>NZ_LXWK01000011.1 GCF_001669775.1 Rheinheimera sp. SA_1
CACCGGCCGAGCCATAACGCTTGCCTTGAATAAACTTACTTTCTGAACGACGCAGTAAAGTCACACCATCTTTATCGTACTGATCGCTGAATAGTTCTTTACCGTCTTCCCAATTAAATTTCCGGCTAAAATAGTGCTTAGTCACACTGCCATCCGGCGCTTTCACACTAGAGAATTTTAGATCCCCGGCGTCAATCCCCGAATTTGCCGGAACAGTAACCTGGCCGGGTGCAAATTTGGACTCACCGGCAAAAGCACCAATATTTTCGGAATAGCTGTAATCCCATTGCATGGTCGGTAAACCAGCACCAGAAATTGTTTTTTTCATCAGGCTGATGGCGTTAAAACAAATATCAATTGCAAAACTGAACTCGTAATTTCTGTCATTCACCGGCCCGAGTTTATGCCGTGGCACATCGGTTCTGCCATGGGTGGTAGAGCGTTTTTCGAAGGTCCCAACCGCCCCATTGGGATGAGTGATAGTCATCGTATGGCTTTGATTACTTTCATAATTCAAACACTGACCGTAGGTCGTTGTTGATTTATTGTATGCGTTGTAAAACGGACTGTATTTGAAGTCCCAGAACTTCCCGTCCGGACGGGTGACTTTGCCAAGCTTGGGCGACGCATCTTTATCGATATATGCATAGTTCCAAACCTGGCCATGAGCGCTGACGCGGTTGATGTAATCGTTGCCTTTGATGACTTCATAACCAAAGGCGACTTCCCGGCCATCCGATGATTTTATTGTATCCAGTCGGTTGCCAACATAATTATAGGTAACCCAGTTACCAAACCTGTCTTCAACTTTAGTGGCCAACATAAAGGTATGGTACTGTCGGTAATAGGCTAAAGCAGTAGGTTGGTCCTGACCAGGTGGATCAATTGGCGGTGGATCAAAGGGAACACTGCCGTTAGCCCTGCTTTTACCAATATCAAGACCTCGTACCAGCCTTAATTTGTCAAAGGTATATTTAGTCCCATCGTTGGTGGTAACTCTGAATCCCTCACTGCCGGATGGTGTGGTAAAACATTCTATCCGCCAGTTTTTATTGGTGGTTCTTGGCGTGGCCGCATCTTTATATAACAGCGTGGCAGAGCCCTGGCCTGGGATATACAGATTGTCTCCACTCCAATAGTCCTGCACCGTCAAAGTAGATGCTTCGTAGCTGGGCTCTGTGCCAGGATTAAGTGGTCCGCTACAGGCCTTATTGGCAGCCCAACTTCCGGTGAAGGTGTTGCCATCAATACTGGCCATAGTCGTTGAAATATAAGGCAGCTCAAGACTCCAATCCCCGAATAGCCGGTTGGCCGAATACTCAACATCCGCGGTTCCGGTGATCCGGGTGATGGCAACTGGAATTGCAAAGTTCCCGGGCACTTGAATATCTGTTTGTTTAAATGACAGCGCGCCGGTATTTAAATCAATTTGCTCACCCATTAAATCAGTGGTTTCAGCAGTGATTTCATAACTGACATTAAACTGCTTCAAGATATTTTTTCTTGAATGTTCCATTTCAGTTTCAACAATGGTCTTGGGATTTGCAGAGCTAAACTTTACCGGCCTGAAAGCAGCATTTCTGCCACGGTCGTGATAATCAACAACACTATTGCGAAGTTCTGCATTGGCGTGGCCGTTATCCCCTGCATAGGCATTGAGGCATGATCCAATTAAAACTGACAATGTTCCAATAAGTAATTTGTTATTCATATCAATCCTTTATTAAAAAATGTCCGGTAAATTAGTTATCTTTCACTTCGCCAAATGGCTTATATTCGGAACGTTTAATCACGTTGCCGTTGGCGTCGGTTTCAGCAATCACAGAGCCAAGTGCATCGGTATGGAGGTAAATCACCTGCACCGCAGAGCTACTCACTTTAAAAGAAGCAGTGACCGTGCAAGCCGCGTTGATTGAGCCAGTGTTATACGTCGATCCGGACAAGGTGCCATTGCAGCCTGTGACGGAATTGATCTGATAGCCAGTTGCCGGTGTAACGGTAAAATTGGTAGTGCTACCTTGCGCTACCGAGCGTGATGCCGGAGAAATACTACCGTTACTGCCCGCGGTTGCAGTCACCGTGTGATTGACCGGATTTGCAACAAAGGTCGCACTGACAGTACAGGCACTATTGATTACGCCGGTGGTAAATGTATTGCCAGACAAGCTTCCGCTACAGCCAGAGACGGTATTGATTTTAAAACCATTATTTGGCGTAACGGTAAAACTGGTAGTGCTACCTTGTGCTACCGAGCGTGATGCCGGAGAAATACTACCGTTACTGCCCGCGGTTGCCGTCACCATGTGATTGACCGTATTTGCAACAAAGGTGGCACTGACAGTACAGGCACTATTGATTGCCCCCGTGGTATATGTATTACCAGACAGATTACCGCTACAGCCGGTTACCGAATTGATCCTAAAACCACTATTTGGCGTGACGGTAAAACTGGTAGTGCTGCCTTGCACTACTGAGCGTGACGCTGGAGAAATACTACCGTTACTGCCCGCACTTGCAGCTACCGTGTGATTGACCGGATTTGCAACAAAAGTGACACTGACAGTACAGGCACTATTGATTGCCCCTGTGGTATAGGTATTACCAGACAGATTACCGCTACAGCCGGTTACCGAATTAATCCTAAAACCACTATTTGGTGTGACGGTAAAACTGGTAGTGCTACCTTGCACCACCGAGCGTGATGCCGGAGAAATACTACCGTTACTACCCGCGGTTGCAGTTACAGTGTGATAGACAGGATTTGCAACAAAAGTGACACTGACAGTACAGGCACTATTGATTGCCCCTGTGGTATAGGTATTACCAGACAGATTACCGCTACAGCCGGTTACCGAATTGATGCTAAAACCACTATTTGGCGTGACGGTAAAACTGGTAGTGCTGCCTTGCAACACAGCGCGTGAGGTAGGAGAAATGCTGCCGTTACTGCCCGCGGTTGCAGTTACAGTGTGATAGACAGGGTTTGCAACAAAGGAGGCACTGACAGTACAGGCGCTATTGATAGCCGCCGTGGTATAGGTATTACCAGAACGATTGCCACCACAGCCGATCACCGAATTGATGCTGGAACCACTATTTGGCGTGACGGTAAAACTGGTAGTGCTGCCTTGCACTACCGAGCGTGATGTAGGAGAAATGCTGCCACCGGTTCCTGCGTTAGCAGATACCACAAAAGTAACCGGGGCTGCATAAATATGCAGTGCACTAGAAGGTCCAAAACCACTGCAGCCACTATAGTTACAGCTACGATACCTTACTTGATAATGACCGATAGTAGACAACCGTCCAGTGACAGTAATTGAGGGCCAAACATCATTGGCACCCGGAGCAATGACTGTTGCTATTTCGTCGAAATCGTAACCATTTAAGGTTGCCCAGACTTCATAAGTTAACGCCTTAGGATCCCTGGTATTCATCAGATGAACATTAAATGTTTGATTCACGGCATAACTGCTGGCGTCGAGCTGAGGGGCCGTTGTAGGTCGAAGTGGCATCGACTCGCATTGATTATCAGGCTGCAAATCCGTTCGCGGTAAAATACCAGTAGAAAACTCAATAATAGGGCATTCATTAAAATCAATAATCGCGATTTGTGCTGGTTTGTCGAGCTTAGCCGCAGCAGGATCGTGAGGCTGCTGGGTGTTATTGCCGCCTGTGCCGGACGATGCTGCTGCCAAACAATATTCTTGGCTGGTTTTTAACAGCGGGTCATACAACCAGCCGGCACAACTTTTGTCGGAGGCTGCACTTTGTTCATCAGCATTGTATAAACGCAGTAAATTGGCGCGTTGATCATCCCTACGTGTGACTAGCATGGTGCCAGAGCTTTGATTAAACCATGACAGACCACCGATTTCCGGCGTGATCTCCTGAGCTTTTGCATTGATAAACTTGCCGCTTTGATCCGACAACACCAGGTAATGCTTTGAATCAGGTTTTTTCGCCAGTGCAAAAATATCGGCAAAACCATTGTTATCAAAATCACGCACAATGATCCGTGCTTGCCCCTGTTTACCCCAAGCAACCTTTTGTTGAAATTTTTGTTGGGTAGACAAACTGAAATTTGGCAATAGTTTCAGGATCTGATGCTCGCCACTCACTTTACCTAGTTGCAGGATTTCATCGATGCCATCGTTATCAAAGTCGGCAACATGCAGTTCGTGCTCTGTAACATTGGCCAGAAATGGCCACTGAGATTTCTGGAATTTGGCAATTGGTCTGGAGAAATCCAGGTTTTGACCATCAAAACGGAATAATTGTGCGGCTTGTTGTTGTGGGAAAATGACCAACAAACCAGTCATACCATTGGTTTTGCTGCGTAGCGGCAACAATTGAGCTTCAGCAGCAGACCAAGCATGCCCTGAAAGTAGCGCTGGTAATTGAATGCTGTTCTCTGGTAGAAATCTCGCCTCAGTGCTGTTTTGATGGCCAAGGATCAGTAACGAAACCGCATCGTCTGACTTAGAATGCAACAGTAGATCAGGGGTTTGATCCTGATTAAAATCAAAAAGTATTGGTTGATATTGTTCGTGATGCCAAGGTGACGCTGCGTTTTCGAGTTGTTCTGAGCTTCCTACCGGGCAGTGCCATAACATCAATCCAAGCAGTAAAAACGTACCATTCCTTCTAACTGTGTTCATATCCATTCCCATTGTTGTGACAAAACAATGCAAATGTAGTTAATTTTAAGAATGTTTTTTGTAAATATTTCAATATCAAATAAATATCAATTTTTTAACAAAAAATTCCACCTCCACAATTTTTCTGCAGAAGTTACTGCAGGCTTTAGAATAAAGATTGCTTTGAAAAGCATGCTGCGTTATCAATAAAACCAATTCTAGAGTATTCACTCCATTCATCCGGGATCATTAATGGTACAGGCGCAACATATTGCAGAAGTGATTCTCAAAGGCTTTCGTCGTCATTTCAGCTTGTTCCAGCAAATGACAGCAACAGCCAGGCAGCGCTTTGCCAGCGCGGACTGGCTTGGCTTTGCCCAGGACAGCTCAGATCGGATTTCGTTTTACGATCAACGGGTACAGGAAACCATCGACCAGTTGGTCAAAGAGTTACCACAGCATTGTCTCGATGAAACTTTGTGGCAACAAGTGAAGCAGCATTACCTAAACTATCTGGGTTTTCATCCGCAAGCGGAACTTGCTGAAACTTTTTATAATTCAGTATTTTGCAGGCTTTTTGATCGGAAGTATTTTCACAATCAGAATATTTTTGTCGAATCTACCCTCAGCAAGCAAAAGTTACCTGCCCCAATTGCCTCGGTTTATGACAGTTATTTCCCAGCCCAGGACGGTCTGCGGGTTTGTGTGCGAAAAATATTCGCCAGTTTTTCGTTGCCATTGCCTTTTGTCGATTTTGAACGCGATATCCGCTTGTTACTACAGGCTTTCCGCCTGCAGTCCAGTCACGGCCGCCACCCGGTGCATCAAATCCGTTTTGATATGCTCAAATCTGTGTTTTACCGCAATAAAGCGGCTTATATCGTCGGTCGGGTGGTCAGCCCCGATGGCCAGCAACCATTTATTATTCCGCTGTTACAACTGAAGGTTGCCGAAAATAATCTGCTGTATATTGATACGCTGATCACCGAAGCGCAGCAGATGACCATTATGTTCAGCTTTTCCCGCGCCTATTTTATGGTGGAAACTCCGGTGCCATCTGCCCTGGTGCATTTTCTAAAAGAGTTGTTACCCCATAAAACACTGGCCGAGCTTTACGCCTCGGTCGGGTTACATAAACAGGCTAAAACTGAATTTTACCGCGAATTACTACAGCATCTGGCGGCCTCGACGGATAAGTTTGTCGCGGCGCCCGGTATTCGCGGTATGGTGATGATGGTGTTTACCCTGCCCTCGTTTCCTTATGTGTTTAAAGTGATCCGTGACCGCTTTTCCGATACCAAAGCTTTTGGCCGTGATACGGTGAAAGACCGCTATTTCCTGGTTAAAAAGCACGATCGGGTTGGCCGGATGGCCGACACCATGGAATACTCCGATGTCGCGTTACCGAAAAACCGCTTTGCGCCAGAGCTGCTGGCAGAGTTAACAGAAGCGATCCCGGGCTCGTTAAGCATCGAAGACGACATGGTGGTGATTTCACATTTGTATATCGAAAGGCGGATGATCCCACTGAATCTGGCATTAGAATCAGCCAGTGATGCCGAGAAAAGCCGCTTAATGCAGGACTACGGCCAGGCCCTGAAAGACATGATTGGCGCGAATATTTTTCCTGGCGATATGCTACTGAAAAATTTCGGTGTCACCCGCCATGGCCGAGTGGTGTTTTATGACTATGACGAGGTGCAATATCTGCTTGATGTGAATTTTCGCACCATCCCACATACCGATAACTGGGACGATTTACTATCAAGCGAGCCTTGGTATCCAGTGAACCCAGGTGATGTATTTCCGGAGCAAATTGCCACTTTTGTTACACCACAACCGCAGCTGCGGGCTTTGTTATTCGAGGCGCACCCTGAATTATTGGACGCAGCGTTTTGGTGTGAAAAACAACAAAAAATCCGGGAAGGTGTTGTTGAAGATGTGTTCCCGTACCCACTCAGCCAGCGTTTTCAGCAAACTTCACCTGAAATCGGTCCGGATGTACCAGAGCATTAGGATTTCACTTAGCACCTGACTTTAACCTCTGGCAAGACGTAGTATTAACGTCGGCAGGCAAAGCCTGACTTGCTGTCGACATTTCAGGCTCACACACTTCTGCGACGATCTGCTGGTAGTCTGGCTGTGAAAGTTGCTGTTGTAAGGCTCGAAAACTACGCAGGCTTGATGCAATAACAACCCGATCACTTAACCAACGTGGCAAACCACCGCCGGCATCTGCAGCACCTATGTAGGTCACATGTACCAGATGATCCGGCAACGACTGCAACAACCATCGAGCATTTATTTGCTTTATCCGGACGGTATTTGTTGCTACCGGCCATTTGTCATCACAGGCAATCACAATCATTTCAATTGAATAATCAATATGTTGCTTCCACGTTGAACAGGTCACCATATCACGTTGTTGTAACGGCCAGGGTGTATCAAAAATGGTATGCACCCAGTCTTCAAACGGACTGGGGCTGGCAATAATTTTGACTGAATGGGTAGAATCCAGCCATTGACCTGCATGCTCAGTATCCCGGAGCACCTGCAAAAATGCCGACATCCGGCCTTTGAACACAAACTGCGCCTTAATTTCTAATACAGGCCGACCATCGGTCTTCGTATCACGGTAACTCATTTCAAATTGTTCTGATTTACGGTACAAACGCCAGGTTACCGCTGCTTGCTGAGTCGGTTTTTCTACTTCTGGCGTTATTACCGCAGCAGATTTACTGGCGAGTGGCTCGGTAAAAGCGCTCAGTTGCACCGATAGCAACAACAGCAGCACTGACCAGCTTTGTCGCCAATAACTTGCTGCTATCAACTTCATTTTGACCAACTTGCGCAGCCTGAACACAAATCATCCTTGTTGAAATGTACAAACAGATAAGGTGCCTAAAGTGAACCTTTCCTGCAACAACTGCAAGCGCTCGCGTTTTCACGCTACAATAGCCAGCGATTTTAAAGGAACTCTGCTTTGACTCATCAAAATTCTGTACTGGCCCTGCGGTTACAAGAACTACAACGGACCACCAAACCTTTTAATGCCCGTGGTAGTAAAGTGGTTCGCTGCGAACATTGTTTATTGCCGCAACCCGATTGCATCTGTTTCGCCAAGCCTTCGCCTTGTGCAAAAAGCGCATTTTTGTTTTTGATGTATACCGGTGAATGCTTTAAACCGACCAATACCGGTCGGCTGATTGCCGATGTCGCGCTGGATAACCACGCTTTTGTCTGGGATAGAACAGAGCCGGATCCGGCACTACTGGCATTACTCAGCGATCCTGCCTATCAGCCGATTGTTATTTTCCCAACCCAATATGCTGAACCTGAACGCTGCATTCGTCAAATCGATGACAACGGCAAAGTTCCATTGTTTATTTTATTAGATGGCACCTGGCGCGAAGCAAAAAAAATGTTCAGCAAAAGCCCCTATCTGAACCAGTTTCCGGTGTTGGGTATTCAACCCGAACAAGCTTCCAGTTATCAACTGCGGGAAGCTGCGCATCTACATCAGTTGTGCACGGCCGAAGTGGTGATTGAGGTGCTCAAAGTCGCCAACGACCAAGCGGCAGCCAGTGCCTTAGCCGATTATTTCCATACTTTTCGCAAACATTACATGATTGGCAAGCCGCATTTAAAATTTCAGGCGTGCTCTGAAGGCAGCGAAAGTTGAGCAACAGTGTGATATCAGATAAATAAAAGTATAAGTTTTAATAAGTTGGAGAATTATGCAGCATATTGCAATGATTGGTGGCGGTCTGGCGGGAACCCTGGTCGCGATGCACTTGGTCCGGCATGCACAGCGGCCGCTCTGCATTACTCTATTTGACCAGCAAGCCCAATTTCAAACCGGCATCGCTTATGCCCAATCAGATTTCCGCCATTTATTAAATGTCGCTGCGGGTAAAATGAGTGCCTGGCCAGATCAACCGCTTCATTTTGTGCAATGGTTACAGCAACAGCCGGCTTATGCCAATATCGACGGCGCATTGTTGGCACAAACTTATCTGCCGCGCGCTTTGTATGGTCAATACCTGCAGCAGCAGTGGCAACAAACGGTACAGGACGCCAGCAGCAAAAATATTCAGCTGAAGCTTTTGGCGGTTTCTGTGACCAAGCTCAGGGTACTGCCAACGTCGATTGCCTTAAGCAGTGCACTGGGCGAAATGCAATTCGACGCGGTGGTAGTTGCAACCGGTAATGAACTACCGAGACCCCCATTGCCAGCGGCGAGTGGCTTAACGGCAATTGCCGGTTATCAGCACAATCCATGGCAAGCCGTTACAATCCCTCATTCAAATACACAATCAACCGCAAAACCGCTGCAGCCAGATAGCCGCGTACTGATTTTAGGTAACGGCCTGACGATGGTCGATACCGTGCTGGCGCTGCGTCAGGCAGGGGTACGCAGCCCGATGATATCGTTGTCGCCACACGGCTATGGCATGTTGCCGCATCGGGTGTCAGCAGTAAAACTGCCGGACTTCGCCAGCACTCTGGGTGAACATCCTTCACTACGGCAGGCGTTGCGCTTATTTAACCAACAGCGCAAACAATTGCGACAGCTGGGGATCTCGGCCGAAGGATTGGTTGACAACTTACGACCTTATTCACAGCTATGGTGGCGTGGTTTTTCCAGCGCTGAAAAACAGTTTTTCTTCAGAAAGCTACGTCATTTATGGGGGGTAGCACGGCATCGTTTGCCACTACAGATCCATGATCAAATTCAGCAACTTCGGCTGCAAGGTGCACTGGAAGTCCGCGCGGGGCGGTTATTGAGTTGTCAGCAGCATGACAGTGGTATCGAGGTTCAGTTTATCGCTAAGGGTCAAACGGCACCAGAAGTGCGGCAAGTTGATCATATTATCAACTGCACCGGTCCAGAAAACTGTTATCCACGGCTCGCCAATCATATGCTCGCAACCGCCATTGCTGAAGGTGTGCTGGCATCGGGGCCACTAGAGCTTGGTTTAGCTGCATGTCCAGGATCACTGGCGCTGAAAAATGGCAGCGGCGACATTCATCCTCGGTTGTTCGGGATTGGCTCTATCCTGCGCGGAGAGCTTTGGGAAACCACGGCACTGAACGAAATTCGCCAACAAGCACACCAGTTGGCCGGTCAGTTACTGTTGCTGGAATAAAAATCAACGGCCTGCTGCAGTACCCAAGCTGGCGCGTCCAATGCTAAATCATGGCCGGCACTTCTATGCAGCAACAACGGCACCTGCCATCGATCTGCCATCCGCTGACTGGCTTGCCAATCAACCAACCGATCGGCCCTGCTGGCCAATAACAATACCGGACAATGGGGTTTCGCCGGTAATCGAAAGCGACTTGCCGCCACCAACTGCCGTAGTACATCTAATTTACGCACCGGTCTTTCCTGCGCAATAAGCTGCCAACTCGCTAACTGTTGCTGCCGCAACTTCAGGTTGTTCGCAGTGAGTTGTAAAATAAGCTGCTCGCGCTTTTGCACCGAAGCAAACAAAGCTTGCACCACCAGCGGATAACTTCGCCATTTTAGTCGTTGATAAAAGGGCGTTAATCCGGCGCTACTGCTATTGATCAGCAATAACGAAGCGATCTCTCGCGGATACTGCGCCGACCACTCCATAGCCACCATAGCGCCTAGCGACATCGCCAGTAAATGACAAGGTCCTTGCTGTAATAACGCCAGTCGCGAGCGCAACTGTTGCACCATTTGCGAAATATTTGCCGGAGCACTTTCATGCCGCGCCTGCCCAACGCCTGGCAAATCCAGCGCCAGCACCGGGTTTACCACTGCGCGTTGCAACTGTCCGATAAAATCGCCCCAGTGTGCTTGTTCCCGCGACAACCCGCGCAGTAATACGATAGGAAGCACCTTGCGTGGCTCACCTGAAACACCGGTTAATACCATAACTCCCCCGCTTCGCTGGCATTGCGGCTACTGACCGATGACAACCAATCCGGTGCAGCGGCTGTGGCATGCAGCAAAAAATCAAATAAAATCAGATGCGAGCGCAATACTCTTTTAATACGATGTGGTTTTACCGGATGAAACAAACCGTGACTTCGCAGCAATTGAAATGGGTTTTTTCGTACCCAATTCCAGCTGCCCATTTCCAGTGTCAGCGGTAAAAAAGTAGGAGCATCCGCGATGCCTGCCCCGTTTATTACTGAAGGTTGCTGTGACAAATCGTATAAATAATCCCATAAATCGCCATGACACAAATAATGCCGGCTTTGCGGTTCAAAAATGTAATTTTGCTGCGGATAAGTCTGGAAAAACAGTTCACGTAAGCGGTGCATCTGTGCCAGATGAGCGATGGGCTGCAGCGCGGATTTGGCATATGGAAACCACAGACGGTCGGTGCGGCCAAAGCCTGAATGACAATCCAACGCCAGTACAAAAGGCGCTTTGAACAACTGCTGCACATACGCAATCACCCAGCCGGTTTCTTGCTGCAACTCACCCGCAAGCCCGCGATACCAGGGCAAACGTTTTGAATACCTTTGCCCGCCAAGCAACCAGGCAGCTTTTTCGGTACAATCGATTGGCGCATTTCGCATTAAATCAACATGATGCTGATTTGAACGCCAGCCGAGCGCCATGCCAGACGGATTAATCAATGGCAGTAAACAAAGCTGAACTTTATCGAACAAAGCGGCAAAATTCGGGTCCCACTGCAAGCGACTGCACAGGCCTTCCAAAAATGCCAACAGCACTTGCGTGCCGATCCGCTCCAGACCGTGCACACCAGCGGTCAGCAGCAGTACCGGCTTGTGCGGTGCCGCCAAGCCTACGGTAACAGCGTAAATGGGTAATTGTTGTTGCTGAAAATCAATCAGCCCCAGCACTTTGGATTGCACCAATTCTGGCGCACTGCGTAGTAGCAGTTCCAACTGATGTAGTTCTGGCAGCGAATATGCAACCATGGGCCGTCTCCGCGAAGCTTTGCATCAGCTTAAAGCAGGAGATCTGACCCAAGATGGCATTTTGATGAATTTTCAAACATTTGGCACTACAGGCAGACTATGCCATAGTGCGATTGAGAACAGTGCGATTGAGAGCAGTGCGATTTTGATCTGTGCAGTTTTGATCAATGTAATTTCGACCAGATGGGAGCCAAGAATGACCCGAACTTTGAGTAGTATGCTGCTGTTGCTACTGCTGCTGTTTCTGCAAAGCTGTACCGTCGCCAAACGCGGCAGCGAAGAATATTGGTACAACAAGATGGTTGCCGAGCAACGTGCCCAGTGCAGTCTGTTGCCAGAACCACTGGCTGGCAGTTGTTTAAAAGACGTTGCGGCCAAGAGCTATCAGGATTTTGTCAAAAACCGCCAGTTGCCAGCTGTGAAATAGCATCGTTTTTTTGCCTTTGAAAACTAGCCTTGATTCTGTTGGTCACCACAACCGGAGCAGCGGCGTTACCGCTTCGGTTCCGTGTAATAGTCCAGCCATTTTTGGGTATCCGCCGACAAAATTTGCTTCAGTGTTACTAAGCCAGCTTTTTCCAGGATCTTTTTGGAAGCCAGGTTATCCGGCGCCACAATGCCAACAATCTCCGGCAGTTTCAGCACATTTTTGCCGTATTGGTACACAGCCAAAGCCGCTTCTGATGCGTAACCACGACCACTAAATTCCGGCAGCAACGCATATCCGACATCCGGAATGCCAAGATACTCACGGTACACTAATCCAGCCAGACCAATATTAACACCATCAGATTTACGCACCAGCCGGTACATGCCAAAGCCATGTTGCTGATAGCTACGCATCGGTCCGTCTTGCAGATATTGCTCTGCCTGTGCCAGCGAACGCACTCCGCGATCGCCAATATTGCGGATAAAGCTTTCTTCGTTCAGCAGTCGTAGCATCAACGCAGAATCAGCCAGTGTCAGCGAGTAAAAAGCCAGCCGGTCACTTTGTAAAATTTCCATTACCCCTCTCTTATCGGTGAAAACGCCGCCGCTATGATAAAAAAAGCCCAATCACGAGACTGGGCTTTAAGTTTTTGTCGCTTCTTATTATAACTTCGGTAAGTCGGTCAACTTACTGTTGTGACTTTTGTCTTTGTTCTTCCAACCGTTTTTCCCAGAACGTGGCATTTTTGATGCCCAGTTTTACCGGATCAAAGGTAATAGGTCCGCCAGCTTTTTTCTGCGCTTCATAATCGCGCAAACAGGTAATAGTGGGTTTGTGTAAAAAGAAAATAATCAGGATACCAATCACGTTCACCCAAGCCATCATGCCAACACCAATATCACCGATAGTCCAGATATAACCGGCACTATTGACGGTGCCATAAGCAACCATAAACATCAGCAGCAGTTTAAAGAACACGCTTGGCAGCTTGTTGTTAAACACCCGATTTAAATATGCAACGTTAGTTTCGGTGATGTAGTAGTAAGCAACAATAGTAGTGAAGGCAAAGAAGAACAGCGCTAAGCCGACAAACACCTGACCGAAGTTACCAAACACACTTAATAGCGCCATCTGAGTAAATGCAGCCGAGCCAATTTCTGTACTGGCAGGAAGATTTTGTACGATAAAACTGCCGTCAGTCAGCGTGCCGACCACGTTATATTGTTGCGTGATTAAAATCATCAGTGCCGTTGCGGTGCAGACCAGCAAGGTGTCGACATAGACTGAAAAAGCCTGCACCAGGCCTTGCTGTGCCGGGTGGTCAACTTCGGCAGCTGCAGCCGCGTGAGGACCGGTGCCCTGACCTGCTTCATTGGAATATATACCGCGTTTCACACCCCAGCCAATTGCAGCCCCCAAACCGGCTTGTGCCGTAAACGCATCGGTGAAAATCAATTCAATCACCCCAGGCAGTTTATCCAGATTTAGAAACACCACAATCAGTGCCATGACGATATAACCCAGCGCCATAAATGGCACGACGATTTGCGTGAAATTGGCAATCCGTTTAATACCGCCAAAAATGATAAATGCCAGGGTAATCAGGATCACAGCCAGCGCGATCAGTTTATAAGTGCCGACGTCACCAAAACTGGTACTGACCATGGTACCGTCACCAAAAATTTGGGTGACGGCGTTACCCACGGCGTTGGCTTGCACGCCAGGTAAGAATATCCCGCAACCAATAATGGCCGAGATAGCAAACACCACGGCCAGTGGCCGCCAACCCAGACAACGTTCAAAATAATAAGCCGGTCCGCCGCGGTATTCGCCGTTCTCTTCAACTTTATAAATCTGACCTAAAGTCGATTCGGCATAGGCGGTACTGGCACCTAAAAACGCCATCACCCACATCCAGAACACCGCACCTGGGCCGCCAAAACCAATGGCAGCAGCGACACCAGCAATATTACCGACACCAACCCGGCCGGACAGCGAAACTGCCAGCGCCTGAAATGAGGAGATACCTTTATCTGACGCATTGTTATCCAGCATCAGCCGGCACATTTCTTTAAAATGCCGGACCTGGGCAAAGCGGGTCATTACGGAGTAAAACAAACCTGCGCCAAGACATAAATAAATCAGTGCTGAACTCCAGACGACATTATTTATGCTGTTTACAATTTCATTCATCAACACATTCCTCGATTGTTATAATTTTTGCAGCCAGAGTGACCTCTGACTGAGCTGCACTGATATTTCAATGTAGGGTCCCAAAAGGCAGCGGCAGACAAGTGGCATAAGATACCGAAGTCAATCGGTCAGGCACAGCACTATTTACTGCTGCGATGCCAAAAACAGTGCTTTTTCGTAGCAATTGCTCGCTGATCGGAGCTGTATTTCTCTAATATTCCGGTAATTCTTTTGCCACAGCGCCAAGTTGCCGCATTTGCTTGAGCACCCACTGTTGTCTCTTGTACATATATGGCGAAGGTCGTTGTAGTAAAAAACGATGTGGGTTTGGCAGCACAGTGACCAGTAATGCGGCCTGTTGCCGGGTTAATTTTGCAGCACTAGTGCGAAAATACTGCTGCGCCGCAGCTTCCACCCCATAAACGCCAGAACCAAACTCGATACTGTTCAGATACACTTCTAAAATACGCTGTTTGCCCCAGACAGCTTCAATCAGCAGGGTAAAACCAGTCTCCAGGCCTTTACGCAACCAGCTGCGGCCGCTCCACAAAAAGACATTTTTGGCCGTTTGCTGGCTGATGGTGGAAGCCCCCCGGATTTTTTTACCCTTGCTGTTATAAACCAATGCTTTTTCAATCGCTTGCATATCAAAACCATTGTGTTCTAAAAACTTCTGATCTTCAGAAGCCACGGCCGCTTGCAATACGTGGCGGGAAATGTCCTCCAGCGGCACCCACTGGTGCCGCTGCTGATAGTTATGTTTACCCTGCCACCACGCTTCAAGCTGGCGCTCCAGCATCATGCCGGTGTAGAGCACCGGTACAAACGAATACAACAACACCAGACCAAGCAGCACAGCGCTGCCATAACGCAACAGTTGCAGCAATTTACGCATTAATTTACATAATAATGTCGATAAGAATTGGGGCACGGAAAGGCATCAACGAATAGGTAACTGTAGAAAGTATAAAGAGATCTTTGAACACTGAATAGTCCGCCAGTACTAAGCGGCAACATACTCAACCCAGCTATTCAACACTTCAGGCAACGGCCTCTGTTAGTGAACAGCAATCAAACAGCCAGGTCGTGACCGTCATCACAATTTTCCGGCGGAGCGGTCGCGGTTGCGTTCAATTTTATTTACACCAAGCTGAATATTCGGCAGGAATAAAACTTTCCAGATGAACTTGTTAGCGAACATCGGTAATTCTCCAGCGATCCGCGGCAGAAAAAAGACTGACTGATCTTACAAACATCGCTTTCAATCTGGCTGAATTCTGTTAGACCTAATGCAAAGGAGTGAAAAAAGGGACTTCGGTATGGTAACCGGAATATTAGATATTCTCAGGATGATGACAACTCCCTGTTTTGTACTGAATGCGGATGGTGAAATGCTCGGATGCAGTCACAGTTTTAACGCGGATCCGGTACTGGTTTTACATCAGCATGAGCTAGTGAATAAAGCGGCGGCGCAACTTTCATATCAACACGCCCAGATGCTGCAAGTGGAACTGCTGCAAAAGAAATATATGTTGTCTATGTTACAAGTCGACAATGAACAATGCCGGTGCTGGTTAGTCAGTTGCCAGCTATTGCGGGAAAACACCAAAATAGGTAGCCCGCAATCAGCCAGAGCGGCGGACAGCCCGGCTGTGACCATAACGCCAACCGCTCTGCGTACTGCCGTTATCAGCAACGATCAGGTCATGCAAAGCGATATCGCTGAATTCGTAGCAGGACGCGAATTCTCGACACAATTGCGACTGCTGGCCCAACGTTATCAACTTTATGATTTAGAACAACAACTCACTCAGGCGCAGCCATTACAAAAAAGTATGGAGTTAATGATTGGCGAACAGCGTTATCTGTTTGTGCCACAACAGATTGCCGGTACCGGGTATTTGTTGCTCCATCAGCAACTGCATAGTCTGAAAGAACCCGATCTATCGGCCTTACTACAGTCTTTTGAGACCCTGGTCGGCGGTATTGTCATCATGGATACGCATGGCAATATTCGCTATTTATCGCGGCAGATCACCTTAAACTTCCCTTATTTTACCGAACATGCAGCAACGACCCAAACCTCAGAACTGTTAGCGCGTGCAGTTATGTACAACTGCCGCGACTTTAACGATCACCAGGTGGCAGTCACTTTGCGCTGGCTTCGCCAGCAATTAAAACAACACCGTAAAGTGCGGTACAATTTTCAATTGCTTGATGGCCGGTCATTTCAGTACCGGGATTATGTACAGGCCAATGGCAGCAGAGTGGGATTAATCAGTGATGACACTACCGCCAAAATGTTGGATCAGTTACTACAACACGCGGCCACTCATTCTGAAAACGCTAATAATCAACAATTGCGGCTCATTTCGACGTTAAGCCATGAAATCCGCACGCCACTGCATGCAATAGTCGGCCTGGTCGAATTATTAATGGCAGATCCGGTATTAGGGAAACACCAGTACATCGCCACCATAGACCGGACTACCCGCCATTTGGTGCAGTTGCTCAACGACGTGCTGGATCTGTCAAAACTGGAGTCTGAACAAGCCCGGCTACAGTTGGTAGAAACTGATTTACGCCGGTTGTGTGAAGATGTGCTGGAATCTTTTGTCGCTAAAGCGAAACTAAAAGGGCTTAAAACCGAAGTCTATATTGATCCGGCCATTCATGGTCATTATCTGTGCGATGCACTGCGCTTGCGTCAGGTATTGCAGAACTTGCTGAGCAACAGTGTAAAATTCACCTCTGGCCAACATGGTATCGTCAGGCTGGACCTGTTGGCAGAAGCTGAAGATCAGCACAAACAGCAGATTAGTTTTCATGTGATTGATAATGGTATCGGGATCAGTGCCGAGCAGCAAAAGTATATTTTTGACAGTTTTACCCAAGCCACTCCTGATATCTATTATCGCTTTGGTGGCACTGGTCTTGGCTTGTCAATTTCGGCTTATATCTGCAGGTTGATGGATTGTACGTTACAAGTGCAAAGCCAGTTGGATCAGGGGGCACATTTCTATTTTGAAACCAGCTTGTCAAGGGTCAGCCGCGCGGACTGGCAACTGCCAACGCATATACAGCAGCAGCCGGTATTTAGTAATAGTAAAGCGCTGCAGGCTCTATTATCGAGATACCAATGCAGTTTGCCATTCAATTCCCGCTTCTGTAGTGCTGAACAAATGCTGCAGCCAACGACAAACGACCAGGTGCGGTTGCTGGATCTGACCGATCCCGCAATCATTGATAAACAACTTTATCTGCAGCAATATGAGATGTTGCCTGGCAGTTGTTTTGTCATTAACTCGACACAAGCACAGAAATTCAGCACAGAACATACCCGCCTGCTGGAAATGTATCCGTTCCGGCTGAATGAATGGCTACAGGCGTTGCAAATGCCGCCGCCGTCAATTCTTCCGGAACCGCAGATTGTCGTTCCCACCGCAAAACACCAGCTGCGGATTTTATTGGTTGATGACCATCACGAAAACTTATATGTTTTACAACAACAACTTGCAGCTCTGGGATATCAGTCTGACACCGCATCAGACGCGGAGACCGCCTATAACCTGTGTCAGTTGCAACATTATCAGCTGTTAATCACTGATTATCAGTTATCCGGCTGGAACGGAGCTGAACTCGCTTACCATCTGCGCAGCTATGAGCGACAGTATCAGCTTGCGCCTTGTCAAATTTGGGTACTGACAGGCAATAACACCCTAAGTTGTCAGCACGAATGTGACAGTTCAGCGGTGGATCTGCTGCTGATTAAACCCTGTACATTAGCCGTGCTGGAACAGCAGTTCACACTGTTAAATGACCAGCTGGCAGCCGCTGATGAGGCTGACAGTTATCCGGAATGTATTGTCGATATTGATCGTGAACTGGCTTTTAACCGTGACGCCCTGGTCAATACCGACACTATTATGATGTTCACCGGGCCGCTAGAGCCACAACACCTCAAGACTACGCTGGAGCAGTTCCGTCAGTACCTCTGTAAACAGCAAACTCTGCTTCGTACCGCTGCTCAGCAAAAAAACCGGCAATTGCTGACCGAGATTTTTCATAATATCAAAAGCACTGCCCGATATTATGGTTCGGATACGCTGAGTTTAATGGCCGAAAACAATGAATATGCGGCGGCAGATCCAGCGTTGTTCAACCTGAACGAGGCTGAACTGGCGCGATTTAACAACCAGCTCAACGAAGTGATTGAAAAATTTATTGAACTGGAACAAAGCTATGAACATTAACAGCAACAGTCATATTGTTTTTTATACCACCGACCGCGAAAGTGATCAGACGCTGTTACGGATCCTGGCACAGAGTGGCGCAAAAATTACGCTGATCGAAACCCCATACCGGCTGCAGATTATGTTGCTGGAGAAAAGCAGCAAAATCCTGTTCATCGCAACTGAAAATCTGCAAGCAAGTCTGGACCTTTATTACCGTGCTTTTAATGAAGTACAAGGGCAGAATATTTGCCTGCATGCAGTGGTGGCACTGATTAGCCGGAACGAAGAACAAGAGGCTTATGAAGCGTTTTGTGGTGGTCTGTTGGATGACTATCTGGTTGCCCGTCCGTTATACGAACAACACCGGCCGGCGCTGATTTGTGACCACTTGATCCGGAAGTTAGGGATCATTCCTGAGCTGAACGACTCGTCTCCTCAGCTGCGGCCGGCGGCTCTAAAACCCAACCAGCAAATAGCCAAAGCATTGGAAACCAAAGCACAGTTACGTGCGAAAGTTGAATATAGTATCCGGTTTATTGAGCAATCACTGGACAACGCGATAGAGAAAATTCAGATGCAGCAGGAAGTTGCATTAAATTTTGAACTGATCCGTAGTGTACTCGGCCAGATCAAATCAGAAGAAATCAGGCCTGAGCTGCTAAGGTTACAGCAAAAAGTCATTGATATTCTGGCGGTAATGATTGCCGACGATCACCGGTTTCCCAGCGAAGAAAGTAATGACAATGAAGATGATGATTCATTGCCGGAATTTCCACCGGAAGACGCGAATACCCAATCTTCGCAGCAATATAATCGACTTTACCACACGGCTAATACCGAGCAAAAAGTTGAAACGGAAATCAAAAATCTGCGCCGTTTGCTGCTGGTTGAAGACGATCAAATCAGCTTAAATCTAACATACATGACTCTGAAAAGTTTTGGTGTCGAGGTCGACACTGCCACTTGTGGCCGGATTGCATTTTCGTATATGAAAAACAAGAAGTATGATTTTGTATTTATGGACATCAATTTACCCGATACCAATGGCCTGTACGTGCTTGATCAAATCCAACGAAATAGCGGCATCAATCAGCAAACGCCTTTTATTATGTTAACCGGCAACAAAAACAAAAACACGGTCAAAGAGGCCATAGACCGTGGGGCAAAAGGTTATTTGCTCAAACCTTTGTATAAAGATTCTGTGGCGAAGATTTTTGAAAAGTATGGAGGTTAATCAGCAGCAGACGCAAACAGCAAGTTGGTTCATCAAATGGACCTGTTGTGAGCTGCCACTGTTACCATTTAATTTAGCTTCGCTCATCCGCCGCTTTTTGCAACAACTTGCGACTTTCCTGCAAAAACTGCTCTGCGACCGGACCAAAAAATTGTTGGCCTTTGGCAAATTCGGCCATCAACCTAGCTTTGTCACCCGCCGCCAGCAAATGTGATAATTGATTAAAGCGATGCTGATACCGTTGCAATAAACCAGTGACGGCCGAAGATGACAGCATAATGTCAGCATAAAGCTCAGCATTTTGTGCAAATAACCGCCCCACCATCGCCAGCTCCAGCCGGTAAATCGGTGAGCTTAGTTCCAGCAGTTGCTGTAAATCGGCGTGTTCTTCCGCCAGATGCACGCCATACACCAGTGAGGAAAAATGTCGCATCGCCTGTATGAGTTGCATCAGTTCATCATGGGCGGTAGCAGTTTTTTCGGTCAGCACCGCGCCCCAGACGCTAAATTGTTTCAGCAACCATTGATACTGTTCGCTGCCGCGGCCATGACAAACCACCACCACTTGTTTCACAATATTGCTGATATCAGGCCCGAACATCGGGTGTAAACCCAGCACAGGCCCGTTATGATGCTGCAACATCGCTTGCATCGGTACTTGCTTGATACTGGTAATATCAGCCAGCAGGCAATCCACAGGCAAGGGCGGCAACTGACGGATCAGTTGTTCGGTCAGATTGATTGGTACCGCCATCAGCACCAGGCAAGCCCCATCGATAATAGCGGCAGCCTCTGGCCAGTCAGTCGCTTCCAGAATGGCAACCTGATAACCGGAGCGTTCAAACAACGACACAAATCGTCGTCCCAGTGCCCCACTACCGCCTACCACCACCACTTTGCCGCCAGCAGGCCGGCAACAAACAAAACCAGCTTCCTGCGTCTGATAGGATTCCCGCATCACCCGGCGCAGCACGTCTTCAATCAGTTCCGCTGAAACTCCGGCGGCAGTGGCTTGTTCACGTCTGGCCTTAATTAAGGCCAGTTCCCGCTCAGGGACATACAACGGCAATGCATGTTGTTGTTTCACCCGTCCGACTTCGGCGGTCACTTTGGCTCTTGCTGCTAACAACTCCACCAACTGACTGTCGAGTTGGTCAATTTGCTGACGTAGTGGCGCTAAAGCGGCCATTGGATCTGTCTGTTTATTTTGCGGCATCGGAACCCCTTAAGCAGCGTTCACCACTTGTTGCATTTGCAGATGCAGCCCGGACAATAACTGCGACGTCGCTTGCCAATCGATACAGGCATCAGTCACGGAAACACCATAGAGCTCTGCCTTGCCATTCACGATATTCTGCCGCCCGGCATTGATATGGCTTTCCAGCATCAGACCAATAATGGCTTTGTTACCAAGCTGCCGCTGCGCCACCACAGCCTCAGCCACCTGTCCCTGACGATTGTGATCTTTATTGGAATTACCGTGACTGCAATCAACGACAATTGCCAATGGCAGTTCAAATTTTTGTAATTGCTCAACGGCAGCATTGATGCTGGCCGCGTCATAGTTAGGTTTGCTACCACCACGCAGAATAATATGCCCGTCCGGATTACCGGCCGTTTGCACCAGTGCCACTTCACCGCGTTGATTAATGCCGATAAAGGTATGTGGACTAGCAGCCGATTGCAGCGCATTCAGTGCAATATTCAAATTCCCATCTGTACCGTTTTTGAAACCAACTGGCATCGACAAACCACTTGCCATCTCGCGGTGGGTTTGTGACTCCACCGTACGAGCGCCGATCGCCGCCCAGGAAATCAGATCCGACAAATATTGCGGACTAATCGGATCAAGCGCTTCAGTCGCGGTTGGCAATTCCATATCAACCAGCTGCAATAACAACTCGCGGCCGCGGGTTAAACCGGTTTCCAAATCAAATGAATCATCCAGATGCGGATCGTTGATATAGCCTTTCCAACCGACCGTAGTGCGTGGTTTTTCAAAATACACCCGCATCACGATGTACAGGCTATCGCTGTATTGAATTTGCAAATCTTTGAGCCGTCTGGCGTAGTCCATCGCCGCCACCGGATCATGAATAGAGCAAGGACCGGTCACCACCAACAAACGAGGATCACGACCATGAATAATGTCGGCAATTTCGCGTCTGGCTTTTTGGACAAACAACGCACCTTGTTCTCCCAACGGCATTACCCGTTTTAACACCAAGGGTGGGCTCAGTGGTTTTTCCGCCACTATCCGTAAATCATCAACTATCTTGCTCATCGCTTTAGCTCCAGAAGTTTTGTTTAGCTTGTCACTTCAGCCGGGCAGTTGCAGACAGAAACAAACGTAAACTTAAATACACAAACCGTATCGCATTAATTACGAATAGCCGCATATTAAAAAGTGAGACCATAAATGTCAATCAAATAAGTCAATAGATTAAGGCTTTCTATGGAATTCAATCGAGCATTTAATTTGTAAACATATAATTACGACATAAGCTACTCAAGCCGCCGCTTACCTATCTTGAGTAAAGCATAGCTCTGATTCCCGCAGTTAGGTGACGAGCCTCTATACCCAATCAACTTGCAGATGCAGGGTGTTCGCGCCCTCGCTCACTGGTTTTGGGTATATAAAACTATCTTTCGCGCAAAAGTTGCTGCAACCGGCAATCACCGATACAGTAATTCTGTGGTGCTTTCGTAAGGCAAAGGTGAAGTTGATGAGCAAAAGTCGGCAAAATTTACTGGGGGCACTGTTACTCGTGGCGTTTTTCCCTGCAGCTAACGCCAAACCCATTAAGGTGCTGACAGAACATCTGCCGCCTTATCAGATTGATACCAGAAGTGGTGTCAGCGGTTTTGCCACTGAAGTCGTCAGACGCACTTTTGAAATTGCCGGCATTCCTTACGAGATCGAAGTTCAGGACTGGAGTCGTGCTTATCAGCGCACACTGCGCCAGGCCGATACCTGCATTTATTCCATTTCTAAAAGCACCGAACGAACACCGCTGTTTCATTGGGTTGGCGCATTGGCATCCACCATAACCTCAATGTACTCGCTGAAAAACCGGCCGGATATTCAACTAAAAACCCTTGATGATGCGAAAAAATTGGTCACTGCCGTCACCAAAGACGATATTACCCATCATTACTTACTCAAACATGGCTTTAAAGAAGGGGAACAGCTGTATTTGCTGGAAAGCGTCACCACGATGCTCCATGTCCTGCAAGGCCGCAAGGACATTGATTTAGTGTTGATCAATGACACGATTTTAAAATATCGGGCTCTTGAATCGGGTGTACCGCTGGAAGTCTTACAAAAACAAATGGAAGTAACTGATCTGCCGTTGGATTTTCATCTGGCATGCAGTCTGACGACGTCAACTGACATCGTCACTAAACTTAAAGCGAGCTTACAACAACTGAAAGATAGTGGAGAATTTGCGCAAATTATTGCCGGCTGGGCAGACAAACTGAAATAGCTATCTGCACGCCGGCAAAGCAGCCTTACAAACTTTTTTTCGGGGGTAACGCCACATTAGCAAAAATAAAGCCAGCGACCAGCGACATAAAAATTAAGAAGGTTTGTTGCCCAAGCTGATCAACCGGCGCCATTTGTTCGCCAGAAATGAATGAGTTAAGTCCGATATAAGTTTTACTGCCAGGCACCAGTACAATCATGCCCTGCAGCGAAACAATACTGGCCGGCGCGTTCATCAGCCGGGTAAAAATATTGCCATAAACGCCTACTGCAAAAGCCCCGACAAAAGCTCCCAAAGCCAGACCCAGATAAACACCACCGAACATACTAGCGGCAAAAGCGATAAAACCAGAGGCGATCCCCCATAACGCATGTTTTTTGCGGGCGCGAAACACAATCACCAGACTACCGCATAAGGTCGCGATTGCCAGCCAGGCACTCCAGGCTGGTACTGACGGCACCGGCTGGTACACAGCTTCGCCAAAACAAAGTTGCCCCAGCGCAAGCCCCAAATAAGCGCCAAAATACAGTTTAAATAAAATCATCACTGCGTCCATGATGCGCGCGGTTCCAGACACCAGATGCCGGGCTGCCAATTCAGCAAGCCCCAGCGTTAACGCTAAACCCGGAATAAACACAATGATCGCGGATAGCACCACGATTGGCACCTGAATGGTTGGATCCAGATAAGCCGCAATTGCTGTTGCCGCAAAAGCCGACACCATCGCCACCAGAGGTTCGAGCATATTGGTGACACGCCGGCTTTTCGCCGCCCACAGCACAAACAAGTACACCACCAGACTAATCAAAGTGGCCCAGAATACATCATGCCAACTGGCTTTCATCAACATGGCAAAAGCGCCACCGGCGGCGCCATAGGCTAAAAAGGTAAAGATCCGTGAATAAGGGTTTGGCATCACTGCAATTTCATTCAGGCGGGCGGTCGCTTGTTCCAGCGTCATTTCGCCATTGGCCACCGAGTCGACAATTTCATCGGTGCGCGATAACGAGCCTAAATCCAATTCTCCCGGCATTACGCGTGCCACATGGGTATATTCGTTTTCTTCGCCTGGCTGCCAAATCACAAACGTCAACACTGTTGGCGTGATGGCAAAAGCAGCGCCAATGCCCAGAAATTCCGCAACATTTAATAAATGCACTTCTAATCGGTAAGCCGGGGTGCCAAACTTGTGCAACATTTTACCGAGTTTGACAATAAATCGACGTTTTTCAATAAAACTGGCTGAATCCACAACAACTTCCTTCTGGCAGGGCTTGCTGGCAATTGTAGCCATGCTTAATAGAAAAAAAGAAGAGCATTAGAAAAAGAATAAGTAGCTGTTCGGATTGGAGAAAATGATAGTGCAGCCCGCAGAGTTGCAGAAGCGCGGTATTGGATATGCTGGTTATAGATTGAATTTGCAGAATAGCAGGCAAAAAAAAGCTGCCCAGAGGCAGCTTTTAAAGTGTGCTTAGTTAAGCTTTTCGCGGATACGCGCTGATTTACCTGAACGATCGCGTAAATAGTAAAGCTTGGCACGGCGTACTGCACCACGACGTTTCAGCGTGATGCTGTCAATCATTGGGCTGTGCGTCTGGAATACACGCTCTACACCTTCACCGTTCGAAATTTTACGAACTGTGAATGCTGAGTGTAAACCACGGTTACGTTTAGCGATAACTACGCCTTCGTAAGCCTGCAGACGGGTTTTGTCGCCTTCTTTAACTTTAACTTGAACAACCACAGTATCACCTGGGCCGAAAGCTGGAACGTCTGTTTTCAGCTGTTCGTCTTCAAGTTGCTTGATGATGTTTTGGCTAACTTTGCTCATAACAATCTCACTTTACCTGGAATAAACTATCGTGTTGCTGCAACGCCTGGTGTTCCTGTTGGAACTCGTCCAGTAATTTGCGTTGCTCCTTAGTCAGAGCCAGGACATTTAACATATCCGGCCGTCTCAACCAGGTCCTACCAAGGGCCTGCTTCAAACGCCAGCGTCTGATGTTTTCATGGTGTCCGCTGAGTAGTACAGCAGGAACCTGTTTGCCGTCTAACACTTCTGGTCTGGTATAGTGCGGACAATCCAGCAGTCCAGAGGCAAACGAGTCCTCAACTGCAGATAAATCATGCCCCAGTACGCCTGGTACCAGTCGCGATACCGCATCAATCAGCGTCATCGCAGGCAATTCGCCCCCACTCAGCACGTAATCGCCGATTGACCATTCTTCGTCAATTTCCGACTCTATTACGCGTTCATCAATGCCTTCGTAACGGCCAGCTACTAAAAGTAGCTTCGAATAAGTCGCAAGTTTAGCAACGCCTTCCTGATCCAACTTCCGGCCTTGCGGCGAAAGGTAAATCGTTCGGACATCACCACCTGCAGCTGCTTTAGCGGCGCGAATTGCATCCGTTAAAGGCTGCACCATCATCAACATACCAGGACCGCCACCAAAAGGTCTGTCGTCGACAGTGTTATGTTTATCCGAGGTAAAATCCCTTGGATTCCAGCACTGTACGTCGATTAACCCGTTTTTGACTGCCCGGCTGGTCACACCGAATTTTGTCACAGCGTCGAACATCTGCGGAAATAAGGTAATTACCCCAAACCACAATTTTGGCTGTTCGGCCATTAAAATTCAGGATCCCAGTCGACAATGATCCGACCTTGCGTTTTATCGACCGCTTTAATGACAGAGTCAGTTAAAAACGGTAATAAACGCTCTTTCTGACCAAATGCATCATTCCGGTTGGCTTTGACAACAATAACGTCGTTGGAGCCTGTTTCCATCATGTCCACTACTTCACCTAAGTCGTAGCCAGCTTCGGTTACTACGGTCATCCCCATCAGGTCTTTCCAGTAATAATCGCCGTCTTCAAGCTTTGGTAAAGCAGCGGGCGTCACTGCGATGTCAATATTGACAAAGAGTTGCGCCTGATCACGGTCATTCACGCCATCAATCTTGGCAATTAAGCCATTACTGTGACGCTTCCAACTGCTGATCTGCACTGGTCGCCAGTTACCCTGCTGTTGAATCTGCCAGGGTGTGTAATCAAATATCCCTTCCGGGATCTCTGTGTAGGAGTTTACTTTTAGCCACCCGTTGATGCCGTAAACAGCGCCAAACTTACCTAAGACAACTAAATCTTTACCGTTCAAGGTCAAACTCCAACCAGATTGCTAAATTAAGCAGAAGCTTTTTTAGCTGCTTTTACCAGTGAAGCCACGCGATCACTTAAAGAAGCGCCTTGCGCTACCCAGTGGTCAACACGGTTCAGGTCGATACGCGCTTTCTCTTCAGTACCGCTAGCGATTGGGTTAAAGAAACCCACGCGCTCAATAAAGCGGCCATCACGAGCAAAACGGCTGTCTGCGACCACAACTTGGTAAAATGGACGCTTTTTCGCGCCACCACGTTGTAAACGAATAGTTACCATACCAGCCTCTAAATCAATCGTTCAGGTTTTATTAAAATAACAATCCCTGCAGTCAAACCACAGGGACGCCGAATTGTACGGATTTTTGTCATGAATGCAAGGTATTTCACGGCTTTGCCTCGAATAGCCACTGCCGCAGAACCTCAGATTCTGGCGTCAACGCTTTACAAATCCAATGTCCAACAATACCGCTACAGCTTGGTCCGTCTGCTGATTTTTCACAAACACATAATCACGACTAAAGGTAGACACCAGCAGAATATCGAGACCAGCGTCTGTCATCGCGCTGGCGATACTCTGTAAAAAGCCCACACAGTAAAATGGATTGGCGCAGTTAATCACCAATAAACGCCATTGTTCCTGATTCTGAGCTTTAACCACTAAATCTGCCAAACCAGCTTGGGTAGTCACAACGGTTATTTCTTTGTCGTCACGACAAATAAGCCGGTGTAATTCCGGATGACCAACCCTTTGTGCTTCTACAAAATAAAAAATATCGTTCTCTAGATAAAAATCACTGTCACGGATCACTTGCCTGGTACTTTCCGGGATCATCTGCCCTCCTTTGCTACTGACGGGTTGTTTTACGGCAACATTCAATATTTACTTTAGAAAAAATTACTGCAGTAAACATCAAACAAAAAATGCTAATGACTATATTCGCCATCGGCCGCGGCAACAGTCTGCTGATCAGATTCGGCAACCCAATCTTGCTGCAGTAATAACGTTAGCCGAAACTGCTGGTCATGGCTATTGTCCATATTCTGCGCGGCACTTTGATAGCTGATAGACTGCCACCATTGCTGTGCAGTCAAAGCTTTAAACAGAGCCGGCCAGGCAGCAGCATCCTGCAGATCAAGTTCTAACAAACAGTATCTGCTGCCACAACTGAGCTGTTGTGGTTGTACCACGGTCGGATATGACGCCATAAATTCGGTCAGCTGCTGCTGATACAACTCGCTTTGCTCATTAAACTCTTGATCTTGCTGCTGTAACTCAAGCATTTGCTCAAAATCAGCCTGTTCAACTTGCAGGATCAATTCGGTGGCAGGTAATTGTTTTGCCGCAGCGACGGCACTGTAGGTATCCAGCGACATGAAGATGTAAGAGTTATCAGCGATTACACCGCGCTTTGAATTCACGGTGTTAGCACTGTCAATTTCACCCTCGGGCACTACTGCGCCAATGTCAGGCTGAGAATGAAAAGCTGCAGCCTCAACATCAGCGCAACTTTCTGCACCTGATGATTCTACAGCTGCAACGACTGCTGTTTGTGGCGTAAACTGCAGCTCTGGCGCCGCCTGCGCTAAACCATCTGCCAACAAAAAACCTGTGCCGAAACTTGCTGCGATGAGCAACACAATCTGAAAAGTTTTCATCTGCAATTCCTTTTGTAAAAACCATACCAGCTTCATTGTTTCCTAAATCTGACTATCCATTGCAAGTCAGTTCTCGTTTTCCGTCCTGGCTACCTGCAAAGTCCCGGTGTGTTTAGCAATCCGGGACTTGTTAGCCGCTACAGGTTCGATATTACAACTTAGTTTTTCGTCCAAATCCCGCCAAAGTTGTGTTGATTTAATCCGTCAACACCACTCACGACTTCAGTTTGATACCCCAGACCGCTGAAGTTATTAAACTGCGTCTGAAACTGCGCCGAAGTTTGGCCATGTTTGGCGCCCCAGTTCAGCTGTGGTAACTGACTGAACACTGCGGTGTAATTCACCTCACCCTGATGCACGTAAGAGTTCAGGTAAATTGGCCGACGTCCTGCTTCCAATTCAGTGTTCACTTTGTTCTGATAAGCAGCAGCTGTTAACTGCGAGCTAACCGTCCAACTGCCGACGTTTTGTTGCTGATACAGCACGGTGTAACGACGATCACCACCGGATGACACCACCGAAACACTAACCGGACGCATATTTAAATCTTTTGCCTGGTCCATCACCTGCATATGCTGAGCATATGTCAGGCCATGTTTAGCCAGCGTCGCCAGCGGTTTTTTCTCGAAAATCACACTATAACGAGTACCGCTGCCAGTCTGATGCGAATCAACCTGCACTGGTGCGTAACCATCTTCAATCGCCTGGTTAAACGCTTGTTGATAACCGGCTGAACTCTGACCAAAAAAACCACGCCAGGCTAGATTTGCCGGTTCCCAAACCATATTGTAAAAACTGTTGCCACTGACGCTGTAACCGTCAAACCAGCTCGCTTTAAAACCAGAGTCTGCCAGATGGCTGAAAAAGCCCTGCATCATTTCAGCTTTCATGCCATGGCGCACATATTGGCTACCGACTGTGCGCGGTGCCCAAATCAGTTGTGAACCCGATGGAATAGTGCTGCCGGCAAATCGGGTCCAACTTGGGTAGGGTTTGGTATCGTCTGGCGTTGCAGCAATACCCCGGTTAAAGGTAATCAACTGACCTTCACCGCCGCTGTTTTGTAAGTGGACATGCAAATGTGGACCGGTCGAATTACCGCTGTTACCCACTCTACCCAGATACTGGCCCTTGCTGATACTGGCCTGCTGCGCCACTGGCACTGCCACGTATAACATTTCGCTGTTATTGCCGATGGCAGCCGGGTACGCCGTGGCGTTATGCGGGCACAAACTGGTGCTGATTGAGCCTGGGATCATATGCGCATACAACATCCGCGTACCGTCACTGTGCTCAACCCACAACATGTTACCGCCGCCTGGCATCAAACCATTTTTCAGATTGCTATGCAGCCATGGTTTGGTGGTATCAGAATCGCCAGAAAGTTTAGGCCGTGGATTTTCAGGGGCGTTCCGCCAACAGCCAATCACTTTACCGGCATGCATGGCATAAATCGATTTGTTATAGACGACGAATTTGTTGTTGGTTGGTGCAGCGTTATAATCTGCCACAGTGGTCGTGACCGAGGTCCAGCGGCTGTTGTCAAAATCATAACGACGGGCGCCCATATCAAAACCATGTTTTTGCGATTGATTTTGGGCGTGGTCAAAAGTGTGCACTTTTTCATGATCACCAAAATCTTGTCCTTTAAATGGTAAATTATAGGTCACTGCGATGGCTGAAGTGCTGATGGTTCCAGTTACGCTGATGGCTCCGATTACGAGTGCCAGAGTGAGATGTTTCATGCTTGCCTCCTTGTTGCATTAGTCATTGATGTCAACTCGAGAGCAATTGTAAAAGGTTGCGCCTGGCGAAACTGCCCAAAAACTGTCCAGAAAGTGCTCAGAATTACGAAGATACATCGCCACAAAACTGCTCCCTGCGTTTTCTTCAGCCAGCGCCAGAGGCTCTGACGTGACTTCGGCGAAATGCCAAATCGTTGGCATTTCGAAAGCCCGAAATCACCATACCGTCCATCCATGGACATCGCCACAGAACTGCTCCCTGCGTTTTATTCAGCCAGCGCCAGAGGCTCTGGCGTGACTTTGGCGAAATGCCAAATCTTTGGCATTTCGAAAGCCCGAAATCACCATACCGTCCATCCATGGACATAAAAAAACCACCAATCTGAGCGAACAGTTGGTGGTTTTCAGTATTCAATCAGCAGATGACATTCGTTTTTACTGCGCTTACCCTTTGCAGCGTTAAAGAGCTCTGGCTTGCAACTCCAGTTGCCATAGCAACTGTTGCAAACAATTCTGCGCTTGTTGTTGCTGCCGGCGAAAAGTACTGAAACTCATATGGTACTGGTCGGCAAGCTCAATTTGCCCCAGACGACTGCTAATGTACCTTTCATCGAGAATTTTCGCCCAAAGTGCCGTCGCCGGTTTTTGATACATCTGTTGTAAACAACGGTAGATATGCTGTTTTAGCGATTCAATCTGAATTGCCGGCGCGACCCGCACTTCTGCTGCTGGCTGCAACATCGCCATTTTTGCGAAGAGGTTGATATCCCATTGTGTCGGCTGATAGAAATGTTTTAAGCAGGTTTGCAGAGTCTGGGAAAACTCGTCCTGGTGACACCAGGCATCGCCACTGTTGTTTGCTGCAGAAGAATCATTCTGTGTTAAATGATGCCGCGAAGATTGCAAACGGCTACGCAAATTGACCAGTCTTGGTGCCAGCATCGCCGAGACACTTTCGACAAAATACTGCTGCTCAATAGAGAAAAAACTGGCTTGAGGATGCTCAGCATCAATAATGCCGAGTAGTTCCCCTTGATAACATATAGGCACTGCCAGCTCAGATAACCTTGGCGCATCATCGACCACATAACGACTAAAACTATTGGTATCAGCGACGCAAATGCTGCTCTGACACAAAGCGGCAGTACCGACAACTCCCTGCCCCAATTCCAGCTCAATCGGTGAAACAACACCCTGTGCCGCACAGAATTTACCGCCAGCAGCAGCAACCTGGGCTAATCGATGTTGTTTGTTCTGGAGATAAATGACGTTATCGGGCAGTTGTAAACTTTGTACAATCAGCTGGCTAACGGTCTGGCATAAGCCAACGATGTCATTGATTGGGTCAATCTGGCGATTGATTTGCGCAAGAGTGGCTAATGTAGTCACAGCGGTTCACCTCATCCATAAGTGTGTACCGCGCTACCTTACGCCGGTGTGCGTTAGCAGACCAGAGACAGTGTAGGCAATTGCTGTGAGACATTGCCTACATTTCGACCAGCTAATTTACCTCTTCCTACAATCATTGAAGCAGAGGATGAAGCGTCTTAACGTGGAGGCAACATACCCGGTGGCAACTTGCCACCCATGCCGCGCATCATCTTCATCAGGCCGCCTTTGCCACCCATTTGCTTCATCATTTTCTGCATTTGCATAAACTGTTTCAGCAGCTGATTGACATCCTGCACCTGAGTACCAGAACCAGACGCAATGCGTTTTTTACGAGAACCTTTAATTAAATCAGGATATTGCCGCTCTTTTGGCGTCATTGAGTTGATGATGGCTTCCATTTTGCCAAATTGTTTATTGTTCATCTGATCTTTGGCGCCGGCTGGCAGGTTTTTCATGCCGGGCAGTTTATCCAGCATCGACATCATGCCGCCCATGCTGCGCATCTGTACTAGTTGATCACGGAAATCTTCCAGGCTAAAACCCTGGCCTTTCATCATCTTGGCTGCAACTTTGGCCGCTTGGTCACGGTCAACTTTTTGTTCCAGCTCTTCAATCAGGCTCATCATATCGCCCATGCCCAGAATGCGTGACGCAATCCGGTCCGGGTGGAATGGCTCTAAAGCATCGGATTTTTCACCCATACCGATAAATTTAATCGGTTTACCGGTGATATGACGAATAGAAAGTGCGGCACCGCCACGGGCATCACCGTCAGCTTTGGTCAGAATAACACCCGTCAGCGGCAACGCTTCGTTAAAGGCTTTGGCCGTATTGGCCGCATCCTGACCGGTCATGGCGTCAACCACAAACAGCGTTTCAATCGGTTTAATCGCCGCATGTAATGCTTTGATTTCATCCATCATTTCGCTGTCTACGTGCAGACGGCCTGCAGTATCGACTAACAAAACATCGTAAAAACCTAAGCGGGCCTGAGTAATAGCTGCATTTACAATATCCACCGGTTTTTGGCTGATATCGCTTGGGAAAAACTCTACACCGACTTCTTTGGCCAAAGTTTCTAACTGTTTAATCGCCGCCGGGCGGTAAACGTCCGCGGAGACCACCATCACTTTTTTCTTCTTGCGCTCTTTTAAGAAACGGGCAAGTTTACCGACTGAAGTAGTTTTACCGGCACCTTGTAAGCCCGCCATCAGCACCACGGCCGGAGGTTGGGTATTGAGAGTCAACTCTTCGTTGGCTTCACCCATCGCTTCTTCTAAAGCTTTTTTGACGATCTTTAAAAACTCTTGTCCTGGCGTCAGGCTTTTACTGACTTCCAGGCCAACCGACCGCTCTTTCACCTGATTGACAAAATCCCGCACCACCGGCAGCGCTACGTCAGCTTCCAGCAACGCCATCCGCACTTCACGCAAGGTTTCTTTAATATTGTCTTCAGTTAAACGACCACGACCGCTGATATTTTTCAGGGTTCGGGTTAAGCGATCGGACAGGGTCTCAAACATATTTAGTTACCACGGAACTCAAAATGGCGATGATTATAACTGACCAGAACGCTGCCGTCAGCCGTTGGCTCTGTCATTCTGGTAAAGCTTGCAATACAATAGGATTTTGCGGCTTAAATTGGAATTATTCGCATGTCGTTCGCCCTGCTGCCGATGTTGGCTTTCCTTTGTTATCTGACGGCAACCGTTGTGGTATCACAGCGGTTGTATCATGCAGAGGGACCCAGGTTTAAGTTGGTATTTTCCGCGGCTACCGCCGGTATCGTGCTGCATATGCTGGCATTAAGTCAGGCAATGTTTACGGCAGACGGACAAAATTTCAGCCTGCTGAATGTCAGCTCAATGGTCTGCTGGTTGATTACACTTTCGCTGACGCTCACGGCACTTCGCACCCCTATCACTTTGCTGTTACCTATTGTTTATGGCTTTGCCGCTTTGGTGCAACTGGCTGTTGGTTTGTTGCCAGCTGGTGCTCAGGTCCAACATTTTGAACATGATCCATGGTTGCTGCTGCATGTAGTCGTGGCGTTTATTGCATATGTGATGTTGATTATGGCGACGTTGTATTCCTTTCAGGTCAGCTATATCAGTCAGCGATTAAAACAAAAAACGCCACTGCAGGCTGGAACCGTATTCCCTTCTTTAATGCAAGCCGAAGCTTTATTGTTCCGACTGATGTTGGCAGGGACGGTGCTGTTGGGCCTGACGCTGTTCAGTGGCGCAATTTTCACCGCTGATTGGTTAGCGAAACATAATATTCATAAAAATGTGTTAAGTCTGATGGCGTTTTTATTGTTTAGCCTGCTATTGATTGGCCATGCCAGACTTGGTTGGCGCGGACGGGTTGCGAATGCTCTGACCATCAGTGCCAGTTTGTTACTAACACTGGCTTATTTTGGTAGTCGGTTTGTGCGTGAAGTGTTGCTGGAACGGCTGTAATTCTTGACTAGTACCGCGCTTTCGCTTATTAAATAAGGCCTACGGGCAATAAAGGTTAATTCTCTTGGACGAAATATCGACCAGCACCCTGTTTATCATCCTCGGTGTACTGGTTTTCTGCTCTGCTTATTTCTCTGCGACAGAAACAGGGATGATGTCGGTTAACCCTTACCGGCTGAAACATCTAACCAACGAAAATCATGCTGGCGCCAAACGCGTCACCGAACTGCTAAGCCGGAGAGATCGGCTGATTGGGCTTATTCTGGTTGGCAACAATTTGGTGAATGTCGCAGCTTCAATGATTGGCACTATCATTGGTATGCGTCTGTATGGTGATTTCGGTATTGTTATGGCCGGTTTTATACTGACGCTGATTATTCTGATTTTTGGCGAAGTCACTCCAAAAACTCTGGCGGCACTTCATCCGGAACGGATCGCCTACCCAAGTTCAATCCTACTCAAACCCATGATGAAACTACTGTATCCGTTGGTGTGGTTGTTAAATTGGATATGTAACAACTTTTTGAAACTATTTGGGGTTTCAACCGAACATCATCACGGCCACAGCTTAAGCTCTGAAGAATTACGCACCGTAGTGCATGAAGCTGGCGCGCTGTTACCGCAACAACACCAGAACATGCTGGTGGGTGTGCTCGATTTAGAAAACGCTACCGTCGAGGACATTATGATCCCGCGTAACGAGCTAATCGGCATCGATATTAACGACGAATGGAAAGATATCGTCCGCCAGCTGGCAAACACCCAACATAGCAGAATTTTGCTTTACCGTGACAGCGTTGATGATGCACTGGGCTTTTTGCATACCCGCGATGTGATGCGACTGGTGCTGAAAGAACAGCTTACAAAAGCCACTTTGTTGCGTTCCGTCAACGATATCTATTTTATACCTGAAGGCACCCCACTCAACACTCAACTGGTGAAGTTCCAAAACTCGAAAGAACGCATTGGCTTAGTTGTTGATGAATATGGCGATATTCAGGGACTGGTGACCCTGGAAGATATTTTAGAAGAAGTGGTTGGCGAATTTACCACCCACATTGCTGAGCAAAACAGCGAAGAAATTGTACCGCAACCCGACGGTTCGTTTTTGGTCGATGGCAGCATTAACCTGCGCGATCTCAACCGCGAAATGCACCTGAATCTGCCAACAGATGGCCCGAAAACGCTGAATGGTCTGGTGCTGGAATATCTGGAAGAAATCCCGCAAGCAAACGTCAGCTTAAAACTACTGGGGTACCCGCTGGAAATTGTTGAGGTGCAAGACAATATGATTAAAACCGTGCGGATTTTGCCACATTTAAAAGCGGGCTAACGGCTGTTCTGGTATACACAATTATTGATGAGGGCAGCCAAAGTGGCTGCCTTTTTTTGTCTGCCTCCGCTGCATGGTCACTTTTTATACGAGAAATCAAAAACTTAAAAATTTTAAAATTTTTTGAGTTTTTTTAAATTTATGCTGAACTTTTATTGGCAACCAGCTTCTAACCTTGTGAATGGATTCAACCAAGTTTTTGTTTTCATCCCTGGATTCTCCCTATCCTTAGTTTGCGGCCACCGATGTGGCCGTTTTTTTTGCCTGTAAGTGACCGACAAGACCGAAATGTTATACTCCTAAATGCCAGCGTAAAAAAAGGCACCAACGGCGCCTTCTGACAAAGTAACTTGAAATAATACCGAGCTATTTATCGCAAAGTTTTGCTGCGTTTTCGACAAAATACTGCGCAAGGTAGCAATCAAAACTGAGTGTATCCTGCTGCTCTATCTGTTGCTGCGCACTAAGCGAATCTGTCGTCATCTGCCGAAATTCAGTTTCAGAATAAAACTGATACTCGCTTGCTAACAACGTCTGCTGATGTTTGGTCGCCAGCGCCAGACTGAACTGCGAATTGTCTTGCTGACTGGCTTTCAGTGTTGCCAATAGCTGGCCGGAAAACGTTTTAGCCGGGTCGAGCAGACTTAAGTAAAAATGCTTTAGTACGCTCTGGTATTTATCACCGCCATAAGCCCCGTCAAGCCAGTGCGCTATCGGCATCAACTCGGCGAACAGCTGTTCTGCCCAGTCTTGCATCAAACGAGGGTGTGCACCGTCTTGTAATTCGAGATTCAGTCGCCGGCCATCCGTCACTACTTTGCGTAAATTCTGATCCGCTACTTCTTGCTGCTCTGCCGACATGGTCGGGCTTTGCTGCAGTAAACAGTAGAGTAAAAATAAATCTAAAAAGCGCATTTGCTCGGCGCTGATACCAATAGCGCTAAACGGATTCACATCCAGCGCCCGTACTTCAATGTACTCGACACCACGTTTTGCCAGGGCACAGGTTGGCCGCTCGCCGCTTTGGGTGGTGCGTTTTGGCCGGATGGTCGAGTAAAACTCATTTTCAATTTGCAGAATATTGGTGTTTAGCTGCTGATAATTACCATCAACTTTCACACCAATGCCCTGATATTCTGCGGATGGCGTGGTGATCGCCTGCTGCAAGCCTTTGATATAATCCGGTAAATTGTTATAGCTCACGTTTAATGCTGATTGCGCGCTGTTGGTGTAACCCAAATCGCTCATCCGCAAACTGGTGGCATAAGGTAAATACAGAGTGCCTTTGCCCAATGTCTCAAAGGCGTATTTGCTTTGGCGGCCTTGTAAAAATGACTTACACATGGCGGGTGATGCACCAAACAGGTACACAATCAGCCAGACATATCTTTTGTAGTTGCGAATTAACCCCAGATATTGCGCTGAAATAAAATCTGCTAAATCTGATTGGTCACCGAGCATTTGCTGGTAATGTTGCCAAAATTCATTCGGAATGGAAAAGTTAAAATGCACACCGCTGATCGCCTGCATCATGCTGCCATAGCGATTTTTTAAGCCTTGCCGGTAGACGGTTTTCATCCGTCCGACATTGGACGTACCGTAATAAGCCAGCCGGATTTCATCCTGATGGTCGATAAAACACGGCATACTGCCAGCGCCAAGCTGTTCGGTGCCAAGATTGCTCAGCGCAAACCGGTGAATATCAGTGAGCTGTGCCACCGTCACTTCGATATCGGTTTGTGCCGGAGTAATAAACTCCAACAACGATTCTGAAAAATCAGTGGTGATCAACGGATGGGTTAGCGCCGAACCCAAAGCCTGCGGATGATCAAGTTGCGATAAACGACCATCCGGTTTGATCCGCAAGGTTTCGCGCTCAATACCGCGACGGATCCCGACAATCGTTGAATTCCATGATGCTGCTTGCAGCGCCGCGATACGTTCAGAAAAAAGCTGACTCAAGTGCATTCCTTAATAAGGACCCAGTGACTGGATCATTGGGCGACAGCCGAAAAAAAACAAGGCCTAATTCTTAACAGTATGAATTGAAGCGATTATTCCTCTTCTTCTGTTCGCTGTTGCCGTTTTTGCTGCGACTGCACAATGCGCCGCATAATATCTTTCCACGACACAATACCTATTAACCGCTGTTGCTGATCAACCACCGGCAAGCAGCTGATATTTCGTTCGACCAACAAGGTCGCCGCCTGCAAAATGCCGATATCCTGTGACACGCTGATGACAGGCGACGTCATCACCTGCCGTACTTTGCGGCTTTGCATATACAAATCAATCGTATGCTCTGAGGCCGAATCCATCACCGGACTTAACGCCTTAAAATAATCCTTCACCGAAACTATCCCCACTAACCGGTGCATACTGTCGATAACCGGTACATGCTGAAATCTGGCATCGGTAAACAAGGAGCGCAGACTGGCCAGTGTGGCGTCTTCGGTCGTCACCCGCACTTTTTTGGTCATAATGGACGCTAACGACATCATCTGTACCTATTTTCTCTGAGGAGAAATTATAATCCTGTAGTAAACTACTGTAACACCAGCCATTTTAAAGTCCAATGGGGCAGCATGAACCGTCATAATCAAGCAATTGTTAACGCCGAAGTTACCTTTCCAGCAGACGCCGAACTGATTTCTACCACCGACACCCGAGGCGTAATCACTTATGCCAATGCGGCCTTTTGCCAGGTTTCCGGCTACTCCAATGACGAGTTGGTTGGCAAAAACCATAATCTGGTACGCCATCCAGACATGCCCAAAGCCGCTTTTGCTGATTTGTGGCAAAATTTACAACAGAAAAAATCCTGGCGCGGCATGGTGAAAAATCGCTGTAAAGATGGCCGTTATTATTGGGTCGATGCTTTTGTCACGCCCATCTATCAACAACAGCAACTTGTTGGTTTCCAGTCAGTAAGAAGAGCGCCGGAGCGCAACCTCATCAATCGCGCCGAACATTGTTACCAACAAATCGCGCAGGGCAAGACGCTCAGTGGCTGGCGGCTAAATCAGGGTTTACGCCGCGGGATCGCTGTCACTGCTACTTTAGCTTTTGTCGCCGCTGCTAGCGTCTGGATTTCCGGCTGGTTTGTGCTGGCTTTATTACTTCCCTTGCTGTTTTTATGCTGCTTTTATGATGAATTATTGATTACACCAGCAAAGTTACACCAACAACAGCAACAGAGTGATTCCATCAGCCGTTTTATTTACGCTGGCAATGGCCCTTTTGGCGTTGCTGATTTTGCACAGCAGCTCCAACAAGCCAAACTGCAGACCGTGCTGGGCCGCACTGGCGACAGCACTTCGCAACTGAGTTTAATCGCGGATACCTTATCCGAAGCCGTGGCTCAAACCACCGGCGGTATCGCTAAACAACAACAGCAATTAACTCAGATTGAGCAAGCGAGCAGCGAGTTATTACATAGTGTGGCGCAAATATCTGTCCACACCGATGAAACAACTGCACAGGTGGCAACCACCCATCAAATTTGTCAGCAAGCACAACAAGCCATGCAATTAACCACGGGCACGGTGAAAAAACTGGCAGCTGAAGTTGAGGGTGCGGCAAGCACTGCTGATGGCCTGGCTGTTGAAGCACAGCGTATCGGGGCAGTCCTGACCGAAATTCAGGGGATCGCCAATCAAACCAACCTGCTGGCATTAAACGCTGCCATTGAAGCCGCCAGAGCCGGTGAGCATGGCCGTGGCTTTGCCGTGGTTGCCGACGAAGTGCGGGCATTGTCGTCTCGTACACACAAAGCAACCGAACAAATTCAGCTCTCGATCGGAGAAATTCAAAAGACCTTGCTCAATTGGAGTCAGGTGATGATGCAAAGTCGGCAGCAAGCTGAACATTGTGTTTCGCAAAGTGATATCAGCCAGCAACAACTGAATGAAATCGTGTTGATGGTGAATCAAATTGAATCTGCTTCGGATCAAATTGCCCAATCGACGCAATCACAAACTGCTGTCGCAAACCGGGTTGCCAGCCATGTGCATGATATTACTGAGATTGCCCAAGGTAATAACTACAATATGCAACTGGTCTCAGATAACAGCGATAAATTGCATCACAAAGCCACTGAGTTGACTGACCTGGCAAAAACCTTCAGCAGTTAATGATTTAGAATTTTACTGAGTCTTACTATCCTCACGTCCAGCTTAAAATATCACTGATTTTAAGCTGGACAATAATCGTCCTCCCGCCCCACCAAGCTGCCTTTTTTGAGCTGGAACAAGCTTTTTAGCAAATCTTCGTTACACTTGATTTGAAGTTGCGATTTTAAGTATTGAATTAAACTGCTCGCTACCCGGGTGCAGAGGTATCTTATGCAAACAGCGTTAAAAGTATTATTGACACTGTGCTGCGGCTGGCTTTGCAGCACTGTTGTACTTGCAGAGCAAGTCATTTACCAATGGCGTGACAGCAATAACGTATTGCATGTCAGCCAGCTGCCACCGGCAAATGTTGATTATCAGACGATAGTGTTAGGTGCAAAGGCCGCCACACCTACCGCGGCCTTGCCGGAGCAAGGTCCCAATAAATCTTCGCCAGACTATGTACAAAGCTGCTCCAAAGCGCAGGACAATCTGCGGATCCTGCAACAAGACTTGCCGGTCTATATCGATATGGAAGATGGCACTAAAGAATTACTGGATGACTCCAAGCGTGACCAGCAAAAACAACTCGCAGAAAAACAAATTCAGTTCTACTGCGAGAAACCTGCGGCACTAACCAACAAACAATAGCGAAGCTTATCGCAATAGCAGCCCTGGCACACTTTGTATTGAGTGGGCTGCAAACAATGCAGCCCTGTTAATTATTCAACACGGCTACTGACCACAAACTGATCCTGCACCACATCTATATGCACCACCGAACCCGGTAAAATCTCACCACGCAACAATGATTGCGCCAGTGTATTTTCCACATATTGCTGAATGGCTCGTTTCAAGGGTCTAGCCCCGAATAAAGGGTCAAAACCAACAGCAGCGATTTTTTCCAGCGCAGCGTCAGATACCGCTAATCCCAGCTGACGCTCAGCCAATCGTTGTTGCAGACGTTTTAACTGAATGCCGGCTATATTCTTGATTTGCGCATGATCCAGCGGGTGGAATACCACAGTTTCGTCAACCCGATTTAAAAATTCCGGCCGGAACTGCTGGCTTAACACGCCCATCAGCATCGATTTCATCTGCTCGTAACTTTGCTCATGATAATGCTCCTGAATTAAGTCCGAGCCCAGATTCGAAGTCATAATGATGACCGAGTTTTTAAAATCGACAGTGCGGCCCTGACCATCGGTTAAACGACCGTCATCCAGCACCTGCAGCAAAATGTTAAACACATCCGGATGGGCTTTTTCAATTTCATCCAGCAAAATCACCGAATAAGGTTTGCGGCGTACCGCTTCGGTCAAATAACCGCCCTCTTCATAGCCGACATATCCCGGTGGTGCACCAACCAGTCTTGATACTGAGTGTTTTTCCATAAACTCCGACATATCAATCCGCACCATCGCGTCTTCACTATCAAACAGAAAATGCGCCAGCGCTTTGGTTAGTTCGGTTTTACCCACACCAGTCGGTCCTAAAAATAAAAACGACCCGATCGGTTTATTCGGATCGGATAATCCAGCGCGGGAACGGCGAATGGCATTGGAAACCGCGAGCACTGCTTCAGTTTGACCAATCACCCGTTTAGCCAGCGATTGCTCCATTTTCAGCAGCTTATCGCGTTCACCTTCCAGCATTTTACTGACTGGAATACCGGTCGATTTGGACAATACCTCGGCAATTTCGTGCTCGGTGACTTTGTTACGCAGCAATTTCATTTCATGCATTTCGGCTTGTGACGCTAAGTCGAGCCGTTTTTCCAGCACCGGAATACGCTCATATTTCAGCTGCGACATCCGGTTTAAATCGCCCGCCCGGCGCGCCACTTCCATATCAAGCCTGGCTTGCTCTAAATCGGCTTTGATACTTTGGGTGCCTTGCAGTGCGGCTTTCTCGGAACTCCACACTTCGTCGAGCTCATTGTATTTGGAATCGAGTTCGTTAATTTGCTCGATGATAAAATCACGACGTTTTTTGCTGGCATCATCGGTTTCTTTGGCCAGCGCATTGTCTTCCAGCTTCAGCTGAATGATCCGGCGTTCTAATCTGTCCAGCTCTTCTGGTTTGGAATCCATCTGCATCCGGATACTGGACGCCGCTTCATCAATTAAATCAATGGCTTTGTCTGGTAATTGCCGGTCGCTGACATAACGATGCGACAAGGTAGCCGCGGCGACAATCGCCGGATCGGTAATGTCCACCCCGTGGTGTAATTCGTAACGTTCTTTTAGCCCACGCAAAATAGCGATGGTATCTTCCACCGACGGCTCTTCGACTAACACTTTTTGAAAACGCCGCTCCAGCGCCGCATCTTTTTCGATGTATTTGCGGTACTCATCTAAAGTGGTGGCGCCTAAACAATGCAGCTCACCCCGCGCTAACGCCGGTTTGAGCATATTGCCGGCATCCATCGCACCATCGGCTTTACCTGCGCCGACCATAGTATGAATTTCGTCGATAAATAAAATGATCTGGCCTTCTTCTTTGGCCAGTTCCGATAATACCGCTTTGAGACGTTCTTCAAACTCACCGCGGTATTTAGCGCCTGCTAATAAAGAGCCTAAATCCAGCGACAACACCCGTTTATTCTTCAGTCCTTCCGGCACTTCATTATTCACAATCCGTAGCGCCAACCCTTCGACGATGGCGGTTTTACCCACGCCAGGCTCGCCAATCAATACCGGATTATTTTTGGTACGACGCTGCAGCACCTGAATACAACGGCGAATTTCTTCGTCGCGGCCAATCACTGGATCCAGTTTGCCTGCTTCAGCACGGGCGGTTAAATCGATGGTGTATTTCGTCAGTGCCTGACGCGTATCTTCAGCGTTGGCGTCATCAACTTTCTGGCCGCCACGTAATTGTTCGATCGCCGCCTCAACACCTTCTTTGGTGATCGCCAGCTGTTTTAATAAAGCGCCAAGTTCACCTTTGTCGTCGCAGGCGGCCAATACAAACAATTCGCTCGAGATAAACTGATCTTTGCGTTTTTGCGCTAATTTATCGCACAAATTTAATAAATTAATCGTGCCGCCAGACAGCTGTAAATTACCTTCACTGCCTTCGACTTTCGGTAACCGCTCAATGGCATGTGATACTTTTGAGCGCAAGTCATGCAAATTGGTGCCAATTTTAGTCAATAAATCACGCACACTGCCGCCGTCCTGATTTAACAGGGCATGCATCAGGTGTACAGGTTCAATAAATTGATGGTCACGTCCCAATGCAAGTGACTGGGCGGTAGCTATAGCTTCTTGAAATTTACTGGTAAAACGTTCTAACCGCATGACTAACTCCATCGAACAGCGTGTGATGGAACTAAGATGGAGGGCGCTTGCTGCAATTTCAAGCAGCAAACGTCAAAAATTTGACTTGCGTCAACAAATAGTGAGTTATCGAGAGGAATGTCGGCTTAACTGAGCCAAATGCAACTGGCCATCCGACCGGTCTGACCGTCGCGACGATAGGAAAAAAATAACTCTGATTCACTAACGGTGCAGTGATCACCACCATAAAACCGGGTCACCCCAGCCGCCAGCAAACGTTGCCTTGCCAATAAATAGATATTGGCCAAATATTTACCATCGCCTTGTGGCACAAAAGCCAGATTGGCTCCGGCATTTTTTTGCATAAATGCCGCACGAACGTCGCTTCCCACTTCAAACTGACCGGGGCCAATGGCAGGACCAAACCACACCATCACATCTTGTGGATTGGTAAAGTGCGCCAGCGTCTGTTCCAGCACACCGTCACACAAGCCACGCCAGCCTGCATGCGCCGCTGCAACTTGGGTACCTTGCAGATTGCAAAACAGCACTGGCAAACAATCAGCAGTCATCACCAGACAAACCTGACCGGCTTGCTGGCTAACAGCCGCATCTGCCGAAACCAGTTCTCCCTGCCACTTTGCTAAATCCAGCACTGCGGTGCCATGCACCTGATTGAGCCAGGCCGGTGCTTGTGGCAGCGCGGCCTGTTGTTGCAATAAAACACGATTTTGCTCAACAGCTGCAATAGCATCCCCCACATGGCTGCCGAGATTCAGACTGGCATAAACACCGGTCGATACCCCACCTTGCCTTGTAGTCGACAAGGCGTTGACCGATGCAGGTGCTGGCCAGTCAGGCGTTAGCCACACTGGAGTTAACCGAGCCGGCGCTGACATTACTGATTGTCCATGCCGTGAATAGCGGTGTCTTCGCGCAGCGCTTGAGTCAGCCCGACCATATCGTCCGGTACCGGCGCGTGCCATTCCAACAGCTCACCGGTAATTGGGTGGGCTAACCGCAACATGGCCGCATGTAACGCCTGACGTTTAAAAGCGCGTAATACCACTAATAACGATTCATCAGCTTTACGCGGCGGTCGTGGCCGGCCGGCATACACCGGATCGCCAACTAACGGATAGTTAATGTAGGTCATATGCACACGGATTTGGTGAGTACGACCAGTTTCTAACCGTAACCGTAACCGCGTGTGATTGCGGAATTTCTCCATCACCCGGTAATGCGTCACTGCTGGCTTACCTGAGGACGTTACCGCCATATGGGTACGTTTGGTTGGATGACGGCCAATCGGCTCGTCGACCATGCCACCAGCAGTCATCGCGCCATGGGCAATCGCTTCATATTCACGGGTAATTTCGCGCGCCTGCATCATTTCGACCAGATGCGTCTGCGCTGGGATGGTTTTTGCCACCACCATTAAACCGGTGGTATCTTTATCGAGGCGGTGAATAATGCCAGCACGCGGCACTTCTGAAATGCCCGGGCAGTGATGCAACAAAGCGTTTAATAAAGTGCCATCATGATTACCAGCACCTGGGTGCACCACTAAACCAGCCGGTTTATTGATCACCAGAATATGATCATCTTCATAAACGATATTTAAATCAATCGGCTCTGCTTCGAAGCGTTCATCGTCTGGCAGTTCAGCATTAATTTCGATGTTTTCGCCACCGAGCAATTTCTCCCGCGGCACATTGCATAAACGACCATTGATATTGACCCAATCGGCCAGGATCCACTCTTTTATCCGCGAACGCGAATAATCAGGGAACATTTCCGCCAGAACCTGATCCAAGCGTTTACCGTAAAGATGATCAGGTACAATTTCTGTAAGTTTTATCTGTTTTGTCATGTCGGAACCAGTTATCCTGTGTGCATACCCGAACAGTCTGGGTTAGAATCGGTGTATTGCGGTTATTTTAACGACTTTATAGAAGACTAGACAGCCAATCGGCTGAAATGGTCCTGGATTTTTCAATGAAAGCTAAAATATTTGTAGTTTTGTGTATTTCTGCAGCGCTTAGCGCCTGTGCCGGCAACAAATCTGAAGAACAACTGGTCAATACCAACCAAACCGCTCAGGCAGCATACAACGATGCCAAGGATGTTTTGGACTCTGGTTTGTATTCTCGAGCCATTGAACTGCTCAAAGCCATGGAAAGCCGGTTCCCTTTTGGCCCGGTCGCCCGTCAGGTACAATTAGATTTAATCTATGCTTACCATCAGGCTGGTGATTCGAAACAATGTCTGGCCAGCATCGACCGGTTTATCCGGTTAAATCCAAATCATCCCGATCTCGATTATGTCTATTTTATGCGCGGACTGACCAATCAGAAAACCGACGACAACTCTTTTCAGGAGTTTTTCGGGGTTGATCGCGCTGACCGTGATTTAGCCAGCACCAGACAAGCATTTGACGATTTCAAAATTCTGACCTCAACCTTTCCAAACAGCAGATACGCTGCCGATGGTCAGGCACGGATGCAGGAAATCAAAGAAAAACTGGTTCGCCATGAATTATTGATTGCCGATTATTACAGCCGCCGTGGTGCCCATTTAGCTGCTGCCAATCGTGCAAAATACGTTGTCGAATTCCATCGCGATTCACCACAAGTCGCCAAGGCACTGCAAGTGATGGTCAGCAGTTACGACCAGCTTGGTCTGACCAAACTGCGTGATGACGCCAAAGCGGTACTGGATCAGAACTTCCCACAATCTTGATTTGTTAATTAAAGGGCCTGAGCCAATTGTTAATTAAATTAACAATTGGCTCAGGCCCTTTTTTTTACTTCGTTACAAAGCCTCTAGCGCTTCAGTTAGTTTTGTTGCACCAATCACTGTCATCCCAGCAATAGCGTCTTTTGGCACATTGGCAGCTGGCACTATCGCCCGTTTAAAACCATGTTTAGCCGCTTCCCGCAGTCGCTCCTGACCGCTGGGCACCGGCCTGATTTCGCCTGACAATCCAACTTCCCCAAATACCACTAAATCAATCGGCAATGGTTTATTACGAAAACTTGACACCAGCGCCAGCAAAGTAGCCAAATCAGCACCTGTTTCGGTGACTTTCACCCCGCCGACCACGTTTACAAACACGTCTTGATCGGACATCTGAATCCCGGCATGGCGATGCATCACCGCCAGTAACATCGACAAACGGTTTTGTTCCATCCCCACAGTAACCCTTCTTGGGTTATTCAGGGGGGAATAATCCACCAGTCCTTGAATTTCTACCAGCAACGGCCGGGTACCTTCCCACAGCACCATCACCAGACTGCCGGCGGCTTCTTCTTTACCCCGGTTTAAAAAAATGGCCGACGGATTTTTGACTTCTTTCATGCCCTGCCCGGTCATCGCAAACACACCAAGTTCATTCACCGCACCAAAACGGTTTTTGGTGCCGCGTAAAGTGCGGAAACGATTGTCACCGTCACCCTCCAGCATCACTGAACAATCGATACAATGCTCCAGCACTTTAGGGCCAGCCAACGAACCATCTTTGGTGACATGGCCGACCATAATGACCGCAACCTGATGTTGCTTGGCAAAACGCGTCAGAAATGCCGCGCTTTCCCGAACTTGTGACACACTGCCTGGCGCCGATTGGATATCAGCCATTTGCATCACCTGGATGGAGTCGATGACCATGATCCGCGGTTTTTCCTGCTGCGCCAGCTGACAAATGGTTTCCACCTGAGTTTCAGCCAGCATATTTAGCTGATTGGTAGGCAGACCCAGCCGATTGGCCCGCAGCGCTACTTGCTGCAACGACTCTTCGCCAGTGACATAAAGCGCCGGGCCTTGCGCCGCCAGATAACACATGATTTGCAGTAACAACGTACTTTTACCGGCGCCGGGGCTGCCGCCAATCAAAATGGCTGAACCCGGCACAATTCCGCCACCCAGCACCCGGTCGAACTCGGCAAAACCGGAGCTGAAACGCGGCACGTCCTGTAGATCGACCTGATCAAGCTTCATTACTTTGGCAACAGTCGCCCCGGCATAACCACTACTGCGGGAAGTATTTTTCGAAATAGTGGGCATTCGGACTTCGCTAATCGTATTCCAGGCACCGCATTCTGTACATTGTCCTTGCCAGCGTACGAAGTCGGCACCACAATCGTTACAGACGTATGCAGTTTTTACTTTTGCCATAATTTTCACCGAAACAATTGAAAGGCATAATTTTTGCTTTTAATGTATACATGGTATCACAACAAGTAGTAATGATGCGGCAGACCAGCAACCTATGACGGCACCCGATCTGCAACCCTATATCGGCGTGATTGAACGCTTAAAGCCCTTGATAAACACTTCGGAGTTTAACGAGGTCTTTACTATTTTGACCGCAGATATTCCGAAGCCTAAACAATTCCTATTAAAAATGGAGTTAAAACGGTTAGGTCAGCCTTGCAGTTATTACATCGATTTACGCGGCAAAGTGGATGGCGAAGTTCGTCCTTATGAACATGCCGGTAAAACCCATTATATGGACGACACTGCGATCAAAGCCTTTGAACGCGGCATCAAACGCTACAACCGCTATACGCTGGGCTTGTACGAAGAAGTAATGAACACCGATAACAACTATCGGGTCAGACACAAACAACAAACTGAACAACGAATGCAGGCGGTCATCTCCGGAGATCCACTGGTTGCATCGACATCGGTTGAACCTGCAGAAGCTGAACAGGACAAAACCGGACCATCACTCATTCAGTTCGCCAGCTACTGCAGTCGTGGTGAAGAGCGGATGAACTTCACGATTGATATCGAAATTGAAGTGGAGGATGGTGAAAAGTTTCAGGCGAGCACCGTGGATCTGTCGGTGTCCGGCAGTAAACTGAAAATCCCGAATAGCAGACGTCTTGCCGCTGGGCAAAAAATTGCCATTTTATTCAAAGGCCTGGAGCAAGAATTTGCCCTCGGTTTCAGTCATGGTATTCCCTACCAGGTGATCGACACTGAAGTTGTCGAACGTTCGCAGTATGTGCGGGTGAAACGGCTGCCGCTGGACGATGAACACGGTTTCAGCGATTTTCTGAAGCAATTTATTCATGGCAATAAACGCCGTTATAAAGTGAACCTCGATAACACCCTCGATGCAGTGGTGGTCAAAGGTTATGAACAATTCTATTTACCACGGATCAGCTCGTTACCGGTATTTTTAGCCGTGCGCGAAGGCCTGCCTGTACCTGTTTGCGCCATGACGACTGAGAACAACCGCCAGCATGTACAATATTTTCAGGATGAACGGCAGCAATCGGTATTAATGCAGCTGTTGACCGGTAAAAGATTAAAAAGCTGCCTGCAAAAAGCGCCCTCTGAACGCTCGACCATTCTGTACTGCTTTACCCACGCCGCTAAAGGTAAGTTATATTTTTACAGCGCGACCTCCGACGAGTTGCTGCAACTCCCGGATCTGCAGAACATCTTTTTTGGTTTTGCCGCGCAAAAACCCAGCTGGCGGGTGTTCCATCTGGTGGTACAGCGCACGCATCCAAATGATTCGCATATTTTATTGTCGTTACCGGATACCGCAGATCAGGAAATTGCCAAGCTCAACCAGCCGCCGTCGCAGCTGGTACAAGGGCTGATTAAAGATTTTCGCTACATCGTCAGCCTGACCGATATCACGGCACAAGAGAGCACGGCTTTATATCAGCAGATAAGCTACGACGAATCAAAACTGGCGCAACTAAAAATATTTGGCCACGCCAAACTTGACGAACTACCACCGCTGGAATCGGTGGCACTGCAATATGTCAACTTGCGGGCTGAAGCCAGATTTTTATATAAAACCAAGGTGTTACTGAAAATTAACCAGCAGACTTTTCTGGAAGCCCATACCCGTGATTTCTCCAGCAAAGGGCTACAGATTGAAACAGCTGAACAGATCGCTTACCAAAAAGGTGACAGAATTCAGTTAGCACTGCCGGATATGCAAAAAATTTCCAGTAAATACGGCCTGACTGAACTGGAATATGAAGTGATGGCGGTCAGCAAAAGCCAGCTGATCATGAACCTTAAAATGGTTGAACAGACCGGCCCACATCAGGGGCGGCTATTTTTCGAACAGCTTATTAAAAATAACAGAGCCAAATTGACGCTAGCCGAGGAAACGCCAAAATATGCGGGTTTAAGCCAGGCGCTACGTAATATGTACGTCAAAGCTTTGAATAGCTTCCCGTTTTACATGCATCGCCATGGTATACGTTATGATCTTAATGTGATTGGCCGTGGCGCCGAGCCGAACAATTTACATCGGCTGCTGGGGGTGCTTGGTGATAAACAGCAAAAAGTGAACTTGCAGCCGCTGTTAAAAAATAACGCCACTAATTTGCACTTTGCCAATCAGCTTAAAGGCATGAAACGCCAGGACGCGCCAAAAACATATGAAGTGTTTATTCGCTACCGCCAAGGTCAAAAGAAGCTGGAGCAGAGTTTTGTCACTGAATTCGACTTTGATCTAAAAACAGCACAGGCACGGCAATTTTTTGTGCAGGACGCGCTGGCCAATGACTTACTGTTTTGCTTTAAAATCTTTTTATCGCGCACCGGCCGCCCCGACACTGAACATATCTCCAAAGAATTGGGTTATGTCAGCGTCTACGCCATTCACAAAGCCAAAGTATTGGAAGAAGAATTGTGGAGCGTGGTTGGCGTTGGTGACGTGATAGATATCAGCGATGAAATTCTGTTGCGATACGGCGTTTCCAACGAGCAGATTTTGGCGCAACAAACCAAACGCCGGGAATTTGTCAGTAGTGTGGAAGCTGCAGGTTAAACCGGCGTCTGCTTTAGTTTAAAACGAGCTAGCGCTGGCTGGCCAACCAATCAGCTAAAGCCCGAAAATGCCCCTGCAGCGCCTTTGGATGCGTCAGCATTGAGATATGATCATAACCATGTAAATCATCCGCTTCTGCACCAAGCAGTGTAAATTTTGCCTGCTGCAACTGGGTTTCTGCCATAAAAAGCTGCACATCGGTGGGATGGCCTAACACTTTGTCATTCACAGCGGCAAAAAACCAGCTGGCTGGCCAGGGACAAGTTTTCGACGCCATGGCGTAATCAAACTGATCGGTAGGGTCAATAAAGTCCTCGGTATTGATCCAGTGAATGGTATCTAATAAAAACTGCGTCGGTTCATTGTCTGCACCAAAACGGAATTTTTTCGCCGGCAGATAACCATAACGCTGGCACAACCAAGGCCCGACAAGGTTCCAGAGCCAGTTAACCTGGATAGTTTTCGCCATACTGCTGGTACTAATCCGACGTTTGGTACCAAAATAACTGACGGAAGCCACTTTTGCGCAAAGCTTAGGAAATCTGGCAAGACTGGCCGCCAGCAGCACCCCGCCCCAAGAGTGACAAACCAGATGGATTTTCTGCTGATATTGCTGATAAAGATGCTCAATCAATGCCGGAATATCGCGGCAAATCAGCTGATGCTGACTGTGATCAAAATCTTTGGAAGCAGGTGGCTGCGACTTACCACGCCCGGCAAAATCGGCGCAGTACACGCTAAAACCTTGATCAGCAAGAAAACAACCTAAACCCTTGCCATGATGGCTATAAAAAATCCGACCATTTTCTATAGCGCCGTGCAGCATTAATACCGGTGCCTGTGAAATATGCAGTGGCGTTAACCGGCGTAAATGCAGCTGGTAATCGGTTAAATCCAGGAAAATCGAGCTTTGCTGATGCTTCATGCCTGCGCTGGTTCCAGCAAATACAGCAATTGCAACAACGAGCCCTGGCGAATAGCCGCTTTGGCTTCCGCCTGTACTTTTGGTTTGGCGTGAAATGCGACGCCAAGCGCTGCCATTTTTAGCATCGGCAAATCATTGGCGCCGTCGCCAATAGCGACTGTCTGCGAAGGCTCCAGTCCAAATTGCACGCTGAGCTCTGCAACAACTGCAGCTTTACGATTTGCATCAACGATCTCACCCAGCACCTGACCGGTGAGTTTACCATCGACAATTTCCAGCACATTGGCGAAGGTTGCCGTTAAATCAAGCCGCTGTTTTAACGCATCGGTGAAAAAGGTAAAACCACCGGAGGCAATAGCCACCTGCCAGCTGTGTTTTTGCAGATGGCTAACTAATGCCGTTAAGCCCGGCATCAGCGGCACTGCATCTAACACCTGCTGCAAAATCTGTTCTGGCGCGTCTTTGAGCGTCGCTACCCGTTGGCGCAGACTTTGCGCAAAATCGAGTTCACCATTCATCGCTCGGGCGGTCACTGCCGCTACTTCTGCGCCAACACCGGCAAGTACCGCAATTTCATCAATACATTCAATCTGAATGGCGGTGCTGTCCATATCCATCACCAGCAAACCAGGCTGGTTCAGACAGACAAAGTGATTCAGGCAGACCAATTCTAGCGGCCACTGAGACGCGACTTCACGAATGGCGGCAACCTTGTCTGCAGTCAATGGAACGGCAAAATCCAACACGAGAGCCGGTGCAAGTTCTGGATGCGGCTGATACAACCGGATCAGCGCCTGCTGTGGCGCGGCCAACGCCAGGATTTGGCTTAACTGAGCAGCCGTCAATTCAGATCCAAAACACCGGATACTGCTGACAACCGGCGATTGGGTTAGCTGCTGCGCTACCTGCCCGGTCAAAGCAACGGCCTGATACTGAAAACCTGCTGCTGTGGCACTGGCCAATAGCGGCCCTTTTGCTGCAACGATTTGTGGTAACGATATCTGAGCCTGCTGTTGCGACTCCCACTGCTCGAAAAACCCCACCCTTTCACCTGTACTTCAGCTAAACACCGTGGCATTCTACCGACATTTTTCAGCCTCTGTCAGGGGCTCAGGCGGCGAATATGACGAATTTAACCACAAAACTGCCAAAAAAATCGGCACGACTGTTCCGCTGGGTGCAACTGCTGGTCGCCAGTTTAGGCTTATTGGCGTTGTTACAGTGGTGGAACGATAGCAATCAACAAGGCCAACGTTTGTTCGCTGAACAGAGTTCGGTGTTGATGCGCGAAACTTTAAAAGCCTTAGCGCAAACCGCCGCCTATTTGATTGAAAACGATCAGCTTGATGGTTTAACGGCGTTAACGCAGCAGCTGGCTTCCAGCCCTTATTTACATGATGTGGTGGTCTATGACGCCAACGGTGTTCGGCTGAGCGAATCACCAGGCAGTGAACCAGCACGATTGCTGTACGCGCCACAACATGAAGTTGCGTTGCAGCCAATGGTGCAGGAGATTTATCAGGGCGAACAATTGCTGGGGTATATCAAAATCAGCCTGAAACAAGATACCGGTTTTAGCGCCGTGTCCAGCGCCTGGCACGCGATGATGGAACAGGTATTGTGGATGTTGCTGTTAGCAGCGGTGATCGCCTTGATGGCACGCAGCAGTTTGTTGTGGTTATCGCATAAACTGGCATCGAATCGGCAGTTACAGCATGCGGCTATCGACAGCCATGAACATATTGGCCATTGATAAAAACCTTCTTAACGAATGGCCTTTAGTGAATACTGAGCGCCGCCAGGGTATTGCGCCATAGCTGGCCGGCGATCTCTTGCGGCGATTCATCCCTAAGTTCACAAAAAGCTTCAAACACCAGCGCCAGTTGTTTTGGGGTATTGATTTGCCCCTGAAAACCAGACAACGGCATCGCGGGAGCGTCGGTTTCCAATACAAAACAACTTAGTGGTAACTGACGTACTGCAGCTTGCGTTTTGGCCGCTCGCGGATAAGTAATAGTACCGCCAATGCCGAGTTTAAAACCAAGATCAACAAACAGCTGCCCTTGCTCCGGACTGCCGGAAAACGCATGCAAAATGCCGCCATATTCAAATTTCTGCCGTTTAATTTCTGCATGCAACTGCACCATGCTTTTGCGATGATGCAACACCACTGGTTTTTTAAATTCGGCAGCTAGCTTTAACTGTGCTTCGAACAACAGCTGTTGCCGGGTAAAGGTTTCCGGCGCCAGTGCATAATCCAAACCAATTTCACCGACTGCAGTGATTTGTGACCGATGCTGTTCTAGCAAGCTTTTGAGCAATACCAGACTGGTTTCGTCATGCTGCGCTGCCCACCAGGGATGGATACCTAATGCGATGTTGAATTCTGGGAATGACCGCGAAAAATCCAGCAACGGTTGCCAGGCGCTTGCTTGCACGGCCGGGATTAAACAACCTTGCACACCAACCGCCTGCGCCTGTTGCCAGTGCTGCAGCCATTCAGGCCACAGCTCTGGTAAATCCAGATGACAATGGCTGTCAAACAAGGCCAGATCCGGTGGCTGAGGCACCGACTCGGGCTGTAAATCAGGCAGCAGCTCATGTAGAAATTCTGGCATTTACGGGCACAACCGCTCAATCTGCCATAAACCATCCGGTTGCAAGCGGTACATAAAACGGTCATGTAACCGATGTTCACCGCCCTGCCAGAATTCGATGGCATGGGGTTTAATCTGAAAACCGCCCCAGAATGACGGCACCGGCACTTCGCCATGTTCAAATTTATGCTTAATTTCGGCAAATTTTTGCATCAGCGCCTGACGGGTCGACACCGGCCGGCTTTGCTCAGACGCCCAGGCCGCCAGCTGACTTTCTTTGGGTCTGGATAAAAAGTACTTCATCACATGGCTGACCGGAAGCTCAGTGGCCGTGCCATAAACAATCACTTGCCGTTCCAGCGGATGCCAGGGAAAATGCAGACACACCTTCGGATTACCGGCCAGTTCGCGCGCTTTGCGACTGCCAAGATTGGTGTAAAACACAAAACCATCCGGGTTCACATCTTTCAGCAACACCAACCGCTGTGAAGGCTGACCATGTTCATCGACGGTCGCCACGCACATCGCCGTAGGATCCGGCAATTCAGCGGCGATGGCGTCCTTTAGCCACAACTCAAACTGGGCAAAGGGATCGCCAGTTAACTTATCAATATCGAGTTTGTCTTTGACATAGCTGCGGCGAATATCGTCTATTTTCATAATGTCCCCATATACCCGTCATCCTTGAAGATTCGGGGGTGTTGCCTTCGTTCATTCGCCCCAGTCACATAGAACAGCTATGCTCCGGGTCGGACTGGCGTTCCAGTCTCACTTTCTCGTCGCCTACCCGAATCTCCAATGATTTAGGGTATAAGAGACATTTACTCCTACAAAAAAAGCGCCGAAGCGCTTTTTATCAATCTTACATCCGTTCCATTACTTCAATGCCAAGCAGGTCAAGACCTTGCGCCAGCAACCGTGATACACCGATACTCAGCATTAAACGGCTGTCGCGGACATTTGGTTCAATGCCTTCTTTGAGCATCGGACAAGCTTCGTAGAACGTCATATATAAACTGGCCAGCTCATAAAGATAGTTACACAGCAGATTTGGCTGCGCATCTTTAATCATTTGCTGCAATGTTTCTTCAAACTGCAGGGTTTTTAACGCCAGTTGTTTTTCCTGCGCTTCAACCAACAACAGCGGTGCATTAAAGTCATTGGTGACTTCAGCGCGGCGTAAAATACTACGCACCCGGGTATAAGCATATTGCAGATAAGGTGCAGTGGCGCCTTCAAAGCTCAGCATTGAATCCCAGCTAAAGATATAGTCTGAAGTACGGTTTTTCGACAAGTCAGCGAATTTCACTGCGCCAATACCGACTTTACGCGCCACTTCAGCAATTTCATCTGCTGACAACTCAGTCGACTTTTGCTCGACCACCGCTTTGGCGCGAACCACCGCTTCTTCTAACAATTCTGCCAGTTTCACAGTGCCACCGGTGCGGGTTTTAAACGGCTTGCCGTCTTCCCCCATCATGGTACCAAACGGGCAATGCTCATAAGAAGTCATGCTTCTGAGCAAGCCGGCTTTACGCGCCACTACTTCCACTTGTTTAAAGTGCAAGGCCTGGCGGGCGTCAGTGAAAATAATGATCCGATCGGCATTCAATTCATGGCTGCGATATTTACAGGCCGCCAAATCGGTAGTGGCATATAAAAATCCACCGCCGGTTTTCTGAATAATAAAGGGTGAAGGATTGCCTTCTTTATCCGCCAGTTCGTGTAAAAATACCACCAGTGCACCCTGGCTTTCCACCGCAATGCCGGTGGCTTTTAAGCTATCGACAATCGGTTGCAACATCGGGTTATAAGCCGATTCTGGCTTGATATGGTCATGACCCAGCGTGACATTCAGCGTGCGGTACACTTCATCGCTGTGCTTAATTGAGGTGTCGATAAACAACTGCCATAACTTCTGGCAATGTTCATCGCCACCTTGCAGCTTCACCACATAATCACGGGATTTATCGGCAAAACCGGCTTCATCGTCAAAACGTTTTTTCGCTTCGCGATAAAAGTCTTCTAAATCGGCCAACGCCACAGTTTCTAAATCAACACCGGCGGCGATTTTATCTTCCAAATGGCCAATCAGCATGCCAAATTGCGTGCCCCAATCGCCCATATGGTTCTGCCGGATCACCGTATCGCCCCAGAATTCCAGCGCCCGCACCACCGCATCACCGATGATGGTCGAACGTAAATGACCGACGTGCATTTCTTTGGCAAGGTTTGGCGCTGAGTAATCCACCACCACTTTTTGTGGTTTGCCATTCGGGCTGACACCAAGGCGGCTATCGAGCAACGCCGGTTGTAATTGGGTTGCCAACCAGTCTTTGTTCAGCGTGACATTGATAAAACCAGGACCGGCAATTTCAACTTTGTCGGCGATGTCTGCTAAATCCAGCTGATCCAATAACTGCTGCGCTAAAGCACGTGGATTGGTTTTCAGAAGCTTGGCTGCTGCCATAGCGCCGTTAATTTGGTAGTCGCCAAACTCAACTTTGGTGCTTTGCGTCACCGCGGTATGGGTGTCCGCCGGTAAACCCACCGCAATCATCGCGGCCTGGGTTTTATCTGATAATAACTGCTTAATATTCATAAACTATTTTGCCTTACTCGCGAACGTCTGCTCACGGGTTTTATGGAATTTGATTTTTGGATACCGTTCCATCGACAGGTTTAAGTTCACCATAGTCGGTGCTAAATAACTTAAATTGTCGCCGCCATCCAGCGCCAGGTTGGTGCTGGCTTTATTCTTAAATTCGTCCATGGCTTTGCCATCTTCGGAATACACCCAGCGCGCGGTGCTGACGTTGACGCTTTCGTAAATGGCGTCGACGTTATATTCGGATTTCAGGCGATGCACCACCACGTCAAACTGCAGAATACCGACGGCGCCAACGATTAAATCGTTATTATCGAGCGGCCGGAACACTTGAACAGCGCCTTCTTCAGCCAGTTGCACCAGACCTTTCAGTAATTGTTTTTGTTTTAATGGGTCGCGCAAGCGAATACGTCGGAACAATTCTGGCGCGAAATTAGGAATGCCAGTAAAGGAGTATTTTTCACCGGAAGTGAAAGTATCACCAATCTGGATGGTGCCGTGGTTATGCAAGCCGATGATATCGCCAGGATATGCTTCTTCGACGTGTTCACGGTCACCGGCTAAAAAGGTCAGCGCCTGTGGCACCAGCATATCTTTGCCGATGCGCACATGGTGCATTTTCATGCCTTTTTCGTATTTACCCGAACAAATGCGTAAAAAAGCCACCCGGTCGCGGTGCTTCGGATCCATATTGGCTTGAATTTTAAAGACAAAACCGGAAAAACCATCTTCAATCGGTTCCACAGTACGCGTGGTGGTGGCACGATGTTGTGGCGCTGGTGCCCAGTCGGTCAAACCGTCCAGCATATGATCCACACCGAAGTTACCTAAAGCGGTACCAAAAAACACCGGCGTCAGCTCGCCTTTTAAAAACAGTTCCTGGTCAAACTCATGGCTGGCGCCTTTCACCAATTCCATTTCATCACGCAGTTGCTGGGCGAAATAACCAATCCGCGCATCTAGTTCCGGGTTGTTAATCCCCTTCACACAATCCACTTCCTGAATGGTATGGCCCTGACCCGACTTATAAAACACGATTTCGTCTTTATAAATATGGTAAATGCCTTTGAATTCTTTACCCGAGCCAATTGGCCAGGTGATCGGTGCACAGGCGATTTTCAGTACACTTTCCACTTCATCCAGCAAATCAACCGGATCGCGGATATCGCGGTCCATTTTGTTCATAAAAGTGATGATTGGCGTGTCGCGTAACCGGGTGACTTCCATCAGTTTGATGGTGCGGTCTTCAACACCTTTGGCGCCGTCGATCACCATTAAACAGGAGTCGACCGCGGTTAAAGTACGGTAAGTATCTTCGGAGAAATCTTCGTGGCCCGGGGTGTCGAGTAAATTCACCAGGCAATCAGCATATGGGAACTGCATTACGGAAGTGGTGACCGAGATGCCCCGCTCTTTTTCCATTTCCATCCAGTCAGACGTGGCGAACTGGCCAGACTTTTTGCCTTTGACGGTACCGGCTTTTTGGATCAGATGTCCAAATAACAACACTTTTTCAGTGATGGTGGTTTTACCCGCATCGGGGTGACTGATTATCGCGAAGGTGCGACGTTTATTCACTTCTTCCAGAAATTGTGCGGAGGCCATGCGTGTTTCGATCCCAATTATTGAGTGGCGTCTAAGAGCGATGCATATAAGCATTCAGCGCAGACGCTTGATAGGTCATTCAAAATGGCGGCGATTATAGCAGGATAAGGTGGGAAGGCACAGCGCAAAACTGGCAAAGGCGTTTAGCCCATTCGCAGCGGCAAACCCATCAAAATAGCGTCTTCATGGCCGGTAGCGGTTGGATAATAATTCGGGCGTTTGCCGGTTTGGTGAAAACCGGCGCTTTGATAGAGTGCAATGGCATTCACATTCGATTGCCGCACTTCCAGCCAGCATTCAAAGGCTTCGCGGTTGTCTGCTTCGGTGATGAAATGCTCCAGCAGCATTCGGCCAAAACCTTTGCCCTGCGCTGTTGGCGCAATGCAAATATCAAATAAACTGGCTTCACCTGCTACAAACTCACCAATATAAAAACCGCAGATTTGGTTTTGTTGCTCCAACACAAAATTAAAATAGCGATCGCCAAAACAGCTTTCAAACAACTTCAGGGTCCAGGGATGGCTGGTGGCCGCTTGCTCGATTGCCAGCATGGCCGGTGCGTCCGCTAAGGTCGCGCTGCGGATCTGTATCGAAGTGGGTTCAGTTTTTTTCATTATCGCCTGCATATTGTGACATCAACTGCCACAGTTGCTGCTTTAACCCAGGGTTTGCTAGGGACGCCAAATCAGGGGTATGAATTTCTGGGCTATTCATTGCAGCGCTTTTCATTTCAGCACTTAGCAGTTCACACTGCTGTAATTGCGCCGACCTGCGCCAGGTAAATTCTGGCAAATAAAGCTGTAAAGCACGCTGCACGTCTGCCGCCAAAGCGGCAAATTCGGCAGGTACCTGATGCGAGAATACGATGTCGGCAGATGTATTGGTGTCGCTGATAGTTAAGTTTGATACCGTTGGCGAAACAAGCTGCTCAGCTTCATTAAACGGCTGAAAACGCGAAAAATCAGCGTGAAGCTGTACTGGCTTTATTTGGAGGATTTGCAACAACTGCTGTTGATGTGAATTCATCTGGGTCTTTTCATCATCTGTCTGGTCGACTGAGAAAAGTGGCAGGGGCAGAGGGATTCGAACCCCCAACCATCGGTTTTGGAGACCGCTGTTCTACCAATTGGAACTATGCCCCTAGCGTTGGAGCGGCCATTATACAAAACGAAACTCAAAGGTAAAGCGAAAAAGTCGCTGCAATCAATCAACTGCACACAAAACACCCAGTTCCTCGCTATTTGGTGAAAGAACAACCTAATCAAAACCGCACCAACCCGACCATTGCGGTATTATCCGGCAATCCTTTGCTAAAAACATTGCACATGGCGTCGAAATTTTCGGCAAAAGGCGTGCCAGAGACCGATACATTTGTTAACATCGAACCAGATTTAGTTCTTTGGCAGCATTTATTGCCAGCGTTTATCGGTACATTGGCTTGCGAAGCCGCCGGAACGCAACTAAACCTTGTTAAGCAGACATGGATAACAGCGCAAAGGATTTGAAAATGAAAACAACCGATTGTTCAGTACTGATTATTGATGATGTCACTTCGGTGCGGGAATATTTACGTCAGACGCTGATGTTACTCGGCATTACCCATGTCAGCGAAGCTTCCGATGGTAGCCATGGCATCAGCAGCTACAACAAACAACGTCACGATGTAGTCTTTCTGGATATCGAACTACCCGATTGTGACGGTAAAAACCTGCTTCGCCAGTTAAAAGAAATTAATCCAAACGCCAATGTGGTCATCATGACCGCGCATAGCACGGTAGAAAACGTACAACAAAGTATTCTGGCCGGTGCTTGTGGCTTTATCGCCAAACCGTTTTCAGCGAAAAAAATCGAATCAGTGCTGGCTAAATGTCATAAAGCGCAATCTCTACGCTAAACTCCGATTTAATGAAGCTGCTACTGCGGCTTCACTCAGCTTTTAATGCCTGACTCATGCCCGACAGCTGTTGCCCGTCTAATGCGCGACAGATTTTCCCTGTAACACCTTGCCATTAAAACTGACCCCATCCCAACCAGTGCGCATAAAATTGCGAATATTGGCGTGATTTGTACCTTTGATATCCGGTAACACCTCGAGCCGGTAATAATCACCAAACAGCGCCAGGGTTTGCGGCTCTGATAGCTGATGTAACAAAGCAAACGCCAGAATTTTGCAGGAGCCATTGTTTTCACCAGCCGCATTACTAAGCTCACCATTGCGAAAGGCCGTTGGGGTGAATTCATACAATGTGTCGATCAGCGTGATCGTTTGCCCAAAGCTGATCGTTTCAGGTTCCGTACTTAATTGCCGAAAAAAACTCTCTAACATAAAAACCTGCTTAAAGTTTAACCAATAAGTGTCGATAACCGGTATGAAATCATTTCTGCCGGGAGCTCGTTATGAACATCGTCGCTGCAAATCAACATTTTGCTGTGCACGAACACTCAGTGTTGCACAGCGGTCGCCTGGAACAGGCATCAATCAGAAACGCAGTCAAACTGCCAGCACCCGCTGACAACCCACGCCCTTCCCTCGCCACCAGTGCAACTAATTTTTCTCAGGCTCGCCAGACTTTGGCAACAGCCGCACTTTCGTCGCAAAACCCTGCACAAAATTCCAGCGCCGAGGCACCGTCCGAGTCTACGACATCTACTGAACAAAATGAAGACAAACAGCGCTTTAACGCCTTGCAGACGGTCGGTGCGGTAAAACGTATTCTGGACCAACTGAGCTCCGGCAAATTGTTATCGTGGATTGACGGTACCTCGATGGAAAAAATTCAGGCGCAGGTCGCTGAACAAAACCAAAATTCTGGCGCAGTGCCATCTGCTTCAGTACCTGCATCAGCTCCGGCAATGCAGGTGACCGAATGGAGCTACCGTTATCAGGAATTAAATGCCAACTTCAGCGGTGAGCTAAGCATGGCCGATGGTGGTAGTTTCAGTTGGTCATTTGAACTAGCCATGCGCGAAGAGCAGTATTCATTTCGCACCTTTACCGCAGAACAATTAAAAGATCCATTAATCATCAGCCTGGGCGGAACTGCGGCAGAACTAAAATCCAAAGGGACTGCCTTTGATTTTTATGGCAACGGCGATCGTTACCAGCTGCCGGATTTAGGCAAAGGCCAATATTATCTGATGCAGGATTTAAACAACAATCAACACCTTGATTCAGGGCTGGAGCTGTTTGGTCCAAAAACCGGTCAGGGCTTTAGCGAACTGGCGGAGCTTGATGATAATCAAAATGGGTTTATTGAAGCGAGCGACCGTCAGTGGCAAAGTTTAAATTTGTGGTCGCGCCAACAAGGCATACAAAGCCTGCAGCAAGCCAATATTGCTGCGATTTCAGCGCAATCAGTGGCGACGTCTTTTGGCCTGTATGACAGCGATGCGTTACTGGGAAGAATTGCCCGCAGTGGTATTTTCCTGAGTCAACAAAGTCCGCTGTCGACTTTGGGCGTTGGGCTGGTGCAACAAGTCGACTTAAATATTTAACAGCCTGAGCAAGGCGAACAACGCCAGCCAGAAAATTTAATATTCAGTGCCGGATCCGGCTGGTTCCGGCCGACATTCGCGGTAAACTGCTGTCAATGAATCAGGCAGGAACCGCCGTTATGCTTACGCCCGCCCAATGCCAGCAAGCCCGGTTAAGCCGTGACCATCGTTTTGATGGCATGTTTTATACCGCAGTTAAAAGTACCGGCATTTATTGTCGGCCGATCTGCCCGGCGCGTGCTCCGGCAGAACATCAGATTGATTATTACCCAAGCGCAGCTGCTGCGGCGCAGGCTGGTTTTCGTCCTTGCCTGCGTTGCCGGCCAGACAGTGCGCCAGGCTCTCCAGCCTGGTTAGGCAACCAAACCACATTGCGCCGCGCTTTAACGCTCATCGGCGAAGGCGCGTTGATTGATGGTGATCAGGCGGCGCTGTGTGACCGGCTTGGCATCAGTGAACGTTATCTTCGAAAACTGTTTGCACAGCACCTTGGTGTAGCCCCAAAACAATATGCCTTATACCAGCAAATTTTATTCGCCAAGTCGTTATTACATCAAACTCAGTTACCCATCGCCGATATTGCAATGCAAGCCGGATTTCACAGCATCCGACGTTTTAATGATGCCTTTTATAAACAGCTCAAGCTGGCCCCCGGTCAAATCCGGCGTCGGCGTAGTACCGGAGTATCCGCTTTGTTAGAACTCGAATTAAATTTCCGCCCACCGCTGAATTTCACACTGCTTCTTGGCTTTTGGCAGCAACGCAGCCTGACCGGAGTCGAATGGCTGAACGGCGACAGCTATGGCCGAAGTTTTAGCTGGCCGCAAACTCCTATCGAGCGCACTGGCTCGGGTTCTGGCACGCCCCCCCGTAGCGGCTGGTTTGAAGTCCAGCTTAAAACAGAACACAGTCTGACGCTGACGTTACACTGGCCTTATCCGGATGGCCTGACGCAGGTAGTCGCGCACATTCGCCGTTTATTAGATTTAGACGCTGATTTGCTGACCGTTGAGCAAGCGCTGCAGCCTATGTTTGGTGCTGCGCTGAAAAGCGGTGTGCGCATTCCAGGCGTCTGGTCAGCGTGGGAAGCGGCAGTGCGCGCGGTGCTCGGCCAGCAAGTGAGTGTGGCCGGTGCCAGAACGCAGCTCAACCGGCTGGTGGAATCTTTATCTGCCACAGTCCCGGACAGCGATAAAAAATTATTCCCAACGCCAGCACAAATACTTGCCAGCGATTTAGCGATGCTCAAAGTACCGCAAGCCAGGCGCGATACGTTAAAAGCGCTGGCTGCTGCCGTACAGACAACGCCGGATGCGAGTCCTGATGAATGGCTTGTCATCAAAGGCATTGGCCCCTGGACAGTGGCGTACAGCAAAATGCGTGGTTTGTCGGACAGTGATATTTGGCTGGCTGGCGATTTAGGCATTCAAAAAGCATTGCAGCAACGCGAGCAACCTATTGATCCGGCGACGTTATCGCCATGGCGAAGTTATGCCACTTTACAACTTTGGTTTGGACTTGCGCCGGCCAACAAAAAAACCGATTTGCCCGATCTCAGTCAGAAGGAATAACAGCATGAACAGCACCTTAGTTTCTGGCGCCATCCAGACCCGCGAACTGTCTACGCCTGTTGGTTTGCTGACAATTGCCGCGAGCGATCAGGGCATTGTCAGTATTTTATTTGCTGATCAAAACATTGAAGAAACAAATGCTGCGACCGGCATTCTAGCGACCAGCAGTGCCAAAACCCAGGCACCAAAACTTAGGGTGTTAAAGGTGTTAGCCCCGGTAGACAACCCTAATCCACCTTCTGGCACAACACCCGGCACCAGTTCGGAAGCACATCTACAGCAAGCCATTGAACAGTTACAGCAGTATTTTGCTGGCACCCGCCAGCAGTTTTCATTAACTTTGGCGCCGTTTGGCAGCCCGTTTCAACAACAAGTCTGGCAGGCCCTTTCCATTATCCCTTTTGCCCACAGCTGCAGTTACGGTGCTATTGCCAACCATTTGCACAACCCAAAAGCGGTACGCGCTGTCGGTGCTGCCAATGGCCGGAATCCAATTGCGATAGTGGTGCCCTGCCATCGGGTGATTGGCGCCAATGGCAGTCTGACCGGTTATGCCGGAGGCTTGAACCGCAAGTTATGGCTGCTCGACCATGAAATGCAAATTGCCGCGCAGAACCAATAACATTCGTAAAAATCGAATCATAATCGTGGTTTAATGCAATTTATTGTCGATTAAATTTCGGGTTAAATGATCACTCAATGCAATCACCCGGAATAACGACCATGAAAGAACGGCAACTGAAGCAAATTTTACCGGCGCAACAAGTGTCAGATGGCGCCGGCGTGAAAATCCGCCGCAGTTTAGGCCTGCAACCGCAGCTGCGACTCGACCCATTTTTAATGCTGGATTGTTTTGGCTCGGATCAGGCGGCCGATTATCTGGCAGGCTTCCCGGCACATCCACATCGTGGATTTGAAACCGTCACTTATATGCTGGACGGCCATATGCTGCATGAAGATCATTTAGGGAATCAAGGGCATCTGAAATCCGGTGGCGTACAGTGGATGACCGCCGGTAGCGGTATTATCCATTCCGAAATGCCACAGCAGGAATCAGGCTTGATGCGTGGTTTTCAGTTGTGGCTGAACTTGCCAGCCAGCGAAAAAATGAAAGATCCGGCTTATGTTGACTTAAAACCAGAACAACTCAGCCGGCTTGCCCTTGTTGGCGGTGGTCATGCCGTCGTCATCGCTGGTCACTTAACCCTGCCGCTGCAAAATCAAACCCTCGCTGGCCCTATTCAGGGGTTGTCGACCGAACCTTTATATGTGGATCTCAGCTTCACTGCCGGTGAGCAGGTGCAACTGCTGATCCCAAGTGGCCACAATGCACTGGTGTATCCGTTTGAAGGTGAAATCAAAATTGCCGGTAGCAGAGTACAAACGCATCAAGCGGCCATTCTGACCGACGGCGACAGCCTGATGATCACTGCGGATGCCGCAGCACGGGTGATTGTGCTCGCCGCCAAACCTATTGGCGAACCTGTGGTGCAATACGGGCCTTTTGTAATGAACTCGGTAGCCGAAATTGAACAAGCGATCCGTGATTATCAGGCTGGGACCTTAACCAAAATGGCTGCAGGCACAATTCAGGTTTAACGAACCCGCCTGAGCGATAATGTCTGAATATTTAAACCGCGCAAACCTGCAGCAACTTGCGCGGCTAAAATAGTTCGGCAACAGACGGTTTCCCTTCGTATAATGGCGGTTTTGCATCAGGTGAAATCAAGATGAAACTTGTCGGAATTATCGGGGCCATGGAGCAGGAAGTGGCGCTGCTGAAACAACAATTAACCAACGCCACTACCACAAAGATTGCCAGTTTTGAATTTCACCGCGGCAGCCTGCAAGGGATTGACGTGGTGCTGGTACAATCTGGCATCGGCAAAGTGACCGCCGCTATAGCTACAGCGTTACTCATTCATCAGTTTCAGCCCGATTGTGTGATCAACACCGGTTCTGCCGGTGGTTTTGATCCGGAATTGTCAGTTGGCGATATCGTCATTTCTTCAGAAGTTCGCCACCACGACGTTGATGTCACCGCTTTTGGTTATGAACCAGGCCAGGTACCACGTTTACCGGCAGCTTTTACCGCGCATCCGGCACTCATTCTTGCCGCCGAACAAAGTATTGCCGCCCTGGGTTTTTGTCAGACCAAAAAAGGCCTAATCACCACCGGTGATGTGTTTATGTGTGATCCGGAGCGCATTGCCAAAACCCGCGCCACTTTCCCGACCATGCTGGCGGTGGAAATGGAAGGCGCGGCCATCGCACAGGCATGTTATCAGCTCAATACCCCTTTTGTGGTGATCCGCAGCTTAAGTGATATCGCCGGCAAAGAATCGCCAACCTCGTTTGAGGCTTATCTGGAAATTGCCTCGCGCAACAGCAGCGCTATGGTGGTGGAACTGCTTGGCAACCTGCGCCAGCTGGAGCTGTGATGTCTCAGCTTATGCTACAAAAAAATCAGGACTAACACCCCTTGCAGCCTGAAACGCTCGCGCCCTTATACACCTTACAACAACTGTTGCAGCATCCCTGGTTGCAGCAGCCGTTGTTGTTGTGGCTGGTGATTGTGCTAAGCAGCCTGTTGCCGCTACCAGCCAGTTATCAGCCGTTGGTGTTGTTTCGCATTTTGGCTAGCCGACTGGCCAGTAGAGTGAACAAAACAGCTTACCCATCAGCGCAACTGAAATTGTCTGGTAGCTTAGCGGCAGTGATTGCCATCGCTCCCTGGCTGTTGTTGGCCTGGGCTTTTACGCTGTTATCGCAAATGCCGCAGCTGTGGCATAGTTTGTTACTTTACCTCTGTCTGGACTGGCAAACCGTCCGCCAGCATGCACTGCAAATTCAGGCGAGCCTCGAAAAACAACAACTCAGTCTGGCGCGGGATCAATTGCAGCCGCTGGTGTTGCGTGAAGTACGGTTGATGTCGGAAGTTGGTGTCAGCAAAGCCTGTCTGGAAAGTCTGTTATTCCGCCTCGCGACGCAATGGACTTCGGTATTGTTGTGGTTTTTAGCTGCCGGTGTGGAAGGTGCCATTGCTTATCGTTTATTGCAGGAACTGCAGCAGCAGTGGAACCCGAAACAGTCGCAATTCCAGCATTTTGGTAAACCGGTGGCGGCCATAGTGGCTGTTCTGAACTGGCCGGGCATGTTACTAACCGGCACCGTATTAGCTTTATTGGTAAGTTTGCGCCAAAGCCGGCAATATCTGAAATTTGCCAGCGATGGCTATTTTAGCTTTCCGGCACGCTGGTTACTGGCAGCAGGAGCTGCAGCATTAAATCGCAATCTGGCTGGACCGGTGTATTATCAGGGACAAAAAATCCGTCGGGTCCGCATTGGCCCGGCGCTGGAGCCCAAAGCGGCTGATATTTCGCTACTGCTGAAATTATGCCGCCAGTATCAGGTTGGCGTATGGCTGCTCCTGAGCAGCTATCTCGGGCTTGGGCTCCTTGCCAGTTGGCCATCGTGACCCGAAGCCGACCGGCATTTTTACCATCTGCCCGAACTCCAGCCACACGATGTTCTGGACTTTAGGGTAGAAGTTGCGATATTTTCAATGATATTGACATCTTTTCTACAGACCCAACCTTTATGTTCAAGTTTTCTTGTCGGCACGATCCATTTCATGCGTAAGCTGTTGAACTGGCTTGGTCTGTCCTTGGTATGTTTGCTGGCGCTGAATGGCCAGGCAAGTCAGGCCGCCGAATTAAAACCACTGCTTCAACCGCTGACGGTCGAGCAAGGCCTGTCGCGGGGCTCGGTTCGTAATTTACATATCGATCAAGAAGGCTTTTTATGGATAGCCACCAGCAACGGCCTGAACCGGTTTGATGCCACCCGTAACCTGATTGTGGGTGCTGATGACGCCAAAATTGCTGGCCTGGATTTTAATCAGGTCATTGAACACCAACCGAATCAAATCTGGGCCGTCGCCAGCCAGGTCGGAATTTTTCAGATTAATAAAACCACCGGCGCCATTCGCTTAGTGCTGGATTTGGCGGCCCAGGAACAGCTGGAATTGCCATCGCTTACCGAAGTGATTGTTGAAGATGATGACCATCTACTGGTCGCAATCAATAGCAGCCTGTATCGTTTTTCGATTAAAACCAGACAACTCACTGAATTATTTAATTTAAAACAAGCGAACATCGAACTTGGCTGGATCCGTCAGCTCTGGCGTTATCAGCAACAATTGTTGGTGGGTAGCAACCAGGGTTTATTCAGCATTAATCTTAAAACCGGTGAATTTCAGCTGATAAAGCTCGCGCCGACCCGGGTACACCAACTGCAACCGATGATCCGGCATCTCTATGCAACTGCAGAGCATCTGTTCATCAGCAGCAATACCTCAATCTATCGATTGCCATTGTCGCAATTACAGCAACCGGTTGCACAATGGCAACCGGAACGTATTTTGAAGAATATCCGGGTAATGCGGATGTTACAGCATCAGCATCGCTTGTTGCTGGCAACCAGTAGCGGTCTGTACGAATACGACGAAGCGCAGGCATCCAGTAAATTTTTGTGGCGATTCAGTCAGGGTAGTCAGGAAGTCGGTCAGGACATCATTACCGATCTGGTGCCAACTTCAGACGGCGGATTATGGTTAGCCAGTCGTGATGATGGCGTGTATTACTGGCACCCGCGGAGTACCGCATTTAAAAATATCCGCCTGCAGAGCTCTGACCAAAGGACAGAAAATCTCAGTATTATGCACACGCTGGGCGCACTGGCTCTGGCCGAGGGGCAGCCAGACAAGTTATGGGTTGGCTCTGGAATTGGCCTGCAACAACTGGATTTACGCAGCGGCGAATTTACCAGCTTTACTTATCCAGATGAAATACCAGCTGATTTTGGCCAGTCGCTTAGCCGCATCTATCCACAATCCGATAACCATCTGTGGTTGCGCTCCAGCAATTCACTGCGCTTTTTCTCCGTCACTGACCAACAGTTTTTACCCGCCCCGCTGGCCGATCCAACGCAACAGAGCTTGTTAACAGCTGCGGTACGTGGCCACTGGCGTGACGAGCATGGTGATTTCTGGTTCTATAATTTGCATGAGTACTATCGCTATCGCCCATCGCTTGGTTTGATTGAGCCTTTAGCAGGCTTAAAGGAAAAAGTACCACCACAGCTGGCTGGCAGATTTCTGGGTTATGTGCCCAATCAAACAAACCAAATCATCCTTAGCGCGCATGACCAGTTATGGATTTATGATACAACGACGCAGCAAGCCAGACTGATGTATCAAACAGCCGATTATCAGCCAACGTTAGCGCGTTTTGCCGACAAGCTCACGCTAGATCCACAAGGGATGTTATGGATCACATTCCATGGGGTTGGTTTGCTGGGATTTGACAGTCAGTTACAGTTAAAACATCACTTTAACGAACAGCATTTGTTGTTAAGCAACAGTGTGTTTTCCAGTGAACTGGATGGTCAGGGCCATTTGTGGTTTTCTGGCAATCACGGCTTGTCGCGACTTGATACTAAAACCTTACGTATTGAACATTTCTCGCGCAAAGATGGTCTGGCTTCGCACACATTTAACTATGGTGCCAGTACACGCCTCAGCAACGGCAATCTGGTATTTGGCAGTCGCCAGGGATTAACGCTGGTTGAATCCCGCAGATTTGTCGAACAACCGGTCGAACCGAAAATTGCCATCACCTCGATACGGGGCCTGAATCAACCAGCCTCGACAGCACTTGGCAATTTAACCGGCCAGACTTTTACCTTTAATTACGAAGTGCCGGGCATCGAAATCCAGTTTTCGGCCTTGAGTTTCCGCGATAGCAGCAAAATCAGCTATCGGTTATGGCTGGAAGGTGCACAACGGCTTGATTACCCAGAACAAACTTCACCACAAATTGTGTTCCCGCAACTGCAGCCCGGCAGCTACCTTTTTAACGTCGCCGCAATTTCACCAATGACCGGCCTGGAAAGCGCGCCGGCGCAGATCCGTCTGGAGATTACTGCAGCGCCCTGGCGCACCCAAACGGCCTATATTAGCTATGGCGCGCTATTGTTCCTATTCACGCTGCTGTGGTGGCGCAATCGCCGCCGACAACGCCGGTTGCTGGCGCAAGCGCACAAAAAAGTAAAAATCTCCGAACAACGCTTAAAACAAGCACTGGAAGCGGTCGAAAGTGGCGCCTGGGAATGGCACTCACATAAAAACAGCATTTTCGCTCAGCGTGTGCATAGTATGCTGGGGTACAGTGAAGCACTGGATCCACTGACGATGCAGCAGCATCTGTCGTTGATCCATGTTGATGATCGCGAAGCGTATCAGCAGGCATGGCAACGTTTTACCAGCGCACCAGATAAAACCTTCGACCACAGCTACCGCATGCAGCACAAAAACGGTCATTGGTTGTGGTTCAGAGACATTGGTAAAGTCACCGAATTATCCAGCCAGCAAAAAATTGAACGGGTGATTGGCACCTACAGCAACATTACCGAAACCCGTGCCACCAAAGAAAAAGCCCGGCTATTTGGCGAAGCGTTTCAGCAAACCCGCGACTGGGTGGTGCTGTTGGATTTAGAACAAAGAGTTATCGCCGCCAACCAGTCGTTCAGCGATGTGTTTGGCAATATGGACGAATATTTAACCAACCCCCGGGTCCATGATCTGGGAATTAGCCTCAATCGCCGGCGGTTTTATACCAAGTTGCTGGCCGGGATGACAGTCAATCAGCATTGGCAAGGCGAAGAACTGGTGCAATGCCCGGATGGCTCCGAGCGCCCTACCCTGATCAACATTACTGCGGTGGGTGATGATTTGCAGGTGGAGTTTTTTGTGTTGGTGTTTACTGATATCACAGCTCAAAAACAGGCGGAAGACGATTTACGTTATCTCGCGAGCTACGACACCCTAACCGGCCTGCCGAACCGTGCCTTGCTGATGGACCGCATTTACCACGGCATCGAACAGGCGAAACGTGAACGCCGTTCGCTGGCGTTGTGCTTTATCGATCTGGATAAATTTAAGCAAATTAACGATAGCCTCGGCCACGATATCGGCGACTTACTGCTGAAAAAAGTCGCCAAACGGCTGACCGACACCCTGCGGTTAACCGACACCGTGGCAAGGCTTGGCGGTGACGAATTTGTGGTACTGCTGGAAGCCTATAAAAACGACGACAATATCAGCCACGTGGCGCGCAAGATGATTAAAACCATTGGCGAGCCGATGCAGCTTGGCGCTCATATCGTCAGTGTGTCACCCAGTATCGGCATTGCCGTGTTCCCGGAAGATGCGCATGACGCGAAAGAACTGCTCAAACATGCAGACGTGGCGATGTATCACGCCAAAGACAGCGGCCGCAATAATTTCCAATTCTTTATCAATGAAATGAATGAAAAAGCTTATATGCAACTGGCGCGGGAAACCAAGCTTCGAAGCGCTTATCAGCAAAGTGAGTTTTTTAACTTCTATCAGCCGATTTACGACAGCCGCCAGCAAAAAGTCGTGGGCGCTGAAGTGCTGATGCGCTGGCAATCGGATCAGGGCTTGGTGCCGCCAAACGACTTTATTCCGCTGGCCGAAGATTTAAATCTGATAGTGCCGATGACGTTAACTCTGTTGGAACGCGCACTCTGTGATTTACAACAATGGCATCAGGCCGGTTTTAGCCTTTATCTGTCGGTGAATTTATCGACCCGCCATTTAGAGCAGGATGACTTAGCCTTACAAACCAGCAACTTGCTGCAAAAATATCAGTTGCCAGCCAGCTGCCTGCGCTTTGAAGTAACTGAAAGCGCCTTGATGCAGGATCACCAAAGCGCCATCGCCACCATGCTGGCGCTGAGTGAACTCGGTATTCAACTGGCACTGGACGATTTTGGTACCGGTTATTCCTCGCTGAAATACTTAAAAGAACTGCCGATTGACGCCATTAAAATCGACCGCAGTTTTGTCAAAGATATCGGCATCGACAGCAACGACGAAACCATCATCGACGCCATGCTCAGCATGGCCAACAGCCTCGGCATGTACTGCATCGCTGAAGGCGTCGAAACCGAACAACAACTGGCATTTTTCAGCCAGCGCCAGTGTTACCTTATTCAGGGGTATTTGTTTGGCAAACCGATGCCAGCGGTTGAGTTTGGGGCTCGCTTGGCGAGCGAGCGGGATTTGGTTTAAGCGGCGGCTTAATGCGCTTTGGTTTGGTTTTTGTTTGGCTGCAAACGGCTGTTTTAAAAGCGTTTCGCCTATGGCGAGTTTCTTTCTTTTGCTTCGCCAAAAGAAAGAAACCAAAGAAAAGGCGACCCCTGATCGCTCGAAAGCCCGCAATAAAATCAACAGTTTGAGGCGCCGACAAAACTCGCAGGTCGCTACCGTCGACCTGCTCAGACAGTTGTCGGCTTAAAACCTCAAACCGTCGATTTTAAAGCGGCTCGCTTTACGGGGACTAAGAGCAAGAGCTTGCATATTTAGTATCAACATTTTTACTCAAACCACCACAAGTGGCAGAAGACCCAGCCAGCGGCATTTTTTGACCGTAACATATGATGGTTGGGTTCTCTTTAGGGTAAATCGCACGATTTAATCGTATTGACCGTTTCATGCGATAAAATGTATGCTGCATTTATCGCTAAATCTGGAGCTTAATTATGCAAACCCTCACGGCAAATGACGCGAAACGCAATTTTGGTGAGTTGCTGCTAAACGCTCAACGTGAACCCATCAAAATTAGCAAAAACAGTAAAGATGCTGTAGTCGTGATGTCGATCCACGATTATGAAGCACTGGAAGCGATGAAAGCTGATTACCTGCAACACTGCTTTCACGCTGCAAAAGAAGATTTAGTGCAAGGTAATATTGTTGATGGCGAAAGTTTCCTCAAGGCTCTGTAAGCACGCAGATGCAGAATAACCGATATAAATTGAGCAACTTAGCTCAAGTGCATTTACATAAAATCAAAGACTATAGCATTCAGAATTTTTCTGAATCACAGTGGCACAAATACAAAGAAGTTCTGTTATCCGGCTTTCAGATGTTAGCGGATAACCCTGGGTTAGGACGACCTTGCGCAGAGATTTACTTGAACGGATTCTACTTTCCAATTGGTAAACACGCAGCCTACTTCACAAAAGAAACCAATTTCATCTTGATCGTTGCCATATTAGGGCAGCCACAACTGCCACAAAATCACTTGCAATAGCATACTCATCACTTGCTGGCAGCTTATCTGCCTTGAGTAAATTCCGGTTAGCTTGTGGATGTTTTTGGCAGCAAACGGCTATTTTTAAAAGCGTTTCGCCTATGGCGAGTTTCTTTCTTTTGCTTCGCCAAAAGTAAACTTTGGCCGCAAAGGGCCGGGATTAAAAAGCGTTTCGCCTTTGGCGAGTTTCTTTCTTTTGCTTCGCCAAAAGATAGAAACCAAAGAAAAGGCGACCCCTGATCGCTCGAAAGCCCGCAATAAAATCAACAGTTTGAGGCACCGACAAAACTCGCAGGTCGCTACCGTCGACCTGCTCAGACAGGTGTCGGCTTAAAACCTCAAACAGTCGATTTTAAAGCGGCTCGCTTTACGGGGCTGAAATGCAAAAGCTTACTCGAGGATAATTCACTTTGAACGTGGAGCGGAAATTTAGTTTTATTTTGTTGTACCAACTTATCATTCCCATAAGAAATCATCGGGCAATAACGAACTTGATAGAATAATTCACCAGCATATACTAATTAAAGTTAAGCATAAAACCATCTATATCCTTTGCGACAACATCTAACATTTTTTTTCTGACTGTTGAAGCACTACTGAATGATAAGAAAATTTTTTGCGCAATTGATGGTAGTTCAACTGATAGCAACCTCCACTCAATATTGTCTCAATAGGATTATTGTAGCCTTTGAAAAATCCCAACAGTCCAGCGCGTTGCTTAAAAACTTCCGTTATAGATGCAGCAATATTTACAGCATCTTGATGATCGTTACAAAATTGTCGTAGAACAGTTTGATAATCAAATTCTTTAGCATGCCATCCATGTTCTAAAGCAACATGCGTTTTAAACTCATTGATCTGCTCGAAGATAGAAGACAAGTGCCTAAAAATAATAGATACATCTACCTGAGAAATTAGCTTCATATTCTGCTTATAGTTGCGCTCGTTTAAATCAAGTTTTTCTGTTGGCTTTGTGGTTTCCGCAACAATTTTTACAAATAAATTCTTAAACTGTTCCAATACATAATTCGGGTTATTCAATTCCATTTACCCCTACCTTTCACCTACTAAAACCATTAATTGTAAAATATTAGCAATAATATCTAATTGGGCATATAAAATTTAGCCGCGAATGCAAGCTATCGGCAAAAAAATACACGTCCAGCCGCTTTTCCTCCCCGTAAAGCGAGCCGGTGGTTTGGCCGGTTTTGAGGTTTTAAAACTGCGCACTGTCTGAGCGATTTGACGTTAGCAAATCGCGAGTTTGCGCAGTTGCCTCAAAATCGAGCCAAACTTCCGGGCTTTCGAGCGATCAGGGGTCGCCTTTTGTTGGTTACTTATTTTGGCGAAGCAAAATAAGTAACTCGCCGGAGGCGAAACCCATGCCATGCCATCGGCATGAAAAAAATCTAAATAAAACGGCAGATGGCGCAGCCATGCAAAACGTCTGTACCCAGACGCCCAAAAAGCGCCTTTGCTCTGTCGCGCCAGACAAGCTAAACTCCCGCCACTTTCCCAGCCGGAAACCCGGCCCCCAGCAAACTGCAGTGCAAATGCCAATAAAAACACCATTCAACACAACCATCAAACCGCTCTACGCTGCGGCACTGCTGCTATTACTGGCTGAAGCCTGTTTCGCCGGCATCGGTGCTTTAGTGAAACTCACCAGCGCCAGTGCCAGCGAAGCACAGGTGGTGTTTTTTCGTAACTTTTTTGCCTTGTTGGTGATGTTGCCGTGGATTATTAGTCAGGGGGTGCAGATTTTAAAAACCAAACGTTGGTATTTGCATTTAAGCCGCGCTACCACCGGCATTATTTCGATGTACTGTTTTTTTTATGTGATTAGTCAGTTGCCACTGGCGCAGGCGATGCTGGTGTTGTTGCTGTCGCCTTTTGTGGTGCCGATTATTGCGCGGTTTTGGCTGAATGAACGGCCAAGCCGCTTGACGTTGTTTGCGATTGTGCTGGGGTTTGTTGGGGTCTTTATCGCCATTCCACTCGGTGGGCAAGCCAGTAGCCTGGTTATTTTATTGCTGGGGTTATTGTCAGCGGTGCTGGTGGCGGTGACCAAAACCACCATTCGATATATGTCGGATACCGAGCCTGCCGCGCGTACGGTGTTTTATTTCTCGTTGCTGACCGCCATTATTTCGTTTGTACCGGTGCCGTTTTATTGGAATCCGTTGCCTGCGGTGGCCTGGTGGGCTTTTGTCGGGATGGGCGTGTTGGCTGCTGTTGGTCAGATGGCGATGACTAAAGCCTATGCATTGGCGCCAGCCAGTGATATCGGTATGTGGACTTACAGCAGTATTATTTTTGCTGGTTTATTTGGGTATGTGTTCTGGCAAGAGCCGGTGACGATGGCCTGGTTTGGCGGAGTGGTGATTATTTTTTACGCTGGTTATATTACTTCTAGACAAAGATTGTTATGAGTCGATGTTGCCGCAGTAGTAGGTAGTTCACCCCACTGCTGCGGCCAATTCTTACTTCATTTAATCGTCAATCATTCGAATTAAACACTTCGCGTGGCAGTAGCCGGTGAAATCGCCGCCGCTTTACGCGCCGGATAAAACACCGCCAGCTGCCCCACCAGATATAACGCCAGCACCCCAAACACCAGCAGCTGCGGCTGTAACGGTGCCAGTTCAAATTTACTGACTAACCAAATATTCAAACCAACGGCCGCAATAGCTCCAATCGTCACACCCAAAGTGCTAATCAGGAAGTTTTCCAGCATAAAATAACGCATTACCTGTAACTGCGTTGCCCCCAAGGCACGGCGGGTGCCGATTTGACGACGACGGCGGTTGATGCTGAACATCGCAAGACCAACAATGCCAAAGGCGGTGATCAAGGTCAGGATCACAATCACCAGCAACAGAATTTTATTCAACGCATTGTGACTGCGGTAACTATCCTCGCGGGTGTCTTCCAGACTGGTGACGTTGCGGATAATGCGGTTTTTATTCGATTCCGCCAGCGCTTTTTCGATGATTGGCATCAGCTCATCGCGTCGGCCCGGCTCAGTGCGGATCATATAACGACCGTTGCGGTTTTCCATCTGAAACGGCACCAGCATGCTACGTTCCACACCGTCCCAGCCATTCCACGGTGCTTGCAATGTTTTGACAATACCGCTGATTTGAATCGCTTCGTTCTGGTTGATGTAGACAGTCTTGCCAAGTGCAGTCTGATAAGCCCCCGGATACAAGGCTTCAGCCATTGCCTGACTGACAATAGCGCGCGCTGGCCAGCTCACTGAAGCTGCTGGTCGCCACTCGATATCGGTCAACTGAAAGTTTTCACCGGCAATCAGCTCTAACCCCAGCGTATTGATACCGTGGTCGTCGACCATATACACCGCCACGCCAATATCGTCTTCCCCTTCACCGGCTTTGTGTTGCAAGCCCATTGACCAGCCACCGCCACTGAGCGGAATAGCATTGATCTGCGTAGCATCGACTACACCAGGAATGCCGCGGATCAGCCGCAAATCATCGGCCAGCGCCGCTTCATGATTGTAGTTCTGACCAAACACGGTATTGCTTAGATAAAATAGATTCGCTTCATCCAGACCACTTGGCCTGGCCATTTGGCTACTACGTTGTTGCATCATAAAAATGGCATTGACCATGATGCTGAGCGTTAATGCAATTTGCAGTGCAATCAGAATTGCCCCGACTTTTTGCCGTAATAAGGCTCGAAAAATTGGACCTAATTCAAACATTTCAAGCTCCTTATTGGCTTTTTAGCTGTTGTGACGGTTGCACTGTGCACGCGCGCCATGTTGGATACAAACCCGCCAGTAAACTGGAGACTAGCGCCAGCAACATCGCCAGGCCCACCATCGCCAGATCCAGCTCAGCCAACCCTTTCATTTCATCGCCGTACAACAGCTGCACGCCCTGTAAACCAAGCCAGGCAAATACCAGCCCCAGCAAGCCACCGGCAATGCCGATACAACCGGCTTCGGTCAGATACTGGGTAAATAAGTCCTGCCGACTGGCACCAAGCGCCTGCCGTAAGCCAATTTGCGGTGCCTTACTTAAGAATTTCGCTAATAACAAACCAATAGTGTTCAGCAGACAAACCAGTAAAAACATCAGTGACATCACCATCATCAGGCTGGCGTCCTGCGCCACCACTTGCTGATTTTCCATCCACTGCATCACGTCACTCAGCCGGTTATTGATTGGCCGTTCAAACCGGCCCAGTTTTTTCTGCTCGGTGACATAAGCATTTAAAAACGTCAGATAATCTTCTTTTTCCTGTTCAGTACGAAGCTCGGCCCAAAATTGCGTCCAGACACATTCTGAATTTAAGAATGCTTCGTAACCTTCACCACTAGGTTTCCAGCAATTGGTATTGCCATTACGGTTAATTTTCGGCTGCGATAGTAAACTAAAGGGTATAAATAACTCTTCGGCTTCGTTAAATGCGCCGGTGGTCACATCATAAAATCTTGGACGCGGTAACCAGTTGGCAATAACCCCTACCACCTGAAAATAATCACCGGCTAGTTTTACTTTTTCGCCGACCGAATCACGACCACCGAATAACCGCTCGTTCAGGCTTTGGCTTAGCACCACCACCTGCTGCATCGATTCATCGGCAGCACGATCCCAGCTACCGCCAAATAAAAACGGCACGTCAAACATCGCGAAAAAATCGGCAGAATTGGCCCGGCCAGAGACCTGAAACGGCAAACTGTCTTTGCCCTCTGGCTCTACGACCGCGCCCATTTGCGCCTGCACCACTTGCCGATAGGCTTTGTTGGCGGCCCAAAGTGCAGTGGCATCCCGATAGGTCAACTGATCCGGTGGATCGCCGTTATCGTTGGCCGGTTGATGCGGATCCCAGTTATCGAGCTGCACATAAAACAGCTGCTCACTTTTGGTTGGAATAGGGTTGGCAGACATCAGATAGTTGACGGTGACCGTGGTCATGGCAGCACCGATACCCAAGCCAATCGCCAACACCATCAGCAGACTTAAGCCATAGCTTTGCCGGATACTGAGCCAGGCTAAACGCAAGTAGTATGCAAACATGGTCAGACTCCTGCGACTTTAGCGCTGTGCTCAGCCGAGACTGGTGACACAATATGCAAAGGCTCGTGATGCAGTGTCTCGTGCATCGCAGCAGTGAGTTCAGATACCCGGCCATCTTTAATCAGAATTTGCCGTTTGGCACGCTGTGCCAGACCATGATCGTGCGTCACCATAATGATGGTGGTGCCCTGGCGGTTAATATCCTCCAGCAGCGCCATCACACTCTGCGCCATCTGACTGTCAAGGTTACCAGTTGGCTCATCCGCCAGTAAAAACCTGGGGCTGGTGGCAAGCGCCCGGGCAATCGCCACCCGTTGTTGTTGACCACCGGACAGCTGACTTGGCAAATGTTTCATTCTTGACGCAAGCCCCACCAGTTCCAGCTGTTGTTCAATACGGCGTTTTCGCTCTTTGGCGTCAAAACCGCGATAGCGCAGCGGTACATCAACGTTGTCGAATAGGTTCAGCTCTGGAATTAAATTAAAGCTCTGGAAAATAAAGCCTATTTTCTGATTCCGCATTTTTGAGCGCTGGCTGTCGGTTTGTTGATTGACGTTTTCGCCATCCAGTAAAAATAAACCTGAGCTGGCCACTTCCAATAAACCGGCGATATTTAAAAAGGTGGTTTTACCCGAACCCGATGGGCCGGTGACACTGACAAAATCACCTTCCTGCACTTCCAAATCCACCTCACGCAGCGCATGGGTTGACACTTCACCGGTATGAAAAACTTTGCCTAACTGTTTCATTAGCAACATAAAATAGTCCTCAGGGCGGCAATGGGCCGCTGTTGTTGATTTAACTGAATTAGTGATTTAACTGGATTTGTTGAGCGCCGTTAAACATATCGGTGCCGGAAATAATGATTTGATCGCCTTCGGCTAAGCCGCTCAGCACTTCCACCGCTGACAAACTGCGGGCGCCGATGGAGATGGGAGTTTTCACCGCCAGGCCATTTTTAACGATGTAAGCAAACTGGCCGTTGGAGCTTTCCAGGAACTGGCCCCGTGAAACCTGCAATACTGCATCGCGTTGCTCCAGTAAAATCCGGCTGGCGAGCCGCTGGTTCTGACGAAGTCCTGGCGGTGAGGCTTTTTCAAAGCGCACCCGACCAGTCACCTGATTGTCGACAATTTCTGGTGACACGCTGACTAACCGCGCCGGATAGGTTTGTTGATCCAGCGTGATATCAGCCGGCATGCCAATGGCGAGGTCGTCGGCGTAGTTTTCCGGGATGGCAATTTCGACTTCAAACTGAGTTAAATCGACCACTGACAACAGCAGCTGATTTTTGGTTAAGTAGGTTTTATTGTCGGTCGCCAGATTGCCGATGATGCCATCGACCGGCGATTTCACTTGCAGTGCGTCCACCTGACGGCTTAAATTTGCCACCAACAAGGTCTGGCGTTGTAATTCTTGTTGCAGCGCGGTCGATTCAAACTCCAGGCTTTCCTTATTCAGCACCGCATCTTTTACTGCGTGTTGATGCTGCAATGAAGCATTATTCAAATCATCACCGGCTTTTTCATAATCAATCTGGCTAATGGCTTTAACGCTATAACCTTGTTCGGCACGGCGTTTTTCACGCTCAGCGGTAGTGAGCGCCACCTTGGCCAAATCAACCGCTTTTTGGTCGATTAGCTGTTGTTTACGCGATTGGATGATTTGCCGCTCCAAGCCAGTGCTCAGGCTATTCAGCGTGGCTTGTTCCTGTTTAAGCTTGCTATCAAGTTCCGGACTATCAATGGCGGCAATCACGTCACCTTTTTTCACCTGGGTACCGGCTTCAGCAAAAAAACTGACGGTGCCGTCGGCTGAGGCATAAAGTTTTGGACTCACCGCCGCCACCACTTTGCCCTGCACCGACACATCCCGGACAAAAGGCGCAGTTTTGACGCTATCCAGCCGCACCCGGGCCATTGACACCGACATGTCAGATTGCTGCCAGTTGGACAGCAATGGCGTTACTTGCCATAACAGCAAGGCTGCCACAGCGACAATCATTGCCAACATGATGATTTTTTTCGACTTTAACGGTTTGGTATTTCGGATTTCATCCTGAGCACTAGGCTCGGCAATTTTTATAGACACGGTGCATCTCCAATTCATTCCTGCAAACTCAGTCGCAGTGACTTTGGAAATGGTTTAGGAAAATCTGAAATTATTTTTGGTCAGCACTAAACCAAAAATACAGGCGCTAGATAGGCAATTGAATTAAAACAATAATTTATGAGAACAGTATTTATTAGCGCCAAAAAAAATCCCCAATCACAACAGAGGCATGATCAGGGATTGGGAAGTCGTTGTAGCAACTTCATCCAGTGTAGTTCAGCAAAATCAGCTTGCAGGTTAATTAGTCTTTTCTGAACTAAAAAATTCAACCATGCACTTACTGATACTTACCAACCGCAGCGGTGCTAAAAAGTCGCTGGCTATAGCACTTCAGCCATGGCTCGGGTAAAATGCCAGCCCTTTTGTAGTTGACGACTTTATACAGGCAAGAAAATACCATGAGCAAAAAGCTGCACATTAAAACCTGGGGCTGCCAGATGAATGAATATGATTCATCCAAAATGGCCGACTTGTTGGATGCCACTCATGGCTATACCCTGACTGAAAACGCTGAAGACGCTGACGTCATTTTATTAAATACCTGTTCCATCCGCGAAAAAGCGCAGGAAAAAGTATTTCACCAATTGGGCCGCTGGCGCCCACTGAAAAAGAAAAATCCTAATTTAATCATTGGTGTTGGTGGTTGTGTAGCATCACAGGAAGGCGCTTCTATTCGCGAGCGCGCACCTTATGTCGACATTATCTTTGGACCACAAACCCTGCACCGGTTGCCGGAAATGATTAATTCGGTCAAAGGCGACCGCTCACCGGTGGTCGATGTATCATTCCCTGAAATAGAAAAATTTGACCGCTTACCAGAGCCAAAAGCCGATGGCCCGACGGCCTTCGTGTCGATTATGGAAGGCTGCTCGAAATATTGTACTTTCTGTGTGGTGCCTTACACCCGCGGTGAAGAAGTCAGCCGCCCACTCGACGATGTGTTGTTGGAAATCGCCCAACTCGCCGAACAAGGCGTGCGCGAAGTGAATTTATTAGGCCAGAACGTCAACGCTTATCGCGGCGAAACGCACGATGGTCAAATTTGCCACTTCTCTGAATTGCTACGCTTAGTCGCCGCTATTGATGGCATCGACCGCATTCGATACACCACATCACATCCTGTTGAATTTACAGACGATATTATCGAAGTGTATCGCGACATCCCGGAACTGGTGGATCACCTGCATTTACCGGTGCAATCGGGTTCAGATCGTATTCTGACGCTGATGAAACGTAATCACACCGCCCTTGAATACAAAGCGCAAATTCGCAAACTGAAAAAAATCCGGCCGAATTTAAGTATGTCATCTGACTTTATTATTGGTTTCCCTGGTGAAACGGCGGAAGATTTTGCGCAGACCATGGATTTAATTGCGACTATTGGCTTTGATATGAGCTTCAGTTTCATTTACAGCGCCCGTCCTGGCACGCCTGCGGCCGATCTGCCGGATGACGTCAGCGAAGATGAGAAAAAGCAGCGGCTGTATATTCTGCAAGATCGCATCAACCAACAATCACTGCAAATTGCCCGCGGCATGCTTGGCACCGAGCAACGGGTGTTGGTCGAAGGTCCGTCGAAAAAAGATTTAATGGAACTGACCGGCCGCACTGAGAATAATCGGGTGGTGAATTTTGAAGGCACCCCTGATATGATTGGTGGCTTCGTTGATATTAAAGTGACAGACGTATTCACTAACTCTTTGAAAGGTGTCGTTATCCGCACTGAAAAAGAGATGGATTTACGCCGCGAAATATCACCACAACAAATTCTGGCGCGTCAGCCAAAAGCAGATCCACTTGGGGTGCAAACGTTTCAGCCCTGAGTTCAACTAAATTTTACAGAGGCCGCTAAATAAAGCGGCCTCGTTTAAATAGAGAACAGGCCCATTGGACAACCCAATCAGTAGTATTGAATTTAAAGTAGATCCCACCGACCACCAACGGCTGTCGCTGTTATGTGGCCCCTTCGATGACCATATCCGCCAGATTGAACGACATTTTCGCGTTCAGCTCAGTTTTCGTGATGACAAATTCCGCTTGCTTGGCCTCACAGCGCAAGTGCCGCTGGTGCAACAATTGGTTGAGCAACTCTATGCAGAAACGCTGAGTCCGGCGGGCAAATTGGTGCCATTAACCGCCGAGCAAGTGCATCTGGCAATGAGTGGTATTGATCATCCGGCGACCTTGATCCAAGTCGATGAGCAGGCACAAGAAGTCAGCATCAAGACCAAAAAGGGCATGATCAAAGGCCGTAACCCGAATCAAAGCCGTTATGTCGCCAATATTCTGCGCCATGATGTGACTTTTGGCATTGGTCCGGCCGGTACCGGTAAAACTTATTTAGCGGTGGCTTGTGCGGTCGACGCGCTGGAAAAAAATCAGGTACGCCGTATCGTGCTCACCCGCCCGGCGGTCGAAGCCGGTGAAAAACTAGGTTTTTTACCAGGCGATTTAGCACAAAAAGTCGATCCGTATCTACGGCCGTTGTATGACGCCTTGTTTGATATGCTGGGTTTTGAAAAAGTCGAAAAGTATCTGGAACGTGGCACTATCGAAATTGCGCCGCTGGCTTATATGCGCGGCCGCACCTTAAGCGATGCCTTTATTATTCTGGATGAAAGCCAAAACACTACGGTTGAACAGATGAAAATGTTCTTAACCCGGATTGGTTTTAATTCCAAAGCCGTGATTACCGGTGATGTAACGCAAGTCGATTTACCCCGTGGCACTTATTCTGGTTTAAAACACGCCATTGACGTGCTATCTGAAGTCGATGCGCTGAGCTTTAACTACTTTGTCGCTAAAGACGTCGTGCGCCATCCAGTGGTGCAAAAAATCGTCATCGCTTACGAAGCCTTTGAAGCTGCTGCCGCGGTGCGTAAACAAGCAGAAAAAGAAGCAGCCTTGCTGGCTCAGGCGACTGCGAATGCCGCTGCAACTGTCGTGGTGCCATCCTCACCAGATACCGCCGGAGCAAAGCCTGCCAGCCGTCGTAAAACCGTCACTAAAGCTGCGGATACTGAAACCCCATGAGCATCATTCTTGATTTACAGTTGGCCTCAACGGCTGATAATTTACCTAGCGAAGCGCAAATTCAGTTATGGTTGAATGCTGCAGTCAGTCCTTTTCAGCCCGTCGCGGAAGTCACAGTGCGGATTGTTGATGAAACCGAAAGTCAGCAACTTAATTTTGACTATCGTGAAAAAGACAAACCGACCAACGTGCTGAGCTTTCCATTTCAGTGCCCACCCGGTATTGAACTGCCGTTATTGGGCGATTTAGTGATCTGCGCTGGAGTCGTCGCGCAGGAAGCCAAGGAGCAAAATAAAACCCTGGATGCACATTGGGCACACATGGTAGTACATGGCAGCTTGCATTTACTTGGCTTTGACCATATAAATGATGACGACGCTTTGGAAATGGAAGCGGAAGAGATACAAATTCTGGCAGAACTGGGTTTTGCCGATCCTTATTTGATTCAAGACTAACGGAGCTGGTTTTTTTATTATGGGTGACGACAATCCACACTCGGGACGCGGTTCTGCCGCTAAATCATGGTTAGAACGTATTGCCGCCATATTTACCGCAGAACCACAACAAGTCTCAGATCTGGAAGATATTATTGCCGAAGCCAATTCGCGCAATCTGATTGATTCCGACACTAAGGGTATGCTGCAAGGTGTACTGGATGTCTCCAAAATGCGCGCCCGCGATATTATGGTGCCCCGCTCCCAGATGGCCACGATCGATATTGATCAACCACTGACTGAATTTCTACCCATCCTGCTGGAAAATAATCACAGCCGTTATCCAGTGGTCAATGAAGATAAAGACCATATCGAAGGCATTCTGATTGTTAAAGATATTCTGCAATATGCGTTAAAACCTGATGTGGAATGGTCGTTACGCGAATTATTGCGCCCGGCGGTGATTATTCCGGAAAGCAAAAGAGTCGATGCGCTGCTGAAAGAATTCCGCCAAAAACGCTACCACATGGCGATAGTCGTCGATGAATATGGTGGTGTATCTGGCCTGATTACCATCGAAGATATTCTGGAGCAGATAGTCGGCGATATCGAAGATGAACACGATGACGAAGAAGGCGAAGATATCCGCAAGCTCGGCAGCAATGTGTTTATGGTCAGTGCGTTAACCCCGCTCGATGAATTTAACGAAAGTTTCAATACCGGTTTTGACGAAGAAGAAGCCGGCACTATCGGCGGAATTGTGTTACACGCTTTTGGCCATATGCCGGCAAAAGGTGAAACCATCAGCCTCGAAGGCCTGACCTTTAAAGTCACCAAAGCCAACAGCCGCCGTCTGGTGCAGTTGCAGGTGATCCGGCCAAAACCGACAGAAGATGCTGAATAGCAGCGGTAAGGAAAGTTGTAAGTGTTTAGTTTGAAATTTTCCCGCCGTGATCTTTTCCTCAGTATGTTGCTGCTGGTCGCCGGTCTTGCGAATACGCTGGCATTTGCACCTTATCAGCTCACAGCTTTACCGCTTTTTACCTTGGCGTTGCTGAGTCTGGTGTTGTTTCAATGTCAAAGTGCCGGTAAAGCCGCCTGGTTTGGTTTTATCTACGGTGTTGGCTGGTTTGGCCTTGGCGTGAGCTGGGTGCATGTCAGTATCGCTACTTTTGGCGGCATGCCACTTGTTGCCAGTTTAGGCATTATGGCGTTACTAGTTGCGTATTTAAGCCTGTTTCCTGCCCTCGCCGCCTGGCTGAGTTGTCACCCGCGTTTCAATACGACCGCTTCATTGAATAAACATCCGCTATGGTGGCCGTTATTGCTGGCCAGCTGCTGGGTCCTGGCCGAAAATCTGCGTTCGTGGTTATTCACTGGTTTTCCCTGGTTATCCTTAGGATACAGTCAGACCGAAGGTTATCTGGCGCCTTATGCGCCGTTGATTGGCGAAACCGGCATTACTTTTATCATGGTTTTCGTTGCCGCCAGTATGATGCTGCTGGTACACAAACAATGGCGAATGGCGCTGGTTGCTGCGGTGTTATTGCTGGCAAGTCCGCTATTGGATCCCTTCAAAGGCTGGCAATTGCAGAATGAAAAAGTCAGCGTGGCTTTGGTGCAAGGCAATATCAAACAGGAACTGCGCTGGCTCCCGGAGCAAGAATTACCAACGATGAAAAAGTATATGCAGCTGACCAAACCTCATCTGCAGCAACAAATTATCGTCTGGCCGGAAGCAGCTATTCCGCAGGTTGAACCACTGGCGCAAGCTTATTTATTCAATCTGGATATGCAAGCGGCGGAAAATAACAGCGCGGTAATCACCGGTATACTTGATTACAAACGCAATAACGATGCTTATAACGGCATGATTGTGCTGGGGAAAAGCGGTACTGCGGCAACCGCAGGCGACTATATTTACGAAACCAGAAACCGCTATCAGAAACACCAATTATTGCCAATAGGCGAATTTGTGCCCTTTGAGCGGTTACTCCGCGACATCGCCCCGTTTTTTGATTTACCCAATAGCTCGTTTGCCCGCGGCGACTGGCAACAGCCTAATTTGCAGGCCAATGGTTATCAGTTGCTCGCGGCTTTGTGTTTTGAAATCGTTTTTCCGCGGCAAATTCAGGCCAACTTTACCGACGATACCGATTTTTTGCTGACGGTCAGCAATGATGCCTGGTTTGGCTCGTCCATTGGCCCGCTGCAACATATGCAAATTGCCCAGATGCGCGCGCTGGAATTTGGCCGGCCGCTGCTGCGCGCCACCAATAATGGCGTGACGGGTATCGTGCTGCCAGATGGAAAGTTGCAGGCGGTGTTACCGCAGTTTGAAGATGGGGTTTTGGTTGCTGACGTGCAGTTAGCTGCAGGCCGGACTTTATATAGTAAAACGGGTGACTGGACTTTACTGATCTTGGCTGGATTATTATTGCTGTTGTCTGGATTTTACAGCTGGCGTCAACAACGCCAGCTGTAACGGCATATGAAGGGTAATTAGGCGGTGGCCATCCATTGTTGCACTGCCGACACCAGCTCATCCGGGTGGAATTTAGCAATAAACTGATCCGCGCCGACTTTGCTGACCATCGCATTATTAAACACGCCGCTGAGTGACGAGTGCAAAATCACGTGAATGCGTTTTAAGTGCTCATGGGCTTTAATTTCGGCGGTTAAGGTATAGCCGTCCATCTCCGGCATTTCGATGTCAGAAATCAACAGCGGCACTTTGCCCGACACGTCGCCACCGAGCTCTTCGGCTTTGGCCAACAACCAGTCCAGTGCCATCCGGCCATCATTAACCGTTTGAATTTCCACGCCAATGGCTGACAGCGCACGTTTCACCTGGTTTCTGGCAACCGCTGAGTCATCCGCCACCAGCACTACCAGATTTTTAAAATCAACGTCTTTGCTTTTTTCTTTCACCGATTCGCTGACCGTTTCATCCACCGGCGAAATTTCGAAAAATACTTTTTCGACGTCGAGGATTTGCACTAATTTGTCGTCAACCTTGGTCACCGCCGTGACGTAATGCGCTTTGCCAGCCCCTTGTGGCGCCGGCATAATTTGCTCCCAATTACTGCTGATGATCCGGTCAACGCCTGAGACTAAAAAGCCCTGGGTATGCCGATTGTATTCGGTGACCAGCACATAGGCAGTAGCTAATTCGGTGATCATCGGGCCACCGGTTGCCATGCTTAAGTCGATGACGGTGACTGGCTCGCCACGCAGATGCGCTATCCCGCGGACGTTTGGATGTGATCCTGGTAAAGCACTTAATTCCGGACACTGCAGCACTTCGCGCACTTTAAATACGTTGATCCCAAACGGCTGCGTGCCGTAAAGGCGGAATAACAGCAGCTCCAGCCGGTTTTGGCCGACAATATTGGTTCTTTGGTCCACGCTGGACATCAGGCTACTCATGCTTTTCCCCATCAGATTAGGATGACCGGATCAATACCGGTTTTTCATTCGCGACATCTGAACAAGATAGGCGAAAAACTCTAATAATGCTCGTGGTTTAGCTTCAGGAATGCCGGTCTGATGAAAATATTCTGCACGCGGTAAAAATCATTGAAAAAGCGCAGGAGATGGTTGCTTTAGATCAGCCTTTGGCTATGAAGATAATTCGGTCAGCCGCTGCTGCAAAAACTGCTGATCGGCGTTATTAACTGCCAAAGTTAATGCCCGCCGATAAAAATCTATGGCCTCGGTGTTCTGCCCAAGCTGACGGTGGAAATCCGCCGCCACTGCGAACAATAAATGGTATTGCGCCAGACTTTCGTCTGCAAGCAGCGGTGGTAATTGCAACAAAGCTGCCGCCGGGCCATGGCACATACTGAACGCCACCAATTGATTCAGCGCCACCACCGGTGTCGGTTCTAATCGAAATAACAGCTGATACAAAGCGTAGATTTGCGGCCAGTCGGTACTGGCACTGTCGGTGCTTTCACTATGCACTGCCGCAATCGCGGCCTGAATGGCGTAAGGTCCAATCCGACCTGAAGCAAGTGCGGTTTCCACGTGCCGGATCCCTTCAGTAATCAAAGCTTGATCCCAGTGCTGTCGCTGCTGCTCAGCTAGTAAAATCAGCTCCCCTTGCGCTGTAAACCGTGCCTGTTGCCTTGCATGTTGCAATAACAACAGCGCCAATAAGCCACAACTTTCAGTATCGAATTGAAGTACAAGTAACTGCCGCGCCAAATCGATAGCTTGCTGGGCTAAATCCGCTTGCTGCATACCGTCAGTCTGCGACAAAGTGTCAGCTGCTTTTATTTGCGAGGCCGGCACCGAGTACCCTTCATTAAACAGCAAGTAAATCACTTTATGCACCGCTTGTAACCTGGGTGACAGTTGCTGTGGCGGCGGTACCTGATAAGGAATGGCGGCGGCTTTAATTTTCTGCTTGGCGCGGACGATGCGCTGTGCAATAGTTGAAGGCGTCTGTAAAAACGCCCGGGCAATTTGCTCGGTGGTTAAGCCACAAACTTCACGCAAGGTCAGCGCCAATTGCGCTTCCAGTGACAATGCCGGATGACAACAGGTAAACACCAGCCGCAAATAATCATCAGGCCATTGTTGTTGATCCATTTGCAGTGCAAAACTGTCGTCCGCGTCTTCTGTTTCGATCTGCGCCAGCACTGTTTCACCGTCGCTGACAAAACGCTGTTGCTGACGCAGTTTATCAATGGCTTTAAACCGCCCGGTGGACACCAGCCATGGCACTGGCGATGCTGGCACACCGGTTTGTGGCCACTGCGCCAGTGCAGCACTGAATGCTTCCTGCAACGCATCTTCGGCCCGGTCAAAATCACCAAGCAACCGGATCAAAGTCGCCAGCACTTGCCGGGAATGTTGCTGATACAGTTGCTCAATTTGCGCAGCAAGCGCAGTGGCAGATTGCAGTATTGGCATAGTTAGGACTTTTGCGTCATTTCACAGCGCCATTTCATACCGCTAGTTGCCGCACCGGCCGCACTTCGACACAACCAACCCGCGCCGCCGGAATACCCGCGGCCAACTGCAACGCTTCATTTAAATCCCGCGCTTCAATCAGGTAAAAACCGGCCAGCTGCTCTTTAGTTTCAGCAAAAGGACCGTCGCTAAATAACACCTGCCCGGCACGCATTCGCACCGTCGTTGCAGTAGCGACACCTTGTAATGCTTCTGCCGCCAGCATCCGGCCGCTTTGCGCCACTTGTTCAGCATAAGCCTGACATTCGGCATCCTGCGGACTTTCAGGTAAGCTGTGAAGCAACTGTTCGTTACTGTAAACCAGACATAAATATTTCATCGGTGATCCTTCTGGTTGCTATTTAATCGGGTTGCAGCGAAAACATCGCTTCATTGCTGACCATATCAAAAGGTACCGAAAAATGCTCATGCACCACTTGCCACTGGCCAGCTGTTTTGCGCCAGCATTGCGTGGTTCGCATCCAGCAACCTTGTACTTCGCCTTGTTCGTTGGTACCACCACATTGGATCAGCGCATGGCTGAATGCCAAATCAACATTGGCTTCCACTTCAAGCTGCGCCATCTGAAAAACCGACGGGCCGCCACCACAATGAGACATACAATTTTCCCAGTGTGCCCGATACACCTCAACGCCACGAAACTGCAGCTTTTGAATTGCGTCAAAGGAACGAATGTGTGGCGCATAAATTGCCATCACCCGGCTGAGGTCTTTTGCTTGCACCGCCTGGGTCCAGCTGGCTAAAAGTTCACGAATTTGTTGTTCACTGGTTAATTGTTGAGACTGTTGCATCGATATTCTCCTTTAGTTGTGAATAGTTGCGCAATAGCTGTTATAGTCGTTCCACTAACCACCGAATCGACAAGCCGCTTGAAAAATAATTCTGTTTTTTAACGCGCGACCTTTCTATCAAACCATAAACCTCTGATTTATTTAAAATTATACTGACTATATAACTTCATGTACTTCAGCGCACGCGCCGTCAGCAGCTTTTAAGCATGCATGACCCTGTTTTATATATGCCGTTCAGCTTAAGTACAGCCTTTTGGCGGTACCTTGAACCCACCTTCGCCAGCAGGCTGTAATTAAGGACATCTCTATGAATAATTCAATGTTAGTCGGATCGATCATTGGCGCTATCGCCGTTACCGCTTTAGGCTCAGTTGCCGGTTACAAATATCTGGATCAAGAACCACAATATGCTGAAGTTGTCAGCAGCAAAGCCATCATCGAAACTTACAGTGAGCCGGTTGAGCAATGTAAAGACGTGATAGTGCAACAGAAAAAAGCCGTGAAAGATGAAAATCAAATAACCGGTACCGTGCTTGGCGCCGTCGTTGGTGGCGTATTGGGCAACCAGATTGGTGGTGGTTCAGGTAAAAAAGTGGCAACCGTTGCTGCAGCTGCAGCCGGTGGTTATGCCGGTAAACAAGTGCAACAAGATATGCAAAACAACGATGTTGAAAGTCAGAACAAACGGGTTTGCAAAACTGTACAGCAACAAAAAGAACGCACCGTCGGTTATGACGTCCGTTATTTACTGAATGGCGAGCTGAAAAACATTCGGATGGATCAAAAACCAGCCGAGAAGATTTTAATTAAAGATGGCCAGGTGATTGCAGCGACTTTGCAAGCCAGTTCGTAACTGCTAATTCGCAATAAGTAGTTTCGTCACCGTTTTTATAAAAAAGCCGAAGCGACACTTCGGCTTTTTGCTATCTGCGATAACCGCAAGCAGCACAACAGCAAGTTATTTCTTAAAACTCATCCGCACTAAGGTATTGTCTTTTAACCAATAATGATGAAATAACGCGGCCAAAGCGTGGATACCAATCAGATAATAGCCAATAGTCGCGCCAATTTCGTGCAAATCTTCCAGCCATTCAGCCGTGGCGGCATCAGCGGCAATCAGCGCTGGTAACTCAGCGCCAAACAACCGTAGCGGCACCGCATCGGCCGACAATAAAAACAGCCCCAAAACCGGCATCACCAACATCAACAGGTAAATGGCCAAATGCACCACTTTCGCCAATTGATGCTGCCACTGTGGTTGTTGTGGCACTATCGCTGGCGTTGGTTGACTGAATCTGGCAAACAGCCGTACGGCCAACAACAATAAAATGCAGATCCCAAACCAATAATGGCTGGTTTTCATCAGGTCCCGCCCCGGCGTACCACGCTCGAAAATATCGCGAAATTCCATGCTGACATAGACACAAATAAACAGCAGCACCGTCAGCCAATGGATAATGATGGTTAACCGGCTAAAACTTGGTGCGGTTTTCGATGTTGCGTTTGACATGGTTGACTCCTGGCACAAAAGACCTGCAGCTTTCGCCGCTCAGATAACAGCGTACGTACGACCGTCCGCAAAACAATAGCTTTAGCATACCGGACAAGTCTTAAGAATGGATGAAGTAGATCGCGGAGTTGAAGTGAAACTTGATACAGCGCAACTATTTGTGCGCATTAACGGCGCAATGTCAGATGAGTACAGTATCAGATGCGGATTATGTCAGACGAGAGCGATGTCATATCGCACTGAAGCTACCAGCGTCCAAAATACTGATCAATCAACAAGGTCAGCTGCTCGTTGAGTTCAGCTTCAAGATCGTCGGCATTCGCCTGATACAACGCAAAATAACGGGCAGCCTGCGCCGGATTTAAGCTTCGTCCGGCCAGGGTACACTGCATTTCCGGCAGACTTTTATCAAACCGTGGCACTAAAATCCACCGCATAAAGCCAGCAGTATGGGATGTCACCAGCGGCTGCGAGAACTTACAGAAATCTTCAATATAATCGGCACCTTGCGGACCAAGACAGCCAGGTTCCACCCGATAAATCACTTCCAGAATTGCCGCTGTTGCTGTCATTGTTTTTCCATTAAACACATCATTAAACACGCCACTGAACCCGGTAAAACTACCTTAGCAGAAGCGGCTTGCCAACAGCAACCGCAACAAAAAAACCTTACGGTTAACAGCTTTGCCGAACGACTAAATCACATCGTAGTTCAACGTCACCGCTAAGCTCACCCGCCAGCAAGCGACTAGCCGCCAGCCGGCCTTTTTCGGCACTGTATTGCTGAATGGTGGTCAGCGCCGGATAAAAGCGCTCGCCTTCTTCAATGCCATCAAAACCAACCACCACCAATTGCGATGGAATCTCGATGCCGAGTTCACGCGCCACCATCATCGCCGCCAGCGCAATGCGATCGCTCATGCACAACAACACGCTGGGCCGAATGGCTTGTTGCAAAGCTTCGCGCGCGGCCATCAGCGCCTGTTCGTGCTGATTGACCGGAATATGCCACACCGCTTCGGCTGGCAATTCTCGACCCGCTTCTTTGGCGGCGGCCAGATAACCTTCCAACCGGCGTCTGGAAATGGCCTGCTCAGACCGATACAGCTCATCCGGTTGGATACGACAGACCCGGTCCGACTCAATCAGCCGCAAGCCAAGTACGGCAATCTTGCCTGGCATGCTGGCAAAAGCATGTAAGGCAATCTGTTTAGCTGAACTGAAATTATCAATATTGACCGACGGCAAATCGTCGACGTTGCAATCGACGGTAATCATCGGCTTTTGCTGGCGCAAAATACGCTCCAGCTGCTCCGGATTATTCGGCGCACCATATAGAATAAAGCCGTCGGGAACCGCTTCGGCGCTGCTGCTGCGACTATTATGGGTGCCGGACAACAACAATAAATCGCGGCCTTGTTGCTGTAGTACTTCGGCGACACCTTTAATCAACTGATTGGCCACCGGATCACTGACCGAATATTCCAGCGTATCGGACAATAAAATCGCAATAATGCCGGATTTACCAGTGCGTAAACTGCGAGCAGCTGCATTCGGGCCACTGTAGCCAAGCACTTCACATTGCGCCAGAATTTTCAACCGCAATTCCGGCAACAACTGATCCGGACGATTAAAGGCGTTGGAAACCGTTGCCACGGACACGCCGAGTTCAGCAGCCACCGTTTTCAGGTTCTGTTTTTTTAATTTTGCCTGCGGTAGCCCTGAACTCACGACGAACCTCTCTATTATTTTTTATGGTAGGTGCTGACTCAGCCGTTATTATTCATATTGGCAATAAACTGGTTGGAATCGGCAATAGCACGGTTCATTTCGCTGATCAGGCTGTTGACGTCCTGCTGCAGCACCCCAAATTCGCCCTGAATAGCGCCAACGGCTTTTGCATTTAAGTTATGCTTTAAATACAGCACGTTATCATTGAGAACACGCAGTACTGGCGGCATTTTACTTTCAGCACGGCGCATCACTTTCACCAGTTCATTAAACTGCCGTTTGGTATCCAGCAGTTTCTTTTTGCTGTCGGTTTTAAGCTGCTTGTTTTGATATTGGGAAAGCTCAGCTTCCCATTCACCAAATAAATCAAAAGCCACGGTTTCGACTTTGTTAATGCGGCTGGTCACTTCCTCGGCCGACTTTTTACTGTCGTCATATTGCGCACTCAGTGCCTCGTAGCGCTGCTGTAAATTGCCACCATGAAAATTCAGCAATTGACTCATCTGATCCAGCGCATCTTTAAATTCCTGCTGGCTGGCTTGTTGGGCGTCACGCGCCTCTTCCACCCGATCAATCAGAATATCGCGTTTGTGCACGCCAACTTTTTCCATCGCGGCATAATAAGCCGTGGTGCAACCAGGCAACACTACCAATGACGCCAGCAGAGAAGCCAGCCCCAGCGTTTTTACCAAAGTTGGTACTTTCAACATCTTTTGCATCTTCACCTTGTTTAACATCATAAAATTCAATTCTTTATTCATCGTCTGACTATTCATCATCGGCCGAGCCATTTACCAGTTCAGCAATTGCCGCCAGCCGGCTCATCGTCAGCGCATTTAAAGTCTTTTTCGGGTATTGGCCGCGGCTATTTTTCACACCCGCCACCACGCCAGTCAGTAGCTCCAGCGCATCATCGACAGTTTTAGCGACATAAATATGGAACAGACCCGTTTCGACTGCAGCAACTACCTCATCGTTCAGTACCAGATTCAGCTGATTGCTAGCCGGGATCACTACGCCTTGGGTGCCGGTTAATCCGCGTGACTGACACAGCCGGAAATAACCTTCGATTTTCTCGTTGACGCCACCTATCGCCTGCACCTGGCCGTGCTGGTTGATTGAACCGGTCACCGCCAGCGATTGCTGAATTGGCACATTACAAATGGCTGAAATTAACGCACAAACTTCAGCAAGTGAAGCGCTGTCGCCGTCAATCAGGCCATAAGACTGCTCCATTGCGATATTGGCCGACAAGGTCAGCGCAAATGTTTGCGCATATTTAGCACCCAGATAACCGGTTAGCAGCATCACACCTTTGGAGTGAATGGCTTTGCCCAATTCCACTTCACGCTCGATATCAATCACACCATTTGAGCCAGGATATACAGTAGCGCTAATACGCGCTGGCGTACCAAAAGCAGTGTCACCAATTTCCAGTACGGTCAGACCATTTACCTTACCAACAGCACCGCCATCAGTATCAATCAGAATTTGGCCTTCCTGAATATCTTCTAAAAAGGATTCACTGATGCGACCGGTGCGGTATTGTTTGCCCGCCAGCGCCTGTTGAATATGCAGCGCAGTCAGTTCAGCATCACCGCTCTGATTAGCGTAATAACAAGCTTCGCGTACCAATTCCAGCACATCGGCAAAGCGCGCCGATAACTTGCGCTGATGTTCGGCCTGACGGAAACTAAAGTTCAGCAACTGCTTCAGGCCACAAGCGGTTAACGGACCGGCGTCCAATGCCTGGATCTGATCCTGCAGCTGCAACGACATATACTTCATAGTCTGGGCAGTAAAAGGCAAATAATGTTCAAAATCAGCCAGTACCCGGAACAATTCGTTAAATTCGTCGTCGCCATCCTGCACCAGATAATACAAATCGCGGGAACCGAGCAGCACAATTTTCACATTCAATGGAATGGCTTTGGGAGTAATAATGGTGGAATTGGTCACGGCATGGTCAGACAGCGTGTCGATATTAATATCACCGCTTTTCAGTGCTAACTTCAGCGCATCCCACACCGCAGGCTGCGACAACAAACGGTCAGCATCCAAAATCAGATAACCGCCATTGGCTTTATGCAAAGCTCCGGCGCGGATCATCCGGTAATTGGTATAAAGCGCGCCTTGTTCAGAACTGTATTCGACCCGGCCAAACAAGTTGCCGTAACTGGGGTTCGGTTCAAACACAATAGGCGCACCGGACATCAGCTCATGATGCACCAACACATTGGGCACAAAATCGCCGATAAACAAACTGCGTAAATCCATTTCTTCCAGTTTGTCGGTTTCCAGCTCTTCTGGCAGTAATTCCAGCACGGCTTTGATCAGCTCGGGTTTCATTTCACGTAGATAACGCAAAATACCAAGCTCGGTCACATAATCGTGTTCCAACTGTTTTAGTAGCGGTTTGATCGCCTGCTCGATGGTGTCGCGGCGTAAAGTCCGTAAGTTTTCGGAAAGTTCACGCTTCCACTGTGGCAGCTCAATCAACTGCTCGTTCAGAATGGTTTCAAGCTCTGACACCAGACCATAGAAAAACTGGCGTTTGTCATCAGATAAATTAGCAAATTCAGCGTCGTCTAAAGGCTTACCATCTACCACCGGCGAAAAACTAACAGCACCATTTTCTTCGTACAACACCACTTGTTTTTCCAGCGCTTTGCGCTCGACCAGCTCAATTGCGGCTTCATATTTGTCGTCAAATGTGGCGTGAATGGCTTTTTTCTTACGTTGATAACCCGGGTTATCAAAAGCAGCCGGAAAGGTATCCAGCAGTTCGTCAATTAAAGCTTCGATTTTCTTGACCAATACCCGGCCTTCACCTGGCAGCAGCCGCAAGGTTTGTGGAATACGTTCATCATCGAAGTTATTGAGATAACACCAGTCGTCCGGTGTTTCTTTTTCACTGGCCGCTGATTGCAGAATATCCTGCACCAAGGTAAACCGACCCAGCGCAGGCTCACCCATCACATAAAGGTTGTAACCCGGCATATCCATGCCAATGGCAAATGACAACGCCGCTTTGGCGCGATCCTGGCCAATAAATGTACTGCTAAAACCGGCGACATCTAAGGCATCGGTGATCAGTTGCTGATCGAGTTGCGGGCCAAGCTGATCGACGGGCAAAGCGAAACTTTGGATATGAATAGAAGAGGCTTTAGTTACGGCCGGATGCGTCATGCAAATTATTCCCGGGAAAAAAACTGACGCCTATAGTAACAAAAACTACTCAGGGCGAAAGTGGCTAAATGCAGCCGGCTGTTGTGAATGCAGAGAAATGAGCAGGATCTGTCAGTGAATTACACTGGCAGACCCTGACGGCGAAATCGGTTAGCACCACAGGCAGCACATTCGCCGAGTGAAGCTGGATGATAAAAAACTACAGATCCACCACAGTCATAACAACAATAAATTCCCATGCCGACTTCCTCACCGGCAAGATAAACCCCGTTGTGGACAAAATCACTTTGTAGGTCCTGCCACTCCAGCTGCGTTTTGTCGGTGACCTGTGCTAATTCATACCAAAGTGTTTCCGGCCACAATGATGGCATCGTCTGTTCATCAGACTGCCTGCGGAAAGTTTCGATAAACAGGCTGGTTTCGTAAGCGGTCAGTTCATTCCCGGCTTTCCAGTAAGCTTTAAGGGTTTCACTGAGATTAAACAACTGCGTCACTTGCTGCTGTTTTGCCAGACTTATGGCTGCAGCAAGCTCATTCAGCCATTGCTGATAACGGGCATGAAAATCTTGCATCACTATTCCCCTTGTGACAAAAGGTACTCGTAAAACAGTATAGTTGCCGCAACATGGATTGTTCCTAATCTGTCGAAACTAATCTTTAAATGCCGCGCGAATGTCACATAACTTCACATTTAAGAATCTTTTAAGCATAAATAATTACACTTTTACCATCTGAAATCGCCGGATAATGCGAACCATTTGCAACAACCTCATTTTCGATAGCTTTTTTGTGCAATTTAACGCATTACAGTTGTTTTTGTTGAACGAAGTAGTTAGTTTGTTGTCGTGCTGGGAAAATGGTCGAAAAGACCTTGCGGAAATGCCATTTACTACGCATTTTTTCGACTTTCCAGCGCTATTTTCAACATAGATATACAAGGAAATCCAGGATGCATTCTAACAATAAATTGAACCAGGCAGTGCGTTTAGCATTAGCTTTGGGCGTTACCACCACGGCCCTGTTCGCGAATTCCGTTTCTGCACAAGAAACGACAGCAGAAGACAAAGTTGAGCGTATTGAAGTTACCGGCTCAAAAATCAAACGTATCGGCGAATTATCACCAACGCCAGTGACTGTGATCACCGGTGACGGCCTGGTCGATGCTGGTGTTGTCAACGTTGCTGACTTATTGCACAAAATGCCTAACACTTTAGTTGGTCTGTCACCAGAAACCACTAACAACACTATTTTCGCCAGCGGCCTGAACAACACCGACTTACGTGGTCTGGGTTCAAACCGTACTCTGGTATTAGTGAACGGTCGTCGCTTTGTATCTGGTGCACCAGGCAGCAGCGCTGTTGACTTAAACAACATCCCAACTGCAATGATCGAACGCGTGGAAATCACCACTGGTGGTGCTTCTGCTGTTTACGGTTCTGACGCTGTTGCAGGTGTTGTGAACATCATCACCAAGAAAACATTCGACGGTGTAACCGTTGATGTTTCTACCACGCGCCCAACTCAGAGCGGTGGTGAAGAAGATTATGCTTCTTTAACATTCGGTGCTGAAGCTGGCAAAGCGACTTTCGTATCAAACCTGAGCTGGGCTTCACAAAACCAGGTTTCTTATATGGACCGTGACTACCTGCGTGAAGGTCCAATCGCTATTCAAAACCCGAACTACGTTGCAACTGACCCGAACAGCCCATTACGGGTCATGTGGGGTACAGGCCAACAAGTTCTGGCAGCTTACTCTCCATCAGGTACCTTCGTATCTGGCGGCAAACGTTATACATTTGGTGACAATGGTCAGGTTCGTCTGATGAACCTGGGTCAAGCGTTACCTCCACTGGTTGGTGGTCGTGTTGACTACATCGGTGGTGAAGGTTACAACTTCGCTGAAAACTCATTCATGCGTACACCATTAGACCGCATCAGCTTCGTTTCTAATATGAACTATGCGATCAATGACGATCACAATATGAGCATGGAATTAAACCTGACGCGTTCTGAAGCATACGGCGAAAGTTCTCCTGCTTTCATCAACTTTGCTGTCAGCGCAAACAATGGTTTATTAACGCCAGAAGCTTCAGCGTTAATCGCTTCTGCCAATGCCGCTGGTCGCGTTACCATGGGCTACCTGGCATCTGACTTCGGCAACCGTAAATATAGCCAGGAACGTACGTTAGCCCGTATTTCTCTGGGTTTTGACGGTGCACTCACTGATACCTGGTCTTACGACGTATATGCAGCTATCGGCCATGTACAAGCTGATACCGAATGGTACGGTGAGATGTTCTATAACCGCTTCCTGCAAGCTGTTGACGTAGAGAAAACTGCCAGCGGTACCCTGCAATGTCGTGATGCAGCAGCCCGTGGTCAGGGTTGTTTACCGTTAAACGTGCTGGGTCGTGGTATTTACAGCGATGCAGCCTATAACTGGGTATCAACAGACGCTATGCGTCGTTCATCAATTGAGCAGTCAGTGGTTTCTGCAACTGTGACTGGCGAACTGTATGAACTGCCAGCAGGTTACATCACTACAGCATTCACTGCTGAATACCGCAAAGAAGGTTCGTCCACACTGCCAGATCCAGCAATGCGTGCCGGTCTGTTGTTCAACAACAGCTCACAACCACTGGAAGGTGAATTTGACGTTAACGAAATTTCAGCTGAATTCTCAGTACCATTACTGTCTGAGTTGACTCTGGTTGAAATGCTGACGTTCGAAACTGCTTACCGTAAAATGGACTACTCAACTTCAGGTTCTGATGATGCGTGGAAAGTAGGTTTGAACTGGGAAGTCACTGATGATTTACGTGTTCGTTTGAACAAAGCGAAATCAGTCCGTGCACCAAACATTGGTGAATTATACAACCCACCAGGTCAAACGTTCCGCACTCTGAACGATCCTTGTGCCGTCAGCCAACGTGCTGGTCTTAACGCTAAGTACAAAGACAAGATTCTGGCAAACTGTGCTGCACAAGGTGTTCCAACAACGTTTGAACCTTCTACCGAATGGAAAGGCTCAACACGTCCAGGTTTCATCATCGGTAACACTGATCTGACCAACGAAACTGCACACGACATCACCATTGGCTTTATCTACACGCCAGCTCAGATCGAAGGTCTGGGTTTCACAGTCGATTACTGGAAGTTTGAACTGACGAACGTCATCAACAGCTTTACTGGTCCTGACGTAGTGAAATACTGCTACCAGTCTTCTTCACTGGATAACCCGTACTGCCCACTGTTGACTCGTGATGCTGCTACGTTTGAAATTAACAACTACTTCGAGAAGCCAGTGAACTCTGCTTCACGTGACGTAGAAGGTGTCGATTTAGAAACTTCATATCGTTTCGCGACAAACTTCGGTGATTTCAACATGCGTTTAATCAGCACATATATGTCTACTTACGAAACCAACCCAACTGGTTTTGCTGAAGATCTGATTGACGATTTAGGTGAAGTGGTACTGCCAGAATGGAAACACCGTTTCAGCACTGAGTACACTTATGGTGATGCTTCTGCTGTTGTGACTGTAAATCATCGTTCTGATACAGTTCAAGCGAACGACTGGACTCCAAACCAGAACAACTACAACGACGTACCTTCATATACGACGTTCGACCTGACAACTCGTTACAACGTAACGCCAGAGTTCCAGGCTCGTGTTGGTGTACTGAACATGTTCGATCGTAACCCTCCAATGATCCCAGGCCAGAACACTAACGGTGCTGCATGGGACGTGATCGGTCGTCGTATCACTGCAGGCGTAAGCTACAGCTTCTAAGCTGAGGTTCTTCGGCTGGTAGTCGTTAAACTACCAGCAGAAAAATTCAGCATAAGCTCATAAAAAACCCCGGTTGCCTGCAACCGGGGTTTTTATTTTGGTTCAGTCATCGACTGCACTATTCGTCATTTTATACCCTCCATCCTTGAAGTTGCAGGGTTGTTGTCTGTACCCTGCTTGCGGTATGCTAACGGCACTTTTTGTCGCGTACCTTATCAGGTGCCGGCCGCCTTTGATTGAACAGTTGGAATTTTCGATGTCTGAAACACATACCCCAGCCCACACCGCCACGCAAACCCCAGCGCAAACTTATGATCCAAAAGCCATTGAGACCCAGATGCAGCAACATTGGGAACAAAGCAATGCCTTTAAAGTGGTCGAAGATCCAAGCAAAGAAAAATACTATTGCCTGTCGATGTTCCCTTATCCAAGTGGCCGCCTACATATGGGCCATGTGCGCAATTACACTATTGGTGATGTGATCAGCCGTTTCCAGCGGATGCAGGGCAAAAACGTCATGCAACCTATGGGTTGGGATGCTTTTGGTTTACCGGCTGAAAACGCCGCCATCGCCAATAAAACCGCGCCAGCGATTTGGACTTACGCCAATATCGATTACATGAAAAACCAGCTGAAACGTTTAGGTTTTGGTTACGACTGGGACCGCGAGCTCGCCACCTGCAAACCAGAATATTACAAGTGGGAACAATGGTTCTTCACTAAGCTGTTTGAAAAAGGCCTGGTTTACAAAAAGATGGCCACAGTGAACTGGGATCCGGTGGATCAATGTGTGTTGGCTAACGAGCAAGTGATCGACGGTCGCGGCTGGCGTTCCGGCGCTTTAGTGGAACAGCGCGAACTGGCGCAGTGGTTTATCAAAATCACCGACTACGCCGAAGAGTTATTACAGGATTTAGACCAACTGGACGAATGGCCAGAGCAGGTCAAAACCATGCAACGCAACTGGATTGGTCGCTCAGAAGGTGTCGAAATCACGTTCAGTCTGGCAGGTTCGAGCTACGACTTCAGCGTCTACACCACCCGCCCTGATACCCTTTACGGCGTGACTTATGTGGCGATTGCACCACAACATCCGCTGGCGCAAAAGGCCGCCAAGCTTGATGATCAATTAGCGAAATTTATCGACGAGTGCAAAGGCGGCAAAATTGCCGAAGCCGACATGGCCACCATGGAGAAAAAAGGTGCACCCACTGGTTTCTTCGCCGTACATCCACTGACCGGTGAGCAAGTGCCAATTTGGGTCGCCAACTTTGTGTTGATGGATTACGGCTCAGGCGCCGTGATGGCCGTACCAGGCCATGATCAACGTGACTTTGAATTCGCCACTAAATACGGCATGAAAATCAAACAAGTTATCGCGCCAGCTGCTGGCTCTGCTGCAGTCTGCGATTTAACCACTGCCGCATTTACCGAAAAAGGCGTGTTGGTCAATTCTGGCGAATTTGATGGATTGGATTTTGCCGCAGGCTTTAAAGCCATTGCTGACAAACTTGCCAAAAAAGGCATCGGTCAGGTCAAAGTGAATTACCGCCTGCGTGACTGGGGTGTGTCCCGTCAACGGTATTGGGGTTCGCCAATTCCAATGCTGACGCTGGAAGATGGTACGCAAGTACCGGTGCCAGAAGCGATGCTACCCGTGCGGTTACCAGAAGATGTGGTGATGGACGGCGTCACATCGCCGATCAAAGCTGATCCAAACTGGGCCAAAACCAGTTACATGGGTAAAACCGCTTTTCATGAAACCGATACCTTCGATACTTTTATGGAATCGAGCTGGTATTACGCCCGTTATTGCAGCCCGCAACACGATACCGGCATGCTGGATCCGGCCAAAGCCAATTATTGGTTACCGGTTGATCAGTACGTTGGCGGTATCGAGCACGCCATTCTGCACTTATTGTATTCGCGCTTTTTCCACAAATTATTACGTGATGTCGGTTTAGTGCAATGCGACGAGCCGTTTAAACGCCTGTTATGTCAGGGCATGGTGCTGGCCGAAACCTTCTACCGCGACAACGAAGGTGGCAGCAAAACCTGGTATTCGCCGCAGGATGTCACGGTTGAACGTGATGACAAAGGCCGCATCACTCAGGCTTTGTTAAAAACGGACGGCTTGCCGGTGGTTTCATCGGGCATGAGCAAAATGTCCAAATCGAAAAATAACGGTATTGACCCACAAACCGTCATCGACTTGTACGGCGCCGACACGGTGCGGTTATTTATGATGTTCACCGCGCCACCAGAGCAAACGCTGGAATGGCAAGATTCTGCTGTTGAAGGCGCTAACCGCTTCCTGCGCCGGGTCTGGACTTTGGTTAATGAGTTTAAAACGCACAGCAATGTTCCGGCTCTGGATGTTGCCGCTTTAACGCCAGATCAAAAAACACTGCGCCGCGAAATTCATAAAACCATTGCTAAAGTCACCGATGACGTCGGTCGCCGTTATACCTTCAATACCGCCGTTGCCGCCATTATGGAGCTGATGAACAAGCTGCAAAAAGCGGCAACAGAGCCAAATCAGAACCTGCCGGTGCTGTCTGAAGGTATTCATGCTGTAGTGGCGTTGCTGAACCCTATCACGCCGCATTTATCACAACATCTGTGGCGCGAATTAGGTCATCACACTGAACTTGAACAAACATCCTGGCCGGTGGTTGACCAATCAGCGCTGGTTGAAGATGAAAAGCTGGTGGTGGTGCAAATCAACGGCAAAGTGCGCAGCAAAGTGACGGTCGCGATTGATGCGACCGAAGAGCAAGTGATGGCACTGGCGCGCGCGGAAGAAAACGTGCAGAAGTACTTAGAAGGCGTTGAGCTGCGTAAAGTGATTTACGTACCGGGCAAATTGTTAAGTCTGGTGGTGGGTTAATATGACTGAAAAGCCGGTATTTTTAGTGAAGCTGTTACTGCCAGTGCTGCTGCTTGCCAGCTTACTGCTCGGCAGCTGTGGTTTTCATCTGCGTGGCCAGTTACCGCTAGCAAAATATCCGGCTATTCATCTGCAAGGCGACCGGCATTCACAGTTGTTGACTGAACTCAGCATGCAGCTCAGTCGCAACAATGTGCAATTGCCGGAGCAAAGCAGTGTCGATATTCCGCAAATTACCCTGGACCGCGATAGCCTGCAACGCCGGACTTTATCGTTGTTCCCGAATGGTCAGGTGGCGGAATACGAACTGATTTACACCGTCAACTACCAGTTACAACTGCCCAATCAAGAACCGGTGCCGTACCAGATTGAGCTGTTCCGCGATTATCAGGACGATCCGAACCGCGCTTTGGCAAAAGCCCGTGAATTGGATTTGTTGTTAGCTGAATTGCGTGGTCAGGCAGTCGCACGGATCATCCGCCAACTCGGCCGGCTGTAAGCCATGCTCAAGCTTTACAGCAATCAACTGGGCGCCCAGCTTAAAAAAAGTCTGGCGCCGGTTTACCTGGTGTTTGGCGAAGAACCACTGCAAAAAATGGAAGCGCTGGATGACATTCGCGCTGCCGCTAAAAAACAAGGTTTTGACGATCGGCAAAGTTTTATTGTCGAAGCCAATTTTGAATGGGCCGACTTTGTTAACGAGCTGAACAGCATGTCGTTATTTGCCCAAAAACAGCTGCTGGAACTGGATTTAGGCACCGCCAAACTCACTCCCACCGCACTTGAGCAACTTAAACAACTGCCCGCTTTATTGCATGCCGATGTCATTCTGGTGCTGCATGCGGCGAAATCTGCCACCGAATTTACCAAACAAAGCTGGTTTAAAACCTTGTCGGAAATGGGCGTACAGGTGCAGTTTTACCCGCTGGACGACAGCCAGTTTATGCGCTGGCTAAAAGAGCGGGCGCAACAGTTGGGTTTAAAACTACAAACCGACGCCCTGCAATTGCTGCAACATCATGCGGCCGGGAACTTACTCGCGGCACGGCAAGAACTGGAAAAACTGGCGCTCACTCATTACGGCCAATGGCTGGATGCAGCTTTTTTACAACAATATCTCGCCGATCAGTCGCATTTTACCGTGTTTCAACTGATTGACGCCGTGCTCGCCGGTTTGGGTGAAGAAGCCTTGCACCGGCTCGACCGGCTGCTGCAACAAGATACCGAAGCGGTGGTGATTGGCTGGCAACTGCAAAAAGAAGCGCTGACTTTATTACAACTGCAGGCCGCCGAACAACAAGGCTTGCCGCTGGCAGATTTGTACAAAAAATTCAGTATCTGGCCAAAACGCCAGCCGCTGTATCAACAGGCATTACTACGCTTATCCAGCAACTGGTTACATTATCTGGTGCAGGAACTGGCTTGTTTTGACCGGGGTTATAAATCGGGTCAGCTGTCGCACCCGGAAGTGGCATTGGGGCATTTAGTGACGCTGTTTATCAAACCAGTGCCAAAATTGTTTTCTTTGCAACAACAACTGGCATCTTAAGGCGCAGCAGCCATGGCAATGCTAGGTTTTTATGGCGGTACTTTTGACCCCATCCATCAAGGTCATTTGCAGTCTGCGCTTTATGTGCAGCAGTATTGCCAACTGGATCGGCTGGAACTCATCCCCTGCCATATTCCACCCCATCGCGCGCATCCTGGGGTCAGCAGCGAACATCGCGCAGCAATGGTGCGGCTGGCAATTGCCCCCTACCCGCAGTTGGCGCTGAATGTCATTGAACTTGAAAAAAACTCACCGTCTTATACTGTGGAAACGCTGGAACTACTGCGCGCGAAATATCCAAACGACACCCTGCTGTTTGTGATTGGCATGGACTCCTTAACCCAGTTTCACAGCTGGTTTCGCTACAGAGACATCTTAAAACTTTGCCATTTACTGGTCTGCCAAAGACCAGGTTATCAGCCCGATAGCATCGAGACCAAAGCTTTATTGGCAGAGCATCAGCTGCAGGCGGTCAGCGATTTACGAAGTAAAACTCACGGCGGAATTGTAATCCTGCCAAACCCAATGCTGGATGTCTCGGCCACCGCTATTCGCAAATCACTGCAACAATCAACAAACAGCAATGCCGATGCGCTGCAAATAGACGCGGTAGCAGCTTATATCCTGGAGCATCAGCTCTATCAGGTATAACTTCGGCACAAAAGCTGTTAAAATGCCGCGTTTTAGCGCACAGCCAATGGGGTATACCAGTGCAAACTTCGCAATTAATCGCCTTTGTCGTTGATAAGATTGACGATATGAAAGCAAAAGACATCGTTCAGTTGAACGTGTCAGGAAAATCCACCGAAACCGAATGTCTGGTGGTTTGTACAGGGACCTCGAATCGCCACACTCGTTCCGTAGCAGCCTACCTGGTGGTAGAAGCCAAAAAAGCCGGTTTACATATTCTCGGTGTTGAAGGTGAAAAGACTGGCGAATGGGTACTGGTTGACCTCGGTGAAGTGGTTGTTCACGTGATGCTTGATGAAAGCCGCAGCTTTTATCAGCTGGAAAAACTCTGGGCTGCCTAATCACGATGAAGTTGTTGTTGATTGCTGTCGGTCAGAAAATGCCAGCCTGGGTCAGTACGGCCTATGAAGAATATGCCAGGCGTTTTCCGCGCGATTTGCCGCTGGAGCTGATTGAAGTTCCGGCCGGGAAACGTGGCAAAAATGCCGACATCAAACGCATTTTAGACCTTGAAGGCGAGAAAATGCTGGCCGCAGTGCCCAAAGGCAGTCGCATTGTGACGCTGGAAGTGGAAGGCGGCAACTGGAGCAGTCCACAGCTTGCCCAAAAGCTCGAACAATGGCAAATGGATGGCCGCGACGTATGTTTATTGGTGGGCGGACCTGAAGGTCTGGCACCCGCCTGCATCGCTGCCAGTGAAGCCAAATGGTCGTTATCGGCACTGACCATGCCGCATCCGCTAGTCAGAGTGGTCTTGGCCGAAAGCCTGTATCGCGCCTGGAGCATCAGTACCAACCATCCTTACCATCGCGAGTGACCATGCGCAAAACCCGGATTGCCATCGCCGATCATGCTGCCGAAGCTATATTGTTCAACCGGCGTATTGTATTTTCGGTGATTGTGGTTCTGGTGCTGTTTTTGGTATTACTGCTGAATTTATACCAGCTGCAAGTGGTCCGCTACGAAGAATACTCCACCCGCGCCGATGGCAATCGCATCAAACTGGTGCCACTGTCGCCCAATCGCGGGATGATTTTTGATCGCAATGGCGTATTGCTAGCCGAAAACAGCCCGGTGCATTCACTTGAACTGATCCCAGAGCAAGTGGCAGATCTACCGGCTACAGTGACCGCGTTAAGCGCATTAATTAGCATTGATGCCGACACCCAGGAACGCTTTTATAAAGACGTCAAAAAACAACGCCGCTTTAAAAGTATTTCGTTAAAAGAACACTTAACCGAGCAGGAAGTCGCTATTTTGGCGGTGCATCTGCATCAATTTCCTGGTGTCACCCTCGAAGCCCGTTTAACCCGCAATTATCCTTATGGCGACTTGTTAACTCATGCGCTGGGTTATATCGGCAAAATTAACGAAAAAGAATATCAGGCGCTGGAAGCGGCAGAAGTCAGTGCCAATTACGCCGCCAGTCGCGATATCGGTAAATCCGGTATCGAAAAATTCTATGAAAGCCAGTTACATGGCACTGTCGGTTATCAGGAAGTTGAAGTGAATAGTCGTGGCCGGGTGATCCGGACCTTACGCGATCAACCAGCCATTTCCGGCGATGATTTGTATTTATCCATTGATTTAGGTCTGCAGCTCAAAGCGCAGGAAGCGCTGGGCGAAAACCGAGGCTCTGTGGTGATGTTGGATCCAAGAGACGGTTCGGTATTGGCGTTTTACAGTAACCCCAGCTACAACCCGAATTTATTCGTGCACGGCATTAGTGGTAAAAATTACAACTTATTGCTGAATTCACCAGATCGACCGCTGGTCAATCGCATCACGCAAGGTTTGTTTCCACCCGCTTCCACCATCAAACCTTTGCTTGGCGTGTTGGGGCTGGAAAGCGGCACCGTCACTGAACAAACCCGCATTCCGGATCCTGGCTTCTATCGGCTGCCGAACGTCAGCCGACGCTGGCGCGACCATGTAGAATGGGGCCATGGTTATGTTGATATTTACACTGGCATTATAAAAAGCTGCGACACCTATTTTTACCATCTCGCTTACAAACTCGGCATCGACAAAATTGCCGATTTTATGACTAAAGCTGGTTTTGGCCGACCAAGCGGCATAGATCTGCATGAAGAAAACGAAGGCAATATGCCAACCCGCGCCTGGAAAAGGGCCAAACACAAGCAAAACTGGGGACCAGGCGATACCATTAATATTGGTATCGGCCAGGGCTACTGGCAAGCAACTCCGCTGCAAATGGCGTTAACCACCGCCACTTTAGTCAATAGCGGTGGTCGGATCACGCCAAGACTGGCGCGGAATTTCCATAACCAGCAGCAAGATCAATCGCTGCTGGTGCCGCTGGAGCAGGCTATTACCGTGGTCGACCCCAATAACTGGGCGATTTCCCGTGAAGCGATGTACCGCACCGCCCATCAAGAAGGTGGTACTGCCAGAGGCGCATTTTTGGGAGCAACCTATACCATTGGCGGAAAAACCGGTACGCAGCAAGTCATCAACATCGCCGCCGGCCAGAAATACAATGCCAAGGCGATTAACGTACGTCATCGTGACAACGCGATGTTTATCGGTTATGCCCCGCATGACAAACCAGAAGTAACCATTGCTGTGGTGGTCGAAAACGCCGGTGGTGGTGGCAGTAACGCGGCGCCGGTGGCGCGGCAGATGCTGGACTATTATTTTTCACCACAATATAACGCGCCAAAACTACCGTCGATTGCAGAGATCGCCGTGATCCAGCAACAACGTTATGACGCCATGGTGCTACGCGAACAGGCCTATGCCGAAGAAGCCGCGCGCGAAAAAGCCGCCAAAGAAGCACGTAAAGCAGCCGAGCTGCAGCGAAAATCCGGCAATGCCATAATTCCCGATGCAAACAGCCTGCCGCCACAGACTTTACCGGCCGGCCAGACATCACCGGCTGTGGCGACATCAACTGAACAAACGGCAACCGAAAGCAATCCATCACCGCCAACGACGACCGAGGAAAAACCCATCGATGAGTAATCAGGAGCATCAGACCCGTTGGCAACGCTGGCATATCGATATTCCGCTGTTATCCGGAATAGTGATTCTGCTGCTGGTGGCACTTTTTACGCTGTACAGCGCCGATGGTCAGGATCTGGTTAAAGTGGAAGGCCAGGCGCTGAAGATGATTTTTGCCCTAGGCATCATGCTATTTTTGGCGCAGATCCATCCCAATACCTTTCGCTATTGGGCAATCCCGATGTATATCGGCGGTCTAGTATGTTTATTGATCGTCGAGTTTTTTGGCTATACCGCCAAAGGCTCAACCCGTTGGATTGATTTGGGATTTACCAAATTTCAGCCATCGGAAATGATGAAGCTGGCAGTGCCGATGGCCGTGGCCTGGTATATGGCAAAACATCCGATGCCGCCAAGAAATCGGGATCTGCTCACCGGCTTTATCATCTGCGCAATACCGACTTTACTGATTGCCAAACAACCAGATTTAGGAACGTCGATTCTGATTGCGATGTCTGGCGTCTTTGTGCTGTTCTTCTCAGGCATGAGCTGGCGCATTATTGGTGTTCTGGTGGCACTCATCGCCGCATTTTTACCGGTGTTATGGCACTTTTTGATGTATGACTATCAAAAACGACGGGTGTTAACGCTGTTTGATCCAGAACAAGACCCATTAGGTGCCGGTTATCAAACCATTCAATCGATGATTGCGATTGGCTCCGGTGGATTTGAAGGCAAAGGCTGGATGCAGGGTACCCAGTCGCAACTGGAATTTTTACCGGAGCGGCACACCGATTTTATATTTGCAGTGTATGCCGAAGAAATGGGTCTAATGGGTGTGATGGCGTTGCTGGCACTGTATTTTTTTGTGATCAGCCGTGGCCTGATCATTGCCAGTCAAGCGCAGGACAATTTCAGCCGCTTTATGGCGGGCAGCATTACTCTGACATTTTTTGTCTACGTCTTTGTTAATATTGGCATGGTATCTGGTATCCTGCCGGTGGTTGGTGTTCCGCTGCCTCTGATTAGCTTTGGCGGAACTTCTTTGGTGACTTTGCTGGCCGGCTTTGGCATTCTGATGTCGATCAGCACTCACAAACGGATGTTAGCGAATCAATAATGAAAAAATTTTCCTGTTTAGAGCGCTCTCTGGCGCAACCCTTGTTGCTGATTTCTGCCACAGTGTTACTAGCCGCTTGCTCCAGCGCGCCACAACCCTCAGATCAATCAAGCTCAGCTTCGTATCCAGAGCCGAATAAAGGCCGGTACGCGCAACAAAAAGACAGTATTCCGCTGCGTTTTCCAACCGCTGACGAAATGATGGATCCTGAACCTGTAGTGGAGCCGTTAAGCCGCGGTGGCAACAAAGCCTACAATATCTATGGTGTGGATTATTACCCAACCACGACTATTACCGAATACAGCGAAACCGGCACAGCGTCCTGGTATGGCAACAAATTTCATGGTCACAACACCTCCAATGGTGAAAAGTACGATGTGTTTTCAATGACCGCCGCCCATAAAACCTTGCCATTACCTTCTTATGTACGGGTCACCAACCTCGATAATTTCAGAAGCGCGATAGTACGGGTCAATGACCGCGGCCCGTTTCATAACGGCCGGGTCATTGATTTGTCCTACTCTGCCGCCTACAAGTTAGGGATATATCAAACCGGCACCGGTCGGGTGAAAGTCGAGTTGGTGGCATCTCCTGCCATGGAAAATATGAGCAGTTTTGCCACGCCTATTGCACAAGAGCCGATGATCCCTTACGAGCCAATGACCGAAACCATGGCGCCAGCTGCAGCCAGAAACTCAGCACCGGCAACAGCGCCAGTAACGGCACCGGTAAGCTTGCCTCCCCCGGCTTCCGTTCAGTCTATGGGGCAAAATACCTCGCAAGGATGTTTTATTCAGCTAATTGCCAGTGGCGATCAGGCAAAAATAAACCGCCTCGGGAACGAATTACAACAACAGTGGTCTGTACCCACAACAGTTCAAACTGCCAATGGCATGTTTAAACTGTTAGCCGGGCCATTGCACGAACCAGCAGCTGCGGCCAGTTGGTTAGAAAATTTAAGAAGTAGTGGTTATCCGGATGCTTTTTTCACCAATAAAAAACTGTGTAGTGGTTAACTGCCAGCGGTGACAACAACCGGATTGTTTTCCAAGCATTCATCAAAAAAAGAAAGAGTCTCATGAACCAGTATCGTCGAATTTTTATTGCCACCAGTTTCAGTTGCATCAGCTTTTTTGCCAGCAGTCAGGCCGTGCAAGTGACCCCATCCGCGCCGGAAGTCAATGCCAAAGGCTTTATTCTGATTGACTACCACACAGGCAAAGTATTGGCAGAAGGTAATGCCGACACCCCACTGGCTCCTGCCAGTCTGACCAAAGTGATGACCAGTTATGTGGTCGGTACCGAAATTAAAAATGGCAATATTAAGCCAGACGATCAGGTCACCATCAGCGAAAACGCTTGGGCCAAAAAATACACTGACTCTTCCAAGATGTTTATTGAAGTAGGCGCCACCATTTCGGTGAATGAACTCAATCGTGGCATCATTATTCAGTCTGGTAACGACGCCTGTGTTGCGATCGCTGAACATATCGCCGGTACTGAAGGTGCTTTCGTTGAACTGATGAATGCCCACGCCAAACGCCTGGGCATGGAAAACACCACGTTTAGCAATGCCCACGGTTTACCGGACGAAGCACAGCGCACCACCGCCCGTGACATGTCAAAACTGTCAGTCGCGCTCATTCGTGATGTACCGGAAGAATATAAAATTTATGCTGAAAAAGAATATGTGTTTAACGGCATCAAACAGTACAACCGCAACGGCTTGTTGTGGGATAAAACCCTGAACGTGGACGGCATCAAAACCGGCCATACCGCTGAAGCGGGTTATAGCTTAATTACCTCAGCCACCAAAGACGGTATGCGTTTAGTCTCTGTGGTGATGGGCACCGACAGCGCCAAAACCCGGGAAGCGGAAAACAAAAAATTACTGACCTACGGCTTTCGCTTTTTCGAAACTTTCTCACCTTATAAAGCTGGTGAAGTTTTTGCTGCCCAGCGCGTTTGGCAAGGCGATAAAGAAAGCATCAATTTAGGTGTACTGAGTGAAACACCAATCACCCTGCAACGTGGCCAGCGCAAAAACTTAAAAGCTGATTTTAAATTATCGCAACTGTTGGTCGCGCCAATCGCCAAAGGCCAGGTAGTGGGTACGCTTTATTTGAAGCTGGGTGAAGAAGATATTGCAGAATTTCCGTTAGTGGCCTTGGAAGACATTGCTGAAGGCACCATATTCAATCGTCTGGTTGATTATGTGAAAATGCAATTTCTTTAATCTCAGTCATAGATTGCCTACCCATTATCTTCAAGGATGACGGGTAAAGTTGTCATTGACTGTCACATAGTCCCGGCATAGTCCGGGACTTTTTGTTAGAATAACCGACATTATGCGTAAGCTGAAAACCTAAGTTGTGAGTGAGGATAAAATGGTCACTGAAGTCAAAAACACTACCTTTGATGAGTTTCTGGAATTCCCCTGCTCATTCAATTTTAAAGTTGTGGGTGTGGCCCATGACGATTTGGTGCCACAGGTGATTGCTACATTGCAACAACATGCCGACGCCAATGACTATTCACCTTCGATTAAACCAAGCAGTAAAGGCACTTATCACTCAGTGACTGTGATCGTTACCGTCACAAGTAAAGCGCACATCGAACTGCTGTATACCGAGCTTGGCAAGCTGGAACTGGTCCGTTATGTGATGTAAGGTCGGGATAAAACTCGACCTTTGAAGTGTGACCGTTATAATGCTGCCAAATTGTGGCCACGGAGCCTGTAGTGCCTTTAGCTGACGCCTTAGTCATCCGCGATTTAGGATTGGTGGATTACACCAGTACCTGGCAGCGGATGCAGCAATTTACTGACCAGCGCACCGATGAAACCATGGATGAAATCTGGTTGCTGGAGCATCCGCCGGTGTTTACCCAAGGTCAGGCCGGCAAGGCTGAACATCTGTTATTACCAGGCGATATTCCGGTAGTACAGGTTGACCGTGGCGGTCAGGTGACGTATCACGGGCCTGGTCAACTGGTGGCTTATGTGCTGCTGAATATCAAAAGACGCAACATCGGTGTGCGCCAGTTGGTGACTTTAATCGAACAGGTTATCGTCAATACGCTGGCGTCTTGCGACGTTAAAGCGTACGCCAAAGCCGATGCACCAGGCGTTTATGTCGATGAAAAGAAAATTGCCTCGTTAGGGCTGCGGGTGCGTAAAGGCTGTACATTTCACGGGCTGGCGCTCAATGTCGATATGGATTTAACACCTTTTAACCGGATCAACCCCTGTGGTTATGCCGGGATGCAAATGATTCAAAGTAAAGATTTTGGCGGCCCGCTGCATATGGCTGCAGCCAAAGAAGAACTTAGTCGTCAGTTTGCCAGCTTGTTGGCGGTGACTTCGCTTGAATATAAGACAGGGTTTTATGACTAACATCACCAAAACAGCTTTAATGGAGCCCGGCGTTAAGTTACGTGACGCTGAAAAAATGGCTTTGATCCCGGTCAAAGTGTTGCCGACCGAACCGGCCGAAATGCTGCGTAAGCCAGAATGGCTGAAAATCAAACTGCCCCGCTCGTCAGAACGTATCGACGAAATTAAAAGTGCCATGCGTAAGCATGGTCTGCACTCAGTCTGCGAAGAAGCATCTTGCCCTAACTTAACTGAATGTTTCAGCCACGGTACCGCTACCTTTATGATTTTAGGCGCTATCTGTACCCGTCGTTGTCCGTTTTGTGATGTCGCCCACGGCAGGCCGTTACCACCAAGTGCAGAAGAGCCGGAAAAACTGGCCTTAACCATCAAAGATATGAAGCTGAAATATGTGGTGATCACTTCGGTTGACCGCGATGATCTGCGTGACGGTGGTGCGCAGCACTTTGCCGAATGTATCAGCGCTATCCGTAAAGAAAGCCCGACCATTAAAATTGAAGTGTTGGTACCGGATTTCCGTGGCCGGATGGATGCGGCGCTGAACATTCTGACCCAAACCCCACCAGATGTGTTTAACCACAACCTGGAAACCGCACCACGGCTGTACAAACTGGCGCGGCCGGGTGCTGACTACAAATGGTCGCTGGAACTGCTACGCCGTTATAAAGAAGCGCATCCGGAAGTATCGACCAAATCAGGTTTGATGGTCGGCCTTGGTGAAACCACCGAAGAAATCATCGAAGTGATGAAAGATTTACGTTTGCATAACGTCGACATGTTAACCGTTGGCCAATATCTGCAACCGAGCAAACATCATTTACCGGTGCGTCGTTATGTATCGCCGGCTGAATTTGATGAAATCAAACGCATCGGCTTTGAACTGGGCTTTAAACACGTCGCAGCCGGGCCTTTTGTCCGCTCTTCATACCATGCGGATCGCCAGGCCGCTGGTGAAGCGGTAAGCTAGTTCTCGGTATATACCCAAAATCATTGAAGATTCGGGTAGGCGGCAACTGAGCGAAACCCCAGGAGCATAGCAGTCTATGTGACTGGGTCGGACTGGCGCCCCAGCGAGTGAAGGCGGCCAACAACCCCGAATCGTCAAGGATGACGGGTATATTCAGGCTGCAACTGCAGCCTGTTTTTTTAGTAAATACAAGGCTATGCTGTAGCTATCAAATCAGGAGTCGATATGGACCACAGACGATTTAGCCGGATCTTGTTTAGTAGTGATGCACAGCTACTTTGCAACGACCAGAGCTTCAGCACGGAAATATTAGACCTGTCGCTACAAGGCGCTTTAGTCAAACGCCCGGCAGATTGGAACATCGAAATTGGCAGTTCAGTACAACTGCAATTTCAGCTGAATGATTCAGAGTTAGTGCTACAAATGGACACTATTGTTGCGCATAGTCATCAAGATACACTTGGTCTTCGCTGTGAAAAAATGGATATCGAAAGTGTCAGTCATTTAAGGCGGCTACTGGAGCTTAATATCGGTGATGCCGATTTACTGAGTCGCGAATTAAGTGAATTGTCGAACTAATCACCAAACGTCTGACTAAACGAATGGGTTTATCGAACAGCTTGACGAACCCCATTGCCGGCCGCTTCAGCTAAAGCTTGTTGTGCTGGTGGATAACCCGAACGCGCAGCAATTTGCATCAGTTGCTGCCACCCAGCCCAGTCATTTTCTTGTCGTGCCAGATAAGCAAAATAATATGCCACCGGCATCAGTTGTTCTGGCCGTTGCAGTTGTTGCTGCATTAATTTTAAATAAAGATCCGGCACCGCCAGTTCATAGTGCTGTAGATGACTGTCAGCGCTAACCACCCGATACGCCTGTTGTGATGTATGTTTACACGAATCAACCGCTGTCAGAATGATATCACCAGCTTCTAGTTGCCATCTGGCCAGATATGCTGGCAAATCATCTTTTGCAAACAACAGATTCGGGGTGATGCGCCCCGCTACACACTCGCTGTCTGCGATGGTTTGCGCCAGTGGATATTCATCAATAAAACCAAACAGATGACTGAGTTCATGCCGCAATAACGGCAAAGACGCGGTTTCCGGCAGCTGTAACCAACCGTTGTTAAAACTGGCACCGCCCTGCCCGGCAAGCACCAACAATTGGGTGGCGCCTGACTGCAATACCAACTCTTTTAATGGCTTTGCATCACACTGAATGCGTTCTGCGCGTTGTTCACTGCACGAAAGCTGCTGACTATCAATAAAAACCGGCGCATTAAAACACAATGCCAGGCTCGACAGCTGTGGGTCTTGCTGCCATTGCTTTGAAAGTTGTAGCCATTGCAACGCTGATTGTGCTGTGCTGAGCACTGGCTGGAGATGAAGGGCGCAGTGGGGTTCGTCTGCTGTTGTTAGTTGCTGCTGCAGCTTATTTTTTATCGGCGCTGTCATTTTCGAAAACGCCTTTTGCCATTGCTGCTGGTAGCGAAGCACTTCAGAGGCCGGAAGCTGTTGCCAAAGCCCCAGCTGGGCTAAAAACGGCTGACGTTGCTCCGCAGCTAAGGGTACATTTTGTAGCCATTCACTTAATTCAGCCACACTGGTGGTGGACTGCTGCAACCGGAGTACCGCAGCCACCGCTGCTGCATCGCCTGTTGCTGCAGCTTGTTGGTACAAGGGTAATGCCTGACTGATCAAGCCTCTTTGTTCGGCTTGCTGAGCTTGCAGCAAGGTTGCATAAGCCGTTGATGGCGGTGGTTCGCTACACGCAGGCAGCAATAGTGCCAATAAAAAAAAGCCAGCAAGCCGGCTTTGTTTTGAATTCACACTGCGACTAATGCGCATGATCATGCTCGTCTTGTGCCACCACTTGCTGCCGGATTTTGGCCATTTCCAGCCTGGCATAACGGTGTTCAACAAACTCATAGATGTTAGTAGCAAGAGTTTTCTTGTAATATTCAATGGCTTGCGTTGGATTGTTCTGCAAAGCATGCCATTTGGCCAGATAAAAATACACTTCGCACAATTGCTCGGCCAGTTGTTTTGGCTCTGTAACATTATCACTCGCCACGGCCAACAATTGTTGTTCGCTGATCTGCCCTAGATAAAAAGCGGCAATCTGACGCGACCACTGTTTTTCATCAAGTTTTGGTAATAATTCAGCTAAGGTTTTATCTGCTTGAGGCTTGGACACTTCAATTTCAGCCAGATACAACCACAATGCCCGGTATGGATCATCGGGTTTAATTTGCTGGAATTGGCGGAAATCGCGCAGCGCTAACTCAAGTTTGTCGTCATTCTGCAATGCAATTGCACGGTTCAGATAGACGTATTGATAGTCTGGTTCAAGCTCCAAAGCCGAATCAAAGGCTTCATAAGCCGATTCAAAATCACCACTTAAAGTATGGTGAATACCCAGAAAATTATAAGCGTCAGCCATATCAGGTTTTAACTGCAATGCACGCATAAAATCATATCTGGCTAAAGAAGGTAAACCGACACTGTCGTACATCACACCACGGTCGTAAAACAATCGCGCACGTTGGTCTTTGGGCACTTCAGGCGAAGTCACGATTTCATTGATGCGGGCGATGGCAATTTCAGTGCGATAAGGGATGGGTTGTGGTTCTGGCGTCAATGGCTGCTCAACCAGGATACCTGGCTGAGCAGTTGACGTCATTACACAGCCGCTAAGCCCAGCTGCTGCAACAAGCAGCAGTGGGAAAAGACTGGCTTGCGCCAGCTTAGATGGCAGCTTCAGCATTCACAGCAGCTTTTTCAGATGCTTCTTTGATGCTCAGACGGACACGACCTTGCTTGTCAACTTCCAGTACTTTCACTTGTACTTTCTGGCCAACAGTTAAGTGATCAGCAACGTTGCTGACGCGCTCGTCAGAAATTTGTGAAATGTGTACCAAGCCGTCTTTGCCTGGTAATACATTCACGAAAGCACCAAAATCAACGATCCGCACCACTTCGCCCTGATATACAGTGCCCACTTCGATTTCAGCAGTGATAGCTTCAATCTTGGCGATAGCAATGGCAGCAGCCTGAGAGTTAGTGGCGGCAATTTTAACAGTACCGTCATCTTCAATCTCAATCGTCGTGCCTGATTCTTCGGTGATCTGACGGATCACAGCGCCACCTTTACCAATCACATCACGGATTTTCTCCGGGTTGATGCGGATGGTGTAAATGCGAGGAGCGTGTTCAGACAGTTCTTCACGGTGCGTGCTGATTGCCTGGTCCATCACGTTCAGAATGTGAATACGAGCCGCTTTGGCTTGTTTCAGTGCGATCTGCATGATTTCTTTGGTGATACCTTCAATCTTGATATCCATCTGCAGCGCAGTGATACCAGCGGTAGTACCGGCTACTTTAAAGTCCATGTCACCTAAGTGATCTTCATCACCTAAAATGTCAGAAAGAACAACGAAGTCGTCGCCTTCTTTCACCAGACCCATCGCGATACCAGCCACAGAAGCTTTGATTGGCACACCGGCATCCATCAGGGCTAATGAAGAACCACAAACAGAGGCCATTGAGCTTGAACCGTTTGATTCAGTGATTTCTGACACCATCCGCACTGTGTACGGGAAAGCATCAAAATCTGGCATCACAGCAGCAACACCACGTTTGGCTAAACGGCCATGACCGATTTCGCGACGTTTTGGTGAACCGACCATGCCAGTTTCGCCGACTGAGAACGGAGGGAAGTTGTAGTGGAATAAGAAATGGTCAGTTTTGTCTGACAGCAGATCATCGACAGTTTGTGCATCACGAGCAGTACCTAAAGTACAGGTTACCAGCGCTTGAGTTTCACCACGGGTGAACAGTGCTGAACCGTGGGTACGTGGTAACAGGCCAGTCATCACTGACAGCGCACGGATCATTTCATTGTCACGGCCATCGATACGTGGCTCGCCTTTGATGATCCGGCTACGAACAATTTTACTTTCCAGGTTGTGGAAAATTTCGCTGGCTTCAGTGTCGTTAAAGCTTTCGCCTTCAGCCAGTTCAGCTTTGATTTTTGCAAATACTTCAGCTTTGATTGCACCGATACGCTCGTAACGCTTGGCTTTTTCAGTAATGAAATAAGCTTCGCCAACTGGCGCCGTTGATAAAGCTTCGATTTTTGCAATCAATGGCTCGTTTTTGGCCGGAGCAACCCAATTCCAGGCTGGTTTGCCGCCTTCAGCAGCAAATTCAGCAATGGCATTGATGGCAGTTTGCATTTGGTCATGACCAAACACCACTGCGCCTAACATCACTTCTTCAGATAACACACCTGCTTCAGATTCAACCATCAATACTGCATTGGCAGTACCAGCAACCACTAAATCTAACTTACTGGTTTTTAATTCAGTTTCTGATGGGTTTAACACGTACTGACCATCAATATAACCAACACGGGCAGCGCCTAACGGGCCGCTGAACGGGATACCAGAAATGGCTAAAGCAGCAGAAGTACCTAACAGAGCCACGATATCCGGCTGGATTTCTGGTTGTACTGAAACTACAGTCGCAATCACCTGAACTTCATTGGTGAAGCCTTCAGGGAATAAAGGACGGATTGGACGATCGATTAAACGAGAAGTTAAAGTTTCGCCTTCAGACGGACGGCCTTCACGTTTGAAGAAACCACCTGGGATACGACCGGCGGCATACATTTTTTCTTGATAATTTACAGTCAGCGGGAAGAAATCCTGACCTGGTTTTGGTGCTTTTTTACCAACAACAGTGACTAAAACTGAAGTGTCACCCATGCTGACCAACACGGCACCGTCAGCTTGACGGGCGATAACGCCGGTTTCCAGAGTTACAATGTGTTGGCCGAACTGGAACGATTTTACAATTGGATTCACGTGGTTATTTCCTTTGTGATTTACGCGTGGACTGGGGCTCTGTTGAGCCTTAAACGCGGTGTATTTTGGGTCGATTTTTCGCGAGACAGTATAGCTTGTAAGCTGTCTGAAAAGATAGCCGCGCAAGACTTGCGATTACATAAAAATGACTGGTCGGATTGAAGTGAGTCTTGGAATATTGATTTAACACCGGCTTGCTGAAAAATTGCGTGTAATCCCGACTGTGATCATGCAAAAACCTGGTTCGAAGTAAACAAAAAAGGAGCCGAAGCTCCTTTGATGTTCTCACGAGATTTAAGTGGTCGATTAACGACGCAGACCTAAACGCTCGATCAGAGTTGCGTAACGAGTTGCGTCTTTACGCTTTAAATAGTCTAACAGTTTACGACGCTGAGAAACCATACGCAGCAGACCACGACGAGAGTGGAAGTCATGCTTGTGGTCAGCGAAGTGAGGTTGCAGCTTAGAGATAGTTGCAGTCAGCAGTGCAACTTGCACTTCTGGTGAACCAGTATCGTTAGCAACAACGCCGAAATCGGCCAGAATTTTTGCTTTTTCAGCGGTAGTTAGTGACATAGAATCCTCCAGGATTATTTAAACAAGCTGTCGCCAGGCACTAATCCAGCTGACAACCAAAAATGAGCGCGCATTCTAGCATGCTCAAAACGAATTACAATTGCTATTTTCAACTGGCCTGAAACTGACTGGTGTTGAGCAGGCGACGAACTGCCAGCACACCTTTGGCTACAGCACCAATCCCGATAAACTGCCCCGCTTCGGTATAAAGCTTTATTGCAGTCAAAGTCGGTGCTGTTTGTAAAGATTCAGCTTCTGAGTCGCTGAGCACCACCGTCTGACCATGTACTAACCGTTGATGTTGCACTGGATTTATTGTCAGCTCTGCCAGACCAAGCAGCGCCTGGTCCATCGGCAGCAACAGCGCATCCAGGCCTTGCCAGTCTTGTTTGTCGTTCAGTGGCACTAAGTCACTTTCGACCCGCATCTGACTGGCCTGAAATGGTCCAACGTGAATACGGCGCAGTGCACTGACATAAGCACCAGAGCCAAGTGTTTCGCCTAAATCATCAATCAGCGTGCGAATGTAAGTACCTTTGCTGCAATGCACCACAAAAGTGGCGTCCTGCCCATCAAAGGACAACAAATCAAAGCGGAAAATATTGATCGGCCGCGCTTCACGAGGCACGGTAATGCCTTGCCGGGCGTATTTATACAGCGGCTGACCCTGATATTTCAATGCTGAATACATGGTTGGAATTTGCAGCTGCGGCCCACGGGCTTTGACCACAGCGCTTTCCAAATCAGTCTGGCTGAAGTCGATAGACTTTTGACTGATGACTTCACCAGCAGCGTCGCTGGTATCGGTGCGCACGCCAAAACGGGCCGTAACTTCATAAGTTTTATCGGTATCAAGCAGAAACTGACAAAACTTGGTCGCTTCACCAAAACAAATCGGCAATAAACCGGAAGCCAGTGGGTCGAGTGCGCCAGTATGCCCAGCTTTTTCAGCCTGATACAACCAGCGAATACGCTGCAAAATACCGTTACTGGATACTTCTAATGGCTTGTCCAGCAACAAGATGCCATTGACCTGACGACGCGCCACTCTTTATTCTTCTTCGTCAGCGGCTTTTGCTGCCGGTGCATCAATTTCCTGACCTGCGGCAATCCGTTTTTTCTCATCGGACTTACGCACAGTTTCCACCAGATTTGCCATGCGGATGCCTTCATCCAATGACTTATCAAAGTAAAAACGAATGGTAGGCACAATACGCGCCTGGATGCGTTTGGCAATTAAACTACGGATATAACCTGAAGCTTCGTTCAGGATATTCAGGTTTTCCTGAACTTTTTCCGGCGCCATGCCTAAAAACGTCACATAAATTTTGCCGTGCGATAAGTCGCGTGACACTTCAACATCTGACACTGTGATCATGGTGTGTAAACGAGGGTCTTTAATCTCGCGTTGCAAAATCACTGCAATTTCTTGCTGCATCTGCTGCGATAACCGGTCCACCCGGCTGAATTCTTTAGCCATAATTTTACCTTTTTCAGTAGAACAAACAGGGGCACCAGGCCCCTGTTTCATACTGTTATCTAACTCAATCAAGCATTTGCATTACAGGGTGCGAACAACCTGAATCACTTCAAACACTTCGATCTGATCGCCTTCACGCACGTCGTTGTAGTTCTTCACGCCGATACCACACTCGAAGCCGTTACGAACTTCAGACACGTCGTCTTTAATCCGACGTAGCGATTCAAGCTCGCCTTCGAAGATCACCACGTTGTCACGCAGAACACGGATTGGTGCGTTACGTTTCACTACACCTTCTGTGACCATACAACCGGCAATAGCGCCAAACTTCGGTGAACGGAATACAGCACGAACCTGCGCCAGACCAATGATCTGTTGCTTGAACTCAGGTGCCAGCATACCGGTCATCGCCGCACGAACTTCATCTAACAGTTCATAAATGATGCTGTAGTAACGTAAGTCAAGTGACTCATCTTCAACGATTTTACGCGCTGTAGCGTCAGCACGGACGTTAAAGCCGATGATGATGGCAGAAGATGCAGCTGCCAGCGTTGCGTCAGTTTCAGTGATCCCACCGACACCACTACCGATGATGCGAATTTTCACTTCTTCAGTCGACAGGCGGCTTAATGATTCACTGATTGCTTCAACCGAACCCTGAACATCGGCTTTTAACACGATATTCAGTTCAGAAACGTCGCCGTCAGTCATGTTCGCAAACATGTTTTCCAGCTTGGCTTTCTGTTGACGCGCCAGTTTCACATCACGGAACTTGCCTTGACGGTACAGGGCAACTTCACGGGCTTTACGCTCGTCTTTCACCACTGTTACTTCATCACCGGCCTGAGGCACGCCTGATAAACCAAGGATTTCTACCGGAATAGAAGGACCAGCTTCTTTCACTTCCTGACCATTTTCATCGCGCATTGCCCGAACACGGCCGTATTCAAAACCACACAATACGGTGTCGCCCTGACGTAACGTACCTTCTTGCACCAGAATTGATGCAACCGGACCGCGGCCTTTATCCAGACGTGATTCAATCACTGTACCGCGGGCAATGCCCTGACGGACGGCTTTTAATTCCAGCAATTCAGCCTGGTTCAGGATCGCTTCTAACAGATCATCAATACCCGCGCCAGTTTTGGCAGAGATTGGTACGAATTGAGTGTCACCACCCCATTCTTCTGAAATAACGCCGTATTGAGATAATTCATTACGTACCCGATCCGGATCCGCATCTGGTTTATCCATCTTGTTCACTGCAACCACTAACGGCACACCAGCTGCTTTTGCATGCTGAATTGCTTCTTTGGTTTGTGGCATCACGCCATCGTCTGCAGCAACCACCAGGATAACGATATCTGTGGCTTTTGCACCACGGGCACGCATTGAAGTAAAGGCGGCGTGACCTGGGGTATCGAGGAATGTCACCATACCGCGATCAGTTTCAACATGATAAGCACCGATATGCTGAGTAATACCACCGGCTTCGCCAGCAGCTACTTTCGCTTTACGGATATAATCGAGTGTTGAAGTTTTACCGTGGTCAACGTGACCCATAACGGTCACAACCGGTGCACGTGGCTCCAGCTGACCTTCACCTTCGCGGTCTGCCATTACAGTTTCTTCTAACTCGTTTTCACGGGTTAAAGTGAACTTGTGACCCATTTCTTCACAGACAATGGCGGCAGTTTCCTGATCAATGACCTGATTGATAGTCGCCATGGCGCCCATCTTCATCATCACTTTAATTACTTCAGATGCTTTAACGGCCATTTTGGCAGCCAGTTCAGCCACAGTGATGGTTTCACCAATCTTCACTTCACGCTCTACCGGCTGCGCTGGCTTGTTAAAAGCATGCTGCATACTGGTTGGCGTTTTCTTTTTCTTGTGACGGTTGGCGCGGTTAAATGCGTCTTTATCGTCAGCGTCATCTTTTTTCTTGGCTTTGCCAACTGGCGCTTTTTTGCCATGGCGACGGCCACCACGTTCATCACGGGCATCAACTTCGTCTTCTGCCTGTTTCGCGTAGACGTTTGAAGTCAGGTGGTAATCACCCACTTCAACCGGTGCTTTTTCCTCTTTCGCCCAACGTTCAGCATTTTCTTCCGCTAATTTGCGGGCTTCTTCTGCCTGACGTTGTGCATCTAATTCCAGCTTCTTCAGACGTTCGGCATCTTGCTGCGCAATGATGCGATCAGCTTCACGCTTGGCATCTTCTTTGGCCTGACGACGTGCAGCTTCTTCCGGATCATCCCGCAGTAATTGGGCTCGGGCTTCATCGCGTTTCTTCGCTTCTAAAGCTTTGCGTTCAGCATCTGCTTTACGATCCGCTTCGTCTTTAATTTTGCGCTCAGCAGCAGCTTTTTCTGCTGCCTGGCGTGCTTCTTCCGCTTTCACAGCTTCTTCAGCTAAACGTGCTTCTTCAGCCGCAGCAGCTGCTGCATCATCAACTAAAGGACGTTTCACATAAGTCTTCTGTTTTAATACCTGCACCTGAATTTCACGGTTGCGACCAGCGCCACCGCTTACACTCAATGTAGAGGTTTCTTTACGCTTAAGCGTCAGACGTGATGGCTCTGTACTACCGCCACCGTGCTGTTTGGACAGATGTTCCAGTAGAGTTTTTTTCTCTTCTTCAGAAACCATCTGGCCAGTCTGCTTCGGGATGCCCGCATCAGCAAATTGTTGGACTAACCGATCAACAGTCGTTCCCACATCACTGGCTAGTTTTTCAATCGTTACTTCCGCCATGTCAATGTTACCTCCGTTGACCAATCAGTTTTCTTCACTAAACCAAACAATATTACGTGCAGCCATAATCAGCGCAGCGGCTTTTTCTTCAGTCATTTTTTCAATATCAAGCAAATCATCGACACCTAATTCAGCCAGGTCATCGAGCGTCACCACACCTTTGCTTGCAAGCACATAGGCGGTGTGAGTTTCTAAACCAGGCAGGTTCAACAGAGCTTCACTCGGGGCAGCACCTTCCAGTGATTCTTCACTGGCCAGCGCACGAGTGGTCAATACAGCCTTGGCTCGTTTACGCAGTTCTTCAACTGTGTCTTCGTCCAGACCATCAATTGCCAGTAATTCGGCTACAGGGACATAGGCAACTTCTTCTAGTGATGAGAAGCCCTCATCAACCAGAATGCCGGCAAAATCTTCGTCAATTTCCAGCGCCGACATGAACAATTCAAGCACCTTGGAATTCTCTTCCTGGTGTTTTTTCTTCATATCAGACACTGACATTACATTCAGTTCCCACTGGGTCAGTTGGCTCGCCAGACGCACGTTCTGACCAGCACGACCAATGGCCATTGGCAGGTTGGCGTCTTCCACAGCGATATCCATGGCGTGACGTTCTTCATCAACAATGATTGAAGCAACTTCAGCCGGAGCCATAGCGTTAATCACATATTGCGCCGGATTATCGTCGTACAGAACTATATCAACGCGCTCGCCGCCTAATTCGCCAGAAACGGCCTGAACCCGTGAACCACGCATACCCACACAAGCACCAACCGGGTCAATCCGGCGGTCATTGGTTTTTACGGAGATTTTGGCGCGTGAACCCGGATCACGGGCAGCACCACGAATTTCAATCATTTCTTCGCCGATTTCTGGCACTTCAATCCGGAATAATTCAATCAGCATCTCTGGACGAGTGCGACTTAAGAATAATTGGGCACCACGGGCTTCCGGATTCACCGCGAATAACAGAGCGCGAATGCGGTCGCCAGGACGGAAAGTTTCGCGTGGGATCATATCTTCACGCGCTAACATCGCCTCGGCATTGTTACCAAGGTCGACAATAATACTGTCGCGGTTTACTTTTTTAACTACGCCGGTGACTAACTCGCCGACCTGATCAATATAAGCTTCAACAACTTGCGAACGCTCAGCTTCACGCACTTTCTGAACGATAACTTGTTTCGCCATCTGCGTGGTAATGCGGTCAAACACGACTGAGTCAATTTGTTCTTCAACATAATCGCCAATCTGTAAATCTGGTTCGTCATACTGTGCAGCAGAAAGTGTCATTTCACGTGTTGGATGTTCCATCACATGATCGTCTGCCACGACTTGCCAACGACGGAAAGTTTCATAAGAGCCGGTTTTACGGTCAATCGCTACCCGAACTTCGATGTCGCTTTCATTTTTCTTTTTGGTAGCGGCGGCCAAAGCGTATTCTAACGCCTGGAAAATCTTTTCACGCGGGACTGATTTTTCGTTAGAAACCGCATCAACTACTAATAAAATTTCTTTTGCCATGTTTTCTGCCTCACTAAGAGCCGGTTAACTTAAAAAACCGGAACTACGTTTGCTTTATCTACGTTATCCATAAGCAAACGATAAGGTTTGCCATCCACTTCAATTACTAACATATCTTCGACGATTTCAATCAGTTGCCCTTTGAATTTACGGCGACCGTCCTGTGGAATGGCCAGCTTCACTTCTACTTTTTGCCCAACAACTTTAGCAAAATGAGCAGGTGTAAATAACGGGCGGTCCAGACCAGGAGAAGAAACTTCGAGGTTGTATTCGTTCTGAATTGGATCTTCAACGTCAAGGATGGCACCAACTTCGCGGCTGACAACGGCACAATGGTCAACACTAACCCCGTCCGGATGATCGATAAATAACCTTAAAGTGGAATGGCGCCCAGCAGGCACGAACTCACAACCCAACAATTCAAAGCCTGCAGCTTCTACAGTAGGGCTTAAAAGTTCAGTTAAACGCTGTTCTTGTTTCGTCAAAGAGACCTCCAGAAATAAAAAAAGGGCATATAGCCCAGAATATTAGTACATCAATACTTCAGATATAAAAACGCCCCGAAGATCGGGGCGAAAAAACATCCGAAAAAACAAGATATCGCCAATCTTGTTTATAAATCTGGTCTGTTGCCTTGATTTACCATCGAACCGAAATGCGGGTCCATCGAGGAAACAGAAGAAGGTTCAAAGAACCTTCCAAGCTACACAAGGTTAGCCGTTTGGCTGACCTACATTCACTTAGTCAAAGTGAATTATGTAACTGGTATTAGTTGGTTGCGGGAGCCGGATTTGAACCGACGACCTTCGGGTTATGAGCCCGACGAGCTACCAGGCTGCTCCATCCCGCGTCCGTAACTGGCGTGCATTATATAGTGCTGAGCACTGTATCGCAAGATTTGTTTTAACTTACACTGACTTGGATTCAATGCCGTAAATCATTGTTTTCTACGAATTACGGCGGATTTCTAGTCATTTTTAGATTGGTGCCGAGAGCGGGACTCGAACCCGCACGCCTAGGGCACTACCACCTCAAGGTAGCGTGTATACCAATTTCACCATCTCGGCTTAACTTTTTACCTTCGCGAACAACAGACTAAGAATTAGTTGCCGACCGGAATATCTTTGGTAGTGTCTTTTTTCTCTTCAACAACTGGTTTGGTTTGCTCAGTTGGAACTACGATATTTTCAAATTCAGATTTCTTTTCGATATGGCTGATATTGTAATTACCGAGAATCAGACTTAATGCAAAAAACGCGATTGCCAAGACCGAGGTAGACCGGGTTAAAAAGTTACCGGTACCTGAAGAACCAAATAACGTCGCTGAAGCACCGGCACCAAAAGAAGCGCCCATGTCTGCACCCTTACCATGTTGAATCAATACCAAACCGATGATGGCGATTGAAACTAACAAATATACTGCGATTACGATTTCGTACATCATGAATCCTGTGCACTTAGGCATATGGCAGCAAATTCTGCCGGTTTTAAACTTGCACCACCAACCAATCCACCGTCGATGTCTGGTTGGGCAAACAGCGCCGCGCAATTCTCTGCATTGACGCTGCCACCGTAAATAATTCTTACCTTCGAAGCTGCCGCATCATCGTACTTTTTCAGATAAGTTCTGATAAAAGCATGCACTTCTTGCGCTTGCGCCGGACTTGCTGTTTCGCCAGTCCCGATCGCCCAGATTGGCTCATAGGCAATGACCGAATGCTGCAGCAATTCAGGGTGCGCAGCATACACTGCATCCAAATGCTGTGCAAGAACCTGCATGGTTTTTTCTTGCTGTCTTTCGGTTAAAGTTTCGCCAAAACAAACAATTGGCGTCATTTTAGCCGCAATTGCCCGCTTGGTTTTTGCCAATACCAACGCATCAGTATCACCAAATAATGCCCGGCGCTCTGAGTGCCCGATAATGACATAACTGGCACCTGCGGTTGCGAGCATATCAGCACTTATTTCACCTGTGAAGGCTCCGCTGACTTCACTGCTGACATTTTGAGCACCCAGTTGATAGCGGTCGGATTTTGGAAAGTCATTCAGAAAGATTACCGGAGGGCAGATCAGAATTTCAGTATTTGATGCTGGTAGCTGCGTCAGCACTTCACAGCATTGAACGGCCAGTTCACAACTACCATTCATCTTCCAGTTTGCTGCAATTAATGGTCTGCGTTGTGTCATGCGAGCTCTCCGTAATAAGCGGGCGAGATATTAACGAACCTCGCCCCGTCAAACAAGAGACAACCGCAAAAAAACGCGGTTACTCACCTGCAAACTTCACATACAGTAAGCCAGAAAATGCCAGCGTTCTATGCTAAATGCGATGCTGAATATTGAGACTGGCGCAGCTAAATCAGCTCGCCAACTTCACAGCAGCAGCTATTTTATCTGCAAAATCTTGTACCTGCTGTTGTTCTCTTCCCTCTACCATTACACGAATTAATGGTTCAGTCCCTGATTTTCTGATCAAAACCCGGCCTTGGCCTGCCAATTCAGCTTCGACACCGGCAATAACTTCCTTCACGTGCAGATTCTCCAAAGGCGCGGTGCCTTTTTCAAATTTGACGTTGACCAGTACTTGCGGCAATTTGGTCATGCCATGACTTAAATCCGCCAAGGATAATCCAGTATCAATCATCGAAGCCAGCACTTGCAGCGAAGCGATAATGCCATCACCAGTTCCGGCATGATCCAGATTCAGCACGTGGCCGGAGTTTTCACCGCCAATCCGCCAGCCTTTTTCCAGTAGCATTTCCATCACATACCGATCACCAACTGAGCTGCGAGCAAACGGAATACCCAAATCAGCCAAGGCTAATTCAAGACCCATATTGCTCATTAGCGTACCCACAACGCCACCGGTTAAGCGGTTACGTTCTTTTGCAGAGCGGGCCAGCATATAGATAATTTCATCACCATCAATCTGCCGGCCAGTGTGATCGACCATCATCACGCGATCGCCGTCGCCATCATAGGCAATACCTAAATCTGCACCTAATTCGACCACCGCTTGTTGCAGCGCCGCGGTATGAGTAGCGCCGCATTTTTCGTTGATATTTAAACCGTTCGGGCTGCAAGCAATGGTTTGTACTTCGGCGCCGAGTTCTTTAAACACGTTTGGGGCGATGTGGTAAGTAGCACCGTTAGCGCAATCGAGCACAATTTTAAAATTGCTCAATGACATATGCTTCGGTAAATGGCTTTTACAAAATTCAATGTAACGGCCTGAAGCGTCTTCAATCCGCTGTGCTTTACCAAGCTTTTCAGAAGTTTCACAGACCATTGGCTGTTCTAATTCGGCTTCAATGGCGCGTTCAATTTCGTCATCCAGTTTGCTGCCATTGGCAGAAAAGAACTTAATGCCGTTATCGTAATACGGATTGTGCGAGGCACTGATCACAATGCCTGCTTCAGCTCGGAAGGTATGAGTCAAATAAGAAACCGCAGGCGTTGGCATTGGGCCTAACAGACGAACATCGATACCAGCAGCAATCAGTCCAGCTTCCAAAGCCGTTTCCAGTAAATAACCGGAGATGCGGGTATCTTTACCAATCAATACTTTGCGGGTGCCGCGTTGGGACAAAACCCTGCCGGCCGCCCAGCCTAATTTCATTGCAAATTCCGGGGTAATAGGAAACTCACCGACCCGTCCACGCACGCCATCGGTGCCAAAATACTTCCTGCTCATACTTGTTCTCCAAAAAAAGTCGCTTGCGCCACCGCGATTGCATCTGCGGTTTCTCTGACATCATGGGCGCGAATGATGCGGGCTCCATGCATAACGGCTATTGTGGCACAGGCAATACTGCCTGCCAAACGTTCTGAGGTATTCCGATTAAGTAATTGTCCGATCATAGACTTACGCGACATTCCAGCCAGAACCGGTAAACCACTGCTGCCCAGCTCGCCAAGACGAGCCAGCAACTGGTAGTTATGCGTCATGGTTTTGCCAAAGCCAAATCCGGGGTCGAGGATCAGTTGCGAAGGCGCAATACCAGCATCAACACAAGCACGGATCCGCGCTTGTAAAAACTGACTGACTTCCGTGATGACATCGCGGTATTGCGGCGCTTGTTGCATTGAATCTGGCTGGCCCTGCATGTGCATCAGGCACACTGGCACTTGTAGTTTTGCGGCGGCAGCAAGCGCACCTTGTTCTTGCAACGCTTTAATATCATTGATGATATCAGCACCTGCAGCGATAGCTTCTGTCATCACTGTTGCTTTGTAAGTGTCCACCGAAATTACCGTATCAAATTCCCGTCGGATCAGTTCAATCACTGGCAGCACCCGGTCTAATTCCTGCTGCAGTGGTACCTGGATTGCTCCCGGCCTGGTTGACTCACCACCAACATCAATGATGTCAGCGCCATCGGCCAGCATACTGGCAACTTGCCGCAGTGCGGCGTCAACACCCACAAATTTGCCACCATCGGAGAATGAATCCGGGGTGATATTTAAAATGGCCATCAACTTGCAACGTTCTAAATTTAATTCACGTTGGCGCGGTAAAACGAGTTTCATTGTTACCCCACATAAAAGATATTGGACATTGCGGCGACAGTAGCGATCAAAATCTGCACATGGCTTTGTTTCTGGCGACTATTGTTTTTGAGCTACGGCGCAGGCAGTTTATTGTCCCAGAAGTAAAAACCCCGACGAAGCCGGGGTTTTGTAGTTGCCTTCAGGCACTGCAGTTGAAAATCAGCTGCTATGGCTTTCTGCAGGTTTGTCGTCAACAACCGGACCAGTTGATTCAGTATTGTCACCATCAGAAGCACCAGGCTTTTTATCTTTTGGTTCCCAATGCTCTGGCTGACGTACTTCACGGCGTGCCATTAAATCTTCGATTTGTTTAGAATCAATGGTTTCATATTGCATTAACGCTTCTTTCATCGCATGCAGGATGTCCATATTCTGTTCGATCATATCTTTTGCACGGTGATAGTTGCGGTCGATGATCGACTTGATTTCGTTATCAATCAGGCTGGCAGTTTCATCAGACATTTGCTTGGATTTACCCATGCTACGGCCTAAGAACACTTCACCTTCTTCATCGGCATATAACAATGGGCCCAGTTTTTCTGAGAAGCCCCACTGAGTCACCATATTGCGGGCAATCGAAGTCGCGTATTTGATGTCTTGCGAAGCGCCGGTCGAAACCGCTTCACCGCCATAAATCAGCTCTTCTGCCAGACGGCCACCATACGCAACTGAGATTTTGCTTTCCAGTTTGCGGCGGCTGACGCTGATGGCATCGGCTTCCGGTAAAAAGAAGGTCACACCTAATGCACGGCCACGTGGAATAATGGTCACTTTGTGCACCGGATCATGCTCAGGGACTAAACAACCTACTATGGCATGGCCTGCTTCGTGATAGGCAGTCATTTCTTTTTCAGCTTCAGACATCACCATCGAGCGGCGTTCGGCGCCCATCATGATCTTGTCTTTGGCTTTTTCAAACTCATCCATGCTGACAACACGGCGATTGTTACGAGCAGCGAATAACGCAGCTTCGTTGACTAAATTCGCTAAGTCCGCACCTGAAAAGCCTGGGGTACCACGGGCAATCACGCTAGCTTTGATATCGTCAGCTAATGGCACTTTACGCATGTGAACTTTCAGAATTTGTTCACGGCCACGCACATCTGGCAAGCCAACAACCACCTGACGGTCAAAACGACCAGGACGCAATAAAGCAGCATCCAGTACATCAGGACGGTTGGTTGCAGCAATAATGATGATGCCTTCGTTACCGTCAAAACCATCCATTTCAACCAGCATCTGGTTTAAGGTTTGTTCACGCTCATCATGACCACCACCTAAACCGGCGCCACGCTGACGGCCAACGGCATCAATTTCGTCGATAAAGATAATACAAGGAGCGGCTTTTTTCGCTTGTTCAAACATGTCGCGCACGCGGCTGGCACCCACACCAACAAACATCTCAACGAAATCTGAACCAGAGATCGTGAAAAAAGGCACCTTGGCTTCACCGGCAATAGCTTTGGCCAGTAACGTTTTACCTGTGCCCGGCGGGCCTACCATCAACACGCCTTTTGGAATACGACCACCCAGCTTTTGAAAACGTGATGGGTCTTTTAAATAATCAACCAATTCGGACACTTCTTCTTTGGCTTCGTCACAACCGGCAACATCCGCAAAAGTAGTTTTGATTTGGTCTTCGCCCATTAGACGTGCGCGGCTTTTACCAAAGGACATCGCACCTTTGCCACCACCACCTTGCATCTGGCGCATAAAGAAAATCCAGACGCCGATCAATAACAACATCGGGAACCAGGAAATGAAAATCTGGCCCAGTAAGCTGCCTTCTTCAGGCTGCACGCCGGTGCCATCAACGCCGTTTTCAATCAGGTCTTTTAACAGACCATCATCGTAGCCGCCTGGGATCACAGTTTGAAAAGTTTGACCATCACGTTTCACGCCAGTGACAGCACCGGTACGATCCACTTTCACTTCGCGGACCTGACCTGACTTCACATCGGAGATAAATTGGGTATAGCTGGTTTGCCGCTCCGTACGATCGGTGGGACTAAAGCTGTTGAACATCGTCATTAATACGACGGCGATCACCAACCAAACCATTAAATTCTTTGCCATGTCACTCAAGGTCATAACCTCTTATTACCAGAAAATGCTTCTGTTGCTACTTTACTAGAGTTTGAAGCCGGTCGCTACGATATAAGTCTCGCTCGAACGTGAACGCGACGAATCGGGCTTGCGGATCCGTACAGTGCTAAATACATTACGAACGTCGAGAACGAATTGATCAAACCCATCGCCGTGAAATACTTTGACCACAAAACTGCCATTTTTCTTCAATACTTTGCCACACATTTCCAGCGCTAATTCCACCAGATACATACTACGGCTCTGGTCGACAGTGGCATTCCCACTCATATTCGGCGCCATATCAGACAACAGCACATCGACATTGCGGCCATCAATGCGCTCAAGCAAAGCATTGAGTACGGCGTCTTCCCGAAAATCACCTTGTAAAAAGGCAACGCCGGCCAATGGATCCATCGGCAGAATGTCACAGGCAATCACACAACCTTCGGTGCCCACCATTTCTGCCGCAAGCTGCGACCAACTACCTGGTGCAGAGCCTAAATCAACCACTGTCATACCTGGTTTGATTAGTTTGTCTTTCGCCTGAATTTCATCAAGCTTAAAAGAAGCGCGTGATCGTAACCCTAATTTTTGCGCTTTTTGTACAAAAGGGTCGGTTACATGTTCCTGCAGCCATCTGGATGAACTGGCAGAACGTTTTTTCTTGGTCATGGAACTACTCTTAAATGGTCTTCCATGCAAGATGGCGGTACAATATGGTAATTTCAAGCTTTCCCAATGGAAAAAGTCCACAAATGAGTTTATCTAACAAACAAAAACAGTTTTTAAAAGCAAAAGCACACGAATTAAAGCCAATCATCCTGTTAGGTGGTAATGGTCTGACGGAAGGTGTGATGGCAGAAATTGATCTGGCGCTGGAGCATCATGAACTGATTAAAGTCAAAGTCCCGAGCATTGATCGGGAAGAAAAAGTTGCGGTGATGGACGCCATTGTCCGTGAAGCCAAAGCCGACAAAGTGCAGACCATAGGACACATTCTGGTGTTATATCGCGCTGCCAAAGAGAAAAAACTGATCCTGCCACGCGGTTAAATCTGTGACATGGCGACTGTTTCCACTTCAGGCAACAGTGCTGCATCGGTCATATCTGCAGTTAAAAAACCCGCCGCCTGCAATGACAGGCGCGCTGTGGTTTCATCCACAGCAAAATTTCGTACTAACGCGTCTGGTCTTTCGACCTCGGTTGCCTTCAGATACTGCCATACCAGCAGCGGGTCGGCTGGCTGAATAATTTCAACGTGTAACAACTGCTGCGCGAAACACCAACGGCTATGCTGCCGGAGTAACTCAAAAACTTCCATCGGACTGGGTTGCCAACCACGCAAATCTAATACCAGCGCCCAAGGTTGCTGAACGAGACCACTAACTAGCGTGGTAAATTCTGCGATATATTCCCGGGTGTTATGAAGTGTTGCTACCCCTTGTGCAGTCACCCAAAGGCTACGATCTTGCAGTTTTAATAAATAAGGTTTTTGATAACGCACAATACGGCCTCAGCTGATTGCCTTCCATTTGCTGTACATTATCAAATCTGCAGGTAGATTTCACCGTCATAGGCATTATATCGCAACCGTTCAACATGACACGTTGACCCGCATGCTGGTCCGCCTAACCAGCACTCCGCCGTGGCGGAGTCTGGTATCAGCTTCAGCTGTGAATTAAAACCGCACTGTGATGCCGAGTCCCGGAAATGGAAAGTCCGGAAACTCGTAGTCGTCTTCATAACTGCTGTAATCCGCATTCCATTCCTGCTCCTGCACGGTTTTACTACCATACAGATTCAGCACTTCAAAATACATCGTCACCGGGTACTGGCCCCACTGGGTGCGATAATCAACCCTGGCGTCCAGCCGGTGCAGGGCATTACGTCTGCCGCCATTTAACTCACCTTCTATCGGATCATAAAAAATAGGCGGTTTGCTTTGGTCTGGCTGACCATTTTGCTGTGGATATACCGGTTTGGCACCAAAAATCTCAGTGAAACGCCGGCCGCTCTGATACCGCCATTTCATGCCCACCTGCCAGGCTTCATCCCACTCATAATTCAACACGACGTTGATAATCAACGGAATATCCCATTCATAGTTGAAGTCCTGCCCTGTCAGGTCATTGTGACGTTCCGTTTTGGCGTAACCCACACTCAACCAGCCATACCAGCCATCCGCTTGGTCGCGGTTAAGCAGAAACTCGGCACCACTGGCCTTGCCACTGCCACCGTTTAAATAGGCGGGTAACTGCACATTGACCGATTGCGACAAGTCAGTAGCTTGCCTTGCTGGATTACTGACAAATAATTTATCCAGCTTTTTATGATATAAATCCAGTTGCCAGCGCCACAGCGAAGAGATGCGATGCTCCAGCCCCAGACCCAGATGATCGGCCTGTTCCAGTTCCAGCTCTGGATTGCCAAACACCGCCGATAGCATTTCGACCCGACGAAACCATTGGTGGTGCTTTCCTGCGGTCAGATCCAGCTGCCAGTCCGGATGAATTTGCCAGGTCAATGCCAAACGCGGTTCAGCAAAAGATTCATCGGTAAAATCATTCTGATCCAGAGCCACCCCGGCTTTTAGCCACCAGTTCTCGTTCAGCGGCTGGTGATAGTTCAAATGGCCACTAATAAATTGCACATCAACACTGGCATTTTCACTGCGGATAGGCGCGTAAAAACCTGGCGGACAAACATTCAGTTCCGGATTACAAGGCTGGGCTCGGCCCATGGCCACCCAATCAATTTGTTGTTGCTTCAATTCTGCCCCCCAATGGAGTTCAGCAGAACCCAGCGAACTGACCGTCGCCGATTTGATCAGCCATTCGCTGATATCATTATCGAGATTCCAGGAAATCCCTTCGGCAATTTCTTCTGAACGCTTGAGAAAGTTCAGTCCCAGCTTGCTATCGCCAAGCGAACTCTGATTATCCCACAACAGACCCAACTGCTGATAACTGCTTTCATAACCTTCACCGCTGGCTAAGTCGGGATTTTTCGCCACGTCCCGGCTGCCTTCATCAAACCGTCGCCGTACTTTGTCTTTGGCCCCTGTGGCAATCACCCGCAGCTGATTTGTGTCATTGATATCCCACACCAGTTTGCTCTGAAAGTCGTTATTTTTCGGCGGAGTGGAAAAATCAAACTCTTCATCTTCAATAAAATTATCGATATACAGGTGAATAAAACTTTGTCGCAGCGAAAAATAAAACGCAGTGTCTGGACTGAGCTGACCTTCGTACAACATCGACGATCGAATGGCGCCGACGTCAAGAAACCAACCAGATTGGTCAAACGACGGATCCCGCAATTCGGTGACAATCACCCCACCGGTGGCATCTTTGTATTGTGGATCCCAACTGCTGCTGTACAAGCTAAAACTTTGAATGAGCAACGGATTGATAGTGCTCAAACCATCATTGTGAAATACATAACCGACCGGCAAAAAATCAGTCTGATATTCGTTGTCAACCGGCGAACTGCCGCGGATTGCCGGACGTGCCACTGGCCCACCGGTAGCGGGTGTTGCCAGCGTCACCCCGGGCAAGGCTTCCAGAGCCCGGAGCGGGTCATTACCGGCCCCTGCCACATTGAGAATTTTCTCACTCCCCAGTTTCAAACCAAAAGGCCGGCGCCCCAGCACCTGCACCACCTCGATGTCGTCTTTGGCAGCTGCTTCAGCATCATCAAGCGATGCGCTGGTTGGCTCAACTTGCTCAGCACAAACGGGAAGCTGGAACATCAGACCCGCCAGCAAGGCACAAACAGGAACCGGTTTGTGATGAAATTTCATAAAACCTCCATGGATTACTGATCGTCAAATCAGATAAACTAAAAACTACATGTCAAACACATTTAACTAACCAGAACGTAACCTCAATCGAGCAGAAGTCGACTTTGGTATCGCGTCTTAGGATACTGAGGACGAAAAGTCAGTTCGGTGACAGTTACACCAGTGGGCAGGTTTTTGCACCAACGGGCAGACAACAAACCCGCTGGTGCATCAACCGAACAACAAAGGGAAGCCTGATTAACATGTTGGTTGCTGATTTTGCTAAAAATGAGATGGACCCAAAAATCTATTTCTATTCAATTGGTTTTATTTTGGCGTTGTTATTTGCCTTACTCGACAGTAATCCACAGGCACTTGCCTTGCCACAGTTACTAGGGATCTGGTTATTCCAGGGACTGGCGCCAGTGTCGTTATTAATGTTTTGTCAGCAATGGCTGCAAAAAATAGCGTTACTCCAGCAAGGTTCGCCTTGGGTGAAACTATTGTGCTGTGGCATTTTTGCCAGTGTGTTATTTGCCGGTCCGGCGTTGCTGGTGGATGTCTGGATGGGTTTGAACCCACATTATTATCGATGGGAAAGCTGGCTAGAGGCTTGGTTAACTGAAATCGTCGCTATTGCACCTATGGTGACCATCGGCTGGCTTGCGGCCAATGCCCCCTGGTTACTAGGCTGGCGGATGATCCGGGCAGTACCAGCGTCCGTGATGACGGGCAATGCCCCCGTCACAACCACCCCATTCTCATCTACCGCATTCACCCCGCCCCCTTTTATTACCACATTGGGCGATCATGCCACAGAGCCCCCACAAAATTTTGGTCGACAAATAGCGCTGCCGGATGACGATGCTTTTGCCGGTTTTCAGCGTCAGTTACCAGTGGACCGTCGTGGACACATCCTTTACCTGAAAGCAGAACTACATTATTTATTAGTGGTCACCACTCAGGGACGTGCTTTGATCCTCAGTAGCCTGAAAGATGCGGTGGCTTCGCTCCCTGCCAACAGCGGTTTTCAGCCGCACCGCTCGTATTGGGTCAATCTGGCTGTGGTGAAAAAACTGACCCGCCAGGGTCGGCAGGGCCAATTAATTTTGTATGATGGCAGTAAAATCCCCGTCAGCCGCCAGCAACTGGCGAACGTGACAGAGCTGTTACAGCAGCGTGCGAACGAATGACCGCGTGCTCACACCACACTGGCTAGTTTAAAGACAGCGGCAACACCAGCGTAAACAACTGCTGTTGACGCCAAAAATATTGTCCCTGCAACATTGTAAATATCGAACCGCCAGTCGACCAGCCAATTACTCGGCCTGCCTCGCCGCTACTGATCGCTGCATCTGGTGTGGCAAAGTGATATCACATTGGCGAAACAAATTGGGCCGAGAGCGCATCGCCTGATATCGGCTAATCAACAAAGTTGCCGATTAAGCCTGCCAAAGAAGTTCCGAGTACCAGATCTTATCTATTTCCTGCGCCATATCCCCTCCTTGAAAACAGTAGCCAACAGCGTCTAGCCCAAACCAGCGGCAGTTGGCAACTTTTAATTTTAATGAATCAAGCTCTTTTCAGCTGTGGCAATCGGAAAATGTAGACAAATGCGGGCTGAGCAGGCCCGCCAAATGCTGCAGCGCTGGCCAATGAACAGACTTCGAGCCGGTTACGGCAGCCAATTAATGTCATTCTGGCGACCGGACGATCCAATTAACTGTCCTTCACCACTATTTAATCGAAATTTCATCCCACAGATGACCGCCCATTCATGCGCCAGTGGGCAATAACAGCCTCGTTCTAACCCCGCACAGTCATCGCTTTAATATATATGAGACGGAAAATTGATTTTTATTTGACATTCAACTTCCGCTTGTCTGGCGACCAATTTGGCTTTGTTATCCTCGCTGCCGCATTTGGCCATCGTTTCATCACAAGGTTGCCAAACGTTGGTCCGTTAACCCGGCCAGACACAGTCCAGCAACGGCCAGAGGCCATTAAGCACAAAAGGAGAGCAAAGGTGAAAGCACGGACTACAGAGATCGCGGTGATTGGCATGGGGTGCCGTTTTCCTGGCGGCGCAGACAACCCGCAGGCATTTTGGCAAATGCTGCAAAACGAGGTGGACGGAATTGTCGACGTGCCACCTGAACGTTGGGATATTCGCAAATATTATGACGCCGACCCGCAAAAGTCTGGCAAAACCTACGCTCGCCAGGGGGGCTTTATTTCACAGCGGCTGGACCATTTTGACCCGCAGCCATTTCAGATGTCACCCAAAGAAGCCGAAGTGATAGATCCGATGCAACGCTTGTTACTCGAAGTCGCCTGGGAAACACTGGAAGATGCGGGTCTGACCCAACTACAAGCCCGGCAAAAAACCACCGGGGTTTTTATTGGTGCTTTTGCCATCGACAATAAAGCGATTCAGCTGGATGGCGACAACCTCTATGAAACCGATTCACATACCGCGTTTGGCGTCACGATGGCGCTGCTGTCCAACCGCATCTCTTACGCTTTTGATTTAACCGGCCCCAGCTTTACCGTTGATACGGCCTGCTCGGCGTCAATGACGGCATTGCATCTGGCGGTACAAAGTTTGCGCAGCGGTGACTGCAATATGGCACTGGTTGGCGGTGCCAATGCCATGATGACACCGCATTATCCGGTGGTGATGAGCAAAGGCCAGTTTTTATCCCATCATAGCCGTTGCAAAGCTTTTGATGCGGACGCCGCCGGTTACGTCCGTGCCGAAGGCGCTGGTATGGTACTACTTAAACCATTGGCCGATGCCCTGAAAGACGGCGACAACATTCATGCCGTCATTGTTGAAACCGGTATTAATCAGGACGGACAAACCAAAGGGATATCACTGCCAAACCCGGATGCGCAATATCAGTTGCTGCAACAGGTTTATGGCCGCGCCGGCGTAGCCCCCAGCGATTTATCATATATTGAAGCGCATGGCACAGGCACCCGCGCCGGTGATCCGCTGGAAATCAATGCGTTGGGCCGGGCACTCGCCGGACGACCACTCAACCAGCCTTGCCTGGTGGGTTCGGTGAAGACCAATATTGGCCATACTGAAGCGGCATCAGCGATGGCTGGATTAATTAAAGCCTGCTTGATCGCCCGGGAAAAACAAGTGCCAGCCAATCTGCACTTTCACACCCCCAATCCGGAAATCCCTTTTGATCGGCTACCACTCAAAGTGGTCACCGAACTAACGCCGCTTGAGCGCGAAAAAACCCACTATATCGGGGTGAATTCTTTTGGTTATGGTGGCAGTAACGGCCATGTCATTGTCCGAAGCGCCAGCGCAGCTGAACGGAAGCATCCTACCGGTGGTGCCGTACAGCAGGATCGCTTGATGCTGGTGCCCTTCAGTGCCCGCTCTGGTCGGGCCTTGCAAGCGGTATTGCAACGTTTTACTGCACTACTGCAACAATCGGACAACATCAAACTCACTGATTTGGTGTACAGCCTGAGCGAACGCCGGTCAGCCTTAAGTCATCGGTTTTGTATTCTGGCGGAAAATACCACTGACTTACTGCAACAACTACAAGTGTTGCAACAGCAGAACACCGAACTCAACCTCAATCAGAGCCAGCCACAACTGACGCGGGTGGCGATGGTGTGTACCGGGATGGGCCCGCAGTGGTGGGGTATGGGTCAACAACTCTATCAGGCTGAACCGGTATTCCGGCATGCGCTGGAACGGGTCGACCAGGTATTTCGTGAAATCTCCGGCTGGTCGATTTTAAGCGAAATGCAAAAAGACCAACATAGTTCGCGCATGGCAGAAACACAGGTGGCACAACCGGCCAATTTCGCTTTGCAAGTGGCGTTATTTGAATTATGGGCGCACTACGGCGTCAAGCCAACCGTGTTGATTGGCCACAGTGTGGGTGAAGTCGCTGCCGCTTATTTGTCCGGGGCTTTGCCCCTGGACGATGCCTGTAAAGTCAGTTTTCACCGCAGCCGCCTGCAACAACAATGCTCCGAACTACAAGGGTCGATGCTGGCCGTTGGACTCGACGAAGTCAGCTGTCAGGCGTTATTAGCAGATTTTCCTGCGGTCGAAATTGCCGCGATTAACAGTCCGACAGCGCTCACTGTCGCAGGCCCGCGCGACCAGTTGCAAGCCCTGCAACTGCAGCTGGAACAACAACAGGTGTTTTGCCGGGCGCTGCAGGTAGAAATTGCCTATCACAGCAGCCAGATGGACGGGATCCGGACTGAATTGCTGCAGGTGCTGGCAGATATACGCCCAAGGCCCGGCAACATCCCGCTGGTGTCGACCGTCACAGGTGCACTGATTTCAGGCAAAGAACTGGGCGCCGGTTACTGGTGGCAGAATGTCCGGCAACCGGTGTTGTTTGCAGCAGGCCTGCAATCAGTGCTGCAGCTGACCCCAGACGCAATTTTAGAGCTCGGCCCGCACCCGGTGTTAAAAAACAATATCCGCGAGCTGATGCAACAGCAATCGCTTGAACTGGTGCAACTAGCCAGTTTGCAACGAAAAGCTGATGAACAGCGGTTTTTCCAACAGGAACTGGCCAACTTTTACTGTCAGGGCGGCGCTATTAACTGGCAGGCATTTTATGGTCCGCTGGCGCATTATGTCGCACTGCCGCTGTACCCGTGGCAACGGGAACACTTATGGCGGGAATCGGGCCGTTCGGTCGAACGGCGGATTGGCCGCTCGGGTGCAGTGTACCTGAATGAACAACTGCCCGGCGCTGGTACAGGCTGGGGCGGCGAAATCAACCGTTATTTTATGCCATACCTGACCGAACACCAGGTCAACGCCACCGTGGTATTTCCGGGTGCTGGCATCATCGACGCGATATTTTGCGCAGCGGCGGAATTGGGCGGTGGTGCCAGTTTGACACTGGAGCAATTCCAGATTGAAAAAATGCTGCAAGTCCCGGCGCAGGCGGTGCTGAAAACCGAACTGCGTTACCACAGTACCGAGCGAAAACTTGAATTGTACAGCCGTGATCAGGCAGACAAGTTCAGTCAGTGGCAGCTCAACGCCAGTGCCACATTTTGCCAGTTCCCGGTGCCGGTACCTGAACTTAGCGGCGAAGATTTGTTAACGCTGACAGAAAACCCGGCACAGGTGCAGGCGTTTTATCAACATGCAGCAAGTATCGGGCTGAATTACGGCCCGGCCTTTCAGACGTTGACCGCGCTGAAAACCACCCCGGATGGCGTGATCGCGAGATTGAAATCAGGTACAGCTGCGCAGCAGGAGGCCGGGCAATATCTGCTGCACCCAACCTTGCTGGATGGTGCTTTTCAGTCATTGCTGGCGGCCATCAGCGACGGACCGGCGTATGTTCCCAACAGTTGTAGCCGGTTAACCCTGCTGCAGTTACCTGGTGAGCTGTGTTACAGCCGCTGCCGGATCCTGGAAAAAAACGGTCGCAGCCTGTGGTGCCAGCTGGAACTTTACAATGAAGTCGGCGAGCTGTGTTTGTTGCTGGAACAACTGGAATGCCGGGCGATCGAACTAAGTGGCTCACGTCAGCAAGTGCAAAACCCAATGAATTATCAGTTGCAATGGTTCGCGCAATCAGGCAGCCCCGCTGAACACCCTTTACCCCGCCAGGTCCTGTTGATTGACGATGGCAGTGAGCTGGCCTTTGGTTGCGCTGCCGCTTTGCAACAACGTGGTGTGACGGTACGCACGTACAGTGCTGCCGCCTTATTGCAGCTCATCACGACCCTCCCTGATGGAGAATTATTGTCGCAGTCCAGCACCCGGTTGCCTGTGCAGTTACGGGAACAGCCCGAAGTCCTACTGGATTTCAGCGGTGTGGCATTGGCACAAAGCCCTGAATTACTTGGCGAAATGTTGGTTGAACAACTCACAGTCCAGGCACAAATCAGCCGGCAATTGCTGGCCGCGCTGGACGATGGACAACGGCGCTGGCGTTATCTGCGTTTTACTGTTGCAGCTTGTCACGTATTGCCAACCGATCGGAATACCGCACTGGCGCAGGCCACTTTGGCCGGGTTAAGCGCCGCCATCATCAATGAATACCCGATGGTGTTTTGTCAGAACCTGGATTTGAGCGGCGATACCCGCAGCCAACTGCAACAAGTGCTGCAGGAGCTGCAAATTCGCGATCAGGCCAGCGACACTGCCTGGCGCGATGCGCAGCGTTATCTGCGACAACTCACCGCGCAACCAGCCGACGTTGACCTGTGGCAACAAACCGAGGGCAGTACCGCACAAGCCGTCGAACTGCGGGCGCTAACCGCTGATTTGGTGGCCTGGAGTCAGGTAACCGCCCCCGAGTCTGGCGATCAGCATGTCAGTCTGAGCGTGCAGACTGCTGCGTTGGCTCCAGCCTATTGGCAAGGCGAAGCCGCCCCATTGCTGGCTGTGGCTAAGGTGCACCAGTTGCCGGTGATCGCTGAAGCCAACCCGCTGTTGTTGCAACAAGGCGATTTGGTGTTGTGCAGCATGGAGCCACAACGTTTATCCAGCCAGGTGCTGGCCAATGCCAGCCAGTTATTGCCACTGCCGGCTGGTTTCCCCACCGGTCAGATTGGCCAGTTGCCGCATTATGCCGCAGCCTTTTATTGTCTGACTCATCTGCTGCAGCCTGCCAGTCACAGCAGGATCCTGTTGGCCGATCTGCCACCACCGCTGCAACAGGCGCTGGTTCACCTGGCCTCGCACTTGCAACTTCAGGTGACCGTATTAAGCGATCAACCAGCCAACGAACCAACGGACCATCAAAACCCTGATATCCAACATTTTGGCTGCCACGACCTGAGTTTCTTCCGGCCATTACAACAGCAGCCGCCTTTTGCGCTGGTGATTTCAGCTGCGGGTACGGAGATCCGCTCCAAGTTGCTGCGTTTTGTCACCGAACAAGGCAGTTTGATTGATTTGAGTCAGCAGCCGGTGCAGGCAAATGAGCCAATGGGTGAAAAAAATCTGTGGCAACCGGCGCTAGACGCCCTGACCAGCTTGCCTGCCCATGCTGGTTTGCTAAATACAGCGCTGCAATTTATCCGCGACCATCACGACGCAATGCCACAAGCCAGTTGTTGCCCGGCAGCACTGCTGGCACAAACTGACCACAGCAACAACGAATTCAGCGCGGTGCAGCTGCAACAGCAACAACTGCTGTTGTTAGCACCGGTGACCACCCCCTGGTTAGCTCCCGGCAGTTCGGTGTTAATCACCGGGGGGACCGCTGGTTTTGGTCTGGCACTCGCCCGGCAACTGGCGAGCTGGGGGGCTTCACGGCTGGTGCTGGCCAGCCGCAGTGGTCAAATCGACGCTGCCAGCCTGCGCCAGTTACAACACCAAGGTGTGCAGGTAGACATTGTTGCCCTGGACGTCACCGACGCTGCGGCTGTGCACCGGGCGGTTGCGCTTGCCAATCAGCCACAACAGCCGCTGCGGGTGGTCGTGCACTGCGCTGGCGTATTGGCCGATGGCTATCTGCGAGATTTAACCGCAACTGACTTCAGAAAGGTGCTGGCGCCAAAAGTACTGGGCAGTCTGCACCTGCATCAGGCGCTTGCGACTCTGCCGCAAGGCCAGTTGCAACGATTTATCTGTTGCTCGTCGGTGTCGGCTTTGGTCGGAAATCCGGGGCAGGCCAACTATGTCATCGCAAATAATTTCCTCGATGAGCTCTGCCACTGGCGGCGTCGTCAGGGCTTACCGGCGCTTTCGGTGAACTGGGGGGCGCTGGCCGGCGCAGGAATGGTCGCCCGCGACGAGCAGGTGCGTACCATTTTGGCCGAACAGGGCGTTCATGCCATTGCTGATCTCTATGCCTTTGAACAGCTGCAACAGGCGCTGAATCGCGACGAAACCCAGCTTGGAATTATGGACATCGAATGGCCACTTTGGTTTAACGCCAATCAGTCGGCCCGCAGCTCGGGTCGTTTTAGTCAGATTGTGCAGCAATTTGGCCAGCAGCACAGTGCTGGCCGGGCTTTCCGACAACAGCTGATGAGCCTGGAACTGCCAGAACGTAAACAAGCGCTGCAGCAGGCCCTGCAACAACAAGTGGCCGCGCTGCTGCGCTACCAGGCGCCCCAGGTAGATGTAAAAGTCAGCCTGACCCAACTAGGGGTGGATTCGCTGACCACCAACCAGTTGAGTAAACAGCTACTGACGCAATTAGGACTGGGGATTTCCAGTATGGCATTACTGGCCGGTCCATCGATTGAACAACTGGCACAGGTGCAGCTGGCAGAACTGGCGGCTGAACCCGGCTGCTAAGCAGGAAACAACGTTTTCGCCCGTTAAGGAGGGCCGCCCGCACACTCTGCGGCGGCCTGTTTGGCGCAAAAATTCACAAGGAGTTCGAGAATGTCCAGATTACTTTCGCAATTTAGTGTAATTAAAGCTCTTCGTTATACCGATCCAATGGCGCCAGCCGTGGTGGCGTTTCATTACGCCGGCGGCAATAGTCGGATTTTCCAGCCCTGGCTCACGGCGTTACCAGCCAACCTCAATTTACTGACCGTGCAATTGCCTGGTCGTGATGAACGTCGCCATGAACCTTTGCCGCAAGACCTGCGTAAGCTGGCCATCGAATGTGCCGAAGCACTCCGGCATTATCCGGGTGACCTGCTGCTGTTTGGTCACAGTATGGGGGCGTTATTGGCATTTGAAACCGCGTTACAGTTACAGGCACTGCACAAACCCGTGCATCATTTGCTGTTGTCGGCCAGACCGGCTCCCCAATTGCCGGTCCGGGCAAGGCGTTCGCATTTGACCAACGATATGTTAATTGATGAATTGCGCAGGTTAGGCGGCACCCCGCAGGAATTGCTGCAGGATCCTCACTTGCTGGCAATGGTGCTGCCGATCCTTCGCGCCGACTACGCCATGTTGGAACGTTATCAATACCGGCCATGTACCAAAGCCCGTCAGCTACAGGCGACCTTGTTAGCGGGCCGGCAAGACCGGCTGGTCAGTCCGTTTGAAATTACTGCCTGGCGTCAGGTCCTCGATAGCCAGACCCCCTTGCGACAGTTTGACGGCGACCATTTTTATTTGCATCAGCAAGTCAGTGCCTTGAGTCAGCTCTGTACTGAACTGCTGTTGCCGGTCAGCCAGCAGGCTGCGGCCGTACTGGAGGAAATGGCATGACCCAACATCTGCTTGCAATACCAGCGCAAAAACCTGGCTTGCTGGCGCGGCTGATGCATAACGCTGACATCAAACTGATGGCATTGTTGATCCGCGCCAGCATTGCACTGAGTTACTGGCGCGCCATGCGCCGGGCCGACTCCGCCGTCGACCGGGGTACATTAAGGCAACAACGAGATTTCAAACTGAAATTTGCCTTAAGTGGCGATCGCGCCATGCGGGGTTTTAAATTCCGCTGTCGTTACAGCCGCTATTATCAACTGCAACTGCTAAGCCGGATCTTGCAACAACAAGCCGAAACAGAGTTTGGCCGTCGCCACCGTTTTGCCAGCACCGGCAGTCTGGCCGACTACCGTGTCCAGGTGCCATTGCAGGATTATGAAACACTACGACCTTATATCCAGCGCCACCTGCACGGTGAAGCCGATGTGTTACTGGCCGGTAAACCCTGTTATTACGCCACCACGAGCGGGTCTACCGGTCAGCCGAAGTTTATTCCGGTGACGGTGGCACAAAAACAATCGGCTCATCAGGATGCGGCCAGATTGTGGGGTTATAGTCTGCAGCAAAATCATCCGGGTGCTTTTTCCGGTAAATCGCTGGTCATTGTGTCACCGGCGGTAGAGGGACACGCGCCGGACGGTACCCCTTACGGCTCCATTTCGGGACAATATATCCAGGATCTGGACGAGGCTATCCGGCATAAATATCTGCTGCCGTACGACGTGTATTGCATCAGCGACTATGACGCCCGTTATTACACCATCCTACGGTTGGGTCTGGCCGATGCCGACGTGAGCCTGGTGTCGTCGACCAATCCGTCCACCTTAAGTTTACTGGCGGAAAAAGGTGCCAAATGGCAAGAATGGTTGCTGCAGGATCTGGAACAAGGCGGCATTCATCCGCAGTTTGCGATTGAGCCGGAGATCCGTGCCCGCTTGTTGCCGCTGTGCAAAGCCGATCCGGTCCGGGCTGCCCAGCTACGTATGCTGGCGCAACAAGATCCGCAGCAACTGCTCAGACCTTACCATTATTGGCCCAAACTGGTGGTCATCGCCTGCTGGACCGGCGGCAATTCGGCTTTTTTTCTGCAAAAAATGCAACAATGGTATGGTCAGGTGCACATCAAAGATCTGGGCTTTCTTGCCTCAGAAATCCGCGGCTCAGTACCGCTGGCGCTGGATCAGAGTGCTGGCGTGCTGACTATCGATGATAACTTTTTTGAGTTTGCCCCCGTCAGCACGGTGCAACAAGGTGAACCTGAGTTTCTACTGGCCGATCAACTGGAAATTGACCAGCATTATTATTTGTATTTCACCAACACCGCTGGCCTATATCGCTATGATTTAAATGATATTGTGGCCGTTCGTGGCTTTTTAGGCACCACACCGCTGATTGATTTTATTCAAAAAGGCAAAGGTGTCACCAATATCACCGGCGAAAAAATCTATGAGCAGCAGGTGCTGGCAGCCGTAGCCAGCGCCGAGCAGCAGACTGAGCTAAAACTGGTGTTTTTCCAGTGTCTGGCGTCCGTTAAAGCCGGTGGTTATCAGTTGTTTGCTGAGTTTTGCCAATCTCCGGGCCAGCCGGACCTGTCGGCTTTTGCCGCGGCGTTTGAACAGGCGCTGCAACAGCAAAATATCGAGTATCGCAGTAAACGATTATCCCAACGGCTGGTCCCGGTGCAGGTTCACGCGCTGGCGCCAGGCGCCTTAGAGTTGTTTAAACGTCGCCGGGTTGCTGCTGGCGTACGCGAAGCCCAGTTTAAAACCGTACCACTGACTGCTGATGAAAGCCTCAGCGCCGCCTTTGACATTATCGGCAGCAGCGCTGCCCAAGGAAATCAACATGTTGCCTAAAATTTGTCTTCGAATGTTCCAACCTTTTATCTTCGTGACTGTGCTATTCAGTCTGTGGTTGATGCCGTTGTTCAGCCACGCCACCAGCAGCGCCTTTTTTCAGCTGAATCACAGCGGCAAACAGGGGGTATTGAACTATACCGATCCGCTGCTTAGCCAGTCCGGTAAAACCGTGCGTTATCAGCTGAAATACACCTATTGGCTACCAGGGCGCAGCAATGGGAAAGCCATCATCTACAATCATGGCCTGCAAAGTCATCGCGGTTGGTTTTATGGCAGTGCTGAGTATCTGAGGATCTTAGGATACACCGTGTATGCCTTTGATCGGGTCGGCGCGGGTCAGTCATCGGCCGGGGTGTCCCTGGTGCAATTGCCAGTGCCGGCAGATGTGGCTGAGCCAACAACAACCAGGCCGGTGTTGATCCGCCAGCCCGGTCATGTCGATCGTTGGCCGGTCTGGACCGACAGTCTGGATCAGATGGTGCAATTGGTGCGTCAGCGTCATCCGCGGCTGGAGCTGAATCTGTGGGCCAATAGTTTTGCTGCACATATCCTCACCGGTTATATCAACAGTTATCCGGATCGGGGCATTCGTCGTCTGGTGTTCACCACTCCGGGTCTGTTTTCTAAATTACCGCTGCCTTTTACCATTGCCGATTTGATCAATGCGCCGGCCGGGCAGTATTTTCCTTCAACGATCCCTGAGCACAACGGTGATAAGGGCGCAGGCCTGTTTACCGCCGATCCGTTTTATCACTGGGCCATCAGCACTGATGGCTATTCGCAGCGTCGTTTTAGCCGCGAGTTTTACCTCGCCGTTGGCGGTTTGACGCAATTTAACCTGCTGCGGACCACCATTAGTACCGATCCACTGGCGCAGTTGCCACGGTTTTATCTGTATGTCAGCGCCGATCCCATGATGGATACCGGACGTTTACGCAGTTATTTACAGATAGCACCGCAAAACACCGTTGCCAAGGCCTATCAGGGCGGGCTGGAACAACGCCATTTACTGGCGTTTACCGCAGATATGCAACAAAGCATTCTGGATATTGATGATTTCCTGCATGACCGGCCAGTACAGGCTGCCGACAATTTGCAGCAAGCCATGCCAAAAGTGCAGCCGCTGATGGTATTGCCGGAGCATTGGTTATGACAGCGCTCGGCCGTTTTCATCAGCCATTAGTGATCAGTCACATACAGTTGCATCAGATTCACATCCCCTTTGTGCTGAGTTTTAACCATGCCACCCATCAACGCGCTGGAGTGACCGGCATTGTACTGCAACTGACCTCTGCCTGCGGCAAACAAGGGTATGGCGAAGTGCTGCCGCGCGATTATGTCAGTGGCGAAACGCATCAGTCGGTGGTCGCCGCCCTGAGCACTGTGGTATTACCGGCCTTAGTAGGCCGGCATTTCACCGATGTTATCGGGGTGCTGGATTATCTGCAGGATTTTTATCTGCTACACCCGACGTTGAAGCCGGACGAAAGTTGTGTGCGCACTGCAGTAGATTTAGCCTTGTTGGATTTGGCCGGACATTGCCTGAACCAGCCACTGGCGCCTTTACTGGCAGCAGCGGCTGGATTACCCGACGGGCTGGATGGTGCAGTGCTTTATTCCGGCACCTACGGCATCAGCCAGCAAAAAACACTGGATGTTAGTGAAAAATCCGAACTTGGCCGTTATCAACGCGCTTATCAAGCGCTGCAATTGCAGCAATTTAAGCTCAAAGTTGGCTGTGATCTGGATAGCGAACTGGCGTTGTTACGTCATTTGCAGCACCAACATCCACACACCCGCTGGCGGGTTGATGCCAATGGTGCCTGGACGTTACAGCAGGCCAGGCAGGCGATCCCGGCCTTGTTGGCGTTGGGAGTTGAAAGCATTGAACAACCGCTTGCAGCTGCTGATCGGCACGGGTATCTGGCGCTCTTTGCGGAGCTGGCAACAGGTTGCTGGCTGGACCGCACCACAGGTCAACCGGTCATCATCATGCTGGATGAGTCCTGTTGCCGCTTTAGTGATATCAGCTATTTACTCGAAGCAGGATACCAGCCGGCACTGAACCTACGGGTGTCTAAATGTGGCGGCATTTGGTCAACCTTACAACTGGCACTACAAGCGAGGCAGCACGGCTTAAGGTATCAACTGGGGGCCCAAGTCGGAGAAACGGCGATCCTGACGCGCGCCGGTCAGGTGGTTGCCGCATTATTAGCTGATTGTGTCTACCACGAAGGTGCATTTGGCGATTATCTGCTCTGTCAGGATCTACAGCAGCCCTCGGTAAAACTGGGCGATGGCGGTTGGTTAAGTAACCAACCGCTGCTGACAGAACCTGGATTAGCCGTGGTTGTTTCGCCCGTCCTGCTCGACCAATACACCAGCCACTGCAGTTTCTGGGATGTAGCCGGCCGTCACGAAGATCAGGAACAAGGCAAAAAATTCAGTAGCGACGAGGTGAGTTGTGTTTGAGTTGTTGCACAAGGTCAAAGGCAAGGTCGCGCCGCTGCCAGTAGAAGTTCACCAATCAGCGGCAAAAAAGCAACATAACAGCCGTTATCAACGGCTGCTGCGCGCCACCCAGTTTGGGCCGCTGACTTTTTTTGTGCTGTACGCCAGTTGGCAAGGTCAGGACGATTTTGCCCGTTGGTTACGCGCATTTGAATACAGCGCCCTGCTGGTGTTGGTGCAGTTTTGGTTATGCCGACATCAAAGGCCAGTCAACAAACTAATGGTGTCAGCAAACCTGTATCTGCTGTTTGGCGCGGCAGCCAGTCTGCTGGACGGCTATCAGCTGCAACTGCTGCTGGATCAGTGGCGGGCGCAGGCACTATTTGTGCTGATAGCCACGATCAATCTGTGCTGTACCCTGAGCCACAGCGCCGGGTGTTTATCCAGTTATCCAATCCGGCGATGGCAAGGTAGATGGGCGTCACTTAGCTTAACAATGGCGAGCCTGCTGGCTATTTTACCCTCCACCCTGAGTGGTGCCTCGTTGTTGTATGTGGCATTTGTGCCGTTACTGGTGTTGTCATTACTGGAGAAATGGCTCAGTTATCGAGTCAGCCGCCCCAGTTTGGTTTCTCGCCGGCACTAAACACAAAAACGCCGGGAGCGTTTTTGGACAGCTTCAGCTGGTCCCGCAGGGATTTTCTACATGGATGTAGAAAACACAAAAACGCCGGGAGCGTTTTACACTCGCCACATCCATGTAGCTCGCCTTCGGCAACTACGTTGTGCAAAACGGCTATCCTGCCGTTTTGTGGACAGCTTCAGCTGGTCCCGCAGGGATTTTCTACATGGATGTAGAAAACAAAAAAGCGACTGATAAAGTCGCTTTTTTTCATCCTACCCGTGGATTAGAGATACTTCACCTGTGTAATCTCAAACTCAACGATGCCGCTTGGCGTATTAATATTCACCACATCTTCGACAATTTTACCAATCAGCCCACGGGCGATTGGCGAATTAACCGAAATGCGGTTGTTTTTAATATCGGCTTCATCATCGCCAACCACCTGATAAGTCACTTCTTCTTCCGTATCAAGATTCAAAATGGTGACAGTGGCACCGAAAATCACTTTGCCGCTGTTCGGCAGCTTGGTGATATCAATGATCTGGGCATTCGAAAGCTTGGCTTCGATATCCTGAATACGACCTTCACAAAAACCTTGGGCTTCACGCGCGGCGTGGTACTCAGCGTTTTCTTTCAGATCACCATGCGCCCGGGCTTCAGCAATCGCCTGAATAATGGCTGGCCGCTTGACGCTTTTTAACTCATGCAGTTCGTCGCGAAGTGCTTGCGCACCCTGAACTGTCATTGGGATTTGACTCATCCGTTCACTCTCTTGTGTAACTCCTGCACTGAATTGACATTGGCAAATGCATTGGCCGAATTGGCATTACATGTGGCAAAAGCTGCGTTCAGTGTGGTGGTGTAATTTGCTTTGTGTTGTAACGCGCCACGGCGTAAGACTTTGGAGTCTTCAATGGCCTGGCGACCTTCAGTGGTGTTGACGATATAACTGTATTCACCGTTTTTAATCCGGTCCAGAATATGCGGACGACCTTCAAACACTTTGTTGACGGCCCGGCACTCAATCCCTGCTGCTGCCAGCGCTTTATGGGTGCCGCCAGTCGCATCAAGTTCAAAGCCAAGTGCCAACATGGTCTTTGCCAGCTCAACTACGCGCACTTTATCGCTATCCCGTACTGAAAGTAAAGCACGACCACCAGTTGGAATTAAGGTGCCAGCGCCTAACTCGGCTTTAGCAAAAGCTTCAGCAAAAGTTTCGCCAACGCCCATCACTTCACCGGTTGAACGCATTTCTGGGCCAAGTAACGGGTCAACACCCGGGAACTTGTTAAACGGGATCACCACTTCTTTCACTGAGAAGTACGGCGGAATGATTTCCTGAGTGATGCCCTGCTCGGCCAGCGAACGACCAGCCATACAACGGGCGCCCACTTTTGCCACCGCCATGCCGGTCGCTTTAGACACAAATGGCACGGTACGCGCTGCACGCGGGTTCACTTCAATCAGATAGACTTCGTTGTCTTTTACCGCAAACTGCGTGTTCATCAAACCAACCACACCCAGTTCCAGCGCCAGCTTTTTCACCTGCTCGCGCATCACGTCCTGAATTTCTTTACTCAGGCTATGTGGTGGTAAAGAACAGGCAGAGTCACCCGAGTGTACGCCAGCTTGTTCGATGTGCTCCATGATGCCACCGATAATCACTTCGGTACCGTCACAAATTGCATCGATATCGACTTCAATCGCGTCATCGAGGAAACGGTCTAACAGCACTGGCGAATCGTTGGAGACGCTTACGGCTTCGGTCATGTAACGGCGTAAATCCTGATCGTCATAGACGATTTCCATGGCGCGGCCACCCAGCACGTAAGACGGGCGAACCACCATCGGATAACCGATGTCCGGCGCTTTGGTAATAGCTTCTTCTAAGCTTGTGACAGTCGCGTTTTTCGGCTGCTTTAAGCCTAAACGCTCAACCGCTTGTTGGAAACGTTCGCGATCTTCAGCACGGTCAATCGCGTCCGGCGAAGTACCAATAATCGGCACACCATTAGCTTCTAAAGCGCGGGCTAATTTCAGTGGTGTTTGCCCACCGTATTGCACGATCACGCCTTTTGGCTGCTCTTTACGCACGATTTCCAGCACGTCTTCGAGCGTAATAGGCTCGAAGTACAAGCGATCTGAAGTATCGTAGTCGGTCGAAACTGTTTCCGGGTTACAGTTGACCATAATGGTCTCGTAACCGTCTTCGCGCAGCGCTAACGCCGCATGCACACAGCAATAATCGAATTCGATGCCCTGACCGATACGGTTTGGACCACCGCCGATAATCATGATTTTATCGCGATTAGTCGGTGCCGCTTCACACTCTTCATCATAAGTGCTGTACATATAAGCGGTATCAGAAGCGAATTCTGCGGCGCAGGTATCAACGCGTTTATAAACCGGATGTAAGCCATAACCGTGGCGTTTTTTGCGCACTTCGGCCTCAGCGACGCCCAGTAATTCAGCGATGCGCTTATCAGCAAAACCTTTGCGTTTTAATACAGTGAGACGTGCTTGATCTAAACCGGCAAAACCACCTGCTTTAACCGCAGCTTCTTCTTTGATTAAATCTTCAATCTGCACCAGGAACCATGGGTCGATATTGGTCAGCTTGAAAATTTCTTCCATGCTCATGCCAAAACGGAAAGCATCACCGATGTACCAAATCCGGTGAGAACCAGGCTCACGCAGTTCGCGGGTGATTTTTTCCTTGGCATCAATCGCATTTAAATCGATGATTGGATCCAAACCACTAACGCCGATTTCCAGACCACGTAACGCTTTTTGCAGTGATTCCTGCTGGTTACGGCCAATCGCCATTACTTCACCGACCGATTTCATCTGGGTGGTTAAGCGATCGTTAGCGCCAACAAATTTCTCGAAGTTAAAGCGTGGCACTTTGGTCACAACGTAGTCGATACTTGGCTCGAACGACGCCGGGGTGCGACCACCGGTAATATCGTTGGCCAGTTCATCCAGTGTGTAACCAATCGCCAGCTTGGCGGCAACTTTAGCAATCGGGAAACCGGTTGCTTTGGACGCTAACGCTGATGAACGTGACACCCGCGGGTTCATCTCAATGATCACCATCCGGCCATCGACCGGGTTGATGCCAAACTGCACGTTTGAACCACCGGTTTCAACACCAATTTCACGCAGTACCGCCAAAGAGGCATTACGCATAATTTGGTATTCTTTGTCGGTCAGGGTTTGGGCTGGTGCAACAGTGATCGAGTCACCGGTATGCACGCCCATGGCGTCGAAGTTTTCAATTGAGCAAACAATGATGCAGTTATCGTTTTTGTCCCGCACCACTTCCATTTCATATTCTTTCCAGCCAATCAGCGATTCATCAATCAACAACTCTTTGGTTGGTGATAAATCGAGGCCGCGGGTACAGATTTCTTCAAATTCTTCGCGGTTATAAGCAATACCACCGCCTGAGCCACCCATGGTGAAAGAAGGGCGAATAATACAAGGGAAACCAATAGTTTCCAGTACGCCATAAGCTTCTTCCATGGAATGGGCAAAACCGGCACGTGGACAAGCCAGACCAATGGAACGCATCGCTTTATCAAAACGACCCCGATCTTCTGCTTTATCAATGGCATCAGCGGTCGCGCCAATCATTTCGACATTGTATTTGGCCAGTACACCGTGACGCTCTAATTCCAGCGCACAGTTCAGCGCAGTCTGCCCGCCCATGGTCGGTAACACCGCACATGGCCGCTCTTTGGCAATAATTTTTTCCACAACTTGCCAATGAATAGGTTCGATGTAAGTCGCATCGGCCATTTCCGGGTCGGTCATGATGGTCGCTGGGTTCGAGTTCACCAGAATAACCCGGTAACCTTCTTCTTTCAGCGCTTTACAGGCTTGGGCGCCTGAATAGTCAAATTCACAAGCCTGGCCGATGACAATCGGGCCGGCACCAAGGATCAGAATACTTTTTAGGTCAGTACGTTTTGGCATATCTCGTCTCTTTTCCTGGCTTATTTCGCGTTAGCTTGGGTCATCAAATCGATAAAATGGTCAAACAATTCAGAAGCTTCATGCGGACCCGGGCTGGCTTCAGGGTGACCCTGGAAGCTAAACGCCGGTTTATCGGTGCGATGAATACCTTGCAGTGAACCGTCAAACAATGATTTGTGCGTTGCCCGTAAATTGGCCGGCATCGTCGCTTCATCAACCGCAAAACCGTGGTTTTGCGCCGTGATCAGCACTTTTTTGTTGTCGAGGTTTTGCACCGGGTGGTTACCACCATGGTGACCAAATTTCATTTTCAGCGTTTTGGCACCACTGGCCAGCGCCAGTAACTGATGGCCTAAGCAAATACCAAACACCGGAATATCGGTTTTCAGGAATTCTTCGATGGCTTTAATGGCGTAATCACAAGGCGCCGGATCACCAGGACCGTTGGATAAGAAGATGCCATCCGGGTTCATTGCCAGCACTTCAGCAGCCGAAGTTTTGGCCGGAACCACCGTTAATTTGCAGCCGCGGTCGACTAACATGCGCAGAATATTGCGTTTCACCCCAAAATCGTAGGCAACGACGTGAAACTTCGACTCTGGTGCTTTGCGATGACCTTCGCCTAAAGCCCAGCTGCCTTCATTCCATTCGTAAGCTTTTGATACGGTAACTTCTTTCGCCAGATCCATGCCAGAAAGGCCAGGGAAGCTGCGCGCCAGCTCTAAGGCTTTGGCTTCATCGATATCCCCGGCCATTAAGCAGCCGTTCTGAGCACCCTTTTCGCGCAGAATTCGGGTCAGTTTACGGGTGTCGATGTCGGCGATGCCAAGAATGTTGTGATCTTTGAGATATTGACTAAGAGAGCGTTGATTGCGGAAATTGCTGGCGAGAAGAGGAAGGTCACGAATAATCAGGCCCTTGGCCCAAACTTTACCGGATTCTTCATCTTCATCATTGGTGCCGGTATTACCAATGTGGGGATAGGTCAGCGTGACCATTTGCTCAGCGTACGACGGATCGGTCAAAATTTCCTGGTATCCCGTCATCGAAGTGTTAAACACCACTTCACCAACTGAAACACCTTCAGCGCCAATGGCTGTACCGCGAAATACGGTGCCGTCTTCCAGTACGAGCAGGGCGGACTTAGTCAAGGTAACCTCCAAACAGCAAAAAACGGGCGAAAACTGACAATGTTTTACAACCCGTTCTGACCAAAATTTGTGTACTCTTTATTGCCGCGATACTGTTGACTTTTGAAACGCTGGTAACTTTTTTACCAATGAATCATGGTCAGCAGACCGTTCAGGCAAACCGCAGTATTTTAGGCTATTTGCTGGATTTGGTCTAATCCTTTTTTGAAAAATTATAAAAATAACGGTTTTGCAGCAATTTTGCAGACAATTGCTCAAAAACCTAAGCTAAGTCGGCTAAACCCAGCACTTGCTGCATAGAATAAAGTCCCGGCTGTTTATTTTGCAACCACAGTGCAGCGCGCATCGCACCTTGGGCAAAGGTACTGCGACTCGACGCTTTATGAGTGATTTCCAGCCGTTCGCCAAGGTCAGCAAAAAGCACCGTATGGTCGCCAATAATGTCGCCGCCACGCACTGTGGCAAAGCCGATGGTCTGCTGGTCACGCTCACCGGTGATCCCTTCGCGGCCATAAACCGCGCACTCGTTTAAATCACGACCGATGGCTTTGGCGATACTGTTACCAATGGCCAGCGCGGTGCCGCTTGGCGCGTCCTTTTTAAACCGATGATGTGCTTCAATAATTTCGATATCAGCGCTCTGCCCCATCACTTTGGCGGCGGTTTGCACCAGATGCAGCAGCAAATTTACGCCAACACTCATATTCGGCGCCCAGACAATCGGAATCAGTTTGCTCGCCGCTTGCACCTTGGCATATTGTTCATCCGACAAACCAGTAACGCCAATCACCATGGCTTTACCGGCGGCAACTGCCAGTTCCAGCTGTGCCAGCATCGCTTCCGGCATAGTGAAATCAATCCAGACGTCAGCTTCCTGTACTGAGCTAAGTGCTGTTTCTGTGAGCTTCAGACCATTTTTACCACAACCGGCTAATTCTCCGGCATCCACGCCAATCAGCGAAGAACCGGCGCGTACTGTTGCAGCAGTCAGTTGCAGTTTTTGTGCTGCGTTGTCATTGCCTTGTAACTGACTGCCTTGCAACTCAGTGGCGACTGTCACCAGCGCACGGCCCATCCGGCCATTGGCGCCAAAAATTCCGATAGAAGTCATGTCATTACCTTTTTATTCTTTATCTTTTTCCGGCCTGGCCCCGCCACACAAAGTTTTGGGCAGGACGAAATCAAGTCAGTCAAAACAAGCCGCCAGCTGAGATTGCTGCGCGATTAAATCCTGATACAAGCGAATTTGATTCTGCGCCCGTTGCAGGTTGTGGTTGCTGCGCTTAATGGCAAAATACAGATCGCCATTCAGGTGATCGGCCAAAAAGCGAATGCCAATCATCAGGCACATCACTTTGGCACCGAGCAATAACGATTGTTGTTCAGCTGGCGTAATCACTCCGGCTAGACCTTGCAGATATCCTTCGGCCAAGGCTTTAAAAATTTCCGGGCGAATATGCACTTTGTCGGTATTCAGCGAATCTTCGGCTTCCGGCGAGCAACAGGTACGCACCATATCGCCAAAATCAAACAGCCAATACCCAGGCATACAAGTGTCTAAATCAATAGCGGCAATGCCACGACCTTGCTCAGCGCAATACAGCATGTTATTGATTTTGGTGTCGTTATGGCAGACGCGTAGCGGTAAGGACGGGCATAAAGCGGCAAGCTCATCGACCAAACCTTGTTGCGCCAGACAAAAATCGACCAGCGGCTGACAAGCTGCGAGACGGCCGGCTTTATTCGCTGTGATGGCCGCTTGCAGCTGGGAAAAACGCATGCCGAGGTTATGGAAATCCGGTAACACTGTCACCAGAGTACTGGCATCAAAGTCAGCCAGCGCCGCCGCAAACTGGCCAAAGGTCAGCGCTGCGGCAAATGCTTGCTCCGGCGATTCAACCACTTCAATGCTGCTGCCATGATCAATAAACTGCAATGCCCGTAAATCCTGTGCCTCGCCTGCCAGATAACTGCCGTCGGCTTTGGCTTGTTGCTGCAGAATTTGCAGCGGATATAAACCTTGTTGTTGTTTCGCCAATAAATGGCGTTCAATTTTCAAAGCGTTTTGCACCAAATCGTTCGCTGACGGAAAAATTGAAGTATTAATTTGTTGCAGGATCAGTCTTTGATTTGCCGCACTTAATAAAAAGGTTTTATTAATGTGGCCATTACCAAAAGCTTTGATCTGCGTGTCGGCTGGTAATTGATAAGCAGCAAGCACATCCGGCGTCACCAGCGGATGCGCCTTATTATTTGCTGATGAAGCTACTGCATTTTCTGTCGTCATATAAAAAATCCGGCCTGCTAAAAATTAAAAAACAGTGATTGCTCATGGCAAAAGCCATTTTTAGGATCACTGTTGCGAGGATGCATGCTGCGAGAATACCTGTTGCTGAAAATAGTCGACAATTTCCGCCAAATCTGCCGGATAGGTCACGCCAAACCAACTGTCCGGCGACATGTAAACCCGTAGTTTTTGCTGTTGTTGCAAGCTACTGTCGACCACCGCTGGCAAATAACATTCAGCTTTACTATCTGGCTTTAATGCGAAAAAGCGACAAAGTGCTTTTTCTAATGCTGGCACAATGCTTGGGGTAAAACCCCAGATATTCATGGAAACTGCTTGCGTCGCATCAAGCTGCATCGACTCACCTTTTACATCAATACCGCTAAATTTCTGCTCGTGCTGCTTAATCTGATGCACTTCTGTCACTGCTTGCAAATAATCAGCATTGACCTGACAAATGCCACGATTGACCCCACCATGGGCTGATAAAGTTTTCAACAGAGGAAAAGCCACCATCGCCCATTCAGCCCGGGTCGTGGCGAAATGTTGCACTAACAACCGCATCGCAGTCTGGCCATAATAATCGTCGGCATTAATCACAATACACGGCTGCTGCGCCAGAAATTGCCGCGCTGACCACAGCGCATGTGCTGTGCCCCAGGGTTTTTGCCGCTGGCTAATATCCACATCTGTAACCGGCAAATCAGCAGGATTTTGCAGAACCAACTGCACGGTCAAATCTGACGGGAAATATGGCAACACCTGTTGTTGCAGCGCCGCAATAATGTTTTCCCGAACGACCAATACCAAGGTTCGCACACCGGCGGCATAAGCATCCAGCACACTAAAGTGTAATAAAGTACGGCCGGTCGAGCCCAGCACAGCCAGTTGTTTATCGCCACCAAAGCGGCTCCCCATGCCTGCGGCAAGCACGACCAGAATTGGGGTTTGAGATGCACTCATCTTCAAATCGCTGTTGAATGTTTAGAAATGGCGCACATCATACCCGCAGCGGCTAGGGGCTGACCAGCCCTGACGAAAAAGCCCGGTATAAGTACCGGGCTTTGGGTTTGGCGATTTGCCTTCAGATATTTAGGTAATAGACACTTCGCTAAACCGCAACTCATCAGCTCAACAACTATCAAAATACGATGAATCACTTACTTCTTTGAAGTTGCCGCAAGTTGCTGCTTATTAGAGCGCGGCAGTCAGAATTTGCCGTGACACATCAATTGTAATATCACCATGCTCACCCAGTTTAAACATCCGGTGCTGCTCCAATTTCGCCACCAGTGCATCCACCGCATCGGCTTTGATGCCATAATCGGCCATCCGGGTTGGCACACCCATTTGCTCAAAGAAAGCGCGGGTGTGGGCGATGGTTTCATCTATCAGCCGTTCTTCGTCACTGTGCTGCAGGTTAAATACCCGTTTGCCGTATTGGATAAGCTTGGCGCGTTTCTGAGCGCGTTGTTGCTCTAGCAGCGCCGGTAATACAATCGCCAGTGTCTGTGCATGATCAAGACCATATAAAGCTGTCAGTTCATGACCAATCATATGGGTGGCCCAATCTTGTGGCACGCCCTGACCAATCAGGCCGTTTAATGCCATGGTCGCTGCCCACATCACATTGGCGCGCACGTCATAATTTTGTGGGTCTTTTAAAGCCAGCGGGCCTTGCTCGATTAACGTCTGCAGTAAACCTTCGGCGAAACGATCCTGCACTGCAGCGTTCACCGGGTAGGTCATATATTGTTCCATCACATGCACAAACGCATCAACCACGCCATTAGCTACTTGTTTTGGCGGCAGGCTAAAGGTAACGGTCGGATCCAACACCGCAAATTGTGGGTACACCAATGGGCTGGCGAACGACAATTTTTCCTGAGTGCTGTAGCGGGTTACAACGGAGTTACCGTTACTTTCAGTACCGGTGGCAGGCAGCGTTAACACACAACCTAATGGCATCGCTTTGGTGACCGGCGCTTTTTTCGCCAGAATGTCCCACGGATCGCCCTCAAACATCACGGCTGCCGCAATAAACTTGGTGCCGTCCACCACACTGCCACCACCGACCGGTAATAAGTAAGTGATGTTTTCGGCTTTCACCAGTTCGACCGCTTTAAGTAAAGTTTCAAACGACGGATTTGGCTCAATACCCGAAAATTCAACAACGTCAAAGCCTTCTAAGGCTTTAATCACTTGCTGATACACGCCATTTTGTTTGATAGAACCGCCGCCGTAGGTCAGTAATACTTTGGCGCCTTTGGGGACTAAGGTCGCCAGCTGACTGATTTGCCCTTCGCCAAACACAATCCGGGTGGGGTTTTGATAAGAAAAATTAAACATAAAGACTCCGCTTGCTGACGTAATTGGCTGACATGACTACGTTTTACCTCAAGCTGTTGGATCAAACCGGCAGCTGGGTACTGGCTCTGAATATGGCGTTCAATTACAGAAAATCAACCGCTTTGCCCTAGTATTATGTAAATTGCTAATGTAACGCACTGCAAACGACTGAATTCAGCCAACGGCTGGGTCACTCCTGTAGTTACTCAACGGCGAAGTCATCACTGCTAAGTCATAACTGAAAGTTATTTGACAGGACTTCTGGACGTCTTTATATTCCAAGGCGTTATATGCGAATGAATTAAAGTAACTTTTTATTGGATCATTTGCACCTGCCGACACCCGTCGCAGATTGAATTTTATTGGAGTACGTGAATGAATTTAGTCAACCAACAGCAGGCAAAACTGTCGTTATTGCCGTTATTGCTGTTCGTCTTGTTGTTTTTAGGCACAGGTCTGTATCTGCAAAGTCAGGGCGTGGCTTATGCTTTTTATCAGTTACCCGGGCCTGTCGCCATTATCCCTGCTTTGGTACTGGCGATTTGGCTGAACCGGGCACCACTGGCGCAATCTATTGAGGTGATGGTCAAAGGCGCTGGTAATAGCAATATTATTACCATGTGTATCATTTACTTACTGGCCGGCGCTTTTGCCACAGTGGCGCAGGCGACCGGTGGTGTTGATGCGATGGTCAACGCCGGATTAAGTCTGGTACCCGCGGCCTGGTTATTGCCGGGTTTGTTTGTGATTTCAGCTTTAGTCGCCACCGCCATGGGCACCTCCATGGGTACTATCGGTGCATTAGCCCCAATAGCCGTTGGCCTGGCGAAACAAGGCGGCCTGGATCCCGCGCTGGTGGCGGGTGTGCTGCTCAGTGGCGCGATGTTCGGCGATAACCTGTCGATTATTTCCGATACCACCATTGCCGCAACCCGCACTCAGGGCGCGGAAATGAAAGATAAGTTTCGCGAGAATTTTAAAATTGCCCTGCCCGCGGCCATCTTGACCTTTATCTTGTTTGCGGTGTTCAGCTCCAGTGAAACGCCAATAGAAATCAAAGACTTCAGCTGGACTGGCGTGTTGCCATATGCCGCCATTCTGATCCTGGCCGTGGCCGGGCTGAATGTGTTTGTGGTACTGCTGCTGGGGATTGTACTGGCCGCGCTGCAAGGAATCGTTTTTGCCGATTATCAACTGGCCAATCTTGGCAAAGATATTTTTAAAGGCTTTGGCAGCATGCAGGAAATTTTCTTGCTGTCGATGTTTGTTGGCGCGCTTGGCGAATTCCTGAAACAACAAGGTGGCCTGAACTGGATTGCTTCACACATCAATCAACTGGCGGAAAAATTGGTACTGGCGGGCAACAAAGCCCAGCAATTAGCGATTGCCGCTTTGGTGTTTATCAGCAATCTCTGTATCGCCAATAACACCGTTGCCATTGTGATTGCCGCTGACGTCAGCAAAGACTTAGCCGAGCATCACAACATCAGCCCAAAACGCAGCGCCAGCCTGCTGGATATTTTTTCCTGTATCAGCCAGGGTTTGGTGCCTTATGGCGCACAGGCGTTGTTACTTGGCGCTAGTTTTGGTCTATCGCCATGGGATGTGGTGACGCAGAGTTATTATTGTTTTATTTTGGCGTTTGTGGCACTGGCGGTGGTTTTATTTGGGCGCAAATAGACGTTTTGGCTGATTAGGCAGCTGCAGCCTCTATTAGCGCATTGTTTATTTTACCAACTGCGTTGCACGGGTTTCGCCGATGGCGAGTATCTTTCTTTTGCTTTGCCACAACATTGTAGGAGCAAGGGCAAAAGCTTTATCGCGAAAACTAACTTAGAGCGCATCGCGGATCCCAAAAAACCGATCTTCGTAAAAACCGAACGTCCGATTTGCCTCAATTTCGGCCGTTCGTTGTTTCGTGAAACCGCCAGGTCATAACATAACACTGCTAAAAAGCTGACCAAATTCAGCGTTCCACTACACATGGACATACATATAAAGTGTGATTGCATGTGATCTGTACACAAGCTGCTTAAGTAGAAACCTTGTATTGGGGATACTGAAATATTCCAACGTACAAAGGAAAAATTTAAATGAAAAAACTAACAGCTGTACTGACGGCTTTATTTATCCATGCGGTTTTCTTGCCACCAGCATTCGCACAGGACGGAAAAACCGCATTGGTGCCTTTGGCGTCGGTCGACGACTTCTCCAGAGGCGAGGATGGCTGGAGTTTTGGTCTCGGCTTTGGTGTTGAATATGAAACAGCCTACGAAGGATCAGACGAATTTGGCTTGGAAATCGAGCCTGCTGGCGGACTGCAATGGCGTAATGGTGACGATGTGTTCTTTTTTGCCGGTGAAGCGCTCGGCTGGCGTGGTGTTCGCGCTAATAGTTGGTTGTTCGAGGCACTTGTAGGCTTCGATGAGGGTCGGAAAGAAAGTGATTCCGATGACGGCCGATTAGCTGGACTCGGTGAGCAAGATGAAGGCGCTGAGCTGGTGCTGCAAGCGCGTCGTGCTTTTGATGCTGATTGGCGTTATTGGCTGGTTGGTCGGGTCGTGACGGGTGGCAACGGTAACCTTGGTTTATTTGGTGTTGGGCGCCGCTTCGGCGACCAAATCGACGGCACCGGTTCTGAACTGAACGTTGTAGTGGTTGTTCACGACAGCGAATACGCCAACAATGGTTTCGGCATCACCTCAGCCCAGGCAATTACATCCGGCCTCAATGAAACCAGGCTGAGTGGTGGATTACGCTCTGTCGGAATCAATTACAATTTCCGCGATTATCTCAATGAGAATTGGCAGATTTATGGCGAAGCGTTGTTTGAATATTTTAGTACTGAGGTGCGGGAGAGCCCCATCGCTCGCAGTAGTTATGAAGCCGAAATAGGCGTCGGAGTTATTTACTTATTCTAAGTAGAAGGTTGTGACGGGCTCTGTAAATCGGAATTAGATCACTACAGCGGTCTGCAGTCGTCACCACGAAAGCCTGGCGACGACTCGCTGCTCATCCGCGAGCAGCGTAAACGACCAGCCATTGCGTTCACATAGCCGTTGCACAATCCCGAGCCCCAGACCATAGCCGTGAGACGACGCATCGGTCGACGTGTACCGTCCATCAGCATCGCTGTACAGTTGATTGGTGATGAAAAGCTCGTGCGTTTTGATCAGGATCGTAATCGGCCCCTGCCCGGTGTGCGTATGCTCGAACGCATTTCGCACCAGATTATTAACCGCAATAGAAAAAGCCTGTTGATGGCCCCGGACGCAAGGGTTGTCGAGATGTTCGATTTCAACATCGACCAACTTGCGGCTCAGCAAATGGCGCTGTAAATCGATTGCCTGGCGCACCAGCGGTGTCACTAAAAACTGTTCTTGATACAACCCGTCATCGGTTTCGCGCGCGAGGCACAAGAACATTTCAATGGTGGTTTTCATGTCGAGCGTCGCCCGCCGCACCCGATCCAGCGCCTGCACATCGGCTGCTGACAGCTCACTTTGTTCCAACAACTCCAGCGCGCCGGTAATGACGGTGATGGGTGTGCGTAACTCATGACTGGCTGAACTGGTAAAGTCGCGCTCCCTGGTAACAAAGGCGCTGATCCGCTCCAGCGTTTTCTCAATGGCACCAGCGAGCACGCCAACCTCGTCATCACCAAACCGGCCAGACTCTATGCGTTTGTAATCTTCGGCCGACAGGTGTTCAAGGTCAATGTCCGCCACCGCTTTGGCGAGCTGTGCGACAGGGGCAACAGCTCGACGCATCACCACAATTCCCAGCCCGAAACCCAGCACACCAAGCGTTCCCACCAAACCTGAGATCACCAGCAGCAACCACCAGTCCTCGGACGAGGCGGCCTCAATTCCGGCAACATCGAACACCACATAGGCGTTTTTTTGTGGATTGCCGGTAGCTTGCTTTTCAATGTCGGGAGCCTGCTGTTCGTTGTTGGTAGCCTGCTTTTTTTTGTTGGTAGAAATGACCGCAACATGCAACTCGTCGGCTTCGAATTCGTACAACCCCTCGGCGGGGTTGGTCTGTGCCCATGCCCGCAGTGCCAAGGGCAAGCTGGCAATCTCATCGTAGCTACGAAGGTTTGTCGCCAAGACAGGATAGCTGTTGGCGGCAACCTGCAGCTGTTGCGTCAGCACCCGGTCTTCGCTGAGCCTGATCGCCGCAAAAAAAGCCAATCCCCAGGCCACGCTGAGTACAGCTACACAAATCGCAAAGGCTAAGGCGACCCGCTGGCGTAAACTACGACGGTACATGACTAATTATCCTGTGCAATGCGGTAGCCGATGCGATGCACCGTATGAATAAGCGGGCTGTCAAAGGGCCTGTCGATGGCCTGGCGTAGTTTATACATATGCGATCGCAGCGCATCACCATCGGGCAGCTCATCCGCCCACAACAAGGTTTCCAGCGCATCGCGATCCACCACCGCCGGCGCTTCTTCCATCAATCGTTGTAGGAGTTTCATGCCCGTCGGGTTGAGTTCGACGCGCCGTCCCGCCCGATGCACTTGCAGCGTGGACCTGTTCAGAGTCAGCTCACCAACAGTCAACAGATTGTCGGTTTTGCCATGACTGCGTTTGTAAAGCGCTTGCAACCTGGCATGCAGTTCCTGTAAGGCAAAGGGCTTGACCAAATAGTCGTCAGCCCCCGCCGCAAACCCCTTCAGTTTATCGTCCAGCGTGTCGCGCGCCGTCAGCATCAGCACCGGCTTGTCGATGTTGGCCTCAGTGCGCAGCTTTTTGCAGAAACTTAAGCCGTCCATCCCGGGAAGCATCAGATCCAATACAATGACGTCAAACGGATTCGTCAACACCAGGTGCATCGCACTGATGCCGTCGTAGGCAAAATCCAGAATGTAGGGATGCTTTTCCAGATAAGCGGCAATGTTGGCACATATGTCGCGGTTATCTTCGACAATCAACACTCGGATCGGCGCTTCGCCAAGTATGCGGACCATTTGCTCCTCCCCTTTGCTACCAACTTTTGCTACCCACTTTTTTGCTACTAACTTTTGCGACCAGTTCTTACCAGGCGTAATCCATTCGAAGGCCAATCAGTGGCTCGGCTTCGCTATCATCCTCCACTTCCACGCCCCGACGGTAGTCAAACTCGGTGTCGTCGCTCGACGAGGCTGACGTGACGTTGATGACATCGAGAAAGGCAGTGACATCAATAGGCCCAAATGCCCGCCGATAGTCCACCCGCAGGTTCAGCAAGCTGTATCCGCTTTGTCGACCCACATTACGCCGGGTGATCTCTTTTGAAAACCGTAGCGGCTGTCCGGGTCCAAGCACGTCTGAGTGAATAATAAATTCTTGGTCTGGCCTGCCAGAAAGATATTTATAGCGCCCGGCGACTTTCCAGCGATCGTTGATTTCCCAGGTCAGGCCGAGAGTCGCGACATGCTTACGGCTGAAGTCTGCAGCTAGGTCACCACGACCGTCCTGCTGGTCGATGACGATATCGTTGTAAGAGTAGGTTGCAGTCGTGTAAAGGCCTTCGAAAATAGTACCGTTAACCACAATATCGACACCATAGGAGCTGCCGTCCCCATTGTTGGCAAAGGTACCCTTTGCCCGATCCAGGTCGACCACCAGATCATCGAGGTTCTGATAATAGCCTTCCGTTAACACAGACCAATTGTTGTTCAGAAAGTATTTGAAACCAACACTACTATGGGTGATTTTTTCGTTCTTAAGATTATTTGATGCGTTCGCGGCCAGCTCTAAAAACCGTGGTGATTGATGAAAAAGTCCAGCGGTCGCAAAATATCGAACCGTTTTACTAGGCTGCCAATTAACGCTAAACCTGGGCGACGCGAAGCTTTCGTCGGCAAAACCGTCCCGTTCGAGCCGTAAGCCAGTACCAAAATCCCAATCCCCCTGTTCAAAAACCTGATCGACGTAACCTGCATAACTCGTTTCTTTCTGCTTGATGGCTGAGTTGATGTTGCCGGGCTCAAGCACAATATAACGCTGTGCCGGGTTTGGTCTGAAATCATTGCTGTCATAGATAAATCGCTGCCAATTGCCATCTAACACCGTGCTGTAGTCGAGTTCAATTTGGGTGATCTGGCTACCTGCACTAAACACCCCCCATTGATTCGCGGTCTTATAATCGCTGCGCCAGCCTACTTCCGTTTCAGCTTCACCAATGGTAATAATGTCCTCCCGTATTGGAAAACTTGAGGCAGGTGAACCCGGCGGCACCAGATCAGGAAATGCTTCGCCTTCGGAGCTTAACTTGTCGCTGTTGCGGTAATAAAGTTTATTGGTCCAAACGGCTTCCTCACCGACCAATGATCGCAACGTCAGACCATACAAATCACTATCTTGTTTGAAATCCAGCAGCGCCGCATCTTCAAAATTGGGCGATGCAAATACATGAGTGACATCACGAATATAGTCCTCATAGGTGTCCATCAGCAGAATTTCAACAGTGTGATTTTCATTCATGGGAACGACCGACTTCACAATGATGTCTCTTAAAACCGGCTCGCCAATGTCCAGCTCTTCAATAGTTTCAAAAAAAGCGCCGAAATCCAGTCGCCTGGCAGAAATGAGCATGGTCGAGTCATCGGTGATGCCGGTTGGACCGTCGTAACCCACTTCGTAGCCGGCCAAATCATAGCGAAAACTTGCGGAAGGGCTTGGATTGCCATCGGCGACTTCTAATTTCAGCAGCGATGCCGCCCGGCCGCCATAAGCCGGTCCCCAGCCACCAGGGGAAAACTCGGCACCACTGATCACGTTCGGTGCGAAAATCGAGAAACGTCCGCCACCACCCACATCTTCGTCTTCACCCAATGTGGCATCAAAATGCACCGCTTTATCAAAGGGCAGGTCATCGACAAATAACAAATTATCTCTGGGACCACGGCCGCGCACGCTGAAGTTGGCGAATTCACCGGTGGCGGCAAGGCCAGGTAAGCCGTCCAGCGACAACAGCGGATCTGCACCACCGCCCACTGCGCTTTGCAACGTTTCCCGGTCGAGATAAGTGCTCGATGCGGATGCAAAGGTATCAGCCTGCCGTGCCCGAACCTCGACGATTTCAATTGCATCTTCTTTTTGGAGTTCGAATTCAAGCTGGATATTTTTGCGCGTTACTACGCGGACACTTGGCTCATACGAGGACGCAAAGCCGCCTTTTGCGACGTTCACCGAGTACAGACCCGGGTCGAGCTGTGCAACAACGATGCGACCTTGGTCGTCGGTTGCTAAAGTTTGCGTGGTGGAAGTTTCTCGTTTCTTGAACGTGATCTGCACATTTGCGAGTGGTCGGTCAGTATGCTGATCTTTGACGATAACGGTCAGCGCACCGGGCGCCTCTGCTGCGTGAGCACCAAGTGAAAAACTCATCAGCAGCGCACACAGCGTCAACCCCGATACTTGTCTGAATTGCTTGCTCATACTGTTATCCCTCTTAGTGTTATCCCTTTTAATGTCATTGCGCTTAATGTCATTTCTTTTAGCGTCATCGGTCTGAGCATAAACCACAGTACTTGTTTCAATTGCTTGATCATCTTGCCAACCTCCAAAATTCGACGGTATTTATTTGAAGAAATTATTTGAAGAAACGCAGGCAGGCTAGCAGAGCGAATGTGACTAAAAAGTCGCCGAAAGATGAAAGATGAAAGTTACCTCAAAGCCAGGAGGCCTGCAGCAGGCATCAACTGATAGACATTTCCGGCAACATGCTGTCTAACACGACGAAAATAAGTTTCGGAGGCCCGCAATAAAATCAACAGTTTGAGGCGACTGCGCAAACTGTTGATTTTAAAGCGGCTCGCTTTACGGGGATTAAGAGCAGGAGATATCAGCAAACATTCACTTTAGTGAAGCAGAAATTCGGCTTAATTTTGTTCATCCCCTAATCATTCACGAGACTTACCTTAAAGGTAAAATTGCCTTTGCTTGAAGGACAGTTCAGTGTTTGGTAAGTTGAACCAACGGATCAAACCAAAGCTCAAGGAATGAAAATATGGCTTTAAAATCTCAGTTATTGGCACTTTCGATTTACCTATCTTTTCCTGTATTTAGCTTGGATTTGTCACAATATGATAAATTGTGCGATGTTCACTTTGCTGCAAATGCAGAACGTCACTGGAAAGTAAAATCAAGTTTCAATTTTTTATATAAATCAGAAACATACAAACTACTGTTAGAAGAGTTAAAAGAAAATACACAAGCTCAGCCTTTCCGACTGTACATCGAAATAAACCCTCACATCGACTATGTCGCTTTTTTGCTGGAAACCACAAACGACGATTATTGTGTTCAGACTTATCACTCTGAGCATGGTAATCATGTCGAAGAAGCTGGTGAATGTGTATTGCCTGAAGTATCTAACCTATTGCTAGAAACAAAACCTGTTAAAGCAGAAAACACCATGAGCTCAGCCATTGGTGCAGTACTTTATATCGAGCAAAAGGCTGACAAAACAACGACAGCTTTATGCAATGATCGCAACTACCATCCATTTAAATTTTTCGGCAAAGCACTTTTAAAACCAAGGCTTGAGCAGTTAAGAACTTTAGATCAGAAATCGTACTAATCACGATCCAACTCCAAACCTTCCAAAGGTTAAAGTCAGACGTGCCGACTAGCACTGTGAATTAAGGGTCAGCTCAAAATTAAACGGTATGTCCGCTCTTGACCCAAAGTTACTCTCCAGCCGTTTATGTCCCCGTAAAGCGAGCCGCTTTAAAATCTGCTGTTTGAGGTTTTAAACCGACAAGTGTCTGAGCGGCTCGACGGTAGCGAACCGCGAGTTTTGTCGGTGCCTCAAACTGCTGATTTTATTGCGGGCTTTCGAGCGATCCGGGGTCGCCTTTTCTTTGGTTTCTTTCTTTTGGCGAAGCAAAAGAAAGAAACTCGCCATCGGCGAAACGCTTTTAAAAACAGCCATTTGCTGCCAAATAACAAAAGCCGGCGTACTACCCTTTGGGTGAGTACGCCCTACGGTCGGAAGTCTGATCCACAGAATACGCCAAAGCAAAAAACGGCTAAACGTTGCCAGAAACGTTACTTATTACAACGGGGTAATGCCCCCTGCGCCTGCCGGGCTTGATAAGCTGCTAATGCAGAAGGCATATCTTTCTGCAATTTCTTAATCCGGTTCTCTGGCACCGGGTGGCTGGATAAAATTTGTGGCGTGCCGCCGCTGCCTTGTTTGGCCATGTTTTGCCACAATTTCACCGATTGCTCTGGTTCAAAACCGGCTTTGGCCATCAAGTCTAAACCAATGACATCAGCTTCGGTTTCATGGACACGGCTAAATGGCAGCACTAAACCAACCTGCGCGCCTAAGCCAAAGGCGCTGGAAAGCTCGGCTTTGTATTGGGTATTCATGGCGCTAAGTGCCACATCGGCGACGCCTAAAGTGGTCTGAATGGCCTGATTGCTGGACAAGCGCTCGTTGGAATGGCCAGCCATGACGTGGGCGATTTCATGGCCGATAACTGCGGCTAACTGATGTTGATTTTCTGCCACCAGCAACAAACCGGTGTAGACGCCAATTTTGCCACCCGGCAGCGCAAAGGCGTTCACCTGATCACTTTCGAAAACAACAATTTCCCATGGATTGGTCTGGTACTTTTGTGGTGTAACTTTTAATACGGCTTGCGCCACACACTGCACATATTGATTGGTTTTTTTATCTTTACTGATTGGCGTTTTGGTTTTCAGCTCTTCAAAGGTCTGAATGCCCATTTTATTGACCTGAGTGTTATCAAATAACATCAGTTGCGGTCGGCCGGTTGGCGATTCAGCACAAGAGCCCAACATCAGCATGGTGGTCACGGCCAACGCTAGTTTCGTCATTAAAGTATTGGAAGATTTGAACATCAGGATCCCTTTTTTCTGTTCGTGCAGATAGAACGACTGTTACCCAGTTTATAGCGCTAAAAACAACACCGCCAGCATATGCTGGCGGTATTCATCGGGATTAACCGGTTAAATCATCAAAGAACTTTTTCACACCATCAAAAAAGCCTTTCGATTTTGGCCGGTGTTTGGCTTCGCTGTCACCGCCCCAGCTTTCATCCAGCTGACGTAACAAGTCTTTTTGTTTATCAGACAAGTTGACTGGCGTTTCGACAACGACTTTACACACCAAATCACCAACCCCGCCGCCACGTACCGACTGCACGCCTTTACCCCGTAACCGGAACATTTTTTCGGTTTGGGTTTCGGCTGGGATCTTCAGTTTGACCCGGCCATCCAATGTTGGCACATCAATTTCGCCACCCAAAGCGGCAATACTGAAGCTAATCGGCACATCACAAGACAGGTTATTACCGTCACGGACAAAAATCGGGTGATCTTTAACATGCACTTGCACATATAAATCGCCTGCTGGCGCGCCATGCATGCCCGCTTCGCCTTCGCCGGTTAAGCGAATACGATCACCGGTATCCACACCGGCCGGAATTTTAACGGCCAGGGTTTTGGTTTTTTCGACGCGGCCTTCGCCATGACACTTGGTACATGGGTCCGGAATAATCTTGCCACGACCGCTACAGGTCGGACAGGTTTGTTGTACGGCGAAAAAGCCCTGACGCATTGTGACCTGGCCAGCGCCATGACAGGTTGGGCAAGACTTAGCTTGCGTGCCTTTTTTCGCGCCGGAACCGTCACAGACGTCACAGCCAACCCAGGTTGGGATCTTGATGTCGACTGATTTACCGCGGACGGCGTCTTCTAAATTCATTTCCAGGTTGTAGCGTAAATCTGATCCACGCTGTGCGCGCGATTGACCACCACCACGGCGACCACCACCGAAAATATCGCCGAACACGTCGCCGAAGATGTCACCAAAATCGCCGTTGCCACCACCAAAACCACCAGCACCGCGGTTTGGATCCACACCGGCATGGCCGTATTGATCGTAAGCGGCTTTTTTCTGATCATCAGACAGCACTTCGTAGGCTTCTTGTAATTCTTTAAACTTTTCTTCCAATGCTTTATCACCCTGAGTACGATCCGGGTGATACTTCATCGCGAGGCGTTTATAGGCCTTTTTAATTTCCTTGTCATCGGCGCCTTTGGCGACACCGAGCACTTCATAATAATCACGCTTTGACATAATGCTGCTTCATGTTGGGTGAGCGGATAGAGAAGCGACCGCCGGGGCGGTCGCTCTGTCAGGATCAACTCCTAACCAATTCGCGTAAAACCGCAGCTTAAAGCAGCGGTCTTCGCCAGACAAATGTTATTTGTCTTTTACTTCTTCAAACTCTGCGTCAACCACGTCGTCACCGGCGTTTTTGGCATTATCAGCTGAACCAGGTTGGGCCTGGCCTGGCTGTGCTGCCGCTTGCAGTTTTTGCGCTGCCTGCATCAGAGTTTGAGTTTTTGCTTCGATTTCTGCTTTGTCACTGCCTTTGATCGCAGTTTCTAAAGCGCTGATCGCCGCTTCAATTTCTTGTTTGTCGTTGGTCGCTAAGTTAGTGCCAGCTTCTTCGACTTGTTTGCGGGTGGCGTGAACCAGCGCATCAGCCTGATTGCGGGTTTGCACCATCTCTTCAAACTTTTTGTCTTCTTCAGCGTTCAACTCAGCATCACGTACCATGCGTTCCACTTCTTCATCGGTCAGACCTGAAGAGGCTTTGATAGTGATTTTTTGCTCTTTGCCAGTGTCTTTATCTTTAGCAGACACATGCAGAATACCGTCGGCGTCTAAGTCGAAAGTCACTTCGATTTGTGGCTCGCCACGACGACCCGGACGGATACCTTCTAAGTTAAACTGACCCAGCGATTTGTTGGCAGCCGCTTGTTTACGCTCACCTTGCAGCACGTGAATGGTCACGGCAGCCTGGTTGTCATCCGCAGTTGAGAAAGTCTGTGACTTCTTGGTTGGGATGGTGGTGTTTTTCTCAATCAGCGCCGTCATCACGCTACCCATGGTCTCGATACCTAAAGACAATGGTGTCACGTCTAACAGTAATACGTCGGTCACATCGCCTGACAGTACTGCGCCCTGGATCGCCGCGCCTACAGCTACAGCTTCGTCCGGGTTGACGTCTTTACGTGGCTCTTTGCCGAAGAAAGCAGTTACAGCTTCCTGTACTTTAGGCATCCGCGTTTGACCGCCGACCAGGATGATGTCGTTAATGTCGCTTACTGACAGATCAGCATCTTTCAGCGCTTGTTTTAACGGCTCAATGGTACGTTGAATTAAATCTTCCACCAAAGATTCCAGCTTAGCGCGGGTCACTTTGATATTTAAGTGTTTTGGACCTGTGGCATCTGCAGTGATGTACGGCAGGTTCACTTCGGTTTGTGACGCTGAAGACAGTTCAATTTTCGCTTTCTCACCGGCTTCTTTTAAACGTTGCATCGCCAGTGGGTCGTGACGCAGGTCAATGCCCTGCTCTTTTTTGAACTCGTCTACTAAGTAGTTGATAACACGTGAGTCAAAGTCTTCACCACCTAAGTGGGTGTCACCGTTAGTCGACAACACTTCAAACGTTTGCTCGCCATCAACATCGTCAATTTCGATGATAGAGATATCAAAAGTACCACCACCTAAGTCATAAACTGCAACTTTGGTGTCGCCTTTTTTCTTGTCCATGCCATAAGCAAGGGCAGCAGCAGTAGGTTCGTTGATAATACGACGAACTTCTAAACCTGCAATCCGACCGGCGTCTTTGGTGGCCTGACGCTGTGCATCGTTAAAATAGGCTGGTACGGTGATAACAGCTTCAGTCACTGGCTCGCCCAGATAATCTTCAGCAGTTTTCTTCATTTTTTTCAGCACTTCAGCAGAAATCTGCGGCGCTGCTAATTTTTTGCCTTTGACTTCAACCCAGGCATCACCATTGTCAGCTTTGACGATTTGATAAGGCATGATTTTGATGTCACGTTGCACTTCAGCGTCTTCAAAACGACGGCCGATTAAACGTTTGATTGCAAATAAGGTATTTTTTGGGTTGGTCACTGCCTGGCGTTTTGCCGGCTGGCCCACTAATACTTCGCCATCTTCAGCATAAGCGATGATAGAAGGCGTGGTACGGGTACCTTCAGCGTTCTCGATAACGCGAGGTTGGTCGCCGTCTAAAATGGCCACACAGCTGTTTGTTGTACCTAAGTCAATACCAATAATTCTACCCATAACTGTACTCCGCTTTTGATTCTGAACAATTAAAATTGTGTTGACCGGTTAATGGGGCTAATCCCTGATCGATTCAAGGTTATTCCAACAAATTTTTTTGTTTTTTGCAGTTAAAGTGACTTTTTTGGCCTTTGACCGCAGTTTTTGTCACCAAATGCCAGTTATGAGCACTAATGCATGGATGCCAGTTTCAACAAAACCAATTCACCTTTGGGGCTTTTATCTACAGCTACAATTCGCTTCTTCAGGCTGTTTCGGTATAATCCCTTTTATCTGGTTTTTCATTATTACCTCAAGCAGGAATTCAGCTCATGCCATTACTTGATAGCTTTACCGTTGATCACACCATTATGAAAGCGCCTGCCGTGCGGGTTGCTAAAAACATGACCACACCAAAGGGCGACGCCATCACGGTGTTTGATTTACGTTTTTGTGTGCCGAACCAGGAAATCCTGTCGGAAAAAGGCATTCACACGCTGGAACATTTATTCGCCGGTTTTATGCGTGATCATTTAAATGGCAATGGCGTAGAAATTATTGATATTTCACCAATGGGCTGTCGTACCGGTTTTTATATGAGCCTGATTGGCACGCCGGACGAGCAACGGGTTGCTGATAGCTGGCAAGCGGCGATGGCCGATGTATTAAAAGTACAGCTGCAATCTGAAATCCCGGAACTGAATGTGTACCAGTGTGGTACTTATGAAATGCATTCTCTGGATGAAGCCAAGCAAATTGCTAAAAATGTCATCGACCGTGGTGTTGGCGTGAACAAAAACGATGAGCTGACGTTGGCGCCTGAGTTTTTAAAGGGCTGATATACCCTTCATCCTTGAAAATTCGGGGTATAAAAAAAGCAGCGTACCGGCTCATCGCTTAGTCGGCACGCTGCAACATCGCACTCTTTACCTTACAAACAATTTTTTATCCAAAAGCCTGTCTTTATAAACAAGCTGATCCTTTGGTCCAGACTCCGGCAATACCCGGCGTTTCGTTTTGGGTCCACCACTTCGCGGTATACTCAAAGCCCTGATGCTGCACTTTATTACCGCCGACATACACTTTTGTTGCTTCCCACACCGGTAAGGTGCAACCGTTTGAAGTGCCTTGCTCAAAACTCACTACCACAGTGGCATCAGCTTTCACCTGTACCAGGCTGAAATTCGCGTTAATCGGTTGCGCTACACCGTTGACCAGAATTGATTTGATGGTAAAGCCGCTGTTTGGCGTGATCACCAGCGCTAAGTTGGTATTGTCACGCACTTGCTGTACACCCGATGGGCTGACCGTACCGCCGCTGCCACTGACGCTAACCGTTACGCTGTGGTAAATGGCATTGGCCGGATCATCAATCGTCACGTCGCTGAAACTGCCCCCTTTTAAGCCAAAGAAATTGGCGGCGGTGAGACTGCTGACGGGCGTATTCAGCAAGCGGAGGGTTTTGGTGTCCCCTTGTGCGCCAGCGCCGTGCAGACTCAACACCGTGGTGCTGCCATCCTGCGACAACTTCAGCTGCGAAAAAGTGTAGGGAAAAGCACTTAAATTAATCACGGTATCAGCGGCTTTAAAATAATCCACCACTTTGGCCTGACCCCAACCCCAATTCTGATAACTCAGCATCACGGTAAAACCAAGCCGTTGATAACTGCCGGTAATATCAACAAACATCTCCGGATTGAGCTGACTGCGATTGACGTTTTTCAGTTCAATCCAGGAATAAATACCACCGTCCGCCGCTTGCGTGCCAACAAACAGGCTGCCGCCATCCTGAAAGGCTTTTAAATGTTTAAAGTCGATACCGGCAGTACCGCGGATCTGATCCGCCAGCGGATTAAAATTGTTGACGGTACTTTTGCCACTCCAGGCCAACGGATAAATGTTGCCCGCAGTAATCACCGACGCCGGATTGGCCAGTACTGTTGCCGCACTAACATTTTCCAGCACCAGACTCTGGCTGGCAAAATTGAGCGTTGCGCCATTGGCACCTTGGGTGATCGTCAGATTCGCCAGTGGGTTAGTACCGGTCCAGCCGCGCAACAAAATACGGTCATCGCCGACAGTAAAACTTTTCACCAGCGTATTGCCGCCGGCGGATTGATTCAGCTGGATCACATCTTTACCGCCACCGGTTTCCACCACATCGTTACCCCAACCGGCAGTTAAGGTTTCGTTGTATGGACTACCGCTGATCAGATCATTGGCTGGCGTGTCAAAAATGGTCGGATAACCGCCGAATTTGTGGATATATGTGGTGATACAGGTGCCAAGTTCGTCACAAGTAATGTTGTTGTTTGTCAACAGATCGGCTGTGCCCCAGGCGCCGCGTAAATGTGCCGCCGCCAACAAACCCGACATGGTGGCCTGAATGGTGATGTTATTGCCTTGTTCGTCTTTGCCCGGCCAGGATTTGGCCAGCGCTTGCGCCCAGGTCATATTGGCTTTGGTCAGTAACTCGGTCATCACGCCATAGTTAAACCGCATGACATCGCGGATCACCATTTCTTGTTTGTCCGGCAGCCGTAAATCGTTCAGGCTGCTGACGCCGTTTTTACCAACAAATTCACCAAGCCATAAGTTGGTGTCGGTCGCCAGTATATAATTGCCGCCGGATCCCGGAATTTCTGAACGTGCTTGTTTCACGCCATTGGCCCAGGTGCTGTCCGGCATAAAAATATAAAAACTATCGAGTTTTTCGTTCGCCAGCTGCACTTGACGCGGACTGTAATAACCGGCCGAAATTAGCACCGCCTCGCCTAACTGGTAGCCAATAAAACCCCAGGCATTTAGTGAGTTATATTGCATGGTGCGGAACATCGCCGCTTCATCCTGCGGATATTCGGCATAAAGATGATTCACCCCAAGCTTGGTGAAGAACTCGCGGATGGTGGTTGGCTCCGGGATCATCGAGCCAGTAACCGGATCCCGCACAATTTTGCCAGGCGCGGTAACACGGGCGTAGTTATACACCGGTAAATCCAATTTTTGCCGGTAGAAATCAGCTTTAGCCGGATCAATACCCGATTCAAAAGCACGCATGGTATCAAGAAAATTTTGAAAGGTGCCTTGGGTTGCTGCGGCTGTGTTGCTTAATCCAAGCATTATCAGTAAGCAGGCTTTTGAAAGCACTGGTAATTTTTTGTTGTGCATCGGTCGTCCCCTGTGTTTTTCGACGGTTAGTCAAATGTTCAGTTAACTAGTGAAGCAACTTTGCAGGTCGCTTTTTCGTTAACCATGAGCCAACCCGAACACAACGCTGAACCCGAGCCAGGTTCAGCCAACGGCTGGATATCGCAGGCCGTACGCCGTGAACTGCACTTTTGCACTATCGCACTTGTGCAGCCCGGCGTAGCGGTGTGGCCCGGATGAAATTGAGCTTGTTAAAAATCGACACCAACCCGCACGCCAAACATTCTTGGCGGGTTAAAGGTCGATCGGATAAAACCGTCGCGGAACTGGAAGTAGTTGGCGTTACGCACCACTTCGTCGGTCAGGTTCGAGCCATAAGCTTCCACATACCAATCGCCGCTGGCCGGCATTAATTTCACCGATGCATCAACTTTCCAGTACGACGGCTGCGCATCAGATAAATGGGCACCGTCGTAGTTATTCAACGAGGTATACATTTTGCTTTGCCAGTGCGCACTCAGTTGTGGCTCCAGCGCAAAACCAGAGGCCAGTTCAAAAGTGTGACGCACATTTAAAGTGCTGGACCAATCCGGTGAATAAGGCAGGCTGTTACCACTGATATCAACCACACCGGCGCAAGGTGTTTGGCCGTATTCCAGCCGCTCTGAACAGTAATAAGCGTCTTCAAACGGAATATTGTCGACCCGCGCATTTAACCAGGCGACGTAACCAGAAACCCGGCCGCCGGTCCACGGAATGTAATCCAATTCCAGCTCGAGACCTTTGAGCGTGGCTTCACCAATGTTGGTGGTGACGTTGTGGGTTTTTTCGCTGCCGTCTGGCCGAGTACCGACTTTCTGGTTGTTGGTAACCTGCATATCGGTGTATTCGCTGTAGAACAACGCCGCTGCGAGGTTCATCCGGCCATCCAATAACGCGCCTTTGTAGCCGGTTTCAAAGTTGGTGACTTCCTCCGGACCGTACGGCAGGTTGGAATACTGGCCGCAATCACAGATGTCAAAATCTTCGAAAAAACCACCGGCTTTAAAGCCCGTTGCGACAAAGCCATACAACATATCGCCAGATGGCAGGCGGTAATCGGCACCCACTTTCCAGGTGCCTTTTTCCCAATCTTCAGTGTGATAAGTACGACGCCCTGCCGTCAGCACCTGACCAAGCGGTGGATAAGTGCCCATGTCTTTGGTTAAGTTGTTCGACTGAATGCTGCCGTGAATTTTTGGATCGTATTTACCGTTGTAGTATTTGTCGCTGAACACCAACTCGTAACCTACACCACCGTTGTCGATTTTTTTATCTTTGGTCTGACGATAGCCCAGGGTCAGCTGCAGCTGTTCGGTCAGGCTGTAGTCGAACTGGCCAAACACTGCATCGGCATTGGCGCGCCGGTCATCCTGTGGGTAAGAAAATGCTGCCGGGTGGTAACCTAAAGCCGAATGACGCAGGCCGTGTACCAGCTCCACATCAAACTTGATTTTGTTTTTCTCGCGCATTGAAAACACCCCACTGACAAACTTCAGATCGGCGGCAGTGTAGGTAAATTGCAATTCGTGAATGGTGGAATCAAATGCAGCATTGGTGCGGGCGTAACGGTCAAATAACAGCGGATGGCTGAAGCTGTCTAATTTGGCACGCGACGGTGCGGCGGCAAAACCGGCATCTTCGTCAAACAACTGGTAACGTTCTTGTTGCGCCACACTAAACCGGTAATCGGCCGCCCATTCGTCAGTGAACATCCAGTTCAGATGTGAGCGCAGGCTGTCGATGGTCATATCCATATCGCCAGGGACGTTGATATTGGCGTAAAACTGCGGTTTGTTACATTGATCAACGGTGCCTTTGGCCTGATCACAATCTTTGAAAAACAGCTCGCCCGCGCTTTTATCGGCGAAATGTTCTAACGTTAGATCCCAGGTTAGCGTGTCAGTCGGTACCCAACGCGCCAGGCCGCGAATAGCCTGCTTGTTGGAGTTGGTGTAATAATCTTTTTTGCTGACGCGGCGGTTTTCGCGTTGATCAGTATCAGCAATGCCATCGGCAACCATTGGTTTACCGGTAAATGGATCTTTAATATCCGGTCGGTTGATGTCGCGGGTATCCATATCCTGCTCGATATAACCGTCGCGGCGATCTGCCATCAAGGCAAAACGCAGCGCAAAGCGTTCATTGACGGCAATATTGGTTAAGCCGCGTAATTGCTTGTGGTTGTAGTTGCCATACCCCAATACCACACTGCTATAGCTATTACTGGTGTCAGGTTTGTTTGGAATGACGTTAATCGAACCACCGGTCGAGTTACGGCCGAACAAAGTACCTTGCGGGCCACGTAATACTTCAACCTGCGACACGTCATATAATAGTGCTAACGCACCTTGTGGCCGTGGCGAGTAAATACCGTCAATGTGCACACCGACTGCCGGATCGCCGGTTTCGGTATTGTTGCCAGAGCGAACGCCGCGAATAGATGCCTGAATACCGGAATCAGTGCCTGACACCACAAACTGGGTATTTGGAATTGCGGTGGTGAGTTCACGTAGTTCTTTCACGCCGCCGCGGGTCAGTGCTTCCTGACTAAAAGCAGTGACCGCCACCGGTGTTTCCATTAAATAGGTTTTGCGTTTAGTAGCTGTGACGGCAATGCGTTCGATTTTGTTGGTTGCTGCGACATCTTGATTGCTGGCGGCAACTTGCTCTGCAGCTTGTGCAACTGCGGCAACCGCAACCGGACTGCCCAGAGCCAATCCAATGCATAAACTTAAATAACAACTTTGTACTGACTTCATAACTTGCTTCCCCGTTTCTTATTGTTGCTGTACCGGTCACGCTGAGACAAAGCTGCTGTTCATTTGAATTTGCTGGCCCTTGGCTGCGAGTGATGGTAGTGCTTGTGTTCCCTTCATCCTTGAAGTTGCAGGGTTGTTGCCTTCACTCGCTCGCTGGGGCGCCAGTCCGACCCAGTCACATAGGCAACTATGCTCAGGGTCGTACCGACACTTCAAACTCGCTCGTTTGTCGCCTACCTGCAACGTCAATGATTTTGGGTTTTAGATTCTATTTGTATAAAATTTAGTCTATTTGCTTTACTAATTATTTGTCAATCATATTGACTAATTAAATTCGCTATTTTTATAAACGATTAATTCTTAATAAAATTACTTTAACTTAATGAATAATTTAAAGATGTCCGTCGATCAGCGCTTTTGCGGCGGCAATGGCACTACAACGGCGACTGGAATAACTGCAAAGATAGGTGGCGAGTTCTGGGTAAGCCGCAAGTTCAGCGTCAGAACGTAGTGCCAGTACCATCACCTGCTCTCGCCACAACCCGACCGCCTGTCGCACTTTTTGTTGCTGCGCCCCAAGGTCTAGCTGGTCGCCTGGCAGCGGATAGTCTTCGGTGACCAGCACCAGCAACTTTCCTTCCGGCAAGGGCGCCCCGTTCACTAGCTGCTGTTGTAGAGTTGGGTAAGACCAAAACTCAACGGCTAATGGGCTTCGCTCCAGTTCAGTGCGCAGCACACTACTTGCAGGAATTGGATCGTTCGGACCGATACCACGGCTGTTGCAGATTTTGTCATAGCCTGCCGGATCCGCTACAAAAGCCAATAGCAGTGATTTTTGTTTTTGCTGCAGCGGAAAAACCCCGGCGCTGTTGCGTAGTAACTTCAGCGCTGATTGGGCGGCTTGCGTGGCGACCTGCGTTGCTGGTAATGGCTTGGTAGCTATTGTTTCCGGCAGCTGCGAGGAAAGCTGATAACGCAGACTAAGCACCCGTTGCAGCGCCTGATTAATCAGCGCTTCGGCCAACTCACCCTGTCGCACCGCTTCAATCACCCCGACAATGGTTTGCGCCTGCAGTTTTTTATAGTCGGTGCGTTCGTTCTCATAGTGCTCTTCACTGAGCATAATCATATCGGCACCAGCGTTCAGAGCCTGTACCGCCGCCGCCACCGGTGTATAAAACTGCCGCATCGCGCCCATATTCATACTGTCGGTCAGGATCACCCCGTCAAAACCCAGCTCGTTGCGCAGTAAATCGGTCAGAATTGCCGGCGATAAAGTGGCGGGATACTCGCCGTCCAGCGCCGGATAAAGAATATGGCTAGTCATGATCAGCGGTACCCCGGCCGCTATCGCCGCCACAAAGGGCTGCAGATGGCTTGCCAGTAACGCCTTTTTGTCCAATTCAACCCGTGGTAAACCGCTGTGACTATCGGTTGCGGTATCACCATGGCCGGGAAAATGTTTGGCGCAACTTAAGCTACCTGCTTGCGCTAACGCCTGCACTGCCGTTGCCACATGGCGGCTGACCAGCTCAGGACTTGCACCAAACGAACGTTGGCCAATAATCGGATTGTCCGGATTACTGTTTACATCGGCACAGGGCGCCAGAATGGTGTTGTAGCCAAGCGGTAACATCTGCTGGGCATACACCTGATACATCTGAGCCGTTAAAGCTAAATCATCAGTGACGCCGAGCGCCAGATTACCAGGTCCCAAATCGGTATGCTGCGTCAATACCCCCCAGGCGCCTTCCTGATCGACACCTAAAATCAGCGGCGCGTCACAAGCCCGCAGTGCCGCCGTATGTTGCAACTCACTGGCAAGCAGTCGCGCCGCTGTCGGATTAGGCGCATTGTCATCGGTCAGATAAAAACCGCCAATGTGAAAGTCAGCCACCAGCGTTTTGGCATAAGCTAAATCCTGACCGGCAAACGCCAGCATAAACAGCTGCCCGACTTTTTGTTCCAGCGGTAAACTGGCAACCAGCTGACTGATCCGGTGTTGCATTTGGATAATTTGCGTCATTTGCGTCAAGTCTCTTCCTGAAATAAATACTTAAGCCGCGACAGCCGCGCCGGTGATCAACGCCACCAGATGCTCTTTGCTGACATCAGTCAGCGCTACATCAGCCACTGAATGCCCCTGATACAACACCACTGCCCGGTCACAAGTTTCCAGCACATGCTGCATATTGTGACTAATCAGCAGCACCGCTACGCCTTGTGAACTAATCAGTTTAATCAGCGCATTGACCTGCGCGCTTTGCTCCACGCCAAGCGCAGCGGTTGGTTCATCCATAATCACCACATCAGCGCCCCAGTTCACCGCACGGGCAATGGCCACTGCCTGCCGTTGACCACCCGACAGGTTTTGCACTTTATTCAGGAAATCCGGCATCCGGCTATTCAGCCGATTCAGCGACTTGCGTGCCTGTTTTTGCATGGCGGTTTTATCCAGCCAGCCCAGCGCACGCAACAACGGGTTTTTACTGAGAATTTCCCGGTTTAAAAACAGGTTTTCACTGATATCAAATTCGCCGACCATCGCCAGATCCTGAAATACTGTTTCAATGCCAGCGTCGCGCGCCTGCTGCGGACTACTGATATTGACCACTTTGGCGTTGACTTTAATTTCACCGCCATCCGGCTGATGAATACCGGCGATACACCGCACCAGCGTTGATTTACCAGCGCCGTTGTCACCCAGTAACGCCACCACTTCACCTTTTTGCACACTAAAACTGACACTTTTTAACGCCTGTACCGCGCCAAAAGATTTGCTTAGATTGGTAATTTCCAGCGCCTGCTGGCCTAACTGTGTTCTAACCATTACGGGCCTCCCTCACGCCTATCGCCACTGCAACTATTAAAATCACGCCGCGGGCTATCATCTGCTCGTTGGTGGAAAACCCACTTAAAATCAGCCCGTTATTAATCATCCCCATCAACCAGGAACCCAGTACGGCACCTATGATACAAACCCGGCCGCCAAATAAACTGGTGCCACCAATCGCCACTGCAGCTATCACCGTCAACAAATCGGCTTCACCCAGGGTATAACGAGCGCCTTGCAACCGGCCGGCATACAACAAACCAGCCAGCGCCGCGCCGACCGCTGAAATCATCAATGCTTTCACCCGCATACTGCCAAGTGAAATCCCCATCGCCCGCGCCGCCTGCGGGTTGCCACCCACTGCCAGCAAATGCCGGCCAAACCGTAATTTATTCAGTAAGATATACCCAAGCGCGGTGATAAGTACGGTCCACAGCAACAACACCGGTACCCCAGCCGCATCACCGGCGCCAAACCAGAAACTAAAATCCTGATTAATAATCGGCACTGACTCCATACCGGTCAGTTGCCGGGCAATCCCGGCCAGTACACTCATGGTGCCAAGCGTGATCAATAACGACGACACTTGCAGTTTCTCGGTCAGCACGCCGTTAATAAAACCGACCAGCAAACCGACTCCAAGTGCCGCAACAGTCGCCAGCGCAATGCCACCTTCCGGCAGAATCAGCGCCGCGACCAGTGCACTGAGTGCCACCACTGCGCCTATTGATAAATCGATATGCCCCACCGCCAGCGCAAAACTAAGGGCAATCGCCATCACCGTCACCGGCGTGGTCTGACGGACAATATTCATAAAGTTATCAAACGAAAAAAAAGCGGTGTCGTGTAACACAACGGCGAATAGCGCCAACACCAGCAGGAAAATGTAATAAATGTAGGCATCACGTCGTAGCAAGAATTGTCGCAGCGGTAGCTGCTTGATCTGATGTCTGAGCTGTTGCGGGCGCAGCTGAGCAAATAATTCCGTCATTGGAAAACTCCGTTAAGGTTGAAGTACTGCTTGCAGCAACGGCGGTACCGGGCTGCGAAATGATTGCTGCCAGCTGCTGGCAACGTTGTCTTGCCGAACTGTGGTAAAGGGCACCAGCGTAAAAGCGGGCAATTTGCGGCCGAGCTCACTCAGTGCCGCCTGTCGCGCCATCGTCTGGCCAATCAGGTACGGCTGGTCGGCAATGGTCGCCAGCATATTGCCGCTGCGGGCTAAATCGAGCAGATTGTTGACGCCTAAATCATGGGTAATCACTTTAATATCAGCTCGCCCGGCTGCGCGCAGCGCTTCAATCACCCCTTCCGCCGCCGCATCCCACGACACATAAATCGCATCCAGTTGCGGCTGCTGCAAAATCAGCGCTGCCGCGACATCGGCCGTTTCCTGCTCCCGGACAAATCCTTTTTCCGCTACGAGTTGCAGCTGCGGATGTTTCGCCAGTTCCTCGCGAAAGGCCTGATCACGGTTGTTGGTAATAAAATAACTGGCATCGTGGAAAATGGTGGCGATGCGGGCCGGTTTTGTTTTGTCAGCATCCCGAGCTGAAAAATGACTGGCCAGAACTTTGGCAGCTTCCCGGCCCATGCCAAACATATCGTCGGTAACAATACCGGCGTAGTGCTGATTCAGCACAAAGCCCGGGATTGGATTGCTGAGCAGCACCAGTTTGGCGCCACCAGCAACGGCTTTTTGCAAACTACCTTTAGCACTAGCGGCATCCACCACCAGCGACAACATAAAATCCGGTTTCAGCATGCTGATATTTTCGATATCGGATGCTTGTTTGGCTGGATCAAACTGCGCATCGGTCACCGCCACCACTTTCACCCCCATCGCCGCAAATTCAGCAGTAGCGCCAGCCGTCACGGCGCTGATCCAGGGGCTGGAACCGTGCCAGACCAAAGCGGCGGTCAGTTGTTGCTGTTTGATTTGTTGCTGTTCCGCGGTGGTGATTTGGATCTGATTGGCAGTTGCGGCTTGCTGTAAGTCAGCAGCTAAATCTGCCCGCACCAACGCAACCGGACTGAAAATGCCGCCAAATAGCAAAACACCCGCTAAATACTTGCTGAAAATCACGCTACACCTGCTTGGTTGATATTGATATATTGGTTATATTACGACCAGCTATAATATGTCAATCAATTTTACTTAATAAAATTTAGCTATGAATATCAGCAACTATTGATATGCTGACCGACTGATTTTATGGCGCTACTGCAGATCAAGCGCCGGAAATAACTCAACAAACAATTCAACAAAGTACAATGCAGCGATAGCGTGAGCAGGACAAAAAAAAGCGGATGAAAGGTTCGAACTCTAAACAGAATAAATCGGTGAATTTGCGTCTGGTATTATCGCAGGTGGTGACGCATGGACCGGTGTCGCGCGCTGATATTGCCCGCGCTACCCATTTGACCAAACAAACCATCACCAATCTGATTGATGAATTGCTGGCGACTCAGTTAGTGATTGAAACCGGTATCAAAAAAGAAAAAGTCGGCAAACCATCAACCATGCTGATGCTGAATACACAACTGTGTTTTAGCCTGGCGATCCGGGTGTTCCCGCATCAGGTCGAAGTGGCGTTATGTCAGCTGGACGGCACTGTACTTGGCAATATCCGGCAGCCAGCAAATTCTGAGCAAGCCGAAACAGTACAACAGCTGGCGACGACGCTGTTAGCACAGCACCAAATCAACCGTAATCAGCTGCTGGGCGCTGGCCTGACGTTAGTGCAATTCGGTGATGTTGCTGTGGAGCAACGCCAACAACAAAATCAGCTGCTGCAACAACAGCTGATTGGTTTACTGCAGCTGCCGGTCGCTATCGAACATACTGCAGCCGCTTGTGCCGCTTTTCATCTGCTGCACGGCGAAGCGAAATTACTCGACAGTTTTTGTTATATCCATCTGGGGCAGCAGCTTGATGCAGCGCTGGTGTATGACCGCAAATTATTACTTGGTCACAATGGCCTGACTGGCGCTTTAGGCGAAATTTTTGTAACGCCGGATCTGGATGAAAAAACCACCGAACTCGGCCGGTTAAATGATTATGCCTCGGTCGCCTCGTTGACAAATTTCATCCGCAAAAAGCAGCCGCAATTACAAACACAATCGTTACTGACCATCAATGCCGATAGTGCTGGGGATAAACTGGATCCCTGGTTTGCCCTGAGCACTGAGCCAATGCGTATCGCCATTCATACCCTGGAAAGTATATTTAATTGTCAGACCATTATTATTGGCGGTGAAGTCAGTAGCTGGTTTTTAGATAAGCTAATCAGCAGGTTACGCCCTTTTATTCCATCAGTGGCACAGTTTGGCAAACGGGAAGTGCCGCGGCTGATTAAAACCCCGGATGTCGAGCTGATTGCGCTCAAAGGGTTGGGAACTTTACCGCTGCACGCGGCTATCCGCCTGGATGCCACCAATACCATCGGCTTGCCGCCGGTGTCAGCGCTGACGCCGCTGCAACAGCTGATTTTCAGTGATCCGGATCAGACAGCAGCGACCATCGAGGAAGATTAATACCAGAGAGCGGGGAGTTTTTAGCGCGATCCACGATGGGCTCTTGCAAAGCACAGAATACCGCGTTGATCGCTATGCGCGTTTCAGATTGTCATGCAGCATTTGGCGCAGCGCCGATGGCTGTTTAGCGCGGGTCGCAGAAGTGGCGTAGTAGTTTGAGGTATCGTTTTTAACCCGGTTCAGGATAATACCGCCGATATTTACCCCGGATTGCTCCAGCAGTTCCATTTTGGCGGCAAAGTCGACCAGCGGTGTTTTCTTCACATCGACCACCAGCTCTAATTTACCGACACATTTGGCCACCACCATCGCATCACTGACCGACAAAATCGGCGGACATTCGATAATCACCCGATCATACTTTTTCGCCAGTACTTTCAGAATGGCATCAAACCTTGGCATTGATAAAAACAGCAGCGGGTTCATTGGTCGAATGCCGGATGACAACACATCGGCGTTCAGTTCTTTGCAATAAAACACACATTGCTCAAAGGTATGAGTTTTTGCTAGTAAGTTGGTAAGCCCTGGCCGGTGCGGATTTTCGCCGAGTGCTTCAGCCAAAGCCGGAAAACGTAAGTCGGCATCAATGACAATCACCCGCTCCAGTTCCGAAAATGATTTTGCCAGTTGTAAACAAATACTGGACTTGCCTTCATTCGGAGATATTGAGGTTAGCGCTAAAATTTTCTGCGTATTCAGATGCTTATCTAGCAGAATATTGGTGCGGATTGATCGGATATATTCCTGATACAAAGTATATTGTTTACCGGACTGGCGGATCACCGGCAAAGCTTTGTCGATGCCTTTAACGCGAATCTGCGGCACCACGCCAATCAGCTTGTAACCAAAGCGGGCGGCAATATGGCGATATTTCGAAGTGACATCGGCGAAAAAATGCAGGCATAACACTAAAAATACCGCGCCAATAAAACCAATCATCAAAGCTGCAACTGACAACAAGAGTCGTTTGGGGCCGATTGGCGACATCGGCACTGTAGCCGGATCAACAACAATGATGCTGGAAGTTTTATTGATATCCTTCATCAATTCAGTTTCTTTCATTTTGTCTGACAAAGTGCCCAACAAATGTAGATTGGCCTGAATTTCAGCTTCCAGCTTTTTATGATCCTGTCCCACATTGACCAGGCTTTCCAAACTGGCCGTGGCACTGGCGACTTTGCCTTCAACCTGCAGCAACATCCGGCGTAGATCCGCCTGCCGCACTGTGTAGTTGTGCGTCAGTTTGTTAACCTCGGATTTTAGCTGTTGTTTACTAACTTCAATTTTTTTCGCCGCAGCAATATACCTTGGATGTTTTGGCAGATAACTTAACTTGAGCTGGGCAAATTCTGCTTGTTGCATCGACAATTGCTGCTGCAAAGTGGCAATCACCGGCACTGAACTTACTTCCGGAATATTGCTGAGCTGCTCAAAATCCTGCTGCAACAGACTGGTTTTACCCAGTAAAATAGTCAATTCCTGCAACTGCCGCGTTAACTCGCGCCGCTCCAGAAACAGCTGGGCAATTTCTTGCTTGACCAGTTCAACATCACTGCTGATATCGATAATATTGTGCAGCTGGCGGAATTGCTGCAATTTGTTTTCCGACAGCGCTAATTTACCTTTAACGTCATCAACCCGTTGGGTGATCCAATCACTCGCCTGGTGGCTATGTTGTTGCATCAGATTGCTCTGATAGGCCATAAAGCTATTGGCCACTAGATTAACCACTTCCGAAGAAATATAAGGGTTATGGTGAGTAAAGGTGATTTGCAGCAACGTGGTTTTGGGGACTGCCTGTACCGTCAGGCTACCAAGCAGGGCCTGCGCATCGTCACGCCGCTGGTCATCCGGTAAACCCAGTTGTAAATCTGCAGGCAATTGCGCCACCACATCTTTGGCAAACTGGGTTGAAGTCAGTAATTTGATTTGGGTATCAAGTTCGTCTGTACCATTGCCGGCACCAGGTATTAGCGACTGTAATGGATTGGACGCCAACACCCCTTTCACCATCAAGGTAGTGGAAGCACGATACATTGACGGCAGCTGCGCCACCATTAAGGTTACCACAGTAAAAATGCTGGCGGTGATCAGCAATATCAACCAGCGGCGCGCCGACAAAATGGCGAGAATGACGGTCAGTTCAATGACATCATTGCCTTGTTGCAGGGGTTTCTGGCCGCTGTTTCCCATTTAGAAGAAACTCTTATCTATTTTAATCACATCACCTGGCAGAATGATGGTATCGGATTTCGCGACAAAAGTGGCTTTGTCCGCCCCACGCTGAATATGCCACTGACTGCGCGAAGCTCGGTCCAGCAAACCACCGGACAGCGCGATTGCCTGCTCCAGCGTAATGTCTGGCTGATAAGGGTAACTGCCGGGGCTTCGCACTTCGCCGTAAATAAAAAACGGCCGGTAACTATCGACGGTAATTGAAACGCTTGGCGCCACCAGATACCCATCCTTAAGCAACTGCTCCAGATGCTCCTTGGCACTTTGTTGGGTAAGCCCGGTCATTTTAACACTGCCAAGCAGCGGCATATCGATAAAACCTTGCTGACTGATTTCGGCTGTGACCGATAAATCATCTTCCTGATAAACACTGATTTTGATGGTGTCACCAGGGCCAAACATATAACTCTGCAGGGTTGCCGGGGTCGCGTCAGCCTGCGCAGCAATACTGCACATCCAACAAAACATAACCCACAACATCGGCAGCAGTTTTACCATAACCAACTCAATTGCCAGAATATTTCATTGCGGTTGCGTTCGGCATTGGCACTATCTTGTTGCCGGAAGTACGCCAGACTCAGCTGACTTTGCCACTGTTGATTTAATTGCCAGTCCCAACCAAAGGTAAATTCCTGCCGTTTGCGCTGCAATATTTGCGCATCAAGGCGCGAAGAGCGGCGTCCTAGCGTAAATGTAAACAGATGCGGATCGCTGAACCGATAATTTAATTGTGCCTGATAGGTGGTATCCAGCTGGGTAATGCTATTGGTGGCATAAGACAACACCGATTGCCGGTGGCTACTTAGCAGCAGTTGCCAGTAATCCGACAACTGCCATAAATTTTCCACTTGCCAGTATGAGCCGGAATTTTTAACCCCTAAACTATCGCGCTGGAAATAACCCCCCAGCACCCGCAGTTTTTGTGAGCCAGCCCATTGCTGCATAAAACCGGCACCGATTTGCTGTAAGTCGGTGTCAATTTGCAATTGTTGTTCTTTGCGCAGTTCTGCATTGGCTAAAATGGAGGTGTTTTCGCTGATCCGATGGCCATAATCCAGCTGCAGAAAATCTGAATCCAGCTGATTGATCAGTCCGTTATCCAGCACAGATCCAGAATTGACATGAGATCGCAGACGATTTTGTTCGGTGCCGAGGCGCAACGCCAGATTTTGCCGATCTGGCTGCCTACCCAGCTGCAAAGCCAGGGCAAAACGCTTTTGATCATTGCGGACTGCAGGCTGTATTGCCGGATCAAGAAATTCAGCGCTACCAATACCGGCGATCAACTGTTGCCGCTGAAACCGGCTTTCCAAAGTGACATCGGCAGCTTCTGCCAGGAATAATTTTAACTCAGGTGCAAACTGATAATCCTGATCGTTCAAATCAGATTGTTCGCGGTAATGACGACTGGTGATTTTTGCCGGCAAGTACAGGCCAAAGCCTTCATACAGGCTAAGCCAATCATATTGCAGACCTAGTTGCAGGTGCTGCACCGATTCGGTTGCATCCACAGTGTTATAAAAATTGTTAGTTTGATTTACACCAACTGCAGTCCTGAATTCATTTTGTGCTTTGGTCCAATCAGTGGCAGCTGAAGCGCTGCTTATCCCTAAAAAAAGCGTTGAAAGTGCAAATATATACGGCCTGAACATCATTTTCACTCTTGAAAAATAAAATATCCCTATTTTGCCTTTTATTTTTCCCTTACGTCCATGGTAAAGGAGAACGCAGGAAAATTAAAGTGTTTAACAACTTTACTACCAATAGTTGGCAGAATTTGTGCGTTATTTGGATAAATCCGGGACAAAACACCACTCTACCTTGTTGTTGTTACCAAAGTAGAGAATAATCAAAGCAGGGATTTTCGGTACCAAGGAGTTCGGCGATGAAGCATTTGTTCCGTTGGCGGCCAACAAGCCCGGCACTGCTACTGTATCTATTGCCGATGCTGGCATTACCGGCGGTTGCTGCTGAAAAACTAAAGTTCGTCCTGTATTACCCGCAAGTCCCCCCTTATATGTATCAGGAAGCCAACAGTCAAAAAGTAGTGGGGCTGGTACCGGATTTGGTCAGGGACTTTTTTAGCCAGGAACAAATCGAGGTTGAATTTATTCTCGATAACCGACGTGGTGCCGAGCACCGGCTATATAGCGGCGATGTCGATGCGATGCTGCTGGCACGGGAATGGGCGGTGGATCCAGAACAACTGCTGTTTTCTGAACCCGTACTTACCCATCGTGATTTTTTATTTGCTTTGCAACCTTTTAATGCCAAAGAACAACCAGAGCAATGGCTGGCCGGTAAAAAAGTCTGTACCCGGCAGTATTATGTGTACGAAGCACTGGAACCCTATTTTCGAAAATCTGCTACCCAACGCATTGATTCGTCAAGCGAACTGGCACAACTACGCATGTTGCAAAACGGCCGCTGTGACTTTGCCTATCTCAATGAACATGTGGCGAAATGGATAGCATCACACCACCTGTCGGATGCCAAACTTTATCAATCACCGCTCGGCTTTGGGATGGTTGGCCTGACTATCGCCTTTCATCCCCGCTGGCAGGCTTATTTGCCCGGCTTAAATCAGTATCTGCAGAAAGTACGGCACCAAGGCTACATTGACGAAAAACTAGGTTGGTATATAAAAAAACCAGACTGAGTGATGACTCAATCTGGTTTTGGTGTGGGTGTCACCACAATCTTAACCGCAGTCTTAGATTTTAAACTGCGCCACCACCTGTTTCAGTTCACTGGCAGAGCCATCCAACTGCTTCGCTTCCTGCGTTAATTCCAGTGCATGGCTGGCAGTGTTATCAATCAAAGCCGTAATTGAATGTAAACTTTGATTAATATCTTCAGCAACGATGGTTTGCTGTTCAGTTGCCACTGCAATTTGCGTGCTTTGTTCCTGTACCACCACAATGGCTTTACTGATCGCCGCCAAAGCGAGTTGCATCGACTGTGCCCGACCGGCGCTGATCTCGGTCTGGCTGCGACCGCGCTCCATCACTTCTTCAGCCTGCTTGGCAATTTGTTGTAACTTTTCAACCATCCGCCGGATATCATCGGTGCTTTCGCGGGTACGCCCGGCCAACGACCGTACTTCGTCGGCAACCACCGCAAAACCACGTCCCTGCTCTCCCGCGCGCGCCGCTTCAATTGCCGCATTCAGTGCTAATAAGTTGGTTTGCTCGGCAATACCTTTAATCACATCGACCACAGTGCCAATACTTTCCGACTCTTTAGCAAGCCCCATTACCACTTGCACCGCTTCGACCATCCGGCTATCAAGCTGGTTCATATCGAGCACAGCAAGCTCAGACAGTTTAAAGCCATCCTGACCCTGTTGCTGGGCGTGCGCCGCAGCATCGCTGGTCGATTGCGCGTTATGACTGATTTCCTGCACAGTTGCTGCCATTTCGGTCACAGCCGCCGATACGGCATCAATTTGCAGTTTACCGTGCTGAATTTCCTGATTGGTTAAACCAACCACTTGATTCAGATGTTGACTGGAACTTTGCACTTGATGCGCCTGCTCGCGGGTTAACTGCAACGAATGGCGTAATTTCCCGACGAAGGTATTAAAGTGCCCCGCCAGCGCGCCAACTTCGTCTTGCTGCTCAATCGCAATGGTGCGGGTTAAATCACCATCACCACTGGCGATATCCCGCATCGCGTCGGTTAGTTTAATCAGCGGGCGGGTGATCAGACTGGTACTGAACAAAATCGTCAGCGTGATAATCGACAGGATCAGCAAGGTTCCAATTAAAGCCCAGTTAATGGCCGACTGAATAGGCCCGTCAATAAGCTTTGCCGGAACCATCACCCCCACCAGCCATGCCATCTGTGGAAACTCCAGCTGCACCGGCTGATAAGACACGTAATAATCCTGCCCTTGAAACTTCAGCTGCGAAAAACCGGCGGTTCCAGCTTGTGCAGCTTTGGCTAAAGTGGCAAAACCCTGGCTGTCTTTGGCTTTTTGATCAAATTCAGCAATGGCATCATTCGGTTTTACTTCAAGGCCTTGTTGTTCAGGGAAATGCACGATATTGCCTTTGCCATCCAGTAAAAACGGGATGCCCTCGCCCTGATAGCGGATGGTGTCGACTTTATCGCCAACTTTATTGATATGTAAATCTAAACCGCCCACACCAAGCAAGCGCCCGTCCGGCAAGTAAACAGGCCCTTCTACGACCGCTGATACAATGCCGGTGGTGAAATCGGCCGAAGGTGAACCGACAAAAAACTTATTGTGCTGCATCGATTCCAGATACCAGGGACGCTTAGTGGCAAAATAGCCTTTATCGACTTTGCCGGCATCCGGGCCTTCAGTATCAACACCAGTGCGGGAATCTTCCCGGAAATACTCCGCGGAACGATCCAATGCAAAAAACGCCGATAAAATAGTGTCATCACTGCTACTAATGGTTTTAAAGGTTTGGTTAATTTCGTTATAGCCAGGCAAGCCGGTTAATTCAGTGCCGCGCCCCGGATAACCGACAAACCATTGCTGAAATTGTGGACTGTGTAAAAAAGTACGGGCGACCTGCGCGTACTCCGCAAAAAATTGTTCAACTGACACCGCTTCCTTTTGCATCAGACTATTTACTTCGGCTTCAACCTGCGCCCGGGTTTGTGTCGCCAAATGGCTGACCACCAGCACAGCAGCCAACATAAACAACACTGCGGTAGAACCGCCTACCGTCATTAATATTTTAGTTTTTATTGATGTTATTTTTTTATACAACATGAGACCCCCAAAAAGTTGCCGCCCCATAAAAACATAACGACCATCAGAAATCCAGAGGGCTAAGAAGCAAGAGCCTGTTATATTTTTTCTTTATGTCGCACTAATTTAGCGCAATATCCGCACCCAAAAGCAGCTACTTAATGTATTAGCAGCTATCACCATTTCCGGCTCAGGATGACATCAGAGTTGCCACGAATATTGTGTAGCAGCGTTTGCGCCAGTTAAGTGCAGTGACGAGCCGTGATGATGACTGTTTGGGAGTTAACAGAACAAAATCGATTGAAAGATTCAGAAACAAAACAAGGGATTGGATAATTACAGGATGTAGCAAACACAAAAACGCCGGGAGCGTTTTTTTACAGCTTCAGCTGGTCCCGAAGGGATTTTCTACAGGGATGAAGAAAACACAAAAACGCCGGGAGCGTTTTTTTTCAGCTTCAGCTGGTCCCGCAGGGATTTTCTACAGGGATGTAGAAAACAAAAAACCTGCGCTAGGCAGGTTTAATGGTGGACGCAGGAGGATTCGAACCTCCGACCGCTCGGTTCGTAGCCGAGTACTCTATCCAGCTGAGCTATGCGTCCGTTGTACTAATTTTTTACTTCTTTTACTACTATTTTTACTGCATCCAGCAAGGTAGCTTTTTAGTTGATTTAGATGGTGGACGCAGGAGGATTCGAACCTCCGACCGCTCGGTTCGTAGCCGAGTACTCTATCCAGCTGAGCTATGCGTCCATCTAATCTAAAACAACTGGCGGAGGGAGAGGGATTCGAACCCTCGATAGAGTTTCCCCTATACACCCTTAGCAGGGGTGCGCCTTCAGCCACTCGGCCATCTCTCCGCGCTACGTTGCGGTGCGTATATTAATGTCTCAGGAAAATAAGTCAAACATTTTTTCCTGCTTAAAAGTTTGTTTGCTGACCTTTTAAGCAATCTGAGCAATTAATGACGAAACCGGGCAAAAATCACACAACAAAACAACAAAAACAAATATTTAGCGCAACAGTCTTATTGATCATCATCCGGGGTGTAGCTGCCGGGAGTGCCTTTTTCTGCCTGAATTCGCATATAAATTTCTTCGCGGTGCACTGAGACTTCTTTTGGTGCATTCACACCGATGCGTACCTGATTTCCTTTGACACCTAACACTGTGACCGTCACTTCATCACCGATCATTAAAGTCTCACCGACCCGACGGGTTAATATAAGCATTCGCTTGCTCCTATCCTTTTAAAAAATCCAGTTTTATTGTTCGACGCATTGCCTGAGGGATCCGCGTCCATGTCCACAATCATAACCCAGCATTCAAATTTATGAAAATACTGGAATTAACTCTCCGTGGTTACTAATGCCTGATGCAGGCGCGCCGCTACTTTTTCAAGGAGCTCCGCTGCGATTAATACTGAAAACCGGCTTTCCGCATGACAAAGTGCCCAAATTTGCACATTCATCTCAAAAAGCAGGCTGAAAATCCTGGCCACTAACATCGGATCAGATTTGATTCCAATCCCTACAACCGACAGTTTAGCAAGGTTCTGGTCGGGATGATGTACAGTAATAACACTATTTTCGGTTATTTTCTGCAATGCATCAGTCACTTGTAGCAAGTCTGCTGCGGCAAGGCTGAAGCTGATCGTTAGCTGTTCCGGCCATAAACCGGATTGCTGCAGCATGTCGGTCTCTATATTCAACTCCGCCAACATACCGACGACTTGCTGCCACTGAGTGATTGTGACTGTCTCCAGCCGCAATAACGTCACCCCGCTTTGTCCGGCAATGCCTGAAATATAAGGCTGGGTCATTAACTTATCCTCATCCACAATCAAAGTCCCGGCGTCCGGTTTAAAAGTCGATAACACCCGCAGCGGCACTTTAAAGCGTCCGGCGTATTCCACCGAGCGTGAATGCAACACTTTGGCGCCAAGGCTTGCCAACTCCAGCATATCGGTAAATGGCATCAGTGGTAGTCGTCTGGCGTCCGGGCAAATTCGCGGATCAATACTGTATACGCCATCGACATCGGTATAGATCTGACACTCATCAGCAGAAATAGCTGCTGCCAGCGCCACTGCCGAAGTATCCGAGCCACCCCGACCCAATGTTGTGACATTTCCTTCGATATCACGGCCCTGAAAACCTGCTGCAACCACGATGTGGCCTTGCTCCAGTTCTTGCAACAACCGCTCACTGTCGACTGCTACAATGCGGGCTTTGCCAAATTTATTATCGGTGTGAATACAAATCTGATCAGCCAGCAACGATACCGCCGGATAACCGCGTTTTATCAGCGCCATCGCCAGCAACGCCACAGTAACCTGCTCGCCAGTGGCCGCTAATACATCGAGCTCACGGCTGGCCGCACGTGGGTCTATCTGTTGCGCCAGGCCAAGCAGACGATTGGTTTCACCTGCCATTGCTGACACTACAGCCACCACTTTGTGGCCCGCCTGAATACTGCGGATGATCAGCTCCGCCACCCGTTCAATCCGATCGGTGGACCCGACTGAGGTGCCACCGAATTTCTGAACTAATAAAGCCACTTAAATTACAGCTTTGAACTTAAGTAGTCAGGTACAGTAGCCAATACGCCTGCTAATGCTGCGACATTGGTACCACCGGCCTGAGCTAAATCCGGCTTACCGCCGCCTTTGCCACCGACCTGCTCTGCTGCCCAGCCAATCAACACGCCGGCCTGAACTTTATCCGTGAGATCTTTGGTGACACCGGCAATCAGACTAACTTTGTCATCTGCCGCTGTAGCCAGCAAAATCACGCCTGAACCTAATTTCACTTTCAGTTCGTCCACCATAGTGCGGAAGCCCTTGGCATCAGCACCTGGTAAATTGGCAATTAACACCTTCACGCCGTTAATCTGCACCACTTGATCCAATAATGATGCACCAGCAGCACTAGCCAGTTTAGCTTTAAGCTGTTCCAGTTCTTTTTCCAGCGATTTGCTCTTGTCTAAAGCTTGAGTCACGCGCTCGGCAATACTCATCACGTCGCCTTTGAGCATCGACGCCACTAACTGCGCTTGTTGCTCTAATTTATGCAAATGCGCAACTGCGCCTTCACCAGTGACGGCTTCAATGCGACGAATACCTGCGGCAATACCACTTTCGACCACAATTTTAAATAAACCAATATCGCCGGTACGTGCTACGTGGGTGCCACCACAGAGTTCAGTCGAGAATTCGCCCATCGACAACACCCGCACATCGTCGTCGTATTTCTCACCAAACAGCGCCATTGCGCCAGCGGCTTTGGCAGCATCCAGATTCATCAAACGGGTGCTGACTTGATGATTTTGCTGAATTTGCTGGTTGACTAACACTTCAATAGTGCGAATTTCATCGGCCTTCACAGCCTCAAAATGCGAGAAGTCAAAACGTAACCGTTCAGCGCCAACCAACGAGCCTTTTTGCGTGACGTGTTCACCCAGCACCTGGCGCAGCGCAGCATGCAATAAGTGGGTGGCCGAGTGGTTTTTCTTAATCGCATCACGGCGAGCGCTGTCGATGACGGCTTCAACCCGGTCGTTCAGCTGCAATGCCCCAGACAAGGTACCTTTGTGCGCAAAAGCTTTGCCGATTTTTAGAGTGTCGGTCACGGTGAACACACCGCCATCCGCCAGTTTTAACACACCGCTGTCGCCAGACTGACCACCCGACTCGGCATAAAATGGCGTTTGGTCCAGAATGATCAACGCTTGCTGACCGTCAATTAACGACGTCACTGCCGCGCCATCCCGCAGAATTTCGACTACGGTTGCATTGCCGTGCTCTTCGCTGTAACCAGTAAATTCGGTGACGTTAGCGGACGTTAGCGCCTGATTGTAATCAGCGCCAAAATTAGAGGCTTGTTGCGCGCGTTTGCGCTGAGCTTCCATCGCCGCTTCAAAACCGGCCTGATCCACGCTAAAACCACGTTCGCGCGCTACATCAGAAGTTAAATCAATCGGGAAACCGTAGGTGTCGTACAGTTTAAAAGCGATTTCGCCTGGGATCACGGTACTATCACCGAGCTGACCCAGCACGTCGGTCAGCAGTAACAAACCACGTTCCAGCGTTTTGCCAAACTGCTCTTCTTCCATCCGCAGCACTTTTTCGATAATGGCTTGTTTTTCAATTAGCTCTGGATAGGCTTCGCCCATCTGCACACCAAGTTCAGCCACTAACCTGCTGAAAAATACCCCTTTGGCGCCCAGTTGGTTACCGTGACGTACGGCACGGCGGATGATCCGGCGTAGCACATAACCACGACCTTCGTTGCTTGGCATCACGCCATCAGCCACTAAGAACGAACAAGAACGGATATGGTCGGCAATGACTCGCAAAGATTTATTGTCTAAATCGGTAGTACCGGTCACGGCAGCCGCAGCTTTAATCAACCCCTGGAAAATATCAATTTCGTAGTTGCTGTGCACGTGTTGCAAAATGGCAGAAATGCGCTCCAAACCCATGCCGGTATCCACGCTTGGTTTTGGCAGTGGTTCCATCCGGCCATCAGCGTGGCGGTTGAACTGCATAAACACGTTATTCCAGATTTCGATGTAACGATCGCCGTCTTCGTCTGGTGAACCCGGTGGGCCGCCCCAGATATGGTCGCCGTGATCATAGAAAATCTCGGTACAAGGGCCACAAGGACCGGTATCACCCATCGCCCAGAAATTATCTGACGCAAAAGGTGCACCTTTGTTGTCACCAATGCGAATGGCGCGATCAGCCGGAATACCAATTTCTTTGGTCCAGATATCGTAAGCTTCGTCGTCGGTGGCGTAGACAGTGATTAGCAGTTTTTCTTTCGGTAACTGCAAAACTTCAGTCAGAAATTGCCAGGCATAATGAATAGCGTCACGTTTGAAATAATCACCAAAGCTGAAGTTACCCAGCATCTCGAAAAAAGTGTGGTGACGTGCAGTATAACCAACGTTTTCTAAGTCGTTATGCTTACCACCGGCCCGTACACAACGTTGTGACGACACAGCTCGGTTGTAGCTACGCTTGTCCTGACCTAAAAATACGTCTTTAAACTGCACCATGCCGGCATTGGTGAACAGCAAGGTTGGATCGTTGCCTGGGATCAATGAACTGCTGGCAACTACCTGGTGATCTTTACTGGCAAAATAATCCAGAAATGCGCGCCGAAGCTGCGCTGATGTCATGTACATATCCAAATCCTAACTGTCGTGATGATGTCTGCCCGTTGTTGTTGCCTTGCTTGCTGCAACTACTCCGGCTTTAAGGCGTACTGGATTTGCGCGGAGTTAAAACCACGCCGCTGCATAAATCCCATGCGTTTTTGTTTGTCTTGAAAATCTGTGATTGGCTTGTCGGCAAATTTCTTTTGATATTGCGATAGTGCCAGTTCAAACCAGTCGATCTCGAGTTCCTCGAGCGTTTGCGTCAGTATTTCGCGGTCGATGCCATTTTCGCGTGCGGCCTGCGAAACGAATGCCGGACCGTAGCCTTTATTCACTTTCGCGCGCACCAGCATGGCGCAATAACGACTATCACTCTGATAATTTTCACTGGTACACCAGTCAATCACTTCGGCGATCACCTCAGCTTCGCCACCTTTTAGCAGCAATTTTTGCTTTAATTCCTGACGGCTATGATCACGTCGGCTTAATAAATCGATAGCGATTTTTTTAAGTTCTGCAGCACTGAGCGCAGTGGTTTGGTCTGGATCAGACTTCAAGGAAACCGGCCTTGTCGTCATCTTTATCACCACCACTGCCGTTGCTGTCTGTATCAACCGGCGTTAAGGCAAAAAACTCAGTAAACGACAGAAAGAAACTGATCGATAACAGCGGTAACACGACGATCCAGCTGATAAATAAACTTGGGATTCCGGTACTAATCAATAAAATTGCCACCGCACCGTACAAGGACAACGGTTGGACATTACGCCAGCACGCCATAAAGCTGGCTTGGAAAATAGGGAACAATCGGGTCTCTTTTAGAAAATAGGCAATGGCAATCGCATAGGCAAACAACATCAACACCAGTGTCATGCCAACCACAAATACTAATAATAACAAGAAGTTGACACTTCCCGTTTGCACTTGCTGGTAGAGTTCCTGTGCCAGCAGCGTCAGCGGAATACTGAACAACATATTGGCGGCCGCCAATCGCAAAAAAACCGGGCGGCAAGCGGGCTCTTTCAGTGGCTGCCAAAACTGCGCCAGACTGACTGTTGCACCTTTTTGACTGGCAACAATACAGCGGTACAAACCTGCAGTTAAAAATGGATTTAATAACGCCACCAACACACCAAGCAACGGGTGGATTGCGCCTAATAATGAAGATAAGTGAATAATTAATACCAGTTGGATCCATAAACCAGGCTGTTGTTTAAAAAGTGCCCAAGCCTGTTGCAACCAACGTAACCCAGCCGCGGCAGGAGCCCGGCGTACCACCAGTTGCAATTTCATCTGATTCTCTCCAAACCCAACATCATCGACACCCTGAACCTTTCACCGCTGTGGGAATACCAAATAGCAGCGCCATTCGCAGGTTTTAAAAGCGCCCTATCATACTGCAAAAAATGCTGAATACCAATCGGGATAAGGGATTGTGGTCTGGTCGGGTCTTACCAATGCATTCAGAGAATTTAGCAATACTGGTCAGTAGTGGCGAAGTGTATTAAAACAAAAGGCGCATCGTAGCTGGTCTACCATGCGCCTTTGATTAGAACTTTATAATGGAAACAAGCTTAACGCACAATCTCCATTTCTTTCAGCAGATTATCAGCACCATCCACTTTTTCCATTTGCCACAGCATATAACGGCTGTCGACGTGGATAGAGCGGTTCAGTGCTGGATCGTAATCGACGTCACCGATAATGCCTTCAATCACACCATCAAACAGCAGGCCGACTAATTCAGCTTTGCCATTGAGGGTTGGCGAGCCTGAGTTACCGCCGGTCGTGTCGACATTACTTAAGAAATTGACTGGCACAGTGTTCAGCACCGGATGGGTGTAACCAGCAAAATCTGCCTTTTGAATGGCCGCGAGCTGGGCTGGGGGTGCATCAAACGGATCGATGCCGGTGGCTTTTTCGACAATGCCTTTCACCGTGGTGAATGGGCTATAACTGACCGCATCACGTGGCTGATAACCCTGCACTGTGCCGAAAGTGACCCGTAAAGTGCCGTTGGCATCGGCATAAACCGGTTTATTTTGGGTTTTATTAAAAGCAATGACTGCTTCCATCACTTTTGGTCGCGCTACTGCAAACTTGCCCATCAACTCTTTGCCGGCATTTTCTTCCGCCAGATCGGTCTCAAACATCGCGACCGCAAACTGAATCATCGGATCAGCGCTTGCTTTAAAATCTTCCACTGATTTACCAACCCAAGCCAGCCGTTCCACTTCGTCACCGAGCTTGGTCTGCTGATACATCGTCTGCAGTTTTTCTTTTAAGGCTTTTTCATCAACATCTGTGCCGGTCAGACCAAAAAACGTATCCACAGCAGCTACTCGTTGTTTTGCTGGTAACTGGCTGTAATGTTTCAGAAAATGCAAAGCAATTTCCAGATCAACTTGTGGATCGAAACTACGTGACATCCGTTTTAAACTGGCGACAAACCGTTCCTGATCCCGTTCCTGATAACCGGTTTCACGATCTTCATTTGGTTTCGTCGATTCATGCGCCAAGCGATAAAGTTTACGCGCCGTGCTGAATGTCTGGGCGTAGCCAAAATAATTCAAAATCAAATCACGTTGTTGAAACTCGATACTCTGCTCTGACAAGTCCTGCAGGTTTTTCAACGCCGGAGCAAACCGCGCCTGTCGACCAGCGTCAGCTTTAATCCAGCGCAGCATAATTTGCTCCGAGGTATCTTTACGCTGCTGCGTTGTGCCTTTCTGATAGCTTTGCAACATGCCTTCGTAGTTTTTGGCATAGTTAGCAAGGCCAGCCAGAATCGACTCATACTTAATTCTGGTTTCTGAGCCGGCTGGAGCAATTTGTTTAATCAACTCAATGGTTTGTTCGCGGTAAGCTTTAGAAAGTGGCAAATTTTGGGTGAACATATTTTTCAGTTCAAACGCGGTGTTGTAGCGATTGGTGCGGCCAGGATAGCCAATCACCATCACCAAATCGTTTTCCTGCACACCTTTGGCCGACACTTTTAAGAAAGATGGTGGTGTGAAAGGCACGTTTTCAGCATTAAATTCCGCTGGTTTGCCGTCTTTACCGACATAAGCCCGGTAAAACGAATAATCGCCGGTGTGACGTGGCCACATCCAGTTGTCGATATCACCACCAAATTTGCCAACACCGCCAGCCGGGGCATGCACTAACCGCACATCATTGATTTCCAACTGTTTAATCAGGTAATACTCCAGACCACCATGAAAACTGTACACGCCACAACGATAACCAGCTGTTGCTTCACATTCAGCGATCAACTCTTTGCGCAACTGATCAATTTTATCAAACCGGTCTTTGCCGAGCAGTTGTGGTGTCAGTTCCTGATTAATTTGTTTGGTGACATTACTGACTTGTTCGGTGACAAAAATTTTTGAACCTGGTGCAGCTGGCAGTTCTTCATTGAGAGCTTTGGCCAGAAAACCAGTTTGCAATAAGTTATTTTGGGCGGTGCTGTTATGTTGAATACTGCCATAAGCGCAGTGATGATTGGTTACCGCCAAGCCCTGATTCGAAATAAAAGACGCAGTACAGCCACCTAAGCTAATCACAGCATTCATTGGGAAAGTGGTCAGCTGTGTGATGCTGGCGGCATCAATTTGCAAACCTTTACTTTTTAATACAGCTTCAAGTTCTGGCAATTGATGAGGCTGCCACATCCCTTCATCAGCCCAGCCATTGGCACTTAACACCAATGCCATCGCCAACATGGTTTTTTTCATTCTGAATTTCCTTTGTCTAAACTGTGATTACACCGCGAATTCAAGGCGTGGAAAAACCCGATAGTTAACGGGCTGTGGCTGGCATTGTGCGATAAATTTAATAAATGTACAGTACACTCACCGACAAATTCTCACTGTTGGTTGATTTTCAAGATAAAATCCCAATATCTGAAGTGCATTCTTTTTTAAACTTTATTTTATGAATGGTTTGTTGCGAATTCAGCAAGCGTTCGATAGCAGCGTTAATGGGAACTTCGATGGAAAAATTACTGGAACAGCTGATTTATGCTTCACGCTGGATTATGGCACCAATTTACCTCGGACTCAGTCTGGTATTGCTGGCACTTGGCATAAAATTTTTTCAGGAAGTGTTCTATATTCTGCCGGCGGTGTTCAGCATCAAAGAAGTGGATTTAATTCTGGTGGTACTGTCGTTGATTGATATAGCCCTGGTTGGCGGCTTAATCGTGATGGTGATGTTCTCTGGTTATGAAAACTTTGTCTCACGGCTTGATATCAATGAAACTGATGAAAAATTAAACTGGCTAGGTAAAGTTGATTCGGCATCGTTAAAGAACAAAGTAGCAGCGTCGATTGTCGCCATTTCTTCCATTCATTTATTAAAAATATTTATGAATACTCCGAACATTCCGAACGATAAAATCATGTGGTACTTATTGATCCATATCACTTTTGTGGTTTCAGCCTTCGCAATGGGCTACCTGGATAAAATCATGAAAGACAAAGTTTAAACAATATCTCAATTAGCAACTCAACACGGCCAAATCCCGGCTGCAACAATCATCTGGCCGGATAACAAAAGCGTACCATTGTCCGGTCTGAGCTTTTGTGTCACAGATATGATGCCAGAGCTTTTATGCCAAAGCTTTTATGCCAAAGCTTTTATGTCAAAGATTAGTGTAATTTTTGCTTTAGCTTATCGGACTTTGCCATGTACTATAGCTTTGTCTAAAGTTTGACCTGAGTGAGCCAACAGGTCTATACCCAAAATCATTGAAGATTCGGGTAGGCGGCAACTGAACAAATCCCCGGGAGCTTAGCTGTTCTAAGTGACCGGGGTGAGTGAAGGCGGCCAACAACCCCGAACCTTCAAGGATGACGGGTATATACAACCGGGTCAGTGCTAATAAGTATAAAGAGGTACAGTGTGCAGGGATCCGCGCCTGGCGTTTCGCCATCCCCCTTCAATTCATGTTGTCGCAAGCTGTGGTTATGGCTGTGTTTATCGTTGCTGGTAGTCGGCAACGTTGCTGCCACAGCCAGCGAAAATGGTTTACCTCTGCTGAAAAACTATAAGCCCAAAGCCTACAATGCCGGCACCCAAAACTGGGCCATCGTGCAGGATCAACGTGGTATTTTGTATGTTGGCAATAATGTCGGTGTGCTGGAATTTGACGGTGTGCAGTGGCAAACCATTCAAACTTCAAATCAGTCGGTTGTCCGTTCGTTGGCCGTTGGACCCGATGGCCGGATTTTTGTCGGTGCCAAAGGTGATTTAGGTTATATCGACCCTGCCGTTGGTCCGCATTTTGTGTCCTGGACCGAACGTATTCCAGAACAATACCGTGATTTTTCTGACATCCGGCAAACCTTCGTCACCCCTGCTGGCGTGATGTTTGTATCACGCCGTGATGTGTTCTTAATGAATGAACAACAGGTTCATACCTGGCGCAGCGACAGCCATTTTGGCAAAGCCTTTCAGATTGGCGAGAAAATATTAATTGTCGATGCCGAACTTGGGCTGTTGCAATTCACTGAAGGAAAGTTGCAGCCGGTTGCCGGCACTTCAGCACTGCTGAACAAAAACATTTTTGTCATTGAAGCATGGCACAATAATCAACTGCTGATTGGCTGCCGTAACACCGGCTTTTTTCTGCTGAATGATCAAGGGCTGCACCCCTTTGCGACAGATATCGACAGCCGTTTAAATCAGACCCTGCTCTACAACAGCAAAAAATTACGCAATGGTTTACTGGCCATCGCCACGGTGCGTGACGGGGTGTTTTTGCTGAACGAGCAAGGCAAACTTGTTAATCATCTTAATATCAATTCAGGTTTGCTAAACGACAATGTGCGCGCCATGTATGAAGATCCACAACAAGGTTTATGGCTGGCACTTGACCACGGCCTGGCGCGGGTGGAAGCATCTTCGGCGATTTCGTTATACAACCATGTCACAGGTCTTACCGGCAACGTCCACGCCTTACATCGTCATCAGCAGCAACTTTATGCTGGTACCAGCCAGGGCTTGTTCCGGCTTGAATCAACCAGTGGCAAACAATCGGCTTTTTTGCAATTACCACAACTGAAATTTCAAACCTGGGATTTGGCCAGCGTCGGCGACGACTTATTAGTTGCCAATAACAAAGGCGTGTATCTGCTGGTCAATGAACAGGCGCAACCGCTGTTGAGTTCGCCGGTATCCAGTAAGGTGTTGTTGCAATCAAAGCAGCAGCCACAACAGGTGTGGATTGGACTACAAAATGGCCTGATGAGCTTGCGAAAAACCGCAGCCGGCTGGCAGGCTGAACCTGAAATTGAAGGGGTGGCCGGGAATATCAACAGCCTGGTTGAAACTGCCGGAGGTGAATTGTGGGTGGGTTCGCTGGCGCATGGCATCTACCGTTTGCAGCTGCCACCTGCCACTGCCGATCAACAACGCCCTGCACCTATTGTGACTCACTTTGGCGAGGTTCATGGACTCCCCAGTGACAATCGTAATTCAGTGTCGTTACTCGATCAGAAATTGTTAATTTCCACAGTTCGTGGTTTGTATCGTTTTGATCCAGCCAGTCAGCGGTTTTCCCCGGATAGCGCTTATCAGTCGTTGTTTACCGATCAACCCTGGGTGCGGGCGCCGTCACGCGATAGTCAGGGGCGACTGTGGATGTTGACCTGGAGTAACCAGACCGGCGAACGTCAGGCCGGTGCCGCAGTGCCGGTAACCGCCGCTAAAACCGGTGCAGATCAGGCCACTGTACAGTCGGCTGATGGTGCTGGCTCTGGCATGGATACGAGCAGCGCCAACCTGCAGTGGACCACGGCGCCGCTTTATCCGCTCGCCGACACGCCACTGGATGAAATTCTGATCGAATCCGACGACGTGATCTGGTTTGGTGGTGCCGAAGGTATTTTCCGCTTTGCCGCTGCCAAAAACCAAACCGAGCTTACGCCAACCCAGCAATTCCCGCCGTTAATCCGTCGGGTGCAACATCAGGGCGTGCCATTGGCGCAGCTAGCGGGTCAGCCGCTGCAATTGTCGGCCAGCCAGAACTCATTGCGCCTGGAATATACAGTGCCGCGATTTGGGCATTTGGATACCATGTTATTCCGGGTAAAACTTAATGGTTTTGAAACCGACTGGTCGAGGTGGAGCAACGAAACTTACCGCGACTACACCAACTTACCAGCCGGTCGTTATCAGTTTGAAGTGCAATACAAAAATGCTTTTGGCGATATCAGCACGGCCAGTCCTTATCAACTGCAGATTGTCAGCCCCTGGTATTTACGCTGGTGGGCGGTGGTCAGTTATTTGCTGCTGATTGCTTTGGGCGTGCTGTCGGTGATGCGTTGGCGGTTAAATCTGGCGCTGCGCGAGCAACAAAGGCTCAGCCTGCTGGTGAACGAACGCACCCAACATCTGGAAAATACCATGCAGATGCTGGAGCAAGCCAAAACCAAGGCCGAAGCAGCGGCGCAGGCGAAAAGTGAATTTCTGGCCAATATGAGTCATGAGATCCGCACCCCAATGAACGCCATTATTGGTTTTTCACAGCTCGCACAAAATACCGAATCCTTTGCTGAGCAGCAGCTATACCTTTCGAAAATCACCAATTCCAGTAAAATATTATTGAGTATTATCAATGATATACTCGACTTCTCCAAAGTCGAAGCCGGCAAACTGGAGCTGGAAAAAGTCCGGTTTCGGTTAAGCGATATGCTGCAGCAAGTGCGGGATTTATTTATCGAGCAAAGCCGGCAAAAACGCCTCGAATTACAGTTTAGCGTTGAGCCTGGTGTACCAGATTTTCTGGTCGGCGACCCACTGCGATTAAGCCAGGTGCTGGTGAATTTACTCAGTAACGCTGTGAAATTTACCGGAACCGGTCAGGTGACTTTAACGGTGGATCACTGTGCGGATCTGACCAAAACAGCACAGAGCGGCGAAGGTTGCCATGATGAAATCTGGTTGCAGTTTGCGGTCAAGGACACCGGCATTGGTTTAACGCAGGAGCAATGTGACAATCTGTTCCAGGCTTTTAGCCAGGCCGACAGCTCGACCAGCCGAAAATACGGCGGCACTGGCCTTGGCTTAAGCATTGCCCAGCGGTTAGTTGGCTTGATGGGCGGCAGTATTCAGGTGCAAAGTGAAGTCGGGATCGGCAGTACTTTTAGCTTTAGTGCCCGTTGTTATACCGCTACAGCTGTTGCCCCCCCCCCTGGTCAGCAACCAACGGCCGCGGCCCAGGCAGGCACCTCGACAAGTGGCGCGCCGGGTCTGGTGTTGTTGGTCGAAGACAACAGTTACAACCAGACACTGGCAAGGATCATTCTGCAGCATGCCGGTTTTTCCGTGAATATCGCTGAAAATGGTGCGCAGGCGCTGGAAATGCTGAAGGAACAATCTTATCAACTAGTGCTAATGGATGTGCATATGCCGGTGATGGATGGCTACACCGCCACCCGCGCGATTCGGGCACAAGCGCAATATGCCAGACTACCGGTGATCGCATTAACCGCGCACGTCACGGCGGATTTCCACCAGGAATGTCTGGACGCCGGCATGAACGATTTTGTCACCAAGCCAATTGACGCCCGTACCTTGCTGGATAAAGTCCGGGAGTGGGTGTAATCCACGGTTAACATCTGGGGTCAGAGTCAATTGTTAACAGATTTTTGTTAACAATTGACTCTGACCCCAGATGTTAACTAACGCGAAGTCTTTCACTCATTCTGCTGCCATTTGGGGTAAGCCTTCAGCACCGCTGCGGCATTATTTTGATACCAGCCATAACCTTGTTGCCGCTCCAACGATAAATCGCTGACTTTGGCTTTGATACTGCCGTCGCGATCAACAAACAGCGGTTGCTGGGTTTTTAAATCATAAAACCTGGCCCACAGTGGTTTGGCGCCTGGAGCTGCCACCAGTCGCATCCCTTTGTCGTCGCGCTCCACTTTGGTATCGAGAATTTGTTTTTCCGAAAACCAGCTCACTGCCGCTTCTACCGCTTGCACCACAGCCGCTGATGGCCTTGGTAATTCCATCAATAACAAAGTAACCCCGGCACTTTCGCTACTGGCAAGCGCCGCTAGTTCATATGCACGCGCCGCCATCGGCTCTAAAGTTAATGGATGATGTTGCGCCGCCCAAATGGTCAGTTTGCCGTTTAATTTCACCTGCGCTTTTAACAACAATTCAGTGCCAAGCACAAACTGCTGCTGTGCCTGTTGCCGCATTTGCGTCGGCAGCAGCGCAAACTGTGGTGCCGTCGCGACATCTTTTAGCAATCTTAATAATTCCACCAATACATGATCGTTGAGAGTCAATGCATCATGATAACCACCCCGCAGCGGATAAATCTGCGCAAAACCACCATTGGGATATTGCGCCGCCAGCACAAACAATACCCCCTGCTCCAGCGCTGCTTTTATCTGAGATTTTAAGGTTGCGGGCGCATAAGGATAAAATGCCGCCAGCCAGCGTAATTGGGTGGTGGTAGCACCATTATCAAAAGTCGGAATATAGTTTTTCTCGACGCCAAACATTTGGCCGGGTTGCCGTAGCTGGCCCGCCATATCGGTTCTTTTACTCCAGCCACCGGATGGCGTCTGAAAAGACAAAATCACTTGGGCTACCCGAATGGCATCCGGGCTTTGCAGGTATTCGATGCTTGGCTCTGGCTCAAAACCAAATTGTTTGTGCTTAAATGGCTTAGCGGCTTTGGTCTGCTTCAATGCCACCAGCTCGTGTTGCAACAATGCCTGATCCTTGGCCGCTAATGCCGTTGAGCGCGCAAAATAGGCCTGCCAGGCTGGGTCTTGCGCAACTTGTTGACGCCATTCAACACTTTGATCCTGCTCTGGATCCGTCGTTGTTGCATTGCTATTCAATGGCAGTGCTGACAACACTACCCATACGAAAAAACACCATGAAATCCCTAAAATTTTTCTTAACATAGTTTGTCCATCTGGCTAACCAACGCGCATCCGGACTTGCTGCCAAAACCAGGTCCGGAGTGGTTCAAACAACTTGGTTCATCGAGGAAGTTACCGCTTAAAACGATCCACGAACCCCAACCAAATACTGGCGCCCGGTCAGCAGATATTCCACCGGACGAGACGTATATACATCACTCCACTGCTCGGTTGGCGCATTCGTCAAATTCAGCGCTTCAAACGACAACGACAGATGTTCATTAATCTGATAACGCGCCGAAAAGTTCAACTGACCTTTGTCTTCATAACCTCGGCCAAAACTGCCTTCGTCTTTGTATTTATCCAAGTACTCTTTGGTGTAACGTTCGCGGAAGTTATACGACACCCGCGCGCCCCAGTTGTCCTGCTCAAAATACACTGTGTAGTTATAACTTAATCGCGAGGTTTCTTCGGCTAGTAAACTTGCAACCTGCACGGTAAATGGGTCGGTAATATCACGTTTATAGTCAATCCAGGTTAGATTCGACAAGAAACCAAAACCATTCCAGGGCTCTGGCAAAAAGCTAAACGGTTGTTGGTAAATCAATTCCAGACCTGTCACACCTTCTGCTGGTGTATTCAGCAATTGCGTGACATCCCAGGTGATGGTTGCAGGGTCAACTTCACCCAAATCAATGCCCATCGCGCTTAACTGCTCACGCGAATACACTTCTTGCTTGGAGCCTTTACTAAGACCCGTGATGTCTTTATAAAACGCTGCCACCGCCAATAACGATTCTTCAGCAAAATACCATTCTAATCCGATATCCACCTGATTGGATTCATAAGGACGCAAGGTTGGCCCAGCGCCTTGCTCGATGGTCGCCGTTGGATCTTTGCTATCCGGTGTATTCACTTTGATAGCCGAGGCCAAATCGGCAATCGCAGGCCGGGTGATGGCTTGGGACAAGCTAAAACGGGCGACGACATCGTCGGTTAAATCATAGGCCAGGTTTAAAGACGGCAATACATCGCGGCTTTCACTGACCGTTTCGCGCCAGCCGTAACCACCGGCGAAATTAGCGCCATCGCCACGGCCTGGCGTGTAACCGTCGGCATAAATATGATCGAGGTTCACAATGGCCGAGGTGTTGGTATTTTCAATCACCCGTACACCGATATTGCCGCGGACATCTTTATCAAACAGAGTTTTAGTAAAATCGAGTTGCAGATAAGCACCGGTCACTTGTTCTTTGACATCATAAGTGGTGGCATAACGTTCTTTCGCTTCGAAGAAACTTTCACCACCAAAAGCGGCCAAAGATTTAGCGTAATCCGGTGTTAACCAGCTACCAGCGGTTAAGGTTGAAGAACCTGGTACCGAGGCGGCATTGCCAAAAGAAGCGCCGACATCACTCAGCGACAAGCCAAATAATGCCCCCCGTAGCCTATCTGCCGCCAGTTTTTGCACCAACGCTTCGGCGCTGTCGCCGCTGGTTTTATTGGTGGCGGTATTCAGCACTTTCCAACCGTTATCACCCTGCACGTTGGCCGTTTCAAATACCCGGTGATTCAGACCAAACTTCAGACTGTAATCATCGTTCAGTACATATTTAAAGCTCAGGCTTAAATTGCTGTTTTCGCTGTCAATATACTGATCTTTATTTCGCGCCAAGCCAATGCTGTATAGATCCGGGTTTAACATCAGCTGCTGTAATTGCGCAGCAGTGTAAGTCGCGCCAGGTTTTTGCGCCGGGGCAAAAGCAAAAGAAGGCATATCCATATTCATCGAACCGGCGCCGATGCTGGTACCTTTTTGGCCAATCAATGCCACGGGGTCGATAGCACCATCAAAACTGTAGGCAAAAGTCGAGTTAAAGGAATCCAGCGCAAAAGTATGCTGAAACGGCGTCTCTAATTTCGATTCACCAAAACCGGCCAGCGCCACCAGTGATAGCGCGTCATTGAGTTGCCAGTCGGCGGTGAGCGTCACTTGATTAAAGTCAGAAGTGGACACATCTTTACGCGCTTCTGAGCGGATTGGCACGCCAGATAAAGTCGCAGCGACCACGGTATTGTTGGCATCAACGACCAGATTCTCGGCGTAAATATTGGTTTTGCTGCTGACATTACCGCGTAGCAGTGCCGAATAATGAAATTCATCCATGGTGCTATCAAGCGAAGCATGCAGCAGATCCAGACTAAAACGTAAATCATCAGTCGCCTGATATTGCAGCGCCCCGGTTAAACCCAACCGGTCTTGGGCTTTATTAAAAATCGAATAACGCGGAATACGTGGTAGATACAAACCTTCCATATTGGCATTGGTGTAGGCGCCTTTGGGCGACAATAAAAACACCGGCGCTGCGCTCAGTTTGTTATCTGGCGAACCGGCTTTAAAGGATGGATGGTTGATATTCCAACGCAAGGTCGTGGCACCTTCACTTTGTACCAAGCCTTCCGAATAGGCGGCAGAAAATAACACGCCAAATTTGTTGTCCCAGTTTTTGCTGAACATCATTGATGCACGCGGCGTCACTTCTTCCGCCACATCGTTGTAACGGGCGTTCAGGTTATAAGCGAATTTATCTTCCTGATACTGAAAAGGCCGCGCCGTTTGTAAATTCACGTTACCAGAAATACCACCATCTTCTAGTTCAGCGGAACTGGTTTTATTGACATCAATCTGGGTAAAGAGCTCGGAGGCAAAGACGTTAAAATCAAAAGCCCGGCTTTTATTGGCGCCGCCGGCAGCATCGGTGGCGGCTCCGGCGGATGCCGATTCCATGCCGTTAATGGTGGTTTTGACAAAGGTTGAGCCCAAACCACGCAAACTGATTTGCCGCCCTTCACCGGCGTCTTGTTCAATGGCAATGCCAGGCACCCGCGCGAGCGCATCGGCGATATTTAAATCCGGGAATTTACCTAAATCTTCCGCGAGGATAGTTTCTTTGGAGCCGACCGCTTCTCGTTTGGCCATTAACGCCACATTTAAGCTGCCGCGAAAACCGGAGACGGCGATCACTTCGATGTCTTTTTCTTTGGCTGTTGCGGCTGCTGGCTTGTTAGTATCAACTGAGCTTTGTGCCTGCGCTGTATTCTCCGGCGTCACCATTTCTTGTGCTACCGCCGGTTGCAGCAATATCGTCATGCCGCCTGCTAATAACATCGCCTGAAATAATGGCTGCAAACGGTTTAACTCTGTTGACTGGTGCGCGCCAGTCTGTTGATTCGATTTTTGTAATGTCATGGATATACCCTGTCTTTTTTTGTTGTGATTACAGATTCTTACTGCGACCTGCTTGTTGGTTTAAAGGCGAAAATGCTGCCATTGGTAGCCAAAATCATTCAGCCACCGGTGGCAATTAAGTTAATTAAAAAATCAAAACAAAAAGTCCGTCGCCAGAAAGCTTGAACTGCGCTGATGGATCATTTGTTTTAATAAGGCAATTTGCTGATCGTTTTGCTTGGCGGCGACCAGCGTTGGAATAGAAAACTGCAACAAGGCGTCTTCCACCGACAAGGTGCCTTCGGCTGAGTCTTTGCGACCGGTAAAGGGGAAACTATCCGGACTGCGCTGACACTGACTGTTGATATTGATACGGCCCACCTGATTGGCAAAAATATCCACCAACTCACCGACTTGTTGTGGCTCACGACCAAAGATACTGAGCTGCTGGCCAAAGTCAGCATGGATCACATAATCAATCACTTCGCTGATGTCATGAAATGGCACTACCGGCACCAGCGGACCAAATTGTTCTTCCTGGTATAAGCGCATCTCGGCAGTTACCGGATACAACACCGCCGGTTTAAATAACGATGCCGCCACGTCGCCGCCACCTTGGTTCATCACCTGCGAACCTTTTGAAGTAGCATCTTCTAATAACGCGGTTAAAGCAGCGGTTTTACCGGGTTCCGGCAACGGGGTAATTTGCGCACCGGCTTGCCATGGCATCGCGAGTTTCAGCACATTGACTTCCAGCGCCAGCTTTTGCACAAATTCGTCGGCAATCGACTGATGCACAAACAGAATTTTTAACGCGGTACAGCGCTGGCCGTTAAAACTCAAGGCGCCGGACACCGCTTCTTTCACCGTGGCGTTCAGATCGCAGCATGGCAAAATAATCGCCGGATTTTTCGCATCTAACCCCAGCACCGCGCGCAGCCGGTGTGGTTTTGGATGGAGTTTTTTTAAGTCGCTGGCGCCTTTATTAGTCCCGATAAAAGCAAATAGATCAATTTTGCCACTTTCCATCAGTACGCCAACCGTTTCGCGGCCACGGCCATAAATGATGTTAATCACCCCAGCCGGAAAACTGTCGGCGAACGCCTGCAACAACGGCTGGATCAGTAACACGCCATATTTAGCCGGTTTAAAAATCACCGTATTGCCCATGATCAAGGCCGGGATCAAGGTGGTAAAAGTTTCATTCAGCGGATAGTTAAAAGGCCCCATACAAAGCGCCACACCGACTGGTACCCGGCGGATTTTGCCGATGGTGCCCTGCTCGACAATAAAGTGTGCGGCGTTGCGATCCTGCTGTTTTAGCGCATGAATAGTGTCGCGGATATAGTCACAGGTGCGGTCAAATTCTTTGCTGGCATCGGCTTCATTTTTGCCGATTTCCCACATCAGCAGCCGGATGACTTCGCTGCGGGTTTTCAGCATCGCCTGCAGGAATTTTTCTACATGCAGCACCCGCTCCAGCACCGGCAGCGTCGGCCATTCACCACGGCCTAAATCGTAAGCCTTGAGCGCTGCATCCAACGCGGTTAAGGCAGCGGCACCATCGAGCAACGGCGTGGCACCGAGCACATAAGGCGTTAATTCATTTGTGTTTTCATCACGTAAACAGACCGGACTCACCACCGGCGCCAATTCGCCCGGCCAGCTTTTGAGTGCACCACCGATTAAATAGTCGCGTTGAAACACCGGTTCGCCCGGCGCAAATTGCGGCGGAATATCGGCACTGGTTGGAAATAATCCGGCTAAAGGGCTGACTGGTTGGTTCACGTTGCTGCTCCTGCAAAAGGCTAATGTGCTGCTATTAATTAGGTAATTGCCGAATTTCAGGCAAAAAAAGCCCGTACTGCGGCGAACCGCAGCAAAAATTGCTTCGAACGAGAAATTCGTTAACTAGAAATCGGCGATCGGATTTTTAGTTTGAAACTCGGCAAATTTGTCTTTGGCGACAATAGCGCCGGTATGTTCCACCACAAATGCCGCCAAAGTCGCTGCGTACTGACAAGCCGCTTTCGGCGATTTGCCTTGTAACCGCGCCGACAAATAACCGCCATTGTAGGAATCGCCAGCGGCTGTGGTATCGACCACTTTTTTCACCTGCACCGCCGGGCTATGAAAAGAATCACCATCCACCAGCGCCAGCACACCTTCTTTGCCGTTTTTAACAATGATTTCCTGCACGCCATAACTGACTAACCGCGCCAGCACAGCTGCAGAGTCGACATCGTTAAACAGCACTTTATGGTCGTCGACGCCCGGCAGCGCTAAGTCCGCCAGCTGATAAGCGCGGATAAAATTCTCCCGCGCCTGCTCCGGATTTTGCCATAAAGCCGGCCGGTAATTGGGGTCAAAGCCGATACGACAACCGCTGGTTTTAAGTTCCTTTACCAGTGCAAACAAAGCTTCGCGATCTTCCGGCGACAAAATGGCCAGCGTGATACCAGAGAAATAAAACAGATCCGTAGCTGTTAACGAAGCTTGTAGTTGCTGCGCTTGCAGGCATTGCAGCACTTGTTTTGCCGCCGAGGTTTCGCGCCAGTAGACAAAACTACGTTCGCCAAAACAGTCGGTATTGATCATATACAGGCCAGGACGGGCGGTTTTGGTGCGCAGTAATAAATCGGTGTCGATTTTTTCATCCTGCACTGCTCGCAGCAATTTATCGCTAATCAGATCAGTACCGATGGCGCTGAAAAACTGCACTTGAGCCTCAGAGCCGACACTGCGTTTTAAATACACCGCGGTATTAAACACGTCGCCAGCAAAATTCTGGTGGTAAACGTTTTCGACCAGTTGGAACAGCTCGACCATACATTCACCCATCATGATAACCCGTTGTGTCATAGTCTTTCGCCGTCCGTCTGAGTTGCTAATTGTCTGCGTTAACAGTCGTTTAAAAGATAAGCAATGTGCCAGTTTAAGCCCTGCGCTGCAAGGCAGCGACTGGCTTGCAACGATGTGCAACCGCTACCGCAGCTGCCGCCAAATCCGTGATCTGTTGCCATTCACCGGCTTTCACCAGTGCTGCTGGCGAAATCCAGGAGCCGCCGACCACAAACACATTGGTCAAACTTAAATAATCCGCCAGATTATGCTGAGCAATTCCGCCGGTCGGACAAAACCGCACTTGCTGATAGATACCGCTCAGAGCTTTGAGCATTTCTGTGCCACCACTTAAATGCGCCGGAAAAAACTTCAATTCGGTTAAGCCCATTTCCAGCGCCATCGCCACTTCTGAACTAGTCGACACACCAGGCGCCATCGCCAGACCGGTATCGATCATCGCTTGCAACAACGCTGGGGTGCTGGCCGGGCTCACCAAAAACTGAGCTCCGGCGTTTTTGCAATTGTCGGCATCGGCTTTACTCAGCACTGTTCCTGCGCCGACTAACAAATCCGGGCATTGCTGGCGAATAGCACTGATGCCATCGAGCGCAGCGGCGGTGCGAAGAACCACTTCCACTGCGCTGATGCCGCCTTGTTGCATCGCTTTGGCGATGTGCACCGCTTGCGCTGCGCTATCGGCCTGAATAATCGGCAATAAAGCTGGGCCGCTGATTAGGGAAGACAATGCGGGCTGTGCCGAAGTAGATGGTGAAGAAAAAACGGTCATGCCGAAACTCCGTCTGGCTGCAATTGCAGCGCTAAAGTAGAAAGTTGTAATTGATCAAGGCTGGTGTAGGCCTGCTTCAGCGCTGCGACAAAACGGCTGTCCAGCGCCAATTTGGGCGGGAATACCGCGTCTAAGGTTAGAAACAGCGCAATATCGGTGCCAGCATCAATTGAGGCTGTTGCCGAAGAAACTGGCGAACACTGCGCCGCCACCGCCAGCAATTGTGCCGCCAATGGATCGACCAGCGTCACCCCTGCAGCCTGCTGTGAAGAACGCAACCGGATAAACCGACACCAGGCGGCAATCGCCAGCGCCAGTTTGGCAATAGGACGACCGGCCGCTAAATTATCCTGAATAATCGGAATAAGCCGCATCGGTAACTTTTGCGAGCCATCCCAGGCGATTTGCGCCAGTAAATGCCGCACTGACGGGTTTTCAAAACGGCGGAAAATATCGGCACTATAACTTGCCAAATCGAGCTCGGCTGGCGCCTGAAACGACGGCTGAATTTCTTCAGCTACCAGCGTTTTTAAGAAACTAACCAACACCGGTTGTTGCATCGCGTCATAGACGGTTTCAATGCCAAGCAACACACCAAGGTAAGCCATGGTGGAATGTGGCGCGTTGAGTAGCCGCAACTTGGCTTTTTCAAAAGCACTGACGTCGCTGGCATAAATCACCCCAGCTTTGCCCCAGGTTGGGCGGTCGGCAGGCAGAATATCTTCGATGACCCACTGGCAAAAAGCTTCGCGTTTAATCGGCCAGGCGTCAGTTAAACCAAGCTCATGAGCAACTGCTTCACGCAGCGCATCATCGGTTGCCGGAGTAATACTATCGACCATGGTGCAAGGGCTAATCAGCTGCTGTTTCAGCCAATTGGCCAGCGCCGGTGAGCTTTTTTCGGCAAAGGCCAATAACGCATTTTTCAGCTTATGACCGTTGTCGGTTAAGTTATCGCAGCTAATCACCACAAAAGGCGGCACATTGGCGGTAAAACGCAGTTGCAAGGCTTTCACCAATAAGCCAATAGCTGATTTGGGCTGACTGTCATCAGCGAAACTCTGTAAATCATGCACAATATCAGCATGTTGCAGATCCAGCTGCCCGGCACCGTTTAAGCAGTAACCTTTTTCGGTAATGGTCATGGTGACATATTTGGCCGATGCTGCTGTTAAGCGCGCCAGCACCTGCGGGAAATGTTTCGGTGCGACCAGCACTTCGGCTACTGAGCCAATCAGCTGATAACTAGTTTGCTGCTCCATCACCGCCAGCGTATATAAACCATCTTGCGGCGTTAATGCATCCGATACGTCAGAACTTCTAAGCGCCACGGCACAAATCCGCCAGTCGCCGCCCTGCTTGAGCGCTTGGTGCGTATACCAGGCCTGATGGCCGCGGAAAAATGCGCCGGGGCCTAAATGCACGATGCCAATGCCGGGCTGCTGTGAGCTGGCTTTTTGTAAATAATCCGGCAGCGCTAACTCAGCAGCAACCGCGGAATTGCGTAGCGTCTGCTGACTTAACCGCGCGAGGGTTGAAGTATTGGTTTCTGCCAGCGGTGGCATTGTTTGTGCGTTTGCGCTCATCACAAAATCCATAGTTACTAAAACGCTACTGGAACTATTTAAAGTCCCAGCGGAAATTAAATCCGCCAGCTTACGCCAGCTGATAAGCCTTTTTCACCAGCCCATACGTCAGCTGATAAGCCAGTTCGGCCGCTTCGTCTTCACCTAACCGATGTTCGGCCACTAAGCCTGCCAGGAAACGGCAGTCGATGCGCCGCGCGACATCGTGGCGTGCCGGAATGGAGAAGAAAGCCCGGGTGTCATCATTAAAGCCAACAGTGTTATAAAAACCTGCAGTTTCAGTGACCTGATGGCGAAAACGCAGCATGCCTTCCGGGCTGTCATGGAACCACCAGGCTGGTCCTAACTTCAGACAGGGATAATGGCCAGCCAATGGCGCCAGTTCACGGGCGTAAGTGGTTTCATCCAGCGTAAACAGGATGATTTTTAAATCAGAGTTATTACCGTACTTATCCAGCAAGGGTTTTAAATTACTGACAAATTCAGTCGGGCTTGGAATATCGGCGCCTTTATCCGGGCCAAAATTCTGGAAAATAACCGGGTTATGATTACGAAAGGCGCCTGGATGGATTTGCATGGTCATGCCATCTTCAATGCTCATGCCGGCCATTTCGGTCAACATTTGCGCGCGGAATAATTCGGTTTGCTGCGTGCTGGCCTCGCCTTTTAAACAAAGCGCAAACAGCGCAGCAGCTTCGGCTTTGGATAAATCGGCGGTTTTGGCAGTTGGGTGCCCGTGATCGGTCGCAGTTGCGCCGTGGTCGCGGAAAAATTGCCGGCGAATGCGCAGCGCCTGTAAATAACCTTCAAAGCTTTGCGTGTCCTGGCCGGTCAGCTCGCCGAGCTTTTGCACATTGGCGGCAAAATCAGCGCGATCGGCATCGACCACATCATCGGGGCGGAAAGTGGTGATGACTTTTTTGTCATAACCGGTGCCTTTGAGCGCGCCATGGTATTTCAGTGAATTGAGCGCACCTTCGGTGGTCGCCAACAGTTCAATATTAAAACGGTCTAACAAAGTGCGTGGTTTAAATTCAGGCTTCACTAGCTGCGCATTGATGCTGTCGTAAAAATTGTCTGCGGTGGCTGTAGTTAAGGCTTCGGTCAAACCAAAGACTTCGCTAAACACATGATCCAGCCACATCCGCGATGGCGTACCACGGAACAAATGATAGTGACTGGCAAAAGTCTGGAAAATTTTGCGGTAATCGCTTTCCACCGCTACACCGTCTTTACGGCGAATACCTAAGCTTTCCAGCGGAATACCCTGGCTATATAACATCCGGAATACATAATGGTCCGGCAGCAATAACAGACTGGTGGCGTTGTCAAAATTGGCGTTTTCGGCAAACCATTTTGGATCAGTATGCCCATGTGGGCTGACAATCGGTAAACCGGCGATTTCGCGGTATAAGCGCTGCGCGATGGCCCGAACTGTTGGATCGGACGGAAATAAACGGTCTGGATGTAAAGTTAACGCGGCCATCTGGGCTCCTTCAATTGCCGGTGTTTACGGCAACTTATTCAATAGTTAAAGCGTGACGCCGTTTTTCCACAGCGCAATTTCTTTATTCTCAGACTTCTCATTGCGGGTGTACTGACCTGACGCCACCTGCAGTAAATAACGGAAAAATTCTTTACTAAATTGCTGACTATCCACGCCCGGTAACAACATGGCACCGGCATCGTAGTCAATCCACATCGGCTTACGGGCAGCTAAATTTGAGTTCGAGGAAATCTTCACTGTTGGTACCGGAAAGCCTAATGGCGTGCCACGACCGGTGGTGAATAACAGCAAAGTCGCGCCGGCCGCAGTCAGTGCAGTGGACGACACCGCGTCATTGCCCGGCCCTTCCAGCAAAGTAAGACCCGGCACGCTGGCTAGTTCACCGTACTGGATCACTTGCTCAACAATGGCCGAACCGCCTTTTTGAATGGCGCCTAACGATTTTTCTTCCAGCGTGGTCAAACCACCGGCTTTATTGCCCGGGCTTGGGTTTTCATACACCGGTTGGTTGTTGTCGATAAAATACTGTTTAAAACTGTTCACCAGTTTCACGATGTCGTTAAACACTGTTTCATTGCGGGCCCGCGCCATAAAGACTTGCTCGGCTCCAAACATTTCCGGTGTTTCAGTCAAAATCACTTTACCGCCAGCGCCTGCGGCTAAATCTGCCACCTGCCCGACTAAAGAATTAGCAGTGAGGCCACTTAAACCGTCCGAGCCACCACATTTCATGCCAAACACCAGTTCGGACACCGGGCAAGCCGACCGCTTATCTTCAGCCATCAAACCCAGTAATTCTTCAACGGCGGTGATGCCCTCTTCAACTTCATCTTCCACTTGCTGCGCGTTAAAAGAGCGAATGCGGCTGCTATCGACGCCGGGGCTGGCTTCCAACAGTTTCGCCAGCTGATTGTTTTCACAGCCAAGGCCCACCACCAGCACAGCACCAGCGTTTGGATGCTGGATCAACCCGGCCAAGATCGTGCGGGTATGGGCAAGATCATCACCTAATTGCGAGCAACCAAAAGGATGGGTGTAGGCAAACACGCCATCGATATTGGTGTGCAAAATATCGGTATTTAAAATGCCAGCCGCCGCCAACCGTTTATTGGCTTCAGCGGCAATGCGGGTGGCGGCGCGGTTGACACAACCGACGGTATTGATGATCCAAAGCTCGTTGCGGGTGCCGACTTTGCCATTTTTCCGCCGATAGCCCATAAATTCGGTCGGTAAATCAGCAGGATAACTAAGCTCCGTCGCCTGACAGCCACTGTAGTTGTAGGCCAGTTCGCCGCTCAGATTCGTTGCCGTATTGTGCGAGTGAATATGGCTACCGGCTTTGACCGCAGCCGTAGTAGCGCCAATAGCAAAACCGTATTTGCGCACTTCTGCGCCTTGAGCTAAATCGGCAATTGCAACCTTATGGCCAGCCGGAATTTCTTCTAATGCGGTGACCTGCTGATAAGGCTCTGGCAACACTTCGCCTTGGGCGATAGCGCGCAGTGCAATTAATACATTGTCGCGTGGATGCACTTGCCACAAAGCAACGGTTTGAGTAGCGCCCGGCTCTGGCAAGCTCACACTGCAACCAGGTTTGCTGGCTGCTGTTGTTGATTCAGTCGACATCGACTTGCTCCTGTGCCCCGTTTGGCTAGCGGTGGCAATTTTAAAAAATATAAGTTTTAAAGTCGCTGTAGCGACAAGTCCACTACAGCTTTAACGGTTTACCGTTATAAAGTACGTTATCCAACAGCAGCTGCGTCGCACCTTCAACCACGCCAATTTCGGCCTGATCGATGGTGACATTCGACAACTGCACCAAGCCGACCGGCGCCCTTGGTAACCCCCGCACTTCAAAAATCCGCTTGGCTTTTTTCACATGCAAATTGCTAACAAAAATATTCTGCACCAACGGCAAGTGGTCACCGGCGTCACCTTCTTCGTAATAGAAGTTAATGACGATGGCATCTTTCACTTCGCCAATTTCGATATCAGTTAAAGCCACAGTATCAATCAGACCACCGCGCAACGAGTTGGTTTTGATGCGCAGGCCACGCTCTAAATCCGGGCTGCTCATCCGCAAACGGCGGGCGAAAATGTGGTTGGCTCCACCGGAAATTTCGCTACCAAGCACCACACCACCGTGACCGGATTTCATCATGCAATCCTGGATCACCACGTTTTGCACAGGTTCGGCCAAACGACGACCATCGTTATTGCGACCGGATTTCAGCGCAATACAATCATCGCCGGTATCAAACAAGCAGTTTTCAATCAAGACGCGGTTACAGGATTCGGGGTCGCAGCCATCGGAATTTGGACCATGGCTAAAAAAATTTACACCACGCACAATCACGTCGGTACAAAGCACCGGATTGACCAGCCAGAATGGTGAATTGCGAATGGTCACGCCTTCAATCAGCACCCGGCTACAACGATACGGCTGGATAAATGGCGGTCGTAAAAAATTTTTCTCAAACACCCGATCCGCCACTGGCACACCCGCTTCGGCCATCGCAAATAACGGTGCACGGGTTTGCTGTTGATCGGTTGCTGCATCTAACTGCCATGGCGTATGTTTCCATTGGCCTTTCCATGGCCACCAGCTTTGGTTGCTGCCGCCACCTTCCAGAATACCCTCGCCAGTAATGGCAATATTGTCTTGCTCAAAAGCGTAAATCAGCGGCGAGTACCCCATCAGCTCCACCCCTTCCCAGCGAGTGAATACATATGGCAAATAGGCTTTAGGATCAGTTGAAAACGCCAGCACGGCGTTTTTCTGCAGGTGCAAATTCACATTCGATTTTAAATGCACAGCGCCGGTCAGCCAGCGACCTTCCGGCACCACCACCCGGCCACCGCCAGCTTTGGCGCAAGAGGCAATCGCATGAGCAATAGCGCTGGTGCAATCAGAGCCTGCAACAGCGCCAAACCGGGTAATGAGAAAATCGCGGGCGGCAAATTGGGTTGGCGCGATACTTTTTACAATAGCGTCGGCTTGTTGCCAGAGCTGCTGTTGTGTCAGTTGTGAGTGACTTAATGGATTTAAATTCGCAGCTTGTGTTGCCGAATTCGCATCAGTCGATTGAGTTTTAGCACAGCCCGACAACCAGCCGCCGAGCGGCAACGATAAAGCAGCCAATGACCCCAGGCTGCCTTTAATGTGCTGTCGTTTTTGTCGATTGATGGTCACGGTATTCACTCCAACTGCCGGTAAACTGCCCAACAACTGCTACAGATTTGCGTATTGACCAACAATATAACGCATCTGCCACCGGTGGCAATAGCTGACAGAAATTTTTTGCCACCGCTGGCAGGATGCTGATTGTTGGTTTCAGATATGAAATAACGGCCTGGATGGCAAGGTTACTGTCGATGCGGCACTTGCAATAATTTCAGCGGCTCGTTTGCCATAACCGGCAACAGCACCTGGGTTGCAGCCAACGCAAAGCAACTTCTTCTAAGCATCTGAAATCAAAAAACTTTATGCTCCAGAACGCCAGCAAAACCTGCACCAGCGTTCCACAAAACGGCTTGGTAAATATTTTGCTAATCCTTGATAAAGAACAAATTTATCATCTCCAACCAAAAAAAAGCCGCTGCATCTACGCAAAGCTCAACTACGCTTGAGATGATTACCCACAATAACAAAAGGATAGGCGATGAAACTGCAATATAACCCGCGGCAACGCTGGCTGATTGGTTCGGTGTTGCTCACGACCCTCTATCTGCCAACCGCAGTGGCGGAAGTGAAACTCAATGGCTTTGCGTCGATCCGCGGCACGTCTGTCTCTTCTGATGGCGGACTTGCCCCTTACCCTGGTTACGAAGAAGGCGAACTGTCATTTAAAACCGAATCGTTGTTTGCCATTCAGGCATCTGCCGATTTATCTGAAGGTTTATCCGCCACAGTGCAATTATTTGGTGAAGGTGCCAATGATTTTGAAGTGGACGCCCGCTGGGCCTACTTCAGCTATCAGTTGAATGATACACATCGGCTGAGTGCCGGACGGTTTGCCAACCCAATTTTTCACCAGTCGGAATATGAAAAAGTTGGCTACGCCCATAATTTTTCCCGATTGCCCAAAGCGGTCTATATTGGACTGGATTTCAGCACCATCGAAGGTATTGCGGTCGACAGCCAATTTAATATTGGCGATTACAGCCTGCAGACCAAAGTGTTGTACGGCGGCTGGTCGGGTGAAGTGTTTAGTGCAGTCACCAACAATACCGTAAGTTTTGGGCTCGATAATATTATGTCGGCTAATGCCACACTCGCCGGTGATTGGTGGCAACTGTTCGGTGGCATTTTTGCGGCGGAAATTGATGGTGCGGTGATCGACAGCACTACAGTCTTTCCATTGGCCGCCGGCGGTATTGCGCTAGCAACAGCCAATGGCGCGACTGCGGCGCAAGTTGCAGATTTCAGAAACAGAATTGGCTGGAACGAAAAAGATGCGTTTTACTGGTTCAGTGGTTTTGCAGTTGATTACAGTAACTGGCTGGTCGATTTCGAATATGTCAGTTATGAAGTAAAAGAATCAACCGATGTGCTGAATAACTCCTGGTATCTGGCTCTGGGTCACCGTTTTGATAATGTGGTGGTGACTGTGCATACCGAAGACTATGCTCAGGATCCAGACTTTGGATACTTAAACGGAGTGACACATCCGGTGCTGCAGGCAACAGGCCGTGGTATTACCTCCGCTTTTGGTCAGCGCGAGTTTGACGGCGTTGGCTTATCAGTGCGTTATGACTTCCATCCAAGCGCCGCCTTTAAAGCGGATTATTTTAAAGGTACCGATACCAGAGCAACAGTCGATGATTATCAACTAATCTCTTTTGGCGTCGATTTGGTTTTTTAAGGGGCATCTGATGAAAAACAGAATTTTAGTACTGTCGACCTTACTCACCACCCTCAGCAGTGCAATGGTATTTGCCGAAGTCGCGGTGATAGTTCATCCATCGAACGCCAATGCACTGGATGCGGCAACGGTGGCAAAAATTTACCTGGGCCGCGAAAAGTCTTTTGCCGATGGGCAATCTGTAGTGCCAATGTCGTTGGTGGAAACGGCGCCAAGCAGTGCCACTTTTAACGATGTGGTGCTGAAGAAATCGGCCAGTCAATTAAAGGCCTATTGGTCGAAGCTGGTATTTACCGGCAAAGGCACACCGCCGAAAGAACTGGCCACTGAAGAAGAAATGCTGAAACTGGTGGCTGGCAATCCAAGCCTGATTGGCTTTGTCGATGCCAGCAAAGTAGACGCTTCGGTCAAAGTCGCGTTTAAGTTCTGATTCGGCTTTTGTATCATCCCTGAAATGAACCGGCCGTCGTAGTTGACGGTCGGTTTGATGCTCGCTTTAATGGCGACGACCTAACTAACTGCAAACGGTATTGCGGCCTTTGGCTTTGGCCTGATACAGCAAACTATCAGCACGGGAAATCAGCTTGTCGTAATGTGCCAGACCGGTGTTCACCGCCAGGCCAAAACTAGCAGTCACTGTTAACCCTGCAGCAATATCTTGATAATCGGTACTTTCGATGGCGTGACGCAAACGGTCACAAACTTCGTGTCCTTGTTGCAAACTGGTTTGCGGCAGTAACAACGCAAACTCTTCACCGCCCCACCGCGACGTCATATCAATATCACGACTATGCAATTTCAGAATTTGCGCAATCCGTTTCAGCACTTCGTCACCGGCCATATGCGACCACTGATCGTTGATCCGTTTAAAATGATCAATGTCGATAATCACCAGACATAGCTGATGATGCAACCGCTGTGCCCGGTTAAATTCAGACGCCAGCTGCTCATCAAATGCCCGGCGATTGGCCAGGCCAGTCAGACCATCTTCACGTGCCTGAGCTTCAAATGCCGCAGCTTGTAGCCGTAACTGTTCGGCCAGAATACTTTTCTCTTCCACCGCTAAGGTCAGAATTTCTGCTTGCTGGCGCAAAGCCGAAGTTTTTTCGAGCACCTGGCGGCGCAGCTTTTGTTCGTTGCGACGCAGGCTGTGAATACGCCAGTGATACAAAGCCAACATCAGTAGCAACAATCCGCTTGCTGCAATCACCATAAAACTGGTGCGTTGCCAGAAAAACGGCAAAATTTCCAGCTGCACTGTGGCAGGTTCGGCTGACCAATCACCATCCGGATATGCCGCGCTGACCAAAAACTGATAATTGCCTGGCGTCAGATTGGTGTATTCAGCGACATGCTGCGGGCCACGATCCACCCAGTCTTTATCAAACCCCACTAACTTAGTGCGATATTGAATGCGGGTCGGCATCACATAACTTAACCCGGCAAACTGCATTTCCACCCGGCGGGTACCGGCCGGCAACTGATTCGCTGCAACCGGATATTGCACGCCATCGGCACTGAGTTTTTGCACCACCACAGGAGGCGTTCTGATCACAAATTCACTCAGCCGCGCTGGTGTCACCATCGCTACCCCTTGTGAGGTGGCAAACCACAAACTGCCATCTTGGCGGGCAACAGCGGCTGGCATCGACCCACCATTACATTGGGCACTTTGCATGCCGTCACTTTCGCCAAATAACTCATAGCCGACCAGCTTCGACTGAGCCCCGGTGGCCACCTGCAATACATCCTGCTGCTTCACCCGCAAAATTCCGCGGTTTGAACTGAGCCAAAAATACTGATCCGTTTCAGCAGCAATGGCGAAAATTTTATCAAAGGGTAATCCTGCCGCTCTGCCGACCAGCTGGAACTGGTTTTTTGTTGCGTCGAACCGCACCAGACCACGATCAGTTGCCAGCCATAAATCCTCACTTTCAGATGGCTGATAAAACCCAAACACATAGTCGGCCTGATCAAAATTGTTCAGTGGTAACTGCCGGAATGTGTCGCCGTCCTGTATCGACACACCACTGCCGGTGCCGACCCAAAGTTTGCCATTGGGCTGCACGGTCAACGCAGTGACAAATTCGCCAGATAAACCATCTTTAACATGAAACTCCCGCACTTTGCCTTCAACCACATGGCTGAGACCACCGGACGTGCCCACCCAAACACTGCCATCCTTCATCGGCAAAATCGCACGCACTTCATTGGAAGTAAGGCCTAATGCGCGGTCAAATACGGCAATGACTTTGTCAGCGCGCAACCGCATCAGCCCCTTAGAATAGCTGCCGACCCAAACGTCGCCATCCGGACCTTCGGCCAGACTAAGCACCGACGTAAGCGGCCCACCTTGCGGATTAGTCACCGCTGAAATTTTGCCATTGAGATGCCGGTCCAGACCACCGCTGGAGCCAATCCACACCGAGCCATCGCTGTGCTCAAGCACGGTTCGTACATAGTTATCGGACAACCCCTTGCTGGTCGTCAGATTGCTAAAAGGCGCATCCCGCAGCCGCAGAACACCGCCGTTGGTGCCGATCCAAATACTTTTCTCACGATCCTGCCATAACGCCAGCACCCGGTTATTCGGTAATCCATCGGCTACGGTCAGTTGTTCTAGTCCTAACTGACCAAGACGCAGCACGCCCTGATTGATGGTCCCAAGCCAGATTTGTTGTTGCTGATCCAGCATCATCACCGACACTGCGACCCCTTGCAAGCCAGGATCTAATAGCAAAAATTGCTGATCCAGCCGTTTAAATGCGCCTTGCTCAGTGCCTACCAGCAAAGTACCGTCAGCACCCAGCGTCAGGGCAAAAATCGAAGTCAGTGGCATGCCCTGCTCAGGACCTGCCAAATGGAATTCCGGATTTGCCAGGGATGGATCAAACCAATATAAACCTTGTTGCGTCGCCAGCCAGATTTTGCCTTGGGTATCATCCAGCAAACGATAGATCACGGTGGGTGTCAGACCATCGGCAGCTCCAAACTGCCTCGTTTGACCATCTGCTTGTTGCAGGAGTAGACCACCGCCTTCGGTGGCGATCCACAAGCGACCATTGACGTCGCGGGTTAAATCATTGATCAGTTTTTCAACGGCGGGTAACGATTGCCACTGGCCGTCTTTGACCAAAGCCATGCCGCCACGGGAACCGCCCATCAGTAAATCGCCGTTGCGATCCAGACTAAACACCCGAACGCCGGAATCTGGTAAGCCGGTTAGCTCACTGCGACCAAACACGGTGAAATTCCGGCCGTCATAACGGGCCGCCCCTTCCCAGGTGGCGAACCATAAATAACCGTCTTTGCTTTGAATAATACTATTGATGGTGTTGTGCGGCAGACCGTCACGGGTGGTCCAGCTTTCGCGGAAATAATCAGCTAATGGCGCAGGGCGCGCCAGCACGTCACTGCTGTAGAGGTACAGCAACAGTTGCAACAGCAAAATGAAAATCAAACGCACCAGACGATACTTCCTGTGATCGTAATGCCAGTGCGTTTTACAATACCCGAATCTGCACCAGAATGGCAGTCCGAATGTAAGTTTTTGCTAATATCGGAACTCAGGCTTGCGGCTCAGCAAAACGGGCAGTTGACTCCCGTACCACCAAAGTTGGCGCCACCTTGGCAGCTACGTTATTGGCAGCTTTGCTGTTATGTTCGATATCCATAATGATTTTACTAGCTGCTAATTGCGCCATTTGCCGCACCGGACGACGAATGGTGGTCAGCGCCGGAATGACGCGGGATGCCAGTAAGTTATCATCGAAGCCGGCCACCGATAATTGCCGTGGAATAGCAATACCTAAATCATGGGCTGCTTTTAACACCCCGGCTGCCATCTGGTCATTATTCGCAAAAATGGCACTCGGCAACGGCTGTTGTTGCAATAATTGCCGCGCACATTCAATACCGGTTTCGTACGTATTGTTGCCTTCGATAATCCGTTCCGGTTTGAGTGCAATGCCATAAGCCGACAAACCAAGTTTAAAACCTTCCATCCGCTCGCTGGACGATTTATATCGTTGTGGCCCGCTGATAAAAGCAATATCGCTGTGACCAAGCTGGGCAAAATATCGTGCCATTTCGGCAGCAGCTGCACGGTCGTCCGACACCACGCTATGCCTGGTTTCATCCAGCAATACTGAAGTTAAACGGACATAAGGCCGGCCAGCTTCTTTTAAAGCCGAGGCCAGATGATCCAGCTCCGACACCGGCGGCAATACAATGACGCCATCCAGTTTCGAGCGGTTGATAAAATTAAAACAATCCTGTACCAGCGTCTCGCTGCGATAACGACAAGGATGCACCACCAGTTCATAACCGAGCTGCGAACACACTTCCAGCACGCCACGTTGCACGTCATCGAGGTACAAGGCATCCGGGTTATCGTAAATTAATCCGAGCAGGTAAGATCGGCTGGACGCCAGTCCCCGCGCCTGAGTATTAGGCGAATAATTTAATTCGCTGATAATTTTCTCGACCCGCTCGCGGGTGCCGTCGCCGACACTGAGCGAGCCATTGATCACCCTTGATACGGTGCGTTTGGAGACACCGGCGAGTCTTGCAACATCATTGATCGTCGAAGTTTTATGCATGTGACCTTCTGAGATAGTGCCCATTTACTTCTGCATTTTTATACCCGTCATCCTTGAAGATACGGGGTTGTTGCCTTCGCTCGTTCGCCCCAGTCACATAGACGGCTATGTTCCTGGGGTCTCACTCACTCGGCGCCTACCCGTATCTTCAATGATTTTGGGTATTAGGTTGTTTGCTTAACGCGTTCCAACCAACAATTCCGGCCGGTAAGTCGCCAGCGATACTGCAATAGCCGCTTGCTTCACTTGTTGTGCAATGGTCGCAGTGGCCAGTTCCGGAAACAACTGCAACGGGCCGGTGACGCCAATAGCGGCCACTACCACACCGCGCTGATCGCGCACCGGCACTGCCAGACAACGCACACCATCGCGGTATTCCTGCTCGTCCAGCGCGTAACCACGCGCTTGAATACGCTGCAATTCTACCTTGAGCGCTGCCGGATCGGTAATAGTTTGTGCGGTGTGCCGGATAAAGCCCGGTGTCACGGCAAGTTCGGTTAATTGCTCGAAATATAAATGGGTTAAAAACAGCTTTCCCGCTGCTGAGCAGTGTAATTGCGCACAAAAACCCGGCCGCGCCGCCATACCAAAGTTATTTGGGCTATCAACCACTTCCGCAACCAGCGCACTGCCTTGTTGTGGCAACAGCAACTGCGCACTTAAACCGCTGGACAATGCCAGCTGCTGCAAGTGCGGTAACGCCTGTTGATGCAGCGGATTGTGATTAATCAGATCCAGTCCCAACCGGTACAACCCCGTACCCACCAGATACTTACGGCCTTGTTTACACAGCACTTGTTGCTGACACAAGGTTTGTAAAATCCGAAAGGCGGTGGTGCGCGGCAACGACAGCTGTTGCTCCAATTCCGACAAACTGAGCCCCAGCGGCGAGCGCGCCACCAGTTCCAGCAAGCGGCAGGCATTGGCGAGATTTGGGATCACATAGCTGCTCATGACCGCCTCCTTTTATAAACCAAAGACTGATGGCAACCATTCACTAATTGCCGGAATGTAGGTGACCAGCATCAGCACCACAAACATCGCGGCGTACATTGGCAATAAGGGTTTGAGCAGCTGTTCCAGCCTGACTTTGGCGATGGCACAAGCGACAAAGAGCACACTACCGACCGGCGGCGACACCAGTCCTATCGACAGGTTTAAAATCATCATGATGCCAAAATGCAGTGGCGACATGCCCAGTTCTACCGCCACCGGCAGGAAAATCGGCGTAAAGATTAACACCGCCGGCGTCATGTCCATAAAGGCACCAACCATCAGTAAGATGATATTAATCAATAATAAAATCAGAATTGGATTGTCGCTTAAGGTCAATAACCCCTGACTGACCGTTTGTGGGATATTCTCATAGGATAAAATCCACGACATCGCCGCCGAAGTGGCAATGAGCGCCAGAACTATCGCGGTGGTTTCGGTCGATTTTAATAGAATATTCCCAAGTTCCGACACTTTGACTTCGCGGTACACCACTACAGCCAACACAAAGGAATACACCACCGCAATGGCGCCCGCTTCGGTTGCGGTAAATGCGCCGCTGATAATGCCGCCAATCACCAGAAAAATCATAAACAAGCTTGGAATTGCCGCCGCCACTTTTTGCGCCACCAATTTTAACGGTAACCGCGCGCCGGTCGGGTAACCTTTGACTTTGGCATAACCAGCACAGACGATCATCAACGCGATACCTAATAAAATCCCCGGTAAATAACCGGCAACAAACAAGGCAGCAATCGACACCCCACCGCTGGCGATGGCGTACACAATCATAATATTCGACGGTGGGATCAACATACCAGTGGTGGCGGCAGCCGCTGTTACTGCCGCACTATAGCTGTCGTCATAACCTTGTTTTTTCATTTCCGGCAGCATAAAACTACCAATCGCCGAAGTTGCCGCCACAGCTGAACCAGAAATTGCGCCAAACAACATACAGGACATCACGTTCACCAGCGCCAGACCGCCTGGCAGCGCGCCAACCAGCGCCATCGCACATTCAATCAATCGTTTGGCGATGCCGCCGCGCCCCATCAACAACCCCGATAGCACAAAAAACGGGATCGCCAGTAAGGCAAAACTGTTCAGGCCACCCGCCATCCGCTGCGCCAATGTGGTCAGCGCCGGTAATAAATCCATACTGAGCAACATGGTGGCCAGCGTGGCCAAGCCAATACAAAATGAAATAGGTACGTTGAGCATCAACAGTGCAAAAAATACCAGCAGTAATACCAGTGCCGATAATTCCATCTTAACAATCCTCCGCCGGGGTCAGCTCAATCTTCTGCCACAGACAGCGCAGCTGACACAGGCCATAAAAAGCAATCAATAAACCACTTAAGGGCAAGGCCAGATAAATCCAGCTGACCCGAATGCCAAGCGCTGCCGACATCTGATCCAGCTGATACGTCAGCAGCACCAGCTGTCCGCCGCCGACGACCATCGCCGCCAGCGCAAACATCACCACAGCTGCAGTTAATACCAGTGCGACCCGCTGCTGCCAAATCGCCGGCATTTTGCGGGTTAAAATATCCAGTCCCAAATGCTGCCCGGTGCGATACGCAAAAGCGGCGCCGAGCATGCCAATCCACAACAACAGACAGCGGGCAATTTCTTCAGTCATTGAACTGGGTTCCCCCAGCACAAAACGTGACAACACTTGCCAGCACACCACCAACACAATCGATGCCATCAGCACCATCAGAGTGCGACGTAAAATTTGGTCGACCCAAAACACTGTCTTATTCATGCGAACCTCCGGTTGCTGGAACTGGGATTGATGTAGCAACAGGCTCGATGCTCACCGCAGTAATTTTGTTGACCAAATCACCCACAGCTGTGCCTTGTTGCGCCCGTAGTAACGGCTGCACGGCCTGTACAAAGGGCGTTTTATCCGGATAAATCACTTCTACACCATGGGCTTTGACTTTGGCCAGCGCATCATCACTGGCTTCTTGCCATAGTGTTTTCTGATACACCACCGAATCGGCCATTGCTTGCTCTAACCAGCCTTGTTGCTCCGGCGTCAGTTGGTTCCAGATATGCAGACTCATCAGGATCATGTCCGGCACCATGCTGTGTTCATCCAGAATGTAATATTTCGACAATTCGTAATGCCGGGACAGGTAAAAACTCGGTGGGTTGTTTTCGGCACCATCCACCACGCCTTGTTGTAGCGCGGTGTACAGTTCGCCCCAGTCAACCGGTGTCGCCGCGCCGCCAAGCGCTTGCACCATTTCGACCGAAGTCTGGCTATTTGGGACCCGGAATTTCTGCCCGGCTAAATCGGCCGGGCTATGTAATGCTTTGTTGGTGGTATAAAAACTGCGGGCACCGGCGTCGTAATAGCCCAAGCCTTTTAACCGCACCGGTTCCAGCGCCGCCAGCAAACTTTGGCCAATCTCACCTTCCAGCACTGCCCACAAATGCGCAGAATCCCGAAAGACATAAGGCAAACTGAACACTTTCATCACCGGCACAAAACCTTCCAGTGGTGCCGCCGACACTTTGGTCAGCGCCAGACTGCCAATTTGCAGCAGCTCAATCAGCTCGCGCTCGGAACCCAGCTGACCACCGCTGTAGATCTGGATTTTCATGCTGCCGTTGGAATAAAACGCCATGCGCTCGGCCATTTTCACCATGGCTTTATGCACCACATGTTCCTGATCCAGCGTGTGCGCCATGCGTAAAGTGACAACGTCCTGCTGCTTAGTGCAGCTGCCGAGCAGCCACAAGGTACTGACAAACAGCAACAGCCAGCGCTTGGTACGCAGCTGTCGCCCGGGGAAAGTATTCATGTTGTTATGCCCTGTTGTGTTTTATTTTTATGCTGTTTTACTTTTTTTACTTTATTTACTGCTACCGCGTACCGCGCTGATGGTTTTATTCTGCTGCCGCATGACGCTTTGTGTGCCGACCGCGCAAACAGCAGGCATCACAGCTTCAGTTTTTTAATCGTCAGCTTTTTTGTGTCAGTCCTAGCGCAAACTACTGGCCGGAAATTTGTCCATATCGTGGTAATCAAGGTTTTCGCCGGCCATGCCCCAGATAAAGGCATAGTTGCTGGTGCCACAACCGCTGTGAATTGACCAGGGTGGTGACACCACGGCTTGTTCACTGCCAACCCAGATGTGCCGTGTTTGTTGCGGTTCGCCCATAAAATGACAAACCTGCTGATCGGCGCCTAAATCAAAATAGAAATAGGCTTCCATCCGCCGGTCATGCTGATGCGCTGGCATGGTGTTCCAGACGCTGCCCGGTTTCAGTACCGTTAAGCCCATTTGTAACTGACAGGTTTGCACCACATCGCGGATCATTAACTGATAAATATCACGATGGTTACTGGTTTCCAGTGCGCCCATATGCAGCACGTTACATTGCGCCATGGTGATATGGGCGTTTGGGTAATTGCGATGCGCCGGAGTGGAATTTAAGTAAAACTTCGCCGGTGTGGTGGCATTGTCGCTATGAAAACTAACCTCGCGTGCGCCCATGCCAACATACAAAGCTTCTTTATTATCAAGCGGGTAGCTGACACCATCGACCAACACCACACCTTTACCACCAATGTTGATCACGCCGAGTTCACGCCGTTCTAAAAAATACGCCGCCTTCAGTGCATCAACTGTTGCTAACACCACCGGGCCTTTGACAGGCACCGCACTGCCAACCAGCATCCGCTCGTAATGGGTGTAATTGAGCACCAGCACATCCGGCTGCATCAGGTTATCCAGCAGAAAATGTTGGCGCAGTTCGTCGGTATCATAGTGGCGGACGTCATCCGGATGCGTGGCGTAGCGGTTGGTGAAAATGGGTGTACTCATGGTTTGCTCCTAAAATCGGGTGGAAGCTGCCGCAATCGCGACAGCCAAAATTTGTCTACAGACCGAAAAGCCTGAATCCATCTGCCTGTGCTTAACGCGCCAGCCAGCCGCCATCAACCGCCAACACGTGGCCATTGACATAATTGCTGGCACGACTTGCCAAAAACACCACAGCGCCGGTTAGATCTTCCGGTTCACCCCAGCGTCCAGCCGGCAAACGCGCCAGAATTTGCGCGTTACGCTCCGGGTTTTGCTGCAGCGCAAAAGTGTTGTCGGTTTTAAAATAACCCGGCGCAATGGCGTTGACGTTCAGGCCAAACTGCGCCCATTCGTTGGCGAGTGCTTTGGTTAAACCGGCAATCGCGTGTTTACTGGCGGTATAAGCTGGCACCGTGATGCCACCGCTGTAACTGAGCATTGAAGCAATATTAATAACCTTGCCCTGACCGCGTTTGATCATGCCCTCGCCGACCAGCTGACAAAGTAGAAATGCCGCATCGAGGTTGACTGCCAAATTCTGCCGCCATTGCTGCATCGGGAATTCCACTGCTGGTGCGCGAAAAATAGTGCCGCCGCAGTTCACCAGAATATCGACCTGGCCTTGCCATTCAATGGCAGCAGCCGCCAGTGCACGTACTGAGGCTTCATCAGCTAAATCAGCAGCCACTGCGATAGCTTCGCCACCTTGCGCCTGAATGGCCGCGACTGTATCAGCAGCACCTTCCACAGTAGAGCTGGAACAAATCACGCGCGCGCCACTGCTCGCCAGAGCAAACGCAATCGCTTTACCCAAACCACGGCTGGCGCCTGTCACCAGTGCTGTTTGGCCATCAAGCCTGAATAAAGCAGAAATATCAGTCATGGGTTAAAACTCCTTGCTGTAGATTTATGGCCAGTCGCAACACCTGAGAGCCGCTGGCGTCAATCGCCGTGAAGGTCAGCAACACTTTGCACCATATATGAAACAAAGTCCGACTTTATTCAGGGCTCAAAAAACATTTAAAACAATTAAATTCAATGCGTTACAAGTATTATGTCGCTAAAAGCTGCCATGTTTACTGATTTATTTTTGTTCGGTATTTGACAGTATGAATTCGTTGGTGTTAGCTTTTTGCCATCGGTGGCACAAAATAGCAAGCATTTTTTGCCACCGGTAGACAAAAATCAACAGGGAGCCGCCAGCAGGTGTCTTCCAGCAAAAAAATGTCGCAGGCATGTACCTTGAGCGACACCGAATATAGACAGGACGAGGAAGGCATTATGGCTGTTCAACGCTCACAATTTCGCCCCAATAAACTGGTTTCAGCCATGCTGCTGGCCGGTTTTACTTTTGGTTTCACCCCACAACTGCTGGCACAACAAACACCGGCATCAGATGCCAAAGCGGCTGAAAAAGATATCGAAGTGATCCAGGTCACGGGCAGCTTCCGCGACAGTTTAAGCAACGCGCTGAACCAAAAACGTCAGGCCGACAGTGCCGTTGATTCCATCCTGGCTGAAGATATCGCCGACTTTCCTGATTTAAACTTAGCAGAATCGCTGCAACGTATTCCTGGCGTGGCGATTACCCGCGCCGCCGGTGAAGGCCGGCAAATTTCAGTTCGCGGCTTAGGCCCGGATTTCACCCGTGTCCGGATTAACGGCATGGAAGCAATTTCAACCAGCGGCGGTACTGACCAGATCGGTGGTGCCAACCGTGGTCGTGGTTTTGACTTTAATACGTTCTCGTCAGATTTATTCAGCTCGCTCACCGTGCGCAAAACCGCCAGCGCCGATATTGAAGAAGGTTCGTTAGGTGCAACTGTTGACCTGCGTGCTGCGCGCCCTTTTGACTATGATGGTTTCACTTTTGCAGCTTCTGGCCAACTCGGTTACAACGATTTATCGGAAAAATCTGATCCTAAAACATCGTTTTTAGTCAGTAACATTTTCGCCGATGGCAAATTAGGTGCTTTGTTTTCAGCTTCTTATTCTGAACGCAGCTTAAAAGATCAAGGTTCAAGTACTGTCCGTTGGGGCAACGCCAACGACTTCGGTCGTTACAAAGGCAGCACAACTGCCACTGAGCTTAACGCCATCAATAATTCATTCCGGCCACGGCTGCCACGTTACGATTCGTACACCCATGAAATGGAACGTTTGGGTTTAAGCGCGGCGCTGCAGTACAAGCCAAACGACGACACCAAATTTGATTTAGATGTGCTGTATGCCAATACCGACGCTACCCGTAACGAAATTTTTATGCAGGGTATTTTAAACGCCGGTGGTAACCGTCCAACCACAGCAACAGCGGGCAATGGCATCAGCGGTGGTATGAATGTGGTGGATTATTTCATCGATGATACCAACACCATGACCTACGGCAGTTTCGAAAATGCCACCATCCGCTCAGAAAACCGTTTTGATGAGCTAGGTACCGATTTCTCCCAAATTACCTTACACGGTAGTCATCATCTGAATGATAACTGGAAGCTTGATGGCATGATCGGCACCACCACGTCTAAATTCGACAACCCGGTGCAAACGACCTTGGTGATGGAAAAAACCGGCACTACCTTCAGCTACGACTACCGCGGTGCTGCGCGCGACAACCCCATTCTGACCTTTGGCAACAGCGTGTTTGACCCAACCGGCTGGACGTCGAACAGCGTGCGGTTACGTCCGCTGGGCGCTGAAAACGGCTTTGATACCGCAGAGCTGAATTTAGCCTGGACCCTGAACGATTACATCACCTTAAAAAGCGGCGTACATTACAAAAAATTCAGCTTCGAAACTTATGAAGCGCGTCGTCTGACTGAAAACGGTGCTGGCATCGTCTACACACCAGACATGATTGCAACCTATAACTCTGGCCTGGGTCCGAATCCAAACTGGTTGATCCCAGACTTTGCAGCCATTGACGCTAAATATGGGCTGTACAGCAATACTGGCGCCTTTTTAGTCAGTAAAGATTTCCGTCGTCCGGACAACTATTCGGCCGAAGAAACCACCAACGGCGCATACCTGATGGCGTCATTTAACACTGAAGTAAAAGATGCGCCGCTGTGGGGTAATGCCGGGGTACGGCATGTCAAAACTGACCAAAGTTCAACAGCTTTTGCCACAGTTGGTGGTGCAGCGCAGCAACTGACCGCTGAGCACGATTACAATGAAGTATTGCCTTCGCTGAACTTAAACTACGAGCCGTTTGAAGATGTGGTGCTGCGTTTTGGTTTTGCTGAAGTGATGGCGCGTGCCGGTTTAGGCTCGATTCGTCCGGACGTTTCAGTGTCAGTATCAGGCGGCAGCCGCTCAGTTTCTGGGGGTAACCCGCAGCTGGAACCAACTAAAGCCAAAACTTACGATTTAGGTCTGGAATTTTATTTCAGCGACGAAGCGATGTTAGGCCTGGCACTGTTCCAAAAAGATATCGACAGCCACGTGCAATCATTGCGTGAAACCAAACCATTCACCGCGACCGGTTTACCTATTCAGGCAGCGATTGATGCTTGTACTGCAGGTCCTGGTTATGGCGGCAATTCTGGTTGTGACGAAAACGTCGACTGGCAAATCACTACCCCGCTCAATGGCCCTGGCGGCGACTTAAAAGGTTTTGAAGTCAGCTTCCAGATGCCGTTCACTGCCTTACCTGAGTTCTGGAACCGCTTTGGTTTTATCGGTAACTACACCGATGTAAAAGCGGAAATGGATTACATTAACGTCGCTGGCGTGGTGCAAGCAACCCGTGATTTACAAGGGTTAAGCCGCAGCACCACCGCAGCAACTTTGTACTACGAGCACGAAAAACTGAACGCACGGGTCAGCATGGCCAAACGTGATCGCTACCTGACTACAGCCATCGGTCGTGACGGCAACGACATGGAAGGCACCAATGCCACCACCAATATCGATGCTTCTGTGTCCTATGCCTTCACTGACCAATGGAAACTGACTTTTGAAGCGCTGAACCTGACTGATGAAGTGGATGATCAATGGGTCGATGATGCCGGTAACCGCCTGACTTATTACCATGAAACCGGTCGGCAGTATTATCTAGGAGTGCAGTACAAATACTGATATCCCCGTCATCTTTGACGAGCTGGGGTTGTTGGCCGCCTTCGTTCACTGGTGCGCCAGCCCGGTCCAATCGCATAGTTCACTATGCTCTGGATCGGACTGGCGTACCAGATTCACTTAGTTGCCGCCTACCCAGCTCGTCAATGATTTAGGGGATACTTTATCTATAGATAAGAGGTCAGCCTGTTTAGGCTGACTTTGTTTTTGAACGATAGATCAGGGGCTTTTTGTGAATTTTCTGCCTAACCGTATAATTTTATTGACCAGCCTGAGTGTGTTGCTTAGCGCCTGCTCGCAGCCAGCACCTGATGCGGCTGCACCTTCGACCGCAGCTGCGGCACCAGCAGCCGAAACGCCGGCACTGGCCAGCGCCACTATCGCCAATCTGCGGATTGATAATCCATCCGATTTTGCCCGCAATCAGCAAGCGGTATTGTTACCTTTCACCGATTTAGGCGTGACGTTAAAACCTGGTGAAAACCTACGCGTCAGCGAATTGGCCGGCCAAGCGCTGCCGTCGCAATTAATTGACCGGGATGGTGATGGTCAGAAAGACAGCCTGTTAGTGGCCCCGGATTTTAGCGCTGGCGGCACGAAAGAACTGCTGATCCAACAAGGTGAACCGGCAACAGCACCACAGCTGACCCAGGCAGAAATTTCTGAAAAATCCGGTGGTCAGTGGCAAGACGGTAAATATATTGGCGGTACTTTCCAGAACGTACAAAGCCTGACTCCACCGCCGCAATATACCGATCACAGTGAATTTATCCGCTACGAAGGCCCGGGCATTGAGTCGGATAAAGTGGGTTATCGCATTTACCTCGACTGGCGTAACGGCTTTGATATTTTTGGTAATAAAACCGGCAAACCGGTACTGCATCAGGTCGGGCTTGATGGGTACAAGTCCTACCACGAACCACAAGACTGGGGCATGGATGTACTCAAAGTCGGCAAATCCCTGGGCGCCGGTGGTTTTGGCTATTGGAATGGCGAAGCGGTTGAACTAGTCTCCAAACTATCTGGTCACACCGCTACCATCGTCGAAAATGGTCCACTCTATAGTGCGCTCACCATCGACTATAAAAACTGGCAGGTCGCCGGTAAAACCCTGAATATTCAGGCGCATTTATCGATGACTGCCGGTAGCCGTTTGCTGCAAAACCGGCTTAGCTTTAGTCAGCCACTGGACAATTTAGCCATTGGCATCGTGAAATTTCCTGATACCCCCGATAGCAAAGTAAAAGTGCTGACCGGCACGCTGGAAAGCAGCGGTCATACCTACACTTATCTCGCCACTTACGGCAAGCAAAGTCTGGACGGCGCGAACTTAGGTATGGCGCTGCTGTTTAAGCGCGGCAAACTGCAAAAACTGACGTCCGATGCCAATAGCCATGTCGCGGTGATGGACGTGTCTGGGCAACATTTGGAGTACTATTTTGTTGGCGCCTGGCAACATGAACTAAACGGTATCCAGAACCAGCAACAGTTTGTCGACTACTTACAGCAGGAAGTGGAAAAGCTGACCTTAGCGCCACGCCTGACTTTAAAAACGACACTCAGCAAAACCCAAACCGATCAACCACTGACCAGCGCCAGCGCTTTAGCCTGGAGTACCCGTTTTGCTGATAGCGACTTAAACCGTCAGGCCGGCCAATATTATTGGGGTGGCTGGGACAGCGAGCGTGACCGGCCGGTGGCGTTTGAATACACCACTGGCTTGTTAGTGCAGGCTTATGACGATCTCAATCAAGTGGCACCTAAGCCAGAATACCAAGCGGCAGTGAGCAAAATGGCCGACAGTTTTGTCGCAGCCGATGGCACTATTCATAGTTATGATGCCAGCAAATTTAATATCGACAGCATCAACAGCGGCTCGGTGCTGCTGCGGATGTTCGAAAAAACCGGTGATGCCAAATATCAGCTGGCTGCGGATAAGCTACGTGCACAGTTAACAGACCATCCAAAAACCAGCAATGGCGCCTACTGGCACAAAAAAATCTACCCGCATCAACTGTGGCTGGATGGCGTGTATATGGGCATGCCCTACCTCGCCTACTACAGCCAGTTATTTGAAAATGGTGCCAGCTTAAAACAAGTGGTGCATGAGTTTGAAGTGAGCCGTGAGATGCTGCGTGACCCGGCAACCGGCTTGTATTTTCACGCCTGGGATGAATCTAAAAGCATGAACTGGGCCGATCCAGCGACTGGCCGTTCGAAGTTTTTCTGGAGCCGTGGTATCGGCTGGCTCGGCATGGCCTTAGTAGACGTGCTGGATCGTATTCCGCCGACCAGCACTGAACTGCGTCAACCGCTGCTTTTGATGATCCCGGAACTGGCTGATGCGCTGCTGCGTTATCAGGATCCAGCCTCAGGCGTCTGGTGGCAAATCACTGACAAGCCCGGTGAGCGTGGTAATTATTTAGAATCGAGCGCCAGCAGCATGTTTGTGTATTTCCTGGCCAAAGCGCAAAACAAAGGCTATTTACAAGGCCAACAATACCGCGATGCGACCGTCAAAGCTTATCAGGCTCTGCTGAACGAATTTGTGCTGGTGCATCCGGATCAAAGTATCAGTCTGACCAAGATGGTTCAGGTGGCCGGTCTTGGTGCTGGCCGTGATGGCAGTTACCACTATTACATGAGCGAGCCGATTTACCGCAACGACAGCAAAGGTACTGCGCCTTTTATCATGGCGGGCATCCAGGTGTCGCAGCTGCTGAAAAACTGATGCCACAGCTGTTACCACTAATCGTGATGAGCAATCGCTTGTACTTGATCAAAAAAATGACGCGCCAGCTTTGCTGGCGTGTTGCTTTGGTGCTGCTGGTGAGCCTAGCTGCAGTGATGGTGAATGCTGCAGATCCGGTTGCAATCGCCAACACAAACCCGCCTCCGCTGATCCTGCAGATCGCCGCGCCGTCGGATCAGCACCACCAAACCGGCACTTTTCGCACCATCACGCAAGCGCTGGACGCACTGCCAACACTGGCGCCCGATCCGGCGCAGTGGGTGGTGCTGCAACTGGCCGCTGGTACTTATCGCGAAAAAATCTTTTTAGTGCGCGATAAAGTGGTGCTGGTCGGCATGGGTCGCGAGCAAACGATTGTGCAATATCCGGAACTGCGGCAACATTTTCTAAAACGTCAGGCCGCCGCGGATACAACAACAGCCGATACAGGCAAGCTCCCGACCGGTAAAGCACTGAGCCAGGACTGGGGCGCAGCAGTGGTCAATATCCAAAGCTCCGATATCGCCCTGCTCGATTTAACAGTGCACAACAGTTACGCCGATGAAAACCCAAAGGATCCGGACCGCTTTGAACATCAGTTTGCGGTGCGCGGTTTTGAACAAGCCACCCGCATCATTACCGATCACTGCGCCTTACTCACTTCTGGCGCCGACACTTTAAGTTTGTGGAATAAAACCAATGGCATGTATTACCACAGCTATTGTCAGTTCCGTGGCCGGGTCGATATGGTGTGTCCAAGGGGCACCGCTTTTATCACCCATAGTGAATTTATCAATCAGAATAATTCGGCGACCTTATGGCATGACGGCGAGTTAAACCCGGCACAAAAACTGGTGGTGATGCACTCCAGTTTTAAAGGCGCCAAGGGTTTTCAGCTGGGGCGGCGCCATTATGATGGGCAGTTTTATTTACTGCACAACAGCTTTAGCCCGGAGCTTGCCGACCAGCCAATTTTCCGTCGCACTTATCCGGAAGATCCAAAACGCGATCAACCCAATTTATATGGCGATAGGAATTATTTTTATCAAAATCAAGGACCGGCTTATTCTTGGTTAGCTGATAATTTACCCAAAACGCAAGCGGCGCAGATCAATGCCGATTGGACCTTTGGCGGGCAATGGCAACCAGAAGTACAGCTAGAACAAATCAGGATGTGGCTGCAGCAAGCCAAAGATGTTCATTCAAAACCAGCACAAAATTCAAAACCAGCCCCACATTCAAAACCAAATTCAAATTAAACGGAACTGCCAATGAATTTTCTTTATCATGCTTTGCTATCCATCGTGCTTTGTTTTTATCTTTCGAGTGTTCACGCCATGAGTCAACCCGTTCCCAAAGGCACCAGTACCGATCTGCCGTCACCACGGCTGCATTTAGTCGGCGATTCGACCATGGCCGATAAAGTCAATTTGGCCTATCCGGAGCGTGGCTGGGGTCAGTTGTTACCGGAGTTTATGCTGCCGGAATTGTCGATTATCAACCACGCTGCCAATGGTCGCAGCACGTTGCGTTTTTTAAACGAAGGGCGCTGGCAATTGCTGGTGACCGAGCTGAAGCCTGGTGATTATGTATTGATCCAGTTTGGCCACAACGACCAAAAACAGGACGACCCAAGCCGCTACGCCGCGGCTGATTCCGCCTACCCGCAACTGCTGAGCCGTTTTATCGCTGAAGTGCGCGCCAAAGACGCGATCCCGATGCTGGCAACGCCAATTTGCCGCCGTAGTTTTGATGCAACTGGCAAACTGGAAAATAACCTCGCCGACTATGCCGCAGCCACACGTGAAGTGGCTGCGAGCAAAAAAGTGGCGCTGTTTGATCTCAATGCGCAAAGCTGCGCCGACATCAGCCGTTTTGGTCTGGCCGCCAGTCAGGCGTACTTTATTCAGGTACCGGCCGGTTTGTATCAGAAGTTTCCAGAAGGCAAAACCGATAACACCCATTTAAATACCCAGGGCGCTAGCTGGATTGCGCAGTTGTTTGTGCGGGAGCTGAAAAAACAACAACATCCGCTGGCGGCCTTCGTTTGGCGCGAGTTGCTATAAAACCATCTTAGGCTCTGTTGAGTAATCTCGCTAACAACCAACGCGCCGCTGGCCCCGGCGTTTTTCCACGCTGACGCCACAACTCCAGTTGTACCGGCAATATCGACGAAGGTAATCCCGACGCTGGTTGCAATTGCAGTGGCACCAACGCCGCCGGACGCTCTGTCAAAGCAGTCTGTGCCAACGGCTCCGGCAACCAGGCCCAGCCAAGGCCCTGTTTCACCAGCGCCAGCACCGCCACATCACCTTCCAGCCACCAGACATCGGCCGCTAACCGGCCGCGTTGTTTTTCGACCCCTTGCAAGCGATCGGTGACCAGCAATTGCCGGTGCTGCTGCAACTGGTTTATTGTCACCCCATCCTCCACAAAAGCCGCCAACGGGTGCGTGGCCGCCACCAACAACACAAAATGAATCGCCTGCAATGGCCAGCGCTCGACATCGGCGGGTGGCGACAACGGCTGATAACTAATTGCCAAATCGGCATCGCCCTGACGCAATAACAGCGTCAAATCTTCCAGCAGCGGAAATAACAATCGCAGTTCCAATCGCGGAAATACCAGCGCAAATTCAGCAAGAATTGGCGCCAGCCACGGCAACTGCCCTTCATCATCCACCGCCAGCGTCAACGTGCTTTCTTCACCATCGGCCAGGCCAGCGGCTAATTCGCTAAGCGCCTGACACTGAGTGTTAATCAATAAGGCCTGTTGTAACACCCGCTCACCCGCCGCAGTCAGTTGCGGGTATCTTTTGCTGCGATCAAAGAGGACAATCCCCAGATCAATTTCCAGCTCAGCAATGGCATTACTGACTGCCGACTGGGCTTTTTGTAGCCGGCGTGCTGCCGCCGAAAAAGAACCGGTTTCAACCACCACGGCTAATGTTTGTAATTGTTGCAGATTCATCTATCTGTTTTCCTGATAGGTTCCAACTTTATCTGCCAGTAAAACACAGATAATATCAGCGGTAAATCAAGTCGTTTTGCTATACAGGAATATGATTATGTCGCAACCAACACAGCTGAATCGCACCTTGCCGGATCGGATCCGGATGGCTTTAGCTTTTGAAATCATCGGTTTGCTATTGCTGGTACCAGTCACCACCTGGTTATTGGACAAACCGTTGCTGCAACTGGGTGGTCTGGCGGTGATCATGTCGCTACTGGCGACCTGGTGGAACTATCAGTTTAATCTGTGGTTTGACCGGTATTACCTGATCCCACGCGGCCGCTGGCAAAAAACGTTAAGTGAACGGCTGTGGCATGCGTTGGCATTCGAAGCGGGGTTACTGATTTTATTTTTACCGTTAACCGCCTGGTTGCTGGCAATTAGCTTGTGGCAGGCCTTGCTGCTGGATTTGGCGTTTATGCTGTTTTATCTGGTGTATGGTTACGTCTATCACTGGGGATACGACCGATTATTTCCGCTATCAGCCACGCTGCCACATGATCTGGCAGCGAAGCTGTAGCAGGTGCAACTTCGAATTATTGCGGGATGGCCGGCAGAATTTTCTGCACCACTAATTCCATCAACCGGCGCTCCTGATCCCGCACATTCGAAGGAACGTTATGCCCCATCACCAGGATGGTGACATCTTGCGCTGGTAACGTCAGCGCAAACTGGCCGCCATAACCCCAGGCCAGTTGCAGTGGCCTGCCGTTATCGGCACCCAACCACCATAAAAAACCATAGCCGGTTAAATTCAGCCCGCCGACACTGGAGCGCAAATTCCGCTGTGATTCTGCTGCTGTCAGTAGATAGCTTGCCGGAACCAGTTGTTGCTGCTGCCAGCGACCCTGTTGTTGCCACAGCACCGCCAACTTGGTTAAATCACGCGCCGTCAGCTGCAAACCGGCTGCGCCATTGGTGAAGCCATCCCGTAATTTTGGCCAGTTCCAACTATTGATACCAAGCGGCGTAAATAATTTAGTCCGCGCATAACTTTCGGTACTCATGCCGGTGGCTTTGGTCAGGATCACCGACAACAAATGGCTGGCGCCAGAATTGTAATTAAATTGCAGACCCGGCGTGTTCAGCAGGTTGCGTTCAAGCACATAACGTGTTGGATCGGATGAGGTTTCCCATTCGGTATAGCTACTTAACTGACTTTCGTCCCAGCTAATACCAGAACTCATCGTCAGCAGATGGCGCAGCGTAATATCGGCTTTGTTGTTCAGTAAACTGCCATAATCTGCGCGCAAAAAATCGCTGATGGGTTGGTCAAGACTTTGAATTTTGCGCTCGGCGATGGCGATCCCAATCAACGTTGCCACCAGCGTTTTGGTGACAGAGCGTAAATGCAGCAAATCACTGGCTTTCTTCTCGTTGTAATAGGCCTCGCCCACCAACAAACCACGTTTTGCCACCAGCACGGCATATAAACCATTTTCGTTGCGACCCGCCTGATACGCCTGATCCAGCAAGCTGCTATTTAAGCCTTCCGCCGTCGCCGTGCTCACTTGCCAGTCGGCTCCTGCAGTAGGTTGCCAGTTGATGCTGGTTGGTTGTTCGCTCACCGGCGGTGCAGCATTTTCACCACTGCCGCCGCCACCACAACCAAACAGCAGACTGAAACACAGTGCCAACAGGCCATATTTTTTGTTCATGCATACATCCTTGAAGCCTGGAGTTTTAGGATCACTGGGTGAACCATCAATGCAGGTCATTAAATTCAATCGTTTTTCTGGTAAAACACCACATATATAAAGCGCGATGCAACGGCTTGCGGCCTGGCATCATACCGTTGCCGTAATGTAAATTCGAGACTTTTGGTTGCAATAAATTAGCACATTGCTGCTATCACCATGGCGCGCCTGCTGATTGCTGATTTGTTCAACAATTTTGGCCACTATCGGCACATTTCGTCAACAGCAGTTCACTTGCAGATCCGCGAATACCCGCTAGGCTCTGTTTTATGGACAAGGAGGTTGATCATGCGCGCTTTTTATTGCGATCTCACGACAGCACCGTTTGCTATAGTCTTTTTAACTCTGCTCAGCTGGTTTCCGCCGCTCACTAATGCCAGCGAACCACAACCCCCGATCCAAATTCTGACAGTCATTGAACCGCCGGCCAGCTATCTCAACAGCCACGGTGAGCTAAGCGGTTATGCCACCGAATTGGTGCAGGCACTGCAAAAACAAATACAGGATCGCAGCGATATTCAAATCATGCCGGAATCCAGGGTGTTATTGACTGCGGCTCGCCAACCCAATGTGCTGTTATTTGGCTTTTCCAGAACACAGGATCGGGAACAAAAATATCACTGGATCATGCCGTTATTGCGAAAAAGGTGGGTGGTCTATGTCCACAAAGACAGCCCGCTGCAAATCAACAATCTGGATGAACTGCGTAATCTGGACAGTATCGGCGTGGTCCGCGGTGATGTCCGCGAAGAATGGCTGACCGCACAAGGCTTTACCAATTTGCATAGTTCAGCCAGCCACGCCCAGAACCTGGCCAGACTACGCAGTGGCCGCTTAACGGCCATCGCTTACGAGCCGCAGGGCATGCAATATTTGCTCAAAGAAACCGGCCATCAGCCGGATGAATTTAAGCCAGTACTCCATTTTCACAGCTCAGAAGTCTGGTTGCTGATGTCGCGCCAAACTCACAGCAGCGAAGTGCAGCGTTGGCAATTGGCAGCAGAAGAGCTGAAATTAAGCGGTCAACCGCTGGAAATTGCCAGACACTGGCAACAACGCCTGGCGCAAACCGAACAAATTCAAAGCACTGTACAGCAAGGTTTGTTGCAATTTTAGAAAATAATCCCAGCAGAAATTAGCCAACAAATTGGAGAAATCTTCAATCCGTGCCCATACTTGCGGCACAACAACACTCAGGACAAGGAACTTAAGATGAACTTTCACAGTATCAGAGTGAAAAGCACCATTCCCATGCTGATGCTCGGCGTTACGCTACTGATCGTGGTGTCGATGTTTAGTTATTTATCAGCAATGCAACGCAGCGCTTTGGACGCGCAGGCCGACAATTTCCTCAAAGCCATTTCAGTGGTCTTAAACGCCGATCGTGATCTTTATCAGGCAAAACTGGCCACCACTCACTTTTTGAACAAGTTTGGCGATATTGAACAGCAGCGAAAAGATGTCGCCGAAAACGCCGAACAAGTCAAAGGACGTTTTGGCGAATATCTAAGTTATTTAAAAGCTTACCCTGATGTCACTAGTCAGTTCAGCCGCTTTGACCGGGAGTTTTCGCAGTGGCTACAAAGCACCAACAGTTTGATTGGCGCTGCCGATAACCAAGCCGATTTACAGGCACTGATTGCCGATGAAGAACAAAAATTTTCATCATTACGCGCGGTACTGGATGAAGCCGGTGATGCAGCTTTGCAAAAGTCCATTTCTGAACAGCAAATACTCACCGCTTCTATTTCGCGCTTTCAATGGATAACCTACGGCATCACGTTGACTATTTTGCTGATTGCCGGCTGGTTCAGTTATCAAATCCCGCGCACCTTAACCGGACAAATTAACTTCCTGACCCGGCGCATCAATGAAATCGCTTCGGGTGAAGGAGATTTAACGGCTCGGCTGAACGTGCAAAGCCGCGACGAGTTTGCCGATCTGGCTCGCGAATTTAATGGTTTTGTCGCCAATTTGTGCCAGTTGATTGCTTCAGTGCTGCAACAAGCCGGACAGCTCAGTCAGCTGACCGAACATTTATCGCAGTCGGCAAATAACAGCAAAAACATCACCAATTCACTGAATGTGGCATCCGATTCAATTGTCAGCGCTGTGCATGAAATGACCATCGCCAATAAAGAAATGGCGGTGGTAGCCACCAATTCAGCACATGAAGCCGATCTTGCTAGCCGCAATGCCGAACAGGGCCTGCAAGTGGTGAATAGTGTCAATCAAAGCATGACGGCACTGTCCAGTGATGTCGATATGGCGCTGAGCTGTTCCACTGAACTGGAGAATAGTTCTGAAAATATCGCCTCGGTGTTGGACGTGATTCGAAGTATTGCCGATCAGACCAACTTGCTGGCACTCAATGCCGCCATTGAAGCGGCCAGGGCTGGCGAACAAGGCCGCGGTTTTGCGGTGGTTGCCGATGAAGTGCGTACTCTGGCATCGCGCACCCAACAAAGCACCAATCATATTCAGGAAATGATCCAGAGCCTGCAAAGCCGGGTCAATCAAGCGTCCGGCGCCATCAATAGCGGCAAAGCCAATGCCGATCGTACTTTGGAGTTTTTTGCCAAAGCTGATGAAGTGTTTCATCAGCTGCAGGAATCATCGCGCCGGGTCAACGATATGGCAACGCAAACCGCGGCAGCCACTGAAGAACAAAGTCTGGTGTCCGAGGAAATTACCAAAAATCTGTATGCCTTGCATGATCAGGCCAGCGCTGCGGGCGGTATTGCTGAAAGTAATGAGAAGTTGTCGGCGCAAATTAAACAGCTGTCGAATACGCTGTTTGGCTTGGTGGGCAGATTTAAAGTCAGTTGATGTTCCGATTTTCTCGGGAGCGGTTGATTGTATATTTTGAAATGAACAAATAGCAGCTGCAAAAAAGCCGGAACAAAATCCGGCTTTTTTACTTCAAAAAAAATACTAATTAATCAGGCTTTTTCGACACACCAACCATCGCTGGACGCAATAACCGGCCATTGAGTTCATAGCCTTTTTGCATCACAAAAATCACGGTATTGGCATCTAAATCGGCATTTGGCTGAATAGACATCGCCTGATGGAATTCCGGGTTAAACGGCTGACCTTGCGGGTCAATTTGTTGCACACCGAATTTCGCCACCGTATCCAGCATGCCTTTTAAGGTCAGCTCGACACCTTCGGCTAAAGCTTTGACGGCTTCATTGTCACGGTCGATAAAACTTAACGAACGTTCTAAATTATCCAGTACCGGTAATAAATCACCAGCGAATTTTTCCAGAGCAAATTTATGTGCTTTTTCAACATCTTGTGCTGAACGACGTTTGCTGTTTTCAGCTTCGGCTTTCACCCGCAATGCCAGATCCTGTTGATCAGCGGCCAGTTGCTTTGCCGCAATCAGCTCAGCTTCCAATTTTGCAATGATCGCCTGCTCGCCTGATAACTGCACCGGCTCGCCGGCTTGCTCTGTGGTTTGCTGCTCCGCTGCCAGTTCGGCTGCTGTTTGCTGTTCGTTTTGCACTTTTTCTTGCTCGCTCATCGATTAACTACTCCAAACCCAGGTCTCAAAACTTAAGTCTGGCTATTATGGGGATTGTTTTGGCTGATTCAAGTGCTTTGACAATTGTTGCCCACAAGCCTCAACCAACGGGATTAATCGCGCATAGTTCATCCGTCTTGGGCCAAGCAGCGCCAGATAGCGATGCGGCTCTGCCTGATAACGGACGGTGATCACACTGACATTATGCAATTGCGCAATGCCCGACTCGCGGCCAAGAATTAACTTGGTGCTGTCATCTAAGGTCAGTGGTTTTAATAAACTCATCAGACATGCTGGTTGTTCCAGCAACTGGATCACCTGCTGTAATGCCGGATCTTTTTGCGATTCAGCCGCTTGCAATAAATGGTGTTGACCAAATACCAAGGGTTGGTTCTGCTGCAACTCATCGAGGCTTAATTGCCCCATCACACCTTGCAACAGCCCGGCAATAGCGCCGGTTTCGGTTTTTAACATCAGCGCCAGCCTGGAAATACCATCCAGCCATTGCTGACCGCACAAAGCCGCATTGAGTAGACACAAAGCACGACTTAACGTCATCGCATCAACACTTTGTTGTTGTGATAACACCCGGTGCAGAATATCGCCTTCTTCGTCAATCACCACCAATAACAGCCGATCGGCGGCTAACCGCACCAAATCCACCTGCCGGATCACCCGGCCACTGCTTTTCGGCGGACTAAAAATACTAACCAGACCGGTGAGGTTGGCGAGCAACTGCCCGGCTTTTTGGCACAATAACGACACCGGCAGCTGTGGTTGCAGATTCTGCTGCATTTCACTGAGCCAGCGTGAAGGTAAAGGTTCCAGCTGCAACATTTTATCGATAAATAACCGGATGCCCTGGGTGGTCGGTATACGCCCGGCCGAGGTATGTGGTGAGCGGATCAAACCGAGTTGCTCAAGCTGCATCATGGTGTTACGCACTGTGGCAGAGCTGACCTGCAACGAGGTATGTTCTGAAATTGCCTTCGAGGATACCGGCGAACCATCTGCCAGATACTGCTCAACAATTAATTTCAGGATCAATTCTGATCGACTCAGGCCAAGCGTCATACTGCCACCTTTGACTAAACACTTGCTTATAGTGGGGCCTTGGCTGAAAAAATCAACTGCAGTGGTTTAACAAGCAGCAGTTGCCCTGTTTGCTACTGGTACAGAGCGTGAGTGCTGCGTATACTCAAAGCCAAACTTTCGCTGGATCAACAAGCTATGAGCCACGCCTTTCGAACTATCGGCCTGATCGGCAAGCCCAATCATCAGGGTGCCAACCACACGCTGGTCAGTCTTTATCATTTTCTGAAACAGTATCAGCTACAGGTTTATGTCGAAGAAAAAGTCGCCGGCTCCCTTGGCCTGGACGGTGTGCAGGCGATGGATTTAGTTGATTTGGGTAAAAATTGTGATTTAGCCATCGTCGTTGGCGGTGATGGCAATATGCTGGGCGCCGCAAGAGTTCTCGCCCGATTTGGCGTGGCGGTGCTGGGCGTCAACCGCGGTAATCTGGGCTTTTTAACCGATTTATCACCGGAAAGTTTTCAAATTCCACTGGCCGAAGTACTGGCCGGTAATTACGTGAATGAACACCGTAACTTGCTGGAAATTGAAGTGCATCGCCATGACAGTATTAAAAGCAGCAACAGCGCGGTCAATGAAGCGGTATTACATGCCGACAAAGTCGCGCATATGATTGAATTTGAAGCCTATATCAATGACGAATTTGTCTTTAGCCAAAGATCCGATGGTCTGATCGTCAGCACCCCAACCGGTTCAACCGCTTATTCCTTATCTGGCGGCGGTCCGATTTTAACGCCAGAACTGGATGCGATGAGCCTGGTGCCAATGTTCCCGCACACCTTAAGCAGCAGGCCGCTGGTGGTTTCCGGCAACAGCGAAATCCGTTTAAAAGTCGCACCAAGTAACGACGCCCACTTACAAATCAGTTGCGACAGCCACGTCATTCTGGCGGTGATGCCGGGTGATGAAATCGTCATCCGCAAACATCCAAAACCACTAAAACTGGTCCATCCGCCGGGCTACAGTTATTTTAATGTGCTGCGCAATAAACTGGGTTGGGGTTCTAAACTTTATTAAAATCAATCGTCTTTGGCAGTTGTGTTTTAACAGTTTTCTGCAATCTGAAAATTTTTCTTTTTCGAGCCTTGCCAGTCGCGCAATTACTGTATAAATTCACAGTCATGAATTTTATCCAGTAGTTTTGCCCGGAGGCCTTCATGTTAACCCATCTGCATATCAGCAATTTTGCCATAGTCCGGGCGCTGGAAATTGAATGGCACGCCGGCATGACCACTATCACCGGCGAAACCGGCGCCGGTAAATCCATTTCACTGGACGCTTTGGCATTATGTCTGGGTGAACGCGCCGATGGCACTGTCGTTCGACCGGGCACCGATAAAGCCGATTTTGTCGCAACCTTTGATATTAGTAATTTACCTGCAGCGCAGCACTGGCTACAAAACCAGGATCTGGCGATGGGCAACGAATGTATCGTCCGCCGTGTCGTCGGCAGCGAAGGCCGCTCCCGCGGTTACATCAACGGCGTGCAGGTGCCGGCACAACAACTTAAACTGTTAGGCCAGCTGCTACTGAGTATTCACGGTCAGCACGCGCATCAACTGTTATTAAAATCCGATCATCAACGCCAGTTGCTGGATGCCTTTGCCGATCACCCCGCCCTGCTCGCCAGCGTCAAACAACATTGGAAAAGCTGGCAGCAATTGAAGCAGGAATATCAGGAACTACAAAAATCCCAGCAACAACGCGAAGCACAGCGGCAACTGCTGGAATATCAGGTGGCGGAACTTGATCAATTTGCACCACAAGCCGACGAATTTTCCGCTTTGGAAAACGAACATCAACGGTTGAGCCACAGTGCACAGCTGATTGAGTCGAGCCAACAATGCCTGCAATTACTCAGCGACAGTGACGATGGCAATGTGCTCAGCTTGCTTCGACTGGCCGCGCATCAAATTTCCGATGCTTGTGCAATAGACTCAAAGCTTGGCAGTGTCGACCAGATGTTGCAGGAAGCCTTGGTACAAGTGGATGAAGCCAGCCGTGAATTACGCCGTTATGGCGAACGGGTTGATATTGACCCAGAGCGGCTCAGCGAAATTGATAACCGGTTAGGCCAATGGCTGACCTTAAGCCGCAAACATCAGGTTCCGAATGACCAGCTTGCACTGCACCATCAGCATTTAAGTTCGCAACTGCTGCAGCTGGCCGGAGATGATGAACGCCTGAACGAACTGGATCTGGCCATAGCACAAGCGGCTCGTCAGTACAGCGAGACAGCAGCGACGCTCACCGAACAACGGCAACAAGCTGCGCTGGAACTTAGCTGTAAAATAGCAGCCAGCATGGCCGATTTAAGCATGCACAACGCCAGATTCCAGATTGAAGTACAGACGCTGGCCCTGGATAAAGCTAATGCGCAGGGTCTTGATCATATTGAATTTATTGTCAGCACCAACCCAGGCCAGCCATTGCAGCCGATGCATAAGGTGGCTTCTGGTGGTGAACTTTCACGGATTAGCCTGGCAGTACAAGTGATCCTCGCAGATAAAGTCACCACCCCAACGCTGATTTTTGATGAAGTGGACGTAGGCATCAGCGGACCTGTCGCTGCGGGTGTCGGCCGGTTGTTACGGCAACTTGGCAGCGCGACGCAGGTTATTTGTGTCACCCACTTGCCGCAGGTGGCAAGCCAGGGCCATCAGCAAATGTATGTCGAAAAATATACCGATGGTATTCATACCGAAACCCGGATGCGTAACCTGAACGACGATGAAAGAGTGCAGGAAATTGCCCGGTTACTGGCCGGTGAAAATGTCAGTGCCAGTGCTATCGCCAACGCCCGCGAACTTTTATGTACCCCTTAGGTCAGAAGGAGGGTTTTAAACCCAAAATCATTGACGATTCGGGTAGGCGGCAACTGAACAAATCCCCAGGAGCATAGCTGTTCTATGTGACTGGGGTGCGTGAAGGCGGCCAACAACCCCGAATCTTCAAGGATGAAGGGTTTTAAACCTCCTATTGCTTGCGGTATGATGCAAGCCTAACTTAAAAAATGAAGAGTGTTATGGCAGCTGTATTCTCAAAATCAATCAGCAAATGGCTGATTGCCGCAAGTTGCGCCCTATCGGTATCAGCTTGCAGTAACTGGATTTTCCGGATTGATGTGCCACAAGGCAACTTTCTGGAACAAAAAGACATCGACAAACTGCGGATCGCAATGACCAAAGAGCAAGTGCAGTTTGTGCTTGGCAACCCGGTGGCAGAAAATAGTTTCGACAATGACGTTTGGCATTACTTTTATGCCTTAAAACGTGGCAACGGCGAACATTTCGAGAAAAAACTGGTGCTGACTTTCGCCGACAATAAGCTGGCGCAAATGACCGGTGATTTCGAAACACCAGCCCAATTTAATACCGCGCTGGATCAATAACAGCATCAGCTGAAGCGGATTAGCGGATTAGCGGATTAGCGGATTAGCGGATTAGCGGATTAGCGGATTAGCGGATTAGCGGATTAGCGGATTAGCGGATTAGCGGATTAGCGGATTAGTATCAGGGTATCCCACCAGGTGGCGATACCCTTTTTTGTGCCTGATCGTTTTAAATAGAATTGGCATCAACGTCGTTAATGCTGCGGCCGGCCACCGGTCGTTTTATCGGCCCGACCTTCTTCTTTGGCTTTTTCAGCCCGACGGCGGCGCATATCTTTTGGATCGGCAATCAGCGCCCGGTAGATTTCAATCCGGTCGCCATTTTTCACCAACTCATCCAATTTGACGGTGCGACTCCAGATCCCAACTTTATTCACATCCAGTTTTATTTCAGGGTAAGTGGTTAAAATTCCTGAAGTTTCGATCACCTGCAGCACCGTTGAACCAACAGGCACCGACAAACTCAACAGGCTTTGCCGCTCCGGCAACGCAAAAGCGACTTCCACCGACAGTTGTTCAGCCATGTTGATCTCCATAAATGTGTTTAGCGCGTTCAGTAAACGCCTGCACCATCGCCAGCGTCAGTTCATTAAAAATTTTACCAAAGGCAAATTCGACCAACTTACTGGAAAACTCAAACTCCAGCGCCAGCACCACTTTGCAGGCCTGTTCATTCAGCGGCATAAACTGCCACCCCCCCCGTAAAAATTTAAACGGGCCGTCGACCAGCTCCATCGCCAGTCGCTCATGCGGAATGAGAGTATTTCGGGTGGTGAAGCTTTTGCCAATCCCGGCTTTGGAAACTTCGAGGGTGGCAGTCTGTACTTTGCCATCAAAAGACAACACCGCAGACTTGCTGCATCCTGGTAAAAACTGCGGATAAGAAGGCACATCGGCGACCAACTCAAACATCTGACGGGCACTGTAAAAAACCAGCGCGCTACGTTCAATTTGTGGCATACTCACTCCCCTGAATCAGGCGCCGATTGTAGCAGAATCAGCGCCTGTAACAAGTTTCACGGGCAATTCCAAAGCATTCATTCTGATAGCCCCACTTAGCATACCTTGAGCAAGCATGAGTAAAAAAACAAGTAAATCCAATGACGGCGGCACGATTGCCTCCAACAGAAAAGCCCGGCACGACTATTTCCTGCAAGACCGCTTTGAAGGCGGTATGGCATTGCAAGGCTGGGAAATCAAAAGTATCAGGGTCGGAAAAGTCAATATTTCCGATTCTTACGTCGTAATCAAAAACGGCGAAGCATTCCTGTTTGGCGCCATTATTACGCCACTGAATAGTGCGTCCAGCCACGTGGTTTGTGATCCAGAGCGGTCACGAAAACTGCTGCTGAACAAACGCGAATTAAACAAGCTGATTGGCGCCACCGAGCGTGATGGCTTTACGTTAATCGCCACTTCGATGTATTGGAAAGGTCCTTGGGTCAAACTTGAGTTTTACCTGGCTAAAGGTAAACGCGAATTTGATAAACGCGACGACGTGAAAGACCGCGACTGGTCACGCGAAAAAGAACGGATGATGAAACATTCCAAGCGTTAATCCGCAAAAGTTTGTTTTATTTGCAGGGTAATGCTTGAAACTGGCGAAACAATCGCCACTTAGTAAAAAGACGGTGAACAAAGCAGCAAAGCCTCCAAGCATTGCTTGCCGCACTCAACGTCAGGGCGTAGAATGCCCACGTTACTGAAGCGTTCGCTTCACGAAGAATTCGGGGCTGATACTGGATTCGACGGGATACTCGAACTCCTAAGTGCATGCCGAGGGGCGGTTGGCCTCGTAAAAAGCCGCAAAAAAGTAGTCGCAAACGACGAAACATACGCACTCGCTGCCTAATAAGCAGTAGAGAGCTCTTCCCCTCACGCATGCCTATAAGCTGAGACTCTGGAAGATCACCCTAATTAGGATCGCATGGCGGCTTCGTCCGTAGCCAAGATGCTAAAACCAATCGGACTCGCCCGACGAGAGCCTGCCATTCGGCGCTCATAGGGTCAACTAAATGAATGGATAAGCATGTAGTACTGAAGACGTAGGTTTTTCGGACGGGGGTTCAAATCCCCCCAGCTCCACCACAAATGAGAGCGGCGCAAGCTGCGCCGCTTCTCAAATTCTCTCTAAATTCAACAACTTAAAACTCCATCGAGCAGCCAATCAATTTGGCTACAGCACTCCAGACACGTCTGGAAATTGTCACTCCAGTGCCAACTTTTGTCATCCCAGCACCAACTTTTGCCACAAGTTACCCTCCCCTGCGAGTTTTACCAGCCGCGACATTCTGAAAAAATACCTCGCAGATCAGCAACTGGTTGAAGAAAACCACGCTCTGTATTTACTGAACACCATTCATCAGGCGATGGTAGTTGATGATTTAGATTTCTCAATCGACCATGCCAGGCTAGAAGACTTCGCCATTAAACAGGCTGACTTTTGCAAAGCGGCCGAACTGAACAACGCCATCGACCATTTTCAAAAGTACCAACTGGGCAAGCTCGCATACACCGAACTGGAAATTAAAAACCGGCTGCAAGATGCCAAATTCTGGCTGCGCCGTATTCGCCGCAAAACTGCATCGCTGATTAACCAAGTGGAACGGGCATTAGGTTATGTCTCGAAACGCCGCGCTGTTTATTGCGGTGATGTATCGCTCAATCGCCATCGGCAAAATCAGCTGCTTAGTCAGCAATACATGCAAAACACCTATCTGCAAAATGACGAAGGCTTCAGTATTCCACTTTCAGAAATTGCCGCGCACAACATCAGTAATCCAGTGATCCGCCGTCATGAACTAATGGTCAGAATTCGCGGTTTTGAAGAAGTCGCCCAGTATTGCCAGCATGCGGCGGTATTTGTCACTTTGACTACGCCGTCACGGATGCACGCTACCAATGCCACCGGCATTCCGAACCAAGCCTATGACGGCTCTAGCATCAACGATGCACAGGATTATCTAAACCATGTTTGGCAGCTATGCCGCGCCAAGTTCGACCGCGACGAAATTAAGCCCTATGGCTTTCGGGTAGTAGAACCGCACCACGATGGCACCCCGCACTGGCATTTATTGCTGTTTATGCCATGTGATCAAATCAAACATTTTAAAGAAGTGATCACCCACTACGGCCTGCAAGATTCACCGGATGAAAAAGGCGCAAAGCAGTATCGGGTCAAATTTATCGATATTGACCCCGCCAAAGGCAGCGCCGCCGGATATATCGCCAAATACATAGCCAAAAACATCGACGGTTTTGCAGTAGGTACTGACACCAGCGGCCAGCCATCGGATTTAGTCGCAGCCCGAATCAACGCATGGTCAAAAGCCGCGAGCATTCGCCAGTTTCAGCAAATTGGTGGCCCTAGTGTCACCGTCTGGCGCGAACTTCGCCGCATCAAACAATGTGAAACCCCGATGGATGAACTGAACAGCGCCCACGCTGCCGCCGATTCGTCGAACTGGGCAGCGTTCTGTTTAGCTATGAACGCGGTAGATACACCACGCAAAGAACATCTGATTAGCCCCTATTACGAAATTCGCACTACCGAAACCATCGACTACGACAGCGGCGAGATCCAGAGCTGCCAGCTCAATCATTATCTGGAACTGCGAAAGCCCACGATATTCGGTTTGGTATGTCGTGCAATGCCCTTAGTTACTCGCAATGTGCGATGGAAAATTGCAATGAAGCCGCCGAGTCGAGAGACCACCTTCCCGCCTTTAGGCGGGTTGGTGGCCTCGAGTGAGGTGGCAACCTTGGAGTTCCAAAAAGCTATTACGATGTTTACAACCGGATAGCAAAAGCTGGATTAATCTCTGTGGAAATTGCAGACTGCCTGAAGAAAATGACAGGTTTTAGGGAGACTGCCCTACATGATGATCAGGATTTGAAGTTAACAGATTTAGAATATTTGATTTTGCATCAGTTGCGGTTTTTTCTGTTATTTAGCAATATGGCTAGCAAAGGAAAACCTCTAGATCCTACACCTTAGATCTCTTTCACTCACAATCATTAGTGCTAAAAATTAATCTAATTTACGCGCAAGTGCGTTTAAAGACTTGCACAACTAGTGCAAATCGTTTATCGGTTGTAAATACGTATACAAATAGCTTCAAAACACGACCGATGTAGTATAATTTACTAATCAGATTTACATAGAGCTATGGTAAATTCAAAACGGAGTTTTAAATGTCAATTACCAGCTTCGAAAAATGGAAAGTTGAGCACCTCAGATTCACTGTATTTACGTCAAAAGAGTACCAAATCGAGGAGTTGGAAACTTGGTGGCAGATGCTATCTCCAGAAGGTGAGATTCAAGAAGTATCTAAAAAGGTTAAAACGGGAGAGTTCGTTGTAACTGGAGATTGTGATAACAACACTCTAGAGCTTAAAGTTCTGGGCGATAGAATTGATATTCTATTGAGGAGTTCCAAACAATCTTTGACACCAACGTCGATCGACGTGTTTGATAGTTTCTGTATGGGTACTGTTTCCGAAATGCTTCCAAAGTTTATTCAGTCTATTGAACGATGGAACTCTTTAGTAACAAAAGATGAAGACAATTTTGTTAGATTTGCATTAGGAACTGTTTTAATTAACCCAGTTGACAGTGTAAAAGCCGGTTATGAAATGTTATCTAAATTACTTCCTTTTATCAAATTTGATAACGAATGGTCAGATTTTTCGTTTCAGGCAAATACACCCAAAGAATATGAAATTGATGGTATAGGTGCATTGAAATTTAACTATATAAATAAATATTCAGCTGCAATACTCTACATCAAAAGCATTAATGAATCATTTGAATCAAAGAGTAATAGTTATTTTTGCCGAAGAGAAATAGACAATAGTACAGAAGCAGGTTTAGAACTTTCTATTGGAAAAATCCTTCCATCTTTAATTGATAAACTTAAAGAGATTTAATTATGCTGACCGCTGATTATGCAACATCTCAAACCGGAAGCAGTTTATATTTTGCGTCTTATGCTGAATTCGAGCATGTCACTGCAAAAAAAGCAGAACATGACAACACAGAAAGTTTAGGAAAAATTGCAACACTGAAGTCGAAAATTCGTCAATTAGACAAAGTTACCGACACTGAATATTCTGGGCATTTTATTATTTGTCACTCCAATTCATTAGCAATTAGAGTTCGTGGAAAATCCAGTGTCAGTACTTATCCGACTCAGGGGGCAATGTTTTTTGTTAGTTCAAGTTATAGAAAAGATAAAAATAGTGATTACATATCGGAGCTAAGCAACGTTTCTGCGCAAAGAACTATTGAAAAAAGTGAAGATAAAGATTACAAGGATATGTTTGAAAAAATATATGATAAAGCAGTATATGACAAAAAATCAGCGGCAAGTATTTTAATGCATGCTATTGAGCACAAAATTAGCAAGTTTGATATCAATGCTGTTGATTCAATTCTTCGCAAGATTGATTTTGATAAGGCTGGTGAAATATCAGCAATTAGCGTTATAAAGTCGACTAAGCGTTGTAATTCGGGTCTTAAATTTTGGGCTCTTGCAAAATATAACGCGGAATCAACGCTCCGTAAGCTTGGATACGACCCTGTTCAGATCTTTAAAGGAATTTAAAGAACTTAGGGATTTAGAACACGGAAGTAATTAATGCGCGAAACAACTGATGTACGGCTTAAAACAATTTTGGCAACGGAAGATACTGTAAATTCGGTATCTAACGTTGCCATATGGCTTCAAGATTGTGGAAACCACAGACATATTGCCTTCCTACTAAAATGCACAGATGAATATGGGGGGGCGCATGTATTACTTCATCAACCAATGCACAATACACCTCTACTTGACGTTCCTAATTACGACCAATTTGATTCTGTAATTCTAACGGCTCTATCATCGATGTCGCAGATTGAATTAGACGCTTTAAGTGTGCAGTTGCATGCATTCGGAACATTCAACACCGACGGAATACCCTATTCTATTTTATTTCGCCAAGCCAAATATTTTGAAGGTGCTAAATTTATCCGCACAGCTGCCGGTGAAGGCCTTACATGTGCTACTTTTGTATTGGCTACTTTAGAGTCCCTAGGGGTAGATTTGATTGACGAAAGTTCTTTTAAGCCACGCGTCGAAGCTAGTGGATGGCCATGGGGCTTATTAAATTGGTTGAAAGTAAAGTTTAGAACAGGGTTAGAGCATTTCAATATTCAAGTAAAAGAGATCGAGCATATTGTTCGATTCAGGCCTGAAGAAGTTGCTGCTGCTGCTGCAGTTTATAGCAACGGTGAGCCACTTAAGATGCTGGACGCTGAAAGGCATGGTATAGTTGTTCTAAACAACATGACCAGTTCATTGAAGCATGCAATTGGCTAAACACAATTCAACATAAGAATAAATGACTGATGATACTATGGAAAATATGGGTTCAAATCCCCCAACCACCGCAGGTGGTCTGTGCAAACCTCTCTTTCTAAATTTGCAACGATGATGCAAGCTGGGTTAGCAGTTCAGTACAATTTACGGATCAAGTTGTCGTACTAAGCTGCAAAACCAATCTATTCCCCGTAACTCAACCCACATCCGCCACTAACTGAAATTCCCGCCCTACTTGCCGGTAACTACTGGGTTTATCAATCTGAAAACCGTGCAAGTTTTGCCGCAATACCGGTTGTAATAACGGCGCAAATACGGATACATCCTGCTGCTGGGGCGACAACCACAAATCAAACTGCTCGGGCGGCAATATCAGCGGCATCGCTTTGCTGTGGTAAGGCAGCAGTTTTGGGTGTGGCGGTAGCGTGATGATGGAACAGGAATACGTCAGTTCACCGGTGTCTTTATTGAGCCAGGTACGATACAAACCACCAAAAGCAATAGCCTGCTCGCCTATAAAGTCGTGATACACCGATTTGCCGTCGATCAACTCGGTTTCGCCAAAACCGGCTGCCGGCACTATGCAACGCTGTTGCCTGAAAGGAATATAACCAGCGCTGCCTTTGGTATGAAGTTTGTCGGAGCGGGTATTAAAAGAGGTGTATTGCGACGGTTTAAAGCCGGTTGCGGTCGGTTCCAGCAATAACCACCAAACAGCGTCCTGCAACCGGCGTTGCCCTTGGTGTTCCAGCACTATCGAAATGGTATTGGTCGCACGAATAAACCGCCCAGTGCGCAGCGCCCCCGGCCTCAAACTTAACGGCATGCCTAAGCCTTCCAGCAGCGCGATCACCAGCGGATTATCTGTGACATTTAATCGACCACACATCTGCACCTCCCTTACCAACTTTTGTCTGACATGGCACCTGAAGAACTGATTTTGCCAAGCGAACGTCTGTAATATAAACGACACTGGTACTGAATGCGTACATCGATACAATATCCAGCATGTCAGTTTTATAATACAGACATGCGGAACATAAGATGTTTGCGACAGCGGCCCTGTAGACCGGATGTCCGCAATACCAAAAGGTTAATGTCGATGAATAGTCAGCGACTGTTTGCAGCTGAATGATAGGTTTTATTTTTGAGCAATTATCTACAATTAATGCGTTTGGCTGCAAAGCACACTATTAGAGGAATTGATTAGATGCGCAAAATTTTTGCCAGCTTGACGTGCGGACTCTTTTCATCGGTTTTGGTGGCTGCGCCTGCATTACCGGATCCGCAGGTGCAAAAAGTGACACTGTTACTCGAATTCAGTGCGAAAAATTCAGAAGCTAACACCCTGCATATGCAGCATTGGAATTTAGTGCAACAAGCTCTAGGTTCGGCAATCGAAGTCAGCCAAGAACATGTTAGTTTGCAACGAAGCATGGAACTGGTACAACAACCAGGCTATTGCTCTATCAATAAGATGAAAACACCACAACGACTTGCCCAACTCATATTCAGTGACAAACCATTTAATATCTCGCCATCATTACGACTAATTCGGATGGGGACACACGATCAGACACAGCCTGTTGATCTTGCGCAGTGGTTGGCTTCATCAAAACGATTAAAACTAGGTATCGCCGGGGGGCGAAGTTATGGCGCTATGTTAGATCAGCTGCTGCTTAAACACCCCGGCCAGATTTATCAACTATCAGGTGAAGATGTTAATGTAAAACTTTGGCAAATGTTACAAAAAGGCCGTATTGACGCTTTGGTGGATTACAGTGTAAGAATTGATTATCTAAACAAAATGCAACCTGTACCAACACTTTATTCGGTGGTGCAAATCGTTGGGCAGCCCCCTATCCTCGAAGGATATTTAGTCTGCAACCCAACCGAGCATGGAAAGCAAGTCATTGAATTTATAAATAAAGCTCTTGAAAACCAAGCTTTACAACAAGCGTTATATCAAAGCTATCAACAGTATTTCCCGCCGCATGAATGGCAGACAGTAGAAGCGTTGATTCGAACCAAATATCCATTGGCGCGACCAACACCACAACCTTAACCAGCATATTTTTCTGTTTCAGCCAACTCGCACATTGCCACACCAAAAATCTACTTCTTTAGCGCCTAAAATACACTGTCCCACACATCATTGCCCAACTGAACCAAGCACCTCAACGCTTCGCCCCAATTCCGAACTATTAACCGCCAATTCTATCAACCGGATCCCAGCCAAAGCATCCTCCAACGGTACCGGCAACTCAGCATCATGCAACAGCGCAGCAACTAATTGCTGGTAAAACAAAGCATAATTGCCAGCAAGTGTCGGATAACTAAGGCGGCTATCGGCTGTCGCTAGTTCGCCGTGATATTGGCTGGCCTCGAAGCCCCAGCCTGCGCCACCAGGTGTTTGTCCGGCGCGCAGTGCATCTTCTTGTGGATCAAGGTTGGATTTTTGGTAGCTGCCTTTTGTTCCTTGCAACATGAACCGCATGGTTGGGCTGGCGCAAAATGGGCTGGAGTGCAGCACCACTTCTTTGTCGGGGTAATGCAGTTGCAGGTGGAAATAGTCGGTGCTTTCGCCGCCGGGGCGCAAGGTGCGGCAGGTGGCTGTGATGGCCTGCGGCATGCCGAATAAACAAAGCGCCTGGTCGATTAAATGCGGGCCTAAGTCCCATAAAATGCCGCTACCAGGGCCGGCTTGTTCCCGCCAGCGGGCGCGTGGTTCGGGCCGGAAGCGGTCAAAATGTGATTCGAAATAATGAATGCTGCCAAGTTCGCCACTTTTAAGCAGTTGCTGCAGCGTCAAAAAATCCCCGTCAAAGCGGCGGTTATGATAGACCGCGAGCTTACGGCCGCTTTGTTTTGCAATCGCAGCCAGTTGCTGGCCTTCTTCACTACTGAGCACCAGCGGTTTTTCCAAAAGCACATGTTTGCCCTGCTGCAGCGCGGCTTTGGCCAGTGGGAAATGGCTGTGATTGGGGGACGTGATCACGACCAGCTCGGCATCGCTATTTGCTATCAGCGCGTTGGCATCCGGGTAATGTGTAAGATGCGGATAATCAATCGCCAGTTCTGGCTGGCTGCTGCTGATGGCGACGAGTTCCAAGTCAGGTTGTAGTTTGATAAACGGCAGATGAAAAGTGCGGGCCGACAGCCCGTAGCCAATGACAGCGGTTTTAAGCATGGTTTGACCTTTACCAGAGCTACATCTTGAGAATGTGTTTATTCAGTACCCATGATATTACCCTATTACCATCGCTCCATCTGCAAAAAATAGGGGCTGCCCCCACAACTTATCTCCACACTAATCCGCCAAAAAAACCTGATCCAAACTGCATGCAACCATGGATTTATCCGCCAGTGTCCGCAGAAATTGCGGCAAGCATTGATAAGTCATACCCGGGCAATTATGATCGGGGCGGCCATCGTGTAGCAGCACAATATCGCCTGCTGTTATCGCAGCAAGGCGTCTGCTGATCCCGGCTTTGGTGCCGTAACCTCCCCAATCCATCATACTGCGGCTCCACAATACCGTGGTCAGCTGCTCGGTCTGCGCTTGTTGTTGCATGGCTGCTCGTAAGCGCCCAAAAGGCGGCCGAAACCAGCGTGGTGCTTCGCCGGTAATATCCTGAAGCACCTGATTTGCCTGGATCACTTGCTGCCTGGCTCGCGCGGCTGACATCAACCAGGGATGCTGGTGGCTATGGGTGTGATTGCCAATAGCGTGCCCCGCTTTGAGGATTTGCTCGATCAGCTGCGGAAACTGCCGTGCTGCTTCCCCCACCACAAAAAAAGTCGCTTTTGCCTTATAATCGCCCAGCACTGTCAGGATCTTTGGTGTGTAGATTGGATCCGGACCATCATCAAAAGTCAGGCAAATTGCACGGGTAGAATTAGGCGCAATAACACCCACCTCTTCGGCAGGTAATCTGCGTAGTGGTACCACCTGCAATTTGCCGTAAGCAATTGTCTCTGGTGTAGATATATGCCCAAAGTAAGATCTGAGCGGCAAACTAGCTTTGCTGAAGTTGATACTCATCTTGAGCCTCCGCTGCAAAATTGTTCAATAAACTTTGGCGGGTTAGCCAATAAGCGTGCGGTTGAATGCGGTTTTTTTCGGCAGCAACCAGATGGGGAAAAAACGTTTTGATCAATATGCTGAAATAGATTTTTCGCAGCCGACTCAGGGGGGAGTCCGGCAGTCGCTCGATCAGAAACCCCAGCTTTTCGCCATGGGGCGGGATCCAACTGACGCCATGAAAAGCTTTCACCCGCCCGAATTTTTCGCTGGCAGTCAGATCTTTTGCCAAGTGGCTGAAAGACAACAGTAACTGCTTCCTAAAACGTAAGGCATTGCGAAGCTTATCTTTTGGATTTGCCGAAATGCTTACAAAACACTCACGATTAAAATGCAGGATCGCTAACCAGTCGCCGGGTTCAACCCAGCTCTGATCATTCATCAACCGCCGCTCACCAGCGTATTGTTCAAACGAAAAACTCAATAATTCATCGAATTTCTCTACACCATTCCGGCGGCGCCAATAGCCGTCGTACCAACACATCACTTGATAAAACCAGCTGCTTTTGTCCATCAAAAAGCACTCGCCAGTTTTATCTGCAGCACTTCATCCTGCGCGATAAGGCTGGACAATTGCGCCACCACTGCCGTCGCGGCATCCGGCCGGCCGAGCTGACTGGCATTTTTTTTCATTTGCTGCAGCAGCCCGCTATGACTGAATAAATCGTCCAACACCTGCGGTAATTGCGCCAGTTCAGCTTGCAGCCCGACGTGTTTCGTTTGCAGGAACTGCACATTATGCGCCTCTTGCCCACCGAGACAGCAGGTCGCAATAAAAGGCCTGCCACAGGCCAGGGTTTCACTCAAGGTCAAACCGCCCGGCTTGCCAATAACCACATCGGCGGCGCAGATCAACTGGCTGAGATCGTCACACCAGCCATACAATTTAAAACGCTGGGGATAACGTGTTGCCAGCTGCTGTAAAGCCGCAACATCGACTGTGTTGGAGCCTGCGGCCACCAAAATTTGATAAGCATGATGCTGGTCATTTAACAGCGCCTGTACCGCCACCACCACGCCGATGCTGCACTGGCCACCGGTGATCAGCACGGTCGGACCGGCAGCAAGACCAAGTTGTGCGCGCGCCTGTAACTGACTGGGAAGATTGGAAAATGCCGGCACTAACGGAATTCCGGTAACATGGATCCGATCGGCCGCGATGCCTTGAGCTTGCAATTCTTTCGCCACGTCTGCATGGCTGACACAATACAAATCAGTGGTATTGCGCACCCACACACCATGCACGCCGTAATCGGTTAAGACGCCGATCACCGGCTGTTGGATCAGCCCTTTTTTAATCGAATGCGACAACAAAGTGTTCGGATACATCTGGGTTGCGATAAGCACATCAGGTTGATATTCCTGAACATATTTTCGCAAGCGTGTCGCCAGCAAGTTGTAAATCAACACCAGCAGACCTTGGGTGAGCAAGCGTCCGGCCGGAATTTTATGCCGGTTACAAATACTGTTGATTAAAGTATTCAACAACGCACTATCCAAACTTTTATAACGTTCCGGCAGTGAAAAATGCGAGCGCTCAACCACTTCCGGAAACGAGCGCAGCTGTTGTTCCTCCAGAAAATCCACCAGCTGTTGATCGGCCGCAGTTTTCCCCGCCAGTTGCTGGTAAAAGCTTTGATCCATGTCGTACAACTTTTGATAAAGCGCCGGTTGCTCGGCGGTCATTCGTAGATAACCATCCTGGATCGCCGCACTGACCTGCGGGTCCAACAGACTGGTAATGTCCAGATATGCAGTTTCAACCGCCGGATATTGGCGGCGCAGTTCCAGATCAATGGCTTCAGCGGCGCCGGTATGGCCATAACCAGGGCTAGAGGTCAGAAACAGGCATTTCATAAGGATCCCTTTTTGGAAAACCCCGTTGTTGCCACTGGCCGGTCAAGGATTATGAGTTGGCTGTGGTTTAGGCGCGGGCGTTCACTGTGCCAAACAGACCCTCAGGTTAGTCACCTGCGGCGACTTGTTCGGTACGCTAAGCAACATAGGTTGTGCTTTAGGAAAATGAAGGGAGAAGGTTAGTGGAACCAATGGCTAATCTGGACGACCTTCGGCTTCAGACATTAAGCGTTAGCCATTTCGCGCGCAATTATCCAGGCAGATCAATGCATGTGGTCAATGGGAAGCTGTCGGCGTGCAACATTGCGGCTGGGATGTTCAAAAAGTAGGTGGTCGCGGCTACGGCGGTTTGACGTTGTCTAAACAACGTCAGTGAAAATGGGTCATTGTGGCAATACATTGCTGGCCTGCGCTGTTGCGCATACAGGCCAGCCAACAGCTTAATCTAACTTACGCAGCCAAATATTCCGGAAACTCACTTTATCACCATGATCCTGCAACTTCAGCGGTGCGCAGCCATGGGCTGGTTGTTGCGGCGGGCCAATCCATTCAGTAGTCCCCGCTATTTCGGTATGGTTTTGCAGTAGTACGCCGTTATGCAGCACTGTGACAAAACCTGGCGACAAGCGCTTGTCTCCTTCAAAACGTGGTGCGCGGTAAATAATGTCGTATTGCTGCCACTGCCCGTCCGGGCGCATCGCATTAGCCAGCGGTATGGTTTGTTTATAAACCGCACCGGCCTGACCATTCGGATAAGTAGCATTCTGGTACGAATCTAAAATCTGAATTTCGTATTTTTCCTGCAGGAAAATCCCGCTGTTATTGCGCATCTGACCGGTTTTAGCCGGATCAGCCTTGGTGGTGCGCCATTCCAAATGGAGCTGAATATCACAGAAATTCTCGACCGTCCGGATATCGCCGGTGCCGGGTTTCACCGTCATTTCGCCATTTTGAAGCGTCCATTCTGCTGCTTTACCATTGTTGACTGAGCGCCACTGCGCCAAATCAGCGCTGGTTGCGCCCAATAAAACCAGTGCATCCGATGGTGCTACTTGCGGTGGCTGCGCGTCGGCAACTTTTACCACTGCAGGCACTGGGGTCCAGACTTCAGTTTTTGCTGCCAATGCATGACGCTGCTGCTCGGTCATCGCAGCGATTTCAGCCGCAGTTGGAAATTCACTGGCCAGCGCGTTGCCGCATAGCAACAGGCTTAGCACAAAAGTTTTGTTATTGATCATTAGTAACATACCTATATTCGGTCAGAAAAAGTTCGTCGGCTTTTGGTCGCTTTAGGTCGCCCAGGCACGATCGCCTTTTTTATACGGCAACGCCCCCTCATATTTTCCGGGAATTGCCGAATAACGTAGCACTTCGGTCGCCCCTACTTTTGAGGTAAAAAACACAAACAACGTCAGTTGCTTGAACAGGGTAAAATAGTGCGGTGTGTTATCGGCGACCGATTTACCAGCATTGGCGCTGCTTTTCTTACGGGAATTGGTACTGTCATTGGCAGAGGCATAAATTTCGGCATTACGCGCTTTGGCTTCAGCATCTAGTTTCACCAACAACTGATGCCGTTGCTCTTTGGAAAGCTGCATAAAATCAAGCTTGTAGTCTTGTTGGCTACGGGCACGTAATTGCTTTAAACCATCAACAAACCAGCCTTGTTCCGTCGCGTTATAGCAGTCGGTAATTTGCACTGCCATTTGCGCGCCACAACCAGCGTCTTTCGCGCCTGGTGTGGACGTTTTAGGTAAGATGGTTTCGGCAATTTCATCCAGCAGCGCAATATCGCTGGTGCTGAATGAGCTTTTGCTACCGGCGGTGGCAGGTGTGGTTAACCCGGCAGCCCAGACTTCACCGCCGACAAACGCCATACCGGTGGCCGCAGCAATCATTTTCAGAAGTTCACGACGTTCCATGTTACAGCTCCCCTTTTTTCAGCGCTTCGACTGCAAAATTGGCAGCGCGCGCGGTTAAGGCCATATAGGTTAACGACGGGTTGACGCAGGATGCCGACGTCATACAAGCACCGTCAGTAACAAACACATTGGGTGCATCCCACACCTGATTGTTGCCGTTCAGCACTGAGGTTTTAGGATCCCGGCCCATCCGGGCTGTGCCCATTTCATGAATGCCCATGCCCGGGCCGTAATCACCGTTATAGCCCTGCACATTTTTGATGCCGGCTTGTTCAAAAAACTCGATCGCATCGTTCATCATGTCTTTACGCATGCGGATTTCGTTGTCTTTAAGCTCAACATCCATCGCCAGCACCGGTAAACCCCATTTATCTTTCACCGTACGATCAAGGAAAATCCGGTTGTCGTGATGCGGCAACATTTCACCAAAACCACCCATGCCGATGGTCCAGCGGCCCGGCTCCGTCAGTGCTGCTTTGAGATCAGCACCAATACTCAGTTCAGCCACATCACGGCGCCAGTTTTCGCGACTCGCTGCGCCTTGATAACCAAAACCACGCAGATAATCGCGTTTATCGCCGCCCCAGTTGCGAAACCTCGGCACGTAAAAACCGGTCGGGCGACGGCCGGAATAATAGCTGTCCTGATAACCTTCAACCTCGCCCCAGGCACCGGCGTTTAGATGGTGATCCATTACGTTACGGCCAAGCGCGTTGCTGCTGCTACCTAGGCCGCCTTCCCAGACGTCAGTGGCGGAATTCATTAAGATCCAGGTCGAATTAAATGACGATGCGTTTAAGAAAATGATTTTGCTGGTGAATTCAACGGTCTGATTGGTTTCGCTGTCGATCACTTCCACGCCACGGGCGCGTTTTTTGTCTTTGTCGTACAGCACTTGCGTCACAATCGAATACGGACGCACCGTTAAATTGCCGGTTTTCATTGCGACCGGCAAAGTCGAGGATTGGGTACTGAAATAAGCGCCAAACGGACAGCCCAACCAGCATTTTGCCCGGTATTGGCAATTGACCCGGTTTTGCTCTGGCATCGGTTTGGTGATATTGGCGGTACGGCCAATAATTAAATGCCGTGAGCCGCCATAGGCTTTTTTGATCCGCGCCGCGACGTCTTTTTCGACAATATTTAAATCAATGGCCGGCAGATATTGGCCATCGGGCAGCACATCTAAACCATCACGATTACCGGAAATGCCGGCAAAACGTTCAACATAATCGTACCAGGGCGCTAAGTCGGCATAACGAATAGGCCAGTCAACGGCGATGCCTTCTTTAGCGTTGGCTTCAAAATCGGCTTCGTTTAAACGATAACTCTGGCGACCCCACAATAACGAACGGCCGCCCATGTGATAACCGCGATACCAATCAAAACGTTTTTTCTCGACATAAGGGTTTTCTTTTTCATTCGCCCACATGCCAAAGGTACTTTCATTCAGCGGATAATCCCGTTTCAGCACCGGATAATCTTGCTTTTTCTGTTCGGTTGGCCGGTCGCGGTGTGGGTAATCCCAGGCTTCTTTAAAGGCGTTGGTGTAGCCTTTGATATGCTCGATATCGCGACCACGTTCCAGTAGCAGTACTTTTAAACCTTTTTCAGTCAGTTCTTTTGCCGCCCAGCCACCGCTGATACCGGAGCCGACCACGATAGCGTCGTAATGATTCGTTGCAGTTGTCATCGCTTGTACCCTGTACTTTAGAGCTGTGTAACCAGCTACTGATTATCTGTTGTTAAAATTCAGCCCTTTCGCCCCTGCTCTCCCAAACCGGGGCAAACGACTTCGCGCTTAGACGTCGCAGATCCGCACCGCCTGTGCCAGAGACAACACTCTGCCCTCCGGCGTGGTAGGCGTCGGAATAAACTCCTGCGCCAGATAGCCTTTAAAACCGGTGGCCACTATCGCCCGGGCGATGGCGGCGTAATTAAGCTCCTGGCTATCATCAATTTCATGCCGCCCCGGAACACCAGCAGTGTGGTAATGGCCAAAATATTGATGCTGGTCCTGGATGGTGCGGATGATGTCGCCTTCCATAATTTGCATATGGTAGATGTCATAAAGCAGCTTAAAGTTGTCTGATTTCAGCCGCTTACAAAGCTCGATGCCCCAGGCGGAACTGTCAGCCAGGTAATCAGGGTGATCAACTTTGCTGTTAAACAGCTCCATCTGGATGACCACACCATGCTTTTCCGCCTGCGGCAGAATTTGCGACAAGCCTTTTACCGCATGTTGCAGCGCAGTTTCTCTGTCCAGCCCTTTGGCGTTGCCGGAGAAACAAATCAGGTTTTTGTAACCGGCGTCGGCCACCAAATCGATGTGCGCGCGATAACGTTTAATCAGTTCGTCGTGAAATTGTGGATTGCTCCAGCCGTCAATCAGATTCAGCTCAGCGCCATTACACATTGATGAGTCAATGCCGTATTGCTTCAGCACCGGCCAATCGGCAGGGCCGACTAAATCGATTGCGGCAAATCCGAGCTTTTTTACCAACTGACACAATGCTTCAATCGATAAGTCGCCGTAGGTCCAGCGGCTGACCGAATGTTGGATATTGCCTTTGAGCGGAGCGTTTGCGGCCACTGCATTACTTCCGGTGGTCGCCTGATCAGCAGTTGCCGCAAACACCTTGCTCTGCAACAAACTGCTACCAAGCACACCAGCCGTCAGTCCGCCAGCCGCCAGTTGTTTTAGTAATTGCCGTCTTGGTAATTGCTGCTCTGCCAATTCTTGGCTGAAAAGTGGTGCGCTCATACTGATTTCCCTGATTTTTCGTCAGTGACAGCCACAGTTTCGTTTTTAAAGATCAGCGCAAACAGTACCAGCACTGCACCAGCAAACAACGCCGGGAACAACCAGATTTGCTGCCAATCCTGGCCAGCAGCTGTGGTGTAAGCAGCAGTCACCTGACCTGCGACACTAAAGCCAATCAACATGCCGATGCCGTAAGTGGCCAGCGTAATCAAACCCTGCGCAGCGCTTTTATAAGTGCTACCGGCTTTGCTATTGGTGTAAATCTGACCGGAGACAAAAAAGAAGTCATAACAAATACCGTGCAGCGCAATACCAACCAGCAGCAGCCACATACCTGAACCGGCATCACCATATGCAAACAGCACATAGCGCAGCACCCAGGCGGCCATGCCGAGCAGTAAGGTCACGCGAATGCCAAAACGATTCAGAAATATTGGCAGCGCCAGCATAAATAACACTTCCGACACCTGGCCCAAGGTCATCTTGCCGGTGGCGTTTTCAACTCCGACTGCGGTCAGGAAGGGGTTGGCGTTCTGGTAATAAAACGCCAATGGAATACAAATCAGCACTGAGGATAAGAAAAACAGCGCGAAGTTACGGTCTTTTAGCATCGCCAACGCATCCAGCCCGAGTAACTGCCCCAACTTTAATTCTGAACCTTTGCCGGCAGGCGGCGTGGCTGGCAGCGTGAAGCTATACAGGCCAAGCGCGAATGAAGCGACTGCACACATCAGGAAGGTATTTTTCAGCATCCCAGCCGCGATGGCGCTTTGTGCGTCCCAACCAAACAGGTAGCTAATCACCAGACCAGCCGCAATCCAGCCGACGGTGCCCCAAACCCGGATTTGCCCAAACTCTAATTCCGGTTGTTTTAACTGACCAAAAGAGACTGAATTGACCAGCGCCAGCGTCGGCATATAAGCCAGCATATAACCCAGCACTAGCGGGTAAAATGTCGTGAAATCAGTAGCCTGGTACATCAGATACATCAGCAACGCCCCCACCAGATGTAACACACCTAATAGACGTTCAGCATTGATATAACGGTCGGCAATCAAACCGATAATAAAGGGCGCAATAATGGCGCCCCAGGATTGAGTCGAAAACGCCATCCCGGTTTGTGGGCCATCAGCATTGAGATTTTGCGCCAAAAAAGTACCTAAAGTGACAAACCAGCCCCCCCAGATAAAAAACTGCAAAAACATCATACTGCTGAGGCGTATTTTTATGCTGTCCATCGTCGTCCCCCTGTTATTTTTTGATAGTTATTTTTAGAATGTTATTCTTTGTTTTTAATAATTTTTTTATGGCGGACTGCCTTCGGCGAGTCGCGCCCTACGGTTTACTCTTTAAAACAACAATTCAAACGTACATTATTCTCGTAGGGCGCTACTCGCCGCGCCAGCGGCAGTACGCCATCGTCTGATTGCAAATTGGCAACCCACGGCGTACTAACCTTCGGGTGAGTACGCCCTACAATTTTTTACCTTTATTCCAGCCCTAAAATCCGGCGGTTACGCGCTGCATCAGTGGCGGCTCCGGCGAAATCATCAAAAGCGCGGGCGGCTTTACTAATTAACTGCGCGCTGATAAATGGTGCACCTTCAGCGGCGCCTTGCGCTGAATCTTTTAAACAACATTCCCATTCCAGCACTGCCCAGCCGCTAAAACCGTATTGGGTGAATTTGCTGAAAATCGCTTTAAAATCAACCTGACCATCGCCTAATGAGCGAAACCGACCCGGTCTGTCCTGCCAGTCCTGATAACCGCCATAAACCCCGGCGCGACCGCTTGGGTTAAATTCGGCGTCTTTGACATGGAACATTTTGATCCGTGGATGGTACAAATCGATAAAGGCAAGATAATCAAGTTGTTGCAATACGAAATGGCTGGGATCAAACAAAATATTGGCGCGTGGATGTTGCTTCACCGCCTGCAGGAAACGCTCAAAAGTGGCGCCATCATGCAAATCTTCACCCGGGTGAATTTCGTAACAAACATCAACCCCGGCTTCATCAAAAGCATCGAGGATTGGCAGCCAGCGTTTAGCTAATTCAGCAAATCCTTGCTCAACCAATCCGGCCGGACGTTGTGGCCATGGGTACACCAAATGCCACAATAAAGCCCCGGAAAAAGTCGCGTGGGCGGTTAAGCCTAAATTCTGACTGGCTTTGGCCGCAAGTTTCAGCTGTGCCACCGCCCATTCGGTACGTGCAAGAGGTTTGCCACGCAGTGCTTCGGGCGCGAAGTTATCAAACAACTCATCATAGGCCGGATGCACTGCTACCAGCTGACCTTGTAAATGGGTTGATAATTCAGTAATTTGCACCCCGGCTTTTGTACAAATTGCCAGCACTTGCGCCACATAAGCTTCATTGTGTGCTGCCTGCTCTAAATCGAATAAGCTGGCGTCGTTGGTCGGCATCTGCACGCCGCGATAGCCTAAACTGGCGGCCCACTGCACCATCCGCGTAAGACGGCTCAGTTCATGATCCTGCGGTTTGGCCGGGAACTCGCCCATAAATTGCGCCAGAAAAATCGCCGGTCCTTGAATGCTGCTGACTGCTGTCGTCATGTTGTCCACTCCAGGGCTGTGCCCATACTAAAATTAACGAATTCAGGCTTGCGAAGTATTCGGGATCTGCAGCCACTTCGCTTCAGACTGTCCGCTTGAACTAATGGTATCTATAAACGCCATACCGCGAAGACCAGCAGCAATACCGGGCACTCCAGTTGGCGTGCCCCGTTCACCACGACGAATTGCCACTGCAAAATCGCTATATAAATTGGCCATCGCTTCCAGATACCCTTCCGGATGACCCGCTGGTAAGCGGCAACGGCGTAACGCTTCAATACCCAAACCAGGCTGACCTCTGCCGGCACGCAGTACTTTCACCGGAGCGCCGTGTGGCCGTAAAATGATGGTATTTGGCTCCATTTGTTGCCACTCGAGGCCACCTTTGTCGCCATATAACCGGATCTTCAGCGCGTTTTCTTCACCGGCACAGATTTGACTGGCGATCAGCACGCCGCTAGCCCCACCATTGGTGCGAAATAACGCCGCGCCGTCATCGTCCAGTCGCCGTCCGCTGACATGGCTTTTTAGCTCAGCGCAGATTTCAGTGATTTGTTGCTGACTGATAAATTCCGCCAGCCCAAAAGCATGGGTGCCAATGTCGGCCATACAACCGCTATTGCCAGCCTGACTTGGATCGGTACGCCAGCTGGCTTGTTTATTCGAAGCCGCTTCCAAATCTTCGGTCAGCCAACCTTGCGGATATTCAACAAATATTTTGCGCAAAGTGCCAAGCTCACCACTTTGTACCAACTGCCGTGCTTGCCACACCATTGGGTAGCCAAGATAGGTATGCGCCAGACCATATAAACGATCGGTATTGGTTAAATCGGCGGCTAAAGCTTGGGTTTCATTGAGGCTGATGCCGGCAGGTTTTTCACAAAATACGTGAAAACCGGCAGTGATAGCGGCACGGCTAATCGGTACATGCAGTTGATTAGGGGTGACGATGACCAGCATTTCCATGCGCTGATCCGCAGGCAAGCTGGCTTCTACCTGAAGTAACTGCTGCCAGCTGGAATACAACCGTGAATCGTCGATACCCATTGCATCACCAGTGCTTTGATTATTCGTCGCATCCCGGCTAAATGCGCCACAGACCAGTTCGTATTGACCATCCAGCGCCGCAGCGTGCCGGTGTACCGCGCCGATAAAGGCGCCTTCACCACCACCAATCATACCAAAGCGGATTTTCGCTAATTTCGCCATGCAACGGGCTCCTGCTGCTAACAGCAATTTAATCGTTTAAGAGAGGGGGCAAAAAAATACCAGCATTGTTGCCCTTTGCAAAAAATGTAACGGATTACATTTATGGATGTCAACCTAGATTATCGCAAAAACGACCAATATCGGGCAAAAATGCGCCAGAAATGCCCGCACTTACCGCGGTTCCGATCTGTCATTGCACAGAAAACGCACATTAAGCGCTTTATTATTGTGCAATATCGTAAAAAAACCAGTCACACCGACTAGCAATCAGCTTTGACTCAGGTATGATTAAGTCAAATGATGATACCGGTTACATCTCATCTGCAACTGGACGCATCCCGAATTCAATTTAGCGCAAATTTCACTTTAGGGACCTGCATGTCGAATATTCGTGCCGTAGCAGAACTTGCCGGAGTGTCGGTCGCGACCGTCTCCCGCGCGCTGCAACAACCGGATTTAGTCTCCGCCAAAACCAAAGCCAAAGTATTAGCTGCAGTGGAAGAAGTCGGCTACAAGCCAAATTTAATGGCAGTGAAGTTCCGCTCTGGCAAAACGCACAATCTGGTAGTGTTAGTGCCAACCGTCGCCAACGTGTTTTTTGCCCGGGTAATCAGCGGCATGCAACAGGCTGCGGCGGAAAAGGGCTATTCGCTGCTGCTGGCAAATACCCAGGGTGACCAGGACATAGAAGCCAGCTACGCCAAAATGGTGCAAACCTCGCAGGCCGACGGCTTGATCCAGTTACGGGCGCATAATCCGTTTGGCGAAACACCTGACGACGACAGCATGTTGCCAATGGTCAACGCCTGTGAAGTGCTGGACCAACAACAGTTTCCAACAGTGATGCTGGATAACCGCGCAGCCGCTCGCAGCATGACCGAACATTTAATCAAGCTTGGCCATCGGCGTATCGCCATGGTCAAAGGCCCGCAGCGCAGTCCGCTGACCCGCGACCGGCTCGCCGGTTATCAGGATGCGTTAACCGCAGCCGGCATTGCCTTTGACGAACAGTTGTTATGCCCCGGTAATTTTAGCCTGCAGTCCGGTCATAAAGCTGCAGCAACTTTATTGGCATTACCGCAACCACCGACGGCAATTTTCTGCGAAAACGATGAAATGGCGATCGGGGTGGTGCAACGAGTGAAACAAAGTGGCCTGCGAATTCCGCAAGATGTGTCTGTTGCCGGTTTTGATGATATTTCCTTTGCCGCTTATTGCGATCCGCCGCTGACGACCATCGCCCAGCCTGCCGAAGAATTTGGCAGTACTGCCGTCAACTTGCTGATAGATATTCTGCAAGGCCGGCTGAAAAAAGCGCCAAAAGTAATTTTACCTTTTGAATTGGTGTTAAGAGCCAGTACCGGCCCTGCACCAGCCACCGTCGCGCCATCACTCACAGGAGGTCAAGATGACTGATCCAAAACGTTCGTCTCTGCACATACGAAAACCCAGCAGCGCATTTTATCCGGCATCGCAGGCTGGAACCGCCGAAGACATGTTGTTGAGCCGACGAAAATTTTTGGGTTTTGGCGCTGCTGGTTTAGCTGGTGCAGCCTTGTTGTCATCACCACTTTTTTCAAATCCGGCTTTCGCGCTGACGGCTGCAAACAACACGGCAGACAAAACTGCTGCAATGGCAGGCCGCGTCGGTAAAACCGGTTTGCAGCTTTACACAGTGCGCGATTTAATGGCCGAAAATGTCGCCAAAACGCTGAAGATGGTGGCGAAAGTCGGTTATCAGGAGCTGGAATTTGCCGGTTATTTTGAGCATAAACCCAAAGACTTGCGCGCCATGCTCGATGGTGAAGGCCTAACCGCGCCGTCCTGCCATCTGCCGATTGAAGCTTTTGACAATGGTACAGATGCAATTATCGAAGCGGCGCTGACCATGGGCCATCAGTATGTCGTCATCCCCTATCTGACCGAGCAACAACGTGGCACCAGCATTGATACTTATCAAAAACTGGCAGCACGTTTTAACCAGATTGGCGAGGCGCTGCACAAAGCCGGGCTGAAATTCGCTTACCACAACCATGATTTTGAATTCCAGCTGACCGACAAGCAAGTGCCGTACGATGTGCTGCTGGCGCAAACTGATCCGCGTTATGTCACGATGGAATTGGATCTGTTCTGGACCATCAAAGCCAAGCGTGATCCACTGGCTTATTTTGCTAAACATCCGGGTCGTTTCCCGCTATGGCATGTCAAAGACATGGACAGCACCGGTAATTTTGCCGATGTTGGCAAAGGCATCATTGATTTTAAAGCTATTTTTGCCAAAGCCGATGTCGCAGGTCTGCAGCACCCATTTATTGAACATGATGCCGCCAAAGATCCTGTTGCCACCATCACCCAAGGATTTACCACGCTAAAAAGTTTACGCAGTTAAGTCGCCAACAGCTGCGCAGCGATTGCATCAGCAACTGCGCAGCTCCACCCTCCCTCTCAAAAAAGAGCCGTACGGTTTTATATCTGGTTCGAAATTTGCTACAAATCTGCCAGAAGCCAACACATGCTGCCAGCTTTGCCAACCACCACAAGCCGCAGCAAGCGATGAACTGAGCCACGGAGCAAATCATGTCTATATCAGCGGTCACCAGCGGTCAATATCACAATATGTTGCAACTTACGGCTCCTGCTGATGAAGCGGCAGAACTGGAGTTTCAGCGGCAACAAGCTGCCGCTATGGCAAACGCTCAGGCGGCAAATGCAGCGCCTGCAGCCGCAGCAACCTCCAATCAATCGCCCTCTGATCAGTCGACTTCCAAACAAAATGAAAGTTTTATTAATCAGATGCTGGAACAGCTGATCGCCAAACGCATTGGTTTGGATAAGAAAAAACTCGATGAAATTAAAGCAGAAATTGAAAAACTTCAGCAACAACGTGATGCCTTAACTGAACAAGGCGAGAGCAATCCCAAAGTCGCTCAGCAACTGCAGCAAATCGATAACAAAATCGACACCCTGACCAAAATGATGGAACAGCTAGTCGCCCAGGATCTGGAGCGCCGGACTGAGCAGGATAAACAACAACTACATACTGAAAACGATAAGAACAGCCTGGTGCAGAAATATCAGCAGTTGGTTTAACTAAAAAAATTGCTCTGCCTGACGCCTGAGTTTTAAACTCAGGCGCTAAGCCGTTGATTTTCGTCCAGCCTGCAGAGCAACAATGATGACCTCACCATCCAACAACAGCAACCACAACACGCCATCGGCAAACTCTGTGTCAGCAGAGCCAATCCGCATGACTCCCGATGAAAAACACGCCGACTGGCCCGGACTGTGGCGGATGGTGCTGGCGATGCTGATGTCCGGCACTATCGGCTTATTTGTGGTGGAAAGTGGCCAGGACAATACCACTGTAGTGTTTTGGCGTTGTCTGATCGGCGGTAGTGCTTTGCTGGCGTATTTAAGTTGGCGGCGGCAATGGCAAAAACTGAGCCGGATCAATAGCGGTTGGCTGCTGTTAGGCGGATTGGCGCTGGTCGCCAACTGGTTCTGTTTGTTTGGCGCTTATCATCTGAGTAGCATTTCGATTGCCACGCTGGTGTATCACACCCAACCATTTTTTCTATTGTTGATTGTCGCTGTCAGTCAACGCCAGGCGATAGCGCGGACGCAATGGTTGTTGTTATTACTGGCATTTTGCGGTGTGGCGCTGACCACCGGTTTGGATATCAGCGGCTCCGGCGAGCAAATCTGGCTGGGTGTTGGTCTGGCTGCGATTGCCGCCGCTTTATATGCAGTGGCCACTTTAACCACCAGGCAACTAACCGGCGTGCCGCCCGCGCAAATTGCCGGTCTGCAAATGATGCTCGGGGTGTTGATTTTATTACCCTTTCCCAAAGCCATGCTGACGGATCTCGCGCTGCCACAGCTGGTACCGATTTTAATGCTGGGTTTATTGCACACCGCGTTGATGTACAACTTGATGTATAGCGCCTTCCAACGTTTGCCGGTCAGCAGCATCGCACTGTTATCGTTTATTTACCCGCTAGTCGCGGTGGTCATTGATCTCTGGTATTACGATATCAAACTACAACCGCTGCAAATTCTCGGCATGGTGTTGATTTTAGTGGCGATTGGCCTGCATCAACGCTGGCAGCTGCTACGGCGTTGATGTTAGCGTAGTTGTTGGTGTTACGGGCTGCGTTACCGGCGGTGTTTCAGTTGGCTTTGCTGCTGGTGTAGCCGCACCTGACGTCACTTTAAAACGACTGCTGCCAATTAACTGCCCCGAATCAGTCACTACCCTGATTTGCCAATTGCCAACAGGGTCCGCCGGAAATTGTTGTTTGCGGGTCCAGGCGCGATAACCTTCTTTGCGGCCACCTTGAATATCCAGCGCAATTTGCTCCACTTCGCCACCGTTATGGATCCACTGATGGTAAATTTGCTCTTTCAGACCGCGCGGCGCCTGCACCGAGGTAAATGCGAATAAACCAAGCTGCTGTAAAGCCGCGACATCAATGGTTTCGATACTTGGCCCGGGCGATCGCTGGGTGTAATCCACATGCTGACTTAGCTGAATTTCACTTAAACGCAGCACGGGAGCTGGCACCAGACCACGCGCCAGCCAGATGCCGCCCGCCAGCACGCTTAACAACACCGCCAATAGCGGCAAGCGCCAAAACCCGGCGTTAGACAATAACGGCCGCATACTCGGAATACTCAGCACCACCGCAATAACCAGCGACAATTGCAGACTTTGACTGGTGGTTAAGAAAAACAGCAGTGGCAACACCACCATCAACACCGCAAATAACGCAAAACTGTGAAACGCCAGAAACAGCGCCCGGCGTTTTGCCAACACATTGTTGTACACCGGATCAATCACCGCGACTAAAGCGCAGCCCAGCAGCAAAGCGGTAAATAACGCCTGCGGTTGATCCCAGTGGGTGGCCGCCAGAAAAAATGGCAAGGCAAAAAACAAACTTTCCTGATGCAAAAGCTGTGTGACAAAGCGGGTTAAATCTTCTGAAACACTAACACCAAAACGACTGAGCAAACCATCACGCAGCCAATGCTCTACCATTAACCAAACCCAGCCGGCTAACATCAACACCGCAAAAAACTGCGCGAAATGCTCCCGTTTCTCTACCAACCACAAACTGACTAAGCCAGTGATAAAGCCAAACAGCGCGACCAGGCCAGCGTACTTCTTAGTCAGCCCAATTAACCAAAAAAACATCGATTGAATACGTTGCATTAATCACCAAAAAAAACCAACGGAGTTGTTAGCCGCCCCACTATACGCTGGATCCAACCTCACCGGTGATAGTTCGTATTAGCAGCAACATCCTTGATAAAAATTTACGCCTGAAGCCAATACCAACATCTTGTTATTTTTAGCTATTGTCCGCAACTAACTTGTCCATAACGACAGTTTCGTTTTATGGTGGTTCAGACAGAACCGTCCACCGCAGGATGACCATGCAAATACCCGATCTCACCACCCACACAGCCAGCAGCACCGAAGCCGAGCCGCTGGTCCGTAGTCTGGGGCTTTGGGGCCTGTGGTTGCTGGTGGTCAATGGTCTGGTGGGTGCTGGCATTTTTGGTCTGGCCGGTGGCGCGGCACGGTTAGCCGGTGACTACAGCCTATGGGTGTTTTTGGGCTGCGCCTTATTGATGCTGCCAATCCTGTTATGTTTTGCGGAACTGGCCAGTTATTTTAATGGCACTGGCGGCCCGGTGCGCTATGTCGGCACTGCTTTTGGCCGCGCAGCGGGCTTCCAGGCCGGCTGGTTATATTATCTGGCGCGGGTGGTTTCTGTTGCTGCCAATAGCGTGTTACTGGTCGACAGCATCGGTTATTTCTGGCCACTGGCCCGTGATCCGCTGTGGCGCACGCTGATTTTAGCGGCAGTCTGCGCCAGCTTTACCTGCATCAACGTCACCGGCGCTTTGCAATCCATCCGCACCTTAGGCTGGTTGACGCTGGCCAAGTTTGGCGTATTGTTGTTACTCATCGGTGCCGGCGTATGGCACTTCTGGCAAGTTCAGCCCCTCAACCTCCCATCTGTCGTAACACCAAATGACGCAATTCTGCAGCTGGATTTAGGCGCTGCCATGTTACTTATGGTTTATGCCTTTGTTGGTTTTGAATCGGCTGTGGTACCGGCAGGTGAAGCTAAAAATCCGCAGCGCGACATTCCCAAAGCACTATTGCTCGGTCTTGGCATGGTGACTGTGCTCTATATGCTGGTGCAATGGGTCAGTATGGTCACCGTTCCTGATATTGCCAAATCGACCACGCCATTGCTGGATGTAGCCGCTGTGCTGGGTGGCACTGTAGGCGCCGCAATTTTGATGTTTGGGGTGATTTGTTCGGTCGGTGCAAACTTGCTTGGCGCCATGTTTTCCACACCGCGCGTTAGCTATGCCCTGGCCCGTGAAGGTAGTTTACCGGCCTGGTTTGGCCGGGTTCATCCGAAGTTTCTGACGCCAGCCAACGCCATTATATTTTTTGGCGCACTGGCGTTTTTACTGGCGGCTTTTGGCTCCTTTATTTATCTGGCAAGCGCCACCGTGCTGATCCGCGCTTTGTTGTACGGCTTGTGCTGTGGCGCCATTCCAAAGTTACGGCCGCGCCTGCGCAGCAGTAGCAGTTTTATTTTGCCAGGCGCTTATCTGATCCCAATTCTGGGTTTACTGGCTTGTGGCTGGTTGGTATGGCAAGTGAAGCTAGATGCGGTGCTATTAACCGGAGCGCTGTTGGCAGTTGGCTTAGTGTTGTACATCGCTGCGCGCCGGCGACAGTTATAGAATGGCTAAGTCAAAATATTATGTCAAAACAGTAAGGCCAAAGCAGTTGATCCCGACTTCCCGGCAAATGGGCGTAGCGCGGATTGCCCCGCTTTATAAAAGCATGCTATAAAGTAGTTATCCCTATTTTGGGTTTGCCAATGGATGGTGCATTATGCAGTTATTAACAGTTTTTCTGATTGTGGTGTTGTCGGTCATTGCCACGACCCTCGTCATTATCTCTATCAAGCTGACTGATTTGGTCACGGAAGCCAAAGCCAGCCGCATCGCAGTGCAGAACATCGAAGCCGACGACTTGTTCCAGCAAGGTCACTTCAGCGAACATCAGCGCAAAGAATTTCATCACCACAACAACGAAATTTTGACCTTATTACAGCGAATTGAACTGCTGCTTGGTCCAAAACTCAAAACTGAGCGCCCGCGCACCAGTGTACTCACTCAAACTGAATCTTCCGTCAACCCGGCACAGAACCGGTTTAGCAGTAACCGACTGTAACCTGAGCCTGACTAAAACCTCAGCAGCAATAGCACCTGCAATGCCGACAATTCCGGCAATCGGCGAACACAGGCGTTAAAGCGGGTTGACAGCCTGAACCCGGCACCGGATGATAACTGCTTTTTGCAGCCACCAGCCTGTTGGTTTGAAGTGCTGCCAGTCTGTTAAAGTAGGTTTTCATGATCACTCGGGCACAATTTACATTTATCTGGGGTTTTGCCCTGGGCCTTTCTGCTGCTTCAATGCTGTTTTACACCTGGCATATGGAGAGTCTGACTGCGATGCAACAACAGTGGTTAGAGACCCAACAAAGCCATCACACGCAACAGCTGGCGCAGACACAACAAGCACAATCACAAATCGAAACTATTGATTTACTGATGAAAAGCTACAGCATCAGCGATGGTAATGAAGATCAAGATATGCGCGCTGAGCTTATTCGCAGCAATCATCTGTCATTATTGTTAGAAGTACAGCAACAAGCGGCGGTCGATATCACCGATTTAATTGACCCGGCCCGGCCGTTTAATTCAGCGCAGTTGTATGCGGCGTTACTGCGAATTAAACAACAACATGAAAAAAATCAGGCGCGGCAGCGGTTAGATCAACGAGTGAAAACTGCCACGACTGCGGTTCCGGCAACAACACCCTAGTTTTTTTCAGTTTCAGGCTGTCCGCCTGCAAATTTCAGCGTACACTCAATTCACTTATCTCTGAGTGTCCGTGTCGCTGATGAAGCCTGCTTTACCGTCAAATGAAGCGCAACGCTTGCAGGCGTTGTACCAGTTACAAATTCTCGATTCGTTGCATGAGCCCGCCTTCGAAGCGCTCAACAGATTAGCTTGCCTGATCTGTAATGCGCCGACATCTGCCTTAAGCCTCATCGACATTGATCGCCAATGGTTTAAATCCAGTATTAATATTGATGTGCCACAGACCCCCAGAGAGGACGCCTTTTGCGCGCACGCTATTCTGACGCCGGGTCAACTGACTTACGTTCCTGACACTTATAACGACCCGCGTTTTGCCGACCATCCGGCGGTGCAGCGAGAAAATGGCATCCGTTTTTATGCCGGGGCTCCGCTTCGCATCAACGACGATATCGCGCTCGGCACCTTGTGTGTGGTTGATTCAGTGCCAAGGGAACTAACGCCGGAGCAGTTAGAAGCGCTGCGGCTTTTGTCCGCCCAAGCCGTCACCCTGATGCAAAACCGCTTGATTGCCATCAATAGCCTTGAGCAACAACAAACCTTAAGAACCGTCACTGAAAATGTGCCGGTATTAATCGGTCAAGTCGATCGCGAATTTCGTTATGTATTTTGTAATCAAAAATATGCCGACTGGTTTGGCATCGACACTCAGGCAGCCATCGGCCGCAGCATTGCCGAAGTGTTTGGGCAGGAGTCTTTTGACGAGCTGGAGCCGAGCCTGCATAAAGTATTACAAGGCCAACAAATTGATTTTGTAGCCCAGCCACGCGCTGGCCGGGTGTTTAATATCTGTTTTGTACCCCAAAAATCACCAAATGGCCGCTATGAACACATCATTATTGTGGCCAGCGATATCACCGATAATCATCAGCAACAACAAAAGACCCAACATGAACGCGACCGGCTGGACGCGATTATTCAGGGTACCAATCTCGGTACCTGGGAGTGGAACATTGCTACCGGCCGCACTTATTACAACCATCGCTGGTTTAGCATGCTCGGAATGCCACCGGACAAACACACCACCATTCAACTGTGGGAGACCTTAATACATCCGGACGACTATCCAACTTCAGTCCTGATGTTGCAGCAGCATTTTCGCGGTGAACTGCCGTTTTATGATGTGAAATTCCGGATGAAACACAGCAGCGGTCATTGGGTCTGGATCCACGCCGTTGGTCGGGTCACCAGCTGGAACGAACAAGGTGAGCCGGAATTGATGTTCGGTACCCACACCGATATCAGTACGGATATGGCCAAAGAAGCCGAGATTTTGTCGACCCGTTCCTGGTTGCAGGCCGTCATCGATTCCTCATCCGAAGTGGCGATGATTTCCACTGATATTCATGGAGTGATCCAGTTATTTAACACAGGTGCCGAGCGGATGCTGGGTTATAAAGCGGAAGAATTAATTGGCTTGCAAAGCCCGGCGGTTTTTCATAACCCAGACGAAATCGTCCGGCGTTCCGCCCAGTTAACCGCTGAATACAAACAAGATATTCAAGGTTTTGACGCTTTTGTATTTCGGGCACGTCAGGGCATCAGCGAAACCAGGCAATGGACGTACATCTGCAAAAATGGTGAGCAAAAACAAGTCCGGCTTAGTGTGTCAGTGATGCGCAACGACGATGGTTCTGTGCTGGGTTATCTCGGTGTCGCCATTGATATCACGCAATTGGAGCAGTTGCACCATGCCCTGCTGCTGAGTGAACAGCGCCACCGTTCGATGCTGGAAAACTTGCCGGGTGTGGTGTATCGCTGCATTAATGACGAGCACTGGACCATGTTATTTATCAGCGACGAAGTGGAAAAGCTGACCGGTTACCCGGCGAAGAATTTTATCCGCAATAAGATCACCACTTTTACCAAAATCACCCATCCCGATGACACCGAACAAAACCGGGATATTGTTGAACGTGAGCTGGCCAACCATGCCCGTTTCAGCACTGAGTACCGCATCATGCACGCCAATGGCAGCGTCCGGTGGGTGCAGGAACTGGGTCGTGGCATTTTTGATCAAAATAATCAGCTGTTGTATATCGATGGTTTTATCTGGGATATCACAGCGCAAAAAGAAGCCATGCTCGGCCTGCGAGCCAGTGAACAGAAATTATCGTCCTTGTATCAGCTTGCGCCCTTGGCCATTGCCCTGACCAAATATCCAGGTGGCAATTTTGTCGAAGCCAACCCGGAATTTGGCCGGATGCTCGGGTATGACCGCCAGCATATTGATCAGATGTCCTTTGCTAACATTGTGCCGGTACGCCAGCAACAGTGTATTCAACAGGAATTTGAGCGACTGGCCACTACCGGTCGTTATGGTCCGGTCGAAACCGAACTGCGTCATCGCGACGGCCATTTAGTACCGGTAGTGCAAAGTGGTGTGCAAATAGAGAGTATCAGCGGCCAGCTGCAAACCTGGTCGATTATTCAGGACATCACCGAACATAAACGTATTGAACAAATGAAAACCCAGTTTGTGTCGATGGTCAGCCACGAGCTTCGGACCCCACTGACTGCTATTTCTGGCGCCCTGGGTTTAATGGCCGGTGGCGCTTTAGGTCAGGTGCCGGTGCCAATGCAGACCATGCTCAATATTGCGGTCGATAACAGTAATAAACTCAGTCAGTTGATCAACGATTTGCTCGACATTGATAAGCTGGTTGCCGGCAAAATGCAGTTTGATTTTACCTCTTGCTCGATGCTCGATTTACTCAAACAAAGCATCGAACACAACCAGCCTTATGCCGACAAATATCAGGCAACCATCGATCTGCACGCCAGTGATGATGCCGCTGTACTGCTGGATCCAATGCGTTTTCATCAGATCATGGCCAATTTATTGTCCAACGCCGCCAAATTTGCGCCGACTGGCGCCAAAATTACCGTCGCTTTAGAGCAAACCAATACTGAAGTGCTGGTGTCGGTGCAGGATCAAGGCCCTGGCATCAGTGAAGAGTTTCAACACCGGATGTTTGAAAAATTCTCGCAGGCCGATTCGGCTGATGCCCGCAGCAAAGATGGTACCGGCCTTGGTCTGGCCATTGTCAAAGAGTTAACTGAGCGGATGGACGGCAAGATTAGTTTTGAAACTTCGGCCACCACCGGCACTTGTTTCCGACTGCATTTCCAGAAACAGTCGAATGAACCCATTCAGCTTGGCAACACTATTTTAGTGGTCGAAGATGACCCGTCAATCGCTGGTTTTATCCGGGCTTTACTGGAATCCTCCGGTTATCTGGTGACCACAGCACACAGTCTGGCCAGCGCCCGGCGCGCCATGGCACTACGTAGTTTTTCCGCCATGACGCTCGATTTAAACTTACCGGACGGTCACGCCGCGGCGTTAATCAACGAACTGCGTGCAAATGCCGCAACAGCAAATTTACCGATCTTGGTTATTTCTGTTGAAAAACAACAAGATGGCCATAGATTTAGTGGCTTCACTGCCTTTGACTGGTTGGAAAAACCCATTACTGCGCCGCAGTTATTGTCGTCGCTGCAAAAGCTGCTGACGTCTCCAAGACCGAAAATTCTGCATGTAGAAGACGATCTGACCTTCAGCACGTTATTAAACCATTTCACGCAGGACAATGCCGACATCGTCCACGTCAGTAAGGTGCAACAAGCAACGCAGTTATTGCAGGCTGAAACCTTTGATTTGGTGGTGCTGGATTTGGGATTACCGGATGGATCTGGCTGGGATTTGTTGCCGCTGATTGCTGAACATCATCAACATTTGCCGGTACTGATCTGGTCGGCGGACGAATTGAGTGACGAGTTAAAAACCAAAGTTGATGCCGTATTGTCGAAAAACCAACAGGCGATCCCGCATCTGTTGTCGACTATTTCGCGGTTATTAAAACGCTGAGCCAGAACCGTAAATTTTCACCTGATTACGACCGGCGGATTTAGCCTGATACAAAGCTTGATCCGCCTGTTCGATCACCTGATCCGGCACTTCCATCCCCAGACCACTGGCGATGCCAGCGCTAAAAGTACAGTTGAATTTATTGCCATCAAAAGTAAAGGGCAACTGGGCAAAGGCTTCGCGCATTTTTTCGACGATCTTCAGTGCTTTTTCGACTGGACATTCTGGCAATACCAACAAAAATTCTTCGCCGCCATACCTGCCAATCATGTCACTTTTACGCAGCTGCTGTTTCAATAAATTTGCCAGACTGGTAATCACCTGATCACCGGTCAGATGGCCGTAGTTATCGTTGACCTTCTTAAAGTGATCGATATCCAGCATCACCACACTTACTTGCTGCTGATGGCGTAAACTGCGCACCAGCTCGCTGGCCAGCCGCTCTTTAATATGCGCATGCTGTAATAAACCCGTCAGGCTGTCTTTGGTCATCACTTCGGCCAGTTGCCGCGCGCGCTGTGCTCTGGCAAAAATAGCCACAATTAATGCATTGTCGCTGATCGGCTTTGTCAGGAAATCATCACCGGCTTTGATGAGTACCTCCAACTGTCGTTCGCTGTCGGTTTCCGAAGACAAATAAATAATTGGCACCCCAAGCCATTCATCCTGTAACCGGATCAGCTGCGCCAGTTCAGGCCCGGTGCACTGTGGCATATTAACGTCCAGCAAAATTACATCCGGATGAAACTTGCGCAGACCGGCAAAAATGTCCGCCGGATCGTTTAGGATCTCGGCGCGTAGACCGGCATTTTCCAACACCAGCGCATAATGCTGGGCCAACAACTGGTCGTCATCGACAATGAGTACCCGAAATGCATCACGTTGCCTGGACGCCAGCATCCGTTGCAAGCGGGCTTCGAGCGCAGAAGCATTCAGCGGTTTAACAAAATACCCGAGCGCACCGCTGCGCACTGCATGCAGATAATGTTCAAAATCATCGTGACTAGTCAGTACAAACAGCGGCAGATTGGCGCCATTCTGTTGCAGGCGATTAATAAAATTCAGGCCGGATTCGGTTTCACCCGGTAATTCGATGTCGATAATCAGCGCGTCCGGCTGTTGTTGCGCCAATGCAATTTCCAGCTGCTTTAGTTGTTGGAACCATTCCACCTGATAGCCGAAAGTCGCCAGCGTCAGACACAAATGCCGCGCGGTTTCGCCCTCGTCTTCGAGCAGATAAATCAGCGTGGTATTTTTATCCGAAACTTTGCTGATGGCGGGTAATTTAAACTCAGCGACGACCAGTTTTTTTTGCTGACGTAACAGCTGAAATAATTGCAGAAACTGCTGAATGTCCGCTTCGGGCGGTGCTTGTTGTGATTGCAACCAGGCCTGACACTGCTGTTCAAGCTTTTTTGCCGAAGCGCCAAGTTCAGACAGGCCAAAAGTACCGGCCGAACCGGCCAGCGTATGAAAACTGGCCAGCAACTGCGATACCAGAGGTCGCCACTGCACATTGTCAAGCAGCGACTCACATTGCAGTTGTAACTGCGGTAGTTCAACCTGTAAACGCTGCAGATACTGCTGATTGAGCAATGCAAGTTGCTGTTCAAGTTTGTCTTTTGCGGTCGTCATCCGTGGGCATCTTCAGCGGGGTCATGGGCTTTACTATAGCAAAACTTTCCCAACAGCCAACAGCTCTGCTGGCTTTTCTGGAGAAATCATGTTCATTAGTTTTGTTACAATTTTATGACCAAGCCTTGTGCCACACTTTGCCGGTACGTCAGATAGGACGGAATAGCGCCCATGACCAATGACACACCGGTTAATACTGACAAAACGATGCCAGTATGACCATGCCAAGGCCAGATGCTAATCACCAGACCATACTGACTGCTCAGCAGCGGCTGCGCCAGCCATAAAGCGGCAGTTAACGTCATCAGCGCACCGCCAATACTCAACAAAGTCAGGCTTAACACTTCGAGCTCAATGAGCCAGAATAACTGCCAGGGTCTGGCGCCAACAGCCCGCAGAATGGCCATTTCACGTTGCCGTTCTTTCATTGCCGCGAGCAAAGTCGTCATCATGCCTATCAGCGCGGCAATCAACACCAGCAAGGTCACCAGCAGCAACAAATTCTCCACCATACTCAGCATCTGCCACAGTTCCGCCAAAGCGGCACCAGGTAAAATGGCGGTTAAAGGTTCGGCTTTAAATTCATTAATTTGCCGCTGCAACGCAAAGGTCGCCACTTTTGATTTTAAGCCCAGCATAAAGCCGGTAATAACTTTGGGCTGCAGTTCTGCTAATTGAGCATCACTGAGTTTGGGTTGCCGGCCAAGCGCGGGCGCACCGCCTTGCCAGCCACGGTGAATGGCTTCAATTCCGGCCAGACTGACATGCACACTTTGATCAACCGGCGTACCCGTCGGTGCCAGAATACCAACAACGGTAAATGGCTGATCTTTATGCTGACTAAAGCTCACGGCACCAACGCCGTGCGATAAGATAATTTGCTCACCCAACTGATATCCAAGTTTGTCGGCAACCGCCGCCCCAAGTACCGTCTGATAAACATCAGCAAAAGCCTGGCCCTCGGCAAACTCCAACTGTTGTTGCTGACCGTAGCGGAAAAAACGGAAATAATCGTCATTAGTGCCAATCACCCGAAAACCACGGTGTGAATCGCCGAGTGCCAGCGGGATTGACCATTTCACCTGCGGATGTTTGTTGATCTGCTGGTAATGTTGCCAGCTGATATTGTTAGTGGCGTTCCCCAGCCGAAACACACTATAGAGCAATAAATTCAGCTGTCCTGAACGTGCTCCGACAATTAAATCGGTACCGGATACGGTACTGGTAAAACTACGTTTGGCTTCCAGTCGTAAATGATCAATTCCCAATAACAATGCAATGCTGATCACCAAAGATAATAATGTCATCAGCGCAGTACCACGCCGGTTCCACAAACTTTGCCGGGCTAAACGAATTAACATGGCGTTTGCTCCCCGGAAGTTGTCTGGGTCACCGCGACTGTTTGCGTTGCAGCGCTGGTTGGTTGTAGTGGCTGTACTGTGTTGATTGGCACGACCCCGGCCGCCAGATTGTCCATCTGTAGCACTGACCCAAAATAATGCGCTAACTGTGCGTCATGGCTGACAAAAATGACTGTAGTACCGCAGCGGTTGGCTTCTGAGAGCAACAACCGGATAAAGGCATCACGATTATCAGCATCCAGTGCCGACGTCGGTTCATCGGCAATCAACAACGCCGGTTCATTCAGTAAAGCCCGGGCTATAGCCACCCGTTGTTGCTGGCCGACACTGAGTTGCTGCGCTGGTTTTTGCCACAAAGCTTCGCTCATCCCTAAAGCCGTTAACAGCGACTGTGCCCGTGCTTTGGCATCAGGCAGCTTGTTTCCGGCAAATTCGCCAGCCAGCAACACGTTATCCAGCACCGATAAATAAGAAATTAAATTCAGCTGCTGAAACACCACACCAATGTTGCTGGCGCGGATAGCATCCCTTTTGGCACCAGATAATGGCTGAAACAACTGTCCGCCAATGTGAATTTCGCCGCTGGTTAAGCGATGTATGCCACAAAGCAGATTCAATAAGGTGGTTTTACCTGAACCAGAAGCACCGCGGATAAATAAATGCTGCCCTACCGCCAGCGAAACGGTCGGGATATCCAGGGTAAACGCCTGTTGCCCTGGCCATTGAAAGTGGAAGTTTTTGAGTTCAAGCGCCGGAAAATTCGGTTTTGATAACACAAGCAATCTCGTCGAAATGATATGATAAAGCCCAATCCGTACTTTATAACATATGCCTGAGAGTAAGCTCTAATGTTGAAACCGTTGTTGATAGGGTTATTCCTGAGTCTGGTCGCATTCGAAAGTTTCGCCGCCACTGCTGCCACTGCCGCTGCAACCCCCGCCGCAAAAGATGCCGCAAAAGCAAGCGCTGTACAAACATTAGAATGGACTGATTTATTACCGCCGGAAGATTTGGCAAAAATGGAAGCATTACCTGAAGTCAATCACGAAGGCGGCGAAGGCCCTTCTAATGGCCTGAAACAGCAAATGACGAACGATCCATCAAATCAGGATCCGTCCAGTCAGGCCTGGAGTGAAGTACTGCAATCGGCCAATGTGCGCGGCGAATTAAACGGTAAAAAAGTAAAGATCCCAGGTTTTATCGTACCAATTGAATATGACGAAGCGCAGAATATCAGCGCGTTTTTCTTAGTCCCTTACTTCGGCGCTTGTATTCACGTACCACCACCACCGCCAAACCAGATTATTTTTGTCACCAATGCCAAAGGTTTAAAAGCCGACATGATTTACAACCCATTCTGGATTGAAGGCACTTTGACCACCGATACCATGAGCCACGATTTGGCTAATTCAGCCTACAGCCTGAAAGCAGACAGCATCAGCGAATACGTTTACGAGTAATTGTTAACTGCGGGGTCAGAGTCAATTGTTAACAAAATTAATTAACAATTGACTCTGACCCCACAGTTAACATTTGTATTAGTTGCGTAGTTTTAGTGCCGAAGTGGTTGCCGACAATGCCTGTGCCCCTGCCACACCATCAACCAGATATTGTGCTTTGATGGTGGTTAAACCTGGTGCCAACTCAAAGAGCCCAAACTGCAAATTTTGTAACTTTAGCGGCGCCTGACATAACAGCTGAATATTGGCGTATAAGTCGGCGTGGCCGTGATCGTCCTGTTCAATCCGCACATCCTGTCCGGCGATAGTACAATTCGCTGCAGCTTCTGCAGTAAACCAACGGCCACTTTGCAGCATTTCCAGCTGTGTTTTTTGCAGTTGCTGTTCTTCCGGTGTGGTCGCACTATGTTCAAAACCCAGAATATTGCCTGCCGCCGTCACCAGTGCCAGTTCGGCTTCATTGCCATCCAATACAAAGGTCAGCTCTGCTTCACCATGCACATGGCTGCCATGGGCGGTCATTTCTTCGGCTACAGCCTGGCATCCGACACCAGCGACAAACAATGTCAGCAGTTTCAGGCAGAAAACAACCGGCAAGCGGTTCAGACGTAGGGTTGAGGCAGTCATAAAGGCTCCGGATCTTTTTGGTTAGATATCATCATACCCAAGTTTCTGTCAGGTGCAATGGTAGGTTTGGATTCACTTTAGGTAATTCGTAAATCACGCCAAACAGCGGATCACCAATCTGAAACCGTCGTTGGAAGCGCTGTGTAATTCCAGCTGCCCCTGTAGTTTATCGCTCACCAATTGCCGGATGATCGACATGCCAAGCCCGGTGCCGCCTTCGCGTGCACGAGTGGTAAAAAAGGGTTCAAACACCCTGGCTTTGGTGCTGTCGTCCATGCCGATGCCATTGTCGCTATAGCTGAATTCAAATTCCTGATCCGCATTAAACGCGGCACTGATGTGAATTTTCGGCTGCATGATGCCAACAAAGGCATGATGACAACTGTTCAGCACCAGATTGGTCAGGATCTGCAACCAGACATCGGCCGCAGTGACCAGCTGTAACTTATCGTCGATGTTCAGTTCAAGCTGAACTTTTTGTTGCTTGGTCACCGGCGTCAGACTCGCCAGTAAGTTTTGCACCAACTCCCGGAACAGTACTGAACTGGACTGTGCCTTGGTTTGGCAGGCGGCGGTGGCTTTAAACTGATCCATTAAGCGCTGCGCCCGCTGCAAATTGCTAAGTAAGATTTGCTGACCTTCGCTGATCCGCTGTACATAGTCGTCCCACATTTTGGATGTCAGACTACGATCAGCGGTCTTTTGCTGCAAATCGGCAAACAAATCCTGCACATTGGTTCCCGCCAGCAAAGCGACGCCCAGCGGCGAACTGACTTCGTGCGCCACACCGGCAACAATGCCACCAAGCGTCGCTAACCGGGCTTGATCCAAAATTTGTTGATGGGCTTTTTCCAGATCCTGATCACTGAGCCGCAGTTGTTCACTGCGTTGTTCAACCCGCTGTTCCAGCTCGCAATTGAGCTGTTCCAGCTGTTGTTGTAGTTTTAAAAACTGCTGCGCGTTGAGCGCTCGGCCTATCTGGTCTGCCAGGCTGCTGGCAAATCGCACTTCCGTTGCCTGCCATTGACGGGCGGTACCAACATGCTCACAACAAATGATGCCAATCATTCTGCCAAGGTGACGAATGGGTAAATCCAGCATGGAACTGATTTGATACAGTGGCAAATAACCGGCGCTGAATTCCTGAGTGTAAGGATGGGTGTGCGCATCATCAGCCACAATTGCCCGCTCACTGCGCAGGCCGGCAAAATACCGCGGATATTCTAGGGATAAAAGCTGTAAGGGTTCCTGATGTACTGTACCTGCGTCAAACAACGTGTGACACGCCATGCTTTGACTATCAGCGCCATAAAACCACAAACTAACGCGCCGGACTGCCAGCCCGCGCTGCAACGATTGCAGGATCAGGTACACAGCGTCGTCAAAGGCTCCGCTGTCGATGGCGTGTGAACGCGATACTTCCAGCAAAATTGTTTCTAACGGGTCCACCACTGTATTCCTTTTCTTGCCACTTTTTGCTGCATTTTTGCGCAATGGTCTCAAGTTATCGCAATTGCCGTCTTTTGTAAATTTATTGATCATACCGCAGCAATGCCATACAGCAGCTCACCACGCCTGCAGCAGATTTACAGCCAGCCATTGATCCTGTGGCTTGGCTTGGGCGTAACCATGTTATCTGACGAATGTGAACAATGTGCAGCAGCTTGATGTCAAAACTGATTCTGATTTTAGGTGATCAATTAAGTCCGGTCATTGCCAGTTTGCGGCAATGGCAACCGGGGGATGTGGTGTTGTTGGCCGAAGTGCAGGCTGAAGCCAGTTATGTTGGTCATCATCAGCATAAAATTGTGCTTATTTTCAGCGCGATGCGCCACTTTGCCGCAGTGCTGCTACAACAGGGTATGCAGGTTGAGTACATTGATTACAACCAGCGTATTGCCTCGCTGTATGAAGCGGTGGCGATAACACTGCAACGCCAGCCACAGTTGCAGTCGGTGATTGTAACTGCTGCTGGCGAATTCCGGCTGGCGCAGGAGATCCAAAGCTGGCAGGCCCGTTTGGAAAAGCCGGTGGTGGTGCTTGATGACGATCGGTTTATTGCCAGTTTGGCGCTATTTAACCGGTGGGCACAGGGCCGCAGCCAATACCGGATGGAATATTTCTACCGCGAGATGCGGCGTTACACCGGGCTATTAATGAATGGCACCGAGCCTGCTGGCGGCAAATGGAATTATGATATAGAGAATCGCAAACCCTGCCCGGCCGAATTGGCGGTGCCTGCGCCGGTCGCCATTGATCCCGATGACATTACCCAGGCGGTGATCAATTTAGTCCGCAGTGAATTTCCAAAAAATATCGGCGATGCCGGTAATTTTGCTTTAGCCGTTACTGGCAAGGACGCCAGGGCGGCATTTTCTGACTTTGTCGTACATCAATTACCACTGTTTGGCCAGTACCAGGATGCGATGGTGCTGGACCAACCGTTTTTGTTTCACAGCATCTGCTCCATGTATCTCAACATTGGTTTGTTAGATGTGCGCTGGATGTGCCAAAAAGTCGAGCAAGCTTATCAGGCCGGCCAGGTCCCGCTGAACGCTGCTGAAGGTTATATCCGCCAATTGATTGGCTGGCGTGAATATGTCCGGGGTTTGTATTGGTTGCTGATGCCAGAGTACAAAACCCGTAACTTTTTTAACGCGCAAACGCCGTTACCTGGTTATTACTGGCACGGCAAGACCAAGATGCGCTGCATGCAACAAGCCATCGGGCATACCATCAAATACGCATACTCGCATCATATACACCGTTTGATGATTACCGGCAATTTTGCGCTACTGGCCGGGCTTTCGGTGGATGATGTAACGGATTGGTACCTGGCGGTGTATGCCGATGCCTTTGAATGGGTCGAATTGCCGAATACCCTTGGCATGGCATTGTTTGCCGACGGCGGTGTGCTCGCTTCAAAACCTTATGCTGCCAGTGGTAACTATATTCAGCGGATGAGCAACTACTGCAGTAGTTGTCATTACAAGGTGAAAGAAACCACCAGTGAACTGGCTTGCCCTTTTAACGCCTTGTACTGGGATTTTCTGGCGCGTAATGCGACAAAACTCACCAGCAATGCCCGATTGCAACTGGCTTACCAGCAATGGCATCGAAAAGACGAAACGCAGCAGGCGGCCATTCAGAAAAAAGCAGCGGAACTATTGATCCACCTGGAACAACTTTGACTGCGGTTTGAGGCACAAGCTGGGTGTTTTGTACTTTGCGTAATGGCTTTGGGCTTTTTAGCACAGGGTCTTCAGGCCGCTGCACCTTGCTGTCTGTCAGTGTGAACGCCGCGCTTCGATAAACACAGCCGGCGGCTGCTGCTCAACCCAGTGCACACTGCTGTGGATTAACTGCAACGCACTTTGGAAAAACTCCTTGTTTACCCGTTGCCAGTCATCGTCCGGAGTATGGTAATGCCGATGCACATCAACGCCAAAATACAGATATGGAATACCGGCGCGACGGAACACGGCATGGTCACTGGCATTGGACCAGTCAACCTGCTCTGAGCGGTCACCGGAACTTCTCGCAGCTCCTACACGACTGCTGCCATCATGACCCAGCACCAGTTTGACTTTGGCATGTTGTCGTGTCGGAATATTACTCAGCGCTGGCAAACTACGTTTTCCCGCCAAATACAGGCGCTGACGTTGTTCACCGCGACTAATCATGTCGAGGTTAATGTTTAAGAGCTGCTGCGTGCTGGGTACCAGTGATTGATCCAGCCAGGCTTTGGCGCCATCTAATCCTTGTTCTTCAGCATCAGTAGCCACAAAAATGTAAGAATATGCCGGGCAACTTTGACTGAGTTTACCTGCAAGATAGAGCATGCCAGCCACACCGGAAGCGTTATCATCAGCACCGTTAAATATTTTGGAACCGACCATCTTCAGGTGATCATAATGTGCGGTAACCACCACATAAGAATCTGGAAAAGTACAGCCCCTGAGCTGCGCCACCAGATTCACCCCCGCTGACTGGCTGAAAAAGCCACTTTTATACTGAAATGGCTGTCGGTAATCTGCCAGTAACGGCTGCAGTTTTAATTCACCTAACCGTCTGGAAATATACTGCTGCGCCAGCTGATGGCCGTCGCTGCCCGGAAAACGGCCGGCCATGTCATCAGACGATAACCGCTGTAAATCTTGCCAGGCCTGATTCAATAACTGCTCGTCGGCATTTATTGACGGCGCGGCAATGACAGGCAATACCGACATCACCACGACACACCATAACCGCAGCCTCTGGATCAGACCGGGCATGTTATGCCGTAATTGCCATACCAACCCGACGCGCTGATCACTATACTTGCTTGGCAATCGCATTTAACAAATCCAGTTTTGATTGATAACGACGCCGCTCTGGCCCCGGCTCAACGTATTTCTTCGCCGACTGCAGATAACGCGAAGCTGAGGTCAGATCACCTTTCAGCAAATAAACCCGCGCCATCCCAAACAGGGCTTCTGGCGTGTTCGGTTGTAATTTTAAACTTTGCCGAAAATGGCGCAACGCCACATCTGCTTCCCGACGCTCATAAGCTTCGTTACCAAGCATCACAAAATAAAATGGGTTTGCCAAACGCTTTTTAGAAACTTTATCTTCTAAATCAGCTGCTTGTCTATCGCGTCCGGTTAACTGGTACAACATCGCCAGATTCGCCATGGTATTAGAATGATTCGGTTCCAGCGCCAGACTGTGCAAATACACCAGCTCCGCTTCTGCCAGCAGTTGCTTATGCCGGTAAAGCACGGCCAGATTGTTCCAATTGCCTGACAATTCCGGAGCCGTGCGGATTGCCGCTTTAAGGTACTGATAGGCCAGATCGTAATTTTTACTTACGATGGCATCAGCCGCTTTATTGTTATAAAACATTGAGATAACTGCATTGCGGCCGACTTCGGTAGTGCGGAGTTTCGTTCTGGAAGGCACCCGGTCGAAATCAATCAGGTAACTGTGGCGACGATAGACAATATGCCCGACCCCGGCGAATTTTGAATCCGGATTGACCACCAGATTGACATGACCATTCAGCAGGCTGCTACCAGAGCGGGTAATCCAATACTCGGGTACATCAACATCCTGAAATCTGGAGTCAAAACCCAAAGCATGCGCCAGACTATACGCCAAGATGGTTAACGACAGACAATTAGCCTGACGTTTCTCGAGGGTGTCACTGGCGATTAAGGTGGCAGAATTAACATACTCCAACATATCAGAGCCATCATTGAAGATGAAGCGTAACAAGGCTCTGCTGCGGTCGAATGGATCACCATACAGCAACACTTGTTGGCGTAGTTCAGACACCACCTTTTCGGGTACCGCGAAAATTTGCTCCGGAGTTTCAATCGCTGCTGTAGGCGTGCCAAATTGATCATCGACAAACAGCCCGGAGTTAAGGGCATTAGGAGTAGTTTGACGGGGGGAATTCTGGCAACCAGTCAGCAACAACAGCGCCAATACAACTGGCAACCAAAGTCCGCATGAGTGCAAAGAAAAATTGTGGTTCATACATCACCTCAATCTGAAAACGATTCAAATGAAGTGTATACCCTGTTCGCAGTTCCAGCTGCTGTGTTACAGCCACTGTTTTGTCACAAAATTTTACCGGCTGGACTGAATTCAGGACATGTGCGCAAAGGCCGGCGACTGCTGGGAGTGTGGTGATTCAGTGAATTTCAGATACAAAAAAACCAGCTAAAAAGCTGGTTAATTTGGTGCCTAGGGGGGGACTCGAACCCCCACGCCGCGAAGCGCTAACACCTGAAGCTAGTGTGTCTACCAATTCCACCACCGAGGCATGTGTTCTGTTTTTTCGTCTGCGACTTGGTGCCTAGGGGGGGACTCGAACCCCCACGCCGCGAAGCGCTAACACCTGAAGCTAGTGTGTCTACCAATTCCACCACCGAGGCATATGCCGCCGACGCCGTGCATATTATGCGGCGACTGCGATGCCGTCAACCAGTGAATGCAAAATTTCCGCTATTTTCCAGTTGATTGTTTAAATGATCAGCAATTTAGCGCCTTGATCCCATCAAAACAAAACAGGCCAGCCGGATTAGTGGCTGGCCTGAAATTTTGAAGCTGATTTTAGATATAGATTGCGCCTGATTGACCGGGTTATGGCTGCTTCAGGATCAATATTTTGGCTTTTTCAACAAACCAATTTCTTCTAAGCGTTGCATCAGATAATCGTTGGAATTTATTGGTTCCGGGTAACGATTTGGATTTTGCGCACTGATACAGCTTGGCAGCGTTTCAATCACATAATCCGGGTTTGGATGCATAAAAAACGGGATCGAATACCGCGGCTGACCCGCTGCTGCGCCCGCCGGATTCACCACCCGGTGGGTCGTTGATGGCAGCAGGTGGTTAGTCAGACGTTGCAGCATATCGCCGATATTTACCACTATCGTACCTTCGATGGTGGTCACCGGTAACCAGCTGCCGTCACGGCGCAAAATTTCCAGCCCTGACTCGTGCGAGCCCACTAATAACGTGATCAGGTTAATATCTTCATGCTGACCAGCGCGAATAGACTGCGTAGACGTATCCGCAATTGGCGGATAATGAATCGGCCGCAAAATTGAATTGCCGTAATTCACTTTATCGGCGAAGTAACTTTGGTCCTGCTGTAAAAACAGCGCCAAAGCTTCTAACACCTGACAGCCGAGGTTTTGCAGCGACTCGTACAGCGCCGAAGTGGCCTGTTTAAATTCAGGCACTTCTACTGGCCACACATTCGGGTACAGGCTTGGATGCGGCGCCGGACCATCGAGTTCACGACCAACATGCCAGAACTCTTTTAAATCCGGGTGCTTGCTGTCTTTGGCTTTCTCAACACCAATGGCGGTATAACCACGCGCCCCGCCCTGACCAGGCTGATGGTAGTGCGCTTTGACTTCAGTCGGCAACGCGAAAAATTGCTTAATCGCTTGGTAGGTTTTGGCGACCACCTCATCCGGAATGCCGTGGCCACTGATGCCACAGAATCCAAACTCAGTGTAGGCCTTGCCAATTTCGGCAACAAAGTTGTCTTTGTCGGTGGCAAACCGTCTGATATCTAAAGTTGGGACTTGTTGTTGAGTCATAAAATAGACCTGTTTCTTAGCTTAGAGAGAAGAAAAAGCCTGCAATTGCCGCGGACATTAAATTCGCTAATGTCGCTGCAAACAGTGCTTTTAAACCCAGCTGTGCAATATCCGGCCGACGACTTGGCGCCATGCTGCCAAGACCACCCAACAGGATGGCAATCGACGAGAAGTTTGCAAAGCCACATAACGCAAAGGTTACGATTATTTGCGTGTGCTCAGAGAGCTTGCCTTCCTGCACATACTTGACGAAGTCCAGGTAAGCCACGAATTCATTGATCACCAGTTTTTGACCGATAAAACTACCGGCTAACCGTGCTTCTTCCCAGCTGACGCCAAGGATAAATGCCAGTGGCTGGAATATATAACCAAAAATCAGCTGCAGGGTTAAACCTTCGATGCCAACCAGCGCGCCGCCCCAGCCGACAATGCCATTAATTAAAGCAATCAAACCAACAAATGCCAGTAACATCGCACCAACGTTTAAAGCCAGCATTAAACCGCTGGCTGCGCCTGAAGCTGCGGCATCAATCACGTTGGTACTTCTTTCGACGGTCTCAATTTCGTTCAGGTGGTTTTTTGGCTGTTCAGTTTCAGGGATCAACATTTTCGCCATCAGCAAACCACCAGGTGCTGCCATAAAACTGGCGGCAATCAGGTATTTCATTTCAATACCCAATAAAGCATAACCAGCCAGTACTGAGCCTGCCACTGAAGCAAGACCACCTACCATCACTGCAAACAGCTCAGAGCGGGTCATCGTTGGAATAAATGGTTTTACAATCAATGGCGCTTCGGTTTGACCAACAAAAATGTTGCCTGCCGCACTCATCGATTCTGGCCGGCTGATGCCGAGTAATTTCTGCAGTCCACCACCGATGATGCCAATCACAAATTTCATCACGCCGATGTGATATAGCACGGCAATCAAAGATGAAAAGAAAATAATGACGGTCAACACATTGATCGCAAAAACAAATCGACCCATATCACCGAACAAAAATTTAATGCCTTCATTGGCGTATGCAATCACATTGCTGACTGCAGCTGACACACTGATCAGCACGTCTTTGCCAAAGGGTATGTACAACACAAAAGCACCAATGGCCATTTGAATGGCAAAAGCGCCACCAACGGTACGCCATTTAATCTGACTTTTGTGCGCAGACGCCAAATAGGCGACTAATAAGATGGCAAAGATGCCAACTAAACTCATCATATTGATTTTCCTTGGATCTTGGTCCGCATAGGCTGCAGGATTATTGTTCTAGTGATGCCGAATTCCTAGGATAGCACCAAAAGATCAAGTAGTTACAGTTTCGAAGCGGGAGGCTCAAAGCTGAAGTGCTTTGGCTGATGATTGCTTGTCTGGGGTTGTCTAAACTTGAAGTTTTGCGACTCGATTATAACAGAAAAGATCAGCTTGAAAAGAGCCTAAATTAACTGTCGCTAAACCTACGAATTTACAAAAATTAACTTTTTAATTTCATAAGCTTGAGATAAAAAAACCGGCAAAATGCCGGTTCTAAAAAAGGAGTTGGAACGAATAATTAGTCGCTGCTTATGCGACACGTCAACCAAAATGTTCACATCAGCTGCGTATCGCCACTCAACATCCTCAAGCCAATAAAGCGCGAATTTTTGCCTTCATAATATCAATGGCAATTTCGTTTTTGCCACCACGTGTCACCACCAAATCAGCATATTGTTTGGATGGCGAAATAAACTCAAAAAATGCCGGGCGCACGTAGTTTTCATATTGTTCGGTAATAGAAACTAAAGTCCGGCCACGGTCTTCCAAATCACGCTTGATTCGGCGCAGTAAACAGACATCCAATGGCGTATCCATAAACACCGTAATATTAAACTGTTCGCGTAACCGCGCATCAGTTAACAATAAAATCCCTTCAACCAAAATGACTTTGGCCGGTTGGACTTTGATGGTTTCGTTTTTGCGGGTGTGGGTTTTATAACAATATTGCGGCATCTCCACCGCCTTGCCTTCGCGCAGTTGCTGCAGATGCGCGGCCAATAATTCATGTTCAAATGCGGCAGGATGGTCGTAGTTGGTCAGCACCCGCTGCTCCATCGACAAATGATCCTGATTACGATAATAGGCATCCTCTGCCAGCACGGAAATCCGCTCTCCACCAAATTCAGCAACAAGTTCCTGATAAACGGTTGATGCAAATAAACTTTTACCTGATGCAGAAGCACCGGCAATTGCAATGATGGTAGGTTTAGCCACGGTTCGATTCTTATATGAGGTAATGACGGTTAATTATCGCCAATTTATCCGGAATTAGAAATAACAAATATGCGCAAATGCTGTAACAGCGGCAATTGGCACAAAGTTTTGGCGGAAAAGCAGTCAAAGCTGCAATACAGTTTGCCTGGTCGTCGCTGATGCTTGTGCCGGTGGCTGGAACTTCCATCTGCCAACGCAAAAAAAACGCCAGTACAAAGACTGGCGTTTTTTACACATCAAACAGCTTTAGATTAGAAGTTGTAGCTTACGCCCAACTTGATCCGCCACGTTGATTTTTCTGGGTAGAATTTATCCCAGTTGCGTTGGTTCGACGTGATGTTGTTGTAGATATATTGATTTGTAGCTTGGTCTAACGTGAAGTCAGCCAAAGTTACATCACCAAAATCATCGCCGTATTGTTTACCTTTGCTGCTGTCGATCAGGTTTAACAGGTTCTCTACGTTGAAGTAGATAGTCCCTTTATGGCCTTCAGCAAAACCTGGCACTTCCTGACGTACAGATAAATCAAGTGTGTTGATCCAAGGAGTCGTTGACACGCCTTTTGGCAGGTATTGACCCTGATATTTATCCAGACCTAACTGCTCAACACGTTGCCAGAATGAAGCTTCTGCAGCTGGGTTGGCAAATTTAACCACTGTCTGATCGCCTTTCTTCGGAATAAACGGCAGGAAGTAGTTGTTGGTGGTACCTGGGCTTAACTGAATTGACGGGTTCGTCGCCGGGTTAGTACCGTTGAAGTCAGAGATGCCTAACAAGTAGTTGATTGGCTTGCCTGAACGACGTTCAAACCACAGGTTAACGTTGGTAGCATAACCAGAGAACAGCTCGGTTTCATAACCAAAGTTCACCACAAAACGGTGTTCAGTTTCGAAAGTTGAACGACCAACGATAGATTCGTTGCGGTTGATAACCGGGTTATTACCGTAGTTACTACCAGCAGTTGAACTGGTCGCCGGAGCACCTTCAGTAATATCCTGATTGGTGTAAGACGTCGTTACCGAAATACCAGTTTCCCAGTTTTTGCTCAGCATGGTGCTGAAAATCTTCGAACGACCGTCATCGTCGGCATTGGTTAACATAATGTCAACTACGCCATCGGTATCACGATAAATTTTACGCTGACCATCCGGTGTGGTGCCAATTTGCTCAGAGGCCAGAATACTGACATCACGCCACTGTGCACTGTCTTGCTTCTTCACGTACAGTAATTCTGTGGTCCAGTTGATGTCATCACCAATCAACGGCAGACTGAAGATGTAATCAGCACCTAACAGAACACGCCAGTCAGACGGCAGATTGAAGTTTGGATCCACCAGGTTGGTGTTACCACCTGTTGTTACACCAGCAACTGCATTTTTCAGAGCTTGTGGCACTTCAGTAATTTTCACGCCAGTCAGGTTGCTCAGTGAACGATCACCGGTTCCGATACCAACGTTTGAGTAGCTGTTTGAAATCCAGACTGTTGGTTGACCACCAGAGAAACGACCCACACCACCACGCAGCGTTAAATCATCAGTTGCCGTGTATTTAAAGCCGGCACGTGGCAGGAAAATGTCGATACCATCTAAGTTTTCGGTATTGTCAAAACCAGTACGTGCTAACGAGAAGGCGTTTAATGCCGGTTTGTCGCTAGAGCCTAAACGCTCATAACGTAAACCGAAATTCACAGCTAAATCATCGGTCAGCGACCATTCGTCATTGACGAATAAGGCATGCTCGTCACGAACAAATGCTGCAGCTGCATCATTGGCGTCATGGCTGATGGCATTTTGATAACGAACAGATTGGGCAATCTGGTTCTGGAAGTTAGCAATGCTGCTGAAGCTGTACTGACCTTTGGTCCGTTGCAGGAACAGGTTGAAAATATCCAGACGCTTGAACTGATAACCGAAGTTGATGCGGTGTTCATCCATCAGATAGTCGCCTTCAGCGGCTAAAATCCAGGTTTTCTTCTTCAGATCGTTAGCATGGCGAGAAATATCGCTACCCAAAGCGATAGTTGCTGTCTGGGTGCCTGTACCGTTAAAACGTGGTACTAACACTGACACGTCACCAAAATCAGACAAAGATTTCTGTACAGTCGCAACATCCATATAAGTGGCGCTTAACTGGGTAGAAAAGTCTGAAGTCCAATCTGAATACAGTTGGAAGGCGTGGTTATTTAAAGTTTCTTCTTTGTTGTACCAGTTAGACGATAAACGCATGGTAGTCGTTGAAGACAGGTTACCTTGCGTCTGGTTGCCTTTGTTGTACTGGTAGGTATAAGCAGCACGGTGTTCGTCAGAAATGTTCCAGTCCAGCTTGATTAACAGCTTTTCGTCAGTTTCTTCCGGGATCACATTCCAGTCACCGGCGTCAACGCCGTAGACTGTTTTGGCGATATTCACCACTTGATCGATTTGAGCTTGCGTTACTAACGAGGCATTCGCCAGACTGTTCGAAAGACCAGACGGACCCCATTCCAGTGGTGGCGTCGCATCGTACTGCTCGGCAGAAATAAAGAAGAACAGTTTATCCTGAACAACTGCACCGCCTAAAGTGGCACCAAACAGTTTGTTGTCAAACGTTAATGGCTGTTCACCCTTAGGGTTGGCTGCGGTAGTCGCAAAACGGTTTTCCGGAGTACCAGCCAGGCTGTCGTTTTTAATTTCGTATTTAAAGGAGCCAAACATTTCGTTGGCACCAGATTTGGTCACCGCGTTGATTTGGCCGCCCTGGAAACCACCGGCTTTAGCACTGAAAGGTGCCACGTCAATCGTAACCTGATCCAGCGCATCAAAAGAGATTGGTGAACGTGTAGTTGGGTAACCGTTGGCATTCAAACCAAAATCATCGTTCTGGGAAATACCATCAATGCTGATGCTGTTAAAACGTGGGTTGCTACCCGCAACACTTAATTCACCGTCTTTTGCCGACAATACTGCCATCGGGTTGTTTTTAACGATATCTTTTAAATCGTTGTTAAAACTTGGAGCATTCTTAATGTCATCCGCGCCGAAATAGCTGCTGCTGCCGTTGGTGCCGCTGGCAACCACAGCACCAGTCACAGCAATACGCTCGACGTTTTCAGCTTGTAATTGTTTATTTAACTGGAAAGTGTCACCCAGTTGCAGATAGATGTCTTCAACGGTTTCATCTGCATAAGTTTCTGAGTCAACGATAATTTTATAAGGGCCGCCAACACGTAAACCAGCAGCAACAAAGCTACCTGAATCATTGGTGGTCACAGTACGGCTGGTGCCTGAAGGCACGTGCAGAATGATTACTTTAGTGCCTGCGGCAGGTGCGCCTTCAGGGTTTGAAATCCGACCGCGAACTGCTGATGAAGTATCAGCCATCGCATAGCTTGAACTCAAGGCCACGGCAACGGCCATAGCAATATGTCTCATTTTCATATCTGTTTTCACCCGGTAGTTGTAGGTTTTCTCGAACCCTGATTAAAGCCAAATCTTGTTTTAAGTTTGGGAGACAAGCTTAACGCAGTAACATTACGTTTTTCTTACATTAGAAATTGACCTTAAATATTTTTCAGGTCAGATGAACTAACCTTTTAGTTTATGGTCAACGCGCTTGTTGTCAAACGAGTGTAACATATCAGACCAGAAATATGCAGGCACTCTAATTAAGTTTGATTAAAATTTCGCTGCAATTTGTTGCTAAAATCAGCAATCTAGCCATCTAATTGCAATATATCTGGGGTATAACCGCCATTCTGGTTATGCTCAACGCTAAAGTACTCGTCAACATCTACCCTGGAATTTTGTTATGAATCGTTCCGCCATACTATTGGCTATGCTCCCTGTTTGGTTTGGAGGTTTTTCGGTGACTGCAACTGAGTTAACTGTCGCAACCTTTAATGTAAGCATGGAAGCGGAAAACTATGTCGATAAAAGTGCCCCTATTGGCCCGGATGTGCTGGCGACTTTGCTGAAAAAAGGCGATCACCCGCAAATTCGTAATATTGCCGCGATCATTCAGCAAGTTCAGCCGGATATTATTCTGCTGAACGAATTTGACTATATCGCTGACCCTGCCAAAGGTGTGCAGTTGTTTATCGACAACTACCTGACAAAACCACAACAAGGTGGCACGCCACAGCTTTATCCTTATCACTATTACAGCACTGTGAATACCGGCCAGCCGAGTGGCTTTGACTTAAATAACGATGGTCAGATCAATACACCGGGCGAAGATGCCTGGGGATTTGGTAAATATCCGGGCCAATACGGTATGGTGTTGTTGTCGAAGTTCCCGATTGATCAGCAAAACATCCGTACTTTTCAGCATTTTAAATGGAAAGACCTGCCGGGGCACAAAGTCACCAGCAAAGCTGATGGTAGCCCATGGTTCAGTGCTGAAGCCTGGCAACAAATGCCGTTATCCAGTAAATCGCATTGGGATGTGCCTGTCACCATCAATGGCAAAACGTTACACATTCTAGCCAGTCACCCAACTCCACCGGTGTTTGATGGCGCAGAAAACCGCAACGGCAACCGCAATCACGATGAAGTGAAGTTTTGGGTTGATTACCTGTCGGGTCAATCTTATATGGTGGATGATCAAGGCAAAACTGGTGGTTATGCTGCCAAAGCGCCATTTGTGATTGTCGGTGATTTGAATTCATCTCCAAATGAAGGTGATGCGTTTCGTGATGCAATTCAGGCGTTAACCCAACACAAATTGATCAATAGCGACTTTACCCCACAAAGCAAAGGCGGCAGCCTACACTCTCCGGATAAACCACATGGCGCCAGTCATACCGCCGGTTGGCGGATGCGCGCCGACTATGTCTTACCTGCTAAAAATGGCCTGAAATATCTGAGTAGCGGCGTGTTTTGGCCAGCTCCGGGAGAAGCACTGCATGAAGTGGTGAATAGCCGGGGTTCAAGCTCGGATCACCGGTTGGTGTGGGTGAAGTTGCAGCTTCCTGAATAGGTTGCATTTAATATTTGATGACGACCCAAATGAAAAAAGCAGCGAATGTGAAGTGACCCCCACTAGTTGGACATTCCAATTACTGGGGGTCTTTTTATACCCAAAATCATTGGAGATGCGGGTAGGCGACTAGAGAGTGAGGCTGGAGCGCCAGCCCGGCCCGGAGCATAGTTGTCCTATGTGACTGGCCGCGCTGGCGTTCCAGTCGGACTGACGCTTCAGCGAACGAGCGACGGCAACAACCCCGCATCTTCAAGGATGAAGGGTCTCATTGCTCCGCAAGCGGCGCGCTGTAGGCCAGCTCCATATCCCAGGGCAACTGGATCCAGGTGTCCTGTTCAATATCAGTCACATATTTATCAACCAGCGGTTTGCCCTGTGGTTTGGCATAGACTGTCACAAAACAAGCCAGTGGAAAGTGTTCGCGCAACGCTTTGGCTGTTTCGCCGGTATCGACCAAATCGTCCACAATCAATAACTTCGGGCTATCCTGCAACGCAGCATCTTTTAAAATCTTCAACTCACGTTGTTGATCATGGTCGTAACTCGACACACAAATACTGTCAACGACCCGGATATTCAGCTCACGCGCCAAAATGGCTGCCGGGACTAAACCACCACGGCTGACTGCGACAATACTGTCGAACTCGCCGTTTAAGCACATTTTCGCCAGTTCCTTGGTCGCGCGGTGAAACGCTTCCCAGGATACATAAAACATTTTGTTGGTGGTCAATGACATGCTGGTTCTCCGGTTATGCCAGGGCTAAGGCAATTTCAACCATTTCGTTAAAGCTGGTTTGACGCTCGTCCGGGCTTAATGATTCACCGGTACGGATATGATCCGACACTGTCATAATCGCCAGCGCATTGATGCCATACTCGGCGGCAACGCCGTATAAACCGGCCGCTTCCATCTCGACACCCAAAATTCCATATTTTTCAAGGGTATCAAACAGTTGTGCGTCCGGATTGTAAAACAGATCTGAGGTAAACACGTTACCCACTTTCACGCCGATATTTTTGGCACGGGCAGCAGCAACGGCACGTTCTAACAACTCAAAACTGGCCAGCGCCGCAAAATCCATGCCCTGCAAGCGGTTACGGTTCACCGCAGAATCGGTGCTGGCACCCATTGCGACCACGACTTCCCGAACTTTGACTGATAACGGTAAACCACCACAAGAACCAATACGGATGATATTTTTCACACCGTAATATTTAACCAGTTCAGTGGCATAAATCGACATCGATGGCACGCCCATGCCTGAGCCCATCACGCTGACCGGTTTACCCTGATATTTACCGGTAAAACCGTACATGTTGCGTACAGTGTTGACGCAAACTACGTCCGTTAAAAAAGTGTCGGCGATGTGCTTGGCGCGCAGTGGATCACCTGGCATTAAAACCGTTTCGGCAAAAGCGCCAACGTCGGCGTGAATATGAGGAGTAGTCATCTGAAATCTCTTTTCGTTAAAAAATAAGTCGTTAAAAAATACGTCGTTAATTGCACCGTCGAACTATCAAAAGTCGAAGCGCAACAAGTCTTACATAATCAGTTATTCATTCTTCAACTTGGTCAGGCTTAAGAAAGATTCACCATAAGCCAGCGGTGCCAAACCAAAAAACTCGGCCAGCGTCTGCCCCATATCGGCGAACGTCTTCCGTTCACCTAGGTTTACCGGCGCAACTTTAGGGCCACTAAACAATACCGGCACGTATTCGCGGGTATGCTCGGTACCGATCCAGGTCGGATCGCAACCATGATCGGCGGTCATCAGCAACACTGAATCAGGCCCAAGCGCGGCGGTCAGCTCCGGCAAACGGCTGTCAAAATATTCCAGCGCTTCGCCATAACCAATCGCATCACGGCGATGGCCATAGTTCTGATCAAAATCGACTAAATTGGTAAAAATCAGACTGCGATCCGGCGCCGCGGCATATTCCAGCAAGGTTTTATCAACCAGCGCCGCCAGACCATTGGCTTTCACCTCTTTGCTAACCCCTTGATGGGCATAAATATCAGCGATTTTACCGATACTCACCACAGTGCCACCACTTTCAGTCAGTTTATCCAACAAGGTTGGCGCTGGTGGTAACACTGAATAATCACGGCGATTACCTGTACGGGCATAATTGTCAGGTGCATCGCCCAGAAATGGTCGCGCAATCACCCGGCCGATATTGTAGGGATCTAACAATTCACGGGCGATTTCGCAAAACTGGTACAGCCGTTCCAAACCAAAATGCTGTTCATGCGCCGCCACCTGAAACACGCTGTCGGCCGAGGTATAACAAATCGGCAAGCCGGTGGTGACATGTTCATCGCCTAAGCGGACCAAGATATCGGTACCGGAAGCATGGCAATTACCAAGAATACCGGCGACACCTGCCCGAGCGCATAACTCGTCAATTAACTCTTTCGGAAAACTCTGATTTTTGGCGTGGAAATAGCCCCAGTCAAACAACACCGGTACCCCGGCGATTTCCCAGTGACCACTTGGTGTGTCTTTGCCGCTGGAAAGCTCCGCAGCACAACCATAAGCACCGGCGACCGGTTCATGGTCGGCGACTGCTGCCATTTCTGACGATGCGGTAAAAGCGGCTTTGACCAGACCGAGTCTGGCCAAATTAGGTAACGCCAGTTGGCGGCCTTTTGCTTTGGCAAAGGCGCGGGCAATACTGGTAAATGTGTTGGCACCCGTGTCGCCAAATTTGTCTGCATCCGGTGCACTGCCAATGCCAAAACTATCCAACACCAGAATGATTGCTTTTGTCATTTTTCTACCTCAGCCAGGAGATCTGATTTAATCCCCGGCAATTGACGGAGCACAGAGTCTGTTATTAACCATAGCTCAGCCACATCAGGCAGCGAGCACCGCAAAATCAACAGCTCAAAAAACCAGCAATTCAACAAAAAATAAAAAGGGCACGCAGCTTAGAACGAATTTATTCAATTAGCAATAACTGAATCAAGCTGCTCATCAACCACTAACATTACTGAAAAAAAATTAACTGAACCTGGCAAATTGCTCTCTTTAAAAGTGGCAAAAGCAGCGCTGTGGAATTCGGAACTTTAAGATAACTAAGGGTGATGTATATACTTTTAAAGTTAATTTTTCAGAAAAAAAAGGCCAGTCTGTTGACTGGCCTTTCTTAGAGTGGTGCCCAGAGGCGGAATCGAACCACCGACACGCGGATTTTCAATCCGCTGCTCTACCGACTGAGCTATCTGGGCAAAACTGGTCTTCATTGTACTTTATATCAGTACATAAATGGTGCCGCTTATCCGAGTCGAACGGATGACCTACTGATTACAAGTCAGTTGCTCTACCAACTGAGCTAAAGCGGCTTTGTTCAATGAAGAGAACACTGTAGTGAACTGATAACGAAGGGAAATCAACACACCATAAAATTTATGGTGCCCAGAGGCGGAATCGAACCACCGACACGCGGATTTTCAATCCGCTGCTCTACCGACTGAGCTATCTGGGCAACGGGGGGTATTAAACGGATTTTGCCCTGGCAAGTCAACTTTTTTTTGCCAGTTCTGCACTGACAGCCTAGAACTTGAGCAAACTGCTGCTTTTTCAGCATATCTACCGCTATTTCATCTAACAATAACTTGCGTTGCTTGTCTGATCACAGGCTACGCCAACAGGATGGCCGGCGATATAAAATCAACGATCTGACACAAGTGACTAAAGTCTCTCAGCGGATTAAAGATAACTAATTGATTAAAAACTGATAAAAGACTGGAGCCCCGCCTTAAAACCGTTAGAATTAAATTTATGGTTATTTTGTAATCTCTCGGGTCGGTTCTGACATGGAAAAATCGTCTTTTGCTCCCCCACTGTTTCGGCGGCTGGCGTTATTGGCGCTGTTGATTGTATTGCTGCAAGCAGGGTTAAGTCTGACCGTCAGTTACTTCGAGCAGAAACCTGACACCGGTCAGTTGCAACAACAGCAATTAAAACAACAGCTATCAGTACTTACCGGCGCCATCATGCCGATGTTGTCACTGGATCGTTGGGAAGACACCAGCCCGCTGCTGGACTTACTGAACAGCCAGCAAGCCAACAGCGCAGCATATCTATACCGATTGCAGCAGGATAATCCGTTACTGGTTGCACACACCCAAGGTTTACCGGGTTTTGACCCGGCTGTCGCACTAACTCAGCCAAAACAACAAACTGGTTTTCTGGTGGAAGTGCAACCACTGCAGGTCGATGGCAGCACTGTCGGCAGCCTGATGCTGGTTCGCCAGCTTGAAACTTTGAACCTGCAGCCGCTGTTGTGGCAAACTTTGCTGATTGCCGGGCTGGCATTGCTGCTAGCCTGGGCACTCGCCCATCAATTAAACCGTTTTTTCCATCAGCACATTGATCAACTCAATCAGGATATCCAATCAACCATTTCCCTCGGCCAGTACACCGGCAGTGTCAGTGGTCGTGATGGTTTTGCAGAACTTGCGCATCAAATCAATCGCTTATTTAAAATAATCGCCGGCTCGCAAAAAGAACTTAAGGCATCTGAATCCAACATTCAGCAATTAAAACAAGAAGTTGAAACCCGCATTAAAGAGCGTACCGATGCTTTTGAATCCGCGAAAATAACGGCTGAAAAAGCGAATGAAGCTAAATCGACCTTTTTGGCGACGATGAGCCATGAAATCCGCACACCAATGAACGGTATTATCGGCACCATTGATTTACTGCGCAAAACCCCGCTTGCCACTGCGCAATTCCGGATGACTGATACCATCCGGGAATCGTCATTTTCACTGCTGCGGATCCTGGACGACATTCTGGACTTCTCGAAAATTGAAGCCGGAAAATTAGAGCTGGAAGCCATTCCACTGTCGTTGGTGGATATAGTGGAAGCGGTTGGCCGTATTCTGATTTCGATGGCTTATCAGCGTCAAATTGACTTAAAAATCTATATTGATCCAAGGATCCCGGATGGTTTGATCGGCGATCCGGTGCGCTTGCGGCAAATTCTGTACAACCTGGCCGGCAATGCGATTAAATTTACTCAAACCACGGCCGGCAAAGTGGGCTTAGTACAAATTCGTGCTGATTTGATTGATGAAAATATGGAGTTTTCACAGATACAACTCAGCGTCATTGATAATGGCAAGGGCATGACTCAGCGTCAGATGCACTTTGTGTTTCAACCCTTTAGCCAGGCTGAAGGTTCAATTACCCGCAAGTATGGTGGCACCGGTCTGGGCTTATCGATTTGTCAGCGCTTAACAGCACTGATGTATGGCGATATTGAATTACAAAGTGAAGTGGGCAAAGGCACTGAATTTAAAGTGCAGTTACCGATGCGCCGCTCGGAGGAAATGCAGCAGATTTCAACACAATTGCTGGCCGATTTAATGATCAAAGTGTACTCCAGTGACCCTTATAACCTGGAATCAATGTGCAGTTATTTAAAGTATGCCGGTGCACAGGTGGAAGCGATTGCCAATCTGGAACAACTGCAACAAAAAATTACGATTCCAGTCAACAGGTTACCGGCTGCAGAGCCGGTGATCTGGCTGCTGGACGCAACTTATCAGCAACTTGCACAAACCGTGCTGGATCAACTTTTCGCGGAGCCAGCGCAGCAGCCCAGCAGTTTTGTGGTGCTCACCAATTTGCCGGAATTATCAGATAACAGCGATCAGCGCATTAGTTATTTACATAGCGCGCCGATTTGCCGTAGTCATTTATACGATGCGATTTTAGTCACCGCCAAACGTAAAATCAGACCTTCCCAAAGCGCCAAAACCGGTTTGGGTATTGCAACCGCCATGAGCATTGAAGAAGCGAAGCAACAAGGCAAACTTATTCTGCTTGCTGAAGATAACCTGATGAATCAAAAAGTGATTGTCGACCAACTGCATGCCCTTGGTTATGCAGTTGAAGTGGCGGACGATGGCGCACTGGCGCTGGATAAATGGCGACAGTACCGATACCCGCTGCTGCTGACCGATTTACATATGCCGAATATGAGTGGTTATGATTTGGCGGCAGCTGTGCGTAAAGAAGCGCTGCAATACGACGATGATGACAGCCAATTCACCCGGATTGTGGCGGTCACCGCCAACGCCTTAAAAGGCGAAGAACAAAAATGCCTGAGTGTCGGTATGGATGGCTACATTACCAAACCAATCGAACTTGAAGCCTTACAGGCGATGCTGCAACGCTGGTTGCCGCTGCCGGTTGCCACGGATACGCTGGCCAAAGTGACCGCAGTCGCAAGCAGCAAAACAGCGGTCGCCGAAGCCAAAGCAACGTCGCCCATTTGTTTTACTACCATCGCCAATTTTCTCGGTAATGACCCGGCTAAACATGAAGAATATCTGAATTACTTTGTCAGTCATGCCGCGGAACTGCTCGATAACATTGAGCAACAAGCCCATCACCAGCAAAGTCAGGCGGTACATTCAATTGCTCATCAGTTTAAGTCGGTAGCAAAAAGTGTCGGGGCACTGCAAATTTCGGAAGTGGCGTTTAAGCTCGAACGCGCCAGTGAAGAAGGTGACTGGGCGTTGATACAGACTTATATCGATGATTTAAATCAGAAATATCAGGATGTGGTGAGTTACGTACAGCAACGGTATTAAAGGCTTATCCACGATTTTGAAGGGTTTACCAACAACTCACTGCGCCAATCCAGCAACCAGGTCTGGCGCAGTGTGATCACAAGCGGTTACTTAGCTGGCTGAAGTATCCAGCGGTGGGAAACTCTTCACCAAATCATCCAACGCTTTCATTTGCACCAAATAAGGCTCCAGTTTATCCAGCGATAACGCACAAGGACCGTCACATTTGGCTTCATTTGGATTTGGATGGGCTTCAATAAACAACCCCGCCAGCCCCAATGCCATCCCAGAACGCGCTAATTGCGCTGCCTGAGCGCGGCGACCATCAGCTGAATCAGTCCGGCCACCCGGTTTTTGCAACGCGTGTGTCGCATCAAAAATTACCGGTGCATATTGCTTCATTTCATCCATGCCCAACATATCAACCACCAGGTTGTTGTAACCAAAGCTGGAACCTCGTTCACATAAAATCACTTGCTCGTTACCGGCTTCGCGGAACTTGGTGATGATATGGCGCATTTCATGCGGCGCTAAAAACTGTGGTTTCTTGACGTTAATCACTGCACCGGTGTTGGCCATCGCTATCACTAAATCGGTTTGCCGCGCTAAAAATGCCGGCAATTGAATGACATCCACCACCTCAGCCACCGGTGCCGCCTGATACGGCTCGTGCACATCGGTGATCAGCGGAATATCAAATGTATTTTTAATTTCTTCAAAAATCCGCAGACCAGCTTCCATCCCAGGGCCACGATAAGAATGCACCGATGAGCGGTTGGCTTTATCAAAGGACGCTTTAAACACATAAGGAATGCCCAGCTTCTGGCAGACAGTGACATAATGCTCGGCAACCCGCATCGCCATATCACGTGATTCCAGCACATTCATGCCACCGAACAGCACAAAAGGTTTGTCGTTGGCGACTTCAAGCGCACCAACTTTTATGATTTGAGTGGCCATCGGGCCTCCTGCATACAAAGAATAAGAATAAGATTTCAGCTAAAAAATACCGGTGTTTTGGTGATCGCAACTTTCACCACCAACACCAGCCAACCCAACGCACCGACAAAGGCAAACACCCGCAAAGTTGTGGTGCGGCCTTTAAACGCCATCACACCGAGCGCAATATATGCCAACACGCCAAATAATTTTTCCGTCAGCCAAGGGTTCACAAAAGGATATTGCTGAATAGTCAGCATCAAGCCAATGGCAGACGCCAACAGCAAAGTATCCACCACATGCGGGGCAATTTTCAGAAACTTGCGTTGCAATAACTCGGAGCCGCGCAGCGACAACACAAAACGTAAGATCAGCAGCGACAGACTAATTGCCACCAACATTAAATGGGTATGTTTTAAAGCCATATACATAAAATTGGTTCTCTTATTCAATTGAAAAAATGGATTGGATCCAAAACAAACCGTCAGACCGGATCCACATCATGAAACAAAACAGCCACCCGCAGGTGGCTGTTGCCGGATTAATCTTCGTCCGGGTATTTTTGCAGGATTGCCTCTATCTTGTCGACCCTGCTTTTCAGTATTTCCACCAATGCCGGTTCAAATTGTTTGCCAGACTCGCTGATAATGTGCGCCAACGCCGCTTCCGGCGTCCAGGGCGATTTATAGCAACGACGATGGCGCAGTGCATCATACACATCTGCCATGGCGGCTATCCGACCGTAAACATGAATATCTTCTGCCGATTTCCCCGCCGGATAACCGGTGCCATCCCATTTTTCATGATGATCGCGGGCGATAATCGCACCAGCCTGAATGATGGCTCTTTTGGAATTTTTTAAAATTTCATAACCAATGCTGGAATGGGTTTTCATCACTTCCCACTCATGTTCCTGTAATTTCATTGGTTTATTTAAAATACCATCCGGAATACCCACTTTACCCACATCATGCAGCGGTGAGGCAAACATCAGCTTTTCGGCCTCGGTGTCCGGCAAACCGTAGGCTTTGGCCAAATCGTAGCAAATAAAGGCCACTCGTTTGACATGGTTGCCGGTTTCAATCGAACGCTGCTCAACCGCTTCACTTAACCGATAAACAATTTCGCGCTGGGTATCTTCAATTTCATGCTGTAACTGCACGTTTTCGTAGGCGATCTGCACATTTTGCGAAAACAGTTCGATCAACCGTTTTTGGTTGTCATTCACCAGATTAGGTAAACCCGACACATATAATAACGACCCATGAGTAAATTTACTGGTGCAATAGGCCACTAAATAATTATCACGGTAGACAATACTGCGACTATGCAGCGCCTGGTGAAATGCATCCATCAGAATTGGATCCAGCACCGATGATACCGACTGCCCTTCTTTATGCTCAAATTCACCGAGACCAGCAAACACCACCAGCTCGTCCGGATCCTGATTTTCATGCACATTACCGGCAACTAAACTCGACGTGACCAACAGTGCGTTGTCGTTACAGCCCAGAATGGAGGTCAGTTGTTGCAATACGCCATCGATAAATTGTTCCATCGAATGCGCTGAAAACAAATCAGCCGATGCGGTAATGATTTTTTCCAGACCCTGACGGCTGGCATCAATCGACAAAATGTCGCGATAAGAGCGCAGGCTCGACATCACCACCGTAAATAACTTTTGCGCAGTGAGCTCAGTTTTGGATTTGTAGTCGTTGATATCATAATTCACAATCACCTGCCGCTCTGGCGCCTGACCAGGCTGACCGGTTCGCAAGATAATCCGGACATAATGGTTGTGTAATTCTTCGCGGATATAACGCGCGACTAACAAGCCCGCGTCATCGGTTTCCATCACCACATCGAGCAGCATAATGGCCGCATCTGGATGGGCTTCAATCATTTTTTTGGCTTCAGCACCAGAATAAGCACTGATAAATTCGAGGTTTTTACCCTGAAAGGAGAAATCGCTGAGTGCCAGTTTGGTCACTGCATGCACTTCCGGCTCATCATCGACAATTAAAACTTTCCAGCTGCCGTGATGTGTCGGTGGCAATTCTTCCGGCTCTTCTGCAAATAAAAAATCATTGGCCACGACCTGTCCCTCATGCTAACCAATTGAAGTAGTGTGATTAGTTATATGCGTTAAAAAGGATTCGGTCAAAGAATTGCGCTGCAGCGCAGCTGATTTTATTTCACGTAGTGACGGTTTTCTGGAAAAAATTTTTAGATAGGAGCTCGGAAACAGCCGCCGCTGATCCGCCATTGCCCTGCATAATCACGACGTGATGAAACTTCGGTAAAACCAGCCGCTTGCAGTAACTGCTGCACCGCATCCGCTTGCTGATAACCATGTTCCAGCCATAACCAGCCACCTTCGGTTAAAAATTCTGGCGCGTGTTGGCAAATATGCTGTAAATCTGCGAGGCCAGCCATGGGAGCCACCAGCGCGGATAAAGGCTCAAACTTAACGTCACCTTGTTGTAAATGCGGATCCAGAGCATCGATATAAGGCGGGTTACTTAAAATCAGATCGAAGCGTTGGCCGGCTAAAGCACTAAACCAGTCACTTTGGCCAATCTGACAATTATGCAGTTGTAGTCGTTGCTGGTTGCGTAGCGCCAGTGCAACTGCATCAGCGTTAAAATCAACTGCAGTGACCTGCCAATCAAGTTTGGCTTTAGCTAATGCCAGCGCAATAGCACCGGTGCCGGTGCCCAAATCCAGAACTCTGGCGGTGGCTGGTAGCGCCAAAGAAAGCGCCTGTTCCACTAAAAGTTCGGTGTCAGGTCGTGGAATTAAGGTGCAAGGCGCCACTTCCAGTTCCAGATCCCAGAACCACCAACGACCGGTAATATAGGCAAGAGGCTCACCTTGCAAACGTCGTTGCAGCGCATCAGCCAATAAGGCTAGTTCAGCATGTGACAACAGATCATTCAAACGCAATTGCAAGGCGGTGGGGGTGATATCAAGTACATCGCCGAGCAAACGGCGGGCTTCCAGCCGGACATCACTAATCGCGACATCCAGTCCGGCCAGTGGCAACAAGGCTGCGGCAGTCTGTTGCAGCCACAGCGCGATGGTTAGCGGCGGATGGTCAGTCATCGCAGGCGCGTTGCCATTAACGGTTCTCTTCCGCCAGCGCCGCGAGCAAATCGGCCTGATGTTCGTTATTCAGCGGCCCAAGCACTAAATCCAGTTCCCCTTCCATCACTTCCAGCAAGCGGTAAATGGTCAGGTTGATGCGGTGATCCGTTAAACGACCTTGTGGGAAATTGTAAGTACGGATGCGCTCAGAGCGATCGCCAGAACCGACTAAAGAACGACGGGTCGATTCTTCAACTAACCGGCGTTTTTCATCTTCAGCGGCCTGAATACGCGATTGCAGCACGCTCATGGCGCGGGCACGGTTTTTATGTTGCGAACGTTCGTCCTGACATTCCACTACGATACCTGTTGGTAAGTGGGTGATCCGAATGGCCGAATCAGTCCGGTTAACGTGCTGACCACCGGCGCCTGAAGCGCGGAAAGTATCAACTTTTAAATCAGCCGGATTAATTTCAATCGCTTCACTTTCCGGCACTTCCGGCATAATGGCCACAGTACAGGCTGAGGTATGCACCCGCCCCTGCGATTCAGTGGCTGGAATACGTTGTACGCGGTGGCCACCGGATTCAAATTTAAAAGTACCGTAAGCGCCTTCGCCCTGTACGCTGGCGATGACTTCTTTATAACCGCCGTGTTCACCATCGTTGCTGCTGACAATTTCCACTTTCCAGCGTTTTTTCTCGCAGAATCGGCTGTACATCCGGAATACGTCACCGGCAAAAATAGCGGCTTCATCGCCACCGGCACCTGCCCGAATTTCCAGGAAACAGTTGTTATGATCGTTGGGATCTTTAGGCAGCAATAAAATCTGTAAATCCTGATCCAGCGTTTCAATGCGCTCTTTGCTGGATTTATATTCGTCCTGCGCCATTTCGCGCATTTCAGGATCGGAATCTTTCATCATGTCTTCAGCGCTGGCAAAATCGTCCTGCGCCTGACGATAATCAAAAAACGCCTGAGCAATTGGCTCTAACTGACTGTATTCTTTGGAGAGTTCCCGAAAGCGACTCTGATCAGAAATAACTCCAGCGTCGCTGAGCAACGCCTGCACTTCTTCATAACGTTCGACCAGACCTTCGAGTTTACGATAAACCGTTTCTTTCATGGGGTAAGCTGTACCTGATTAAATATCTACTAAAAAATTGATCAAAGTTTTGGCTTCAACCTGTTCATCCTGCAATAAATGCCGGATGGTTTTGGTGGGCGCGTGCATCAATCTGTTACTGAGTTTAGTCGCTAATTCCTGCAACACCCGCTCGGCGTCCTGACCGCTGGCCAACTGATTCAGCGCCCGCTGCACTAATTCTGTTTTGACACTTTCACAACGTTCACGGTAATCGCGTACCCAGTCAATATTGTCCTGCAATTGCAGCCACTGACTAAATTCAGCAACACCCGCTGCGATCATTTGCTCGGCCTGAGTGGCAGCTTGCTGACGTGACTGCATATTTTGCGACACGATATTTTGTAAGTCATCGACTGTGTATAAATAGGCGTCTTCTAATTCACTGACCTGTGCTTCAATATCCCGCGGTACCGCTAAATCGACTAGAAACATCGGTTTATGCCGGCGCTTTTTCAGCGCCTGTTCGACCATGCCTTTGCCGACTATTGGCAAGGTACTGGCGGTAGAGCTAATCACCACGTCGGCATCCACCAACGCCTGTGGCACCTGCGCCAGACTGACCACCTGGCCGGAAAACTGTGCAGCCAGGGCTGCGGCTCTGTCATATGAGCGGTTCGCCACAGTCAACTGACTGGCGCCTTGTTCTAACAAATGTTTGGCCACCAGCTCAATCGTTTCACCGGCGCCAATCAGCAGCACTTTAACTTTATCGAGTTTACCGAAAATTTGTTTCGCCAGTGCCACTGCGGCAAAAGCCACCGACACCGCATTGGCACCAATCTCGGTATCGGTGCGCACTTGTTTCGCCACAGCAAAGGTTTTTTGAAACAACCGTTCAAATACCGGCTGAATGGCGCCAACCTGCCGCGACTGGCTATAAGCTTGTTTTACCTGGCCGAAAATCTGCGGCTCGCCGAGTACCAATGAATCTAAACCGGCGGCTACCCGCATTAAATGCGTCGCGGCAGCCTGGTCCTGATGCAAATACAAATGGCCTGCCACATCCGTCAGCTCCAACTGATGAAATTTGGCAAGCCATGCAATTACTTGTTTCGATTGCGCTTCAGTACCGCTAAAATACAGCTCGGTTCTGTTGCAGGTTGACACGATCACCGCGTCCGTCACTTGGGTTGCAGCTGCTAAATCCAGCAGCGCACCGGCCACTTGCTCCGGCGCAAAAGCCACTTGTTCGCGTAAGGCGACAGGTGCAGTTTTGTGATTGATCCCAAGCGCAAAGATAGTGATTCACCTGCTAATGCCGGCTAAAAAGCGGGCGACCTTCTGAATAAGGCGCGAATTGTACGAAAATAAGCTATGCAAGAAAAGAATTAACTTAATCGATGGCCCACGGCGTTTGATCTAGAGCCTGAGATTTCATGCCATTTATCGGCAAGATGTTCAGCAAGCGTGTGCTTTAAAAATGCTTACCTGTACTGCCCGAATGGCGGTCAGTCAAACAAGGATCTGATGTGACTCAATCGACCAAGCTGTGGTTACCGGTGTTGGTAGCCCTCTTCCTCAGCGGCTGCGCCAGCTGGCAGCAACCGAAAGTTGCCGAAATACCTTTACCGGCCCGCGAGCGCCAACAGCAACTTGCGACCTTAACTCAATTTGAACTCACTGCGTCACTTGGCGTAAAAGCACCCGGCGACAGTGTCAGTGGCAGCTTAAACTGGGTGCAACAAGATGAATTTTATACTGCTGATTTAAATAACTTTATCGGCATTAACATTTTCAAACTCCAAACCTCAGCCCAAGGCGCGCTGGTGCAAGTCAGCGGCGAAACTCATCAGGCGCAAAGTGCCGCCGCATTGCTGGATTATTTATCTGGCTGGTCACTGCCTATCGAAGAAATGCCGTTATGGCTTAAAGGCATGACCGGCAACAGCAGCAGCGATCTACGTTTTGATCCAATGGGCCGTTTGACCAGTTTTAGTTTGCTCGATAGCCAAAATCGCCGCTGGCAGGTCAGTTATCCGAAGTTTTTCCCGGACAGATTATCCCTGCCGCAACAGATTACCCTTGAATCCAGTGATACCCGGATAAAACTGGTGATCAGGCAATGGAAAATGTTATGAGTTCGCAGCAACCGACTTTCAAAAACAGCACCTTAACCCTTCCCGCTCCGGCAAAACTAAATCTGTTTTTGCATATCACCGGCCGGCGCGCCGATGGCTATCATCTGCTGCAAACCTTGTTTCAGATTCTGGATACCGGTGATGAAATTCAATTCAGCGCCAATCAAACCGGCGTCATTAAGCTAAGCTGCAACGATCTGAGCCTTGAAGGCAACGACAATCTGATTTACCGCGCTGCCTTAGCGTTAAAACCATACGCCGCAGCCGCCGCCGGTGTGGATATTTTCCTGCTAAAAAACCTGCCGATGGGCGGTGGTCTAGGGGGTGGTTCTTCCGATGCAGCCACCACTTTGCATGCGCTGAATAAACTATGGGATTTAGGGTTATCCATCGCTGAACTGGCTGCTATTGGTCTGAAATTGGGTGCTGACGTACCGCTTTTTGTTGAAGGCTACACCGCCTTTGCCGAGGGGGTTGGTGAAAAACTACAGCCAATGGCAATGCCTGAAAAAACCTATCTGGTTGTCACGCCTGCTTGCCATGTCAGTACTGCAGAAATCTTTACGCATCCGGATTTAATCCGTAACAGTCCGGTCATTTCGGCAGCTGATGTACTAAACTCAGAGCTGCAGAAAAACTGGCGCAATGACTGCCAATCACTGGTTGTACGTCTCTACCCGCTTGTTGCAATAACCTTACAGTGGTTGGTAGAATACGCGCCGTCTCGAATGACGGGTACTGGCGCCAGTCTGTTCGCTGAATTCCCGGACGAACTCAGTGCTCGTCGAGCCCTTGCCGACTTACCCGCCAACTGCCGTGGATTTGTCGCGCGAGGGGTCAACCGGTCGCCTTTATTGGCCGTGTTGGAACATGCCGTATAACGTGAAGCCGGGTTCGCCACCGCCTGGCTAAAGATTTTAACCGGACTCAAAACCGCCCTGAGGATCCTACCGTGCCCGACATGAAGATATTCGCTGGTAATGCCGTACCAGAACTCGCCAAGAAAATTGCCAGCCGTTTGTATATCAAACTGGGCGACGCCGAAGTCGGCCGATTCAGCGATGGAGAAGTCAGTGTGCAAATTAATGAAAACGTCCGTGGATCGGACGTTTTTATTATCCAGTCAACCTGCGCCCCGACCAACGACAATCTGATTGAACTCATTGTAATGGTAGACGCCCTGCGCCGCGCCTCTGCCGGCCGTATCACCGCTGTTATTCCATATTTTGGTTATGCCCGCCAGGACCGTCGTGTCCGCTCTGCCCGGGTGCCTATTACCGCCAAAGTTGTTGCTGACTTCCTGTCGAGCGTTGGTGTTGACCGCGTGCTGACCGTAGATCTGCACGCTGAACAAATTCAGGGTTTCTTCGATGTGCCGGTGGATAACGTGTTTGCATCTCCAGTATTGCTGGAAGACATGCGTAAACGTGAATTCCAGGCACCAGTGGTGGTATCACCGGATATCGGTGGTGTAGTGCGTGCCCGTGCAATTGCTAAACTGTTAAACGACGCCGATTTAGCCATCATCGATAAACGCCGGCCAAAAGCCAACGTCGCGCAAGTGATGCACATCATCGGAGACGTGAAAGATCGCGATTGTATTATCGTCGACGATATGATCGACACCGGCGGCACGCTCTGTAAAGCCGCTGAAGCGCTAAAAGAACAAGGCGCCCGTCGTGTGTTTGCATACGCCACGCACCCGGTATTCTCTGGCAACGCTGCGGAAAACATCGCCAATTCAGTGATTGACGAGCTAATCATCACCGATACCATTCCACTGTCAGCGGAAATGAAAGCCGTCAGCAAAGTTAAACAGCTGACCTTAAGCGAAATGATGGCCGAATGTATCCGCCGCATCAGCAATGAAGAATCCATTTCTTCGATGTTTGATTAAGCTTGATACAAATCGGGAAAAAGCAGGTTTTGCCTGCTTAAACCTGCTTTTTACTGACCTCTTCGATACAAAGGCGCTTAAGGCGCCTTTTTCATTTGCGGCATCTAATGCCCGGTGCTATTATGTCGCGCTTTTTTCCGCCAGCCGGAAGAAGCTTCTTTCTGGTTTTCTGGTCGCGGAAACCAGAGCAATTCATTTTTGGAGATAAACATGTCTAACGCCATTTACACGTTAAATGCTGAAGTTCGTAACGACCTGGGGAAAGGTGCGAGCCGCCGCCTGCGTCACGCGGACAAAGTTCCAGCTATCATCTACGGTGGCTCTGCAGCCCCTGTATCTATCACGCTGGAGCACAATAAACTGATCCAGGCTCAAGCCAACGAAGGTTTCTACACGCACATCCTGACTATCAACGTCGGTGGTGAAGAAGTGAAAGCAATCGTTAAAGCTATGCAACGTCACCCGTTCAAACCAAAAGTAACTCACGTTGACTTCCAACGCGTTGAAGCTGGTCATGAACTGCACACTGTTGTTCCTGTACACTTCATCAACGAAGCTGCTGCAGTGAAAAAAGGTGGTGTTGTTGCTCACCATATCAACGAACTGGCTATCACAGTTCTGCCACAAAACTTACCTGAATTCATCGAAGTGGATTTAGCTGATGTTGAAGTTGGTGTAACTCTGCACTTATCAGACCTGAAAGTTCCAGCTGGCGTAGTTATCGCTGAACTGGCTAAAGGCGCTGGTCATGACCAGGCGGTTGTTTCTGTAAACAAACCAGCTGGTAAAGCAGACGACGCTGCTGAGTAATAATGACTGAAGCAATTCAGTTAGTCGTGGGCCTGGGAAATCCGGGCCCCGAATACAGCAATACACGTCACAACGCAGGCCAGTGGTTCGTTGAACAACTGGCCCGTCGTTTTAATACTTCTCTCAAAGCCGAAGCCAAGTTTTATGGCCTGACCGGCAAGTTCCTGTTCGAAGGCCGTGAAATCAAGTTATTGGTGCCGACGACCTACATGAACTTAAGCGGCAAAGCGGTTCTCGCCCTGGCGCAGTTTTACAAAATTCCACCCGAAGCTATTCTGGTTGCGCATGATGAAATGGCGCTGGAACCAGGCATTGCCAAGCTGAAACTCGGTGGTGGCCACGCCGGCCATAATGGCTTAAAAGATATTGCCGCCAATTTTGGCAATAATCCGAATTTTTATCGCCTGCGACTGGGTATTGGCCATCCGGGTCATAAAGACAAAGTCACAGGTTATGTGCTCGGCAAAGCGCCGCAGCAAGAGCAAAAGCTGATTGAAGATGCGCTGGACGAAAGTCTGCGCTGTTTTGAGCTTTGGCAACAGCAGGATCTGGTGAAAGCCCAGCACCGGTTACATAGTTTTAAAGCCGCGGTTTAGCATTTGCTGTAACAGCCGCAAGCACTGAAGCTGTAGGTTTCGGTACAATTTCGATTTCGCAGGCACGCCTGTATTCAGTTCAAAGGATCATCTCATGGGTTTTAAATGTGGCATCGTTGGTTTACCAAACGTCGGTAAATCTACTTTATTCAACGCGTTGACCAAAGCAGGCATTGAAGCGGCCAACTTCCCGTTTTGTACCATTGAACCAAACACCGGCGTAGTGCCAGTGCCGGATCCACGCTTGCAGCAACTGGCTGCCATCGTCAATCCGCAGCGTATTTTGCCAACCACCATGGAATTTGTGGATATCGCTGGTTTAGTCAAAGGCGCTTCCAAAGGTGAAGGTTTGGGCAATAAATTCCTGGCTAACATCCGCGAAACTGATGCCATCGGCCATGTCGTGCGTTGTTTTGAAGATGACAACATCATCCACGTTGCCAATAAAATTGATCCGGCCGACGATATCGATACCATCAATATGGAACTGGTATTGTCAGATATGGATAGCGCTGATAAAGCCATTTTCCGCGTCAGCAAAAAAGCTAAGGCCGGTGACAAAGACGCCAAAGCTGAAATTGAAGTACTGGAAAAAATCAAAAAACATCTGGAAGAAGGCCTGACTTTGCGTCAGCTGGATTTATCCGATGATGAAAAAGCCTTAGTTTCATATATGAATTTCTTAACCATCAAGCCGACGATGTATATCGCCAACGTGCTGGAAGATGGTTTTGAAAATAACCCGCACTTAGATGTCGTTCGCGCCATCGCCGCCAAAGAAGGCGCTATTGTGGTTGCCATCTGCGCCGCGATTGAGTCTGAAATTGCTGAGCTGGAAGACGAAGAAAAAGCTGAGTTTTTAGAGTCTATGGGTTTGGAAGAACCAGGCTTAAACCGTGTTATTCGTGGCGGTTATTCGCTGTTGAACCTGCACACCTACTTCACTGCTGGTGTAAAAGAAGTTCGCGCCTGGACTATTCCGGTTGGTGCCACTGCACCACAAGCTGCTGGCGTGATCCACACTGACTTCGAACGTGGTTTTATTCGCGCTCAGGTCGTCGCTTTTGATGACTTTATCGCCTGTAACGGTGAAGCTGGCGCCAAAGAAGCCGGTAAGCTGAAAGTGGAAGGTAAAACCTACGTCTGTAAAGACGGCGACGTGATGCATTTCTTGTTTAACGTCTAAGCTTTTAGCGTCTATACCATTAAGGACTAGACGATCCAGCTTATAAAACAAAGCCACCTTGCGGTGGCTTTGTTGTTTTTGGATAAAGGCAAATCAGCCGCATGGTTTGCCAGTATCTCTTACCCCACTGGTCGGTAATTATCCTGCATCGGATAACTTCTGGCATAAAGCGCGAAGATCGTCGCCGCCAACAATGCGAAAGCAGCAAAAAAGAACATCAGAAACGCCGTTTCACTCAAGCCACTTTGCACCACCTGCGCCGTCACCGTCGGGGTTTTAATGCTGTTATTGGCCAGCAATACCCAAAGGTTACCGACCGTGACCGACAAGTTCCAGAAACTGGTGATGGTGCCTTTCATCGCCGCCGGTGCCTGACTATAGGCAAATTCCAATCCGGTGGCCGATACCAGCACTTCGCCCATCGTCAAAAGCGCGTACGGAAGGATTTGCCACATGATATTCATTGGCGTGCCCAAATCCATCATCAGCTGAATACTGCCAATCACAATCCAGCTGACGCCGGTCACCGCAATGCCAGCACCCATTTTGCGCAACGAGGTTAATTGCACACCGCATCTTTCCAGAAATGGATAAAGCACCAGATGATTAAAAGGAATAAGGATCATCACCAGCGCCGGATTCAATGCCTGCATCATCGCTGGTTCAAACCATTCAGGTTTTACCATATCATTAGCCTGCAAAATCCAGGTCGAAGCTTTTTGGTCGAACAAGGACCAGAATGGTGTCACCAGTGCGAATAAAATCAAAATTCTAAGTACCGAACGTACACCATCCACAGCATGATCAGGATGCACACCACGCGCGCGCTCTAGTTGCAACGCAGCACCTGCCCCACCAAAACCCATAATCAGCACCAGCGCCAGACAAAGCGCCGCCACAATACCGAGCGAGCTCATTTGCGACAAGGCATACACCGCTAACGCACCGCCAACAATAGCCACATACAAACCGCTATTGGTCTGCCCGGCTTGTTTAGCCATTAGCGCGGTACGGATCACTGGTAAAAAACCATGGGGATTTTTCGGCTCCGGTGGCACGTTGACGTATCGTTTGCGGCCTAACCAGAAAAATAACGTCGCGATAAACATCAGAATGCCAGGAATACCAAAGGCAACAGCGGCGCCATAATATTTCAGCAGCAGCGGCATAAATAACGACGCGAAAAATGAGCCGAAGTTAATAGTGAAATAGAACCAGTCAAAGGCTTTGCGCGCTAACGTCTTATTGCTTTGGTCAAATTGGTCACCCATAAAGGATGACACCAAAGGTTTAATGCCGCCGGATCCCAACGCAATTAAGAATAAGCCGGTATAAAACCCTTGCACACTGTGTTCAAAAATGGCGAGAAAGGCATGGCCGATACAGTAAATCAGGCTTAGCCATAAAATCGTGTTGTACTTGCCGAACAGCCGGTCGGCCAGGTAGCCGCCTAATAAAGGAAAAAAGTACACCCCGATGACAAATGAGTGGAACACGTCTTTGGCAGCTCCGGCGCGGAGCTCTTCCGGAATAGCCAACAACAAGGCAGTCATTAAAAATGGCGTCAGAATATTGCGCATGCCATAAAAGCTAAAACGCTCGCAGGCTTCACTGGCAATAATGTACGGCAGTTGCCTTGGCCAGCGTGGTGGTGCTGTGGTGTTGGCGGTGGTCGTTGAGGTCGACATCAATTCTCCTGTAATATTTTTTATGCAATTGCATAAATTAGCAGTCTTGGCTGCAGTCGGAACGCTGATTTGGATGCAGCGTCGGGTTGGATACTAACGGAATTAATACCGAAACCCCATCTTTTATCAGCTGAATTTGCCTGGATTCGCGGCAAAATTGACCGAGATGTCAACAATCTGGATAGAATTTCAGCAATCAAACGCAAAGCGCTTTAATGCGGTAAAAAAACGGTTGACGATGAAAATGCATCTGAGCATAATACGCGCCACTTGCTTAGGACAACTAAGACATAGTGGCTACATAGCTCAGCTGGTTAGAGCACAGCACTCATAATGCTGGGGTCGCAGGTTCGATTCCCGCTGTAGCCACCACTTAATTTGTTCGTCCAGTGTATGCGGAAATGGCGAAATTGGTAGACGCACTGGATTTAGGTTCCAGCGCCGCGAGGCGTGAGAGTTCGAGTCTCTCTTTCCGCACCAAGCAAGTAAGAATTCTGCAGTTTCTGCAGGGGTATAGCCAAGCGGTAAGGCAGCGGGTTTTGATCCCGCCATTCTGGGGTTCGAATCCCTGTACCCCTGCCATTAATTTTAGTGGCAGTATGGTCATCAGTTCATACGTTTAAGTCACATGTTTTCTGCAGGGGTATAGCCAAGCGGTAAGGCAGCGGGTTTTGATCCCGCCATTCTGGGGTTCGAATCCCTGTACCCCTGCCATTCTTTGATAACCCAGCTTCGGCTGGGTTTTCTTTTTTCCGGGGTCAGAGTCAATTGTTAACAGTCTCCTGTTAACAATTGACTCTGACCCCGTTTGTTAATTTGTTACTGATCCCAGTTACTTCAACCCTGCCGCATAAGCACCGACCCAGGCTTTTAACGGCCCGGCATTGGCGGCGAGCGTTAACCCTGCTTTACGCGCAAACCGAAACAGCGGTGATGTGCTGTTAAACAACTGATAAAAACCATCCATCGCCGACATCATCAATAAATTAGCATTTTTCCGTTGCTGCTGGTATTTTGCCAGCAATACTGAGTTCGCCGGATCCTCACCAGCAGCCATTGCCGCCAGCACCAGTTCTGCCAATACCTTGGCATCGGCAAAGCCTAAGTTCACACCCTGCCCGGCTAACGGATTAATGGTATGCGCCGCATCACCGACCAACACCACTCTGCCAGCGCTGTATCGGTTTGCATGCATCCGGGTCAGCGGGAACCAGCCTTGTTGTAGTACTTTCACTTTGCCGAGCTTTTCCGGGAAATGCTGCTGAATTTGCTGGGCAAGCTCGTCACGATTAAGCGCTGCCAGCTGTTTGACCCGTTGCTGACTGTCGTACCAGACCAAAGAACCCATAGCGCCTGGTAGCGGTAAAAATGCCCTTGGCCCTTGTTCGGTAAATTGCTGCCAGGTGATGTCTTGCTGGGCGTATTCGGTTTCAACTGTGGCGACCAGACAACCCTGCTGATATTGCCAGCCATTGCTGCCGATGCCGGCCAAAGTGCGCAGCTGCGAGGTACCACCATCAGCAGCTATTAACAACCGACCCCGAATTTCACCAAATTCCTGAGTCTGCAGGCTGGCGTAGTTGCTTTCTTGTTGTAGTGAAACAATGGTCGCCGGGCAAAATACCGAAAGTTCGGCGGGAAACTGCTGCCATAACGCCGCCTGAATTTGATTGTTTTCAATGATATGCCCAAGATGCGGCTGCTTGATTTCTTCGGCGGTAAAGGTCAATTCGGCGCCAGTTACCTTACCGTCAGTAGCTTCAAAGGCTTGCAGGCGTTGATACGGACAAAGCCGCTGTGGCGGAATGGCCTGAAAGGCGCCAAGTTCGCTCAGCCATTGTTCGCTGCGCCGGTTAACTGCGCTGACCCGTAAATCAACCGGCGCAACTGCCGAGAGTTGTGGCGACAGCTGTGGTGGATTAGTTTTTTCCAGCAAGGCGACTTTCAGCCCGCTTTGACTAAACTTCAGCGCCAGCGACGCCCCGACCATGCCCCCACCGACTATCACTACATCAAACACGGCTGCACCTTTATTTAAATCTGGATCAATTTTCTGCTGTTAGCAGAAGCTTTCTGCCTGGCATTCTAACTGAGAATTAGCGGCCTTCTGCCAAGCAGGATCAAATTAATCAATAATTTTGGCCTCGGCTGAAAGAAATTCCTGCCCAGATCGTTCTTATCGGGCACTTCTGCTCATAAAGGATTTTCGATGACCATTTTACAAAAAACCACCAAGCTGCTCGCCTTAACATTTTTTTCTGCCTCGGCATTTTTTTCCACTGCCGCAGAAATTGCTACCAGCCCGGACACTGTACGTCCTTTATTAAACGGCATGACAGTGCCAGCGATTTCGGTGCTGGATCAAGCCGGAAAAACCGTTGATTTAACCGCAACTATCAAGCAAAAACCAACGGTACTGGTGTTTTACCGTGGCGGCTGGTGCCCATATTGCAATACGCAGCTTGCTGGCCTGCAACAAGTGGAAGGCGAATTTGCCAAACTTGGCTATCAGATTATTGCCATCAGCCCGGAAGCGCCGCTCGCCGTCAGTAAATCACAACAATCGACCAAAGACGTTGCTTTAAGTTATACCCTGCTGTCGGATGAAAAACTCAGTGCCGCCAAAGCCTTTGGTATCGCTTATTACCTGGATGCCAAAACCACTGCTTTATACAAAGGCAGTTATGGTATCAACTTAACCTATGACAGCACCGGCCAGGCGGTATTGCCGGCACCGGCAGTCTATGTGTTGAATACCAAAGCTGAAGTGCAGTTTAGTTATGTCCATATCAACTATAAAACCCGATTGCAGCCGGAGTTACTGCTGTTAGCAGCAAAACTTGCCAAAGGTTAGGCTATTGTTCTACTGCCATGTGGTGATCCATCATCACCACTTGGCAGGTCAGATCCCGCATAAAAATCCCATCTTTATTCAGATCTCCGACATAACAATTCCCAGCTGATTCAATCAGCTGCCAAAGCCAAATCTGTCACCAAAAATGCGTTGACGTGCGGCGAAAAATCCGGCATTTTGCGCGCCCACACTGCTTTAGCCAGCGAGCATCCGATGCAGAAGTTTTGCCGTCAGCAGGGTTTATGGCTAAAGTAATGTTTTCTTTTTTCCTTTTGCTTTGGAGAATGTTGCATGCGTAACGTTACAGTTGCCGCCACCCAGATGATTGGTGGCTGGAATGTCGAAGAAAATATCGCCCGTGGCGAAAAACTGGTACGTGAAGCGGCCAGCCAGGGTGCGCAGATTATCCTGTTACAGGAACTGTTTGAACGTAACTATTTCTGCCAGAAGCAAAAACCTGATTATCTGAATTTTGCCGTGCCGCTGGAAGAAAACGCTGCCTTTTTGCATTTCCAGAAAATCGCCAAAGAACTCAAAGTGGTATTGCCAATCAGCTTTTATGAGCGCGCTGGCAACTGCCTGTACAACAGCGTCGCAGTTGTCGATGCCGATGGTTCTTACCTCGGTACTTACCGCAAAAGCCATATTCCGGATGGCCCTGGCTATAGCGAAAAATACTATTTCACCCCGGGCGATACCGGTTTTAAAGTCTGGGATACTGCATATGCTAAAATCGGTATCGGTATTTGCTGGGATCAGTGGTTCCCTGAGTGTGCCCGCAGCATGGCACTGATGGGCGCAGAGCTGTTGTTCTACCCTACCGCTATCGGTAGTGAACCACATGACCCAACCATTTCATCACGCGACCACTGGCAGCGCACGCAACAAGGCCATGCCGCAGCTAACTTAGTGCCGTTGATTGCGTCCAACCGGATTGGTACTGAAAGCGAAGATGATTTCTCTATCACTTTCTACGGCAGCTCGTTTATTGCCGACCAGTCTGGTGCCAAAGTGCAGGAAGCTGACGAAGTCAGCGAAGCGGTACTGGTGCACACCTTTGATTTAGACGCACTGGCGCATATCCGTCGCAGCTGGGGTGTGTTCCGTGACCGTCGCATCGATATCTTCGATACGCTGTTGACCAAAGATGGCAAAACAGTGCCGCGCAATAGCGCAGAGTGACAGAGCTGAGTAACATAGCTGAATAACAGCAACAGCGCAACGCACCACTCTATTTAACTCAGTTCAGGCCGGATTTATCTGGCCTGATGTCATTTCAAAGTAGAAGGCAATCCTTCCCAAATGCAGGATCTTGACGTGAGCGGATATATTTCTGATCGAACCTTAACCAGCACCCCACGCGCTGATGGTTTTTATATGCCAGCCGAATGGGCGACGCACAAGCAAACCTGGCTGGTGTGGCCGGAGCGCACCGATAACTGGCGTTTGGGTGCCAAGCCAGCGCAGCAAGCCTTTTGTGCTGTTATTCGCGCCATCGCCCGGTTTGAACCGGTAACGGTGATGGCATCAGCCCGCCAGTTTGCCAATGCCCAGGCGCAGCTGAGCCTTGAAGCGACGACTCACCCAATCCGGGTCATTGAAGTTTCCAACAACGACTCCTGGTGTCGCGACACTGGCCCAACTTTTGTCACCAATGGCACCGAAGTACGGGGTGTCGACTGGACATTTAACGCCTGGGGCGGCCTCAATGGCGGTTTGTATTTCCCTTGGGATCTGGATGATCAAGTGGCACAAAAGGTGCTGAATGTCGAAGGCATGGCCCGTTATCGCACCGAAGGTTTTGTGCTGGAAGGTGGCGCCATTCACACCGATGGTGAAGGCACTTTGCTGACCACCGCCGAGTGTTTATTAAACCCCAACCGCAACCCGGATTTGACCAAAGCGCAAATCGAACAGCAACTGTCGGATTATTTAGGTATCGACAAAGTGATTTGGCTCGAAGACGGCATCTTTAACGATGAAACCGACGGCCATGTCGACAATATGTGCTGCTTTATCCGCCCGGGTGAAGTACTGCTGGCCTGGACAGACGATAAGTCCGATCCACAATACGCCCGCTCGAAAGCTGCGCTGGAAGTACTGGAAAACAGCACTGACGCCAAAGGCCGCAAGTTTATTATTCATAAACTGCCGGTACCGGGCCCGTTGCTGGCCAAAGCTGAAGAATACGCCTCGGTCGATTTAACCGGCGCAGCCACACCACGGGAAGCCGAAGCGCGTTTAGCGGGCTCTTACATCAATTTTTATTTATGTAATGGCGGTCTGGTATTACCTACGTTTGATGACCCGATGGACGCAGTGGCGGTGGAGCTTTTAAGTAAAATCTTCCCACAACATCAAATCGTCACAGTACCAGGTCGGGAAATTCTGCTTGGTGGCGGTAATGTGCACTGCATTACCCAGCAACAACCGGCCTGAAACACTCGGTATCACTATTCGTTTAGCAACACATAGCTGTGCATCTGTTAGCTGAGCAACGACTCGATGAGTCACTAACAAAGGTGGGGTAACCCACCTTTGTTCTATCCGATATCAGTTCTTTTGACACTTCTTTGATCACACCTTATGTCGCAGGTACCACCCGCATAACCAGCGTCAGCGATCCGATACATAACCGCAATCATCGCTTTCACAGATAACGACACTTATTGGCAGTCATCCCCCATGGTTCCGTCAGCAAAACACCGGTTTATAGCCCTTGGCACTTGTTTCTGAAATCTATAAAAATTCGCAAAAAAAAATAAATTAACCACATGATTTATATATAAAATAAATGTTCCGTCAGTTTGTGTATACAAAATGCAAGGTTAATTTTTAAGCACTTAGTTCCATCACACAAAATTACATATGGCAATCAAATTAACTATGGTGGTAGCATCCGGACGCATTTTTATTACATCATTAACCAAAACAAATAAACGTATCCAAGGAACTGTATGCAACTTGTAAGAAAATCGATGCTATCAGCCGCAGTTTTGCTGGCATTAACCGCTTGTAATGGTAGCGGCGATAACAATATCGGCCCTAACACAGCGCCATCTGCAATCAGCGGCACCAAAATGTGGATCCCGGTACAAGGCACCTTCAAAGCGTCCGACGCCGACAGCGATCCTTTATCAATTGTATCTATTTCCGAAGGCTCAAATACAATTGCCGCTCAGAATGGTGTGTATCAGCTGAGCAACGGTACCCTGACAGTTAATGGTCTGAATTTTGTGTTTACCCCGACCAAAAATACCGCCAGCAGCATTACTTTCACTGTTTCTGACGGTGAATTGCGCAATAGCAATACTCTCACTATCTCAGCTGCGGCAGGCGATCCATTGCAATCACAACAATGGGCACTGAAGAATACCGGTCAACGTGCTTACTCATTGGGCGAATCAGCTCTGGCATACATGGTTGATCTCTATAAGAGCATTGGCCAGGACGAAGCGACTGCCAAAAAATCTGCGGCCGCTCAAATGGCTAAATGGGAACAAGTATTAGTACCAGGTCAGGATATGAACGTGCCAGCGGCCTATGCTCTGGGCGCAACCGGCCAAAATACCATCGCAGTGGTGGTAGATTCAGGTTTGGAACTTGCTCACGAAGATTTAGAAGCAAACATTCTGCCGAATCGTTCACTGAACTTTATCGCCAATGTTGCTAAGCCAACAGATCCAAGCCCAACATCTGCCCGTGGTGACCATGGTACCAGCGTTGCCGGACTTATCGCCGCCGTAGGCTGGAATGGTAAAGGCGGTCACGGTGTGGCGCCGGACGCAAAATTAATTGGCATGAACTATTTGTCCGCCCAGACCGATCTGGCCTATTTCCTGTCACATGGTATTCCAGGCAGCGGCATTGAATCATCAGAACCTTTAGCTGTGTTTAACCGCAGCTACGGTATAACTCACCCTGGTGCTCTGGAATATGATGTGCTGGACGAAGCCGTTCAACAATTTTCTTCGGTTGAACTTCGTAACGGCAAAGGCGCAGTCAACACCAAATCCAGTGGCAACAGTTTCCGCAGCGGCAGCCGCGAAAACAACCTGTGCTCGGCCAACGGAGCAAGAACACTTGGTTTAACTTGCTACAACGGCAATATGGAACCTTCACAGGCGACGCCGTATTACATTTCGATTGGTTCAGTTAATTCTGATGGTAAACACACCAGCTACTCTACTGCTGGCGCCAACCTGTTTGTCGCGGCACCATCAGGCGAATATGGTGATACAGCACCGGCCATGGTGACAACCGATCAGATGACTTGTTTACGTGGTTACTCTAGCTTTGCCAATGCAGATTACTACGACACCGTTGTCGCCGATGAACCTGGTTATTTTGCTGCCTGGTACCCATTTAACACCCCTGGCCACGATGACAATCCAAGCTGTAATTACACTTCAAGCTTCAATGGTACTTCATCCGCAGCTCCAAACGCCGCTGGTGTAATCGCCTTAATGTTGTCTGCAAATCCAAACCTGAGCTACCGTGATGTGAAGCATATTCTGGCGGCCAGCAGCACCAAAGTGGATCCAACCAATGCCAAGGTCAAACTGACGTTAGCGGATGGTGAATTTGTCGCCCATGATGGTTGGGTTAAAAACAAAGCCGGATTTGAGCACAATAACTATTACGGTTTTGGTCGCGTGAATGCTGGTAAAGCTGTTGAACTGGCAAAATCTTACACCCGGAATCTGGGTGAGCTGAAAATGTCAGCTTGGGTTGCTGCTGCTCAACCACTGGCTCTGCCGGTACCTGATAACTCGGTCACTGGTGCCGAAATTAGTATCGAAGTCGCTGATGATATTACGCTGGAAGGTGCTCAGTTCAAATTTAACGTACTGAACGACGATATGACGTTGGCTGTAAATGCTCAAAATCAGCTGTACAAAGAGTTCCACACGACAGCAGGTATCGACCTCGCGATTGAAGTGACTTCACCACAAGGAACCCGCAGTGTACTGCTTAGTTCTAAACAAGCACTGGTGATGCCAGCTGCCGGTGAACTTTACTACCAACGGCATATCCTGAAAGATCATGTGTTTCTTTCGAACGCATTTTTCGGTGAAAAAGCCAAAGGTACCTGGAAAATCAAAGTATTGGATGCAAACGGTGCGGACATTAATGCCACAGGTGGCATCCTGAATACCAAAGGCTACCTGAATAACAAGCAACCAAGTGTCGTCACCAGTGCTGCGGTCCGGGTATTCGGCAATTAATTAGTGGAATGAATCAGATGAAATTATCAACTTTATTACTGGCAACTTTGGTTGCAACTACAACACCAGTTGCGCTTGCCCAGACTGCTGAATCGGAACCACAAACGACATTTGGCGTTTATCAGATCCAGCCAGGCCTGGTCGCAGTAACAGCTGAGAACACCGATGACAGACAAGTTGTTGAGAATGTTGGTGAAATGCAAGTGATCAATGTGCAACAACCTGCAGCCTCGAACAGAGTACAAACCAATGTGGTGGTGCGTAATGTGCTGAGTGGTGAACTGGCCGTCGTGACAGGTCGCATCAGCGTACTGAGCAATGATGCAGCCGCAGTCAAAGCTGCAGCTACCCGTCTGGGTCTGAAACAGTTACACAGCTTCAACAAAGGACAGGTACTGGTGTTGCAAGCGAGCGCCGATGCCGATTTATTAGCGCTGACCACCGCGCTGAAACAAGTAGGCGGCGTGACCAAAGTTAAACTTGATGTACTTGAAAACAAACAAGAAGCGCATTAACAGCGCTGGATAATAAAAACCCCACTGCGTGCAGTGGGGTTTCTTTTTTAGGCCTTATTTAATTTCCGTGCTGTTTCAGACGTTATTGCAACTAGGCTTTGGCCTTCGTATCACTGATATATTGCTCCACCACTCTTTGCAAAATCGTAATTGGCATCGAGCCATTTTTCAGCACCACATCATGAAAATCGGTCAGCTTAAACTTTTCACCGAGCTCGGTTTGCGCCTTGTTGCGAAGCTCAACAATTTTCAGCATGCCAATTTTGTAAGCACAAGCCTGGCCTGGCATCACGATATAGCGCTCAATTTCTGCTTCGACATCTGAAGCCGCCATGCCGGAATTACCGGCCATATATTCAATCGCTTGTTCGCGCGTCCAGCGATGATGGTGGATACCGGTATCAACCACTAAGCGGATGGCGCGGAATAATTCATCCTGTAACCGGCCTAAATCACCAAAAGGATCATCCTGATACAAACCACGCTCGGCCATCAACTGTTCGGTATAAAGCGCCCAACCTTCAGCGTACACGGTAAAGGGTAGAATTTTACGGAAGGTCGGCAAGCCTTGTAACTCTTGCTGAATGGCAATCTGGAAATGGTGACCAGGAATGCCTTCATGCACCGCCAACGTTTTCATGCTGAATTTTGGCGTGGCCTTGATGTTGTATAAATTGGCGTAAAACACCCCAGGGCGCGAACCGTCCATTGCTGGCGCATTGTAATAAGCACCTGGCGCAGTTTTTTCACTAAATTCCGGCACCCGTTGCACATCCATCGCTGCTTTGGGTCTGATATTAAAAGCGCCGTCTAAACGGGTATTGATATCCGCCAAAATGGTTTTATAGTCAGCCAGAATTTGTAACCGCGCTTCGGCCGTGTCCGGATACAGAAATCTTGGGTCGTCGCCCAAGGCTTTCATCATGGTCGGTACGTGATCACCGCTGATGCCTTGCGCCTGTAATGTGGTCAGCATCTGCTGCTGAATACGTGCCACTTCATCCAATCCCAGCTGATGAATTTGCGCTGGGGTTAAATCGGTGGTGGTGTGCTCTTTGAGCATATAAGCATAATAAGCCTCGCCATTGGGTAACTTCCACACTCCATCGTCGGTGGTGGTTTGTGGCAACAAGGCTTGCAGATATTCGGTTAAATGCTGATAAGCCGGTAACACCGAGCTTTCAATAGCCGTCGCAACCTTTTGTTTCAGCGCAGTGGCTGTTTCGGCGTCGATGCCTTCGATGGCATCTACTTTGCCAGCAAAGTGTTTATAGAGCAGCTGCTGATCAACCGGGCCTTTGGTAAAACCCTGCATCTCTGCCAGCACTTTTTCCAGCACAAAGCGTGGCGGGATCACGCCTTTATTAGCTCGGATCTGCAAATCTTCCACCACCTGCAAAAACACCCGGTTAAATTGATCTAGTCGTGCAATGTAATGTTCGGCGTCGGTTAAATCATGCAGTGGATGGCTGTTGACCATAAAATTTGGCAGGGCATTTTGTACGCCGAATAATTGGTTCACCGGATAACCATGGTACCGCCATTGCTCCCCTTCAGCACCGTGCGCCATAAACCATTCCAGCATGTCGTAACTGAGCTTTTCCTGCTCTGACATGGCGTTACGGTCGTATTGGCGCAATGTCGCCAAATCAGCTTTCAGCTTGGCTTGTTGCGCGTCGCCGGCTTGCTGCGAGCGGTCGTCCAGTTTGGCGTTATGGCTGCGAATGCCGATACTTTCCAGCATCCGTAATTGCGTGAGCAGTTCCGGGCTTTCTAAGCCAAATTCCAGAAATACCCGCTCATAAAACACCCGGCTGGAAAAGGGTTTAAACCAAATTGCGTTTACCGCCAGCACGGTGATTGCTGCCAAAATCAGCAGAAAAACTCTTAGTACCCACTTACCCATTTGTTCGTTTCCTTTTTTATTTTTATAAAACATAGCTTTACTAAGATTTGACCTGTTCTGTCAATTGCAAAGTGCATATTGCTTAAAAAAACCGCAGAAAACTGGTCTAAACAGATGCTGTTAACACGCGCTGTTTTCCATTAAACTGTGCGGCCGCGTCGCCGTGGCGCGCCTTGTTTGTACTGTAAGGAGTCATTGAATGGCTAAAGCCTGTGCTTGTCATATCCTGGTGAAAACCTCGGAAGAAGCCGAAAACCTGAAACAGCTGTTGGCAAAAGGTGCCAGTTTTCATGAGTTAGCCAAAAAACACTCGTTATGTCCGTCTGGTAAAAAAGGCGGTGATTTGGGCGAATTTCGCTCCGGTCAAATGGTAAAACCCTTTGATGACGTGGTGTTTAAAAAACCAATTCTGGAAATCCATGGTCCGGTGAAAACGCAGTTTGGTTTTCATTTGATCAAAACTTTATACCGCGCTTAACCACCCACTTTAAGGACCGATGATGCAACTTGCCCTTTGCCAGTTTGACACGGACGCTCAAGCGATCCTGGCAATTTTTAACCACGCCATTTTGCATACCACGGCCCTTTATGAATACAACCCCAGAACGATGGCGACCATGCAACAGTGGTTCGCCAACAAAGCGGCCGGCAATTTTCCGGTGTGGGGGTTGAAAAATGCCGAAGGTGAACTGGTTGCCTTTGGCAGTTATGGCACCTTCCGCGCTTTTCCGGCGTTTAAATATTCAGTGGAACATTCGGTTTATGTCCATCCTGAACATCAGGGAAAGGGTTATGGCCGGATGATGTTAGCGCAGCTGATTGAGTCTGCGCAGCAGCAGAACTATCACTTATTGATCGGTGGGATTGATGCCAGCAACAGCGGCAGTATCGCGCTACATCAAAAGCTAGGGTTTGTGCATAGCGGCACCATCACCCAGGCGGGCTTTAAATTTGGTCGTTGGCTGGATTTAGCCTTTTATCAGCTGACGCTGAGTACGCCGACCGAACCGGTTGACGGTTAAATAAACATTCGGGGTCAGAGTCAATTGTTAACAGAGTTCTGTTAACAATTGACTCTGACCCCGCAGTTAACACCCCGCAGTTAACAATTATTGCGGACGTTTTTTACCAAGGGCAACCGCTCGCAGTTTTGATTTTTCTATCGACAACTTCCGGCTGTTGCTCAAAGTTTTTTTCATTTTCACTTCGGCATCCGCCTGATCTTCTTTCGCTTTGCTGGAATGATTAAATTTCGGATTATGCTCATATCCAGGCAATACCTGCTGTTCAATCACCTGTTTAATCATTTTTTCAATCTGACTAAGCATCGGTAGATCATCTGGTGTCACCAGCGTTACCGCGAGCCCGAAACGACCAGCCCGACCGGTGCGGCCTATCCGATGCACATAATCTTCCGCTACATGCGGTAAATCGTAGTTCACCACTATTGGTAAATCTTCTATATCCAGGCCACGGGCGGCGATATCTGTCGCCACTAACACCCGCAGTTCACCCTTTTTAAAATCCTGCAGCACCTTGGTGCGGTGGCCCTGACTTTTATCGCCATGAATGGACGCCGCCTCGATACCGTCGAGCGCCAGCTGTTTACTTAAGCGGTCGGCGCCATGTTTAGTGCGGCTGAAAATCAACACTTGTTGCCAGTTCCGGGCGCCAATCACATGTGAAAGCATTTCGCGTTTACGCTGTGAATCCACCCGAAACGCCAATTGCTGTACCTGCACTGACGCCGAGTTGGCGGTTGCCACTTCAATCAGTTCCGGGCTGTTGAGTAAATTGTCAGCCAAGGCTTTAATATCATTCGAAAATGTCGCTGAAAACAACAATGTCTGCCGCTTGGGTGGTAACTTGGCCATAATGCGTTTGATATCGTGGATAAAGCCCATATCCAGCATGCGATCGGCTTCATCCAGCACCAGCACTTCCAGCTGATACAAGCTAATAGTACCCTGATGTAAATGGTCCAATAATCGACCCGGCGTTGCAATCAGAATATCCAAACCGCCATCCGCGGCATCCAGCTGCGGATTGATCGAGACGCCACCATAAAACACCGCAGTTTTCAGCGGTAAATGCCGGGCATAAGCAGCGATATTGTCCGCCACTTGCTGGGCTAATTCACGGGTCGGCGTCAGCACTAAACAACGAATTTGCTTTGGTTCCAGCGTTTTTGGCTGAGTAATGAGTTTTTGCAGAATAGGTAAAGTAAAAGCGGCCGTTTTGCCGGTGCCGGTCTGCGCACCACCCAGCACATCTTTGCCTTGTAAAATCACCGGAATGGTTTTTTGCTGAATTGGGGTTGGGCTTTGGTAGCCCTGCTCGGCGATTGCCTTTAAGATAAGCGCGTTTAACGCCAAATCTGCAAATTGCATAATTGTCCTTCAGAAACAAGGCAGATCCCGAGCATTCGGCGCTGCCAAAACGGCGGCCAGATGCGGGCGCCAATAAGGACGCGAGTATAGCAGAATCAACCTTTGCAGGATATCCAGCCTCATGGCAGAACTGTGCGACCACAATAAACCAGAAATACAGGCCATAGTGGGCGATGGCTCCAACCCTGCTAACCCCTGGTTTGTTTATCTGATCCGCACTCAGCAAGGCGTGCTTTACACCGGCATTAGTACCGACCCAGCCAGAAGGTTACGCCAGCATCAGGGTGAAATTATCGGCGGTGCCAAAGCACTGCGCGGCAAAGGCCCGCTGCAACTCGTTTGGCAATATCAGGCGCCTAATCGTAGTATCGCTAGTCAGTGGGAATTTCAGCTGAAAAAACTACCCAAAAAAGCCAAAGAGCAGTTGGTCAGTTTGTTGTGGCAACCGGATTTTTTAACCGCACCACACGAGCTTACCAAACCACTAACGAACTCGCCTGAACCGGCTTTTAAATAAGTACTTTTTATCTGACTGCGTTTTTTTTACTTCAATCCATCACTGCGCCGGGCTTAACTGGAAAATATCCGCTTCCGGCGTCTTATCGACCGTAAAGTATAGGCCGTTACGACCAATACTAAACTGCGTATTTGCTGGCATTTCCGCAATGATCGTCGCTACGCCGGTAGCAATATCAGATTGCAGCAGTTGCGCCTTTGCGGCATCGGGCTTTTGTTGTAGAAAATACAACTTCCCTGCTGAAAAACTGAAATAAAACCGCCGGCTGCGATCGGTGATCCCCGGCAGTTGTATTGCCAGCGGCTGACCTGCCAGCATGAATTGAAGCTGCTGGTTCATTAGGAGCCCACGCTGCGTCAGTGCATCATACTGCGCATAGGCCCAATCACTAGGTTGTTGCAGCAATTGATCCGACCCCAGATCATAGTGAAACAGTTGCCACCGCTGTTGCTGTTGCAGACTAAACGCCAGCGTATGCTGGTTCACCCAGGACAAACCTCGGATTTCCTGCACCGGGATCGCTAACGTCTGGCTGTGACCGCTGGCGATATCCAGCAGCTGAATTTCATGACCAAATAACACCGCTAATTGCCGATCATCCGGCGACCATTGCAGGTCATAGATCCAATCGTTACGGTTAAATTCACTGAGTTTGCGGTTGTGGCCGTTGTCCAGTTGATGCAACCAAATCTCGCGACTACCACTGCGATCCGACACAAAAGCCAAAAATTGTTGTCGCTGCGATATTTTTGGCAACGAATCGCTGACCGAAGAAGCGATCAGTGTCGTCGCGAGGCCTCCCGACAGCGGCTGAACATGGATCTCGCGCCGCGCCTGCCAGCCAGAATACACATAACTTTGGCCATCCCCCGCTCGCCGAAGCTTGCCAATGCCATGTCCGGTGCTGAAAATCGTTGCCAGTTGTTGCCCATCCAGCCCAAATTGCAGCAGCTGATTAGATGGGCTGGCGTCGGTTTGTAGGATGGTCTCACCTTGCTGATCCCAGATTGGACAGCAGAACCAGTTGTTTTTACTGAATAAATGTTTGAGTTGATTGCTTGGTATATCAAGCAAATAGTATGAAAGCTGCTGGTGTTGATTCGGTGATGAAATCAGTAATTGGTTAAGCCTTGGGTGTAAATCAAACTCGACGTTGCCCGCCAGTACCAAGGGTGGCTGCGCCGGTTGACGGATGTCGCCGGTCGTCAGGTTTTTCAGATAAATGTGATAGGCAGTGCCGGTTCCCTGATTTTCGCTGTAAATCAGTGTGTTGCCATCATGACTAAATGCCACATTACCATGACTACCAACCGGGCACTGATGCACCACTTTGTGCTGCAGGATTTTTTTAGCCGCATCATATTGATCCGCAGTGTTGGTAGGCTTTTCTGCGATATTCGGTTGGAACTCAAGCAGTTTGATCTGGCAGCTGTTGGCATTTTGGTAAAAATAGGCAAATCGCAAACCGTCCCTAGACCAATCGCCATTGCCTGAATAGCCCGCTTCTTTGCTCAGCAGAGTAATTTCATTGCTGATCAGATCTTTGAGATACAACGCCAGGTTTGGCTGCTGATTTGCCGAATGCTCTGCTGAATACTCGGCCGAATAAATCAGCGAACGGCCATCCGGCGCCAAAGCGGGCAGCAGTTCTTCACCACTTTCACGGGTTAACGGTGTTAGTTTGAAACTGGTTGGCTGATTTTGGCTTGGCATTGCCTGCCAATAACTGAAGCCCAAACCGATGGCGAGCAGTAAAACCAACATCAGCCACCGGCCGATTGCTGGGGAATGGTTGAGCTTTGGCTGCGCCGCGATTTCAGCAGCCGCTAGATCAAGAGCGTTAGCAGTCACGGCCATCAGCGGCCGGTCAGCGATGGTCGCAAGTGCAACTGGCGCAATCAACCGATAACCTTTGCGCGGCAAGGTAATAATAAATTCGCTGTGTTTGGCCGGATCGCCCAACGACTTGCGTAATTTGGCAATGATTCGGTTAATCGCGTTGTCGGTGACTATCTGACCTTGCCAAACTTCGGCGATAAACTCATCCCGGCTGATTAACCGCCCCGGATGACGACAAAAATACGCCAGCACTTCAGCTTGTTTTGGCTCCAGCTGAATTTGCACGCCGTCCCGCCATAGCAAATGTTTATCATCACAAAATTGGATCTGCGCCAGTTGCCACAACATTGATTTACAGCCTCCCCGGCAAAATTTGCAAAATCATACCCTGTTTTGCCGCCAAGTCACTTTTGGTCACAAAAAATCACCGCTTGATCACGACCTTAGCCCCACAACCAGCCAGACTGGTGGCTTCAACAGTCACCAAGGAATTGAATGTGAACCCTTATCTACCCGAAAATATTATGTCGCGTGGGGCCTTTTATTGGGCAGTCGTGGTGCGGATATTTGCCGTGTTCGTTGGCTGTTTATTGCTGGCGCCCCTTGGCAGCGCCAATACGCCAATAACTCAATGGCAACCAAAACCACTACCAATGCTCGCCGCCAGCGGCTCCTTTACCGCAGAAGACCAACAATTGCTGCAAAGCTTGGTCGCCGATGCCACGCCGGCACAAAAAATACGTATATTGTTGTTATTAAATCAACCGCAAGCTGCCTTGGCAACGCTGCAACAATGGCGCGCCAGCCAACAACAGCTGCGAGCCAATGCCAGCCCGTTTGCAATGATGCCCTATGAATTATGGGCTCGGGCGCGCTTAACCCGAGACGCGCCCGAAAGTGTATTGCCGCAGGTATTTCAAAAGCTTATTGGCTCCTTGCCAGATCCACAAGCGCATTTGGCAACGGCATTTATCGCTCGTGATCCGGCGCAAAATTTAGACCCGTTAAAACAACTGCACCAGCAATTGCTTGAAGCCGCCAGCGAAAAAGCCGCTACCAGCGCAATAGATCTTAAAAACAAAGCCGATTTACAACGCCGCTATTTCAGTGCCTATGCCGACTATTATTTGCTGTCAAAAGTGCAGCAACAGGCGGCACCATTGGTAGACGCCGACCGAAACCGGCGTTATCACATTGATACCAAAGTGCTGATCACCACCAGCGAAGGTATTGAACTCTCCGCCATAGTGGTGCGTAGCAAAAGCCGTTCCGAGCCATTACCGGCCGTTTTAAGTGCGTCGATTTATGCCGATGAAGCCGCAAATCTGCAGCATGCGATCACTGCGGCTGCGCGCGGTTATGTTGGCGTGATGTCCGATTCACGCGGCAAAAGATTCAGCCGGGCGCGCATTACACCTTATGAAAACGAGACTAAAGACGTGACGGCAGTCATTGACTGGCTGAGCCGCCAGCCCTGGTGTGATGGCCGGGTGGCGATGTATGGCGGCAGTTACCTGGGTTATACGCAATGGGCGGCGGCGAAAAACCTGCCCAAAGCGCTCAAAACCATAGTGCCGGCAGCAGCGGCGATTCCGGGGCAAGGCCTGCCGATGGAGAATAATATTTTCCTCAATGCCAATTATGCCTGGCCATTTTTTGTCAGTAACGGCCGCTACGATGACAACCAGGCCTACCGCACGCACAACGACAATGAGGTTAATCAACGCTGGTACCAAAGTGGCCGTGCTTATCGCGACTTTGACCAAATTGCCGGTCAAGCGAATCCATGGCTGCAAAAGTGGCTGCAACATCCGGCTTTTGATTCCTACTGGCAAAGCATGGTGCCCACAGCCGCCGAATACAAAAACCTCCATATTCCGGTGCTCAGCCTGACCGGCTATTACGATGACGGGCAAATTTCCGCGCTGCAGTATGTCCGCGATCATCAGCGGTATAACCCGACAGCGGAACACTATTTAGTGATTGGGCCTTATGACCACTTCGGCGCGCAGCATGGCAGTAATGACGTTTTGCTACGGGAATATCCGCTGGATAAAGTCGCTCATCTTGATGTATTGGCGCTCACGTTCAGCTGGTTCGATTATGTGCTTAAAGGCCAGCCCAAACCGGCGCTGCTGAAAGACAAAGTCAATTATCAGTTGATGGACGACAACAGCTGGCAGCATGCGCCTTCGCTGGCCGCACTGGCGTCGGCCCCACAACGGTTTTATTTTGCCGCGAAAACCACACAAGGTGAGTACGGGCTCACAACTACAAAACCAACATACGACGAAGCGGCAAAAACAGCGGTAATTGCCACGCAACGGATTGATTTTAAAGATCGCAGCCAAAGTTATAACCAACACTATTACCCCTGGCCTTTGCTGCAACCGGCTTTTGTACCTGAAAATGGCCTACTGCTGCAAACCGAGCCCTTGTTAGAAGCGATGGAACTGGCCGGAACTTTTAGTGCCAGCTTACTGCTAAGGCTCAATAAAAAAGATGTCGATTTAGGCCTGACCTTGTTTGAAGTGACCCCTGAAGGGCGGTATTTCAACCTGAGTTATTTGTTGGGCCGCGCCAGTTTTGCCAAAGATCCAGGCCAACGCCAATTGCTGCAGCCGGGTAAACCACAGAGGGTGGTATTGCAGCGTAGCCGGATGATTGGCAAAAAAATTGCCAAGGGTAGCAGGTTGTTGTTACTGGCCAATGTCAATCTGAATGCCTTTGCCCAAATCAATTACGGCACTGGCGGCGATGTCAGTGCGGAATCGATTGCTGATGCTGGTGAGGCGCTGAAACTGGAGTGGTTGGCGGGCAGTTACATTGAGCTGCCGCTTCGGCCGCTGGCGCAAAGTGGCAGCGCCTTGCACCCATAAACCAACGCATAAACGAGCGACTGTAACCGGCAAAATCTGCTATTCAACCGAAGTCGCATAGCGGGTAAAGCTTTGACGCGTTATCATCGGCAGCACACCAAGTTCTGCACTGTAAAAGCAGTGCAGGCAACTTAGACGCGGAGCCCGCTGTTGGACAATTTTCTCCTGATTTTAATGTACCTTTGCATCGGCATGCTGGCGCGACGGATCCCGAAATTTACCGACGATACGCCGGTGGTGCTGAATGCTTTTGTGCTTTATATCGCCCTGCCGGCGCTTATTTTACAGAAAATTCCGGCGCTGACCTTTTCCACCGCCCTGCTTATCCCAGCTGTGGTGCCGTGGATATTGTTGTTGATTGTGGTGGCGACAGTGTTGTTGTTAAGCCGGATTTTTGGCTGGAGCCGCGAGATCACAGCGGCCTTGCTCATTGTGCTGCCGCTTGGCAATACCTCGTTTTTGGGTTTCCCGATGATCGAAGCGTTTTTTGGCGGTGATCATCTGCCATATGCGCTGATTTATGACCAGGTGGGTTCATTTGTAGCGCTGGCAACTTATTCCACTATTCTGGCGGCGGCCTACAGCCCGAGTGCTGAAAAAGCTACGCTCAAGTCGATGAGCCTGAAAATTGTCACTTTCCCGCCCTTTCTGGCGTTAATGCTGGCGCTGTTACTGCGAAACTTTAGCTACCCACCCTTGTTTCAGGCACTGATTGATAATCTGGCAGCTACTTTGGTACCGCTGATTATGGTGGCGGTTGGCTTTACCTTGCGCTTTTCGTTGGGTGGCGAGCGGTTATCACCACTGCTTAGCGGCATTACCATTAAGCTGGTGCTGATGCCGTTATTGGTTTACGCCGGCTGTTATGCACTTGGGTTGGAAGGTAAAGCGGTGACAGTTTCGGTATTTGAAGCAGCGATGCCACCAATGATTTCTGCAGGCGCTATCGCCATCATGGCTGGGCTGGCGCCACGGATGGTGGCGAATTTGGTGGGTTTTGGTTTGTTAGTGAGTTTTATCACCTTACCGTTGTGGTATTGGTTGTTACAGATCTGATATTTAGTGCCCAGGATCAGTCAGATCAACTGATCCCGGGCAACTCGCTTTAGTCCCGACTCATCGCCAGCAGCTTCGGCAAAAACTCTTTATCCATCGCCGCCAGTTCAATTTGCTCAGCTAACACTTCATGCAAAATAGCGTCTGTCGTCAATGGGTTGGCTAACACCACCCGAAACACCACCGTATCTTGCCGCTGGTACGTGGCTGGTTTTAACCGGGTCCGTGACACAAAAGATTTACCTTCTTCGCGCTGGCGTTTTTGGATAAATTTGGTCAGGCCGCTAATCAGCTCGTTAAATTTCTGCACCCGCACCCACTCACCTTCGCTCATCGCTTTATGCATCGCTTGCTGCACTGCTGCTGGCACATAACGATAAGTCAGTAAACAAAGCTCCGGCGCAGTGACCAGTTCAAAATCGGCATGAAGCTCAATCAGTCCGGCAAAATAACGGGCTTTTTCTAAACTACGGTTAATCAGAATTTCATAACCTTCGCGGCCAATCACCTGCAAACAGGCATGTACCAGCATCGCCATACCCGGGCGTGAGCCCTCAAGCGTCTGACTGCCTAAATCTTTGGAGCCTTTACGCAGGATATATTCGGCGTGATGTTCAATGGCATGGGCAGCGGACGGATGTTTAAATACCACCATCCCAGCGCCCATCGGCACATACATTTGTTTATGCGCATCAATCGTCACCGAATCGGCACGTTCAATGCCTTTGAGTAAATAACGATATTTATCAGAGAGTAAAGTCGCACCGCCCCAGGCAGCATCAACATGGAAATGACATTTAAGCTCGGCGGCTAAATCTGCAAGTTCATCTAAGGGGTCAACATTACCGGTTTCGGTCGTTCCCGCAACCCCAACAATCGCCACTACGCGGATCGATCGCGCTGCTAAATCGGCAGCCACCCGGCGCATTTCGACGCTATCGACTTTATTGTTGGCATCGGTTTTCACCGGGATCAATAAATCACGGCCAATCCCCAGAATATCAGCCGCTTTACGCAGCGAATAATGACCACGCTCGGACACCAGAATGGCTAAATCCTGATAACCATAATGACGCATGGCGCGGAATAGACCTTCTTTGGCTACGCCTTTAAAATCGCCGTCCGGCCGCAATAAGCGGTTACGGGCAATCCATAGCGCCGTCATATTGGCGACGGTACCGCCAGAACAAAATGCGCCTAATGAATGATTGGCGCTATGTAGCCATTTTTTATAAAAGCCTTCGGTTTCACCATACACCAAGTGGTGCATCATGCCGAGCACCTGACGTTCTAACGGGGTAAAGGCTTTGGAAGTTTCGATTTTCACCAAATTCTGGTTCAGCCCGACCATCATTTTTGACAGCGGTAACACAAAATAAGGTAAAGCTGACGTCATATGACCGATAAAACTAGGCGCCGCCGTGTGAACCGAATGCGCGACCAGTTTTTGCATCATATTTTCAGCATAGTCGGAAACAAATTTTGGCTGTGCCGGAATTTGATAAGCCTGAAAATCACGCTCGATTTGCCACAGCGGTTTTTCCACCGCGACAATACTTTCGCGCAGAAAACCCGCCAGGTTTTGCGAGATATTCTGCTCGATAATACTGAGCGTGGAGTCTGGCGCTTCCGGCACCGTGAAAATGCGCCACAGCGCTTCTTCGGAGGCCTCAGCCTGGCGTTTAGGTTCGGTCATAGTTTCTCACCGGGTTACTTCAGGCCGTCCACAGGTCCAAACCTGTAACGCCGAAAAACAGTAAGTCAAAAGGAGGTCACTGTACTTTATGGGTTGTAAAAAGTCTTCAAAAAACTGTCATCACTCTGCAAACTGGTCGGAACAGCACCGGTTTGCAGACGAGGTCAAAGTTTCGAATTTACAGAAGCTATTAGCTGCGAAGGCCAATCCCTTTATTAATCAGATGCATAGCTATAGCAAACAGCACAGTGATTAAGCTTAGCATCACCGCAAAAGCCACATAGATGTTCACATCCGACACGCCGAGAAAGCCATAACGGAAGGCATTGACCATATAGACAATTGGATTCGCCGCTGCCACATGTTGCCAAAAGCCAGGCAATAAAGTCAGCGAATAAAACACCCCGCCCAAATACGTCAACGGCGTCAGCACGAAGGTCGGCACTATGCTGATATCGTCAAAGGTTTTCGCATACACGGCGTTAATCAGGCCGCCTAACGAAAACAGCGCTGATGTGAGGACCACAGTGGCGATAATAACGAACAAATGATGGATCCGAATATCGACAAAAAACAAACTGAGCAAAGTCACAATCAAGCCAACTAACACACCACGTGCCACGCCACCGCCAACAAAACCCAGCACAATTACATAGTTCGGCACCGGTGCCACCAACAGTTCTTCGACGTTACGCTGAAACTTAGCGCTGAAAAAACTGGAGGCCACATTGGCGTAGGAGTTGGTGATCACTGACATCATAATCAGCCCGGGCACAATAAATTCCATATAGGTGAAGCCACCCATATCGCCGATGCGTGAACCAATTAAAGTACCAAAAATCAGGAAATACAAAGTCATGGTGATGGCAGGTGGCACTAACGTCTGCACCCAGATCCGCATAAAACGGTTGGTTTCTTTATTGATAATGCTTTGAAAAGCAATCCAGTTGCGCGCCTGACTCATGCTTTTACTCCCTGAGTTTTTTCTGACTGGCCATTTTCGACAAGACTGACAAACAACTCTTCCAGCCGGTTGGCTTTATTACGCATCGACAGCACCTGAACCCCCTGAGCGGTCAATGCCGCAAACACCGAGTTCACGCCCTGCCCTTTGGCGACATCAATTTCCACCGTATGCTCGTCAACTTGCCGTATGGTGAAACCGTCCAGCGCCTCGACTTTGGCGGCAGTTGCTAAATCCAGCACAAAGGTTTCTTTGGTCAGTTTGCTCAAAAGAGCCTTCATGCTGGTGTTCTCAACAATCTGGCCTTTATTGATAATGGCAATATTGCGGCAGAGGTTTTCCGCCTCTTCCAGATAATGGGTGGTGAGGATAATGGTCACGCCTTGCTGGTTGATTTCTTTCAGGAATTCCCACATCGAACGGCGCAGTTCAATATCAACACCAGCGGTTGGCTCGTCGAGGATCAACAGTTTCGGCTCATGCATTAAGGCGCGGGCAATCATCAACCGCCGTTTCATGCCGCCGGATAACTCGCGCGAACGCGCATGGCGCTTTTCCCACAGCCCAAGCTGGCCTAAGTATTTCTCTGCCCGCACCATGGCAATGGCTTTTGGCACACCATAATAACCAGCCTGATTCACCACAATTTGCAGCACAGTTTCAAACTGGTTGAAGTTAAATTCCTGCGGCACCAGACCAAGCTGACTTTTGGCGTCTTCCAGCGACGTATCAATATCATAATCAAACACTTTCACCGTACCGGAGCTTTTATTCACCAGCGAGCTGATGATACCGATACAGGTACTTTTACCGGCGCCATTGGGGCCAAGCAAAGCGAAAAAGTCACCTTGTTGCACCTGTAAATCGATACTGGACAGTGCCATGGTACCGCTTTTATAGGTTTTTTTAAGCTGTTGAATATTCAGAGCGAGCGTCAAATTATTCCCCTTCATACCCTTGCGAGTGGTCAATGCGACCGCAGTCAACACTAGTTTGCTGCTGTGGTGGGCGCCGGTGCATAACCCCAGCGCGGCATGATGTTTTGCGGTAAATTCAAATGGTCCAGAATTCGCGCCACCATAAAATCAATTAGATCTTCAATACTTTTCGGCTGATGATAAAAACCAGGCGCCGCTGGCATAATAGTCACGCCCAGTTTGGCGAGCTTCAGTAAGTTTTCCAGATGCAACGCACTGAGCGGCGTTTCACGCGGTACTAAAATCAGCTGACCTTGTTCTTTAATCACCACATCAGCGGCCCGCTCAATCAGATTGTCACTCATGCCATAAGCAATAGCGGCAACAGTGCCAGTTGAACAAGGACACACCACCATGGTTTTTGGCGCGGCCGAGCCGGAAGCAACCGGCGAAAACCAATCATCTTTACCGTACACAGCCAGGAGATCGGGGCTGCACTGCAACATTTCAACCAGCTGCTGCTGACAACTTTGTGGATTGCCGTTGAATTTTAAATTGTGTTCGGTGGCAAACACCACCCGCGCAGCACTTGAAATCAATAAATGAACTTTGACGTTTTGCGTCAATAGACATTGCAACAGCCGCCAGCCGTATAAGGCACCGGAGGCGCCGGTAAAGGCCAGGGTGATTTCACGCTCTGGCGCAGGAGTTAAAGTGCCGGGCAAGTTGCTGGTTGAAGATGATGTCATCAGTGTTCCCATTTTTTCTTTAAGGCATCGAGTAATTTGTCATGAATGCCGCCAAAACCACCGTTGCTCATAATGACAATCGAATCGCCCTGGACGGCAGCATCTGTAATCAACGTGACCAAATCTGCGATATCGCTGCTGACCTGTGCTTTGTTGCCACAAGCCAAAGCCACATCGGCCAGAGACCAGCCGGAATTCTGCGGTTCAAATAAAAACACCTGATCGGCGGTTTTGAGCGAAGCAGGCAAAGCTTGTTTATGCACGCCCAGGCGCATGGTATTGGAGCGCGGTTCTAGTACGGCAAGAATACGTTTTTCGCCCACTTTGTTACGAAGGCCATTCAGCGTGGTATCGATAGCCGTTGGGTGATGCGCGAAATCGTCATACACCGCGATATCAGCAACAGTGCCTTTAAGCTCCATCCGCCGTTTTGGCGCAATAAATTTGTTCAGCGCTTCGATAGCAACGGCAATCGGAACACCGGCATGACGGGCAGCCGCCAGCGCCATCAGGCCATTATCGACACTATGTTGCCCGGTTAAATCCCAGTGCACTTCGCCAAGAACTTCACAACCTGTTTCCCCCTGCAGACTCACACGAAAGGCACTGCCATCTTTACTTAACAATTCAGTTTTCCAATCCGAACCATAACGCTGCTGCTCACTCCAGCAGCCCATCGTTAAAGTATCATCCACCGCTGCCACATTGGCTGGCGAAAGCACTAAACCATTGCCCGGCACCATCCGCAGTAAATGGTGGAACTGGCGTTGAATGGCAGCTAAATCCGGGAAAATATCCGCATGGTCGTATTCAAGATTGTTGATAATTAAAGTACGTGGCCGGTAATGCACAAATTTACTGCGTTTATCAAAAAACGCAGTGTCGTATTCGTCCGCTTCAATCACAAAAAATGGCGCATCGCCTAAGCGGGCTGACACATCAAAATTCTGCGGAATACCGCCGATTAAAAAACCTGGTTTCAGACCAGCATATTCCAAAATCCACGCCAGCATCGAAGTGGTGGTGGTTTTACCGTGGGTGCCCGACACCGCCAACACCCAACGGCTTTGCAGCACATGTTCGGCCAGCCACTGCGGGCCTGAGGTATAGGGCAGATTGGTGTTTAATACATATTCAACGGCCGGATTACCGCGAGACATGGCGTTGCCAATAATCACCAGATCCGGGGCGGGCGCAAACTGACTGGCGTCATACCCTTGGGTTAATTCGATGCCAAGCTCTTCTAACTGGGTACTCATCGGTGGATACACATTGGCGTCAGAGCCGGTCACTTTATGGCCCATCGCCTTGGCAATCGCAGCAATACCGCCCATAAAAGTGCCACAAATGCCCAAAATATGAATATGCATAACCTTCCTTATCATTCCGTTTTAACCACGGCGGCGCCAGAAAATGGCCGCAAAGATGGCGCATTGTAACAAAAGCGCTTTGGAACAAAAGCAAATAAAACCGGCTGAAAAACTGCAATTTTTCGTTATATTCTTTACACTACTCGCCGGTGTCTGTCGCATCCATAAAATTCAGAAGTTAACGACGAACACCTGCCCTACAAAGCTACATCAACAAGGACTACAACATGCGCCGACTGGCTCCCGTATTACGGCAGGACGGAGTTGATACCGACCTGATTTCCCTGATCAAAACGATTCTGGCCGCTTGTAAGGAAATCTCCTTTCGCGTCGGTCAGGGTGAATTAGCCGGCGTTTTGGGCTCGACACTGGATGAAAACATTCAGGGCGAAACCCAGAAAAAACTCGATGTGCTGGCCAATGAGCTGCTCAAAGACATGATTTTAGAAACCGGCGTCGTCAAAGCGATTTCGTCTGAAGAAGAAGACTACACCGTTGCCGGCAACCCGGAAGGCAAGTTTTTGGTGACCTTCGATCCGCTCGATGGCTCGTCCAACACTGATATCAATAGCCTCATCGGCACCATTTTTTCTATTCTGCCTGCCCGCGCTGATGTTGATGCTGCGGACCAAGCGCAATTTCTACAGCCAGGCACTGCGCAAATTGCCGCCGGTTATGTGCTGTACGGCCCTTCGACGATGCTGGCCCTGACCACAGGTCAAGGCACCAAACTGTATACGCTTGATAAAACCTACGGCGGATTTTTGCTGACGCAAGAAGAAGTTGCCGTGCCGGGTGTGACCGCAGAATTTGCGATTAATATGTCGAATCAACGTCACTGGCAGCCGGCAATGCAATCTTATGTTGCCGATTTACTGCTTGGTAAACCTGGCCCACGTGGCAAAAACTTCAATATGCGCTGGATTGCGGCCATGGTCGGCGATGTGCACCGGGTATTATGCCGTGGTGGTATTTTTATGTACCCAAGCGACACCAAAGATCCAAACAAACCGAACAAATTACGCCTGATGTACGAAGCCAATCCAATGAGCTTTTTAGTAGAACAGGCCGGTGGTCTCAGCAGCACTGGCTATCAGCGGATTATGGAAATAGAGCCGACCGATATCCACCAGCGGGTGGCAGTGATCCTCGGCTCCAAACATGAAGTGGAAACTTGCCTGAAATATCATCAGTCGTAGAAGAGTTACCAGCTAATTAGAGCAATGAAACCGGCCAAAACCGTAGCCATTTAAACTGCCGTCGTTATAATAGGCGGCATTCAACACACCATTATCGATCTGAAGGAACTATCATGAGTCTGAGTCTGGTACCAGCAGGTAAAAACCTGCCTGACGAAATTAACGTCATCATCGAAATCCCGGCCAATGCCGATCCAATCAAATATGAAGTAGACAAAGATAGCGGTACCGTGTGGGTTGACCGTTTTATGTCAACGCCAATGTTCTATCCGTGCAACTATGGTTTTGTAAACCATACGCTGAGCCTGGATGGAGATCCGGTCGACGTGTTAGTACCAACGCCATATCCGTTAGTACCAGGTGCGGTAATTCGTTGCCGTCCGGTTGCAGTGCTGAAAATGGCTGACGAAGCCGGTGAAGATGCCAAAGTTCTGGCCGTACCAATCAGCAAACTGACCAAAATCTACGACCACATTCAAGACATCAATGACGTGCCGGAACTGTTAAAACAGCAAATCCAGCATTTCTTTGAACGTTACAAAGAATTAGAGCCAGGTAAGTGGGTGAAAGTGATTGGCTGGGGCGACAAAGCTGATGCCAAAGCGGAAATCAGCACTTCTTATGACCGCGCCAATAAAAAATAATCCAGCTTCTTAAGCTTTGTAAATAGCCCGCGACTCTGCGGGCTTTTTTATGCCTGCGATGAATGGTCTGCCGCAATTAACTGATTGAGATTGAGTTTTCTGCGGTGAAGTGCAACTGGTCATTTCCATCCGTCACTAACATCAGGTGTTTGCATCGTCCCCAGCCGTTATCCTGTAACAGAAACAAACATCAGAAAATCGTTATAGGACCTTCTTTATATTAGATTTTTTTTACCGTTCACCGCTTTAGTTGCAGCATTGTGGGCATTTGCTGACTATACTGAACTTCGATTTCAAAAAATCAGTTACATACCCAAAATCATTGGAGATTCGGGTAGGCGACGAGAAAGCGAAGCCTCAGGAACATAGCTGTCTATGTGACTGGGGTGAGAGAGCGAAGGCAACAACCCCGATTCTTCGAGGATGACGGGTATATACCCAAAATCATTGGAGATTCGGGTAGGCGACGAGAAAGCGAAGCCCCAGTCACATAGCTGTCTATGTGACTGGGGTGAGAGAGCGAAGGCAACAACCCCGAATCTTCGAGGATGACGGGTATAAACAAATCATTCCGAATTTGTTCAAATTACAGGGGTACGCGTGTATGGAATTTTTGCAACGCCTTTCGATTGCGAAAAAAGTTTATTTAATCCCCTTCATCGGTACGATCAGCTTTATTGTCTACCTGGTGTTGGCAACAGTAACAGCCCTCAACAACGTCAAAACTCTTGAAAGTACAAGAGATATTCAATTCCCAGTGTTACAGGCAGCCGAAAGTGGCTTGGTCGCTTTAGAGCGGGTGAAAGAATCCCTCGCCAGCGCTGTGACCACGGGCGATGAAGAAGCGTTAAAAATTTCTGATGGTTTCTCCCAACAGCTGAAAAAACAACTGAACCAGGTTAGCCAGTTGGATGCCGCACTGCGCGAGGAAATCAGCCCGATCCTGTCGTCTTTTGATGATTATTATTCAGTTGCATTTAAAGTCTCTGAAGAAATGGTCAGCAATACCGCCGACATGGCGACCATTGGCGAACGTTCTCAAAAAATGAATGCAGACTATGACAACACGGTCAAAAAGTTATCGCAATTCCGTGACGTACAGTTGAAGCATTTCACCGCATCTATCGACGACGCCAATCAACAAGCCAGCACCTTAATTACTGTGGGTATTGTGATGGGCGTGTTTACCACTTTTGTGTTGTTCATTACCGCAGTGCTGGTGGTTGGTGGTATCAAATCCAGCTTGCTAAGCATCATTAACTCTCTCAAAGACCTGGCAAAAGAAGATGGCGATCTGACCGTCCGTATTCAAACCAAATCCAAAGATGAACTTGGTGATTTGGCGTTCTGGTTTAACTCTTTTATGGAAAAACTGCAGGGTGTGGTGAAAGAAATCGTCAATACCGCGCTGCCGCTGTCGTCTTTGGCCAAAGATTTACATCAGCTCACCGATGACACCAACAAAACCATCGCCGTACAACGGCAGGCCGCTGACAAAGCCAAATTTGCTGTCGATGATATGAGTAGCAGTGTGATCGCTGAAGCCAGCAGTGCCAATGAAGCTTCATCGGCTGCCAATGATTCCAACAATGCCGCCGATCGTGGCCAGCAAACGGTTGGTGTGACGGTGAATAATATTCGCCAGCTTGCCGCCAACGTACAGGAAGCGTCGGATGTGATCCTGAAGCTGGAAACCGATGCCAACCAGGTTGGTGCGGTACTGGATGTGATTAAAGGTATTGCCGAACAGACTAACTTATTGGCACTAAACGCAGCGATAGAAGCTGCCCGTGCTGGTGAACAAGGCCGTGGTTTTGCGGTAGTGGCCGATGAAGTGCGGACGTTGGCGTCACGCACCCAGAAATCAACCGAAGAAATTCAGAAAACCATCGAGCAACTGCAATCCGCCGCTCGCTCCGCAGTGCAAAAGATGCAACAAAGTACGGTGCAGGCTGAGCAAAGCGTAAATTCAGCCAATCAGGCCGGTGAATCACTACAAGTGATCACCACCAGTATTCGGCGTATTCGTGAGATGAATCAACACATTGCGTCGGCGACCGAAGAGCAGCAAGTCATGGCGAATACCATCGTCAATCACGTGGTGGATATCGTGAAACATACTGAACACAGCTCGCAAAGCGCCGGCAATATTGCTAAAGCTTCGCGGGAACTGGCGAACTTGGCCCAAAATCTGGAAAATATCGCCCGTTTGTTCCGGGTGTAACCTCAGGCAGAGTGCAGGCTAATGCCTGCACTTTTAACTGAGTTCGAAGTTGATACCAGTATGAGCAACAGTACATATTGAACACATCAAAAAGCCGCGAAATTCGCGGCTTTTTGATGTTCGTTTGACAGCTAAGATTAGGTTTTATTTGCTCTTAAGAACTCCAGCAATGCCGCAGTAGGCATTGGCTTGGCATATAAGAAGCCTTGCACTTCTTCACAACCCATCGCTCTGACGACTTCAGCCTGTTCCGCTGTTTCAATGCCCTCAGCGATAGTTGCCAATCCAAGCTTTTTGCCCAGATTGATAATCGTCTCAGCAATCACAGTCCCATTTGGTTCACCAAGGTCCCGGATAAAAGCACGATCCACCTTGATACGATCAAGCGGCAATTGTTGCAGGTAACTTAAGCTGGAAAAACCAATGCCAAAGTCGTCTATGGCGACTTTAATGCCATAACCTTTTAGTCGGTTTAACGCATCAATCACCATTTTCGGCTCGTCCATCACCACAGATTCGGTGATTTCAAGTTCCAACAATTCCGGCGCTACCCCAAAACGTTCAATACAATCAATCACTGACTGTACAAACAACGGATTTCTAAATTGTGGCATCGACACATTCACCGCAATGCGCAAATTCATCAGGCCATGCGACTGCAGCAATTTAATCTGCTGACAGGCCTGTTGAATCACCCAGGCACCTATTTCGACAATCAGCCCGGAATATTCGGCAAGCGGAATAAACACCGCCGGTGAAATAAAACCGCCTTGCTCGGTTGGCCAACGCAATAACGCTTCCATCCCAATGACTTTATTGGTATCCAAAGCGATTTGCGGTTGATACCACAGCTGCAATTTATCCTGACTGAAATCCTGGCGCAGCGTGCGTAACAAGGCTAAGCGCCCCGCCATCTGCTCTTCCATTTCGGAACTGTAAAACTCGTAGTTTTGCGACAGGTTTTTCTTGGCGCGGTTTAGCGCAATATACACCTGTTTCAAAATGCCAAGGCCTTGTTTAGCGGTATCGACTAACCGACAAAAACCAAAGGTGGCGTTGATCTGCAGTGCATGTTCAGACGCCTGAAACGGTTGCACAAATACCGCACTTAACGAGGACGGTGTTAACAAACTTTCCGGCCCAATCAAGCCAAACACATCTGCGCCAATTCGGGCTATTTGTGCAACATCGCCAAATTGCTCAACCAACCGCCGGGTCACGGCAATCAGCAATTCATTGCCAACTTCCTGTCCCAGACCATCGTTTACATCGGAGAAGTGATCGATATCGATGAGCACAGCAACCGTATTGCCCGGATCAAGCCGACGGGTTTCCTGCAGTAACTGCGTGAATTCGTTACGATTTGGTGTTTTGGTTAATGGGTCAATATAAGCAGCGTGTTTTAACTGCTGGAATAGCGTGACATTTTCATAACCGATTGAAATATTACTTAAAAACACTTCAATCAGTTGACGGTCAAAATCTTCAATCGGCCTGTTGGTTTCAATGTAAACCGCTGCGCTGTGCTCAGCATTACCAAGATACAACACCGTATCAAAACCAGTAAAAATATGCCGGCGTTGCTGCAGGCATTGCAAAATTTGTTGGATAATGCGTGGGTTATTCAGACGCTCTAATTTGCACTTAATAAAGGGCGCGTAATGCCCGGCAGCGCCAAGCACATAAACATTGTCACTTGCGGATCCGTCATCTTCAATTTGCGCGCACAATACACCTTCAGCATGTAGGCCAATCAGCGACGAAATCTGAGTGACTACACCTTCCGAAAATTCATGCAGTGAGTGTTGCTCAAGTAAATTTGCACCGGCGTTAATGATTTTCTGTAAACCCAACCGGTTTTGATTGATGGTGCGAATTTGCTGATAAGAACGAATCGACGAAATGATGGATGTTACTAATTTACTGCGGGTTAACTCGGTTTTAGTCTTGTAGTCGTTGATGTCGTATTCTTTGATGACACTTTCTTCCGGGGCGTACCCTGGCTGACCGGTCCGCAACACAATCCGGACTTCGTCCATCCCGAGTTGTTCGCGGATTTGTTGCACAACCAGCAACCCAGCGTCGTCAGATTCCATCACGACATCAAGCAAAATAACCGCGATATTTTGATTTTTCTTCAAAAAATCAATAGCGTCTTTTCCGGAATAACAATGATGAAAAACAAGTTTCCGCCCAAGAACCAATAAGTCGCTTAACGCCAGACGAGTGACGGTATGGATTTCTTCATCATCGTCTACAATCAGCAAGTGCCATTCGCCGGTCACTTGCAGTACTTGAGGCTCCGGCGCATCGTCTTCTGCGAGGAACAGAAACTCTTCATCTGTTACTTTTGACACCATGTTACGACCTTATCCATTGAGTCCTGCTGATTGGCGCAATACCGAATCGGGTGAATGACTGGATCCCTCCTGTGGCGGCGCCACACTTATCCCTATCTATCGCCACATCAGCTTGTTGCCTGACTTATTACACTATACGCTTAACTAAAAAATGCAATCATTTTGTCGAAACTCAGGCCGGAAGCAGTCGGCGAAAATCATCGGTCAATTGATCTTTAATCGCCGTTCCTAAGTGCACAAAATAACTGTTTGCTGCAGTTTTGCTGACGAGCGCCGATATCTGCGATAAGCTTGAATTTACCGATTACAGGGCACAACTATATGAGCAAAGTTCAGACTTTGTCCGGACAACAACGCTTGCGCCAGTTAGCAAAACGGCAACTGGGCAGCGATTTGGCATCAAACAAGGTGCAAACGACCACAGTAGCGCCACAGGCAGTGGATGCCGTGGCCAATGGCAGCTTCAACGATAAGCATCAAATGCTGAGTTCCCGCGCCGGCATTCCGCTTTCCGATCCAATGTACACAGAGCTCACGCTTGCGGATCGCTCCGCCAGGCGTTTGCAAATGCGTTTAGAACAACAACAGCAGAATCTGGAACTTGTGATCACGCTCGCGTTAAATTACTGCACAGAGCAAATCACCTCACAGGATGTGGATCCGGATTGGTTCCAGTTTTATTGTGAATTGGTGCAAAACATCTCAACCCATAGCATGCAGAAGTTATGGGCAAAAATACTGGCCGGTGAAATAAGTAACCCCGGAAGCTTTTCGCTAAAAACCTTACATCTGTTAAAACAGATGAGTTACAAAGATGCAGTATCGCTGCAGCTGGCATCTTCACTCAGTTGTCGTATCCGTAGTCAGGAACCAGCGCATATTTACTTTGGTTATGTGCAGCAGGGATCAGTCTGGCGTTGGCTGGCAGGGAAAAGCCGCGGTATGCTGAATTTGAGTCAGTTTGGTTTAAGTTATCCGCAAATTCTCAATCTGATTGATTTGGGATTGATCCATCAGGCGGAAATTGAAAGTGGTGAGCTGAATAAAAACCAGTTGCTGCAATGGTATTACCATCAGCAAATGTTACAGGGTTCCACCAAACGACAGGGGGTCATTTTGCAGTATTATAAATTTACCAGTATCGGCGCTGAACTATTGCCCCTGTTAAGTGGCCAGGCCAACCCAGCTTATTGGCAAGCTTTGCAGACCTTATTGTCAGATGTCATCAGCTTTGATCCAACGCCTTAATCCGCCCGAGAATATGGGCAATTTTCTGTGTATCCAACGCCTTAATCCGCCCGAGAATATGGGCAATTTTCTGTGTATCCAACGGCTTAATAAGCACATCATCCATACCTGCGAGGCGGAAACTGGCAATTTCGTCCGGTAGTGCATGTGCAGTAAAAGCTAAAATGACGGTTTGCTGGTGATGACGTAATTGCCTGATTTGTTTGGTCACTTCGGTGCCAGGTAAATCCGGCAGCTGAATATCCATCAGGATCAGTTGGTAACGATGATGGGTAGCCATTTTAATCGCTTCATCACCCGTCATCGCAATATCAATGCTCAACCCTTCTAAGGCCAGCACGGCCCGCACATAACTCAAATTTGTCAGATTGTCGTCGACCACCAGCAGCTGCTGCAGTGCCAGAGCTTGCGGCTGCGGTGTCGACAATTGAGCTATTAACAACGGCATGGCGCTGATCGGACAGGACAGCAGCGCCTGCCAGCGGACAACAGCGGCTGGATTTGCAAATGCCTGAACCTGAAAACGTTGTTGCAGCGCATTTAGCTCCGCAATGGGGATACATAACTGCGCGGGTTGGTCCGGCAATACCAGCACCAATAAATCAACCAGCCGTCGTTGTAGCGTTTCGTTCAATTGAGCGTAAGTTTGACAACAATGTACCTGTTCACCGAGGGCGGCCAAACCCTGTTTCGCCAATGGCAAGCGGCATTCTTTTTCATCCACCAGCAAAATCGACTGGAACCGCTTCGTCGTATTGGTTTTTTGCCATGACACCGGCATTGATATTTCAAGCTGTGTACCAACATCATCAATCGAAGCAATATGTAGCTGAGCTTGCAGCTGCTGTAAAATACAACGGCTAACTTCGGCTTCCAGATCATCCGGCAGCATTTTGTCAACACCTGTGGCCAACACCTGACGCCAACGTGCCGGAAAGCTACGACCTACAAATTTAATGTTCACTTTCAACATTTTATGCGGCAGTTCAATGAGCCGGTAACTGACAATAATTTCCGGCTCCGTCGCCAACCTTCGACACATAGTTGCAAGTAATCCTAGAAGATGCGCCAACAACTTCGGGTCAAGATTTACTTTAAAAGCATAAGCTTGTGGGTCTTCTTCGAATAAAAACTGATAACGGGAGTCGGAGTCCTGCAGGTAATCGGTATAACAGAGCAACATCCAGTCGGGTAAAAATAACGCATCCGGTTGCAGCATAAAATCGGTATCGTTAAGTCTGGTATACAACGCCAACAACTGCAGCTGCCGAATTAACAATGCGGGGGCCTGTCGTTCAGCATTTGCGGCTAATTGCTGCCAATAATCCAGTTGCTGCGACGACACCTGGAGCTGTGATAAGGCCTGCTGTTGTTTGGCAGAAAGTTGTGACGTTGTTTGCTGACTCAACAGCAACTGACTTTCAAGTTGGTTCAGCTTTGTCTGAAATTGCTGCGACAAGACCTCTGTCTGTTGCCGGAATTGCTGCTTTTTTTCCTGCCATGCTGCTTGTAATGGTTTAAAGCTGGGATCGGTGTCTGCACTACCGGCACTTGCCTCATTGTCTGCACTGAGTTGCCGGGAAAACTGTTCAAGTTGCGCCCGCTGACGAGCAGTCAACTGCCTGATACTTAGCCAGACCAGCCAGACTGCAAGAGCCAGCAACAGGTACAATGGCGACAATACTGTCAGTGCAGGCGTTGGCGCATCATCTAACAATACCAGCAAATAACCAAGTTGCCGCGACGATACCGCAGGTGCCGGAACCAGATGACGCTCAGGTAATAGGCTATTGGGCTCAGTGTGCTCTGCGGGAACAGAATTAAGCGCTGACTGCGCGGTCAAAGCACGATCCGCCCAGATGGGGGTAGATATTAATTGCGCACCGGCATCACTGAAAGCGGCTTGTTCTGAGTCTAACGACTGTGCTGCTTGTTCCAACCAGCGCTCTGCTTTACTGGTGCTGGCAAACATCCGCTGAGACTGATCAAACACCGCCATCGCCCGAATAGGCAGCGCACTATGTTGTTGCAGCGCATGCAGGGTAATTTCCAGCGCTGCGGGCTGCTTTTGTTGCAATGGCTGAATCGACAATAACGATGCGCTATTGTTTAGCAACTGAATTTGCAACATTGTCTGCTGCTGTTGCCATTGCTGTAACAGCCAGCCACTGCCAAGAATTGCTGCGGCTATTGCGGCGATAAGCAGCTGCAGCGGCCAAAAAGTGCGCGAAAAAAGTTGCTTCATGCTGTAAAAAACCAGTCCTGTCTGATGCAACACTATAATAGTGCGGTGAAGGTTCCACAAGAAAAGGCTGGCCTGACGCCATCCCCTGCGTTGTGGTTACCCCGTTTGAGAGTATCTTTAGAAATCAGCTTCCAGTGCCAGAAAGGGCCCTTTCATCTGCATATCAACATCGAGTTGATCTTTGTTGGTTAACATTACTGATTGTTGCTGCCAGCCAAATTTTACTGCGAGGGTCACTGCAGTCAGATCAAGCATCTGATACGACATCCCGATTTTAGTTTGCGCCCATTGTTGATCACGATAATCAGTGTACTGGCCTTGCCAAAAAAGTGCGGTGTCGGTGCCCCAGATGTTCACTGTCAGGTGACTATACAGCAGCGGTAGAAAACCCGATGCCGTTCGTCTTTTGCGGATGGGGTCTGTCACTGCTAACTCAGCATCATACTGCATAGCGCTCACCCCTAAATCTAACGCAAGCAGACTGGTATCCAGAACTTCGTAATAAAAGCTAAGGTCGGTCGATTGCAGATCCAATGCATTCTGAATGTTGCTTTGACTGGCAAAATGCTGTGCATCAAGTTGTAAATTACCGGGCAACCGGGTCGCGCCAGACCAAAAAGCGGTTTGTCGGCGCAAGGCTATATTTGGCAATAAGGGTAACGGATGTTCAAAAGCCACTAACCAACTTTGCCAATGATCATCAGAAAACTGTAATGGCTGCCCCTGTGAATGATCACCGCCTTGTCCACTCAGGCTCAGTCTGGCATAGTCGCCGCTCAGGGTTAACCCTAACAGATCAGCCTGAGTATGAAGACTGCACAACAGTGCGCTCAAAGTTAAAACAACTGCTTTCATTTTTTATCCTTGCGCTAACAGTTCCGTCAAATCAATTAAAGCGGCATTCGCCCTGGAAATATAATTCGCCATCACCAGCGAATGGTTGGCCAGCAATCCAAAACCGCTGCCGTTAAGCACCATGGGGCTCCAGACCGATTGTTGGGTTGATTCCAGTTCGCGAATAATTTGCTGCACGCTGACCCCGGCATTTTTGCGTTGTAGTACATCGGCAAAATCCACCTCAATCGCCTTTAAAAAATGCAATAAAGCCCAGCAAGCGCCCCGCGCTTCATAAAATTCGTCATCAATCCGCCACCAATTGGTTTTGATTAATTGCTCGCCCGGCGTCAACGTAGATTGCCGCGCCTGCGCATCGCCAGCAAGATCTGTATTTAAGCGGTCCTGGCCGACACTGGCACTCAGGCGCTGACTGTAGCTGCCAAGTCTTTTTTCGATCGCTTTTAATAAATCGCGTAAATTGTCTGCCCGGGCGTAAAATTGATGATCGCGGTTGTTCGGATCCATTAACGCTTGCCGATAGGAACGCAGCAACCGCAGTGCCTCTTCATATTCAGCTTCGGCGGCAGGTACTGCCCAGCTCGTGTGATTAATATTCAATTTAGGCTGAGATAGTTTTAAAAAGGTGTTTTCCACCGACTGTGATTGTGAGCGACTTAAGTCGGTGCGCATCGACAATGCCAGATCTCGTACCATTTCCAGCACACCAAGCTCCCAGGAAGGCATGTTATCGAGCATGCTAAACGGCGGCGTAATATCGTTTGATAAGTAACCACCAGATTTATGGAGCAAGATTTCAGTGACATGAATTAAGGTGTTGGTGGTCGTAAAACCAACCACGGGTTTGGCTGGTTGAGCTGCAGTGTTCGCAAGTGCGACCACATCAAAAGTGTCAGGTTCCTGGCTTAACCACACTGCGATTGCCCAACCAATCAGGATCACGAACAGCAACGAACTGCCAATGAGTTTAATTTTTTGCATTTGCAACTCCGTTTACTGTTTAGGGATTTTTGTGACCACGGCTGCTACCGATATTTTCTGGCCATTTTCAAACACCAGTTCAATCGGCACTCGCTGATCCAGTTGTAGCGGCTGTTTCGGGGTAAACAACATCAGGTGTAAACCACCCGGTTGCAGATGCACAGTTTGATTTGGTGCAACCACAATGCCATCAACATGCTCCATTCGCATCATCCCATCAACATAACTATGCTGATGCAACTCAACTTTTTCAAACCAAGGGCTTGATGCCGCCACCAGATTTGCTGCCTGCGAGCTGGTATTGATAATGGAGAAATAACCTGCGCTGACAGTGCGTTCTGGCAGTGGTTGGCGTACTGTGGCATTGATGATCTCAATGTCTGTAGCCATCGACTGGAAGCTGGCAACAAAGGCAGTAATAAATATGAATCGGCGCATGCATAACTCCATTTCGTGATGCTTGCGCCATCTTACACCAAAGCCAACCATGAATGTCAGGGTTGGTAACGATCCGGCAACAAAAATGCGGCGGCCAGATAGGCGACGATTGCAGCAACAGGGAAAACGAACAATAAAGCAATCGCCAGTAGACGCATGATCCAGATCGGTTGTTGATAACAAGCTGCCAGACCTGCACACACGCCATAGATTTTCCGGTGGGCTTTGTTGCAGAACCAGCTTTGTTCAGAAGAGTTATTCATAAATCACCTCAGACAATTACATCAACTAAATGTTGAATTCATAGAAACAGTATCAAAAGGTGTGCCATGGCGAACTGATATATAACAGCATGTTTTAAATGATTTTTTTTGCGGCGGAATAAGTTTTTTGATTAAAAGTTTTCAAATTCACCACAGAATCAGCAATTTGACTAAAAAGTAGTGAAGGATTTATTAACGTGGTTTAGCTCAGAAATATGCCAAACAGCCAGCTGGAAAACATCAACAGTGGCAGCATAACAGCTTAAAAGAAAAAACCCGGTACTACACAGTCCGGGTTTGAGGAGGAATATCTGAAGGTGGCAGCAACCAGAGCCAGAACAACCAGATGCTAAACACACTCAATACAGGTAACAAAAACAAGCCGAGTAATAAAGCCGGAGTAATTAACATCCTCTACTCCATCATCGATTCTGGCTGCTCAACTTCTTTCGGCTGTGACTTGGATTTAACTGCAACAACTTGATTAATCTGAGTTGTTTCAACATTTGCCAGTGCTACAACTTCATTGAACGAAGCCTGCAGTGAAGCAGCAATTTGTTGCTGAATGACAGTACTCACTTCAGAAGCTTGCACTGCAAGAACTTGTGCTACTTGCTCAGTCAACTCTTGGGTTGGTTGAGCAGCGACCGCGGCAGCCGAACTAAACATTAAACCGGTAACGAAGATAACTGAAGTTAAAGTTTTCATGGTAATTTCCTTTTTAGGCAATTGAATTAACGAACGACAATCTATTACTTCAATTGCTGTGCCAACCAAGAAAACTACTATAACTAGCTGTTTTTATTAAATTTAATTAAATTTAGAACAATTCGCAGTTACACACCAAAAATCATAAAAACCACTTTTTAGCAAAAAAAACCATTTTTTAGTCAGGTCAAATTTCTGGCACTTTCGACAAAGCCGCCAGCATCACTTCAGGTCCGCTGCTTGGCAGATGCCCCACTTCACTCAGATGACGACGCCACTGCCTGGCACCGGTCACGCCCTGGAAAATACCCAGCATATGACGGGCGATATGCCAGAATCTGGCACCTTCTGTCATTTGTTGTTCAATATAAGGCAGCATCTCCCGCACTACCTGATGAGGTGTTAGCAAAGCCCGTGAGTCGCCATAAATCGCAGCATCAATCTGATTTAAAAACAATGGATTAGTGTAAGCTTCCCGCCCAACCATGACTCCGTCAACGTGCTGTAAATGTGCAATACATTCCGCAACTGTTTTCACACCACCGTTGACTGACAACTGTAAATGTGGAAAATCACGCTTTAACTGATAAACGCGTGGGTAATCCAAAGGCGGGACTTCCCTGTTTTCTTTTGGGCTTAAACCACTAAGCCAGGCTTTGCGGGCGTGTACAATAAACTGATCACAACCAGCTTCGGCGATGGTGCCGACAAAATCGACCAGAAACTGGTAACTATCCTGATCATCAATACCAATCCGGCTTTTCACAGTAATAGGAATATCAACGACTTGCCGCATTTGTGCAACGCAGGTTGCCACCAACTCCGGTTTGGCCATCAAGCAGGCGCCGAACATGCCGTTTTGTACCCGATCAGACGGGCAACCGACATTAATATTGATTGCATCATAGCCACGTTGCTGACACATCAAGGCACTTTTAACCATCGCTTCTGGATCTGAACCACCAAGCTGCACCACCACCGGATGCTCTTCGTCGTTAAACGCCAGATAGTCGCCCTGGCCAAATATCAGCGCGCCGGTCGTGACCATTTCAGTGTATAGCACCGCATGGCGGGTCAGTTTGCGATGGAAATAACGACAATGTTTGTCCGTCCAGTCCAGCATCGGGGCAATCGAAAATTTATGGTCCACAGGTCCTCCGTCAATTAGGCTGGCATTTTAACCGGATCCTGACAACTTTTCTGCGATTTTGGCTGATTTATGCCGGGCTTTTGTATGTTACACTCCATAAGATCCTGACAAGAAAGGTACAACGGCGTTATGTCTATCGAATCTCTGGTACTGCGGGCGCGGCATATTTGTGAACACAATGGTGCTCGGTTTACTTCGATCCGCGAAAAAGTATTCCGGCTGTTAGCCAGTACCCAGTCTGGTGTTGGCGCTTATGAACTGTTAGAACAGCTGAAGAGTACTGAGCCGGCAGCAAAACCAGCAACTATCTACCGCGCTCTGGATTTCCTGACAGAACAAGGATTTATTCACAAAATTGAATCTAGCAATGCATTTTTGCTTTGCCATCATTTTGAGCATCATCATCCGGCGCAACTGCTGATTTGTCAGGGCTGTGGTCATGTTGAAGAATTACATTCAAAAGTACTGCAGCAAGAATTTGAAAGTCTGGCCACTGCCAAAGGTTTTGTGATTAAACAACAGACCATTGAAGCACGTGGACTTTGCCAACATTGCGTGACATCAAAATAATCGGCCGACCAACGCCATGGATTTGGACTGACAGACTACACCATCTTCAAAAAAGTATTGATTTGGTGTGGAAACTATCTCAAAAACAAAGAGGTAGACTTGTTTATTCTATAAAATCTGCCTAACCTTAGGGACATGGTCAGCAACTTCAACGCTATTTTATTCGATGGGTCTATTAAATGAATGTTGAGTACGTAAATCCATTTCTATCATCTTTGGTAAATGTGTTAAGTACCATGGCCAATACGCAAATTGTGCCTGGGCAGCCAAGGATCAAAAAGGATGAAGTAGCGCGTGGCGACGTGTCAGGATTGATCGGGATGATTGGCCCCCAGACCAAAGGATCGTTTTCAGTTACTTTTGAAGAATCATTGGCTCTTGAGATTATGTTCCGGATGTTGGGTGAACGTCCTAAGTCTATTAATGAAGAAGTGACTGATATGGTTGGCGAAATTACCAACATGGTCACCGGCGGCGCCAAAAGGATCCTTGGTGAAAAAGGTTATGAGTTTAGTATGGCAACACCTGTCGTTGTATCAGGTAAAGCTCATACCATTACGCACAAATGCGATGGTCCAAAAATTTTGATGCCGTTTGATTCTGATTTTGGCAAAGTGCATATCGAAGTCAGTTTTGACAATCAGAAATAAATACTGTTTAAAAAAAACCGGCTTCACGCCGGTTTTTTATTTTAATCAGTAACATACCGCAGTTGAACACGACTGGTTATATTACATAACAGCTCGTAAGGAATGGTCTGTACCAAAGCGGCAATCTCTTCAACCGCTAAAGTCTCCCCCCACAACACCACTTGATCACCAATCTGTACATTCTCGCTGCCGATGTCGACTGTCGTCATATCCATCGACACTCGTCCGACAATCGGGTACCGATTACCGTTAATCAGAACCGGCGTACCACTCGGCGCGTTGCGTGGATAACCATCACCATAACCAATAGCGACTACGGCAAGCTGAGTGTCATGCGGGGCTGTCCAACTGGCGCCATAACCAACTTTATCGCCTTTCTTTACCTGGCGCACTGCAATCACCGAACTACTAAAAGTCATCACCGGGCGCAAACCATGCAGAGATGAACGTCCATCCACCATCGGCGATACACCGTAGAGCGCTAATCCTGGTCTGATCCAATCACCATGGCTTTGCGGCCATGCCAGTATCCCTGCAGAGTTGGCTATTGATAATTCACCTTCACAGCCTTGGATAAGCCGTTTAAACAAGACAAGCTGATTAGACGTTGCCGGATTATCAGGTTCATCAGCACAGGCAAAATGCGTCATCAACCTGAGTGGTTTTAACACATTAGGACTCGCCATCAGGCGGCGATATACGTCAGAAAATTGCTCCGGATAAATACCTAACCGATGCATGCCACTGTCGATTTTCAACCAGACATGGACCGGAGCCTCAAGCTCAGCAGCCAATAATGCATCAACTTGTGACAGATGATGCACCACAACTTGTAAGTTAGATGCCACAATTTGCGGCAGTTCATCGGCGTGGAAAAAACCCTCCAGCAGCACTATCGGTTTGACCACACCTCCAGCCCGGAGTAACAAAGCTTCATCAATTCTAGCCACGCCAAAAGCGCCGGCAACCTTTAATTGTTCAGCGACCGCCAATAAGCCATGGCCATAAGCATTGGCTTTCAGTACCGCCAGAATTTTACTCTGCGGTGCAATTCGTTGTAAATGTTGAAAATTATGATGCAGTGCATCAATATTAATTTGGGCGATTGGCCGACGACTCATTAGTACTCGTCCTCAAAACGCGCAGAACCGGCATAGTTGTCAAAGCGGGAATAACGACCATGGAAGGTCAGCCGCACCCGCCCGATCGGGCCATTCCGCTGCTTACCAATAATCACTTCGGCCGTGCCTTTGTCGGCGCTATCTTCGTGATAAACCTCATCACGATAGATAAACATAATTAAATCAGCATCCTGTTCAATAGAGCCTGATTCCCGCAAGTCCGAGTTAACCGGGCGTTTATCGGCGCGCTGCTCCAATGAACGGTTAAGCTGTGACAAAGCAACAACCGGCACTTTGAGCTCTTTCGCCAAAGCTTTTAAAGAACGGGAAATTTCAGCGATTTCCAAAGTCCGGTTTTCAGAAAGCCCCGGCACTGTCATTAACTGCAAGTAGTCAATCATGATCATCGACAAGCCACCATGCTCACGCGCAATACGTCGCGCTCGCGAGCGAACTTCGGTCGGCGTCAGACCAGATGCATCATCGATATACATCTTGCCCTTGCTGTTCAAAAGTTCAATCGCTGAGGACAACCGCGCCCAATCTTCGTCATCGAGCTGGCCGGTTCGTACTTTGGTTTGGTCAATGCGGCCCAGTGATGCCAGCATCCTCATCATAATTTGTTCGGACGGCATCTCTAAACTGAAGATCAGAACCGGTTTATCGCTACTCATCGCCGCGTGTTCACAGAGGTTCATCGCAAAGGTGGTTTTACCCATCGAAGGACGCGCAGCGACAATAATTAAATCTGACGGCTGCATGCCATTGGTCATTTTGTCTAAATCGATGTAGCCGGTAGAAACACCGGTGATGCCACCAGCACTAGGATTACGAAACAACGAGTCAATTTTATCGATGGTTTTGGCAAGGATGCTGTGAATTGCTTCCGGCCCTTCATTGGCATTGGCACGCTGCTCAGCAATCTTAAAGACTTTAGTCTCGGCAAAGTCGAGCAACTGCGCGCTATCGCGCCCTTGTGGGTCATAACCGGCATCGGCAATATCGTGCGCCACCGCAATCATATCGCGTACCACAGCCCGCTCACGCACGATATCGGCATAAGCCAGAATGTTGGCGGCACTTGGCGTATTTTTGGCAATTTCACCTAAATAGGCAAAACCACCAATATCATCCAGTTGCTGATTACGTTCCAACCATTCAGACACGGTAATTAAATCGATGGGTTGGTTGGCTTCAGCGATGCTGGTCATCGCCTGGAAAATATACTTGTGCGAGCGCAAATAAAAGTCGTGATCAACCACCTTTTCGGCGACCCGATCCCAGGCGTTGTTGTCCAGCATTAAGCCACCCAACACCGACTGTTCGGCCTCAATCGAATGCGGTGGCATCTTGACCGCTGCGACCTGGCTGTCGTTCTGATATTTATCTTTTTGATATTTATCTTTTGAGAATCGTTCTTTTGGATTTGCCATAACACCAGATTTTTGACTGTCGGTCGGCCAGAGTAGCCAACGCAAAGATGTAGTTCGATTGCGGCATAGCCTAGCATTTTTCGAAAACCAGATCAGGTAGAAATCGCATAGTCGGCGGATTTTTTTAAAAGCGAAGAGGAGTTTAGCTAGAAAAGGTTGAACTATCGGTTTGGAAATAGAGTGGGTTCAGCGGGGAAATCAGGCACAGTGAAGATTCACTGTGCCTGGCAGCAATTAAGCTTCTGCTACCACAACCAGTTTGATGGTTGCTGTAACTTCAGCGTGTAATTGCAGGTCGATGTCAAATGAACCAACGTCACGCAGAGTGCCGTGTGGTAATTTAACTTCGGCTTTAGAAACAGCTACACCGGCTTCAGTGATCGCATCAGCGATATCACGGGTACCGATAGAACCGAACAGTTTGCCTTCGTCACCCGCTTTAGCAGCGATAGTCACTTCAGCCAGTTCAGCTACTTTCGCAGCACGTTCCTGAGCAGCGCCTAAGTTAGCAACCAGTTTGGCTTCTAACTCAGCACGACGTGCTTCAAATTTTTCCAGGTTAGCCTTGGTTGCTGGAACTGCTTTTCCTTGTGGGAATAAGAAGTTACGGGCATAACCAGATTTAACAACTACTTTGTCGCCTAAACCACCAAGGTTAGCAACTTTATCCAACAGAATGATATCCATTGTTTAATCCTCTCAGTATCGGTTGAACCAGGCTTATGCGTGTGAATCGCTGTACGGCAGCAGAGCCAGGTAGCGAGCGCGTTTGATGGCGCGAGCTAATTGACGCTGATACTTAGCGCTGGTACCAGTGATACGGCTAGGAACAATTTTGCCACTTTCAGTGACATAATTTTTTAAAGTAGCGGTATCTTTGTAGTCGATCTCTTGCACGCCTTCGGCAGAGAAACGGCAGAATTTACGGCGACGGAAATAACGAGCCATGAACTTTCTCCTAACTTAATATTTCAATTCGTTGGGCATGAAGGACAAGCTTAGCCTGACCACTCGGGCTTTGATGACGGTTTAAAAAGCCAGTCACCCGAACCACACTACCCTGCATCAAATTGTGAGTTTGTCTGCACAACTCACCGGCAACGACGACCTGAAGTCGGACGTAACTGGCTCTGTTGTATCCGGCTTCCTGCTGCATCGACTTGTGTTCAAGTGACAAATGCATATGCGGGATACCGGCTGGACTTTCGCTTCGGTCAGGTTGGCGGCATATGACGCCAGTGATGACCAGGCAGTTGTCCATCAGAATTACTCGTCGTTTGCAACCTGCTCGTCAGAATCACGAGGAGCACGGTCACGACGTTCGTCACGTACCTTGGCCATTGGTGATGGCTCAGTCACGGCACCATGAGTGCGCATGATCAGGTTACGCAGAACTGCGTCGTTGAAACGGAAGTTAGTTTCCAGTTCATCGATTACTGACTGTGGTGCTTCAACGTTCAGCAGAACGTAGTGAGCTTTGTGCAGTTTCTCGATTGGGTAAGCCAGTTGACGACGACCCCAGTCTTCCAGACGGTGGATAGAACCACCCGCTTCTTTAATCGCACCTGTATAACGTTCGATCATACCTGGTACTTGTTCACTCTGATCCGGGTGAACCATAAACACGATTTCGTAATGACGCATGGTAGCTCCTTACGGTTAGTTAGCCTCGGGTGAGCTCGACCAGTCTCGCATAGAGGCAAGGAACGTTTGTTGAACGGTCGAAGGGTGCGTATTCTACGGACTCGATGCGCTAAAAACAAGCAGAGATTGCGCTGAGTGCCAGATATCGGAAAACAACAAAGCCATGGAAAATAATTGGTTTTCCATGGCTTTGTGTTGGGTGCACGCTATTTCGTCTGAAATGGTGCCGTTTTATTCATAAATATTATTTTGCCTGACGCTGCCGCACTGCTTCATACAAGCAAATGCCGGTCGCCACTGACACGTTTAAGCTGGATACCGCGCCAAACATCGGAATTTTGACCAGCGAATCGCAAGATTCTTTGGTCAAGCGGCGTAAACCATCACCTTCAGCCCCCATCGCAAGTGCCAGTGGACCTTTAAGCGTCGCCTGATAGATCGTGGTATCAGTTTCACCTGCTGCACCAACAACCCAAACTCCAGCGTCTTTTAACTCGCGGATGGTGCGCGCTAAATTAGTCACATTGATAAAAGGTACCGACTCAGCTGCACCACAAGCCACTTTACGCACCACGGCCGTCAATTTCACTGAGCGATCTTTTGGCGCAATAACAGCATGCACACCAGCGGCATCGGCTGAGCGCAAAATAGCGCCTAAGTTATGTGGATCGGTAATGCCGTCTAAAATCAGCAGAAATGGCGCACTTTCCCGTTCGACAATCCGGGCTAAATCCGACTCATCACCGGCATCATGCAACCTTGCTTTGGCAACCACACCTTGATGCTGTGCACCATTAACCTTGTCATCCAATGATTTGCGATTACAAAACTGCACTGAAACACCCGCTTTACGCGCAAGCTGGATCACCGGCTGCATCCGCTGGTCTTCGCGATCTTTGAGCACAAATAATTCCAGCACATCTTCTGGTGCCCGTTCCATAAAAGCGCTGACCGCGTGGATCCCAAAAACGTAATCTGTGCTCATCACTTATTCCTGCAAAGTCAGCAGCTGAAACTGCTGCAAAATTAAAAAACAAACGCCTGGAAAGGCCAGGCGTTTGTATCAAGTGCAGTGATTGTAGCAAATCGGCGCCGAAGCGTCATTGTCCGTCTGCCATCATCACCTATGGCGTTGCGTTATTTACGCTTACGAGGCGCTTTTGGCTTTTCGCTACCCGCTTTGGCTGCTGGTTTACCAGCAGTTTTAGCACCCGGTTTCGCTTTGCTGCCACTGCGCCCGACTTTGGTTTTACCAGGCCGTGCTGTTGGATCAGCCATTGCTTTACCTTTTTTGGTACTAAAGCCTTTCGCAGGTTGGCCGGCAGCTGTTTTATCAGCGCCACCTTTACCCTGACCTGAAGCCATTCGTTTACCAACATGCTTCACAGTACCAACAATACCTAAATCAATTTTGCGCGCTTCGAGATTCACTGCGAGCACTTTCACTTCAATCAAATCACCCATCCGGTAACTTTGATTGCTGTGTTCACCCAGCAACACCTGACGCTCAACATCAAAGTGGTAATAGTCGTTTGGCAAGGATGTGACATGCACCAGACCTTCAATATACAAATCGGTCAGACGCACAAATAAACCGAAGTTGGTCACTGTTGAAACCACACCCGGGAATTCAGCCCCGATATGATCTTGCATATACTCACATTTCAGCCAATCTGACACTTCACGGGTGGCGTCATCGGCTCGACGCTCAGTCATCGAGCATTGCTCACCAAGCGGCACCATTTGCTCAGGTGTATAAGAGCGCGCACCTGTGGTTTGTTCGCCCTGCTTTTTCAGCAAAGATTTAATCACCCGGTGTAGCAGTAAATCCGGATAACGGCGAATTGGCGACGTAAAGTGCGAATAGGCTTCCAGCGCCAGGCCAAAGTGCCCCATGTTATCTGGTTGATACACCGCTTGTTTCATCGAGCGCAGCATGGTGGTTTCAATCAGTTCTTTATCCGGTCTGTCCTGCAGTTTTTGCAATAACAGCATCAAATCAAGCGGTGTTGGCTGGACTGGCAGTTCTGAACTAATACCAAGCTCCGCCAGAAAGCGTTTAAAGTTAGCAAAACGGTCTGCATCCGGCTGTTCATGCACCCGGTAGAGTGCGGCAGCTTCGGCTTTTTCAACTAATTGTGCCGAAGCGACGTTGGCTAGAATCATACATTCTTCAATGATCTTATGCGCTTCGTTGCGGTGCACCGGCACAATTTGTTCAATTTTCCGATGACTGTTGAAGATAAAACGGGTTTCGACAGTTTCAAATTCAATCGCACCACGCACACCACGGACCTTCGCCATTTGTTTGTACAACGAATACAGATGGTCGATGTTGGTCAAATTCGCTTCATACTGTTGACGCAGTTCCGGGTCGCCCTGCAAAATCGCATGTACTTTGTTGTAAGTCAGCCGTGCTTTTGAATGCATCACTGCTTCATAAAACTTCGAGCTACCAAGTTTGCCCTGAGCACTGATATGCATTTCAGCGACAAAACACAACCGGTCGGTATGTGGGTTTAACGAACACAAACCGTTGGATAACACTTCCGGCAGCATCGGCAATACATGGTCCGGGAAATAAACGGAGTTACCACGGTCCAGCGCTTCCCGATCCAGTGGTGTATCTGGCAATACGTAAGCTGTGACATCGGCAATAGCCACCCACAGGTGCCAACCACCGTCTTCTTTGCGCTCACAATACACCGCATCATCAAAGTCACGGGCGTCTTCACCGTCAATCGTAATCAGTCCAAGCTCGGTGAGATCAACACGTCCGGCTTTAGCTTCTGCTGGCACTTCAGTACCGTAGCCTGCGACTTGTTTTTCTACCGCTTCGGAAAATTTATGGGGCAATTGATGGTTACGAATAGCGACTTCGATTTCCATGCCAGGTGCCATATGGTCACCCAGCACTTCAATCACTTTACCTACCGCATTAACCCGTTTAAATGGCCGTTGGGTCACTTCAGCCAACACGATTTGGCCGTGACGTGCAGCGCCTTCTTCACCGGCAGGGATCACAATATCCTGGGTAATACGCGGGTCTTCCGGTACCACTACTGCTAACGCAAAATCTTTAAAATAACGGCCAACAATCGGCTCAGTGCGTGGTGTTAACACCCGCACAATCCGCGCTTCAACTTTGTCTTTGCCTTTAATCTCACCAGCACTGGCCAGCACTACATCGCCCGGTAACAGGCGTTGCATATCAAAATTCTGGATATACCAATCCGGGCCGCCCTGCTCAAGCTTAAGGAAGCCAAAACCATCACGATGGCCGATGACTGTGCCTTTGACCAAATCTAAATCGTCCACCACACCATAACGTTTGGTTTTGGTAAACAACAACTGGCCATCACGCTCCATCGCGCGTAAACGTTTTTTTAATGCAAAAAGAGGTTCTTCGCCTTCCAGCTTTAACTCAGCGACTAATTCTTCAAAGTAGGCTGGTTGCTGACGCTGCTTGATATGCTCGAGGATAAATTCGCGGCTTGGGATAGGGTTTTCATATTTTTCTTGCTCACGCGCAAGATGCGGATCTTTGATCGTCATGGATTCTCTTCATTACTAAAACTTCGGCAAGTGTAACAGCCTGCCGTTGTTTTTTCACTGCTGCTGCTGTTTTTATCAGCAAATCCACGATGAATTTTTACTTACAGTGGCTTTTTCGCTCTGGTCAGGACAGGCTCCGGCATTCTTGATGCCAGTTTTTGCAATGCAGTTTGAATGCGCTGATGTAGATCTTTATCGGCGGTAACGGAATGATGCAACCAGCGGTAAACCGTTTCATAGTCGACCGGACTGCCGTGACCACTGAGCAACAATTCCGCCAGTCGGATCTGCGCATTGATATTGCCCATAGCACTTGCTTCATGCAGATAAGATTGTGCTTTGACTAAATCCTTTTGTACAAATTTGCCTTGCTGGTAATAACGGCCTATTTGTTCCAACGCTTCTGGCAAGCCCTGCCGCGCCGCTTCATCCATTAAATCCCAGCCACGTTCAACATTAACCGGCACACAAACACCGTATGCCAGCATATCGCCGAACAAAAACTGGTAAGAAGGTAATTTCATGATGTCAGCACGGGCTTCGATATCTTTAACCAGCTGACAATCATCAGCTTTCACCCGCTTCAAATGCTGGTTTTGCCGGATTAACGCCAGCAGCTCGTCCTGCGTATACAGCTGCACCACTTGCAACTCTTCAGTGGTGACCTGCGCTTTCAACTGCCATGGCAGACCGCACAGTAACATCAGGATTAAAGGGGTAAATCTATTCATGTCCAATCACCGGAAAATTGACACTATCGATAGTGAAGAACCTTTATACAATATTCCTGCCAGAACTGAATAAAAAAACGCTGCACCAGGCAGCGTTTTTTAATGCTGATTTAAAAATCAGGCAAATGGATGTAACAGAACGATGGTCTGTACCCGATCTGGCCCAGTTGAAACGATATCAATTGGCACGCCGGTCACTTCTTCTAAACGCTTGATATAGTTCAGAGCGTTCTGTGGTAAACCCGCTAAAGTTTGCACACCAAAAGTCGTCTCAGACCAGCCTGGCATCGTCTCGTACACTGGCGTCACCAGCTCGTAGCCTTCGGCTGCAAGGGGTGGAACATCAGTGACTGAACCATCTGGCTGACGATAACCAACACAGATCTTGACTTCACTGAGCCCATCCATCACATCTAACTTGGTCAGACAGAAACCAGAGATGCTGTTCAGCTGCACAGCACGACGAACGGCAACAGCGTCGAACCAGCCACAACGACGTTTACGGCCAGTGGTGGCACCAAACTCGTGACCTTTGACACCTAAGTGTTCGCCGATTTCGCAATCAAGTTCAGTCGGGAACGGACCTGAACCAACACGCGTGGTGTACGCTTTCACAATACCCAACACGTAGTCGATATAACGAGGGCCAAAACCTGCACCAGTCGCTACGCCACCAGCGGTGGTATTGGATGAAGTGACATAAGGGTAAGTACCGTGATCGATATCGAGCAACGTACCCTGCGCACCTTCAAACATGATTTCCTGACCAGCCTTGCGGGCTTTGTCCAGTAAATCAGTCACGTCCACCACCATCGACTTCAGCGTATCAGCCATCGATAAGGCGTTGTCTAACGTCGTCTGGTAATCAATTGGATCCAGTTTGTAGTACTGCGTCAGGGTGAAGTTATGCAGTTCCATCAGGACTTTAAGCTTTTCAGCAAACAGCTCCGGATTAAACAGATCACCGATACGCAGACCACGACGGGCTACTTTATCTTCGTAAGCTGGGCCGATACCACGACCTGTGGTGCCGATTTTTTTATCGCCACGGGCAGCTTCACGGGCCACGTCCAATGCAACGTGGAATGGGAGGATCAGGGGACAAGCTTCGCTGACCAGCAAACGTTCTTTGACCGGCACGCCACGCTGTTCCAGCATGGTCATTTCTTTCAAAAAGGCTTCCGGGGACAGCACCACGCCATTACCAATCACACATTTTACATTTGCACGTAAAATACCTGACGGGATTAAGTGCAGGACGGTTTTTTCGCCGTCGATCACCAGAGTATGACCGGCGTTATGGCCGCCCTGGTAACGCACTACATAGCTAGCCTTGTCGGTTAATAAATCGACGATTTTACCTTTTCCTTCGTCACCCCATTGGGTGCCGAGCACAACAACGTTTTTGGCCATGGTTCCTACATCATGGAAAAAAATTAGGCGGGGATTCTACCAAAATAAAATGCAAAGTTCAGCCGCAAGGGCAAAAAAAAACCAGCTGATTTTTCAGCTGGTTGAATTCATTCAGATTTAAATAATAAATAAACTTAAAAGACGTCTGGATTTCTAATTTATCAGGCCAGAAACAGATAAATCAGTAACGCGCCGCCACAAAGTACGGCACCGACCTGCCGTAAACTACTGATCGGTTCGGCGCTCAGGCGCCTTAAATAACTTTGCCATTGTTTCGGGAACAACAATGGCCCGATGCCCTCAAGCAACAACACCAACGCCAGACTGGCCCAAAATAATTCCATGTGTCTTATCCCCGATGCGCCTGCAGACAGGACAAATCAAAATCAACAGTATCCTGATAAGGCGCAAAGCCAAAACGTAAGCGATCGCCCCGATAATCGGTATGAATTTTATGCTGTTTCAGATAGGCCGCTAATTCTGCGACTTGCTGGGTGGATGGCAATCTAAACGTCAAAAAATGGCCATGCTGCAGCGGATCCTTTTGCAATAACGCAGCGCGATTGAGCTGCGGATGCTGCTGCTGTTCAAGATCAGCCAAAAAAGCCTGCTGCAACTTCTGCACATGCTGATGAACTGCATCGATGGTGATCTGTTGCTGCTGATATAAATCAAGCACAGCTTCCAGCCGGTACAAAGCGGTGAAATCCATAGTCGCGCCAGCAAATTGATAACCGTCCTGGCTGTATTGCACTTCGGCCGTTTTCGCCTGTGCTAGCGTACCGAACTCAGCAAACCATCCGGTATACAAAGGCCGCAAATTGTTATGTTGCGGCACCACCATAAAGCAGCAACCTTCACCGCCCTGAGCGTATTTATAAGAGCCCGCCAGGTAAAAAATCTGACCTTCGAGCGCAGATAAATCGCTCGGTAACGCCATAAAACCGTGATAACCATCGATGGCAATAGTCGCTTTGGTCACTTGCCGGATGGCTTCAACAAATGCCGTTAAGCCGGTAATGGCTACACCGGAATTAAAAAACACCTGACTACAAAACACCAAATCTGGCTGTAACTGCTGCGCCGCTTGCACAAATCTCTGCTCGAAAGTAGCAAAAGGCTCAGTGGCGACTTGCACCACTTCCACGTTTGGCAACTCAGCAAATCGTTTGATTTGGCGGCTAAAACTATGAAATTCGCTGTCGGACGACAACACTTTCAGCGGTTGTTGTAAATCAAAACAACTTAATAACCGGAACAATAATTCATGGGTATTCGGCGCAAACACGATTTGCTGAGACGCTTGCAGCTTTAACAGCTGTGCTATTTGACGCTGCACTTTCGGTACTTTTTCGCCAAACACATAATCCCACTTGTCATCGACCATCCGCGCGCTGTCATCCCAATAAGCTAATGCGGCGTCGCGGGTGACATCAGGCCAATAATGGTGGGAGTGGCAGGCAAAGTGCTGGACCCCGGCATTAGCCTGCAAAAATCGTTGATAGAAGGATTTGTAGCTCATCGGCAAAAACTCCACTTAAAAAAAAGGCGCACTAGGCGCCTTTTTTAAATTCTAGAAAATTATTTCTTAGTTTGCGATTTCATATATTGGAAGAAATCACTATCTGGCTGCACCACTAAAATATCAGATTTGCTGTTGAAGCTACGATTGTAGGCTTCTAAGCTTCTGACAAAGCTGAAGAATTCAGCATTTTTATTGTAAGCCTCTGCGTACACTTTTGCCGCTAATGCATCACCTTCACCGCGAACGGTACGGGAATTCCGCTCTGCTTCTGCCACCATAACGGTGACTTTAGCATCCACATCAGCACGAATAATTTCTGCTTGCTCCATACCACGGGCACGGTGCTCTTTTGCTACTGCAGTCCGCTCAGCACGCATCCGCTGGAAAATGTTGTTACTGATTTCATCCGGCAGGTTAATTTTCTTTACCCGCACATCTAGGATTTCAATACCAATTTCTTCAGCGCCTTTGCCAGCCTGTGCCAGGGCGCCAGACATCAGCTCAGCCCTTTCACCAGAAACAATCTGCTGAATGGTGCGGGTACCAAACTCAGTCCGCAGACCGTTGTTGATATATTGCTTCAACAGGCTTTCCGCACGATCAGTACGACCGGTCGTGGACAGGAAATACTTGCCGAAATCTTTAATCCGCCATTTGACATAGCTGTCGACCAGTAAGTCTTTTTTCTCAGCTGTCACAAAACGGTCTGCCGGGTCATCCAGTGTCTGAACTTTGGCGTCCAGAATGCGGACGTTTTCAATCAGAGGCAGCTTAAAATGCAGGCCCGGTTCAAACACAACCACGCCGCCTGTGGCATCCCGCTGAATTTTGCTGAATTGGAACACAATACCGCGTTCGCCTTCTTTCACCACAAACAGCGACGAAAACACCACAACCGCAACTAAGGCTAATAAAGCAATAATAAAATTCTTCATCGGTTAGCCCCTTCCTGCTCTGTTACTGTCTGAACGAGGTGTCTCAATCCGCGGATCCGCAGAACGAGCATCGCCACTATTCAGGCGCGGTTCCATCACCGCAGGTTTTGCTGCACCATTCTGATTTAGCATTTTATCCAGCGGTAAATACATAATATTACTGCCATTTTTCACATCAATTAACACTTTAGACGTATTGCCGTACACCTGTTCCATCGTCTCTAAATACAGACGTTCACGGGTTACCTGCGGCGAAGCAATGTACTCAGGCAACAGTTTTTCAAAGCGGGCAACTTCACCCTGTGCTTTTAACTGTGACTGCTGTTTATAGGCTTCTGATTCCTGCATCACGCGGTTCACCCGACCACGCGCTTCAGGTTCAATGGCTCTGGCATAAGCCGTTGCTTCCTGAATAAAACGCTGTTCATCTTCTTGTGCGGCAATCGCATCATCAAAAGAAGCTTTTACTTCTTCTGGCGGACGGGCATCACGGAAGTTGACGTCAACAATCTGCAAACCAAGGTTATAAGGTTTGATGATGGCTTCAAGCTCAACCCGGGTGTTCTGACGGATCAGTTCACGACCTTTGGTTAATACATCGTCCATCAATGAATGACCAATCACGAAGCGTAAAGCGGCATCAGTCGCCTGACGCAGACTGCTGTCCGGATCCACCACTGCAAATTTATAAAGTCTTGGATCTTCAACCCGGTACTGCACTTCAAAAGTAACCCGTACCAGATTTTGATCCTGCGTCAGCATAAAACCATCAGTTTTTAAAGTTTCTACGCTGCTGATATCAACTGGCAACACCTGATCAATAAAAGTCGGTTTCCAGTTGATACCTGGATTGACTTCACTGTGGTACTGACCAAAACGCAGGATCACCCCGCGCTCAGATTCTTTGATGGTGTAAATACCACTGAATAACCAGCCAATTAATGCAACCACCAGTAACAACACCAATGCAGCAGAGCCGCCATTGTTGCTGCTGTCAGACGATCCGCCTTTATTGCCGCCGAAGATACCACCGAGTTTTTTACTCAGATTGCGAAACACTTCATCCATATCGGGCGGGCCTTGGTTCTTTCCACCCTGGTTCCAGGGATCATTGTTTTTGCCGTTATTGCCCGGCTCATTCCAAGCCATACTTCACTCCGTCTTGCTGTAAACAGTTGAGGTTAATGTATCAAAAAGTCAGGTCGAGACGATAAAATTTTGCAACAAACCGTCGCTTTGTTTAAGCAACCGCTCCCATTGCGGCTTTGCCAGTGCAATTTGCAGCAGACAAACCCCTTGTTCATCAAAATGTTCTTGTTGCACTGCCCCCATTTCATGAAACCTGGCACGCCAGGATGCAGCATCAGGTGGTAGCGCTAAATTAAGCCGTTGATAACTGTCCGATAATAAAGTCACGATAGCTTCGGTCAGTAAATTCAGCCCGTCGCCGCTTTGTGCCGACAGATAAACCGCAACCGGTGTCCCTGATTCGTCGTATTCAATTCGGGCATTTTGCTGCAGCACATCAATTTTGTTATAAACAAACAGCTGCGGCAAGTCGTCCGCTTCTATTTCATGTAACACTTTTTGTACTTGCTTGATGTTATCTTCCAGCCTTGGGTCTGCAAGATCAATCACATGCAATTGCAAATCAGCTTCGCGGCTTTCCTGCAGCGTCGACTTAAACGCTGCTACCAAATCATGCGGTAAATGCCGGATAAACCCCACCGTATCAGCAAAAATTAACTGGCCGAAATCTGCCAGCTTAATTTGCCGCAGCGTTGGATCTAAAGTCGCAAACAACTGATCTGCTGCGTACACTTCGGATTGGGTCAGCCGGTTAAATAAAGTCGATTTGCCAGCGTTGGTATAACCAACTAACGAAATCACCGGAATCTCAGCACGTTGCCGCGCTTTACGTCCTTGTTCCCGTTGTTTGCCGACTTTTTCCAGCTTTTGATGTAGTGCAGCTATACGATCACGCAACAAGCGTCGATCAGTTTCGAGCTGGGTTTCGCCAGGGCCCCGTAAACCGATACCGCCTTTTTGCCGCTCGTTATCAAAACCACGAATGAGCCTTGAGGCCAAATGCTTAAGTTGCGCCAGCTCGACCTGCAATTTACCTTCGTAACTGCGGGCGCGCTGCGCAAAAATATCGAGGATGAGTGTGGTTCTGTCGATGACCCGACACTGAAAAACGCGTTCCAGATTACGGGTTTGGGCCGGCGATAAGGCGTGGTTAAAAATAACCACAGTTGCAGCGAGATCAGCGACTTGCTGCGCTACTTCTAATGCTTTGCCGGAACCAATAAATAGTCGGGCATCAATTGAACTGCGGCTACAACTTACTACAGCCAGTTCAGCGACACCCGCGGAAGAAACCAACATCTGCAACTCATGAAGATCTTCACAAGCGCTTTCTTGCGGGAAAAAAACATGCACAAGGATCGCTTGCTCAGCCAGCGTTTCACGGTCAAACAAACGATAATATCCTGTTTTTTATTCTATCTCATCCATGTCACCGCCACCGGCGCCATGGCTGACCATTGTGTTCACAGCACGGGCCGGAACAACGGTCGAGATAGCATGCTTGTACACCATCTGACTGACAGTGTTTTTTAACAAAATGACAAACTGATCAAATGACTCGATTTGTCCCTGTAATTTAATCCCATTCACCAGATAAATAGAAACTGGAATACGTTCCCGTCGTAAGGTGTTTAAAAATGGGTCTTGTAAAGATTGGCCCTTTGCCATGTGCCGCTTTCCTTTTCTTAGTTCTGATTCTTGATATATGGATTATTATATTATTTTCAAGTCGTTAAATAACGATTTTTTTCTTCACTAAATTAGCGTAGCGAAGATAAAACAGCTTGCAAGTTTTCCGCAGGACTAACTTCACTTTTCAGCCAGTTTAATTCCTGCCAACTGCGCAGCCAGGTCAATTGTCTTTTGGCCAGCTGCCTTGTTGCGGCGACACCACGATACACCATCTCAGGGTAACTCACTAGCCCGTCCAGATAATCCCACATCTGCCGGTATCCAACACAGCGCATCGACGGCAAATTGGCATGCAAATCACCACGTTGTCTGAGCTGCATCACTTCTTCCTCAAAGCCTTGTTGCAACATCTGGTTAAACCGTAGTTCGATACGCTGATGCAACAAAGCACGATCAGTAGGCGCTATCGCAAATTGCTTAACCGGATAAGGGAAAGCTTCGCCTTTGTCTGTTGTCCATTCGGTCAGACTTTTGCCACTGACTAAAAATACTTCCAGCGCTCTATTAATCCGTTGTGGATCATTCGGATGAATTCTGGCTGCTGACACTGGATCAACCTCAGCCAATTGCTGATGTAAAGCAGCCCAGCCGAGTGTTGCCGCTTGTTGCTCAAGTTCTGCCCTTATTGCAGGCGAAGCTTCTGGCAACGGCGAGATCCCATCCAATAACGCCTTATAATACAACATGGTACCACCAACCAGCAGCGGAACCTTGCCTTTATTACGAATATCTTCAATCTGCAGCAACGCATCACGTCGAAAATCGGCTGCGGAATAAGCTTCAGTCGGTTCCAGAATATTAATCAGCCGATGTGGAGCCCGCGCTAATTCTTCTGCAGAAGGCTTTGCTGTACCTATATCCATCCCGCGATAAATTAACGCACTGTCGACACTGATAATTTCTGCGTTAATTTGTTCGACTAACTCTATCGCCAACGCCGTTTTGCCGGACGCTGTCGGGCCCATCAGACAGATCACCGGCATTGTCATACAAACTTACTCATGGCTTGGCCTCTAACAACAGCTGACTAATTGATATATCTAATGGCACTGCATGCCAGGACGAAGGCTCGGACAAATGTGGTGCAAAATAGTTTAAAAAAATCGATAAAGAAAACCAATTTTGCTGCAAGCCGCTTTGCAGTAGCTGAAGCAGCAACTGACGCGCGCCAGATTCGGTTTGCTCTGGCCACTGTTGCCACCAGAGCGGCAACCATTGACTTAACGCAGTTTGCCGCAACAACAGCGGCACTGCCCTCACAATCAACACGTTATTGTTTAATACCAAATCAAAACCTAATTCCGCCAGGTTTTGCGCCTGTTTCAGTAACACTGCTTTTTCGGATGCTTGTAGCGTAAGTCGCAGCGGCAACAATAATGACGACGATGCCGCCGGCTGCGCCAGCCATAAATCGCATAAGCTGTAGCTGGCATCAACCAGCCATAGCTTATCGTCGAATGCTGCAACCGCGTAACAACCGCCAGCAGCTAACCAAGGAGATCCGGAATCACTGAATGACGGTAATGGCGCTAGCGCGGCGTTGTCAGCATTGACGCCATTCGCGGGAGGAGCAGCTACCGGCAGTGGCCAACCAGCACCTGGTCTTGCTGTTGTTGGCGGCGTTGATGTAAATACCCGCGCTGGACGATGCGAAAATGCGCCAAAATTGGCGGTAGTACCGTGTTGGTTGGCGCCATAATTGCCGGTCGCCTCCCGAATCGAAGGCGATTTCACCAGCTTAGAAGCTGCTGAAATAGCAACAGTTGACGAAGCTTCAGCTTCTTCAACGGCGGCATCAAATAAAGCAGGTTGCAGACAAACCTGCGCCAACGCACTGACTACAAAATCGTGCACCAACCGCGCCTGATGAAACCGAACTTCGTGTTTTGCCGGATGCACATTGACATCGAGTTGCTGCGGATCCAGTTCCAGATAAAGTACAAAGGCTGGTTGCGCGCCTGGTAACAATATATCGCCATACGACTGACGAATAGCGTGATTCAGCAGTTTGTCACGCATCATCCGGCCGTTAACATAACTGAACTGACAAGCGGGCTGCGTCTGACAGGCATGCGGTAACTGCACCCAGCCCCACAGCCGCATGTCATCGTACTGACTTTCGACATAAAGCGCTGATTCAATAAAACCGCGGCCACAAAGCTGCGCCAGACGTTTTTCCTGGGCGGCTCTATCTGTTGCTGCTTTTAATTGGCGCACGGTCTGGCCGTTGTGGGTTAGCGTCCAGTTCACGTCATAACGACTCAATGCTAACCGTTTGACCAGCTCGTCGATATGTGCAAACTCGGTTTTGTCACTGCGCAAAAATCGCCGGCGCGCCGGCGTATTAAAAAACAAATCCAGCACTTCAATGCTACTGCCTGGAGGGTGCGCTGCCGGGCGCAGTTGCACCTGCATTTCACGGCCTTCAGCAATGGCTTGCCAGGCACTATCCTGATCTGCGGGTCTGGACGTTAACGTCAGCCGCGACACCGAACTGATACTGGCCAAAGCTTCGCCCCGAAAGCCCAGGCTAAGAATTTGTTCTAAATCAGATAATTGATGGATTTTACTGGTAGCGTGGCGGCAAAGCGCCAGTTCGAGCTCGGATTTAGCGATGCCACAGCCATCGTCGCGAATGCGGATGAGCTTGCTGCCACCTTTTTCGATGTCGATAGTAATAGTGGTCGCACCCGCGTCCAGACTGTTTTCGACCAGCTCTTTCACCACAGATGCTGGCCTTTCAACCACCTCACCTGCGGCAATCTGATTCGCTAACTGAGGCGATAAAATCTGGATAGCCATTTATTCGGGGATCCGCAGCACCTGACCAATTTTAATATTGTCAGTGGTCAGCTTGTTGTAGCTGCGAAGTACCGACATCGGCACCGCATAACGTTTAGCCAGACCGGATAACGACTCGCCGCGTGTTACCTTATGCAAACGTGGATTAACAATACTTTCTACCGGCTCGCTAACTCTGGTCACGTTTTGTGCTGAGGAGGCGCTGCTGCCTGCGCTTCGGATCTCGCTGGGCTGACTGCGCCCAGGTGCCTGACCTTTGCGCTGCGCTAGCCAAGAATCGGCCGGCGGCGATTGTTCAAAATGACGCTTTAAGGCGCGAAAAACTGCCGCTGCAAGCTTTTGCTGATGGGATGCTGATTTTAACTTTTGTTCTTCGCTGGGGTTTGAAATATAACCGGTTTCGACCAAAATCGACGGAATATCCGGTGCTTTGAGTACACCAAGACTCGCGGCCTGTGGTTCTTTTTTGTGCAGATGGGTCACTTTACTCATTTCTGCGAGCACCTGACGTGCCACTTCAAAACCAGTGGTCATCGAATGATTCATCGACAAATCGAGCACAGTTTGCGCCAGATAACGCTCGTTAGCCGAATCCTTAATCACTTCCGCCACACCGCCCAACAATTCGGAATGTTGTTCGGTTTGCTCCAGCATCCGGCCGACCTCAGTTGTCGCACGGCGTAAGGACAACACCCATACAGAACCGCCATGGGCTTTGCGATTAGCAACCGCATCAGCATGAATTGAAACCAGTAAATCGGCTTGTTTATTGCGGGCAACATCCGGTCTTTTGCTTGGATAAATATAGTAGTCTGAAGTGCGGGTCATCACGGCTTTAAAGCCAGGTTCTTTATTGATCAGCGCCATCAACCGCTCGGAAACAGCCAGTGTGACATGCTTTTCATAAGTGCCTTTGGGGCCAACAGCGCCCGGATCATGGCCGCCATGTCCGGCATCAATCGCAATAACCACTTCGCGGCCACCAGCGCGTTGGGTTCGGGGCGCAGGGGCTGCGGTAATCGCTTGTTCAGCCTGCGGATCAGCTAAGTCCAACACCAGCCGATGGCCATACCTGTCCAGTGGCGGCAAACTAAAGGCTTTTTCGCGGGCCGGCCGATTGAGTTCGACCTGCAATAAAATACCACGGCCCGACGCCAGCCGCTGTACCCGGATATCTTTGATTAAATCCGATTGTCCGGACATTTTACCCAGTGACGGGCTATCAATATTATTGATTTCCAGCTGTACCAGATTTTGTTTTTGACTGAGCAACCGGAATTGCGCTTTCCCGCTTAAATCAAATACCACCCGGGTACTGTCAGGGGACGGCCAGATCCGCACGCTGTCGATGCGCTCGGCAGCCAGCAGCGATGTACTGATCAACATGATAAATACAGTGACAAGCCGCATAAGCTTCATGTGTTTACCAGCCCGAGCATCTGCTGCCCTAACGGCGTTTGTGCCCGTAAGTGGATCATGCGCTCAGTTTCAGAAATAACTTGCAATTCAATGTCCAAATCGGCCGTTGGTAACAAAGGTTCACCCCGCTCTGGCCATTCAATCAAACAAAGCGTGTTGGCAGAAAAATAATCCCGAATGCCCATAAATTCCAGTTCTTCCGGATCCATTAAACGATATAAATCAAAGTGATAAATAGTGAGTGCCGGAAGTTGATAAGGTTCGACCAGGGTATAAGTCGGGCTTTTCACATTGCCCTGATAACCCAAAGCATGCAACAAACAACGACTGAAGGTTGTTTTGCCAGCGCCGAGGCCTCCATGTAAATAGATAACGCCGCCCTGCAGACAGGCTGGTGCCAGCTGGCTGGCAAAAAGTTGGGTCTCGGTTTCAGTGTGCAGGAGTCGTTGGTAATGAGTAACGAGCATGCCTTTCCTCAATCAGAATTCAAACGACCGAAAGTCAGATTGCTCTGGCTGGGTCAATGCGGTCTATGCTATCAAATTCATCCTGTCAGAACCACAGGCAATTTGGCGAATGCCAGAAAGCACCTCGCCTGTGCTACCATATCGGTGTCGATAAATCTGTTGGTTGAACCTTTCGCCACTGCCAAAATTACAGTAGAACATGCATGAACACCCCTGTTGCCACGCCTGATATGACCGAACTTACCGCTCAGATTAAACAATGGGCGCTGGATCTTGGTTTTTCGCAAGTCGGTATCGCCGATACCGACCTGCAACTGGAAGAACAGCGTTTACAACAGTGGCTGGATCAGGGCATGCACGGTGAAATGCAGTATATGGCGCAGCACGGCATGATGCGCGCAAGGCCGGCCGAACTGCTGCCGGGAACTTTACGGGTCATTTCAGTACGCCTGGATTATTTGTCTAAAGCCGCTGGTTTTGCTACCAACCTTGCCGACCCAACGCAGGCCTATATCAGCCGCTACGCTTTGGGTCGTGATTATCACAAAATCATCCGGCAGAAACTAAAACAACTGGCTGACAAAATCAGCGCTGTTCAAGGCGAATTTGGTTTTCGGCCTTTTGTCGATTCAGCGCCGGTGCTGGAGCGGCCACTTGCCGCCAAAGCTGGCCTCGGCTGGATTGGCAAACATAGTTTATTGCTGAACCCACAAGCTGGCTCATGGTTTTTCCTTGGCGAACTACTGGTCGATTTACCGCTGCCGGTGGATCAGCCACTGTCCCAAGACTGCGGCAACTGTGTCGCCTGCATCACCATGTGCCCGACCGGCGCTATCGTCGCGCCTTATGTGGTGGACGCCAGACGTTGCATAAGTTATCTGACCATTGAGCTCAAAGATGCCATTCCGGAAGACCTGCGGCCACTGATTGGCAACCGCATTTATGGCTGTGACGACTGTCAGTTGGTCTGCCCGGTCAACCGCACTGCCCCGCTGACCGATGAAGATGATTTCCAACGCCGGCCCCAATGGCAAAGTCAGACACTGCTGGCACTTATGCAATGGGACGAAGCCACCTTTTTAAAACAAACAGAGGGCTCTGCTATCCGGCGCATAGGATTTAGTCGCTGGCAACGGAATCTGGCGGTTGGTATTGGCAACGCGCCTTACAGCGAAGAGAATATTAAAGTACTACAAAGTTTTAGCGACCACCCGGATCTGATGGTGCGGGAACATATCGAATGGGCACTGGCGCAGCAGCTGCTGAAACAGCAACAGTTGGAGTTACAAAACCGTCAACAACAACGCTTGATCCGGATTATTCAGCTCGGTTTGCCACGTGATGCCTGATCTACCGCCTGAGCCGACGTCAAAACGTCAGCCGGACGCTTTTTTGCAGTCAATCGCTGTTCCGCCTGAGCCAGGATCTGTTGTTTCTGCGCTGCATCCGCCTGATGCCAACCACATATTTCAGTTAAACTGCGGCCACAACCCAGGCAAATATCATCTTGATCCAGGCAGCAATTTCTTTGGCAAGGTGCCTTATCCATTAGTGTTGCTCCGTTCCTGTAATGGTGGTTGCTGATTGCCGGATAAATGCGATAAAGTCGTCGGCGCGTAACGGTTTACTAAAATAATAACCCTGAATAAAATCACAACCCAGTTCGTTCAGAACTTCCAGCTGCGCTTTGGTTTCCACCCCTTCAGCCACCACCTGTACGTCCAGCACTTTCGCCATATTAATCAGCACCGCAGCCAAAGCACGAGCTTTGTCTTCGGTTGCAACATCGACAATAAAGCTTTTGTCGATTTTAATAAAATTGACCGGATAACGACTTAAATAGTTCAGCGCCGAATAGCCGGTACCAAAATCATCAATCGCCAGCTGTAATCCTTGTTGATGCAGCTTAATGATATTGTTTTGCTGCACTGAAATCCGGTCCATAAACAATGACTCAGTAATTTCAAAAATCAGCTGCTCGCAGTCAAGACCGACCGCTGCAATCATTTGCAACCATTCATCTGCGACATGATGCACGTTAAATTCCTGGCTGCTCCGATTGACCGACATTTGCAGGGGTAAACCTAAGGAATTAAAACGTTTTGCGTCGACTAAGGCTTGTTGCAAAATCCAATGCCCTAACGGCCTGATGGCACCGGTACGTTCGGCGACACTGATAAAATCGAGTGGCGAAATCAAGCCGCGCTCCGGATGTTGCCAGCGCACCAGCGCTTCACATTTGGTAAAACTGCCACTTTGCACATCATAAATCGGCTGATACACCAGGAAGAACTGCCCTTGCTGCACACCTTTGAGGATTTCATTGTGCAGATGGACAAACCGATCGGCCTCTTTTTGCATCACCGCGTCATAAAAATGGTAGGTATTACGGCCGATTTGTTTGGCGGCGTACATGGCACGATCGGCATGTTTCAGCAGATCACCATGATTCATGCCATCGTGCGGGTACATCGCAATACCAATACTGGCACTGACGGCCAGCAACTTATCGCCGACCTGCACGGGTTTTGCCAGTTCCTGCACCAGTTTTTCGGCCATTAATTCAGTCATTTCCGGGCCGTTACCCAGTGCCGACGCCACGACAAATTCATCCCCGCCCAATCGCGCTAATAAATCATGTTCACCCACCAGCAATTTCAGCCGTTCTGCCACTGCCCGCAGTAGTTTGTCGCCGACTAAATGCCCAAGGCTTTCATTCACTTGCTTAAATTCGTCTAAATCAATACACAACAAACTCAGGCAACTTTGGCTACCTTGTGCCTGTTTTAACATGCGTGAAAGGTTTTCGGTAAACACAGCACGGTTCGGTAAACCGGTGAGCGGATCAAAAGTGGCCTGAAAGGCAATGGTATGCAGTGCTTGTTCACGCTCCCCTGCCATTCGAAGCAACAGCATGAGCGCCGAACACAAGAGTACAATCACCACTGCGGCCAGTGCCGCCATCCATTGCAGCGGACCAACCAGCCAGGGTAATTTATGCTTGGCTGCTGCTTGTAATTGCCAGCGACCAACCGGCAATTTGATATCTGCCATCACCCGTTCAGCCTGCAATAACTCCTGGTTACCCCAGAACAATTCATCAGGCTGGTCATTGCCGTCTTTGCCAGATAACCCGACCCAATATTGCTGTTGCAACGCTGGCAAATTTGCCCGTTGCAGCAAGGACTCCAGTGGGATAATGGCGGCGATGACACCCCAGTTTTGCTGATCACTGGTTTGCACTGGCACTCTGACCACCAAACCTGAGCCACCTTGTAATAAATTCACCGGCCCTGCGACGACCGGCAAGCCCAGACTGATGGTTTTTTCGATGGCAGCAAGCTGCTGCGGAATATTACGATAATCAACACCGATCACAGTTTCGTTACCCTTCAGTGGATAAACGTAACGGATGACCAGATCCGGTGCTATCGCCACATGGCGGAAATAAGGATAGTTATGCAGCAGTAAAGCAACTCTGGCGTCAAGCTTGGTTAAATCAGTGTCAGGTTGCAGCACCAATTCGCTACGGATGGAATCGAGCGCCACTACGCCACTGTTCACCATGCCTTCGAGTGCCGAGGCATAATTGGTCAGCGTCTGCAGCAATTGGTAACGTTGAGATTCAATATATTTGGCACGTTCTTGTGCCAACATAGCGAATGCCAGAATCGACAACAACACCAATAAAATCAAGCTGACCGTTGTCGGATATCTGATCAGAAGGTTCCCGAAAAACGGCACAGGGGTGCTTTGAGTGATTATGCGCGGAGTTACATTCAAACCAAAGTTATCCATCGTCGGAACACCCCTGAACTTTATCAGGCAAACAACTGGCGCGCCAGTTGTGGCATGGTGAATCAACGATTAGTTTGTTTTAGACCGGTTTTTCGAAACCCAGGCCCAGACGTATTCGGCGATGACCGGCTCGACGCCGAGCTGATCACGAATTTGTACTTTGATCGTGATTTCGCCTTTTTCCTGCACACGGATTTGTTGGATTTGCTCGTCACTCAGCTCAGCGACGGCCGTAAGTTTGCCGGTGGCTCGTTTGACATAGTCCAGATGCATTGATTTTAAAAGGGGTAAACGGTCATCCGGTACATGCATCCCGACCAAAAAACCACTGGCAGATTCGCCAAGTAGCGCCATGGCTGCCGCATGCACCGAGCCGATGTGATTCTGGACTTTTTTGAAATTGCCCTGGGCTAATACCGCTTGCTGAAAATTAAGCTGCTCAATGACGATACTGGCGGTACCGGCAAACTTAATTGCGCGGCCAAACAAAGTTGACAACAACCAGCTTTGCATAAAAAGTGGCGCCCGATGGATTTTTCCAACAAGCCGGCTGAGTTTATTATTCGCATTCATACTGGTCTTACCTGATTGGGATTTGGCGGTAAACTACCAGTTTGGTCTAAAGATTTCAATCTGTCAGCGCTGCGGCAGGCAACTCCAGACCAGGCGAAAGCGCTGGTTAAGTAACTGAAACAGTATATGACGATATGAAAAATGAAAGTGTTGTTGTCTGCCAGAGGCAGAAAACGACTGGATGTTAAAAGCTGACACAGAACTATCGGGAAAACTGGAGCGGGCAACGAGACTCGAACTCGTGACCTCGACCTTGGCAAGGTAGCGCTCTACCAACTGAGCTATGCCCGCAATACGAGGATTTCTTACAATGTTGACGATTGGAGCGGGCAACGAGACTCGAACTCGTGACCTCGACCTTGGCAAGGTAGCGCTCTACCAACTGAGCTATGCCCGCATCATCGTCAACTTATAACACTGCAACTGAAGAATTTGGAGCGGGCAACGAGACTCGAACTCGTGACCTCGACCTTGGCAAGGTAGCGCTCTACCAACTGAGCTATGCCCGCATCAACTTCTTCAATTACCGCTTAGTTACCGCAGAACTGGCGTTCAACTTTGTCACTAAGCGGGGCGCATTTTACAAAATCAGTTTGAGTTTGCAAGCACTTTATTCCGGCAACCGGAAAAAGTGTGTGCGATAGACCATTAATTCAGCAATTGAATCGCGAATGTCATCTAACGCCAGGTGACTGGATGATTTATTCACCAGTTTCGTCACTTGTGGGTTCCAACGTTTCGCCAGTTCTTTTACGGTGCTGACATCCATGTTGCGATAATGGAAAAACTCTTCCAGTTTCGGTGCGTATTTCACCAGAAAACGTCTGTCTTGACCGATACTATTGCCACACATCGGCGACTTGCCTGCCGGCACATACTGGCTTAAAAAGGCAATGGTTTGATCCACTGCGGCGTCTAAATCAGTGTCACTGTCGCGGCAACGCTGGGTCAGACCACTTTTACCATGTTGCTCTACACACCAGGCACTCATATTGTCCAGCACTTCGGCTGGCGTTTTAATGGCGAAAGTTGGTCCTTCGGCCAAGACGTTCAGATTGCTGTCGGTGACGATGGTCGCCATTTCCAGGATCACATCGATATCCGGCTCCAGACCGGTCATTTCCAAATCGATCCAGACCAGATTATTTTCATTCACAGACATAAAAGGCACCTTATGGGTTTGCTACTTTGTAACTTCACTGAATGCTAGTATCATACTACGCCTGACGCCAACTGGAAAACGCCCTCGCCGGGCCTGTGAGAAACAGTGACGAAAAAGAAACATCTAAACAATCGCCAAACCGACCGTATTGCCGGCAATCAACAAAAACGCCTGGATCGGCTGGAAAAAAAAGCCGCCAAAGTTGAGCAACAGCTTGAGCATACCCAACTTAGTGCACCGGAAGCTGGTGTGGTGATTAGCCGTTTTGGTCAACACGCCGATGTTGAAGACCACAATGGCGCAGTTGAACGTTGTAATATCCGCCGTACTATTAACTCCTTAGTCTGTGGCGACAAAGTGGTTTGGCGTCGCTCCTTGCAGCCACAAGGTGGCATCAGCGGCGTGATTGAAGCGGTGCAGGAACGAAGTTCTGTGTTGTCGCGTCCGGATTTTTATGATGGCTTAAAACCCGTTGCAGCCAATATTGATTTATTGATCATCGTCTCTGCGGTATTGCCAGCACTGTCGCTGAATATCATCGACCGTTATCTGGTCGCAGCCGAAGCGATGCAAATCAAGCCTTTGTTATTACTGAACAAAATTGATTTACTTAACGCAGATGAGCGCGCCGTCGTCGACAGCCAGCTGGCGATTTACCGTAAAATTGGCTACGAAATTTTGCTGTTAAGTGCCAAAACCGGTGAAGGCATGGCGCAACTGGATGAGTACCTGAAATCAGGTACCAGCATCTTCGTTGGTCAATCGGGTGTGGGAAAATCTTCGTTGGTCAATAACTTGCTGCCAGAGCTGCAAGTGGTCACCCGTGAAGTGTCAGATGGTTCCGGTTTGGGCCAACACACCACCACAGTGGCACGGTTGTACCATTTACCTGAAGGCGGTGAACTGATTGACTCTCCAGGCATTCGCGAATTTGCCTTATGGCATCTACCTCCCGATGAAGTGCTGTGGGGCTTTAAAGAGTTCCGTCCCTGGCTTGGCCGCTGTAAATTCCGCGACTGTAAACATCTGAACGACCCAGGCTGCGCATTACATCACGCCATTGAAATTGAAGAAATTTCATCCGAACGTTTTGATAATTACCATAAAATCCTGCTCAGCATGGTGCAGGACAAACCGAATTTTTTTAAAGTTGATTAAGGATCCAGCAACGTGGATAAAGTAAAAATAACTCTGCAATACATCATGCCAAAGCATTTAATTTCCCGCTTGGTCGGGTTACTGGCAGCAGCCCAATTAGGCGCAGTGTCGCATGCGCTTATCAAGTTATTTATTAGAGCTTATGGCATCAATATGAGTGAAGCAAAACATGAAAATGCTTCGGATTATCAAAGTTTTAATGAATTTTTCACCCGCCCGTTAAAAGACGGCATCCGTCCGGTGGTTGCTGATGACAACATCATAGTGCAGCCGGTTGATGGCGCTATCAGCCAGCTTGGCGCAATTGCCGGTGACGAGCTCATTCAGGCTAAAGGCCACACTTATTCACTGCAGGCCTTGCTTGGCGGCGCCAGTGAAACTGCAGCGCCATACCTGAATGGTCAGTTTGCCTGTATCTATCTGGCGCCAAAAGATTATCACCGCATTCATATGCCAATTGCCGGTACCTTGCGCGAGATGATTTATGTGCCGGGCGAGCTGTTTTCGGTCAATCCACTGACGGCAGAAAATGTGCCGTCGTTATTTGCGCGTAATGAGCGTGTTGTCACAATTTTTGATACTGCGGTTGGGCCAATGGCGTTAGTGCTGGTTGGCGCCACTATTGTTGCCAGTATCGAAACCGTCTGGGCCGGTACTATTACGCCGCCAACCGGTAAAGAAGTGTTCCGCTGGAGTTATCCGGCCACTGGCGCTAATGCGGTGAAGCTCGATAAAGGTGCCGAAATGGGCCGCTTTAAACTCGGCTCCACGGTGATTCTGGCTTTTGCACCGGATCAAATTGCCTTTAATGATCAGCAGTACCCAGGCGCAGGCACCCGGATGGGTGAAGCTTTTGCTACCATGACTGCTGCTGTCTGAGCATAATCCCGACACCTGAAAAATCGCCAATGAACACCACCGGAGGCCACTGATGAAAATATTCGCCCATCGCGGAGTCAGCGGCCACTATCCGGAAAATACCCTATTGGCAATTCAGGCAGCCATCGATTGCGGCGCTTATGGCATCGAAATTGATGTGTTTGCGGTTGCTGGCGAGCTGATTGTCATTCATGATCGTCAGCTAAAACGCACCACCAAAGCTTCTGGCAATATCGAAGACTATACTTTGGCCCAGCTGCAACAGTTGGATGCCGGCAAAGGTCAGAGGATTCCGACTTTATGGCAGGTGTTGCAGCTCACCAACAATAACTGTGTGCTCAATATCGAACTCAAAGGCCACGATACTGTGGATCTGTTGCTCCAACTTATACTAAGGGCACAACAGGAACTTGGTACCGATTTAGCCAAACTGCTTATTTCTTCTTTTCATCACCCGTTATTGCTGCAGGTAAAACAGCAGCAACCTGCGCTGGCCATCGGTGCTTTAACCGCTTGTATTCCATTAGATTATTGTGAGTTTGCCAGCAAACTTGGCGCAGTATCGGTGCACTGTGATCGCGCTTTCATCGATGAAAAGATGGTGCAGGATGCGCATCAGCGTGGGCTGGCAATTTATGTCTATACCGTCAACGATCAGCGGGAAGCTTTACGATTAAAAGCTTTAGGCATTGATGGTATTTTTTGTAATTATCCAGCAGAAGCGACTGGCTGGTTTTAGTTGTTCCGCCATCAATAATCCACCTTCAGCTGGCAATATTGAGCCAGAAAAACCATTCATGTCAGATTTCCGGCCACTGGTCGAAGTTAAAGGAAAGTTGGTTGAATTTACCGGTCAAGCTGAGTATGGTCGGCCAATCTGATCACTATTCTTGCGGGAGATTGCTTGTGCTAATTGCTTTAACTTCAAGTCGTCCCCTTCTATCCTGGTATTTTCCTACCACCTTACATCACTAAGCCGGTTCTGCGCTGTCAGAACCGGCTGTTTTGCATTCGCCTTATTTTCCTCGAATATTGCTTGCAGGTACTGTGATGACTTTTTTCAATTTTTCCCTACTGGCGAATGCCAGTGCCCCGCTATTTGCCCGCTACAGCTCCCGATACATTATCCGATATAGCACCCGGAATTTCTGGCCTGTGTCCCCCATAGCGCTGGCCGCAATGCTGCAACAGTTAGAACCGCCAGCAACTCGCAGCAAGCTACAGATCAGCGGCATTCAGCCAGGTTGCTCGGTATTGCTGTGTAATGAAGCACAGCAGTGCGAATGGCTCACACTGCTAAGCGAAGTACCAGGCAACCATTCCGATACCGAAATCGCTTTATTGTCGCCACTTGGTATGGCGCTGGTTGGTAAAAATGTGGGTGATGAAGTGAGGCTGTTAGTTGCAAATAGGCAATCCAGCTTCATTGTCGCGGATATCATCCGGGTCCGGCGTCAACCGGGCAATCTTAGAAAGTAAGCGTGAATACATTAACTGCCGCTAAATTCCCCTGGAGGAACTATGACAAATCAACCATCAACCCGTACCATTTCGACACTCGACTACGAGCGGCTGGAACTACTGTTACAGCGCTTACCAGCTCAAGACATGCAGCGCCTTTATCTGCAGGCAGAACTGGAAAAAGCCACTGTGGTTGATCCGGCTGAAATGCCGCCGGATGTCATTAGCATGAACTCACTGATCCAGCTGAAATTATCAAGTAATGCAGAAATCCGTGAGTTACAGCTGGTCTATCCAAAAGATCTACAATCGGACAAACCACAATTGTCAGTACTGGCAGCCGTTGGTATGGCGTTGTTGGGACGACGTCAGGGCGATTTAATTCAGTGGAATCATTTGGGGACGGCAGGAAAAATCGAAGTGATTCGGCTGATATCACAGCCCGAGCGGGAAGGTTTATATTATCGCTGAAATGATTGTTACGGCTACAGCCTGCACGGCAGGCTGATGGCAAAGAGGAATTTAGTGGCTTTCGCAGCTATGACATTGATTGCAAAGGCGGATATTCAGAATATGCGCAAACACTACAAAAGCAGCGCCCACGATTAGCACAAAATGCTCGTATTCATGACCCAGCAAATCTTTTTGCCAGTAAATAAAACCACCAAGGAACAACGAATAAAACGGATATAACTTGCGATGGTAACGATGAAAACCCGCAAAAATAGTAATAAAACCAAGCACCATGGTCACCAGTAACACGATTCGTTCTAATGCATGGTTATGAACTGAGGTTAAACCTAACAATGGCAGAACAGGCAATAACACCGGCAGCATAATACAATGGATGGCGCATAAGGACGTCACGGCGATCCCCACTTTGTCCAATGTATGACGGATATTTTCGAACATGCTGCCTGACCTCTGCCAAATTTGAAATGAGATGATATAACAAATCTGTCGAGTTGAAAATGGCTTTCCCGAATTTCTCTGCAATATAGACATTGGCTGCAATCGGCGTCACTCGTGCTTTGCAGCCTGGTTGTGGCATAATAGCGCTCAGAAATTTTGAGGAAGCGTTATGGAACAGTTACTTAATCAACTGGATTTAAATTTAAAAGAGCTTTATCGCAAGGCGTTAGATGCCGACGCAATTTTAGATGAATTACAAAACAAAGGTCAGGCGCGACATCAGGCGATTTTTCCGGCACCGTCAATTTTTCGAGTCAGCAGCCCGCGTTTTATGCCCTATTTATCCGAAACTGCTGAACAGGTATCCGCGATCCGTCAAACGCAGCAGTTTAATACGGCAACTTTGGAACTGGTGGTGAAGCAGCTGCAGTTGCTGCATAAGACATTAACTGAATTTCGAGCGGTTGTAGCCAAATAAGCTAAACTTGAAGGCAAAGTTGCGGTCAAATTGTACAGTTGCGTTAAATGCTATATAGCCATAATCATTGAAGATGCGGGTAGGCGACAAGAGAGTGAGACCCCAGGAGCATAGTTGTCCTATGTGACTGGGGCGAACGAGCGAAGGCAACAACCCCGCACCTTCAAGGATGAAGGGTATATGCAACACAGTGGAGGTCCGACGATGCCAGTTTCAGCAGTGAATACCTCATTAGATTTGGTGCGGGTGGTCGCTCGCACCGAAAGTAAAAATCCGACCACTGATGTCAGTTCGACCGCGAAAATTACGACCGAATATTCCGCGCCACTGCGTCAGGCCGCCGAAAATGATAATAGGGTGACACTAAGTACCCAGGCAACTTCGACAGCAAACGAAGCAGAATCAGCAAACAACGATTCAGTCAAAGTCAGTAGCAGTATTGGCCGGGCGGCCTCTGCGGGGCAATTGAGTCGGGATGAAGCAGTGGCGATTTATCAGAAAATCGCCAACTTGCTGTAATGTTGAATGTTCTACAAAGTTATTTACTGACGGTTTGTGGCACTATCACTTTGTTAAACCACTTTTTCAGCATTTCATGTTCGTACGCGAACTCGCGGCTTTGATAACCAATGTGATTGGATGTCATAAAGCCCATATCTTTGATTTTGACATCGGACTCTTGCCGGATTGGCTGTTTGTTCTGATCAAACAGTACATAATCCAATTTGATTCTTGGGAAGTAAATATCTTTAATCACCCGGATATCAGTGTTGTCTATCCGATACATCGGATTAACATCCCCTGCTAAATCAATGTCTTTCACACTGATTTCCATGCTGTATCCTGGCGGCAATTTTTCAGCCAAATCACCAAGAATTTTATCAAAAGCCTTCATCACGCGTTCTTGATAAGCTTTACGTGAGCCATTAGCCGGCCGGATATCGGAAAATTTCTCAGGATTGAGCCAGGTCATTTTCACCGCAGACGTCGTTGCCGCTTTTTCTGTTGTTGCAGCATGTACCTGAAAAGACAATACCGTCGCACAAAGCACGGTCGTTAGGTAGCCTGTGAATTTACGCATCTTCGTACTCCTCATCATACTGCCAACCATCAGCAGCGGATATCTGTTGAACTCTTAACCTTAACTATAAGCTTTTTCCTGACAGAAGACCGTAGTCAAATGTCGAAACATGTCGCTGAATGTAATTTTTTCCTGACATTGCCATGACATGCCAACCAAAAGGAATATTTGGGTCAGGGCAAAATTACTTCGCAAATCTTCATCTGCCCTCCCCTTAGTAACGGGTAACGTGCCATTTCCCCTTAAAAACGACAAACCCGGCTTGCGCCGGGTTCGTTTTTAGCGGGGATGTAAAAGTTACATCATGCCGCCCATTCCACCCATGCCGCCCATATCAGGCATTGCCGGGCCTTCTTTCTTCGGTAATTCTGTGACCATTGCTTCGGTAGTGATCATCAGCGAACCAACAGATGCAGCGAATTGCAGCGCTGAACGGGTCACTTTGGTTGGATCCAGGATACCCATTTCCAGCATGTCGCCGTAAACCCCAGTCGCTGCGTTGTAACCGTAGTTACCAGCGCCAGCTTTGACGTTGTTCACAACAACTGATGGCTCATCACCGGCGTTATCCACGATTTGACGCAGTGGTGCTTCCATCGCGCGCAGCGCAATTTTGATCCCGTGGTTTTGATCTTCGTTGATGCCACGAAGTTCAGACAGCATTGCCGCTACACGAACCAGTGCCACACCACCGCCAGGTACCACGCCTTCTTCAACGGCAGCACGGGTTGCGTGCAGCGCGTCTTCTACGCGGGCTTTTTTCTCTTTCATTTCGATTTCAGTAGAGGCACCTACTTTAATCACTGCCACACCGCCGGCTAATTTCGCCAGACGTTCTTGCAGTTTTTCTTTGTCATAATCAGAAGTGGCATCTTCCACTTGCTGACGGATTTGCTTGACGCGGCCATTAATGGCTTCTTGCTCACCGGCACCGTCAATAATAGTGGTGTTGTCTTTGGTGATCAGCACGCGCTTGGCAGTACCTAAATCTTCTAAAGTTGCTTTTTCCAGCTCCAGGCCGATTTCTTCAGAAATCACCACACCGCCAGTCAGTACCGCAATGTCTTGCAGCATGGCTTTACGACGGTCGCCAAAACCTGGGGCTTTCACTGCAGAAACTTTAACGATACCGCGCATGTTGTTGACAACTAGCGTGGCTAAAGCTTCGCCTTCTAAATCTTCAGCGATGATAAGCAAAGGCTTGCCAGATTTGGCCACGCCTTCCAGAACTGGCAACAGTTCACGGATGTTGCTGATTTTCTTATCAACAGTCAGGATGAACGGATTGTCCAGTTCTACCTGGCCCGCTTCCGGGTTGTTGATGAAATATGGAGACAGGTAACCGCGGTCAAACTGCATACCTTCAACCACAGCCAGTTCGTTCGCCAGGCCCTGGCCTTCTTCAACGGTGATCACGCCTTCTTTACCAACTTTGTCCATCGCATTCGCGATGATCTGACCGATTTCGTCATCAGAGTTTGCAGAAATAGTACCTACTTGCGCGATGGCTTTTGAATCAGCACATGGCTGTGACAGCGCTTTTAATTCAGCAACTGCAGCGATCACGGCTTTGTCGATACCACGTTTTAAATCCATTGGATTCATACCGGCAGCAACAGCTTTTACACCTTCGTTGATGATGTTTTGCGCCAGTACTGTCGCAGTAGTCGTACCGTCACCAGCTTCGTCATTGGCTTTAGAAGCAACTTCTTTCACCATTTGCGCGCCCATGTTTTCGAACTTGTCTTCCAGCTCGATTTCTTTGGCTACAGATACACCATCTTTGGTGATCATTGGCGCACCAAAAGATTTGTCCAGGATCACGTTGCGGCCTTTAGGGCCTAAAGTCACGCGTACTGCGTTTGCTAAAATATTGACGCCTTTGAGCATCTTGTTACGGGCTTCATCGCCAAAACGTACGTCTTTTGCAGCCATTTGAAAATTCCTCGGAAATTTGTATTCAATTAATTCGTGAAATGCAATTCACTTAATGCAGCGTGCTGATACTGAATATTATTCAGTGATCACGCCCAGGATGTTGTCTTCTTTGGTAATGACGTATTCCTGACCTTCAATTTTTTCAGTGCGCTCAACGTAAGCGCCAAAGATCACTTTGTCGCCAACTTTGACGTCTAACGGACGGACAGTACCGTTTTCCAGGATCCGGCCGTTGCCGACTGCAACCACTTCGCCACGGGTCGATTTTTCAGCAGAAGCGCCGGTCAGAACAATACCACCGGCCGATTTGCTTTCTGCTTCCAGGCGTTTGATGATCACGCGGTCGTGTAATGGACGAATATTCATGCTTAATTTCTCCTAAAGCGTTTTTTGGGTTTTAACGAGGGCGTTAAATCTGTTGTGTCAGCTATATGGGGGAAGCGGCAAAAAAAACCAAGGGTTGGTTAAAAAAAATCTGCGGGTTCCCCAGCTTCGGAAAATGCGATTTGTCATTGGAGCCAACACTTGAAAGCAAAAGCCTTGCAGGACGGTCTTAGGGCTGTTGAACTTAAAGACGGCAGACCAGCAGAACTTTTTGTGATTTTGTCGCGAATGTCCAAGACCCAAAAGCAGGTGGTTGCGTATAGTAGGCTGGGCAAATGATTTTAGATGTAGATGCCATGAGCATCTTTAGCAAAGGAAATAACCATTGAAAGTCCGGATTTATAGTCTTCTGTTATTGCTGTTGATGGCCGTGCCACTACAAGCAAATGATATTCTTAGTAAACTGAGCCAAAGCAAAACCTTTTTACCGGTTGAACAAGCTTTTGTGCCGGACTTTGTGCAGCAAGACAATGAGCTGAAACTAAGCTTTCAGATTGCTGATGGTTATTACTTATATAAAGACAAATTTAAAATCGCCGGTGTTGCGGCCAGCTTTTCACATCCGGCTTACCCGCCCGGCATGCCGCATGAAGATGAATATTTTGGCAAAACCGAGGTTTACCGCCATCAGGTGGTTTTTAGTATTCCGCTGTCAAATATCGATGTCGACGCTAAGTTAAAAGTCCGGTTTCAGGGCTGTGCCGAAGCCGGTTTATGTTATCCGGTTACAACCATTGAAATTCCATTAATCCAGACTAAACCAACTGCAGCTGCCACCGGGGCCGTGTTGGCTGACATGAACGTTGCACCTGCTGAGACTACAACCCCTGAAAACAGCAACACTTCAATCTCAGCACCGGTGTCGCAACAGACGGAATTGGCCGAGCGTCTGGGACAAGACCGTAGTTTATGGACCTTGGGCTTGTTTTTTTTACTGGGTTTAGGCCTGGCATTTACCCCTTGCGTGTTTCCAATGTACCCCATTCTTACCAGCATTATTGTCGGCCAAGGCCAGCAATTGAGTACTGGTCGTGCTTTTAGTTTGTCGATGTCCTATGTGCAAGGCATGGCAATTACCTATTCATTGCTGGGATTAGTGGTCGCGAGCGCCGGCGTGCAGTTTCAGGCCTATTTTCAACATCCGGCCGTATTAATTGGCATCAGTGTGCTGTTTGTATTGCTGGCGCTGGCGATGTTTGGGGTGATTAACCTGCAACTGCCAAGCAGCTGGGCGGAAAAAGTCGGTACTATCAGTAACAAACAACAGGGTGGCAGCGCTAAAAGTGCGTTGGTGATGGGCGCATTGTCGGGCCTGGTCGCCTCGCCTTGCACCACGGCGCCGTTAACCGGTGTACTGCTTTATATCGCCCAAACCGGCGATATGGCCTACGGCGCTTTAGTGCTTTATGTACTGAGTATGGGTATGGGCTTACCGTTGTTGGTGCTTGGTAGTACTGGTGGAAAATTCTTACCAAAACCTGGCGCTTGGATGGATCGGGTCAAAGCAGTGTTCGGCTTCCTGTTGCTATCAGTCCCGTTACTGCTGCTGGAACGGATTCTGCCGACCGAAATTCTGGTGGTACTACTAACGATATTGGTGCTGGCATTTGCATTGTTTTTGCATCAAACCCAGCAAATGCTGCAAAAGCCGTTCGTAAAATCACTATTGTGGCTGCTGGCAATGGTGTTAGTGTTCGGTACCTTGCTGCTAAATCAACGCTTTTGGTGGCCAGCAGCAACGTCAGTTGCAGCGCCAACAAGCGCAGTTGCCAGTGCAGATGCCGGTAAATTTATTGATATTAAGACGCTGGCAGATTTAGACCGGGAACTAGCCGCCGCCAAAGCAGCAAATCAGTATGTGATGCTGGATTTATTCGCTGAGTGGTGTGTCGCCTGCAAAGAATTCGAACACATCACTTTTGCCGATGCCGGCGTGAAAACCGAGATGGCAAAAATCCGTTTATTGCGGATTGATGTGACCAAGGCTACTGATGAAGATCAGCAGGTTTTGGATAAATTCAGCGTGCTTGGTTTGCCAACTTTGTTGTTTTTTGCGCCAAACGGCAGCGAATTAACGCAATCCAGGGTCACTGGTTTTATGCCGCCGACGGAGTTTCAGGCACATTTAAGCAGTCTGAATCCATCTTAACTTCATGTTCCAACCGCGCTGCAGCAGGCTAAAGTACTGACTTTTGCCCGCTGCAGCGACCATTTCTGCCCGCACGACTATCCAGCCTGAATAAAGTTCCACTCTGCTGATAAGACCAGTATTTTGCTGCCATTTGCTGCGATTTCACTATAATAAGCGGCAACTCTGCAGAGCCGGGTGCTGAAAAACGGAAAAAGATGCTTTTTTCAACAGCCTTAGGCAAGATAATCGCAGATGATGGATCTTAAACGGAATAGGCGACAAATGGCTTCAGTTTTACGCGTTTTGCTTCTGAACGGCCCCAATCTGAATATGCTGGGTCAGCGTGAGCCCCAGATCTATGGTGCTGCCACTTTAGAACAAATTGTCGGTGATTTACGCCAACATGCCAGCACGCTGAATGTCGAGCTGACGCACCTGCAATCCAATGCCGAACATGAGTTGGTTACGACCATTCAGCAAGCGCTCGGCAAGCAGGATTTTATTCTGATCAATCCTGGTGCCTTCACCCATACCAGCGTCGCCATTCGCGATGCGTTATTGGCAGTTGCCATACCATTTATTGAGATTCATCTGTCGAATGTGCATGCCCGTGAGGCATTTAGAAAGCATTCCTATTTATCAGATATTGCTAAGGGGGTCATTTGTGGCCTCGGTGCCAACGGTTACCGTTATGCGCTGGAATCGGCAGTATCTACATTAAACACCAAGAACATAACCCCTTAACTTTACTCAACTAAGTCAGGCATCATCGTCATGGATATTAGAAAAATTAAAAAACTGATCGAGCTTCTGGAAGAATCAGGTATCAATGAACTTGAAATTACCGAAGGCGAAGAATCTGTACGTATCAGCCGCGGTGGCCCGGTGCAGCATTATGCACCAATGCAATATCAGGCTGCACCAATGCAGGCGGCTCCTGCTCCAGCCGCAGCACCAGCTGCCGCTCCAGCAGCACCAGCTGTGACGGGTTACCAGTTACGTTCACCAATGGTTGGTAGCTTCTACCGCGCCGCGTCTCCAACTTCGAAAAATTTCGCTGAAGTTGGCCAGACGGTGAAAGTTGGCGATACGCTGTGTATCGTTGAAGCAATGAAAATGATGAACCAAATCCAGTCTGACAAAGCAGGCACTATTACTGCAATTCTGGTGGAAAACGGCGAGCCGGTTGAATTTGACCAGCCTTTATTTGTGATTGAATAATTCAAAAGGCCGACCCATGTTAGAAAAAGTGCTGATTGCCAACCGGGGAGAAATTGCGCTGCGTATCTTACGCGCCTGCAAAGAACTCGGGATTAAGACTGTCGCGGTGCACTCCACTGTCGACCGTAATCTGAAGCATGTGTTGCTGGCCGACGAGACCATCTGTATTGGTCCCGCCCCGTCTCCACAAAGTTATTTAAATATTCCGGCATTAATTGCTGCCGCTGAAGTGACCAATGCCCAGGCCATTCACCCGGGTTATGGCTTTTTAGCGGAACGTGCTGATTTCGCCCAGCAAGTAGAAGACAGCGGCCTGATTTTCATCGGTCCGCGGCCGGAATCCATCAGTCTGATGGGTGACAAAGTCTCCGCCATTGAAGCGATGAAAAAAGCCGGTGTACCTTGTGTACCGGGCTCTGACGGCGCAGTCGGCGACGATGCTGACACCAACAAAGCGATCGCCAAACGGATCGGTTACCCGATTATCGTTAAAGCGGCCGGCGGCGGCGGTGGTCGTGGTATGCGTGTGGTGCGCAGCGAAGACGAATTAGTTTCTTCGATTGAAATGACCAAAGCTGAAGCCAAGGCTGCTTTTGGTAATGACATGGTTTACATGGAGAAATTCCTGGAAAACCCACGTCATATCGAAATTCAAATTTTGGCTGACGGCCAGGGCAAAGCCATTCACTTAGGTGAGCGTGACTGTTCAATGCAACGTCGCCACCAAAAAGTAGTGGAAGAAGCGCCAGCGCCAGGTATCACCCAGGAACTGCGTGATTTTATCGGTGGTCGTTGTGTGCAAGCTTGTATCGACCTGAACTATCGTGGTGCCGGTACTTTTGAATTCCTGTTTGAAAACGGTGAGTTCTTCTTTATCGAGATGAATACCCGTATTCAGGTAGAGCATCCGGTGACTGAAATGATCACTGGCGTTGATTTGATTAAAGAACAGCTGCGAATTGCTTCTGGCATGCCGTTGTCTATTAAGCAGTCTGATATCGTCATTCGTGGCCATGCCGTGGAATGCCGGATCAACGCTGAAGATCCAAAAACCTTTATTCCATCACCAGGCACCATCACCCGTTTCCACCCGCCAGGTGGCAATGGTGTACGTTGGGATTCGCATATTTATGCCGATTACACTGTACCGCCAAACTACGATTCAATGGTTGGCAAGCTCATCACTTACGGTGAAAGCCGTGAAATCGCCATCGCGCGGATGCGTAATGCGCTGAGTGAGCTGTTGGTCGGTGGTATCAAAACCAATATTGATTTGCACAAAGAAATTATGACCGATGTGAATTTCAATAAAGGCGGCACCAATATCCATTATCTGGAACATAAGTTAGGCATGAAATAAGCCTGCTATATGCTAAAAAAGCTCCGTAAGGAGCTTTTTTTATGTCACACAGGGAAGAACGGTGTAACGAAAATTCATGCCTTCGAAAGCTCCAGCACAACGCTGCGGTGCCAAGCAGGCCGAAAGCTGTTAAAATCCCTCACCATAACCTCGCTGAAATTTTTGTTGCCGGACTTTTACCATGCCCTGGATCCAACTGCGCGTTCACACCACCGAAAAACATGCCGAAACTGTCAGCGATATGCTGATGAGCTGGGGCGCCCAAGCCGTCAGTTTTGTTGATGCTCAGGACACTCCGATTTATGAACCGCTGCCAGGTGAAGTGATTTATTGGGCCAATACAGTCGTTGTTGGGCTGTTTGATGCCGAGCACAAAATGGATAAAGTGATTAAACAGCTGGAACAAGTCAGCCTGTTTAAAAACGGAGTGCAATACAAGCTGGAACAGTTAGAAGACAAAGACTGGGAACGGGAATGGATGGACAACTTCCACCCGATCCGTTTTGGCAAAAGGTTGTGGGTGTGTCCAAGCTGGCGCGATATTCCGGATCCGACTGCAGTCAACGTCATGCTAGACCCTGGCCTGGCCTTTGGCACCGGCACCCACCCTACCACCGCACTTTGTATGGAATGGCTGGACGCGCAGGAATTATCTAACGCCACTGTGGTCGATTTTGGCTGTGGCTCCGGTATTTTGGGCATTGCCGCGCTGAAACTCGGCGCTAAACGGGTGGTTGGGGTTGATATTGACCCACAAGCCATTGAAGCGAGTCTGGCCAACGCTACTCGCAACGGCGTTGCCGGGCAGATTGAACTGTATTTACCCAAAGATCAGCCATCGTTACAAGCAGATGTGGTCGTCGCCAATATTCTGGCCGGCCCACTGGCCCAGTTAAGCACGATTATCAGCGCTTATGTCGCACCAGGTGGCTGGTTAGCTTTGTCGGGTATTCTGGAAAGTCAGGCGCAGTCGGTGATAGATGCCTACAGCGGTGAATTTGAGTTCGACCCGGTGGCAGTGAAAGAAGAATGGGTGCGGTTAAGCGCCCGTAAAAAGCGGTAATTAAATAGCGCCTGTTGTTCATCCTGCATAAGCGCAGTTTATCCTGTGCACTGCCGCTTTATCTGATAGTCAAACCTAACTGAATCTCCACCGTTAAGCTCCTTGCAACTACCTACTGCAAGGAGCTTCCATGAACTTTTTTTCCCGTTACACCACAGATTTAATCCGATCATCCAGGCAACAGCGCATTGCAGCGTCTTTGGTGCTGGCCACCGGCTTTTTCAGCAGCTGTTTACAGGCAGAATCATGGCTATTTGATGCAGGCTTTGTGGTGGTCGCCAGGCAACAGCAATGGCTGGAGATTGAAGCCGATCAACAATTACTGCCGCTGTTTGTCGCTCATTATGGCAACTGGCAGTTTGGTACCACTGAAAGCAACCTGGTCAGCTATCGCTGGCAGTTCCCGCAACAACTGTCACTGCAACTTGGCGCCGGCATCCGCGATCTTGGTTATGGTGCCAAAACCCAGGCTCGTAGAAAGTACTCCCAGGCGTCGGTTTTTAACGGCTATCAACTACCAGATCCGGAAGCCGTGGTGAATGTCGCCCTGAAATGGCATTGGTTTTCACTCCAGCTCGGTCATCAGCTCGACGATGAAGAGTTGGCATTGCAAGCCAAAGCCGGCGTGCAAGTACCTCTTTGGCAACATGAACGAGGCGCCAATCTGGCACTGCTGCTGGAAGCCCGTTATCTGAATGAAGAATTAGCGCAGCGGCTGTATGGTGTTGATTTTGACAATCAGGATTTAACGGTCGGTCGCCCCTACTTTAGCGCTCCAGGCGCGGTGAACTCTGCCATCGCTTTGCAATTTACCTATCCATTAACCAGACAGTGGCTGTTGCTGGCGACACTCAGCGCAGAGCAACTGGATAAAAAACTTCAGGCTAGCCCCTTGGTTGGACGAGATCGGATCACTGAGCTGTTGCTGGTTGCCAATTACCGCTTCTGATTAATTTTCAGTTATGCAATGATTTAGTCACTTAAATAAGACAAATTAATAAGAAATGGAGCAGGCATGATCCGAACACCGAATGCAGCAATAACTGCAGCCGACCCGGCGACGGCTCCGGCGACAAACCGGCTGACTGTCAGTAACTGGCGCTACTGGCGACGCGAACTCCTGCAATTGTCCGCTATTAACAGCATTATCGCCGGACTGCTGTATTGCCTGGATACCCAAACCAGCTTTGCCTTGCAATTATTGACGGCAAATTGTGTCGGTTGCTGTATCTGGTTGCTGAGCCATGGTGCGCGGTGGTTATTCGCAGCAAAACTCAGTTTGTTGCGCATTCAACTGCTAACGGTATTGCCGGGGTTGTTTAGCGGATTAAAACTGGCGGCTTGGTTGGGCGCCCCAGATTTTTTCCAATTAAATGCGCAAGTACCGGAGCTCGCCAGTCGCAGCTTAATCTTCAGCTTGCTGGTCACCTTTATCGCCGCCGCATTTGTGCTGCAACACTATCAGAGCCAGCAATATCGCATCCGGCTGGAGCAGCATAAACGCCAGCTGGCAGAAGTTTGTGCCAGCGAAAATCAGGCGCGGCTGATGCTGCTTCAGGCGCAAATCGAACCGCACTTTTTGTTTAATACCCTGGCGACAGTGCAGAGCCTGATCGACACCAAGCCAGAACAGGCCCAGCAAATGATGCTCCACCTGAACAGTTACCTACGCAGCAGCTTACAACGCACCCGCCAGCCGATGGTGATGTTACAAGATGAAATTGAATTGATTGAACATTTACTTTGGATGGCCAAAATCCGTCTTTCAGACCGATTGAGCTACCAAATTGAGGTTGATGCAAAATTGCGGTCACTGCCCTTTCCGCCTTTGCTACTGCAACCCTTGGTGGAAAATGCGCTGCGCCATGCCGTGGAACCATCGTTAACTCAGGTGCAACTGCAGATTTTCAGCCTGCTGGAAGCTGGCCGACTGCGCATTATTGTGCGTGACGATGGTCCTGGTCTGCAAGCCAGCAGTCCAAACCCGGGCAATGGCCTGGGGCTGGAAAATGTCCGCCAGCGGCTACACCAGCTTTATCAGGGACAAGCCAGCCTGAAACTTTATGCCCGACAACCGCATGGCTGCCATGCCGAACTCAACCTGCCATTTTGCGCTGATGATGTCCAACCGGAGCTGCCAAGCCATGCCAACCGCCTTGCTCGCTGATGATGAACCTTTATTGCTGACATTTTTACAGGAAAAGTTGCAACTATTCTGGCCGGAACTGGAGATAGTCGCCACAGCTAACTGTGGCCCTGGCGCCTTACAGCAGCTCCAACAGCAGTCGATTGACATCGCCTTCCTGGATATCCGGATGCCGGGATTGACCGGTATGCAAGTCGCGGCGGCCTGCCCGGACTGTCAGGTGGTCTTTGTCACTGCTTATGATGAATACGCTATCGCGGCTTTTGAACAAGCCGCTGTCGACTATTTACTAAAACCTGTCTCCGACGACCGGCTACTGAATTGTCTGAAAAGGCTGCGGCAAAGCTACAGCGGTGAGTCGGCCAGAGTTTCTGTGAAACCGGCCATCGACATCCAAACTGCTATCAAACCCAGCCCATTGCGCTGGTTTCATGTCGGGCTTGGCCAGCAGATCCGGCTAATCGCACTGGACGAAGTGTTGTACTTTCAGGCCAGTGACAAGTACACCGAACTGGTAACACGGCAGGAAACACATCTGATCCGCACGCCGCTAAAAGAGTTATTAGGCCAGCTTGATCCATCGGCTTACGCCCAAACCCATCGCAGCTGCATTGTCTGTTTGCGCGCTATCTCTTTTATCGAAAAAGATATCTTCGGCCGGCAGCATATTCATCTTAGGGAACGCGCCGAAGTACTACCGCTAAGCAGACTATTCGCAAGTCAATTCAAACACATGTAAGGAGGGAACCATGAAATATACAGCTTTGACTCAAGTGCTGGCAGCCGCGTTGTTAACCGGTTGTGGCAGTGACGATTACACCATTAAACTGGATGGCGTCCACGGCAGAACCGACGTACAGCTGATTAATACCAGCCAGGTACCGCTTGACTTTCACATCGGCAGTTTTAAAGGCAATGGTGATGCGCCTGATATAAAAGCGCATAAATATCGGGTTGGTACGCTCGAAGCAGGTCAGGATCAGCAACAGGTTAAAGTTGATCACAATTGGGCTGACGAGAGATTATCTGTACAGGCTTTCCACCGTCTGACGGCCCAGGGCAGTGAGTATTTACGGCACAAATCGGAAGTTGGCAAAGATTTAACCCTGGTCGCCTGGCAGGAAGGAACGCAAGTGCGGTTGTCGATGTTTAGAAAAAGCAGTAATTCGCAAAATGGCGTGTATCGCATGCGCCTGCTAGCTACCTCCGATGATGTGCTGGTTCAGGCCGGCAATGTCAGATTACCGCTGAAAAAAGGCGAGCTAAGTGCCTGGTTCAGTCTGAATCATTGTCTGGGTGACCTGAAATTAAATGATCAGGTGGTGGATGTGTGTCAAGCCACGGCCGGACAATCATTTTTGCTGGTCGTAGATAAAAGCAAACTGCTCAGTCTGACACAAAGTTAACCTTCATCCGCTTCGTCACGGATATTAGCGTTGCGCTGCCAATTACCGAAAGCCAGTTGGCAGTTCAACGACAACATCATCAGAACCACCGCAAATAACAAATAGAGGATTGCAATCCAGACATATTGTTATAATATAACATCTCTTTAAATCAGGGAGATTTCCAGTGTTGCGCAAAACTTTTCCAAAATCTGCGGTCACGGCCGCGCTGCTATTGGCGTTAACCGCCTGTGATTCATCTACGCACAGTAATGAAGGCAAACCGCAGCCTGTGCATGAACATCCAAAAGTCGAAAATGCCGGTCGGCTGGTGTTAAGCGCTTTTGGTAGTAACAATGTCTACATTTATGATATTAAAGATAAAAAACAGATCGGAAGCTTTGATCTGCAGTTGCCGATGCACAGCATTTATGCCAGTTCGGATCGTCGTTATGCCCTGTTGTTTCAACGGGTCGATAACCAGGTGCGGTTTATTGATGGTGGTGTGTGGCAGGAAGATCACGGCGATCACCTACATGACTATCAGCAAAATCCGCAGTTATCAACCTTCGTGCTCAAAGGCCCTGCACCAACCCACTACGAAGTGCACGCAGATCAGACCGCCATTTTCTTTGATGGTGTCGCTTCGCCAATGCAGCCATCCAGCGTGAGTGTCCTAACGGACGCCAGTATTGCTCAGGCCAAAGTCAGTGCCAGCCTGCAATTACCGCTGAATATGCACGGCACTGCTGAGCCGCGTGGCAAACATTTAATCACGACTTATCGCCCGGCAACGGCTAGCGACACCTTACCAACCCAAGTTGAGTGGTATAAGCAAAGTGGCGATAGCTTTACGTTAAAAGAACGTTTTGCCGAACAATGCCCCGGTCTGCATGGCAGCTATTCGGTGAAAGACTATAGCCTGTTCGGCTGTACCGATGGCGTGTTGGTGGTTCGGCAAAAAGCCGATGAATTTAGCGCAGTTAAATTGCCAAACCCTGCGGGGATGACAGGACGGATTGGCACCATTACCGGTCACAAAACCCTGACTCAAACCATCGGTTTTGCTGGTCAGGATATGTATCTGATTGATCCGGTGGCGTTAACGATGCAAAAAATTGACTGGCGCCAGAGCAGCGCAGCCACCAGAACGGCTTATGCCTTCTCCGGCGATGGCGACTATCTGGCGCAGCTGGATAACAGCGGCAAACTGGTAGTGCAGGATGTTGCGACAGGATATGCCATCAAAGCAACATTACAGTTGCTAAATGGCTTTGAGTCAGCAAATCCACCAGTGATTGCCGTCAACAGTCAGAACGATGACATCTACATCACCGACCCAACCAAAAAGCAGCTGCATCGGGTTGATTTAAAAACCATGGCCAGCAGCACCCTGCCACTTGATTTTACGCCAGCGAAAATGACCTGGCTGGGAGTTGCCAAACCAGCACCTTAACAGCGGCCTTTAGTTAATCGAAATCAGCGACAATCGCACTTAGCCCCTGCTATTCGTCGCCGATAACAAGGTTTTCATCACACCATGTTCCTGGGAGATGAGTTTGGCACCGCTCACCCGGTGCCTTTTTTCTACTCTCGTTAACGAGTTGCATGATGAAAAAAACAACAGCCATACAATTATCTGCTGCAAGCTGCCCTTATTTTACTGGCCTTGGCATTTTAGTAAGTCTAATTTTCAGCCGTTTAGCGATTGTCAACCCACCAAAGCCCCCTAAATTTGCACTTTTGTTTAAATAATAGCCTTTGCTTTGTCGGAAAAAATCCGTAAACTTGGCGCCCCTTCGGGGTAGAGCCTAGAGATATAGCGGTGCGCATCGGACCTTACCAATTATCGAACAATGTGATCTGTGCGCCGATGGCTGGCGTGACCGATTATACTTTTCGTGAGCTTTGCCGTCGTTTTGGTGCAGGTTTAGCTGTATCAGAAATGATGTCGAGCAATCCTTTGGTGTGGCAGAGCGAAAAGTCGCTAAATCGGATGACGCATGGTGACGAGTCTGGCCTTCGGTCGGTACAAATTGCCGGTAGTGATCCAGACCAGATGGCGGAAGCGGCTGTGTTTAATGTTGAACATGGCGCGCAAATCATCGACATCAATATGGGATGTCCGGCAAAAAAAGTGAATAAGAAACTGGCGGGTTCGGCACTGTTACAGTACCCCGAATTGGTTGAGCAAATTATTCAGGCTGTGGTAAAGGCTGTATCAGTTCCGGTGACGCTGAAAATTCGGACCGGCTGGGACACCGATAATCGTAATGGCGTGCAGATTGCGCGTATTGCAGAAGAAAACGGCATTCAATGTCTGGCGGTTCATGGCCGAACCAAAGCCTGTATGTATAAAGGAGAGGCGGAGTACGACACCATCCGCGTTATTAAACAGGCAGTGTCGATCCCGGTGATTGCTAACGGTGACATCACCTCACCCCAAAAAGCCAGGTTTGTGCTGGATTACACCGGTGCTGACGCCATCATGATTGGGCGGGCAGCACAGGGCCGGCCCTGGATTTTTCGGGAAGTTGTACACTACCTCGCCACAGGGGAACTGTTGGCACCACCTGACTTACAGCAGGTCAGGGATATTATGCTGGAACACGTTCAAGGCTTACACCAACTGTATGGTGAAGTGCTTGGTCCACGTATCGCCCGCAAACATGTGGGGTGGTATCTGGCTGAACACGATGCCGAAGGCGCGTTTCGCAGTGAATTTAACGGCATTGAGCAGCAACAAACGCAGCTTGACGCTTTGTGGAATTATTTCGAACAACTAGCAGCAACTTAACGTAAAGAGACCTGGTAATGTTTAATCAAAACGTGACTTCGCCATTTATCACTAACGCACATGTACAGACTCAAGAAAAACCGCAGCCTTTAAGTAACGCGGTTCAGAAAGCGGTGGCGAACTACCTGCAACAGTTAAACGGACAGGATGTAGAAGACCTGTACGAACTGGTGTTGTCAGAGCTGGAAAAGCCATTACTGGAAGAAGTAATGAAATATACCCGCGGAAATCAGACCCGCGCCGCCAATCTGATGGGCATCAACCGCGGCACGCTGCGTAAGAAGCTGAAACAATACGGCATGAGTTAATGCCCCCGCGGGAGGAGTCCCGCCAAAAAGCACCTTCGGGTGCTTTTTTGTTTCTGGGGCCTGGCAAATATGCTTTCGCTCCAAAAACCCTGTGCTGCCCTTTGACCTTGTTGACTAAATTTCCGGCTATGCTTGTTACCGTCAAAACCAGCAGCACAAAACTTAGAACCGAATTTTTTATCCCTTGCTCCTAAGCTTTGATACAGAGAGAGAACCGATATGACCTCAGCTCGTCCAATCCGTCGTGCACTGTTAAGTGTTTCTGACAAAACTGGCATTGTTGAATTCGCCCGCGCGTTAGCTGCCCAAGGGGTGGAATTGTTATCAACCGGCGGCACGGCAAAATTGCTGGCCGAACAAAACATTCCTGTTATCGAAGTCTCAGACTATACCGGTCACCCGGAGATTATGGACGGCCGGGTGAAAACGCTGCATCCCAAAGTCCATGGCGGCATCTTAGCCCGCCGTGGCCAGGACGAAGCAGTGATGGCGGCAAACAATATCAACGCCATTGATCTGGTGGTCGTCAACCTGTACCCATTTGCCAGCACCGTTGCCAAAGCCGGTTGCACCCTGGCCGACGCCGTAGAAAATATCGACATCGGTGGTCCGACCATGGTGCGCGCAGCTGCGAAAAACCATGCCGACGTTACTATTGTGGTGAACGCTGCAGATTACGACAAAGTACTGGCTGAAATGGCGGCTAACCAAGGCGCCACGACGCACGCGACCCGCTTTAGCTTAGCGATCAGCGCGTTTGAACACACCGCGCAGTACGATGGTATGATTGCCAACTACTTTGGCGCCATGCTGCCAGCTTACGACGCACCTGAAGCTGCGCCAAGCAAGTTCCCGCGCACCTTTAACAGCCAGTTCGTCAAGAAACAAGATTTACGTTACGGCGAAAACAGCCATCAACAAGCGGCTTTTTATGTCGAAGCACAGATTCAGGAAGCTTCTGTTGCAAGCAGTACTCAGCTGCAAGGCAAAGAGTTGTCGTACAACAATATCGCTGATACGGACGCTGCACTTGAGTGCGTGAAAGAATTCGCTGAACCGGCCTGCGTCATCGTCAAACATGCCAACCCTTGTGGTGTGGCGATTGGCGACGATATCCTTAGCGCTTACAACCGTGCTTACCAAACTGACCCAACCTCAGCCTTTGGCGGCATTATCGCGTTTAACCGCGAGTTAGATGCAGTCACCGCCGAAGCCATCGTCAGCCGTCAGTTTGTTGAAGTGATTATCGCACCAACAGCAACAGCGGAAGCTGCTGATGTTATCGCGAAAAAACCAAACGTACGATTATTGGTTTGTGGTGAGTGGTCAGCGAAAACCACCGGTTTTGACATTAAACGTGTCAATGGCGGTGTGTTAGTGCAGGACCGCGACCAGAACATGGTTGGACTGGACGATTTAAAAGTGGTCAGCAAACGTCAACCGTCACAAGAGGAACTGCGTGATTTACTGTTTTGCTGGAAAGTCGCGAAATACGTCAAATCCAACGCCATTGTTTACGCGAAAGACTCCATGACCATTGGTGTCGGTGCAGGCCAGATGAGCCGTGTGTACAGCGCGAAAATCGCTGGCATTAAAGCTGCTGACGAAAACCTGGAAGTCAAAGGTTCTGTCATGGCATCGGATGCGTTTTTCCCGTTCCGCGATGGTATTGATGCCGCAGCAGCTGCCGGAATTAAAGCGGTTATTCAGCCAGGTGGCTCAATGCGCGATGCGGAAGTGATTGCCGCTGCTGACGAGCATGGTATGACGATGGTGTTTACCGGTGTGCGGCATTTCCGGCACTAAGTTTTAGTATCGGGGCTTTAGTATCTGACACTGCAATTTGGCGTACTGCCTGCCGCTGACGTGGCGAGTACGCCCTATTGTTCAATGAATGTTCAACCGTAGGGCGCGAATCGCCGCAGGCAGTCCGCCAATGTCCTTTTCTGGCGACAAATTCAAAACCTGGTTAAACCAAAGTTTCCGCACCAACCGATGCGACTGGTCGCACGCCAACCCGACTAATTTCACCGTCCTGTAACTCTGCCACTGCCCCTATCGTCTCTGACCATAACACCTTACCGCTGGCCACCATCTTCAGTCCGCTCGGCGAGGAGCTCTTCTATCAGGGCTTGTTGACGAAGATAATATGTTTATAACTTTTCTGTCAGGAGTTGTCGTCAGCTAAAAAGGCTAGACCAGCCGTTGCCCCCACGAAGGCCATTTACGCAGCAAAATTCCATCACCATGTTGACATAGGCAGTAAAAATATAACGTAAATATCATTTTCATATCAAATAAACAAAAAAAAACCGCCACTTTGGGATGTTAATTTCAACAGCCACTGAACCCTTCAGTGGACTGCTCTGCGCAGTCATTCATTAACAAAAGGAATGTTGTTTATGTTGAATTTGCTCTCTCTCAGGGCGCACAACCGCAGCCGTCGCTGGTTGTCGCTCGCTGTTGTACTCTGGTCTGCAACTCAGTTGTTGCCTGCTGCGGCCAGCAGCGATAAAGCCACTCAACTTGAGGCCAAAAAATTTGCTGCCGGTGAATTGTTACCGCTACGCGCTATTGACAGTGGCATGTTGCCTAATTCCGTCAGTCAGAAAACCGCAGAGCGCCAGCTGCTGGAACTGGCTGCGCCACTGCAACCCAGTCCGGCAGTACGGCCAGCGGATGTTGATCAGTTAGTCCGGCAATCAGTTTCGAGCTCCAGTGTTGATACCGTCATTACTCCGGATCTACAGCAACTGGCCGACAGTCTGAATCGTGATCCGCTGGCGATTTACCGGCATTTTATTCAGCAATACACTTTTGAACCTTTTTACACCGGAGCGTTAAAAGGGGCGCAGGAAACTTTTTTCCAAAAAGCCGGTAATGATACCGACTTGGCCAGCGCGCTGATCACCACTTTAAGAGCCGCAGGGATCCAGGCACGTTATGCCACTGCCACAGTCCGGTTTGATCCGACCCAGGTGCCCGGCTGGATTGGGACTCAGGATCTGACCAGGGCAGCCAATATACTGGCGACCGCTGGTTATAGCCCGAAGTTGTATCGGGATGCACAAAAAAAGCCGGTGGCTTTGGAACTGAAACGGGTCTGGGTCGAATTTTATCAGCCGGCGACCGCCAGCTGGCAGTCGCTGGATCCAAGCTTTAAACCACACAGCCTGAGCCGCGGCAGCAATCTGCATCAGGCTGCCGGCAGTGATCCGGCCGATTTATACCGGGAACTGGACCGCAACGGTCTGTTAAACAACCCGGATATGATTGCCGAACCTAACCTGGATCTGGTCGATACCGTGGTGGACCAGCATATGAGCAGAACTGCCGAATATCTGGCAGGTCAGCCCACCCTGACACCGGCACAAGCGATTAATCCAAGAACAGTGGTCGTGACGACCGTTAATGCTCTGCCTACAACACTGCCATTCACCATTCAGGGAACTGTCAGCCGTTTTGATGAATTAACCGACAGCCAGCGCCAGCATATCCAGGTAGCACTGCCGGGGTTCAGTCATAAAATCAGCCTGCCGGCGGTAGCCGCCAAACGCTTGACCGTTGACTATGTGGCAGCCACTGCAGCCGATCAAAGCAAAATTGCTGCGGCCGGTGGCATTTTAAACGTGCAGTACAAAGGCGTTAATCTGAAGCCACAATTGCGGCTGGCCGGCACTGTGATTGCCACAGGTTCTGCGGTCAGTGTCGGCAGTTACCAGGTGATGAAAGTCACTTTCTGGCAAGGTGGATCTAGCAAAGACAGTGTCAGCCATAACGTTACCGCCGGCGGTATTTATGCCATCGCGCTGGATACACAAAAAGTCGGCAGCGAAAAACTAAAACGTTCGGCTGAACTGCTGAATCAGCTGAAAAATACCTATCAGAACAATGTGCTGGATGAAGCTTTTGCCGGCGAGTATTTACATTTTCTCGGCATGTCGTATTTCCGCCAATTGGATAACGCCATTGATAACATCAGTGCCAGTTCCAATGCCGTGATTTTCCATCAGCTGTCAGAAGCTCTGATATCTATTGATCTGAGCGCGCGTCCAAATGGTCAGGGCCAGTTCCTGATGTCAGTTGGTCAGCGCGGCATTGATGCACCGCGCAATATCTACAGCCTGTTTAGCGCCAACAATGACAGCAGTTTTAATGCTGCGGCCACGTTATTAACTGTCGGGTACGCTGCTTCTGCACTGGAACATGCGGTGTTTGAAAAAACCGCTGGCTGGCCGTCGGTGTCAACCATGTCATTTTTGCGCTTTGCGGCCAATCACGAAATCCCGATTTACAGTATCACCACAGCAAATGCCGCCACCGTATTGCCGCAACTGGATTTACCGACTGAGCTGAAAAACAGTCTGCAACAGGCGGTAAACGCCGGCCGGCATGTGATCACACCGCAACGGCAGCTGAAAGTCGGTAAATGGCTGGGGCTGGGGTACATCGTGCTGGATCCGACCACGGGTGCGGCCGGTTTTATGATCAATGGCGGTCAGGCCGGTGGTCGGCAAAACTTTACCCCGATGGATTTACCGACAACCAACCGCACCTTGCTGCAGGATGTCGGTTATGCCATCAGTGCGATTGCGAATGGTGTGCTGTACGGCGAGTTTGATAAAACTGCTTATGACACATCTTACGCCAGTAACCTCAGTCAGGGCGCTGCCTTTGTCTCTGATTTGTTAGTGGTGGGCGACCTTCGCAATATCGGCATCACTATGTGGGATTACACCTTTAACAATGGCAGTGGCAGCAGTGTGGCATTAGCCGCCGCCGGCATTGTTCCGATTTTTGATGTTAGTAAAAAAGGCTACAAAATTGCCAGTTCCTATTTTGACAATATTGGCCAGTCCACCAGCAAACAGTTGTATGACAATTTAGGCCCTGACAGCAGTAAAGCGCTCGCCAATCTGTTTAAACAAAGTGACAATATTAGCAGCAGTAGTACCAGACTGGGCGGTCAGTTTAATGCAGTGGCCACAACGGCCAGCCGTAATGGTTTGAATTTTAACAATATTGCGGTTCAGGATGGTCAGGCTTATTTACGCCATCTCGGTATTCCGACGGGTCAGCTTGATACCCCGACCAAAGCTTTGTTAGGTGAAAAAGCTGCGATAGACTACAGCACCAGACAGCGTGGCATGAGCTGTTATTTCTGTAATGGCACGCCCAACCAGCATGGTATTGACAGTATTTTCAAAGATGCCCAAGGCAACTTTGTCATTACTGAATCCAAGTTTATCGGCACCGGCAGTAATTTCGGCGTGGGGTCTTTAGCTGGTTCCGGCGCCAATAAACAGATGACGGATACCTGGTTGTATGGCTCTCAGTTGAATGGTTCGGCTGATAGTGCGCTGGCCAGAACTCCGGGGATGTCAAAACAACAAAAAGATGAACTGCTCATTGCCTTTAAAGCAGGTAAAGTTCGCAAACAAGTTGTGGTAGTGACAGATCAACATCGTGGGATTGGCGTCACCGACAAATTAAGCAAACATCCTGAATTTGCCGGTACAGCTGCAAAATCCAAGCTTGATCATATCGTGATTATTGAGTTACCGATTAAACCTTAATACAGCACAGCGGCTGCCCGGCAGCCGCATTTTTGACTATTTGAAAAAAGGATTTTTATGCAAACCAAAATCTCCATGCAGGATGAAATGCAATACCGGCTGGCATCTATTGAGCAGACATTAAAATTTGATCCAAATCAGGCGGTTGCAGATTCAAAATTTTTTGCCTGGATATGCGATTCCAACCTGTTGCTGGATAGGTCTTATTTACTTAATACTTTGCAACAGCCGGAAGAAGCTGCACAACAACGTCATCAAGCATTGCAGTCAGCACGAATGGCGACCGGTTATGCCAATGAGCTGGAATATTACACAGGTTTGCTCAATTGCTTTACCCACGCTTTGTTGTCCGGCAATGCGGCTGAAGCCAGCAGTTGGGCAGAGGTTATCAGCAAGAGTACCCAGCCGGTTATTATCGAAAATTATTTATTTTATGTGCCATTTTACCGTGCACTGGCGGCATTATGGCTCGGGCAGCCGATTGCTTGGTCAACACTGCAAGCGCCATTAGAAAAAATACAACAGTATAAAAAAACCTATTACCCGGCAGGAACTGTCGCGGCATTACAGGCGATTGAGCACGGAGACTGCAATGCTGCGGCCACTGCGATGGACCAGATGCTGCAATGGCATTATAAAAAAGCCGGCAAAGTAGGTAGTTTTATTTACAACGGTTTTACCGGTTTTATCTGCCAAAGTGTCACGTTGCTACTGATTTGCGCTTTATGGCGCGGACTCTCGATCAAACCCTTATTGCAGCATCACCAACAGCAGTTAAAGCTGATGCCGCACGATTTAATGCATCGGCCGGAACTGGCACCCAGTTGCCGTTTTGTGCTGCCGGTTGATTTTGTGCCGGATTATCTGCTGAGTGCCTGGCAACAACAGCGGCTGGCGGGGTAACCAGGGAACAACACACTTCTATGTAGAAAAAGGATTTTATGCAAAACACTATTTCGATAAAGGACGAGTTTCATTATCGCCTCAAATGTGCTGAGTTATATTTGGAGCTGGACCCGGCAACTGCAGTGCCAGATGCCAGATTTTTTGCCTGGATGCGCATTTCTAGCCTGCTGCTTGACAGCTCTTATTTGCTCAATACGTTACAGCGAGAAGCTGAAGCAGAGCAGCAGCGTCAGCAGGCTTTACATGCAGCACGCAATGCGGCTGGTTTTGCTAGTGAAATTGAATATTATACTGGTCTGCTCAACTGCTTTACCCACGCTCTGCTGGCTGGCGACGCCGCTGAAGCCAGCAGTTTGGCAGACGTTATCAGCAAGAGTACCCAACCGGTTATTATCGAAAATTATTTGTTTTATGTGCCATTTTACCGTGCACTGGCGGCATTATGGCTCGGGCAGCCGATTGCCTGGTCAACACTGCAAGCGCCGTTAGAAAAAATACAACAGTACAAAAAAACCTATTACCCAGTCGGAACAGTCGCGGCATTACAGGCGATTGAGCACGGAGACTGCAATGCTGCTGCCATTGCAATGGACGAGATACTGCAATGGCATTATCAAAAAGCCCGCAAAGTTGGCAGCTATCTGTATAACGGCAACGAAGGTTTTATCTGTCAAAGCGTCACTTTGCTACTGATTTGCGCTTTATGGCGCGGCCTCTCGATCAAACCCTTATTGCAGCACCACCAACAGCAGTTAAAGCTGATGCCGCACGATTTAATGCACCGGCCGGAACTGGCACCCAGTTGCCGTTTTGTGCTGCCGGTTGATTTTGTGCCGGACTATCTGCTGAGTGCCTGGCAACAGCAACGGCTGGTGGGGTAAACAGGGCATGGACTCTTAGCTCGATAAAAAGGATTTTTATGCAAACCAAAATCTCCATGCAGGATGAAATGCAATACCGGTTGGCATCTATTGAGCAGACATTAAAATTTGACCCAAATCAGGCCGTTGCAGATGCAAAATTTTTTGCCTGGATGAGCGACTCCAACCTGCTGCTGGCCAGGTCATATTTGCTTGATACTTTGCAACGGTCGGCAGAAGCTGCTCAGCAACGTCAACAAGCATTGCAGTCAGCACGAATGGCGACCGGTTATACCAATGAGCGGGAATATTACAAAGGACTGCTGAACTGTTTTAAACATGCCTTGTTGTCCGGTAATGCCGCTGAGGCCAGTAGTTGGGCAAACGTCATCTGTAAAAGTAATCAACCTGTGCTAACAGAGTGTTATCGATATTATCTGCCATTTTATCGCGCACTGGCGGCATTATGGCTGGGACACCCAATACCCTGGTCAACATTGCAAGCGCCGTTAGAAAAAATGCAGCGGTATAAACAAACCTATTACCCGATTGGAACAGTCGCTTCGCTGCAGGCGATTGAACAGGGAGACTGCAATGCTGCGGCCACTGCGATGGATCAGATGCTGCAATGGCACTATAAAAAAGCCGGCAAAGTAGGTAGTTTTATTTACAACGATTTTAGCGGTTTTATCTGCCAAAGTGTCACCTTGCTATTGATTTGTGCTTTATGGCGCGGACTCTCGATCAAACCCTTATTGCAGCATAACCAGCAACAGCTAAAACTTATGCCGCAAGATTTAATGCACCGGCCGGAACTAGCACCCAGTTGCCGTTTTGTGCTGCCGGTTGATTTTGTGCCGGACTATCTGCTGAGTGCCTGGCAACAGCAACGGCTGGCGGGAGCTCGATAAATAGGATTGTTATGCAAACCCAAATTTCCATACAAGATAAAATACAGTACCGGCTGAGAGTATAAAGGGCGTCTTACCTTTAAATTTCATTAGCTTGCTGCATCAAACAGCGTGTCCGCCCCTGCCGGTGTTACCGGACGCACCCCAACCCGGCTGATGTCACCGTCCTGCAACTCTGCCACTGTCCAAATCATCTCTGACCATAACACGGTATCGCCGACGACTAACTTGCCGCCGTGTTTTTGTGCGATAAATTCGTTCAGCTGCACACAGTCGCCACATTCAGTGAGATCCAGTGTATAAAACATAGCTAAATCATCGAGTTTGGCGGCGCCATCCAGCATAAAGTCGCCAAAAAATTCAAAGTCGAAATTACGTTGTGGTGTCTCGCTGAACATCCGGCCAAGCACCGGCAAATCTGCGTCGTGGCCGATAATACACAAAATGTCACCCGCCATCAGTCTGGAACTTCCCGATGGATGCAGCAGTACATTGTCGCGAAACAAAGCCACGATGCGGGTTTTGTCCGGCATATTCAGGCTGCGCAGTTCACTGCCAATGCACCATTTGTCTTCGTTCAGGCGGTAAACGAAAATTTCCCACTGGCTCGCCAGCTGAATTTCAATACCAGCGCGGGAAATGGGTGATGGCATCGGCGGTACCACCACTTTGGCCTTACGTGCGGCAAAGCCCAAAGTAGTGCCTTGAAGCAACAACGACACCAACACAATAAAAAACGCCACATTAAAAAACAGCTGCGCATTGGGCAGGCCCGCCATCAGCGGAAACACCGCCAGGATCACCGGCACCGCCCCCCGTAATCCAACCCAGGAAATAAATGCGCGTTCTTTAAAGCTAAAACCACGAAACGGCAGCAGACCAATAAACACCGACAACGGCCGCGCAAATAAAATCATCCACAACGACAACAGCAGCGCCGGTACCGCAATCGGCAACAACTCACTGGGCGTCAGCAGTAAACCCAGCACCAGGAACATGCCAATCTGGCTCAGCCAGGCCAAACCATCAAACATATGCAAAATACCGTGACGGTTACGAATCGCTTGGTTACCAAGCACCAGACCACAGACATACACACTCAAAATACCGCTGCCACCCACAGCACCGGACAAGGCATATAAAATAATACCGCCACTGACGGCCAGTAATGGGTACAAACCATCAGCGATGTGAATAGAGTTGATGAGCTTCAGCAGCACCCAGCCACCGGCTAATCCAAGTAAAATACCGATGCCAAATTGTTCGACCAGGCTGACCAACACCGACCATTCAAACGACGTCTGGCCGCTTGCCAGCATCGCTATTAAGGTAACGGTTAAAAACATCGCCATCGGGTCGTTACTGCCCGACTCAATTTCCAGCGTGGCGCCGACCCGCTCGTTCAGGCCTTTGCCGTTCAGCAAATTAAATACCACGGCCGCATCGGTAGAACCGACAATAGCGCCGATCAACAAACCTTCCAGTAATTCGAGGTTAAACAGCCAGGCCGCCGCAACACCGGTTAAACCAGCAGTAATCAACACCCCCAGGGTTGCCAGTGACAACGATGGAGTCAGTGCCACTCGAAAACTACGGGCATTGGTGCGCATACCGCCATCGAGCAGAATGACCGCCAACGCTAAGTTGCTGACCATATAGGCCAGCGAATAGTCGTCAAACGCAATACCGCCAGGACCATCAATACCGGCGAGCATGCCAACAGATAAAAATATCACCAGGATAGGCACGCCAATTTTATTGGCCACTGAACTCACCATAATGCTGGCCGCGACTAAAATCGCGCCAATCAGCAATAAGTGATTAATGGAACTTGCATCCAATGTTGACCTCCTGCACCAGCTCTGACTGGCTGCTTAAAAACAGCTGAGCTATTAAAATATAGCCACAAACTACCAATTTCAAACTAAAACTTACAATACTCAATAAATAAAACAAAATAATTAATTTAACCAATGACTTATATCTACATAATTTTCAGGTAATTATGGGAATTAACACCTGGCACCTGCTGATATCTGAATTATTAAGACGTTATAGCAACAAAACAGTTCAAAACCGTTTTATGTCTATTTTTCCTATTTTGTTTGCCTACTTTGGCTTCGCTTCTTTATGTTACACAATGACAGTTTTTTTGCTGGTTTGTGTTAAATTGCAACGGCATCCCTGGTACAAACTGCAAAATCGGAGTCTTAACTTGGAAACACCCAGTGGCATGGAATTTAACGATCTGACCGGTGATGTCAGAGTCCATGGCATAAGCTACCGCTTTCGGCCAAAAACCTTCGAACTGCTGCGATTATTGGCAAACGCTCCGGCACAGGTGTTCAGTAAAACTGTGATCCTGCAACAGATTTGGCCCGACGCCATCGTCGAAGAGCAAGCGATTTTTCAATCCATTAATGAGATCCGCAAAGCTTTTGCACCGGTCGAAGTCATTAAAACTTACCCAAAAAAAGGCTATGCCTGGGTGTTGCCGCCAAACCTACAATCCACGTCATCAACCGTCTGTCCGATTAACCAACAACAGCAGCGGAAATCCACGGCGAAACGGTTACTCATGCTTACGCTACTGGTATTGCTGCTCAGTATTATCGTCGGAATTTATGGCCACAGCAGCTGGACGTCAGCGGCAGACTCGGACTCAATGCAGGACACAATCGTCACAGGCGCCAACACCGTGGCACCCCACAGTGCAATTTTGGTACTACCGTTTGATGTATCCCGACTCGATGCCAGTCAGCACTGGCTGAAATTTGCCGGGATGGATGCCTTAATCCAGCAGTTGCAACCCACCAGCGAATTGACGGTTTTTCAGCTGGCTGATGTCATCGATATTCTGAAACGACTGCCGCCGGCGTCGATCAACAACCGCAGCACCGATAGTGGCACCAAAAGCAACGCCGATAGCAGCCGTATGTCACAGCAAGCGATTAGCCAGTTATTTCAGGTGGCGGGGATCACCCAGATTGTGCAGGTCGAAATCAGTGGTGTGCCAGGCGACTACCAGCTGATTACCACCCTGCACTATGCGGATTCACGCCAGAAAAGCGCATTTCACAGCACCTCGTTAGAACAGAGCCTGCCACAGCTGGCAGCGCAAGTTTCAAACAAGCTGTCGCAACCAACAGCAGCCAGCTCCGATTTACACAGCCATTTGCTCGCCAATGCCCTGGAGCTGGTGGCAACACAACAATTCATCACCGCATTGCCGCTGGCGACCAGCGCTGTGACTTTAGATCCAACCAATATTGTTGCCCATTATGTGTTATCCGACATCCAGCTTCAGCTGGGTCAATTTGCTGCAGCCTTCGCCACCACCGAACATGCGCTGACCTTGCAGGATGCGCCGGGTTATTCACAATATGTGGCTCGTTTGTGGTATCAAAAAGGTATTGTATTGATGCAGCGCCGCGACTTTATTGCCGCCGAAACGGCACTGCAACAGGCGTCGAAATTAGCCAATCAGCAAAAAGACTGGCTCTATCTTGCGTACAGCCAAGCTATGCTGGCGCAGCTGAAACTGGCACAGCAGCAATTTGAACAAGCATTGCCGCTACTCAATGCCGCCTTGCAGTATCAGCAAATCTTGCATTGCCCGCAGGGTATTGCCCAAAGCGAACTGGATTTGGCCGTTTATTTGATGCTGACCAATCAGCCGGAACAGGCGAAGCGACGGTATAAAACCAGTGCAGAATTGGTTCAGCAAAAGGGATTAACTCAACTTCATCCAGCATTGCTGGAGTTTGAACAACGCTGGCTGAAACAACCAACGGCGCAATCAGAGTGACATTAAAATATATAACTTACTGATGTTAAACAATTTAAGAATACTTATAGCAGAGTTATAACCCGACTAAAGGTCTTTATCCGGCCATCCCCGCGACAGTAGCTGCAGGCGCTTAGCTGCCGAAACTGACTTTTTTGCTTCAAGGGGAAAATATGACTTTTGCGTTTACCACTACATCAGCACGGTACTCTGCTCTGCTGTCGGCTTTATGCTTTTGTTTCGGCGCGACGTTTTTTCAACTGCCAGCACAGGCGCGGGAACTCCCAAAAACTCTGCTTAAACCAACTACAGCTTTGGCTTTTGTCGGCGCCAAAGTGCTACTGACTGAACAAGCTCACCTGAACGCCGAGTTACAACCGGCCACCGTGCTGGTCAAAGATGGTTACATTGTCGAGCTGCTGGCTGCCAGCCAAACAATTCCGGCGCACTATCAGCAAGTTGATGTCAGCGGCCAGTATCTACTGCCGGGGCTGATTGACGCCCATGTCCATCTGGCACAATCCGGCAGCGCTTTCACCAGACCCGATATGATTGAAGCTACAGCGATCCAGCCCTACACCGACGATCAGCAGTGGCTGCATGACCATCTGCCCGAACTGTTAAGCACTTATCTCAGTCTTGGTGTTACCACAGTGGTCGATATGGGCGGTCCTGCCGCAAGGTTGCGCCGTTATGCCAGCCTGAGCCAGCAAACTGGCCTACCGGAAATCGTCGCTGCCGCAGCACTGTTGTCACCCACCAGCGTGCCGCAATTAACGGCAGCTGATGGGAATACCTTTCAGGAAGTCACTTCGCCCAAAAGCGCTAGCGAAGCCGTCCGGCAACAAATCCAGCAAGGCGCTGCCATCGTTAAAATTGTCTGGTCGCAGGAAACTGGTTTGTCAGACGCCCAATTAACTACGCTGTATCAGGATGCCATCAACACCGCCAAAGCCGCCGGAAAAATAGTCGCGGTTCATGTTGAAAGTTTAACCAGTGCCAAGCAGGCGATGCGGGCTGGTGTCGATATTCTGGTGCACGGCGTGGTCAGCGAAAATATCGATGCTGAATTTATAACCCTGGCGCGGCAACATCAGGTCAGCTATCTGCCAACGTTGACGGCCTACCAGCACTACGCTGACATTTTTAGCGGTAAACTCAGTTTTACCGAATTTGAACATCAACTGTCGCACCACCCACTCATTCAGTCCTTTACCACGCTCAACGCCAATCCAGCCAAAACCGGAGAGCTCTATCAGATTTTTCGCCGTTATATGCGCTATGTCGATGCGCCAGCAGCAAAACTGGCTGAACTGTCGGCTGATGAACAAAGTATCGTGGCGCAGCTCGGTCAGGTGTTTTCAGTGAATATTGCAAAAATACAGCAACAGAACCTGCAACTTGCGCTGCAATCAGGTCTGAATGTGGCTTTTGGCACTGATGCCGGCAACCCCGGCACCTTACATGCAACATCAATCCGGGAGGAAATGCGTACCTGGCAACAAGCCGGAGTCAGCAACGCGGTTATTCTGCGCGCGATGACACTCGGCAATGCAGTTGCGCTGAAGTTAGATCACAAACAAGGACGCATCAGCGCTGGCCAGCAAGCCACTTTTATTTTGCTACAGCACAACCCACTGCAGGAAAACTTTCAATTCAGTCCACCACTGATGGTGGTGCAACGGGGACATATTGTGAAGCTCTAAACTGGCTGTTGTTACGAACCTACAGCCTTAGTGTGGTTGGCTGCCAGAGCAACTAATATTGCCCTGGCACCAATCAGCAAGTAAGCTTTTCCGGCATCCAGCACCAGCTACCGGCAAAATTAACCTGTACATTCGGCTCCCAGCCGATATAATACGCGCCGCTCTTTTGACTGTTCTTTATACAATAAGGTAATCCTATGCATCCGATGTTAAACATCGCTGTTCGTGCTGCGCGTAGCGCAGGCAATATTATCGCGCGTGCTTGTGGTCAGCTGGATATGGTCCAGTCCATCCAGAAAGGCACCAACGACTTTGTCACCAACGTCGACAAAGAAGCCGAACAGGCCATCGTTAATATTCTGCGTAAGTCATATCCAGATCATGACATCATCGCGGAAGAAGGTGGCGAATACACCAACAACAATAGTGATTACCAATGGGTCATCGACCCGCTCGATGGCACCACCAACTTTATCAAAGGCATCCCCCACTTCGCTGTTTCTATCGCACTGCGTTACCGCGGTAAGCTGGATCAAGCTGTTATTTTTGACCCGCTGCGTGGTGAAGTGTTTACCGCCAGCCGTGGTGGTGGCGCGCAGCTCAATGGTCGCCGTATCCGCGTGACTTCATTACCAGATTTAGGCGGCACTGTGCTCGCAACAGGTTTCCCGTTTAAACATAAACATCATCTGGATGCTTATACCGAAACTTTCAAAACTTTCTTCACCGAAGCTGCCGATATCCGCCGCACAGGCTCTGCCGCGCTGGATTTAGCTTATGTTGCTGCCGGTCGTTTTGATGGTTTCTGGGAAATTGGTTTAAAACCATGGGATATCGCCGCAGGCGAATTGATCGTGCGTGAAGCCGGTGGTTTGGTCAGCGACTTCGTCGGTGGCAATAACCAGATGAAGAGTGGCAATATTGTGGCAGCCAGTCCAAAAGTACTACAGGCAATGCTCAAGGGCATGCGTCCACATTTAACTGATTCACTAATGAAATAATTGATGACGCCTCCACTGGAGGTTTCAAAAAGTAAAAAACCGCCAGCTGGCGGTTTTTTACTTTTCTATGCTTTTGAAAAATTACGGCTTTTCCAACGGTAAACCAGCATTGACCCAGGCCGAATAACCACCGGCTAAGCTCAGCACATCGGTATAACCCATTTTTTGCAGCACATCGGCAGCGAGCGCAGAGCGAAATCCACCACCACAATACAACACTAAGGTTTGTTGTTTGTCTTGCACTGCAGCTTCGATATCACGTTCAATGACACCTTTGCCCAGATGCATGGCTTGCGGTAGATGACCTGCCTGCCATTCGCGGTCTTCACGCACATCAATCAGCACGGATGGCCGCTGATGTTGCTGAAATTCGTCAATGGTAATTTCTTTCACCCGGCTTTTTGCATCGGCGACCATTGCCAGAAAACCAGCGTTATGTTGTTTACTCATTGCTTCAGCTCCAATTTCTGTTTGCGCCAGGCGCAAACTTCCGGGTGACAAAACGCCCGGATCAGCACCAGCTGACCCGGATCAATTACACTGAAGGTGTACCTTCGCCTTCTTTTTCAATCACGGTCGGCATCAAGTCTTCACGACTGGCGCCTAAGATCACGGCAATCGAACTTGCCATGTAGATTGAAGAATAAGTACCGATGGCGATACCAAACAGCAGTGCCGTGGCAAAACCGTGGATCATCGCGCCGCCCATAAAGAACAGCACAATCAACGTCAATGCTGTGGTCAGCGACGTCATGGTCGTCCGGCTTAAAGTAGAAGTAATGGCTTCGTTGACGGTTTCATCCACGGTCGCGTCACGCATTTTGCGGAACATTTCGCGGATCCGGTCAAAGACCACGATGGTATCATTAATCGAATAACCAATTAGCGCCAGAATCGCCGCTAGCACGGTCAGATCGAACTCCAGCTGGAATACCGAAAACAGACCCATGGTAACAATCACGTCGTGCAACAACGAGGCAACGGCGCCTACCGAAAAACGCCATTCAAAACGCGCCGCCACGTAAATCAGAATACCAACCAAGGCTGCCAGTACCGCGAGGAAACCATCTTCTTTTAGCTCCTCACCCACCGACGAGCCAACGACATCGACTTTACGCACCGTCACCGGCGTTTCCGCTACCGTATTTAAGGTAGTCAGAATTTGCTCGCCAATCGCTTTCTGGTTTAAATCAGCACGCGGCGCAATCCGGATCATCACATCCTGACTGGTGCCAAAATAAGCCACCTGTGCATCAGCAAAGCCATTTCCTGCCAAAGCACCCCGTACTTTTAGCAGATCAGCTGGTTGCTGAAACTGCACCTCAATCACGGTACCACCGGTGAAGTCCAGGCCCAGATTCAAGCCTTGCGTAAACAAGCTGAATAACGAACCCAATACCAAAAAGGTCGAAAACACGAGCGCTGGGATTTTCAATTTCATGAAATCCAGCGATTTTGTAAACTTGAATATTCTCATGGTTCTATCCTCAAACCGGCAGATCAGAGCCGCGACGCTGACCCCAGATCACGTTGACGATCACACGGGACACCAACACAGCAGTGAAAATTGAGGTACAAATACCCAATGCCAGCGTCACCGCAAAACCTTTCACCGGACCGGTACCTACACCAAACAGAATTAACGCTACCAGCAAGGTGGTAATGTTTGAGTCGGCAATAGTCGCAAAGGCGCGGTCATAACCTTCGTGGATGGCATGCACTGCCGAACGGCCTTCAGCCAGTTCTTCACGGATACGCTCAAAGATTAAGACGTTGGCATCAACCGCCATACCCACGGTCAGCACGATACCAGCCATACCAGGCAACGTTAACGTGGCACCTGGGATCATCGACATAATACCAATCAACATCACCAGGTTGGCTGCCAGCGCAATATTTGCCACCACACCAAACCATTTGTAGTAAATCACCATAAAGGCAACGACCGCCAGCATACCCCACATTATGGCGGACAGGCCCAAATCGATATTTTCCTGACCCAGGCTAGGGCCAACCGTGCGTTCTTCCACAATCAAAATTGGTGCTATCAACGCACCAGCGCGTAACAACAACGCCAGATTCTGGGCTTCGCCTGGTGCGTCCAGACCGGTGATCCGGAAGCTACGACCCAACCGCGACTGAATAGTGGCAATACTGACCACTTCTTCTTTTTTCTCCAGAATGGTTTTGCCGTTGCTATCTTTTTTATCGGTTGGTTTGTACTCAATAAACACCGTAGCCATCGATTTACCGATGGCATCTTTGGTTGACGTCGAGAACGAGTTACCACCTTTGGCATCCAGATCAATATTCACCTGTGGCCGGCCATTTTCGTCAAAACCGCTGTTTGCACCAACGATATGGTTACCGGTCAGCATCACACGTTTTTGCAGCACCACCGGGTTTCCGGCACGGTCCTTAAACAATTGCGCAGAAGGCGGCACTCGACCGGCAACTGCACTTTGCACATCAGCAGTCTCATCGACCAGACGGAATTCAAGTGTGGCAGTGGCGCCCAAAATTTCTTTGGCACGGGCGGTATCCTGCACACCAGGCAATTGCACCACTATCCGTTCAGCGCCCTGGCGTTGTACCAGCGGTTCAGCAACACCAATAGCATTCACCCGGTTACGGATGATGGTAATGTTCTGGGCAACAGCGTCTTCACGCAGTGCTTTTAAGCGGGCTTCACTGAAACTGGCGATCAATGACATTTCATCACCTTCGGTGAAGGTCATGTCCGGATCTTGTTTGGTCAGCACTGCTTTGGCAGCAGAAACATCCTGATCATTCCGGAACGAAATGACGACCTGCTGTTTCACCAGATCAGGCGTCACTGAACGATAACGAATTTTCGCTTCACGTAAATCAACCCGATACACCTGCACCAGATCGTTGACGTTTTTGTCCATCGCCGTTTTCATGTCCACTTCCATCAGGAAATGCACACCACCACGTAAATCCAGACCGAGTTTCATTGGTGTAGCACCGATGCTATTCAGCCAGGCCGGAGTCGCCGGAGCCATATTTAGCGCTGTGACGTATTCACTGCCAAGCTCAGCATTGACCACTTCACGGGCTTTTAACTGCTCTTCTGCACTGCCAAAACGCGCCAGGATCTGACCTTTTTCCAGCACCACACTTTTGACGGCTATATTGCTTTTTTGCAACGCCTGTTCCAGCTGCACCACTTTTTCTGCAGTAACATCACCGCCACGGGTCGCTGTAATTTGTAACGACGGGTCTTCCGGATAGATATTTGGCAGTGCGTAGATCAAAGAGACCGTCAGCACAACCAACACCATCAGATACCGCCAGATTGAATTCTGGTTTAACACTTTGTGATCCTTTTCAGCTTAATCTGAATCTTACAGCGATTTCAGCGTGCCTTTAGGCAACACTGCGGTGATAGCGCCTTTTTGAACTGTCACTTCAGTCGTGTCGTTCAGAGAGATGGCCACAAAATCTTTGTCGTCAGCGATTTTGCTGATACGGCCAATTAAGCCGCCCTGGGTCAGCACTTCATCACCTTTGGCCAGCGCCGACATCAGGTTTTTATGCTCTTTCATCCGTTTGGCTTGTGGACGGTAGATCAGGAAATAGAAAATCAGACCAAACGCCACCAACATGATGATCATGTCAAGGCCGCCACCAGGCTGACCGGCGGGTGCTGTTTGCGCGTGTGCGTTAGAAATAAATAAACTCATGGTTGTCCCCTTAAATTATAAAATTACGATTCTTTTGATGATTCTAAAACTTGTTCGGTCGCTGGCAGCGGCGGTAACGCATCCAAAGCCGGCACAGGCATGCCGCGTTTTTGGTAGAAGTCAGCCACAAAAGCATCCAGCTTACCTGCTGCAATAGCTTCGCGTAAACCTTGCATCAGAATTTGGTAATGCCGCAGGTTGTGGATGGTATTAAGGCGTGCGCCGAGAATTTCGTTGCAACGGTCCAGATGATGTAGATATGACCGCGAATAGCTTTTACAAGTGTAACAGTCGCATTCTGCGTCTAAAGGTGCGATATCGTCCTTATATTTGGCATTGCGGATCTTTACCACCCCAGCATTGACGAATAAATGACCATTACGGGCGTTACGGGTTGGCATCACGCAGTCGAACATATCGATGCCGCGACGCACCCCTTCCACCAAATCTTCCGGTTTGCCAACGCCCATCAGATAACGTGGTTTATGTTTTGGCAATTGGTCAGCAGTGTGATTGAGGATTTTGATCATTTCATGCTTTGGCTCGCCCACCGACAAGCCGCCGATGGCATACCCATCAAAGCCAATGTCTTCCAGGCCTTGCAATGACACATCCCGCAGATTTGGATACATGCCACCCTGAATAATACCGAACAAAGCTGACGGATTATCACCATGCGCATCTTTACTGCGTTTGGCCCAGCGCAACGACATTTCCATCGATTTTTTGGCTTGTTTTTCAGTGGCAGGGTACGGCGTACATTCGTCGAAAATCATCACGATGTCCGAGCCTAGTGCAGCCTGAACTTCCATCGATTTTTCCGGTGTTAAAAAGATTTTTTCACCATTCAGTGGCGAGCGGAAAGTCACACCTTCTTCTTTGATTTTGCGCAGTTCACCCAGGCTGAATACCTGAAAACCACCGGAATCAGTCAGAATAGGTTTCTGCCATTGCATAAAATCATGTAAATCACCATGTTTTTTGATGATTTCAGTGCCTGGGCGCAGCATCAGGTGGAAGGTATTACCGAGACAAATTTGGGCGCCGGTGGCATCCAGTTCTTCCGGGGTCATGCCTTTGACAGTACCATACGTACCTACAGGCATAAAAGCAGGTGTTTCGACCACACCGCGGTCAAACACCATCCGGCCACGACGGGCTTTGCCGTCGGTCGTTAATAATTCAAATTTCACTTTTACCTCTTTGGCCGGAAAAACAGTCCAGCACTATTAAAAACCGGCCGATTGTAGCAGAAAGATTGGCTGAACCCTACCCTTTGCCCAAGTGCCATGGCCGCTTGGTTTGCACCTCGAGTGGAGACTGCCCGAAGGCCTGCGGCTAAGGTTTGTTTTGCAACAGAAAACTAGCCGGTTACAGGATCAACATCGCATCGCCGTAAGAGTAAAAACGATATTGTTCAGCGATGGCGGTTTGATAAGCCTGCATCACAAAATCGCGGCTGCTGAAGGCCGACACCAGCATAATCAAGGTCGATTCCGGCAAATGGAAGTTGGTAATAAGGGCATCCACTACTTCAAACTGATAACCGGGGTAGATAAAAATCCGGGTATCACCGGCATAAGGCTGTAACGGCAATTGTTGTGCTTTGGCGAACTGCGCAGCGGATTCCAGCGAACGTACCGAAGTCGTGCCCACCGCAATCACTTTGTTGCCACGAGCTTTACAGGCATTGACCTTGTCGACAACGTCTGCCGGCACTTCGATGTATTCTGCATGCATTTGATGTTCAAGCACATTGTCGACCCGCACCGGCTGAAAAGTACCGGCACCGACATGCAAGGTAACAAAGGCAAATTCCACACCTTTAGTCTGCAAGGCATCGAGCAGCGGCTGATCAAAATGCAGTCCGGCGGTTGGTGCGGCGACAGCACCAGGTTTTTGGTTGTAGACGGTTTGATAGCGCTCGCGATCGGACGCCGCATCCGGCCGGTCGATATAAGGCGGTAGTGGCATATGACCTAAGCGCTCCAGCATTTCCAGCACCGGTTCATCTGATGTGACCCGCAGCTCAAACAATTCGCCGTGACGTTGCACCATTTCCACTTCGGCATCATTTTCCAACACCAGTAAGTTACCGGCTTTGGGCGCTTTACTGGCCCGGACATGGGCTAAAAAACGTTGTTGATCTAAAATCCGCTCGACCAGCACTTCCACTTTGCCACCGGAGGCTTTCTGACCAAATAACCGCGCTGGGATCACGCGGGTGTTGTTAAACACCAGCAAATCGCCCGGGTTAAAGGCGCTCAGAATATCGGTGAAATGTTGGTGGCTAAGTTCGCCGGTATGGCGATTGAGTTTTAATAACCGGCTGGCAGAACGCTCCGGCTGCGGATAACGGGCAATCAGCTGCTCCGGCAGCTCAAAAGAAAAATCGGTACGTAGCATAAAATAGTCCGCTTTACTGACAAACTAGAAAAAAGGGTCGCCATTGTACTTGGCCGCGCCTTTGAACTCAAATCAGCACGTGGGGAGTCATTTGTTCACAGACTTCTGTTAACAAATGACTCTGACCCCACAATTTACCACAATTTACATTGTTACCGAATATAGGTATTAACGGATTATTTGTTAAAAATGCTTTTTATATCAGCATTCTCTGAACTATAATCCGTTACATCTATGCAAGTGGCAGGATGCCAGAACAGGAACGGTTAAAATGGATTTATGGTTTGCAGGATGGTTGTTTGGTTGTAGCCTGATTATTTTAAGCTGGTATTGTCATCAACTGGCGACCGAAAAAGGTTATAGCCCCTGGTTGTTTGCGGTGCTTGGATTGTTGCCCATCCTCAATTTTTTCTCATTGTTGCTGCTGTATCTGTTACCCGATAAATTTGCCGAAGAACATCGGGTGTACTTCAGCAAATTCCGCCAGCGCCCATAATTTACGACATGATGAAGCTGATTCAGATCACTGGATCAGCCACACATTTTTGTTGCAGCACTTCGGCAATCAGCGCCGCCATCAGTTTATAACTGCGTGCTTTACTGGACGTTGGTCGCCAGGCCACCCCAATATCACGATAGGCCGTGGCATTTTGCGGTGACTGACAAATCAGTTGTGTACCTTCTAACAAACCGCTGTTAATCGCCATTTGTGGCATAAAGGTCACGCCGAGTTTGTTATTCACCATCTGTGTCAGCGTGTGCAGGCTGGTGGCGAAAAACGGATTCACCTTGCGTGAATCTTCCAGCTCACAGGCTTTTACCGCGTGCCCGGTTAAACAATGCTCGCGCTCGAGTAAAAAGATACTTTCATCGGGCCACTGTGAAATATCCTGCTGAAAGCCACGGCCCAGCCAGTCCTGATGCAATACCAGCTTAAAACCATCCTGCGCCAGCACTTCAGTATGAAAAGCGCCGGTTTCATAGGGCAGCGCCAACAACACCATATCGAGCCGTCCTTCGGCCAGCCCTTGTAGTGAATTATCTGAGGTATCTTCGCGCAGCAACAATTGCAGTTCCGGATAACGCTCGCGACACAGCTTCATCACTTCACTAAGCACAAAAGGCGCAATAGTCGGGATACAACCTAAGCGGAACGGGCCGGTCATTGGTTTGCCCTGATGCCGGGCAAAATCGGTCAGTTCTTCACATTGTTCGATGATATAACGCGCCTGACGCACAACATCTTCGCCCAAGGGTGTGAAAATAAAGGTTTTATGGTCGCGTTCCAGCAACTGCGCATTCATGGTTTCTTCCAGATTGGCAATGGCAGCACTTAAGGTAGATTGACCGATATAACAGGCATCGGCGGCACGACCAAAATGTTGGTGTTCGTGCAACGCCAGCACATATTGGAGTTGTTTAATACTGGGCAGACGCTTCATCAGATTTTCCGCAGCAAAGGGCACTTTGTACCTGTAATACCGATGAATCTGATGCTAGAGGAATTGGCTTGAGACTGCAAGCGCATTCATTTGCTCTTGGCCGCAAAATCGTTGCTGTAAAAGCGCGACCTTAAAAGCTCCCGCCCTAAAATCAACATCCGTAAAAACAACAACCCGCCGAAGCGGGTTGTTGTCATGCAAAAGCGACGTCCAGGATTGACGGGCTTACAGCATTTCCATAATGGTCTTGATGATGTAGAAGAACACAATCGACAAGAAAGCACCGATTGGCAGCGTCACTACCCAGGAAATAAAGATATTACGCACCACACTCAGGTTCAGCGCCGCAATACCACGGGCCATACCAACGCCGAGTACCGCACCAACCAGCGTCTGAGTGGTAGAAATTGGTAAACCCATGCCTGAAGAAATAACCACAGTACTGGCAGCAGCGATTTCAGCAGCAAAACCACGGCTTGGCGTTAAGTGCGTGATGTTCGAGCCGATGGTTTGGATCACACGGGCACCAAAGGTCATTAAACCAATCACGATACCGACAGCGCCTAAAGGTAAAATCCACCAGTCCAGCGCCACTTTATCTAACACCTGACCACCTGACTGAATCACTCCAACCACAGCCGCCAGAGGTCCAATCGCATTGGCTACATCGTTTGAACCATGGGCGAATGCCATACAACAGGCGGTGAAAATCATCAGAATGCCGAAGATTTTTTCAACGTTGGTGAAGTGCATTTCTTTGTCAGCGTCCGGATCAATTTTTAACCGGCTAATCGCAATTTTACCAATGGCACCTACTGATAGCGCAATCGCCAGGCACAATAATAAACCTTCATTATCAGATAAACCGATACCAACGTGCTTCAGACCTTTGGTTACAGTTACAAACGCCATGATAAAAGCAGCAAACACCATGTAAAAAGGCACGTACTTTTTGGCACTGGCCAGCGGATTGTCAGTATCAAAAATCAGCTTCTGCGCGCTCATGAAAATTAAAAACGCCAGAATACCCGCCAACACCGGTGTCACCACCCAGCTGGCGACGATGCCGCCAACTTCACCCCAATGCACAGCGTCCATACCAACGCCAACCGCGCCAAAACCGATAATTGCGCCAACAATCGAATGGGTAGTTGAAACCGGCCAGCCAAAATAGGTGGCAACCAGCAACCAGGTGCCAGCAGCCATCAACGAGGCGATCATGCCGTACGCCAACAGTTCAGGCACTGCGGCAAATACCTGCGCGTCGACAATACCGCTGCGGATAGTAGAAGTAACTTCACCACCGGCAAAAAATGCACCAGTGAATTCAAAAATTGCAGCAATAATAATTGCTTGCTTAATCGTCAACGCTTTAGAACCAACTGAGGTTCCCATCGCATTGGCTACATCATTCGCGCCGACACCGTACGCCATGATAAAACCAAAAAATGCAGCGGCTAACAGCAAGTAAGAGCCGTATTGGGCCAAAATTTCCATAATAAAATACCTTTGGAATTAACGAGCTAACATGATTTCAAGCCGTGAACCAACCTTGAGGGCTGTGTCCGCCAGATCCCCAACCCACTCCAGAGTGCGGTACAGGAACATCACATCAACCGGATTTAACTCGGCTTCTGCTTTGCGCACAAATTTGCGCAGGCTAATTTGCATTTGATCGGTATCGTGTTCAATTTCGTCGATTTTTTCGACCATCTTGATCACCAGATCAACTTCACGGCCACGGAAACCAGTTTCCAGTAACTCATCTAATTCGTTGATGGCTTCACAAGCCAATGCAACAGCGTCAAGACAACGTTGCAGATAGGCATGAAATTCAACTTGAATTGGTTGTGGGATTTCGAGCTCACGACCTAACACCCGACCGGTGATGTCTTTGGCTTTGTTAGCAATTTTATCTTGCTGTGAAACCAGCTCGAGGATATCGGTACGTTCTACCGGTAAAAACAAGCCACGAGGTAAGTGGACCCGGATATCACGTTTTAATTTGTCGGCATCTTTTTCTAATGCGACGATGGTCTTCCTGACTTCCGCTGCAGTATCCCAGTCCTTGTTATACACCGCAGCAAAAAATGGCAGTAATTGCTCACAGGCCGCCAATACTTTGCGGATATGCTCTTCGATCGGCTTAATTGGAGATTTTGCGAAAACGGCCAAAAATGCACTTGGCATAGGTTTGCCTCTTGGTTTTGATGTGGACGAAAGTCGGCGCGCATTGTACTGCAATCATTCGCTAATAAAAAAGGAATTCTGACAGTAAAATGACAAAGCCAGCCTGAATTTTAGTCAGATCTGGCTATGTTGGAGATTATTTATTTCAATACTGCGTTTTTACTTAAGCAACCAGCATTATTTAGCTACGGGCATTTTGTTCCAGACTGTCTTCATCGCTGTGCCGGACGTCTTTGCCTTTCACAAACGAAATCACATATTCCGAAATATTTTTACAGCGATCGCCGATCCGTTCCAGTGAACGCGCCGACCACAATACATTCATGATTTTTGGGATCGATCGTGGATCTTCCATCATGTAGGTCATCAGTTGGCGGGTGATCGCTTCATATTCGCGATCGACTTTTTTGTCTTCTTTATACACCGCCAGCGCCGATTCGACGTCCATCCGGGCAAAAGCGTCCAGCACATCATGTAGCATTTGTGCGACGTGGCGGCCCATGTTTTCCAGATTGACTAACAAATCTTGCTGCGCGCTGCTGAACGACTCCAGCGCCACTTTGGCAATACGCTCGGCTTCATCGCCAATCCGCTCTAAGTCGGAAATGGCTTTGATAATCGCCATAATCAGCCGTAAATCGCTGGCCGCTGGCTGACGTTTGGCGATGATACGGGTACATTCGCCATCAATCAGAATTTCCCAGTCATTCACTTTTAAATCGGTAGCAATCACATGGCGCGCCAGTTCCGGGTCGCTGGTCGCAATGGCGGTCAGTGCATCAGACAGTTGTTGTTCAATCAAGCCACCCATCGCCATCACGTGGTTGCGGATCTGCTCAATTTCTTCATTAAACTGGCTGGAAATATGTTTGGTTAAGTTCAGCTTATCCATCATGGACTCCTGTATCCCCGTCATCCTTGAAGATGCAGGGGTGTTGTCTTCGTTCACTCGCCCCAGTCGCATAGGACAACTATGCTCCTGGGGCCTCGCTTACTCGCCGCCTACCTGCATCATCAATGATTTAGGGCAGTTTAAGCGGCGGTGGCTGCTGTAATTAGCCGAACCGGCCAGTAATGTAATCTTCTGTTTGTTGCTCTGATGGATTGGTGAACATTTTGTTCGTCGCATCAAACTCAATCAGATCGCCCATGTACATAAAGGCAGTATAGTCAGAAACCCGTGCTGCCTGTTGCATGTTGTGTGTGACAATCACGATGGTGTAACGATCTTTTAACTCGTAAATCAGCTCTTCAATTTTCAGCGTCGAGATTGGATCCAGCGCCGATGCCGGTTCATCCAGCAACAGCACTTCAGGTTCAATCGCAATCGCCCGGGCAATCACCAGACGTTGTTGCTGACCACCAGACAAGCCAAAGGCGTTGTCGTGTAAACGGTCTTTGACTTCGTTCCAAAGTGCTGCGCCTTTGAGTGATGTCTCCACCACTTCGTCCAGCACCCGCTTGTCTTTCACGCCTTGCAGACGCAGGCCATAAGCGACGTTTTCATAAATGGTTTTTGGAAATGGGTTCGGCTTTTGAAACACCATACCGACTGAACGCCGCAGTTCCGATACATCGACGGACGGCGCATAAATATTCTGGCCATCCATCAGGATTTCGCCTTCAATCCGGCAGATATCCACCAAATCATTCATCCGGTTGAAGCAGCGCAACAAGGTCGACTTACCACAACCTGAGGGCCCGATAAAGGCGGTGACGCGTTTTTCCGGGATGATCATATTGATACCATTTAAGGCTCTGGCATCGGCGTAATACAGATTCAGGTTATTCACCGTCAGCTTTACTTTTTCATCGGCCAGGATCAGGTCGCTGGTGCTGTTTTGCAGTTGCTGTTGACTCATTGTTTCATTCACTCTTTCAAATTTAATCCGGGTTGCAGTGGCGCCCACAGGCGCCGGTGGCATCAAAGCTCAGCTTAATCCGACTCGCTGCGGTATTTTTCCCGCAATTTGTTGCGCAGCTGGATAGCCGCCATATTCAGCACCACAATCAGTAACACCAGCACCAGCGCGGTGGCGTACAGCAGCGGCCGTGACGCTTCTACGTTCGGGCTTTGGAAACCCACGTCATACACGTGGAAACCCAGGTGCATGATTTTCTGATCCAAATGTACAAACGGGAAGTTGCCATCAACCGGTAACGTTGGTGCTAGTTTCACAACACCCACCAGCATCAGCGGCGCTACTTCGCCTGCCGCACGGGCAATCGCCAGAATCAAACCGGTCATCATCGCTGGTGTAGCCAGCGGCACGACCACTTTCCACAAGGTTTCTGACTTGGTGGCACCAAGTGCCAGTGAACCCATCCGGATGGTACTAGGAATGCGCGACAAACCTTCTTCGGTTGACACAATCACCACCGGTAACGTCAGCAGCGCCAGCGTTAACGAGGCCCAGAATAAACCTGGAGTACCAAAAGTTGGTGAAGGTAACGATTCAGCATAAAACAGCTGGTCGATATTGCCGCCCAGAATGTACACAAAGAATCCAAGACCAAATACACCGTAAACAATCGAAGGAACACCGGCCAGGTTATACACCGAAATCCGGATAATCTTCAGCACTGTGCCCTGCTTGGCATATTCGCGCAGATAAATGGCTGCCAGCACGCCAAACGGCGTCACAATAATCGACATCAGGATCACCATGGTGACAGTGCCGAAAATTGCCGGGAAAATCCCGCCTTCAGTGTTGGCTTCGCGTGGATCATCACTCAGGAATGACCAAACCGCAAAGCCGTAATGGCCAAGTTTCTGCATCAGGTTCATCGCGTTTGGCTGATGCGCATGCACAATGTTGCTCAAGCTGATGCTGATTTCAGTGCCTTCAGCAGAGGTCATCACCAGAGTATCGCGTTTGGCATCGGCGTACAGCGCATCCAGCTGCTGTTGTAACTCAGCATACTGCGCATCCAGCTCTGCTCTATCCTGAGCGGCTTGCTGATCGTATGTCGACAGCTGCGCGGCGTCTGCACCAGAAAGTTCGAGTTTACGCCGTTCCAGCCGCAGCTGTTCCAGACCGTTGTTAATCCGGCCAATATCGGCTTTTTCAATCTCAGAAATAGCGTCCTGAATGTCATTCGCCCGCGTGATCCGCGTCAACAATTCAGGCCAAAGTGCTGCACCTTCCGCCACCACTTGATCCCGCTCCAGCAGTTTTTGCGGGAAGCCGAAGAAATGACCCCATTCGCGGCGCTCAATCACTGTGGCATCTTGCGGCTGTTGCCAGTTGGCTAAATCGCGGTCCAGGAACCATGCGAAATCACGGCCATACATATCGCGGTTCGCGACTTTCAGTAAATGCCGCGGATAAACCAGCTGCCCGGCATCCAGCGTCACACCAGAGTCTTTTAACACCGCGGCGCTGACTTCTTCAGTCCGGACTAATTCAGCCAGCAGCAGTTTTTCACTGCCATCCAGCTGTTTCGCTTGCACCGTCTGTAAATTGCCAGGCCAGAAGTGACTGCCACCCTGCACCAGAATAAGTCCCAATACCCCAATCACCATCACCAAACATAAGGCGATCGCACCGGCGTTTAACCAAATCCACGGAGTTCCCGTTTTGAACCAAGCTCTCATCGTCATGACTCCAACTTACAGATTGCTAAAGCGTTGACGTAAACGCTGCCGTATCACTTCGGCTAATGTGTTAAAGACAAAGGTGAACACAAACAGCACCAGTGCCGCCAGGAACAACACGCGGAAGTGGGTACTGCCAACGGCAGTTTCCGGTAATTCCACCGCGATGTTGGCAGATAAGGTCCGCATGCCTTCAAACAAGTTGAAGTTCACTACCGGGCTATTACCGGTCGCCATCAGCACGATCATCGTTTCACCCACAGCGCGACCAAAACCAACCATCACCGCCGCAAAAATACCAGGGCTTGCCGTTGGTAACACCACGCCCATCATGGTTTGCCACGGTGTAGCACCGAGTGCCAGTGAACCTTGAGTTAAATGCCGTGGCACGTTAAAAATCGCGTCTTCGGCAATGGAGAAGATATTCGGGATCACCGCAAAACCCATGGCGATGCCCACCACCAGCGCGTTACGCTGATCATAGGTAATACCATTATCAGTAAACCACTGACGCAGACTGCCATTAAAAAACTGGGTATCAATGACCGGGCTTAAACTGACGCAGAGCCAGATAAACGCAATAATCACCGGCACCAGCAGTGCAACTTCCCAGCCAAGGCCGATGCGGTTACGCAAGCTTGCCGGCACATAACGGTAACACCAGGCAGCAAGCAGCATCATCAGCGGTAACAGCAGCAGTATCGAAAACACCGCACTTAAGTAATTTTCGACAAAAGGCGCCAGCCATAAACCGGCCAGGAAACCCAGAATAACAGTCGGCAACGCCGCCATAATTTCGATGGTCGGTTTAACCTTGCCACGTAACTTTGGCGTCATAAAATACGCGGTGTACAGTGCACTCATCACCGCCAACGGCGTCGCAAACAACATCGCAAACAACGCGGCTTTTAAAGTACCAAGCGCCAACGGCACCAGACTCATTTTCGCTTCAAATTCATCAGAACCAGACGACGCCTGCCAGATGTAGTCTTTTTCGCCACGGCCTTCGTACCAGACTTCGTTCCACATTGCTTTCCAAGACACATCAGGATGAGCATTTTCCAACAGGAAATTGTGAGTCTGGCCTTTGGTATCCAGGATCAGAAACGAGTCGTTGATCGGGCTGATGGCAAGCCTGGCCGGCTGAATGTCAGCAGCCAGCGGTTCCAGCCATAAAGTGCGGGCTGAAGTGCCGTAATGAATGCCCAGATGGCCTGTGGCATCAATCGCCATAAAACCTTTGCGCGAATATTCAGGTTCGATCTGGGTAATCGCCGCCGGGTGCTGTTCAAAATCACGAATGTGCTTCAGATGGAAATTGTTGTGCTCATCACGCACTAAAAACCACTGACTAAGCGCACCATCACTGCCACCGACAATCAACGACACTGAACCCACCAAAAATTCCAGCGCGGTAATTTGCTGACCTGGCGCAACGGCCGTCACCGCTTCCACATAACGGGCTGCAGCTGGCTCGCTGATGTCATAATAATGGATTTTGTTATCCATATCGGCGACAAACAGGTTTTTCAGCGTGGTATCAACCAGCATTTTACGCACGGTTTTTGGCGCTTCCGGCAGTTGATAGTCGGTCCGCACCAGGGTTGTTTCGTCGCTAAGGAAGTCGGTTTTTGCTTCAAACAGGTTATACGACAAGCGTCCATCGGCGGTAAACGCAGTAATTGCGGTACCGGAAGGGCCTTCCTGCACTGCCAGACTTAAGATCGGTTGTTGCTGTGGGTCGAGCTGGATTGGCGTTTCGCCAAGCGGATACGTCACCACTGGCACAATTTTCCGCTTATCGTTCGGGTAACTTAAGTTGTATTCATGCTTAGCCACCAGCACCTGGCCGTTGCTCAGACCAAAAGCAATCAGACCAGAACGAGGCTCACCGCGGGCGAAGCTGCTGATGGTGGCATCTGCCGGTAATGCTAGCTGTACTTTTTGCTGCGCGGTACCGCTTTTCGCATCAAAAAATTGCAATAGACCACCAGCATCAGCTACCAGCCCCACTTCACCATACCGTTCCAGATTACTGAACAGCGGTTGCGGGCTGGCACTTGGATAACTGTGTTGCTTCTCAACATCAGCCGATGAAAAAATCGGTCCGACTTCAGAAAACAAATAAATGAAGATAGTGGCAAAAGCCGCCACGACACTGATACCGGCAAAAGCGATACCATACTGTGACACTTTATCTTTAAAACTACGCCACTTGCGCAAGCGCGCCCTTTTCTCACCACTGGGCAGTAAGGATCGGGTCACCTGGGTTGGCTCGGGACTTACAGTACTGACGGGACTTACAGTACTGACGGTACTTACGGAGGTCTGTTGCATTGGTGCACATCCACGACTGACTTTTCGGATGCTGCAAAGCATAGTTGAGTTTTATTTCAGAAATATTACAAAGGATTTTTTTGTCACAATACGGTCATATTGAGGATGGCCGTTATCGTTGTTGGTCAGTCACAATGCTGAATAGTGCCGGGCCGCCTTTTTTTGAACTTAGCCGCAATAGCAATAAAAAAGCACTGCTCGAAGGCAGTGCTTTTAAAAATCCGTCAACAGGCAACTGCTGACTTCAACATTAAAACAGCGTTATTTGATGCCGAGGTCCGCCAGTACTTTGGCTGCAACTTTGTTCGGAACCGGCACATAACCATCCCGTACCACGATTTCCTGGCCACGTTTTGACAACACCATTTTGATGAACTCACGCTCCATTGGCGCTAATTCTTTATTTGGGTGTTTGTTGATATAAACGTACAGGAAACGCGACAACGGGTAAGCGCCTGATAATGCATTATCAGCGTTCGCTTCAACAAATGCTTCACCTTCTTTTTTCGCCAGTGGCAACGCTCTTACGCCTGAAGTGATGTAGCCAATACCTGAGTAACCAATACCGTTGATGGATTCGCTGACGCCCTGCACCACTGAAGCAGAACCTGGTTGTTCGTTGATGCTGGCTTTAAAATCGCCGTTACATAACGCGTGTTCTTTAAAGTAACCATAAGTACCAGATACTGCGTTACGGCTGTATGTGGTGAAGTCACGGTTAGCCCAGGCACCGCTTAAACCCAGCTGGCCCCAGCGCGTGACATCTTCTTTATAACCACAACGACGGGTGGCAGAAAACACGGCATCAACCTGAGCAATGGTTAAACCTTTTAACGGGTTGTCTTTATTGATATAAACCGCCAGTAAGTCGATCGCGACCGGCACTTTAGTTGGCTTGTAGCCATATTTTGCTTCAAATTCCTGCACTTCTGAAGGCTTCATCGCGCGGCTCATTGGGCCGAAATTTGAAGTGCCTTCAGTGAGTGCTGTAGGCGCTGTCGAAGAACCGGCACCCTGGATCTGGATATTCACGTTTGGATACACTTTGCGGTAATCTTCAGCCCACAAGGTCATCAGGTTATTTAAAGTGTCAGAACCGATGCTGGAGATATTGCCTGAAACACCGCTGGCTTTCTGATAGTCAGGCAGCGCCGGATCGACCTTGGCAGGTGCGGCAGTGGTGCTGAACGACAAAGTCGCAGCAACCAAAGTTGCGGTAGTTAACAGAGTAAAATTTTTCACTGTGCAGTCCTCTTGTGGCTGAGTCAGGCGATTGCCTGTTTAATTCATCGCCATCATAAGAAGGTAATATGACAATATTATGACGTCACGCAAATTTGTGCTGGCAATCTAAGCGTCTGCATATTGTATTTTTGAAGTGAAGGTCTATAGTTTCTGCTGGTTTTGCCAAAGTAGGTAAAACCTTTGCGACCAACGCCGGGTCAGCGACTGGACATACCAGCGTTGAGCGGTTACAACTATCGTTAATAGATCAGACAATAATAAAATTTGTTTTTGTAGTACAAATGAAAAAAGGAATTGCGCTATGAAGCAGTTAGTTCTGACACTGATTGGGAAAGATAAAGCCGGTTTAGTGGAGCAATTAGCCACTATAATCAGCAGCCATCAAGGCAACTGGACCGCCAGTAATTTGAGTCACTTAGCCGGTTTTTTTGCCGGTATTTTACAAGTCGAAGTTGCAGCCGAACATGCGGCTGAATTGTCAAAAGCATTGGAGTCGATGCCGGGGCTGGATATCAAAATCCACGAAGGTATCACTTCCCAAGTCAACGAACATAAGCTGTTGAAATTTGTGATCACAGGCAACGACCGTCCGGGCATCGTACGTGAACTGTCATCAGTGATTAAACACAAAGGCACCAACATTGTGCACTTTGAAAGTTCGAAACAAAGTGCGCCAAATTGGGGTGTGCCATTGTTTAATGCCATCGCCACAGTGGAATTGCCAGATGGTCTGGATAAAGACGAAGTCATCCGCGCTTTGGAAGATATCGCCTCCGACGTGATGGTTGACGTAGAAAATCTGCATTAAGTGATCTGCCGCGCAGACAAGATAGCCGGCAACGGCTATCTTGTTCATAAATCTTTCATCAAATTGCCATAGAGTAAACCTTCATCGAAAAAAATCCTTGGTTTGTCTATGAATGCACAACTACCGATAGTGAACGAATTGCATTATTTTCCTAAAGAACTGAGTTGGTTAGCTTTTAACGAGCGGGTATTACAGGAAGCCGCTGATGAGCGCAATCCGTTGATTGAACGCCTGCGGTTTCTCGGTATTTATTCCAACAATATGGATGAGTTTTATCGGGTACGGGTGGCTGATGTGAAGCGACGTATCCTGTTGAAAAAATACCATTCTGAAGAAGAAGACGCCGAAGAGCTGATGTTAAAAATTCAGCGTAACGTGCTGAAGTTAGGTGATAAATTCAATGGTATCTACCTGGAGTTATTGCTGGAGCTGCGCAAGCACAACATTGAGTTTATCGACCATCACAAACTCAATGAATCACAGTCGGCCTGGGTTCGCACTTATTTCCGCGAGCGGGTGCTGCGGCATATCTCGCCGATTTTATTATCCAATGAAGATCTGCATTTATCCAAACGTCTCGAAGACAACGCCACTTACCTGATGGTAGAAATGACCGGTACCAACAAAGCCGAATATGCCATTGTGCAGGTACCAACCGATGAAGTGTCGCGGTTTATCGAACTGCCGCTGTATTTAAATAAAACCAAAAAACGCGGCCGTTATCGCCATCAGTTTATGATGCTGGATGATTTAATCATTCATTGTCTGCACGACTTGTTCCGCGGTTTTTTTGAATTTTGCGATATTCAGGCTTTTTCGCTGAAACTGACCAAAGACGCCGAATATAACTTAAGCGACACTTTAGATCAGAGCTTACTCGACAAAATGTCCAAAGGTATCCGCCAGCGGCTGGAATCAGAACCGGTGCGGCTGGTGTACGACGCAACGATGCCCGAACATATGCTGAAAATTCTGAAAAAACAGCTGGGCGCCAGTTCGCTGGATTCGCTCATTCCAGGCAGCCGTTACCGCAATTTTAAAGACTTTATCAGTTTCCCGAATATCGGCCACGCCAGCCTGGAATACCCGCCGCTGCCGCCGCTGCCAAGCCCGGATTTTGAGCAACATACCACCACTTTTGATGCCATTCGCAGCAACGACGTGCTGCTGCACTACCCTTACCACAACTTTACCTATTTCACTGAATGGGTGCGGCAGGCGTCATTTGACCCGAAAGTCAGCTCAATCAAAATGACCATGTATCGCGTCGCGAAAAACTCGCGGGTGATCCAGTCGTTGCTGGATGCAGTGCGCAACGGCAAAAAAGTCACAGTGGTGGTCGAGCTAAAAGCACGCTTTGACGAAGAAAATAACATTCACTGGGCGAGGAGGATGACCCAGGCCGGCATTCAGGTGGTATTTGGCCTGACCACATTAAAAATTCACTCGAAATTGTGCCTGATCTCCCGTCAGGAAAAAGGCAAAGCGGTGAAATACGCCCATATCGGTACCGGTAATTTTAACGAAAAAACCGCGCGTATTTATACCGATATGAGTTTGTTCACTTGTCACGATGAAATTTGTGATGAAGTGGATCAGGTGTTCGAGTTTATTGAATACAGCTACAAACCATTTAAATTTAACCACTTAATCGTGTCCCCAACCTGGAGTCGTGCCAAGTTAACCGCGCTTATCCAGCGGGAAATGGATTTTGCCACCAGCGGCCGCAAAGCTGAAATCTTACTTAAAATCAACAACCTGGTTGATAACGAAATTGTTGATTTGCTGTACAGGGCTAGCCAGGCCGGGGTGAAAATCCGGATTATCGTGCGTGGCATGTGTTCGCTTATTCCGGGTGTAGCGGGTAAAAGTAAGAATATTCAAGTGATTAGCGTGCTCGACCGTTATCTGGAACACGCTCGCGTGTATCAGTTCCTAAACGGTGGCGACATCGACTTGTACTTATCTTCCGCCGACTGGATGACCCGCAATATTGATCAGCGGGTTGAAGTGGGCGTGCCGATTTACGATGCCAAAATCAAACAGCAAATTATGACAGTGCTGGATTTGCAATGGCACGATAACGTGAAAGCCCGTATCATTGACGCTCAGCAGCAAAATCACTACGTGAAACGTGGTAACAAAAAGAATATCCGCTCGCAGCAGGCCATCTATGATTATCTGGCCAGCCAGCATTTTGGTCCGACAATTCAGGCAGAACAATGACCCATTTAACTCCCATTGCAGGCTCGGCCGACGCAATCTCGGCCGCAGAACTGATTGCGGCCGTCGATTTAGGCTCTAACAGTTTCCACCTGGTGATCGCCAGAATTGTGGATGGCGCCTTGCAGTTGTTACATCGGGAAAAACAAAAAGTACAGTTAGCGGACGGCCTCGACGATCAGCAAATGTTAAGCGACGAAGCAATGGCACGTGGCCTGAACGTATTGGCGCAATTTGCCGATACGCTCAAAGGTGTGCCGCCTTCAGCAGTGCGGGTAATAGCCACTTACACCTTACGCCGGGCGAAAAATGCCAACAGCTTTTTGCATAAAGCCAAAACCGTTTTTCCATTTCCGATTGAAGTCATTTCCGGCCAGGAAGAGGCGCGTTTTATTTATCAGGGTGTGGCGCATTTTGAGCATTATGCCGATCAACGGCTGGTGATGGATATTGGTGGTGGCAGTACCGAATTTGCTATCGGCATCGACTTTCAGCCATTGAAATTAGCCAGCCGGAATATGGGTTGCGTTAGTTACGCCAAGCAGTTTTTTGCCCGCGGTAAAATCAGCGACAAACGCTTTGAGCGTGCGGTATTACAGGCCGAACAGGAACTGGAAAATATCGTCAATGCGTATCGCAGTACTGGCTGGCAACAGGCGGTCGGCACTTCGGGTACCATTAAAACCATCAAAGATATTGTCACCGGTTTTGGCTGGCATCCACACTGTATCGAGCTGGAACACTTATTAAAAATCAAAGAATTGGTACTTGCAGTTGAGAGCTGTGAACTGCTTGATTTACCTGGTCTGACCGACGATCGTAAGCTGTTATTGGCACCCGGTTTAGCCATTTTGTTGGCGGCCTTTCAAATGCTTGGCATCGAACAAATGGTGTATGTCGATGCTGCACTGCGCGAAGGTGTACTGTATGAAATGAGCGACCGGCTGCAGCATCAGGATATTAAAAGCCATACCATCCAGAGTCTGGTGAAACGTTATGCCGTTGATGTCGCTCAGGCAAAACGGGTGCAGACCACGGCACTGGAGATTTTTTCTCAGGTGAAAGAGCGCTGGCAACTCGACGACAACTGGCAGCAGTTATTATCCTTTGCTGCAGCTGTGTTTGAAATTGGTCTGCAAATTAATTCATCCAGCGTGCAAAGACACAGTGCCTATATTCTCTATAACGCCAACCTGCCGGGGTTTAATCAGGAGCAACAACAACTGCTTGGCTGCCTGGTGCGCTTTCACCGTCGGAAAATTAAACCGGAAGACTTCCCGGATTTTTACCTCTATTCCGCTCAGGACCTGTGTTACGCGCTGGTGATTTTCAGGCTGGCCATTCTACTCAATCAAAAACGCCGCGACGACATGCTGCCGCAACTGCAACTGACCGCCAGCGATCATGCCTTACAGTTAGAATTACCTGAAAACTGGACCGAACAACAAACCGTATTGGTAGCCGACCTCATCACCGAACAACAGTTTCTGAAACGAATTGATTTCACTCTGGAATGCCCTGGTGTACCAAAGGATGTCATCGAAGATTAAGCTGCGGTTGGCTTATGCTGTAAAATTAGTTACCTTGAATAGACCGTAGCCTATTTTGGGAACCAGCATGCGTTTATCTCTTATTGCCATCATGACAGCTGCAACGCTGTCGTCGCCCGCTTTGTTTGCCGCAGATTTAAAAGCCACCCTTGCGACTGATATTCAGGCGCTGATGCCAAAAGTCATCGAATGGCGGCGCGATTTACATCAACATCCTGAGCTGTCGAACCGCGAATTCCGCACCAGTAAACTGGTCGCTGCTGAACTTAAAAAACTTGGTCTTGAAGTCCAAACCGGTATTGCCCATACCGGCGTGGTTGCCATTCTGAAAGGCGCCAAACCCGGCCCGATGGTCGCACTACGCGCCGATATGGATGCCTTACCGGTCAAAGAACAGGTTGATCTGCCGTTTGCTTCCAAAGCAACCGCCGAGTACAACGGCCAGCAAGTCGGCGTGATGCATGCCTGCGGCCATGATGCGCACGTAGCGATGTTACTCGGCGCCGCGACTGTGCTCAGCAAGCAGCAAAAACAACTGGCCGGCAGTGTAATGTTTATCTTCCAACCGGCCGAAGAAGGTGCGCCAGCGGGTGAAGAAGGCGGCGCATCCCTGATGCTCAAACAAGGTCTGTTTGCCAAAACCAAACCTGATGCCATTTTCGGCGTGCATGTTTGGCCAGCCCCGACCGGTCAGTTGCAGGTGAAAGCCGAAGGCATTATGGCGGCTGCCGACAGTTTTGAGATAAAAGTCAAAGGCGTGCAGGTACATGGCTCCAGCCCGTGGCGTGGTATTGACCCGGTTGCAGTCAGCGGCCAGCTGATCACTGCCTTACACCAAATTCCGGCACGCCAGTTGGATGTGACACAGGCGCCAGCCGTGATGTCGATTGGTCAGGTCCATGGGGGCGTGCGCTGGAATATCATTCCGGATGAAGTCGTTCTGGGTGGTACTGTCCGCACTTTTGACCCGCAAATGCGTGAACAATTGTTGGCAAAAATGAAACACACCGCTGAACATATTGCCGCAGCCAGTGGCGCCACTGCCGAATTTCATCAGCATAGTTTCGCTGCTGTCACCTGGAACGACGTTAAACTGACGGAATGGGCGATGCCAAGCTTAACCTGGGCCGCCGGTAAAGCCGGGGTCAGCAGCATTAAACCTATTACCGCTTCGGAAGATTTTTCGTTTTATCAGCAACAGGTACCGGGAGTGTTTTTCTTTTTGGGTATCGCCGAAGAAGGCGCTGATCTCAGCAAAACTGCACCAAACCATTCACCATTTTTCCGGGTGAATGAAGCGGCGCTGGAAAATGGTGTGCGGGCGTTATCAGGCCTGGCTGTGGATTTTTTGCATAAAAATTAACAAATGGGGTCAGAGTCAATTGTTAACAGATTTTTGTTAACAATTGACTCTGACCCCAGTTGTACAGTTCCCCGTTTTTTGGTTTTGAGTTAACTCAGTACCCCCTATCCTGTTCTGCTATGCTTCATTCGTCCCTACTCAAGTAACAATCCCTCAGAAAGGAATGCACGTCCTGCCGCATGATGCTGGTTGGCGCCTGTAATTATAAGGACTTTGATGAACCGAATACGCTTTTTGCTATGCTGGTTACTACTTGGCATCTTCAATACACAGGTGCTGGCAGCAAAGCCCGAAGTGGTCATCGGTATTGGCTTTACCGATCAGGTCAATGCCAGTCGCCAGGGCAGCGCTTATCATTTTGATGCCTTGTTTACCTATCAGTTGTTTACTGAGCTTGGCTATCAGGTGCATTTTGTGGTTGCACCATACGCCAAACTGACCCAGTTATTGCAACAGCGCCGTATTGATGTCGCCACTCGTCAGTCTGGAGCGCCACTGCCAACCCTTTATTACAGCTCGGTTTATCTGGAAGTACATAATCTGGTGTTTGCGCGCAAAGACTTTACCGGAGAAATCCGGCAGGTAGCAGATTTAAGTCGTTATCAGCTTGTCAGTTTTCAAAATGCCAACCATGTGCTTGGCAGCGAGTTCGCTGCGGCAAGTCAGCAGGCGCCGTCATATCAGGAAGTCTTTGATCATATCCAGGCGGTGCAGTTGCTCCTCAAAGGCCGGACTGAATTGTTGATCCTGAGCGAACTGACCTTCTACCGGCGGTTAGCGGAACTGCATCAACCGGCGTCTGCGGTGCAGAGTTTTGATGTGTTACCTAAAGTGTATTACCGACTGGCATTTGCCCAGCCAAATCTGCAACAGCTGGCAGAACAACGATTACAGGTTTATCTGAAACAAGGCTCGATCAACAAGATTGAGCAACAAGCCCGCCAGCAGCCGGAGCAAGTCGAAAAACTGCTGCGCCGCCATATTAATTAAAGCGGCTTCAGCATTACCCCTTGATTTTACGGGGCAACTTCGGTTGTTGCTGGGTTTGCACGCCCACCACCAGTTCTGGCGGCAAACTAAAGGAGAAACTGCTACCACGTTTTGGCTCGCTGAAAATCATCAGCTTGCTGTGATGACGTGACAACACATGCTTAACGATAGCTAGACCCAGGCCGGTGCCGCCGCTGCTGCGAGTACGGGCTTCATCGACCCGGTAAAAGCGCTCAGTTAAACGTTTGACATGGTGCGGTGCTATCCCTTCCCCATTATCCGTCACTGAAAACAACGCCTTTTGATGTTGTCGTTGCCAGCACACCTGAATTTCGCCACCCGGTGGGGTGTACTTAATCGCATTGGTGATAAGGTTGGAAAAGGCACTGCGCAACTCTTCGGTGATGCCGGTGACCCGCAAATTTGGATCAACCTGAAACTGCAGCTGATGCTGTTTTTCGCGGTTTAAACTAATGGCTTCCTGCTCCAGCAAATGCAGCATCGCCGGCACATCAACCACCGCATCGAACTGCACTTTAGCGGCCGCTTCAATCCGCGATAGCGTCAACAGCTGTTGTACCAGGGCATCCATTCGTTTGGTTTGTTCGAGCATCACAGTATGGGCTTTTTGCCAGATCGGCGGCGCTGGCATATTGTCGACATCCATCACTTCCAGGTAACCCTGCAGTACCGTAAGCGGTGTACGCAGTTCGTGTGAAACGTTGGCGACAAAGTCTTTGCGGATTTGCTCTAACTGTTTAATTTGGGTGATGTCGCGGATGATCAGCAGATACTGTTTTTCACCATATTGCAGCACACGGTATTCCAACGTCACTTCATCCGACAGCGGTGACACCAATTCGAGTGCGCTATCAAACTGTTTTTGTTGTAGAAATTGCTGGAATTCCGGGTTTCGGATCAGGTTATCAATCCGCTGATGTTCGTCCATCGGCCAGCGTAAACCAGCCAGTTGTTGCGCCAGTTTATTGCACCATACGATCGACCAGTCAGACGTTAATACAATAATGGCATCGGGCAAGGCTTCGGCACCATCGCGAAAACGACGCACCAGCAAACGTAACTCTTTGTTTTTCTTGCGGGACTTGCGCTGGCGATAATAAATACCGTCAAACACCTGTTGCCAGCTGCCATCACCGGCTGGTGGCGACAATTTACGGTCCCGCCACAGCCATTTATCCAGCATAAACAAATGTTTATAATGCCAGCCTACCAACACCATCTGATAAACCAGCAAAAATTCCAGCGTCAGATCAAATAACCAGCCCAGTAAACCAACACCCAGCGCTATCGATAGCAACCTGATCAGAATGGTCTGTTTCGAAAGTAATAACCGCATAATACCTGCTTAGGTTTATACCCGTCATCCTTGAAGATTCGGGGTTGTTGCCTTCGCTCGTCCGTTGAAGCGTCAGTCCGACCCTGTCACATAGAACAGCTATGCTCCGGGCCGCGCTGGCGCTCCAGTCGTACTCACTTGGCGCCTACCCAAATCTTCAATGATTTTGGGTATAGGCTTTGGCAAATGCGCCACAATGGCTGTTATTTTACCGAAAAACGGTAGCCAGAACCACGTACAGTTTGCACTAACCGATCATGACCTGCGACCGAAATAGCTTTGCGTAACCGGCGGATATGCACATCGACGGTTCTGTCTTCCACATAGACATTAGTGCCCCAGACATGGTCCAGCAACTGTTCGCGGCTGTACACCCGTTCCGGATGGGTCATAAAAAAGTGTAATAACCGAAATTCGGTTGGCCCCATATCGAGCGGACTTTCTGAAGCAGTCACGCGGTGTGACACCGGATCCAGTTTTAAGCCTTGTACATCAATGACTTCATCCAAACTGGTCGGAGCTACCCGGCGAATAACTGCTTTGATGCGCGCCATCAGCTCTTTGGGTGAAAACGGCTTGGTGACATAATCGTCCGCGCCTACTTCCAGGCCACGAACCTTGTCTTCTTCTTCACCGCGGGCGGTGATCATAATAATCGGAATATTACGCGTAAGCTCATGTTGCTTCATCTTTTTCGCAATCTGAATACCACTGCCGCCTGGCAACATCCAGTCCAGCAACACTAAATCCGGATAAGGTTCCACTAACTGATTAATAGCGGCATCAAAGTCACCGGCCACACTCGCCTGATAACCGTTTTGTTCCAGCACAAAGCACAACATATCGCGAATTGGTGCTTCATCTTCCACAATCAAAATTCTTCTCGACATATCCTGTCACCCGTAAGTACTGATCTGATAATCGCAGTATCCATGGCTATTATGACAATTTTATGAAAAAAACCAGCTTGTTTTCGAAGCTGTCGATTTCAGTGACTTATTTGTCACATTCGATTGTCACACCCGCCTTCATTTTTCGCGACTGCACTTTGCAGTTCCATGACAGTTTAGTGAAGATTTTTTGACGCACCCAGCTGCAAGCCCTGTTTTCCTTAAGTGAAGACGCGCTGTCATCTGAAAGTCGATTTTCTGTCATATAACAGTCACACCTCTCTTCTATCGTCTGCACAGTTTTCGATAACCCACAGCTTTAGACGGAGAACGTAATGGCTTTTGGTAAGATTTTAAAATTAAGCGCGATGGCAACAGCAATGATGCTGGCTGGTTGTGGCGGTGGTGACATCGTATTAAATACCGGTGCTGGTGCAACCCCAACCAATCCAACAAACCCTACCACCCCGCCAGTGACGTCAGTGTGCCCGACGTTTGCCAAACAAGGTGCCAGTCTAGGTGGTGTGTCTAAACCAATTTGTGAAATTACCGGTACTTTAACTGCCGATGCTACTTTAACCGCAAATATCGCCTGGGCGTTAAGCGGCAAAGTGACAGTCGGTAACGATAATGCACAAAGCGCCGTGTTAAATATCGAAGCCGGCACTACAGTGTTCGGTAAATCTGGCGCTGATTACCTGGTGATTGCCCGTGGCTCGCAAATCCGTGCCGTTGGTACCAGCTCAAGCCCAATCGTCTTTACCTCTGTCAACGACATGATTGGTTCAGTGACTGAAGATTCTGCCGCGCAATGGGGTGGTATCGTATTACTGGGTAAAGCGCCAAGTAACAAGTGTGATCAAGCAGCACTGGCTGGCTGTAAAATTGAAAGTGAAGGCAACGCCGGTCCTTACGGTGGCGACAAGCCAGAAGATAACAGCGGTATTTTAAAATTCGTGCAGGTGAAATACGCCGGTTACGAAGTGATCACTGACAACGAATTAAACGGTATCACTTTCGCAGGTGTTGGTTCAGGCACTGTGGTTGACTACATTCAGGTTCATAACAACTTAGATGACGGTGTCGAATTCTTCGGTGGTACAGTTAATGCCAAACACGTGGTATTAACCGGTAACCGTGATGACTCATTAGATTGGGCTGACGGCTGGACTGGTAAAATGCAGCATCTGTTGATCCAACACAGCAAAAATGACTCGAAAGCCAACCGCGGTATTGAAGCTGATAACCAATCATCAAACTTCTCTGCAACGCCGGTCAGCAAACCAAAAATCTCTAACATGACCATCCTTGGCAATAACTACAAATCTGCCGACGCTGATTCTGAAGGTATTTTACTGCGCGCAGGTTCTGCCGGTGAAATTTATAACAGCATCGTCAAAGGCCCGGCAGGTATGGGCGAATGTCTGGAAATCGAAACTGAACAGTCAGTACAGCAATCACAAACAGGTGGTTTGCTGATGCGTAACTCGATTATCGATTGTAAAGAGCCATTCAAAAACCCGAAAGATGCTGCTGGTAACACTTTACTGGACGTCAAAGCCTGGTTCCTGGCACAAACCGGTAACAAAGCAACCGACGCACTGCTTGGCGGTTATATGCCAGCCAGCACTTCACCAGCGCTGAAAAACGGTTACAACGTATCGAACTTTGTTGATTCATGGTTTGACGATGTTGACTACATCGGTGCCTTTGATGGTGTGTCTGACTGGACCAAAGGCTGGACCTTTGGCCTGCACCCTGCATCAGTCATCGCAGCTTGCCCGGCTGGTACTTCAGAAGTTGCATCACTGACCGGCAAACTGAATTGTGAACTGAAAGGCGACATCACCAGCAATGTCACGTTACTGGCTGGTGCTGACTATGTGTTAAACGGTCGCGTACGCATCGGTGTGGATAACACTACTGCAGCAACTTTAACCGTACAACCTGGTGTGACGGTTTATGGTCGTTCAGGTGCTGACTTCTTAGTGGTGACTCGCGGTTCAAAAATTAATGCTGAAGGTACCCAGCAAAACCCTATCACTTTCACTTCTCTGCAAGACGTGATTGGCGCGCCAACGGCTGCTGGTCAGTGGGGCGGCATGGTGTTACTGGGTAAAGCACCAAGCAACAAGTGTGACCAGGCCAATCTGGCAGCTTGTAAAATCGAAGCCGAAGGTAATGCCGGCCCTTACGGTGGCGCGGATGCTGCGGATAACTCAGGCGTGCTGAAGTACGTGCGGGTGAAACACGCTGGCTTCGAAGTTCTGCAAGACAACGAACTGAACGGGATCACTTTTGCTGGTGTGGGTTCAGGCACCACAGTGAGCCACATTCAGGTGCACCAGAACCTGGATGACGGTATTGAGTTCTTCGGCGGTACGGTCAACGTGAAATACGTAGTACTGACCAGCAACGGCGATGACTATGTTGACTGGGCTGACGGCTGGAACGGTAAAGCACAGTACATCCTGGCCAAACACGGCAAGGACAACAGCGAAGCGAACCGCGGTATCGAAGGTGATAACCAATCATCAAACTTCTCTGCTACGCCAATCTCTAACCCGACTATCGCCAACATGACGATTATCGGTAACACCTACAAATCTGCTGAAAAAGACTCTGAAGGCGTGTTGTTACGCGCAGGTTCAAACGGTCAGCTGCATAACTTCCTGATCACCGGCCCTACCGGTATGGGTGAATGTCTGGAAATCGAAACGACTCAGTCTCAGGCGTTAGCTGCTGCGGGTTCATTAGTGATGACCCACTCAGTGATCGGCTGCCCGGAACCGTTCAAAGGTTCAGTGTCTGCAACCACTACGTTAAAACAATGGTTTGAAGCACAGACCGGCAATAAAACCGCGGTTGACCAGGCGGCAGTGTTGAACGGCATCTTCACCATCGATACCACCACGCCAAAAGATATGTCGACCGTGAACAGCTTCTTCAGCAAACCAACCACTGTTGGTGCAGTTGACGCCGCCAGCGATTGGACCAAAGGCTGGACTGTTGGTTTAACCCAATAACCCGCCCTGCCGCCGGCTTTTAAAGCCGGCGGCAATTTTTTATAAAAAAATAGCAAGTCACGTATTTACCCGCTGCGGCTAATTGCAACTGATGCAACAGACGCAGCCAAAGCAGATCAGCAAGAGCACAGGAATAAGTCACAATGAGCAGCAAGCAAAGTTTTGTATATAGTCGCGTGAACCGTGGTGTGCTTTTGGCGTTAGCCACCAGCGCTGCCGTAGCCTTCATGCCCGCCTCTGCCCAAGAAACTCCGGCCGTAGCGCCAGATGCCGCCCCAGCCGCAGCAATTGCTGAACAAGTTGAACGGATCAGTGTATCCGGCAGATTATTAAGCTCCGCTGCAGCCACAGCCGAAGAGCGCCGTCAGCAACCTTATGTTGCTGAACTTCTTGGTATTGAACAGATTTCCCGCGCCGGTGACAGCAATGCCGCTGCCGCCCTGCGCCGTGTCACTGGCTTAACGCTGGTGAAAGATAAATTTATCTACGTCCGAGGTCTGGGTGAACGTTATTCATCGACCTTATTAAATGGCGCCCAGGTTCCAAGCCCGGATCCAACCCGTAACGTGGTGCCACTGGATATGTTCCCGGCCGGCATTATCGAAAGTATGGTGGTGCAAAAAGCCTTTTCACCGGAACTGCCTGCCGCCTTTGGTGGTGGTAACGTCAATATCCGCACCGTCAGTATTCCACGCGAAGAAATCTTCAACTTCTCGGTTGGTGTTGGTTACAACAGTTTAAGCAACGACGACGGCCTCGATTACCGTGGTGGTGGCGACGACTGGCGTGGTAAAGATGACGGCACCCGTGGCTTATCAACCGGTTTACAGGACGCACTGAACAAATACGGTTCACTGGACGTGGTAAAAATCGCCCAGGGTTTAGGTGGCATCACACCGGGAAATTTAGTAGCGGCTGAAAAAATCAACCGTAATTTAGGTCTGGAACTGAACCGTGATTTAGACATCAACAACAAAAGTATTGGCCCTGAATACGATACCAGCCTGTCTTACGGCAACAGATTTGACATTGGCAGCACGGTATTTGGAGTAATGGCGGGTGTCAGCTACGACAAATCGTCAGAGAACTTCAAAGAGCAGGAACGATATTATTCCATCAGCTCTGGCACTGAACTGACACCGCTGAATCGTTACGATGATATCCGCGGTACCGAGCATCAGGTGAAAATGTCCGGCATGCTGAACTTCGGTCTGGAGTTTGACAGCAACCACCGCATTGAAACCTCAAGCATTTATTTAAGCGACACCAAAGATGAGATCAAAATCAAAATTGGTGACTCGATTGAAACGATCAACGAAGCTCTGCGCGAAAACGAAGATTATTCGATTTTGTACGAAGAGCGCACCATGCTGACCAATCAGATCCGCGGTCGTCATACACTCGATTTTTTAAATGACTTAGCGCTGGACTGGCAATACACCGACGCCAAAGCAGAACGTAACGCACCAAGCGAAGTGGAATATCGTTATGTGCGCCAACTGGCTGAAGATGGCAGTTTATTAAACCGTACCATGCGCCGCAGCGATAACGCCGCCATTTACCAGTTTGGCCAGTTAGAAGATAACACTGAAAACGCCAGCTGGAATGCCAAGTACCCAATGACCATTGGCTCGACCGAATATTCGTTCAGCACAGGCTATACGTATTTCGAACGGCAGCGTACTGCCGGTACCAACCGCTTTAAGCTGGATACCCGTGGTTACAGTAACGATGAATTAAGCCAGTCGTTTTCTAACATTTTCTCCAATGCCAATATCAGCAATCCAGCCAAACGCTTTTTACTGTCTGACGTGACAGCACAAGCTGATGATTATGTTGCAGCTCAGCAGGTTGATGCTGCTTATGTCGGTGTAGAAGCCACTTACGACATGACCTGGCGGGTGAATGCCGGTTTACGCTACGAAGATTTCCGCCAGATTTCAGTGCCGTTAAACCCGGCCACCGGCGAAATTCAGGGGAATGCCGAAGATTTCCCACGTCAGGAAGACGATGTCTACCCTGCTCTGGCCGTGACCTGGATGCAGTCGGAAGAAACGCAATATCGCTTCGGTTTTAGCGAAACTGTGGTGCGTCCAGACTTGCGGGAAGTGACACCAGTGCTGTTTATCGATCCGATCACCGACTTTAAAGTGATTGGTTTTTCTGACCTGAAAAGCACCAGCATCAGCGCGTACGACCTGCGTTGGGAGCAATATCTGGACAGCGGCAGTAACTACAGCTTAGGTTTGTTCTACAAAGACTTAACCAACCCGATTGAAGCAGTTGAATTAAAAGGTTCTGACGGTAACTTGTTGATGTCATTCAGAAATGCCATCGGCGGTGAAGTGTACGGCGTCGAAGCTGAAGCGTTACAAAAACTGGATATGTTCGAAGGTGATTTTGGCCAGATACTGGACAACTTCTTTGTGGTCAGTAACTTCACTTACAGCGAATCAGAAATTGAAATTGAATCGTTAGGCGAAACCAACCTGACCAACTTAGTACGGCCACTGACCGGTCATTCGAAATACGTGGTCAACTTCCAGCTCGGTTTTGACTCGGACAACGAAGACCACACCGCCACGGTAACTTACAACGTGTTCGGTAAACGCATCGCCTTCGCCGGTATCGACGGTAAAGACGACGCCTACGAGCAACCGTTCCACTCGCTGGACTTCGTTTACTCGTACAACGTGTTTACCGATGGTTCGTTGAAATTTTCAGCGAAAAACTTACTGAACCGCGATGTGGAGATTTTGCAACAAGGCGAAATTCTGCAAATGCGCGAGCAAGGGGTGAGTGTTGGTTTGAGTTTTAGTCAGAAGTTCTGATGTTGTTCTAGCGCAACAACCAAGCCCTGGTTTATGACCGGGGCTTTTTTTTGCCGTTGAAAAATGGCGGTTTGTTCTGTTGCAGAACAAGGCTGTTTTTAAAAGCGTTTCGCCGATGGCGAGTTTCTTTCTTTTGCTTCGCCAAAAGAAAGAAACCAAAGAAAAGGCGACCCCTGATCGCTCGAAAGCCCGGAAGTTTGTCTCGATTTTGAGGCACCAGCGCAAACTCGCGATTTGCTAACGTCAAATCGCTCAGACAGTGCGCTGGCTTAAAACCTCAAAACCGGACAAACATCCGGCTCGCTTTACGGGGCTTGGCGGTTGTTGCGATGCGTTGTAAGACTGTTAAGGGCAAGATGCTAGCTATAACGCAGCAAGCAAAGGCGCGCGTTAGCGCGTCAAGCCCGAAGGGCGATTTTGCCTTGCCTTGTTAAGAGCTTGGCTGCTTGCATGCAATGGTCATTGTTCTGAAGTGAAGTGAGCTACCATGAACACCAGCATTTTGTTGATTGGCATAAGCTGTAACAGATGCACCTTGCTCACCATTTACTGTAATAGTGTCATAGCCTTTCTCTTTGCAGATTTCACCGGCTTTTTCATAGCACATGCCCCAGTTCCGCGCTGTCCCTGAACAATTTAGTGAATATGCTTCTCGTCCATCGGGTGCATAAGTCTTTGACGATGATGCACATCCTGATAATACAATTACGGATAAAAGAAAAATGATTGATTTCATATATCTCCTTGATAACTCGGACTCATAACAGTGTTTTTGCAACGGCAAAGAATCCGTAAGTCGCTGCCGCCTTTCACAACATTTGATAATTCAAACTATCCGCTTTCTGCATATTACTCAACAGGGTGTTGACATTAGATACGATTTCGGGAACGTGAAAGAAGGCTTTGTGCCTGCGAGACTGGAAAATTTAACTCGTGGTTGGGTTTAACGCATTTCTCATGTTCAAATCAACAATTCTAAATAGCCGCTTTTGGTACAAAATTACTTTCTAATCGCTTTTCCTCCCCGTAAAGCGAGCCGCTTTAAAATCGGTGGTTTGAGGTTTTAAGCCGGCGCACTGTTTGAGCGGTTCGACGCTAGCGAACCGCGAGTTTGCGCAGGCGCCTCAAACCATTGATTTTATTGCGGGCTTTCGAGCGATCAGGGGGCGCCTTTTCTTTGGTTTCTTTCTTTTGGCGAAGCAAAAGAAAGAAACTCGCCAGCGGCGAAACGCTTTTAAGACCAACTCCAAATGGCATTTGGTAAACAGACCTGATGCTGAGGTATAAGCCTATCGCCTGTCGGATGGCACGCTTCGCGTTTATCCGACCTACATTGCAATTGAGGTTTTACAAAAGGCGAAACGCTTTTAAACCAACCCCAAATGGCAATTGGTAAAAACAACCCTTTGTTGCCAAAGAAAGATCCCCGCAAGTGAAGCTAACCATTGTAAAATCAACCAGAATCAAAAAATCCAACAAAGTCTAAAAACAACAGCCGGTCAGAGCGCCCTCTGACAACAGGCAGCTGTCGGAGAAAACCATGCTTAGAATTTTTAACCTGCATCAGCAACGGTTACAGCGACTGGAATTACAACAGCTTGAAGACATAACTCAAGCGATTTGGCTGGATTTACAGGAGCCGGATACGGCTGAGCGGCAGTTTATTACCGACCGCTTTGGTCAGGAACTAGCGCAGCGGCCAGAATTGAATGATATCGAAGCTTCGGCGCGTTTTTTTGAAGACGAAGACGGGCTGCATATTCACTCGTTGTTTTTCTATCAGGAAGAACTCGCCAGCACCACCACTGTCGCTTTTACCATTCGGGATGGCCGGCTTTTTACTTTGCGTGAACGTGAGTTACCAGTATTCCGGTTGTACCGGATGCGGGCGCGTAATCATCTACTGTCGGTTGGCAATGCTTACGAATTGCTGCTGGATTTATTCGAAGTCAAAATTGAACAGCTGGCCGATACCATCGAGGAAATCTCCCTCGCACTTGAAGTCATCAGTCAGGTGATTTTAAAAGGCAAACAAAACGAAGCCTTTAAAACCAGTTTGTTACGGTTGACCCAACTGGAAGATATGAGCTGGAAAGTGCGGTTGTGTCTGATGGATACCCAACGTGCGATCGGCTTTTTACTGCGCAAAGCCCGCTTACCGGTTGATCAGCTGGAGCAAGCAAGAGACGTCCTGCGCGATGTTGAATCGTTGTTGCCGCATAACGAATCGTTTTCGCAGCGGGTCAACTTTTTACTGCAGTCAGCGATGGGTTTTATCAATATTGAACAAAACCGCATTATCAAAATTTTCTCGGTGGTATCAGTGATTTTCCTGCCGCCAACGCTGGTCGCCAGCAGTTACGGCATGAACTTCCAATTGATGCCGGAGCTCAACTGGCAGTTTGGGTATCCAATGGCGATTGGGTTGATGCTGCTGGCAGGCCTGGCACCTTATTTGTTTTTTAAGCGTAAAGGTTGGCTGTAATAAAATCGCCATCACAAAAATAAAAATAAATACATTAAATATCAATGGCATAAAATTTATTTTGAAATATTTCAACACTGTCATCTGCGTGTAACAAAAATATGCTGGCAACCGAACCCCTGCTTTGTCTATATTCATGCTACAGACGTAAATAAGGGGATAACAATGAAAAAGAATTTAATGTATGCAGCCGCCGCCAGCCTGGTATTCACCGTAACTGGTTGCGCCAATGTCGATAAAAATTATGCTTTTGTGGTGGATCAGGAACAACTGGATCAGCTGGAAAATTCACAACGTAAGCAGCGAAATGTTGGTCATGTGGTGTGGGTCAACCCACCGCTGAAAAAAGTGGAAATGGCAAAAGTTGCAGCGGCAAATCCATCATCACTTTAATGCTGATTAAACCCAAACCTTCATTACAGCGATTTATCCAAATAAAAATCCCGTCTGCAATGACACCAGACGGGATTTTTTTCTGCGCTTTATTTATTGCGATTTAAAAAGCGGCAGCCTTTAGAATTTATGTTCAATACCAATCGCCACATAGTCAGTATCGACTTTATTGTCAAAATCGAAGCTGCTGTACCAGGTGAATAACTTGGTGTCTTTGCCAATTTTGTAATCGGCGCCGAGGCTAAAACCTTTGTGCTCTTCCAGCGTCTGGTACTGAGCTTTTAATTCATACTTATCAATTGGATAAGATAAGTTTGCTAACCAGCCGTCTTCTTTTTTACCGGTCGCAACAGCTTCCTGCTGTACCAAACCGGCGCCAACTTTCAGCTGACCAAGCACTTTTACCTGACCCGTGACACGCGTGGCATCGTAGCCATTGACTTCGTTGTCCATCGCCACCGAGGCAAACAGCTTTGATTCTTTTAATGCGTCATCACCGTATAACAACGCAAACGACTGGCCATCTTTGCCTTCCGGCGTGTCTTCCATAATATGGCTGACTAACAGCGAAAACCCCTGAAACGATGGGCTGATATAGGCCAGCGAATTATTCATCCGGTTCTCGCCTTTCCACAATGTCTTGATATCTGCTTCGTAATCGTTAAATAAATCGACTTTACCCTGGGATAATTTCAGTGCGGTGTCGTTGCGACCGGCTTTAATGGTGCCGAAACTGCCTTTTAACCCGATGAACTGGTCGCGGCCTTTGATATTTTTCTCGTTAGCGTCATCTGTCAGATCAACTTCCCATTCCAGCTGATACACCAACGACAACTCACCATCCAGCTCATAATCGCCTTTAATGCCAAACCGCGAAGCGTTGCTTTTTAACTCACTGAATGAACCGGCACCTTCGTCGGAGCTTTGTGCCGTCACATTAATTTTACCGTAGACCGTCAGCGGATCTGCCTGCAGCGGCAAAGCAACAGTCATGAACATAGCCAAAAGCAGAGTTTTCTTTGCAAACATAATTAAATCCTTCTCAGCATTGAGGAAAGTGATTCGACAGCTTAGACCCGATCAGTATAACCGTTGTGGTTAAATGTCCAGATCAATGGTGGCTAATTGGTGGCTACAGACGAAATTTTCTCACATATCACAGCTTTATGACTGGATAATGTCGGCAATATTACTTTGTCGTTGCAGTTGGAAGGCTATTTTATGGCTTTTATATGACAAGATTATGACAGTTAAATCAATCCAACAAATTCCTGCTGCGTGAACACAATAACGCTTGAACGATGCAGTTTTATTAACTAAAAAGCCTCCCGGCCTGACAACCATGCCACACTAACGCTTGTCTGGAGCCGGCAATGCCCGGCAAACCGCGTCTTTCGGGCTGGTATCAAAATTCAGGCCGGTAGACAACAACCTGGGCCGCACCGCCAGCGACAGCGGTGACTGCGCAAAACTTAGTTCGGGCTGCGCAGTTGGATAGCCGATTTGAGCCAGATGCAACATGGTATGAAAGATCTGCTCGGTGCTGAACGGTTGCTGCCGATTCAGCGCGATCTGGTTTGCTAAATCAGGATACTGCTGCCGGAACTGCTGAGACCCCCACCACAACGCCGCCACCCGATAATCAAATTCGGTGTGATGACCGTGGCCGCTTTTACTACAATCACCGTCAAACAGGTTTTCGCCGTGATCCGACACATAGATAAAACTGCTGATCGCGTCTTGTTGCTGCAAGGTTTTGATCAGGTTAAACAGCAACTGATCGGTGTAGGCCACGGTGTTGTCATAGGCGTTGTTTAGCATTTCTTTGTTAGCGCGGTCATGCATGCCGATCGACAGGTGTTTGCCAGATGGCTGAAATAAATCAAAATTATCCGGATAACGATCGGCATAGCTGAAATGACTGCCAAGGGTGTGCAGTACAATCAATTGTTTTTGCGCATTTTGCGCCAGCACACGCTGCACGGCTTTGATTAACACTTCGTCATAGAAGCCGGCTTTTTTATATCCGACCGGATTCAGATACTGCACCTGATCGGCTTCAGCGGCATGCAGCGCCACCGAACTGTCGTGCACCCCCAGCGGACTTTGGGTGGATAACCAGGCCGTGGCAAAACCGGCTTCAGCAAAAGCGGCGACCAACGACTTCTCCGACGAAAAATACTGCTGATCTTGCGCCGATTTGCGCGAAATAATCACTGGCACCGACATCCGGGTCCAGGACCAAGGGCTAATCATATCGGTAAAACTGATCACATCACCAAGGCCAGCCAATCGCGGTGTGGTGGCTCTGGCATAGCCGTTCAGTTGCAAGCGGTCCGGCCGCAGCGTTTCACCAATCACCAGTACATAAATCTGTTTCGCTGCAGGTGGATGCGGCTGCGTGGCGCCAAACTTAAAATCGGCAACCTTGGCAGCAACTTCTGCCAGAGCTTCTTTTTGCACCCGAAACTCATTGGCGGCCAATAATAAATTCAGTGGGTAACTCTGATGAAATAAATTATGACTATTTGGCAGCGGCCGTTGTGCCAGGGCGGTTTCAGTGCTGTTGGCTTTTGGCTTTGGTGGATAGAGTTGTTGGTAATGCAGTTCTTGCTGCCACAACCAGCCAATCATCATTAAACTTGCCATCCACACGACAGGCCGGCCGAAACTCAGCCAGCGGTATTGCTGCACTTTAAATACCGCACTGGTGACCACAAACAACATCATCACCAGCAACACCGCAGGTAAAATCAGCCAGCCCAAGCCGGATAAATAACCGGCCGCTTCGGCCAAATCAGTTTCAGCAATAATGGCCATGGCATGAGCGTCGGTCACTTTGTGATAAGTCGCGATGTAAAACAGCTCTTGTGGCGCCAACAGCACCAACGGAAACCAGGTCCAGATTGACCGGTGCAACTGCTTACTGACGGTCAGCAATAACGCCAGCAACAACAGCGTTGGCGCTATTGACCAGCGCAGCCAATGCCCCAGCTTGGCCGGTTCTGGCCACAGGTAAAATTGTGGTGCCAGCACCAGCAGCACTAACAATAAAAAACACAGCGGGGCGGTGATCGGGTGACTTAACAATGGTTTCATCGGACTTTATCAGGCTCTTATGGCAATCTGGCGGTACATTTTGTGGTAAGCGGGGTGTCCTTGCTGATCAATCTCAGCCCTGTTTTCCCCTGCATAGTAAAATTTTTCTGGCGATAAATTCGGCACTTTTTCCAGCTTCACCCAAAAATTCAATTTGTTAGTCAGTTCGACATCCAAAGTAGTGGTTGGAACTGCCGCATTCATAGCATATTTCTTCAGATTTGCACTGGTATTTTGTCATATTTCTATAGTATGGTGCTCTGGTCTGAACTATTAAGGCCGGTACTTCAACCCGCGTGTAACCACGTATTCTGCTGTATACCCGCCGTCAAATCTAATCTGTAAGGAACCTAATTATGCTTGCCCAACCAGTTGTCTTAAATAACGAACAACACAAAGATCTGCATGTGTTAGCTCAGTTCTCTTTGGAAAGTGTGAATGACCGTCACATCGCGCCGTTAATGTTGCAGGAATTTGCCGCAGCCTCTGTATTTTACCCAATTTTTTTCCTGCAAGTCGAAGAAGTATTCGCTCCGGTTGCGGTGTTTGGTCTGAAAGAAGGTCAAAACCTGTTTATTAAAGACGGTCAGTGGGAAGGTCAGTATTTGCCAGCCGGCATCCGTGCTTATCCATTCAACCTGGCACAAGCCAATGACGATCAGCTGTTATTGTGTGTTAATGAACAAGCCGACAACATCAGCCGCACTGAAGGTCAAGCGCTGTTTAACGCTGACAACACCCCGACTGAATTCTTCCAGGGCGTGAATTCATTCTTTAAAGAGTATATCGATGCCAACGCCATCAGCCGTAATATCGTGGCGCAGATCAAAGAAATGGGTTTGTTTAAAGCTGATGGTCTGCAGTATCGTGACTTAGCTGGCAAAGAACATCGCTTAAATGGCTTTTTCGTCATCGATCGTGAAAAATTTGAAGCGCTGAGCGACGAGCAATTCCTGACGCTGCGTAAATTCGGCGTGTTACAGGCAATTTATGCGCATTTTAACTCTCTGGAGCGCATCGGTAGCTTGATCAATCGTTTACCAGTTGACGCGCCAGCAGCTCAGTAATTACCAGACACTGCATCTAATCGCGGTACATAACAACAAAAACGCCTCAGATGAGGCGTTTTTTTATACCGGTCTTTACGGAAATCTTAGCAAAATGATGACCACACTGCTGTTAACACAAGCGCTGCCCTTGTTGCCTTTTATACAACAAATGGTCGGCACGGCTTAACAGATGCTCCAGCGAAGGGCATTGTGCCGGTGAATAATGCACGGCCGCCACACTAAATTGCAGCGGACCTGGCCAACCTTCCTGTTGCTGCAGACCCAGCGCTGACTGCCGCATCCGATCGACCACCATTTCCGCTTGCTGCGCTGAACTATTGGCCACCAACACCGCAAAGGAATTGTCGCCCAGCCGTCCTAACACATCACTGCCGCGAAAAGTCTGGCGCATTAATCTGGAAAAACGCATCAACATCCGATCACCTTCCGCTTCGCCATAATGGCGATTTAAAGTGGAAAAATCATCCAGATCAAAATACAACAACACTGCCGGTAAACTTTGACGTTCGCTGCTGTTGAGCAACAATCTGGCCATAGTTTCAAAACCACGGCGGTTTACCAGGCCGGTTAAATCATCAATAATTGCCAGCTGTCCAGCAGCAAGTTCCTGTTCGGTTAGAAGTGCTAAATCGCGCAGCGCCGCCACATCATCCGCCGCCACTTCACGCGGCACTTTATCCATCAGACACAAAGTGCCTATTTTGCAGCCATTAAAGGCCCGGATCGGCATACCAATATAACTACGCACCCCTTCCGGCCCAACCACCAGCGGATTATCGAAAAAATACGGGTGATGACGGGTATCCTGGATCACCAGCGCATCTTCGCCCAAAATGGTATGACCACAAAAAGAGCTGGCGCGGGAAAACTCAGTCATATCAATGCCTTGCCCCGCCAACACCCGCACATATTCCGCATCAACTAAATTCAGTAAACACACCGGCATTTGCAATAATCGCCGGCCTAAACGGGTGAGCCGGTGATATTGCTCGCCGCCGCGCAGGTTTAACAATTGGGAAGCATGAAGGGTGGCAAGCCGCATCGGCTCGTTATCAGGGATGGTGGCGTTATACATGGCGGTGACTCCTGTGAATATACCCGTCATCCTTGAAGATTCGGGGTTGTTGCCTTCGTTCGCTCGCTGGGGCGCCAGTCCGACCCAGTCACATAGGACAACTATGCTCCTGGGGTCTCGCTCCTCGTCGCCTACCCGAATCGTCAATGATTTTGGGTATAAAACATCGGGTGTCACGCGTGCAATCAGGTCTTCCTGACAACTTACAGTAAAAACCACTGCAAAACTGACGCATGTCGTATTGTGACTGCCACTTTCCGCCAGAGGTTCAATCCTGTTACAAAGTTTCAGCAGATCACGGCGTCTGAGGGTCGACAAAACACCGGTAAAAAAGGGTGTTGTAATGCAGATTGATGCGGCAGAATAACTTCGTCCGGACGGCGATTTGCAGAGAATAACTGAAGATGGTGTACCACCTGTTGTGTTTAACACTCAAATCCAAACTACAGGCAATCCTGCGCCATGGTAATTTGCTACCAGCGCTGCTATTCGGTCTGAGCGCCTGTACCACAGCGCCGAAAGTAATAGTGCAGCAAAAAGTGCTCTCAAAACCGTTGGTTACAATCTCGGATCCTGAACATTTCCGGCTGTGGTATCAACACCTGCAATCGGAAACACCGAGCGCACAGCTGGCGTTGTGTCAGATAGCACTGACTTCTGCACCGAGTAGCGCTTTTCATCAACTGGCCTGCGGTTTAACTCTACTACCCCATGCAAGCAATATCACAGAGCGTTCCCAAGCTTTACGCTGGTATCAAACCGGGCTTGAAGTTTTGGTGCGCTCACAATTGCAACAAGGCAAATGGCAACCACGCCACCGCGATTTTCAGCTGCAATTACAACTGCCAACCGATGAGAGTGGCTTGCCTTTTACCCGTTATACCCAGGTTGCAGATTTGGTATTTCGGGAACCATGGATTGCCCCGGCAGCGCAAAATCCACAAGGCGTCGGGCTGGTCATGGCGGCTGAGCGCGCATTCAACAAACAAGCTACGGATCAGAATTACCCCCGCGAAGGTATATTCCGGGCTGTGACTGTGCTGGCGACGCATCTGCATTTTGACGACCAGGATCAGCTGCAGATCCAGCTCACCGGCTATTATCTGACCGACCCAAAATCGGTATCGTTTGGTAAGCAAAGTTACCCGCTACAATATGACAGTGCCACGGCATACCTGTTATTACTACGTGAAGCACGGATTGATCAGGCGGAATGGGCGGCATTATTTGATGGTAATAACAGCAGTTATGACTATGGCATTTACAGTATTGCACCTTTGTCTGGCAGCAAAATTCCAATTCTGATGATCCACGGCCTGCACTCCAGCCCGATGATTTGGCTACGGTTAAGTCATGCCATTTATGCCGATCCAGAACTATCTGCCAAATATCAGATTTGGCATGCTTTTTACCCAACGGGCGCCCCACCCTTTTTTAATGCCATGCGGTTGCGGGCGCAGGTAGATGAGCTTCGCGCCAGATTACAGCTGCAACTGGCGATGCCGGCTGATTTACCAATGGTGCTGATTGGCCACAGTATGGGCGGCATTATCGCCAAGACTTTTATTGTCGAACCGGAATATCGGTTGTGGGATCAAACCTTTATGCGTCGGCCCGAACAACTGCCGCGTGAGCATCGAGACTTTATGCGCTATCAGGACGTGTTTATCTTTAAACCCCGGCCTTATGTGCAATCGGTATTCTTTTTGGATACACCGCACCATGGCGCTGAAATGGCCGAAACCTGGTACAGTCGTCTCGCCAGTGCCTGGATCAGATTACCCAGTATTTTCAGCGATTTAAATCGCCGGGTGTTTAAGAACCTCAGTTATGACCTGGTTACACCGCAGATGAACCGGTATTTAAAAAACGACGGGCCAACCAGTGTCGATGTATTGTCGCCACAACATCCGCTATTGCAGGAAATCGCCAAACTTCCCTACCAAAAACCGGTTTATTCCATCGTTGGCAGTACCAGCACACCCTTTTGTTACAACGAAAAAAGCTGTGCTCAGCTCAACGACTCAGTCGTGCCATTTTTCAGCGCCCACCAAAGTCAGGCCCAGGAGCAAATTATTGTGTTGTCGGAGCACAATTCTTATCAGTCCCCGGACGCTATCGCCTTTATCCTCAAGAAATTACGGGAACAAATGTAAATTATGGGGTCAGAGTCAATTGTTAACAGAACGCCTGTTAACAATTGACTCTGACCCCGATGTTAACAACTGGCACTGGATTTGCTGTGAATAATGGGGTCGGAGCTAATTAATTGATTAATGAGCTCCGACCCCATTATTCACAGAGGAGTTTCAGGTGTTCAAATTGACTGGTTTTTCACGCAAGTTCGCGATGCTACTCATGGCCTCAGTCTTTTGCAGTACCACACTGAGCGCCGAACCTGCTTATTGGTTTAAATGGCAAAGTAAATTGAATGGCAAGATGCTCTGTAAGCAGGTATCGCCAGGGGAAGGCTGGCAACAACATGCCGGGCCTTTTTATGATGCGCAGTGTCGAAACCTGGTAAAGACATATCGCAGCGCGATAAACCACTAACGCCGGTTGACGCGCTGCTGAGCAATTAGCGACAAAATGCGATTAACTTGCGCTTTCAGGCACTGCTGCTTTGCCGGAGGTCGCAGCCACAAAGGCCTCTAACGCAATTGCTGCCACTTTTTGTAACTTGTCGCTGGAAGCGCCTGTGGTGGCCTGAATTGACATGCCATGCAACTGCACCCCTAAGAAACAAGCCAGTGCTGCGCAATCGACATCCGCCGCAAATTCACCTTCGGCCTTGGCTCGCTCTAATCTTTGTTGTAATTGCAATTCGCCACTGCGGCGTTTTTCAATCAGGACCTGTTTGACACTGTTGGCATTATCGCTACAACTTAATGCGCCTTGCACCATTAAACAACCTTTGGGCAGACTTGGATCGCTACTGGCCGCCGCGCCGCCAAATAACATTTGCTCCGCCATCAGATAAGCGGTTGGTTGTAACAAAGCTGGCTGAAAAAAACCGCATGGACGGTTTTCATAAAGCTCAATTGCCTTTAAAAACAGCTGCTCTTTGTTACCAAAAGCGGCATATAAACTGGGTTTATTGATGCCCATAGCTTCGGTTAAATCCGGCAACGACGTTCCTTCGTAACCTTTCTCCCAAAACACTTCGAGGGCTTTTTGCAAAGCTTTGTCGACGTCAAAAGCACGTGGCCGACCAATAGTGCTGGTGTTCCCCGTCATCTGTAAGCTCCTGTATGTACCCGCCATCTTTGAAGTTGTCTGGTCGCCACCTTTGCGGTGACCACGCTTGAAGTTCAATGATCTTGAGTAAAACCACACCCGATATAGGGTGATCTATGATGCGCACAGAGTAATCACCTTTGCAAGCCTTGTAAAGTACAATATACCTACCGAACGGTACAGATATCTTGCCAAATTCCCCGATATAACCAAACGAAAAGCCTTATAGCATAAAAAGTTCTTTATTTTTTTACCATACGGTACAAAAAAAGATTGACCGGCGATTGAAAATCTATATATTTACCAACCAGTACAAAATACCAATCGGTACATAACACAGCATTCATCAACGATTGCTGTCAGCAGACACCAACGAAGGGACAATTGCCATGCGCAAAACACAGACTGTAAGAACCTTTTTATTAGCCAGCATCGCCGCAGTTGTGCTTGCCGCATGTAGCCAACCTGAAGCCGCCGGCGCTGGCGCACCAGCCGCTGCGCCAACGGTTGACGTTGCCACAGTGGTCGAACAACGGATTACCGAATGGGACGAATTTACCGGCCGTTTACAAGCACCGGAAACTGTGGTGTTAGTGCCACGGGTGTCTGGTTACCTTGACCAGGTACTGTTTACTGAAGGCGCGCTGGTAAAAGCCGGTGATTTATTAGTGCAGATTGATGATCGCGCTTTAAAAGCCGACGTCAGCCGTCTGCAAGCCGAACTGCAAAGCGCCCTCAGCCAACAAAAATTAGCCAACAGCGACTATCAACGCGCTGAACAATTGCGCAGCCAAAAGGCCATCGCTGAAGAAATTCTCGATGCCCGCCGCGCCCGCAAAGATCAAAGTGCATCGCAAGTGGCTGCAGTCAAAGCAGCGCTGACCAAAGCCGAATTGGATTTATCGCATACCCAAGTACGAGCGCCAATCTCCGGCCGCGTTTCAAATGCGCTGATCACCGCCGGCAACTATGTGCAAGCCGGTCAAAGCCAGCTGACCAGCATTGTGTCCACCGAGCGGATGTACGCCTACTTTGATGCCGATGAACAAACTTACCTGAAATACGTCCAGCTCGCGGCCACCGGCAAACGCGGTGACAGCCGCAATGAAGCCAGCCCGGTGCTGATGGCGTTAAGTTCAGACAGTGACTACCGCTTTTCGGGTTCACTGGACTTTCTTGATAATAGTATCAACCCACAAACCGGCACCATCCGCGCGCGCGCCGTGTTTAGCAATGACGATAACAGTTTGATCCCAGGCTTGTTTGCCAAAATCAAACTGGTGGGGAGCGCCAGCTACAACGGTATTCTGATTGATGACAAAGCCGTCGGCACTGACTTAAACAACAAGTTTGTGTTGGTGGTCGATGACAAACAACAGCTGCAATACCGCCCGGTCACGCTGGGTGAAAAAGTCGGTGGCCTGCGGATTGTCACCTCAGGTTTAAAAGCCAGTGAAACCATTGTCGTTAATGGTTTACAGCGCGTTCGCCCAACCATGCAGGTCACGCCGAACAGCGTAAAAATGGCCAGCGCCGAGCAGTTAGTATCGCTACAACAGCAACAGCAAATGCTGGATGAGCAAGCAGCCAGCGACAAAACGGCCACTGCCGCCATTGTTGACGCCGTTGTGAATACAATTTCCACCCAAAGCGCACCACGCGGCTAAGCCCAGCAGCTACTAAATCAGGACAGAATCATGCTTTCACAATTTTTTATCAGAAGACCGATATTTGCCGCCGTGCTGTCGCTGCTGTTTTTAATCAGCGGCGCCATCGCAGTGTGGCAACTGCCGATCACCGAATATCCGGAAGTGGTACCGCCAACAGTGGTGGTGACCGCCAACTATCCGGGCGCCAACCCAAAAGTCATCGCCGATACCGTCGCCTCTCCGCTGGAGCAGGAAATTAACGGCGTCGAGAATATGTTGTATATGTCATCACAAGCCACCTCTGATGGCCGGATGACTTTGACCATTACTTTTGCCATCGGTACCGATGTTGATCGTGCACAAACCCAGGTACAAAGCAGGGTAGACCGCGCCAAACCAAGATTGCCGCAAGAAGTGCAGCGCCTTGGTATTGTCACCGAAAAATCATCACCGGATCTCACCATGGTGGTGCATTTAACTTCGCCGGACGATCGTTATGACATGCTGTACTTATCGAACTATGCTGCACAAAACGTCAAAGACGAATTAGCCCGGATTGAAGGTGTGGGCGCCGTGCGCTTGTTTGGTGCCGGTGAATACAGTCTGCGGGTGTGGCTGGATCCAAATAAAGTGTCAGCGTTACAACTGACGCCACAAGATATCGTTGCCGCCATCCGCTCGCAAAACCAACAAGCTGCCGCCGGTAGCTTAGGCGCGCAGCCTTCAGGTACCAGCGATTTCCAGTTACTGATCAACGTCAAAGGCCGGTTAAGTTCGGTTGAAGAATTTGAAGACATCATTGTCAAAGTCGGCGCAGAAGGCCAAATCAGCCGCTTAAAAGATGTAGCCCGGCTGGAATTAGGTGCCAGCACTTATGCGCTGAAATCTCTGCTCGATAACAAAGACGCGGTCGCCATTCCGGTGTTTCAGGCATCTGGTTCAAACGCCATTCAAATCTCTGATGATGTACGCGCCAAAATGGCCGAACTTTCAAAAAGCTTCCCGCAAGGTTTAAGTTACGACATCGTCTACGACCCAACTGTCTTTGTCCGTGGCTCGATTGAAGCGGTAGTGAAAACGCTGCTGGAAGCGATTTTATTAGTGGTGCTGGTGGTGGTGTTATTCCTGCAAACCTGGCGCGCTTCGATTATTCCACTAGTTGCCGTACCCGTGTCGTTGGTCGGTACCTTTGCCTTTATGCACCTGATGGGCTTTTCATTAAACGCCCTGTCGTTGTTCGGTTTAGTGTTGGCGATTGGTATTGTGGTCGATGACGCCATAGTCGTCGTTGAAAACGTTGAACGGAATATCGCCGATGGTTTATCGCCGTTGGAAGCGACCCAAAAAGCGATGAAAGAAGTAACAGGCCCAATCGTCGCCACCACTTTAGTACTGGCTGCGGTCTTTATTCCAACCGCCTTTATGACCGGTTTAACTGGCCAGTTCTATAAGCAGTTTGCGCTGACTATCACTATTTCGACCTTTATCTCGGCGATTAACTCGTTGACGTTAAGCCCTGCCCTGTCGGCATTGTTATTAAAAGCCCATGATTCGCCAAAAGACAAACTGACCCGCGCCATGGACAAAGCTTTAGGCGGCTGGTTATTCAACCCGTTTAACCGTTTGTTTAATAAAGCATCAAAAGGTTATGGTCTGCTGGTACGTAAAGTCATTCGCTTCGGTGCTGTGGTCGGCATTATCTATATCGGTATGCTGGGTTTAACCGCTGGTTTGTTCCACAGCACCCCAACCGGTTATGTGCCAGGTCAGGATAAACAATACCTGGTGGCGTTTGCCCAACTCCCGGATGCCGCGTCGCTGGAACGTACTGAAGCCGTAATTAAAGAAATGTCACGCATCGCGTTGGAACACCCTGGAGTTTCGAACTCAGTGGCTTTCCCAGGTCTTAGCATCAACGGTTTTACCAATAGCCCAAATAGCGGCATCGTGTTTACCCCGCTGAAAGACTTTGACGAGCGTACCAGCCCGGAACTGTCTGCTAACGCTATTGCCGCTGACTTAAACGCCAAGTTTGCTGGTATTCAGGGCGCCTTTATTGCCATCTTCCCACCACCACCGGTGCAGGGTTTAGGCACCATCGGCGGCTTCCGTTTACAAATTCAGGACCGCGCCAACTTAGGTTATGTTGAACTGGCCAATGTCACTCAACAAGTGATGATGAAAGCCTGGCAAACCCCGGAATTAGCAGGTGTGTTCTCTAGTTATCAGGTGAATGTACCGCAGCTGGATTTAGATGTGGACCGCACCAAAGCGCTGTCACAAGGTGTGTCGTTAGATACAGTGTTCCAGACGTTACAGGGTTATTTAGGGACAACGTACGCAAACGACTTTAACCAGTTTGGCCGCACCTATCAGGTGAATGTGCAGGCGGATGAAGCCTTCCGTCAGGATCCGGCGCAGATCTCAGCGCTGAAGGTGGCGAATAACCAAGGTGAAATGATCCCGCTGGGCTCCTTTATTAAAGTGTCGCACAGCGCTGGTCCGGACCGCGTGATGCACTACAACGGTTACACCACTGCTGAAATTAACGGTGGCCCAGCTCCAGGTTTCAGCTCAGGTGAAGCGCAAGCAGCGATTGAGAAAATTCTGGCCGAAACCCTGCCAGCTGGCATGACTTACGAGTGGACTGAGCTTTCTTATCAGCAAATTCTGGCCGGTAACGCCGAATATCTGGTGTTCCCGCTGGTGGTACTGCTGGTGTTTATGGTGTTGGCCGCACAATACGAAAGTTTAAGTCTGCCACTGGCAATCATCTTAATTGTTCCGATGACGCTGTTATCAGCCATCAGCGGCGTGCTGTTGTACGGCGGTGATAACAACATCTTCACCCAGATAGGATTGATAGTGCTCGTCGGGCTCGCCACCAAAAATGCCATCCTGATGGTCGAGTTTGCCAAGGAAAAACAAGACCATGGCATGCGCGCAATGGACGCCATTTTAGAAGCAGCGCGGTTGCGGTTACGGCCAATTCTGATGACATCGATCGCCTTTATCATGGGTGTGGTGCCGATGGTGTTCTCGACTGGCGCCGGTTCAGAAATGCGCCAGGCGATGGGTGTGGCGGTGTTCGCCGGCATGATTGGCGTGACGATTTTTGGTCTGATTTTAACACCGCTGTTTTACTACGCGTTATCGAAACGTGGTGAGCGTAAGGCTGCTGCAGCTGCAACACCAGCGGCGATTGAAGGAGCGACTCATGGTTAAGTTATTCAACACAGCTGCCAAAGCGGCAACCAATACAAAAGCAACGCAATACAAATCAACCGTACGACTAAGCCTGCTCGCCATTGCGCTGACCGGTTTAATTGGTTGCACAGTTGGCCCTGATTATCAGGCGCCAACCAAGCTCAGCCAAGAGCTCAATATGCCGCAGTTAGCGCCTGCCGCTGCTGCGCACGATAACCAGCAATTGACGTCATGGTGGCAACGCTTTGCCGATGCCGAACTCAACCGGCTGATTGACACGGCACTTTCCAACAATCAGACGCTGGCTGCCGCACAAGCGAACGTCGACCGGGCTTATGCGGTGTTTGCTGACAGTGACGATAACAATTTACCAAAAGGCATTCCAAGCCTGGGTTATTCAGCGACTGCCACACCGGCAGAAGTGTCGGCAACCGGCGAACGGGTGACCAGCCGGCAGTTTCAAACCGGGGTTGGTTTAAGTTGGGATTTAGATTTATTCGGCAAAATCAAACGAGCTAGCGAAGCAGCTTTGGCTGATGCGCAAGGTGCTGAATTTGCCTGGCGTGATGCGCAGCTGACGTTGGTAGCGCAAGTGGCGCAGAGTTTTGGCGATTATCGCGGCGCCGCACTGCGCCTGCAGGTGGCTTCACAAAATCTGGCCAATTTGCAGCAAACCACTCGGCTTATCAGCGCCAGACGTGATGCCGGGATGGCCTCCGATTTGGAATTGGCTCGGGTCAAAGCTCAGACTTTTGCCGTCGAAACCACTTTACCGGATTTTCAGCTGGCGAAACGCCGCGCTGAACTGACGTTAGCAGCACTGCTGGGCAGTTCAGTGGAAGCGTTAGCGCTAGATAGCTCTGCTTTACAACTACCAGAACTGCCAACCCCACATGCCGTCGCTAAGGTGAATGAGCAGTTGCAACAAAGACCGGATGTGGCCATCGCCGAACGACGCTTAGCCGCCAGTACCGCCTATATCGGAGTGGCGAAGGCTGATTTATATCCGTCATTGTCGGTCAGTGGTTTTCTCGGTTTTCTGGCGTCCCCGGATTTAGCGGTCGGTAGCACGCAAAAAGCCTGGTCGGTGGCACCCACTTTAAGCTGGCAAGGTGCGGATTGGAGCTCGGTGCAGGCGCGGATCAAAGCAGCCAATGCCAATGAACAAGCTGCTTTGGCGACATTTCGCCAGACAGTGTTAAGTGCCTTAAGCGAGATGCAACTCAGTCTCGACAGCTACAACTTAAGCCGTCGCCAGCAGCTGATCCAGCAACAACAACTGGCAGCCACCGAGCAAGCCGTTAGCTTATCGCAGGCGCGCTTTAATGCCGGTAATGCCGATTTTCTGGAGTTATTGGACGCCCAGCGCGAATTGCTGGCAGCACGGGATCAACAAGCGCGGCTGACCCAGCAAAATTTCAGCCGGTTGGTTGATATTTACCGCAGCTTTGGTGGTGCGGTACTAGAAGGGTAAAGAGAGGGTAAAAGTTCCTGCTTGGGAAAACTCTCAGTAGCATGAAGAGCAAAGACTGCGGCCTGTCCCCCGTACTTTGATCGCTGCTGAGCGTTTTCCCTTTTTTATGCTTTACATTAACTTGGTGGCGGCACCACTGACGATAACAACCCTTGCTCATGATATTGATCCAACACCTTTTGGAACACACCGGCACTGGCCTGTTGCTGAATAAACCGATTCAGTTTCAGTCGTTGGAGTGGAGATAAAGATGGTCCGTACATGCAATGAATTGGGTATGTGGTCAGCGTCAGGGTTTTAAAATCGGCCAGTCGTAACATGTAGCCCGCTTCGGTATCTGACAGCACGATGGTATCCAGCTCGCCACGCAACAGCCGGATCGCGTTAGTTGCCGGAGTCACACTATCCACCCTTAACAATTGTTTGTTACCAAACAAAGGTTGTAACTTTGGATAAACATAGCCCAGCGTTGCGCCAATCTCGCCTTTACTACGCTGCGTAAAATCTTCTAAATCCAGGTAGTTACGCCGACTGATAATTAAATCCTGAAACATCAGTAATGGCGGGCTCCATTGTAACCCGCGATCCGGATACCACTCCGGACTGGCACGACAATAAATATCAGCCTGGCCACTTAATAAAAAGTCGGCCAACCGTTTACGTGGCATCGCCACCATTTGCAATTTGATGCCAAGCTCGTTGGCAAGCAGTTGATAGATATCCGGCATAAAGCCCGCAGCAACTTTACCCTGCTGCAAAATCACCGCCGGTGGACTGTTAAAGTCACCATAAATTGCCCGCAACGATGCTGCCGACAAATCAAAACTGAATAAAAATACCCAGCAAAAACGAAGTTTCAATTAATCCATGCCTCACTGCATTCCGGCGATCGTTTTGGGTTGGCTGAGGCTATTGTAGTTCGATGTGCCCAAATTGTCTGCTGCTATTGTCCCTAGAATGTAGGCTGCATTGAATTCGTGCGAGCCTGACGGCGGTATGTTGGATGCACTAAATAAGGGGCTGCGACCTGATAACGTTGACTGAAAAAATCCAGTACTGAATCGGCGGTTAACCGACGGTATGGCAGTTGATGACGGACCACTACGGCATCAGCCAGTTGTTGCAGCATGTCGTCCAGGGTTAAACCGTGCGGCTTGGCAATCTGATACACCCCAAACAAATAATTCAATGCCATCACTGCATAAGAACAATCACCACGACGATTAATTAATTGCAGTTCATGCAATCTGATGCCGAGGTCGCGAATTTTTTGCAGGCGTTGATATTCTTGCATGATAGGGTACCTTGATAACTGCTGATACCAAGTTATCGGTCGCATACGTTATTCCTTGAACTTCTAATTTAGTTTTACAGCGCGCAATAAAGCAGACAAACAGCAGAGCTATAGAAAATAACTATACTGCTCATTGATTTAGCAACAGAAGAGGATTTTCTGGCATGTCGATAAAATTAGTCGTATTAACTGAAAACCGACCGCATGAACGACGCGTGGCGCTGGTGCCACAGGTAGCAAGCAAACTCTCCGCCCTTGGCTTAGACATCTGGATCCAACAGGATGCCGGACTGGCCAGTCGTATTCCTAATCAAGCGTATTTGGATGCCAGCGCCACGCCGCCGCTGCAAATCGCCGCGTCGCTTCCCGAATTACTCCAAAACGCCCATATCGTATTAGCGGTTCAACCGCCCGCTGCCGAAACTTTAAAACTGCTGGCACCCGGCACCATTGTGTTGTGTTTTGTCTATGCCCAACGTGAACCTGAACTGGTGAAGCTGCTACGCGATTTACAGCTGACCTGCTTTGCAATGGAGCTGGTGCCACGGATCAGCCGCGCCCAGGCGATGGATGCTTTGTCATCGCAGGCGGCATTGGCCGGTTATTACGGTGCTTTGTTAGGCTCCACCCAGCTGGCGCGCATTCTGCCGATGATGACAACGGCTGTCGGCTCAATTCGTCCGGCCAAATGTCTGGTAATGGGGCTAGGTGTCGCTGGGTTGCAGGCACTTGCTACCGCCAGAAGACTTGGTGCAGTGACCGAAGGTTATGACGTCAGACCCGATACCAAAGAGCAAGCCGAGTCACTAGGTGCCAAATTTGTTGATACCGGTGTTGATGGCCGCGGTGAAGGCGGTTACGCCCGTGAACTGACGGCGGAAGAGCAACAAAAAATTCAGGCGGTGCTGACCAAACATATTCAACAGGCCGATTTGATTATTACCACCGCCGCTATTCCCGGCCGCCCTTCGCCCAAACTCATCAGTAAAGCGCAGGTCGATGGCATGAAAAATGGTGCGGTGATTGTCGACTTAGCCGCCGATGGTGGTGGTAACTGTGAATACAGTGTGCCGGGCGAAACGGTGCAAATTGGTCAAGTGACGATTGCAGCGCCTTTTAATGTGCCGTCATTGCTGGCCGAACATGCTTCAGAGCTTTACGCAAAAAACTTGTTGAATTTAATCGGGTTATTTATCAAAGACGCGGCCATCAACTTAGACTGGGACGATGAAATCCTGGCCAAAACCGTGCTGACTCACCAAGGCGAGATTAAAAACGCCGCTGCAAAAACTTTAGTGGAGGGCTGAGAAATGGACTACCAAATCTTTGACTATCAAACGATGGTGCTGACTGGTTTTGTCGCTTTATATATTTTTATGCTGGCCGCTTTTGCCGGTTTTGAAATTATTGGCCGGGTACCGGCTATTTTGCATACGCCGTTGATGTCAGGCTCGAATTTTATCCACGGCATTGTGGTGGTCGGCGCCTTGTGGGCGTTACTCAATGCCAGCAATCTGACACAGCAAATCATTGGTTTTATTGGTGTGTTACTTGGCGCAGGCAATGCCGCCGGTGGTTATGTGGTGACCGAGCGGATGCTGGAAATGTTTAAACCCTCCACCAACACCAAGTCGAAGGAGTAGGTTTATGCCGGTCGCATTCATTATTGACAGCAGTTATTTTATCGCCGCCTTTTTGTTTATTTATGGTCTGAAACAGATGTCCTCCCCCCGCAGTGCCCGCGCCGGTATTGTACTGGCCGGAGTCGGCATGGTGATTGCCGTGCTGGCGAGTTTTTTATATAGCCTCGATGTGCGGCCAGAAGCACGCCCAATGCTACAAACCAATATGCTGCTGGCATTGGTGGCGCTTAGTCTTGGCCTCGGCTGGGCCTGGTGGAGTGGCAAAAAAGTCGCGATGACCGCGATGCCGCAAATGGTCGCACTTTACAACGGTATGGGGGGTGGTGCGGCTGCGGCTATTGCAGCGATTGAGCTGAGCGGTTATCAAACCCACGGCAGTATTTCGTTATTGTTGGCGGTGCTTGGCGGGCTGATTGGCGCGGTGTCGCTATCCGGTTCGCTGATTGCCTGGGCCAAACTGGATGGGCGGATCAATAAAACCCTGCGCATGACCGGTTTACAGCTGATCAACAGTAGTTTGTTGCTGGTGCTGGGCAGCCTTGCCATTTACATCGTCTGGCAAGGTGGTCAGGTGCCACAATGGCTGTTTTTAGCCTTTTTTGCACTTGCGCTGCTGTACGGCGTGATGATGACGATGCCGATTGGCGGCGCCGATATGCCAGTGGTGATTTCGCTCTATAACGCTTTCACTGGCTTAGCTGTTGGTTTTGAAGGTTATGTGCTGAACAACCCGGCGCTGATGATTGCCGGGATGGTGGTCGGTTCGGCTGGTACCATGCTGACGCTATTGATGGCCAAAGCGATGAACCGCTCGGTGCGCAATGTGCTGTTTTCCAATTTTGGCGCCGCCAGCAGTGACGAAACGCAAACCATCAGCGGTAGCTTAAAACCGATTGAAGCCAGCGACGCTGCGATTAATATGCGTTACGCCGGGAAAGTGATTATCGCCCCGGGTTACGGCCTGGCGGTGGCGCAAGCGCAGCATAAACTCTTTGAATTTGTTGAATTATTGCAAGACGCTGGGGTGGAAGTGAAATTCGCTATTCACCCGGTGGCCGGCCGGATGCCGGGTCATATGAACGTGCTGCTGGCCGAGGCTGGCGTGCCTTATGATCTGATTTTTGATATGGAAGAAATTAATTCCGAATTTAAAGAAGCCGACGTGGCTATTGTGATTGGCGCCAACGACACGGTAAACCCGTCCGCCCGCAGCAATAAATCATCGCCAATTTACGGTATGCCAGTGCTGAATGTCGATCAGGCACGACAGGTGTATGTGATTAAACGGGGTCAGGGTAAAGGCTATTCCGGTGTCGAAAACGAGCTGTTTTTTGCCGACAACTGCCAGCTGATCTACGGCGACGCGCAAAAAGTACTTGCTGCCATGCTGCAAGCGGTGAAAAACCTCGAATCCAACTAATTGTTAACTTCGGGGTCAGAGTCAGTTGTTAACAGAAATCTGTTAACAACTGACTCTGACCCCACATTTACTTTGCTTGCCGATGTAGATTTAACTCACGGCTTTGTTCTTTACTCAGTTCCACCACCATGGTGCCGGACAGTTGATCCTGCAGTGCCAGCTTTTGCTTAAAACGTACCCAAAGCCAGAAATTACCCACACCGCCCAACGCCGTAACCACCCGGATCAAAGCTTGTTTCAGCGTCACCGGCTGACCATTTTGTTGCAGCAACAATAAACGCCAGGCTCGCATGCCCAGGGTCTGCCCTGCTTTGCACCAGAAATACAGATAAAACCAGAATACCCAAAGCACCAGGTACAGCTGAAACCACAAGGCATGGCGCTGAATATAATCGGCACTATCCTGATAACCGACCAACGAAATCAACCCGGTTTTTTCCAGCAATGCCACGGCGGCCAGCGCCAGCGTCATCGCGAACATTAAGAGCGCAATCACGATTAGTGCATCATAAACAATTGCCGCCAGACGGCGAATTAAACCAGCGCGCGGAGCTTCAGCAAACATAAAAAGTCTCTTTCATCATGAATAAAAACAGCCGGATAGCGGCAGTTTAACACGCAAAACATTGTGGGTCACAACGCTCTGTTGCCAACGATTGCAGCGCAGAAGACCACACAAAATCCTAGCAGCCACTAAGTTCAGCCTGCCGCAACTGCTGCGCCCGAAACCTGGCCGGGGAAATTCCAACCAACAAGTCAAACTGATCACGCAGCGCCTGCGCCGTGCCAAAACCACATAAAGTGGCGATTTGTTCAACGCTGGTATTTGAAGTCGCCAGCAAAGTTTTCGCGTGCTCGACCCTGGCATTCAGCAACCACTGCTTTGGGCTTTGACCAAAACTAGCCTTAAACTTGCGGTCAAAACTGCGCCGGCTCATATGCACCAGCGCCGCCAGTTCATCCATTTGCAATGGCTGCTGCAAATGTTGCAGCGCATAATCCTGCACCAGCCCTAACGCTGGATCTGGTTTACCCAGCGGCAACTCAATAAATTGCTGCTGACCGCCATCGCGCTGACCCGGGATCACCAACCGCCGTGCCGCTTGGTTCGCCCGCGCCGCGCCAAAATCTTCTTTGATCAGTTGCAACGATAAATCCAGACAAGCCGCACTACCGGCCGAAGTAAAAATCCGCCCCGCCTGCACATAAAGCCGGTCGACTTTCAGATCAACGTGCGGGAACAACTGCGCAAACAGTCCGGCATATTTCCAGTGCGTGGTCGCCGCTTTGCCATCCAGTAAACCAGCATGCGCCAGCAAAAAAGCGCCAGAGCAGAAACTCACCAACCGCGCACCACGCGCCGCAGCTTGTTGTAAAGCTTGCAGTAATTGCGGATCTGGCTGTTCACTGAGCCGCCGCCAGCCCGGGAAAACTATGGTATCTGCTTCAGCCAGAATTCGCGCATCATCGCTGGTTTCCAGCCAGGTGCCACCATTCATCTGAATACGCAAACCATCCAGCCCAGCCACCCGGCATTGATACCAGGGCGCTTCGGCCGTGCGATGGCCGGCAAAAATATCAATAGCGGCGCCGTATTCCAGCATCGACAAACCGTGATAAGCGCACACCACCAGCTGATGCTCGGGATTGCCGTGGTCGTTGGCGGCGAGTTGCTGCTTTTCGTTGCTTTCTATTGCAGATATTGGCGTGAGCATTCTGGCTGATTTCTTGGCTTTATTGGCGAATCAGCCAATGGTAGCAAACATCGGCAGCTGTTCAAATAGCCATGTCGTTCCAGAACCAACAGCAATCTTGCTGCTTGGTTTTTCCAAGGAGATATTTGATGTCGATAGTTGCTACTTTAGCCACCACCCCTTCAGCCGTGCTGGCAACACCAGCCGCCCCTGCTTTGCAAGCCATGGCACACTTTGCCGCCAAACTGGCCTTGGAAACCGACTGCTCAGACGTTTTCAGCGCGCTCGCCAACGGCGCCAACGATTTCATATTGCTCGATGTCCGCTCCGAAGCGGCTTTTCTCCAGCACCACGCCCAGGGCGCGCAAAACCTGCCGCACCGCGACATCAGCGCCGAACGGATGGCGTTGTTCCCAACCGGCCAAACTTTTGTGGTGTATTGTGCCGGCCCGCACTGCAATGGCGCCGATCAGGCCGCCTACAAAATTGCCAAACTTGGCTATCCGGTGAAACTGATGATTGGCGGCATCACCGGCTGGGCCGACGAAGGATTGCCATTTGCGCAAGGCGAAAACGTCACAACACCTAAAGCGGCAACGCCGGAAACTGCAGCTCCGGAAGCCGCCAAAGAGGCTGGGCAAGCGATTTCCTGCGGATGTTGATGACAACCCCGTTAAAAACACAGTGGCAGATAAGACCAGCAACACTGGCTGATCTGCCGACGGTGCACCAACAGATGCAACAACTGGCCGCGTTTGAAGGTTATCTGGCAGACTTTCGCGTCACAGTGGCCGATTTAGAGAAGCGCGGTTTTAGCGGCCCGCCACAGTTCGACCTGCTGGTCGCCTGCCTTAGTCATAAGCTGTGCGGTTATGCGGTGTTGGTGTACCAGCCATTTACATATGACCTAACACCGGTCGCCACCTTAAAAGAGCTTTATGTTGCAGCCGATTATCGTGGCAGCGGCGCCGGTCAGGCACTGTTTCAAGCTGCAGTACAAACAGCCCGCAACAAAGGAGCCTACCGCCTGAACTGGCTGGTTTTAACACACAACCTACCCGCGCAGCAGTTTTATCAGCAACAAGGCGGCCACCTGTCCAAAAACTGGATTGGCTTTGAGAAAAACCTATCGCCCGCTGGTTTTGACTAACGCAACCAGTCTCAACGCCAGTTTTTGCCGAAAAAACACGCAATCAATTGCTGGCGTTGAGATTTTACTTGCGAAGCTAACGAAGCTTTGTATAATCAGCCCTGTTTACTCCGCAAGACCTCTCAATGCCTGGGTGGCGAAATCGGTAGACGCAGCGGATTCAAAATCCGCCGGGGGAAACTCCGTGTCGGTTCGAGTCCGACCCCAGGCACCAATACTCCAGTAAGTAATTCACTAAAGCAAACAATACATCCAACCCTTATTTTACTGCTTAGCACTTTGATTCTAGTCAAGTATTTCTATTTCTGTTCCGGTAGTTCTCAAGCTCATTTCGTTTCCAAAATCACTGCCAATAACCAGCCCGATCCAAACCCTGTTCTTTTCATGGAGCCTTTAGCTCGCATTGCTTGCAATTACTTGCAAACAGACCCGATGTGGGATCTGTTGATATTGATTTAATGTGTTTAGAAACCGCAGTGGGCTAGATCTGTGCGCAGTCGTACAGACGTATGACTTGCAATAACACAGGCTGTAAGCTCGGGAATCAAAGACGCCGCCTACAGGACTGACGTCATGGAGCTTAGCGTGAGACTGGTTATAAAACATGTCATGAAACTTGTTATGACACTATTTTCAGCAAAAAATCAGCAGCTTTTAGCAAAAGCCCGTCAGCCGAAAGCTAAAACACATCACCAAGATCGCCCATTTATCGCAAATTCAAAAGGTTGTCAGGCGATTGCTCCTGTGGGCGCTGGTGTCGAAGTTGGTATAGATGGTTATGCGAGTGCTTGTGTGGATGGTTATATGGAAGGTGCTGAAACACGCCCCTTGGTAGCGGATGAATGTGCTATTGATACCTGCTACAAGCAGATGAGGCACTGGCGCGACCTTGCTGGATTCCTTCCGCCAGCGATACTTTGCGCCGCAATGCTCAGCGGTTGTAGCGACACCGGATCACAACCTATTTCACAAAGCACCGGCTTAAATCCTGCTTTACCCGCACCGCAACACGCCTTGATCCCAACGGTCAAGATTGCTCCGGCCATTGGCTGGCCAGCAGCTAAAAAGCCTGTTGCCGCCCCGGGAACCAAAGTAACCGCCTTTGCCCAAGGGCTGGACCACCCGCGCTGGCTGTACCTATTGCCAAATGGCGATGTGTTGGTTGCAGAAACCAACAGTCCCGCCAAACCAGACGATGCCACCGGCTTCATCGGATGGATGATGGGCTTAGTGATGAAGCGTGCTGGGGCAACGGTTCCCAGCGCTAACCAGATCCGCCTGTTGCGCGACACCAATGGCGACGGTGTGGCTGACCTGCAAACAATATTCTTGGCGGGGCTCAATTCACCTTTTGGTATGGCACTGGTTGACGGCAACATCTACATTGCCAATTCAGATGCCATAATGCGCTTTGCATATCAGCAAGGCGACACGCAAATCACCACTGCTGGCTCCCAAATCATTGCTTTACCTGCCGGCACCATCAATCATCACTGGACTAAAAATATTATCGCCAGCCGCGATGGTCGCTCGCTGTTTGTCACCGTTGGCTCCAATAGCAATGTCGGTGAGCGCGGCATGGCGGAAGAAACAGAACGTGCCGCTATTTGGAAAGTGGATCGCAGCACGGGTACCTATCGCGTATTTGCCAGCGGCCTGCGCAACCCCAACGGCATGGCTTGGGAGCCTCTCACCGGTGTCCTTTGGACGGTGGTGAATGAACGCGATGAACTTGGCAATGACCTGGTTCCCGACTATTTAACCTCGGTGCAAGACGGTGGTTTTTACGGCTGGCCCTACAGCTATTTTGGCCCAAATGTGGATAGCAGAGTTGAACCACCACGCCCGGATTTAGTGACCAAAGCCATCATTCCTGATTACGCCCTGGGTGCGCATACCGCGCCATTGGGGTTGGCAGCATCAACCGGAAACAGTCTTCCAGCAGTATTTGCCAATGGCATGTTCGTCGGCCAACACGGCTCGTGGAATCGCAACCCGCCCAGTGGCTACAAAGTTATTTTTGTCCCCTTCAACCAAGGCCAACCCTACGGCCAGCCAATAGATGTCCTGACCGGTTTTTTAAGCGATAACGGTGATGCCTATGGCAGACCGGTCGGCGTCGCTTTAGATGCAACCGGCGCGCTGTTGGTGGCAGATGATGTCGGCAATATGATTTGGCGGGTTAGTAAAGCGGCGTCACCCTAAACAATTGATTAGGTGATAATTTAATTCTATGCGACCAATAACGGCACTCAAGCGCCGAAGGCTAAGTCTTGGCCCTCCTCCACAATATCCACCACTCGATCAATCAGCGCAATATCCAGCTCTAACTCCGGGTAACGCCGGATAAACTCTGATCACAACGGCGCCAGATGCAAAATGCCAAAGCTTAAAGGGCGCATTGCCGCTCTGAGATTTTATTCGCTAAGCGAGCGACAAACCCGATTCCGACCTTCTGCTTTAGCACGATATAAAGTTTCATCAGCGCGCTGAATGAAGCTTTTTAAGCTGTCGTCCTGCAGAAATTGTGCGACACCAATACTTGCCGTACAACCTTGCTCCGCCGTATCTTTGGCTTTTTGCATGGCTAACGTCTGGCGGATCCGATCGGCGTGGTCATAGGCACTTTCGATCGTCGTATCTGGCATGATGATCAGGAATTCCTCACCGCCGATACGGCCGATAGAGTCAGTTTTACGAATACCCTGGCTAATAGATGCAGCGGCATTTTGCAAAGTAACATCGCCGGTCTGATGCCCATACTGATCATTGATGGCTTTAAAATGGTCCAGATCCAACATCATAATGCTTAGCGGTGTCTGTTGTCGGAACACTCTGGAAATTTCAATATCCAGGATCCGCATGATCTCGCGCCTGTTATACAGCCCTGTCAGCTCGTCGGTGGTTGCAATTTTCTCCAGCTGTGCTGTGCGTTTTTTCACTTCTGCTTCCAGCCGCAGGTTCGATTCCGCCAGCTGCTTTTCCGCTTGCTGCAATTCAGTTATTTTCTGCTGCATGTTGCGTCTACTCGGGAAACTGATCGCTTCCGGCAATAAATGCCACAGCATCACTGCGGTCACCATGGAAATGATCCCGGTCAAAAATTTAACAATGCCTTCTATATAGTAATAACCATTCCAGATGTTGATGAGCCCTACTAAATGGGTGGCGCCGCAGAAAAAAATAAAGCCGGCAAACATCAGAAATAACCAATTAAACCGGAAATCATCTCTGGATTTAACCAGTTTCACTAAAGCAATTGGGATCAACGTATAAGCAGTAAAAGTGAGTAAATCGCCACCGACATGTAAAAACAGCAGATCGCCACGCCATAGCAAACAATGGCCATGTGGCATAAAGTTACCGTTAAAAATCTCTTTAATAATGTCCACTGTTGCGTCCCTGTCACTGCTTTGAAATGAATTCAATTCGAGGCCACGACCATCAAGGCTAGCCTTACCATGATTAAAAAACAGGAAAAGACTCAGCGCTCATTGGCTTTTAATGTTTCGCAATAGTAGACAGCTTAGCGCATCTTCGGTTGTTGTAATTAAGCAATCAAAGATATACCTATCTTTCCTGCTCCTTGCTACTTATTCACTCAAAAATTAATTTTGCTGCATCTATTGCCGATGTTTTGGCGTATTTATGAATCATCGAAACAAAAAAGGAATATTTATGACGCCACAACAGCAGCTGCTCGAATGGTTGCGCTCCAGTGCTCAAGGAGACCAAGCAGCATTTGAAAGTTTATATCAAGCCACTTCAGCCAAGCTATTTGCGGTCAGTTTGCAATTGATGCGCCGCCGTGACTGGGCTGAAGATGTACTTCAGGATGCATTTATTAAAATTTGGCATAACGCCGGTGACTACCATACGGAAAAAGGCACGGTGATGACGTGGATGATTAGCATCACCCGCTATCGGGCACTGGATTTATTAAAAAGCAGAAAAGTGAAAGCCGAACATATCGAATTGGATGAAAGCTGGATGGAGGCGCTACACACGGGTGAATTTACCGATCCTGCCGCCGACAAAGCTCGTCTGGAGTTTTGTATGGAAGGCCTTGAATCCGACCATCGACAGTCGATTTATTTAGCTTTTGTCAACGGTTTAAGCCATCAGGAGATTACTCAATATATCAGCGCACCACTTGGCTCGATTAAAAGTTGGATCCGCCGCGGCTTAGCGAAACTCAAAAGGTGCCTCGAAGCATGAACTATTTAGAGCAAGAACGACAAGACGCCCTGGCAGTCAGTTATGTGTTGGGGTCGATGCGCGGCAAGGCTCGCTTGCGCTTTCAGGGTTTATTGATGCAACACTTAAGTTTACGTCAGGCCGTATGGCGCTGGGAGCGACATTTAAACCCGGTCGTCGAGCAGTTAAAACCAGTCATGCCCGATGCAAACGTATGGCAACGAGTAACCATTCGACTCGGTTGGCGCGCCCCAGAGCAAGCGCCACCAACATCATCACGCAGCTATTGGAAAGAAACGTTCGCAGTGGCGATGGCCGCTTGTTTAGCTTTGTTCCTGCTATTACCGCGATTTGACCCGGCAGATCCAGCGCCAGCGCAACTGGCGATTGTTCAAAATAGCCAAGCCCAAGCCTTGTGGGTCGTGAAGTGGGAGCAACAGCAATTGAAAGTGCAAGCAACAGCGGCGGTACAACCATTAACCGATGCCGACTACGAATTATGGATGTTACCTGAAAATGGCCAGCCACCTATTTCGCTTGGTTTATTGCCACAACAAGCAAACACCGAACGCGCCATACCACCCAGTGTCAACGGCTTAAAAGTGGCTGCTTTAGCGGTAAGTCTGGAACCCAAAGGCGGCTCGCCCACCGGTCAACCAACTGGACAGATTTTACATACTGCACAGTTGATCCAATTATAAGGAACTGGCTGTCAACACAGCGCAGGTTCTATTGCGAACGGTCTTGATTTAACTTTTTTTCTGGTTAAATCAAGACTTGTTATGACGCAGCACCTGACATCCACAATCTGTTTGCATCAGCTCACCTCTTCCTCTTTGCGTCAGCACACCCCTTCGCAGCAACAAAAATTATTTTTCAATTAATTGATACCTGGTTGCATCTACCGCCACTGCTTTGTCGTTACTGCAAAAGCAACGTACACAAACCAGAGGAATAACAAGATGAAAACTACCGTAAGCGCTTTATGTCTCGCGATCTGTGCCAGCCTTTGTGGTTCGGCTTTAGCATCAAGTCACCGCGAAGCGCCAAATATCACCCGGTTACCCACCGTCGATTCTACCGATTTTTATGTCTTTAATAGTTATGAACCCAATCGCAGTGACTACGTCACAGTGTTGGCAAACTATATACCGCTGCAAGATCCACAAGGCGGCCCGAATTATTTTGCCCTGGATCCAGCAGCTGTTTACAACATTCACATTGATCAAGATGGTGATGCGGTCGAAGATCTGACCTTTCAATTTCGCTTTAGTCAGTCACTGGTCAACAGCAATAAAGGCGTGCAGTTGCCCATTGGCCCAGCTGGCCAGCAAAAAATGATTGGTGTGCCATTAAAACATGTTGGTGGTTTATCGGCAGGCAACAAAGCGGCACTCAATTTTGAAGAACGTTATGAACTGAGTCTGGTGCAAGGCCCAAGTTTAACCAGTCCAAAAACAGTGATCCGCTCAGCCGAAGCTGATGGTCTTTTTGTTAAACCCTATGATTATGTCGGTCAAAAAACCTTTGGTGATGCCAGCCAATATCAAGCATACGCCAACCAATATCAGTATGAAATCAGCATCCCAAACTGTCCGGCCAAAGCTCGGGTATTTGTTGGGCAGCGTAAAGACCCGTTTGTGGTGAACTTAGGTGAGACTTTTGACTTGGTCAACTATGTACCGGTCGAAGGAGATAGTGCGCCAGGTGCTGGCGACAACGGTGGTTTTCCCGGTGGCATTACCCAAAACGCTGCCAATGATGATTTACGCGGTAAAAATATCACCACCCTGGCGCTGGAATTGCCAAAAGCCTGTGTTACCGGTAATGGTAACGGCGTAATTGGGGCGTGGACCACCGCCAGCTTGCCACAATCGCGTTTACTGAATCCAAAACCTGGCTTTAATAACAGCGAAAAAAATGGTGGTGCTTCGGTGCAGGTATCACGTTTAGGTCAGCCACTGGTGAACGAGCTGGTGATTGGCATTGCCGATAAAGATAAATTCTCTGGCAGTGCACCCAAAGACGATGGTCAGTTTGCCGACTATGTCACCCACCCGAGTCTGCCTGCATTATTAAATATCCTGTTTCGTGACGCCGTCAATACGACTCTGGGCGCCAATATTCCGGATTTAGCCCCCAGCAATTTCCCACGTGTTGACTTGGTAACGGCCTTTTTAACCGGCGTGCCAGGGGTGAACCAATTAGCCAAAGTGACCCCTTCAGAAATGGTCCGCTTAAACACCAAAATTGCCGCAACACCAGCAGCAATGCAATCAGCCTTGGGGGTCGCGGGTAATGATTTGGCAGGATTTCCAAATGGTCGCCGTCCTGGTGATGACGTCGTCGATATTGCCCTGCGGGTGATGATGGGCGCTTTGTGCCATGACATCCCTGTGAACGGCCAACCGACCAATTTAGGGGTGTGTAAACCAGTGGATGCGCCTGTAGGGAATGTGCCATTTACCGACGGCGCCCCGCTCGATGCCTCGATGATGGATACCAGCTTCCCGTATTTGCGCACGCCATTAGCCGGTTCACCGAACTAAGGAGATGACCATGAAATTCGCTTATAGCCTCGTGCTGTGCCTCGGTTTAGCCGGTTGTAATTCCGATCGGGCTGAAGATGCACCGCCAGTTAAAACTTCACCCAAGTTTGCACTGAACGACTTTACCATTGTGACCGATCAAACCTTAATGGCGCAGTTAGTCGCCACTGATGCTGACGGCGACGCGTTGCGCTTTAGCATCAAGAAAGCGCCCACCAACGGTACCGTCAATATTGAAGCGCAAGGCAAATTTACCTATCAGCCAACGGCTGAGCAAACGGGTAATGATCAGTTTGATGTTGAAGTGACCGATGGCACCAATGTGATCAGTGGCACGTTGAATATCAAAATCAATCGGGCGCAGCTGTCGTATTTGCAATATAGCCGTCAAGCATTCGGCCGTAATTCAACACAAACTGCGCTGCCGTTAAACGGTCGGGATTTTACCGCCGACGCGACCCAATACAGTGATTATGCGGATCTACTGCAACCTTAAATTGGCTGGTTTTACAGCATAAGGGCAGCGGCAAGCGTCGCCGCCCATTTTTAACCATGTAAGAACCATGTAAGGAGACATGCATGCAACCTTGGTCACAGCATCTTTGCGCTTTTGCCGTCAGCTGCATTTCACTACAGCCTCTGTTCGCAGTGCAGGCAATGGACACAAAACAAACAGAGCCCGCAGCCGAAACCGTGTTGGTGATGGCCCAGGCTCCCGCCAACAATAGCGGTAGTGCATTACAACAGATCGCCACTTTGCTCCAGCAAGCACGTTTACCTGGCCAGAGTCGGTTGTTCCAACAAGCCCAACTTCATTTTCAGCAACTCTCCCCAGAGCCAAGCGCAGAATATTGGCTCATCAGCGCCGATCTGGCACAGCAGCAACACCAATTTGACGCGGCACTTGCTGCGCTGCAACAAGCAGAACTGCTGCAGCCACAACCACAAATTGCCTTGGTCCGCGCCAGAATTGCGTTGGTCCGTGCACAACCCAAACAAGCCTTAGCAGCATGCAAACCTTTGTTAGCATTTAAAGAATTATTTTTATTCCAGCTTTGCAGTTTAGAAGCCATTGGTCGCGCCGGTCAGGTTGATCAAAGCTATCCGCTGCTACTCAAACTGGCCAGGCAGACCGATATGCCGTTGCCAGAGCGGTTATACCTGCAGGCTACGCTGGCAGAACAAGCGGAGTGGTTACAACAGCCTACTGTTGCGACAGCGCATTTATTGCCCTGGTTAAGTCAGGCGCCGGTGCCGTTTTGGATTAAATGGGCCGATTTAACCTTGTCCCTTGAGCCGGCGACGGTCTATCAACGCCTGGCGACTTTAAACAAGGATGCCGCGCTTGAAGACAGTTTATTGCTACGGCTGGCCCGCGCTGAGCAATTAACCAACCAAGGTCAGCAGTATCAACAATTGGCGGCAGCGCAAATTCAGCTACGAGAACGGCGCCAGGATCTGCTGCATAGTGCCGATCTGGCGTACTTTTACCTGCATTTACAACCAAACGCGCGCAAAGCACAGCAGTATTCCGGACTCAATTATCAACAAGCCAAAGAGCCAGATGACCAAAAGTTAGCGCTGCAAAGCGGTTGGACCCAAGCCGCATTGGATTTATTAGTCACGGAGGAGCCGTCGATATGAATTTTCACTTTAACTTTAGATATCTGTTGCAGCACAGAATGCAACACTTCAGTCGCAGCTGGAACATGCTGCAACCGCGATTAACCACAGTATTGGCCTTGCTCCTGGGTCTTAGCAATACTGCGCATGCGCATAGTTTAAGCACCAGCTATGGCCAACTCGAGACAAAAACTGCACAAATGAACGGGCCGGTATTACAACTGCAACTGGCGCTGAGCGATTTGCAACTGACACTCGGCTGGTCGACGCAACGCGACTTAACCTGGACCATGGTCAAAGACCAGCAACCGCAAATTCTGGCCTATTTACAACAACAGTTAGTGCTGCACGACAGCAAACGCCAGTCGTTAGCATGTAGCTGGCAAAGCGCCGATACCGATTGGCAACTGAAACAAATTCAGCAGCAATACTATTTGCAGTTGTCCCTACAAAGCGATTGCCCATCCGCGGCATGGCTGCACTATCGACTCTTCACTCAGATCCATGAGCACAAAGCTTTGCTGCAAACCCCGCATGGAGAACAAATTTTGGCGGAGGCAACCCCATGGCTCGCACTATAAACTATCGTTTTTTCAAAATCTTAGAATTAACTACCTTGGGTTTGGTATTCAATACCTGCGGCATCATCACTACAGCGCACGCTGATGGTTTGCATCAATTACCGGATGAAATCATTTTAATTCAAGGCACCAAGTTAAAGCGGGCGAACTCAGCGCAAAATGGTCAGATCCAGTTAGCTTCTGAGCAAAACATTGAATTGCGCCCGGCGGATGTGCTCGAAAACGTCCCTGGTTTAGTGGTGACTCAACATTCAGGCTCCGGCAAAGCCAATCAATACTTTCTGCGTGGTTTTAACTTAGATCATGGTACCGACTTTGCCACCAGCGTCGACGGGATGGCGGTCAATGCCCGCAGCCACGGCCATGGTCAGGGTTATACCGATTTAAATTTTTTAATTCCTGAATTACTCGGCCAGCTCAATTACCAAAAAGGTCCGGCGCAAGCGCAAGCCGGAGATTTTGCCAGTGCGGGTTCTGCAGATTTATTATTGCGCGACCAGGCTCGCAGCCAGCTGGGCATCACGGTCGGCGCCTTTGGCTATCGGCGTATGCTTGGTATTTCCAGCCAAAAAATCGGTCAGGGCCAGTGGCTGAATGCATTGGAAGCCCAGCACTACGATGGCCCATGGCAAGGGCTGCAGGAACAGGTTGAAAAGTACAATCTGTGGTCGCGTTATAGTCAGGAAACGGTGCAGCAGTATTTCAGCCTGACGTTGATGGCCTATCAAAATCAATGGAATTCCGCTGATCAAATCCCACAACGATTGATCACGGCCGGTCAAAGTCGATTTTTAGCCCTCGATGATAGTGCTGGCGGTGATAGTCATCGTTACAGCATCAGCACGCAGTGGTTACGCGATGATTGGGCGTTGAATGCTTATGCGCTGCAAAGCCGTCTCGACTTATGGTCTACCTTCACTTATTTTCTTGAAAACCCCGAGCTTGGCGACCAGTTTTATCAAGTTGATGATCGGCGCCAATGGGGCGCTGCATTAAGCCGCCAGCAAACGGCTGAGCTATTTGCCGGGCAATGGCAGCACGAATATGGCCTGCAGTACCGCCAAGATCAGATAGCACCGATTGAGCTTGCCCATAGTCAACGGCGGGAGCGTATTCAAAGCCTGAAGCTTGACGAAATCGACCAATGGTCAGTGGCGGCATTTAGCCAACAGCAATGGCAATTAACGGATACCTGGTCGGTCGAATTGGGGTTACGTTATGATTGGCTGGATGCAACAGTCGAGGATTTGCTCTTTGCTGCAAACACTGCATCGACGGCAAACCAACCTGCAACTGCCAGCGCACAATCTGCCGATGGCATTGCCAGTGTGCGTACGGCTTTGACTTATCAAACTGAGCAGCAAAGTTGGCACATCAGCTATGGCCAAGGTATGCATTCTAATGATGCCCGATTGCTGTCCGGCAATGCCATGACCGATGCCTCCGCTCTAGCCATTGATCAGTTCACACCTGCCAGCTTGTGGTCACGCACTGAACATAGCGCTATCAGCTGGCAAGCCAATATCGATACCTGGCAATACTCCGCGGGCGTATGGCAAATGTTTTCTGACCAAGAGCTTGTGTATGTGGCTGATGCGGCGGAAACGGAAAACAAAGGCGCCAGTCACCGTTATGGTGTCGAGGGCACTTTAGCCTATCAATTGAACCATCAATGGTCGACATCGTTAGAGCTAGCGTTGACGCGGGCACAATACCGCAACACTGCAGATGGTCGTTATATTGAGGGGAGTGTTCCAAGGGTGGTGATGGCTAAATTGCAATATCATAGCCATGACAATCTGGCGTGGCTGCTGAAAGTCCGTCATCTGGGCCCACGTTATTTAGACAGTAGCGGTATTGAGCGGGCAAGTTCAGTGACACAGCTCAGTATGCAACTAAGCGGCAGTTTTCAGTTTGGAAAATCGAAGCAAACGGCTGGCGCGGCGCCATCAGCAGCAACTGGCTCAGCTACGCCATCCTGGCAATGGCAACTGGAGTTGCACAATGCGCTGAATAGCCGCGCCGCTGATATTCAGTATTTATATGAATCTCGTTTGGCCAATGAATCCATGGCGATCGCAGATCGCCATCTCCACCCTTTAGAGCCAAGAATGCTGCGCTTTAGTCTGAGTTATTTATTCTGAGCTATTTATTCTGAGCTATTTATTCTGAGATTGAACAATGTGAACGCCAGTGCGGATAACTTCAAGGCCGATACTGGTTGTCACATAAATACATTGATGGAATGACTGGGTTGTACATGCCGCCACACCATCATCGATGTTTTAGCTTGTCGGCACTTTATCAGTGAGTCTGTAAAAAAATGTGTAAGTGGCATTCTACCTAACTCCTTGTAAGGGAAACAGAATGCCAATTGCAGACCAATTACTGGATCAACTGTTAGTTGACTGCAAATCTCCTGAAGATCTGATGGGCGCGCAAGGCCTGTTGCGCCATCTGACCAAAAAGCTTGCTGTATGAGCCCTTGAAGCTGAGATGGAACACCATCTTGGTTACGCCAAACATGACCCTGCCGGTAAAAAATCCGGTAATTCCCTCAACGGTAAAACCAGTAAAACTGTGCGCTCTGTGCATGGTGAAATCGAGCTGGAAGTTCCGCGCGACCGCAATAGCACCTTCGAACCGAGATTGGTGAAAAAAGCGAAAAACAGCTGGGCGGTTTTGACGAACGCATCATTTCGCTGTACGTCCGCGGCATGTCGACCTGTGATATTCAGGCGCATTTTGAAGAAGCCTATGATGTCGAAGTGTCACCAACCTTCATTTCTCAGGTGACCAATACCGTGCTCGATAAGGTCAAAATCTGGCAGCAACGACCATTAAACACTGTGTACCCAATAGTCTATCTGGACTGTCTGGTGGTCCGCAGTCGCGACTCCGGAGCCACTCAAAACATTGTGCATCAGGTGCGGCACAGCCTGCGGTTTGTGGGCTGGAAAGAGCGCAAGGAAGTGGCTGCAGACCTGCGAACTATCTACGGAGCCAGCACGCTGCAACAAGTCGAACAAGCAATGGATGAATTTGCTGCGACCTGGGACGGAAAACACCCTGGCATTAGCCAGTCCTGGCGAAACAACTGGAGCCGGCTGAGTGAATTCTTCGACTATCCTACTGAAATCCGGAAGGTTATTTACACGACCAACGCGATTGAATCTCTGAATGCGAGCTTAAGTAAAGTGACCAAAACCAGACGTTCATTCCCGAACGACGAAGCCGTGTTAAAACTGCTGTATCTGGCTTTACATAAAATTGCGAAGAAGTGGACAACGCCACTTAGGGACTGGAAACCGGCGATGAATCAGTTCATCATCATGTACGGTGACCGTGTACCGCCATGATAAACAGCCACTTACACAGAAAATTTTACATACTCGGATTATATTTTCGAGCATCCGATAGACCAAAATTTGAAGCTTTTCTATTAGTTCTTTTCTTCCAATTGGTCATTTCATTTTGTGATAAGTCACCAATTTCATCTACGTAATAAACTACGTTTCTGCCAAGACGATCGTTTTGTTGCATTGATGGTACAAGATTTTTAGAAATGACCCTGCGACGTTCTGCTGGGGTAAGATTCCTACCTATTTTTTTTTGCTCCTGTTCAATAGCTAACAAGCATTTACGAACTCTGTCCATGTTAATGGTCATGTGCATCGAGTTATCCAAAAAGAAAGAATAATCTATTTCAGTACCGTTTGACATTCCATTAGGTAATAAACGGTATAATAGTTTCATCGGAGATCTCAACCATTTATCGCTAAGTGCATACGCTTCGTAATTTTCTCTAACAATTGTATAGGTGCTTAATATTCTAAATTTATCAACCCAAATTTTTCTACGGTTGCCATCTAAAAATACCTTCTTCAGTAACTCATAACCATTAGAGCCATTCTTAATAAGTTCTTGAATTGTTTCGAATTCATTTTCGAATACATTTTCTAGAAGTGCAGGATCATCACTATTAATTTTTCTAAGTATTGCCTGTACTTCTTGGCCATATCCTACGGTTGCACCATATGGGCCCCATGTAAGTGCTGACTTATCATCGGAAGTATTATAATTCCACTGAACCTGATCATAATCAGTGCCTTCGTGGGACAAAGAAAGTGCAAAAGCACGCTCATGGACTGTAGGTAATGGTGTTTCAGGAAGTAGTTTCTGCCAAAGATTGGTATGAACCTCACCAGAGATTGGATGACTCGATGCAATTACATAATTCTTAAAGTCATCACAACTTTTAAGGGCTGCGAGCGCATTTAGAGAATCGTTACCGAAAATACCATCAATTGCTATAGGCTTTTTTCCACATTTTACTAGTTGCATTGATAAGGATTCTTGAAATAGAGCAATTTTCCCCCACTTCGAGTCTCTAAGTATTTGTCCTGTATAGTGGTATAGGATCCGGCTGTCTTCCTGCCCAAATGCAATATTGCAGGTCAATAACAAGAAAAGCCCAAAAAGACCAGTCAAAATTCTATAAAAAACTTCCATGTGAGGGGATCTCTAAAAAATAGGCTTTTTCAAATATAGCACCCAAATTTCAAGTTACATGTCAAGCAAGGTACAATTTATGAGTAAATTCCCATGCAAATTCACCATTCACAAGTTATAGCACAGTGCTGACAATCTTAGATATGGATGTGACGCTCTAAAAATATATTACAAAACTGACACTTAGCATATTCCGTCATTTCGGCAGTTATTGAATAAATCTGACTCTGGCGTAATTGGATACATTTGATTTCCGGTCAAACTAGTGTAATTGAAATGTGAAAATCCTAGATATAGTCTCGGACAGCCAAAAATATTTTCTGAATTTAGTGACAACTTTCAAAATCTTTACTAGATTTTTTCGGAAATAATCAATTTCCGAATTCGACAACATCAGAAGCGGCGATATGTCACTTAGGTATGCATTCAAATATACTTAATTTTCTGACGTCTAGCTTTCAAATCCAGAAATTGATTATTCATAAAGTTCTCAGCATCACATAGTTCTATGTGTTTAACTAGCTGAGCCGATAACAACTTACTCACAATTAATTTCACTGCTGAATATCTAATTTAAATACCGAAATCCTTGCATTACATTTAATTTCAGACATTTAATTTTTTACTATCATTAATTAATAAGGCATTACCAGAACACACCTATGTAGTAACACTTAAAAAATGATCAATGGATTGAAAATTGAATATAAAAAACTACATACTCTTGCTTTCCGCAATTTTATCTAGCGGGTGCTCGATAAATAACAAAGGTTTCCCTCTTTTATACAAGGAGGAAATTGTCGAGCCATCTAAAAACAACCTATCTAAGCAAGTAAAATTTACTTCATTTGGCATTCACATTGACACCCGCAGTGGCTTTATCATTAATTTTGGCTACATTAAACGGAAATATATATATCCGCTAGTAACGAGCAACGATTCAGATTGCAGCAATATTCTAGATAGTGCTCATCATAAAAAAATTCCCTCAGATGCAGACCGCACACCAATCAAAATAGTTACAAACCAGGCAGGTCTAAGTGGCGAGTTTTCGCCGACATTTAGTGGGGTTTTTATAGGATATAGAACCAGAAATGTCTTTATTTCAGAAGCAACCAATTCCTTCACATTCTACCAGTCTAACTTTACACAATTGGGCGAACAAACCTGTGCGCTCGTAACAAAAAGCGAGGAGAAAACATGAAAAAGTATGTACTGCTATTTACTATCTTGTCGAGTGTGACTAGCTGCTCGTCCAAACATTTGGTGTATGTCCAGGAATCATCATTCGGATTAAATGTAAGCGTTGGCACTGAAGGCGTTAGTAAGTTTTCACTTGGGTACGATCGCGACATCTTTGCAATTGTACCCAAGAAAACAGATGGCCAAGATGCAATGTCGCTGCTATCTGTTAATAAAGTAGTTGTGAAAAGTTTAGATGATATGTCAATTTCTGAATTTGTAGCCGGAGGAGCACCTGCGGCGAAATTGGCACAAGATACAGAGGCTGTTAATAAATTAAGAAATAAAATCTATAGCAGTGGAGGGGAGAAATAATTATGAGGACTCAAACACTGATTATATTGGTAACACTTGTCGTTTTAGGTGGCTGTTCGAATGCTGTTAGTTATCACCACTCTGAACGAAATAGTATTGCATTAGAAGGGCGGACAACCGACCCTCAACAGCCAGTGCAAGGTGTTATCGGAGTTAAAACCCGAACCATTTTAGTCACACCCAAAACACAAAAAGGTGATGAAAGTTTAAGTGTTGTCAGTGACTTCAAGTTAAAACGTGAGCCGAGTACTAATTCGTCTTGGTTCGATACTACAAGCATAACCAGTGCTTTCATCACAGGTAAAGCGGCGGTAAATGCACCATCTTCAACGTTAGCTGTGGTCAGTGGCCTGGGCTATGGCGCAATAGATGACCGCACTGTAAAACAAGAAATCCTAATGGAAAGCATCTATCGAATGCTAAACAAAATGCCTGATGACAAAATTGCCGAGAACCATGTTAAGGCTTTGGATGAATTGGCTTCAAACATACCAAAAAAATTGAATGAAAAAACCTACTACATAATTGATACCACAGCAAAGCAGATTACCAAAATAGACACTTCCGACTTCGTTGCTAGTAAAGATAACTTCCACAAAGTAATCGAGTATAGCAGATTGTTAAACTCATCCATCTTATCAATTGATAAGATGATGAAAATGCGTGATGTTCAATTTAACGACAATGGCAATACTTCTATCATAGATGAAAATATGATAAATAATTTTAACTCCGAAAAAGAACGCTTAATAAAAGAGCGAAGTGATTTTTTCACACAAATAGGAAGTAGCGCAGTCATTGACGCTGCCTCCCAATATGCTTTAAGTTTTTTATAAGGAATATCACCATGGATACAATAGACGAGAAAGAATGGGAATTTGATGTTAAGCCTCTGGCAAATGGTTTAAAAATTAAGATACTACAGCAGTTGGATTTCGCGGCCATCTTCAGAGATGCAACGACGAATGAAGACATCGCCGAATGTTTGGCAATCATGGCTAGTCGCATACAAAGCAACCCCGCCATTTTAGTTATTTCAACAAAAAGAAATAGTGGTAATAATGGGTGGCTGGCACAGTGTGCTGTATAACAACCACTTTGAGAGTTGCCTATTTTAATTTAAAAAAGTACGTATTAAATTAAATAGGTGACTCTACGATACACTTATTCATCGCAGGTTTCCAATCACGCCTCTGCTGCTGCAGCGCCCACACTCGTCATGGCTTTTGCCTTGCAAAAAACTCCCAGACCAGCTCCGGACCATTTGGCTCCATCGGTGATGGTCCTAAAATGCGTGGTCGTTGCCAATAGGGTTGCGGCATGCCGTGCCCACCTGCAACGATAGTGACAAGTTCGACTTCGAATCGACCATCATCACGCCATTGAATACTTTGTACATTCTTCGATGCGGGCAGCGGAAGTTCACGTTTTGCTTGTAGTGGCAATTTATTGTGGGCGGCAAAAAACTCGGCAGAATCTGCTGAAGATCGGACCTGGCCGTTGTTGAAAAACATGCCCCAAAGTGCAACCTCGCCGCCGGCGTAGGGAACTATCGTGTCTTGTGTGCCATTCATGATCATCACCGAAGCGCCTTGTGCTACAGGCGTGCATTTGAAATTATCGGTAACCGGGACACTGGCAGAAACGGCGGCCACAGCGCGAAAACGAGTCGGCGATTCAAGCGCTAAGCGCAACGACATAAAGCCGCCCGCTGAAACACCGGTCGCAAACACCCGGCTTTGGTCAAAACCATGTTCAGCGATCAGGGTGTCAACCAAACTATTCAGATATTTCACATCATCTAATTCACGGCCATTGACCAGGAAGTCACCGGTTTTGCTGCAGTCATTCCAGTCAAAAGATTTGCCACTTGGATAAACAACGGCGAAGCGATGTTGATCAGCGAGGCGCTCAAAACCGTAGCCGGTTTCGCTGCGGATCTGCGCGCCATTTTGTCCGGAACCGTGCAACACCATCACCAGCGGCGCGGCGTTTGCTGAGTCCTTGGCTAAGTCTTTGGGGACATATAAGCGGTAAGTATAGGTTTCACCGTTCACGTCTATCGTGGCTTTCGTTAGCTCGCCCGTCAGTGCTGGCAGCTCGGGTTCTGGTGTATAGACAAAATATGCGAATAAACCGGCTCCCTGTGCTATGAAAACAGTGAGACCAATCAGGAAAAACCGCAGCGCTTTTTTTAGCATGTGCTTTGCTCGCTTTTTATTTTGGATACCCACGGTGTACCCGGCTTTTTGACATAGTGATGGTAGACATAAGACCAAGGCATCACCAGATAAACCAGCACCACCATGCCAATCGCAATCACATTGGGTATTAGTTTGTCATCGAAGCTGCCATTGAGGTAAAGCGGCAACGGCACCGTGGCTAACCATAGCGTTTTCCAGATAATTTCCCACATCAGGATTGGCAACATTTGTAATGGATAGCGAATGCCTAAGGCGCAAAGTAACCAGAACGCGCCAAGCATACAGGTTTGTACGGTTTGGGCACTGCCCCAGGTAGCGAATGGTTTTTCCGCTGTGAATACGTCTGGCCACATGGTTAAAGCAAGCCCGACGACAACCAATAAATACATGGCGCGCAGTGCATAAATTCGATATTTGGAAACTTCGTTCATTTTGTTACTCCAATGTGTGTCTGGAACCGTCGGGAAAGTGGACTATTTAGTCGCGAAGTCAGTTTTTTTCAGTGCGTTTAATTGCTCTTCTGCATCCCCACGCGCTTTTGACGACAATGCGGGGCTGAAGGCAAGTGCTTGTTCGAATGAAGACACAGCCTTGGTGCTATCGCCTAATGCCTGCCAGGTTTTGCCTAAACGATACCAGGCCACTGCAGTGGGTTTGAGGCTCAAAGACTGCTCCAGATGCACCAGTGCTTCTTTTGGTTTGCCTTGCTCTAATAACGTTCTGCCAAGACCAAAATAAGCAATTTCAGAATCAGGGAAACGCTGGATAACATCCAAAAAAGTTTTTTCAGCATCGCTCAATTCTTTTTCTCTTAATAAGGTCAAACCAATCGTCACTAAGATGTCACGCTGTAATTTAGCAATGACTGGCGCATTGTCGACCTTGACGGCTAAAGCCCCCGCCCGGGCATCTTCAAAGTTTTCGTCATATAAATCGAATTTTGCCTGCAGTAATTTTGCAACTTCTGGGTTGGTTTGGTGGGTGGTGCGGATCAGCTTTTTCGCGCTAGACGTGCTGCCGCCCATTAAACCCGGGACTTCCAGATAAAACGACATCAACGAAACTGCAGCGTTATAGTTGGCCGGGTCTAATTCAATCGCCTTCTTAAAAGAATCGCGAATGGCGCCAAGAGAACCGACAGCTTCCATCATGTCACCTTTTTCCGCTTTGGAACCAAGGACATTGCCAAGCGACTCATGACATTCAGAACTGTTTGGGTTGTGTTGAATGCATTGCTCAGCCATTTTGATAGCGTCATCAAAACGCTGAATGTTGCCCTCGAGCAAAATTAAATCAATGTTGCCGACCAAAGCATCGGCATTAGTCGGCTCGATGGCGAGTTTAGCGGCGATAGCGGTTTCGGCTTCGGCATATTTTTTTGCGTCGATAAGCGCGGTGTATTCGTGCGCGTTGGCTGACTGCAGGCCTGACATAGCTGTCATTAATAAAGCGAAGGTGACTGCTTGACCAACAAAGGATTTACGAGAAGTAACATTGCGCATAGTGGTGTATTCCCAGATGAAAGTAACTTAAATAATTTAAAACAATCCAACAGCTTAGGTTGATTCTTTGCCATGGTTCCGATAATTGCAGTGTCGCTGGTCGGCAAAGTGGCGGCAATCAGCAAGGGACGACTGACGGTTTGGTTGTCATGGACGACGAAAAAACGCGGCTGGGTTGCAGGGGTTTGGTGAGCTGGCACGGACCGGAGGATGTAACAGCGTACGGGGGATTTTGGCTCTGTTTAAGGTTGGCATGGCTATAATGCTGGCATGCACTTACTTATCATTGAAGACGATCTGGATTTAGGCTTTGCGCTGCAACAGGCGCTCAAGGCCGAAGGCATTAGCAGTGTCTGGTTGCGTCGGTTGGCCGACACACCTCGCATCGCCGCCGATCTGGACTACGACTGCATCCTACTCGACGTTGCACTGCCCGACGGCTGCGGCTTTGACTTGTTATCGCGTTGGCGCGCAAACGGCATTACTGTCCCCATTATCATGATCACCGCCCGATCAGCCCTCGACGACCGATTGGCCGGCTTAGATGGTGGCGCCGATGACTTTCTGGTCAAACCCTTTGCGATGGCAGAGCTATTGTCGCGGCTGCGCGTCGTATTGCGCCGGGTAGCGCGCCAAGCCAGTGCCATGTGGACCATTGGCCAGTTGCAAATTGACCCGCGTGGTTATCAGGCTTGGCTAGACGGTGCAGAACTCGACTTGCTGCGGCGGGAATTCCAATTACTGGTAGAACTGGCGCGCGAGCTGGGCACGGTGGTGCCAAAGGGCGTGTTAGCGCAACGGCTGGAACCCTTAGGTGACGCCTTGACTTTCAGTTTGCTCGAAGTCCATATCTCCAATCTGCGCCGGAAAATCGGCGCGCAGCGTATCCGCACCGTTCGTGGTGTGGGTTATATGTTGGTGCCATGAAAATATTACGCTCTGTCGTCCGTCCGACGTTAGTCAGGCGTGTGGTCATCGCCCTGCTCGCCGTATCTGTGCTGATTTGGTTGGTGCTGATGACGTACTACTATTGGCAGGAAAGTAGTCACACTGCCGCAGCAGCACGGCAACAGCAACGCGGTGAAGCTGTGTTGGCAGTACTGAGTGAGATCAACGATGTAACAGAGGCTCGCCAAGCGGTTGCCTTGTATTCAGCGCTGTTTAACAGCGTGTATCTACGCGCGGATGTTTCGGAACGGTTTTTAATTCAACTGGAAGATCACACCGGACAGCGTCTGTATCTGACGCCGGGAAGTGACGGCATCGGCTGGAGTGGCGTCGCGAATGAGGTAGTTAGCCAGCAACTACAAGGCAGTCAGTATCAGGTTTATCGGGGAAAAAGCACACAGTGGGTGCTCACCCTCGCTGACCCTGTGCCTGCCCCAGCGCTTTTGCTGGCGCGGCTTAGCGACAATCTGACCATCTCAGTACTGATTTCTTTTCCATTATTACTGTTGCCGGTCTGGTATGCCGTGGCACGAGGCCTGAGTCCACTGCGCCGCTTGTCAGACGCAATCGCAGCGCGAGGGCCTGATGATCTGAAGCCACTGGAGTTGGATATGACCTATGCCGAGTTAACCCCACTCACCACCGCGCTTGATCGCCTGTTTCATCAATTGCGCGCCCGGATCTCGCGTGAGCACAGCTTTGTACAAGATGCGGCTCACGAACTGAGAACACCCATTGCGGTGATCGCGGCACAGGCCCATGTGATGCTAAAGGCAGTCGATAGCGAAGACCGGCGTCAAGCTGCGCAATACCTTGACGCAGCCATCGCCCGGGTGTCGCACCTGATTGAACAACTGCTGGATTTGGCGCGCTTTGACACCACCAGTAGCACAGCGGCAACCAGCCTTGATGTCGCGCAACTATTGCGCCAGGAACTGGTGAACGTCGCAATGCCCGCAATGGCGCGGGACATTGAACTATCGCTTGAAGCGCCAGATCAGTTGCACTGTCTACTGGACTCCCAAGCTTGGCTGTCGATTGTGCAAAATCTGCTGTCAAATGCGGTGCGTTATGGCCGGGATGGTGGTCAGGTTATGGCAGAATTAGCCGAACAAAACGGCATCCTTAAATTATCAGTTGCCGACGATGGGCCAGGGATCAGTCCAGCAGAACAATCCCTGGTGTTCGAGCGCTTTTATCGTGTGACCAGCACCGACATCAGCGGTTCGGGTCTTGGCCTGGCGATAGTGGCTCAGGCGGTGATGCGGTTAGGCGGCAAAGTCCGGCTGGAGCAAGGTCTTCACGGACGTGGCTGCAACTTTATCGTTGAAATACCTGTGGAATAAGGCCCTTTATGTATTTGGAGACTCATCAATGAATACCCAACAAAACGTAGCAGCGACAACAGGTAAACCGCACCGGCAGCCCCTTGGCCGCAGGATGTTAAAATGGACTGTGGTCATGATAGCGGTGGTGGCCACGCTCATTGGCATGCTGATCAGCATCTTGTTCTGGAATGCACTAAGCACAGAGCGGCCGGTCGGATTTCAGGCTGTGCAAGCCAAAGATGCGGACGGCAAACCAATGATGGTCGCGATCTGGTACCCCACTCAGACGCCAACAGCGCCCAAATGGGCAGGCAGTTTTTTCATGCAAGTCGCAGCGAACGGGGCCATTGCTGGCAACCAATTACCGCTCATCGTCTTGTCTCACGGCACTGGCGGCTCCGTAACCAGCCACGCCGATCTCGCACTGGCGCTGGCTGCTGCGGGTTTTGTTGTGGCCGCTCCAATGCACAGTGATAATTATCTTGATATAAGCTCGGTTGGTACGCCAGCCTACTTTACCGGCCGCACTGCACAGCTACGGGTAAGCATCGACTATATGCTGCAGCAATGGCCGGAGCATCAACGCATAGATGCCAACCGCATTGGCGCTTATGGCTTTTCGATAGGTGCTTTCACCGTGCTGACCGCTGCCGGTGCCAAACCGGATCTGCGGGGAGTGGCGGCCTATTGTGCCGCTCAAAATGAGTTTGCCTGCGATATGCTGCGTCAGGCTAATTCCTTCCTGCTCGGTTCAAATCTGCCGGCCAATTTTGATAGCTTTCTAGTAGACACGCGGATTAAAGCCGTCGTCATCGCCGCGCCGGGTCTTGGCTTTACATTCAAAGGCCCAGACGCACTGGCCAATGTCAAAATGCCGGTACAGTTATGGCAAGGCGACCAAGATGATAATGTGCCGGCGACAAGCAATGCCCAAGTGATCCGTGATCAACTTGGCAGCAGCGTCGAATTCCAGCTGGTACCAAACGCCGCACATCTGTCATTTCTCGCCCCTTGTGGCATCCTGAAACTGGCGCCAATCTGCAGGGATCCGGACGGCTTTGATCGTCAGGTTTTCCACGATGCCATGAACCCACGTGTGGTAGAATTTTTTGCTAAACAATTGGCGCTGCCCTGATTACAGCATGCAAATCCCGGAGTAATAGCACATGTTGACCCAGTTTTCGCCGACAATCGAAGCCTATTGGCACAATTTATTTTTGCGCGGTGACGTGATCTACCGGGGCGAACAACTGACAGTAGTGATCAGCTCCACACTGCCACCGGATCGCCGGTTGATGCTGCGTCAATCCGTCGGCGGCCAGCTTTGGGCGGTGATGGCACCTGATATCGCCAGCCAACTCGGGCTTAGTTCTGGCCTTAGATCTGGGCTGCAGCCAGGGTTCACAGAGGCTTTACTGCGACAACGGCTGCAGGACGCTGGCATCCGCTTGTATGGCGCGGACAAGCTGTTTTATTTCAGCGCAGCAAGTCAGCAGGCGTTGCTACAGCAAGCGCCAGTGGCGCATGTACGGCAATTGCACGCAGCGGACGCGCCTTTGTTCACCCGGTTCCAGTCCCGGGCATCTGCGCAGGATTTGGATGACGCCTACGTGGAACTTGACCATTGGGCAGTGTTTGGTGCTTTTGTTGATGGCCAACTGGTATGCGCTGCCAGTATGTATCCATGGGACGGCGAACAAATAGCCGATACCGGTGTATTAACTTTGCCAGATTATCGTGGGGTTGGTCATGCGCGCAACGTGATCCGGGCGATCAGCCATTACGCCTGTGAACAGGGTTATCAGCCGCAATACCGTTGTCAGACCGACAACCTGGCCTCAACAGCTTTAGCCAGAGCCGCAGGACTTGATTTATTTGGCCACTGGCAAGTGATTGATATGGCAGGGACCATTTCTGCTGACAACGGCTAAACTCACGCCCTGCTGCATTCAGCCGTCAAATCACACATCCACGACACTCAGCTCACATCTGCTTAAAATGATGTAAATAGCTGCGGCTCACCGGCAGGTTTTCGCTGCGGCCTTTTAAGTAGACCGTGGCGGTTTCGTTGTCGCCGCGGATCACGTGGCTGACCCTAGCCAGATTGACCACCACCGAGCGGTGTATTTGCACAAAGTGGCTGGCATCCAGCTGCTCGACCAGCTCTTTTAGTGGAGTGCGGATCAGTGCTTCTGCAGCTTTTCCCTCGTGATCGCGCCAGCCAATCAGCGTATATTTTTCATCGGAACGGAGAAAATCAATGTCGCTGACCGCAATCATCCGCACTGATTGGCCAATGGATGCTTTGATCCAGCGTAACGGTTCTGGCGCGGCTTTTTTCTGTAACCGCGTTTCCAATTTGTCCAATAACAGCTCGATGTCAGGCGCTTGTTGGGCAGTCCCAAACCTTTCCCGCAGCCGCTGCACCGTTTCGGCCAGTCGATCCTGTACCACCGGTTTAACTAAATAATCTAATGCGCCCTGGGTAAACGCTTCGACGGCATATTCGCTGTAGGCCGTGACAAACACCAGGTGCGCACCGCGGCCGATCTGGCGCGCGGCTTCAATGCCGGTCATCCCCGGCATATGGATATCGAGAAAACATACGGTGGGTTTATGCAGCTGATACTGTTCCAGCGCTTCACGGCCATTACGCGCCAGCGCCACAATAGTTAATTCTGGCCAGGTAGCCGCCAGCATCCGGGCTAACGCACTGCGCAGCAACGGTTCATCGTCGGCGATGAGTGCGGTTGGCTGATTTGAAGTCGGCTGATTTAAAAGCATCTTAGTCTCCTGAAGATACGGCAGTTGGTGCAGTCACTGCAGGACTCCATTGCGCCGGAATATTGATATTGACACAAAAACCATGTGGCTCCAGCGCCGTCAGGCTGAGTTGCGCCTGACCGGCAAAAACCAGCTGCAGGCGTTCCCGCAGATTGGCGAGGCCAGTGCCTAAGCCTTTACTGCTCTGCTGGCTGCTGAGCCCGCAACTTAACCCAACACCGGTGTCTTTCACCTCCGCCAGACAACGTCCGTCTTGTAATCGCACCGAGACGTCGATTTGACCGCCTTCTTCACTGGGATCGATGCCATGCCGGATGGCGTTTTCCACCAACGTCAGCAAGGTCATCGGCGGGCATTGCACGGCAAGAGCTGCGGGTTCAGCCTGAATGGTAAACTGCAGCCGATCGGGCATCCGCATATGCATCAATTCCAGATAAGCCCGCACCAATTCTAATTCTTGTCCCAACGTGGTGGCACTGTTATGCAAATTGGGCACGGCCGCGCGTAAATAAGTGATCAGACTCCCCAGCACTTCGGATGCCTGTGACGAGCCGGAATCAACCAGCTCCCGCACGTTCGCCAGCGTATTAAACAAAAAATGCGGCTCGACCTGCGCCTGCAATAAACGCAGCCGTGAATCCAACGCGTCTCTGGCCAACTTACTGCGTTCCAGCTCAAACGACAACGCCTGCCGCTGCGCCTGGCCGTTGATATGGCGGTACAACGCCGACATCGCAATCCACGGCGACACTAACAAACCGATGAAAAGCAAAATAGCAAAGCCAAACATTCTTTTCGGGTCGGTGCTCCACACTTCCGGATGAGAAAACGAGGTTACGGACATAATCAACACCGCAGCAAAAGGCGCCACAACAGCGACCGCTAACACCTGGAGCAACCAGCGCGCCATCCAGCGCGGCAATCGCTTCGGCCAGCGCTCGAAGATGCCAAAAACGAGCAATTGCAAGCCCCCGAGCATAAGTAGGCGGATTGGCGGTATGAACCAGCTGGAAACAAAAATGGGGATCCAGAGCGCGCTGAACAGCACACAGGCCAAAAGAACTATCCGCAGCCGCTGCCAACCAAACATCGCCGGTGGCGCTGGCGGGGTCGTTGGTAATGAAACTGAAGGTTCATGATGTTGCATGGTTAAACGAGACCTAAAATATCAGCAGAATTTTTCATTGTTAATCTCGATGCGTTTAGCAATGAGGGAATACGCCTAGCTTACACTGCAAAGTGGTGTCATGGATGCCCCCAGATGATGGCTGACGCCTTGGTTGGCGTAAATGACGATATCGGCAGATGAATGACGGGCGCCTCCCCCCGTCCATAACAATGTAGTCGCCACTATGTATCCACAACTATGTAGCCGCAGCAATTACCGCGGTTTTCGTCGCCGGTCCGCCCAGAACGTCGTCAGTTCTTTCCGATCCGTATTTCATCAATAGCAGCGCCTAAATACGTCGTGAATTGACATATTCTGTCAGCATCAAATCTGCAACGACAAAAGGTTTTTTATGACTTGGATCCATATTATCGCGGGCTTAGTGGCGATCTTGGCTGGCGCAATGGCGATGATTGCCGCCAAAGGCTCACCGCTGCATCGCAAGTCCGGTACGCTATTTACCATTTCGATGCTGATCATGACGGGCAGTGCCGCCATCGTTTCACTGTTCTTACGCATCGACCACGTGACCGGTGTTGCCGCTTTGTTTACTGCTTATCTGGTCTGTACATCCTGGTTGGTCATCAAACGCAAGGTACAGGATAGTTACGCGGTGCTGGCATGGTTTGCCTTTGCGGCGGCGTTACTGGGTATTTATGCGCTCAGCCTGTGGTTCAATTTCCTTGAAGATCCAAAAACTTTAATCACCAAAAATAGTCCGCCACAGACGCTGATGGTGTTTGGCACCATCAGTCTGCTGTGTGCCGCTTTGGATGTTCGTTTGTTGCGGGCAGGACAAATCGTTGGTGCCCAGCGGTTGGTGCGGCATCTGTGGCGGATGTGTTTTGCGATGTTGATCGCCACCGGGTCTTTTTTCACTGGTCAAATGCAAGTCTTCCCGGCTATGGTGCGCAAAAGCGCGGTGTTTGGGGTTCCGGTCCTGGCCATCCCTGTGCTGCTGGTGTTAGTGGCGACGCTGTATTGGCTGGGTCGTACTTTGCTGCAGCGTAAGCGCGCGAGTATCAGGTAAAGTGGCAACGCAGCAGCGTTTTCTTAAGAACCCGTGCTTTTTGCCATCACCAGCCAGACCCGTCATCATTCACAAAAGATGAACGAATCATCCATAGTTGTGGGTTTGTTCGACAAGTTCTGAATGTTTATATTTCACTCACTGCCAACGCCTGAGCCTTACGACCTAAGTGGCTCATCGCAACCAGGGTAGATTTTTTAACAAGCTACGCAGTCCACAACAGTCGACGCGAAAGCAAAACCCAACAGCATCAGGAGTGTTATATGAACAGATTTACCAACAAAACAGTGTTAGTGACCGGTGGCAATAGCGGTATTGGTTTGGCGACAGCCATTCAATATGCCCAAGAAGGCGCTCGTGTGGTCATTACCGGCCGTGATCAGGCGACGCTGGATCAGGCGAAAACGTTGATCGGCGCGAACACTATTGCGTTGCAAAACGATCAGGGTGATATCAAAGCGGCCGCCCAATTAGCCGGTACTTTAGCGGAACAAGGCATCAAACTGGACGCCATTTTCTTAAATGCCGGTATTGCCAAGTTCGCACCAATGCTAGATATCGATGAAGCACTGTGGGATCAGACGTTTAACGTCAATGTAAAAGGTGCTTTTTTCACCATCCAGGCGCTGACGCCGCTGTTAAATCGTGGTGCCGCCATTGTGCTGAACGGTTCAATTAATGCACATATCGGCATGCCTTCTTCTGCGGTGTATGCAGCAAGTAAAGCGGCACTGATTTCCTTTGCCAAAACCTTGTCTGCAGAACTGTTGCCGCTTGGTGTGCGGGTTAATGTTGTCAGCCCAGGTCCTGTCAGCACGCCGTTGTACGGCCGTTTGGGTATGGATGCTGCACAGCTGGAACAGATGGCGACAGCGATCCAGGAACAAATTCCGCTGAAACGTTTTGGTACCCCGGATGAGCTGGCTAAAACAGTGCTGTTTATGTCTTCGGCAGACTCGGCCTTTATTGTCGGCACCGAACTGATTGCTGATGGCGGCATGAGCCAATTATAAAATTCCGGGTGCAGCCTGAGTCTTTCATACGGATCCTTGTTGTTAACTTCTTAAGCCTGCACCTGAGATATTGCAGGCTTTTTGTCATTTTTCCCGGCGGTCATGTTTCTCTGAGGTCATTTTGCCTTGCGGTCCCAGAGCGCAGTTCCGGCAAAAGCTTCTACCAGAAAGTCAATCATGACCCGTACTTTCACACTCAGATGACGTCGGCTTGGGTACATGGCCAGTACATCAATGTCCGGCAACTTGTAGTCCGGCAGTAAGGCCACCAAAGCGCCGGAGACTAAATCCGGGCCGATCAGAAAAGTCGGTTGCCAGATAATGCCGCAACCACTCAGCGCCATGGCTCTTGCGGTATCACCATTGTTGGTGTGTACCTTGCCTTTCACTTTCACCTGCTGAATTCTGCCGCTGCTGTCAGTAAAATTCCATTCGTCTCCCGAATAGGTATAAATGATACATTCATGCTCTTTTAAATCGTCCGGCATCAGTGGTGTGCCATGTCGCTGCAGATAAGCCGGAGAGGCACATAACACGTTATGCGAACTGGCTAGCTTACGTGCAGCATGATTCACCGAACCAGCCCGTGAAATACGGATCACCAAATCGTAGCCTTCTTCCACGATGTCGACCACCCGGTCAACCAGCGAAATATCCAGCTCCAGCTCCGGGTAACGTCGGATAAATTCAGGCCACAATGGCGCCAGATGCAAAATACCAAAACTCAAAGGCGCATTGATCCGCAATCGGCCCCGTGGTTGGATCGCAGCGGAAGAGACCAAAGCCTCAGTTTCTGCTACTTCCGCCAGTATCGACTTGCAGCGCTCAAATAAGGCCTCGCCACTTTCGGTCAGCGACAATTTACGAGAACTGCGGTTGAGCAACCTGCAGCCCAAATAAGCTTCCAGATCATTGATATAACGGGTCACATTGGCAGGTGAGGTATCCAGCAAATCAGCCGCTTTATTGAAGCTGCCCTTGCTCACCACGGTCATAAAAATTTCGTACGCTCTGAGTCTGTCCATTCCAACTCCTTCGGCTCACAAATTCGTTCATAAAAGATGAATAATACCTTCATATTCGCGGCCTTCATCTACTAAAAGCAATTCAATATAGTTGATCCCAAGCAGGTCATGTGACCTTGTTTCACTAAAATTGAGGAATTCATCATGCAAAAATTAACCGGTAAAGTAGCGATTGTGACAGGTGCCAGTTCAGGGATTGGCCGGGCAACCGCTTTGTTGTTTGCCCGTGAAGGCGCAAAAGTTGTTGTTGGGGCGCGTCGTGAAAGCGAACTGGCAAGCTTAGTGGCAGAAATTAACGCAGAAGGCGGCGAAGCCATTGCGCTGGCAGGCGATGTGATTGCTGAAGACTATGCTAAAGCTTTAGTCGACTTAGCGGTGAGTCAGTACGGCCGTTTGGATATTGCTTATAACAACGCCGGCACCTTGGGTGAAATGGGTGCTAGCACTGAAGTATCGGCTTTGGGATTTGCGCAAACACTGGAAACCAACCTGACCAGTGCCTTTTTAGGAGCTAAACATCAGGTCCCGGAAATGCTGAAGCAAGGTGGCGGTTCAATCATTTTTACCTCTACCTTCGTCGGTTATAGCTTTGCCTTCCCCGGCGTTGCAGCTTATGCCGCCAGCAAAGCAGGTTTAATCGGCTTAACTCAGGCGTTGGCAGCAGAGTTTGGTCCTCAAAACGTGCGGGTCAATGCAGTGTTACCCGGAGCCGTTGATACGCCGATGTACCGCGGCATGAATGACAGTGCTGAATCACAGTCTTTTGTGACACAGTTGCATGCGCTAAAACGTGTTGCGACACCTGAAGAACTAGCGCGTTCAGTGCTCTATCTGGCCTCTGACGACTCGTCATTTGTGACAGGCACCGCCTCACTGGTTGATGGTGGCGCTTCAATCACCAGAACTTGATCCGTATTGCAGTTCCGCTTTCTATCCGGAATATGCAGCGCCCGACTTCAATCTAAGTCAGTACCAGAGTCTGAGTCATTGCCTGCAATGGCTCAGAATATTGTATCATCTGCCTTTTAAGACGTTAGCTAACACTACCTGCGAGTCCTCTGAATGTGGCTGAATCAACAGCAAATTACCGCCCCTGCTATCCGCACTTATCGCACGGCTTTACTGCACTCGACACCCCATTATGTGGTGATTGATCAGTTATTTGATACCTCCAAACTGCTTGAAGTCAGTCGCGTTTTGCAGCAAGCAGATGGCTGGCAAACACAACACCATACCTACTCGGCTTTATATGTGGATCAGGCGAAGTGGCAGAAAACCCCGCAGGCGCAACGTTTTGTGCAGCGGGATGTCTGGCAACGTGCGGTGCCTGATGCTGATAATTCGATTGCTAAAAGCAGCACTGCTCATCTCTCCTCAGCCCAGCACTCCCCCGCCGCCCAGCCATTGGCTAATCCGGCGCAGGAGTTTTTGCAGTTTTTACGCGGGCCAGAATTTATGGCGTTGTTATCGCGGATTTTTAAGGTGCAAATCACCGATCTTAACGTGGCAAAACCTGAGGTTAATACCAATTATTTTCGCTTAGGAGCCCGTGATTTTGTCAATCAGCATGCCGATGACTCACCCGGTCGTGAAGTGTGTATGTTGTTGTATTTAAATGAAGACTGGCAGAGCGATCAGGGCGGCGAACTGGTTTTTAGCGGCAAGGATGATAACCCGGTGCATATCGCGCCTTTTTTCAACCGTTGTGTGTTGTTTGACCCGTCGTCAGCGGGTTCTGAGCACTGGGTTAAAGCGCTGTCTGCTGAAACAAACACCCGGCACTATCGCTATAACGTCACTAGTTGGTATTGGTCGGAATGATGTTTGCCAGACGACAACGTTTTTGACCGTTATTTGCCAGACTTACAATTCGAAGCAACCGCTTCGTCTTTGAGTTGATGACTCTGCACACCCAGCCATTTTTGATAAATGGCCCTGGCGGTGCCATCTTGTTCCATCGAATCAAAAATGCGGTTCACCAGATGCCGTTTGGTAAACAGCGGTGATTTACGGGAAAATGCCACCGCCAGATGCGTGGTGTTCAGCACCAGCGTCTCATCGAATCTGTCCTGCATCTTGTTCTGCGCAATCAAATAGTTAATCGTCGACAATGAACCGGCAACCGCATCAACATCCCGGCCTAAACCCGCCATCATCACGCCAGTGGTATAGTCCAGTACCATTTGTTTATTCATGGCGGTATCAACATCATACCGGGGGTCAATTTTCAGACCACGTGGGGTGCCAATACGGATGTTGTACAGATCGTCATAGCTACGGATGCGGAAATTTTTGCGGGCGCGCACGCCAAACGCCAACGGCACCAGACAAGTGCCACGCTCGGCATAACGTGCCCGGGCTTCTCCCCAGGCCATTAACGAAAAATCCGTTACGCCATTTTCCAGGTTTTGTTCAACTCTGGCATAAGGCACCATGGTTCTTTCGGTTTTATAGCCGCTACGCCGCTCAAATTCATCCAGCAAATCGACCAGGATCCCCTCGGTCTGGGAGTCATTGCCGCCGGCGACTAAGCGGGTCCAGGGATCAAACTGGATCATATTGGTCTTGAATGTCGCGCCGATGGCAGTCTGACAGCCTGGCGCTAAGGCCAACAATACCCAAATCGCCATTACAGCCTTTTTGCCGCACAGCGCTGCCAGTGCCTTCAATCTGTACCCGAACAACGATGTCTGTTGCATGAATTCTCAACTATGAAATGACGGCCTGGAATTTCGGTGAACATCACCACACTGCGACAAGTTTGAATATAGATCACTCGCTGAACATTCGGTGTTTTACCTGTCATCCCTGATGTTGCGGCTTCGCTGCTGCCTGCACCCGCTGGCTACAGGGCGCAGCGTCAGCCTGACCATGGAGTACTGTTCCAAACTGGTGCATACTGAACCCCATGTCACCCTATTTTTCCGGCGATATGCTGATCCCAATGATCTGTTTGTTCCAACTGCGGCAATCCAGCCGATCCCATGGCAGACTGCCGGGTTTACTCATTAGCATACTACTTGCTTTGCTGCCGGGCGTTGTGATGGTGCCAGCCGCAGCAGCAGATCAACCAGCTACAGCAGTAACAACTGTGTACTACCCCGGTGCAACACGCCATGAATACTACATCGACTTACTGCAACTGGCATTGAGTTACCCCTGCCAGCAGCGATTTGAACTCAAAGCTTCCAATCTTGATTTACCGAAAAAACGCGCATTTGATTTGATGAATGCCGGTCAGGGCATTGATGTGATGTTTGGCAGTGCCAGTATCGAACGTGTTGCCGAATATCGGGCGGTGCCGTTTCCGCTGATGCGTGGCTTAATGGGGCTGCGGGTGGCGCTGGTCAGCAAAGACGGCCTGGATACCCTGAAGCATGTCCACACTCAGGCAGCTTTAGCCAGGCTGCGAGTTGGCCAGTTTGCGACCTGGAGCGACACCGAAATTTTGCGGGCGAATCAGTTTAATTTAGAAGCTGGTAGCGACCTTGACGGACTGTATCAGATGCTGGCAAAAGGCCGTATCGACTACTTCCCGCGTTCGGTGCTGGAAGTGCAGCACGACCAGCAACAATACCAACACCTGCAGTTACAGATCGACCCGCATATCCTGCTGTACTACCCCACTGCCGTGTACTTTTATGTGGCTAAGGACAACAAAGCACTGGCCGACACTTTGCTCTGCGGCCTGGAACAAGCACAACAGGATGGCAAGTTAAATAAGCTGTTTAATCAATACTATGGCGGTTTATTGCAACAATTGCAGATTGATAAGCGCCGGGTGTTTACCCTACACAATCCACTTTTGCCGGACGACGTACCACTGCAACGGCCAGAACTCTGGTATCCGCTGTCGCAACCAAAATAACAACCGATACCCGGTTTTTCATTGGATGCGCGCTGCTTCCAGCCGCTGTTTTTCGACATATTCTGCTGCTTGGCCCGCGGCTACAGGCAAAAATTGACGGTCTGATCCAATCACAATTGCCGGTACAAATACCAAAAATAGTCCCTTTGGTGAAGCGACACAGTCAAATCAGTGTTGTAGCCTCGCCAGTAAAAAATCGACAAACACCCGCAGCCGTAATGGCATATGCCGCAGGTGCGGGTACAGCAGATAAACCGGGCGAGAGGTGCCGCTGTGCTGGGGTAATAACTCCAGCAGTTCGCCGCGCGCTATGGCTTCGGCAAAGATAAACCGGTAAGTCTGCGCCAGTCCGGCACCTTGTTTGGCGAGGGTCACAACCCCCATCAGATCATCGCTGCAGCTGTAACTACCACTGGTTTGAACCTCAACTTGCTGGCCATTTTGCATAAATAACCAGTGAATAGCGCGACCGGTGCTGGGCAATTCAAATTGCAGGCAGTCGTGCTGTTGCAGTGACGCTAAGCTGTCCGGTGCACCAGCGCGCTGCAAATACGACGGCGCCGCCACTAGTGTTAAAGCGGCGTCTTCCAGTTTACGGGCAATGAGGTTGGAATCTTTGGGGTCACGCATCCGGATCGCGAGGTCGATATTATCGGCAGCAAAATCAATATTGCTATTACCCAGATGCAGATGAAACTGCACCGCCGGATATAACCGCCGGAACTCGGGTAATAACGGCAGCAACCGAAAGTGGGCATAAGGCGTTGGAGCACTGATCCGCAGCAATCCAGCAGGCGCCAACTGCTCGCCACTGACTTCCCGCTCGGCATCCATCAGCCGCTGCAGCGCGTCACGGCATTGCTGATAATAACGCTGGCCGTGGTCGGTCAGCCGGATCTGGCGGGTTGTCCGCACAAACAGTCTGACCCCCAGCCGGTCTTCCAGCCGCGAAATCGACCGGCTGACAGCGGCTGGGGTAATGCCGGCATTGTGTGCGGTCTGGGTAAAACTGCCGGATTCAACCGCCAGACAAAACAGCTCAATACCGCTGTATTGTTTATCGTCGAAGATACGTTTCATCGCTGCTCCTCAGTACCTCTAAGTACTGCACAGTGCCAAGATTAATTACATTATGTATCAAGTGAATCAATATTTACGATATTTATCGCACTCAAACGCAAGAGTAAAGTGCTCCCACTGACCCCGCTTTTGGGTGTCACTTAAAGAGCTTTGAGGAGCAAATGATGAGTAACAGCAAAAAAACAGTCATCGTCACCGGCGCGTCCAGCGGTATTGGTTTTGCCATCGCCGCGGCGTATTTGCAACGTGGTGACAATGTCGTTGGTAACGCCCGTACCCTGGAACGCTTGCAGCAGGCGGCCTTTAAACTGGGTAACCCAGACAACTTTTTAGCGGTGGCCGGTGATATCGCCTTGCCTGAAACCGCCGCAGCGTTATTTATGCAGGCCATCGAAAAGTTCGGCCAGGTTGATGTGCTGATTAACAATGCCGGTGCGTTTATCGCCAAACCGGTCAGCGACTACACAACCGCCGATCTGGCTACGTTGGTTGCGACCAACCTGCAGGGTTTTTTCTACCCGGTGCAGCAGGCAGCCAGCCATATGCAAAGCATTGGCGGCGGGCATATCGTGAATATCACCGCTAATATCGGTCTGCAGCCAACGGCCAAACTACCGGCCACCTTACCGGTGCTGATTAAAGGTGGCATTAACGCCGCCACCCGCCATCTGGCAGTCGAGCTGGCGCCGGTCAATGTGCGGGTCAATGCGGTGGCGCCTGGCATTATCGAAACGCCGTTACACGGTAGTTTTGCCGATTCCAAAGCCTTTTTGAATCAGCTGTCGCCAAGTGGCAAAACCGGTTCAGTCGAGGACATTGTCGCTGCGGTGTTGTACCTGACTGACTCTGCATATGTCAGCGGCACTATTATGGCGGTTGATGGCGGTGCTGCTGCCGGTACCTGGTAGTCGTTCATAAGCAGATTCACCAACAAGTTCACAAACAGAGGAATAGAACCATGCCATACGTCAATATCCGGGTGACCGATGAAGGGGTCACCACCGAGCAAAAACTGCAATTGATCGAGGGTGTTACTGAGTTGCTAAGCAAGGTATTGCACAAAGACCCTGCCACCACTTTTGTCATTATCGATGAAGTGAACACCGACAACTGGGGTCTCAACGGCGAAAATGTTACTAGTCGCAGGCGCAGGGAAGCGGCGGGCAAAGCTGTTATATAAGCTGTTACCTAAGAGGAAATGATGCTGAGCATACGCCGCTTTTGACAGGAAAACATCTGCCAAAGCGGCGCTTATTTTGCTGGATCGACGCAAAAAGCAGCGAGGCTTTTAAAGCGCTACTGTTCAGGAAAGCTGTTTCGGATCATACTCCTGTTTACAATACCGGGTATCGCATTGCCAGCGACAACGCCAGCAGCAAGCGCCAATCTGAGGATGGTCATGGAACATATCGAACACATTCTGATCGTGGATGACGACCGGGAAATCCGCGAACTGGTTGGCAACTACCTGAGTAAAAATGGCATGCGGATCAGTCTGGCCGCCGATGGCCGGCAAATGCGCACCTTTCTGGAAGCCAATGCGGTCGATTTAATTGTGCTCGACATTATGATGCCGGGCGATGACGGCCTGCGGTTGTGCCGTGAACTTCGGGTCGGCAAACACAAAGCCATCCCCGTAGTGTTGCTGACCGCGCGCAGTGACGAAACCGACCGCATTATCGGCCTGGAAATGGGCGCCGACGACTACCTGACCAAACCTTTTTCTGCCCGTGAATTGCTGGCGCGGATCAATGCGGTGCTCAGACGAACCCGGATGTTACCGCCAAATCTGCAAATCACTGAAAGTAACCGGCTGATAGCCTTTGGCGAGTGGCGGCTGGACACCAGCGCGCGGCATTTACTCGATACCGCGGGCACTGTGGTGTCGCTGAGCGGCGCCGAATATCGGTTATTACGGGTATTTTTGGATCATCCACAACGGGTCCTGAGCCGCGAACAATTACTGAACCTGACACAGGGTCGCGAAGCCGACATTTTCGACCGCTCGATTGACTTGCTGGTCAGTCGTTTGCGGCAGCGCTTGCGGGATGATGCGCGGGAAGCAGCTTGTATTAAAACGGTACGTAATGAAGGTTATGTCTTTACCCTACCGTTGCAGCTGCTCGAGCCGGGAACCTGATGATGCCACTGCGTCTACCGCAAAGTCTGGCCGCCCGGCTGGCACTGATTCTATTTATCGGTCTGGTGCTGGCGTATGGCTTATCGTTCAGCTCGCAGTTTTACGAGCGCTACCATACCGGCCGCAATGTGATGCTGACGAACTTATCGACCGATGTCAGTACAGCGGTCGCTTTGCTGGACCGGTTACCGGCCAATGAACGGGCCGAATGGCTACCGCTGCTGGAGCGGCGTAACTACCGCTATCGGCTGCAACCAAAACCGCTCGGCGAGCCAATGAATATACAACAAGCGCCACTGGCCGCCCATACCATTGCACAGGCGGTGAACCCGCGTTTTCAGCCACAGTTTTTTAATGTGCCGGGGCCGATGCCGCATTTTCAGGTGCAGCTGAGGTTAACAGACGGCAACTCGCTGATCCTGGATGTGACACCGGGTGGCATCCCAATTGCCCAGTGGTTGCCGGTGGTGTTGATCCTGCAGCTGTTGGTGTTACTGGGGTGTACCTGGCTGGCGGTGCATATGGCAATCCGGCCACTGACCCGGCTGGCGCAGGCGGTTGATCAACTCGATCCCGATACGCCAAGCCCGGATCTGGTGGAACAAGGCCCCAGTGAAGTGGTGTATGCGGCACGGGCGTTTAATACCTTGCAAGGCCGGATAGCGGCTTTTCTGAAAGAGCGGATGCAACTGCTGGCGGCAATTTCGCACGATTTACAAACCCCCATCACCCGGATGAAACTGCGGGTGGAGCAAATGCATGGCTCGCAGGAAAAAGACAAGTTATGGGGTGATTTAAGCGAAATGCAACATCTGGTGCGTGAAGGGGTGGCGTACGCCCGCAGCATGGACAGTGCGGCGGAGCCGGAATGCCGGATTGATCTGGATGCGTTTCTCGACAGTTTAGTCTGTGATTATCAGGACAGCGGCCAGCCGGTCAGGCTCATCGGCGCAGCGGACGGCAGCTTAGACAAAAGTACAGGCGGCAGCGGCACCATCATCAATACCCGGCCGCATGCGCTGCGCCGGGTACTGACCAATCTACTTGATAACGCAATAAAATTTGGCGGCAGTGCCGAGTTGCATGTGCAAAGTAGTGCCTCTGGTATCCTGCTGCAAGTGCTGGATAACGGCCCCGGCATCCCTGAAGCGGAGCTGGCGCAAGTGCTGCAACCCTTTTATCGGGTAGAAAGTTCCCGCAACCGCGATACCGGGGGTACGGGTTTAGGGCTGGCAATCGCGCAACAACTCAGTCAGGCACTTGGCGGACGACTGACGTTACAAAACCGTCCCAGCGGCGGGCTTTGTGTCACGGTCGAGTTGCCGCCACCGTTGTGAAGTTTCGGTTTTAATACTTTGTGGTTTTGCTACATAGAGATACAAAAGGCCAGTTCACCGACACACGCAGGATACAGCGCCACCACAGAATGGACAGCGAAGCAGCGATGGCACCCGCCCGTCGCGCTAAACCTGAAGGATCCTGTCCATGACTTATCCCAATTCCGGGTCCGGCCTGCGTGGCTGGACTTTATTTCTACTAATGTCGTTACTGGTTTTACTGTTCGCCACCACCACCATGTTGTTACATACCGAACTGGTCGAAGCGTTACGCAGTGCCATCCGCGTCACCGCCCGCACCTCATTTGCCTTGTTTTTACTGACGTTTTTAGCATCATCTTTGGTCACCTTGGTGCCAACCAATGGCACTAAGGCGTTACTGAGGGAACGGCGCTTCCTTGGCTTAGCCTTTGCTTTTTCGCATCTGGTGCACGGCATCCTGATCCTGACCTATGCGCAGTTGTTTCCGGAAACCTTCTGGGCCGGCCGCACCCCGGCTGCCAATATTCCGGGCTCCACCGGCTACCTGTTTATTTTGCTGCTGACTATCACGTCGTTCCCGGTGATGGTGCGGTTATTGGGTTTTCGCACCTGGAAATGGCTGCACTCAACCGGCACCTGGGTGATCGCTGCAATTTTCTGTTTGTCATTTTATAAACGGCTGCCGCTGCACCCTTGGTACCTGATCGGCTTTAGCATCATGGTGTCAGCGATTGTGCTGAAACTCACCGCCAAAACCGCAATCCGTGCCCGCAAAAGCTCACAAGCAGGAGTTCTGTGATGAGACAAGCGCTGATGAACCCTTCTCTCAACACACTTTTTAGAACCACAGATCAAACATTAAATACCCTTGGGTTATGGCTGGCAGATATCCCATTGCGATTGTGGCTGGGCTGGGCTGGGAGTTTTTTGAGGCCGGTGTAGAAAAATGGCAAGGAGAAAACTGGTTTGTACAAATACAGGCGAATTTCCCATGGCCATTTCAGCTGTTTCCGGCCAGCCTGAATTGGCAGCTGTCGATGTGGATTGAACTGATAGCGCCGGTGCTGATTGTGCTTGGCCTTGGCACCCGCTTGGCCAGCTTGTCGCTGATGGCACTGACTGTGGTCGCCATTGCTGCTGTGCACTGGCCGGCCGAGTGGTCCACGCTGGCGGAACTGGCGATGGGTTATTCCATCAGTGACAAAGGCTACGGCAACTACAAATTACCGCTGATTTACCTGGTGGCGCTATTCCTGCTACTGTTCAAAGGTGCGGGCCAGCTGAGTCTGGATGCGCTGCTGCGTAAGCGCGGTTGCTAAGGGTCTGAACCCGCTCACCAATACCAAAAGGGCTGACGTTTATTTCAGCCCTTTTAGTATTTGTGAGCGGTAGTGAATATTTTTAGGAGAAGTTGATGTTGGTGCTGATATTTGTGTTGCAACTGGCATTGCCAAGCTAGAAAACCTTACATTTCAAAACGTTACATTTCAAAACGTTATAACGCCCTGCCCCCGCAGCTGCTCCAGCAACTTTGTGCCTTGCGGTAACAGTGCCGCCAGCTCGACGCCCATCATTTGTGCTAATGCAGCCAGATGCTGTCGTGCTGACCACTGCTGTTGCTCAATCGACACCAGCAAGGCATAAACCAGTGGTGCCAAACGTGAAAAGTACACTTTGAAGTCAGCTTTGCGCTGCGCCAGTAACAAAGTTGGTTGCGCTAACGGTTGCGTTAATGGTTGCGTTAACGGCTGCTGCAATGACTGTTCCGGTAAATAACCGGGGCCAATATCACAGACCGGCCATTGATACGCCAACGGCCAGGCCAGCGCCGATAACACCGGCACTGCATTCAGCAAATCCGCAGCGCCTAAAACAGCGGCAACCGGACTAACAGCAGGCACAGCAGCAAACTGCGGCGCATCACGCAACAGCAACGCAGTTTCGACCCGCTCGTAATGTGCCAGCTCAGCCAGCCATAACGGCAGCTTTAATCGCTGCGCCGCCCCTTGCTCCAGATACAGCACAAACTCCGCACCAAGCTCAGTAAACAGTGGCGTTTGGCAGCGAAAGTTGGCATAAAAATCCTGCACCAGCCGCTGCCAGTGCTCTGCGCCAACACTGGCGCAAAGTACCGGAAAACCTGCCGCCAGCAGCGCTTCGATATTGCCATAAAACAGCTGCCGGTAAATGGCCAGCCGCCGTGGCTCAATGCCCGGAGGTGGCACCGAACCGGACGGATCACGCACATAACACGCCAGACAAAGCAGTTGTTGCTCAAGGGTCTTATCCATAACTGGCTTCCCGCTGTTGCAAATGGCGAACGTGCGAAACTTCAGTCAATAGCTCAGCCAGCGGCGGAAAATTAAAGTCCCGTTCCAGCACCGTGGGCACAGCGCCAAAACGTTGATAAGCCTGTTGCAGTAACTGCCAGACGTCAGTTTTCACAGCAGCGCCATGGGTATCAATTTTCAGATCCGGCGCTTCGTCGTAATGCCCGGCCACATGGATACACACCACTTTATCAGCAGGCACCGCCGCCAGATAAGCGCTGGCGTCGTAGTTATGGTTCACCGAGTTTACATACAAATTATTGATATCCAACAGCAAATCACAATCTGCTTCACGCACGACGGCATTCAGGAAATCAATTTCTGCCAGCGCTTGAAAAGGCGCGGCATAGTAGGAAATATTTTCCACAGCAATCCGCCGCATTAACTGATCCTGCACTTCACGGATCCGGGCTGCTACATGCAACACCGCCTCATCGGTAAAAGGTAACGGCAGTAAATCGTAGAGCTGGGCTTCATCAGAGCAATAACTCAGATGTTCACTGAACAACGGTACTTGGTGACGGTCCAGAAACTGACGAGTACGCTTTAGCAAATCACGGTCCAGCGGCGCCGGCCCCCCTAACGACAACGACAAGCCATGACAACTCAGCGGATATTGTTCGGCTAGACTCATCAGCTGGTTGCCATAAGCGCCGCCGACATCAATCCAGTTATCAGGCGCACACTCCAGAAAATCAACCGCAGTGCTATCCATTGCCAGTAATTCGGGCAACATCGCCCGGCGTAAGCCGAGACCGGCACCTTGTAAAGTGTTTAATTTAGTCTTAGTGCTATTCACTGTACTAGTCGTTGTATTGGTCGTTGTATTAGTCGTTGTATTGGTCATCATACCCTCCAGAAGGCAAAAAGCCCCCGGCAGCCGAAGCATGACGAGGGCGGGTGTTAACACAACATGCTTACTATTTCGCCTGGCTCAGGCGGGTAAACAGCTCTTGTGGCACTGCTTTGCCATTGGATTCATAAACATTTTTCATGTAGTTGAAGGTTTCGGCTTCTGACAAAAAACCGTTTTGGTCGACGTCGATTTCGGTAAACACTGCAGCGCGGGTTGGCGCCACGGCTAGGAATTCTTTGCGCGACACCAGGCTATCGTCGTCGGTATCGGTGGTAGCAAAAGATGCGTCACCACATTTACCTTCGCCACATTTGCCTTCGGTTGCTGCAACTTTGGTGTTGCTTTCTGCACCACCAAACTTTTCTCCACCACATTTACCTTCACCACATTTGCCTTCGCCGACTTTCACCAAAGTGGTCAGTTGATAACCCTGCGGCAATTCATCCATCGCAAAAGCGGCTGTACTCAAATTCAGGCCACCTAATAATGCGACCGCCATAAAGCCTAAACGCGTGGTATTTGTTGATTGATTACGAGACATGTTGTTTCTCCAGATTTGAACGCGGCATGTCCGCGTGCTGATGCCGTTACGGCGCATTTCCGAACAAGAGTTGCTTATTCGGGTGTAGCTATTTAGCCGCACTGTTGTATCCACCACGTATCGGGTAACCGGTGGATTTGTACGCGACTGCAACGGAACCGGCGTTAGAAACAAACAGATACATTGCGACTTAAGCGGTAGCGCGGCTGGAACCTTGCAAATTGCCCCGAAACAGCGATGTTGTTGGCTTTGGTGTTTGCGTTTGTATCCGTTTGTATCAATCAGGCCGCCAGCTACAAAACATTACAGCGCGGGCTGATCAGGACATATCTGCGGCACATGACAATGCAAAACTGCATCACAGGGGCGGACACCATCTGGCCCTTCCCGGAAATCTCAAACCAAGCTGAACCAAGCTGAACCAAGCTGAACCAAGCTAAAAATATGCCGCGCCTTGACCGGCAAAGCATTCAGCACCTAAGAGGAAAAAATCATGATCACAACCATCGACAAAGTTGTTTACACAGGCAAGACCCACACCACCGGCGGTCGCAACGGCGAATCGCAGAGCTCTGACGGCCGGTTAAATATCAAGCTATCGGCGCCAGGCTCGTCTGGCCCGGGCACCAATCCAGAGCAATTGCTGGCTGCTGGCTGGTCGGCTTGTTTTATTGGCGCGATGGGAAAGGCTGCAGCAGAGCTTAAAATCACGCTGCCGTCCGATACCGCAGTGGATACCGAAATTGATTTAGGTCTGACCGACGATGCTTATTTTTTGCAAGCACGACTGAACGTCAGTCTGCCGGGTCTGGATCCGGCGATCGCAGCAAAGTTGACCGAAAAAGCCCATCAGATTTGCCCATATTCAAAAGCCACCCGTGGCAATATCGCGGTGACTATTCAGTTGATTTGATAGGTAAACATCAATTAGCAAATACCACTCGCTAAATAAATGCCGGAGCAGCGGTTGCAAAGCCTAAAGGTCTGCAACCGCCTTTTGCCTGCAAAATCGCGGTTAACTAAAGTGAACTACAGCTAACCACGGATCACCGGCCACCAGGTCGCCATCGTCACGGCGACAATGCCAACCAAGGTCAATAAAGCGCCAATGGTCATCACCCCAGCCACCCACCACTTTCTACCTGAGCTGGTTTGGCGCTGCCCCCAAAACACCAGTTCCGCCACCAGCATTGGAATGACATAACAGGCAAATGAGAAAAAAATATCGGCCGGACCATCAAGATAGCCGGTGTTACCGTTAGGTCCCTGATTTAACACGAACCAGCCGTACAGGTACAACCGAAAACTCCAGACGCCGTTGACCAGCAAAAAGCTATGCACGGCAAAGCGTCGGTGAGCGGTGAAGTTGCGCGCCACCGCATAGCGCCAGGCCAGCACAATGGCCAGTGGGATCAACAAGCCATTCAGGGTAATGCCGATGGCACCAATGGTGCTGAGTCTGCTGCCACTTATCCAGGTCAGATACAGCCCGGTCAGCGCACCGGAAATGCCAAGCAGCATAAAAACCCGGCCATTCCAACGATGTAACACCGGCAGTTTTTGCCGGATCTGCGGGATCAATTGCAGCACGCCGCAGATGCTTAGCAAAATCGCCGGTAGAATATGGCTGAAATACATCAGGTTATGTGTTGTTGCCCCAGGCTGATAGCCCATGATGTGATCGCCTTGGTTGACCGCAGCATAATTACCACCGAGCACCGGGCCGCCGTAACGCACGGCAATATAACTGGCAAACAACCACTGGCCGATCAATGCCAGCAACCACCAGCTGATCACACTGCCGTTTAATACCCTTGCGGCGAGATTACTGCTGGATTTGCGCATCGTTTGTGTGTCGTTTATCGATTTACTTTGCGACTCATTTTGAGAATGACTTAAAGGCTCGGCGCGAACAGCCTGCCTTGCTACATTATGCTCCGACATATTTTTACCTGATTGACTTAATACCAGCCTGGATCATCAGCCAGAACACCGCTGCTTTCGCGCCGAATTTGAAATTCGGTGTATGGTTTTTCAAAAATATCCCGGCCAAGCGGTACTTTTTTGGCGCGTGGCGGCGAAGGTTTTTAGTGACAATTTTTGTTTTGACCGCACTGAAAAACTGCTGTTAGCATCAACTATCTTTTCGTGCCGGAGTCGCCCGATGTTCCAGACCATTTACATCACGCTGCTGCTGGTCAGTTTTGTGCTGTTGTGCAGCCAGCTATGGGTCCGGCAAAAACAGCCTATCCATCTGCTGTTTGCGGCATTTTGCGGTTCGATCGCCATCATGGCGATTAAGCAACTGGGCGGCGCGGAACTTGGCTTGTACCAGTATGTGCTGGGCATGGGCGTCTGCCTGACCTGCAATGGTTATTGGCTGGTGGCGCGGGCGTTGTTTCGGCAACAGCAGGCAATACGATTACGACATTTACTCGCGGCAGCCGCTGTTGCGCTGCTGATTATTGCGTTGCAGGCGTTGCAGCTCTTGCAGCTGTTCTGGCCGGAGAATTCACCCCTGATAAGCTCGGCCCGGATTGCAGTGCAAGAACTGCTGGTTTTACTGTCGTCGTCGTTGATGATGCTGGCCTTCTGGGAAGGCTGTCGCGGTTATCGCACGGCGGATGCTGCTGAACGTTGGCAGCGGCAGCTGTTTTTGGGGACCTATGTTGCTGCTGTTACCAGTGGGGGTGTCGTTGCGAAAATCTGGCAGGCCAATACAGATGTACCTTTGGTGCGTGAGATGTTGGCCGCCGGTGCGGCTTTAGCGGTGCTCCTGGTGACTCAGTGGCTGATTTATAACCGGTTTCATCGACATAGCACCGCCATTAAAGCTGATGCTTCAGCTGACACGAATACTAAAATGACCAGCGAAATGGCCCCGCGGATTGACGCTGAACCTGAGGTTTTATCCATCACAGCAGCTGACAAGTTACTTTGTGATGGCATCCGCCAATTGCTATTTCAGCAGCAGCTATTTTTGCAAGCAAACCTGCGACTGACCGATCTGGCCAGGCAGCTCGATGTGCCGGAGTACCGGATCAGTAAATTGCTGCGCTCGCAATTTCAGGCCAGCAACTTTAATCAGTTTATTAATACCCTGCGCATTGCACATGCGAAAAAGCTGTTGGCAGACCCAAGCAAAGGCCATTGGCCGGTGGTCGTTGTCGGCTTGGAGAGTGGTTTTGCCTCGGTCGGCCCTTTTACCCGGGCATTTAAAACGATGGTCGGTTTTACGCCACATGAGTTCCGACAAACCTTTATCGCGAAAGAAAGTAAGCCAGCAACAGCTTAGAGCTTGTGAAGTTGCTGATTTATATGATTTGATAGCAAAAATGTCACGTAGATGCAGGGATGATCATGTCAGTAACCCAGGAAGAATGGTTAGCAGCCAGCAAAGCAGAACGTGCCGCGATGTTTCCCATGTCGCAACACAGTGATGAAACAACCAACCAACTGCTAAAACGATGCCAGCTGTTTGCCAGCGAAAACCCCAGTCTGACGCTGACGTTGTTGTATCTGGCGATCAGTCTGATGGGTTTGTTATTCCAAACCACCTTACTGTACCGTTTTGGGCTGAATGTATTACCTTATCTGGAAATCAGCGACTTTTTACTGGCGGCACTAACCCATCCGGAAGTAGTGTTGGCGTTAGCCTTGATGGTGTCGGTCTTTGTCGCCGCGATCGCTTTTGAAAGGCACTGTCGCAGCAAAATATTCCGTTATGCGCAGTCAACTGAAACTAGCTTTCAACGCTGGTGGGCACCCCAACCGACGCTCTGGATGCCATTGCTGTTGATCAGTTATCTGGTGATGGCTGCCTGGAGCAATGGCAATAAACTGGCAAAAAATATTCGTGCTGATAAAGGTAGCAAGTTGGAAATTCTACTGGTTTACCCGATGCCACAAAAAGAGCTGAAAACCTCGACGTTACAAGGCGCTAGCCTGATCAGCCGCACCGCCAGTTATCTGTTTATTTATCATGAAAACAGGGTAAAAGTATTACCGCACACCAATGTCGCGGCATTGCTGCCGGACCTGCAACAGGACACTCAGGCAACCACACCAACAACTTTGCCAAAACCGGATGTGGTTTCGCCTGTGACTGTTGTTTCAGATAAAGCCGTTACAGAAAAAGCGCTTGCAGATAAAGCAGTTATTGCCACAGATCCCAAAGACAAGCCCCTAAAATCTGCATCGCACCAACAAACCACGACTGAACAAATACCATTGCAGGTGCAACCAAAGCAAGGCACCCCAGCACCTGCCGTTAAAGATGAGGCAACCTATCAATAGCATCGCTCCGGCGATCGCCAATATTTGCTTGTCAGTCTTGTTAATTTGCCAGAGCAGCACAACTTTAGATAAATCTTCCGCTCGGCGCCGTTGGATTTGATCCGAGCCCAATCTGAAAGAAGCAGGCCGTCATGAAATTTTTGTTCCCGACCTTGTTACTGTTGCTGCTGAGCTGGTCGTCGCAGCTCAAGGCGCAGACTGCGACATTAAACCCGCAGCTAACCACCGCAGAAATTCACCTGGCGGTACAGAATATTGCACGTGAACTCAATCTCAGTTACGTGTCTGCAGACAAAGCAAAAGTGGCCTCAGCCGAGTTACTTGCAAAATTAAGTAGCGGGCACTTCAATGGCCAGTATGATTTTTCATTATTAAATCATGAGATTACCACCATTCTTTTTCAAGCTACCCAGGATTCAGGCTTTGAATTAATCCAACAACAGCCAACAACACTGGCTGTTTTCGATCAACACAATGTCGATTTCCCGACATCCCAGCATGACGAATTCACGACGGGCATTCTTGATCACAATATTGGTTATGTGAAAATTACCGGCAATTTTCAGTACCCGAATGCCAGTGACATGCTCACCGAACAACTGCAGTTATTAGCCGGTGTTGACGCCTTGATTATCGACTTGCGACTGGCTGATGAAGCGGCAATTGCTGTCGTTCAGCAGCTCATGAGCTACTTTGTCCAAGCTGAAACTAAAATTGCGAATATTAAATTTAATCAACATGTTGAAACTCTAACCGCAGCCAACATCACAGGCTATGAGAAATTTAAGCAGGATTTCCCACTGTATATTGTGAATTCAGCTTTTGTCGCAGGTAGCTGGGAGTTTTTTGGGTATACCCTTCAGCAATTTAACAAAGCCATTATCGTGGGTGAAAACACCATGGGCTTTGACCACATCAGAAAAATTGTCAGGATCAGTGACAGCATCGCCTTTAAAATGAATCACGCCACCATCACCCATCCGGTGACAACTGAAAATTGGGAAAATGACGGTGTTGTTCCCGATTATTTTTACCAGAGCGCAGATGCATTCAACAAAGCGTACAGTCTGGCTTTGCAGCAAATTGCTGCAGATTAATCATCGGCCGCAAGCTCAATAACACCCTGCAATCAGGCATCAGGTAGCGGCTCGCCAAAGGATTGGCTACTGAAATCTTCCGGTTCAGTGCGTTCGGTCAGCTGAAACACCCCCTGATGCACGATTCGCTTGAGCACTATCTCAATCATCAATGTTTGATTGGGTGCCAGATGTTGGCAAAACCCGGTAAAACTGCTGCGATATTCCGCAGCCTGATAATAAGCAAAACCACCGCTGGGACGCGCCTGGATTTTAAAACCAAAACAGTCGGCAAGCTCTGGTCTTTTCAACCATTTGGCTAATAAATCAAAATCGACGTAATAGGTTAATTTACCTGGGTTTTGCTGGTTGCGCTGGCGATCAACACAAAAACCTGGCGGCAGATGGTTTTCGTTGTAATCCGGACCAGCGGTGAATTTGACGTCATAATCAAGGAGCTGATTGCCGCGATCGTCGCACATCCGAAACACCAGCATACTGTAACGACTGGTGATAAATGTTCGTTTGATCAAAAAACCATTCTCAACGATGTCAGTACGTTCGTCTTTTTGGGTAGCTTTGCTCAAACGTTGCAAATCTTTGGCGACTTGCTGATAAGCCACGGCATCCCGAACTTTCAGGCATTGATGTAGCCAAAATACCGTTGTGTGACTGCCATCATCGTCGCCTTTAACGCCGCTCATAATGCCTATAAGGTTACCGGCATGCGCCTGCCCAGGCAAAATACCAAAAGCATAAACTTCAGGTTGCTTCCAGGATAGCAGTTCAAAATGGGCATCCTGCTGCACTAGCCGGATCATCGCATAATTCATATTGGCAGCGGCAACCCGCACCACACCATCGGTGCCAGGCTCACCGGTATAAGAATTCAAATGGTCATACAATGCCCGGTCGATGGTTTGACCGGTCAGCACAAACACAAACAACTGCTGCGCAACACATTGATAATGCAACCAGGAGTGGTTGAGGTGCCAGTTTTGGTCACTGCCAAGTTCCAGCCAGTCCAACACGCCAGTACCAGGCTCAATACCAAGTGTCAGCGATTTTAAGCGCGAAACCCGGCTTTTACCCAGTTGCGCCAGAGAAGATCCATGGTTGGCAGGCGCCAACATAATCAGATGCTGCATCGGACATTGCTGCAGTCGGTCTTTAAAAAACAGATCCAGCCAACTGCGGACCACAGGACCGCCGGTAGAATGGGTAATACAGGCAAATTTTTCGTGTTCGTTCAGCAGCGGCAGAATTTCCGTGTTGACCGCAAATTGCATGGCTCGGGCAATATCATCCATTTTTACTTCATCGGCGAAGCTGATGTATTTGCCCAGAAACAAATGGCTGATCCTGGTCTTGGACTCAGCCTGGCTTAACCTGGCAAGCGCCGCGGGTAAACCGCCATAAGTATCAGTATTGGTGACACTCCAGCCATGTACAAAAACCACCAACATACCAAGCTCCTTCTGTTGTCGCTGACGCTTATCTATCTGACAAACCAGTATGCGAAGCCTGCGCCGGAAATGCCAGTCTGACCATTGCTCTCGTCCGCTCACTGAATCGGGTGGCAGGCTTTCGGTGTCCTTGCCGGTCAACAGGATTTGTGGCGACAGCTTATTTTACGGGAACCTAACGGCTGAAAAGCGCGCGCTTTACGAGGGATCTAACTGCTCCAATGCTGGATTATTCATCAAAGGAGGTTATGGAATGTTGAGATTACCCACGCTATTACAACGTCGCCCGGCGCAATGGTTACCACTTGTCGCCAAGCGAGGCTCTGCAGTGTTCGTTGCGGTTCTTTATTGTGGTTTATGGTCGGCCGGACTTGCTGCTGAAACTTTCAGTCTGAAATCGCCGGACGGCCGGCTCGAGTTAAAAGTCGACAACGATAAACAGCTGCAGTATCAGCTTTATGTCGACGGCCAGCAGCTGATCAAGCCATCCGTTATCAATCTTAGTTTTGCCGATGGCGTGCAATTTGGCGCCAACGCTGAGCTGCTAAACCAGCAGCGCAGCACGGTGGACGAAGAAGTCGCGCCGGAAGTCCGGGTGCGCACGGCGATGATCCGCAACCATTACCATGAGCTAACCCTTGAATTTAAACAAAATTTCAGCCTGCAACTGCGCGCATTTAACGAAGGCGTTGCTTACCGGCTAATTGGTAAAATGGCGGGGACAGAGCAAGGCGAAGCCGCGCCAGGAAAAGAGCAAGGCGAAGCCGCGCCAGGAAAAGAGCAAGGCGAAGCCGCGCCAGGAAAAGAGCAAGGCAAAGCCGCGTCAGGACAAGAGCAAGGCATAGCCACGCTGTTGGAGGAACAAGCGAACTTTAATTTTGTCGCTGGTACTTACAGCTATTTCCCGTTTGAAAAAGATTTCCGCACCGCCACTCAACCAACCTTTACCCCGTTACCAGCGAAAAATATTGATGGCGCTGAACTTGGCAGCTTACCGGCGCTGTTTGTGGCCAAAGGCGTGAATTTACTGCTGACGGAAACCGATTTACAGGATTACCCGGGTCTGTGGCTAAAGGGTAAAGGTGATGGTGGCATTTATGGCGTGCATCCATTTGATTTAGATAAAAAAGGTGAATTTACCAACACACTTGGCGCGGTGTCGCGGGCGCGTAATTACCCCTGGCGCATTATTGGCGTGGCGCGTTCTGATGCCGAGCTGTTAAATATTCAACTGAGTTATCTGCTGGCCGAACCATCCAGAATTGGCGCACCAGATTGGATCAAACCCGGTCAGATCGCCTGGGACTGGTATAACGAAAACAACTTTAAAGGCGTCGATTTTAAAGCTGGCATTAATACCAAGACCTATCAATATTATGCTGATTTTGCAGCAAAATTTGGCATCGAAAATATTCTGATTGATGATGGCTGGTCAACCCATGACGATGTGCTCACCGTGCTGCCAACCATCGACGTACAAGCCATTATTGCCCATGCCAAAAACAAAGGCGTCGCCGTGCAGCTGTGGGTACCGTGGACTGGCCTGGATAAAAACATGGAAGCGGCGATGGCGCTGTATAAAAAATGGGGCATCACCGGTCTGAAAATCGATTTTATGAACAGCGACAGCCAAAGCATGGTCAATTTTTACTGGCGTGCCGCCGCCATGGCCGCCAAATATCAGCTGATGGTGAATTTTCACGGCTCCTATAAACCGGCTGGGATTCACCGCACCTACCCTAATGTGCTAACGCGCGAAGGGGTAAAAGGCCTGGAAAACCACAAATGGTCAGATGTAATTACCCCAGCCCACAACCTGCATTTGCCGTTTATCCGGATGATTGCAGGCCCGATGGATTACACGCCGGGCGCCATGCGTAACGCCCATCGTAAAGATTTTAATGCGGTGTTTTCCAGACCAATGAGCCTTGGCACCCGCGCCCATCAGTTGGCAATGTTTGTACTGTATGAAAGCCCGCTGCAAATGCTGGCCGATACACCAAGCAGCTACCTGGCCGAGCCGGAGATCCCAACCTTTATCAGCCAGATCCCAACAGTGTGGGACAACTTTAAAGTGCTGCACGGGACTATTGGCGAATATCTGGTGATGGCACGGCAAAGCGGCAATAACTGGTACCTCGGCGGTATGACCAACGACCAGCCCCGCACTTTACCCATCATGCTGGATTTTCTGCCCAAAGGATCGTACCAGCTGACATTGATGAAGGACGGCATTAATGCCGATCGGTATGCCGAAGATTACCTGCTGGAACAACGGGTGGTGAAATCGGGCGACAAACTTGCCATTCCGATGGTGGCCGGTGGCGGTTTTGCCGCGATCTTAACGCCGCTGCGCTAAACATCAGGCGAATGTGTTGCGGCTACAAATACATTGTTGCCGCAATTGTGAAGCTCTACAGAATTATCCAGCCAAACAACGAACCGAAAATGACTTGGTTAGATCGTCAATACAACAAGGCCTGCGATTGCAGGCCTTGTTGTTCGACATTCTGTGGCAGTATTACCGACTCGCTTCAGCTATTTTAGGCTAAAGCTGTATCTCCAAAGGACTCACGCCATCCCATAGCAGCTGTCTGCTGGCTTGGCCTTGTTCAGTCAACTCAATCAGATAAAGCGCACCAACATTCTGTTTTTGCACACATAAATCAAAGTTACTGGCAAAAGCGCGGATGTGCCGCAAACACATGCTGTTCCAACTGGTCGGTAACCGTGGCGCCAGCGTAAAGCGGTCAAAACCAGTCGGTTCAATGCCAAATAAACCTTCGGTGATGACACGGGCATATAACCCACTTTCAGCTGACAAATGCCGTTGATCGCCTTCCGGCCAGGCTTCAACCGCAAAAGGGACATGCTCGCCCAACAGGCGTTTGCGGCTGTAATATTTCAGGTATTTCATCGCGGTATCGGTTTCACCGGCGGCAAAAATGCCGCGAAACGCATATAAAGTGGCGCGATCCCAAAAGGTTTTATCACCGGACTCAGTATAAATACCGTTTTCACTCCAAAGCGCAGGCGATAACAAAGCCGCCAGCGTACCGGCCTTTTGTTCGTTTAATCCCATCACCAGCGGCAGCGCTATCCAGGCACGTAATTTGGTATTGCCATCGTAATAGCGGTAAGTGGCAAAACCTTCGACGTCCGCGGCAAAATACTGGTGAATCGCAGTGCGAAGTGTCGCGGCCCGCGCCTGCAACAAGGCCCCTTTGCTGTCATCGCCAAGTGCCTGATACAAATGTCCGGCCGACACCAGCGCGCCATAGGCCAGTAAGTTGGTACTTAAATTGACTTTGCCAGCCGGAAAACGGTTTTCCAGCTCGTCGCTGTCTGAAGCAATCACCCCGTCTTTGGTGGTTTGACGCTCGTTATAGGCCAGACACCAGTTAATCAGCGGTAATAATTGCTGTGCTTGTTGTGGTGATCCCGCAGCCAAAGCATATCGGCTGGCGCCATAAGCTACCATCGCGCAATCACCGCGGTCGCCTGCACCATTCCAGATATCCAGCCCTTCGGCGATGATGGATGAAGGCAGCGCTTTAAATTCCGGATTCATAAAACGGGCAAAATGGCCAAAGCTCACCTGCGCCGACTCGTTGCCATTGGCATCGCCTAAAAACGGGAAAAACGGATTGACGTATTCGGCCTGATCATTGGCCCAAATTGCCGCGTAATAGCGGCCGCCACCAGGTCCATGCAGCAAACCACCTTTGGTGCGGTAAATACTTTCAGCGGCACGCAACTTGGCAAATTCAAACATTTGATTCAACACTGGATCCGGAGTTTCCAGCTGCAGTTTTTGCGCTAACGACGCCACGTATAACTTACGTTGCAACAAAGTGTCGGCGGCCTGCTGCGGGCTGATTTCTGTACTGGTACTGTAGCTGGCATCGGTGCCGGTATTGGCGCTGACCAAATCTTTGGCGCGCAGCGCACTAAAACTCAGCTGATAACTTTTACTTTCACCAGGTTGCAGTGTCAGATCACCGGCAAAATCGCTGTGACCACGGATCAGATAACTACCATCTACCCCTTTGGCGGCATCGGTTTGCTGCTGATACTGTAGCGGCGCCACCTGCACCGTCAGCACTTCGCGGCCATGGTTGGTCAGCGTATGTTGTTCCACCATAAAAGCCGCGGTTGGGCTTGGGGCTAAGGTGCGTTGCAGGCTAAGGTCTGCGTTTAACTTGCTGTGAATGGTCAACAGGCCGTTGTATTGCACCCATTCCGGCCGTTCCGATTGCAACAACTCACCGTTCAGACGCAATGCGGGCGACACTGTCAGATCAAATTCGTGAATTAAACTGGCGTGGGTGTCGTTGGGCACGGTGCGCAATAACGGCCACACCACTTTGCGCTTGAGCACCAGCTCACCCTTGTTGTCTGCACCATAATAAATAATCGCCGACAACTGCTCGCCACTAAATTCCAGATGATCCTGATGCGCATCTTTCACCTGCCAGCGAATACCGCCCGGCTGCAACTGCCAACGGTCAGTTAAGCTATTGGCCAGGCTATTGATATCGCTATTGGCTTGCATTGATACGGCAGGAGTTGCTGCAGCAGCTGCCGGTATCGGCTGTGCTTTGTCTATCGGTTGTTCCTGGCTAGTACAGGCCAGCAACAACAGGCTGCCACAAAGCGCCAAAAGGATTGGTTTGGTCATGTTGATTCCTCAAATACAGCGGCCTGACTCAGGCCAGGATTTTCTGGGTTTTATTGCGATATTGCTGCGGGGTCATTTGTAGTTCTTGCTGAAAAATATCGTAAAAACGGCTGATCGAACCAAAACCGGCTTCAATCGCAATATTCAGCACCCCATGCTCGGTATCAACCAACAACGCCTGGGCATGTAACAAGCGCAGCCGGTTAATATATTGTTTTATTGATATTTTCATCACCCGATGAAACAACTTCATCGCGTAATTAGGGTGCAGCCCGGTGACCGTTGCCACGTCGCTGATGGTGATTTTCTGGTCATAATGGTCGGCGATATAACGCAGCATGCTGTCGATATGTGATAACCCAGCCACCGGATTTTTTTGCTCTTTCTGGCCAGCTTTCAGTCCGGCTTTATCACCAGCGCCAAAACTCTGGTAACTTTCGACCGACATCCGCCGAATACGGCCACGAATTTCACTGACCACCTGCGCCGTCAGCGCATCGTTTTTCAGTGCTAAATCTTTGTCCCATAGCTGGGTCAATTCGACATCACTTGGATGGGCATTGTCGGCCACCAGCACTTCACCTCGCAGCAGACCGCCAATAAATTCACTGGGAAATTTCCACTGTTGAAACGCCTGTAGCGGAATATAAATATTCACCATATAGCCATCGCCAAAACTGGCGGTTAGCTGATGTGGGATTGACGCCCAAAACAGGATCATTCGCCCTTCCGGCACATAAATTTTCCGGCCATTGATCAAATATTCGGCAGAGCAGTTAAACAGAAAGTTGATTTCAATATGACCATGCCAGTGGCTATGCGGCATCACGTCCGGGCTATGAATACGAAAGCCAAACTTGTGTTCATTACCCTGCCGTGTCAACGGGCTGCTGTAATCAAAAATGATGCGGTTCAGCCACTCTTGCATACCCTGCCTCCTGTTTCTGACGGCACTTGTCCGGGTAACTCGTTTCCAGACCACTCTGCCTTAGATAATATTTATATTATATATTGTATGCAATATCCACAATAAGTGGGTTAGGAAATAGGAATAAATGGATGGGAAGCGGGAATCGCTGGTTAGAAACATCTGTCATGGAGGACGATGGACTTGCATGGCGAATGCAACACTGGCAGCACAGCTGGGGACGATACTGCCGTTTAGTCAGGCCGGATTTATTGTCCGGTCGCAGCTGCTGTGGCGCAGACTCAGTGCTTCTGATAATGCTTTTGCAGCAGCTCAAACAAAATGGCGCATTTCGGTGGATCGTCTACTTTGCCATCTCTGTCGCAGTCGTAGCCAGTGACCGTGGTAAACGAACCATTGCCAAAGACATCCCGATTATCTTGGCTGATATAAGTTACCTTCGGCGATTGTTCTATCCAGTCAACATTCTCTTTGTACTGCAGGAATGTTTGTTTGTCGGTAATGCTCATTAACCGTTGCAGCACTTCGTCAGCAGCAAGTGCCGGAAATATCAGAATACTCAATAGCATGACAATAAATTTCATGGTTCCTCCGCGAGTTGTCGTTAAATTTGCAATGACGAAAAGCCAGCAAATCTCCGCCTTGTGTTGCACGCCATGACAACTGAAGCTAGATGCATTCATTGCTAATTTCAACAAACTGCACAGCTAAAGGAATAAGAAGTCTTTAAACAGCCCCATCTGTTCAATCAATTTTGATGTTCATTAATAATGAACGGGAGATATAAATGAACAGATCGCCAAAACTATAGAACAGACTTTAGCTGCAAGCAGATAATCAAGTGCCGGCCGGACTCAAAATTACAACAGATTATTCCCCACCAGCTCAGACATCGATTTCACCTGATTGACTTTTAACCGGGCAGTTAGCGTAAAGCCGCCGGGTCGCAGCAGATTTTCAACAATGGACAGGCGCGGGTCGGTGTTACCTTTTTCCACTTCACGCAAGGTCTTTTCCGACACCTTACACAGACGGGCATAATTGGCTTGGGTCATCTGATACAAGCCGGTGCGAATTTGCTGCACAGCTTGTCCCAAACTGATTTCACCGCGGTTCAGTTTATCTATAACCTGTTGTTGAAATTGGGTTTTATTTGAAGATTTCATAACAATTTCATCCGTGTTAGCTTCTCTGGCAAATAAGCAAAACCAATAGCGGGAAAGTTCAGGATCTCTGTTGGGCAATCGGCTTGCGCTAACATTACGGGCACTTCGAGCAGTTGTACTGCCAGTTGTCGCAATGTGCTTAACAGGAGGTCCGGGTCGATTAAATCGGCCAGTTGCGCTGCCACTTTTGTAAAATCCACCACTGCTGCCAGCTCCGCACCTCTGCCCCATTTAAACAAGCGGGTGACCTGTTCGGGATCGGCTTTCATCGGTGCAAAATCATAAATCGGCGCATAACTCACATTGCCGTTTTGTTTCAAAAACGACATATTGCGGCCATGATTGTCGGAATTACCAAACACCAGACTCAGCAGATCCCGGATCACATATTCAGTGACAAATTGCTGACGGCTCTGGATCATCGAGCTGCTCAGGCGATCCCAAAGCACTCTGACAACATCAAAGTGATCCCAGGCACTGCCTGGACCGGCGTCGATCACCGAATACACACTCTCCATGCCCAGCCGGTGCAGATAACCGTTTTGCTCAACTACATCAAAACGCGGTAACCATAAACTGACGTGACCATCAACATCATGTAGCTGTAGCTGGTCGCTATCGATGGTGCTGATCCCGGTATTTGTCAGTAGCTTTGATAGCACCCGGTAATAGGCGGCTTCTGCTCTGAGAATGTTGTTGTCGCGTTCAGTGCGTAAATTTCGGGCAAACTTCACCAGAAAAGGACTACCAGTTTTTGCTTTGCCAGCAAAATCGCCGTCGATATATACCTCTTTGCCTTCAACCATCAACAACAGCTTCGGTGCCACCCCGGCGGCGCCGGTCGCACCACCGACTGCAGCTCCGCGGCTATTAGCATACTCGAGAAAATCATGTTCCAGCCGGCAGATCGTCTCCAGCGGAAATCGCAGCGTCGCAGTGTCGTCCGGCGCTAGCACAGCATCCTTCACCCGCACATTGCCAACAGGCGACATGCAGGTTTTTGCCAGCAACATACAATCTGCTTCAAACACATTTAAATGACTGATATCCAGCCGTTGCAACCACCATTGCCGGGTTTTACCAGCTGGCAGTAAATCGTCGAGCAAACCAGGCCAACGCGGATACTCTGCTTCAATCACCGAGACTGGCGCGTTTACCGTGACCGCCTGTTCACTGCAGGAATCAAATATCACACCGGTCTGTTGCAGATAGTCCAGCAAGTAATCAATCTGAACTCTGGCATCCTTACCATTTCCGGAAAAACTCAGCGTTGCGGCATCGTGCCAGCGCCCATCCCAATATGTTTGCAGCAGCATCAAATGAATAGTCCAAGGATTTAGCTATTCGGTAGTTTAGCTCCGTTTTTTAGCAAAAAACAGTAGTTTGCTACCGATAAATACGTAAAAATCCACATTAAACGGTAGTTTATTACCGCTTTGTACCGGAAGACGTTGGGATCATAAGAACCAACAGCCTCAAAGTTACTGTAAAGGGATAGCAGTCCGCTGATACTGCCCGCTGCGTTTCTTTTAAAACGCAAAAAAAAGACCCGGCTAATGCCGGGTCAAACTCCAGGTGCTTACATCGAACTCAAGTGACTAAACTCTCAATTTTATTGCGTAATAACATCGGTGTAACGAAGCTGCATCAGCCAGGTGTTTTACCCAAAAACACCTGCACTGTTAGAACTTCGCCCGCACCCCCAGTGAAAAACGGCGGCCGTAGGTGGCGGCGTATTGGATGTGCGACGGGTGGCCTAAATAGCGGGTGTCTATTTTGTCTTGCAGGTTGGCAATGTCGCCACGAATGGTGAAATTGTCAGTGATGTCGTAACTCACGCCAACATCCATCCAACTGGTGGCGTTGTTGTGCAGCGCTTCGGCCACCGATTTGCCGCCGATAGTCGACCAGTTATCCCAGGCGTAATAACCAGATCGGGCGTTATAGGCGACACGCGCTTCAAAGTTGTGGTTTTCGTAAAAGGCCACCAGGTTGGTTTGGTTTTTTGATAAACCACGAAACGGTTTTTCGTTGCCTTTGTCGTCTTTTTCGCCCGAAACGCTGTCGTTGTAGGTGTAGTTGGCTTGTAAGCCAAAGCCGGCCAAATAATCTGGTAATAGCTCGTCGAAGGTTTGTAACCAGGCCAGTTCGTAACCGCGAATTCGAGCGGTTTTGCTGGCGTCGTTATAAGGTTTCCACACTTCAAATGGCTGACCGTCAATGCTTTCGGTGGTTTTATCCCACTTGATAAAGCTGGCGACTTCTTTGTAAAAAGTGGCAAAGGTCACAGTGCCGCTGTCGTGGTAATACCATTCCAGCGCAGTATCAAACTGATCGGCGGTATAAGGTTTTAACCCCGGCGTGCGCATTTCATAACTGCGTACCCCTTGCTCGTTTGGTTTAATGTTGATGTAAGTATAAGGCGCCATTTCCGCCAGCGATGGCCGTGAAATCACCTGCGAAGCGGCGGTGCGGAAAATCACCTCGTCGGTCAGGTTCAACTTAAAGTTCAGGCTTGGCAGAAGGTCGTCATAACTGGAATCTTCCTGCACCGGCTGCACTGCTTCCCAGCTGTTATCCACCGGCTGGCCATTAGCATCAAACCGCAGGTTATGAATATTCTGGGTATGACCGCTGGCAGCGACATCGGTACGGGTATAACGCAGGCCAAGGTTCAGCAAATAGGCTTTGCCAAATAGCTCGTCTTCAAGATTCATCTCGACAAAAGCATGGGCAATTTCTTCTTTGATAATATAAGACTGCGATTTGGCGATATCGGTTTGCAGTAAAGCGGCGGCGGCCGGATCCAGCTCACCTAAAAACTTATACAGGTTATCCATATTCACCGTGGCCCAGTTGGCCGGAATATTTGATTTGTTGTCCCCCATAAAGTTACTGATATTACCGGCATCCAGCGCGTTACTTGGTAAGCGCCACCATTCATGACCATAGAAATTCACCAACGCGGACTGCGGCGCGTTAATTTTTGCCAGATTCTCGCCGGCGAAAATAGAAGCGTTGCGTGACCGGTGGGTGGTCCGTTCTTTTTCCTGACTGTCAAAACCGGCACCAAATATCACTTTGCTCACCAGGCCATCGTTTTCCCAAGTGCCGGTAACCGCCGCATTCTGGGTTGCGTCTTTGACGCCGGTGCCGTCGGTATTGGTGTACCAGGCCCCGAACACACTGTTGGGTGTGACTTCTTCCGACAAGATAATATCCGGCACGGCCTGACCATTATTCCAGTTCATGCTGGCCGATTCGACGCCGGAGCGCGCCACCACATATTTGTTGTCGCCGTTGTTTTTGTTTTCGGCTTCCGAGCTGGAAATATCAAAGGTGTAGGTAAAGTCGTCCAGCGCCCAATTCACGTTCAAGCCATACTGGTAAGTGGTATTGCGTCTAGGTGCGCGGGTATCGACGATATCCATCAGTGCCGGGCCTTTCCAGGCTAATTGTTCGGCCCAGCCGTCAGCACCCACTTTGACACCGGTATAAACACCATTTTTCGCCGGTAACCAGGACTCGGAATAGGTCACCACCGACAACTGTCGGCCGTGTGAATCAATGTCATACACGCTGTATAAACCATCAAAATTCACATCAATATTGTTGGCTGGCCGCCATTGCAGCGCCATTGTGCCGCCGGTGCGGGTGCGTTCATCGGCATAAGACGTCAGCTGGGCATAACCCGGAAAACGCACGGCGGCGTGTTCTACAATGCCATCACGACCAATATCGACCGGCCGTTCGCTGAAACTCCAGGCCTGGTAACTGTCGTGGCGGTTGGTGTAATTGGAATGGGTGATGGAGGCTAAAGCGCCAAAAGTGTCGTTGTGAAAAGTGTCGCTGATAAACATCGACGCTCTTGGATCGTTACTTTCGGCCCGTTCGTTGTAAGTGCTGTTCAGCGATCCCGACAGCACAAATTTGCCAATATCCAATGGCCGCGCTGTTTGGACGTTGACCACAGCGCCGATGCCACCTTCCGGCAAATGGCCTTGTGGCGTTTTATGCACCTGCACACCGTTGATAAGCTCAGAAGCAATCACGTCATAGTTAAAGTCACGCGACGGATTATCAGAAGCCAACTTGCGGCCATTTAGGGTGGTGATGTTGTAATCGCCGGTTAAGCCACGCACTGTCACCGTCTGGCCTTCGCCATTGGAGCGGGTCACGCTGACGCCCGGAATACGCTGTAGCGCTTCGGCGACGTTTTCGTCAGGGAACTTACCGATATCTTCGGCGACGATGGCATCGACCACGTTGTCAGCCAGTTTTTTAATTTCCTGACTTTCTTTTAAGCTGCTGCGAATGCCGGTGACTTTAATCACTTCGACGCTGTCGTCGGCTTGTGGTTTTTTGGTCTTTTTGCTTTTGGCAGTGTTTGTTGCTTCCTGCTCTGTTTGCACATCACTATTGTCCTGTACGGCGGCAGGGAGCGCCGCTGCGACTGGCCATGCCAACGCCGAGCTGATTAAAAGTGCCAGATAGTTTTTATTCATGGGATTGCCTCGTGTAGTCAATAAATCCGGCCCGGCACTTTTACACTGCGAAATTGCTCTGCGGTTTGCTTTGCGATGTTGCTCTGCAGTTTTGCTTTGCGGTACACCAGCTAAAAAAGCCATTGGCCAGAAGCTGTTTGGCAATGAAGCGCGTGGTGGCTCATTGCTGTTCAACGCTGGAACGGCTTTATTAATCCGCCTTTTATCTGCTCGACGCCTCCTTAAATCCACTGGCTGTTTCTTGAAAAATAAGCATGGGCACAACGCGAAAATTTCAAAGCGCTGACTTTGCTTAAAACTGTAGTCGCATCAGGAACAGAACCGGGCTGAAGCGCCAGCGTGCTGGCACTAAAGCAGGTAACAACAAGGTTTTGCCAGGGCCGCTGCGCTTTACCAACAGAATATTCCCGCTTTGTAACCTTTGCCGGATCTGTCGTTGACGGGCTTTTGTGCCAGGCGCTAACGTCAGCGCCAGCAACCGCCAGCAAAAAAAAGGAGACCCCATGTTTGAACAGTCGGAACACCCGCATCGGCGCTTTAATCCACTTTGTGGCGATTGGGTGTTGGTGTCACCCCACCGCGCACAACGCCCCTGGCAAGGTCAGTTGGAAATACCGGCCACTGCAGTGCTGCCCTCTTATGCGGAGGACTGTTATTTATGTGCCGGAAATAGTCGCATTAATGGCGAGCGTAATCCGCAGTACCGCCAACCTTTTGTGTTTACCAATGATTTTGCGGCGCTGACCGAACACACTCCGGCCTACCAACACAACGAAGACGATTTGTTTATTTTGCAGTCGGCGCAGGGCACCAGCAGAGTGATTTGTTATTCCAACGACCACAGCCGCACCATGCCGGAACTCAGTCAGCTGCAGATTTTGCAGGTGATCCGCAGTTGGATCGACCAGTATCAACAGTTGTCGCAGCAGTATTGTTGGGTGCAGGTATTTGAAAATAAGGGCGCGATCAACGGTTGCTCTAACCCACATCCGCATGGCCAGATTTGGGCCAGCAACACCGTGCCCACCTTGCCAGCTAAAGCCGATAGTGCGCAACGTCAGTACCTGCAAACTCAGGGCAAAAATCTGTTGCTGCATTATGCGGCGCAGGAAATCCAAAAAGCCGAACGGATTGTGGTGCAAAACGAACATTGGCTGGTGGTGGTGCCCTATTGGGCCAGCTGGCCGTTTGAAACTTTGTTATTGCCGCTGTCGCCGATTGCCCGGATGGAGCAACTGAACCATGCGCAGCAACTGGCGCTTGCCGATATTTTGCAGCAACTGACAATTCGTTACGACAACCTGTTTCAGTGTGCCTTTCCCTATTCGATGGGCTGGCACTGCGCGCCTTACACGCCAGCTGGCGACGACCAACCCGACAATCTGGCGCACTGGCAACTGCATGCGCATTTTTTCCCGCCGCTGCTGCGCTCAGCCAGCGTCAAAAAATTTATGGTGGGTTATGAAATGCTGGCCGAAGTGCAGCGTGATATGACACCGGAACAAGCCGCCGCCAGACTGCGTGCGCAAAGCAACGTCCATTACAAAACGCCCATAGCCAAGCTAAAGTCGCAAGGAGCAGATCATGCGCAGTGCTGAATCGATGTTACCGGCCTTAACCCAGGCTTTTGCCAGCCATTTTCATCGGTCGCACCCGGCGATATTTCAGGCGCCGGGCCGGGTCAATCTGATTGGCGAACATACCGACTACAACGATGGTTTTGTGCTGCCTTGTGCCATTAACTTTTATACCTGGGTGCTGGCAGCGCCGCGCGACGATCAAAAAATTCAGGTGCTGGCGCTGGATTATCAACAGCATGACGAGTTTGATTTGCCATTTTCTGCGGCTCACCCTGATATCCACCCAGCTTCCGACACAACAACAAGCCCTATTGCCCACCATCCACACTACAGCTGGGCCAATTATGTGCGGGGCGTCGCCAATAGCCTGCTGCAACAGGGTTATCCGCTGCGGGGATGTGATATTGCCATCAGCGGCAATGTGCCCAAAGGCGCCGGTCTCAGTTCGTCGGCATCTTTGGAAGTGGCGCTGGGCCTGGCTTTTAGTAGTCTGAGCGGTTTTCCCTTGTCGGGAAGCGACAATGCCAAAAATGGTCAGCAGGCCGAAAATCAGTTTGTCGGTTGCCACTGCGGCATTATGGATCAGCTCATTTCTGCGCTGGGGCAACAAGGCAATGCACTGCTGATTGACACCCGCAGCCTCGCTTGTACCCCGGTGAAAATTCCCGAATCACTGTCGGTGTTGATTATTAACTCCAATGTGCAGCGTGGTTTAGTCGACAGCGCCTATAACGAGCGGCGGCAACAATGTGAACAAGCCGCCATCAAGCTGGGGATTAAAGCGCTGCGTGATATCAGCAGCGGTGAGCTGCAACAGCAACAACACCGATTATCGCCGCTGGAATTTAAACGCGCCCGGCATGTGGTCAGCGAAAATGCGCGCACTGAACTGGCGGCAACCGCGCTGCAACAAAGCGATCTGGCGCTGCTCAGTCGGTTAATGGCCGAATCGCAGCAGTCGATGCAGCAAGATTTTGATATTACCGTGCCGGCCATCGATACCCTGGTGCAGCTGGTGCATCAGGTGATTGGTATTCAAGGTGGTGTGCGGATGACCGGCGGTGGTTTTGGTGGTTGTGTGGTCGCTTTGCTGCCCACTGAACTGGTGGCCGATGTTTGTGCCGTGGTTGAGCGTGAATACCCAAAACACACCGGCCTGCAAGCCGACTTTTTTATCTGCGAACCCAGTCAGGGCGCTCTGCAACTGCATCCAGCCAGATGATTATTAAATTCTGATCCATAAAAATAACAGCATGACTTAATTGTTACCGGGGAAAACATGACACTCACCACTTTAGATTTGGCCATTCTCGGCTGTTACGTGCTGGGGCTGATGCTGCTGGCATATTGGGTATCGCGTGATGAACGAGGCCAGCAAAAAGATACTAACGACTATTTCCTCGCTGGCCACAGCCTGCCCTGGTGGGCGATTGGCGCTTCGCTGATTGCCGCCAATATTTCTGCCGAACAAATTATTGGCATGTCGGGTTCGGGTTATGCCATAGGTTTGGCGATTGCCTCTTATGAATGGATGGCCGCCATCAGCCTGATTATTGTCGGAAAATACTTCCTGCCGATTTTTCTGAAACGACAAATTTATACCATGCCGCAATTTTTGCAGCAGCGCTTTGACAACCGGGTCCGCACCACACTGGCGCTGTTTTGGATCGCGGTGTATGTGCTGGTGAATCTGACGGCGGTGTTGTGGCTTGGTGCACTGGCGGTGAATGCCGTCACCGGTCTGGCGCTGTTTGAGAGTATGTTGTTGCTGGCACTGTTATCCCTGGCTTATTCGCTGTATGGCGGCCTGAAAGCGGTGGCATTTACCGACATTATTCAGGTGGTGTTGCTGGTGGCGGGCGGGTTGTTTTTATCCTATCTGACGCTCCAGCAAATAGGCGATGGCCAGGGTGTGCATGCTGGTTTAGAGCGGTTGATGCAACAAGCGCCGGATAAATTTCAGATGATTTTAACCAAGGACAATCCACATTATGTCAGTCTGCCGGGCTTATCGGTGCTGATTGGCGGCTTGTGGGTCATTAACTTATCTTATTGGGGCTTTAATCAATATATTATTCAGCGCGCTTTAGCCGCCAAAGACTTAGCCGAAGCGCAAAAAGGCATTGTATTTGCTGCCTTTTTAAAACTGTTGATGCCAATCATCGTGGTATTACCCGGTATTGCCGCAGTGCTGATTTTGCCGGATTTAGCCAAACCGGACGAGGCTTATCCGCAACTGATGAATCTGATGCCATCAGGCATTAAAGGGTTGATATTCGCGGCCTTAGTGGCGGCAATTTTGTCGAGTCTGGCGTCGATGACCAATAGTGTCGCCACCATTTTTACCATGGATATTTACCGCCAGCTCAAACCGGCTGCATCACAACAACATTATGTGAAAACCGGTCGCTGGGTCAGTGTGTTCGCGCTGGCGCTGGCGTTAATCACCGCTAAGCCATTGCTCGGTGATTTTGATCAGGCGTTTCAGTACATTCAGGAATTTACCGGCTTTTTCACCCCAGGCATTGTAGTGCTGTTTTTACTGGGCATGTTCTGGTCGCGCACCACCGCCAATGCCGCGCTCGCAGCCGCAATTGGCTCAGCGGTGTTGTCGTTGCTGGCGAAAACGTTTTGGCCGGAACTACCTTTTATGGACAGAGTTGGTCTGGTGTTTTTAAGCTGCTTGCTGCTGGCGGTGGTGGTCTCGCTCAGCGAACGCCAGCCAGCTCCAGCAACGGCTGTGCAGTTGTCGGATATCAATTTTGCTACCCAACCCAGTTTTAACTATGCCGCCGTGGCGGTGACTTTGGTGGTGGCGAGTTTTTATTACGCCTGGTGGTAAAAGCTGAGCGCCTGCTAAGCTATTGGAGAGAGTTATGCCAGCTTTTTTGTGCTGGCATAACGGCTTTTTTAGTGCCTGCTAGCTGCGATGGTATTTTTCCGCCAATGCAACAACCGATATAAGGCGGGTAGCACCAATAACGTCAACAAAGTCGAACTGACGATGCCGCCAATCACCACGGTCGCCAATGGCCGCTGAATTTCGGCGCCGGTGCCGCTGTTAAACGCCATCGGCACAAAACCGAGGCTCGCCACCAACGCCGTCATCAATACCGGTCTTAACCGCGACATCGCGCCTTGTTCTAGTGCTTCAACCAAGGCTAAACCCTGTTCGCGTAACTGGCGGATAAAACTAATCAGCACAATGCCGTTGAGCACCGCGATGCCCGATAGCGCAATAAAGCCAATTGCCGCTGAAATCGATAGCGGCATGTCGCGTAGCAACAATGCAAAGACGCCACCCGACAACGCCAATGGCACGCCGCTAAACACCACCAGCGTATCGCGCACTGAATTAAGCGCGCCATACAGCAAGCCAATAATCAGCAATAAGGTTAACGGCACCACAATCATCAGCCGTTCGGTGGCCGATTGCAGCTGCTTAAAAGTACCGCCGTAATCCAGCCAATAGCCTTCTGGTAATGGCAGTTCGTCCATTTTTTGCTGCACGTCGTTGATAAAACTGCCCAAGTCGCGCCCTTCGACATTGGCGGTGACTATCACATTACGTTTGCCACTTTCGCGGTTGATTTGATTTGGGCCACTGATTTCTTCGATGGTGGCGATTTCGCCAAGCGGCACATACCGAAGCTCAGCAGAATCATCGACCGGCAAGGCGATTGGAATTCGCGCCAGCGCTGCCGGGTCCTGCCGCAGGGCTTCAGGTAAACGCAGCACCAGTTTAAAGCGGCGGTCGCCTTCATAAATCAGCCCGACTTGTCGTCCGCCAATCGCCGTTTGAATCAGCTGCTGCATTTTCGCCACATCCATGCCGACCAAGGCTAAATGGTCACGCTGTGGTTCAATCGACAATAGCGGCAAACCGGTGGCTTGTTCCATCCGCGCATCTTCCGCGCCTGGCACTTCGCCCAGCACTGCCGCCACTTGCTCACCGATTTCTGCCAGCACATCCAAATCATCGCCATACACCCGCACCGCCACATCGGTGCGCACGCCGGCAATCAGCTCGTTAAAACGCATTTCAATTGGCTGAGTGAACTCGTATTTATTACCTGGGATTTGCTCGACCAGTGTTCTTAGTTCCTGATCAAACTGCGCCCTGGTTTTTGCTGGATTGGGCCATGCTGACTGCGGTTTCATGATAATAAAAGTGTCGGCGACATTCGGCGGCATTGGATCCGTTGCCACTTCAGGTGTGCCGATTTTTGAAAACACCCGCAGCACTTCTGGCATGGTCGCAATATCGGCTTCCAGCTGCATTTGCATCTCTACCGATTGGGTGAGGCTGGTACCGGGAATACGCAGCGCGTGCATCGCAATATCGCCTTCATCCAATTTCGGTAAAAACTCCGACCCCATGTTATTGGCTTGCCACAACGTCACGCCGAGTAACAGCAGCGCAGCACCAACCAACAACAACGGCAAGGTGATGGAAACGCGCAATAGCGGCTGATAACCACGACGCAAACCCCGCATCAGCCAGTTTTCCTGTTCGGATATTTTACCCCGCACAAACAGCGTTATCGCCGCCGGAATAAAGGTAATCGCCAGCAATAACGCGCCAAGTAACGCCGCAATCACGGTAAAGGCCATTGGCTGGAACATTTTGCCTTCGATGCCACTGAGTGCAAAAATCGGTAAATACACCAGCATAATGATCAGCACGCCAAACATCGCCGGTGTCATCACTTCTTTGGTGGCGGCAAGCACCACGGCGGCGCGCTCGTTTAAGCTCAATAACCGGCCGTGTTTATGTTGCGCTAACCCAAGCTGGCGTAAGCAGTTTTCGACCACAATCACCGAGCCATCGACAATCAGGCCAAAATCAATGGCGCCCAAGCTCATCAAATTGCCGCTGACTTTATTCGCCGCCATGCCGGTAATCGCAAACAACATACTGAGCGGAATAACCAAGGCCGTTAAAATCGCAGCCCGCACATTGCCAAGGAACAAAAACAAAATCACTACCACCAACACCGCGCCTTCCAGCAGGTTGGTTTTCACCGTGTTGATGGTTTTATCCACCAACATAGTGCGGTTGTAATTTTCCTGCGCCACCACGCCTGCGGGCAGACGCAGGTTGATGGCGGCCAGCCGGCTTGCTACTTCTTGAGCGACAACACGGCTATTTTGGCCAAGCAGCATCATCACTGTACCCAGCACCACTTCATCACCATCCTGAGTCGCAGCGCCGGTGCGTAGTTGTTTACCAATCGCCACTTCCGCCACATCTTGCACCCGCACCGGGCCATCGTCGCGTTTAGCTATGACTAGCTTGGCGATATCCTCAACACTGCCGAGTTGCCCCGGCGATCGGATCAGCCACTGTTCGCCATTGCGTTCAATATAACCGGCGCCAATATTGCTGTTGTTTTGCGACAAGGCTTGCGCCAAATCATCCAGCGTCAGCTTAAACGCCAGTAATTTCACCAAATCCGGTGCCACCTGATACTCACGGACATAACCACCGATGGTATTAATTTCGGTCACGCCTGGTACTTTTAACAGCTGCGGCCGGATGATCCAGTCCTGAATAGTGCGTAAATCTTCCGGGCTATAGCTACTTCCATCAGTTTTTTTCGCATCATCGGCGGCTTTGACGGTATAAGAAAAAATCTCGCCAAGGCCCGAAACAATAGGCCCCATTTCGGCATCAATATCATCCGGCAATTCATTACGCACCGCTTGCAGTCGCTCCGACACTTGCTGGCGCGCCCAATAAATATCAGTGCCTTCCACAAAGACCACCGTCACTTGCGACAAGCCGTAACGCGACAACGAACGGGTATATTCCAGCTTCGGCAATCCAGCCATCGCCGTTTCAATCGGATAAGTAATGCGCTGTTCGGTTTCCTGCGGCGAAAAACCTTCCGCTGCGGTATTAATTTGTACCTGAATATTGGTGATATCTGGCACCGCATCAACCGGCAACTGGCTTGCTTGCCACAAACCGCCAGCCGCCAACAACAACGTCAGCAACATCACCAGCACTGGCCTTGCCAGCGCGGCTTTCAGCACCGTATTAATGATCATGGCTGGCCCCCGATTTCAGCACATCGGCTTTGAGGATAAAGCTATTGCTGGTGGCATAGCTGGCGCCTGCCGGTACGCCGGACAACACTTCGACCTGGGTATCATCTGCGCGGCCAAGCTCTGGCATGCGGATTTCAAAAGTGTCGCCAACCCTGATAAAAATCACCGTTTTGTCGTTCCATTGCTGTAACGCCGATTTTTTAATCACCATCGGTGCATCGATGCTGGCAACGGTGACGTCCGTTTTCACATGCATGCCAGGGCGCCAATGGCCCTCATTATTGGCAATCACGCCGCGGGCGCGGGCGATATGGCCGCCAGTCATTTGTGGCGCTATGTAGCTGATGCTACTTTGTGCTGATTGATGGCCGTGTAAGTCTTTGACTGCAAAAGCATCGCCAATTTTTAACTGCTCGGTATCACCGGGAAAGGCCGACATTTCGACGTAAACCGAGGATAAGTCGCTGATTTCTATAATTGGCTGTTCGGTGACTTTGCTGCCAACATTGACAAAAGTTGCGGTTATTTCGCCCGAAGCTGGCGCTGTGATGGCATAGTTTTTCAACGTCGCCGGGTTTTGCAGCTGCGCTAAAATCTGACCTTTTTTCACTTGGTCGCCAACTTTCACCGCTAAGTTTCGCACAATCCCGGAATAAGCTGCGCCAACCTGATATTGCTGCTCAGGAATCACAGCCACCACGCCAAACAAATGCAACTGGGTGCGAATTTGCCCGGCAGCAGCTTGTTCCAGTTCAATACCGGCTTTTGTCACCGAGCGCTCGCTAAGCACAGTGCGGCCTTCAAACGAGTCGTAGTGCCAGTCGTAGCTTTTACCCTGATAGCTGACTGCTACTTCCACCGCAAAAGAATGTGGTTCGCGGATGATTTGATCGCCGAGTAAATAATCCAATTCCGGGGTGAAGTTGATGCTTTCAGCTGTTTCACCTAAACGATTGATGGTGACGTTGGCCTGAACTTTAGCTTTGAGGTCAGCCGCTGCAACCGGCTGTTGATCCTGATAAAAGTACAAGCGCAGCTCAGGTTCAACGCCAGTTTCGTAAATGCTGACTTCAACCGCGAAGTTATCCTTGCTGAGTAATCGACCGCCATGCGGGCCTTTGGCTGGTTCCTCAGCGTGGGCTTCTTCGCCGTGATCATCTTCACCAGCCAGTGCAGATCCACTTAAACTCAGCAAGGTAATGGCAACGAGCAGCGTCAACACCAGTTGGGTGGCGACGTCGATCAACTTTTGGAAACTATATGTTGGGATATAAAAGAGAGCAGTCATTTTGAATCATCCTGTGGTGATGTTAGCGCCGTCGGGCCATTCACGACCAGCGGTAAACCAGTGAAGCGTTCTTGTTCCAGCAGTTGCAGATGCAGCCGGTATTGCAGGTCCAGCACGGTGCGGCGGGTTTGCAAAATGTCCTGCTGCGCGGCCAATAAATCGGTCATATCAAACAAACCTTGTTGATAACCGGCCAACATTTGCTGCAATACCCGCTCAGCGGCTGGTAGCACGGCAGTGTGGTAATCATGCAGTTGGGTGCTCAGTGCCGTTAGTTGTTGGAAAGAGCGTTCCACCTGCAACACCAGCTGTTGCTGCTGTTGTTGTTGCAACAGTTCTGCTTGCTCTGCCGCAGCGGCACTTGCCAGAATATTGCCTTGATTGGGGTTTTCCAGGGTGAGCGGCATACTGAGTTGCAGCACAAAAGCGTTTTCATTCAGCGCTTCGTTACGACGAACACCGGCACCGACCGTCAGATCCGCCTGCCCCAAAGCTTGTGCCAGCTGCTGCTGACTTTGCGCAAACCGGCTTTGGGTCAGCCAATACTGCAGTTGTGGCGCTTGTTGTAATTGCAGCAATACATCGGCGAGTGCCGGTAACTGCGGCAGCTTGGCTAAATCACCTTCAAGGGTTGAAAAATCAGGGGCTTGTAGCCAGTGCTGTGCCAGTAACCGCTGTAAACTTTGTTGCTCCTGCAGCAAAGCCTGCTGCTCCATCCGGCTTTGCAGCACCCGCAGCTCTAAACGTGCTACATCCGCTTCCGGCACCGCACCGGCCTTGGCGCGGATTTTCGCCGCAGCTAATGCTTGTTGTTCAATGGCGATTTTATCCAGCGTCCATTGAAGCAAGCCTTGATGGTGCAACAATTCAAGAAAACTGCGCATGGTCGCGGCCAGCGCATCAACTTTCGCCAGCTGATATTGCTGCTGACTCAGCTGACTTTGCCACTGACTCAGATCCAGTCGTTTTTGCTTTTTGTCACCCAATTCAATGAGCTGACTGAGGCTTAATGTCAGTTCAGCACTTTTGATGCCGCTGCTGCTACCATTGCCGAGGACATTTTCCAGGCTGATATTCAGTTCCGGATTCGGAGTTAACCCGGCCTGTAAAGTTGCGGCATCGTTGATGCGCTGCTGATAAGGGTACAGCTGCAACGCCGGGCTTTGCAGTAAAGTGCGCCGTAGCGCTTCGTTGATCGTGAGTTCGTTGGTCGAACTTTCGTTGGTCAAGAGTTCGTTGGTCAAGAGTGCAGTGTTTTGAGTACCGGCCTCATCGGCTATCACTGTCGACGAAATAATGATCGACATAACAACCAGCAGCGCATGGAAACCAGCGCTGGCAAATTTGATAAGCATAAAGATGCTCCACAATAAACATTTGATAAAAAGTCAGCTCAAAGGTCTGAAATCAATGGATCCAAGGCCGTTGAACAATAAAGAACTTAATAACAATCAAGCGTTTGGTGGAGGAACGTCAGGTGTATAACTGGTGGTAATTAAGGCGTATTGCAATGTTGCAGCCGGGTGATGCAGTACCGGTGCAGCATCAACCAGGTACATCGATGAAATATGACAAGAAACATGGGCGTGCGATGGATGATGTTCATCATTGTCTGACGTCGCATCGGCATCAACCTGTTGCTGATGCGGATGCTCATGTTGGTGTGAAGGCAATTCATCATGCGAGCTGCTATCCAGCACCGAAAACGGGTGATTTTCATCCGGCAAATGCATAACCAAACTCTCACAAGCCGAAACGGCATGATTAAGCATGATAAACATTAATAATATCAACCGGATGAATGATTTTGGCATAACGCCCTCTGTAACAGCAGCCCGCATCATAGCGTATGCTGCGGCTACTTCTCAAGCGTATAAATGAGTTTGACGAGTCACTCAGACCAGCAAAGTGCCAGCCTGAGTACTGGTACCATCACAAAATTCAGCGCTGCTGCCGGAACTCACGCACCGTGAGTTGTTGCCGCCAAATCAGCCGCCAGTCACCACCAGAAGGCAGCGCCGAGCTATCGCGACAGAAATTACCGGCCGTTTCATTCAGCGCCAACACCGTATCCTGACCATCCAATTGATACAACAAACTGACATTCGTATTCTGCCCCGCCGGCCAGTTCACGCAAATTTCATTCGATTTTTCAGCGAGCTGGAATTGGCTGGCGCTGCGCTGTTGCAGTTGCTGCGGCGCGGCATTCCCGCCAACACTGAAGCTGCGGTTATCCTGAGCTGCCAGCAGCATATCGCCCTGCCAGATTTCAAACCGTTGGATGGTCATCTCCGGCAATTCAACCCGGAAATCACGGCTGCTGTTATCTGGCTGATGGTCAATCTGCAGTAGTTGCAGATTAAACTGATGCCAGCTGCCCTGGCCATCCAGCACCTTGATCAGATGACCGCTACTGCTGGTGTATGCCGGCGAGCGTGATAACGGCAGCAGGGTGCGGATTTGCACTGTGTTTCCGCTAAGTGTCCCGGCCAGGTATAAGCCACGAGCAGCTTTTGCTGACGGCAATTGCTGTTGCTGCGTTTGCTGGGCTTGTGGAAAGGCCGCTGGCGGATTTTTCAGCACAAAATCCTGCACCGCTGCCACATTGTAATCAGAGACATGTTGCGGACTGCAATATGACATTACATCGTGATATTGAGTCGGCGAATACCACTTTTTCAGATCCAGTGACAAGCCAACCGATCCAACTGACGAAGGTGCATAAGGATAATCTGGATCCGGACCTGACGGATTACCACAATCGACGTGCTGTCGGCCAAAATTATGACCCAGTTCGTGTGCCAGGATTTCGCCATTGTCCGTATCAAAACCAACAGCAACCGGATAACCCACATAACCCAAGCCACCACAACAACCATCACCCATTTCCGGTTTAAAATAGCCGTAATAATAAACGCCCTCGCCTTCAATGGTGCGTAAATCTTCCAGCTCAGACAGCATCACATAAGCCGTCGATTTTTCACCACTGGCCTTGAGCTGATAAGGCGCGCGCGCCCGCACTTCAACCTGACTAAAGGGCCAAAAGGTTTTTATTGTCGTATGAATTGTTGCCAGATCCGGCAAGGTTGCCACGTTGGTACCAAGCTGGATCGGCACGACCCTGATGGCCAATCGCCGCGAATCAGCAAATACCGGCGTCAGGCTGCGTACCGCCTGACCATCTTGTAATACAGTAATTTGCAGGCCTGCTTTCATCCAGTTGGCCGGAATAATCGCCTGATAGGAATCGGTCAGGCTTCGATGAATTTTACTCACCGGCAGTTGATTCGGGATGGCCGTTGCCAGCAGTTGGGTATTTCCATTGAGCTGCAGTTGCAGCTGAAATTGCGGTAATAGCAACGGGCTTTGTGCGGCAGTCACGTGTAACCGCAGCAAGCCTTCGCGTTCGGCAACCAGTTGTTGTTTAGCCGAAATGGTAATTTGACTAAGGTCAAGACTCTGCAGTTTCGGCGTGGTTGGCGCAGTGCCAACTTCGCCGATCGTAATCAGCTTTTCACCGCCAATGCCGTTGTCAAACCAAATGGCTGGCCGGAACTGATCTGCCTGATAACCGGCAAAAGTTGCACTACCGCTGGCGGCACAAGCTTGCAATGGCGTTACCGACTGGCTTGGTTGCTGATCATCCAGGTCCAGATATAGAGCACAATGCACCGGACGGGGTCCACCGCTAACTTGCCAGCTGTACTGTAACCTGCGATCAACCACCTGAGCATCCATAGTAAATGTAGTTCCGGCAAGGGTATCAGGACAATCACGACGCTTCTCTCCGCCGATGTAAATGCGTGTGTCAAATTTGGTTTCTATCGCATTAATCTGAGCAGAATGAAGTGAATAACCTATTTGATCAAGACAACCTGAAACCGAAATCGTAACTGTCTTAGCCAAATTCAACCTTTCGAGGACCGCAAAATCTTGTATCAGTGTGTTTCCCAGGTCTAAATTTTGCAAATTTTTAACCTGCAGCAGCGGCGTGAGGTCAACAATATCAGTTCCACTAACATCCAGCCATCTAAGATCACTTAGGTTTTTTAAAACCGACAAGTCTCGCACTTTACTTCGGGTTAAATCCAAGGTTCGCAGGGGGGCATCAGCCAATGCACTGAGATCTTCAGTGGCACTGAATATCATATAAAAGTCACTTAATGGCATCCCCTTTAAAGGCGATAAATCAAAAGCAGCTGTATTCCGTAGGTTCAGTTGAAATAGTTTGAGTCCGGCCAGCGGCGTCAAATCGGTGGTGAGCACATCATACATGGCCAAGTATCGCAAATTTATCAGTTTGCTCAGCGGTTTGAGATCGGTGATTGGATTACCACTCACATGAAGTCGATATAACCGGGTCAGGTCCTGCAAAGGTGTCAAATCTGTGATGTCGTTTTCTTCAACAACCAAATGTTGTAGCATCTTTGCATGCTGTACCCCCTGTAAATCTGCCACGCCGTTATTGTGACTCAGAACCAGAGCCGTTAGTCCGGCTAACTGTGTTTTGGTAATTGAGGCGCTGGTGTCCAGTTTCAATTCATAGCGCACTGCTCTGTCCAATTGCGGATCAGGGAATACCACCAGGTGATCTGGATTAAAGCGCGCTTCCACGGTACAAGCTGCAGTAATTGGAGCTGTAGTGAATACTGCACCTGACAATTTGCCACCACAACCGCTAGCGGTGGTGATATCAAAGCCAGCATCTGGCAGCAGCGTAAATTGCAGCGTTTCCCCAAATTTGACCTGCGGGTTTTGCAGACTGAGTTTACCACCAGCGGATACCTGCGTTGTGACCTGGAGAATGCTCGCGGCAAAAACAGCCTCTATTTTGCAGTCGGCGGTGATAGCGCCAGTGCGGTAGACTTCACCTTGCAGCTGGCCGTTACAGCCAGTGACTGACTTCACTAAAAAACTACTGTCAGGTTTCACGCTCAATGTGGCCGTGTCGCCATACAAAATTTGTTGTGACACTGGCGAAATAGTGCCTCCGGCAGAACCGCTGGCACTAACAGTAAAACTAAGTTTTTTAAAACTGGCGGTTACCGTGCAAGCTGCATTTATCTGACCTGTGGTGTAGGTAGTGCCATTGAGACTGCCACCACAACCGCTAACCTTGTCGATGCCATACCCGCCAACCAGGGTGTAAACATCAAAATTGACTGAGCCGCCCTTTTGCACCGACGCAACGGTTGGTCTGATATCGCCACCGAAATCTGCTTGCGCCGAAACCTGAAACACCTGCGTTGCGCTATTACCGCTATCTCCACCACCACCGCCACAACCAGTTAAGGCCAGAATTGCGAATACGACCGCCATGGATCTGAACTGCATTGGAATCTCCTTGATTACCTTCAGGCATACCTACTATCACTGCAGTTACATGGCGCAACAACACCAGCATCGTCTATCAAGGCCGAGGCGTTCATGCAACTAAAAAGGTCATCAAGTTAGCTTAATGTATGAATTTTGCAAACAAAATTCTGTGTCATCGCGTTTTGAATAAGGGATCAATGGCCATCATATTCACTGCACCCGCACCTGCATCACCCCGCCTTTAAACAATCCCAGATACAAATAAGTTTGTTGCTGACGCTGTACCAGCAACATACTGCGTACACCGCCGTAGAAATCGGTAGCTCCCTGATATTGCAGGCGTTGCCAGCTTTGGCCTGCATCGTCAGACCACTGCAAAATCAGCGGTTGTGGTTCGGTGTATTTTTTGTCCCAACCAGCCGTATAAAGGCGGTTATTACGACTGGAGTCGATCATCACGTCAAAGAAAAACCGGTAATTTGAATCTGGCAGCAAATTTTTCCAGCTATCGCCCTGATTATCGCTCGTTACAATACCACCTTCACCGCAGGCAAAAATCCGATTACCGGCAAAACGCACATGGTAATAAACGCTGGGATCCGGCAATAACTTCTGGAACATTTGCTCATGGCCATCGGCCAGCCGATAGCTAAATAACACACCATCTTCGATAGCGCCCTGACCGCCCCACCAGATTTTGCTACGATCCGGCGCGATGCCAAGTGCCGATTTGGGCTGACCAAAACCACGCCAAAAGCCCTGCAACACTTGCCAACTGATCCCGAAGTCGTCGGAAAATGCCAGCACGCCAATACCGGTGCCATAAAGACGTTTTTGGGTTTTGTCGTACTGCAGCGCATAAATGCCTTCATGTTCACCATCGGCGCCAAAGGGCCGGCGAACTTCCTGCCAACTGGCACCAGCGTTAAATGTTTCCTGCAGCTGATGACTTTGCATGCCCTCTTCATCTTGCTTAGAAACGGCCGCCAGCCAGTGTTGATCGTCAATAAAGGCCAGGTCGCGCAGCGAGTAGCCTTTTAGCCCCAGTAATTGCCAGCTGTCCTGTTGTTGTTGATAAAGGCCATCATCCGTCAGAGCCAGAATTTTGTCTTGCTGCTGATATAACCGTTCCACCACCAGTCCCGACATGCCCTGATGGCTAAATACAAAAGGAGTTGGTGGCGGCTGTTCTGGTTGCGACTGAGGAGAGATACTGTCGCCACAGGCTACCAGACCCAAGGCGCACCCGATCAATAAAATCCAACAACGAAAGTCCATAGTTTTTTCCTTTAATGAGCAGCCGTCTGGCACAACGATCCTGACGACGATGCGGCACTTTCGTTATAAATTCAAAGATAAAGTCATGAATAGCAATAGGCTTGTTGTAATTTTATGTAATTGACGTGAAATTAGTCCAGTACCAGCTGCATTTGGCGGACTGGTATTGCAAAGCAGTTCGATTGCAGTCTGGTTGTCAGCTGCTGCATAGCGGCCTTTAATGGCTATACAAGCTTCAGCGACTACTGGCACAATCGGCAATCACTGGCTCTCAAAAACCGTTGTTTGGACTTTGCATGCATATCGAATTACTCAGTTCAATCAAATACATCAGCGCCAGCACCTGGAATGATTTATTCGCCGCTGATTACCCCTTCTGCCGCCATGAGTTTTTACAAGCGTTAGAACTTGGTAATAGTGTTGGCAAAGGCACCGGTTGGTTACCGCAGCATTTATTGTTGTGGGATGGCGAAAAGTTAATCGCGGCAGCACCGGCTTATCTGAAACAACATTCGTACGGCGAATATCTGTTTGACCGCGCGTTCGCCGAGGCGTATCAACGGCACGGCTTGCGTTATTACCCGAAATTACTGTTGGCGGTACCTTTTACTCCGGCACAAGGCCCGAGGCTTGGCATCGCGAAAGGCGTAGAGCCGCTGAGCGTTTTACCGCTATTGCAGCAAGCACTGCTGAACGGCACTGCAACAACCACGCCTGCCACAACAGTTTTGCCGCTAAATCTATCAGCCTTAAGCCATTGGCAATGTTTGTACGCGGACCAAACCGAACAAGCACTGTTTCGCGCCGCCGACTGGCTGGAGCGCTTTGATGTGCAGTTTGAATGGCAAAATCCGGCTCCAAAATTTGCCAGTTTTGAGCAGTTTCTTTCCACCCTCACAGCTCGTAAACGCAAGCAAATTCGCAAAGAGCGCGCGCTGGTGCAACAGCAAAGACTACAAATACGTACCTTAACCGGTGACGGCCTCGATGCCGCTTTTTGGCAGCGGTTTTATCAGTTTTATGTCGCGACCTATCTAAAACGTTCAGGTCATCAGGGCTATTTAACGGAGCAAACTTTTTTGTTGTGGGGCAGAACCATGGCAGCGCAGATCGTGGTATTCAGTGCCTGGCATGACGACGAAATGGTCGCGGCTTCTTTGTGTTTTCGCTCTAACGATAAGTTGTACGGCCGTTACTGGGGCTGCAGCGACGCTTATTCGATGTTGCATTTCGAATGTTGTTATTACGCCGGTATCGACTATTGCATCGCACAAGGTTTAAGCGCTTTTGATGCTGGTGCCCAGGGCGAACACAAGCTGCAGCGAGGTTTTGTGCCGGTGATCCGCTCTGGGTTTTATCGGTTTTTGCCGTCAAGTCCGTCAGCCGATCCGGCAAGCGTTGCGCAGGCTGAACTTGAAAAAAGCATGCACAGCGCTATCGCCAATTATTGCCTCGAAGAGCAAAGCATGGTGCTGAATTATCAGCAACAGGCTCGCTCTGCATTACCCTTTGCCAATTCTGGCGCCTGTTAATCTTTGCCACTGTTTTTGGCTACGACTTTGGCAAAATCGTCGCTGCTATGCCGCTCCGGCAATTGTTCATGCGGCTCACCCCAATTGCGATTCACCATCACGCCACGTTGTACCGCAGGTCGTTGATCAATAGCGTTGGCCCAGCGCTGGACATGCTGATAACTTTGCACATCCAGAAATTCGGCCGCGTTATATAACCGCCCCAAAGCCAGGCCGCCGTACCAGGGCCAAATCGCCATATCGGCGATGGAGTATTCGCCGCCAGCGACATACTCATGCTCGGCCAGCTGCCGATCCAGCACATCCAGTTGCCGCTTGGCTTCCATCGCATAACGGTTGATTGGGTATTCATATTTTTCCGGCGCATACGCATAAAAATGGCCAAAACCACCGCCAACAAAAGGCGCGCTGCCCATTTGCCAGAACAACCAGTTCAGTACTTCGGTACGCGCCTGCCCTTCTTTAGCTAAAAAGGCACCGAACTTTTCTGCCAGGTGCAATAAAATGGCGCCAGATTCAAACACCCGTTGCGGCTGCGCGCCAGATAAATCCAGCAAGGCTGGAATTTTACTGTTTGGATTCACGTCCACAAAACCACTGCCAAACTGGTCACCTTCACGGATGCTAATCAGCCAGGCGTCATATTCAGCGCCCTGGTGCCCAGCCGCCAGTAATTCTTCCAGCATGATGGTCACTTTGACGCCATTGGGCGTTGCCAGCGAATACAGCTGCAGCGGATGTTGGCCAACCGGCAATTCTTTTTCTGCGGTAGCGCCTGCGATGGGTCGGTTAATACTGGCAAAAGCGCCGCCATTTTGCTGATCCCATTGCCAGATTTTCGGTGGGGTGTAACTATTGCTACTCATAAATGCTCCTAAAAAATAGCGAATTAACATTTGGGGTCAGAGTCAATTGTTAACAAATTTCTGTTAACAATTGACTCTGACCCCAAATGTTAACCGTGGCTAACGACAATAGCGCAAAAAGCTGGCTGTCGCATATTCACTTGTGATCTAAGGTCATGCCACTATAGTTTTAAATGATGCAGCAAAAGTGCAACAGGAGTACGCGTGGTAAGCAATGACTGTAATCAAATAACACGATGGGCAGCTGCGCTGGCGATGTTATTGCTGCCGCTGGCGGCTGCAGCAAAACCACTGCAACTTTGTCATGACGCCGCTGTAGATCCGAAATATGAATCCAGTGTCACAGTCGGCAATTACGCTGTGACCGGTTTACATAATGTGATGACGTTGAAGATTTTAATTAAACTTGGCATCGATGTTCAGCTCCACAGTATGCCTTGGGTGCGTTGCCTGCATGCGGTAACCAAAGGCGATGTTGATGGCGCCATCGGTGTTGGCTGGACTGCCGAGCGGGCACTCAGCATGCAGTTTCCACTACAATCTAATGGCGAACCCGACCCGGCTTTTGCCCTGTTTTCTGTCAATTATTTCGTTTACAGCCACGCCCAGGGGGATTTGCAATGGGATGGCCAAAAGTTTCATCAGGTTAAATTTGGTATCGCCGCCCCCAAGGGCTTTATTGTCGCCCAAATGCTGCAGCAATTGGGGGTGTATAACCCGCTGGAAGCTGAAATTGATGCCGCCATTATGCTGACTGTCAACCGGCGGATTGATGGTTTTGTGCAGTCCAGAACAGTCGCTGAAGGACAAATTGCGCAAAGCAAAGACGCCAAGCTGATCAAAAGGTTAGAGCCGGTATTTTTTCGCCAACAGCTCTATCTGGTATTCAGCAAACAGGCAATGCAACGTGATCCAACTCAGTTAAAACAAATCTGGCAAACCATTCCGGAATTCAGGCCAGTTCCTGCAGCGCAATAACGCAGCCATTTGGCCGCATTGCCCTGACCGAAGCAATGTAATCCAAAGCAAAGTAAATAGTAACCGGTAGGCAAAATATCCGCAGCGACTGGATCTTTGCTACAATCACACTAAATTTAATTTGCTAATTTAGTGTGTTACAACTTTAGTATCTTTGCAGCAATGGTCTGTTTTTTCCGCCAGTGGCAGCGGTGAAGTCGCCTTTTTATGGACGAAGAATTCAGTTCAGCAGAAACTGTCTGGGAATTGATGATGAGCAACAACTCACCAAGCGCGATTGAACTTTCGACCACCGTCACCGCCCGCGAAGTGCTGGAACTATGCAAATATCGGCCGGATTTACTGCTAACTTCAGATGAGCCGCAACCATCAGAACAGTGGAAACTTGATCTGATAGAATTTTGCGTCGCGTCGGCTGGTCTTGATGACGCGGCTCGCCAAACCTTATGTACGGCCAAAATTGTCACTGCTTATACCAAGCTTTGCAGCATTACTCTGCCGGTGACTGGCGCCAGTATTATTCATTCAAAAAACCCGAACATCCGGTGGCTCTATTTTTGGAATCTGTTTTTTCTGGTGATCTGCCTGTCGTCGTTGGTCATCGCCAACTTGCATATTTACAGCACTACAGCCGCCGAATGTCATTGTTGGATAAATTTGTCCGATTATTCAATCCATTATTACCCGGTGTTGTCAGGCTTGTTGTGGGGAGGCCTTGGTAGTTGCGTGTATCTGCTGAAAAAGGTCAATGATATTTCGCAGTCCCGCGAATTTGATCCAGATGTATTTACCGGCATATTTTCCAGGATCATGTTAGGCGCAACATTGGGTTGGGTGGTGGTGAATATTTTTGATATGGACACCCTGGATGTGGATGGGGTTTCGGTCCCGGCGGTCGCCTTTTTAACCGGATTATCGGTGAAAGTAGTCTACGGTTTTCTGGAGAAAGTGGTTGGTGAGCTTGAACAAAAATTTAAACTGCACAGCTTAAAAGGCAACAATGCACCCAAGGTGTCCTTTAAAGATCAGTTGGCGCAGTTTCAGCTAAAACTGGACCCCAGTGCTGACTACGCGTTATTTCAGGCCTGTAGCGCACTGCGCCTACAATTGGAAAAGCAACAGCAGCAACAGGCAGATCACTCAGCACAGAACACCACTGAAAAATGAACAGCTTTCCCACTGCCGACCGCGGTTGCTGGCATCGCCTGTCCACTTTTTTAGCGGCGTTTGGCTGTAGTGCAATTATAGGCACATGCCCAATACTGCAGGCGCAAACGCTGAGTGTGGAAACAGTGCGTTCAGTCGCACAGCTGCAACAAGCACAACAAAAGCCGGCGCAGTTCCGGCTGCATTTAATCGACATCGGCACCGGCCTCGCCATACTGGTCGAAGGGTCTGATTTTAAACTGCTATTTGACGCTGGCTCGGCTGATGATAAAAAAACCAATAGCAAGCTAGGTTCAAAAAGCCGGCTGGTGGCCTATCTGAATGCCGCGCTTGGCCGGCTCAATCAACCACATTGCCGTAGTCTGGGTGATGTTGATGTGAAATCTTCTGCCAATGCGCCAATGTTGGATTTTGTATTTTTAAGCCATCCGCATGAAGACCATTTAAGTCAGCTGTTGCCGGTGTTGCAGTGTTTTGCGGTGAAAACATTGTGGGAGCCCGGCATTATGCATAAAACGGCTGGTTATCAGCAGTTTCGCCAGTTTATGCAGGATGATAAAACAATTCAGTATCACACGGCGGTGAAACAGCCCTGCCCGCGGGGTCTGCGTGCCAGCTCGCACTGCTCGTCTATTTTTCAGATTGGCGAAGAAATAAAGCTCGGGCAGCAGGCCAGCGCCAAAGTGCTGCATGTTGGCAACCAACCCAACCACCACCCGAATTTATATTCGGTGGTGCTTAAACTGCAGCTTGGCACAACCTCAGTGTTACTCACCGGTGATGCTGAATCAGGCGCCAGAGCGCAGTGGCATCTAGCGCCAGGCGCCACCGAAAAGTTTCTGCTGGCAAATTTTCCGGATGAGTTAACCGCCGACATCTTGCAGGTCGGCCATCATGGTTCTATCACCTCCAGCCGCCAGCCATTTTTGCAGGCGATCAAACCAAAAATAGCTTTGATTAGCGCCGGGCCGAAAAAATATGGCTCGGTGGTGTTACCGGATCAAGCGGTGGTTGATGCACTGACCAGGCTTGGCGCGGATATCTATCGCACTGATGTCAATGATCAACAAGGCTGTCCGGTGATAGATAAAATTGGCGCCAATGACCCCGGCAACCCCGGTGGCTGTGACAATTACCTCATCCGTATTCAGAATACTCTGCCTTAAATCCAATGCGCTGTACAAATAATCGTCAATGAGCGCCAGCAGACAGACCAAATCAGGAAAATCATCGATGATGCCAGTCCAGTAACTGCCACAGTTCCCGAAAAGGTGTCCCCAAATGAGTTTTTTCACCACGTCCGACCAACAACAACTGTATTACAAAGATTTAGGTGAAGGCCCGCTAGTAGTGTTTATTCATGGCTGGCCCTTGTCGGCCGACAGCTGGGATGAAATTGCCATGGTGGTCGCTGCCCGCGGTTATCGCACTATTGCCTATGACCGCCGCGGTTTTGGCCGTTCAACACAACCTTGGCGTGGTTATGATTACAACCGGCTGGCCGACGATTTAGCCGAACTGCTGCTGCATGTTGGCGCTGAAAATGCCACTTTAGTAGGTTTTTCAATGGGTGGCGGCGAAGTTGCGCGTTACCTGTCCCGCCATCAAGGGCACAGCATCAGCAAAGCGGTACTGATCGGTTCCATTTTGCCGTTCCGTTTGCTAACGCACGACAACCCTAGTGGCACTGCACCAGAACAATTCGCCAAAACAGCCCAGGCCATTAAAACCGACCGACCACATTTTTTACAGGGATTTTTTAAAGATTTCTTTGGTATGAGCCTGTTATCGCAACCGGTCAGTTATGAACTGCTGGAATGGATGCGCAGCATTGCACTGCAAGCCGGCATCCATAGCACGCTCGGATGTCTTGATGCTTTTTCCGGCACCGATTTCCGCCCGGATTTAGCCGCTTTTACCATGCCAACCTTGATTATTCACGGCACCGATGACAAAACCGTGCCAATTGAGGCATCGGCTTATCTGACGGCCTCGGCGATTGTTCACGCCACTTTGCTGGAATATCAAGACGCCCCGCATGGCCTGTTTGCCACCCACCGCGATCGGCTGATCCAGGATTTACTATATTTTCTGGCAACATCTGACAACCTCGCCCCCACCTCCAGGGCAGCACTTGCACTGGCAGCTAATTAGAGGCTGACATACGGGACTGCGTGCTTAGGATTGAGCAGTGAGGATTGAGTAGTGAGAAGCACAGGCTGAAAACCACAAAGTGTAGTTTCAGCCCGGCAACTTCAGTATCAGCCCCTGCTATCGTGGTTTAACCAGACGCCGGATCCATCACAGGCTGCGGTGCTGGTAGCTTGTTGCTTGGGCTTGGCGCCGCTGCGGCATGACGCTCATTGGCAAATAGCTGGTAGCACAATGGCAGCACAAAAAGTGTAAACAAGGTGCCAAGCAGCATGCCGGCAACCAGCATAATGCCGATACTATTACGGGCTTCAGCGCCAGCGCCACTGACCAGCACCAATGGAAAGTGACCCAGCACCGTCGCTGCCGTAGTCATCATCACCGGACGGAACCGGCTGACAGCAGCTTCAATCGCCGCCTGCGACCTGCTCATGCCTTCGAGTTGCAGTTGATTGGCAAATTCCACGATCAGAATGCCATTTTTAGCAACCAACCCCACTAACGTCACCAGGCCAATCTGCGAATAAATATTTAAGGTGGTTAATTGCAGATATGGCAACAATAATGCCGCCGCCAACGCCAGCGGTACACTGCCACACAGCACCACCAGCGGGTCGCGGAAGCTGTTAAATTGCACCGCCAGCAACAGATACACGACCAGCAATGACACCAGCATCACCTGAACCAATGACGTACCTTGCTGCCGCAATTGACGGGATTCACCTGCGTAGTCAATCAGGTAGCTGGGCGGCAGTACCTCCCGTGCCGCAGCTTCGAGAGCCTGCAACGCACTTTCTTTGGTACTGCCAGCAGCAACGCCGCCATAAATCCGCACCGCATTTTGCTGGGAAAAACTACTAAGCTGGCGTGGCACCGTCAGCCAATGTATTTCAGCAATGTCAGCCAGAGGGAACAGGCTGCCGTCCGCGGTTTTGATCTGCAGATCTAACAACCGGCTGGTATCGGCACGCATCTCCTGACTGAGCAACGGGATCACCTGATAGGCTTTGCCTTGTTCATCAAACCTGTTTACATAATTGGTCGACAATAACACCGACAACTGTCGACTGACATCGGCGACCTGTAACCCCAAATCAGCGATTTTTTGCCGGTTTAACCGCAGTTCCGTTTGTGGCAAATCGATTTTTAAATCAGTGTCCGCATACAAAAAGTGTCCGCTCTGAAAAGCGGCACCTACCAGTTTATCAGCATAGGTTTTCAGCTCAGTGTAAGGTGCATTGGCTTTGACGATCAGCTCCACATCAAACTGACCAGCGCTCGGCAGCGGTGCTGGCATAATAGGCAGCGGCTGGATCCCTGGCTGCGCCGATAACAACCCGTACACTTGCCCCAACATCTGTTGCGTGGTTTGGTCGCGATCTGCCGCTGCGGAAAACTCAATACCACCAAAAGCACCATTGATAAAAATGTTCTGCCACATTTGTGTCGCACCGGGCAGTTGCAGCAGAGAATCCACCATCGGTGTCAGCTGTTGCTCGTTGTAAGCTAACGAAGATTCCGGCGGCGACTGCACCAGCACATAAATACTGCTTTGATCTTCCACCGGCGCCAGTTCCTGTTGTGATCCCTGGTAAAACGGCACTATCAACAAACTGAGCAAAACGGCGCTGACCAGTAACTGGTTGCGGTATCGTTGTGCCTGCAGCAGGCTAACCCGGTACGCCGCACTGACACGGCCAAAGGCCTGATTGATCCGCTGGCTGAAACGGCTTTCGCGGCCTGCATCGGCAATCACCCAGCTGCTCATCACCGGTGATAAAGTCACTGCCACCACGCCGGAGATCACAACGGCAATCGCCAGGGTAAAAGCAAATTCGCGAAATAATACCCCGGTCAAGCCTGACAACAGACCTATAGGCGCATAAACCGCCGCCAAAGTCAGGGTCATGGTCACAATCGGGGTAAACAACTGCCGGGCGCTGATCAATGCCGCCTGATAGCGCGAGTGGCCTTGCCGTACTAGCCGGGCGACGTTTTCCACCACCACAATAGCGTCATCCACCACCAGCCCCACCGAAAGCACAATTGCCAGTACTGTCAGCAAATTCAGCGAAAATCCGGCCAGACTGATGGCCGCAATCGCCCCCAGGATCGACACCGGAATCGTCACCAGCGGCACGGCGGCGGTGCGTAACGACCCCATCATCAACAGCACCACCAGCGCGACCAGTAAAATGGTCTCGGCCAAAGTGATAAAAATCTCCCGCAGCGCATCACGCATATACAAAGTGCCATCATAGGCATACTGGATTTCCACTCCGTCCGGCAACGTCGGGTTCAGCGATGCCGTTAATGCATACAAGGCATCACCCACTTCAATTTCGTTGACGCCAGGTAAAGGCCACACCGACAGATAAACGGTATCCTGCTGATCCAGCCTGGCTGTCATCACGGGTTCTTCATGTGCCAGCTGAACTTTGGCAACATCCCGCAGATAAACGGTCTGCTCTTCGGACTGTTTTACAATGAGGCTGGCAAAGTCATCCATGCTGCTCAGTTGGGTATTGGCAACCAAATCAATGCGTTGTTTGCTGGTCTCGGTAAACCCCAGCGTGGCAATACTGTTATTTGCCGCCAGTGCCTGCCAGACATCATCCGGGCTTAAGTTAAAAGCGTTCAGCCGGGCAGCATCCAGCTCAACCCGCATTGCCGGCGTGCGCCGACCTTCAATATCGACTTTTTGAACCCCGGCAATATTTCCCATTACCGGCACTACCTGTCGCGACAAATAATCGGTCAACTGGCTAAGCGGAATTCCAGAAGCACTGACATTCAGATAAAACAGCGCATGCGGTCGATCAGCTCTTTTGACATTCACCAACGGATCTTCAGCGCCTGCCGGCAGCTGGTAGCGGATTTGACTGAGTTTACTGTTCAGCTCTGCCAGAGCGCGGGTGCTGTCTTCATTCAGCCGCAAGTACACAGTCACAGTGCTTTGACCGGCTTTGCTGACGGCATCCACATAATCCAGTCCGGGAATTGTGGCGGCAACACGTTCCACCGGATCGGTAATAAAACCTTTGACTGTTGCTGCGGCGGCGCCGGTATACCGGGTGCTGATCTCCAGCGCTGTGCTTTCAAGCCGCGGGAACTGTAAGATGGCAATTTCTTTTGCCGCCCACAGACCGCTGAGGCAAATCAAGATTGAAAGCACAATGGCCAGGATTGGCCGGCTGACAAAAATGTCACTGCGTTGTTGCTGTTGGCTGCTCATGATCAGAACTCCCTCGCAGCAACCAACTGCGTTGCAGCCGTCTTGGTGACTTCAGCGCGCAGACCGTCACGCAGCTTAAATGCGCCTTCACCGGCGATCAGTTGCGCCTGTTGCAGACCTGCAGTGACCAGCACCTGCTCACCCAGTCTTGCCCCCAACTGCACCTGTTGTCGTCGGGCGCGCAAAACACCCGCCTGATCTTTTTCCAATAGATAGACATAATCACCCAACTGATCACGCACCACGGCCGTGGTCGGAATAGCCGGCAATTGCAACTGTTCGCCAGTGGCAAAATCGACCTGTACCAACTGGTTCGCGCGAAGTTGTTGTTGCGGCAACGGTAACCGGGCCCGGTATCTGAGCTGACGCAATTGCACACTAACTTCAGGCTCAACTGAAATCACCTGCGCTGTAACTGCCGCTGACTGACCAGGCAACCGGACGCTGATTTCAGCACCCATCGGCAATTCGGGCAGACTTTGGGGTACCGAAAAATCGACCCAGCTGTAAGCCGTCAGGCCAACCAGGCCGGTTAAAATCTTATTACTTTCCAAAAACTGGCCAACCTGCAGATCATGAATACCGACCCGGGCACGAAATGGTGCTTTCAGCACTTTTTTGGCGATGATACTTTGCAACACCTGTTGTTCTGCCTGCAATTCACTAAAACGAGCCTGCGCCAGTTCCAGTGCTTCAGTGCTGACTTTTTGTCCCTGATACAGTTGCTGATATCGACTGACCGTTTTTTGCTGTTGCGCCAGACGGACTTCGGTTGCCTTCAATCGCGCCAGCTCTTCCTGATGCTCAATCTCCAGCAACACCTGATCTTGTTCTACCACCGCGCCTGAACTGAAATTCAGCCGACTGATAGTGCCGGATAATTCATTGGTTAATTCCAGATATTGCGGTGCTTTTAATACACCGCTCACCTGGCGCGTTGGCCGATACCACAGGCTGGCCACGTTTTGGGCCGTTACAGCTGCGGTTTGTTCGCTGGCACTAGCCGGCGTGTTATTCTGCCACTGCCGGAATGCGCTGGCGGCCGCGCTGAGCAGCGCCAGTACGAGCAGGGTGATAAGCCATGGGATCAGTTTCATTGGTGTCCTCCTGACGGGCTGACCTTGCTACAGGGCAGCATTGTTTACGTGAAGTATCTTCACATGAAGATATATCGTTAAATTTTTTTTGTCAACCAGTCGCCTGATCTGCAAATTGGTATTGTTGTTGCTGACAAAAACGGGCGTGGATCACTGCAAGTTCAGCGGCGACTTCGGTGGTATGCAGTAACACCGCCTGATTGGCCAGCGCCGATTGACCAGCGGTTGCCTGCTCCACCGCTTTCATAATAAAGCGGGTTAGCGCATTGCCAATAATACCGGCTTGTTCAGCTTGCCGGGTTGCCGCCGCAATCGCCTCCTCTACCACTGCGCCGTCCAGCGCATCCGCTACCGGAGTTGGCGTGCAAATCAACATACTTTGACGGGGCGCTATCGCCTGTTGCCATTCGATGGCTGCCGCCAGCTGCCATGGGTCATCCAGCCGTTTTGGTGCTTTAAAACCAGATGAACGACAATAAAACGCCGGAAAATCATCAAACTGATAAGAAACGACCGGTACATTATGCGTTTCCAGAAATTCCAGCGTCAGCCCCAGATCCAGGATATTTTTGGCACCGGCGCAAACCACGGCCAGCCCGCTGCGGGTTAACTCAATTAAATCACCGGAAATATCCATGCTCTGCTGCGCCCCGCGGTGCACCCCGCCGAGGCCAGCCGAGGCAAAAAACCGGATCCCGGCATGGGCGGCTATCTGTAGCGAACAGGCAACCGTGGTCGCACCACTGCTGCGACCGGCCAGCACAAATGCCAAATCGCGGCTGCTGATTTTAGGGGTTTGTGGTCGCGTCGCCAGATAAGCCAGCTCGTCCCCGGTCAGACCAACCCGGATTTCGCCATGAAGCACGGCCAGGGTCGCCGGCACGGCGCCTTGAGCCCGGACTCTTTGTTCTAATGCCAGCGCGGTCTGCAGATTCAGCGGATAATCCAATCCCTGACAAATCACATTGGATTCAAGCGCGACCACCGCTTGTTGTTGGGCCAGCGCCTCCTGCACTTCGGCGCTATAACGGATCGGCAGCGCCATCCGCGATCTCCCTGAAAATGGTGTTGCATGCATGATGTTGTCCTTTTCACTGAATAAATACCAGGCCGGTGCGATGCACCGGCATTTGGTGATACGAAGCCCGCCTGGCTGACATTGCCGGGCTTGGCCTTTCCCGGTTCACAGCCATTAAGCTGATTGCAAAGTTGCCAGCTGCAAACTGAGTTGCTGGTAGCGCTGTATGTACCGACTCAGTTCAGCCATACCGTTTGCCTGCAGCAAACTGTAGTGATCGGCGTTGAGCTGCACTTCCACTAAACCCAGTTCGCGACCAACGGCATCAATAAATGAATAATCATCGCCACGGGCCTTAAAAATCACCGGCGACACTTTTAACCGGCGCTGGCTCAGCTCGGCAAAGGTGTAACGGTACTGATAAGTCTGGCGCACCAGAGTCACGATGTTATCCACCAGCGCCTTGGGTAACTGCCGGTAATGCTGACAGATAAAATCAACAAAAGAGGCCTGACAGCGCGCCGTTTGCAGACATTGCTGCAATAAAGGTCCACTGATTTTCTGGGCAAATACGGAATACAACACGGTGACAAATGCCGGTTCGTCAAATTCAGCCCGACCACTGAGGTTCGGGACCGGCAGTACCGGTGAACCTGGTGCCAGTAAAAACAGCTGTTCAACCACATCGCCTTGTTGTTCAAGTTGATAGGCCACTTCAAAAGCGACCCTGGCACCAAAAGAGTATCCCCATAACCGGTAAGGACCTGCTGGTTGTGCTTGTTTCAACAGTGCAATGTCCGCCAGCGCCATCGCACTGATATCGGGCTGAATGGTCTCGGCTGGATCCAGCCCTTCGGCCTGCACTCCATAAAAATTCTGATCAGCGGCGGTCGTTTCGGCCAGCAGACGCAGATTCAGCGGATAGCCGCCAAGACCAGGCCAGCAGAATACGCTGGCAGCACCTTCAGTCCGCTGCAAGGGTAATAACCTGCTGTGCTGGCTGGCGTCGGCAACTGTTTGTTGTACCAACTGCGCTAAAGCTTCGATGGTCGGTGCGGTAAAAATCGCCTGCATCGGAAGTTGCAGCGCAAACTGTTGATTGATTTGATGCATCAGCGCCACAGCCTTTAACGAGTTGCCGCCACAGGCAAAAAAGTCATCCAATACCGACACTTGCTGTAACCGCAGGCTTTGCTGCCACATACCGAGCAACACATTTTCGGTGTCGTTACGGGGAGCCAGCATTGGCGCGGCATTGCTGCTACTTTGCACCTGCGGCGCCTGACGCATCGCCTTCAGGTCAATTTTGCCATTGGCGGTTTGCGGGAAACGGTCAAAAACCACAATATTGTTCGGCACCATATAAGCTGGCAGACTGCTTTGCAGCTCATCCCGCAGGATCTCCGCCGGACCGCGCATATGAATACTATCTTCCTGCATGCCGGTGGATTGTTGTTGCTGCTGGCTGACTTTGCCGCCAATCGCAAAATAGAACGGTGCCTGCGCCATCTGCCGCGACTGACACAGCTCATCCATCCGGCTCGCGGCACAAAGCGGGTGACCCGACTTCGAGCTGTAACCAGATGACATCATGCCAAGCTGCCATGGATTTTGCTGCAACTGCTGCAACCGCCGGCCAAGCGCAATGTACTGATACCAGGGATCTTCGCTGCGGCTAAGCAGACCAATACCAAAACTGGCACGCTGGTACACCTGCTGGTTGATAGCGATCACTTCAGACTCGTTGATCAGCTGCTCATCCAGATACTTTAAACCTGCTGGCTGCCACAGATACTGACCTGCAGGCAGATCGGCCACTGCGCCCGGGTGAACCTGCAGTATCTGGTCGACCGGGGTGACAGGCGCTACCCAGCTGTCGATGGCAAAAGAACCCAGATACTGATCGCTGGCCTGACTGGCCAGTACTTCCTGTAACCTGTGATCAAAATAACCATCCCGTACCGCCAGACCAAACTGTGGCAGGATCTGATCAAACAGCCCCAACATATGACCGGTTTCCATTTCCAGCACTTCAGCAATATTGTTCTGATACACAGGGGCAATCGCATCGACCCGGCCGACAAAATGCAGCTTAAGCAGCGCCCCCGGCACTGCTGTTTTTGTTGCCACTAAATACAGACTGTGTCGCTGCGGGTGATAATAATAAAAACCACTTTCAACACCGAAAAGTCCGTCGATTTCCAGATATAACTGGGTCGCATACAAAGCGCCGGGCGACGCAAAACCATATTTCGGCAGCAGGCGATCTGCACTGTGAAACTGACCAAAATAACGTAACAGATAACCCAGATCAGCAAAGTTTAGTGCTGACAGCAATCGGGGTTGTTCTGCCTGCGGTGGCATACTTTGCAGCAACTGCTCAAGCTGCTGCGCGCTGACCGCGCCACCTTCAAAAAAGCGGTAAGTTTTCCGGGCAAACACCAGCGCCTGTTGTGCCGCTGTGGGCTCTGCCCCTGGTAACGGCAACCGGGCATGACCCAATAATTCCGGTTCCTGCCGTAAACCTGCATTCGAAAGCTGGGCTTTCACCTGCAGTTTGTTTTGTTTTGACTGATGATGTGCTCCCTGCCGTCCCTGATCCATTACGCTGGCATGCTGTTTATCGAGCTCAATACAAGCGATCAGTTGATCGGTGCCTGTCCGGCTGTCCTGACATACCAACACCGCAGCATTTTTGATCCAACGATGTTTTTCAATTTGCAGGCGGATTTCGTCCAGCTCCACCCGATAGCCGCGTAACTTCACCTGGTTATCAACCCGGCCAACAAAATGGGTATTACCGTCCTGATCAGAGCGCGCCAAATCGCCGGTCCGGTACAGCCGTTGATGCAGGGGATCAGTACTCAGTGGGTTATGAATAAACCGCTCGCTGGTAAGCTCAGCCCGCTGATAATAGCCGCGTGCCAGCTGAACACCGCTGATATAAAGCTCACCGGTTTCGCCAGCGGCAACCGGTTGCAGCGCGGCGTCCAGCACATAATAACGGGTATCTGCCACCGGATAACCTATCGGCACGGCCAGCGGTATGGTGGGCAGATTGCTGGCTGTTACTTCAAAAGCAGAAGAGTTAATAGTGCACTCAGTGGGACCATAAAGATTCACCATCCGGCAGTGCGGAAAGGTCGTCAGTACATCTGCTGCCAGTTGCCGGGTTAACAGCTCACCACCGCTGAAAATAAACCTTAAACCACTGGCGATAGCGCTGCCCGGCACTTCAAGCAGCGCCTGCAACAACGTCGGCACGCCCTGCAACACTGTCACTCCAAGTTCGGCAATGGTATCGAGCAGTGCCGGTGGATCCCGGTAAATGCCAGGGGCACCGATAACCACAGTGGCCCCCATGGCACAAGCAAGAATTTCCCATTGAGCGGCGTCAAAACTGAACGGCGTTTTTTGCAATATGGCGCTCTGGCGGTCAAAACCATAGTGTTGCGCCAGCCACTGTAACTGAGCCGTGATGCTACCGTGTGCGATCATCACCCCTTTGGGTGCTCCGGTACTGCCGGAGGTATAAATCATATAAGCCAGCTGTTGCGGGCTAACCAACGGCATAAAATTGTGCAGACCGGCCGGTAAATCTTCAATACATAAAATGGTCACTGACTGCGGCGCCAGTTGCTGCAGTTGCGCCCGCAAATGCCGTTGCGTCAGCACAATGCCCACACCGGCGTCAGTCAACATGTACTGGATACGTTCTGACGGATACTCCGGTGACAATGGCAGATAACAACCACCGGCAAATAAAATCCCCCAGACACCACAAACCAGCTCAGCAGACGGCTCCATATACAAACCAATACATTGCTCCTGCTGCTGACCCAGGCCGACTAACACTTGCGCAATCTGCCCGGCCTGCTGCACCAGCTCAGCATAACTCAGCTCAGTACCGGCGGTGCGAATTGCCACAGCCTCAGGTTGACGCTGACACTGCCATTGCAACAATGCCGGCAAATCAGCCAATTGCGACCATTGCTGATTTTGCTGCCCGAAACTGGGTGCTAACTGGGTTTGTCTGTGCTCAGCGGACTGAGCAGAATGTATAAATTCCATCTTCTTGCCTCCTTGTCGTTCAATGAAAAAGTTGGCTGCGAATGCTCCCAGCCGCCAGATGTTTAAAAATGACTGTACCAAAATAACAGCTTAAATCTTTATGGCAAGTATCTTTATGTGAAGATAGATAATTTAATGCTATTGTCATAAATAAATGAACACCAAGGCTAAAATTCGGATTTCATCATTGATTTATAATAAATTTATAGAAAGAAAACAGTGGTAATCCAACTATTGTCGTGCAAGCAATGAGCGGCTAATATACCTTCCTGTAAAGAAACTTTAAGAGGAGATACTATGAAGGATGATTTGGTTGATGCTGTTATCCAACAATGGCAACGGGAACGGCCTGATGTGGATCCGATGCCAATGGCAGTTATGGGACGACTGGTCCGTAGCTGTGCTTTGTTTGATCGTGAACTAAGTACTGTTTTTAGCGAATTTGGGCTCAATGGTGGCGAATTTGATGTGATTGCCACTTTACGCCGCTCTGGCAAGCCTTATACCTTAACTCCGAATCAATTGTTACAGACGCTGATGCTGACGTCCGGCTCCATGACCAACCGGATCGACAAGCTCGAAGCGAAGCAACTGGTCAGCCGGAGTCCGGATCCCCATGATCGACGCGGTGTACTGGTTTCACTGACCGCAAAAGGCTTAGATATTATTGAACGCGCCTTGGTTCGCCATCTCGCCAAAGGGGAAGACCTGCTGGCTGAACTGAGCCACAGCGAACGTGATCAACTGGCGATGTTGCTGAAAAAGCTGCTGCAATCACAAGGCATGCAATAACTACCGCCAAACGCCCGTGAGCAGTGACTCCATAACTTGTTGGTTGAGCTGAATAAAACCACACCTGAAACTGAGCCCAATCACCAGACTGATGATTGGGGCAGGTTGACGATTGAAGCATACTGAGGGCTAGAGCAAGTTGATGAGCAGGACAAGCTGATAAGCAGGACAAAACCTATCGTTTGTCCTGCTATCGCATCTTCATCAGCGCGGAAACTCAGCCCAACACCAGCGGCTGACGATTCAGCGCGGTCATTGGTGTTTGCTCTGCCAGGGTCGGATAGTCGGTGTATCCAGCAGCACCACCGCCATAAAAAGTGCTGGGATCAACCTGATTATAAGGTCCACCCTGACGGCTTCTGGCCACCAAATCCGGATTTGCCAAAAATAATGCGCCAAAGGCGACCGCATCCGCCAGACCTTGTTGCAAAATCTCACTGGCGATTGCCGGTGTCACAGCTCCGGCCAGCGTACTTTGATGTGGGTTCACGATCAGACAACCGGCCCACATTTGCCGTAACAAGGCCGTCATATCGCGGTTACCCGTTTCCATGATATGCAGGTAAGCCAGATCGGCAGGCAGCTGGCGGCACAATGCCGGATACAACATTAAAGCATCGGCTTCACGGATATCGTTATAGGGATTTTCCGGTGATAGTCTGATCCCGGTACGGCCGGCTCCGATGGCCGCAACCACTGCGGCAGTGACTTCCAGTGTCAGTCGTAGCCGGTTTTGCACCGAACCACCGTATGAGTCCGATCGCAGATTTGTGTTGTCCGCCATAAACTGATGTAACAGAAAACCATTGCCAGCGTGGATTTCCACACCGTCGAAACCGGCGTCAATGGCAAACTTTGCTGCGCTGGCAAAATCCACGATGGTCTGCCGGATGTCGGTGCTGTTCATTGCGCGCGGCACCGGATAAGGCTGCGGACCAGCCGCTGTGTAAGTAAAACCATTGGCCGCCACGGCTGAAGGAGCCAGCGACTGATGCGCACTGGCGTACAAAGATGGATGGCCGATACGGCCGGCATGCATCAGTTGCGCCACGATCAGCCCGCCCTGACGGTGAACGGCAGTGGTGACGGCACGCCAGCTATCGGCTTGCTGCTGATTGTGCAAACCAGGCGAGTGCATAAAGCCCTGCCCGGTGATATTTGGCTGGATCCCTTCACTAATCATCAGACCGGCGCCGGCACGCTGGGCGTAGTATTGCGCCATTAAAGCGGTGGCCAGGCCATCGGCTGTGGCACGGTTGCGGCTCATCGGCGCCATCACAAATCGGTTCTGCAGCGCCAGTGCGCCTGTGGTCAGCGAACTATACAAAGTTGTCATCAGAGTTTTCCTTTGTTTAATGGAGTGAATAATGGGTCGCTACCGGTCACTTCCGCTACCGGGGAAATGACTGGTGCTGGTGGCCGTTGCGCCAGCTTAATGGCGGCCAGAATGGCCAGAGCGCCAACAGCCTGCTGCAATGTAAGCACCTGATTTAATACAACATAACCAAAGACCAATGCCGAGACCGGGCTGGTAAAGGTTAAAAACGACACTGTGACTGCCGGCAAGCGTTGCAAAGCGCGAAACCACAACAAGTAAGCTAAGACGGCGCCAATCAGACAGAGATAACCGTAACCGGCCAGATTTCGCAGGCTGACCTGTGCCGGTAAACCCTCTTGCCACAATGCTATTGGCAATAACAGCAGCCCCCCCGCCAGTAATTGCCAGCCGGTGAAAGTCACCAGACTGATACTGGCAGGTTTTGGCCACCTTTTACTCAGCACGATGCCAAGCGCCATCGACATCGCAGCACATAGCCCTGCTATAATCCCAATCACCGACAAAGAAGCCTGTTGGACTGACACCAGCAGTGCAACACCACAGCTGGCGATGCCGGCCGCGACCATCGGCCGGGCCCGCAATGGTTCACGCAACAAAAACACACTGAGCAGCATCACCAGCACCGGTTGACAGGACATCACCAGCGCCGCAACACCGCCTGGCAAGTGATAGGCAGCCACAAACAGACAATAAAAAAACAAGCCAATATTCAACGTGCCGAGCACTGCTGCCCGCCACCACCAGTGCCCCTGCGGCAGTTGACGCTGCCACAATATCAGTAGCAGTCCGGCTGGCAACGCCCGCAACAGCGATGCCAGCAATGGCCGGTCCGGTGGCAGCAGTTCGGTCGTCACCACATAAGTACTGCCCCAGATCACAGCCGCCAGCACGCCACACAACAGTGCCAGACTAAAGGATCGGCTGCTCATACCACCCCCGCCTGCCAGGTACCAAAATAACGGTCACCAAAGTCGCCAATACCCGGTACCATATAAGCCTGGCCGGTCAGACCCTGTTCAATACTGCTGGTGATGATCTGTACTTTTGGTTGCTGCAGGTTGACTCTGGCGATACCTGCAGGTGACGACAACAAATTCAGCAATACAATCTGCTCCGCCGGCACCCCTTCCGCCAGCAACACGTCCAGAGCACATAACGCCGAGCCGCCGGTGGCCAGCATAGGTTCAAATAACATCACATAACCCTGCGCAATATTCGCTGGCAGTTTGCTGTAGTACAGATGGGGTTGCTTGGTTTGCTGATGACGCTGGATCAGGATCTTGCCGATCGGGATATCCCGGTTGATCCGTTGCAGTTCAAACTCCATACTTTCACCGGCGCGCATGACAGAAACTGCGAACAGCGGTGTCGCCAACTTTTTTCCCTGATACGTTGCGCCAACCGGTGTTGTCACCAGGTGATCCTGAAATGGCAACAAGCCATAAGCTTGCTCCAGTAACAACCGGATCACCTGATCGGCATAAAATGTAAAAGTGGATTGACAGGCCCTGAGGTCACGCATCTGTGTATGTAGTGCGCGTAACCTGTCCGTTTGCGCCAGTTCGATCACAGGTACCGCAGCGCTGGTACTCACCGGAAACACCGGCAGAAGTTGTGCAGACATAATGAGCTCCTTGCAAAAAAGCAGCCCGCGGCATCAACAGCGGGCCGGTTGACTTAAGCGGCGAGTTCAGCAAAAGCCTGGCGGGCTTCGGCGACAAAACGACGGATCCGCGCAGCATCCTTGCGCCCGTCCGCCCCTTCCAGCCCGGTATGCGCATCCACTGCAGCAGGACGCACATGGCGGATCGCGGCAGCTACATTGTCCGGCGTCAGGCCACCCGCCAACATCAGCGGTTTAGGCGAGCGCTTCACCAGCTCAGCGCTGACATCCCAGTTATGTGTTAAGCCGGTCGCCCCTTTGGCTCCGGTTTTCGGGTTATAGGTATCCGTGATAAACATGTCGACATAGCTGGCACACTGATCAACCAGTTGCAGCAGCTCGTCAGCGTTATCTTCCTTCACCACCAGGCTTTTCAGAATGCACAGATCCGGTCTTAACTGACGCAGTTTTGCCATTTCGTCGACGCTGATATCACCGTGCAGCTGAACAGCTTTCACCCCTAACTCCTGACAAAAGCTACTGACTTGCCCGGCATCAGTCAGATAACTGATCAGCACACCAGCATGTGGCTGATCCAGCTCTGCAATAATGGCAATCGCAGACTGTTCGCTGATGTCGTCACGGCCAGATGGCAGCCGCAGCGGAAAACCCAGCCATTCAACGCCTTCATTTACTATCAGTTGTGCTTCCTGCCGATCAATAATGCCGGCAACCTGGATCAAATGTTTCATTTCGCGCTCCCTGTGGGTTTGTGGTAAATATCTCACATTCATGTATCTTCACCTGAAGATATATTTATTTAATACATAAAGAATCTTCATGTCAAGATATAATCAAAAAACAACAGACTAAAAATATTTGGCAATAGCTGTGACTATTTGGCCGCAGCCAACCAGCTGTTGATCACCAGCCCATAGCTTTTCGCGGCAAATAGTGATAATTAATTTCACCCTGACTCAGGGAGAATAATAATGACAAATTCAATAACCTATCGGCGATTATGGCTGACGCACGGGCTCACCCTGGCACTCGCCTTGCTGATAGCCGCTTGCCAGCCTGCATCAACGGCCGAACCAGGCCAAACAGCTCAATCTGATTTGAGCATCGCCGGTTTCACTGCCGCAATGTCCCAGCAACCAGGGCTCATTCCAATTTTTGCCGACGCCAAAAACGGCAAAGTGTATTTACAGGTTCCCGCCAAGGCGCCCGAATATTTGTATTATTCCAGCCTGCCACAAGGGTTGGGTTCGAATGATATCGGGCTGGATCGAGGCCAGTTGTTATCGCTCGACGCAAAATTGGTGGTGTTTGAAGATGCCGGTGAAAAAGTGTTGTTGCGCCAGCGCAATACCCAATATCGCGCCGTATCGGATAACCCGTTGGAACAACGTTCGGTCGAAGAAGCTTTTGCCAGCTCGGTATTGTGGGGGTTTCCGGTGGTCGCCCGCGACGCTGATTCGCTGCTGCTCGATGCCACGGAATTTGTGCTGCGCGACAGCCATGGTGTAGCGCGTACCTTAGCGGCTACCAATCAGGGCGATTTTAGCCTGGATGCCAGCCGTTCTGCTTTGTACTGGCCTCGCACCAAAGCCTTCCCGAAAAATACTGAGCTTGAAGCAACCATCACGTTTACCGGCGATAAGCCGGGCGAATTTGTGCAGCAAGTGGCGCCGGATCCCTACAGCATCAGCGTGCGGATGCATCATAGTTTTGTGCAATTACCCGAAGCTGGTTTTGTCGCACGGCCATTTCATCCGGAAAGTGGTTTTTGGTCGTTTGAATACAAAGATTACGCGGTGCCGATTGAAGCAGAAATGATGCAAAGATTTGTTCCGCGGCATCGACTACAGAAAAAAGACCCGACAGCGGCCATCAGTGAAGCGGTTGAACCTATTGTCTATTATCTGGATCCTGGTGTGCCGGAGCCGGTGAGGTCAGCATTATTAGATGGCGCCAAGTGGTGGGATCAGGCGTTTGCCGCAGCCGGTTTCAAAGATGCTTTTCAGGTCAAGATGTTACCCGCCGATGCCGATCCGCTGGATGTGCGCTACAACGTGATCCAATGGGTGCACCGGGCGACTCGCGGCTGGTCTTATGGTTACGGACTGATGGACCCGCGTACCGGCGAAATTATTAAGGGCCATGTCACTTTAGGATCGCTGCGGGTGCGGCAGGATTATTTGATTGCCCAGGGCATGACGGCACCATTTTCGGCTGAAGGTTCAGCATCTGCTACAACCACAGAAGACACCACGGCTCAGGCCGCGTTGAGCGAAATGGCACTAGCGCGCATTCGTCAGTTATCTGCGCATGAAATTGGCCATACTCTGGGTATTGCCCATAACTTTGCCGCCAGCAATAAAGACCGCGCTTCGGTGATGGATTACCCGCATCCGGTGCTGAGTATGGGCGCTGACAATAAAATCACGCTCACCGGCGCTTATGCCAGTGGCATCGGCGACTGGGATAAACGGGTCATTCAATATGGTTACGGTGACTTTGCAGATGATAAAACCCGGCTCGATTTTGTCGGCCAGGCGCACCAGCAAGGCTTCCGCTTTATCTCTGATCCGGACAGTAACGGTAGCAAGCTACCACACGCTTATTCCAGTTTATGGGACAACGGCGCTGATGCCGTGACCGAACTGGAACGCGTGATGAAGCTACGCCAACAAGCGCTGTCTAATTTCAGCAGCAAAGCCTTAGCGAATGGCCGGCCTTATTCTGACCTCGCCGAAATTTTAATGCCGGTGTATTTTGCCCATCGTTATCAAACCGAAGCAGCCGGCAAATGGCTGGGTGGTTATGACTATCGTTATCAGGTCAAAACTGCCGGAGAAAAACTGCTTTATCAAGCGGTGGCTGGCGCCGACCAAACCCGCGCATTACAAGCGCTGCTCAGCACTATCAATCCGACGGCATTGGCTTTGCCGACTGCGGTGGAGCAGTTGATCCCGCCTAAAGCTTATGGTTACAGTAACAACCGCGAGAGCCCCCAGGGTTACACCGGGCTGGTACTGGATCCGCTGTCATTAGCGGAAGCTGCCGCGCAACATAGTTTTAGTATTTTGCTCAATGGCGAACGGCTAGCCCGGTTACAGTGGCAACATCAAACGGACAACAGCGTGCCATCAGTGGCATTACTTCTCGCAAAAGTGTGGCAACAGCTGCAAACGCCGGCAGCCGCCAAACCATTGATTAGCCGGCGGTTGCAAGTGAGCTATCTGCTGCAGATATCGAAACTGGCACAAAACGAACAACTGGCCCCAGAAATTCGTGCTGAATTATTGGTGCTGCTGAACACTATCCAGCAAGGCGCCAAAGCAGCCAAAGATGCACATTCCCTATTGCTGCAGCAACTGGCGACACAGGCGCAAAAAGATGCCGCTAACCTGAGTAAACTAAAAGCTTTAGCACCGCCACCCGGTTCACCGATTTAGTCCCACCTTGACCAATACCCCCAAAGTACTGATGGTGACTTTTGGGGGTGTTTAGTCGACCTGCGCCTTGATTCAGATCAGGGTTAATCAAACAATAAAACCAAAAATATCATCAGCCTGCATTCTTTTTCTCACATTCTGTAAAATCTTGATACATATTGCTTTTCAAACCAATTGCGGCATTTTTAACCACTGGTTATAGTAAATTTGTTCCAGCGACTGTGTTCCCCCCAAAAACTAAAAAAAGGAAATTTGTTATGTACAGCCGATTATTGGCGCTTGGTGTCAGTGCTGTGTTATTGGGGTGCAACCCAAAACCGGCCGAACCAACACCTGCCGCACCGCCAGCCGCCACTGACGCTTTAGTCAGTCAGGCCACGCAACAAGCAGCCCCCGTCAGTTTTAATGTCCCGGTGCACTACAGCACTTTAGAAAATGGCCTGAAAGTAGTGATTTCACCAGATAATACCGCTCCGACTGCGGTGATTGGGGTGTACTACAACATAGGCTTTCGCAACGAGCCAAAAAACCGCACCGGTTTCGCCCATTTATTCGAACATATGATGTTCCAGGGCTCGAAAAACCTCGGCAAAATGGAATTTATCAGTCTGGTGCAAACCAACGGTGGCGTGCTGAACGGCTCAACCCGCTTTGACTACACCAACTATTTTGAAATAGTACCAGCGCATAAAGTTGAAACCATGTTGTGGGCGGAAGCCGACCGGATGAAAGGTCTGGCCATCACCCAGGAAAACCTTACCAATCAACAAGGTGTGGTGAAAAACGAAGTTAAAGTGAATGTGCTGAACCAGCCGTATGGTGGTTTTCCCTGGCTGGATATGCCGCAATATGCCTTTAACAACTGGTATAACGCCCACAACTTTTATGGCGATTTAGCTGATCTGGATGCCGCTAATCTGGATGATGTGAAATCGTTTTTTGACACTTATTATTCGCCAAATAACGCAGTGCTGGTGGTGGTCGGCGATGTCGAAGTGGAACCGACTTTGGCGATGGTGAAAAAATATTTCAGCGCTATTCCATCGGTGGCGTTACCGGCACAACCTGATTTAACCGAGCTTAGGCAAGAGCAGGAAAAACGTTTTAATAAGTTCGACAAACTGGCGCCTAAACCAGCTTTGGCTTTTGCCTACAAAATGCCACCACGCAATACTCCAGAGTATTTTGCGATGGGCATTCTGGACCAATTATTAGTGCAAGGCAGTGACAGTCTGCTCCATCAGGAGCTGGTAAAAAACCGCCAACTGACCGGCGATGTCGCGGGTGGGATCAATTATCTGCTGGGCAATATGTTTAACTACAACGGCCCGATGTTGTGGATGAGCTCATTCACCCATGATGAAAAACACAGTGAAAAAGAGTTGTTGGCGGCAATCGATCAGGTGATTGGTCAACTGACCGAACAACCGATTTTGCAAAAAGATATTGATCGCGCCATCGTCAAGATCCGCTCCAGCCTGTACGACAACATCGACAGCTTTTATGGTTTTGGCAAACTGGATTTACTGGCCAGTTTTGCCTTGTTTGACAATGACCCTGCCAGGATCAACGACTTAGAAGCTCAATTTAAAGCTGTCACACCGGAAGTTCTCAAAGCGACCATCGCTGAATATCTGCGTCCGGGTAACCGCACCATTCTGACCTTAACGCCTGGCGAAGACCCTGCTGCTGCGGCTACTCCGGCTAAAGAAGGAAACACGCCATGAAAGGACTACTGAAATTCTCGATAAAACGTCCGCTGCAAACCGGGTTTATCCTGGCACTGAGTCTGCTGGCTTTTCAGCTACCGGCGCAGGAAAAAGAACTACCACCGGCTGGCGGCACCCCAAAAAGCTTTAAGCTCACCGACACCCACAATTTTACCCTCGACAACGGCCTGAATGTAACGTTGATCCAATATGGCAGCACGCCCAAAGTCACGCTGCGCTTGATCACCGACACCGGCAATGTTGACGATGGCGCTAAGGATGCGGTGTCCGATCTGAGTTATCACTTGCTGACCGAAGGCACCAGTACCCGTTCTGCCAAAGAAATTGCCGAAGCGGCGGCCAACATGGGCGGCCAGGTACAAAGCAGCGTTGGTATCAATGCCGGCTTTCTGCAATTGGATGTACTGAGTGACTATGTTGGGGATGCCGCTAATTTGCTGGCTGATTTGGCAATCAACTCTAAATTTACTGACGAAGACCGTTCGCGTACCGTGAATAACTTTGTCCGTGATTTAACCGTGCAAAAATCGACACCAGGTAACCAGGCGACCAGCGCCTTTTACGGCTCGGTGTTTGCCGGTCATCCGTATGCCAAGATATTTGCCGACGAAAAAGTGGTGCAGTCGTTGACCCTGCAAGACTTGCAAAGTTTTGTCCAAAAAAATCTGGTCGCCAAACGCAGCCATCTGTTTATTGCCGGTAAATTTGACCAGCAAAAAGCCGAAGCTGCAGTAAAGGCTGCATTTGCCAGCATGCCAGCCGGTGAAACCCGCCAAATCAGTTCACCAACCAAGGCCAATACCGCTGAGCTGATTTTTATCCCAAGGCCCAATGCACCGCAGTCGACTTTGCAATTTGGTTTGGCAGTTGTCGATGCATCGCATGAAGATTTTGTTGGATTGCGGGTGATGAATACCTTGTTGGGGGGTTCTTTTGCCAGTCGGATCACCTCGAATATCCGTGAAAACAAAGGCTACACCTATTCGCCGAACAGCGCAGTAAATAGCAGAGTCAAAGCGGCAACCTGGCAACAGCAAGCTGATGTCACGGCCGAAGCAACCGGCCCCGCTCTTGCGGAAATCATCAAGGAAATTAAACGCCTGCAAACTGAAGCGCCGTCAGAGCAAGAGTTGACTGGCTTTAAAAACTACATTTCCGGTATTTACGTGCTGCAAAACTCAGCCCGCGGCTCGATTATCAACGAACTGTGGTTCTTAAAAAGTCATGGTTTACCGTTATCGCGGTTGGAAAATTATGTGCAATTGGTCAACGCCATGACCCCGGCACAGATTTCCGCGCTGGCAGCAAAATATCTGACACTGGATAAAATGACCTTAGTGGTGGTTGGCGATGAGAGCGTCAAAGCGCAGCTGTCCGCGGTACCAGAGCTAAAAGCAGTATACAAGCTATAAAAGGTACATTTGTTAGTTGCGGGGTCAGAGTCAATTGTTAACAGTTGTTTTGTTCACAATTGACTCTGACCCCGAGTTAACAATTACTTGATCAACCGCCAGGTAAATGGAAACCGGTAGACCTGCCCTTCAGTGGCAGTTTTCGCTGCAATGACATACAGCACCACGGTAATCAGCCACAATACCGGCATCAGCGACACGCCAATAATAGTGACACCTAACAGGATATACACCAGTAGCACTGTGATGGCGAAATTCAGCCCTTCTTTGGCCGTTTCTTTAATAAAGGCATCGTCACTTTTCAGGATATACATCAACAAGGGCGCAAAAAACGCAAAAAAGATTGAAGCGATATGGGTAATAGCCGCCAGATTTTTACTGTCTTTGTTGGGTGAAATTCCGAAATCAGTCATGGGCTTTCCTTGATGGTTGTTGATAACGGCTTGGTTTAAAACGGCCAGGCCAAACACAGATGACTTAAACAGTCGTTCAATCAGTACGTTAACGCAACGCTGTTAAAAAGCAAACTCTAATCTCAGTCCGCCAGATCCAAGGCTGCTCATCGGCTAGCCAATGACTGTTGCCAAACCTAAAACTCACTGCTGATCATCGAATTCTTCTGCTCAGCAGAATCACCAATATTGCATATATGTTTTTTCACATATACAATCAACCAAAACATAGGAGCCTTTGATGTCTGACCAACCGAGTTTATTGTTTGTCTGTAGCGAAAACTCCGCCCGTTCAGTATTAGCTGAAGCTGCTGCAAGACATCATTACAGTGACCGTTTTACCGTCTATAGCGCCGGCAGTAGCCCTGGGACTGTAGATGTTCGGGCGTTGGATGCCTTGCAACGTCGTGGTATTCCTGGCGAAGGCTTATATTCCAAAGCCATCAACCAACTACCGCAGCAACAATTCGACTATGCCATATTGCTCTGTGACAAAGCCCGCCAGCAGTGCGCCAGCCAGATCAACGCCAAATATGTATTGGTCTGGGATTTCCCAGATCCCAAATTAGATCCACAACCCCGCACTTTTGATCTGACACTGCAAGAAATCAGCGAACGGCTGAAAATGTTTGTGTTGCTGCACGACAAAGCGCTGTTGGAGCGAAAACCGGCAGAGCCTTTAGCGCCACTGGAATTTTTTAAACTGCTGGCCGATGAAACCCGTTTAGCCAGTTTGCTGCTAATTGCCCACGAGGGCGAACTGTGTGTCTGCGAACTGGAAACTGCGCTTGAGCAAACCCAGCCAAAAATCTCCCGTCATCTGGCGATGCTGCGTAAAAGCCAACTACTGATTGACCGCCGTCAGGGGCAATGGGTGTTTTACCGCTTACATCCCGCGTTACCGGCCTGGGCTAGCCAAAGTATTGAACTGACCTTACAACAAAATCCACAGCTGCTGGCGCCGCTGATTGCCAATCTGGCAGCGATGGGCGACCGGCCGGCGCGCGCCGCCAACTGCTGCGATTAAACAAGGATAACCCCAGTGATGGGCATTTTTGAACGATATTTATCTTGGTGGGTCGCGCTCGCGATGCTGGTTGGCGTGGTCGGAGGCTCGTGGTGGCCGGCGTTGTTTCAAACCGTGGCTGTGCTTGAATATGCGCAGGTCAACGCGGTGATTGCGGTTTTTATCTGGGTGATGATTTACCCGATGATGGTACAGATTGACTTTAGCGCCATTAAAAAAATCGGCAAAAAACCACAAGGGTTAATGCTAACCCTGGTGGTGAACTGGCTGATCAAACCTTTCACTATGGCATTTTTAGGTTGGTTATTTTTCCGGGTGTTGTTTGTCGATTGGGTCGACCCGCAAACCGCCACAGAATATATCGCCGGCATGATTTTACTCGGGGTGGCGCCTTGCACCGCGATGGTGTTTGTCTGGAGCCAGCTGACCAAGGGCGATGCCAATTACACTTTGGTGCAGGTGTCGGTAAACGATATCATTATGATCTTCGCTTTTGCGCCGATCACCGCCTTACTGCTGGGCGTCTCAGACATTGTCGTGCCCTGGTCAACCTTGTTTTTGTCGGTATTGCTGTATGTGGTATTGCCACTATCGGCTGGAGTCATCACCCGCAAACTTCTACTGCCAAAGTCCAGCAACGGCACGGATCCACAGCGGCTGACTTCATTACTGGGCAAACTCAAACCCTGGTCGCTCTTTGGTTTACTGGCAACCGTGGTGCTGCTGTTTGGTTTTCAGGCGCAAACCATTCTGAGCAAACCGCTGGCCATTTTGCTGATCGCCATTCCACTGCTGATCCAAACCTATGGCATTTTTGCCCTGACCTATTTCGCAGGCTGCAAGCTGCAGTTACCTCACAATGTCGCAGCACCGGCCGGGATGATTGGCGCCAGTAATTTTTTTGAACTGGCCGTCGCTGTCGCTATCTCACTCTTCGGACTACATTCAGGCGCCGCGCTAGCTACAGTGGTTGGCGTATTAGTGGAAGTGCCGGTGATGTTGTCGCTGGTCTGGTTCGCCAATCGCACCCGGCATTGGTTTGCCAAAGCAAAATCTTAAGGAGTTTTTATGCAACACCCATTCAACGAGCTCACCCTCAACCCGGTCACCTCTGCGACCGCAGGATTGTTGTTTACCCCTTGCCCCGGCACCAAAGGCGTTGATCTTCGCCAGTCTTTGCAACAACTAAAAGACGCCGGCGTCAAAGCTTTAATCACGCTGACGCCAAAAGAAGAAATGGCGCAGCTGCAGGTCAAAGACTTACCAGCGCTTTGTAAGGAATTGGATTTACTCTGGTTTTTCTGCCCGATTGCCGACGATCACGCCCCTGGCCTCGAGTTCGCGCAAGGTTGGCAACAAGCCTCGCCAATGGTGCAGCATTTATTACGCAGCGGCCAGAAAGTAGCCATTCACTGCAAAGGCGGCTCCGGTCGCACTGGTTTGGTGGCAGCGAAAATTCTGCTGGAAGCAGGCCTGGATAAAATTGAGGTCAAACAACGGGTACAGGTGTTGCGCCCTTATGCGTTGACTTTACAGCCGCATCTGGATTGGTTTAACGCCCAGTAATTTTTGCGATGAGTGTTTTTCGAACAGCTAGCAAGCAAAAATAGAATTTAACTCATTGTAGTTAAAATGAAAAACATCGTAGGGCGACACTCGCCGCGTCAGCGGTAGTGCGCCGGAGTTGTAGCAATAGTCGTTATTGAAATTTAAAAACCAGCATTAATTTTTTCAATGCTTCGCTGGCGTACTACCGCTGCCGCGGTGAGTACGCCCTACTCACAACTTTTACCAGGTTTTTTAACATGACCATCAAAGTAGGTATTAACGGTTTTGGCCGCATTGGCCGTTTAGCACTGCGGGCGGCTTTTGACTGGCCGGAATTTGAGTTTGTACAAATTAACGATCCGGCCGCCGACGCCGCAACTTTTGCCCATTTGTTGCATTTTGACTCGGTGCATGGCCGCTGGCACCACGCGGTCAGCCACGACGTTAGCAATAGCAGCGAGCGTATTCTGATCAATAACCAGCAAATAAAAGTCAGCAGCAACAAAGCCATCAATGATACCGACTGGTCTGGCTGTGACGTGGTGATTGAATGCTCCGGCAAAATGAAAAGCACCGCTCAGTTGCAGGCTTATCTGGATCAAGGTGTAAAACGGGTCGTTGTCAGCGCGCCAGTGAAAGAAGCCGGGGTGCTGAATGTGGTAATGGGCGTTAATCAGCAATTATTTGATGCAGCAAAACACCGGATTGTCACAGCCGCCAGCTGCACCACCAACTGTCTGGCGCCAGTGGTGAAAGTCATTCACGAAAAACTCGGCATCAAACATGGGTCAATCACCACCATTCACAACTTAACCAATACCCAGTCGATCCTCGACACCCCGCACAAAGATTTACGCCGTGCCAGAGCCTGCGGCAGCAGCCTGATCCCTACCACCACCGGCTCTGCCACCGCCATTACTGAGATATTCCCGGAACTGAAAGGCCGGCTGAATGGTCATGCAGTGCGGGTGCCACTGGCCAACGCATCCTTGACCGACTGTGTGTTTGAAGTCGAACGCAGCACTACTGCAACTGAAGTGAATGCCCTACTCAAAGCCGCATCTGAGAACGAACTCATCAACATTCTGGGTTATGAAGAGCGGCCACTGGTGTCCATCGATTATAAAACCGACCCACGTTCCAGCATTATTGATGCGCTGTCGACCATGGTGGTCAATGGTACTCAGGTGAAAATTTATGCCTGGTACGACAACGAATGGGGCTACGCCAACCGCACAGTCGAACTAGCGCGGATGGTCGGTTTAGCCGATCAAACCAAACTCTAAGTTGGTAAAACGATGACCCCTTTAAACTCAGACGTTCGGCAATATCTGCTGGTGACCGGCAATTATTGGGCTTTTACCCTGACCGACGGCGCGCTGCGCATGCTGATTGTGCTGCATTTTTACAGCCTGGGTTTTAGCCCGCTGGCGATTGCCTCGTTGTTTTTATTTTATGAGTTTTTTGGAGTCGTCACCAATTTAGTCGGTGGTTGGCTGGGCGCGCGATTGGGTCTGAATAAGACCATGAATATCGGGCTGTTTTTGCAAGTTTCGGCGCTTTTGATGCTATTAGTTCCGGCCGAATGGCTGACGGTGGTTTGGGTGATGACGGCACAAGCGTTGTCGGGCATCGCCAAAGACCTCAATAAAATGAGTGCCAAAAGCTCGTTGAAATTGTTACTGCCTGATTCGGCGCAAGGCGCTTTGTACAAATGGGTGGCGATTTTAACCGGCTCGAAAAATGCACTGAAAGGCGTTGGCTTTTTCCTCGGTGGTTTACTGTTAAGCCAGCTTGGCTTTGGCGGCGCTATTGCCAGCATGGCTGCCATGTTGCTACTGGTGTGGCTGGCCAGTTTAGTGCTGTTGAAAAAGGACTTAGGCAAAAGCAGCTTTAAACCAAAATTCAAAGACTTACTGTCAAAAAGCCGCGCCATTAATCAACTTTCCGCAGCGAGGATGTTTTTGTTCGGCGCCCGCGATGTCTGGTTTGTCATCGCCCTGCCACTGTATTTATCCAGCCAGTTTCAGTGGAGCCACACTGAAGTGGGCAGCTTTTTAGCGCTGTGGGTAATTGGCTATGGACTGGTGCAAAGTATCGCGCCAATGATTACTGGTAAAGGCCACGACGCTGGTTCTGCTCGAAAATCGTTGCCCGATGGCAAAACCGCCCTGCTCTGGGCCAGCTTACTGTGCACTATTCCACTGCTGATTAGCTTCGCGCTACAGTATTCCAGCTCGCCACTGGCCTGGTTAATTGGCGGTTTATTGCTATTCGGCGCGGTGTTTGCCGTCAATTCATCCTTGCACAGTTACCTGATTGTCAGTTATGCCGGCCGTGATGGCGTGTCGCTGGATGTCGGTTTTTATTATATGGCCAATGCGATGGGTCGTTTGATAGGCACTTTACTCTCAGGTTGGGTTTATCAGGCCTATGGCCTCAACGCTTGTTTGTGGATCTCAAGTGCATTTTTGTTTGCGACTGTGTTGGTGTCGATTGGATTACCGCGGTTGCAAAATGAACGAACTAACGACATGTAACTTTTGGGGTCAGCCAAAAAAAGCACTGCCGAAGCAGTGCAAAAGGTACAAACATCATTGGTCGAAACTGGATAAATCGGTTCACAGCTGCAGTGAGCCGCCTATGACTTCGGTGCATCGCAACCAGGTTCGGTACAACAGACCGGCGCTGGCGTTGGTTCTTGGCGCACCTTGTCAATCACATGCCCTTCGTTTTCTAACAAACCTTTGACGATGGTAAACAGGATCTGGAAAAACATGGTCGCGCTCCTTGTCTGGTGGCGTCATTCGCTGACGAGCCGCCATTCTAATACTGCAGTTTGCAGTTGATTAGCCACCTTGGCCGCGATACTTTGTTTCCAAAGGGAAACAATCAACCCGCTTTTATTTTGGTAAACTGGCGGGCAGGCCCGCAATCCGTTTAGTTACTTAGGAATTAGCACCTTGTCACTCCTCCAACGACTCAGTGATATGGCCATTTTCGCCAAAGTGGTGGAAAGCGGCAGTTTTACCCAGGCAGCAGCGGCGCTGACGATGTCCAAGGGCGCGGCCAGTAAAGCCATTGCGCGGCTGGAACAACATCTGGCGGTGCGGCTGTTGCAACGTACCACCCGTCAATTAAAGCTGACCGCTGAAGGCCAGGCCTTTTTGAGTTATTGCCAGCAGGTGGTGCGACAAGCCGATCAAGCAGAGCATCATCTGGCGGAACTCAGAGACGAACCGGTCGGTTCCCTTCGGATTAGCGTCGCTATCACTTACGGTGGTACCGTGATAGCGCCGTTATTGCCGGAGTTTCTGCAGCGTCATCCGAAATTACAGGTTGAACTGGTGCTGGAAGACCGGTTGGTTGATTTAGTCGGCGATGAAGTGGATGTCGCTGTTCGTTTTGGCAAACTGGCCAACTCCAGTCTGATCGCAAGACCGCTGACCCGGCTGCCCATTGTGCTGGTGGCATCGCCCTGCTATCTGGCAACCCACGGCATTCCGCAACATCCAAACGATTTGGCCAACCATCGGTGTATTTCGACCGCGAGCTCTGGCCCGGAAAAGTTCTGGGAGTTTCTGGAACAGGGCAAAACCATCACAGTGCCGACCCGCGGCCCGCTGCACACCAATAGCAACAGAGCGGCTAAGCCTGCAGTGCTCAACGGTATGGGGCTGATGTTTGTCACCCGTTATCAGGTCGAAGAAGAAATTCAGGCTGGCTTATTGGTGCCGGTACTGACCGACTATATGCCAGCACCACTGCCGGTACATCTGGTGTACCCGCATCGAACCCATATGAAAGCCGGTTTAAAACTGTTGCTGCAATATCTGCAATGCCGGATTGGACAGAGCTAATCCCAGTTTCTTCAACAAAGACATCCGGCCAGACTAATTTTTTAAAATATATTTTCCAGTGCGACATCCAAAATAAGATCCGGCTGCATCTATATCTCAGGTTAACTCACCGGACATTGTTATGAACCTGAAAAAACGCTTTATCCCCGTCATCCTTGAAGCTGCAGGACTGTTGCTGGCCACCTGGCTTTTGACGTCGGTACCATTGACTGCAGCGACGCTTACAACACCAATCACCAAGACTGCGACCACTTCGACTACCTTACATCAGCAACTTGCGCTTAAAGATGCCGAGTTTTTTGAGCGTGGTTTTAATCAGTGTGATCTGGCTTATCTGGAAGCGACCATCAGCCCGGAACTGAAGTTTTATCACGATCAAAGTGGGTTTCAGGATAAAAAACTGTTTATGCAAAATACCCGGCGTTATCTATGTAGCGACCCGGCGCATAAACCAATCCGCAAACTGACCGCAGGCAGTCTGAGTACTTTTCCATTATATCGGGATGGCGAGATCTATGGTGCCATTCAGCATGGCGAGCATCAGTTTTACCTGCGCGAAGCCGGCAAACCTGATCAGCTGACTGGCACTGCGCGTTTCACCTCGGTGTGGCTCAAACATGATCAGGACTGGCAGCTGGCTGATGTGCTTAGTTATGACCATCAGAGCGCTGCAGCAAAGTAAGCGCGCACCAAACAGCTGTTGAACGGCAGCAGCCCAATACTTGAACAACTGCTGCCACAGCTGTACCTTGGCGCTGAACTGAGGCAACAAAAATAAGCGGATCGGTATGAACGGACAAGAGTGGGCAGAAATTCTGGTGCCGCTAATCGTTTTCAGCGCGCTGGTCGCGTTGATGGCGTTATTTCTGCTGTATAAATACAAGAAAAAGAAGCTATTTTTGCAGATGGTCGAACGTTCCTTGCAACAGCAGGCGCCATTAACGCCGGAGACTATCCGGGAAGTGGCGCAGCACTTTTTCGCGGCTAATCGTGATGTGCGAAAAGGTATTTTTTTGCTGGTGACGGCCTTTAGCATTCTGGCTTTTTCGCAACTTGCCGACTTTCGAAAAAACGACAATCTGGACCTGAATGATGCACTGAACGGCATTGCCATTCTGCCGGGGTTACTGGGGTTGGCGTTTTTGCTGCTGGCGCTGCTGGACCGGAAACGGTCCGGCTAAGATGCAACAGTGTCGCTGAAACAGGCCTCGGTGGAGCAACTGGTCGCTATCGTGCAGGTGTCGGGTGATACCGCGGCATTTAACGAGCTGTTCAGTCGTTATGCGCAAAAACTGCGGGCTTTTCTGCTGTTCAAATCAGCCGACAGCAGGTTTGATGTCGACGATTTGATGCAGGAAACTTATGTCAAAGCTTTCCTGAAGATCAATCAGTTTGAACACCAGGCGCAGTTTTCAACCTGGTTGTTGCGGATCGCTTTTTTTGAAATGCTGCAGGCGAAACGCTCGCAAGGGATTTTTCGCCGGTTAACCGAGCGTTGGTTTGCCGGGAACGCAGAACCTATGGTGCATACCGACAGCACCGATCAGCAGATGGATGCGGAGCAGCTGATCGCATCTTTATCAGACTTGCAACAGCAGGTATTTGTCTACGCGGAATTTTATGGCTATTCCCAAACCGAGATTGCCGACAAACTGAACATCCCACTTGGCAGCGTAAAAACCTATATGAAACAGGCGCGTGATGCGCTGGACAGGAATAACACTGAATGCTGAAACTGACTTTCCGGCAACAACTCAGAATGCTGTTATGGCGCCATCGCCGCGGCGTGATCTTCAGCCTGGTGAGCCTGCTTGCGGTTTTGCTGACCAGCTGGGGTAATCATTCACTGCTGACGACTGCCGCACCGTTGCTGACGCTGGTGCAATTGGCGGCTGGCAGTTTGATTGTGATGTTGGTCATTCTGCTCAGCGACTGATTTGCAGAGCCTGAAGGTGCAGTGCTTCGTCGCCCAACGATGAAATTTCGCTAAGTATGCCGTTATCTGCCACAATCAACATCGAATTTCACCAACTCAGGGACGTTTTATGCCACAGCCGTTGTGGATCCACTTGGCGTTTGCACTTTCAGCACTCGGTTTTACCCCAACCCTCCTGGCGCAAGATGTCAGCAGTTGCCAACAAACGGCGGAACCGGCACAGCGACTCGCCTGTTATGATCGGATTTTTGGTGTTGATGCCGACGAAGTTTCGGCAATAACTGGCGCGGTAACCAATGACGCAGCTGCTGCAAAAGCCAAAGCAAATCCAAAGGAAGCCGCCATTGCTGCCGAGGCACTGGTCTCCGTCGATAGCAGTCGGATTGACGCAGCTGCTGCTGACGGTGTTGAAGTGGCGACAGTGCTGGATAAATACTGGGAACTCACGCCAAACGAAAAACGCGACCGGTTTGTGTTTCGAACTTATTTGCCAAGCTTCTTTTTACCGGTGCACTACACCTCGAATATTAATCGCCAACCCAGCACGCCTGGCAAACCAGATGGCCCGCGTAATGACAATTACAAGGCGCTGGAAGCGAAACTACAAATCTCGTTACGGACCAAACTCGCCACTGGCGTCATCCTGCCTGGTGCCGATTTATGGTTCGCTTTTACCCAGCGCTCAATGTGGCAACTTTGGAATCACACCGATTCGGCGCCGTTTCGCAGCACTGACTATCAACCGGAACTGATTTACGTCGTACCGGTAGCCAAGAGGTTTGGTGAGCTTGGCGACGGCTGGCGAATTCGCATGCTGCAATTTGGTGCAGCGCATCAATCGAATGGCCAGAACGACCCGTTGTCGCGCAGTTGGAATAAAATTTATGGCGGCTTAGCGCTCGATAAAGGCAATTTTGGCCTGAATTGGCGTTATCACCAGCGGATCCCGGAAAGTCTGGAAGAAGATGATAACCGTGACTTAATCGACTATATCGGCAGCCACGAACTCACCGCCACCTGGTTACCTGGCGCTGCTACAGCGATGCTGGTCTGGCGCAATGATCTCTCCAATTTAAGTCAGGGTTCGTTTCAATTAGATATGACCTATCCGGTGAGTGAAGCCAAGCTTGATGGTTTACGCTGGCACTTACAACTGTTCTCCGGCTATGGTGAAACCTTGCTCGACTACAATGTTCGCCAGCACAGTATTGGTTTAGGGGTGATGTTGTTTAATTTCTGAAGCTGACCGTTCTGCTGCCCGGCATTTTGAAAGCGCTACCAGTTCAGCAACAGCAATGCTAAGCTCGAGCGGTCAATTCAGGAGCAATCATCATGTCATTGAGTTTATTCGGGCTGTTCGCTGCAGGTTTATTAGCAACGACAGCCAGTCCAATTCCAGCCGCGCCGGTAAAAACCCTGCACCCAGAAATGCAACAGATTGTCGCCAAAGACGCGCAACTGGAAATTCTGGCCGAAGGCTTTCGCTGGGCCGAAGGTCCGGTGGCGGAGCCTGGTAGCGGCGATATTTTATTTTCCGATGTACCTGCGAATAAAGTCTGGCGCTACAGCGAAAAAAACGGTGTCAGCCTGTATTTATCACCTTCTGGTTATACCGCGCTTGATCAGCAGCCGAATTTAAAAGAAGGCGCTAACGGCCTGATTTTTAACTCAAAACAGCAGCTGGTGCTGGCGCAACATGGTGATCGGCGCCTGGCTATCCTAGAAAAAATCGCCACTGCTGATAACAAGCAGCAGCCCGTTAGAAAGCCACAGTACCAAACCTTAACCAGCCACTTCGAACAGCACCAATTTAATAGCCCAAATGATGTGGTGCAGCATAGCGACCAGTCGTACTTTTTTACCGATCCGCCTTATGGCCTGAAAGATGGCGACCAATCAGCGCAAAAACAGCTGAAGTTCAACGGCGTTTATCGGCTGGATCCACAAGGAAAAGTGCAACTGATTAGCGACGCACTGAGTCGGCCAAACGGCCTGGCATTGTCACCGGATGAAAAATGGTTGTATGTGGCCAACTCAGATCCAGCAACTGCGCAGTGGTGGAAATTTGCCGTCGATGGCAGCAGCGAACCGACGTTGTTTTTTGATGCAACAGCAGCTGCTAAAACTCAGTCTGGATTACCGGATGGCTTAAAAGTGCTGCCTTCCGGCCATTTATTGGCAACCGGCCCTGGTGGCGTTTGGGTGTTTAGTGCAGCTGGTAAACATTTGGGGACCATTGAAACCGGCGTGGCAGCGGCCAATGTGGGTTTAAGTCTGGATCTGAAATATCTGTATATCACCGCCAGCAGTTATCTGTTGCGGATCCGGTTACAGCATTAGCGTCACTGCTTTTATTTTGCACAAAAGCTTTGTATCCCACGCTGACTCTGGCATATTGCCAGTTGTCAGCGTTCAGTGGGTTATTTATGCAGCAGTTAGCATGGGCTCTTTTTGGTAGCTTATTATTTCTCAGCAGTGCACAGGCCACAGCTGACGACCAGCTGACGCTTTATACCGAACATTTCCCACCTTACAATTTTGAAGATAATGGCACCATTGGTGACCAGATCCGTGGAATAAATGCCGACATCCTGACGCAAGCCTGCGTCATCGCCAAAATCAAATGCGATATGCAAATGTATCCCTGGTTACGCGCCATGGAACTGGCCCAGAAAAATCCGGCCAGCGGCATTTTCACTATCTCCAGAACCAAATCCAGAGTGCCGTTATTCCAATGGGTTGGCCCTATCGCATCTTCAAAAGCTTATTTGTATCGGCTTGTCAGTCGACCTGAAATTGCCGCCAGCACTTTGGAACAGGCAAAACAGTATTCAATTGCGGTGGCGCATGGTGATGTCTATGAGGAGTTTTTACTATCGAAGGGCTTTGAATACGGTAAAAATTTAATTGAGTTTCGCAGTAAATCTGAACCTATCCCGTTATTTGTACAAGGCAAAGTAGACCTGGTGATAGGTTCGGACATTGTGATCCCAAGCTGGCTCGCCAGCCATCAGCTACCTGCCGATACAGCGGTGCCGGTGATCGAACTGACCACCTCCGGCAATAATTTTCTGGCGTTAAACCATGCCGTTCCGGCAGAATTAGCCATCCGGCTGCAACAGGCAATTGACCAGTTAAAACAAAACGGTAAGTACCAGCAAATCGTTGATTCTTACCAAAGTAAATAACATGGGGTCAGAGTCAATTGTTAACAAAAATAAATTAACAATTGACTCTGACCCCGCCATTAACATTTCTACTTTTTCTGCATCAGATAAGTGGCAAGACCAATAAACAGTGCACTAGGTAAAATTGCCCCCAACACCGGTGGTAGTTGGTACACCAAGGCCACCGGGCCAAACACTTCATTCGCCATCCAAAAGCCAAAGCCGGTCAGAATGCCCATCAAAACCCTGGCGGCCATGGTGACACTGCGCAGCGGTCCAAAAATAAACGACAACGCCATCAACATCATTGCCACTATGGTCAGCGGCTGCGTGGCTTTACGCCAGAAGGCCAGTTGATACCGGCTGCTGTCTTGCTGATTACTACTCAGATAATCGAGGTAACTGTTTAACCCTTGCAACGAAAGCAGCTCAGGTTTGACGCTCACCACACCGAGCTTGTCCGGCGTCAGGCTGGAGCGCCAGCGTTGTTGTGGCCACTGGTGTTGCTCTACTTTGTCATCGCGAAAATGCAAACGGCTGACTTGTTCCAGCTGCCAGACACCCGCCACAAACACCGCAGCTTTGGCGTTGACTATCGCTTGCAGCACCAAATCCGGTGAAAATTCATAGATGGTGATATTTTTGAGATCACCGCTGTCGGAAACCTGCTTAATATTGACAAAATCATCACCATCTTTGGCCCAGACCCCTTGCTGCGCGGCAAATAAATTGCCGCCGGAAATGGCTTTGGTTTTCAGTTCCCTGGCGAATTTCTCCGAAGCCGGAGCCACCCACTCGCCAACGACCATCACCAACACCATCATCAACAACGCGGTTTTCATCACCGAACTGATGATATTGAGCCTGGACATGCCCGCCGCTTGCATGACCACCAGCTCACTGCTGCTAGCCAGCATCCCCAGACCTATCAAAGCACCGATTAAAGCCGCCATCGGGAAAAACAACACGATATCGCCCGGAATACTGAACAAGCTGAACATCCCTGCGGCCAGCACGGTGTAATCGCCTCGGTCAACCACCCGCAGTTGATCAATAAACCGGAACATACCCGACAGGGCCAACAGCACCGTTAACGACAACGCCGAGGTGGTTAGGATACTGCGGCCAATATAAATATCTAAAATCTTAAGCATGTTCACCCCGACCAAAAATCCGTGCTTTTAAGCGCTGTGCACCGGCGCGGCTTTGCACCAATAGCACTATCGCCAGCAACAGCACCAGGACATGAGCCCACCAAAGTCCAAGCGCCAGCGGCAATTTGCCACTTTGCAGCATATTGGTGCCAACGATCAGCAGGATGTAATAGGCTAAAAACAGACTCAAGGCCGGTAACAGCCGGCCAAATTTGCCCTGCCGTGGGTTCACTTTACTCAGTGGTACCGCAAGCATCATCAGTAACGGGATCGACAGCGGAATGGCTATTCGCCAATGTAATTCGGCAACGGCTTCGGGAAGTTGTTGCTGCATCAATTCAGCAGTAGGCAGACTTTTCAGTTTGCGCCGACGTTGCTCGACCTGCTGTTCGCGGATTTGCAAATCGTAGCGGCCAAACTCCAGCACGTCATATTGCGGCGCATCCACCGCACCGGCATAACGGCGGCCGTTGCTCAGCACCAAGCGCTGCGCACCGCTAGCGTCTTCAGTTACGGTGCCGCTTTGCGCGTACACCACGGAATGCTGGCCACCCTCTTCGGTAGCTTGCTGCGCCAGAAAAACTTTGGATAAGGTATCGCCTTCGCGGCTGATGTCATGGACAAACACCACCGCTTTTTCATTGGAAGTTTGTTGGAAACGGCCAGGGATCAGAGTTGCGAGCCCGGGATCAGAAGAAACCTTTTCCATCAGCTCGTATTCACGCTCGGCCGACCATGGACTTAAATGCAGTGTGAGTGCGCCTGCAGCAATGGCAATCACCAACGATAACGCCAAAGTAACCCGCGCCACATACCATTCGCTGATGCCGGTGGCATGCAGCACTGTCATCTCACTTTCAGCGTAAATCCGGCTGTAAGCAATCAAAACGCCCAAAAAGGCCGCTAAAGGCAAGATTAGGATCGCCATCTGCGGCAGCTTCAGCGCCACCAATTCTAATACTAATTGCGCCGGTAGCTCGCCCTCAGAGGCGTCGGCCAGAGTTTTCACAAAGCGCTGACTGAGGATAATGGTGATTAAGATCAGGAACACAGCGAGCTGAGATTTAAACACTTCACCAATCAAATAGCGAAAAACAATCAAAATGCACTCCAAAAACCAGTCTTTTTACTGGCACCCTGACAATTTTTAAGTAAACTGGATGTTTATAGCAATTATTATCGACTAAAGTCCGGTGAAATCCGAGCTTTTTTATCAGCGCACTAAACCTTATACCCAAAATCATTGAAGATGCAGGTAGGCGACAAGTGAGTGAGGCCACAGGAGCATAGTTGTTCTATGTGACTGTGGCGAACAAACGAAGTCAACAACCCTGCAACTTCAAGGATGACGGGTATAGCGGCGCTGAAGCTTGCACCTCCCCGACCATCGTCTCTTAGAATCAGGAGTTGACATGGAGTTCAGCGTTAAAAGCGGAAGTCCGGAAAAACAACGCAGTGCTTGTATTGTAGTTGGCGTGTACGAACCACGCCGGTTATCTGCGGTGGCCGAACAATTAGATAAAATCAGTGAAGGTTATATCAGTAACCTGCTGCGCCGCGGCGATCTGGAAGGTAAACCCGGCCAGATGTTGTTGTTACACCATGTCCCGAATGTGCTGAGCGAGCGGGTGTTGCTGGTCGGTTGTGGCAAAGAGCGTGAACTGGACGAACGTCAGTACCGCCAAATCATCGCTAAAACCATCAGCACCTTAAACGAAACCGGTTCGATGGAAGCGGTGTGCTTTTTATCTGAACTGCACGTCAAAGGTCGCGACACCTACTGGAAAGTCCGTCACGCGGTGGAAACCACCCAGGATTGCCTGTATGTGTTTGATAAGCTGAAAAGTAAAAAAGACGAAACCCGTCGTCCTTTGCGCAAAATTGTATTTAATGTACCAACCCGTCGCGATTTAACCATCGGCGAAAAAGCGGTGGAACATGGCCTCGCCATCGCAGCCGGCATTAAACAATGCAAAGACGTCAGCAATATGCCACCGAATATCTGCACCCCGGCCTGGCTCGCCGAGCAGGCTGTTGGTCTGCATAGCATTACCGACAAGCTCAGCATTGAAGTATTAGGCGTCGCCGAAATGACCGCGCTGGGCATGCATTCGTACTTAGCGGTGGCCAAAGGCTCGGACAACGAAGCCAAAATGGCGGTGATTAAATACCAGGGCGCGATGGATAACAGTGCGCCAGTGGTACTGGTCGGTAAAGGGTTAACCTTTGATACCGGCGGCATCAGCATCAAACCAAGTGATGCGATGGACGAAATGAAATACGACATGTGTGGCGCCGCTTCAGTGCTTGGCACCATGAACGCCGTCGCCACGCTGGGCTTACCGCTGAACGTGATTGGTGTATTAGCCGCCGCTGAAAACATGCCGGACGGTAAAGCCTATCGCCCTGGTGATGTCCTTACTACCATGTCAGGTCAGACGGTAGAAGTACTGAACACCGACGCGGAAGGCCGATTGGTGCTTTGTGATGCGCTGACGTACGTCGAACGCTTTGACCCGGACGTGGTGATTGACGTGGCGACCTTAACCGGTGCTTGTGTGATTGCTCTTGGCAAACATGCTTCTGGTTTACTCAGTAACCACAATCCGCTGGCGCATGAAATTCTGAATGCTTCCGAGCAAAGTGGTGACCGCGCCTGGCGTCTGCCATTGTGGGATGATTACCATGACCAACTGGAAAGCCCATTTGCTGATTTCAGCAACTTGGGTGGTCGCGCCGCCGGTACTATTACCGCCGCCTGCTTCCTGTCAAAATTCACCCGTAAATACAACTGGGCGCATTTGGACATTGCAGGCACTGCCTGGCGCAGTGGCGGTAAAGACAAAGGCGCCACGGGTCGCCCTGTCGCCATGCTGACGCAGTTTTTAATTAACCGCGCCGGACATCATCCGGAGAGTTAAGCTGACACTAAATAGCTATACCCAAAATCATTGAAGATTTGGGTAGGCGGCAACTGAACGAATCCGCAGGAGCATAGTGAACTATGTGACTGCGGTGAGCGAAGGCGGCCAACACCCCCAAATCTTCAAGGATGAAGGGTATAAAACTGCAAATTCAACTGGCCCGGATATCCTGGCCAGTTTTGTTTTGAGCCAGCTACTGTTGTTATAGTTGTTGAGTTGATTGTCGTAAACAGGAAAGCCACTTGATGCAAGTACAGTTTTATTTGCCAGCCCCAGCTGACCCGGCCGATCCAGTGCAAAATGCTGTACCGGCGATGATCTGGCAGGCTTGTTTGTTATGCGCCGAACTCTATCGCAATAACCAAAAGGTGTTTGTCTACTGCGCAAATCAGCAAGACGCTGAACAGCTGGATGAGGTATTATGGCAGTTTGATGCGCACAGTTTTGTGCCGCATAACCTGGCTGGCGAAGGCCCTGCCCGCGGTGCTCCCATTGAAATCAGCTGGTTGCCACCCAAGAATAGCCGTCAGGTGCTCATCAATTTAACTTCGACTGTGCCGGTTTTTGTCAACAGGTTCAGTCAAATCATCGAATTTGTGCCGCAGGCGGAATCTGATAAAGACATCGCCCGGCAAAAGTATAAACATTATCGCCAGCTAGGTGTGACGCCACAAACCGTCCAGGCCAGCTGAAACAGGTATCGAAATGGAAACGAAATTTAACCCAAGTCAAATCGAACAGGCCATGTATCAGGCCTGGGAAAGCAAAGGCTACTTCAAACCTTCAGGTGACAACAGCAACGGCGCGTATTGCATTATGATCCCGCCGCCAAACGTTACCGGCAGCCTGCACATGGGCCACGCGTTTCAGCAAACCATTATGGACGCCCTGACCCGCTACCAACGGATGCAGGGTAAAAACACCTTGTGGCAAGTCGGGACCGACCACGCCGGTATCGCCACTCAAATGGTGGTTGAGCGTCAGTTAGCCGCGCAAGGCAAACCGGATCGCCACGCCATGGGCCGTGAGGCTTTTATCGAAAAAGTCTGGGAATGGAAAGCCGAATCCGGTGGCACTATCACTGAACAAATGCGTCGTTTAGGCAACTCGGTGGACTGGGAAAAAGAACGTTTCACCATGGACGATGGCCTGTCGAACGCCGTGCAGGAAGTATTTGTCCGTTTGTATCAGGACGACCTGATTTACCGCGGCAAGCGTTTAGTCAACTGGGATCCAAAATTACACACCGCTATTTCTGATTTAGAAGTAGAAAGCAAAGAGCAACAAGGCCATTTCTGGCACTTACGCTACCCGCTGGCCGATGGCGTTTTAACTGCTGATGGCAAAAACTATTTAGTGGTTGCGACCACCCGTCCTGAAACCATGCTTGGTGATACTGCTGTTGCAGTAAATCCGGATGATGAACGTTATCAGTCGTTGATTGGTAAAGAAATTCTGCTGCCGTTGGTGAATCGTCGAATTCCGATTATTGCCGACGAGCACGCCGACAAAGAAAAAGGCTCGGGTTGCGTGAAAATCACCCCGGCGCATGACTTTAACGACTACGAAGTCGGTAAACGTCATCAGCTGGCGATGATCAACGTGATGACCAAAGACGCCACTATTCGCACCGAAGGTGAGTGTTTCTTTACCAATGGCGAAGAAAACCTGAACCTCAGCGCACCAATTCCGGCCGATTTAGCAGGTCTTGACCGTTATGCCGCGCGTAAAGCTATTGTTGCTGCTTTTGACGCCGCTGGCCTGTTAGACAAAATCGAAGCGCTGACCAACACCCTGCCTTATGGCGACCGCTCTGGCGTGGTGATTGAGCCAATGCTGACTGACCAATGGTATGTGCGTGTGGCGCCGATGGCCAAAACTGCGATTGAAGCGGTGGAAAACGGCGACATTCAGTTTGTGCCAAAACAGTATGAAAACATGTACTTCAGCTGGATGCGCGACATTCAGGACTGGTGTATTTCGCGTCAGCTGTGGTGGGGTCACCGCATTCCAGCCTGGTATGACAATGACGGTAAAGTTTATGTTGGCCGTGATGAAGCCGAAGTGCGCGCTAAACACGGTTTAGCTGCTGATTTCGCGCTGCGCCAGGACAACGACGTGCTCGATACCTGGTTTAGCTCAGCTTTGTGGACCTTCTCGACTTTAGGCTGGCCGGAAAATACCGAAGATTTAAAAACCTTCCACCCAACCGATGTGTTGGTGACTGGTTTTGACATTATTTTCTTCTGGGTTGCCCGGATGATTATGATGACGATGCATTTTGTTATAGATGAAAACGGCAAGCCGCAAGTGCCATTTAAAACTGTTTATGTTACCGGTCTTATCCGCGACGAAAACGGCGATAAAATGTCAAAATCTAAAGGCAACGTCATCGATCCACTGGATATGATTGACGGTATTAGCCTCGACGATCTGCTGGCCAAACGCACCAGCAACATGATGCAGCCGCAGCTGGCCGAGAAAATCGGCAACCAGACTAAAAAGCAATTCCCGGAAGGTATTGATGCCTGTGGTACCGATGCGCTGCGCTTCACTTTAGCCGCGCTCGCCTCCACCGGCCGCGATATCAACTGGGATATGAAACGCTTAGACGGTTACCGCAACTTCTGTAACAAGCTGTGGAATGCCAGCCGTTATGTCACCATGATGACTGAAGGCAAAGATTGTGGTGTGGCCTCCAATGGTGAAAGCAGCGGCGAGATGAAACTGTCGTTAGCCGACCAGTGGATTTTAAGCCAGTATCAGCAAACAGTGACGCAGTTCCGCCAGTATCTGGACAGCTATCGTTTTGATATGGCAGCCAATACCCTGTACGAATTCACCTGGAACCAGTTCTGTGACTGGTACCTGGAACTGACCAAACCGGTGTTATTTAAAGGCGATGACGCGCAGCAACGTGGCACCCGTCATACGCTGCTGACGGTGCTGGAATCGTTATTGCGCCTGATGCACCCGATTATGCCGTTTATCACCGAAGAAATTTGGCAGCGCGTAGCCCCGATGATCCGCACCGATCTGCAAGCAGGCGACAGCATTATGCTGCAGGCGTATCCACAAAGTAACACGGCGCTGGTCAACGACAACGCCGCTTCGGATATCGAATGGGTGAAGAACTTTATCGTCGCCATCCGTAATATCCGCGGCGAGATGGACATAGCGCCAACTAAACCACTGCCGTTATTGCTGCGCAATTTATCAAGCGATGACAGCCGTCGGTTAGAGCAAAACCAGGCACTGCTGCTGAATCTGGCCAAGCTCGACAGCATCACAGTGCTGAGCACCGCCGATACCGCACCAGCTTGTGCCGCGCAGCTGTTAGGCAGTATGGATTTACTGATCCCAATGGCTGGCCTCATCGATAAAGAAGCCGAACTCACCCGCATCGCCAAACAGCTGGAAAAAATGCAGCAAGAAGCAGCGCGGGTTGCCGGTAAACTGGCGAACGAAGGTTTTGTTGCTAAAGCACCGGAAGCGGTTCTTGCGAAAGAGCGTGAAAAACTGGCAGATGCAGAGGCTGCTATTGTGAAGTTGCTGGCACAACAAGCGGAAATCGCAGCAATCTAAGCTGTTGATTATATTTGCTTTGCTCAAAAATATCAAAAGGCGACCTGCGGGTCGCCTTTTTGTTTAACCAGTTCGCTTAAAACTGATATCGCTATGAACGAGTAATTTATGCGTTTTTTATAGATTTAATCATATTAGCTAGCTGTTCGAGTCCATCAAATGTCGTTGGTACATTCGTCGGATCGGTTGTAAGGCCAGAGAATATAAGTGTTTCAAACTTTTCCAAAAGTTTTGGTGTAGTTGCGGACATTTCTTTAGATCTTTCAGAATAACTCTCTATAAACTGACATAGCGACTTTCTCAGTTCCAGCTGAACTACCTGCGTAGTAATCTCTTTTCTTGTGCTTAATACGATTCTGAAAAAATAAAGGACAAAAAAATCTAATGCAACAAATGGAATATAATTTATTAAATATGAAGTCAAGTCTATTCTCGTTCCATAAACGCTTGGCTCTGGATACAGCCCAGTAAATATTTTAAACATAGGCGGAGCTACTAGAATCACTGTCAATATAAAAATAAGAATACTATTTAAGTGCAAACTTGCTTTTTTAGATTTAAGCAAATTTTGAAAACCATGCGAAATATTTGCAAAATTGTAACTGCTTGAAAGATTCTGAAGCTCTTTATTTAAACTCTCAATCCTTTGAAATTTCTCATCGACTGATGAATCCCATTTTTCGAGTTGGGATAACACCTGAGAAACCTTAAAGTCTGAGTCTTTGTATTTAGAAAGTTCATCAATAATGGATTGTTGAGATCCTTGCTGTGTTTGAATTTTAACATTTACTCTGTTATGCACTAATATTGATGGATGCAAATTAAAAGAATAGTTTCTGTAGACATTGACTGAATCATCGCTCGGATAATAGCTATCAATATAACTACGAAGGGCCGTGCATATCTCATCTCGTCCAGTAAATTTATAATGTTCAACCACAATAGAATGCTCTATTAAAAATCGGTAAAAAATTAATGCAAGCACACATCGATCGTCATTACTCGAACTACCGTAGCCCAAAACTCTATTGATTAATTGATCACCGATAGAACTATAATTATATTCGCAATTATCTATAATGCCATCCACATACTGCTGAAAAAAGCTGCAACATTGATATATTAAATCATCAACATCCTGACGCTGATCAATCTTTTCTATTTCCTCATACAGAATTCTGAGTTGCACTTTCAAGTCTGCTTTAAATTCCCCTTTAGACACTGCCAGCCGCTTATTTATTAAAAAATACCAAGTGCAATACGGCAACTTGAAATTCGCTTGTAATTAAAAAATTATGTACGTTAATTAAAAACCGTCCTCTACTCCAAAATACTCGCCACAATCGCCAACACTTCTTCCACCGCTGCTGCCGGTGCCTTTTCAATTAGTCGGGCATGCCGGACATTGATCAGATTCAGTGAAACTGACCTTTAAACACGGTTTTAATGAGTTAACGACCTCCGGCTGAGTTCAGTCGGGAGATGCTGCTTGCGCGACTTTGGTGGCGACCGGCAGGCAGCATGGTTAGTCTTTTATATGCGTACAAATCCGGTGACAAAGTGCTAACAGCGTGATCGTTGGGTTGGCCAAGGCAGACGTACAAAACACGGATGTGCTGGCAATATAAAGATTGTCCGAGCCATGCAGGCGGCAGTATTGATCAACGACCCCTTTGTCTGGTTGATCTGACATGCGAGTTGTACCCATGTGATGTGACGCCAGGGTCATGTATTTAAAAAGCGCTGTTTCATCAAACACATAATCCAGATAACCTAATTCACTTTTCTGTAAGTCTGCATCAAACAGTGCCAACATAGCCTGCAAATTGATGACATCCTGCCGACTAAAGTGCCAGTGAAGCTGCAAGGCAGAATGTCCGTTCACCGGTGGCAACAACGATACATAACTCTGCTCCGTTAACTGCTGTTCCAGCATAAAAAATGCCGGATAAAATACTTGTCCGTCACTTTCTAAGCGTCGTTCAAGCGTTATAGTGCCGTTGGGTAATTTTTTACGCCGCTGAGCGTTTTCGCTTAGCTTGAAAAGCTTATGGGGAGTGCTGGAGTCTTTATTCACATACTCTTTCAACAGCAGGCTGTCTTTTGCCAGCGGTAAACACAGGCCTGCCTGCCGGCCTGGCACAGAGCTAGGCAAGCGAAAGATCGCATGCCCACAAAAGTATCGTCCAACCAGTCCGTGATCATTGCCAAGTCCTTGCGGGAACTGACGGTTTGAACTCAGCAACAAACGGACGTTCTCAAGGCCGCCAGCCGCGAGTATGAACGTTGTTCCGCTCACCTGATGCTGTTCTCCGTCGGCACTTTCAATACAAACATAATCGATATGTTTATCGCCACTACGATTCGTCACAATTTCCTTTACCGTTGCGTTGATTAACATGCGTATATTTGGTCGCGTCGCAATTCCTCTTTTAAATCGGTCATAGTCGCTACCAGTATCCTCACCTGTTAACGGCGTAAAAGTTCTGATGCTGCTTTCAAAGTTATATCTGTTGTTGATAGAGAAATCGGCCCTTGCCCAATCGTCGGCTTTAGTCAAAGTTGGGATCTGCATGTCACGGCAGGCTTTTTCAACATGCGGTACCAACGTCTGGTAATCGACTGGCCACCCACTCATTGGCATATAACTGCGGGCTTTAAAGTCGACCGGGTCCATAATGGCGCACTTTCCTCCCCATTTGTTTGCGGCACCGCCAAAAGCAAACTGTCTGGATTCATGCAGATAGTGGTCTTGTTGAAGAACTTCACCGTCTGGTTTGATAATGTGTGTCAGGCCTTTGGCGGCCGCATCAGCCGCCAGACTTTTGCTTATATCGCCACTTTCTAACACCAACACTTGTTTGCCGCTGGCGGCCATCTCTCTGGCAATAACAAGCCCGGCGATACCCGAACCAATAATGACAATATCGGCGTTGAGATCAACACCAACGGCCCCAGCCGCGAAATCGATAATCAATTTGTCCTCCACATAGCTCTTCAGTCAACTATTTAGTTCTTCCTGCACCAAGGGCACCTCCCCCGGAGCGCTCGTCACTCCACAACGGCTTGCATCAACAGAGAATCGACCTGAGCACGTTCAACTGATCGCGCGCTGACAGTGGCAGCAGCTCCTGTCGGTACTTGATAGATAGTACCGCGGTCCATTCTCAGTAGCTGGTCAGCGACGTGAAAGTACTTATCATCATGAGAAATCACAAAGACGATTTTATTCATCGCTTTGAGCATGGGCAAAATTTCAAAATAGAATACTGCTTTATATTCTGGATCCTGATCGGCTGCCCACTCATCGAAGAAATAAATGGGTTTGCTCTCGAGAACTGTTGCTAGCAGCGCCAGTCGTTTTCGCTGTCCTTGTGAGTATTTATTGGCAGTTATCTGTCCCTGGTCAAAAACGACTTTGTCCTGTAACTCCAGTTTATGGAGCATCAAGTCCAACAACTGTTGTTGTTCGGCAGAAAGACAGTCGTCATGGACCCGGTTGAATAAGTAGAAATCGAAAAAAATCATCGAAAAAAGGTCGCGGTACGATGTCATATCAATATCTGACAAAGCCACCCCATTGACCAAGATCTTCCCTTCCGTCGGTCGATATAACCCACACATCACCTTGGCTAAGGTCGTCTTTCCGCTGCCATTACCGCCGACAAAAAAGATCACCTCGCCTGGTCTTGCGGTTAGGTCAAATGGCCCCAGCGCGAAACCTGCCTCGTTTCCAGCAGTTTCGTATCTGAAACGCAATTGCTGAAAGCTCAGTGTAACCCCGTCAGTGGATATATCGATTTGGCGACCTGTCGCCAATTCTTCTGCCATTTCAAGCTTGGATAATTTGTTCAGAGAGACCCGAGCGTTGACAATAACAGGAACAGCGTCGATCAGGTTCATAATTGAACCACGGATAAACAACAAGACGACTGAATAACCAACTAGCGCCTCATTACTGACAGCAAAGACAAAACTCCCTAAATAGATAATCAGCGCAATGGCAAAAAACGACACAAAAACACTCCATCCGGTATAAATCGCCGTGAACATATCCCTCTTATTGGCTTGAGTTGCCATATTGCCGATGTTTTCTGTCGCATCCCCTTCAATAATCTGCTTTCTTCTGTCCCGGCTCAGTTTTAGTTCTCTGAAACCATGAATCAAGTCATCGTAATGTTTGTACAAAGTGTCATGACTTGTTCTGAACTTATCACTGTAGATGTGTATTTTGCGCACCAGTGTGCTTTGTGAAAAGGTAACGCTCACCGCAACAACACCTGCCAACACTAGGAATAAGTCAAAAGACAGATACGCCATATAAACAAAAGCAGTCACGATAATGGTTCCATTTAGTACCACTAAAGGGAAGCGCCGAAAGCCCTGGCCTATCACAGGTACATCAGTGGTGAAAATTGCATAAATCCGATTCCAGCCAATTTTCTCCAGATCCTGCAGACTGCTTTTGAGGACTTTATCAATCAGGTAAAGTCGTAATTCTTCAATGACCTGATTACCCAGCCGGTTTAACGACAATGTGGATAAAAAACTCATCAGAAAAAGAATGAGTGCCAATCCAAACAGACTATATAAACCCGTTAACTTATCTAAATCATAGGGAAGCAACTCTCCACTAATCAATGAACTAATCAAACTCAATGTACCGATAGTGATCAGTGCACTGGCCATGCTCGAAATAACCCCAAAGAGAATCAACCAGCGCTGCTCCCTTATCAGTTTCAGTATCAAATTTTGTTTCACTTCAAAATCTCCTTGCCGCTGTTAGTCAATAGATTCAGCGGACCATTCCATATGTGTCTGAACCATTTAACATCAGATTTTTGATGATGCTTGCCAATGCCGGATGTTCAGCCACCCCGACATGACTACCGGGTGCTTCGACTATCCTGATAGTTTCAGTTGCGTATTGTTGTATATATTTTCGAATCTGGTGCTGGCGTGGATGAATAGCCAGACCTTGTGTCGCTTCAATCAACGTGACCTTGCCAGCAAGCCGGTTGCTCGGATGGTAGGAGTAGTAAAATTGCAGCTGTGATTGGACTGCACGTAGATATCCGCCAAACGCTTCTTCGCTAAAGCTATCTGGCATCAGGCCACAGAGCCGAAGTTGTGAAAACAATTCAGACGGTGTCAGTGCGCTAGACTGGTCTGCAATCCTGTAATGAACTGACCCGGGTAAACGGGACTGCATAAACTGACTAGTCGACATTGGCGTTTCTGCAGGGTCAATAGCACCAAGGATACTATCCAGCAAAATCAGCTGAACCTGATGGCCCCGCAGTTCAAGCAAGACAGCAAGTTCAAACATGATGTTTCCGCCAAAAGAATGCCCGAGCAAAGTGTAGGGACCTTCGGGCTGATGAGTCAGTATGTTGTGCAGGTACTGCCGCAATCTGCTATTTAGTGGCCAATCATGGCAGTCATTTTCAGCAGTTGTAAACTGATCAATTCCAGGTGTAGAGAGCAAACCAATTCTAAAGTCTGCGGCCAGTGCGGCCACTAACGATTGGTAACTACTGACACTTGCACCCAGCGCCGGCGCTAAAAAAAGGATTGGTTCGTTTAGTGGGTTACCAGACATCTGAACCTTACATTGAACCTGTTTAGGCGCACTGTGTTGCAAAGACCTCAGGTACTGTTCCTGTTTGCGCACGGTGTTAGACCGCAGCAACGCAGCCGCATCACCTTCAATCCCAAACTGCAGGCGCAGAGCCGCCAGCAACTCCATCGTCAATAATGAATGCCCGCCATATCTAAAAAACTCGGTATCAAGATCAATATCTTGGGATTCCATACACAGCAATTTGGCCCATAAATTCCGAATTTGTAACTGTTCCTCTGTGAGCACGGCAGTCCGTGATACATAGGACAATGCATCGCTGGCATCTAGATTGATGGCAGCTGACAGTTGTGGCGCCTGAGCCAGCGGTTTGCCTGTCCATGGTACATCCTGCAGAGCCTGCTGTGGCGCTTGTACTAAATTCGTCAGCAGCTGAAGGTAGTGATCAAAGAGCAATTGCTGGAACTCATCAGACACCAGATCTTGCCGAAACATCATGGAGCATTTGAGTTCTGCCCCATTATCAAGCCAAGAGCAAGTCATGCGGCCCACATTATGCCGGACATAATCAAAATACGGACTGATTTCCCAGTTCTCAAACAGCGTTGCCGTTTTTGCCTGACTCAACTCAACCCGCTTAAACGCAAACATGATATTGTCATCGAGCAAGGTGGCATTCCCATTTATCTCACGAGCCATCGCGATGACTTCGTGATAGCCAATCTGGGCATTGCTGAATGCCTCTACACAGCAGTCCCGCACCTGCCTGACTAAGGTAATAAAATCAGCATTCATATCAATTTGATTACGCAGAATCAGTGTGTTTACAAAAAAACCAACTAACTGTTCAAGCTCTGGGGATTCCCGTTCAGCAAATGGGGTAACCACAACAACATCAGTGATCCCAGACACTTTCGTCAGCATCAACTGATAACTTGCAAGCAAGGTGGCATATATGGTTGTATTGTTTTGCGCGGCCAGTTGTCGTAGTCGCTGACTCAGCACTGGTCCTAATTGCAACTCTTTTACCACGGTCTTGACTGGTATTTGCTCTATCAGTTCTGGCAATGGCGGATAGAATTGCGGCGATAAATCGGCCAGTTTTACACGCCAGTACTCTTTCTGCACTGACAGCTCACCCGCTTGATACTGTTGATTCAGCCAATAGGCATAATCATTGTATTGCACACTGAGTTCAGGCAGCTCAGGCTCTCTTTGCTCACTCAGAGCAGTGTAAATTCGCACCAAATCTTTGCGAATTACTTGCATTGACCATCCATCTGAGAACAGGTGATGCATTGTCATGCACAATACAAATTTGTCGTTTGCTAACTGAAATACATGCAATCGAAGGGGCAATTCATATTGCAGATCGAAACTTCGTAGATGCTCGTTTTGGACAATATTCTCGATAGCCGCATCAGGTTTAATGTGACGCCGAAAATCCCAGAACTGCCAGTTCATTCGATGTGCTGGTTGCACACTCAGTTGTTGCTGATTATCGTTGCGAATAACATTGGTTCGTAGCGTTTCATGCCTTGCAATCAAACGAACAAAACTTTCCTTGAGCACGCCGACATCTAACGGTCCTTTGATCAACACCGAGTAGCTCATGTTGAAGTCCCCCGTATCTGGTGGACTTAGCGCCTCTGACAACCAAAAACTCAGTTGCCGGTATGACATCGGCGCCTGCAGCTCGCCACGCCGTCTGATGGCAAGTTCTACCGCGTTGCCCGTCAGCAAACGTTCCCGGCAGAGCGCAGCCTGTAATCTGATTGTACTGCGGTCGAACAGCTCTTTCACCGAAACTTTCAGCTTCAACTGGTTTTGCAGTTTCATCGATGCCCACATAAACAACAACGAATGAACACCAAAATGCCACAAACTCTGCTCAACACTGATTTGTGGTTGCCCGGTCAACTCTTGCCAGATTTGCGCCAGCACGATTTCGATTTCATCCGCAGGCGCCACATAGCACTGCTCAACCTGACCGGGCGCAGGCAGAGCGCGCATATCGAGTTTGCCATTAATGGTCATCGGCATACGCTCTACCTGGATCCACTGATTTGGCAACATATAAAACGGCAGTTTTTCCTGCAGTGCTGCAGTCAGATCAACGGAGTCAAGCGCCTGACCATCCGCAGATAGGTAGTAGGCAACCAGTTGCTGGTCATTGTTGTGCTGAAACAGACGGACGGCCGCTTGCCTGATACCGGGTATATGGCTGATCGCATGCACGATGTCATCCAGCTCCACACGGAATCCGCGTAGTTTAATCTGATTGTCGGTTCGTCCTTTGTAAATCAGTTGCCCCTGATGGTCCCAGCACACCAAATCCCCGGTCCTGTACAGACGATGGGTCCGGTTATCCGCCAGCATGATATTGACAAATCGTTCGCGGGTCAGCTCCTCTGCATGATAATAGCCGGTTGCCAAACCGGCGCCGCCAACATAAAGTTCGCCAGTACAACCTGGTGGCATCAGCCGACGATGCCGGTCGAGTATAAACAACTGATTGGCGGACAACGGTCCGCCAATTTGTGGTTGCGTGGAGCATGCAGCTAAATCACAGTATGACGCGTAAACGGTGCACTCCGTCGGTCCATAGGCATTGAAAATCCTACAACCAGTAGTTTGGGCCAGACGTTGTAAACGTTGCCACATCGCCTCACTGATCCCCTCACCCGCAACCAGAAAACACTTTGGTAAATATCGGAGCAGGGTGGCATCCATGGTATCTAGTATTAGTTGGAAATAACTGGGCGTACAATCAAATACAGCAATCGGATAACTCTGCCAGAAGTTCCAGAGTTGTTCCAGATCTTGCTTTTGTTCATCGGTCACCAGCCTTAAAGTTGCACCGAAATATAACTGCACGATCTGGGTGACGGATACATCAAAAACCAGCGAGGCATTAACAGCAATATTGGTTTCCTCGCGATACCAATCGCCGGCATTGAGGATTTGTTGCTGAACAGCCCGCCCCTGATTAAGAATCGCGCCATGCGATACGGCAACTCCTTTTGGAGTGCCGGTCGAACCCGAAGTAAAAATTACATAGGCTAACGCGTCTGGCGCGACAGTCCCAAGTTGAGGGACAGCATCGGCAACTAACCACTGCGACTCATCAAACAAATCCAGCATTTGCTCCGGTCGCTGTAGCGCACTCCAACTGGTGGCTTCAGATAACACTAATGACACCCGGGCTTTGTCAAGGATTTGGCCAATACGTTCCGGCGGATGACGCACGTCCAGTGGTAAATAGGCAACGCCGGCTTTCCAGCAAGCTAACATCGCCAGAATACTGCGACTGCATTTTCGGCTATAAAGCGCCACGACCGCGCCCGATGTCACACCCATCGCTTGAATAGTCGCCGCCAGTTGATCGCTGCGTTGCGCTAACTGAGCAAAAGTGAAGTGGGTGGTATCGCAAGAAACGGCCGTACGATGCGGAACCATCTGAGCAAGTCTGGCAAACGTCTGCAGATAGCCGTCGTCCGAGGCTGCCAGTGGTTTCGTTTGTCCCCAACTGAGCACAGTGTCAGTCTGCGTTTTAGGCAACAAATGGAGTTGCTGCAACCCGGTATCACACTGTTGCAACAGCTGCGGGATAGCAAACGCCATCTGCTCAAGCATCTGTGTAGCCCAGGGTTCAGCCACCCTTTGCTGATCAAACACTAGCTCTAATCGGAACCCGGTTGACTTTTCAACCACATAAAACGCCAGTGGAAACTTCGGGGCTAATTGGCGACTGCCAAAAGCGCTGACCTCAAGAGCAGAGTGTTGTGCGTATTCGGTCGACTCAGCAATGTTTTGTTCCCGGTGAAAGCTATAGAGCACCTGAAAAATAGGGTGCTGATCCTGCTGACGTTCAACCACCAGTTGGGTGACCAACTCTTCAAATGCAACATCCTTATGATCAAAAGCCTGCAAATAGGTCTCTTTCGCTTGCGCCAGTAAAGACACGAACGACTGCTGCTCATCTATCTGGCTACGCAACACCAGAGTATTCACGAAGTAGCCCAACAAACCTTGCAACTGTGTCTGATCCCGGTGACTAACCGGGGTCCCCAGCACGATGTCGCTTCGATCCTGCGCACGTGCGAGTAATAAACTGAACAGACTGTAAAAAAACACGGCATGCGTGGTCTGGTGCTGTCGGCAGAAGCCGGTGATAGCATCACTCACGGCCGGCTCCAACGCCATTTTCGCCGAGCCAGCGACTTTGGGCACAATCTCAGTTGGTGCAAATGGGTGAAACTGCAGGGGCTCCGGTAACAGACTGAGCTTTTGTTGCCAGTACGCTAATTGTCGTTGCTGTTCGGCCTGCCCCTTGTGCTGCCGCTGCCACAAACAATAATCCAGATACTGGATGGGTAAATCTGTCACTGCTGGGCGACGCCCGTGACTAAACGCTATATAGGCCGATAAAAGCTCCTGTTTGAACAGCTCTAATGAGTGGCCATCCATAATCAAATGGTGGAAATTACAGGCAAACACATAATGATCAGCAGCAAGTTGTAGAAGCATCGCACGCCACAATAGTCCCGTCAGATCAAAAGGCGTATTCGCGTCGGCTTTGACCCGCGTTGATGCCTCTGCAACCGGATCAGCTGATGTCGTAAGGTCAACGTAGTGATAACAGAGTGGCTGTGTTGAGACTGATAAGACGACTTCTTGCCCTGCTTCTTGGACACAACAACGCAGCAGTTGATGCCGTTCAGCCATCCAGAACAGCGCTTCGCGAAACGCATCGGGCCCGAACCGTCCTTTAAAGCTGACACTCAATGGCATGTTGTAACTGGACTCATCCACCAGCGCCATGTTGGCGGTTAGCCAGAGCCCACGCTGATAAACAGAAAGAGGCGCCACCGTCGCATCGGTACGCGGTATGACCGCGCTGCCCGCCCGGGCATTGCTCAACGTCAATTCAGCGATCAGGGCGGCTTTTTGCTGCCTGATCTGCTGACGCAAAGCATCCGTTAATTTGCCCTGTGGCGCATGCACACGCAATTCGCTGCCATGCACAGAGAGCTGGATTTGGTTATCAGCCAGCTCTCTGAACAAGGATATTGTTGTTCCTTCTGCATTCATTATTGATGTCTCTGTCTGTTTAGATTGTCAGTGCTATAAAAATATTTCATCGCTACAAGTGCCTGCACAGGACCGACATAAAGTGTTTGTCTTGTTGCAGATAAAAATGATCGCCATCAAACAGCTGGCAACTGAACGACTGTGATGTGTGCTGCTGCCATCCCCTGAGTTCCTCCACAGTCACCATCGGATCCCGGATACCACCCATAGCAACAATCGGACATCGCAACGGAGAGCCCGGTAGGTAGGCATAGGTTTCATTCACGAGAAAATCTGCGCGCAACTGCGGTAACAAGAACTGCATCAGCTCCTGATCCTGTAGAAACTCAACCGGAGTACCGTTTAACAAAGCTAATTCATCGATGAAATCCTGATCCGACAGAGCATGCGTCACAACGCCCTGTCCCGGCAGATGTGGGCCTCGTTTTGCAGAGACAATCAGAGACTGCGGCGATAGATCCAGCTTACTCCGCAGCATCCGGGCCAGCTCATACGCTAACAGCGCCCCGAGACTATGTCCGAAGAACACAAAAGGTTTATCCAGATATGGTTCAATACTGTCAAACAATGTGTCAACAATTGCAGTGAGACTGGTCATTGGGGGTTGATCCAACAGGTTTTCCCGCCCTGGCAACTGCACAGCAATTAATTCGATGTCTGCGGGCAAGCACTGCGCCCAGTGCCGGTAAAAACCCGCACCGCCACCGGCAAATGGGAAACAAAAAATTCGTTTGGTGGCATGTTCCCGCTGTTGCCAACGAACAAAGTAATTCATGAACTCGCTCATAGATTAAAAGGCTCTGTCCCGAAGAAACTATTGTTATGCCTGCTTCAGCGCATTTCTTAAACTAAGTGGCCGAATATCAGTCCAGATGGTTTCGATATGCCGCAAGCATTCCTCCTTATTGCCAGTAGTTCCCTCAGCGGTCCATCCCAATGGCAACTCGCGCTCCGCAAACCAAATCGAATATTGCTCTTCGTGATTCATGACCACCTTATATTGTTGTTCAGTTGTATTTTGCATGCTTATCCCCCTATTTACACATGTCGAAGCGCCACAATTGGCTCAGTTTTGATAGCTCTGACGATCGGCAGCAGCGACGCCACCAGAACAACCAGCGCCAGCGTAAAAAACACTAGAACTAAGGATGTCAGATCAAAAGCACTGACCCCATAGATTTGACTGGCCATCACACGGCCGAGACCAACACATAACACAGCACCAATCAGGCTGCCGAACAAATACTGACGGTAAGTCCGGGTCAGCAACATGGTTGCTAATTCTTTTGGGGTCGCCCCTAACGCCTTCCGGATCCCCAGCTCTTTGCTTTGTCGACTAAGGTTGTAGCTTAGAGTCCCAAAGATCCCAAATGCTGATAACATCACTGCCACCGAAGCAAATCCACTATAGATTTTTGCCATCAGCGCATCCAGCAGATAACTCTGCTCAATGGCCTGGTCTAATGTACGCAGAAAGTAGGCTGCGATTTCAGCATCCGCGCTTTTAATCATTTGTTGCAGCGCGTTAATAGCTGTGTTCGCTGGTAACATTGTGCTGGCCATCACACTGACAAAACTCTGATTTTGTTGTAGCAACGGCATATACAGTACGGCTTTGACCTCATCGCGGACATCGCCGTGCACAATATCGCTGACAACCCCAACAATTGTTGCCCATGGATGGTTTTCCGTAGCCAGTCCTACCCGAATCTTCTGACCGATGGCACTGTCAACATCAGGCCACCATTGCTGCGCAAAAGTCTGATTGACCACCACCACCGGTGTAGAGTCAATTTTGTCCCGACTGTCGATAATACGCCCCGCCAATAGCTTACTGCCCGCCATTGCAAAAAAAGCACCATCCACGCTCACTGACTTGCTGACTGGATAATCCGACAGTTTAGAAACTGCCCGGCCCCCCAGCGTGTAGTATTCCGGAGGCGCAGCAATTCCCGGCAAACTGGTGGTTAAAGCAAACGCACTGATTTGAGGATTGCTTTGTGCCTCGTATTTCAGCCGCTCGATAAAACGATGCCGCGCTTCAACCGTTGCGTAATTCGCAGTATCCAATGCCACCCGCCCAGTAGCGGTCACCCCTGGTAGGTGTTGTTGCGTTGTCTGATTGATCTGCTGACCGCTTTGTAACATCAGTACTGATGAGTACAGCAATGCAAATGACAGACTGATCTGCACCAAGGTCAGTCGTCCGCCAACTTGTTGAGCACTACCGGGGTTTTGCGGCATTTCCTTCATCAGTAACATCAGATTAGGACTGGCTGAGCGTAACGCCGGATACAATCCGGTCAGCATGGCTGCGGTACAAATCAACACACAACTAAATAACACTACAGCGCTATCTAACTGATACGTAACCCAAAATGGCATACTACCTGCTTGGCTCAATAAGTTCTTTCCGGTCCAGGCACCCAGCCAATATCCCAAGGGCACCCCAAGTACCCCCCCGCCCATAGAAATAATTAAACTCTCTAAAACCTGACGGAAAATAAACCGGCGACGGGTTGCTCCAAGAGCCGCATGAATGGCTGTCTCACGCATCCGGGCTGCACCTTTGGCGAGAATCAGATTACCGACGTTCACGCAGGCAATCAGCAAGACAAATACACTGGCAGTCAACAGGGTGTAGATGATGATTTTCGTCTGAAACGAATTCAAACGGGTAAATTCTTCCGTATAGGGTTTAACCTCTGCAGAATAGCCCTCGTTGGTCTCTGGATACTGGGTCGCCAAGTCCTGCATGATGGAGGCAAGCTCCGATTTCGATGCAGCCATTGAGACTCCGGACTTGAGCAGACCCAAGACCTCTAAACCAATCCCATCGCGGCGTTTTGCTTCCAGTTTGTTAAAGTTCACCGGTATCCAAACGTACTGGTCAACCGGAAAACGATACCCTGTCGGCATCACTCCAATAACCGTGTGGGTATTCCCATTGACCCGCAGAGTTTTACCAATCACACTCGGATCCTTGCGGAAAAACTCTTGCCAGACCACATCGCTAATCACAACGACCTGGGCACTGCCCGGCAAGGTATCATCTGCGGTGAATCCCCGTCCAAGCAAGGGACGAACCCCGGTGACTTCAAACAGGTTCGAGGTCACCACCGCCGAATTGTAACGGGTGCCGCTTTGTCCAACCGATAAGGTCGCGAACGATGGATAATACGCTGCAAAAACCGCAAAGCTCTGCTGTCGCTCCTCCCAGTCGAGAAAATCCCGATAGGTTGCTGCCGTGGTGCCGCCGGTATTAACGCGAAACTCTAAATGCATTAACCGCTCAGCGTCTTTAAAAGGCAATGTTTTATAGTAATAACCCTGAATAGCGCTGAACATATAAATGGTAGCCGACAATCCGAGGGCGATTCCTGCGACTGATAGCAACGAAAACAGCCAGCTATGCCGCAACGACGACCAGACCTGTATTAACTCGATACGAATGACTGTCATTTCAACCTCGATCAGAAATTGGCGGCAGATTTGGTTTTAACCGCCAGCGTGGCGATCCGACCATCATGCAGATGGATGTTCCGCTGTGCTAGATTGGTGTATCGCTCATCATGGGTAACCATACAAATCGTCGACCCTTCACGATGTAAAGCTGCCAGTAATTCCATCACCGCAGCCCCGTTTGCAGAGTCCAGGTTCCCAGTTGGCTCATCGGCCAACAGCACTTTGGGGTCGGTCGATAACGCTCTGGCGACGGCAACTCGCTGCTGCTGGCCACCGGATAACTGCCCCGGATAGTGTTTCAGTCGATGCACCATATTAACCTTCTCCAGCGCATACATTGCTTTTTGTTTGATTTCTTGCTGGTTGAGCCGCCTCTGATAAATCAATGGCAGCGCGACATTATCAAACACTGATAACTCAGGGATCAGGTTAAATGACTGAAAAATAAAGCCAATATCTCGATTGCGGACCTGAGCCCGCTGGGTTGCATTAAGCTCTGTTACGTCGGAGCCATTTAGTTTATATACACCGCTGCTGCAAGTATCCAATAAGCCCAAAATGGATAGTAATGTCGATTTACCACACCCCGACGGGCCGGTGATGGAGACAAACTCTCCCTGCATTACTTGCAACGAAACCTGACTCAGGGCATGGGTATCCATTTCGTCGGTGACAAAAACCTTATTGATCTGCTCCAATTCAATCACATTCATGATGGCCTTCCAACTCTTTGATGGGTGTATTCATGTAGAACCAATTGCTCGCAAGCCGGCATCAATGTCTGACAGCGTGCTGCCGGGATTGACCTGCAAGCAGCTTGATTCATTCGGTTAATTTCAGCTCTATGTTATCAAACCACTGCGCCATATCGGTTAAGATGATTTGATCACCCGGTTGCAATCCTTCCAGCACCTGGATAGCGGAAGAAGATGCTTTACCAAACTGCACCTGGGTTCGTGCTGCACGATGACCGTTCTTGTTCAGTTTGAACACAAAGCCGGAACTGCCGGGCGCTGTTGCGGCCGGCTTCTTGACAAATAGCACATTCTGCAATGTCTCCACCGCGATCTCTGCATCAACACTTAAATCTGGTCTGACTCCCGCCGGTAACGGTTCGGTCATCGCAATATCGACCTGAATAGTGCCATTGGTCACTTTAGGATCAACACGAATCACTTTCCCGGATAGCCACTCGCTTCGGGTATCCACCTTGGCCTGCTGTCCTATCTGTAATTCACGCCCCAACGCTTCCGGGACCTGGATTTCAACAATCAGGTCCTGCATATTCACAATGCGCGCGACATCCGAGCCCATCAACAGGTTTTGCCCTTTTAATGCGGTCAGCTCCTGCACTACCCCCTTACGATCGGCGACAATCAGTAACGAGTTCACATCCTTCTGTCGTGCAGTCAACACATTATCCAACAGCGCTACTTTAGCCTCCTGCGCACGAATCTGAGCATCAAAGGAGTCTTGCAACTTCGCCAGCTTGGTCTCTTCCAGTTTCACCACAAATTTATCCTGCTTCACTTTTAACTGTGTCCGCTCAAAAACCACCCTCGGGATAATGTTGATCTTTGCTAATTCAGCCTCGGAGTCCATTTGTAATTTATTACTTAAGTAGGCGGTTTTGGCCTGGGCCAACGCACTTTCCTGATTCAGACGCTCACTCGTGAGTTTGCCCCTCAACACGGTGAGCTCGTCTTTCGTCACATTTAACTCAAGCGACGCTTCCTCGACCTTTTGCAATAGTTGACGGTTAAACAACTGCAGGAGAGGCTCGCCCGGTTCGATGGTATTGCCAGGTTTGACGAATACTTTCTCGACAATGCCGTCGACTTCAGATGTCACCCAAGTAACCTCCCGCGGCGCAAACACGCCGGTTCCCCTCACTTTCCGATGGAAGTCGCCTTGCTCTACTTTATCGACAATCAGAGTATCTTTGGCCACAAATGGCACTGCATCAGCCAGTTGCAGATAAGCGACCACCACAATGCCTAATATAACCAGTCCAGCAAGGTTCCATTTATTTTTTAACACGGCAGTACGTTGTTTTGTTTTTACTACATCCATATCGGGTACTCACATTTACACATCAGATTGACCTAAAATGATTCAGTGATCAGCTCTTCCTGGCTTTGGCTGGGATCACTACTGCGATACACCTGACGGATCTGCACACTGCGGTCGATCAACGCAGCCTGCTCCTGAAAATTGGGGGTCCGCATGATATCCCGAATCGTCAGTTGTAATGCAAAATGCTCGTTGAGCAGGTAACTCAACTTCACAGCCGCCAGAGAATTACCGCCTAAAGCAAAAAAGTTCGACAATCGCACCGAAGCGTCCAGATGTAAAATCTGTTGCCATAGGCCTGCTAAAATCAGTTCAGTATCCGTTTGCAGTGCTGTTGTTTGCCCTGAAACATCCAAATCCCGCTTAACCAGTGCTTGCAGGGTCCGCTGATCGACTTTTCCTGAGCTTGTCAGTGGGATCTGGGCCACATTCATCACCACCGCGGGCACCATATACTCGGGCAGTTGGGTTTGCAGGTCTTGCTTTACTGCTGCTGCCGACCGCTCTGAAACGATAAACGCACACAACATTTTCGTTTGCGCAGACATTTCAACCACTAAAATCTCAGCTTGCTGGCAACCGAGCTGTCGCATTTTGGCGGCAATTTCATGCGGTTCAATTCGAAAGCCGCGGAACTTAATCTGAGAATCGACCCGTCCCAAAATTTCAATTGAACCATCCTGACGTTGCAGTGCCAGATCACCTGTCGCATAAATTCTGCTTTCAGTCGTCACCGCCGTGTTAAACGGATTGGGCAAAAACGCTGCGGCCGTCAGACCAGGAGCTTGATGATAACTGGTTGCAAGGCACAGACCGCTGATATAAAGCTCGCCAACCATGCCAACAGGTTTCGACTGTAAATCAGCTGTACAAACATAGCAAGAGGCATGCGGAAGATTCCGGCCGATGCTGACTCTGCTGGCAACCGCTGTACCTGCAGCAGATGCAAGCGGTATCGCGCCGTCTGAAACCGTAATGGTTGTTTCGGTCGGACCATAATTATTGAGTAAACGCACAGCTGGCAGCACCTGTAGCCATTGTTTCACAGCAACCGGGCTCGCCGGCTCCCCGGCAATAGCGACAGATTTGAGGGCGGCAAACGCCTGTCTCACGTGTGAGTCAAGACCTGCACAAATCGCATGCCAGTAACCGGTTGGCAACCGTAACCGGGTGATCTGATAGTGTTGCAATACTGCAATAAAGTCGGTGACCGAAATGTCCTTGTCTTGTGGATACAACACCACGCTGGCGCCAGCCCACAAGGTGGCAAAAATCTCCTCAATAGACAAGTCAAAAGATAAAGTATTGAATTGTAATTGATTATCAGTTTGGTCCAGCCCTGCGACCGCGACCCAGCTTTGGCAGTAGGCATCCAGTGTTTTTTGTGGGACGACCACTGTTTTGGGAGTGCCGGTACTACCAGACGTAAACAACACATAAGCCGGCCTGTCCGGACAAGGGGATGGCGCTCGGTAAGTCCCATCTGTGTGGCTATCTGCAAACAAAGTCGTCGTCATCAGCGAAGGGACGGTATCGGCTAACAAAGAGAAACGCTCAGACCGACAAATCAGTAAATCTGGTTTTGCCAGCTCGAGCAACATCGACAGACGTTGGTCCGGTAGCTCAGGCAGCAACGGCATCACGCCGCAACCTGATTTGAGAATTGCAATGTACATCAGCATCGTATCGAGATCTCTGATAGCCTCGATTGCGATAATCGCATGCTTGATGGTCAATTGCCACTGTAGCCGCAGAGCCAGCCGGTCGGTGATCTCATCCAATTGAGAGTAGCTGATCGTTCGCTCGCCCTGTCTGAACGCAATCTGTGCTGTGGTCGCGGCAAAATGACGGATGCGTTGTAAAACAGGCATAGCGGGCGGCGTCATCGCACCAGCAAACGACTGCCCAGGCTGCGTCTGGATGAGCTGGGCCTGAATAAACTGGCAAAGGCTCGTCTGCAAAAAGCTCGGTTCAGCACGCTGTTGCCAGCAAAGATGCAACCGCTGCATCAACAGATCCATTGTGGCAGCTTGATAGCGCGCGCTGTCGTACCACAGCGAGCACCGATTGTCGGGTCCCTCCTGCTCCAATAACAAAATAAGACCCAGTGACACATGCTGTTCAAATAATTGTTTTACAGACAACTGCCCAGCATCAGCAGGCGTTGACGACATCACGATGATCGCAGGCGTAAAGTCAGTGCAACGGGCCAATACCTCAGAGCCGTCAGCCAACTCCACCTGATGACACCACACAGCAAATTGTGATTGAAAGGCCGCCAACTGCGCACCATTTAGCTGCGGTCCGTTAAAATCGACTGCAAGTGGTAACACCCCTGCAGCCGGACCAACAACCCCCACACTGAAATTCGTCTGATGGGTATAGATGGCAAGCAACATTGCCACAACGCCGAACAATGCAGGTTCATCAGTCTTGTCAACCGACAGGATCTGCTGACATAACGCGATCTTTTTAGCTGGCTCCCTATGCCAATCTGCCGGGAATGCCAGAGGAACAGGTGCCAGTTGAGCCTGCCAAAACATCTGGCGCTGCTGCGATTGCTGATACTGGGGCGTGTCCCGGTAGCAAACACTATTGATCGGCCATCCAGGGGCACGCAGCAATGCCTGATCATCGCTGCCACACCAGCTTAACGTAGTTAATGGCACAGTCGGGTAGTTTAATACCGACTCACTTAACTGGATAAAACTACGCGCCAATGCCTCAATCCGGACACGTTCAAACAAATCGGTTGTGTAGTGGATCCAGCCTTGCAGCCCTTGCGAGGTTAGCTTGAAGACAAAATTGAGGTCAAAATTTGCGTTCTCCACCATGTTTTTCATATCAAACTGTGCGGCCGTCACAGGCTGCGTCTGCCGCCCGATGTTGTCATCACCCGGTTGCGTGAGTTTCATCACCAAACAGACCTGACTAACGGGCTCATAACTGGAGTCCCGCACCGGCTGTATATCGGCAACCACCTGCTGAAATGGAAATCCTTGATGGCTAAAGCCATCTTGCACTGTCAGTTTATTCTGTTCCAGCAAGGCAGAAAAGTTGTTAGAGAAGTCAATTTTAGCTCTGAAGATCAATGAATTAAGGCAAGGTCCGACCATGTTTTTAAAGGCTGGATTAGCCCGATTGGCAACCGGCGAGTTAATGCAGATATCGGCTTGATCACTATAGTTGGCCAATAGCAGCTGGACAATGGTCAGGTACAACATAAAAGGCGATGCGCCCCGTTGCTGGCCAAACTTCTCTAACCGCGTACTAAGCTCAGTGGGGACAGTAAATCCGACAACAGCCCCTTTAAAACTACGTTTTTCCGGGCGATATCGGTCCGAAGGTAACACCAACAGAGGCGGGCTCCCCTGCAGCTGGTGTTGCCAGTACTGTCTTGAGCCTGCAGACGAAGCACGACCGGCAACTTGTCGTTCCCAAAATGCGTAATCACGATAATCAAACGGGACTGCCGGTAATGAGACTGTCGGCATCCCGCTGTATTGGCGGTATAAACTGACAAACTCTTTGTTCAGAACATCGTTTGACCATGCATCGGTAGCAATGTGATGCAAGGCAATCACCAGAACCGCATGCCTGGCGTCGCACTGCAACAGACCAAAACGAATGACATCGCCGGCACTGAGCTGAAATGGCTGTTTACAAAATGTGCTGATTTGCCGCTCGACCCAATCACTGTCAGGCACAACGGCAGTCGGCGCAGCCCAATCCTGGTTCAGCTGATGTAATGGCAGCGGCTGAGGCGGCATCACGCGCTGAAACAACTGTTCACCTTTGAGAAAAAATCCGGTGCGCAGCACCGGGTGACGAGCCACCAGCTCGTTACAAACCCGTTCAACCAACACGGCATCCACTACAAAACCGGACAGCGGCAAGACTATCTTTACATTGTAGATACCGTCTACCTGCTCCAGTTGTTCCACCAGCCAAAGCCTCTCCTGAAAAAATGAGGCAAGAACTTCGGTATCAGGTGGCGCTTTGCTGACTATTTGCTGACTAGCCGCCTGCACTTTGGCCCCTGCAATGATAACAGGCTTGTATTGGCGTAAGGCTGCAATCTCAGTGCTGCTAAGCGGTTCAGCGGACCGGACCTGTAACTGGTTGCCTTGCAGAATCATCGAGGCTTTTTTAGTCGTCAGTTGTTCGAGCAACTGTAAAAAGGCTGGCTCGAATTGAGGATTGGTCTGCGTTTCATAATGACGGGTATACAAATCGATCATTGCATTTTTATGGATCCGTATTGCCGCATCTATAGCGGGCGTCATAGCACCTGGCGGCACATGACAACGGAGCTTGCCATCTGCCACCTCGAATCTGATGGCGGCTTTGGTCGTCTGTTCAAGCAGTTCTGCTAATGTCAGCATGGGAGTACCTATTGTTTTATTATTCGGGACGTAACGATCAGACAGCAACATGATAAGCCGCATTGTCGATGGTTAGTCCCCACAATTGCTGGAGTAGCGCCAGAGCGTCAATACACTGCGCCATCTGCTGTACAGTCGGCTGAGCGCCCAGTAAATCAGCCGTGACGTCAATATGTAATTCCAGCCGAATCCGTTGTGCCGCCAGTTGCAGCTGTTCGACCGTGCCACCAAGCCGGTAGAAATTATCAGCTGGCTGCAGGGGGCTTTGCTGCAGAATATCCTGCAGGATTTGCAGCAAAGCCGCCGCATGAACAGCGGGCCGCTCCTCCACACTGTCAGCAGGCACCGCCGGCAATGTCCACTGGCTGAGGATTTTACGGTCGATTTTGCCATGTGTGTTAATGGGAAGTGCCGCGTGATACACATAGTGGGCAGGTACCATAAACTCAGGCAGTTTTTGCTGTAACAACTGACGAAGTTCAGCCGGGTTGGGTTCAGCCACAGCCGAATAATGCGCCACCAGGCACTCGCTGGTCGCGTGCTTCACGACTGCCACATCGTTCATGCCTTTGTAAGCGCTCAGGTGAAACTCAATCTCGCCCAGTTCAAGCCGAAATCCGCGCAGCTTAACCTGGTTGTCAATGCGTCCCAGGTACTCAAGCGACCCTTCCGCCTGAAACACCGCGCGATCACCAGTACGGTAAAACACCGGGCCATCCGGCCAATCCGGTAGGACCACAAATTTTAAGGCGGTTTGCGCCGGATTGTCGTGATAACCGGCGCTCACAGCAGGCCCGGTCACTAACACTTCGCCGGGACCGTCGACCACAGGCTTTAACTGTGCATCCACCAGCACCAGCAGACCCGACGATAAAGGTCGGCCAACGAGGTTACTTTGCAAGGCGGTAGGCGTCAGCTGACCCACCGTGATCACCACAGTCGCTTCCGTCGGCCCATAGCTGTTAAACAGCGCCATACCAGCGGGTACCGCACTGAACCAGGCTTGCAAGCGTTTTTTATCGTAAGATTCACCGCCGATGATACAAAGCCGTAATGAGGTTTCAGTGAGATCGGCGCTGTGCAATTGGTCGCAAATCACGTGCCAGTATGCGGTCGGCAAACTAACTGCGGTAATTTGCAACTGCTTGACGGTTTGCCAGAACTGGTCGCTACTGGCCAGAATATCTTCCGGCCGCACCACCAAGCATGCGCCACTGAATAATGTTAAGCCCAACTCTTCAATAAAGGTATCAAAGCTCACTGAACAAAACTGCAGGATCCGGTCCTGTGCCGAGATTGCATAACACTGATGCACTGCCGCCAGATAATTGGCGATATTTTGGTGACTGACAACCACTCCCTTCGGCTGACCGGTAGTCCCGGAGGTGTACATGATATAGGCTGCGTGATTCAAGGGCACGTGTTCAGGTGCCAGATCTGCCACCTGAGTGGCACGCCATAATTCATCAGTTGTCACTAACTGGTGGGCGGGGAAATCAAACCGGCGACCGAACGTTTCTGAGGTAATCCAGGCGTCCGGTTGACCATCCACCAGAATTTGCCTGATGCGCGCATCCGGATACTTGGGATCAATCGGGATGTACGCCGCCCCTGCACGCTGAATCGCAAGTAAACTGACTATCAGCTCAATGCCGGGCGCAACACTGAGCGCGACCCGACTGATCGACGGTCCAAACTTCGCTAGCAGCGCCCGGCTTATAGTCGTGACCTGCTCATCGAGCTGCGCATAGCTCAACACGATTTGACCATACTCCAGTGCCGCTGCTGCCGGTGCTGTGGCGGCCCGCATCGCCAACAAGCCCGCCAGCGAAAACGACAATCCGCTCGCCTGTTGCTGCCACTGTTGCGACAGCGCCGCATACTGTTGTTTTAAATCGGACAGATTTATGTTCATCGTACACACTCAATATTCAAAAGTATCGAAAGTTTCAGCGCTGGTAGTGGCGACGGCGTTGTGCTCGCGAATATGCATCATGGTCTCGAGGCAACTGCAAAAATCCTGCAAGGTCAGATTGTTAAACAAATCCTGCGTGGTGACCGGCAAACCAAAGCGTCGCTTAATCTCGTCAATCAGCTGCATCGCCAGCAACGAGTGCCCGCCAAGGTCAAAGAAATTATGCGTCCGCCCGACCGCATCCACCTTCAGTAACTGCTGCCACAGACGGGCAACTAGCTGCTCGGTATGGCCCTGCGGTGGCTCAAAGTGTTGCCGGGTTAACTCAGCCAAATCCGGCACGGGCAGCCAACGATAGTCGATTTCGCCGTTTGCCGAGCGTGGTAAATCTGGCACAACCAGCAACCAATCCGGGGCAAAATATTCGGCAACCTGCCGTTTTACGGTGGCTTTTAGCCGCTCCGGCTGCAAACCATCGGTTTGCGTCCCCACCACAAAGGCTAGGATCCCGGTATGACCCCGCTCATCGGCCAGGTAGACTGCCGCCGCGGTTTTCACCCCATTCAGTCGACATAGAGCATTTTCGACCTGATCTAAATTGACCGAGAAGCCACGGATCTGGTGTTGCTGATGTTTGCGTCCCTGTAGACGCAGAGTGCCATCGGTGCTTGCTTTGGCCAGTACATCGCTGCAGCAGGTTTGATCCACCGCTGGCCAGCCTGTGGTCAGCACGGCGCCAACCGGGGTGGGTGCCACCCCTCCGGTACTGCAGAGCAAGCCCACTTTTTCCGGCAAACAGAGATTCCGCTGCTCATCCCGGCAAGATAACTCGCGACCGGGCAGCGCAGTAAACCGCAATCGCTGCGGTGGTTCGGAAGGGAGTGTCGAGACCGCCTGAGTAAATAACCCGCCATGACTGGTCAACAACGCAAGAATAGTCGCCTCTGGCAATGCAGCGCGCAGTTTTGTCACCAGCGCATCCACCCAGCGTGAGCCCCGGCAGATCAGCCGGTTTAACCGAGGCCAGTCTTCATGTAATTCCGGATAGGCGGCGACCAGCTCTTCCAGCAGATGCCCGGAGCTTAGTAACCAATCAAATTGTTGCTGCTGACAGTAATCGACGAGGGCAAAGATATCACGACAAATACCCAGGGCCACCGGCCGCACCACACTCCCCGAAACAACCCCGAACCAAAGCAGTAACATCCGGTCAAAATCAGCCAGTGACGCCAGTAACGGAATCACCGGGGAAGCGCCACTGACTGCACTCTGGAGCAAGCTGACTTGGCTAAACACCTCGGTATCATGCACAGCCAGCCCCAACGCACCGGCCCCGTCGAGACGGACATACATCATCCGCGCCGGATGGCTACGCACTACCGTTACCTGCCGGTTGTTCACACTATGCAACTCTTCAATCTGAATGCGTCGCCGCGGCCAGGCAAGCCCAGTCTGCGAGATATTGCCCGTCAGCACGGTGAGTTGCTCCTGTACCCCTCTGGCAATCGGTATGGAGGCTGAGTCAAGCACCACACAGCATCCCAGTTTGGCGCAGGCTACCAAGGCAATCAGATCCTGGCGTAGATTCGTTTGTTCTATCACAACAAACTCACCCGGCAACACGCCCGTATCCGTCATCAATGTCAAAAGCCGGTCGCTGTCCATACTTAACTGGCCTGCGGTGATACCACTTTCCGGGTCGGCCAGAACCTGATGTTCCGGCGGCAGTGTGCTCAGTTGACCTAATAAGGTCTCAACGCCATGTGATTGAGGCATCGGCACCGGCATCGCGACAGTAGCCGGCGTCAGGAACTGACACAGGGACAACGCGGGCGCAATTACGACCGACTCCATCAGCTCATAAAAGGTCTGTAAGATTGCGGTCACGGTCTGTTCAGCAAAGATATCGCTGTTGTAAGTCAACCAGCCGCGTAGTCCATCATCAGTTTCACGAAACGTCAGATATAAATCATATTTCGACGTTGTGGTTTCAGCCCCATATTTGGCGATGTCGATGCCCGCAAGACTCACTTCGCTTGACGTCTTGTTCTGCAGCACCATCATGACCTGAAATAACGGGGTAATGCTTAGACTCCGGGTATGATTCAGGTGTTCGGTCACTTGTACGAACGGAATATCTTGATGACTGAAAGCCTGAATCGTGTTGGTTTTTACCGACGCCAGCACGTCAGTAAACGACTGATTTAAATCAATCTGATTTCGCACAACCAGCGTGTTGAGGAAATAGCCAATGACACTATTTAATTCCGGTTTATTGCGGTTATCCACCGGCGTTCCCACCAGAATGTCCTGCTCTTCGCTGAAATAACTCAACACGACACTAAACAAGGCCAATAAGCTGATAAACGGCGTTACGCTGTGCTGGCGACCCAACTGAAGGAAACGCCGCGTCAAATCTTTGGATACCGCAACGTCTAGCGCGCGGCCACGCCCGCTTGGTAAAGCAGGCCGGATATCATCGACCGGCAGATTGAGCAGTGCAGGAGCATCAGCCAGGGTATGTTGCCAGTACTGAAGCTGTTCACCTATTGTGCCAGCCAGCGTTTCCCGCTGCCACACAGCATAATCCCGGTATTGTATAGGTAGCGGCGGCAGCTCCACGGCGGTTCCGCCCTGTTTATAATGGGCATAACCAATGCCTAGTTCTTTTAAAAACAATCCCTTGGAGTACCCATCGAAAATAATGTGGTGGAAATTCAGCAACAAGAGATGATGCTGCGAATGTAGCCGCACCAATTCGAAACGCACCAACGGCCCTCTGCTCAAATCAAACAAGTGCCGGCTGTTCTCGGTCAGTTTTTGCTTGACCTGTGCTTCTGCTGCCTCTGCCGTCAGCGCCGACAAATCAATCTGCTGAAACGGTAACGGCGACTGTTGCACCAGTTGGCGCGGCTCTCCACTCACCTCAAAAAACACGGTTCTGAGCGCATTATGCCGCTGATAAATCGCAGCAAGGGCTCGACGTAAGGCTTCACAATCCAATGCCCCTTTCAGATGATAGGCGCTGGCCATGTTGTATTTATGGCTGGCGCCTTCCATCTGCTCCATAAACCACAATCCTTGCTGCGCAAATGAGACTGCCACTGGTTCTGTTGCATCGTGCTGACAAGGCTGAATACCCGACATGGCCGACGACAAGCTTCTTTCTTTGAATCGCTGTAACAACAACGCTTGCTCTTTTGGCGACAAAGCCGAAAGTTTTTCCTGTAGTTCCTTTTTGTCCACAACAACCCCCTAATCCTGCGTTATCAATTGTTCTGAATGGTGAAGGTCCAGCTGCTCCAATTCAGCCAGTAGCAACGCCAAATCATCGTCCTGTACACTGGCCATACTCTGCGAGAAAATCAGGGTCGCCATCGCCTCGACTGTCAAAGCGTTGTAGAGCTGCGCTATCGTCAGCTCGACCAAAAACTCAGTGCGCAGCAACATCAGTAACTGGCCAAGTAATAAAGAATTACCGCCAATTTCAAAAAAATTGTCCTGAATTCCTATCTCATCTATACCTAGAATTTTCTGCCAGATAGCGATCAAACTCAGCTGCACAGGAGACTCGGCGGCAACATAAGGCGTCGAAAGCGCCGGCCTTGCTCTGACCGCCGCCTGTGTGACAGCCGCAGGAGACAGACGGCTTTGCTGGGCAAGCCGATAACGCTGGATCACCTCATCGACGACAAATTTACTCACCACCACCTGTGGCTGCGCCAGTTGTAAAATCTGCTCCAGTAAGCGGCAACCTTCCTGGTCGGAGATCCCCTCATCAAGCGAACGGTCGTCGCGCGTCCGGCTATTTTTTGTCGCCATCCCGCTCTCGCTCCAGCGACACCAGTTCACCGAGATGGTTGGAAACGTCATGCTTTTCGCCGCCTGACGAACCAGCACATCCATCATGCCGTTCGCTGCACTGTAGGCATATTGACCAGCGCCCCCTTTCAACGCACTTTGGGAGGAACACAACAGCACAAAATCCGGTGGAAACTGCTGGCAAAGTGTCAGCAGGTGCTGTGTGCCACTGACTTTGGGCGCGGCAGTTTTCGAGAGTAGTTCGTCACTGGCCAGCGCGATAATTTTACTGTCTGCAATCCCCGCAGCATGGATCACACCATCAATCCGCCGCGTGGCGCTCGTCCCGGCAAACATGCTCTGTAAGACCGTAAACTGGCTGACGTCCCCCGCAACCAGCTGCACCGTTGCCGCCTTCTCTCGGATGCGTTGCAATGCAGCGTCCACTGTTGGCGTTGCTGATGCTACAGCTGGATCGCGGCTTAACAGTATTAAATGCGCCTGATAATGGCTGGCCAGATACTCGGCAAATACCAGGCCAATCCCGCCCAGCCCACCGATGATCAAATAATTGCCGCCCGTTTTAAGCCGGTGCTGAGGATCTGCAACCGTTGGTGCAACGTTAAATTGTCGCTGAAAGCACTGACCCGCCCGAATCACTGTCGGATACATCAGACCGGCGCTTTGCGCCGTTAATTGAGTCACCACGCGAAGATCAGCCGGATCTGCTGCCGCGACATCCACATCAATCAACCGGCAGGATAATGCCGGATATTCTTGCTCTGCACACAGCAACAGGGCCTGTAAGCGTGCGGTAAGCACGTCACCAAAGGACGGATCAAACAAGTCCCACAGCGGGGTCTGCAACAGGTTCAGACTGACAGCTCGCCCGGCTGTTTGCCCAACCGCTTTGATCAGCGTCGTACATTGGTCGGCTAGCCCGGAGCTTGGGTGCCAGGCAGACGGCAGCAGTAACACTGCCAACGGCTGCGGTTCGACATTCTGCAGGTTTGACTTAGAGGTAACACTTTGCCATTCCTGCGCCAGCTGCAAAGCCGGCCCCGGATAAACATCGACGCAGGCGCCAGCCTGACACAGCAGCCTTTGCAGCGTCTCGGTCAGTTGCGCATCATCTCCGACAATCAGAAAACAGTGAGTCGCCGGCGAAGCTGTGAGGCTGATTTGCCGCCATTGTGGCAGATGCAGCCAGCTTTCCGGCAACGCGCCGTTACCGCCGGTCGATGCCAGCGCAGGCTGTACAGCCGCCGTCGGTGTGACCCAATGATCCCGCATCACAGCCACCGGTCCGGGTAAGGCCACAAAATGACCGGCACGACCGTCTAACCAGCTTACAAAATTAAGCGGATAACCACGTTGCCATAGCTGAGCGATCGCATCCAACCAACAAGCCTGTTGCTTTCTGATCATTTTCGGATGCGGTTGCGAGGCGACTACCGCGCGCGCCAGACCATCACTTTTCAGCAACTGACTCAGCACCTGGCCAGGGCCGACCTCCAGTGCAATCACCTCAGACAAGCCATGCAGATGCACTGCGGCCTGGTCAAACCGGACACAACTCAGCAACTGTTGCGACCAATAGGCACCATCAAGCACATGACCGGCGGCCATCACTGCACCGCTGAGGTTACTAAGCAGCGGCAACGATAACGGCTTGGGTCCTAGCCTATCGACCAGCGTACTGAGGACGGCAGCACTTTGCGCCATCAGTCGGCTGTGAAATGCATATCGCCGCGAAATCCAGCGATAGCCAATCCCCCGCAAGTCCAACTGGTGCTGAAGGTCCTCCAGCAAGGCAAGTGGCCCGGCAATCACCAGATTACCACTGGCGTTAATCGCAGCGATATCCAGCTCTGCTGACAACATGGGCTGCAACATGACCGGACTGCAATCAACCGACAGCATTGCACCAGCCGGCGCTGCAGACATCAGTTTGCCGCGCTCACGCACCAGTATCAGCCCCTGCTCCAGACTGAAACAGCCGGCTACCGTGGCTGCAACAAGCTCGCCCAAACTATGCCCAAGCACCAGTTTTGGCACCGCACCCAGCTGCTGCCAGCAGCAGTACAGGCTGTATTCGACGGCAAACAGCAATGGTTGAACCACCGCCGTATCGTCAGGGATTGGTTGCCCGTGCTGCAGATAATCTGTTATATCAAGCCCATCGTGGTCTTTTAGGAACTGCGCGCAGCGGTCAAATGTCTGACGAAAGCACGGTTCGGTCTGGTACAAGTCATTGAGCATGCCAAGGTGCTGAGCGCCCTGGCCTGGAAACATCATCACTAAGGTTGGTTGACCGGCAACAACGGCATGCGGTTCGCTCTGAAGGGCTGCACTTAATTCGCCAACCGAGTTGACCACCAGCGCCTGACGAACAGCATGGCTTGGTCTGCCCTGCGCCAGAGTGAGTTCAACATTGGCCAGACTGACGGGGGATTCGGCGAGCCTTCGACCAAGCGACGCGGCGCCGTATGCCAGCCGTTCTGTCGTCAGATCAGATAGCAGAATCAACCGGTAATCAGCCGCCCCGGCAACCAGGTCCTGAGGTTTCGGGGCATTATCGAACCCGGACAGAATCATATGAGCATTCGTTCCCCCCATGCCAAAAGAACTGACAGCCGCCAACCGTCGCTGCGGTGGTGCTGGCCAGTCCATCGTGTCAGCATTCACAAAAAACGGAGAGTGCTCGAGCTGTAACGCCGGATTCGCTTGCTTAAAATGCAAGGTGGCCGGGATTTTGCCATCGCGCACCGCCAGCGTGGCTTTGAGCAATCCCAACAGTCCGGACGCAGCCCCAAGGTGGCCAAGGTTGCTCTTCACGGCGCCGAGCGCGCAGTATTGCTGTTTTTCCGTAAAGGCTCGGTACACCGCAGTTAACGCGGCGACCTCAACCGGATCGCCCATCGGTGTTGCCGTGCCGTGCGCCTCCACAAAGCCAATCTCCGCCGGATCAATCTGTGCATCAGCCAGGGCCGTTGCAATCACCGACGCCTGCCCCTCAATCCCCGGCGCTGTATAGCCCACTTTGACGGCGCCATCGTTGTTCAGCGCACTACCCTCCAACACGGCCCAAACATCACGTTTTTGCGCAACCGCGTCCTCAAGACGCATCATGACCAGCACAACCGCGCCATTCCCGCTGACAGTGCCGCTGGCATCCGCGTCAAAGGTTCGGCAATAACCATCCTTCGACCGGATTCCGCCGGATTGATAAAGGTATCCGTGATTATGCAGCGAGGATATCTTGGCACCGCCGACCAGAGCGACGTCACATTCGTGGTCTAGCAAACTTTTACGGGCATGATGGGCGGCAACCAGTGAACTGGAGCAGGCTGTACTGAAATTGACCGCCGGTCCTTTTAAATTCAGTTTATATGCGATTTGGGTTGCGACGAAACTGTTGTCATTGCCAAACTGCACCGTTTTGTGGCCAACACTGGCAACAATGTCTGGCCGGCCAGCCAGATTGTTTGGCATATAATCACTGCCGCCGACCCCGGTAAACACCCCGATCACCAGATTTGGGTCGTCGCGGCGAATGGCCGCGTTGTGCAGCGCATCACTGGCGCAATGCAGCAGCGAGCGTAACTGCGGACCGGCAATCTCCGCTTCTTTCGGTGTCATGGCAAAAGCGTCAGCGTCAAATGCAGCAATATCGTCCAGCGGTGCTGCCCATTTGACATAGTTATGCTGCTGCAACAGCGCCTGGCTCACGCCAGCGTTTTTGAGAGTTTCATCGCTTAATTCGCGTAAAAACAAGGTTTTATCGCATAACAAGCGCCAGAACTCTTCCGGATCACGGGTTTTAGGTAAATGCACGGCGGCACCTACCACGGCTATTTTTTTAGCTGCCTGCAGGCTCATCAACACTCCTCCCGCGCGGGTAACTGCCGTTTGGCCAGTCGCGCCTGAATTTTTTCAATATCAATCAACTCGCGTTGTTGTCCGGTGACTAACGCGGTCTGAGCTTCTACCGTCGGGTGTTGAAACAGGTCGACAACCTGCAACGGCTGTAGCGAAATCGCTTTCATCTGACTAAACAACTGGATTAACAACATGGAGTTCCCACCAATGCTGAAAAAGTTATCTGTCACCCCGAAGCTGGTGCTTTTTAATAACGCCGCCCAAATAGCCCAGATTTGCTGCTCGACCGGATGACGTGGCGCAATAGTGACCGCTGTCCGTACATCGATATCAAGCTGATTTAACCGCGCTTTGTCCAGCTTGCCATTGAGGGTAACCGGTAAAGCGTCCAGCCGGACGAACCGGGTCGGCCGGGCATAAGCCGGTAACGCTGCCAACACCTGACCATACGCTGCTTCCTGCCAATCGCCAGCGACGACCAGATAAGCGACCAAGGTCTGCAGGCCAGCAACAGAACGGGCATGGACGACCGCCGCCTTCACGTCAGGGACCGTCAATAACAAGGACTCCGCCGCTGCTGTTTCAACCCGATAGCCATTTATTTTAAGCTGACCATCCTGTCGTCCCAGGTAGAACAAAGCGCCGGCTTCATTCTGGTAGACCAGATCGCCGGTAGCGTAGAGGCGTTGTCCGTGTGCCGAAGGATCGGGTAAGAATACGCAGGCCGTTTGCCCGGGTTGTTGCCAATAGCCGGCACCGACCCCGGGACCGCTGACGTAGAGCAACCCCGGCTGTAGTAAACCACATGGCCGCAGATCGTCGTCCAGCACTAACAACCTGTTCTTTCCCAGTGGAGCGCCCAGACTGACCGCGCCATCCGGCGTAAATTCGCCACAACTGACACCGATGGTACATTCGGTCGGACCATAATGATTCCACAACTTACACTCACCGGCATAGAGCGCCAGCAGTTGCTTTAATCTGGCCGATGTAGCCTCGCCGCCCAGAATGAGTTGTCTGGCCGGTAACAAATCAGTCGGTTGCGTGCTGGCATCCAGTAACGCCTGTAAATGCGACGGCACAATTTTCAGAACATCGAGCTGATGGCGGCGAAAAAGCGTCGCCAGATAACCAGCATCCAGCACGTAGGGCTCTTCAACCAACAGCAAAGTCCCACCTGTGCACAACGCACCAAACAAAGCGGTATAGCCCAAATCTGCCGCGATAGTGGACAGATAGGACCAGGTACTGCGACGATCAAAACCCACGGCAGTCTCAATTGCTGCAACGTAATGCAACAGGTTTTGCTGGGTGACCATCGCCGCTTTGGACTGCCCGGTGGTGCCGGAAGTAAGGATCAGATAAGCCAGCTGTTGGGGCACTATCGACACTGCTGGCGCCGTATCGCTGAATTGCTGTAGCTCGTCCCAATCGCGATCTAACGAGATCACTAGATCCTGATGGCAATGCAGCGCCATATCAAGACAGGATTGTTCGGTAATGATGGCCGCAACATCAATCTGCTGCGCCAACAACGTTAGTTTTTGCGCAGGCCAGCTGCTGTCAACGGGCACATAAGGGATCCCTGCCAACAAACAGCCAAAAATTGCCACCATCAGCTGTGGCGAGCGCCGCATACAGATAGCAACCGGGCGATCACCGAGTGACTGGCTCAGTAACAGATTAGCCAACCGGTTACTGCCCGCAACCAACCATTCATAGGAATATGATTGGTCCCGATAGCAAATCGCAGTGGTCTGCGGCTGTGTTTGCCGCAATGACTGTAACAACGGACCCACCCCATTGGTCGGCGACTGCCAGTGGCGGGTCTCCACGGCGGAAACGACAGCACCAGCGGTTAGTTGCCGGATCGATTGCGCCGGCGCCAGCGCCATCTGCTGTAAAACATCTGACAGTTGGGCTAGCAACACCTGCGCCGCTTGCTGGCTCACCAGCTGTTGGTCAAACTTTATTTCGAGGCGTAAGGCCTGATCGGGCACAACCATCAGAGTTAGCGGGAAATTGTTATAAGAAAAGCTACTGAGTTTTTTTAGCTGCAACCGGGTAGCCGTTTCCATCTGTTGCTGATGCTGCTGGATTGGATAGTTGTCAAATACCACAATCGAATCAAACAGATTGGTTTGGCCCAACTGGGGCAGACATTCTTTGATTTTCGACAGCGGATAATACTCAAAGTCGGCTTTGCGACTGTTTTGTTGTTGCAGAGTCAATAAGGCCGCGCCCACCGTGTTCGACGGCTCCAACTGTACCACAACCGGCAAGGTGTTGATGAACGGGCCTACGATCTGTGCTGCGCCTTCCACCACAGCAGGCCGGCCTGCGACTGTAGCACCAAACATCACCTGCTGCCGGCCACTCAGTTTACTGAGCAACAGGGCCCACGCCAGTTGAAACATGGTATTGACGGTGACCTGACAGTGCGCGGCAGCATCGCGGATCTGCGCACTGAGGGTTTGAGATAACTGCATCGACACCGAACCAAACGCCGGCGCCAGCGGAGCCCGCTCGTCCAGTGGCTGCAAAAAGTACAGCGGCGTTTTCTCAGTTACGCCTGACAAATACTGCTGCCAAAACTGCTGCGCCAGTTGTAAATCCTGTTGCTGCAGGTACTGCACATACTCGCGGAACTGCCGGGGCCGGCTCGTCGTAGGCGTCACACCGGCAGTCAACTGCTGATAAAATTCAAAAACTTCCCGGACCACCAACGGCCCCGACCAACCGTCAATAATGACATGGTGATGGGTCCAAATCAGCCGGTACCGTTGCGCATCACAGCGGATCAGCACAAACCGCATTAGAGGCGGCCGGGTAAAATCAAACTTCTTTTGCCGCTCCTGCAGTAACAGACTGTGAAACAGCTGCGCTTGCTCGCTGTGCGACAGTGTTGTCCAGTCCAGCTCTTTCATCGGTAACATGGCTTTTTTAAGGACAACCTGCAGTGGCTTCTCGGTATCCAGCCGCATGAACAATGTCCGAAACACATCATGGCGCTCAATCACCATGGTCCACGCAGACCAAAAAGCTGCAACATTCAGCGGGCCGGTGATTTCAAGGCCATCCTGGATGGTATAAACATCCGAATCCGGTGACAGCATAGTGTGAAAAATCATCCCATGCTGCATGCCCGTCAAGGGATAAACCGTATCGATTTGCTGATTAATTTTCGTGGTCATACATCACACTCTTCTTGTTGCAACACGCTTAAATCACTGAGCTCTGCCACCAGCTCATCCAGTTCTGCCTGCGCTAGATTGGCATGTGGCAGATCCGCTGGCGTAAAGCCGCCATGCTGGCACGTCAGACTACTGTCAATCAGCTGATGCAGTCGCTGCAAACAGCTGGCTGCCAGTGCTTCAGCAGTGGCGCGCCTGTGTTTATGCCGACTGAAGCCCAGACGCAACTGCAAAGTTGCGTTAATGATGGCAAAATTAAAATCGAGCAAATAGGCTCTTTCTTGTTCTGGTGCATGCTCGTCGGTACTACGCCAGTCGTCGGCAGTCAGCCCCTGAGCAGTATCAAAGCTAAATTGGCCTGCATAGTTAAACCGGATCTCAGACGTCAGATTACAGTGAAGACCGGCGACATATCGCCCCACACCATAATCAAAACCACGGTTCGGGACCTGACGATATTGTTCTTTGACGGACTTAAGTTCTGCCAACACATCGTTGCTCGACGCTGGCGACAGCACCATTGGGTACAAACTGGTGAACCAGCCGACACAACCAGAGACATCCAACGTATCATCAAGGTGTTCGCGACCATGCCCTTCCATCATCACAACCGTTGGCGATAGGCCACGCCAGTCAGAAATCGCTAACAGCGTCGCGGTCAGCAGTGTTTCAACGACCGTTGTGTTAAAGGCAAGCTGGGCCTCGTTTTGCAGCAGTTGAGTCTGCTCAGTGGATAACTCACATAACACGATATCAAGGCTTGCCTGGGTATTCGCGCCTTTGTCAAGTTCACAGGGCAAGCGTGGTAAATCGTCCGGTAACTGCTGCCAATAGGCGAATCGCTGCGCCACTTCGGGCTGGCAGGCATACTGCGCCAGCGCCAAGCTCCATTGTCCGTATGATGTACCCGTCGCCACACCGGCCATGGTGGTACCAGCCAGCCAGCAACGATAGCCTTGCAGTAAATCCTGCTGAATTATCCGCCACGATACACCATCAACCAGCAAGTGGTGACAAATGATCACTAACCGGACTCGACCGGCTCCCAAGACAAAGCGAATAAACCGGCACAGCGGTGCCCGCTCCAGCGAGAAACTGGCCTGCTGCTGGCTGACAATCCGCGCTTGTTCCCGTTGTTGTGCTGACTCAGCCAAGCTGCTCAAATCATAGTCTGAGGTGATTTCCGCGACCATGGCTGACTGATAGGCAACTATAGACTGGCACACATCCGGATAACTGCCGGTCAACTGCAGACGCAACATATCATGCCGCTGTAACAACATTCCGACTAACTGCTGCAACACTGGAAATGTCAGACTATCACTAATGAGCAACGAAGCGGTCTGATTGTAATGATGGGGCGCTGTTGTAACCTGCTGGAAAAAGTAGTGCTGGACCGGCGTCAACGGGATCTGAGTCGTCGGTGCCACGACAATCACCGGCACTACAGGTTCTGTTGCGGCCAAACTGGCAGCCAGCTCGGCAATCGTCGGCGCCTCAAATAACCGCTGTGGACCTATCACCAATCCCTTTTCCCGCGCCGCAGAGACCACCTGGATTGCAGTAATCGAATCGCCGCCCAAACTAAAAAAGTTGTCATGAATACCAATGGGGCTCCGGCGCAGCAGTCCCTGCCAAATCTCTGTCAGAACCACTTCCGTCTCATTGCGGGCACCCACATACGACGTCCCCGCATCCTCCTTCACCACCGGCAATTGCTGACGTGCCACTTTACCATTGCCCAGCCGCGGCAAGGCTGCCATCTGCACATAATACTTCGGCTGCATCACCTCCGGTAACTGCTCGCGCGCACGGGCACGCAACTGCTCCTGCGTCACACCGCTGCCAACCACGTACGCCACCAGACTGGGTTGCCCTGCGACACCCACTGCCTGCACAAAACAATCCGTCACTCCTGCAACTTGCTGTAACTGGACTGCGATTTCCTGCGGCTCTATCCGGTGCCCATGGATTTTCAGTTGGTCATCCAGTCGTCCCAGAAAATGTACCCGGCCCTGGCTGTCAACACGCGCTTTATCTCCGGTTTTGTATAGCCTCGCACCGGCTCGACCACTAAACGGATCCGGCACAAATGCCGCTGCAGTTTTCCGCGCGTCCTGTTGATAGCCCAAGGCCACCCCAGGACCACCGATATACAACTCGCCCGCCAATCCCCAGCCCATCGGCGCCATCTGCTCATCAAGCACGTACCAGCGGCCTTCACCAAACGGACGCCCCAGACAAATGCCATCCGTCAACCGCTGAACACTCACTCCAACCGTTGTTTCCGTCGGTCCGTAGTGATTCCAAATCTCCAGCGCCGGTGCCAGCGCCCGCAACCGTTGCAACAACGTCTCACTGACGGCCTCACCGCCCAGCAATAAATGCCGCTTCGGTAACAATGCCGCCGCCTGACTGTCACTTAATAACGCAGCCAGATGCGAGGGAACTATTTTCAGCACATCCACTGGACGACTTAACAGCGCTTCACGTAAACCATAGGCATCCAGATTCAACGATTCCGGCAGCAGCCTTAAGCATTTGCCCTGGCCTAATGCACCAAATAATGCGGTATAACCCAAATCCGCCGTCAGCGCGGCCAGCGATAATAACTCGTGATAACCGGCGTCCCCTAAGGCCTGCGCAAACCCAGCCACATAATGCGTGATTGCACCATGGCTCACCTGCACCCCCTTCGGCACGCCCGTCGAGCCCGAGGTGAATATCTGATACGCTACATCCGTTGCCTGCGGGATAAACGTCGGCGGCTCCGGGCTATAATCCGCGATTTCGTCCCAATCGCGATCCAGAGAAATGATAAGCCCATCAAATAAATCGCTGACCAGCTCCAGCTCCGTCTGCTCTGTTAACACCACTTTAGGCGACAACTGCCTTGCGAGCAGTGCACGACGCCCAGGCGGCAACCCGGCGTCAAACGGAATAAAATAGCCGCCGGCTTTCCAGATAGCCAGCATCGCCACAACCCACTTCGGATCACGGCGATGACACAGCACCACCGCATCACAGCGTTGCACACCGGCCGCTATCAGCGCATTAGCTAGCTGATTGGCGGCCTGATTGAGCCAGTGATAACTGTAGGTCTGTCCCTCGAAAGCCAGCGCCGTCGCTTCCTGCCAGCTGCTGCAAGCAATAGCTTGCAGCAGGTTAGGATGCTCAGGCTCCAGGAACCTGGCAGGACTAGATAACGCCAATAACTGCTCTGTCTGCGCAGATGGCAACGGGACCATCCTGCAGAAACTGGCTTGTGGTTGCGACACCATCTGCTGCAAGACGGCCGCAAGCAGCGACAACATCTGTTCAACCTGCTGCGTATCGAGCAACAGTTGCTCATATTTGCAGTGGACCGACAGCGAATGCTGCGGATTGATCATCAGCGTCAGCGGAAAGTTGTTATACGACTCGGCAAATAACGGAGTCGCCCGAAGTTGTCGTTGCTGTGCCTGTCCGGCCACGTGATCCGGGATATTCTCAAACACAAGCACAGTGTCAAACAATGGTTTCTGAGGTTGCGGGGCCAAACGTTGGATCTCGGCCAGCGGCAACTGACCGTGTACTTCGGCCAGCTGTGTTGAACGGGTCAAATCAGCAACGACAGTCAGATAGTCCTGATCCCGGGCTGGTCGCACGACTACTGGCACCGTGTTGAGAAACACGCCGACCATGGCATCAATCCCGGCGACCTCCGCCGGACGTCCGGCAATCGTCAATCCAAAAAGTACGGACTCCGGCTGTTCCTGCCACAACCATAACACCTTGGCCCAAGCCGCCTGAAACAGAACACTTAACGTCGTGCATTGGGTGCTTGCCAGTTGTCGCAACGCATCGCTGAGCGGCTGACCGATTTCCAGCGCATGCTCCGCAAAGCGGGCGCCAATATCGCCACGTTGTGGTTTGCCCGCACCCGATAACAAAGTCTGCTGATTCACATCAGCCAGCATCGCTTGCCAGTATTGCTGGTCAGCGCCAGAGTCGCGTTGCATTTGCCATACCCGGTAGTTTTTATAAGGGACAGCCGCAGGTACAACCGACTCAGCAAAATAGGTCGCTATCACAAATTGCCAGATTTTCGCCGCAGACCAGCCATCACTGATCGCATGATGACGCTCCCACAGCACGCGATGCTGCTCATCGGCAAGACGAATACAAAACAACCGCATCAATGGTGCGGCACTGAAATCATATGGCACCCGCAATTGCTGTCGCTGGAGAGTGAGAAAAGCCTGTGCCACTTCCGGCTCGGATAGGTGTCGCCAATCCAGCAATTGCCAAGGTAATTCCGCCTCAGCGACAACCACCTGATGCGGTTCAGCCGCCAGCCCGACAAAAAGCGTACGGAAACAGTCAAAATGCGCGATAGCAGCCTGCCAGGCCTCACGAAAGCGCTCAATATTCAGCGGCCCGGTTAACTCAAAAGCCGACTGGATGCGATATGCCACCGAATCCGGATAGACACTGGCATGCGCCAACATGCCATTTACCATACTGGCAGGCGGATAAATATCCTCTACCCGTGAATGACGTTTGGCCATGGTGTGCACCAAATCTGTCAATGCGGCGTTATCAAGACTGGCATAAGGGAAATCGATAGAGTCCGGCAGCAAATCAGTCTGCTGCTGGCATAACCTGATCACAGCTTGCAGATGACTACTAAAACACTCAAGCAAAGTCTGTGCTTTGACTGCAGAAATTTGCTGCGCACTGTAACTAAGGTAACAAATAAACCGCCCATCTTTTACCAGACAACTGACATCCAATGGGTATTCCCGCAAGCCTTTGGCAAAGCGCAGTGAGCCAATTTGTTCGTCAGCTGGCCTGAAAATCGGAGGTGCCGAAGATGATTGGCCATGCTGTCCAAGGTAAGTAAAAAACACGGTGGCCTGGTCTAACGCATCGTACTGCGCACCAGCATATCGAGACTGCCCAACCAGGTAGTTCTGGCCTTTATGAGGTACCACACGGAGTTGGCGCTTGATCCGGTTGATTTCTTCCGCCAACGAACCTGAGCCCAGTGTTAAGGTCAACGGATACACGTGCGCAAACCAACCAACAGTCCTGCTGTTATCGAGCATCAACTGCCCCTGTTGCCGGCCGTGCCCCTCCTGGACCAACTGTAACGTCGGTTGCTGAAAGATATCGTGCCAGGCCAGCATCCAGGCGGTTAACAGTAATTCATTGATTTCAGTCCGAAATGCCTGATTAGTCTGTTCCAGCAATGCTGTGGTGTGCCAAGTGTCCAGACTAACAGAGCAGTATTGCTCGGTGTCTTCGGTGTAGCGGGTCCGGAATAGTGACCCGACCTGCGATGGTGTGGCCATTTCCCAGTATGCCGATTCAGCGGACCAGTCAAAATTGGCAGATGCCAATTCGGTCGCGCACTGCAGAAACGAGCTGGTTTTTCCTGGCAACGCCTTCGACTGACCACTGACAATCTGTTGATACAGCGTCATAAAATCTTCCAGCAAAATACGCCAGGACACTCCATCTACCGCAAGCGGAGGGATCATGAACGCCAACCGGCCGCTATCGGCACTGAACTCAAACCAATACACTTTGAGCATCGGGTCATCATTGAGGCTATAACTGTGTTGCAGCTGTTGTAAAGCGGCCTGCACCGCCGTCTGTTTATCAGGCACCTGCGTTAAATCAAGCCGCGTCAGGATCTGGCTCGCCAGCGCGGCTGTATTTGGCCGCACATGCTGTTCCCACTGACCGTTATTACATTGGAAAGCCGCCCGCAGCATATCGTGATGTTGCAGCAGGGTATTTAAAGACAGAGACAAAGCCGACGCATCCACAGCTGTCGAATACGACAATAGCCGCACTCTGAAATACTGTGCAGACGCAGTGCCATGCTGTTGCAAAAACCGCTGCTGTCTTGGTGTTAACGGCACTGTGCCGGTGATCTCGCCTTGCTCTGCCGACACTGACAGCTGGGTCACCGATGGACTCAGAGTGGCGATGGTCTGACTGCTAAAGAGCTGCTTAGGATCGAGCATCAAGCCATGTTGGCGGGCTTTGGCCGCCACCTGGATTGCAATAATCGAATCGCCGCCCAAACTAAAAAAGTTGTCATGAATACCAATGGGGCTCCGGCGCAGCAGTCCCTGCCAAATCTCTGTCAGAACCACTTCCGTCTCATTGCGGGCACCCACATACGACGTCCCCGCATCCTCCTTCACCACCGGCAATTGCTGACGTGCCACTTTACCATTGCCCAGCCGCGGCAAGGCTGCCATCTGCACATAATACTTCGGCTGCATCACCTCCGGTAACTGCTCGCGCGCACGGGCACGCAACTGCTCCTGCGTCACACCGCTGCCAACCACGTACGCCACCAGACTGGGTTGCCCTGCGACACCCACTGCCTGCACAAAACAATCCGTCACTCCTGCAACTTGCTGTAACTGGACTGCGATTTCCTGCGGCTCTATCCGGTGCCCATGGATTTTCAGTTGGTCATCCAGTCGTCCCAGAAAATGTACCCGGCCCTGGCTGTCAACACGCGCTTTATCTCCGGTTTTGTATAGCCTCGCACCGGCTCGACCACTAAACGGATCCGGCACAAATGCCGCTGCAGTTTTCCGCGCGTCCTGTTGATAGCCCAAGGCCACCCCAGGACCACCGATATACAACTCGCCCGCCAATCCCCAGCCCATCGGCGCCATCTGCTCATCAAGCACGTACCAGCGGCCTTCACCAAACGGACGCCCCAGACAAATGCCATCCGTCAACCGCTGAACACTCACTCCAACCGTTGTTTCCGTCGGTCCGTAGTGATTCCAAATCTCCAGCGCCGGTGCCAGCGCCCGCAACCGTTGCAACAACGTCTCACTGACGGCCTCACCGCCCAGCAATAAATGCCGCTTCGGTAACAATGCCGCCGCCTGACTGTCACTTAATAACGCAGCCAGATGCGAGGGAACTATTTTCAGCACATCCACTGGACGACTTAACAGCGCTTCACGTAAACCATAGGCATCCAGATTCAACGATTCCGGCAGCAGCCTTAAGCATTTGCCCTGGCCTAATGCACCAAATAATGCGGTATAACCCAAATCCGCCGTCAGCGCGGCCAGCGATAATAACTCGTGATAACCGGCGTCCCCTAAGGCCTGCGCAAACCCAGCCACATAATGCGTGATTGCACCATGGCTCACCTGCACCCCCTTCGGCACGCCCGTCGAGCCCGAGGTGAATATCTGATACGCTACATCCGTTGCCTGCGGGATAAACGTCGGCGGCTCCGGGCTATAATCCGCGATTTCGTCCCAATCGCGATCCAGAGAAATGATAAGCCCATCAAATAAATCGCTGACCAGCTCCAGCTCCGTCTGCTCTGTTAACACCACTTTAGGCGACAACTGCCTTGCGAGCAGTGCACGACGCCCAGGCGGCAACCCGGCGTCAAACGGAATAAAATAGCCGCCGGCTTTCCAGATAGCCAGCATCGCCACAACCCACTTCGGATCACGGCGATGACACAGCACCACCGCATCACAGCGTTGCACACCGGCCGCTATCAGCGCATTAGCTAGCTGATTGGCGGCCTGATTGAGCCAGTGATAACTGTAGGTCTGTCCCTCGAAAGCCAGCGCCGTCGCTTCCTGCCAGCTGCTGCAAGCAATAGCTTGCAGCAGGTTAGGATGCTCAGGCTCCAGGAACCTGTTAACAGTATCAACAGCCTGCGGTATCCCCAGCACCCGGGTCGAAACGATTAGGCTCCCATGATGCTCATCCAACGCCGTCAATAGGGTACAGTATTGTTGTAATAACAGTTCCGCCCAGCTATCCAGAATCAGCGCTTTGTCATAACGTAAACATAACCGCAGCCCTGCAGCTGTCCGGCTTACCTCCACCAGCAATTGTTGCCCTGCCGGCAGATACGGGCAAATCATTGCGTTTAGCGTTTGCAGGTTCAGCTGACGCTGATACGCAAATCCGAAGTCGGCCACGACTGGCGCTGAATAATAATCCTGCCACTGCTGATGTAGCTGCCACTGCTGGCTGGTTGCAGTCAGTTGTGATGACGTGATCGCGTCGTGTTCCTGGCTAAAATGCATCGGTAGTTGCTTTTCAAGCTTACCCGTTAATGGTTGCAACTCGTCATAACTGCGACCGTTACTCAGGCATCCGACCGCAACCTGTTGCCCCAAATTGTGCGCCGATAACAGTGCGCCCCATACGGTCAAAAGCACGACTTGCTCATCGACCTGATAGGTTTGACATAACTGGTCGATCTGTTGCTCCACCGCCACTGCAAGTTCCTGATGCACCATGCTGTGGCCCTGCGCAGATATCTCACACGTGAGACCCAGATGTGTAGCGTGACTCACCGATTGGAGCGACTGCCAGTACAACGGTCCTGCATCGGTACTGTCTGACGCGACCAGACTGGCCTGCCAATTGATGACGGCGTCCAGGGAATACTCGCACGCCAGCGCTGCCGCGCTGCCGGTCTCTGCGACCGTATCAAGCAGCTGTAACCAAAGTTGCAACGAATGAGTATCGACCAACTGTGCGTCGAATTGAATGACGGCCAAACCAACCTGCCCGGCGGCTGCAAACATGACAACTTCGGCCGCCAACCCAGGTAGTTCGACTGACAGGCAATCCGGCCACGCGCCGGCATCTGCCAGCGGCCTGTGCTCAACACGAAAACAACCATTATCCTGCCAGGCAGGCAATTGCAGCGCTGCTAGTGCAGCTTGCATCGCTTCAGACAGCGACGATGCAGAACAACCTTGTGTGGAGGTGATGAGCACAATACGACGTGAGCTTAAATGCTCGGGGATTGCTACGGAGCCTGAAAACCAGCTTCTTTCAAGTAACATGCAGGTAACCTTATAATTCTGCTTTAACGAAAAACCCGACCATCTGCTCAGGCGCGAGGGTCAACCATGCCAACCAGCACCTGACGCTCGCCCTCAAACGGTTCACGCCCATGCGCAAACAGCATATTGTCCAACAACAGCACGTCGCCCATCTGCCAGTTAAACACGCGTTTTTCCTGGACAAAAGCGGCGCGAATATCTGCCAGAACTGACTCTTCAAACTCTGAACCATCGCCATAAAACGCGTTGCGTGGTAATAAATCACTGGAAAATGCTTGTAACAGTGACTCGCGCACTTCCGCTTGCAGGGCGCTGACATGAAACAAATGCGCCTGATTAAACCAAACCATCTCACCGGTTTTCGGGTGTGTTTGCACTGCATCACAGATCTGCCAGGTGGTCAGTTGACCATCAGGTCGCCACTGATAATGAATATCATTGTTACGACAGTATGCTTCCACCTCTGCTGGATCTGTGGTCTGGAAGACTTCATGCCAATGCAAATCAAAATGGCCGTAATTGCGGGTATAGCGGATTTTTTGCTGTATCAGTTTTTCCCGCGTCGCTGGCGGTATCGCCTGAAATACCCGCCGACTATCAGCAATCGGCGTCTGCCCGCCAACGGCAGACGGTTTCACACAAAAAAAGAAAATGCGGTTAGCCCATTTGTTGGTATAGGCATTTTCATTATGCAACGGGATCGTCTCATTAGCCGGATATTCGGTTGACGTATACACGTTGCCTTTTACCCGGGTACGCGGAGTTGAGCGATTCTCATATTCGGTAAGGCCAACGCCATATATTCCTTCGATAATATCCTGAAAATGCCCACTGCCATTGACCTTGAACTTTCGAAACAGGATAGCGCCGTGTTCTTGCAGGACTTGCTCAATCAGCTGCACATGATCTGCAGCCCATTGCTTGAGATTCACACCGAAGCGAAGCGGGGTTACCGTAACCGGCGCTTCATCAAAAACAGCGCTTGCGACAATGCTGACATTTTCATCTTTATACAACTGCATTCCTATCCTCCAATTGCGCTTTTTTTAGTTTTTCCAGCCCGGATAAGCGTGATTGTTTATTGCTGGCGGCTAGCGCCTGATCATACTCATGCAACCGGCAGTCAAGCCCGGCAAACATCTCAGCTACGGTAGACTCGTGCGCCCGTGGCATCGTCGCAAGCAAATGTTGATAAGCGCAGGCAAAGCGTTCAACAGTTGCAGCCAGATACAACGAACGGTTAAAACTAAACTCCGCCTGATAGCTGTTGCCCACCCGCTCCAAAGTTAACATCAATTCAAATTTTGCCAGTGACCGGTCCTGCTCCAACTGCTTCACCTGCAGCTGCTCAATCTCCTCCAACCTTGTCGCAACATCCAGAAAGACAAATCTGGCCTGATAAAGCGGCGAATAGGCCGGGCTTCGTTTGATCTGCAAGGCCTCAAGCACCATTTCAAACGGCACATCGGCATGCTGCATAGCAGCACTGACAACTTGTTGTCCACTCGTCAACAACTGCGCCAGTGACTTTTTAAGCGACACGTCGTTGCGTAACACGATGGTATTGACAAACAGACCGATTAAAGACTCAAGTTCTGGCTTGTTCCGCTGATTGACCGGGGTTCCGACCAATATATCGCTACTCGCTGAAAAATACGCCAGCATCAGGTTGTAGGCTGTCAACGCATAGTTAAATGGGGTTGTCCCCAGGGCATTTGCACTTTGAACCAAACCACTATAACTATCAGCAACAAGATTAAATCGGTGTACGCCGCCATATATGTCAGATTTTTCCGGTCGTTGCAAATCTGATTTTAAATTTATGCAATCAGGCGCACCTGAAAGCTGTTGGTTCCAGTAGCGGACTTGTTGCTGGCCAACCGTCCCCTGCACCAACTCACGCTGCCAGGCAGCAAAATCCTGGTACTGCACGGACAACGGCTCCATCACGACTGTTTGCCCATGCTGCAGCTGCAAATAAGCGCTGATGAGTTCCCGGATCAGGATCTCCAGCGATAATCCATCCGAAATGATGTGATGCATGGCAAACGCAATCACAAACTGCGTATCGGCAGTCTGCAGCACGGTCATCCGGACCAGCGGCCCGCTGGCCAGCACAAATGGCCGGTCCATGGTGCGGCTTATCTCTGCTTGCTGCTGCTGCGATGTCCAGCTTCGAGCATCCGTGAACAGAGTTTCCGGCTTTGTGTTCGGTTCAATGACCATCTGTGCCTGGCCATCATGGTCAATATAGCGGGACCGCAAAACCGACTGGCGCATCATCACCTGGGACAAGGCGTCGGGCAATAACACCGCCTGCAATGCGCCGCTAATCGCCAGAATTTTGCCCTCATTGTAACGACTGCTGGGTCCCTCCAACTGGTCAATCGCCCACAAGCGCTCCTGCGCAAAAGACGGTTTATACGTAGGTTGTGCCGGCAAAGCTCGCAGGGCCGGTACTGATTGCCCCTGCTGCGGACTTAACAGCGTAATTAATTCAGCCCGGTGTTGCCTCAGTTGCTGCCGGACTGGTTCGGCAAGCGCTGTTGCGGCTGCACTAAAGTGCAACTGACCGTCGTGAACCCACAGCAAAATATCTTGCGTAGCTAAATCTGCCACGAGTTTCATAGTGGCTTTCATATCACTCCCTCCACATAACCACGCGCAACAGTCCGGGTTGCAGGCAACCTGACAGTCCCGCGACTCCGTAACATCGCATCCAGTAAGGCAGCTTGTGCGCTAACAGTAGGTAACTCAAACATCATGTCGATCCCGGGAGAGACACCCAGTTGCTGCCGATATTGGCTGAGGATCCGGCTCGCCAGCAGGGAATGTCCGCCCAACTCAAAGAAATCCGCTGAATCACTCAGTGAATCAAGGCCAAGCATGGTTTTCATCACACTGCGGACTAGATCTATGCTGGAATCCTGATCGGCAAGTGCTGGCTCCGCCGAGTCCGTCCGGCCAAACAGCTCGGTGGCCACAGCCTGCCATTGCTGCTGACGCAGCTCAGGCAACACGCTGTCAACCACCAAATGTCCCCGAAACGACGAACAGAGGATCTGACGAAACAATGCTCGTCCCAGGGCTGGCTGTAACACCGGACGGAGCAACGCATGGTCAGGAAGCGCTGTCGGCTGCCGGCTACCGGTATTCTGAGCCACCCGACGGAGCCGGTAGTCGCTGATGCAGACAACCAATTCACCCTCAGCGGTATAAAAATTGGCGTTCAGTACCACGAGTGCCGAATCCTCCTGTGTCTCAGGGATCAGCTGCACATGGCAGTAAAGGTGCATCGTCATCGGCCTGAACTGCACCATCTTGCCCATGCTAACCGGTATGACAGCATGCTGAGCCAGCAGGCAATCACTGACCGCTACGCCCAATCCGATATCCAACAGCGCCGGATGCAGCGAATAATATTGCAAATCACCGTTGAACCGCGCATCCAACTGCAACTCTAGTTTGGCTTCGTGTGTATTGACCTGAGCACTCACCAAACAATGCCAGCGTGGCCCAAGCGTCATGTTCTGGTCAAGCTGAGGCAATCGTCCCGGGTAACTCAGTTGCCTCGTCCAAGGGCCGGCCGGCATCTCTGGGCGCGTCACAGATTGTTGGCTGTGCAGGGTCACCGATGCCGTCACTAATACTTTATCATCGTTAGGTTGGAACACACGGATCTGATAACCGTGAACCGCGGGCTCTACGTGAATGGCCAATTCAATCTGTTGATCCGGACGGCTATACAACAATGTCAAAAACGTGAGATCCGCCAGTTGCCAGCCCGTGTGTTCAGACAGCCCACCAAACAGCTGTTCACAGCAAGTCGCCAGCAAACTCAGGTAACCAGTGGCCGGAAAAACCGGTACTTGCTTAATCCGGTGTTCCTGCATTAACCAGTGCGTGCTTGGGTTCACATTCGCCGTCAGCCGCCAACCCTGCAGTGCATTCCCGGTAATGTGCTGCAACAGCGGTACTGTAGTCAACAGTAGCGGCGGTTGTGCATTGCCACCCCCCGCGCCGCTCCCGATGCCACAGTCTTGCCAACCGGCCCAGCCGATACTCAACAAACGATGCTGTTTATCGCCCACAACCCGCTGATCCAGATAGGCATTGGCCGCACTGTAAAAACTTTGTCCGATCGCGCCCGTGGCGGCAATAGCCGATGAAATCAGACAGATAAACTCAAGCTGACGGGCGGAAAAATATTGCAACAATGCTTCGGTCATATCGACCTTTAGCGCAAACTGCGAACGGGCATCCCGTAATTCACTATGAAGCAACAAACCGGCGTCATTCACCCCTGCCGCATGAATCACCCCTGCCACGTTCCCCAACTGCTGCTCCAGCGGCGCCAACCACTCACTGACAGGCACCGACCGGGTCAGGTCAACCACCGGACAAAATATCTCGATACCAAGGTCTTCTAACTGCCCGATCCGGCCAATCATCCGGGCTTCTACGCTGTCCACGATCGCCAGCATGGCAGGCCAGCGCAACCGGTCCGGCAGCGGACGGCGGATCGGTAAAATCAACCGGCGTACCCCGAGCCCAGCCAGTGTCAACGCCAGTTGAAACCCGACATCCCCCAGGCCGCCTGTTAACAAATAGGGGCTTGTCGCATCAAGCCTGTCACGGGTTGCGACCAGATTGACCGGCTCAGCATGGCGCAGCCAGCTGGTGCCATCGCGGTGCACCAGCAGATCGTCTGTTGACTCACGCGTGAGTTGTCCGGCTAAGAAAGAACCATCCAACGCCAGATCGCCGACATCAATCTGCCGCAGTTTCAGGCGTGGCAGCTCATGTCGGCAACTGCGCAATTGGCCGGTCAGAATGGCCGCGCCGGCCGATGTTGGCGGATAAGCAGACAAGGACAGATAGTTTTCGGTGACCACGCTGCAAATGACATCGCTGGTCTGCAACGCACAGACCTTGAAGACCAGCATGAGAGGATGACACCAGGCCTCCGGCTGTTGTGTCGCCAGTCTGGCCGCAAAGGCCGTTGACAGCACGACCACAACATGGCGCCGATAGCGGAGATCGGCGCCAACAGCCTGTGTCAGCAACATCTCTTCGCCGGCCGCCGTCGGCGTAAACTGAAGGACGGTGGTGGTTACCTGATGCCCCCCGGCGGTCAGCAACCCGGTAAGCGGCGTCACCGTAGCGAGCGTATCGGTCAGCACGACAAACGACTGTTTGGTATGCAAAGTCCCTTGTTCAGCTGACAACGCCGTCTTCCAGCCTGTAGCAAACAACACCGGGTCGGTCGATGTGACCGGCACCACTGCCGGTAATTGTGCCGGCACAGCTGGCCTGATCCAATGCCGATGGCGGACAAAATGCCGCCCCGGCAACAGGCTTGGGTATCGAAGTCCGGCAGGCAGCAGCGCTTGTTCTTCAGGCATTCCACGACACCAGAGCGCCGCGCGCAGTGCCGCAAAATCAGCAGCACCACTGATTGGTTGCCTGATGATCTGCTGTGGTCTGAGCTGGTTCAGCTGGGCTAATTTTGTCATCGCTCCGGGACCACAAGCCTCCAATATTACGAAATCACTGTCAGCGAGCCGGGCAAAGTTTTCGGCACACAACACCGGTTGACGCAGCTGCAGCAGCCAATAGGCCGGATCCGTCGCTTGCGCAGGCGTGATCCAGTCGCCGCTACAGTTCGATAAAAACGGTATTGTCGGCGGCTGCCAACGGACCGACTGCAGAACTTGCCGGAATTCCTCCAGCATTGGCTCCATGCTGCGACTGTGAAATGCATGCGACGTCACCAGCATCTTGTTAGCAATTTGCTGCGATTCCAGCCGCATTTGTAACTGTTCGATCGCCACAACCGGCCCCGTGAATACGACATGGTCAGGGCTGTTGATCAGTCCGATTTCGAGCTGTTCATTACAATACTGCCGGGCTGTCGCTGGTGTCAGCGCCGCCGAGAGCATGCGCCCCTGCGGCATTTTTTGCATCAATCGGCCCCGCTGGCTAACCAACGCAACCCCTTGCGCAAAGTTGAATACCCCTGCAACACAGGCGGCGGCGTATTCACCGAGACTGTGCCCGAGTAAAGCAGCAGGCCGCATACCTTGTGCTATCAGATACTGCGCCCACAGCACCTGCAGTGTAAACAACACCGGCTGTTGCACCGCAGTGTCGGCCGGCAGCTGGCGCCTACGCAGAATTTGTCTGAGATCAGCACCACAGCAATCGGCTAGCAACAAACCAGCCGAATCAACCTGTTGCCGGAACTGCGGGTCATGTTCGGCGAGTTCGCACAGTGCAGGCGCCAGTTCAGTGCCTTGCCCGGCAAACAGCAAGACCAGCCGCGGCGGTAGCTTACCGGCGACAGCACTGTGACGACCGGCATCAGCCAACAGCGCCTGTAACTGAGCAACCGAATCGGCGGCAACCGCGAAACGATGAGGCAACTTCAAATCCCGCCGACACAATTGCGCAGCCAGCTGTTGGATAGACTGCGGCCCTGCCCGGGTAAGCCAGCTGTTCAGCATGTCTATATCGGCTATTAAGGCCGTTGCATTCTGCGAACTGAGCCGGATGATTTGCGTCGAATCGCCGGGTTCAGTCCTGTCATAGATAAACTCTTCAAACAAGACGTGTGCATTCGTCCCGCCGATGCCAAAGGAGCTGACGCCGGCAATCCGCGGTCGGTTCCCGCTGACAGTCCAGGGCTCACAGCGGGTTTGGACCTGAAATCTACTTTTGCTGAAGTCAATTTGTGGATTGGGCTGCTGAAAATGTAATGACGGAACGAACGTCTGATGGTGCAACATCAAAATAGTTTTCAGCGCCCCGGCGATCCCTGCCGCACAGTTCAAATGGCCAATATTGGACTTCACACTGCCAATGCGGCACTCAACGGCAGATTGCCCTAATGCCAGCTCCAGAGCAGCGATCTCAATCGGATCGCCCAGCGCGGTACCGGTACCATGTGCTTCGATATAGCTGATATCATCCGGCGTTAAGTCAGCAAAACTCAGCGCACTGCTGATCACCTCGGCCTGACCGCTGACGCTTGGTGCCGTGAACCCGACTTTACGCTCGCCATCGTTGTTGATAGCTGTGCCCCGGATCACGGCCCAAATACAATCCTGATCGGCCAGTGCATCTTCAAGTCTTTTCAACACCAGCATGCCGGCACCACTGCCAAACACCGTCCCATTCGCTGCGACGTCAAAGGGCCGACAGTGTCCGTCGGGAGCCTGCACCCCTCCCTCCTGATATTGATAGCCAGGTAGTTGCGACACATACACATTGGCCGCCCCCGCAAGGGCGCTATCACATTCGTAACTCAATAAAGCCCGGCAGGCCAGGTGCACCGCGACCAGCGACGAGCTGCATGCGGTATTAACCGTCAGGCTGGGTCCATGCAGATTGAGTTTATGCGCAATCAGGCTACTGGCATAACATTGGTCAGAACCAATCTCAATTTGTAAACGATCGGCGGCCGAAAAGCGGTCTTTGGCAGCGGCAATGTTGTTAATCAGGTAATCACTGAGGTTGACTGCACAATAAATGCCGGTTCCCTGGCGCGCCTGCGTCGTCATCAGACCTGCGTGTTCCAGCGCGTGGTAGGCTGTTTCCAGCATTAACCGGTGCTGGGGAGACATTAACTGTGCTTCTGTAGCCGAAATACCAAAGAAGTCATGATCAAACGCATCGACGTCGTCAATCATACTGGCCACAGCAATAGTGGCGGCCCCACTGCTTGCACCGGTCATCGCCTGGTACCGCGCCTGTTCCTCATCCGTTAGCGGACGAATACTTTCATGGCCCGCACACAGGTTTTGCCAGAACGTTTGCAAGTCGTTGGCACCGGGGAAGCGACTGGCCATCCCAATCACGGCAATCGCAGCGACATCACTGATATGACTATGTTGTTTCATACCTGTTCTTCTCTGTTGGACCGGCGTTGCAGCAACGCATCACGCTGCTTCCGGCTTCGCTGGTTGATTGTTTCCTGTTGATTCATAGTCACTTCATCTAAAAAGGCTGCCAGGCTGGCGATCGTGCTGTACCGGAACAAATCGGCAATGGTCAATGGCTTGCTAAACTGCGCTTTGATCCGGTTAAATACCTGAATCATCATGACCGAGTTGCCACCTGCCTCAAAAAAGCTGTCGTCAATACCAATGTCCTGGCTGGACAATACATCTTGCCAAATCTGCTGCAAGCGTTGCTGTGTCGCCGTCATAACCGCGCCTGGCAGTATGCTGGCGGATCGTTTGACCTCTGTGGCAACCGGTTTCGGCAGCTGTTTCCGGTCTACTTTGCCATTGGCGCTCAGCGGCAGGGCGGCCAGCTCGAAGACTTGTTCAGGCACCATATAGGCGGGTAACTTTTCCGCCACCAGAGATTTGACCGAGCGCACCGCCGGATATTCGCGCGCTTCCTGCAACACTGGCCACTGCTGATACTGTTCCGGTGCCACATGTCCGATAAAGACGCCGTAGCTAAAGCGGGCCTCCGCCAATAGATCCTGATAACAATCCGGTAACTCCAGATGCCCAAGCGGACAAACACCAAGCTGCTGCTGATGGACAGCCAGTGATAATTGCTGAACATCATAGCCACAACGCTGCAGAGTCTGCCGCCCTGCAGTAGCCGGCGCGATGTGAAACAACAAGGCAGCTTGTTCGGCTATGACGCGGTTATCCGCCATAAATGCCGATACAGGGATAACAAACTCATCAGGTACCGCCAATAAGCTCAGCTGACCTGCCGTCCCGACCACCTGAAAAATCTGCGGCGATCGCGCAGAGTCTGCGCTACGTTGTAACTGTAAATACCATTGTCCGCACGCCGGGCTTTGAGTGAAATGCTGATTAAGCAGCCCCAGCAAATCCTGCACCGGCAAGGCTTGCCCGGTGTAGCGGCGAATAGACTGTCGTTGCAACAGGTTGATTTGCTGACCGGCTGTCTGGCGCTGCCGCCCGGGTACTAAGCAGTAACTCCCGATCGCGGCGAAATCACCGCACCAGTGCGGTAATGGCAGCTCCGGTACAGACTGCAACCTAGCAACCAGTCCGGGCAACACCATGCTATGTTCGAGCAAACTGCAGAGGTGTCCGGCTTCAAGTAGCCACAATTTCTCTGCCAGCGCACCGTATTTGGCGGTGACTTTCTGCCGATCAACCACCAGATGCAACACAACATCAGCATCGCTTGGCACTGCACCGATAGCAGTTAGCTGCAATCCATGCGAGATCGGATTATACAAATAGACGCCAGCGGGCAGCTGCTCGGACAGCGCCCGGTTCAGTTGAACCAGGCATTGCACCGCGTAAAGGCTGGATGCCGACGGATAATAGCATTTAGAGGGTGCTGCTGGCGCCAACCCGACCTGTTGCAACGGTGCCAACAGGTAAGACAGGATCGCCGGCGAGCTAACCCCGACCGGCTGCCAGTCACTTAGCGTGTCCATATTGAGCGTTAACTGACGGCTAATATCGACCGGTTCCAGCGGCAACAGTGCCGTCTCGGTTAATGACGGTCCGCTTTGCGTTGCCAGTACGGGATCAGTTCCAGGGGCTGGCAGACTCTTGAACACGACATAGCCGGTCAGTACGTCATGCTGCTGCTCATTTTTCATGACCATCACAACCGCCTTGTCGACATAACGATGCTGGCTGATCACTTTTTCAATCTCACCAAGCTCAACCCGGTAACCGCGTAGCTTCACCTGCGTATCCTCGCGTCCGAGGAACTCAATCAGTCCGTCTTCAATGTACCGGCCCTTATCGCCGGTTTTATAGAGGCGCTCGCCCGATTGCGGGTTAAATATAAAAGCATCGGCGGTTTTTTTCTCATCTTGCCAGTAACCGCTGGCCAGCCCTTTGCCGCCAATGTACAAATCTCCCTTGACGAAATCCGGGCATGGATTGCGCTGCTCATCCAGCACATAAAAAGTCTGATTTGCTAACGGCCGGCCATAAGGCACGCTGCGCCAGTGCTCGGCAAGCAGGCCTATCTCATAATATATTGACCAAATGGATGCTTCGGTTGCCCCGCCGAGGCTAATCAACCTGCAAGCCGGTGCCATCCATCGCGCTTTATCAGCCAGACTCAGCGGGATCCAGTCACCGCTGAGCATGACCGTTTTCAGAGCGGCCGGGAACTGCCCGCCGGTCTGCTCCAGGTAGTCCAGATACAACTGATACAACGCAGGCACCGAATTCCACAGATCCACGCCAAAACGGACGCTGAGTGTATGCCAGTGTGATGGATCGTTTCGCAAAGCCGCATCCGGCAGTACCAATGTGCCACCCGCCGCCAATACCCCAAAAATATCATACACCGATAAATCGAAGTTTAACGCCGACAGCCCCAGCACCACCGGTTGGGTCAGTGCAAAACGCTGGTTGATATCAAGCAACGTATTAACGACAGCCCTGTGGGTAATTTTAACCCCTTTGGGTACACCAGTGGAACCCGAGGTAAAAATGACATACGCCAAATCATCCAGTCGGGCCACCGCCGGTGGCTCAGTAAAAGGTGAATCCACTGCAAACACAGTCTCGCTAATCGGCAGGATTTGATACTGCCGGGCAATGCTGTCATCCACAGGGCCGTCTACCATCGCAATTTTCACAGCGGCCAATTGCAGGATTTGTAGTTGACGCGATACCGGCTGTGCGCGGTCTACCGGTAGATACGCAGCCCCGGCATAACAGATAGCCAGACAGGCCACCACTTGCCGCCAGTCTTTGTGCATCACAATCGCGACCAGCTCATTGGGTTTAACGCCTGCCGCCTGAAGCAGTTCAGCCTGCTGCAGCGCATACTGATGCAATTGCTGATACGTCAGCGCCAGCGACGACGTTTGTACAGCAATGCGCTGCGGTTCAGCCCGGCATTGCCGCAAAAATGGCTCATAAATCAGACTATCGGGCAACGCGAGTGCCGTACTGTTACTGCGCAGGCGACTGCCGAGCTGACTGATCGGTAGCGGGACCGGCGCGGCGACAGGCTCCGTTGCGTTCGCGATACAACGAAGTACACTGTCGATATACAAACTGAACATCCCATCCAAAACGCCAGGATAGAACAAGTCGTCGACCGAATCCCAACTCAAATTCAACCGCCCCTGCTGTTCAGTGACCTGATGGTCTAGCCATACCTGGGATGTCTGTGAGATGTTATACACCAGTTTGCCCAGCCCGCCTGAGCTGTTGCCCGGTTCACCCTGTCCCGAGCCGATTGCGCTGGTAAACACGACCGGAGCAACCAACGCTGATTGTTGATCAACAGCTTTGTTGGCTAACAAACGAATGACTTCGACGCCGGAAAAGCTGCGATGCTCCAAATCTTGCCATAGCTGAAACTGCAAACGGTTAGCCAGTTGCGCCGTATCATGACCGACCGTATCGACCGCCAACAAAGTCAGCGATGTAAAGTCACCCAAGAGATCGGTGATCTCAGGTGCCAGCGGCGGGCGGTTAAACAAGGTCAGGTTGATCAAAAACTGTTTATTTTCGCTCCAGCGCGCGATCACCTGGCTGAACAAGGTTAACAACAGTACGGAAGGAGTTACCCCGAATGACTGTGCCCTGGCCTGTAACGACTGCCATTGTTCCGCCGTCAGCGCCTGTTGCCGGCGGGTAAATACCGGCTGACGCAACTGTTCAGGTCGTCTGGCTAACGGTAACCGGGGGCCACCCGGCAGTGACTCAAGACGCTGCAGCCAATAGTCTTTTGCCTGCAAATAAACCGGTTGCTGCCGTAACTGTACTGTTTGACGGACAAAATCACGGAACTGGTACCGCAGAGCCGGCAAACTGTCGCCTTGACCAGCCATCAACGCCGACAAATCCCGTTGCATAATCATGGCACTCCAAGCGTCCACAATCAGCGCATCGATACTCAGATGCAGTCGGGTAACACTTGCCGGCAACAAGGAAGCTCTCAACTCAAACAGCGGCCAGCGGGCCGGATCCAGCATCTGGTGCGATAACGTCGCCCGGGTCTCTGTCAGTCTGGCCTGTCGCTGATCCTGGGTCTTTTCACGTAAATCATCGCATGCAATAGCATAGGCAGGCACCTCAGGTAACACTCGCTGCTGGGCATTCTCGTCAATCACGACTCTGAGCATATCATGCCGCTGAATAAGCTGATCCCAGGCCCGGCTGAACTGATCTAACGCTAAATCAACAATATCAAATTCAAAGTAGCTATGGGTGGCGACACCGCCCAGCGCATAAACATCCTGGCGACCGATCCAATAAGCCTGCTGCACCTCGGTTAAGGCAAATGGTTCATAACGTCCGGCGGGATCAACGGGCGCAATTGCCGACGTTTGCACGGGCGCAGCAACGTTTTTCGTCGCCGCATCAATACGGCACGCCAGCTCCTGTAGCACCGGCGCAGTCAGAATATCGGTCAGGCCCAGTGACACCTGCCAGTGCTGTTGAACACGGTTCAGCAGACGTGCGGCCAGGATTGAGTGGCCGCCGAGCGTAAAGAAATTGTCATGCTGGCCAACCGCGGTCACACCCAACAACTCTTGCCACAGCAGGGCCAACCGCTGCTCGGTGTCGCTCTCCGGTCGCGCTGACTGACTGGGCTGCGCAACCGGTTGAGCGGCAACAATCAGCGCTGCCCGATCTGTTTTTCCGTTAGTCGTCAGGGGTAACATCACGGTACGGAACCAGCGATTGGGAACCATATACTCCGGTAAATGCTCCGACAGCTGCTGACGCAGCGCCGTTACATCACAAGGCGCGGTTGGCGCCATAACCAGGTAGGCACACAAGTTGTCCTGCTGATCAGTCATCACCACGGCTGCTGCTATGTGCGGGAACCGGCGTAACTGACTGACAATCTCCTGCTCCTCCACCCGGTGCCCCCGCACCTTTAACTGACCATCCTCCCGACCGGTATACAACAGCTGACCATCTTCCCGCATCACTGCCCGGTCACCGGACTGATACATCCGGGCGCCGGGCTTCGGACTGAACGGATCCGGTAAAAATCGCAGTGCCGTTAAGGCCGGCTGCTGCCGGTAACCATTGGCGACGCCCTCGCCACCGATGAATAGCTCACCCTCAACGCCCGCCGGCAACGGATTGAACCGCTGATCCAGCAGATACAGCCGGGCGTTGGCGGTAGCCGTACCAATCGGCACCTCGCGACCAATCACTTGCGGATGACGACTGACGTAGACAGAACAACCTACGCTGGTTTCTGTAGGACCGTATTCGTTGACAAAACGGGCGTGCGGCAAGGCCTGTTGCCAGCGAGCCAGCAACGGACTGTCAAGCGCCTCGCCCCCTAATACATAACAACGGGTCGCTGCGGCAAACCGACTGAGGTCACCCTGTGCCAACAGCTTAAGGTGACTGGGAGTCAGCTTGATAAAGCTATAGCCCTGCGAAGCGGATAATTGTTTCTCAAGCGTTGCAACTTCGGCCGGATTATCGACAAACTCCACCGTTTTGCCACAAAGCAATGGGGTAAACAGCGGCGTGACCGTTGCGTCAAACGCCAGCGACGTCAAAACTGGTGCACCACTGCCGTGCTCCACATCATAGGCAGCGACTGCCCAGTTCAGATAACTGAACAAAGCAGCGTGACTGATCTCAACCCCTTTTGGCATCCCGGTCGAACCGGAAGTAAAAATGCTGTACGCCACCAACGCCGCATCGGCTTGCGGAATTGGCAGGCTGATGTCGCCATCAGGATCACCGTCCTCATCGAGCCATAATACCAGCGGAGTTAAGGGCTCTTGCCAATGCGCAGTGTGGCTGATACATCCGTAGACCGATGCTGTTGCCAGGATTGTTCTGATTTTTGCTAACGGTGTTCTGGTATCCAATGGCAGATACGCAACGCCCGCTTTCCAGCAAGCCAGCATGGCAACCAGCGCATCAGTACCGGGCGGTAACCAGAGCGCAACCAGAGCGCCACGGGCAGCGCCCGAGGCCGCCAGACGACCGGCAAGGCGGCTACTTGCGAGATCCAGTTGCTGATAGGTCAAACTGCCGGCAGGATCCCGTACCGCGGTTGCCAGCGGATAACGGTTCACACTATCTGCAAAAGCTTGTAGCACGTGATGCTGTTCTCTAAACGGTGTCGTGGCTTTGGTTTCTTCAGGCACTGTGACCGCTGCGTCAGTACAAGGGATATCCGCCAGCAGTTGCCCGCTGTCGCGCACGACTTGCTGTAGTAAATACTCAAACGCTTTGGCAAAGGATTCAATCCGGGCCCGGCTAAACAACGCCGAGCAATAGTTCCATTGCAGCTGATAGCGGTCTGGCTCACATAACACATTCAAGGACAGGTCGTTATTGGCGCCAGATACCCCCGTGCTAGATGCCACCAGCACCCGCTTTAGCAGCTTACCCGGCGGGGTCCCCTGTTTTTGGTTCCAATTAAACACTACCTGAAACAACGCGCTGCGACTCAGATCCCGCTGTGGATTTAATTTTTCTACCAGTCGCGCAAAAGGATAATTCTGCTGACTGAGTGCCTGATCCAACATGGCCGCAATTTGCACAATAGCGCTGGCTGCCGGCTGCTGGGACGCCAGTTGAATCCCAACCGGAATCGCATTTACAAAATGACCAAGCACCGATTCGAAGCCATAGGTATTACGCACCGTGACATTGGTGCCAAGCACAAAGTGCTCCGTTTGCCCCAGGCGCCCAAGCAGCACTGAAAACAGCGAAAATATCAACTTAAAGGGCGTAATGGCCAGTTGAGCAGCCAATTGACGCAATTGTGCATGCAACGCCGGATCGATCTCGGTATAGAGGTTTTCGCCCTGAAAACTCTGCAATTTCGGTCTTGGATACGTGTACTGCAGAACCAGCGGCTGCATGGTCAGATACTGCTGGAAAAACGCCAGATGCCCGGTTTCATGTTGCTGAATATACGCTTGCTCCAGTGCAACAAAATCCCGGTAGGTCCGTTCGATCTTCGGTAATTCGACAGTGCCTGCCGTGCTGGCTGCAGCGTAGATGTCCAGCAGCTCCCGTAACAGCAACTCCAGCGACCAATAGTCCAAGGCAACGTGATGGCCCACCACTAGTAACACTTGCTGCAGTCGGTCACCTTGCTGATTTTGCAGCAAATAAAACCGTACCACCGGTTCCTTTTCTAACTGAAATGGCATTTCTGAACATGTGCGGATCCAATGCTCGATTTGATCTGACCGCCATTGTGTTGCGACAATGACATTGAGCTTCGGGTAATCGCTGCGAACCCATTGTACCGGTCCATCCGGTGTCATCCGATAGCACGTCCTTAGCATATCATGCCGCTGACAGCTCAGCTGCACCGCCTGCTCCAGCGCAGCCGCATCAACCCCATCTGCCAGCTCAGCAGCAAAGGTTACATTATACGCACTACAGTCTGGAGACTGCTGCTGGATATACCATAAGGAGGTCTGTCCACAGGATAGCGGCGATGCCTTTGCCGTATCCTGCTGATGTAACACTTCCAACACGAGCGCCTTATGTTGCTGCAGGTAACTGATTTCATCGCTGGTCAGCTCCGCCTCTTGCTGATCCAGACACAGTTGACCATCTTCAACCCAAACCCGAATGCCGCGCGCATTTAACGCGGATAAAAATGATTGTGTTTGTGCGTGCATATTAAATCTTCATAATGTTTGTTTTTTTGTGGACGAACGTCAGTTTTTCAGTCTGTCCGTTCAGAACTTGCGAAGCCGGTTCTGCCAGCCGCTCCAACAGATGCTGTGTCAGGCCATTCACCGAATTGACGCTATCGCCGAGCACTTGTTCGATTTTCAGCTCGATCTGAAACAGCTGTTTCACATCGCTACGCAATTGCAAAGCCACCAATGAATCCACCCCGAGCAACAAAAAACTCTGCTGCGGATCAATCGTCTGCGCCATCAGCTTGTCGGCCAGCCACTGCGTTAGCCAGTCCGCCAGCATCGTTTGTCTGAGCGAGGGATCAGCCTGTAATACTTGTGCCGCCAGTGAGTTCTGGCTGTCAGTGTTCGCAGCGGTTTGAGCGGGTGCCACCTCATCATACAAGGACCAGCGGGGGCGTCGTTGGAGCGTGCTAGCAAAAACCGGCCAATCCACATCGGCGATCAGCAAGTTATTCACCCCTTGCTGCAAGACCATATCCATCAATTGCAACGCTACGCCTGCCTGCAAGAGTCGGATCCCCCGGCTCTGGTAGGTCTGCTGTGCCTGTAAAGCAGAGGCCATCCCGTCGTGGACATCCCATGGCCCCCAACTGATACTGAGCCGGCGGACTGGGTTCGTGGCTGGCTGTGCCGCCCAGGCGCTCAAATAGGCATTGGCCGCCGCATAATTGGCTTGTCCGGGCGCACCAAACATCGCGGCAGCGGACGAGAAACACAGAATAAACGCGGGACGCTGTGTACCCAGTGCCTGCTCCAGATGCAGTAGACTAGTCACCTTTGCCTGCGCCACATGGGTAAAGTCGTCATCGGTCATGCGGTACAACGGTTTATCGAGCAAGACACCGGCAGCATGAAACACCCCGATCAGTGCTTGATGCTGGCCGTTTAGCTGTTGCATCAAACGGCTGACATCCGCCGGTTCACTCAAATCAGCCTGATAAGCCGTCACCCGGACATCCGCAGGCAACGGGTCCAGCAACGGCAGCCGACCGGAACGGGACACTAACACGATGTCAGTAGCACCCTGTGACAACAGATGTTGGGTTAGCAGCCGGGCCAGCGCACCACTGCCGCCGGTAATGAGGTAGCTCCCGTCAGATCGGTACTGATAGCGCTGAGTGGATTCAGGACGCTGACGGCTTAACCAGGGAAGCTCAGGCTGATTTACGGTCAGTCGTAGCTGCCTGGTATGTGCTGTAGCCTGCACCAGGTCCCGTAATACTGCGATGGATGGTAAAGAGGTCTGGGCTAGATCCAGGGTCGCCACTTCAATCCCGCTCAGCTCCGCCTGCAGCGTTCGCCCAAGTGCCCAGATACTGGCCTGTGCTGGCTGAACAGACTGATTGACCGCATCGCGGGTCACAAGGACCAGCCGGGTTTGGCAGCTGGTTTGTTGTTCCAACGCCAGAGCAAGCGTGGTAAGCCGCATCATCAGGGCAACGGGCACCTGCGCGCTTTGCGCAGTGGCGCTTTCGAACGGCCAAAGACACACAACAGGAACCGGGTCTCCCGTCTTGCCCAGTTTCTGCAGCCTGGCGAGTATCTCATCAATGTCGTCATCGCGAATCGTCTCAACAGCGGACTCATCAAAGCTGGTTGTTGCTGACAGCACCAGCAACGGCGACGGCTGTCCCTTCAGCTCGGTGCCTGAAGCCGGTAATGGCCGCCAATCAAGCTGATAACAGAGCGACTGCTGCGCCATATCTTGCCGAAACACGTGCTCACTGGCAACGGAGACCACCAACTGGTCAAACGTGGCAACAATCCCTTGTTCGTCCCAGAGCGAAATGTCTGCGGTGAAGCTGCGGGCGACGCCAGTGAAGCGAACCTGCGGCAACTTTTTTACCCCACAAAATAGCGGACTACCTGGTACCGGCTTGCGTCTAAAATTCATTTGGCTAAGAGCCAGCGGTATATAAATCTGCCCATGCGCTAAGCCATCAGGACTCTCAGCCACCAGGCTTGCCAGGGTTTGAAAACAGGCATCAATCAGGCCGGCATACAACGGATGTTGGGCATCTGCGATCAGCTTCCCCTGCTGCTCAATGGCTCTGATGCAATAATCAGCGCCACTGTAGCCGTCCGCCAACAAGCGGAAATGGCCTTGCAACTGATAACCTCGACGGGCAAATGCCTGATAAAAATCATCACTTTGCACAGTGCTGCGCTGCAGCTCAGTAGCACCGAGCTGCATCAGCGCCAGTGCACTGTTGTCGGACATCGGCATCACCGACAGCACTAAATCACAACTGGCATGGACTGACCAGCTGCTACCGCTGGTTTGTTCGCAGCTAAGAAACTGACATTGATAAATCTGCTCGCCCGTCTGTCGTAACAAGGTCTGGAACTGCACCGTCTGATCAGCACGCAGCACCAGCGGACGTTGAAACTCAATATTACTCAGCGTGCAGGCCGCGATACCGGCTAATTCCTGTAGCGCGCACAGTGCTGCCGACAAATAAAACGCACCGGGGACTACTACCTGGCCAAATAACTGATGGTCGGCAAGATAGCGTAATTGCTGCTGACTGAGAGTCGTACTGAATCGAATTTCATTGGACATCGGCAAAGGTAAACGTTCGCCCAATAACGGATGTAATCCGGTTTTCATGACCGTCTGCTGCGTTGGCAGCCAACAGTCCCGCTGTACAAATGGATAGCCCGGCAGCGTTAATACCTCGCCCCGAGGTTCACCGTACACTACCTGCCAGTCCACCTGACCGCCAGCCGTCAGCCAGCTCGCCACCAGTGTCAGCAACTGCGACTCGCTACAGGTGTTAGCCGGATTGTTCAGTAATAGTCCAAGCTGTATTTCCACATCGACGGCAGCCGCCGTCTCCGCATACGTTGGCGTCACTTCAGGTGATCCTAACCAGAACTCCCGGCTTGTCAGTTGACTGGAACAATACAATTGCCCCTGGTGACTGATCTCGCGCTGTGGTGGTGCCAACGGAAATGATAATGGCTCGTGGTTACCACAATACAAACTCAGCGCATCAGCGAGTTCCAACGATCCGGCAAACCACAGGGCCAACGGTAGCAAACTGACCGGCGAATCGAGGCCGCTGCTCCGGATGCCAATTTGTTGCATGTAGCGTAATACAGCCGCCTGAGTCATAAACAATGACACCGCTTCGGCCGGCAACGTCGCCAGGAGATCAGCCTGACCGGCCATCTCAGTTTCGAGCGCCGTGAACTGCATACGAATCACCGCAGGCAATAGCTGGAGGTCGGGCGGACAGACGTCACAGAGCTGGATTCTGGCAACCGGCTCTGTCGGGGACATGGTCCCGATGCAGCTGATGTCCGTACTCAAACGCTGTAACTGTTGCCTGAGCCCGGTTTTTGATGTCGACACGATGATCTGTCGGTAAGTCAGCAGCGGGCGCTGCCAGTTATGCGCCTTGCAGATGTCTGTCCAGTCGACCTGTTGTGGCTGATCCAGCCATCCCAGATATCGACGGGCATAGGCTTGCAACTCCACCGGGGTTTTTGCGCTGAGTGCCAGCATGGCTGGACCGGCTCGGTGCACGTGGCTAGACTCGGTTTTTAGATAAGCGCTGAGGATCAGGTGCGCATTCGTCCCGCTAAAGCCAAATGAGCTGACTGCCGCAACCGGTAAAGCTACACCCGCCGGCCAGTTGCTAACTTTCACGGGAAAATCCATTTTTACAGCATCAACCACCAGATGCGGATTGCGCTGCTGCAGGTGGAGGGTCGGCGGGATTTTTTGATTCTGTAAACTCAGCACGGTTTTAATCACACCAGCCACCCCGGCGGCAGCTTCGGTGTGACCAATATTGGACTTCACAGCCCCAACGAGCAGTGGCTGACGTCGCGCAGTGCCCTGACAATAAACCTGATTCAGCGCATTGATTTCCACAGGATCGCCCAATGCAGTCCCGGTGCCATGCGCTTCGACATAAGACACTTCGTCAGGCGTGACATTCGCCTGACGCAACGCTTGCCGGATAACCTGTTGCTGTGCATGACCGTTGGGAGCAGTCAATCCCTGACTCTGGCCATCCTGATTCACCGCCGAACCGCGGATCACTGCCAGAATACGATCGCCATCGTCACGAGCCTGACTAAGCGGCTTCAGTAGTAATAAACCACAACCTTCGGCCCGAACATAGCCATTCGCCCGCAGGTCGAAGGTCTTACAGCGACCATCCGGCGCCAGCATACCGGCCTGACTCAGAACTACATTGGTGTCCGCTGACAGCAGCAGGTTAATACCACCCGCCAGCGCCATTTCACACTCGCCGGCTCTGATACTCTGGCAAGCCTGATGGATTGCGACCAATGATGATGAGCACGCCGTATCAATCGACATGGCAGGCCCCTGCAAGCCAAAAAAGTACGCCACTCGTCCGGCAATCACACTGAGGGAGTTACCTGTTCCCATGTAGGCATTCAGCGCTTCAGGTGTCAGCTGTTTCGTGCGCAGGTAGTCATTGGGGCCTACTCCCAGATAAACGCCCACAGTTCGGCCTTTTAACGTCTCTGGGTCCACGCCTGCATGCTCAAGGGTCCGCCAGGCCGTCTCCAGAATCACCCGCTGTTGTGGATCAATATTGATCGCCTCTGCATAGGAGATATTAAAAAATTCGTTAGCAAATAGGCCAATATCACTGATAAGCCCGGCCCATTTGCTGGTCATCTTGCCGACAGCCGGTGTCGCCGAATAGTATTTCGCCATATCCCAGCGCTGATCAGTTAACTCGGTGATGGCATCTCGACCGGATTGCAACAGGTCCCAGAATTGCTCTGGACCATCGACCGCGCCTGGAAACCGGCAATCCAGACCGATAATGGCGATAGGTTCCTGCTCAGACCACGGCGTCAGACTTTGCAAAGATGTCACGGCTGCCTGATCTAACAGCATTAATTTCAGAATGTACGCAGACAGCGCACTGATACTCGGGTGATCAAACAACAGGTTGCTCGGCAGGGGCTGCTTGATCTCGGCTGACAGTTTGTTTCGTAGAGTCAGCGCAAGCACCGAATCCAGCCCCCACTCAATCAGCGGGACGTGCAGTGCAAGTGCTTGCGAGTCGCGTAATCCCAGCACGACTCGGGCACAAGCCTCAATCTTGCCCGCCAGTAGGGACGGACGTAAATCAGCAGCGACCTGACTCAACTCACGGAGCCAGTCTGTCGCAGGTTGTTCGTCCGCCGCCCCAGCAGCCCGCCAGCGCTGGTACAGCGACACATGGGGGCGTAACTTGGTACGTGCGGCCAGACGCTCATCATCAAACACACAACAGATATGGCGTTCTGAGGAGCGAAAATGCCGCCGAAATGCCAGCTGCATCTGCTGACTGCTTTGCTGACCGACAAAACTCTGGGCAATACCAGACTGTGCCGCGACAGCCATACCGGAGCCATGCAGTGGCCCCCAGTTAAAGCATGTTGCCGGTAGGTTCTGCGCGCGTCTGCACTGATACAAACTATCCAAAAATGCTGCTGCAGCCGCATAACTGCATTGATGAGGCGGAGCTAAAACCGACGACAACGAGGAGTTCAGCACGAAAAATTCCAGCGTTTTGTCCAGACTCCATCTATGTAATTGCCAGGCGCCAAACACCTTGACGGCAGAAACCGACAGCAGATTCGCCCAATCTAACTGACTAATGGATTCATCTGCCAACAAACCGGCCGCATGGACAATCCCGCCTACCGGCATGGCAGGTTGCACAACCAGATCCAACTGCTGCTGCACATCTGGTTGGCTCAAATCCAGCCGGGCTGTCAAAATATCAACGCCGTCGCGGCGCCAGGCTTCTAATTGCTTCTGCTGCGAATCCTTAAAACAGTTGGAACGGGATAACAAAATCAATTGTCGCGCCCCCAGCTCGACCAATGATTTGGCCTGAGCAAAACCAATCTCACCGGTGGCACCGGCGATCAGGTAACTGCGATCCGCCCTTAACTGAGCGAGCTCCACCGAAGCAGCCGACGTCGCAGCTGGTTGCAGGCAACGATATTCCAGGCCATTCGCGGTCAAGCGTAGTTGATCTTCAGTCAACGGCGCACTGACAAGCTCCAGCAACACCGAAAACGGGGTATCTGTGCTGCAATCCAGCTGAATAAGCTGTAAATCCGGTCGCTCCGCCGATAACACCGCATACATCACCCGGCTGATAGCCGCCCATAAGGGTTCATCCTGCCCATGGGGTTGTCGTCTGATGATGACTAGCCGGGTCAGTCCATTGGCCGTCCATGTGCTGAGCGGTTGCAGGATGTCCATCTGCTGCCTGACAACATGATAAAACGTCGCTGCATCGAAACCGGTACCACAGTCAAGATCTAGGACCAACTGCCAGTTGCCGTCAGCCGCCGACAGGGCCGGCAATACAGTGTTTAAATCCGTTGGCAGGGGCTGCAGCAGAATATCCGGCTGTTCCGCTGTGACTTCAGCCTTGTCCAGTTGCCCCTGATAGAACCAGATGGTTCTCAGCGCCGGAGCGGACTTTTTCAGCGCAAGCGACAGCGGCTGCCAACTCAGTGTCCAATCAGGCAGAGAATTCGGCACGGAACCTGCGCCCCCTCTCGCAGTGCGGGCTTGCACCGGCTTATACCAGTAGGGCTGCCGGTCAAAGGTATACAACGCTAAATCGATTGCCGGATCAACGGGGACGTAGGCCAGCGTCTCCGGTCGAAGCCTGATGCCGGCAAGGAACAGCGTTTCGGCGCTATGTTGCCATGCGCTATTCCCCTGTCCGGCACGGGCCAGACTGGCCAAAAAGTGATCGGGTGCCGCCTGGACCAGCGGTCTGATCATTGATAACAACGTATTGCCTGGACCCAGCTCCAGCCAGTGACTGATCCCGCTGTGCTGAGCCTGCAAGACCGCATCAGCAAAATACACCGGCTCGACGATATGACGGGCCCAGTAGCCAGGGTCGCTAAGCTCAGCGGTCACCCGCCGGCCCTCCAGCGTTGAATATACTGGTATATGCGGTTGGCCGAATGCAATCGTGTTGGCGATAGTCTGAAAATCAGCGGCGGTTTGCTGCATTAAAGCAGAATGAAACGCATGAGATACTTCGAGCCGCTGGGTGCGGACTTGCTGCGACGCCAACTGCGCCAGTAATTGGGTTAACTGGGTTTTATCACCAGACACAACAGTGTTGTCGTGGTTGTTTACCGCAGCGATCCCAAGCCCTGGATGATCTGTCAGCCATTGCCGTACCGTCGCAACGCTGGCAAAAATAACCGCCATCGCCCCATTATCTGGCAAACTGGCCATCAGCAACGCCCGCTTGCTGATCAAAAACAACGCCTGTTCAGCAGTCAATACGCCAGCCAGACAAGCCGCCGCGTATTCGCCGACGCTATGACCAAGCACCGCCTGCGGCTTGATCCCACTCGCCAGCCAGGCATCCGACAAAGCCAGTTGTAACGACAGCAACGCGGGCTGGGCATAATAGGTATCGGTCAGCGCGGGCGCGTTGTCGTCCCATAAAAAGGCAATTAAATCCATCCGATGATGGGTCGCCAGCCACTGCTGACAGCTGTCCAGTCGCTGCCTGAAGGCCATCGATTGTTGATAGAGTTCACGCCCAACTCCCCGATACAGCGCGCCTTGTCCGGTGAACACAAAAGCCAGCGCCGGCGCACTTACTGCGCAAGTACTGACAATCTCTTGCTGTAACGCGGCAATCAGCCCAGTAAGGCTCTGCGCCCGCACACTGGCTTTGTGCTGAAAAAACGGCTCTTGGCGCCAGGCTTTCGCGCAATAGGCCTGCGCCGGTGTGTTGGTCAGCAGACTTAACTGATAGGCATGCGAGCGCGCTAGCGCCTGCAAAGAAGACGCCGATACCGCACTAAGCGGTAACCATAAATCAGCAGCTGCTTCGGCCATCGCGGGCACCGGCGCAGTGGCTGGCGCTGCGGCCAGCACAATATGGCTATTGGTTCCGCCAAAACCGAATGAACTGACCCCGGCGATTGCCGTGTCACCGGAAGGCCAGGCCTTCGTCGCGGTAACCACATTTAATGAAGCTTTGGCATAATGCAAAAATGAATTCGGAGTATTGAAATTTAAAGATGCCGGTATCGTTCGGTGGTAGAGCGCCAGGGCTACCTTGATCACGGAAGCAATCCCGGCTGCAGCTTCCAGGTGTCCCAGATTTGTCTTGACGGAACCAATATCGACTTTATCTGCACGATTATGACTGAAAATCTTGTTTAACGCTTTGAACTCAATCGGATCGCCAAGTTTGGTGCCGGTGCCGTGCGTCTCAATATAACTAACCTGAGCAGCGCTAACCCCTGCATCCAGCAATGCCGACCGGATCACCGCTTCTTGCGCTTTCGGGTTAGGCGCAGTCAGACCATTACTCTGACCGTCTGAATTCACCGCTGACCCCAGCAACTTCGCGTAAACTCGGTATTGTTGCTGTGGGCCCGGTGGCAGGGCTCTGATAAAAATACAACCGACCCCTTCGCCGCGAACATAGCCGTCCGCACGATCATCAAAGCTGTGACAGCGATAACTAGGGGACATAAAGCCCGCCCGCAAAAAGCCCAATGTGGTCATCGGTGACAGATTCGCCTGTACGCCACACACCAGCGCCGACTGACACTGCCCCTGCCGGATTGCTTGCATCGCCAGGTGCAGAGCCACCAGCGACGACGAGCAGGCCGTATCAACAGCCATACTGGGTCCGGTAAAACCATAGAAGTAGGACAAGCGGTTCGCAGCGATAGCATGAGCATTGCCCGTCCCCGCTTTCGCCTCACCATGACCGGACACTAATGTCGCATATTCGTAAGCCGAGACCCCGACAAACACACCGGTGTCAGATCCCCGGATTTCATCCGGACTCAAGCCGGCATCCGTCAGGGCATGCCAGCTGGCCTCCAGCAATAAACGCTGTTGTGGATCCATGCACTCGGCTTCTTTGGGAGAGATGTCAAAAAACTGCGGATCAAACTGTTCAATGTCATCGATGTACCCCCCCTGCATACCAGCTAAATCCTGCGCTGCATGTTCAATGGCTGTATCGACAGGCCAAAGTGCGAGCCGCGCAGCCGGAATTGGCCGCACAGCCTGTTGCTGCTGCGTCAGCAACTGCCAGTACTGTTGACGGTTCTGCGCGCCGGGAAAGCGACATGAGATACCAACAATCGCAATTTCACTTTGGTTAAACATCTGATTTTCCTAAGTATTTATAATTATTCATCCAACCCACTGCAGCTACAGGACCAACGCCAGCCTCATTCAGCAACTGGCCGAAAATGTCAGTGGGAATTTGCGAAAACCCCGGATAATAATGCTACGGCGCCGGACGATGTCGGCGGTTACTGGTCTGAGATTGGGCAACTGGACCAGCGCCTTTATCGCACTTTGCATTTCCATCCGGGCCAATGCCGCTCCAAGACAAAAGTGCCGCCCAGCCGCAAACGGCAAATTGTTATTCATCACTCTGGCCAAATCCAGTTGGTTGGGCTGTTCGAATTGCGCCGGATCACGGTTTGCAGCCGCCAGACACAAATAGACACTTGCCCCCTTTGGCAATTCGTATCCAAACAACTGCACGTCTTCCTGCGCTTCACGCACAATAAACTGGGTCGGGGTATCAAAACGGATCAATTCTTCGGTTGCACTAGCAATACTCACATCTCCGCTGCGCAGCCGATCCAGCTCCGCCGGGTTGCAGATTAACGATAAAACACCATTGGCTATCGCGTTACCGGCAGTCTCATGTCCAACGCTGAATAACATCGCACAGATACTGATGATATGCGCTTGCGATAACGGCCCCTCCTCGTCTTCGTAGCGCAGCAAATTGCTCAACAGGTCGTCCTGTAGATTCTGCCGTTTCTCCTGCAGGATCTCTTGCATGTAGTGAGAAAACTCCTCAGACGCGCGGACGATATCTTCGTAGGTGCCAATCGGTTGTGGTCGTTCAAAAATCTTAAATAACATGGTTGCCCACTGAAAGAACTGCGTTTTGTTTTTGATAGGCATTCCCAACATGGCCGCCATTGTTAGGGTCGGCAAGCGTAACGCAAAATCGTCCATCAGTTCGAGTCGGCCATGTTTTTTCGGTTCATGCAACAAGCTGTCAGCAATCGAATCAATCGTTGCCGCCAGTTGTTTAACTGAGTTTGGTAAAAACGCTTTGGTTAAGGCTCTACGTGTTCTGGGGTGCTCCAGCGCATTTAAGAAAAATAACCAGGATCCAATCACGCCGCTGGCCAACTCAAACTTTTCCGGCTCTTTTGCCAGATAGCCTTTATTTTTTAAATCCTTCGGTAAGTCTTCCACTTCAAACCGTGAGTCCAGCAAGACTTCCCGCACATCTTCGTAACGAGACAAGACGATCAGATCACCGCGATAGCCGCGGCTTTTGTAGACCGGAGCCTTGCTCCTGAGTTCATCCAAAATCGGGTAAGGGTCAACATAAAACTCTGGTGTATAAGGATTAAATTGATACATTTTTTCATTATCCATGACTGGTGTTCCCAGATGTTGTTCATTCACCACGTACCGCGCAGCCAACAAACAGGCCACGGCGTACGTTCAATCTATCTGTTCAAACGACTTCAGAGGTAGTCTCGGCCAGATGCTCAGCCAGCTCGCCAATGGTTGGGTACTCATAAAACACCGTCGGCGATAACTCACGTTGCAGCAGATGTTGTAATTCCGCGGTGATCGCAATCGCTGTGGTCGAATTCATTGCAAAGCTGGCAAACGGTTTGTGCGGATTGATATGCAGGACCGGGATCCGGAGCAACTGGGCGATTTTGTCAGTCAACCACTGCGTCAATTCAGCCTCAGACCAGTGTTTGCCATCCGGCACGGCTGAGTTCTGCGACCAATCCAGAGGGTTCACCTGATCTGCCTCGCGCTCCAGCGCAATGTCTGTAAGCTCAAAGCAGACCTGCGCCGACCAACTTGCGATCGTGTCAAGTTGTCCACTATGAAAAAGCGTTTTCGCTTGTTCCCGCTGCACTTTGCCGCTGGTCGTGACCGGCAAACTACCGGTTTTTAACAGCAAAATCTGTGTTGGATACACCCCGTGTACCTGAGCGATGGCATTGTTGATTGCTGTAAAAATCTGATCGTGATCCGAAGAGCGGGATTGTGTGCGTTCCAACTCATTAACAAGTACCAAACCCTCACCGTTTGCACCATCCACAGCAAAAGTCGCTCCGCGGAAATCACGCAACGCTACATGACTGTTTTGCGCTGTACGTTCAATATCTTCAGGATAATAATTTTCACCATTGATGATAATTAATCCTTTCAGACGACCGGTTACATACAACTCACCTTGTTCATCGCAAAACCCAAGGTCGCCGGTACGCATGTAAAAGCCTGGTAAATCGACACATTCCGCTGAAAAGTTCTGCGTGGTCAGCACTGGGTCGTTGATGTAACCGCGTCCGACACTATCACCCTGCACCCAAATTTCGCCGATTTCAAAAGCCTCACAGCGTCGCTTTTGGTCTGGGCAGACAATTTCAATGCGAACGCCTGGACGCGCCAACCCGTTACTTACCAGCGATCTGCCCGGCTCATCCGCCGCAGCCAGCTCTGCTTTGCTGGTTTTCAGGCTTTGCTGACGTACTTTCAGTGTTTTATATGCGCTGGCTTTGTCGCCACCACTGACCATCAGTGTATTTTCCGCTAGGCCATAACACGGATAAAACGCCTGTTGTTTAAAGCTTGCGTCTTTGAAAAAATCGTAAAACGCCTGCATCGTCTGATGATCAACTGGTTCAGCGCCGTTAAAAGCCAGGTCCCAGCTAGATAAATCCAGCTCAGCTTTTTGCTCGGGCGTGATCCGGTCCAGACATAACCGGTACGCAAAGCTTGGCCCGCCCGTTGTATTGACCCGACGGGCTGTAATTTCCTGTAGCCAGCGAAACGGGCTTTTCACAAAATGAGTAGGCGACATTAACGCGACGGTAAATCCGGCGTACATTGGTTGCAAGATACAACCAATCAGACCCATGTCGTGGTAGGCTGGCAACCAACCCAACCCCTGTGTTTCCCGGTGATGTCCAAACGCATTTTTGATGACCTCACTGTTATGCAGCAAATTTTGCTGGGTGACCTGAACGCCTTTTGGGGTACCGGTAGACCCGGAAGAGAACTGCAAAAAGGCTAAATCATCAGCGCGGAAATCCGGTCGTTGCCAGTCGTTGTGCTGATTCTGTGAAAAGGATTGAACATCAAAAATTTTAGCCTGTGCAATCGCCGCAAAGTCAGGGGCAAATAACGCGAGTTTTTCCGCTACGGCGGCGGTGGTGAGAATATGGCGAATTCCGCCCTGCTGTAAAATACTGTTGATGCGTTCAAACTGTTCCGGCCGCTTTTGCGGCGGTGCCGCGGGTACCGGTACAGCGTGACCATAACTGCATCCATAGAAAGCCCGGATAAACAACTCATTATCGGATAACAGCAGTAACACGTTCTGGCCGGCCAGTCCTTCCTGGCGGACTACGGTGGCGAAACGCTGCGACGCCTCATCAAGCTCAGCAAAACTCAGCTGGGTATTGTCATGCGCGGATTCTTTAATAAAGACAACATAACTTTTATCAGGTGTTTCAGCCGCTCGCAGCCGGGCTAGGTCGCACAAACTAACAACCGAATTTTCCCGCATAAATTTTCCCCTCATCAGTGATTTTGTTCTTGGTCTGCACCTGCAATGCCGCACTGGATAGGTTAAACCGCCGATGAAAAATAGCCGACGCCAACCACTCAGGATGCATGAAACCGGACTTTCGCTGCAAGAATCTCACGCATGAGACATGTTTTGCCGCAATGACTTTTGCCTAACAACCCAACAAATACCGGACAACATGATGGACCCCATCGTTTTGCATAAAACTGGCAAAGTATCTCTTCAGAGACAGTCTGACTACGGCGGAATATCGTCCGTCAGTGCCATGGCGAATAGCAGTCTACACCCCATGGATCTGCGGCGGCCGGAAACAGCGCTCAGACAGCCTTAATCAGTGCCAGTTTGATTCTTGTTATCATGCGATTGGTGGTTGAATAAACTAAGTTACTGCATTTTAATCAGCATTTGAAGTTTTATTTACCGACAGATGGATGAAGAGTCCGGGCTGATATTGTCACATCAGCCCGGTGGAGCGTGATAGCCCGCCGTGACACGGGCCTTGTCTGTAACTGTTATGAAAACATAAACACTGTGGTGCGTTAACGCGCAGAAATCGGCTGGTCATCAAAATCCAGATGCCAGCCATGTCGCAGCAGACTGTTTACGGCAGTGCCTGCTCTGTCTTCGCCGCGGTATCTCTGTTTCTGCTCATCAGTTCAGGCGCAACCTGCCGTAAGAATGGTTTGGTCAACTGGCTGACTTCATGCGCAAATTCACACCAATTTTGGGTCTGGGTATTGATATTTACCGCCACCACCAGCTGCCATTTGGGATAAATTACCAGTAAACTCTGGGCACCATCCGAGACACCGCCATGATGTACGTAACTTATCTCCTGGTTGAGCGGGTCTTCCCGATCACAGTACAAAAACGGGTCGGAATAATGTCGCCAGCCAAGTGCATAAAACTGTTCATTAACCTCGCCATTTGCCAGTTTTTGAACGGTCCAGAACTGCTGCTGAATTTGCGGCGGCACAAAATCGGCAGCAAACCATGCGGCGCCTAATTTGGCTAAATCGACAGAAGTTGCAACCAGGCCACCGGATGCCCATTTTTGACTGAGATCTACCGACCGGTGAAGCCGCGCCTGCCCTTCCTCTGTTTCATAAAACTTTGCCTGCTGCGGGTCATCCTGATCCGCCGCGCCCAGTGAACTTAACCCAAGTGGTGTCGCCACTGCGGACTGCAGGTAACTTAAAAAAGGTTGCCCGGTTGCACTTTGTAAAACCGCACTGGCCAGATTGACATCAAAAGAGCTGTAATGAAAACGCTCGCCGGGCTCGGATAGTAAATCGCTGTCATCAAATAAGGCCAGCGTGTCATCTACATCAGTAAAATGGCCCCACTTTAACCAACTGCGGATAGATCCGATGCGGTCCGTGTTGTTCTCGTAACCCGGCAACCCTGCAGTATGCGACATTAACTGGCGTAACGTCATCGCTTGCCAGGCCGGGTTTGGTAAATCCGTTTTATAACGGCTGATGGGTGTATCGAGCGCAACCTGTTGCCGGGCGACGGCGCGTGCCAGCGCAGTCGCCGTCACGGCCTTCGACGTACTGCCAAGGCGAAAGCGGGTTTGAATGCTGACCGGGGTAGCCGTCGCAATATCGGCATAACCCGCCGCACCGGCCCACACCAGCTCACCCCGCCAGGCGACCGCTGCCGTCATTGCAGGCCAATGGTGCTGCCGCCGACTCTGCACCAGTTGGTGCTGTGCGGTAGCGGCACTATCGGCAAATGCCGGTAGAAAGACTTCGCTTTGGACCGGCGCATCGTCCGGCACCGGTACACTGCTTTGCACCAGATGACAGCCTGATAAGCCGGAGCCAGCAAGCAACATCAGGGGCAGTAATCCTGTTCCTTTCATTTGATTCTCCAGTATAGGACAGATAGTTGTTGACAGCGGCTATCAGCTGTCCATTTCCGACAGCCGCTACTCGTCTGACTTCAGGGGGGCGACTGGCCAGCGATGTGGTCTGTCCGATGTTGCGAACCGCTTACGCCATCGACTCCCCCTGCGTTGCTGGCAATGATGGATCTGCTGTGCAGGGGCGTCCGGCACGCTATGGCTGCATCGCGTGCTCCCAGTCCAGTCAGATAGTCGCGCATAGCGGGAGTAGCCGCCTGATTGAGCGCACTACGCCATTGACGACCATCTGAGACAGGACTACGCACCTGCAGGTTGAGCAGCGCCCCCCGGGATAACAACAGGCGGGCCATCGCGACATCTCCGCGCATACTGGCATTAACCAAGGGTGTTTCATCGGCGAGCACCGCTGCATTCACATCCGCTCCGGCGTCCAGTAATTGGTTGACCAATTGTTGATTCCCCCGCTGTACTGCAATAATGAGCGCATTACCATCGCCCCGGCTACTCACATCAGGATCGGCACCTTGCGCTAATAAAAAAGCCACCATCTCAGGTAACTGGATCCGCACCGCCAGCATGAGCGCTGTACCATCCCCTGGTATCGGAATGTTTAAGGGCGCACCGGCTGCCAGTAACTGCTTCACTTTTAACGAATCATTGGCAGCAACTGCCCGTAATAACTCAGCGACCGGGGCTAACGCGGACAAGCTCACCCGGGCATGACGCGCTGGCAGGTCAGCCAGCTGCCAGTGTTGTGCCAACCCGACACTGCCAATCAGCAGCAACCCCAGTGTCAGCAACAGCGCCGGTCCCGCACGCTGGCCATCCTGTGGCGAGCGCAGTACCGTATCCACCCGCAGAGCCAGCAAAGGCGCCTGCCACCAACGCTGTGCGAATACCGGTGGGACAGCATTCACCGGGCATTGCAAACGGGCACAATCCAATAGTGTTTGAGCGTACTGATGCGGCGCGGCCAGTTGTTGGCTAACCAGCACATCGCAGCGCAGTTCACGCCAGCGATCGAGTTCGGTGGCAATATAGTGCCAACCTGGACTCCACCAAAACAGACAGCCCACGAGTTGCTGAATCAGGTAACTACGCAAATCGCCCTGCTGTTGATGGCATTCCTCATGGCGCAGGATCAGAGCCAGTTGCTCGTTGTTAAAATGCTGCAGATAATATTCAGGCAAAACGATCACCGGGTGACGCAGGCCAAGCAGCATGGCACCGCTGATCGACGGATGACTGTAGACTGGTAAGCGACAGGCTGGTAACACCACTCGGATCGGCTGTGCCTGCTGACGCAGACCACGGGCTGCCAAATAACTATGAAGCAACCGGCCAAACCGCAGCAAACTGACTAGAGGCACTAACAACCAGAACCAAGATCCAGGCGTTAGCTGGTAGATCAATTGCGACAACAGTGGCCAGTCGACGTATCGCACAGCCAAATCGTCTGTGGCAAACGCAGTGCCAGAGCTCATCAGTGCCGGTGCACCGGTTAGCTGTGTGATCCCTTGATGAAACCACGGGAGTAATTGCTTGTCCAAAGCCCAGGGCTGCAATAACACCAGCGGTAAAATCAACAGCAGAACAGCGTTCAGCTGCCACAGTTTCAGCATCCGGGCTGCCGGCAAGCGGGTCTGCCGACTGAGCCAGTATAAAGCAGACAACCAGACAGAACAGAGCAATAAATGCAACAGCAAATAAAAACCCAGCCAGCTGATCTCCAGCATTTTATTTCTCCTGCCCGCCGACGATTCGCTCATTCTCCGCGTCCTGCATTTGCTGTGCAGCTGCTTCATCAATCTTGGCCTGCAGCTGGTTCGCCGTCTCAGCGGACAACGCCTGTTCGCGGATCAGATGTTGCGCAAGCAAATCAGGGGAGCCGCCAAAAAATTTCTTCAGCAAACTCAATAGCGCCTGACTGCGCGCTTCCTGCTGGACAGTTTGAGCCTGATAAACGAAAGCTTTCCCTTGCTTCTCAATGCTGACGTGACCTTTGTCATGCAAAATCCGGCACAGCGTCTGCACAGTGGTATAGGCGACCGCCTGCTGCAAACACAATTGAGCGGTGATTTCCCTGACTGTTAACGAGCCTTGCTGCCAAAGTACCTGCATGATCCGTTGCTCAGCAGGCGTCAATTCTGTCGATTTTTGTCTGGCCATTGGGATGCCCTACTAATTCATTAGTAGAACGATAAATCAACCAGTTGCTTCGATCAACTAATTATTTAGTTTTTATTCATCTTGCAGAAAAATGGCCCGATGACCTAATACCGTTCAGCTAAGCACTTTTCAGATCGGTTGACCGATCCACTTGCTGATGTGTAAAGGCCTGCAACAGAGATGTCGCAGGCCTTTTTCTATGCACCTAAAAACTCAGCAGGCACTTTAATCTCTTAACTATTTACCTTCAACTTTCAATATGCACCTTATCAAAATCACACCAGTAAACTCCGAATATGCGCTTATATAAATTTATACATTTAGAAGGTTTATTAAAATTTACGGCCATCATTGATAGGCACAGAATAGTATCCCGTTCCATTATATATTCTGTAGTTAATTGCATGACCGATAAGTGATGTATTTACAACTTCAGTCGTAGATTCCTTCCTCCATTCAATAACAGCATAACCGAGAATTTCTGCTGTAGATGGATTCATTAATGAAACCCTGGTCGAATGCTTGGGTGCGATAGTAAACTTTACGGAATAACTTGAATTAACATCGGAATAATTTGATATATTCGAAGCTCTGAGCAATCCAGTATTATTATCATTATCCACATCCGAGACTACATTTCCACTTTGATTGTATATTTTTATTGTAACTTCGGTATCTGTTTCGGATGTATTTGTTAAATGAATAAAAGACTCCATTCTGCTTGAAGAATTATGAAAGCTTGATTGTAAATGACTAACTGTAGCGCTACCTGACTGCGCGAAAGCTGCACCAGATGTTAACGATCCAATCACAAAAAACAATATAGACTTTTTCATTACAGTTCCCTTATGGTGAAATTTTAAATTTAAAGCACTAAAAAACCAAATAAAAATATCACCAAAACTACATACTCACAATAACAGCTAATCACCGACTCGCCAGTTGTTGCACTTTATCCAGCCAGCGCTGACGTTTCGCGGCATCAGCACTTAACACCGGGCTAAAATAATGGCTGGCCTGGTTTTTAATGCCGACAAAACCAAGAATGGTCCGGGTCAGCTGAAAATACAGCGGATTGCCTTGCCACCATTTGTACCAGAACACTGGGGTGTCGAGCGTCAACAACAACTCAGAAGTGCGGCCTTTGAGAAGCTGATCAGGAATGGCTTTACCTTGCTGATAGGAAAAGGCAAACCCCGGCAGCAGCACCCGGTCGAATAAGCCTTTCAGTTTGGCCGGCATGCCGCCCCACCACACCGGGCAAATCAGCACAATATGCTCCGCCCACTGCAGCTGTTGCTGAAATAGCACTAAATCCGGTTCCAGCTGTTGTTTTTCATCGTAACCCTGGCTCAAATCAGCCTGAAACTGCAACTCGCTCAAATGCACCAAAGTAACCTGGCGCCTGGCACTGGCGGTTGCAGCGTAATGTTCTGCCATCAATTTGCAAAAACTACGCGATTTGGGGTTGGCATTGATCACTAACACTTTTTTCATCATATGGCTCCATCATCAGATGGCAGCCATGCTAAACCTTGCCCCTAAGGTCAGAGTCAAGTGTCAATGTGCAGCGGGCGTTAAATCGTCAGTATAAAAAAGGAAGAGTGGGTTCATTTGTCAGTTATTAGGCTCACATTGCCGCAGCCCTTTGGCCACACAAGCCGCTATCAAATGCTGATAGTGCTTAATACGCTCTAATTCAGCCTGTTGCTGAATAATTTGCTGTGCAATTGCCGCCTGTTTTTGTGCTAGCAGTTGATTGAGCGCGACCCAGTCTAAATCCTGCACCCCAAGTTTAAGTTGTTGCAATTCAGCAAGCGACAGGCCCAGGCTCTGCGCTTCTTTAATCAACTGCACAAATTCAACATGCGACTTGTCATACACCCGGTATTTGCCGTGCCGGTTTACCTGCAGTAATTTCAGTGTTTCGTACAACCGGATCGCCCTTGGCGTAGCACCGGTTAATTTCGACAGTTCACCAATTAACACAATCAATGCTCCAGAAGTTGCCGGCATTCGGCGCTGAGTTGCAGATTTAACGGTCGAACAACAGCTGTAAGCCACATGGTATACCCGAGCTGAGCTATTTAGTGCTGCCGAAAAATCTATGCTAACGGCGCAATCTGTGGTGGTCTGCCTGTTCTGGATTATCCCGATGCAGGCCGTGGCGATCTTGTCTTCGGTACATTGGCCTATTGTCTTTGAGGTATAACCAGCCTTTTGCCACCCGGTAGATAAACCAGACGGTGTTGGCAACTACCAGCAAAACGCCAGCAACAAACAGTGGCAAACCCTTAACACCGGCGGCCATTAAAAAGCATGCCATACCAAGCAAGAACCAGAGTACGCTAAACAAGAAAGTTCTGATTTGCCAGCGGAAATGGCTTGCCAGAAAAGTACCTTCTACATCGGCTTTTTTGATAATGTTAATAATAATTGCAACCACACCACTGAAGCCTGACAAAAAAGACAGCGCATACAAAGCATAAAGTACTGAGGTCAGCGTTTTAGCGGATTCCTCCTTTACTGCGTCAATTTTTTTCTTATCAACATCAATAACTTCCATTCAATAATCTCCTTATTTTCCTGATTCAGGGTTGTTCATCATGCCATATCATTGCATTCGCACAGCACGAAATACACAGCCGACTGCGCAAAAAATGTTAAACGTTTCTAAATCGTGAATCAATTAGTTAACATAAAGTACCGGACTACATCCGATCCCCTGCCTCTCGGCACAAAATGTTGTGCGCTCTTAAGTTTTGCGGCAATTTTTTTTCTGTTCAAAGTTGTTAAAAATCAATGTAATGCCTGGCATTTCGTGCCTGATTTCGCCAAATATTGGTAACTTTCACCATCCCCCAATGCGACTGGCTGAATTAAATCTATATACATCATAATGTTAACCAAAATACCGATATGGACTACAACTTGCTTCATCCCCAACTTTTAACCAAAAGGACGGGCACAATGAAAAAAATAATTGGGATTGTAGTGGCACTTATCGCGGTTATCGGGGTGTTTTGGTGGTTGCTGCCAACCCAGCAGCCGGTTAGTCAGAACTTCAGCACGCTGGAAAACTTTATTCCAGCGCTGATGAAAGAAGCTGCCATCCCCGGCCTTGCGATAGCAAGAATTAAAAATGGTCAGACCGTGCTTATGCAAACGTACGGCAAGGCCAATGTTGAAACCGCGGCGCCTGTGACCCAAGACACCTTGTTTAATCTAGCGTCGATCAGTAAACCCATCATGGGGCTGGTGCTGCTGCAACTGGTCGATCAGGGTAAACTCGATTTAGATCAGGATATTAATCACTACCTACCCTTTATAGTGGATAATCCACATACCGAAAACGAAAAAATCACCTTACGCCATTTAGCCAGTCATTCATCCGGTATTGCTGATTATTACGATATCCAGAGTTACAGCGAAAATCGCGATTCCGATGTTTCACTGCAACAACATCTGAAAAGTTTGTTGTTGGCTGATGGTAACCACTATCAGCAAGGCGCGCATTTTCTGGCGCAGCAACCGGCGACTAAACGCCAATACAGCAATCTGGCGGCAGGGCTTGCCGGTTATCTGGTTGAAGCCACGACCGGCATGTCGCTGGCGCAATATAGCAAACAGCAGTTATTTCCTGCTCTAGGCATGACGCACAGCAGCTGGTTGCTACATGACTTAAATCTCATCGACATCGCCGTTCCCTATGAAGTTGAACAATGTGTACCTTATTTACCACAAATCGCCGGGCTCAGCTGTGCCGACACCGAATCGCCGGTATTCAATGAGCTGATTAGCCGTTATATCAACCCACCTGCAGCTTACAAAAATTTCAAAGCTTACCCGCATTTTGGCAACCCACAATATCCGGATGGCGGTGTGCGCAGCAGCATTTTGGAGTTAAGCCAGTTTCTGGTCGGTCTGCTGAATAACCAGGACAGCAACGGCCGGCCGTTATTATCAGATGCGATGTATCAGGAAATGTTTAAATTGCAGCTTGATCCGGCAGTCTCCGATAACCAGCGGTTTTTCTGGCGTGATAACAGCATGGGCCTCACCGGCCATATGGGTTCAGATTTAGGCGTATTTACTGCTTTGTATTTTGATCCGGCCAGCAAAGATGGCTTTATTATTCTTATGAACCGCGGCATGGACGCCAAAGCAGTGGCGGCGATGCAGCAGATTGCAAAAAAAATGGCTGAAATTTGAACGACTAACGACCACAACAAATCGCGGACATCCACTGTCCACATTGTCACATCAGGTAACAAACTGTTGATTGTCTTCAAGTTTGACGACGTGTTAGTTTTTTCTGCTGCAGGTTGTTCCATTTTTAACTTTTCACTTTGATGAAGGATTATGCCCATGTTTAAATTCCGTTCTCTGGCTTTGCGCTGCGGCCTTGCTCTGATGGCAGGTCTTGTTGCCGGACAAGCGGCTGCGGCTGCACAAGGTACTGGTTTGTTGCGCCAACCTGATATCACTGCCGCACAGCTGGTGTTTGTCTACGGCGGTGATTTATGGCTGAGTGACCGCAATGGCCAAAACCCACGCCAACTGACCTCGCATCCGGCGGCGGAATTTGCACCGAAGTTTTCACCTGATGGCAAATGGATAGCTTTTTCAGCTAGTTATGACAACAACACCGATGTTTATGTGATGCCGGTGACCGGTGGTGCCGCCAAGCGACTGACCTGGCATCCGGGCACCGATACCGTCAATGGCTGGAGTGCGGACGGCAAAAAAGTATTGTTTGCTTCGAACCGCGAAATTGCTAATAGCCGCAGCAATCAGTTATTTGAAGTGGCGGTGAGCGGTGGTTACGAACAAAAAGTCATGCAGGCGGTGGCGTTTGAAGGTCGCTGGTCAAGTGACGGCAGCAAACTGGCGTATCGGCCGAATAATCAGGCATACAGTGGCACCAGCGGCTGGCGGTTACATCGTGGTGGCAGCACGCCGCCGGTGTGGATTTTGGACGTCAAAAACCAGCAACTGGAAAAAATCCCCCACCCAAATGCCAATGACACCAGCCCGTTCTGGCTGAACAACGAGGTGTATTTCCTGTCGGATCGCGACAATACCGCGGTCAATTTATTCAAATATCACAATAAAGAAGTCACCCAACTAACCAAAAATACCGACTGGGATCTGCGCAGCGCCGCCGGTTTTGGCGACACCGTAGTGTATGAAGCCGGTGGTTATTTATACCAGTTCAATGCTGAAACTGGCCAAAGCCAGCAAGTAGCCATTGAACTACAAACAATGTCCGCGCAAAAACGGCCACAGTGGAAAGATGCCAGTAATACCTTAACGTCGGCGCAATTGTCGGCCACCGGCAAAAGAGTCGTGGTCAGCGCACGCGGTGAAATTTTCACTGTTCCGCTTAAAGACGGCACGGTGCGCAATCTGTCGCAAAGCAGCGGTGTGCGTGAATTTGATGGGATCTGGAGCGCGGACGGCCAACAACTGGCGTACATTTCGGATCAAGGTAATCAGCATCAGTTAGTGATCACGGCTCAGGACGGTCAGTCCAAAACGGGCTCCGCTAAATCCACCACCTATCCGCTTGGCAAAACCGGTTATTTTAACCTACTGGCCTGGTCGCCGGATGGTCAGAAATTGGTGTATCAGGACAATCACCTGAATCTTTATAGCTTTGATTTAAAAACTAAAAAACAGCAAAAAATCGCCACAAGTAAACGCCGTGATCAGTTCCAACTGTCGTTTTCGGCCGATAGTCGTTACCTCGCTTACACGCTAGCCGAAGCCAATTATTTTTCGCAGCTGTATCTGCATGATTTTAACGCCGGTAAAAGTAGTCGGATCACCGATGGTTTAAGCCATGCGTCGGATCCGGCCTTTGGTGATGGTTATTTGTATTTCACCGCCTCGGTCAACACTGGGCCATCGCAGGTTGGCCTGGATTTATCCACGCAGGAACGGCCACTGCGTTATGGCATTTATGCGGCAGTGCTGAGTGCCACCGGCAAATCGCCGTTGCTGACGGAAACCGGGGATGAATCGGTGGCCGGTAAAAAAGACGACGAGAAAGCTGGCGACGACAAAGATAAAGCTGATGGCAAAGACGACAAAAAGGCTGTGGTAAAACCAGTGCAGATAGATGTGGCTGGCCTGCAGCATCGCATCGTACCGCTGCCACTGCCGGAGAAAAATTATGGCCAGCTGAAAGTGGCAGCCGACGGCGCGTTATGGTTTTTAGAACGCACGCAGCCTGGCGCCAGCAATGAAGGCCCAGCCGCGGACGAGGCGAATAACGCGCAGCTGCATCGCTTTGATTTTAAAGAACGCAAAGCGGCGATGATCAAAGATGGTCTGGCCGATTACAAATTCAGTGCGGATGGTAAAAAGCTGCTGACCATGGCCGCACCCGCTTCGTTATCGCACGGTGCGGCTGAAGCGAAAACCGAACTCAAAGCCATTGATTTATCGGGCTTAAAAACTTACGTCGACCCAGCACAGGAATGGCAGCAAATTTTTAATGATGCCTGGCGGATGCAACGGGATTATTTTTATGATGCCAACTTACATGGCATCGACTGGCAGGCGGTTTATGATAAGTACCAGCCACTGCTGAAGTTTGTGCAGCGCCGCGAAGATTTAAACGAAGTGCTGGTAGAGATGATTGCCGAGTTGCAGGTCGGTCATAACCGGATTGGCGGCGGTGATGTGCATCAGGAAACGCCCAGTAAAGTGGGTTTACTCGGTGCCGATTTTGTCATCCGCGATGGCAAATATCAGCTAAAAACCGTCTTGGCCGGCGATCGTTGGAACCCATTTTTAAAAGCGCCACTGGCGACCCCTGGCAACAGCGCCAAAGCCGGTGATTTTGTGCTGGCGATTAACGGCGAGCCGCTGGATGCATCGCAGAACATCTATCAACTGCTCGATAACACCCAGGGCAAACAGCTGCAATTGACCATCGCTGACAATGCAGCCGGTACCAATTCGCGGCAGATCCGGGTTGAACCTATCGCCAATGAAAACGAGCTGCGGCTCTGGCATTGGGTCGAAAACAACCGGCAGCAGGTGGAGAAAGCCAGCAACGGCAAAATTGCCTATGTCTTTTTACCCAATACCGGCGGCGGTGGTTTTTACTTCTTTAACCGGATGTTTTTCGCGCAAGTGGATAAACAGGCGTTAATCATCGATGAGCGGAAAAATGGCGGTGGCCAGGCGGCAAACTACATCACTGACATTCTGTCACGACCGTTTTTATCTGGCTGGAAAGACCGCGATGGCATGATCTTCACTACGCCGGGCGGCGCTATTTACGGCCCGAAAACCATGTTGATTGATCAGGATGCCGGCTCTGGCGGTGATTTCCTACCCTGGGCCTTCAAGCGGTTACAGCTGGGCAAAACCATCGGCACCCGCACCTGGGGTGGTTTGATTGGGATTTCCGCCAATCCAAATATGATTGACGGTGGGTTCCACGTGGTGCCGTTCTTCCGCTTCTACACCCCGGATGGTGAATGGCGGGTAGAAAACGAAGGCGTGGCACCGGATATCGAATTAGAACTGGATCCAATTGCTGTCAATCAGGGGCGCGATGTGCAGTTGGAGCGGGCTATTGCCGAGACCTTGCAACAGCTGCAAAGCAAGCCGGTACAGGTTCCCAATCAGGCACCGTCAATGCCGGTTGAGCTTGGGAAATAAGCCGAAAATGGTGTGCCAGGCTGCAGTACGATGCAGTCTGGCTCTTTAGCCCCCGCAACTAAACTGTCATCAAAACATCACGTTCTGGTCATGCCACGCCCATAAGGTCTAGCGAACGAAGCGCAATTTTCGACCAAGCACACGCATCACAAACAAGGACAACCTATGCTGCCACAGAAAAAATCACTGTTACGCCGTAATGCCTGGTTCCGGCAACAATATCTGCCGCAACCGCTAACGAGCACCACAGCAGAAACGACCGCTGCCAATGAAGAATGTAACCTTACGAACAGACGCCAGCCTTTGCACTTTGATAGCACTATTTACCACCATGGTGCGTCGCAAACAGAATAGTCCGTCAGATTTGGATAGAACGAACAACAGGAAAACTTCGAGGATGACGGAACAACTAAAGAACTAGTAAAAAACTTCTTATGCGGCTTAAATTTAAATACAACGTTAACTTTTGCAACATAAAAGTGCGTTAAAACAACTATTCAGGCATAATGGCGCCCTGCCAATTCCGGTTATCCAGCTGTTGACGAGTCCCCCCCTGATGAAGTTTTTTGCACCTTTGCTCTGCTTACTTTTATTAACCGCATGTGGCGGTGGTTCTGACACCACGCCTGTTGAACAAACCAAACCAGACATTCCAAAACCAGTGATCCCCCCCCTGAAAATCAAAGTACAACAGGCGCGCAGTTGCGGTGGCATCCTGCCATCAGCCAACGCTGAACTGCTGATCTACAACAACGACTGGCAAATCATCAGTCGGCATCAAGCCAATAGCGATGGCAGTTTTCAACTGGTACCTACCACTTCACTGATTAATTTTTCAGTCATTAACAAAGGTGATCAGAACGGTGCACAGGACGTGAATGTGCATGCCTTTGCTCAAGTGGAAAGCGGCGATTTTGGCACTCTGATATTGGGGACTACCGCCAATGGCTGCCAGTGTGAAACGCTTTCAGTGATCTTCAGTAAAGTAAGTAGTAGTCCAATCGAAAAAATCGTCTTGAACTACGACGCTTCGCGGGGAAATATAAATTCACCGGTCATCAACAATCAAGCATCTGTTGAAATCTGTCGCGAGAGCGGCAGTGCCTGGCCAGTGTTGACCTTTTCCGCTTTGGATCAACAAGGTGAGTGGTTTTATCAGCAAATCGAACAGTATTCAGCTGGTCAGCCTTTGCAGGTGAATTTAAACCAAGGCGTGAGTTACCCAATCAATTTTCAGAGCAATATCCGTGCTGACTTTTTAACCAGCACCTATTACACCAAGCATGGAGCCATAGTCCCGCTGAGCAATAGCCGCGATAAATTACTCGCTGTTACAGGGCTAAAAGAGATGAAATTTGCCGCACTACGAGCCGCCAACAATCTTACTTTAGAATACGGCGAGAACTATCAAACCTATACTTATGCAAGGCATCAATTTAATCGCCGTAGCGATTTTTTTGCGCCTATTAATTTCAAATTACCAACTCCTGACCAAGCACAATCACTTGGGAAACTATTCCAGACCGAATGGATGAGTAATACACAGCCCAGCCGTTATGACTTTACGGCATTCAGCGGTTACCGTATGGCAACTATCTATCAAGTAGAACCATTGACTAATGGTGGTTACATTTATCAGAGCATCATGAGTCCGTTACAAGGCTCAATGCCTGCAGATTTATTACCTGCAGGATATTTGAATAGCGTACTTCGGGCTGCAGTGCCCAAGTTAGAATTGGAAATTCAACTCGACACCATCCACACCGACCTGAACATGACTGAACACGCTAAACAGCTCATGAATTATTACGCAACATTACCGAGCAAGGTGGAGCGTCCAGCTGAGTTAACTTCTGTAGGGGTCGCAGTTACCCGTTGGTAACATTAGGTCTGAGTCATTTGTTAACAGAGATCTGGTAACAAATGACTCAGACACCATAATTAACATTTGTCACTGCCCTAATCAATCATTGATGCCGGATAAATATTTGCTATCATATCCGGCCGCAATTCCTGTCAGATTGCCGGAAATAACCTAAAAATAACTACAGAGGCCCGCAGGCCAAAATCTGCCTAAGCCCGAGTGAAAGCAGACGATCGCTGCAGGCACCTAAGCCGCGCGCCCGTGCTGTAACCAAGCAGTCGAGTTTTTTGTAAGGAACCCCTGATGGATTCACCCAGTGCGTTAAGTTTAATTCCTCCGGTCGTTGTGATGGCCGTGGCCATTTGGCTGAAACGTCCCATTCTGGCGCTGATCGTTGGTGCTGTGGTCGGCCTGTTAATGTTAAGTCCTACCAATTCACTGAGTAATTTCAGTGAAATTTCGGTCAAAGTGATGCAAGACGAAACCATTGGCTGGTTAATTCTGGTTTGTGGTGGTTTTGGTGCTTTGATTGGATTGTTAATTCACACCGGTGGAGCGTTGGCTTTTGGCCGTTTAGGCTCCCAATTAGCCACCGGACCTCGTTCTTCGATGTTTATGACCTTTATGCTTGGCGTCATTATCTTTGTTGATGATTACCTGAATGCGCTGACGGTCGGCGAAGCGATGAAACGGGTCACTGACAAGTATAAAATTTCCAGACAAAAACTGGCCTACATCGTCGATTCCACGGCGGCGCCAATTTGTGTGATTATTCCCATCTCAACCTGGGCGGTGTTTTTCGGTGGATTGCTGGAAGACAACGATATCGCTGACAAAGGTCAGGGGATTTCGGTGTATATCCAGGCCATCCCTTATATGTTTTACCCTTGGCTTGCGGTATTGATGGTGATGCTGGTTGCCCTGAAACTGATGCCGGATTTAGGCCCGATGAAAAAAGCCGAACTGGCCACGCAGCAAGGGAATCCTTACGAGTGTGAACTGGCTGAAGGTCAGCCTAAAATGACCAGCACCAGCACCAGCCCGAGTCACCAGGCGTCGCAGCAGATGCCGCATCACACCAGTGATGAATTTGCCATGCATTCGATTGAAGAAGAATTTGAAGGCAGCAATCGCCAGGGTAAGGTGCATAACTTCGCCGTGCCGATGTTGTCATTAATTTTCTTCACCATTGTACTGGGTAATTCATTCAGCGAACCTGATGTGCTCAAAGGTATTATTGCCACCTTATTGCTGACCATTGTCTATTACGGTGTACAACGCCTGATGAGCATCAGCGAAATGATGGACGTGATGATGAATGGTTTTAAAACCATGTTGCCTGCCATCAGCACCGTGATTGCGGCTTTTATCTTCAAAGATGTCTGCGATAAATTATTGTTGCCGCAGTATGTCATCGATAACCTGAGCCCTTACATGACGGCGCAAATGCTACCGGCGCTGGTCTTTGTGGCGATGGCGGTATTGTCGTTTGCGACCGGTTCATCCTGGGGTATTTTTGCTGTGTCCATCCCGATTGTGATGCCATTGGCACATGCGGTGAACGCGGATATTCCGCTGGTGATCGGTGCCTTGTTGTCAGCAGCCTCCTTTGGTTCACAAGCTTGTTTCTATAGCGATTCGACGGTGCTGGCGGCGCAAGGCTCGGGGTGTAATCTGATATCCCATGCCGTCACACAGCTGCCTTACTGTTTAATTGCTGCAGCACTGGCCTTTGGTGGTTTTGTGTTATTGGCTTTATAAACGACAACTGGCAGCAGGTTGTTGAACAAGGAAGCCAGCGGATCTATCGCTGGCTTTTTTACATGAAAAACAGGGAATTTCCGTGCGCAGACTGCAATTGATTTCAGCGCTATTGTTGTTAAACCTGGCGCTGCCTGCTTCGGCCAGCCTCAGCAGATTACATCTGAAGAATGGCGATGTGTTGACCGGCACCATCCAGTCGCAATCAGCAGAACTGGTCAGCTTGTTGTTACCCTATGCCGGGCTTGTCAGCATCAAGCGTGGCGAAATTTTGCAGATCTCCACGCCTGCTGCAGTTGTACCTATGGCAGAACCGGCCACAGCGAGCGTGCCTGATGTTGTTGTCATTACAAACGGCAGCAAAAACAAGCCCTGGTCAGTCGAACTGGATGTCAGCGCCAGTAACCGCCATGGTCAGCAGGACAGCTCGGTGTTGAATCTGGTGTTGGCCGCTGAATATAACCATCAGCATTGGCGCACCTCGCTGGACAGTCATTTTGACTATGAACTCAAAGATCAGGCGCGCAAAACCCATCAGTACGATATCAGCCCGGGGCTCGATTATTTTATCAGTCCACGTTTGTTCTGGCGTGGCAGTGTCGATTATCACTACAACCATCTGGCCAGCGATTATCGCAATCTGGATTTCAGCACCGGACCGGGTTATGCCGTGATCCAACAGCCAAAGCTGACCCTGGATCTAGTCGCAGCCGTGGGTATCAAAAAAGCTTATTTTCGTGAGGATGGCGAAGTGTCGCGGTTTTTATTGTTCGGGGATCAGCTGAACTATAAATTCAGTTCGCTGGAATGGGATCTCAAATATCAGCTAACCGAATGGCCGCTTGAATTGTACAGCGATGGTAATTGGATGCATCTGCTGAATCAGCCGATTGATTTTCTGTATTTTGACCGTGAAGTCACGGCGAACCTAGGGTTACGCTATAAGCTTAGCGATAAAATCCGCTTATCCTGGTCTTATCAATACAACCAGACTGATATCGAATTGCGCTTGCCTGGAATTGATAAGTTCTCACTTGATATCAAAGACTTCCGGCAAAAACTCAGCATTGGCGCCTCATTCTAATGCCCTTGCGATAAAGCGCCGGACAACACTGGCACGAGCGGCAAACCAGCGTGGATGCTTTGCTGCAGTTCCTGCAAACTTTGCTGATCGACCTTAATCAAGCCACGACGCGGCCGGTCGAGGTCGATAATGATAAAATTCAGAATAATGATTAATATGATCATCAGGTAAGTCACTGATGGTGGCCGGTGAGCCTCAACCCCGGCGGCATAACCCACCACGCCACCGGTCAGAATAAAGGTCATGTACAGCAGCATTAAAATCAGCTCCGGTACATGCCGGTTTAGTTCGGCGGTGCGGGCACCAAACTGATCAATGCTGTCATTCAGAGCCTGCACATACAAACCAGTTCGTACCGGCGAATTGTCGGCTTCAACCGCTAACACCGCCTGTTGCCATAACTGCGTCAGCAGCTGGTTCGTTTGCGTCAGCAGCACTTGACGTGCGGCTTGCTGATCTAACGCAATGCCCGATGCTTCCACCCGAAGGTCGATATATTGCTGCCATAACAACAATGATTGCTGCTGCATCGGCTGCGGCAGCAGTTGTGCCCGCAGCCAGGCAGTACCTATGCTGTTCGCTTCCTGCACTTCCGCCACACTGCGGTTATCAAAGCGTTGTAATGCCAGCGAAAAAGTAAAACCAAGCAGTAACGCCAGAATACCCAGCAGTGACGACTGAATCGTACTTACCTGAGATTTGCTGGCCGCACTGAGGTCAGGCGAAGCAACACAACCACGCCGGTAGCCAAACTCCAGCGCCAGTAACATCAGCAGCAATAACAGCCCGACAATCACCAGACTCGGCAGGTTGTACATCCATTCTTTCATGCTGGTTCCCCGGTGAGTGCCGTTACACCCACAATGATTAAATCACTAAAAGAACATCAGGGCATTAAACTAGTACCACTGCCCTATCGATAAATAAAGCTGCTGATTTTGTTCGCTATACAGGCTTTGTGCCTGGCCGTATCCCAGCATGACGGTGCCTATTGGACTATCCCAGCCTAAAAATACACTGCCAGCCCAGACCCAGTCGGCGCTAAATGCATTGGCGGCTTGCCAGATACTGTCTTTCACCCAACCGCGCTCCAGCGAGCCACCAAGATAAAACGGCGATTGGAAAAAACTAAAGCGGTTTTCATGCATTTTGTACATGTACACCAGGCTGCCGAACTTCAGCGCCGAGCTGTACAGATAATTTCTGGGATAACCGGATAAATTTAATAAACCACCAAGTGAGTATTGCTCGAGTGCGATGTCACCATCGGCCGACTGATAACGCTGATCCAACCAACGTCCTTTCAGCCGGTGATTCTGCCAACTGGTGGCGGCAATCAGTTCCAGCGAGGTATTGATACTGCTGGCTTCTGTCCCCCGGAAAATATCATCCAGCCATTGCCGGCTGAGATCCAGTTTAATACCGCGCTCCGGAAAACTCGGGTGATCCAGACTGTCCCATTGCAACTTCAACTCTGGCCCTTGCCGGGTGAAATGCAGATATTTACTCTGGAAACTGTTGGCGAAAAACGCCGGTAACTGATAACGGCCGGATTTATCCAGCCAGGCCGCTGACAGCTGTGCATCGTCGGACAAATTCATCCCGGCCCGCAGTGCCAATACTGTTTCCTGGCGGATAAAGTCCCCCAGCGATAAACCTTCGTTGTCTTCAACAATCAGCGTGCCAACAGTACGATAGGCTTTGGCCGCGACAAAACTGCCGCTGTTATAAATCGGCCAGTACAATTCGCTGCTGAACAGTTTATCAGTGCCAATGGCGACTTCGTTGTACCACTCGGCGCCATAAGGGCTTAAGTTTGTTCTGTTATAGGATGCTGCTAATTGCACGCGGCGATTGCTACTGAAATCGTCGTCCATCAGGAAGTTGAAGTTCAGAAAACCCGGCCCCCAGCTTTTATCTTCGGCTTCAATCAATAATTCCTGTGAGCCGTCAGGCTGCATACTGAGTTGATGGCGCACCCGCTCAAACTGATCCAGCCCGTACAAACGATGAATAGCACTGGTCAGTTGATTGGCGCTATAGGTTTCACCTGGGGTAATTTGGAGCCGTTCCAACAACACCTCGTCAGCAAGTGCTGATTGATTATGCAAAGTCACTTTAGAAATCTGGCTTTGGTTATCCAGCCGTTTGCGCTGCACTTGTTGCCAGCTGGCGTAACTTTCTGGCCTGGCAAAAGTCGCTAGTTTTGCTTTGTTGGCTTTGGCACTGGCATGACCTGCTTTGATGGCGAGGCCCATTTTTTCAAAACCCAGGGTATCAATGCCGGAAAGTCGTGGCTCCAGCAATAAATCGTCAGCGGTCAGCAGCTTTTTCTGTTGCTCAACTTCTTGTCGCACTAAAAAGCCGGTCAACTGTTCGGTGACGGCAAAGGCAGAATCGAGCTGGGCTTCTTCCCGCAGCGGCGCATCAATGGCCACCGCAATAATGCGGGTTGCTCCTAATTGCCGGGCAACACTGATCGGTAAATTATTGGCAACGCCGCCGTCGACCAGCACTTTGCCATCCAGCCGCATCGGCTGTACTACGCCGGGGATCGACATCGACGCCTGCACTGCTGCCAGTAAACTGCCTTGCGCCAGCACCACGGTATCTTTATTGCGCAGGTTGGTGGCGATAGCCCGAAACGGGATTGGCAGCTGGTCAAAATGCTGATTGGCGCTTTGCACACCATAAGCATGCTGAATAAGTTCGGCCATCGCCTGGCCCAGTAACAAACCTTTGGGTACTTTCACGCCATCAGTGCCAAGACCAATATCAAGGCGGATAGCGTAGTGATCACGCTGCTGGGTGCGGCGCAGTGGCATTTCATCACGCGACACTTTGTCGGTAAAACCGGCGCCCCAGTCCAGCGTCTGCAAGATTTTTTCAATGTCATCCGGGCTGTGACCAGAGGCGTAGAGGCCACCAACAAAAGCACCAATGCTGGTGCCAACAATCAAATCAATCGGGATTTTCTGGGTTTCCAATTGTCGAATCACCCCAAGGTGCGCGCCACCGCGGGCACCACCACCGCCTAATACCAAGGCAGTGCAAGGCCGATTGACGACTTTCTGACAAGGTGCATGCACTGGCGCGGCGGTTAAGTCCGAACATAGCGTAAAGCTAAACAGCAACACCATCAGCCGGTTCGTTAGTCGCTGCATTTAAACTGTAGCCCGCAGCTTTGGTATTCCGGCAGTTCCAACCGACTCACAGACCAATACCGGACTTTGATAACCCCAAATCAACAGCGCGTGCTGCGCCTTAAACTCGAGACTTTCATTGCGACCGACAAATAGCCGTTTTTTATCGTCTGGCTGCAGAAACATCAGCGACTGCTGATCGCCACGCTCCGCCAACAAGGATTCCGGCGTTGTTTTAAAAAAAGTCACCAGTACTTCACCATCCGCGCGGCCCGGACCTGTGGCAGTTGCAGCTTGCTGTGCACAACGCCAGGTCACCGGCCCTAATGTGTCGACCAGCCGGTACATCGCCTGCAACTCGGCGGTACGCCGCTGATATTGCGCCAGCACACAGGCTTTTGGGGCTGTGTCTTTCCAGCAATCGTTGCGGCCTTTTTGCCAGCCCCGCTGTTCAGCATTAAATAAAAATGGTTGTTGTAAAGCAGCCTGCGGCAACAGCTGCTGATATAACGCCGTCATCTGCCGCTCAAGCTGCCCAAGCTCGGCATCCTGGCAAATCATCGTTTCTATCGCACCGAGATCAGAATGTTGGCAATCAATCGCGGGCAAAGGCGTCGCAGCCAAACCTTCGGCAGACCAAAGTAGCGCCAGCAGCATCAGTGATTGTTGCGCTGTTTTTCTTAACAAATGTTGCCAGTTAACTGCCACTGTCATGACGACTCCTTGTTGTGACTCGGATCGGGTTTCAACCGGATTCCGGGAATTCATACTAAAATCAGTGTAGCCCGTCGGGTTGAAGTTTTGCAGCGAAGTTTTTGAATTTTAGATGATTTTATAAAACTCCTGTGGTTGCTGTCCCACTGTATTGATCAACATGGTGTTGTGTTCTTGCAAAAACACAAAACCCGGCAAGCGCCGGGTTTTATAGTTGACTGACCAGTGTTCATTCACCGGCTTGGCAGCAATTTATTCTTCGCCGTCTTCGTCGTCTTCGAACTCGCCTTCGTCACCTTCAAAGTAGGTACCCCAGCCGTCATACTCGATGCCGAATTTGCGGGCTAATGCTTCCAGTTTGATGGCATCAGCGGTGATTGCGGCGCCGTCTAATGACTGTTCACGAATCGCGTCGAATACCCAGGCGTTGCCGCCATCTTCAAATTCTACTTCTTCGGCGTCGGTCACTTCAAACCCAAGTTTAAATACTTCAACCGCTAATTTTTCCAGCTTGGCAAAGTCTTCATCGTAGAAGTGATGCTCAATGGTGTATTCGGCGTCCGGATCGCTGCCATCTTCTAATAATGCGGCGATGGTGTCGTTGGTAAATTCTAGCCAGTTTTCCATTAGGGTTTTCCTGAAGCTGCAGAGGTAGCGGCAGTGTAATCGCTCGTTAACTCGCTATCAAGTGCGGCAATTTTATCTTCCATCATGCTTCGTACCTGCTGCGCCACTTCGCGCACCGGCACGGCAAAATCTTCCGGCTGTAACGGTGGCATAAATTCGATAATGACTTTGCCATTATTCCAGCGGTTTAACTGAATTTTCCCCTGGGTCTGGCTCATGCAGATGGGCACAATCGGCACTCCGGCTTGCTGGGCAATGTGAAAAGCGCCGGTTTTGAACGGCAGTAAACCACGGCCATAACTGCGGGTACCTTCCGGGAACACCCAGACCGACACTTTATCTTTTTGAATACGTTCCACCGCGCCTTGCATCGCCCCAACGGCCCGGCTTTTGTTGTCACGGTCGATCAGAATATTGCCGCTAAGCCAATACAGCTGGCCAAAAAACGGGATAAATTTCAGGCTCTTTTTGCCGATGGTGACGGTGCCGGGAATTAACGCACCGCTGATGGTGAACAAATCGTAGTTGTTCTGATGATTGGCCACGAACACACAAGGCATGGCGTTGGCGACGGCTGCTGGTTGGCGGATTTCAATCTCAAGACCAAAGATCCAGCTGGCTTTGCCATACCATTTCGAGAATAAACCAACATTATCACGATGAAATGGCCGCGCCAGACAAATCAGCAAGCCAATACTGGATGCCACAATAATGAATAAAATCAACAGCACTAAACGAATTAAGGCAAGCACACTGAACCCTCAGCAATGAAAAAGCCGCTTAGTATAGCGGCTTCTTAAGTAGGTTCTGGTTTGATCTGTCACGATAACCGCGGCATCAGCGGTTATCGTGCAGCTAAGCGAGCTGCTTACTCCACTTCACCAACCAGCAATTCATCAATCCGTTGTAAACCACGGGGTAACTTGTTACCGCGGCGGCCACGCTCACCAACATAGTGGGCTAAGTCACTGGCTTTAATCGTCATTTTGCGTTTACCAGCCACCAACGTAATGCCGGATTCAGCTGGCACCACCGCCAGCAACTTCACGAATTCTTCGCGCGAAGCCGAGCGGGCCGATGGAATACTGATGATTTTATTGCCTTTACCTTTGCTGAGTTTTGGCAGTTCAGCAATTGGGAATACCAGCATCCGGCCTTCGTTGGAAATAGCCACCACCTGGTCCGTTTCCGGATGTTTAATCGGTAACGGTGTCAGTACCTTGGCACCGGTTGGCAACGACAACAATGTTTTACCGGCTTTGTTGCGGCTAAGTAAATCGGCAAAACTGGCGACAAAACCATAACCGGCATCGCTCGCCAGCAATAACTGCTGGCTATCATCGGCCATCAGCACATGTTCAAAGTTCTCCCCCGCCACCAACGTAAAGCGGCCGGTGAGCGGCTCGCCCTGGCCACGGGCCGAGGGTAAATCATGCGCTTCTGCAGCAAAACTGCGACCACTGGAATCGATAAAGGCGGCATATTGATTACTACGACCACTGGCTGATGACTTGTACCCGTCACCGGCTTTGTATTGCAGACTGTTACCGTCGACATCGTGACCTTTGGCACAGCGCACCCAGCCTTTGTCCGATAAAATTACCGTGACCGGTTCACTTGGCAATAATTCTTTTTCGCTCAGCGCTTTCGCTTCGCCACGCGAAACTATTGGGCTACGACGGTCATCGCCATATTTCAGCGCATCAGCTTCCAGTTCGTCACGAATCAGCTTAGTCAGCTTTTTCTCTGAACCTAAAATGCTTTGTAACTTATCACGCTCTTTTGAAAGTTCGTCCAATTCACCACGGATTTTCATTTCTTCGAGTTTGGCTAAATGCCGTAACTTCAACTCAAGAATGGCTTCAGCCTGGCGTTCGGTAATACCAAAATGAGCGATCAGCACTGGCTTTGGTTCATCGTGCTGACGGATGATCCGGATCACTTCATCGATATTCAAAAAGGCAATTAATAAACCTTCCAGCACATGGATACGATCCAGTACTTTATCCAGGCGATATTGCAACCGCCGACGCACGGTATCACGGCGGAACATCAGCCATTCGCTGAGGATTTCCAACAGGTTTTTCACCCGTGGCCGTTGGTCTAGCCCGAGAATATTCAGGTTAACCCGGTAGGATTTTTCAAGATCGGTGGTAGCGAACAAATGTTGCATCAACTGTTCAACATCAATGCGATTCGAACGCGGCACGATAACAATCCGGGTTGGACTCTCGTGATCCGACTCATCGCGTAAATCCGACACCATCGGCAGCTTTTTCGCATTCATCTGCGCGGCGATTTGCTCCAGCACTTTCGAGCCCGACGTTTGATGCGGCAATGCAGTAATGATGATATCGCCGTCTTCCTGGGTATAAATCGCCCGCATCCGCACTGAACCACGGCCAGTTTCATAGATACTTTGCAGTTCGTGTTTTGGCGTGATGATTTCAGCGTCGGTCGGATAATCCGGACCTTGCACATACTGCAATAAATCGTTGACCGATGACGCCGGGTTATCTAATAAATGGCAGGCGGCAGCGGCAATTTCGCGCACGTTATGCGGCGGAATATCGGTCGCCATCCCCACGGCAATACCGGTAATGCCATTCAGCAAAATATGCGGTAACCGGGCTGGTAGGGTTCTGGGTTCTTCCAGCGTGCCGTCAAAGTTTGGCAACCAGTCAACGGTGCCCTGGCCTAATTCGCTAAGCAGTAACTCACTGAATTTAGATAATTTTGCTTCGGTGTAACGCATCGCCGCAAAGGATTTTGGATCGTCCGGCGCACCCCAGTTGCCCTGACCGTCGACCAGCGGGTAACGATAAGAAAACGGCTGCGCCATCAACACCATGGCTTCATAACAAGCGCTGTCGCCATGCGGGTGGAATTTACCGAGCACATCACCAACGGTCCGCGCCGACTTCTTGAACTTCGCCAGATGCGACAAACCCAGTTCCGACATGGCGTAAATAATCCGCCGTTGCACCGGTTTTAAACCGTCACCAATGTATGGCAAAGCCCGGTCCATAATGACGTACATCGAATAATTCAGGTAAGCGTCTTCAGTAAAACGCCGCAGCGGCAGTTGTTCTTGTCCGTCTGGAGTTAGCAGGATTTCAGTCATCTAAGGTCCTAATGAAAACGATACCCGTCATCCTTGAAGATGCGGGGTTGTTGCCTTCGCTCGCTCGCCCCAGTCACATAGGACAACTATGCTCCGGGCCGGGCTGGCGTTCCAGTCTCACGATCTCGTCGCCTACCCGAATCTTCAATGATTTTGGGTATATGCACAACAGCCTGATTCAGGGTGCCGGTGGCAATGTTTGTGGCAATTGCGCCCGTCGACGGGTCCACTGCCACAATAATAAAATGAATAACACCAGGCTGGTGCAGGCAAAAATTGCCAGCCACAACCATTGGATCTGCCGGTTCCGTTCGATTTCCTGCAGTTTCAGTGCTTGTAGTTCGTTGTCTTTTTCCAGCAGCTGATTCCGCGCTTCCTGCCGTTCGGCATCAAAACTCAACCGCAGTTTTTGCACGTCCATGTCACGTTTATTGTCTTGTAAATCGATATAAGCTTCGAAAAATTTATCAAGCGTCTGGTAGGCTTTTTCATAGTTACCGGCATCGGCATATAGCCGCGCGCGTAAATCGTCAAAATGCAGTGCATAAAATCTGTCTGAGGTGTTTTTACTTTCATCCAGTTGCTCAGCCGCTAAATCGACCTGCTGCATTGCCAGACTAATTTGCCCTAAACTCCGAAAAATTTTCGCCTTGATAAAATGATGTTCACTGATTTGAAAAGTCGACTGCAACGACGGCAGATAAGTTTCAGCTTTTTCAATGTAAGTGATCGCCGCATCAAGCTTTTTCATCCGTCTATTGGTGTTGGCGAGCCCCATATAAGCGAAATACAAACTGACCGGATCTTCCTGTTCCAGACTCACTTTTAACATCTGGTCAAAAATGGCCAGCGCCTGCTCTTGTTTGTCCAGATAACCATAGGTTGACGCCAGGTTATACCAGACCATCAGTTTACTTTTAGCCCAGCCAAGCTTATCGAATAATTTAAACGACTCTTCCAGAAACTGCTGACCTTCATCATCGACCGCTAGCATAGTGTACATCAGGCCCAACTCGGCCTGCACCAGTGCCAGCATTTCGGTGTCATTTAGTTTCACTGCTCTGTCGTAAGCTTGCTTGAGCATATCCAGCGCTTTTGGGCTTTCGTTTTCTTCGGATAACATTGCCGCCAGATTGGTCAGCCCCTGGATCATCAGTTTTTCGTTTTGCAGCGATTCGGCAAGCGTCATGCCTTTTTGATAATACTCATTGGCAACTGCATATTCGCGCTGCGTTTCCAATGCAAAACCCATGCTGTACAGCAATTCCACCCGGGTTGGCGTTTTTTGATCCGCGGTTAGCGCCAAACCTCGTTCTGCCACCGCCATTTGTTCACGGTAACGGCCCAATACTTCATACATCATCGCCACTTCACTGAGCCACACCGCCTGCACATCCACCGGCCAGCGGCCATATTCGGCTTCATACTGTTTTGCCAACTGCAGCATGGCTTCTGGTTTTTTATATTTATTCTGTTGCACCTGCACTAGCCAATCCGGCAACACCGGCTCGGTGGCAGCCCATGCCTGGCTTAGCCATAACCAGCTGCACAGCAGTATGCTGCGCCACAATGTTTTGCTGTTCATAAGAATAATAATGCATCCTTGTTGCGTAATTAATCTGTTTCAAAGCAGTATACCCAGAACCGGTTGCCAGAGCACAACTCAGTTTTTTAAAAGCTTTTTATGCCTTTTTTATGCAATGACCGCCCGGTCGCCTTTCATTTCCAGCCAATCGCGCCTGTCATTAGCACGTTTTTTCGCCAGTAACATATCCATCATTTCCATCGTTTGCTGCACATCGTCAATCGTCAGCTGTACCAGACGACGGGTATTTGGATCCATCGTGGTTTCACGCAGCTGTAATGGGTTCATTTCGCCCAGACCTTTAAAGCGCTGCACGTTAATTTTGCCACGCTTTTTCTCAGCTTCCAGCCGGTCTAACACACCGTTTTTCTCTTCTTCATCCAGTGCGTAATAGACTTCTTTGCCTATATCAATGCGGTACAACGGCGGCATCGCCACGTAGACATGACCGGCATCAACCAGAGAGCGGAAATGTTGCATAAAAAGCGCACAGAGCAAGGTTGCGATATGCAGACCGTCAGAATCGGCGTCAGCCAGAATACAAATTTTACCGTAGCGCAGTTGAGTTAAATCAACCGAGTTCGGATCCATGCCAATCGCCACCGAAATATCATGCACTTCCTGCGAGCCAAGAATTTGTTCGGAATCGACTTCCCAAGTATTCAAAATTTTCCCGCGCAGTGGCATCACCGCCTGAAATTCGCGATCCCGCGCCTGTTTGGCCGAGCCACCAGCAGAATCCCCTTCCACTAAAAACAATTCGGTACGGTTGACATCCTGCGCGCTACAGTCGGCTAATTTGCCCGGTAAAGCAGGCCCGGCCGTGACTTTTTTACGGACGATTTTTTTGGCGGCTTTTAAACGTTTTTGCGCATTGTTAATACAAAATTCCGCCAACATCTCGGCGATTTCAGTGTGCTCGTTTAGCCATAAACTAAAGCTGTCTTTGACCACCCCCGTGACAAAAGAAGCCGCCTGACGGCTGGATAAGCGCTCTTTGGTCTGGCCGGCGAATTGTGGCTCCTGCATTTTCAGCGACAGAATGTAACTACAACGATCCCAAACGTCTTCCGGCGTTAACTTAATACCGCGTGGCATTAAGTTTCTAAATTCACAAAAATCGCGTAATGCTTCCAGCAAACCCTGACGTAAACCGTTGGTGTGAGTGCCGCCCTGCGCTGTGGGGATTAGGTTGACATAACTTTCGGTGACCAGCTCGCCGCCTTCCGGCAACCATAACACCGCCCACTCCACCGCTTCATGACTGGCGGCAAAACTACCGGTAAAAGGTGTTTCGGGCAGTGCGACCATGTCTTTAACCGCATCAATCAAATAATCGCGGATACCGGCGATATAACACCAGCTGTAACTCTGATCGTTAACTTTATCTTCGAATTTAACCGTCAGGCCGGGGCACAATACCGCTTTGGCTTTCAGCACATGCAGCAACCGGCTGACCGAAAATTTATTGGAATCGAAATACTTTGGATCTGGCCAGAACCGCACGCGGGTTCCGGTATTACGCTTGCCAACCGTGCCGGTAATCGCCAGTTCCGACACTTTAAATCCGTGTTCAAACGCCATTTCATAGACATTGCCATCACGGCGTACGGCCACGTCAACCCGGGTTGATAAGGCGTTGACCACTGAAATACCTACCCCGTGCAGACCACCGGAAAACTGATAATTTTTGTTGGAGAATTTACCGCCGGCGTGCAGGCGGCACAAAATTAGTTCCACCCCACTGACGCCCTCCTCCGGATGAATATCGACCGGCATACCACGGCCGTTATCAATGACTTCCAGCGACTGATCCGGATGCAAAATCACCTGAATTTGATCAGCATGACCGGCCAAAGCTTCATCGACGCTGTTATCGATGACTTCCTGCCCCATATGGTTCGGGCGGGTGGTATCGGTATACATTCCGGGACGGCGCTGCACCGGTTCAAGACCGGTCAGTACCTCAATCGAATCAGCATTATAAAGTTGTTCAGTCATGGTTTTACTCTGGGAGCTAAAGGCATTCCGGCGCGGCGATGGCCACGGGGTGCAAAGATACTGAATTAAAAGTCACAGTATCAAAAGTCACTGTATTGATCACCAGTGTTTTACGCTAATTGGCAGAATTTGACAATATCCGGCAACCGATTGGCATAGCCCTGATAGCTGTGATCGCCGCCTTCTTGTACATCTAACTGACAATACTGATAAAAATCGAGCGCTTCACGATAATCCAGCACTTCATCACCAGTTTGCAACAACACTTTTATTGATGATTCTGCAGACGGTTTTTGGGGTACCAGGGCAGCCAGCTGTGGCAGATGTTCAGCGCTGACCTCATAGTGACGCTGCAGCACCGGGTGAAAATAGCGCCCCAGATGGTTTTGCAATAACAAATGTGGTTGTACCGCCGGATTAATCAGCACTGCTTTACACTGAAACTTTTCTGCCAACCGGGTCGCCAGAAAACCGCCCAATGAACTGCCAATGATGGCATCGGGAATGCGACCTTGCAGTGCTTCATCAATAGCGGCAACGGCCTCGAACGGGGTGTAAGGCAAATCTGGTAGTAACAACTGATGTTGCGGTAAATATTGCCGAAAATAGTCCGCGGTCAGCAGCGCTTTTTCAGATTGTGACGAGCTGGCAAAGCCATGCAGATACAGCACTAATTTTGCAGTCAAAGCCGGATAAACTCCCAATATACACTGCCATCGGCAGCAAAATTCCAGACACAACCCTGTGGCCCCTGATCTTCAGTTTGCCAATCTGCGCTTAGTGTAAACTGCACTGAAGTCGCCGGACAACCAACAATAGTCAAACCAGCAGCATGAGTAGTCTGATAAGCATGATGGCAGTGGCCATGCGCCAGACCTTTCACTTGTGGGTGTGCTGCTAATAACGTCAGTAGTGCTTCGGGTTGCTGTAGCGAATGCCGGTCAATAGCTGCGCCAATCGGTATTGGATGATGATGGCAATATATCCAGACTGGCGTTGGGTCGTTTTTAAGGGCAGCTTCAAGTTCAAGTAATCTTGGCGGGTCAACTTCTCCGGCCGGCGTTGACCCTTTGCTGTTTAATAATAACCATTTCCAGCCACTGGCTGATAGTTCGGTGGCAGCAACAAAAGGTGGTTTGGCAAAGGCTTCGGCCATTAACGCGGGTTCATCGTGATTGCCCGGTAAATAAAACACCGGTGATGACCAGCCCTTCAGTAAATCGGCCAACAACAGATAAGATGCCAGGCTGTGATCCTGGGTTAAATCACCGGTCAGGATCAACGCATCAAAAGGCTGGTTTTTTAAAGCACTAAGCAAGGAGGCCAGATGCTGATAAGGCTTAATCTGCTGATAATCGCCCTGAGGGTCAGCGAGCAAATGGCAGTCAGTGAGTTGTAACAAACGGTAAAATGGTTTTACGGCAAACTGATAACGGGCAGACACTAACTTAAGCTCTCCACATTATGGTACCCCTGGCGCTGACACAACATTAACCAATCGCGCAGCAGCAAGTTAATTTGCCGCTTTTCATCGGGCTGCATCATTTCAAGATTTGGGTAATCGTACACTGCTTTAAAACGCCGTACTTGCTGACAAGACACCACTTCAGCCAGCCGGGCATCGTGATATAACCGTACTTCAAATTGCGGCCGCAACCAACCCAAAGCAGTGTCGCTGACATGTTCAATTTTGATGGTGGTGGTGAATTTACAAAGCTCCAGCAGTTTAATGCGGTAGCCTTCGTATTCGTTGATTTGAATGACTTTACTGTCACCTGCGCTGGTAGCGCCAGCATTGATAGTGGCGGCCCCTGCACCGGCATTGTGAGCTGCCACCGCGCCTGGTAAAAAGAATCGCAGCTGGGCATAATTCCGTTCACATAGCGTGAGGAAGTCCGGCACATATGGCTTATAACTGCGTTTTTTGGCCAACAACGTCATGGCTGAATGCTACTCCCAGGCCGCACGAATTTTTGCGTGATTTAATTCCAACCATTGTAGTGCAATCACTGTCGCCGCATTGTCAATTTTACCATCGGCCAATAATTGCATCGCTTCACTGCGACTCATCAGATGCACCCGGATATCTTCATGCTCTTCCGGCAATCCAAAAACGCCGGGTTGCACCGGGGCAATTAATTCGCCTAAATACAAATAAATCCGTTCAGTAGTGCCGCCAGGACTGGATAAATAACTGAGCATTGGCTCTAACCGGCCAAGTGTTAAACCTGCTTCTTCCAATGCTTCGCGCCTTGCCACTTGCTCGCGTTCTTCATCCTGACCGTCTTCATTTTGACCAATCATGCCGGCAACAGCTTCCAACAACCAGGGGCTTTGACTACTGTCCTTCGCTCCCAACCGGATTTGTTCGATCAATACCAGTTGATCAAAGTTCACGTCATAAGGCAACACCACCACCGCATGACCGCGCTCGAACATTTCCCGGGTGACCACCTCACTCCAACCGCCCGCAAACAGCCGATGACGCATTTTGTATTCATTAATCCGGAAAAAACCCTGAAAAACCGTGCGTTGACCGAGGATGTCAACATCATCATGTTGGAAAGTGGGATACTCGATCCCCTTGATTTCAGACATAATACCACTCACATTCTGTTACACTTAGCCGTACAACTTTTACGCATTAGTTGTGACTTAGTGTACGCTAACACGATATTATTCGTTCACTTTAGTTATTCCATAGGATTGGGCTATGAAGAAAACCTTATTACATTCACTGGTCTGTGCGGCCATCGGCCTGTTAAGTCTGCAAGCCAGTGCAGAAAACCTGCAAAATGTTTATCAACTCGCATTAAAAAAAGACCCTCTGGTATTGCGCGCTGCAGCACAAAGCGATGCGGCTAAAGCTGCGATAGATATCAGCAAAGCTAATTTTTTACCTGATATTGGTTTCTCATCGAGTATCGGTAAAGGCCGCGATAAAACTACTGGTGTAACCTCTTCATTTTCAACTAGTTATACTAATCAAATCACCTTACAACAGACGATTTTCAATTGGGCTGACTGGTCAAATTTATCGACTGCTGAAAAACAAGCACTGCAAAGCCAAACCAGCTACAACGCTACGTTGCAAGCGCTGATTGTCAGGGTTTCCACTGCTTATTTTAATGTGCTGAGCGCCGACGACGATTTAACTTTTGTGGTGGCTGAAAAGCGTGCCGTTGAACGTCAGCTGGAACAAACCAAACAACGTTTTGCGGTCGGTTTAACTGCCATTACCGACGTGCATGAAGCACAAGCACAATATGACAGCGTAGTAGCGCGCGAAATCGCCACCACCAATGCGCTGGAAAATGCCAAAGAAGCATTGCAGGAAATTACCGGTGAATACCACTCAAAACTGGCACCGTTAAATACTGCCAACTTCACGCCGGTTGCACCACAACCAGCTGCTGCAACTGACTGGGTCGCGCTGGCAGAAGAAAATAATCTCGATTTAAAAGTCCGCAAACTGGCATTAGAAATTGCCCAGAACGATATTGACATCGCAGACGCCGGACATTATCCAACAGTTGCATTGGATGCATCAAAAACGATAAACGACAGTCGCAATACCTTCCAAAAAGATAGCGATTCGGTTGGTGTGACTTTGCGTGTGCCAATTTACTCTGGCGGCGCCACTTCAGCCAATCAGGAAGTTCGTCGTGCCAACTATGTGGCTACTAGCGAAGATTTGGAATTAGGCCATCGCAGCGTATTGCGTCAGACCCGTAGTTTTTATAACAACGTTGGCGCTGCGATTGCCGGTATTAAAGCACTGGAGCAAGCGGTGATTTCGGCAGAAAGTGCGTTAAAAGCCACTGAAGCTGGTTTTGAAGTGGGCACCCGGACTATCGTCGACGTCCTGATCAGCACGCAGAACCTGTTTAATGCCCGCCGCAATCTAACCAGAGCCCGTTACGATTATATCCTCGCAGTATTATCACTGAAACAGGCTGCTGGTACCTTAACTGAAGCGGATCTGGATATCGTCAACCGCTCGTTAGGTGCATAACTTTCTAAGGTTTTAAGTTTGAAAGGTCCGGTGCGCCGGACCTTTTTGTTTGTGCTGAAAGTCAGCTTTAACAGACCTCCAGCTCTGATCTGTTTTCAGCCGGGATTTCGGTTACAATGCCGTTTTTCCAGTTTGAGGACCCACCTTGATCAAGTCTCCACCTTTTCAATTATCGTTATTGCATCCTCGTTACTGGCTGTTGTGGCTGGCATTAGGCGTGGCTTATCTGCTGAGCTGGTTACCTTATTCCTGGCTGATGGCGTTGGGTCGTAGTTTGGGTCTGTTAACCTTTAAGTTATTAAAATCCCGCCGCAAAATCGCCAGCCGTAACCTTGAACTGTGTTTTCCCGAAAAAACTGCTGCCGAGCAAGCTCAACTGCTGCAGGAGAACGCCCGGCAAACCGGTTGTGCGCTGATTGAAACCATTATTGGCTGGTGGTGGCCGGATTGGCGTTTTAAAAAATTGGCGCAATTTGACGGCTTTGAGCATATTCAGGCGGAACTTGACCAGGGTAAAGGCGTCTTGCTGTTAGCGACGCACATGCTGCACTTAGAAGCCGCCGGCCGGGTAATAGGTCTGACTCACCCCAGCGTTGGTTTTTACCGGCCACACAATAATGCGCTGATGGAATTTTTCATGTACCGCGGCCGCATTCGCAGTAATAAATATATGATTGGCAAACGTGATGTAAAAGGCCTGATCGAAGCCTTGAACAGCGGTGAAATTTGCTTTTACCTGCCGGATCAGGATTACGGCCGCAAGCGGGCGGTATTTGTCCCCTTCTTCGCCGTCGCGGATACCGCTTCAACCACAGGAACCACACTGTTCGCCAAAGCAGCTAATTGCAGTGTGGTGCCGGTGTATACCCAAAGTCTGCCCGGCAACAAAGGGTATCGGGTACAAGCCTTGCCTGCGTTGCAAAATTTCCCGACTGGCGATGATGTAGCAGACATTACGCTGGTAAATCAGATTGTTGAACAGGCGGTATTACAGGCGCCCGGACAATATATGTGGTTGCACCGCCGTTTTAAAACCCGGCCGGCAGAGTCAGACCCAAGCTACTATTAACTTTATGGGCACCCGGCGAAATAGCAGTTGGCAGGGTCGGTTTCTTTGACTAGTATGACGGCTACAAGCAGAAAAAGGATTGCAATCATGTGGTTTTGGGTCAAACACTTATCTGCAGCAGTGGTGCTGTTAATCATCGCATTTGTGGTGTTGTTCAGTCCGGATCTGTTTAAAAGCAGCCCCACCACATCACCAGTCAAGCATTCACAAACTGCCGCCCAGACCTTTACCAATTTTTATGAACAAATCCGCTATTCGCTGGACGGCAGCAAAGACGTATCAAAAGAATTTATCGTCGAGTTACCAGACACCAGCGACAAACTGACCCAAACCCTGGCCGCGCGCACCAACACAGTGCCGGAGCTGGGCCCCAACTGGACCGGCAACTCCACCCAACGTAAGTTTCAGCAAGGCAGCAAAATCCGCGATCAGATGACCGGTTTTGCCGACAGTGAAGGCATTGAACTGATTTGGACCTTGCCACGGGATTATGTAGTGAAACATTATTTCCACAGCGAAGGCGACTACCTGACCACCCTGCGTGACATTGCCACCGCTATTGCGCCAGATTTTCAAACACCGATTTTAGTATTTTTGTGTCCGAAAGAACGGGCCGCAGTGATCACCGACAAAAACAACCCGTTTCTCGATAGCAATTGCACCCACCTTAATGCGGAAGCGCCTGCTCGTTCCCCAGCACCGACGCCCAACTAGCCTGAACTTGTTGCATCGCCGAACTGACATCCGGCAAATCGGTGGTGTCGACTGGTTCCAGCGTCAGCCGGTGACTGACACCGCGTAAATCCCGATAAGCCTGCTGCAATAATCCTGCCTGTTCCAACGGCATCAACCCAGCGATCACAGCCGCATCCAGAATGCGGATATTGTCACTGTACTGATACAGCGCCGGGAAAGTTGCCGCATAAGCCAGCACCAGATATTGACTGATAAATTCCAAATCAACCACACCGCCTGCGGCATGCTTCACCTCGGCATTATCGACGCCATGGTGTTCCCGCAGTTTTTGCCTCATCTCCACTACATCGGTCTGTAGTTTTGGTAAATCACGGGGCTTGGCCAGTACTTCTGCACGGATGTCATCAAAACGCTTGGCAATCACCGCATCGCCATAAATCAACCGGGTGCGTACCAAAGCCTGATGCTCCCAGGTCCAGGCATCTTGCAGCAAATAATCACGATAAGTTTCGATATGCACTGTTAACAAACCGGCATTACCGGATGGACGCAGCCGTGTGTCGACATCATAAAGCACACCACTGGCGGTGCGGGTGGTACAAAGATGCAAAATCCGTTGCACCAGTTTTAAGTAAAACTGCCGCGAATCAATGGCTCTGTCACCACTGGTATCCGCCAGCGAATCACATTGGTGTAAAAATACTAAATCCAGATCTGAGCCGTAACCAAGCTCCAGCCCGCCGAGTTTGCCATAAGCCACTACGGCGAAGTTTTTTGCTGAACCTGCAGCGAGCCCGGCCGGATAGCCATATTTTTCAACCATTTGCTGCCAGGCCAAATCTACCACTTTTTCCATCACCGCTTCGGCCAGCCAGGTTAAATGGTCACTGACTTTCATCAGTGGCAAAATGCCGGTGATATCGGCAGCGGCAATCCGTAACTGCTGTGCTTGTTTATATTGGCGTAATGTTTCCATCACCAACTCTAAATCATCTTCCGGCACCCGTAACAGCTGCAAACGTAAGCGATCGCGATAATCGGCCACAGTTGCCACCTGATACAGCAATTCCGGGTCTATCAGCTCATCGAGCAACATTGGATAACGCGCCAGATGGGTCGACAACCAGCCACTGCGCCCACAAAGTTTCACCAGTTGCTGCAAGGCTTTGGGGTTTTCAAATAGCAATTCGAGATAAGCGGTACGGCTGACAATTTGCCGGAATACCACCAGCACCCGGCTCAGGACCGCCGATCCTGCCTGCTCCAGTTCGAGATCATGCAATAATTGCGGTACCAGTTTCGCCAGCAATTCCCTGCCACGAGGACCGACACTGCGTTTTTGACAATCGTGCTTAAACTGCACCACAGCTTCGACCAGTTGCACCGCATCTTCAGCCGCCAGCCAGTGGATTTCATCTGCCAGTTCAACTGCCGGCAACTCGCTGTCCCAGAGGATCCGGCCCAGCAACACCTGCTCAGGTTCAGCGTTATCTTCATGCGCAATGACCTGTTTAAACTGCTGATGCACCCGCGCCATCGCCTGGTTAATCCGTGTGGTTAAATCGTCCCAGTCTTTGGCGGCACAGGCCAGCACCAATCGCTCGCGCGACAATGGATCCGCTGGTAAGGTCTGGGTTTGTTGATCATCCATGCCCTGCAGCAATTGTTCAACCTGGCGTAAAATCAGATAATCCTGCAGCAGGGCGTCGGCTTGGGCCTGGCTCAGAATTTCGTTGTCAGAAAGCGCCTGCAGCGCCAGAAAAATCGAGGGTTGTTGCAATTGCGGAATACGACCGCCGCGAATCAACTGCAGCGTTTGCACAATAAATTCCACTTCGCGAATACCACCGGCACCCAGTTTAATATTGTCGATGCGGTTGCGGCGGCGGTTTTCCTGCTCAATCAGTTGTTTCATCCGGCGCAAGGATTCAATGGCGGAAAAATCAATATAACGTCGATAAACAAAGGGTTTCAGCATTGATTTAAGTTCATGCGCAAAAGGCTCAAGCGGGTTTAAGATCCGCGCTTTGAGCATGGCGTAGCGTTCCCAATCACGGCCCTGCGCCTGATAATAATCTTCAAAAGCGGCAAAACTCAGCACTAAAGGCCCGCTATCACCAAAAGGCCGCAACCGCATATCAACCCGATAAACAAAACCGTCAGCGGTGACCTGATGCAACAGCGCGATCAGTTTCTGGCCGAGCCTGGTGTAAAACTGCTGATTTTCACAGCTTCGCCGGCCGCCGCTGGTGTCGCCGTTTTGTGGATAAACCAGAATTAAATCAATGTCGGAAGAGAAATTCAGCTCACCGCCACCCAGTTTGCCCATACCGAGGATCAACAGCGGCATGGGCTGGCCTTGTTCGTCCAGCGGCTGTCCCCATTGTTTCGCGAGTTCAGCATAGGCCCAATGATAAGCTGCGTTGATCAGTTGATCCGCCAGCGCCGACACCCGTTGTAGCGACTGTGCCACCGATTGCCGGGCAAACACATCATCGGTCAGAATTTGCACCAGACTGGCGTTACGATGCCGTCGCAGCTGGCTCATCACTTGCGCTTCGGCGGCATCAGTTGTCAGGACCAGCGGTGGCAGTGCTTCTGCGCTCAGGATCGTCGGGATTAGCGTTGGTTGTTGTAACAACACGCGACCGGCAAAGCTGCTGCAGGCGACCAAATGCCGGATTTGCGTCTGTTGCGCCGGTGGCAGCGCCTGCACGATATCCAAGACAGGCACGACGGATAACTGGCTCGCTACGGCTTGTTGCAGCGCGGTACTGATGGGCTGTGCTTGCCATGCTGTTTGCTGAACGCTCATTTCAGACGGCTCCAACAGGCTGCGCTAACAGCCAACCGGAAAAATCCAGCAGCCATAATGATAGCGATGTTGATTGGGTGAGTTCGAGACTGGCGGCACCTCGTAATAACTGCTGCAGCTGTTGATCCGGCTGCAGGGCTGAATCCTGTTGTGTCGATAATAACTGCTGTAATTGTTGCCATTGTTGGGCTATTGCGGCGCCAAGTTGCTGCTGTTCTGTAGGTTGTCGCGCTACATGCTGCAACCATAAATTCTGCTGTAACTGGCGTAATAACAGGCTGAAACTTAACTCTGGTTCGATGGCGACTGGAGCCAGCTGCAACGGCTGTTGCTGTGCTAAACGATAACCCCGCTCAGCTTTGGACTGAAACCCTAAACAAAGCGGCAGCCGTTGTAACAGCTGCCGCGCCAGCAAAAACAACTGCTGCGCATCACCTTCCATCAGCTCCAGCTCAATTTCCAGCAGCGGCTGACGGAGTCCGCCTGCCAGCACCTGCCCCTGATCAAGCACGGCTTCGACTGTGGTACCGTCCTGCAAGGTTAACACCCAGCAATGGCGAACAAAGTCGGTGCGAAACAGCTCCTGTATTTGCTGTTGTAAAGAAGCAACGTCTGTACCTTCAGGCCATATTTCCGCAGGAAAGTCAGTGAGTTGCGGGACGACACCAGCGCAAGGCTGATTGTATTCGGGCCGCACATGGGCGGCGCCCAATTGCTGACCGGCAAGCTTAATGGTTTGCTGATACTGACCATTTTTGCAGCGGGTGCGTAGTCCGGCGTCGTGGCGACGAAACCACTGCGCGGCCGTTTCAAAATAAGCATTCAGTAAAGTTACCGGGGGCTGCGCTACCACTTGCTTAGCCAACGTTGGCCAACAGTCGCTGACCTCTTGCAGCAGATCCGCTGACATCGGGGCTGTCACCCACAGTTTTAATTCTACTTCCAGACTCATGCGACTAATGCCCCTGTGCTGCTGATTGGCGATACTGTTGAATTGCATTGCTGCAGATATGCGCTGAAGAGCGCAACATAGGACATCCAATGGCACGCAGCAAGTGTTTTTGCTTGTCAACCGGTTAACAACTCCCTATGATCCAAGGCAATACTCGCCTGTTCCGGTTGAATGAGAACCTGATATGTCTGATTTGTTCCGCTCTGCTTTTTCCCGCGCTGTTTATAGCACTGTTTTTTTCACCGTGGCTGCTACCAGCGCCATGGTCAATGCCCAGGATGTTACTGCTGAAACCCCGGCAGCCAAGGTTGAAACTCCGGTTGTTGCAGTTGAAAAACCCAGTACTAACGAAAAACCGGCCTTTATTATCGATACCCTGAGTACCCCGGTGCGCTCTGGTCCTGGCAACGAATATCGTAGTATCGCCACAGTTGGCGCTGGTGAAAACGTCACTTATATCGGCCAGAACCCGGCCAACGGCTTTATCAAAATTCGCGATAATGCCGGCAACGAAGGTTGGCTCAGTGGCGAATACATCACCTATACCGCCAGCCCAAAATCCAGTCTGGAGAGTTTAAAACAACAACTCAGTCAGCAGGAAATGATTGCTGCTTCGTTCGAACAAGAACGCAGCACCTTACAAGCTACAGTGACAGCAGCTGAAACCGCGCGTGACGCTGCCCTCGCAGAAGCACAACTGGCCAAACAAACCACTATCGCACTGACCAAACAACTGGCCGAGCAAAACCCACCGCTGGTGCAAAATAAAATGGTGATTGGCGGTGGCATTCTGGCGGCTGGTTTACTCCTTGGTCTGATCCTCCCAATCATCACGCCAAGCCGTCGCCGTAAAGATCGCTGGATGTAATTGTAAACTTCGGGGTCAGAGTCAATTGTTAACGGATTTTTGTTAACAATTGACTCTGACCCCACAGTTAACACTTTTAGCCTGCTGCAGCAAATGCCGCCTGGATCCACCCCAGTAATTGCGCATCCACTTCGCTGACGTTCGATAACCTGACTTTAAAATTACACATTTGCCCGGCTGGCAAGGCTTTCAGCCTTGGGTCTTCCGGCAGCTGTTTGATATTGAGCCCGACTTCAATTTGGCTATTGGTGGCAGGGCCAATCATCGCAAATTGCTTGTTGCGCCGGTAACTGACGTAGGTCTTTTTCGGCGAGGCTTCGAACTCACCAAATTGTTGAATTTCGGCCAGTAATGCGTCATGGATCGGCCGCAGTGCTGCTTTTGCTCCCGTATATAAACCATCCAACACCTGAAGTTCGTCGAGGCCTTCGGCGGCAGACTGGCCATCAGTTTGCCGCACCGTGTGCACCAGCGTATTGGCATCGCCATGGCCCATGCCCAAGCTGGTTTTGAGCATGGTGACCAGCTCGCTGTGTTTGCTCAGACCTGAGTTACTGATGATCAGAGTTAATTCACTTAAAGACTTACCACTACGTTGTTCGATATTGGCCAGCTGCGTGGCCACCGCCTGTTTTAAATCAGTCATTACTTGCTCCAAAACACCACACCCGCCAGTCGGAATGACTGTCGGGTAGGCTGAATAAGCATTTGTTATAAATCAGATATTGCGTAAAGTACAATCTGCAGAAACAGTTCCGACCTCTGCCTGCATACTGCGCCAGCGTTGTTCCAGCGCCATAATACTCACCAGATACACCGCCACCACAATCACTGGTTGCAGGATAAAACTGTGCTCAGGCGCGATGACCCAGGCCGCAGTGCACAGTACAGTGCGCACCACGCCGTGGAATACTCCGACCCAATGTTGCAGCAGCACACTAACCGGTGACCACATGATGCCGGCCAACACCGCAACGGTGAATGGTAAGGAGCGGTAATCCTCCAGGAAAAACGGGATAGCCAACGCATACACCAAAAAACTCATACCTACAGCACTAAGAAACAAAGTATCAAAAAAATTGCGTTCACTGCCTTTTTGAAATTTCATCGACTCGCCGGTTAACTTTGCCAGTCCAAGCGCCAGATAAATAATACTGCCGGTGCCGATAAACACCGCCCAAACCGCAAAGGTGGGTGGCAAGAACGCGCCGGTCAGAATGAGTAAACTCCAGATGATAGTCCCAGCCAGCGGCGTCGCCAAAAAGCGCCGGTTCCGGAATTCTGCCAATTGTGTATCTAAGGATTTGCTTGGGCTTGTTGCTTGATTGTTCATCTTGGTGCTCCATCGTCGCCTGTGGCGACTGCGTTGTTGATGGAGTTATCTTCAAGGTTTTCTACTCGCCTGCACAGTGACAACTGTCATGTTAAAACATGACAAATGTCCTGAGTTGCGATAGTGCTGAACTGATGTGGTCGCTGCGAAAAGTTGTTTAAAGTGCGAAGCCCGCTGCAAAGGCTAAGTCAAAAACCTTAAGTGCCCGATAAAACTACGCGCCACCGGTCCCAAAGTGTCGGCATCATTAAAATTCAGATAAAAAGTGGCAGAACGTTTAGCGCCACGTGGTAATTGCAGCGGTATTAATGTGCCATCATCCAGAAATGGCTGGACCGCAGTGAGCGGTAGCCAGGCAAAACCGAGGTTTTTGCGCAGTAATTCGATGGAGGTGCCGACATGGCTGACGGTCCAGCGCTGATCGGAACCGAGCCAGCCCACGTCTTTTTTCTGCTCCAGCGCCGAGTCGCGGATCACAATCTGCCGACAGGTTTTCAGCTCTTCCAGTGTCAGTTCACGGGGTGGCAAATTCAGTGGATGTTCGCGCCCGGCCACCGCAATAAATTCCACCTGACAAATATCTTCCGATAAATTATCCGGTAGCGTAAAAGGCGACAATGCGATATCGGCTTTACCCTGGCGCAGTAACTCGTTGGCGCCGGTAAGAATGGTCTCTAAAAGTTCGATGCGGATCAGCGGATATTCGGCTGAAACCGCTGCCAGTACCTGAAACAATTTATCGCGTGGGAAAGCTTCATCCACTGCGATATTGAGGCTGGATTCCACCCCGGATTTTAAATTCAGCGCCACGTTTTCCATGCGTTCGGCTTCGGCCAGCAAATAATTAACCCGGCGCAGCAATTGCTCGCCAGCGGCGGTCAGCATGGTTTTGCGACCTTCTACCTGAAATAAAGTCACCCCCAGCAATTCTTCCATTTTATGCACCGCATGGTGAATGCTGGACTGACTTTTATAGATCACATCCGCCGCTTGCTGAAAACCGCCTTGTTCAGCGACAGCTTTAAACATCCGCCATTGTTCAATCGTTGAACGTGCCATTCGTTTCTCCTAATACCCGTCATCCTTGAAAATCCGGGGTTGTTGCCTTCGCTCATTCGCCCCAGTCACATAGAACTGCTATGCTCTGGGCCGGGCTGGCGTTCCAGTCTCACTCTCTCGTCGCCTACCCGAATCTCCAATGATTTTGGGTATATACCCGTCATCCCTGAAAATCCGGGGTTGTTGATTTAAAACCTAAATTGCCTGCCAAATCAGTTTGCCACCCGCCAGCAACAGTAACCCATGCACTGCCGGTAAAAAATGCCGGTCACTGACTTTTTGCTTGAGCCAATAACCTAATTTAATTGAGAAATAACAAAGAGGTAAAAATGGCAGTGCCAGCCACAATAAATCCAGCGTCAGTTGCTGTTGCCAGACAAAAGCCGGTACTTTCACCACATTTAATACCGCAAAAAACACCGCTGAAGTCGCGATATATTCAGTCGCGGGCAACTTGCGGGCTAATAAATGCATCGCCAGCGGTGGGCCACCGGCATGTAACAAGGTCGAACTGATACCGCTTAACAACCCCATCACCACCCCAGCGGTGCGGCTTGCCAGCCACGGCATTGCTTGCTGACGCAATAGAAAATAACGCAAAGCAAACAACACCGAACCTACGCCAATCAGCCACTGTAATTGGCTGGTTGAAAGCGAGCCTAACAATAAAGCGGCTACCACAATGCCAACAATAGCAGCTGGCAGTAACTGCAATAAAATTGGCAGCGACCAGCGCTGCCAATATTTTCGAAGGGTAAAACCATCCAGCATTAGTAAAATCGGTAACAACACGCCAAGTGCGGTATGCGGATCAAACACCATCAACATCAATGGCATCGCCAATAAACCCAGACCACCGGCAAAAGCCGCTTTGGAAATGCCACTGAGCACCACCACCAGGCTTAACATCAACCACATTTCTAAGTTCATTGATTCCCTTGCGACTGCACTTGCTTGCGTTATTGACGATATTTCAACTTAAATTGCCGGCAAATCAAACGCCTGGCAGATCGAACCAAAGCGCTTTGACATGCTCAGCACCGGCAGTTGCCGTCAGTTCGTCTAGCTCTGCCAATTTCATGCCGTCGCCAGCCTTGAGAGTTTGCCCCTGCAGTGTCAGCTCACCATGGATCAGGTGCAGATAATAAGCGCGATTTGTTGTTACCGGCAGGTTAATCAGCTGCGCCGGCAATAAAATCATCTGCGCCAGGCTGGCATCTTGTTTCATCTTCAGCGTACCGTTGCGACCATCTGCAGTGATGACTTCCGTCAAACCAACCGCTTCGCCAAAGTCTTTTTGCTGATAACCAGGCGCACCGTCAAATTGGTTCGGCTGGATCCAGATTTGTAAAAACTTCAGATCATCGGTTTGGCTGGCATTAAATTCGCTGTGCGAAATGCCTTTGCCGGCGCTCATCAGCTGAAATTCGCCTGCTGGTAGCACTTCTTCATTGCCAGCAGAATCTTTGTGGGCAATCTTACCCGACAACACATAACTGATAATTTCCATATTTTTATGGCTGTGGGTATGAAAACCGGCACCCGCCGCGACTTGGTCGTCGTTAATCACCCGCAGCGCGGAGAAGCCCATTTGTTTTGGATTGTAATAGTCGCCAAAGGAAAAAGTGTGTTTGCTTTTTAACCAGCCAAAATGGGCACCACCACGTTCATTCGATCGGATCACTTCAAACATTTTATTTTCCTTGGCCCGGCCTAGCGCCGGGCATTTGTTGATTATCGCTACAGCATCTACAGACTTTTGCACGGGTATAGTTGTTAAATTGAGTTATAGCTTCCTGGCAATCAGCGCATCCAATGAAGCTTTACCGGCACCGCTAAACAGTAACGACACACTCGCTGCCAGCAACACCAAACCAAACTCATAACCGTTGTTGCTCATAAACAGGCCGTTGGCAAAATGTACGCTGAAAATCGCCACCAGCATCGCAATCGACAAGGCAAAAGCCGCCGGACGGGTTAACAAACCAAGCACCAACGCCAGACCACCAAAAAACTCGGCTGAACCTGCCAATAACGCCATCAGTACACCAGGTGCCAGACCGATACTTTCCATCCAGCCGCCGGTTCCTTCCAGGCCATATCCGCCAAACCAACCAAACAGTTTTTGTGCACCGTGCGCCGCGAAAATAATCCCCACCGGCACCCGCAATGCTAATGCGCCAAAACCAGCTTCAGTTGTTAATACGTTTTTGATCAAGGACTTGCTCATAATATTCACCTTCAATTTGTTAAGTTCAGAATGACTGCTTTGGGTTGTTTCGACAGTCATCGTTCTGTCGATGGTGTTACTATAGACCTGCCGTTCTATTTATTAAATTGGATTAAATTTGACATTAAATCCGTAATTTTAGAATTAATGATATTTGGGCGACTGGCTAACACTTTGACGTGCTGAGCGTCAGGACTCATTTGATGATTCGATGATCGATTGAGGCTGAAGTTGAGGTTGCTAAATTGCGAAGCTTCACATCATGCATTGCGTCAATACTGTCGCAAAATGCATGCCCCCGATGGCGCTTAGCTTATCGGGGCTACGTTTTACGAAACACTGGGCGCGACCGTCGGTAACAGCAGGATAAATCGGCAGCCTTGTTGCGGCGTTTGGCTGTCAATTGGCGAACTTTCTAGCTGAGAGCCTTCGCTCATCGAGCTACGAGCCTGCCCGCTTTTCACATAGCCACTTTCCACATAAACCGTGCCGCCCAACCGCTCACTGACCAAATTAAACAAAATATGCAAACCAAGGCCGGTGCCGCCTTGGGCTCTTTTGGTGGTGAAAAAAGGCTCAAACACTTTGTCTAAATCTGCTGCCGGAATGCCTTTGCCATTGTCGGCGAAACTCAGTTCGATTTGCGCGGGTGTTCCTGCAATTTCATTTTCCAGCACCCGTACGCTTAACATCATCAACCCCGCCTCATCTGGCGCAAAAGCATGCAATAACGAGTTTTGTGCCAAAATGGTAATCACCTGGCTCAGCGTGCCGGGAAAACTATCCATGCTGATGCCAGCCGGGCAATCTACAGTGAACTGCAGCGGCCGCTGGCGCCACAGGGTCACCAGACTTTGCTCGACTTCGGCCAAAAAGCTTTTCAGCTCAAATTGTCGCCGGTCGCCACTGGTTCGGTCGACCGAGACTTGTTTGAAATTGCTGATTAAATTAGCGGCGCGATGCAAATTACGCTCGATCAGCTGCGAGCTTTCAAGCGCCGAGCCTAAGAAGTTATCCAGATCCTGTTTGCGTAGCTGTCCTGTACTTAAAGTACCGGCTAAAGCTTCGGTGCTTTCGCGTAAAAAGCTGCTGCCGGTAAGTGCCACGCCGAGCGGTGTATTTACTTCATGCGCTACGCCAGCAACCAACTGCCCTAATGCCGCCATTTTTTCTGAGCGCACAAGTTGGCGCTGGGTCGATTTGAGTGAGGTCAAAGTGTGTTGCAGCTCTTCCACTGTATGCTCGACCACAATTTTTGCCTCGGACAGCTGATGGGTGCGCTGCTCCACCATCGTCTCCAATGCCAGTGCCTGTTGACGTAACTTTTTGGTGCGCCAGCGATACCAGCGGTTGATCAATAAAAACAGCGCCAGTAAATAACTGATGTACATCAAGGGTGTACGAAACCAGGGCGGGGCAATTTGTAGCTGTAGCGGCGTCATGTGCGCTTCGACACCGGCGCTATTACGGGCTTTAACCTTCAGCAAATACCGGCCTTCCCACAAACTGTTATAACTGGCAAAGGCTTCATGGCTCCATTCAGTCCAGCCTTTGTCTACCCCTTCGAGCCAGACGGCGTATTGGTTTTTACTCTGATAACTGGTGGCCGCGAATTCAAATCGCAATTTGTTTTGCTGGGCGTTCAGCGAAAGCACAGCGCCGGTGGGATGATTTAATACCTGACCATCGGCTGCAACCACGTTGCGTAGCAGCAACTGAAAAGGCACAGCTTCAAACGGAGGCACCTTTGGATCCCATTGATAAAGCTCGGTGCCGCCAAGCCAGATGCGGCCGTCAGGCTCCCGATGCCAGCTGTCGACATCGCTGAAGCCACTGTCATCCTGCAATTGCCACAAAAAGTTGCCGTCCGCTTGCCGAATCGCTTTACCAATGAGCAAGTGCTGACTGCTTTGATGCCGCGCCAGTACCACCAGTCCTTCACTGATGTTGCCTACGGCAACAATATGGTATTCCTCTGCGGCGAATAACCCTTGAAAACGCGGGTCGGCCTGCAGCTGGCCAGTGGCAACATCCAGCTGATACAAGCTGTTTTGGTAAATGATCCGCGCCTGCCCCTCAACATTCACCAACCAGTCCGAGCCGAAATTGCTGAACTGTTTGCCAAGGTCAAAGCGCTGGATCTCAATCTGGCTGGGTTGCCAGTCTGGCCCGGTCTGAGTCAGCCGCAACAACCATTTCTGATTACGACCTTTGAGCCACAACACGCCGGCGTCATCAACCACCATGCCGCGGACACTTTCGGTGATCCCATCAATCTTCCCTGCCAGCCGCCACTGCTGCCCTTCCAGTACTAAGCGGGAGACGCCGGCAAATTCAGCAACCAGCAACTGTGGTTTAGGCCCGGGCAGCAACAACAGCTCATGCGGCCCATCTAATTTGTACAACAATTCCATCCCTGCCGCGCTCAAGCGGTAGACACCGGCGAAATTAGCAATCAATAACTGATCCTGATACACCTTCAGTGCCCACACCACGCCCGACACACCAGGCACTGCTTCGAACTTCGGCAACGGCCCCGGGATCAAACGAAATAACCCCTGTGTAGTCCCGACGTAGAGCTGCCCTTGATAGCGTTGCATCGCATAGGTGATCCCATCCAGGCCATGGGTGGTGTCAAAACGACTGAAGGCGCCGCCCAACTGCACCCGGGCCAACCCGTTTTCGGTGCCAACCCATAAACCTTGTTCCCGATCTTGCCGCAACTTTTTGATGGTGTTTTCCGGCAAACCGGTCTGGCTGTTGAGCTGACCAACTTTGCGGCCATTGCTATCCAGAATATACATACCGCCTTGCAGCATGCCGACGGCAATCCGACCGTCTGCCAGGGCCCAGAGACTGGACACCAGCTTGTCCGGCAGTTCAGCATCCACTTCCGTCGGCCAGCGCTGAAACGTCTGACCGTCGTAACGCATAAATCCTAACTTAGAACTCACAATCAGCAGGTCTTTAGTACCCGGCCACTGCATCATGGTGGTGATCCGATGGCTGGCAAAAAGCTCCCCGGCAGGGGCGAGCTGCAATGTGTCTGCGCTTTGCTCTAACAAACCAATACCTTCGTCACGCAGATAAAATCGATTGTCTATGCTAATACTTTGCACAAACTGCTTTTGCGCAGGCCAGCTGCGCACACCGTCCGGACCAAAGCGGAACAAACGCTCCATACTGGTAAAAAACACGCCCCTTGCATTGATATGACAATGAAAGACATGAGAAAAAGCACGGTGCTCTGCTGGAATTTCTGCTAACAATGAATGGTACTGCATCACCCCATGAGGATCCGGTGCCAGATAACCAACGTCACCTTTAGCCCCGACATAGACCCGGCCACTTGTTGGGTCCACCGCCAGAGCCCTGACCACCACTTTCTTCGGCATCTCAATTAAACGCCAGCGCAAGCCATCGTATTCCAGCACGCCACTAGAGTTCCCCACATAAATTAAGCCATCGGCGGTTTGCGCAAAAGCCCAGTTCTGCCGGTGCGCCTGATATTCAGCTGGCAGAAACTTCTGGATGGGCGGTAAGCCAAATTCGATAGGGGTTGTTTGATGCAGGAAAACCGGTGACTGGGGAGCTTGTTGAGTGGGAAGCTGTTGGGGAAAAGCCTGATTGCCAACAGATGCGAAAACGACCGCAGCCAACGGCTGTACAGGTAAAACCAAGACCAATCCGGCCAGACAAATCCGCAGCATAGGTGACCAAAACGCCGATAGCTGCGCACCGCATAATAATCTCATGTGAAAGACCTCCGCACCGGTAATCTGTGGCGAAAGTCCGCGCCGTAAGTAGTCCTGCGTTTGTAGCCGGATAGATCTCAGAAACAAACGTGTTGTTAACAAGTTACAGTGTGGGAAAAGAACGTCGAAATTGCAAACTCAGGGCTGTAAGTCCCGAAATTCTGACCGTCACTACATCAACTAGTGCCCCCAAAGTGCTGGAGAAACTCCGGGAAACATGAATGTTGGCATTGACTGCCAACACCATTATTGAAAAAAGAAAATGCTTTATTGTGTAAATAAATCGCTAAAAAAAACAATGTGGTACCGGAAAGCTCAGTATTGTCTGCCCCCATTTTTTTCGACCTACCTGATTTTTAACGAAATAAATCTGTACACAAACCAGATACTGCTGACAATTCAGGCAAGCCGGAATTTCCACGTCTAAAATACTTAAACTATGACTTAATGCGTCATTGAGGATATCGACTTCAAGACGAAGGAGTGTTGCATTGGCGCCCGCCCGTATCTTCCATATTCTGGTCGTTGATGACGTATTTCTGATGTGTGACTTTTTATACAAAGTCATCAGCACGATTCAAAACTGCAAAGTATTCAAAGCCACAGATGGCCGAACTGCTATTGAAATTCTGGATGGCGAGCCGATTGATATGCTGATTACGGACATTGAGATGAAAGCACCAAATGGTCTGGAGCTTCTGAAAAAGTTGCGCTGTGGCACGTTAAACACACCACACAATATTCCTGTGCTGATGTTCTCCGGGAACACCTATAAAGATATGGTATTGGAAAGCCATGCCTACGATATCAATGACTTTCTGGCAAAACCTGTCTCGGCTGATGGCCTGAAAAAAAAAGTGCAGCTCCATTTACAGAATGAAAAGCCAATTAAAGCGCCAGAGTATTATCAATAAATTGTCAGCACCACAGGCCAGCCCATGCACCACGTCCCGTGGATCGGCGAGTCCTGTCACCAGAATCACCGGAATATTGCGGGTTCTTTCAGCTTTTTTAATTTGGTGACAGAGTTGGTAGCCATCCATTCTTGGTATCTGGATATCGCTGACAATTACGGTCGGGATCCGATGTTCCAGTATCTCCAGCGCTTCCAGACCGTCTTTAGCCACCCACACTGTGCAACCGGCATTTTCCAGTAAAAACTGCAATTCCGCCGCCTGGGTGGCACTGTCTTCCACAATCAGGATATTCGCTTCATTAAACATTATGGCGTCTCCTTCTGACTGACCGAGCTTTGGCGGCTGCTCAACGTATTGATATATACAGCGATGTTTTGCGGACTATCGACATAATGTGGTTTGCAGCGTTGCAGTGCCGCATTGGGCATCGAGTCAATCAGCGCTGTCGCCGGATCCTGCACCAGACACAAACCGCCGGCATCGACGATAGCTTTGAGCCCGGCCGCACCATCCTGTCCCATCCCGGACAGTTGAACAGCCACCACCCCGGTTGGCCGGTGGCTCGCCAACGACACAAACAGCCGGTTGGCTGAAGGCACACATAAATCCTCGGCGACGGCCTTACATAGCCTGATATGGTGCGAAGTATCGTATTCCAGATGATAACCATCGGGTGGCAGGTAGATATTCCCAGCGAGCAGCGTCTGGCCTTGCCTGGCAATATGCACCGGCAGGTCCGACATTTGCCGCAGCCAGTCGGTAAAGCTGTCTAAAAAGCCGTGCGTGATGTGCTGCACCAACAGCACCGGCCAGGGAATCGTTTTGTCCAGTAGCGGTAACAACAACTTCAGGGCCGCCGGGCCACCTGCGGATGCTGCGATTGCCAGTACCGCCGGCGCGCAATGCACCGGAACTGTGTCAAGCGGCAGCGGCCTTGGTATCGTGACCGACCGAAACCGTTTCACAACTTTGACCTGCACCATCAGTTGCAGCACGTGCAGTAGCTCAGCGGTTTTTGTATCAAATTCCGGATCTGTAGGTCCTGTTGGTTTTTCCAGCACAGCCAAAGCACCTGATGCGAGCGCCTGAATAGCCGTCGATGCCGATTTGGCATTAGGACTGCCCGTTAACACAATCACCGGCAGCGCATACTGTTCCAACAACAGCAGAATGGTCTGGAAACCGTTTAGCCCCGGCATATGCACGTCCATCGTCACAATGTCCGGTTTATGTTGTTTTAATAGTTCCAGCGCTTCGTAACCATCATTAGCCAATAACACCTGATGTCCGGCAGCCGTAAAAATACTGCTCAGTAATAACCGGGCTACCGCCGAATCATCGACCACTAAGATGTGCATCTGCCTGCTCCTCCATCATCACTTTCAAAACGGCCTTGATCACAGCCGTTACAGCAGCCTTTAAACCAGCCGCCTGATGCTGTCTAATAAACTTTCCTGCTCAAAACCACTTTTGATCAGGTACGCATTTGCGCCGACCTCCAACCCACGTTGCCGGTCATCTGCACTGTGTAATGCGGTGACCAGAATGATCGGTAAACTATCGAGGGCCGGGTCATGCCGCACTTTCAGGGTTAAATGAAAACCATCCAGTTTTGGCATTTCCACGTCCGAAACCAACACCTCAAAACTCTGTTGTTTCAGCAGGTTCCAGGCTTCCTGCCCATCGTTGGCCGTCGTCACAGCGTAACCTGCGGTTTCCAGAATCGACTTCAGCAAAGCGCGCGAGGTAAAAGAGTCATCGGCCACCAGAATGCGGATTTGCTGCTGGACGGGTTGATCCGGTGCTGGCGCGCCGCTTTGCAATTGTCGTGCTTTTTGGTACAAGGTCAACGGATCTAAAATTGGGATAAACTGGCCATCACCGAGTAGCGTCGCCCCTAATACACAAGGCACTTTTTTCAGCTGTGGTCCAAGCGGTTTGACGGTAATGTCCTGGTCGCCAAGTAAGGCATCAATCGCCAGTGCAAAAGATTCGCCGCGCACTTTCATCAATACAAAATACTGTTGTGCGCCAGCAATTGACGATGTCAGCGGTAGCTGCAAAATATCGGCTAACCGCCACAACGCCAGTACCCGATCCCCAACTGCCAACGTTGCTCGGTTTTGGGCATATTGGACGGCACTGCTATCCAGCCGCAGGCAGGACTCCACCGCAAACAACGGCAGTGCCAGTGTCCGTTCGCCACAGCGCACCAGTACAGCCCGGAATGTCGACACACTGGTCGGTAATAACATCGAAATGGTTAACCCCTGACCAGGCACCGAATCTAAGCTCAGTTGGCCTGCCAACTTTTCAACGATGTCCTGCACTATGGCCATGCCAAGGCCACGTCCGGAAATTTCGGTCAGCATGGCACTGGTCGACAAACCACTTTGAAACACTAGCTGTAACGCAGCATCTTCAGACAGGTCATTCAGCTGCTCGGCATTGAACAAACCATGAGCCAGCGCCTGCTGTTTTAACCGCTCAGGGTCAATGCCCTGGCCATCATCGCTGACCTTCAGCTCAAATTTGTCCGCAGCATGCTGGGTTAAGCTCAGGGTTAACTGACCCACAGCTGATTTCCCCAGCGACAGCCGCCGCTCCGGTGTTTCAATACCGTGGTCCACAGCATTGCGGATCAAGTGCTGCAACACTGGTTTAAGCTCATCCACAATACGTTTGTCGATGTGTAGCTGATTGTCGGTGGCGTTGAATTGTAGTTGCTTGCCAGTTTGCTGCGCCAAATCGCGGCTCATCGCAGCCAGTCCACTGAACAATGTCTGACCTTCGACTAACAACACTGCTTGCAATTCACTGTGCATATTTTCAGACAACTGGGCTAACTCGGCGGACAATCGCGCCGAATGTCGTTGCAAGCGGTGACTGCTGTGCTGCAACTGATCCAACCCGGTACCACTGGCTTCCAGATACTGCAATAGGTTGTGCAGGGGTTCTTGTTGTTCAGCCGGCAGTTGCTCCAGCAAAAGTAACAACTGGCCATCATAGACCCGGGTCTGATGTTGCAGCTTGCATAACACTGCGCTGTCCAGCGCCAGCTGTTTCAGTTGCCGGTGTTGCTCCGCGGTTTCCTGTTGCAGTTGCTGTACGGTTTCGGCCAACAACAACAAGGTGGTTAAATTTTGATTGTTCACCCGCACTCTGGCTTGTTGTGGCGCACCTGGTGATGGCGGTTGCAGCGTGGTCGTCGTTGCAGCCGCGGGGCTCATTGGCGCGGCGACAGTGATGGCTGCAACAATAGCGGGGCTCTCTGACGCGGCAACAGGGACGGCGGTGGCACCGCCTTCAACAGTCTCACCTGTTGTCATCACAGGAGCATCGGCTAGGATTGGAGCGTTTGGTGCTAGCTGCCATGGTTGTCCAGTCGCTGCAGCTTCCAAATCGGCTTGCATTTGCAGCCGTTGCTGCAACGGCACTTCCCCTGAATTGCTGAGCGTCAGCACCAGCTGCAACGTCTGGCGACATAGTTCGATACTGTTGTTATTCAGCAGCGTTGGTGTCTTACGGGCTGCGCCGAGCAAACTTTCCCAATGATGGCAAAGCTGCTCAGTGTCACGCAGCCCGACCGAGCGGGCGGCACCTTTCAGACTGTGGACTTCGCGAAACATGTTTTCGACTTGCGCCGGGTCGGCACTGGTGGCAGTCCAGTTGGCCAGTTGATCGGCAAGCAGCTGCAATCTTTCGTCAGCTTCCTGCCGAAAACTAATGAGCAACATTTTTTGCAGCGCTTCGCGATCCATAATGGTTTTGCCTTATACCGAAAACTTCTTCGCAATATGTTGCAGTTTTAGCCCAAGCTGGTTCAGACTTCGCGCCGCAACATCTACCTGGCGGGCGCCTACCACGTTGTCCTGACTGGCCTGACGAATACTTTCCATCGCCTGCGCGATTTGGTCCATGCCAATTTTTTGTTGCTGACTGCAAGCGGCAATTTGCATTGCCACGCCGGTGCTTTCATCAATCCGGTCACTTAAAGTCTGAATGGCGTGCCCGGCCTGACGCGCGCGCTCAAAACCCGATTCAACGGTTTTGCTACTTTGCTCCGCCAGCAACACTGTTTTAGTTAATGCACGTTGGATTTCCCCCAGAATAGACCGCACCTGCGTCGTGGCCTGTTTTGATTGATCGGCCAGCGCTTTCACTTCCTGCGCCACCACCGAAAAGCCTTTACCGGCTTCACCGGCTTTCACCGCTTCAATTGAGGCGTTTACCCCCAATAAATTCGATTGTTCGGCCAAATCGCCAACGGCTGCAACAATTTCCCCAATGGCCTGACTTTGCTCGCCCAGTCGGACAATGCTGTCGGCGACCGACTGCATTTGTTGACAAATTCGCTCCATATTGTTCAACGTTTCCTGCACCGCGGAGCGCCCTCTTATCGTCTCCTGCTTGGTCAGCTCGGCACTTTCCATCACTTCCTGCGATTTGGTGCCGGACAGGGTGGCGGTTTGTTTCACCTCAGCCACTGTCGTGACAATTTCACTGATCGCGGTGGCGGTTTCCTGGGTGCTGGTGGCGACCTGATTGGTCACAGCCAGAATTTCTTCACCGGAGGCGGCGAGCACCGAAGTGCTTTCATTTAAGTCCAGCACCAATTCGCGCAAATAATTACTCATGGTAGCGAACGCGGCTGTTAGCCTGCCTACTTCATCGCGACGGTCGTCAACCGGTACTTCTTTCGGAATTTCGCCGCGACCAATCTGCTCGGCCATGGACGCCAGGCGGGCTAAAGGCGCAGCAATATGTCGGCTTAATAAAAAGGCCAGTAAAATGCCGCTACCAACCATCAGCAGCGAAAACTGGGTTAACCGCTGTTTGAGCACAATAAACTCCTGCTCGACCTGCGCTTTGGATTGCTGCATCAAGCGCTCGGTCAGCCGTTCCAGCGCGACAACTTTTTGCACCAGTAGATCATTCAGTGCCGAACCTTTGCTGGATACCTGTTGCCAGCGAGCGTCCTGTTGCCCGACACCTGAAAGCGGGATCACTTCAGTTTGAAAGTACTGCTGATGGGTCGCTCTGGCTTCCTGTAATTCCATAATCAGCATGGCAACTTCGGGCAAATTGCCCTGTGAATCCTGTACCCGTTGCACAATCAGAGTATTTTCATCGAGCAATCCCTGCATGGATTGGATGTTTTGTATCGGTTGCGGCGTTTGGAGCGGTTGAATAGCGTTCAGCCTGGAATTAACTGAGGCCGATTGCTGTGAAAGGTGTTGCAGTAACAACTGATGCAACATCGCCACATTGGTTTTGATTTCCTTAATATCGGATATTCGGTTAAACCGGCGGTCAAATGCCTCAAATTCCGTCTGATAAACATCTAAGGTTTGCAGCCCCTGGTTTAAGGTGGCGCCACAGGCAGCAATCAACACTAAAAACGCCAGCAACAACTTAGTCCCGATGCGTAAACTCAACAGATAAGTGCTCATAATGTGGATCCCTGACAAATAATTAATTCCGGATCGGTCAGCAAAGCTTTGCCATCCAACAGCACAGTTTGCTCTGGGGTAATACCCTGTAAATAGCGGGTCCGAAGGGGGTCGAGATTGGGCAGGCTTGGTTGCAACCCAGATACATCTAAAGTCTGAATACCTACAATCGCATCCGCCAGCACACCAAATTCCATTTGCTGGTGGCGAAGCACCAGCAACAAATTTCGATCGTTTAATCCGGTACCCGGCAGCTGAAACATCAGCCGCAAATCCAGCACCGACACCACTTTGCCGCAGACATAACAAATGCCCCGCATAAAAGGTGGTAAATCAAATAATGCCGTGATCTGCTGGATCGGCAGCACCTGTTCGACATAACAACTTTCGATGGCGTAACGTTCTGTCCCGATATTAAATCTCAGTACTTCAATTGTTTGCGTAAATTGATAGTTTGGCGGTTGTGCCATGGCCGTGGTGCGCAGCTGCAGTTTATCCATCATCAATGTATCCAGCAGACGTTGATCCGGCTCGGCGACAGTGGCGGGCGAGTCTTGGCAAATTTCCGGTTCATTCATGGCACCATTTCCTTATTCATTCAGACATTTCCGCGACCAACTGCTGGCAAATCAGATACAGCTGACCCGCACTTAATTGATCGCTATAAGGGATTTCCAATGCCGATGGATAGTGCTGCAACAGCTGCGTGCACAGTTGCAGTTCTTTTAGCGCCGTCTGCTGCTGGCCGATTTCCTTTGATAAAGTTGCCCTTAATAAATGCGCGACAATCAGATCCGGTTCCAGATAAAGCACTTTTTGCAGTGCTTGCAACGCCAGTTGCGGCTGCAGTTCCTGCCGATAAAGCTGCGCCGACAATAAATGTCCGGCGGCAGAATCCGGTGTCAATTCCAGTAATTGGGTGAGCCAGCGGCGCGCTTGTTCCGGTTGTTGCAAATCGGCCGATTTTTTCGCTTGCTGCAGATAATAATCGGCCTGAGGTTGCGCTCGTGGTCTGGTACCGGTTTGCACTGGCGTGGTCGTAGTTGTAGCTGTTGCTGTCGCCTGTTGTACGCTGTCGCTCAGAGGTAGAGTGGTTGTTTGCTTCTGAGCTGTAAGTCGAGGCAATGTAGGCTGATGAATGACCGGTTGATGGATTGCTGGCTGCTGAGTGGTTGGCAAAGCCGATAAATCTTCAGCCTTTGCCTGCCGGGTACTCGGTACGAAGGTACTCGGTGCTAATGCAGTTGCTGCTAACGCACTCGCAGGCACTGCATAGTTATCAACAGCCCAAAACCCATGGTAACCACTTTGCGTGGCAATACTGGCTTCAACGGCATTCAATAGTAACAAACCACCCGGATTCAATTGCTGTAAAAACCTGGTGATGATGTTATGTGCTTGTTCAGGTGAGAAATACATTAAGACGTTACGGCAAAAAATTAAATCAAAAGGACCGGCCGGATGTGGTTGGGAGTCCATCAGGTTCAGCGTTTGAAATTTGATCAAAGCGCGCCACTGCGGTTTCACTTGCCAGCTGTGCTGTGGCGACAGTACTGAAAAATACCTTTGTCTGAATGGCCCGGTACCGTTTCGAAAAGACGTGGCGCGATAAATTCCCTGCTCAGCTTTGGCAATAAACTCGGGATTCAGATCGGTGGCAACCATGTTCAAACCACAGCGCATCTGCGCCAAATCCAGCGCTTCTGACAACAAAAACAACAAACTGTACGCTTCTTCCCCGCGGCAACAGCCAGCACTCCAAATCCGGACCGGTGCACTTTGCGAACTTTGGATCTTCGGCAACCAGTTCTGAATTAACCACTGTGTGACAAAAGGATCACGGCAAAAATAGGTTTCACCAACGGTCAATGCCGGTAACAACTCATGTTGCAGCGCCAACGACCATTCCGCTTGTGCGACTTGTTGGATCCAGGCCAGCTCATCGTCTTTTTGCAGCTCCTGCGCCCGCAATTTCAATCGGCACAACAAATCCGCACTTTGCTCCTGCTGAAACAACAAGCCAAAATGCTGTCCGGCTTTTTCGATAATCTGGTCTAGCCAGATTGCTGGCATGTTCATGGTTGCACCAAAGCCGCAGCATGTGCCAATTGTGCTTGTTGCAAGGCAGCCTGCAGCATGCTTTCATCGGCATCCGACAATAACTGTTCAATGTCCTGGATCAGCAACACGCCGGTTTCAGTACAGATCACGCCTTTGAGTAAATTGCTATTGATTTGCGGATCAGAGTTGATAAGCAGTGCAGCGGCGTCAAAACATAACACCGGCCCCACCTGATCCACTGGGATCAGCACTTGCCGCCGCTTTAATTGCAGCCACAACAGCGGACGCCAGAGTTGTAATGGCGGTGCCGGCCAGCCAAAACAGCGAGCCAGATTGATTTGCACCAGCGGCATGCCCTGAATGTTAATCACCCCATCGACAGTGCCCGGCGCGCCAGGTAACGGCGTCCAGAGTAACGCCGGCAGCACTTTCACCACCTCTGCCAGCGGGATCGCCAACTGATGCTGATTCAGACTAAAAGGCAGTACATGCAACTGATCCACTGTTGTATTTTCCGTTCCATAGTTAAATACAACATAGTTGGCAATAGTTCCTCGTCAAGCGACAAACAGGATTTTCCGTACCGAAAAATGGTTTTCTGCGGTCTGCCTGCGGCTAGTCGCGCCCTTGTCGAACACTGATTAAATGGCCCGATCCGCATTCACCGGAACTACACCACCCCTACACCGGCAAGCCCGAATCCTGCTTCACTTTTTCAATCACCACATAAGTGTGGGTTTGCAATACACCCGGCAAATCGACAATCCGTCCCAGCACGGCGCGGTAAGCTTCCATACTGGAAAGGCGCAACTTCAGCAGATAATCAAAACCACCGGCCACCATATGGCACTCCGCCACTTCCGGAATATTCACCACCGCATCGCGAAACTGGTCAAACACTGCGCCGGTGGTGCGGTCGAGCGTCACCTGAATAAAGGCAGCGGTGCCAAGGCCTAGTTTTGAGGCGCTGAGTTTGGCGCCGTAACCTTCAATAAAACCGTCTTGTTCCAGCTTGCGCACCCGGTCGATGCAGGGGCTCGGACTTAAATTCACTCTTTTTGCCAGTTCGACGTTCGAAATCCGGCCGTCCTTTTGCAGAGTGTCTAAAATTGTGCGGTCGATCCTGTCGAGTGTTCTGGGTTTATCCGATTGGGTCATAACCGTATTTTTTCTGGTTTGTGGAAGCGATAACCAGATTATATAGGGTTATAACGGGAAATAAACCACCAAATACGGCTGTCATTTCACTAAAATGCAGCATTTACTTCTGTATCAACCGGGACAATTATTATGCTATTTGACGGCAATCTGACCGCAACCACCCCGCTCCGCCAAACCCTGCGCGATTTCTACCGCGCCGATGAAGATAAAGTACTGGATTTACTGTTGCCGCTGGCCGATGTCGGCGTGCAAGCGCGTTCGCGGGCCTGGGAAAAAGCGCGGCAACTGGTGGTGAATATCCGCCAGGCGCAAGTGGGTAAAGGTGGCGTCGATGCACTGTTAAATGAATTCTCATTGTCGACCGAAGAAGGTCTGGTGCTGATGTGTTTGGCCGAAGCCTTGCTGCGGGTGCCAGACAGCCACACTGCCGATAAGCTTATTCGCGACAAGCTGGCGCAGGGTGACTGGAGCTCGCATTTAGGCAACAGCGAATCCTTATTCGTTAACGCCTCAGCCTGGGGTTTATTACTGACCGGCAAACTGGTCAACTATTCAGATGACCAGAAAAAACACCAATTTGGCTTATTAAAACGTACCTGCGGCCGCTTAGGCGAGCCGGTGATCCGTCAGGCCGTGCGTTATGCCATGCAGATTATGGGCACCCAGTTTGTAATGGGCACCACCATCGACAAAGCGGTCGAGCGCGCCGTTGAACTGGAAAACAAAGGCTTTACCTACTCTTACGACATGCTGGGCGAAGGCGCCCGCACCATGGCCGACGCCGAGCGTTATTTCCAAAGTTATATGATGGCGATTAACGTCATCGGTAAAGCGGCGCAAAACCGTGGCCCGTTTAAGAGCCCTGGCATTTCAGTGAAATTATCGGCTATTCACCCGCGCTACGAGTTTTCGCACCGTGACCGCGTGATGAACGAATTAGTACCAAAATTAAAACAGTTAGCACTGGCCGCCAAAGGCTACAACATCAGCTTTACCGTCGATGCCGAAGAAGCCGATCGTCTTGATTTATCGATGGATATTATTGAAGCCGTATTCTCAGATCCGGATTTAGCCGGCTGGGAAGGTTTTGGTCTGGCCATTCAGGCCTATTCCAAACGTTGTATCCATTTAGTTGAATGGTTGCGCGAACTGACCGTCAAAGTTGGCCGCAAGCTGATGGTGCGACTGGTCAAAGGCGCGTACTGGGATACCGAAGTAAAAATCAGCCAGACTGAAGGCCACGACGATTTCCCGGTATTTAGCCGCAAACCATCGACTGATGTGTCATACCAGGCCTGTGCCCGCAAGTTACTGGAATACCGCGACAGCATTTACCCAATGTTCGCCACCCACAACGCTTATAGCGTTGCCACCATTTTAGAAATGGCGCCGGATCGCAAAGGTTATGAATTCCAGCGTCTGCACGGTATGGGTGATGCACTGTACGACCAAGTGGTTGCCGATGACAAAGTGCCATGCCGCATTTATGCGCCGGTCGGTGAACATTCAGATTTACTGGCGTACTTAGTCCGTCGTCTGCTGGAAAACGGTGCCAACAGCTCGTTTGTGAATAACATCGTCGATGAAAACATTCCGGTGGAATCGTTACTGAAAGACCCAGTGGAACTGGTGCGCAGCTGGAAACAACGCCGTAACACGCAAATTCCATTGTCGGCCAATTTATATGGCAGCGAGCGTAAAAACTCCAAAGGTATTGATTTAACTGAAATTGATGCTTTAACGCCGCTACGCACAAACTTAGACAACTGGTTGACCCGCGCCACAGCGCAAGAACCTGTCGCCGGTGCTAAGGCTGTCTGCAACCCGGCCAATCATGATGAAGTGATTGGTTACCATCTGCATGCAACTCCGGCTGAAATGAAGGCCATTGTTGATCGTGCCCAAGCTGCATTCCCGGCCTGGACCGCAACGCCGGTGACGGAACGTGCCAATAGCCTGCGTAAGCTCGCTGACGCGCTGGAAGCCAACCGCGACGAGCTGATTGCCATTTGCGTGAAAGAAGCCGGTAAAACGATGGGTGATAGCGTGGCCGAAGTACGGGAAGCCGTTGATTTCTGCCGTTATTATGCTGCTCGTGCTGAAGAGATGTTCACGGCTTCTAAACAAACAGCACCGCAACAAAGCCGTGGTGTGGTGCTGTGTATCAGCCCCTGGAACTTCCCACTGGCGATTTTCTTAGGTCAGGTCAGCGCCGCTGTTGCTGCCGGTAATACAGTTGTCGCCAAACCAGCCGAACAAACCAGTTTAATTGCAGTGCGAGCCATTGAATTATGGCGTGAGGTTGGCCTGCCCGCTGGCGTAGTGGAACTGGTGATTGCACCAGGTCGTTTAGTCGGCGAGCACATTGTGCCAGACCTGCGCGTGCAGGCAGTGATGTTCACCGGTTCGACTGAAACCGGTAGTTGGATCGCCCGTAAACTGGCGGAGCGTGGTGGCGAGCCAGTACCGCTAATCGCAGAAACCGGTGGTCAGAACTGTATGATTGTGGATTCCACTGCCCTGCCGGAGCAAGTGGTCGATGATGTGGTGTCTTCTGGTTTCCAAAGCGCTGGTCAACGCTGCTCTGCGCTGCGGGTGTTATTCCTGCAAGAAGATGTGGCTGATAAAATTATCACCATGATTAAAGGCGCGATGCAAGAATTGCATGTTGGCGATCCGGCTTATTTAAGCACGGACGTTGGCCCGGTAATTGACCAAAAAGCCCTGACTGGCCTCAATAACCACGTCAAATATTTAGAAGGCAAAGCCACTTTACACTACGCCTGTAAAGCGCCGACCGGCGAAGGGCATTTCTTCTTTGCGCCACGGTTATATGAAATCAAAAACTTAAACGTGCTGGAACGCGAAGTGTTTGGCCCGGTGGTGCATATCATCCGCTTTAAAGGCGATGAGCTGGACAACGTGATTGCCCAAATCAATGCCACCGGTTACGGCCTGACGATGGGCGTACATAGCCGTATCGCTGAAGTCACTCAGCAAGTAGCGCGTGAAGTCAAAGCCGGCAATATCTATATCAACCGCAACCTGATTGGTGCTGTGGTTGGCGTGCAGCCATTCGGCGGCCGTGGTTTATCTGGTACTGGTCCAAAAGCCGGTGGCCCGTTCTATTTAACCCGACTGGTCAAAGACAATCTGCAGGTGACTGAAGCAGCACTTGCTGATGATAAACGTCAGCAGTTACTAGGCGCTTCTGGCCATGACACGACAGTCAACAGCCTGCTGCAACAAGCAGCAACGGCGCAACCGGCCTGGGCAAAACTGGATATCACCAAACGTAGTTCGGTGATCCGGCAGTTCCTGGCGCAGTTGGCGTCCAACAGCATTGTACTGAAACAAGAGCAGGATTTACCGCAAGTCATTGAATCAGCTCGTGGTTTATTGAACCACATCGAAAAACAACTGGCGGCGCCTATTACGTTGCCAGGACCAACCGGTGAGTCGAACCAACTGCATCTGGAAGCCCGTGGTGTGGTAGCAGCAGTACGTGATGACAGCGCCTGTTTCCAATACTGGATGTTAAGCCTGATGACGGCACTGGCGACCGGTAATGCGGTCGTGGTGGCGGTGGAAGATCACTTTGCTGCTGAAGCGGATGCTTGTCGTAAAGTGTTGCTGAGCGCAGGTTTAGCACCAGCCTTGTTCCAGGTCGTAAAGCTGACAAAACTGAAAGCGCTGATTGGCAACAGTATCATCGCAGCAGCCATTGTTGAAGCTGGCAGTGCCGTCAAAGCACTGACCGGTGAGCTGATTGCCGCCCGTGATGGCGCTATTTCGCCGCTCATCACCACCCCAGCAGACGAGCGGTTAATCCACCGTTTGGTCACCGAAAAAACCGTCACCATCAACACCACAGCAGCAGGCGGTAACGCTTCATTGATGACGATGAGTGATAATATCGGTTGATAAGCTTAATGTACCTTTTTGGGTAAGTTCCCAACCACGAAGAGAACAGGTCAGCGCAAAAGCGCTGGCCTTATTTTTTGGCAAAAGCAGTCAGCCATCAGCCATCAGCCATCAGCCATCAGCCATCAGCCAATACATCTTCACCTTAGTATTGCTGCTTGGTAACTCTACAATATGACTCTGCTGCGGTGTTGCATCTGCTGACGCGTCCCTTGCCGCCAATTCCAAGGCCGCAACGGTCAGATCAGCAGATTGCCCCGGACTTTCTTGACGACCCAATTCACTCCCAAACCAAATCAGTCCAACCGAAACCACCATGGCTACTTGCCAACGCCTTGACTGAGCTGAGCGGCGATCGCTCCGCGACCGTATTGCTTGCTGTAACTTAAGCAAACCACCTGGTGGCGGATCGATTGGCTTTAATAATTGATCAATCTGCATCAGACGATCCTCTTCCCGTGAATTGTTCAACTTGCTGCTGCAACAACTTTAACGCCCGATTTCGCCTGGAAGCGACGGTACCAGCGGGGATAGCCAGCACTTGCGCTGTTTGCGCCAACGTCAGTTCACTATATTCGGTGAGCAACAATACTTCCCGCTCCGCCAGTGGCAACACTGCCAAAGCCCGGCGTAGCAGCTGTTGCTGTTGTTTTTGCTGCAACTGTGCCTCGGGTGAATCGGCAGCATTGTTGGCTAAGTCAGCGCCTGACCATTGTTCAAGCAAAGGATCAAGTTGATCAAACACCCAGTTTAACCGCCAGCGGATACGGTTCTTTGCCAAGTTTAACGCCGTGGTGTAAATATAGGCGGCTAAGGTCGCGGCGTTTAGGTTTGCTCGCTGCTGCCAGACTTTTAAAAACGCCTCCTGCATTACATCCTGACACTCCTGCTGCTGCCACAACATCCGGTACAACACATTAAACAACGGCCGCTCCACTGCCTGATAACAATCGAGCAACTCCTGCTCCTGTAACATCAATAACGACCGTTATTGTTGTTGAATGCGAACAATGGCGTACAAATACTGGCCTTTGGCAATATCGCTGGCATTCGATCCGATGACCAGCAATTGATCAGGCTGCGTGGCGGTTAGTCTGGTACTTAACAGATAATCATTAGGCAACTTACTGTTCAGTTCAGCGGACGCGTTGCGGATTTTTTGAATGGACAGTTTCAGCTCCGAACAGTCTTGTTGTTGGTTTATTTCCTGATCAACCACAAACAAATTGCCACGAACTGTCGCAGGATCAACATGACCGGCGCTGCCGAGGGGACGTTGCACACTGGTCAGCTCGAGCCGTTCCAGCAATTCAAATTGCAAAGCGCCATGTTGCTGGGTGATTTGATCTAACGCGGCTTTGACTTCAACTAAACCTCCGATAGGCTCCGCAGAATTTTCCGTAGGCTGCGCCAACACCAGCCAATAACTTATTTTCGCCTGCAACGGTTTGGTTTTCACTGAAGGCTTTAACTGTGTCAACACCGTTGCCACCGATTGGTGAGTAGCTTCTGTGGCATACACCGCAAGTTGTTGATCTGGCAATACTTCAATCCGTGCTGGGATCACCTGCTCGCTTTTGACCCGAAAAAGTGCATCCAGTGTTCTGCGGATCGCGACTGCTTCGCCTGCAGGCACTTGATAAGTACGCAGCACCAATACGTGACTACTGGCTCCTTGTGCTGAATCGGTGTCATCGGCAGCTGACTTTGGCGAAGGTGATGGGATACAGGCCGTTAAACTAATCGCCAGCAAGCCGGTAGTTAACAAAGATAATTTAGACATAGTTATTCCTAATGAATGTTGGTCATGTACGTTGCGACTTAACAGCATATTTAATAAGAGTCATTGATCTGACCTCTACTGTATTTACACCTCGACCCGAGTTTTTATCACAACCTCCTGAAAATATTTTCATTAAAAACAAAAATGAGCGAAATTAGCACTAGGTAGTGCACCGAATGTTGCGTTTTATTGCGGCTCTGCCTATGTTGATCAGAGTCGCTATCTCACGGAGCAACACAGGCTTATGCCACTACAGCTGGTTCCGATCGACGAACTACAACTGGGCAGTTATGTCATTGCAGTCACGCGCCAACAAGGTGATGTAATTGTCAAAGATGCCGGCTGGGTGCGTTCGGATGATGCCATCGCCTTATTGCACCAGCGTGGGGTGCTGGAAGTGCAGATTGATACTGACAAACAATTGCCGCCCGCCAAGCCCAGTCCGGAACCTATTGCTTCCAAACCATTAACCCCGAAAAAAGCGCCAAAAATTTTGTTCGAACAAGAAGTGAATAAAGCTGGTTTAGCATTGCAAGCCAACGTGCAAAGTGCATCTTTCGCCTTACCCGCATTAGTACAACATCACACAGTTGATTTTGTGGAGCTGAATTCGGTCAGTGCCCGGTTGCTCGACAGCACCAGACGCAATCACCAGGCTTTGCTGTTTTTACAACAAGTCGGCGCGCAGGATGATGAGTTATTGCAACACAGTTTAAGTTGCGCCTGCCTGATGGCAGCATTTTGCGCCGAGTTACAAATGGCTGAGCCAGAAGCTTCGTTATTAACGCTAGCGGCACTGCTGCACGATGTCGGCGCTTTGCAGCTGAAACAGTTATTTCCAAAGCAACAAGTTCAGGATCAGGATGCCGCCGCTTACAGTGTACCACTGCTGCAATATCAGCCGGATTGCCCGCCGTTACTGCTGCAAGTGATTGAAGAGCATTGTTTAGGTTTGCCACAACAACAAAGCCAGGGCGGCAAAATGCTGGCCATCGTCAACAGCTACAGTAAGTTTACCGCCCCAAAACAAAAACTCAGCTCGGTGCAGGCGGCAGCAAAACTGACTCAACAAGCTGGCAAGCTGCTGGATATAGCGCTGGTTGGCAGCTTCTTAAAATGTGTAGGCTTGTATTATCCCGGCAGTGCAGTGCGGTTGAAATCCGGGCGGATTGGGCTGGTGCTCGAGAACCATCCGTTACATGCTGACAAACCGCGAGTGAAACTGATTTATCACAGCTTGCATCGCCACCATCTAGCGGCGAAATTAGTGGATTTAAGTAAACAAACCGATGACCCGCTGGAAGGTTGTGCTGACCTCCGGCAGTATCAGTTGAAGTTGCAGCATTATCTTTAACGGTACCACGTCCGGCGTCCAGAAGCTGCGCTTGAGCCGCAGCCACAGTAGATCTTGTTACGGATTCGGCAACCGATACGACCACTCGGTTAAGGCTTCCATGCTAAACATCTGACGACCGGTTTGCAGTAACACATACTGCGGGGTAATTTCTTTGAGTTGAATATCCGCCGTGACCCACTGCCCTTCCTGTAAATCCTTACCATTCACTTTTACCCAACGCTGCTGCGGATCCGAAGCATAAATATGCGCTTCAAAGCGTAGCGGTGGAATTTGCCGTTTTAATAGCTCATCCAGGGTCTGTATATCGCGGGCAGGGGCAGCGTGCTCAGTAACCGACTGATGGCGTGGCATGGGATCGGACTGCTCCAGCGCCAGTGCAAATTTATTGCGTAGCTCCTCAGACACGTCGGCGGTAGTCAACTCCGCCGGTTTGGCTGGGACTTCGGTCACCGGCTCATCTACATCGGCTTCAGCCATGTCTGGTTGTTCCGCAAAAGTTGTTTCATCGGCATAAGATTCAACGGTTTGCACCTGTTGTTCCAGCGTTTGACCAGCTTTGCTGCGTTTGTTGACTGGTTTGGCGGCCGAGACCAGCAACTGCGGTTCGTTATCAGCTCCAACATCACTGTTGTCAGCGGTATCACCAGCCAGCTCATCACTGGTGGCTGAAGATGCAGGCACTGCCAGTAAATCGGTTAATATTTGCCCGGCACTAGCCGGTGCAGGAGGTGTAGTGACAACAGCGGCCACTGGTGCTGGACGCTGCAGCCAGGACGCCAGCACAAAACCAGCGAGTAAACCCACCACTACCAGCAGTACCAGCGCCAGCACTTTCCAGCCTTGACCGTTGCCCTGCCCGATCCCCTGCACATTAAGTCCATTGTCATTGACACTCAAACCTGGCGCCGCGTTCGGTGCGGTTGGACCGGTTTGTTGCTGTTTTAGTGCTTCCATCAATAACGACATGTCTTTCAGACTCCTGCTAAATTCAATCCACGCGCCAGAGCCACACCCAAAGCGACACACACAATAAACAAAAGCGGCCACAGCCATAGCGGCCAGCCACTTTTAACCGCTGGCTGACGGATCGCCAGAATTTCACCGGCGGCTTGTTGCACCAGTTTACCGTCAATCAATGGTTTTTGTTGGCTATAACCACCTAATAAAGCGCGGTCGCAAATCAGATTCACCAACCGCGGAATGCCCCCGGAGAGCATAAATAGTTTTTTGAAGGCACTGTCGGTAAACACCGGCCGGGTGCAACCCGCCACCTGTAACCGGTGTTGCACATAATACTGCACTTCGGGTAACGTCAGCGGCATCAGGTGGTAACGAGCAGTAATACGCTGCGCCAACTGACGTAAATCCTGGCGCTGCAATAACTGCTGCAATTCCGGCTGGCCGATTAAAATCACCTGCAGCAGTTTTTTGGTATTGGTTTCGAGATTGGTCAACAACCGCAATTGTTCCAGCACCGCTGGTTGCAGATGTTGGGCTTCGTCGATGATCAGAATGGTGTTAAAACCACCCTGATGATTTTTCAGCAATTTGGCGGTAATTTTGTCGGTCAGCATTTTCAGGCTGGCATCGGCCTTTTTATAACGGATTTTTAACTCATCACAAATGGCTGCCAACAGCTCAAGCTCAGATAAAGTCGGATTTAGAATAAACGCCACCTGGGTATTTTCAGGTAATTCCGCCAACAGACAACGCGATACTGTGGTTTTACCGGTGCCCACTTCACCGGTTAACAACACAAAACCACCGGCATCGCCCAGTCCATAGCGCAAATGCGCCAAAGCTTCAGTGTGACGGGCACCGAGATACATAAAATCGGGGTTCGGTGCTATTGAAAATGGCTGGCTGTTCAGGCCAAAAAATCCGGTGTACATAACATCCTAAGCGACATTTGTTGCTGGCTGGTTATAATGGCAAAAATTCCGCAGTCAGGAAAGCATATGAAGACATATCTTGTGGGTGGCGCGGTGCGCGATGCCCTGTTAGCACTGCCACTGAAAGACCACGATTATCTGGTAGTCGGTGCCACACCAGAACAACTGCTGAGCCAAGGGTACCAGAGTGTGGGCAAAGACTTTCCGGTATTTTTGCATCCAAAAACTAAACAAGAATATGCGCTGGCCCGCACAGAGCGTAAACAAGGTCAGGGGTACACCGGTTTTGCCTGTTATTTTGCGCCGGATGTGACTTTAGATCAGGATTTGCTGCGACGCGACCTGACCATCAACGCCATGGCGCAGGATGAACAAAGCGGCGAAATCTTCGACCCTTATGGCGGACAACAAGATTTACAGCAACGTATTTTACGTCATGTGTCACCGGCCTTTGTCGAAGACCCGTTACGGGTACTGCGGGTGGCGCGGTTTTATGCCCGGTTTTATCCGTTAGGATTTCGGGTTGCCGATGAAACCAAACAGCTGATGCAACAGCTGGTACAACAAGGCGAAATGCAGCATTTAACCGCTGAGCGGGTGTGGCAGGAAACCGCTCGTGCTCTTTCAGAAAACACGCCGGCACCCTATTTTGAACTGCTACATGAAGTAGGTGCGCTGGCAGTGCTGATGCCGGAACTGGATAAACTCTGGGGTATTCCAAATCCGCCCAAATGGCACCCGGAAATTGATACCGGGGTGCATTGTATGTTGGTTTTGGCGCAGTCGGCGCTGTTGTCCGAGCGTATTGATGTGCGCTTTGCCGCTTTATGCCACGATTTAGGCAAAGGCGATACTCCAGCCGAGCATTGGCCGGCCCATCATGGCCATGAAATGCTTGGCTTACCGCTGATTGAAAACCTATGTCAGCGTTTACGGGTACCAAACGAATGCAAAGAGTTGGCGCTGCTCGCCAGTCAATATCATCAACAAATACATAAAGCACAGGAGCTGCGTTCGGCCACTGTACAAAAGTTGTTTGACGGCATTGACCTGTGGCGTCGGCCGGAACGTCTTGAATTACTGCTGACCTGCTGTATCGCGGATTTACGCGGCCGCACTGGTTTTGAACAGGCGTTGTACCCGCAAGCTGACTATTTACGCGCATTGGCCAAAGCAGCGCGCGGAGTTGATATTAAAGGCTTGGTAGCACAAGGTTTTGTCGGCGAAGCGATGAAAGAAGCGGTAAAAAAAGCGCGGCTGGATGCGATACGTGCAATGAAAAAGGTGTTACAAGCCGATGGATCTTCGTCATAAAACGAACCAAATTTGCTTGTTAAAAAAGGAGCCGAAGCTCCTTTTTTATTTCAACAACTCAGCTTCATCACGCGGATTCCAACTCCTGCGCTTTGGCATGGTCGGCTTGGTGATCTTTGGCTAGCAGCACGTAAATTGATGGCAGCACAAACAGCGTAAAGATAGTACCGACGGTCATCCCTAATACCAGTACGATACCAATAGAGTTACGCGCTTCGGCACCAGCGCCTTCAGCAAAAATCAACGGCGTATGACCAGCCACTGTGGCAATACTGGTCATCAGCACTGGCCGTAACCGCAGCACCGATGCCTGACGCACCGCTTCAATTTTGCTTAACCCTTCTTCCTGCAACCTGTTGGCAAATTCGACCACCAGAATACCGTTCCGGGCAATCAAACCAACCAGCGTCACCAAACCTACTTGTGAGTAAATATTCAAGGTACTGGTAATGGCATCGGTGTAGTGCGGCATTGGCGCCCACATTTTCAGGAAGGTAAACAGCAGTGCACCAAACATTGCCAGTGGTACTGAACCAGCCAGGATCACAATCGGGTCGCGGAAGCTGTTGTACTGCGCTGCCAGTACCAGGAAAATCATCGTCAGAGCCGTTAAAAACGCCGGCAGGAAGGTATTCCCCTCACGTTTTAACTGGCGTGATTCACCGGTGTAATCAACCGAATAGCTCGCTGGCAGCAACTTCTTCGCTTCGTTTTCCATGTAAGTTAACGTGGCATCCAAAGGCTGAATAGTCACGCCGCTAATTTTCACCGCATTTAGTTGCTGCATGCGGTTGATACTGCGAGGCACCGTGTCGTGGGTCATGCTGGCAATTTGGTCCAAGCGGATCATGCTATTGTCAGGCCCTGTGATATACAGGTTTTTCAAATCATCCGGATTCAGCCGACCCGCGCGCTCCACTTGTGGGATCACTTTGTAACTCAGACCCGACATATTAAAACGATTGACGTAACCACCACCCAACAAGGTGCCCAAATCTTGAGTGACGGTGCGCATATCGAGCCCCAGATCAGCTACTTTTTCGCGGTCGATATGCAAGCGATATTCCGGTTGGTCGACTTTCATATCAAGCATTGGCGGAAAAGCAAACATACCGCTGGCAGTTAAGGTCTCCTGCAGTTTCAGCGCATAATCGTAAATTTCCCGCGAATCTGCCGTTGAAGCTATCACAAACTCCACCGGGAACTGGCCACCACCAGGTAAAGCCGGAGGGGTAATCGGGAAAATCCGAATGCCGGCAATTTCGCTTAATTTTTGCTGAACTTCAGGCAGCATCTCTGCCGTGGTACGGTCACGCTCGGCCCATGGTTTTACCACCATGCCGCCAAAACCGCCATTCGGGAAAGTGATTTGAAAGGTAAATTCGGTTTCAGGCACATTCATAAACACCTGATTCGCCTGTTTGCCATAAAAAGACGACTGATCAATGGTCGCGTTGGCTGAAGCGTCAACGATCCCAAAAATGACGCCCTGATCTTCAGTCGGTGCTAACTCTTTGGCGGAAAACATATACAGCGGCACTGTCATGGCGGTAATGCCTAACCAGAAGATATAAACGCCCATCCGGTTTTGCAGCGTTTCATTCAGTTTACGGCTGTAGAAAATGGTAAAACGATCAAAAATTTTCGATAATGGCGCTTTCAGTTCAGTGTGTGGTTTCAGCATTCTGGACGCCATCATCGGCGACAAGGTAATAGCGACCACAGCGGAGATGGCCACAGCCCCGGCCAGCGTTATCGCAAACTCGCGGAACAAGGTGCCGGTTAAACCACCTTGCAAGCCGATAGGCACATACACCGACATCAGCGTCACCGTCATCGCAATGACCGGACCTGCCAATTCGCGGGCAGCGACAATAGCCGCCTGGAACGGTTTTAAACCTTCCTGAATATGCCGTTCGATATTTTCCACCATCACAATGGCGTCATCCACCACCAGACCAACCGACAATACAATCGATAACAAGGTCAGCAAGTTCAGCGAGAAACCACAGACTTTCATGATAAATAATGCGCCGATCAGCGATAGCGGGATCGCAATCACTGGAATCAGCACCGAGCGACTAAAGCCCAAAAACAGGAAAATCACCACAATAATAATGGTCAGGGTTTCTGCCAGGGTTTTAATGACGTCATCGATAGCGGCCTGAATATATTTAGTCGCGTCGTAGGAAACTTCGCCACTTAAGCCGGCTGGCAGCTCTGCTTTGATTGCCTCCATTTCTTCGGTAACTTTTTTAATCACTTCCAGGCTGTTGGCATTTGGCGCCACAAACACGCCCATAAAGACCGCAGTCTGGCCGGAGTAATTTACTTCTACACTATAATCGTCAGCGCCAAGCACCACATCTGCAATGTCTTGTAGCCGTACCACACCATCGGCATTTTGCCGCACCACCAAACGCCGGAAATCTTCGACGTTGGTCATATCGGCATTGGCACTCAGATTCACAGTCGTATAAGAACCTTTAGTTTGGCCTATTGCAGCTTGTACGTTGTTATTGGCAAGTGCAGTGCGAACATCGGAAGGTGTCACGCTAAATGCAGCCATCCTCTCTGGTTTAAGCCAGATGCGCATGGCGAAAGTACGACCACCGATCAGTTCAGCTTTTTGCACACCGGAAATAGCGATTAATCTAGGTTGCACTGAACGGGTCAGGAACTCGGTAATTTGGTTTTGTTCCAGAATGTCCGAGTTAAAACTTAAATAAGCCGAAGCAAACTGGCTGTCTGCTGCTTCAATGGCAATCGATGGGACTTCCGCCTCAGGCGGCAATTCACCACGCACCTGATTCACTTTGGCAGTGATTTCAGTCATGGCTTTCAGTGGATCATAGTTTAAATGCAAGTGCGCACTGATGGTCGAAACACCCATGCTGCTTTGCGATTCAATATAATCAATACCACCAGCTGAGGCGATAGCGCGTTCGATCGGGCTGGTGATAAAACCGCGCACCAGTTCGGCATTGGCGCCGACATATACAGTGGTCACTTTAATCACTGCAATATCACTGCGGGGATATTGCCGCACCGACAAGTTACTTAAAGATTGAAAACCGGCCAGCAAAATCAGCAAGCTGACGACGATGGCTAACACCGGCTTTTTGATAAAAATATCAGTTATATTCATGCTTCACCTGGATAAAGGAGTCAGGTCATCACCTGAGTCGATGTCGCTTTCCGGACCGTCAGCGCAAAAAGCGCTGCATGGTCAGGGACAAGAATTAGCTATTGGTCGGCGTTGGCTCAGTTTTAAATTCTGGTGTTGGCAGCTTTGATTCCACCAGCGTCTGCTTATTAAACAATTTGAAAGCACCGGCACTAACCACTTGCTCACCTGCTTTTAAGCCATCAACAACTTCCACATAATCACCACGGGTTTTACCCAGTCGTACAAACTGCTGCCGCGCCACTAAAGCACCGGTTTTGGCGTCTTTATCAGCCACAAACACCGTATCGCCAAACGGGGCATAAATAATGGCGGTGGAAGGCACCGCTAACACCGACAATGGCTCGCTTAAGGTGACAGTCGACGACACTGCCATACCCGGAATTAAGCGGTTGTCTGGATTTTCTAAAGAGGATTGCACCACAGCATTGCGGGTAACCGGATTAATTTCTGCACCAATGGCGGTAATTTCTCCTGCGACCAGCGAATTTTGTGCGTCACCAACCGCCACACTGACTGGCAAACCAGCAGACATCTGGATTAACCAGTCTTGTGGAATTGGGAAATTCACCCGAACGCGATTGGTGGCCTGTAAAGTCACGATGGCTGTACCAACCTGCAAATCGGTACCTAAATCGACCTGCCGAATACCGACCCGGCCATCAAAAGGCGCACGAATTTGTTTTTTCTCCAAGGTAGCGCGTAAATCGTCAACGTCACCTTTGGCCGATTCAACCTGCTGCACAGCAGTATCTAATTCACTTTGACTGGCGATTTTACGGTTACGCAGTTCGTCCAGACGTTGATAGTTGGCCTGCGCTAATTTCAGTCTGGCCTGAGCTGCGTTCAGTTGGGCTTTTTCGTTGACCGATTCCTGTTCGATCAGTACTTCACCGGCCCGGACCTGCGCCCCACTTTGAAAGGCAATCCGTTTGACCTTACCGGCCACCTGCGCCGAAATGGTGATGCCTTCATCAGCTTCAACGGTGCCGATGGCGGTATAAGTTTGTGGCCAGCTTTGAGTGGCTGCGGTATATAAACTGACGGACTCAGGTGGCGGCACAAAATTGGCACCACTTTCGGCCATCATACCCAGTTGTTCAGCTTTAATACCAACGATGACTACCAGCAATACCGCCAGCAAGCCGAGGGAAATCAACACAGATTTAAATGGTTTCATGATGGTCGCCACTAAGGTTAATCGTTAAAGGATAAAAATTGATGCTTAAGTACTGTATAAAATAACATGCCAGAGTGACAAGTTCGAGCTGAATGACGCTGCTTTTGCGCAAGTTTTTGTAACTATCTGTGAGACAACTTAACATAGTGATCCTTCCATGGTCCGAGATCGCTGATCAAAAGCGACTTCATAATATTACGACAACATGAAAATTTTTTTCACTATTGCCTTGCTTGCTAATAAAACAGTCGCGACTTCATTGTCGATTACTGCCCGAACTGAAACGGTACCGGCCAGATTTTTTGCGCTTTGGCATAATGCTGCCACAACGTCTGATAGCTGAGCTTTGAGATCGGATGTTGAGCGTCCGGTGCAATTTCTGCTAACGGCCATAACACAAAAGCATTTTCAACAATCTCCGCCCGCGGTAATTCGACCGGCTCGTCGCAGACTAAATGATCGTAGGTTAATAAATCCAGATCGAGGGTTCTGCCACAGAACTTTTCGCCTCCCCGCACCCGGCCATATTTATCTTCGATAGCTTTAAATACCGTGACACATTCAGCCACACTGCGATTGGTGCGCGCGCCAATCACCATATTGTAGAAGGCATCGCCGCGAAAACCCACAGCTTCACTTTCATAGACCGAGGACAAACTTAACTCGCCAAAAGCCGCCGACAATTCCAACACTGCCATCCGGATATGATGCTCGCGATTGGTATTGCTGCCAACGCTGATGTAAATCTGCGTCATGCCCAGTTGCCCCGGCTGATTTGCACGCCGACCGTTTGCGCATTCGCGACAGCTGTTGGCTTACAAACCCGTACCCGTACCGCTTGCGTGGCAAATTGTTGCAGCAACATGGTTGCAATTTTTTCAGCAACAGTTTCAATCAGTTCAATGGGTTCAGCACAAATCAATTGTTGCACCCGGGTTGCAATCACGGCATAGTCAAGGGTCAGGCGGATATCGTCTTGTGCTGCGGCCTGACGGATATCAGTTGCGAGTTCCAAATCTATTTCCAGGCGTTGTGTGATGGTTTTTTCCCACTCATAAACGCCAATAACGGTGTCGATTTGCAGCTGCCTGATAAAAACAATATCCATTTTTTGGTTCCGCGTTGCGTTATATTTTGCCGTAGCTGGGCTGGTCGGATAGGCAAATAAGCAAAAAGTCTATAATCTGACCGCTCTTGCCAGCTGCTGTTGTAGGGATTAATGGTGATGCGGCTTTAGTAAGTCAGCACCACTCTGGTAAGCATCAACAGCTCTGAGTCCGACGCGATATTAACGCAAAACCTGGTATTGAGGAAATCCATTCATGACTTCCGTGATCGGTATGATGATGATTGCCGCTTATCTATGCGGTTCGGTCTCGTCGGCCGTGATTGTCAGTAAATTATTTCGCTTACCCGATCCCAGGCAACATGGCTCCGGGAATCCGGGCGCCACTAACGTATTGCGCCTCGGCGGCACCACGCCCGCTGTGCTGGTGCTGGTCTTTGATGTGCTCAAAGGTACCATTCCGGTTTGGGGTTCGTATTTCCTCGGCATCGAAGCTTTTTATCTGGGCATGATTGCCATTTGTGCCTGTCTCGGTCACATCTACCCGTTATTTTTTGGTTTTCAGGGCGGCAAAGCGGTCGCAACTGCTTTTGGCACCATGATGCCAATTGGTCTCGATTTGGCCGGTTTATTGGTAGCAACCTGGATTATTCTGGTGGGTGCAACCGGTTATTCGTCGTTTGCGGCGGTGGTTACTGTCAGTCTGGCACCCATTTTCACCTGGTTTATCAAACCTTTGTACACAATCCCGGTGTCGATGCTCAGTATCTTGATCATCTTTCGGCACCGGCAGAATATTTTAAGGCTGTGGCAGGGAAAAGAATCTAAGGTGTGGGATAAAACGAAAAAACCAGAGTGATGCTTGATGTGATGTTGATTGCTGGTTTAGGAGAGGAACGAGCCGCCATTGCAGCACCACACAAGTGACACCACAACGGCTGACATGCTGCAAACGTTATGCAATTAAGGCAGCACAAACCCTACTGCTTCATTCACTTTGGCCAGCGTTACAGCTGCCCGACGACGAGCTTCTGCTGCACCGGCCCGCATCACTTGCTCCATCGTCGTTTGATCCTGACGTATTTCAGTAAACTTCTGCTGCACCGGCTCCAATAACGCAATCACCGCATCTGCCACATCAGTCTTTAAATGACCGTACATTTTACCTTCGTATTCAGCCACTAACGAATCGATCGATTTGCCGGTCACGCCAGACAAAATACTCAGCAGGTTCGCTACCCCTGGTTTTTCTTCGAGATCAAAATACACCCGTGGTGGATCTTGTGAGTCGGTCATCGCCTTTTTGAATTTTTTGCTGATCATTTTTGGATCTTCGAGCAAACCAACAAAATTCCATGGATTTTCATCCGACTTCGACATCTTTTTGGTCGGTTCCTGCAGGCTCATCACGCGGGCGCCAACCGGCGCGATAAATGGCTCTGGCACGGTAAAAATTTCGCCGTGTGTGGTATTAAAACGCATCGCCACATCACGGGCTAATTCCAGATGTTGTTTTTGGTCATGGCCGACCGGCACTTGATTGGCCTGGTATAACAAAATATCTGCAGCCATCAGTACCGGATAAGTGAACAAACCGGCGTTGATATTGTTGTTGTGGCGTTCAGATTTATCTTTAAATTGGGTCATCCGGCTTAATTCACCGAATTGGGTATAACAGTTCAGTACCCAGGCGAGTTGACTGTGCTCTGGCACATGCGATTGCATAAATACTGCAGAACGGGCTGGGTCGATGCCACAAGCCAGATACAGCGCCAGTGAATCAAGAGAAGCGCTGCGCAGCGCTGCCGGATCTTGCCGCACCGTAATTGCGTGTAAATCAACGATACAATACAGGCAATCATAAGCATCCTGCATCCGATCCCACTGCCGCAAAGCACCAAGGTAATTGCCAATGGTCAGCTGACCGGAAGGCTGCGCGCCGCTTAATACGATTGGCTTAGCCGCCTTGTTACTTGTTGTCATCAGAAATCCTATGGTCAAAACTGTGGAGTACAACGGGTCGGTTGCATCGAATTGGCGACCCATCGCCGAAAAAATTGTGCTCGATTATACCTTGCTGCAGCCAAATTGGCAGCAGCCATCAATGCTATGCAAACAGGCTTTGCCGGTGATCGCTTAGCGCTGAACTTTCGCCAGCTCCGCACGCATCCTGCTAATCACCGCAGCATAATCCGGCTGGCTGAAAATCGCTGAACCAGCAACAAACATGTCGGCACCGGCACTGGCGATTTCGGCGATATTTTCAACCTTCACACCGCCGTCGACTTCCAGCCGGATTGCCCTGCCACTGCGGTTGATGATTTGCCGCGCTGTAGCAAGTTTATCTAAAGTCGCCGGAATAAAACTTTGCCCACCAAAACCCGGATTCACCGACATCAGCAGCACCACATCGACTTTATCCAGCACATAATCGAGATAACTTAACGGCGTGGCCGGGTTAAATACCAGGCCTGCCTGACAACCATGCTCCTGGATCAGTTGCAAGCTGCGATCAACATGGCGGCTGGCTTCCGGGTGAAAGGTAATGATACTGGCGCCGGCTTTGGCAAACTGCGGAATAAGCGCATCCACCGGCTCAACCATCAAATGGACGTCGATAGGCGCCGTAATACCATAATTGCGTAGCGCACTGCATAACATCGGGCCAAAGGTCAGATTCGGCACATAATGATTGTCCATCACATCAAAATGCACCACATCGGCACCAGCCTGTAATACCCGGGCGACATCATCACCCAACCTGGCCAAATCGGCCGACAATATCGAAGGTGCTATCCAGAAAGGTTGCATCGCCCGCATCTCCATTCACGCCACAAAGCGCACAATGTAACTGATTTCACTCAGTTTCGCAGCCTTTGACCCGCTGTTTTCTGCCCGTTAAACAAGCAATAACGCACCAAATTCGCGCATCACTGAACAATTAAAAAGCAAAAAATACACTATCTGATTGAATTGCAACTACATTTATCACTGGCACAGAAATGGAATAGCGTTTAGCGATACTTTCAGAGAAGGGCAAATAACATGAAAACAAAAGCAGGATGTGCAACAAAAAACTACCCAAAGCAAGTCTGTGCCGCATTAGTGCTGAGCCTTGGCTTCGCCGCAACCGCAGTCCAGGCTGATACCGCCTTAACCGGCAGTTTAACCCTGACTTCAGACTATTTATTCCGTGGTATTTCGCAAACGGATGAAGGCATGGCGTTACAAGGCGGTTTAACTTTAACCGACGATTCTGGTTTTTATCTGGCGACCTGGGGTTCGAATATCACCTTTGGCCAGGGTTCAATGGAACTGGATATTCTGGCCGGCTGGACCGGTAAATTGTCCGAAGAATGGACCACCGATGTCGGCATCATGCAGTATCGTTACCCAAATGGTGACAATGCTACCGATCAATTCAACTTTGTCGAACTGTACAGCAAATTTATCTACCAAAATCTGACCTTAGGTCTGGCTTATTCAGGCGACTATTTTGGCACCGACGTCGATAAATATTACTATTATTCAGCAGATTACAACTACCCGGTAATCGACAATCTGAGTTTTCAGTTCCACTTGAGCTACAACCAGTTTGAAGATAACACTCAATATGCGACCTTTTTAGCCGCAGGTCCGGTGTCGGGCGATGGTTATATTGATTGGAGCGTGGGCGCGACCACCAGTTGGATGGGGACCAGCCTGTCGCTGAAATATGCCGACACCGATATCGACAGTTCTGCGGAATGTAATTTGTGTGATGGTCGTGTGGTGTTCAGCCTGACCAAAGCATTTTAAACAAGTCATTAACCTTGGTTATTTGTGCATCAATCGCAAAGCACCATTCTGACCACAAGCAACACCGATGCAGCCCTTGTTCTGAAGTCAGGGCTGCTGTATTATCGAACAGTCAATTGATGGATCTGAGACTGTAATGAAAACGCCAACACTCGTCAAAACCGCCGCTTTTTTGCTCAGCTTGTCAGCGGGTTTATACCTGTTACCACAACAGCAGAACAGCGTCATCGCCAGCTGCACAAACACAGTGGCAATGACCCAAAACGGTGTCGAAAGCTTTACTGTGCAATGTGCACTGGCACCACAAACCAGCTGGGCGTCCTGGTTCTCAGGCCAAAGTAGTTCAGCGCAATTCCATTTTATCGATTTACTTGAATTACTTAGCCGGTTACACGCCAAACCTGCGGCATGAGCAATAAGCCCACCTTAAAACAAATCATCAAAGCTGTGGCCGGTGCTTTTATCGGCGTACAGTCAGAACACCAACGTCAACAGGACTTTAATGCTCAAAGCCCCCTGCCCTACATCATTGTGGGCGTCTTGATGACCATGCTCTTTATCGCAGCGCTGATCACTATTGTTACCTTGGTACTGTCTTAACAATCGTCATTTAACGCTGTACTTCTAATGAAGTTGCCAACCCTATTTAACGTCAACTTGTTATTTGCGACTACGATACAGCGCAAACAACTCAGCAACCTTGCCTCTGGTACTGCCTTTTTGACTGATTGAACGCCCGACCTGGATTGAATGCAACTCAGCGCCCTGATATATTTTTCGGGTCCAGCTGGTGTCGTGGTTGCTAATAAGTACGTTATGCCCACTCAGTGTGGCTTGCTCAGATAGACTGGCCAAATCCGCCTGATCATCCAGGTTAAAGCTATTTTTGGCATAAGAAGTAAAACTGGCAGTTTTTGATAATGGTACGTATGGCGGATCACAATACACTGCAGCGCCGGTTGGCAATTGAGCAAACAACTGCTGGTAATCGAGGCAGACAAATGTGGCGCGGGTGGCTTTTTCGGCAAAAGCCTCTAATTCAGCTTCCGGGAAATACGGTTTTTTGTAAGAACCAAACGGCACATTAAACAACCCCGATTGGTTATAACGACATAAGCCATTGTAACAATGCCGGTTCAGATACAAAAATTGCAAAGAGCGCAAGTACGGATCTGTCGTTTGATTGAACTGCTGCCGGATCGCCAGATAACTGGCTTTGTCATTGTGGCCTTCAGTAAAAAACATTCGGGCATCGGCAATCAGTTGTGCCGGTCTCGTTTGTAAAAACTGATATAAATGGATCAGATCGGCATTAATGTCGTTCAGCAAATAACGCGAATAATCAGTATTTAAAAACACTGAACCCGCACCAACAAAAGGTTCAACCAAAACGTCAGCTGCCGGCAAATGGCCGGTGATCGCTTCGACCAGATTGAATTTCCCGCCCGCCCATTTCAAAAATGCCCGTTGCTTTTTCACGGTAACTATTTTGCTCAACCTGACGCCACCTGACTATTGAATGCTGATTTCGCTGTGAATATCGGCTAACGGTTTCACAAAAGCCTGCTGCAATGCGGGCGGTAACTGGCTGATTTGGGCCTTGGCTTCGGTCGAATCGGCAAAAGGGGCCATCACGACAATCAATTGCCGCTGGCCATTTTTTTGTCGTTGATAGGTGTAAGTTTCCAGTCCTGGATAACTGGCAACAAAATCTTTGAGTGCGCCATCATTGGACAGAACCACCAGCTGCAATGCTACCGCCTGACCGGACATCGATAACAAGTCAGCTTCGGCATAACCATAACCGCCATTGCTGGTGCTGCTTTGTGCGAGTTCAGCCTGTGCTTCAGCGGCCAGATCAGGCTCCACTGACTGCGACGTTGACGCTGGTTCGTTATTCAGTTCTTCCGCCATTTGCTCGGCTACTGAAACTTCTGTCTCAGCGGCGATCACCACTTCAGGTGATTGCGGCTCTGGCTCAACACCTTGTGTTAAATCAGGCACTTTGCTGTCACCGGATACCGGGATATTCTGGGCATCGTCGGTTTTCACAGCAGGCAATTCGGCGGACTCAGCGGGTGTCGCTGTTGTTACAGCTTCATCAATTACTGCTGGTTGACGGCTATTGCCGGTGCTGGCGACCGGAGTCTCTACCGGTTCCACCATCTGTTCTGTCACAGATTTTTGATCATTATTTGTAGAAGTGACTTCAGCACCTTCAGAAAAATCAACAGGTTTGGCCAATCCGGAAGCTGAGGAAGACGCAGTTTTACTGCCCACTTGCTCCAACTGACCGACCAACTGTTCCACCACGGCTTTGCTGGCCGAAGGCGCTGCTACAGGTACTGTGCTGGTTTGTACTTCTTGCTCTTCTGGCAGATAGGTGAGCTGGCCAAGGCCATCAGGACGATTTTGCTGTTCTGTCCACAGCCAAAAAACTACCACAGCGGCTATCACCAGCATGCCAACGCTAAACACCGAAAGCGGATAGGCCAAAGACGCCGGCTTCAGATCAACTTTGGCGGGTTGTAGTTGGCGTTTTAAACTGGGATCCAGTAATAGATGAATATTTCCCTGCGCGTTATCCAATCGATCGGCAACACTTAAGGTACTGAGCTCACTATCTTTGAGCAGCATCTCGGCATCTTGCAGGGTTAAAGCAGGCAAAGGTAAATTCAGTTCAGCGTGGGCATCGGCATGTTCGGTGGCTGCAATCACCAGACAAGGCAGTTCAGCCAGCTCGGCCCACAATTCAGCCGGAAGTTGTTCAGCCTGGTCAATCACCAACGCCAGAGGCTCGTTTAAGGGACGATCACCGACCAACTGTAATAAAGTACGATTGGCATCTTTACAGGTACCAAACCAGTGCTCTAACACGTGTTGGCGTACCCGTACGGCACTGAGTTCCGGCTCGGCTTTAATCAAAGCCAGGTTAAATTCGTTCGACAGCAGATCAGCAATGGCTAAGGTCAGGGTTGTTTTGCCAGAACCGGCAGCACCAACCATATGAATCAATTGATAAGGGTTAAACTCCAGCTGAAAGACTAAACGCTCCAGCCAGCTGCGCTGTGAAGGCAATAATCCCTGAATTTTTAATAATTTTTGTTGTAAGTGCGACATGATTATCCGGCGAAAACCCGCTGTAATTCTGATTCAGTGACATCATCGACGATAATGGCGGCACCGAGCGTTTGAGGCAAGATAAACCGCATTTTGCCGTCTTTAACTTTTTTGTCGGTTTTCATATAGGGCATAAAATCGGCAATCTGCATACCCAAAGGCGGTTGTACCGGCAAATTGAAGTAAGCTAATAACTGGCGAACCCGTTCAACAGTCGCTACGTCAATCCAGCCACGGGCATGGGCCAGTTCAAACGCCATCATCATGCCAACAGCAACGGCTTCACCGTGCAACCAGGTACCATAGCCAAGCCAGGCTTCAATCGCATGACCGAAGGTATGGCCCAGATTTAACAAAGCTCGTTCGCCCTGCTCAGTTTCATCACGGCTGACAATATCAGCTTTCATCTGGCAGCAGTGTTTAATCATCTGGCTCAGCTGCGGCTCCTGCAATTTGCCAAGCGCATCCTGATGTTGCTCCAGCCATTGGAAAAACGTGGCATCCCCTAACAAACCATATTTAATCACTTCGGCCATCCCAGCGGAAAACTCACGCTGTGGTAACGAGTGCAACACGGATGTGTCGATGATCACCGCCAAAGGCTGGTTAAAAGCACCGATCATATTTTTGCCAAGCGGATGATTAATGGCTGTTTTACCACCGACCGACGAATCGACCTGTGATAACAAAGTGGTTGGAACCTGTACAAAAGCCACGCCACGCTGATAACAGGCGGCAACAAAACCGGTTAAATCACCAATCACGCCACCACCCAGAGCCACCAGCAGCGCATCCCGCGCGATGCCATGCTCCAGCAAAAAGGTATTGGCCTGGTCAAAAGATTGCAGATTTTTGTAAGCTTCACCGTCGGGCAGCAGCAATTCAAACAGGTTTTGCTGGCCGAACAATGCTTGTAACTGCGGCAGATAAAGCGCAGCAACTACAGGATTGGAGAGGATCACGACTTTTTTGAACTGCCAAAGCTGCTGGAGCTCCGGCACTTGCCCTGCGCCTGACAATAAACCAGGCGCAATGACAATTGGGTAACTGCGCTGGCCAAGTTGAACGGCAACTTTTTCCATCGACAGCCCCCTTTAGCTGGAAAAATTAAAAACCCAGTTGTTCAACAATTTGATTTGCAACCGAACGGGCACTTTGCTCGTCTGTTCTGATGGTGAAATCTGCGATTTCCTCATACAGTGGGTTACGCTCTGCTGCCAGCCGTTCCAAAACGTGCTGCGGAGCTTCTTCGGTTTGTAATAATGGACGTCTTTTGTCACGTTGGGTACGGGCGACCTGTTTCTCAATTGGAGTTTCCAGATAGACCACGATGCCACGCGCTGACAAACGATTGCGGGTTTCTTTGCTAATCACTGAACCACCACCTGTGGCAAGTACAATACCCTGGAGTTCAGTTAAATCTTCAATGACGTTTTCTTCACGTACCCGAAAGCCTTCTTCGCCTTCCAGATCAAAGACCCAGGCTATATCAGCACCAGTACGGCGCTCAATTTCCTGATCTGAATCGTAGAAGTCGAGATGCAGCATTTCTGCTAAATGACGGCCAATGGTACTTTTTCCTGCGCCCATAGGGCCAACAAGGAAGATATTGCGTTTCTCTGCCATATGTCGTAATGCTAATCAGCTAACTAAATGAGGGTTGATGTCAGGACCTAAAAGCTCCCACGAAAATTTGAAGCGCTGAATTATGTCAGTTTTGCCGACAGCTTAGCAAGCTAAATTTGTCAGGGCCCGGACGGGCCCTGACAGCTTTGAGCAGAATGGCTACTGGCCTTCAGTCAGTATTTTGGGCGTGACAAATATCAATAATTCTTTCTTCTCGGTCTTATCCAGTGAACGACGGAACATTGCACCTACGTAAGGGATATCGCCAAAGAACGGCACTTTTTGTACAGTATTGATCGTTTGTTGCTGGTAAATACCACCCAATACAATGGTCTCACCATTATCCACTAACACTTGTGTCTGAATACGCTGGGTGTCAATGGCGACCGCGTTACCAGTTGCTGTCGGCACAATCTTACCTTCGGTATCCTGAGTGACGATTAAGTCGAGGATAATTTTGTTATCCGGCGTCACTTGTGGTGTCACTTCCAGGCTCAAGACGGCCTTTTTGAATTCGACTGTGGTGGCACCACTTGAAGCGGACTGCACATAAGGAATTTCCACACCTTGCTCAATCCGAGCCTGTTTTTGGTTCGCAGTGGAAATTCTTGGTGAAGCGACAATTTCCGCTTTGTTTTCTTCTTCTAACGCAGACAGCTCTAAGTCAATCAGGGTGCCATCGCCTAATTTGGCAATATGGAAACCAATACGGCCTGCTGATGTGCTGCTTAGCGGTAGATTTACATTGTAACGATCACCACGAGAGTCGGCAGTTCCGAGCCCTGGGATCTGTCCATTGGCCAACTGGTTCGCAGCAAGCGACGAACCACCCACCCCTTTAGTATTTTGCTGGTCATTAAAACCCCAACGAATACCCAGTTCATCCGCGACACTGTCTTTAACCGTCACCATCCGCGATTCGATAAGAACCTGCTTCACAGGTACATCCAGACGCTCGACTAAACGACGTACGTTCTCAATGGCTTTGGCTGTGTCTTTCAGCAGAATTGTATTGGTGCGGTCATCCACCGATGCCACACCACGGGCAGTCAGCAGTGACGCATCTTTGTTGCTCAGTAACTTCGCAATATCTGCCGCTTTGGCATAGTTAATGGCGATAAATTCTGAATATAGCGCTTCCAGTTCTTCCACTTTATTCCGCGCTTGTAACTCTTTGGCTTCACGTTCTGCCAGTTCATCGGTCGGCGCTATCATCAGAATGTTGCCATCCATCCGTTTATCCAGACCCCGCACTTTTAACACGATATCCAGCGCCTGATCCCAAGGTGTACCATCCAGACGCAGCGTGATGTTGCCTACGACCGAATCACTGGTCACCAGGTTAAAGCCGTTATAGTCGGCGATAATCTGCAGTACGGTCCGTACCGGAATATCCTGAAAGTTTAATGAAATAGCCCGGCCTTTATATTCTTTACCACCGGCCATAAAGCCAACGGCTGACGCATCTTTTTCTACCGACAAGCTGAAAATATTGTCAATTTGCTGGTAGTTAAATTTAAAAGCAGAAGTAGGTTCAATCACGATGCGGGTTAAAGCACCTTCTTTAAAGGTTTCAATGCCTTTGACCACAGTGCCGAAATCCAGCACATCCAATTGATACAACAGTTCTTCCAAAATATCGGTATTGTGGAATTCCACGATGATCTTGCCGAGTTTTTCGGACACATCAACAGCTGCGGTATTTTCTTTTAAAAATACCAGCACCCGCGCTTCGCCTTTTTCGCCACGGCGAAAATCGATGGCATTCACTTTGTTGATATAAGTAGGCGTCACATCAGCGGTTTGTCCTGGCGTGGATTCCGTTGGGTTGTCGGAAATCTGCAGATAAAACACGTTGCCTTTGACCCGAGTGCGATAAAGCTTCAGATGGTCCAGATAAATTGAGGTTTTAAAACCTTCATTAAAAAATTCAGATTTGGCTCTTTGTACACCGGCTTTATCAATTTCCACATCAGCTAATTTTTCTTCGTAATCAGCTTCAGCAAAGGTCAATTCGATGCGGGAAGGCTCGTTCAGGACCTGAACCGTTGGCTCAGCCTGTAAATCTTCATCAAATACAAATTCAATTTCCGTTTCACCGGTACTCAGCGGGTTATACCGTACGTCATAAAGTAACGGCACCGCCATCGCAGGCGCGGCAGACAGCAACAGGATCCCGAGCAGCAGACGACGGCTAACCGGTAATTTTTTGATTGTTTTAGTTGTATTTTCCATGCTTCTCTCGCACACCTTATTTGCTGGCTACAGCTGCTGGTTCAGCCATTGGCAGTACTGTGGTTCGTTCTTTCCAACAACCTGCACCATCAGGAATGAGTTCCAGTAATTCCACTTGAGCCGGATCAACGTTAATCACACGGCCATGAAACAAGCCAATGTAATTGTTTTTACTGATCCGGTGTAAGGTCTTGTCTGACGCTTCAACCAGCGCCCAAATATCATTTTCGTCACCTAAAGTACCACGCATCTTCAGGTTATCCAGCGCGTACTTCTCCAGCGGCTCTTTGCGCCGGGCCGGATCAGGGCTCAGACAGTCTTGAATTTGTGCATATTTTTCCTGCACAGCTTCAGGACGAGGCGCACTGAACGGACTGCGCGACTGCGCTGATTTGTAACTAATATGCACGAACTCTTTCACTTCCGGCAGCGGCGGAATTTTCGCCGGAGTACTGGCTTTGACCGTATTCATAAACTGCTGGATGTCGGTTAAATCGTCGTAACAACCCTGCAGCAGCAGCAAACTGACGCAAACAACCGGTAAAGAACGCTTCATTATTGAGCCTCCTTATACCGGTAGGTTTTTGCCACGACGTTAAATACCAAACGTTCATCATTATCTGTGGTGACCGAAAAATCGTGTAACGAAACGATCCGGGGTAATTTGGCAACTTCACTGACGAAATTACCAAATTGGTGGTAGTCACCCACGACGTCGATTTTAATCGGTAGTTCGGTGTAAAAGTCTTTTTCTATTTCCGGTAACCAGTTGATTTTCACAAAGGTTAACCCGGTCGAAGTTCCGGCATAGGTAATGTCGTCCAGCAAACCAGGTGTTTCGTGGGTGGCTGGCAGCTGCTTTAACAGATAGGAGAATGTTTCTTCCATTTCAACCATCTGCGCCTTGTACAATTCCAGATTCACCGCCGAAGCATACTTCACCCGATAGATCTGACGCAGCTCCTGCTCTTTTGCTTCCGACATTTCCAATTGTTTAATCTGATCATCAACCAACAGAAAGAAAGTTAACACGCCAATCATCAACACCAATATCGCCACCACCATTGCTTTTGCTGCAACTGGCCATGAGCCCATATCGGACATATCAAGATTGTTGAGTTCTTCTAAATTAAAATTCATGCTCATTTGGCTGCTCCCGGTACTGGCTTGGCAGGCTTTGGCGCACCGGTGGTGCCGGTGGTCGCGCCCTGAACAGCTTCAAAACCCTTCACGGTCAAATGGATTTTGAAATCGCTTAGCAATTGAGTCTGATCTTTACCCGCTTCGATAAACTCCAGCAGTGGATCTTTAAGCAATTCGGAACTTTCAACCGAGCGGATCATATTGGATAGCCGGTTGTTTGATTCACTTTTGCCAACCAACAACAAAGACGGTCCTTGTTTTTGTAAATTCGATAAATAGACACCGGCCGGCACGACTGAAGCAATCTCGTCCATAATCTGGGTACCAAGATTTCGGCTACTTTGCAGCTGACTGATCAGCTCCATCCGTTTTTGCAGGTTTTTCTTTTTCTCATCCAATTCGCGGATTTCAATAATACGCTGTTCCAGAATGGTAATTTCACCTTGTAAGTAGGTGTTTCGACTATTCTGGCCTTCAATTTTTGCGCCGTAGACCGCACTTAAACCGAAAATGGCGCCGAAACTTAAAATCCCCGCTGCGCTGAGGACAGTCATAAACTGAGTTTGTTGTTGTTTCCGCTGCGCTTCACGCCACGGCAATAAATTTATATATGCCATGTTGAGAAACTCCGTAACGCCAGGCCACTCGCCACCATTAACTGGGGAGCAACCTGATTGAGCAATTCGCGGTCAACGGAAGCTGCAGTTTCCATATGCAAAAATGGATTCGCAACCACAGTGTGAATACCGAGCTCGTCGGTCAACAATTTGTCGACACCTTCGATGAGGCTGGTGCCGCCGGAAATCAGTAAATAATCAATATTGTCACGACCTGAAGTGGTCAGATACATCTGAATACCGCGGCGCACTTGCTGTAATAACATGGTCTGAAAAGGCGCCAGCACTTCAAAGGTATAGTTAGGTGGCAAATCATTGGCGACTTTTGCCTGTTCTGCCTCTTCATAAGTTTTCGCGTAATAAGAGACAATACTGCGGGTGTATTGCTCGCCACCAAATACCTGGTCGCGGGTGTAGAGGGTTTTACCATCTTCCAGAATACTGAGTAAGGTCATGGTGGCACCAATATCGACCACTGCGACTAATTTCGATTTAGCGTCTGATGGCAGTTGTCTGGCACAAAGTTCCGCAGCGCGGCTGAGGGCATAACTTTCGACATCGATGACCCGGGCGGCAAAACCGCCCTGGTCCAGCGCACTGACCCGCGTTTGCACACTTTCAGTTCGGGCGGCGCTGAGCAACACATTTACTTTTGAGGGGTCGTTGCTGTTCAGGTCTTGTTTTTCAAAGTCGAGACTGACTTCACTTAACGGATAAGGGATTAAACTGTCGGCTTCAACTTCAATCTGACTGGCAAGTTCAGCATCGGTCAGGGTGGCATCCATGAAAATCACTTTGCTAATCACGGTGGAACCAGAGACTGCCGCTGCGGCGAACTTAACAGTTTTAGGAATTTTTTTGCGGATTTTACCGATGACATTGCCAACGGCTTCGATGTCTTGGATCTCACGCTCGTTCATTGAGCCTTTAATCATGGGTTCTATTGCAAAGGCTTCTACTTTATAATGCCCGCCATGCTGACTGAGCAACACAGCCTTCACAGTGTGAGCACCGATATCTACCCCTAGGATTAAAGGGTTTTTTGTCTGAAACAGGCGATTTATCATAGCTTCCTGCGGCCGTATCAAATTTATGATTATTATGGTTTTGATTTTTAGCTTAGCCGTTTTAACACGTAACTAAAGAGCTTTAACGACTGCTAATAAATTTATACTAGCAGCCTATTTTAGTAAATGGGAGTAAAAATTGGGGCGATTCAGTGTCTTGGCTTAAAAAACTGGTAATTATTACCCTAAGTTGCTTTATTGCAGGTCTGACTGTGATATTCGGCAGCTACCTGTATCTGAAAGATGACCTGCCGAGTGTAGAGACGCTGAAGGATGTCCGATTACAAACGCCAATGCGCGTATTTAGTCAGGATGGCGAACTTATTTCCCAATTTGGAGAGAAGCGCCGGATCCCCCTAAAGATCAATGAAATACCACCTTTATTGATCCAGGCGGTGCTTGCAACCGAAGATGCGCGTTTTTACGAGCATCCGGGCATTGATGTCATCGGTGTGTTCCGTGCGGCCACAGTCGTCGCAACCACCGGCGATTATAGCCAGGGCGCCAGCACCATTACCCAACAGCTTGCCCGATTATTTTTCCTTAGTCGGGAAAAGAAAATCATCCGCAAAATAAAAGAAGCCTTTTTGGCCTTTCATATTGAAGAGCTGCTGACCAAAGATGAAATTCTCGAGTTGTACCTGAATCGGATTGAATTGGGTCAACGGGCATTTGGTGTCGGCGCCGCAGCGCAAGTATATTTTGGCAAGAATATTCAAGACCTGACATTATCTGAAATGGCAATCATCGCCGGTTTGCCGCAAGCGCCTTCGGTATTAAACCCGGTTCGCTCACCAAGCCGTGCCAGAGCGAGACGCAATATTGTGCTTGGGCGCATGCTGACGGTCGGTTATATCACTCAGCAACAATATGATGAAGCGATTCAGGCACCGATCGTATCGAAATTGCACGGTGCGCAAATTACCGCATCTGCACCATATCTGGCGGAAATGGTCCGCAAAGAAATTGTCGACACTTATGGCGAAGACGAAGCCTATTCTAAAGGCTTCCAGGTTTTCACCACGGTCCACTCGACACAGCAGGCTATCGCTGTACAGGCATTACAACAAAATCTGCACAACTACGACGAACGCCATGGTTTCCGTGGGCCGGTTGCAGTGGTGTGGCCAGCAACACGTCAGGAAAATGAAGACGGATCCGTCAGCTTCATTGAAGAAAAACGCTTATCCGAAGAAGCCATTCTGGCTTATCTCGACCAACAGGACGCCATCGAAAAACTGACGCCGGCGGTGGTGACGTTGGTCGAAAACCGCAGTGCGGAAGTGATGATTGCCGGCGGTCGCAAGGTGCAACTGGGCTGGGACGGGTTGAAATGGGCCCGCACCTTTATTAGCCACGAACGCCAGGCCAATCCGCCAAAGTCTGCCACCCAAATTTTGGCGCCAGGCATGCACATTTATGTGCGGGAACAACAGGGTGAATGGCGGTTAAGTCAGTTACCACAAGCAAGTAGCGCTTTGGTCGCTCTTGATCCAACCGATGGTGCGGTCCGGGCGCTGGTTGGTGGTTATAGCTTTGGTCTGACCCAGTTTAACCGGGTGACCCAGGCCAATCGCCAGGTCGGTTCGAACATCAAACCTTTTATTTACTCCGCTGCGCTGGAGCATGGTTATACCTTAGCCTCGGTGCTGAATGACGCGCCTATCCATGAATGGGACGCTGGTTCAGGTACTGCGTGGCGGCCGAAAAATTCACCTGATGTGTATGACGGCCCTATCCGCTTGCGCGAAGCACTGGCAAAATCGAAAAACGTGGTGTCGGTGCGATTGATCAGCGGCGTTGGTATTGATCATACGATCAATCACTTAGCCAAATTTGGCTTTCATAAAAACGACTTGCCGCGTAACCAAACGCTGGCGTTGGGTTCTGCTTCATTAACTCCGCTGGAGCTGGCGACCGGTTATGCCGTGTTCGCCAACGGTGGTTATCTGGTGAAACCTTATGTGATCACTAAAATTCTTGATGACCAGAACAATGTGATCTTTGAGCATCAGCAGATCAAAGTTTGTCAGGATTGCCAACCAGCAATAGCGCAAGCGGACGTTGTCGCTGCTGAGCAGCCAGCAGCGGACGACTTGGGCAACTTGGAAAGCGCGCCAGTGAGCGAAACAGCACCAGCGCCCACCGATGCAACTGCAACACCTGCTGAAACGTTCGCACCACGGGTGATTTCACCGCAAAATGCCTTTTTAATTGCCGAAGCGATGAAAAGTGCAGTCTGGGGCGGCGATGGCTGGGACGGTACTGCAAAAAATCTCAAAGCATTAAAACGACGGGATTTATCCGGCAAAACCGGCACCACCAACGATGTGAAAGACACCTGGTTTTCTGGTTTCACCCCGGATTTGGTGATCACCAGTTGGGTCGGGTTTGATGACGCTGAAAGTGTGCTAGGTAAAACGGCCTGGAACAATAATCTCGGCGTGGAGCAAGTGTCCGGCGGCGAATCTGGTGCCCGCACTGCCCTGCCACCATGGCAAACTTATGCGGCAGCCGCGCTCGCTGATTTACCGGAAAAATTCCCGCCTGCACCTGTTGGGATAGTTTCGGTACGGATTGACAATAAAACCGGCTTACTGACGCAGGCAACTGATAACAGCAGCAGTTTTGAGTTTTTCCAGCAAGGCACTGAACCCACGCAATATGCCAGTCCGAATAATCCGGATTTGCCGGAACATCAGCAAAAGCCGGAAGAAATCGATATTTTCCGCTAAGCCAGGCGGATTGATTTAAAAGAAAAAAACAGCTGGATGTTACCAGCTGTTTTTTTTGAATAACCAGAAGTTTTATTTCAGTCTGTTGTCATCACCATTGGATCAGGCATCATAAAGCCGAAAACCACTGCTCAGCGGCTGTTAACGCACTGCCCACCTGCTCTGGCGAAGTTCCGCCCAAGGCAGCACGTTTAGCCAGACCGGCTTCGATAGTCAGCGCAGCATAAACGTCGTCGCCAATTAGCGGCGATACCGCTTGCAGGTCTGCTAACGCCAGAGCTTCCAATGGTTTTTGCTGGGCTGAAGCTTTCAGCACCAGTTCGCCCGATAACTCATGCGCATCGCGAAACGCTACGCCTTTGCCAACCAGGTAATCGGCTAAATCGGTGGCGTTGCTGTAACCAAGTTCAGCGGCGCGCCGACATTGCCCGGCGTTGACCGACAAATGTGGCAGCACCGTGGCCAGCACCAGTAAGCATTGCTGCCAAGTGGCCATCAGGTCGAAAAAGCCCTGTTTGTCTTCCTGCATATCTTTGTTGTAAGCCAGCGGCAAGCCTTTGAGCACATGTAAAATACCGACTAAATGGCCCAGCACCCGGCCAGTTTTACCGCGCAGCAGCTCAAATACATCCGGGTTTTTCTTCTGTGGCATCAACGACGAACCTGAAGAAATCGCATCGCCCAGTTTAAAAAAGCCCGCTTCGCCGGAGCAGAAGAAAATCACATCTTCTGATAACCGCGATAAATGGGTCAGACACAAACTGGCAGCAGCAGAAAGCTCTACTACATAATCGCGATCTGACACTGCATCTAAGCTGTTGCGCGCCGCAGCAGCAAAACCTAACCGTTCAGCTACCGCCACCCGGTCCAGCAATACGCCGGTACCAGCCAAAGCGCCGCAGCCCAGCGGACAAACATCCATCCGTGCTAAGGCATCATCAATCCGGCTCAGATCACGGCGGAACATTTCGACATAAGCCAAAGCCCAGTGACTCACCAAAACCGGTTGTGCGCGTTGTAAATGGGTAAAACCAGGCATCACTAAACCATAGTGGCTGCGGGCAAAGGTCAGCAGTGCACCGATGGCAGATTGCAACGCATCGCGCACTAAACCGGCGTTCAGTTTGCTCCACAGCCGTAAATCGGTGGCGACCAAATCATTGCGAGAACGACCGGTATGCAGCTTTTTCGCGGCATGACCGATTTTTTCGCCAAGCTTGGCTTCGACCCAACTATGAATATCTTCTTCTTTGGTTTGCAGCGGCAACTCTGGATTAGCTTCGACTTCCAGCGCCAGTTCGGCCAGCGCACCATCCAGTAACGTTGCTTCTTCCGCGGTGATAATGCCAGCTTCGGCCAGACCAATGGCCCAGCTGCGCGATGCGGCGATATCTTGCTGCGCTAATAAGTAGTCAAACGCTAATGAATCATTAAAAGCCCGGAATTCATCCAGACTGGCTTCCTGAAAACGTCCGCCCCACATGGCCATGATACTTTCCTCACAATCCTGAACAAAAACAGCGGCCGAAACCGCTGCTTAATTTAATTTGGTCAACCAACGCCGACCGGCAAAGCGCTGATTATTTAGCGTGCAGCGCCCGAATGCGGCTGGCCAGTGAATACAGACGGATAAAACCGGCGGCATCTTTCTGGTTATACACTTCATCACCGTCAAAGGTGGCAAAAGCTTCGGAGTACAGGCTGTTCGGTGAACGACGTTTCGCCACTGTCACCTGACCTTTATACAGTTTGACCACGATATCACCGGTCAGTTGTTCAGCCAGCGAGTTGGAAGCCGCAAATAAGGCGTCTTTTAATGGCGTAAACCAACGGCCGTCATACACCAGTTGCGCCACTTCTAAGCCCACTTCTTCGCGGTATTTCAATGACGTACGGTCGTAGACTAAGGATTCCAGTGCCCGCAGACCCGCAACAATAATAGTGCCGCCTGGCGTTTCATAACAGCCACGCGATTTCATGCCGACTAAACGGTTTTCAACGATGTCGATGCGGCCAACACCATGCTCAGAACCAATGGCGTTCAGCTGTTCAATCGCTTCAATCGCGCCAACCGCATTGCCGTTAATAGCAGTCAGTTCGCCTTTTTCAAAACTCAGCTGTAAATATTCCGCTTTATCCGGTGCTTGCTCCGGTGACTTGGTCCACATCCAGACCTGATCAGATGGCTCGTTCCACGGATTTTCCAGCTCGCCACCTTCGTGCGAAATATGGAATAAGTTGGCGTCACGGCTATAAATTTTGGTCGCTGTTGCTGTGGTAGGCACGTTTTTCTCGGCCAGATAATTCAGCAGTGACTGACGGGAATTAAATTCCCACTCACGCCATGGCGCAATCACCTTCAGCTGCGGTGCTAAAGCGGCAAAAGCGCCTTCAAACCGCACTTGATCATTACCTTTACCGGTACAACCGTGACAGAGCGCATCCGCACCGAGTTTCAGCGCCAACTCAACCTGAGCGCGGGCGATAATGGGCCGTGCCATCGAGGTACCCAGTAAATATTGGCCTTCATACACAGCACCGGCTTTCAGTGTTGGGTAAATCACTTCTTTGACAAATTGTTCACGTAAATCAACGATGTAACAGCTGCTGGCACCAGATTTAATGGCTTTTTCTTCCACGCCAGCCAAGTCTTCGGCACCCTGGCCAACATCGGCAACAAAAGCAATCACTTCACAGTCATAGTTGTCTTTCAGCCAAGGCACAATGGCCGAAGTATCCAGACCACCAGAATACGCCAGTACAACTTTTTTCACGTTTTGTTTTACATCACTCATGTTCGGCCTCAGGCAAATAAACTTACTAAAACGGCATTTTGCGCATGCATACGGTTTTCCGCCTGCTGCAGCACCAACGAATAATCACTGTCCAGCACTTCGCTGGTCACTTCATGGCCACGATGCGCTGGCAGACAGTGCATAAAGTTCTTCACTGCCAGCCGCTGCATCACGGCAGTATTAATTTGATAAGGGGCAAAGATTTTTTCGACCATGGACGGATCAGCCTTATTGCCCATCGACATCCAGGTGTCGGTATAAATGGCATCGGCACCGGAGGCTGACGACACATGTTGACTCAGCGTCAGCTTGGCACCACTTTCCTGGCCTAACGCCTGCGCTTTTAACAGCACATGCGCATCCGGGCCAAAACCAGGTGGCGTCACCACAGTTAAGGTCATGCCCATGATGGCAGCACCTAACATCAAAGAATGACAGACATTATTACCATCGCCGACAAAAGCCAGATGCACCTTGGATAAATCACCAAATTGCTCTTTTAACGTCAGCAAATCGGCCAGCGCCTGGCACGGATGATACAGGTCGCTCAGTGCGTTAATCACCGGTTTTTTGCTGCTTTGTGCCAGTTTAATCAGGCTTTGCTGCGAATAAACCCGCGCTACTATCGCGTCAGTCCAGCAGGCTAAATTACTGCCGAAATCCTCCACCGATTCACGTACACCCATGGCACCGTTTTGCTGGTCCAGGTACACGCTATGGCCACCCAGTTTGTTGATACCCACATCAAAGCTGACCCGGGTACGCAAGGACGGTTTCTCAAACACCAATGCAATACTTTTGCCTTTGAGCGCAGTACTGTAGTTGTTTGGGTTTTGTTTAATTTCCTGGGCTAAATCCAGCAAGCCCGCCAATTGTTGTTGATCCAGTTCAGCTAAACATAACAGCTGTTTTAATTGACTCATAACTCACACTGCTCGACCGCGCTGCGGCTTCCTTATTGGGGAAATCGGCTCGTCGGTCTAACAGCGTCAGACCTTCGTAATAGCGGATTTCAGTGGGGTTGAGGGTTTCCCGATGATTCGATCTGCCCCCTTATTCACTGATGCAAGTTCCTACTGCTTGTTGTTGCATCAGTTTTAATAAATCATTCGGTTGCTGCCAGCCGGCAACAACGATCGATCGTCGCAGTGCTGCCGCAGTTTCCAGCGCGGCATCTAATTTCACTTTCATGCCGCCTTTAATCACGCCGCTATCGACCAATGCCTGTGCACCTTTACCATCCAGCGTGCTAATCAATTTGCCTTCGGCGTCCAGAATACCCGGCACATCGGTCAGTAACACCAGCTGCCCTTGCACCAACTGACAAATGGCGGCTGCGGCTAAGTCGGCGTTAACATTCAATAAATCGCCGGCATCACTTTGGCCAATTGAGCTAAAAACAGGCACAAAACCGCTTTGAAGTAAGGTGTTCACTAAAGTGCCATCGTTGGCTTTGGCGATACCCACAGCACCCAATTTGGTGTTGACTTCAAACTTCAGACTTTTGCCGGCAGCTAAAGTTAAACCAACCGCATTTAAGCCCTGCAGCTGTGCCCGCGACACCATTAAGCTATTCACTGCACCCGCTAAGGCTCCGGTAATCACCGGCATCTGCTCTTTTGGCGACACGCGCTGACCGTCAATTTTCTGGGTGTTAAAACCAAACGTTGCCAGCCAGCTGTCTACCTGATCACCACCGCCGTGTACCAATACAATTGGATATTGGGTGGCAAGTTCAGCGACAACTTTAAGTAAAGCGTCTAAAGCGTTGTTGTCTTGCAACAACCGGCCGCCCATTTTTAACACCAATGGCGTTTTTGCGTTTGCTTGGGAGTGTTGGCTCATCACAACGCTCCTGCTTTAGCAAAGGCAAACAAACCCGCCGTTTCCGGCTTGCCAAACTTGACGTTGGCGGCCTGCATCGCTTGCGCTGCAGCACCTTTGAGTAAATTATCGATCGCCGAAACCACCACCAGTTGTTCACCGTCTTGTTGCCAGAAAATATCGCAAAATGGTGTGCCGTCGACATCCGCCACATTCGGCGACGCTGCCGTTAACCGCACCAGCGGTTTATTGGCATAAGCCTCAACAAAGGCAGCTTGCACTTGCTCAGCGGTAACACCTGCTTTTAACGTCACCACGCTGGTGGCCAGAATACCGCGTTTAAAGTTACCTAAATGTGGCGTGAACACCACTTTACGCCCTAAATTTTGTTCTATTTCAGGCCGGTGCCGATGTTTGAAGAAGCCATACGCATTTAAGCCGACTTCGCAAAACGAGGTATTGAGCGCCGCTTTACGACCTGCACCAGACACACCGCTGGTGGCGTTAATGACGGGAATACAGCCATCGGCCACTAAACCTGCTTTTAACAAAGGTAATAACGCCAAAGTACAGGCGGTTGGATAACAACCCGGTACCGAAATCAGCTGTGGTAATGGCTTGTCCAACCATTCCATCAGTGAATAAACGGCTTCATTTAACAACGCCGGATGTTGATGTTCATAACCATAAAATTTTGGATAAAGGTCAGCCTGTTTTAACCGAAAAGCACCCGACAAATCGACGACGACGATGCCTGCAGCCATCAGTTTTGGCGCCACTTCTTCACTGGCTTCATGCGGCAGCGCTAAAAATGCTACATCAACTTTGCCTTTGATACGGTCAATTTCGTCGTCCGTCCAGGGTTCAACCAATACGTCTACTTGCTGCTGGAAACGTGGGTACAGCGAAGAAAAAGGCTCTGCTTTGCGGCCGGCAGAGGCATAAGCAAAGCAGAGCTCAAAATAAGGGTTTCTGGTCAATAAAGCGCACAATTCAGCGCCGCTATAACCGGCAGCACCTAATACGGCGCTGCGAACAACTGTTTTATTATTCAAAACAGCAGAGTTTGAGGTTTGGGTTGGCAACTCAGACGACATCAGGGGTCGATCTCCAAAAACAAATGATCAAAATGGCCACGCCAGAAAAGATGCGGCCAGTGTAATGGGTAGCTCATGCACTTTCAAGAATTTTTATGCTGTTTTTATGAATTAATATTAATTAACTTCCGTCTTCAACAGATCCAGTATTCGAGTTTGATGGTGCACACTTGCTGCTAAGGCTAGCTGAAAATGGCGACTTTTTCGATAATGACGATGCGTCAGCAAACGCCATGAAAGGAAGAATGGTCATCTACCTCAAGCAAGTTTCAAAGCTCCGTCCCCAAAAAGACAATTTAAAGCCCGGAATCCTGCAGCGTATTTTGCTCAGCATCACGCCATTGCTGCTCACGGGTCGGCAAATCTTTTAATGCTTCCGTTAACGTTGGGTAAAACGCCAGCAATCCTTCGACCGGTCTTATTTTCGCTTTGGCTAATGTTTTCAGCGGTTGAAACTGCAAGTCGGCCAATAAAATTTGGCAGTTGGCATGATCACAAGCGCTGATAAATTTATCCAAAGCGACTAAGCCACCAGCATCCAGGACTGAGACACCATCCATCACCAGCACCACCGAATGTTGACCTTTGCAAAGTGCAGACAATTCTGCAAAAACCCGGTCTGCCGCAGCGAAAAACAGCGGACCACTAATTCGGAACACTTTTATACCGTCAGCCAGTTTATCCGGCACCAGTTTTGGACTGTCAGTAACATCAGAAACCTTTGTCATTTCAGCCACTTCACGTACAAACAACAAGGCCGCAAAGATAATGCCGCAGGTGATCGCGACTACCATGTCAAACAATACGGTAAAGGAGAAACACACACTAAACACCCAGATATCGCTGCGTGGTGCGGTATTGATTAAATGCAGCGCTTTACCGGCATCACTCATATTCCAGGCCACCATTAATAGCAGTGCCGCCATCGCCGCCATTGGCAAATACGCCAGCCATTTTGACAACACCAGCAGCGCCAACAATACAACTAAAGCATGGATCATTGCCGCCAGCGGCGACTGCGCTCCCGCTTTGACATTCGCCGCTGAACGCGCAATCGCAGCCGTTGCGGTGATGCCACCAAAAAATGGTGTGATCAGATTACCGATGCCTTGCCCCAGCAATTCGCTGTTGGCGCTGTGTCGCCGGCCGGTCATGCCATCGAGTACCACCGCGCACAATAAGGATTCAATAGCGCCTAACATCGCCATGGCAAAAGCCGCCGCCAACAAGTCTTTGGCCATTTGCGAACTCCAAACCAGCACGCTCCCGTCAGCGCCAGCTTGTTGCCATGGCCAGATAAAACTAGGCAGCATATCGGGAATTCCGGCGGCAATGGCGCCGGTAATATCGGTGTATTGAAAACGGCTGCCAATGGTTTCAACCGGAAAATCAAACCAACCGAGCGCCAACGCAGCAAGCGTACCGACTAACACAGCAGGTAAATGGGCAGGAACAGCGGTATTTAATTTCGGCCATTTCAGCATTGTCAGCAAAGTGACAGTGGCGACGACCAGACTGGGCCAGTGCGCAGTGTCTGCAGCCAGTAATAAGGCCTGCAGTTTTTCGATGTAATGTTCCGGCATGCTGGCAAGCTGCAAGCCAAATAAGTCTTTGATTTGCAAAGTTGCAATCACCACCGCAATGCCAGCAGTGAAACCTAAGGTGACCGCTTCCGGGATATATTCAATAAACCGCCCGAGTCGCAAAGTGGCCATCAGCACCAGCAAACCACCTGATAGCATGGTTGCCAGTAACAAACCGCCGAGGCCATATTTTTGCGCCACCGGATACAAAATCACCACAAAAGCGGCGGTTGGGCCAGACACGCTATACCTGGAACCACCACAGAGTGGAATAATAAAACCAGCGATAATGGCGGTGTATAAACCGTATTGCGGCGGTACGCCACTAGCAATGGCCAATGCCATCGCCAGTGGAATGGCGATAATGCCGACGCTGATGCCAGCCATCACATCTTTGTACAGTTGCTGCCGGTGATAACCTTCTGCTGCAGTCTCCCGCAGGGCATGGGCAATCCGCAATGAAAACAGATAAGCGCGATGAGACATGCAACTCCCGGAAGACTTTGAATTTCAGATTGTTAGCATAACGCAGAAAGTAATGTGTACGATTGAATTTACGGCAGACTTTAGTCTACGAGAAGCAGAAACAACAGGCTACAAATCAAATCTTTGTTCGATTTTTTGTAGAAATTTCCAGCGGGTTGGGATCAGCACCAAAGAACAGATACTTAAGTCGAACAAAATCTTCAGTGTGACTTTAACCGGCACATAGATACTGTAAAAAAATGGTTCTACATCGTTAAAAATCTGCTTGTCCAGGGTATAAAACACCATTTCTGTACCTAGTAAAAACGAGTACAACGAGGACAATGCCAACATCAATGAAATTAAGTAAACCTGCGGCACCTGCCGAACGGGCGGTTTGACTCTGCACAATTCGAGCAGTGATCTGTCACGGTGAAAATGAACAATGGAAAATGCAATAAAGAGATCGAACAGCGAAAGTACCAAGAACAACGCCATGGGTTCATCGAGCACAATAAATATGAAAAACTCGATAGAAATCAACAAAAATATGACTAACAAAATAGGCCATACTTCTCGACGATGTCTGGTGATAAAGGCAACTAACAAAATTAACAGACAAGAATTCAGGAAAAGAAAAAGATGTTCGGTCAACCAAAAAACGGCCGTTAAAGACACTAGAAACATTGTCAGGTAACAAAAATCTCTAACGGCATTTTTTAATTGGTTCACTAGTACCTACATAGAAAAATTCGCAGTTGTTTCAATTTCTGAACTTACCGGAGGTAATTTCGGTCTTGGTCCGACCAGAATACCACCACCAACCAGATCTAAAAACTCAGCCCCTAATACTTTGGTATCCAGAACTGCTGGTTTTGTTGCTTCATTTTTTGATTGTGCATTGAATAACTTCATGAGTAAATCCCTAATTTGTAAGTTTATTTGTATGTTTTTTTATTGTCATCACGTCGCGCCCGTTCCTGAGGCAGGGTCAGTAATCCTTACAACCTGATAGAGCAACTATCAGGCCAACAAAATAAGCCAAATTTTTGGCTGGTTATTTCAAGTAATTCATCATCAAAATCTGGTTGTTCACGGTATCCGCAACGAGCTCACACTGTGAAAAACAGAAAGAAATCAAGATTAAGCAATTGAAATAAATGGAATTAATAATGGATTTGTTAAATGTTTCGCCAACCAGGTAATCACTACCTTTGGTTTTTGGTCGGCGTCGGAATTTTGTCGGTGACTGGCGGCAAGCTTCTGCCGGAGGAACGGAAAAAACTGGCTCCGCGGCAAAGAGTATGAAGACAACGGCTGCGACAATTTGCCACATCGCGCCGCGTCTGCAATGCAGTTAATGTGTAACAGTCCGATTGAGATGATCTTGCGTGAACACGTGAGCCATCGCGTCTGGCAGTCATTTTGCAACGGGTGCAACTGCACCCGTCTTTTTTCAACCGCAAAAGTCCGGCGTTTTCATGCAGCACTTCACATCAAACACTTTGGTTTATCTGAATTTTTCAGTATCCTCGCGGCATCATCCTTTCCCCTTTTGTACCAATACCGACGCCCGGATCGGGAGTTTCAAATGACACAACCGTTATTGGCGGCCGCTGAACTGGCGCCTCGTCATCAAATTCGACAGTTTCAGCAATTTCGCTGGGGGTTGATCCTGACCGAATATGCCGCTTCGGCACTGGCATTTAGTTTGTCTTACCAGGTGACCAGCTGGCCTTTGCTGCTGCTATTACTCACTTTACATGGTTGCAGCAATCTGGCACTTACAGTGTGGCCGGGCGGTCAACGTTTTCCGGAGCGGGTATTTATTGTCGGTATTCTATTGGATTTGTTGATTCTGACTTTATTGTTGGTACTCAGTGGCGGCGCCAGCAACGGTTTAATTGCCTTGCTGTTACTACCTGTCGCCGTCTGTGCCGTCTTATTACCCCCCTTGTTGGCCTATCTGACCGCTTTGCTGGCCGTGGGGTGCTACGCATTATTACTGCAACTTGGTGATGCCCAAGCCGCCATGGATCACAGCATGCACTTAGAGATGGGCCATACGCTGATGCCTGCCGCCAGTGGTTTTAACCAACATATGTTACAAATGGGCTGGGCTTTTGCGTTGTCTGCTTTGCTGATTGCCTGGTTTATCAGCGCTCAGGCGAAGTTAATCCAACAAAAATCGCAGCAGCTGAATGACCTGCAGCAGCAACAAAGCCGGCAGGAACAAATGCTGGCCGTAGCCACCTATGCTGCAAATGCCGCCCATGATTTGGCGACGCCACTGCAAAACATCACTTTGCTCAGCGATGAATTACTTAATAACCAAGTGCTCAGCAACGAATTACTTAAAGTCGAACCGGCGCAACAACCCAACAGTTTGCCCACCGAACTACTACAGGATTTACAGACCGAAGTGGCGAAATGTCAGCAGATTGTGCGACAACTTCGCAGCAGCGCTCAACAACTACGCAGTCAGAAAGCACAGCCCCAACCGGTGCAGGACATTAGCCTGCAGGCCATTCAATTGTGGCTGGTGAGTCGGCCGGAGATCAGCCTGACGTTAAAGCAACAACAAGATGGATCGCGTTGTGAACTGCAAGATGCGCTGGCCTGGACTGCGGCGTTATTTAATATTCTCGACAACGCCGCCGACGCCAGTATTGCCAACGAGCAGCCAAAGCTCGACGCTGAACTTCGCTTGCACCAAGAGCAATTTCAACTGCAACTGCGCGATTTTGGCGCTGGTCTTAGTTCACAACATCTGGCTGAACTTGGTTTACAGCCACAACCCGACAGCCAGGGGCTTGGTCTGGGCCAGTTTCTGGCGAATGCTTCGATTGAACGACTTGGTGGGCACATTTCCCGCCACAATTCACCGAAAGGTGGCACAGTCACCGTCATTCGTTTTCAGGCGCTCTGACCATGCATATTGTGTTGATGGATGATGATGAAACGCTGGTACGCACCCTCAGCCGGCGTTTAACCCAGGCCGGTCATCGAACGGATGGTTTTGTACAACCGGTGGACGTAGACGCATTAGCCGCTTTGCAAGCACAGGTGTATTTACTCGATTTGCGGTTTGGCAGCCAAAGTGGTTTAAGTTTTGTCGCGCCGCTGCGTCATCAGTGCCCGCAAAGCCGAATTTTGATCATGACCGGTTTTGCCAGTATCGCCACTGCGGTGCAAGCGGTGAAATTGGGAGCAGATGACTACCTGACAAAACCTATTGATTTCAGTGTGTTGTTATCGGCGTTGACAGAAGTCACGGCAAATGAGATTAAAACAGAAACGCAATTGCCAACCGATTTGCCAGCGACAGAACTCATGTCAACCGAGCAAGTGGCGTGGGAACATATTCAACGGATATTGCAGGAGCAGGACGGCAATATCTCACAAACCGCCCGCCTGCTTGGCATGCATCGCCGCACTTTGCAGCGCAAACTGAATAAACACCGGCCCTAGCGATGCGCTAAGGCCAGAAAAATTTAAGCGCGCTCATTGGCCCAGGCTGCGGCCTGCGCTTGTGAATGGCGGGCAGCTTTGGCAGCCGCCATTTGTTGACGGGCTAAAATAGCCAAATCTGCATGAATACCACCGGCCGTCACCAACCGACCTGCGCCAGGACCTTTCAGCACTAGCGGATTGGCCTGATACCAATCAGACTCAATTACAAAGACGTTATCACAGGCCTGAATAGCAGCCAGCGGATGGTCCGGTGCCACACTTAACAGTTGCACATTGGCCTTTGGCCCTTGCGCAGTGACCGTCAATGTCGCGACATACCGCAGTACTTGCCCGGCCGCTTTGGCCTTGGCAAAAGTCGCAGCGACCGCACTGTCCAACTCATCACGTTTTAACCAGAACGCGTCCCAGCTACCTTGCTCAAGACCTTCCGGCAACAATGGGTTAAGTGCTATATCGTTGATATCCAAAGTTAAACCCAGCTCCCGCGCCAGCACCAGCAACTTGCGCTGTACATCTTTGCCGGATAAATCATCGCGTGGATCAGGTTCAGTCAGACCTTCGGTCTGCGCTTGTTTTACAAATTCTGAAAAAGGTGCTCTGCCGTCGTACTTGCATAACAACCAGGACAAAGTGCCTGAGAAAATGCCACTGATTTGCCGGATACGATCGCCTGAGCTTTGCAGTTCCTGCAAAATCCGTTGTACCGGCAAACCGGCACCGACGGTGGTATTGGCCAGCCAGCTAACTTGCTGCTCGGCTACTAAAGCGCTGATCTGCTGATATTGCGCCAGCGGCAAAGTTACACCTTGTTTGTTGGCACTGATCAGATGGCAACCGGTCTGCACAAAATCGCCATAACCTTCAGCAAAAGTTTTGCTCGGCGTGATATCCACCAGCACTTTTGGATTTGGCAACGCTGCTAAATAATCCAGCAATTCCTGTTTCTGATAAGCCGGTGCTGTTGCTAACTGTTGTGGCCAGTTTTGCACCGTTAAATCATCACTAAAACAAGCCTGGCGGGAATTAAACACGCCTGCCAGTTTCAGTTCAATCTGCCCGGCAAACGCTTGTTGTTGCTTGCCAAGTAACGCCAGGAACTCCGAACCCACGTTACCGGTGCCTGCGACGACCACATTCAAACGAACCTGAGATGGCAATAACAACTGGTGAAACTCGGTCAGTTCGCGCGCCGATAACGGTGGCTGAAATAACCACAATGCCAGTTCACTGTTTTCAAAACTAAAAGCCGGTTGTTGCCGCTCCAGCCAATGCGCCGCTTGCAACGATAATTGCTGTTGTTGCTTGGCGGCCGGTTTGACCCAGGCAATCGCCTGATATTGGGCGCTGCTGACCCTTGGGTAAATCTGTTGCTGGCCTAAAAAGCTCAACAGTGCATCCAGATTTTTCTGCTCCACCACCCAGCTTTGTAAATCACCAGGCACGGCAAACACGGTGCTTTGCAATGCTGCGGCAGCTTGCTCAGCAGCAATTTTGCTGTTTTTGGGAATGTTGACCAACACCACATCGGCTAAATCAGTGACAAACTGCACTTCAATTGCCGCCTGGCGGCTGACCCGACAACCCGGTTGCTCCGGCTCGTAACTACTGCGTACCACCAGTTCGGCGTTGAAGTCGGCCAGTGGGCTTAAAGTTTTTGCATGTAATACCGGATTTCCCAGCTGCGCTAATGTAAGGGCTTGGGCAAACGGCACTTGCCGGTAAGCATGGGCCGACGGCACTTTACGTGGATCGGCGCTGTAAATGGCATCAACATCGGTCCAGATATTGACGGTTTGCGCCAAGACCAGCCGGCCGACAATAGTCGCCGAATAATCACTACCGTTGCGGCCAAGGGTGATACTTTTACCATCGACAGTGCGGGCAATAAAACCGGTTACCACGTTAAAACCTGGCTGTACTAGTTGCTGCAATAACTCCGCTGATTGCTGCCATTGTACTTGCTGGCCATCCAGGCGCAGGAAATCACGGGCATCAATGGCCGTAGCCTGCTGACCACGATCCTGCAATAAATGACTGAGCAAAATTGTCGACAGCTTCTCGCCAATCGCCAGCACATCATTATACCGACCAGTTTGCGCCGCCACCGGCACATCCGCCAACCAGCTGTTCAGTTGATTCAGCACCAAAGGCGCCGTCGCTGCTGATAAAGTGCGGGTGACCAATAACCGTAATTGCTGCGAAAGTGCCTGCCAATGTTGCTCAAGCTCGGTTTGATCGGCGGCAACGTCCAGCAATGCCAACAATGCGTCGGTGGTATCACCGGGCGCCGACACCACCACCCAGGCAGACGCTTGCGGCTGCGATAACAAAATATCCGCTACCGCATGAAAACGTTCGGCCGAAGCTAAACTGCTGCCACCAAATTTATGCACCACCAGCGCAGAGGCCGCAGCTGTTGCAGAAAAGGTTGTTGCAGGAAGCTGTATTGAAGAAAGCTGGGTTGAAAATTGTACTGCCATCACACTCACCAAAAAGCGGCCAGAGCCGGGTTTAAACGAAATTCTTGTTGCGATTGCGCTGCGGGAACAGCAGCATTCGACGTGGTCGCTGCCGGCGCAGAGGTTGTTACAGCGGCGGTCGCAGTAGAAACCAGTGTCACGCCATCGGCCAACATCGCCTGCTCTACCGCAGCAAAGGCCTGGGCTAGATCCGCCAGCAAATCGCGGCCATCTTCAATACCCACTGACAAACGAATTAAAGTCGGCCCCATGCCTGCGGCTTTTTGCGCTGCCGCATCCATTGAGGCATGCGTCATCGTGCCCGGATGGCAAATTAAACTTTCAATACCGCCAAGCGATTGCGCCAGCGTGAAACATTGCAGCGCATTAAAAAACACCGGCAAATACGCTTCATCAGCGGCCAAATCGAAGCTGACCATAGCGCCAAAACCGTTTTGCTGCGCTTTGGCAATGGCGTGGCCCGGATGGTCTTTCAGCCCCGGATAATAAGTTTTTGCCACCAGTTTTTGCTGCTGTAGAAAATTCACGATAAGCGTAGTGTTTTCCAAATGCGCTCTCATCCGCGGCAATAAAGTGCGGATACCGCGCAGCACCAGGTGCGCGTCAAAAGCACCACCGGTCAGGCCTAAACAGTTAGCCCACCATTTCAGCTCATCACCGGTGGCCTGATCTTTGGTAATGAGTGCGCCACCAACAATATCGCTGTGACCATTCAGGTATTTGGTGGTGGAATGCACCACGATATCGGCGCCAAGTTGCAACGGTTGTTGCAGCACCGGTGATAAAAAAGTGTTATCGACCACCACCAACGCCGCCAAAGTTTTTGCCAACTCGCAGACCGCTTTGATATCGGTAATTTGCAGCAACGGGTTACTGGGTGTTTCCAACCAAATCATTTTAGGTTTAGCATCTGCAATCAGTTCCGCCCAATTGTCTTGCTGGAAATTCACAATCACCACTTTAAAGGCTTGTTTGCGATTGGCCAGATTGGTGAACAATCGATAGCTGCCACCGTAACAATCGTGTGGGATCACCAAGGTGTCAGCAGGTGTTAATAGCTGCAGCGCCAACACACAAGCGGACATCCCGGTGCTGGTCACTAAACCCTTAGCACCACCTTCTAATTCAGCTAAGGCATCACCGAGCAAATCACGGGTTGGGTTGTTCGAACGCGAATAATCATACTTGCCAGGCTGCTTAAAAGCCTTGAGTTCATAAGTTGAAGTTAAGTACAAAGGCGGCGTCACCGAACCATAGGCCGGGTCCTGAGCAATGCCGGCGCGGGCAGTAATAGTGGCAGAATGGCGGGTTGACATAATTAACCTCAGACTTATATAGGCGTTTAGACGTCTAAAAGTATACTTCCGAAAAATAAGAAGTCAAAACATTTAGACGTCTGTAGTGATTATTTCTTGCGCATTGTTTGTGTCCCATCGTATAAAGAAGTAAAATTCCGGCCCAAAATGCGCTACGCAACTAAAAACAAATCAAGGTACAACTATGGCTAAGTGGAATGGTGAATACGTTCATCCGTATGCAGAACATGGCAAAAAATCAGAACAGGTGAAAAAAATCACCGTTTCAATCCCGCTGAATGTATTAAAGGTGCTGACTGATGAGAGAACTCGTCGTCAAGTCAATAACTTACGTCACGCCACCAACAGCGAATTATTATGTGAAGCTTTCCTGCATGCATTTACCGGTCAGCCACTGCCAGCAGATGAAGATTTACGTAAAGACAATGTGCATCAAATTCCGGTCGAAGTACGTAACATTCTGACCAGCATGGGTAAACCAATTCCAGTGATCCAGGAAGCCGACTCCGACGAGGAGTAAACTGTCGCACTAAGCTGTATTTCAAGCGTCAGTTCAATATTTACAATAATTATAAAATCAACAGAAAGCAAAAACCCGCCGATTGGCGGGTTTTTTATTATTTTTCAACAACTTTGATGCAGTTACTGCATATAATTTGCAGGCATTTCAATCCGTGCCACCCCCGAAGCTACCGCTGCGTCGGCCACTGCTTTGGCGACCCGTGGTAACAAGCGTGGGTCCATCGGTTTAGGAATAATGTACTCTTTGCCAAATTCCAGGCTCGCAACTTGGGAAGCAATTAATACCGATTCCGGCACCGGCTCTTTGGCGATGCTGCGAATAGCTTGCACTGCCGCCACTTTCATTTCGTCGTTAATCACGCTGGCCCGCACATCCAAGGCGCCGCGGAAAATAAACGGGAAACACAATACGTTATTCACCTGATTCGGATAATCCGAACGACCAGTCGCCATGATTAAATCCGAGCGTACTGCATGCGCCAGTGCTGGTTTGATTTCCGGATCCGGGTTAGAACAGGCGAAAATCACTGGTTTATCAGCCATCAACTTCAGCGCTTCCGGCGGCAGTACATCTGGCCCGGACACGCCGACAAACACATCAGCTCCTTCCAGTGCATCTTCCAAAGTGCGTTTATCGGTGTTATTGGCAAACAAGGTTTTGTATTTATTCAAATCGTCGCGACGGGTGTGGATCACCCCTTTGGTGTCGAGCATATAAATGTATTCGCGTTTCGCGCCGCACTTAATCAACAACTCCATACAGGCGATGGCGGCAGCGCCGGCGCCCATACAGACGATGGTGACTTTGCCGATTTCTTTACCCTGAATTTCCAGTGCGTTCAAAAGACCAGCGGCAGTGACAATAGCGGTGCCGTGCTGATCATCATGAAATACCGGAATATTGCAGCGTTTAATCAGCTCTTTTTCAATTTCAAAACATTCAGGTGACTTAATATCTTCGAGGTTAATACCGCCAAAAGTGTCTGCAATATTGGCGACGGTATTAATAAATTCTTCGGTGGTGCGATGGGTGACTTCAATATCAATCGAGTCCAGATTAGCAAAACGCTTAAATAACAGAGCCTTACCTTCCATCACTGGCTTAGAAGCCATGGGCCCTAAATTACCCAAACCCAATATTGCCGTACCGTTGGTGATCACCGCCACCAGATTGCCTTTGGCGGTGTATTTGTAAACATCATCCGGATTGGCGGCTATTTCCCGCACCGGCTCTGCCACGCCTGGGCTATAGGCCAGGGCTAAGTCTTTGACGGTTTCGGCTGGCTTACTGATCTCAATGCTGATTTTGCCTGGCTTAGGTTCGGCATGATACCGCAGTGCTTGTTCTCTGAAATCTGACATGGTAAGAGGTCCTGACGCTGAGCCCTGTGTGGGCTTTTGTTGTACCCTTCATCCTTGAAGATTCGGGGTGTATTTGCCAATCTTTGCGCTGTAGGGCGAAAAGCCGCTCATTCTAAAGAGCAGAGCGCGCTATGCAAATCAATAACTTGCTGATCGTACCACTGTGCCGAAGCGGCATCACCGCAGCGGCTGGTCGAAGTTTGCGCAGGTCAGTTATAACAAGTTTTCTGCAGCCCGCCAATCCCCTGACGAGCCACTCATCTGACCAGATGGTGAGCTAGCTGATAATGATGCAACAAAACTGAATAGCCGGTTAGATATCCAGCCAGCTAAAACAAGAAATTATGCAGCAGTGCATTGAAGGTTGTTTTGGTAAAAGTTATATAAATGAAGTGGTTACCGATACAACATGAGCGTAAAAATAATGCATATCTACAAAAGCGATTATGCAATGAAAATAATTTTAGCAGATAGCGATAAGTTTGAATTCTGAACCTTGACGAGCGGAAAATTTTGTAAAGCCAGAATGCAAAAAAGGCACCCAAGGTGCCTTTTTAACTGTCTTACGACGGAAGCCGGATTATTTGGCGCCCAGTACTGCAAAACGTTTTTTGAAGCGGTCAACACGACCACCTACGTCCAGAACTTTTTGCTTACCAGTGTAGAACGGGTGGCAAGCTGAGCATACGTCCAAGTGGATGTCTTTGCACAGTGCTGAACTAGTTTTGAATGCATTACCGCAAGTACAGGTTGCAGTGATTTCTTTGTATTCCGGGTGGATACCTGGTTTCATGGCTTACCTCGTTGGGCCGTATCGCAATCTGATCAGTCTTGCTGTCAAACACCATACGTATTTCAGTTAAATTAGGGCGCGAAGTTTAATAGATAAGTTTGGCTTATTCAACTAAAAGATCGCTCTACGCTTAAAGCGCGGCAAGGCCAGCGCCTCAATGGAAAAACTCCTGTTCAGAGCCGGACCGAGTTTGTACACTGAAGCCTGTTTACTGCCGGGATCTACCAGTGCCAATTCTACGTGTCGCCTTACCGGTGCCTTTGCGCCAACATTTTGATTATCAAATGGAAACTGACGAAAATATCAGCGTCAGTATTGGCTCACGGGTATTGGTGCCCTTTGGTAAACGGCAGTTGGTGGGGGTGGTCTGGCAAATTGACCCGGCCGACAGTTTTGCAGATGCACAGCTAAAGCCAGTAACACAATTGCTGGACCCTGTTCCGGTATTAGGCTCGATACTGCGTGATTTACTCAGCTTTGCCGCTGATTATTATCACCATCCGCTCGGCGATGTGTTGACCAGCGCCCTGCCCGCCTTATTGCGGGAAGGCCGGCTCCTCACTCAAGAAAAACAAAAACTACTACAACTGACCGCAGAAGGTCAGGCTTGCAGCGATACGCTGTTTAAACGCTCCGCCAAACAACTCGCGCTCTGGTTACAGCTAAAGCAAACGGCCTTAGCAGAAGCTGAGGCTGTCAGCGAATTTAGCCGCGCCACCTTGCAACAACTAATCGACAAAGGCATCGCTGAACTTATCAGCCAACCTTTTACTCCCTTTGAATATCAACCAGAAAAACAAAAACCATTGCCATTAAACCCGGCGCAAGCACTGTCGGTAACGGCCGTGGTACAGGCGCTTGGGCGTTTTGAACGGTTTTTACTTGAAGGTGTCACCGGCTCTGGCAAAACTGAAGTGTATCTGCAGGCTATTCAGCCAGTGCTCGCCAAAGGCCAACAAGTGTTGGTGCTGGTGCCGGAAATTGGCCTGACGCCACAAACCTTAGCGCGGTTTGAAAAAAGGTTCGCCGTGCCGATGCTGACCTGGCACTCAAATATGACTGACCATGAACGGCTGCGCTGCTGGCAACGTAGTCAAAGTGGCGATGCGGCTATTGTGATCGGCACCCGTTCAGCGCTGTTTTTGCCTTTTCGCAATTTAGGCTTGCTGATTATTGATGAAGAGCATGATCAGTCGCTGAAGCAACAAGATGGCTTTCGTTACCATGCGCGCGATCTGGCAGTCAAACGCGCAAGTTTAGAGCAGTGCCCGATTTTGCTCGGCTCAGCCACACCGAGTCTCGAGTCATTGTACAATGTGCAGCAACAGAAATTTATCCATCTGCAGCTGCCGGAACGCGCTACCAGTCAGCAAGTACCCAAAATTGAACTGCTTGATTTAAAACAGCAAGTTCTGAAAAATGGCTTGGCCGACGGAACCTTGGCGCAAATCCGGCAGACGCTAAAACGCGGCCAGCAGGTGATGTTGTTTCTCAATCGCCGCGGTTTTGCACCGGCACTGATTTGCCACGAGTGTGGCTGGTTGACCGAATGTTTGCATTGCAGCGCTTTTACTACCTACCACAAACAAAGCCGGCAGCTGATTTGTCACCACTGCGCCGCCACCAGACCTGTACCGCATCAATGTGGCAACTGTGGCAGCACGCAACTGGCGCCGGTTGGACAAGGCACCGAGCAGCTGGAAGAACAGCTGGCAAGGCTTATTCCGGAGTTTCCGATTACCCGGCTCGATCGTGACAGCACCCGACGTAAAGGCAGTCTGGAAGCGCATTTGGACATGATCCACAGCGGCACGCCGCAATTGATTATCGGCACCCAGATGCTGGCGAAGGGGCATCATTTTCCGGCGGTAAGTCTGGTGGTAGTGGTCGATGTTGACGGCGCTTTATATAGCAGCGATTTTCGCGCGTCCGAACAGCTGGCGCAGTTGCTGACTCAGGTGTCGGGTCGGGCTGGCCGGGGTGATGTCGCTGGTAAAGTGTTGCTGCAAACCCATTACCCGGGTCATCCATTATTGCAGGACGTGATCCAGAACGGTTATCACTCTTTTGCCAGAAGCGCCTTGCTTGAACGCCAGCAAACCAGATTGCCGCCTTATCAGCACATGGCAATGTTTCGCGCCGAAGCTTTGGATTCTGCGGTATGCGAGCTCTGGCTGACATTACTGCAGCAGCACACAGCGCAGCAGGCGCAACTAGCACCGCTGCAATGGCTGGGCCCCGTCAAAGCACCGCTGGAGAAAAAAGCCGGTAAATTTCGCTGGCAGTTACAATTATTTAGTCCGGATCGCAAAGCCTTGCATCAATTGTTAGCATCGCTGATCCAGCTTATTCAGGGGTCTGCGCTGAGTCGCAAACTGAAATGGCAACTGGATGTGGATCCGCTGGACTTAAGCTAACATTTTTGTAAAACCAGCAGTGCCAAGGCCGGAATAACCCACAATAAGCCCAAGGTTAAGGGTGTCATTTCGGGCAGTTTTCAGTAGAATGCGATATGACCTGTAAAAAAGTGTGATTTAAAACTCCGTTATGCCGCAGCAAGATTATGTCAAAGCCGCCCGACCGGCGCCCCGCTCCAGAAACAAAGCCAAGGCTCCAGCGCCGATCCCGAAATTATTAATTGCTGCAGTTTCGGTGTTACTGATCATTTTTGGTTATTTCTTGTGGCACATTTCGCATCGGCCAGGTGCTGAAACGCTGGCCGAACAAGCCAAAGCAGCGCAACCGGCGCCAGCAGCCGTCCAGGACGAACTGCCGGCCAAGCCATCAAAAGAGCCTTATACCTACATCAAAGAGCTTGAAACCAAAGAGATTCAAGTGACCGCTGACGAGCTTGATGCGAAAAAACCAGCAACTCTTTATTGCGGAGCTTTTAAAGATCTGAACAGCGCACAGCAGCTGAAAGCGAAAATTGCTTTTGCTGGTATTACATCAACCATCAAAGAATCTTCCGGCAAACACCGGGTGGTGGTTGGCCCTTACACCAGTCGTCGGCAGGCACAAAACGACAAAAACATGCTGAAACGCAGCAAAGTTGCTGATTGTTGGATGCCACTGTAAGTCTTTGTTTACCCTAAATATCACCGTCAAAATTCAGTTGGCGGTGATGCTGCTTTCATCCAGCGTCCTATTAGTCGGTGGATGGTAAATCCGGCCAATTTCACCAACCCTGCTTTACCACCTTGAAAACCCACCCCTGCACCCTTATTTCAGTTAGCAGTGTTCCGCATACGCGGGTGTCTGTGCACCCAGGCGTTTTCCGATAAAGAGATGTCATGACTACAATCGTTTCTGTCCGCCGCAATGGCCACGTCGCTTTAGGCGGTGATGGTCAGGTCACCCTTGGCAATACCGTGATGAAAGGCAATGCCCGTAAAGTGCGGCGTTTATATCACGGTAAAGTGCTGGCTGGTTTTGCCGGCGGTACCGCCGATGCTTTTACCTTATTTGAACGTTTTGAGGCCAAGCTGGAATTGCACCAAGGCCATTTGATGCGCGCTGCAGTCGAACTTGCTAAAGACTGGCGCACCGATCGCATGTTGCGAAAACTTGAAGCCTTATTAGCCGTGGCAGATGCCAACTGCTCGCTGATCATCACTGGCAACGGCGATGTGATTCAGCCAGAGCAGGATTTAATCGCCATTGGTAGCGGTGGCCCTTTTGCCCAGGCGGCTGCTACCGCCCTGTTGCAAAACACCGAACTCAGCCCGCGTGACATCGTCGAAAAAAGCTTAACTATTGCTGGTGATATCTGCATTTACACCAATCAACAGCACACTATTGAAGATTTATAAGAAGGTCCGTTATGTCTGAAATGACGCCAAGAGAAATCGTCCACGAACTGGACCGCCATATTATTGGGCAGCAAGATGCCAAACGTGCGGTGGCCATCGCACTGCGTAACCGCTGGCGCCGGATGCAGTTGGATCCGGCCTTACGCCAGGAAGTCACCCCAAAGAACATTCTGATGATTGGCCCGACCGGTGTCGGTAAAACTGAAATTGCCCGTCGTTTAGCAAAACTGGCCAATGCGCCTTTTATTAAAGTCGAAGCCACCAAATTCACTGAAGTGGGTTATGTCGGTAAAGAAGTAGAAAGCATCATCCGCGACTTAACCGACAGCGCAGTCAAAATGGTGCGGGAAACTGAAGTAGCGAAAAACCGCTTTCGCGCCGAAGAAGCGGCGGAAGAACGTATTTTAGATGTGTTATTGCCACGCGCCAAAAACAGCTGGGGCGAAGCTGAGCCTTCAGACACCGACAACCACACCCGGCAAATTTTCCGCAAAAAACTGCGTGAAGGTCAGCTCGATGACAAAGAAATCGAACTGGACTTAGCCATACCGGCGATGGGCGTCGAAATTATGGCACCGCCGGGCATGGAAGAAATGACCCAACAGCTGCAAAGCATGTTTCAGAACATGGGCTCGGACAAAACCAAAAAGCGCAAACTGAAAATCAAAGACGCGCTGAAGCAATTGGTCGATGAAGAAGCCGGCAAGCTGGTCAATCCGGAAGAGCTCAAAGCAAAAGCGTTAGAAGCTGTTGAGCAAAACGGTATTGTGTTTATCGATGAAATCGACAAAATCTGTAAGCGTGGTGAAACCTCCGGCCCGGACGTGTCACGCGAAGGGGTGCAACGCGACTTACTGCCGCTGATTGAAGGTTGCACCGTTAATACTAAACACGGCATGGTGAAGACCGACCATATTCTGTTTATCGCTTCGGGCGCTTTTCAGATGTCAAAACCATCGGATTTAGTGCCTGAACTGCAAGGCCGTTTGCCGATCCGCGTAGAATTACAAGCATTAACCGCTGCTGATTTTGAACGGATTTTAACCGAGCCGAAAGCTTCGTTAACGGAGCAAACCCGCGCTTTACTGGCGACCGAAGGTGTGGTGTTGTCCTTTACTGCGGATGGTATTTCACGGATTGCCCGTGCTGCCTGGCAAGTGAATGAAAAAACTGAAAACATTGGCGCACGGCGGTTATATACGGTGATGGAACGGTTGCTGGAGCAAGTGTCGTTTGAAGCTTCGGACCACGCTGGGCAACATGTCGTTGTCGATGCTGACTATGTCGACAGCCATCTCGACGCATTAGTGCAGGATGAAGATTTAAGCCGGTTTATTCTGTAAATAGGAACATGCTGATGCATCAAGTCACCAAACTGCATTACCACCAAAAATCTAAACTGCTGGACGTGCTGTTTAAAGATGACATCAGTGCCAGTTTTAGCGCGGAAATGCTGCGGGTGTTGTCACCTTCAGCCGAAGTACGAGGCCATGGCAAACCAGTGCTGGTCAGCCATAAACGCGATGTCGGCATCAAGCAGATTTTGCCGGTAGGTTTATATGCAGTGAAATTGGTATTTGATGACGGTCACAATACCGGCATTTACAGCTGGCCGTATTTACGGCAGTTACATGAAAACCGTGAAGCTTTATGGCAGGATTATCTGAAGCGGCTGCAAGACGCCAACAGTAATCGCGAACCTACGCTGAGTTTCCGTCAGCTATAAAAACTAAAGAAAAAGCCCCGTATAGTTGCGGGGCTTTTTGCTTCATACAGCTGCCGGATAGACGTTTTAGATTAAGCCTTAAACCGGTCCACCGTGTGATGTAACCGGGCTGCCTGCGCCGCCACTTCTTCGCTGATTTGCGCATTATGCTGGGCAATCACCAAAGACTCCTGCGAAATATCACGAATCCGCACTACGTTTTTATTCACTTCAGAAGCGACATGACTTTGCTCTTCAATTGCCGTCGCAATTTGCGTGGTCATGTCCATAATGGTACTGACATCCAGCGTAATGGCCGACAACAACTTACTGGCCATCCCGGCCTGTTGGACACTGCTGGTGCCCTGTTCACGGCAGCTATTCATCGACTGCACTATGGCTTTGGTGCGGCTCTGTAAGCCAGTGATGATTTGTTCAATTTGCCGGGTCGATTCGGCTGTGCGCTGTGCCAGACTTCGCACTTCATCAGCGACCACGGCAAAACCACGGCCTTGTTCGCCAGCCCGGGCTGCTTCAATCGCTGCATTAAGTGCCAATAAATTGGTTTGTTCGGCAATACCGCGAATGACATCAAGTACCGAACCAATGGTAGTACTGTCTTTTTCCAATTCGCCCATCACTAACGCTGCTTGTTCTAAGTCCGCAGACAAGCTGCTGATCCTGGCCACTGTTTGCTCAACTTCTTTCATACCATGACTGGCATTGCGATTGGTCGCTTCAGCTTTGTTGGCTGTGTTTTCGGTATTGTTGGCAATTTCGTCGATGGTGGCGCCCATTTCGGTGACAGCGGTAGCCACCATGTCACTTTCCATTTGTTGTTGACCCATGCCGCGACTGGTATCAGCGGTAGATTTAGCCAGCTCTGCGGTCGCCACATCGAGCATTTCGAGCGCTTGATTGACACTACGTACTAAGTCCTGAAAGTCACTCAGCATATGGTTAAAATCAGTGGCAAGGGCCGTCATTTCATCATTGCCCTGCACCTCGACTCTTTGCCGGAAATCGTTGTCGGAGCGGATCAGTCCGATGGTCCGACAAACATTGGTGATCGGCTGCACGATACTACGGCTGGTTAGCATCACCAGAATCAACACGGACACCAGCACAAGTACAAACAACGCGAATGCGATGCTTTGGGTCATTTGCACGGCGGTATCAACTGCTTTTTCAGCGTCTTGCGACATCCGCTGCAAACTTTGTTCTGTTTCATGGATGGCAGAACGCATTTGTTTCATCACGCCCTGTTCCTGATCCAGTCCTATTGCTTGTTGCCCTTGTACCAGCGCGACAAAAGCCTGTTGGTATGCAGCAGCGGCTTGTTGTAATGCGCTTTGATCTAACATGCCATTAAACCGACTAAATTCAGCCTGAAATGCATCCAGATACTTTAGATCCAGTCGCAACATAAAATCTTTTTCGGCACGGCGCAGCTGCAACAAACTCACCAGCATTGCATCATTTTGCACTTGTTTAAATTGTTGCTCCAACTCATGAGCGGCTTTGCGTAAGCCGCCATAAAGGCCAGACTGAGGATCCAGCCCAACCTGCTGCCACAAGCTGACGGCCTGATCAAACTGCTGCTGATATGCTTCAGTTTGACGGGCAAAATCGTCCAGCGGCGCAGTATCGATATCAGCGTCTTGCAGACCTTGTTTTAAGTGATTGATATGGCTTTGTAGTTCTTTAAATACCTGATGGTATTTTTCCTGATAAGACAATTCACGGCGCATTAAAAAGTCTTTTTCATGGCGCCGCAGGGTGAGTACATCGGTTTGCAGAGTCGCAATATCAAGGCGAAGCGCCGATAAATTGCTTTGTTGGCTGCTTTGATAAATCAACAGCAACAACATGATCAACATCGCCACCCCAACCGCAATGGCATTGATTAACAGACGCTGTTTGATTGAAAAATTTCGTAACATAACCAAGCCCAATTAACGGATATGAACGTTAAGCATAGGAAATAAATAATGAAATGGCGAACAGAGAGCTGTGAAAATACCTTCGATAATCTGAATTCCCGATCCAGGGAACTCAGTCTAATCAAGCTAATTATTCTTTAGCAGTGCTAATGCCTGTAGTTCAGGCAAAGGTTTGGCAATCAGGTAGCCCTGTACTGCATCACAAGCCATATGTCGCAGTAGACCCAGCTGATTTTCATCTTCCACCCCTTCGGCCAGAATACGTTTGCCAAGACCATGTGCCAGCGTAATCATGGTTTTGACAATCATCATATCTGAGTCGCTGCTCGCCATATCAGTGATAAAACTGCGGTCGATTTTGATTTTATCAATCGGCATTTTGCGCAAATAACCCAACGACGAATAACCGGTACCAAAATCGTCAATCGACACCCGGATCCCCATCTGCTGCAGTTCAGTGACAAAGTTGCTGCCTTTTTCCATATCGCCCATCGCAGTATTTTCGGTAATTTCCAATTCGAGCATAGTGGAAGGCACCTGATACTTCTGCAAAAGCTTTTGAATATTCTGCTTTAAACCATCTTGTTCAAAATGGATGGGCGACATATTCACCGCTACCGGTGTCAGAATATTCTGACTTTTCCAGCGACCTAAAGTAGCCACAGCTTTATCCAGAATTGCCAGATCCAACCTTTGACTCAATCCAAGCTGCGCCACGGCCGGTAGAAATTGCCCCGGCATCTGTAGTCCACGTTGTGGATGTTGCCAGCGCACCAAGGCTTCAAAAGCGTCAATCCGTTGTTCACGCAGATTAAATTGCGGCTGGAAATATAATACAAACTGATCTTGTTCGATGGCAGTAATCAGCTCTTTTTCCAGCAGTAATAACCGGGCAGACTCTTCTTCCATCCCACTATGATACTGCACCCAGCGTTGTTGCTGTCGTTTCGCCTGGTGAAAAGCAATGTTGGCTTTTTGCAATAAAGTTTCGGCGTTGCTGGCGTGATCCGGACTCATCGCCACGCCCATACTGGCGGTAAGTTTCAGCAAAGAAGATTCAAAACTAAAAGGTTTTTCTATCTGTTGTTCAATATGTTGCAGGCTGAATTGCCGTTGTTTTTCGGTTTGGACATCAGAAAGAACCAGCGCGAAAATATCACCACCGGTGCGGGCGATAAAAATCGGTTTTAAGATACTGGCTTCAAATCGCCGGGTGACTTCACGCAGAATGCGGTCCCCTTGTTTTAAACCGACCGATTCGTTAATCGTTTTAAAGCGGTCGAGCCCCACCATAATCAACAGCAAAGGCTCTGGATGATGCAACATCAGCTGATTCAAATCCTGCAATAAAGCGTCACGGTTCAGCGCGCCAGTCAGATGGTCGTGGCTGTCCAGATAACGGGTTTTGGCTGTCAGGTGCATGTTCGCCGTGCGTTCGTCTTCCTGCAACCAGATGATCAAACCCAAGCCAAGAATGGTCTGACAAAACAGTTCCAGATGTTTGCTAACAATCACCACCCGGTCAAAGGTTTCGCCAGTACCCAGCCATACCGATACCAGCGCCACCAGCACAAATTGAGCCCCCCACAGCAAGACGCTGCTGGCGACCAATTTGGTGACAAAGATTTTATTCTGCAGCGAAAACAACCAGATGCCGGCAACTAACAAAGCGGAACCAATAAACAACAGCCGCAGGTTAATTTGCAGATAGAGTTTCCACGGGTTTTCATGGCTATCAAAAGCAAACACAGCTACAGAAAACAAGGCGATCAGCCCCACCAGCCATAGCAACTGATTCACCGTGCGTGATGGAATGCGTTCAGTGGTCACCGCCTCCCGGACGCCGACCAACACCCAGATAGCGAAGGCATAACAACTAAAAATATAACTGAATTCAAAGGCCAGCCGCAGGACCCGCCAATTCTGGTTATTGCCCCCTATAGTGCTGTAACCGGTCAGGCAAATCACATACGCTGCAAACACCAAAAAGGCTACCGACCAGGATTTCAGATAATGACGTTGGTAAATGCGGTAAAAGTGCCACAACACCAGACTCAACACTAAGGCCAGCCCGGCTTGGATCAGGAACAACGACAATCTGGCCAGGATGAGTTCTGTACTCAAGCAATTTTCCCTAATATATGAAGTGCTGAATGTAAAAATTAACACACTCATCAGATATTTGCACTTTGCCATCTTATAAAAGCCAGCTTGAGCTTAACGAGGATAAGTTTATACTGTGCTCTGGATCAATGACTTATCAGGTGGACTGACAGATGCAATACAATACTTCTGAATTATGTGATTTGTATGCAGACATGATTGATGTGGTGGAGCCACTGTTTGCCAACTATGGTGGTCGTCGCTCGTTCGGGGGCAAAATCCATACGGTTAAATGTTTTGAAGACAACGGCCTGGTGCGGCAGATGCTGGCTGAGCCGGGCGTTGGTAAAGTGTTGTTGATTGACGGTGGTGGTTCCGCCCGCCGCGCGCTGATAGACGCCGAACTTGCAACCATGGCGGCCGAGAATGGCTGGGAAGGCATAGTGGTTTACGGCAGCGTGCGCGATGTCGATACACTGGAAGACTTTGATATTGGCATTCAGGCGGTCAACGCCATTCCGGTCGGTGCTGACGATCAGGGTTTTGGTGAAACGGATGTACCGGTTTGTTTTGCTGGTGTGACTTTTCTGCCGGACGATCATTTATATGCCGACAGCACTGGCATTATTTTATCTGCCGATGCATTGGATATTGAATAAGCCGGATATTTTAACCAACCGACAACGCGCAACCCTATGAATCATATTAAATCTTATCAGGCCGCCTCTTTGGCGGCCTTTCAACAACTGCGCAGCGGCGAAACCAGACTTGGTGAAACCCTGTTCTGGCCGGCGGCTGATGGTGATTTCAACACTGCTCTAAAACAAGCCAAAACCGCCGGCGTGCGTTTTGTGATCCTCGGTATCCCTGAAGATATCGGCCCCAGGGGCAATCTCGGTAATGGCGGCGCCGATCTCGGATTTACTGCTTTTTTAAAACGTTTCCTGAATTTACAAGCCAATCCTTTTGTTGATGGTTCGGGTATTTGGATTGCTGGCGAAATCCACTGCGATGATTTACAACAACAAAGCCAGAGTCTGGATGTAAAAGACCCGGTACAGCTTGCTGCTTTGCGTGCACTTTGTGCACAAGTCGACGAGCGTGTGACGCCGGTGGTGCAGGCAATTTTCGCCGCCGGTTTATTACCAATCGTGATTGGTGGTGGTCACAACAATGCGCTGCCCATTTTACAGGCGCTGGCGCAGCAGACTGGCGCTGCGGTCAATGCAGTCAATCTTGATCCACATTGCGATTTTCGGCTATTAGAAGGCAGGCACAGTGGCAATGGCTTTAGTTATGCCAAAGCACAGCAGTGGCTTGATCGTTATTTTGTGGTGGGATTGCACGAGCTGAAAAATTCAGCGGCGGCCTTACGACAGATGCAGCAGGCGGGTGTTGGATTTTGCAGTTATCAGGATATTTATCTGCGGCAAAACTGTAGTTTTGAACAATCACTGCAGTTAGCGCTAGATTATTTCAACGCTGATCAGCCAAACGACCTGCAACACAGCATTGCAACCCCCCTTGGTATCGAACTAGACACCGACAGTATCAGCATGATGCCGGTCAGTGCCTTCACCAATTGTGGTGTGACGGTCAGCAGCGCCGAGCGTTATGTGTATTATTTTGCCAGCTTGCCGCAAAGTCGTTATTTGCATCTGGCCGAAGCGGCACCGTCACAACATCCGGCGGGTTTAGCCGCGGGTATGTCGGAAGCTGGCCAAGTATTAACCGCGCTGGTATTGGCGTTTATTCAGGCTAAAACTGCGATTAGCAATTAAACGCTTTGACGTTCAGAAACAGCACCTTGTCGCCGGATGTTGGCAGCAAGGTGTCATGTTTAACGCTTTTGATGATGCTGATACTGTTTGACCCAGGCCGGTAACCCATGCAGCGCAAAAGGCCGCGAATATAAAAACCCCTGACCACGGTGACAACCCATTTGTTTGAGTTTGTCAGCAACCGCCTGTTCTTCAATCCCTTCCGCCACCACGGTCAACTGTAAATTCCTGGCCACATCCAAAATGGCTCCCGTGACAGCCGCCTGCGTGTCGGAGCGATGTAAACCGGCGATAAAGGAACAATCCACTTTCACTTGTTGAATAGGGAGTTGGCGTAAATACCCTAAAGACGAAAACCCGGTGCCAAAATCATCCAGCGCCAATTGCACACCCAACTGATTCAACCGGTTTAATACATTCAGCGCTTTGCCAGGTTCAATCAGCAGCGCATCTTCTTTAATTTCGAGGATCAGTAACTTAGGGTCAACGTCAGCTTCTTCCAGCATCTGTTGTAATTGTTCAACCAATTCAACCTGCATCAGATCACGGCTAGCCAGATTCACCGCCAGCGCAATTGAAAACCCATCTTGTTTCAGTTGCTGCATGATTTGCACGGTTTGTTGCAACACCCACTGCGTCAGCGGATAAATCATGCCAATGGATTCAGCCAGCGGCAGAAAGTCTTTTGGCGCCAGTAAACCACGCTCCGGATGTTGCCAGCGTAACAATACTTCTGCCGCCAGTACTTGCTTATCAACAAGCTGGATCTGCGGCTGCACATCCAGTTGTAACTGCCGCTGTGATATTGCGACGCTCAGCTGCGACATCATCGTCAGTTTATCGTCGGTATAGGTTTGCATCTCTTCGGAAAATACCTGGGTATCGCTGTAACGCCACAAATGTTGTTGCAGCGCCTGATGGGCTTTGTCCAGTAGGTCATTCAGTAAAGTGCCGTGTTGCGGGTAATGCGCGACACCACTGGCAATGCGGTATTCAATCCCACAGCCGTGGATTAATAAAGGTTCCGGCACTTCATGCTCAATACGTTGCGCCAGATATTCGGCCAGATGTTGTTTGCGGCCGGCATTGACCCAGGCGGCAAAATCGACCCCGCCTAAATGCACAACCGAAGCGTACTGGCCTTGCCACTCTAACTGCAGCACATCAGGTTCGTTGATTAAATGCTGATTAATACGGGAGGCAATTTGCGTCAGCAACAGATTGCTGTTGCTATGACCCAACACTTTATTGATTTGTTCGAAGTCTTTGATTTTAAGCAGCAACAGCGAAAAATGCTGTGATGGCTGACGCCGTAACACCACTTCAAGCTGTTGCTCCAGCGCCAATTTGTTGGGATAACCGGTAATTTCGTCATGCAATAACCGAAAACTGTCTGGCGTCAGCGGTTGTAAATCCAGTTGTTGTTGCAGTTTCTGCCGCTGCCGTTCAGCGCGTTGCCACAAGCCAGCCACCACCAGCATGCCAATCAACAACAACGGCAACAACCAATTGGCTTGCTCCACTAAATGTGACAAGGCGTATACAGGCCACACGCTGACACTCATCAGCAAAACTACTTTTTTCACTGCTGTAATCCGGCTTCGATCAGATAATGCTGAGCTTACTCTTTTTCATTATTTTGTAAAGTCAGCCTCATCGGCGAACATTTACTTCTTTTCCATTAATTATCAATTGCTTAAGCTGGCTAACGCCAAACTGATAACAAAGCTCGGCTGGTTGGCTGATGGCATATAGGCCAAAATCGGCTCGGTGACCGGCCTGCAAGCTACCGCGGTCGGTTTTGCCAAGCGCTTTGGCGGCATGGACTGTCACGCCTAGCAAAGCTTCTTCCGGCGTTAAACGGAACAAGGTGCAAGCCATATTCAGCATCAGCGGCAGGTTACAAAGCGGCGAAGTGCCCGGGTTTAAGTCGGTGGACACCGCGATTGGCACCTGATACTGGCGCAGTAACTCAATAGGTGGCATTTTGGTTTCGCGTAAAAAGTAATAAGCGCCTGGCAACAGCACTGCGACGGTACCGGCAGCGGCCATTGCCTGCACATCGGCTTCGGTCAGATATTCAATATGATCGGCCGACAAACCGCTAAATTCAGCCACCAGCGAAGCACCACCAAGCGACGATAATTGCTCGGCATGGGCTTTCACCGGCAAACCCAGTGCTTTGGCTTTTTCAAACAAACGCCGGCTTTGCGCCACCGAAAAACCAATGCCTTCACAAAATACATCCACGGCATCGACCAGACCTTGTGCATGCAAGGCTGGTAACATGGTGTCCACGACCAAATCAATATAACCCTCACTGTCGTTGGCAAATTCAACTGGCAACGCGTGCGCACCTAAAAAGGTTTTTTCGATTTGAATTGGGTGGTTTTCGTCGAGAATTTTTGCCACTTCGAGAATTTTTTGCTCAGTTTCCAGGTTCAAGCCATAACCGGATTTAATCTCCACCGTGGTCACGCCCTGACTGAGCAGTGCATTTAACCGGTCTTTCCCCAGTACAAATAACTCTTCATGCGAAGCTGCGCGCGTAGCGGCGACAGTCGATTTAATGCCACCACCAGCGGCGGCGATTTCCTGATAACTGGCGCCGTTTAAGCGCATTTCGAATTCATTGGCGCGACTACCGGCATACACCAAATGCGTATGGCAATCGATCAAACCCGGAATTAACCACTGGCCCTGACCGTCAAACAAAGGGGTCGCTAACAAATCACAAGGCGGCAGGTCTGCTTTGGGGCCACACCAGGCAATTAAACCATCTTTCACCGCCAACGCGCCATCGCGGATAGCGCCATAGGGCTGGCCGTTGTCGGTCATCGTCGCTAGCTGAACATTATGCCAAATGGCGTCGAATTGCTGGTGTGCAGACATAGAAACTCCAAAGAAAAAACAAAAACAACCAAACCGAAAACAATTAAGCCAAAAACAACTCGGCCAAAAACAACAGCATGATGAATATGTTAGCACCAACATCAGGGCAAACTGGCCAGTGGAGTTGCCAGTTTGCGTCAATTCGCACTGGTCGGCGCTGCAAATAATTCTACCGGATCCACTTGTATATACAACCAGATTCAGCTATTTTTCCGCCATCGAAGCTTTTGGAATGTCCCATGACCAGCAGCACGCCCAAATTTGCCGCCATTAAAGAATTTATTTTCAGTCAGATTGAATCTGGCAATTGGCCAGAGCATAGCCGGGTGCCTTCCGAAAACGAGCTGTGCGAGCAATTTGCCGTCAGCCGAATGACCGCCCGCCGTGCGCTGCAAGAACTGACCGAACAAGGCGTGTTGTACCGCACCCAGGGCGTCGGCAGCTTTGTCGCCAGCGCCAAGTCGCAATCTGCGCTGCTGGAAATTCGCAATATCGCCGATGAAATTCAGGCGCGTGGCCATTTTCATTCAGCCGAATTGGTCCAACTGACCGAACTACCATGCCCGACGGTTGTGGCCGGCGCTTTGGGTTTACAGCGCAATGAACCGGTATTTTTCTCGTTAATAGTTCATTACGACAATCAACAACCGTTGCAACTCGAAGCCCGTTTTGTCAATCCAAAACAAATTCCTGCTTATTTACAGCAGGATTTTGTGCTGCAAACGCCGCATGAATACTTAAGTGCGGTGGCACCGTTAACTGAAGCCGACCACGTGGTGGAAGCCATTCTGCCGGACGAATTTACCTGTAAATATCTGAAAATTAACAAAACCGAGCCTTGCCTGCGGTTAACCCGCCGCACTTTTAGTCGGGAAGGCGCCGTTAGTTTTGCCTATTTAACCTCCGCTGGCAGCCGCTACCGGCTTGGCGGTCATCTGAATATCAACACCTCAGCGAAAAAGTGAGAACCCTATGAGCAACACTAATTCCAGACTGGACCCAAGCCGGGTTATTCGTGCCGCCCGCGGTAGTCAAATCACCGCTAAAAGCTGGCAGACCGAAGCCGCCAAACGGATGCTGATGAACAACCTCGATCCGGATGTGGCCGAGCATCCAACGTCATTGGTAGTGTACGGCGGCATCGGCCGTGCAGCGCGCGATTGGGCCAGTTACGACAAAATTGTCGAAGTGCTGGACCGGTTAGAAGATAACCAGACTCTGCTTATTCAAAGCGGCAAGCCGGTTGGCGTGTTTCCAACCCATCCGGACGCGCCACGGGTACTGTTGGCAAACTCAAATCTGGTGCCACATTGGGCGACCTGGGAACATTTTAACGAGCTGGATAAACAGGGTCTGGCGATGTACGGCCAGATGACTGCCGGCTCCTGGATTTACATCGGCACCCAGGGCATTGTGCAAGGCACTTACGAAACGTTCGTCGCCATCGCCAAACAACATTTTGACGGCAAACCAGCCGGCAAGTGGATCTTAACCGGCGGTTTAGGCGGCATGGGTGGCGCGCAGCCGCTCGCTGGCACCATGGCCGGATTCCATATGATCGCTTGTGAAGTGGACGAGTCGCGTATCGATTTTCGTCTGCGTACCGGTTATGTCGACCAAAAAGCCTTTTCGCTGGACGAAGCATTATCACAACTCGAAGCCGCCAAAGCCGCGGGTAAACCAACTTCGATTGGCCTGTTAGGCAATGCTGCGGACATTTTTGCCGAACTGGTCGCACGCAATATTATCCCGGACGTCGTGACTGACCAGACTTCTGCCCACGATCCGCTGAATGGCTACTTGCCACAGGGCTGGAGCATGGAACAAGCCAAAGCAGAACGCTTAAAAGACGAAGCCCATGTCGTCACCGAAGCGAAAAAATCCATGGCGGTGCAGGTACTGGCTACGCTGGAAATGCAATCACGCGGTGCAGTAGCCGTCGATTATGGCAACAACATCCGCCAGATGGCCAAAGACGTTGGCGTCGAAAACGCCTTTGATTACCCTGGTTTTGTGCCGGCTTATATCCGTCCGCTGTTCTGCGAAGGTATTGGCCCGTTCCGCTGGGTGGCACTGTCGGGCGATCCGGAAGATATCTATAAAACGGACGCTAAAGTCAAAGAGCTGATCCCGGACAATCCACATCTGCATAACTGGTTGGATATGGCACGCGAGCGGATTAAATTCCAGGGTTTACCGGCGCGGATTTGCTGGATCGGCTTAAAAGACCGTGCCCGTATCGCTTTAGCCTTTAACGAGATGGTGAAAAATGGCGAGTTATCAGCGCCAATTATTATCGGCCGTGACCACTTAGACTCAGGCTCGGTGGCTTCCCCAAACCGTGAAACCGAAGCGATGCTGGACGGCTCAGACGCAGTTTCTGACTGGCCACTGCTGAACGCCTTACTCAATACCGCTGGCGGCGCGACCTGGGTGTCGTTGCATCATGGTGGCGGTGTCGGTATGGGTTACAGCCAACACTCTGGCGTGGTGATTTTAGCTGACGGTACCGACGCCGCAGCGGCGCGTTTAGGCCGGGTGCTGTGGAATGACCCGGGCACTGGCGTAATGCGCCATGCCGACGCTGGTTATGACATCGCCAAAAATTGTGCTGTGGCACAAGGACTGGATTTACCAATGGTGCCAGGCGCTAACGGCAAAAAGTAACTGCGCTTTTAGCGAGGCGGTCGCCGGTAGAGCACGACCCTGCCGGCATACAAATTAAATACCGTCAGCAGCGTTGCTGGCCGGAATAACCAAATAACACAAGGCTAAATCATGACTTATCAATTGAATATCGTGCCAGGTGAATTGACCCTGCCCCAACTGCGCAAAGTACAACAAGGCGCAGTCCAACTAACGTTAGATGCTTCCGCTTTACCGGGCATCGAAGCTTCAGCGCAAACGGTTGCCAACATCATCGCTGAAGATCGCACCGTGTATGGCATCAACACCGGTTTTGGCTTATTGGCCAACACCAAAATCAATAAAGACCAGCTGGAATTATTACAGCGCTCTATAGTGTTATCCCATGCCGCCGGTTTTGGCGACTTGATGGACGATAGCACTGTACGCCTGATGATGGTTCTGAAAATCAACAGCTTAGCCCGTGGTTATTCAGGTGTCCGGCCTTTGGTAATCGACGCTTTGATCGCGCTGGTCAATGCTGAAGTCTATCCATGTATTCCGAAAAAAGGCTCAGTGGGCGCTTCCGGTGACTTAGCGCCGTTATCACATATGGTGCTGCCACTGATTGGCGAAGGTGAAGTAACGATTGCCGGCCAGATTTACAGTGCGAAAGAAGGCTTAGCCATTGCCGGTTTAACACCGATTGTCCTGGCAGCCAAAGAAGGCTTAGCCTTGTTAAACGGGACTCAGGCTTCGACCGCGCTGGCGCTGGAAGGCTTGTTCCGCGCTGAAGATTTATATGCTTCTGCTTCGGTTATTGGCGCGATTAGCGTTGAAGCCGCGATGGGCAGTCGCTCGCCGTTTGATGCGCGTATTCATGCGGTGCGTGGTCAGCCAGGTCAGATTGATGCCGCGGTGATTTATCGCGAATTGTTAGGGGATTCTTCAGAAATCGCTGATTCACATAAAAACTGTGAAAAAGTACAAGACCCATACAGCTTGCGTTGCCAGCCACAAGTGATGGGCGCCTGTTTAACCCAAATTCGCAACTCGGCGGTGACTTTACTGATTGAAGCCAATGGCGTCACTGACAACCCACTGGTCTTCGCCGCCGAAAACGACATTATCTCTGGTGGAAATTTCCACGCTGAACCAGTGGCAATGGCGGCTGACAATCTGGCATTGGCAATTGCCGAAATCGGCTCTTTGTCTGAACGTCGCATGGCGCTGTTGATTGACTCCCATCTGTCCAAACTGCCGGCATTTTTAGTCAACAACGGCGGTGTTAACTCCGGCTTTATGATTGCACAAGTGACAGCTGCAGCTCTGGCTTCTGAAAATAAATCACTGGCGCATCCGGCTTCGGTCGACAGTCTGCCGACGTCAGCCAACCAGGAAGATCACGTATCGATGGCCACTTTTGCCGCCCGTCGCTTAGCCGAAATGGCCGAAAATACTTTAGGCGTACTGGCAGTGGAATATCTGGCGTCGGTGCAAGGCCTGGACTTCCGTGCTCCGCTGAAAGCTTCAGCCAAAGTTGAACAAGCCAAAGCGATTTTGCGCGCGCAGGTGCCGTTTTATGCCGAAGACCGTTATTTTGCGCCGGATATCGAAGACGCAGCGGAACTGCTGCGTGATGGTAAGTTAACTGCGTTGCTGCCAGCAGCGATGTTGCCAAGCCAGTCTTAACAAAACGGTTTTATCCAGGGCAGTCTTACACCCTCGCTGCCCTGCTTTCTTTCCTGCCAAGCTACTGAAATCTAATCCTGATCGGTCTCCAACGATCGGCCGTAACGGCTTATGGTTGGTAAATTCATCTTTTCTCAACAACTGGCTAGACCAGATATTTGAACTCTGTTAACTTCGTGTTCGTCTTTGACCTTCGCTCAGGAGTGTCAATAATAACTACAGCAGCGGCAATGACTTCTGCATACAAGACAATCAGACAATAGGGTTAGACATGAAATTAACTGTTGCTCACAAAGTGATCATCGGCTTTGGCTTTATCGCTATTTTGCTACTGATTGCCAGCCTATCCTCATTGTGGAGTTTTGCCGTCGTTTCCGACTCTAGTAACAGAGTGAACGAAGTTGCAGTGCCGGCGCAGCAACAGAGCAATAAAGCACAAATCCAGCTGCTAAAACTGGCCAAATTATCCGCCTTAGGTTTTACCGCCGAACAAACTAAGGATATTCAACAATATCAAACCGATTTTGCCAGTGCCGAAGCTTTGTACCAGCAAAATATGCAGCAATTACAAGCACTGCTCGCCGCCGATACCACCTTAAATAAACCATTAAAAGAAGCTGCTAAGCACTATCAGGATTATGTCACTGCCGTAAAGGCTATGTTTGAAGCAAAACTGACCACTGTGACTGCTGGCGCAGCTGCAGCAACCGAACTGACGACCCTGGTGCAATTAATCGATGATGCCGGCGCAACGCTCGTCGATATTTCTTATCTGGAAACTCCGGGCAAACAACAACAGCTTGAACTGATAGCGGGTGCTGCCGGCCGGGTAGATGGCCAGTTATTGGCAATGATGCAGACAGTGCGGGAAACCGGCGCATTTACCGATGTCAGTCAACTGACGGAAAGTCAGCAAAATATCGAATTTGCATTGAGCGATATGCAAGGTAACCTCGATTACGTTGGTAATCTGGTGCCGGAAGTTGGGGCGGAAGATTTATGGGGATCTTTTAATGAACAGCTCGCTGCACTGAAGGCTAAAGTTGCCGATCAAAATGGCCTGGTTGCGAAAAAACAACAACAACTGACTGCGTTACAGCAGGCCCGACAGCAGTTAACTGCATCAGAGCAGGCTATTTCGCAGGCCGTCACCGCTTTGGATTCAGTCGTTAGCGGTGCCGATCAACAGTTCTCCAGCCTGCAGAACGACATGTCAGACACTTTAAGTTTTGGCACCGTCCGCACGTTCATCCTGATGTTGGTGTTAATTGCTTTAGCCGGTGCTGCTGCCTATTTCACAATCAACGCTATGTTACGGCCACTTGGCAGTATCAACAAAGTGCTGGGGCAAGTCGCCGCCGGCGATCTGAGCCGGCAGCTGATTATTGAAAATGATGACGAATTTGGCGCGCTTTCGGCCAAAGTAAATAGCCTGATCCAGGCACTTAGCCAACTCATTCGCGGCATCGCCGAAAATGCCACTGAGCTGCAACAAAGCGCCGAGTTTTCTCGTGGTGAAGTGGGCGAAATTAACAAAGCGCTGGATCAGCAACAACAACAGATCGCGGCCGTCAACGACACCACCCTGCAGCTGGCGCAAAATACCAATCTGATCGCCGAGCAGGCTCATCAGGCGGTGAATGAAATGAATCACGCCCGTTCCCAAAGCGAGCAAATTGATACTATTTCAAACGAAAACAATCAGTTGATTACCGGTTTGGCGGTGCAATTAAGCAGCACGGCCGAGATTATGCTGAAAGTAAATGACCAATCGAATAACATCGGTAGCATTCTGGCGACCATTCGTGGTATTGCCGAACAAACCAATTTATTAGCGTTAAACGCGGCGATCGAAGCTGCCCGGGCTGGCGAGCAAGGCCGCGGTTTTGCGGTGGTTGCCGATGAAGTGAGGTCGTTAGCGGTACGTAGCCAAAGTGCCACTGATGAAATCCGCCAGATGATCCAAAACCTGCAGCAGCAAAGTACCGCCGCCGTCAGCGCCATTACCCGTGGCAAAGCAGATGCCGACACTTGTGTTGGCCACACCGCTGAGCTGGTGCAGTCGCTGGGCAATATCAATCAGGCGATTAGCCAGATGCAACAAATCAGTGCTGCCATCGCTGATGCCACGCAGAATCAGTTAGGTCTGGGTCAGGCGATTACTGAAAATATGAGCACGATGGTGACGTTGGCCGAGCAAAGCAGCGATAAAGCCAGCCGAACCCTGCAACATAGCGATGCTGTGGCACAAAGTGCCGAACAACTGCAGCAATCGATTCATATGTTTAAGGTTTAGCATCCAACACATTCACTGCCACAGGCTGCAAACAGCGTTACCACATCTGCTGAAATGAAAAAGGCTGGACTAAGTCCAGCCAGGCAGGGAGTGATTGGTATCCAACCTTGGATTTATGTTGTTCCTTTCTCGGTTAAAGCCATTCCATATTGCCAAAACAGAGACAGGAAAAACCTGACGAAAACTTGATATTATCATTGATTTGCGAAGGATTTTATCCATTCACTGCTAAATGCAGCTTTTGCAGCGTCTGCAAATCAACGATGTCAATCCCGGCTTCCCGGGCAAAAATTTCAGCTTGCAGATCTGGCGGTTGTGGCGATAGGAAAAATCCTTGCCGGCATTGATGGGTCAGCATCCAGCGAAACAACAGCCGCATATCTTCGATGCCTGCCTGCTGCTGGCCGTCCACCGCGATTTGTAATAACACTGGCTGACGTTGTGCTCCCCACAAATAAATATCCGCCTGACTGGTTAACCGCTGCAGCTGCGACTGATGCAGCTGTAAAAACAATTGAACCTGCTGTGGATATTGATTTAATTGATGTTTATGGCTGTGATGACTTATAGCAATTGTTGGTAACAGCTTCAGCCAGGTGGTCGGTGGGGCAATCAACACTGACAAATTGACCAGCATCGACACCAGCACCATTGCCAGAAAAAACCACAACAACCATTCTGCATGATGATTCGGCGCTTCTTGACCCTCTTGCAGCGGCTGGATCAACACCAAATAAACCGCTGCAGCCACAATGCCAGCCAGCGTACTTAAGGTCGAACCCAGGATCCATTTGTTTATCATACGGCAACCTTGTGTGAAGTTACCCGAGATTATCTGCCGGTTCGGATTTGGAAACTTAATTGAGCTGTGATAAAAATCTGATAAATCCCGCTACAGAATCTCCCCATTTAACAGGACGTTAATGCCTGTAATGGCGACAGGAACTGATAACTAAAACCAGGTTGCTGTTGACTACGCAGCGATAAAATCCGGCGTGCCGGTTCATCAGCAGCGGTGAAATTCACCGGCGGCAATCCGGCTTGCGCCGCTGCTGCATGGTAAAAACTGGCTTTGAGCGGATATTCCGGGCAACACAAATTAAACAATTGATGTTGTGATGCCACTGCCGCGGTCAGTAAATTCAGCACAAAACGGCCAATATCAGCAGCATGCACCAGATTCACCGGCAGTTGTGGTCCCGATAACGAACGCCCCTGGCCAAACCGTGCCGGATTGCGGCCCGGGCCAATCAATCCGGCCAGCCTTAATGTGATGCAGTTCGGGATTTGTTGCAGGGTCTGCTCGGCTTCCAGCAGCGCCGCTACCCGACTATTCACTGGCACCGCGTTCACCGGATCTAGGCGTGGCACCACGCATTGTTCATCAACGTCGCCGGACAACCCCTGATAAACGCCGGTACTGGAACAATGAATCACACCACGCACACCGGCAGTCGTTGCCACTTCTACCAAACTCTGTAGCTGCAGCATATAATCTGCTGCACTTTGCTGACGTGCCGAAGGTGGAATTGCACAAATCAGCCAGCTATCCTGCAAGATTTCCATCAACTCAGCTGTAGGTAACACCAGCGGCAATTGCAGTAAGAGTGGCTGGATCCCGGTGGGTAACGCCAATAGACCGGCGGCACTTTGCCGAGTGCCATACACCACAAATCCGTCTGCAGCCAACATAGTTCCCAGCTGCTGCCCTAACCAGCCGCAGCCAATAATCACCACTTTTTGTTTCTTTTCCATCAATGCGCATGTCCTTGTGCTGGCTGCAGTGGCAATACCACAAAACGCCCTTCAAATTCAGCCACTTTGTTGTCGCCATCCATAATCTGTACTTTGAGCTGCTGCCGCACTTTGAGGCCACGCGCCAGCGGCGTTAAATCACCTTTGAGTTGCAGTAAGTCGACTTTCGCAGATGGTGTGTGTTGCAGCGGCGCCAGATAACGGATCTGCGCATCCGCCAGCACGATATCCCCTTGTAGTCCCAGAGCTTTCATTTGCAGAAACACCATGCCCCAACCGGTTAAAGTCGCCATGCTATAAATACTGCCGGCAAACATGGTCTGATGTGGGTTTTTGTTCGGTGCCAGCGGCGCTTTACATTGCAGCTGATGGCCATCAAAACTCTGCACCTGTAACTGCATAAACTCAGAAAGTGGAATGCCTTGTTGCCAGGTCTGGGTTAATGCCTGCACCCAGCTTTGCCTGTCTGCAGCAGAACCCTCCAGATACAAGGCTTTACTCATTTGCCAGTGCGCAATACCGAACAACGGCGGTTGTGCCGCACCCACCTGATAACCAGACTTTTTGTAAAAAACCACCGCGCTGTCGCGAGCATTTAAAATAACGCGCTGTGCGCCAATCAACACCGCCTGTTGCTCCAGTGCTTGCAGCATTATCGCGCCGAAACCGGTACCTCGCGCTGCTTCCGCCACCGCCATATACCGCACTTGCGCCGTATCAGCATCCACCAGATGCAACCGGCCAACTGCTAGCACTTCGCCCGCAGCATCCACGATCATCCGGTGTTGTGCTTGTGCTTCCAGCTCATCGCGCTCCGATCCAGGCGGTTGCTGCCAGGGTGCCCTTAATATCTGATACCGAAGTTGATAGTACCCCTGCCATTGAGCTTCAGTTGCCGGCGTAATAAGCTGCCACTTCATCATTGATTCCTTGTCAGGCACTGCCGCTGCAGCAACAGTGATTAAAATTGAGGGCATTGTGGAACAAAGCGACAACAGAACTCAAGCCATTCTCAGTTGGCGGCGCAGCGCAACCGTCGACTTGCGGGTAGAGCAAGACGAGCAGCAGCGTTATTTGGTACTAAACGGTCAGCGGCAAAGTCAGATGCAACTACAACATCCGGCAAGCCCAACCTACCCACATTTGCAGCTGTTACTGGACTGGCTCGCCAACAAACCCTGGCAACGTTTATTGCAGATTGGCTTAGGCGGCGGCGAATTTAATCGGGTGTTGGCGGCGCGCTGGCCAGATTGTCAGGTGGTGACGGTGGAACAAGAGCCTTTGATCATCGAGGCTTATCAGCAATTTTTCCGGCCACAACCGCATCCGAATGAAACCTTAATCTGCGCCGATGCCATGACGTTTGCCCGCGACGCTCTGGTTCAACCGCAGCGATTTGAGGTGATTTTTATCGATATTTATCCATGGCCAGAACAATGGCAAGCGTTGATGCTGGCACTGTTGCAACTACGGGCTGAGAACAATTGGTTTTGTATCAATCTGCCGGCCGAACCGCCAGCGCAATGGCAACAATTCTGGCAGCAGCAGCCAGTTAAACTGGTCTGTTACAACGTGCCAGGTTACCTGAATCAGTTATGGCTTGGCGGGTAAACATCAACAAAAACCTCAGACCTGCAGCCAAAAAGTCACAGGCCCATCATTGACCAGACTGACTTGCATATCGGCGCCAAACTGGCCGGTCGCAACGGTCACGCCCTGGGTTTTGCAATACTGCACAAATTGCTGATACAAAGGCTCAGCCACCGCAGGTAACGCCGCAGGAGTAAAGCTTGGCCTCAAGCCAGAATTGGTATCTGCTGCCAGCGTAAATTGCGACACCACCAGCAGCTCACCGCCAACTTGCTGCAGATTCAGATTCATTTTGCCGTTTTCGTCGTTAAACAATCGATAGTTCAGTACTTTGTCGGCCAATTTTTTCAAAACCGCCGGTTGATCCGTCGCTTCCACCCCAAGCAATACCAAAAGCCCGGGTCCGATTTTGCCAACGACTTGCTCGTCGACCTGCACATCAGCGCGGCGCACCCGCTGCAACAAAGCAATCACACCTGGGATCCTTCAGCAAGCAGCCGATCCGCCAGCAACACTGACATCTCATATAAGCTGCGGCTGATGCCACTTTCACTGGCCGAATGACCGGCGTCATTGACAATTTTTAATACGGCACCAGGCCAGCGTTGTGCCAGCGTCCAGGCATTTTCCATTTTACAAACAATGTCATAACGACCGTGCACAATGTAACAAGGCAAGTGCTGCACTTTATGCAAATCTTGTAACAGTTGATCCGGTGCCAGAAAACAATGATGCAGGAAATAGTGATTTTCAATCCGTGCCAGCGGCAACGCTGATTCGGGCTCCACTGCCCCCTGACGCATCGCCGGATTGGGCAATAAGCTGGCAACCCTGGCTTCCCACAAGCTCCAGGCCTGAGCAGCAGCCGTTTGAATTTGTACATCAACATGCTGCAGCAATTGCTGATACGCCACCAGCACATCTAAACCAGGCATGGCGGTAATTGGCGCTAAAAAGTCAGCAAAATAATCCGGAAATAACTGACTGGCCCCGCCGCCAGGCCGGTACAACCAATCAATATCTTCCGGCCGCGCCAGAAAAATACCGCGTAAAATCAAGCCAAGACAACGCTCCGGATACATCTGTGCATAAGCCAGCGCCAGTGTGCTGCCCCAGGAACCACCGGCCACCACCCACTGTTCCAGCTGCAAATGCTGACGAATGGCTTCCATATCGGCCAGCAGCTGTGCGGTGTTGTTGTGGTCCAGACTGGCAAAAGGAGTTGAATGGCCACAACCGCGTTGATCAAACAAAATAATCCGATACCGTTTCGCATCAAATAAAGTGCGCTGAAACGGTGAGCTGCCACCACCAGGCCCGCCATGGCACATCAGCACCGGAATGCCGGCTGGATTGCCACTTTGTTCGACATAAATCTGCTGCTGGTTTGGGCGCTCCAACATCATGGTCTGATAACATTCAACAGGCTCATTGTGATACATCCAGCGCCTCCGCTTTAGCAGCTTCAGCTGCGGTTTCAGCTTCAATTTCAAGCTGACGCTGATGCAGTTCTTGCAGCAAAGCTGTTAATTCAGCGCCCAGCAACACCACCACCCAACATAAATACACCCAGACAAATAAAATCGGCACTAGCGCCAGCGCTCCGTAAATCGCCTGATAAGTCGGGAAATGATAGATATACAGTGCAAAGGCCATTTTCAGCATTTCAAACAACACCGAGCTGAATAACGCCCCCCAAAAGGCGTAGCGATAGCGAACCCTGGTATTGGGCACCAGCTGATACAAAATAAAAAATGCCAGCAAGCTCACCACATAAGGCGCTATGTTCAGAAAAAAGGTTGAAAGTAACGGTGTATAGTTGTCGGCGAGATGGGTTAATGCAGACAAATACGAAGTCATCGCGATAGAAGCGCCCAGTAAAATTGGGCCCAATGTCAGAATCATCCAATAAATAGATAACGAAATCATTAATCTGGGTCGCTTTTGCACGCGCCAGATCTTATTCAGTGTTTTGTCGATGTTGTGCATCAGCATCAGTGCTACGACCAGCAGAAACAGCACGCCGACTGTCGTCATCTGGCCGATGTTTTCAACAAAGCCATTGATATAAGTTTGCAGCTCATCACCACGCGATGGCACTACATTGGCGTAGACAAAAGCTTCGATATCCTGCCGCAAACTGGAAAACATCGGAAAAGCATTCAGCACCGAAAACGCCACGGCTACCAGCGGCACCAGCGACAACAACGAGATATAAGCCAGATAACCGCTGATCATGCCTATCTGATCGCGCTGACAACGCTGCCAATACAAGCTGGAAATATTGACCCAATGCTGCAGTTGTTGTGTCAGGAATTCGAGCTTGTTAACCACCATATTGTTCCATCAAAGCTGCTCCATTTAACCTTTTCCAGATACTCTGCCACAGGCAATCGATATCAGTCAGTGCCATAGCGTACCACAAGCCGCATCATTCACTGTGGCTGGTTTGGGATCTGCACCCGCGCTTACTGCAACGATATTGCCTGGCTGTTTTGCAGTGCGTCGCTGCTGATTTCAACCAATTCATCTGCCAACTGATCAATAAATAACACTTTAAGGCCCAGTCGATCAGCGACCGGTTTACCATCTTTACTGCCCAGACACAAAAAGGCCGTTGACCAGGCATCACCCAGCGTTGGATCATCCATCAACACTGTGGTGGAGACGGTCTGGTGTTTTACTGGAGTGCCAGTACGCGCATCCAACACATGACTGTAGCGCACGCCTTTCGCATCAAAATAATGACGGTAGGTGCCAGAAGTCATCACCGCCAACGGTTCTTGTTGTTTAACCGTGATGACTTTTTGCAAAGTTTGGGCACCAGGTAACGGCTTTTCGATAGCGACGCGCCAATCTTGTTGTTCCGGTTTTTTCCCGCGAACTAACAATTCACCACCTACTTCCACCAGATAATTTTCGATCCCTGCCTGCTCGACAATTTTCGCCAACTGGCCAACAGTCCAGCCCTGCGCTATTGAAGACACATCAAGGCGTAGCTGCGGCAATTGCTTTGCCAGCATACTGGCACCGGATTCATGAATTTTTGCCATGCCGATGGACTGCATCGTTTGGTCCAGTTGCGCTGGCGTCGGCTGATGAAACTGGTCGGCTTTAAAGCCCCATAAATCGAACAGCGGCTTCACGGTCAGGTCATAACAGCCCTGACTTTGTGATGAAATAACCCGGGCTTGCGCCACCAGCTGCACCAGTTCAGTGCCGACTTCCACCGGGTCAGTGGTTTGCAACTGATTAAATTTTTCGATAGTGGAATCAGGACGGTAATTCGACATCGCCAGATCAATCCGTTCCAACTCAGCGGTGATTTGTTGCTGTAAGGCGGCCTGATCAACAGGTTGATCGCTCCAGTAACTGATATTGTAAGTTGCGCCCTGCGCCGGACCGCTGAACTTCTTTAACGGATCGGCCGGCGTACAGCTCACGCCGATGACACAACAACTTACTACAGCGGTTGCCCGCATCAACACAGCCCACATCATTGAAATCCCCGCTATTTAACTCTGCGGCAGTTTACAAAAGGCTCGTTACAAATGCCAGTAAAGAGGCCGCGCAGATGAAATAAGAATGATTTACGATAAGAATGATTCACAAAAAACCAAATTCACCAGAGTTTCATTTACAAATCAAGATGTCCGAGGATCACCTGATAACGTTTTTCCTGCTCCATCGGCAATCGTCCTTCGGTGATAACCTCGACACAATGCTGCGCTAAGGCCCGCAAATCGGCGGTCAAACGTTCGCGCATGCTGATTGCCTGTAATAAATTCAGCGCAATATTGACGTTGGCCGGCATGGTTTCCAGCGCTTTACGAAAATATTCGATAGCGATTGAATATTGGCCACTGCCAAAAGCATCCATCCCTGCCGCGTTTTGCTGCATCAGCTGTTGCCGCAATTGCTGATGCTTCACCTGCTCGTGCTGCATCATCAGATTCAGCGCGCTGCAGTACAAATCATCATCCTGCGCTACTGTGCTCAGTGCGGCCATATAGTGATCACACATCGGCAAGTTACCGGCTTCATAATAAGCACGGGCGCGGTCTAACATACCAGATGGCGACAGTGGTTTCTCAAGCGTCAGCTCCTCACTGTTTTCCAACAGCTCCAGCGCTTTGGCGGTTTTGCCTTGCAGCAGCAGGATCCGGGCGTCCAGCACCATCCGGTCGTGTTCGAAACTAGCAGGGTGAAAACGTTTTTTGATGGTAGTGATAAAAGAGTCGATGCGGGTAAAAGTATCATTGCGATCTTTTTCCGGTTGCTCTTTGGCCAGTTCGACCATGGCTCTGGCGTAATTGAGCATATTGTCAGCGGTGTCGTACATCGAATAGCGCGATGCGGTCAGCAAACGCTGATGCACCTGCACCGCCTGCTGTTTTTGATTGTCGATGGTGCATAATGTTGCCAACACATGCTGACGCAGATAGTTTTTCGGTGAGTGCCGCGCCACTTGTTCCACGGCGGTGAGTGCTTCAGTAGGCCGGTTCTGGCTGATGTACAGCCGCGTCAGCCAGTCCAGTGCCTCGGTTTTGGTTTCAGCAATACCGGAAAGCTCCTGCAATAAAGCTTCAGCTTCCTCCTGCCGCCCCTGATAGCCATAAGTCACAGCCAGACCAAGCCGGGCCCAGCCAAACTCACGCACTGTGAGCGCCCAACTGTACAAATGTTCGGCTTCGTCGTAACGGTCGAGTTTAATCAGGAGTTCAGCTTTTAAGCGCGTCGCATGCATGGCGTACTGACTTTTGTGATCAACAATATGATCACAGGCCTGCACCGCTTCATCATAATTTTTGCGGTTGATGGCCTGATACGCCAGTTGCAGGGCCTGACGGATATGGTAAGCACGGGAAATCCGCCGTTCCAATTCAGCGTAACTGAAGGGCTTTAATAAATAATCGGCTGGCTGAAATTCAATCATGCCATGAACGGCCTGACGTTGGCGTTCGGCACTGACCACCAGAAAACAACAATCGGGTTTTAGCAGTTGCTCAGTACGCAGCACTTCAAACAGCTGATAACCGTCACGGCCCTGGCCTAAATGAAAATCGCACAACACAAAATCAAACGGCATCCGGCGACAATGTCCCAGCGCCATCTCTGCATCACGAGCCAATATGGCGTCATCAAAACCAATCAGCAGCAACATACTTTTGAGGTAGCTGCGAATTTGATCAGAATCATCGACCACGAGCACGGTTTTTGTTTTATAGAATGCGCGTCGCGATGTCATGCCTGCTCCTGCACTACCATTCTTCCCGTTAATTCAGACAGCGGAACAATACACAGCTCCGGCAAAGCTTGCCATAATTTTTACAATTTTCATTTTCTGAACCATGCTTATTTGAGCTACTGACTGGGTCATCAGGATGTCGTACCGCACTAACCCAGCATCGACGTTAGCATGCATCAACCCAACATCAGCTGCGATGAAGTACAACAGTCGTGGATTATTTAACAAGGATCTTCAATGAAATGGATATTCATGGGACTGCTGTTGCCCGTTGTGGTTCTGACAGGTTGCTCTGTACGTCCGGTGACCCTGCAACAAGATTACCAAAGTGTGCGCGTGACGATGTCAGGAACACCGCAAGACACCTATGCACTAGTTGATCAGATGGATCAATTGGTGAGTCAGGCCACCGTATCGGGCGAACAATTAATCTTTCAATTACCGCCGAACCTGGTTGTAGATCAGTGTTTTAGTTTGCAAAGCTTACAACATCGGCAATCACTGGCCGAGCCACCGTATTTCATGTTGTCGCTAGTGGCGCAATACCGCGACTTGTCTGTTCGTAAAATGCGGGTAGAGCAGGAACTGCAAGCGGCAATTGACGCCGAAGTTAACTCGCGACAGTTCCATACCAACACCATGCTGGCATTAGAACAACACCCGGCATTCGCCGAGAACAGCTGTCTGGTACCGCCACAGCAAGTATTGCCGGCGGAGCCGTTCACCAAATGTCAGTCCGAACAGGAATGCCGCAGTGAAGGGGGCGCCATTTGTTTTAGTCTGTTGTTAGGAAATGAAGGCTGTGGTATCGCCGCACAGCAACTGCAAATTCCTGGATTATTATCAAATCCGGGCTGTTCTGCCATAGCCGCCGAATTGGCAGGTGAAAAATATCAACTGGATCAGGCGGTCGTCGATGCACTGGCGGGCTACGCCGACGATATCGCTAATCAGATGATCCAAAGTGAATCAGGGTTTGATCAATTCTTTGGGATCTTGCTTAAAGGCGTTGGTTATGCCGTCAAACTGGAAAACGCACTGCAATGCACAAACGATTTTGTGCAGCGGCATTTTGGTCCTAAACTGGCGTGGCAAGCCGAAGTTCAGCAGATCATCGCTGCACCACAACGCCTATACAGTCAATGTCAGCAGTTTGTGCAACACACTCACCAGTCTGTCGCCGCGATCCATGCGGCAATCGCACAACAACAGCAACTGCAACCACAACTTGCGGCTATCAGCGAGCAATTAACCGTATTACAACAGCTGCAACTCCCACTTGATGCGTGCCCCGGCAGTTGATCTGAGCGGTTGACCAGCGACATCAAAAACTCCGGCAATTGCCATCGTGCCCAGCGACACTGGCGCTGTATCAAAGCCAAAAAAGCAAAAAGGTCAGCATATGCTGACCTTTTGTTCAAACATCGGTAAAGCGATTAGCTACGGCTAGCGCGTTTACGGTCGTTTTCTGTCAAATGACGTTTACGAATACGGATTGACAGTGGAGTTACTTCAACCAGCTCATCGTCATCGATAAACTCCAATGCCTGTTCCAGCGTGTAGCGGATTGGCGGCACTAAGTTGATCGCTTCATCAGTACCAGAAGCACGGACGTTGGTTAACTGTTTGCCTTTTAAGCAGTTTACAGTTAAGTCGTTGCTACGGCTGTGAATACCGATGACCTGACCTTCATACACTTCATCAGCATGACCGATGAACATACGACCACGTTCCTGTAGAGAGAAAATCGCGTAACCAGCGGCTTTACCCATGGCGTTAGAAATCAGCACGCCGTTCATCCGCAGACCGATTGAACCGCCTTTGTACGGGCCGTAATGGTCGAAGCTGTTGTACATCAGACCAGTGCCTGAAGTTAACGTCATAAACTCAGTACGGAAACCAATCAGACCACGGCTTGGCATCTGGAAATCCATCCGGATGCGGCCTTTACCGTCTGGCTGCATGTTGGTCATTTCAGCTTTACGCTCGCCCATTTTTTCCATGATCGAGCCCTGGTGCTGCTCTTCCACGTCAATGGTGACGTTCTCGATTGGTTCCATTTTCGCGCCGTCAACCACTTTCATGATTACTTCCGGACGAGAAACGGCTAGTTCAAAACCTTCACGACGCATGTTTTCGATCAATACGCCTAAGTGCAGTTCACCACGGCCAGAAACTTTGAACTTGTCGCCGTCTTCTGTTTCTTCAACACGCAGCGCCACGTTGTGTTTCAGCTCGTTGGTTAAACGCTCTAAAATCTGACGTGAAGTCACATACTTACCTTCTTTACCAGCAAATGGCGAAGTGTTGACCTGGAAGGTCATGGTCACTGTTGGCTCATCTACTTGTAATGGCGGTAATGCTTCGAGGTTGGTCGTAGCGCAAATAGTGTCAGAAATTTTCAGTTCGCCTAAACCAGTGAATGCGATGATGTCACCGGCGTTTGCTTCCTGAGTTTCAATCCGTTCCAGACCTAAATAGCTGAATACCTGACCAACTTTACCGTTACGTTTTGAACCATCAGCGCCTAATACGGTGACTTGCTGGTTCACTTTTAACGAACCACGTTTGATGCGGCCGATACCGATAATGCCAAGGTAGCTGGAATAATCTAACTGAGAAACCTGGATCTGAGTGTCGCCATTCAGTTCAACTTTTGGTGGCGCCACGTGCTCAACAATAGCTGCGAACAGATCGTTGATATCAGTTTTTGGCTCGTTGTAATCAAGCGTTGCCCAGCCATTGATGGCTGATGCGTAAACGATTGGGAAATCTAACTGCTCGTCAGTCGCGCCTAAGTTGTCGAACAGATCAAATACCTGATCAATAACCCAATCCGGACGTGCGCCTGGACGGTCAATTTTGTTGACGACAACGATTGGTTTTAAACCGTGGGCGAAAGCTTTTTGCGTTACGAAACGTGTTTGTGGCATTGGGCCTTCAACAGCGTCAACTAACAGTAATACTGAGTCAGCCATTGACAGTACACGTTCAACTTCACCACCGAAGTCGGCGTGGCCTGGTGTGTCCAGGATGTTGATGTGGTAACCGTTCCAGCGAACTGAAGTGTTTTTGGCCAGGATGGTAATTCCGCGCTCAGACTCCTGTGCATTTGAATCCATCATCCGTTCTTGTAACTTAGCGCGGGCATCGAAAGTGCCGGATTGTTGCAGTAATTTGTCAACAAGTGTAGTTTTACCGTGGTCAACGTGCGCAATGATGGCGATATTGCGCAACTTGCTGAGATCATAAGACATTAATGTGGTGCTCGCTTTGTGAAGTGTTAATGTGTACCCGCATGTATCAAATCACAGCAAGTACTCGAAAAATTCGTGCGCGCATTTTACCTGCTTTGTGGGTCGGAGGGAAATTTATCTGTTTGTGGCATTTTTTCGCTGAAACTGAATTCGCTATTTTTTACCCCTGATCCAACACTATTGATCGATATTTTCTGCAGCACCTTGTCACCTGACACAATCCAATGAAAAAATTGCCGCGACCGCGCTACATCTTCTAAAAACTTGCTATGGTTAGCGCTGCATTCAATTTGGTGCAATAACACGCGACAATGCACCACAAAGAGGCGATCATGCACCATATTGATGCACACCACTGAGGGTGCGTGGTAGGATTGTCGGCAGTATTTATTAAAATCAACAGCTTATATAATTGGCATACTATTAGCTTAGTAAGCGCAACTTGTCGGTTGAACCGATATCTTCAAGTACAGTTTGAGTATTAACAGGAATAATCCGGAGGATTGCATGTCTGCATCGAACGTTCTGAGCTTTATGAAAGAAAACGACGTGAAGTTTGTTGATTTACGTTTTACTGATACCAAGGGTAAAGAGCAACATGTGACTATCCCTGCCAACCAGATCAATGAAGATTTCTTTGAAAACGGTAAAATGTTTGACGGTTCTTCAATCGCTGGCTGGAAAGGCATCAATGACTCAGACATGATTTTAATGCCTGAAGCCGCTTCCATGAAGCTGGACCCATTCTTCGAAGAAACCACCTTAAACATCACTTGTGATGTTATCGAACCAAGCACCATGCAAGGTTACGACCGTTGCCCGCGTTCTATCGCAAAACGCGCAGAAGAATACTTAAAATCAACCGGTATCGCTGACACCGTATTGTTCGGACCTGAGCCAGAATGGTTCATGTTTGATGAAGTCCGTTTCAAAACTGACATGTCAGGTTCATTTTACAAATTAAATTCAGAAGAAGCTGCCTGGAACTCAGACGCTGTGTATGAAGGCGGCAACAAGGGCCACCGTCCTGGCGTAAAAGGTGGTTATTTCCCGGTACCACCAGTAGATCAACATCACGATATCCGTAGCGCTATGTGTATGGTGCTGGAAGAAATGGGTCAGACGGTTGAAGCGCATCACCATGAAGTTGCTACTGCCGGTCAGAACGAAATCGCGACCCGTTTTAACACTTTAACCTTAAAAGCTGACGAAACGCAGATCCTGAAATATGTAGTCCACAATGTGGCACACATGTACGGCAAAACTGCGACTTTCATGCCAAAACCAATCGTTGGTGACAACGGTTCAGGCATGCACTGTCACCAGTCTTTAGCTAAAGACGGCGTCAACCTGTTTGCCGGCGACAAGTACGCAGGCCTGTCAGAACTGGCTTTGTATTACATCGGCGGTATCATCAAGCATGCGAAAGCCATCAACGCTTTCACCAACCCGTCAACCAACTCGTATAAGCGTCTGGTGCCACACTATGAAGCGCCGGTCATGCTGGCTTATTCAGCCCGTAACCGTTCCGCTTCTGTGCGTATCCCACTGGTACCAAGTGCTAAAGCACGCCGTATCGAAGTGCGTTTCCCGGATCCAGCGGCGAACCCATACCTGGCATTCGTTGCGCAGATGATGGCTGGTCTGGATGGTATCCAGAACAAGATCCACCCAGGCGATGCGATGGATAAAGACTTATACGATCTGCCACCAGAAGAAGAAGCGCTGATCCCTCAGGTTTGTGGTTCGTTAGACGAAGCACTGGACAACCTGGACAAATCACGCGCCATTTTCACCAAAGGCGGCGTGATGTCAGACGAAATGATCGATGCTTACATTGCACTGAAACGTGCTGAAGCGAAAAAAGTTTCTATGGCGGTTCACCCACTGGAATACGATCTGTACTACAGCGTATAAGTAGCAGCTTTTAAGCAGATTAACCTGTTCAAAGCAGCGTTAATCGGTTGATTTTCAAACATATAACTTTTTAGTGAAAAAGCCCGCAACTGCGGGCTTTTTGTTCTGGTCAAATCAAACAAAGCGCGATAGAGTAAACAAATAATTACCAAACAGCTATTGTTGTGAAAATAGGTATCCAATGAAAAAAGCACTGTGGTTGTTGTTACTCACATGCCTTGCTGCAACGGCAGCAGACGACAAGAAAGTTTTTGTCACCGTCGACAAAAACAACAATCTGGTGTTTTCTGACAGCCCAAGCCCTGGTGCTACCCAAGTCACAGTGAAAGATACCGCCACCCAAATGGTTCCTACGACACCAGGCGTTTCTACCTCAGTAGTACAGGAAAGCACTAAATTCGAAGTTGCTATTTCCAAACCTGAACAGCAAGGCACAGTCCGCGAAAATAGTGGCACCGTGTATGTGTCTGGCCAAATCAAACCCATGTTCGCCCAGGGACTGCGGGTGAAGCTGTATCTTGATGGCAAACAAGTGGCCGGCCCGACCGGTAATGCCAATTTTATCCTCCACAACGTCGATCGCGGCGAACATCAACTGACCCTCGAACTGCTTGATCAAAACGGCAAGATTATTGCAACCAGTCCGGTAACGACCTTCTATTTGCATAGAGCTTCGGCTATTTCACCAAAATAGTGCATCGCGGCTGAATTCTCAGCCATCACCAGTTACACTGGAGATTAGGATGCACCGAACTGGTGCAGAGGAATCAACACTGTGACGCAGACCCCAAAGTCGCTGGATTTAACCGGCATCGACTACGCCAATCACCTGACCACGGCCATTATGGTGTTGGATGCACAACTACAGGTGCAACATTTTAATACCGCCTGTTGTGCTTTATTAAGCATCGGCGAAAAACGACTGCAAAATCATTACTTTCCAGCTCTGTTCCAATTCAGCGATTTACATGCCAGCCATCTTGTCAGCACCCTCACCACCAAGCAGGGTTTTGGCGTCAGCGATGTCAATTGTGTACTGCCGGATGGCCGCCATATTCTGATCGACATTACCGCCAGCGCCCTGGAAACCGAATTACCGGCGTTATTAATCGAACTGCGTCAGGTCGACCAACAACGTAAAATCAGTATGGAAAGCCTGCAGCAACATCAACATCTGGCGGCGCGGGAGCTGATCCGTGGTCTGGCGCATGAAATTAAAAACCCCCTGGGTGGCTTGCGTGGTGCAGCACAATTGCTGGAAGAAACGCTGAACGAAGAGCAAAAAGAATATACCCAGCTCATTATTGCCCAGGCCGACCGGCTGCGAAATCTGGTTGACCGCCTGCTTGGCCCCTACAAACCGCCGCAGCGATTGGTGTCAAATATGCACCAAATCATTGAAAGGGTCAGCCAGCTGGCACAGATGGATAACCCATCCGGCGTGCAGTTTGTGCGCGATTATGATCCCAGCATTCCGGATTTTTTACTCGACCCGGAACTGATTGAACAGTCGCTATTAAATATTGTCCGCAATGCCCAGCAAGTGTTGCCGAACGGCGGCCAGATTGTGCTGCAAAGCCGGATTTTGCATCAGCACACTATTCATGGTCGTCGCCATCGCTTGGTCGCCACCATCAAAGTGATTGATAACGGTCCCGGTATTCCGGCGGACATCAAAGACACTTTATTTTACCCAATGGTCAGCGGCAAACCCGGTGGCACCGGTCTGGGTTTATCGATTGCCCAAACGCTTATTCATCAACATGACGGCTGGATTGACTGTGAAAGTTGGCCCGGCCGTACCGAATTTACTTTGTATTTACCCATCAACTCGCAAGGGGCTTAAGCATGCATCAGGATGTCTGGATTATTGATGATGACAACTCCATCCGTTGGGTGTTAGAAAAAGCGCTATCGCGCGCTGGTATTGTCTGTGAAAGTTACGCCTCCGCCGATCTGATGCTGCAGCGGCTGGAATACGACCAACCAGCAGTGGTGGTGTCCGATATCCGGATGCCGGGCACCGATGGCATGGCGCTGTTATCCAAATTGCAGGAACTAGCACCGGAGCTGCCGGTAATTATCATGACCGCCCACTCGGACTTAGACAGTGCGGTGAACGCTTTCAAACGTGGTGCTTTTGAGTATTTACCCAAACCATTTGATATCAATGAAGCGGTGGGGCTGATTAGCCGTGCGCTCGAGCACGCCATGGCGAAAAAGCCCAAAGCGCAGCCAGCACCCACGTCACAACTGACTGAAATCATTGGTGAAGCGCCGGCGATGCAGGAAGTATTTCGCGCCATTGGTCGTTTATCGCGCTCCAGTATCAGTGTGCTGATCAACGGTCAGAGCGGTACCGGTAAAGAGCTGGTGGCGCAGGCGCTGCATAAACACAGCCCCAGATCCGAACAGCCGTTTATCGCCTTGAATATGGCGGCAATTCCAAAAGACTTGATTGAATCAGAACTGTTTGGCCACGAAAAAGGCGCATTTACCGGCGCCGCCAATTTGCGCAAAGGCCGCTTCGAACAGGCCGATGGCGGCACTTTGTTCCTCGATGAAATTGGCGATATGCCGCTGGATGTACAAACCCGGTTATTAAGAGTACTGGCTGACGGCCAGTTTTACCGGGTTGGTGGACATCAGGGGGTCAACGTTGATGTGCGGATCATCGCAGCCACCCATCAAAACCTCGAGCAACTGGTGGCTGAAGGCAAATTCCGCGAAGATTTATTCCACCGCTTAAACGTCATTCGAATTCACATTCCGGCATTGAAAGACCGTAAACAGGATATTCCAAAACTAGCGCAGCATTTCCTGCAACAAGCGGCGAAAGAGCTGAATGTTGAAGCGAAAAGTTTAGCTTTGGATACTGAAAAGTATCTGGCACAACTGGATTGGCCGGGTAACGTGCGGCAGCTGGAAAATACCTGTCGTTGGCTGACGGTGATGGCAAGCGGCAAACAAGTATTGCTGTCTGATTTACCCCCGGAACTCACTGCTGCACCAAAAGTGTTCAGCCCGCTGGGCGGCGACCAACATCACAGCTGGCAAGATTTGCTGGCCGCCTGGGTACAACAAAAACTGACCGCCGGTGAAGAAGATATTTTGTCCGAAGCAGGCCCGGAATTTGAGCGCATTGTGCTGAAACAAGCGCTGCAATTTACTCATGGCCATAAACAGGACGCGGCAAAACGCTTAGGCTGGGGACGCAATACCCTAACCCGCAAGTTAAAAGAACTGGATATGGAATAAAGGTTTGGGTTGTCGCTGCACGAGCGCAACCCAGCATTTAGCTTTCATCAACCTTCATTTACCGCCGGCCATTTTTTGTAAAAACTCTAAGCGCTGCAGATCTTCAGCGCTTGGCTCTACCGCTGCATCCAACAACTGAGCCGGGTCAAAATCCCCTAAGGCAAATTCAGGTTGCGCGCTACGACCATAGCGAGCCGGTTCAAAAGGCGAAGGTGAACGTCGTTCTAACTGGAAAGTCGTTAACAGATAGTGAGCCGCCTGATCCGAATTAAATGCATCCGGCCTGGTGCCTGACGCATCATTTGGCGCGCCTGGCAACACCATTTTATGCGCTTTTAATTCGAGTGTCTGTGAACCTTCGGCAAGGTCTGCACTTGCCGTCAACTGCGCCACAGGCTGACCATCCGCCGTCAGTAAATTTGCCCGCAGCCGATAAGTGCCGGCTAATTCCACTTGAATTTGCACCGGGATCACCATATCGCTGCCCCGAGCCAACACCGGCTTCACGGCGGTGATGATAGCAACCGGCAGACTGTATTCGATGCCGGTCTGCACACTCTGGGTTTGTCCTGCCCCGCTAAACTGGAATTCGACAATGAGCGGGCCATCCCAATGTTTTTCGGCTGCTAACGTTGCAACATACTCACCGCTACTACCTGACAAAGTTTCTGTTACCAGCAGCTTGCCGCTGAGTTCATTTTTCAACAACACCTGCACTTGCGATAGCTCGATGTTCTGCGCTTTTAGGCGAACCACCACCGGTTCAGGTGCACTGAACCGGTATTTGTCGGCTTCAATACTGACGCTGGCACCGCCCTCCAGCGGCAACTGCTGCGCGATAAACTGATTGGGTGCCAGCAACTGCGTATCAGCAAGAGTCAGCGGCCTGACATAATCCGGCAGCTGCAATTCTTCGGCATAGGCTGTTGCCACCAGCGCGAAACTTTGTTGCATCGTTTGTGGTAATTGTTCCGGTTTTGGCGGAGCCCGCGTTGCCACAGTGGTGACTTGTGCAGTTTCGGCAACCGCAGCAGTTGCGGGTTCAGCTTTGATCATCAATGTTGAAACAGGCTGCTCGGTGGGCCACAGCCACCAAACGACTGCCAACAGCGCAAGCAGTACCGCCAACAGCCAGGATTTTTGTTGCATATTTACTCCGGTGATCCGGCAGCGGCCAAACACACTGTTGCCCGCTGCCTGCCAGGTTCAACTTGGGTTAGTTCGCAGCAAGAAACACCAGATCAGTCATGCTGAACCGGTCCGAGCCAGTGACTAACTGATACTTTGAACTGAAGACCCACCAGCCGCGATTTTCCTGAAAAGTCGTAAATTTCAGGGCGCGCTGATCAAGATAGTTCACCTGGCTACGCGCAGCTGTCACTTGCCCTTGCCGTTGCAGGCCAATAGTGGCGTTGTGACTGTAACTATCACTCATCAGCAATGGGTAATGATAAGGCATAAAGTTGCGGACACCGGCCGCCTGGCTTTCCAGCTTACCATCGAGCGCAATACTGGCCGAGCAGCTATCAAAGGCTGCAGCCTGCGAAGCACCACAACTTGAATGTGGGGAGACCACACCGTCATCATCGCCGGGTAAAAATGGGCTGGTCGCGCCAAGGTAATCCGAAGCACCACCGACAAAACGCAATCTTGGTACTTTACTCAGTGGCTGTGGCGCTAACTGCCTGGCCGTATTCACCCGCAAATCATGTAACACACCAACATTACCGGCGGATGGCGTTTCACCCAGCCATAACGACAACGCAAACTTCAGCGCGCCATCAATCAAACCGCCACCAGTCGCCACATTCACCGCTAAATCGGCGAGTTCAGAACCACCACCGGCACCGGAAAAGTCAAAAGTAGCCACGATATTCAGCGGTGTTAAACCGGCATTTTTTAGCCATAACGCTTGGTTATCAAGGATATAACGGGTTATTAAGTCGCCGGTGGAGTGATTAACGAAAATACAGCCGCGCGCGCAGGTGCCGTCTATTGCTAACTTTTTCAGCTGTGGCCAGACATAGTCACTGGCGATTTTCCCGCTGATCCGCTCTTGTGAGGGCCAGTCAATCCGTAAATCGGCACGGCTAGCCCAATAGTCTTGCCAATATGCCTGGCCATTCACTTTGACCTGACTGGCGTTGGGTTTATCTTTTAAATTATCGGGCTGAAAACCGTGGATTAACACCACCGGATAGCCGCCCACGGCAGCACTGACATTGATACTGCAAAATGCTGCGGCCAGCAGCAATGCTGTTATTTTCATCTACTATCCCCTTGTCTGGATTTGATTTTATTTTGATTGGCTTTTTTAGTTTTACGGAACAGACAGCTGACAGATCCGATTTCTAAGATAGAGCAGTTCAATACAATCACAATCGGCACTTTGGGGAACAAATGTTAAATTTAAGCCAGCTTCAACAGCTGTTTGTTTGAAATAAAGGACAATTTTTATACAGAAACATCACTTCAACAGCATAAATCTGTGTGATCCGCAGCAACAGCTGTCACAGTCAAATGGTCGTACAAGGTTTAAAGTATTTGCTCAGATTATTTTATTGAAGGGTTAAATTAGTTGTACAAAGCGGTTGCAGCTAACCATCATACTCAAACATCTTACTCAAAAACCGGATAAAAAAGGCGCTTGACCATGAAGGTCAAAGCGCCAGTCAGGATGAACATTTCACGAACCCGCTTGAGCTCGCAAATTATTCAGACGCGGCTGCCTTTTCACGCATTTTATGGCGCATTTTTGCTTTGCGCTCATCCAATTTAGCTTGTTGTTCCGGCGTTAACACTGCGCGTAACTGGTGTTGGAATTTCAACTGCGAAACTTCCATTTCGAGGCGTTTGGCTTGTTGTTTTTCCAGTAACACCCGCACTCCGGCTTCATCAAAAGTAGGCGCCTGCAATAAAGTTCTTAACTCTTCACGACTTTCTGCAACTACTGCCTTATCCGGCATGGTCTGACGATGCGCCGCAGTTAACTGCTCAATTTGTGCTTTTTGCGCGTCCGTTAGATCCAACCCTTTAAACATTTTCATGCCATGCATGTGATGCATACCATGTTTATGCCCTTCCCTATCACCAGCAAAAGCAGGCATCGTCGCACTCACCATTAATACCGAACTTAAAATTGCTGCCATCAGATTAAATTTTTTCATCGTCGTTACCCCAATTGTTGTGGACTGTCTGTTGTTAACTGACTGTCATCATCCGCTGCACTCAGCTGGACTAAACAGCGATGAAACAAGCATACTCTGCACAATGCAAAGCAACGCCAAGCGCGGGTAAAGGTTGTGTAAAGAGCCTTGTCGCAATATGTCGTCGATTTACACTGACAACAATTTACCCTGGCACCCTACCTGCCGCCGGAGATCAGAAGTGAGTAGTCAACGGATCCTGTTAATCGATGATGACAACGAATTAAGCCAGCTGGTCAACGACTATCTGACGCTGGACGGCTTTAGTCTGGACGTCGCCGCCGATGGCGTCAGCGGACTGGAACGGGCGCAAAGTGGTTTATATCAACTGATTTTGCTGGACGTGATGTTACCCGGGCTTGATGGCTTGTCATTGCTACGTCAATTAAGGCAGTCGAGTTATTGCCCGGTGTTGATGCTGACAGCGCGGGGTGATGACATCGACCGCATTGTCGGACTGGAACTTGGCGCCGACGATTATCTGGCGAAACCTTTTAATCCGCGGGAACTCAGTGCCAGGGTGCGGGCAATCTTACGCCGGGTCGAACTGGCACAGCAGCAAAGCGTCAACCCGGTTGCAGCACCACTGCTGGAATTGAATCAGGTACAGTTGAATCGGCAGAACCGCCAGGTCTGGTGTCTGGGTCTGCAGGTGGTGTTGACCGCCACCGAATTTCAAATTCTGGATTATCTGATGAGCCATGCCGGTCAGGTGATTACCAAAGAAGATCTGAGTAAAGCAGTGCTCGGCCGGGCGTTGCAGCAATATGATCGCAGCCTGGATATGCATATCAGTAACATCCGTAAAAAACTGGCAGGTTGTGATCCCGCTGAAAAAATTCAGACCTTACGCGGTAGTGGTTATTTATTTCTGGAGCAGGCATGAAGTTTGGTGGTCTGAACCCATTTCGCTTGTTGGCATTTCGGATTTTCGCCTGGTTCTGGCTGGTGTTATTGCTGACGCTCGGCGGCGCCTGGTTGCTGGCGCGCGGCTTGAGCGACGACACCGAAATTCGCCGGTTGCCACACGGTATCGTCGAACAGCTCGAACCTTTGCTGAAATCGCTATACAAAGCCGATTCAATTGAAGAGCTGGCAGCACGGATCAACCGCCGGGATCGCAATCGCTGGCTGATTGTTGAGCCTGAACAAAATCAGGTGCTCAATAGCGACATCTTGCCCAGAAACTTTAACCAAAAATGGCTGACCGAGCTTTCACAATTAAATCGGCCACGCTTACTCATTCACCGTAAAACCGTATTGGCCGGGCCTTTTTTAGTCCAATTTAAAGGCCAGCAACTGGCGTTGTATCAACTTAGGCCTAGACCACAATCGCCAGGGCTCGACTTAATGTCATTACCCGATTATCTGCTGCCAGCCCTATTGGTGTTAGTCTCCGCCCTCGCCAGCTTTATTCTGGCTTTAACCATCACCAAACCTTTGCGGCTATTACAGCAAAAAAATCTCGATTTTGCCGGCGGGGATTTAACGGCAAGAGCCGATGCACCAGCCAGACGAAATGATGAAATAGGTGAACTCAGTCGCGGTTTTAACTTAATGGCGGCGAAAATCGGCGATTTACTGCAAAACCAACAGCGGCTGTTGCGTGATGTGTCGCATGAATTACGCTCACCACTGACCCGCGCTCAACTAGCGATTGCGCTGGAGCAACGTCAGGGTGGCGGCGCACAGTTGCCACGTTTGCAACAGGAACTAGAGCGGGTTGATCAACTGCTTGGCGAATTATTAACCTTCAGCCGACTTGATGCCGGTCAATACCAACTACAGCGTCAAGATGTTGATTTATATGATCTTATTGAAGAGATTATTGCGGTAAATCAACTGGAAGCTGATCAAAAGCAGTTGCAGATTACATTACAGGGTCTGAACCCCTGCCCGCTATTTATCGAACCCAAATTGCTGGCCCGCGCCATTGAAAACGTACTGCGGAATGCCATTAAATATAGCCCGGACAAGGCGAAAATTAGCTTTGTGTTGTCGCAATCCGCCACTGCCACCATGCTTGCCATTGCGGATCAAGGGCCAGGTATCCCGGCTGATAGTCTGGAACAAATCTTTGCGCCCTTTTACCGGGTGTCAGACAGCCGCAATAGCCAAACTGGCGGCACTGGGCTAGGTCTGGCGATTGCAGCGCAGGTGGTGCGGCAACATGGTGGCCAGATTTTCGCCAGTCTACCGGATACCGGTGGGCTTTGTATCACCCTCACCCTACCGCACCGGATAGCAACGGCATGATGCAATGGCCTGAATTTAAAGCACAATTCTTCGGTACCGATTTTGCCAGTGGCCGTGCAACACTGGCGCTGGCCGAGCTCTGGCAACAGGCTACTCACGGCACATTTGATAGTGTCAGCAAGCTTAGCCGCCACCACGCAACCTCAAACCGGCTGCAACTGCATTACAGCTATTGGCAACCCGAGTCCGCTACCGCTGCTTTAGTGCTGATCCCGGGACGGATTGAAGCCGGGCATAAGTATCTGGAACTGATTAACGAAGCACTGCTCGCTGGCTATCAGGTGTATGTGCTGGATCATCAGGGACAAGGCGCTTCAGAACGGCTTGATAGCCAAAGCCAGATTGGTGATGTGCGGGATTTTGATGATTATGTGGCTGATCTGGCGAACTTTATTCAGCAAATCATCAAGCCAAAAACCAACCTACCGCTGCTGGCATTGGCTCACTCGATGGGTGGTGGGATTTTGTGCCGTTACCTTCAACAAGAGCGGCAGCAAGAAATGCAACAACAACCACACCATGGTGTAGCTGCAGCAATCTTTTGTTCGCCGATGTGGGGTATTCCAACCCATCCTTTACCACACGCCTTGGCTTTGCCGCTGAGTCGAGTGGTAAGTCAGCTCAATCAGCGGTGTAGTCAGCAAAGTTGGTATATTCCAGGACAAGGCCCTTATCAAGACCGGCCATTTGCCAACAACGATTTAAGCCAGTGTGTCGAACGATATCAGTGGTTTCGATCGTTATATCAGCAGTTCCCGGCGTATCAGCTCGGCGGTATTAGTTGGCGCTGGTTGGCTCAGGCATTGACGGCTTGCCAACAGATGCAAAAAGGCCCTGCCCCACAATTACCTTGTTTATTGTTGCAAGCAGGTGCGGATCAGGTGGTGGATAATGCCGCGCAAACAAAGCTGTGGCAGCGGTTTAGTCAAAGTTCTGACTGGCCAACAGCCTTATCAGCGCAGCACCTGCTGGCCGATGCACGGCATGAAATCCTCTTTGAAACGGATGAGATTCGCGTACTTGCGCTGTCAAAGATCAATCAGTTTTTACAGAAGTTACCGGTTACTGGCAGCTGACTGGGTTTATCCAGAAACAGCTTGCGTTGCCAGTAGCGGATATTCCGCCTGCGTCACTGCAGATGCCGGATCAGCATGAATAATCACTTCAGCATTGCTGAACAAGGCGGCAATCTTCAGCTCAGCCTCATCGACGATATCGTGCGCCAGCACCAGCGATAACTCGTCCGGCAGCACTAACCGCAATTGCACAAAAACTTTGGGTCCTGCCTGGCGGGTGCGAAGCTGATCCACCGCCAACACCTGTGGCAATGGCTGCAACGTATCGACAATTAACTGCCGCTGCTCACTGGTTAATTCCTGATCTAACAGATGTTTCAGACTTTCCCGCGCCAGTTGTAAGGCGTTCCAGAATAAATACAGCGCAATCAATGCTGCCATCACCGCGTCGGCCCACAACACACTGTTGGCCACTAAAAACAGCGCCAAAATCACTGCCGCATTCATCAGAATATCGCCGCGATAGTGCGCCGAATCGGCTTTGACGGCTAATGAGTCAGTGCGTCTGATCACAAATCTTTGCACCAGCACCAACATAATGGTTAAAGCGGTACACAATACCGTCAGCCAGATCCCGTTAGAAAGTGCGGCTATAGGCTCCGGGCTGTGATAACGACTGACCCCCTGATAAAACAACAACACAGCAGCACCGGTTAAAAATGCCGCCTGAAATAACGCCATCACCGCTTCCATTTTGCCGTGACCAAAGCGGTGATCGGCATCGGCGGGTTTTAGCGCATACCGTAAAGCGGCGAAATTTAACAGCGACACCAGCACGTCCAGCAACGCATCCATAAAGGACGCAAGTGCGGCAGCGGCGTTGGTCATCACTGCAGCTGTCAGTTTCAACAGCACAATCAGCACCGCGACTCCAAGCGTCAGAAAGCCAGAGCGCCGAACCCATTTGGCATAGTCCGCCTGGGCAGTGTCGGTGGCTGACAGTAGTTGCTTTGACATGGAGTCTCCTTGAATTGGTTGACGTTAAACTGCGCCGGCAAACCCTTGCTGACGCCAGGCTTCATAGCTAATGATGGCCACCGCATTGGCCAGATTTAAACTGCGTGCATCCGGCATCATCGGAATACGAATTTTTAGCTCGCTGGCAATTGCGTCCCGCACTGCATCCGGTAAACCATGGGTTTCTGAACCAAACAACAGTACATCATCTGGTAAATACAGCACATCAGTATGCGGCCGACTGCCTTTGGTGGTACAGGCGATAATCCGCCGCCCCGCCATCGCCTGCTCAAACGCGGCGTAATTAGCATGGCGGGTAACGTTGGCTAAATCATGATAATCAAGCCCGGCGCGGCGCAGCTTTTTTTCTTCAAAATCAAAACCCAGGGGTTCAATTAAATGCAGGCTGCAACCATTGTTGGCAGCCAGACGAATAATATTGCCGCAATTTGGCGCAATTTTGGGTTCGAACAAGGCAATGTGAAACATAAGCTCATTTCAGAATATTCACAGGAAGCCGCATTATATACCCAAAATCATTGAAGATGCGGAATGGCCACGGTGGAACCGCGGCAACTGAACGAATCTGGAACGCCAGTTCGTGAAGGAGGCCAACAACCCCGCAACTTCAAGGATTACGGGGATATCGAAAACTGCTGGTGGGCGCAGTAGGCCAGTTTTTTGCAAATCACTTTCGCTACAAACTGGCGGTTTTTATTGTCCAGCCTATAATTTCGGGACAACCTTGTGACAACGGAATGCAGGACTTCAGATGGAAACATTCGGCGGTTGGCTCTGGCTTCTGACAACAACTTATGGTTTATGGCTGTTACCTTTGTTAGCCGGAGTCTGGTGGTATCGCCAGCGCCAACTGCAACCAACGCCGCATACCCTCAGTCTGGATGTATTTTTTCAGCGCTTAGCGTGCCCGGCCTGGTTTGCGGATGAACATTTTCAATTACGTCAGTGTAATCAGGCCATGGCCAATTTTCACTGGCCAACCGGGCTGCGGCCGCAGCTATTTAGCAGTCGTCAATGCTTGCAAAGTGCCTGGCCGGATATTCAGGCCGAACTACAGCAGAATCAAAGCTGGCAAGGCGTGGTCTGGATGCCCACGGCAACGGCCCCCCGCGCGCTGCAACTGAATATCACCCCGCTGACCCGTCATCAGCCCGGCTATTACTTGATTGTGCAACAGGACATCAGCGAACAGCAGCAGCAACAATCGGAGCTGCAACAATTAAGTACCCACGACGCACTGACAGGCGTGTCGAACCGGACCTTGTGGCTGGCGCAACTTGAACCCGTGTTGCAACAATGCCGTAATGCCCAGCAACATTTTGCCATTTTACTGTTGGAACTGACTGAACTGGAGCAAATCCGTCAGCAATTCGGCATGACCAAAGCGAGGCAATTTGAACAATGGATAGCACAGCAGTTGCAGCACCATTTACCGGCAGGTGCCAGTCTGGGTCAGTTTACCGATCGTCGTTTTGCGGTGTTATTAACGGCACAACATTGCCAGCAGACGCCGGAAGCAGCCAGCCTGCAAATTGCCCGGCAGTTACAACTGGCAGTGCATGGTCCTTGCCCGCTGGATGATTTTGATTTAATTGGCCAATGTGCCATTGGGGTCGCGCTGTTTCCTCAAGGTGGCGAAGATGTCGAGACCTTGCTGCAACATGCCGACTGGGCGTTGCAACAAAGTTTGTTACAACAGCCATCGATTTTCCTGTGGCAACAATCCGGGCAAGCAGACGTCGCAGATGCAACATTGGCTGAAGAGCTACAATACGGCCTCAAGCAATATCAGTTTGAACTGTATTTTCAGGGCTGTTACCAGTTACATGACAAACACCTGCTGGCAATCGACGTACAATTAGCCTGGCACTCGCCCAGCCGCGGTTTATTGTGGCTGCCGCAATTTAAAGCGGCGGCTGAACAAAGCCATTTACTGCTGGCGCTGGAACGCTGGCGTTTTTCGCAGTTATGTCAGCAAATCTGGCAATGGCGACAACAAGGTTGCCAGTTGCCAAAATTCCGGCTGGAAATGTCGACGCTGCAGCTGCAACAACCGGATTTATTACCCTATTTATTACATCATCTGCAGGAATGGCAACTGCAACCGGAATTGCTGCAATTGCTGATCAATGAGCAATACTGGCTGCAACAACCAGGCATGGCGATTATTCAGCTACAGGCATTAAAACAAGCTGGTTTTAGTTTAATTTGGCAGGATTTTGGTAAAGGGCACACCGCGCTGGCATTATTGGCCGAAAATTTCTGGTCAGAAGTCATGCTGGCTGATTCGTTGATTGACGATCTGGAATTTCAGGACAACCAGCGCAACATCTGCGCCAGCCTAATCCGGCTTGCCAGTTACCATCAGTTAACGCTGACAGCACAAGGCATCGACAATGAAATGCAAGGGTATTTATTGCACGTGATGGGTTGTTTGTCCGGACAAGGTTCGTTGTTTGATCAGCCAAAAACCGCTGGGCAAATTTCTGCACGTTTTGTTCTGGAGCCGCAAAAAATCAGCCAGGCAAGTTAACCAAAGGTGTTGCTGCTACTGTTAAGCAACAACTTTATTCGTCACGCTTTTCGCGGCCGAGTAAATCAATGGCTGCTAAACGGGCGTCTTTGCCTTGATACAACACCTGATAAATTTGTTCGGTGATCGGCATTTCTACGCCGACACGAGCTGCCAGATTAAACACCTCTTTGGCATTACGATAACCTTCCACCACTTGACCGATACTGGCCATTGCAGCTTCGACACCAGCGCCCTGTCCGAGTAACAGACCAAATCGACGATTTCTCGACTGGTTATCGGTACAGGTCAACACTAAATCGCCTAAACCTGCCATGCCCATAAAGGTTTCTTTTTGCGCACCAAGGGCACATCCTAAACGGCACATTTCCGCTAGTCCGCGGGTAATCAGCGCCGTGCGGGCATTGGCACCAAAACCAATGCCATCGGCCATACCAGCACCTATTGCAATGACGTTTTTCACGGCGCCGCCTAATTGCACGCCAATAAAATCTGGATTGGTGTAGACCCGGAAGGTCCGGCCACAATGCAGCAGATCGGATAACACGGTAATAAATTCGTTGTCAGTTGAAGACAAGGAAATTGCAGTAGGTAACCCTAATGCCAGCTCTTTGGCAAAGGTCGGCCCTGACAATACTGCCAGCGACACATCATCACCGAGAATATCGCGGGCTACGTCCTGCAATAACCGACCGGTATCAGGTTCCAAACCTTTGGTTGCCCAAGCCACCCGGGCATGCGGCAACAAATAAGGTTTAATTTGTTTTAAGGTGTCAGCAAAGGCATGGCTCGGCACCACCACCAGAATATTTTGACTGGCTTTCACCGCTTCGATTAAATCGGCAGTGACTTCCAGAGTGTCTGGCAGGCGAATTTCCGGCAGATATTTATGGTTTATTCTGTCGGTTTGCATCGCCGCCACGTCTTGCAGACTGCGACCCCACAACAAGGTGTGGTGACCGTTTCGCGCCAGACAGATTGCCAGCGCAGTGCCGTACGATCCGGCACCTAAAACTGTGATTGCCGCAGTCATAGCAGACGCCGCAGACTTAGTTTGGCAGCTGAGCTTGCGCTTCAGCCTGACGCTGTTGCACATATTGTGCGAACAGAGCATCGAAATTCACTGGTGCCAGGTTTAACTGTGGGAAAGTACCACGGTTGACCAGACTTGATACGGCTTCGCGAGCATATGGGAACAGGATGTTCGGGCAGAATGCCGCTAACATATGTGCCATTTGGGCATCGCTGACCACAGGAACAGAGAAAATGCCCGCTTGTTGCACTTCACATAAAAAGGCTGTTTCTTCGCCAATAGTGGCGGTAACAGTTAATGATAACACCACTTCAAAAGTACTGTCGTCGAGCTTTTCACTGCGGGTATCCAGATCCAGTTTTACTTCTGGTTGCCAGTCTTTGCGGAAAATCGCTGGGGAATTTGGCGCTTCAAAAGAAATGTCTTTAACATAAATGCGCTGAATTGCGAATTGCACTTGTTGCTCGTCGGCAACTGCATTGATTTGTTCGTCGGCCATGATAAATCCTAACTGATAATTTGATTGTAATTAGCGAAGCAGAGTGTCCAGTTTTCCCTGCGCATCTAGCGCATGAAGGTCGTCACAGCCACCAATATGTTGATCATTAATAAAAATCTGCGGCACCGTACTGCGCCCGCCCGATTTTTCAATCATCTCTGGGCGCAATTCCGGCTGTTGGTCAATGCTGACCTCCAGAAACTGCACCCCTTTTGCCGTTAATAAGGCTTTTGCGCGAACACAATACGGGCAATAGGCTTTAGTGTAAATAGTGACGCTGGCTGCACTCATCAAGGCGGTTCCTGTTATTTTTTTACCACTGGTAAATTTGCTTCAGCCCATTTACTCATGCCACCACGTAGCACTGCAACCTGACCAAAACCGGCACTGATCAACTGTTTTGCCGCACCTTGTGCTGACATTCCAGCCTGACAGACCACAATAATGGGTTTGTTTTTATCATTTTCAAGCTTTGACAATTCTTTGCTGAGTTGAGCCAGCGGAATGTTACGGGCCGAGGTGATATGGCCTTTTTTGAAATCATCAGCCGAGCGGATGTCCAACAGCACGGCATCTTCCCGATTGACCTTAATCGTCAGTTCGGTCGGCGACAGCATCTGGATTTTCGACAGCAACGACTGCACCCAACTTACCACCAATGCCAACAGGATACCGCCCCAAGCCAGGCTCAGTAATTGATGATTACCGGCAAATTCGATGTATTGCTCCATAGCTTTTTACTTCCGTCAAAATTCAATTGGCGCCGAGTATAACGGCTTTCAGGGGCAAAAACAGCCCTGCCTTTTCTGCCGGTTCCGGAATTTCACCGACTTTCGCAGACTTTTAGCTGAGATCACCTACCGGTTGCACATTTACTGACCAAGGTTGATTGGAGTCGCAGTTAAATTTGGGTAAGATGGACGTCCGAATGATGATCAAGCAACAAGATGCGGAGCAGTGATGACAAAGCCGGGCAAACCTTTAGTTCTTCTGATTTTAGACGGTTGGGGTTATCGCGAAGATCCGGCTGACAACGCAATTGTGCAAGCCAATACCCCAGTGATGGATCGGCTGTGGCAGCAGTGCCCGCACAGCCTGATTTCCGGCTCTGGCATGGATGTTGGTTTACCTGACGGCCAGATGGGCAACTCTGAAGTTGGTCATGTCAATTTAGGCTCAGGCCGGGTGGTCTATCAGGAATTTACCCGCATCACCAAAGCGATTAAAGATGGCGACTTTTTCCAGAATCAAGCCCTGGTGAATGCGGTCAGAAGCGCAGTAGCACAAGGTAAAGCGGTGCATCTCATGGGGTTGTTATCACCGGGTGGTGTCCACAGCCACGAAGAACATTTAATCGCGATGATTGAGCTTGCTCATCGTGAAGGCGCTCGCCAGATATACCTGCATGCATTTTTAGACGGCCGCGACACCCCACCGCGCAGCGCCGAAGCTTCATTACAGTTAGTACAGGACAAATTTAATACCATCGGCACCGGCCAAATCGCCAGCATCATCGGTCGTTATTTTGCCATGGACCGCGATAAACGTTGGGATCGGGTGCAACAAGCCTATGAACTGATCGTTGACGGTAAAGGCTTATTTGAGCACGGGAATGCCATTGAAGCGCTGCATGCTGCCTATGCCCGTGATGAAAACGACGAGTTTGTGAAAGCCACGGCCATCACCAACGCCGCTGGCGACAGCATTAAAATTGCGGATGGCGACGCGCTGATTTTTATGAATTTCCGCGCCGACCGCGCCCGTCAGTTCAGCCGGACTTTTACCGACAGCGATTTCAGTGGTTTTGTTCGTGAGCGTCAGCCCAAGTTAAGTTCGTTCGTGCAACTGACTGAATATGCAGCCGATATTAAAGCGCCGGTGGCTTATCCACCCACGGCTTTAGATAACGTGTTGGGCGAGTGGCTGGCGAAACATGGCAAAACGCAATTACGGATCTCTGAAACTGAAAAATACGCCCATGTCACTTTCTTTTTCAGTGGTGGCCGTGAAGATGTGTTTGCCGGTGAAGAGCGTATTCTGATCCCATCGCCATCGGTTGCGACCTACGATTTACAACCAGAAATGAATTCAACTTTACTGACTGATAAGCTGGTAGAAGCCATTCATAGCAACAAGTTTGACGTGATTATCTGCAACTATCCAAACGGCGATATGGTTGGTCATACCGGTATTTTATCGGCGGCGATTAAAGCCGTGGAAGCGGTGGACACCTGTATTGGCCGCGTGGTCGAAGCGCTCTCTGCAGTGGGTGGCGAATGTATCATTACCGCTGATCACGGCAATGCCGAACAAATGGTCGATCACGAATCGGGTCAGGCCCACACCGCCCATACCAGTGGCCCGGTGCCATTGATTTATGTCGGCCGTAATGCGGTTGCGGTAAACGGCGGCATTTTAAGCGACGTCGCCCCGACCATGCTGCAACTGATGGGCATGCCGGTTCCGGCCGAAATGACCGGCAAATTGTTGTTTAAACTCCAGTGATTTTTGCCAGCCGCACTATCAAATGCGCCATGCTGCTTGGGCTTTTGCTCGGCAGCCTGACCACAACTGTCCAGGCGCAACAAAGTACTGCCAGCGCCCGCAAAGAGCTGGCATCGTTGCAGCAGGAAATTAAGCAGACCGAACGGCAACGACGTGACCAACGGCAAAAACTGAAAAAAGCCGAAGCTCAGCTGAAACTGGCTGATGCTGCGCTAGCGCAAGCTGCCGATGCCGTGGTGCAACAGCAAGCAAAAATTACCGAATTACAGACACAACAAAGCAAACTGGATACCGAAGCACAGGCGCTGGAACAACAACGCCAGCAACAGCAATTATTGCTGGCAGCGCAAGTCAAAGCAGCCTATCAGGTGGGCGGTCACGACTACACCCAACTGCTGCTGAATCAACAGGATGCAGTGAAATTAGAACGAACCCTCACCTACTATCAGTACTTTAATAATGCCAGAATGCAACAACTGTTGGCACTGAAAGCCACTGTTGCTGAACTCGATGCACTCAAACAACAAACCGCCGCCAATCAGCTGGAACAACAACAACGCTTGGCGCAGCTGACCTCGCAGCAAGATGAATTAGCCACAGCAAGGCAAAGTCAGCAACAATCGGTAAAAGAACTGCAAACATTACTGAGCGATCAGCAGCAACAACTAGCTTATCTGAAGACTAATGAAAAAAGCCTGCAAGACACACTCGCGAAATTAAAAGCTGCTGCCGCCAACCGCCGGCTGGTTAGCAACACCGGTAAAGCCGGCAATTTACCCTGGCCGGTACAAGGCGCTATTTCACAACAATTCGGCGCTAAACATGGCGGTGGTATGACGGCCAGCGGTTTGATTATCCAGGCCAGCGCCGGTACCGCTGTCAAAGCGGTTGCCAATGGCCAGGTGATCTATGCCGACTGGCTGAAAGGTTATGGCTGGGTGACGGTCATCGATCATGGCAATGGTTTGATGAGTTTGTACGGCCACAATCAAACCTTGTTAAAAACCCCGGGCGAAACAGTCCGCACTGGTGATGCCGTGGCACTGGTTGGCCAAAGTGGTGGTCAGGATCAACCCGGACTCTATTTTGAGATCCGGCAAAAAGGCTCTGCGGTAAACCCGCTGCGCTGGTTAAGCCGACCATGATCAGTGCTAACAGCCAGACTTAATAACCAGACATAGCAGCCTGGCAGAATAATCAGGCATAATGTCAGCCATTCCCCGAGCCATTTTCTGGCTTATTCCGGCTTAGTGCAGCAATCAGGCAGCGAAGTAAATACCTTGTATATTCTAAGATTTTTGATGTTATTTGCTGGCTTTACCGCAGCAGTTGAAGCACAGACGTTACCGGCGAAAGTGGCAATTATTATCGATGATATTGGCTATCAAAAAGCTGATCCACTACTTATTCAACTGCCTTACGCGCTGACTTTCGCCGTGATGCCCTTTGCGCCACAAAGCCAGCAAATGGCTGAACTTGCTGCCCGTCAGCAAAAAGAAGTGATGCTGCATATGCCGATGGAAGCGGTGGCGCAAAACCATTTGCTGGGAAAAGGTGCATTGCGCCGTCAAATGTCCAAAACCCAGGTGCAGCAAGCGCTGCATCAGGCACTGGCGCAAGTACCTCAGGCTATTGGCGTTAACAATCATATGGGAAGTTTATATACCAGTTTGCCCCAGCAGATGGATTGGACCATGCAAGTGATGGCCGAACGGGGTTTGTACTTCATTGACAGCAAAACCACGGCTCGTAGCGCCGTATCGCGCGCCACTAGTGCACATCAGATTAAAAGCCGCAGTCGCGATATTTTCCTCGATAACGATAAATCACATGCCGCGCTGGATAAACAATTTAACCAACTGATTAAACTGGCGAAACAACAAGGCAGTGCTGTTGCCATCGGCCATCCTTATCCGGAAACTTACCGCTACTTAAAGCGCAATCTGGCGCGGTTGGCCGCATCGGGTGTTGAGCTGGTGCCAGCATCACAATTGTTAGATTTACCACAAGTGGCGCTGGCTGCTGCACCGGCAACCTCAACACAAGTGGGATCTATTGCTAAATCAAATTCAAGCCGCGCCGCCAACGAAACCGACTGGACTGAGAAAGCCCGCAGCGACGGTAAAAAAGTGCTGAAGTTGTCGCCGCAACCGGACAAAACCACTCAGACGGGTGAAGCCGGATCCGGCTCGGTGAGTCTGGTGCATAACACCTCTGCACAACCTGCGACAACAAACACAATCACAATCACAGCCGCCAATCCAAACCCGGGGACAGAGCTGGCAGCGGCAGCAGTGGCTGAACCTTTACAATGGCATCCGCCTTACCGCGCGGATTTACCCGGTTTTGTCATCCCGGCCGTGGTGATGGCAGCTGACTGGCAACTGTGGTTTGAAGATCTGCGGGCTGTCGCTCCAAGCAACGTTCCGGCAGCCACGACACCTTTGCTATTAATGCGCTAAGTGAAGGACTGTAAAACTGCTGATTGGTACAGGCCAGCGTTGCTACTGAAAAAAATGCTTCAACTTAAATGTCGACAGTCCAGGTAAAAAAGGCACAAAAAAGGCAGCTTACGCTGCCTTTTTCTTATGGAATGAATTACTTAGCTGTTAAGCATCAACCATCGCTGCATGCAGCTTTTTCATGGCATTTTTTTCCAGCTGACGCACCCGCTCTGCTGACACTGAATAACGGTCGGCCAATTCCTGCAAGGTCAGTTTCTGATGATCTAACCAACGGGCACGAATAATATCCTGACTCCGTTCATCCAAAGTCCGCACCGCAGCTTGTAGCCGGTCTACGGCAGCGCCTTCAGATTGGTCTTCTTCAAAATTGCTGGCTAAGTCGGATGATTTATCCTGCAGATAAAATACCGGTGCATGGATAGCGCCTTCATCATCATCATCTTGCGCGTCAAATGGCATATCGTGATTGCTCATCCGCGATTCCATTTCCCGCACTTCGTATTCCGGAACCCCTAAAGATTCAGCAACGTTTTTCACTTCTTCCTGGCTGAACCAGCCTAAGTTTTTCTTGGCTTTACGCAGATTAAAGAACAATTTACGTTGCGCCTTGGTGGTCGCCACTTTCACAATGCGCCAGTTTTTCAGGACAAATTCATGAATTTCAGCTTTGATCCAGTGCACAGCAAACGACACCAAACGGACACCGACTGTCGGGTCAAAACGTTTGACCGCTTTCATCAGGCCGATATTGCCTTCCTGCACTAAATCGCCAATCGGTAAACCGTAACCGGAATAACTGCGGGCGATATGCACCACAAACCGTAAATGCGACATGATTAATTGACGGGCAGCTTCCAGGTCACCATGTTGTTGTAACCGCTCAGCTAAAGCGCGTTCTTCGTCAGCAGACAACATCTGAATAGTACTCACCGCATGGGTATAAGCCTCGAGGCTTCCGCTGGCGGCGACAGACATGGTCATAAGGGATGCTTTAGTCATTTACATAGCTCCTGCTTTTCTCAACTGGAATCATCTTAGCACTCTTCGACTGAGAGTGCTAACCAAAGTTCCGCTGCTTTTAAGACCCTAATCTTATAAACAGATTTTTTTCAGAATATCAAAGCATATAGTGGAAGCGCTTTTTTACGATATGCTCAAAGAAGAATAACAACAGCTGCAATGTGGTAATTGTCCCCAAAGTCGCTATATCGCTGCGTTCCAGCCCTTTCCGATCTGTACCAGGAGTAGTCATATGTATTGTTACATGGCTAGGCAACCGATCCTTGATGCCGAAAAAAACCTTTACGGGTACGAACTGTTGTTTCGGGACGGTGTAGCCAACTGTTTTCCGAACATTAACGCCGACGAGGCAACCTCAAAGCTCATTACTGAACATCATTTATTAATGGGAGTAGAAAAAATTACCGGCAGCCGCAAGGCTTTTATTAATTTCTCAGCAGATACCTTAATTCACCATTTCCCCACTTCGATTGATCCAAAAAGCATGGTGATAGAAATTCTGGAAACCGTGCCAATCAGCCGCGAGTTATTAACGGCCTGTCGCGAGTTACACCGGATGGGTTATCAGTTGGCGCTGGATGATCACGATTTTGAACCGAAGTGGGATATCTTCCTGCCGTATGTCAGCATCATCAAAGTTGATGTGCAGCAATTTAATATGCTGCAAATCAGCAAATACATTTCCCGCATCAAGCACCACCCGGTCACTTTGTTGGCCGAAAAAGTAGAAACCGCCGCTGAATATCAAAAACTGAAACAACTCGGATTTAGTTTATTTCAGGGTTACTTTTTTGCGCGGCCGGAAATGCTAAAACACAAAAAAATCGCCAGTAGTAAGCTTAACCTGCTTCTACTGATTGCCGAATCGAGCAAAGTGGAACTGGATTTTGACCAGCTGTCCGCCATTGTCGAACGTGATTTAGGTTTGTCTTATAAGTTACTGCGATTTGTGAACAGCTCCAGCTTTGCTCGCGAAAAGCCGATTGGCTCGTTAAAACACGCCATGGTGTATATGGGCGAAGCCGAGCTGAAAAAGTTTATTGCCTTGCTGGCACTGGCAAACCTGAGTGAAGACAACGGCAGCGAATTACTGAATATGTCGATGGTGCGGGCGCGGTTCTGCGATTTAATGGCACAAATGAACCATGACCCAGAAAATCCGCCTTCGGCATTTTTAACCGGCTTATTTTCATTAGTGGATGCGTTGCTGGAACAACCGCTGGCCGATTTGCTGGAAGACTTACCAATATTACCGGAAATTAAAACGGCATTGGTCGCGCATCAGGGCAAGCTGGGGCAATATCTGGAACTTGCCAAAGCCTTTGAACAAGCCGACTGGGAATTACAACAACAACTGAGTCAGAAATTGTTTGGCAAAACGATTGATTTAAGCCCGCATTATATACAGGCGGTCGATTGGGCGCATGGGTTGTTATTGACGGCTCGCAGCGAATAACCATGGATGTCTTGAAAACAAGCACATGTCTTGAAAAAAAGCAGTGCTGAATATTCAACACTGTTTTTTCGAGTTTGCTTAAGCGCCGTTTTTCAATAAACCTGCGTTTAAGGCTCAATCGCTTTAATATGGCTGCGCACCGCAATATAAGAACCAATCAGGCCGAGCGACACCGCAATCAGCATCAACCAGCCAAATTCCTGCATGCTTAACGAATTCAATACAAAGTCACTTTGGTACAGCTGAGTCACAGTAGCGATGGCCGAGCGCAACCACCACAACATCACTTCCACCACCACAAAGGCTAGAAAACCGCCAAACACCCCCAGCCAGATACCGGTGTATAAAAATGGTCGCTGAATAAAAGCATCGGTCGCGCCAACCAGTTTCATCACTTCAATTTCAGCTTTTTTATCCATAATCGAGAGCCGGATGGTGTTACCAATCACCAACAGCGCCGCGCTCAGTAATAAAATTGCAATAGTATAAACCGCTTGCTGTAATAAGTTCATTAGTGCGGCCAGCCGTTCCAGCCAGCTGATATCAAGTTTCGCCAGTTCAACATGCCGCTCTTTTTGCAGCTTTTGCATCAGCGCTTCGGCGGCTGCCGGCTGATTAATTTTCGGCGTCACCAGCAACACGTCCGGTAATGGATTTTGATCCAGGAACGCTAAGGCTTCACCAAAGCCGGACTGTTGTTTAAACTCAGTCATCGCCGCCGCTTTATCAATCAGCCGTACTTTAGCAACTTGCGGATCGCCTTGCAGCAAGGTGACTAAGGTGGCAATTTCGGTCGGTGTGGTTTCATTTTGTAAAAACAAACTGATTTCAAACGACTGATCATAACTGCGGCTGACCTGCTGGATGTTTTTGACCAATAAATGCAGGGTCGTTGGCAAGGTCATACTAACGCCCAATACGGCGACAGTGATCAGTGTCCACAGCGGGCTGCGCCACAATTCGCCGAGACTGGTAATAGCCTGACGCAAGTGAGTAAAAATTCCGCGCAGCAATTTTTGCAGAATATTCGGCTGCGTTGCAGTGGCGCCGACGGCACGTCCTGAGAATAAAATACTCATTCGTTATCCTCGTGATGCAACAAGCCATCGTTAATCATTTTGCCACCTTTAAGCGTCATGGTGCGATAGCGCATCCGGGCAATCAGACCTAAATCGTGACTGGCCACCAGCACTGACACGCCAGCCTGATTAAACGCTTCAAACACCCGCATAATGTCTTTGGATAAATCCGGGTCCAGGTTACCGGTGGGTTCATCGGCCAACAACAACGGCGGCTTGTTGACCACAGCACGGGCAATACCAACCCGCTGCGCTTCACCACCGGATAAAGTGGCAGGCAAACAACGGGCTTTATCCAGCAAACCGACCTGATCCAGCGCAGCATGCACTCGTTTCGCCATATCGCGGCCGGTGAAACCTTCAATCACCAACGGCAGCGCCACGTTATCGAACACGCTGTGATTCATCAGCAAGCGGTGATCCTGAAAAATCATCCCGACATCACGGCGCACATAAGGAATTTGCCGCGGTTTGATCCCAGTTAAATCCACACCATTAATAAAAACCCGGCCAGCCGATGGCCGTTCAATCAGGCTGATCAGTTTGAGCAGAGTACTTTTACCGGCGCCGGAATGGCCGGTCAAAAATGCCATTTCACCTTTGGCCAGTTCAAAACTGACCCGATCTAACGCGACAAAACCACCGGAGTAACCTTTGCTGACCTGCTCAAAACGCAGCATGCTCAGAATTCCTTATTAAATAATGCCCGAATAAAGTCTTTGCTGTTAAAAACCCGCAAGTCATCAATGCTTTCACCCACACCAATATAACGAATGGGTAATTTAAACTGATCGGCAATGGCAAAAATCACCCCGCCTTTGGCAGTTCCGTCGAGCTTGGTTAATGAAATGCCTGTCAGTTCAACAGCTTCATGAAACAACTTTGCCTGACTGATCGCATTTTGACCAGTACCGGCGTCTAAAGTCAGCATTACTTCATGTGGCGCGGCACCATCAATTTTTTTCATCACCCGGACGATTTTTTTCAGCTCTTCCATCAGGTGCGCTTTGTTTTGCAGGCGACCGGCAGTGTCGGCAATCAATACATCAATTTTACGGGCTTTGGCGGCCTGATAAGCATCAAAAATCACCGAAGCGCTATCGGCGCCGCTATGCTGGGCAATCACCGGAATTTGGTTGCGGTCGCCCCACACCTGCAGTTGTTCAACGGCGGCAGCGCGGAAAGTATCACCGGCAGCCAGCATCACTGATTTGCCCTGCAGTTTAAATTGCTGCGCCATCTTGCCAATGGTGGTGGTTTTACCGACACCGTTCACACCAACCATCAGAATAACAAAGGGGCCATCGCCATTGCTGGTATCCAGTGGCTTTTCTACATCATCCAGCAAGCTAGCCATTTCCTGCTGCAATTTTTCGTACAGGCTGTCGGCATCTTTTAGTTGGCGGCGGTCAGCATGTTGCACCAGTTGTTTAATCAATTTTTGGCTGGTATCCACGCCAACATCGGCCATCAACAGCTGGGTTTCCAGCTCTTCATATAAATCGTCGTCGATTTTTTTGCCGAGGAATAAACTCGCCAGGCCGTTGCCAAGGTTCTGGCTGGTTTTGCTCAGGCCTTGTTTTAACCTTGCAAAAAAGCCTGGTTTTTTGTCAGCGACAACTTCGACTGGCAGGGTTAGTGCGGGTTCGATGATTGGTGCCCGAACCGGTTCTGGAGTAAGTTCCGGCGTTGGTTCTGGAATAATTTCGTGAGCAAGCTCGGCTATAGGCTCTGGAATGTCGGCAATTGGTTCCGGGATCTCAGCTTCGACCGGCGTTGCAACCGAAACTGTTACCGGAACTTCGACGCTGGCAACTTCAGGGCTGCCAACTTCTGAGGTGATAGTTTCGGCCGCAGGCTCTGGTATTACAACCGGGGTAGGAATTGGATCAGCTTCAGACTTTTTACCAAAGCCAAGCCAGGAAAACAGTTTATTAGGTTTTGTCATAGGGTCCGCTGTTAGAAAATCGAAACTCAGGTAAAATCGCCCTTTATACTACCACCTTTATTATTCAGGCATAAACTCCCGATGAAATCACGTCGTACCCCACAGCCACCTCCAGCCCATGGCGGCACCGGTTTTGTCAGGATCATTAGTGGCCAATGGCGTGGCCGGAAATTGCCGGTACTCAATGCCGAAGGTTTACGCCCGACCACCGATCGGGTGAAAGAAACGTTGTTTAACTGGTTAATGGCGGATACCGCTGGCAGTACGGTGCTGGATTGTTTTAGTGGCAGCGGTAGTTTGGCGCTCGAAGCATTGTCGCGACAAGCCGCTTTTGCCACCTTGCTGGAACTGGATAAAACCGCTGTGAAGCAGTTACAGCAACACCTGCTGACGCTGAAATGTGACAACGCCGAAGTGGTTGCCACTAACTGTTTGCAGTATCTGCAACAACCGGCCCGGCGCTCTTATGATTTAGTGTTTATTGACCCGCCGTTTCGCCAAGACTTGGCGCTGCCATGTGCAGCACACCTGGAACAGCACGGCTGGTTAGCACCCGAAGCGCTGATTTATCTGGAATGTGAGAAAGAACTTAATGTCGCCAGCCTGCCGGCACATTGGCGGCTATTAAAAGAAAGTATTGCAGGTCAGCTGGCCTACCGTTTATATCAACGGGTTCCGCCAGCTGTGTAGGTTAAAACCACTATTCCGCCGGAGTGCCTTCGGTGGGATCTGCGGTCAGTTCCATCCCAAGGTTGGTGACGCCCTGCTCTTTCACCCATGCTTTGAGTTGTTGCACTTCCGGCCGGCCAAAATGTTGCCATGGCTCAACGGTATCCATCAACTCGACTAAACAATCCATCTCATATTCCATCAGTTCGTGATCACGCACCACTTTACGCAGTTCAGCTTCGGTGGTGATGTCGAGATCAGCTGATTCATGTTCGATCAGGCGTGCAACAGATGCTTGCGAAATTTTCGCCACGTTAATAAATTCGCTGCTGTCTTGCGACGTGATGCCGTTGAGCATCGAATCCAGCGCAATCATCGCGTCAACCGCCGGATACACGCCGAACATATCAAAATGGGTGGTTTCTGGCGTCACCAGTTCCAGTTCTTCCTGCAACTTATCGAAATTGATTTTAGCGCGTTTTACTTGTAACCATTCCCACACCATATCCAACACATGTCGTGGTAACGCCGCGTCACCAAAATTGCTGACTTCAGCAAACAACTGATAACTTGGGATCATCCGTTCCAGCAAGGTAGCTGCGATGGCGGCTTGTTGGTAAAACCCTAAGTCGCGCATCCGCTGGAAATTATTCGCTTTTGAATTCATGGTTTTCTCTGTCAAAGCACTCACCACCACAGCGGCGGTTTACATTGGCGCTATGATACACAAGCCTGACTGGCAGAACCAGCCAGGTCCAAGTGATACCAACTGACCGCCAACATTTTAGAGCAATACAGGGTCTACGCTTCAGACACTGGCCGGTTTAATCTGCCGCTGTGCATATTCAAACTTCAACCGGTATTCGGTCAGCTGCTGCTCTAAAAGCTGCTGCTGCGCCTGAGATTCGGTTTCCAATGCTTGCAGTTGCTGACGCAGTACCCGAATGGTTTCGCGGGATTGGTCGTTATCAGTCTGATAGCGCTCTTCCAACGCCTGTTGCCGGGTTTGGGCGCGGAATAACTGACTTTCCAGCTTATGCTGCAATGCTTGCCATTCCTGCTCTTTTTGCTGCAACGACGCTAATTGTTGCTGCTGACCATCATCACTTTGCTGGATGTCCTGCAACTGCTGCTGCAAAGCACTGAACTCAGCGTTTTGTAGACTGTGCAGTTGTTGTTGCTCAGCCAACGCTTGGGTTAATTGCTGATGTTCGGTCTCAAGCTGCTTAAACTGCTGCAATTTTGCGGTTAAATCCTGCTGTAATTGCTGATCAATCACCGACATCTGATTCAGCTGCACCGCCATCGACGTCATTTGCTGCTGATATTGGGTGAGCTGTTGCTGCAGTTCTGCTTGTTGTTGTTCGTGCTGCGTTTGTTGGGTTTTCAGTGCTTGTTGTAATTGCTGCTCTGCTTGTTGCTGCAGGGTGCTGATCTGTTGTTGACCGGCGCTTTGCTGAGCGGCCAATTGTTGTTGCAGTTGGCTAACATCAGCTTGCGCGCGCTGGGCGGCCTGTGCACTGCTGCTTTGTTCTTGTTGCAGCGCCTGAAATTGTTGCTGCTGTGCGGTCAGTTGCGCTTGCAGCTGCTGCACCCGTTGCTGGCTTTGTTGTTCAGCCTCCAGCGCCTGTTGTCTTGCTTGTTCTGAACCAGCCAGTTCCTCGCTGAGATGCTGTTGGCGCTGTTGCAAATGGTGGATTTGCTGCGCCAGCTCGGTTGAACCGGCATTTTGTTGTTGCAGTTGTTGCTGGCTGGCATTAAATAGTTGCTGCTGCGCGTTCACTTCGGCTTTAGCCTGGGTAAGTGCCAATTTCAGCTCATCACGCTGTTCTTCCAGCTGCTTCAGCGCTGATTGAAACTTTTCCTGCTGCTCAGTCGCTGAACCCGAAAGTTGCTGCTCAAGCTCAATCACCCGGTATTTTTCGGCTTTAAAATCATCCTGGCTTTGTTTGAGCTGCACCGCTAAACGCTGCATTGCGGCTAAAGCTTCTTCTTTTTCTTCGCCGACTTGCTGCCGCTGTTTTGATAACTGCTGCAGCTGTTTTTCCAGTTGCTGGATATTTTTTTGATGCTGTTGTTCCAGCGACTCCAGCTGCTGTTGTAGCTGCTGATTGTGTTGTTCCAGCTGTTGCTGCAGCGCACTGGCGCCATCGGCGGCACTCAGTTGGCTACTAAGCTGTTGTTGCTGAGTGGCCAGTTTCTGTTGCCACTGCTGTTCCAACTGCGTGCGCACCGTGGCACCAAGTTGTTCTAATAATTGTTGTTGCTGCGCCAATAACTGGCCGGAGAAATCCACCAGCGTAGTTTCCAGCTGTTGTTGCGCAGTCTGAATCAGAGTCTGTTCAGCCTGCTCTGAGTTTGAGGGCACCACTTGCATTTGCTAATCCCACTTAAAATAATGGCCAATGCCATTTAACAACATTTGTACGGCGATAATGACCAGAATCATACCCATTAATCGCTCCATTGCGGTCAGACCACGTTCGCCCAACACCCGATGTAACAAAGGCGCAAACAACAAGATGGCGGAACTGACTAACCAGGCACCAAATAAGGCCAAAGTCCAATCGAGCATCTGGCCCGGTTGCTGATTAGCCAGCAGAATCAACGCCGCCAAAATTGAGGGCCCGGCAATCATCGGCACCGCTAATGGAAACAAAAACGGTTCTTCACCTTCTTTTAACACTACCATACCGCCTGGCGGCGGAAAAATCATCCGAATGGCAATTAAAAATAAAATGATGCCACCGGCAATGCTAACGGCTTCCTCCTTCACACCCAGTAAGTTCAGGAAACTCTGCCCGCCATACAGAAACAACAGCAAAATGATCAATGACAATACCAATTCCCGGATCAGCACCAGCCGGCGCCGCTCTGGTTTTAAATCTTTTAAAATTGCCACCACAATGGGCAAATTCCCCAGCGGATCCATAATCAGAAACAAGGTGAGCATTGCGCTCCACAAATCGACCGCCATAAAGATCTCCAACTGGCATTATCTTTGTCTGAACTCAGTGTAATATGAGATCAGTTTTCAAGCGAATCAGATTGTTGCGGTGACTTTGCCATGCCAGAAACTGTCCATATTTCCGAGGTTTTTATGATGACGATGACCACGCCGGCCTTGTTATTTCCGGCCATTTCTTTGTTGTTGCTGGCCTATACCAACAGGTTTCTGGTGCTGGCGCAGTTGATCCGGCAACTGAACAATCGCGAAGGCGAGCAGGTGCGCGATTTGGCAAAAAGACAAATCGTCAATCTGCGGCAGCGTATTGTGCTCATCCGCTCGATGCAGCGTTGGGGGGTGATTAGTTTTCTGCTCTGTACCTTGTCGATGTTTGCGTTGTTTCTGAGCTGGGAGCTGGCCGGACAGGTTTTTTTCGGCGCCAGTCTGGTCAGTTTGCTGCTGTCGTTGGTGATGTCACTATTTGAAATTCAGATTTCCTGCAATGCCATTAATATCGAACTGGAGTCACTGGAAAATCGGTGACATACCCTAAATCATTGAAGATACGGAATGGCCACGGTGGAACCGCGACAAGTGAGTGAGACTGGAACGCCAGCCCGGCCCAGGAGCATAGTTGTCCTATGTGACTGGGTCGGACTGACGCTTCAGCGAGCGAGCGAAGGCAACAACCCCGCATCTTCAAGGATGACGGGAGACGTGCAAAATAATAATTCTCAGCCATAGTTAAAGTTAACCACGGCAGTGAGCTTTCTCTATGAGTCATTCGGATTTTTTATTTGGTCACGACAACAGCGCAACCCAACCGGCCGAACCAGAGCCGGTCGCCAGTTTCCAGCAACCCTGGAAAGTGCTGGTGATTGATGACGATGAAAGTATCCATCAAATAACTACATTGGTGTTGCGTGGTTTCAGTTTTGAAAACCGCCCGATTGAATTGCTGCATGCCTTCAGCGGCCGCGAAGCTTATGCCATGCTGCAACAACAAACCGATATCGCGGTGGCCATTGTTGATGTGGTGATGGAAACCAATCACGCCGGCCTTGATTTAGTCAAATCAATTCGCGCCGATTTAAAACAGCATCAAATCCGGTTAATTTTACGTACCGGCCAGCCAGGCGAAGCGCCGGAAGAAAGTGTCATTCGCGATTATGATATCAACGACTACAAAAACAAAACTGAAGTCACTGCCATTAAGCTCAAGACGCTGCTGTACTCGGCGCTGCGTTCTTACCGCGATATCTGCATTATCGACAGTAATAAAAAAGGCCTCGAGAAAATTATTGCCTCCACCGTTAGCTTTCTGGAGTGCGAAAGCCTGACCGAATTTGCCTCGAATATTCTGGCGCAAGCTGCGCATTTACTGGGCCTGGAGCATCAGCAAATCTACTGCTGTGCTGCGACCGGCGACCCGAAACAACATCAGCTGTCACTGGATATTATTGCCGCAACCGGTCATGACACTAGTCTTGAGAAAGTATTACCTCTGGATGTAGTAGAAAAACTGACCAAAGTACATCAACTGAAGCAGTCGTATCAGGGCGAAGATTATTTTGTTGGTTTTTTTACCACCAGCCGGGGTCTGGAAAATTTGCTGTATGTCAGTAAAGACAGCAAGTTTGATCAGGTTGACCACCATTTGCTCAGTTATTTCGCCAGCAATATTGCGGTCGCTTATGAAAATATCCGGCTGCGGGAGCTGATTAAAGAAAGCCAGCGTGAGCTCTCGTATATCCTTGGTGAAGCCGTGGAGAAACGTTCAAAAGAGACCGGTAGCCACGTCAAACGTGTCGCTAATTTCAGCTTTCTGCTGGCGCAACAATATGGTTTGTCAGCTTATGATGCGGAAAAAATTAAACTGGCGTCACCGCTGCACGATGTCGGCAAAATTGCCATTCCGGACCACATTCTCAATAAACCAGGCAAACATGATCCGGAAGAATGGGACATCATGCGTCAGCATGCCGAAATTGGTTATCAGATTTTGCAAAAGTCACAAAATGAAATTCTGCAACAAGGGGCGGTTATCGCCTACGAACACCACGAGCGTTGGGATGGCAACGGTTATCCGCGTGGATTAAAAGGTGAAGACATTCATATTGCCGGGCGCATCACCGCGCTGGCCGATGTGTTTGACGCTCTCGCCAGCGAACGTTGTTACAAACCGGCCTGGCCGATGCCAAAAGTGCTGCAATATCTGGCTGACGAAAAAGGCAAACAATTTGACCCGATGCTGGTCGATATACTGCTCAGTCAGGTCGATGCGTTTTTGGCCATTCGTGATGCTTTTCCGGATCAGATGGATTGAGGCGCCAGCGGCACAGTACGCTCGGTTGCCTGATATTTTTTGATAAATTCGGCACAATCGGCCAGCGGCTGTTGTTGCCGGATAGCTAACGTCAGTTCACCAACGGTCAAACCAAACTTATGTAAAGTCGAGCGGTTGATCACCTGCCCCGGGCTAATCAAATACAACCAATCCTTCACCTTCACATCAATATAATCATCATCTTGCGGAATGCGTAAGGTATATTCCCAATACAAAGTGTTACCGGCCAATTGACCACGTGCTTCGCCGATAACATCTTCTGCGGTGCCTTGCACTGAACCATCCGCTTGCTGCGTTAACTGCCAATGTCTTTTATCAATGCGGCCATCGCTGAAACTGAAAATTTCATATAAATCACCGCGATCGCCCTGCCACTGCCCACAAAGCTCTGCCACAAAGCGCAAAGATTGTTTGCCGCGCCAGTCGTGCATCACGCCGATGGCTTCACTACTGCCTTGAAAAAATTCAGTCAATTGCAGCTGTGGCGACAACGCCTGATAATCCTGCACTGACTGACTACAGCCGAATAAAGTCATGAGACTGGCCAGAATGGCTTTGCGGATCATAGAAGTTCCTTAGGTAAATGAGGCAGAACGGGTCTGCAAAGGTTGCAGGAGGCTACGGCCTGGTAACTGCACTGGATCCTTTTTTTCAGTAGCGCTGGGTAAAAAAACGGTTGCTGAGCCGATTGCAGGCCAACCATCGCCGCTGGCCTTAAAAAAATGCATAATAAATTCAGGTATCTACTAAATATTTCCACTAAATTTATTTTTTATGCCAAAAAACAAAACTTTTTTCCAAGCAGGGCCGACCAATGCACATCAAAACTAAAGAACCAGACTCAAGTGTTTAAACGCAGTGATGAAAGTTTAATTAATAAAGCCCTGGATGGTGATGAGCGCGCCTGGCAGCAGTTAGTCAGCCGTTATCAGACCATGCTGTACCATTACGGCCTGCGGCTGATGGGCAATCCGGATGATGCCCGCGATTTGTTGCAGGACGTGCTGATGGTGTTGTGTCGTAATCTGGCGCAATTTCGCGGCGACAGCAGCTTTAAAACCTGGCTGTTTGGCATCGCCAACTATCGCGCCATGGATATGCTGCGTAAGCGCAAACCGACGCAGGACATCGACGATAGCCCGGATTTGTTTAATGACGATGAACCAAGCGCCGAGTCGCGGCTCTATGGCCAGCAAACGCAGAAAATCGTCCAGCAACAGTTAAGGCATTTACCCGCTGACCAAAGGTTGGTGGTCGAGTTACGGTTTTACCAGCAATTTACGTTTGATGAAATTGCCGACCAACTGGCGATTTCCAGTAACACCGTTAAATCCAGATTTTACGCGGCATTAGATAAACTGCGCACGCAGTTGGAGGTAGCCCATGTTGAACAATCAGCAAATTTTTGAAGCCTGGCTCGCCGGCAAACTGACCACTGCTGAGTGTGAACAACAACTTCAGTCAGACAGCGAATGGTACGGCCGGTTTTTAACCGCACAGCAACTGCAACGGCATGCCAAAGTACCGGCTTATGCACCAGTACCCGATATTGATACAAGCCAGATGTTCCGCCAACAATGGGGCGGCCGGCCAGCGAAAACCGCCTGGTGGCCAAAACTGAGTATCGGCATGTCTGCGATGGCGCTGATTATCAGCATTTCGCCGCTACAGCTACAAGTACAAGACGGCGCACTGGCGCTGAGCTGGAAAGAGAACAACAGTCTGCAACAGCAGCAGGAAATGACCACCATGCTGGCCAGTTTCCAGCAAGAGCAGCAGCAATATTTGCAGCAACAGTTACAAAATCAACAACAACAGCAAGCGACACAGTTGGTGTTATTAAAAGACTATCTAACTGAAAACGAACAAAAAGCCCGCAGCAGCGACATGATCGAGCTGGTGGAATACTTAAATCAGCAACGACAAGCTGACTGGCAATACTGGCAGGACAACGTTCAGCCAACACAAGCCAGACAAGATTACGGCAGTTCGTACCTGCCAAACCGCACGCAAATTGACCCTAAACGGAGTAACTAGACCATGAAATTAACCCCATATTTAGCCGCGCTGGCAACGTTATTGCTGAGCGCCGGTAGCCAGGCTGCCACCCAAGTCAGCCCGAAGCTGAAACAAAATCTGGAAATTATGCAGAACATTCTGCAAACCTCGTTAGAACAAGGCCGCGATTCCGGCGTTGGCCGCATCAGTCACAGTTATCTGGCCGGTCAGGGCGTGTTGTTCCAAACCAGCACTCAGGGCAGCTTTGGCCGATATTTTGCGATGGCCCCAATAGCGCCGATGGCACCAATGCCACCGGGTGGCATGTCGGTGCCGGTTGCCATCTCCATCGACAAAGAGCAAATTGCCGCCATTTCTGCCCGAGCGTCAGCGGTCGCTAATGCCGCAATGGCCGGTGGTCATATCGATGAAGAAGCCATTGATGCGATTGCCGAGCAGGCCGAAGCCGAAGTGGAGCAAATGATGGATCAGCAAGAACAACAGCAGGACATCATGCGTGATGTGCGTGAACAAAAACGCGATTTAGAACGTGAAGTCCGCGAGGTGGAGCGTGAAAAACGTGATATTGAGTTTCAAAGCAAAGTCGGCAAACTGGATGCTGAGCAGCAAAAAGAACTGACCAAACTCAATAGTAAAGGCGCTGAACTGAAAAAGCGCATGGATGAAATACAACAAAAATATAGTGTGATGGAGCAGGAATATCAGAAAAAACGGGTTGAGCAGGCCAAAATAGCCGCCGAAAAACAAAAAGAGTTGATCGCAACCATCAGTGTCAATTTTGCCAATACTCTGTGTGATTACGGCGCCAGCTTACGCGAGTTAAAAGACAACGAGTTTGTGTCGTTGCAGCTGTCAAATTCTCATGGCCGCAATAGTCAGGACATCTATTGGGTCTTTAAAAAATCTGATATTAATCAGTGTGTCACCGGCAAACTGAACACTGAGTCATTGCTGAAAAAAGCTGAGTATTATCAGTATTGATATCGACGCGCTGCTGAAAAGCACGAAGTCGCTTTAATAAAGAAAAGGTAGGGCCGATAAGCAAAGCGCCATCGGCCACTACCATTCTCTACGACAAAAAATTCTACTATGACCGCATCTGGTTGACTGATCTACGACCTCTTCATTCTGGCCCGCGCCTTCAAAAATCCACGGTAAGCAAGTTCCAGCAGCGAAGGTATTGGTGGCACGGCGCATACGTATCCCAAATACCGCCAGCCCGGCAACGCCCGCCACAAGCGTAAAAACGCTCGTGCGCCCTGCCACACTTGACCATCCTGCCCCACCAAATGAAATCTGCTTAACGCGTAACAGCGGCTAATTCCATCCGGTAGGCTTTGTTGTTCATTGCTGATGTCCAGCCAGGTAATCGACTCGCGCGCCGTTAAGCCGCGGTAATAAGCGATCTAGCGCCGACATAGCGGGCAACCGCCGTCATATAACACTTGCAGCTGTGGTTTCATTGGTTGCTCTGTTTATGGTTCAGATAAAGCGAATACGCCACAGCACTGATATTGGATGACTGCTGGTTTTGTTGCCCCCGCCAGCCATTTTTTAAAATGGCTGAAGAATGATCTGTCACAAAAGATCCCGAACAAAAAATCTTTAAGAAAAGTTAAGTTGCTGAACTTTCGATGGATTGATCGGTCTGGAAAACATCGATTATTTTTTAGCGCTGTAAATGTCTGATAACTTAGTAAAAGCTTTGGGCTGGTCGGCACTGCTGCACCTCTTGGTGATTGCGGTGCTTTGGTACACACATCGGCCAGCAAAGGTCGTGGCACAGCCAAAGGCCATCGCAGCGTTTGTCTATCAACCCATTCCTGCACCGCCAACACCAGCGGTAGTCAAGCCTGCTGAAGTTGCGCCTGAAGAGCCGGTAAAGCCTAATCCCAAGCCAACCCCTGTCGTCGTCGAAGCTGAACCTGTGCCGGAAAAGCGAGTTTCTGTACAGCGAACGGTAGACAATCCTGCCAACAAAGCTATCGGCAACAACAGTCCAACGACCGAAGCCACCCACGTGACAAACCCTACGCAGGAACAACATGCCTCTATGAGCCTGGCCGAGCGCAGTCTGGCCATCGCCACCAGGCGAACAACGGACATTAGCAGCGCTGCTTTGCACGCCAGCCAACAACGACCAGAGCTGCGCGACCGCCCCGCCACCACCAGCAAGGTGCAGCTAACACCAGAGCATGCTGCCGACAACGTACTGATGGTGCTGAGTGACGGCAGCTTTATCGAAAAAGTCGGCGACTACTGCTATCACGCCAAACCGGGCGCTGATCTGCGTTCCGACATTTCCAGCATGAAACCTGTGCCTTGTGGCAAAGATAAAAACACTGCTATGTACGAGCGGATTATGAGTAAAGTCGGCCAGGATCGCTGATGCCAGCGCACTATATACGGCCATCATCGTGAACCGCTTTAATGCCGGACTGATAACTCAGCCTGCGTTATTCTGAACTACACTCTCAAAAGTTATATTGAATAAAATATACAATGTCACATAATTTAAACCTTGCCGATTTATTGTACTTACCTCCCAATCACAAGAGTTTTAAGCATGCGATTAAAATCTGTTATCCATCAACTAGTTCTGTACGTATCAGCACTACTGCTGTTATCTCAGGCGGTGGCCAGCGAGGCACAAGCTCAGCAGGCAGCCAGTTTCTCTGTCCCTAAAAGCGTTTTTTACCAACATGAAACCATCGAAGTCAGCTTTTCCGGTGGCTCAGGTTCTAACACCGATTGGATTGGGATTTATCCCACCGGAATACAGCCGGGCGGACAATCTGCGACCGACTGGAAATATCTTAATAACACCAGAACGGCACCTGCAGCTGGTCACACTCAAAGCAGCGGCAAAGTCACTTTTACCGCCACCACATTGTCGCCAGGGCAATATAGCTTATGGTTTTTAAGCAACAACGGTTACGGCCAGTTAGCGCAGGCGGTGAATTTTGCCGTCTATAGCGCTGCCGATCAGCCAAAACTCACCGTCAAAAATTCCGCGCTTGGCATTGGCGAGCCTTTAGCGCTGGAATTTTATAACCCCAATCCTGCAAAAACTGACTGGGTGGGGGTTTATGCCAGAGGCGTGATCCCGGGCCCGGGTTCTGCGGCATGGGCATATTTAAATGGCACCAAAACGGCGACTTCCCCTGTTGCCAGTGGATCGTTGTCGATACCGCTGGCGCTGGCCGCCGGTCACTATGATGGATGGTTGTTGGCTGATGATGGTTATACCGCCAAAGCCGGGCCTGTTGCTTTTAGCATTAAAGAAACCCGGCCGATTGCCTGGGTTAGCCCGCAATTCAGCCTTTATCAGGCGGTTTCCGGGCAGAACTATCAGCTGAAACTGTCGGCATTCCTGCGTAAAAATTCCTCGGCTGCTACTTATCAACTGATGTCCGGTCCCGGCTGGTTAACCTTGTCGCCAGATGGCATGTTGCAGGGGATGCCAGCGCTGACTGATGTCGGATCGCAACAACTGGTCGTGCGCGCTCTGGACCTGACGCAGCAAACTGTGGTCGATGCCACCATTACACTGCCAGTGCTGACGCCGCTACAGCAGGAACAATCTGCCGTTAAAGTCATGACTTACAATGTCTGGCGTGCTTTTGGCCAGGTAAATCAGGGCTACCAGAAAGGCCTCGAATCCATCTTAACATCAGCAGCGGATATCATTGGTTTGCAGGAAGCGAATGTGGCTTTGGCCGCCAAACTCGCTGACGAATTGGGCTGGTATCATGCCGTTGGCACTTATCCCGGCATTCAAATTATCAGTCGTTTTCCGGTTGCCGAGACCACCAATATTGATTTTTCGCTGGTCACCAAAATCAAACTGCCATACGCCAATAACTTATCTGTCTGGTTAGCCAACACCCATTTAGACCCCCACTATTACGGGCCTTATGCCGCCGAATTAGCCGGTGCCACGTCGCAGTCGGTGCTTATTGAAGAGCTCCGCTCGCAGCGTTTACCACAAATCAAGACCTTACTGCTTGGCCTGCAACCACTGCTGGCGCAGTCCGCTGAGACGCCGGTATTGCTGCTCGGCGATTTTAACGTGCCGTCGCATCTGGATTGGACCGCCGCCACTGCCGCCAAACGCAATGGCGTCGGCAAGGTGATCTGGCCAACCAGCGATGCCGTGGCTAAAGCCGGTTTTATCGATAGTTATCGTCAAATTCACCCGAACCCGCTGACCAAGCCAGGGGACACCTGGTCGCCAGTGTTTCAAGGCACCGAACCACAAGATCGCATCGACCGGATTTATTGGCAGGGCCGGGCTTTAAAACCAATCGCCGCCCGAACATTTACTACGGCAGTGGAAACGACCATTGGCCGCGAAGGCAGTTCGATCACGCCGGTGGCAAATAACACCTGGCCATCGGATCACGCCGCTGTAGTAACCGAAATGGCGCTGCGCTACCACCCCGCTGATTTTGATAAAAACGATCAGATCGACAGCCGCGATGTCAGCTTATTCCGCCAGCAATTAACCTTGCCGGTATTACCACAAACCTTTGATTTTAATCACGATGGCAGAGTCGACCAACTGGACATCCGCGCCATGATGACATTATGCCAACGAGCACGTTGTGCCAGCCTTTAACCTAAAGAGATTTGAATTGATGAAAGTCATATTGTTAATGATGTGTTTTATATTTAGTTTTTTCAGTAGCTTAGCTCATTCCGCCTTGATGGTATTACAGCCGGAACGCAACAGTTATCAGGTGGGTGATACCATTCAGATCAATATGAAAATTACTGGCTTGGCCACTACAGTAGGAGCCTTCTGGACACAGCTTAAGTATCAGCCAGCAGCTTTGCAGTTAAAAAGCTGGCAGTTCGGAACCGGTTTGGACGATGGTGCCGGCAGCTTGCAGTTCGCTGAGCATGACGCAGTGAATGGCGTGCTCACGCTCGACGAATATGCGTTTCCGGCTGCTGATCCGGCAGCGCTTGCTGCAGCCCAACAACATGAAATGCAACAAGGCGGTTTGGTGCTGGCACGGTTAACTTTCAAGGCGCTGCAGGCAGGTCAATTGCAACTAGCGTTTAATCAACCATGGTTTGGCGTCGAAAGTTTTGCCGGGGATTTGATTAAAACCAATGTAGCGGATTTAACCCTGACCGTAAGTGCAGCGCAGGTGCCTGCCCCGGCGACTTTGGTACTGTTGCTGGGCGGGGTTATGTTGTTGAGTCAGCGACGGCGCAGCGCTGATTTTTCGGTCGGCGCATAGTCTATTTTTTTGTCTGGGGAACCAGCGGGCCTGTCCACCCTTTCCATACGATCTATACCCAAAGGCCACAGGACAGGCCCGCTACTTTTTGACTACCGCTGCGACTCTACTAAAAACTCAATAATCTCAGGCTGATATTGTCGGGCGAGCCCACCATGGCCGCCGCCCGGAATTTTCAAATGCTGATATCGATACCGATATTGATGTTGCTGCAGTCGGTGCATCATCCGATCAGACATTTCACTGGACGGCCACAGTTCATCAGCGGTGCCTGACACAAACAAAACGTCGGCTTGCATTTGCTGTACTGGGATCAGTGCGCGCTGATAGGCCTGTTGATTTTGCATTGCGATTTCATAACCTCGCCGAAAATCCCCTTGCACCAACGGCAACGCCGAACGCCAGCTAAAGGGCACAAAAGGCATGGCTTGTCCCTGCCAGCTCCAGGACGAACTGGTGCTGTACCACTCCGGGCTGCCAAACACCACCTCACTGCCCACCACCGCAACCACAGTGCTGATTTGCGCTGACCGGCTGGCCAGTAGCAACGCCAACTCTGCCCCTTTTGACACGCCAAGTACTGACAGTTTTTCTGCGTCGACGACGGGGTTGCTGCGGGTGTTTTCTATAACATCTAACACGCCGCTCAGCTCAATCCGATCTAAACCGGATGGAATACCCGGCAACCCAAAATAACCGACCACCAATAGCGCAAAACCGGCATCCAGATAACCTTGCCGAACTGCCGCCCGCCGATCGCCGGTCATGCCCATGCCACCTTCCGAACCACCCAATATTACCAATAGTGGTGCCGGATTTGCCGCATTTGCTGTAGCCGGTAAATACAATTTACTTAGCACCTTGCCCTGATTGGATAAGGGCACAAAGGTGGTGATTAGCAGCGGTAGCTGGCTGCCTAGCAACAACAGTATGAGTAATAACAGCGATAACTTGATGAGTTTGTTTGGTTTTGTAGAGTTGAATTTTTTAGATGAGTTGGGCAATTGAGCAAACATAAACTATTCCCTGGATGATTAAACCGGAGGCCTATTGTTTGCACGTGGCAACGACAAAGGTAGCGCAGCTTGTCATGGATGTTAGCTGACAAATGTCAGATTCGGGATGGGTTGTTGAATTGGTCTGGTGGCGAAGATAGCTGCAGTACTAAGCAGGAGGCCGGGGCACAGCAACGCAGACGTGCCGTGACATTTAGGCTTTGCTGCGGCAGCCACGCCGCAGACAGTCTGTTTATGCTGTAGCCCATCCTCTTGAGTACATCTGGATAAAGGGTATGTGAAATCTATTGCCTACGATTCAGTTTTGTTCTGACGCCAATTTACGATGACGACGCTGATACATCAAACCAATAAAGCCTAATCCTAATATGCTGAGCGAGCCTGGTAATGAGACTGGCATAGGCTGCACCGCCCGAACTAAAGCTATGCCTACATCTTCAAAGCCCCAATATGAAACGTGATTGTCAGCATCAAGATCAGCAATAACGCGATAGGCAAAATTTTCGTCCTCGCCAGCATAAAGCAACCCATTCATAACAAAAGCTTGATTGTACTGGAAGTCACCATCCGCATCATTGCCAAACAAGGCTGCGGTGCCCCGGTATACATATCCCGGGTAGTTACATTCCTTGGTGATAAAATAGCTGCACACGTGGCCATTATCTGAAATCGTCGACATCTGACCGAAAATCTGGAAAAAGCTCGTTGCGACATTCGTTGCGCTATTGACGGACACCTCCACGCTGAATTGCGATTCTGACTCCACGGCACTCCAATCGTTTTTGCCAAATTGAAAATCGTTAAACAATCCCGCCATTTGCGCATTGTTCGCTAAAGTCCAGCCATCTGCACTATAAGCCACGAGTGCTGACTCAATGCTCATTCCCTTGGTCACATCCCATTTCAACCATTCCAGCCCTTTTCCCGTCACAACAGTGCTGGACTCTTCGCGGGAGTATCCATTGTATTCAACAAGTGCGGCTTGCGTGGTCAGGCTCGCTAGAAGCAAACTTGCTGTGAATATAATTTTTTTAACCATTTGATAGACATCCTCAACTACAGGTTTTTATATTGATGGAGCTTATGCAGCATCACTAGATGTGCGCCCGATCCGTGCTCAAAAAGCCACAAACACCTGAGGCAAAAACCTCCGGTGCTTGTGGGTTATTAGATGATTTATGGCGGCGGTTAGGCTGCTTGACCACAAAGATTAGCGATTGCACCTTTACGGCGGCGATAGGCTAACCCAGCCAGACCTAAGGCGAAAATGCTGACGGAGCTTGGTAATGATACGGGAGTTGGTATTGTCTGCGCCGTGCGGACGAGTGCTATACCCACGACCATGCTATCGAATACCTCAGGCTGGTCCTCATATAAACCCAATGCTGCAAAACTTCCTTGCGTGCCCTTACTGCCATCATCATAGACAAACGTCGCATCATCTATAACCAAAGCGAGTTTCCGCCTTGCATCATGATCGGCATATATAGCGCCAGACCATACAGATGGGTCTGTATCTAAGAAGCACCAAGTACTTGAAGAATCGTTGCAAATATATTTTGGACCTTGAATCAACCCAAACAACTCATGAAAATTGTTCTGTGAGTAATTTTCGCCAGCATTCCAAGACTCATCGACCAATTGGACATGCAAATATTTGGGATCCCAATCAGTCTTTCCAAACTCGAAGACATTAAATAATTGCACCATTTGGCTTGTATTCGCTAAAGACCAACCACTGTTCTCTTTCAGCGCTTGCTCGATACTCTTACCTTTGGTGACATCCCACATCAACCACTCCAAACCGCCACCCGTAACGATATTCGAGGAACTATCGCGTGAATATCCTTTGTATTCGATAACAGCAGCTGGCGCAGACACACTGGCTAACAGCAAACCAGCCAAGACGAAAAACTTACGTAACATTTCACATTCCTAAAGTTAGCAATTGTTGCATTCCGGCACTTAGCAAAAAATATACCATGAAGATTTATTCTATAAGTATCAAAAGCCTTTATAAGAGACAAACATATAGACCCTGACACTTATGTAAAATAAGTGGACAGTATTTACGGCGTAATTTTGAAGAGTTTCAATAAATTCAATTGCTTAAAATTCAACCAAAACCTCAAAAAGATCAGCACTATCACCCTATGTTGCAAAATCTAAGGCAACGCCACCTGATAGACATCACCCTGCGTCTGCGCCCGCTTTACATACCAAAGCGCGTCCCGGGTCCACTGGTAATGATGCATAAAACGCTCAGGAGTGGGCAGCAGCAAGCGTGGTGGCACCTCCAACGTGGCAACAGACCATTGCAGCAAGCCTTGACCAGGTTGGTAGAAGTACAGCTCGCCGTTCTTGAGTTGCCAGTTCAGCCAGTTGATTTTGTCGAAACCTTCCAGCATCAGTTGCTCTTCACCGTTGCGATTCAACCGGTACAAACCGTCCAGATGATATTTGCTGTACCAAAGTTCGCCTTGCCACTGGTAGCCGCTGTAACCACCTTGGCTGGTGAGCTGCGTGGATTGGCCGGTGGTGCGATCCAGTGCCCAGAGCTGATAATCGCCACTTTGGGTACTGCTGTAGATCAACTGTCCGGGATTAGCCCCAAAGTTCACCACCGCCGCTTTGGCTGAAGCCGCCAGAATTTGCTGTAATTTCCCGCTTTGGATATTCAGCAGATAAATCGCGCCTTGTTGGCTAAACACCAGCTCTTTGCCATCGTTGGATAACGCCAGGCGCACAAATTCGACCGGTGGCGGCAGGGTTGCCAGGAATTGTTCATTCTGGCCGGCGGCTCGACGCCAGATTTGTTGCTCGCCCTGACGGTTGGTTAAAAACACTAAATCGTCCCCGGCAACCCGCGGCATCCAGTCGATTCGCGAGCTGGTGATGATTTTCTCTGGTGCGGGCCAGTTGCCCTCAGAAGCCGCAACTGTTGCAACTTGCGGCCGCGGCTGGCGCCAAATCTCCATTTTATGCAGCATCGTGCTGTACCACAGCTGCCCGGCTTGCCAGAACAACGACTGCGGCGTCGCACCGGTATTAAACAGCGGTTGTATTTGTTTAGCGGCGACTTCCCAGCGACAAATTTGTTCACCACAACCAAACAGCAGCTGCGCATCGTGTTGCCAGGTAATAGTCGTCACCGCAAAAGGCACTTGCTGTTCCGCCAGCAAGCTCATGGATTGTCGCTGATAAATCCGTAACACCGACTTGGTCTGATCCAGATAACTAACCACTGCCAGCTTGCTGCCATCGGCCGAAATGGCCAGTGCCAGGTCACCACCTGGTGTCAGCGGCTGCGTCAGTTGTTGCACGGATCTGGTCGCGAGTTCCAGCCGCGATAGTGCATAAGGCTTGGTTTTGTCGGGTCGTTGCCGGAAATAAAATGCCTGACTGTCCTGTTGCCAGCTGATTTGCAACTGGCTATCAAAAGGTAGCTGCAGCAGCGGTTGGTCTGCGGTATTTTGCACAACGCCACCGTTGATATCCGGCTCGCCAGCACGCGTTACAATAGGTGAAACTCTTAACCACAACTTGCAATCTTGCAGCTGACAAAGCTCATACAATAGCCAGTTGCGATCCGGGCTTAAGCTGGTAAAACGCAAAATTCCGTCCGGCACTTCGATTTGTACACGCTGCTGACTGGAAGTCGCTGTTTTTGCAAGGTCGGTTGGCTGCAAAAACCAACGACTTTGCCCGCCTTCATGCTGCAAATAAGAAAACCACTGCCCGTCACTACTCAGACTGAGCTGTGTTTCGACACCTTCGTCACTGGTGCGCGGCGTTGGTGCGGCAAACGCAGGCGCAGATGCTGGTGCTGGTGCTGAATGTTGCGCCGGCCAATAAAGATTCAGCGCCAATAACATCAGCAGTAAAACCGGCAACCACCAGCCGCTGCGTTGTAATAAATTGACGTTGCTTTTCATTGATAAGGGCTTGATTGCGGCCTCAGCAGCAAATTGCACCGGGCTGTCTTGTGCAGAATCAAACTCTGCCGCTGTATCTTCAGCCGCATCTTCAGTCGCATCTCCAACCGCATTTTCAGTCGAAACAGCCGGCGCCAATATCGTGACCGGCACCAACAAGCGATAACCCACTTTGGGCAAGGTTTCCAAATACGGCTGGCTGGCATCCAGTTGTGACAAAGCTTTTCTAAGCAGCGACACCGCACGATTAATGGCACTTTCACTGACCACCCGGCCTTGCCACACTTGCGCTATTAATTGCTCCCGACTCAGCTGCTGCTGATCGGCGGTTAATAACGCCAGCAATAAGTCAAAGATCCGCGGCTCCAGATAAAGTTGCTCGGTATCAACCACCAGGGTGCGACGGGTGGTGTCGAAAAAAATGTTGCCCAACAACCAGTTATTCAACAGCTTAAACTCCGGGTAAATAGAGCTTTGCTGCGGCTTGCAGCAACCTCTGGCAACGAGTAAGAACACGGTAAGCTTTTCATCACAATTAAATCAGTCCGGGTTGGTGTTGCCAAAAGCCGAACTGGCTTAGGCTCAGGCTATCCATTTGATAGCCAGGAATTATCGTCTTGTCATACCAACACATTTTTAAAAAGTCTGTCAATTTTTACGGCAAAGATGGTTATCAACGCCTTTGCAAGCTGAGCCCGTTACTGCTGACCATATTGCTACTGAACCCGCTCAATGTAGCAGCAAGCAGCAACTTGCCGCGTTATTCCGAGCTCATCAGCAGCGGTCAGCATAAGTTTCATATCCGTAAGATGGCGCCAGACTCGGTCGCAACCGCCGAAAACTTGCCGGTGGTGGTGCTGCTGTCAGGCCCGAACCAGAATTTCCATGCTGACAGCGCCTGGTTCGCGTTGTTGCAGCCGCTGCTCGCGCAGAAGTATCAGGTGCTGACGATTGACCGGCTTGGCAATGGTTTTAGTGACAATGCCGATGATATTTCCTACCGACGCTTCAGTCAGGATTTAGCCACGTTGCTACCGACTTTAACCAAGCAACCGGTGATCCTCATCAGCTTTGCCAGCGCCAGCATCAGCGCCCGTTTATTCCATCAGCAACAAGCCAGCCAAGACCAACCCCCCCATCAGGTACAGGCGATGCTGTGGATAGATCCGGATATCCCGACACCAGAAGCGCTGGCTTTATATCAGGGCTATCCGGTCGATTGGTACCAGAAGCATCTACAGCAACTGTTACCGGAATTAGCCAAAGGCGTCTGGAATCAGCGTACCAAAGATAAACTCACCAAGGAGCGCACGGAAATAGCGGCTTTGCTGAGCGGCGATCATACCGCTGTGATGGATTGGGATTATTTCGACGTTGTTAGCTTGCAGCGACAAAACCCAGCGCGCCAGCAACAACGCGCGATTGAAATTGCCAATTATGCCAAAGACTTAGACTTATACGCCGCATTACCGGCAATTACTGACATTCCGGTCTCGGTGATTGACAGCGATTTTGAAACTTCCACCTTTCAAGCCGACAATGCGCAGTCAAATCAACTCCTGCAGTGGCAACAACAAGGCAGTGCCTGGAGCCAGCAATTGGCGAAAAACTCAGGCGGCCAATATTTACCGCTGCAGCATAGTGATCATATGGTGATGTTTCAGCATCCGGAAAAAATAGTCGCGGCGGTGGATTGGCTTAGCGAAAAAGTTACAGTTTTTCCATTTAAAACCAAGCATTAAGCTTAACGTAGGTGCGATAAGCGTAGCGCCATCGCACATAAATGCGGTGCCCAACTTTATCTGCGGGCTTGGCGGATGGCGCTTCGCTGATCCGCCCTACAATTTATAAAAAAATCAGCGTGCTGTCGCCGATTGCAACCCCAAAATCGCCGCGCCACGTTCACCGGAGGCAGCGCCAAATTCGGCTTTTTTCAGCAGCGGCACCTCAGCCCCCTGAAACAAATGCCGGCCAATTGCCGCCGGCAGCGCGACGTGAATTTCATCCAGATCAGATAAGCCACCACCAATCACGATCACATCCGGATCATAAGCCAGCACCTGACTGGCGAGGCAAGCACCAAGCGCGTCCATATAACAATCAAAAGTATGGCGCGCCACCACGTCACCGCTGCGAAATGCAGTGATCCAGTCGTAGGTCGTCAGGTTTTGTTGGCTGAAATGGCTGTATAATCGCGCCAGACCAGTGCCGGAAATATAGGTTTCGGCGCAGCCTTTTAAACCACAACCACAGCTATACAGCGGCAGCTGATATTGCGCCAGCACCCGGCCGGCGATTGATTGATGACCAAATTCACCTGCCAGCTGTTGTTGACCCTGATAGAGCTCGCCGTTGATGCAGAGTCCACCACCGGCACCAGTGCCCAATATCACCCCAAAAACCCGGCTATAACCTCGGCCTGCGCCAAGCATCGCTTCTGACAATACAAACAAGCGGCAATCATTCCCCAGCGCCACTGGCCGCTGTAACCGCGCTTTTAAATCTGCAGCGACCGTGCGCTGGTTTAAACAGGCCACATTGGAAGAAATCACCACCCCTTTGGGTGCAACCACGCCTGGCAGCGCGATGCCAACCGGCGCACGTTTCCCCAGAAATTGGTCAGCTTTATCAATTTGCTGCGCGATTGTCTGTAAAAACTGCGGATAATCCTGAGTCGGCGTTGGCACCCGCCACCGTTCAAGCAACTGAAATTGTTCAGTAAAAACTGCAATTTCAATTTTAGTTCCGCCTATATCCAAACCGTACACCATCAGCGGTTTCCTCTGGCTGCAGTAAATCCTGAATTTGTGCTTGTTGCCTGCCCACTTGGCATTTGATTAGGCATTGGTTCAGGTAACGGATAAATAGTCACCCCCTGCACCACGCGGTTGACCTCGCCGCCAGGGCATGGATTATCCGGGCTGATGCCAAGCTGTAAGGCTTTGTAAAACGCCAGCGTCTGGCAGTATACAATATATGGAAAGGCAGTCCAGACGTCTGCTATTACTGAAACTGGCGTTGCAGCTGGCAGCAGCGCCTGCCACTGGGCCACATCCAACACCGTAATCGCCTGTGCCCGGCCATCGGCTTGCAGCTCTTGCACCAAATCCAGATCATATTGCTGGCTGTAAGGATCAGTCGATTTCAACAACACAATCTGGGTATGCGCATCGACCAGCGATTTTGGACCATGTCGAAATCCCAGTGGACTTTCAAAATAACTGCCAATTTGCCCTGAGGTCAGTTCCAGATATTTCAGTGCCGCTTCCTGTGCTATGCCTTTGAGACAACCTGCACCTAAAAACACCATCCGCCGACATGGCGTTTGCGCCAATTGCCGGATTTGCTGGTGTTGCTGCAACACCTGTTCGCTCAGCAACACAGCTTGTTGCAAGGCGCTGGCGTCCGGCGCAAATAACAACAAGGTTGCCAATAACATACCGGTAAAACTGCTGGTCATGGCAAAACTGCGATCATGGCAAGCATCAGGCAATAACCATAAAGCACAATGTGGTTGTTCAGCGGCAAACCGCGCCAACTGACCATCGGCGTTACAACTAATCATTAAATGAAACCTTTGCTCAACCAGCGCATCGACGACTTGCAGCGCTGCCACGCTTTCCGGGCTGTTACCGGAGCGACCAAAACTAACCAATAACGTTGGTAATTCCGGAGTCAGATATAATTCCGGATGACTGACCAAATCAGTGGTACTGACCGCTTCTACCCGCTGGCCAGCCAAAGGTAACTTATTGATTAAATGCGGCACTACCGTCTGGCCGATATAAGCCGAAGTGCCGGCACCGGTAAAAATAATCCGTAAATCCGGCAGCATTAACAACGGTTGCAACCAACTGCGCAGTACCGTTTCTTTGCTGGCGAATTCCGCAGCCAACTGCTGCCAGATAGCCGGTTGCTGGGAAATTTCCTGCGCGGTAAAGCCGCCGCCCGTTTGTTGTAATTGCGCCGCGCTCAGCCCAAGCCTTGTTGAAGTTACTTCAGAACAAACCACCACTTCTTTACTCCTTAACCCTGATTGCCGGATGTCGCCACAGTCAGTCATACCCATTCGAAAAAACGTCTCAAACAATCAAGCGCTGTCGAAACTTCAGGCCGCTACAGCCCGGCCGCAAGCTGCGGCATACCGTGCTGTCACCTGGCGGATTTTGTGCTGGATCAATGCCTGCGGGGTCGCAGTCAACTCACCGTTGAGTACAGCTTCGTATTGCACCGGCAAAAATTGACTCAGCAACGGCAGCGGAATAGGTTGCTGCGCCAGGTTCTGACAAAGCTTATCTACCGCCGCCTGGATCAACGGCAAGTTCCAGTAATAACGGATGCGGTCGCTGTAGCTAAATTGGCGTAACAACGATTGCTGATCAGCACTCACCTGATAAAACGCCTGCCAATAATTGGGCTGACGCTGCATCTCGCGCTCGCAGACTGCAATCAGACAGGATTGTTGTTCGACTGGCAGCAGTTGTTGTTCAATTAAACAAAGCGCAAATAACGCTTCACGCAGCGCAAAGGTCAGCTGCGGCCCGACTTTTAAAATCGCAAAATGCTGGCGTACCAATTGCGCATAAGCCTGTGCCGGCTGGTAATCGGTAGAATGAGCTTCAAACACCACCTGCGGAATATCGCGGATAAAACCGGCCAAAGCGGCGGTTTTGTCGGCCTGAAAATGATGAATGTGGGTATTATCAAACTCGACGCCGGGCTGCACCACCACGGCAATCACCCGCTGCCAGACGGCATCGGTTAAACCGGCGGCCGCGAAGGCCTGCTGATGATCAAACAGGGTTTTCGCCACGTGTGCGACAGAGGTCACTTCCAGCGTAGCTTCCAGGCTTGCCACACCGCCTGGCGCCGGTACTTCAGTGCCGACCACATAACACAGTTCGCTCTGGCCAAAGTGGTTGATAGCGGTTTGTTCGGCCACCAGGCACAACCGCGCCGCGCGTTCGGCGATAAGCCGGTCGGACAGCGGCAGCACATCGTCAGTGCAGGCCATGCTGGTATCTAAATGAATTTTCTGAAAACCAGCCGCCACATAAGCGCTGATCAACTGTTCGGCTTGCTGCATCGCGGCTGCGGCGGGCTGATGTTTCCAGCAGACCGGACCTAAATGATCACCGCCAAACAGGATTTGTGAGCGCGCTAGCTGCACTTCATCGGCCAGTGTATACACAAAATCTATAAAATCAGACGGTTGCATACCAGTGTAACCGCCGTATTGGTTCACCTGATTGGCGGTTGCTTCAATCAGTAACTGGCTGCCATCTTGCTTTGCCTGTGCCAGCGCGGCCTTAAGCACCTGGGGGTGCGCTGAACAAACCGAATATATTCCCAAAGGTTGACCCGCTTTGTTGGCACGGATCAAATCAAGCAAAGCTTTCATAGCACTCCTGTTAACTGATGATTTGCACGTGCACCCCCATCCGGGTCAGTTCTTCGACAGTCCCGGCCGGAATACCGGCATCGGTCACTAAGGTATGCACCTGGTTTGCCGCGCAAATCAGATGAAAACCCCGACGTTCAAATTTTGACGAATCGGTGACCACAATAATTTCCCGCGCCACTTCGCACATCAGCCGATTTAGTGTGGCCTCTGCTTCAAAGTGGGTCGAAAGCCCGGTGCGTAAATCAAAACCATCCACACCCAGCACCACTTTATCGAACTGAAAATGCCGTAATGCTTGTTCTGCCTGCGCGCCGTAAAACGACATCGACTTTTTGCGCAGCAGACCGCCGGTCATCATCACTTCAACTTTTTCAAACCCGGCCAGCTCAGAGGCGATGTTCAGACCATTGGTCATCACAATCAGGTTTTTATGTTCACTCAAACAGGCAGCCACTTCTTCTGTGGTAGTGCCGGAATCGAGAATGATCCGCTCGTCGTCGGCGATCAGCGCCGCCACCGCCCGGCCCAATTTTTGTTTTAAATCCGAGTGTTTTTGTCGTTTCTCTTTCAGCGACAATTCCCGGCTTAAATCATCATTGACCATGGCGCCACCGCGTGAACGCACGACCAGCCGTTTACTGTCGAGCGTCGCCAGATCGCTGCGAATGGTCACTTCGGACACGCTAAACCGCTGCGCTAACTCGGCCACCGACACTTTGCCCTGTGTCTGCGTCAGTCGGACGATTTCCTGCTGCCGCTCAATCGTATTTAAACTCTCCACCCCTGCTCCCTGCCCGTCTTGGGCTGCTTGGTTTGTACCATACCATCAAAAAATAAACTTTCAATAGCTTTCGTTTTCGATATTTCAAAAGCGTTTATTCTTGAAAATTCACTCCGCGGCAATTAAAAACTCGAAAAAAACTTACTAAGTATAAGTTTTATAAAGAATTAAAAGATATACCAGAAATCACATACCCTTTCCGATAGAAGTTTCAGATCTATTCGAATCGAAAACAAGGTAAAAAACATATAAACGAAAGCCAAATATAACTTGCGATCATTTTCGAATTGGCGATATAACAGCGTATCGAAGGTTTTACTTGCCATAGTTGTCGAGAGTTATCGACGGTTATCGCCAAAAAGTCACTGTTTTTGCGTTGTGACTGAGTTTACGCCAACCAAGCGTAACTGCGATATGGGCAATTCGGGAATTTCAAAACAAAAAATAACAAACCGGAGGGGAGTATGTCAGTTCGCAACATTTCGCAGGATCACCATTCAACAAGGCAGTTTTCACAATCGCCATTTTCACCAACGTCCTTTGCCAAAACTAAGTTAACCACTTTGGTACTATTGGCGTTGGCGGCAGTGCAACCCATGCTCGCCTCGGCAGAAGATACGGCTGATAACAAAGCAAAAAATGCCAAAGATGAACAAGTGGAAAAAATCCAGGTCACTGGTATTCGCAGCAGTATTAAAGAGTCATTGTTTTTAAAACAAAATGCCACCAGCGTGGTTGATGTGGTGGTCGCTGAAGATATTGGTAAATTCCCCGACGAAAACCTGGCCGAAGCGTTGCAGCGGATCCCGGGCATTACCATTACCCGTAATGGTGGCGAAGGGCAGAATGTGGTGATCCGCGGCCTTGGCGCTGGTTACAACATCACAACGCTGAATGGCCGCAAACTCGCATCTGAAAACAGCGGCCGCGATTTTAATTACGACACCATTGCCTCTGAACTGGTGAGCACTATTGCGGTGTATAAATCGCCGGAAGCACGGTTGCAGGAAGGTGGTATTGGCGCCGTTGTTGACATTCAAACCCGTAAGCCGCTGGATTTAAAAGGTTTCACCATGGCAGCTTCTGCCAAAGGTGTGTATGAAGAACGCACCGGTGACACCCAGCCGCATGTTTCGTTTCTGGTTGGTGATTTGTTTGATGAAGGAAAACTTGGCGTGTTGCTGACCGGTGCTTATTCAGAACGGACTTTACGCAATGATACTTATTCTGCAGCAGGCTTTTATGACGAAGCTGAAGGAGTGACTGAAGCCACCATTCCGGTTGATATGAATAATGACGGTGCCATTAATCAAACCAATGAACTGTTTCCATCAAAAGTACCGGCTTATATGTATTACGCCAATGCACAGGACGTGCGCGAGCGTCTTGGTGGCACGTTAAATGTGCAGTATCAGCCAACCGACTGGATTGATTTGAGTGCCGATGTGCTGTACTCACGTTACAACACCAACGGTAACCGCTATCAGATTGGTTTTGTGAACTACGACGAAAGCTGGACGCCCGGCACGCCAATCTTTGGCAATGCAAAATTTGGCGAAGATGGCCGGGTGATTTCGGTGACGCAAACCGCTAATCCAATGGTTGAATTATTGAACCTGACGACACCCCGTAAAACCGACACCTGGCAGTTTGGCAGCAATGCTAAATTCCAACTCAACGAGCAACTTGCACTGACGGCAGATTATTCTCACTCAGAAGCCAAAGATCAGAATGCCGGTGATAATCGGTTTATCGTCGCTCGTGGTTTTGTTGATTCGATTAGCATCGATTACAGCAAAAACAACAAACTACCCGACGTCTCCATAGCTCCGGGATTAAACTCAGAACAAAAGTACGGCGCACATTACAGTTACAACAGCGGCACCGGTGTCACCGATAAGGTTGACGATCTGAAACTACTGGCGACTTACACAGTCGACGATTCAATCATCACCAAAATTGATGCCGGCGTCACTTATGTGCAGCAGACCAAAGCCCGCAGTGAGTTTTCATCCAGAAACCCCAGCCAGTTCAGTAATGGCGGTTTTTATCTGACCCGCGACAAATATAGCTTCGACAACAGTACTGTCTTCAACCAGGGCGATTTTTCATTATTCCGCATCCCGACCGATGTGTTTGTCGGTGCCAATTTTGACAAGTTCCTGGATGGCGAAGCGGGCTTACACCCGACACCATGGCCAAGTTTTGATTACGATAAATTGCTGGCTTACTACCGCAGCATCAATGCCGAAGCCGCCGACAAAAGCATCGTGCCACAGCTGAATCAGGCCGGCGCTTTTAATGTCAAAGAGGCCATCAGCACAGCCTTTATCCAAATGAATATCGAAGATACTTTGTTTGATATGCCGTACTTTTTAAACCTTGGCCTGCGGGGCAGTAAAACCGAAGTGACCAGCAGTGGTTTTTCTTACGATTTGGCAAAAGTCGTGCTTGATGCCAACGGCAAACCGATCAATAACGATTGGCGAACCGTGCAGCAGTTGAGTTATGAAGGCGATTACAGCAAGCTGTTGCCAAGCCTCAACTTTAAATTGACCTTGCTGGAAGATTTATTTTTCCGTTTTTCTGCCGCCGAAGTGATGAGTCGCCCCAGCCTCGACCAGTTAAAACCCTGGGTGGCACCAAATTTCACCACGTTCAAAGAAGGTTTACCGCAACTCAGTATTAACTTCCCTGATTTGCCGCCCGAGATGGCAAAACAATATGACGCTACGCTGGAATGGTATTTTGCTGATAGCAGCCAACTGGCGGCAGGTGTATTTGTCAAAGACATTCAGTCTTTTATCAGCACCGCGCGTGGACCGGTCGAGCTGCATGGCGTGAATTACTATGCCGAATATCCAATCAGCGGTGAATATGGCGCCAGCATCAAAGGGGCTGAATTTTCCTGGCAACAGTCGATGGAAAACTGGCTACCGGTGCCTTTTGATGGCTTGGGTTTCCAATTGAACTATACCTATGTCGACAGCGAATTTGAGGATCCGGAACTCGCCGATTTGTCTTATACCGGCATGTCAAAAAATTCCTATAATGCCGTGGTTTATTACGAAAAAGACGGCATTCAGGCCCGGTTGGCGTATAACTGGCGGAGTAAGTTTTTACTCTATCCGGGTGACTGGGGTGGCGACAGCTGGATTGCCGATTATGGTCAGCTTGATGCGAGCGCCAGCTACGACATCAACGATCAACTTTCTGTTTATACTGAAGTTTCCAACCTCACTAATCAACGTTATTGGGGTTATGTAAAACAAGAAGATCAGGTGAACTTTCTGGAACGTTTTGGCACCCAGCTGGCGGTTGGCATTCGCGGCAATTTTTAAGCTCAGTCTGATGTAGCTTTGGTGACGGCGTACGGCTTTTGGTGAGTACGCCGCAGCATCGCCCTGTAAAACGACGCACACACATTTATCCGCCGGGATCGCAAACAGCTATTCCGGCGTTTTTACACAAAAGAGGTTGTTCCATGGCTATTCGTTGTTGTCAGACCCTGTTAGCACTGGCGGTCAGTCAGGCGTTGATATTCAGCGCTGTTGGCGCACCGATCGGTAATTTACAGCACATTAGAGCCGAAACCGGCCAGGTCGAAATGCAAACCGATCAGCAAGTCCGGCTGCAAATTCAACTGCTCAAACCGGGTTTGTTCCGGCTGCAGGCCGCTGGTGCTGATCAAAGCAAAAACAGCGCTTTCACTGGCCCAGGCGATAAAGCCGCTGCCATTGTCATTAAAAACGATTACGCCAAAGTCGAATTCAGCCTGAGCGATCAAGGTGATTATCAACTGCTGCAAACCAGCGCCATTGCGCTGCGTATCTACAAACAACCGCTGAAACTCGCCCTGTATCAAGCCGATAATCAAAGGTTGATTTTTGAAGAGCTACAACCGCTGGAACTGGCGAAAGACTCAAGTTTCCAGACACTGAGTAGCGACAGCAACGAGCGGTTTTTCGGCGGCGGCCAGCAAAACGGAGCCTTTGAATTTAAAGGCAAAACTATGGAAATTTCTTATTCTGGTGGCTGGGAAGAAGGTGATAGGCCAAGTCCGGCGCCATTTTTTATGTCGAGCAAAGGTTATGGTGTGCTGCGTAACAGCTGGGCCAACGGAAGTTACGATTTTCGCTCCAGCGAATACATTAACTTAAGCCACAACGAACAACGGTTTGACAGTTATTATTTTGTCGGTGACTCGATTAAAGACGTGCTGGCTGACTACACCGAACTCACCGGCCGCGCCAGACTCATTCCGCGCTGGGCCTTTGAATATGGCGACGCCGATTGTTACAACGACGGCGACAACGTGAAAAAACCAGGCACAGTGCCGGAAGGCTGGAGCGATGGCCCTACCGGCACCACACCGGATGTGATTGAAACCGTTGCCAAAAAATACCGTGAACACGACATGCCAGGCGGCTGGATCTTACCCAACGATGGCTACGGCTGTGGTTATACCGATTTACCTAAAGTCGTGGCAGGTCTGGCTAAATACGGGTTCAGAACCGGCCTCTGGACCGAAAACGGCGTTGATAAAATCGCCTGGGAAGTCGGCACCGCCGGTTCCCGCGCGCAAAAACTCGATGTCGCCTGGACCGGACAGGGTTATCAGTTTGCGCTCGACGCTAATAAATCCGCCGCTGACGGCATTCTCAATAACTCCGACTCAAGACCCTTTTTATGGACAGTGATGGGCTGGGCCGGTATTCAACGTTACGCCGTGACCTGGACCGGCGACCAGTCCGCCAGCTGGGACTATATCCGCTGGCATATTCCGACCTTAATTGGCTCGGGTTTATCTGGCCAGACTTACGCCACCGGCGATGTCGACGCGATTTTTGGCGGCAGCCCGGAAACCTACACCCGCGATTTACAGTGGAAAGCTTTTACGCCGGTGCTAATGGGCATGTCGGGTTGGGCCAAAGCGGCGCGTAAACATCCGTGGTGGTACGACGAACCTTACCGCAGCATCAACCGCGATTATCTAAAACTGAAAATGCGGCTGATGCCTTATATGTATACCGCCGCTTATGAAGCGGAAATCACCGGCGCACCGATTTTACGCGGCCTGATGTGGGACTTTCCGCAAGATCCAAACGCCTTTACCGAAGCCCATAAATATCAGTTTTTAGTCGGCAAAGATTTGTTAGTGGCGCCAGTGTATCGTTCGATGGCAGCTAGTAAAGGCTGGCGCAAAGACGTGTATCTGCCGCAAGGTCAGTGGCTTGACTACTGGGATGGCCGGGTGGTTGATGCACCTGCATCCGGCCTAAAACTCGACTACAAAGTTGATTTAAAAACCATGCCGCTGTTTGTCCGCGCCGGCGCAATTTTGCCGATGTATCCGGCATCCTTATATGACGGTGAAAAACCCAAAGACGTGTTGACGTTGGATATTTACCCTTATGGCACCAGCAGTTATCTGATGTATGAAGATGATGGCAATACCCGCCAGTATCAGCAGGGCAAATTTAGTCAGCAAGCCTTTACCGTCAAGGCGCCTGAAGGGAAAGCCGGTGACATTCAAATTGAGATTGCGCCGGTCACGGGTGAATATCAGGGCCAGGAGCAACAACGGCAATATCAGTTGCAGGTACATAGCAGAGTCAAACCAGAGCAGGTAAAACTGGCAGGGAAAGCGCTGCCACAACTCAAAGACGCTGCAGCTTTTGAAATAGCAAAAAGTGGCTGGTATTTCAGCACCGAAAAATACGGGGTGATTTATGCCAAAACTGCAAAGGTCTCAATTCGCGAAGCGTTGCAGTTTGAGCTAACCATTAATCCGGCGCTGACTTTAGCGGCCACCGCTGGTTATCCGGCCGCGCCGGAGCTTGGCAACGCCATCGCCGCCGACAGTTTGCTGGTGCTGAACCGCCCTGCCGAAGAGTCGGGTCATCTGCTGGAAAATGCTTTTGATGACAATCCAACCACCTGGTTTAGAACCAAACGCGATCAAGCACTGAAAACCGGTGCTCACGAATTTACGTTGGCACTTGGCGAGCGGCGGATGGTCAACGGTTTTGAAATTGCGCCAAGGAATGACCAGCATTGGAAATATGGTCAGGTGCGCGATTATGAAGTCTATATTGCTGACAACAACGGCGAATGGGGCGAAGTGGCACATCGCGGCACGTTAAAAGTGCAGCAGACCAGCCAAAAAGTCGAATTCCCGGCCAAAGCGGGTACCTTGTTCAGATTCCGGGTGCTGAGTACCCAGGATCAGGCAGAAGATGGCAGCGCGCTGGATCCAATGGTAACGGCGGCTGGCGATGACAAAGCAGTCGATGACAACAAAACAAAACCGGCCATCGCCAAAGCTTTTAACGCCCTGTTGCCAAAACAGGTCACGCCGATCACCATTTCCGAATTTAAAGTGCTGGAGCAACCACTGCCCAATCAGCCGCAGTTGCAACAGCCATTATCGGAAGTGACCGCCAGCGTCAGCGAAAATAGCCGCGGCCCGGTGGAACTCAATAGCGCGAACGGCGGCAAAAAAGCCAAAGATGGCGGCCACATGCAAATGAACGGACTGAAGTTCCGTAAAGGCTTAGGGGTTGCCGGGCAAAGCCGCATCGATTACCCGCTATCAGGACATTGGCAACTGTTCCGCGCCGATGTTGGCATCGACGATAGCTGTCGCCAGCATGGCAGCGTGCAATTCCAAATCTATGGTGACGACCAGTTACTGTACGATTCAGGCACCTTGCAGGCGCCGGCCGTGGTGAAACCGCAACTGGATATTCGCGGAATTAAACTTTTGAGCTTGCGCACCAAAGCAGGTAACGAAAAAGTCTGCGCCAACTGGGCCAATGCGATGGTGATTGGGTTTGCCGGGGATAAAGTGGGTAAGTAAACACCAATTAACTCAGCCCTAAGCTTGAAAAAAAGCCGCACTCAAATCAGTGCGGCTTTTTGTTGGTGGCAACGTTCAAAGCGACGGTCAGTCATCAGCGACTGCCCTAACAAGCCCCTTCCACCAACGACTGCGCATTAATCCGGTAGCGCTCCTGCAACAAGTGGTATTTGTCATCTTGCAACACCGCTTTTAGCGCAGCATCAAATGCTTTGGCATCTTCGGCTTTACGAAAAGCGGCGCGGTAATAGCTGGCCGGAAACAACGGGTGAATTTTAACTTGTTGTGGTGGCGAAATTTTGTCGTGATGGTAATAAAAAATATTCACATCCATCACCAGCGCCTGCACCCGTTTTTTATGCAACGACTCTACCTGACTACTTTGCTCCACGGTTTCGCGGTATTTATAAGAGTGCTCGACCGCTTGCCGGTAATCATCCCCCAGCAACTGCGAGGCATTCTGAAAAGCCAGTAACGACAAGTCACGTAAATCACTGAATTGCACAATAGAAAGCGCATCTGCTTCCAGACTGACCACCACATTTTGGTAGCGAATATAGGGGCAGCTGTAGAAAAGTTCAGATTGGGCGTTATTCATTGGCTGCAAAGTGGCGATATCGCCGATCCCTTGCTGCAGTAAAGTTTGGATCCGTTTATTCGGTACATGGGTGAATTCAGCGCGGTAGCCCATCCGCAACACGATTTCACGCAGTAATTCCAGTTCAAAACCATCTGAGGTTTCAATTTGCACATAAGGGGGTTTGTTCATGCCAACCAGCACTTGCAGTGGTGGTTTCTCCTGCGCCAGCGCTGGCAACGTCAGACTGAACACCATCACTATCCAACAAACAACTTTTGTCATGCGAACTTCCGACTTTACCAACACTGCTGTAAGCATAGTTGGCGCCAAAGCTTTTGATCCAACAATGAACACAACAATCTGGCAGCCGGTGCGACCAATTGCCGCAGCCCCTGTTGTAAGTAAAATTTTCCGGTTAGGATAAGTTTTTATAATTTTGATAATCAGCGAGTTACGCGACCTATGCGCATTTTCGGCTCTATCCGGTTCTGGCGAACCTTTCATTTATGGCTGAGTTTATTGTTGTCATTGCAACTTTTGGCCTGGTTTGGCAGCGGGCTGGTGATGTCGATATTGCCGATTGATGAAGTGCGGGGTGATCATTTACGCGCGCCGGTTCCGCCCATCAATTGGCAACTGGCCAGAGTGAGTCCGGCGCAATTGCCAGCTCAAACCGGTGTGTTAAGCCTGAGACAACGCGGCGAGCTGCCGGTCTATCAACTGGATAACGATGGGAAACTACAGTTTTTCAATGCACTGGATGGCAGTCCGCTGCCGGCCGTAACGGAACCGGAACTGCGCACGCTGGCGCAACAAGGTTACAAAGGCGCCGGCATGCTGCAAAGTGCTACCTTAATTGATGAATTACCGCTGGAAGCTCGTGGCCTGACCACACCGGTGTGGCAAGTTCAGTTTGCAGATGCCGACAACACGGTGTTTTATCTGGAACCAACACTTGGCCAGGTACTGCGGGTACGCACTGATAACTGGCGGGTATTCGATTTTGTCTGGATGTTACATATTATGGATTACGACGAACGGGACGATTTTAATCACGGTTTATTGATTGCAAGCTCGGCGCTGGCCTTGTTGTTTACTATCAGTGGCTTAGTGCTGTTGGTGCTGACGTTGCGCCGCAAAGCGGTGCGTCCGCATTAAACTGCTGTCGCTGTGGCTTCGCTGGTAAATGACGTCTGCTGGCCTATACTGCAATTGATAAGCAATCAACGGAGTATGAACATGGATAACAGTCACCATTCTTTAAGTCAGTTGTTTGATCAGCTGGGACTCGACAGCGATTACAGCAGTATCGAACATTTCATCAGCCAACACCGGTTACAAGGTGATTTGGCGTTATCTAAAGCCAGTTTCTGGAACACCGCCCAAGCCACATTTTTAAGGGAATCTTATACCCAGGATGCCGATTGGGTGGAAGTGATTGATCAGCTGAATCAGCGTTTGCGCTGAGCGTGCTGGCGTTAGAAGTTGCAGCGTCGGGAATTTAATCCCGGATCTGAATTTGATACAACGGCAGTGCATCCAGCCGTTGGTTGATATCGGCTAGTATTTTCTGATAATCGGCTGAATCAACTGACTGATATTTTTGTTCAAAGCTTTGCTGGGAAATACCTTCCGGCAACCGCGACTTGCTGGGAAATAACTCGGCTTCGGTGCGTTCCTGACTAAAAAACTGCTGCAATTGCGCGGCTGAGCTAGCGGAACCAATGGCAATCTGCGCAAATCGTACTCCGGCCCGATCCGCTAACAAATCGACAAAACTAAAACCACTACCGCCTTTAATCGAATCCAAGAGTTCTTTGGCTTCGCCAACAGTGTCGCTGACGTTTTTATTGGTCAGCACCTGAATGGTCGCCGAATAGATAAAATGTTGTTGTAAATCAGGGCGCCTGGCCAAAGTAACCCGGGGTGGTTTTACCCCTGGCGCCCTTTTCACTTCATTCACCAGTAACTGTAAATTACGGCCACCGAGCAATTGTGCCATCGCCAGCAGTACTGCCTGATTTTCCTGTTGCGCCCGGCCAGGTTCATCCTGATAAACCGCAGTACGCGCTTGCGCCTGACGAAACAACAACTGCAAGTAACTGATTAAACTGCTGTTCGGATTGGCCACTGCATGTTCAGCAGCAATTTTATAATAAAACTCCAGATTGGCAGTTTGCGCCGGTGAACTAAATAACTCACGGTAGACTGACAACCCGGATTGTTTCAGCCGTTGTAAATCCCAGCCGCCAGGTCTGGTCACTTCAACTTTGACTTCATCTTGCTGAAATTGCACCGAGCGAACCATGGCCAATAGGTTTTCGCCTTTGCCAGAGCCCCACAATTGATCGGCAAACCAGCCCAGCAGATTAAGCGCAGTTTCGCCAGGGACCGTTAACATGCCGAGCGTCACCTGATGCACGTCCAGCGGACCGGTGGACGGTCGCACCTGCACACTGGCATTTAAATAATAGGGTTTACCAAGTAGCGATACCGGTAAAGTCATAAATGTGGTCAAACCGGCCGGGTTGACCTGCGCCTGGCCACGAAAGCCAGGCAAGGTACGGCTGGCCAGCGCAAAAGCGGAATTAAGCTCGTCGGTATTGGCAGAAAAAACCCACTGTTGCTCGGTTGGGTTTCGTATTGCCGCATTCAGGTTGCTCAGCAGTTGTTTACTATGCCGCACTGCATCCGCGTTCATCTGACCTTGAGGGGTTAACAGGGGTTGGGCGTCAAACAATAACCAAAAGCAAATACCGCACAAAGTGACAATCACCAGAATCAATGTCAGCACTTGCCGGAATAAATGATGTACCGCCTTCATCGACACCCTGGGGACCTTCTCGCTGCAAAAACCGTATCTTAGCAGAAGGATCGTTATCTGCAGCAAGCTTTTCACGGTCAACGTCGGGATCGGCAAGTCACCCACAGCAGCTTAACTTTCAACACTTCAAGTTGATCCAGTGACTTTGTCGCAGCCGCACGATATATTCTTCAGAACGAATTTAACCCGACGCAGCAATAGCCAACTAAGCTGTTGATGAGTATCGACATAACGGTGAAATATCCAAAGATGCGTAAGATATGGCTTTGGTTCCGACAGAGATTCATTCAGGGCACAGTGCCGGTGCTGCTATTATGGCTGAGCCTTGGTACTGCGCATGCTGTGCCGGAGGTTGATGCCAGGCTGGAAGCAGAACTGGAACAGTATTTACAGTTGACCTCCAGTGATCTTAAGGCGGCAGCCGCCTTATTGCAGAAAGTAGCACCGCAGATCACTGCGCTTACCCCAGCGGCGACCAAAGTTCGCTTCAACAGTTATTTATCATCACAATTATCTTCAGAAAAAAACTATCCGGCAGCCGACCTGTTGTTACAGGAAAACTGGCAAATCGCCGAACAACAGCAGGATCCGGATATTTGGGCTGAAGTGCTGGCTGAGCATTTGCAGCAATACTGGAGTCGTGGCGAAAGTGCCAAAGCGGTCAGCTACCTTGAACCTTTATTGCAATATGCACCAAAAGCCACGCAGAACAGAATTCGTTACTTTGCCTGGAATACTGCGGCCAGTTTTCAGTCCTGGCAAGGCAAATACGAGCTGGCGCTGGCGTCATTTCATCAGGCGTATGCCAGCATTGAACGGGATGAAAACCCACGTACGCCGTTTCGGAAAATGTACCTCAAAGCCAGCATTGCCAATTTACATGGTAGTTTGCGCAACTATCCACTGGCCATAAAAACAATTGAAGAAGGTTTGAAAGAGTCGAAAAACAATCCGGATCTGGCCGGTTATGTCACCGACTTTTACATTCAGGAAGGATATATTCTGGTCGATGTGGGTGAACTGGAAGCCGCACTGAATAGTTATCAGCAAGGGCTTGCTTCGGCACGTAAGCTAAATAACCCCTATACCGAAGCCATACTGCAAAACAACATTGGCGATATTTATCTGCGACAGCGCAAGCTGGATTTAGCTGCCAGTTATTTTGAGCAAAGCCTGGCTTTTGGCATCAGCAAGCAGGATAAACCGACCATTGCCCTTTCGACCTTTAATCTGGGTTATGTCCAGGTATTACAGGGAAATTATGAAAAAGGCATTGCGCAAATGCAGGCAATGATTAAGGAGTTTGGTACTTTAGGTGGCAAAGCGGACTTAATGGCCTATTTGCTCGAACTGGCGGACGCCCATCGGTTTGCCGGTCAGCATCAGGCCGAAGCCGATGTATTGCGGCAATACAATCAGTTGTCGTCGGAGATTTTCCAAAAAGATCGCGAAAAACAATTAAATCAGTTGCAGGAAGAATTCTCAGCAAAAGAGAAAACCAAAGAAATTGCTGCACTAACCCAACAAAATCAGCTGAATGCTATAGAAATTGAGCGGCAAAACCTGCAACAAAAAGTCACCATGCTGATCGGAATCGTGGTGGTGCTGGCCTCTTGTTTATTGTTTTTACTGTATCGAAAAGTGCGGCAAGCGAATTTAAAACTGAAAGAAGCCAACGACAAACTGGCCTATCAGTCATTGCGCGACCCACTTACCGGCTTGTTTAACCGCCGCTCGTTACTCGAACATATGGAACGGCGGCAACAAAGTGACCGGCGCGTCGCAGCACCACAACTGACCGACGGTTTTATCCTGCTCGACATCGATTTCTTTAAACATATTAATGACCATTATGGCCACGCCGCTGGTGACGCGGTGCTGGTGGAAATCGCCAAAAGGTTAACCACTCTGACCCGCACTGATGACATGGTTTGGCGCTGGGGCGGTGAGGAGTTTCTGATCTTATTGCGCCGGGTTGATATGACCGCGCTGACCAACTTTACCCAGCGGGTACTGGATGTCATCGGCAGCAGCAGTATCACCTTCGGCAAACAACAGTTGCAAGTGACAGCGTCGGCAGGCTTTTTGACCTATCCTTTTGCCGGACTTGATGAACAAACGTTAAATTGGCCAAAAGCATTACAATTGGCTGATATGGCGTTATATCTGGGCAAAGTACATGGCCGCAACCGTGCTTATGGCCTGTTGGGTTTAAATCAGCCTTATCAGGATATCGCGGCAAAACTGGAAACCGATTTGAGTCTGGCGATTGAACAAGGCCTGGTTGATGTGGTGCTGGTCGAAGGCCCGGCGAAAGAACAGCGACACTGACATATTTGCTGACAGTAGGCTGCTGTACGAACAGGCACTTCCTGGTTTACATTGAGGACTGAATTTCAGTAAAAAACCTGGTTCAACTGAACAACAAGGAAAATCCGATGATCAGTAGCCTCACCGAACAGCAGGTCCAGAAAAAAGTGCTGGCAACCGCACAACAGGGCGCCGCTCATTGTGACGGTTACCTGAGCGTTAGCGCCATAGAACTACATTTTGCGCCATTTAATCAGGCATACGGCTTAGGCCCTTATCACCTCAAACGCAATGACATCAGCAAAGTAGAAGTAGCATCTGGCAAAGGTGGTGGTTTTATTCCGATGATGACCGAAGCTATCCGCATCACAATGGCCGATAGCCGCGAGTTTCTGTTTATTCTGGCTGAACCAGAGCGCTGGCTGGAATTGTTGCAGCCAGCAACTGCAGATTAAGATTGTTACGCCAGCCGGCATCAGCTCCACAGCAACAAGAGGGATTTGCCATGCTGTTCCAGTTACTGCACCTTGATCATATCGTTTTGCGTTGTACGTCATTGCCACCGATGCAGGCATTTTACCAACTGCTAGGCTGCACCCTGGAGCGCAGCTTGCCGGAATTGGGTTTGTATCAGTTCCGTGCCGGGGAACAACTGATAGATTTAATTAGCGTGGATGGAGAGTTAGGACAACAAGGCGGTGCAGCCCCAGGTGTTGAAAGCCATAATCTGGCGCATTTTTGTTTGCGGATTGCACCGTACGATGCAGTAGCACTGACCGCTTTTTTCATCGAACAAGGCATTCAGGTTTCCGCCAGCGCCGTTCGATATGGCGCCGACGGTTTTGGACCTTCCCTCTACATTCAGGATCCAATGGGCAATACCGTTGAACTGAAAGGCCCGCCCGACACACCCGCAGTAAAGCGTTAATCCAGCTCTGGCAGGTTGCGCCCGTAGAATATCTCGCGAATTTCCCGTTTTACTTTTTTGCTGATGTCTTTTTGTTCTTGCGGGCTCAGCGAATTGCCGCCGGAACCGAACAAATAGTTATTCAAATCAAAGTCTTTCAGCATCATCTTGGTATGAAACAAATTCTCCTGATAGACGTTGACGTCGACCATCTGAAAGGCATTTTTGGTCTGTTCATCCATAAAATTCTGAATGGAATGAATAGGATGGTCGATATAATGCTTCACCCCATGCACATCACGGGTAAAACCACGCACCCGGTAATCGATGGTGACGATATCCGATTCAAAACTATGGATCAGGAAATTCAACGCTTTAAGCGGTGAAATCACGCCGCAGGTCGAGACTTCAATATCGGCTCTGAAAGTACAGATGCCGCCATGCGGATGGTGTTCCGGGTAGGTGTGCACACAAATATGACTTTTATCGAGGTGAGCAACAATCGCATCCGGCAACGGGCCAGGTTGTTCGGCCGTTGGCTGATTGGCCGCGCCTGGATTATCAATCGGCTCTTCACAGACCAAAATTGTTACGCTGGCACCTTGTGGATCATAATCCTGCCGCGCCACGTTTAAAATATTCGCGCCAATGATATCAACCACTTCGCTTAGAATATCAGTCAGGCGGTCAGCGTTATATTGCTCATCAATATACGAAATATATTCCTGTCGATGCTGCTCGGTCGGCGCGTAACAAATATCATAAATGCTGAAACTTAAGCTTTTGGTTAAATTGTTAAAGCCATGCAGCTTCAATTTTTCAAAAGGTTTTACCACGGTATACGCTCTCCACTGCCCTGTTCCTGCAAGGTACGGGCAGTTTCTTATCATCAAAAATAACGTTGGAACTTATTAGCCTACAGGTTTTATTTCTGAGGCATGTACGCTGAACGAATGCGTCACGGTCATCGCCTGTTGCAGCATAATCGACACTGAACAGTATTTCTCCGCTGACAAATTCACCGCCCGTTCCACATGCTTTTCACTGACATCAAAGCCGGTTACTTCAAAATGTAGATGAATTTTACTGAATACGCGCGGCACAGTGTCAACCCGATCACCAGTAAGCACCACCCGGCAATCGGTCACTTGCTGTTTAGCTTTTTGTAAAATGCTGACCACGTCGACCGATGAACAGGCGCCAGCAGCCATCAGCAGGGTTTCCATTGGCGTTGGAGCAACACCTTCGTCTTTGTTCGAATCGAACATCACCGCATGCCCGCTGCCGGAGCGGCCAATAAAACTGCTGTCGCCAGCCCAGGATACCGTTGCGTGAAGTTGGTTATCGCCTGCCATCAGAATGCTCCCAGAAATTTCGAGAAATTGCCTAAATTGGCAAAAATGTAGGCAGGCATTCTATTAAAAATGCCGGCCTGAGGATAGACCTAAAAAGGTATTGCAGTAGGTTCCCGCCGACAACGTGCATGTCAGGCGGGCGGTTTGGACAAAGGTTTAGTCCATCAGATGGGCAATAGCGGTATCAAACAGGTTTTTGATCAGTAACGCCACTTCGTTAATCAATTCGATCTGCTCAGCAGTGGCGGGCCGGTTCAGCACTGATGCCAGCACTTCCTGGAAGTCGTACATGATGCCGTCCACTTCGCGGATAATCTGACTGCGGTGAATCGTTTCAAGCTCGGTGTGCTGGGTACAGAGCTGAATAATCTGCTCGGCAATCCGCTCTTCAATAATCACGCCCAGCGTTTTGTTATCGCGGGTCTGGGTACCGGCCTGTTCGAATAACGCCAGGTGCTCCGTTAAAAACTGGATCAGGTGCTCGTAGCCGGGTTTGTCAGTAACCATGGTAAAAACCAAAAACCGTTATAACCAGAAGGTAGTCAAATCTGCCACAGAACAGGAAGCAGGGTAAAGCTTTGTCTGAAAATAATTATCTGCATTGCTATAAAAAACGCGCCTGGTGCTGTTTAAATGCATTTGGCGCGTTGAATATTAGCGAAAGTGCGTATTGCGCTGTTACAAACGGATCCCTGGCGACAACTGCGCTGGCAATTCCAGTGTGGGCATTTCCACCGAAGCCACCGGATAAGCGCAATAATCGGCCGCATAATAAGCGCTGGCGCGGTGATTGCCACTACCACCGATGCCACCAAAAGGTGCTGCCGAACTAGCGCCGGTAATAGGCCGGTTCCAGTTGACGATCCCGGCGCGAATGCGACGGAAAAATTTCTGATACAAGGCTGCGTTGTCAGACAACAGCCCGGCAGACAAACCAAAACTGGTCTGATTCGCGGCAACTATCGCAGCATCAAAATCAGCAAAACGGAACACCTTGAGTAAAGGCCCAAAATGTTCTTCATCTGGTAAGGCTGCGGCGTTGCTACAGTCGATAATGCCTGGCGTCAGCAGCGCCGTACCTTCAACCAATAATTGCATCGGCAGTAATAATTTGCCGCCTTGCGCCACCAACTGCTGCTGCACCGCCAACATGCCAAGCGCGACTTTATTGGAAATCATCGCGCCGATAAACGGCTGCTCAGCGGCGTCGTATAAACCTACAGTCAACTGGCGGCTGACTTCCAGCAAGCGCGCCAGAATGGCATCGCCTTCGCTGTTGGCAGGCAAGTACAAACGACGGGCACAGGTGCAACGCTGACCGGCCGAAATAAACGCCGATTGAATAATGTCGTGCACTGCGGCGTCAATGTTGGCGACTTCAGTCACAATCAACGGATTATTGCCGCCCATTTCCAGTGCCAGAATTTTATCCGGCCGACCAGAAAATTGCTGATGCAAAAAGTGCCCGGTGCGCGAACTGCCGGTAAAAAATAACCCGTCCAGTTCGGGATGCGCAGCAACGGCTTTGCCGGTTGCCACTTCGCCTTGCACCAGATTCAGCACGCCTGCAGGTAAACCTGCGGCCTGCCATAATTTTACGGTAGCTTCGGCCACTTTAGGCGTCAGCTCACTGGGTTTAAATACCAGGGTATTGCCCGCCAACAGCGCCGGAACTATATGGCCATTGGGTAAATGCCCCGGGAAATTATAAGGACCAAATACCGCCACCACACCATGCGGTTTGTGACGGATAAAAGCGCGGCCTTGGGGCATCGGGTTTTCTTTTTCGCCGGTGCGTTCCTGATAAGCCCGAATCGAAATATCAATTTTGCCAATCATCGCCGCCACTTCGGTGCGGGTTTCCCACAACGGCTTGCCGGTATCTTCGGCAATAGTCAGCGCCAGCGCTTCTTTGTGCTCAGTGAGTTGGGCGGCAAAAGCTTTGGCGATATCAGCACGAGCTGCAAACCCAAGGTCAGCCCAGGCTTCGAACGCCTGCCGTGCTGCCTTAAAAGCCGCATCCACTTGCTGCTCGTCAGCGGCCTGACCTTGCCAAATCACCCGGTTTTTTGCCGGGTCAACCGAAGTAAACAGTGCGCCCTGACCTAGTTGCCACTGGCCATTGATAAAATGAGTTGTCATCTGAAAGTCCTGAATTTATTGATGTTGCATCAGCGAAACTTAAAAACGTGAAGCTTAAACAGGCAAAATTTAAAAGCCGAAGCTTACAGCCGCGCCAGGCGTACCCAGTCACCGTCCTGCAGCAGCAGCGCAGCGGCCAGATCCGGCGGCAAATTTACTTCTTCACTGGTTTCACTGACATGCAAATGCGTCCAACTGGCACGGAAATTTTGCCGATCGCAGTTACAAATCAAATAGGGCTGGCCGCCACTAACATCCGCCACCCGCACCTGCAAACGGCGGCTGTTGCGTGCTGTTCTGATATGTTCCAGCTTGGCTTCAACCGTTGGCCCGGCATCAAAAATATCGACATAACCAGTGGTCGAAAAACCTTCAGATTGCAATAGCGCCAAGGCTGGTTTGGTTTTGGCGTGCACCTGACCAATCACCGCCTGAGCTTCTTTACTTAACAAACTGACGTAAATCGGATATTTCGGCATCAATTCGGCGATAAACACCTTTTGACCAATGCCAGTCAGGTAATCAGCGGTCGGGAAATCGACCGAAAAGAAATGCTCTTCCAGCCATTGCCAGAATGGCGAATTGCCCACTTCATCGGACACTCCACGCATTTCGGCAATCACCCGGTCAGAAAACCGCTCGCGAAATTCCGCCATAAACAAAAACCGGAACCGCGACAGTAACTTACCATTGTGCTTTAACCGGCGTTGCTCGCGCAGGAACAAAGTACAGAGCTCAGTTGCGCCAGTGTAATCGTTACACAAGGTCAGAATATCAACGGTGTTATAGACACCAAGCGCCCTTGAGGTATGCACCACTTTACCCAGATGATAATGATAAAACGCATCATCCAGGCCCACCGCCGCTTCAATGGCGCTGGTGCCACAAATAAAACCGGTTTCGGTATCTTCCAATACAAACAGATACCCTTCGTCGCCTGGTTTGCTGACTTCTTTGGCAAAAGAATCTTCAGATCGATTAATTTTGCGCTGCAACAATTCATCGTTGACCGGCAAAGAGGTAAAACCGTGGCCGGACTCGACTGCCATATCGTATAAGGCAGGATAATCGTCGGCGCGGATTGGGCGAATCACCATCATCGTCGCTTACTCCAGAGTTGCGGCGGGTGCTTCAGGCCCGCCATTTTAATTGCTTCGTTATTTGCTTCGTTTTTTTAGTTATTGTTGGTTATGACTAAATCCTCGCACCGGGGTTCCGGTGCTTAGACCTTAGCCATTCACCACTTTGGCCACAGCCTGTTCAAAGCGGGCCATGCCTTCGAGAATATCTGCATCCGGGATCACCAGACTTGGCGCAAAACGCACCACATCGGTACCAGCCATCAGCACAAATAAACCAAGTTCGGCGCTGGCCAGCAGGAAATCACGCGAGCGGCCTTTGAATTTCTCACTGAGCGCAGCGCCAAGCAACATGCCCTGGCCGCGTACAGCGCTGAACACGTCATATTTAGCATTAATCTTTGCAAGCTCCTGACGGAATAACTGCTCTTTATGCGTCACACCGGCCAATACTTCCGGCGTGTTAATGGTATCGAGCGCAGCTTCAGCAACAGCACAACCCAGTGGATTGCCACCGTAGGTTGAACCATGGGTGCCCACTTTTAAATGCGCCGCAATAGCGGTGGTAGTCAGCATGGCGCCAATCGGGAAACCGCCGCCTAACGATTTGGCGCTGGTCAGAATATCCGGCACCACACCGTATTGCATGTAGGCGTATAACTGGCCGGTGCGGCCAACACCGGTTTGGACTTCATCAAATATCAGCAGCGCCTGGTGCTGGTCGCAAAGCTCGCGCACACCCTGAATAAATTCAGCCGTCGCCGGAATAATACCGCCTTCGCCCTGAATGGGTTCCATAATCACCGCGCAGGTGTTGGCAGAAATAAGGGCTTTCAGGCTTTCAAGATTGTTGTATTCAGCGTGGTGAATGGCACCTGGTTTTGGTCCAAAACCGTCAGAATAGGCTGCTTGACCGCCGACCGTCACGGTAAAGAAAGTACGGCCGTGGAAACTTTTACCAAAGGAAATAATGTCTTGTTTATGTTCGCCATACACATCAAGCGCATAACGGCGTGCCAGTTTCAGCGCGCCTTCGTTAGCTTCAGCGCCAGAATTGGCAAAGTAAACTTTTTCAGCAAAAGTACTGTCGACCAGTTTTTTCGCTAAGCGAAGTGCCGGCTCGTTGGTCATCACATTACTTAAATGCCACAGCTTGTTAGCTTGGGTGGTTAAGGCATTTACCAGTGCCGGATGGCAGTGACCTAAACAGTTCACCGCAATGCCGCCGGCAAAATCGATATATTCACGATCGTTTTGATCCCAAACGCGTGAACCCTGCCCGCGCACCGGAATCAGATTGGCCGGAGCATAATTGGGTACCATAACTTCATCGAATAACGCACGATTGACAGCAAATTGTTCAGACATTCTGTTCTCCTCAGGCAACTGAACCGGGTGGTCGGGCGACGCACCAGTCGGCGGCCGGACGCACTCCAGCCGATGTTTTTTTGTGCAGATTGGCATTTATTATTACAGAATAAAAATTGAAAGTCTTGAGCGAAAATCGGTGAAACCCAAGAAAATCAAGGGCTGCAGATAGATTTGCAGAAGCAATGAATAACTAAGCAGTGTGCTCAAATTGGCTGATAACGCCAGCAGATCAGGCATGCAACCCGCCATGGAGCTTAGGAATAGCCTATGACCAGTTGCATGAATATCGGAAAAAAAATTGCAGATTATTCTAAATCGAGCTTATCGAGCCGGGTATTTTGCAAAATATGCAGATAATCTTCGCGTAATTGCACTTCATGCCGCCATTGCTGATCTTCAGCATCGGACAGCAATTTGGCTTTTCGAAGCGTCTGCGATTGGGCGAAATACTCCGCCTGATGTAACAATCGGGTCAGCTGATTGGCGCCCTGAAAAGTAACGCCTTCGGCCAGTTGGTCCAGCGTATTACACAGCGGGATCCGTTTCAGTTGCCATTTTGAGACTAAATCGGCGCTGATAATAGCGGCAAATTCCTGGAAACAACTGGTCAGAAAACTGGCATCGGCATTAAGGCTGTCCAACGCATCGGTCAGCACCGTGTCACGGGCATCCCGTGCTTGTAACAAGGCGGTTTGTTTGGTTTGCTGGTAAGTTCTTAAATAAGTGCGGGTTACCACAAAATAACCGAGGCTGTTAAACAAACCAGCACAAAAAGCCACAAACTGATTGTCGCCGGTTTCTTCAGCCAGGCGCTGCGAAGCAATAGCGACGGCCAGGCTATATTCCCAAATGTTGGTTTTAAAGCCGGTAAACGGATCGGTCGAATGTGGCAGACAACGTTTTAAGCCAAATACCGGGACTATTTGTTTTAACGATTCGATACCGACCATGCCCAAAGCAGTTTTTAATTCTTTGACGTAATTGCCAGATGAGGTTTTTTTGCGGTAATTCGGCTGATTGACCAGCTTCAGAATGTCTTCTTTTAACCAATCTACTTTACTGATCAGCGCTTCTAACTGACTTAAAGTCACGGCTCTGGCACTCAGCGCATCCAACACCGGCGGAAACCCGTCAGCCAGACTAAACACGGTACTGGCAATGGTTTCGAATTTGCCAAGCTTCAGAAACAAATCTTCGGCCACCTGGTCGTGTAAATGGGCCTGAGTGAATTCGAGAAACTGCTGTTTGGCCGCAACACCCGCCTGGCGATTTTGCTGCGCTTGTTGCTCGATAGCAAGCAAGGTGCGTTTGGTGTCGGGTTGTTGCACTTTTCGTTGACCGGCCTTGACGCCAAACCGGGTTTGTTCTGGACGGACTTCAAGCATACAGTCAAAAAACCGTTGCTGTAATACCACTGCAATCGACATGCTACACATTATTCCAAATTCTTCTGCTAAGGCAGTGTGCGATTTGGTCGTTCAGCTGTCAACCGCAGTAGGCCTCGCAAGGGCTGCTAATGTTAAAAAATTAGCTAATAACTGGTGACCTTGTTCCGTTAATATCGCCTCCGGGTGAAATTGCACCCCATGCAGCGGTAAAGTTTGATGCGCCAGCCCCATAATTTCGTCGATGCTGCCATCCGCATGCTCGGTCCAGGCAGTGATTTCAAAATCGGCGGGTAACTGATCTTTGTCCACCACCAACGAATGATATCGAGTCACACTAAGTGGGTTATTCAGCCCCTGAAACACCGATTGACCGGTATGGCGGATCAGCGAGTTTTTACCGTGCATCACTTGTTTAGCCCGTTGCACTTTGCCACCAAACGCCTGTGCCAGCGCCTGATGCCCCAGACAGACCCCCAAAATAGGAATTATCCCGGCAAAAGTGCGGATCGCAGCCATTGATATTCCTGCTTGATCCGGGCTGCATGGACCTGGCGAAATCACCAGAAATTCCGGCGCCAGTTGCGCTATTTCCACAAGAGAAATGTCGTCATTACGCCGCACCACAACCTGCTGCCCCAGCTCAGCAAAATATTGCACCAGGTTGTAAGTAAACGAATCATAATTGTCGATCATCAGCAGCATGTATAACCCTTTTTTACAAACACTGCCTCCGGCAAATGAAATCGGTAGGCAACCCGATAAAGCCGCTGCATTCTACTGAAAACCAGATCCGAATGCATGGACTTTGGCAGAGGACGCTATACACAACACCGCAAGCGCCAGGCAACAAACCACTCAACAGTCGAAATCAGCCGCTCCTCCCCGTTTTGCAGCAGAAATGCAAATAAATGTTCACATCAACAAATCACCAAAGGTATGCTCCAGCACATTAGTTCGCATGAAATGGAGTTGTTATGTTGAATATCGAAGTGTCGCACGTTGCCAAAACCTACGGCACAGTGCAGGCGGTACAGGATTTAAGTTTTACCATCCCCGGGGGGCAGATTTTTGCATTGCTGGGCCCGAATGGCGCTGGCAAATCATCGTTGATCCGAATGTTGGTCGGATTGACGTTACCTGATCAGGGGCATATTCGCGTGACCCTGGCAGGCCAGCATTACAGCACCTTACCGGATGGTTGTTTTGGTTATCTACCGGAAGATCGGGGTTTATATCTGGATAAAACCGTGGTGGAAAACCTGCAGTACATCGGCCAACTGCGCGGATTGAGTAAGCATCAAATTACCGAACAGCTGGATCATTGGTTACAACGACTTGATTTACTTGATAAACGCAAAGAAAACCTGTCGAAACTATCCAAGGGTAACCAGCAAAAAGTGCAGCTGATTAGCTGTCTGATGCACCAACCAGCATTACTGATTCTGGACGAACCCTTCTCCGGGCTTGATCCAATTAATCAGGAACATGTGCTGACTATTTTGGCCGAGCTCAAAGCTAAAGGCACCACGGTGTTACTCAGTGCCCACCAGATGGCATTAGTTGAACGTCTGGCCGATCAGATGATGTTGCTGAACAAAGGTCAGGTGGTGGCGCAAGGCAATCTGCAACAGGTGACGCAGCAACTGGATCCAAAGGTCAGTTACAGTGTGACTTTTGCAGATGCAATTGACACTAGCCAGCTTGACCTTTGTTCCAGCATCCGGCTGTGGCACATGCAGGCGCCGCAGCAATTTTTACTGGAATTACGTGAGCATGTCTCCGTGAATCAACTGCTTCAGCAACTCAGTCAGCTCGGTGCGTTGGCTGATTTCAGCAGGCAACAACCCAGTTTGCATGATTTATATCTTGCCGCAGTGCAGCATCACAACCTGACACCTGAAAGTGCAGTATCGCCAAGCAACGAAGGAGCTGTCGCATGAAAATCTGGACCATCGCAATTTTTGAATTCAAACGATATTTTAAATGGAAACAAGAGCTAATCGGCATTGGTCTGATGCTGTTAATTTTTACTTTATCCAGTCTGTGGCCGGTGCTAAAGAATGCGCTGGATAAGGATTATAACGTTGCAGTTCTGGCAGCCGCTGGCAGCGTGCCGGAACTGAATGGTTTTAAATTTCAGTTATTGCCTATTGATAAAAAAGCCGACGTAGAAGCAGGTGTAGGCGAAGTCTGGGATGCGGTGATTGATACCACCGTTACGCCGGTACAGTTGTTGGCGGAAGAAAAAGCCAGCTGGCAGGACAAACTGAAAACCACGGTGCAAAAATGGCAACAACAGCGCTTAATTAACGCCTTGCCATTGAGTGCTGAACAACAGCAGCTCATCGCAAAACTGCCTGATATCAAAGTACAACTGCTGAAAGCTGATACCGGTGCCAAAGATGACAAAGGCCAGAAACTGGTCAGCGCCGGTTTGCTGTTTTTACTGGCTCTTGGCGTATTTTCCGGTTTTGGTTTTATGTTCACTGCCATCACCACAGAAAAACAAAACCGGGTCACCGAACAGTTGCTGACGCTGTTAACACCGCAGCAGTGGATGGACGGTAAAATTCTCGGGATTTCATTGTTTTGCTTAAAATCAATGCTGACCAGCGGTTTGTTTTTCTTTCTGGTGATCCAGGCGTTCCGGCTCATTGAAAACAAACCAATGCAAAGTATCCCAATGACCGGTTTTGAAGTGTTCAGTGCTTTGTTATTTGTCGGATTAGGCCTGTTGCTGGTCAATAGTTTTATGGCTGGGTTTGCTGCAACTATTGATGACCCAAATCACTCCAGCCGTAGCATTATGATGTTTCTGCCCGCCGCGCCTTTGGGTCTGGCTTTTAGTGTGATGGACAATGCTGAGGGCTTGATGATGCAGATTTTAAGTCTGTTCCCGCTGACTTCATTTGCGGCAATGCCGCTGCGAATGGCCAACTCAGCAGTACCAATGTGGGAATGGGCACTGGCGCTGGCGTTGTTGATCGGTTGCTTATGGTGGTTTAAAACCGCAGCCAGCCGGGTGTTTGCATTGGGCATCCGTATGTACGGCAAAGAGCCAGACTGGGCCGATATTGCGCGGGCATTTGTCGGGCGAAAAGCCAGGATTTAGCAGCTAACTTCAATGAACGTATAAAAAATCCCGCATAACGCGGGATTTTTATTTTGCAGGTAAAGCATCTTAAAGCGCAGGTAATTCCGTCATCGGCCAGCGTGGCGTCACGCCAATACTCAAATCTTGCTGCTGGCCCGCATTAAGACGCTGATATCCGGCAAATGCGATCATGGCGCCATTATCAGTGCAGAACTCTTTGCGCGGATAAAACACTTCACCTTTCATTTTACTGAGCAGCAGCTGCAGCTGTTCGCGCAATGAGGTATTGGCACTGACGCCGCCGGCCACAACCAATCGTTTTAGCCCGGTTTCATTGAGCGCACGCTGACACTTAAACACCAATGTATCCACAACAGCTTGTTGAAAAGACGCGGCAATATCAGCCTGCACTTGCGGGCTATTGCCTTCGGCAGCGATCACATTTGAAGCCGCAGTTTTCAAGCCGCTGAAGCTAAAATCAAGGCCGGGCCTGTCAGTCATCGGGCGTGGGAATTTGTATTTTTTAGCATCGCCTTGCGTCGCAAGTTTGGCCAGCAAAGGCCCGCCCGGATATTCCAGCCCCATCAATTTAGCTGTTTTATCAAAGGCTTCGCCTGCAGCATCATCTACAGATTCACCCAAGAGCTGATACTGGCCGATGCCATCTACCCGCACTAACTGGGTATGCCCACCCGATACTAACAAGGCAATAAAAGGAAATTGCGGTGGATTTGCTTCAAGCATCGGCGCCAATAAATGCCCTTCCATATGATGCACCGCAAGCGCCGGTTTGTCCCAGGCCATCGCCAGACTCCGGCCAATCGAAGCACCCACTAATAATGCGCCAGACAAACCAGGACCAGCAGTGTAAGCCACGCCATCAATACTGTCAGCGCTGACTCCGGCTTCCTGTAGAGCTTGTTTAATCAGAGGCAAAGTCTTGCGGATATGATCACGTGACGCCAGTTCCGGCACTACCCCACCATAGTCAGCATGTATAGCAATCTGTGAATACAACACGTGACTTAACAGACCTTTTTCGCCATCATATATGGCAATTCCGGTCTCGTCACAGGACGTTTCGATACCTAAAACCCGCATTTTTCCCCCTCACTACCCGGCGCTAAGCCGCGAATTGTAACGGGATCCAACGCACAGAGCCAGCAAAGCATATAAGTGCTTTACTTTAGGCGTGGCTTTTGAGTAAAATGCCGCACCAAATTTAAACGTATTGGTTAGCCGCTGACCAGAACGCGGTATCCAGATAAACCGAGGTGAGATTTTAATGCCTGTTGTTAAAGTTAAAGAAAACGAACCATTTGACGTAGCGTTACGTCGTTTCAAACGTTCATGCGAAAAAGCAGGCGTATTGGCTGATGTACGTGCAAAAGAATTCTTCGAGAAGCCAACTTGGGTTCGTAAACGTAAGAAAGCTGCTGCTGTTAAGCGCCACATGAAAAAGCTTTCTCGCGAAAACGCTCGTCGTATCAAGCTTTACTAAGACCGCATTCCTCAGATGGCTCTGCTCGAGCAACTTCAGGAAGCACAAAAAGACGCAATGCGTGCCAAAGACAAATTGCGTCTTAGTACCATCCGGATGGCACTGGCTGAAGTTAAACAACGTCAGATCGACCATCAGATGCAACCTGACGATGCCAATATCCTTGCAATTTTGACCAAAATGGCCAAACAACGCAAAGAATCTGCGACTCAGTATACTGCCGGCGGCAGAGCTGATTTAGCAGAAATTGAGCTATCTGAAATCGCGATCATTGAGCAGTTTTTACCGCAAGCCTTAACTCAGGCTGAGTTGGACGATATGCTGACGCAGGCGATTGCAGCAACAGCAGCCAGCTCAATGCAGGACATGGCGAAAGTCATGGCCTGGTTAAAGCCTCAGGTTCAGGGTCGCACCGATATGGGCGCGTTAAGTGCTCTGGTGAAAAACCGACTGAACTGATCGGCTGTAACCATAGTAATAGCTGTTAAACTGCACACCGTGCCTTTGCGCACGGTTTGTCTTTTTCTGAAATGAGCATTTTTAAGCAAAAGGAAAAAGGTGGCAGGACAAATCCCAAGACCCTTTATCGATGATTTGTTAGCGCGTACAGACATCGTCGAACTGATTGATTTACGGGTGCCGTTAAAAAAAGCCGGTAAAAACTATACCGCTTGTTGCCCTTTCCATAGCGAAAAATCGCCTTCTTTTACTGTGAGTGCTGACAAACAGTTCTATCACTGTTTTGGCTGTGGCGCTCATGGCAATGCCATTAGTTTTATGATGGCGTTTGAACAACTCGAATTTGTGGAAGCCATTGAAGAGCTTGCAAAAATTCACCACGTTGAAGTGCCGCGTGAAGCCGGCCATAAAGCAAAAACTTATGTGCAGGGTACGGCTGATGACTATAGTCAAATGCAAAAAGCAGCGCAGAGCTATCAGCAACAATTAAGTCAGCATTCACATGCAGCGGCCTATGTTGCCAAACGTGGCTTATCGGCTGTGACTATCGAAAAATACGGTATTGGTTATGCCCCTGATAGCTGGGACTTGCTGCTGAAACAACTCGGCGCCAACAAAGTTTCCCGCGATCAGCTGTTTGAATTAAAGCTGACCAATCGTAATGAAAATGGCCGCGAATATGATTTTTTCCGCGACCGCATTATGTTCCCTATCCGCGATAAACGCGGGCGGGTGATTGGTTTTGGCGGCAGGGTTTTGGGTGACGGTACCCCAAAATATCTGAACTCGCCGGAAACAAGATTGTTCCATAAAGGCCGGGAACTTTACGGCCTGTATGAAGCCCGACAACAACAGGACCGGCTGGAACGGCTGTTAGTGGTCGAGGGGTATATGGACGTGGTGGCGTTATCCGAACAAGGAATCGCCTTTGCCGTGGCTTGTCTCGGCACTGCAACCACTTCAGACCATATGCAAACCATGTTCAGGTTTTGTCGCAAAGTGATTTGTTGTTACGACGGTGACCGTGCTGGTCGTGATGCCGCCTGGCGGGCACTGCAAAGCGCATTGCCGCAATTAAAAGACGGCGTCGAACTTAATTTTGTATTTTTGCCTGACGGCGAAGATCCGGATTCACTGGTACAAAAAGAAGGCAAAGCAGCCTTTTTAGCCCGGCTCGATCAGGCAGTACCGTTAAGCAATTATCTGTTTGATCATCTGCTGCAAGAGCTGGATGTATCCAGCGATGCCGGGAAATCCGGTTTGTGGGTCAAAGCAAATGAGCTGATTGCGACGATCCCCAGTGAATTTTACCGTGAATTATTGCTGGAGAAGCTAGCCAATCTGGTTGGCAGAAACCGCAATCAGCAACCAAAAAGCAGTAATGCCAAAACCAGCACCACGCCGGTAACCACCAGCAAAATCACACCGATGCGTCGGGCCGTGGCTTTGTTGTTGCAATACCCGCAGCTGGCAAAAGTGATGCCGCATGCGCCGGAACTAGCGCAGGCGAATTTACCCGGCGTCGCTTTGTTGCTGGCAATTCAACAGCATTTAATAGAAAAACCACAGTTAACCACAGCCCAGCTGCTGGAATACTGGCGGGAGTTACCGGAGTACAACATTCTGAGCAAATTAGCTTTATGGGATCATCAGGTCGCAGAAGAGCAATTAACTCAGGAGTTTTTAGATACGTTTCGTTCGATCGAAGACCAATATTTACAGCAGCGCCTTGAATCATTACAACGCAAGGACCAATTAAGTAAATTATCGGTGGCCGAACGACACGAATACGCCATGCTGTTGAAGGCATTCAAGAGCAAATAACTGCAGATGAGCTCAGGTTGCTGGCTAGAAAAGCCGCGCTTTGTTATACTCGCTCATTCGCATTTTTGAAATTTAACATATTTGGGTGGAAGAACAGCCTCTATGGAGCATAATCCTCAGTCGCAATTAAAACTCCTTATCTTAAAAGGTAAAGAGCAAGGTTATTTAACTTTTGCCGAAGTAAACGATCACCTTCCACAAGATATCATCGACTCTGATCAGATCGAAGATATCATCCGCATGATTAACGACATGGGTATTCAGGTGTTTGAAACCGCACCTGACGCTGACGACTTGATTATGTCTGACGCGGCACCGGATGAAGACGCCGCCGAAGAAGCCGCACAGGCTTTGGTGAGTGTTGATAAAGAACTGGGTCGCACCACCGATCCAGTCCGGATGTATATGCGCGAAATGGGTACAGTTGAACTGTTAACCCGTGAAGGCGAAATTGACATCGCCAAGCGTATTGAAGAAGGGATCAATCAGGTTCAGACTTCGGTCGCTGAATACCCGGAAGCAATTACCTATCTGCTTGAACAATGGGACAAATTTGAAGCTGAAGAGATTCGCTTAAGCGATATCGTTTCTGCTTTTATTGACCCGAACGAAGTCGACGATATCGCGCCAACAGCAACGCATATCGGTTCAGACGTGCCGGAAGAAGAATTAGCTGATGAAGATACTAATTTAACCGGTGACGACGAAGAAGAAGATGGCGAAACGGAAGAAGCCGATACCGGCCCGGATCCGGAAGTTGCCAAAATCAAATTCGGTGAACTGCGTACCCAATACGAAGTAACCCGCAATTCAATTACCAGCAATGGCCGCGAACATGCGACTACCAAAGCTGAAATCGAAAAGCTGAGTGAAGTATTCCGCTGTTTCCGGTTAGTACCAAAGCAATTTGACCGTTTAGTCAAAAACATGCGTGAAATGATGGACCGCGTGCGCGTCCAGGAACGCATCGTGATGAAAAACTGTGTTGAATACGCGAAAATGCCAAAGAAAAACTTCTTAAAAGCATTTACCGGTAACGAAAACAGCAGCGCCTGGATCGATACCGAAATCGCCGCCAACAAGCCATATTCTCCAAAACTGGGAGAAATGCGCGACGATCTGGTGCGTTCGACCGATAAACTGCGCAAAATTGAAGAAGAAACCGGCCTGTCGATTTTCAAAATCAAAGACATTAACCGCCGGATGTCGATTGGTGAAGCTAAAGCTCGCCGCGCCAAGAAAGAGATGGTAGAAGCCAACTTACGTCTGGTAATTTCGATTGCGAAAAAATACACCAACCGCGGTCTGCAATTCCTTGATTTAATTCAGGAAGGCAACATCGGTCTGATGAAAGCCGTAGATAAATTTGAATACCGTCGTGGTTATAAGTTCTCAACTTACGCCACCTGGTGGATCCGTCAGGCTATCACCCGTTCAATCGCCGACCAGGCACGCACCATCCGTATTCCGGTGCACATGATTGAAACCATCAACAAGCTGAACCGGATTTCACGGCAGATGCTGCAGGAGATGGGGCGTGAACCGTCGCCGGAAGAATTATCTGAGCGCATGGGCATGCCGGAAGATAAGATCCGCAAAGTGCTGAAAATCGCCAAAGAGCCAATTTCGATGGAAACACCGATTGGCGATGACGAAGATTCGCATTTAGGCGATTTTATCGAAGACAGTGGTTCAGAATCGCCGCTGGATTCAGCCACCATGGAAAGCTTAAAAGCAGCCACCAATGAAGTGCTGGCAGGCCTCACCGCCCGCGAAGCCAAGGTACTGCGGATGCGGTTTGGTATCGATATGAATACCGACCACACGTTGGAAGAAGTGGGCAAACAATTTGACGTAACGCGTGAGCGGATCCGTCAAATCGAAGCCAAAGCGCTGCGCAAGTTGCGTCACCCTTCCCGCTCAGAAGTATTAAAAAGCTTCCTCGACGAGTAGTGGTTGTTTAGTTGAACGGAAGTTTTTAAAAGCGCCTGCGGGCGCTTTTTTACTTCCATCGCTGAATGATGTGTTGCAAACACCACGCGCACTTTTCAGTGACAGCTGACTTGCTGACAGCTGCAGTTTTTAGACAAATACACAGCCCTAAAGCTTCCCCTCAATAGCTAAGCGTCTAAAAAACCAGCAATTAGCGAAGGAAAGCCTGCAACAGCAAGTGACAACAGTCCGAAAAATTCTTATACTGCCTGCGTTTTATTGCATAGTGCATTCGCAACTGCATCAAACACGGCCCTATAGCTCAGTTGGTTAGAGCGCTCGACTCATAATCGATCGGTCCCTGGTTCAAGTCCAGGTGGGGCCACCATTTATCAATGCCTTGACCTCTACTTTATGATTTTTCATCTTGAAAAAACATTTTTCGGAACGGTTAAGGATCGGAATTTATAATTTCACTGTTCCACGCTGGGGCGCAGACCTTTAAATAGTTACGTTTATAGCCGTATTATATAATTTACTAAAAATCCAGAGATTTGCATTTTCTTCCCCCGCTCAGCGACAATGTTACTTACCCCCAAACACCAACTACCAATCTTTTATTAATTTTCCGCTATATGAGCGCGTAAAATTTCCTGTGTGAGTAGCTGTATATCGGTTAAGTCCTAACTTTCTATCTTTTAAAAATACTGCCGGATAAAATCGCTAATTTTAGGTGCATCTGTTCCTAGCTGAGCCTGAATCACTCGTTTTACAGATTCGGGAGTTGTCCCCCCCAGCATTACAGCCAGCACTAATAAACCTGGGGTTTGCTGCGCTTTGTCCCATTCAACTCGAGCCCATTGTGAATCAAAATAATCTGGTGTCACAAAGGCGATAAATATTCTCGCCTGCCGAATACCATCACTGAGCATATCTAACAGCAAATTGGCATTGTACCAACGGTTTTGCGGCATCACCTTAGTGTCCCACCAACACAGCGCTTCCGGCTCCAACAAATTAGCTACAGCCTCAACTAAAGGAGCCGCAGAGCGGTGGCAATGGCTGAAGAATACAGTTTTTTTCTGTACCATTTTGTCTTGTAGCATGAACAGCTGATTTGCACCGTAGACTGATAACTGTCGGATAGCCTGAAAGTGTAACATCAGGTGACCATAAGGCCCTTGCTGAGGCACTTTGCTAGCCCGACACCCCGCGCAATTCGGGTCTATCTTTGTTTTTTCACCGACAAAAGTCAGAATTTTAAACAGCGAAAATGCATTATGGATAGGCATAGCAGGCCCTGGCACACCGCCCCGCCAGAACTTAAATCCGCGTGAGATATCGATTTGGGAGGGAAGCGCTGCCGGGCAACAGCAGGCGGGAGCTCCATCAGCTAACACGATATCAGAGGACGGAAGCCTTTGATGAGTAATTTCAATTCGTCCCAGTATCGAAGGCGGCAGGATCCGGCGATTTGCGCCTTTGCCAAATTCAGGTGCGATGAACAACCACAGACCATCGGCATACCTGAGTTTTTGCAGGACCGGCTGATCCGAACCATATTGATCACTTAATGACACCGGCCCAGACGCCTTAGATGACTGCTGCCAATAATCTTTAAAGCGCAACACACTTTCCCAACTAACGCGCGCCAGATACTCTGCCATTGTTTGCCTCGCAAGGTTATTCGCTCAACTGTTTTAGTAGAAGTTGTAAGCGGATCGCTGCCTGCTGTTCATCAGCTAACTCAGTTTTTGCATGATAATGTGGCAATACAAAGGTGGCCGTATCATAGACCGACTGCCAATACATAGTGTTATTAACAACCAGCTGTAGAGCTGTCAACTGACGAATAATATCCGTAATCTGCTCACTGAGATTATTTGACACCAATGCTTGGCAGATACGTAATTCGATTTGCCCTATGTGATTCCAGAAATCGGGTGAGTGAGAGGCAGCCTCTTGCAATATGAACTCTAATTGTTGCCAATCAGCTGAATTGGGCAACTCGCTTTCTTTCAGCTTACCCAGCCAAAATAAGCGTAAGCGGGCCAAATATTCATTCCACAGAGGGTAATAGGGATTATTACATGGCAATTCAGCACCACGACGGTAGGCTTTAATCATCTTGCTAAGATAGATTGCCTCGTTTTTCGCATCGGCATCAGGATTAGCCTTCATCACTAAGCGCTTGTAAGCAGAACCAAGCAGACACCAACGCTCAGAGGTCTCCGCAACAGTCAGAAAAGCGATTAGCTGTTTAACAACTTGCAACAATGTTATTTCATTGTCTTCGTTCAGCCTGGCATCAAGGTTTAATTGCTGCTCGTAGGCGGCAAAACCTGCACTGCCATCCGGGGCATGCACTGCCTGTGTGTACCAGTGAAAAGCCTGATCTTTTTCACCAAGTTTCAACCAGACCTGACCAATAGCTTCTGCAATTCGTCCCTGATGCAGCCATTCTTGCGGTTGTTGCCTTAACAACCGGTTTAATTCTGTTCTTAATTCATCCTTACGGGACAACTCTGCCGCCATCGCGCCGGTTTTAAGCATTTCTAACGCCACTAGCAATTCAGTAGCACTAGCCATCACTTGCTCAGCAAGCGGCTGAGTCGTTTTCGTATTTGCACTTAACCGCCAACCCGGTTCACCATAACACTGATACGCTGACCAGGTATTTCCCGTTCTGTCAGCGGCAAATGCCGCCTGCCGCCCCAACTGCACTGCTGTACCAAAGGGCATACCACCAGTTAATGCATCGTAAAATGCAGTGGCGAACTGTAAAGCGGCATGGTCTCCGACTGCCCATCCTGCAGCCACCACACAACGCACGCCATTTCTGAGCAACTGCTCAGCAATGTTGGCGGCAAAATCAGGAAAAGATGACGGCTGATCACCATCAATTTTCCCGAGCTCACAGCAGTTCACAAAAACCAGCTCAGGCACGGTTTCCATACTTTCAAACTCCGCTGGTCCGAAGACAATGCCATTTTCCAGCACTAAACCCGCTTTGCCGGTAGAGGTTGGTCCTGCAGGCTGATAGACACCATGGCCGGCCAGGTGGATAATTTGCCACTCGCCGGCCAGCGTCGCTTTAAACACCTCGGTACTACTGCTGTGCAACAGCAACTTCACTGAAGATTTAAATAACGCTGCCACTTGTCTGGCTTCAGCAACAGCTCCCGGCAGTGGCGCTGCATTACTAATCGGTTCACCAATCACCAGAACAGCACTACTCACGGCGGCCTCAGGCTGGCGCCGAAACGAAGCAGTCCGAAATTTGCGTAACAACGCGCCCTCTCCGGCCAGTGCCCAGGTTTTTTCAGCGGCCTGCCATTGCTGCTCATCACGATCATCCAGCATTTCCCACGGGTAGCAGGCGGTTTTTTCATCCAGCTCCAGCACCACATCACCAGCTGTTCGCAGTGCCGCTTTCAGCTCGTGCGGGAAAATCAGCTGAAATAAAGTTCGTGCTAATTCACGGTCAAATGACCCAATCGCTTGCGCATTTTTCAGTAGTTCCTTGATTTGACCTTTCTGTAACTTTTTAAAATAAATTTCCGAACGGGCTCGTCGGGTAAATAGGGCAAACTCTAGCGTTAAATATTCACTATCGATCGACCGTTCTGTAATCCGAATCAAGTCATATTTTGCCCCGCGATAATGGCCATCGACTGGTTTGGATACAGCGCCCTGTCCTTCTGCCAAGTGTGACGAAAGCTCGATCGTCATCGACCTGCTCAGCGTTTGGCAAGAATGCAACTTATGCCAGGCTTCCAGCGCTCGATTATGGAACTGTTCCACGATGACTAATTTGGCTATCCAGCTGGCAGCCCGCGTACAAGAACCCGTTAACTGAGTCAGTTTCTGATTCGCGTTCAACACCCCCTGCACCAGCGCTTCGACTGACTGGCTGACGGTCAGAATACCGCCACTACCAAGGGTGGTCGCAGCCAGCACGATGCCCTGTGCCGGGCCATCCACCTGCAGGCAGTAACCAACAACACCAGCGTAAACGGATTGCTGGATCTCAGCGGGCGTCAGATCGCCTTCATCGCCCAGTCCGACGACAATAGCAGCGCGAGGTTTAGGAAATGCAAGCGGATCATTGCTGTTGACTTGTCGGTTATGAAATACCTGGAACTGACCTGGCAGTGCTGGATAGACACCACTTCTAAGCGATCGCATCAAATCACCGCCCAGCAGCTGGTTCACCACATATTCTGAACCGGTCAGTTCAAGTGATATCTGATGCCCGAGCAAAAGTGGGTGACCAATAAATCGCAGATCGCCATTGTGAACTTCCAGCTGCAATGGCGGTAACTCGGAACCCGCTCGGGGCAGAGTAAATACAGAGCGAGACAGCGCCAAAGCCAGACTATCGGTGTTGGCCATCAGGTGTAATGCAGAATCAGTCAAACCTGGCAGTCGCGCTTGACGCCACACGACCTGCTCAGGTTGAAATTCTCCCCGTTGTTGTCGGGAGAACGGCGTCAAGCCCCTGCCTTGACTCACGGGTTGTTTCGCGAGTATGTTCAGACAGGCAGTTATAACCTCTTTATCTTTTGCTAAATCACCATGCTCTGCTTTACTCAGCCAGCACGGAATATCTTCGATTATGGCATTGTCCCAGGTTACCCGACCATCTCCGGCTTTAGTAAACTCGAACTCAACCCCGCGTTGCGGATCATGTGTCACCCCACAAGGCGTTTCGTCGCTGCTCCCCAGAATAATACTGATTTTATCTTTGAATTTTTGTAGTTCCGGATACTGAGCATCCAACCTAACACGTAACTGCAGAATGTCATCGAGCATACGCTGAGTGGGTGTTGCCCAGATATGCGCTTTCGAAACACGACTGAACCAGGGGTTACGCAGTTCAGCCAATTGTTTGTCCAAATCAGCCAGCCGTTGCCAATTGCTTAATGCTGACAGCGGATAATGGCGATCCAGCATACCGGCCTGCATCTCCAGTAAGCCCTGAAAGCCACAGATTTGCTGTCGGGTATGCAAAGTATCGAAGTCGCCAGCTAGTCCGCTTAACAACTTGGCCATGACATCATCACCCGTTAGCATCATCAAAGGTGTCCAAGACCCCTGATTTGGCGGCCCCAGCAACACAACCCGGGTATCAGTTCGCTGCAACCATTGCTGCCAGATCGCATTGTGTTCCAGCTGTAATACCCGAAACACCTGTGACCCCATCGAATGCGCCACCAAATGAATTGGCTGTGAGCTGCGATAGCTTAGTTGTTGTTGCAAGACTGCAGCCAGTCTCGCAGCACTGTCTTTTAATGATAAGCGCCAGTCAAATGCAAAAGACAACACTTCAAAGTGTTCAGCTAGCTGCTCAACTAAATTCTGATAATAAGTTTCGATTAAACCATCCGGTTCAATATCAGGCGTATCTATCTTGATACTGTCCAGCAACCCAAAAGCCCGATGAATAGCCAGCCATTCACGTTGCGTCCCCCGCCTGAGGTGACTGCCGGTGATGCCAGGCAATACCAGAACCAAAGGTTTATCTTTGCTCCCTATCGTATTCGGCGGCAGGATATTTGGGTAATATCCGCGGCTGCCCGACACATCCAAGCCTTTTTGGGACATTGGCCCAATCTGCGCAAACCCCAGCGGATTTGCTTTTGTCAGCGCCTCCAGCATGGAGTTGGCCGTGCTGAGATTGGCAAAATAGTTAAAGTGATTGGTTTTGCTGCCACGCTCTAACAAAAACCGCGCGTCGCTGCGTTGCACGCCGCCATACATGGCGCTGGTTTGCACCACCAAATCATTGTCGGTGCGATAAAAACTATCGGCTAACAACACTTTTATCCAGGAGAACAGCGAATCTGCGGCAATATCACCTGCAATCACCCGCAACTGACTCTCGATAGCAGGCTCTACTGGGCTGTTTAACCATTTGATTACAGGACTGTCATAGCGCATTGCTTCAATGCCAGCCAATGCTTTTGGATCGGTGCGCTCGCGGGCGACCGCTTTAACAAAATCCAGCAGTTCAGACGCTACCGGTATCTTGCTTTGCTCCAACAACCAAATCAGAACACTTAAATAACTGTCGAGCCGATCTGACGCCAACAAAGTGCCATGTGCCGGACAAGCTGCTCGTACCACCCGCTCAACCCTAATATTTTTGGCGTGGACTACTGCAACGAGCTGCTGCACATCGACGAGGTGCTGTTGATACGCCGGTTCTTTGAACAACACCAAATCCGTCTTCGTCAGGGGCTGACAGGCGCGAACCAGACATTCAGCAACCAGTCCACCACGTGAATGGGTGACTAAATGCAAGACGGTGTTATTCGGTAACGCCTCAACCAGCGTCAATGCATTTTGCAGCGGACTTCGCAGCACGGTCGCGTGATCCAGTGCATAGACCTGTTCCTTGTAAGTTTTAAACAGCTCATCAGCCAGTTGCACGCGGCCATTCCACCAATACCCAAAACTGGAAGCTGTATCAACAAATGTTCCATGGATCAGCACCAATACCGGATCAGGTACCGCATCCACCCTCACCGGCTGCTGCAACTTCAAAGATGGGATCGCCTGTTTGGTTAGTCGATACACCCCCTCTTTGACCTGCCCATCCAGCAGTTGTCCTACTTTCAGTGCTGTCAGCTCAGCTAACTCTTTTTTAGTCGGTAATCCGAACAGTTCCAGCGACTTAAAAAACACGTCTCCCAACAAACTGCGTTGCGACTGACCGGTCTCGACGCGCCATTGCGCCTGTGCTGGTATTTGCACAACATCCGATTGCTCCAACGCACTTTGCTGCTGACTCAGGAGTAAAGCTCTGGCGTTATCAGGATGTAACCACAACTTCAGCTCCTGCCCCACAGGGTTCGCCAGCGTCAGCCGCACAAGTTGCTCGCCTGGGATTGCAGTCAGCGTCTGCAGCTGTTTACCGGTTGTTTTGCGTTGTGTGGATGATGTGTCAAGCTGCAGGCTTTGTAGACAAAGATAATCACCATCACTTAGTTCAGCGGGTTGTTGACTGCTGCCGAACGCGGCAAATTGAATAGGCATGACCATTCCACACTCCTTGTAAACAGGTTTTGATACACCACAGGTTGACTTGACTACATATGTGGTGCCTGCGCAAAGCCCGTCGTGTCAACGGGCAACAATATGTTTAGTGTTGTTTAAGCGAGTCTGCAACTTTTCTCGTAACTAACTGCAGGGTAGCTTCTACTTGTAACTTGGCTTGACGTTCGCTGACTAAATCGCTGATCCATGCCAAAGCGTTGGCACAGCTATTTTCAATTGCACGTAAATGTTCTAATTCATCGACAGAGCTTTTCCCAGCCGCTTCAGCACCGACTTCGGTAATTAACTCATCTAGTTCAGCTCGCTTTTGTTGCCAATGTCTGACAATTTTTAACCGGTCGACTGGTTTATCAATTTGAACGTCAGCTAAAACGACGGGAATAACCTTGTCGCAAAACGCAAGCTGTTGGCGTTGGACGGATTCGTAAAGTAACGCCAGCTCTTTCATGCAATGCAACGAGTCAAACAGATACTTCTGACTGAGCACCAACAGCACAAAATGACCGCGGGCAATCTCCCGTTCAAAAGCGGCAATACTGTCGCCGGGCCGCATCTTCTGCTGATCCCGGTATACATTACCTTCGCCATAGGTATCAGACAAACTACGATAAAGAGTGTTACTGGCGAGTTGCCTGCTGTCGCGTTCATCACCCCAAGCATACGAAAAATAAATCGCCGGCGTTGCAGGTGGTGGTGCGGCGGGGCCTAACTGGGCGAATGGCTCTGCAGGCTTTCGATCCTGCTGTTCATCCCGCTGATTTGTTGGCTGGCCTGTTAGCCAATGTACGACAGGAAGCTGGCCCAGATGGCTTGCCTCCGTGATCGAATCCACTAAATGTTCGGCCAGGTCAACAGCGTTCTGGCCCGCTAACCTTAAGGTAATTTCGCCTGGTTGGCTGTAGTTTTGTTGATGCTCAGCCGTTTGTGGCAATAATGCACAGTCAAACCAGACTTTGCACTGATGCCTTTGCTGATAAAAGCAGCAGCCATAGCGCCAGTAATAAGCGTGCTGTTTGGCAATCGCACCAATTTTGCTCAGCAAATATCGCATGGTCGCGTCATGCAAAAAGGTATAACTCAGCTTTATTTCAATATCGGCAGTGCTGTGGTGCCAGATTTGCGCCGCCCGCGCTTCATCAAACTCCGGTAAATTATCCGGCGCTATGTAGGTGCTATCACTCACCTCAAAACAAGCGCCGCACTGCTGCATCATCTCTAAATACAGCGGTAAATCTGCAATGTTTAACTGTTGTTGCCGAACCCAGCGTTGTAAGGTGTTTTTACTGAACTTGCCGTTATTATCTTTCAACTCAGGCAACACCTGCTCCCGCTCCAGTAATAAATACACGCCTTGCAACGCCCATTGTTGGTCCAAAATCAGCTGGTTATTAAAATGACCATCGCGGAAAAACAACACGCCGCTTTGGTGCAGGTAATTGGCTAGCGTGGCAGACGCTGCCACCTGATGCTGTTCACATAAGGAGACAAATTCTGCAAACGGCAGTTGTTTGAGTGACGGCTGTAACGTGATCCGCTGGCGAATCTCGTGTTCCACCGCCAGCCAACTGCTCGGCAGCCAGATATCATTGTTGCTGTTGAGTTGTTGTTTGAGTGCATGTTTAAATGCCGGGTAAAATTGCTCGAGGCCATCGGGGCTTTTACTGCTGATATCCAGCTGACGCAGTGCTTTAAAAGGTGGCGGGTTCGGGACCTGTGCATTGCAATGCTGATCTGGGCTGTCGCACTGGCTTTGGCAAACAAGAATATTAGCCTTGTCGCCGACCAGAGATTTCAGATAAGCCAGCCAGTAGCTCAGTGGCCGGTTGCGAATTTTTAACGCTTCGCAATCGACAAATTTAGTGTTTTCACTGTCCGGGTGCCACAACAGTAAATAAACGGCCTGTTCATCTAAAAACAGACTATGAGTTCCTAAATACACATCCTGACCACCAAAATCCCAGCAATGCAGCTGTAAGTCGGCGTCACTCGGCTCTACAGCCAGTTTATCCTGAAATAATTGCTGCCAGCTGACACTATGCAGCTGGATACCGTGCGTACTGTGCACGCTTTCATCAAAGCCTTCGCCCCGTAAACGCCGTGCTAGCTGAGTTTTACCAATGCGACCGTTACCCAGCAACATCACTTTCAGTTGTCGGGCAGGTGCAAATCCTTGGGTTTGACAGGCATGCAACCAATCTTCAAAGGCGGTCTGATTAAAATTGCGAGTGAGTTCAGGTGGAACATGTTCAATGGCGAGCCCACCGAAAGCATGAACTCGCAAGCGCGCCACACTTAACATTAGCAGCTCAGCTAATTGGATTGGCAAAGTCAGGTTTACCCCACCTAAGAGTAGCCATCTTAAGCCAGTCAGTTGTTCTATGCCCGACAGGTCAGTCAGCGCTTCGTTGCGACTGAGATTCAACCAAGTTAATGACGTTAACTTCTCAATTCCAGAAAGGCTTGTCAGCACTGCGTTATCGCTCAGATCTAACGAAGTTAATGTCGATAACTTCTCAATTTCAGAAAGGCTCGTCAGCGCTTCGTTTCCATTCAATTCCAACGAAGTTAATTTCGATAAATTCTCAATTCCAGCAAGGCTCATCAGCGCTTCGTTGCCACTCAGATCCAACGAAGTTAATGACGATAACTTTTCAATGCCAGAAAGGCTCGTCAGCGCGTTACACTGTCGAATATCCAGCCTCGTCAGGGCAGCCAGTTTTTCAAAGGCAGTGATGCTAGTCAACGCCTGGCATCCGCTAACGCGGAGTTCAGTTAACATGGTCAGCTCGTTAATGACTGATAGGCTTGTCAGCGATTTACACCAACCTACATCCAGCTTAGTTAAGGCTGCAAGCTGTTCAATACCTGAAAGGCTAGTCAGTGCGCCACACCTCTCCATCTCCAATATGGTTAGGGATTTGAGCTGTTCAATTCCCTCAATGCAGGTAAGCGAACGGCACCAATCCAAATTTAACGCAGTCAATGACCTTAGTCTCTCAATACCAGCAAGACTCGTTAGTGAGTCGCTCCCAGTTACTTCAAGCTCAGTTAATGCAGACAATTGTCCAAAGTCCGCTAAATTAGCCAAAGATTCACATCCAGTTATAGACAACGACTTTAAGGCTTGGAGTTGTTCAATACCAGCAAAGCTCAACAGTGCACTGCAATTATTTAAAGTTAAAGAGGTTAAAGCTTTTAACTGAAAAATACCGGATAGGCTAGTAAGGGTTTCGCAGTCAAACACTTTCAACGACGTCAATAAAGAAAGCTGTTCAATACCGGCAATGCTAGTAAGTTCTGCGCTCCCTTGCAGTGTTATGCAACGTAACTTCGGTAGCAGCCTGATACCAGCAAGGTTTGCCAGCGCTAGACGTCCGTCTAAATTTAACGAAACTAACGCGGTCAGCTTTTCAATACCGGCAAGGTTAACTAGCACCGCACAATCACTCACATTCAGCGAGATTAAGGCCGTAAGATGATCAATTTTTAGGACACCAGTCAGTGCCTCACATCCATGCACATCTAACATGCGCAAAGATGACAGCTTTTCAAGCTCAGATATGTGAGTTAATGTTAAACACCAACTCAGATCAAGCTCAGTTAATTCCGCAAGCCTCTCGATACCCTCCAAATTGGTTAGAGCTGTGCACCATCTCAATTTTAACGAGGCTAAGGAGGTGAGCCATTCGATACCAAACAAGCTAGTAAGCGCATTACAATTACTCAAATCCAAACTGGTCAACTGCCCCGCCAGTTGCGCCAGCTCCTCTGGTAAATAACGTAGCCGCAATTCACTTAAATCCAAATGGCAGGCCCCTGTGATTAAGGCCTCATTGATCAAGCGTTTAGCTTCTTGATAAGCGCCGGGGTGTTGAAAAGCTGTTGTTGTCATCCTTGGAACCTGTTGATTTTATTGTTAGTTGTGAATGTTTGTTGTGGCCTGCTATCGAATCAGCTTCTATCACACCGCGCTTGTATTGCTTCGCCAAGTTGTTTCCATGCTTGTGCCGGAAATTGCCACTCCTCAATTGGTAACAAGCCCGCGCTGGCACCTTGCTGAGTGGTTTGGAAATCTTCACTGCGCCCGCAAACAGGTAAAAACTGCAGATGATTTGCTTGCCAACACTCATACATACAGGCCTCCAGCAACACCGGAACCATATCTACCAAATTACTTTTGTGCCGTGCCAGCAACGCGGGCATTTCTTCGTTGTTTACATAATTGGAGGCCAACAATGACGAGCTGATTAAAACAATAGCGACATCTGCTGCTTCAAGTTTGCGTTTTATTTCCTGATCCCAACACGAGCCCGCATCGATCATACTGTCATGCCATAGCTCTATTTTGTTTTCTCTGATCAAGGGGTTTAAACATTGCTGCAACTTTTGACGGTAAGCTAGATCCTCATGTGCATAAGACACAAACACCTTTAAGCGTTTTTTCGGTGTTTGCAACATAAATGGGGCAAACAACGAGGCTTCCACCAGCGTGTCGGAAGGTTTGTCAGCATTGACATCGACTGCGCTCAACATGGTTTTCTGCTCTAACTTCGTCAGCTGTGTTGCCCAAACAAAACAGCTCCCGCCCACCGACAACCGCAAATCTGCAGGTGGTGCCTGATAGATTTTTTTATACAACTCACTTAAGGCTGCAACCCTCTCTTGCTGTTCGGCATATAGCTCTGAGTCGCTATCTTTATCAAGCTCAAAGATATCAACTTGTCCATTTTTTAGCTTAGCAGTCGGCACTTTGTGGTTTTCGTCGACCCGGCCATTTTTTCTGAAAGCCTCCAAAGATCGTTTGTATTCATCAACGGATTCTAGCTGTGTTGCGTCGTGATATAACGCCATAAGTACATAATACAAATAGCCAATATGGTGTGGTTTCTGCTGCTGATCACTGTTTTGCAAGTAGATTTTTAACTGAAGTTTTGGCGCAAACTCGAGTTTAATGAGGACCAAACTGCCAACGGAATTGCTTTGCTTATCCAGTGTAAATAAGATCTGATCCCGCCAGAATTTTTTATGGTCGGGCAATTGACCAAAATGACAAATCAGCTGGTTAATCAGCCCTAATGGCAAATACTGTTCAAACCATAAGGTAAGCGCAGGCTGCGCCGCCAATGCAAAGGTATACAGCTGATAATCGGCACTGTTTGGATTGGTCAGGGGCAAGTAATTGGGCACTATATACTCGGGTTCATTGCCATCAGCGCCGCCGAACTGATGCAAAAAAACAACTTTTTCCTGTTGTAAGATTTTTAGGATTTCTGGGTCAATACGCTGTTGTTCAAATCTCCGCTGTGGAATTTGCCCTTTCAACTCAGTGACTAGTTTTTTACCCAGCACCTTTTCATGCACATGCTTAGCAAAGGCCATTGGGTTAAGCCAAACCTGATTAGCCACGATTTGCGGGTAATACAACACTAAGCCTTGCCGGTGTAACTGGGTTAATGCAGCTTCTAACTTCGAATGTTCTGGGTCTGGATCTCCTGGAGCTTTATATTTGGGTAACAACTCAGCCGTTGGTGTAGTGACAAAAAGTTGGGTATTGTGAGAGCGTAAGACAAGCTGTAAAAACTTACCATACCAAGCTGCTTGCGCTATCTCAATTTGTTGTTGCCGTATCAGATAATCCAGCTGCGCTTTAAAATTGATAAACGCGGCATCAAATAGCGGGTTTTGCAGCCCACGTGAAACTTGCACATTACTGGTGTCAGCTTCCAGATTCGGCTCACATAAAGAAAAATGATGCTGCCAAAAAACTTGTCGCGTTACTTGATTTGCCGCTTTACTTAAATCGTCGACACGTGCTTGAGTAAATTGTGTGGGTTCATAGACGCCATCATCAACATGAGTTTGCAGTAATAACAGAGGGTTGCGTGGCGAATCGTCGGTAGTTGCACCAACTTTATTGTTTCTGTCAAAGTGTTGTAAACAACCAAGCCAGTATTGCCGATCAAAATACAAATTAGGCTGTTGATCAAGGTCGTCCGCATAGTGGTTTGAATCCGATGCTTTTTTCCAAAGCAGACAGCGAATAGAGTTTTGCCCCATAAATATCCGATAGATGCCATGATAGTAGTCTTGTCCACCGAAGTCATACAACATAGCTGCCGGTAAGTTGAGAGCTTTTAGCACACTGGCAGGCTGATGAATTGAGCCATAACGGTGTACCTGTAATATATGGGTACTGCCTGAATAATGAATATCCTTGTCTAGCAGAGTGGCTAGGGTGCTTTTACCAACAGCATGATTCCCAAGCAATAATACTTTTACCGGCAGTAAAATAGTGACTGGGGTCGTGCCTTGCTGGTAAAAGAAAGATTTTAAAGCAGGCAAGTTATTTTCGTTTGCGGCAAATTGAAAATTATAAGTGTTCTCTAATGGCGTTTTTCTTAAATATACAGTTTTGAGCTTTGTTGAGACCTCGCATAACTGCTTTAAAGGTTCTATATCGTTGATTGATGTCAGGCGTGCATCTAAATACCTCAAATTCAGCAATTGCTCGATGCCTGTGAGACTGCTAAGAAAGCGACATTTACTCACTTTCAGAGAAACTAATGCTGTCAGCGTTTCGATGCCCGCCAGGCTTTTCAAAGACTCACACTCGCTCACATTAAGCTTGGTCAATGCAGTCAATCGCCCAAAGTCCACCAGGCGGGTAAGGGTTTTATACCCACTCACATTAAGCTCGGTTAATGCAGTTAGCTGTTCAATGCCTACAAGGCTGGCCAGTGCTTCACACCAACTCACATCAAGCTTGGTTAATGCCGTCAGCTGTCCAATGCCCGCTAGATCAGTCAATGCTTCACACCTACTCACATTAAGCTCGGTTACTGCCGACAGTCTTTCAATGCCAGCCAGGCTGGTCAGGGCTTCACACACACTCACATTAAGCTTAGTTAATGCCGTCAGCTGTTCAATGCCCGCAAGGCTGGTCAATGCTGTACACCCACTCACATCAAGCATAGTTAGAACCGCCAGATGTTCAATGCCCGCCAAGCTCGTCAGTGCGTCACACATACGCACATCAAGCTTAGACAATGCCGTCAGATGGCCAATGCCCGCCAAGCTCTTCAGTGCTATACACCCACTCACATCAAGCTTGGTCAATGCTTTCAGCTGCTCAATTCCCACTAGGCTGGTTAATGATTGACACCAACTCACATCAAGCTTGGTTAATGCAGTCAGCTGTTCAATGCCGGCCAGGCTGGTCAATGCTTCACACCCACTCACATTAAGCTCGGCTAATGCCTTCAGATGTTCAATGCCTGCCAATCTGGTCAGCGCTTCACACCAACTCACCTCAAGCTCGGTTAATGCCGTCAGTTGTCCAATGCCCTCCAGGCTGGTCAGCGCTTTACAAAAACTTGCATCAAGCTTGGTTAATGCTGTCAGCTGTTCAATGCCCGCCAGGCTGGCCAGCGCTTCACAAAAACTTACATCAAGCTTGGTTAATGCCGTCAGCTGTTCAATGCCCGACAAGTTGGTCAGTAACTTGCACCCAGACAAATCTAAAGACGTAAGTTGGCTGCTAAGTAAGTACAACTCGGTTGGCAATACGCGCAATTCGAGTCCGGATAAATCCAATTCAGTCGCTTTGTGTTCTACTGCTAAGTGAATCAAATCGCAAGCTGCTGTAAATGCCTTCGATTGACTCTGATTTGATGTGGGTGCTGTGGTCATCCATGAATCCTGTTAAAGATATGACTTATTTGACGATTTACTACTATGCCTATAACTGAAATATCATCAAAGCATTTCTAGTTTTCGCTAAATTTCAATGTAATCTGAAGCTTTTACCTCGCATGTCTTCAAAAATCCTGCATCAACTCAACGCGCAAACAGCTCTCGGTTGACTCTGACATCCTTGTGTATCAACGACAATCTCCAGGTTTGGCTGATTCAAGCGAGAACATGTCGGAAAAAAACTAGTTCCTGTCGCTTTTTTACATACAGGTGTTAATGCTATTTATAAACTGTATGCACTGGGTTTGACCAGGGATTTATCGGTAAATGTACACCGAATCAAGGACAAACAAGATGCAGGAATGCAATGACCCGCAACTGGTCGCAGACATCACCATAAAAAAACCACTTGATGTTAGCAGTGTTAACATGGTGATAGTAAACATCGACAGTCCGGCACCGGTCTTGATTTTAGAATGTGGCGTTTGCCAGCAACCGATGAAAACGGCCAGAACCATTGGCAGCGACAGCCCGGCGGATCTGAGCCTGGGCATTAATCTGGAAAATGATGTCTGTGCGCCTACCGGCTATGGTTTTCTTTTATCCATTCACTACTGTGAAAAATGCGGCTTTGCCACTGCCGATTTGAATAATGCTTGCTCGGACGACATTCGGGCACTGGTGCATAGTATTCCGTATCAACTGCAATGGTCCGACGAAAGTTTACCCACACTGGCGCGGGTGTTTTTATGCAAAGCGATTTTGGATCTAGCCAGCCAGCAGTTGAGTGTTGCGGCTTACAGCGCCTTAGCGGCAGCCTGGGTTTGTGATGAACTGGCCAACGAAGCTGCCGCCATTTGGTGTCGGAAAATGGCCGCAGATTACTTCCGGCGTTATTTTAGTAATAACCCGCGCCTCGACACTGAACAACAACGCATGTTATTCCATTATGTTGATGTGTGTTACAGAGCGGGTTTGCTGCAGCGAGCCCGGCAGTTATGCCAGGTGATTGCACAGCAACATCTAAATGCTGATCAGCAACAACATCTGGCACTGCTGCAAGTTCGTCTGCAAAGTTCTGACGGGACCCCATCGGTGATGATTTAGCTTCCGGCTGCATGGGGTGATACTGAAGTGCCTGCGGATTCAGTTAGTTGCTGCGCTGCATAACTCTGTGGCTGCGCCAGTTGTTGTACTTTTAACGCTTTTTGAAAAACCTGCAATGGCGTCATAGTGCTGACCACTTCCAGCGGTTGCACTTCGGCGGCTGCCTGCGGTAAAGCGCGGAGCACCCCGGCAATTGACGACAGTTTGCGAAAGGTATCAAACCAGAATGGCCCGCCGAGGCCGACGAGCAAGCCGGAGAAAATCACCAGCGCCATCCGTTCCAGTAATTCAGGAAATTTATCTGGCCAGGGTGCGCCCATCGGAATGGCGGCATTTTGTAAAAGCTTCAGTGATTGCTGCATGCTGGCCTGTAATTCGGCGGCGGACTTTTCCGGGCTGAGCTGGGGTGGGGCTGCAGTTTTTGTCGCAGTTGGTGTCAGATCTGGTGCCGCACCAGGTGTTGCTGCAGCAAACTGTTGCACCGCGGCATCAGTTGCCTGTTGCTGTCGTTGCATGGTCAGACTGACCAGCTCGCTTTGCGCCAGCAACTGTTGCCGCACTTTGTCGTCCCGTAGCACGGTACTAAATACATCCACCACGTTTAGATTCAGCGCCAACACCAGCACAATGGATAACAACACCGACACCATCTGCGCTCTTTTGGCAAAATACTCACGGGTGCTGTTGCCATAATCGGCGAATTTTTCTGAAACATCATCAAGGAAATCGGTCAGATACTGCGGCGCCACTTGCGCACCAAGTTGCTGCGCGGTCGCAGCCAGCGCGCGCCCAGCTTCGGTGTCGGCAAACCTGGCGATAAATTCAAGCGCGGTCAGGCTTTGTACTTCACGGCCGACAATCACCCGATGCCAGTGTTTGCGAAACCAGCCGCTAAAGCCGGTCAGCTGCTTATCGAACGGCATGTACCTTAAAGTGGTGATTTTTTTGGTAAAGCCTGTGGCGGCTCGGGTTTCCAGCTGCAAGCGAGGTGCGATAACATCGGTATATAAAGCCGCTACCAGTTGGCGCATGCCACGCTGACGTAACTTGAACAGCCGATGGTAAAAACTCTCCACCAGCACCGTGACCATGGTCGATAACACCATCATCACCACACAAAATGCCATCGCGGCTTCTAACCAAATCATCTGTGGCCTGCATCGTCAATTTTACTCTGCAGAAAAATTTAGCTGCTGCTTTAACAAGCAGCAACTTTTGCAAGAAAAATTACGGTTGGCCGCCTTTAAAGATGGCGGGTTGTGTCACTTCACTTCGATGGCAACTGCAATTCAATTACAGCCACCACAGCTTCATGATCCGATGGATAAAGACCGTTATACCGTCTGTTATCCACCTGATAACTTTGCACAGGTAGATTTTTACTGACAAAAATAAAGTCGATGGTTTGGCTTGGGTTCAAAGGATCACGGCCAAAACCATTAAAGGTGCCGCTATCTTTCGACAGCTTTTCTTTGGCGACCAAAGCACTGTCGAGCATTGCTTTACTCAATGCCAGATAAGGTGCGCTGCCGGGTTTGGTATTAAAATCGCCGGTTAATACCACTTTGCTATTAGCAGGTAATTGTTCCACTTCAGTTTTCAGCAATAAGGCACTTTGCAGCTGTGCCTTCGCGCCCTGATGGTCAAAATGGGTATTGATAAAATAAAAGCTCTGGCCGGAGGCTAGGTGTTTAAACTGGGTTTTGGTAAAAGTACGGTTAAGATGCGCGTCCCAGCCGCGGGATACTTGCAGCGGGGTTTCAGATAACCATAAAGTTTTTGCTGACAGCAGCTGCAATCTGTCTTTGCGATACAACACTGCGGTACTTTCACCTTTGGTCTTACCATCGTCCCTGCCTTCGCCAAACCACTGATATTGCGGCAACATCGCCACTAAATCAGCCACCTGAAATAACTCGGCTTCCTGCAGGCCGATCAGATCCGGTTGTTGGGTTTGAATTAAATGCGCCAGCAGGAATTTACGTTCTGGCCAGTATTGCGGCGTGCCTTCAGCTTCACATAAACCACAACGAATGTTGTAGCTCATCACTTTTAGCATAGCGGCTGGCTGCGTGCTGGCTTCTGCCAGCAATGGCATCGCTAACAAAGATAGAATGACGAGGATTAGTTTCATGGTTATCGATTAAACCCAATATAGGAACGTTTGTTATTCGTGGGGTCAGAGTCAATTGTTAACAGACTTCTGTTAACAATTGACTCTGACCCCCTAGTTAATCCGCTTTAAGGCAGAACTACAGGCCCAAACTCAAAGTGCAAGGTACCACCTTGCATCAGCTGTTGGTAGTTCAGCACCTGCCCTGCAATCCGCTGGCCATTCCAATATACAGCTGAGACATACTCGCCTGGTGCCGCCGCTGCAGCGGTGATCTGCAGCGACTTTCCATGATCAAGCTTAAGTGTGACATCCGAAAACTGCGGCGTGCCCAGCACCAAGTCGCCACCAACCGGGTTCAGTGGATAAAAACCCAAAGCGCTAAACACATACCAGGCCGACATCTGACCTAAATCGTCATTGCCAGCCAGGCCATTTGGCTCGGCGCGATACATGCTGTCGCGGATTTGTTTGATCCGTGCTTCACCTTGCCATTTTTTGCCGGTAAAAGCATAGAGATAAGGCACATGATGTACCGGTTCGTTGCCATGGGCGTACTGGCCGATTAAGCCGGTGATATCCGGCGATACATCCCCCTCCATCTTTGAACTCATGCTAAACAGCGTATCGAGTTTTTCGGTGAACTTCGCTTCGCCTCCATAAAGCGCCATTAAACCCGGCACATCGTGCGGCACAAAAAAGGTGTATTGCCAGGCGTTGGCTTCAGTGTAATCGGTGGTGCGATGCGCCACATAAATCGGATTAAACGGACTCACCCATGCGCCTTGGCTGGTTTTGCCGCGGAAAAAGCCCGTGCTGGCATCAAACAGTTGCCGATAAAACAAAGCCCGTTTCGCGAAATAATCGGCGTCGGCCTGCTGCCCGGCCGCTTCGGCTATTTTCGAAATTGCATGGTCGTCAAAAGCATATTCCAGCGTTTTGGAAACAGCTTCGACGTCCAGATCTGAAGGCACAAAACCGTATTTGCCGAATAAATCGATGCCAAAGCGGGACTGCTGCGCCGACGCTTTGGCCGCCTGCAGAATACGCCCGGCTGTAGCTGTGGTGAGGCCTTTAAGATAAGCATCCGCCAACACCGGCACCGCATGATAGCCAATCATCACATCGGTTTCGTTCGACATCAGATCCCAGGTCGGCAGCAAACCGGTTTCATCATAAAAACCCAATAACGAGTGCATCATCGGGTCAACACGCGAAGGATCGGTGATGGTCAATAGCGGATGCAAAGCCCGGAAGGTATCCCACAGCGAAAACAACGTATAACGCGGAATTTGCTTCTGGTTGCCATCAACCATCGGCTGATGTACCGCGCCATCGGCACCAAAATAGCGGCCATCGACATCGCTGAATAACTGCGGTGCCAGATAGCTATGATAAAGCGCGGTATAGAACTTGGTTTTGGCAACTTCGTCAGGATCGTTCACCTGAAAGCGCCCCAACTGCGTCGCCCAGCGCTGGGCAGCTTCTGCTTTCACCCGGTCAAACGAAAAATGCGGCACTTCTGCGGCTAAGTTAGCTTTGGCACCATCAATACTGACATACGAGAGCGCCACTTTGCCGACCAGCGACTGGCCGGGCAAAGCGCCAAAATCGAGCACTGCCTGGCCTTTTTCGGTTTGCAGCAACTGGCCTTTGACCGCTTTGCCATCCTGATACAACTGCGCGGCAAACGGCTGGTTAAAGGTGGCGACAAAATATAGCGGCTGGTATTTAGCCCAACCGGTAGAAATACGATAACCGCTGATGGTGTAGGCATCTTCTACCTTTAACATAGTCACTACTGACTTGTCGTAATTCTGGGCATAACCCAAATCGAGCAGCAGTTTGGCCTTTTCACTGTTGCTATAACTATAGCGATGCACGCCCACCCGCTCGGTCGCGCTGAGCTCTGCTTTCACGCTAAGTTTTGGTAGATTTAGCTGATAAAAACCCGGGCTGGCTTGTTCATCGGCATGGTCGTATATCGCAAACGGCCGTTTGTGCTGGTTTTTTTGTTGCGCTTCATAATCGCCTTGCAGTGGCATCAGCAAAATATCTAATAAATCGCCAACGCCGGTGCCGGATAAGTGGGTGTGGCTAAAGCCAATCAGCACATTGTCAGAATAATGGTAACCCGAGGTCCAGTCCCAGCCCTTACTTGGGTTGTCCGGACTCAGTTGCACCATACCAAAAGGCACCACAGCGCCCGGAAACGTATGTCCATGACCGCCGGTGGCGATAAAAGGATCGACGTATTTCAGCACATCCAAAGCAGCTGGACTGGCTGCTGACGACGCTGCCGAAATTGCTTTGGAGTTCGTTGGATTTAACGCTGTTTCCGGTGCCGCACAGCCGCCCAAAACCAGCGTCAATGCGAGCGAAATGCCAAAGCAGCGGCTACGGCTTCGGTTGAAGCCGGTGAAAATTGAGCTATTCAATGGGATTAATCCTTGAGTTTATCGAGCCAGTTGATTTTCAGGAACCAGGAGGTTGCCAGTAGCACCAATAGCGCCGCCCAGAAACCTTGCCATTGCTGCATCACCAGACAAATCGGTAGCACCACCAACATCAATTGCCAGCCGGTACCCACCACAATATTCACCGCATCACGGCCGGGTGTTTGGTCTGGGAAAAAGTCAGGATCAGCCGCCAGCGCTTTGGCTTTAATCGGCGCCCAGAAACCCCAGGGCCGCACCTGAGTGTAAAAGCTTACCAGCACAGCTTCGTCATCGGCAGGTGTCAATAAAGTCCCGGCGATGGAGCCGACAAGACCCGCCAGCAATAACCAGGGAAACGCCAGCAACGGCTGTAAATCCGGCCACAACAACGGCAATAACATCGACGCAATCAGCCCCGACAACATACCCCAGAAATAACCGTAGGCATTAAAGCGCCACCAGTGCCATTTCAGTAAATTGGCCGCGGCGTAACCACCAAACAGCGCACCAAAAATCCACTGCATAATGTCGTTAATCGATTCCAGCAGCAGCCCAAGCGCCACACCAATCACCACCAACAACACTGACACCAAATGGCTAATGCGGATATATTCTTTGGTCGAGCCTTCCGGGCGGAGGTACTTTTTGTAGATATCGTTGACAAAATAGGCCGGCGCCGCGTTTAACGATGCCGAAAACGTCGACATAAAGGCCGCCAGCAAACCAGCAATTAACAAGCCTGCCAGCCCAACCGGTACAAAGCGTTCGATGGCGTAGGGCAACAACTGTTCAAAATCAAACCCAGCACCCGCTGCCTGAATTTCCGGCTGCATATACACCAACGCCAAAGCGGCAAAACCTGCCACCATCATGTAGCGTGGGATAAACATCACCAACGAGACCAAACCACTCATCTTGGCTGCTTCCGACGGGCTTTTTGCCGCCAGAATCCGTTGCATATCATAGTTCGGCACCGGCCCGGCCATGCTGAATAACACGCCTTTGAACAACATCATCATCAACATCAGACCAAATAAATCCAGCCCATCGTTGGCAATTTTGTCGTTGACCGAGTCAATCAGCCCGCTCCAGTTTAAATCGAGGTTCCAGCCAAACCATAAACTGTCCCAACCCTCTGGCGTCGCAGCCGCTAGTTGCTCCGGACTGACTTGCTGCATCGCAATCACCCCGACGGCAACGGCGGCAATGGTCATCAGCACAAACTGCAGTAACTCGGTAAACACCACGCCGTACATGCCGCCTTTCACCACATACAAAGTGGTCACCGCAAAAATAAGCAGCGCATAAGTGTCTGGCGATAAATCCCATGGCAGGAAAATGGCGGCAAATTTACCAATACCTTTAAAACCATAAGCGATAAAACCAATGGCGCTGACGATGGCAAACACCACCACCACCAGTTGACAGAGTTCGGCGCCACGGCCGGTGCCAAAGCGGGTTTGCAGCCATTCGGCGCCGGTCATCGCATTGGAGCGGCGTAACCAGGCCGACAGATACACCATCAAAAATACCTGGTTAAAAATCGGCCAAATCCACGGCAACCAGGCACTTTTCAGGCCATAAACAAAACAGACGGTGACCAGCCACATGGTACCGGCAATATCAAACATGCCCGAAGCATTGGACACCCCGAGCATCCACCAAGGCATGGTTTTGCCACCGAGAAAATAGGAATTCAGATCTTTACTGGCCCGCCGTGAAATCCACAAACCCAGCCACAAGGTGCCAATCAGATACAGCAGGATAATGGCGTGATCAATCCAGACCAGATTCATACCGGCGCTCCGTTGCCTGCTGTACTTTGATAAAGAGTGCTTTGATAGCTATCCACCAGCGACCGCACCCGCAGTTGCGACGCAAGCGCCAGTATTTGGGCGCTGGTTAAATCTGCAATAACCGCAGTGACCACGACCGGCTCATTTGCCAGCAAATCGATAAAGTTATCTGAGAAATTCAGCACCTTGCCCTCCAGATCCGGTAATTCCAGTAACACTTGCCGCAGCAGGGTATGGCTTTGCAAGTGCACTGTGAGCAGACCATCGACAGCGCTGATCTGTAACTGGGCGGCTGCTTGCTGCAACTGTAGTTCCCGATTAGGCCGGAAAAAATGCAGATTGTCTGTTAAAACCCGACCATCGGCAGAGGACAGCAGTTGAGCGTGCAGCACGAGTTGTCGGTCATCGGCTAATTTTGTCAGCTCGGCCAGTGACCACTGCTGGACTTGGGTCACTTGCAATGGCGCGACGCTGATTTGCTGTGACTGCTGGAACAAAACTTGGCCACTAAAATCCAACAACCTTAGGTGTAAGGTGGCGGCAATCGCAAGCGGACTATCGGACACTAGCTTGAGGCTTAACTGCTGATGTTGTTCACTAAGATGTTCACTAAAAACCAGACTTTGCGCCCGGAAACTACGCGCCGCCTGATAATGCAGCGCCTTCCAGCTGCCGTAATAATCAATGCCAGACCAGGAAGCGGCCGGCCAGGTATCATTCAGTTGCCAATACAAAGTCCCCATACAAAATGGCATCGCCGCGCGGTGTGCATCAAAGGCGAGTTTCAGCCCAAGCGCTTGTTGCACCTGACTTAAATACAATAACTGCTCGAAATCCTTCGGCTGTTGATACTCATCGGCCAGATAACTTTGAATGAGTTTATTGCCGCGTGGATGTTTCTGATGCACCGTCAACATCGGCGATTCCAACCGCTGCTCGGCTTGGGGTAAAAACTTATCGACCGAACTTTGCAGTGGAAAGGACTGAAAACCATATTCACTCATAAAACGTGGAATACGTTTCTGATACTCGGTAAAGGGTTGTTCACCATGCCAGACGCCCCAAAAATGGTGGTTAGCGAGATGATCGGCATCGTCTTCCCAAAAACTGATCGGCGATGAGCGCAGATAAAACCTTGCAGGATCTAGCTGCTTAACCAAACCCGGCAGCAACTGGCCAAATAACTGACAATAGTCCTGTTTTAACTTGCTGAATAACGCTTCGGAATAACCAAATTTCTGCGGCCAATCCCAACGGGCAATACCCATATCCACTTCGTTATTACCGCACCACATCGCGATACAGGCATGATTACGCAGCCGTTTAATATTGTAGCGAGCTTCCCGTTCGACATTGGCCAAAAATTCCATGTCGCCTGGATATAAACTACAGGCAAACATAAAGTCCTGCCAAATCAACACGCCATGCTGATCTGCCAGTTGGTAAAACTGCTCATCCTGATAAAAACCACCACCCCAGACCCGCAGCATATTCATCTTGGCCGCGCTGACTGCCGCAAACTCACGCTGATAATCGGCAGCGGTTAAACTGCCCGGAAATGCACTGGCCGGAATATAGTTGGCGCCTTTCATAAACACTGGCAAACCATTGACCTTAAAGTAAAAGCTTTGGCCATCGACATCGTTTTCGTTGATGACTTCTACTGTGCGAAGGCCAATCTGCAAGCAGCGTTCTGCCAGCAACTGTTGGCTGTTTGCATCACACACCGCCACCGAAAACGGATATAAATACGCTTCACCAAGCCCGGCTGGCCACCACAGTTGTGGTTGCAGCATCTGCAGCTGCCAGTGAAATTGCTGCTGGCCAGCGGCGAATTCTAACCTAACAGTTTGCTTTAGTTCGGGTCTTACGCTGCATTGCAGCTGCAGCTGATATTGCCCCGGCGTCAGCACCGTAAAATCCAGATCGAACTGCAGACTGGCCTCAGCTGGAGTTAAAGCAAGCTGGGTAAACTGCAAATCGTCAATTTTCACCGCCTGATGCCCGACTAAAGCGATGCCCCGCCAAATGCCACTGCTGACAAAACGTGGACCCCAGTCCCAGCCAAAATGGCACGGTGCCTTGCGCACATAGACACTGAGCTTGTCGTCAGATTTATCGTTTTCGGCCGGATACACCATGCCAGACGCCAGCTGCAGCGGTTTCACTTTATTAATTGGTGAATGGAAATAAATCTGCAGCAGATTGCAGCCAGCAACCAGTAACGACTGACAATCCAGCTGATAACCAACAAACATATTGTCGGTGCTGGCGAGCAGTTGGCCGTTTAGGTAAATGTCGGCGAAAGTATCCAGCCCCAAAGCTTCCAACTGCCAGACACGACTTTGTAGTTCCGCTGCGCTTAACTGAAATTCGCGCCGGTAGACCCAATCTTTTTGTTCAATCCACTGCAACTGCGTTTCGTGATCGGCTTGCATGGGATCCGGGATCAGCGCATTGGCAAATAGATCGGTGAAATTGCAGCCGGGTACTGTGGCCGGATGCCAGGCATCGCTACCGGCCTCTGAAAAACTCCAGCTGCCGGTTAAATCCAGGCGGCGGGTTGCCGGGCTGGCGACTGTTGCTACGGAATGGGTGCAAAATGCGCTATCACTGTGAGCTTGGTTCATAAGGTCCATACTTAACGATAAATGTGGGGTATTGCAGCTGTCGCAACCAGCGCCGCGACCTTGTGCTGGTCGATCCGCCCGTCGGTTAACACCGCCGAATAGCAATGAAATGAATAACATCCGGCCACGCTGATGCCTGGCGTAAGTTGCATGAGTTGTTTGAGTTGGTTGCGCAGCGTGCTGACATTGGTGAGCGTGACGCCGCCACCAATCACCAGCTGCGGCGCCTGTGCTTTGGCGGTTAGTTGTAAATCCTGTTGCAGTTGCGGGAGCCCTTCGATCGCACCCAAGCCGCTATCCCAGGCACAACCGGCGGTCAGCACCCGCTGCACATCAAGCTGTTGTAACCGCAGCAGTGCAGCTGCCCTGGTTGGAAAAGGCAACACATCAAAGGCACGGTGGAAATTGACCGTTAATTTCAAATCTGCCGCTTGCGCCAGCAAGATGCGCAACAACGGCCAGTCGATTTCAATCTGTCCATTGGAGGACTGGCGCAGCACACCCAACACCACCGCATCAGCACCCGCTTCAGCCAGTGCCGATAGTTGCTGTTGCATCAGCGCAACGTCGCCTGCCTGATAATAAAAATCACCACCGCGTGGCCTTAACATCGCGACTAATCCGGGCGTATTGCCCCAGGCTTGCCGGGCAATTTTTACCGCTTCGACGGTTGGGGTGAGTCCTTGTTCGTGCATCGCACCACAGAGTTCTAGTCTGGTCGCGCAGCCCGCCTTCGCAGCTTGAACCTGGGTCGCTAATGTCGATAGATCATCGCAATTGACGCAAATTTCGATGTCGATACCGGCAAGTTGCTGCAAAGATGCTGTAAAACTCATGGCAATAACTCCAGCTGGCCTAATCGAAAGCTAGGTTTGCTGTTAGCGGGCCATTGCAGACCAATCCTGACCAGTTCGCGGCCAGCCAGTTGTGGCAGAGCCACGCCAAGCTGTTGCCACTGACTGTTGCCAATAGCTGTTCCGGTGAGCGGGAATAATTCACGATGACCATCGGCGAATTGCAGATAGAGCTGCACTTGATGAAGGGTTGATTGAGCGGTGCCGGTTTTTGGCTGAAACACCAGTCGTAACTGAGTGTTTGCCCCCAACCGCAACTGCGTCTGATACAGCGGAATATCGGCATCGCCGGCGGTGGAGGTTTCAAGCAGCAGCGAGCTGCCACCTTGCCAGGCTTGGTCAAAATCGTAATTCACCGCGACTTTAGCCGAGCCAAACACCGCAAACTGCCAGCTGGGCGCAATGTCCTGACGGCTGATATCGGTCCAGCCTGCACCGGACTTTTGGCCTTTTTCAAACCAATGTTGCCCCTGACCAGTATTAAAGCTAGTTACAAAAGGCAAACTGCTGATCACAGATTTGGCCGGAAGATATTTGCTTAGACCAGCCCAACCGCTGCTGTCGACCACTGCGCTATTGAGATCATCACCGGCAAATAACCGTTGTTCGGTTTGGTAAAAGCGGCGGTGATCGCTGGCATCTTCAGCAAAATTGCTAAATGCAGGTCGCTTCGGCTCACCGCTGAAATTAAAATTCACATTAGGCGCAAACAGCGCAATCGAGCCATAAGCGCTACTTTGCTGGTGCGTGCTGCGCGCTGAAGTAACAGGTTTAAATAACCAATCCAGCCACTTGCTTTCACTAAAAGCGCGTTGGGCATCCCGGCTTGGCCATAAATCCACACCAAAATAAACCTCATAGCGCGAGCGGCCTAACGCATCCGCTTTGGCAGCAGACTGCTGCACCATCGCGGCATTCCACCAATAATTCAGGAACATCGCGTCAGCTGACGTGACTTTACCTTGTTGTAAATACTGCTGATTTTTCTCATTTAACGCGTTTTGCCAGCGCACCCGGCCATCGGCAATCATTGAATCGTACCAATGAATTTCCATACCTTGCGGCGCAATCGCAGTCAGATATTGCATAAACGCCAACATCCTTGCAGCTAGTTCGGCGCCACGTTTGGCGTCTTTCTGCCCTTTGACTAACTGATTCTGCGCATCTTTGACTGCGGTTAAATCGGTCTCTTGATTCACCAGCCACCCGTCAAAACCATAATATTGCGCGATGGCGACCAGCTGATGCGCCTGCACAAACCGGCCCTGGGCATCCTGTTCTAATAACTTTTCGACGGTATCCGGACTGCCACCCCACTGCGCGATGCCCAAAAATACCGAGCCGATGACTTTGACGCCATTTTTATGCGCGGTATCGACCCAAGGCCGTGCCGGAATTTGCACTGTTAAATCGGCAGTACCGGCGAACCAGTTCAGCACGTCAATTTGCGCCCAGTTGCTGAAATTGTAGAGATTAAATTTCGGCTGCGCTTGCAGGTAATTGCCAAAATTGTTCATGCCATCCGGCGCATACAGCACTTTTGCCTGGGTATCTTGCCGACTATCCTGCAGTTGGTTTTCCGGGATTAACGGCGCGACAAAACGCCGGGCCAGCGGTTGGCGCGAAATATTGGCGGCCGCTGCTAATTCAGATTGCGGCGACCATTGTTTGAGCTGCGCCAGCGTTAAGGCAAACGGCGGTTGGTCAGGGATGATTTGAACTTGCGCTGCAGTCACCGGCGCAGCCGTTTGCGGCGATTGTGTCGCAGCCGCTTGTACCGAAGGCAAACAACCCAGCATGCTGATAGCTAACGTCAGCAACCGCAACCTCATGCTTTGGCTCCGGCGCTCTGATTTAACAGGTTATCCGCATCTAATAAGGTCGCCGAACCTTGCGCCTGCACGGCATAGTTAAAACCAGGCTGGATGCAAAAAGCGCCACTATCACCGGTTTTACTCAATGCTAAAAAACCAACCTGAAATTTGGCAAAATCCGGCAAGCGGGCGGCAATGCGTTCGACCGCTTTGCGGCAAGCTTCTTTGGGGCTTAAACCCTGCCGCATCAGCTCAACCACCAAATGACAGCCGACAGTTTTCATCATCAGCTCGCCTTGGCCGGTGGCTGTGGCGGCACCGACTTCGTTGTCGACATACAATCCGGCACCAATAATTGGTGAGTCGCCAACCCGTCCCGGCAGCTTGTAAGCCGCACCACTGGTGGTACAGGCACCTGCCAGATTGCCGTGGCTATCGAGTGCCAGCATGCCAATAGTGTCGTGGTTTTCAACATTAATTTGCGGTTTGGCGGCACCGGATGTTAGCCACTGCTGCCAGTCGGCTTTACTTTGTTCAGTTAGTAAATTCTCTTCAATAAAACCCTGAGCTTTGGCAAATTGCTGCGCCCCTTCGCCGACCAGCATCACATGGGAGGTTTGCTCCATCACTTTGCGCGCGACTGAAATCGGATGTTTAATCCGTTTTAAATAGGCCACAGCACCGCAATTCATCTGGTGATCCATAATGCAGGCATCCAGCGTCACTTCGCCTGACGCATCCGGATAACCGCCCAGGCCAACAGTTCTGACATTCGGATCCGCTTCCGGCACCCGTACGCCCTGCTCAACCGCATCCAGCGCGGTGCCGCCGCTACTTAAGATCTGCCAGGCTGCAGCATTGGCCGGCATACCGTGTTCCCAGGTGGAGACGACTATTGGTTGTTTAGGCATTGGCGTTTTGCCAGGTACCGCCGATTTACCACCGGCCGTTGTGGCCGCAAGGGTTTTCTGACTGAGCAGCAGCGCGGAAATCATCCCGCCGATGGCTGATAACTTCAAAAAATCACGTCTGTTACTCATCGGATGCTTTCCTGCTTTTCTTGATGCCATTGGGTTTTCGCGAAACTGAGCGCGCCAAGACCGGGTGCGGCTTGCTGATACTGGATTTTTTGCTGTAAAGCGCTGGGTAAATACGGCAATAACCGTGGTGCGATGCCACCGACCATGGTGATTTGCAAAACACCGGCATCTAAAAAGCGCTGACTGACTTTTTCGATAAAAGCAGCCGCCTGGCTAATCAAATGTAAGGCTTGCGCGTCGCCTTGTTCAGCACACTGAAACACCAGCGGCGCCAGCTGTGCATATTGACCAGGTGTTGCCTTTAGCATCACTTCAGCCAGTTGTTGCTGGCTGCGGCCGTGAAAAACCGCCTCGGTCAGTAAACTGGTTTCTGCCAAACCATCGGCGGCCAATAACGCCAGTTTGACCGCCTCCAATCCCAGGCCTGAGCCCGAACCGGTGCAGTTGATCGGAAAACCAAAACCACCAATCGCCAGTTTTTCGCCAGCGACTGAGCCCAATGCACTAAACCCGGTGCCGAGAATAATCACCGCGCCATCGGCTTCGCCATAAGCGCCTAAAGCGGCAATATCCAAATCTGTGGTCAGATACAAGCGCGCAAACGGATGTTGCCAGGTCGCCAACTTTTGCTGCATTGACGGCAGATGCAACCCCGCCAAACCCGCCCCGACCACCAGTTGCGAGAGCAATGTTGGCGCTAACCCGGCGGCAATCAGCGCTTGCTCGGCGGCTAACACAATCGCATCCAAAGCTTGTTGATAACCATTGACCGGATTGGCAGCGCCGGCCTGCCCTTGCCCCAACAACTCACCTGCGGCATTTTGCAGCCAGGCGCGGCAATTGCTGCCACCACCGTCGATGCCGAGAAATAATGGCGGAGTCGCCAGCATTACTTTGCTGGTAGTTGTGTTGACCTTAGATGTTGGATTGATTAATAAACGACTGGCCGACATCGGCATACTCCTGGCACTTAAAAATAAAAATCGGTTTCCCCAGCATACAAACAAAAATGCAATGCACTGACAAAACACGATAAAAACAAGAAAAAAACTTCATTCACCGAACGAAGGGCTGCATCAGTCCGTCCATGGCTGACGCAGCTGTATCACGATAACTACATCACTTACTCAAGCACCGGCCCCAGCAATTCCAGTTCCGCGACTTGCGTTAAGCTGTCGTTGCCTTTGTTTTTGCTGATGTCGACTTTGTAGTGCTGATAGGCACGGCCATTGCCAAAACTCAGCACTTGCCGCTCATAGCGACCAGCGAAGTTCAGACCGGCAACGTCGGTGATTTTCACCCAGGTGGTACCGTCGTTGGATCCCAACAAGCTGAAGTTTTCAATGTCACGACTTGGCGCATCGTTGGCACTGGTAATAGCGACGGCACTGACAATCTGACTTTGTGCCAGACCGACACTAACCCAGGCCGGTGCTGCAACAGTCGGCGCGCCACCGTTGTCCAGCCATTTGGTCAGATGATTGTTATCAAACACCTGCTCGCCACTTTCTGAAGGGCTGATCGCAGCGCGGGCTTTAATGGTCACGCCAGGTAATGACGATACATCTTGCGCCACGTAATCCGGGCCAATCAGCTCGATTTCAGCGATTTGCATCAGGCTGTCGTTGCCTTTATTTTTGGTGATATTCAACCGGTAATAACTAAAACCAACGTCATTGCTGAACGGGAACTGCTGCCGGGTTAAGCGGCTAGCAAAACTAACTCCGGCCCAGCTTTGTAATTTCACCCAGTACACACCATCCATTGATGCTTCCAGACTGAAGTTTTCCGGATCACGGCTGTCAGCATCGTTGGCACTGGTGATCGCCAGTAAATTCACCGCTTTGGCTTCCGGCAATTTCGCCATCACCCAGGTTGGCAATTCAACAGAAGGCACGCCTTTGTTATCGAGCCATTTGGTGGAGGTTTTATCGTCAAAAGCTTTGTCCGGGCTTTCCGCATCACCAATGGCACCGCGGGCAGTGATGATGGCGCCGGTGGAATGATCTTTGGCAGCAATTTGCGGCCCAATCAGCTCCACTTCAGCCACTTGCATCAAAGTGTCGTTGCCTTTGTTTTTGGTGATATTCAGCCGGTAGCTGCTAAATGCCAGGCTGTTGCCGGTGCTAAAAGTCCGGCGCTCGGCTCTTTTACTGAAACTTTCACCGGCAAAAGTCGCGACTGTGCTCCAGCTGGCGCCACCGTCGTTGGAACCTTGCAGATTGAAGTTTTCCGGGTCACGGCTGTCAGCGTCATTGGCACTGGTCAGTGCCAGGGTGCCAACAGCTTTTGCTTCGGCCAAATCGATTTGTACCCAGGACGGCGCATCAACGGTTGGAATACCTTTGTTATCCAGCCACTTGGTTTTGCCATCGTTGTCAAACACCCGGTCAGCACTTTCGCTGGCACTAATAGCCCCGCGCGACGTGATATTGCCACCGGCATCCGTGTGATCAACATCGGCATACACCGGGCCAATCAGCTCGATTTCGGCCAGCTGCATCAGGCTGTCATTGCCTTTGTTTTTGGTGATATTGACCCGGTATTGGCGGTAAGCCAGGGTGTTACTAAAACCAAAATCCTGGGTTTGATAACGTTCAGCAAAACTGACCCCAGCGAAGCTTGCCAATGGTGTCCAGCTGACGCCATCGTTGGAGCCTTCAATGTTAAAGTTCTCTGGGTCACGGCTATCGGCATCATTGGCGCTGGTGATCGACAAAGTACTAACCGGCACCGCTTCGGCAAATTTCACAATGGCCCATGACGGAGCTTCGACCGACGGAATACCTTTGTTATCAAGCCACTTGGTTTTGCTATCGCCATCAAAGGCTTTGCCAATGGCTTCACCTTCGCCGATAGCACCACGGGCAGTGATGGTCGCAGTGGCGATGCGGTCAGCAGTGGTGTATTCACGCACCGGACCACCGGCTTTGAGTTCAGCCACTAACGGCAATTTCAGGTCGATTAGTTTCGTCGCATCAAGGCCAAGTTCAGTGATCACCGGGTGTAACGCCCAGGCCGCCAGTACTTTTTCACGCAGGGCCACCGCAGCTTCAAAATCACCGGCAGCGGCGCGGGTCACTAAAGCTGCACTGGCGGTTAAGTTGGCCTGCAGGTTTTCACCTGGCGCAAAATCAGCAAAAGCGGCGTTGAGTAACGACAGCAGTTTGGTGTTGTTGCTAGCAGTTTGCAGATTTGCTGCCGCCTCAGCACTGACCAAAGCTTCGGTGAACAGGTTGAGGTTGTTGGCTTCCACCCCTAAAATCCGCAGCAATAATGACGAGTATTCCAGCTGCGCCGGCGCCAGACTTTCCAGAGCGCTAATCGAACGGCCCTGCGTAATCGCCTGAGTTAACAAGCCAGTGGCTAAGGTGCTCAGCGCATTGGCCTGAAACGCCGCATCGGTTTTACCATCAGCGGTGGCGCCTAAAGTGGCTTTGATCCAAACCAGACTTTGTAGCTGTAAAGTGCCAAGTGCAGCGCCGTTGAGGCTTTGGCCAAGCGCAATATCACCACAACGCACTGCGTCGCAGACCATTTTACTATTGGCGTCGGTGCTGACCGTCACGCGGTACAAGCCGTTAAAGGCATAACCTGGTGCTGAGGTCAGTTTTAAGTTGCTGATGAGGCCTTTGGCATCGGTCACGGCGCTGCCGTCTAACGTCACGCTGGTGCCGTTGACAGCAGCCAGCGCCACTTTTGCACCACTTAAAGTGCCTTTCACCGCGGCACCACTCAGTTCTGCCACTGTGCTGGCCGGGGTTGGATGCGCTGTTGGATCCGGATCTTTACCGGCGCCACCACAGCCACCCAGCAGCAGGGCTGTTGCCACTGCAATACTGCTTAATTGAAAATTTTTCATACAAAATCCTGTGTTAATGATGATGTCGCTGCCCTGGCCGGTATACCCTTCATCCTTGAAGATACGGGGTTGTTGGCAGCGTGCTCTCGCTGAAGCGTCAGTCCGACCCAGTCACATAGAACAGCTATGCTCCGGGCCGGGCTGGCGATCCAGCCTCGCTCACTTGCCACCTACCCGTATCTTCAATGATTTTGGGTATATATATCCGTCATGCTTGAAGATGCGGGGTATAGATCCCGGCAACAGGCTCAGCTTCAGAATTTATAATTAAGGCCTACATAAAAACGGCGACCCGAATAACTGCTGCTTAAGAAGCGTGAATCGGTGTCATTGCCAAGGCGTTGCACAGATTCAGACTCGGTCAGATTGACCACGGCGGCAGTCGCGACCAATGTCTCGGTCACACTGTAAGAGGCATTTAAATCCACCTGATCATAAGGATCGGAGAAGATGTTTAAGCCATTCGCCAGGCCACCCACCACTTCACCGCGCTTGTTGTAAGAAGCGCGCAGGCTGTAGTCGTCGTTTTCATAATAAGCCGACAGGTTGTATTGATAATCGGCACTCCCAACCAGCGGGGACTCACCCACTTTTTCGCCCTGCACACTGACATTGGCTTGGTTGGTCTTGTTGTGGGTATAGTTGGCGTTAACACCAAAACCATTTTCAAAGGCATGTTGAATAAAGACTTCCACCCCTTTCGAATTGGCGTCACTGCCGTTACCACTGGTGCTGTAAGGGCTCACGGTAATAGGACCTGCAGGTACCACGCCCGGTTGACCGGCGAAATCGCGGGTTGAACTGATGATCAGCGGCACCACGAAGTTATCTACGTCTTTATTAAAGACGGCGATACCTACAGCTGAGCCTTTGCCATAGTAATATTCCACCGACAAATCACTTTGTACCGATTCATATGGCTTCAGGTTTTTGTTACCACCTGAACCACGGAAACCCGGTAATTCGTTAAATGAAGCGCGATCTTCAGCCCATTCGTCCGACACAAAACTAATCCGCTCCTGGCTACCCAAAGCGCCATACCCCGGCCGGGACATCACTTTCGCCACCGCACCGCGCACCACCAGATTGTCACTGGCATCCCAGGCAATGTTGAAGCTTGGTAAGACGTTGGTGTCGGTTTTGGTCTGGCTAATCACGTCGAATTTTTCAATAAAACGCTTGTTGCCGGTGACAGGTAAACCGGTGACGTCATCGGTATGATCAAGGAAATAGGTGTACAAATCGGTGGATGCGCCAGTGGTTTCAGTGCGCACCACACGAGCGCCGACGTTACCGCGCAAGCTGCTAAATTCAAAATCACCCTGCAGATAACCGGCGTTGATCACTTCGGTGATGTCGTAGACAAAGTTGTCTTCAATCCGGGTATACAGCTGGTAATTGCTGGTGATCATGTCGCGATAAGCGTTCCAGTTAATGGTTGGCATCACGTTGATATTAAAGCCGCCAGGAATATTGCCTTCGGAGCTGGTATTGATCACCTTATTGGCCGCTGGCATGCCGCCATTCCACTGGTAACTGTCAAACACATTAATACCGCGGCCACTGGCCAGCGCGCCTTCGATATCAAAATCCTTCGGCAGGAAGAAGTTATTACCGGTTTCACGGTGCAATTCGCCGTTGCGGTATTTGTAACCGGCACGGATCATCGTAAAGACGCTGAAATCGACGTTAAAATCTAAATCAACCTGACCGTAGGTTTCGGCCAGGGTGCTGCGGACAAAACTGGAATTCGATGAGCCAGGGTCACGGCCACCGCCGACGCCCGCCATTAAATTGGTAATAATGGCCGGATCCATATACATATTGATGCTATCGCCGGTCATATTCCAGCCAGCATACTGGGCAGCGTTTTCGACAAACTTATCGCCTTCACCCCAGTTTGAGCTCTTATAGGCCGCTTCCCAACTTTCTGTTGGGCCGCCTTTGGCTTTGGTATGACCAAACACCAGCCGTGCCGTGAAAGCATCACCTTCATATTTCAGATTAAAATCGTAGGTGTCGGAGGTTGATTCTTCTTTGACGTAAGTCCCGCGGATCCACGGAAATTGCATGTCGTTTTGCGCGCCAGCAGCGCCAGCCGAATAATCAATCCCGGTGATCACCGAGTTGCTGGGATCAGTGTTCATATTGGTGACAAAGTTTGGATTCAGCGACCATTCCGGCATATCCAGCACCGACAAGGTCATATCCTGCCCCAGGGTGAAGCCGAAATAGTTGATGCCAACTTCTAACTTATCAGTCAGTTGCCATTGTGGCGTGATCTGAATACCTTCACGTTCGCGTTTTTCATTGGTGATGCCAGCACGGACAACTTGTGGTACCCAGTACCCTTCATATTTAGTGCCAGTGGCATCGACAATAGGTCCGATCAGGTCTTTGTTAGGAACGACATTGCCGTTCACATCCACCGGTTTGATGGTCTGACTGGTCCAGCGCCAATCACTGGTACTGCCGGTCAAGGTGCGGTTGGTACGGTCTTGTTTGGTGTAACCCAATAAAATACCGAAATTTTCGGCTTCATTTTTCCAGGAATAAACACCGGTAAAATGTGGTTCATAGTCGTCGGTAACGTCGGCGTAAGTCGCTTCAACGTTCATCACGCCAGAGCCAGAATCCATGTCTAACGGTTTACGGGTATGCAGTAAAATGGTGCCGCCGACCCCACCTTCATCCAATCTGGCTTCAGAAGATTTATAAACTTCGACTTTGGAAATCATCGCTGAAGGCAATAAAGCGTAGTCGAATGAACGGCTTGGTTCGCCAGGTGAAGAAGCGATAAAATTGCCGTTCAATTGGGTAAAGGTTAATTCAGAAGATAAACCACGAATACTGACCGCTGCACCTTCACCGCCACTACGGGAAATCACCACGCCAGGAACCCGTTGCAACGAGTCGGCGACGTTTTTGTCCGGGAATTTACCGATATCTTCGGCGGTAATGGCATCAACCACGGCACCGGCTAAACGTTTTACCGCCAGGTTTTCTGCCTGACTGGCGCGAATACCACGAACTTCAATGACTTCCGTCACCTGTTCTTTGGTTGTTGCTGTGGAGCTATCGTCGGTGTCCGCGCTGGCTTCTTGCGCCTGCGCCACACCAAAATTTGAGCCTAATGCTGTTAGAACGGCCAGTGAAAGCAAAGATCGGGTCAGACCTTTTTTCCACGCAGGCGTTTTGCTATCTATCCGGTTGACCATGGGTTCTCCCCCAGTGAATGGTGTAATCGTAAACATTGAAAGCATGTCTCGATTAATTTTTATTATTTCTTATGATGTTATGACCACTGCATTTCTCAACATCAGCGGAAATGGTTTTACCCTATATCCTTGAAAATGCAGGGGTGTTGGCCGCCTTCCTGAACCCCAATCGCATAGAACAGCTATGCTCATGGGGATTCACTCAGTTGCCGCCTACCTCCATCTTCAATGATTTGGGTAATCAGCTAAATGTAATCGATTACATATCGCGGTTAGATACTAGCCAGCATTGGCACTGCTGTCAATCTGTACAATTGCAGAAAAATAAAAAAATTCACTTGCGGGTCACAGAAGGGAAATAAAACAATTAAAGCATTGAATTGTAAGAATATATAGATATGTAAACTAAGGTGTCAGAGTCAATTGTTAACCAAAAAGAGTTAACAATTGACTCTGACACCGCGGTTAACAATTACCGGGCGGGGCCGCTGCTTTGGCGTTCGACCAGCTGAAATGGCAGGATTTCCCGGATACGGGTCAGACTTTCGCCACGCATCAGCACACTGAGGACCTCAAAAGCGCGGCGGCCCATGTCGTAGGCGGGTTGGTCGACGGTGGTCAGTGGAGGATCGATAAAAGCGGACACTTTGATATTGTCAAAACCGACCACTGAAATGTCTTGTGGCACTCTTAAACCATGTTTTTTGATTTCGTGAATGGCACCAATGGCGATGTCGTCGTTAAAACAGAAGATGGCGGTCGGCCGGACCGGCTGTTTGAGTAACTGCCGTACCCCGTCAATGCCGGCTTCGATGGTATAACTACCGCCAACTAACATTTCGTCCGGCAATGGCAGGTTTTCTTCCTGCAGCACACTGCGAATACCGGCTAGCCGTTCACGGTAAATCTGACTGCTGATTTGCCCGACAATAGCGGCGAATTTCTGATGGCCATATCCAACTAAATGATGCGCCAGCGCCCGGCTTGCGGCATAGTTATCCAGCTCGATCACCGGATACTTGCGCTCACCTTCAATCCGTTCACAGACGCTGACCATAGGAACATTGTCTGCCAATTCAGCATCTTGCGGCGCGAAGGGGAAAGAATGGTCCAGCTGAATCAAGCCATCGGCTCTGTTGCTCAGCACCATGCCGGCGTATTCGTTTTCGCGTTTACTATCACCCTGGGTATCGCCCAACAACACCGAATAACCTTTTTCCTGCGCCGCTTGTTCGATACCGCCAATAATGCGCAAAAAGAACGGGTTAGTCAGGTTGGGAACCAGCACCACGATCGAATTTGATTTACCACTTTTCACGCTGCTGGCCAACCAGTTTGGCCGATAGCCCGCTTGTTTTACCGCTTGCATCACTTTGTCGCGGGTGGCTTCGGTTACTTGCTCTGGTGATTTTAAGGTGCGGGATACAGTTGCCGTCGACACACCAGCCAATTCACTCACTTTTTTGATATTCGTCATTCGTCTGTACGTTCCCAAAGCCAGCGGATAATGCTGTTTGCTTTATATATTGTTCAGCTGTAGCCCGCTAAACATAACGGAAATATAGCGATTTTGGCTATATTCCCACTCCTTTCTGACAATAGCAAGCACCATGTAATCGATAACACTCATCACTAATTTAGCGCAGAACCGGGTAGTTAATAGCCATTAAACGATAAAATACGCCAGCTGGAACAACCAGTGAATTTTTTCTGGACAATTTTAAATGTAATCGATTACAGTCTGACTTAATCCCAAAATCATTGAAGTTGCGGCGCGGCGACAATTGAGCGAGACCCCAGGAGCATAGTTGCCCTATGTGACTGGGGCGAGCGAAAGAAGGCAACAAAGCCGCAGCTTCAAGGATGACGGGAAGCTCATTTTAAGCACAATGTTGGTGCCACCTGCACTGCCGGGAATTTCAGCGGAAAACCAAATCCAATGCGTAAAAAAATTCTTTTGAACTCAACAGCTTTACTCGCGACACTGACGTTAAGCCTAAGTGTGCTAAGCGGTTGCGATTCGGCAAAAAACAGCAATGCCGCTAACAATCTAGGGTCTGCCACGGCCGAAAAACCAGTACCCGCCACGCCAGATTTAGTGAATACGCCTGATTTAGTCCAGCACGTTAATCCGCTGATGGGCACCGACTCCAGTTTTGAACTGTCCTACGGCAATACCTACCCTGCCATTGCGCTACCCTGGGGCATGAATTTCTGGGCGCCGATGACCGCGCCAATGGGTGATGGCTGGACCTACAAATATGACGACCACAAAATCCGTGGCATTAAACAAACTCATCAGCCAAGCCCGTGGCTGAATGATTACGGCGCCTTTTCGTTGATGGCAGTCACTGGCAAACTGAAATTCCAACAGGATGAACGCGCGTCCTGGTTTTCGCATAAAGCGGAATCGGCCAAACCGCACCATTATTCGGTGTATCTGGCCGATTATGACGTGACCGCCGAAGTGACGCCGACTGAGCGCGCAGCGCAGTTCCGGTTTACCTTTCCAAAAACTGAGCAGGCTTATCTTATTCTGGATGCCTTTGATAAAGGCTCCAAAGTGAAAATCCTGCCGAAACAGCGCAAAATTATTGGCTACGCCCGCAACAACCACGGCGGTGTGCCGGCCAATTTCCACAACTACTTTGTGCTGGAATTTGATAAAGATTTTACCGTCAGTCATAGCTGGCATGACGGCTGGAAACTACAACCAAATCAGTTAGAAAGTGAAGGCCAGCATGTTGGCGCGATCATTGGCTTTGCCACTGAAAAAGGCGAACAGGTGCATGTCAAAGTGGCATCGTCTTTTATCAGCGAAGCGCAGGCCGAGCTTAATTTACAACGGGAAATTGGTGCCGATAGTTTTGCCCAGACGCAGCAAAAAGCCCATCAGATCTGGCAACAGCAACTGGCGCGGATCGACATCCAACAAGGCGATTTAGACCAGATCCGCACTTTTTACTCGTCGTTGTACCGGGTACTGCTGTTTCCGCGCAAATTTTATGAATTCGACAGCACCAACCAAATCGTCCATTACAGCCCTTACAACGGCGAAGTGTTGCCGGGTTATATGTTTACCGACAATGGTTTTTGGGACACTTTCCGCGCAGTATTCCCGTTTTTTAACCTGATGTACCCCGAACTCAATGGCCAGATCATGCAAGGCTTGGTTAATACCTATAAAGAATCGGGCTGGTTGCCGGAATGGGCCAGCCCTGGTCATCGCGGCGTGATGATTGGCTCGAATTCAGCCATTAATATCGCTGATGCTTACCTCAAAGGCGGCCGTGATTTTGATATCGAAACTTTATACCAAGCGGCGAAAAAGAACGCCGAAGTGGAGCAAGGCCGGCCAGTGTCGTCAGTGGGGCGTGAAGGGCTAAGTTATTACAATAGCTTAGGTTATGTGCCTTATGACGTCGGTATTCACGAAAATGCCGCCCGCACCCTGGAATATGCTTTTGCTGATTTTAACCTGTACCAACTTGCCAGTAAGCTTGGTAAAACCGAGGATGCGGCAGTATTTGCACAGCGCTCGCAAAACTATCTGAAACTGCTGGATCCAGAAACCAAATGGATGCGTGGCCGCAATAAAGACGGCAGTTTCCAAAGCCCGTTTAACCCGCTGAAATGGGGTGATGCTTTTACCGAAGGCAACAGCCTGCATTACAGCTGGTCGGTGTTTCATGATATTGCCGGCTTGCAGCAGGCAATGGGTGGCGAAGATATTTTCCTGAATAAACTCAACGAAGTCTTTGAAATGCCACCGACCTTCGATGACTCCTACTACGGTTTTACCATTCACGAAATCCGCGAAATGCAGGTGGTGAATATGGGGAATTATGCCCATGGCAACCAGCCTATTCAGCATATGATTTACCTGTACAACTACACCAGCGAACCCTGGCAGGCACAAGCGCGGCTGCGTGACGTCATGACCAAACTGTACAGCGCCACGCCGGACGGTTACAGCGGCGATGAAGACAACGGCCAAACCTCAGCCTGGTATGTGTTTAGCGCTTTAGGCTTTTATCCGGTAACGCCGGGCACTGATCAATATGTACTCGGCAGCCCGTTGTTTGAAAAGGTCAAACTGACCTTACCTAATGGCAAGACCCTGCAAATTAATGCACCAGGTAACAGTGCTAAAACACCTTATATTCAGGCACTTTCCTGGCAGCAGCAGACTTATCCAAAAAACTGGTTTAGTCATCACGAGCTTAGCCAAGGCGGCCAGCTGGATTTCCAACTGAGCGACACGCCGAATAAACAACGGGGTTTGGCAACTGCTGATCGACCCTATTCAATGTCGACGGCGAACCACACTGCTCCGACAACTGCCACAACCCCCACAACCCCAGAAAAGGCCAAACCATGAGTATAATTTCACAGGGCGGCAGCCAGCCTGCCGTCACTGGCGCCCCTAACATTTCGGGTAGCGGCGACCAATCCAACCACTTTGCCTTTGCTGCGATGACCAGTTTATTTTTTATCTGGGGCTTTATTACAGCGCTGAATGACATTCTGATTCCGCAACTCAAAGCGGCCTTTTCGCTCAATTACACTCAGGCGATGCTGGTGCAGTTTTGCTTTTTTGGCGCTTATTTTCTGGTGTCGCCGCTGGCTGGCAAACTGATTGAACGTATCGGTTATATCAAAGGCATTATGGTGGGTCTGGCGACCATCGCTCTGGGCTGTCTGCTGTTTTATCCGGCGGCAGAAATTTCGGTGTATGCGCTGTTTTTATTCGGGTTATTTATCCTGGCATCTGGGGTGACTATCCTGCAAGTCTCGGCCAACCCTTATGTGGCGATTCTCGGCGAAGAAGAAACTGCCGCCAGCCGGTTAAGTTTGGCGCAGGCAATCAATTCACTGGGTCATACATTGGCACCGCTGTTTGGTGCGGCGTTGATTTTTTCGGCAACGGCGGATTTGTCGGCCAGCGCTGAAGTTGCTGGCCAAACGGCAGATGCCAAATCAGTGCAGTTACCTTATCTGATTTTGGCGGGCGTCACTTTACTCACCGCTGCCGGTTTTTATTTCCTCAAGTTACCGCTGTTGACACCACCGGTTGCAGCAGCCAGCCCAACCCAGCAGCTGTTGACGGCAGAAAGCTCGATTTGGCAGCAAAAAGGTTTATTGCTCGGTGTGTTGGCAATTTTTTTGTATGTCGGTGCTGAAGTCAGTATTGGCAGTTTTCTGGTGAATTATCTGGCACTGGAGCATATTGGTGGCCTCTCAGAAAAACAAGCCAGCACCATGGTGGCGTATTATTGGGGCGGTGCGATGATCGGCCGTTTTATCGGTGCTTTGCTGACCCGTTATATTTCAGCCAGTTATGTGCTGCTGAGCAATGCGTTGATTGCGATTCTATTACTGTTTGTGACAATGAACTCAACTGGCATGGTAGCGGTCTGGTCGGTGATTGCGATTGGCTTTTTTAACTCTATTATGTTCCCAACTATTTTCACCATGGCTATTCGCGGTTTAGGGCCTTTGACCAGCCGTGGCTCGGGTTTGTTGTGCCAGGCGATTGTCGGCGGCGCTATTTTACCGTTGCTGCAGGGGCTGGTCGCTGACAGTGTTGGTGTGCAACTCAGTTTTATCGTGCCGGTGTTGGCTTATGGTTATATTGCCGGATATGCATGGTATAGCACCCGTCAGCAGCACCGCGTTTCGGCATTATCACAGGTATCGTTATGATCATTGTAAATTCTACCTCAGGCCAGCAGCGCGCTGCAGCCAAAGACCTGCGTCAGGTGCTGTGTTTTGGCGAAGCCTTGATTGATTTTTTACATATTGGTGTGCAACAACAAGGGCCACTGCAATTACCAGCCTACCGCCAGTTTCCGGGCGGTGCTCCGGCCAATGCCGCAGTCGCTGTAGCGAAATTAGGCGGTTTGGCGCGCTTCGCCGGTCAGGTTGGCCAGGATGCATTTGGTGATTTTCTGGCGCAGGCGTTACAGGCTTATGGCGTGGATTTGTCGTTACTGAAGCGTCACCCAACGGCTAAAACTGCTTTAGCCTTTGTAATGCTGGATGAAACCGGCGACCGGAGTTTTTCGTTTTATCGCGACCAAAGCGCCGACGTGTTATTTACACCAGAGCAAATCAGCGCCGACTGGTTTGATAGCAAACCTATTTTGCATTTTTGCAGCAATACTCTGACCGATGATTTTATTGCGCACACCACCACACAGCTGGTGATGCAGGCGAAAACGGCCGGTTGCCTGGTCAGTTTTGATGTCAATTTACGGCATAACTTATGGCAGGAGGGCGTTGCCCATCGCGAGCGGGTCAATGCGTTGGTGTGGCAGGCGGATATTGTGAAGTTTTCGCGGGATGAGTTGCAATATCTTTGTGATGGCTTCGAGTCAGCAGCGGCTTATCTTGAGCACTGCCTACAAGCCGGTTGCCAGTTATTGCTGGTTACCGACGGCGGTGGCAGGATTGACTATTATCGGGCCGGATCGGCGCCGGTAACGGTCACACCACCCAAAGTACAGGTGGTTGATACCACAGCCGGCGGTGATGCGTTTATCGGTGGTTTACTGTTTAGCCTCAGCTGTTTACCAGCTGCTTCATTGCCGCAAGGCGCCTTATTGCACGCTTGTATTGAATTTGCCACCGCCTGCGGCGCCGTCACTGTCACCCGACCAGGCGCTTTCCCCGCCCTGCCGGACGCAACTGAAATCCTCGCCGATTTGGCCAGTCGCCAGGTTGACGTACAAGCCTTAATACCCTTTTTGCCGGTCGCCCCGGCCTGTTGAATTTCCGGAGATTGATGATGCCAAGCACCTCACAGCCTAATAATTATTACGACCAGAATTTTATTCTGCAGCATTGTCAGGACATTCTGGGTTTTTATGATCCACGGGTAGTCGACCCATCCGGCGGTTATTTCCACAATTACTTTGATAACGGCGAGTTGTTTAATCCGGGATTTAAACAGCTAGTGAGCAGCACCCGCATCGTCATTAACTACGCCACAGCGGCGATGTTATTTGCCGCTGATACAGATAAATCAGAGAAATACAAAGCAATCGCCCAGCACGGCCTGAACTATGTCGAGCAAGTGCACTGGCGCGAAGATATCCAGGGTTACGCCTGGACTTTACAAGACCACCAGCCGCTCGACACCACGCAACAAGCTTATGGTTATGCCTTTGTGCTGCTCTGTTACGCTGCTGTGCATAAAGCCGGTTTAATTAAAGACAGCCATAAACTCAACCAAACTTATCAGTTGCTGGAACAACGTTTCTGGCAAGCCGATTTTGGACTGTATGCCGATGAAATCAGCCCGCAAGGTGTGCTCAGTGATTATCGCGGCCAGAACGCCAATATGCATTTATGTGAAGCGATGCTGGCCGCTTATGAAGCCTGCGGCGAGCGGCTTTTCCTTGAGCGCGCCATGACCTTGGCGCAGAACATCACAGTGCGGCAAGCGGCGTTAACCGACGGCCTGGTGTGGGAACATTACACCCCCAGTTTCCAGCCGGACTGGAACTACAACAAAGCTGATCCGAAAAACCTGTACCGTCCCTGGGGTTTCCAACCTGGCCATCAGACCGAATGGACCAAGTTATTGCTGATTTTACACCGCCATCAACCGCGGGACTGGCTCGTCACCAAGGCGTGTGAACTGTTTGACCGCGCTTACGAGCAAGCCTGGGACGCCGAACATGGCGGCTTGATTTACGGTTTTGCGCCGGACGGTCGCTGGTGTGACGATGACAAATATTTCTGGGTGCAGGCCGAAAGTATGGCGGCGGCGGCGTTGTTGTACCAAACCACCGGCGCCGAAGTGTATTTAGTGGCGTATCAGAATTTATGGCAATACAGCTGGGATCATTTAATTGATCACCAATACGGCGCCTGGTTCCGCTTGCTAAACCGCGACAACAGCAAAGTCAGCAGTGAGAAAAGCGCCGCCGGTGCCAAGTGCGACTACCACACCCTGTGTGCTTGCATTGAAGTGCTGCGTGGTATGGGATTTGCCAGCTTGCCGCTTGTTAGTTTTAACAGCGCAGACTAAGCCGGAGGCCGGGGTTGATGCATAACTGCCATAATGATTCGGCAAAGGTTGTTTCGGCGAAGGCGATTGCAGTGTTGGCAAGCTTGCTGCTGATGGTTGGCGTCACTAGCTGCAGTCAGCCCGCACAGCAGGCGCCGCAACAAGCCACGGCTAACAACTCAGCTGATGAAGTGCTGACTGCTACCGATCCGCTGTTGTTTGTTGATCCGCTGATTGGCACTGACGGCAAGGGTAAAACCTACCCTGGCGCGACCGTGCCTTATGGCATGGTACAACTAAGCCCCGACAATGGCCGCACCGGCTGGGACTGGATCGCCGGTTATTTTTACCCCGATACCATCATCGCCGGCTTTAGTCATACCCATTTATCCGGCACCGGCGCCGGAGATTTATACGATATTTCCTTTATGCCACTGCGCTTGCCGCTCAAACGTGAAAAAACCGACGGCGGCCCGGCAGCAGGCACGCTGGTATCCAGCTTTTCGCATCAGCAGGAACAAGCCCAAGCCGGGTATTATCAGGTGTATTTGCCGGATTATCGGGTCAATGTTGAGCTGACTGCTGGCCTGCGGACCGGTTATCAGCGGTATCGGTTTGATGAAATACAAGCGGCAAATAGCGCCCCGCTCATCCGCCTCGATTTAGGCTATAGCCGCAACTGGGACAAAACCACTGCCAGCGCCATTCGCATTATCGATGCTTACAGTATTGAAGGTTATCGTTATTCCAGCGGCTGGGCGCCCAAGCAAAAAGTGTATTTTTACACTAAGTTTTCAAAGCCAATCAGCAGCTTACAGTGGCAGCTGGCTTGCGACACTGAACAGTTGCAAGCTGATGGCAGCCTCAGTACTGTCGAATTGTCTGCCGCGGCCAAACAACAACAAGGCGTAGCAGTGGCGTTATTGCTGCAATTTGCCACTGCACATCGTGACATCACCGTCCGTACCGCGCTCAGCTCGGTCAGTAGCGACAACGCCCGGCAAAATCTGTTGGCTGAAGGCGAAGCGCTGAGCTTTGACGAAGTGAAACAACAAGCACAACAAGCCTGGCGCACCGAATTATCGCAAGTACAAGTGACCGCCAGTCGCGATAACTTAATCCAGTTTTATACCGCTTTATATCACAGCGCTTTAGCGCCCAGAGTTTTTGCCGACAGCGACGGCCGGTTTTTAGGCCCGGATGGCCAGGTGCATCAGCGCACTGACCATACCCATCATGATTTTTTCAGTTTATGGGATACTTTCCGCGCTTTGCATCCGTGGAAAACGTTGTTTAATCCAGAGCGTAATCAACAGCAGTTGTTGTCGTTACTGGATCACGCCGAGATCTCTGGCCTGCTGCCAGTGTGGAATTTTCAGGGCAACGAGACCGATATGATGCTCGGTTACCACGCAGTGCCGGTGTTAGTGGACAACTACTTAAAGGGCCACTTAACCAGCAAACAGCCACAGGAACTTGGCGATAAAATTCTGCAGTTAGCGGTTAAAAGTGCCAAACAGCAGGCATTTGGCTTACAAAGTTATCAGCAGCTTGGCTACGTGCCTTATGCCGAACGCAAATGGAATGTCGCGCTGACGCTGGAATATGCCTATGACGATTGGGCTATTGCCCGCTTGGCCGAACACTTAGGTAAGACTGACATTGCCGCCGAATTTCGCGCCCGCTCGCAAAACTATCACCAACATTTTGATACCACCACTGGCTTTATGCGCGCTAAAGACGGCGCAGGTAAATTCCGGATGCCGTTTGACCCGAACGCCTATCATCCGGAAGATTATTGTGAAGCCAATGCCTGGCAATACAGCTTTTTTGTGCCGCATGATGTGCCGGGCTTAATTGCTTTGTACGGCGGTCCGGCCGCGTTCACTGCCAAACTGGATCAGATGTTTAGTACTGCGCAGCTGATTTCCTCACAAACCAGCGCCTCACAAACCAGCTCCGCGCAACCGCTGCCAGAATGGATTTCCGGTTATATTGGCCAGTACGTGCATGGCAATGAACCCAGCCATCATGTGCCCTATTTGTACCAATACGCTGGTAAGCCTGCTAAAACGCAGGCGCTGGTGCGGCGGATTATGCACGAGCTGTATAGCACCAAGCCGGACGGCCTCGCTGGTAATGAAGATGCCGGGCAAATGTCGGCCTGGTATTTATTCAGCGCTTTGGGCTTTTATCCGGTGGATCCGGTATCCGGCGAGTACGTGTTGGGCAGCCCGGAAGTGCATCAGGCCATACTGCAACTGGGTAACGGTAAGCAGTTGACAGTTAAAGCTTTAAATCAGTCGCCGCAGCATCTGTATGTCAAAGCGGTGACTTTCAACGGCACGCCGGTGACTGGTTTTACTATCTCTCACCAGCAACTGATGCAAGGTGGCGAACTGATTTTTACCATGAGTGAGCAAGCACCATGAAGTTGAACAAGCGATTTGCGTATTTTGCGATGCCACAAGGTCTGCTATTTGGATTGCTGCTCAGTCTGCCAGCGGCTCCGCTGCAGGCTAAAGAAATGCCAGCCAGCTCCAGCCCCAGCCCCAGCCAATACGTAAACCCTTTTATCGGTACCGCCAACTTTGGCGCCACCCACCCCGGCGCGCAGTATCCGCAAGCACTGGTATCAGTGGCGCCTTTTAATGTCGCTTTTGATGGCAAAAGCGCCGACGGCAATAAACTAAACCAATTTGAAAAAGACGCCGCCTGGAATTCGCGCGGTTATATCTTCGAGAATAAATTCCTGACCGGCTTTAGCCATGTCAATTTAAGTGGCGTGGGCTGTCCGGATTTGGGTGTACTACTGCTGATGCCAACTAGCGGCGCGCTGGAACTGGACGCCGAAAAATATGGTTCCACTTATCAGGATGAACAAGCCAGCCCTGGTTATTACCGAACTGAAATCAGCAAATACAACACAACAGCCGAAGTCACCAGCACCTTACGCAGCGGTCGCAGCCGCTTTACCTTTCCGGCCGGTCAGGCCAATATTCTGCTGAATTTAGGGCTTGGCCTGACCAACGAAAGTGGCGGCAGTCTGCAAATTAATTCCGCCACTGAAGTGCAAGGCAGCCGCAGCATTGGCACTTTTTGTTATCACAGCGAACAAGCGCGGCCGGTGTATTTTGTAGCCCGTTTTAACAAACCAGCGCAGCGTTTTGGCGGTTTTAAAAAAATGCCGTTATACAAAAATGTCGAAGCCGAGTGGATGCCACATAACAACAACTACAAAGCCTACCCTTTTCACCGCCAGGTGCTGAGCGGTGATGATATCGGCGCTTATTTCAGCTTTGACAACAAGGTTGGCGAGGTGATTGAAGTCGAGCTGGGGGTATCCTGGGTCAGTATCGACAACGCGCGGCAAAATCTGGATGCAGAGCAATATCAGACGGCTTCGACTTCAGCGCCGACAGTGTCAGCAAAACGCTTAAGCTTTGACGAATTACGCCAGCGTTCAGTGCAAGCATGGGACAACCTGCTTAGCCGCATCGATATCGATGCCAGCCAAACCGACAAAACCTTGTTTTACACCGCCTTGTATCACAGCCTGATCCACCCGAGCATTATCAGCGACGTCAATGGCGATTACCCATTGATGGGCGAGTTCGCTGCAGATAAACCTTTGTTTGGCAATAATAAAAATCAGCCACGCTATTCGGTGTTTTCATTATGGGACAGCAATCGCAATGTGCATCCGCTACTTAGCCTGGTCTATCCGGAGTTGCAAAGCGCGATGGTGCAGACGATGGTAGCGATGAGTCAGGAACATGGCTGGCTGCCAAAATGGGAGCTGGTTGGTATCGAAACCAAAGTGATGGTCGGCGACCCGGCGGCGGTGGTGATTGCCGATACTTATTTACGTGGCATCCGCGATTTTGATGTAAAAACCGCTTATCAGGCGATGAAAAAAGCCGCATTGACGGCGACGAATAACCCGCTGCGACCAGAAAATGCTGATTATCTTAAGCTCAGCTACGTGCCGGTCGACGACGAAGGTCCTTATGATGGCAGTGTATCCACCAGCCTGGAATATTATCTGGCCGATGCCGCCATTGGCCGTTTGGCAGCCGCGCTTGGACACACCGATGACGCCGCGTTGTTTCAGCAAAAATCGCTGAATTATCAGAAGTTATTCGACGCTTCGACCGGTATGCTAAGGCCAAAAAAACGTAACGGCGAATGGCATAGCCCGTTTAATCCGGACAGCGGCCGCAACTTTGAACCCACCGCTGGGTATATCGAAGGTACCGCCTGGAATTACCGGTTTTATGTGCCACACGATGTGCCGGGCTTGATCAAGCTATTGGGCGAAGACGAGTTTGTCCGGCAACTGGATCTGACCTTTGACAGCGGCAAATTTGATATGGCGAATGAGCCGGATATTACTTATCCGTTTTTGTACAACTATTTATTGCAAAGCGGCAGCAGCGCTTTATCGCAAAGCCAAAGCTCAGCCCGGGTCAAACAGCTTATAAAACAGCATTACCACAACACCCCAGCCGGTTTACCCGGCAACGATGACACCGGCACCCTATCCAGCTGGCTGGTATTTAGCATGCTCGGACTCTACCCCACCGATCCCGGCAACCCAACCTACACCCTATTCGCCCCAACGGTAAAAAGCGCACGCATCAGCCTAAACCCAGCTTATTACCCTGGAAAAACACTGGAAATTCAACAGAATGCTGCAAGCAACTCTAGCTACAGCTGGCAAGATAAAGCGCTGAAAACCCCATTTATCAGCCATCAACAGCTGGTGCAAGGTGGTGTGTTACGTTTGTAATTTCTGGGGTCAGAGTCAATTGTTAACAGATTTTTGTTAACAATTGACTCTGACCCCAAATGTTAATTGATTCTAGCCAACTGCTGCGCCACCCGAATTCTCAGTTCATCACGCAGCAGCAACACCGTTGGGCTGACCTGAGCGCGGCTGGCGCAGACCAGATTGAGTTGCTGTGGGTGTGGTTTGAATTCTGGTAGTAGCGAAATGACCCGGCCGACGCGTAAATCTTCCGACATATCCAACGCTGATTTGAGTGCAATGCCTTTGCCACTGACTGCCCAGCGCCGGACGATTTCGGCGTCGTTGCTGACGCGGTTGCCGCTGACGCTGACCGTAAAAGGATCGTCTTGATAGCCAAAATGCCAGTTAGCAAAGGTGCGTTGGTCGATGAGATACAACAAGCAGTTATGTTGTTGTAAATCAATTGGATGCAGCGGCTTACCATGTATCGCCAGATAGCTTGGCGCAGCACACAACACCCGTGGCACATCGGCAATATGAAAGGACACCAGATTTGAATCCGGCAAGGCGCCATAACGCAGCGCGACGTCAACTTGCTCGGCAGTGAGGCCGGCAATTTTATCGGAAAGCTCCAGCCGGATGCGCAAATCCGGATGTTGATCCTGCAGCTCATCCAGCCAGGGCAATAATAGATTTCGCCCCAGATCGCTTGGTGCAGTCAGTCGTAATTCACCGCCAATCCGGCCACTTTGTTCGGTCAATTCCTGCTTGCCCTGCTCCAGCGCGGTCAATGCATTCTGGCAATGCTGCAGGAATTTTTCGCCAGCGCTACTGAGTTTCAGCGAACGGGTGCTGCGAATTATTAGCGCGGTACCCACATAAAGCTCCAGCCGTTTCAGCGCTGCGGAAGCGGCGGCGGGCGTTAAATCAAATTGCCGGGCAGCGGCACTGATACTGCCGGTGACCACAATTTGTTGAAACAGTTTTAAATCCTGAAGTTGCAGCATTTTCAAATTTTATTTGATAAAGAATGTGTTTTTAGATGGTTTTTCTAATGATGTCAAACCGGCACAATGCGCGTCATTCAAGCCAGTTACTTTTTGAACAATCAATTTAAATCGAATAAACCCGGAGTTTTTAAATGACACAACAAACCCAAACGACTTTACCAACAACGTTACCGACTTCTTTACCAAAAACCATGCGCGCCATCGGTTATACCGCATCGTTACCGATCGACAATCCGCAAGCACTGCAGGATTTAACACTGCCATTACCAAGCTTAAAACCGCATGATTTATTGGTGAAGATTAGCGCCATCGCCGCCAATCCGGTTGATTATAAAATCCGTCAGAACCGCCCGGGCAGCACAGAAAAACCAGAGATCCTCGGCTGGGATGCAGTGGGTACTGTGGTCGCCACTGGCGAAGCTGTGACTTTATTCCAAACAGGTGACCAGGTGTTTTACGCCGGAGCGCTCGACAGACCCGGTGCTAACAGTGAATTTCATGCGGTTGACGAGCGTCTGGTCGGCCACAAACCAAAAACCCTCAGCGATGCCGAAGCTGCAGCTTTACCGCTAACCGCCATTACCGCTTGGGAATTGTTATTTGACCGGCTACAGCTGAATCAGCCAGCAACAACGCCACCAACCTACACCCCAAAAGTACTGCTGATTAGCGGCGCCGCCGGTGGTGTGGGTTCGGTGATGGTGCAACTGGCCAAACTGCGCACCGATGCCATTGTGATTGGCACTGCTTCCAGGCCGGAAAGTCAGGATTGGGTGAAGGCGTTAGGTGCTGATTATGTGATTAATCACCAGTTGCCGCTGGCGGAAGAACTGGCGCGTATCGGCATCAACGAAGTCAGCCATATCGCCAGCCTGGTCGATACCGCCGCCTATTATGATCAGTTTATTGCCGCCTTAGCGCCACAAGGCAAGCTAGCGCTGATTGATGACCCAAAAACCGCGCTGGATATCCGGCCGCTGAAGCTAAAAAGCCTGAGCCTGCACTGGGAACTGATGTTTACCCGTTCATTATTCCAGACGCCGGATCAACAACAGCAACATCAGCTACTAAACCAAGTCGCAGCGCTGGTCGATAGCGGTCAGTTGAAAACCACGGTTGGCCAACAGCTGGGGGCTATCAACGCGACCAATCTACGCCAGGCGCATGCGTTACTGGAACAAGGCCAAGTGATTGGCAAGTTGGTGTTAAGTGGTTTTGCTGACTAAGAACCACAGTCAAAGCGGCTGAAATCCAAATTTCAGCCGCTTAGCGAGCCGCCGAGCGGTCAATCACCGACTGATGTACCGCTTCCAGCGTTTTGCCCCGGGTTTCAATACCATGGCGATACAACACCCAACAAGCTACCACCAGACTCAAGCCCAGCAATAACGCCGAATAGGCCATATGATCAAAAGCGCCATAAACCCCGAGAATAGCACCCAGAATGCCACCAAATTTGGAGCCAGCAGCCACTAAGCCTGAACCTGAGCCTCGTAGCTGCACTGGATAAATTTCGGCAGCATAGGGGATCAACATCGCTATCACGCCACTGGCACTCACCAGCAATAAAGTAATAGCCACCGACAACCAGAACGGCTGATAAAACTGCATCAGATCAAACAGCACAAAGGACATCAACGACAAGGCAGTCAGTAGTAAAAACAGCATCAAAGTACGGATACTGCTCCAGCGGTGATACAGCCAAATCACCAGTAACACTGCAGGCACCGCCATCATCGCCGATTTGGCAATAATGGCACTGGCCTGCGCCGCAAGGCCAAGCGCGCCAAGGTTAATTGGCAACCACAACAAAAAGCCAAAGTTGACTAAACCCCAGGCCACACCGGCCAGCATCAGGCCCAAACTGATCCCGGCGTACGGCATTTGAAACAATTGCTTAAAGCTGGATTCCGGTACTTCCGGCGCCTGTTCAACCACCACCTGCTCATGACCCTGGCCATCATTACCAAATCTGGCGAGCACAGTTCTAGCCTGTTGCGTCAGGCCCTGCCCGGCTAAAAATCGCGGTGATTCAGGTAAATATCGGTTCAGCACAATCAACAATAAACCTGTTGGTAAGCCTAATAACCACAACACCCGCCAGCTGAACATCGGCTCCAGAATAGCGGCAGAGCCAGCAGCAACCAGATAACCGGCGGCAGTACCAATACCACCCAGTGCCACCAGTAACCAGCCGCGATGCGCCGCCGGGATGGTTTCAGCCATCAAGGTAAAAGTAATCGGCAATAAGCCACCGGCTGACATGCCCATTAAAAAACACATAATCAGGTTCCATTCGAACGTCGGCATGGCGCCGCAAATGGAAGTTCCGATAAACATCAAAGCAGATAATAAAATAGCGGCGCGACGACCAAATTTATCGGCAGCTATGCCCCACAACACCGATCCCACCGTAGTGCCGGTTAAGGCTACCAAAGCCAGGGTACCGGCGGTTTTGCTGTCAATTTCATACTCGAGTTTGATGCCTGGCATTACAAAACCCAAAGTGGCCGGTTTCATCACATCGACAATCACCGCCGCCAGCAACACCACCACCAGCGTCCAGTGCTCGCGATTCAGCGGCAACTGATCGGCAACATGGAACTGTAACTGACAACTTTGTTGCTGTTTCAGCTGGCTCATTCTTGGCATAAGGCCATACATCGCCAGCAATAAACCAAATGGGATCAACCCCATACCGACCAGCATATTGGTGTCCATCGGCATTCCAACCATCTGATAATTCATATAAGAGGCGTGAATAAACATTGGAATATGCGCCAGCACCCCGGCGGTAATGGCCATACAACCCAGCCAGAATGCCAGCGGGTGATAAAAATGCAGGCCTGCGGATGCCTTGCTCATGCTAAGTTCCGAAAAAGAAAAAAATCAGCATAAAGCAGTTGTCTGCGACTAACAATCTGATTTAATTAGACCTCAGCTTGTTTCCGGAATATTGTAAATTGCAGGTTAGTGCACTGAAAAATATGCAGCACAGGAATTAAAACGGATGGGATTTTTGAAATTGACCTGGAATACTTTCTGTGGACAGCGAGCGCCAGTCATTTATGTTACAGGCAGCAAACGGCGTTTATCACTGACTTTAGTTCTGATTTTCTTCGGCCTAAGTTTTGGCGCAACAGCCAACACACAGCCTCAACTTACTCAGGAACTCAGCGCTGCCGAGACTTTATTCGCCAGCGACGCCAAAGCCGGTGAAGCAGCTTTTCGCACCTTACTTACGCAACAAACCGAGCCGGAAGCACAGCTGAAAGTGCAGCAAGTCTGGTGCTGGGCGCTGGCACCAGCCCAACCGGACGCTGCGGTCACTTTAGTGCAGCATGTCAACAGTCAGCACCCCACAATGGCGAAGCTGTGGCAACTGCGGTTTCAGTTGTGTCAGGGGTATGCCGAAGAGCAACGCGGCGATAATCAGCGGGCGTTTGAGCTTTATCAGGACATTCTGCAGCAGGAACTTTCAATACAAGATCCGGAACTGCATATTCGCGCCCTCAGCCTGCGCGCCGAGCAATATGCCCGTACTGGCGAATATCCAAAGGCATTGGCCGATTTCCAGCAGGCGTTGGCAGTTGCAGCGCAGCAAAATGACCCGAACGCGGAAAGTTACATCAGCAATGCGCTGGCCAATCTTTATGCCGATCCGGCAGTGGCCGATTATCAGGACGCTATTCCGTTATATCAACGCACGCTGGCGTATCATCGCAGTAAACAGAATTTGCAGGACGAAGCCACCGCCCTGTTTAACCTCGGCAGCACTTATGAAAGCATGGGGGACTTGCCGCAAGCGTTGGAGTATTTGCAACAGGCCCTCAAAGTGGAACTGCAACGCAAACAACCGGATGACATCGCCTATAACCAGCGCTCGATTGCAATCGTACTGACCAAATCCGGCCGCGCCGCTGAGGCGGTGGCCTTGCTGGATCAGGCGATTGCCCACTACCGAAACAGCAACAATCTGGAATATCTGGCGTATTGCCAGCTCAGCCGCGCGGTCAGTTACAAGGCGCTGCAACAATGGCAACTGGCAGCGGACGATTTAGCCGCGGCCGAACAGTATTTTAAAGCCAACCGCAATCCGCGGTTTGAAGCCAGGTTATACAAAGAATTCGCCGATTTACAGGCAAAACGTGGTGAATGGCAAAGTGCCTTTTTGCTGCAACTACAGCAATTACAACGTGACGCCCAGCTGCAACAACAGTTATTAGACCAGCGCACCAGCGCGTTAAAAACCCAGTTGCAAACCGAACAAATCCGCAGTGATAAAGAGCTACTGCAGCAAAAAAACCTGCTGCAACAACAACAATTGCAAGATGCCGAGCAGTTAAAGTTATGGCAGATGATCGCGCTTGGCTGCGCCACGATGCTGATCCTGACCTTGTTGTTATTGATACAGCGCCAGCGCAAATTATCGCGCCAGCTGGCCGATTTAGCCTTGCTCGACGAGCTGACCCGCTTACCCAACCGCCGCCATACCGTGGCGATGGCCGAGCAGTTATGGCAACAATCCAACGCCAGCACAAAAAATGGCGCGCCATTTTCAGTATTGGCGCTGGATATCGACTTTTTCAAAAGCATCAACGACACCTTCGGCCATCAAGCCGGCGACTTGGTACTGAAAAAAGTGGCGCACTGCCTGCGATTTTCCCTACGACCGCAAGATAAAATCGGCCGGGTTGGCGGCGAAGAATTTCTGATTTTACTCCCCGCGACATTGCCATCGCAGGCGCTGGAAATTGCCCAGCGCTTATGTCTGGAACTCGAAGCCTTAAACTGGCCGGAACTGGCGCCTGATCGCAAAGTCACCATCAGTATCGGCATCGCCGGCAAAGCCCAACAAGCCGATTTACTACAACTCTGGCACCAGGCCGACACTGCTTTGTATCAGGCCAAACATCAGGGCCGGAATCAGGCGGTGTTGTTTTCGGTTTGAAGAAAATGAATGAGGTTGGTGCAACGCCACACCTCGCCAATGCCAAACTGAGCAACCTAAATCAATGCAGCCTCCTTAAACTCTGGACTTGGAGGGATGATGAGCAAACGCAGCACACAACAGGATTATGCCCGGCGCTTGATGAAGGTGGTGAAGCTGATCTGGCAAGATCCAACACGACATTATTCGCTGGAGCAACTGGCCAGCGTCGCCAATTTTTCGGCCTTTCATTTTCACCGGATTTATCGCGACATGATGGGAGAAACAGTTGCAGCGACACAACAACGGCTGCGACTGCATTTTGCCTCGCGTGATTTAGCGCTGGATGAAGTACCGCAAATTCGCGTGGCACAACGCGCTGGCTTCCAAAGCAGTGCCGCTTTTGTTCGCGCTTTTACGGTGGCCTATGGCGTCACACCGGGCGTATACCGTCGTCAGCGTTTGCTGGCCCTCCAATTAAAAAACCTACAGGAGAAAGCTATGTATCACGTTGAAATTCGTACTTTAACTGCCCCGATCCATTTGGCCGCACGACGCCATCTTGGATCTTACTTAAACATTGGTGAAGCATTCAGCTTGCTGGAATTGGAGATTGGCAAGTTAACCGTTCCGCCGTTACCGCGCTGGTTTGGTTTATTTTACGATGAGCCAGACCACGTCAGGCAAGGCATTATCGGCCCGGAATCACGTTCGGATGCCTGTGTCGAAATTACTGCTGACTCAGATTTGCCTGATCAGCTGCAAAAAGTGCACATTCCACCAGGCCGTTTTGCGGTGATAGAACACCGTGGCGCCTACAGTGAACTTGACCATGCATATCAATGGCTTATTGGGCATTGGTTGCAGCAAAGCGACGAACAGCCAGCAGCTTTGCCAGGTATTGAGCTGTACCTGAATGACTCCAGCAATACCGCCCCAAAAGATCTGCGCACGGAAATTTGGCTGGCGCTGGACAATTAAGTTTTCACCGCAAAATATCGTCCCTTGTTGCCGGTAACCCAAAACAGGCAGCTAGGTCAGAAACCATCCTAGCCGCCATATACGAATAGGCGGCTAATTACTGGTTAGCGACGGCCAGTTTCGATCCTGCCAGTGGTACAGTTGCAAACTAAACATCACTGCCAGTAGCCATTGTTGCTGCGCTGGCGCCACATTTTTGCCCAACCATAGCCGGGACTGGTCCAGACTTAATTGCAGCGCCGACTGCACACCAGCGTTTTGCCCAAGTAAATAACCATCTTCAACCCGCTGAAATAACGGATTGTATTGCGATAAATTCGGGCCTGCTTGCACCGGATCCAATTGAAAAACTTGAGCACCCTGATGCAAACGGAAGCTGGGCTTTGCACCAGATTTGCGCTCGACAATCAGTTCAGAGACCTGCCCTTGCTGGGTCAGTTTACAACCAAGATAACTGGCGGCTTGCTCTGAGGTTTGCCAGTTGTAACTATTCACACCATTGTCCAACGTCTCTTCGCCAGTCCCAAACACCAGCAGCTGACATTCACTGTGTACTGGCGCTAAACCTGCTGCAGCCACATTAAAACTGAAACTTTGCTCGCCACGACTACTGAATTCGCTGACCAAATCACCACGAGTGTTAACGGCGTCGTGAAACAACAGCTGAAATAACAGTCCACCGGTTGCCGTGGTTTTCCAGCCCGTTCCCCTGGATACTTTCTCCAGATACTTACCGGATAAATCCATGTTTTCAATGTGAAAGGCCCCGATGTTCTGGTGAAAGGCTTCATCGCTTAGGGTCACTACAGGTCGTTTTATCGGATATTGTTGTGCTTGCTGCGCAAAGGTGACGGGAATGGGCATATCTTCTTCGGGGGTCGACTGGCAGGCAGTTAAGCCTGCAACGCATAACAAAGCACAGCTGACAAACTTAAGTTTCATGTTGGTACTCCGGCCGTTGGGCAAGATGCCCAAGCATAGGGTGATGGTAACACTCAATAAACAATAAAATCCCTTTATCGCAACTGAACCGTCCAGAAGTTCACTGCGAAAAAAATAACCGTAAATTGTGTCGTTTATGCAGTTAGCCCGGCAGTCCAGCGCCAGACAGCATGCCTGTAAGCTGCTGTCGACTTCTTTCATACTCACGTGGCAAATGCCGCCGTTTTATTCATTCCACCACGACCAAACCACAAATCCTCGGGTTGGCGTCCCTAAGAAAGCGCTTGCTCAATTTAGCATCAAAACGTAGAATGATCGTTCATTCTAAAGTTGGAGTCCGGTTATGTCATCATTAAATTCCCTTTTGCCGAAGCGCAGCGCTCTGCTGAAACCAGTGGCGGCAGCGCTGCTTGGCGCTTTTTTGTTGCAGGCCTGTACCGAAGCAGCTGCACCGAATGCCGCAGCAGCACCGGCGCCGGTTGAAGTGGGTGTGGTGACATTAGCGCCACAACAAATCACCTTAAATACCGAATTACCGGGCCGCACTGTCGCCTGGCAACTGGCGGAAATCCGACCACAAGTGGGCGGTATTATTCTGAAACGCTTATTCACTGAAGGCAGCGACGTCAAAGCCGGTGACACCTTATACCAAATTGACCCAGCCACTTTTGCCGCCACCAAACAAAGCGCTGCCGCTTCGTTGGCGCGCGCCAATGCCAATTTGCAGCAAGCAACTGCCAAAGCCAGTCGCTACCAGAAAATGATTGAGCAGCGACTAATCAGCCAGCAGGATTTTGACGAAGTGGCCGCCCTGCATGAACAAGCCAAGGCTGATGTGCTCGCCGCCAAAGCGCAGCTACAAAGTGCGCAGATTCAGCTCGATTACAGCAAAGTCACAGCGCCGATTAACGGCCGCATTGGTAAATCAGCGGTGACCGCAGGTGCATTGGTAAGCGCCAATCAAGCCCAAGCTTTGGCAGTCGTACAACAGCTGGACCCGATTTATGTCGAAGTGACGCAATCAAGCGCTGAGCTGTTAAAACTAAAACAAGCGCTGGCCAGTGGTGCGCTGAGTAGCGCCGGCACTGCTGTCAGCCTGAAGCTCGAAGATGGCAGCACTTATCAACACAAAGGCACCTTGCAGTTTAGCGAAGTCAGCGTCGATGCCAGCACCGGCTCGGTGGTGCTGCGCGCCGAATTTGCCAACCCGGATCTGTTGTTATTGCCGGGCATGTACGTGCGGGCGACGCTGGAAACCGGCATCAACACCGCCGCCATTCTGGCGCCACAACGCGGTATTAGCCGTAACGCCAAAGGTGAAGCAACTGCACTGGTGGTGAATGCTGCTGGTACTGTGGAGCCTAGATTGGTGAAAGCGAGCCGGACAGTTTCCGTAAACGGCGGCGCAGCTGATCAATGGCTGGTTGAAGAAGGTTTAGCCGCTGGCGATCAACTCATCGTTGAAGGACTGCAAAAAGTCCGGCCAGGCGCGCCAGCCAAAGCAGTGCCATTTAACGCGACTGTTAATGCGACAGCAGCCACGGATCCCAAGCCTGCTGGGCAAAACAAAGCCACAGGAGCGAACTAATGAGTCGATTTTTTATTGACCGGCCGATTTTCGCCTGGGTCATCGCCATTGTGATCATGCTGGCCGGGGTGCTCGCCATCAACGGCCTGCCGATTGCGCAATATCCGTCGATCGCGCCACCTGCTATTAGCATCACCGCCAGCTATCCTGGCGCATCAGCCCGTACCCTGGAAGACAGTGTCACCCAGGTGATCGAGCAAAAAATGAAAGGCCTCGACGGCTTGCTGTATATGTCGGCGACCAGCGAATCGAGCGGCACCGCCACTATTACGCTGACCTTTAGCGCCGATACCAATCCGGATATCGCGCAAGTTCAGGTGCAGAATAAACTGGCGTTAGCGACACCGTTATTGCCACAAGAAGTGCAGCGTCAGGGCGTGCAAGTAGCTAAATCAGCGCGTAACTTCCTGCTGGTGATGGGGTTTGTGTCAGAAGATGGCTCGATGAGCAATATCGACATCGGCGATTATGTCAGCGCTAATGTGCAAGACGTGCTGGCACGGGTCGACGGTGTCGGTGAAATTCAAATGTTCGGCAGCCAATACGCCATGCGCATTTGGTTAGACCCGGCCAAACTCGCCAACTATAAATTGATGCCATCGGACATCAGCGCGGCCATTGTGGCGCAAAATGCCCAGGTGTCGGCCGGTCAGTTGGGTGGTTTACCAGCAATTAGCGGCCAGCAAATGAATGCGTCTATTACCGCACAAAGTCGGCTGCAAACCACCGAACAGTTTGGCAATATTCTGCTGCGGATCAATACCGACGGCTCGGCCGTGCGGTTATCCGATGTCGCCCGAATTGAACTTGGCGGCGAAAGTTACCAGATTTCAGCCCGTTACAACGGCAAACCAGCCACCGGCTTAGGCGTCAAATTAGCCGCTGGCGCTAATGCGTTAGCCACTGCCGATGGCGTCAAAGCCGCCATTGAAACCATGCGCCCGTATTTTCCGGCCGGTTTACAGGCGGTGGTGCCTTATGACACCACGCCTTTTGTGAAGATCTCGATTGAAAAAGTGGTGAAAACGCTGCTCGAAGCGATCGTACTGGTCTTTCTGGTGATGTATCTGTTTTTACAGAATTTCCGCGCCACCTTAATTCCCACCATTGCCGTACCAGTGGTGCTGCTGGGTACTTTTGCCGTGCTCTCCATCTTTGGTTATTCGATTAATACCCTGACCATGTTTGCGATGGTGCTGGCGATTGGTTTGTTGGTCGATGACGCCATAGTCGTGGTTGAAAACGTCGAACGAGTGATGACTGAAGAAGGTTTATCCGCCAAGGAAGCGACCCGTAAATCGATGGACGAAATTACCGGTGCGCTGGTCGGCATCGCCTTGGTGTTGTCAGCGGTATTTGTGCCAATGGCGTTTTTCGGCGGCTCCACTGGCGTCATTTACCGCCAGTTCTCGATTACCTTAGTGTCGGCGATGGCGTTGTCGGTGTTGGTGGCATTGATCCTGACCCCTGCCCTTTGCGCGACTTTATTAAAACCGTCTGGCCATAGCGGTGGCGGCTGGTTGGGCAAATTTTTCGGCGGTTTTAACCGTGGTTTTGATGCCGGTAATAATGCCACCCAGTCGATTGCCAGCCGGATGATCCGCCAACCAAAACGTTATTTATTGGCTTATGCGCTGATTGTGGGTGGCATGGTGCTGCTGATGATGCGCTTACCTTCGGCCTTTTTACCGGATGAAGATCAGGGCATTTTGTTTAACCAAATCATTCTGCCAACAGGCGCCACGCAACAGCGCACCTTGGAAGTGATTAAACAGGTGGAACAACATTTCCTGGTCGACCAAAAAGAAGCCGTAAAATCAGTATTTTCGGTAGCTGGTTTTAGTTTCGCCGGTCAAGGCCAGAATGCCGCTATTGGTTTTGTGAACCTGAAACACTGGGATGAACGGCAACGCGATGATTTGTCGGTGAAAGCTGTGGCCGGTAAAGCGATGGGCCGCTTTAGTCAGATTAAAGATGCGATGGTGTTTGCCTTTGCCCCGCCCGCTGTGGTGGAACTGGGCACCGCCAATGGCTTTAACCTGCACCTGCAAGACCGCGCCAATATTGGCCACGACGGGTTATTAGCGGCGCGCAACCAGTTACTGGGCATGGCATCGCAAGACAAACGCCTGATGGCAGTGCGGCCGAATGGTCAGGAAGATACACCCGAGCTGAAACTGGATATTGATCTCGCCAAAGCCGGTGCGCTGGGTGTCAGTCAGGCTGATATCAATCAGACCATTCAAACCGGCTGGGGCGCTACTTATGTCAATGATTTTATTGATAAAGGCCGGGTGAAAAAAGTCTTTGTGCAAGGCGAAGCGCCAAGCCGGATGGTGCCGGAAGATATCCAGCAATGGTATGTGCGCAATAAAACCGGTGAAATGGTGCCATTTTCGGCCTTCGCCAGCGCACATTGGAGCTTTGGCTCGCCGCGACTGGAACGTTATAACGGCCTGAGTTCAATGGAAATTCAGGGCATGGCCGCGCCAGGTTTTAGTACCGGTGACGCGATGCTGGCGATGGAAGAACTGGTGGCGAAACTTCCAAACGGCGTCGGATCTGAGTGGACTGGTATGTCGTATCAGGAGCGGATGACCGGTGATCAAGCGCCAATGCTGTACGCCATTAGTTTGTTGGTGGTGTTCTTGTGTCTGGCGGCCTTATATGAAAGCTGGTCGGTGCCTGCAGCCGTAATGGCGGTGGTGCCACTGGGGATCTTTGGTGCGTTAGTAGCGGCCACCAGCGCCAGTTTATCCAACGACATTTATTTCCAGGTGGGCTTATTGACCACCATGGGCCTGGCGGCGAAAAACGCCATCTTAATCGTCGAGTTCGCCAAAGGCCGTTTTGAACAAGGCATGGCACTGAAAGATGCAGCAGTCGAAGCCATTCGCTTGCGGTTACGGCCGATTTTGATGACGTCATTGGCCTTTATCTTTGGCGTATTGCCGCTGGCGATTGCTTCCAGCGCAGGCTCTGGCGCGCAAAATGCGCTGGGCATCAGTGTGATTGGCGGGATGCTGGCGTCCGCTGTGCTGGCCGTGTTGTTTGTGCCGCTGTTTTATGTGCTGATTGGTAAGTTTGCCAAGCCCGCACCGATTAATTAAGCAAGTTGCGGAGCTGATGATGACGACAAAAGTTAAAAAACATCAGGACCCTGCCCTGGCGCAAGCCAGGCGGGAGCAAGTGTTAACCGCCGCCGCCGATTGTTTTCGCCGTCGCGGTTATCATGGCGCCGGGATGGCCGAAATTTCCAAAACCGCCGGCATGAGCCCGGGTCATATTTACAATTATTTCGACGGCAAAGAAGCCATTATTGCCGGCATTATCGAGCAGAATATGGCGGATCTGTTTTCGTTGCTGGCCGGTTTTGCCGAGTGTGATGGCGATTTGGTACAAGCGATGGTGGATGGCGCCGATTATGGTGTGGAGAAAAACCTGGATCCGGCGTACGCCGCCCTGCAGCTGGAAATGCTGTCCGAAGCCGCGCGCAACGATAAAGTCGCCACCTTATTACGCCACGCCGACGACAGCATGCGGGCACAACTAAAACTGTTACTGGCAGGACCCCAAGGTAGCTTGCGCACCCTGCCCGACTTTGAGGTCGACGCCCGCATCGAACTGCTGGCCTCAGTCTACAACGGCCTGCTGGTCCGCGCGGTGCTGCACCCCCAGCTCGATCGCCAGCAACTATTGCAGGCGTTAAGACCCTGGCTGCGACAGTTGTTGGCGGCATAGCACAAAAGTAGTTAAAAAGTAGGGCGTCACTCACCGCGGCAGCGGTAGTGCGCCGAACTTATCGTTAGCAATACATCCAAATGAAATGCACCAACCGGCTCGTAGGGCGTCACTCACCGCGGCAGCGGTAGTGCGCCAAGCCCAAAACATCCAAAAACCCCATAACTTGACACACCCACCCAAACTCAGTACAAAGCGCTGTCCCCGGCACTTTGTATTGAGTCTCCTGTATGTCTGAATCTGTCCCCACTTTGACATCACCCAATTGGCCCACCAAAACCAACTGGGTCGACCTCATCATGCCGGACTTTTACCAACAAGGCTTAGCGATCCTGCCGCAAGCCATCCCGGCAGATTTGTGCCAGGCGCTCTTGACCGAAGTGCAACAACACACAGATTTAACCGCCGCCGGTGTTGGCCGCGCGGGGCAACTGCAACAAAACAGCGAAATCCGCCGCGACCACACCGCCTGGCTCGACGGTTCGACCCAAGCACAACAAGACTACCTCGCATTGATGCTGCAACTACAACAACAAATGAACCGCCAATGTTTCCTCGGCCTCACCCACCACGAGTGCCATTTCGCCCGCTACCGCCAAGGCGACTTCTACCAAACTCACCTCGACGCCTTTCGCGGCCGCTCCAACCGCGTACTCACCACAGTTTTATATTTAAACGACGTACCAAGCGGCGGCGAACTGGTGATTTATGACGAAAACGAAGTTGAGCTGACGCGGGTACTGCCGCAAGCTGGCTTGTTAGTGACGTTCGAAAGCGAACGTTTTCCGCATCAGGTACTACCGGCGGAATTTGAGAGGTTTAGTATTGCGGGTTGGTTTCGCAAGGATTAAATCTTACGGGGTCGCAATAAGCGGGCGCCAGGAAATCCGCCTTTTACTGAAACATGATTGTTACTGCTGACTGCTCTGTTTAATAATATGTGCTGATCCGTGCACTGCGACAATTTGTCGCACGCAGTCGCGCTGCACTGGCGCTAAAATACTGCCAGACTCAGCTTGTTAGCCCTGTCACTCTTAACCACAGTCGAAAGATGAAGCGCAACATCATTGAAGATCCGGATCTATGTCAGCAGGCACCAGCCAATCCGCGGCGATTGCAGAGAGAACAACACCTTTGTTTGCTGTCATGCCGGCTGGCGCAGTTTATACGACAAGCCACTGACCGCAGTGCTACTCTCGCTGCTGTTACACTTTGCGCTGTTCTTCAGCGTTACATACTTTCTGCCAACACCTGTGCCGAGCGCTGCCGCAATGTCGGTGCAATTTATCAGCGTATCCGTCATTCCTACACCGCCGCCGCCTCAGAGCACGGCACTCACTCAGGCCGTGACAGCAGCTCTGCCCAATACAGCGGTTGCCACATCAGCAAGGCCAACACCAGACAGCAGCCCCCCAGCGCCGATGCCCAAGCTGGCCAAGCCTGCAGTCGCCAAAACGCTGCCCCTAACTCAGTCACCAACTCAGTCACCAACTCAGCGCTCCACAACGCCCGTAGTCACGCCACAGACGTTCACTGAGCATCCGCAATTCAGAGCCAATAGCGCTCAAGCCAAGGCGGAACCTATCAAGGAACAAACAACCGCTGAGGTAAGTCCTCATTCAAAACCCACCGAACCGCTGGTGCTGGCAGTTGAGCTTGCGGTGAATTGTCCGCATCGACCGGCCCCTGTTTATTCAGCCTCAGCCCGGCGCTTGCGGGAATCAGGGACGGTGCTGGTGAAAGTGTGGCTGAGCGCCAAAGGCGAGGTGGAAGACGCACAGATTGTCGAATCGAGCGGATATGTGCGCTTAGACAAGGCCGCCCTTGCGACCGTAAACCGTTGGCGCTGCAATGCCCCCTCCCGCAACGGCCAGCCGGCACCAGCAGTGGCACTGCAACCTTTTCATTTTGATTTAAACCGATAGCCGATCGCAAATTCGGCCACCGCTGCGACAAAATGCCGCAGCATCAGCGCCGCCGGCTCTGTTTATAATTGCGCTCTCACTTTTTAAGCCGAATTAGAAAAACTCAGAGGCTCCAATGCAATCATCACATCATTCAGGCAGAACCTTGCTTCTGTCATTATCGCCGCTGGCGCTGGCCTTCGCTTCCGCCTTTTCAGCCCATGCCGCGCCAGCCGAAGAGCAAGCAAAACTGCTCCCTGCGATCGAAGTCAAAGGCAGCATCGACGAGGTGGCTTTTGGCAACACCATCAATAAAGATCATAAAAAACAGCAGTTTGCCAGCGACGATACCGCCAAATTGCTGGAAAACATGCCTGGCCTGAGTTTCTATACCGGTGGCGGCGTGTCCAGTCTGCCGGCCATCAACGGTTTGGCCGATGATCGACTGAAAATTTCGGTTGATGGGATGACCATCACGTCCGCCTGCCCGAATCACATGAACCCGGCCCTTTCTTATATTGCGCCGGTGGCGCTGAGCCATATCAATGTGTATGCCGGGGTGGTGCCGGTGAGCCAGGGCGGCGACAGTATCGGCGGTGCGATTCATGTGGTGTCGGCCGCACCGGAGTTTGCAAAACCAGGTCAAGGTTATAAAACCTCTGGCAATCTGAGTGCTTATTATCGTGGCAATGGTGATGTAAAAGGCGCCAGCGCCCGGGCGAGCCTGGCTGCTGACGATTTCAGTCTGACTTACACCGGCAACACCGTGGATGCCGGCAACTATGAAGACGGGGATGGTGAGGTTGTGGGTGCCAGCCGCTATAAAGTGCGGAATAACGCCGTCAAACTGGCGATGAAACAGGGTGATGACCTGTTTTCGCTGGATATTGGCTGGCAGGATATTCCACTGCAGGGGTTTCCGAACCAGGCAATGGATATGACCTACAACAAGAGTCTGTCGTTGAATGCCGCTTATTCGGGCGAGTTTAGCTGGGGTCTGCTGGAGACCCGCGCCTACCGGCAGAGCGTCCGGCATAAGATGGACATTCTGCCGGAAAAAGGCGGCCAGATGCCGATGGATACCGACGCCGCCGATCTCGGATATTCGCTGCTGGCAACATCATCTCTCACCGAAAATCAGACGTTGCGGTTGGGTCATGAATTTCATCAATATAGCTTAGATGACTGGTGGCCAGCCTTAGCAAATAGCTTTATGGGGCCGCACGACTTCTGGAATATTCGCGATGGCAAGCGCCAGCGTTTTGCCCTGTTTGCCGAGCTGGACAACCAGCTCAACCAGAAGTTATCGACGCAACTGGGTGCCCGCCTTGAGCAGGTGCGGATGAATACCGGTGACGTGTCTGGTTACCATAGCGCAGCAGATGGCAGTTATGGCGGCATGATGGGATCAACGCCTTACGACGACAGCACCTACAAAACCGACGCCGATGCCTTTAACGCGCAGGATCATCACACCGATGATCTGAACCTGGATCTGACCGCTGCACTACGCTATGTCAGAAACGAGACACAAACCTATGACCTCGGTCTGTCGCGTAAAACCCGCTCACCGAATCTGCATGAGCGCTACATCTGGTCCAACGAAGCCATGATGGCGGGCCTGATGAACAACTGGTTTGGTGATTTGAACTCCTACGTCGGTGATATCAATCTGGAACCGGAAGTGGCTTATAGCCTGCGAATGAGCGCAGACTGGCACGACGCCGCGGATAAAGACTGGCAGCTGAAAGTGACGCCCTTCTACACGCTGGTGCAGGATTACATCAATGTAGAGCCGAATACCAACCCCAACCCATACAATATGAGCATGCTGGTCGGCCGGCAGTCACTACGCTTTGCCAACGACGATGCCAAACTGTATGGCGTTGATGTTTCAGGCAGCAAAGCATTGGGGCAATGGGCCGGTGATTGGACAGTTCGCAGCACCATCGCCTACGTCAGAGGCAAGGCGGACAGTGGCGATAATCTCTATAACATCATGCCGCTAAATATGCGGCTTGCGCTGGAACATCATCAGGGTCCATGGCGCAGTTCACTGGAAACCGAGATGGTGGCCAGCAAAGATCGCCTCAGCACCCTGCGGGCCGAACAACAAACGGCCGGTTACGCCCTGGTTAACTTGCGCACCAGTGTCGAGCTGACCGCAACCATCCGACTTGACGCAGGAGTCGACAACCTGTTTGACCGCGCATATCGCCTGCCGCTCGGCGGACTAGAATACGCCTCAGCCGATATGATGATGGGCATAGACCCATCAACCATGCGTGGCGCAGGCCGCTCGGTCAACGCTGGCATCTCGGTAGATTTCTAGCCCTTTGAACCGAAAAAACGTAGGTGGATAAGCGAAGCGCTTTCCACCATGCGTGGCGCAGGCCGCTCGGTCAACGCTGACATCAAGGTAGATGTCTACCCGTTTAAACCGAAAAAAAACGTAGGGGCTATAAGCGCAGCACAGAGGGTTTATGATAAACCAATCCTTCACTTACAGTAGTCTGCCCTGACACGAGTCTGAGCGCCGTAATGAGCGAATAATGAACGTCAATATTCAATGCAAGCGCACAGTGAAAGTAAGAGGATTAACGATTCAATAAAGTAAGATTTTTATTTGACTCATGAACGGAATTATGAATCATTGAACGGTACTTTACGCATACAGGCACCAAATAATCAATTAGACGCACTATGAATGTTTTGATACAAGACCTTAGCGTAATCAGCTACAAGCTTCTGTCTTAATTGCCTTGGCATAACAAATTCGGGCAGCGAATCTAACTTATCCAACAGTGTTGCTTTCGAGAAAATAAACTTAGTCAGAGACGCACGATTGCCTTTCAAACTGCTAGCCGACTGGACATCGTCGGGTTCCCTCTCAGTTTCCACAATAGTTAAGTGAAGCAACTTGAAAATGACGTACTCCGCACCGATCGTTTGATTTAATTTGCCAATAAACTGCGGACTGCTTAACACTTTGAGAATACGAATCTTGTGAGCAAACGCATTGAGTTCGAGTGATTGAACAAGGTTCAAGAAGAATGGAATAAAGAATCGGGAAATTGACTTCGAAAAAGCCGTGAAATAGAAAAAGTCTTCAATGATATTTCTGAGAATATTCTCTGCGAATGCATCTTCTTCAAACGCCATATCCAAAAATATATCAACACGATGGTTATTGGTCGAGATATTCACATTACTGACGAATTGAATGTTAGAGCTAAAGTACTGACTACGTACTTCATCGGCCAAAATTGAACAGCCAATCGCTCGCATTTCTTCAATCTCTGGACGAAGATGACTCGAATCAGAAAAAAAGTTTATTCCAAAGTAATGTAGCTTAAGATTGTCAACGTCTTTCTCTGCTTTATCGCCAGCGTGAGTATACAAATATTGGTCAATACCGCAGCTCTTGTCTGTCAACACAGCATTCGAATAGACTTGCTGTTGCAACAAGGTTAGTCGAACTTCTCCAACGGTCGCTAGCAGGGAATGGATATCATGTGCAGTGATGTAACAATACTCACCCAGAAAAAAGTACGTACAACCATCTGCACCCAAGCTGGCTCTATCTTTAACACATTGCTGAAAAGAAAAAATCCAATCCGTGTAGCGTATTTGGTCATGACGAGAAAGAAGCCTCGCGCCCACCAAGCATACGACAGCAGAATAATTTGACGTACTCATAACTACTCCTCCTTTGTAAAGCGAACAAACAAGCAATACCTGTCAATGTAATGCCGCATTTTCGTTTCCTTTTGACGCTCAATAATTGAAAAATCTGATGGATGCCGCAATTGAAAATAATTCTTAAGCGTAACCCTATCGTTTTCACGCTTTACCGCTTTTTTTTGAAACACCAAGGTGTATTTTCCTGGCTTTTTGTTATCAATTTTTACTTTAAGCTTAGCCGGATTTATTTGACCTGAACGGCATCCCAGTGAATAGAGAAGGAAATCAACCAGTTGCTCTGTACTCTCAAATCGGGCCGCTGCCACATCAATCAAGTTAGCTCCTTCGAGAAACCCCTTAAACTCTAACCATTTATTTAGATATTGTTGCAGTTGCAGCCTATTTTGTAGCATGCAGCTCATCGCAAAACTGTATGACTGAGGCGCAACGTCCTGATCTAACAGCGGCGTAACAGAGGCAAAATCTTCTGGGAAATTGGTGCGATCAAAATCGAACTTCTGAGACAAGATATCAATCTTTTCCTGCCCCTCCAGACTTCCGAACAGTGCTCTAAACATACATATGTCGAGCAACAAAAAAGTTAATACTTGTTCTAATGTCTTCCAAGGAGTCGCCAAAGATTGGAGAAAAACACCAGTTTGACGGCGGACGGATATCTGCTCAGCATTTTCATCACATTTTATCAAAGAGACAATGGTAGGGGTATTCTCAGTAGGCCCTGCCTCTAAAAGAGTTTCTAGAAAATGGTCGATAACAATACGGAGTTTGTGAATGCTACTTTTCTCTAGTCTTACGTTATTAATATGACCAGTTAATGCCGAGCCTCTCCCCACGGATTTGTGCAGCCGTATATCAATACCTGAGACGTCTAATTCACCCAATATCGATATTTCATGTCCATACTTGTTAACCTTCTCAATAACATCCGAGAGCAGTACACATAACTTGTTAAAGTGTCTGCCGTTATCAGGCCTATCTGAAATGTAAAGAGCTTGTCGAGTGAGCTTGTCTTCCGTGTACGCTGGGTTACGCATCCTATTTCTCCTTAATTGAATCGTAATTGTCTAGCATGTTGTATAACTCAGGAGTGAAATTGCATTTAAAGAAACTAGCGTGCTCGAATGCCGAAGCTTGATCTTCTGATGTTGAGCATTGCGACAGATCGCACTCTCTAAAAATACAACTTTCCATAATGGGCATCGGGCCTGAAGAAGGCCATAGGGCACCCAGAAAACGGCAGCTCTTAAACACTGCGCCAGACAGGTCAGTATTAGATAGATCACATAAGCTATCGAAATCGCACTCAACAAAAACCAAGCCTTGAAAAGATAAATGACTCAGGTCGTGGTTGAAGTGGATGTTTGTCAGTACTTGTGCATCCCCCGCCGCAATCTTTATCTGTGACACGAGATCCGATTTGTTCAAATTTGATAAGTTTTTTTTGTTAAGGTAGGATTCTATCTTTTTTCTGGCGTTCTCATCGTTTCTTGCCGTCTCATTGCGGGAAAGCAACCAATAAAGTAACAGACCAAAAATTAATATGTCGAATAGCGCGCCGTGGAGTTCAACCGTAATGTTTCCCCAAAAATCTTCGTCGTAATCAAAAAATATACTTGTCACAACGACAAGAACCACTCCAAATATAATGGATACAATACTTAATGTTTTTATATATGATTTAGGAAATTCCATTACCGTTAATCCATCAACACTTATAAATCACTTAACAAGTAATTTGATCTCTGATATGCATTACCAAAATTACCGCGTTCGTGATTTCTGTACCCCAAGGTATTTCACCCGCTCGTTGCTATTATGCAAATATTAACATACACCTAATGAAACTGGTGTAACATCACTTTTTTCAAAATTTTCTCAATTTAATACTCTTAACAACGCTATCATGATCAGTCAAGCTGATATCACTTAAAACGTTTAAAAAATTGGCTCTACTGTCATTTGCAGATGACAGTAAACAGTTTTAATTATCAACAGTTGATGCGTGCAATTGAATACTCCTTACATCATACGCCGTTTGCTTTTCATTTAAGATTCCGATTATCACTGGATTTCCCACAATTTCATAAACACCCACTAAGCTAGCACTGAAAAGTAAAGTCTGCTTCTGACACATAACTACAATATAAACATGCGCGTTAATACCTATTAACGTGCATGTTTCTGCGTTCTTTCATGATTTTTACTCATACCAAGCTAACGCCGATGTACCTATACTTCAACAAGTTTTCTGAAGTCACTACATTCATATGAGGCAAAACTTATAGAGACATAACGCTAGATGGTCTTTAATTTACTCAAGAGAAATACATGGAAATTTATCCAGTGGTTCGAGTCAAGGAAAGGATTTATTATCAGAAATTTGCCGCACCACATTTGTCCATTTTTGGCACATAACACTATCTAACGATGCACTTTAATATACATTAACGTGCATCATTCAATAGACCCGTAAATCTGCAAGAATTAGCTCTGCGAACCCGTCTTACAGCTTCTGCTTATGCAACCGCCAGCCTGTACTATCAGGTTATTAACGTAGCACACCACCTACACCTTTAACAGAAACTATGTACCTTAAATGCTAGCAATTTTTGGAAAAAATTAGGAACTCACAAGTTCAATCCTTGTATTTGTCCTTTGATATTGAGCGGCAAAACTCAGGACATGCCCCTCGGGTTTAACGGCAACTAAGCGGACCAACCTCTCACCTAAATCGCACATACATAGCAACCCCAACTTCCAGCAACCTTATCAATTCAGGATCCATACAATCATAGTTGTCCGGAATATCGAGGCACACCAGTTTTTGACTGGCTAACAATGGCCTGAATTTTTTCGCCACTTTGTTGCGATGGGCTTTCTCCATCACAAAAATGATATCGCCCCATTCAATCAGATCGCCGCTGACCGGAGTTTCAGCATCAGTATTGGTGCCGCAACCAATGGCGCTGAAGCCGGCATATTTAGAAAAAACTGCTTCGCCGGTTGGGCTACGCAGGCGATTTTCACTACAAACGAAAAGTAAATTCATCAACGGGCCTGTTTTTTATTGGTTTTGATTGCACTTGAAGCTGCCCATCGGGTTTTAGTTGTCTTTGAAGGTCTTGGCTGAGGGGCAAGTCTTGCATCGTTAGTTTACAGACAGATTTGGAAACTATGTTCTCAGGTTTTTTCCTCTTTTATTTTCGTTAAACTCATTGCGACTGAATCAATCACTATTTTGAAGCAAGGTGGAAGACCCGACCTCAAATTGCCCTATCACGCCATATTCCTCTGAAAACAACCAGCAAAAACTTACCGCACTGGGGCGGCGGCAGTTTTGGATCCCGGCTTTGTTCAATAAGCGTTTACCCCAACTGCCGCCGTTGCCAAAACGGTGCATTCGACCAACGGGCTTCTGCACGATAAAAACTCTGGCGTAATGTCTGATACCCCGAAAAATGCTGATGTAAATCATGCTGGTACAGCTGTTTGGCCGCAGGGTTATTTGTTGATGCGCTATCGCGATCTGGCGGTGTTGGTACTTGTGCCAATTCGTTGATCACCAGCCTGGCGGCATGGCAAGCTGATGAAATCGCAAAGCCCAGTCCCATCGATGAAATGGGGTCAAACGCACAAGCGGCATCGCCGATTGCGATAAAATGTTCAATCTGACTGACGTCGCTGTATTGACTAGCCGCGTTACGAACCCAGGGGTGCGCCGACATGGCCTGAGCATCTGCAACTGCATGTTTGAGATGAGTTGTCTGCTGCAGTAGTTGCTGCCAGTGTTGGTGCTGATTCAGTCGCAGTTTACTGATGATATCGGCATCGGAGAAAAAAGTAGCCACATAGTGCTGGTTGGGTAATAAGGCGCCATACCACCAGCCATGCTCACAACTTTCAATAATTTGCTGTTGTGGCCGTTCCGGCTGTGAAGTCCCTGTTAGCGAAGTCCCTGGCAGTGAAAAAAACCGCCCTGCGCCCATCAGTTGATCCAGTTTATGCAGTTCCCCGCCCAGTTGACGACTCCAACTGCTACTGCGCCCTGAGGCGTCGATCACATAGCGGGCGTTGATTTGAAAAGGTGATTGCTCCGGGTGCGTGCACTGCAATATCCAGTTGGCCGCCGCATCGGCAGCGCCCTTCGTTGCAGCGCTCTTAGTCACAGAGCTCTTTGTTAAAGAGAAGTGAGTCCGTGGATAAACGCTCCCCCCACGGGCCACAATTTGCTCAAGCAAGGTGAAATCAAAGGCTTCCCGATCCAGCTGCACACTGGTATTTTCGCTACTGAATATCGCATGCCGCACCCGCGGCAAATCCGAACCCCAGTAAGCGGTATCGCCATAACAGGGCATAAAGCAATGCGCCGGAAAATCGGCTTTGGTTAGCTTCAGATACGCCAACAGCGAAAATAAACTGTCTGACACATGTTCACCCACCCGCGGCTGACTAAAATCGGATTGCTCCAGCACCACCACCTTAAGTGTTGAATAAGTTAATAAACTCAGGGCGGCGCAGGCCCCTGCCGGACCTGCGCCTACAATCACCACATCTGTATTCACAACCATCATGCCGGTTACCGCCGGGCTCTGGTGCCGGATCGTGGTAAACCTAACCCACTCTTGGCGACAGCAATAGGTTTGAAGGCGCGTTGCTCCAGGGCTTTGACCATCTGGGTCGCTCTGGCACTTTTGCCTTTCACCACTTGGGGGTTTTGCTCAATATAAAACACCGGGATGGTGGTTTCATTATCATCAGGATTGCCGCTGATAGTGCCCACACCCACTTCTTTATACGAGAAAATCTCATGATTACGTTCGGTTTCAACAAAGTACGGGTAAGCCGCATCCTGATTATTTTGATCCCGGATAAACGCCAGTGCTGACCAATGCTCAACCATCTGCACAAAGGTATTCACGCCACGGGCGTAATTCATCTGCTGGCCCGCCGGTAAATGGGAAGCGGCCTGCCCTGCGGCAGTGACATCGCCGGTTAACACATCCCATGGACTTTGTGGTGGCCACCAATAGGCATAATAGGTGGGTGGTAACGGCGTACCGTCATTTTTATTCACTTCCGGCACGGTGAAATTGACGGTTTGCACGGTACATTGGAAAAAGTCTGCTTGCCATGGACACGCCATCCGCTTGGTCAAATCACCAGGCTCACAACCGCCGCCTTCACACTCATCCCTTGAGGGCGTTAAACCAGTGCTGTTATAACCATTTGGGCCTCTTTGGTCGGAGATCCGATAAGGCGCGGCATAAATGTTCGGGTTTTGCATACTCCAGGTCACTTCAATCCCCGGACACATCGGCAGCCCGACACAATTGCCAACACTGCCCTGATCAAGTGCATGCACCGGATAGGGTTCGGCGTGGCAATCGGCATCAAAACAACCGGCCGCCCATTGGCTTAACAAAAACTGCTGGGTGGCATCCAATGCCAGAAATTTCATAATCAAATCGTTACTGACCGAATTACTGCCGGAATTGAGCGGCAACATCGGGAAATTATCTTTAAACAGCACTTGTTGCGGTTGATCAGGTGACGGATCGCCCTCTTTACTTAGCCCCCGAAAATACGAAAAATAATTTTCGCGGTTGCTTTTATTCGCCTCGCTGTTATCGGCATAATCAAACTGGCGACTGTTAAATGCCGACATAGCCTGCACATTGGCAACCCATTGATAGCGGCTCAGCCGCTCGATGATGGGCTGAATATCCCGCTGATAATTGGCGCGGTAAGCCGGGTTAAATTCCCCATTCAGGCAAAGCTGCGGTACTAAATTGTAAAAACGCACCCCCACATCAAACATGGTGTCTGACAAGGTCGAAATATTCACAATCTGCGGCGCAAAATCGGGCGAACCGACCACTACCCACGCCTGTAATTGCTCACTGCTGCCATCATTAAAAGTTACGGTGCAATACACCGGACCATCGGAAATATCATCATGCCAGGTGTTGGAGCCACCATAACTGGTTAACGGCTCATCACCACCGGCGTGGCCATAACCGCCCAAAACCACTAACCGACCGGCATCATCGGTCAGTAAATCGCCTAAGGTGGTCACCGCAGTGCCGTAGGTGACGGTGCTTGGCGGATAAGACACCGGATAACCCTGGGGTGCATTGCCTTGGTCAAAACCAATACTCTGCCGCGCGCCGCTAATGGTGCGTGGGCCTGGATCAACTATCAGTTTTTGGCGATCTTGCGGCGAGGTTTGATTCGGATTACGAAACGGCACCTGCCGGTTCGGATAACTGTTTTGTGGCCCATACAACAAGTTGCCTTTTAACTCGCTGTACTGATACCAGGCGGCTTTTTTATTGGCCAAATGCACCGTCCATTGGATCGATTGGACATTGGCACTATTGAGGGTTAGTTCTGCACCATCTTCGGCAAAGATCCGAAACGGCTGCCCCTGTCGCCGGACCCGGCCGACAGCATCTTTAAAAGTCTGCACCGTGCCCAGCGGGTTGCCATAACTATCGGCTTCAAACGGCAGTTGGCCGATGTGATCTGGCGCCAGATAAAACTGTTCAGGACTATTACCAAGCCGGGCGACACCGACTGAAGGGTGGATACACAAAGCCATAACATGCTTCCTTTGTTGGCTGTTGACGAACGTTGGTTAGCTTTGCACTTCCATAAAGCTAACCTTGCTTACTTTCAGTGATTACTTTCATTGATTAACTAAAAGGATTACCTAAAGTGATTACCTTAAGCGGAGACAAAATTCAGTGAAAAGGTAGAGCAAGGCGCGGGCATTTTCGACAGATACCACGCGATATCATCGTTTTATCAAACGTCATCAGATTTTTAGGGGGTGAGGCCAGCAATAAGGGCCTGAAGAAGGTGTTGAATTAGCTGATGTATACCCGTCATCCTTGAAGATTCGGGGTATAGTAGCCGTTGTTGTAGCTGCTGAAAAACAGCTACTTCGCCTCACCTGCCCGAAACGGCACCGCCGGTAACTGGGCGCTATTGTAAAGGTTAGCGTCGGTAAAATCGGCCCAGCCAAAGCGCACCGACACCGGTGTTGCGACCTTGTCACTCCACAGCAGCACGGCGTTGCCCTCCAGTTTGGCGTGGGCGTTGTGGTATTTGCCGTCGCTACCGGCAATGGCAAAACCACGTAACGCACCGTCTTTGCTGTAAAGCCCGGTCCCGACCTGCTCAAAACGCACACGCAGTTGTTTCCCTTCGATGTGCAGGCTGCTGAACACCGGGCCAGAGGCGATGATGGCCTCGCCAAATACTGTGCGCCGCGCCGCCAGCCATAACCGCTCGGCCACTGGCTTTTTACGCGCTGGGTGAATGTCATTGGCATCGCCTAAGTCGGTGGTTACCACCATCGCAGTGGCGGGCAATTGCAGTGTCTGAAACTGTGCTTCCCGAAGTGAAGCCCAGGCGCTGGCTGCTGGCTGAGCTTTCGGCTGCAGATAACTGGCCAGCTGCACATATAAAAATGGCAGCGGCTGTTGCCACTCGTCGCGCCAGCTTTGAATTAACGTACTGAACAGCGCATGGTAATGCGCCGCTTGTTCCACATTACTTTCGCCCTGATACCACAGCACCCCTTTCATCCCATAAGGTACCAGCGGTTTGATCATGGCGTTAAACAACACGCCGGGCAGCCAATGTGGCTGCTGGTTGGGGGTTTTGTTGATGATTTGCTGTGCCAGCGCCTGAGCCAACGCCTGACTTTGGGCAATCACCTCCATTGCCGCTTGCTGGTATGCTGGCAACGCCAACAAGGCTGCGGCAGGTGTCCAGGCCTGCGCCACAGTTCCGCCCCAGGTGGCATCAATAATGCCCACCGCAACCCCTTTTTCCAGGTGATTCTGTTTGGCAAAATACCAGCCGATTGCCGAAAAATCTGGCACGGTTTCGGCAGATGCGGCCAGCCATTGTGTTGCCCACGGGGTTGCCAACGGGGTTACAGGTAGTTGACGTTGTGGCGTTGCGGCTACCAGATTGGGCACGGTAAAAAACCGGATTTTCGGATAGGCCGCATCTTTGACGGCTTGTTGCCAGTTTTCAGTTTGGGCGCTCAGCGGCCATTCCATATTCGACTGCCCCGATGCCAACCACACATCACCCAGCCAGACATCTTTCAGCGTTATATGTTGCCGGGCAGTTGCCACTTCCATTTGCAAAGGCCCAGCCGCCGGCAGCGCAGGTAAGGTGATTTGCCAGTCGCCATTGCCATCAGCAATCACCGCGCCGGACGCGGAAGTCATCGCTGCACCTTGCTCATCCAACAAGCGAAGCTTCACCACCGAGCCCGGCGCTGCCTGCCCCCAGATCGGCAGCGGCTGCTCACGCTGTAACACCATCTGATCACTAAATAACGGCGCCAGCTCGAGTTTCTCTGGCGCAGCGGCTGCGGACGTGATCATCATGCCTATTCCTAATAAGTTGTGCTGCTAGTGTTTGGATATAGTCGCATTTTGCTTGTCAGCTAAAAACAATAAACAGAACTGTCGCAATAAAATTTCATTATCTCTGTCGATTTAGCAGGAACTAAACCGACTAAGCTCAGTGTCAGAGAAAAAGACATCGTCAGGACAACACCAAAATCAACAGGAGGGCCACATGGCCAAAATGCTTTTTGTGAATTTACCCTGCAGCAACTTAGGCGCTGCAATTGGCTTTTATCAGGCGCTGGGTTTTAGCCAGAATCTGCAGTTTAGTGACGATACGGCCGCTTGTATGGTCTGGAGTGAGCATATTTTTGTGATGTTACTCACGCCGGCGAAGTGGCAGAGTTTTACCCAAAGGCCGCTACCGGCCGAGGGTAGCAGTGAGGTGATGCTGGCGCTCAATTGTGATGATAAACAAACAGTGGATGAGCTTTGTACTGCTGCTGGCGTCGCGGGTGGTGTCAGTGATGTGATGCCGAAGCAGGATTTAGGCTTTATGTATAGCCGCAGCGTGCTGGATTTGGATGGGCATATCTGGGAGTTTTTCTGGATGGACCCAGCCGCTATGGCGGGTTGATTGTTTGATCCAGCCTACACAGGCCATGGAATTTTCTCTTGGGAAAAGAGCACATTGGCCCTGGTCTGGTGTGGTATGTGGTGGATGGCGTTTCGCTTATCCACCCTTTTGGCGCGAAGTTGAGATTTGGTTTGGCATGCGTATCGCCCCGCTGCCGGGCAAGGCAGTGATCACGCGCGCTGCCATCGGTTATAACTTCTTTTTTCCAGCGCTTGTGCGTGATTGCGGGTCTGTCCCAGTTGTAACTTGATTTATAGACTGGCCAACTATCCTGAGCCAGCGGATCAGGTAGATACAGTCATTCAAATAAAAATTGATTGCGCCGGAACTTCAAAAATTGAAGTGTATTGTGCCCCTTTTGCAGAATTCACAACACCACTCCCTGTATCCATTTTCATTAACCTAACGCCAGCACCACCATAATCGCCACCAAAGTTAAAAAAACCAAATATATAGTTATGCAAAGCCAGTTTTCCATCAGGCTCCGGCGCATAAAAATGATCAGACGGGCAGTATTGCTGCACAATCCAGTCTTTAGACTTTCTGGCAGCCGATAAAATATTCCGCCAGGAAGTGTCGGTCATAAATCGCCCGACATAAACATGATCACCACCAAAATAGCCATCCCTTTTTATGACAAAATTATCTTTGTTCTGTTCAACTTCGCGATATAACCAACTCAGATCTTGATTTATCACTGAATTTAATTCATCAGATAGATGATACGTTGCTGGAATAAACTTATTAATGAAAGCTGACTCGCTTTTATCAAACTTGCCACAATTGTTGAGCCAATGCAGATTAGCAAAATTAGATTTATACCCTGCTATAAGGAAGGCTGGCATGTCAGGAAAAACGACTTTTTTTTGTTGATGCAACAAAACCATCATTTCAATTTTCGGATCGTGGTAGTCAAACTGAAATACAGGAAAACTCAACACATCCATTTTTTTATTATGAAAAAAAACTCCTGTATCGCTGACTGATACATCATCCAGGGATTGAGTCCAAAAAACACTGATATCAAGGTCAAGCTCAACTAGTGCCATTTTAAAAAAAGGCAATGAAGTGCGCAGGTCTTCTACAGCATCTGTACTATCCAGAACGAACAATAGGTTGACTGATGGAACAGCATTGCATTTATCATTATTTGTCATTTGATAAACCAATTTTAAGAATTTTTCTAAAATTGGAGTGCATACTAAATTGCCACCACCACCGACTATATCTCTATAAGTTTCCACACAACGCAAAAGATGCCAACCGCCTATATTGGTGCCAGCGTTATATTCAATTAACTTGAAATTCCCTTTGGTCATAATTGCATCATACCGACCAACAGATAGATGAACATCCATAGAGTTACGATTTGTAGAAATTAAATTTGAAATATCAATGCCGTAAGCTGCTACTGAAAAATCAAAATAGTCCTCTGAAATTATAAAAAGAGACTTGTGAAGCAAAGAAGTAACAACCTGACATATACCTCGCATATCCCTGACTATTTTGTCATTAATAACTACAGGCCAAGGCGATATAAAATTCCTTAATGATTCGTAGGCTGGAGGTAACTCACAACTCCGAATCTTTTGCTGCTGAGCAACAATAAGGTCAGGCGATAATATCATTCTATTGATAAAATCAGTGTTGAACTTTGATAATTCTGCTGATTGATTAAGCATAATTGTAGACTCCGGTAACGCGTTATGATGGCCCTGTTTGAAACAGGGCCAGTACAAATTAGTTTTCTCTCAGAGCTTCACTTGGTGACAATTCAATCGCACGTCTGGTCGGGATTAAAGCTGCTATGACTGCTATAACCAATACAACCAGCGGTACTGTGATAAATACCAACATGTTCGATGCATTAGTGATACTGATGTGCTTTGCAATTAACTGGTTGAAATACACAGAGCAAAGGATGCCTATAGGTAATGACAAAAGTACATTGACTGTGCTTGTTTTGACAAAAAATACAATAATGTTGCTGTCTGTCGCACCTAATGCTCTTCTGACACCAATTTCATGCTGCTTTTGCTGTATCACATTAGAAATAACTCCGTAGATACTAATAGAAGCAAGTAGCAGTGATAATAATCCGCATGCCAAGAATAACTTGCCGACAGCATCATTCATCATGCCATTTTTGTTAATACGATCATCGAAAGACTGAATGTCGTAAATACCAACCTGCGGGTCAAGAGCTTTCCGCACCTCGTCTAAAACCTTCATAGCCGGTGAAATAGCCCCGTCGTAGTACACGGCTATTTGCATGGTATGACTCGACCAAATCGTTCTCTGTGATAGAGGAATGTAGGCAGAACCACGATCCTGTGTTTTAAAACCAAATGGGTTGTTGTTATATACATCCTCGGTCACAGCCACCACAGTCATCCACGGCATGTGCTCTTCAGTCATCCAGTTCATGGCAGACCAACGTCCTAACCGAAGACGTTTTCCAACTGAATTTTGATTTGGCCACAAGCGGTCAGCCAGCGTTTTCGTAATGATTACAACCCGTTCACTGTCTGGTGTATCTGATTGACTGAAGTATCGCCCTTCTAATAAGTTAACGCCCATAGCTTCCAGCGAGCCTGTTTGTGCATAAACACGCACCGCCTGAATTCGATCTTCCGGATTCGCATACACGGCACCTTCAATCTCATAGGGTTGTACAAAAGAGCCATCCAGCGGGTAATCGCTGGGCAGTCGGGATACTGCGGCAACTGACCGAATATTTGCTGCGGCTTCAAGATTGCGAACAAAATTACCATAGTATTGCGACATTTCTTCCAATGTCTGATATTTGGCTCGCGGCAACTGAATCGTCGCTGTAAGTGCGTTTTTTGTGACAACACCATAGTCTACTTTGCTGTTGATATAATTAGACGACACCATGACCAAAGACGAGATCAGCACTAGTACAGAAAGTATGACCTGCGAACATACCAGAAGAGTAGAAATAAACGCGACTTTCGTTCCTTGAGCACCTCTGGTTCCGTCTTTCAAGTCTTCGATAAAGTTACCTTTTGCGGCTTTTATGATAGGTACTACACAAATCAAAAGAACTGTAACTGTCAGACTTAATGGAATATAAAAATAACTCTCTGCAGAGATCCTAAGATCTAACCAAAACGGAGCAGCATTATTATACATATAGTTCAAAAGAAACTGTTCGGTAAATTCCAAAGCACCAATCGCCAGAGCTATTCCTATCAAACAAGCTATTGCGCAGAGAATGAAACATTCAAGAATTACCAATATGACAAGTCGGTAAAAAGGAGAGCCCAATGCAACCCGAATTGAGAACTCTTTTGTTCTCTCATTCATTCTGGTTAAAACAAGGTTACCAACATTAATAATGCAAAGCGCCATAATTAGTACATTTATAATTTTCAATGATATCAGCAATCCATCTTTATCAGTCTCCACCCAAAGACTATTGGGGAAAGATGTTGCATAATAATAAAGGCCTGCAGTATTCGTTTGTGGAAACATTTCACGATATCTTGCAGAGATTAAAGAAAGCTCTTTATTTAGATCTTCTAAAGAGTGATTCTCTTTTAACATTGCATAACCGCCAACTTGCATACCACTCCTGCGCTGTGCAGGTTTTAGCCAAGCATCCCGTAATGGCAACCAGATCTGGGTATCCCTCGGCATGGCATACCCAGCTGGCATCACACCGACAATACGGGTCTGACGCCCGTCTACCAGCAGCTTAGTGTCAAGCACCGAGGGGTCACCGTCAAAATCACGTTGCCAGACTTCATAGCTCAGCAACATAATTCGCTCAGCGCCATCAGAATTGTCTTCCGGAACAAACAGCCGTCCTAGTACAGGTTGAGTTGCGGTGAGATTGAATAAATTCCATTCCGCAAACGCCGCACGATATTTCTGCGTCGCTTCCCTGAACGTTACATTTTGTTCCGTTAGTGCGTAAGCACCGGTATCTGTGACAGTCTGGACTTCCTGCCTGAGTTCAAAAAAATCGCGGGCATCGACACTATACAAACCTGCTTTACCGTGGTTCGCCGCTCCGTTGATTGCGACAATTCGCTCACCATTTTTTAATGGCAAATCGGCATGAACCATACTGTTAAGAATGGAAAAAGTAAAAATGCTTAATGCTAACCCTATCGACATCACAAAAATGATTAACAGTGACAAACGGATTCTTTTTTTGATCGATTGGATCACATACTTTATGTCAATGGCTAAATTCATCATCCACCTCATGCTACTGCCGATTTAAGCGATGCAACATCTTCACAAACTTTGCCATCATGCAAACGGATTTGTCGTGTGGCACCTTGCACGGATCTAGGGTCATGGGTAACAACGCAGATTGTAGTTCCTTGCTTATTCAATTTATCGAGCAGTTCGACTATCGCCAGTGCATTCTGAGAATCCAGGTTACCGGTAGGTTCATCGGCCAATATGATCTTTGGCGATCCGGCAATCGCTCTGGCAATCGCAATCCGCTGTTGTTGTCCGCCTGATAATTGTGAAGGCAAATGCTTGGCCCGGTGCTCCATATTAACTTTCAATAAAGCACTTTTGACCATATCGGCACGCTGACTTTTCGTAAGATGATTACGATAGGTCAGTGGCAGTTCAATATTTTCTTCAACAGTTAAATCGCTAATCAAATTAAACGACTGAAATACAAAACCAATCATTTCATTACGGATGTTTGCCTGGTGGTTACGTGATAAATCTGAGACATCACGTCCATTCAACAAGTATTGCCCATCCGTTGGTTTATCCAGCAAACCCAATATAGAAAGTAATGTTGATTTCCCACAACCTGACAATCCAACAATAGATACATACTCGCCCGCATCTATTTTAATATTTATATTGTCTAAGGCCAGAGTTTCAACTTCTTCTGTCTGGTATATCTTAGTAATATTGGATAACGTGATTACATTGGTATTATTCATTTTATTCCCCGTTTAATTAAGGCGAACCATTTCATGTGAGCCCCAAGCCGACGTATCGGATACAACAATCCGATCACCAGGCTTGAGCCCTTCTTTTATTTGAATGATGTCAGCGGAAGCTTCACCGAACGACACAGCTGTCAGCGCCACTTCGCTGCCTCCCCCAGTCAATTTATAAAGCCTGGTTTTTGAGTTGCTTTGCACGTATACCGGCCGTCTGACATACAAAGTATTTTGGATATCTGTAATGTTGATCAGACCATCCACACTCAGATTCATCCTTGACTCTGCCGGTAACGGCCCTGTCAGATCAATATCGACCTGCACTGTGCCATTAGTTACCCCCGGATGGATCCGAATCACATGACCACTGATTTTCGAACTTCGGGTGTCAATTTCAACACTTTGATTTATTTTGACCTGTTGGATCTGGATCTCCGGGACCTGCAACTCAGCGATTAATTCATCTTTTCGTGCCAACGTCGTAATATTGCTACCCAACACTAATTCCTGGCCAGGTTCAATCAGCACCGTCTGTACCACACTGTCAAATTCAGCCCGGATGTTCAGCTCATCAACCCTTTGTTGCAGTGATTGCAAAGACTTTTCCAAAATATCAAGTCGAGCCAGGATAGCTTCTTTTTGTGAAACAACGTTTTTCTCCTGAATCGCAATGCGTTTTTCCTGTAAAGTCTTGCGGAGCTCAAAGCGTCTGGATTCAGATTCAGCCCGGATAAAGTCCAAGCGGGAAATAGCCCCGGTTCCATTATTATTTAACATCTCCAATGCTTCATAAGTTTTTCTGGCAGCGATATAATCGACGTCAGCTTCAAGCAACAAAGCTTTTTGTTCCTCCAGCTGATTATCCTGTTCAATCAGTTCAACTTTTGCCTCAATCTGCGCAATACCTAACTGCAACCGTGCTTCTTCTAACTCTTGTACCAGCTGCGGATTACTTAATACCGCAATTAAATCTCCTTTTTTTACTTCATCGCCTGCTTTACTCAGCAACTGCTCAACCCTGCCAGCAGATTTTGCCGAGATCCAACGAATATTTCTGGCGGCAAGCTCCCCGGAAGCTCTGATTTGGATATTCAACTGCCCTTGCTTTACTTCATCCAGCAGCACGGTGTCCCGTTTAACTACATACGCCGAGCTTCCGAGACTGAGCCAATACAAGGCGGCAACACCGGAAGCCGCCGCAACAACAATAAAGCTGTACTTTTTTATCCGAGTTAGAAAATTACTTTTTTCTTTCTGTTTGATTCTATCCATAAATTACTCTGTCAGAAGCATGAAAAAAATTTACAACAAGGCACTTACCAGTTCATCTAAAGAATCGAAGAAATAATCGATATCCTGAAATCTGGTATAAATGTATCCCGAGATTCTTATAACCTGCCCTGAAGTTAAAGAACTTACGTAAGGCTGCGCACATAAATGACCATTTCTACACATGATTCCAAAGGAGTCACTTAAATATCGAGCCAAATCATCGAGATTATTCATCCCTTCAATTGACATACTCAATACTGCCCCCCGGTCAGCATCAGGTCTTGGGTCAACGACCCGTAAGTAACTGCGCTGCATAGCTTTAGCCAGCATATAGCTGCCTAACTCACGATCATGCTGTTCAATCCAGTTAAAACCAATTTTATGCAAATAATCTATGGCAGCGCCAAATCCAAGTACACCGGAAATATTTGGCGTACCTGCTTCAAAACGATGTGGGATCTTCCTTAAATTGAAGGAACTAAACTCAACCCAGTCCACCATGCCACCACCAAGTTTGAGAGGTTTCAGTTGGTTCAAGAGTTCAGCTTTTCCGTAAAGCACTCCGACGCCAGTGGGACCCAACATTTTATGGGCTGAAAAAGCGAGGAAATCGATGTTTAGCGCTCTGACGTCAATCCTTCGATGTGGTATGGACTGAGCAGCATCAACCACCACCAAGGCTCCAACTTCTTTTGCCATTGCAATCATAACTTCGAGATCGAGGTAAATGCCGGTCACATTAGAGCAATGGGTCAGGCAAACGACTTTAGGGTTCTTTGCCAGCAGCGTTGCATAATGCTCTAAATCCGGATTCTGACATGCTTTTAACTGCAAATATTCAACCTTTGCACAATCAAACCAAGGCAAAAGATGTGAGTGATGAGAGAATGGCAAACAAACAACCAGGTCATCTTTTGATAGATTCAACCCATGACTAACAATATTCAACGCTTCAGTTGCATTGCTTACAAAGACAATCTCGTTACCGCTACCACCAATCAGGTTAGCAATTTTACTACGTACCTGCTCAAATTTATTTGAAACATCCTCCAACGAAAAATATTTTCCGCGATGGATGTTTGCTGAGATACCAAGATAGTAGTCACAGACCGCTTCGACCATTTGTGTCGGCTTTAAAGTCGTTGATGCACTGTCTAGATAAACACACTGTTTACCATCAACTTCTTTATATAAACCAGGAAAGTCCGCAAGCAGCGCTTCCTGACAGTTAATTTCTGTTTTTATCTCCAGCATGTTGATTCCTTAATATTTATCTGTCATTGCGCGGACGCACTGGAATTTACCTGAACGTTCCGTTGCGATATAACCGACTAATTGATGTTCAATCTCATGCTGCTTTCCAAGCAACTGTTGCAACGGAGCTAGGATATCTAACAGTTTCACAGCCTGATAATGTTGATTGACGATCAATAGCAGGCAAGATTTATCTGCTGATAATTGTGTGAATTGATACAAGTCGAGCCAGTCTGGCGCGCCAATTGCCTGATGGATTTGATAAGGGTGAATATGAGGATATTCTGTAGTACTCAGTTGTTCGCTGACACGACCAGCCCAGTCCACCGCAGGGTGAGGCAGACCACATGGGCAATCCTGCGGTTTTAATACAAAAGTATCACCTGTCCGGTAGCGAATATGGGGGACGGCACCGTTATCAAGACTACTAATCAGCAGCTCCCCGACTTCACCGGGAGTGGTTATCCGGTCGCCACTCAGCAGCTCTGTTAAATAACAATCGCTGTTCAGATGCAGTTGTCCATGTGGGCAATCGAGAGCCAGCCACCCCATCTCAGACGATGACACTAGCGCCGAAAATACGGTTCCGGTATACCCAAAACTGGCAAATGCATCAAGAATTTGTTTACGGTTTAATGGGGTTATAGCTGTGTAAGTCGCCACTAAAGGCGCCTGAGGCACGCGGATCCCTCGTTTTATTGCATGTCTCATCAACAGTGCAAAATGCGTGGGATCGACATAGTACAAATTAGGTTGATACAAACAAATCTCTTCCAGAGCACGGTCGAGCATAAACTCCGGCGTCGTCAATAGATCATGATAAACCGGCAATACCAGCGTGCCGTCACTGAGCATCCTGTCCTGCATAGAACTGTTTGGGTTTGCACACTCCACATCAGAGCAATTTGGCGCCGCAAAACGGCAAATCTTGCGGGGGGTCGCGGCAAATGCTGCTTCGACTGCCGGATGAATACCGGTACAGGTCAAAGCTCTATCCATCAGTAACATCCCTAGTTCATAGGTGATTAACCGTTCACCGGATGTACCGGAACTTTGGCTTTTCACCAGCCCCTCATCGCTGAGTTTATAGCCTGCAGCCAGCACGCCAGCCGGAAAATTACGCCGATAATCTTTTTTCTCTGTCGGCGGAATCCGCTGAATATCTTCCGGTTCAATGATGTCATCCGGCGTTAAACCAGCTGCCGCCAGGTGCTTGCTATAAAAAGGTACCCGCTCGAAGGCATATTCCAGTTCCTGTATAAACCGATCAAACTGCAATAAATTAATCAGCATTTAACGCCTCCAACCAGCAGTTGTTGTTTTATATTTGCGGCCAATTCATCAACAAAAGGCGCATAAACCATATTCTGATGCTCTCCGGGTACTGACACAACAGTGATCGGGCCGCTGCAGGTTTGATCCCAGCATAAGTAAGGCTCTGTGTGCTGCGAGTCAATTGCCTTGAAAAGCGTCAGGGGCACTGCACTGCTACCGGCCTGATAGGAATCCATCACCTGTGGAAAACCGACCAAGGCTTCAAAATGCTTTAACATCATCCGTTCGTCTGCATCAGCGGGTTTTAAGCCCTGGCTGCAGGCCTGTTGCACTAATAGCGGCAACGCTTCTTCAACCGGCATGTGCCGAACTTGTTCCCAGTCAGTTACAAGTTTACTGCCGTACAACCCTTGAATTTTAAAATAAGGATTGTACTGCCATAGACTGGCTTGTTGCCCTGACCGTCGCATTGGTTGGTCCAACAACGCGAGAAAACCGACATCATTACCTTGCTGCGCCAGTTGCCGGGCGATTTCATAAGCCACCGTACCTCCGGATGACCACCCCAGCAACATGTAAGGTCCGCTCGGCTGTATTCTCTTTATCAACGCACAGTAAAAAGCCGCCAGTCCTGTAACAGACTCTGTACGGATATCTGTGTATAAATCCGGTAGTTGCAAACCGTAACAACTGACCGAATCAGCCAAGGCACGGGCTAAAGGCTGATAGACCAACGAGGTACCTGAAACCGGCGGTGCACAAAACAGGTTATTTACCTGCACCGACTTATTCAATCGCAACATGATTTGAGAAAAATCTGTTGGCGCTATCTCGGTACCGAGACGGAACATCGCTTGTTGCTCGGTCCAGCTTTGCCGGCTGATCGCAAGAATTTGCTGTAAAGCGTTCTGGCAAGCCACCATTAACTGGTTAACCTGTGCAGGCTCTAACCGATTGATACAATGATTGAAATTGAAAGTCAATTTACGTTGCCAGACCATACTGGTCAGATTCATTGCATGTTTTGGCACATAACTGGCTGCAACTGCATCACCACTATGTTCAGTTGCCAGCTTTAATGCGGTATCACCGGAGAAACTCGCATCAAAACTGCCTAAGTAGTTAAATTGCAGCATCGACTCAGTATTCAAACCGTTTGGCAGTGACGGTTCAGCAATATATCGCGCCAGACCATACCCAATCCCTTTTGAAGGAACTGCCCGATATTGCTGTTTTACGGCCTGAATGACTCTCGCTGGTTCCGTCTCAGTGGATGAGAGTAACAACGGATATTTGCTGGTAAACCAGCCTACAGATTCACTGATATCCGGTGCGCCGTCCAATACCTCACGACCATGTCCCTCCATTAGCAGGCTCAGTGCTGTTTTACCCTGCCATTGCTGCCAGGCGAGCATTAACGCACTGAGTAAAATCTCGTTGATATCACAGTCCCAGATCCGTGGCACTACATTCAATAAATAGTTGGTATCAGTTGCACTGAGACTAAACCGGCAACTTTGCCAGTCTGGCAACGCGGAGTGACCAGCCTTTGTTACAGGCAAGGCAGGTAACTGCTCGTTTATCTGTTCCGACAGTTCCTGCCAGTATGCGAACTCACTGCGAAATGCTTCACTCCCCGTGTATGCTTGCAGAAAACGCGCCCAATCCTGATAGCTTGCCGTCTTCGCCGGTAAGCTGACTTCAGCTGAAGGAGGTTGTTGTAACCAAAACTCGAGATCTGCTGCAATAATCCGCCATGACACACCATCAACGACCAGGTGGTGGGCGATCAGTAATAAACGGCCTTCCTGCTCAGGCCCATAATCAAAGAATATCACCCGTAACAAACATCCAACTGCCAAGTCAAAAGAGGCATGCGCCTCGTTTGCATACTGCACAATAGTTTGAGCGTGCTGCTCTGCTGCCAGCGTGTCCATCTTGACAACCTTAAAATAGTCAGCCTCCTTCCCCGCGGCACGCACATACCTACCTTGCCATCTGCCAGTCTCTGCTTTGTTGAACGCCAGACGGAAGACATCGTGGCGACTAATTAGTTTGTTGACAAACTGCTGTATCGCTGTCGCCGCCCAACCTGCTGGCAGCTGCACAAACAGTGATTGGTTAAAATGCTGGCCGTTGTCAGACAGATCAGCAAAAAACTGCCGTTGCACCGGCAACAACACTTGCTCGCCCCGGACTTGCCGCTGCAAAGATATCTGACCAGCCGGATCACGGATTTGTTCTGCCAGCGCAGCAATAGTTCTGGCACTGAGCAACTGTCGAATGCTGACTTGTAGCTGTTTGCGCCTGGCATGCGCCACTACCTGCATTGATAAGATAGAATCTCCGCCCAATAGGAAGAAATCATCATGGATACCGACACTGTCCAGTTGCAGGATTTTTTGCCAAATCTCACATAGCACTGCCTCGGTATCATTCCTTGGCAACGTCTTGTTATCCTGCGGTTGGCTTAGTGGCACCAATAACGCAGCCCGGTCGATTTTACCGGAAGATAACATTGGTAAGGCAGTCAGGACGCTGAGTTGTTCTGGCACCATATACTCGGGCAACACGGACAGCAAGTGTTGCCGTAACAACGTCTGTTCCAATGCAGCCTCACTTTGCACATATCCGAACAACGATTTACTGCCACTTTTGTTTTCCTGAACCAACACTACCGCTTGTGTGATTGTCGGATCTGCCGCCAGCAGTGTCCGCTCAATTTCTTCCAGTTCAATGCGATAACCCCGGATCTTCACCTGATGATCAACCCGGCCACAAAACACCAGATTGCCCATTTCAGATAATTTAACTAAATCACCGGTTTTATACAGCTTTTGCCCACTGTCCGTGGCAAAAGGTGATGGAATAAAACTGGCTGCCGTCTGCTCTAAACGATTGAGATAGCCTAAAGCAACATTTGCGCCGCCAATATACAGCTCCCCTATCGTCCCTTGTGGCACCGGTTGTTGTTGTTCATCCAAAATATAGCACTGACAATCTGGCAATGGTCGCCCCATATGCACCCCATGCTGCAATGTGATCAGACCATAACAGGCATTCACGGTCGTTTCTGTCGGTCCATAGGCATTCAGCGCTTTACAGCCAGTTTGCTTGCTATACTCAATCAGTCGCTGCCAGACTCGAGGCGGGATATCTTCACCACTGGAAATTAGATGCACGGTCCTGACGCCATGCTCCAGCAGTAACCCAGCAACTTGCTCCACCATTGCCGGTACGCTGTTAAATACATTGATTCGATGCTTACATAACAATGTCACCAAAGCTGCAGCATCTTTATTTTGTGCATGACCAGTCAATACCACAGGCCGACCTGACAACAACGAGACCAGAGCTTTGATTGAAGCATCAAAAGCATAAGATGCATTCCAGAGCCAGATGTCCTGGGCCGACAGTCCCAGTTCAGCCAGTTGGCAGGCAAAACCTCGGCGAAAACTCAGGACATTACCATGGGAAATCAAAACCCCCTTAGGTTGGCCAGTTGTGCCTGACGTATAAATAATATACGCCAGATCCGTAGGCTCAATAGCGACAGTCTCAAAGGTCAATGGTGGTGGTGTTAAGTCCGGTTTCCCGGCCAAATACAGCCGGTGCTCAACCAACCACGGCTGTGCTTTTATAACATCGGCTTCGGTAATCACCAGACGAACAGAGGCATCCTGCAGAATAAAACGAAGTCGTGCCGCCGGCCAGTCAGGTTCGAGCGGTACATAACAAGCGCCGGTCTGCAAAGTTGCCAGCATTGCCACCACCATATCGATACCACGATTCAGGCAAAGCGCAACCTTGTCTCCCCTGCCAATCCCTTGCTCTTGCAAATGCAAAGCAGTTTGCATCACTAATACCGCCAGCTCTGCATAACTCAACTGCCTCTCGCCGACACAAAGAGCCAGAGCATCAGGAATCTGTCCTACAGTTTGCTGAAATAATGCCGCCAGATGAGCGGGTTCGGTAGTAGAGACTTCTGCTGTTAAACAAGCGGCAAGCAATTGGTCTGCCGACGGCTCCGATGGCTCCAACAGCTGTGCTATCGGCAGATCCGGCTGCTCGGCAAGCTTCGTCGCCAGGCTGTTGACACAACCATTCAAGACACTCAGCACTGTTTGCTGGTCCATGGAAGGATGCAGTTTCAGACTAAGATGAAACATTTGTCCGGTTTCGCCAGTTACATCAGTCACCCCTAATGAAAGTGGGTAGTTGGTTCGCTCCACAGTCCGGATCAACTCAATATCCGTCATAGCAGCAATATCGGCTGCCTGACTGATATTGCTGTGACGATAGTTCAACACAGAAGTAAACAAAGGCCTGCCCGGATCCACATTGCTGGCCGCAATTGCGACCGATAACGGACACTGCTCATGTTCCAGTAAGGCAACTAAATTATGTTGCACCTGCTGCATTGTCGCTTGGACTGAGCTGCCGGTCAGTCTGATCCGAACTGGTAAACTATTCAAAAACATACCAACACTATGTTCCCTACCAACCAGACCTTGTTGCCGACCCGATAATACGGTGGCAAACACGACATCGGTACGCCCGGTCAAATGCTGCAGCATCAGCGCAAATGCAGTGTGGAAAAAACTGGCAGGACTGACATTCAGCTCTGCAACCAAACGTCGGATTTCGCCAGCAAGCGGTTCTGGCAACTGAAATACCGTTTCCACAACCGCCGTATTTCCCTGAACATCATCGATTGAAAATGGCACCACAGGTTCTTTGAAGCCAGCTAACATGTCGGCAAAAAATTCTGCCGAATTGATTTTTCGGCTGCGACTGAGCAAATCAGCAACAAAATTCCGGTATGGTAAAGGCTTGGGGACTCGATCAATCTGGCCACTGCGGTGTAATGCAATCTCCTTCATCAAAATGTCCAGACCGACGTGGTCAATAATCATATGATGAAACGTCAAAATCGCATGGTACTTGCCAGAACTGCGATCATGGCCGATATCCAAGTTCAACAACGGCGCCTGGTCGAGCCTCGTTAACCGGGTGGCAGACCGAAGCTGCAATAGTGCACTGATATCGTCGGTCGATTGTAACTCAAAGTTGAACACTGGTATTTCAGCCTGACGCAGAATCACCGCAACAGGCTCTTCTAATTCAGAGATCACACAACAGCGAAGTAAATCATGTCGGCTGATCACAAAATTGATCGCCGCTATCAGTTCATTCACCGCTTGTGCACTGTGTAACAACAACTGACTACTTTGCCGGTAAGGATCGTGCTCGGCATCCAGCAAATGATGAAACAAAATGCCGGTTTGCAAGGATAACAGCGGATAAATGTCCTGAATATTGGCGGCGCCTCCCGGAACCTGCTGAGTCAGCCAGTCCAATTCCGACTGCTCGAGCTGCACAAAAGCTAACATCGCTGGCTTAAGTTGCTGGCAGCCAGGCGGAATCAGCGCAGTAGCCGTTAGGGGCTCACTATCCGCTGAGGTGCTGACAGGTATTAATGCCAGGGCCATCTCTGCTAAGGTGCCAGCTCGATAGACATCTTTTAAGCTGATGCGATACCCGCTTTTTTCAAGACGAGATAACAAGCTGACAGCAAGCAAGGAATGGCCGCCTAATGCAAAAAACCTATCATCCGGCCCTACTTTTTGTATATGTAATAATTGCTGCCACAAATCAGCCAACAACGTCTCTTGTGGAGTCGATAATGGTCGAGATTCGATCGCACTGAGAGAACGAACTACTGCCGGTAATCTCTTACGGTCGATTTTACCATTGGCACTCAACGGCCACTGCTGCAAGACCACGAACTGCTCCGGCAGCATATAATCAGCAAGTTGAGGTCGCAGAAACATTTTTAACAGCTCAGAGATGTCGGTATTCGCGACATCGTGCTGCAACCGAACATATGCAATCAGTTGCTGATAGCCACTGGCTGAAGTATCAATCAACACCAGACAGGAATGAATAGCAGGGTGTCGATTGATTTTTAGCTCAATTTCCGCCGGTTCAAGTCGAAAGCCGCGAAATTTCAACTGTTGATCAACCCGGCCGACAAACTCCAAATCACCATCCTGATTGTAACGAACCAAATCGCCGGTTTTGTAGAGATACCGGCCTATCGTCGACAGCAGTTCTGCAAACGGGTGTTCAACAAAATGCAGGGCAGTGGCTGTCGGATTATTACGATAGCCCCGGGCGAGCCCCGCTCCGCCAATATAAAGCTCACCAACAGCGCCATCCGGTAACAGAGCCAGATCGTCACTCAACACTAATAATGCCGTATTAGCCATCGCTCGGCCAATCGGTACTTTCTGCCGATCTGGCCGACGGTGCAAACTGTAGTCAAAAATAGCGCAGCCCACCGTTGCTTCAGACGGACCATAATGATTGTATATCTGGCTGTGAGGAAAACGCTCAGCCAGTGCGTCGGCGGCAGTCACGGACAGCACTTCCCCACCAATAACAAACACAATCTGGTGTGAAAAAGGTCGCTCTGGTAACAACTGTAGTAATGCCTGCAGATGGCTGGGAGTCAACCTCAGCAAAAACCGTTGTTCACTACCCGCCAATAATTGGCCGGCCAGTACTTCTAACGGATGCTCCGTCGCCAGCAGATCCAACCTACCGCCAGTAATAAGTGGTAACAATAAGGCTGGCACTGAAATATCAAAATATGGCGAGGTCAGCAACCATGCACCCTCGCAGTGCGGACTGTAATAATACTGCATCGCGAAAGTACAATAATCAGCCAAACTTCGATGGGTGATGTTCACCCCTTTTGGCAGTCCCGTTGAACCTGACGTATAAATCAGATACGCCAATTGGTCTAAATCATCGGCCGACGACAGTGATGTATCGCGCTGAGCCACAGGCAAAGGTGTAGAGCTGTAGCGCTGTATTGTCGGCCACATCGCACTTATATTCACAACAGGAGCTTTGTCTGTCAGTCGATCGAACACACATGGCTTCGCGGTTAAAACCAATGTAGGTGTGGCATCCAGCAGGATATCGGACAACCGTTGTTCTCCCTGCTCTGGGTCCAACAACAGATAAGCAGCTCCAGTTTTCATCACTGCAAGCATCCCAACAACCAACTCAATGCTGCGCGCAATGCCAACCACCGCCAGTTGTCCGGTTCCGAGCTGATAATTCTCCCGCAAGTATTGAGCAAGCTGATTGCTGTGCTCATCAAGCTGACGATAAGTCACCTGTTGTTCTGCCAGACTTAATGCTATTCGATCAGGTTGGTCCTGCGCCCGTGCGGCAAACCATTGATGCACCGGCTGCCTGAGTTGAAAATCTACCGAAGTGCTGTTCCGGTGCACCACAAGATCCTGGTATTCCGTTTCCGGCAACATTGGCAATGTGGCCAGCGGCCTTTCACCCAGCGCTGTGATACCATTTTCTGCCATTATTACCAACTGCTGTAGCAGATTTTTCAGATGCGCTTGCATATTAGCAATCTGTATATGACTGAACAGACTGACATCATACAACCACTGGCAGCTCCCTCCGTGCTCGTGGAGATTCAAATCGATTGAAATGTCAAACTTGACTGGAGGTATACCTGAGTCTGCCAGGCTAAACACCAGACCACTGTCAGATAGACTACTGACGGCGGTCTCATGCGTGAGATGGAACTGATTGCCGGTCGTTAGCATAATCTGAAACAACGGCGTATAAGCTGTACTGCGTTCAACCTGCAGTTGTTCAACCAGCATATCAAATGGAAGATGCTGATGGTTTTGGGCTTCAAGATGGCACTGCCTGACTTCAGCAAGATACTGGCTGAAAGAACGGGACTTGGTATTGAGCCTAAGCACCAGAGTGCTAGTAAAAAAACCAATCAAATCAGATAATTCAACCTGTTGGCGATTGGCTACCGGGATCCCAACAACGATGTCGTTATGATTACTGTGACGTGCCAGCACTAACGCCAATACTGCATGCAGAAACATGAAGGGCGTTAACTGGAAGTGGGCCGCGATATTAAGCAATACACGGGCTGAGGCTGCGTCCAATTGATCGGTTAAGAGTGCGCCCACTGTCTGTTTCTGCAACGGTCTGTCTGTCAACAGTGGTAAGTTGTGAGTTAACGGTAAGTCAGCCAGTTGCTGCTGCCAGTAAGCCTGTTCCCGGACAAGTAATGGACCTGAGAAATGCTCGCGTTGCCAACAGGCGTAATCCTTATACTGTAAGATGACCGGCGCAAGATTGGCTGGTAGCCCGTGCTGGTAAGCCTGATATAACTGACAAAATTCATGACGCAGTATCTCAAGTGACCAACCGTCAGCCGCGATATGATGCAAAACAAATAAAATAACAGCATTTGATTCGGTTGCACCGGCCAATTCGAAATAACAGGCTCTAATCAGCACGTCCGCAGAGAGATCAAAAGCTACGGCGCTCTCTGCGGCCATTAATTGCTGTAAAACCGTGGATTCTGTGTCTGAAGTACCGACAGGCACGACTACCTTATGTATACAAACACCGGTCTCAGGCCGCACTTGCTGATATGGCACACCATCAATTTCAACATAACAGGTTCGCAAGATCTGATGTCGGCGGACAATTTCAGTCAACACACGATCGGCCACGGACAAATCGAAGGCGCCACTGATCCGAAACGCCAGTGGCATATTATATTCCGCACTGCTGCCATTCATCTGGTCAATAAACCAAAGCCTCTGCTGGGCATACGATAGAGGCCAGAACTCAGTCTGAGCTGCAACCGGTACTATTTTCGGTAGCCGGCTCGCTGGTAGTATTTGCTGATTTTCGTTGTGTTGCAGGTATGCAATCAGTTGCTGTTTATGCTTGCCAATCTGCGCGGAGAGTTCGGCAGTCAACGCACCTTTTTTTGCTTTTGCTTTCAGCCTGCCCTGCTCCAACACGAGATCTACACCTTGTTCGACCAGCATCGAGATAAGCTTTTCCATTATTGTGACCTAAAATTCCACTTCGTCCAGTTCGTCAGAGTTAGCATGGGCCAACTCGTGTTTTAATGTCTTCGCTTGTAAAATAGTTTCACATTTTGCCGCCAGCGCCCGAAACGAGCCCATATTAAACAGATCCTGAATGCTCAGGTTAATCGCCAGTTTGACTTCCACCTGCAGCAGAAACTTCACAGCCAGAAGGGAATAACCGCCTAAACTGAAAAAGTCGGCGGTCACCGAGATGTTGGCAGCATTAAGCTGTAGTAACTCCGCAGCAATTCCGAGTAAGCTCTCCTCGACGGCTGTTTCCGCAGCAACATACTGTGGTTGCAAAGCTACGTCAGGTAATGGCAGTGCGGTACGATCTAATTTTCCGTTGACAGTCAGTGACCATTCCGTTACGTGGACAATCAGCGACGGAATCATATAATCAGGCAATCTCTGACTTAACGCAAGTCGTAATTCGTCTGCCATGCCCTTGTGCCAGCTGTCAGCTTTTACATAGGCAACCAATTGTTGACTGCCTGAAAGCATCCTACCTAGGACTACAGCAGACTCAATCCCAGGCAATTGAGTCAGTTGATGCTCAACCTCACCCGGTTCAATCCGAAACCCCCGGATCTTCAGCTGGAAATCTGTGCGTCCATGATATTCGATGTTACCATCAGCACGGCGGGATACTAAATCACCGGTTCGATACAGCAGCCGACTACTGTCAGCACGACTCTTCTGATAATAAGGATTTGCAATAAAACGCTCGGCGGTTAATTCTGGCCGGTTTAGATAACCTCTGGCCAGGCCTACTCCACCTATACATAGTTCACCGACGGTACCATCCGGCACTAAGCACAACTGGGGATCTAGAATCAGCAACTGGATGTTGGCAATTGGCCTTCCGATCGGGACTCCCGCAGTGACGTCACCAGCACAGTCCCAGTAACTGACATCAATGGCGGCTTCGGTCGGTCCATACAAATTATGTAAGGCAACGCTCGGCAATTGGCGACGAAATGCCTCAACATGATTGGATATCAGAGCTTCACCACTGCAAAACACCTGACGTAGACTGTCGCATTGTTGCAGGCCACCATGTTCCAGCATCAGACCTAGCATTGAAGGCACAAAATGTAACTTAGTCACCTTTTCTTGCCGGATCAATTCAGCTAAATAAGCTGGATCTTTATGCCCATCGGGTTTTGCAACAATCAACGTCGCTCCCTTTGACAAAGTCCAGACAAACTCCCACACAGACACGTCAAAACTGAATGGCGTTTTTTGTAAGACCCGGTCTGCTGACGTGGCACCGTATTGGTGATCCATCCATAAAATTCGATTAAGCAGAGCTCCGTGCTCGATCATGACGCCTTTGGGCTTGCCGGTAGAACCTGAAGTATAAATCACATAAGCCAACTGATTTGGTTGTACCGCTACCCCCGGGTTATGCTTTGGCATATGGCTCAGCACAGCTTCGCAGCCATTCAATAACAAAGGCACACCAGTGTAGCCTTGCAGTCGTGCCATTAAGTCTGTTTGAGTCAGCACCACTGGGATGGCAGCATCCAGCAGAATGTTATGTAATCGCTCCACAGGGTATTCCGGATCTAGCGGCACATAAGCGGCCCCAGCCTTTAGCACTGCCAGAATCGCCACAACCATACCAAGAGATCGATGTGCATAGATACCAATCAAGGTATCTGCAGCCAGCGGCGTAGTCGCAGCAATCAGATGCGCCAACTGGTTGGCCTGCTCATTTAACTGCTGATAAGTCAAACTGTCATCTTCAAATCGCACGGCAATATGGGATGGCTGAAGTAAGGCTTGTTGCTCAAATAACTGATGGATTAGCAAGTGCTCTGGATACCTAACAGTAGTCTGGTTCCAGCCATATAACAGCTGCTCTATCTCACCAGTATTGAGCATATCAAGACTTTCAAGTGCCCGGTTGTCACCTCCGCTATCAGCAACAGAAAGCGCCAATTGACAAAAATGCTGATTCAACTGTCTGATTTGTACTTCATCGAATATCGCCACATCGTACAACCAATGAATCTGCAAGCCTGATTCATTTAGCTGGAACTCAACAGTTAAATCATATTTTGCCTGATAGTGGCCTGACGGTATCAGCTTTAATTGTAAACCAGGTAAACTGAAATGACTGTGCTGCTCGCTGGCCAGCACGCCAAAATCACTGTTGTAAGTCATAAGAATCTGAAACAAGGGGCTGATCGAACTGCTGCGTGAAATCTGGCTCTGTTTAACCAAATCTTCAAATGGAAGTTGGTACGTCAGTGCATCCCGGTGAACCTGCCGTAGGTGGTCGATAAAGTCGTGTAACGATGGTTGTTCTGTATTAAGCCGCAGCACCAAAGTGTTGACAAAAAAGCCAATTAAATCATTAAGCTCTGGCTGAACTCTGTTGGCAACTGACGTTCCGATTACAATATCATGGCTGTAACTATGGCGAGAAAGTAATAATGCCAGAATACCATGAAGTAGCATAAAGGGTGTCAGTTGATACTTAGCAGCCAGTTTCAATAATTGCTGACTGCTGGCTGCCCCGAGTTTATCGCTGACTAGAGCGCCCTGATAAGCTTTAAACTGAGTTCGTGGCCTGGCCAGCGACAATCCATGCGTTTCCGGTAGTCCGGTTAGCTGTTGTTGCCAATAGTCACGCGAGGCCACAGAAATCTCTTGTTGTCGCTGCCAGATCGCATAATCGGCATACTGCAACTCAAGAGGCGGCAACGGGTTTACACTATGCAACTGTTCGGCCTGATACAAAGCCAGAAACTCTTTCAACAACACGGCAACTGACCAACCATCTGACGCGATGTGATGCATCGTGATCAGGACCACAGCTTCAGTTAACGACTGCTGCAATACCAGAACCCGCAGCATTAAATCACGACTCAGATCAAAAGGTCTGCTGGCAGCTTCAATCAGCGACTGCTGTACAAGCATAGTTTGCTGGTTAGCGTCGATTCCAGAGAAATCATTTACTTCCACTCTGAAATCACATTGTTCTACTGCTAACACACGCTGACATGCTTCACCGTTGACAGAGTCGTAGACTGTACGCAAAACAGCATGCCGTTCAATAATAGAGTAGAACACCTGATTCAAGCGCGGAATATCGAGTTTTCCGCTCACCGAAAAAGCCAATGGCATATGATATTCGGCACTACCTCCTTGTAGTTTATCAAGGATCCACAAACGTTGTTGCGCATCCGATAAAGGCACGACAGCTGGAAGCACCCGATTTTTTCGGATTGGTTGTTGCTCACTGTTACGACTGCGCAACCAGTTTAAAATCTCTGATTTATGCTGACGAATCGCTGCCAGTAAATCTGCAGTTAACTGTTGTTGTCCGCCGGTCACCGTCAGCTCCGTTTCACCAGCAACCGCCAGATGAACATTTTTCTCTGCTAGCTCGCGAATTAACAGATGTATGCTCATAACGTGACCACCATAGTCTCTGTACTTTGTTTTGGCTGACACTGTTGTAGTCGGGAGAAATAGCGAGCACTTTCGATTAACATTGCCTGCTGTTGGATTGTCTGATGTGTCAGTAAATCTTGCATTTTTAGTTCCACATCAAACTGCCGGCGCAGACTAACCATTAGTTTAATCAGCAACAAGGAATGCCCGCCAGACTCAAAAAAACCAGCAGCGGCACTGAGTTGGGCTGAAGGAACTGCTAACAAATCAGCCCAGAGTCCGGCCAATTCAATTTCAGTATCCGTTTTTGCTGCCACCAACGACACGGCCAACATCGACGAGGTTGCTGGCGGTAAAGATTTTTTACAAATTTTACCGTTGGCAGTCAGTGGCCAGCTATCAATCAGGACAAAGGCCGACGGCACCATGTAGGACGGTAACTGTCTGGCCAATTCCACTTTGACCGCTGACAGTACCTCAGCAGCCTGACTACTGCCCTCAGATGTCAATTTCACGTAAGCAACCAGGTGATCACTACCAGCCTGTCGACTGGCAATAACCAAAGAGGAGTCAACGTGCAGTTGCTGGTTCAGCACCACTTCAATTTCCCCCAATTCGATGCGGAATCCACGAATTTTAACCTGGTGATCGGCACGGCCGATAAATTCGATCAGTCCATCCGGCATATAACGACCGAGGTCGCCTGTGCGATACAGCCGGATGCCCAGTTGCTGATGCCAGATAAACTGTCGGCTGGTCAAAGCTTCATCAGCACAATAACCACGAGCCACCCCTCTGCCACCAATGTAAAGTTCACCGGTTACGCCGGCAGGTAACAACTGCTGTCGCTGATCGAGAATGTAGAATGACTGACCATACATTGCACGACCATAAGGAACACTTCGCCACTCCACAGGATCTGATGTAATAGGATAATGAATAGACCAAATTGCGGCTTCAGTCGCACCTCCCAGACTATGCACCTGACACCCTGGCAATAACCGCCAGAGCCGTGCGGGCAATGAAGGTGCTATCCAGTCCCCACTCAGTAACATATGGCGCACAGGCGCGAGGCAGGTGCGTCCGAGATATTCCAGTTGATCAGCCAGCAACCCTGCCGCAGCCGGCACAGTATCCCAGATAGTCACCTGATGCTGTTCCACTAATTCCAGCCAATGTCCCGGATCGGTCGCGCGTCTCGCGTCGGGTAGCACAACTGCACCGCCGATAGCCAGCATGCCAAAAATATCAAACACGGACAAATCAAAACTAAGTGCCGAAACCGCAAGTACGCGATCCTGTGCATTCAACTGATAGTAACGAATCATCTCCAGCAAAGTGTTCATTACACTGTGATGTTCAATTTCGACCCCTTTCGGTTCGCCTGTTGAGCCTGATGTAAAAATCACATAAGCCAGTGTGTCTGCTTGCTGGCGCAGGTAACGCGACTGTGTTGCTGTTGCTGGCAACTGAGTCGCAAGCAACGCCTGACTGGCAACTGTCTTGATATTCAGATTGTTACCATTGGGTAATTGTAATTGATGATCAGGCTCGACTATCAGATTCAGCCGACACGCCGCTTTCTGACATATTTTTTCGCAGCGTTGTGACGGCCAGTTTGTTTCCATCGGCAGATAAACGCCGCCAGCCATTAAAATGGCCAAAACGGCAATAACCTGATGCCGCCCTTTGGGCATTCGCACACCAACCCGCTCACCTGGATTCAGACTCTGCTCGTGCAACAGCTCGCAGAGCAATGCAGCAGCCTCAAATAACTGCCGATAACTCATTTGACCATCTTGATCAATCAAAGCAGTCTGCTCAGGCGCAACATCCACCTGTTGTAAAAACAATTGATGTAACAGTAAATCTGTCCGATGACCATTGCTGGGTTGATTCCAGACCTTCAATTGCTGGTGAACCTCCTGCTCAGATAACAGCTGCAACCTCTCCATTGGCAGCGTCAATACAGCCGGGGTGGATACCAGCTGCTGGACTAACCGGCAAAAGTGGTCACTCATTTGGCGGATCCGTATCTCGCTAAACAAACTAACGTCATAAATCCAGCTGATGTTGATCCCATCAGCATCCAGTCGAAAATCTAAATTCAAATCAAATTTAGCCTGAACAGGACCCGAGCCAACCGCACTAAACTCTACTGCAAGCGCTGCCATTGGATCAGTATCCGGCAGGTTCGGCGTGTAATCGGTATCAGCAGTCAGCATAATTTGGAAGACTGGGGTATGCGCAGTTGTTCTAGGAACTTGTAACAAATCAGCTAATTGCTCAAAGGGTACGTCGCTGTTGGCCTGCGTCTCATGATGAACCCGACGCACCTGAGCCAGTAAGTCACCGACCGTAGGTTGTGCCATGTTAAGTCGCAGCACCAACGTATTAATAAAAAAGCCAACCAGCCCATTGAGTTCAGGTTTAGGCCTGTTCGTCAGCGGAATACCAATTACCACATCCTGCTGATTGCTATGGCGACTGAGTAGCACTGCAAACAGCGCATGCATCATCATAAATGGCGTTAATCCACTTTCGCGTGCAAGTGCCAGCAAGGCTGTTGAAGTGTTGCCAGCTAATTTTGTTTGAACCAAAGCCCCTTGATATTGCTTAACCGGTGGCCGATTTTTGTCTAGTGGCAAGCTATGTACTGGCGGAATATCTGCCAGTTGTTGCAGCCAATAATCCAGTTGCAGCTGATAGTCAGATCGCGCCAACATTTGCCGCTGCCAGTGCGCATAATCGGCGTACTGTATAGGTAACTCAACCAAATTTAACGGGGTGGCCTGTAATTCTGCCTGATAAAGACTGACAAACTCGCGATGCAAAATTGCCATTGACCAGCCATCCGCAGCAATATGATGCATGGTCAGCAGCAAGTATCCCTGATGTTTGGTCGGATCTGTGCGTCCAGCCGCAGTACTGACAAAGACGACTTTCAGCATAGGATCAACTCGCAAATCAAATGCTGTCGCAGCGAGTTCAGCTGCCAGTTTCGCCAGCCAGACGTCAGTTTCAGAGACCTGTTCTTTTGGTAAATGAATCAGCTGTACTGGTACTTCGGTGGCTAGCTGGATGCATTGCTTTGGAACGCCGTCTTCTCCACTTCGATATGTGGTGCGTAAAACCTCATGCCGCTGCACTATGGTCGTAAATACACGCTCAGCGATCTGCAGATCAAAATCACCGCTGACCCCCAATACAAACTGCATGTTGTACTCGGTGCTGCCTCCTTGCAACTGATCGATCATCCACAACCGTTCTTGACCATAAGATAACAATAAAGGCTCTGTTCGAGGCTGCCGGCTGATCAGCGGTTCGGTTTGCCGTTGCTCTGACTGATGCAAGAGCTGCACTAAATCGTCTTTCAGCAACTTAATATACCCGGCCAACTCCGGTGTTATTGCCCCCGGGGCAGCCTGAGTTTTCAGGCTCCCTTGGTCCAAATATACTTTCACATTATGCTGACCTAAAATTGTCAGCAGTTCCTGTAACTTCATTGTATTACCACTCCAGTTCTTCTAACCGCTCGTCGGACGTTACCAGAGTGCGGTTACTGAGTACCCGCATTGCAGTCAGTTCATCAATATATGCAGCCAGCGCTTGAATCGTGGGTCGTTCAAAAATATCCCGTACTTTCAATTCGATACTCAGTTGCTGACTGATCTCGTTGTTCAAACGCGTCACCAGCAAAGAGTGTCCACCCAACGAGAAGAAGTTTGCTGTGATGCTAAGTTCGGGTTGGTTTAACACTTTTTGCCAAATCTGCTGTATAGCAATTTCTGTCGTGCTGACGGGCGCAACATAGTCGTCCTGTCGTATCGCGACCCATTTGGGTAGAGCCTTTTTATCAATCTTGCCATTGCCAGTCAGAGGAAACTTTTCCAGCAACATAAAAGCAGAAGGCACCATAAAGGCTGGCAACTGCAGTTCCAGTTGTTGCCGGATAGCAGGTATTAACTGCCGGGCCACTGCCCTGAGCTGTGGCGCATTAACAAAATTACGGTGTTCAGCAGACTGACAGGGCTGGATCATCGGCAGGGCAGTCAAATCCGAGCGCGTCAGAATCAAATCAAGTCGCGATTTGTTGGTTTGATCCCAGGTGAACTGCAGTTGATATCCATAGTCCTGTGCCAGTTTTTCCAGTTGTTGCAATTGATCACAGCGGGTTTGGCCAACTGCAGCTTTCAGTGCCTGTATCTGACAGTTTTGGTGACTGAGCAAACTGTCAAATGCACGAATATCGGCATGAATCCTTGGATTAGTCATCCCGGTAACACCAAAATATGGTAACTGCTGTTGCGCAAGTAACTGTTCAAAAGCAGCTAGATCCTGCCAGCGATACCATTGAACAACCCGCGATGCCTGAACCGGAGTCTTGCGCAGTATCACATCATAGCGATAGCGCATCATCTCATTCAGCGACAATCCTGGTTTCAGCAAGATATCAACTTGGCCGATCGATAAATCCTGCTGCAACAATGCCGAAAAATAAGCCGGACTGAACAACAACTCCTCTTCATGCTGAATAGCTGAAGCTGCCCGTTGATACAGTTGCTCGGTTGACACCTCATCATCTGCTTTACAAATCTCAATTGATGCACTGAATGCATCCAGCAAATCCAGATTACGGATATCACCTAACAGGATGTTACCGCCAGGAGCCAGGCATTGCAGCATGTTTAACAGCACTTGCCGGAAGTAGTTGTAACTTGGGAAATACTGAGCCACCGAGTTAAGTATGATGGTGTCGTAATTCCCGCCATGAAATGCCTGCAGTGCTGTCGCATCTGCCTGCTGCAATGTCACATGCTGCCAGCCTAGTTTACTGATACCGTGCTGTACTTGCTGTAACACCGTCGCGGATATATCAATAGCCGTGACATGCTCGCACTGTGCAGCATAGCGGAACAACAACATGCCGGTGCCGACCCCAATTTCCAGGACTCTGGATGGTTTCAGCTGTTGAATCCGATCCACTGTTTGATCAACCCACTCTTTCATCTCCACCAGTGGGATTTGCATATCGCGATAACTACACTGCCAACCGGTAATATCGGTTTCAGGTTCTGCATCCGATTGACCCGCTTTTGCATAAGTACTGTCAAACACATCCTGCCATGCAGCTACTCCATGGTCATCATGAACCCCGTCATAGTGATCCAATAAGTGCTGGGCAGGCCGCAGATAAGCGACTAAGGCGGTGTCTCCGGCAGACGATGTCTGCGCCAATACCAAAGCCTCTTCCACCTCTGAACTTTGCTGGATTACATGTTCGACTTCACCGGTTTCGATCCGATATCCCCTGACTTTGACCTGTGCATCGATCCGACCAATATACTCCAACTCGCCGCTGGGCAACTGCCGGACCAAATCACCAGTTCTGTACCAGCATCGCGAGGCTTCACCAGCAAAACTATGTGTGACAAACCGACTTGCTGTCAGCTCAGGGCGTCCCAGATATCCTTGTGAAACGCCAGCTCCTGCCACCCATAACTCTCCTTCAACATTTACCGGCTGACATTGCTGACGAGCATTACAAACCACTGCAGTCAAATCAGGCAATGGCCGCCCGATAATCGATTTACTGTTCGCTTCAGCGACTACTTGATGATACGTAACGTGCACCGTCGTTTCAGTGATCCCATACATGTTTATCAAACGGGTATGTGCACTATGGCTAGCGTCAAACCAAGCCGACAATTTATTAAATGCCAGAGCCTCTCCACCAAAACAGACAAAACGCAGTTGATGTGGTTGAGAATGGTTGCACAAAGGTGCGATCAACGGATAAAAAGCTGAAGGCGTCTGGTTCAGCACTGTCACTGCTTCTTTGCATAATAAATCAGCAAATGCGGCGGCAGAACCGACCACATCCGCTGGTACTATCACCAGGCGACCGCCATACAACAGCGCTCCCCAGAGTTCCCAGACGGAAAAGTCAAAAGCGTATGAATGAAACAGAGTCCAACAATCCGTTTGGTTAAAACCAAACAGCTCATCCGAGCTACTGAACAGGCGACTGACATTGCCATGTCCGACCATCACACCTTTTGGCGCTCCCGTTGAACCTGACGTGTAAATCACATAAGCAAGGCTCTGGTCATCGACACTGTCTGCCAATGGCAAGTTATCTGATGAAAACACCATCTGCTGCAGTTGTGGTTGATCCAAATCCAGACGACTGACCGCAGTTGGCAATGCCAGCACAATATGCGATTGAGTCACGACATAACGTACGGATGAATCTTCAATCATGTATTGAAGCCGAGATTCAGGATAAGCCGGATCAAGTGGTAAGTAAGCTGCTCCAGTTTTCAGAATAGCCAGTATCGCAATCACCATCTCCAGCGAGCGTTCAACTGACAACCCCACCAGCATATGCGGCTTCACACCTTGTTGTAGCAGGTACCGCGCCAACTTGTTTGCACTTAGATTTAGTTGCTGGTACGTCAGGCTGGCATCACCAAACACTAAGGCCGTCTTGTCTGGTTGTAGGGCAGCCTGCCTTTCAAATTGTCGGAACACCAACTCTGAACCAGCAACCGGGGCAGCTGCCAGCAAAGTAGGTAGATCCTGTGCCGCTACTAAAGCAACAGATTCGATCCCAGCTGTATCATTGGCCGTTAGCTGCGCTAACAGCAACTGATAACTTTCAGCCAGCCTAATGATTGTCTGTTCGGTAAACAAGTCCGTATCAAACGCCCAGTACAGAGACAACGCCCCGTTTGTTTCCTCAATCATCAGGTGTAGGTCAAACTTGCTGTCCAGATGTTGTCGTTTGACCGGTTCAAGCTTCAAAGCTGGTAGTTCGATACTACCCAGATCGTTATTTTGTAGCACAAACATAATCTGAAACAATGGATTATGGCTGTTTGTTCGTGCGGGATTCAGCTCCTCCACTAACAGATCAAATGGCAAATCCTGATGCGTGAAAGCATCCAGAATCATTTTTTTATTTTGTTGCAGAAAATCGGTAAATGCCGGATCGCCATTCAAATCACTGCGTAACACGACGCTGTTGACAAAAAAGCCAATCAACGACTCTAAATCCTGATGCTCACGCCCTGAGACCGCAGTACCAATCACCACATCAGTTTGATTACTGTACCGACCAATCAAGATGGCAAATACCGATTGCAAATACATAAATAAGCTGACGTTGTGCTTGAGACATTGGGCTTGGATCTGCCCAGTCAGACCGACCTCTAACCTTTGCTGCCAGGCTTTTCCACAAAAACGTCGCTGCGCTGGTCTGACTTTATCAAGCGGCAGATTATGCAACTGTGGCATAAATTGCAGCTGTTTGCGCCAGAACTGCACACTGTCATTGACCTGAGCACCACTGAGCCAGTGGGTTTGCCATAATGCAAAATCGGCATACTGGACTGGCAAAGGTGCTAATGGTTGTATCTGGTCACCGGCAAAGTGCTGGTACAGAGCGCCGAACTCTCGTAGCAGGATCCCCATCGACCAGCCATCCGAAATGACATGGTGCATATTAAACAGCAATACTGAACACTGTTCAGCGCACCGAATCAATTTAAATCGAATCAGTAACTCGTGCTGCAAATCAAACACATGACGCGATTCCTGATCCAGCAACGACATAATCCGTTGCTGCTGGCTCGTTTCGTCGTCGTGCCTCAAATCAAACTGCTCTAACGGCAAGGCCACCTGTGCCCGGATCAATTGCCACGGCTGCCCACCCTCCTCATAAAAACCGGTTCGAAGCGCTTCGTGCCTTTCCAGCAAAGCGTCCAGCGCCAGATACAGGGCTTGTTCATCAAGCTGGCCACGTATGGTAAAGCCCCCTGGCATATTGTATTCACTACTACCTTGACTGTAACGGTCAAGAAACCACAAGCGTCGTTGTGCGTACGATAATGGCAGTTGTTCTGGCCGATCCATCACTTTCAAATCGATTGCAATGCGCCGGTGTGCCTGCATAATAAACGATGCCAAGGCCTCAATGGTCGGCTGTTCAAAGATGAGCCGCAATGGCAACTCAACCTGCCATGTCTGGCGTACCGCACTGATCAAACGAATAGCAATCAGAGAATGGCCACCAAGCTCAAAAAAGTTATCCTGTATCCCCACTTGCCCGACCTGAAGTAACTTCTGCCACAGTTGACAGAGCTGCTGTTGCATCGGGTCCCTCGGTGCGACATAACAGCGCTGGCTGGCAGCAGTTACGTCGAGTGATAGCAGCGCTTTTTGATCAACTTTACCATTGGCAGTTAGTGGCAATTGTTTTAGCATCACAACCGCTGTTGGGATCATGTAATCAGGTAACTCCCCAGCTAAGGCTGTTTTTACCGCAGAGTTGATATTTTGAGAGTTAATGTCATGTTGGCTGGCTATTGCCACAATAAAGGCCGCTAACTGACGATGCTCAGCATGCCCCACCACAAGCACTATCGCTTCCTCCACCCAAGCTAACTGATTTAAACGCGCTTCGATTTCACCAAGCTCAATACGAAATCCTCGCAGCTTCACCTGATGATCAACCCTACCAATAAACTCGATAAGACCATCTGCTAAATAACGGCCAATATCCCCAGTTTTATATAAACGACCTAATCTATGGTGTTGGATAAACCGGGCTGACGTTTGTTGTTGATCACAACAATAACCACGGGCAACGCCCAATCCACCTATATACAATTCGCCACTGACGCCCGGTGGGACTAGTTGACCAACAGCGTTAAGAATGTAAAACGCCTGCCCTGACATAGGCTTGCCATATGGAACGCTCTTTAAATGAGCAGGATCGGTCACTATCGGGTAATGGATCGACCAGATAGATCCTTCGGTCGCACCACCCAAACTATGTACCTGACTGTTGGGAAAAACTTGCCATAAGCGGCGAGGTAACGTCGGAGCAATCCAATCACCACTCATCCAGATATGCCGTAAGGCTGAAGTACAATTTCGCCCTAGTAATTCCAGTTGCTCAGCTAACATCGAAGCGGAAGCAGGTACTGAGTTCCACAGGCTAATTTGATGTTGTTCAATCAGTGCCAGCCAATGGGCCGGATCCGATGCCATAGCGGGCTCCGGGAAAACAACTGTTCCGCCGGCAGCCAACAACCCGAATAAATCATAAACAGATAGATCAAAACTCAATGCAGAGACAGCTAATACCTTGTCATTGGCGGTGATCGCGAACCGCTGGTTCATATCGAGTAAGGTATTTACAACGGCATGGTGTTCGATTTCAACCCCTTTAGGTTCGCCGGTTGAGCCTGAAGTGAAAATAACATAAGCCAGATTCTCAGGTCGTTGCAACGGCTGGTAGCTCACTGCATCTGGTACCACGTCAGAGAGCTGCAACAGAGCCTGCTGGATGAGATCACTGATGTCTAATTGGTTGATCTCAGCAGACGGTAGTTGATCTTCAGGCCGGCATACCAACACAAGTCGACTGCCTGATTTTTGGTAAATATGCTGACACCGTTGGGTTGGCCAATACACTTCCAGCGGCAGGTAAGCTGCACCTGCCATCATCACAGCCAGAGTTGCAATCAGTTGATAACGCCCTTTCGGGATCCGGACACAAATCAGTTGCTCTGGACAGACCGACTCAGCACGTAACTTCTGAGTAACCGCCATCGCTGCCTGATACACTTGCGCATAGGTCAAACAGCCTTGCGCATCTATCAACGCCTGTTGTTGTGGCGCAGCAACGACCTGCCGAATAAAAAGCTGCTCGACAGTTTCTGTCGCACGTTGATCATGTAAATCAGGGTTAAACTCCTTGAGTAGCTGAATTTGCTGTGCGGCAGGTAACAGAGGCAGCGCCAGTATCAACTGTTCGGGCTGCTCGGTCACAGCGGCTAACAGACAGGCAAAATGAGTCGTCATTTGTTCGATTGTCGACGCCTCAAAAATATCCGCGTTGTACTCCCAGGCAAAATTGAGCTGTTGTTCAATTTGGTCAACATGCAGAATCATGTCGAACTTGGACGTAACCTGCTGTGCCAAATAAGGTCGGATCGCCAAATCGCTGAGCTCAATGGCAGAGCGTTCATTGTTGTCCATCGATAACATGACTTGAAACAGCGGCGCATGACTGGCCGTTCGAACTGGGTCTAACGCTTTTAATACCTGCTGAAATGGGACATCTTGATGATGCAAAGCATCCAGAGTCACTTGTTTGACTTGTTGCAAATACTGGCTGAAAGTGAGCTGTCCATCACACTGAGTACGAAGTACCAGTGTATTCATGAAAAAACCAATCATTGATTGCAACGCCGGGGCCTGACGGTTCGCCACCGGAACACCGATAACTACATCCTGCTCATTGGAATAACGCGACAACAACAACGAAAAAGCCGCATGTATTACCATAAACAAAGTAACATCTTGCCGCAGGGTTAAAGTTGTTAACCCTGCGATGACCGCCGGATCCACCTTGAAACTGACTTTTCCGCCGCGGTAACTCTGTTGTGCAGGCCGTGGTTTGTCCGTAGGTAAACTGTGTACCTGGGGTAAATCACACAGTTGCCGCTGCCAGTAGAGCAGTTGGTGCGCATGTTTTTGTTGTGCGTTTGCGGATTGCGACCACTGCGCATAGTCCACGTAATGCAATGTCGGAGCAGCTAAGCCAGCAGGTAGTCCACTTAGCTGCGACTGATAAAGCGCAGCAAATTCCCGCACCAGCAATGCCACGGACCAGCCGTCACAGGCAATGTGGTGTACACTTAGCAGCAACACAGCATGCTCAGACGCTAATTTATACAACACTGCTCTGAGCATCAGATCCTCAGCCAGATTAAAACAAACAACACCGTGCTCAGCCAGCAAACGTTCGAGCCGATCCTTCTGTCCATTTGGCTCTGCAGATAGGTCTACTTGCTGCAATGCAACACACCGCCCCGGATTTACCCGTTGCTGTACGACACCATCTTGTTCAAAATAAGTTGTGCGTAATATTTCATGTCGTTCTACCAAAATGGTTAGTGCTGCAGCAGCAAGCTCAGGCCTGAACTCTCCGCACAGTTCAAGACTGAGATTGATATTATATTCAGGACTACCAGCTTGCATCCGATCAACAAACCACAGCTGCTCCTGTTGAGCGGACAAATTGTGATGCGCTTGCACACGAGGGACGGCTTTAATTTCAATCGCGTCAGCGTCCCTTTGCCGTTCGCCGATATAATCAGCGAGCTCACGAATGCTGGAGTGGTTAAACATAGCGGCAACCGGTATTTCATATCCTAAAAGGTAACGAATCTCGGCTAACAGCCGAACCGCTAATAATGAATGCCCGCCAGCACGGAAGAAATTAGCCGTCACACTCAACTTATCCGCGGTTACCTTCAGTAACTTCGCCCAGATCTGGACTAACTGCTGTTCTAGCTCGGATGCTGGCGCAACGTATTGTTGCTGCAGCGCCATGAAATCAGGGGCTGGTAGAGCATTGCGATCAATTTTTCCATTCACTGTCATCGGCAATTGTGGCAACGGAACTATTGCTGCTGGCATCATATAGTCTGGTAACCGAACCTGGAGTTCCTGCCGAACGAATTCCAGCAGCTCAGCAGATGTTGTACTGATATCTGGTACCCACACCACATAAGCGACAATTTGCAAAGTACCGTCGCTTGTAGCTCGGGTCACCACTACGTTCGAACTAATGACCGCAAGTTGATTCAATTGGGCCGAGATTTCGCCCAACTCAATTCGATATCCCCGGATCTTAACCTGTTCATCAGCACGTCCCATATACTCCAACTGACCATCAGCCATGTATCGCACTAAATCGCCTGTGCGGTACAAGCGCGCGTTAGGAGTTGCACTGAACGGGTCAGTTACAAAACGCTCAGCAGTTAAAGCTGGTCGATACAGATAACCCCGAGCCAGGCCAGCTCCGCCAATATACAATTCACCGACTGCAAACTCAGGCACCAGTTGCTGCTGCGCATCCAACAAGTAAAATGTCATGTCTGCCAGTTTCTGACCAATGACCGAACGACCTTGCTGATTTGGGTCAACCGGCCAATAGGTCGCATGCACTGTTGTTTCGGTAATACCGTACATGTTGACAAACCGTGTCAACGTCTCTGGGTACCGGCGATGCCAATTCTGCACCACAGAGGATTCAAAAGCCTCACCACCAAAAATGATGTAACGCAGCGTCAGCAAATTCTGCGCTGAAGTCAGTAAAGCATCACTAAGTGCCTTGAACGCACTGGGTGTCTGGTTAAGTACAGTAACTTTTCGTTGCTGACACAGAGCTATCACCTGCTGAGTATCTCGCGTTAAGCCGGGTTCCGGCACCACCAAATGTCCACCATAAAACAAGGCTCCCCACAACTCCCACACAGTAAAATCGAAGCATATGGAATGGAACAGTAACCAGGTGTCCTGTTCACTAAAGTCAAACAAGGATTCAGTGCAACTGAATAATCGGCGGACATTACGGTGGGTTTGCATCACTCCTTTGGGTTGCCCGGTAGAACCTGAAGTATAAATAAGATAAGCCAGATGATCCGGAGTCAGGGCCTGCGACGCCATGACAGTGGTCACAACAGCATTACTCCGCAATTCTTGACAACAATTGCCAAGCTGCACCATCAGCAGTTCAGCCTCTGTCAATGACTGCAACCTCGTGTGCAGAACCTGTTCGACCAGCAACAACCGCACTTGACTATCCTGCAACATATAGGCGATGCGATCATCCGGATGATCAGGCTCTAAAGGGACATAAGCCCCGCCCGCCTGCAAAATAGCGAGAATCGTTATGATTAGCTCAGCCGATTTTGGCAAACAAACCCCAACCAATACGTCCGGACCAACCCCCTTACTTTGCAGATAATGAGCCAGCAGTTCGACATGTTGTGCCAGCTCGGCATACGTCAGCGTCTGCTCTGCAAAACTCAGTGCTATCCGCTGCGGAAACAGTTTGGCAGCCTGCGCAAATTTACTGTGAATAAAACCATCATCATCATCTGGCAAACAGCTCTGCTGCACCGGATTATAGTGCTCCAGCAAACGTTGCTGCTCCTGCTCGCTCAACATCGGTAAATCAGTCAGCGCTGCCGCAGGATTGGCCAATACCGCAGTAAACAAGTTGCTCAGATGCTGATTGAATTGACCGACTCGTTCAGCACTAAATAGTTCGGTATTGTAAATCCAGTAAAATTGCAAACCATCATCGTTGAGGTTGATATAGATATCTAAATCGAATTTGGCCAGTCGCGCATCATCCCTCACCAACGATAATTCAACCCCTGGTAACTGGAAACGCTGCTGCTGATTTGGTTGGAAAGTTGGCTCAGTAGTAAATGAAAACATAATTTGAAACAATGGGGTAATTGCAGCATCCCGCGGTACCTGCAACCGCTCAACCAAAGCATCAAAAGGAATATCCTGATGATCTTGCGCGTCCAGATTAATCTGTCTGACATGCTGTAACAACTCGGTAAAGGTGTTTTGCCGGTGCTGTGTTCTCAATACCAGTGTATTGGCAAAAAAACCAACCAGCGGCTCAAGTTCTTTTAGCCTTCGGTTCGCTATAGGAGTGCCCAGTAGTACATCCTGCCCAAAGCTGTGCCGTGATAACATCAGTGCCAACACTGCATGACAGAACATAAACGCCGTTACCTGTTGTCCTTTGGCAACATCCCGCAACAAACCGGCACTTTTCGCTGGTAACCCTCCCCGAACGACAGCAGCCTTATGAGTCATGCGTGCTGGTCTGGGATAATCCAAAGGGATGCCATGAGTTAATGGTGCATCTGCGAGCTGTTGCGACCAGTAAGCGGTTTGTTGCATCAGCTCCTGCTCGTTCAGCCAGCGACGCTGCCACAAAACGTAGTCAGCGTAACGAAATGGCAGTACCGGCAACGTGACGACTAACCCTGAGATTAGTTGCTGATAAATCTGACAAAATTCTCGCAACAGCAATTCAAGCGACCAGCCATCGCAAGCGATATGATGGATATTCAGTAATAAAACACCATGAGAACGACCGTCTGCAAGTGCCGAGAGCTCAATACAAGTGGCTCGCAACATTAAATCATCGGCCAGATTAAAGCTACGATTCATCTCATCGCGCAACAGCTGCGATAAACGCTGCTCTTGGATGTCCGGCGACAGTTCGCTCAAATTACAGTGGCTTAACTGAAACACAAAACTATCCCGAACAAACTGTTCCGGCTCATCACCACGCCGATAGCCAGTTCGCAAGATGTCATGCCGCTTGATTAACAACATCAATGCCTGCTCTGCCAGCCCGACATTTATCTGACCTGTGAAACGAACTGGCAGCGGATTGTTATACTCCGGACTGCCTTGCTGGATTTGATCCACTAGCCACAAGCGTTGCTGGGCAAATGACAGCGGGAACACATTGTTTCCATCAGAATACGGTTGTAACTGCTCACGCTGCCGATTGCTGAGCCACTGGATGATTTCGGATTTTCGCTCTTGTAGCTCCGCACGAATTGCCGACGTCACCAATCCTGGCGGCGCATTGACTTTCAACTGACCGTCGCCGGCCAGTTGCAGGCTGATTTGTTGCGCTACACACCATCGTATAAAATCTTCAAGGTTCACAGAATAAATTCCTCACTCTGGCCGACATCTGTCTGACTCAGCAGGTTAAATGTGTCGCCGCCCGCAGGCAGCTGGCGTTGGTCGATAATGACAGCCAGCGACTCAATGTTGGCATGTTCAAAGACTTCGCGAATGGTTAATCTCAGCCCAAACTGCTCTTGTAAGGCAGCCAGTAAACGCGTCAGCAATATGGAGTGACCACCCAGATCAAAAAAGCTGCTTTGGCAGTTAATCTGTGCCGCAGGCACCGCCAGTAACTCTGCCCAAATCAACACTAATGCATGCTCGGTTTCAGATTGCGGCCCTCGAAAATTCTGACTAACTGCTAAATTCTGGCTGGATGGCAATGCTGCTTTATTCAGCTTGCCATTGAGCGTCAGCGGCAGTTTTTCCAGAACCATAAAGGCAGCCGGAATCATATAACTGGGCAGTTGTTGCGCTAAAAAAGTTTTGCATTGGTTAATTAACTCAGCCTCTGCAATAGGCCAGCTCGCCGGCTGAATATACGCAACCAATCGAGCGCCTTCCTGCGCAAGTTGCTCCAGCAATACAACACTAGTGCTCACTGAAGGATGTTTGCTCAACTGCATGGCAATTTCATCGGGTTCGATTCGGTGCCCGCGCAATTTTATTTGTGCATCAAGCCGGCCAAGAAACTGCAGCTGACCATCTTGCATCCACCGTACTTTGTCCCCGGTACGATACCAGCAACTCTGAGTATTCGGACATTGCACAAAACGCTGACGAGTCAACTCAGGCTGATTCAGATATCCTGCTGCCACACCAGGACCACCTATATATAACTCACCAGCAGCACCCGGCGGTAATAGCTGCGCATCCTGACCCAACACCTTTAACTGATAACCTGGTAAAGGTTTACCTAGAGGGATAGCGGCAACATGAGACTGGACTTGATATGAGGTCGCCCATACCGTCGTTTCTGTCGGTCCGTACATATTGTGAATTTGAGCAGATGTTAGCTGCAGCAACTGCTCAGCCAACATCGGTGGGAATACTTCCCCGCCAATATAAAGCTGTTGCAGACTTTGTAATTGGTGCTTTGCAGCAAGGCCACTCAGATGCATTTGAGCAAAAGACGGAGTACATTGCAGATGACTGACTCTGTTCGTGACTATTGCCTCTGCAACCGACTGCGATTGGTCCGGCGACCAGAGCACCAGGGTCAGGCCAAACGCCAAACTGCCAAAAATCTCCAGTACTGAGATATCAAATGCCACACCTGTTACCGCCAGCCAGGTGCCGCCACCTTGCAGCTGTGCAGCCATGGTCTGCAGAAAATGAACAGCGCTGTGATGACTAACCATCACTCCTTTCGGTTGCCCGGTAGAGCCCGAAGTATAAAGAATGTAGGCCAATGATTGGCCGTCGACGACAGGCATCTGTTGAGCAGCGCTCATAGCTACGCCACTGATAACTTGTTCGACAACCGCGTCATTCAGCGTCAGACTAACTTGACTATCCTGCCGCATATAATCAAGCCGGTGTTGCGGATAACCTGGCTCTAATGGTAGATAGCAGGCGCCGGCTTTTAATACTCCCAGCAGCGCAACAACCAGCCATTCGGTCCTACCCATTTCAACAGCGACTACCTGACCAGCGCTCACGCCTTGCGCCTGCAGATAGCAGGCAACCTGGTCTGACAAACCATCCAATTGTAAGTAAGTCAGCTGGCGGCCTTCACATTGCAAAGCTATCTTATCAGGTTGTCGTTGCACCGAATTTGTAAACAATTGATGTAAAGTCTGTTCTTGGATCCCTTGAACTGCTTGCCTGTCAGCTGGTTTCAGCCCACCCCACTGCTGCAATAATGTCTCATCAGACGCTTGCATCACAGGATAAACAGCCAAAGCGCGAGCCGGATCTGCCAATACCGCCTGCAACAACACTGCATAACTAGCTGCAAGCCGAGCCAAAGAAGACGCGTCAAACAAGGCAGTACTGAAGTTCCAATCCAGCTGATAGCCATCGGCAGTTACAGTGATCGCCAGCTCCAAATCAGTTTTCACAGTTTTTGCTTTCAGACTGAGCTCGGCAAGTTGCAACCCGGAAAGGGACAGCTCGGCTTTACCGTGACTGTGAAACGAAAACATCAGTTGGAACAATGGAGAGTAAGCCAAATTACGTTCCGGCTGCACGCGTTCAACCACCATTTCAAATGGGACTTCCTGATGCTGAAATACATCCAGAACCATGGTTTTGGTTTCAGCTAGCAACTGACTGAAGGTGTGCCCCGCCTGCAGCCGACTGCGCATCACAACAGTATTAGCAAAATACCCCACCAACGGTTCAATTACCGATTGGTGCCGGTTTGCCACCGGACACCCAATCAGTACATCCTGCTCATCACTGTAGCGGGCTATCAGTAGCGCAAACACGGAATAACACAACATAAATGGCGTTACATCGAACTGTTGACAGCAATGATGGATCTGAGAAACCACTTCTGCCGACAACTTCGTACTGACACAATCGCCGGTAAAACTTTGTTGTGGTGGTCGAGGACGGTCAGTACTGAGTCGGTGTATAGCCGGTGCCTCGGCCAGATGGGAGCGCCAGAATCCCAGCTGCTGTTCAAACAAGTCCTGATTTGCCTGTTGCCAATACGCATAATCAGAATACTGTACAGTCAGTGACGGTAAGGACAGCGGGTCACCTGCCAGCAAATCGCGATAACAACTGGCAAGCTCCTGCACTATGATCCCCAGTGACAAACCATCACAGGCAATATGATGCACAATCAATAGCAGGACATGCCTTTGCTCAGCCAGTTTAACTAAGGTGACCCGGATCGGGATCTCCGTAGTCAGAACAAAAGGTAACAACTGCTCTGACACGAAAAGGTCTGCAAGTTGTTGCTCACTGGGTTGGTCACTCCAGTCCAGCTCACACATAGGCATCTGCGCCTGCGGCTGGATAATCTGACGGGTGCCGCTGCTATCGTAAGTGGTGCGCAAAATTTCATGACGGCTAACCAGTGTATGCAAGGCATTTTTCAGTAAAGTCAGCTCCAGAGGTCCGTTCAGCTCAAGAGCCACAGACATATTATAATGCGCACTGCCTTGTTCCAGTTGGTCGATGTACCACAGACGTCTTTGACCGAAGGACAATGGAGCTGTCTGCTCATGCAACGCAGTAATGCGGGTGCTTTGCTGTCGGTGTTGATGTTGCAACAGGTAATCGATTAACTCTGATTTGTACTGTCGTAATTGCTGCAACAGTGATTCCGTTGGCATATCATCAAACACTACCTCCAGTTTAGAGTCTTGCACCGCTAGGCTAACGCCTTGTTCGGCGCAAAGTGCAATGATCTGTTCTGTTAAGTTCATATTTAGCCCGCCTGCTATAAAGTCATTTTTAGTTTTTGTGGTTGTTGTTCTGTCACAACAAATTCAACTGCGCCCCGCGCCAGATTTATTACCGTATCCTCATGAGCAGCCGGTACTCCACGACACCAGGCACCGGCATACCGGTTATCAAATCCAAAAATACCCCACACCATCCGGTAACTGTTAAAACCTGATCGCTGGTCGGCACTGGCAACTAAATCCGGCGCGCAGTATTGCTGGATTAGCCAGTCCGGATCCTGTTGATGTTGTTGATAAAAGGCTATCCAATCTGCCGCCGGTACTGAATGCCCTACCAGCACATCTTTACCTTGCATGGAACGGGATTTTTTAAATACCAGCTGTTGCTGTTGGTCACTGACAAATGTCTTGGTTGGATAGATTTGCCCATGATAACTCACGGTTGGTTGTGCCAGCTTCGCTGACCAAGGTATGTGATCCTCAACAAGCTGCCATTCTGCGTCGCTCAGGATTTGCCGACTTCGCGGTTCATGCAATAACGCAAACAACATCTTCACCGACAACAAAGTCAGACGCTCACTGTCGGGATAATAGAATTTATTTTTTTCCGAATACCCCTGCAATTTTGCCTGGAAACTGATGGGCAACTCATCACCTTTCACTATCGGTAATAACAATGTATCCATTACAGTACCCTGCCAGGCAATATTGCCGTCGGCTAACCACTCAATGTTATCTAAATCATTAAAAATCGTTAGAGTTGCATTGGGATATTGCTCAGGACGGGTCAACATGACCATCTGATACAGATGGTCATGGACCCGCTGCAGATTTGCTGTCGCGGTAGCTGGCAAATAAATAAATACATTGCCTTGCGCTGCAAATCCTTTCAGACGCCAGATCGATTGCCAGACCGCCTTAAACGTATTTTCTGAGATCCGCCGGTATTTATGATTCCAATGTTTGACTTCACCAATGTGATCCAGCACTTGCCTGATCTCAGGATATAGCCAGTCAGACCACCAGCCTCCGAGCGACGAGCCGACATTCAGCTCAACCAGCTTCAGTTGTTGCCCGGCCATTATCGCGTCATAACGACACATCAGATCTGCGGTGTCAGGGCCCTGACTCCCGAATCGCTGTAACATCAACTCTGAAATTCCAAGATACTGACAAACCCACTGTGGATCATGTTGATAGTAGTAACGCAGCACTTTGCTGAACACTGATGGCATACTTTCAACCACCCGCGAAAAACAGCGGATGATCCGCTCGTCAATAACAACGGGCCAGGGGCTTACGTTATAACGAAAATCACTGATGAAATCTGAGATACTGCTGTTAGCATCATCAAAAGCTAAGTGGGCTAGGCTGGCGTTGTTCTGCAACAAAGCTGCCAGCTCAGCGAACAGATTTGAGTAATAACTATTGTCGCTCTGGTGCTGACCAACCGTCATATGAATGCTCCTAAATCAAAATTTTCTTCAGACTGTCGGTGACAGTCCTTGGGTTGACGACGTCTTCCATTTGTTTCAGCCGCGATATGCGTGTTGCTTGATAGCGGACTGTCCTATTGGCAAACAGCTCCTGATAACTCAAAACCAGACCAAAACGTTCTGATAGCTGATGCTGCAACTGAGTTATCAATAACGAATGACCACCCAACTCAAAAAAGCAACTGGTGACCCCTAACTCTGTAGGTTCTAGCTGTAATAACTCCCCCCACAGCAGACATAATTGTCGCTCTGTCTCGTTGGCCGGCGGGACACGTTCTGTTTGTACGGCGATCAGATCAGGTTCAGGTAAAGCCTGTCGATCGACTTTGCCATTTGGCCGTAACGGCAGGGCATCGACAAAAATATAGGCCGACAGTTGCATGTAAAAGGGCAAACTAGCTCTGACTTGTTCGACGAGTTGTTCCCGAATTGTCGCTTGCGTTTGCGCGGTCTCCGCAACAACCAGATACGCGATCAAAAGCAGTTGCTCGCCTCGCGGCCAAGGGCGAACATAACAATTTTGCACGGCTGGATGACGAATCAACAATGCTCGGATCTCACCAGGCTCTACCCGATAACCACGAATTTTAATCTGATCATCCCGTCGCCCTAGACATGAAATGTCGCCATCGGACCGGCGGAGCCCAAGATCACCAGTACGGTACACACGACCTGCGGAGCTATCTATAAAAGGTGAATTCGCAGTTTCCGATAGGTAACCATTGGCAAGCGCACAACCAAGCACCGCAATTTCACCAACAACGTGATCAGGGGCTGGTAAACCATCATCGGCCAGAATACAAACATCGGCTCCTGTAATCGGAAGCCCTAAAGTAACCCAGTGTTGTTGCAAATCGAGATAGATTTCTTTAACCAGTACATCAGACATGACCTCAGTCGAGCCATACAAATTAAACAATCTGAGCTCAGGAAAACAATTCAACACTGCATTAGCATGTTGCTGCAGTAACGGTTCCCCACTGACAAACCAGTAATGCAAAGGCATCTGCTGTTGTTCCTGCAACGTGCAGGCAACATCCGTCAGCGCTTTCATCAACGACGGGGCTGTCACCAACCGCCGGATCTGGTGGTGTTTTAACCAATGCCAAAGCCGAGTTGTATCGCGCACCACATCACGATCACATAAAATTAAATGCGCACCGCCACACAAAGGAACCAGCAACTCCCAGACTCCCCGGATAAATGCCATCGACGTAATATGAGCTACCGGCTCTGCAAGCTGATATGGGTAGGCAGTTAACATCCATTGCACCCGATTCATCGTTGCTGCACAAGTGCCGACGACCCCTTTAGGTAAACCCGTCGAACCGGACGTGAAGATAATATGAGCTTCGTCCATCGCACTACGGGCAACAGCCTGAAAGTTATCGGCAGTCTGAGTCAGTTGAATGTGCACAGCCGGAGCATCAATACACACAACCTGCCCCTTAAAGCTGCTACACAACAACGGACAAGCCTCCTGACTTGCTATATCGGTCAGCAGCAGCGTCGGCGCTGCGTTGTTAAGCATATAAATTAATCGGCTTTCCGGCAGTTCCTGACTTAAAGGTACATAGGCACCACCGGCCTTGAGAACAGCCAATATGCTGATGATACGCTGTGCGTGTCGCTGAGTTAGAATCGCGGCACGCTGACCGGCAGAAAACCCATGGTCATGCAGATAATTGGCAAGCTGATTAACTTGACAGGCTAACTCTCTGTAACTGTATTGATGGTCTCCGTCACTCAGCGCGGGCTGAGCAGGACGCTGTTGCGCCTGAAGTTCCAGCAATTGCCATATTTGATAGTCCTCTGCAACATTCTGCTGCGGTACTGGCCAGTCCGGGCGGTTGAGCCAGCCAAATTGTAATACTGGGGTCTGTGGAGCCTGGCACAACTGCGTCAGCAGATGGACAAACTCACTGGCATAAAAACTTAATGTTTCATGGGCAAACAAAGCTTCATTGTAAACCCAGCACAACTGAATGCCTTTAGCTGTGTCGCCGCTGACATACAAAGTCAAATCATACTTACTACTCTGCGGCAGTTCAGCCTGCAGTTGCAAGCGGCAATCATCCAGCAGTAGTGTCGGCAGCTCAGTATTATTGTAATTAAGTAAGATTTGAAAAATTGGCGATTGATATAAATCTCTAACCGGATTTATTTTTTCGACAATTGCTTCAAACGGCACATCCTGGTATGGCAAAGATCGGATATGTTGTTCGCGAGTTCGCTCTAACAACAACGACCAAGCGGGATTGTCAGCAAATTCGGTCCGGTACACCGTGGTGTTTAACAATAAACCAACCAAAGGTTGTAACTGATGATGTTGTCGGCCATCAACAGGCGCACCAATCACCACATCATACTCATGACTCAGACGGCCAATATGCAATGCCAAAGCCGCCTGTAACAACATAAACAACGTCACACCAGCACTGTGTAATTGCGCCTCAAGTTCCCGGCATAACGCACTGGGCAACTCTTGTTTCAGCTGAGCACCTCTGCTTGGTTGGGTATGACGCGGACCAGCCAATGGCAAACGGTGCACCGGTGGCGCATCAGCCAGCAATTGCTGCCAGAATGCCGTTTGACTGCTCAGGTATGCGTGACCAAACCTAGCCCGTTGCCAGCGGCAGAAATCGGCATAACTAACTGGCAGCGGAGGCAGTTGCTGCACCTCACATTTGACCAAGGCCTGATATGCGCTCAGAAACTCTTGTAATAACAGCGGGATCGAACCGCCGTCTGCAACCAGATGGTGCATCGTTAGTAACAATATTCCTGCTGGTCGTTCAACACTGTCTGACGCTGAATTCGGGCTGGCTAGTTGCAGATAGGTCAGACGCATTAGCATCTCAGTAGCCGAATTAAACGTATAAGCAGCATGTTCCTGACGTAAACGTTGCACTTCCTGTTGCTGCTGTTCAGGCGCCATCGATGACAAATCAACGTGACAAAATGGTACCTGCGTATCAGCATGACGCTGCAGGAGCGGCTCTCCCTGATGAAGCACAAACCGATATTGTAAGATCTGTTGTCGTTGGACTAAAGCCGTCAGTGCCGAAGGCACCCATTCTGGCTTGAACTTGCCAAATATGGTCAAAGCTGCCGACATATTAAAAGCATCATCTAAGGGTGCCAACTGTGTTAAGAACCAGATCCTTTGCTGGGCAAAAGATAACGGACAAGGCTCATCGATATCAGCGCTTACTGGAATAAGCTGTGCTGCGGTTGGTTGTGCAGCCAGCTGAGCTGCCAGCAAACGAATTGTCGGATACTGGAAAATCATCTGCACCGTGCAGTCCAGATGTAGCGACCGACTAATCTCACTGCTAAGCCGGACCGCGAGTAAAGAGTGACCGCCTAACTGGAAAAAATGCCCGGTGACACTACATGTAGCAAGTGGATGATCTAACACCTTCGCCCAAATTGTCCTCAACTGAGCTTCTTGTAGGGTCGCTGGCTCCACTATGGCAGAGCCTGAGGATTCACTTAATCGGCTGAGCGCTGCTTTATCAGTTTTCCCATTTGGTGTCAGTGGCATTGCCGCCAACAGCTGGATTGTTGACGGTTGCATATATTCAGGCAACTGTTCCGTTAAATGGACACACAATTGCCGCTGCACCTCTGAGTCTGCTTGTCCAACTCGAGCAACCACAAAAGCCCGTAACTGGCGATGCTCACCGTCACCAGAGGCCAGTACACAAGCTTCACTAACCGCAGGCAGTTGCAGGATAACGTGTTCGATCTCCCCCAACTCCAGTCTATAACCACGGATCTTGATTTGATCATCAAGACGCCCCAAAAACGCCAGATTTCCTTGCCGATCGGCATATCGCACTAAATCACCGGTACGATACAACATTCCCTTGCCATAAGGATTTGCAATAAATCTTTCGTCGGTGAGTGCCGATTGCCCCAGATAGCCTGCAGCAACACCATCGCCGCCTAGATATAGCTCACCGGCTACCCCAAATGGTAGTAATTCCTGGGACTTGGATAAGATGTAAGCTTGGCTGTTACCGATCACTTGACCTATAACCGGGCTACCAGAAACTGGTTGCTCAAACACAGCACAAGTTGAATAAGTAGTGTCTTCAGTCGGTCCGTAGAGATTGCAGACTTTTCCAATACCAGAGGCTAACAACTGGTTTAACAACTCAGCTTTTAGCGGCTCTCCGGCCAAATTGACCACTTTGACCGTATTCGGTAATGCCTTCTGCTCATACAAAGTACGGATCGCCGAAGGAACTGTGTTAATTAAAGTTACCGCCGGTTGTATAGTCAGTAATGCGAGTGCGTTATCGACTAACACACACTGGTAGCCAAAGCATAAAGGCAAAAACAGTTCAAAGACGGACAAGTCAAAACTGAGTGATGTGCTTGCTAAAACCTGTTTTAATTCTGATGCAGAATACTGTCTCGCAGCCCAGTGCAACATCGCCACTGCATTGCTGTGACGGATGACGACACCTTTAGGCTGACCAGTTGAGCCCGAGGTGTAGATGACATAGGCAATATCTTGCGCACCGACAGTCAGCAACGGAGCCTGGACCTGACGTTCTTTCACCATATCTGCAGCGTCCAGCACCAGGCGCTGCTCAACCTGCAGCATTTCAGCCAGACCTTGATTCGTCAACAGCAGCTTGATCTGACTGGCTGTAACAATATGTTGTTGCCTGCTCACCGGATAAGCCGGATCAACCGGAACATAACCAGCTCCGGCTTTAAGCACAGCCAATACGGACACAACCATGGTAATATCGCGTTGACAACAAATGCCGATCAGATCTCCCCGATTCACTCCTAAATGTATCAACCTTGTAGCCAATGCATTCGCCATCTGATCCAGATCGGAAAAATGCCAGTCAACGCCCTGAACCTGCAAGGCAATGTGTTGTGGCCGTGAACTTACCTGCGCTGCAAACAAAGCCGGAATCGTAGCGGTACGGTCATACTCAAAGCTGTTGTGATTCAGTGTTTGCAACAAAAAATGTCGCTCAGACTCAGGTATTCCGCTGATCCGGTGCAGTGGCGCTGACAAGATATTGCTGGCACCAGATAACTGTGCAGCTGTAAGCTCTTCCAGGATAAGATGATATTGCTGACTCAGTTGCTCAATCTGACCAGCGGTAAATATACTGCTGTCGTAGAGCCAGCAAATACTCGCTTGACCATCAGCCTCGGTTATTTCGACTTCAAGCTCATATTTTAACAGTCGTTGCTCTAAGGGATACCAGGACAGGGACCCACCAGATGAGAGTACATCAACCGCAGACTTTTCAAGATAAGTCAGCAGAATCTGGCTCAAAGGCAAATAGTGGCTATCGCGCTGCACTTGGCAGGCTTCGACCACTAAATCAAATGGCAGCTCCTGATGCTGTTGGGCTGAAAGATGTACATCTCGCACATGTTGCAAAAACTGCCCGATAGTTGGCTGTGCTGTATTTACCCTCAGCACTAAGGTATTGACAAAAAAGCCGATCAGTTCAGCTAGTTGTGGCAAAGTTCGGTTTGAAATTGGTGTGGCAATCAATACATCCTGACAATTACCCGCCCGACTGAATGAAAGCGCCAACGCGGCGTGCAGCTGCATAAACACCGTCATCTGTTGCAAACGAGCCGCATGCCGAAGCTGTCCCAGTAGTGCGGCCGGCAGTATTTGTTTGAACAACCCAACCTTCACTGGCTTTTCCAAACTGGTTACGTTCACCGGCAGACTATGCCTCAATGGCGCTCCTGCCAATTGCTGCTGCCAGTAATCCCGCTGATGGTTCAGGGCGCCACTGGCCAACTGATGATGCTGCCAACGGGCAAAATCATGATATTGCAGTTCAGGAACAGCCAGTTGCGGTATTTGCTTCAGCAGTAACGCCTGCCAAATTTGTTCCAGCTCACGTAACAACAATGGTACCGACTGGCCGTCAAACGCCAGATGGTGAATGCAGAACCAAAGCACATACTCAACCTGACTGCCGTATTGCCGACAGATTAGACTGGCACGCAATGGCAGATCATCCGCCAAATTAAATGACTTTGTCGATTTTTGCTGTAGCAGCTGCAAAAAATCAGACTCAGCCATCTCAGGAATCTGTTCAACAACGAGCTGAAAAGACTCCGCAGCTAAAGACTGGAGCAGGACATCTGATTCGGTTGTACAATAGACGGACCGGAGGATCTCATGCCGCTGTAACAACATGACCAAAGCCGTCTCTAATAGCGCAGGCTCCACGGTACCGGTTAGCCGCAATGCAAAAGGCATGTGGTAATTAGCCGAAGAACCCTGCACCAGATGTAGCAACCATAATCGTTGTTGTAATAACGAAATCGGCGCGGGTTCACTCGATGCAATTGTCGGCTTTATTTGTGGTAATTGGCAGCGTTCGCTATTGTCAACAAACGTCGCCAATTGCCTTAAATTCTGGCTACCGAAGATCTGATGCAAACTCAGGTTTATCCCATAAGTTTGATTAATCTGGCTGACCAACTCAACAGCTGACAACGAATGTCCACCATTGCCAAAAAATGAAAGTTGCATATTTATCGATGCCGGCTCCACTCGCAAGACCATACCGACCAATGCAGCCAGTTGGACTTCAATTGGGCTCTCCGGCAGTCCGGCTGTTGGGATCTGTTGTGATAACTCAAGGGCAGGTAGGGCTTTTTTATTAATCTTCCCATTCGGCGTCAGTGGCAACCCAGCCAAGAAAATCACATGGTCCGGTACCATATGCGCAGGCAGCTGTGCTGCAAGTTGAGCTTTGACACTTTCAGCGTCTTGCTGCCGGGCAACCAGATAGGCTAATAACCGCTGATCTGCGACAACGACCACTGCTTCGGTCACTCCGCTCAAACCGAGCAGCGTGTGTTCAATCTCCCCTGGTTCAATCCGAAATCCTCTTAGCTTAATCTGCTCATCGACCCGGCCCAGATAAGCCAGCGATCCATCCTGTAGGTAACGAACTAAATCACCGGTCCGATAACAAATTCCGCTGTTGGCATCAAGCCGGACAAACTTCTCCGCAGTCAGCGCCGGACGCCCTTGATAACCGGCAGCCACACCAGCCCCACCCAGGTAGAGTTCGCCAATGCTCCCCAACGGTACCGGTTTCAGTTGCGCTGACAGCACATAAGCCTGGCTGCCAGCAATGACTTTACCAATCTCGGGCACCCTCGAAATACCTGTGTTGAAACATGCCCAGGTTGAGTAGGTAGTATCTTCCGACGGGCCATATAAATTGTAGACGAACTGGCAAGATGTCGACTGCAGCAGGTCATTCACTATAGCCGCTGATAAAGGTTCACCAGCCAAATTAACGGTATTGACTGATTTAGGTACAGCATCAGCCCGCAGCAAAGCACGGATAGCCGACGGCACCGTATTGATCAGACTCACATCAACTTGCTGTTCCAGTAACGACAGTGGATTGCGAACCAGTACACATTGAAAACCAAAACACAACGGAACAAATAGTTCAAACATCGACAAGTCAAAATTTAACGAGGTGCTCACCAAAACCGACCTGAGTTGATGATCACTAAAAGTTTGCCGTGCCCAGTACAACAAAGACAACAGGTTTCGTTGTCTAATCAACACGCCTTTGGGCTGTCCGGTCGATCCCGAAGTGTAAATACAGTACGCAAGCTGTTCTGCATGCATCCCGGCCAGCTGCGGGTTGTGTTTAGGAAATGCTGTCAACTCCGGATGTTGATCTACCACAATGACCTGTGTTGCGCCAAATGGATTGGGCAGACCAACCTGTGTTAATACCACGCCAACCTTGCAGTCACTCACGATGTAGGTCAGACGTTGTTCCGGATATTCAGGATCCAACGCCACAAAGGGTATCCCGGATTTCATTGCAGCCAACACAGCAACAACCATTTCTACAGAGCGATGACAATGTATGCCAACAAACTGCCCCGGTTGCCACGATAGCTCCAGCAATCGGTGGGCTAACTGGTTTGCCTGAACGTTGAGTGCCGAATAGGTCAGTTGCTGCTTTGCGCAAATCAGTGCGGTCTTGGCTGGTTCTGCCAGAGCCTGTTGTTCAAAAAGCTGATGGGGCAATATCTGTGTGTCAAACAACAATTCAGGTCCTTCAGACCAGTGCTGCAATATCTGTTGTTCCTTCGGTGGGATGACCTCGTAACTGTTTATCGAAGCAGTCGGCTGTTCCAACAGTTGGTTGAATAGCAGGTCCAATCGACCCAGCATCAATTCAATCTCAGTTGCAGAGAAATATAATAGATTAAAATCAACCTGAATTTCGGCCTGTTGAGTATCCCCATACTCCCAAATAGTCAGCATCAACGGGTTTTGTTGATGCTGATGACTCAGATACACAAGATGAGCTGGTTGCCCATCAAAATCAAGCTGACTGTCAAGCCGTAGATAGTTGAAGCCAATATCATACAGCCATTCACGCCCGGTACCTTTAACAAATTCACGGAACATTTCACCAACCGGATACCGCTGATGTTTGTAATTTTGTCGACTTTTCTGCGCAATCTGCCTGCAAAGTTCGTTCAAGGTAGCGTCAGCATCAAGTTCCAATAATACCGGTATCACGCTGACAAAAACACCAAGACTCATTTTGTCCATTTTGCTGCTACGGTTATGCACCGGGCAACCGAATAACAATTGATGCTGTTGGTAGCAACGGCTGAAATATATGGCTACCAAGGCATGATACAACTGAGCCACTGGAACCTGCAGTTGTTTGGCTAAACCTGCAAACGCTAAGCTACGTTTCGCAGAGATTTTCAGTATCTGACGCTGGCTCGGACTAAAAGCAGTGTTCTGTTGACGAAAATGTTGGACCTGAAACAATTGTTCCGGGAGATGCTGCAAAGTTTGTTGCCAGTACAACCTGTCTACTTCGTATTTGTCACTGTGATTGTAAGCAATATTCTGTTGTACTATGTCGGGCCAGCATTTCCCCACTGTTACCACTGATGCGTCCTGATAATAGTTACTGAGTCTGCTCGCCCAATTCGCAAAACCCCAACCATCCATACAAAGATGGTGCGCTTTACCAACATAATACCATCGGTCAACACTGAGTTTTAACAGATAAGCATCAAACAGTGGAACCTCATCCAGTGGCATTGTGCGCTGAAAATGGGCACTGAGCCATTGGTCCGCTTGAAGCAACGGATCTTCAGCCTGACTGAAATCCAGCACCGGCAACCTTGTATCGCGCACAGAGCTGATAAACTGAGTCACTCCTTGAGACGACAACCGCAATCGAATCCCAAACACATCACATTGCTCGATCAGTTGCTGATGCGCCCGCTGTAATCTGTCGAGATCAATAGCAGGCAAAGCAATATAACCGCCGACATTATAAAGCGGGAGCTCGACAAAATGTAATTGATCAAAATAGATATCTTGCTGCACCGCTGTAAGTGGCAGGCATTGTTGTGACATCGCCGGTGTATTCACGCTTTATAAACTCCAGACCATTCAATCCAAATTACTGACAAGATGCCAGCGCAACCGACTTATCGCGTCGGATAGAAATCAGCCGACCACCGTCCATTTTCAGCAGTTGATCGGCTAAAGGGAAATATTTGTCATCATGGCTGATAACAACCACCGCTTTGCCGGAAGCTTTTAGATCCGGCAGTATCTGTCGATAAAAAATCTCTTTGAACTCCGGATCTTGATCAGCTGCCCACTCGTCAAACAGATACAGGTTTTTATCATCCAGATAAGCAACCACTAGAGCAAGACGTTTGCGCTGTCCATCAGACAATGCTGTGGTGGAAAATTTACCATCAGTTACTTTGACCAAATGCGCCAGTTTTAAATCTACTAAATACTGTTGTAGTTTTTGTTCTTTCTCACGCGTGAGATCACTCAATAGCCGATCGAACAAATAATAGTTAGAAAAAATCGCGCTGATCTCATGGCGAAAACTGTTCAGTTGCTGTGCCGCTACCTTCTGATTACCAAATACAATATCACCTGTTGTGGCTTGATAGTGCAAAGTAATTAACTTACTCAAAGTCGATTTACCAGACCCATTACCGCCAACAATAAAGGTAATTTCTCCACGATGTATCTCCAAATCAATCGGTCCAACAGCAAAACCAGCCTCTTCACCATAAGATGGGTACCTGTAACATACTGAGACAAACTGCAGGGTTTGCCACTCTGCCACTGGTACTATCGTTGTATCACAACCTTCCGTAGGAAGCTCCCCCAACAACCGATGCAACTTTCGGTACGATACGCCAGCTACTGTAAGCCCAGGAATTGAGTTCAGGACGATCGCAATAGGGGTTGTAATGTACAACAGAGCCATGACAATACTTACCAGTTCGTGGCTGGCGATAGTGTAATGATTTAATGCAATAAAACTGACAACACCAATCACAAAAAAACTCAGTAAATCCCCAAGGCTGACAGTTGCTCTGGTCACCGCATGCCCGACACTTTCAGTTCTGAGTAGCTTTTCTTCTTGCGCTTTTAATAACAGATTGTGGTAAAACGTCGATTTATGCTGGTCCAACTTCAGTTCTTTGGCACCGTAGATTAAGCCTTTTATTGATTCCTGTAGTTGATCGTTTAACTCCCGATTTTTCTCAAACAAACGCCTACCAAAAATCATTGGTAACTGATAGACCAGAATACCAGCCACCACGGATAACACCACCAACTTAAATACCGAAGCATTCAGATACAACAGAAATCCGAGCATGCCAATTAAAGTCACCGAATTGACGAATATTGCGGGGATTAACCGTGCCCCCAGCACTATCCTTGGCACATCCAAATTGACGGCGCCAATCAGTCGTGCCGAACCTGCTTTTTCCAACGCTACGACTGACGTCGCACTAATACGCTGATAAAACGACATCCTGAAATTACGTGCAACTCTCGCCCCGACCTGTAACAGCATGATTTCAGACAGACTCCGAGTCAGCAAAACCACAATGCAGGCAAACAGATATAACATTGCCATTTTAGGATCAGACACTTCGATATCCCCCGGTAACAACAATGTTCTGTTCAGCTCCGGAAAAGCCGGATCTGCAGGCTCTATACTGCTGATAACCAGTGGAATCAAGGCCGAGTAAAAAATGCCTGCCAGAATACCGAGTAGCACTGAAAAAAAGACTTTATAAGGCGCTGCGGCCGCAAACTGACGGATTAGCCCCACATTAATGCTCCTGTGCCGCGGGTAACAGCTGTAACACCGTGACTGATTGTTTTTTATTTAAATCGACATACTGCTGTTGTTGAAACAGTTGCAACATATCGCTGAAATGCGGACTCATCATCTGACCCGACTGACCGGTCGAGTTGATCAGTAGATGTACTGGCGTCTCTTTAGACATTTGCATGATTTGCCGAAAGCCAACACCAAAAGTTGCGGTAAAACCATCATTGTCCTGATAAGTCGCTGCTGTTGCCTGCACTGTATCCGGCGCTCCAGCGGCTTCCGTTGTTAGCTCAAATAGTTGATTCAGACCTTTGACGTCACTAAATGGTGTATGCCGGAACACGCTACGCTGCTGTGCACCCCAGCGCCAAGCGGCCATGTCACTACCCAAATGGCGGCGCAAATCTTCAACAGCCAGTTGCAGCGAAGTCGTCACAACAGCGTGACAATTTTCAACAGCTGCTGTATTCACGTCATCACACCAGGCTGACTCCTGTTGCAACCAACTGGCAATGCTGTCGGCAGTCACTAGTGCCGACATGGCCGTCAGCGTCGACTCAGACCCTTTTTTCTGCCAGTATCCCTTCAGTTCGTCGTTAAACAGTTGTGTGCGAAGGTAATACAGCCAAGTATAGTAAATACTGGCACCCACACTCTGTTGATCAGCACGCAAATCCCAGTGCTGCAACTGTGTAATCACATTCTGCAAATCTGCAGTTCCAGTTTGATGCCTAATGAGCTGCCGGAATAGCTTCTTTGCTGACAAATCAACAGTGTCGCTCTGGTGCTGACGTGTTTGCTCAATAGTCAGTTTTGTTGAGGCTGTGGTGCTGTTGGCCAGCAATTCTCTGATCCGTTCTGCTCGGCTGGCCGGCGCAAAATCATGTGAAATCACATAAGGGTAAGTACTATCGACATTTGCATTGTTTGCATTCACGATAAATCCTTCTGGCGGGTTGTAACTCATAGGTAATTCCGCAAACGGGATATACCCTATCCAATTGCCCTGTGCCTTATGATGCTCACCCGGCAAGGTGCCATTCCCACTCTCACGTAACGGGATCCGGCCAATCCCTTTGAAACCGATGTTACCAGCGGTATCAGCATAAAACATATTTAGCGCCGGCGCTGTATGTTCAGCGGTTGCTGCCAGAAACTCGGTCCAGTTACGAGCCCTGTTCAGCCGATAAAATGCCTGATAGGTCGTGTCGTGCCGGTCTACCCCAACCCAATGCAACGTCATTGGTTGTGACACGGTAATAACACCATCAGAGATTACAGGTCCGCTTGCAGTTTGGCGAACCTGGATAACGACTGGCTTTAACGGATCCCGCAACGCACTAGGGAAATCAGCTCTCACCTGAATTGTTTCAGACCTGGTAACAAAATCCGTCCAGCGCCCATCCTGCCAGTATTGCCTGGGGTTCGCCGGATTCAGCCGCTCAATATTCAGGTCTTGCACATCGGCCATCATATTTGTACCGCCCCAGGCTATATCAGCATTGCGGCCAAAAATAATGACTGGCAACCCAACCAGCGTCATCCCGCTCACCTGCATATTCGGTATCTGCTGGCTGACTGCATACCACAAAGATGGTGTTTGTAAGCCAAGATGGGGATCATTTGCCAGTAAAGCTGCACCACTGGCAGTGAGATGTCCGGACACGACCCAAGCATTACTACCAACATTAGTACCACCTACCGCAAAATGTTGCTGCAAATCGGTCAGCGGAGCCAGTAATCCCTGCAAAGAATCAGTGTTTGGCCATTGTCGTGCTGTTCGCGACAGTGGGATCCCGTCCTGCGGGAAAAACAGAGCCACTTGTTCAGGAGTAAGCAATTGCAGAGCAATCATCCGTTGCAATTCCTGCCGAAAGTTCCCAGCCAGATTTAATGCAAACATTTTTGACCAGGCTAAGCTATCAACAGGTTGCCAACCTTGCGGTTGAATGTTCAGCAGGACAAATTCAGCAGGTAACTTTGTTTGCTTGGCAACCCAGGCATTAATGCCATCCGAATAAGCCTGCAATGATGCCAGTACATCGGGCTCGAGCTGTGACAACGCTTGTTCAGCTGCCTGCCGGATCCCGAGTGTCCGTATCCAGACATCCTGTGCCAGCGTTTTTTTGCCAAAAACTTCACTTAAAGTGCCAGAACTGAGCCGCTTCTGGACTTCCAACTGCCATAAACGATCTTTTGCATGAAGGTAACCCATTGTAAAATATAATGATTGCTCGTTTTCTGCTTCAATCACTGGGATCCCGTAGCCATCAGTTCTGACAGTAACCGGCGCAGTTAAACCGACCTCAGTCACGACGTCCTGTGACCCCGGCATTGCAAAGAGTGAATAAAAGCCCCAACCCAATCCCAGTAAAACCAGCAGCATTGTGCCAGCCAGACTAAGCAGAAAAATCCGCATACCATTCCCTCATTTGATCTGACATTTCTAGCCAGACAGGTATTTAAACGCCTGTGTGTTGCCTGAATCTGCTACAGATTGAGCAAGCGTAAAGGTTACCGCAGCACCACGGTAACTTGTTTTTATACTTATACTGCGACGCGCTTATCGTGACTATGGGCTTGGATTGCGCCAGACAACCAATTTTGCAAAAGCTGTTTTATCAGAGCTAACACGACATTTTGATGACTTTCAATAAAAAAATGTCCGCCAGCAAAGGTATGAACCTCTGCCGGTTTGGTGAAGAACTGCCCCCAATGCGACAAAGATGAAAGAGGCACGTCGTTGTCGTCCCCCCCCCCCATTACATGTAACTGACAAGGAAATGATGCAGTGCCAGTAAAACTGTAGGTATCTGCAATTTGGAAATCAGCACGTAGTAACGGCAATAAATATGCCATCAGTTCCTCATTAGCAAGTATTTCAGCCGGCGTCCCGTTCAGTCGTTGCAGCTCCGCAATAAAATCTGCTTCTGGTAAGCTATAAATCGGTGTTTTAACCCTGATCGTATCAGGGCTGTTACTCCCTGACGCGATAAACATTTCCGGTAACCGTTGCTTCTGCTGCTGTAACTGATATAGCAGCTCGAATGCAACACGGCTGCCAAGGCTATGTCCCAACAGCACATAAGGGCGATCGAGCAACGGAAGAATTTGTAGCAATAAAGCACCAACCAATTCTGGCATGTTGTTATATGCCGGCGATTCCATAAAGGAACCACGGCCAGGCGGCTGGACTGCAATCAGTTCAATTCCCGGTGGCAACTGAGTGGCCCATGGCAAATAAGTCCTGACACCGCCTCCAGCATAAGGAAAACAAATCAATCTGAGGTGCGGCGAATGCACTTTGTGGGGTACAAAAAACCAATGACTACTCATATAAAATTCTTTCTGATTTACTTTTTTGCAGGTTGGTGTTTCACAGAGACAGTTTTCAGCAGGATTTTATCCGATGCAAATCATTGCTATCCCACAGATAAGTTGCTGGAGCTTTCCTCGACATTTTTACTATGCCTGTAGTCGTGTTCAGAAGCAACTCAAAAAAGATTTGCGACTCGAGTGCTCAATCTGCACCTCCGCTTTCAGCAGACATTGAACACGCTCATCAGAGTGACTATAAAGTCCTGGCGGCGTGGCGCACAGCTGACAACAGCCTCACTGTAGACCCATACTTCGCCTGAAGCATCCTCACAAATGATTTGGTTAAAACCAAATGTTAGGCGATAACCGAATATTCATAGCAGTTACTGATCTTTCGCCAAAACACCGAACTGCGGATCTCGCCACGAATGTTCAAGAATACGCACCGATCTCCTGTCGTTTATTACTCCAAAACACATCGACAAAGCCAAAATGGCGTCAATTTGCGCCTTGCTACAAAGCTTGGTTACCAACAGCAGATGCGCGGTCGATGCCATTGGGCGCGGCATTCAAAGTTCCGTCACTGAAAATAGCGGAATTAAAAGAACCAACCTGCAGTTATGCAAGTAAGAAATCCAAAATAAACTATTGATTATACAAAATAAATACCAAAGCATTACAAAGCCAGACTGCAAATTGAAGAGAGTTTCCACGATCAGAAAAGTCTGACGTTCGACCTTGGTAACAGTGCCCATCAGGTCTATAAAAAGGAATGTCTCTAGGTGCTGCTGATGCTTGTGACAATATTCGACTGGCTGCATTAGATGTTGGGATTGGAAGTTTTATCTGGTGAAGACCGAATCGAGTACCGTCTGAGTGATTTTTCGTTACCATTTCGCGAGTTTGCGCAGTTGCCGCAAATTCGAAAAAAAATGCCAGGCTTTCGGACGATCCCGGGTTGTAGTTGTTAAAACAAAAACGTATTCGTCAAACGGAAAATCCGCCATGTTTTTTATATACAAATTAATTGAATTACCCAACACAGCTCACCAACCCGGATATTAATCCAACATTTCGGCTAATAATGGGACGAATACCCCAATTTTTGCATCTTGGCATACCAATATAAATAAGTCCCTTGATTAGGCGCTGACATTCGAACTGGCCAACTTGTTGTTTTAATTAAGCAGTATCCGAACTGACTCCGACTGAGGGATAAATTCCACACCCCCACTTGACGCAACCACACTTGACTCCACAGTCCTTCCCGCCATATACTTCGGAAAATTCCGAAGCGTGTACTTATGACTCTTCCTACTGACGTCAATAAATTCCTGCAAGCACTGTCGAATGAAAACCGGCAGCGCATTATGCTGCTGTTTTCACAAACGCATGTGATGACGGTTGGTGTGGTGGCTGAGCGCACTGGTCTTGGGATGTCGACTGTTTCTGAGCATCTGAAACAGTTAAAAGAAGCCGGGCTTTTAAGCAGTGAAAAATTTGGCAAGGAAGTGGAATACCGGCCGAATGTGGCGCAGATTAAAATCACCCTCGATCTGCTGGGGCAGTTTTTACATAAGTGTTGTTGAATAATTTAACTTTCATTTCGTTATTTCCCGAAATTAAGGATAACGAAACTGGATAACAAAAGTAAGGAGAACGAAGATGCTTGATGTAATCGTCATTGGTGCCGGCCAAGCGGGGTTAGCCGCTGGCCATGCGTTGACCCAGGCCGGACTGAGCTTTCAAATCCTGGAAGCGAGCGATCGGGCGGCTGGTTCCTGGCCGCATTATTACGATAGCCTGACGCTGTTTTCTCCGGCGCGTTATAGCAGCCTGCCTGAGCTGCCGTTTCCGGGGGATCCGGAACGTTATCCGCTGCGCGATGAAGTGATTGCCTATCTGGAAAATTACGCGCGCTATTTTAATTTTCCAATTGTGTATCAGGCGCGGGTGCGGCAGGTGCAACGTGATGGCAAAGACTTTGTCGTCAGTACCGACAGCGGCCAGAGCTACCGTGCGCGTAGTGTCATTGCCGCAAGCGGCCCCTTTAATCAACCCAATATTCCGGCCTTTGTCGGGTTTAGCGAGTTTGCCGGAACTGTGTTGCATTCCTCGGCTTATCGCCGTCCATCCGACGTGTCTGGACGCCGTGTTGCAGTGGTTGGCTCGGGCAACTCTGCGGTGCAAATTGCCGATGAATTGGCGCAAACCCATCAGGTTATTTTAACTGCGCGCCAGCCGCCGCGTTTTATCGCACAGCGCCCGTTTGGCCTCGATTTACATTTCTGGTTGACCCGCAGTGGCCTCGACAAATTACCACTTGGCGACTGGTTTAACTTCCAACCGACCGCGCCGGTGCTGGATCACGGCAAGTATCGCCAGGCTTTTGCCAGCGGACAGACTTTTGAGAGTGGGCAGGCGAATTCTAAGTTGAGCTACCGGCCACTGTTCGACCGCATTACCGCCACCGGCTTGCAGTGGCGTGATCAGCTTGAAGCTATCGACACGCTGATTTTGGCCACCGGCTTTATCAACAGTCCCGCTTATCTCGACGGATTAGACGGACTAGACGCCAGCCGCGCTGCTAAGCAACGCGGCGGCACTGCGCTTTATGTGCCGGGTTTGTATTTTGTCGGCACTGCCTGGCAACGATCCAATGCCTCCGCCACCTTGCGTGGGGTTGGTCCGGATGCGACGCATGTGGTGAGAAAGCTGCAGCGTTACCTGCGCACCGGCTCAGCTTCCCGATTCGGACTTCGGCAATTTTTACCGGCATGTTGCAACTAAAGGGTACGACAAATGAGCGTGTTGCTGAACTACTGGGCGATGGTCAACACCATCGTCATCATGCTGGCGCTTGGCATGGCGTACCGGCCAACTGCCGGGCAACTGCATTTTGCGGTAATCGCACGCGCAGCTATCGGTTATAACTTCGTGTTACCGGCGCTGGGGCTGATGCTGTTAGCGAGTTTCACTGCATGGTTTAGTGCAGAAACGCTGACAGCACTGAGTATGTGTATTGCTGCAGCTGGTGGCACTTCGGCGGGTGCTTTTGTGAAAAAGTCCGGCGCTTCGGCGACATTTACCACTGCCCTCACGGCTACGCTACTCATCGTTTTGCTGGGGCTGAGTCTGGGCGTGATTGCTGTTCTGACCGTCACTGGAAAACTCGACTTCGGCACGCTGTCGTTAACCGCTCTTTGCGGCTATCTGCTGCTGATCACCCTCACGCCTTTTCTGATCGGAACGATGCTGGCGCGACAGTGGCCACTGGTGAGCAATCTGTGGCAACCAAGGCTGGACCGCACAGGTAGCATCATGGTGCTATTGCTAATCGCCGCTCTCGCCTGGCGTTATGGTGCAGAAATACTCGGTGGCCCCGCCGAGCCATTATGGGCGGCGGCGACACTGGTGACGCTGTTGGTATTGCCACCACTACTGCTGGAGCGGCAACCGCTGTTCAAACGAACTTTGGTGCTGACCACGCTGATCCGCAATCTGACTTTGGCGCTGTCGTTGCTGGTGATTATGCCTAATGCCGCACAGCTACTGCCCACTGTGCTGGCGTTTGGTTTATTGATGTATCTGCTTAGCGGCCTGCTGGTACTGTTGCTGTGAAGGGTTAGCGTGCTGGTTTTTTATAATGTTATAGTACGGCGTCTCCACAGTTAAGCAGCACCATGGCAATTTCAGATCAGCTTATCCTATTACTCAGTGGCATCGGCGGCTTACATGGCTTGCTGCTGGCGGCGTTTTTATTCTTCCGGCCGCCCGGCGCCTGGAGCAACCGCTTTTTGGCTGGTGTTATTTTTATGCTGAGCATCCGGGTGTTGAAATCGGTGTTATTCAATTTTAACCCGGACATCGGCAAACAAATTCTGCAACTTGGTTTATCCGCCTGTTTAATGATTGGGCCGCTGCTGTTTTGCTATTGCCTGCAGTTTGTTGGAAAGTTCCAGCGGTCTGCGCTGCATCGCCTGCACCTTGTTGTTCCGCTGTTGCTGGTCATCGTGGTCGGCGGCCTTTATCCCTATCACTTAAACCCGCAGCTTTGGAATGGACCTTTTTACAAAATCATTAATTACAGCTGGCTCGCTTACACCCTGCTGTCGGTTTATCTGCTGTGGCCGAAAATTGTCGGCCTTCAGCTGCGTATCTGGCGTCAACAGTCTGATCTGCTGATTGTTCTGGCGGTGGTCGCTGGCAGCGGGCTGATTTGGTGTACTTATCATTTTGGCACTTATACATCCTATATTTCAGGTGCGTTAACCTTCACTTTTTTAATGGCCGTTGGTGCGCTCGCCCTCCTGCTACAGATGCAGCACAATCAAACCAAAACTGTTGACCGCTACGCCAACAAGAAAATAGCAACCGAAACTGCAGCACCGCTGATCAAAGAACTGGAACAGTTTATGGCGGTAGAACAGCCGTATTTAGATGCCAATCTGGTGATGCCAAAGTTGGCAAAAATGCTCGGCTGGCCCACACCAAAACTGTCGCAATTACTGAATGACAATCTTGATTTGTCCTTTAACGATTTTGTGAATGGTTACCGGATTGAGCATGCCAAAACCTTGTTGCTGGGCGAAGCTTCGATGAAGATGGATGATTTGGCGGAAAGTGCTGGTTTTAATTCGCTGTCGACTTTTTACGCTGCCTTTAAAAAACACACCCAGCTGACACCGGCGAAATATAAGGCTTTGCGCTTAGCGGATGCCGCCCCAGCTTCGGCGTAAAAAGTACCGGAACTCTCAATTCCAAACCCTTAATTCCAAAACCCTCAATTCAAGACCGTTCAATTCCGGAACTTTAAACTCCGAAATTATAAATCCGTCATCCGGAATCATCTTTTGCGCTGGCAGGTCTGGCGCGTCACTCGTAAGTTTGCCCCTGGTTTTTCCCATTTAACTCAGGAGCAATAATGCGTTATTTATTCAAACCCTTGCTGGCAGTTATCGTGATGATGTTGATGCAGCAACCCGGCATCGCAGCCGACGCCAGCAGCCAGCAACAGCCTCAACAACAGCAACAGGTCGCGGCCATTGAACAGGTGCTACATAACTACATCGAAGGCACGTCGTACAACAACAGACCACAAATTACCAAGGCATTTCACCCGGCCGCAGATTTGTTATTGGATAAGGAAGGCCAGGCGTTTAACAAAGTCCCGGTCACCGATTACCTCAACATGTTCAAGCTTGCTGATCACGGCAAATATAATGGCCGGATCGGTGAAATTCTGCAGATTGATGTCAGCGGCAACCTCGCCACCGCCAAGGTTGAGATCCTGATCCCCAGCCGTCAGACCCGGTTTATTGACGTCTTTTTGTTAAAGTACGTCGCGAACCAATGGCAAATCATCACCAAAGCGGCGACCAAAGAAGCCTCCATTCAGAACGGCGTCCGGGTGTTGTTTATCCTGTCCAGTGCGCATTTCCATGGCAACTCGACCCTACCGGCCGGTGTCAGTTTTCCGGAAATTGTGCATGCTTATCAGACGTTTAAAAAAGCTGGTTACACCGTTGAGTTCGTGAGCCCAAAAGGCGGCGCGGTGCCACTTTCCTACATTAATACCTCTGATCCACTGCATAAAATGTATTTGTACGACAGCGATTTGATGTTCGCATTGAAGCACACCAAACAAGCCACTCAACTGCAGGCGAAGGACTACCGTGCGGTGCATTACGTCGGTGGCAGTAACGCTATGTATGGCGTGGCCGACAATGCTGAAATTTCGCGGCTGGTGATGGAGATTTACGAGCAACACCAGGGCATCATTTCAGCCGTTTGCCATGGCACCGCAGGTATCGTGCATCTGAAAACCAAAGATGGCAAATATCTGGTCGATGGCAAACGGATCAGCGGCTACCCGGAAGATTTTGAAAACAAATCCGCCGACTATTTCAAACAGTTCCCGTTTTTAATCAAACAAACGATCGAGAGTCGCAATGGCAGCTTTCACGTGGGTAAACAAAGTGAAGCCTATATTGAAGTCGATGGCCGGATCATCACTGGCCAAAACTATAAATCGTCGGCGTTAGTGGCAGAGGCGATTATCAAACAACTGCAGGCTGAAACGGCAAACAACTGAAATTCTGGCCAGCCTGCGCTCATCACTAACTCAGCAAAAATTGCGACAGCTGGCAGGCGCAACTGAGTTTGTGTGTTCGATAGTAAAAATAGATGGAGATTATTTTGAAAAAACTACTACTGCTTATTATGTTGATTTCACAGTCAATTTTTGCCGAAGAATTGGCAAAACCATCCACCTTTCATCGTTTGCTGGTGTTCAACGACAACAATGAACTGCTGGTTGTCAAAGTCAAAAATTCAGACCGCTGGGTAACGCCGGGTTGGTATCAAGACCACAATCTGACGATTCAAGCTGGGCTGGATGAACTCGCGGCTAGCTATGGCCTAGAAATCACCACCCCAACCTTAAGAGGGGTGTTTACCCTCAAAACTGAACAAAATAAGGAGCTCTCAACGCGGCTGGTGTACACCACAAAAATTAAAAGCGGCGAGTTAAAAGCACCTGAAATGATTGAAGAAATCAGATGGTTGAGTACAAAGGATGCGATGAAACTGATTACTTTTGCCCACATTAATGTGCAAATCGATCAGCTGATGAAGTTCCCGGGCACTATCTGGGGCGGATCGCAGCTGATGTACCAGCAAGATGGTGTTTATAAAGCTAAATTTATTGAGCCTTTTTATCCGCTCACCGCACCTGCGATATGAGATGCAGGTTGTAAAATGAGACTGTTTTAATTACCTGACCAGTGCATGCAGCCGGGCTTGAAAACGCCGGCTGCCGTAGAACTGAGATCATACCGTCTCCGAGCCAGAGTGAATTACAGCGCCTGTTGGCTGCACTATCACTTTGTTCCTGAGCAAGCACTCGGCAAGCAGCAAATTCAAACCAATCCCCAACCAGCGGCCGTAATCGTAAAAAAATGGCGCCAGCAATGGTTTGATCGCAGCAACCTGGCCGAGGGTCAGATCGGCAACGACTTCGATAAAAAGTGGCGTCAATGCTGCGAGAGTGACGGCGACCGCGCGGCACATCCAACGGCGGTGCCGGTCGAATTGCCGGTTCAGTACCGCATAAAACGCCATCGAAAAAGCCAGGATCGTCGCGCTGCAGAGCGACAGCAGACCGATAAATCGCATGCCAAGTTCGTCTGGCGATAACACCAGATGCATCCAAACCCCCGACACTGCCATGGTGCAGCCGCTCAGCAATACCAGCCGGCCGCTGACTCTGTGCCAGCTTGGATGTTTGTGCCGAATGGCCGGCGAGAACTGCCAGGGCATGGTCAGAAAAAACACCGCGCCGCTGCTGCCATGCACGAGCACCGCCCAAGGCGTCGAAAAATAGCTTGGATTAAGCATCGACATCAACAACGTCGACTCGACCGGCCCAAATAGCAGCGATGTAATCAGCAACGACACAATCAATATGGCCGGGATGCCGGGAATGGCCAGCAGCAGCCATAAAGTGCTGACGACCGGCCAGTTATAGTCAATTTCAGCCGCCGGATCAGCGCTGAGTTTTAAAGGGATATTTTTAATCTGCTGGGTCATTGGTTGGTCTCCGGGTTATTTTTGGTTAAGATGCAACCGATACTGCATTCAAGGCCGGAATTTGTCGTCCGAATGCAAAGGCTCGTACTTTTTCAGGTGCTATCCGAACGGGATGGACTAGCAATTTTTCGCCTAATCAATTGAATTTTCACTATTTTCAATGGAGTGACGACCATAGTGACAGAAAATGCGCTGGCGCTTTTTTTAAACGCAGCTGCCCTCGCCATCATCGCCTTTAGTGGCCATTTATTGCTGCAACGGGCCAAACATCAGTCCTTCTATTGGCCATTGCTTGGCTGTCTGCTGGCGATTGCGGTGTTGATTGGCGACCCATGGTTAAAACAGCTGGCGCCTGATTTACGACAGTTGTTTTTGCTGCTGTCATTACCCGCTTTATACTTGCTTCCCCCCTGCTTTTGGCTTTATGTCCAGGGGCTCACCAGCAGCTCCCCCTGGCAATTTCAGAAAAACCATTTCAAACATTTTGCCTTAAGCGGCGTTGCGCTGGTGATTGTCATTTGTGCTTTGCTGCTGCCTGCGGAAATTCGTCATGGCTTGTTGGTGGAAGGCAGCGAAAAAATCCTGGGATCCACCTCTGCAGTCATCCGTAACTTTGTCTACGGCTTAGCGATCCTGACCTTTGGGTTGGTGATCGGCTGGTGTGTGCAGGCGGGCTGTTATGTGCTGGCGGTGTTTCGGCGCTTGCATCGTTATCGCGACCAGCTGAAACAGGTGTTCGCCAGTACCGAGACACACGAACTACGCTGGATCCTGTGGTTGTTGCTGGCGGTGGTCGGGATTTGGTTGTTTGTTGCAGCATCGTTGCTTTACGACAATCTGGTTGTCTCGGTGCCAACAGATCTGCCGACCGATCCGACGCTGCAAAGCCTGGTGGTGTTGGTGCTGATTTGGACCGTTGCCAGTTGGGGCTTGCGGCAAAAACCAGGTTTTGCTGAGCTGTATAAAGCTGATGCCGTAATGCAGGAAAAGCTGCAGGAAACCCTGCAGACGCTGACCGAAGCTAAATATCAGCGATCAGCGTTAAATGAACAGTTGTCCGGCAACATCGTCAATAAACTGCATATAGCGATGACGCAAGACCAGCTGTTTTTAGATGCCGCTTTGTCATTACCTAAACTGGCGAAGCATATTGCCACCTCGCCCAGCTATATCTCGCAAACGCTGAATGAGACCATCGGCGTCAACTTTTTCGATTATGTGAACAGTTACCGGGTGGAAGCCGCCAAAATACAGCTCCTCAACACCGACGAAACGGTGCTCGATATCGCAATGAACGTGGGTTTTAACGCCAAATCTTCGTTTTATACCGCCTTTAAAAAAGAAACCCAACTGACACCGAGCCAATATCGCAAAGCACGGCAACAGCTGGCACAGTAGCGTCGCGGGCAAGTTGCGCATCGGACAGGCGCATTGAGTTCAGCCATTCGCCATTCTAATCGCTGCTCTTGAGCGAAAAGTCGGTTTTGCCTACAATGGCGCATCTTTTATTCACCACAGAACCAAGTCTCATGACCGATATCCAGAACGACACTCAAATCGACACCAGCGCACGCCCGGCTTTACCAGACCGTCTTGCCGTACAACCGCGCAGCCCACATTACAATGCGGCAATTTTCGAACACGACATAGGCATCCGCCTGAACGGCAAAGAACGTTTTGATGTGGAAGAATATTGCATCAGCGAAGGTTGGGTCAAAGTCGCAGCAGCCAAAGCGCTGGACCGTCGTGGCCAACCGCTGTTAGTGACGGTGAAAGGTGTTGTTGAAGCTTTTTATCGTTAAGACCTTTCGATAAAACTTCAAATAGATCGTAGGGCGCCACTCGCCGCGGCAGCGGCAGTGGGCCCTATGGTCATTTATCAATTGCCGTCCTTATCACGGATCAACCAATTCCCGTCAGACCAAAACCTCAATCCTTGGCTTAACCCCACCCTTCCGCTATCTTAGTTTAGTAAGCTGTTGTGCTTTAACCTGTTACCACAAAACAGCACGGGGATGCAGTCACCAATGCCAAACTCCAATCAGCCAATCCCGATGCCCCCGCAAAGCACTTTATCCATCATTGCAAAGATTGCGCTGTTGGCCATCGCCTACATGCTGACCGGCCATCTGGCGATGCTGTTGTCGGTGCCGCCGGGCTTTATCAGCTCGATTTTTCCGCCGGTTGGCGTGGCGCTGGCGGCAGTGCTGATTTGGGGTTATCCACTATTAATTGGCGTGTTCCTGGGTTCAACCTTACTTAACCTGAGTATTGCCATTAGCAACGAGCAACAGCTTAACTGGCAACAACTGATCATCGCCAGTAGTATCGCCTTTGGCACCACAGTGCAGTGTTGGTGTGCTAACTGGCTGATCCGCCGCAAGATGAGTTTCCCCAACCCCCTAACCGAAGATCGCAACATCCTGTTATTGCTCTTTATTGGTGGCCCGCTGACTTGTTTGCTCAGTGCCAGCGTGGGTACGGCGGTGTTGCACTTCCACCAGATTATTACCCCTGGGCAACTACTGTTCAGCTGGTGGAATTGGTGGATCGGCGACAGTATCGGCGTACTGATTGCAATGCCGCTGATGTTTATCGCCTTTGCTTACCCACGCGAAATATGGCGGCGTCGGGCAAGTACAGTCGGGCTGCCGTTGTTGCTGAGCTGTGTGGTGATGGTGGTGCTGTTTTTTCGGACCAGCCACGGCGAGCAATACCGGCTGCAACAGCACTTTCACGAACAAGCCAAACTGATGGCACAAAGCATCAAATCGCGGATTTCGTTATACAGCAATTTAGTACTGCCGGTGGAGCGGCTGTTTACTGCATCGGTCGATGTGACCGCCGCCGAATTTGCGATCTTTGTTGATTCCATTCTCAATAATCATCCGGGTATTCGTGCCATGAGCTGGAATAGCAAAGTCACTCAGGATCAACGTGCGCTATTTGAAGCAGGTTTACAGGCAACAACCGTCGACAGCATGGGGATCACCGAACGGGATCACCGCGGTCAGTTGATCCCTGCGGCGATCAGAGCTGAGTATTTTCCTGTCACCTATATCGCGCCAATGCCGCTGCACCTGAACGTCACTGGCTATGATGTCGGCTCCGAGGCTTTGCGATTGCAAGCACTGCAAACAGCGGGCGATCAGGGCACGGCAACTTTAACGGCGCCACTGGATTTGGTACAAAACCAGCAACAGAAAAATGCCATGTTGTTGTTTTATCCGGTGTACAGCTCCGCCGAAACACCGCTGTTGGTCGCAGAGCGCCGCCAGGCGTTGCGTGGTTTTGTGGTGGCAGCTTTGCATATGGATGATGTAATTGGATCTGCAATTCGCGACTATCCGGAACAAAGTTTTCAACTGCTGCTCACCGATATCAGTGACAAATCCGTGCCAGAACAGTCCAAAATGGAGCCCGGAATGGAGCCCGGCAATCTGTTCAGTAAAATGACCAGCCCGCTGCCAGCTTATGCCAAACGGTTAATTTGGCTCGAAGAATTTAGCGTAGGTGGGAGGCTATTCCGGATGGAGATTCTGCCGACCGAACATTATTTGCAAACCCAGAGCACGCTGCAGCCGTGGGCGGTGCTCACCGGCGGCTTGTTGTTGTGCAGCCTGCTGGGCGGTTTTTTATTGTCAGTAACCGGTCGCGCCGAACATGTGCAGCGACTGGTGCGGCAACGTACGCTGGAATTGAGCGGCATTCTGGATAACGCCGCCGAAGCTATTCTGATTTTTGATGCTGCAGGCCAAATCGAACGCGCCAACGCCGCAGCGCAACAGTTGTTTGGATACAGCGAAAGGCAACTGCCAAAGCTGCACATTGGCAGCTTATTACCCGAACTTCAGCAATCCGGCAGCTCATTTTTACAAAGCCGGCAAGGTCGCTCGACCGAGACGGTTGGTTTGACAGCCACACATTCGACGCTGGAGCTGGAAATCAGTTTAAGTAGTTACGCCCTGCCCGGTCACACCTGGTTTATCTGCCTGTTACATGACATCAGCGAGCGGAAAAAAGTTGAGCGGCTCAAAAGCGAATTTATTGCCACCGTCAGCCATGAACTGCGCACCCCGCTGACCTCAATTAAAGGATCACTCGAACTGGTCAATGCCGGTGTGCTGGGGCATGTGCCGGAAGCCGCCAGCAATATGCTGAGCCTGGCGCAAAAAAATACCGAACGGCTGGTGCTGCTGGTCAATGATATTTTAGATATTGAAAAACTTGAGCTCGGTGACTCGGAGCTGATGCTCTCAAGCTGTGATCTACGCGAACTGCTGCAGCAGGCACTGGCGCAAAATCAGGGTTACGCGGCCAATTTTGGTGTACCGCTCAGCCTTGATTTACAAGCCTTGCCACTGCTGGTGTTGGTAGAGGTGAATAACCAGCGGTTGCAACAAGTGTTGAGTAATCTCATCAGCAACGCGGTGAAATTTTCCGAAGCCGGCAGCCCGGTACACATCAGCGCCGAATTGCAGGCAAATCAGGTATTGATCAAAGTTCGTGATCAGGGCCCCGGCATTCCGGCCGAATTCCGCTCGCGGATTTTCCAGAAATTCGCCCAGGCCGACGGCTCAGATTCGCGCCAACGCGGCGGCACCGGCCTTGGCCTCAGCATCTGCAAAGAACTGATGGACCGGATGCACGGCACTATTGGTTTTGATAGCGTGGAAGGAGTGGGTAGTACTTTTTATATTACGTTGCCACGAGCACCGACAACGAATGAATCAAGCGACAGCAGGTTGTCTTAATGACCTGTGCTGTCGTGAGGCGCCGGAATGACGCAACGTGAGGCTGTTTGTCATCTTTAAAACAAAATGACGACTTAACTTATCTACTTTTATGCCGATTTCAACTGCATATAACCAGAAGTTGCGTGCCATAAAACAACTTATGCTATAACCGCCCTCACCACCACCAAGCCTACCATCAGCGCCAATGGAAACACCAAAAACAGCTGCGGTTTTAGCCAAATTCCGGTTAGTGTCACCACATAAAACAACAACCACAACCCCCATTGCGTCAGGCCAAAAATTCCTGACATTAGCATCAGCATGACGCCAAGCGTGGTCTTTGCCACAACATACATCAAAGCCTGCGTCCCTTGTGTGGCTGCTCTTTGCGGTAAAGTCGCCAGATAAAGCTGATATTGTGCGCGCAGCGCCTGGGTGCCAAACAAGCTGCTGGCAAGCAATAACGCAGTTAAAAAACTGATGAGATTCAATAGATAAGGTGCGAATTCGGCATTGACTGCCGCAACACAGACCCGCGTCAAGGCGATGAGTAACAACAGCGCCACCAGCCGCAGGCATTCTGCCGAAGGTGAATCCATATCGGATCTTAATAACAAACGGTACAGGCCTTGCGGCCAGCGGCCTAATTTTAGCGAAAACGCCGGTAACCAATGCTCGAGAAGTAGCACCGCGCCCCACAGCAATAACCACTGCGGCTTGGAAAATTCTGCTGCCCAGCTAAAAGCAACAAACGGAAACAGCAACAGACTGAGCCAGGGAGTTTTCCGGCGTAGCGCCAACCGGCTATAGCAGATAGCGAGCAGCAGCATCCCGGCCAGCGGCACCAGTTCCAGCCACAGCTGCGACGATCCGGCAGCGGTCAGCCGAGCGCTTTGCTGCAACAACACCACACTGAGCAACACCAAAGGCCCCAGGATAAAAAAGTTGGCGCCATAAAGCACCAATCCCGCGTTACTGGCAGCTTTTAATAACGGTCGGGTTGGTAAGGAATGCAGATACAGCTGATAACGATTACCGCTGATCCCTTCACGTTGCAACGTCATCCAGCTATACAACAACAGCAAATAACCCCACAAGGTATTGAGGTACACCAATGCCGTGGTTGCCGGATTGGCAGCAACGCCTAACGATAACAGCGGCAGGAATACCAAAGCCGGCAGCGCCATTGGAAATAACACCACTAGCCCAAAACCAATTTGTTGCAGGCTTTGTAGCCACTGCCACAGCTCCTCATGGTAAATCCGGACCCGCCACAACCAATAATTCATGCTGTTTTGCTGGCTCCGTCCTTTGTTGACTCAAAAGCAGCGGCTTCGCTATTGGCTATCAGATCCGCCAGCGGCAGATGTAGCATCGGTAAATCACCGGCAGACAATGGCTCGTGGCTGGCGACTATCACCTGACCCGGATAATGGGTTAAAACGCGGGTAAGCACTGCCCGGGACTGCTCGTCCAGGCCATTGCTGGGTTCATCCAATAACAACAGCTCTGGTTGATGTTGCAACGCCATGATCAAACTCAGTTTTTTATAGTTGCCAAGCGATAGGTCACCCACTTTGGTGCGCATAAAGGGTGTCAGACCAAATTCAGCTGTCCAGTCAACTGCGGTTTCGTCGTGATCGCCCGCAAATTGCAGTGACTGAAACTGCAGTAATTCCTGCACCGTCATAAACACCGGCAATTCAACTTTGTTGGCACTGATGCCAATCAACCGTTTTGCCTGAGGCTGTAATACATCTTGTTGTTTGAAGCTGACCTGCCCGGCCAGTGGTTTGATTAAACCCGCCGCCAGTAACAATAAAGTGGTTTTACCGCTGCCATTGGCGCCAGTGATCAGCACCCGCGGCGCTTCGATAGCAAAGGACAACTTGCGAAAGATCACTGCGTTGTCGTAATGGTGGCAGACCTGGTTAAACTCTAACAATGGTGCATTTTCCTTTGCTGGAAGTCTGTTGCGCGTTTTTGAATAATGAAGTTTTTACCATCAAACACAACACGGTTAAAACTGAAATTTGTAACACAAAGTTCGATTGACAATTCAGGCTGCTTACTGCTGCAGCTGCAACCACTCTCTGGGGCTGCTGCCGGTTTTTCGCCGAAAGGTGCGAGCCAGCGCCGACGGGCTTTCATAACCGACGTCATCAGCAATTAGCGCAATGGGACGGCCCTCCCGCAATAGTTTTTGCGCCAAACTGACCCGCCAGCTCGCCAGATAATCGGCCGGCGTAATACCCACCACTTTGTGAAACTTGGCAGCAAAACTGGCTCTGGACATACTGGCGGCACTGGCTAGTTCCGCTACCGACCAGGCTTTGGCCGGTTGGTCGTGCATCAGCGTCACTGCTTTGGCTAACCGCAAATCAGCAAGACCGGCCATCATGCCCGACGCCACACTGCTGCTCGCCATCATATGCCGCAGCAATTGGATCACCACCAGCTCAAACAACCGGTTTAACACCGCGTTTTTGCCACAATGCTGGGCAAAAGCTTCCCCAAACAACCAGTCGAGATTGCCGCTCAGCATCGGAATGTCCGCCAACGGCATCAGCACATAAGCTGGCAACGCCATGGTCAGCGGATTATCCAGCCCGCCATCAAAACAAAGTGCTGCCGATACCAGCTCCACCTGCTGCTGACTTTCCATGCTCGGCACAGGCGCTGCCTGCAGGTTATGGCTGCAAGGCCGTGGCAAAAACACCAGACTCGGCTCGCTGATGCGGATCGGTTGCTGCTGACCCAACTGCAGCAACGCATCCCCCGCGCGCAGCAAATGCAATTTGGCGCTGCGATCTTTGACATCAAAACCAAGCTCAGCCTGCAACTCACCACCAAAAATCGTGGTGGCGTGCATCCCAAACTGCGCTAACAAAGTAGAAAGGCGATCCATAAAAACCTCAAATTAGACGATCTGTTGCATAAGTTAGATTATTTGAACCCAAAAAGAAAGCTCATCGCCTTACTATAACCACAGCTGCCAACCACCAGATGCAAGCAACGGCAACCCTGGGTACAGCAGACCAACAACAACCAGGCCACTGTGGCCAACTTAATCAGCGAATAACACCAAAAGGAACATGCCATGAAAAACTTCAAATCAACTGTATTCACCAGCGCTATCGCTTCAATCAGCCTGCTGTTTGGCGCTGCCGCTTTTGCTGCCGACAAACCAACAGTACTGCTGGTCCACGGCGCTTTTGCTGAATCGTCCAGCTGGAATGGCGTGGTGGCCGAGCTGCAGCAACAAGGTTATCCGGTAGTGGCGGTTGCCAATCCATTGCGCAGTGTAAAAACTGATGCCGCCTATCTGGCCGACATTGTGGCGCAAACCCAAGGCCCGGTGCTGTTAGTGGGTCACTCTTATGGCGGCTCGGTAATTAGCAATGTCACAGCGGATGCCAGCAAAATTAAAGCCCTGGTGTACGTGGCTGCTTTTGCTCCGGCACAAGGTGAAAATATTGCAGAATTATCAGGCAGATACCCAGGCGGCACTTTAGGCCCGGCGCTGGCAGCTCCGGTGGTATTAAAGGACGGCAACAAAGATTTATACATTCAGCAGGATAAATTCGGCGCCCAGTTTGCAGCCGACGTACCTGCCGCCGAAGCCGCATTAATGGCTGCGACGCAGCGCCCGGTGACCGAAGCGGCCTTGCATGAAGCCTCAGGTATCCCGGCCTGGAAAACCATTCCATCCTGGGCGATTTACGGTACCGCTGATAAAAACATTCCGGCCGCGGCAATGAAGTTTATGGCCAAACGTGCCGGTGCTAAACGGATTGTCGAAGTCGAAGATGCCTCACATGTGGTGATGACGTCCAACCCAAAACAAGTAGCCGGGCTGATTATTGAAGCGGCGGAAGCAACTGCAAAATAACGGATATACCGATGATCAGCGCAGAGCGTTCTGAAACGCTGGTTGCCTGAAAAACCAATGCCCTGAAGCACATTCAGGGCATTGGTACTTTAAGACATCAGCACTTTAAGACATCAGTACTTTAAGGAATTGATAACGAACGCTGCGGTGCTCTGTTGGTCGCGCTTGCGCTATTCATCAGCTCGCCAACTAACGCAGACAGGCCAATAAAAACCAGTGCTGCCAGCAGGTTGTAAAACAGACCGGCCGCTGCTGCAACCTGATCTTTGTAACCAAAAGGCTGAGTGTGACCACAATACCGATCAATAAAACCACCCAACGTCAGCTACCTGCCTTGACATAGTTTCCTAGGAAACTTAAATTAAGATTAGTTCCTTAGGAAACTATATCGGTGACCACTAGCTTGAAAAACGCCGGTGCTGAGGCCCAAAGCCACACCTCGACATGTAACGACAATGCTTAACGTAACAGAGGCAACAGATGAACCCAACGCAAACCCAACTGATCAACCAAGCTTTTAGCAAATCGAACGCCGGACAAATCCATTTTGGTCAGGTGATTGGCATGCTGATGGAAGCAGACGTTGAATCCTACGCGGTCGATTTTCGAAGCGGCACCACTACTTATTACACTAAAGCCGATCAATGTTATGCCCTGAGTTTCGCACCTTCCGGCACAGCGGTGGCGCAGCAATTTAGTAAAGATGCGGTAAAGCAGGCCATTGTCAGTGCGCAGCAAGGCAAGGTGTTGTACCCGGAATTTAAAGAACTGGTATTAGCAGCCGGTTGTATTGGTTACAGCGTGTGGATTGCCGGTCGCCATGTAGTGTATTTTGGCCGTCGTGGTGAGCAACATGTTGAGTTTTTTCCGGATTGATAGCTAACCAAGGACGCCGAAGAGAATGAAGCAATGACCAAAGCAGCGACAAGTCATATCAGCAACTTAGAAGACCATTTGGGCTACCACCTGCGCAGCGTATCCAATGCGGTGTCGCACAGTTTTGCCCGAAAGCTGGCCGCCACCGAGGTTACAGTCGCCGAATGGGTGATCCTGCGGGAAATGTTTGGTCAGGACAACCAGACATCCCCCAGCGCTATCGCCGACTTAACCGGCCTGACCCGTGGCGCCGTGTCCAAACTCATCGAGCGGCTGTTGCAAAAAGGCCTGGTCGAACGCACGGGTTCTGACGCCGACCGCCGCTGCCAATGGATCAGCCTAACCGACAGCGCCAGAAAGTTAGTACCGCAGCTGGCGCAACTGGCTGATGACAATGACGATTATTTCTTTGGGGTATTAACCAGCAACGAACAGCAGCAATTAAAACAACTACTGGATAAACTTCGGGTACATCACCAATTACTGACAAGGCCGGTGGATTAAACTGCAAATACCGGGATCGTTATGCAAAGTGCATCGTAGCGGCAATATAACGCTCGCCACACAAGCGAGCAACTTGCCTAAGGCTGCAAATGACGCGGCTTGTTATGTTTTACGGCATAGCTTACAAACGATTACCTTTTGCTAAAGATTTTAGTAAGCGCCACTTTGGTATAAGGAAAAAAGGCTGCAACACAATAAAAGTAAACAACCAGACTTTAAACGAGACCCAAAGATCGTATTGAAATAACTGAATAAAGCCTATAAACAGGCATAAAACAAAAGGTGTCATTTCAATCCAAATTAACGCTTGGAAAAATTGTTTGCTGAACAATGCTTCCTCTCAAACATAACGTAAAGCACACGGGTGGCGAGCCGCGCAGCGGGTTGACGTCCCTGCGACCAACGGGAGCGAGTGCTGCGTATTGTTATGTGCCACTACTCGTATGCCTCCAGCATGTTAAAAATTTCCTGTGATAACGGTCCGAATGCATTGTGTATAGATTCAGAAAGCCTTTTATCATTGTCAAAGCCTGGATTCGCAAGCAGCGTAACTTCGAAAATTGAATACTCCGGCATTGTTTCCGGATTTACCCACTTCACACCTTTTAGTTTTTCCCAATAACGAATTTGCACATCCTTCGTTTGTCCAAGAAGCCAAAGTTCGAAATGTACCTGCTGATGGTTAAACACAATTGCTAGCTTTAGCTTATTCTTTTTTAAATAATCATTTTGCAGATAAAAGTAAGTGAAATCTATGTAGCCATGCAGTACATTTGCAACTGAGAACTCACCTTTATATTTTTTTGAGAATTCAGTTCTAAGGTTTTGAACAATACCGACCAGACTTTGATAGGTTTTTTGAATCTCACCACTCGCGAAAGCCTCCTTGTAGGCGGGTATCAGAGTATTTAAGCTTTTACCTGACATGATCCGTGTCCTCTGGCTTTAACTAGTACATAACTTCCGGCTCTGCGGCAGGCAAAAATGGCGCTGCTTTTGCACAAGCAAAAGGAGCGACAATTTTGGCTGTCCGACAGCAGCCGTTTGTTAGGGTTCATTACTGACAGTCCTAAATAAAACTCGAATTTTTTTTCTAGATTTATTTTAAAAAACCAAAAGACTTGATAATCAAGAAATCCAATTTGGCCTAAATAAATAAGCTATGCCAAATGATATAAACATTACTAATGACTGCCCCAAGAAATTGAATAAATTGAATCTATGAACAACTGATTTACTAGGTTCACTTGGGTCTACATAAACAATAATATTCTGAGATGGAATGTAATCATCATTGGGTTTTGAAAATGTTTGAACTAGCCCAAAATATTCTCGTTTCGATATATACTCCTGCCCCTTGTACACATACTTGTATGACAATTTTCGCTCATAGGAATCTTTTTTACCTTGACTATCTTCAACTTTAACAAAATTAACGTCCACAACCTCAGAAGAAACCTTATCCCAATCTGATGACTCCGAGTAACAACTAAATACGTAAATTGCATGCACCGCTAAGAAAAGACCAGAACCTAAAAGCAAAAGAAAAAGTAAAAATTCGTATATTTTAGAAAAAACACTCATAGTTCAAACCAGTACCTAACTATTTGCTTTGGGACGGACAACGCAACGCGTTGGACGTCCCAGCCCCGCAGGGGTGACCAACAGCAACTTGTTATGTTTTTTGTGCAATACAAATCAGTCGGATCTAAATAGTACATTTGAAATTGCTGTATAAATAAATTTTATTATTACGAAAAATAGTAGAGAGCAAAAAACAAACAGCGCCAGACTCAACACTTGCACCAAGTAACCCAAAGGACTTAGTAGAACAGCAGTTGCAAGTGAGATGCTAAAAATATATCTCTGCAATATACTGCCGCTTTTAAAAGCGATATATGTGCAATAGCTTAAACTTCCATAAAACCCAACCACAGCGCCTATTAGCAAAGCTAAACCAAACACATGGTGATTTGCTTTAAACAATAATGATCCAAAAAGCGTGACTGCACAGCTTACGATGGTGCATTTAAACAAAACTGTTAAATATCGCTCAATTGAAATCAAGTTGAATTCTCATGATGTTTAGACATAACACCAAGCGCACGGGCGGCGAACCGCTTGCGGTTTGGCGTCCCTGTGGCGCGCCTTGTTAGCAGACCGTGCAATAAAATTTATTTTACTACGCCCAATAAAGAAAATAATGTAAACGATAGAAATAAAACTATAAAAAACAATAACATGAACAGAATTGATTCACCAAAAACTCGCCAATTGGAGTGAAATTCAAAATCTTCGGACATTAAAATTTCTTCTTTTTTAAACTGAAAATTTTCCACAATCAACTTTGTGAAAATAGCCGTCAACATAGGTATTACATAATTCGGAAATTTTTCAGGGAGAAATGGGAGCAGAGATAATAGACATACAACAAATACGACCCCAAAGATGCAGGTTTTCCTTGATAACTCAAAATTTGCCATTGCATCAAAATTTTTTTTGATGAGCATCGTACTTGCTATTGGACCACCAAAAAATGCTGCTGAAGCAGCTTGCTGAGGGGTATAAACTTTTTTCTTCATATTCACATTAATATCCATATATTACACGCTAACGCCCGCCTAAACGGCGAGCAACTTGTTGCGAGTCCAGCGGCCACAGGCCGCGTTGTTTAAGGCACTTGTTAGCATTTTACACTGCACTGCTAAATGCAGAACGATACTTAACAAAGCCACGCTTGACCGCCCCTTTAAAACCCTGCTTTTCAAAAAATGCGTGCGAATCTAAACGCTGCGAAGAGCTAAGAAGCATGATCTTAGAGCAGTTTGTATTAACACAAAAAACCTCTATTGCCTGAAATAAAGCAGTGCCAACACCCAACCCGCGAGCAGCAACATCAACAATAACGTTTTCTACTACAGCAAACGGCTGTTTACGAAACATAACATCAGAGCACAGTGCTACTAATGCGCTACCAACAACATTACCTTGGTAATCGCAGACAAATAACTTTGAACGCGCATCTTCATAAAGTGCCTGTATTTGTTCTGGCTCTACATTTACCGCAGGGTTAATAACCAATTGGTTATACAGTTCAGACAATCTTAAAGCATCTTCAGGTTTTGCTTCACGAACTCTCAAACGAACACCTACCATCCTGAAATGCTAACAACTTATTAAAATGCAAAGAACCCGCAAGACGCCAGTTCTGCTGCATTCTTTCATGAATTTTACTCAAAAGAAGTTAACCTTTAACCCACATAAAATCAACCACTTCTACCCAAGTAAACCAAATCAGCCCAGCTCAACAACGGCGCAAAGCCCGCGAGACGGTGGCAAAAAAACTCAGTTAAACCACTGTGTATAACTACAGTTTTTTGCGAGTGTGTTATGGCCACTCCATTTTTAGATTTTGTTCGCGAGCGTATGGTGTTTCAGCGTTATGCCAAACGCACCATTGAAACTTATATGTACTGGATTAAGTTCTTTATTTTGTTTCATAAAAAACAGCATTCACCCGTCTATCAGGCAGCACCGGTGAAGCCAGATCCGCAATGTGACCGATACCGCAAAAATCTGCCACAGACTGTGGGCCATAAAACCATCGCTGTCGGTTGCAGATAAAGTTTATAAAAAGACCAGTGTGGAGTGCTGACCGTGACATAAACCAGCCAGGAAACCACAGCTAACCCAATAAAAAAGCAAATTAACGCGCGATTCCATTGTTGCCAAAGCGATGGCTTCAGGGCCAATTTCCAGCCCCAAACCAGATAAACCAGTCCGTTTTTTTGCAGCAAGCTGATGATCAAGAGCAATGCTGCGATCAGACTCCAACACATCAAGGGTTGATAGTTGGTATTGCTCATCAGATCCAAAACACCGCTGACTTGATGCAACAAAGTGATCAACATCACCGATATCACCATCGACAACAGAGTCCGCCAATAAAAAACCCACATCTATCCAGCTCCTTTGTTAGTTGTCAGCGGCGGCTCAGCCTGGGTCAGATAAACCTGCAACTCCTGCTCAAACCACTGCATAAACAGCCGCAATCTGGCGGGAACATGGCGTCGATGCGGGTATAACAGCGCGACCGGCATCGCGGGCGCGAGGTAATCGGGCAGAATTTGTTGCAGTTGGCCGCTTTCCAATAAATGCCGCACACCACCCAGCGGCGCCTGGACAATGCCAAGCCCGGCCAGACAAGCGGTAGAGTAAGCGTCGGTATTATTCACTGTGATTGCAGCGTGCATTTTGACCCGCTGCAGTTTATTTCCCGATATAAACTGGCCAGCTTCCAGATATTCAAAACAGCTGTCGCGGTTGCCAAAATGCGGCGCGTAGTGCACTAATTGATGGCGTCCGGCTGAACTTGCAAGTTCGTCTGGATGTGTTGGGATGCCGAATTTTTCCAGGTACGACGGACTGGCCAGATTCAGCAGCGGCATTGATGGCAACGCTCGCGCCACCAGACCCAAATCCTCCACTGCCCCCACCCGCACCACGCAGTCAACACCTTCAGCAATCAGGTCCATTTTGCGGTCGGTACAGCTGATTTCAAATTCGAGTTTTGGGTATAACGCCATAAATTCCGGCAACTTAGGGAACAACAACGCCCGCGCCATCACTGTGGGTAAATCAATCCGCAAGCGGCCGGACACTTCAGCGTTTTGCTGCTGAAACAAAGTTTCCACTTCATCAAATTCCGCCAATAAGTCTTTGCAGCGCTGATAAAACAACTGGCCATCCTGCGTCAGTTGTACCTTGCGGGTGGTGCGTTGCAGCAAGCGGCTGCCCAGATGATTTTCCAGTTGCTGTACCAAAGTCGACACATAGGTCTTTGATAAATCGAGTTCTACACTGGCGGCGGTGAAACTATGCAGTTCGGCCACCCGTACAAACACCTGCATCGCCTGAATTCGATCCTGCATCTGAATTTATCCTGTTTGTTCTGGCTACAAGGCTGTTCTAGCTATCTACCGGTTGCTGCCACGGGCTCTGACAACCTCATTGTCAGCTATTAGCAAACAGTCTATCCACTCTCCCGGCGTTTATCCAACTTCTGCTTGGCAATACACTGGCGCCAGTTCGAAATACAGCAGCCAAACAATCCCAGGAGAACATCATGTCGCACACTTCAACATTAGCAACAACCCAATCTGCAACAGCTCAACCTGCAACGCACAGCACAGCGCCAAAAATCGCCTTAATCACCGGTGCTAGCCGTGGCCTTGGTAAAAATATGGCGCTGCAGCTGGCCAACCAGGGCGTCGACCTTATTTTGACATACCAACATAACGCCGCCGATGCCCAGGCTGTGGTGGCTGAAGTGGCACAACTCGGCCGCAAAGCGGTGGCGCTGCCATTGGACGTCGGGCAAAGCCAGCAGTTCGGCGACTTTGCAGCTGCGGTACAGCAACAGTTACAGCAACATTGGCAGCGCAGTCAGTTTGATTTTCTGGTGAATAACGCCGGTATTGGCATTCATGTGCCAATGCTGGAGACGAGCATCGAACAGTTTGATTTACTGATGAATATTCACGTCAAAGGGCCGTTTTTCCTGACGCAGCAGTTACTGCCTTTACTGGTTGATGGCGGCCGTATTGTTAATGTTTCCACCGGCCTGACCCGCTTCGCCATTCCGGGCTACGGCGCTTACGCCACGATGAAAGGCGCGGTGGAAACCATGACCAAATACTGGGCGAAGGAGCTCGGCGAGCGCGGCATTCGTGTCAATGTGCTGGCCCCTGGTGCCATCGAAACCGACTTTGGCGGTGGCGCAGTGCGCGACAACGCTGGCATTAACCAGTTTATCGCCAGTCAAACCGCATTAGGCCGCGTTGGTCAGCCCGATGATATCGGCGGCGCTTTGGCGTTATTGCTCAGTGATCAGGCTGGTTGGATCAATGCCCAGCGGATTGAAGCTTCGGGTGGGATGTTTTTATAACGGAGAATGAGAACAAACATCTGACAATGGCAGTAAGTTACTGTTGTCAGATGTATAAAACAAACTCTCACAAATCCATAACTTATCACAACCGAACTGATGTATTTTATTTTCATTAGTCAATCATTGATAATGTGGTGATAATAATTTGATTAACTTTAAAATTATTATAATTTATTTTATTTTCAGATTTGAAAATGTATAAATGGTGGTCTAACTTGATTTTTGGAACGAAATCTAACAAAGGAAGTTACAATGACCACTGAACAAAACGCGACCAATCCAACAAACATTAAAGAGAATAGTGATGATACAACCGAATCTAAGTGGGTAATCAGAATTTTACTTGTAGTCGTGACTCTTGTTGTAGTAGGTATTTTGTTTGCTGTTCTTCGCCCCGACTTTCTTTTTCTGCTACAAAATACAGCTATTACACGCGGATTTATTACTTTTTTGGTTGCTTTTGTAACCGTATCTATCGCAATAATTTTGGCTGTTTGGGTGTTAATAACAAATTCAGATATTGAGGAATTAAAAGTAAAATTCTCAAGTGCCAAAGATATCTTAGCTACCTTAGTCGGCATACTTGGAACCATCCTTGGTTTTTATTTTGGGTCTTTAGATTCAACTGTTCCATCTAAAATCACCATGTCCGAAGTTCAGTTTATCAATCGTCAGGCAATTGTTTTTTCCTCCGGCGGCACTGCACCTTACCGTTACACCGTTACAATAGCTGGTGGAGTAACCAAAGCGGTCAGAATTTCAAATGATGGTTGGTTATTCGAAGCAGTCCCTTCAGAGATAAAACCTGGTTCAAGTATAAATATTGAAGTAGTGGACGCAAAGGATATTAAATCAGCCAAAAACGCAGTTACACTTCAGTAATAAGCGTATTTAGCTATATATTTTAGTCTGCGGGTATTTTTTTAATTTGTGAAGCTCAGAGTTTCAAACGGCAGCTCTGAGCTTACAAACCAGTCTTATGCACTCACCTCAAACTAAGTCAATATCAACAATCTTTAACTTCGCCACACCCGGATCAGTTGTACGGAGTCAACTTCACGCAAATAGACGATACGAAAAGGCGGATAGATAATTTCGCGAATTTGCGGCTGATTAAACTCCGGCACTATCCGGTCTGCATCCGGACCCGCAACGATTAAATCAGTCCGCTGAAAAATTTCCTGGAGTATTTTCTGCCCAATCTCAGCAATGCCTTGTTCCAGATAATATTGCTGGATCTGCTATCAATCAAAGCAGACTGTGCAATACTCAAGACCATTTAACTGTTCCCCAACAATTTTTTTGCCTCTGCGACAGTTACAGTATTGCCTTGCCGGATATCAGCCAATCCCTGTGCAATGGCATTTACAAACCGCAGCTCTTCTGCCAACTTTTCGTAATCGTCTAATCCTTGCACCACAGCGACTCCACGTCCCCGGCTGGTCAACAAGATTGGGCGATGCGTATCGTTGGTTCGATGCACGACCTTACCCGGATTCACTTTCAGATCGGATAATGGAATGACATCTTCAGAAAATTTTGTTTGCATCACAACCTTCTGCTATTTAACTATGCTGAACAGAACCATTATTTGCACCTGTCTACAGGTGCGGTCAAAGGTATCCATTGAAAGATTGTGCTGTAACAAAATAATCGCAGAAAAAAATTCAACGGTGAGCCTCTAAGACCTCATCTGCCATAGCTTCCGGCTCCACCACCCCCACCACAGTTTTCGCCTGAATAAGCTTTAAAAGTTCCACCGTTGCTCTGGCATCAGCGGCAGCGCGATGGTGGTTATGCAGTGGAATATCAAACTGTTGCGCCAGTTTGCCAAGGCTATAGCTGGCAAGCCCCGGGTAGGCACGGCGCATTTGTACCACGGTGCAAAACTTCGGTAATTGCAGCGGGTAACCACAACGGCCAAGTTCAGCGCGGACAAAACCATAGTCAAAATTCACGTTATGGGCGACAAAAATACTGTCGCCGATAAATTCAGTCAGCTTGGCGGCAATTTCGGAAAATAGCGGGGCTGATGCCACCATGTCGTTGGTGATGCCGGTTAACTTCTGGATAAAATAAGGAATGCGCCGCTGTGGGTTCACCAGGCTAGAAAACTCATCGATAATGTCGCCATATTGCACTTTATAAGCGGCAATGTCAGTGATGCGATCGTTCTCGGCTTTACCGCCGGTGGTTTCAACGTCAATGACCACATAAACCCGATCCGGGCTTTGCCACCATTGCACTTGCATGAGCGACACAGCAAAACCAAGTTCACGCAGGCTCATCAGCCGGGTCAGCTGGTTGCGCCTTAAACTGTCGCCAACCGCTTTGAGTTCCACCAGTTGAATTTCTGGCGTGCCAGCTGCACTTTCTCTGGCCAGCAATAAATCCGGAAAACCGCTGCTACAACGGCGAAAATCCTGCGTCATTTGCCGGATAATTTTTGCCAGCACCCCAGCTGGCGCACCATGCACCAATAATGGCAACATCGTCGCCAAATCTGGATGCCAGCTAAACACCGCATTGGCTTTTTGAAACTGCGCACTGTAGGTTTTCAGCAGTTGTTTGACGGCAACGGCCGGGTCAGCCAATAACGCCAGTTGCTGTTCAATCAAGGGTTGCTGGCGCCGATAAAACTCGCCGCTGGATAAATCCCGTGGCCTTCGTTCAAACTCGTTGTAAATGGCACTTTGCTCAGACTCAAACAGTGGCTGCCACAACAACAAGCCAAATAAACTCAACCACAATTCGTTTTCGGCATGAAACGCCTGATACCCCTGCTGCCGGTAAAAGTGTACTGCCCCCCGCTCGGTCTGGCCCAGATATAACTCGTCTAGCGTGATGGTCGCAGCGCTGCGCAAAAAGTCGGTCAGATCTGAGGTTGGTTTTTGCTGCAGCTTGCGACTGGCAAAATCGCGGGCGAACCACAGTTCATCGTCGCAGCTGGGGTTTTCTAACATTTGTTGAAGCTGCTGCTGCAGCGCTTCAGCCATTTGTGGGTCGCTGCGGTTGGCATAATACAATCGCAGCAAGCGCTCGGACGCCGGATAACTGGCACTTTGTTGGTAAAAACCGATGGCAAGTTGCGTCAATGCAGCGCGCTGACGATGAGCATCGTCAACTAAGGCAACATCGGCACTGGCGTGCGTGAGCAGCTTTTCTGTCAGCCGACCCAGCGCTGTGCATAAAGCTTCCCGTTGCAACCGCGTGCGCTCATCCAAAGGCTCAGGCCACTCCAGCATTTGCTGTTGCCATTGCCGCAATGCGGCTTCCTGAGCCAGTAGATCCAGACTTTTCCAGCCTTGCTGCAAACTTTGCAACTCTGGTTTTAACCGGGCATAAGCAAAAGCTGCCAATGCCTGATCGCGGTCGGTGTAACGCGCTTGAAATTCTTGTTTAAAACCACTACCCGGCAGAATGCCTAAATCGCGTAGCGTAAAAGCGGTCAGACTGGTTTCAAAACGGCCAAAATACAGAAAATACAAATACTGCAATTCGGTTTGCGCGCGCAGTGCGACCAGTTCGCCATGCTGCTCAGACCATAATTGGATCGAGGCTGGCGTAAGTAGCTGATGTTGTTCTATATACTGCTGGATCTGCGGTTTGGTACTGCTTTTTTTCAGCAGCGGTAGCGCCGGGTTTGCCGCGCCAGAAGCTAATTCCACCAACGCCAGCAGGTGTTCTTTATTGGCGCGTTGCAGCCAATCGGCGAGATCTTCATCGGACGAGGGTTTGTCCAGTAATCCGGCTTGCAATAGTTTCGCCACGGCAGCCGCCTGATCTGGTACTTCGACGTATTCGACATCTTTTAATGCAAACACCAGGCCTTTACGGTTTAACAACCGCACCCACTGCCGCTGGGCGGTTATTGGCAATTGCTGAAATGTTTCAATCAGTTGCAGATGTTGCGGCAACAATACGCTGTGATAACGACTATGCAGCACCGCCAGCAAGTCGCGAAAATGGGTCAGATAATAATCCGGTGGTAACTGCAGTTGTGGTGCGGCCATGGGCGGTTTTACAAAAAGCTGAGATCTTTTGAGTGTATCAAAGACTGTATATTTGTACAGACTAAAAGTATTGGCCGCCGTTCCCGCAGTCAAAAGTGTTACATTCAGATACAAAGCTTTGCCGGTTGCTGCAACTTACCGTCTTGCTGTGAGGTCAGAGACAGCGTTAAGCTTTCGTTATCGGACACAAAACTGTTCGCCACTGGATAAAAGGACAACGGATGAATACTAAAAGTTTACTCGACCAGTTATTACGTTCAGGCAGCGAAATGTTGCAAGGGAAATCTTCAGGCAATTCTGGTTTTGGCAATTCGGGCTATGGTCAATCGACTTCTGGCAACAGCAACTACGGCCAGCAAAAAAGCCAAAGCAGCGGCAGTCTCACCGACACGCTGTCATCGTTGTTATCTGGCAAAGGCGGCGCCGCATTGGCGGGTGGCGCTTTAGGTTTGTTACTTGGCAGCAAGTCCGGTCGTAAAATGGGTGGCACGGTACTCACTTACGGTGGTTTAGCCGCCCTTGGCGCTTTGGCGTTTAAGGCCTACCAAAATTATCAACAGCAGACGCCGAGCCAACATCAGCAGCCAAATCCGGTAAAACCTTTTGATCAGCTGTCTGCACCAAAAGCCGAAGTGCATTGCACGGTGATTCTGGTGGCGCTGATTGCTGCCGCCAAAGCCGATGGCCATATCGACGATCGCGAACGCGAGTTGATTGATGGCGAAGTGGCGAAATTAACTTCGGATCCATCGTTACAACAATGGGTTGATCGCGAGCTGAAAAAGCCACTCGATCCGGCCGAAGTGGCTTCGCACGCTAAAGATCAGGCGATGGCGGCAGAAATGTATCTCGCTAGTTTGCTGACGGTTGATGAGCAGAATTTTATGGAAAAATCCTATTTGCAGGAATTAGCACGCCAGCTCAAACTGGATCCGGCGTTACAGGAGCAGCTGGCATTGCAGGTGAAAGAAGCGGTGGCGGCAACGAGTTAAGGTTTGCTTTAACATTTTTTTGTTTAAAAATGCCGGATGACGACTAACGCCATCGGCTTGGTGGCGGACTAGCCTTCGGCCGAGTCCGCCTTACGCTTAAAATAAGCTTAAAACATTGATTTAAAGATAAAAACCGTAGGGCGCTACTCATCGCGTCAGCGATAGTACGCCATTGACGGCAATGGCGGATGTAGCCTGCGGTTTTCGAATAAATACCTTCTGCGTCATTTACCCCCGCAACAAAACTTCCTGCTCCAGGAAGTTTTTGGTCCTGGTAAATGCATCCACCAAGCCAAACAGCTGATGTTTCTCCGCCAGTTGCAAAGCTTTCACCAGTTGCTGCGGTTGTTTTGGCGGATGAATAAAACCTGCAAGCCAGGGCGTTAAATCCGGCGCGACCACCAGCTTTACTTTGTCACCCCATTTTTTCTGCAGTAAATCAAAGGTTTCCAGGCCAGCAGCGTCATAGTCAAAAGCACAATAAATGTCTTTGTACTGCGCCAGAAATGGCTGCAGTAACGCCGAACCAATGCGCGAGCCGGACGCCAGCGCTATATCGCTACCCGCCAGACTAAAATCCTGCACCAACATCTGCTGCGCCAGCATGGCGACTTCAGGATACCGGAAAAAATTCTCTTCGTTTTCAATCAGTAACAGGCACTTTTTCGGCTGAAAATTCTGCAGCAGCTGTACACTGCCATCAAACTTACTTTGCGCCAGCACTAAATCGGGTCGCGCATCCGTCAACCCCTGATGATACAACAGCAGATAACTGTGCGAGGTATTGGCGCGGTGCGAATCGCCCTGCAAACTGGCGATTTGCCGGCTAGCCGGTTCCAACGCGCTTTGCCACAGCTGCTCAAATAGTTCAGCATTAATAATACTGACCTGCCATTTTCCGGCGCCGACCACCCGCACTTTAAATAGCTCAGCCCGGCGCTGATAAAAACCCGGCGGCAGCAATTGCAGCATTTTGCTGTACTGCACCGCTTTACCGTCTTTAATTTGCTGCAGGTACTTTTTCAGCATCAGCTGAGCACCTTTTGCACTGCATGGCGCCAACCTTCCAGTAACAAAGCGCGTTCGGCTGCAGGCATTGCCGGAGAAAAACGGGTCACTTTACATTGCACTTGTGCGGTATCGGCCAGACTGCTGTACCAACCGGCTTGAACCCCCGCCAATAATGCCGCGCCAAAAGCCGAGGTTTCCGCCACGGCTGGCCTGAGCACCGTCAGGTTCAGCACATCGGCTAAGTGCTGACAGAACCAGTTGTTCGCCACCATGCCACCATCAATTTGCAGCTGACTGATACTGGCGCCATCCGCTTGCATCGCCTGCAGCAAATCGCTGGTTTGATAAACAACAGCTTCCAGCACAGCACGCGCCAGATGCGCTTTGCCGCTACCCAGGCTAAGGCCACTGAGACTGGCTTTAACATCGGATCGCCAATACGGCGCCGCGAGTCCGGTAAAAGCCGGCACTAAATACACACCACCGTTATCAGGCAGACTGGCGGCCAAGGCTTCTGTTTCGCTGGCGCAGACAATGATCCCAAGCTGGTCGCGCAGCCACTTCACCGCCGCGCCCGCAACAAAAATCGCCCCTTCCAGCGCATATTGGGTTTGCCCCTGCACTGTACTCGCCACAGTACATAGCAGCCGCTGCTCGGAAATCAGTGGCTGACAACCGGTATTTAACAGCGCAAAGCAGCCAGTGCCATAGGTACTTTTTAACGAACCGCTACTGACACAACCCTGGCCAATCGCCGCTGCCTGTTGATCGCCAATCAGCGCCAGAATTGGCAATTCAGCGCCAAACCACTTTTTATCACAACAACCAAAATCGTCGGCACTTTGTTTGACCTGTGGCAATATTTCCAAAGGAATATCAAACAGCTGCAGTAACTCCGTATCCCAGCTCAGGCTTTGAATATTGAGCAACATGGTGCGGCTGGCATTGCTGGTGTCGGTGGCATGTACCTTACCGCCCGTTAAACGCCACAGCAAAAAACAATCGATGGTGCCAAAAGCCAGTTGGTTGTCCGCCAGCGCTTGTTGCACCTGCTGCTCGTTTTCAAGCAACCAGCGAATTTTCGAAGCAGAAAAATACGGGTCCAGTTCCAGCCCGGTTTTTTGCCGCACCATTGGCGCATGCATTTGTAATCCCTGACAATAATCAGCAGTTCGCCGGTCTTGCCAGACAATAGCCGGAGCCAGTACCACGCCACTTTGTTTATGCCACAGCACGGTAGTTTCGCGCTGATTACTGATGCCAAGGCCTATCACCTCGAGTTGCAAGGCCGCCGCTTGTTGCAACACATCCCGGCACACCGCCAGCACCGACAACCAAATAAGTTCGGCATCCTGCTCCACCCAGCCCGATTGTGGAAAGTGGCAACTCAGCTCTTGTTGTGCTTGCGCCAACAGCTCGCCGTCACGGCTAAATAACATCGCCCGGCTGGACGAAGTGCCTTGATCAATGGCCAGGATCACCGGTTGTGGCATGGTTGCTCCGCAAGCAATATTGGCGGCGTCAAATGTTAACAAAACCGCCTGAAAAAACAGGTTTCAACCAGCTTAACGGCGAAGTGCTTGCCTGCCAACTGCCGTGACAAAGGTTGCTGAAAATTAATTCAAAAAAACTTAATTACTGATCCGTCCAGTAAATCAAAAGCTTAGCAAAAAAGTGTCAAGATATTTTACATAAATGAGATAACGTTTTGAAAAGCTTAATAACTCTATATTGAAATTGTCATAATTATTCTCTAATTTAGCCAAGCTGAACATCAACACAACAGTCGTGATCTGTGGTGTATGAGTCCGATAGCAAAGTCGGCACTCTTAAATATCCAACCAAAACGATCAACAACAGAATAAACAACAGAACTAACAAAAGAATCGACAAACATTTAACTAAACAATCAACTAAACAGCCATGGAAACCCTATGAAATTTAAACTGCTCCTGCTGCCAGCGCTTTTGGCGCCCGCACTTCAGGCTGAACCTTTTATTTCTGAATATGTAGAAGGTTCTTCAAACAATAAAGCGCTGGAAATTTACAACCCTGGTACTACACCGTTAAATCTGACCGGTTACAGCCTGAAAGTATTTTCAAACGGCGCGGTCACCGCCGGCAAAACCGTGAATTTATCCGGTGAAATTGCTGCAAAATCGGTATTGGTGTTGGTTGATACCGCCGCAGTGCAGGAATTAAAAGACAAACAAACTTCCGCCAGCTTAACGCTCGGCTCAGGCAATTTTAACGGTGATGACGCCATTGCGTTATACAACGGCAGCACCTTAATTGATGTAGTTGGTCAGATTGGTTTTGACCCTGGCACCACCTGGGGTAGCGGTGATGTGCAGACGCTGAATAAAACGCTGGTGCGTAAACCGACTGTAAATCAAGGTGATACCAATGGCAGCGATGCCTTTGATCCTGCAGCACAATGGCTGGGCTTTGCCGAAAACACCTACAGCAATTTAGGTGCACATAGTATGGAAGGCGACGGTGGCGGCACGGATCCAGATCCGGACCCAACGCCGGATCCTTTGATCGGCGCCTGCGGTGAAGCCGCAACCTTCATCAGCGCCATTCAGGGCAGCGGCACTGCATCAGCCGAAGTTGGCAAAATTCATATTATTGAAGGTATTGTCACTCAGCAACTGCAAACAGCCACCGGCTTTTATGTGCAGGAAGAAGCGGCAGATTCTGACAATAACCCAGCCACTTCCGAAGCAATCTTTATCTACAACAACGGCGTGACTGATTACCCGGCAGCGGGCAGCAAAGTCCGGATCATCGGTGTGGTTGAAGAATTCTTCACCAAAACGCAATTAAAACGCTCAGCAGCATTGCTGGATTGCGGCCCGGGTGAAGCAATTGCTCCGGTTGCACTTAGCCTGCCGTTCAGCAATCTGACTGGCCTGGAAGCGCTGGAAAGTATGCAAGTACAGATTAATCAGTCGCTGACAGTGTCTGATACCTTCAGCCTTGGCACCTATGGTGAACTGGGTCTGTCGTCGAAACGTCTGTACACCCCAACTAACCAGTTCCGTCCGGGCACAGCTGAAGCCATCGCACTGGCCGCGCAGAACAAGCTGGATAAAATCATTCTGGACGACCTGCAAAACGGCAAAAACCCGGCCAATATCACCTACCCGGCGCCAGGTTTAACCATGAACAATCCGGTCCGTCTGGGCGATACTTTCAGTAATCTGCAAGGTGTGCTGGATTTCAGCTTCAGCGCCTGGCGGTTATTGCCAGCCGTCACGCCAACTCATACTGCCAGCAATCTGCGACAGGACGCACCAGAGCTGAAACGTCAGGACAGTCTGACAGTTGCCAGCTTTAACGTACTGAATTATTTCAACGGTAACGGCGATGGCACGGGTTTCCCAACCTCACGTGGCGCCAACAGCACCGTGGAATTTGAACGTCAGGCTGACAAAATTGTCGCGGCTTTGGCGGCGATGGACGCAGACGTGGTAGGTCTGATGGAAATTGAAAACGACGGTTATGGTTCAGCCAGCGCAATCGTTGACTTAGTCAGCCGCCTGAACGCGGTGGCAGGTGCCGGCACTTATACTTTCGCCAGCGTGCCAGGCAGCACCGAACTTGGTACTGACGAAATTTCAGTAGGCCTGATTTACAAAGCAGCTTCGGTAGTGCCGGTGGGTAATGCAGTTACCACCAGCAGCGGTGTGTTTGGTTTTGGTAACCGTCAGCCACTGGTCCAAACCTTCAAAGAAGTGAAAACCAATGAAGTGTTCAGTGTGGCAGTCAACCACTTTAAATCAAAAGGCAGCTGCCCGGGTTCAACCAGCCCGGACCGCGACTTTAAAGATGGTCAAAGCTGCTGGAATGCGACCAGAGTACAGGCCGCAACACAGCTGATGGCATTCTTAAATACATCGCCTACCGGCAGCACCGATCCAGATGTACTGGTGATTGGTGACTTAAACGCTTACGCCAAAGAAGATCCAATTCATACCTTCGTCAGCGCCGGTTTTGTTAACCTGATTGAAAAGCATCAGGGTAACCGTGGTTATGGCTACAGCTTCAGCGGTGAAAGTGGTTATCTGGACCACGCCCTGGCCAGCAACAGCCTGTCGTCTCAGGTATCTTATGCCACTGAATGGCATATCAACTCTGATGAGCCGATTGTGTTTGACTACAACGTCGAAGACAAAACAGCACAGCAACAAGCCGATTTGTACCAGGACACGCCATTCCGTTCTTCTGACCATGATCCGGTGGTGGTTGAGCTGGCATTGAGCACTGCAAAACCTGCTGACCTTGATAAAGACGGTGACGTCGACAACAACGATATCAACTTGTTTAACCAGTTACTGCGCAGTGGCGCGGTGCTGAGTTTAAGCTACGACTTTAACAAAGATGGCAAAGTGAACAGTACTGATGCGCGGGCGATGGCGGCGTTATGTACTTACGCACGCTGCGCGATTAAATAAGCGGTCTGCTTAAAACAACATGCTGACCGCAGCCTGGTTCTGCGCTGCGGTCTTTAAAGCATAACAATTTGATTGAATGACTAATTTTGGATGTGAACAATGAAAAAATTCTTTGCGGTACTAGGTTTATTCTTCAGCCTGCAAACACAGGCTGCTTTAATCAGTGTTGAACTGGACAATACCAGCTATCAGAAAGGCGATACCATCAGCGCTAGTATCTGGATGAGCGATTTAAACACCGCGCTGGCCGGTTTTAATATCGATTTATGGTTTAAATCAACGGCTCTGACCTTTGACAGCATCACTTTTGGCAATTACCTGACAGTCTTTGCTGACACCGATAAATATTCAGCAGTCAGCGGCAATCTGCTAAATTTTTCTGAACTGAACTTTGACGCACTGGATTTTGAACTGGCTGAGTTACAAGCCACGCCAGACAACCGTTTCCAGCTGGCGACCATTACTTTTATCGCGAAAAAAGCCGGTGCTTTTGCCCTGAACTTCAACAAAGTTGAATTAAGCGATGGCTGGGGTTTTGAGATCCCGGCTGACGAAGTCCAAATCGGCAACACCAGCGGCGTGATTGAAGGTGTGGAAGAAGTTCCGGCACCGGCAACTTTGCTGTTGTTAGCACCAGCACTGCTGTGGTTAGCCCGCCGCCGCTGAGGTTACGCTGCTCAACCAACAAATAACAAAATGCCAGTCAAGATGATCGACTGGCATTTTTGTTTGTTTCGCAACAGCTTATTGTTGCAGCAGTTTCACTAACGCCTTACCCACATCCGCAGCCGATTGCGGGTTCTGGCCGGTGATCAGTCGCTGATCAACCACCACCTTTGACTGCCAACTTGCTGCTGCACTATAGCTGGCGCCCCGCAGTTTTAACTGATCTTCCAGCGAATACGGCATCACCTCACTTAACTTCACTTGCTGCTCTTCACTGTTGCTAAAACCGGTGACCTTTTTGCCGGCAATCAGATAACTGCCATCGGCCAGTTTGATGTTGATTAACGCCGCCGGGCCATGACAGACCGCCGCTACGATACCATTCTGCTGATATAAATCTGCCGCAAACTGCTGTAAGTGTTGATCTTGCGGGAAATCCCACATGGTGCCGTGGCCACCGGCAAACAATACCGCTTTATAATCAGCAGCTTTTTCGTTCGACAGTTTGCGGGTTTGCTTGAGTTTTACGCTGTGATTTTTGTCCGCCATAAACCATTGATTCACCGCATCAGGCTCGGCCAGGCTACGCGCGTCAACCGGTGCCTCGCCGCCCTGAATACTGGCAATCTGTACTTCAAAACCGGCGTCCAACAGCTCTTTATACGGATGCGTCACTTCCCCTAACCAATAACCGGTTTTTTCCGCGGTGTTGCCCATTTTGCTGTGGCTGGTCACCACGATGAGTACTTTCTCTGCGGCGAAAGCGAAAGTACTGCTGAGGATTAAGGCTGTCGCCAGCCCCAGTTTTACGACATAGGTTGAGAGTTTCATTGGTGTGCCCTTTTGTGCTGTGAATGATGGTGTTTATTCTGCGCCGGCATTAAACTCAAAAGAAATGAATTGTCTTCATATGACCAATCCAAATTATGAATATCAAAACCAAAGATCTGAATCTGTTGCTGTTGTTTAAGGTGTTGTTTGAGGAACTGAACGTCAGCAGTGCCGCCGTGCGGATGGACTTAAGCCAGCCAGCGCTGAGCCATAAGCTGAATAAACTGCGCCATGAATTTGCTGATCCACTGTTTGTCCGCGCCGCCAGGGGTTTAACAGCGACACCCAAGGCGATTGCGTTGGCGCCGGCAATTTTGCAGCTGGTGTCAGAGCTGGAAGGTTTTTATCAACAGCAGACGCAACCAGATTTTTTAGCCCAGACCGATCGGCTGGTGATTTACAGCACCGATTATATCGAATCTCTGCTGCTGCCGGATTTGCTGGCGCGGTTCAGCGAACAAGCACCAAATGTCCAGCTGGTCTTTCGGCACACCCAGGGCACTTTGCCGAAACAACAACTGGAACGGGGCGAATGTGATCTGGCAATTGCCGGCTTTTATCGTGATTTACCGGAAAGTTTTTATCAGCAGCAACTACTGGCGGAACAGTTTGTGGTGCTACTGCGTCAGCAACATCCGCTCTCGGATCAGATACTGACGCTTGAAAATTATTGCCAGGCCCGGCATATCGTCACCACTTTAACCGGCGATTTGCATGGCATTGTTGACCAAGCGCTCGCTTTAACCGGTCACAGTCGTTTGGTCTGCGCTGGTTTATCCGGTTTTTTATCGCCTGCTTACTTGCTTGAAAAAAATGATCTGCTGCTGACCTGCCTGAAATCGCTGGCCGAACTTTCCCGGTGCAGCCATCCGGAACTCATCATCAAAGATTGTCCGGTGCCGCTGCCCACAGTGCAAATCAGCCAGATCTGGCATTCCCGAACTCAGGACGATCCGTTACGACGCTGGTTACGACATCAGATCCAACAGTTGTTGGTAGCTAGCTAAGTAGATAGAAGCACCGTCAATGCCAGGGATCGAACGCAGGTGCCACTTTTGCAAAAAAGCTATGCCTGCAGCTGTAGAATACAGTACAGCTTATTCCCGTTTTCCGCTGATAAAGCACCAGATAAAGGCCAGCAGCCAACCTGTGCCCAACAGCAAACCGCCAACAAGATTCAGCAGAATAATTGATTTTTTATGCTGATGATTTTTGAACAATGCAATAACAGAGGGCAGAATGTAAATCATCAATGCCAACAATAGCCCGCTTAAACTGGTTCCACCAAATCCCATATTTTCATCCTTAAAATGGTTATTTCGAAGTTCAGGCAACTGCCGGAGCAGCAACACTGTCCCACATTTGTACTTGATGCCATGCTGAACCTCAAGACAATTCAACTTCCCTCTCTGTTCATAAACGGGTTGTTGTGACGGCCTGCGAGTTGAACTTCTGCACATCCCGGCTTAAGGTTAGTGGCAGGCGATTATTGACGAAAATACCCGCAACAAGGACTACTACAGGGTTTTTCATCGTTATCAACCGATTGAACTGTCGAAAAATCAGATGGATATGCAAATCCGTAACTTTTGTTATGTTTCGATTATGGTATGCTCAGGCTATTGCTGAGGACCGAAAATCACCGAGGTCTCATGTTCGATTCGTTACGCATCCGATTGATCTTATTGTTGTTAGGCTTGCTCAGCTTTATGGCGGTTGCCATTGGTTTTGCCACACTCAGCGCGATGAAACGAGACAGTTACGATCAGGCCCGGCAGTCGTTGTCGGTTGCCAGCAAAGTTTTCCAGCAAGCCCTCGCTAACCGCTCAGAACAGCTCAGTACTTCAGTACGAATCGTTGCCAGCGATTTTGGCTTTCGCCGCGCCGTAGCGACGTCCGAACAGGAAACCATCGCTTCTGTATTGGAGAATCATGGCGGCCGCATCCAGGCCAATGTCAGTGTGTTGTTATCCCCCAGCGGCGAATTACTTGCCAGCACGCAGCAACAAATCAGCCAGACGCAAATCACAATTTTATATAAAGAAATGAAACAAAGTGGCCGCGACAGTCTGGCCGATATTGTGCTGATCGGTGACGAAGCTTATCAATTGGTAATGATGCCGGTAAAAGCACCGCAACTGATCGCCTGGGTTGGCATGGGATTTTTGCTGGATCAAGATTTAGCCACCCAAATCAAAGGTGTGACCGATCTGGACATCAGCTTCAGCCGGGTGACGCCAGGCCAACAGCTGTTACTGGCCACTACATTGCAAAAACAGTTACCGGCAACCTTGTCGCTAAGCCCAAGTGATGGCGCTGGTGATAGCGATAGCCTGGTGTTTGATGATGTGATCCCCCCCTATTTAACCCATGCCGTGGCACTCGACAGCCAGCAACAGTTGTTTGCGTTTTTACATTTATCCACCGCCCGCTGGCGTGACAATTATCTGCAGGCGCGCAGTCAGCTGCTGTTGATTTTTGGCATTGGTTTATCGCTGGCCTTAGCACTGGCATACCTGGTGGCGCGCAGCATCACGCAGCCGCTACGGCAGCTCACTGATTTTGCACGGCAAATTGGTCAGGGGATCCGAGCAAACGCGCCCCTAATACATAAAGGTGAAGTGGGTTTGCTCAGTCAGACGCTGACCAAAATGCAACAGGATATTTTGCAGCGTGAACAACAAATCTTGTTCCAGTCGCAACATGATTCACTGACCGGCCTCGCCAACCGCAGTTTTGTCGAACAACAATTACCGACGCTGCTGCACCAGCCTGACTTACAGTTGTTGCTGATCAACATCAAAGACTTTAAGCATATTAACGACACCTTTGGTTATCAGAACGGCGATTTATTGCTGCAACAACTGGCGAGCCGGCTGAAATCAAGCCCACTGTTGAGCCCACTGCCGCCGTTATTACTGGCGCGGCTTGGCGGCGATGAGTTTTTACTGGTGTTACCACAACAGCCGCCCCAACAATTCCCGGCAACACCGCTAGCAAGCCTGCAATTTTCCCTCAGTCAGGAATTTAAACTGGGTGGCTCCAGTATGAATCTGACACTGGCGCTGGCACTTTATGTGCTGGAATCCACCGAGATCAGCGCCGACGATGCTCTGCGTCGTGCCGATATTGCGATGGTGCATGCCAAAGTGCGCCATGATCATCTGGCGGTGTACCAACCGGGTCAGGACGAAAGTCACCAGCGTGAACTGACTATTCTGCGCGACCTGCCGTTGTCTTTAAAAAGTGGCCAGATGTTTGTGGTGTATCAGCCAAAAGTCAGTCTTGGCCAACAGATTTGTCAGTCGTCCGAAGCACTGATCCGCTGGCAACACCCGGAACTTGGCTTTATTCCACCGGATGAGTTTATCCGGCTGGCCGAACATTCCGGCTTAATTGCGCTGGTGACTGACTGGATGATTGACCAGGTGATGGCGCAGCTGACGCGCTGGCAACAGCAGCAGATTAAAATGAAAGTCGCGATTAACTTATCCGCGCACGATTTACTCAATCCAGAGTTACCGGCGCAAATGGCCAACCGGTTACAGCATTTTCAGCTGTCGCCGTCGGCATTAGCTTTGGAAGTGACCGAAGGCGCGGTGATGCAGGACCCGGCACAAGTGATTAGTGTGCTGACCAAATTGCGGGCTATGGGCATCGAACTGGCAATTGACGATTTTGGCACTGGTCAATCTTCGTTGGCTTATCTGAAACAATTGCCGGTACACGAAGTGAAAATTGACCGCGCCTTTATCAAAGATATTGAGCATAATCAAAACGATGAACTTATAGTGCAAGCCACCACTCAGCTGGCACATGGCCTGGGTTTACTGGTGACGGCAGAGGGGCTGGAAAATGTAGCTGGCCTTGCCAAACTACAACAGCATGGCGTGGATACAGTACAGGGTTATTTTTTCTCGAAACCTCTGCCGGCAGCCGCCTTCGAACAATGGCTGCTGGCATTTGAACCCGCACGTGACCGCTGGTTCGGTCGCAGCGACAATACCGGGAGTCATTGATGAAATTACTGATGTGCGCTCTGCTTGGTGTACTACTGTCACAGCCGGCAGTTGCCGGTAGTAAAGTGATTGCGACCGGCGGTTCGACCTCGATTGAAGGTGCCGCTGGTGGCGGCATTGTGCCCTGGGCAGTCATTAACGGCTACGCCAGCAGCGGCCAGTGGTCGGTCAACAGTTTTACCAGCAGCGTCGGTGTTGACGACTTTACGCTGCAAAATTTCGGTATTGGCGCCAGTTACAACAATCAATGGGAAGTGTCACTAACCCGGCAAAAATTTCAGCTTGATACCATTGGCGGCGATTTGCAGCAGGATGTATTTGGCCTGAAATACCATATTGCCGGCGAATTGCTGTATACCAGTCTGCCGCAAATCAGTGTTGGACTGCAGTATAAAAAACACCGCAACTCCGGTTTACCACTGGCGGTTGGCGCACAAAAGGATTCCGGCACTGATATCTACCTGGCCGCCAGTAAAGTCTATTTTGGCGCGGTGGCGGGTCGTAACCTGCTGTTAAACGCGACTGTTCGCGCCACTAAAGCCAACCAAATTGGTTTGTTGGGTTTTGGCGGCGCCGACCACAATCACTACCAATATATGTTTGAAAGCTCAGCGGCAGTTTTGCTGCGCCCGGATCTGGCCGTCGGTATTGAATTCCGGCAAAAACCGAACAATCTGGCTTTTGCTGACGAAGAGCATTGGCGGGATATTTTTGTTGGCTGGTTTATCAATCAAAATTTCAGTGTGGTAGGCGGCTATGTCGATTTAGGCAGCATTGCTGGTCTGGCACAACAACAAGGCTATTATCTGGCGCTGGAGGCCACCTTTTAATGAAAGCAGCCCTAATGAAAGCAGCAACATATTCCGGCCTGTGGCTGAGCTTGTGTCTGGCGGTGTTTGGTGTGACTACGCTGAACGGTTGTAGCCAGACAGTTCCGAAAGATCATCTCTATCAACAGCTTGGTAGTACTGTAGGCATCGAAAAAGTCGTCGACGCTTTGTTGGTCGAAATTGAACATGACCCACAGATTGTCCACCATTTTCGCGACACTGATATTGCCAGATTTCGTAAGTTATTGATTGAACAGCTATGTGAACTTAGTGGTGGCCCATGTAAATATACCGGGGCCAGTATGCAGGAAAGTCACACCGGTTTTAAGATCACCCAGGCCGATTTTGACAATCTGGTACGGCATCTGATGAAAGCGATGACCGAACAAAACATCAGCATTGCCGCACAAAACCAACTGTTGGGACTGTTAGCACCAATGTATGGTGATGTGGTGTATCGTTAGTCCGGGGAAATTGGACACTGCGCCAAGGAAGGAAGCTTGACTGGACGACCTGGATTGAACTGACCGGTATTGGGGGAAAGTGCTGAACAACAGGTCATTTCACCTGTTCATAACGGGCGTGTTGATAACGTGCCTGGTTGCCATGTAATTCGGCCAGCCGGCCGCTCCGATACAACTGCGCCATGCCCAAATCATAAGCTCTGGCCAGTTGTCTGCCTTCAAAATCGTTCTGAAACAATGGGTAAAGCGGCTGCGCTGCTAAAATCTCCAGGCTATATAAAGGTAAAACCATCGGATCAGGCTGATGACTCTGATAGCTGATAAATGCCGCCAACCTTTGGTGTTGCAACAGCATAAACCCTTCTTCTTCGGTGGCTACTTCGTAGCGTTCGACCGGCACCGGTAAATACTGATCAAAGTCATAACCCAGCATCCAGCCCACCGGACGGCCTTGTAACTGAGCTAAGTTTTGTAGCGGCTGCAGGCTATATAACTGCACGCTTTGGTCATAATCAAGATGCCAGCGTGGGTATAATCGACTGGGATCTTCGTGGCGATAATCCGCCAGCAACACGTCAGCACGCTTGGCATAAAACATATGCTTTGCCCGCTTCCAGTTACTGAGCCGGAAATTCAATTTGACATCCTGCGTCGCCATCGCCTCGCGGAAAATCTGAAAATATAAACCAGAACCGTCAGCATGGGTCAACCCTTGCCACGGAGAGGCTGCGATGGTAATGGATTTCGCCATCACTGCAGGTAAAAACAACAGTAACAACAGGCCGCAGCAGTAACGGATTATGGCAAAATGTAACTTCAACACATGCATGCTCTGCCATCCAGCGCCATGAAACTTTGGGTCGATTGACCCACACCAACAATAATACTGCTTTATCAATAGGCGTTTCCTCTGGTAAAAGCAAGCTTGGAGTTAACAAGGAACCCTCATGAGTCAGTTGGTATTTTTAGATCAGGCAACTTTGCCGGACGTGGATTTAAGCCCTTTACAACAGCTGTCTCTACCCCTTCGCAGCTATCCACACACTGCGCCTGACGAAGTGCTGACACGATTGGCCGACGCCACTGTCGCTATCGTGAATAAAGTGGTGCTTAACGCCGCCACGCTGGCGCTATTACCAAATTTGAAACTGATTTGTGTCACGGCAACCGGCATCAACAATATTGATCTGGTGGCAGCTCAACGTGCCGGGATCACCGTCTGCAACGCCCGGGACTACGCTCAGCACACGGTACCGCAGCAAGCGATGGCGTTATTACTGGGATTGTTTAATCAAATTGCGCCTTATCACCAGGCGGTACAACAAGGCGCCTGGAGCCGGAGCAGCCAGTTTTGCTGGCTGGGATATCCCATCCGGCAACTGGCCGGATTGAATTTTAGCGTAGTCGGTTACGGCGGGCTGGGACAGGCGACAGCGCAACTGGCAGCAGCTTTCGGTATGAACATTCTGATCGCTGAGCGCCCGGGGAGTGCGATGATCCGGCCAGGACGACTAAGTTTTCGCGAGGCGTTACAGCAGGCAGATGTATTATCACTGCACTGCCCCGCTACTGCCGACAATCAACAGCTGCTCAATAGCGAAACCCTGAGCTGGTTGAAACCTTCGGCTGTAGTCCTGAATACCGCACGAGGCAGTCTGATTGACGCTAACGCATTGGCACAAGCGCTGAGAAACGGTCAATTGGCCGGCGCCGCACTGGATGTGTTAGACATCGAACCGCCGCCACCCGATCATCCGCTATTACAGCCAGACGTACCGAACATTCTGATCTCGCCTCATGTCGGCTGGGCCAGTCAGCAAGCGATGCAAGCGTTGGTCGAACAAACCGCTGATAACATCCGCAGCTTTTTTACCGGGACACCCAAACGTTGTTGCTGAAGGGTTTTGCAGTTAAGTTCCGTTTTTGTGGTCAATAGTGTTTGGCTGGCTCACTGCCGCCAGAGTACACTAGACGTTTGTAGTGCAGCGACATGATGCCCACACTACTTTTCTTGCAGGAGCAGCCCAGGTGAAATGTCGTTGGTTAATCATTTTGGTGTGTCTGAGCGCCCCGTTGCGCGCAGATCCGTTGGCCACCGAAATTCAGCAGATCCAACTCGAACCGGCACGATTTGCCAGCGAGCTGAGTGAAGTCGCGGTCGAGCAACGGGATGCCATCCACTGGTTTAAGCTCACACATGCGTATTTACGTCTGAAAAACAAAGATGCTGCGCTCAGTAGTGTCAATATGGCGTTGCAGTTGGGATTACCAGATGATGTTACGGTGCAGGCTTTGGAGCAAAAAGCACTGATTTATGGCATGTTATTTCGTGATAATCAACAAGCCTTGGCAGCGCTGCAACTTGCCGAAACCAAACTCGACCATCTGAGCTCGGCGAATAAGCCACAATTACAAACCAGTATTTATGAAAGCTTTGCCCAGGCCTACAATCAAACCGGCAACATGACCGAAGCTATTCGGTATGCCGAACTCAGTATCGCCATTGCCACTGAACATCAGTTACCGCTGCCGGAATTACAAGCGCGCCTGACCGCTGGCCGACTGGCATTGCAGCAAAACAATTTTGTGCTGACCCAAATGCACTTCAGCCGTGCTCTGGCACTGGCGATTGAGCTGAAACGCACCAGCTCGCTGGCTTCTATTTATCTGCGTCTTGGCATGGCATATCGGAAATTGTCGCAGCATAGTCTGGCATTGGAACATTTTGCCAAAGCCGAACAGCTGTACGAAAAACCAACCGATAGCAGTCAGCGGATTAATGTCTGGGTTAATCAGGCCGAAACCTATCTGCAAGTGGCTGATCCGACTGCGGCAGAACCTATTCTGGCTAAAGCCCTGGCTCTGGCGAATGAGCTTAAAGATGTGCATTTAATAGCTCTGGTGTACTACGGGCAGGCGCAGTGGTCGATGCAACAACATCGGTTCCCGCAAGCCCGGCAACAGCTGCACGAAGCGTTGCAGCTGTTTAATCAGGTCGAACATTCCGGACTGCAGCTGGAAATCAGTCTGGCTATTGTGGAGGTTGCACTGCAACAGCAGGATCTCGAAGCGGCCATCGAGGCGATGCCTTCCGAAAAATTACTGACCAATTCGCCGGATTTTTTGCAACAACGGTATTGGCAGATGGCGGCGCAGTTAAATGCCGCACGCTTACAATGGCAGCCAGCGTTCCAGGCCAGCGAAAAGGCCAACGTATTGCAGCGCACCTTACTGAAAAACCAACAAAAATACACCGTGGACTTACTGAACAATAGTTTGCAGCTGCAACAGCAGCAACAACAACTGAGCGTTTTGCAACGACAACAACACTGGTATCTGCTGACCATGATTGTGTTATGTATCAGTTGGCTGGCCAGCCTGGTCTGGCTATTCAGACGGAGGTTACAGGACAGTGGCCGTGAAGATCTGACTGAGGCAACACATCTGCCCCAAGCGGCCAGCTGGACGGAATTTTGCCGTAAACTGCAGCGCGAATACCACAAATCCCAGCCGCTGCAACTGCAATGTATTCAGTTGGCACAACCGCAGCAGTTTAAATTTCTGTTTGGCGAGCACATTCTGCGCCGAGCCATGCAGCAGCTGATCAGCGCTTTACCGGCAGAACATCTGGCCAGTTATGCCGTGCATACCGATGCGGTATGGCTGATTTGGCGTTGCCCACCGGAAGGTTTTACTCAGGTCGAACAACAACTGAATTACCTGCTGTTACAACAACGGGCACAACTACCTACCCAACCGACGCTTTATAGTTTTATCGCGCCGCTACAACCGTTGTTAGGTGACTACTGGCAACCGGCAGATTTAGCGGGCCTGCGCGAACTGGTGTGGCTCAGCTGGCAACTGGCGGATCAGCAACAAAAAGCGCAGCAGTTGTACCGGGTGCAGTTGTATTGTTCACAGCCCAACCCTTGCAGCTGGCAAACTGAAAATGTTCGCGGCGACATTAACAATGCACTGCGGTTGGGTCTGATTAGTTTAACCTGTAACGATTTGCCGCTGGCGAAGCCACATTAGCAGTCACTTCACGCCATAACGACGCAGCTCTGCTGGCAATTGATAGTGATATTTACGTCGGCCGCCCACCAGCGCAAAACTCAGCTCGACCGCCTGCAAACCCAAGCCTGCCGGATCCTGATTGTGCGTGCCGTAACGTGGATCGCCCATCACCGGATGGCCAATGTCAGCAAAATGACGGCGGATCTGATGTTTTCGGCCACTAATCAGCGTGATATCCAGCAAAGTAGTCGCGGGTTCCTGCCAGCCCGGGACCGGGCTGAACCTGGTTTCACAGGCTTTACCGTCGAGTACCGCATTAATTTGTCCGGCAGCCATTAAAGTGGCATCGAGTTTCCCCAGCACCAGTACCTGATATTTTTTACTGATTTGATGCTGCTGGATTAACTGACTGAGTTCAGCAGCGGTTTTTTGCTGGTGGGCCACTAACATTAAACCACTGGCCTCCCGATCCAGTCGATGCAGTAAAAACACCGGTCTTTTGCTGTTGTTATATAGTTCGGCAAAACGCAACAAACTCAGATGGTCGCCCCATTCGTTGCCTTGCGACAACATGCCGGCAGGCTTGAACCAGACACTGAAATTGCCCTCATCCGCCACTAGCACCGGTGCGTCACAGCTACGCTGCAGTAAATCACTGTCATAGTTTAAATGCAGTTGCTCACCAGCGGCGACCGGGCTTTGCGCCCGGCGTAATCTTTTGTGCTGTTTGCCACGTTGCCAGCTTACGGCGCCTTTGTTCATTGCATCTTTCAGCCGCGCTTTTGATAGTTCCGGCACCGCAGCGCACAGCACATCAATGGCAAGAGCTTGCTCGCTGACAACGATAGTTTTTGAGATCCGCATAACTCATCCAGTGACCGGTTTTTCCGGCATTTGTAAGAAGAAAAAAATTCAGGAGCTATTCAGCCGCAACAGGCGAGGATGATATCAAAGCTACAGGAGCACTGACCATGAAAACCCATGTACTACCGTTGATTTTCGCATTATTGACTACTACTTCAGTGCTCGCAGCTGAACCTTTAGCTGCTTTACAACCCACCAAAGAATCTCATTTACCCGCCAGCACCGTGGCCAGCAGCGCTCAAGCCTTACCAAATATTGCGGTGAACCGCTCCTTGGCAGTTACGCAGGCCTTTCAGAGCAGTGCCTGGTTCCATACCATCGATTTAACCATGCGCTATGACAGCAACAACAACGGCTTTTATTCACAGCTTTATGTTCGTTTTGACGCGCACACCGACTACAACTCGCAACCGGTTTACGCGGTGTACAGCCTGATCGACAGTGCTGGTGTGGAACGGGTCATTCATACCAGTTCGGTGTTTACTTTGTACGGTCAAAGCAGCCAGGACTGGTTTGCCATTGAAACCGATTTAAGCCAGCTACGGACCGGCTATTATAAATTGCTGATTGAACTGGTTGATGCCAGCACCGGTTACTTGCTGGCTGAAGTGTCCGGTTACGATAACGACACCTTAAATCGTCTGCCGCTGGAAGATCAAAGCCGCGACGATTATGTTGAAGTGATAGTGCGGGAAGAATCCGGCGGCAGTCTTGGAGTTTTCAGCTTTTTAGCATTAAGCTGTGTTTATCTGAATCGACGGAAATCACTTGGTGCTGAAAATTCTGTTTGTACTGAATAGTTTACTTTGGTCACCACTGCTGGCAGCTGCCATTGATGTGCAAAAAACAATTGCGGAAAAAACCACTGAATTTCGCTATCAATGGCCGCCGGAACCAGAGTTAAGTTTTCAGCTCGACAACGCCGATATCAAAGCGCAATCCGGCAGCAACCGGCGTTATTCCACTGAACTTGCCGATCAACATATCCGCCATCAAGTGCTACTGGCGGCGGTGAAATTGCAAAAGCGCGGAGTTCGGGTGCAGATGTCGCCGAAAAATCTGCCATTTCGGGTAACTGTGCGCGGCGATGACGCGGGTCAAGTGGAGAAAGTGCAGCAGCAACTGCAACAAGCTCAGCAGCAAGCCTACGATAATTACCTGAAACGCGATTTTTATTATCTGATGAAAAGCCCGACCGGCGAGCAATTTGTGATCCCGGACCATGTGCGGGTGATGCAACAAAGCCGCCCGGCGCTGCAGTCAATCTCAAATGCCTTTGTCGATTTATATGGCAAAAATAATATCCGGCAAATTTCCGGAAAAATCAGTGAATGGGTGCAACAAATCCCCTATCAGGATTTATCCGACCGTCAAGGCTCAGCGGGTAGCGGCTATTCACCACCGCTAAAACTGTTAGTGGAACATGGCGGCGATTGCGACAGTAAAGCGGTATTGTATGCGGCGATACTGCAGAACATTTTCCCGAAAAACAGTATCGGTATTTTGTATTTTCCGGATCATGCCGTCGTGGCGGCGCAAATTCCGCCGTTGGAACATGAACTGACTGTCACCTTACAGGGGATCACCTATCTGGTGGTGGATCCAACAGGTCCGGCTCCAACGAAGTTAGGGACCTTGGCGCAAAAATATCAAACCTATCTGACCAACCGCCAGTTTACTCACCGTTTGTTCTGAGTCTCATCCGTGCCGGTGCGGATTTGCTCAACTTGTTGAAACACCTGCCCCCAATCTGCCGGAATATTCCGTACGCCCTGAATATCACCACGACGCAACCGCTCGATATGCACCAACAACCGATGAAACGGTGACAACACTTTGGTCTTGAACCGACGCCGCAGATAAATCGCTAACAGCATTAATGTCGCCAGATATAGCAGCACATGCCCCATAAAACTCATCAACTCACTGCTCACTGAAGCGATATGCACCGGCTCCAGATGTAACGTTAGATTGAGCTGCTCCAGGGATTTTAAATTGTCGCTGTGGTGGATTAAATCTTGTGGTTGTACCGGCACTACCTGCATTTTTTCAACAGTTAACAACGCCTGTCCAACATCATTCATCAGCTGCACACGCGCGCCTTGCTGCGCCTTCGCGACTAATTTCAACATGAAGGCTAAATCAAGTTCCAGCAGCAATTCACCGACATGCTGCTCTTTTTTCTGCAGTGGGATTGCCAGTAAAAATATCGCTTCAGCGGCATCAACTTTATGCAGCCGGATATCCGGTAACCCCAACTTGTGCTGCTGTTGTTTTTGTTCCCAGTACAACTCTGACTGTAATTCCTGTGCCGCCGTGCGACCGTCATTCGTCGAGTACCAGACGCCGCTGTTCGATACATAACTGAACTGGCGGATCACGACCGTGCTACGCTGACTATGCTGCAGTTTTGGCATCAATTGTTGCAACATAGCGACTTCAGCATCACTGAGCGTCGCATCAGGCTGTTCAGCAACAACTGACCACAACATCCCGGTCAGCGGCTTGCTGGCGTCACTTGGTTGCTCGGCCAACAAACTCAGTTCGGCATCGGCTTTGAGGACGGTCATTAAATGCAGCAATGGACTGAACTGATGTTCCAAGTCTTCCACAGCTGAATTTAGTAAGTTCTGTTGTTGTGCAATTCTTTGATTTAAAGCAATAAAATAATCGAACACTGCAGCGGAAAAAGCCAGACATAACACTACGATAAAAGTGCGCAGCTGTGATCTTTTATATTCGGTATGGAGTGGATTCATCGCGTAGTGCTGCCTTGATGTTGTAAAGTGATCTGATATAAATGCCGGCTTAATGCCGCGCCGCCATCCGCCATCGGCCACAATGGATGAGATTCTTGCAGTTGCGACTGCGATGGTGCCTGCTCATTCCCAAGACACCATACAACAAACCGCGGCAGAGCCTGATTGGACGCGAGTTGTTCATGCAACGTCCATGGCAGACAGTAATAATCCTGCTGCAAGTCCCCGGGCAATTCTGGCCATCGCGTCACGCCCTGCACCTGATAATGCAAGTTGTGCAGCTGTTGTTCAATCCACCAATACTGTAGCGGATCCGGCTGACAGAGCCAGATCTTTGCTTTTTGTCCGGTGACAATTCCAGCGGAGGTACTGTGAAACGCCCTGGTTAAAACCAGTGGCGTCAGCGGTTTTGCCAGCAAAAATAACTGTTCCGATTGCGCCAGACTCAACCATTGTTGCGGCTGACGAACCACAAGCAGGACTTGCACGTCGGGAAAGTATCGCCGCACCACTGCCGCTATTTTACCGGCCAAAGCGGCATCCGACTGCACAAAATCTTCATCAATCAGCATTTTGCTGAGTTCTTGCGGCGAACTCTCACACCATTGCAGCAATTGACTGGCGTCGTCCATTGGCAGTAAGTCCAAACCAGACTGTCTGAACAATCGCCGGTACAATTGCTGCGCCTCACCGGGCGGGCACAATAACATCGCGCTGCCTGGCTGCGGCTCGGCGGCAGCAACAACGGGCTGCAACGGAACTTCACAAGGCACCGTTAGCACCATTTTGTTACCAGCCGCCAAATCAGCCCGCGCCGATAAATGCGCATGAAGTTCAGCTAATTGTTGCTGAATGTGCCGGTACGCCAGCGCCGTGGCGCTTTGATCATCGGCAACGGGGTTCAACACGCTCAACCATTGCCCATCGGTGAGACTATGCGCCTGATCAACAATTTCTATCCGCAGCTGATTCGTTTCCGCCAGCAGCAGCCGGACCAATAAGGTGCCGTTGCCAACGCGCAATTCAGTCTGCGCCAACAGACTTTGCACCAAAGGTAATAATCGTTGTTGCTGGACCAACAAGGCTTCGGGGAAATCGGTACTGGCTTCCAATAAATAATTTAGTTTGGTATCCACCTGATGGCGCTGCGCCAGCATAGCCGTCAGATCCAACATGATATCGCTGCACCAAATTTGTCCGATAGCGGCTGGTGTGACTTGTTGCAACCAGCTTCGGCTGATGTCGGCCAGTTTTGGATCAACAACCGGCTGTTGCAGCCATGCTTGTAATAAGGCCGCAGCTGCTGGAAAAGCCGCAGGCTGTTGCGCACTACCCGCTGTTTCGGCAATCGGTGATTCGGCAGTAGCTGATTCGGTCTGACGAGACCCGGTGAGCAGCAAGTCGGCAGATTGCGGCTCTTTGTTGTCGACTGTCGTGGGCTTGGCCACGAACTGCTCAGTTGAAGCTATATCGTCAGTGACTGTTTGCTTATCCTGATCCGCAAGCAATGCCAGCTCAAGGGTGCCCAGCACCGGGGAATCAAAACCATGTTCATTCGGGTCGGCCCATTCTGCCGTGGCAAATTGTCCCTCGGTCATTTGCGCTGCCGTAAATTCTGCCGCAGCCACTTCGGCGGCGTTCGCGGCCACAGTTGCGCTCCGTAACCGGCGGTGGATCAGATAAAACGCTAATCCTAATAACAAACTTAAGCCGGTTAAGGCAGCCAGTAAGCGCATTTTGATGCTCGCCAGTTCTTCCAGCATCGGCGCAGCGTCCCGTTCAACCACCAGATAAAGTTGCCATTCCGGCAGCTGCCGGTAACTGGCCAGCGTTTGCCGTCCCAGGTAATTCAGGTAATGACTGGCAATAAAACCGCTGCTGCTGCGCGCAACTTCGTTCATCAGACTGGTCAACGGCCAGGCTCCGGCATCCTGATAACGTTGTTTACTGCGCAGCAAATTTTCCGGCGGCCTTTTGGCATAAATTTTAAGGGCTTGTTGCGGATCTTGATTATCCAGTCCCAATCTTGGTAATAACGATTTCTGAAACCGACTACTGGATAACAACTCGGCATCTTTGGACAGTAGCAACAGCTCTGTCACTTGCAGTGGCGTCGCCATTAATCGTTGTAATTGTTGTTGCAGCTGACTGGCATCAAACCACAGCACCAGTCGTTGTTGCTGCTGGTCGACCTGCAACGGTAGGATCCATTGATCTTTGAGCACTAACGGCGGTAAAAAAGTTGCTGCAGTGGCAGATTGAAAATTGGTTTGGCTAAAGTAGGTACTGGCATCAGCTGAGCTGAGCCGCAGCACCCGGCCCTGACTATCTAACACGGCATACGCCAGCAATGGATCAGGCCATAACACCCGGCGGATTTGTTCATCTAGTTGCTGTAATGGGTCAACCAGCGCCGATTCAACACCGGCAGCCGGCAGTTGTTGCACTTCCAGCAATTCGGTTTCCAGATAAGCCAAATGCAACTGATAACCCTGTTGCCAGTTTTGCAGCAAAGTCTGAGCTTTATCAAGCTGTTGGGTGAGTTCATTTTTTTGCTGAAGGAGCTGCCACGATCCACTTTGCAGCAATAACCAATAACCACAGCTCCAAATAAAGCTGATGGACAAGACAAAGACCAGACCAGACCACGAAAACACTTTCACCAGGCTTCCACTTCCTCGATGCGACAGGGCTGAATAGCGTAACCTATCAGCCCATCAAGTCAACTTGTTTACAAATTGGCCTCGGCAAAAGACGCCAGCCGGCTGCGCACCACCCCATTGAGGTTAATGGTGGTACTGCCTTCGAAGTTTTTGAACCGTTCGACGATATAGGTTAATCCTGAAGTTACCGCAGTTAGATAGTTACTGTCGATTTGTGACAAGTTGCCCGAACAAATCAACTTGGTGCCTTCACCGCAGCGGGTAATGATGGTTTTGAGCTGTGCTGCAGTTAAGTTCTGACATTCATCCAAGAGTACTATGGCATTCTGAATGCTGCGACCGCGCATGAAATTCACCGACTTAAACTGAATATTCGCTTTGTCCATAATGTAGTTCACGCTGGCATGTGGATGCTCATCGGTTTTATGCAGCACTTCCAGTGAGTCGGTAATGGCCGCCAGCCAGGGCGCCATTTTTTCTTCTTCAGTGCCGGGTAAAAAGCCAATCGACTCGGCAATTTCCGGCGTGTTACGGGTGACAATGACTTTATCGTACAAGCCACGTTCGATCACCATTTCCAGCGCTGCCGCCAGTGCCAGCAGGGTTTTACCACAACCGGCCGGACCGGTCAGGATCACCAAATCCATATCCGGGTCCAGTAATGCATTAAGCGCCATCGCCTGATAGATATTTTTCGGTAGCACACCCCAGGCCTTTTTATGCATCAGCCGCTCAAAACCTAAATCCAGCACTTTGATTTCATGATCGTTGATAGTGACCACCCGGCCAGCAAAGGTTTCGTATTCGTCGACCAGATATTCATTAATATAAGCATTGGGTAACACGGTGCGAGGTAGATAGTGATAGGTTTCACGCCCTTCATTGGCGCTGCGGCAATCTTTAATCTGGCTCCAGAAATCACCGGGAAATTTAAAATACCCCTTGTATAAAAAGCGTACATCGTCGATTAGTTGGTCGGTGCGGTAATCTTCAACCAGTTTCAGCCCGGCACCTTTGGCCTTCAGCCGCATATTGATATCTTTGGTGACCAGTATCACTTTGACCGGCGCTTTTTCCCGTTGTAAAAACAACGCGGTATTGATGATCAGGTGGTCGTTCTCACCACCAGGTAAACCTGGAATTTGATCGGATAAATGATGGTCGTTGACGATAAATAAATGGCCGCTTTCTTTTAAATCGGTTGGCGCCGGCAATGCCACACCTGCCAGCATCTGATCCGGGGTGGCATCTTTAAGAACATCCTCCAGTGCGCGAATGGCCACGCGGGCTTCGCGACTAACATCTTTGTGTTTATCTTTAATATGGTCTAATTCTTCTAGCACGGTCATCGGGATGACCACGTCATGTTCCTGGAAGTTTAAGAAGGCGAAAGGTTCGTGCAGCAGAATGTTGGTATCAAGAACGTAGATTTTTTTCTCTTTGCTTTTTCTTCGCGCCATATGCAGCTCCTTAGCGTGGGTAAAGCGGAATTTCACGAATTGGTTTTCTTTTCTTTTTAATGTAGAGCAAGAATCGTAGTTACGGATGACATTCGCATGACAGATTTTCATCTGTTGCAAAAAAACCGCAGCATTCAGATGCAGTTTGTGGCGATTCTTAGTACCATGCAGCCCCTTTTTCGGAGTGGTAAAAAATATGATGAAATTTGCACTAGGGCAACGTTGGATCAGCGACTCTGAGTCTGATTTAGGCTTGGGTACCGTGGTTGGAATTGAAGGCCGCATGCTGACTCTGTTGTTCCCGGCGAGCGGCGAAACGAGGCTTTATGCCATTGCCGAAGCGCCTCTGACCCGAGTGCAATTTAATCCGGGTGATACCATCAAAAGTGCCGATGAATTCAGCCTGGTTGTTGATACCATTGAAGAAAAAAATCAGACCCTGATTTACCACGGCCATAAAACAGACAACGGCGAAGCAGTCAGTCTGCGCGAAACTTTCCTTGATCATTTTATTAGCTTTAACCAGCCACAAGACCGGTTGTTCGCCGGGCAAATCGACCGTTTTGAATGGTTTACCTTGCGCTACCACAGCTGGCAGCATATCCATCAGCAGCAGCAAAACCCGATGCGCGGTCTGGGCGGTGGACGGGTTAGCTTAATTCCGCATCAACTTTATATCGCCGATGAAGTATCAAAACGGCATGCGCCACGTGTTTTACTGTCGGATGAAGTGGGTTTAGGTAAAACCATCGAAGCTGGTCTGATTATTCACCAACAGCTGATTGCCGGTTTAGCGCAGCGCGTGCTGGTGGTGGTGCCAGAGTCGCTGATGCACCAGTGGCTGGTCGAAATGCTGCGTCGGTTTAACCTGAAGTTTGCCATTTTTGATGAAGAACGCTGCACCGAAGCCAAAGGCGATGGTGGCAATCCATTTGAATCTGAACAGCTTGTGCTGACCACGCTGGAATTTTTCAGCCGCAAAAAAAGCTGGCACGAAGCGGCCACCGAAGCGCACTGGGATTTGTTGGTGGTGGACGAAGCGCACCATTTACAGTGGAGTCAGGACAACCCAAGTACCGAGTATCAGCGTATAGAAGCACTGGCTCAGGATACACCAGGCGTTATTTTATTAACCGCCACTCCGGATCAGCTGGGCCACGAAAGTCATTTCGCCCGCTTGCGGTTATTAGACCCTGCCCGTTTTTACGATTATCAAACCTTTTTGGGCGAAGAGCTGCATTACAAAGCCATTGCTGAACTCGCCAAAGAAGTGCTGGACGCGCCTGCTATTTCAGCAGCGACTGCAGCAACCTTGCAGCAAAAAATTGCTGAAACGGATTTGTCTGCTGAGCTGAAGTTATTGCAACAGAGTGAGCCGAGCGCAGAGCGTCAGGCTGCCGAGCAGTCCGTACTCAGTCAGTTATTGGATCGCCACGGTACCGGCCGCATTTTGTTCCGCAACAGCCGCGCCGCGATTGCCGGTTTTCCAAAACGGCAGCCGCATTTATTACCGCTGGAAATGCCGGAGCAATACCAAAACGCCATTAAAGTGCAGCAGGCCTTTAATGCCAGTCAAACTGACGCCCAAAAAGCCCGGGCACAGTTATTCCCGGAGCGGATTTTCCAGGAATTTGAAGGCAATAAAAGTAGCTGGTGGCAGTTTGATCCCAGAGTTGAACTGATCATTGATCGGATCAAAGCCAATAAATACAAAAAGTTCCTAATCATTTGCGCCCATGCTGATACTGCCATTGCGCTGGAAGAAGCGCTGCGGGTGAAAGAAGGCATTCGGGCTGCGGTATTCCATGAAGGTATGAGTATCGTCGAGCGCGACAAAGCCGCCGCTTATTTTGCTCAGGACGACAACGCCGCACAGGCGCTGATTTGTTCGGAAATCGGCAGCGAAGGTCGTAATTTCCAGTTTGCGCATCAGCTGGTATTGTTCGATTTACCGCTGAATCCGGATTTACTTGAGCAACGCATCGGCCGCCTGGATCGGATTGGGCAGCAGCACGATATTCAAATCTACCTGCCATTCTTCAAGAATCACCCACAAGAAATTCTGGTGCAGTGGTATCACGAAGGTCTGCAGGCGTTGCAATTCACCAGTCAGACCGGCCGCGCTGTGTTTGAAGAACTGCAGCATCAGTTGCTGGCACAGCTTGCGGCGAATCAGCCAGATGCCGATGCTGTGGCAAAACTGCTGCACGATACTCAGGCGCTGAATTTGCAGCTGAAAACTAAGCTGGAGCAAGGCCGCGATAAACTGCTGGAAATTAACTCTGCCGGCCGGGGTTATGCTGCCTCTATCGCCGGGCAAATTGCCGCCCAGGACGACGACACCGTGCTGCCGCTGTACATGATTAAAGCCTGGGATATTCTGGGGATTAATCAGGACGATCGCAGCGACACCAGCATCATCCTGACGCCATCAGAACAAACACAGGGTCATTATCCTGGCCTCGATGAAGACGGTGTTACCGTCACATTTGACCGCCAAACCGCGCTGGCGCAGGAAGATATCCAGTTTTTAAGCTGGGATCACCCAATGGTCCAAGGCACGCTGGATATTGTGACTAACGACAGCATGGGCAACAGCTCAGCCGCGGTGATGTTCAACAAACAACTACCGGTCGGTACTTTTTTTGTCGAATTTATTTATGTGGCCGAAGCCAGTGCGCCGGCTGAGTTGCAGTTAGGCCGTTATCTGCCACCAACGCCAATCCGGTTATTGCTGGAAAAAACCGGCAAAAACCTGGCACCAAATGTACCATTTGACAACTTTAACCGGCAGCTAAAACCGGTTGGCCGTCAGACAGCCAGCAAATTAGTTGGAGCGTTGCAAACCACTATCCACCCGTTGATTGCTAAAGCCGAAGCTTATGCCTCAACACAGCTAGCGCAAATTCAGCAAGACGCCCAGCAGAAAATGCAGCTGGCATTAACGGCACAAATCAGTCGCCTGCAGGCCTTGTCTAAAATTAACCCGTCAGTGCGACCGGAAGAAATCGCTCATTTGCAGTCAATGCAAACGCAACTGACGGATTACATCAGCAAAGCCCGACTGAAATTTGATGCAATTCGGGTGATTGTGGCCAGCAATGAGTAGGAAAAATGATGATTAAAGGTCATCACGACTTGGATTATCGCTCCGCTTTGCGGCCTGTGGGATTTCGATGCTGATCCACTATGAACCGCCGCTGTGGCCGTACCTGGAGATTGTCTATCAGGACAACGATTTGCTGGTGCTGAATAAGCCCAGCGGCTTGCTGACGGTCCCTGGCAAAGCGCCAGAACATCAGGATTGTCTGGAGCGCCGGGTGCAACGGGTGTTCCCGACTGCGCGCATTGTGCATCGGCTGGATATGGCCACTTCCGGTCTGGTAGTGATGGCGCTGAGCCTTGACAGCCAGCGGCAACTCAACCGGCAATTCGAACTGCGTCAAACCGCCAAACACTATATTGCCAGGCTGGAAGGCGTGGTCAGTGCACGTCGCGGCAGTGTCGAACTACCGCTGATCTGCGACTGGCCGAATCGGCCAAAACAAATGGTTTGTTTTAGCCGTGGCAAAAAAGCGTTGACTCACTTTGAGGTGCTGGCAACGGATGCAACAAGTAGCCGAGTGCGATTAACGCCAGTCACCGGACGCTCGCACCAGCTCAGGGTGCATATGCAGTGGCTGGGGCATCCAATCCTTGGTGACAAATTTTATGCGTCAACCGATGGGCTCGCCGCAGCGGATCGTTTGCAACTACATGCAGAGTTTTTAGCACTTCGACATCCGACCGATGAACGGTGGCTTGAGTTTTCGGCACCAAGTCCATTTTAGTGCTTATACCCAAAATCATTGAAGATTCGGGTAGGCGACGAGAGCGCGAAGCCTCAGGAACATAGCTGTCTATGTGACTGGGGTGAGAGAGCGAAGACAACAACCCCGAATCTTCAAGGATGACGGGTATATACGAATCAATTAACCTTTGATTCAGTTATAACTGGTAAGATAGCGCCGCTCGCGCATAAAACATTCAGAAAATCTGAATTAAATTTAAGCAATGTTTGTTTAATATTGACGAATCAAATAAAATTAGCGAGTTGGAAAAACCCCTAAAGGAGAGATGGATGAAACTTAATACTAGCGCACTGGCCGTTTTGGCTGCTTTACCCCTGATGTCGTTTGTTGCTTCTGCTGCCCCAACTGCAGAAGATTTACAAGATCGGGTTTTTGGTTCTGTTTTCTACGAAGTGTATAGCCCTGATAGTGACAAAGCACGTTCTACCGAATGGCAAAACGTCGACAACGGCAATGGCCGTGGTCTGAACATCGGTTACCGTATCAGCAAAGATTGGGCAATCCGTGCCGAGTTCGCTCGTCAGGATCTGGACAAAGCTACTGTAGGTTATGATGTTAAAGGCAATCGTGCTGGTATCGACCTGATGTACCACATTGACAGCCTGCCAGTTTACGTTTTAGGCGGTGTGAAAAACTTCACAACTGGCCGTTCAGCATCAGCTGCAAACGTAGGTATCGGCGCAAACTTCTTTGTTTTAGATAACTTAGCTATTTTTGCTGAAGCGAACCGTTACCAGGGTATCAGCCAGTCATTTGCTGATACTGGCCTGAAAGTTGGTTTAAGCTATGTATTTGGTTCAGCACCACAAGCTGCTCCAACACCAGCACCACAGCCAGAACCAGCTCCTGCGCCAGCACCAGTGATTGGTGATGCGGATCAGGATGGTGTGACTGATGATAAAGATCAGTGTGCAAACACGCCGATCACTGACAAAGTTGACACTGTTGGTTGTTCAATTTTCACTGAAACTTCAGTGCGGATTGATTTAAACGCTCAGTTTGACAACGACTCTTCAGTTGTGAAACCTGAATATCATGCTGACATCGAAAAACTGGCAAACTTCTTAAAACGTTTCCCAAATACTGATGTTGAAATTGCCGGTCACGCTTCAAATGTTGGCAAACCAGCCTACAATATGGCGCTGTCACAACGTCGTTCTGACGCCGTTGCTGATGTATTAGTGACTCAATACGGTATCGACCGCTCACGCGTAAAAGCTGTCGGTTACGGTGTAACTAAACCACGCGCTGCCGGCAACACTGCTGCTGCACACGCGGTTAACCGTCGTATCGAAGGCCATGTAACTGCGTCAGTAAAAGAAGCAGTTACCCGCTAATATCGAACTTTCTGCATGGCTTTTTTAGCCATTGCTTGATTGCTAAAAGGCTCAACTCAGGTTGAGCCTTTTTTTATCCTGGTGATAACTTTAAGTTTCCGGCTTGCTCGCCGATACTTTGTTTAATCTATCCTCATGACAGTATTCCTGATGATCACTTTTAAGATTCGTTCTGCTACCCGCGGATTACTGTTGTTGCTACTCCTCTCCCCAGCCGTTGATGCCAATAATGCCGAACTCAGTAGCGAAAGTTTCACCACTTCCGATCTACAAAATCAAATAGACCCTATTGAAATCAAACCACTTCAGGCTGGAGAACTGTCATTTACCGTGCTGGAAAAACCAGCGATGACTGCTTTTACCAAAGGCACCGTGATCCTGGTGCCCGATTGGTCACAACATGCTGCAAGCCCGAGAATGATCAATGTACTTCGCCAGCAACTGGTCGATTACGGCTGGAATACCATCGCGATGATGGTGCCCGAGCAGCTTACTGAAACGACCGCCGAGACCCTGTTAACCTATCAGACGGCGCTGTTAACACGGCTACAAGCAGTGATGAAAAGCGCTGAAAACAATACCGGCAGTATTATTGTGGTGGCGCAAGGCAGTAGCGGCGCTTTGATTAATCAACTGTATCAGACCGGGCAGCTGACAGCGCCGGAGGGATTGATTCTGCTTAGCGCCTATTTGCCGGATAAAGCACTGAATCAGGCTGTGTCGCTGGCACTGGCCAAGCATAAAGTTCCTACCTTAGATATCCAGCAACAACAGGATAATTCGTTTGTGATGGCCAGTAGTCAGTTGCGGCTGCAACTGGTGCGAAAACACATCAAAGAAATCTACCGGCAACGGCTGCTACCGGGTTCAATTGACCAACCGCAAAATCAGCAATGGGTGTTTAACGAAGTGTATGGCTGGCTGAGTTATCTGGGATTTTAACCCAACCGCCTATATCGCTTGCCTCTGGTCTTAAAGCCAAAACACTATTTTTTAAATCTTTCAACCAACTGATACAGTGATTCGGCATTTTGCTCCAAATCACTGCTGACTGACGCTGCCTGCTCACTTTGTTGGTAACTTTCACCGGCTAAATCGGCAATCCGGCTGACCTGTCGATTAATATCCTCCGACACGTGAGCCTGCTCTTCAACTGCCACTGCAATTTGATGCCCCATTTTGGCGATAATGTTGACTGCATCCATGATGCCTTGCAACATGGTTTCTGTTTCGATCACTTTTGCAACACCAAGCTCAGTTGCTTTCATCCCGTCATTTGCTGCCGAAACCGCTGAGCTGGCACCGAGTTGTAAGTTTTTGATAATCAACTGAATTTGCTTGGTTGACTCTTGGGTCCGTTTTGCTAAATGCCGGACCTCATCAGCCACCACTGCAAAACCTCGCCCCTGTTCGCCCGCTCTTGCCGCTTCAATGGCTGCATTCAGTGCCAATAAGTTTGTTTGCTCAGCGATTTGCTGAATAATGTCGGCAGCCTGAGTAATACTGGACGTTTGCGTTGCTAAATCGCTCACTGCGGTTGAAATTGCCTGTACCGCCCTTGCCAGCGCCTGAATAGCATCCTTCGTTTGTAGTGCCACCTGCTGGCCCTGACTGGTTAGCTCGTTCGCATTCACCGCCTGGTTGGAGGTAAGTTGCACGTTCTGCGCAACTTCAGCAATGGTATGGGTCATTTCATTCATTGCTGTGGCGGTCTGATCGGTCTCGTTTTGTTGTGAAGCAATAGATGTCAGCGTCGCTTTACTCAAATTGTGCGCTCGCGCTGATTCTTTTGATGCCAGTAAAGCCGCATCTTCCAATCGGGTTAATACCGTCCGTAAATGCGCACCTTCGGTGATAAGCGCAAGCTCAAGTTGCGCCCAGTGGCCACCTTTGCCTGTATAGACCTGACTAGCCACCGGACATAAAAATGGATTACTAAGCTGTGCTTTAAATTTCTGCTGGGCGCTATGAGTACCCGCACGCTCCAGACTTACCAGACCAAAACTGGCAAATGCGGCAGCAACTCCGGCACCGTATTGACCAAACAACATGGCGCCACCCACTGTCACTGCCATTACTGCTGCCACGCCGACGGGCAATTGCCACGAATTTGCAAACACGCCGCTTGCAACAGCTTTACCATCCTTCATATTCTGATACACCAGTTGTGCGCGATGGACTTGCTCAGCGGTGGGTTTTACCCGTACAGATTCAAATCCAACCACTTTGCCATGCTGTAAAATCGGTGTGACATAAGCATTCACCCAATAATAATCGCCGTTTTTACAACGATTTTTTACAATGCCCATCCAGCATTGGCCTTTTTTCAGGTAATCCCACATTCCGGCAAAAACAGGTTCAGGCATATCAGGATGCCGCACCAGATTGTGAGGTTTGCCAATCAGTTCCTCCCGGGTAAAACCGCTGACATCGACAAAAGCATCATTACAAAATTGAATATTGCCCTGAACATCGGTAGCTGAAATGAGTCTTTGCTCAGTGGCAAAGGTACGTTCACGGGTGGTAACAGGTAAATTCTGACGCATGGCATGGCAATCCTTCGAATAAAAACATCATGTTTAGGTCCTGGAAAGTCTCTATCTTGGAAACTTTTCAAATTAAAGCTAGCTGAGCTGCGACTGATTACAAGCGTTGCCGACGCTTTTTTTAACGAGCAGCAAACAGTAAAAATCCGGGGTAAAATCAATGATTTTCAGTAATAATAACGGTTCGTATTGCAGGAGAATGATATGCCTCAGCTAAGCCCTACCCTGACCACCATCTTGTTATTAGTGATGAGCAATATTTTTATGACTTTTGCTTGGTATGGCCACTTAAAGCACCTGAAAGGTTCTGCTATTTTTGTGGCTATTTTCGTGTCATGGGGCATCGCGTTTTTTGAATACATGCTGATGGTGCCGGCCAATCGCATCGGCGCGACGGTCTTTTCACTGGCGCAACTGAAAATTCTGCAGGAAGTAATCACGCTGAGCGTGTTTATTCCATTTGCGGTGTTGTATATGAAAGAGCCCTTTAAACTGAATTACGTCTATGCCGGAATTTGTTTATTGGGCGCGGTGTATTTTATGTTTTATCACAAAAGCTGATTACTTGATGTCAGTCCTGACGATGCTGGCACAGCAGCTCGTAAGCAGCCTGAATATCCTGGGTTTTGCGTTTGGCCAGTTCCATCATTTCTTTGGGTAAACCTTGTGACATTAGTTTGTCTGGATGATGCTGTGCCATTTGTTTTTTATAGGCTTTTTTCAGTTCAGCTTTCGAACAATCCGATTTAACACCCAGCAGCTGATAGGCATCCTGTACGGTCGCATTTTTCGGTTTTTGCTGTGGTGGCCGGTTGGCAAAACGCGCTTCGGCTTCAAATCGTCCCAGCAAATACTGCAACCGGGAGCCTGAAATCGACAGCGCTGCAGCCACTTGCTGCAATAAGGTCAATTCAACTGTGCTCAACTTGGCATCAACATAAGCTACGCTGATTTGGATCTCCAAAAACATCTGCAGTAAATCCGGGCGCCAGCGATAACGCTGTTTTAACTGAGCGAGTTGCTGTTGCAGTGGAAAGTCAGCAGCCTTTCCTTCGCGAAACGCCCGCTGCGCTTCTTGCTGCTGCGCAGCATCAAGCCCCAGCTGCTGCATAAACGTAGTGGCTTTATCGATGTGTGCGGTTGTAACCACACCATCGGCTTTCGCCAAATGCCCCATCACCGCAAAGGTGCTGTACATAAACAGCCCTTCGGCATCGTCTTGGTCGCGTTTTAATGCACCAAAACCACCCGCACCTTCAAACGACGAGCGCAGGCTACGGTCAAACCAATGGCCGATCATCAACCCAAGAAAAAATCCGGGCCATTTAAACAGCGCCATGCCGAACAAAGCGCAGAGAATTTTACCCCACATGATCTTTCCTTAACTGCATTTCTTGTTGTGCTGCAAACGTGGAATCCGCTTGTTGTAAACGCTCCGGGGTACCGATGTCTGCCCAATAACCGGTAAACAACTCACCGCTGACTTGTTGTTGAGCCATCGCCTGGCGCAAAAACGGCGCCAGTTTTTGGGAGCCTTCTGGCACGTCTTTAAAAAAATCTGGATGATATAACGCAATACCGCTAAAAGTGAATTGCTCACCACCGCTCGAGCAAAGCCACGGCGATGTCGGCACAAAAGCAAAATCGCCATTAGGGTGTTGTGACGGATTGGCCACCAGCACCAGATGCGCCAACGCGCCTTGGGGTAAACCTTTTGCAATCAACGACGCCGGTTGAAATGTACTTAACACGTCGCCGTTAATCACCATAAAGGGCTCAGACCCAAGCATGGGTAGCGCTTTTTTGATGCCACCGGCAGTTTCGAGCCCGGTTGCACCTTCGGCGGAGTAATGCAGACGTACCCCAAACTGCCGGCCATCGCCGAGCTGCTGCTCAATTAAATGGCCAAGCCAGGCATGGTTAATCACAATATCCAACACGCCAGCAGCAGCCAGCGCTTCAATGTGGTGCACAATTAAGGCTTTACCAGCAACGGTTAACAAGGGCTTGGGTAAGTGGTCGGTCAGCGGCCGCATGCGCTCGCCGCGACCCGCGGCTAAAATCATTGCCCGCATGCGATGACCTCCAACAAGCGTGGCTGAATTTTCTGGTGCAATAACTTGTAGAACGGCTGGCATTCCGGGTATTGCGCAGCCGCATCAATGATGTAATCCAGCACCCGTGGTAAATCGGCCAAATAACCGGCTTTACCGTCGCGGTGATATAATCTGCTGAAAATTCCACAAACTTTGATATGGCGCTGTAAGCCCATCAAATCAAAACTTCGGGCAAATCTGCTGCTGTCCCAATCTGCACCCAGCAGCTGACTTTGTTGCAATTGCTGAAAAAACTCATCCCGCAGCGTTGCGACCAACGCGTCTGGCCAGCGTTTATAACAATCTTTGAGCAGCGATACCGCATCGTAGCTGATTGGCCCGACGACAATATCCTGAAAATCAATCACCGCCAGTTGTTGATCCGCGAGTACCATCAGGTTGCGCGCGTGATAATCGCGGTGCATACCGGCGTGCGGTTGTTCCAGCGCTGCGTCCGCCAAAAACTCAAATAGCTTCGACAACATCGCCAGCTCATCGGAATTAAGCTGCAATGCCAGATGGATATTGACAAACCAGTCGATAAATAACTGCATTTCCCGCAGTAAAAACGCCCGGTCAAACCGCGGAAGAGGCCCTTGCTCAGTGCTGTGAATGGTGCGGATTTTCACTAGCTCGGCCAGCGCTTTTTGGTACCAGTCGTTAACGGTGTCAGGGTTTAATAGATCCAGTAACAACTGATCGCCTAAATCTTCCAGCAGTAACAATCCTGCAGCTAAATCCTGCTGCAAAATTGCCGGAACCCGCAGCCCGCTGGCCAGAAATGCCTGTTGCACCGCCACAAAACGCTGACCATCTTCCAGCGTCGGCGGCGAGTCCATCAAAACGTAGTTTTTGCCCTGATAATGGACACGGAAATAGCGGCGGAAACTGGCATCACCGCTGATTGCAGACAGCTGATATGGGTGCTCTGGCCACAGAGTGGATAAAAAACTACAAATAAGGTTCAACCGATCTGGCACTTTTCACTCCGGTGCAGTCAAAGGCTGCACTATATCTGATTAGCAACGCACAGAAAATTGCTTTATCATGAGCATCCTGCTGTTTTTGCGGTCGGCTTAAGCAACATGCATCAATTCTGAGACTGCTGGATGAAACGAACTTTATTAAATCAATGGCTGTTGTTGGCGTTCGCTGGCACCTCCCCTGCAATTTGGGCTGACGTCACTCCTCAGGTAGAAAACTCGCCACGGGTTGCAGACTCAGCACCTGTGCAGCTGTGTTATCCCAAAGCCGACATTCCGGCCATAATGGCCACGCTGGATAAAAACGACGACCAGCTGCGAATTGACTCCAATAAAGCAGAACTTATTGATAACCAAACCGCTGAATTTACCGGCCCGTTACAACTGACCTACCGCGATACTTTATTAACTGCGCCAATGGCTCGCGTCAGCAAAATTGACCAAAGTATGTTCGCCGATGGCGGCATCAGCTATTACAGCTCAGCACTGAAAGTCAGCAGCAGCTCGTTCAGCGCGCAACTGGCTGAAAACAAAGTGACAATGCGTGACGCCGAATATCGTTTTATCAGTCAGGCAGGCCGTGGATACGCCAATGAAATGTCGGCGTCCGATCAAGGTGTGGTCCTCAATCAAGCAACATTCAGCACTTGTCCGGAAGGTGATAACGGCTGGGCACTGGCCGCTGACAAAATCAGCATCAACGCCGAAGATGGCTGGGGTGAAGCCTGGGGCTCGGTGGTTAAGATTAAAGATATTCCGGTATTGTATTTGCCGTACATGACCTACCCGGTCAATGACAAACGCAAAACCGGGGTGCTATTCCCAAAAATCGGCAGCTCGCAAAAACTGGGGCTCGATGTTGAAGTTCCATATTATCTGAACCTTGCCGACAACTATGATGCCACCCTGACGCCGCGTTACATGAGCCAGCGCGGCACCCAGCTGAAATCTGAATTTCGTTATTTAACCAGCCAGCATCAGGGCAGCCTGTACTTAGAATATCTGAATAAAGATCAAGATAAAGCCGCAGATTTTGGCAAAAGATACTTGTCGCATATCAGTCATTTAGCCGACTTTAACGACCGCTGGCGAGCGACGGTCGACTTTACCGATATCAGCGATGACAGTTACCTGACTGAACTGGGTTCCGACATCAACAACCAAAGTGATACCCAGCTTTACCGTCAGGCTACGCTGAGTTACTACGGTGATTACGTCCGTTCTGACTTACAAATGCAAGGCTTTGAAATTCTTGGTAATTACAATAAAGCTTACGCAGCTCTGCCGCAATTGAACCTCAGCTCCACCAAGCCATTAGAGTTAGGCGGCGGGTTGCAATTTTTGTGGTTAGGGCAATACGCACACTTTAGCAACGACAGTCAGCTGGTCAAAGCGGCCGATCGTTTACACCTTGAACCAACCGTCAGGCTGCCCTATAACACCGCAGCACTGGAGCTGTTGTTTGAAGGCAGTTTGCTGCAAACCTATTATCAGCAAGACCTGCAGCTTCCCTCTGCAGTGCTGGATAAATCGGTACAACGCAGCATGCCCAAGCTCAGTATGAACGGCAAACTGAACTTCGAGCGCGATACCAGCTGGTTTGGTGCCAATTCATTGCAAACGCTGGAGCCACAAATTCAATATTTGTATATTCCATACCGTGATCAGCGCAATATTGGCTTGTTTGATACTGCCCGCTTACAGGACGATTATTACGGTTTATTCCGGCAAAATCGTTATTCCGGTTTGGATCGGATTAACGACACCAATCAGCTGACGCTTGGCTGGACCACCCGGGTCTACGACCAGTTGGACACTGAACGCTTTCGTTTCAGTATGGGCCAAATCCTGTTTTTAGATGAACCCAAAACCGAATTTGAAATTGCGCCAGGTCAACCACCGGCCATCGCAGCGACCGAGTCGATTTTCGCTGCCGAGACACTGCTGCACTGGCAACAACGCTGGTTCCTTAACGGTGGTGTACAGTATGATTCTGAAACCAAACGCATGGTCAAAAGCAGCGTATCACTCGATTATCGGGCCGATGATAAAAAAATATTTCAGTTGAACCATCGCTATAGCCGGGATGTCTCAAGCAACGAAATCGCTCAACTTGGCGCTTTGGGCACCATGCCCATCGCTGATAAATGGCAGGCAGTGGCCAGTTACTACCGGGACATCAACAATCATCGGATGATTGAAGCCAACGTCGGTTTTCAATACGAATCTTGCTGCTGGGCTATTCGCCTGGTCGCCAGACGGCAAATCGAAACCAATCTTGACCTCGCGATCGATAATTTCGCACATCCGGTCAAACTAGACAGCGGCATTGCGCTGCGATTTGTGTTAAAAGGTTTTGGTGATTCAGCCGGATTTGATGTGTCGGATATGTTATCAAGTGGTATTTTTGGCTACCGCCGCCCTTATTTATTAAATAATTAATGTGGAATTTTATGAAGTTACAAAAGTTGATTGCTGTTGCCGTAACGACCTGCTTCGTACTGAGCACTCAGGCTGCTGAAACGAAAGTGGATGCGGTCGCTGCTGTTGTCAACAACGGCGTGGTCCTTGAAAGTGAAGTAAACGAGATGGTGCAACGGGTAAAAACCAATGCCAGCCGTCAAAACCAGACGCTGCCTTCGGATCGTGCATTGCGTACGCAGGCGATGGAACGACTCATTCTGAATAGCCTGCAAATGCAGATGGCGAAGCGAATGGGTTTACAAATTACCGATCCACAGCTTGATGAAACAATTGAAAATATTGCCCGCGAGCAGAAAATGACGCTGGAACAATTCCGTAATCAAGTGGTGCGGGAAGAAGGCAGTTACGAAGTTTTCCGCGAAAGATTGCGCGAAGAAATCACCACCGGAGAAGTGCTGCGCGCCAACGTGCAACGTCGTATTTATGTTAGTCCGCAGGAAATCGACACTGTTACCAAACTGATGGAACAGCAAGGTGCCAGTAACGAAGAATACAATATCGGCCATATTCTGGTGGCGTTGCCAAGCCAGCCAGATGCTGAACAAATGAAAGAAGCTGAAGTTAAAGCAAATAAAATCATTGAGTTATTGCGTAGCGGCAGTGATTTCAAAAAAATCGCTATCGCATCATCTTCTGCTGAAACCGCATTGGAAGGCGGTGACATGGGTTGGCTGAATATCAACGAAATGCCAACGCTATTTGCTGACCAGATCCGTGGTAAAAAGAAAACAGACATGATTGGCCCGCTGCGTTCAGGCGCTGGTTTTCATATTCTGACTATTTTTGATATTCGCGGCGCTAACGTTGTTGAATTTGAGGAAGTAAATGCCCGCCACGTGCTGATTAAACCGTCAATTATCGTCAGCGAAGAAAAAGCGAAAAATACCCTGACTAACTTCGTTAAAGAGTACAAAGCCGGCAAAGGCGATTTCGCAGCATTCGCCCGTGAGCATTCGGAAGATCCGGGTTCAAAATTAAAAGGCGGTGAGCTGGGTTGGGCTGATCCTGGTAAATATGTACCGGCGTTTCGCGATACCATTGCCAAGATGAAAAAAGGTGAAATCAGCGAACCATTCCGTTCAGATTTTGGTTGGCATATTATTGAATTGCATGACCGTCGTACCGTGGATGCCACCGCTGAGAAGAAGCGTGAACAAGTCACACGACTGATTTACAACCGCCGTTATAATGAAGAATCCAGTAACTTCCTGCGCGAATTACGTGACCAGGCCTTTATTGAAATTCTGGCTGAGACTGAATGACCCTAAGAATTGGCGTAACACCCGGTGAACCGGCAGGCATTGGTCCTGATCTCATTATTCAACTGGCGCAGCAAAGCTGGCCGGTTGAACTGGTGGTGTGCGCCGATCCGGAAGTGTTACAACAACGGGCAGCATTGTTACAGCTGCCGTTGAGTTTATTGCCCTATCAACCGGAGAATCCGGCGACACCACAAGCAGCCGGAACGCTCACCATAGCGCCATTTCAGGTTGCACAGCCGGTGGTACCTGGTGTGCTTAATGAAAATAATGGCCGTTATGTAGTGGATACCCTGACCTTTGCCGGAGAAAAATCAATCTCCGGCGAATTTGCTGCCATCGTCACAGGTCCGGTGCATAAGGGCATTATTAATAAATCCGGTATTCCATTTAGCGGTCATACCGAGTTTTTCGCCCATCAGTCCAATACACCTTACGTGGTGATGATGCTGGCAACTGAGGGGCTGCGGGTAGCATTGGCAACAACCCATATTCCGCTGGCTTATGTCGCCAAGGCCATTACCCGTGAGCGCCTGACCCAGGTGCTGCGGATTTTGCAGCAAGATTTGCAGCAAAAATTTGCCATTCCCAATCCGCGGATTTATGTCTGTGGGTTAAATCCACATGCTGGTGAAGATGGCCATTTAGGCCGGGAAGAAATCGATGTGATGATCCCGACCTTAAACGACCTGCGCGCCGAAGGTATGGATTTGGTCGGCCCTCTTCCGGCCGACACGCTGTTTCAACCCAAATATCTCGACAACGCTGATGCTGTATTAGCGATGTATCATGATCAGGGTTTACCTGTGCTGAAACATAAAGGATTTGGCCGTTCGGTCAATATCAGCCTGGGTTTACCGCTGATCCGCACTTCCGTCGACCATGGCACTGCGATCGATTTAGCAGGCACCGGCACCGCCGATGCCGGCAGCTTTCATCATGCTTTGGATCAGGCGATTTTTTTAGCGACTCAATCGAATTCACGCAATGACAGATAAAGTACATATGGGCCACACCGCCCGCAAAAGATTTGGCCAGAACTTCCTGCACGACCCGGTAGTTATCGAACGTATTGTTAAAGCCATAGCACCAAAACCAGGTGAACATCTGGTTGAAATTGGCCCCGGCCTTGGCGCATTAACCGAACCGGTGGTAGAACGCAGTGGTCACCTGACGGTCGTCGAACTGGATCGGGATTTGGCTCAGCGCTTGCGCGAGCATCCGACACTTTCCGACAAGCTGACCATTCACCAGGGCGATGCGATGAAATTTGATTTCAGCACCTTGGTGCCCGCTGGTGGCAAGCTGAAAATTTTTGGTAATTTGCCGTACAACATTTCAACGCCTTTGCTATTTCACCTGTTCGAATTTACAGAACATATTGAAAACATGCATTTTATGCTGCAAAAAGAAGTGGTTGAACGCATGACCGCTGGTCATGGCTCTAAAACTTATGGCCGTCTCAGCGTGATGACACAGTTTTTTTGTCACGCCATGCCTGTCGTAGAAGTTGGGCCAGGTGCATTTAAACCGGCGCCGAAGGTTCATTCCGCTGTGGTGCGGCTTATTCCTAAAGCTGACAGCGAACGTGATGGCGTACCAGTGACGGTGCTAAACCGGGTTTGTCTGGAAGCCTTTAATCAGCGTCGCAAAACCTTGCGCAATTGTTTCAGTAATTTTGCCACTGCTGAGCAAATTGAAGGCCTTGGTATCGATCCCTCGCTACGTCCGGAACAATTGCCGGTCAGCGAGTTTATCCGGATCGCCAAGTGGTTATCACAACAGCCGGAAAGTAAAGTATGAGCGGTCAGTTTGCCATTCCGATAGAGGTTGAGACTTTTTACGTTGAAAACCAATCCGACGCTGCCGCAGAACGTTTTGTGTTTGCTTATACCATCACCATCCGCAATCAAAGTGAGCAAAAAGTGAAACTGCTGCGCCGCTATTGGTCGATCACCGACGCTAACGGCAAACACAGTGAAGTGTATGGCGACGGTGTCATTGGCGAACAACCGGAACTCGCTCCAGGTACTAGTTATACCTATACCAGCGGCGCCGTGTTGGAAACACCGGTCGGCACCATGCAAGGTCACTATGAAATGACTGCTGCCAACGGAGAAAGCTTTCATGCACAAATTCCGGTGTTTCGTCTGGCCATCCCAAATATTCTGAACTGATATGGCAAGGTATGTGATTGGCGATGTTCAGGGCTGCTTTGATCAACTGCAGGAGTTATTGCAGTTAATTAAGTTTCAAAGCGACTGCGATCAGCTGTGGTTCTGCGGTGATTTGATTGCACGGGGTCCAAAATCACTCGAATGTCTGCGCTTCGTCAAAGCATTGGCGGACAATGCCATCACCGTGCTTGGCAATCATGATCTGAATTTTCTGGCCTCTTTGTATGGGTTTGGCAAAATTTCTGCCGCCGATCAACTGACGCCTTTGCAACAAGCACCAGATAAACAACAACTTGCCGACTGGCTGCTACAACAACCACTACTTCACTTCGAACCAGAGCAAAACTTGTTACTGGTTCATGCCGGATTAGCTCCGGAATGGGATCTGCAAATGGCGCTGGTGGCCAGTCAGCATGTCGCTATGGAACTCCAACATCGGCCGGAATTTGTGTTTAGCCAGATGTATGGCAATACGCCGACCTTATGGTCTGATGCCGCAACCACGGCAGAGAAGCTGCGCTTTAGCATTAACAGTCTGACCCGTATGCGCTATTGTTATGCAGATGGTCGGCTGGAGCTGAAAGAAAAAGGTGAAATATCGACCAATCCCGATTTAAAACCCTGGTTTGAATTCTGGCGAGAGCGTCAGCACCCGGAGGTTTTTTTCGGTCACTGGGCAGCTTTACAAGGTCAATGCTCTGTACAAAAGATCCATGCACTGGATACAGGATGCGTCTGGGGAAATTCTTTAACAGCCTATTGTATTGAAACGCAACGGCGTTATAGTGTCACAGGATACAAAAAACAACTATAATACGATCGTTTTTTGACTGCACAATTGGTCGTCAGGCCGAACCGCACGCACAATCGAGCGACTAATTACAAACCCTTTGGGAGTTCCACATGAAGTTAACTGTAGCAATGCGAATTGTAGGTGGTTTTAGCGCTATTTTAATATTGTTACTGTTTTTAGGGGGCACGTCTTACTACAGTCTGAGCGAGATCAGTGATTCCACCAATCAGGTGAATAGCATCTCCATTCCAGCCCTCGAAAACAGTGCAGCGCTGCAAAGTGAATTTGTCAAAATGAGCAAAATCAGTTTGCAGGCGTTCTACAGTGAAGAAGTGAAAGACGTGGTTAAGCTCGAAGGTGAGTTTAACAACGAAAAATCTCAATACGACACTGCAGCAAAAGCTCTGCAAGCGGTTGTCGCAGCAGAGCCGGTACTCGCAGCCAGCTTTAAACAGCTTTCCTCAGAATATGACGAGTTCAGCACCGGTAGTAATGCATTGTTCGCCGACCTGAAAAAAAGTCTGACCCTGCGCGACCAGATGAACAGCAAGTTGTCAGATTTAGAAGGCAGCTCAGATGACGCAGCTTCCCTGATTCTTGATTTTTCTGATGTACGCGATGTTAGCCGCCGTTTTCCAAAATCCACTGAAGCAGCCACGGAAATGGAAACCAGTATGAACGCACTGGTCAGTACTGTAGTTGACTTAACACGGACTAACGCGCAAGCAACAGCGGATACATTAAGCAATGAAGTTAAAAATCGTTTAAGTGATATCGTCGCAAAAATGGCCATCATCGCCGCCGAAACGGGTGATAGTGTGGAGATGGTGACAGATTTAAATGACAAAATTAATGAAATTAACGAGTTAATTGGCGGTGCTGAAGGTATTTTAACCTTGAAGCAGCAGCGCTTAACGGCGCAGACTACAGCGACCAAGTTACTTGCAACCACAGAACAACAGACCACAGCGGCAGTTGAGGCACTTGCACAGTTGCTGGCAAAAGTACGTACTGCAGCTGGTGAAATTCAGCAGGAAGCTGAGTCTAGCGTCAGTTCAGCTGTCGTGACCATTTTTGTGGTGGTACTGGTATCAATCGCCATCGCTATCGGGATTGCTATGCAAACCGTTCGCAGCATCACTACCCCACTGGCTAAAGTGAATGAAATTTTAGGTGTTGTCGCTTCAGGAGATTTAACCAAACGCTTAGACGACACAGCCAGCGATGAATTCGGTGAATTGGCACGCAACTGTAATCAGGTTATTGGTAATCTGCGCCAGTTGATCCAAGGCATTATTTCACGTTCTACGCAGCTTGCGGCAGCTTCAGAGCAAACTTCGGCCATTACCGTTCAATCGACGCAGGCGATTCGTGAGCAGAAGTCACAAGTGACACAAGCTGCAACAGCCACGACCGAAATGAGCAGTACCTCACAAGGCGTAATGCAAAGCTCAAGTGATGCGCTGGCAGAAATCAAACATGCCGACAGTGAAGCGGAACGGGTTAAAGGTATTTCTAATACCAACAAACAAACCATTCTGCAGTTGTCGCAGGAAGTTGAACAAGCCTCTAAAGTTATCAACAAACTGCACCAGGACAGCGCCTCCATTGGCAGCATCCTCGATGTTATCCGTGGCATCGCTGAGCAAACTAACTTACTGGCATTAAACGCTGCGATTGAAGCAGCACGGGCCGGTGAACAAGGTCGTGGTTTTGCGGTGGTTGCTGATGAAGTACGTTCACTTGCCAGCAAAACCCAGTCATCGACCCAGGAAATCCAGGCGATGATTCAGGTACTGCAATCTGGTGCACATGCCGCTGTAGAAGCAATGAATAAAGGCAAACGTCAGGCAGAAAACTGTGTGGCGCAAACTGAAATTGCCGATCAGGCGCTGGATTCCATCACCCATGCGGTGCACTTAGCACACGATATGAGCGAGCAAATTTCGCACGCGGCTCGCGAGCAAAATCAGGTTTCACATGAGATCAGTAAATTACTGGAATCGATTGTAAATATCGCTGAAGAAACTGCTTCAGGCGCTGAACAAACTTCTGATTCAAGCCATGAAGTAGCCCGCTTAGCTGAAGAACTGCGTCAATCGGTTGATCAGTTTAAAGTGTAACCAAGGTTATTCATGATAAAAAACACCGCACTGCGGTGTTTTTTTGCCCGCGATTTGCCAGGTTCGAACTGAGTATCTACTAAAAAACGCTCCCGGCATTAGTCACCGGCCAGTCCCAGAGGCTCTGGCGTGATGTCGGCGAAATGCCAAATCGTTGGCATTTCGAAAGCCCGAAATCACCATACCGTCCGTCCATGGACATAAAAAAACCGCATTGCTGCGGTTTTTTTGGTTCTGAAGTAACTAACTAGTCACCGCCACCTGCACGTTCTTTTAACACTGCAATCAATGCTGAGCTTGCATGATTTGCTTCTGCCCACGCGATATCACCTGATGAGCTAATTTGTGTAGCGGGTAACTGCTTAATAATAAACTCGCCGGCGCCAGCTGCATTGCTGACGATTGCAAAACGCACGAGCGGATGGCCATCGCACATAACGCCGTCATAGATATTACGCAGACGTAAGCGGTTATCACTGAGTAATTTTCGAAAACGGTTTTTATCATCTGCTTTAACATAGTCACACATCGACGCAGCCAACTGTTGATCAGCATGCGCTACAGGAGATACCACAAACAGACCAGTTAACAGCGAACTGCATAACATCGCTGGTAATACTTTCATAGACGACCTCTCAAACAGTTAGGATCCAGACCGAACTAATAGTAGCAACATGTTATACGCTGCGCAATCAACCAACACGACAGCTTTACTTTTCAAGTAAAACAAAACGATAGGAATGCGGGTTTTTGTGATCAGAAGCAAATTCTGCGCTGCTTATTTGTCGCCAGTTGGCTTCGGTTTGATAGTCAGGGAAAAAAGCATCACCTGCAGTGTCGAGATCGATATGGGTGAGGTACAGTCGGTCAGCGCGTGGCAGCATTTGCTTGTACAATTCAGCACCACCAATGATCATGACTTCAGCTTGATCTGCAACCAGCGCAAGCGCTTCGTCAATCGAATGAACCCAGTCAGCAGCAAGTTGCTGTGGCGCTGGCTGCCGGCTAATAATGATATTGCGACGGCCAGGCAACAAGCGGCCAATCGAATCATAGGTCTTGCGCCCCATAATGACTGGCTTGCCCAGCGTCACTTGCTTAAAATGTGCAAGATCGGCTGGCATATGCCATGGCATTTGATTTTTCAGGCCAATCACATTCTGATTGGCCATCGCCGCTACCAAGGCAATCTTCATCTAAAATCCTTAGCGCTGATAAATGACTTCTACATCATAATCGTCGTCATCAAAATCGTCATCGTCGTCCAAATCATCTGATAAGTCCATGGCTTGCTCATGATAGTCATCCCATTTGAACTGTACCGGATCCAGCAATTGCTCAGTGACCACCTCTTTTGGCAGCACATCTAAATATTGCTGAATTTCACGGCACATCTGCTCGGTATTGGTGCGTGAAGCAGCCGATACTGTATAAACAGGGCCATCCCAGCCAATCGTCTCGATCACACGTTGTTTAATTTCATCGAGTTCGTCTTCCAACACTAAATCGATTTTATTAAACACTAACCAACGTGGCTTATGCGCGAGTTTGTCGCTATATTTCGCCAGTTCCTGAATAATGACTTGGGCGTTCTCAGCTGGATCAGAACCATCTGCCGGCAATACATCAACCATATGCAGCAACAAACCACAACGTTCCAAATGCTTTAAGAACTGGATACCTAAACCGGCACCTTCAGAAGCCCCTTCGATCAATCCCGGGATATCTGCAATCACAAATGATTTGGCGCTTTCAGTACGGACCACACCTAAATTAGGCACTAATGTGGTGAATGGATAGTCGGCAACCTTTGGCTTCGCCGATGACACTGCGCGGATAAACGTTGATTTACCAGCGTTTGGTAATCCCAACATGCCAACATCAGCAAGTAATAACAACTCAAGCCGTAAGTTACGCACTTCACCTGGCGTACCGTTGGTTTTTTTCCGTGGTGTACGATTGGTGCTGCTGGCGAAACGGGCATTGCCTAAACCATGCCAACCGCCTTTTGCCGCCATCAGCTTTTGACCATTTTGGGTCAGATCACCTAAAACTTCATTGGTATCAATGTCGACTGCGCGAGTACCAACAGGAACACGCAGCACCATATCTTCACCGCGTCTACCGGTACAGTTGGTACTCATGCCATTTTGGCCGCCTTGAGCGATATGAATTTTCTCAAATTGAAAGTCAACCAAGGTATTCAGGTTTGTATCAGCTTGCAGATAAACATCGCCGCCGTCACCGCCATCGCCACCGTTAGGGCCACCTTTGGAGACAAATTTTTCCCGGCGGAAACTAATTATGCCATTACCACCGTCACCGGCTTCGACGCGGATTTCCGCTTCATCAACAAATTTCATCTGACCTATCCTGCTATTTTGCTTGCGGATATTATAAACCCAAGCATGACTTTCGGCGAAAAAACAATCACTCCAGTCGACCAGTTGCTGCCGTTTAATTGATATAAACGCTGCAATATCAACAAATATGAATTGGTTTCTCAATACAACTACTGACGTAGTGTGGGAATACTCTTTGATTTCTATTTTACTGGAAAGGCTTACGCATTCCCATGGTGCTGAGCGACATCAATGTCCTGTACATAAAAAAAGCCCCGCACTCAGGCGGGGCTTTTTCAAAAAGCTTTCCGATTATTCGCTAACGATGCTGACGAATTTACGGTTATGTTCGCCTTTTACTTCAAACTGAACTTTACCGTCAGTTAAAGCAAACAGGGTATGGTCTTTACCGATACCAACGTTGGTGCCAGCGTGGAATTTAGTACCACGTTGACGCACGATGATGTTACCAGCTAATACTGATTCGCCACCGAAGCGCTTAACACCTAAGCGTTTCGCTTCTGAATCACGACCATTACGTGTACTACCTACACCTTTTTTACTTGCCATGAGTCGTTACTCCTGAAATTAAGCGCTGATGCCAGTAATTTTCACTTCAGTAAACCACTGACGATGGCCAGCTTGTTTACGAGAGTGTTTACGACGACGGAATTTGACGATTTTAACTTTATCGCCACGGTCATGATTGACCACTTCCGCAGTAACTTTACTGCCTTCAACTAAAGGAGTACCGATTTTGACTTCTTCACCATTTACAACCATCAGAGCAGCAAATTCAACAATTGCGCCCTTTTCTAAGTCCAGTTTTTCTAGACGAAGGGTTTGGCCTTCAGTCACACGGTGCTGTTTACCACCACTTTGGAAAACCGCGTACATAGTTAACTCCGTACAGATCACGCCAGCCACATAAGGGGCGTGTTAATTACATTCACAGGGCGCGAATTGTACGCAATTTCCCCTACCCTCGCAAGCATAATTCTGAAAAAGATCAGCACTTCACAAAATGCTGCAGTTTTAGTTTTGCCGATCTGGCTCTTGGTGTAGAATCAAGCCACTTTAACCGTTGGTGCAGTTATTCAGAATGACGCTCGATGAAATCAAGCTGTTAAGCCAAGACGACATGGCAGCAGTCAACCAGTACATCTTTTCTCAGCTCAGTTCAGATGTCGCTTTAATCAATCAACTTGGTATTTATATCGTCAATAGTGGTGGCAAAAGGCTACGTCCATTATTGGCGGTTCTGGCTGCGCGCGCGTTGGGCTATCAAGGCCAGCAACATGTCACGCTCGCCACTATTATCGAATTCATTCACACAGCAACCTTATTGCATGACGACGTTGTCGATGAGTCGATGCTGCGAAGAGGCAAAGAAACGGCGAATGCGGTCTTTGGCAATCAGGCTAGTGTGTTGGTTGGTGACTTCCTTTATACTCGATCATTTCAGCTGATGGTGTCACTTGGCAGAATGCGGGTGATGGAAATTCTGGCAGATGCGACCAATATCATCGCTGAAGGCGAAGTATTGCAGCTGATGAATGTGAACGATCCGGATACTACTGAAGAAAGTTACATGCAGGTCATTTACTGCAAAACGGCCAAGCTGTTTGAAGCTGCGACCCAACTCGCCGCTGTGCTGTCCGATCAGGACGAAAGCGTTACCAAAGCCATGCAAAATTACGGCATGCATTTAGGAACTGCCTTTCAATTGATAGATGATGTGCTTGATTACCAGGCCGACGTTGACGAGCTTGGTAAGAATATTGGTGACGATCTGGCAGAGGGCAAGCCAACATTACCGCTCATCTATGCGTTAAGGCACGGAAATCCACAACAACAAGCCTTAATCCGCGAAGCCATCATCGAAAGTAACGGTTTGAGCAAACTTGATGAAATCATGGCTGCTCTTGCAGAAACTGCAGCTTTCGAATACACCCGCAATATCGCTGAACAAGAAGCGCAAAAGGCGCGGGAAGCCATCGCATTTTTAGCCGAGTCGCCTTATAAACAGGCGTTGCTTGCGTTGGCAGACATGGCGGTGGAACGAAATCATTAAGCCTAGCTTTAGGCTATAACTGATTGTTTTATTGCAATTTAATATGGATATTCCATAAAAAAGCCAGCATCAGCTGGCTTTTTTCATTTAAAAACTTCAGGCTTTATTCACAAACTCTTCGCCTAACGTAATGTCTGCCTTTAATGTCGGCAGCATATCAGTCATGGCTTGTTGTTCGTAAGCACTCAAAGTTCCGATAGACAATAAAGCTTCAACGCCGTTTTTGCCTAAGGTAATTGGTTGTGCGAAGAAACGCGCATGTTCGCCGTTTCCTTCAACATAGGCATATTCAGTTACTGATTCGCCTTGTAAGCCTTTGACTAAAGACATACAAAAACGTGCAGCAGCCTGCCCCATCGACAGAGTTGCAGATCCGCCACCGGCTTTGGCTTCAACAACTTCAGTACCGGCATTCTGAATGCGATACGTCAATGATGATACTTCTTCTGCAGTGAAGCTAACGCCTGCAATCTGTGACAGCAGTGGCAGAATAGTTGTGCCGCTATGACCACCAATCACCGGAACAGTAAGCTCAGCAGGGTTTTTGCCTTTTAATTCACCAACAAAAGTTTCAGCGCGGATCACGTCTAATGTCGTCACACCAAACAGGCGTTTTGCATCATAAGTACCGGCTTTTTTGAATACTTCAGCCGCGATAGCAACTGTGGTGTTGACCGGGTTGGTAATGATGCCAACCAGAGCTTTTGGACATTGCTGCACAATTGCTTCTGCCAGTGTTTTTACAACACCTGCGTTGATGTTGAACAGATCAGAACGATCCATGCCTGGTTTGCGTGGCATGCCGGCAGGGATCATCACAATGTCAGCACCAGCCAGTGCCGTGTTTAAATCTTCTTTACCATGGCCAGTCACTTTGACGGCCGTTGGGATATGGCTTAAATCTACCGCAACGCCCGGAGTTACCGGAGCTAAGTCATACAACGCTAAATCCGTGCCAGCAGGCAGGTTTAACTTCAGTAATAAAGATAAGGCCTGACCGATACCACCAGCAGCACCTAATACGGCAACTTTCATGCTATTCTCCCAATTTACGGTTCATTAAAAAACGCGCCAACAATACTGAAATCACGGGCAAATTACAAATGACTTACGCCTAAAGTCTAAGCATTTTAGCGCATTTAACCCGATTTTACTGCCATGTCCGGCTAGCTGTGTTAACTTTGCTGCAATTGGCCGGTTAATTTGATAAGAACGATAGATGATGACCAAACAATCAAAACAAGAAGCACTGATTTCCGCTTTTAAATCTTTATTAAAAGAAGAGCGTTTTGGCTCACAAAGCGACATCGTTGAGGCATTAAAAGCTGACGGGTTCGATAATGTCAGTCAGTCCAAAGTATCGAGGATGCTCAGTAAATACGGAGCTGTACGTACACGGAATGCCCGTCAGGAAATGGTTTATTGTTTACCACCGGAATTAGGGGTTCCAACAACCAAAAGCCCACTGCGGCAATTGGTGTTAGATATTGAACATAATGATGTGATGATCATCATCAGAACCAGCCCAGGCGCGGCTCAGCTGATTGCCAGATTATTGGATTCTGTAGGAAAAGCGGAAGGTGTACTTGGCACTATCGCCGGTGACGACACTATTTTTATCGCACCGACCAGCGTAAAAAACATCAATTTCACCCTGAAAAAAGTGACTGAATTGTTCGAAAAAGTCTGATTGATGATTGAAAAGCCAAAACACTGCCGGCGAAAAAGCAGCCAGCTATAACCCGGCTTGCTGCTCCATAAAATTGACTGATGGCGCAAAAAAAGCGGCGCCGCAGTCAGCCTGAATAAAATCCAGCAACAAATCATAATTTTGCCCACCTGGCTGTCCCATTCTGTTTTTCAACCAACGCAGGTACGCCTTGGCATCTGCTGAAAAACCAAGATTCAACATGCCTTGCACTTTTAACTGACCATATGGCATGTTTTGAAATACCAAGGGCAAAGGCTGCCCTTCTACTGATACACAACTCGCTTTTACTTCATGACTATTATCATCAAGTTGCGCCAAAGCCAGACGCTGACCGTCGATTTTTCGACGCCCCATAATGGCTTCTTGTTGTTGCTGAGTCAGCTGCTGCCAACGTGTCATATCCAAACGGTAACGCTGAAAATGCAGATAGCTACCACCGGCAAATACCGCATCGTTTTGTTCTGGAATGAGTGCGAGCTCGCGTTTACGACGTCCTTTCGGTGCATCCGGCTGATCAATAAAACCAGTTAAATCCCGACCGTCCATGTACCTGAACGCATGAATTTGTTCCGCCAGTTCAACATGTTGATTGAGAAATTGAAAACATTGTTGTGCAGCAAGATGCAATACGTCGTAGCGATCAGCGCGAATTTGCAGCAGCAAATCAAAGGGCAGCGCCGGCATATCAAGATCATCAACTGACAATGGCATCCAGGGCTGTAAATCTTTAGGTCTTTGATTTACATACAATGTATCCCAAAATCCAACTCCGATGGCCACCACTGCTGACAAATTTGATTCCGAAAACTGGTCGGATAGTCTTTGCACCAGTGCAGGCAACCTAGCGAGCTGTAAACGAATGGCGGCTTGATGCCCATCCATTGCATTCATCAGCAATACCATGCCGTGTAAGTTTGCTTCGGCACAAATGCCCAACTGTTCGCGTGCCATCGTGGTTTCAGGTCCAGAATTCAGTGTTAATTGAACGGCCGACAGGATAATAGGTTCACTAAAAGATTACCATCCTTTGCGGATAAACGGACATATCTGCCATCAGTGTGTGAGATATATCTCACATATCAGTAAGACATGGCAGTTTTTTCTCACAAAAAAAGTTCACGATTCATTTCAAAACACTGTTTTATATAGATATTTTAATTTTCTCTCGTTATTTCAATTCAATGACAACTGCAGTGTTCGCTGGCAGCAGCCGCATTTTTACGTAAATTCAACGCATACTATGTTCATCGGATTGAGAATAAGTTTTGCCCACATTGGATGTGGTGACTGGATGTCAGTTGTGGTTCGCCAAATACAAACCACAACGCAGTAAGTGCCAGATAGCACAAATAGCAGTGGATGCGCAGACAGATTCAGGAAGTTCAGGACGAGCTCTGATTTCGGGATGAAATCAGTATGGAAATGGACGCTTAAGGAAAAGCTTGAAATCAGGACGATTTCATTAAGGACAGTGGACAGCTCAGGATGAGCTTTGAAATCAGGATGATTTCATTAAGGACAGTGGACAGCTCAGGATGAGCTTTGAAATCAGGACGATTTCAATAAGGACAGTGGACAGCTTAGGACGAGCTTTGAAATCAGGATGATTTCAATAAGGACAGTGGACAGCTCAGGATGAGCTTTGAAATCAGGATGATTTCAATAAGGACAGTGGACAGCTCAGGATGAGCTTTGAAATCTGGATGATTTCAATAAGGACAGTGGACAGCTCAGGATGAGCTTTCGTTTTACTCTGTGGTGGCAGTGTTTTACGTAGCATGGATGTTAAAACCTTCACAGCGCGAATGACTCCGCAAGGAGCAGGGATGAATGACCCGCAAGGGTAACAATATGGATATTGTAAAAGTTTTAATGGTAGCCGCACTTTTTAGTGCGGCTTTCCTTTTTGTGGAGCTTCACTTTGTACACCACGCTCCAACTATCCAACTATCCAACTATCCAACTATCCAACTATCCAACTATCCAACTATCCAACTATCCAAAAATAATTGAACACCCTCCACCACTAGCAGATAGCTATGGCAATTGGATGACAGATGACGGCAGACGGATGAAAGATTTTCACTTATGCATTTTTGCTCTTTTCGCCGAATAAATGTACTGCTACATTAGGGGCGTCCAAATTATGAGCAGAAGCAGCGTTTGAACGAGTAATCGTTTCATGCACTAGCTGAACCAAATAAAAAACCCCGTTAGCATTCACCGACGGGGCTGTCTGATAAAAGACAAAGGACAAGGATAGACGACTTAGTGGGTCAAGTTTGTTTGCAGGGTTAACCTCTAGGGCTAGCTGTTAACTCTGCAAACCGCTCCCGACAGATCCCCACCGAACCTGCCAGACTGCTTACTTCGACGATGCAACAAACTCAGGATAGGCTTCGATGCCACATTCTGAACGGTCTACACCATCATATTCTTCCTGTTCAGTGACACGGATCCCGATCACCAACTTCAACACATACCAAACGACCAGGCTGGTAATGAATACCCAGAAGAAAATCGTCGCCGCGCCAACCAGTTGACCGGTGAACGAAGCAGATTCTTTAGTCACTGGGACAATCATTAAGCCAAACAAACCTACGACACCGTGCACCGAAATCGCACCAACCGGATCATCAATTTTCAGTTTATCCAAGCCGATGATTGAGCACACCACCAACACACCACCCACAGCACCAAATACAGTCGCTAACAATGGCGTTGGTGTTGAAGGTTCAGCCGTGATAGCGACCAGACCTGCTAATGCACCGTTTAATACCATGGTTAAATCTGCTTTACGGAACAACAGCATCGACATACAAAGTGCTGCTAACGCACCACCGACTGCAGCCATGTTGGTGTTCACGAAGACCATCGCCACGCCATGCGCATTACCGATATCACCTAGTTTTAACATGGAGCCACCGTTAAAACCAAACCAGCCCAACCACAAAATTAACGTACCTAAAGTGGCCATTGGCATATTCGCACCAGGGAAAGCATGTGCTTTGCCATCTTTGCCGTATTTACCTTTACGAGCACCAAGCAGTAACACACCCGCTAATGCTGCTGCACCGCCGGCCAGATGCACAATGCCAGAGCCGGCAAAATCAGAGAATCCAAAATCCGCTAAGGTGTACAAGCCAAACACCGCTTGGCCGCCCCAGGTCCATGAACCTTCCATTGGATAGATAAATCCACACATCACCACTGCAAAGGCGAAGAATGCCCAAAGCTTCATCCGCTCGGCAACAGCACCTGAAACAATCGACATCGCCGTGGCGACAAACACCACCTGGAAGAAGAAATCAGAGGCTTTGGAGTAAATCGCTTTACCGGTGAAACCGTTTTCACGTTCAGCAAAACCCGCTAAAGTTGCATCAACATCAATAGCTTCGATACCGCTTAAGAAAAAACCACCGCCGTACATAAATTGATAGCCACAGACCAGATACATCAGGCAGGCTATGGCGTACAACGCAAAGTTCTTCGTCAGAATTTCGGTGGTATTTTTAGAGCGAACCAGACCGCCTTCCAGCATGGCGAAACCAGCTGCCATCCACATCACTAAGGCGCCACACACCAGAAAATAGAAGGTGTCCATGGCATACTGTAAATGGAAAATTTGTTCTTGCATAAACTTCTCCTAGATGGCTTCTGAGTCCATTTCACCAGTACGGATCCGGATGACTTGCTCCAGATCGTAAACAAAAATTTTACCGTCACCGATCCGACCGGTATGCGCAGCCTTGGTAATGGCTTGCAACAAACGTTCGACATTTTCGTCCAGCGTGGCGATTTCCAACTTCACCTTTGGCAGGAAATCGACCTGATATTCCGCCCCACGGTAAAGTTCGGTGTGACCTTTTTGCCGACCGAAGCCTTTCACTTCAGTGACGGTCAGGCCTTCAATGCCGATATCCGCAATCGCTTCGCGGACATCGTCAAGCTTAAACGGCTTGATAATGGCACATACCAGTTTCATAGTTTTTATCCTTTTTAGGCTTGGACCGGGCGCAAACCAGGCCGCTAACTTGTTGCAGTTGCCAAATAGATAAGAAAACCTTGTGCCATGTTGTAAAAGTCATTTAAATCATTGAGTTAGTTTATTCTGAAGATCATCGTTCAAAAAAAACGCACCAAGTCGGTGCGTTATTTCCCAGCTGGGGTGCAGTAGTGAAGGTGCAATTCTAAATGTAAACAGTGGGGTCAGAGTCAATTGTTAACTTAGTTAACAATTGACTCTGACCCCACTGTTTACATTATTTGGGTAAAAATTGCTGCCACTGGGTCAGCAGATGAATTAAATCTTCCAGCCCACATTCGGCGGTTAAACTGGCATCGTCGGTGGTGAGTTCCGGGTCAAGCTCGGCATCGCGTTCATCAAACTGACCGACGCTATAGTGGTACACCAGCACTTCCTGGCGTTCGACTCTCAGAATGTATTCGCGACCGTCAAATTGATATTCGCTGTATGGACCCAGTTGCAGTAAATCGTCAAACAGTGACTGATAGGAAGAGGCTTTACGCTCAAATTCATCCAGCAAAAATCGTTGCAGCGCATGTTGTTCCATCGGCAGCTGCAGCTGATATATCCGGCTGTCCGGTAAATAGATAAAATCAAATTCCATCCGAGTGCTCCACGAAGATTGAACTGAACATCGCATTGCTGTCGTAGCGCTGCAATAACAAAGGGCCCGCGAACGGGCCCTTTTTAGTTACATAACAAGATGTTCGAGACTAAACAGCTTGCTGCACAATCACATTGGAAGCGATTTGCGTATACTGCGCCATCTGATGGAAATTCAGGTAACGGTAGGTATCCGCTGCCGTGGTTTCAATCTGCTTGGCGTAGTCCAGATACTCCGGCACTGTTGGCAGACGACCGATGATCGAAGCAACTGCAGCCAGTTCCGCTGACGCCAAATACACATTGGCGCCCTGCCCTAACCGGTTCGGGAAGTTACGGGTCGAAGTCGATACCACAGTAGTGTTGTCGCCAACTCGAGCCTGGTTACCCATACACAATGAACAACCCGGGATCTCAATCCGCGCGCCAACGCGGCCGAAAATGCCGTAATAACCTTCTTCAGTCAGCTGGTCTTTGTCCATTTTGGTCGGTGGTGCGATCCACAGACGGGTTGGGATCTGACCTTTGAACTTGTCGAGCAATTTACCGGCCGCGCGGAAGTGGCCGATGTTGGTCATACAAGAACCGATAAACACTTCATCAATCTTGTCGCCTTGTACTGAAGACAACAAACGCGCGTCATCCGGGTCATTTGGTGCACACAGGATTGGCTCTTTGATGTCTGCCAGATCGATTTCGATGACCGCAGCGTATTCAGCATCAGCATCGGCACGTTCCAGTTTTGGATTGGCCAGCCAGGCGTTCATCGCATTAATACGACGCTCAATCGTACGGCGGTCACCGTAACCTTCGGCAATCATCCATTTGAGCATCACGATGTTCGATTCCAGATACTCACGCACTGAAGCTTCAGACAGCGTAATGGTACAACCGGCAGCTGAACGCTCAGCAGAAGCATCAGATAATTCGAAGGCTTGTTCTGCAGTTAACTGCTCCAGACCTTCAATTTCCAGCACGCGGCCAGAGAAAATGTTGACCTTGCCTTTTTTCTCCACCGTCAGCAAACCTTGTTGGATTGCATAGTAAGGGATGGCATGGACTAAATCACGCAGGGTGATGCCTGGCTGCATTTCGCCTTTAAAGCGCACCAGCACCGATTCCGGCATATCTAACGGCATCACGCCCGTCGCTGCGGCAAACGCCACCAAACCAGAGCCTGCCGGGAAGGAAATACCCAGTGGGAAACGGGTGTGTGAGTCACCACCGGTACCGACAGTATCTGGCAGCAACATGCGGTTTAACCAGCTGTGAATAACACCATCGCCCGGACGCAGTGAAATACCACCACGGTTCATAATGAAATCTGGCAGCGTGTGGTGCGTGTTCACGTCAACTGGCTTCGGATAAGCGGCCGTGTGACAGAAAGACTGCATCACTAAATCAGCTGAGAAGCCTAAACAAGCTAAGTCTTTTAATTCATCACGGGTCATTGGACCTGTGGTGTCTTGTGAACCAACGGTGGTCATTTTTGGTTCACAGTATTGGCCTGGGCGAATACCTTTCACGCCACAAGCTGTACCGACCAGCTTTTGCGCCAGGGTGAAACCTTTGTTGGTGACGACAGTGACCGCCGGACGTTCAAACACCGTTGAATGTGGCAGACCCATGGCTTCACGGGCTTTGTCAGTCAAACCACGACCGATGATCAACGGAATACGGCCACCGGCACGCACTTCGTCTAACAGCACGTTTGAACGCAGTTCAAAAGTAGAAATCACTTCGTCAGTGCCGTGGCGCTTGACCACACCCTGATGCGGGAAAATGTCGATCACATCGCCCATCGCCATGCTGTTGACATCAAGTTCGATTGGCAGCGAACCAGAGTCTTCCATGGTGTTAAAGAAAATTGGCGCGATTTTGCTGCCTAAACAGACGCCACCAGTGCGCTTGTTTGGCACAAATGGCATGTCTTCACCCATAAACCACAACACTGAGTTGGTGGCAGATTTACGGCTTGAACCGGTACCAACCACGTCACCAACATAAGCCAATGGGAAACCTTTGGCGATCAGCGCTTCGATTTGCTTGACCGGGCCTTTCGAACCAGGTGCATCCGGCTCGATACCATCACGCACGTTTTTCAGCATGGCTAAAGCGTGCAGTGGGATATCTGGGCGTGACCAGGCATCTGGTGCTGGTGATAAATCGTCAGTATTAGTTTCGCCGGTCACTTTAAATACCGTGACGGTGATTTTTTCTGGGATAGCAGGCTTGCTGGTAAACCACTCGGCATCAGCCCAGCTTTGCATCACGACTTTGGCGTGAGCATTGCCAGCATCAGCTTTTTCTTTCACATCGTGGAAAGAATCAAACATCAGTAAAGTGTGTGATAAACCTTTGGCCGCTAAAGCGCCTAATTTCGGGCTGTCTAACAAATCAATCATCGGCTGAATGTTGTAACCGCCGAACATGGTGCCTAAAAGTTCGGTGGCGCGCTCTGGCGTCACTAACGGGCTTTGCACTTCGCCTTTGGCGACAGCAGTTAAAAAACCAGCTTTGACGTAAGCGGCTTCATCCACACCTGGTGGAATACGGTTTTCAAGTAAATCGACCAGAAAAGCGCCTTCGCCTGCTGCTGGATTTTTTAATAATTCGGTTAATGACGCTACTTGCTGAGCGTTTAATGGCAGTGGAGGAATGCCAAGAGCGGCGCGTTCGGCCACATGTTCACGATATTGTTGAAGCACAGTTGTATCCTCTGGTTGGTCCACTGCAACCTGTATCACAGCGGTTTTCAATCGAATCTAAACAGGCTGGATTATAAGAAAAAAACGCCTGAATTGACATGCAAGTATAAGCTGACGGGCTTATAGTGGGTATAAGTTTGCTGAATGGTGGTAGCGTTTAAAACACAGTTTCGTATATGGAAATCAACATCTCACAAAAACTATACCGGATTAAATGTAAAAAAGGCCGCAAATGCGGCCTTTTTCAATCAAATAATCAGGTCAGCAATTACCAGATTTTGACGCGGTTTTCCGGTGCGATATACATTTTATCGCCTTCTTTCACGTCAAACGCCGTGTAAAATTCCGGAATATTCGACACGATACCGATAGCACGGTATTCGCTTGGTGAATGCGAGTCGGTCATCAGGCGGTTACGCAGTTCTTCTTCGCGGTATTTACGACGCCATACTTGCGACCAGCTGATAAAGAAGCGTTGCTCGCCAGTGAAGCCGTCGATATTAGCGGCAGCTTTACCTTCTAACGACAGCTTATAAGCACGTAGTGCGACCGTCAGGCCACCTAAGTCACCAATGTTTTCGCCTAAAGTCAGCTCGCCATTGACGTGCGCACCTGGCAGCGGTTCGTACTTGGCGTACTGCTCAACCAGCTGTTTGCCGCGTTTCTCGAACTCAGCTTTGTCAGCATCGGTCCACCAGTTACGCAGGTTACCATCACCATCGTACTTAGCGCCTTGATCGTCAAAACCATGGCCCAGTTCATGACCAATCACCGCGCCAATACCACCGTAGTTCACTGCGTCATCCGCTTCCATATTAAAGAATGGCGGTTGCAGAATTGCCGCTGGGAACACGATTTCGTTGTTGGTTGGATTGTAATAAGCGTTGACGGTTTGTGGGGTCATAAACCACTCAGTACGGTCAATTGGCTTGCCCAGTTTGTTCAGCATTTCGCTGTAACCAAAGGCAGTCGCCGCTTTGTAGTTACCAACCAAATCATCAGCTTTGATACTTAAGTTGCTGTAATCTTTCCATTTGTCCGGGTAACCGATTTTCGGCGTGAACTTGTTCAGTTTTTCATGGGCAGCTTTTTTGGTTTCCGGTGTCATCCATTCCAGCGTGTCGATACTGTCGTGGTAGGCCTGGATCAGGTTTTTCACTAACACTTCCATCCGCGCTTTGGCTTCTGGCTTAAAGTGCTCTGCCACATAGAGTTTACCAGCCACTTCACCTAACACTTCATCAGAAGCGTTGACGGCTTTTTTCCAGCGTGGTTGTTGCTCTAAAGTGCCGGATAACACTTTGCCGTAGAAATCGAACTGACGATCAACAAAGGCTTTGCTCAGTTTGCCTGAGAATTCAGACACTAACCGCAGCGCCAGGTAATCTTTCCAGCTTTGTAAGTCAGTTTCAGCGTAGATCTTGCCAAATGCTTCCATATAGCTTGGTTGTTGCACGATGATGTCATTCACACCGTCCAACTTCGCTGCTTTAGCAAAAGTTTCCCATGGGAAACCACCCAGCGTTTTGGCTAAATCGGCTTTGGCGAATTTGTTATAAGTTTTGTCGGCATCGCGGTTTTCAACACGAGACCACTGCGCCCCAGCCAGTTTGGTTTCCAGCGCCAGAATACGTTCGGCGGCTTTTTCTGCATCAGCTACACCAGACAGCGTCAGCATGTCTTTGATGTATGTGACGTAGGAAGCGCGGATGGTTTTGAATTTTTCGTCATCTTTCAGGTAATAATCGCGATCCGGTAAACCCAGGCCAGACTGACCTAAATACACCGCGTATTGCGTTGAATTTTTTTCGTCATTATTGACGTACCAGCCCAGTGGAATCGCAGCACCCATATGTTGGAACTGGGCAAAAGCAGTGGCCAACTGGTTCGCATCAGCAATAGCAGCGATGGCGGCTAAATCAGCTTCGATCGGCGTTTTGCCTAAAGCTTCAATGCCGGCTTCGTTCATATAGCTGGTGTAGAAGTCACCAAGTTTTTGCTCGTCAGTACCTGGTGTTTTATTCGGTTTCGCAGCGGCAGTTTCGATAATGGTGCGCAGCGCAACCTGGGCATCATCGGCTAATTTGGTGAATGAGCCGTAGTTTGATTTATCCGCCGGGATTTCGGTTTTGCTAAGCCAAGTGCCGTTGACGCTATAAAAGAAGTTTTCGCTGTGCTTAACTGCCGGGTCGAAGTTTTCTTTGTCGACGCCAGACAGCAATGCCGCAACTGGTGCTGCGGTGGCTTGGGCTTCTGGCTTGGCTGTTTCCGGAGCTGTTGGCGCTTTATCACAGCCCACCAGACCAAGTGCGAAAGCGACGCTAGCCGCCAGCAGGGTAATTTTTTTCATTTGAGTTATTCCTGAATGGAGGGAAAAAAGGTAGTTTTACCGGCGTTATACTACGCCCTTCGATAGCAAGGTTACAACCGACACTTTACACAAGATGTAACGAAATATGACACTCTGCTGACATAGAGGGAATTTGCGCCGAAGCTTGTGATTGTTACGGAAATGGCAATATTCAAAGATCGGGGCGGGATTTAGCGGATTGATTTCAGCTCCAGCTAAAGCAACAAAGGCCGCAGAGCGGCCTTTATCTATCATTAAAAATAAGCTAATTCAAAAACTTATTTCTTTTTCGCTTTTGGATTTGGCAGGTCAGTAATTGAACCTTCGTACATTTCTGCGGCTAAACCAATTGATTCATTCAGCGTTGGGTGAGCATGAATGGTCAGCGCGATATCTTCTGCATCAGCACCCATTTCAACTGCTAAGCAGATTTCGCCCAGCATTTCACCGGCGTTGATACCAACAATAGCGCCACCCAGAATGCGGTGGGTTTCTTTGTCGAAAATCAGCTTAGTGAAACCTTCAGTGCGGGCTGAAGCGATAGCACGACCTGAAGCTGCCCATGGGAAAGTGGCAGTTTCAACTGCAACGCCTTTTTCTTTGGCTTCTTTTTCAGTGATACCTACCCAAGCCATTTCTGGATCGGTGTAAGCCACTGACGGAATGCAACGTGGGTCGAAGAAGTGTTTCATGCCAGAAATGACTTCAGCCGCCACATGGCCTTCGTGCACCGCTTTGTGCGCCAGCATTGGTTGACCAATCACGTCACCGATGGCGTAAATATGGCCAACGTTGGTGCGCAGTTGTTTATCAACGTTGATAAAACCACGTTCATCCACGTTCACGCCCGCTTTCACTGCATCAAGCAGTGCGCCGTTTGGACGACGACCAACAGCAACCAGAATTTTGTCAAAACGCACTGGCGCGGCCGGAGCATTTTTACCTTCAAACGTCACATACAGACCATCAGCTTTGGCTTCAACGGCCGTCACTTTGGTAGATAACATGATGTTGAAGTTGTCTTTGTTGTATTTGGTGTAAACCTTCACCAAATCAGCATCAGCAGCAGGAACCAGTTGATCAGCGAATTCAACCACAGAAACTTTTGAGCCCAGCGCACGGTACACAGTGCCCATTTCCAGACCGATAATACCGCCACCTAACACCAGCATTTCGCCTGGAATATCTTTGAGTTCCAGTGCGCCGGTTGAATCGATAACGCGTGGGTCATCTTTTGGAATAAATGGCAGTGCCACTGGCTCAGAGCCGGCAGCGATAATGGCGTGTTCAAAAGTGATGGTGGTGTCACCGACAACCAAAGTATTTGGGCCAGTGAACTTGCCGTAGCCAGTCACAACTTTCACTTTGCGCATTTTTGACATGCCAGCTAAGCCGTTGGTCAGCTGACCAACCACTTTGTCTTTCCAGGCACGGATTTTATCTAAATCAATTTGTGGTGCACCGAAGGTCACACCGTGAGAAGCCATGTCGCGGGCATCATCAATCACTTTGGCAACATGGAGTAAAGCTTTGGAAGGGATACAACCGACGTTTAAACAAACACCACCAAGTGTGCTGCGTGCTTCAACTAAAGTCACTTCCAGACCTAAGTCAGCGGCGCGGAAGGCTGCAGAATAACCACCAGGGCCTGCGCCCAGGACCACAACTTGAGTTTTGATTTCGTTGCTCATCGTTTTACCTTTTTATCTTTTCAGAGATAACCGCTTGTTTGCGCAGGCGGCCTGGAAATAAAGTGGCGGAATTTTATCACCCTGCCTGAAAGAAGTCGCGTAACTTTTCAGTATCCACAACATCAGTTCAGGCCAAGGGCGATAAAACGACGTCAAATCACATAATGATTTGGCGAATATCCGCTAAATATGAAGCCAGCGTCGCGGTAAAGCGCGCCGCCAAAGCGCCATCGATCACGCGGTGATCGTACGACACCGACAACGGCACCATCAACCGTGGTTCAAACTCTTTACCGTTCCATTTTGGCTTGATGTCAGATTTAGACACACCCAAAATCGCCACTTCCGGCGCATTGACGATTGGCGTAAACGCCGTGCCGCCAATACCGCCTAGACTGGAAATGGTGAAACAACCGCCTTGCATATCAGCAGCCGTCAGTTTGCCTTCGCGGGCTTTCACTGAAATATCCTGCAATTCGCGCGACAATTCGATGATGCCCTTTTTATTGACATCACGCACCACCGGCACCACCAGGCCATTCGGTGTATCCACCGCAATGCCTAAGTGCACGTATTTCTTCAGGATGAGGCTAGCGCCATCTTCTGACAGCGAGCTGTTAAAGGTTGGAAATTCTTCCAGCGCCTTAGCCACGGCTTTCATAATGAAGACCAGCGGGGTGTATTTGACGCCCAGTTTTTTCTTCTCTGCCAGAGTGTTTTGCTCTTTGCGGAAATCTTCTAAACCGGTGATATCGGCTTCATCAAATTGGGTGACATGTGGAATACGGACCCAGTTGCGATGCAGGTTGTTGCCTGACAGCTTCTGAATACGGGACAGCGCTTTTTCTTCCACCGCGCCAAATTTGCTGAAATCAACTTTTGGCCATGGGATCAAATCAAAACCAACACTGTTGCCGCTGGAAGTGACATTGCCTTTGCCTGACGCCACTTGCGCAATAATGCTTTTCACATAATTTTGCACGTCTTCACGCTGCACCCGGCCTTTGCGGGCAGAGCCGGTCACTTTGGATAAATCAACACCAAACTCACGGGCTAAGCGGCGAACCACTGGCGAGGCATGGGCATAAGCTTGGTTTTCAACAAAACCGCTGCTGGCTGCTGGGGCTGCTGCGACCGGAGCCGGCGCTGCCGAAACTGACGGCGCTGCAGGCGCAGCGGCGGCAACTGGAGCTGCTTGAGCTGGTGCTGGTGCGGCTGTTACCGGCGCAGCAGCGCCCGTAGAGAACACAAACACTAACGAGCCAGTCGACACTTTATCGCCAACTTTGACTTTAATTTCGGCAACGGTACCGGCAAAAGGAGCTGGCACTTCCATCGCGGCTTTATCGCCTTCGACGTTCAGCAGCGATTGATCGGCTTTCACCACATCCCCCACTTTCACCATAATTTCCGTGACTTCAACCGCGTCACCGCCGATATCCGGCACTTTCACGTCTTGCAGCGTGGCCACAGCAGAGACTGCAGCTGCCGGAGCAGCAACGGCGACTGGCGCCGCAGCCGCAGCAACCGGGGCTGCAACAGGTGCTGGCGCTGCAGCAACAGCCGCTGCACCTTCAAACACCATAATCAGCGAGCCGGTTTTTACTTTATCACCGGCTTTGACGCGCACTTCTTTCACCACACCGGCTTGCGGCGCTGGCACTTCCATCGCAGCTTTATCGCCTTCGACGCTTAATAATGACTGGTCAACCGTGACCGTATCACCGGCTTTCACCAGCACTTCGGTCACTTCGACTTCATCGGCACCAATATCTGGTACAAAAATTTCAATGCTCATTGCAAATCCTCTTAGGCGAACAGCGGGTTCAGCTTGTTGGTATCAATGCCAAAACGCACGATGGCGTCGCTAACCAGCTGTTTGTCGATTTCACCTTGTTTGGCCAGTTCACGTAAGGATGCCAGCACGATATAACCAGCGTTCACTTCGAAGTGACGACGCAGGTTTTCACGGCTGTCAGAACGGCCAAAACCATCGGTACCCAATACTTTGTAAGAAACTGACGGCACAAAAGCCCGCACCTGATCGGCGTAGTTTTTGATGTAGTCTGTTGCGGCAATAACCGGCGCTTTACCCAGCACGGTCGCGATATACGGTACTTTTTCCGCATCGTTCGGGTGCAGCATATTGTGACGTTCACAATCCTGACCATCGCGTGCCAGCTCGTTGAAAGACGTCACCGAGAACACATCGGACGCCACACCATATTCTTCACTGAGGATTTCCGCCGCGCGGCGAACTTCGTTCAGAATGGTGCCAGAGCCTAACAGCTGCACTTTAGCTTTATTGCCAGACAAGGTTTCCAGCTTGTAAATACCACGGCGAATGCCTTCTTCAGCACCCACTGGCATGGCTGGGTGATGATAGTTTTCGTTCATCACAGTGATGTAGTAGTACACGTTTTCCTGGGTAGTACCGTACATCCGGCGAATACCGTCCTGAATAATCACTGCCAGTTCATAGGCATAGGTCGGATCGTAAGAAATACAGTTCGGCACTGTGCCGGCCAGAATATGGCTGTGACCATCTTCGTGCTGTAAACCTTCGCCGTTTAACGTGGTGCGGCCAGCCGTTGCGCCAAGCAGGAAACCGCGGGCTTGTTGATCGCCAGCCAGCCATGCCATATCGCCCACACGTTGGAAGCCGAACATCGAGTAGTAAATGTAGAACGGGATCATCGGCAGATCGTTGGTGCTGTAAGACGTTGCCGCCGCCACCCAGGATGCCATTGCGCCCAGTTCGTTAATGCCTTCCTGCAAGACCTGGCCTGAAGTTTCTTCTTTGTAATAAGAAACAATGGCGCGGTCTTCCGGGGTGTAGGTCTGGCCACGTGGGTTATAAATACCAATTTGCCGGAACAAACCTTCCATACCAAAGGTACGGGCTTCGTCGGCAATAATCGGCACAATTTGCTTACCGATATTTTCATCTTTCAGCAGGATATTCAGGCCACGGACAAAGGCCATGGTGGTCGAAATTTCGCGTTTTTGCTCTTCCAGTAACCCTTCAAAAGCCGGCAGTTCTGGCAGCGTCAGCGGCTTGGTAAAGTTTGGCAAACGCACCGGCGTGTAACCGCTTAACGCAGCACGACGGTCATGCAGATATTTGTGCTCTGGCGAGCCTTCCGGCAGCGTCAGGTAAGGCAACGACTGTACATCTTCTTCGCTTAAATAATCTTCCAGGTTCAGACGCTTGCGAATTTGCAGCACGTGCGTCATATCCATTTTCTTCACCTGGTGAGCGATGTTTTTGCCTTCAGCGGCTTCGCCCATGCCATAACCTTTGATGGTTTTGGCCAGAATAACAGTCGGACGACCTTTGGTTTCCTGCGCCGCTTTAAAGGCTGCGTATAGTTTTGAAGGCTCGTGACCACCACGTTTTAACGCAAAAATCTCTTCGTCGGTCATATCAGCAACCAAGGCTGCCGTTTCCGGGTAACGTCCGAAGAAATGCTGACGCACATAAGCGCCATCTTTAGCTTTGTAAGTCTGATAATCACCGTCAACGGTTTCGTTCATCAGCTCTAACAGTTTGCCGGTGGTGTCTTTGGCCAGCAGCTTATCCCAGCCACTGCCCCACACCACTTTAATCACGTTCCAGCCAGCGCCACGGAATAAACCTTCCAGTTCCTGGATGATTTTGCCGTTGCCCATCACCGGGCCGTCCAGGCGCTGCAGGTTGCAGTTGACCAGGAAACACAGGTTATCCAGCTTTTCGCGGGCAGCAAAAGATAACGAACCACGGCTTTCCGGCTCGTCCATCTCACCATCACCTAAGAAAGCGTAAACACGCTGTTGGCTGGTATCTTTCATGCCACGGCCATCTAAATACTTCAGGAAACGCGCCTGATAGATAGAAGTGATTGGACCTAAGCCCATAGAAACAGTTGGGAATTGCCAGAATTCCGGCATCAGTTTTGGATGCGGATAAGAGGATAAACCTTCGCCACCGACTTCCTGACGGAAGTTGTCGAGCTGATCAGCTGTTAAACGGCCTTCCACAAAAGCACGGGCGTAAATACCCGGAGAAATATGGCCTTGATAATAGACTAAATCGCCGCCGTCTTTTTCGTTTGGTGCGCGGAAGAAGTGGTTAAAACAGGTTTCATAAAATGCGGCTGAAGACTGGTAAGACGCCATATGGCCGCCCAAATCCAGTTCTTTTTTCGAAGCGCGCAGCACGATCATAATGGCGTTCCAGCGAATGATCGAACGGATGCGTTTTTCCAGATTCACATCACCCGGATAAGCCGGTTCCTGCTGTGGCGGAATAGTATTGATATAGTTGGTGGTGATCCCGGTTGGCATGGCCACACCTTCAAGGCGTGCTTGCTCCAGTACCTGCTCTAACAGAAACTGCGCGCGTTCCACACCTTCGGTGCGCACTACAGATTCAAGGGCTTCTAACCATTCTTTGGTTTCGAGCGCGTCGATGTCAATTTGACTGACTTCAGACATATCAAAGTTTCCTATATTCCGAGCCTGCCAGCAGCAGGGTCTGTTTCATTAAAAGTAAGTACGCTGGTCAGGTAGTTTGTGACCGACGCAGCGAGCGTGCAAGGCGTGAGCGTTCCCGATCAGCTTCCAGCAAAGCCTCTTCAATAAAGGCCAGATGGCTATTGCTGGCTTGCCGGGCTTGCTCCGGCTCACCGTTGATCACTGCTTCCATGAGACGCTGCCGATGTGCATTCAGCTGGCTCACTATCCCGTCTTTTTGCCGCAGAATTTCCAGGTTCAGCTGAATATTCTGCTCTACCAGCGGCGTTAAACCGCGTACCAGATGGAGCAACACCACATTGTGTGATGCGGCTGCCACCGCTAAATAAAGTTGGCCAACTGCTTTGGCTTCCGCTGGCAAATCCTGTTGTTGTTGCGCGCTACAAATTTCATCGTAACGTTGTTTAATTTCAGCGAAATCGGTACTGGTACCCCGCAGCGCAGCGTAATAAGCGCAAATGCCTTCTAAGGCATGGCGAAATTCCAGTAAATCAAATTGGGATTCAGGATGGCGGCCAATCAGTTCAAACAGCGGATCAGTGAGACCGCCGACCAAATTGTCACAGACATAAGTGCCACCGCCCTGTTTACGACTGACCAAGCCTTTGGCTTCCATTTTCTGCAGCGCTTCACGCAGACTGGGCCTGGACACATCAAATTGTTCGGCCAATTCGCGTTCGGTCGGCAATTTCTGCCCGGGCGCAAAAGTGCCTTCCAGCAGCATATGTTCCAGCTGCTCGACGATACGGTCTGATAATTTGGCAGGTTTTATTTTCAGCGTATTCATCCTGGTCCCCACCGGTTGCTACAAGCTTGAGAGCATGTGACAGTCCGGGGTGTTTTATTATGTTTGCTTTTGGTATTTTTATTTTTCTTGTAAATTGGTAAGACCAATTTACATCAACGAGCCATAAGGTAACAGAAAGCGTAGTTGATGTAAATTCGACCTGACAGTCCGGGGGTGGTTTAGCGTGAAATAGCTAGAGTATAAGCTCTAAAAACAACTTAATTTTCGAAGGATGCAGAATTGGTCAGACCAATAAAGGATGCAGACTGAATTCGATGGCGTACTGCCTTCGGCGAGTACGCCCTACTTTTTGTATTTAAATTCATAAGCTTACCGTAGGGCGCTACTCGCCGCGTCAGCGGCAGTACGCCGGATTAGAGATTCTCAGCGAACTTCGATGGCGTACTACCTTCGGTGAATCCGCCCTACTTTTTGTATTTAAATTCATAAGCTTACCGTAGGGCGCTACTCGCCGCGTCAGCGGCAGTACGCCGGATTAGAGATTCTCAGCGAACTTCGATGGCGTACTACCTTCGGTGAATCCGCCCTACTTTTTGTATTTAATTTCATAAGCTTACCGTAGGGCGCTACTCGCCGCGTCAGCGGCAGTACGCCGGATTAGAGATTCTCAGCGAACTTCGATGGCGTACTACCTTCGGTGAATCCGCCCTACTTTTTGTATTTAATTTCATAAGCTTACCGTAGGGCGCTACTCGCCGCGTCAGCGGCAGTACGCCGGATTAGAGATTCTCAGCGAACTTCGATGGCGTACTACCTTCGGTGAATCCGCCCTACTTTTTAATTTAAATTCAAATATTTACCGTAGTGCGCTACTCGCCGCGTCAGCGGTAGTAGGCCATTACTAAATGCAATCTCACAACAACTCCAACATTCTAGCCATCATCGCCGCCAATTTTTATAAAACCGCTGTTTTGATCGTCACCGCACCAATTTAACGAATACCAGCCTAATGCCACATAACGATGGAAACTGGAATAAGGCCATTCTAAGATCAGATTCACCAGTTGATGCTTCACAGGATTCCAATGAATGTAATTGATGTGATTAAGAAAATCCTGTTGGTCGCGGATCAGATGCTCCCAATACCGGCGCTGCCAAATACCACGTTCACGTCGCCGTATGCGGCATGCACTACGGGGTTCTTGAATAGCCAATGCTCGGGAAAAATACATTTTTATCAATCGAAAGCGGATAGAAAAGTCATGATCCCCTTCCGGTAACTCGAGTAAACAATGGAAATGATCTGGCAATACCACCATGGCATGAATAAAAAATGGATAACGTTTTTTTACCAGCCGAAAAGCCGTGCGTAAAATTTCAATTTGATCGGTGAGTAAAGTTTGAGTGCGATCTAATAAGGTATGAGTAAAAAAATAACAACCACCGGATCGCCATTGCCTGCGATAGTCCATTTGAATTCATCCATGAGTTCAGGTTCGAAGCAACAAGTATGAAGTGCTTGCGCTGATCCGCCAGTGCGTAGAAATAATTAAATGTGAATTATATGTCGGTGGGCATTTACTGGATGCCGGCGTACTGCCTTCGGCGAGTACGCCCTACTGAGCGGCTTTTAACATGTTATTTTAAAACAAAAAAAGTAGGGCGTGCTCACCGTGTTAGCGGCAGTACGCCTTGGTCCAAATTAAACTAAGACAACAACCCACTTAAGGTTAATACCGCAACTAAAGCCAGGAAAAACAGAATATTGCGTTTTGACAGCTGCACTAAAGAGCATACTTCGCTGCTGCAATTGCGCAGTTCGTCTGGCAACGGCTCGGCGGCTTTAGCAATATCTGACAACACAATTTCCGCCGGGGTGCTGCTATCGACCAGATAAGCAATCAGCGCTGCTGAAGCTTTGGAGAAATGCCCGACCAGCGCAAAACCTAAACCGAATAACCGCACCGGCAGCCAATCCGCCCAATGGCTAAGGTCTGAGGCAAAACCTTGCACTCGCTGTTGTTGCTCCAGGTTGCTGGCGTTACTTGTGGTGAAAGCAGACTGGGCTGTTGATTGTTCAAAAGCAGTTCCTGTCGAAGTCGTTTGCTCAGCACCAGACTGAGCAAAAGTTGCATCGCCACCATCTAAATCGGCAGCGGTTTCAACAGCAGCGTCAGCAACGACTTCATTATTTGTCGCATCAACGGTTTCAGTCGAAGTTTTCACATCGGCCAGATCAAGATAAGTCACAGGCTCAGCCAGTTGGCGCAACATAGCATAGGCAATGGCACCAAAAGCACCGAGCAAAGCAAACCAGAACAATACCGCCGCATAATATTTAAAATTCAACCAGATTAGCCGTTGACCGTGGCTCAGCTCGTCCGAAACAATGCCGGCGTGGTTATTAATTTGCAGCATCACCAGATACGCCGCTTCCTGATCCTGGCGCTCGGCCGCATTCAGATATTGTTTATACAGTTGCCGATAATGCCAACAGCCAATACACAGCAACAACACCACCGTATTCACTAGCAAATTCAGTAACCAGAAATCGACCACAAACAACACCACCGCCACGGCGATGGCGGGTAACAACCACCACAACACGATGCCAAACTGGCTATTGATCAAACCAGCCAGCGGTCCTTGCCGCGACACTTGTAAATAGGGCTGCACATAACTGACCCACTGCCAGGCTTTGGTACGAACGGCTAGCCTTTCAATAATAAGTGCGATTAACATGCTGATTAAGGTCATAATTTTTGCTCCCTATTCCAGTTGAGTGCGGCAAGCATGCTGCAAAGCCGTTAATTCAGCCAGAAAGTCTGACCAGTTAAATGCCGGACCCGGATCCGTCTTACGTCCCGGCGCGATGTCACTATGCCCCACTATCGTCTGCACTGACAATAACGGATATTGTTGAATTAAAGCATCACACAGCTTTATTAAGGCTTGATATTGTAACGGCGTGAAAGGCTCGTCATCGGAGCCTTCCAGTTCAATACCAATCGAAAAATCATTACATTTATCGCGTCCCTGAAACTGACTGACCCCCGCATGCCAGGCGCGTTTTGCGAAAGGCACATATTGCCACACCCGGCCATCACGGTAGATCACGCAATGCGCTGACACCCTCACCCCTTGTAATTGGGCAAAATATGGGTGTGCGCTGCAGTCGAGCCGCCCGCCAAAAAAATCATCTATATAAGGTGTATCCGGATGCGGCGCAGCATATAGGCCCGGTGGCAGGCTGATGTTGTGAATGACCAGCAAGCTGATTTCAGTGCCGTCTGGTCGCTCGTCCCAATGGGTACAGGGCCGCATGGTGATGGTGGGTAGCTTTTGCAATTGTGCGTCACGCTGTTTATGCTGTGCCTCTATTGTCAGTGCAGAGTGAAGTGAATGCAAGCGCCTGATCCTACAACTAAACTCGGTAAAGGGTTTGCCGTAATCGCCTGGCTGATGCTGTTGGGTGTTATTTATTTGTTTTTTGACGATTATCTGGCTGAGCAACTGAACCCAAATCAACAGTTACGGTCTGCCGTTGGCGCAGGCGGTGAACGTACTGTGGTGCTGACAGCTAACCGTCAGGGGCACTATGTCGGCACCTTAAAACTGAATGGTCAGGATGTCGATTTTCTGCTTGATACCGGCGCGACCATGGTGGCGGTTTCCAGCGAAGTGGCAAGCCGAACCGGTATGATACAAGGCCGTGCTTATCAGACAGCTACCGCTAATGGGATAACAACGGTCTATCAAAGCCAGATTGATCAACTACAGTTGGGGGATATTGTGCTAACAAACCTCAGCGCCAGCATAGTGCCGAATTTAACCGGATCAGAGATTTTGCTAGGAATGAGCGCGTTAAAGCATTTAGAATTCGCGCAACAAGCAAATCAATTGCAACTTATTCAAAGAAACTTATGATGACTGACCAATATACTCAGAAAAATAACCCCGACTTAAGTCACAACGAACGTCTGGCGCAGGAAATTCGCCGTGGCGTCAGTCATGCGTTAGCCGAAGATTTAGGTTATTTGCCATTGCAGCAAGGGGATATCACCGCGTCCTTGATCCCCGGCGAGCAACAAGCCACTGCGACCATTATTACCCGCGAAGATTGTGTGGTTTGTGGTGTAGCCTGGGTGGATGAAGTATTTCAGCAATTGTCAGATCAGGTGGTCATTCAATGGCATGTCAAAGACGGTGATGCCGTCAGCAGCAACACCCTATTGTGTGAAATCAGCGGCCCGGCGCGGATGTTGTTAACCGGTGAACGTACGGCACTGAATTTCCTGCAAACCTTAAGTGGTACCGCAACGACCACTGCGCAATATGTGGCGCTGCTCGGTGACAGCAAAACCAAACTGCTGGATACCCGCAAAACTTTGCCAGGCCTTAGATTGGCGCAAAAATATGCAGTAAGTTGTGGTGGCGGTAAAAACCATCGGATTGGATTGTATGATGCGTTTTTAATTAAAGAGAACCACATCGCCGCCGCTGGCTCAATAAAAGCTGCGGTCACCACGGCCCGGCAAAATTTTCCCGGCAAACCGGTCGAGGTAGAAGTAGAAGATCTGACTGAGCTGCAACAGGCGTTGCAGGCCGGTGCCGACATTATTATGCTGGATAACTTTTATATCGCAGATATCCAGCAAGCTGTGACCATGAACAAGGGTCAGGCGAAACTGGAAGTGTCAGGCAATATCACCATCGAAGCATTAAAAGCGTTAAGCAGCACCGGGGTGGATTATATTTCCAGTGGCGCTTTAACCAAAAACATCAGAGCCATCGACCTTTCGATGCGGTTACGTAGCTTATAACCGGTCTTTTTTGCTTGCTGTAAACCAATTCCGTCGTAGGGCGACACTCACCGCGTCAGGTTCGCCATATCCACACTATAAGCTTACCCGTTGGTTGTGAATGGCGGACTGCCTGCGGCGAGTCGCGCCCTACTGTTGACCACCAACCTGAATTTATTCCTCTGCTCAAAGTCTGCAATTCAAACCTTCCAGACGGCTATCTTTATAAAAGATCAGCATGGTGCTACAACGTACAAATCAATCAAATATCAAATTTAATGCCAACCTTGTTAAAAATAAGTTTTATGGCTTTTTTGCAAAAAAAACGCACCTATTCTAGGTAAATTTAATAATATATATTATTCAACAACTTAAATTGCCATGGCAAGATAATTGCTATATATACAAAGTTCAAACCAGTTTGCAGTTTCACCCCATTTAACGCCCCAAAATAAACAAAAATTATGTTTGATTTCATAATGTTGCGATATGAAAAAATAAATATTTACAAATGTGCATTTTTTTCTTGCGTAACGCTCAAAAATGGCCAGAATAGAAAACAGCCCCCCGGGTTCTACACACTCAAATTGGAAATTGGAGAAGTACTATGAAACGTAATCAAGGCTTTACCTTAATTGAATTAATGATCGTTGTTGCGATCATCGGTATCCTGGCCGCTGTAGCACTGCCAGCTTATTCTAGCTACCAGGCACGCTCTAAAATGACTGCCGGCCTGCAGGAAATTTCTGCTGGTAAGACATTGTTTGAAGAACTTGTGAATCGCGGCGAAACCCCAGCTGCGGCTGATGACATTGGGTTGTCTGTTGCTGCAACACAAAACTGTCTTATCACTGTTGATGGTACGAGCATTGAATGCGCCATCCAAAACGCACCTAGCCAGATTGCAACTGCAACTCTGACTTGGACTCGCGATGGTACAACTGGTGTATGGTCTTGCCAATCGGCAGGTACCACGGCTGAATTCGTTCCAGCTTCTTGTCCACTGTAATAAGTTAATCGCTTAAAAAGCTCTCCTAAATGGAGAGCTTTTTTGTTTGCAGGACGTGACATTTATTACCCGTTATCACTTAACAGTTGAATTCCTGTTTCTCACTGTCATAATCAAAAATGTTGATTTTCTTATTGATATCTGAATGATGGATGTGTTGTCGTTATGGCTTTTAACCTGCAATCAATTCTTCTTCGCCGTTTAGGTCAGGCTGGCCTGATTGATGCCGGGCATTGCACTAAACTGGCAGCGGAAAAAAACCATCAATATCCTACCGTCGCCGACTTTCTGATTACCGAAAAACTCCTGACACCACAAGCGCTCGCCACTGCAGCGGCTGGTTTTACTATGCATAGCCTGCTGGATTTAGATTATTACGATCTGGATTATGTGCCAGAGCAAGAACGTAATGAAAAACTGATCCGCAAACATCAGGTTTTGCCAGTATTTAAACGCAATCGCACGCTATTTCTGGCGGTGGTTGACCCGACTGATATGCAACCGGTCGAGGATTTTGAATTTAGTACCGGCCTCCATGCCGAACTGGTAGTGGTTGAATACGACAAGCTGCATAAACTGATTGACCGGGTGTTTGACCAAAAATCCAGTGACAGCTTTTCTAATACCGATTGGGACTTAGGTTCCATGGGGTTGTCAGATTCCGGTGATGACGACGACAGCAATGAAGCTGAAGATGGCCCGATTATTACCTTTATCAATAAAATGCTGCATGACGCTATTCGGAAAGGTGCATCCGATTTACACTTTGAACCTTATGAAAAAAGCTACCGCATTCGCTTTCGCATCGACGGTATTTTGCATGAAGTAGCCTCACCGCCGGTGGCGCTTTCGACCCGCTTGTCAGCCCGGCTCAAAGTCATGTCGCGCCTGGATATCGCCGAAAAACGGGTGCCACAGGATGGCCGGATTAAACTAAAATTGTCGCAGAAAAAATCGATCGATTTTCGGGTCAGCAGCTTACCCACGCTGTGGGGCGAAAAGATCGTGATGCGGATTTTAGACTCTGACAGCGCCATGCTAGGCATCGATATTCTTGGTTATGAAGAACAACAAAAGAAGCTGTATCTAGCAGCATTGGAACAGCCGCAAGGGATGATTCTGGTGACCGGCCCCACCGGTAGCGGTAAAACTGTGTCCTTGTATACCGGCCTGAATATTTTAAATACCGAAGAAACTAATATTTCCACCGCAGAAGATCCGGTAGAAATTAACTTACCTGGGATAAATCAGGTACAGGTCAATCCAAAAGCCGGTTTAACCTTCCCTGCCGCGTTAAAATCATTTTTACGACAAGACCCTGACGTCATCATGGTGGGGGAAATCCGCGATCTGGAAACCGCCGAAATAGCCATTAAAGCAGCGCAGACTGGCCACTTGGTCATGAGTACGCTGCACACCAACTCTGCGCCGGAAACCTTAACCCGTTTGCTGAATATGGGGGTGCCCGCATATAACGTGGCGAGTTCGGTCACTTTAATTATCGCGCAGCGTTTGGCGCGGCGGCTTTGTTCCAAATGTAAAGCACCCGAATCTTTGCCTGAAGCTGAACTGTTAAAACAGGGGTTTACCGCGGCTCAGTTACCAACGATGAAACTGTGTAAACCCGTTGGCTGTGATTCCTGTACCGGCGGTTACAAAGGCCGGGTAGGTATTTATGAAGTGATGCCCATTTCAGCCATTATTGCTGAGAAAATCATGCAAGGTGATAACTCGCTGGAAATTGCCAAACAAGCACAACTGGACGGGGTGAATAACTTGCGGCAATCCGGTTTACTAAAAGCCGCCGCCGGTTTAACCAGCCTGGCGGAAATCAACCGGGTGACCAACGTTTAATTAAACTGCAGCCAGTACCACTGACTGCTTCAAGGATTTTTTGTCATGGCTCCACAAGCAAAAATAAAAGAGCAAGATACCTACGAATGGAAAGGCGTGAACCGGCGGGGTAAAAAAACCGATGGTGAACTGCGTGCAAATTCGATTAATGAAGCCAAAGCCATGTTGCGCCAGCAAGGTGTTACCCCTTCCTTGGTCAAACGCAAAGCAAAAAGTCTATTTGGTGGTGATGCGCCTATTACAGCCGCTGATGTGGCGGTATTGACCCGACAAATCGCCACCATGCTTGCGGCTGGTGTACCTTTGGTGCAATCAATTGATTTAATCAGCACCGGCTCTGAGAAAAAATCACTTCGAAACCTAATGCAAAAAGTTTCTTTGAAAGTGCAAAGTGGTATTCCATTGTCAGAAGTGCTGCGGGAACACCCTAAGTATTTTGACGAATTGTATTGTGACCTGGTGAAGTCAGGCGAACAATCAGGTGCATTAGACCGGATTTTTGACCGGGTTGCGACTTACAAAGAAAAAGCCGAAGCGCTGAAATCCAAAATCAAAAAAGCGATGTTTTACCCAATTGCAGTGATGGTAGTTGCGATGCTCGTGACTTCGATTTTGCTGATTTTCGTGGTGCCTTCTTTTGCTGAAGTATTTGCTGGTTTTGGTGCAGAATTACCCGCTTTTACATTATTCGTTTTAGGTATTTCTGAATGGATGCAGGTCTATTGGTGGGTAGTGCTGTTTGCCATTATGGGTGCTGTATTTGCCTTTAAAAAAGGTTACGCCAATAGCTTAAAATTCAAAACTGCTGTTGATGCCATGGCGCTAAAAATGCCGGTGATGGGGATGATTATTAACAAAGCCGTTGTAGCCCGCTATGCCCGTACCTTATCGACCACTTTCGCAGCCGGCGTGCCGCTGATCGAAGCACTTGAATCAGCAGCTGGCGCATCCGGTAATGAAATTTATAAAAATGCCATTATGGAAGTGCGGGCCGATGTTTCAGCCGGTGGCCAGATGTACAGTTCAATGAAAACGACTGGCCGCTTTCCGGAAATGGTCATCCAAATGGTGTCGATTGGCGAAGAATCAGGATCTTTAGACGACATGCTGGCACGGGTGGCCAATATATATGAGCAGGAAGTGGATGATGCAGTGGACGGCTTAACTGCGTTGTTAGAACCGCTGATTATGGCCGTATTGGGTGTAATTATCGGCGGCTTGATTGTCGCCATGTACCTGCCAATTTTCCAACTGGGTTCGGTTATCAAATGATGCAAGATTTTGGACAAAGTTTCGAATTGATAGTGGCGTTTTTTCAAACATCGCCGCTTTGGTATGCTGTGCTGGTGTTTATATTCAGCCTCTGCGTGGGCAGTTTCCTCAATGTGGTGATCTACCGTTTACCCAAAATGATGGAGCAAAGCTGGCAGGAAGAGTATCAGGAGTATTTCGAACCTGAAAAAGAGCATCTAAAACAACCGGCGTTTAATCTGGCGGTGCCACGCTCGCGCTGCCCGCAATGTCAGCATCAATTGAGTGCGCTGGATAACATTCCGCTACTAAGCTGGCTGGTGTTAAAAGGCCGTTGCCGGTATTGCCAGGCTGCCATTCCTAAACGTTACCCCTTGGTCGAACTAGTCACCGCCCTGGTATCGGTGGCTGTGGCAGCACAAACCGGTGCGACTGGTCTTGGTTTGTTGTACCTCGTTGTTACCTGGCTGTTAGTCGCTTTAATCTTTATTGATATCGATAAGATGCTGCTGCCGGATCAGCTGACGTTACCGTTGTTGTGGCTGGCGTTGGTAGCTGCAGCAGCCGGCATTAGCACCGTCGATGCCACAACAGCCATTACCGGCGCTGCTTTTGGTTACCTGTCGTTATGGTCAGTGTATTGGCTGTTTAAATTGCTGACCGGCAAAGAAGGAATGGGCTTTGGCGACTTCAAATTACTGGCAGTATTTGGTGCTTTGTTAGGCTGGCAACAATTACCGCTGATTATTTTGTTGTCGTCATTAGTGGGTGCGGTGATTGGTACTCTGCTGTTAACGATGCAAGGTAAAGACAAAAATAACGCCATTCCATTTGGCCCTTATATTGCTGCGGCAGGCTTTATCGCCATGTTATGGGGCGAGCAAATCACCGCCGCATACCTTGCAACGCTTGGCTTGTAAACCGCAGGTCATGAGTAGCGTATGTGCAATTTTATTGTGGGTTTAACCGGTGGTATTGGCAGTGGTAAAACGACTGTTGCCAATCTGTTTGCGGCTTTGGGTATAGTGCTGGTTGATGCCGATGTGGTTGCCCGGCAAGTGGTTGAACCAGGACAACCGGCTTTAACGGCGATTGCAGAACATTTTGGACATGAGATGTTGCAAGCAAACGGCAGTTTAAACCGGCCATTACTGCGTGAACGGATTTTCAGCGATGGCACTGCTAAAAACTGGCTTGATCAACTACTACACCCGCTGATCCGACAACAAATGCTGCTGCAGTTGCAAATCGCTGTCTCGCCTTATGCCTTACTGGTGGCACCGCTGCTGATTGAAAACGGTTTAACCAGCGCGGTCGATCAGCTGTTAGTCGTGGATATTCAACCGGAAACGCAGATTTTGCGCACAAGTTTACGTGACAAAGTCAGCCAGCAACAAGTTGCGGCCATAATGGCCTCTCAATGTGAACGTCAGCAGCGATTGCAACTGGCCGACCAGATTATTAATAATGATCAGGATCCTGCCGGGTTAGTAGAAAAAGTTCGGCAACTACACCAAGTTTATTTGGCATTGGCGGCAGAAAAACTAGCTAAATCGCTGACTTAAGGTTATGTTAACTGATGGGCCGAAATGCGGCCCGTTGCGTTATTCTGGTGAACTGCAACTATGACTGAACTGCTCTACGAACATCCGCTAAATGAAAAAGTCCGAACCTATTTGCGGGTGGAGTATTTGTTTGCACAGGTCAACCATCAGTTAGCACTTGGCAATGAATCGCAACAGCTTGGTTTTTTCACCTCGTTATTTGCGCTGATTGAAGTTTTAGACCGTAATGATATCCGCCCTGATTTAATCAAAGACGTTGAGCGCTGTGAAAGTGCATTGGTTGGCTGGTCCCGTCATCCATCAATTTCCGATGACAGTCTGCAAACGATGCTGCAACAGGCGGTTCGCCTACAAAGTGAATTGATCCGCGGGTCAAAATTCGCCAACGTGTTAAAAGATGATAAGTTTTTAGGGCCACTGCGACAGCGATTTTTTATTCCGGGCGGCACCTGCTACTTTGATTTACCACAACTGCATTTTTGGTACACCCAACCGCTGGAAACCCGGCAAAAATCGGCACAAGACTGGATTGGTCAACTACAACTTGTTGAACGTGCCATTAGTTTTGTTCTGACCTTTATTCGCGAACGTGGCCAGTTCCAACCTGTGGTGGCCGACAATGGTTATTACCAAAGCAACACCGAACAGTTTGAATTACTGCGCTTAAATTATCCGTTGGAATATGGCTGTTACCCGACCATCAGTGGCAATAAATACCGCTATGCCATTCGCTTTATGCAACTGTGTGACACTCAGGGACGCGCCACGTCCGATAAAAACATTCATTTCCAATTGGCTTGTTGTTAACAGCTGCGCCTCACGGTCATCTCCTCATAAAATCCTGCACAAACTGCGGTATACTGGCCGCCTTATTTATTGATGTCAGAAATTTGCTATGAGCCAAATCACCGTTAAGTGCCCAACCTGCCAGACGGCAGTGATCTGGGGTCCAGATTCAGCCTTCCGGCCTTTTTGCAGCGATCGCTGCCGGCTCATCGACTTAGGAGAATGGGCCAGCGACAGCCGCCGTATTCCGGATACCAGCCCGATTGAAGCAGGCCTCGGCGATGTTGATTTGTTAGCGCTCGATGATGCGTTAATGGCACAAGAGAATGGATTTTTTAAAGATTAGTCCGTTGTAATGGCGAACTAGCTTCGCTGAGTCCGCCCAACTTTTTTAACTAAACTCATATATTTGAGTAGGGCGTCACTCACCGCGTTAGCGGTAGTGCGCCAGATGGCGAAATGAAATTCAGGTACTCAATGGCGGACTAGCTTCGCTGAGTCCGCCCTACTTAGCCTGATACAACGCTAACACTTGATCTAGAATCGGCTGATTGGCATCTGGGAATTGATAATGACTAAGTTCTGAGTAATGCACCCATGCCACTTGCTGGCCCTCCAGGCCCTCTCCAGCGCCTTCTGTCTGACTGACCAACCAGACATCCAGTAACACGGTTTTTTCCGGATATGCGTATTCCAGCTGCATCAGCGGCGTTGCCTGAAGCACCTGCAGACCCACTTCTTCCAGCAACTCCCGGCCGAGTGCGTCCACCACCGTTTCACCCTGTTCGACTTTGCCACCCGGAAATTCCCAACGACCGCCCTGATGCAGTTGATCAGGTCTTTTACTGATAAAAATCTGCTCGCCGCGCTGGATCACTCCGACCGCGACATGGATTAATTTTTTTGCTGCTTGCATTGCTTGCTCCGGCGACTCAACGCTGCTCTGCTTTCAGGCTCGGCAGCTTTGTTCTTCAATTGAAAAAGGCAGAGAAAACTCTGCCTTTTTTGTTACTTCAGTTTCGTCACGTCAATAATAATTAGCTTAATTTACCATGACACTGTTTATACTTTTTGCCTGAACCACAAGGGCATACGTCGTTACGGCCAATTTTTTCGGTTTCGCGGAACACCGGGCCTGCCGGAGTCTCCGGTACTTCGCCGCCGATATGCTCTGCTTCTTCATGCTGGAATTCTTTTGAAACCGCATCGGCTTTACGACGTTGCTCTTCCACCGCTTCAACGTCTTCCGGAGCACGGATCTGCACGCGGCTCAATACACCGATCACGTCCAGTTTTAACTGATCCAACATGGTTGAAAACAGCTCAAAGGCTTCGCGCTTGTATTCCTGTTTCGGGTTTTTCTGCGCATAACCACGTAAGTTAATGCCCTGACGCAGGTGGTCCATCGCTGCCAAATGCTCTTTCCAGTGTGTGTCCAGACTTTGCAGCATTACGGCTTTTTCGAACTGACGCAGCACCGGCGCACCAACCATCTCTTCTTTGAGCTGGTAAGATTTTTCCACCACTTCGTGAATACGTTCTTTTAATTTTTCTTCAAATAACTTGTTGTCCTCAGCCAGCCATTTGGCAATTGGCATATCCAGCGCGAAATCTGAGCGGAAACGGTTTTCCAGGCCCGGGATATCCCACATTTCGTCCAGCGACTGTGGTGGAATGTATTGATCCAGCACCGATTGCACTACGTCCTGACGGATAGCCGCCACAGTATCGGTAATGTCGTCAGTGGCTAACAATTCATTACGCTGCTCGTACACCACTTTACGCTGGTCATTGGCAACATCATCAAATTCAAGCAGTTGTTTACGGATATCAAAGTTACGCGCTTCCACTTTACGCTGGGCGTTTTCAATAGCACGGCTGACCAACGGGTGTTCAATCGCTTCGCCATTTTCCATGCCGAGTTTACGCATCATACCGGCCATGCGGTCTGAGGCGAAAATACGCATTAATGCATCATCCAGCGCCAGATAAAAACGGCTGGAACCAGCATCACCCTGCCGACCGGCACGACCACGTAACTGGTTGTCGATGCGGCGTGATTCATGCCGTTCAGTACCGATAATATGTAAGCCACCAGAGGCAATTACCGCATCGTGACGTAGCTGCCACTGTGCTTTAATCTCGCTGATTTGCTCGTCAGTTGGCGCCGTTAATTTGGCAACTTCAGATTGCCAGTTACCGCCCAGCACAATGTCGGTACCACGACCGGCCATGTTGGTGGCGATAGTCACAGCGCCCGGACGACCGGCTTCAGCAATGATTTGCGCTTCGTTAGCGTGGAATTTAGCGTTCAGCACCTGGTGCTGAATTTTTGCATTGTGCAACAAAGTCGACAGATACTCTGAGCTCTCGATGGAAGCTGTACCTACCAGCACCGGGCGGGCGGCATCACGGGTCTCTAAGATATCTTTAATGATTGCCTGATATTTCTCTTCCGCCGTTAAGTACACCAAATCTGGCATATCTTTACGGACCATCGGCCGATTGGTTGGAACCACAATGGTTTCCAGGCCATAAATTTGTTGAAATTCAAATGCTTCAGTATCGGCAGTACCGGTCATACCTGAAAGTTTCAGATACAAACGGAAATAGTTCTGGAAAGTAATTGAAGCCAGGGTCTGGTTTTCATTCTGAATGCGCACACCTTCTTTGGCTTCGATCGCCTGGTGCAGACCTTCAGACCAGCGACGGCCTTCCATGGTACGGCCGGTATGTTCGTCGACGATAACAACCTGACCTTCTTTGATCACGTAATCAACATCTTTCTTAAACAGGTTGTGCGCACGCAGAGCGGCATAAGTGTGGTGCAATAAGGTGATGTTGCTGGCAGAGAATAACGACTCGCCCTCAGCCATCAAACCCCGTTCCAGCAGAATTTCTTCCACCCGGATCTGACCCAGTTCAGTCAGGTAAATTTGTTTGGCTTTTTCGTCGATGGTGAAGTGACCATCGCCCATCTGCCCTTCTTCGTCTTCTTTTTCCTGGCGGTCCAGCATCGGCACCACCGTATTAATCTGGCGATACAACTCTGAACTGTCTTCAGCCTGACCAGAAATAATCAACGGGGTACGGGCTTCATCGATTAAAATCGAGTCTACTTCATCGATAATGGCAAAAGCTAAATCGCGCTGCACCCGTTCGGCCATGCTGAACGCCATGTTGTCACGCAGATAATCAAAACCGAATTCATTGTTAGTACCGTAGGTAATATCAGCGGCATAAGCTTGCTGTTTTTCCTGATGTTGCATGCCAGGCACGTTCACGCCAACCGTCAGACCTAAAAAACTGAACAGCGGCTCGTTGGTCGCAGCATCCCGTTTCGCCAGATAGTCGTTCACGGTAATCACGTGTACTGAGCTGCCACCCAGCGCGTTAAGGTACGCCGGTAAGGTTGCGGTTAAGGTTTTACCTTCACCGGTACGCATTTCAGAGATTTTGCCTTGATGCAGCACAATACCGCCCAGCAGCTGCACGTCAAAATGGCGCATACCAAAAATACGTTTGCTGGCTTCACGTACCGTGGCGAAAGCTTCTGGCAGTAAATCATCCAGCGATGCGCCATCGGTGACACGCTGCTTAAACTCAGCGGTTTTAGCTTTTAACTGCTCATCGGACAGTGCAGAAAACTGACCTTCCATGCTGTTGATCTGGTCAACCGTCTTCTGAAGTTTTTTCAGGTAACGATCGTTGCGACTACCAATCAATTTGGTAAAAAGTTTTCCAAACATTGTCCAAGTACCACTTTATTGTTGAGACTGGCGCGCAGTCCTGGCAGAGCCATATAAGTTTTTAGTCCGACGATTCACAAACAACATCGGGTCTATTTGCTGACCATCTTTTAACACTTCGTAATGCACATGCGGTCCGGTCGAACGACCGGTATTCCCCAAAGTTGCGATTTGCTGGCCTTTGCTGACCAGACTGCCAATTTCGGTATTCACCGTTTTGGCATGACCATACCGGCTGCGATAACCATCGGCATGCTCTATTTCAACCATTAACCCGTAACCAAAACGCTCACCGGCCCAGGTCACGATACCACCGGCAGTGGCATACACCGGATCACCTTCGTCGCCTGCGAAATCAACACCTTTGTGCACCGCAGGACGACCACTGAATGGGTCGTTGCGTACACCAAACCCTGACGACAAATACCCGCTTTTCACCGGTCGACCGGATAGCTGACTGTTATTACCAATATTGTGATTCAAATCCAAAGATTCAAGTAAGGCAAAGCGCGTTTGTTCAGATTGTAGATTTTGCTCAAGGTCGGTCAGTTGCAGCAGCACATGGTTGAGTTCAGCCAGACTGATTTCAGTCGGTGTTTGCGCCGGTCCGCCAATAGCTGGCGCGGCATGCAGATCAAATTCATCCAATGATAAATTCGCGGCATCAATGAGGCGCTCGCCGACCATATTTAACCGGTTCACCTGCGCTTGTAACGACGCCACTTTGGCCGTCAGTGCTGCGATCTGGTGCTCTGCTCTTAAGCGAATGGCTTCGACTTGTGCCGCATCCACCGTTGGACTGCCTGAAAGTGGCAATACTTGCTGGCTGGCATCAGTCCACAACCGGCCTGCCGCAGCCCCTAAACCCATCGCAATGCAGAACAACAAGATCGCGGTCACCGCCCATTGCCGGGGAGTTGCCCCAAAGCTATGGCTGCGATGTTGCTCGCGATAAAAAACTGGTAGACTCATGGGACCTCAGTTTCTGGTTGTTGTTAGTTATGGCCCGCTATACACGCAAACCTGTCGACGTCACTGCGTTGTTGCAACAGAACACTTTGTTGCAAGGCACCCAGCAGACAGAAATAGTGCGTCAACTTAATACCGAATTAATCCGGATCCTGCAACTGGAAAAACCATATTTCTGCAAGGTCAGCCGCATCCAGGCAGGCAGAGTACAAATTTTGTGCGGTTCTGCCGCCTGGGCAACCCGCTTGAAAATGCAAAGAGCGGCCATTCTAGACAATTTCCGCCAAAAAATCTTGCCTGATTTGGCCGGGTTGGATATCGACCTCACCCCCAACTCCGATCTGAGTTATCAGCAAGCACAGAACCAAACCACAGTACCGGTACAACGACAGATGTCGGAGCAAGCTGGCGCTTATTTGCTGGCCGCGGCAGAAGGTGCTGATCCCCAGCTTGCTGCCAGTTTAAAACGCCTTGCGGCATCGGCTGGCAAAAAATCTTGATCCAAACTTATATACCCAAAATCATTGAAGATTTGGGTAGGCGGCAACTGAACGAATCTGGAGCGCCTATGAGTGAAGGCGGCCAACAACCCCATATCTTCAAGGATGACGGGTATAAACAAAAAGGCCAGAGTATTTGCGCTCTGGCCTTCGAGGTTATTCAGCAGTCTATTTAAGCAAGCTGTGGAGCCAGATAAGAGATTGGCAACTGCGCTGGTTTGTCAAAGGTAACAAATTCCCAGTTTTCCTGATCAGCCAGTACCGCATTTAGCAGCTGGTTATTTAACGCATGGCCAGTTTTGTATGACTTAAACTCGCCGAGGATGCTGTAACCGGCCATATATAAGTCGCCGATCGCATCGAGAATTTTGTGTTTGATAAATTCATCGTCGTAACGCAGACCGTCCTGGTTTAATACCCGGAACTCGTCCAGCACCACGGCGTTATCGAAACTGCCACCTAACGCCAGGTTATTGGCACGCAGGTATTCAATATCCTGCAGGAAACCAAAAGTACGGGCACGGCTGATATCTTTGATAAACCGGGCAGCAGAGAAATCTAATTTCATCCGTTGTTTGGTTTCAGAAATCACCGGGTGGTCAAAGTCGATGGCAAAATCAATGCGAAAACCGTGATGCGGCTTAAATTCTGCCCATTTATCACCGTCTTCAACCCGCACTGTTTTCTTAATTTTGATGAATTTTTTCGCCAGCTTTTGTTCGCTAACGCCTGCTTCAAGCAGCAGGTAGACAAATGGATTGGCACTGCCGTCCATAATCGGTATTTCGGCGGCATCAACTTCAACCAGCAGGTTGTCGATACCAAGGCCAGCAACTGCGGCCATTAAATGTTCGGTGGTCGATAACCGCACGCCATTTGGGTTGATTAAACAGGTACACATCACGGTATCACCCACCAGTTCCGGTGATACTTTAAAATCTACCACTGGATTCAGGTCAACACGACGAAACACAATACCTGTGTTGTCAGGTGCAGGCCGGAGAGTTAGCGTAACCTTCTCACCCTTGTGCAAACCCACTCCGATAGAGCTGATAGATTTACTGATAGTACGTTGTTTAATCATCTTTTTCTCGTCCTGTTCAATATTTGAACAAACCCAAACGGCGGCGAAGCATAGCATATGTTAACAAACTTGCCAATGCCCGGGTCGCAGCCCCGATATCACAACCCTGCGTGCGGAAAAGTCTCTGAGTTGAGATTAATCCGCTTGTTTACGCAGGAAGGCCGGAATATCAAAAATATCGATATTGGCTTTATTATCTGCCTGTGGCTTGCTTTGTGCCGCTTCAACCGGCGCCATCGCAGGCATTGCATCACGCATTTCACGTGCGGCATTACCAGCATTGCCATACACGGTGCCCGCATTGCCATAAACGCTGGCTGAATGGCTGTTGTACTGAGTACGCACAGGTTCCGCCGCACGGTGATGACCATGCACCAGGCTGATGTCTGGCTTACGCTCAGCACCAATACCGGTGGCAACTACAGTGACCCGCAGTTCGTCTGACATATCCGGGTCGATAACCGCGCCAACAACAACAGTGGCGTTTTCAGAAGCAAAAGCTTTTACGGCATTACCAACGATTTCGAATTCTTCGATAGTCAGATCCAGGCCAGCAGTGATATTAACCAGAATGCCTTTGGCACCTGATAAGTCGATATCTTCCAGCAGTGGACTGGAAATCGCTTGTTCAGCGGCTTCTTCTGCCCGATCCGGACCAGAAGCGCGGCCGGTACCCATCATCGCGGTACCCATTTCTGACATCACAGTACGGACGTCGGCGAAGTCGACGTTAATCAGACCAGGGCGGGTGATCAGTTCAGCAATACCTTGTACAGCGCCTAACAACACGTTGTTGGCTGCTTTGAACGCATCGAGCAGGCTGGTGCCTTTGCCCAATACTTTTAATAATTTATCGTTTGGAATGGTGATTAACGAGTCGACATGTTTGGACAGCTCAGCAATACCTTCGTCGGCGTAGTTAGAACGTTTTTTGCCTTCAAAAGGGAATGGCTTGGTCACAACAGCCACCGTCAGAATGCCTAATTCACGGGCAACCTGCGCCACAATTGGCGCTGCACCGGTACCAGTACCACCACCCATACCGGCAGCGATAAACACCATATCAGCACCCATAATGGTTTTTTTGATGGTGTCGCGGTCTTCTTCCGCTGAGCGGCGACCGACTTCCGGATTGGCACCGGCACCTAAACCTTTGGTGACATTGGCGCCTAACTGCAAAGTAACGTGAGCAGATGAATTACGCAGTGCCTGTGCATCGGTGTTGGCAGCGATAAACTCGACGCCTTCGATGTTGTTAGCAACCATATATTCAACGGCGTTTCCGCCACCACCACCGACACCTACAACTTTAATGACAGCTTCTTCGCTGTGGTTTTCCATTAACTCAAACATAGCTCTCTCTCCGTTTTTATACGCTAATTCCCGTCATCCTTGACGTTACAGGGGGTTGTCAAACTCACTTGCCACATTATCCACCGCGGCCCACTTGTAACGCCAATGATTTAAGGGATACTCTCTCTCTTAAAATTCGCCTTTAAACCAGCTGGTGACTTTTCGCAATAATCCACCGACTGATTCCCGTGCAGCACCGACTTTTTTCTGCTGTTGCCGCACATCTTTGCCGTACAATAACAGCCCTACCACGCTGGCGTAGGCCGGATCCTGTACATACTCTGCTAAACCTTTTAATTTGGTCGGAAAACCTAACCGCACTGGCATCTGGAAGATATCTTCGGCGAACTCAATAGCACCTTCCATCTTGGCGGTACCACCGGTCAACACCACACCTGCGGCAATTTGTTCTTCCAGACCACTGGCGCGGACTTCTTCCAGCACCAGCTCGAATAATTCCTGATACCGTGGCTCAACCACTTCAGCCAGCGTATGCCGCGACATACTGCGCGCCGGACGTCCGCCAACACTTGGCACTTCAATGCTTTCTTCTTTACCGACCATGCTACGAAGTGCACAGGCGTACTGAATTTTGATTTCTTCGGCGTGGCCAATCGGCGTGCGGAAGATTTTTGCGATATCGCTGGTCACCTGATTACCGGCCACCGGGATCACCGCGGTGTGGCGCAGCGCACCATTGGTGTAAATAGAAATGTCGATGGTGCCACCGCCCATATCCACCACACAAACACCAAGCTCTTTTTCGTCTTCGGTCAGCACCGCATAGCTGGAGGCCAGTGAACTGAAGATCAGTTGGTCTACCTGCAGACCACAACGTTCAACACATTTTTCGATGTTTTTTGCCATATCGTTGGCGCAGGTGATGATATGGGCTTTGGCTTCCATCCGCACACCGGACATGCCGATAGGGCTTTTGATGCCTTCTTGCATATCCACCGAAAATTCTTGTGGCAATACGTGTAATAACCGGCGCTCTGCCGAAATGGGTACTGACTTGGCAGCGTGGATCACGTTTGCCACATCTTCGGCTGTCACTTCGGTATCGTTGATTGGCACCATGCCGCTTTCGTTCTGACAACGAATATGTTTACCGGTAATGCCTAAATACACCGACGATACCCGGCAATCGGCCATCAGTTCTGCTTCATCGATGGCGCGCTGTACGGCCTGTACCACCAGATTTAAATCATTGACGCCGCCTTTATCCATACCACGGGCGATATGCGTTCCCACCCCAACAATACTCAGCTGATTGTCTGCAGTAATTTCGCCCACCAGCGCTTTGATCTGCGAAGTGCCGATATCTAAACCAACGATCAATTCCCGATCTAACGACTTGGTCATGCTTTTCTCTTTTCCAATTGCACAGGCGCTGGGGCGAATCGAACCGCCAGACCGGTGTCATACCGTAAGTCGACCTGCTCGATCGCTTCGGATTTATGTTTACTGATAGAAGGGTACAAATCGATAAACCGCTGTACCCGTTTGAGCGTGTCTTCACGCCCCAATTTTAATTCGATGCCATTGCTCAGCGTAAGCTGCCAGGCGAAGCGATCAGACACCGATAAACGCGCTGCTTCAAACTGGTGCAATGTTAACAGGCTTTGAACTCTGCTGAACATGGTCAGGGCATCCTGCTCGCTGCCTTTTGGGCCGGCCAGTTGCGGTAATTTAGAATTCAGCTGCGCAATGGGTGCTTTAAACACCTCACCTCTTTGGTTCAGCAAATATTCCAGATTCCAAATCGCCACCGGGCTGTGCTCCGTCACCACAACCACCAGCGTATCAGGCCATTGTTTGCGCACGGCTACCTGATACACCCATGGTTGTTGCTGCAGGAACTGCTGCACCTGATCAACGTTCACCTTAAAGTAATTTCCGACAAATTCCTGCTGCAAAGTACGATGGAGTTTTGTTGGTTGAATATGCCCAAAGTCCCCGTACAGCTTCACCTGGCGGATTGGTGCATTTTGTTGATCCTGCACCCAGACCACAACCCGACTGACAAACCAGATCACTAAACATAACGACAGTAGAAAAAACAGTACCCCGCCGACAAAAGCCGGCGTGAAAGGTGTTTTTTGCTTACTGCGTACTATTGTCATCAGCTTTGCTCTAACACTTTATGAACCAGTTGCTCGAAACTGTAACCAGCGGCTTTGGCGGCCATTGGCACCAGCGATTTTTCGGTCATACCCGGCACTGTATTCACTTCCAGCAGGTAAAAATTGCCGGCTTCATCCATCATCGCATCAACCCGGCCCCAGACTTTGGCGTCCACAGCTTTAAACGCAGCGACAGACACCTGTTGCAGAAATAACGTCTGCTCAGCGCTGAGTGGCGCCGGACACAGATATTCGGTGCTGTTGGATTGATACTTGGCTTCATAGTCATAAAAAGCACGGGGTGTGCGCATTTCAATTACCGGTAACGCCTGACCATCCAGCATTGACACGGTAAATTCGCGGCCCTGGATCCACTGCTCGACTAACACCGCTGCATCATATTGAAACGCCAGTTCCAGTGCGGCTTTTAATTCATCGCCGTTGGTGGCTACGCTCATGCCAATACTGGAACCTTCGTTAGCAGGCTTCACCATCACTTTGCCGTTCAGCTGGGTTATCACAGCGTCGTGGTCGATGACTTCGCCTTTCACCGCCACTACAAAGGGCGCTGTTGGCAAGCCATGGGCGCTGAACAGGAACTTACAACGGATTTTATCCATCGCCAGCGCCGAACCCAGCACACCGCTACCGGTATAAGGGAAGCCTGCCAGCTGCAGCGCGCCTTGCATGGTACCGTCTTCACCACCACGGCCGTGTAATACAATAAATACCCGCTCAAATCCAAGGGCTTTCAGCTGGGTTAAATCCTGTTCTTTCGGGTCAAAAGCGTGGGCATCGATGCCTTGATTTTGTAACGCTTTTAATACCGCTGCGCCTGATTTTAATGACACTTCGCGCTCGGCTGAAGTACCACCGAACATCACGGCGACTTTGCCAAAATTACTGCTCATTTTGGGATCCTGCCTTTAACTCAGCCTTTAATCCGGCTTTTAATAACGAAATCTGTAGTTGCTGTGCCGCCAGTTGTTTAGCCAGCGCACCAATATTGCCGGCGCCTTGCGTCAACAGCACATCACCGTCCTGTAACACATCAGCCAATGCGGCGGCTAAATCGGCCGGTTGCGCCACGTAAATTGGATCCAGCTGGCCACGGGCACGAATACTGCGGCATAAACTGCGACTGTCAGCACCAGCAATTGCCGCTTCACCCGCGCTGTACACTTCCAGCAGCAGCAAGGTATCGACAGTTGACAGTACCTGGGCGAAATCTTCGTATAAATCACGGGTTCTGGTGTAACGGTGCGGCTGATACGCCATCACCAGCCGGCGCTCTGGCCAGGCATTACGCGCAGCGGCAACAGTAGCAGCGACTTCGGTTGGATGATGACCATAATCGTCGACCAACAGCACTTTGCCGCGGCCGGTTTCAAACTCACCGTATTGCTGAAAACGCCGGCCAATACCTTCAAACTTGGCAAAGGCAGCTAAAATGGCAGATTCGGCAATGCCTTCATCGCTGGCTATGGCAAAAGCGGCGGTGGCGTTTAATGCGTTGTGCCTGCCGGCCAGATTCAGCTTCACGCTACGGCCGTGGCCCGTTGGGTCGGTGATTACAAAAGCGGTTTGGATCCCGGCTTGGCTGAAATCGCTGATGCGATAATCAGCATCGTCGCTAAAACCATAGGTCAGCACGGTGCGGCCAATCTGTGGGATGAGTTCACGCACCACCGGATCGTCAATGCACACCACCACCACGCCGTAAAATGGCAGGTTGTGGCAGAATTCGAGGTAGGTGCTTTTCATTTTTTCAAAATCGCCCTGATAGGTTTCCATATGATCAGGTTCGATATTGGTAATAATGGCGGCCATTGGTTGCAGATGCAGGAACGAAGCATCGCTTTCATCCGCTTCGGCAATCAGGTAACGGCCTGCACCCAGCCGGGCATTGGTCCCGGCGGAATTGAGTAAACCACCGATCACAAATGTAGGATCAGTGTTGGCTTCGGCAAAAATTGACGCCACCAAGCTGGTAGTGGTGGTTTTACCGTGCGTGCCAGCAATGGCGATGCCATGGCGAAAACGCATCAGTTCAGCCAGCATTTGTGCGCGGCGTACCACTGGAATTCGTTGTTCTAATGCAGCAGCGATTTCCGGGTTTTCGGCTTTGATGGCGCTGGAAACAACCACTACACTGGCGCCTTTGATATTTTCGGCAGCATGGCCAAAACAGACTTCAGCCCCTAACGACGTCAGCCGTTCCACCACCGGATTAGGACCTAAATCAGAGCCAGAGACTTTGTAACCTTCGTTGAGCAGCACTTCGGCAATACCGCCCATGCCAGCCCCGCCAATGCCAACAAAATGGATGCGTTCCACCCGGCGCATGGCAATTTTTTCCTGAGGCCTGGTCATTGTATTCATATTATTTCAACCCTATCACGTGTCGACAAACCGCCACGACCTGCTCGGCCGCGTCGTCGATGGCACAAGAACGTGCCCGTTGTGCCATGTGTGCAAGCGGCGTTTTATCTGAAAGCCAGCTTTGCAACAGCGACACTAAATTCTCATTGTTTAACTCAGTTTGTGGCCACAACAAAGCAGCGCCTTGTTGCACCAGCCAGTTAGCGTTGGCCGTCTGGTGATCATCTATCGCACTTGGCAGCGGCACAAAGATGGCCGCAACACCAACACAAGCCACTTCGCTGACGGTTAAAGCGCCAGCTCGACAAATCACAACATCGGCCCAGCGGTACGATTCCGCCATATTTTCAATAAAAGCAGTCACTTCCACTTGCAGCGAAGCCGGTGCATCGGCGTAACTTTGTTGCACTTGCGTTAACATCGCCTGACCGGTCTGATGTTTTACCTGAACAGGCCCAGAGGCCGCGACCTGCTTCAGCTGCGCAGGTAAAATATCATTCAGTGGTTTAGCGCCTAAACTACCACCGACGATCAAAATATTTAAGCCTTTACTGAAATTAATCTCAGTTTTTAGCCCAATCAGCTCACTACGTACCGGATTTCCCAACACCTGCCGCTGCGAAAGTTGGCTAAACGCCGTCGGGAACGCCACCATCACCTGCTGCGCCAATTTCGCCAGCAATTTGTTGGTGGTACCGGCCACCGCATTTTGCTCATGAATAAGCAGTGGAATACCTTTCATCCAAGCCGCAACACCACCTGGGCCGCTGGCATAGCCGCCAAATCCCAGCACCAATTGCGGTTGTACATGCTGAATAACTTTGCGCGCCTGGCAAATCGAACGCCATAACATCAAGGGCGCACTAATCAATGCTTTGATACTTTTGCCGCGCAAACCACCAACTTGAATCGCATGAAAATGCCAGCCAAAACCCGGCACCAGCTTGGCTTCCATCCGATCGGCAGTGCCAAGCCAGTGAATAGTCCAGCCTTCTGCATGCAATAATTTGGCAACTGCCTGCGCCGGGAAGATATGGCCACCAGTGCCACCGGCCATAATGAGTGCGGTCGGTCCATTGCTGTTAATCATGCGGTCCTCCGCTAATGGCATGTTTGCCCTTGAGGCGCACTTCAAAATCAATCCGCAGAATAATGGCCGCGGCAATCAGCATTAAGATCAGACTACTACCACCGGAACTGACAAAAGGTAGCGTCAGGCCTTTAGTAGGCAACACGCCGGTGGCCACACCGACGTTAACGAACGTCTGACAGCCAATCCAGATCGCCAGCGAATAAGCCAGAAAACCGTGAAAACTTAAGCCTTTTTGCAGCGCCCTTTTGCCAATCCATAAAGCGCGCACAAACAGCAAAAACAATAGCGACATCACCATCATCACGCCAAATAAACCGGTTTCTTCGGCGATGACCGCCAGAATAAAGTCGGTGTGCGCTTCAGGTAAATATTCTAGTTTTTGTACGGAATTCCCGAGACCCTGACCAAACCAACCGCCGCGGCCAAACGCCATCAACGATTGTGTCAGCTGATAACCACTACCAAAGGGGTCAGCCCATGGGTCAAGGAAAGAAGTCACCCGCCGCCAACGGTATTCGCTGTAAATAATCAGCACTGCAATCGACATCAGGCCGGTAAAAATCAGCCCAAAAAACTGCCACAGCTTAGCACCAGCTAAAAACAGCAGCACCACGCTGGTGCCGAACATCACGATCACTGTGCCCAAATCGGGTTGCATCAGCAATAACACGGCAAAGGCGAACAGGATAAACAACGGCTTTAAAAAGCCTTTTAAGTTCTCCCGGACTTCGTCGTGGCGACGCACCAGATAACTGGATAAATAGACAAAAAAGAACAACTTAGCCGGTTCTGCCGTTTGAATACCAATAGGCCCGATATACAACCAGCGGGTACTACCGTTGACATTACGTCCAACTGCCAACACCGCAATCAGACCTAATAAACCAATCACCAATAGCAATAAATTGGTACTATGCCACCACTGAATGGGAATATTTAACACGGCATAGGCCAGCGACAAACCAATCAACATATAGATGCCGTGGCGAATACTAAAATGCAGCGGATTGTCGAACAGACGTTCGGCCACCGGCACTGAAGCGCTGGTCACCATCACAAAACCAACGCATAACAACAGCACCACTAAAGTGAAGAAAAACCGGTCATAGCTGATGCCATCTTCGGCTTGCCACCAATCAGCGACGTCATTGCCAATATTGTTCACCCAGTTCAGTGCCAATTGCTTCATAGCAGCACCTTCTGCACCAGCTCGGCGAACAACCGGCCCCGCTCTTCGTAGTTTTTAAACATATCAAGACTGGCGCAAGCTGGCGATAACAACACTAAATCGCCGCTAGCAGCTACATTTGCTGCCACTTTTACCGCTGCAGCTAAATCAGCCACTTCAATAGCGCCAGGCACCAATCCAGCAATAGCCGAACCGTCTTTACCAAGGGTGATCAGCACATCAACCTGCGCCTTTAATACAGCAGCAAGTTCAGTAAAATCAGCGCCTTTGCCATCACCGCCAGCGATTAAAATAAGTTTGCCGCTGACGTCAGAACGCAGTCCGGCAATCGCCGCTAAAGTCGCACCAACATTGGTGGCTTTGGAGTCGTTGATAAAGCGGATACCGTTTTGACTGGCGACCAAAGTGCAGCGATGCGGCAAGCTTTGATAAGTACGAAGCGCTGCTGCCACACCTTCGCGACTGGCGCCAGCGGCCAGTGCCAAAGCGGCTGCAGCTAACGCATTAAATTGATTGTGTTTGCCAACAAGTGACATCTCTACCACTGGTAACAACGGCGCACCTGCCACTTGCAGCCAGTGTTCGCCTTTGATTTCAACCACGCCATAATCATCGCCATTTAAACTAAGCGCCAGCTGCTGCTGTTGTGGCTGATTTTGAGGTGTTGTCAGTGCATCTTCAGCGTTAAATACCGCTAACGCCGCATGCTGAAAAATCCGTTGTTTTGCTGCCGCATATGCAGCCATCGAACCATGACGGTCCAGATGATCTTCGGTCACATTTAGATTGCAGGCCGCCAGTAACTGCAGGTTATAGGTGGTATCCAGCTGAAAACTCGACAGCTCCAGCACATAAACTTCCGTATCACTTTCTGCCAAAGCATCGAGCACCGGCAAACCGATATTGCCAGCAGCCAGCGCTTTGATGCCGCTCTGCTCTAACATATAAGCCACTAACGTGGTCACTGTCGACTTGCCGTTAGAACCGGTAATCCCTAGTACTGGCTTTTGATTGCTCAGCGCGAATAATTCAACGTCACCAACCAGTTGCGTGCCCTGCGCTGCGGCAAAACGAATCGCCGGATGGGATAAATCAAGACCAGGGCTTACCAGAATCACATCCATTTTCGCCAGCCGGTTGGCATCCAGTTCGCCTAAATAAATGCCATCAACTTTTTCCGACGGCACTGCTTCCAGGCCACTGACTTTTAACCTTGTATCCATCAGCGTCGGTTTAACGCCTTGTTTCAGCAAAAAGCGCACCGTGGCCAGACCCGACAGGCCTAACCCCAATACCGCTACTTTTTTGCCCTGAAACAACTTCGTCATGCCATGCACCTGATTAACGCAGTTTTAAGGTCGCAAGACCTACTAACACAAAAATGATCGATAAAATCCAAAAGCGGACGATGACTCGTGGCTCCGGCCAGCCTTTTAATTCATAGTGGTGGTGAATTGGCGCCATCCGGAAAATCCGCTGGCCACGCAGTTTGTATGAACCCACCTGCAAAATCACCGACAGCGTTTCGATAACAAAAATGCCGCCCATAATAATCAGTACAATTTCCTGCCGAACCAGCACCGCAATCACACCCAGAATGGCGCCTAGCGCTAATGAACCAACATCACCCATAAAGACTTGCGCCGGATAAGTGTTAAACCATAAAAAGCCAAGCCCGGCGCCGACAATAGTGGCGCAGACGACAACGAGCTCGGAGGTGAGCGGTAAATGCGGAATATGCAGATAACTGGCGAACACCACGTTACCGCTGACGTAAGCAATAATGGCAAACGCCATCGCTACCATGATGGTCGGCACTATCGCCAAGCCATCTAAACCATCGGTCAGGTTAACGGCGTTACTAAAACCCACCATCACAAAATAAGTGGTGACCAGGAAAAACAGCCCCAGTTGCGGCAACACGTCTTTCATAAAGGGCACAATCAAGCTGGTTTCAGCCGGACGGTCCGAAGTGGCGTACAGGAAAAATGCTGTGATAATGGCAAACACCGACTGCCAGAAATATTTCCAGCGGGCGATCAGGCCTTTTGGGTCTTTGCGGATCACTTTGCGGTAATCGTCGATAAAGCCAATCCAGCCGTAGCTAACCAGCACAAACAACACCACCCAAACGTATTTGTTCGATAAATCTGCCCACAACAGCGTACTGACGGCAATCGATCCTAAAATCAGCAAGCCGCCCATGGTCGGAGTGCCCTTTTTAGAGAAATGGCTTTGTGGGCCGTCATCACGCACGGTCTGGCCAATTTGCAGTTTTTGCAACGCAGCAATCAGTTTTGGCCCGAAATACAGGCTTAAGAATAACGCCGTCAGAATGCCCAGAATGGATCTGAAGGTTAAGTAACTGAATACGTTAAACGCATTCACATATTGGGTGAGATATTCGGCTAACCAAACTAACATGCACTTGTCTCCTGCTGACATCTTTCTAGCAAGTCTTGTACAACTAACTCCATCTTGGCACTGCGCGAGCCTTTGACCAGAATGGACACTTCTGCTGTGGTATTTAAAAACGGCGTTAACTTAGTCACCAGCTGCTGACGTGAACTAAAATGCGCGCCCTGGGCATGAAATTGCTCGCTGGCGTTCTGAGATAACACGCCGAGCGTGAACAGCTGATTAATTCCGGCCTGCTTGGCATGAATACCGACTTCCTCATGGTACAAGCGCGCATCCGGACCTAATTCGCCCATATCACCCAATACCAGAATGCGGGTGCCGCCATAGGACGCCAATAAATCAGTAGCCGCTTTCACTGACTCCGAATTGGCGTTGTAGGTATCGTCAATAATGCGCAGATTTTCACGTGGCTGATGCACGTTGATCCGGCCTTTGACTGGTTTCATTGCGGCAAGGCCTAACTGCACATCGGTCATACTGGCACCAAGCGCCAAAGTTGCCGCTGCCGCCGCCAGCGCATTGCCGACATTGTGTTTACCCGGCAGCACCAACTGAATAAACCGCTGACCAAAAGGGGTATGCATATTAAAACCAGCACAACCCTGGCTATCCAGCATGATATTTTCAGCATAAAAATCAGCACTTTGCTGTTCCATGCTAAAAGTGTGAACTTTCAGATGGGTTAACCGCTGTAACCAATAGCTATGAAATTCACTGTCCAGTGGCACAATCGCCAGACCATCGGTTGACAGGCCGGTATATATTTCGCCCTTAGCTCTCGCCACACCAAACAGATCGCCAAAACCTTCCAAATGCGCCGCTGCAACATTAGTGATCAGCGCCACATCGGGTTTCACCAATGACGTGGTGTAAGCAATTTCACCCAGATGATTGGCGCCCAGTTCCATCACGGCATATTGATGCTCTGGTTCCAGCCGCAATAAGGTCAGGGGTACGCCAATTTCATTGTTAAAGTTGCCGGCGGTAGCCAGCACGTTACCAATGCGCGACATAATAGCCGCCATCATTTCTTTGACGGTAGTTTTGCCAACACTGCCGGTGACAGCCACCGCTTTTGGCGCCAGTCTGGCTTTGACCAATGCGCCTAGCTGGCCAAGTGCCAATTTAGTATCGGCAACAATCAGTTGTGGTACGCTGCAATCAGCAACTTCGTGCTCAACCACCACGGCGACTGCGCCTTTGCCGACCACTTCAGCGATAAAATGGTGGGCGTCGAAATTTGGACCTTTTAAAGCAATAAACAAATCACCGGCGCTAATTTGCCGGCTGTCAGTGCTGACACCTGAAATCGCCAGATCAGCACCTTGCAAACGGGCGCCTAACGCAGGAGCAATTTCAGCTAAATGAAGGCTGATCATCGGCACATCTCCGCCAATAAACTATTGATAAATTTACGTTCGTCGTAATCCCGCACATTGGTACCAATCACCTGATAAGACTCATGACCTTTACCGGCGACCAAAATCATATCGCCAGCATGCGCTTCGATCAGCGCCAGCTTAATGGCAGACTCTCGGTCAGTTTCAATTTGGCAGTTGGCGCCGGTCACCATACCGGCGGCAATATCATTGCAGATATCGATCACAGCTTCAGTGCGGGGGTTGTCGGCGGTAATGATAACATGATCTGCGTACTGTTCGGCGATCCGTCCCATCACCGGACGTTTCGCTTTATCACGATCGCCGCCACAACCGAACACACACCAGAGCCGGCCGCGGCTTTGCTGTCGCAGCGCGACTAAACTTTGTTGCAGTGCATCCGGCGTATGGGCGTAATCGATAACGACGGTCACATCACCTGGAAACTGTAATTGTTCCATCCGGCCAGGCACTGCGGTCAGCCGCGATACGGCCCGGACGATTTCAGGCAAACCATGCCCCAACAACAATTGAGCCCCCATCGCTGCTAACACGTTTTGCACATTAAATTCGGCTAACAGTGGAATATGCAGCTGGAAATGACCTAAATGACTATGCAACTGACAGCGAAAGCCATGACCATCGGTTTGCAATTGGTCATAGGCCAAATAACGGGTAAAGCCCTGACAATCGGCCAGCCGCCCGTATGCCAGCGTTTGCAGCGGCGTACTGGCAGCGAGTTTTTTACCGTATTCGTCAGACACATTAATCACTGCCGCTTTGGCCAAATCTGGCTGGAATAACATGGCTTTGGCTTCAAAATAAGCTTGCATGGTGCCGTGATAATCGAGATGGTCGTGGCTTAAATTGGTAAATACCGCTACCGCAAAATCTAAACCTGCTACCCGGTGCTGCACCAGCGCATGTGAAGATACTTCCATCGCCACCAACTGGCAGCCCGCCGCGCGCATTCCTGAAAATATCTTATGTAAATCAACCAGATGCGGTGTGGTGTTTTGCAATGGCGTGAAGGTTGGGAATTCACCAAAGCCCAAAGTGCCGATGACCGCTGCCCGCTCGCCCAATAACCGGCTGAGCTGATTGATAAAAATGGCAGTGCTCGATTTACCGTTGGTGCCGGTAATGCCAACCAGTTTTAACTGACTGGCCGCTTCCAGGTAAAACCGGCTAACTACGGCTGGCAACACAGCGGCTAAATCCGGCCACACCAGCACCCGCGGGTCTTGGATTAAATCACTGTGTGACGGCAGCAACTGATCAGTGATGACCATTGCCGCACCATGCTGCAGCGCGGTATGGATAAACTGATTGCCATGACAGGTGACGCCCGGTAACGCCAGAAAAATATCACCGTCTTTCAACTGCTTGCTGTTAATACACAGCTGCGCTGCCGGTAAAATTTCTGGTCGGTTTTCTAACGCACAAAGCGACTGTCCTTCGACAGTCGCTTTAAACGGGGATAACCATTGTTCGAGTCGGTTAACCTGCATCTGGACCTCCGGTCACTTTTGAGATGCGGCTGTCATTACCGTCAGGGGGTAGGTTGAGGAGCTGCATCGCAGCGCCCATCACCGCGCTGAACACTGGTGCGGCTACCTCACCGCCACCGTAATAATCGCCGCTGGGTTCATTGATAATGACCACACATGCCAGTCGTGGCTGAGAAATCGGGCCGATGCCGGCAAAGGAACCGATATAGTCGTCACCATAACCACCGGCAATGGCTTTTTTCGCAGTACCTGTTTTACCACCAACGCGATAACCAGCGACTTTAGCGCGGGTCGCAGTACCACGTTTTTCGGTGACCGCTTCTAACATTTCGACCATCGCATCGGCGTTATGTTCGGCAACAACACGCTCACCCGGTGGTGGATTGTCAGTTTTTAAAATGGTCAAAGGTCGTACCGTGCCGCCATTGGCAATAGCGGCATAAATTCTCGCCAGTTGTACTGCGGTGACTGATAAACCATAACCAAAGGATAAAGTTGCACGTTCATGCTCCGACCAACGGGCACGTTCACGCAGCTGACCAGCACTTTCGCCCAGTAAGCCAAGGCCGGTATCTTCACCCAGACCCATGTTGTAATACATTTTCAGCAAATCTTCATGTGGCATATTCAGCGCTAACCGCGTTACGCCAATGTTACTGGAACGACGGATAATACCTTTTAAATCCAGATCGCCATTGCCGGTAACATCTTGTACCCGACCACCACCAACCCGGATTGGGCCGTGTCCGGTTGGAATAATCGTATTGAGATCAGCAGTGCCATTTTCCAGCGCCGCCAGTACTGGTAACGGTTTCACCGTGGAACCAGGTTCAAAAGTATCGGTAATAGCACGGTTGCGAAAACGATGCACCGCAGTACCTTTTTTATTGTTCGGGTTGTAAGAAGGGCTGTTGACCATCGCCAGCACTTCGCCGGTATGCACATCAACCAGCACGATAGAGCCCGAAGTTGCGCCATAGGTCAGCACGGCTTTTTTCAATTCACGATAGGCAACCGCCTGAATACGCTGATCAATACTCAGCTGCAAATTGCGCGATTGCGTGGCATCGGTTTGCTCTAACACTTCAATTTCACGGCCTTTGGCGTCTTTACGAATGACTTTACGGCCATCGATGCCTTTGAGTTGTTGATCAAACTGCCGCTCCACGCCTTCCACCCCGTGATCATCAACGTTGGTGAAACCTAAAATATGCGCTGCGACTTCACCGGCCGGATAATAACGGCGCGATTCCTGTTTGAAATAAATACCAGGGATCTTTAATTTACGGATGTAATCGACAGTTGCCGGACTGGCGTGGCGTTGCAAATAGACGTAACGCTTTTTCGGATCGGTAGCGATTTTTTTAGTCAGTTGCTCCGGGCTGATTTGCAGCATTTCTGCCAGCGCATGCCAACGACGATTATCGCCTTTGGCATTGGCTTGCATCACCACTTTCGAATCGGCGTACACAGATTCGACCGGCACACTCACCGCCAGCTCTTCGCCGTTACGGTCTAAAATCATGCCACGCAGCACTTCGTCGGATTTTACCCGCAGCGAACGCAAGTCGCCTTGCTCCACCAACATATCCGGCTCAACCACTTGTAAATAAGCAGCACGGGCGACCAAACCAAAAAATACCGTCGACAACGACAGCACCACAAAGGCAAAGCGCCAGCTGATCACGGTTGGGTGTTTACGGTTTTTCGCTTGTCTGCTCATGGCTCATCCACCACTATATCCTGCTGCCCGGTTGGTCGAACCATCTGGAGCTGCAACTGGGCAATCTCCTCAACCCGGCTGTGTTCTGACAAAGCCCGTTGTTCTACCAATAAATTGCGCCATTCCATTTCTAAAGCGTCGCGTTGTTGGAATAATTTGTCTTGCTGGATGGTCAGCTGCCGGTTCTGGTGGGTAAATTCCACCACCGCCATCGCCGACAACACCAGCATCACCAGCACCACAAACAACAACTTATGGTTGCCAATGTCCTGCAGAATCAGTTTGTTCAGTTTGATGCTGCTCATAGCGGATTCTTCTGTGCGATGCGCAGCACGGCACTACGAGCCCGTGGATTTTGCTCCAGCTCAGCATCCGACGGCATAATGGCTTTGCCCACCAGAGCCAGCGGCAAATGCCGTTTCAGTTGCGCTTCAGTCAGCGGCAAGCCTTTTGGCACGGCCGGAGGTTTGCTGTGCAACCGCATAAATTGTTTCACCATCCGATCTTCCAGCGAGTGAAAGCTGATCACGGCTAACCGGCCACCTGGTTTTAATGCCGCGAGCGCAGCATCCAAAGCAGTTTTTACTTGCTCCAGTTCGCTGTTGATATAAATGCGGATCGCCTGAAAACTGCGGGTTGCCGGGTGTTTTTTCTCTTTAAAGCTTTTTGGCGCCGTGGCGGCAATGAGCGCGGCCAGCTGGCTGGTGCGGGTCAGCGGTGACTCAGCACGGGTATTCACAATAGCGTTGGCGATTTTCCAGGCGAATTTTTCTTCACCGTACTCACGCAGCACAAAAGTAATGTGCTCGACATCGGCTTTGGCCAACCACTCGGCGGCGGAAATACCGCAAGTTGGATCCATCCGCATATCCAGCGGACCATCACGCATAAAACTAAAACCACGTTCGGCATCGTCCAGTTGCGGTGACGACACCCCAAGATCCAGCAAAATGCCGTCGATCTGACCGCTGATCCCTTGTGCAGTTGCAACATTACCAAGTTCAGCAAAAGCGGTGTGGCTGATATGAAAACGATTATCGGCAGCAAATTCTTCAGCAGATTTAATCGCTTGTGGATCACGATCAATGGCAAACAACCGGCCGCTCGCGTCAAGCTTGCTCAGAATGACCCGGCTATGCCCTCCCCTGCCAAAAGTACCATCGAGGTAAATTCCGCCGGGCTGAATGTTGAGGCCGTCGATTGCTTCGTTCAGCAAGACGGAAATGTGTGCTTGCTGCGTCATTACAATGAAAGATCCTGTAGTCGTTCTGAAAGTTCGGCGTCGCCGGCGATGGCCATTTCTTTTTCGGTGGCCATATCTTCGGCGACCCGTTGATGCCAGGTCTCTTCGTCCCAGATCTCAAATTTGTTCAGCTGGCCGACAAGGCGCAGGCTTTTGCTCAGGTGAGCATGCTCGCGCAAAGTCGCCGGTAATAAAATGCGGCCGTTTTTGTCCATGTCGCAATCGGTGGCATGGCCCAATAACAGTCGTTTCAGGCGTTGTTCCTGCGGATTAAAGCTGGACAGCCGTTTCAGTTTTTCTTCGATTTCTTCCCACTCAGTCAGCGGGTACAACAACAGGCAAGGATCTTTGTGATCAATGGTGCAGATCAGTGCGCCGCCGGTTTCAGACAACAGGCTATCGCGGTAACGCGTTGGAAGCGTCAACCGGCCTTTGTCATCCAGGCTTAGAGCAAATGATCCACGAAACATGTTGATCCCATTTTGTTGTATTTAGATCCGAAGAGAATCGATGATCAGTTGAAGATCGATCCGGCAAAGATCCACTTTCACCCACGAATCTCCACAATGATACAGTTTAGGGCGCTGAATTCGGCCTTGTCAAGGTAAAACCCCACTTCAATGATCGAATAAAAGCCAATAACCACGCGGGTTAGCGCACTGACTTTAAAAAAAGTGGGAAAAAGTGGTGATCCAGGATTGTTTGTGGATTGTTTATGGATAGTTCGGCGCAAAATAGTTACGCATAACCCATGATCAAGCCAGCGCGCTTGTTGTTGGCGCATATTTGAACGGACTTTCGAATTTAGGATCTTTAGATCACTGATCTAATTAGATTTTTCTTGTATACACCAACAACGCAATTGTGGAAAAGCTACTAGCACTACAGCGAGCAATCAGTGCTACTCGCATGCTGCCGCTGGGTTTGCGGTTTAGGCTGGTGCGAAAATTAACCACAACGTCAGGCAAAATCGCTGCTGGATTTTCATAGCCCCACGAATGGATATTGGCGAATTGGCAGGAACGAATGGAGCTTGCTAAAACGACCGATCCGGAGGCGGGGATCAATCGGGAAGATCCCGATCTATCGCCAATATGGCGGCAATGATCAAGATCACGCTAAAAAAGCAGCAGTGACAGCCAGATCCGCAGATCATTTCCCATTCTCAAGCCAGAAGATCGTCTATTGACAAGCCTTAGCGGCGTAGTAATCACTTACACACATCAAATAATAACAATTCTCAATTGCACTAAAGTGGAAAATTGCTAAAATAGCCGTTCTTTGTTGTTCCCTGTTAATGCCCGACCCGCCTGCTGAGCGGATCCTACTGAGGCCACCATGTCGTCAACTGCCGTGATACTGCTGATCATCGCCGCGCTAAGCCTGTATCTGACTTATGGAATTCAGGATGGTTGGCGCCGCCGTTATCGCCAGCGCCAGCAAAAACAACGACAGCAACTGGAACTTTACCGGCTGCGCCGTCAGGGGGATATACTCAAGCTGTGGCTACGCCATCCACATGGTCAGCTACTACCCAAAGCCAAACCCGGTCAACACCTGCAATTATTCAGTCAGGATCAGCAGGGGCAACCGCTGAGCCGGGCGTATTCGCTGGTCAGCGATTGCCAGCAGCAGCGTTATTATATGTTGGCAATCAAAATTGAAGCAGGCGGCAAGCTGACGCCGCTGCTGGCAGAACGACTGAGTCAGGGACAAATGCTGACATGCAGTTATCCAAAGGGTCATTTTGGGCCGGCGGTTAGCCTACAAAATTTATTGGCGAGGCTGTCACAGCAACCATTAAAAGCAACGCCACTGGTGCTGGTGGCCGGTGGTATTGGTATTACGCCGTTGTTGCCGATGATCAATAGCGCACTGCGCCAACGCAGACCAGTGACGTTGGTGTATCAGGCGCGCCGGCGTATCGATTTACTGCAACATCGCAAATTACGGCGTTTCGCAGCCAAAACCCAGTTGCAGTATCTGCCGGTGCTCAGCCAACCGGACGGCAACTGGCCTGGTCGCCACGGCCGTATCACCGCCGCAGAGGTAGCGCAGCCAGGCGGCAAGCAAGCGGAATATTTGATCTGCGCCAGCGCCGAGATGGTGTTGACGCTGGAACAAGGATTAGCGGATTTAGGTTGTCACAAAGTGCGGCACGAGCTGTTCAGCGCGGCGCACAGTACTCAAAGTTTTGCGATTACCCTGGGCACAGCGCAGGCCAATAGCCTGGGCCACAGTTCGGTGCTGGATGCGCTACTGGCGAGTGGCGTGAAAGTACCGTATGACTGTCGCGGCGGTTCTTGTGGTGCTTGTGCGCTGCGGATCGTATCCGGCGACTGCAGCAATGTGCTGCAAAGTGAATTCAGTGTTGGCGCTGATGAAGTACTGACCTGCTGCGTGCAGGCGACGTCCGCTTTGCAGCTTGCCTTTCCTTACGGAGCGGCTGATGCAGCGGCCGATGAAGACGAACAATACCCATCTCCATCAGCCACACTACCAGTTATTGACTACCGGCAAGCGTAAACTCTTTATCCGACAACAGCCGCACTTTGTCGCCGTCTTTCAGCGTATCGGCGCCACGTACCACCAACAAAGCGCCGCTGGTTAACGGCGCGTCCACCTGCAACCATTCACCCTGCCCCTGACCTGGCTTTACCACCACCCGTTTCACGGTAGCCAGCTTGTTTTCTGCTGACTTTTTTTGAGCATCCTGCTGTACCAGGAATACCGCATGCTGATCTTTCCCCAGCACCAGCGCGTCGCGGTGTACCACATGACTAACCGCGGCAGCGGCGGTGGGTAAAGCCACACTGACCAATTGCCCGACCTGAAACTCCTTGGCCACTTTGGCGTCGATCAGCAGCCTGGCTTCAAAAGTTTGTGAACGTACATCTGACACTGGGATCACCGATGTTAACTTCAGACTGGTTTCGCCTTGCTGGCGATACACCGGCAAACTTTGCCCCGGCGTCAGAAAGGAAGCGTAGCCCAAAGGTGCAAACACCCGCACTTCCAAATCGGTTAAATTCACCAGCTGCAATAAGGTTTCACTACGGCTGACTTCTTCGCCAACCTGATGCGCGCGGCTACTGACTACACCGGCAAATGGTGCTTTAAGCACAGTGCGGCTGAGTTGATCCTGCAGCTGCGCCAGCGACGCACGAGCCAGCTCGACATCAGCACTCGCCAAATCAAAATCAGCCTGCATTTGTTCCAGCTGGGTTTGTGAAATCAGCTGTTTGCTGACCAAGGTTGTAAGTCGCGCCAGCTCTTTGCCTAAGCGGGTGACATTAATTTGCGAACGTTTTAACTGCGCCTGCAGCTCATTGGCGCGCAGTTGCAACGGCATGGCATCAAGCCGTGCCAGTACATCACCGGCCGCGACTGTACTTCCAGGTTCAGCAATCCAATCCAGCCGGCCATCGACACCGGCGCTTAAGTTCGATTGAAAACGGCTGTACACCTGGCCCGACACCATCATTTGCGGACTGACTTCGACCGAGCGTACCGGCGCCACGCTGACCACTTTTGGCGCGACTTCAGGCTTATCTTCAGATGCTGGCTCAGCCGCTAGCAGCAAAGGGCTTTGTAGCAATGTGCTGACCGCGATGGCCAGCACCAGCAGATTAGACGTTTTCATAAGTTAACACTCCGGTGTTATTTGGGGCAGCAGTTAAACGCCAGGCGCTTAACCGCAACAAAGAAGGCATTAATAACAAAGTGAAGATGGCGCTGAAGGTCATGCCACCAACAATGACAGTCGCCAGACCACGGTAAATTTCCGTACCTACACCAGGCACTAACATCAGCGGTAACATGCCAACGATACTGGTCAGGGTACTCATATAAATGGGACGGGCACGGATCATAATCGCAGTATCAATCGCCGCATTGACATCGAGGCCATCCTGCAAATTACTGCGGTATTGCTCGACCAGTAAAATGGCGTTGTTCACCACTAGTCCAAGCAGAATGATAAAACCAATCATCGTTAATAAATCCAGCGCCTGAAAGGTCACCAGATTTAACAACCGCAGCGCAATCACCCCGCCCAGCAACGACATCGGCATCGTCAGGATCACCAGCGCACTGGATGGCACCGACTTAAACATCGCCGCCATCAGTAAAAATAAGATCAGCACAGCGATCACAAAATTCGCCGCCATGGTGCTGATAGCAGCCTGCAACCGATCAGCACTGCCGCGAAAACCAATGGTCAGATTTTCGTCGGCAGTTAACCGCAGCGGTTGCACCACTTCGGTTTGCACCAGTTGCATCACATCGGCCAGCGCCATGGTGGCAGGTGGCGTAATTTGCAGGCTGACGGTGCGCAAGCCATTCACCCGTAAAAGATTTGTTGGTCCAACCGATCGTTGCATCGTCGTCAGCTGCCCAATGGTTTGCACACCAGCCTGACCGGTATATAAAGGTGTCGCCTGCAATTGCTCCGGCGTCAGCCAGGGCGCGGCACGCAAAATAATATCCATCCGTTCATTGCCGTCAAACTGCTCACCGACGTAAATCCCATCGGTGACTGCCCGCACAGCATTGGCCACAGTAAACCGGTCGACACCGGCTTTGGCAATGTTCAGTTCATCCGGCACGATACGCAGTTCCGGCTGATTTTGCGCCAGCCCGGGCTGTGCCTGAATGGTGGCACCCGGTAGTTTTTGTTGCAGCAACGTCATCGCCTGTTCGGCTTGCTGCATTAACAAGTCAGTATCCGGCCCCTGAAAATCCAGAAACATCTCACGGCCGGAATTAAAGCCAAAGTTCAACAAAGATGCGCGAAAACTAAAAGAGGTGGTGTCAGGTAAGTCTTTTAGAATTTCAGTGCGTAGCAAGGTCAACATATCGTCAACCGACCGCGGATCTTCCGGGTAGATAAACAGCACATTAAATGCCGGAAACATCGATAGGTTGTAACCTTTAATCGCCGGATACTTTTTGTCCTGATAATAAGGTTTCAGCCGCTGCACCAATAACTGGCCAATTTCCTGCTCCATCACTTTGATATTGCCACCCGGCGGCAACTGAAAGCCGGTAAATACGCCATCGGAATTAGCTTGCGGCAGGAAATCCGCTTTCGGTAGCAGTAACACCACTAATAAAGCCGAGCCAGGCACCAGCAGTGCGGTCCAGCCCAGTGCTTTGGCCGAAGTTCCGGTCAGCCGGTTGACGCCTGTGGCTAACCGACGCCACAGCTGCTGCAGCGGATCACCTTGCTCTGGCGCTTGCTGAAACCAGCGTAAACTGGCAACCGGAATAACCGTCAGCGCCACCAACATCGACGCAGCCACCGCAACGGCTAGCGTCAGCGCCAAATCATAAAACAACTGCCCTTCCACCCCTTGCATAAACAGCACCGGCAAGAAAATCGCCACAGTGGTCACAGTGGAAGCGAACAAAGCACCTTTGACCTGAGCACAACCTTTGATGACAGCCTGACGCAGCGCCATGCCACTTTGCTGCAACCGCACGATATTTTCCTGCACAATAATAGCGGCATCCAGCACCATCCCCACCGCAAAGGCCAAGCCGGCCAACGACACAATATTCAGACTACGACCCATCGCCTGCAACACCAGGATCGCCACCAACAACGACACCGGAATGGTCAGGCCAATCAGCAAGGTGGCTTTCCAGCCACGCAGGAAATACCACAGCGTTATCAGGCTAAATAACACGCCGAGCAACAGGTTAGAATTGACCAATGCCAGTGCGCGGCGAATGTGAATAGAGGCATCAAAACTGAGTTCAATTTCCAGGCCTTTGGGGTGCAGCAAATCACGGTTTAATTCGGTGATCGCCAGATTCACCTGATCCAGAATGGCCACGGTATTGGAGTTATCACCCCGCTCCAACGTCAGATAATAAGCCGGAAAACCGTTACGTTTGGTAAAACCGGCTTGCTCCGGCATCCCCACTTCAATGGTGGCAATTTCCGACAGATACACTGGCCGCCCCTGGTTGTAGGACACAATCATCCGGCCATAATCGCTGGCATCAAACTGGCCTTCAAAGCGCACTGTGTATTGGCGGCGGCCAACATCGGCGAAACCACCCGAAACATTGCTGCTGCGATTAATGTTACTTTGCAGCTGATCGATGGTAATGCCGAGCGCCGCCATTTTGTAAGGGTCAAAGGTGATATGCAGCTCTTTGGGTAAATCTGAGGCTAAATCGACATTGGACACCCCGGGAATAGCGCGGAATTTAGGGCCGATATTGTCGCGGATAAACTTTAGATAAGGGCCAAAGTCGTCCGGCGCATTGGGGTCCATTTGTTTGATCAACAGCGACGCCACACTGCCACGGCCACTGCCGACGGTAATCACCGGCTCGGCCGCTTCGCGTGGCCGTGGTGGCGCCTGATTCAGCGCATTGATTACATCCAGCATTGCCCGCTGCATGTCTTGTCCGACTTCAAAAGTCAGACTGATAAACCCAAAACCGGCGCCGACATTACTTTGGATTTCAACCACCCCAGGCACGGCGCGTAAGGTATTTTCCTGCGGCTCAATAATAGTGGCTTCCATTTCCTGCGGTGCTGCCGAGCGCCAGCCATTATTGATAAAAATTTGCGGCCGGTCTAAATCCGGCAACAGCTGAATGGGTAATTTCAACAAGGCCAAAGCACCAAACAACACAATCAACATCACCACCACCAAAGTAGCGGCCGGGTTTTTACAACTGGCGCGGGTTAAGTCCATCACCTTGTCCTACATCTAAGAATTTTCAGCCTGCAGTATATGAATGGATGTCGGCAACATTGGACCTGATGGGACAAGCGGTGGGTTAATTGCCACCAGTTTCGGGGACTGCAGTTAAACAGCTGCTTTTAGAGCAAATATTTCTAAAAACTGGTTTGATATACCTTGTTATATAGGGTGCGGAATTCCGCATGATAATCTGGAGCAAACCAACGTAAATGCGCATCCAGATAAGCTTCTGTTTGCGTGACTTCGGCCAGCGCTGCATCAAACTGTTGCAGCATTTCTTTGCCTTGGGCAGTGCGTGAACAAAGAATGTGCCCCAGCAAATAAGCCGGTGATTCCGCCACCGCATAACTTACCAGCGCCGTACCGTCGGTTTGTTGTGCCTGATAATGGGCAGCAACATTCGGATATTCCAGCATTAGGTCAATACGGCCGGTTCTGACCATATCGACCACACCAGCCGCCATATCGTCAGCCTGACGTTTCCAGAAACGGTTTTGCCATTGCGCGGCATCAATCAGCGTATCCAGCTCTGTCCCATAATTACGGCCCCCCACCACCACAAACCGTAATTTGTGCGCCTCCAGCAATACCTTTCGCACGCTGATCCGGCCTTGTTGATCCAGTAAACCCGCCAACGCAGCAGCGGCTGTTGAATCGGCGCGGGCGAATATCCGCAACCCTGGAAACACCACTTGCGGTAACTTTGAGGCATAACTGATATCAAGCCGGTCTGAAGTGACAATTTTATTGCCGGCACAGGCATTGGGCCGAGCTTTTAATACTTCTATTGCCCGTTGGTTATTGACTACCATGGTTTGCAACTGATACTGCGCTAACTTCGGTAACATCAACTGCAAAGTTGCGCCACTGACATCGACCGGCTGGCTGGATTTATACACCGGCTGGTTGTCCACAGCGTCGGTCAGCCACAACATGGTTTGGACATTTTCGGTGGCTGCATTGACCGAAAATAGCAACGAAATTCCGGTTACGACGCCAAACAATAGCCGCTTGCCATAGGCTTGCAGCAACATTGGGTTACCTTTCTCAGAAAGTTGTAATGCATAAAGTTGTGGTTGGTACATCGGCATAAACCAGCATCAATAGTCTGTGGCTGATTAAAGCATAGCCAGAGATCTGCGTCATGCTGGCTGAATTAATCAATTGTAATTTATTGTTTATATTTGAAATTTTTCCGCATAAACCGTCAAAAACCATCAAAAACCAGATATCTGTCTTACTGAATAACCTGTTTCACGATGCCAACGACATCTGCGCCAAGACCAGGTTGCCGGGGCCGTCGCCATCCAAACATCAATCTGATTGCTTGTTAAAAACTACTGATGCCGGCCTGGCTTAGTAATTTCGGCGCCTCAGCCTGCAACTGCTGATACAGCAATCTTGCCGGTGCAAGCTGTTGCTCCGCCAGATAAGCCTGGAGTAACGCCAACTGGTATTGTGGATGCTGAAAATGTTCGGCGATTTTTGCCATCAGCCGCAGTTCGGTGCTTTTGTCGGCGGGCGTTTGCGCCAGGCGATAACTGTACATGCCATACAAAGCCAGATAGTTCAGATCATAAAGACCGGGCTGTTGCGCCAGCGCGAGATCAAGATGAGCGACCCCGTTGCTGCGTGCAGTCGCCAGCAACGCCATAGTAGCTTCCTCCGGAAAAGGCGTGCGGGTGCGGGGTGTTTGACCCAGTTGCAGCGCTAAGAGATCAGCTGCGGCTGGCACAGACATCGGGTTTTGTGCCGTGATCAACAGCTCGTCGTGCGCCACAAAGGGTAACATTGGCTGGTTGGCGACAAACAAGGCACCAAGTTCGCGTAAACGGGTTTCAAGGATGAAAGGGAACTTATCCAGCAGCTCAGCACTAAAAGCCTGCTCTTCGCGCAGCGTAAAACTGTTCATTTCTTTGCCTGCAACCCAATAACTGCCATCCGGATTTTTTAGATTGACCAGTGCCACCGGACCATGACAAACCGCCGCAATTGGTTTTTTTTGCTGCACCATCGCCTGCAGGAACTGCTGTGTTCCGGTATCAACCGGCAAATCAAACATGGCGCCATCACCGCCAATAATAAATACCGCCGCATACTGAGTGGCAAGTTCAGCGGTTGGCGCTAAGGTCAGTTGCAGTTGCTTGAGGACTGACGTCTGCTGCTTAAATTGCTGCATATAGGGCAAATCGTCTTTGCGGTTGTGCACCGGTACCGCACCGCCTTTGGGCGACAAGATATCCAGACGCAAACCATTTTGTTGTAGCACCAGATAAGCCTGGGCCAGCTCTTCCAGATCATAACTGATGGCTGGATCACCTTGCTTGCCATAACCCGAAATCAGCAAGGCAACTTTAGCGTTGCTGGCAGGTTGCGTCGCAGGCTGTTGGATTTCTTTGGCTGGCAGTTGTGTTGCTTCGGCTGGCGCCATGACGATGCCAACTATGAGGCCGAATATCATCAATGGTAACTTCATCTTCTACTCCTTGGTGTTGATTCAAGCTGAAGTTACCCTGGTGCTTGTCGTGCTTTTGTGAAGGGCTGTTTTTGCAGGGTTGTTTATGCAGAGAGTTGGTGAAAAATGTTTTACGTTTTTTTTCGGCAACCGCTCAGGCAAGAGTTGAAAATGCATCAAACCGGATGGTGATTTCGAATTTTTGCGCATCGTTGGCAAGCTGCAATTGCCAATGTTGCAGTTCACAAATGCGCTGGATCAGGCTCAGTCCCTGGCCAATACCTGTACTTGCCTTACTGCGCTGGCCACTTCGCAGTGGATCGCTTGGTAACGGCAAGCTAAAGCAGTTGCTGATCACTAACTGCGCAGCGCTGAGTTTAATGCCGACTTCGGGTTCTGAAGCATACTGCAGCAGATTGGTCAGCAGGTTTTGCAGCAACATTTGGCATAGGCTGGGGTTAGCGACAACCCAGACCGCTTCGGCCAACTGTAAATCCAGTTGTAAGCGCTGGCCGGCAGCACTGTGATTTAAGGCGTAATGTTGAAGCAGGATTTGCTCCAGTAGCTCAGTCAGATTGAACCGCTGCTGCGGTACCGATTCTGCCCGTGCCAACGCTAATAAAGTTTCAGTGGTTTGTTCCAGCGTCAACACTGCTTGCGCAAAGGCCTGCCGCTCTGACACAGATAGCGCAGCACCGAGACTGGTACCATGAGTGGCATCATGAGTGGCATCAGGCAGCAGATTTTTCAGCACGCTAAGCGGTGTGCGGATTTCATGGCTGATATCTTTGGTAAAGTTGCTTTCCCGCGCTAAGGCCTGCTGTAAAAACTGTTGATTGTCGGCAATAGCCTGCGCCAGAGTACCGATTTCATTATTTGGAAACTGGCTGGCAAATCCGGGTGACAGCACCGGTAAGGCCGGATCCTGCACCGCTGCGGCCAAGCGCAGCACCGGATCGGTAATCTGTCTGGCTAACAGCAGTGCGACCGGCAGTACGACCAGCAAACATAACAACAACAGTAACAGCAAAGCACTGGCTAACAGTGGCGATAACTCGCGGCTCACTTCAAAAGCACCGACATCCGCCAGTAACACATAAGGTTGTCCACCCAAATGCAGCACTTGCAAATGTACAGTTTTGCCATCCTCCAGCCGATATTCCACCCGCATGGGTTCACGCAGGTAACTTTGATACAAAGTCTCGGGTAGTGCTTGCCAACCCTGATACAACTGCATAAAGGCCGGTCTTGGCGGGTTTACCATGCCGGATTGCTGATAATGTTGTTGTAGATACGCGGCTTCTTCGCTGACCAGCCGGTTAAAAATATTGTCTTCCACCACCCAGGCATACACCAGCACCAACTGGCTGTAGCCCAGAGTCAACAGCAACACCAGGCCGGTAACGAGCTTTAACACCGCCACACGAATAGAATGAGCCGTGCGGATTGGCCTAATGTCCGGCATCGGGCAACTCCAGCCGAAAGCCAATGCCATGCACAGTTTTGAGTAAAGCGCTGGCAAAAGGTTTATCCAGCGCGTTACGCAAGGTGTAGATATGACTGCGCACTGCGTCACTTTCCGGTGCGTCATCGCCCCAGAGTTTAGCATTCAGTTGACGTTTACTGACCGCATGCGGATAAGCTTCGGCCAGCAGTTGCAACAGGCTAAAATCAGTAGCAGATAAGTTTAGCGGCACCCCGCAGCGACTGGCCTGCCGCGCCGCGCGGTCGATGGTTAAATCGCCCAACAACAGCGTAGGGCTTTGATGCAACCGATGGCGACGACATAAAGCCAGCACCCGGAAATACACTTCTTCCAGCGCAAAAGGTTTGGTCAGGTAATCATCGGCGCCTACTTCAAAACCACTGATTTTATCCTGCAGGCTATCGCGGGCCGTGAGCATCAACACCGGCGGGTTATAAGCGCTTTGTTTGAATTGCTGACACAGCACTAAACCATCCAGATCCGGTAAGGTTAAGTCGAGGATCACCAAATCAAACTGCTGCTGTTGCATCAGCAACTGCGCCAGCTGGCCGGTGGCCGCGTAATCGGTGACCAGCCCTTTTTGCTGCAAGAAATCCAACAGTTGTGCCGCCAGCACGGCGTTGTCTTCCACCACTAAAATATGCAGTTTTTCGTTCATCGCCATTCTTTATTTAAGATTAATAGCTCACTGACTTGAGTTTGATAGCTCACTGAACTGTTTGCTGCCGCAATTCAATCAGTTGCAGGCTCTGTTGCAATTGAGGGTCGGCTTCAGCGCCGCCCGGCATGGCCAACGCTGTGTCGTCAAAACGGACATCCGGCTCAACACTGTGACGATGCAGTTTGCCATTAGGCCTGACCAAGATACGTGTTGCGACATAAGCCCGCAATTGTGAATGTGGCAGATTAAATAAATTCCCTTGCGCCGTCTGATTGACAAAACCTTCCGTCGGACTGCCGAGCAGCGTGGCAAATTGTTGATCCTGCGCGGCAGTGGCAAACACGATGGCGGCAGAATAAGTCCGTGGGCCAATCAACAGGTAACTTTTGCCGACAAAACGCTTATCAACCTCAAAGGGTTGTTCCCATTCAGTCCAGTCTTGCTGCAGCAGCGTGCCGGATTGGCCTTTATAACCAAACCAACCGCTGTTATGTGGGTTGAGTTTTTCCCGCAGTTGCGAGACCAACCGAAATGGTTTTTGACTGAGATAACGGCTTAAATAGCTGACGGTATCGGTATTGCCGCCGGTATTTTGCCGCAGATCGATTAATAAAGAATGCACCTGCTGTTGTTGCATAGTGGCAAAACTTTGATCAAGAAAATCAGCAAATTCATCTTCATCCAGGTCAAAAGTGTTGAGTTGCAATAAACCTACCCCAGGCCGGACTTGCTTGTAAACATAATCCTGCCGCTTTGCGTCAACCATTTGCCAATCTTGTCCCCGTTCTAAATGCAGGGTCTGCAGGGGCTGCTGCATGGGTTTGAGTGTCACTTCAAACTGATCCTTCCAGCCAAGCGACGCCCACAAACTCAGGCCAAAACGTGACACCAGCATTTCCTGACGCAAAGCTGCAGTTTCACCATTGCCATAGGCTTGTAATGTATCGAGTAATTGAGTAACGGGCACTTGGTTGATGCTCAGAATTTCACTACCGGCGGCGACATGCAAACCGTCGGCTAACTGGTAGCTATGCTGCAGCAGCAAACTGCCATTTTCGGCCAACCTGAGTTGCCATGGGAAAAATAAATGGCCTTGCGACTGCAATTGCTGGTACTCAGGATAGGGCCACAACAACAGAGTATGGCCATCATTAAACGTCTGATTTAACCGCGCAATAACGGCATAAAACTCAGTACGCAGCAGTGGTTTATTAATCTGCTGCTTTAGTAGTTCTGCTTGTTGTTGGATCTGCGCCAGATCGGCGTATTCGCTAAGCTCCGGATGCCAGGCGACGACCACCTCAAGCAAATGATCGATATCGGCGTGCATCTGCTTGACGCTTAGCTGTTGCTGCGGCAAGGCCGGATTTTCCAACTCCGGGAATATTTGCAGATGAGATTGCGTACAAGCCCCCAGCCCCAGAGCAAACAGGATGATGAAGTATTTGGCGAATATTTGTGTTAGCTTTTGCATAAATGTCTCCTTCAAAAACCTGAAGTTAATGCAAAGCTTGTCGTGGTTTTGTCGTGGTTTTAATGCGGATTTATTCCACCATTGGAGGACGACGCCGGTATAAGTTTGCTGCTGTTCGCGGTTCAGTCTGACTAAAATATATCCCCCGACCTCAGATCCAAAGCCATACTGATGTCGTAACGACCACACTTTGTTTCTATTTAAGATAAATTCTGCATTTGAGCGTCAAGGCCGATGGATAATGCATTACCCGGGAGGGCCTTATGCCTGTGATGATCTTAGCGTTTCGCCAACAAGCCTTTTTAATCGCCAATCTGGTGAATCTGGCGTTATTTGTGCTGACCCTGTTACTAGCTGCGCTGTTTAAAGGCTGGTTGCCTGCCTTATTGGTTGGCATCCCTTCGTTATTATTACCCTGGTTTTTGTATCGCAGTTTTGGCGATCAATTGCTGTCTCGCCTGGCTTTTGGCATCAGTTTTATGATGTTTGCCGCTTTGCATATTCATTTATCAATGGGCAAAACCGAACTGCATTTTGGCATTTTTGTATTGCTGGCTTTGCTGATTGCCTTTCGTGACTGGCAAGTGATCCTTGCGGCGGCGTTGGTGATTGCGGTGCATCATCTGCTGTTTATGTATTTGCAGTTCAATGGCTCGCCGGTGTATCTGGTGCCACAACAAGACGCCAACCTAGGGATTGTGGTGATCCACGCCTTGTATGTGGTGATTGAAGCTGCAGTGCTGATCGTCATCTGCAAACGCAGTTTACGGGAAGGCATGGAAGGCCAGGCGTTGTTTGATGTGACCGATCAGTTGGTCAGCGCCGATCAAAAAATTGCCATTGCCAGTCGCGCTCAGGACATTAACTCCAGACTGGTTAATAAATTTAATAAGGTCCTCAGTACCTTAGCGCAAACCGTTGCCACTATTGAATCCTCTGTACAAGAGCTCAGCCACGAAAGTGTCAATCTGCTCAATGAAGGCCATCAACTGACCGATAACCTGGCCAGCAAACAGCAAGCCGTGGAGCGGATAGCCGATGCCACAAAACAGATGTCGGTCGGAATTGCCGAAGCAGTCCGGCTGTCGCAGTCGATGCTGGAAACTGCCGGTCAGGCCAGCAGCTCGGCCGATTCGGGACGAAAAGCAGTCACCGCCACTATTGGCGCTATCGATACGCTGACCGGCACCTTGCAAGGCTCCCGCGACAAAGTGCATCAAATGGCCAACTCCACCAACGAAATCAAAACTGTGTTGGAAGTGATCCAGAGCATCGCCGAGCAAACCAATCTATTGGCCCTTAATGCTGCGATTGAAGCGGCCAGAGCCGGTGAACAAGGCCGTGGTTTTGCTGTGGTGGCCGACGAAGTACGTACCCTGGCTTCCAGAACCCATGGTTCGACCAATGAAATCAAACAAATGATTGCACGGTTGGTGCAAGGCAGCCAGGATTCGGTAGAAGCAGTGGATGAATGCCTGACGCAAATTCAGACCACCATCGGCTACGCCCGGCAAAGTGATGAAGTATTAGATACCATTCGCCGGCAAGCTGGCCAGGTCGAGCAAACGGCGCAGCAAATGACTGCTACTTTGCAGCAACAGGACCAATCGAGTCAGCAAATTGATCGCAGCGTGCAGCAGCTCAGTCAGATGAGTGAAAGTCAGTATGAACAAGGACAAAAAGTACTGAAAAGCGCCGATCATGTCAGTCAAATCAGTTTGTTATTAAAAGAAGAAGCCAACAGGTTCAGCCATTGATGGTTGCAGTCTGTCGACGAACAGCGAAGTTGTGATGCTACAAAAATCAGGGTTGGCATCAGTAAAACCGCAGGCTTTTGGTTGGGCATTATTGCTGCTGTGGCTGGTGGCAAGTTCGGTGTTGCTGTTTAGGTTTGGTCAAAGCGATTATGGCGAGTTTGATCCCAAACTTCAGTTGCAGCAGCACCCGACCAAGCTCAGTGATTTCATTGAGCTTAGCGCTGCCAGACCCGGGGAAACCATCTTATTGCATGTGCTGGATCCGGCATGTCGCTGTGCGGCTTTGGCGGAGGATCATATAGCCCAGCTGCAACCTTCACTGCAAAACTTACCCAAATTGCGACAATTAGCACTGACCCCATTGTTATTGCAACAAGCCGGTATTGCGGTTCCGGCGACGCCGATGATTGTTGTGCTTCGTGATCAGCAACTGATTTACAGCGGCCCTTATGCCAGTGGCCCCGCCTGCAGTATCGGCGATTCCCTGCTGGACCAGGTGCTGCAACAAAAGCTGCAGACCCCCGCCAGCTGGTTAAACAGTGAAACTGCGGCTTGTCGGTGTCTGACTCGCTGAATTACTTCATGATCATTTGTCAGAGTGCCGGATGCAGGCTTTTCCGGCTGCACTATTGCTCACTTTTTTAATTGATCGGTGCACCAGTGTTGCTTACACCATAGTTCTGCGGCTATTCCAGATATTGCTCCGCAATCGCATCAACTGTTACGCTGCTGTGAACACAACGTGCGCAGCCGACAATCTGATTGTTGCCCGCAAAAATGGTTTTCAGAGGTTCCATGCAACCAGAACTGCAGACTCGATTTAACAGCTACCCGCCGCAAGCCCAACAGCAGTTGGAAGCTATCCGTCAGCTCATTCTGACGGTTGCAGCGGAACAAGCGCTGGGCTATGTCGAAGAAAGTATAAAATGGGGTGAAGCGAGTTTCCTGGTGAAAGGTGGTACTGCTATCCGCATCGACTGGAAAGCCAAAGACCCTGAGTTCGTAAAACTGTTTTTCCATTGTCAGACGCGGTTAGTTGAAACATTCAGAGAGATTTACCCGGCTGAATTGCGCTATGAAGGCAATAGAGCAGTACTGGTTCCTTTAACCGCCAACATCCAACATTTGCCGCTCGCGCACTGCATTTTATTGGCAATGCGATACCATCAGCTGAAACATTTGCCGTTACTTGGAGCCTCGCCAGGTGATCACTGATCTTTTGATACAACCGATGCTTAAAACCAACCGCCTGCACCTTCGTCCTTTTACACAGGAAGATGCCAAGACTGTCCAGCTACTGGCCGGTGACAAGCGGATTGCACAGATGACCCAAACCATTCCCCATCCTTATCCGGATGGCACAGCAGAAAACTGGATCGCGGGACATGCGGCAGCGTTCCGGCAAAAAACCGAGATTGTCTTTGCTATCGAACTGCAGTCATCAACCCAGCTGATTGGCGCTGTCAGCCTGCTGCATATCGACAAAAATCACAGTAGTGCAGAAATCGGCTACTGGCTCGGCGTGCCTTATTGGGGTCAGGGTTACGCCACAGAAGCTTTGTTACGGCTGCTGCAATTTGCGCAAGATGATCTGCAATTGCGGCAATTTTTCGGGCAGTGTTTTGCCAACAACGTTGCATCGGCAAAAGTGTTGAAAAAAGCTGGTTTGGTGCAGCAGGATTTGAGCGAACAGATCAACAACATCGGTGTGGAAGAACAGCAGCTTTTTTTCAGACTCGGCTAAACATCTGCGAGCAATGCATTATTTTTCGTGAGATTTTTCAGCAACTTGACGTTCAAACCAGCGCTCCAACCAGGTCTTTTTGCCACGAAAGAACTGCCAGAAGTTAACGGCAGCAAAACCTTCGGTCAAAAAGCCAACCACTGCAATCAACGCGAATAACAGCACTAAGATATCCATTTCTAATGACTTTGTAGTAAGGGTTTGCCTAAAACTATCACAGCCTTTTAAATTCGAATAGACCGGATAGGCGGTTAAGGCTTTACTGATCCGCTAAAACGGAAATGATTGACATGTAACGCACAAATAAAAAAACCGGCAGTATAACCTGCCGGTTTTTTCCTTGAATGAGGTGTGAGCCAGCCGTTAAGCCGGGTTCTGTTCTCTGTTGCCAGAGCGACAATCATTCCTCTAGGACGTACGTCACCGCACGCCTCAAGCAACCTACCCGCCCCCAACGCGGGCCGCGCCAATGGGGGCCTATTTGGTCTTGCTCCGGGTGGAGTTTACCGTGCCACGAACTGTTACCAGCCGCGCGGTGCGCTCTTACCGCACCCTTTCACCCTTACCTGATCCCACTTGCGTGGGCCATCGGCGGTTTGCTCTCTGTTGCACTGGTCGTAGGCTCACGCCCCCCAGGCGTTACCTGGCACCCTGCCCTGTGGAGCCCGGACTTTCCTCCCCCTGCTTGCGCAGGCAGCGATTGTCTTGGCCAACTCACGGCGCGCATTATACGCCAAAACGCTGTGCTGACCAGTAAAAGCTTGCCATGCTGATTTCACAGCCATTTACCATCGCTGTTGCAGCTGTCTTCATTGCTTCCTGTTGAAAAACCTCAGCAGAGTCGGTAAGTTCAGACTTATCCAACATGCATCGAGCAAAAAAAGGCGACACTGCATGAAATCGACTTTTTTCAGATGTTCACTGCTTTTAAACGCTCGTTAAAGGAAAAACAACCATGCAACTGTCCGACATCGTCATCTTAAGTGGAGCCCGCACGCCAATTGGCAGTTTTGGTGGCGCGCTGGCGAGTCAAAGTCCGGCGCAGTTGGGCACTGTGGCGGCAACTGCGGCAATCAGCCGGGCCGGCGTAGACGCAGCTGCGGTAGATCTAGCGGTATTTGGTCATATCATCACAACCAATAGCGACGATGTATATTTAGCCCGGCAAATCGCACTACAAACTGGCATGGCAGCCAGCAGCAATGCTTTTCAAGTCAACCGGCTTTGTGGCTCAGGCTTGCAGGCGATTATCAGTGCGGCGCAACAACTGCTGCTGGGTGATGGCCAGCTGGCGCTTTGTGGTGGCGCTGAATCGATGAGTCAGGGCGCATTTTTATTGCCCGGCGTGCGAAAAGGCTTGCGCGTCGGACATGCCGCAGTAACAGATCTAACCCTCGGCATTTTGACCGATCCTTTTGGCAGTGGTCATATGGGCATCACCGCTGAAAATATCGCAGCCAAATATGGTTTTACGCGCAACCAACTGGATGAATTTGCGCTGGAAAGTCAGCAACGGGCAGCAAAAGCGCATCAAGCCGGTTATTTTACTGAGCAAATCGTCGCTGTGCCGTTGTCGGGCAAAACCGGTACTGAGCCAACCTTGATTACAACAGACGAACATATCCGCCCAGGCACTACGCTACAAAGTCTGAGCCAGCTAAAACCAGCGTTCCAAGCCAACGGCATGGTGACTGCCGGCAACGCTTCTGGCCTCAACGATGGCGCCGCGGCATTAATTCTGGCCACAACGCAATATGCCAACAGCCAAGGCCTCAGCCCGAAAGCGCGGCTCGTCGGCTACAGCATGGCCGGGGTCGAACCCTCTTTGATGGGGCTTGGACCCATTCCGGCGGTACAACAACTGCTGGCAAAAACCGGCTTAGCGCTTGGTAATATTGATGTGATTGAATCGAACGAAGCTTTTGCCGCGCAAGCGCTGGCGGTCAGTCAGACGCTGGGGTTTGATCCTGCAAAGGTAAACCCAAATGGTGGCGCTATTGCATTGGGGCACCCGGTCGGCGCGACCGGTGCAATATTGTTGGTGAAGACTTTGTATGAGCTTGAACGCATCGACGGCCAATTTGGCCTGGTGACTTTGTGTATCGGCGGAGGTCAGGGCATCGCCTTACTGGTGGAACGCTGCAGCTAAACCCTGTTGTTTATTTCGGAAGTTGCGTCCGGTCCAGCTGCATCGGGTTAAACCACACTCCATGCATTTGCTGCATCGGCGCTGTGCGGACAAATCCAAGCGCCTGATACACCGGTACCGCATTATTGGACGAATTCACGGTATAACTTCCGGGGTTGCCCTGAGCTTCACAATACAACATCGCCTGCACCCAAAGCTTGCGGGCTAAGCCCTGGCCTTGCCACGTTTCATCGATAAACAAATGATATAAATGGCTCTGGTTGCGCATGCCAATACAGCCGATGATTTCAGCGCCTGTTGCACCGGCGTGCTCTGCCACAAAATAATCAAATCCTTGTTCGAAAAAACCTTCGATCGCGGCCTGGTTATTAGCGTTCAAAAAATGTCGGGTTGCCTCGACGCTAAATTCCGGAGTAATAAATTTAATAGCTAAGTTTTTGATTAAATTTGCAATACCCTCGGCATCACTGCTTGATGCTTTGCGGATTTCCATGAACGTTTTTTCCTTAAAATCGCTGCGTTTATGTGATTGTTCAGTCATGTTAAAAGATATCGCTGTTTGTTCGCTTAGCGCAACCGGCACCACAGAAAACCATGTTAATGATGTCGCCGCACTGTACACTCGTCGTCCTGGTATTGCTGCTGAACGTTTGTTGCTGGAGTTTAAGGGATGTGAGGGCTAGCGTGAGCATGTGATAACCTGTATCCGGCAATTTAGATTGTCAGCGCAAGACTAGTCATCCAGGCGCCGCCTCTCTCAGTATTTTTGTCATTACCAATCAAATGCAACTGACAGATTTTCTTTTAAAATAAACAATTTACAACATATCTCAAACCTAACGCAGTTATACTCGCAACCGTTATAAAAACGACATTTACGCTGTTTTACCTTCATCCGCATCCACCGTGAATCGAGTTGGTTAATTCAGCATCTTTAGGCGACCACAGGAGTGAATATTCGATGTTAAGAAGTCTAAAAATTGGCAAAAGGTTAACCATCGGATTCAGCCTATTGGTGCTGATCAGTATCGTTGTCGGCGCTTCTTCGTTTTACCGGCTGGTAGAAATCAAATCAAATCTATCCAATCTGGCAGAACGCCGGTTACCAGCCGCTTTGTTAGTCGGGAAAATGAATAGCGAATTCCTGTTGATCCGCTTACAGCTCGCCAATTTGCTGATTGCCAAAGCCGATAGTGATAAAGGCCCGCTACAGGATGCATTATCTCAAGCGGTGCGGCAGTATAACGACACTTCGACCCAGGCCGCCGAGCTCCATAAAACAGCAGCCGGCAGAGCGACCTTTGAACAAGTTTTAACGGCCAAAATCAAATTTGATGCGCTATACGCCGAACTGATGGTGCTGATTAATAGCAATAAAATCGACGAAGCCTTGCAGTTCAGGCAAGCAAATTTTACCGATGCAGCCCGTGATGTCACAACAGCGCTGGTAGAGCTGGCAGATTACCAGCGTTTAACCGGCATTAAGCAAGCAGAAGCAGGTGAACACAGTATTTTCCTGGCCGAAATGACTGCATTGCTCGCCGTCATTTTTGCGATGGTTTTTGGTGCAACTCTGGCGGTGCTGATTACCCGAAGTCTGGTACGCCCGATCGAAACCGCTGTGGTGGCTAGCCAGGCTATCGCTGCCGGTGATTTGAGTTTTCACTTTACTGATGAAGCTCCGGACGAAGCCGGTGTTTTGGTCCGGGCTATGGTGACCATGCAAAAGCAACTGCAAAGTACTCTGGACGATATCAATAAATCAGCGTCACAGTTGACCGTCACTTCAGAAGAGTTAAGTGTAGTGACCGAAAGTTCAGCGCATACCATGCAACAGCAAAGTGCCGAACTCGACATGGCTGCAACTGCCGTGACTGAACTCACCACGGCCATTGAAGAAGTCGCACGCAGCGCCGCAGCGACCTCTGATAATTCGACCCAGGCCGATAAAACCTCGCAGCAAGGGCATCAGAAAGTCAATTCGACCATCCAATCCATTCAATCCCTTGAGGGAGATATTCAGCTGTCACGGGCGGATATTATTCAATTATCCGAACATGTAAATGAAATCGGCAAGGTACTGGACGTGATCCGGGCGATCGCCGAACAAACCAATTTATTAGCGCTGAACGCCGCGATTGAAGCCGCCAGAGCCGGCGAAAGTGGCCGTGGTTTTGCGGTGGTCGCCGATGAAGTCCGGGCTTTGGCCCATCGTACCCAACAATCAACCAAGATGATTGAGCAAACCATCAAAACGGTGCAGGCCGGCACCCAAAAAACCGTGGTGACGATGGAGCAAAGTAGTGAGCGCGCCACCCAGACGTTAAAACTGGCAATGGAAGCCGGTGCTGCACTGAAGTTGATTACACAATCAATTGGTCAGATCAGCGACCAGAATATGACTATCGCCAGCGCCGCCGAACAACAGGCAACGGTAGCGCGGGAAGTCGACAAAAACTTAATTAATATTAAAGATTTGTCAGCTCAGACTTCGGCAGGTGCTGATGAAACCAAGGCTTCCAGTATCGAACTGGCTAAGTTAGCCGAGCATCTGAGCGATTTAGTTAAACAATTTAAGGTATAAAAGTGTTGCGGGGTTGACACCCATCGACCCCGCACCGCCATTGGTCGCTTGTCACTGGAGTTTAGGAAAAGCTAAAGTTAGCTTCGAAGCTCAAAAATCATCCGGAGCCATTTGATGCGCCTGCACTTGCTTTCTACCTCGTTACGTTTAACGCTGATCACGGCTTTATTAGCGCCAACCACTGCAGTGCTGGCTTATGACCGGGTCACCGGCCATGACTTTGCCAGCCGCTCTGAAGTCATTGCGCCGCATGCAATGGCGGCAACCAGTCAGCCACTGGCGACGCAAATTGCACTGGATATTATGAAACAAGGCGGTAATGCCATCGATGCGGCCATTGCAGCCAATGCCGCGCTCGGCTTGATGGAACCGACCGGTAATGGCATCGGCGGCGATTTATACGCCATCGTTTGGTCAGCCAAAGATAAAAAACTGTTTGGCCTCAATGGCTCAGGCCGTTCGCCGAAGGGCATGACACTGGAACAAATGCAGGCGGAAGTGAAAAAACTTGGCCGCACTGATATTCCTCCTTATGGGATGTTGCCAATTAGCGTACCGGGTGCGGTCGATGGCTGGTTTAGTCTGCATGGCAAATTTGGCAAATTGCCGATGGATAAAATCCTGGCACCAGCGATTCAATACGCCGAACAAGGTTTTCCGGTATCAGAGCTGATCGCTTATTACTGGAATGCCTCGGTGCCGCGCTTGTCACCGCAACCAGGTGATTTTAAAGGCACTTTCACCATCAATGGTAAAGCACCACAAAAAGGTGAAATCTTTAAAAATCCGGCTTTAGCCTCGACGTTAAAAACCTTAGCCAAAGACGGCCGCGATGCCTTTTATCAGGGCGACATCGCCCGCAAAATTGATACCTTTATGAAAAAAGAAGGCGGCTATCTGCGTTATGAAGATTTTGCGTCGCACAAATCGGAATGGGTGGAGCCGGTATCGGTGCACTACCGCGGCGTCGACGTCTGGGAATTACCACCCAATGGTCAGGGAATTGCGGCGCTGCAGATGCTGCAAATTTTGAAAAACTTCGATTTAAAAGGTATGGGCTTTAACAGCCCGGCCAGTTTGCACACCCTGATTGAAGCGAAAAAACTGGCATTTGAAGACCGCGCCAAATTCTACGCCGATCAGGATTTCGCCAAAGTGCCGGTCAAAGGGCTGATATCGGAAGCTTATGGCCGCGAACGTGCCAAGCTAATTGGTGAACGTGCAGCGCAGCGGGTCGATGCTGGCAATCCAAACCTGTATGAAGGCGATACCATCTACATGACCACGGCTGATAAAGACGGCAATATGGTGTCGCTTATTCAGTCAAATTACCGTGGTATGGGCTCTGGGGTGGTGGTGCCGGGACTCGGTTTTGGCTTCCAGGATCGCGGCCAGATGTTCTCGCTGGATCCAAAACACGCTAACGCTTTTGCCCCTGGCAAACGCGCTTTTAATACCATTATTCCGGCATTTGCCACCAAAGACGGCAAACCCTATATTAGCTTTGGGGTGATGGGCGGCGCGATGCAACCGCAGGGACATGTGCAGATCATCGTCAATATGGTCGATTATGGGATGAATCTGCAGGAAGCCGGTGACGCCGCGCGCTGGCAGCACCTTGGCAATACCGAGCCAACCGATGGCAGCGAAATGTACCTGGAAAACGGTGGTTACACTGAAGTTGAGCGTGGTGTGCCTTATCAAACCATTCAGCAGTTGCAGCAAAAAGGCCATGATATCCGCTACGGTTTTGGCGGCTACGGTGGTTATCAAGCAATTATGAAAGACCCAAAAACCGGTGTTTATTATGGTGCTTCAGAATCACGGAAAGATGGACAAGCCGCGGGTTACTGATAGGTAACAACTGATATGGCGGTCAGCAACATGACCGCCATCATTGCTAATTCAGCTGCACACAGGTCATTAGAAATAATAGTTTGCGCCGAACGTGATGGCTTTCCAGCTAAATGATACGGGATGATTCGGTGCGAAGTCCGGTAGCTTTTGATAATCCAGATAGATGTCCATATTCTTCCCAGTCTGTAACTTCAAACCAAGCCCATACAAAGCACCGCTGTCACTGGAAGTTAAACTCGATGGGAAATGAGTAATCCCGCCGTTTTGCGGATCCCGGTAGGAACTTAACAGATCCACTTCCAGCTTACTATGGCTATACCCGAGCAAGCCATAGACAGACAAATTACCGACTAACGGATAAGTCCCTTTCACTGCCAGCATTGATTGCCAGCCAAGCTGTTCGCGATAATCACCAATCGTCGATCCTGGTAGCTCGTATCTGGTGGAGTAGCCTGAAACACCCCTGTTCAGGCGTGATTCGAACGACAAATAATCGTTCAGCCGGTAACCAAGAGTCATCCCCAAAGTCTGCAGATTACGTCCGTTGTTGGAATTGGCATATTGCTGTGTACTATACGAGCCACCCAGATAAATATTGTCCGGCATGGTGAATTCAAACGCCAGCACCGGTGAAGCAGCGGCCAGCATCAATAAAGCAGTGATTATTTTCATTTCTTTATTCCTTTGTTTAATAACTTCCCACTGGCCTTAAAGTCTGTTGATCACTATTTAGAATCAATAACATACAGGTCAGACGGGTGATTAATTCATATCAAAGGATAAAATAAAAGCACTTTATAAATCTCAATTGTTGCAACATGTAAACGCAAGGTGCGGGATATCACTCTCTTTCAGCAGCTCAGCCATAGTTGAAAAACAAAAAGGCGTACTACCGTATTATGGTAAGTAACGCCTTTAATACCGGTCAACTTTGCAGCCGCAGGTCAGTACCCACTTGCAATGTTAACGATTTCGGAAATAACCTGAATCTGCGACTTTAGTTTGCAATTCACCGCAAAGGTGAAAGCATCAAAAAACCCGCTAAAACGGCAAATTAATCCTGACCAATCCGGGCTTTGATATCGTTGATCAGTGGTGAGTCGCCCATGCCGTTGGCGGTCGCCCAGGCTTCCAGACCTTCTGCAGTTAAGGCTTTGGCTGGCATCTGCTTCACAAAAAACGAACCAACTTCATAAGCATCGCTGCGCATGGCGAATTTAATCAGCGATTCTTTGTTACATTGTACATTGTCGTAGATTTTACGCACGTTCACTTTGTTGTCTGATAACAGTTTACGGATCCGGTTTTTATCATCCGCTTTGGTGTATTCGCACAAAGAAACAGTCCATTGCTCTTGCGCCATTACCGCAGGAGAACTTAATGCAACAACTGCCAGGCCTAAAGCTACTACCGTTAGAGTCTTCTTCATAACAACCTCATTTAGCTTAAAAAATCCATGGTATTCATAGCGCTTGCGACCTGGATTCGTTGGCACAACCACCCAGATCGCGGCCAGAATAAAGCAGCAAACGCTGACCTAAGCCAAGTATTGGCGTTTATTGAAAGAAGGCAAGTCCAATCAGTTGAAATTAGTCATGTTTTTGATTTGATTGATTAATTTTAAAGCTAAACGCAACATTTACCATTAATTCCATGTTTAAACCGTTCATGTCACTGCCAAGTTCCATCACAACTAAGCAACAATACATTAGCCATGGGCCGAAACAGACATTTCAGTACAGGATGGTTCAGGATTGTTGCAATAACGGCAACACGATATTGATCCGAAGACCGCATCGTTCACCGGTGGCATTCACACGATTCTCGGCGCTAATGCTGCCATCACAAGCATTGATAGCGCGCTGAGCAATGCTCAGTCCCAGTCCAACCCCGTCCCCGGTACTGTGGCTGCGGAAAAACGGATTAAAAATCAGCGGCAACTGCTCTGCTGGTAAACCACTGCCGTCATCATCAACCAACACCCGGACGCTCTTGTCCGACACCAGCGCCCGCACCAGGACTAATGAATCTTCCGCCGTGTATTTAATCGCGTTACGAATGACGTTTTCCAGCGCCCGGTACAACAACTCAGCATCAGCATGCACCAGAATTTTCGGTAACTCAGCCAGTTGCAGATGTTTATGCTGTGCTGCTGCCTCCAGTTGGCCATCATCACAAATTGACTCCAGCAATTCAGTCAAATCGACTTCCTGCAGCTGAAAATTCACTTCACCACTTTCCAGCCGGGAGAAAGTCAGAATTTCTCCAACCAGTGCATCCAGCCGCGCCGCTTCAGTTTCTACTTTGGCCAGCGCCGATTCCTGTTCAGCCGGGGTTTGCCGGGCAAGACCAATCAAAATCTGTAACCTGGCCAATGGTGAACGTAATTCATGTGATACATCGTGTAGCAGCCGGCGTTGCGACAAAATCGCCAGATACACACTTTGCGCCATCAGGTTAAAACTGCGCGCCAGCTCACCGAACTCGTCTTTACGACTGGTAATCTTGCCACTGAGCTGCGTACGCCACTGCTCTTTTGGTAAAGCGCCGAGTGCCTGACGAAGCTGGCGTACCGGCGACGCAAAATACCAGGCCAGCAACAGACTTGAAGCCATACTGGTCAAAATAATACTGAATAGAATAAAGCTCGGATGAAACCAAAATGGCGGCGTAGGAGGCCGACGCAGTCCATTATCCTCGGCAGACTCCTGAGCGGAAAATTTACGCTCACCGGCAGGCTGCCCTGGTTCGCCAAAATTGCGCCAGCGGCCGGGCCAAAATTGCGGATTCGCCACCGCCAGCAATTGCCAGTGACGACCATCAGCGCTGTGCAGTGCAAAATCGGCCTGATTCTTACGTTGCGCCAGTTGTTGCCGCCAGTCTGCCGGTACCGGTCGTTGCAATAGGTCCTGGCCCATCGCATCGAGGATTAAAATCCGTTCGCGGGCAATAGGTTCTAAATCCCATTTCGCCACCACTTTGCGCAGCAACTCAATGCCGCCGGCATCCACCATGGTTTGTGCCGACTGCTGAATTAGCCGCGCCTGTGGCCCAAACATCAGCCGATCGTCACTGGTATCGGTGCTCAGCTGTACCACAGCCCAAATCAAACCAAAGGCAAAAGCTAATGCCGACCAGAATGCTAACAGGAATTTCCAGAACAGTTGGCCCATGGCTTACAGATGCCTCAGCCATTGATAACCCTTGCCGCGCACTGCCTGGATCCAATGCTGGCCATCACTGCGTTTACCCAGTTTTTGCCGGATATTCGAAATATGCACATCAATACTGCGGTCGTATTGGGTGAGCGTTTTCCCCAACCCCTGCTGCGATAAATCAGCTTTGGTCACAATGCGACCAGCCTGACTGACCAGCAGCCATAATAAGCTAAACTCGGCGCCGGTTAAGTCCAGTGCAATCCCCTCAAACATGGCGCTACGACTGGCCGGAGTTAATAACAGCGGGCCTTCCAGTAAGCGTAAATCAGGTTGTTGTTGTAACTGCATCCGCCGCAAAATAGCCCGAATACGCGCCACTAATTCCCGCGGCAAACAAGGTTTGGCAACATAATCATCTGCACCCAGCTCCAGGCCAATCACTTTGTCGATATCGTCACCACGCGCAGTCAGCATCAACACCGGCCGATCCGACACCTGCCGTAGCTTTTTCAGCACCGTCACACCGTCCATGCCCGGCATCATCACATCCAATACCACCAGATCAAAACCATGGCTTAACGCTAGTTTTAAACCAGTGGTGCCATCGTTGGCCACTGTCACGGTAAAACCTTCACGCTGCAGATAAGTCGCCAGCATGCTGGTTAAAGCGCTGTCGTCGTCGATGAGTAACAAATGAGCCACGATAAAACCTTCGATAAGCGTTAAAATGAACGCGAAAAGTATGGCCGAATTTTACCCTGAAGCGAGCTCCGGCAGGCAGTGGCTTTACATAACTATACAATTTACTGGCGCAGACGCTGGTTGGTTTTGCCGAAAAAACACCAACAAGGTGTGAGGAGAAAGGGTTAAATAAGCAGTACAGCGCGGCCTTCTACAACCGCGCTTATTTTTACCGGGAATTAACGGGCCGCCTGCCAGTCTGTTACCGCCTGCAGCATCACTTCAGCTTTAGATAGTTCAAAGGTTTTAGGCGCATCGACATTCAGCAATTGCACCACACCGTCTTCAACAATCATCGCATAACGCATCGAACGCATGCCGCCAAAATCGCCACTGTCGACTAACAAACCACAGGCTTCGGCAAACCGGCCGGCACCATCAGCTAAAAACAAAATATCACCGGCTTGTTGTTGCTTGCCCCAGGCATCCAGAACATAAGCATCATTGACTGCGGTGCAGATGATCCGATCCACACCTTGCTGGAAAAACTGTTCACACAGGGCGATAAAACCGGGTAAATGTGAAGCGCTGCAGGTGGGGGTAAATGCACCTGGCAAGGCAAACAGCACAATGGTTTCGCCGCTGAAAATCTCTTTACTGCTTAAAGTCACCACGCCATTGTCAGTTAAACGTTGAAAACTGACTTCTGGTAATTTATCGCCTACCTGAATCATTATTTGCTCCTATTGCAGCTTTACTTCTGCACCACTGAAACCTCAGCCGATTTAAAGCGCCGCTTTTACGTAAACATCAAATCTATTGTTTTTGCCTTCAATACTCATGCTGGGCTTTTGCCCAGCCAGAAATTCGGCGTAACCCGGTCTTTTCACCACCACCCTTTTGCTGGCAAGGGCAAACGCTGCCTGCCATAAGGCATCGGCGTCAGGATCGGCGCCGACCACGTCATGAAAAGCCCGCATTTCTTTTTTCACCGCCGCCGATTTTTCACGCGCCGGAAACATCGGATCCAGATAGACCACATCGGGCGCCGGTAACTGTTGTAATGCGTCAATCGCCTGTGAAAAAACCAGCGTCAATCGTCCTGGCAACCAATCCTGCAATTCAGGATCCAGCCGCGCCCGGCGTAACCCATCCCACAGCAGCGCTGCCACTAAAGGGTTGCGTTCTACCAGTGTCACAGTGGCGCCTAAACTGGCCAACACCAGCGCATCCCGTCCCAAACCAGCGGTGGCGTCGATTACCGCCAGACCAGATTTTTTGGTGACTCCAACGGCCTTGGCTATAGCTTCACTTTTTCCGCCACCAAATTTGCGCCGGTATGTCGCAGCGCCGCTGGAAAAATCGACCAGAATGTCGCCTTGTTTGACAAGTTCGGTGTGGCGCAAGACTAATTGCCTGTCCTGCCATGCCAGATGCCAGCCGTTTGCTTGTTCGACAATCACCAGACCAAATTGTTGTTGCAGCGCATCAATCACTGCTGCCGGTAGTTCAGAATGAGCTAATAAACCAGGGTTTAACCGGCCACTATGCTCATCAAAACCAATGGGTGAGCCAGCCCCTTGCATCAGACGGCCCCGCCGTTTTCACTCATCGGAGCGGAACCGGTCACACCGTTGAGGCCAGCATAATTATCACCGACACTCATTGCTACAATGCGGCTGATTTGTTGCAGATTGAACCCCGACTGTTGTTGCCACTGATTAAACTGCGCCTGAATTTTCGCCAGATTGCTTTTGCTGGTCAGCCCGCCATCAATCACCTGATAAGCGCGCAGATAAGCTTCGACATCCTGCGACAATAAAAAAGTATCTTTACCCATGGCACGCAACGCGTAAGCACCGGTATTGCCACCTAATCTTGCGCCACGTTTTTTCAACAGCTCCCACAAACCGATGATATTGTCCGTCGGCCAGTGCGCCACCATCGCAGCAAAACTGCCATGTTGCTGTGCCAGTTCATGGATCATCAGCGCATTATGGCGAATGGTCAACACCTTGCTGCCGTTACGGATAATCCGCGGATCCTGGGCTTTTTGTGCCAGCATTTCGTCCGGCAGCATCAGCATTTTCTCCACCGCAAAGTCGAAAAACACCTCGCGAAAACCTGGCCATTTGTTTTCCACCACCCGCCAGACAAAACCACTCTGAAACACTTTTTTGGTCAATGCTTCCAACCAGTCGGCGTCGCTGTATTGCAACAGTTCGGCACTGCTCAGCGAATGGCCAAGCAATGCCTGCAGCTGTGCTTCACCACCTTTACGCTCAACTGCCCGCTGATAAATGCTCGGGAATTTCTCGACCTGCGCCATATCAACCTCAGAACAAATCGCCGGATGGGCCGGCTTTACAAACCCCACCGACCAGCATCACACTGGGTTCCAGCACCATGGAACAATCCGAAATGAGCCCAAGTCGATGGGCTTCTGCTTCGGCCAATCCGTTGTATTCAGAGACTTTTTGTAGCAGCAGCGCTTCGTCCAACCCTTGTACCGAATAAATCAGGTACGAAGCCGGGCCACCACAAGCTTTATAACCAAAAGGCACTTTACGACATTGCTGTACTTCACTGGCTTTGGCGTCGCCGATCATGGTTTTAATCTCGGCATAACGCTGCGTTAGTTCGGCATTGGTGCCCTGATTAGCGACAGGCAATGTTTGTCTGGTTTTTGGCATTTTTTGCTCCTCGGGATCTGCCGCTGCGGCAGTCACCGTCGCCGTTTCAGGCGCAACTGTGGTCGCGGGCGGTGCCGCCTGTTCAGCAGATTGTTCATGACAACCGGCCAACATGAGCGCCAGCAGTGTTGCAGTCATAGGCAAACGCATCAGGCGGCCGCTCCGGCAATACCCATATGCCGTAATAACGCGGCATTGGACGGTTCACGGCCACGGAAGGCTTTAAACAGTTCCATCGGTTCAGCACTGCCGCCCCGTTCTAAAATACAATGCAGGAAGTCGGCGCCAGTCTGGCGGTTGAACACGCCTTCTTCTTCAAAACGACCAAAGGCATCGGCAGACAACACTTCGGCCCATAAATAACTGTAATAACCGGCGCCATAACCACCGGCGAAAATATGGCTGAAACTGTGCTGAAACCGGTTAAAACGTGGTGGCACTATGACCGAAACCTCAGCGCGCACCTGATCCAGCACTTGCTGCACTTGACCACCCAGTTTTGGGTTGTAATCGGCGTGAACCCTAAAATCAAACAAGGCGAACTCTAACTGGCGCACTAAAAAAAGTGCCGACTGGAAGTTTTTCGCCGCCAGCATTTTATCCAGCAAGTCCTGTGGCAGCGGCTCGCCGGTTTCAAAATGACCGGAAATCAGCTGTAAGGCTTGCGGCGCCCAGCACCAGTTTTCCATAAACTGGCTTGGCAATTCCACGGCATCCCAAGGTACACCGCTGATCCCGGCTACCGCACTGGCGTCAACTTTGGTCAACATATGATGCAAGCCATGGCCAAACTCATGGAACAACGTCACCACTTCATCGTGGGTAAACAGCGCTGGTTTGCCACCGACCGGTTTATTAAAGTTACAGGTTAAATAGGCCACCGGCCGTTGCAGGCTGCCGTCGGCTTTAATGCGCCGGCCCTGACAATCGTCCATCCAGGCGCCACCACGTTTTTTGGCGCGGGCGTATAAATCGAGGTAAAAACTACCGCGAAGTTCGCCGACAGTATCAAAAATATCGTAAAACTTCACATCCGGATGCCAGACATCGACGCCTGCGCGCTCGGTGACGGTAATGCCAAACACTTGCTGTAACACGCTGAACAACCCGGCAACAACCCGATGCTCCGGAAAATACGGCCGCAGCACTTCATCGGAAATGGCATAAGTGGCCATTTTCAGTTTTTCCGAATAATACGCAGTATCCCAGGCTTGCAGCTGGTCGACGCCAAAATGAGCGCGGGCAAATTCAGTCAGCTGTTGTAAATCTTGCTGTGCCTGCGGTTTGGCTCGGGTGGCCAAATCGGATAAAAACGCCAACACCTGTTCCGGGCTTTCCGCCATTTTGGTGGCCAGTGACTCCTCCGCCGAGTTATTAAAATCAAGCAGTTGCGCTAATTCATGCTTCAGCGCCAGTGTTTCTTCAATAATGGCGCTGTTATCAAACTGGCCAGCGGTTGGCCCTTGATCCGAAGCGCGGGTGCAATAAGCCTGATACATTTCCTGGCGAAGCATGGCATCATCGGCGTAGGTCATCACTGCAATATAACTTGGAAATTCCAGCGTAAACACATAACCGGAAAGCTCACGGCTGTGCGCCGCTTCAGCGGCAGCTAACCTGGCATCTTCCGGTAAACCGGCGAGCTGAGCTTCATCGCTGATGTGCTTAAACCAGGCTTGGGTCGCATCCAGGCAATTGTTAGAAAAGGTGGAGGATAAATCGGACAACCGGCTCTGAATATCCCCATAACGCTGTTTTTTTTCATCGGATAAACCAATGCCCGACAACTTAAAATCACGCAGCTCGTTCTGAATCACTTTTTGTTGGGCGCTGGAAAGCGTACTGTATTCAGCACTTTGACTCAGTGCCAGATACGCCTGATACAAACCTTCATGCTGCCCCACCCAAGTGCTGTAATCAGACAACAACGGCAAACAACTTTCATAAGCTTCCCGCAGTTCCGGCGATGATAATACCGAGTTTAAATGCGACACCGGCGACCACAGATGACTTAAATGATCGGAGGTTTCTTCGGTGTTGGTGATCAGCGACTGCCAGCTAACCGGTGTTGCCGCAAGCGCATCTTCAATATTCTGGCGACAGGCAGCCAGAGCTTGTTCAACTGCCGGCAACACCATCGACGGCTCAATTGCGGAAAAAGGAGGTAAACCGGTAAAACTGGATAACACATTGCTCATGATAGCCTCGGTGCGACAATTCAAAACACTGACTCAGAAAAAACGGCATTGGAAAAACAGCCATCTTGAAAACCAGATAGTAGCCTGAACTATGGGGCCTGTGGCATATTTCTCAAGCATGTGACCACAAAAAGTCCGGCTTCGGCAGCCCCACCCCAGCCACTTTGACAGCGAGAATCAACACCTAAGCAACCTAACCTCACCATCGATGCCAATCATCGTCTGATTTTTTTACATTTAGATAAATAACTTTGTAGCAACAACTCCCACATAAACTGTATCTTGTTGAATTAAGTAGAATTTAACAACTTGGCCTGCATTTTGCTATGTGAGCCCCGAAGTTCACAGCCAGTTGTTTCTGCTCAGTTTTTTAGCATGTATACGGCACTTAAAGGGAATACTTCGTGCGATTGAGGAAACTCAAATTTTACAAATCACATCTATCAAGGATATCTAAAGAATGTCGACATTTTTCAAGAAAGTAGCAATGGCCGCTGTGCTTGGTGCAGCAATGTGTGTTTCTGCTACTGTCACTGCAGCGCCAATTACCGATGTAAAAGAATATGCAAACAACACCGCGTCTGAATTCTTCGTTATTAACGACGCTGCAAAATATTCTTCACCTTACTATCGCGATGCAAATCAAGACTGGGGATGGACCCACAACGCCATCGCCGGCACCCATTCTTCCATCAAACTTGATATTTCCGCTTTTGATGTGGACTTTTCCACTCTGTTTAACGGCGAAATCGACCTGATTTGGATTTTCGATGGTAGCGACTGGCTGAGCCTTGGCGCACTGGCTGGTGCATCTGACATTTGGGCATTTACTTCTTTTGACCTGAGCTCATACAGCTGGGCACAAGCGCAAGTGAACGCTGGTTTACAAGTCAAAATGAACATTGATGCGCTGAACGAAGGTTGGCTGGTAACACTTGGCAAATCATCGTTAATTGTTGATGGCGGCGATCAGGTATGTGTACCGACACCAGGTGTTCCTTGTACGCCAGTCAGCGTTTCAGAACCTGCTGCTTTGGGTCTGTTTGGTCTGGCACTGTTGGGCTTAGGCCTGCGTCGCAGAAAAACTGCCGTCTAAATCAGTTGTTGCTCAGGCATTTCTGAGCCGCAGCAACCAGCCCGCGACGGTAAAACCGCGCGGGCTTTTTTATGCCCGCAGCTGGGTAAAACAGACGCGGATTTGGAGCGGATAGAGGGTGCAGCACAATGCCCGTCGGCACCACACAAAAACCGCAGATACCAACGAACAATCAGGCTTGCCCCGTCTGCGCAACGACCTCATCCGCATTGTCCGGTACCTGTTGCTGCTGCGCAGTTAAATATGCAATTAAATCATCCAGCGGCATGGGTCTGGCAACCAGATAACCCTGCACCGCATCGGCATTGTGCAGAGTTAAAAAATCATATTGTTTCTGATGCTCAACACCTTCACAAATCACGGTCAGATCAAGACTTTTGCCCAGTTTGATTGCCGCCGCCAGCAGCATTTCTTTTTGTGTACCAAGCATGCTGAGCAGCGCCATATCAATTTTAATTTCGCTGATCGGTAAGCTCGCCAATTTGCCGATAAACGACTGGCCAGCACCAAAGTCGTCCATGACCAGCACAGTGCCACTTTTTTTAATCTGTTCCAGTGAACGTTGCGATGCCGGGGTATCCAGGTTCATTGCACTTTCTGCCAGCTCAAACTTCACCCGTTGCGCTTTGGGGTACTTTTGCTCATGCTGCAAAATGGTCTGGATAAGCTGACTATTAGCCAAATCCTGCGCTGACAAATTGATCGATACCGGCAACGCAAACCCCAATCCAAACAACTGATTCTGACTTTTGCGTGCCTGGCTGTAGACCCAGGCCGTTAAATTGTTCATCAGGCCAGCTTCTTCCGCCAACGGAATAAATACCGCCGGTGACACCGCCCCTAACGTTGGATGTTGCCAGCGCAAAAAGGCTTCCAGTGAACTGGCTTGTTGCGTGGCGATGTCCTGCACCGGTTGAAATAACAAATTCAGCTGCTGACTTTGGGTAGCTTTAGCCAGTTCGCTGATCAGCGTCAGCCGCTGCCGGCTTTCCGCAGCAAGTTGTGGCTGATACGAGCGGTGACTGGCGGTTTTCTCCACATAAGTCAGCGCCAGTAATCCATGCGCCAGCAAAGCCTCGGCGTCGTCCCCATAAGTGCGGTTGACCGCGACCGAGGCGTACCTTGGCTTAAAGTCAGGTGAAATACCATCGAGACTGAATTTCTGGTTCATTAACTTACGCAGACCGGTCAGCACCACCACAAAATCTTGCTCCAGCACCAACAGCGCTAGTTTGTCCGGGCTTAATGAAAACAAAGTTTCATGTGACGCAGGCCCTAAACTAACAACAGCCGGCGCCCGTTGCTTGCAGAATGTCTGTAGCTGACTGATATAAGCCTGCAGAATTTCGGCAGTTTTTTGCTGGCCCAGTACAGCTTCAATCTGATCAAAGCTTTGTAATTCAATCAATAATAAACGGTAATGCAGATTAGGATGAGCGAGTTGATTGTTCAGAAGTTCAGTTAACACCAGCCGCGAACCCAGACCATAAAAGGCCGAGATTTTACTGCGCTGAATTTCCTGTTGCTGCAACTGCGACAATTGCAGGTTACGGTCAAGCAACAACTGCTGCGTGCGCGCAATAGCGGCCTTTTCCAGGTAAATCTCCACCAGCAGACTGCTAACCATCAAAATAGCAGCGAGCGTAGTGCCAAGTTCCAGCGCAATCAGCGTTAGCGCTGATTCGGATAAAATGCCAAGCACCCGCAGCACCGCCAATACAATACTGCCGAGCAGCACCGACATCGGCAGCAAAAATACCACGGCGCGTCTGGGTTGTTGGCGTAGCATCACCAGCCCGGTAATCACACTGGCCAGCACACACAGCTGCATCAGATAGACCGCACTTTGTTTCAGATACCCCAGCACCACCGGCTGCGCCAACAGCTGGCAGACGACTGTCGCCATCAGCAATAATACTGCTGCCAGCTCGATCAGTAACAACATCAACCGCAGGCGTGACGGCGGCTGTAATTGGAAAAAGCTGCGGACAAAACCACAACAACATAACACCGCGAGTGGTAACCCCCATTCCACCAGATGATTCAGCCCTGGATTTTTCGGCCATAACCACTGAAAACTAAAGCCATTCACTTCCGCCTGTACCGCTGCAATACAGAGCAATAAAGCACTGAACAGGGCATAACTATGTTGCTGTGTCACCAGCGCCAGCAGTACCGCCAGCAAACTGGCAAACACCATCAGCCCCAGAAAAAAACCATGTAATACATTACGTTGCTGTAACAGCGCCAATTGTTGGTCACGAGCCAGGTAATGTAATGGGAAAACGATAGCGCCGCTATTTTCAAGCCGGAACAGATACTGATAGGACTCGTTGATCCAGTCGGGTTGAATGGGGAACAACAAAGAACTACTGGCCAGCGGACGCTGCGCAAAAGGCAACTGATCGCCGGTGTGTACTTCATGCACCACATCACCATTGGCGTTCAGCACATAAAATTGCACATCATCAAGATAAGGCGCGGCCAGCTCCAGCGCAAAATTGGCGTCGGGTTCAAACTGCAGCTTAAACCACAAACTGCCCCGGTGGTAACCAAGTTGCCGACCTTTATCCAGTAATGGTTGCCATTGTACTGCTGCTTGTTGCAGCGCTTGCTGCGGTGTTTGTACCGCCTGATCGTCCAGCATCATGATGCTGACCGTTTTTGCCGGGACTTCTTGCTGGTAACTCAGGACAGCGAGGCTATTCAGGGCAATAATCACTGCCGCAATCAATACGGTACTAAGCAATAAACCGGTAAAGGATCCTTGCTGGCGATGTTGCAGATGCAACTGCCGCTTATGCGTTGTCATGGTCAAGACCGAAGGTCATGCGCAGGCCGCAACTAACGACTTTTCCAGGCAAATTGACTGCGAACTGTACCGGTATTTGCCATATCCGGGGCATTTTTTAAAACCTTTATGCAGGTAAAAGTTAACTGCTTTGCAGTTAATAATGCGGGCAGCCGCCAGTACTTTCTGAAAACCCTGTTGCCTGGCGTAATTCTCCAAATATAACAACACCGCGGAGCCTACGCCCGGTTGCAACGAATACATGCGTTTAATTTCAGCCTGCTGCGGATCCTCCTGCCGCAGCAATCCACAACCGACCGCCTTGCCATCGTGCCAGGCAACGACCGCAATCAACAGGCCACTTTGTGGTGTTTGCTGTAGTTGTGGTTCAGGTTCGGTTTTGCCCAGCGCTTCCGATAAAGCCCCAAACAGCGCCATCAAAGCCGGATTTGTCAACGGAACTTCAGTGATACTGTACATAAATGTCCTCAGGATTCTGGCGGATGCCGTTTGTGCGGTCGTCACAAAGCAACTGCCCGCATCATTGCAGCAGCTCGTTGAGCATAGCTTCTGCAGCAAATTTTGGTAACAGCGCCAACTGATTTCAACCGGAAAACAGCGTAGCAACCGTAAAAAAACGCCCCGGCAGCACCGGAAAATGTCAGGCCATCCGGTGCGCGTTGCTGCTCAATGGTATTGAGTATGGCTGACATCGGTACGCTATTACATCAGAAAAAGGTGATTTAACGCAGCAAAACCACCACTGGCAGAAAATGCCGGTGACAGCCGGAACGGCTTTGGCATACTCGGTCAGTTAACCTCCCTGGTTCCGCACACTCAAAGGAAAAATTCATGAATAAAACGATGGTAGCGACCGCAGTCGCTGCAGTATTGGCGTTAAGCGCCTGTACCGATAACAGCGCACCAGCGCAACAAGAAACGACTCAGGCTGCAGCACCTGCCGCCGAAGTGACAGCGGAGCAAACACCAGTGGCAGCAACAAATCCATTATTGGTCGCTAGCACCTTGCAATATGGCGCGCCGGAATTCGACAAAATCAAGGTTGAACATTATCAGCCTGCGATGGAACAAGGCATCGTCGAACACACTGCTGAAATTGAAAAGATTGCCAACAATACCGAAGCTGCCACTTTTGAAAATACCATTGTGGCGATGGAAAAAAGTGGTGAACTGCTGGATCGTGCATCAACCGTATTCTTCAACATGACCGGTACTATCAGCAACCCGGAAATTCTGAAAATTCAATCAGCGATGGCACCAAAACTGGCTGCGCATGGCGACAATATCAACTTAAACCCTACTTTGTTTGCCCGGATACAGGCCATTTACGCCAATCGCGCTAACCTGAATCTGGACGCTGAAGCGCTGCGTTTAACCGAAGTGTATTACGACCGTTTTGTCCGCGCCGGCGCCAAATTAACTGACGAGCAAAAAACCAAAATCCGCGCCTTAAACGAAGAGCATTCAAAGCTTACTAATCAATTCGGGCAGAATTTGCTGCAAATCACCAAAGACATCGCCGTGTTTGTTGACAGCAAAGAACAGTTAGCCGGTATGTCAGATGCTGAAATTACCGCTGCCGCTGAAGGCGCCAAAGCCGCTGGTAAAGAAGGTAAGTTTATCGTTGCCCTGACCAACACCACCCGCCAGCCGGTGCTGTCAGTCCTGGAAAACCGTGAACTGCGTAAACAAATCTGGGAAGCTTCGGCTTACCGTGGCACAACAGGCGAAACTGATAACCGGCCGATAGTGTCACGTCTGGCGCAAATCCGGGCTGAACGTGCGCAGCTGCTAGGATACGACAGCTGGGCTGATTACCAGCTGGAACAAGCCATGGCGCAAAAACCACAGGCGGTACTGTCGATGTTAGGTGGCATGGCGCCAGCCGTGGTTGCAAACACCAAACTGGAAGCCGCTGCCATTCAGGAAATGATCAAATCCACTGGCGGTGATTTTGAACTGCAACCGTGGGACTGGGAGTTTTACGCTGAGAAAGTGCGTAAAGCGAAATTTGATTTAGACGAAAACGAAGTCAAACAATACTTCGAATTTGAGCGGGTCCTGCAAGACGGTGTGTTCTTCACCATGAACAAACTGTTTGGCATCACCATGAAACCAAGACCAGATTTGCCAGGCTACCACCCGGACGTCAAAGCGTACGAAGTGTTTGATGCCGACGGCAGCAGCATTGGCCTGTTTTACGCTGACTACTTCGCCCGCGAAGGTAAACGTGGTGGCGCCTGGATGAGCTCATTTGTTGATCAAAGTGGCTTAATCGGCACCAAGCCAGTGATCGTCAACGTGATGAATATTCCAAAAGGCCCGGCTGGCGAACCAACGCTGGTCAGCTATGACAACGTGACCACCATGTTCCACGAATTTGGCCACGCGCTGCACGGCATGTTCTCCGCAGTGAAATACCCAACTTTAGCTGGTACTTCAGTATCACGCGATTTCGTTGAATTCCCATCGACCTTCCAGGAAGACTGGGCAGCTTACCCGCAAGTGATTGCCAACTACGCCAAACACTATAAAACCGGTGAGCCAATTCCAGCCGAATTGCTGGCGAAAATCATGAAATCACGCAGCTTTAACCAGGGTTTTGATACGCTGGAATACTTAGCCGCTGCGTTGGTCGATATGGAATGGCACGCGTTAAAAGCCGATGCTCCATTGCAAGATGTGGAAAAATTTGAAGCCGAAGCCCTGAAAAAACATGGCGTTGATATTGCTGCCGTGCCACCACGCTACAAATCAACCTTCTTCAGCCACTCGATTGGCGGCGGTTATTCAGCCGGTTATTACGCTTATATGTGGTCAGAAATTCTGGCAGCTGACGCCTTTGCTTATGTGCAATCGCAAGGTGGTCTGAAGCTGGAAAACGGTCAGAATTACCGCAAACACATTCTTTCTGTCGGGAACACCCTGCCGCCAATGGAAGCTTATAAAAACTTCCGTGGTCAGGAACCAACCACTGACGCACTACTGATCCGCCGTGGTTTAAAAACTGCAGTGAATTGATTTTTGCTGTTAGTTGTTTGAACTGATGAGCCGGGCTATTGCCCGGCTTTTTTATGTCCATGGACGGACGGTATGACGAAAATGCCGGGAGCGTTTTTTCGTCGATGTCCATGGACGGACGGTATGACGAAAATGCCGGGAGCGTTTTTTCGTCGATGTCCATGGACGGACGGTATGACGAAAATGCCGGGAGCGTTTTTTCGTCGATGTCCTTGCGTGAGAAGCCAGGACAGCCACCTCATTTATTCGGATTTTCAGGTTCTATTCGTCCCTAAAAAAGCACTGCTGGTCACTTAGTCACAAGCTACCATCCGCTAACCCCATCCAAACTGGCAAATAGGTGCCATATGTACAAAATACGCCTGTGACCAAGGGGGTTACAGTAAAAAGAGGCTCTGATAATGAACGCTAAACTGATAGTACTTGCAGCAATGATCGTAGGAAGTGGCGCTGTGCAGGCGAACTCTGAAAAACATGAATTTACACCTATTGTTTATGAGGCGTTGGTGGCTGTTTGTACCGAAACCAGCCAGGACGATCGCTTAAGCCTTTATAAAACACTAAAAGAATACCGCATCGGTGTGAATACTGCTGTTGATAAAGTTGTGTGCAATGGTCTGCCGCTTGCAGCGTTCGCTCGGGCCGAACAAGCACACAAAGTTTCGAAATTTCTCGCTCCGTACGAAAATCGCGGCAAAGGTCATGTCGATATTAAAGATATTGCGCCAGCAAACTAGTGCCGGTTGCTTGAGTTGTCAGCTTTGTCGGTTCGCAGATGGAGAGAGCCAATTATTCTGATGAAACAAAAGCCAGATCGAAGTCTGGCTTTTGTTTTAATTCAAAGTGGAACTACTGCTCAATGAGGGCCTCGATTTATACGTAGCTGTGCTGAAAGTAAATACGATAGGTCGACGACCAGATTGGATAGTCGATGGTCATGAAATAACAGATAAAATCAGCTTTATTCAACCCAGCAAAACGGAACATAAAATCGGTCATTTCGCCAACCGGCACCTCATCAACGGTTTTCACCTGTGATGATGCGGTATGTAAAATGCTGAGATCCGGATAATCCGGCAGCAATTCAGTCCACATGTCGTCGGGTCGCAATTTTCCCTCTTCCACCTTTTGATTACCAGAATAACAACCGACATTCACCGAGCTGCGCATATCAATTTTTTTCTCGAGAAAGACCGCCATCACCAGTTTTTTGGTGGGTGTTTTAATGGAAATGCTGGTTGAACTGCAGCGGCTTTGATGACTCAGCGGATTGACCAGCTCATCCGGATTGCTGAATAAAAAAGTGGCATCCAGCGGCACACCGACCCCGTCATCAGCAAATACAATGCCGGAATTACTGGCCGAATAACTGCGATACTGTGCCAGAAAACCCGGGGAAGAATATGGCTGCACCACGCCAATCTGAAATTGAGCGGTATCGATACGGGAAGCAGCGGTAATATCCAGCGGCCGATCGAAATGGGCCGGATGTGGATGGGTATAAAATTGGACAAAGGGTGGAGCTTCAGCGCTTCGGCAGAAGTTTTTCTTCGAAATCAGCGCAATTTCCTGCAGAAACTCGGGGTTTTTCTCACTTTCAGTGAGCAGATAACAGGCAAAGACCACATCAATACTACTGCCAATCAGCGCTTTAGAACTGACGAAATGTTGTTGCCGTAACAACAGTCGGTCAGGCGCCGGTGCTGATTCAGCGACCGCCATTGCTTCGGCCAACGTCCTTTTGACATCCGCATGGCTGCGAAAATGCAACGCAAACAATTCTGCCCATTGTCGGATTTGTTGCTCCAGCGCGGTAATCAAGGTTTCCGGTAAGGCTTTGTGTCGCAGCAGTTGCAGAAATTCTTCCAGGCTGGCCATGCCAGGCAACTGACACAACACTTCAAGACCATGCTGCGCTTTTTGTGTCGCTTGCAGAATGCGCTGACAATTTGATTTGTGATAACCAAGCCATTTAGCCATGCCACTGATCGTCCGGGCCGAAGGTGGACTTACTAACAGTAGTTGTTGTAATCCGTCGCCGATCTGTTTGCCTGCCTGTTCCAGTTGATCTAATTCTTGAGATGACAAAGACATAGAAAATTGTGACCCAATAACACAGCGTTTTACCTTACCACAAAGCACTTTAGGGAAGAAAGATGAACGCCAGTGCTGACCCCCGGTCAGATCACTGGCGTTGTCGGCTGCAGTTCACCCGTAGCTTTTTTGCATGGGGCGTTCAGCAAATCACTGTTATTGACAAGAGCCCAACGCCTCCCAAACCTGCCATGGCCCGGCATTAGTGGACGGGTCCTGGCCCTGACTCCACCAGCGGGCAGTATATTTACTGCCACTGTGCTGTACACTGACACCGGCATTATAAACCGCAGTGCTGCTCCAGACCGGCAATCCGGCGCAATTACCGCCAGTATCCCCTGAGGTCACAATCACCGTTTTACTCGCAGTGTGGCTCAGGCCTGCCGCATCTTTCACCGTTAATTGAACCTTGTAACTGCCAGCCTGAGCATAGCTGGTGGTCGGCGATGGCTGCGTCGAACTGCTGCCGTTACCAAACTGCCATAACCAGCTCACGACTGCCGAATCATCAGTACTACGGTCACTGAAGCTGACATTCAGCTTATTAGCGACAAAGCTAAAGTCGGCCACCGGAGCCGTATTCCCACCATCTGCACAATTACCCAACAAGGTCCAGACATTGGCATACAGGTCCGGCCGCGCTCCGGTCGACCACCAACTGGCCTGATATTTTTTCTGCTGATAACTGACCAGATCCCGCAACTGGTAAGCCGTACTGGCATTCCAGGCAGACAGACCTTCGCAACCGGTTGGATCACCGTCAGCGCGTACCTGCACCAGTTGCGACACAGCGTGCGTCTGATTCGCAGTGTCTGTGACCGTCAGGGTCACGTTATAGCTTCCATCGGCGCTGTAACTATACGAAGGCGAACTTTGATTAGATGACGCACTACCATCACCAAAATTCCACGACCAGCTGCGGATCCCTTTGTCATCGGTGGACGCATCGCTGAAACTGACATTCAAACCATTCACGCTGGCGGTAAACCGTGCCACCGGTTTTTGATCGATCCCTCCTCCGCCATCCGGTTTAACGCCGGTTTTTTGCTCAATCCAGCTTAAGTAGCTGCTGGTCCGGGTAAACACTGTGGCGCCCGAGCAGGCGTTGCCCCAGCTAACGGTCCCAATACTGTAAAATTTGCCAGCTGAACTTACGGCATAAGGACCGCCGCTGTCACCATTACAAGCGGAAACCCCGCCACTGCCACCACCACAAATCACTGAGGCAGGTAAGCTGGTGCGCAGTTCGCTACTACAACTTGAGTTACTGATCACCGGCAAATTTACTTCCCGCAATACATCACTCGGGCTGCCCTGATTACGGGTCAAACCCCAGCCAGAAACAGTCACTGCACGTCCGACAGCTGCCAGCTGATTTTCTAGCGCCACTGTTGGCAACACCGCCGGGGTTACGGCCCCTGCCGCAGGGGTCGCCAGCCGTAACACCGCAATATCCCAGCCAGACTGAATACCTTGTGCTCCGCGCCAGTTTTCATGTTTGATGATCTGGCTGACCCGCAGATTTTGTCCGTCACGCCGACTAATACTATGAGCCCCGACCTGCACCGTCAGGGTGCTGGTCGAAGCGCTATCCAAACAATGTGCTGCTGTTAGCACCCACTCCGGGCTAATCAAGGTGCCGCCACAGCCTTGCCGGCCATTCATTAATAACGCCACCTGGTAAGGTCTTGAATTTGGAGTCGTTTCACTACCACCAACCACATGTGGCTCGATTTCTGGGCCAGCACTGACGGTCTTTGCATTCACTGCGCCCGGCAGCATCGCAACCGTCAATAAAGTCAGCATTAAGCTGCCAACCCGGATCTTTTGTCTTGTTTGCGTTTTCATCATGTCCTCCTGTTAATTATTATCAGAACGCATCCAAGATATATTCTCATATTTATAAAAGATCAAATTTTAACCACAAATAGTTCACTTTTTTGTCATCTGCACGACAAAAAGGTCACTCTTGTGCTCGAGAGCACCCATCAAAGCCCTACGCTATGCCCGGCGCACCATAAAAAAAACCAGACCGAAGTCTGGCTTTTGCATCACTTTAAATCGAACAAAGGTACAACTTCTCCACCTTACTCACTTTCAATACCGGTGCCGCACTGTCGTTCGCGTTCACGGCAAACTTGTAAGCCGCTGCATCGGCGATGCTGATTTTCAGATTAGGCCCAGATTTAGCATGGACATTGTCGATATTAAGCGCCACGTCCTTGGAGAAATACGGACAGCCACAATTTTTAATTTGTGGATGTCCTCAATTAATCCCGTTTAATTAATCCCCTGCCCGATCAGCACAGCTGAAGACCTCAGAAGTACATCCAGCTGCTGGTTCTGTGGTTGTACGCTTTGCGACTATAGCCGCAGGCTCCATTCGAACGATACCAGTCCAATACCGTGTAGTTGTGCTGACTGCCAACCCTTTCACTATAATCAAACTGCCACTGGCAAGTGGTCGTTTGTGCGACCGGTTGAGCAACAGCAATCGTCGAAACTGCAGTCATGCCAAAGGCTGACAACGCAACCAAACCGATAAGCACTAAATTTTTCATATGAACTCTCCGAAAGTTGAACCCAATAGACGATACACCGCGGTAAATCACCTTTGACAACGTTGTCATTTTCACTGCCAAAAAAAGCGCGGATGAAGGCGCCTTTGCTTACGAGTGATCTGAGCTGCACAAAGTGGTTTACTGGGTTCAAGCTAACAAATTGTGCAAAGCGTGCAATGGCTTGCTCGGCCATTGCAGCGAATATCAAAAATTTATCAAAAAAAATATCAATGCATAAGCAAATAAATCGAGGACAAAAAAGGACAGCCACTTTTCAAATTAATGGCTATCCAAAATTACCACCGAATTACCTGCTGAATTACCTGATCGCGCGATCGCCAAACGTGGGTATATGCAAATAAAATTACATTCAGCAAATCGTTATTTTACAGAGCGCTATTTTTATTTTTCCAGTTCGGCGATAAACACTTTGGCGATGTCGAATGCTACTGCACCAAAGTTCGCCTCGGTTTTAACATTGGTATTTACGGCGATAGAGAGTTTGTATTCAGGAATAACCATCAAAAAACTCTGAGCGCCGGCAGTCTCGCCGCCGTGATGGATATATTTCATCGTTTTGTAACCTTCACCTAAATCCAGGTCATTAATGCGCCAACCAATGCCATAGTTTTGCCGATTCGTTGTGCCATTATTGAGTCGTTGCGGTGTCCAAAAAGTGTCTCTTACTTCTTGCGGGATAAAGCTATCGTCCAAAAAGCCTTGCCCTAGCTGAACCAGGTTTTTTGAGGTGGATACCCAACCGCCCGCTGCCAGACGGTGACTCAGATCGAGTTCATACCAAGGTTTGAGCCGGGTTGGTTGTTGCTCGTCTTGCCAATAAGATGTCGCCATCTGGGCACCAACATCATCCGGTGAGCCGGTGTTGGTTTCGTTCATATTGAGCGGCGCTAAAACCGCCTGCTTGATAAAATCCTGATAAGGTTGCTCAGCTTTTATTTGGATCAGCACGCTCAACAACACAGTACCCAAGCTGGCATAACTAAACTGCTCTCCTGGCGGATACAACAGGTCGCTTTCATCAAACAAGGTCATTGCATCCAACACATTGGGGTAGTGGGTCTGGGCACTTACGGTTTCAAGCAAACCTAAAATATCTGTATTTTCATCATAATGGGGCATTCCTGCCATGTGTGAGGCTAATTGCCGGGCGGTCATATTGTGCCAATCAGGATGAGGCAGTGAGTCAAAATATTCAGTCAATGGAGCGTCTAAATTCAACTTATTCGCTGCCACTAATCGAGCCAATCCGGCCGACGTGAGCGCTTTTGAGGTACTGCCGATACGCAGTTGTGTATCGGTGGTCATTTTTATTTTATTGGCAATATCTGCCCAGCCAACACTGCCTGCCCATACAATATTGCCGTTGATTGCCACTGCGGCTGTATAACCGGGTGCGGACACCGCCTTTTGTTGTTCTTTCAACAAATTGAGCGCTTGTAACCCGGACGTTTTAAATCTGTTGTCGTTGACTTGCTGCGTTGTCGGTTGTTCAGTTGGCCAGGTCTGATAATCCCATCCAACCATAGGCAACATACCCTTATGGGCGAGACCCTGGTATATCGGTACACAGACATACATCAGTGGAACAAGGACAAAGACCGTAGTTGCGAGCAGAATTTTTTTCATAAAAACGTCCAATTAAAAATAAGGACGTCCATTACAAGCAATGACCGCGCTCTCGTCTTGTTAGAACTGAAAATACCTGATCATTTTTAAAATTGATCACGATATTCGGTCGGCGTTAACCCCATTTTCGTTTTAAAAGCCCGGTTAAAGGGGGCAATTGAGCCATATCCTGCCTCTAACGCCAAGGTCAAAATGGGCAGGTGCCGCTTCGACGCATCTGCCAATTGTTCACATACCCAAGGTATGCGATAGCTGTTTAAAAAGTCGGAGAAGTTGCTAAAACCCAATTGCTGATTGATCAAATGCCGCAGTTGATGCGCAGGTAATCCCAGCTGCCTGGCGAGGTTATTAACCGTTAAGTCCGTTTCTAAAAACGCGCCTTGCGCCATCAAACGCTCTAGATTTTCTGTTTGGCCTGGCAACATTTGGCGGACTTTTGCAGTTGATAATTGATTGTTGTGCTCAGCATGTGCTTGCGCTGCGACAAGGGGCTGTGGTGCCAGTATCTCAAACCGGGAAAACATCTCTTTTGCACAAACTAAAAACACCGCTGAAAAAATCATTAGTGAATTCACTAAACTAAATTGCCAGCTATCCCGCACGCTCTTTAAGGTAAACTCGAATATCACCAAGCCAATCATGTATAACGAGCACAAGGCAACCAACATGACCCGGGTGTTGCGCCTTTCGTTATCTAAATCACCGTTAAACTCGGAAATACAAAGGTAGATCACGTAGCATAACAACATCACACCCAAAGCATGATTGAAGTCGTGGAACATGCCGCGCCCGCCCAATACCAAAAAGAAATACACTAGCCATCCCAGCCAAAGCAGTACGACGGTAAGTATCCATTTAGGTATCCTATCCAATTTAAACTGAGGGTTCAGATGCCCCAATGCATACCAAACCGTGGCAAATGGGGTTAAATCGGTAAACAGCAGCAACACATGGCGAAATCCACCATAGTGACTATTGCCAATGGGTGCGGTAAGCAATACATAGCAAATAACACATAAGGTTACAGTAATATTTGCCGCCGAAAGCGCGGTGATATTTCGACTAAAAAAAGCAATTAATAGCCCCAACTGGCCAACCGCTGCAAATCGCAAAAATAAGTCAACAACTTGAATTTCAATCAAATGCATCATCAATATCATTCCGTGAACAAGACAGGCGTAAGAAATAAGATCGCATACTACGTTACTGCTTTTAAATCGCAACGCTTTGTTAATGCAATGCAAGTTGCTAATTTTCAAGTCCAGTCTTTCAATCACGACGTCAAAATCACTCCATAAAAAAGCCAGACCGAAGTCTGGCTTTTGCATCACTTTAAATCGAACAAAGGTACAACTACTCCACCTTATTCACTTTCAACACCGGTGCCGCGCTGTCGTTGGCGTTGACTGCAAACTTGTAAGCCGCTGCATCGGCGATGCTGATTTTCAGATTAGGCCCAGATTTAGCAAGGACTTTGTCGGTATTCAGCGCCACATCCTGCCCATCAGCGCCGCCGCCGAAGTCGACTGTTGCCCAGTCACTGGAAGCAACTTTGAACTCATAGTTACCGGCCGCCAGATTCAGTTGCACACTGTATTGGCCTGAACCGTTGTAGACAAATGGATCACTTTCGCCCCAGCCGTTCATACCACCACGCAGGAATACTTTGGTGCTGCCATAAGGCACGTATTCACTGACTGTCAGCACTGGAGCTGTTGCCACTGTCGCATCCAATTTGAACACATAGCTGGATGTGGTGGCAAAGTTACCTTTTAAGTTAGGACCCGATTTTGCCAGTGTTTGTGGTGTGCCGAAAATCACATCCTGCTCACCAGCTTTCGCGCCAAAATCGACCGTTGACCAGTCGCTGGAGGCCACTTTAAATTCGTGATTACCTGCGGCAACCGTGACTTTGGCTGAATAAATACCATCGCCATCGTAACTGAAGGCATCGGCTTCACCCCAGCCGTTCATGCCACCGCGGACATAAACTGTGGTTAAACCGTAAGGGGCAATATCCGGAGCGCCCATGGTCGCATCGGCTTTCAGACCAACACCTTGTGCACCCAGCTGTGGTTTGACAAATACCGCTACGGTATAAGCCGGCACCACAAACTCACCGTCGGCACCCACGGTATTAAAGTGTGCGTCCTGGACTACAGTGTCCGCTGAGTCTTGTAACACCTGATGTAACTCAAAACCTTGTGCAGTAGGAACTTTATGGGTTTTCTCAGCGTTGGTGCCATTGACGACCACCACCACTGCATCATGGGCCGAATCAAGATCTGCCAGACCCACACCATCGTCGATGCTCAGCACGATCAAACCCTGAGTCATAGTTTTGCCGATATTATGGAAACCAACCCGCGCCATCACATCAGTGCCAGTGGTCAGGCGGAACAGCGAATTTGAGCTGCGAATTTGCAAAAACTCATTAAACACATCGGTCGCAAAGCCAATATTTTGTGGTGCTGCAGCGGTATTTGGGTTGTTAGCAATGGGTTTAATAATTTCCCATGACGCCTGATTGTCCTGCGCCAGCGGTAAACCGACGTTCCAGTTGTTGCTTTGCTTGGTGAAATCTACAAAGTTAAACCAGTCGCCAGCGTCGTAGCTGTTGCGATCCATCGATTTCGAACGCAGTAAATCATCGCCCATTTGCAGGAACGGAATCCCCTGACTTAACAATGGGATGGCCAGTGAAATATTGTGAATACGCACCCGGTTCTCAATACTGACACCCGAATCAAGTTCCAGCTGCAGTTTATCCCACAAGGCTTCGTTATCGTGTTTCGAGACATAGTTAATGATGTCGGCCGGATCAGTGGCGTAGCCTGCTGGCTGACCATTCCAGGTCACACCGCCGGCAGTGCCGGTGTTGCCGCGATAATCTTTAAAGACAAAGTCTTTTAAAGTACCGGCCATGCCGATTTCAACAAAGTTTTGCTGTTGCAGATTACCCACGTCCGGATCATTCGCAAACAAGGCGGCACTGCGCACCGAATCACGGATACGGTCGTTAAAACTACCTACTTCGGTACCAGCCAGATTGGCCTGGCGTGCTTGCACAAAACGGGCGTCGTTAGCCACTTCACCAAAGTTCCAGCCTTCACCGTAGAAGTAAGTATCCGCATCTACCGCTTTCACTGCTTCACGCGCCGCCAGGATATCGGCTTTTGGATGGTGGCCCATAATGTCAAACCGGAAGCCGTCAAACTTGTACTCTTTGGCCAAGGTCACCAGCGAGTCACTGACAAACTTGCGCATCATCGCATGTTCGGTGGCGGTATTTTCGCAGCAAGTTGAACGCTCAATCAAGCCACTGACCGGGTTATAGCGGTGGTAATAGCCCGGAACAATTTTGTCGAATACTGAGTTATCAAATAAACCCGATGAGCTGGTGTGGTTGTACACCACGTCCAGCACCACACGCAGGCCAATAGCATGCAGCGCCTGGTTCATCGCCCGCATTTCTTTTACCCGCGCCACACCTTCTGGCGTTGAAGCGTAAGAACCTTCCGGCACATTAAAATGATGTGGATCATAACCCCAGTTGAAACTGTCAGTACCGCGCATCGCTTGCGCTAACGCCTGAGCATTTTCACCAGAGTTCTGGTAACCCTTCATCACATCTTCCAGTTTGGTCGTCGCGTTCATCAGACAAACCGGTGCAGTCGCATTGATTTTACAAAGATCAGCTACCGTATTGTTCAGATCGACCCGTTTAGTGGCATCTTCATTGACGGTTGCCATATCGGTCGCAGGGAGCATATGAAAATGGGTTAAACCATTGTCAGCCAAAGTTTTTAAGTGCTGCACCGGCGCCGAGTCCAGTTCAGTAAAGGCCAGATACTTACCACGATTGGCAGCAGTCACCGACATATCGCGAACGCTGAAATCACGGATATGACCTTCATAAATCACGATATCTTCCGGATTACCTGCCGCTGGTACTTCATGGCTATCCCAGTTGGCCGGTTTGGTATCAGCGTCGGCTAAATTGACAAACTGGCTGTAACGGCCATTGGTGGCGGTATTCACTGAGTACGGGTCAGTAGCGAGCACTGTTTCAACTTTTTTGGTCAGCGGGTGATACACCTGCAACTCAAAACGGTAAAAACTGCGATTTAAACCCGCTGCTGCACCGCTGTAACTCCAAACGCCCGTTGCCGCGTTCACGGTCATGGCATGAGTTGCGGTCAGGGTTTTTGCTGCGTTATACACTTTCAGGTTTACACTGCGCGCCGTTGGTGCCCAGACTGATGTTTTGATATTGCTGCCTTCGTACACCACGCCCAACACCGCTTCATCCGCATCGTTGGCGGCTTTGGTATACAAATCGTCCAGCACTTTTGCTGCCTGCACATGCGATGCAGAGGTTAGTTTATTGGCAGAATCATAAGCTGCCAGCACCAGCTGGTTTTTGACCAGGTTTTTTGCCTGATCAGCGGTGACGGTAGTTTTGTAGGCCGGCCAAGTGGCTAAATGCGGCACCTTGGCTTTTTGCTCATCGGTTAATGCGGTTGGAGTCAGTTCGACACTGTCACCATTGATGGTCAGGGTGTCGCTGTCGATTGCTAAGTCGGCTGCAGCAGAACTGTGCAATTTGATTTTGCTGCTGCCCGTGGTTGCCGCCTTCCAGACAAAAGTACCGGTATCCAGCCAATGCGCGGCGCTATCACTGATTTGTACGCCCAATGACACCAACGGGTAATCAAACACCGAAGCGACGCCAGAGAAAGTCCAACCCATACGCGAGAATTTAGCGACGTCTTTTGGCCCCATACCAAGTTTCATATTACCGCCACCGAGCTCTTTTCCGGCGTCATCGGTGCCAATGTGGATAATAAAATTACCACAATCAGTTGCCTTAGTGCCGACACCTTCCAGCAGATTCAATAACCAATAAGCGCCGTAGTTAGGATCAACACCATTGCGAACCAAACCGTCAGCCCAGCCAGCGGCAATAGAAGAAGGGGCATAAGCGGAACAAGTTTCATCGTTCCAAGTATGTAACTTGTAGCCATCATAGTTGCCATCAGCGCGTTTATAAAACAACACCGCCTGACCAGGGCCAGCCATCACCACCGGTGCCGGCGCTGTCGGGTCAACGCCAATTACACAACTTTCGTTTTTGGCATCCGGCACTGTTGGCGCCGGGCATTTAATTGGTTTCGGCGCCACGCAGGCGGTGCCTGCAGAGTTGGGTACCTGTGGCACATTACAGGTTAACAGCACTTTACCGGTTTCCACCGAGTCGCTGCCACCACCACAACCGGCGAGAACCGCCAGCACACAACTTGCTATCACAAGCTGCAGTATTTTTTTCAGGTTCAACATAAATCAATCACTCCAATTTGTCCGTTCAGGCGGGTGCGTTTGCAAAGCCCACCGCTGGTGAAATCCGCCTGCTTACATTGAGTAGGTCACGCCAAAGAAATACTGCCGGCCGAAAAACTGAATAGTGCCGGTTTGTAATTCATCACCGAAATAGCTCTTGGTCGGTTCATCGGTGAGGTTATTCACCTGGAACAACACCCCAAAATTATCTGTAACCTGATACGAGGTTTGGAAATCGAGCACGGTTTCACCGTCATAATTGACAATCTGCTCGTTCACAGCCACTTGCTCAGAGACAAAGGGGTCACGAAAACGCGCACTGAGTCGGGTTTCAAACTTGTCGTATTCCCAGAACAAGGTGCCGGTAAAGACGTTTTCTGATAAACCTGGCAGGCTGATTTCAATACTATCGCCGCCAAGATTCGTCGGTTGTTGGATTTCACTTTCGGTATAAGAATAACTACCGCTAACGCCCAAACCTTGCCAAATGCCGGGCAGGAATTTAAAGATTTGGGTATAGGCAACTTCTGCACCACGGATATACCCGCCTTTGGCATTATTTACGGCAGTGGTGTAATCACCGTTTTTCAACTCAGTGCGGACGCCAGTGACAGGATCCTCTCTATATTCAGGTACAAAAAAACCTGCTGCGGCAAAATCAAATTCAGGCGTAGTGTAAGTACTTATAAAAGACTTAATGTCTTTGTAGAACAAAGCTGCCACAAAAGCGCCTTCAGTTTCAGTGAAATAGTGCTCATACGAAATATCATATTGATCGGCATAAAATGGCCGTAAATATGGATTATTCGAACTGGAACCGCTGATAATTCCGTCATCACTGATCGACGTGCTGGTATCTGAAGCTAGACGGTTGATTGGTGGACGTGACATAACCTTCGCGGCGGCAAAACGTAATTGGTCATCATCTGTCAACCGGAAATTTAAGTTCAGCTGTGGCAAATAATCACGGTAGGTTTCACCCAAAATTGAAGGGGCATATTGACCATTTATTAAACCGGCATCATCGGTAATATTCTGCGCACCAAGTTTTGGATCGCCTTTGACATCCTGCAAAGACGTCGCTGATTGCTTGGTCTCGATCATCCGCACCCCGAAGTTACCGGTCAGCGGGATGTTAAACACATCCGTGTCTATATTGGCCATCAGATAAGCAGAAAGGACATCTTCAAATACTTTGCCGCTTTGCAGCATAGACCAGCTGGTTTGCGGTCCACCTGCAACAAACTGATCGGGCAGAACACCCGGAGTACCAGTCCCCCAGGTTTTTACCGGTTGTGGAATGCCATTTGGGAACCAGGCGGTCAGAGCTTTGTTTAAATCAATCGCCAGGTAGCTTGGGAAATAACTAAAGTCACCTTTGAAATCAACCACCTTCACCATATCCTGGGTCAAACGAAGTGGTTTTTGCAGGTTGGAAAAAGCACCGTCGTTACCAAACTCATAGACTGAACGATCATTGGCATATTCACGCTCGGAATAACGCACGCCCACTTCAAACGAGGCCAACACCGGCATATCCAGTTTGTAGCTACCGTCTAAGCGCACTGCATTCAATTCATCTTTATTTTCAAACGGATAAATACCGTACTTACTGACCATCACCCGGTTGATATCTGAAAAGGCCGCAGCCTGATTAAAGCCTACATCCGGTAAATTCAACCCGTTAAGCAAATACGAAATTGACACGTTGGTATCAAATACCGGATTCGCAACAGTCGCGTCTTGCGCCACCAGCGACCACAACAAGCCGTTGCGGAAATCGCTTTCGGCACTGGAATGTGACACGTCAAAATTCAGATTGAAATTCTCACTGACATCCCAGTCGGCATTAATTCCGTAACTTTGTACTTCATCAAAGTCCTGGTTGTCATCGTTGACTAGTTCTACGCGGGTAAAGCTGTTCGAAGTGCGATTAAAAGTACCGCCGATCACTGAATTACCATTCAGCACCGGGTTCGCAACAGCCGCCGAAGCGCCACCAAATTTCACCCGATAACCACGGGCAAAGGCTTTGGAATCAAATTTAGAAATAAAGGCATCACCTTTTAACTTAAACGCATCGTGCGGTACCCATTCCATTGAGGCCATATAGCCGTTACGGACTTCTTCACCGCCTTTATGCTGGATTTCAAAACCTTCGCTGATAAACTCATTAGGATCGGTTTCTTTAATACCATCAACGTCTTTAGAAGCGTTGTAGGCTAAACCGATAAACTGCGTCGCAACACTAGGCTGGAACAATCGGGCGTACCCCAGCGCCAAACCCAAAGTGTCGTTAGCAAACTTGCCCTGATAAGAAACACTGAAACGATCGCCCATTTCTTTGCCATCCGGCACTTCATCAGCCCGATCGTTGTACATGCCACGGGCATTGACCATAAAAGTGTGTTGCTCGGCGTTACGCAGGGGACTGGCGGTTTCCAGCTCGACAGTACCGGCAACGCCACCTTCAATTAATGAGGCTTTGGGCGACTTGTATACTGCAGCCGAAGAAATCAGCTCAGAAGGATATTGGTCAAATTCAATACTACGGCTGCCGCTGGTCGATACCTGCTCCCGGCCGTTTAAAGTGGAAAACACAAAACCGCCCGACATCCCGCGAATGTTAATTTCCGCCGCCTGACCGCCGGTGCGCACCGCAGAAATACCCGGTAACCGGGTTAATGCATCGGCCATCGACACATCTGGCAAAGCACCTAAGTCATCGGCAGAAATAGTTTCAGAAACTGTGTCGTTAAACCGTTTCATATTCAGCGATTTAATCAGACTACCCGCATAACTGCGAACTTCAATCACCTCAATTTCTTCTTTGGTGGGTTGCTTTTTCTTCGCCTGATTTTGCTCAGCAGCTGGTGCAGTCTCTTGCATTTCGGCACTGGCTTGTGCCGCAGACAAGCCGGGCGCAAACCCCGCCGCTGCAATCGCCAGCGTTAACACACTTAATTTGAACTTTGACATGCCTTTGTCCCCGGGATGGTTTTTATTGTTATGACCCTGGACGGTACCGTTGCTACTGCTTGGTTCAACAAGTGACCGCAATGGCTCCCTGTTGAAAATTCAGACGGCAGTTATCCTAAGTCACTGAGAGAAATTCAGAATTCTGTGTCTAATAAATAAACAGTGGCTGAGCGAAGTACAACATGAATACGTATTCAGCCCGGAACTTTCGCACAATGACAGTGCGAACGACATGTTCACTGCTAGAGGATAGTGCAACAGCCAGATTTTGGGGAAATGGTGGTGGTGATTTTGCACCTATCAGGTGCTGAAGGGGATTGCACGTGCACCTGACATGCTACATTTGCCAGGCTTAGCGACAGCTGACCGGGCGCCCTGCAACCGGCAATGCCCGTTGGCACCGTTGCTGATAGTACTGGCTTTCGCCGTGACGCCCTTGCTGCTGCAACAAGCGGGCGGCAGTGGCCTGAAGTCCGGCTTGCTCCGGCATGGCATCGGCCAGAATCAGACTGGTTTTAAGTTGCATTGGCAAATCAGCACTGGCCTGATACTGCGCCAGCGACTGTTGCATCAGCGTCAGCCAACTGATGGTATTGGCAAAATAATCCAGCCCCAGTTGCTGCTGCCAGTCGCTGGCTTTGGGTAATTGCACCGGCTGCGCGCTCGGCACAAAGGGGTAATCAGAAGTTAAAGTCGCGATCCGGGCAAAAGCGGCATATTCCTCAGCCGGCAATACCGGTCGCAAGGTCCAGGCCTGAGCGGTACTTTCCTGTAAAGTCATCGCCGGCAGCTGTTGTTGTCTTACAGATTGTGGCTTGCTGTTGGCGAGCGCCTGATAAAACTGGTCGGCAATCACAAAATAACCGGGCAAATTCGGATGCAGATGTTCCAGCATCAGCTCGCGGCCGATCAAGCCGCCAGTCGAATGCTGCGCCAGCGCTTGTTCGGTTTCAACCAATGTTGCAGCGTACTCCGCCGCCAGCTGCCGGTGAATGTTATTGATGTCGCCTGGCGCCCGAAATCGCAGTTGGTCCAAATCCCGCGCTAGTTCCAGATAAACTTTTGCTTCAGCAAACCGCTGCTGCGCGCGTAACCATTGCCCTAGTTCAAACGCCAATAACCCATGCTGTTGCTGATCAATAATGTCGCGAAGCGCTGCCAGTTTGACGGCGTTGTTGCTGGGATTATTGCCGGGATCGGAGCTAGCAAGTTCAGCCAGTAATTGGCGCTGCGAAGCAGTCAACGGCGGGCTTTGAAACGGCTGTTGGTCGGCGATATTGCTGGCGACTGTTGCCAGAAACACCGGCACACCCGCTTGTTGATATTTGCCAAGTAACGCGGCCAGATTGCGCTGATACTGCGCCAAGCCTGCTTGATAAAGCGCAGAATTTAATGGAATAAACTGACTTTGTGCCAAACGTGCCATCAGGGTACGTTTTTGCTGGGGGGCCGAGTTGTGATCAGAGTTGTGAACAGAAGCTTCTGGTGTGAATGTGGTGGCCAGAAGTTCCACCGCCTGATACAGCCGGTACGGCCGCAGCGCTAAACTTAGCCGCGTCAGTGTCGACGAACCCAACCCGGACTCTGCCGCGCCAACGCCAAGGATACCCACATACTCATTGTGTCCGGCGTAAATCAGCACCGCATCCGGTTGCTGGGCAATAATGTCATCGGCATAACTTAACATGCTGTAACTATTAACCGCCGACATCGCAGTGTTAATGACTTCGACATGATGTTCCGGCCAACTGCGCCTGAGCCTGCCTTCCAGCAAACCCGCCAGCGACGCGCCCAAGCCATAAGGATATCCCGCCGCCGACGACTCGCCCTGCACAAATATCCGCACCCCAGTGGCCGGTTTTTCCGCCAGAAAATACTGCGGCTCTATGGTGACATTGGGTGGCGTGACACCGGTTGGTACAAAACGGCGCACTGCATCGGGCCTTGCGGTGAGATACGCCGGATGCGCCGGGTGCGGCACAAATAACGGTAAATCCATGCCAAAACCAACCAGTCGCAGCGCCCCTTCTGCCAATAACAATAACAAAAACGGGATGACCGCCAACACCAGCCAGAACAGTGCCGGTACCGGCTTTTTTGGTTGAAGCGTTTTTTCTGCTGGAACCGGCTTTGTTGGTTGAACCTGCGACTGTGAACGCATTTTTTTCATGGTGTTGCTTTCATGGTGTTGTGTCGCCTTCGCCAGGTGTGAACGCTGCTTTTAACCGCGCCTGCTGCTGCAATGCCACCTGGTGATCCGGCTGTTGTTGCAGGATTAGCGCCAGCTGCGCCAAAGCCGCCGGTACGTCACCGGCACTCGCCAACGTGCGGGCCAACATCAGCCGGTATTGCACATCTGTCGGCTGTAATTGCAACGCCCGCCAATGATAAAAACGCGCCATCAGCACATCACCAGCCATAAAATAAAACTGACCGGCAGCAAAGGCGATATCTGCTTTAAACGGCAAGGCATCGGACAATAACGCCGCCACTTTCGCCGCATTGGGTGCGTCGCGTTGTTGCTGATAAAAATTTAATAATTGCTGATGTAAACTGAGCCAGTCGCCGCCTTGGACCAGCTGCGCAGCCAGCTGTTGCAGCGCCGGTTGTGGCAACTGACTGGTAAACTCAGCCTGCGACGGTGGAGGCTGTTGCTGGTGTTGATCAAAAGGATAATCTGCCAGCAGCATGGCAATTTTGTAGTTGGCATTCACCACGTCCAACACCGATAACAAATTTGTTGGCGCAGTTGCGGTGTTGCTACCAGGTGTTGCCCTCAGTAATCCGGCTTGGCTCAAACTGCGCCACCAGCTGTCGGCCAATAGCTGATAGCCGCGCTGATTCGGATGCACATGTTCCAGCAATAATTCAGCGCCCAAAATGCCGTCCTGGCTGTGCTGACGAAACAAAGTTTCAGCATCGGCCAGCCAAATGCCGGGTGTGTTACTTTGTTCGCGTAGCAGCTGATTAAACTCGGTTGGCGCGCGAAACCTTAATAAATCCAGATCTTTGGCCTGCTGTAACGCTTGCTGTGCCGCTTCAGGCTGACGATTCGCCAGCAGCGCCTGGCCATAACGGTAATGCAACAATGCATCTTCCGGCGCGGTTTTTAATAATGCCGGTAACTGTTGTAACGCTGCTGCCGCGGATAATTCCGGATCAAGTGCCGGCAGCGACTGGCTTTGATCCGCCAGAAAAGGCGCATGCACCAGCTCATTACTGACCAGTGTCGTCAACAGCAGCGGCACCCCGGCTTCGCGCGCTAATTCACTGATTTCAGATAAATTATCCCGGAATTGCTGCACACCCGCCTGGTAAGCCTCGCTGCTCAAAGCAATACCAGACTGGCTGGCCATTTGCGCCATCGTCGTTTGACCACTTTGCCGATCCGGCGCCGGCAATACCGCTTGCAACAGCTGCTGCACCAACTGATATAACCGCCACTGTTTTAACTGCAGCCACCACAGCGTTAACTGCCGGTTTGGACTGGCCTGAAACTGTGAGCCCACGCCGAGCAAACCGACATATTCATTGTGCCCCAGGTACAGCACAATGGCGTCAGGCTGCACCGCCAACAGTTCCGGCATGATATCGAGCACAGTGTAGCTGTTGATCGCTGCCATCGCGGTTGAAATCACTTCGATTTGCTTGTCGCCTGCTTGCTGTTTAAGCCGCTGTTGCAACAAAGCTGCGGGCGAGCCAAAGCGGCCATAAGGAAAACCGGCGGCCGTTGACTCCCCGGCCACCACCAATCGCAGACCGGCTTCGGGCTTTTCTGCCAGAAAATACTGACTGTCCGGCGCCACCGGCGGAGCCTGACGCGGGTCGTCAACATATCGGCGCACCAACAGCGGGTTTGGCTGCAGATAACCTGGCTCTGGCGCTGGTACAAACAACGGGTAACTGGCGCCAAATCCTGCCAGTCGCAATAGCCCTTCCAACAGCAATAACAGGATCAATGGCAATGACCACAGCACCAGATAAAACCTTCGCGGCGTTGGTTTGGTTGCTGCAACTTTAATTGTCATTTGGCGCATGCCGGTCCTTATTTGCTGCTGAGCTGGTCAGTTGGGTACGAAGTCTTGGCAACATCCGGGACTCGACGCCTGTAGATTTTCGTAATATAACAACAGTATCGAACCCATTCAGCTTTGCCAAGCCCTGTGCCATGCAACAGATCCCTCACCGGAGCCCAGCCAGCGCTGCAATTGAGAGTTATGCAGAAAATATTAGGTATTTCATGCTTTTACCACGATAGTGCTGCCGCCTTATTAGTTGACGGTAAGCTTGTGGCGGCAGCGCAGGAAGAAAGATTCAGCCGGTTAAAGCACGATCCGGCATTTCCGGCGCAGGCCATTCAAAGCTGTTTAGATCAAGCCGGGTTGGTGCTCGCCGACATCGACGCCGTGGTGTTTTACGACAAGCCGTTATTAAAATTTGAACGTTTGCTGGAAACTTTTCTGGCACACGCCCCTTTTGGTTTGCCAGCTTTTTGCCGGGCGATGCCGGTGTGGCTGAAAGAAAAATTGCTGCTGAAAACGGTGCTGCGCCAAGAATTGATGGCGCTGTCGGGTCTGGCTAAAACTGCCTTGCCAAAATTGTTATTCAGTCAGCATCATCAGGCGCATGCGGCGTCGGCTTTTTACCCAAGCCCCTTTGCACGGGCGGCAGTGCTCTGTTTGGACGGGGTTGGCGAATGGGTCAGCGCATCGATTTGGCTCGGTGAAAACGAACAACTGACGCCGTTGACCGAACAACATTTCCCGCATTCACCGGGTTTATTGTATTCAGCCTTTACCAGCTATTGTGGTTTCAAAGTGAATTCCGGCGAATACAAGTTAATGGGCCTGGCGCCTTATGGCGAACCAGTTTATGTCGATTTAATTCACCAACATCTGCTGACTTTACATGAAGATGGCAGCTTTGTGCTGAACCCGGATTATTTTGATTTTGCCGTCGGTAAGCGGATGACCAGCAGCAAATTCCACCGCTTATTTGGCGGGCCACCACGGCGTGCCGATGAGCCGATCAGCCAAAAGCAGATGGATTTGGCCCGTTCTATTCAGCAAGTGATTGAAGATATCGTGCTGAGAATGGCGCACCATGCCAAGCAGCTGACCGGTTGTCAGGCAGTCTGTCTGGCCGGAGGCGTGGCGCTTAATTGTGTCGCCAATGGCCGGTTAATGCGCGAAGGCCCATTTAAACATGTTTGGATCCAGCCCGCTGCTGGTGATGCCGGCGGCGCGGTTGGGGCTGCTTATTTGGCCTGGCATCAGTACGCCGGGCAACCGCGCCAGCTGGCCGCTGGCGCGCCCGATCAAATGCAAGGTAGTTACCTCGGCCCCGAATATAGCGACGCTGCGATTGAGCAGCAATTGCAGGCTACGCACCTGTCCTATCAGCACGTGGCAGATGCTGAGCTTTACCCGCAAGTGGCTGATTTACTAGCCAATGGCAAAGTGGTTGGCTGGTTTCAGGGACGGATGGAATTTGGACCACGGGCGCTGGGTAATCGCTCTATTCTGGGCGACCCAAGAAGCCCGCAGATGCAAAGTGTGCTGAATTTAAAGATCAAAAACCGCGAGTCATTCCGGCCTTTTGCACCAGCGGTACTGCAGGAAATGGCCAGCCGCTATTTTCAACTTATTGGCACCAGCCCTTATATGCTGTTGTGTTGTCAGTTGCGGCCAGAGTTATTGCTGCCAGCGACAGGAAAAACCGCACAGGCAGACAACGACGAGTATCAGCTCAGTGCTGAACCAGCCATAGCAAATAAACAAACTGCGGCCTCCCCGACCAGCCAAACCAGCAATGTTTTCGCCAGACTGGCCGAGCAGCGTTCGACCTTGCCCGCCATTACCCATGTCGATTTAAGTGCCAGAGTGCAAACGGTGGATGCCAACACCAACCCCAGATTTCATGCTCTGTTGCGGGCATTTTACCAACAGGCGGGCGTGGCGGTGTTGATCAATACCTCTTTTAACGTGCGCGGTGAGCCGCCGGTGTGTAGCCCAAAAGATGCCATCGAAGGTTTTCTGGCGACCGATATGGATGTACTGGTGCTGGGTAATTATCTGTTACTTAAAAGAAACCAGCCGCAAGCGGCCATCGACCGTGCCCGCGAGCGTGAGTTTGCTGATGATTAAACGCCAATTGCAGCTAAGGGGAAATCATGCTGAAAGCTAAACTACTCAAACCCACCGATCACGCCGGTCTGCGCCGCTTTGGCGTGAGTATGGGCCTGGCGCTGCCGCTGATCTTTATGGCGTTAATACCCTGGTTATTGAATTACAGCACACCGTTGTGGCCGGTGCTGATCCCACTGTGGCTGCTGCCGCTGGCGATGCTCACACCCGGTTTATTGTATTACCCGTATCGGCTGTGGATGGCGGTATTTGGGGTGGTCGGCATCATCAATACCTATCTGATTTTAAGCCTGGTGTTTGTGCTGTTGATCACGCCCATGGGGCTGGTGCTGCGGCTTTTGGGTAAATTGCAGTATCAGAAGCGGAAAAGTTTCAGCGAGCACAGCAACTGGCAGCATTCGGTTGCACCAGAAGCCCGTAATTTAGAGGAACCGTTTTAAATGCAGGAATTTCTAAGCGATTTATGGGCATTTTTAAAAGTGCGCAAAAAAATGTGGTTATTGCCGGTGGTGGTCATTCTGGCGTTACTGGGCGCATTGGTGGTGGCGAGCCAACAATCGGCTTTGGCCGGACTGATTTATACGTTGTTTTAGTGGTTTAACTACCATCGCCATTCGTTAACCAAACACATACATCATGACAACCATTTACCCTCAATTTACATTTAATCCGCTGTAAAAGTATCAGCAAACTGTTAGCATCGAAAAACTCGCTTTGGGTGAGAAATTATGAACTTTAACAGGGAGTTATACATGATTAAAAAGAGTATATGGCTGATTGGCGCGGGTTTGATATTCAGCGCCGTCAGTCATGCCGCAACCTCCGACCAACAACCATCCGCTAAACCTCTATTATTTTCCAGCCACGACAGTATACAAAGCAGCGTGACCTGTTTTCGGGGCCCTTTTCAAAGCCATCAGACATTTATCGATATGTTGCTGCAAAAAAATAAAAATCGACCTGCTGCAGCGCAGCAGAAGCTGGCAGAAATTTTTAATAAAGAAGACTTTGACCGTTATCAACAACAATTAGATTGTCAGACATTTACCTATACCGTTGATGGCGTGCCAGTGACGGGCTGGATGATGAAACCGAAACAACATCAGGGCAAGTTACCGGTGCTGATTTACAACCGGGGTGGTAATGGTGAGTATGGCAGTATCGTGATGGGTTTTGCCTATATGCGGCTGATGCCTTGGGCTGAACGGGGTTATATGGTGATCGCGAGTAACTATCGCGGGGAGCATAATTGGCCCCGCAACCAGCCAGTAAATGTCGGTCACGACGAATTTGGTGGCGTTGAGGTCAATGATGTAAGGGCACTATGGCCCATTTTGCAACAAAGCCCGGCCGCTGACATGAAAAAAGTGGCGATGTTTGGTGAAAGTCGCGGTGGCATGATGACCTATTTGGCGGCAAAATCGATGCCTGGGTTAAAAACAGTCATTTCCTCAGCAGGCGTCAGCGATTTAGTTTCGGAATTGCAGTTCAGGCCTGAAATGGAAAAGATGTATGAAAAGCGGATCCCATATTACCAATTACGCAAAGACGAGGCACTGAAAGAACGATCGGTGGTGCATTTTATCGATCAAATTCCGGCCGCGTTGCCGATGTTGTTATTGCATGGCAGTGCTGATAAACAAGTAGATGTGAAAAACTCTGAACAGTTGGCAAAGCTACTGCAACAACGCCAGCAGCCGCACAAACTGGTGATTTACCCAGGGGACGACCATGGTTTAAATAAAAACCGCAAACAAGCCGATGCAGAAATTGAAGCCTGGTTGGACAAGTATTTATAATCATCTTGCTCCGCGATTTGACCTAACGACTTAAAATCACAGTGGCGGCTACGGCAGAAAACCTGGCCTTCGATCGGATTTGTATGCACAAGGATGACGGGTATAAGTTGCTCGTCGAGTGCTTCTCACTTAAGATAGCCCGCTTTTGGGCACGCCTAGCAGCAGTCATTTTTCGGTTGTTGCTGTCTGTTTTTTTGAATACTGTCTCGCACCTAAAAACACTATTTAATTTTGAACAACACCTAAAGTGCCTGTAATTCAACACCAATAAATAATCATGAGGCTTAGTGCTATGCGCTATCGTGCAGAAATTGATGGGATCCGGGCCATTGCCGTGATGGCGGTGCTGCTGTTTCATTTTTTCCCTGCCATGTTTCCGCTGGGTTATTTAGGTGTTGATGTATTTTTTGTGATCTCCGGATTTTTAATCTCTTCGTATATCATCAAAGAATGCGATGAAGGTAAATTCTCTTACGCTGAGTTTTACCATCGCAGGATCAAACGTATACTGCCGGTCGTCATGCTGGTGTTAACAGTGTGCTCGGTACTTTCGATCTTTATTTTCACGCCATCGAATTTACGCGACTATTCATTCTCACTGCTGTCCTCGCTTTCATTTACTGCGAATATATATTTCTGGCGCAACGGCGGCTACTTTGGTCTGGATAACAGCATTGAACCGCTGCTTCATATGTGGTCACTTGGGGTGGAAGAACAATTTTATTTGATTTTTCCGATATTTATGGTGTTACTGCTAAGCAAAGTCAAAAACAAAACTTATGTGTTTTTGACCGTCGCAGCCTTGTGTCTGACCAGCTTTTTAGCCTGCATCTACTTAATTTTTAAGGACCTCACCGCCCCGGCATTTTTCTTACTTCCGGCCCGAGCATGGCAATTTGGGGTCGGGATCCTCGCCGCGATGTACTTTATGAAAAACAACACTACCCATCATAAATTTGTCGAACTCGGCATCATTGCGGCACTGTTTTTGTTCTTTTGCATCGAGTTCACCCAGATCCCGGCTGGTACTGTCGTTTCAGTAATGACCGCTTTATTCCTGGCAAAAAAATTCAACACCACCGGTTTTTTAGCCTTTTTTTTCCTGAACAACCATGTCAGAAAAATCGGCATTATTTCTTTTTCTTTATACTTATGGCACTGGCCACTTGTTGCTTTTATTAACTACTATGTTGTTGAAGAACATAGCTATTTAGTCATGACGGCCGGCCTTGTAGTCACTTTTGGGTTGTCGCTGTTCAGTTACCGCTGGGTAGAAGAACCGTTTCGCCGGGATTTTTCACACAAAATTGTCTACGGCTATTTGGCAATGTCCATCGGGGCACTGCTGGCATTAAGCGGCCTAGTGTATTCAAATCAAGGGCATATGGTTCGGAATTCGCCATTGGTTATCGCGCTTTCAGACGCCCGTCGCACCCACTTTTATTGTGCGTTAGCGGATTATTTTTTCTATCAGGGCACCAGAGCCTGCGGCATCAATGCGTCCGCTGACATTCAGCCCAGCATTGCGGTGCTTGGTAATTCACATGCCCAAATGTATGTGCCCTCGTTAACCCGGGTGTTCGCGCAGCAACAACTGGCCGGTGTATTGGTGCCGTTAAATGGATGTTTGCCGACCCTGGATGTCAATATCACCAGCCAATGCCTGAACATGGCCAAAATCAATTTTGCCGCAGTGCAAGCGGATCCGAACATCAAAATGGTGATGCTGGCCATGACCTGGAATGATGACCGATTGGTCAATGCCGACGGTTCAAATGTCGCTGAGGACAAAAAGCTTCGATTGACGACATCGGTGCTTTCTTTAGTACAAGAACTTGAAAAATCAGGAAAAAAAGTATTGGTAGTCGGCCCAATCCAGTTGCCGGAAATCGACATCGCGTCGGTATTAAGCCGCAAACTGAAATTTAATCATGTCAGTGAAGCTGAAGCTTTGCAGCTGCTTAAAAAGCCAAGGGCAACTTTTGACCATGATTATGCCGTGATCATCAACCTGCTTGAGCAATCACTGGGTGCGCGGCTATTAAAACCAAGTGACACCCTCTGTGATCAGGAATACTGCTACCTAGGCAACGAAAAAGTGGTGTTTTTCTCCGACATCAGCCATCTCAGCGAGAAAGGCACAGCGGCATTGGATCCAATGTTTTCCAAGGCATTGCAGCCCTGATCTGCCACTGGATAGAGTCGATAGGGCTGCTACCCAGGTAGCTTATTAGCAAAGCGAAGCAAATCAGCTGAGTTTGCGCCGGATCAAATTTTCAATTGGCCTACTGCGGCATACTCGGCACCATGTTTAGCGCCGGTGCCGAACCTATGTTTTCCATTAATCCATCAGCTGTTCTTTGTCGTCAACCCGAATTATTGTCCCTGCCGGTACACTCAAAGAGATGCGATATGCCTTTGCGTATGCCGCGGTATCGCTTGCGCGTGTGCAACAATGAATTTGATTTTAATAATCTGGCGATTGGCATTACCGAAGCGCTGGCGCCCGATGCGCTAATTTTGTCAGACCCTGGAGTGATTTTTCTGCTGCGCCAGCATTTCCTCGACACGGAGCTGCATTTATCGGTGCAGGCCAATACCCTGAACTGGGCGGCGGTGCAGTTCTGGCAAGGCCAGGGGATCCGCCGGGTGATTCTATCGTGTGAACTGGCATTGGAAGAAATAGAGCAAATCCGCGCCAAAGTACCGGCAATGGAACTCGAAGTGTTTGTGCACGGCGCTTTGTGCATGGCGTATTCCGGCCGCTGTCTATTATCGGGATATATGGACACATGCAACCTAAATCAGGGCACCTGCACCAAAGCTTGCCGCTGGGTTTATCAGGTCACAGCCGCCACAGAAAATGCGGCTGGCCAGTTTGTGCCAAAGGTTGAAACGACTTCGGCGAATGTAGCAGCAATCGCTGGCGCGTCATTACACCAAAGCCAACCGATCAACGACATTGTCCTGCTGGCCGATCCGCAAAAACCCGGTGAACTGATGCCGGCATTTGAAGCTGAACACGGCACTTACATTATGAATTCCAAAGACTTACGTGTCATTCAGCATGTTGACCGATGAACCCGCGCCGGAATGTCCAAACGGCGCCATCTCATTGCAGCCGATGCCTGTAGCACCCGGTAGTACCAGCAGCAAAAAAATCTTTCAGATAGATCCGGATTTATGCAGCGAATGTGCAGGTTTTTACACCCAACCCACCTGTGTCAAAGTTTGCCCAATTGATGTGGTGATCAAGGCTTAGAAAGCAGCACGCACCGGCGATTGACTTTGATGCATAGCGTCGCTGCGAGTTTACTGTCCTCTACTTCATTCCCTTCTCATCATCCCGTTCATTGCCTCTTGCATTGAGCTGTTGAAGTTGGCCTATGAGCCGTTGATGAAATATTTCAAATTCTTCGCGATATCAACCAGTAGTCTTGAACTTCCCCGTATCCAATTGTTCGGCAAAAGGAAAACACCATGAGAATTATCAATCTGGCGCTGCTGGCAGTACTGGCATTGCCACAAACTTCTTGCTCGGTTTTTGCGTTTCACACCGAGGAGCGTGAAGTATCCCAGTTTAAGTCAATCGACATCTCGGGACTTGCCGAAGTATTCATTACCAACGCCAAGACCCAGGGGATTGTTGTTAAAGTATCAGGCATGCCAATTTCTGATGTGATTACCCGGGTTGATGAAGGTACGTTAGTCGTATCAACCAATGGGTATCACAGCGGAGAGTCGGTCAAGGTTTATGTAAATTATGTACAGCTGAATAGTATTCACATCGCTGGTTCTGCTGAGGTTACCGGAACCAATACTTTGGTTGCGGACGACCTGTTATTAACCACCGGTGATTCAGGAGATATTAAAAACCTTGAAATTAAGGCAGATCACCTTACGGTCAGAATTAACGATTCCGGGAATGCCGATTTAAATGTTGATGTGCTCACTCTCGATGTATTAATGAACGACGCTGGTGATTTATCCATTCAAGGTAAAGCAAAAACTCAGAATATCAGGTCAAATAGTTCTCGTGGCACCCTGAACAATGCGAATCTGAATTATTAGGCAACACCTCATTTAAAAAAACCAGTTACAAAGACAACACACTATTAAACAATAATAAATACAGTTGAAATTAACCACATTCAACTATATCAATCGGCACGCATTTAAAAAATGAACATGCTTGTCAATATATCTTGGTGGCAGTTATTTAAAATACAAATTTAGAATACAAATTTAAAACATCTCTGGAGCATCCAATTGAAAAAGTTGTTCACTTTTATTGCGGTCATTGGCCTGATTTCTGGCATCACATTTATATACGCCTACAACCATAACCTATATGTCTGGCAACAGCCAAAGCAGAGCATATGGATTTTTAATGGTCATTTATTTGACGCAGTCAGCTCTCAATCATCTGAAAATAAGGGAATATTGATTGCAGACGGTAAAATTTCCTGCATGGGAGACACTTGCAAAGCACCTAAGGATGCCATTCGAATTGATGCAGCAGGCAAGACGATAGTTCCTGGATTAATTGAATTACACGGGCATTTTTTTGGTGGTAAGGCGGAGCAAGGTAAACAAAGTGTTCCTGCCATGATCTGGGACTCCGTCAGGTTCAAGCCAGCAGTCAGGCGTAAACTGATTGGCGCAGGCATTACCAGTTATCGTTCAGTGGGCGACCCGGTTTCAGCCATAGTTAAATTGAAAGAACAATTAAATAGCCAGCAAATCGCAGGGCCGCGGATGTTTATCGCAGGTCCAATATTCACCGCCCGGGGTGGACATCCGACACAAGGGCAAATCCCAGGCTGGATGATTGATCAAATGACAGTGCAATCGGACGATCCGATCTACGTAAAACAGCAAATTTCAGCCTTAGCAAAACAAGGGGTCGACGGTATAAAAGTGGTTTACCAAGGTATGATCAACAAACAAGGTGTGACCACCATGCCACGAATTTCAAAAGAAACTTTGCTGGCAATCACCACTGAAGCACGTAAACATGGACTCTGGGTTGCCGTACACACTGGCTCACCGGAAGAACATATTGAAGCAATTGAAGCAGGTATTACCACGATTGAACACGGTGTACGACACGGCAACCTGGTCGGGCAGGAAACTCTGGAACTGATTCTGACCAACAATGTCATTTATGTACCCACCTTGGGCAGAGAGCCCGAAGGGCACTTAAATATTCCGGCATTGCATCAGGCTGGAGTTAAATTTGGTGTTGGGACAGATACCCAAGCCGAGATGATTGTTGGTGACAGCTATCATGACGAACTATCCCGCATGGTCGATGCAGGACTGCCCGATGCTGACGCACTGTTGGCAGCGACCCGCCATGGTGCGATGGCGTTGGGCAAGTTAAATGAACTTGGCACCATCGAAACAGGTAAAAATGCTGACTTATTGATCGTGGATGGCCAGCCCTGGCTCGATATCAGGGATCTGCGGAAGATTAATTATGTCGTTTTATCTGGACGGATCGCCCTGGATCAAGCGGCAAATTAAGACCAAAATTCATCGTTAGATCATTGCTCAGCAACATCTCACACGGTTATGCGTAGCAAGCAGTGGTCTGATCCCGGATGAAGTTGTTACACTCGCCAACAAGAAATTAATTTATTGAAGAGAGCTGAATGCGGCGATCCCAACTGCTCCGACTGGTCTGCCTTATCCTCATTCTCTGCTGCAATTTTTGTTTTACGCTGGAAGCGCAGCAAAGAAGCAGCATTGATAAATTCCTGTTTCATCAGGGTGATAATGGCCTGTGGAAATCGGTGTCATATGATGATTCTCACTGGCGGCATATCCATCAAGGCTTACCCGACGAAACAGGGACCTACTGGGCACGGCTGCATGTTGAAGTTGTTGCGTCAGGCGACACAGAGTCGCAGGCATTGTTCACATCAATTCTGGGTGCTTATGAGATTTACTGGGATGGTTATTTGCTGTCCAGCAACGGTATCGTTGGTGATAGCGCATCAACCGAAGTCCCGGGAAAAATAGACAAAATAACGCAGATCCCGAGTTACTTATGGACGGACGGAAGCCATGTTATCAGTATCCGAATTTCTAACTTTCATTCACCGGATCAACTGAGAAGTCGCTATTTTGTTGCAAGGCTAGGTTCTGGCCCACTCTCCAATAGCTTTTTCCCGCTGACGATGTTTGGCGGATTTGTCATTTTGGCGCTTTATTTTTTACAGCTTTATGCGCTCTTTTCTCCGCAAAAGGTTTATCTGGTTTTTAGTTTGTTATGCTTTTCCCTGGCTAGCTTGTTAGTTGCGGAAACCTGGCGAAATTTACTGGGCTATGACTATGACTGGCACCATTTTCGATTAATCAGCGTTGGATTACTAACCTTTGTTGTTGCAACATTACTTCCTTTATATTTTTTATTCCAACTCTCAAATAAAAATAAAATCAAATGGATGTTCCCGTTAATTTTAATACTACTATCGATTGCTGTTCTTGCTCCTACATTTGACATAAAAAACTTATTTATGCTTTTGGCATCATTTATTTTTTCATTAGCGATTGTGTTTTCAGCTGCGCGCTTGAATAAGGATGGTTCAAAAATTTCCTGCCTGGCGATCATCAGCATGATTATCGCACTGTTGTTTCTACCATCCAATTTTATGGAGATGTACTTCTTCCCTATGTTCGCTATTTTTATTTTTACTGAACTAGCTTTTTTCATCAGAAAAATGAAGCTCATTGATAGTGAAAAAAATATCGCGTTATTAAATTCAGCCAATCTGGAAATCAGTTTACTTCGAAAAAACATCCAGCCTCATTTCATTTTAAATACCTTAACATCGATAGAACAATGGATAGAGGATTCACCAAAGACCGCTATTCTGTTTATTGATGCATTGGCCGACGAATTTCGCGTGTTGAGCAATATATCCCATCAGAAACTTATCTATTTACATCAAGAGATTGAGCTTTGCAGATCACATCTGGAAATCATGAGCTATCGACAAAATCAGCAATATACTCTTCAAACAGAGAATATAGATCCGATGCTACATATACCTCCGGCCATTTTGCACACTTTGATTGAGAACAGCCTGACGCATAACAGATACACTGCAGATATCACTATATTTACATTACGGCAGTGCCACAACTTACAAGATGACAGCGTTGAACTGCAATTATCAGTACCGATCAGTCAGTATGGACATCAGGCCACAGAAGGAACAGGTACTGGTCTCAAGTATATCCGCGCCCGCCTAACTGAAAGTTTCCAACAGCGATGGCAGTTCGAAGAACAAGCGGATGGTAATTTCTGGGTTACGAAAATAACAATACCTAAGTCTGAGAACATGGATGAGATTAAATAAATGAAAATAGTCATTGTTGAAGATGAGGCGATGATTGCTCGACGAATAAAAATGTTTTGCGAAAATATATTGCAGAACAAACTGGATTCTATACACCACTTTTCTACATTAGAAGACGCAGAAGATTACCTGGACACGCACAAAGTCGACTTGCTACTGCTTGATCTCAACCTGAATAACCGAGATGGATTTGATTTACTAAAAGGTAAACTAGCTGCCAGTTACCACACCATTGTGATCTCAGCCAATACCGAACGTGCGTTAGAAGCTTTTGAATATGGAGTTTTGGATTTTATCGCCAAACCTTTTAAACAAGACCGATTAGCAAAAGCTCTGGAACGATTGGGTGCCAAACGTCAGTTGGGTTTTGGCGCATCGAAGTATTTTACGATTAAAAAACATGGGCGTATCGAATTATTCTGCACAGAAGACATTCGCTATATTCGGGCTACAGGTCATTACTCCGAAATTGTGCTGATAGATGGATCGGCGCAATTACACGATAAAAGTCTGGAAAAATTACTGCTGACGCTGCCTGGCCGGTTTGAGCGAGTGCATAAATCCTACGCACTCACGCTCGACCAGGTAAAAACACTCCATAAATATCCCGGCAGCCGCTATGAACTGGAACTCAGCAACGGTGTGTTGATCCCGTTAGGCAGGACGCATTATGCGAAGATCAAAGCGAAGCTCGGATCTAACTAAAAACTACTGCGCCAAATCCCAGCTCAGCCCCAGCTTATACAAAGCATTTTTCTTCTCGCCATGAATTTCAGCAGTCAGCGCGGCGGCTTTTTTCAGCGGTAATTCGCTCATCAGTAACTTCAGGGTTTTTTGCGCCGCCGGGTGAATATCATCATCCGGTTTGTCGGCCGGAGGCGCTATCATCAGCACCATTTCGCCCTGGCAGCGTTGGGGGTCTTCTTCCAGCCAGGCCGTAATGCTTTGCGCGGTGCCGTGGCAAAAATGTTCGAAGGTTTTGCTGATTTCTTTCGCCAGTACCAGCTCGCGCTCGTCACCAAATACTACCGCCACATCGGCCAGCGTGTCTTTAACCCGCCGCGCGGCTTCGTAAGTAATCAAGGTACCAACATTGGCCGGAATGTCGGATAGCACCTGTTGGCGCTGGCCACTTTTCGCCGGTAAAAAGCCAATAAAATGAAATTTATCAGTCGGTAAGCCAGCACAGCATAAAGCGGCAATCAGCGCGCAAGGGCCAGGGATGGGCACAATTTTTACGCCGGCGTCGCGGCACAAGCGCACCAGGCTATAACCCGGATCAGAAATCAGCGGCGTACCGGCATCGGACACCAGCGCCACACTCTCACCAGCCTGCAGCTTTTGCAGCAAACTGGCGGCACGTTGTTTTTCGTTATGGTCGTGCAACGACAAAAACCGCGCCGAAATATTAAAATGACTCAGCAATTTACCGCTATGCCGGGTGTCTTCTGCCGCCACCCAAGCCACTTCGCGCAGCACCTGTAATGCGCGCTGACTGATATCATCCAGATTGCCGATTGGCGTGGCGACGATAAATAATGAACCGGCGACGCCGCTATGCTGTTGAGTCATATTCAAAATCCAGAAACTGGCAAGGTTTGCACCTGCGGGGAAAATTCAGCCAAAACGCTTGAGCACAGACCTGAGCTGGCGTGATCCGGCGACAGAAATGGTATAAGATGACACCCATTCGTGGCCTATTGTAACTGTGCATTGTGAAATCCAGCAAATTCCAGCTTTGTCTGAGCCTTAGTTGTGCTCTTGTCCTCGCCAGTTGCGGTCAGACGCCGCCGACTGCTCAGGTAAAAACCCCGGTCGTGAAGCCAGTGGTGACGCCTGTTGCCGACAACTCATTACAGGAAGAAGCCGAAGCAGAAGCTTTTCGACTGAAGACTGAAATGGCGCAGTCTAGCGCTATTCAGGCGGCCGCTGTGCCGGTCGCTCAGGATGAAAGCGAGCAACAACAACGGGATCTGCTGAGCGAAGCCACGCAGCTTTTATCATCCAATCAAAATCTGCCACGTGCTTTGGCTATTACCCACTCGTTGCGGTTATCAAATTATGGTTTTATCCGGCAGCAAAATATGTTGCCTTTGCTACAAAGTTATCTGGCCAGCCAGCAATATGCCGCGCTGGAGTTGTGGTTGGCGGATCAGCAGCTGACCGCGGTAGCTCCCACCGATCGCAGCCGTTTTACTGAACTGGTCGCCGGTTTTTATCAATCACAAAAACAACTCGTACCGGCGCTACGCTGGCTACTAGCACAGGATGAACTGGCAGGTAATGCCAAATCTGACGCTAAAATGCAGGATTTGTTGTGGTCGCAGTTGGTACAGCTGAATCCTGCAGAGCTGAATCAACTGGCCAAAAATGCCCGGCCGCGCGCGGCGGCCTGGTTGAATCTGGTGCAAATTACGCTGAGTTTTGCCGGTGACGCTGCCTCAATGACTGCTGCGCTGCAAGACTGGCAACAACGCCACCCTGGCATGCCGGCACTTGTAGATTTACCTTCTTCTATCAATACTTTAGCTAACACCCCGGCTTTTCAGCCAAAGCGGATTGGCGTGGTATTGCCGTTATCCGGCCCGTTTAAAGCGCTGGGTGAAGCGGTGCAGCTGGGCCTGGTGAGTGCTAATACCAGTGCGAATACAAGTACCATTACTGCTGCCAGTTCAAGCACAAATACCGAAATTGCAACCACTGGCCGCAGCTTAGTGTTTATCGACAGCGCCTTACCCGCCGCTGACATCGCTGCCGCTTTGGAATTAGCCCAGGTCGAATTTGTGATTGGACCCTTGCTACGTGAAGACGTCGACAAAGTACAATCGTTACCGAACTGGCGCTGGCCGACCTTGTTTTTAAACAGCAAGCAAAACAGCGATGTCGCGCCGGTTGCCGATCAGTTTTACTTTTCACTCAGCGCCGAAGACGAAGCGGCGCAGATGGTCGATTTGTTCCGGCAACAACATTATCAGCACCCCATTCTGATCAGCGCGCAAAACCCAATCAGTCAGCGAATGGCGCAACATTTTCAGCAAATGTGGCAGCAAAATGGCGGCAAGGTTGTCGAATCATACACATACAACAATCAGGAAGAGTTGCGCACCTTAATCAATACCTTCCTGGAAACTGCGGCCAGTACCGAGCGCATCAAAGAACTGGAGCGTTTCACGGGTCGTTCGGTGAAAGCTGAAATGCACAGCCGGTTGGATATCGACGCGATTTATCTGCTGGCCGATCCGGCGCAAACCCGCTTAGTGAAACCCTTTATTGACGTGACGGTAAGCCCAACGGCGCCCGCGCTGCCGGTGTATGCCAGTTCACGCAGCCACAGTCTGGCCATCGATCGCACTGATATCCGCGATTTAGCCGGCTTAACCATGACCGAAATGCCGTGGCTGGTGCCGCAAGCGCAAAAATCGCCGCTACGCTCTGAGTATGAGGCGTTATTTGCCGAACAGGATGAAACCCAACAACGGCTGTTTGCGATGGGTCACGACGCGCTGACCTTGGTAGCCAGGCTGAAGCAACAGCAAATGTTTCCATCCATGGTATATCACGGTTTAACCGGCAGTTTACGCCTGACGCCGCAACAAGCTGTTCAGCGGCAATTAACGGTGGCGACGTATCGTGGCGGTAAACTGGTTCCGCAAAACGGTCCACTGGGCAAAGGCAAATAAGCATGGCCAAAGCCGATGTTGCCAACAGCAGTGACAGCGGCTTTTTTTTCGAATCGCTGGCGCTGGAATTTCTGCAACAACAAGGTTTGAAACTGCATAGCCGTAATGTTAGCTGTCGGTTTGGCGAACTGGACCTAATTTGCCAGCTGGCCGGGCAATGGGTGTTTGTCGAAGTGAAGTACCGGCGCAGTGACGCATATGGCGGAGCCGCCGCGGCGGTGACTCAAGGCAAACAACAAAAACTCAGGCAAACCGCCGCCTGGTTTTTACAACAACAGCGCAGTCAGGCTGGCTGCCGATTTGATGTGGTGGCGATCTCTGGAGAAAGCCCCTATCAAATCAACTGGATAACGAACGCTTTTTAAAAAAATGCTTTTTAAATAAACACTTAATAACGCGATATATACCCAAAATCATTGAAGATTCGGGTAGGCGACGAGGAGCGAGACTGGAGCGCCAGCCCGATGCAGGAGCATAGTGAACTATGTGACAGGCCGGGCTGGCGCTCCAGCGAGCGAGCGAAGGCAACAACCCCGAATCTTTAAGGATTACGGGTATATACCCAAAATCATTGAAGATTCGGGTAGGCGACGAGGAGCGAGACTGGAGCGCCAGCCCGATGCAGGAGCATAGTGAACTATGTGACGGGCCGGGCTGGCGCTCCAGCGAGCGAGCGAAGGCAACAACCCCGAATCTTTAAGGATGACGGGTATAGCAGGAACCAGGCGCATGCAAGAACATATTCGGCAGCTGTTTACCGAAAACATCCAGACCATGATCGCCACTGGCGAAGCTTTGGCTGAGCCGATTGAAAGTGCGGCGCTGACCATAGTCCACGCGCTGATTAACGATCGCAAAGTGCTGTGTTGTGGCGAAGGTGCCGCGCGGGCGTTAGCCAGTCACTTCTCGCAATTGCTGGTCGATCAGTTTGAAACCGAGCGGCCCTGCTTACCAGCGCTGGCGTTACAAACTGAATTGTCCGGCCTGCAAAGTGCCAATCAGCATCAGGATTATCTGGCGCGTCAGGTAAGGGCTTTAGGTCAAGATGGCGATATTTTGCTGGTGTTGTCGCTTAGTGGCGACGAGCAGAATTTAATTAAAGCGGTCGAAGCGGCGCTGACCAAAGATATGACGGTGGTGGCGCTGACTGTAGACAACAACGGCGAGTTGTCAGGATTACTCGGCAATACCGACGTCGAATTGCGGGTGCCGGTACATCGTCCGGCCCGGGTATTCGAGTGTTACGCATTTTTATTACATTGTGTCTGTGAACTCATCGACAACACATTGTTTCCACAACAAGATGAAGCTTAAGCTTCAAGGAGTGTTAAATGTCTGATTTTAAACCAATGATGAAACTGGCTGCCGCTATCAGTCTGACCTTGTTATTGCAGGCCTGTGCTGCCGCAGTGGTTGCCGGTGGCGCTTCTGCCGTGACTTCAGCCTCTGATCGCCGCACCCTCGGCTCCCAAATTGACGACAGCAGCATTGTGGTCAAAGCCGAACGCGCGCTGGAAGCCAACAAAACTCTGGACGAACAAGCCCATATCAACGTCAACAGTTACAACGGTATTTTACTGCTGACCGGTCAGGCGCCAAGCCAGGAAATGCTCGACACCGCCAGCCAGCTGGTGCAGGGCATTCAGGGCGTGAAAGACGTACAAAACCAAATCCGCGTCGGCAACCCGATTTCCTTCACCACCCGCAGCCGCGACAGCTGGATCACCACTCGCGTGAAAAGCCTGCTGGTGGCCGACAAAGAAATCAGCGCGCTGAATATTAAAGTCATCACCGAAAGCGGCGAAGTATTCCTGATGGGGCTGGTTTCCAGCACCGAAGCCGACAAAGCAGTCGAAATCGCCCGTCACGTTAATGGCGTGTCCCGCGTCATCAAAGCTTTTGAGACCAGCTACAACTAGTTGTTAACATCGGGGTCAGAGTCAATTGTTAACAGAATTCGGTTAACAATTGACTCTGACCCCAGATTTAAAAATTGAGAAGGATGACTCGAATGATTTATCTGCTGACCATGAGTCTTTTTGCCTTTATTGGTTTTCTGATTGGAAAATTTAAGCAGAAGTGGCCATGGTTTTGGCTGATAAGCTTGCCTGTTGGTATGTGTGCGGCAATTATGATTGCTGGTTATATTGCAGTGCCAAATCCGACCGAAGTTTCATTTCGCGAACTTGTTCCTATTTTCTTTATCCCTCCTAATTTGTTGGCAATAATCATTGGGTTTCAGGTAGGTAAAAAACTGGCATTACCCTAAAGCAATGCCAGCTCCATCTTAATGCCCGGCGATTTGCATCTGGCCGATCAGCACTGAACCGGTCAGCACCCCACCACGTTTATCAACATCGTTGCCGACAGCGGCGATATCAAAAAACATTTCTTTCAGATTACCGGCGATGGTGATTTCCGACACCGGATATTGCACCTGGCCGTTTTCAACCCAGAAGCCAGCCGCGCCACGCGAATAGTCGCCAGTGACGCCGTTGACGCCTTGGCCCATCAGTTCGGTCACCAACAAGCCGGTGCCCATATCACGCAGCAATTGCGCTAAATCAGCATCACCGTGGCTAACCATCCAGTTATGAATGCCACCGGCATGGCCAGAACTTGGCAAACCTAACTTACGGCCAGAGTAGCTGGTGGTCAGATATTGATTCAGCACACCATCGGTGATGATCTGACGGTCGATGGTTTTCACCCCTTCGCTGTCAAACGGGCTACTGGCCAGCGCGCGGCGTAAATGCGGTTGTTCGATGATATTAATTTTTGAAGAGAGCACTTGCTGGCCGACTTTATCCAGTAAAAAGCTCGATTTACGGTAAATAGCACCACCGCTAATTGCCGACACTAAATGGCCGAACAAGCTGCTGGCGATATCAGCGCGGAAAATCACCGGCACTTTTTGGGTGCCAAGCTTACGGCTATTTAAGCGGTTAATGGTTTCCAGCGCGGCTTCGCGGCCAATTTGCTCGGAGGATAACAACAACCCCAGCTCACGGCTGACGGTGTAGCTGTAATCACGTTGCATATCGTCGCCATCTTCGCCAATCACCGAGCAGCTTAAGCTATGGCGGCTGCTTGGATAACCCACCAACTGGCCATGGCTATTGCCATAAACTTTTAAGCCCTGGTGCGATGAAAACGACGCGCCATCAGAATTGGTGATGCGGCTATCAACAGCAAAGGCTGCTTCTTCAGCGGCCACACACATGGCAATCGCCTGCTCGGTGCTGACATCCGCCGGGTGGAATAAATCCAAATCAGGTGGTGAGAATTCCAGAGCGTCTTTATCGGCCAAGCCAGCGCACGGATCTTCTGAGGTATAACGGGCGATATCGATGGCCGCTTCGACGGTACGTTTTAATGCCGCCGGGCTTAGGTCTGCAGTGGACGCTGAACCTTTACGCTGGCCAACATAAATGCTAATGCCAAGGCCACCGTCCTGATTAAATTCTACGGTTTCCACTTCGCCATGGCGGGTTTCGACACTCAAGCCTCGGGTGCGGTTCATCGAGGCTTCGGCGCTGCTGGCGCCTAATTGTTTGGCATGCGCCAGCACCTGGCTGACCGCCGCTTTTACTTCATCAATTTCTTGCCAAATGGTTGGGGTATGAGAGCTCATCAGGTCACTTTTGTCCGTTGCAACAGATATTCGCCAAGCTTACCACAAGCATTCCCCGTTCGGCCTTAGCTTCTATAGGCAAAATCATTGCAAAATCATTGCATGGGACGAGCTGACGCTTTTTTGATATACTTGTCGCAATTTTACGACGGATTAAACAGAGATATGGCAGATATTACCGATTTTACCCATGGCGACGACTGGGACCGCGAAGAAGGCAAAAGTAAAACCCAAATCAAAAAAGAGATGCTGGCGCTGCAGGAACTAGGCGAAGAACTGGTGTCATTAAGTGCCAGTAACCGCGCTAAATTACCTCTTGATGAAGAGCTGATCAACGCACTGCAACTGGCTGATAAATTAAGCAAAAAACACGAAGCATTACGCCGTCACATTCAGTTTATCGGCCGTTTAATGCGTACCCGCGATTTAGAGCCTTTAGAGCGTGGACTGGCGATTATCCGCAACACCAACCAGGCCGCCACCCGTAAATTCCACCTGGTGGAAGACTGGCGCGACAAGCTGATCGCCAGCAACGACGCCCTGACTGAATTTGTCGCCGAATACCCGGATGTGGACGTGCAACAACTGCGCACGCTGATCCGAAACGCGAAAAAAGAACAGGAAAAAAACCAGCCACCCAAAGCATTCCGCGAACTGTTTCAGTTTGTGAAGCCGTTTATTCTGGAAGAGTGATTGTTGGTATATGGTGTGGTGTGCCGGGTTAGGCATGCGACATACGGCGGACTACCGCTGACGCGGCGAGTCCGCCCTATGCAAATTTCAATAAAATATTATTGATAAATAAAGAATTGTAAGGCGCTACTCACCGCGACGGCGGTAGTACGCCGCCATCCATCTCGCCACAAACCTTCACGATTTTAAATTGGATCGTTGTAATGACGATTCCAAAGCTTTGATTTCATTGCGTACAATAATTAATGGAATAATCCCAACAACCCCGAAAGAACAATCCGCCATCCGCCAAAAAATCGGAATTTCCCGGATTGATCCAAAAACCATGGCAAATGGGACGACAAGCACACAGCAAATGATCCCGAATTCGATGACCCAGATATTTTTTATAGGGTCGCGAAGTGGGCCGATGAAAAGAATTGCCAGAACTATATGCGCAAAAGCCAACCAGTCTGTGCCGTACGCGATAAATGGGTATTCGCTATAAGTTGACGATAACCCAGTATAAATACGAGTCACCCAGAACGATAAGCCCGGCTGTAATTCAGCAAACTTTGTATCTACCCCCAAATACTGGTTTGCGATACCTAATTGCCATTCCAGAGGAATTGCGGTAACTCCACTAAATAGCATGCCAACGATAAAAAAATATAGCCAATATCTGATTTTCAAATTAGGGGTCAAGGTTAAACCTCAAACAAAATTGATGCATTTTACGGCGGACTACCGCTGACGCGGCGAGTCCGCCCTACGCGAATTTCAATAAAATATCATTGATAAATAAAGAATTGTAGGGCGCGACTCACCGCGACAGCGGCAGTACGACATTGATACAACGCTAACCAACCTCAATAACCAACCTCAATCTCGCCCTTGAGATACAACACCGCTTGCCCCGACACCAATACCCGATCTCCGCTGATTTCCACCCGAAGCACACCACCACGTGTGGATGCCTGATAAGCCAATAACTGGTTTTTACCGAGTTGTTCAGCCCAATATGGGGTTAAACCGGCGTGAATCGAGCCGGTGACTGGATCTTCGTCGCCGCCGTTGGCGGGCCAGAAGTAGCGGCTGATAAAATCGTATTGCTGTTCAGCGTCTGGATTAGCTTGGGCGGCTGGTGGTTCTGGAATAAAACCGGTTCCCGGCGCTGTCACCACCACGTCCCATGGCCCGAGCTGTTTTAGTTGTTGCATATCCGGTGTTAACGCAGCAACAGTGGCAGCGTCAGCATAAATGGCAAACCAGGCTTGATCACTACGCAACACTTGCAGTGGCGCCGCACCAAGACCTTGTAACAATGCAGTTGGGATCTCAGCGACTGGCTTGGCCAGCCGTTTTGGAAAACTCATTTGCAGCCAATCAGCGTTTTTGGTGACAGTGAGATCACCGACCGCACCGGTACTAAACCTAATTTCAGCCAATTCCGGTTGCAGCATAAAAATCACATAAGCCGATGCCAGCGTGGCGTGGCCACAAAAATCAATTTCGGTCAGCGGTGAAAACCAACGGATATGATAGTGACCTGGTGCCAGTTCCAGCAAGAACGCAGTTTCCGACAGGTTATTTTCCTGGGCGATTTGCAGCATCAGCGCATCGTCCAGCCAATTGGCTAAAGGCACCACGGCGGCTGCATTGCCACGAAACCTTTGGTTGGTAAAAGCATCCACCTGATAAATAGCTAACCGCATCTTCGACTCCCTTATCCCGACTGCAAATTGCCGGTGACCAACGACGATTAAATCAGCCGCTTCACCACTAACGCCACACCAACCCCTTTGATTTTCCCCAGCAATTTTCGCACTTGCTCCGGATAATCCCGCACCATCTCAATTTCAGTAAAATGGTCCACTTTTTTGGTGTTGGCAAAAATCTGCATTTGCTCGACCTGCAATTGGGCTTGCAATTGGCCCAGCTCATCATCAACCAGAATGCCATTTTCAAAATCCAGCGCAAAAGCCCGTGGGTTAAAATTGTGACCGGTAAATAAATGGCGGCGGCCATCGACCGACAAACCTTTCAGGTGGTAACTGTTATCGGCATGACGCCACAGCCGGATATCTAACAAAGCGTCGTCGATAAAACTCTGATTTGATTTCACAAATTTACGCAAAATCGTTTCATACAAATATGGCAACCCACCGATGCGGCTGAATTTCTGCCCCGGTGGAATATAAAAATCGTTGGCGGTTTTATCACCGACCACAATCGTCACTTTCACGCCACGTTTTAAACATTTACGCAGCGCCTTGGCCAAAATGGGTGGCGGATTAAAATAAGGGGTGTAAATCAACACATCCCGTTCTGCCATGGCCAACAGTGCCAGAATACTTTGATTAAGCTGGTTATTCAGCCGTCCCATGCCCATCAGTAACGAAGCAGTAAGTGCACCTCCCTGCCCCTGATGCACCAGCGGATAACGGCTCAATCTGGCTTGTTTTAACCAGCTGCGGTGACTGGCTTTATAGGCCTGCGCAATCTGCTGCTCATCGGCCAGCAAACTTTGCACCACTTCGACATCACCTAATACCTGCTGATGTCCGGCGGCAAAAGCATCGGCCAGCGCTTTATTGTCAATTTGTAAATATCGATCCGCGCGATAGCGTTGTTGTTCGGCCAGATAGATATTGTTCAGCGACGCACCGCTGTAAAACAGCGTATCGTCAAACACAAAACCTTTTAAATGCAGCACGCCAAACAGCTCACGCTTTTTTACCGGCACGCCAAGAATTTGAATTTGCTCTGGATATTCCGCGGCGATAGCACGGTAAAAATCGGCATTGGTGCGACCACCGGCCTGACCAATCAGGCCACGACGAGCGCGATGAAAATCTACATAAACAATCACTTGCAGTGCCGGGTTTTGTTGCTTCGCTGCATACAGCGCCCGCAGAATTTGCTCACCTGCTTCGTCTGCCTGTAAATACAGCGCCGTGATAATAATCCGTTGCCGCGCACCGGCAATCAGGCTAAGCAGTCGCTCTTTATATTCCGAAGCGTGACATAACACCTGCACCGCAGGCGCTTCAATCACAGTTCGGGGTAAAGCCGCTAACCGGCGTTTGTTCAGCAGATTTTGTAACATAAGTCAGTTCAGTTCTCGTGGTAGGGTCAGCCTCAGAGTGGCTGGCAGCGAGATGCATAAAGTCTCAGCGTTTTTATAGTCGGGCTATTATGTGCGAATTAGCCGGTTTAGGCAAAACTTGGCGGCAGGCGACGTGCTACGGGGGTTTAGTGGGTAAATATGAATTTCGGGTCAGTCATTAAAAGAGGCTGGTTGAAGTCAAGAGGCAAGCCCTGACTCGTCAATGAAAAAATAAATAAACCAAAAAAAAACAAAAACACCAAAAAATACACTAAATAGATACAAAAGCCGTTGACGAATAAAATGAATAACTATAATGTCTTCATTTAAGGTAATAAACCCCACTTAATTAACAAAATAAGGACATATCGTGAAATATTCAACATCCTAATTGAGCAACAGAGCACTTACTCTAAACCTATCAATCAAAAAACTCAGATTACATTATATAATAGCGATACAAATGCCGAATTGAGTACGAAATTTTTCAATGTCACAACAATAGGCAATCAAACAAAAATCACAAATCCGGATGAAGTAGCAGATTGGGCATTTCAATACGCGAATCAAAATATTTTTCTTAAAGTTACGACATATTTTGAAACAACAGGATTTGCAGGGGCTAGCGAATACGTATCATATAAATTTCGGCACGGCACTTCAGTGCTTGATATAGAAGGAACAAGCTATAGCATTAACTGTGGTCCTGACCACACGAGTGGACAACCAGAACAATTCTGTCGTCCTGAATGATGTCTGAGGTAGCAGCTATGGCTGCTACCTACTTGGTTTTAGCGATGATAAAGATTCCTCGACTACTAGCACTACTCTGCAGCTTATTGCTGGCAGCTTGCTCGAACAACACCGCTGTTCATGAGCATTCTTACAAATTACGAATGCCATCTGTGCAACACAATTTTGAGTTGCAAACGATATCGTACTGGCGGAATTATCGCGAAAAAAATCTGCAAAAGTTCCTAACAAGTAGTAAGGTTTTTCAGATTGACCAACCCGGATTTAAACTGACAGTTAACCTCAGTGACCAACTTGGCTGCCAACGACAGTTCAAAGATTTTTTTCCGCCGTCGCAGGAATATGCAAGAGTGTCTCCTAGGCAGATGATCGAAGGCTACACAGGCAACTATGCTATCGAATTATTGATAGTTCCACCAGTAAACATCAATCAATCACAGACCAGCCACTATGGCAATACTCAGCTCAAATTCATCTTGCCGGTTGAATGCAACAAGATCACCAACGGTGCCGATATACTACATTCAGTCACTTCACTGGTCTATCACGAAATCGCTCACCTTGAGCTTGTGTTAAATTGGCCAGGTGGTTGGGAAACTCGAGGTAAAAAACGCACCGAGAAAAAATTTCAAATGTTAGTGCAGGAGATATTGGCTGGCCAAGCCGAGCATTGCTCCATTCTTACAGCTGGGGATACCGGAGGCGCTATGCTTGAGATTAAAGGAGCCGAATCTGGTGCTGACGGATACATCCGACATTTTCTAAAACAAATTAACGATGGCAAAACTGAATTGTCGACCAGCGGCAGTGAAATCGCAAAAATGCGGCTTTGGAAAATTGTTGGTGACTATTATGACCCAACTGATAAAGCCGAGAAAGACAAACTGCAGCGATTTTGCGCCAACACTTTGACGACAGAAAATATCGTTCAGCTGCTGGCTGAAATGCAGGTATACCGGCCGTTGATATCGTGGTTCTAGGTCTAAGCGGCAGCTCCTAAAATGTGTTGTATGCTTTAGAAAGCGGCGTACTTGCTTTAGCGAGTACGCCCTGATATTTGATAATATGTTGTGCGAAATTAAGCGGTACCGCCGACAGTCATGCCATCGAGCTTTAACGTTGGCTGGCCGACGCCGACCGGCAGACTTTGGCCTTGTTTACCGCAGACACCAACACCGGCGTCTAAAGCTAAGTCGTTGCCGACCATCGACACTTGTTGCATCGCTTCCGGGCCGTTGCCGATCAGCGTCGCGCCTTTGATTGGCGTGGTGATTTTGCCATCTTCAATCAGATACGCTTCTGAGGCCGAGAACACAAACTTACCGCTGGTGATATCCACCTGGCCACCGCCAAAGTTTGGCGCATAAATGCCTTTTTTCACCGAAGCGATAATTTCTTCCGGCGCATAATCGCCAGCCAGCATATAAGTGTTGGTCATTCGCGGCATCGGTAAATGAGCGAAAGATTCGCGGCGACCATTGCCGGTGGGTGCCACATTCATCAACATCGCATTGTGCTTGTCTTGAATGTAACCTTTGAGAATGCCTTTTTCGATCAACACGTTGTGTTGGCTCACTGTGCCTTCATCGTCGATATTTAACGAACCACGTCGATGCATTAAAGTGCCATCATCAACGATGGTGCAATATTTCGACGCCACTTGCTCGCCAATCCGGCCAGAAAAAGTTGAAGCGCCTTTGCGGTTAAAATCACCTTCGAGGCCATGACCGACCGCTTCGTGCAACAACACGCCGGGCCAGCCTGAACCTAACACTACCGGCATCATGCCCGCTGGTGCGTCTACGGCAATCAGATTGACCTGCGCCTGACGCACTGCTTCACGGGCATACCCCATCCAGCGAGGTTCGCCATTCACCAATTCAGAGAAAAAGCTGTAATCGGTACGACCGCCACCACCAGCGCTGCCACGTTCGCGGCGGCCGTTATCATTTAAAAGTGCCGAGCAGTTCAGCCGCACTAACGGGCGAATATCAGAAGCAAAAGTGCCATCGCTGGCCGCCACCAATACTTCTTCATAGACGCCGGACAAACTCACCATCACCTGTTCGGCTTTAGCATCGAGGCTGCGGATAAAGGCTTCCATCTGATGCAATAATGCTACTTTATCGGTGTTGTCGAGGCTTTGCAGCGGTTCGCATGGTAAGTAAATCTGGCTGTTGCCGGTTTTTTTAAAGGCTTGCACCTGACCTTGCTGACCCGCAGCAGCGATACCACGGGCGGCACTGGCGGCTTGTTGCAACGCAGCGGCAGAGATATCGTCGGCATAAGCAAAGCCGGTTTTTTCACCGCTAATCGCCCGCACGCCCACGCCACGTTCAATATTAAAAGAACCTTCTTTGACCAGGCCATCTTCCAATACCCAGGATTCATGCACACTGGACTGGAAATACAAATCAGCGTAATCGAGCTGATGCTGGAACAAATAACCCAACGTCTGGCTTAAATCAGCGGAAGTTAAATCGCTGGCGCTGATCAGGTTTTGCTCAACGGTTTGCATGGTGATTGCGTTAGGAGTGGCGTTGTTCATAAAAACTCACTTAAAAAACGGTTATGGTGCAAAAGCGGCATCCGCTCGCGTAATTCGCTGGCCTGCATCAGATCGATGTCGGCGTAAATCAACCCTGGCGCGGTACCGGCGTCGGCTAAAATCCGGCCCCAGGGATCAATAATTAAACTATGGCCGTATGTTTCACGGCCATTCTGGTGACGACCGGTTTGTGCCGGTGCTATCACAAAACTCTGGGTTTCAATGGCACGTGCTCGCAGCAGTGTATGCCAATGCGCGTCGCCCGTCACTGTGGTAAAGGCCGAAGGCAACGCCAATACATTCATACCGCGTCTTGCCAGCACCTGAAATAAACCGGGAAAGCGCATGTCGTAACACACGGCCATGCCCAACTTCAGTTCGCTATGTTCACCAAGTTCTGCCAGCGTGATTTTTTCGCCAGGCATGGTTTTCGCAGATTCCAGATACTGGCCGGTACCATCGCTAATCAGCGCATCAAATAAATGGATTTTCTGATAATCGGCAATAAGCAGACCTTGCGGCGAGAATAATAAACTACTGGCAGCAAAGCGTTTTGGATCGGAAGTGGTCGTTGGAAAAGTACCCACCAGCAGATAAACAGCAAACTTTTTGGCTAAAGCACTAAGTTGAAACTGCACCGGTTGCACAGCTTGCTCCTGCAGACCCAGCGGTTCCTGCAGTTGTAAATTAGCATCTTCGGCGCCAGCAAAACATAAAGCACCTTCTGGCAGCACCACCAGCTGCGGGCGTTGCTCATTCACTTCAGGCTGCTGTGCTAAGAGCTGTTCGATGGCAGCCAGATTGGCGGCAACATCCGGCTGACTGGTCAGCTGTAAGGCAATTAAACGCCAGGGTTGCGGTTGGTTCATGGCTGGCTCACTCGTTCCAGCATCGTAAATGGTGCTGGTGGGCTGACATCAATCGGTGTTGTTGCTTCTTCATCCACCGGCTTGGTTTTTCCATCAATCGGCTTTGGCTCTTCATCAACCGGCTTGGCCTCTGGGTAAATCCGCTCCACCGGCAATTCATCCTGCCGCAGTGGAATGGGTTTTTGTGGCACAGTTGCTGGCTCGAGTGTTGGATCGACAGCTGGCACTAAAGCAGGCACAGCGCCTGCCGGCAGCGCCGCTTTTGGCAAAGAGGCTTTTGGAATAGGGACTTGTTTGCTGTCGCGTTTCACTTCTGTCACCACCGGATTATCTAAATCGCCAGTGACAGTAAAGTTGATTTTCGAAATCACTTCCGCTGATTGAAACATTTCATCCAGCGCATAAGCGGCAACACCAGACACCGGATTCACCATCCAGGCCAGGATCACCGGAATACTTGAGGTGACTTTCGGGCTGAAACTCATCTGGTAATCCAGTTGTTTGGCTTTTAAATCAGCCACCCCCTGCATTTCAATATCACCGGCAGCACCAAGCACCTGGGCATTGCGGGTTTGGGATACGCCATCGGTCAGCTGCATATCACCGGTCATTTTGCTAAAGAAAAAGCCTTTCGAAAACACATCCCTAAAATCCAGCCGAAGCTTGCGGATCAACGAATCGAGGCTTAACAAACTGAAAATCCGTGCGCCGCCATCGCTGACTTCTGACAATGATCCATCACCCAGCAACCAATTGACGTTGCCGTTTAATGTCTGCCAGTTAAATTGAAATGGTGCCCCTTGCCACTGTAAATCTTTGAATTTAATGGTGGCTTTGCTACCACTTAAACTGCTGCTGACATCGTATTCAGTGAGTAACTGACCAAAGGCCGGGCTGGTCAGCGTACCAGTGAGCGCAGTTTGGCCTAAAGCACCATCGGCCTGCCATTGGCCGCTGACTTGCCAGCGATGCCCTTGATACAGACTGCTAAATTCGGTCAGCTGCCAACTGGCGCCATCACTTTTGCTGGTGAGCTGAACTTTCCCCAGCTGAAAATGGCCGATAGTGCACTGAGCACAGCTGACGTTTAACGGCGGCAAGTCTGCCAGCCAAGGCATCGGGGTTAATGCGGCAAAAGCTTGCGCTTCCAGTTTGGCGTAATCGGGTTTTTCGGTATTGTCCGGATCCAGCAATAACTGCGCTTTCAGCTCTGCTGCGGCCAGTTCTTCAGCTTGTTGATCGGCAAACACCAGCTGCAGCCGTTCCAGTTGCGCAGTAATCCCTTGCTGCTCCAAATCATGGAACAGTTGCAGATCGCCTGCCGCTTCTTCGGCGTCCAGGCGCATCAACCAGTGATCGGTCTGTGGCTGCAGCATTATGGTTGCGTCATGCAGCGACACATCATCAAATAAATGCAGCGCTGCGACTTTGGCGCGGATCTGCTGCAGCGGCGGGAATACTGCATTTTCGGTCGTTCCGGGCGCCGTCATCTGGCTTTGTACCAAACTCAACCAGGGCACAAAGTCGGCTTGTGGTAAATCGAGTTCAATCTGAAAACCATCGGCGAGCTGCGCACTTGGTTGGCCCAAACTCAGTAGCGCCTGACTAATCAGACCGGTTTCCTGATTTAATCTGGCCAGAAAACGTAGTTGGTCGCCGTACTTTAACTGCAGATCAGAACCCTGCTGATCGCCTTTAGCTTCCAGCAACACGGTGGCGCCATCGGCTGCCGTTTTACCAAAGGGTGCCGGTAACTTCAGCTCAGCGGCGGCTAAATCAATCAGCACGGTCGACTGATAGTTAAAACCGGTTTCTGGTAACTGGATCAACAACTGCCAGTCAAAGTTGGCGTTGCCCTGCCCTAATTCGCGCCAGTCTTCGCTGATTAAGCCAAGCAATTGGTCCGTGCCATGTTCACCTTTGGCCTGCAATTCCACCTGATACTGGCCTTGCTGTTGTTCGCCTTTTAACGTTGCCAGCAGAGGTACACCATAACTAACAAACTTTAATTGTTCACTGCTGATCTTATCGTTGATAAAACTAAGCCGGCCTTCCAGTTGCTCGACCGCAACGGCCGGCGCTTTGATATTCAGATTATTGGCAAAAAAGTCGACTTCACCACGTGCAATGACGGGCACTGTAGCCTCTGCGGAAGTTGTGACTGGATGCTGTGCTGGATCTGGCGCAGTAGCTGACTCACCAGCAGTCTCAGCAAATGATGCAGCCGTTGGCGCCTTAGCCACTTCAACCGCAGCTGCCGGATCTGTTACCGGCTTATCTTTCAGTCTGATTTGCAGCTGTACTTTGGCATCGACCAAACCATCAACACCGAGATAATCCAGCGTTGCACCTACTGAATCACTAAGCGGTGAGGCCAGCATTAAACCTGTGACCAACTCGGCTTTGGTCTGAGTTTTGATATCAATCCATAAATCGTCGGCGTGAAATAAATCTGGAATAGATGCGGTGACCCCATCCTGTAACGGCACGTCAAATAGCGTCCCGGCCTGACTTTGGATCAACATGCCGGCGTTTTCAAACAACAGCTCGGCTCTCATGCCGCTAATACTGGGCCAGTTCGGATCAAAGCTGAAACCGGCGTCATCGACCACTGCCAGCGCCTGAAATTTACCTTCACCAGCTCGATACGGAAAATCAGCAAACTGACCTTGCCACAACACCCGCGCTGAAGGAATGGTGCCACTGAGTAACGCCGGCGTCAGATAATCAATCACCGATTGTGGCATATGGCGGGTTGGGAAATAATGCTGTGCGTCAGTCACCGGTACCTGCCGCAGTTCGCCAAGCAGCGTCATGCCAGGCTTGTCGCCAAAATTCAGTACCAGCTGTGCATCCAGTTGTAACGCCGGGTGCCGTAGCGCCAGCCGTGGAATTTGCAGTCGCCATTGGCCATCCTGCTGCACCACTTCCAACTGACCCGATAATGTCTGATACGCCGTATCGCGGGTAAAAGCCTCACCCCAGCGCAATGCACCGTCCTGACCTAATAAATCCAGCCGGATATAATCGCGGCTGGCGCTAAAACGCCCGGTCAGGTTCTGCAGCCCCGGCACATCACCGACCGGCACTGAAGTTAAATCGATAAAATCGCCGCTGAGGTACCAATCTTGTTCCGATAGCCGCAGTGCCAGTTGCGTTAATCTGGCATCGGCTTTAAACGCCAGCACCGACTGCAGCGCTTGCGAATCTTCCGCCAGTAATTGCGCTAACGGCACCATTGCGGCTAATTGAAATTGTTGCAACGCGCCGCTGTACACCCCTTGTTGACTGGATAGCTGCAGTTGTAAATTGGGGAAACTCTGGCCGCCGCTACTCATGGTCAGTGCAGATGAATTCAGTGCCCAACCGGCGTCATTCGGCCGCCATAACAACTGGCCCTGCCCCAACGTCAGCTGCCGGGTTTTACCACCTTGTTGCCAAACCAAGCGGTTTTGCGCCAGTGCGATTTGAATTTGTTGCAAGGTGCCATCAACAATATCGCCCCAGGCCTGAAAGTTGATGTCAGCACGTTCCAGTTTTTTACTCTGTGGCACCAAAGTTTCAAACCAGGGCAATACATCCAGTTCCTGACTGGAAATATACAACTGGCCTTTACTCTTCGCTAAAGAATCGCCATGTAAATCAATGATAAAAGCACTGTTGTTGGTGGTGATACCGGCAATCGCCACTTCGCCGGACCCCTGATGGCGCGAACCTTCATTGCGCCAGGCCAGTTTGGAAATGCGGATCACAATATCGGGCGTGTATTGGCTTTGCAGCGTCAGTTCGCTGTCAACCAGGGTGAAGTTTTTCAGTTGCTGGAACAGCAGCTGCTCAACCGCCGACAACAAAGGTTCGGCATCTTTGCTGGTAGGTTCATTATTTTGCAGCAGCTGCCGGCTATCAAGCTGATACTTCAGGCCGCTCAGTTCAAAGTGTTCGGCTTTTAATTGCAAACTTCGCAGGCTACCCCAGAAGTCAATGCGTACCCGGGTTTCGGCAATCTGCAGCAGCGCTTCGCCTTGTTCGTTTTTAACTTCGACCTGCTGCAGCAATAATGCCGGACCGGTACTTTGCCAGCCGGCACTCAGTTGGCCGATTTGCACTTTAGCGCCGTAGTTCTCAGCGATGAGATGTTCGATATTGGTTTTATAACTTTGTGCATAAGGCAAGCCGAACCGTAGCAAGGTCACTACGGTCGCGAGGATCACAATACTGACCGCCAGTAGCAGCCAGGTTTTGTGCAGGCAGAAGAACCAGGCCCGCTTCAGCTTTTGCACTACATCATCACCACATCAAATTGTTCCTGCGTGTATTGCGGCTCAATCACCACACTGATTTGCTTGCCGATAAACACTTCCAGCTCAGCCATACTATGGTATTCGTCGTTGATTAACGCATCCTTTACCGCTGGCGAAGCGTAAACAGTGAACTTGTCGGCAGCATAAGCCCGGTTGACCCGGACAATTTCCCGCAAAATTTCAAAACAGACGGTTTCAACCGTTTTTAAGGTGCCACGACCAGCACACACCACACATTCAGTACAGAGTACATGCTCCAGACTTTCGCGGGTGCGTTTACGGGTCATTTCGACTAAACCAAGCGCCGAAAAACCATGAATATTGGTTTTGGTTTTATCCCGCGCCAACGCCACTTCCAGGCTGTGTAACACCCGTTTTTGATGTTCGCTGCTTTGCATGTCGATAAAATCGATAATGATAATACCGCCTAAATTGCGCAATCTGAGTTGACGGGCAATTGCTTGGGTAGCTTCGGTGTTGGTATTAAAAATGGTTTCTTCGAGGTTACGATGGCCGACAAAAGCGCCGGTGTTAACGTCGATAGTGGTCATGGCTTCGGTCTGATCGATGATCAGATAACCACCACTTTTTAGCGGTACTTTACGATCCAGCGCGCGCTGAATTTCGTTTTCGACGTCGAACAAATCAAACACCGGCCGCTCACCCGGATAATATTCCAGCTTGGCGGTCATTTCCGGTACAAATTCTTCGGTAAAGGCGTGCAGTGCCTGATAGGTCAGTTTTGAATCAATCCGCACCCGCTCTAAATCGCTGCCGACAAAATCACGCAGAATACGAAAGGCCAGGGTTAAATCTTCATAAAGCATCGCTTCTTTGCGATGTTTTTGCCGGCGTTTTTGAATTTTGGTCCAGAGCTTTTTTAAAAACCGGGCATCTTGTTCCAGTTCAATTTCACAAGCGCCATCAGCAGCGGTGCGGATAATAAAACCGCCGTTTTCGTCATCCAGGCAACGGCTGACGATATCTTTTAACCGTTGGCGTTCTTCGGCGCTTTCAATGCGCTGCGACACGCCAACATGCGGCGAACCTGGCATAAAAACTAAGTAGCGTGACGGCAAGGTGATATCGGTGGTCAGTCTGGCGCCTTTGGTACCCAGAGGATCTTTCACCACCTGTACCAATAAAAACTGGCCTTCGTGCACTAGCAAGCGGATGTCTTTGACCGCACTGACTTTGACTTCAATGTCGCTGGCATCACGCTGGACTATATCCGAGGCATGTAAAAAAGCCGCTTTATCCAGACCAATGTCGACAAAAGCGGCTTGCATTCCCGGCAACACCCGGCTGATTTTGCCGATGTAGATGTTGCCAACCAAGCCATGTTTGGCCTGGCGTTCAATGTGCACTTCCTGCAGTACACCATTTTCAATCAGCGCGACCCGGGTTTCGCTTGGGGTGACGTTCAGCAGTAATTCGGCACTCATAACAATCCTTACAGCTGTTGCAGTAACTGATCTGTTTCATATAGTGGTAAACCGACCACTGCAAAATAACTGCCGGCAATTTTCGGAATAAATCGACTGGCCAGCCCCTGAATACCGTAACCACCGGCTTTGTCGGCTGGTTCGCCACTGTGCCAGTAGTCCAGCATCTGCGCTTCCGTGAGCGCGCTAAACCAGACATCGGTTTTAACCGTGTCGGACAGTACGCTATCACCACTCACCAGCGCAATGGCGGTGTACACCTGATGTTGCCGGCCGCTGAGTAAACGCATCATCCGCAGAAAATCTTGTTGATCTTTTGGTTTGCCCAGCACTTCGCCATCAACGACGACAATGGTGTCTGCGCCCAGTACCGGTAAAACCTCAGTGACTGTCTGGGTTTGCACATTAAAACCAGCCCGCGCCTTGCTAATCGCCAACCGCAACACATAGTCGGTCGCCAGTTCGCCCGGGAGCTGCGTTTCATCAACGTCGGCTTTTACCAATTCAAAATTGACAGCCAGTTGGGCTAATAATTCACGACGGCGAGGAGAGGCAGAAGCCAGAGCTATTTTTTGCATATACTGATGATTGATCACTGTATTTTAAATTGACGCCTGGTACGACGTAAAAACCAGAAGATGTAAGGCCATACTATCATGCCCGTCAGCACCGGCCACAAGTAAGCAGCGCGGAAATAAACCCCGGTCAGGAAGTGGCTGAGCCAGAACACCACCAGGTGATATAACGCCAGCAATAACCCGACCAGCAGGCTTTGCTGCAACACCGAAAAATTACGAATTTTCAAATGGTTAGCAGCAACGACAAAGCAAATCACCGAATAGCCAAAAGCATTGACACCAAGCACGGTGCCGACCATCACATCGACCAGAAAACCCAGCATAAAAGCGGTGCCGATATTAGTGCGATGCGGCAGCGCCAACACCCAATAACACAGCACCAGCAAGGGCCAATCAGGCCGGAATAATTTCACCGCGGCCGGCAATGGCATCACGTTCAGCAGTAGTGCCAACAGCAGAGTCAGATGAATGTATAAAAAGCGCCAGGAGTTTTGCATCAGTCCTGTCCTTGCTCAGGTGGGGTCATTTCTTCAAGAATTTGTGGGTCAACTTGACTGGTTCCACGATGTGGCCACACCAATAACGCATAACGAATACGATCCAGTTTGGCGTAAGGCTCGGCGAGCACCTGTAAAAACGGCTGCCGGGCATCACGCTGTACTTTAATGACCTGCGCCACCGGATAACCTTCCGGAAACACGCCATCCAGGCCTGAAGTTAATAAACGATCGCCAACTTCAACATCGGTACTGTGTGGTAAATGAATAAGCCTTAACGCATCCGACTGACCAATACCTTCGGCCACTGCGCTTAAACCGGTGCGTTCGACCCGCACCGACATGGCATGGGTATTATCGGCAATCAGCAAAGCGCGGCTACTGGAAGGCCCGACACTCACCACCTGCCCCAGCACGCCTAAATCATCGATGATTGGCTGACCGTTGGTGACGCCGTCTTTCGAACCTTTGTTCAGCACGATTTGATGACTGAACGGATGGCTGTACACCGCCAACACTTCAGCAATCAGCCGCTGACCTTCGGTGACCGGACTGGTGCCGAGTAAAGCGCGAAGTTTGTCGTTTTCCTGCTGCAGAAACTGCAAACGTTGTAACTGACCGTTTTGCAGTAACAAGGTGTCTTTTAAGCGGCTGTTTTCTTCGATCAGCTTTTGCTGCGACATAAACTGCTCGGAAGCCCCGAACACCATATCCTGCGGCATATTCGCCAAATAGAATAACGGGCTGACGGTTGCGGTCAGATAAGAGCGCAATTGCACAGAGCTGTCGGTGTAATGGTCGAGGGTAATCAGCCCGACACTGCACAACAGTGCGATAAATAACCGCAACGGCAGTGAAGGGCCACGATCAAAAAAAGGTTTCATGGCGGGAACAGGCGCTCAGTGTCAGTTAGTCGTAACTGAACACATCGCCGCCGTGCACGTCGATCATTTCCAGTGCTTTACCACCGCCACGAGCAACACAGGTCAGCGGATCATCAGCAACCACTACCGGAATACCGGTTTCTTCCATCAACAGGCGGTCTAAATCACGTAATAACGCGCCACCACCGGTCAGCACCATGCCACGTTCAGAAATATCTGAAGCCAGCTCTGGTGGCGATTGTTCCAGCGCCACCATCACCGCCGAAACGATACCGGCCAAAGGTTCTTGTAAGGCTTCAAGAATTTCGTTGCTGGTCATGGTGAAACTACGAGGCACACCTTCAGCCAGGTTACGGCCGCGCACTTCAATTTCGAGGATTTCATCACTTGGGTACGCAGAACCGATTTCGGTTTTGATCCGTTCAGCGGTCGCTTCACCAATCAGGATGCCGTAGTTACGGCGGATGTAGTTGATGATAGCGTCGTCAAATTTGTCACCGCCGATCCGTACCGACGATGAATACACCACGCCGTTTAACGAGATGATGGCAACTTCAGTGGTACCACCACCGATATCCACCACCATCGAACCGGTCGCTTCTGACACTGGTAAACCAGCGCCGATTGCTGCAGCCATTGGCTCGTCGATTAAGTACACTTCGCGGGCACCAGCACCCTGGGCTGATTCACGAATGGCGCGGCGTTCTACCTGGGTAGAACCGCAAGGCACACAGACCAATACCCGCGGGCTTGGACGCAGGAAACTATTGCTGTGGGCTTGTTTAATAAAATGCTGCAGCATTTTTTCGGTAACGTAGAAGTCGGCGATTACGCCGTCTTTCATTGGACGAATGGCTTTAATATTACCAGGGGTGCGACCTAACATCCGCTTGGCAGCGTGGCCTACGGCGGCAACGCTTTTTGGACCACCAGCACGTTCCTGGCGGATGGCGACGACTGAAGGTTCATTCAGCACGATGCCTTGGTCTTTAACATAAATCAGTGTGTTGGCTGTACCCAGGTCGATGGATAAATCGTTTGAAAATAAACCGCGTAATTTTTTTAACATGAACAGAGTTAATCCTACTTTATGGGGCGCCTACTACGGTCACGTGCACCTCAAAGCCACCAGCCTGGGTCTACACACAACACGACAAAAATTGTGCGCATATTTTAAGAAACAATGCGCCAAGAAAATAGCTCTATCTTACACTTTTACAAAATTAAACCAAGAAACATATCGAGATGCAGCCCAGATACGACAATGTCTGCCTACGAATGTGCAGGAAAGTGCAAGTAAGACAAGGATGGGCGGTTTAGGTTCCGATTTAAATCCAGCGCAGGCGTTTTAATCCGCGTCGATGTCGGCAATTGAAGCGACTTTAGCGGCGTACTGCCTTCGGCGAGTACGCCCTACGCTTAAAAATCTTTTAACATATTGTTTTAAAAGAAAAATGCCGTAGGGCGTCACTCACCGCGTCAGCGGTAGTGCGCCACAATGTGGCACACCTCATACCGAATTCCTGAAAGCAACACCACCATTAATTCTCGCGCCAAAAGATCTGCCGGTTATTGCCGCGAAAACCGCCGAACACAGCTTCCCCTGTTGGGTTTTCCAATAACGGGGCGACGCCGGGATTCCAATCGTACTGCAACCAGGGAAAGGCATCGAGCTGGTATCGCAACTCATAACTGCTTTCAATGCCGGGCGGTGACAGCAATAAATCAAAAGCAGCACTGTTGCCGTTTTGCAGGGTGCTGTTATTGCCACCCACCGTCAGTACCGGCGCGCCCGGTGTAATCGCCGTCGCCTGCAACAGTGCGGGCTGCACCGGGCTGCAATTATCCAGGGTGTTTGGCACAAATTGCTGATCTTTCCAATATTCGGCTTTTAGCTGTACCGGTAAATTACTTTGCTCCGAGCCAAGCGCGTTGACTATCTGTAACCGGCCATAACGCCAGGGCTTGGCATCGTCCAGGGTGATACTCTGGCAATTATTCGAGGCTTCACAGTCGTCATCGGTATCAGTACGTTGATTTAAACCTGCCAGAGGAGTGCCATCTACATCGTCTAACAGCATGCCAAACAACACCGACTCAAAAGACCCGTCAACTATGTTTGCGCGCTGTAAACTAAACGGCAATGCCGTGAGCTCGGACCTGCCATGAACCCAGTCCAACAATGTCGGCTGTGGTTGGATCCGCGGGGTTAAATCTTTCTTATTATTGTTATTTTCTGCCACCAGCGATGCCGTTGCTTTGGCAAAAACACCATGGTAATTCTGTGTTATATCCCCTTCATGATTTAATGCTTCCACTGTGATATCCAGTAGCGCCGGTTGCGATAAATAATGAAATTTGTCGCAGGTGCTGGTGTTCGTGATCTTGCTGTCATCCAGTTTAAATCGATCCGGCACGATCCGCCCAACTGGATAGTTCAAGTTCATACTGCTGCCAAGGTTGATCGGGAAGCCGAGGTAAGTCAGATTGTCACCGCTGAGCGCATTACCGGCGTTTAACCTAAAAACACCAACTTCGCTAAAGCTAAGCCCCGTCACCTCGGTGTTAGCATCCACATGAGCTGTGTGACTATATTGGTTTGGGGTCAAAGTACCAGGTTCACCACCTGCAGGTTGCACCAGACTATGGCTCAGTGGTATTGCAGTAAGAATGAACGAAGGTGTTTTGCCGTTATTACAAAAATCGTTATCGTTTTCTTTTTCCCAGGCACGGGCACTTAAAGTCGCGCTGAAATTTGCACCGGTTTTTTTAAACGCCGGGCAATTTTCATCAGACGTCTCGCATGTTTGTTCGGGTGTAATGCAAACCCCGGCCGGTGCGCTGACAAAAGTGTCTGCGCCAGTAAGAACAAGTCCGGCGTCGTTAGTGGCAACACTGCCAAAATATTTGGCGTCTAATTGCAGTTGGCCGGCATCGTGGTAATTCACATCAATAGTGGCTTTACCTTGGGCATCAAAGTTGAGTTGCATCGCAGTGGCTGTCTCCTCAGTAACACCTACTTCGCTGCTATTGTTCCCCTGACCGACCGTTACCCGCGCTGTGGGATTTAAGCCTGGCGCCAGCGGGCTTTTATACGTTGACCAAAACTGCAGCGTGCGGCTGACACTGACAAAACTCGGTGCACAAGATTGGCTGCCAACTTTTTTTACTGCCTGGACTTCAATACCGCTGGCCGGTTTGGCCGCAAGTTTATCCGGCACCGAAAATACCAGGCCGCTGTCAGAAAAATTGACATCACATTGAGGCGAAGCGCCAATCTGACACAAATATGGGACGTTAAGTGGTTTGGTGATAGGAACCGAGGCTGAAACACCAATAGTCACTGTACCGATCGTGGTTCGCGACAAATTTGCAGTGGCAGTGCCACCGCTGAAATTCAGCACGTTGCCACCGGTTAAGCCAGTACCGCTGATCCAACCCGACGCCGGAATTAACGTGGCACTGACCGGACTGGTTACCAGCTCGGTACATGCCGGGTTTTTACAAGCTTTGACGGTAATGGTTTCGGGTTTACAGGTCAGCGCCTGACCGGTGGAACTGAGTTCAAAATGGTCAATCTGCTCACCGACCGGCTCGGATTTTAAGGCGCAGATTTGTAAGTTATCCAGCTCATGGATATTCGTGGAGCCGCCGGTCGAGCCGGTTAACGATAAAGAAAAATTGGTAGGTACGGCGGCCTGGCCGGTCGCGGTTAACGCATTAAAGTTATTGATCAGAGTCTGATAACCACTACCGGTGTTCCGTTCCACCTTCACCATCGCCTGACCGCCAACTCTTGAATCAATCGTGACCTTATAACGGTGTGGCGAACCCGCATTGTTATCCACCGCCGGTGACAAACAATTGCTATTGGTATTGGTGGTGCCATTATTACAAGTGCCCGCCAGATAACGATAACCGGTGCTTCCGGAACCGGAACCACGCAGCGCGACCGCTTGGCGGCGTTGCCCTGGACTTGCCGGGCCCCCTTCCCCCGAAAAATTGCCAAATTCATCAATCCCGACTCCCAACCAACCACCAGCAAAACCGGGAATGCCAGGTTTAATGCCATATCCCAGCGGTCCACCAAAAGCGCCAGGCTGTGGTGTCACGCTGGCATCAGACAACACCACCGCCATACCATCGGCACCGCTCCCGCCATAGGCTAATTGATCAAATTCAACCACCACTAAGTTGGCAAGACCAGGAAATAAGCGCTGGAAATTGGCTGCAGTGGATTGATTGCCAACGTTTTGGGTGATCCGCAACCGGCCATTCACAATAGCAGGTGTAAATGTGCCGCTGCTGCGACTAACCACCCAGCTGTCGCTTAAACTACTCGCCTGGAAATTGTCATTAAAACAAGTTAAGCCCAAGCCACAGACCACGCCGCCTTGGAGCAAACTCAGTGCTGTACTATTAAATGTGAAGCTACTGCTGGCGCCACTGGTGATAGCGCCATTGGCGGTAATGCCGCCGTTGATCACGGTGCCTGCGCTGTCATTAATAGTGATAGCACCACCGGCCAGAATAAATCCGTTCACTAGCGCGTTATTGCCAATACTGACCGAACCGCTGACCACCAGCTGTAAATTTTGCGCGGGACCTGCCTGATTAAGCCTTACATTATTGCCAATACTCAAATTACCATTCACGAAAACTCTTACCGTGGCGCCACTCGCGGCAAGATTGGTATTGTTACCAATATTACCGGTCAGGAAATAATCGCCAGCCGTCAGGGTCGCAGGTAAGCTATTTAGCGTGGTCGCACCGGTCACATTGTAACAAGCCGGATTATTACCAAAACAATAACCCCAGGCTGGCACTGCCGAATTGGCGCGCACTGGCTGAGTCCAGATTTGGTCGCAGGTTTCGCCAATCGCCCACACTTGCCCTATCCAGCAGCAACATAAGATGGTTAGCCACTTTCTCGCCCATGCTTGTATCGCCAACATTCTCATCAATAGGCCTCCATCACCACAACTCTGCTGCTACGGATATCACCGGCCTCGCAACGACCAGCACTGCTCAACCGGAATAAAGGCCGTGATGGCGTGGGATCATCAGGATTGTCAACCTGTGAACAGCTGAGGGTGGCCGTACAACTTTGTAAACCCGGCTGGCTAAATGAAAAACTTGCTGCAACTGCGGCGCAACTCGCTGTGGTATTAAGTGGAAATAACTGCGCCAGCCCCAATTGCAAGCCTGATTGGGCGGCATTAAAAGCGCGGTTGCCCTGAACTTCAATGCTGACCGAAGTGCTGGAACTAATCAGCTGCCGACCCAGTGCCAGCAGCAACACGCTCATCAGCACAATAATAAACAGCGCCATCACCAAAGAGCTGCCTGCTTGCTGGTATCGGGTGGCTCGACAACAGCCTGCGCGAATTGCGGTTTGCTGCGACATTCGGTGTTGGTTCAAGTTGTTAAGGCACATTTGAAATATGAACCTCATGATTAAAAAATAAATCTTGGCCGACATCCCGTGCCGGACTGAACCGCCAGAACAGGTGCAGCACCGCATTACGGTTAAGCACGGCGGCCTTGAGTAAAAAAGCCGGTTCATCGCTTTGATTGGTGAGTCCGGTGGCAATGACATCGCCTAAACCGCTCGGTGGCGGTGGCACTGGTGGCATTGGCTGAGCCACATTAAAACCATAGCCGCTATACCGGCGTAGTTGCTGACCGACCAGACAAAAACTGACCGGGCTATCCAGCAGATAAAAACGTTTTTGTGGTGATTCGGTGATGTAGGCCATCAACTCCCCACTGATATTGTCTAGTCTGATCCGACGGGTATTGGCGTTGCCATCGCCATCATCCATAGCATTTTGATTTTCAGCGACGACGCCAGTACGTGCCTGAGTTAAATCATAAATATGGTCGGCAGCGGTCGGATAAACGCTGAGGCGTTGCCCGGTTTGTGCGGTCCAGCCGCTGTTGAAAGTAGTGATACCAATCCAGTTGCGACGGTCTGGATACAAAGGCAAATCACGATAGACGCCACTTTGCACCAAGGGCGTAAATTCAACGCAGCTGACACTATTGTCGGCGCTATTCTGCACCCGCACGCTATTCGGTACGGCGCCGCGCAGTTCCCGCACTACCCGTTCCAGCGCAAAGCGGCTTTGTTGCAAGGTTTGTTGGACTGCGGTGGCATCCACCACCATGGTTGCACCAATCCGTAGATAACTGGTGAGGCCGGTCGCCAGAATTCCCAGCAACAAGATCACCACCACCAGCTCGACTAGGGTCACCCCCAGCTGGCTTTTTTTCAGCTGGCCTGTGATCTGCTGTGGCGACTGAAGCAGGCGGCGCATTACCAGTTTCCTTTGTAACTGCTAAAGGCAATGCTATCACCTGAAGGGAGTATCACGCTGATATCCACTCTTTTGGCACTTTGATTGGGTAAGCCAACGTCAGCGCCAGCATAGCTTACCAATACTGCTACCTGATAATTGCGGTAACTGTCGGCCAGACTTTCATTCAAAATATTACTAACCGCCGCGCCATCCCCGCGAAAACAATGGAAATCGTCGACATCGTCGTATAGATCGCGGTTGGCTTCTTCGGTGGCGCTGCTCATACCGTTGGCCGGACAAGCAGGCATAGCAGTAATGCAGCTGTCAGCGCCAGCTTCGTTGCAGCGCAATAAAGTGGTGCCGCGACTGGAGTTTTCATCAAAACTACGCGCCAAAATTTCATTCATCAGGCTATGGCCAAGTTCAGCCGCCCGCACCTGATGCCAGGGTTCGGCACTGCGGATATACATCGGGCCTAAAATACTGCTGATCATCAAGAGTGCAATACCAAGTACCACCACGCCGACAATCAGTTCCAGCAGGGTAAAGCCGGCATGTTTTGGGGTGGCTGTTGACGTTGCTGGTGTTGCGATCTGCGGGATTAGCATAAATGGATATATCCGCTGCGCTCGACGCAAATCCGCTGCTGGATGCCGTTCTGAATAAGACGTATATCGCAGCCATTGATACAAGCACCTTGTGGCCGCCCCCAGCTGTCAAAACGCAGTAACAGCGGTAGTCCGACATCACTGCTGATCGCAGCATCGGCTTGCCAGATAATTTGTTGTGGATTTTCAGCGTCTTGAACAAAACCGGCCGTAGGGTTACAAGCATTGTTTTCGGCCAAGCCAGCGGCAGTATTGGTGATGACTAAAGTGGGACAGGTCGTGGTTAAGTTCGCAGTGTCCTGCATACTTTGCAGCTGCAACTGGTGAGTTAAGGCCAGCAACTGATCCCGCTGGCCTTGTAAATTTTCATCTTCTACATTAAAAAAATTTGGCAGTACTGTGACTGCCAAAATACCACCGATCAAAATCACCACCACCAGTTCAACTAAGGTAAATCCGGTCTGGTTTTGCATGATCGGCGCCTGGTTTAGTGGCTGGGTTAGCAGCCTTCGGCCTGAACCGTAATCACCGGCCTGTTGTCGTCGGTTGCAACTGCATAAAGCACCTGACAGGCATCAGTAACAGTCGCGGTATACAGTACACCTTCCGGAGTAATAGCCACTGTCCCTACCGGTGTTGCTGGTGGTGCAGTGACGGTCCATTGGTCGTCATCAAGTTCCAACACTGCAGTCATAGCCGCTGCAGTCGCAGCCGGAAAACCAAATACAACGTCCACTTCAGGATTCGTTACAGTTGCAGTTCCAGCATTCTCCACACCTTGCAAAATGGCTTTACTGAACACCATAGCGCCAGCAGATTCTAACGATCCACGAACTGCATCTAAAGTGCCAGCTCTGGCATCAGCGCCTAAATTTAAAAACCTTGGAGCTGCGGTGACCGCTAAAATGCCCAGAATCACGATCACGATGACCAGTTCGACGAGGGTAAAACCTTGATTCTTTTTCATAACAAACCCTCAACTAATGAAATAAATTATGGCTTTTTCAAGAACGAACTTACTTGGCCAGTAGCTGGATTATAAATAAAACCGTTGCTTGTATCGTTATTTGCGGGTAATGCAGTTAATCCAGCCGTCTGATGATAAACACAGGTTGAGCCAGCTAATCGAGCGTAAAAGCTGACGGTCGCCATATCATCGACATCAACAGCGGCATCCTCAGCCACAGAGCTTGGTGCAGACTGAAAAATGGTATCCATTACAGTTTTACAGGCAGCCGCAGTCAAGCCTGCAACACCTACACCACCAGCTGGGAAACCGCTGGCGACAGCAACTGATACCGGTACACCATCATAATCAACATCAACTTTAGTACCATCACCGTTCGGACGTCCCGCAACTTCCCAAGATGCACGTACCAAACCTACTGCAGACGCAAAACCACCGGCAGTCCCTTCAACCGATACGTTTTCAGCTTGTTCGGTCACATTCAAAAACCGCGGTAACGCAGTCGCTGCTAATAAACCCAGAATAATAATCACGATAACTAATTCAATTAAGGTAAAACCTTGTTGCCGTTTAGAGATTGATTTCATGGTATTGCTCCGCAAGGAAATAATATTTATATATCACTAATTAATGACAGCTTTTTTGACAATTGCCAAGTTCTGTTTAACTACCCTTTTTATAAGCGTTCAGCATGTCCCACATTGGGGTGAAAATACCCAAAGCCAGGATCAATACCATCACCGCTACAATCACAATCAGGATCGGTTCAATTTTGGCGGTCAGACTTTTTAAGTCAAACGCCACTTCCCGTTCATAAAACAGGGCTACTTCCTGCAACATATCATCGACCTGACCGGTTTCTTCGCCCACCGCCAGCATTTGCATCACCAGCGGTGTGAATAAATTACTCTGGCCGGACACCCGCACCAGACTCTCGCCGCGCTCGATATTGCGCCGCATCTCGCGGATTTTCTCCGCCATAAAATCGTTATCGACCGCTTCGGCCACCAGACTTAACGCCGAGGTCAGCGGCACTCCGGCGCGTAACATCAGTGAAAAACTACGGGCATAACGGCCCAACGTGGCGCGGTTGATAATGTCGCCCATAATTGGCAGCCGTAATTTCAGCTTGCTCCAGCGATAACTACCGCTTGGCGTGTGCAGATATCGATACATAGCTACGGTTGCAGCCAACACACTCAGCAATAAATACGGCCAATAATTGATAAAAAAGTTCGAAGTCGCCAACAACACCTGGGTCGCCCACGGCAGCTCAGCATTAAATTTGGCAAACATATTGGCAAACTGCGGGATCACAAACAGGTTTAGAATCACCATCGCAGCAACTATTGCCAGCAACACAAACATTGGATAACGGGTGGCTTGTTTGATTTGTTTGCGGGTTTCCATTTCCTGTTCGAAATAATCCGACAACTGCGAAAACGCATCATCCAAGCGGCCGGTGTTCTCGCCGACATGCACAATGCTAACGATTAAACGGTTAAATACTTTCGGGTGACTGGCCATCGCCACCGATAAATTACGGCCTTTTTCCAGCTGATCGGCTAAATCCGACAGCACCACATTCAGCGCTTTGGAGGCGGTACTGTCGGCCAGACCGCGAATAGCGCGGATAATCGGAATACCAGCGCGCATCAGCGAATACATCTGCCGCGCGAATACAATCAGCTCGGTTAAGCCGACTTTCGGCTGGCTCAGATCCATCTTCCACCAGGGCGCCGATTTATCGGGGATCAGTTCAATCTGCAGCGGAATAAGCAAACGGCGGCTGAGTAAATCGGCGGCAGTGGTTTCACTGCCCGCTTCAATCACGCCGTTTTGCATCTGACCGTTTTGGTCCCGCGCTGCATATCGATAATTTGCCATCAGGGCTGGGCTCCCTCAGCTTTCAGATCATCAAGTTCAACGTATTCAGAGACTTTGATCACTTCCTCCAGCGTAGTTATGCCTTGCTGAGCGTAGCTTAATGCCATACTGCCCAACGTGCGGAAGCTTTCCGACTGATACGCCAGTTGCGCAAATTCTTCGCTATCGTTGCGGCGCAGCGCATCGGCCAAAGGTTTATTAATTACTAACAGTTCAAACACGCCAAGCCGGCCTTTATAACCACTGAAATTACAGGACTGACAACCACGACCTTGCCAGAATTTCAGCTCGCCTTTGGCTTTAAAATGCGCCAGCCAGGTTTGCTCCAGCTCGTCCGGTTGATATGGCTGTTTGCAGTGCTGGCAAATCCGCCGCACTAGACGCTGCGCGACGATTGCCCGCAGCGCACTCGCCACCAGGTAAGGCGCCGCGCCCATATCAATCAGCCGCAAAGTACTGGTGACCGCATCGTTGGTGTGCAAAGTGGATAGCACCAAATGGCCGGTTAAAGCGCCGCGTAAACCCATTTCGGCGGTTTCCTGGTCACGCATTTCACCAACCATCAGAATATCCGGATCCTGCCGCAAGCTGGTACGTAACACACCGGCAAAATCGAGGCCGATTTTATGGTTAATCTGTACCTGATTAATCCGCGGCAAGCGGTATTCCACCGGATCTTCGACGGTAATAATTTTCACCCCGGACTGATTTAGCTCCGACAACACACCGTACAAAGTGGTGGTCTTCCCCGAACCGGTGGGGCCTGTCACCAACACCATGCCGTGTGGGCTTTGAATAATCCGCCGGAGTTTTTTCAGCAAATCAGCTGGCATGCCGGTTTCATCCAGCGTCAGTAAGCCGGCCGATTGATCGAGTAAACGCATCACCACCGATTCGCCATGCTGCACCGGCATGGTCGACATCCGCACATCAATGGTGTGGCCTTTGACTTTGATCTGAAAACGACCGTCCTGTGGCAAGCGTTTTTCGGAAATATCCAAACCCGCCATCAGTTTTAACCGCAGCACCAGCGCCGAAGCGATGCCGGTTTCTTTCAGAATATTTTCCTGCAACACCCCATCAACCCGCTGCCGGATGCGCAGTACTTGTTCGTCAGGTTCGATATGAATATCCGAGGCCCGCACTTGCACTGCATCTTCAAACAACGACTGCAGTAACCGGACTATGGTGTTGTCTTTGTCGTTTTCCGCGCTTAATGCCGTAAAATCAATGGCATCGGTGTCTTCGTATTCTTCCTGTAATTGATGCGCAATCGACTCAATTTCTTTGGTGCGGCGGTATAAATTGTTAAAAGCTTCAATCAGCTGACTTTCGCGCACCACCGCAATGTCGATGGTTTTCGGTTCCAGCAACGGCGCGATTTGGTCGAGAATAGATAAATCGGCCGGATCGCTCATGCCTAGCAATACCGAGTGGCCGCGATCTTCCAACACCAAAGCACGTAACCGGCGGGCGTGTACTTCCGGCAATAACTGCGCGGCTTTCGGGTCAATCCGTAATTTGGTGATATCTAAAAACGACACATTCAGCTGCTGCGCCAAAAACTGCAGCAGTTGCTCTTCCGATAAAAATGCCAAATCAATCAGGCTGGCGCCAAGTTTGCGACCCGTTTGTTTTTGTTCTGCCAGCGCGCGACCGAGCTGTTGTTCGCTGATGATGCCTTCATGCACCAGCAAATCACCCAATCGCATTTTTAAACGAGGTCTTTCCATCAGTTTGCTCTTTTTATCATTGCGCTAAACTTTTCATCATTGCGCTAATCTTTGTTGAATAAATTGCCGACTGGCGGCAGATAAGCCGGGTAAGGCATACGCTTGCTGATAAGCAGCCCGCGCTTCCGGCAATTGCGCCAGTTGATCATGCGCCAACGCTTTACCGAGCCAGGCCTGCGCCAGTTGCGGTTTTAACAGCAATAATTGCTGCCAACTGGCGAGCGCGCCCGAAAAATCGCCCAGTTGCTGCCGGGCATTCGCTTGCAGTTGCCAGCTATCTGCGTTGGCGAATTCCGGCGAAATTTGCTGCAGTAGATCTAAAGTCTGCTGCCATTGTTGTCGCTGACTGGCCTGGCGCGCACCTTGTAAAAGTTGTTGTAGTTGTTGCAGTTGCTGTGCCCGCGCCTGCTCTGCCGCTAATACTTTGGGGTCTTGCAGCACCTTTTCGACTTGCATGCTGCTGGGCTGTTTTATCGTCTCAGTCTGCGCTGACAAATCTGGCTCTGGTGTTGCCGGATAAACTTCGCTATCGGACTCTAGCGCTGGTGTTTCGATGATTGGTGTTGCTGCGTCTGGCGATTCGATTTTTGGAACTGCTGCAACTGGTTCCGCTATCACAGGACCAGCTGTCTTTTTGGTTGCAGTGATTGGCTCCGGTTGTGGCGTAGCAACAACTGTTGGCTCTGCAATTGTTGTTGCTGTTGTCACTACTGGCGGCAAAACTAACTCTGTTTTTGGTACTATTTTTGGTTCTGTCTGTGGCACCGAAACAGCAACCGGCACCGGCTCCTGCAACCGCGCCTGTACTAAAGGCCAAATCAACCAACCAATAAACCCTGCTAATAACAAAAACAGCAGTGGCCGCAGCAGATTTTTGCCCGATCCAGCCGCACCATTGGCGGTACTAATCACAGAACCAGCTGCCACTGACCCAGCCGCTAAAGCCCCGCCAGCGGCAGGTTGTTGTTTATCGAGATCACGCAGCATCTGATTAATAACGCTCATATCACTCCAGGTGGCATCCACCACCACACCAGCAGCAACATCGCCGCCAGCCACGGCCACCAATGCAGCGCCGGTTTTACATCTTCGGTATCCAGCACCGCCTGCCACACCTGCGACAGGCCAATACTCGCCAACCCTTTGCCGTAACCCAGCATCAATGCTTTATGCGCCAGAATATTCAACAGCCTTGGAATGCCGCGGCTGTAATGCCACAACGCCCAAATCGCCAGCGGCTGAAATAGCTGTCTGCTGACGCCAGCCACATGCAGCCTTGCCTGTAAATAACACTGTACTTGTGCCCGGTTTAACACCGACAGCTGATAAGCAAAACTAATCCGCTGCCGTAATTGCCGGAACTGATAACTGGCCAGACGGCGGTCAAGCTCGGGCTGACCAAATAACACCACCTGCAATAATTTACGTTGCTCTGTTTCCAGGTTGGTTAATAACCGCAGCGCTTCCAACGTGTCGTCTGGCAATGCCTGCGCTTCATCAATCAGCAGCACCACTTGTTTTTGCTGCGAAGCCAGCAGCAGCAATTGCCGTTGTAACAATTGCGCCAACTGCGGGCCGTCGATATTGGCCGACTGTTTTAAACCCAGCTCCAGCGCCAACGCCCACTTTAATTCCAGCGGTGACAAATTTGGGTCCGGTACATAAGCTAATGCCCAATTTTCTGGTGCTTCTTGTAATAACTTGCGGCACAGCAGCGTTTTACCGGTGCCGACTTCGCCGGTCACTTTGATAAAACCTTCACCTTGTGCCAGCGCCACTTGCAGCACTTCCATCGCTTGTTGATGGGTTGGCAAATCAACGTAAAACGCCGTATTTGGCGTCAAGCCAAACGGCGCTTGTTGCATGCCAAAGTGCTGCAGGTACATCATCAGCGTTGCTGCGCCCAGTCTCGTACTAAATCACCGGACTGCTGAATTTGCTGCTGCCAGACGCCACTTTCGACCACTGTCGGTTTGAGTAAAATCACCAGCTCTTTTTTCTTTTCAGTTTTAGTTTTTGACTTAAATAAATTGCCCAGCAAGGGTAGAGACGACAACCCAGGAATACCACTTTCGCTATCGCTGATCACGGTTTGCATCAAGCCGCCGATCACTACAATTTCGCCGTTGCGGGCGCGGATAATGGTGTCGGATTCCCGAATATTACTTTGCGCCAGTGGCAGAACGATCCGTCCATCACTGAGCTGAATGGTTTTGGTTTGTTCAGCAGTTTCGGTGACCGACGGATGCACGTGCAAAATTACCTGCCCGTTCTGGTCAATTTGTGGTGTAACGTCGAGCGCAATACCGGAGAAAAATGGCTGCAATGTGACGGACGGTGTTGTGGTCTGTACGCCATTGGCGGAGGTAGTGTTATTACTTGATACGTCGGTAACAAAATATTCGTCCTGACCGACTTTAATCACCGCTTTTTGATTATTAATCGCCGTGACCCGCGGGCTCGACAGCACTTGTGCATCACCTTGCGTTTCTAACAGGCTAATCACACCGCTAAAATCAACGTTCTGAAAGGCGATAGTGGTGAGGCCGCCAATCTGATTGCTAATAGCATTGCCAAAATCACCAGCGCCGGTGTTAATCCGAAAATCGGTGGAACCAATATTGGCCAGTGCGTTTTGCCAGTTGATGCCTTGCTGATAATCGTCGCTCAGCGTGACTTCAATAATCTTCGCTTCCAGCACCACCTGGCGCTGTAAATGCTGCTCGGATTGGCTTAAAAACGCCCGCACCGCAGCAATTTCATCCGGCATGCCGCGCACTGTGACTAACCCGGCTTGCGGCGACACCACCACCGTGCGCTGCTCGCCACCGCCCAGAATTCCGGTGACCGCTTTTTCTAAATCTTTCCAGAAATCAGTGGTGCTGCCACTTTGAATGGTGCTGCCATTAAACTGTTGTTGATTTTGCTGGCCGTTTTGCTGACCGTTCTGATTGTTGTTCTGGTTGTTATTTTGATTGTTTTGGCCATTTTGATTCGAGCGGTTGTTCTGGTTGCCGCCGCTCTGGTTATCCTGCGACACGCCACCGGAATTCACCGCAATCGATGACAGCCCCACCCGCTGCATCAGCAGATAATTCACCGCAATGGTTTCAGTACGCAGGCCAGCCGGATAAATCTGGTACACATTGCCAGTCAGCCGCACATCAAAACCGTACATCTGCTGGATCACCTGCAACACTTCCGGCAAGGTCACTTGTTTCAGCTGCAGACTGATTTGACCTTGCACCGATGGGTGCACCATCACGCTGTAATCTGAATCCAGGACTAAAGACGCAAAAAACTCTGATAATTCAACGTTCAGCGCCGACACGTTAAAGCGTGGCATGAGCAGATCGGCACGCTGCGGTGGCATCGGACTTAATAAATCGTCGTTGACAGCAGCAGGCACCTGCAGTGGCTGTTGCACTGGCGCGGCCTGCTGCATTTTTTCAAGTTCTGCCTGAGTATTGCGGGCGGCTTTGGGTTCCTGCAACGCCTGACAGGCACTGAGTAACGGCAGCGTCATGGTCATCATTAAAAGAGATTTTTTCAGCATCATTTTCGCTACTTCGTTGTGGTTGTTGTTTGAAAAAGATTCAGCACCAGACTGCGCTCACCCTGCACCAAGGTAACCTGACTGGCACTGATGCTGCGGACCTGATAAGCCCCGATTTTTTCACCGGCCTTCAGCCATTGTCCGTTGATCAAAGCCTGCTGGTGCGAGCCCTGCGACCGGATCATGCTGAGTTTTGGCAATGCTGGTGTTGCTGTCTGCGTTGCTCCAGCCGCGGTTAACCGCTGCAACTGCGCTTCCGGCTGGGTTGGATCGGCCGCCAGCACTGCAGTGCTTAACAATACTGCCGTGATAGCCAGCAGCCATCCCTTAAATTTTAAGATAACTGTCATATTCGCTTACCGTTTCCAGTTCCAGTTGCAACTCTGCTTGTGGATACTCTTTCACCTGATAATTCAGCGTGCGCCAGTGTAATTGCCAGGGCAGTTGTTCTAAGCGTTGCAGCAATTGTTGTAAGCCAGCGTAATGGCCAGCGAAGGTCAGTTTGGTGCCGTGGCGGTAAAGCAAAGGTTTATCGCTGGATAATTTGTCCGTCGCAGTGGTGGTAACGACTGCGCCCGGCAACATCACCGCTTTGGCTGGTAAATTCTCCAGCGCAATCAAGCGGATATTTTGTTGCTGATTAAGCACATCCTGCAGCAACTGCACCATTTGCTCACCGCTGATATAACGGCCGGTGACGCTGCGGATTTGGCCAAGCAATTGCTGTTCAGTCGCCAGCATGCTGTCGATATTTTGCTGTAACTGTTGGTCCGGATTGACGCTTAACGCCTTTTGCACTTCATCGATCTGCTGCTGCAAACCAACAATTTGCTGCAAACTGCTGCGATTTTGCTGTTTCAGTTGCACCTGCATCTGCCATAACGGCTGCACCAGATACAACGCGCCCAGCCACAACAACAATAACGCCGAACCGTAACCAATCAGGTAACGTTCGCGCAGCTGTAGTTTTAAAAACCGCTCGGAATATTGTTGCCACTGGCTCATGGCTGACCTCCGCTGGCTGGAGTTATTGGCGCTGCGGGCTGGGTCGGTACTGGTGTTACCGGCGCCTGTAACAGGGTTTCTTCGGCGAGCAAGGCTGGCCGCGCACTGACGTCAAAACTTAAATATGGCGGCTGCGCCAGGGGTTGTAGCTTGACGCCATCAAAACTCTGCCCCTGCATTAACGCATTTTTGCCCAGTGCCTGTAACCATTGTGGCAACAACTGGCTGTCTTTCACCACGCCGCTGAATTGTTGCTGCTGGCCAAGCTGGAAACTGGTCAGCCAGATACCGGGTAAATCAATCGCAGCCAGATGACTAAGCACCTGTGAATATTGGGGGGGAGTTTTACTGATTTCCTGCTTGAGGTAACTCAGCAACTGGTGTTTTTGATCAATGCTTTGCTGCAGCTGTTGCGCTTGCTGCTGTAACATCATCGACGGCTGACGACCAGCCAGGCTTTGTTGATATACTTCCAGCTCTTTGAGTTTGTTTTGTACTTGTTTGCCAACCAACTCAGCTTGTTGGCGTTGTTGCAGCAATTGTTGATACTGCCAGAGGCCGCCGAACGTCAATACCACTAAAACCAAACCGACCAACCAGGCACTCTGATTTAACGTCATTTTTTCCAGCCGCGGCTGCAATACTGGCTGGTATAAATTAATCCGAAGCTTCATAAAGCAGCTCCTGTGACTGCCGCAACCGGCTGATTCAGTTCAAGCGCACCGGCGACCGTCAACCAATAGTCCTGTTGTTCCGCTTTATTTAAACCCGGCAACAACGCTGTTAAATCGAGCGCGCGCACTTGCACAAAACCGTTATCGGCGAAGTATTTGACGATGGCCGGCAATTCATTGGTCGCAATCTGAAACAGAATTTCTTTCACCGGTGCTTGTCGCAATTGGCCTTCAAAGTAATCCAACGATCGTTGTACTTCGAGTAACAGATTGTCCAGCATGCCTTGTGATAATTCGGCGATACCGTATTGATCAATCCGGTTAAAACCACGCAACCGCCGGGAAAAATACAAAGCGCCCTGCCGGATAATCTGCAGCATCAGTTCTTGCCCCGGCTGGTGCACAATCAGCATCACTGCAGCATTTTGTACCGGCAGCAAATTCCGCGGTAACCATTCTTCCGGCTGGATATTCACCAGCTGCACTTTGCGCCGCTGTAATTCACGGCATAACTCCAGCAAACTGCTTTTTGCCGTCACTACTACGTTTATTCGTGCAGTCTGCTGGGCGGTTTGTTCTGGTAAATCAAGATAATCCAATAACATATCGTCGACGGCTACCGAGGTCAGCTCGCGGGCTAGCCAAGGCAAAGCCTGTAACATTTCAGCTTCGGGCACCGCGGGTTTATCCAGTTGGATTAACTGATAACGTTCGGCCGACAACACCAGACAAAGCGGCACCGTGCTACTAAGCTCACCGGCCAGCTGGCTAACGGCTTGCACCAGACTTTTTTCAGGCGATAACAACAGGGTATCAACTTTTTCAACCCGATAAGGATGCGTGTGCAACACCACCAGTTTTAAACTGTCGGCCTGCAAATGAAGTGCGGCAATAGCTGCCGGCTTTTGACCACCATGGCTGGCGCGTTTGAATACTCTGGCTAATAACTGAATCATCTTTCAGCCCCGAGACTATTTGTACCCGTCATACCTGAAGTTGCAACCTTGTAGTCCAAGCCGCAACTTCAATGACTTTAGGTATAATCTTCTTGTCGTTATTATTGGAATTATCTGGTTATGTCCGATCCGTTTTATCAGCTGCAGTGGCTACGTCTTGATCATGGCTTGACGCAGCAATCACAAACTGAACTTTGGATCTGCCAGCTTCACTGCGCGGTTCCGTCCATCGCTGGCAATAAATGGTTAAAACTAAAGTATCACATCCAGCAAATACAACAACATAACAAAACCGGAATTCTGAGTTTTGGCGGTGCTTTCTCCAATCACTTGCTGGCACTGGCAGCGGCTGGTCAGCATTTTGGCTTTTCGACTGTGGGTGTGGTTCGAAGCCATCAGCCGGATCCGGCGAACCCAACACTGCAACAATGCCGGCAATTTGGCATGCAGCTGCAGTTTGTCAGCCCCGAACTTTATCAAACCAAAACTACTGCATTGACGCTGGCTGAGCTGCAACAACAGTATCCGGATTATTTAATTGTGCCCGAAGGCGGCACTTCCGCCACTGCGGTGCAAGGAGTGGCGGAATTACCGCTGGCCGCCACGCCAAACGGGCCGGCTGATTTGTTATGCTGTGCCAGCGCCAGTGGTGGCACTATCGCCGGTTTAATTGCCGGCAGCAAAGGCACCCCGGTGCTGGGCATTGCGGTGGTCAAAGATGCCAGCCTAAGCCAAAAAATCAGTGCGTTATTACCAGCACCAGCCGACCAATGGCACTGGCAGTTGCAGCCGGAACTGACAAATCGTGCTTACGGCAAATTTACCGCTGACACCTTACACACTTGTCTGGAGTTGGCAACGCAGCAGATTTACACCGAACCTGTGTATACCGGCAAAGCCCTGCACACCTTATTGCAGCTGCTGGCGCAAGGCGAACTAGCACAATATCGGCGTATCGCCTTTTTTCATACCGGTGGTTTGCAGGGGCTCGATGGCCTCAGATACCGCTCGTTAATCAGTGAAGCGCAATATCAACAGCTCAGGTTTGGCGGTTAAAGGGTCAGGCGACGAACTGCCGCTGCAAGCCTTCAACCTTTAATCCAAACCTCAAACCGGCTGATCCTGCGGAATAATCCGCGCCAGCGGCTGGCTGAAATAAAAGCCCTGCGCCCCACTGACACCCAGCTTTTTCAGTACCTGCCATTCCTGCTGATTTTCAACACCAGTCGCGATCACCTTCACCCCTTTGGCAAAATGACTGGCAATCAGACCACGAATAAACAACTGCTGTTCCAGCTGCTGATCAAGCTGCCTGACCACCGACGGATGCAATTTAATCGCTTCAATTTGCAATTCATCAAGGTAGGGACATGTTTCAATCGTCAGGCCAACGTGATCCACAATCAGCGCAAAACCGAGTTTTTGCAGCTGAATCAGTTTCGGTTTGAGTTTTTTGTAATGTTTCTGCAGATGATATTCATCCAGTTCAAAGGCAAACTGGCCGGCTTGCAGCTGCTGGCTGTTAAGCATCTCCATTAACCATAAATGCCAGTCTTTGCTCAGCACCGTGTCCACCGACAAATTAATACTGCAGCGGCTCTGACCAATATTCTCGGCCTGACACAATTTGGCGGTTTTTTGCAGCACAAACTGATCGATAGCCTGACTTAAGCCGCAATTGGCCGCCATCGGCAGAAAAACTGCAGCATTGAGCTTGTCACTTTCGCTGGTGTGCAACCGCACCAGCACTTCATGTTGAATGACATCATGTTGCTCCCACGAAAACACTGGCTGGAAGCTCAGTAAAAACCGCTGTTCTTTTAAGGCGTTGGTCAGTTCAGTCCGCCACCAGACCGAACCTTTAATTTTCGGTTTGTGGGTTGGATAAAACCCGTAAGCGGCATTCGGTCCTTGCAACTGCGCCGTTTTCAACGCCATATCGGCTTCGGCCATCACCTGATAAGCGCTTTGGCCGTGTTGGTAAATGACATAACCGATATGCAGCACATCAAAATCCGGATAATCGACAAAAAAGCTGGAGCGGCTCAAAATCGACGCCATCCGATCACCACAGGTTTCGGCATCTTTTTGCTCCATGCCGGGCAACAACACCGCTAAATCATTTTCTGCTAAGCGCGCCAACACCGCCTGTGGCAGATGCGCGGTCAGCTGGGTCAGCAATTCAGCACAACCAGCCAGCCGTTGAACGGCGGTGATTGGATTGGTGTCCGTGCCAGGGTGGCTGATTTGGATCAGGAAAAACGCCCCAAACGGCGTTTCGTTGTTATCGACCAGATAATGCTGCAATTTGCTTTCAAAATAGATGCGGTTGCCAATCGCCAGATCGTGATCAATCAACCCTTGCACCCGCACCAGATGGCGGATTTCCTGCTCCCGCCTGCTTAAAGCCTGTTGATTTTGCTGCAATACCAAGAGCTTGTCGGTCAGGCTGTCATCCTGCGCCAGCGGTAAATGCGAACCGGTCAGTAACTGATTGAGTTGGGTTTCAAACTGGCCAAAATCCTGTTGCAGCTGGGCTATTTTGCGTTGCCAGCGCATGGCCAGCCATAACGGCAGTAGCAGCAGCATATTCAGCGCCGCGTACAGCAGCGCCGTGACCAATAGTGAAGCCGGAGTTGGAATGTTAAAGGAAATCAATGCTGACAACGCCAATAGCAGCCCGTTGAATGCCAAAAGAGCCAGTACAAAAGGCCAGGCCGGGTGGGCTTGCCGGAACAAATTCTGCAGTCGCTTCACGCCATTCTCCTGTAGTTATCATCACAGTGTTAGCGCAGAGGTATGCTTTGTCGAGGCGGTCAGGGAAAAATCGTCTACCAAAAAAAAACCAGTCGACTCGACCGACTGGCTTTTTCAAAAAGCGCTGCTGAACATCGGCAATCAGTGCTGCTGGATTCTCTGCCAGTAAGCCTGCAAATCTGCCTTCACTTCAGGTAATAACAAATACAGCGCCAAAATATTCGGTACTGCCATCAGGAAAATCATCGAGTCGATAAAATCGAACACTGCCAAGACGTTCGGCACCGCGCCCATTGCCACCACTGAGCAAATCAGCACCTTGTATAAACCGATACTGGCTTTGTGTTCGCCGAACAAATAACCCCAGCCTTTTTGGCCATAATAGGCCCAGCTAACCACCGTCGAATAACCAAAGAGTAATAATGCCACCATGAGCACCAGCGGAAACCAGTCAAACACCGAGGCAAAAGCCACCGAGGTGAGTTGCACACCATCAAGGCCGGATTGCAGATAACTGCCGGTGATAATAATCACCAGTGCCGAAATGGTACAAATCACCACAGTATCAATAAACGGCTCTAGCAAGCCGACAAAACCTTCAGAAACCGGGTCATTGGTGCGCGCTGCCGAATGGGCAATCGGCGATGAACCGATACCAGCTTCGTTGGAATAAGCTGCGCGGCGAAAGCCCTGGATCAACACGCCGATCACACCGCCGTATGCAGCTTCCGGTGCAAAAGCCCCTTTGAGAATGGTCCAAAGAGCCGCCGGAATGTCTTGCCAATGCAGGCCAATAATCACCAAAGCTGCGCTCAGGTAAATGCCGCACATTAAGGGCACCAGCTTGCTGGTGACCCGGGCAATACTTTTTATGCCACCAACAATCACCAGACCAACCAACAGCGCGTACACAATGCCAAAAACCCATGCATTATCAAAACCTGTGACGGTTTTTACCTGCACAAACCCTTGATTGACATGCACAAAACCGGCGGAGCCAAACACGCAGGCCACCGCAAAAAAGCCCGCCAGAAACTTGCCGGTGCGCGGCAGGTTATATTTTTCCAGTGCCGCTTTGATGTAATACATCGGCCCGCCAGACACTGTGCCATCGGGTTGAATTTCCCGGTATTTCACTGCCAGTGTACATTCAACAAATTTGGTGGTCATGCCGAGAAACCCGGCCACGATCATCCAGAAGGTTGCGCCGGGTCCACCCAGAGTTATAGCAACTGCGACACCGGCGATATTACCGGTGCCAACGGTGCCGGACAGCGCCGCCGATAACGCCTGAAACTGGCTGATTTCGCCTTTATCTTCCGGCTTGGCATATTTACCACGCACCACGGCTATCGCATGACGAAAACCACGAATATTGATAAAACCCAGGTAAAAGGTGAACACAATAGCGCCACACATCAGCCACAACACCGTGACTGGAATGGCGACCCCCTGCAGATTAAAGGAATAAAAAACCACACTGGCAAGGGCGGAACTCAGCTGTTCAAAAGCCTGCTGGAAGCTAAAATCGCTGGACATCTGGAAATCTCTGGCTGCAAAAAGCAGCACATTAGCATAGATAAATATGCTTTGGCTGTAGCATTATTGGTCAGATTAAACGATTTGGTTATAAAAAATACGACGTCGCTGGTTCATCCCGCGCGGTGGTGTATCTGGCGCAGAATGCTGGTTACAACCTTTGCCGCAGCCTTTATGATTCGCGGTCTGACACCTGATAAATTTCCAGCGGTAAACCATCCGGATCAGCGAAAAAGGTAAAAGCAGCACCGGTGTAAGGGTCAATCCGGATGGGCTCTACTGCAATGCCGGCTTGTTGCAGCCACTCGACGGTTTTTGCCACATCGAGCACAGCAAAACTCAGATGCCGCAGCCCCTGTGCCTCAGGTTTGCTTGGCCTTGGCGGTGCGCCGACAAAGGAGAATAATTCCAACTGACTGCCATCCGGCAACTGTAAATCCAGCTTGTAGGATTGACGTTCAGCGCGGTAGTTTTCGGCCAGAATTTTCAGCCCGAGTAGTTCGCTGTAGAAGTGTTTTGAACGCTGATAATCAGCGCAGATAATCGCCACATGATGGATCGCAAGTAACATAAATTCCTATCATTTTTCAGACTTAACAAGCAGAAACCGCACAGTCCGGTACTTTGGTTGCCAGCACCATGCCCGGATATTTCGCGTACAAATTGTGTAATTCCCCCTGTTTTAACAACAGCTTAAATTGCTGATCCCAAAAACGTTTTAGCTGCAACCCTTTGGCAGAACGGGGAAAACCAACATAGACCGGCAGCTGCAGGATTTCGCTTTGCTGTAGTTTTAGCTGTTGCAGCTTGGTCAGCGATTCCACGATTTCCAGATCGGATTGCTCAGCCAGATACACATCCACCCGACCGTTTTTCACCAGATCCAATCCCTGCGCAACGTCGGCCACTTCATAACCTTGCACGTCCAGCCCAATCGCCTGGCCATAGTTGTACGCCAGATCCCAGGCCAGTCGATACTTTGCAAGCTGAGCCAGTGTCAATGGCTGCGTGGCATTGGCAGGTAGCAAATTGTCCCGATAAACCGCAACGATGGTATCCGCATCAATCGGATATTCTGACAACAACAGTTGTTTACCATCCACCCGCGTGACCGCCAGCACTAATTCTGCTTGCTGTTTCTGTACCAGAATCACCGCGCGGCTGAAATTACTGAACTGAATTGCCAGCTGATAATGCGTCAGCGGCAACACCAGTTGCACCAGTTCAAAATAACCGCCGCTATGATCAGCGTTGGTGTAACCTGGCCATTGCTTGGTGACCAACCGCACCGGTTCAGCGGCAGCTGCGGTTGCCAACAAACCGAACCAACAGACGATCAAGACAGACCTCAGCCCGGCTGAGATGCGCGGCAACACCGACCAGCTTAACAACCCGATCGGCAGTACTGATCTTAATTGCACCTGAAACATCGTCGTCGTCCGGCAAGAGGAGCATCCTTCAAGCCTAGCTTAAATCACCCGCCTTGCCCGAACCGTTTCAGGACTTTGCATGTGCTTCGACTGCACGCCACACCCGCAGTAAATTGCCGGACATAATTTTTTCAATATCGGCTTCGCTGTAACCACGGCGCAGTAATCCTGCGATCAGATTCGGGTAGGTCGAGACATCTTTTAAGCCTTCGGGCAACGAATCACCCACGCCATCGTAGTCTGAACCGATGCCGACGTAGTCTACGCCGACTAACTTGGTGACGTAATCGATGTGATCCAGCACCGTATCGACGTTGGCAAACGGATACGGGTGTTGCTTCAGATAAGCCGCCCGAAAGCTTTTTTCATCGGTGCCTTTAGGCGCCGCCGCTAGTGCCGCTTTAAATTGCAAACCCCATTGATTGGCCTGTGACACCACAAAAGACGAGCCGAAGTTAATCTGGATCACACCGCCGTTTTTGGCCAGCGCCTGCACCATGGCGTCATCCATATTGCGTTCAAAGCCAGGGACAAAGGCCCGCAGCGACGAATGTGATGCGATCACCGGCGTTTTGGTTAATTTAATCACCTGATAAAACGCCTGATCCGACACATGCGAAATATCGATCATCATACCCAGCCGGTTCATCTCGGCGACAACTTGTTCGCCAAACGGGCTTAAGCCCTGCCAGCGCCGGCGTAAATCGTAACTGGAATCGGCGATATGGTTACTTTCAGAGTGCGCCAGGGTGATATAGCGAATACCCCGCTGATAAAAGTGCTGCAAATTTTCAAGCTTACCTTCAATCGGCGTGCCGTTTTCCATCCCCAACGCCAGCGAAATTTTGCCTTGCTTAAAGTGGTTCGCCAAATCGGTTGAATGATAAGCCATGGCAAATTTATCCGGCGCCCGGCCAACGATGGCTTCCATGCTGTCAATCAGTTGATTGGCCAGCAGATAACCACCGCCTTTTTTCTCCAGCGACGATGGGATATACACCGACATAAAAGGCGCATTCAGCCCACCAGCTTTGGCCCGAGGATAATCAAATTCACCGCCCGGCGCACTGACCGACACGTCTTCCCATTTGTCTTTTAAGCGATACGGGACGTCGATATGGGTATCAACAATCAGTAGCTGTTGTGCCAGTTGCTGCGCACGGGTTGCCGGATCGGTGGCCGCAACGCTGCTTGGGGTGGAGCTACATCCGGCCAGCAACAACAGGCTGGCGCAGGTCATCAATGAAGTATGGTGTTTCAAGAGAATCGTCCTTTAATCAAGAAGTTATAAGTTCAAAATGCTGCATCAGTTGTGTTGCTGTTATCGTCGTTATTGTTTGGTATTTTTGCTCGGCAGCTCCAGCTTAAACTGCTGTTTTAATACGGTCGCAAGTTCGCCCTCAGCCACCGGCGTTACTGTGACTTTTCCTTGCTGCCATACTTTTAATTCATTGCCGACCAGCATGGTGCGCCCTGTCGCATGTTGCTGAATAACCAGATATTTCTGCACAAAGATGGTGTCAGGATGGGTTGAATTTAGGTAATTCGCTGGCATAAAGTCAATCCAGTCAGCCGGATACAAATCGAAGCCATATTGGCTGACCCACTGCTCATCCAGTTTTGCCTGCAACACATATTCGCCGCTGGTTGGCGAAATCAGCCGGAAACAATCAAAATCCTGGGTTTGTGGCAGATTCAGCTGCGACAACGCTACCGGTGCTCTTAAACCGTAACTGCCAAAGCCCAGGTCACACAACCATTGTTCACCTTGCACTTTCACAATCAGTGCCATATGAGTTTTAGGACGACGCATCGGGTAAAACATCGGCCGGCAGAACACAAATTGATAATCGATGCCAATTGCGGTCAACGCCATCGCAAACAAGGCATTCACTTCGTAGCAATAACCACCACGACAGGCTTCGCCATCGTCACCGATAATTTTGCTGACTATATCTTCCGGCAGCAACGACACAATTTTTCCGGCCTGCACATCCAGATTTTCAAACGGCACCGAGCGTAATTGATGCTGCATCAGTGCTTTCACTGTCGCACTATTTGCAGCCAAAGTAGCAGCCAAAGCATCGGCGGCAACATCGCCCTCAAAGCCAATCCGCTTTAAATACAAATCCAACTGAAAATTACTGGCGTGCATCAAGTTCCCCAATTCAAGTAAATCTGTTAATTCCGGGGTCAGAGTCAATTGTTAACAGAAATCTGTTAACAATTGACTCTGACCCCGGAATTAACAAACTCGTAGTGAAAATTACCCTGCCGGGCTGCTATATGCCATGATAAGGTAAAAGCGTGATTTCAGGGAACCAGCCAGATGCCGCAATACCGTCGTTTTACCGCAGAAGATGCCATTCAATTTGCCAATCAGCACAGTGAGTTATTTGGTGAACACAGCAAACTCACTGCGGTGAGCTTTGGCGATAATCATATGAATCAGGTGTTTCGGGTAAAAAACCAGTTTAATACCAGCCTGATTGTGAAACAGGCGCTGCCATTTGCGCGGGGACTGAGCGATCGCTGGCCGCTGACGCTAGATCGCAGCCGGATTGAAGCACAGGCACTGCAAAACTTTGCTAAAGCCGCGCCGCTGTTAGTGGTCGAAGTGCTGCATTACGACGTTGATCTGGCGGCGATGTTACTGGAAGATTTGGATCACTTAACTTTACTCAGCACCGCGCTCACCGAAGGGCGGCAGTTTCAACAGCTTGGCTCACAACTGGCTGAATTTATTGTCAATGCTGGTTTTGCCAACAGCGATTTTTCGTTAGATTTGGCTGCCAAAAAGTCAAAGCAAATTCAGTTTCTAAACCCGGAACCGCTGCAAATCAGTAAAGATTTATTATTCAACGACCCTTTTAGCAATAACGAACGTAATCAAATCGATGCCAGTTTATACCCACTGGCACAACATATTTGGCTGGATGAACAGTTGCAGGCGAAAGTCGCCGCATTGGCCGCCAGTTTTCGCAGCAAACCCCAGACTTTGGTGCACGGTGATTTAAACAGCAGCAGTATTTTCGCAACCGCTGATCAGCTCAAAGTGATTGATGCCGAATTTACTGGTTTTGGCCCCTTTGGGCTGGACGCCGGTTTGTTTATCGGCAGTTTAATGCTGCATTATTGTCTGGCACCGGCGCTGCAACCTGATCAAAGCAAAGCCAAAGATCAACAAAACTACCTGCACAATCAAATCAAGTTATTCTGGCAGCAGTTCCAGCGGCAGTTTTTACAAATTTGCCGGCAACAATGCCGCGATCCGTTGTTTGGTAACGAGTTGTATCAACAGCAGTTTGTTGCTGATGTGCTGCGTGACTTAACCGGTTATGCCGGATGTGAACTGATCCGGCAAGTGATTGGTACTTTCCGCTCACCGGTACTGTCCACCATCAAATCACCCGCCATGCGGCTGCAGGTTAGTCAGCATGCGTTAACCCTGGGTCAACGATTAATACTACAACACCAGCAGGTGAGTTCTATCGACCAGCTGCTTAGCTGGCTGCCAACCGGTAGCCCGCAATAGTTCGGAATCATCGCCCTTGATCAGCAGGGCACAAGGAGTTTCAGATGCAAAAAGTACAAGGTATTGGCGGCATCTTTTTAAAAGCCCGCGACCCACAACAACTGGCGCTTTGGTATCAACAACACCTGGGCATCCCGCTAAATCCGGGCAGTCCTTATGGCAGCTTTCACGCCAAAGAGCAGGACGAAACCGTCTGGTCGACTTTTGCTGAAGACAGCAACTATTTTGGCCGGGCCGAACAACAAATGATGGTGAATTACCGCGTCGCCGATCTGGACGCCATGCTGGCGCAACTGGAAGCTGCCGGGGTGCGGGTGGACGAGCAACGTGAATCCGGCGACTACGGCAAGTTCGGCTGGGCTTATGATCCGGAGGGTAATAAGTTCGAACTATGGCAACCCAACTGATCCGCAAAGGTAAACAATTCCGGCCCCTGCCCAAACGGCCACTGCTGAAGCGCGCACGAGCAACACGGATTTGGGCTCAGGGCGCGCATAATGCCTTTACTGATTTATGCCTGTTTCAGGGCCATTATTATTGTGTATTTCGCGAAGCCACCGCCCATGTCTCACCGGACGGTGCGTTGCGAATTTTAAAAAGTGCCGATGGCAAACGCTGGCAAAGCGTGGCACTTATTCAAAGCAGCATCGCCGATTTACGTGACGGCAAGTTGGTGGTAACGCCGGATAACCGGCTGCAACTGCTGGGCGCTGGTGCTTTGCATGACCGCAGCCAGTATTCCTATCAGTCTTATGTCTGGTTTTCAGCCGATGGTGAACACTGGTCGGAGGCTATCGAAGTTGGCGAACCTAATGTCTGGTTATGGCGCCTCACCTGGCAGCAAGGTTTCGCCTGGGCCATTGGCTACAAATGTGGCGGCGGCCCAAGGTCAGTGCGACTTTATCGCAGCGAAGATGGCGTGAATTTTTCGGTATGGGTGCAGCAGTTCAATAATCAGGGCTACCCCAATGAAAGTGCCTTGTTGTTTTTACCGGACGAGCGCGCGGTGTGCCTGCTACGCCGTGACCCGGATGTCGCTTTGCTTGGCATTGCCAGCCCGCCTTATTTTGACTGGCAGTGGCGACCGCTGAACTGCCGGGTTGGCGGGCCGCAATGTTTGTTGTTACCGGATGGCCGTATTCTGGCAGCGGTACGATTATACGATAGGCGGGTGCGCACCAGTCTGGCATGGTTGGATGTCGACAGCGCCAGCTTGCGTGAAACGTTGCAATTGCCTTCAGCCGGCGACACCAGCTATGCCGGCATGGTCTGGCATCAAGGCCGTCTCGCCGTTAGTTATTATTCTTCGCATCAAGGTCGCACGGCGATTTATTTCAGTCGGCCACGGCAATTACCTCCAGCTCAAACTACTACGGCGACACATCGCTAAACGAGCAAAAAATCAGCAATCTGCAGCTGAAATCAATAAAAACCACCATTCGTCGGCAAAAATCGTTATATTAGCGCGCCGTAATAAAGTGCATTGTGGTCACTCCAATGCGATAGATAGTGGCAGGCAAGATGATCTGCTGCTACACCTCTTACGTTACTGCACCAATCTAAAAACGCATATGAGAGCACGCCATAACACATCCCCAGCATGGTTAAAAATGCGGGGGATCACAGATGCTCAACTCCATAGACTCAAGCTAAGGGTAACCCATTGATGATAAGCAAACACAACAAGCTGGCGTTGCAGGTCAAAGTCGCGCTACTGGCGACTACTGTTGGTCTTTCTCCTGCTGCATTTGCGCAGGATAGTGACAAAGCCAAACAGGACGATCAACAACTGGAACGGATCATGGTCACCGCACAAAAGCGGGTGCAAAGCACGCAGGAAGTACCTATTTCAGTGGCAACCTTGTCGGGCGAAAAATTCGAAGCCATTTTTTCCGGTGGAGATGATATTCAGGCGTTAGCAGTCAAAGTACCGGGATTGTATGCCGATTCTTCGAACGGACGCGTTGCCCCTCGTTTTTATATACGTGGCCTCGGTAATACTGATTTTGATCTAGCGGCATCGCAACCCGTTTCAATCATCATGGATGACGTGGTGTTAGAAAACGTCATTTTAAAAAGCTTCCCGCTGTTTGATATTGAACAAGTCGAAGTGATCCGTGGCCCACAAGGTACCTTATTTGGTCGTAACACCACCGCCGGTATCGTCAAATTCGCCAGTGCCAAACCTCGGCAGGATTTTGATGCTTACACCAAGTTTTCAATCGCTAGTTTTGGCACCCGCAATGTTGAAGCCGCTGCGGGCTCAGGTCTGACCGATCAACTGTCTGCGCGGGTGTCTTTGCTGTCGCAACACCGTGATGATTACATCAACAATAGTTTTAATAACGAAAAAGACGCGATGGGTGGTTTTGATGAAACTGCTGCCCGGCTGCAATTTTTGTATGAAGGCGACAAGTTTGATGCGCTGCTGAACGCTCACGGCCGCAAGCTGGATGGTACCTCTTCGATGTTCCGCCGCAACGTTTTCACCAAAGGCAGCAACAAGTTAAACCAGAATTATGACCGATACACCGTGGCTTATGATGCTGGCAATAACTTCCAGAAATACGACAATGCCGGTGTTTCGCTGAAGCTGGATTTTGAGCTGGATGGCATGTCATTCACCTCCATCACTGCACACGAACAAGCCGATGGTAACGGTCGTGGTGACATCGACGGCGGCACTGAAGCTGGTCCGGGTCCGTCTGCGGTTGCCAATGCAGTGACTGAAGATCAGTTAAACGATTTAAAACAGCTGACGCAGGAATTCCGGCTGGCCAGCACTACAGATGCAGCGCTGGAATGGCAACTAGGCGCCTTTTACTTCGACTCGTCCTTTGGCGTGACCAGCATTGACGGATTCTTCGGTCGTACTGCGGTATTCCACGACAACCAAAGCTGGGCGGTATTTGGTCAAAGCACTTACAACCTGAGCGATCGCTGGGATGTCACCGGTGGTATTCGTTATACCCGTGACGAAAAATCATTTTATGTTGGGGAGCAAAACGTCAACGGTTTTGCGTTGGTGATTGGCGCGGCGCAAATTCAAAACTATGCACCGATCAACCTTGATGATGGGCAAGTGAGCTGGGAATTGGCGAGTAACTACCGCTTAACTGACCAGACTTCATTGTTTGCACGGCTGGCCAATGGTTTCCGCGCCCAGTCTATTCAAGGCCGTAATGTGGCATTTGAAGAAGATCCAACCACCGCTGAATCAGAGACCATCAACTCGGTCGAGTTTGGTGCCAAATCTGACTTACTTGGCAATACGTTGCGCTTAAACGGTGCTGTGTTCTATTACAACATCGATGACATGCAATTATCGGCCGTTGGCGGTACCAATAACGGCAACACGCTGGCCAATGCTGATAAAGGCACAGGTTATGGTTTCGAAGTCGACGCCGACTGGCGTGCGCTGAGCAACCTGACGTTAGGTGGTGGTTTTAGCTACAACAATACCGAACTGAAAGATGCCACGCTGCGCGTTGGTGTGTGTGGTTCTGGCATGTGTACACCGCTTGATCGCACTGTGGTTGAAGGTGGCAAAACCCTGGCTTATGTCGATGGCAACCCGTTCCCTCAAGCACCAAAAACCATCCTGACGGTCAATGCCCGTTACGATATTCCGGTCAGTACCGGCGAAATTTACTTCTACACCGACGTTGCAGTGCAGGGTAAAACCAACCTGCTCATGTACGAAACTGTAGAATTTCGCACCAGTGGCAATACCGAAGCCGGTTTACGGATTGGCTACCAGAACTACGAAGGTAACTACGAAGTGGCACTGTTTGGCCGCAATATCACCGACGAAGACAACGTCAAAGGCGGAATTGACTTTGCCAACCTGACCGGTTTTGTCAACGAACCACGGGTTATTGGTCTGGAATTTAAGAAAAGCTTTTTCTGATTTTCGACGATAACTGAAATGTAAATAACGGGGTCAGAGTCAATTGTTAATTTAATTAACAATTGACTCTGACCCCGCCGTTCTTCGTTAGGCGATTACTCCCCCAACACTTCCTGACTGAACATTCTTTCTGCCTGGGTATTGCCAAAATGTCGTTCAACAATTTGAAATACCGACAGCCGCTGCTCGTGCAGGTTTTCTACTTCGATGCGATTAGGTCGCCAACCACCATTGGCGTAACGCTGTAATAACTGGTTTTTCAGCGACTTTTGTAACTGACCTTGTTGATCAAAAAAATTGATTTGCGTGATGGCATAGTCGGCATTTAGCCAGATCTCGCGCCGGCTATAAGCTGAAGTTGCCGGGTTGCGCGGCACTGCTTCCAGCCACCAGCCACTTTTACTGGTCGACAACAGCCGATAGCGAAACTGGCTGGTGTCCTCGCTGGTGAGTTGCCGGTGATCTTCAAAAGTTAAATCACTACCAGCAAAATATTGCTGCACCGCCGATGCATCCATCCGACGCGGCTGATACCAGGATGGCAGCTGCAGCCACAGCTGTTGTTGCTGCCGGTCGCTGCTGTCAATCCACAACCCCAAGCCACGGTCGGCCGTTGGGGTATCAAATTTAATCACCACTTGCTCGCCATCGGCGAGATAACGGGTCCAGCGCTGTAAAGTTTTATGCTGTGCAGCTTCGCCATAACGGGTAATAGTAAGATCCAATTGTTCTGCTTCAGCCGCAGTCTGACTTCGATAGAGCTGCCAGCTCTTGTTGATAAGCTGAGTCGCCTGATATTCATTGATCTGCAGTTCCGTCATCGGCTCAGTAGCATTCACTGCTAAACCCAACAACGATAACAACAATAATAAAGTGCTTAAAATTTTCATCAGGACTTCCTCAATTCAGGCCATGTTGGATGGCGCCTGGAGCAGCAACCTGCTGTATCAGTGTTCTGGCAACGGTCATTGGATTGAGCTCCAGGCCAAAATCATTGACCGGCTTGCCAAAACTATGAGGGTTTGGCAAACCAACGCGCAGAGAATAAAAAGCTTCCGCCAGCAACGCCTGATTGTAAGGATTCACATCAAACCAATCGCGATTCAGCACTAGGTGGTTGTGGTCTTGATACACCGCGTGAAACAGCGCCATGGCTTCGGCCACATCACCAACCATGCTGCCGCGCGATAACCGCAGTTGCCGATAACTCAGCCGCCCCGGCACCATGTTCAGGCCACTAGCAAAACCGTTGCCCCCTTCCAACCGCACCAGCAATGACTGACATTGCTGCGACACATGCTGATCAACTGCAGCGACGGTGCTTTGATCGATCACCAGTAATTTGCGATTCGACCGGCGCAGTGCAGCAATGTCATCTGTGGCTAATGGCAAGCTGTCACCACACACCACGACAACATCCACGGCACCGACCGCACTGACTTGCGGGTACACCGGCATACCGGTTTGTTGTTGCAAAGTGGCCGCCATCCGCTGCGAGGTGCTCAGGGCCACCACCTGCCGACCTTTTGCCTGCAAATGCGCACAGACCGCCTGCCCCAATAAAGTGTCAGGTTCCAACACCAAAATCCGCGGCGGCTGCGTCACAAAGCTGCTGCGTCGCAGCGCCCGGTCGATCTCAGCACACAACAGCTGACTGCGACCGTTTTGTCCCAGCGTCAATAACAACGAAGGAAATCGCTGTTTCAACGCTCTACCATCCCCCCCAAATAAAGATTGCATCGCAGCAGCCAGCAACACCACTTTCGCCCCTTGCTGCTGCGCCCAGTCCAGCGCCGCAATCACCGCCTGCTTTGCCAATTCGCGGCTGTCCGGCTGCACCAATTCTTCTGTAGTGACATTTAGCAGCCGAACCTGCCCAGCCACGCCTTTTAAGTGCAGCCTGGCGCCATTTTGCTGACAGCTGCGGGTCGCAGTTGCCTTAAAATACCGGCTGCGTTCGGCTTCATCACGAAGTGGGCAAATGATCACCACATCCAGTTTCGGCTGCCCGGTTAACAACCGGAGCCCACGCCGATAGTCGGCCATGCTACGCAGCAGGTTTTTTAGTTTGGTTTTCGTCATGATTTCGCTCAAGCAATCCAACCGGAACAGCCACTTTGGCTTCCTTCATTTTATGGCTGCAGGATAACGATTGACTGCGTTTTGGCGTATTAGGAAAATTCCTTAATTGGAGGGAGAGATGGGCCTTATCGATTGTACCCGCTGGGCGTTTTCAAACCGGCATAGAGCGATACAGGTCGCAAAGCGCCAGTACGCCGGATGATGTTGTTGATTGTTTTATTGATTGCGGACTCATTTTCCTGAGTTCTTATCGCGAATTTTTTGAAAAACGACAACTGAAGTTTCTGGAATTGACACCTTGCTTGAACTGGCTGATTCATAGGGCACGGCGCAGAAAGTCCAGCTTGCGATGAATGACTGGAATGTGCGTGATGCAAACTTAATTGATAACTCCAACAACGCCGCTTTAGCGCGTACAAAACCTTAGGGTCAAGTTATCACAGAAGACTTGACCTAGAGGACGCGTTTGACACCCTTGTCGTACAATCAACATCAGCAATGCCATTTGCTCTCTGTAAGCGGGCGAGCATTTTAACAATCCGAGATTGGTGCTGAAACAGCTGACCTGCAGTGGTATGAACTCGCCGAATCCGTGCGAGATTGGGCACAGACCAACGACCTTTAATAAAACTCAACCTTAAAGCAAGGCTGAGAAATACCATTGCCAAATTTAATTTTATCCCTGAAGGCGCATCACCCGGCGTAAAGCCTAATCGTTCTACGGAACTGTTACTAAAAAAATATGAGGTTGCAGTAATTTCAGTTTCTTCACTTAATCTACCTTCACTCACCGCGTCGCAAATGTTCAATAACCCCTGTAACATCAATCGCATTGCATGTCTTTCTGCCCGAATACCCCGCTCACTCCACCGTAGGTGAGTTAAATAGTCATATAGGGTACCTAAATGCAAATCCAGACCTTGCGTCGACTTTGTTGCAAAAAGCAGCGGAGAGTAATATGTAAAGCGGCCAGTAACTGCATATGCTGGCGATAACAAAAGGCTTTCAAGTATCGGTATCAATGGCAATAACAAGATTGCGGCCAGCAGCCAGTACAATCCTTTGGGTAAAAGTAAGAACGGCAACCAGAGCAAAAACAAAAAAGTGATCACAAAGATGAGTGGCATCAGCCACTGACGCATTTCTGATGTTCTTGCAGTACATCCATTTAGATTAATTGCCATTGTTGCTCATCTATATTCACCACTACCTAAAATGATAGCTATAAAATAGCACCGAAACTTTACCACCGGGTCTGGAACTCCCCAAAGGTAAAACAAACTACCACTTACAAAGTCTGCTCCGGTACCCAAATCGAAAAACAACTTCCCCGATGCAAAGTCGAGCGCACACGCAGTTCCAGCTGATGTTGCTCGCACAATGACTTCACAATATATAAGCCCAGACCAAAACCTTGCCGCGCTTCGGTATTTGCATGCGGCGCTCCCTGTTGCTGGCCTTGGGTAAAAGGTTGTTGTAACTGCGAAATTTGCGCCGGTAATAAACCGGGGCCGGTATCCAGCACCTGAATTTCCACCCCGCCGTTGCGCCGACGCAATCCGACCAACACCCGGCCTTGTTGAGTGTAACGCACGGCGTTGCCCACCAGATTGTGCAACAGCCGGTTCAGCACCAGATACGAGCCGTGCAATTGGAAACTGCTGTCGATGTAACCCAGCTGCAAGCCTTTTTGGCGGGCAGTTTGCTGATAATCGGCCACCACCTGATGAAACAACTGCCCGGCCCAGATTTCGTCCGGGGTTGGCTGTTGCAACTGACAATCGGCAATCAGATCTTTTAATAAGGTTTGGGCGTAACTTAAAGTGCGGTCGATATGATCGGCTAACGGCGCTTCGTCGCCCCGGCTGCGTAACGTTTCAATGGCAAAACGTAAGGATGCCAAAGGTTGTGAAATATCATGACTGGCACTGGCTAGTCGCAACGAACTTTGCTGCGCCAATTGCTGTGCTTCGGTTTTTTGCCGTTCGGCCAGCAGTAGCTCATCAGCTTCAGCCAGACGACGCAGCCGTTGCTCGGCTTGCTGTTGCCGGAATTGCCGCACCCGGCTGACCAATGCCGCCGAAAAAAATGCGGTTTCCAGCACAAAGCCAAATTTGGGATAGTCAAAGAAGTCGATAGCCGGAATTGGATTCAGCCCGATGACCCCAAGCGAAAGCATAATCGCACTAAATAACATCAGCGCCGCCGTGCCGGCCAAATACAACACAGCGCCGGGTAAGCGATCCACAAACCCTCTTACCGCCGTGGTCAGCCCCAACAAGGTATATCCCAGGGCTACTAGCGCTAGCCCATGGATTTGTAGCTGGTTTGGCAGTAACAACAGATTAAGCGCAATCAGTAAAAACAGCGCCAGATGCAACCGGTATAACCGCGGATACCGCTGCGGTAGCTGGAAAAAAGTCAGGGCAAACACGCCATGACTAAACAACGCCAGACTGGCAAACCAGACCGGCGCTTGCACATTCCACCAGGGCGCATCCGGCCATAACCACTGAAAATAATAACCTTCAAATTGTGGCAACATCAGCACCTGCGCCAACACCAGACCACAATACGCCAGATAACTGCTGCTTTCGGCGACACTGCCATACAGCAGGATCACCAGCAACATGGTCAACATTCCACCCAGCAATAGGCCATTGAGTAAATGTTGCCGGGTTTGGGCACTTTGCAGCGCTTGCGGGCTATACAAATGCGGCTGCAGCCGGCCATTGGCATGAATATAATATTTCAGTACTATCTGATGTTCACCGGCAGCCAGTTGCAATGGCACTTGTAAGCGGGCGGTACCGGTAGCCCGGGCCGAGAATGGACTATCATCATGCAGTTGTAGTAATAACTGCGGTTGCCCCTGAAATAGTTGGTAGACTTCGAGCCGAAAGACATCTGGCACGCCGAGCCATAACACAGCTGCGATGGGTTGGTCGCTGTGCAACTGATAAAGCTCTTGTCGACCATCAGTGACTTGCTGCAACAAGGCGGACGCCACATCGCCCTTGGCTGCGACGCTGGAAAGCGGCAGCTGACAAGCCGTCAGTTGCAGCATCGTGGTCTGAGGGGTCACCACACAACCAGTTGGTACTGCGGCATTGACTGGTAATAGACTCGCTGCAAGCAGCAACATGACCAGCAGCAACCGACCAAACGAGGCCAGTTTATTCAGCATGAGTTTACACATGACTTCAGACCTGACTGCAACACCTTCTATCCTGCGTTTGATTATTGCTGATGATCACGCCATTTTCCGCGATGGCCTGGCCATGCTGCTTGCCGGATATTCGGATGTCGAACTGATAGCCGCGCTGGATAATCTAACAGAGCTGCGGGAACGGGTAAAGCAGCTGCAGCCCGACCTGCTAATCCTCGATTATCATATGCCAGGCGGCGATACCAGTGCTGAAATCAGCTACTTAAAGCAACGTTATCCAATGCTTAAAATCATCGCCCTGACCGGCAGTCACTCGGGTTTATTGCTGCAACAACTGCAAACCGCCGGTGCCGACGCGGTATTGCTCAAAGACGGCAGCGCCGGAATTTTACGCCACGCCATTGATGAAATTAAAGCTGGTCGCCGCTTTATGGCGCCGGAGGTGCTGGAAAAAGTGGCCGACAATCAGCTGGAACTGACGCCACGGGAATTTCAGATCCTAAAGCTGATTTATGACGGCTTCTCGAACAATGAGATTGCGCACCAACTGAATTTATCGCCAAAAACTACCGACAAACATCGCGAAAATATGATGCGTAAACTGCAGGTCAATAACGCCACCCAATTGCTGAAAAAGGTCATTGAACTGGGTTTGCTAAAAAGCGGTTCCAGCTAATATTCGCCATTACTTTACAACTTACAACGCTCTACTACAGTTAAACAGTCGCGCTTCGGCGCTTGTTTTTACCTCTATAAGGCGACTTTATGAAAAAACTGACTACCTTGTTGATCTGCAGCATTTTCACCTTCCCTGTCCTTGCACAAGAAACCCAATTAGTGAACGCCGATGCCTCGATTTTCTCTGAAATCTGCATTGCAGCGGCCACTTCGGACGCCGAACTAAAACAAAAAGCATTGCAGTACAAATTTGGCGAAGCAGAATTGGCGAATTTTACCTGTAATGGTCTGAGCCTGGAAAAATTCGCGAAAAAATTTAAACAAAGTGCAGGAGAAAACTCGACCAAAGTGGCCGTTTTTGCTTTTGACAAAAAAATGGAAAATGTTGAAACTGAAATTTGCGTCGCGGCCGCTACCTCGAATGAGGCTTTTGCTTCGTTGCAAAATACTCTGAAAAAACCGGCCCAGTTTTATAACGATGTCAGTTGCAACGATGTGCCGTTACGACTGTTTGCTAAAAAACATGGCAATAAAGAGTTTAAACTCTAACGGCTAACTGAAATTGCTGCGGGATCAGCTGCAACAGCTCATCCCGCAGGTATCTCCATGTCCTCGCCCATCAACCCGAATTACGCATCCCCGCCGCAATACCGGCAATGGTTACCATCAAGGCACGTTTGATATTGTCATTCACCGTTTCCGGTGCATGCCGCACCCGGTTTAACAATTCCACCTGCAGAATATGCAGCGGGTCGACATAAGTGTTGCGCAGCATAATGGATTCTCTGATCCAGCTTTCTTTGGCCATAAAATCCTGAGCATCAATCAATTGCAGCAACAAAGCACTATCAGCGGCCAGTTGCGCACGCAAAGTTACCCCTAAATGTTGTAACTCGGCCGGTACCAGTTTTTCATCATAGTATTCAGCAATTTGCGCATCAGCTTTCAGGTAGACCATTTCCAGCATCGACAAGCGGGTGGCGAAAAATGGCCACTGCGCCCGCATTTGATGAATAAGGTCGGTTTTGCCCTGCGCCACTGCAGTGGCAAGTGCCGCGCCGGCACCAAGCCAGGCCGGTAACATCAGCCGGTTTTGTGACCAGGCGAAAATCCACGGAATAGCCCGTAAGCTTTCAACGCCGCCATTCGGATTGCGTTTTGGCGGACGGCTACCAAGCGGCAATTGCCCCAGTTCCAGCTCTGGTGTTGCTGCCCGGAAATAACGCACAAAATCAGGGTGATGCCGCACGATAGCGCGGTAGGCTTCACAGGAATCTGTCGCCAGTTGCTGCATCAATTCACGCCACTCGGCTTTTGGCACTGGTGGTGGTAACAACACCCCTTCCAGCACCGCCGAGGCGTACAGCGCTAGTGAGCGCTGTGCAAGCTGCGACAAACCAAACTTAAAGCGGATCATCTCGCCTTGTTCAGTCACCCGCAGACCACCGGCTAATGATCCCGGCGGCTGCGATAAAATTGCAGCATGCGCCGGACCACCACCACGGCCAATAGTACCGCCACGGCCATGAAACAGCGTAAGCTGCACTTTGGCCTGCTGACAAATTGCCACCAAGGCTTCCTGCGCACTGTACTGCGCCCAGCCCGCGGCAATAGCGCCGGCGTCTTTGGCCGAATCGGAATAGCCGATCATCACTTCTTGTTTGCCCTGGATATAACCGCGGTACCAGTCAATCGCCAGCAACTTGCTGATGCAATTGGGGGCATTGGTTAAATCGGCCAGGGTTTCAAACAATGGGGCTACGCGCATCGGGAAACTGATACCGGCATCTTTGAGCAGTAACTGCACCGCCAGCACATCCGACGGCTGACCCGCCATCGAAATCACGTAGGTCGATAAGGCTTCGCTGCCATGCCGGGCCACAATGTCACAGGTATCCAGCACTTCCTGTACTTCGGCGCTGGGCTGCCAGTTTTTCGGAAATAACGGTCGTTTGCTACTCAACTCATTCAGTAAAAACGCCTGGCGCGCGCCTTCGTCCCACTGTGCATAGTCGCCAAGTCCCAGATATTTGGTGAACTCACTGAATACTTGCGCATGGCGGCCAGATTCCTGCCGCACATCCAGTTTTAATAAGGTCAGTCCAAAGGCATAGGCCCGGCGGATGGTATCGAGCAGATGACCGTTGGCGATCACTTCCATTTTGCAATCAAGCAGCGACTGATAACAGAGCAATAGCGGCTCCAGCAGCTGCGCGTTGTACCACAACAAATCGTCCGGTTTTTGCAACCGATCATGTTTCAGCGCTTCGCCCAGCCAGTCGCGGGTATACACCAGTTTATTTTTCAGCTGCTTCAGCACTTCACGATACGGCTCGCCGGAATCACCGGCAGCGGCTTGCAAAGCAGCATTGGCCGGGCTCATCGACATTTCGTTGCCCAGTACTTCTAAATCGCGATTAAATAAATCAGCAGCTTTCCAGCGACTGAGCAGCAACACCTGGCGGGTGACTTTAGCGGTGACAAAAGGGTTCCCATCGCGATCGCCGCCCATCCAACTGGAAAAACGAATGGGCGCAGCATTTAGCGGCAAACCTGCGCCTAACACCGGTTTTAATGCGGTATCAAGTTCGCGGATAAATTCCGGAATGGCTTGCCATAACGAGGTTTCAATCACCGCAAAACCAGATTTTGCCTCGTCGATCGGCGTTGGCCGTTGTACGCGGATTTCGTTGGTATTCCAGGCCTGGGTAATTAAATCGCTGAGCCGTAATTCAATTTTACTGCGCTGCAACGGGCTTAAATCCTGCTCTAATTCGCCAAGACAATCGGCAATCTGCGTCAGTTTATAAATTAGGGTACGCCGGGTCACTTCGGTTGGATGCGCAGTCAACACCAGCTCAATCGACAGATCGGCCACCGCCTGCCGGGTTTTCGCCACATCAACATTCTGGGTCTTCAGCAGCGTTAATAATTCAGCCAGCGGCTCCGGCTTTTCAATAGCACTGTGGCCAGCCTTGCTGATGGTGTGATGTTGCTCGGCCAAATTGGCGAGGTTCAGAAACTGTGAAAACGCCCGCGCCACCGGCAGAATTTCATCGTCGGTTAACCCGGCCAGAATTTGCTTGAGCTGTTGATGCTCAGCATCAGTGCCCTGGCGCGCTTGTTTTGCCAACTGGCGAATTTGTTCAATCCGTTCCAGCACCGCCGGTCCAAGCTGATTGCGGACCGTATCACCCAGTTGTGTGCCGAGCAGGCCGACGTTGGCCCTTAAAGCAGCATATTGCGACATATCTCATTCCTCTGTTTTTTCCCGTCATCCTTGAAGTTACAGGGGTGTTGTCTTCGCTCGTTCACCCCAGTCACATAGGACAACTATGCTCCTGGGGACTCACTTACTCGTCGCCTACCTGTAACATCAAGGATTGAGGGAAAAATGATTGCTCTGTGTTGTTTCGGGCTGCTTTTTGCTTATTTTTAAACCACCCTAGCCTGTTCTTGCTTGGTACTCAACACTGATAGATTACAAAAACACCGACAAAATAGACTTTCAGCCATTTAGATGTCTTTTATTTCGCAATTGACATAAAAAAGCGGCCCGAGCAGAGATCTGAGCCTGAGAAAATACAGAACAACCTGCTTAGATGGAGGTGTCGATAAAAGGCAGCAACAAGGTTCGAACATCAACCCGCGCTTTGAGCGTTTTCGCCAATAAAAACAACCCGGCCATTTTGCGGTGTAAAAACAACGCATCGACCGGCGGCGTGTGCCAATTCTGTAGTTGCTGCGACAACTGCATACCGGCTTCCCGCATCCGACTCGCCAGATCGGAAGTAGCAAAATCGTAAGCACCCTGCTGTTGCAAAGGCTCCGCGGCCAGACTGACCAGCGCCATTACCGCCTGCAGTTGAGCCGGGGCAATATCTATCGCACTGAAATAACCAATCTGCTGCAACGCCTGCAACTGCAGCTCGGCGTTATTTTGCAACAACGCCTGAAATAACAACCGATAACCCTGACTGATAGCGGCGGAATAATCGCGGCAAGCGCCAAAATCGAGCAACACCAGCTGGCCGGTTTGCACATTAAAACGGTAATTGGCAAAATTCGGATCGGTTTGCACCAGGCGAAACTCAAAGATTTCTTTAAATAACAGCAGGAATAACAACGACATCACCCGATCCCGCAATGCCTGCGGCTGCGAAAGCAAGTCTTCCACCGGCACACCTTCGACAAAACCCATGGTCAGGATCTGTCGGGTAGAAAGTTCGGGGTACACAGTGGGCAACAAAAAGTTGGGATCGTCGGCCAAAAGCTGGCGATAACGTTGCAAATAAGCGGCTTCCTGTTGGTAATCGGCTTCTTTGTGCAGTTGTTGTTTGGCTTCTGTCAACAGCGGTTGCAGCGCGATGCCTTCCGGCAATAAACCGCTTAACCGCAATAATGTCGCCACATTGTCGATATCACTGTCGATGCTGGTAGCAATGCCGGGATACTGAATTTTCACCGCCAGCGCACTACCATCATCATGATTGGCCTGATGCACCTGGCCGATGGACGCCGCTGCCATGGGTGAAAAGGCAAAGTGACTAAAATTGCGCTGCCACTGTGGGCCCCATTGTTGTTGCAGCAATGCAGCCAACTGCGCCGGTAACATCGGGCTGGCGTTGGCGCGCAGTTGCGACAAAATCGCCGTTAACGCCGGTGGCAATAAATCTCCGGCATCCATCGACAACAGCTGACCTAACTTCATCGCCGCACCACGCATTTGCGACAGCTGCGTCGCCACCCGCTGTGCATTGGCTGGGGTCAACAGCATTTGCTGCAAGCCCGGCTTTTGCCCTTGCGCCAACTGCCGTGCACCCTCGGCTAGCATCCCGCCGGCAACCCGACCAACCAAGCTAGCCAGACCGCCAAAGCGCGCCAGTCGGCTAGTGGGAACTTTACTGCCTTTTTCTGTGGTCATGCTTAAACCTGTGATGGTTTGAAATACCTGCTTCACCATACGGCCAGACGCCAGTCAAAGCCCAATGTTTTTTTGAAAGGGTGCAAACAAAAAGCTGATTTTAATTCATTTTCATAGGGTGGATTGTAGGGTGGATTGTAGGGTGGATAAGCGCAGCGACATCCACCAATGGTTCAAGTAAACCTGGTATTTACAACAAGTGCAACATGCGCTAACTTGGGAAAATTGAGTAATTTATGTGAATTAATAATGAAAAAAAGCAATATATTCAAGCATATTACTGCGGTTGTAGTCTTTATCGCCGCAACATCAACTGCAGTAGCGCAACCAGCGCAAAGTGTTGCAACAGAGTACAAATTACAGACCGAGATCATTAATTCAAAAGTGCTTAATGAAAAAAGAACCATCACAGTCCAACTACCCAAGAGCTACGCTGCAACACCGAACAAGACCTATCCGGTGATCTACCGCCTTGATGGCAAAGAAAATTTACCGCTGATGACCAACGTGTTAGCGCGCTTGCAGGAAGCAAACGCCGCGCCTGAAGTGATTATTGTGGCGATTGAAAATACCGACCGAATGAGAGATCTGTACCCAACTGTCAATCAGGAACCGATTGGCCCGGTCGGCATCGGCGGTGGAGCGCCGAAGTTCTTAAATTTTATCAAAAGCGAGCTGATGCCGTTTGTGGAACACAAGTATCGTACGCATGATTTCAAAGTTATTGCCGGCGCATCTGCTGCTGGTGTGTTTGTGCTTTATGCACTACAAACCGAACCAGAATTATTTCAGGCGCATATCGCTTATAGTCCGGCCGTATGGTGGGATTTTGGGGCTACGGCCAAAAGCACCAAAGCCTTTGTATCGAAAACAAAAAACTTAAACAGCTATCTTTATATGAACATCGGTGAAGAAAGTGGCTTGATGCGGGAACGCTATGACGACATGCACAACTTCATTGCGTCCAACACGCCAAAAGGCTTAAGGTTCGTTAGTGATGAATTTGCCAATGTCCCCCATGCGCTCACGTCAGTTGCCGGGATATTTAATGCTTACCAGAATCTATTCTTGCCGCTGCAGATGCCGTTTCGCGCCTACAACGGCGACCCTAGTTCTATCGGCGATTATTACCAAAGGTTATCAAAGCAATATGGTGAGGCAACGCCACCGCCAGAACCGGTCATTCGGGAACTGGGTTACCAGTTCGTCAATAGTGGCAACCTCGATGAAGCTATCAACATTTTTAAATACGGCATCACGCTTCATCCCGAACAACCTGACGCTTACAACGGCCTGGCATTTGGTTATGAGCAAAATAAGATGTACCAGGCGTCACTGGAACAGGTCAACAAAGCCCTCGCATTATCGAAGGAAGGCTACGATGGCCATGAGGTTTATGTAGCCCGCAAAGCGCGACTTCTGAAATTACTGGAGTCAGAACAAAATTAAGCTTTTCGCTAGAGCATGCTGTACCAAGGCATTCACCCGGCGGTATAAGGCCCGTAGCCAGGTAGCAACTTCACCAATGCCCGGCTAATCATCGACGGAAACACTGATAAATGATCTTCGTCGGCGATGACCTGGCTGTGGATTTGTAGACCAGGATAAGCTGGCTTTTTCAGTTGTTGTTCAAACAATTGCATATCGGCAACAATGCTCACCTTGCTGGCATATCTGGGGCCTGGCTTAATCTGTTCAAATTCAGCGGCATATAACTGTACCCTTGCAGTTAGATCTTTTTTTCTTGAGGTCACTTGCGCGGCTAGTTTCAGCATATATTTGTCGGAAAACCAAAACGACGGACTGCTGAGAATATAAGTATCAAAAGTATCAGGCTGCGTCAGCAAAATCTGTGCGCCCAATAATCCACCATACGAATGGCCGACAAAGAGTTTACGTTTGGCGTCGATGCGGTAATTTTTCAGCAGAAAAGGGATTACTTGTGTCCGCAAATAGTCGGCGTATAAAGCCCCGCCACCATAAGCTTTGGCACTGAAATTATCAGTGGTTCTTTGCTGCGCCGACACTGGGATTGGGGTGTAATCAAGGCTGCGGCTGTCGGTTGGACTATCTCCTTTGGCATAGGACAAACCAACCAGCACAAAGTCTTCAATATTTTGCCCGCCAGCGCCAAGCCGGTTGCGAATACTGCGGATCAGCGGGAATGCATAATTGGCATCCGTCACCAACAGTACCGGAAACGGACGGGTTGAACTGCCATACGAAGCTGGCAAATCAACCCAGACTTCATATTGGCGACCATTTTTTTGCGCCGGCAACTGATGCACCTGGGTATTCGGCAGTTCATAAGCCGGAAATTGTTCGTTTGCGCTCAGACTCAGGCTCAGCAAGGCCAACCCAGCTATCCAGAATTTCACTATTTTTTTCCTTTGATATTTCCTTTAGTTATAGGGTGCGACAAATGTCGCGCCTTGGTCAAGTAAAATGTGCGACACCTGTCGCATAAAAGAAAAACTCGGCCACTAAAAATGCTGCTGGCAAATCCTGCTAAAAAAATCTGAAAATAGTTGTCACATCCGCCCGCTCCAGCGTGTCTTGGTTCTGAACCCTGCAAAATGCAGCTTAAATAATCAAGGAAACCATCATGTTCAGTCAGGTATCTTGCAAATGCTCAACCGGCAAATCAACGTTGATTGCAGTTTTCGTCGGGATTATGGCGAGCCTGTCCAGTAGCAGTGAGGCAGCGACCAGCTTTACCGTGGAAGTTCAGGGCACAGGCAGCCCGGTGATTATGATCCCGGGGTTAATGTCGGACCGCCGGGTCTGGCAACAAACCGCCTCGGAACTGAGTAAAACTCATCAACTGCATCTGGTCAGCATCGCTGGTTTCGCCGGACAACCCGCTATTGAAGGTGCGTTGTTACCAGTGGTGAAAACTGAACTTCTGGACTATATCAAAACCGAAAAACTGCAACGCCCGGCCATTATCGGTCATAGCCTCGGCGCATTTCTGGCCTACGATTTAGCCAGCAGTGCACCAGACACAATCGGCAAAATTATCGCAGTGGATGGCCTGCCGTTTCTGGCGCCGGTATTTACCCGCGATTCGAACTCCACCGTCGCCAGCATGAAAGCCCAGGCCGAGGGCATCCGCAATTTTTATGCACAGATGCAACCCGCGCAACTGGCGGCAACGATGCAACAAGGCATGGAAATCCAGGCGCGCGAAACTGCCACCCGCGAACGTGTCCAGCAAATGGGAGCGCAGTCTGATCCAAAGGCGGTCGGCCAGGCGATTTATGAACTATTGTCGACCGATTTACGCGATAAAGTTGGCAATATCACCCAACCGGTTTTACAACTGGGTGCCGGTGGTGCATTACCAAGCGAAGCGATGCGTCCGGCGGTTGAAGCATTATACAAACAACAAATTAACAAAATTCCGCAGGCAACCCTTGTATTCAACTGGCAATCACGGCACTTTATGATGTGGGATGAACCCGTATGGTTATTGAATCAAATCAACCAGTTCCTGGCGGAGAAATAACATGTTGACCCTGATTGAACAACAGCTGATCCCGGATGTGACTAAAGCCAGTGCTGGTGATATCCCATCGTTCGAGCGGTTGATCCAGCGCTGCCGCCAGACTGTGACCGGCATTGCGCTAGCGATTGTCAAAGACTTAGACGCCAGCGAAGAAGTTGCGCAGCAAGTATTTATTCATGTCTGGCAACAGCTGGGCACTTTGCGCGAGCCGGCCAGTTTTCTGCCTTGGGTGCGGCAAATCACCCGCTATCGCGCTTACAACTACTTACGCGATAACCGAGTCAATCAACAGGTGGTTGGCGAAGAAGCTGAGTTGTTGCTGGCGCAGTTTGCCGATCCGACGGCTGAAGTGGCCGACAATTTACAACGGGATCAGCAAAACCTGCTGATCCAAAGCTTGATTGATGGTCTGCCGGAAGATAGCCGCGAAATCGTGCTGCTGTATTACCGCGAAGAACAGTCCAGCCAGCAAGTAGCGGAATTACTGGGGTTATCTGACGCCAATGTCCGTAAAAAACTGTCCAGAGTGCGGGAGTTGTTAAAAGACCAACTGCTCAGCCGTTATGGCAACTTACTGCTGAGCACCGCACCGGGCATTGGTTTTAGCACCATGCTGGCGTCGCTGCTGGTGACGGCAAGTCCGCCCGCAGCAGCTGCCGGAGCCGCCTTTGCCGCTTCTGGTAGTAGTACTGCCAATGTCAGTTGGCTGGGTAAATTGGGATTGCTGCTCAGCGGCGCGATGATTGGCGCACTGGCGGGCATCGCCGGCGTTTATTTTGGCATGCAGGCAGTCCTTAAAAACGCCAAGGATGAACCTGAACGTGTGGCGCTGCGGCGGATCCGCAATCAAACCATCGCCTGGGTGGTATTTTCAGGAGTGTTGTTGACGCTGGGTTATGAAATGACCAGTAGCGCTTGGGGGCCATTAGGGGCTTTTGCGTTATTGTTAATCGGATTGGTCTTCTTCAATTTACGCGTGGCGAAACTGATTGGTCCAAGGCTGGCAGAAGAAGCCCGGCAAGATCCCGCACTTGCCCGACGCCACTGTAAAAATAGAATCGGCGGTTTGATTGGTGCCGCTATAGGCTTTATCCTTGGCGCAACCGGCCTAATCTACAACATGTACGACATCGGCCGGTTATAGCTAATAATTCGGGGTCAGAGTCAATTGTTAACAGATTCTGTTAACAATTGACTCTGACCCCGATATTAACAATCAGGCTTTACCGGCAAAGGGCCATAACCGGAATCGGCGTTTGCCGGTTTCGGCTGTTTCAGTGCTGGTTTCTGCAACTGCTGCATCATCCGGCTCTTGAGCCACCAAGGCCGACACATCCACCTGCACTTCATGTTTTAACCGCCATGGGCTTACTTTGCGCACTGGGGTGCTGGCCGCGGCTTCACCGGCCAAACCAAAGGCAAAAGCGGCAATGGGCGGGCCGAGAGTTTCAAACAAAGTCACAGCACCTAATACCACAGCCGCAATAATCGTTGCCTGCTCGGGTACCAGTTTGCCGCTGGTTTGTACTAAGCCAATCGCCAGACCGGCCATTGGAATAAGCAGTAAACCAGTCGCCGATGCCTGTCGCCAGGGCTGCAGACCGAGGCGCAACGACACACTTACCGCCACCACTTTTACCAGGGATCGCGTCAGTACCAAAGCCAGGATCACCGGTGCATACTCAATCAGTTCTGCCAAATGCAAACTGGCACCAGCAAATACAAAGAGCACGATAAAAAACAGCTCAAAAGCGCTGCCAAATTCCATCGCCGACACCACCACATCCTGTTCGACACTGCGTACCACAATGCCCACAATCAACGGCGCGAACAACATCGACAGCTGCAATTGTTGGGCGAGGCCGAGCGTCAGCATCAGCGCACCAACCACCAGCGCCAGTTTATATTGCTCGGCTTTGGCGGTGCGGCTGATCACAAAATGCAGCCCCAAACCTATCACCACCCCGAGTAAACCAGAGCCCAGCAGCAGATACAGAGGTTGCAAAATTACCTGTTGCCAACTGGCATTTTCATGCACCAGCATCGCCGGGATCACCAGTGCAAACACCAGAAAAGACAACAAATTATTCAGCGCCACCAGCGTTTTAGCCGATTCAGTGACCGGACCTTTGGCACCAACTTCATGCGCCACGTGCAGTAGTACCGCAGGCGACGAAGAAATTAAAATCGCACCAATGACGGCGGCAATCAGCGCCGAAAAACCTAAAAAATAACAGAGTGCAAACACCGCGCAGAAAGTTAACACGGACTCAATGATGGCGACTGCCACAATGCGTGGTGAACGGCGGATAAACCGTAAATCGAGGGAGGAGCCAAGCCGGTATAAAATCAGCGCCAGCGCAATATCGACCAGAATACGCGCTTCTTTTAAGGTGTCGTATTCCAGCAAACCTAAACCACTTGGCCCGACCAATAAACCAACCAGCATAAAACCGGTAATACTCGGCAACCAGGACCAGCGATGCGCCAGATAACCACCCAGCGCCCCCACGACTAACAACACGCCAAACGATAATAACGGCGTCATGTTCAAACCATGTTGTGGTAAAAAATCCATCAAGCTTCCCAAAATAACCACAAGATGATGTCATCTTACGATGTTTTGGTAACAAACCGCAGCCTGAATTGACCCCAGTCGCCGTATTGGAACTGAATATCCTCGTCAAACGGCAGATCCAGCACCCCGGCGTAAGAGCCGGTGATTACCGCCTGACCGGCCAGTAACTTGATATTGTTGGCCGACAAAAAGTTTACCAGCCAGTACAAACCAGCGCGCGGCTGTTGGTTTGGATGCATGGCGCTAAGGTGTTGCACCCGACCATCAGCGAAGGTTAGTTGCAGCAAAAACTGCTCACCGTTAAAGCCAGGCGCTGGCAGCATTTCCGGCCCCAAAAACAAGCCCTGATTAAACAGGCCATCCGCTAGCTGATCAAAAAAACCGGCGCCGCTATCATGGCTAAAGCGACTTTGGATCAGCTCCAGTGCCAGATGCGTTGCGCCAATCGCGGCATCTATTTCCGCATCGCTATAAGGCTCGAGTCTTGGTGGTAAATCTTGGGCCAGCACAAAAGCCAGCTCAGGTTCCACCCGGGCTAAACCCTTCGATGCAGGAACTGTCGAAGGCCATAACGTACACTGTTGAATATCAACAGTATTGTGATCAACGCGACCCACCGTCGACTGATACATTGGCGCCACCACTATTTTATCCGGCGTCGGTAACAAACATTTCCAGCCGGCTATTGGCTCGGCCATCTCCAGCGCAACCTGTTGTTGCAGCGCAAAAGCGTCATTGAGTGATTGTGGACGCAGCGTTTCTGCTAACAACGGCCCTGGTTGGCCTAGCTTGCGGCGTTTCGCCAGAATAACAGCAGCCTCTGGCAGCGAAGTTGTTGATAAAGAAGGTGCAGATAAAGTAGCTACCAAGTGGTTTTCTGGGGTCATAATTACATTACCAGGTGATGCAGTTTGTGCTGGATGCTACTGTAACATGCCGCAACCTTCTGCCAAGCACAGAGCTTTTGATTGCACCAGATACGGATGATTTTTGTCTTGCCAGCCTGCTGTTACTTTGGCTTACTGGAGATTGGAATTGTGCAACTGCATGGAAAACCAATGCTCAAACAACCCTTTACATCAAAACTCTCAGTACACTGCACATTAAAAACTAAGCAATATCCAATATCATCGTTGCTAGTCGTGCTGTCGGCCATATTAACTTTTGGCTGTACCGCCGAAGCCGATATCCAGGCCGGAAAATTGGCCGCAATACAATGCCAGGCTTGTCATGGCAAAGATGGCATCGGTATCACACCCCAAACGCCGAACCTGGCCGGGCAAAAAGAGTTGTATCTTAGTACGCAGTTAGTGGCTTATCGCAGCGGTAGCCGCAAAAACAGTATCATGTCGCCACTGGCCAAGCCGTTATCGGATGAAGATATTGCCAATCTCGCGGCCTACTTCGCTAGTTTGCCGGCAGCCGGAAGCCGCTGATCCAGTTGGAAATCTGATTGACAGTGTTCAGCCAACTCAGTACCTTAAGCGCCATTGCGGGTGTCGTATAATGGTAATACCCGAGCTTCCCAAGCTCGTGCCGTGGGTTCGATTCCCATCACCCGCTCCACTTCTGAGTCAAATCTCTCACATGTTTGAGTACACGCGCGCCATTATCCGGATGAGTTTCTGACCTGATGGCGGACTACCGCTGACGCGGCGAGTCGCGCCCTACTGTGGAACAGCAAATGGATCTTAGGGCTTCACTCACCATGTCAGGTGCACCGCAATTTGATACCTCGCTATATTTACCCATTTTTCACAGAATATCGACGCAACGCTGACATCGGCCGCAAAGCTGTTGCCTTTATGAGGTGGCTGTTTTACTGCTGGAATCGAAAATAATGCCAAGCTGGTCAATGCTGGCTGAATTGCTGCCGGAATTTGCATTCAGGCGGATCAGCAGCAAGCACCAGACTTAGACGAAAAACAAAAAAACATCAACCCCAGGAAATGTCAGTTATGAAGCGTTTGCTTGTTCCCGCTCTGTTATGTTCGCCTGTAGCAATGGCTGCGGCCGATTTGGACATGGCGAATAAAATTCGCCATGAAGGTTTTCACCAGTCGCAAGTGATGCACACTTTAGAGCATCTGACCGACAACATTGGCCCCAGGTTGACCGCATCACCGCAAATGGTGAAAGCGAATCACTGGACACTCAAACAGTTACAAGACTGGGGTCTGAAAAACGGCCAGCTGCATCCGTTTGAATTTGGTCGTGGCTGGAGCAGCGAATCCGCCAGCATTACCTTAGCTGGACCACGTCAGCAATCGCTGCACGGTATTCCGGTGGCCTGGACCCCCGGCACCAACGGCGTGGTCAGCGGCGATGTGATGATGTTTGACGTCAACACTGTCAGCGATTTAGCGCAATACGCCGGTAAATTAAAAGGCAAAATTCTGTTGATGGGTGAAGATTTAAAAATCGAACCACCAAAAACAGTAATATTTGAACGATTAAGTGCAAAAACCCTCGGCGATTTAAAAGACTATGAACCAGGCGCCCGCGCCAGTTATCAGTCGTTTATGACCAATGCCCTGCGCGATAGCCGGATGCAAAGTTACAAGTTTAATCAGGCGTTAAGTGCGTTTTTAGAAAAAGAACAAGTAGCCGGCGTTATTTACCGCAGCAGCCGTCAGGGCGGTTTGGTGCGGGTGTTTGGGAAGTCGCACAAACAAGGCGAAACCTTTCCGGTTCCGGCCATCATCATCGAACAGGAAGATTACAGCCTGCTGACCCGGATGCTGGATCGCAAAGAACAACCAAAACTGGATTTGGATATTAAAGCCCGCTTCCACGACGATGATATGAAATCGTACAACACTATCGCCGAAATTCCGGGAACCGACAAAAACGCTGAAGTGGTGATGGTCGGTGGCCACCTCGATTCATGGCATGCCAGCGATGGTGCGGTCGATAACGGCGCCGGTGTGGCCGTGGCGATGGAAGCGGTACGGATTTTATCCAAACTGAATGTGAAGCCAAAACGCACCATCCGGATTGCGTTGTGGTCCGGTGAAGAGCAAGGTTTATATGGCTCGCGCGCTTATGTCGACGAGTTTTTTGCCACCCGGCCTGAACCCAAAGATCCGGCCGAAAAAGCGCTGCCACGCTATTTGTGGTCAAGCCCGGGCTGGCCAATTCAGCCAAAAGCAGCCTACGACAAACTGTCGGTGTACTTTAACATGGACAACGGCAGCGGCCGCTTCCGTGGCATCTATACCGAAGGCAACATTGCCGCCAAACCGATGCTTTCCGACTGGTTTGGCCCGTACAGCGACTTAAGCACCGGCACTATTTCGCCATTATCGACTGGCGGCACCGACCACGAATCCTTCGATGACGTCGGTTTACCTGGCTTCCAGTTTATTCAGGATCCACTGGATTACAGCACCCGCCTGCACCACACCCACATCGATTCGATTGATCACGTGATTGAAGACGATTTAAAGCAGGCGTCGGTGATTATGGCGGGCTTCCTGTACGAAGCAGCGATGGCCGATAAAAAGCTGCCACGTAAACCAATGCCAACAGCTCCTTCTGAAGTGCAACAACAACGTCTTGATCTGGAAACAGAAAAAGAACGCCGCACCCGCGAGCTGGAAGGGAAAAAAGCGTTGGAAACCAAGGTGGTGTACTAAGTATCAAACTCAGGCGAAGTATTTTCGTCCAGTGTTGCTGAACAATGACAAGTCCGCTTCGGCGGACTTTTTATGTCCAGGGACGGACGGTATAACGAAAATGCCGGGAGCATTTTTCCGTCGATGGGCGGTATAACGACAGATGAATCGACAGGATCAACGCATAATCTTTGCTAAAGCTTTACCCTTGGCCAATTCATCAATCAATTTATCCAGATACCGCACTTTTTGCACCAACGGATCTTCGATATCTTCCACCCGAATGCCGCAAATGGTGCCTTTAATCAACGTACTATGGGGATGAATAGCGGGTGCTTCGGCAAAAAAGGTTTCGAAGTCGTGTTCTTGGGTTATTTGCTGCGCTAAGTCGGCCGGACTATAACCCGTCAACCAGCAAATCAGCTGATCCACCTCGTCGCGTGTACGATTTTTACGCTCGGCTTTTTGCACGTACATTGGATACACTTTGGCAAAAATGAGTTTTGGGATGCGGTAATCGTTTTTCACAAGGCCTCCTGCCAGGAGAAGTCAGGCTGCTGGTTCGCTTGAGAACCATGCAGCCATCATGCACTATTGGGTAGATTAGCGGCGAATCACAAAATCTTCAGTGCTGCGACGTACTTTCGCCAGGTTGACTAACCAGTCGCCTTCGCTGGCGCGGTAGCCTAATGGCAGCAACAAGACTGAACGCAGGCCCAGTGCCGACAAATTCAGGATAGCATCAACTTTTTCTGGTTCAAACCCTTCCATTGGTGTGCTGTCGACACCTTCGGCGGCAGCGGTGATCAGCGCACTGCCAAGGCCGATATAAGCCTGACGGGCGGCATGCTGGAAGTTCTCTTCCGGTGTGCGTTGAGGGTAAATACTCAGCAGCTGCTGCCGGTACGCTTCCCAACCTTCATTTTTCAAACCACGTTGCTCGTTAACCAAATCAAACATCATATTGATGCGCTCGGCGCTGTAATTATCCCAGGCAGCGAATACCAACAAGTGCGAACAATCGGTGACCTGACTTTGGCCCCAGGATACCGGACGAATTTGTGCTTTGATTTGTGGATCGGTGATAACTAACACCTGGTATGGCTGCAAACCGCTGGAACTGGCACTTAAGCGGATAGATTCCAGAATGGTTGCCAGTTTGTTTTCTGGCACTACTTTGGCTGGATCCATTTTTTTAGCGGCATAACGCCAGGATAATAAAGATAAAATATCGGACATGGCTGACTTCCTATGGGAACAGAAAGGAGCAGCTTACCACTATTGTACTGAACGGTACAATAACTGAAAGTGAAACAACCGCACAAAAAATTCTAACTGGCCGGCGGCTATTGATTTCAACCGCCAGCGATGTCCACTATGGTTTTGTTGCCGGCAAGGCCGCCAGTGTTTTCTCTACCAGCAGATTAAGCTCATCACCGTTGCCAATCCAGCGTGCAACCAGCAACAGATCATTTTGTCGGTCCAGATACACAATATTACGACCGGCGCCCTGGAAGGTAATCGCCGATTCCGGCGCAGCAGGCAATGCCTTGCGACCGGGATTTAAAAACCAGTTAGCGTAGCCGTAATCGGCTTTGGCCAGACCGCCGCTACGGGCTTTGGCGATAAATTCTTTGCTGATCAATTGCTTGCCTTGCCAGTTGCCATCGCGCAAAAACAAATAACCAAAACGGGCTAAATCCCAGGCATTGAGGAACATACCGCCGCCCCAATGACCACCGCCGGACACCGCTTGAATTTTCTGGCCATCAAGCTCGATCCAGCTATTGTCGTAGCCAACCCAGCGCCAGCTGGAACTCGCGCCAATTGGCTGCATAATCCGCTCGTTTAGTACCACCGGCAAAGGTTTTCGCCAGACATAAGTGGTGGCGAGCGCCAGTAGGTTCACCCGCACATCATTGTATTTGTAATACGAACCGGGTTTGCGCAACGGTCGATTCGGCCAGTCTTTTGGCTCACCTTCCGGCCGGTCGGCCCAGTCTGGCTTGCCCCACAACGTCCCTTGCCAGTCGCTGGTCTGGCGCAGCAAATGCTCCCAGCGAATTTGCCGGTTATGCTCGCTGGCAAATAACGGAGCACCAATAAAGGTATTGTCGGACGGCAGATAAGGCCCGACTAAATCGTTACTGCTTTGGATCAAACCATCATCCAGCGCCAGCCCGGTCACCGTAGTTAAAAAAGTTTTGCTGATACTGTGTGTCATATCAACACTCTGGGTATCGCCCCACTCGGCAAGCAGCTTGCCGCGATAAATAATCAGCCCGTTGGCGGGTGCGCGCACTGACATCGGCCCGATAATTTGATCATAGGGTTCGCGCGCACCAAAGGTGGTCGCCTGCACAATCGCTTGATCTTTAGGTGCTTTATTTTCACTGGCGATGGCATAAGCCACCGCTGCAGCCAGTTTGTCGGCATCGACGCCAAGGCTTTGTGGCGTCGCACTCTGCCACTGCCCGGCGGGTGGGAAATAATCGTCGGCAGTTGCTGGAAAAGCTAAAAGGTGCAGGCCCAGAACGAACCACAAAAACAAGGTAATTTTCATCAGGACTCCTGCGCAGCGACCTTGCTACGCACCAATTTTTTTAGGGGTATGATTGCCAGCTATGACGACTACAACAGATATTACTCCGCCCAACGCTCTTTAATTTCCAGAATTTGTGGCAGTTGTTGTTCCAGTAAATCCACCAACCGCGGTTCAAAATGCAGGCCTTTTTGTTGGCGGATATAATCAAGCGTATCGGGTACAGTCCAGGCTTTTTTGTAGGGTCTGGTACTGGTAAGCGCATCAAATACATCGCAAAGTGCGACTATTCTAGCTTCAACCGGGATCGTTTCACCGGCCAGGCCATGTGGATAACCGCTGCCGTCCCATTTTTCGTGATGATACAAGGCCACGGTTTTGGCCATTTTTAACAACACCGATTCACAATCGCCAATAATTTCGGCGCCGATCAGCGGATGTTTTTGCATCTCCTGGTATTCTTCAGCGGTCAGTTTGCCGGGTTTTAACAGGATATGGTCGGCGATGCCAATTTTGCCGATATCGTGCATCGGCGCGGCGTGCAGCAAATTTTCCGCATGTTGGGCACTAAAACCAGCAGCCAGCGCCAGCACTTGCGCATAATGACTCATCCGCAGAATATGCAGGCCGGTTTCGTTATCTTTATATTCGGCAGCACGGCCGAGGCGTTGGATTACCTGCAACCTGGTTTGTTTTAACTCTTCCGCCTGCACTAGCGACAAATGGGTTTTCACCCGCGCTTTAACCACCGCCGGACTGATCGGTTTAGTGATGTAATCCACAGCGCCAACCGCAAAACCACGGGCTTCGTCAATTTCGTCTTTCAGCGCCGTGACAAATATCACCGGAATCGCCTTGGTGGTGGCATCGGCTTTTAAGCGGGTACAGACGTCAAAACCGGTCAATCCCGGCATCATCACATCCAGCAGGATCAAATCAGGGTGCTCTTGTGTAATTAGCTGCAATGCTTCTTCACCACTTTTGGCAAACAGTAGCCGGTACTGGTCCTGCAACACAGTGCGCAGCACCCGCAAGTTCGTGGGCTCGTCATCAACCAGCAATAACACAGGGTTTTCGGTGTTCATCAGTGGTCTCCGTCTTGCTGTCGTTGATGAAGCTGTTGTTGTAGCAACAGTAATTGCTGCTGTGCCGACTGAAAATCAAAATCGTTCAGCGCGTCTAACAGCTGCAGAATTTGTGGCTGATACTGTCCGCTGTACTGCGCCAATACCGCCATGCGCTCGTCGTCAAATTCATTTCTGGCCGCCGATTGTTGCAGTATTGCCAGCAATTCCGCCAGCGCTGACAAGCTCATTTGTTCTGGCTGCAGACTGTTTGCTTCCGGTTGGTCCTGGATAAGTTGCTGGCAATGCGCGACAAATTTGGGCCAGCACTGCAGAATTTTTTCCAGCAGTTGCTGGCACCGATCCAACTGCTGCTGGCGGGCAGCTTGCTCTAATTCAGCACAAACTTTGGTGAGTTGCTCCAGTGCCAGATTAGCCCCGGCGCCTTTCACCGCATGTGCCTGCTGCTGCACTGAATAGAAATCGCCTTGTTGTAACTGCTGTAACAACTGCTGCCAGATACCTTCCTGCTGCGCTAAAAACTGCTGCAACGCCGGTAAATATGTGGCCAGATTACCCCACAGTTGTAAGGCTTTGGGCAGATTCAGCAGTTGTTCGTCAGTACCTGTACCGCTAGCCGCGCCGACGCCGGACTCTCCAACCGCGCTGGTTAATGGCGCGCGCACTTCCAGCTGCAGCACTTTGGCGATTTCGAAACATAAAGCACTGAAATCAATAGGCTTACTGGCAAAACCCTGCATGCCGGCTTCTTTGGCTGCCTGTTTATCTTCATCCAGCACACTGGCGGTTAAGGCAATAATCGGCAACTGGTTTTTGTGGTGTTCCAACTCGAGCTGCCGGATTTGCCGACAGGCTTGCAAGCCATCCAGATTCGGCATCTGAATATCCATCAGCACCAAATCAAATTGCGATTGTGGTTGCGCAATATGCTGCTGTTGCAGCCATTTTAATGCTTCCAAACCATCAGTGGCAGATGTTACCTGATGGCCAGCCCGCTCCAATAACAACCTTAGCAACTCAAGATTTTGCGGAATATCATCAGCAATCAATACTTTCAACGGCGGTAACGACGGATAATAACCCTGCAGCGCGGTGGTGGTGGCTTTGCCGGTGGCCAGCGGTAAGCTAAAACTGAAACAACTACCTTCACCTTCCACGCTTTGCACCGAAATCTGCCCGCCCATCAGTTCGACCAACTGTTTGCTGATGGTCGTGCCAAGACCAGTGCCACCAAAACGCCGGCTCATCGAAGCGTCGGCTTGGGTAAAAGCCTCAAAAATCTGCCCGAGCCGATCGGCAGCGATGCCAATGCCGGTGTCTTTAATGCTGAAATGTAGCTGTTGAGCGGCTTGCGAAGGTGACGCCTGTAGCGACACCTGCACCAACACACAACCGCGCTCGGTAAACTTAATGGCGTTGCCAATCAGATTGGTCAGCACCTGGCGTAACCGGTCCGGCGCACCAAAGTAAAATTCCCCCAGGGTTGGGTCTAGTTCCAGCCGCAAGTCCAACTGCTTTTTGCGCGCCTGGATCCAAAGGGTCGACACCACCGCATCCAGCACCGCTGGCAGCGAAAAATCCTGCTGTTCCAGTTCCAGCTTGCCTTTTTCCAGCTTGGCGCTGTCCAGAATATCGTTTAGTAAATGCAGCAGCGAATGGGCGGAACTATGAATAGTCGCCAGATGTTTTTTCTGCTCGGCGGCGAGGTCGGAAGTCAGCAACAAATCACTGAAACCAATAATGGCGTTCATCGGCGTGCGGATTTCATGGCTCATATTGGCCAAAAAGGCCGATCGCGCTTCCGCTGCCAGCTCGGCTTTATCTTTGGCTTCGACCAGATCGGTTTCCATCTGTTTACGCTGGCTGATGTCCATCATAAAACCGTCCAGCCACAGAATATCACCGGCGGTGCTGCGGATAGCCTCACCTTGTTCCAGCACCCAGCGAATAGAGCCATCCCGATGAACGATCCGGTATTCCAGCTGAAAACTTTGCTGAAACATTTCCATCGCCTGCACCTGCGCTTTATCGTCTGGATGTATGATCTCCATCCAGCGCCGTTTTGGTTGGGGCAACATAAAGTCGCTGGCCGGATAACCGGAAATACCTTCGATGGCGTCACTCAGAAACACCATATCCCAGCACTCGTTGTACAGGCAGCGATAGGCAGCGCCTGGAATATTGCCGATCAGCGAGCGGAATTTGGCTTCGTTATCTTTTAAATCCTGCTCCATTTGTCGTCTGACACTGAGATCGGTAATAAAGGCCACAAACAAATGTTCATTCGGCAACTTCACATGGCCAATGGCCAGCCGCACCGGCACGGCATGCCCCTGCTTATGCACAGCTTCGACATCACGGCCAATGCCGATAATTTTCGCGGTACCGGTTTGCAGGTAATTATTGAGGTAAGAATCGTGATCCGGACGAATGGCATCCGGGGTCAGTACATTGACATTTTTGCCAAGTAATTCGTCCTGTTGCCAACCGAAGATATGCTCAGCAGCTTTATTCATACTGAGGATCAAACCATGGGCGTTGATGGTCACAATACCGTCGACCGCAGTGTCCATCATCGCTTTGAGACGGCTTTCATTGGTGCGGGCCCTGCTACTGGCAACACGGTATTTCAGCAGCAGATTCACCGCCAGCACCAGGCCACAAATCATCAGCGTAATGATGCTGATTGCCATCGCCAGCACCAGCGGCATTTCACCAGCCTGCTCGTTCGGCACAAAACCAGGCGGTGGTACAAAACGCGCTGCGGTCATGCCGGTGTAATGCATCCCCGTAATAGCGCCGCCCATCACCAGACTGCTGAGCAACGTCAGCCAATGTGGCGCCAGATTAAACCGCCGTAAGCCAAAACGAACCCACAGCGCCAGAATCGCCAGCACCACCGCCACCAGAATCGATAACAAAAACATGGGTAAGTCATACCGCAGCGCCGCCGACATTTGCATAGCTGCCATGCCGGTATAATGCATGGTGCCAATACCGGCCCCCACTAACAAGCCACCGAGTAACAGTTGCGACAGCGGCAACCGTTTTTTACTGATCAGATCCAGCGCCACCCAGGAAGCCGCCACACTGGGCAGCATTGAGAAAAATGTTAAACCGGATTGATAACTGACATCGGTACAAAGGGCAAACGCCAGCATCCCGATAAAATGCATCGACCAGACACCACCGCCTAGCGCCACACTGCCGCTGCCGAGCATCAACAGCCGCACCGATTTATGCTGCACCCCCACCGCCTGGCTGGTGATTTGAATCGCCATCGCCGATGCCAGCACTGCGATAAAAAACGACAACACCACCAAACCAGTATTATAAGTACCCGTTAACAAAAGAGGATCCGCCGGATATTCAAACCACTGTAGTAACCAAGCTATCACTGACTCCCCCTTTTAAAATCTCGCTAAAGCAGCACCGCCTCATACAACATCATACAGCGCAACGGCCAGCGTTGGGTAACCAGAAATGGAATACCTTAATTCAGGCAGATTTTCAAGCGCAGGCCTCCAGCCGCGAAAGCTTCACATAATAAAACTTGTCAAATCATTCTCTTGTGTTAAAAAACAAAACTGCGATCAGCAAATACTGATTGCGCTGCTGTGGCAATCCTGTTGCCAGAATATGATCGGTCAAGCGAACAAGGAAATGTGATGCCGCTTCATCATCTCTCAGAATTTTTGCGTGCCGGTGTACGCGCTATGCCGCCGCGCAACACCACGGAACACCACCGGGCGTCGACGCCGCTGGAATTGATGTTTGATTTAGTGGCAGTGATCGCAATTGCCGCCGCGGCCGCTGAACTGCATCATGCAGTCGCGCATGCCCATTATGCCGAAGGCATCAGCAAGTTTGTGCTGGCGTTTTTTGCCATCTGGTGGTCCTGGATGAACTTCAGCTGGTTTGCCTCGGCTTATGATAACGACGACGTGCTGTTCCGCTTGCTGACCATGTTGGTGATGGCGGGTTCGCTGACGATGGCGGCGGGGATTAAACCGTTTTTCCAACACGGTCAGCTGACGCTGATAGTGTTTGGTTTTGTTATTATGCGCATTGGCATGGTGCTGTTCTGGCTACGCGCCGCCCGGCACCATCCTGAATTAACCCGCACCACCCTCACCTACGCCATTGGTATTTTTCTGGTGCAGCTATATTGGGTAGGCTTACTACTGCAACAACCGTTGTCGCCGACCTGGCTGCTGCTATTGTTCGCGCTGGGTGCAGCGCTGGAACTGGCAGTACCGGCGCTGGCAGAACGACAAGGCATCACGCCCTGGCATCGCCACCATATGATTGAGCGATATGGTCTGCTAAATATTATTGTGCTCGGCGAAACCTTATTAGCCAGTTCAATTGCCATCAGCAACCTCACCGCCGAACAGGCGCCAACGCTGGCGCTGCTCCAACTTCCATTGCTGGCGATGGTGCTGCTGTTTTGTCTGTGGTGGTTATATTTTTCACGCGAAGAGCATTTAACCCAGCAGACGCTGGCGATGGCGCTGACCTGGGGTTATGGCCATTTGATTATTTATGCCGCGGGCGCAGCGGTCGGCGCTGGAATTGCAGTTAATATTGATCTAATCCTTGGTACTGCCAGCCTGACGCCAACCGCCGCCACTTTCGCCGTCACAGTGCCAATCAGTGGATATTTATTTGGGCTCTGGTTGGTCCGCGACCGCTTTATCTTTAGCGGCAGCGGTAAATATCTGCTGGTGCTATTTGCGCTGTTGATCCCGCTGGCTGGCATTTTCAGCGGACTTCCCGGTGCCACGGCATTATTGGTGTTGTGTGTAATGCTGCGCAGCAGTCATGCTTGTTGTAGCAACGGACAGCCGAAGTTATGAGCAGTGCAAGCTGGCAAAAAGCAGTGGCGGTGATGCTATTCGGGTTGCTCTGGCATCCAGCTGTGTTTGCCACAACCCAGCTCACTTTCTGTTTTCAGGACACCGAGCTGGCACCTTATTACCTGGGCAATGGTCAACAGGTACAGCCCGAAAGGCCAGGGGCAACCATCGAACATTTGCAAAAAATCACCGCCGCCATCCCAGATTTGCAGCTGAAGCTGGTGCGATATCCGTGGCAACGTTGTTTAAAATACTTAAAAAGCGGCGATGTGGATGCGGTGGTCGCTAATTATTCCGACAGCCGCCGGACCTTGGGCGCTTTCCCCATGCGTATGGACATGCCGGATCCGAGACGCGAATTTACCCAGCAAGACATTTGCCTGGTGACCAGCAAAGCGCTGGCGAAAAAATGGAATGGCAAAAGTTTTAATGGCATGTCCAAAGTGACGCTGGCGCATCAGGCCGGACGCACGTATAAACAAGCATTACCGCATCGGCAGTTTGTGCGAATTCCAATTTCGGCACAAGCTCAAGCATTGCAAATGTTGGCGCAAGACAAGGTGCAGGCCATTAGTATGGTCTGCAAAATTGCCGGTAAAAGTGCCCTGCCCAGCGGTTTTAACCCGGACACCATGCAAATGCTGGATCCAAGCATCGAATTGCTGCATGGCCATCTGGTGTTCAGCCATCAGTTTTACCAGGCTAACCGTGCGACAGCCCAAGCATTGTGGTCCGAGCTAACCGAACCACAACGCGCTATTTACTTGAAATATTTAGATAATGACGCTCCTGATTAACGCAGATTAACCCGTCCATTGTGCTGTTACTTTGCAAAGAGTCGGGAAAGCGTTGGTAAAGCACTGAAAGCACCAAACTGCTGGCAAGTCAGCGAACCCGCCACTATCGCTTTGCGAACGATTTGCTGCTGCAATCCGGTATCCGTTGTAACTTCGGACCAGGAATGTCCAGCTTCCAATAAAGCACTCAGTTGGTATAACAAAGCACCCACAAAAGCATCACCGGCGGCGGTGGTATCCACCACTTTGACTGGTGAGACTGGCACGTTGAAATCACCGGCAGCACTGCTACTTCGCACTTCGGCAGCGCCAGCAGTCACCACCACCCAGCGCTGGTTTGTGCTGGCTGGTTCTTGTGATTGCAGCAGCTGTTGCAACCATAACTCCGGATCCAAATCGGCAGCCAAATACTGCAGTTCATCCAGACTCAGTTTAATCACATCAGCCTGTTGCAGCAGTTGCGTCACCAACATTCGGTTTGCCGCACCTGTTGACCATAAATTGTGGCGTAAATTGGCATCCACCGACACTAACCAGCCATGGGCTTTGGCCATTGCGACTAACGCGAAACTGGTCACGGCAATGGCATTTTCGGTCAGGCTATTCGAGCATAAATGCAGGATGCCTGGTTCCTGCCATAAATCCGGCGGGCAGTCTTCCGGTAAATACAACAAATCGGCCGCGGGCGGTCGGTAAAACGAAAAACTGCGATCGCCCTGCTCATCCAGCGCGACAAAAGCCAAAGCGGTTTTCGCCAGACTGGTTTGGCGCACCGCACTGCAATCCACGCCATAGTGTTTGAGCTGTGCGGTGAGGAATTCGCCAAATATATCCTGGCCAACCATCCCGATAAACTTACTGTGGCCGCCCAATTTGGCGACCGCTACCGCCACATTGGCCGGCGCACCACCGGCAAAACGGCGGAATACTTCGTTTTGTTGCGGGTCTTGCAGAAAATCAATCAGGATTTCTCCAAAACAACATACCGGAACTTGCATGATCTGCACCTGAAATTTGTGGATGGTGATACCACCAACTTAAACATTTAAGTTTGAAAATAACTGATTCAGACCTTGCTGTAAACAAACTGGCTAAAATTTCTACATCTCGGTGTTTTTTACTTGAATAATCGACTAAATGATGGTTTAAATAGCAACAATACCTGCATATGGACTTTCAACCATGCAAAAAACCACAGCGCAGTTGCTGGAAAACCCACAGCTACTCCAGTTTGAATCTGACAAGTTACTTAAACGTTTTAGCTCAAGTTTAAAAACCTTGGCTAAACAAAGTTTTCCGGCTTTTCAGTTACGGCTGCAACAGGTGTTGCCGAAGTTACTGCAGCTGTATCTGACGCTATATGGCAATCAGTACGACTGTTATTACCAGCTGGAACAGCTGCTGAAACTATTGGCGAAAAGCTCGGCGCAGCGCCCGGACTATTTAAAGCAACAAGATCTGCAGCAAGAGCAACAACCGCAGCATTGGCATCAATCGGCCCAAGCCCTCGGCGCCGCCTGCTACGTTGATTTATTTGCGGACAATTTCGAAGGCCTGGCCAACCGTATTCCGTATTTACAACAAACCGGCATTAATTACCTGCATCTGATGCCGTTGTTTAAAGCGCCGGTCCCCAACAGTGATGGCGGTTATGCAGTGTCCGATTATCGCGACACCATGCCGGAATTGGGCTCGATGCCGCAATTGGCCGCTTTAATGCAGCAGTTACATCAGCAAGGCATTAAGCCGGTGCTGGATTTTGTGTTTAATCACACTTCTGATGAGCATCGTTGGGCCAAGCTCGCCAAAGCAGGCCAACAAGAATATCGCGATTATTATTTTTTCCTGACCGAGCAGGAACGTGACCAGTTTGCCCCCTGTTTACGGGAGATTTTCCCGGAAATTCGTCGGGGCTGTTTTACTCAAGACGCCGACTCCAAACGTTGGATTTGGACCACTTTTAACAGTTTTCAGTGGGATCTGAACTACGGCAACCCGCAAGTGTTTAATGCGATGGCGGAAGAAATGCTGTTTCTGGCCAATCAAGGCGCAGCGGTGTTGCGATTAGACGCGCTGGCATTTGTCTGGAAAGAGGCCGGTACCGGCTGTGAAAATCTGCAAAAAGCCCATACGGTGATCCAGGCTTTTAATGCGGTGGCGCGAATTGCCGCCCCGGCATTGCAGTTTAAGTCGGAAGCCATCGTCCACCCGGACGAAGTGGTGAAATATATTGCGCCGGGCGAATGTCAGTTGTCATATAACCCGCTGCTGATGGCGCTACTTTGGAACAGTCTGGCAACCCGCAAAACCCGCTTGTTATCAGAATCGTTGCGGCGGCGGTTTGAGATTGATCCACATTGCAGCTGGGTCAATTATATTCGTTGCCACGACGATATCGGCTGGACTTTTGACGACGATGTCGCCCGCCAGCTTGGCATCAATCCGGATCATCACCGGCAGTTTTTAAATCAGTTTTATACCGGGCAATTCCCAGGCAGTTTTGCCAAAGGGGTACCGTTTCAGCAAAACCCAATCAACGGCGATTGCCGTGTGGCCGGTATGCTGGCGTCGCTGGCCGGGGTTGAACAAGCGCAAAGTGAAGGCCATACCCTGCATCTGCAGCATGCGCTGGCGCGAATTAACCTTTTGAACAGCATTATTCTAAGCATCGGCGGCTTGCCGTTGCTGTATATGGGCGACGAGCTTGGTTTACTGAATGACTATAGTTATCAGCAAGATCCAGTGAAAAAAGACGACAGTCGCTGGGTTAACAGAGTCAAACTTGATAGCCAGCAGTTGTTGGAAGCACAAAGTAAAACCAGTAGCAGCGGCCGGATTTATCAGCAACTGCAGCATTTAATCACCACCCGCGCCAGCCTGCCGGAAACCGGCGCTGGCAGCACTCGTATTTTAACCTGCGACAATCCGCACTTGTTTAGCTATCAGCGGGAACTTGCCGGGAAAACTCTGCTATGTCTGGTGAACTTCTCCGAACAGCCGCAATACTATCAGCAGCTACCCGCTGGCCACTGGGTTGATCAACTCAGTGGCCAGAGTTATCAGAGTCGTGTCATTCAACTAAGCCCATATCAGGTGCTCTGGTTGCGTCATTAACCTTTGTATTAGGGCTAGTCGCTGGCATCCAGGCCCGATGCACCGTTTCTGACAACATCCGCGGACGCACTGGTTCGTTGGCAATTTCCAGCCCTAAATCCAGCGTGAACTGGGCTTGTTGTTGCATGCCGGTTAAATCCCAGGCCGGATCGTATTGGTCCGAAGGCTGGTGATAGTGATCGGCAAAGGCCTTTATTTTTGCCAGCGAATCTTGGTGATTATGCTCGAAGGTAAAGTGGCCGTCGGAGGAAAATACCGGCGAACCGACCCGAAATGCCGGAATGCCAAACCTGGCAAAACTAAAGTGGTCACTGCGAAAGTAGGCGCCGGACGGATCTGGTAATACGTCCAGTAATTGCAGCTGGTGATTTTTCGCGACCTTCAACGCGCTTTGCCGCAAGTTGCTGTACTCGGCGCCTGGAACCCCCATATCGGTGGTTTTACCGGCAAAATTCATACTGTCGAGGTTCAGGTTCGCCACCATGTCGGCGTGTGGCCACCACGGGTTATGCATAAATGCCATGCTGCCGAGCAGGCCTTCTTCTTCGGCGCAGGGCCAGAAGAAAATCTGACTGCGTTTGGCCGGTTTAATCACCGCCGCCTGCGCCATCGCCAGCAAGGCCGCTGCACCGGAAGCATTATCAATAGCGCCATGCCAGATTTGCGCTTTGCCACCATCGTCAGCGGCTTTAATCCCCAGATGATCCCAATGGGCGCTGTAGACCACGGCTTCGTGACGTAATTTCGGATCGGTTCCCGGCACCATCGCCAGCACGTTATATTCGACAAATTTGCGCACTTCGCTGTGTAATTTCACCTGTAACTTTGCCTGCAATGGCACCGGTTTAAAGCTGCGAGCTGTCGCCTGTTGTCGTAGTTGCAGCAGGTCTAAACCAGCGGCAGCAAATAGCTTAGTGGCCGCGTTATCATGCAGCCAGCCTTCGATTAAATTGCCCTGCTCGCTGACATGAAACCGCTCGTTGCTGTAACCGGCCACTGGTACACGCCAGGGATATGACGCACTGGCATCGGTGTGTAATACCAACACGCCGGCGGCGCCGCGTCTTTTTGCTTCTTCAAACTTGTAATCCCAGCGGCCGTAATACGACAGTGACTCCCCACCAAAACGGCCAGGTTCCCCGGCAGTCGCCTTGGGTTGATTGAGCAACATCAGCACAATTTTGCCACGTACATCAACGCCTTTGTAATCGTCCCACCGTTCTTCCGGCGCGGAAATACCAAAGCCAACAAACACCATGTCAGCGTCCAGCTTTAATTCGGCGCGTGGCTGTGCCGTAGCCAGGACCACATCTTCGCCATACTGCCACTGCCATTGGCTGGTACCGTGCTGCACCATAATCTTGCTGTCAGCCAGCGTTTTAATGCCAGTAATGGGGACAGGTTGCACAAATTTACCCGGCCGCAACGGCTGTAAACCAAGTGCGGCCACCTGAGCTTCCAGATAACGCACCGTCAGGCGGCCACCATGTTGTCCGGTGCCCCGTCCTTCCAGTAAGTCATCGGCCAGATATGCCAGATGTGCCCGCAGTGGTGGCTCCGCTACTTGCGGATTTGCCGCAGCCGTTGCTGCAGTCACGATTGCAATATTGGCAATCAATAATGCGGATCTCAGTCCTATCGTCATATCGTTATTCCTTGTTGTTAAATGATTCAAGCCTGGAGAAGAGTTGCCGGGCCGTCAGAACAAGTTCACCGGCCAGTTCAGCACCAACCGCATCGCGCGTTGGGTCGGATCCGGGTAAGGACCGTTGGCACGATGATTAATGGCGGTTAACATCAGATCCCCACCGCTAAACAAACCATCGCTAAATCGGTACAGCAAACCAAATCCGGTTTCATAATGGCGCCGGTCTTCACCTTGCTGATTGCGCAGCGCTGGCGCGGCTGATTGTCCGGCCAATGCCCACAGCGATAACTGCAAGCCGGTGACCCCAAGTACCGTATCTGCGATATCCAGTTTGATTTGTTGGGCAAATTCCTGTGGCGCGTTGTAGTCAGACACCATCACAATCGCAAGGCCCGGGCCATATGCATCCAGCAGGTAATCCAGCACATGGTCGCTCCAGATCCGCTGCACCGATACCGACAAATTAACACCATGCCAGTTCAGGCCTGCCGTCAGACTGCCGGCCTCACCGTCCTGCGGACCTTGTCTGGCGCTGCCGTCTGCCGTTGTGGTGTAAAATGCCGCCCCCAGCTGCCAGATGCGACCGGCCTGATCGGTGGTCGCCTGATCGGTAGTCAGATACAGCTGCCGCCACAGATCCGTCGCTTGATTAACATAAAGCTGCAACTTGCCCTGGGGCTGGTATTGCCAGGCCAGCCCGGTATAACGCAGATAATCAATGGGTACAAAACCGTAAGCACTAAGCAGCGGATCCAACTGCTCCCTCCCACGCAATCGCGCCCGGCTGAGTTGTCCTCCTTCGACCCGAATGTCATCGCTCAACTGCCGATAACCGGTGATACCGTGCCAGGTCGGTGGTAACCAAAGATTGTCTTTGGCCACCATAAAAGGCAACGAAATATCCTGCAGTCCCCAGTTCAGACCCCAGTCCGGCGCCTGCAACCGCAGGCCGTAGCGCCCAGGGTATGCCAGATCATCAACTTCACGGCCACGCCCCATATGTGCAAGTTCGCCAATATTGGCCGGATCATGCAATGTCACAGCCCCAAACAACGAGGTTTCCGCAAACAACTGCAGCTCATCCGAAATTTGCCATGGCTGGCTCAGATTCAACTGCGCACTTTGGATCCAGGGTTGGCGCACTGGCTCAGCTTTCACTCTTTTATCTTCGATGTAACTGCGCAGCAGCAAATCAGCCTGTATTTCATTTGCCTGCGCCAGCACACTGCCACCGGCCAGCACAACGGCAACCACAGACGCCATAACAACACTCAGCATCAACACCCCAAGCTTCATGCAAGGTCCCCATTTTGCGAAGGTGGTTTGACACTAAAATGGGTCAGCGCGATAGTACCGGCAATAATGCAGGCGACACTGACCGTCGCCGTCAGCGTCATTCCAGTGCCGAACACAATAAAAGCGATCAGCAAACCGATAGGGGGTTCGAGATACTGACCAAAAATGGTTAACGTCTGGGCTTGCCGCATGGCATAGCTGTAACAAAGCAAACCGAGAGGCATCAGCGCGCCGCTCAGTACAATCACCGCAGTGACCGGCCAGGACAAATCAGCCGGTGGCGCCCAGTTGCCATCGCTGATGTACAACACCAGCGCAAACAATATCGAAATATAACTACAGACAGCGGTCAGCTGCATATCGTCGTACACCCGGTGAAAACGGGTGATCACCACACTATAAGCCACCCATGCCAACATACTCGCGACCACACCGCACATCGCGATGAAGCTAAATGGGCTCTGATGTTGATGGCTGTCTTGCAGGTACAGCGCCAGCCCGGCGACCGTCACCACTAAACCGGCAATCGACTTCAGGTTAAAACGGTAACGCAACAACAAAGCAATCAGCACCGGGCAACAAGAAAACACCACAATGTACCAGGACGCTGAAACTTGCTGTAGTGTCCAGACCTGTGCATAAATCAGCAGACAGGAACTGCCAATCAGCCAGCCCCAATCCCGTTTTGGTAGTCGTTTCATTCCCGCCAAAACTTTGCCGAAAAAAGGAATAAAGATCAGACCGGCCAATAAATAGCGCAGCACCATATACTGCGCTGGCGTCACGTACGCCAATGCCACTTTCGCCACACTGGGAACAGCTGCCCAGATCACAATGGCCAGCAGCAACGACAACGCTGCCAGCACCTTGGTTGTCTGAAACGTCTGCATCATCAGAACAATCTTTGTCCAAGAATTTGCTGACAAAGCATCCGCACTTGCGATTCACTCATACCGGCCCGTAACATCACCCGCAAGCCGGCTTTATCTTTGGCTACAATTGGAAAAAACACCGGTGATACGTAAAACCCGGCACGATATAAGGCGACACCAGCGGCTAACACATGTTCGTGGCTGGCTTTGACCAGGCGAATGGGGAACGGATTGCCCCGTTGATCGGTTTCCACCAGACTGTCAAACAACTCGATATTTGCTTGCAACCGTTGTTGTCTTTCAGCCAGTTCCGGGCTGCGATGCAATTCCGCCGCCGCCAGACAACCGCCAATCGCCGCGGTATTCATTGGTTGCGACCACGCCATCGGGCCGCCAAACCGCTCTAGCAACAAGGCATTGTCGTGGCTGTTCTCGCCAAACATAATCGCAGCACCACTGGCACCAAAGGCTTTATTTAACGTGGCGACAATCACAGTTCGCGGATGAATGCGGTCCATCGCCGAACGGATAAACCCTTCGCCGTGTTTGCCCAGAATGGACAAACCATGCGAATCATCAAAATACAGAAACAAGCCGTATTTTTCCTGCAACGCCAGCAAATCGGTAACCGGCGCAAAGCCGCCCATGCTGTAAGTGCCATCACAAACGTAGGCAACGTGCTGGTGTTTTTTGCACAAATCTTCCAGCGCATTCATATCGTTATGGGCGATGGTGACAACTTCGGTTTCATCGGCGCAAGTCGCCTTGTACAGATTCATCGAAAAATGCGCGTGTTTATCAAACACCATCACCGGCCGTACACCACCACTCAGATGTCCTGAAGCAATCAACGGCAAAGTACCGGCACTGGCGGCACTGGCCGAAATAGCGGTGGTTACTTTGGCACCAAACAGCGCACCAAGTGAATCTTCCAGTTCCAGTAAAGCCGGCATCTGCACCCGGACCCGGGAAATACAGTGATCCATCACCCGATATTTTTGCAGTGCCGCAACTGCCCCCTGAATGATGTGCGGATGCGAATCAAAATCCAGGTAAGAGCAGCAGCTCAGATTAATAAACCGGTGGTTTTCTTTAGTACTGAAATAACCATCAGCGCCTAAATCCGCCACGATCCCGGCCAATCCCGCCTGGGTGGTCTCATGCCAGAAGCGTGAGCCAATGGCGAGGGCTTTTTCATTGTTGGTAAATCGATTGCGTTTTACTTCATATTCGGCAAGTTCGTTCATCATAAATTCCTTGTGGTGATCGTCATCCTTGAAGTTGCAGCGCTATCGTGATCACGTTGTGGAGATCCCATGATGTAGACCTGTTGGCAACGACCCACTGCAACTTCAAATATCATTAGTAAATATGATTTTTAATCAATGAAATGTTTAAAAAATGCGCTTTTACATTTGCGCTCTGTTTACATCGTTAAAAACAGCTAATTTCCAGCCAGCCAGTCGACTCCCGTCGCCTGCTGTCTGGCGGCATGCAGTAAGGCTGTTGCCATAGTGGCATCCTGAAAGGCACTACCAACTGACAAATAGGCGGTCACTTTTGGTGTGCCGTGCTGCCGCAATTCCTGCAGTTCCAGCAACAGTGCGGGATTTTGCAGCAACGACTGGATTTCGGTGGCCTGAGCCAAAATGGCTGGCGCTTCTTTACTTGCCGCAACGCGATCATCAGTAACCAGCACGGCGCTATTGAGCACGCAGTCATCCAGCTCACAGAAATCCGGTGCATGGTTGCCAATCGCCGCGATATGACAGCCAGCCACAATGTCATGAAGCCGGATCAGCGGTCTGTCAGCCGAAGTCGCAGTGCAGATAATCTGCGCGCCCTGCACCGCCTGCGACACTGAATCAACCGCACAAATCTCAACCTCTGGTCCCAGCAATTGCCGGTGCGTCGTCACAAAAGCATGCAGTTTTTCCGGATTGCGGGCATATACCTTCACCCGCGATATTGGCCGGATCAGGCAGTGCGCCAGCAGCAAAGCCGCAGCCTGACGCCCGGTTCCGAGCAGCGCCAATGAAGTCGCATGCGGATCGGCCAGCAGATCACTGACCAGCGCCGCAGTTGCTGATGTTCTTAGGGTTGTCAGACTTTCACCGTCCAATAACGCTAGCAGTTGCGCGGTGTTGGCATCCATCACTGCCACCACAGCCTCCATCTGGCAGCCCTGATCGGCAACCACCAAACCGGCAATTTTGACCACAAATTTCCGCTCAGCCCCGACCATCACCGGCATCACCCCGAAATAACCTTCTGGCGCTGCGGTGCTGATAATGGTTCTTGGCGGACAATCGACCGTCGTAGCATCGTAGTCAGTGTAAGCCTGACGCATCACGCGGATAGCTTCACGGGTGCCGAGAAGCGCCCGGATCTCACTGGCATTCAGCAGTCGCATGCAACGTCTTCCTGACTTCGGTTCGTAATGGGATTAAAAAACTACGTTCGCATTCCATAAACAAGGTGTCCGGATGGACGTAACCCCGGGTCTGAACAGTGACAATACCCTGCCCCGGTCGGGACTCAGATTCGCGTTTTGCCAATACTGTGGTCTCGGCGTATAAGGTATCGCCGGCAAATACCGGCGCCATAAACCGGATATTTTTCCAGCCCAGATTTGCCACGCCGCGGGCACTGGTGCTGGCCAAACTCAAGCCGCCAATAATGGCGAAGGTTATCAGGCTGGAAACCAGTGGTTTACCAAATTCGGTTTGGCTGGCGTACACACTGTCGATATGCAGCGGGTGGGTATTAAAACAAAGCAGCGACATCCAGGTATTATCCACCTCCGAGATAGTTCGCCCCGGCCGATGCTCGTAGATATCACCAACCACAAAATCGTCATAATACATACCATGTGATTCACGATACCGTTGGCCACCAAGGTGTTCTAACATACTGATATTTTTACTTTTCATTGTTTCCATCTCATGCTGTCAGATCGGTTGATCTGCTCCCATCCGGCTTAATACATTCAGAGACTGCCTGACAAAAGGCGGGCCAATCATGCAGCCATCTAATTTATTCACCCCTTGCCCCGGATTATTCAGGGTATTGATCACGGCATTGGCATGTGCCAATTCAGCACCGGTTGGCAAAAACCCAGCATTGATCAAGGGCACCTGCGACGGATGAATCGCAATTTTTCCGGAAAAACCCATTTCTTTGGCAATGGCAATTTCTTCCTGCAATACCGCCGGATCGTTGATGGAGAAACAGGGGGAATCGATTGCCAGCAAGCCGTTAGTGGCAGCGGCCAACCCCAATTGATATTTGATCGAATTCATCGCCAGGCCTCGACCATTGATCGGAATGCCCATTTGTGACGACAAATCCGCCACACCCAGAATCAAACCTTTCAGCATACCGCCAGCAGCCGCTATTTCATGTAGTCCGCTTAAGCCGTTCAGAGTTTCGATGATGGCAAAGAGTTGGAGCTCGGCACCAATTTCTTTTAACAGCTGCTGTACCAGATGAATTTCTCCGGCGGTTTCTATTTTCGGCAGAATTAAAATGTCGACGTTATGTTTAATCGCATCCAGCCACAGTAAATCGCGGATGCCATTCATGCTGGAAATTGCATTCAGCCGGATGGCTACGACCCCGGGTAACCGGTTCGCCAGACATTGCTGTACATCCTGCCTGGCGGCGGCTTTCAGTTGTTGCGGCACCGAATCTTCCAGATCAAAATGGATGATATCGGCACCACATTCATTTGCTTTCTGAATCAACTTCCCACTCATGGGCGATGAACATAACCAGCTTTTGTATACCCTCTTCATGTCGATCTCCATAACAAGAAAAAATGACGTGAATCCATCACGCGGCGAAGTGAAGAACGTTTTTGCTGTTTCCGGTAAACGCTGGCTACGCTAAGTCGTTCAGGCGGGTAGGTTCAACCTCAAGACGGTTAAAATTGTTGATAATTATTTGATATATTCTTAATGAATGCACGATATTGGTGCGTTTGGCGGGCTGTAGCTGTGCTGGGTAGCTTGAAGGGTGTGGGGCCTTAAAGAGGTGTGCAGGCATTTATACCAAAACAGCGCTGTGGGTAAAGCTCACTCGCAGCGCCAATTGAATTGGTCACGTCAGACCATTGCTGCACCAATGGTCTGACGCACCGGGATACCGGTTGGATCAAAGTTTTCCAGGCAAAATACGTTAATGCCCAGATTATCAGGCGTGACGCGTTTGCGATGAAAAGGATAAATACCACAGGTTTTGCAGAAAAAGTGCCGCGCGGTATGGGTGTGGAACTGATATTCAGTCAGCGCTGCTTCGCTGGTCAGCAGCCGGAATTTCGATTCGTGTACTTTCACCATCAGTGCATTCTTGCGCCGGCAGATCGAGCAGTCGCAGGTCGTCAGCTCCGGAAAATCGGTTTCAATCTCAAACCGCACCGCGCCACAATGGCAACTGCCCTGATATTTTTGCATTGGACGACTGCTCATTGTGTTTTGCTCCTTCTGCTCACTTCATATCAGAAATTAGGTAAAACTGGATTTATTGGTTCGGGCTTTGCTCTTTCAGCAACCGTTGATCCAGTTTGATACTAGCTTTGGCTGCGTAATCGCGACAAGCATCTGCATTCACTAACGCTGTAGCTGCGCCTTGTTTGGCGTCCAGCCGTGGCCATAAATTGCTGGCCGATGGATGTGGCGTCAGCAGAATATCGCACGGCAAAGTCGCAATATACTTTAAGCCAGCACGAAAGGCCGCCAGATAACCCGGATGTGCCTGATCGTCACTGTACTTATACACATCATCCGAAATTGCGGTCAGACTGTCGACATAAGCCAGCTGCTGACAATTGCCTTTGTCGCAGGACGTCCAGGTCCAGCTGGTGCTGCCTGGGGTATGACCCGGCGTAGCATGGGCGGTTAATTCCAGCGCGCCGGTGCGTAACACCTGACCATGTGCGATCCGCTGCACCGCCGCAACAGGCGCCATCGCATCCAGTTCTAAAAATTGTGGGTCAAGCCGGGTTGCATTACCACTTTCCAGCACTTCAGCTGCTGGCGCCCGCGCGTACACAGTACCGCCAGTTACCTGCTGCAAATAGGCGATACCACCGGCATGATCGTGATGTTCGTGTGAAATAAGCAAAGTACGGACATCAGAGAGCTTAAACCCAAGCGCCTGAATATTTGCTGCGATAAGCGGGTCACCTTTTTCGGTCGCGCCATCAATCAACACATGACCCTGATCGGACGTAATCAAAATGGCGGTGATGCCACAGGTGCCGACATACCAGCTATTGCCAAAGATGTTACGTGGTGTTGCCGGATCGTTCCAGCCAGCATCGGCTGCGCATACTGTTGCAGCTGAATTTGTTGCCGCTGCAGTTGGCACAGCTACAGCAGTGGTTGGTTTGCTCTGCAGCGCGCTACATCCGGCGAATCCGATACTTGCAGCAGCGCTCAGTGAAATAGCCGCGATACCTTGCAGTATGCGACTGTGCTGGTTTGAATGGTTCATTGCTTATTCCTTTAAAGAGACCGTTAGACAGTGCGTCAATTCCACCTTGGTTTGCGACAGGTTAAATGAACGACGCAGAGGGCAAACAGCTTACCGGAATATCGTCCCGACTCAACACCTTGGGCAGGATAGTTTTACCAATCCAAATATCTGCGTCCACGGTCGCCAGCCTTAAGCTGGCACCCTCTGGTGTCCTTATGCCAGCAACATGGTTGCAGCGTCGACACAACCATAGCAGCCACCTCCATCCATCTAAAAAGTGATTATTTTATGCACAGGCTTGACTATTCTTTAAATCAGCAGTAAAACGATTAAGAGACAGGGTAAAGACTACAATTATAAAAAAGTAACGGACAACACCAGAGCGATGCTCCAGAGCTTCAAAGCGGAGTACATTCTTGGCGTTGTTTTTTTTAAACTCAAACTTAAACGATTAAGTTTTGTTTTAAGTTGAGATTTAGAAGTTCAGCACTAGTGACCCGGCAGCCAGGTAATTTCGTATCTGCTGTTGCTGGCAAAAACGTTGTGGTTGAACCATGCTTTTGCCCCTGATCTTGCGACAAATTATTACGAAATTTATACCCTCAATCATTGAGGTTGCAGGTAGGCGGCAACTTCAAGGATGTCGGGTAAATAACAAACAGCGTAAGTCGATAAGGACAACAGGATGATGAACACACAACTATTTAAACCCGCATTACTGTCGATTGCGATTTCCAGCGCAATTTTCTCTGGCCACAGCATGGCGCAACAAGCCGTGATTGATGGTGAAGAAGTTGAAGTGATTGCCGTAAAAGGCATTCGCGGATCCTTGATCCGCTCGCAAGCCGAAAAAATGGACAGCTCGTCCATTACCGAATCTATTTCTGCTGAAGACATCGGAAAACTGCCCGACTCTTCCATCGCCGAATCGCTGTCGCGTTTACCAGGCCTGGCCGGTGAGCGGGTTGGCGGCCGCACTTCAGGAATTTCAGTGCGTGGTTTTAAAGAAGATTTTACCGGCACTTCACTTAATGGTCGTGAACTGATTGGCATCGGCGACAACCGTGGCGTCGAATACGATTTATACCCATCAGAAATTATGACCGGCGCTACCATCTACAAAACTTCCGATGCGACGCTGATGGTGCAAGGTATTGGCGGTACTGTCGATTTAAAAACCGCCCGGCCGCTTCAAGCGAAAGAAACTTTAACCCTGAACGGCAGTTATGAATCTGGCAGTCAGGGTTCTGACAACCCGGAATTTGATGCCAAAGGCAAAAGGTTTGCGCTGTCGTTTGTCGAAAAATTTGCTGACGATACCATCGGCTTAGCCGTGGCTGCTGCCACGACAGAGTCGCCAAACAACCAGCGTAAATATGGCGTTTGGGGCTACAGCACCAACGATGCAGGTCAGGTGTTACCAAGTGGTCTGGATATTCAATCGATCAGCACCAAGCTGGAACGCGATACCATTTCTGCAGTGTTGCAGTACCAGCCAAATGACAAAGTGAACTTTGTGTTCGACGCACTGAAAATCGATTATGCAGATTCGGGTGTACTCCGTGGTTTTATCGAGCCGTTTTCATCGGCCAATGTCACTGGCAGCGGCAATACTGCCAAAGGCACCCAAATTAACGCCAACCCGGTACTGCGCACCGATCCGCTGCAAAAAGATGGCGACCTCGAAGCATTTGGTCTGAACATCGAATATCAACTGAATGACGACTGGCAAGTGATGCTGGATGTGGCGAATAGCCAATCGAGTAAACGTGATTTACGCGGTGAATCTTATGCCGGCCTCGCGCGTTCAGGCGCTTTAACCAATGCCCAGTTAGGTTCACGTCAATTCCAGATGAGCCAAAACGGTATTTTCTTCACTGGTTTGACTGGCTTAGGTGCTTTTGCCGATCCCAATGCCTTACAACTGACCGGGCCGCAAGTCTGGGGCGGCAGTCTGGCTAGTTTAGCCAGCCAGTTCCAAACCAACGTGCTGCAAGCTTCCGGCACACCGTACAGCTTTTTAAATGCGCAAGACGGCTTTATGAATTACGCCGATTTCAGTGAAGAGCTGACCACAGCGCGACTGGAATTCCAGGGCAATATTGAACTGGGTGTATTCACCAAATTCACCGCCGGCGTCAATTACAGCGACCGCTTTAAAGATAAAATTAACAAAGGCTTTTTCGCCACGTCGACCGCTTACCCATTTTCAACTGCGATCCCGGAAAAATACCGGCTGGGTCTGGCCGATTTAAGTTGGGCTGGCCTAGGCCAGGTCGTGGCTTACGATGGTTTTGCACCTTATTTTGATGGTACTTACAAGCTGAATGATGCAGGTTTGCTGGAACCGGATCGCTTGGGTGACACTTATGACGTGAATGAAGAAGTGATGACCCTGTATGTCAAAACTGACTTCGACACTGAGCTTTCTGGCTTGCCGGTACTGGGTAATATTGGTCTGCAATATGTCGATACCGATCAAACATCCTCAGGTTTTATTGGCGTAGTTGGGCCGAATTTTAAAGTCTGTGATGATGACAACAACAACCAGACCGACAGCCGTTGTCTGGTAGAGTCTGGCGCCAGTTACAGCCATGTGCTGCCAAGTCTGAACGTCAGTATTGAAGTGCTGGATAATACTTTTGTTCGCGCCGCCGCCAACAAAACTATCAGCCGGGCCCGTATCGATCAGATGAAAGCGTCTGGCTTTGTAAAGTTTGACCAAAACATTGATTTAATTACTATTCCAAACAGTCAGGCCGCGGTGCAAACCTATGGTTCGCCCTGGTCAAAATTTGCCGGTAACCCAGAGTTAAGACCGCTGGAATCGAACAACTTCGATTTATCCTTTGAGAAGTATTTTGAAACTGAAGGTTATATTTCACTGGCAGTGTTTTACAAAGACTTAGTGAACTGGACCCGTGACGGCAATGCACTGATCGATTTCACCAACGATCCAGGCAATGGCGGCGCCAACTATTACATCCCTAACTTCCACAACCGGGTGATTGATACCGCTGGCAATTATGGTCCACTGGATAGGCCGTACAATGTTGGTGATGTGGCTACGCCACCAAATTACGGTTTTTCTTCGTTTTTTGAAGATGGCCTCACCGGTAAAGTCAAAGGCACCGAGCTCACCACCAACCTGCCGCTGAGCGTAGTACACGATATGCTGGAAGGTTTTGGCGTTGCAGCTTCAGCCACCTTAATTGATGCCAAACTGCAGGATGGCGCCGGTATTCCCGGTCAGTCGGACAAGGTTTTTGCCTTGACCGCCTACTATGAACGCAACGGTTTTGAGGTACGGCTGGCCGGGACTGACCGCTCGGATTTCCTGACTTATCAACGCGGTGGTTCGAATAAAATCGAAACAGCTAACCGCAAAGGTGTGCGGTTACTGGATGCGCAAATCAGCTATGATTTTGCCGAAAGTGATATCGATTATCTGAAAGGTCTGCGCGTGTCCTTGCAAGGCAGCAACCTGACCGATGTTGATGAAGAAACCGTCGATGCCAATGGCATAGTGACCTTACGCCGGCAGTTTGGCCCAACCTATATGCTGAACTTTAATTACTCGTTTTATTGAGTAGTTTATCCGGCCCAGCCGTGATATTCACCTGTTGAACAGGATCTCATCATGCTGCGGTAATTGGTCGCACTGATCGATAGCAGATGATGAGATCTTCTTTTACGAAAGCCCGACAATTTGAAATCAGGGTAATCTGATGATAAAAAAAGTTGTGATTGCCGGCGGCGGCACTGCCGGCTGGATGGCAGCCGCTTTATTAAAAAAAGTGCTGCAACAGCAAATCGACGTCGAGCTGGTTGAATCCGACGATATCGGCATTATTGGCGTTGGTGAAGCAACCATTCCGCCTATACAGGTGTTTAATCAATATCTTGGCTTGGATGAAGCGGAGTTTTTACGCGAAACCAAAGCCACCATTAAACTCGCGATTAAATTTGAAAACTGGAGAACCCAGGGCGAAAGTTATTACCACACCTTTGGCGCTCCGGGCGCGCAATTAGGCTTTTGCCCGTTCCAGCATTATTGGTTACAGGCGAAAAAGGCTGGCCTTACCCAGTCGTTATGGGATTTTGACCTGAATTTCCTCTGCGCCGAGCAAGGCAAATTTAACATTATCAAAACCCCGAACCCGCTGTACGAAATGCCCTATGCCTATCATTTTGATTCTGGTTTATATGGCCGCTATTTACGCAAAATCGCCGAAAAATCTGGTGTGGTGCGCACTGAGGGGTTGATTGAGCTGGTGCAACAAGATGCGATCAGCGGCCATATCCGCAGTTTGCATTTGAAAGACGGCAGGCAAATCCACGGTGATTTATTTATCGACTGTACCGGATTACGCGCGTTATTGGTCCGAAAAACCTTAGGCGTGGCGTTTGAAGACTGGAGCCATTATTTACCGGCCAACAGCGCCATCGCAGTACCTAGCGAACGCTTCGCCCAAACCTTGCCTTATACCCGCAGCATTGCGCATAAAGCCGGTTGGCAGTGGCGTATTCCGCTAACCCACCGCAATGGTAACGGCTTGGTGTATTGCTCGGATTATTTATCCGACGATGAAGCCCATCACACCTTGATGGGAAATCTCGATGCAAATGCTTTGGCCGAGCCGCGCAAAATCTCATTTCAAACCGGCCGCACCACCGAGCAATGGTGCAAAAATGTGGTATCCATTGGGCTGTCTTCTGGTTTTCTCGAACCGCTGGAATCGACCAGCATCCATTTAATCCAGTCGGGTATTGTGCGGCTACTCAAAATGTTTCCGCATCAGCAGATTTCGCAAACGGTGATTGACTATTACAACGCTGATTCCAAACAGGAATTTGAGACCATCCGCGACTTTATTGTGCTGCACTACCATGTCAATCAACGTGATGATTCTAAGTTCTGGCGCGATATGCGCCACATGGCAATCCCACCACGACTGGCTGAGAAAATCGCGTTATTTCAGCAAACTGCCGCCATTTTTAATGATCAGAATGACATTTTCCGCGACGCCTCCTGGCTGCAGGTGATGCTGGGCCAGGGCATCCAGCCCCTGGAGCATCACCCAGCGGCGAAAGCTGTGCCGGACGCGCAACTGTTGCAAACACTGCAGAAAATCCGTGACGCCAAACAACAACCGCTGGCACAGATGCTGTCGCATGATGAATTTCTCCTGCGCTATACCAAGCAATAACCAGCTTCTGCTTTGATGAAGGACTATAAGATGACCCGATTTTTACCAATCCTTTTATTGGTGATGGCTGGCTATTGCAGCGGCTGCTGGGCTGCCAACACAACGGCCAACACCAGTGACGCCCCACAACAATGGCAGCTGCAATCGCCGGATCAAGCGCTAACGCTGACCTTAACTCTGAACCAGCAGGCTTTCAGTTATCAGCTGAATTTTAAAGGTCGACCGGTGTTAAAACCCTCTCATTTGGGCATGGCGTTTAAAGATCAATCGCCGCTGCAAGCTGGACTTAAAGTGCTGAAAGTGACACCACGTACCTCAAATAGCAGCTGGCAACCGGTGTGGGGACAACGGGCGACTATTGTTGATCACTTTGCCGAATTGGTAGTGGATGCTATTGAAACAGGCGATAAACCACGGCAACTGCAACTAGTTTTTCGCGCATACAACGACGGTATTGCCTTTCGTTATCATCTGCCGGCGCAGCCGCATTTAAACAAAGTAGTGATTAGCAATGAACTGACCGAATTTGCTTTTGCCCGCAACTTTAAAGCCTGGTGGATCCCGGCTTACCGTGACCTGAGTTTTGAGTATCAGTATTTGAATTCGGCGCTTAGCTCAATTGATGTGGCGCATACGCCGCTGACGTTGACCGATGAAGGCATCGCGGTTGCGGTGCATGAAGCAGCACTGCTGAATTATGCCTCGATGACGCTGCGTAATATCACTGACAATCACATCACCCTGACCGCCGATTTAGTACCCTGGGCCAATGGCGATAAGGTCTATACCCAGACTCCCTTTAACACCCCCTGGCGCACCATTCAGGTGGCGGACTCAGAAGTGGCGTTGCTTAATTCAGATCTGATCCTGAACCTAAACGAGCCACCGGCGAAAGATGTCGAGCTTGGTTATATCAAACCTGGCAAATACATCGGCATCTGGTGGGAAATGCATATTGGTCAGAAAGACTGGTCACCCGGCCCTATCCAAGGTGCTACGACAGAACGCGCGCTGCAATATATTGATTTTGCCAGCCAACATGATATCGACGGCGTGTTAGTTGAAGGCTGGAACCAAGGCTGGGAAGGTCAGTGGTGGCAACGTCCGCCGACTTTTAACTTCACTAAAGCTGTAGCTGGTTTTGATATCAACAAGGTCGCCGCCTACGCCAAAGCAAAAGGCGTGCGGTTGATCGGTCATCATGAAACCGCGGCCGGCGTGCAGTATTACGAACAACAAATGGATGAAGCTTTTAAGCTTTATCAACAGCTTGGCGTGACTTCGGTAAAAATGGGTTATGTCGGTAAGCGGATTGACCAAAACCAGTGGCACGACGGCCAATATATGGTGCAGCATTTCCAGCGACTCACTGAAACTGCGGCGCGCCACGGCGTGATGGTGAACGCGCATGAAACGGTGAAGGATACCGGCCTGAGCCGCACCTATCCGAATTTAATGACGCGCGAAAGTGTGCGTGGCATGGAGTACAACGGCGGCAGTCCAGATAGCGGTAACCTGCCAAACCACACGGTGATTATCCCCTTTACCCGGGGTTTGGCAGGCCCTATCGACTTTACCCCGGGGATTTTTAATTTTAATTATCAACAACATCGTCCGAACAATAGAGTTCCTTCGACGCTGGCCAATCAGTTAGCGCTGTACGTTACTTTATATAGCCCGCTGCAAATGGCTGCCGATTTACCAGAGAATTATCAGGGACATCCTGCCTTTGCCTTTATCGACGCGGTACCAACCGACTGGCAACAAAGCAAAGCGCTACAAGGGAAAATTGGTGAGTATCTGGTCATTGCCCGGCAGGATAAACACTCAGAAAACTGGTACTTAGGCGCCACCAGTAATGAACAAGCGCGGGAGCTGACGGTGAAACTGGATTTCCTCAAGCCTGGCCAAAGTTATCAGATGATTAGCTACGTAGATGCCCCGGACGCTCACTGGGAAACCAAGCCGATGGCCTATCAGATCACTAACAGTACGGTGAAAGCCGGTAGCAAGATAAAGCTGAAACTGCAGCCCGGCGGTGGCGCGGCGATAGAGTTAATTCCGGTACTGTAGACAAGAAAAAGGTCGGTAAATATCTGCTATTTACCGACCTTATTTATGAATTGCCCCGCAATGACAAACACAATAAACCCACCACGTTTTTGCCACAGCCAAAAAGCATTCACCGGCAGCTATCTTGCGGCCTTTGTTTTGAACGTCGTTCCGTATAAAAAATAGGCAATGGTTCTAACAGCTTAAGAAAATATATCAAGTTTTCATCACAAAAATATAAAGCGCCATTCTGTGGCTTTTGCCAACAATTGTGCTGCTACAGCTGTAACTGTCGAACCATATTATGTTTCAGCCTCAGTGAAAGACGACAAATATGCTGCAGATCATTCTGCCGGCGACTTGTTTTGCCACTAAAGCACAAAAATAAAACACTCAAACATCACATTGTTAATTATTGTATAAACATTTTGTAATAAACAGAGGGTACATTGATGATTAATGACACTTTAATTCTGGTTTTCATTTCAAACAATCCACAACAATTGATGCCATTATGGCAAGTTCTGACCAAAGAATATCAATGCATGGTCACCGACAGTATGCACAATGTTGAATTACACAGTCTCAAAAAAAATGACTGTATTTATCATCGAAGAAGAAAGTAGCTTTATTCTGGCGCAACAGCTGCTGGCAGAGTGCCTTCAGGCATCGGCCATTATTCATCTGCACAGTCACACGTTCCGCTTAACCGGCCCGCTGGAGCGCGCGTCGATTGAACAATTTATGCAGGTCTATCAAAAAATATTATTACCACTCCCGCAACAACACCTCAATGTTTCCTCTTGCAATGCGCCGCCACTCAGTCGCAAACACAAAGTGCTGGTGGAAAAAACCTGCCTTTACATTCAACAGCATCTGGAGCAACCGCTGACGCTAAGCTCGATCAGTAAAGCGATGAATACCAATCGCAACAGTTTAGCCAAAGCATTTAAAAAGGAGCTAAATATCGGGGTATCCGCCTGGTTGCGCGCACAGCGGATGCAGAAGGCCCGGCAACTGTTGGTCGATACCACCTTAAGTATTCAGGAAATCTCTGCACGGCTGGGCTATCCGCTGCAGGCCAATTTTTCCACCTCTTTCAAAAGTCTGTTTAATCAGACTCCGAAACAAATCCGCCAGGATCTCAATGATGTTTAGAGCACCATATATACTCAAAATCATTGAAGATTCGGGTAGGCGGCCAACAGCCCCGGAATCTTCAAGGATGAAGGGGATAGTGGTCAGATCGCGCCACGGCGTGTGCGCCACTGGCCGGTTTACACCACCGGTCTGCACAGCGCCCCCCGGATCGCCGACTGCCTGGTGCATAACCGGCGCAGTAGCAACGCAATTCCGATGCAGTTTTGCAGGTGCCGGGGGCACAGGCAGCAACCCTGGGGGATTGGCACGTATCTGGCTTCTGTTCTGGCTTTTACGGCGCAGTTTTATACCCGTCATCCTTGAAGATACGGGTAAATGCGCTGACAGCGGAGGTTTTATGCAGATAGATCCGATCCTCGTGATCAGCTTAATCAAGCAATGCAATGCGGATGCCCAAAGCGCCGAGCTGCTACTGCACTGGCTGAAGCAGGCCAACTTGTTGTGTTGCCAGAGCCACGGCGACGCCGTATCCGCGCCATTAGTCCGGCGGTTAACTGCAGAACTCGGTCCCATTTTGCAGGCGTTGGCGGATCTGAGCGGCGATCCGGCACAACAGGCGGCATGTCAGCAGCTATTCAGTCAGATTGTGCTGTTTTACCGCGACCTGAACCGTTACGACGGCGATTCCGGGCCAAGGCAAACCACCGCTGCAAAGTCTGTTAGCTGCCTACCGGCGCTGGATAGCGGCACAAATGGCACCACAGCAACGGTGCCTGTGGACAGCGCGCAAAGCTATAACCGATATGACTAACAGGAATTAAAAATGGCAGCCACCCCTTTGAATACAATTAATTTTCTGAGCCTGAATGTGCTGTTACAACAAACGCTGGCCTTTGCAACGGACAACCCCTATCAGCAAAGACCGCTCAGCCCTGCCCGGCTGGAGGCATTTGGCGCACAGATGCAGCAACTGTTTATTTTCAGCGAGCGCTGGCAGTTGCTGCCAGAACACATCAGCCTGTCGCAGGCTGAGCAGGTGGCTGCTTTATATCCAGACACCCAAAGTGCTCTGATTGATTTATTGTACAGCTGTCCGCAGCCCTCCGAAGCAGAGCACTGGTTCGATTATCAGCGGGAGTTCCGGGCCCGCACCCAGCAAATCAACGACCTTAGCCGTTTGCTGTGCTGGCACCAGCAGTTGTATCAGCAATTGCTAAGCCACTTCCCGCAGCTGCCGCTGCCGGACACCACCCCAACGAGCAACTCCGATGCTGCAACAGCCTCCATCACTGAAGCCGCAAGCGAGCCATCTGCGACCAACTTAGCGCCGGTGTTGCCCGCGCTGCTGCTGTAACAGGCGCTGGTGATGGCATCCGATAAACAGGTGGCAGTATTTGATCGTTTTGGCTGGTACTGGCAACCTGCCAACTGGTTACAGCAGATGTCGCCACAGGACGCAGTCACCGCCACCCGGCAGGCCATTGATTTATCGGCAATAACCGAGGTACTACAATCAGAGGCGGTCCAACAGCAACAACGGGCGGCAGCAAAACGTAGTGTGATGCAGCATCTGCTGGATTCACTGGAACAGCAGCGGTTTTAAACAAGCAACGGCAGCCAGCAGCAGACACAACCAGCCAAGCCGGGCTAATATGTTGCCGCCTGGCCGGGCACGCCTGCCACTGAGTCCGCGTTTCACTAAGGAGGTTAAGATTGCTCCGGCTTGGCCGGTGGGGATAAAAAATAACTGAATACCCTTCCCGGCAGCGAATGTTTGCCAGGGCCCGGCGCACCGGCCGCCGCAGCTTGCGGGGGCGGATTATTCTCCGCGCGGGTTTGGACGCTGGCCTTGCTAACTCCACCGGCAAAGGCTTTGATCACATCAGACTCTTCATTCCCCATGCTCAGACGTGCCGCATTGACCACCTCACTGTATTGTTTACTCAGCGTGGGATTTTGCAGCCACTTAGCATAAGCAACTCCCATGGCCACCATGTTCACCGTGTTCTGATTACGGTATGCATCCACTTCGTTTTGTGCCGCCAGCGCGATCGACTGGGCAATCGACGCGCCGGCGGCCTCTTCCGCCGTCAGGCCCAGCTTCGAACTTGGTGGCGTTTGCTGTTTTGATTCAGTCATATGCGGTTCTCATTGGTTAGTGGCTGTCGCGATTTCCCGGCGGATGTCAGCCTGGGTTTGCCATCTGCATTTTGACCTGGGCCAGAAATTCGCTCAGGGTGTTCAGACCATCTGCATCAATACTGCTTTGCAGACAGCTGCCGGCCTTCAGCGGTTCTGTCGGACCGATCTGTACGGACAGCAACAAGCGATTTTGTTGCCGACTGAAATCAATGGACCATTGCGCCTGCGCATTGTTGGCAGTCTGGTCAAATGACGCTTTGAGACAATTAAATATCTCGGCGGCTGGTGGTGTCGTGGGCATAGCAGACTCCTGAAATCACAAATGAATACATAGGTCCGGATCGGTCTATGAACTCAGAATTTTGTTACAAACCTGCACCATCGCCGAATTAGCCAGCGTCTGTGCCGCATATTGGTTTGAGGTGTTATTTAGCATCGTCAATGAGGTGGCGTTGACCAACGCCCCCAGCGACAGCGTCTGCAGAGTTTCATTACTCTGACTTTGCACTTCGTCATTGATGGCAACTGAGCTTTTGATGTAATCGGTGTCGGACATAATAGATACCTGTCTGATGGTCATCCGTTGAGCCACAGCGCAAACAGATGTGCGGGTCAGGATAAATGCCTCCTGAAAAACGCCCGCCACGGGCGCTTTTCAAAGAGTGCAGCTTTGGTTACTTGTTCTGGGCAAACAACTTGGTGACACCCAAAGTGGTCGCCGCCTGGTATGCCACGTTGGCCTGCTGCTGCGCATACACCGCATTGGCCGCCGCCATCGCCACTGAATTGCCAATGGTCTGGTACAAACTACCCATCGCCATCGCTGGTGCTTCGGCCAGTACTTTGGTATTGGCAATCGTGACTGCATCAATAATGGCGCCATTGACTGCTGTTGGTTGAGATGTGCTACTCATCGTGTTCTCCTTTTACACTGATAAAACCCGGTTATTTGTTATCTGCGAACAGCTTGGTCACACCAAGGGTGCTGGCGGCCTGATAGCCGACATTGGCCTGCTGCTGCGCGTACACTGCGTTTGCCGCGGCCATTGCCACTGAATTGCCAATGGTCTGGTATAAACTACCCATCGCCATCGCCGGCGCTTCGGCCAGCACTTTGGTATTGGCGGTCACTATTGAATCGACAACAGCGCCGTTGACCGCTGTTGGCTGAGCTGGAGCATTTGACATATTGCATTCTCCTGAAGTGGCTTCCGCCTACTTACTGGTGGTTGAATCGTTGTTGATCACTTATTCTGACTGAACAATTTAGTGATCCCTAAGGTACCGGCAGACTGAGAGGTGACCCAGCCCTGTTGCTGGGCATAGACGGCGTTTGCCGCTGCCATCGCCACAGAATTGCCAATCGTCTGATACAAATTTCCCATTGCCATCGCCGGAGCAACAGCAACGACTGACGCGTTAGAGCCGGCGACCGCATCAACGATGGCTCCGTTAACTTCACATGGTTGTGACATGAGCTAATCTCCCGATGGACGAGACTGAAACCACCGCGTGGTTACGAGTTTTGTGCGAACAGTTTGGTCACCCCAAGGGTGGTCGAAGCCTGATACACCACATTGGCCTGTTGCTGGGCATAAACCGCATTGGCCGCCGCCATGGCAACAGAATTCCCGATAGTCTGATACAAACTGCCCATCGCCATTGCGGGGGCTTCAGCCAGAACTTTAGTATTGGTAATAGTGACAGAGTCGACGACCGCGCCATTTACAAGTTGTGCACTGGACATAATCTTTCTCCATGGTTTTTGAACCGCTAGGACATTGTTTTCGAATCCGTTTTCAGGGACTCTGCCTTAACAGTGCATTGGCTGTGCCAGTGAAAAAACTGCAACTAAAATACATATCCATTTGTTTTATATGTATTTTTAAATTTAATTGTGGCAGTAAAACTATCTGGTGACACCAAGCAGCGGTTCATTTCATCCACTTCAGAAATTTCGGCGGTCTGATCCGGCTACCGGGCAATGGCCGGTCGAAAAATCGTACTCAACCACGCTACGCTGGATCTAAAGCACCGAACAGTTTAAAAAATCGGCAGCAGCCGGACATAACGCGCGGGCAGCGGGAAACCGACGATCTGGCTGCCGCCGGGGGTTTGCTGAAAATGCTGATGCACAAAGATGGCGGCCAGATTCGGATTGGTCAGGGTGCTGACAATGGCAAGATCATGCTGTGCCTGAGCCATGGCGACGATATTGCCAAGCGTTTCGGCTATCAGGCGATCGGCGTAATGCATTGCCTGTTGTGGCCACAGCGGACTGAACAAACCAAAGTCCGCCGGTAAGATGTTCAGATAAGTCAGATAAAGGACGTGGTCACGGCGCATCAGCACCAGTTCAGAGCAGATCGATTGGTCTGGCAGTATCAGCTGTTGCCAGTACCAGGGCAGATCCGATGGCAGAGGTGTGGATTGCAGCGCGCTGGTATTGCCGGACGATAACGGCGGCTGATATGGCGTCAGCCAGTCGCTTTGCATATCGCGGTAGATGCGGGGCCGCTGTTGCTGTAACAGCGTCAGCTGGGCTGTAATACGACTGCCCAGCGTCAACTGTAAATCCTGTTCAAGCCGGGCTTTGGGCAACAGGCTTTGGCTGGTCAGCAAACTCATACCCGGGTGGCTCAGTCCCCGGCGTACATCTGCCGGATCGCCTGCAGCTCAGCGGATTCTAGCGACGGCTCTGTATTCGGCTGCGGTGCCGGTTCTGTCGCGTCTACCGCGGCAAATAACTGTTCCTGCTGCGCATACAGCTGGCCGACATATTGTTGCATCTGCGTAGCAGATAAAACGCCTGGTTCGCTAATCACATTGGGGAAAACCAACGCCACCGGCTGCACAGGCTGCATATCAAACAGCGCCAGCGCTTGTTGCAATAAGTCCTGGCCACTGGCGACTGTCTGCTGCGCTACTGCATTTTCGGGTTTATCCGGCTGCATCATGGTTTAGCGCCAGCTATGCAACACGCCGGCTACGGCCGTCGCCTGATGCGTGATGTTGGCCTGTTGTTGGGCAAATACCTGATTCAGCGTCGCCAGACCGATGTTATATGCCAGCTGCTGATACTGGCTGCCCATGGCCATCGCTGGCGCCATCCCCACGGTCAGCGCGTTGACCAGTGCAACACTTTGCACCACGGCGTGATTCATCTCTGTCATATATTCTCCTTGTTTTCAGGTGGTTGCGCGGGCAGCGGTTCCAATCAATCCGGTTTCAGATCCGTCAGGACGCCTGCACCGACTGTGCCCACTTTTGCCAGGTTTTCCACCGCAAAAGTGATGGTTTTGGTGGCATTTTCGATAATGTCTTTGTACGCCGTATTTCCTGGTTCGGCCAGCCAGGCGGCCGACGCCACACCGATGACTGTGGTCTCAATCGTATTTAGATTTCGCATTAGATCGACTGCACTTTGTACTGCGAGCGCAATGGACTGATTCACCGACGGCTGGATCAGTTGCTGGGCAGAACTGGTCGCATTATTGCTTTCACTCATCGCCCTGTGCTCCCTCGCTGTCTGCGCTTTGTACCTGCTGCGCCATCGTCGTATCCACTTGCTGTAAAAATGCCTGCATATAAGCCAGCGTGACCGTCGGTTGATTCACATCAGCCGGCAGCAGCGTCACAGCTTGCAGCGCCTTGAGATAAGCGGCATCAGCTTCCAGCACGGCAATCACTGCCAGCCCATTGGCAGCGACCGGCTGTTGCAGACTGTCCAGCGCGGCCTGCATGGCGTTAAAAGTGTCGGCGGCCTGGTTTTGCTGGGTTTTCACCGCACCTTGTAACGCTTTGCTGACATCAATAAATGCGCGAAATGCCTTCAGCTCATCCGCTGCAAACCGGGCTGCGGCTTCTGCGATCGCGGCAACTGACACACTCATATGCAGACTCCACAGTAGTTAACCATAGCGGCTGTACTGGTCCAATTGCTGCTGCAAGGACTGCCGCATCTGTTCAAAACGCGCGTGCACCTCCTGAAAATAAGAGGTGTGACCGCCCAGCGCATTGCTGTGCAGGCTTTGCAGAAACACCGCCTGGGCCTCGGCTGCCCAGTCCGGCCATACGGACTGCATGATGTTGCTGTCAATAAAAAACACCTGCTGCGCCGTGGGATCTGTCGCAGTGCCTGCCGCCGCATCCGACGACGTCGCCTCCAGCGGCCCGTCAAATGCTGTGGCACTGATCGGCTGACATTCGTAGTCACCATCAGCAGTTTTCACCGCATCAAACAGCTGGACCGGTTTTGTCATCATCACTCCCTCCTCGCTGTGGACCAGGCGTAGCCAGCACACTGTTCATCGTCGTGTGGATCCGCTGCAGCAACAGGTCCATGTTGCCAATATTGCCCTGCTGCAACTGCAACACACCAGCCAGCGCCAATGTACTGCCTGCTGCGCTGCCTTCTTCACTGCTAAGCGTTGCGGGCGCGGCCACCGGCTGTTGATCTTGCAACTGCTGTACCATCTGGCTGAGCTTGTGTTGCTGCTCAAGCATCAGTTGTGCCAGTTGCTGGCTGGAATCAGTTTTCAGTTGTTGCAGTTGTTGACGGGCGGCATCTGCCGGTGCCATGGGTTGAACGGTCTGGCTCATAGCATGACCTCGTGCGCCGCACCGCCGCGGGTCTGGATTTGCGCCAGCCGGCGCTCAATCACTTTACGATGCACCCCCAGCAGCCGCGCCGCTTCTGTCTTATTGCCATTGCTGCGTTCGACCGCTTGGGCAATCAGCGCGTCATAAATGGTTTTCAGTTTGTTGTTGACCGGCATTTCAATAATTTCCTGCGCCACCCGCACCGCCCAGTCGACATGTTCTTCACACATCGCCAGTTGCTGGATGCTTTGCGCAGTTACTTCAGGTCCATCTGCCAGTACCGCCAGCTTGTCGACACAATTCTTCAGCTGCCGGATGTTGCCGGGCCAGTCAGCGAACTGCAGCAATTTCAGCGCACAGCCACTGAAACGGATCCGGTTGCTCAGGCGGGCAAAATACTGCGCCAGCAGCGGAATATCATCCCGCCGCTGCTGCAGCGCCGGGACCGTGATCTCAAACAGATTGATCCGATACCATAAGTCTTCGCGGAACAGCCGTTGCTGCACCTGCTCGGCCAGATTGACATGCGAAGCGCTGATGACCCGTCCGGTAAATGCTTCGGTTTCACTGCTACCGATCCGGCTGAACTGGCGGCTTTCCAGCACCCGTAATAATTTGGCCTGGTGGATCAACGGCAGTTCGGCGATCTCATCCAGGAACAGCGTGCCGAAATTGGCCTGATAAAAAAAACCTTGTTGCTTTTTGTCGGCACCGGTAAAGGCACCTTTTTCGTGGCCGAAAAACAGCGATTCAAATAAATTCTCCGGAATAGCGCCACAGTTCACGCTGACAATGCGCCCCAACCGGCCACTTTTCTGGTGAATGGCCTGGGCGATCAGATCTTTGCCGGTACCGGTTTCGCCATGCAGGAACACAGCCCCGTCACTGAGCGCAATTTTCGCCAAATACGCCGCCAGCGTTTTCATCGCTTTATTCTGGCTGATGACACCCGGCAATACCTCCGAACATATCGTGGTTAAATCATTTGCAGCATTCACTCAGGGCTCTCCGTGTCCAAATGAAAATGATGCTAGCACCGCCGTGCAATGTACCGCTTTTGAATTCATCTTTATTTTTTTTGAATTTGTCACTAATTCAAATTAAGTTTCAGCGCATGAACAGACTAAATCATCCAGTACACTGCTATACATGGACAATTCCGTCCACATAAAAAACACTCACCGCAACAATAGCCCGCCACCACAACTACATACAATGCTAGCGCTAGCCACAAACAAAACACAAACATCTGATTACATTGAAAATCAATAATAATCATAGGATAAATGCTATATGCCAGACACACTGGCAGACTTTTTGCCTTCATTGATCTGTGCATCGCAGTCTGACGATTAAAATACCCTTATCATTTGGAGACCATCATGAAGAAATATATCTGCAGCCCGCTCAGTGACATGGCCACACTGTTTGACAATGTATTTGGTGCAAACTTTACCAGGGCTGTGATCAGCGCAGAAAAACCCAAAACCAGAGAATGGATCCAGCCATTTTTTTCCAACCGGACTGACGCGCTGATATTCCAGGATATTTTGATCGGCAGGTTATCTATTGATGACAACTCGGTTGACAAGCTTGATACCGAGCTGATGACCAGTGATATGTATTACAAAATTTCGCTGGCGGTACTAAACAAACTGCGCAAGGACACTGAAACTTTTCTGGCAGAATCAGCACCGCAAATGAAGCTGGAAGGCAACGAATGTACCTTATTAATCTGTGGGTTAGGTAATGCCGGCGTCCCTTTGCTGTATAACGGTGTGAACCAGTGGCTGGACAGCACGCAGATAGCAAAGTACCTGGACTCTCTGCAAATCGAGGATCCGGCCACATTGAAGCTGTATCTGACCAGCAATGCCAGCGCAGCCTCGAAACAGTACACCTATGCCAATATGGAGCAGCTGCGTGAGCAGTTCAGCAACAACCCCGAATCGCAGAATGCACTTTTACTATTGACGATTGGCACGCAAGGCAGCCTGGCGGCTGAACTGCAAAAAGCTCTGCTGAACAAAAGCGTGGCGACTAAACACGATTTTTCCACCACAGAAGTCTATGGCTATTTATTCCCTTGCCTGACACAAGGTGTTGAATGCTATGGCATTGATCTGGAGTCACAAAGTCTGACCGATTACAAATCTCTTAGCATGACGGCGATGGTCAGCGTGTATACCAAAAACCGCCAGTATTACCAGCAAATTCCAATCCGGCGTAGCCTGACCAAGGTCAAGATGACCCCTCCCAGCCTATGAATCTGCCCATTCCGGCCGTTTTTTTTCAGCTCGGCGGTGAAGCACTGGTTTTGCAGAATTTATCGCAGGATCAGTCGCCTCCAGCATTCAACATCGAGGGATATCATGAGCGAAGGCAGCAGAACAATTTATGACCAGATCAAAGACAGAATACAAAGCGGTAGCAATTCGCTGACTGTTTACAAGAATGTGCTGATTGAACAACGCCGGATATATGGCGACCTTGCATTAAATAAAGTTTTATATGGGCATGATTGTGCTTACGATTTCATAAAACATAAAAACATTGAAAATGCATACTTTTTCATGCGACCAAAATATCGTGTTGAAAATTTTATTTTTGACCAATTTTCCAAGCTGACCCGACCAGCCATTTATTACACTGGAAGCGGCGTTGGCGTTATAATGGATAAAGTAGTTGGCTGCACCTACCGCTCAGCACACCCAGCTAATATATTAACTATTTTTCAAAATCCGGATCTAACCAGAAGATACTTCGCTCAGCGCAAAGCGCTTTATCAGACATATTATAATGCAATCAACTTTAACAGCATTTTAAGTACCGGCTGGAGTTTTCAAAAGATCTGGCTACACCAGATGAAACAATCCTTTGCTGTCCAAAAATATATCTGGAATAACACAATAACCTCACAGTACACAATCATGCAGCCGAATATGCTGATTTTGGATAAGTCAAAGCAGCTGGCCGGTGGCTATTGCGATGTAATTACCGACCGGTTTGCAGAGATTGTTGGTTGGGTTGGCATCGGCGTGCTCGCCTTTACGCTACCGAAATCTGTCCGCACCAACACCAAGGTCGCCACTCAACTCTGGTCATCCAGGTTGTTTGTTAATTACCTGCCGTTTATGTTTCGCATACCAACCACGATGTTCGTGATCAAACCGCCGGTGAAAATATTTTATAACCCTCGTGTGTTCGCCGGCTTACTGCTCTACAAGTATCTGACTGGACTGGGCCAAAGAATTGAGGCTTCGCTCGAGCTTCAGCAGAACGAGCCGGAGATCCACCGGTTGCTGGTGAGCCAAGACCGCGATACTTACGCCGCCTCGGGCGCCAATGACCTGACAACTTCATTGAAGAAACCAAAAAGTAATGGCTTGAATTCATAACAGTAAAGCCGCCACAGCTCACAGTGGCGGCAACTCTGCCAGATCAATCCCAGAATTCATCTGCTGTAACAAAAGACTAAGGTTACGGTGATGAGTGGCGCGACTTTGTGCAGCCCCCAGATAATAAAACACTTCAGTGTCGGCTGGTGGCAATGCCCGCAGCGCCAGCCGCTGAAATCCCAACTTGCTGATAGCCTTATTGGAAACCAGATTGTAATTAAACACTTTGGCATAACAGCAATCCATCCCCAAATGCTGCCGACCCAGCTGCATTAACAGGTCAACAGCCGCCGGACCAAAACCCTGGCCCTGAAAATCTGCGCCGAGCCAGTAATAGAAAAAACCAATACCATCAAATACCTGCAAACTGACCGAACCGATAAAACCATAATCGGCATGCATCACCGCAAACAGATGGCGTGCCGGCTCCTGCTGGCACAGGTATAACCAGGTCATCCAGTGTTCTGCGGATGGAAAAACCGGCAGATTACAGAGCCGGCCAATGTTTGGATCGGCGTATTGCCAGATAAAATCAGCTACATGATGAAACTGCAGCGGCGTCAGACTGACAGGCCCCTGCAGCAAAGCTTCAACCGGATACGGCTGTTGATGCAGCAATTGCTGCAGTGCTTGTCGCATCGGCTGTAGCCACTGGGCAGCAGCGCCTGTGGCCGGCGGCTGCTCTAACATGCAAAGTGCCTGGGTAAACTGACCAAACTGAATCGCTGGCCGCACTTGTTCTGGCGGGGTGGGAAGCCACAAGCCCCGCTGCTGCATGGTCTGCAGCAACGGCCAGTCACACAGGTAATGCGCCAGTGCCGCCAGTTTGTCCGCATCTGTGGCGGATACCACAACCGCCGGATCTGCCAGTGTCGCTCTTGCAGCACGCATCACTGCCAGGCGCTGCTGAGGCTGCACTGCCGCATGCGGCAGCTGACACAATTGGCGCAACGACAAGCTTGGCAGAGGCTCATCAACTGCAATGCGATGGCTGCCCTGTGGGTTGATGGTGCTGGTAAATGGATTGGTGTGCTGAGTCAAAGACATAAAACATCCCTGCCTGGTAAGTGGCGTTATTATTGGCGTCAGGCAAGAAGAGCAACGGCTATGCCAGTGCGCTGATGACTATGAAAGCCGCCATCAGCCAGCGCTGTCGCAGCAATCAGTAGCATTGGGGTCAAGATGTGGTCTCAATGATAGAGGCGTCATAGCCCGGACTCAGCCACAGCGCCACAAAACACTGGCTGAAACCGACCAGCGCAAACCTGATGTTCATCTCAGTCAAATGATGTGTTGATTGCTACCCAGAACTGCTTAGTGGGACACGGCAGCAAGACGTTTCGCTGCTGGCTGCACCAGATGGTTCCACCACAAACCAATCGCCATCAACAGAGCAAAACCGGTGGCGAGGTAAAAACCGTAACGGACGTTACCAAATAAATCGCCGACCAAGCCCATCAATAGCGGCCCTAATGCCGCGGCTAAAGCGGTAAAGGCCAGAATTAAACCAGCGACTGCACCATGTTGATGGCGTTCAAAACAACTGATGCCTTTGGAATTCAGCGTTGGGTACATCATCGACATAAAGAGTCCGGACAATGGCATCAGCCACAAGGCCCAATCGACGCCTCCCAGCATACTCAGTGCAAAACAGACAAAAATCGCGCTGCCAAACCAGGCTAGTAACACCGTCCAGTTAAAACGGCTTAACAGCCATTCCGCCAGAAAACGGCCGACAGTACGCAGAATAAAAAACACCGTAATGGCATGCGCCGCCAACGTGGTGAAATCGCCTTGATACTGCTGCAATAAGGTGGGCAACCAGACAAAAATCGCAACTTCAGTCGCCACATAGCAGGCAATGGCCAGCGAAAAACCCAGCGCATATTTATCTTTGACCAGGACCAGACTCTGAAACAACGAAGTTTGCTGCTGCGGCTGATAAGCCGGATATTCCATCCGCCAGGCCAGCACCAGCAAGATTGCACAAATCAGCCCTGCCAGCAGATATAGCTGTGTCCAGGCCATATTGGCCGCAATCAAAATACCGACCAAGGCTGGTCCGGCAATAGCGCCTAGCCCGAAAAAACCTTCCACCCGGTTCATTAATTTGGTGTGACCATCGGCATTGCTGCTGATATCGCCGAGTAGCGCCAGCGCACCGGTTTTAAACAAACCAATACTTAAGCCACAAACACCCAGCAACAGCAGATAAAACATAAAGTTATCGCCAAAGGCAAAAGCGATACAAGCCAGGGTATACAAAGCCAGGCCCGCCAGAATGACTTTTTTACGCCCGATTTTGTCGGCCAGCCGGCCCAGAAACAAGCCAGACAAACCAATAAAAATCATCGGCACATAATGAAAAGCCGCCGCTTCAGTCAGCGATAACTGAAATTGCTCGACCACTTTAGGAATGATCACCCCAACCGCATCGGTGGTCATGGCAAACACAAAAAACATCAGGCAAGTCATCCACTTAACCTGGGTATGATTGTCCATCGTCAGCACGGGTGCTGCCGGTACTTTTTGAATTTGTTGCATCTGTCTGTCCTGTTGTCACTGTATTTTTATCATGTGAGCGTCAGCCAACGATAGTGAGCAGCACTCATTATTTTTTTACTTGGTATTCTAAAAAATTCATCGTGCCGTCTGCTCATCCAGACTCTGCAGGAAAATGAAACAACCATACTAAAACTGCTTAAACTTTCACCTTTTAACATCAAACTAAACCTACACCTTAATCGTTTAAGTTGCAACTATTGAACCCGCCAATCACTGTAATTTATAAAGTAGCGCAAGCAAGTGCACACAAGGCTACAACCCTTGCCGCCTGCAGCGACTGCACATAAATAACACCGCCAAAATTCGCTAACTGATTCATTACCAAGTGCTTGTTTATTAGACTACGCTTATTCACGAGTTCAGACGCCTGCATCGTCTGGCAATTTTCAGCAACACACCAACAAAAAACAGCAAAAGGAAAGGACTGTGTCCGGCTTTAAAATGTTTTTCTCGGAATTAAAACGCCGTAAGGTGATCAATACCGTTTTACCCTACGTCGGTGTAGTGTGGTTGCTGCTTCAGGTGGTGTCGGTGGTGGTGCCATTGCTCAGCTTGTCGCCGTTGGTCGGCACTTTTTCTGCAGTACTTTTATTTGCCTTGTTCCCGGTGGTGCTGTATTTATCCTGGTTTTATGACCTGACCAGCAACGGTATTGTGCTAACTCCCGCCGATGATTCCGGCACTGTCACGCCGCTGGGCTGGAAAAACTGGACGGCGTTATGCGGCATTCTGCTGTTGTCCTGCAGCATCGGTTTTAGTTATTTTCAGCAAGTGCGCAGTAACAGCCTCAAAGCACAGGAAGGCATCAGCACAGTAAAAGTTGCCGATTCGATTGCTGTGGTGGGTTTTAAAGATCAAAGCCCGGAGCAGGATCAACAATATCTGGCTGAAGGTCTGACCGAAGAAATCACCAGTCTGCTCGGTAAAATGCCCAACCTGACCGTCGCAGCATCAGGCTCAGGTTTAGTGCTGAGTAAACAAGGTCTCGACCCTATCGCCATCGGCCGCAGACTTGAGGTGAAAACCGTCCTCACCGGCAGCGTACGCCGCACCGGCGACCAACTTAAAATCCGGCTGGAACTCTTAGAAACCGAAAAAGGCCACACCCTCTGGACTGAAACCCTGCAACGCAGCTTAAGTGACGTCTTTGCCCTCGAAACGCAAATCGCCCGTGCTGTGGTCAACTTGCTGCAGGATAATTATCTGGATCAATCTGCAATCAGCAACCACGCCAATACGCAAAGTGTCGACGCTTATGTGATGTACCTGAAAGGCCGCGAGCAATATCGGCTGCAAACCACTGAAGCGATTAAAGAAGCACGTAAGCTGTTTGAACAGGCAATAGCTCTGGATCCGGAATACGCCCAGGCGCATGTCGCGCTGGCCGATACTTTTGTACTGCTGAGTGAAGGTAAAAGTGAATTTGGTGTGCTCAAAGCTGATGTTGCCGCGCAACTGGCAAGTCAAAGTCTGGCCAAAGCCTTTTTACGTGAGCCGAATATGGCGGAAGCTTTTGCGGTGCAGGGTAAAGTTTTTGAATTTGAACAGCAGGATGATCAAGCGCTGGCGGCTTATGATAAGGCGATTAGCCTTAATCCGAACCTGGCGATTGCTTATATGTGGCGATATCAGATTTTGTATCGACTGGGTAGGTATGACGAATCTTTGGCCTCGCTTGAGCATTCATACCGGTTGGACCCTGTGTCCGTTGCAACTTTGTATAACAGTGCGCTAGAACTATCATTACGTGGTTTGTATCCTGAAGCAGAGCAGCGTTTTTTACAACTTATAGCTGACTTTCCAAAATCACCCTGGGGATATGCAGGACTTGGTGGTGTTGCGGCCTTTCAGGGGAAGCTTGCCAAGAGTATAAAATACTGGCAACAAGCCCACCTATTATCACCACAAAATCAACACTTTAAAAGTAATTACATTAGTGTGATTCTGCGACTTGGTATGGTTGATCAAGCGAGTAGGCTGGCCACGGAATCTGATTATCAAAACACTCTGCTACTGCAAAGTGGTAAGTATCACGAATTATTCCAAATTATGAACTTTCAGCTCGCAGCTAGCCCTGACGACGGATGGATAGCTTTTGAAGCTGGCTGGTATCAGGTGTTAATTGGCGACAAACAAAAAGGTATTGAATTACTATTAAAGGCGCGAACCCTGATCAAAGAATCGGAACTTTACGGGATGCCATTTTGCAGTCCGGCAATAGAATTGGCTTGGGCACTACAGCAACGACATGAAGCAGCAGCCGCCTCTCAATATATTCAACAGTGTCAGCAACAACTGAACAACGCCCAAATAGGTAATCAAGTTGATTGGGAGCTTGACTACTTGGGGGCCAGACTGGCAGTTTTAACTGGCGACCATCAAAAAGCCTTACAGCAACTAGAACTTGCAATCAGTCGGGGTTGGCGCGAATGGTGGCTCAGTTATGATCCATTGCTGCTAGCGCTGCATAAAAACGACAAGTTCAAGCAACTACAATCAAACTTGTCGTTGTTAATGGCAAAAGATAAAAAGCAGGCACTGCTGTTATTTCCGGATTCGCCATCGCAACACACTTCCACCCAGCAACAGTAAAGCAGTCGTGGCTGGTATAGGAATATCTAAAGGTTTATTGCCAGACAGAATGATTACTTTTTCCAAGTCCGAGCTAAAACTTAAACTTTCCGCGGCCGCCCAGCTATAACTGCAGCTGCCACTGCTCTCGTCACCCGGAATCAGTTCACCACAATTTAAGTTATCGGAATGCACAGAAGGGTCAGTATAAAACTTAAAACCTTGACCAGCATAAAAGGTCACCTTTAATCCAATCTGGTATTCACCGGCAGCCAACAGCGGCATGGTGGTGTCTAAAAACGCTGCTCGCTCCAAATGGCTGCCAGCAAAGGACTGACTGTAATCAGCACCGGTTAAAGTCCAGACTAAATCCATCAGCGGGGCATTTTCAAAAAACATCCCCATATAACCTTCAAATTGCAGCAGTTCGTTTTGATAAAACTGGTAATAGCAGGGGTCATTAACAAAATCAGGCGGCATTGTCGTCACGTCCACATAACAATAAGTGGGAACTGCGAAAGCAGGAATTTGACCCTGTACTAAAGTTTCATGATCAGTAGCTATAAAACTTGGCTTAACACCAAGCGCATTAACATACTCGTCTGCTATCCGATAAAAGTTTTGGGCTTCAGAAGAAGTATTATTACCTTTCCCCCCACCTCTCATTAACACCGCATTTGCCATACAACTAACAAACAACATGCTGACCAGCAGCAGATAAAACATCCTGTTCATTTGGTGTAACCTCGTAATACGTTATAAATACGGGTACAACTTTTCCCCCACCAATTGATTTTCGGCAAGACCACAAAAACCACCAGGCCCCAAAGCTTTTTAATTCAAGCAGAAAGCGCTTAAATAGCGAGTTTTCGCTGCTAAGTTCTGGCATATTCACCATAAAATCGCAGATATTTCATTATTAAGTTAAATCTAATCTACTGAGTTAACGCCATTGGCTAACTGTCAGTAAAGTCTGTTAGGCTGCAGCCTGAGATTAGGATTTGCCGCTGGCCTGCAGTCTGATTAAAATGTGCGCTTTGCTGGCAGAAGCCGCAGCTGGTCGTGATTTTAAGACCCGTGTTGAAAAGCAGTTTAGAAAAGTCGTATTGGACAGCAGTTTTATGGAGTGGTTATGAATAAAAGTCTGATTACAAATTTAGTAGCCGTTTTGGCAATGGCAATTGGCTGGTTCGCCGCCCTGCCCTGGCTTTGGACCACCGGGTTATTTGCCTTTTCTGGTGCCATCACCAACTGGCTGGCCGTGCATATGTTGTTTGAAAAAGTGCCATTGCTGTATGGCTCAGGCGTGATTCCGGCGCGCTTTAGCGAAATTAAAATCGCTTTGCATAAATTGGTAATGGAGCAGTTTTTCAGCACACAAAACCTGCAACGGCTGGCCGCTGGCAATGCAGCTGCTGAAGCAGACTCACCGGCCGTGCAACTAAAACTAGCGCCAGTTATTGAAGCCATTGATTTATCACCGGCGTTTGCCGCGCTGCTCGACACAGTGCAGCAATCTTCGTTAGGCGGCATGCTGGCAATGTTTGGTGGCCCGGCGATGCTCCAACCACTGGAACAGCCTTTTATCACTAAATTACGCTCGTCATTAATTGAACTGGCCGATAGCCCGGAAGTGCAGGCGCAATTACAACAACAGCTGGCCAGCGGTGAAAATATCAGTCAATTGCAGCCAAAAATTGCCTTATTAGTGCAAGCGCGTCTGGATGAACTGACGCCGCAGCTGGTAAAAGAGCTGATCCAACAACTCATTCAACAACATCTCGGCTGGCTGGTGGTCTGGGGTGGTGTGTTTGGTGGGGTGATTGGGTTGGTCAGCGCCTTAATGCCGGCGGTTTAAATCTTATCTTCTGCATGACTTTAAAAACACACAGCAAAGATGAAGTTTCTCTGCTGTGTGCCCTGTCTTATTGTTGATTAAATTCCGTCATTCATCGCCACATCAGCGCTGAAAATGCTGCCGGTGCAGCTTAATCACTTCGCTAAAGATCCCGACCCAATCCGGATCATAACGCGTACCTGAACCGCTATTGATATGCTGCAGCGCTTTGATCAACGATATCTTGCGCTGCTCTGGCCGATCGCCATCGTTGGCGATATTGTCAAAAGCATCGGCAATCAGCAGTAACTTGGCGCCTTCGCTAATATCACCGCCGTCTAATCCATCCGGAAAACCAGTGCCATCATGATGTTCGTGATGCTGCCAAATCATTGCGGCTGCGTCCTGCCAACGTGGTGAACTGGCGACTAAACTGGCGCCCATATCGGCGTGGCGCAACCACACCGTCAGCTGCGTCGGATCGGCTAACCCCTGCGCATCCAGCATATTCAGCGGTAAAAACGACATGCCCAAATCATGCAGCATCACCGCAACCGCCAGTTGCAGCGTATCAACTTTGTTACCTGACTCTTTATTACCAGCGAGGCGGTTCATTTCCAGCACCAGAAACAATTGCCGCGCGGTGCGGCCAAGCCAGCGCGGATGACGTTGCTCCAGCGCCGGGATCAGCTGAATAAAAAACTCTAAATCAGCATCCATCCGGATGCCGTAATACTGCAATAACCGCCGACAAGCCGCGATGGCTGAAGATGCCGATTGATCCGTTTCATCAACCGTACTCTGGCTGACCGTATCCGGCAACACATCAGCGGTAATGGCAAGCCCCTGTGGATGCTCGGGATCCAGTAAACCCAAAATATGCCGGATCCGCTGTTCTCTGGAACGTTCATCAGTACTGGCCAGACCGGTCAGCCGCTGGCAAATTTGCTGCAAACTGGTGGCTGACAAAGGTTTAGGCTCATTGGCAATGCTGGCCTCTACCCATTGTTGGGTGCGATCCAGCGTCAGCTGAATCACGTCACAGAGTGCACTGTCATAGGCCATCCGGCCTTTTCGAATATCATCCAGCACATCTTCCAGACTTTGCAGCAGCGGAATCAGCGAAAACAAGCCGATAAAACCCAAATTGCCTTTGATGGTATGCACCACCCGGAAGATGCCATGTAGCAATTCCGACTGTTGCGGATTCTGCTCCAGCTCAATCAGCGTGGTTTCGCATTGCTCGTAGGCATCACGAAAATCTTCGAAAAAGTCATCAACACAATCACGTTGTAATTCATCAGGACGGTTCAGGTTTAACTGGCTCATAAGGCTACTTCTTTTGAAAGGTTAGATTCAGTCTATACCCAAACGACTGCAAGATGCGATGAAAGACCACAAAACCAACCATAGTTCGCCAGATTGCCTGGCCTGAACAAGCAGGCTGAAGAATCTGAAAATAAATTTTTGAAAAAACAAAAAAGTTTGTCACACCCGGCTGCGCAGCCGTGTCTTGGTAATGAAGCTTGATTAAACACACTTATTCACTACTAAAAGGACATCATCATGAATCAGTTTAATACCACCACAAACAACACAACTTCTAACACAGCCAGCAACAACCCGGCGTTAACCCGCGATCTGGCGCTGACCGTCACCGCCGGTATTGCCTTTATGCAAGTCGGTACTTATAGCAACGGTTGGTTCCTACCGGTGCTTACCTACATCATCGCTGTAGCGGCGTTGTTTGCTACCATCCAACGCCACAGTGCCAAACCGGTGCATAAAGTCTGGTTCCATATCATCAATGCGCTGGGTTGTACTGGTTTAATCTCAGCATTGTGGTTTAGCGGCAAGATGGCATTGATGTTTTAATTGTTAATGAGGGGGTCAGAGTCAATTGTTAACAGAATTCTGTTAACAATTGACTCTGACCCCACAATTTACATTTGATGCCCCTCAATTCAGCAACGGCCTTATTGCGCCATCAGTTCAGCCCTCAGTATTGCCTTTCCGTGCAAAATGACGAGTTCGATACTGTCCCAAGCTTGCACGCTCTCCAGAGGATTCTTTTTAAGTAACAACAGATTGGCGACTTTACCTGCGCTGACGGTGCCATAGTTACTATCAATTTTCAGCATCTTGGCATTATTGATGGTGGCGGCCTGAAAAATAGTACGTGCTGAGATCCCAACCTCGGCCATGGCCTGCATTTCCAGGTAAGTGGCGTAGCCTGGCTGATGGGTGTAGGTTGGCGATGACGGTGTATCGCTGGCAAGTAACAATGGGTGGTTCATGTCGCTCAGCACTTTGGCAGCTTTGGCGCCTTGCAAGCTGGCATTTTTAAACACGGCCGCTATTTCAACTGCTGGCGTTTTACCAAAATCCAGTTGTAATTCATCCCGAAACCACTGGGCTTCCGGTGTTTGATACCATTCCAGCAAACTTTTTGGCACCACTTTTTTCAGTTGTGGATCGGCCAGCGCATCAGCTTCAAACAGGGCGCCCATCCGCGAAATGACCTGAATAGTTGGTTGATAGCCAATGCCCGCCGCATGTACTTTGGCCAAATGTTGCATGATTGCTGCTGGCAATTGATTGTTCGCTTCGGCTTGCTTGCGGATGTTGCGATCGATACCACTCCAGTTCCACAGGCCGTGGGCAATCACATCCACTTTGCCATCTACCGCCTGCAACTGCATATCGTAGGCATTGGCATGCGCCAGTAACGGCAAGCCATGGTTGGTCGCTGCAGCGCGCAACCGTTGTAAGCTATCCTTGCTATATACCGGCAGATGATCGGCGTCGCCAAAACCATTTTCAATAAAAATTTTCAGGCAGTCGGCGCCGCTTTGTGCAATTCGTGCCACCACCACTTCTGGTGTTTGCTGCTTCGCGTCAACGGCCGCAGGCAGTGGATGGTGATGTGCAGCTTCGACAATAAAATCTGGCCGTTGTTGATAACGTTTGGCTTTAGGTAACTGATGATTTGGATAACCATCCATCACCGGCGCCGCGCCGCAGCGAAACAAATCTGGTTTTTGCGGCTGGGCGTTAAATTCGCTGATGCCTTCGACCGAATTGCCAGTATCGAGCACTTGGGTCACGCCAAAATACAAATAACTGCGGGGCTGTTGTTGCGCGAATGCTTGATGTAATTGTGCGGCACCCGGCATATCCGGCAATAAACCCGGGGTATTGCTGACATGCACATGGCTATCCATTAACCCCGGCGTTAAAAAGCGGCCACGACCGTCAATGCGTTTGATAGCCGTGGGGAATTGATGGCCGACATTAGCTTTGCTGATGCTGACAATCAGGCCGTTTTGGATCAACACGTTTTGATCGGTTAAGGCACTGTCGCGCTCGGGCGACAATACGGTAACATGCTCAATCAGCAGACTTTCGGTGTCAATTGCTGCGTGCAGCGGATTGGCATAAAGCAGTTGAAAGAATAGAGCCAATAACAAGGTTTTTGGTGCAACACAATTGGGTGACTTCATCAGATAACTCCGGTTTTCAAAATTCAGGCTGCAGCTTGCCAAAATGCCGGCAGCAAAGCCTGAAGATGGTCTGAAGTTTTTCTGAAGTTATTTTATTCGTTTTATATCAATACTTTAATTTTAACTCTGCATAACAGGTGACGTTATTTTTTCAGCAGCACAGCAGACAATACAGTGGCAACTGGCAGATTGGCGCATCGATCCGGCCAGCAATTTGCTGCAACATACTGTTTTGCATAACCAGCCGCTGCAGAGTGAAAACGCAGAACAAGTGCTGGAACCTCGGGTGATGACGGCACTGGTGTTATTGCTGCAGGCCGATGGCCAAACGGTAACCGACCAAGCGATGCTCGAAGGCGTGTGGCCGGGTTTGGTGGTGTCGGATGCTTCCTTGTATAAAGTGGTGGCACAGCTGCGTAAAGCTTTGCAGGATCAGCAAAAACCTTATCAACTGATTGAGCGGGTACACAGTAAAGGTTACCGGCTGCTGCAACCGGCGTTGCGTGTTGAAGCTGCAACTGCCCAGACTGCCTCAAAGCAGACAACGGTAATCCAGTCTGAATTTAGCCATCCGCAACCGGCCGCAGCTAAAAAAGCCATCCCTCCTTTATGGTCTATCGGACTCATAGTTCTGGCTGGTTTCGGCTGGTGGTTATGGCAAACGGTAACCACGCCCAGTCCTGCGGCAAACCATCCTCCCCAGACTGCCGCAGCAGTGCGACAGCCAGCAAAGCACCCACCAGCACAACTGGCGCCAGCTGCCGGTTTCTCTCAAACGCAGTGGCAACAATATCAACAAGCCAAATGGTTGGCGCAACAGCCCAAAGCAGCGGCGGTACAACAGGCGGTTGAACTGTTGACCGAGTTACTGCCGATGCAGCAGCAGTATGCACCGCTGTTAACCGACCTGTGTAACAGCTATCACTTTATGCATATTTACAGCGACTGGCCGCTACAAAAAGTGCTGGCGTTGTGCGAGCCGTTATTGCGACAAGCGCTGCAACTACAACCGGATTCAGCGGCGGCACTGGCCAGTTTTGGTGCTTTGATGCTGTCGCAACAAAATATCCCGGCAGCCACTCAATATCTGGATCAGGCATTGGCGTTGGATGCGCAGGATCGCAACACTTTGCTGTGGCGCGCCATGCTTTATCGCAGTCAGGATCAATTTCCGGCGGCCATTCAGTTATTGCAGCAAGCAACTAAGCTCGACCCTTTATCGGGCTTGTTAAAACGGCATTATGCCTACAGCCTGATCGGCAATGGTATGCTCAGTGAAGCGCGGGATCAGTTTCGCCAGTCATTGCTGCTGGACGGTGATTATTCTGACCGAGCACTGGACGAGCTGGAAATGTTACCGCTCACCGCCACGCGCGCCATCGCCTATTTAAAATGGGCCGAACGTTTTCCGGACCGGTTGCAACATCCGGGACGCCTGGTGAATTTGGCGATGGTACAGCTGAGTTTAAACCAGTTCGCCGAAGCTGCTACAACGCTGGAACAAGCTTTTTCCCTATATCCACAACATCAGTTTGTGTTGCTGGGAAAAGCAATGTTGGCACAGGCCAGTGGTCATCCAGCAGAGGCACGGCATTTACTGAGCGAGCGGGCGAAACGCCGCCCCGATCACCGGATGTTTCAGCTACAAGCGTTGTTATTAGCCGATGATGTCGATTTTCAGTTACAACAACCGAAGTTGCTGCAGTTGTTGCCCGATTTTGCCAAAGATCCGCTGGCCGCCACCCGGCTGGCGCTGGCGCAAAAACAGCAAGTGCTGGTGCTGTATTGGTTGTTAACAGTGCGCGAACCTGATCGTGAACAATATCAGCCTTTGATCGCTGATTTTGTCGCAGCGCAAATGACGAAGGGACACGCAGAAGACAGCGAAGCCGACGGTCTTAGCCTGCAACTATTGTGCGTGGTGGGTTTAACCGACCAAGCCAATCAACTGGCACTACAGCTGCTGCAACACGACTGGTTACCCTCGCCGCACGACAATTATTACCTCGCCGAACAACATCCGTTATGGCGGCAGCTGGATCCGGCTATTTTCGAGCACATCCAACAGCAACGGCAAAAAGTGCTGCAAGCCATCGACTAAGTCAATTAACACAACAGCTAATTGAAGCTAATTGTGGTCAGAACAAAATTAAAATAAACGCTGGTTAATCACTGACTTCAATCCCGAAGTTAGAAACAATTTCATCACCTACAACATCCAAAGTCGTGAAACTGTCGTATCCTTTAGCAATAGTCGCCACTCATGGCATCACTTTTAAAATGCAGGATCTATGCAAAACCTGATCGACGCAAAACTACTGTTAAAAGTCTTTGGCATCATTGAGCAACAAGGCCAAGCCGCCATCACACCTGTGGGCAACGGTTTTGAATTCAAGGGCATGCAGGTAGCCACTGGTTTTGATGGTTACGATCTGTATTTCTTCGCTGCGGGTATGACGCTAACTTTAGGTTTTCATCAGAAATATCATCTGGATGCCACCACCGAGCAGCAAGTCGACCAGTTTATCCAGACCCTTAAGAAAATCGCCGCCTGAATAAATCAATGGGGGGTAATTGATTTTTCTTTTGCCCAACCGTCATTCCTTTGATGCGTATCAACACATTGTCGACGTTTACCGACTAGATTAGTCCTTGGTTATCTAAAAGTTATCCATTACAGGAGACGGTTCATGGATATCGTCGAACTCTCGCGCTTGCAGTTTGCTTTTACTGCTATGTACCACTTTTTGTTTGTGCCACTGACGCTCGGCATGACCTTTATTCTGGCGATTATGGAGTCGGTGTATGTGATGACCGGTAAAGAAATTTACCGTGACATGACCAAGTTCTGGGGCAAGTTGTTTGGGATTAATTTCGCGCTTGGCGTCACCACCGGCCTGGCGATGGAATTCCAGTTTGGCACCAACTGGTCTTATTATTCGCATTATGTCGGGGACATTTTTGGTGCCCCACTGGCGATTGAAGGTCTGATGGCGTTTTTCCTCGAATCGACTTTGGTCGGTTTGTTCTTTTTTGGCTGGGACCGCTTATCGAAAGTACAACATCTGGCGGTGACCTGGCTGGTGGCTTTGGCTTCGAATTTATCGGCGTTGTGGATTTTGATCGCCAACGGCTGGATGCAAAACCCAGTCGGGGCCGAATTTAACTACACCACCATGCGGATGGAAATGACCAGCTTCTCTGAAGTCATTTTTAACCCAGTGGCGCAGGTGAAATTTGTCCACACCGTCTCGGCCGGTTATGTCACAGGTGCGATGTTTGTATTGGCGATTTCTGCCTGGTATATGCTGAAAGGCCGCGATATGGCCTTTGCCCGCCGCAGTTTTGCCATTGCTTCAGCTTTTGGTTTAGCGGCAACGATGTCGGTGATTGTGCTGGGTGATGAGTCCGGTTATGAGCTGGGCGATGTGCAAAAAGTCAAACTGGCGGCGGTTGAAGCGGAATGGGTGACGCATCCGGCACCAGCATCTTTTACCATTATCGGCATCCCGAATAGCGCAACCCAAACCACCGACTACGCCGTAAAAGTGCCGTATGCGCTGGGGCTGATCGCGACGCGGTCCATCGATGAAAAAGTGCTGGGTTTAGAAGATTTAAAAGAAATCCACCGCACCCGCATCGTCAACGGCATGGAAGCTTACCGGCTGCTGATGTTATTACGTGGGGGTGATACTTCCGACGTCACTAAAACCGCCTTTGAAGTAGTGAAAAAAGACATAGGCTATGGCCTGCTGCTGACTGCTTACAACAAAGACCCATCCAAAGCGACCGTCGAGCAAATTCAGCAGGCTGTTGATAATTCCATTCCGCAAGTCGCCCCAATGTTTTGGTCATTCCGGATCATGGTCGCCGCTGGCTTTATTCTGCTGTTCGTGTTCGCTATGGCCTTCTGGTTTAGCGCCAAACGCTTAGAGCAAAAACCACGTTGGTTCTTAAAACTGGTGGTATTAAGCCTGCCGTTACCCTGGATTGCCTGTGAAGCCGGCTGGTTTGTGGCGGAATATGGTCGTCAGCCCTGGGCTGTCGGTGAAGTTTTACCTACCCATCTGGCGGCTTCCGCACTGACTGCCGGGCAGATCTGGACCAGTCTGGGCCTGATCACGGCGCTTTATACGGTGTTTCTGGTGATTGAAATCTGGCTGATGCAACACTTTGCCCGCAAAGGACCTTCGTCGTTGCATACCGGCAAATATGATCTGGAAACTGGCAAGGCTCAGGGGGTGTAACATGGATTATGAATTTTTAAGGTTTATCTGGTGGTTACTCATTGGCGTGCTGCTGATTGGTTTTGCCGTGACGGATGGTTTTGATATGGGCGTCGGCGCTTTACTCAAAGTCGTTGGTAAAAATGACGAACAACGGCGGGTGATGATCAATAGCATCGCGCCCCACTGGGACGGCAATCAGGTGTGGCTGATCACCGCAGGCGGCGCGTTGTTTGCCGCCTGGCCACCGGTCTACGCCACAGCGTTTAGCGGTTTTTATCTGGCGATGATGTTGACGTTAGCGGCGTTGTTTTTACGGCCTATTGGTTTTGACTATCGTTCCAAACTGGAAAATGTTAATTGGCGCAGCAACTGGGATTGGGCGATTACCGCCGGTTCGGCCATTCCACCGATTATTTTTGGTGTCGCTTTTGGCAACTTATTGCAAGGTGTGCCGTTTCACTTTGACGACATCCTCCGGATTTATTACACCGGTTCGTTTTTTGCGCTGCTGAATCCGTTTGCATTGTTAGTCGGCGTGATGAGTCTGCTGATGTTTGTCAGTCAGGGTGCGGCTTATCTGCAAATGAAAACCGATGGTGAAGTCCTTGCTCGCAGCCGCACTGTTGGCATGGTCAGTGGTGTGGGCGCTGCACTGTTGTTTGTGCTGGCTGGTGTCTGGCTCAAAGCCGGTATCGATGGTTATGTGGTCACCAGCGTGCTGGACCATAACGCCATTAATAATGCGGTCAGCAAAACGGTCGAAGTCAAAGCCGACGCCTGGTTTAGCAACTATGCCGCTTATCCATTGTTGTGGCTGGCGCCAATATTAGGCGTGGCGGCTTTTGCCCTGGCTGGTCTCTGCAGCAAATTGGGTAAAGGCGCCGTGGCTTTTGTGTTGTCCTCCCTGGGCCAGGCCGGCGTGATCCTAACCTGTGGCATCGCGATGTTTCCGTTTGTCCTACCTTCCAGTTCCAACCCCAATCACAGTCTGACGATGTGGGATGCAACGTCCAGCGAACTGACGTTAAAAATAATGTTTGTGGTGGCCTGCATTTTTGTCCCCATCGTGCTTGGTTACACCATCTGGAGCTACGTCAAAATGTTTGGCCGGCTGAATGAACAGCATATCCGTGATAACCCGCACGGTCTTTATTAAGCAAAGTATTGAGGAGTGACCTATGTGGTATTTCGCCTGGATTTTAGGAGTGTTACTGGCCTGTTCATTTGGCATTATCAATGCGATGTGGCTGGAGTTTAACGGCTACGCCGAAGAAGAGTCAGATCAGAACTGATGTGTTGTTGATGCGCACTTCGTCGCAACACTCTTTACGTCAGTCGCTACTGCAACAATGGCTGCGACCTTACCGGTCGCAGCTGGCTATTTCCGCGTTACTGGCAGCTTTGAGCGTGCCGCTGTTGATTGCCCAGCTCTGGTGGCTGGCAGATATTGCCGCCAGTTTATTACAACACCAACCGCCGCCGCTTGCCAGCTGGCTTGGTTTTGCCGCTTTATTTGTGCTGCGCCAGTTGTTGTTATCGGGCAAAGAATTGCTGGCGCAACAAGTCAGCCGCGAGTTAAGACGGCAATTACGCCAACAGCTACTGCAAAAACTGGAATTGTTGGGCCCGGCACGGCAACGTTTTGGTGCTGATGGCAGTTTATCGACGCTCATCACCGAACAAGTGGATGCGCTGGACGGTTATATCAGCCGCTATTGGCCACAACTGGTGCAAGTGGTCGTGGCGCCCCTGTTGATTGCCATCGCCGTCGGCTGGCATAGCCTGTTCGCTGCGGCGTTATTGCTGTGCACTGCGCCTTTGGTGCCGCTGTTTATGGTGCTGGTCGGGCGCGAAGCCAGCAAAGCCAGTCAGCAGCAATTGCAGGTGCTAAGCAGGATGGGCGGTCGGTTATATATTTTCCTGCAAGGTTTGCCGCTGCTTAAACGCCTGAACGCCACCGGCGTCGCGGCGGAGCATTTGCAAGGCGCAGCCGAACGTTATCAAAAAAGTACCATGCAGGTGTTGCGGCTGGCGTTTTTATCCACCGCCGTGCTGGAGCTGTTTACGTCATTAGCCATAGCGCTGGTGGCGCTGTATCTGGGTTTGGGCTTATTAGGCGAACTGCCATGGTTAAAACAGCAGGTGCCGGTGTTGTATCAACCGGCGTTATTTATTCTGCTGCTGGCGCCGGAGTTTTATCAGCCGCTGCGCCAGCTCGGCAATGACTACCACGCCAAAGCCCAGGCCCAGGCAGCGACGCTAAACCTGACGCCATTATGGCAAGCCGATACGCTGTCGGCGGATAGCCCCCCTGTTTCCGAGACTCCAGCTGCCACAACACCGGCCGCTTTGCCGGCAATGCTGCCGGAATTAACCACGTTATCCCTACACCAGATTGTGATTGGTAACCCGGCAGCACCAAGGCTGCAAATCGAACAATTGCAGCTGCACCAAGGCAAACGTTATCTGCTGCAAGGTCCAAGTGGCTGCGGCAAATCGACGTTATTACAGCTGCTGGCAGGTTTTATTCCGGGCTCTGGGCAAATGTGGCTCAATCAGCAATCGCTCGAATGGGCGGAATTACCTTTATTGCGCCAGCAAATGGGTTATCTGACCCAACAAGCTGAATTGTGGCCGGGCACGGTGGCGGATAATCTGCAGCTGGCCAAGCCCGATGCCAGCACCATACAAATGCAGGCGGTGCTACAGCAAGTTGGCCTTTGGCATTTTTTACAACAGCAACAAGGCTTAGAAACCGTCGTTGGTGAAGATGGCCGCGGTTTATCCGGCGGACAGCAACAACGACTGGCGCTGGCGCGGCTGTTATTGCAAGAGAAAGCGATTTGGTTGCTGGATGAGCCCGTCGCTGAGCTGGACGCCGACAGCGCAGCGCAAATTTGTGCTTTGCTGGCAGAGCTGTCGATTGGCAAAACAGTGTTGTTTGCCAGTCATCAGTGGCACCACCTATGTTGGCTGGATCAGGTGTTGAGCCTGGAAAATGGCGTATTACTCGCTAACCGCGCCTTTGCCAATGCCGGCTTGTTACAGCAGGAGCCCGGATGAAACCAAATTCAAGCATCAGGTTACGCGATTTATGGCGAGCTCATGCGGTGGGTTGGTCATTCAGCTATCTGCTGGGTGCCATTACCTTGGTATGCACAGTGCTATTACTGGCCTTTTCCGGTTGGTTTATCAGCGCCGCGGCTCTGGCTGGTGTGGCCGCGATTCAGGCCGGTAGTTTTAACTATCTGCGCCCCGGTGCGGTGATCCGCTTTTTTGCCATATTCCGCACCGCCGGCCGTTACGCTGAGCGGCTGCAATCGCATCATACGGTGCTGTCGCTGTTAAAAACCTTGCGGCTGCAAAGTTTCCGTCAGTTGAGCCAGCAAAGTAGCCTGCAGTTGTCGTTGCTGGTGCGCCCCGGCAGCGCCGATCTGTTGCAGCGGCTGATTGCCGATCTGGATTTACTGGATCAATTTCCATTAAAAGTGCTGTTGCCCTGGGGCTGGGCGGCATTGGCGGGCTTTGGTTATCTGCTGGCGTTGTGGTTATTGGCCCCGGCGGCGTTACCTGGCGCGGCATTGATCTTGTTGTTATTGCTACTGATTTGGCCATTATTGCTGGTGCGCTTAGGGATCCGGCTGGCGCGGCAGGAAGTGCAGGCGCAAAGTGCCAGGCGCGAACATTTACTCAACGCACTACAACTGCTAACGACGTTGCTGATGTTCGGTCGCTGGCCCGCCAGCAGCCAGCTGTTGCAGCAACAAGATCTGCAGATAGAGCAGCAACAACGTAAGTTGCAATATCTGATGCTGGGTGCACAGGCTGGCAGTCAAATGTTGCTGCTGGCAGGTCTTATCAGTATCGGGATCAATGCCATGCCGCTGCTGCTTGATCCCAGTCTGTCAGCTGATCAGCAATTACACCCGGCAGTCTTGGTCGCGTTATTGCTAGGCTGGCTTGGATTGGCCGAAATTATTGCGCCTTTATCACAGCTGCAAAGTGCACTTGGTTATAGTCTGGCGGCGCGGGATCGGCTGAATCAATTGATGCTGGCGCAGGATACCGCCAGCCATACCAGGCTCATACCATTGCCGGCAGCACCAGAACATGGGACCGAGCCAATTTGCAGTTTGCAACTGCATGCGCTCCAACCTGGTTTTCTGCAGCCATTATCCGGTTTGCCACTACTGGAACTACAATTTCAGCCCGGCGATTGTGTGTTACTGCACGCACCATCTGGCGCTGGCAAAAGTTGTTTATTGCTGACGCTGGCCGGTGATTTGGCGCCACATAGCGGTACTGTGACCATTAACGACCAGCCGCTTTCGCAGATTGATCCAAGTAGCCAACATCAGCTGATTGGGCTCTTAGCTCAACGACCGCAGCTGTTTCAGCTCACTATCGCAGCAGAACTGCGCCTCGCCAAACCCACCGCCAGCGATGCCGAGTTGCTGGAAGTGCTGGAGCTCACCGGCTTAACCCCATGGCTACAAAAACAACAGACCGGGCTCGCGACTTTGTTGGGTGAATATGGTGTCGGCTTATCCGGTGGTGAGTTGCGCCGTTTTGCTTTAGCGCGGTTATTGCTGCTAAAAACACCCATTTTGCTGCTGGACGAGCCTTTCGCCGGGTTGGATCAACACAATGCCGACCAACTGCTGAGCCGTGTCGCGCATTGGCAGCGCCACGGAATTTTAATCATTGCCAGCCACCAACAACTGCAACATCCGGCCTTTAACCGGCACTGGCGACTGACGGATTGAGTTTGGGCCCCAGTTATGGCACTTTGAGCAACGCTCATAAGGTGTTCAGACAGGCACGGCAAATGAAATCGAGTATATTCAGTGTGTTAGTGATGGCAAGTAGCTGCGTTCTTACATCAACCGTGGCAGCAGACACAAACCATACAACCTGGCCGCGTGGCGCCAAAGCTGCGGTCAGTTTGTCCTATGATGATGCTTTGGATAGTCAGCTGGATCATGCAGTCAGCGCCTTAGCCGCACATAACCTCAAAGCGACTTTTTATCTGACGCTCAATTCCGATGCCTACAAAGCAAGGCAAGATGAGTGGCAAGCGCTGGCCAAAGCCGGGCATGAACTTGGTAATCACAGTGTGCATCATGCTTGTCGTGCATCCTTGGCCAATCGTGAATGGGTGACCAAAGAGCAGGATTTGGATCAGTGGACTGTGGCGAAAATCAGTGTGGAAATTCAGCTGGCCAATCAGCAGTTACAAGCGCTTGATCAACAAAGCAGCCGCACTTTTACTCCGCCTTGTGGCGATACCCAGGTCAAAGATGGTGATTATCTGGCGGGTGTTGCACCCTTGTTTAGTGGTATTAAAGTGTTGGGTCCGCCCGTCACCGCAATGAGCCAGCTGGCAGGCAAACAATTACCAACCTGGTTTCCGGTGGCACCCACTTTGCAACAACTGATTGATTACACAGAACAAGCTGCACAACACGGCACCATCGCCAGCATTACTTTTCATGGTGTGGGCGGCGATCATCTGCAAGTCGACAGCAAGGTACATCAGCAATTTCTGGCCTATTTAGACAAACATCGTGACCGGTTTTGGGTGGATACTTATCACAACATCAGCCTGCATTTGGCACAGATGTAAAAAAGGGGTCAGAGTCAATTGTTAACAGTTTCTGTTAACAATTGACTCTGACCCCTTAATTTACGAATTACATTTTTACTGGTAGTTCTTTCACGCCCATATTATGCAGCGTAAAGCCAAAAGCATCGGCGGCTTGCTCAATGGTTTTGGACACCGGTGTACCAGCACCGTGACCAGCGTTGGTTTCGATGCGGATCAGCTGTGGATTGCTGCCACCGGCTTTTGCCTGCAGCTCAGCGGCAAACTTAAAGCTGTGCGCTGGTACCACGCGGTCGTCATGATCACCTGTCGTGACCATCGTCGCAGGGTAAGCCACTCCTTGTTTCACATTGTGCACTGGCGAATAACCTTTTAAGTACTCGAACATTTCTTTGCTTTGTTCGGCGGTACCATAGTCATAACCCCAACCTGCACCGGCGGTGAAGGTGTGGTAACGCAGCATATCCAACACGCCAACTGCTGGCAGTGCAACTTGCACTAAATCAGGACGTTGTGTCATCACGGCGCCGACTAACAGACCACCATTTGAACCACCACTGATCGCCAGTTTAGCGTTCGAGGTGTATTTATTGGCGACCAGGTATTCGCCGGCTGCGATAAAGTCATCAAACACGTTTTGCTTTTTCAGCTGAATACCAGCGTTGTGCCAGTCTTTGCCGTATTCACCACCACCACGCAGGTTTGGCACCGCATAAACGCCGCCCATTTCCATCCACACCAGATTCGACACGCTAAAACGTGGCGTCAGGCTGACGTTAAAACCGCCGTAGCCGTACAGCATGGTTGGATTGGTGCCATCCAGTTGCAAACCTTTTTTGTGGGTGATGATCATCGGCACTTTAGTACCGTCTTTGCTGGTGTAAAACACTTGCTTCGACTCATAGTCGTCGCTGTTAAACTTCACCGCAGGTTTGAAATACACTGTGGATTCACCGGTTTGCGGGTTAAACGCATAGCTGGTGCCTGGTGTGTTGTAGTTGGTGAAACTGTAATACAGCACGCTGTCTTTGGCTTTGCCGTCAAAACCACTGACTGAACCAACACCTGGCAGCAGAATGTCACGCACCAGTTTGCCGTTAAGGTCGAACTGTTGCACTTTGGACACTGCATCGACCATGTAATTGGCGAACAGGAAACCGGCTCCTTTGCTGACGCTTAATACATTTTTGGTTTCAGGAATGATATCAACCCACTGATCTTTAGCCGGTTTAGTGGCATCGATCATCACCAGGCGGTTATTAGGCGCATCGAGGTTGGTTTCAAAATACAACTTACTGCCGACGCTGGTCACCAGTTGATAATCAGCAGTGCCTTCGGCATCAACGACGATAAAGGCGCTATCGGCTTTGGATAAGTCTTTGATAAACAGTTTATTGCCAGAGGTGGCGTTGGACGCGGTCACGATCAGGTATTGACCATCTTCAGTCACCTGGCCGCCAACATAACGATGTTTTTCGGCATCCACTGCGCCGAATAATACCGGATCGTCTTTTTGCGCCGTACCTAGCTTGTGGTAGAAGAGTTTGTGTTGATCAGTTTTTGCCGACAATTCGCTGCCGGTTGGTTTGTCATAACTGGAATAGAAGAAACCTTCATTACCTTTCCAGGAAATTCCAGAGAACTTCACATCGACCAGTTCTGCTTCACGCTTTTCTTTGGTTTCGGCGTTAATCACAATCACTTTACGCCAGTCACTGCCGCCTTCTGAAATGGCATAAGCGGCAATAGAACCGTCGTCGCTGAACTGTAAATCAGCCAGTGAAGTGGTGGCATCGGCCGAGAAGGTGTTTGGGTCGAGGAATAATTCAGCCTCGGCACCCGCTTTTTGGCGATACACCACTGATTGGTTTTGCAGGCCATCATTTTTTGAGAAGTAGCTATAGGCGCCTTCAGTGCTTGGTGTACCTACTTTCTCGTAGTTCCACAGCTCTGTTAAGCGTTGTTTGATTTGCTCGCGGTAAGAAATTTGCGCCAGGTAATCAAAAGTTACTTTGTTTTGTGCTTTCACCCAGTCGCCGGTTTCGGCGCTGCGGTCATCTTCCAGCCAGCGATAAGGATCCGCTACCTGAGTTTCGAAATAGGTATCGATCACAGCACCCTTGCTGGTTGCAGCATAGGTGACAGCAGTAGCGGCTGGAGTTGCGGCGGCGGCTACAGCAGGCGCAGCGGCGGTTGGATCAGGTTTTGGACCACAAGCGGTTAACAGTGCCAAGGTGATGGCACTTAGAGCGAGATATTTCATCGGATTGTTTCCCTAAAGCAAAGAGGCAGAGTGTTTTTGGTTTGTGCCGAGCATAACAAAAAAGCTACGGCAGAAGAACTCCAGGAAACAGATTGCGATTGGTCGTAACAAAAATACGACCAATCGCTCGTGGTAGAACATTATTCAAGAACTTGGGAACAGTTTAATATCGGTATTAAAGCCAAATAGTTTGCCGCACCAGATAAACACTTGCCACACCAATACGCCAAATGGGATATAACCAAAATAACCCAACAAAGGCATTTCCGAAAACAGGTGAATAACATCAACATAAGGGATGTTGTAGACCCAATAATTCGGATTCGTTACCGGCTCGGCCACAAAATGGTGGCTGCCAAAATTCCAGAATTCCCAGAAAAAGCCATTCAGCAACGACGCCATGCCAATCAATAAACCAGCTGACCAGTCACCTTTGGCAATATCGGTAAAGGGATTCCAGATGTTCAGCCGCAACAGCACACCGGTCATCACCGCAAAAGGCCCAATCCAAACCACCCAGAACAGCGGATACGGATACAACACCATCAGGCCAATCAACAGCGCACCAATAGCAATAAGATAATTCCCGTTTAAATTCCACACCGGGCCATTTTTGTAACGCGCGACCAGTTTCGGGAAGGTCAGCAACAGACAATACCATTCCAGGATCACTGGAGTCACCGTGCTATAGGTCAGCAAAAACTCAATGGTGAGCACGGTTTTTGACCAGGGCGCAGCGGCAGAATCCGGGTAGAACCAGTTGGCGAGGACGAAGTAATCATAAAATTCAAAATAAGCCCAGCCACCAATGGATACCACACCCGCCAGCGCCATCAGCACCGGTTGTTTTGACACCAGCGAAGATCCGTTATTGCGCTGATAAACAATGCCATCCAGCACAAACACAAAACCCCACCACAGCGGCGTAAAAGACCAATACACCAGGTCGCCAAAAGCCATCGAATGTGACCACATCAGCCACCAGAAAAACAAATTGACCACCAATCCGGCATAAAACCACCAGGGCAAAGGTTTGCGATCAGCAGCAGGCGCTGGCGTACCGCCTTTAAAACCCATTTTTTGTGGAATGAGCATCATGCAGCTAATCCAGACCGCGCCAATGGCGACCAGAATAAAATAAATCAAATTAAAACCTGGCGCCTGCGCCACAAATTGCGGCGGAAATTCGCCAAAACCAGGAGGTAAATGGGTGGGATAGACAAACCAGGACACAATTAATGGTAACAGCAAAGTGGCCAGGACTGGCCACAGCAATTGAAAGCGCATAAGCATTTATCCCCTTCATCCTTGAAGCTGTAGGGTTGTTGCCTTCGTTCACTCGCCCTAGTCACATAGTTCACTATGCTCCTGGGGTCTCGTTTACTCGTCGCCTACCTACAACTTCAATGATTTTGGGGATATACCCGATTTCTCGTCGCTACAGCTTTGCTGTCACGATCTAACTTCAAGAGGTACGGGAATATACCTTCATCCTTGACACTGTGGCTTGGTCAACTTCCAGCTGCAACTACAACGATGTTAGTTATTGTTGTGAAATACGCGGCCTTTATCTGGTCCTGCCCTAAAAATGATAGGTCACACCAACGCCAAGCTGACGAGCTTCACCGCGCAATTGAGTGACTGCTGATAATGCAGCAATCGAATCAAATTTAAGCTCAGTATATTGTTTATTCAATAAATTTTTACCAAAAACAGCAAGTTCCAGTTCTGGCATTGGCTGATAGGCGATACGACCATGCCATAAAGTGTAGCCATCCTGCCGGATATAAGGGTTTTCATACTGATCAAAAAAGAACTCTGACTGGTAGACAAAACCCAGTTGCAGCAGCAAATGGTTCACCACCGCCGACAAGTCATATTCCAGCTGACCACTGGCCATCCATTCTGAGGTAAACGGCAAACGGTTGTCTGCGACAAACAACGCATTGCTTTGATCTGAACCAAGCTCAGCTTTTGGAATATGCCCTACAGCAAGATCCAATTTTAGTGCCGCGACCGGCCGCCAACTCATTTCGGCTTCAACACCATAGATTGTTGATTCACCTGCATTTTTAAGTACGTGATAAGGTGCAGGGCCAGAGGTTTGATTCACAAACACCTGCTGGTCCTGGTAATCATAATAAAACGCCGCCCAGTCGAAGCTGAGCTGCTGTTGCGGTGCCAGCCAATGACCACCCACTTCCCAGGCGGTCAGCCGTTCCGGTGCATAGGTGGAATCTGCCGCTTGTTGCGGGCTGGTGGAATAACCGCCGTTATAACCACCGGCTTTAAAGCCACGCGACAGGCTGTAATACTGGTTGTAGTTGCTGTTGATTTTTTGCAGCAGCGCCAGCTTACCGGACCATTCGCTATCGGCCACTTCACCGGCTAAGTCCCAGAGTTTTGGAATATACATCGGTACTGTGTCTAAATCAGCGCGCGCCACATAGTCGGTTTGTTCTCGGGTGTAACGCAAACCGGCGGTCAAAGTCCAGGCCTCGGATAATGGTTGATCCAGCTGGCTATAGGCAGAAACTGACTGGTTATCTAACTGATTAAAATATAAAAATTGCGCAGGTACTGCCGCCAGCGCTGGAATAGCGCGAAAATCGCGGAACAGATCTAAATCGTTTTGCTGATCCAGACTTTCATTGAGGTAAAACAAGCCGGAAATCCAGTAGCGCCCATCCTGCTCTATTGCCAGGCTGAATTCCTGACTGAAAAATTCGTTGTCGGAATCAAAACTGCCTTCAATAAAATTACCCGGGCCGTCTGAATCAAACGAATGAAAACGTTGTAAATCTTTGACTGCCGTCACTGATTTAAACTGATAACCAGGCGCCAGTTCGCCACTGACATTGACCGAGCCGGTCCAGCCTTCAGTATCATGTTTTTTATCATGGGTATCAGCGACCGTCTGCCAAAAATCATCGCTAGGACCAGTCAGACCAAAACTATCCACACAGTTTCTGCTGCCGACCTCTGACAACGGACATAAAGCTCCATTGCTACCTGGCGCCAGAATACCCGCGCTGTAAATTGGTTTAGGCGCACCTTCGATATCTTCCAGCGTCAGTTTGCTGCTGATCACCCAGTTTTCCAGTTCAGTGCGCACAATCAATCGCAGATTGTTATGACGCATGCCACCGTCCTGCCCCAGCGGAAACAGATTTTGCATACTGTATTGATAATCTTTATGTTGCAGTGCCAACCGGGCTGAGGTCTGCTCGGTTAACGGCATATTCAGCGCCGCGGTTAGTTGCCGGGTATCGTGCTCAGCAATTTCGGCACTGGCATAACCGCTAAATTCGCCGTCAGGCTGCCGCGACATGAGTAAAATTGCACCGCCGGTGGTATTGCGACCAAACAAAGTACCCTGCGGTCCACGCAACACATCCACCTGTTCTAAATCAAACAGGCTGCTGCTTAAAAAGTTGGCGCCGCCGCTGACCACATCGTCGCTATAAATAGCAATCGGGGAAATAGTCGAGGTGTTGTAATCGAACATTCCCACACCACGAATATTAAAAGACGGTGTGGTGCCCTCGCCGGCCACGGTTGAAGCCAGTAAATTTGGTGCCAGCCCTGATAACTGGGTGGTATCAGCTATCCGGCGTTGCGCTAAAGTTTCGCCATCCAGGCTGCTGACGGCCAGCGATACTTCAGATTTTGGTTGTGGCCGTTTTTGTGCATACACTTCAATGACTTCGATAGCGGTTTCCCGATCGCTTGCATCTGGCGTCACGGGCTCTGCAGCCGTGACCATAGCAGACGGAACAAGCAGCACTGCGGCTGCGATGGTGGCGAACATTGAGTCTGTCATCACAAATCCAAATCAGAAAATGAATGTTGGCTGTCAATTGCCGCTGAAATCGTCCGTGAAGAGAACCTATTGAAGTGCGCTAAGCATAGCCTGCGACGACCTGATCCAGCCAGCATGGTGCTGAAAATAGCCTTAAAAATAATGAAAAAAATAGCAAAGCGAACAAAGAACTGTGATTGTCCGGGCCACATGGCAGAAAAATATTCCCGAAAGCTCAACCAACTCCGGTTTTGCCCTTTATTCTTTTACAGTTAATGCATAAGCTCAGTCTTTACCTAAAAACATTGATGTTACCCGGAACTTCGGGTCTGTGGGGAAGTGCCAGGCATGTTGTCACTGCAAAATTTTACCGATGTTCAGGAACAGTCGGCCTTATCGGCTTATGTCAGATTATTCAGCGCCAGTCTGCACGGTCAGCAACTGCTGATTAAGCAAATGGACAAAAACCGGCCGCTACCGCAGTTCGATTTACAGGAACTGCAACCACAGCTACCGGCGCCGATCCACAGCTGGTCCGATAATCAGTACGATTATCAGAGTTTCTCTGCCACTGCCTTGCCAGAACAACTGAGCCAGGTACTGGGCAATCTGGCGGCGGCCAACCTTGGTGTGCAACTGCAGTGGATGTTACAACTCACTTTGTTATTAGAATCGCTCCATCAGCGGCAATTGGTGCTGGGCGATTTACGCGCTTGTGCAGTTTTCCGCTGCGCGAACAGTCGTAGCCTGGTACTATTGGATGTATCACAAGCGGCGGCGATCAGCAGCGTCAACAGCCTGAAACTGCATCAGTACGACGACTTAAACGCCCTGCGCACTATCGCGCCGGAAGCGACTGGCCGGGTCAATGCGCCGCTGGATCAACGCACCGATTTGTACAGCCTGGGCGTGTTGTTTTACGCCATCGTTGCCGGACGTTATCCGTTTGAACAACAACAACCGATTGAACTGGTGCACGCGCATATCGCGCTGACCCCCCCGCCGTTGCCCTTGATCCCGGCGCCGCTGAATTTACTGATCAGTACCTTGCTGCAAAAAAACTCCAATCAAAGATACAGCCAGATCAGTGGCTTGCGTCATGACCTGGAATTATTACTGAATCAGTGGCAACAACAGCAGCAGTTGGAGTTGCCGGAACTGTCATTACGGTTGGGTGATCAACAACTGCATTTTTCCAGTCAATTGTACGGCCGCGAGACACAACAGGCACAATTACAGGCGTTGTATCAGCAGGTGCGGCAACAGCAACAAAATCAGCTGCTGCTGATTGAAGGTTATTCCGGCATTGGCAAAACGGCGCTGATCGACCAGCTATACCGCCATACCTTGATCGAACGACCACATTTTTGCCGTGGCAAATTTGACCAATATCAGCGCAACCAGCTGTATAGCGCCTGGCAGCAACTGCTGACGGACCTTTCTGAACAACTGCTGCAGGAACCCGCGGCACAATTGCAGACGTGGCAGCAGCAATTGCAACAAGTGTTGGGCGGGCAGATTTCGGTACTGCAGGCCTTGATCCCATCGCTGCAACCGTTGTTGGGCGAACCTCAGACCAAAGCTACCCCCCCAGGTACCGAAACCGGCTTTAATGCCAGTGTTGACCCAGGTATCGATCAGCTGTTGTTGCAGTTTTTCCGGGTGATGGGGCAAATTTGCAGCCAATCGAAGCGGCCATTGGTGCTGCTGCTCGACGATGTGCAATGGGCGGATAATTCCAGTTTGCGCTTATTACAGGCCTTACTGACGGATGATGGAGTGCGCGGTATTTTATTGATCCTGTCATACCGCGACAATGAAATGGACGAAGTCCATCCGCTGCGCCATATACTGCAAAAACTGCAGCAGGCCGGGGTCGAACCGCAGCGGATTGAGCTGCAATCACTTGATCAAAACGCTGTGACCGCCTGGCTGGCCGACACCTTACGCCAGCCTCCGGCACAGCTGCATGACTTCAGCCAGCTGCTGATTGAAAAAACCAGTGGCAACCCGTTCTTTTTAAGACAGTTTTTGCTGATGTTACAGCAAAAAAACTTACTTGTTTGCGATGACAAAGGCCGCTGGAGCTGGGATATCAACGCCATCGCCCGGCAAAATATTACCGACAATCTGGTGGAACTGACCGCACAACGTTTCGCAACCTTGTCGCCTGGCGCGCATCAACTGCTAAAAGTCGCCGCATTATTGGGCGAAACCGCTGATCTGCAGGTGTTGGCTGCGGTGCTGCAACAATCTTATCCGGCATTGCAACCGGTGATTGGCGAAGTCGTCCACACCGGCATAATGACGGCATACAGCCAACAGCATGGTGCGCAAATTTCCAGCCTGCGATTTGTGCATGACCGGCTGCAACAAGCGGCTTTTGCACTGTTGCAGGACGACGCCACAGCGCTGCACCGTGCAATTGCTGATTATTATCTGCAAGGTCGCAGCGAAGCAGAGCAACAACAAAATTTGTTCTCCTATATCGACCATCTGAATGCCGCCGGTGATAACGCCGTCAGCCATTATGGTGCTCTGGCTGTTGCACAGCTCAATCTGGCGGCGGCACGGCAGGCGCATGCCGGCAATGCCTGGCATGAAGCGGCAGCCTATTATCAGCGAGCCTATAACCTCAGCGGTCAGGCCGACGACACGCCCACCCCTACGACTACCCAACTACGTTTTGACAGTTTACTCGGCATGGCCAATTGCCAATACCTGACGCAACAATATGATGCCGCAGACCAAAGTTGTCTGCAGCTCCATCAGGCTGCCGATCTGCCCCTGCCCAGAATGCAGGTGGCCCGGCTGGAGATATTATTGTTGTTTGCCCGCAACAACTTTGCTCCGGCATTTGAACTGGCACAGCAGGTGTTGCAGCCGGTTGGTGTCGACATCAGTCAGCTCGATGACATTCCGGTGCGATATCTAGAGCTCGAGCAACTCTATGATAAAACCCGCATCAGCGATTTGGTGCAGCAACCCGCGCTGACGTCCGCGGAATTGCTGATGGCAATGGAAATTCTGAATACCCTGCTGACGGTGGCTTATCTGGTGAGCCCGCTCCATTACCTGGCAGTGAGTTACGCCTTGGTCAGTCTGAGTATTCAAAACGGCCATTGTGCGGCGTCCAGCAAAGCTTATTCTACCCATGCCATGAACCTCAGCGGCGCTTTTGGTCAGTACAAAGAGGCGCTGGATTTTGCTGACTTAGCTATAGTTGTGAACCAGCAATATCAGGGGAAATTTGCCCCGGAGCTGAATTTCCAGCGGGCAGCGACCGTATTGCACTGGAATGCACCGTTGCAAAAAAGCTTGCAAGCCCTGGAACAAAACACTTATCTGGCGCTCGGTCAGGGCAATCTGGAATATGCGGTACATTCGGCACTGTTTTTTAGCTTTTATCAGAGCCTGAGCGGCACATCGCTGGATGAAGTCGCCATCAATCTGCAGAAGTACCGCCAGTTTATCAGCGAAAAAAAATTCGCTTATAACCTCGAATATATCCGGCTGTGGCAACAGTATGTGCTGAACTTGCAGATGAGTGATTTACAAGCCAGCGAAGGTGACGTGCTCCTGCTCAGCGGCGAAGCTTTTAATGAAGCTGAGCAATTACCGCTGCTGGAACAAACTAACAATGTCACGATTTTATTTTGTTATCACAGTATCAAACTGATGCTGGCTTATTTGTTTAATGACGATGAAGCTGCCATTCGCCATTATCAGGCCGCATTACCGCTGACCGGTGTGGCGATGTCGTTGTATCACCAGACCGAATTTTATTTTTTTGCGGCACTGCTGGCCACCCGCCTCTGCCAACAACAGCCGGAACAGCAATCACAATGGCAACCGCTGGCCGAACAATATCTGCAGCTGTTGCAGCAATGGAGCCGCCGCGCATCGGCCAACCATCAGCATAAAGTGGCGCTGCTGGAAGCTGAGCTCGCCGCAATCGCAAAGCAACCGCTGGCCTGGCAGGCTTATGATCAGGCGTTGAAACTGGCGCAGCAGAGCGGTTTTTGTCAGCATCACGCCATTGCGGCAGAATTAACCGCCGGTTACTGGCAACGTCTGGGCAAAGCCGATTTTGCCAGTCTGCACTGGCAACAGGCGCTGCAACAATACCAGAACTGGCAGGCACATCGCAAAGTTGCACAGTTGCAACAGTTACAACCGCAACTGCAAACCAAGCCACAAAACCAGTTGCTGGATATGGCTTCGGTACTGAAAGCTGCTGAAACGCTCAGCGGCCAGATTGACCTGAGTGCCTTTTTACAACAAATGATTGAACTGATCGTTGAAAATGCTGGCGCCCAGGCCGGACGCTTGTGGTTGCTGGACGAACAACAACAGTTGCAACTGAAGGCCAGCGCACCAGCAACCAGTGCCAGCCGTGCCATGTCGGGCCAATTATTAGCGCTGGTCAGTCGCACCTTGCAGCCAAGGTTGGTGAATGACCTTGCCGGTAGTGGCAGCTTGTTTCAGGATTTACCACAACCACTGCCAGCCGCAGTGTTATGTATTCCGGTGATTGTCAGCGGCCAGCTCTGTGGTTTGCTCTATCTGGAACATTTTGAACTCAGCGGTGCTTTTACCGAAGATCGCATCAATTTGTTGCAGTTGCTCGCCAATCAGACGGCGATTTTGTCAGAAAACACCCGCTTGTATCATCAGGTAGTTGCCGCCAATAAAAACCTGGAACAAAAAGTCTGGGAACGCACCCAGGAATTGGCGTCCGCCAAAATTAAAGCCGAATCGGCCACCGCTGCCAAATCATCGTTCCTGGCGCGGATGAGCCATGAAATCCGCACCCCGATCAATGCAGTCATTGGCTTAAGCCGGTTAGCCAACAAAACCAGTCTGACCCTCGAGCAACAGGACTACCTCAGTAAAATCCAGGAATCCGGCGAAGTGCTGCTGAGTCTGGTCAATGACATTCTGGACTTTTCCAAAATTGAAGCCGGTAAACTGGAGCTGGAAATTTCCCGCTTTAGTCTGGATAAAGTACTGCAGCGGTCGGTGAATCTGAATGCGCTGAAAGCCCATGCCAAAAGCTTAGAGCTGATTTGTAATGTCGATCCGGCACTGCCGGCCATGTTGATGGGCGATCCGCTGCGTATTCAGCAAATTCTGGTGAATTTAATCAGTAATGCGGTGAAGTTCAGCGATCGTGGCGTCATCGGCATTCAAGTAAAATTGCTGCAACAACAAGATAATCAGCTTAGTCTGCAACTGGCGATCAGCGACAATGGCATCGGTATCACCCCAGAGCAGCAACAAGGCTTGTTTCAGTCATTTAGTCAGGCCGATGATTCCATCACCCGCAAATATGGTGGATCCGGGCTGGGTCTGGCGATCTGTAAACAGCTGTGTGAACTGATGGGCGGCAAAATCTGGCTGGAAAGTCAGTATGGTCATGGCACCACGTTTTATTGTCAGCTGCAGGTGCAATCGGCCGACATCCAGCAATCGACGGCGTTGTTACCACTGGATATCAGCAAGCTCAAAGCGCTGGTGGTCGACGATATTACGCTGGCCAGAACGGTCTTGTTAAGCCTGCTCGGCGAAATGGGCATCAGCGCCGATCAGACCGACAATGGTTATCAGGCGATTGAAATGGTGCGTCAGGCTAAGGCTGCTGCACAACCTTATGATTTTGTGCTGATGGATTGGCGGATGCCCGGTATCGACGGCATTGAAACCTCACGTCGCATTCAGCAACTGGACGATGCGCCGCATATTCTGATGGTGTCAGCTTATGATCGGGAGCAAGCCCGCGCCAGTTTGCAGGATGTTAAAATCAGTCAGTTTATTGAAAAACCGGTCAATCAGTCGATTTTGCTGGATGCGCTCTACACTATGCTGGAACAAGACATGCCACGGCGACAGGTCACCGACATCAGCGATATTCCGGATCTGGCCAGATACCGGATTTTGTTAGTGGAAGATCATGCCATCAACCGGCAGGTCGCGCTGGGGCTGCTCAAAGACAGTCAGGTGCAGGTCGATATTGCTGAAAATGGCTTGCTGGCGATCCATCGCCTGCAACAGCAACGTTATGATTTGGTGCTGATGGATATTCAGATGCCGGAAATGGACGGTCTGACCGCCTGTCAGCATATTCGCCAGCAACTGCTGTTGACCGAATTGCCGGTGATTGCAATGACGGCACATGCGATGGCCAGTGACATTGCCAAAAGCAAAGCCGCCGGCATGAACGACCATCTGACCAAACCTATTGATCCACAACAGCTATACAGCACCTTATTGCAATATTTACCGGCCGAACCACACGCCAGACGCCCGGCACCGATTGTTGCGACGGGGCCAACCCTGGCCGAGCAGCAACAATGGCAACAGCTAAATGAATGTTCGGCCATAGACGCGGATCGGGCGTTGAAAAACCTCGGTGGCAAGTTGTCGTTGTATCTGAAGCTGATTGACGATTTCCAACAGGAACATCAGCAACAAAGCAGCAAACTGCAGAGTATGTTCCGGCATCAGCAATGGCAGCCGCTGTATCTGGACATTCATTCGCTGAAATCAACCAGTGCTTATATTGGAGCCTTTGAGTTCTCGCAGCTTTGTCAGCAGTTTGAAACCACCTTGTCGCAGCAAACTGCCACCGCAGAAGCGTTACAGCTGCTCTGTGATCAACTGCAATTGCTGATGCAACAACTGAGCAAAGTGTCGCCGACCGCACCACAACAGATCCAGTTCCAGCATTTAACCGAAGCCTTAACCACTTTGTTGCCGTTATTGCAGGAGTCTGATTTTGCTGCCGAAGATTTGTTGCCGGCCTTGCTGGAAGTGGCCAGCCATCATCCGCACGTCCTGATGGTCGAGCAGATTGCGGCAGACATCCGCCAGGTAGAATATGAAAAAGCCGCCGGTCAAACGGTGCAGTTATTACAACAGTTGCTGCAGTAACGATGCCGGGGGCAAAGTTGACAAGCAGCGGTTTATTGCAAAGACTGAAACAGGCTCAACCGGGTCTCCGACAGATATATGCCGTGCGAATGGCGGGAGTGTTATGGCGGCGTCGCAGCTAAAACAACGGGTACTGATCATTGACGATCAAAAATCGAACCTGAAAATCCTGAGCGATATATTGCGGGATGAGGTCGAGCTCATCCTGGCGCAGGATGGTGAACAAGGGATCCGTAAAGCGACTGAATTTGCACCGGATTTAATTCTGCTGGATGTAGTGATGCCCGGCATTGATGGTTTTGAAGTGATCCGGCAACTGAAACAGGACCCCGCCACTTACCTGATCCCGGTGATTTTTATTACCTCGCTCAACGACGTGACGCACGAAGAACAAGGTTTGTTACTGGGCGCCTGCGATTATATCAACAAACCCTTTCATGCCGCCGTGGTGATGGCCAGGGTGAAACTGCATCTGCAACTCGCCAGGCAACGCTTAATGCTGGAACAGCTGGCCAACATCGACCCGTTAACCGCGGTGGCTAACCGGCGCAAATATCAGGAAGTGCTGGATCGGCAGTGGCGTGCTGCCTGTCGTAAACGCAGCTGCCTGTCGCTGGTGATGGTTGATGTTGATAACTTCAAAATGTACAACGACCATTATGGCCATGCCGCCGGTGATCGGGTGTTGCAGCAAGTTGCGTTAGCACTGGCCGCAGAATTACGCCGTCCTTACGATTTTATTGCTCGTTACGGAGGTGAAGAATTTGTTATCATTCTGCCCGACACCCCCGCTGACGATAGTTTCCGCATTATTGAAGGCTGCCGGGAAGCAATTTTGCAGTTACAAATTCCGCATCAGGCCACCGGCGGATGTCTGACCATCAGCGCCGGCGGTTATAGCTGCTGGCCGGAGCAACTTGATGAGTCGATTTCAGCCTTCGCCTTAAAACAGGCGGATGATTTATTGTATGAAGCGAAGCGGCAAGGCAAAAACCGGGTGTTATGGACTACAGCGGCTGTTGAAATTCAGGGATAACCATGTCGGAACGTGCTCATCTGTTGTTGGTTGATGATGAAAAAACCAACCTCAAAGTTTTGGCCGAGTTATTAAGGTCAGATTACCGGATCCGCCTGGCGCAGAACGGCCAGCAGGCGTTGGAGAAATGTCGCCAGCAACCGCCGGATCTGATCCTGATGGACGTGCTGATGCCTGGCATGGATGGCTTTGAGACCTTAAAAGCGCTGCGGGCCGACACCTTAACCGCGCAAATTCCGGTGATCTTTATTACCGGCCTGCAATCGGCCGACCACGAACAGCAAGGGCTGCAGCTGGGCGCGCAGGATTACATTCACAAACCTTTTCATGCCGAAGTGGTCAAAGCCCGCGTCGCCACCCAGTTAAAACTGATCCGGCAGCGCCAGGAATTACAACTGCTTTCTGAACAACTGACCCAGGCCAACGAAGCCAAAAGCCGTTTTCTGGCCACCATTAGCCATGAAATCCGCACACCGCTGGCGTCGGTCATCGGTTATGCCGAAGCCATTCTGGCCGGCGAATTTGCTGCCAGCGAGCAACTGCAAGCTATTCAGACCATTTGCCAAAATGGCAAACATTTGCAGGCACTGCTGAACGATTTACTCGATCTATCAAAAATTGCTGCCAACAAACTAGATATCGAACTATTGCCGGTCAATCTGTGTCAGCTGGCTGCGGAAATCAGCGCTTTATTGCAGGACAAAGCCCGCCAGAAAGGGCTGGAATTCCAGTTTGATTATCAGCTGCCACTGCCCGCCATGGTGAAAACCGATCCGACCCGGCTGAAACAAATTCTGCTGAACCTGTGTAACAACGCCATCAAGTTCACCGAACAAGGTTTTGTGAAAGTGCTGATCAGCCGTACCGACGGCCAACTACAGTTCGCCGTTAGCGACAGTGGCATTGGCATCGCGCCGGATCAACAACAAAAATTGTTTCATGCCTTTGGCCAGGCGGACGTGTCAGTACAGCGGCAGTACGGTGGCACCGGCCTTGGACTGGTGATTGCACGTCAGCTCTGTGAAAAACTCGGTGGTCAGTTACAGCTGCAAAGCTCGTCGCCAGCCGGCAGCTGTTTTGTCGCCGCCATCAACCTGGACGTGCTACCAGACAGCATCTGGCTGCAGCAGCCAAGCGATATTCAGGAGCAACAACAACGCACCGCACCAACCCCCCTGCCACGGCAACAAATGCGCGGCCGGATTTTACTGGCCGAAGATCAGAATGACACCCGTCAGCTGCTGGTGCGAATGTTACAACATGCCGGATTGGATGTGACAGCGGTTGAAAACGGCGAGTTATTGGTCGAAACAGCGCTAACCGGTGATTTTGATTTGATCCTGTCGGATATTCAAATGCCGAAAATGGATGGTGTCGCCGCCATTGCGTTGCTGCGGGCTGCCGGTATTGATACACCTTGTGTGGCGCTCACTGCTAACACTATGACCCATGAAGTACAAAGCTATTTGGCGGCCGGTTTTGCCACCCATCTGGCGAAACCTGTTGATCGCAATAAGTTCGCTGCAGTGTTAAGTCACTTTTTGGGTGGCAAGCATCATCGCCAGCAACTGCAGTTACCAACAGCAGAACTGGAAGCCATGACGGCGCGTTTTGTGCAAACCTTGCCAGGCCAAATGGCGGAACTGCAACAAAACTGTTTGCAAGCCGACTGGTCGGCCGCCCGTTATCAGGCGCATGCACTCAAAGGCACGGCAGCGTTATTTGGCCTCACCGACTTAAGTTTACTGGCCAGCGAACTGGAGCAACAGCTGCTGCAATCGGGCACTGTACAACCGGAAATTAAAACCACAGTGCAACAGCTGTGTCAGCGGTTACAAGACCAAAGTAACCATCTGGTGATGTCGTAAAAGGTGAAGTCGCCATGCGGCGGACTGCCGCTTGGCGGTGAGTAGCGCCCTACAATTCTTTATTTATCAATAACATTTTATTGAAAACCGCATAGGGCGGACTCACCGGGTCCGCCACAGCAAGCGCTAATAATACCCCAACAAATGCCGCAACCCCGGCGCGGCATATTCCACCAGCTGCTTTTGCAGCAGTGGCAGTTCATCCGGAATTTCTGCTTCCAAACCGACCAGATTTTCACGATGGGTACCACTTTGCTTGCGATCAGAACCAGTCAAAATGCGTTCTTTCCAATCATCAGGCCAGTGCGGCAGATTCAGCACACTGAGCAAATCTTTAAAAAATAGCTCGGCTTCAGGTTTATCAATCGCTTTGAGATGCTTCACCACATCTTCGTACCGCACCAATTTCACCCCGGTGCCCATCCAGGCCACTGCATTGTGGGTGAAGATTTCATTTAAAGTCGGCGCTTTTTGGTAAATGCCAAATATCATCATATTCAACATTTCATCAATCGAAACTTTGCCACCCTTGAGATGATCAATTGAGCCTTGAAAAGTATCAGATAAAAAGAATCTGGCCCGGGCCAGCACCCAGTCGTACGGGTCCCGTACCACCACCACGTGCTGCACCTTCGCTTTACGTAAGGCAATCGCTGAATCATCAGAAAACAGCAGATGACCCCAGCTCAGCATCGGAGATTCGGCGGAAAAGGCGGCCAGATGCTGGTGTAACACCGGAATTTGAATAAACATTTTATGGTATTGCTGCGCCACCGGCACAAACATCCGGAAGATATTGCGCATTAAATGCGTGCCACATTTAGGCACGGAATTAATAAATACCGGTTGCGCCAAAGGCACTTGTGCAAAATTTGGATTTAAATCATTCAGGGTGTCAGGTTTGGCAATGACTCTTGGCATCAGAGTTTCTCTTATTCTTGGCTGACGACAGAACATCAGCTGGTGTACGGGTAGATGCTACAGAAACTACCATAAAGTAGCCGGCAACTGCAGCAGAAAAAAATGCCGGCAAGGCGAAAGCCCGTGCCGGCATTGATGGTGTTGTATTACATCAGAACTGATATGACAGGTTCACGAACACCCGGCGTCCCAGCTGATCATACATACTGTAGAAGGCTGAGTTGCCTTGGCGCTGCACACCACCGGTGTAACTGACGCGAGGAGGCTCTTCATCAAACAAGTTAGCCACACCCAGCGTCGCGGTTAAACCGAGATCGCCCATTTTGTTGGTGACAGAGGCTGAATGATACATCTGCGCATCGGCAGCTAACACCAGCTTCACGGTCTGACCACGAATGGTGGTGGTATCACGGTAAGTACCGTTACCATATTCTTCGTGTTCGGACACATCACCAACATAGCGTATGCTGTAGTTCGCCGACCAGTCGTTTTTCTCCCAGCCTAAACGTAAGTTACCCACGTGTTTTGGACGACCAAAATCACCGACATAACTTTCCGGCACGCTGTTGGCGAACAACTGACGGGTCGCTTCCAACTGGATGGTATGTTCATAACTGACTGAATAGGTACCATAATCGGTATCGATATCATAAGCCGTTTCAATATCCACACCACGGTTATGCTGAGTCGCGATATTACGGAAACCGCTACGGATGGTCTCAATACGCCGATCGAGGGTGCTGCGGGTAAACAGGTTACACAGTGGTTCTATGGCGAAGTTATCTGAATTGTAACAACCAAAGGTTACCTGAGCACCGGTTAATTCGGTCACTTCCGAATCGATGGCGATATCAAAATAGTCCGCTGAAATACTGAAGTTGATAAAATCAGGTGTCCAGACAAAACCATAAGTTTCAGACACTGAAGTTTCAGCTTTTAAGTTACCAGCGCCACCACTCGAAATGACCGTTGCAGAAGAAGCCCCTCCGGTGTAGTTACTTGGAATGCCAGCTGCAGCACAATTTTTCGGAATATTTGATTGTTGATCGGTAATCGTTCCCCAACGAATACATGGATCAACTGTCCGCTGACCCAGGAAGCTGGTTTGTTCGTTCAGGTACAACTCATAAAGTGCAGGTGAACGGAACGAAGTACCGCGTGATGCCCGGATCCGGAAACCTTCACCCAGCATCCAGTTAAAGCCCAGTTTATACGTGGTGTCACTACCGTAAGAATCAACATCGGTGTAGCGGGCTGAAGCAGTAACATCCAGCGCTTCAATCAGCGTTAAATCATTTAACACCGGGATCTGAAACTCAGTAAATACTGCTTTGGAGTTATCTTTACCTGCGGTAATACCCGCAGCCGAAGCACCCCAGACGTTTTTCGCCAGCGTTACAGCTCCTGGTGTGTCAATTAGTTCATCACGTTGTAAAGCAAAACCAAAGGCCGAACTTAATGGGCCGCCTGGTAAATCCATCACGTCACCGGTAATAAAACCTTCCAGTGATTGCTGTTTATAAATGGTGTTACCGGTCTCCTCGCTAAACAAGAAGTCTTTGACTTGCTGGCTCATATTACCGGCCAGGAACTGTGGGTCCAACCATGGCACATCAATACAAGTAGCGCCGCGGACTGCCGTCTTTTGACCCACACAAGAACCAGTGGCATAGGCCGAAATATCGACAGAGTCTTTATAAATCAGCTTGTTGGTGTAATCGCCATCACTGTTACTGTTTTGATAAGACACATCCCAGAACCAGTCACCCAGATTACCATTGGCACCAATGACAAAACGACGGTAATCGACGGTAATTTCAGAGCCATCGTGATCGGTAATTGGCGTAGGGCTGTAAAATTGGTCACCGCGCCAGCCAGTCGATAACGGGTTACCACCACCGAAAGTTTCGCTGTAGACATATCCCCAGAACTGACGATAACCATTGGTATTGGTGACACGACGGTTTAACAGCGCTTCACCATACAACGTGACGTCGTCATTCAGCGAAATATCACCTTGGGCGTAAGCGGTGATCGTTTCCTTTTTAGGAATTAATGATTCCAAATCCTGAAATGGGTGATCCGAGTTAAATACAGCATCGCTTTTATTGTCATAGGCGACCGGGAACCAGCCTGGAGGCGTGACCATAAAACCAGGATTTGAAGGATCAACCGCAAAACCAGGGATATATTTGCCTAAATTGCCATCATAATCGTATTGCGCTTTGGTGCCTGGACGCACGTTGCCGCCTTCGTCCTGATAGTCGTATATCCAGACATGACCCCATGGCAAATCGCTACAATGGTAGTTACCGGTTCTTGGGTCGATATTGTCCGCACGTTCGCCGGTGGTTGGGTTAAAGACATAACGCTCACCACAGTTGTAAAAATCGCGCTGACCTTTAGCCAGTTCTTTATCGAGTTTGTAGTCGACTAACACCCGGAACGAACCGTTATCGACCGTTTTACCGTAAGTGGCGTTGGCACTCATGGTTTCGCCACCGTCTTCCAGTGGCTGGTTCATGTTGACGTTGATAGAAGCATCGTCGCCTTTTTTGGTGATGATGTTCACCACACCGGCAACTGCATCAGAGCCGTATAAAGACGATGCACCGTCTTTTAAAATCTCAACCCGTTCAATGGCTTCGATTGGCAGTACGTTCATATCAAAGGACGCAACTTCACCACGGGTACCAGCAGGGCCGGCCCGACGGCCGTTTAACAGTACCAGCGTTCTGTTGGCACCCAAACCGCGTAATGACAAGGTTTCAGCACCGGTACCACCACCTTCAACAAAGGCAGTAGAAGAAGCTGACGTCACCTGGTTTGAGCCGGCAGCGAGGGTTGAGCTGCGTAATAATTCACCGAGGTTACCAATACCCTGACTAACAGCGACATCGGCATTAATCACCGACACCGGCGCGGCATTATCAAAACCGCCACTGCGGATACGGGAACCGATGACGGAAATCCGTTCGGTTTCTTCTTCTTTAACCGCTTTATCTTCTTCGGTGGTTGCTTGTTGTGCATGTAACCCAAACGCCGTTGTTGCAAATAAGCAACTCATTGCTAAGGCGAGAGGGGTTTTGACTCTCAATGTTGGTTTCATTTTTACCGTTCCTGGATAAGGATTATTTTATTGTTTTATATACCTTTCATCCTTGAACGATGCAGGATCGTCGCCTTCGCTCATTCGCTGAAGCTCACTGGTCACGGTAACCACCGTGGCCTACCTGCATCTTCAATGATTTTGGGTATAGATTTTTTATAAGCAAAACTGCCTATTCTTCTCAATATTAACTAAATTAGGAGATTCGGCAACAAGCAATTTACGGTTGATAAAGTCTGTAACTCAGAGTTATGCCAAATCACCACGCCAGTCTGCTGTTCAAAGTCGGCCTTTTTCGCCCATTGTCGCACTGCCATTCAGTATCGAATCAGAAACAAATCTGACCTCTATCTATAGTAGTCGATGATTTTAATCAGACAAATCAATTACAAAGGATTACAAAATTCGTTGTTGGCTTTTGGCTAAGGCAGACAAAAAGTGGGAACTGCCTGGCCGGAGTTTTCTAAAAGCAGTGCAACACATCCAGCAAAACAAAAACGACAAATAGCCGATGAATCGGGATATTCAGGAGACTGTAGTTTTGTCACGCAGTGACTTCAGCACCTGCGCCACAATCTGGGCATGATCAGCAGGAACGGTCAGGTGTTGATGGGCAAATGCGGCTGGCCAGTGTCGCCAGTTGCCACCCACCACCGCCACCAGATTGGCAAAATTGAAACGGTTGTCGGCAGCCTGATAATTATGCCAATGCTGACAATGTTGCAGCACTGCTTTGCCATTTGGTTTACGCCAGCCGACCGGATCAATAGTCACTAACTCGGTTACCGGATGGCCAGCGGCGATTACCGCAACTGCAGTGCTGGCGCCATAACTGTGCGCAATCAGCAAAGTTGGTTGATCGCGGTGTGCATCCAACCACTGACGAAGCGCCCGATGTTCAGTCCAGCGAAAATATTGCTGTCCTGGCCGCACAAAACGTTTTAGCAACCGGGTCGAAGGGTCCAGAGCACCGCCAACCCAGGCGATAGGTCTGGTTTGTTGCGTGATCGTCTGTGCTTCTGCCAGGGATGATCCAGATGGTGTTAAAGTTGGCGCTGGCAGGATGGAACTCGGCAGCCGGCTCATTGTAACGACCAGCCAAATTCAGCCAGGATGGCCAGATGCGCTGGCTTGCCGTACACCCGTTGCCAGGCCTGCTGCAACCGCTGCCGGCGGGCTGGGGTTAAACTGCTGCGGCTTGCCACTATATATACCGGCGCCCGGTGCAAGGTCAGGCTGAATTGATAAGTAGCGGCCAGTTCCGGATAGGCCCTGCTCCATTCTAAAAACTGAGTTTTGTCTTCGATCATGCCGAGTACCCGATGGCGCTGCAGCATATTCAGCTTTTGGGTCAGGCTATTGGCATATTGTAAAAATGGCTGGTAGGCCGCTTCTGTTTTCATTTGCTCAAAAGCAGCGCCGTAAAAAGCATCACGCAGCACGCCGATAGGCCCGGGTAATAATTTAATGTCGGCCAGTTGTTTGACTGTCGCCAGATGATCTTTATGCAGCACCAGCACCGACTCTTCCATGTAATGAATACCGATAAAATCCGCGTATTGATTCCGCTCTTCGGTGTAGGACATCGTCAACATCAAATCGATTTTACCTTGCTGCAACAAGGTCAGCGAACGCGACCAGGGGCTGCCGATCACTTCCAGCGAACAACCGGCTTCATCGGTTAATAAGCGCAGCAAACGGTGGTGTAATTCGTACCAACGTGGCATCGACAAGCCTTCTTTGGCCACTGTTTCTTTGTTTTCATTTAGATGCGCCACTAAATTACAGGCTGGTTCCGCGGCGCGGTTCACAGCCTGTACCGGAAATGCCAGCATGACGAACATCACGCCACAGGGCGCTAAGCTGATGGACTGGAAGCTTATGAACTGCAAGCCGATGGAGCGTAAGCCGATGGACCATGCGATCTGCAACCTGCGAAGCAGCACCTTCACCATCAGCTTTCTATACTCCCGGGCAATTCCAGATTGGCTTTTTCCAGCAAATCGGCTGCCATTTCAGTTTTCACTGCCACTCCAAGTTCCTTAAATTCGGCCGCTTGTTTAATCAGGTTACCTTTACCGCTGTAGAGTTGGCCAAAGGCTTTATCGTAGCTTTCCCGCGCTTTGTCGAGTTGTTTGCCAACGCCCTGCATACTATCCAAAAAAGATGTCAGCTTGGCGTAGAACTTCTCTGCCCGATTAGCCAGTTCAGCACTGTGTTTGTTCTGATCTTCAAACCGCCATAGCTGCCGCACTATGTTCAGGCTGGTCAATAACGTGGTCGGCGTCGCGACCAGCACATTTCGCTCCAGCGCTTTTTGGTACAACATGGGGTCTTGTTTCAGCGCTTCAACATAAGCCGATTCAATCGGAATAAACATAAACACCACTTCCGGTGAATTTAAGCCATTGAGCTGATAGTAGTTGCGATCCGCCAGCTCAACAATCCGATCCCTTACTGCCTGGCAATGCTCGGCCAGCGCCAATGTACGCTCGTTATCTTGCTCCGCATTGACATACCGGGTATACGCAGCGAGAGAGGTTTTGGCATCAACCACCAGGTGTTTTTGTTGCGGCAGATAAATAATCACATCCGGCCGACGACGGCCTTCATCAGTTTGAAAACTGACTTCTCGCTGGTAATCCACGCCAGCCCGCAGGCCGGAATTGTCCAGCACGTTTTCCAGCATCAATTCGCCCCAGTTGCCCTGCACTTTTTTCTGGCCCTGCAAGGCATTGGTTAATCTGGCGGCTTGGTCGGTAATGGCAAAATTCAGTTTTTGCAGGTTTACCAGCTCGGTTTTCAGCTCAGAGCGTTGTTTCAGCTCTTCGGTGTGAATCGATTCCACTTTATCGCGAAAGCCTTTCATATCAGCCTGCAGCGGTTGTAATAACTGCAATAAACTTTCAGTGCTTTGCTGTTTAAAGTCTTCGCCCTTGCGTTGCAAAATTTCATTGGCCAACAATTCAAACTCTTGTTTTAACTGTTGTTTATTGTCTTTTAATAAGGCGAGTTGGCTTTGATAATGGCTTTGCCGCTCCTGCAATAATACCGTCAGCCGGTCGTATTTTTCTTTAAGATGCTGATAATGCTGCGCCTGCTGTTTTAGCTCATCGTTCAGGGCAAAGTGCTGATGTTTATGCTCCTGCAGTTGCTGCGCGGTGGCGGCAAGTTGCGTTTCCGTTCGGGCTTGTTCCAGACGCAAAATTGCATATAGTCGCTGACGCGACCAAAGCTGCCATAGCAGCACCAGCAGCACCAGCAGCATCATTACCAGTAATACCAGCCAGCCCATGGTTGGGTTGTTACTGATCACATCCATTCTAAGCTCCTGATCTAAATTCGTATTTTGCACATCGACGTTGCAATACTGTATTACTATACAGCGATCGGGGAAAAACGCCCAGTCGTCTGAGGTTGCGTGCTCTACCGCCGCCAGCTCTTGCAAATACCCGGCCGACCCCATATAACAATCTTCATTGCTTATCTTCGCTTTTCGTCGCTTTCACACAGGACCCAACTTATGACTCAACATTTTGACTATATCGCCATCGGTGGCGGCAGCGGTGGTATTGCCAGCGTCAATCGCGCGGCCAGCCACGGCAAAAAATGCGCCATTATCGAAGCCAAAGCGCTGGGTGGCACCTGTGTTAATGTGGGCTGTGTGCCGAAAAAAGCCATGTGGTTTGCCGGACAGGTGGCAGAAGCGTTGAAACTGGCGCCGGATTACGGTTATCCGGTTGAAGTTCCGGCTTTAGACTGGAGCAAACTGGTGGCCAGTCGCGAAGCTTATATTGGCCGTATTCATGCCTCTTACGACAGAGTTCTGGCAAAAAACAATGTCACAGTCATTCAAGGCTTTGCCCGTTTTATTGATAAAAACACCATCGATGTTAACGGCACTTTATACAGCGCCGACCATATCAGTGTTGCCACCGGCGGCCGACCAAGCTGGCCAGAAATTCCAGGCGCCCGTTTTGGCATCGACAGTGATGGTTTTTTTGCGCTGGCCGAACAACCGAAACGAGTGGCGATTGTCGGTGCCGGTTATATCGCTGTGGAAATTGCCGGGGTGCTGAATGCACTGGGCTCGGAAACCCATTTATTAGTCAGACATGAAAAACCGCTGCGTAGCTTTGATCCGATCTTAAGCGACACGCTGGTCGAACAAATGGCGCGGGATGGCCTGACCTTACATCCACATACGCAGGTGAATGCGGTAGAGCAGCAAGCCGACAGCAGTTTGTTATTAAAGCTCAGTGATAACCGTACGCTGGAAGTCGATTGCCTGATTTGGGCCATCGGCCGCACCCCGGCCACCGACAAACTAAATCTGGCAGCCGCCGGCGTCAGCACCGACGAGCAAGGTTTTATCCAGACCGACAAATTCCAGAACAGCAATGTGCCGGGCATTTACGCCATCGGCGACAACACCGGCCGCCTGGCCTTAACACCAGTCGCCGTGGCCGCGGGTCGTCGCTTAGCCGAACGCTTGTTTAACGGTAAAACTGACCTACACCTCAACTACGAACTGGTACCAACGGTGGTGTTTTCACACCCGGCCATCGGCACCATCGGCCTGACCGAACCAGAAGCCCGCGACCAGTTTGGTGATAGCGTAAAGATTTACCAAAGTGAATTCACCGCCATGTACAGCGCGCTGACCAGCCACCGCCAACCGACCCGGATGAAGCTGGTGTGTGCCGGTAAAGATGAAAAAATCGTCGGCTTACATGTGATTGGTTTTGGCGCTGATGAAATGCTGCAAGGTTTTGCGGTGGCAATTAAAATGGGCGCCACTAAGGCTGATTTTGATAACTGTGTGGCGATTCACCCTACTTCAGCGGAGGAGTTTGTGACGATGAGGTAGGGAACCTAACTTCAATGAATGTTGGCGCACTTGCCGCGAAGTGCTTGCTGTAAAGTGACAGGACGCCAACATGATTGGAATATTTTGTACCGGACAACGAACAATTCGACACCAGCACAGCAAACGAAGATTTTTGCTGTGCCTGGCTAGCTAACCGGTTACACCGTTCTATTGGTTTTAAACTGCTTCACATTTAATTCCAGCTTTTTCGCTAATGCTTCGAGCTGATGGCTAGCACTGGTAATTTTACCGGCCTCGTGTTCGGCTTTAAGCGCAGAGCTGGTGATTTGACTGAAGTTGCGGTTGATTTCAGAAGCCACTACCGACTGTTCTTCAGCCGCGGTCGCTATCTGGATGTTCATATCACTGATCCGTGTCACCGACAGATTAATAGCGTTTAATGATTCACCGGCGCATTTTGCCTGTTCCACGCTCAAATCGGCTTGTGACTTACCTTCTTTCATCACCGTCACGGCCAGTACTGAGCTTTGTTGCATTTTCTCGATCACAGCCTTGATTTGCCGGGTCGATTCTTGGGTGCGCCGCGCCAGATTTCTCACTTCATCAGCCACCACCGCAAAACCACGGCCTTGTTCCCCAGCTCGTGCTGCTTCAATCGCGGCATTTAACGCCAGTAAATTAGTTTGTTCCGCAATGCCCTGGATCACTTCCAGCACTTTCGCAATCTGGTGGCTGTCTTCGGACAAATTGTTAATCACTCCGGCAGCTTCGGTCACTTTATCTGCCAGCGCATTAATGCTCTGTTGGGTTTTACTGACTTCCTTTTGACCAGCGCTGAATTCATCCATAGCGGTTTGGGCTAACGCGGCAGCAGTGCTGGTGTGATTGGCTACTTCCAGTACGGTAGAAGACATCTGACTGATGGCCGTCGCACCTTGTTCTGTTTCAAATTTTTGATGGCTCATCAAATCTTCATTCTGTTGTGAAGTGTGCAATAACGAGCCGGATGCTGCCAGTAATTCAGCAGCTGCCCGCATGGAATTATTGGTCATCCCGGTTAAATGATTGGAGAGTGCTTTGGCCGCGCCGAGAATACTGTTGTCAGTCGAGGCTTCAACATTGATGGTTAAATCACCGGACGCAATTTTATTGATGACTAAAGCTGCATACTCCGGTTCACCGCCAACAATTCGTTTTAACGCCTTGACCAATCGTATGGCAACAATGCTCCCAATAATCATCGCAATGATCGTAACCGTAATCATAATTGATTGAAAACTATTGGTTTGCTCGCGGGCCGCAGTGACTTCTTGCTGAATTTTGCCTTCCTGCTCATCAATGAGTTTATTGATCCTTTTTAACCACTCGCTATAAGCAGGAGAAATAGAATTCTGCAGCACTAAAGTCGCTTCGGAAAACTTATTTGCGTTAATCATTTCAAGCAAATCTGCAGTTGCCGCCAGAGTTGACTGTTCAATATCTTTGATGTCTTGCAACAAGCTGATTTCTGTAGTGCTGGGTTTCACTTTTGCATACATATCGTCAAGCGTGACCGCAGATTTTTGATAAAAATCATTTAAACGAACGATATCAGCCTGGTGTTTTTGCGCATCATTCACCCTGCCAGCAAGCACTGCATCGCGAATCGAAATTGCCCGATCATGTACACTGCCCCGAAAATTAATCGCTTGCCGCTGTTCAACAGCAGTTTGTTCTGACAATTGATTTAGATTTTTATCAGCTATCCCAATTTTAACTAACCCTAAAATAGTGATGCCAAGCATGATGACGAGCAATACGGTAAAGCCGGTATAAAGTCGTTTTATGATGTTCATAAATTACCCTTTTATCTTACTGATTAGGCTTGGGAATATTTTTAACCAGCAAGCCTGACTGCTGATCGGTAGAGCCTGGCAAGGTTACTGTGAAGTGGTGAGACAGACAGTGGGCAACATCAATGTTCGTGCAAACGCCAACACAACATTACGTGAAGCCCGCAGATTTAGATCAGTCGCTGTGATATATCAGATAAAAAGCACAGAGCCGCACAGATAGACTCCGGGAAAATGACAAAGTTCATACGGTCGCTTTATAGCGCCTTGGCCATCAACAAAGACCCATCCACCGTAAACATGCCACAAGTGTATTGGCAATAAACAAGGGTTTATCCGTACCAAGCAGCAACCTGTGGTTATTCGTCCACAGGTTGCAAGGTAAATACCGCTTCCACCGGCACCGCAAAAAACTGCGCCAACTTTAATGCAATCACCACTGAAGGGGTAAAGCGGCCTGTTTCTACCGAACTGATGGTTTTGCGGGACACGCCAATCGCGTCGGCCAGCTCTTGCTGCGACAGCTTACGTTTGCTGCGCAGCTTTGCAATATTGTTATCCAGTTCGTCACTCATGTTCAGCTCTCAATCCCAGCAATACTGGCACTGCATAAGCCCACATCATGATGCAAATCAGTGCTCCAGCGTAATCCCTTAACACCACAGCATCAAACCAGGCAGAAAAGTCATCAATACCGGCAAAAGCCCAAGTTGCAGTCAACACCAGGGTGACCGTATAAAAGCTGGATTTATAACCTTGTTGGTTTAAAAATCCACTAAATTCATCGGTAAAATTGCCATACCAAAAAGCCCGTTTGCTAATACCGCTGCTATAGCGGCTCAATTTCGACAATGTTACAAAAAACAATACTATCGCAATTACATACAGAAACCCGACCGATGTGATGACCCAGCCATCAACGCCAAACGATTTTAGCAACGAATACAGGAAATCTCCGGCGACCAACAAACCCCAAAAGATGCCAAAGAGTGCATTGTGTTTTAAGTACATCAGCTCATTTTCGGCTACTGTTAAATTTTTTACCGTCATCATCACTCTCCTTAGTTTATCGTACTTGATTGATACCTAAGCGCCTCATCTGCAACCTAGGATTACCAAATGATACCTTAAGGTGTCAGTCAATCAAGCGCTAAAACTAAAAAAAGTTAATTTGCTTGTAACAAAATGTAATAACCCAAGCGACTTATTACTGGCGAAAGGCTGTCAATTGTGTGGTGATACTGAATGCGAAAACAGGATGATTGGGTTTACCGGTGCGCTACTGCAGGTGGTTGTTCTGTTAACCCAAATCTTCAATTGACCATGATCACAACCCGCTGGTCACTGCGTAATTTTGCCATTTTTGCCTATCTCATCGTTGTGATAGGCGTCTACTTTATTGGGGAAGTTGCGGGCGGCCGAAGGGGGCAATTGACGCGGCTTGTTTTACTTGCTCTTACTTCTTGAAAATAGACCAGAATTTATAGCGAGCATTATTTACTGATGTAACTTCATTTTGGGAAATTAGATTAAGTAAAATACCGATAAATATAGCGATCACGGGAAAAGCTAGGCTGATGAGTTTTGCCTCTGGATCTGAGCGCTTAACATCATTGATGATGACGAAAAAGTCAGGATCGAACAAGTTTTGAATTGCACCGTAGCCACTCACTAAACCAAACAAAATACATAAATAGCCGAAAAACTTTAGGTATTTATACTTTGCTCTATCACTTAAATGTATCTTAGTTTCCGTACTTTGTATAACGCTCGCAGCACGAGCATGTTTGTAGCGCAGCGTAAAACATGTCTCTGTAGCTGCGTTTATTAGCCGTTTATTAGAGTGCTGACATCCTTTCGAACACCAAATATATCTCTACTTGTAAATCCCAAAGTAATATGGAAATCTCTTTCGGTAAATCCAAGATTTTCTCTAATTAAATCACCTTGTGGCGACTCAATTACTACAAAGTAAACTTCATCTCTACCTTTTTTAACTTTGCCGAGTCCTAAATAATTGAGACTAATTTCCTTCCCAATGTATTTTTCTACATCTTCGTAACTACTACGCCCATATTCTTGCGGCGTCAACAAAGTAACATGGTATTCACCCCCGTCTCTTCGGATTTGATTTTCAGTTAGTTTGTGATATTCCTGATGGCCAACCAATTGTTCAATCAACCTTAGGTACTCTGCTACATCTTCTTCTGGAATGCTTATTCCTGGGTAACGCCCACCAATCTGAGAGAACAAATACCCAATTTCGTATACTTTCATTTAAATCTCCCAATGGTTTTTACCCCGACCCACTTTAGATCAGTTTTTCCTCTTGTATGCGGGTTTCTGTCTGTAAAATAGAAGTCGCTCATTAGAATACCATTGTCGTCGAAACTAATATCAATAACTGACACCCCATTAAATTCATCATACTTTGAATCATCTTCTCTATTAGCTGCTCTAGTTCTCCAATATGCTATCAATTTGTATTTTTGGTCTAATTCATCCTTAACAATTTTCACTGCAATGCTCTCGCCTTTGGATCTTTTTGTATAGGTGTAAAATTTTAATTTAGTCATTGTTTGACTAATTTCCATCACAAAAGGGTGAGGAGTATTTTCCCCATCCCTATCCACCGTCCCCTCCCAACGACCATTTAGATTTGGAGTAGAACAAAGCCACCCCATTACTCTAAAAATCGGTATTTTCCATAAGTATTTATCATATACGAACCACAAGAGACCAATCGCGCTCATCATCACACCAGCCTTAAGTGGCAATAGTTGAGGACTTACTTCAAAAATAGTGATGGTTATAACTGATAAAAGAATACTTAAAATGACAGTTACAACTGCTATTTTGTTTATCTCTATTTCATGAGGAATCATTTAATTCATAAACTCCTTTTTATATGTGTCATTGGGCACCTCCTTAGAGACTTTATATAACTCTTTTGAGGTGTCTACAAGTCGCGGGGCACTTGGGGCGCTTAACAGTATTTTTTCAAAGGCAAAGAACCCGCAAGACGCAAATTCTATTGCCTTCTTCATGAATTTTACTCAAAAGAAGTTAACCTTTCACTTACGCTAATTCAACCGCTTCCAGCAATATTCACCAAAGTAGGTAAGTGCTGGAACGGTTTCGCGCTCGCAAGACGGTGATTAAAAAACTCTTGAGGAATGCGATACGTTAAATCAGTCTTTACTGCTGATAGAGAGCTTAGTCATTTTCGTGGACTATTCAAAAACTGCTATTTAAAAGCAGCCAAAGTCAGCTTTTGGAACAAAGCCACAATCTGGTGAAACAGGACTTTTAGTGAATTGGGTTATGCCTTAAATACAATCGATCAAGATTTCTGGAAAGCTCTGAATAGCCTTACCAAATAAGGTTTTCCAAAGATTTTCCAGACTAAGCTTTAATGAGTAACCATGGACATTACGCTAGGTGTTACAGCGGGATCAGGAGATTGACACTCTACGCAAATATATGAATTTATAGATAAAATGTAGGGCTGACTCGGCCGAAGGCTAGTCCGCCGTTTGCCCAAATAACCGTATAGCAATCCAGACAGACAATTCCGGCGCACTACCGCTTTCGCGGTGAGTGACGCCCTACGCTGGGTGATTAGCAACCAACCGTAGGGCGCGACTCAGCCGAAAGCCAGTCCGCCATCACGCCGGTTCGGATCAAATCACCAGCTGGCGCACTACCGCTTTCGCGGTGAGTGGCGCCCTAGTGTTCGTTGCCACCTTGAATTACAGCGCCTTCACCAACAACAAAGATCCATCCACTGCCACCACTTCTGCGTGGGCGCCCGGCGCTATGTTGGCTGTGGCACCAGCGGCTAAGCGCGCTTGCCACTCGATGCCGGAATAAGCGACGCTACCGGCATCTTGACTGACTGCGGTCTTGACCAGTAATTGACGGCCAATCATATCGCTGCTGGTGTTCGGCGTTTCTTTAGAATTTTGATAGTTTTTAAAAGGTTTCCACAACAGGATTGCGCTGGCGAATGACAAGACACCTACCAGCAATACTTCCATTTCCCACCCACTAATCAGCCCAACACTGACCAACACTCCGGTGATTAGGCAACTCAAGGAGAAAAACAACAAGGGGCCGCTCATACCTAACACCCCAAGCTCAACCAACAAACTGATGGCAGCAATGGTATATAACAACTGGTCGTGGTGTTGGGCGAAATAATCCATAATGCTTTGCATAGGGTAATTCTCTTATTCCAAATACCGGTTTTTGCCATTAAAAACTGGCAGACTTGCCGCCAGCACCGAAACAACGGCTGATGTGGCGGCAACTTATTGATATATCAAAAATTACTGGCGTGCAGCCGACTGATTTACCGCTGTTGAAACCGCCATCGCCTGCGCCACTGTATTGGCAATATTGTCGCCGGTTTTGCCATCGGTCAGTACGATAGTGCCTTGTTTCGCTATGGCTTTATGCGCTTCAATCGCGCCTTGTGCCAGCGTCAATGCCACTGCTTTCTGGCCTTCTGTAGTGGCCGCAGATTCACCAATGGTGGTCAGGGCAGCAGCTTCAGCAAACGCCACTAAGCGGATCGCTTCGGCTTTACCGGTCGCTTCCAGAATTTGCGCTTCTTTGCTGGCTTCCGCAGCTAATACTTGTTCCGCTTTTGCCGCTTCCGCGTCCAGAACCCTGGCTTGCTTCTGACCTTCGGCGGTGGTAATTGCAGCAATTTTCACGCCTTCGGCGGTCAGAATGGCAGAGCGTTTTTGCCGCTCGGCGGTCATTTGTTTTTCCATGTCTTCTTTGATCGACGGTGGAATGCCAATTTCCAGCAATTCAAAACGCAGCACGATTAAGCCCCAAGGCTGAGTCGCCTCCTGCATCGCTTCCTGAATTTTGGCGTTAATCGCCGAGCGATTCTGGAAACAGTCGTCCAGCTCCATGGAGCCGATGGCGTTACGCATCGACGTCATCGCCAGTTGCGTACAGGCTAATTTGTAATCGGTAATATTGTTGGTAGCAGCAGCCGCATCAATGACTTTGATAAACAGCACACCGTCGATCATCAGCGCGATGTTGTCTTTGGTAATGGCTGATTGTTGTGGAATAACTAAGGTTTGTTCTTTTAAATTGCGATCCGCTTCAATAGATTCGATAAAAGGCACAATAAAATTCAAGCCAGAGCTTAAGGTTTTGGTGTATTTACCAAAACGGTAAATCACATAACCGCGGTTTTGCGGCACAAAGTGAATGCCTTTTTTCAAGGTGAACAATAAGACCAAGGTCAGCCACAAAGCCGGGCTGGTTAATAAATCCAGTGGAAATTCCATTTAGAGTCCCTCATTTTTGGACGGTTTAAAGTATCGGGGTAATCGCCACACCCTAGCGGTAATACCTCTTGATTTCAACAACTTCTTTACATTGAACATGTAAGAAAAACACCGCTGTCAGATCCAGAGTTCTGCGATGAATGTTTTTATTGTCATGTGCGACGTCGTAACATCAAAGCCATGCCAATGGACGCCGGAGCGACGTCAGTAAAGCCATATTTTTCATACAGATAACGGGCGTCGCCGTCAGCAATTAAATTGATGTAACAGCTATCGGGCAGTTCCTGATGGATGTAATCCATCAGCGCCTGCATCACCATTTTACCGAGGCCTTTGCCCTGATGTTCCGGTAATACCGCGATATCACAGACCTGGCAATGACAACCGCCATCACCAACCAAGCGTCCCATCGCCACCACTTGCCCTTCCAAAGTGATTTGCACCGCAAATAACGTCGCGGCCAGGCCGATAGTGGCCGCTTCAACGGTTTTTGCCGACAGGCCACTGGCGAGGCGTAAATGGCAATAATCGGTGACTGAAGGCGTTGTGAGTTCAAGCTGATAATGAGCGGGCATCTGGCTGTCCTTAGTTGGTGTTACAAAACTGTTTGAAATACAATTAGATAAACAAAAAGCAGCAGGCTGCTTTAGCCCTGCTGCTTTGATGCCGTATTTCAACGCAGAAACAATACCAATTCAAGCCCGCAGCGATTTAATGGTTAATCGCCTTTAAATATATGTCCGGATAGCCCGACAATGCGCCGTGTACCTGACGAGTCGCTTCATCGGCCAGCACCTGATCGGCACCTTGCTCCAACCCAGCGAAGGTTTCAGCTACCACCAGTTCCGGCGATACTTTTGGCACATCCAGATCCTTGGTTAAATCGGTATCGATAAAACCAACATGCAGCCCTAACACCTGAGTTTGTTGTGCCAGCAATTCCTGCCGCAGCGCATTGGTCATCGACCAGGCGGCTGATTTTGTGACTGAATAAGTCGCCAGCAGTGGCCCGGTGATCCAGCTGGCAATCGACAGCACATTAATAATGCCACCACCGCCATTTTGCTGCAGCACTGGCGCAAAAACCTGACTTAACCGCAGCGGGCCAAACACATTGGTTTCCATTTGCCGGCGTAACATCGCCTCTGCCCCCTCCACCAGCATTGGGCCCATTTCAGCCACACCGGCGTTATTAATCAGTAAGGTTACATCCGGATAATCACGCGCGACTCTGGCGATATCTTCGGCATTGGTCACATCAAGTTTCACCGGGATCACGCCTGGAAGCGTGATGCTGTCCGGGTTACGTGCTGCGGCATACACTTTGCGAGCACCTTGTGCCAGCGCTTGTTTTGCAAAGACCAGACCTAAACCACGGTTGGCGCCAGTGACAAATACCACGGAGTTTTCAAGTTTCATCGGTCGATCCTTTAATTTAATATGACGTTTATCATATTTTAGTTTAAAAAAACGGGCGAACCCGTCAATGTTTAGTATATGTGTTTATTTGCTCAACACAGCAGGTACTACAAATTGTTCCAGCAATAACTGCCGGCTGCTGTCTAAATAAGCTAATGCTTCGCTACGATCGAGAGCCCGCGCCAGTTGGATCACCCCAACCATGGCACTACTGTATAAAAACGCCTGTTGCTGGCTGATACTCCCCTCGCCCAACTGCACTAATCGCTCCACCAGCGCTGTAACTACTTTCGCCGCCACGGTCTGACTGTACAGATCCAGCCGGTGAAACTCACCACCGAGCGCCGCGACCGGGCAACCGGCGCCACTTTGGGCAGCGAATAAATGTTGTTCTGACAGATACAGTTCAATGAACATTTGCAGCGTACTGGCTGGTTGCTCTGAGCTCGCTGCAGCGTTCAGGTTGTGCAACGCACAAGCGTTAGCCATCGCGCTTTGGCTATCTGTTCCGGCATAAGCTAAAGCTTCTGCCAGCAACGCATCGCGATTGGCAAAATGAGCATAAAAACCGCCGTGAGTTAACCCGGCATGCTTCATCACATCAGCAACCGCCAAGGCTTCAAAACCATCCCGGCGAATCATGCGCGCTGCCGTTTCCAGGATCCGCTGATGCGTCAGTTCCTTTTTGCTTTCTTTTTTCGCAGCAACTGCTTTGCCTGAAATTGCCATCACGGTTTGCCTTGCCAGATAATATGATGAACATCATATTTTACCATTGTACGAAAATCAACCTTTATTTTCTGCGGTAGCGATATTTTTTCAGCGCTGATCGTTGCGATAGTGTCGTGATGCGCGCGACGAAAAGCACTGAATTCGCGGCGAACTTGAATTTTAGCGTTAATTAATGTTTGATGAGCCCAGCTTGGCAGCAGCAGGATCCACAGAGGTACAGCGCACCAAGCCTTCGCTGCATCACAGGCAGCTTTGATAAATAATAATAAAAACAAATAGCTATACCCAAAATCATTGACGTTGCAGGTAGGCGGCAACTGAACGAAACCACAGGAGCATAGTTGTACTATGTGACTGTGGTTCGTGAAGGCGGCCAACAACCCTGCAACGTCAAGGATGAAGGGTATAAATGGACCGGGGAGCAGGCAGATCAAATTGTTCATTACAATTTTCAAATTTCTATGGAGGAAAATTCAGGCTCTGTCGTCTTTGTTTACTGCATGGCATCAGCACATGCGGGGGGGATTGCAAAGCGTGCGGCGGTTGCTGTTGTGTTTGCTCATCGTTTATTGCCTGTCAGGCGTGGCGATGGCCAAAGATCAGCCGTCAGAAATTGCTTTTAATATTCCAAGACAAAGAGCCGACTTATCGTTGATCAGTTTTGCAGAGCAAGCAGACATCACCTTGTTATTTCCACTGGACCAGATGGAAGGCAAGCAAACGAATCTGCTGCAGGGTCGTTACAGTCTCATCGATGCCTTGATGATCCTGTTAAAAGACACCGGTCTGAAACCTGAGATCAGCGAAAGTGGGCAGGTATCTATCTTGATAGATCCAACTTTCGAGAGTAATGACGACATGGCTCACTATAACAAAAATAAAGTGGCGACTGCGGTAATGGCGGTTTTGAGTACCGTTGCCACAACGCCCGCTTTGGCAGTACAGGACAACGAAGAAAAAGCGCCGGAAATTATTGAAGTTCGTGGTATTCGTGGTGCACTTGGCCGCGCGATGGATTCCAAACGCGAAGCTGGTGGTGTAGTCGATTCCATTTCAGCTGAAGACATCGGCAAATTCCCTGACACCAACCTGGCAGAATCGCTGCAGCGGATCAGCGGTGTGTCAATTGACCGCTCCGGCGGCGAAGGCCAGCTGATCACAGTGCGTGGTTTTGGTCCTGAATTTAATACTGTGCTGGTCAATGGCCGGCAAATGGCGTCGGAAAACCAAAGCCGCGCTTTTAGTTTTGACACCATCGCCTCCGAGTTAGTCCGTAGCCTTGATGTGCATAAAACCTCCAGCGCCACCATGCAATCCGGCGGCATCGGTTCTACTGTCAACGTCAATACGGCCAAGCCTTTTGCGATTGGTGGTTTTAAAGTCGCTGGCAGTATCAAAGGCGTGTATGACGAAAACAGCGAGCAAACCACACCACAAGTCTCTGGCCTGATTAGCGATATGTTCGCCGATGATAGCTTCGGTGCTTTACTTGCCGTATCACATCAACAACGTGATACCCGGTTAAACCAGGCACAAATTGACGGCTGGCTGGAAAACGTTGGTGTGCCAAACCCGGTCACCGAAAGTGGCCAGGCTTATACCGGCAATATCTTTTCGCCGCGTAACTATGACCATAAAGTCACCACCGAAGAACGTACCCGCACCAACGCCAATCTGGTATTGCAATATGCGCCTTCAGATACCTTAGTGGTCACCGCCGATGCGCTCTATTCCGACTTTGATATCAAAGCCGATACCACCTCTTACGGTCACTGGTTTACCGCGCCCAATCTGGAAGGCTTTGGCAATGCCAAAGGCCCGGTGGTCGATGCCAACGGTACTGTGATTGATTTGTATCAGGAAGTCGGTCTGGCAACCGATATGCACGCCAAGAAGTTTGACCGCTTAACCGATACCATTTCTCTTGGCTTAAATTTCGACTGGGATGTGAATAACAACCTGAATATGAAGTTTGACTTAAGCCACTCCAGCGCTGAGCGCGAGCCGAATAATGGCCGTGGTGATCAGCTCTCACTGATAGGTTACGCCAACCGCGTGCGTTTCCAGCTGGACGACCAGATCCTGCCATACGCCAGCGAGTTTGCTGCAGCCAATCCGAATATTTATAGTGGCCAGCAAGAATTAAACGGCACGGCTTATCAGCCAGGCGTCACGCCAGCCGGGGTCTCTGATCATTTAAATCCGGCCAATAGCAAAGCACACGTGATGCTTCGCCGTGGCTGGGCGGTCGAAGACAGCATCGACCAACTGCGTTGGGACGGCATCTGGAATGAAGACGCGACCAGCGGTTTAACCAAAGTGAAATTTGGTGCCGGTTATTCAGCGGAAAGCAAAAACCTTGATCGCTGGGACAACGAAGGTGTCGGCATTCACTGTACTTTCTGTGGGTACCCGGACGCGCCAAATATGGCCGGTTTTCCGCAATATGTCTTTAATGCCGGCAGTGACTTTTTAAGTGGTGTCAGTGGCAGTGGCCGGATGCCAACCTCCTGGCTGGCGCATGACGGTGAAGCGAATTTTGCGTTTCTTGAAAAATACGCCGCGTCGCTGGGTAACCCAATCAGCTTTGATGCGGTCAAACGCAACAAATCTTATGAAGTGACCGAAGATACCGCTTCGTTTTATCTGGAACTGGATTTTGAAGGTGAATTAGCTGGCATGCCGCTGACCAGCACCGCCGGTGTTCGTTATGAACGCACCAGCGTTGGCGTCGATGGCACCGATGCGCCGGTGACCGGCCTGAGTATTCTGGACGAAACTGAAATGCTGGCGCAGTTTGGCAATGCCGTGCAAATCAACGAAAAATCCAGTTATGAAGCCATACTGCCAAACTTCAGCGTCAAGCTGGATATCAGCGATGATGTGGTGGGCCGGTTTGCCGCTTCGCAAACCCTGACCCGGCCAACGCTGGAAAGTATGTCGCCGGTGACAGTCATTGGCACCACCCGCCAGGGTGGCGATTTAACTTCAACGTCTGGTAACCCGGAACTTGATCCATTTACCTCGACCAACCTCGACTTCTCGCTGGAATGGTATTACGCCCCGGCCAGTTATTTGTCCGCCGGATATTTTCGCAAAAACGTCGCCAACTTTATCGTCAACACCACCGAAGATAAAACCTTCACGCTCGGTAATGGCAACCTGCTGACCGATCCATCGACCGGCACTAACAGTGGTGCGCCAGACAGTCAGGATGCGGTGGCAGTCTTTACCAACACCCTGCCAAATAACGGTGAATCGGCCATTGTTGATGGTTTTGAACTAGCGCTGCAGCATAGTTTTGATTCGGGTTTTGGCGTGATGGCGAACGCGACTTTGGTTGGCAGCAATGCCGAACTGGATCCGGCCGATATCAGCCAGGTGTTTGCGCTGACTGGTTTAAGCGATTCGTACAATCTGGTGGGCTTTTATGAAGAAGGCCCATTCCAGGCACGTTTAGCCTACAACTGGCGCGATACCTTTGTGCAGTCATTAACGCAGTCGAACGGTGATGGCGTGGTGATTGTCGAGGACTATGCCCAGATTGATGCGACCGCCAGCTACGATATTACCGAGCAGCTGACGGTGGTGATTGAAGGCATTAACCTGACCAATGAATACGTGCATAAACGTGGCCGCTTTGCCAATCAGCTATTGCTGATTGAGGACAGTGGTCGCCGGATCGCCTTTGGCGTGCGCGGTACTTTTTAGCCTTTGTTGATAAAACGGACTGACTGGAAACCCTGGACAGACAGTCCCTTGTTGACCAGGGTCTTGGTTGTATCCAAGACCCTGTTTTTGGCAGTTCTTTCCAAAAGATTTTCGGCCCGGAAGTTTTTCAATGGTGGTCTTATGACAACAGCCCAAGCTCCAATTAATTCGGTGGCAATCAAAACCGTAGTCATCGTCGGTGGTGGTAACGCCGGCTGGCTTACCGCAGGCCGTATTGCGGCCAAACATAAAACCAAGCAGGGAGGCGTGAAAGTCATTCTGGTGGAATCACCAACGATTGCGCCGATTGGCGTCGGTGAAGGCACCTGGCCGACCATGCGCAGCACCCTGATTGCCCTTGGTATCAGTGAAACTGATTTTATCCGCCACTGCGACGCCACTTTTAAACAAGGCGCCAAATTCGCCCGTTGGGTCGATGGCAGCAAAGACGATTTTTATTACCACCCGCTGGTGTTACCACAAGGTTTTGGCAAAGCCGATATGGCGGCCTATTGGCAGGCGCAGCACGCGACCGCAGGTATGCCTTCTTTTTCCCCTGCATCTTCATTCTCAAATGCGCTTTGCTACCAGGAAACCATCTGTGAACAAGGTTTAGCGCCAAAAACCATCCGCACCGCCGAATTTAGCGCCGTCGCCAATTACGCTTATCATCTGGATTCCGGCAAATTTGGTCAGTTTTTACAGCAGCACTGCACTGAAAAACTCGGCGTGACTCATATTCTGGATGATGTGATTGCCATCCACAGCGTAGCCGATGGCAATCATGCCGCAAATGGCGATATTGCCGCCGTCGAGACGAAAAACCACGGCGCTATCTCCGGGGACTTATTCGTTGATTGCACTGGTTTTTCTTCATTGCTGCTCGGCAAACATTATCAGGTGCCGTTTAAGGCCTGCGACGATATTTTGTTTATCGACACCGCACTGGCGGTGCAAGTGCCTTATGAAAATGCCGACTCCCCTATTGCGTCGCATACCATTTCTACCGCGCAAGAAGCCGGCTGGATTTGGGATATCGGCCTGCAACACCGGCGCGGTGTTGGTTATGTCTATGCCAGCAAATATTGCACTGAGGAAGACGCCCGCGCCACATTGGCCCAGTATGTCGGCCCGGCGATTGAAGGTTTAACTGTGCGCAAAATTCCGATTGTCAGTGGTCATCGCACAAAGTTCTGGCAAAACAATTGTGTCGCCGTGGGCTTATCCGCCGGCTTTCTGGAGCCGCTGGAAGCATCGGCCCTGGTGCTGGTCGAGCTGTCGGCGCAAATGATCAGCGAGCAGTTGCCGGCCAATCGCGCATTAATGGACATCGTCGCCAAAAGGTTTAACGACACCTTTTTATATCGCTGGGATAAAATTATCGATTTTCTGAAGCTTCATTATTTGCTCAGCCAACGCGATGAACCCTTCTGGCGCGACAACCGCGACCCCGCCACCATTCCACAGAGTTTGTTGGATTTACTGCAGTTATGGCGGTATCGCGCACCCGGCGATCTGGACTTTACCAGCAATAATGAAGTGTTTCCGGCCGCCAGTTATCAGTATGTGCTGTATGGCATGGGCTTTAAAACCGATTACAGCCACAGCGGTTATTTGCTGGATAACTGGGATTTTGCCACCCAGCAATTTGCCCAGAATCAGAAAATGATTAACCAGGCGCTTAGCATGCTGCCGACCAACCGCGAGTTGATCACTAAAATTCGCGACTATGGGCTCAATGCTCTTTAAATAAAAAGCCCGGTTTAATTCTGAAACAACATTTATTTCAAAAACAACAAGAGCAGCAACGCATGGCCGAACTGATTGCAATTAACCCAAAACTTCATGCCACTCTACGGTTCCAGCCGGAACAAGCCGAATTCCATAGCCGGGGTATTCAGTTGCTACCTGTGGTGCCAGCGGAATTTGCCAGCATCGCCACCCAGTCGCCGATTGTGCTGACCAAAAATGGCCAGACCGGCCAGTTTGTGACAGTGGCGATGCTCGGTTTTGCGCCGGGTGAAAATCTGTGGTTTGCCGATGGCAGCTGGCAAGGTACTTATCTGCCATTGCAGCTGCAGCGCCAGCCGTTTTTTTTAGGTCAGGCTGACGACAGTGGTCAAGGCGATTACGTGCTTTGTATCGATCCCGACAGTCCGGCGATTGCTCAGGAACAGCACAGCACTGCAACCGAAACAGCAACCGAAGCCCTGTTTCAGGATGATGGCTCTGATAGCCCCTATTTACAGCAAATCAAAGGCGTGCTGGCTGAACTGTTGCAAGGCGAACAACAACAGCAACAACTGGTGCAGGCGTTATTAGCGGCCAACCTTATTCAGCCATTGTCGCTGGAAATTACCTTTGCCAATCAACAGTCAACCCGGCTAAATGGTCTGTACACTATCGATCAGCAAAAACTGGCAGCGCTGGATGCAGCAACTTTGGTCAATCTGCATCAGGCCGGCTGGCTGGCGCCGATTTACACCATCATCGCCTCGGCCGCGCAGCTTTATCCGCTGATCGCGCGGAAAAACCAGCAGTTGACCGGAGCGGCCTGATGGTACAAATCCGCCCGCTGACCCAAGGCATCCGCCAATTGCGCATTGGTGATGAAGCCACTCCGCTGTTGATTATTGATGATTTGGTCACCGACCTCGACTGGATAATAAAGGCCGCCGGGCAAGGCAGCGATTTTCAGACCGATCCGGCGAATTTTTACCCTGGCATCCGTAAACCAGCGCCGCAGCTCTACCAACAAGCCATACAAACTGCCTTACTGCCGTTGCTGCAAGCGGTGTTTAGCCCGCAAGCCAGCCGCATACACAGCCTACAATCGGCATTTTCTTTATCGACCACACCCGCGACACAGCTGCGGCCGATTCAGATGTTGCCGCATATTGATGCCACCACCCCTAACCAACTAGCGATGGTGCATTATCTGTGCGGGTCAGAACATGGCGGCACCTCATTTTATCGCCATCGTGAAACCGGCTTTGCACGGATCAGCGCCGAGCGCTTAGCTGGTTATAGCGCCAAACTTAAAGCCGAAGCCCAGGCAGCACAGCTGCACCTGCAACCCGGTTATATCGATGGGGATACCTCGCTGTTCCAGCGAATTTATCAGGTCGACGCCAAACCCAATCGCGCTATTATTTACCCGGGCAATTTGTTGCATTCAGGGGATATCCGCGAAGCCTCGGATTTATCGGCCGACCCAAGACAAGGCAGACTAACCATCAGCAGCTTTTTGCAGCTGAGTTGATGTGCTAAAACTAATGCTCTAAAAAAAATTTAAAAATTTTCACCAAGCTATAGCGGAAATTTGAAGCTGATTCGTCTTACTTTTCAGGGATGCTATGCGCCGCGACAGACGGTGCAACGCCCGGGCGACTATAAAAAAGAAAGACGGGGAAAAATGTCAAACGATTCATTGATTTATAAGGTTTATCTGGCATCCAGACGCAGTCTGTGGCGCGCCGTATCCCGCATCGTACCACCGCACGAGATTGAAGATATTGTGCAGGAAACTTATGTGCGGATTTGCCAGATAGAACACAAAGAGAACATTAGTTCGCCAAAATCTTTTATGTTTACCATCGCCCGCAACCTGGCGCTGGATTATCAGAAACAAGCCAATGTAAAACAGGTCGACCATGTTGAAGATATCGAACTGATTGATCAGCTGTTGTCCGACAACTGTCGCGATGAAGTTTATGATCAGGCGTTATCGGACAGTGAGTTTGCGATGTTTTGCGAAGCGGTCAGACTGTTACCGGTGCAATGCCGCAAGGTGTTTGTGCTGAAAAAAGTCTACGGTTTTTCGCAGCGGGAAATAGCAGTGAAATTAAGAATAAGTGAAAGTACAGTAGAAAAACATATCGCCACCGGTTTAAAAAGTTGCACGCTGTTTATGCGTAAAGCAACAGCGGGCGACACAGGACAGGGCCAGATCAACGTGCAACGACAATCAAAAGGAGGATCATATGACTAACAACATTCACCCGATCCCTCTGCAGTCGAAACGCCAGCAAGCCGTCCTGGATGAGCAGCGTTTAGCAGAGGCCAGTGACTGGATTGCCAAGCTGGACCGCAACCTGACGCCGGCGGAAACCGAAGCATTGCAACTATGGCTGGCACAGTCGCCAGAGCATCGCGCCACCTTATTAGAAGTGGCGGCATTGTGGGACAAGATGGATACGCTGCAGCGCTTAGCGGATTTATTCCCGCAGGCGGAAAAAAATGTCCGGCCACAATGGCAACATTGGGGGCTGGCCGCTTCAGTCGCGCTGGTCGCTTCGTTATTGACCTTATGGTGGCAACCAGAACTGCTGACCCCGTCAGCAACCGCAACTTCGGCGATTGTGTCGACCCAAAGCAGTTATCAGACCCGGATTGGCGAAACCAACACCATTGAACTGCCGGATCAAAGCAAACTGGTGCTGAATACCAATAGTTTTGTGGTGGTGAAATACAGCGCCAAAGCGCGGATCATCGAGCTGCAACGTGGCGAAATTCTGATTGATGTGGCACATGATACCAGTCGGCCGCTCAGTGTCCTGGCCGGTGGCAAGATCATCCAGGCGGTGGGTACCGCCTTTAATGTGCAGGTGCGCGACCGTCAGGTTGAACTGATTGTCACCGACGGCAAGGTGCGGGTTGAAACTGCCCTCACCGAAATGATTGCCGACGAACACAGACTGGCCAACCGCTTACCGGAAACCGCGCTGGCTATTTCCAAAGGCGAAAAAGTTGATTTGGATGCCAGTGGTCAGCAGGAAGAAAAAGTGCTGAAAATAGATGCGGTGGACATCGCCGCCAGCTTGTCCTGGCGCTCTGGCAATTTGATTTTCCGTGGCGAATCGCTGGCCGAAGCAGTGGCAGAAATCAGCCGTTATACCGACATCCAATTTGAGCTGGCTGATGACGCCAAACTCAAAGACATCCATGTCGCCGGCATGTTTAAAACCGGTGATGTGAATGGCTTACTGGCGGTATTTAAAAGTAATTTTAATATCAGCCACGAGCGGTTAAGCCGCGACAGAATATTACTGAAGTTCGAAGGATAACCAGGCTGCCAGCGATGAGATGAACTGTGTTGCTGGCAAGATTTGGTGATGACACTACATAACAATAAGATCAAGCAAGGACAATCTATGACGATGCCTATGTCGGCTGCCGCCGCGACTTCTATGACACCCTTCGGGCAAACCGGCAGTGTCGCTTATGTGCTGTTTATCTCTGCCATCGCTGCTATTGGCGGATTTTTATTTGGTTTTGACTCAGGTGTGATTAACGGCACTGTCACGGCGCTTGGCAAAGCTTTTCAATCAACCGCAGTCGCCACCGGCTTTAACGTGGCTTCGGTGTTACTCGGCTGCGCTGTTGGCGCTTTGGTCGCAGGTCCGGTCGCCGATCGGTTTGGTCGCAAACCGGTGATGATAGTCACCGCTATTGTCTTTGCCATCAGCGCCTGGGGTTCGGGCGATGCACAAAGTGCCACCGCCTTTATTCTGTACCGGGTATTTGGTGGTTTAGGCATTGGTGCTGCTTCGGTGTTGGCACCGGCCTATATTGCCGAAGTCTCCCCCGCCGCACTGCGTGGCCGACTCGCCACTTTGCAGCAATTAGCTATTGTTTTAGGCTTGTTCGCCGCTTTTGTCAGCAATTATTTAATCGCTTCCGCCGCGGGCAGTGCTGAAAATGCCTTCTGGCTGGGATTACCCGCCTGGCGCTGGATGTTCTGGGTCGAATTAGTACCGTCGGTATTGTTTTTACTGGGCGTATTGTTTATTCCGGAATCACCCCGTTATCTGGTGGCGCAAGGCAAGCTGGAGCAAGCAAGAGCCGTGTTTCGACGGATTAGCCCAGGTACTGAAGATCAACAATTGGCAGATGTTGGTAAGTCTCTGAGCGGTAACCACAAACCGAGCATAGCCGATTTGTTTATTGCCGGTAGCAGCAAGCTGCATCCAATTATTTGGGTCGGTATTGCCTTGTCGGTATTTCAGCAATTTGTTGGCATTAACGTGGTGTTTTATTACGGCGCTGAACTGTGGCAAGCAGCTGGTTTTGATGAGTCGCAATCGTTATTTATCAACGTATTAGCCGGTACCACCAATATCGTATCGACCTTTATTGCCATTGCGCTGATTGACAAAATTGGCCGCAAACCACTGCTGTTGACCGGTAGTATTGGCATGTTTGTCAGCCTCGGCGTACTGACGCTGATCTTTGGCACCGCCGGTTTTGATGCAGCGGGCAAGCTGGCATTGACCGAAACTATGGGCACAGTAGCTTTGGTCACCGCCAATCTGTTTGTGGTATTTTTCGGATTAAGCTGGGGGCCGGTGGTCTGGGTATTATTGGGCGAAATCTTCAATAATCGCATTCGTGGTGCCGCTTTGGCGGTGGCCGCCAGCGCGCAGTGGATTGCCAACTTCGCCATCAGCATGACCTTCCCGATTTTACTGGGTTCGGTCGGCCTGGCTGGCGCTTATGGTTTTTATACGCTGTCGGCCTTGATCAGCATTTTCTTTGTGGTGAAGTATATCCGCGAGACCCGCGGCAAAACGCTGGAGCAAATGGAGTAAGCTAAAAGCCGTTGTTATTCCGGACTCATTTGCCTGGCGGCCTGAGCCCCTGCCTGCGACACGGCCTGCAACACAGCTTGCAATAGGGGTTCGGACTGGCGCTGCGCCAATAAGCCGAACCAAACCTGCACCTGTTGCAACGCCGGGCCAAGCAATACCAGTTCGTTTTTGCTCTGCGCATCCAAAGCCGTCGGTTGGTGCAACAAACCTAAACCGACGCCTCCAGCAATTAAGGTGCGGGTGACATGTTCTTGATCGACATGAATGGTTTTTAGCGGCCGAAAGTTGTGTTCTGTAAACAGCTGCTCGGCCAGCCGGCCACAACAAGTGTTAGTGGCCGGACAAATCCACGGCAACTGACTTAGTTGTTGCCAATCCGCTGGCTGCGTTGCATCAACCCAACCGACCGGCGCCGCCAGATACACGCCAAAACTGTCGACCGGCAGCTGCATTAATGCGCTAGGCGACGTATCAGCGGTGTAAAAGCCAGCGTCAATCCGGCCTTTTTCGATGCCGTCGATAATTTCAGCCGCACTGCCATATTCCAGACTGACTTCGAGCCTGGGACAAGTTTCTGCCAGTTGCGCCAGCAGTTTACTCAGTACTTGTGCGCTTGGCGTACGGTTCGAACCGATTCGGATCCGGCCACTGAGCTGTCCAGTTAATTGCCGGGCATCGCTTTTAATTTCCTGATGCAACGCCAGCAGTTGTTCCGCTTTGGCCAGCAACGCCAGCCCTTGCGCCGTCAAACTCATACCACGCGGCGTGCGTTCAAACAAAGTCAAACCCAGCTCGTCTTCCAGCGTTTTGATATGGGCGCTGATCGCCGGTTGGCTCAGGAACAACAATTCCGCGGTTCTGGTGATGCTGCCCTGGCGCGCCACAGTGACGAAAGTTCTGAGCTGATAAATGTCCATCCGTTGCCCTGTTTACTGAAATCTTCAGTGATATTTGGGTGCTGCTGTTCGTACTTGTGTTCGTACTTATCTGGCGTGCGCCGTTTTACGCAAACCCAAACTGAGTCACAGCCCATTGATACCCCATACCCGCCAGATACAAACCGCAGCCAAACACCGTATGACTCGATAGGCTTTTTGTTCTGGCTGACCATGGTTTTGGCGCTTTCGCCGCAGCAAAGCCCATACCAAATGCCGGTTGCATCAACAAAAATGGAAATAACACCGTGCTGACTCCCAACACTAACGCCCACTGCAAACCAGGTTCAACCAGCCATTGGCCGCCGCCCCACAATACTAGCGGCAGCGCAAATAGCATGCCTGTCAGGTAATGGATTGTCCAGCCAAGGGCGCACTCCAACGGCTGCGCCGGGGCGCTGCCAATTTTGGCATGCCGGAACTGGCCAAAGCGCATCAGACTGAACCAGCGCCCCACCAGGCAAAAGCTTAACGATGGGATATTCAATACTTTACTCAGCAGCAGCGACCATAAATCCAGCAGCGCAGTGGCGCCCGCTCCGATCAAAACGGCCGCCAGCAGTGGCGATACATCAATCATTTCAGTACTCCAAATTTAATGCCGTAATCAGTTTGAGCAATGCTCTCAACCCTGCTGCGGATTGGGTTTCACCACCGCCTGCACCAATGCCCGCACCAGCGGCGTCACCAGCACAATGGTCGGAAAGGCGATCACAAAAGCACCAGCCCAGGCCTGTAACCAAAGTTGCAGCAGGCCATCAACCAAGCCAAGGTTCAACATCGTGATGCAACCGGACATGATGCCGGACATCAGCAATGACATAAAAAACGAAAATACATAAGGGCTAAAACGTTGTGAGATCATGGTTAAACTCCAGCAAATTAAGTTCAGACAAACAACCTCGCACGACAGCGAATGTTGGGTGCATACCACACTGCTGTAACATTGCTTCAGCAAGCGTGGTCTGAGCTGAATTTTGAACTTGCAGCGGTTTGGCGTCCAATTGCATCTTTGGAAGGCTGACCTCAGTTAAATTGAGGTCAGCTTTTTATTGGAGTGAACGACGGCGTGGCAGCTATTGCAGCACCCGCGGATCGTTGCTCACCGATCAGAGGACAGCTATTTCAGTTTTGCGGTTTTTCGCTCGGCATCGTCCACCACCGCAGGCAGAATTTTGCGTTGTTTCATACAAGTCACAGTGGCCGACATCACCTCTTTTGCCCCTTTGTTATCGCCATCAATTTTCAGCACATCCGCCAGATGGTTTAAGGCAGAAAAATAACCGATATGGCCGAGTGTGTCAGCCGCCAGTTCCGTGTCGTCCAACAACACCTGCCGGGTTTTGGCGGTCGCTTTGGGGTCTTGCTTTAAAGTACCGATGACCAGACCTTCTTGCCCGCTGTTTTGCTCCAGCACTTTATAATCGTGCAATTGTGGTGTTGCCAATGCCACTTTGGCATGTAACGCCGCCACAGTTTTTGGACATCGGGCCACCAGCTCCTGCAAGGTATCTGTCGCTGTCGGTAATGCCGGTGCACCGCCAAAGGCCAACACCCGCGCCACATCTTCAGTGAAATAATCAGCCGCCAGCCGGTTTTCTTCCGCCGATCCGGACATCGCGACATACAGGCGCAGTACATTCGACACCACCACTTCATGACCCAGATCCAAGGCCGCCTGCACCTTATAAAAGCCAGGCTGATCTATCAACCAGCCACTGGTGGTGGTGCTTATGGTATGCGCGCCGTAAATCGCCGCCCCGGCTGGCAAGGCCGCAGTATGTTCCTGATGGCAGCGGCTGATCATTGGCCGCCACAACCGGGCGTCGCCGCCTTCGCGCTGGATCAGAATACTGACGTGCTGACCGTCCTGCAGCAAGTGCTCATCAATCGCAACCGCTTGCTGGCCAACATTTTGCAATTTCAGCTCCATCACCACCGGTTCGAGAAAGCTGTAACTGTTTTGTAGCCGGTTGGGCCGAATTGATAATTGCCAGGCCGAGCCGGGCCGGATCAGATCCGGCGCTTCAAAACCATGGTTTTCAAACCAGTTTGAATTACCCATCTGTACAAAACGCCTTGGCGCATGCCGCATAAATATCAATTCATCATCACTGAAGCGAAAACGGAAATTGGCAAAAAATGAACTTTGACCACCACTGACGCGGAACGGATAATTCATAAAACTGCGGGCTTCCGGTTCATTTGCCAGCGGGATCCATGGATCCCCTGGAGCACCTTGCACTACCCCTAACGCTTTTTGCCACGCATGAGCCAGATTAAAGGCGTGACCCATTTCATGCACAGCCGTCCAGAACACCATCCGTTGCCGCCAGGCTGCGGCCTGAGCGTCTCCGGCGGGCGCATCCTGAATAAAACTGTCGGTAAAAATGGCCGTTCCCTGACGGTGATTGCCACCAATATCGTCAAACATCACCCCGCCGAGACCTCGACCAGAGTCATGTCTGGCGGCATACAACACCCACATTGACCACTGCGGTTTATTGGCGAACTTTTGCCAGTAGGTTTGCATGGCGTTATGCATTTCACTGTCTGACCAGGTACCGTTGGCTCCCGTGTCGGCAATTGGGATCACCGACGTATGCGGCGACATCGAAACGTCAAATCCGGCTCGTTGATACACTGATGCCAACGAAATTGTTTCTGCGGCAAGATCAGCAGGTTTATTGGCATGACTGGTTGTATCAAAGGTCGTTACCACACTACCGGCATTGGCCACCCGATCGACTTCAAAATCGACACTGTCAAAATAGATGGACTGGAACTGCAACTTATAGCTGTAAGTCGCTCCACCGCCGCTGATGGTCAGTTTGTAGTTGTTATACGTCAGGCTACCGCCACTGCGGCTGGCCTCAAACACCAGCTGCGTACCGGGTAACAAAGCGGCAGAACCATCCCGGTAGGTGACGGCGGCTTCGATCCGGCGTTGGTTGTAACCCAGACACTGATCCGAGGACACTTTGGCAATAATATGGGTGGTGGCGCGTGGGAATAATCTTGATACCTCAATTGAAATTCGCTGTTGTGGATAAAATCTGTCCACGTCTACCCGCACCAGTACCGATAATAAATTCAAAGGTGTACTGGCAGAACTGTAACTATATTTCCCGCTGACAGCAGCACAGATCCGCAGCGGGGGTAACGGAATAATTGGACCTGGAATTGGAGTTGGTATTGGGATCGGAATTGGGGTTGGCAGTGACGGATACGGCAGTACAGGTCCATCCGGAACCGGGGTGTAACCGGACAATGTGGCATTGTCATCACTGAGTGTTGCAGCCAGATAATCCGGATGCAGATTGTTGTCGATTAAATTGGCACTTGGGTGGGTCTCAAGACCGGGCGATTCAGCCGCAGCACTTTTTTTACTGGCCATCAGACATCTCCTTCCATTGAGGGGAATTGTTCCAACAAGCGGCACTGACTTTGCGTTTTGCCCAGCACGGTGCCGCACGCGGAACCACAGGCAGATGGCAATGACAACAAAGGCCAATCGGAACTTCTGACAGCAAAACCATCCTGGTTTGTTGTTACGCATCTCCATCTGCGACCCGGTAAAAATAGTAAACCGTAAATTAAGCGACAAGCTGGCCGCTTTTCAGATCCTCGAATGCAACCGGCAAAGGCCGCTGAAAAGTGTCAAGTAATATAGACAGACCAGCTGCTGAGATAGTCGGAGAGCTGGGTAAATCAGCATCTCCAGGCATCGTGGTGTGCTGTCATGGAACCAGATGTCACCAACATCATTTTGATAGAAAATGATTTTTTAACGAACTGGCAAAGGTGGTTTTGTCAAATAGGCAGGCTACACAGCGACGCAGAACCCGTTGCGGACAGTGACAACAAAAAGTGACAGTTCCGACGATACGGACTGGCAGGAGCAAAAGATCCCTTCTGCTGTAGCGGACGACAGGCAGACAATCCCGCACTGAATGGTCAACAACTGATATGATCGTCTGAATGTCATCTTATCAGCGGAGCAGCAACAGATGGATATGGACGAAGCAGAAGACTGGGCCTGGTGCGATAGTCAGTTTGCGGCAATTGAAAGTTATGTCAAAACCCAGCAAATTCCGCATGGCGTGATTTGCGACTGGCCGGAATGGTATACCGCGCCTTATGTCGGGTTATGGGCAGTGGAAAACCCGGACGATCCGGGCTTTGTCGGGCACTGGATTTTGGCTGGTGACAGCACCGGAGTGCAACCACAACCGGTGCCATTTGACCATATCAGCGCCACCGATTTACCTGAACCGCGTGATGCGATGGCCGCTTTTGCCCGCAAGTGGACGGCGTTGGCAGCCGCTGCCAATAAAGGTGCGGCTTGGTCAGGTAACCCAGAACTTACCGGCGACTTAGCCCTAAAGGCGAAACAACTCAGCCGTCAGGCGCAGTTGTTGACGCTGTGGGCAGCCGATGATGAGCTGTGGGATCTGGATTAGCTTTTAGCCAGCAAAGCTTTTTACAGCAAAACCATTAGATAGCGGCTCCACTACACAGCCGATCCAGCTGCGAACCATTCAGTGCAGCTGCTGGCGCTGGTTGTTGTAAATAATCGGCAATGGCCTGCTGTGTCGCATTGGCGCTGGCCAGAAATATCGCGGGTCCAACGCTGATCCGCTGTACTTTGGCGCGGCTTAAATCAGCCAGACTAGCTTTTTCTGGCCAGCCCATTAAATTCAGCGGCAACTGAATGTGCTCACCAAGTTCCTGCGCCAGTGTTAATGACGTTAGCCCCGGCACAAAAGCACCATCGGCACCGGCCGCCTGATATAGCTCAAACCGTTGCCGGCACATCGCTATCGCTTGCTCGTCGCTGGTCGCCAAACCACGCAAGAAAACATCAGTACGGACATTGATAAATAATGGCTGCCCCGCCAGCAAAGCCCGGCAAACAGCGATTTTCTGACACAACAATTCCGGCGTCCCCGCGCCATCTTCCAGATTAATACCGGCAACCCCAAGCTGGGCCAGTTGCTGCACCAGCTGCGCGACCGCCTGTGGCTCAGAGCTATAACCCAGTTCGATATCCACCGTCAGTGGTACCTGACAGACCCGCAACAACCGGCGCACCGCCGCCAATAATTCGTCCTTCGGTAACTGCTCACCATCGGCATATCCCAAAGTCCAGGCGAGTGCCGCGCTGGACGTGCCTACTGCCTTAGCGCCTTGTTGTTGCGCTAGTAGCGCGCTGATGGGATCCCAGATATTAACCAGCACCAAAGGCGTCGCCGCCTGATGCAATTTAAAAAAGGTGTCGCTGGTTGTTTCGGTTGCTTTTTTGGTTGCTGTTTCGGTTGTTGTGTCGGTATTAGTGCTCATCTGCAAGCTCCGTGCTGAGTGAATGAATGAGTGCGCAGCTTATCGTGGAGTGATGTTTTGTTCTGGCCGGATCCGGCACTGAATGCAAATGCCCGCAGCAATTTTACGATCTCTTTACGCCTCCACGGTTTTGGCCGCTGGAGCCTTTACGCCGCCCCGCCTTAACCTTGTCACCGGAATATATCCACTCAAAACTTGCACAGAGGAATCCATCATGGGCTGGTTGTTATTGTTACTGGTGAGCGCGTTAAGCGTTTTGTTGATGTACGCCATGTTGGCACCGGAAAAATTCTGAGGAGCCAGCGATGGAAATTATGCTGATATTAACCTTATCGTTGCTGCTGGCCTGGCCGCTCGGCGTTTATATGACCGGAATTTTTTCCGGTCAGGCGCATTGGAGTGACCGGCTGTTTGGCCCGCTGGAGCGGGGGATCTTTAAAGTGCTGGGGATCAACCAACAGCAAGGCATGGACTGGAAGAGTTTTGGTATTGCCTTTTTACTCAGCAACCTGCTGCTGGGCGTAATCGCTTTTTTACTGCTGATGCTGCAACACCTGCTGCCATTAAATCCGGACGGCGTTGGCCCACTAAGCTGGGACTTAGCGCTGCACACTGCGGTGTCGTTTTTAACCAATACCAATCAACAACATTACTCCGGCCAGGCGCAATTAAGCTTCTTAAGCCAGAGTTTTGTCATTGTGACTTTGCAATTTGTGACACCGGCGATGGGCTTAGCGGTCTGTCTGGGTGTGCTGCGTGGTTTGCTTGGCGGTCGTAATCAAGCAACTGCGCAAGAAGGTGAAGCGCGCGATCTGGGTAACTACTATCAGGATACCGTTCGTGCCGTATTGCGCTTGATGATCCCACTGGCGGCCATCGTTGCTTTGGCGCTGAGCAGTCAGGGTGTTCCCTCGACTTATCAGCCAAGTCCAACCGTCAGCGTGCTGGAACAAGGGCAAAGCCTGACCGAACAAAAAATCCCATTAGGCCCAGTGGCGGCGATGGTCGCGATTAAACAACTCGGCACCAATGGTGGTGGCTGGTATGGTCCGAATAGTGCCAATCCGCTGGAAAACCCAACCCCGCTGAGCAACCTGATTGAAACCATTGCCTTAGTGCTCATTCCAATCGCCGTGGTCTTTATGGCCGGTGGCATGTTACGCCAGCGTGGTTTTGCGCTGATGTCACTTGGCGTGATGGGTTTCTTAAGCCTGCTCTGTGTTGCAGCTGCGGTCTATAGCGAACAACAACCGAACATCGCTTTTGCTGAACTGGCACAAAGTAGCGGCAATATGGAAGGCAAAGAAGTAAGGTTTGGCACCGATTTATCGGCGCTGTGGGCGACGCTCACCACCCAAACCTCCAACGGTTCGGTCAATGCGATGCACGACTCGCTGAACCCGCTGGCTGGCCTGGTTACCCGCTCCGGCATGCTGATCAACGCCATTTGGGGCGGCATCGGCTGTGGTTTTGTCAACTTTATCGTGTATGTCTGGATCGCGGTATTTATCGCGGGTCTGATGATTGGCCGCACCCCGGAAATTTTCGGACGCAAACTTGAAAAAGCTGAGCTCAGCGCACTGGGTGTACTGTTGGTATTACCAAGTGCAGTGATCCTGTTATTTACCGCTATTACCCTGAGTTTTCCGGCGCTTATCGGCAACAGCAACCCAGGTTTACACGGTATTTCGCAGGTGTTTTATGAATACACCTCGGCTTTTGCCAACAACGGTTCTGGTTTTGAAGGATTGGCTGACAACACACCTTGGTGGAATATCACCTGCGTCATCGTGCTGCTGCTTGGTCGTTATTTGCCGCTGGTGATCCCGCTGTATATCGCTGGCATGCTGGCGAAAAAACGCCAGATCCCACCAAGCGCGGCCAGCTTACCGCTGGCGAATGTGACCTTTGGCGTGACTTTGCTGACGGTGATTTTAATCCTGAATTTCCTGTCGTTTTTACCTTCGATGGTGCTGGGACCAATTGGTGAAGGATTAGCTGAAAGCCATATTGAAACGATATCCCAACAAACATCTGCCATCACTACACAGCTGCAATCCGTGACCGGAGGTGCCCAATGAATACGGCCGTGTTAACCCAAGCCAGTCTGGCTGCTTTTCAAAAACTGACACCAACCCAGGCCGTAAAAAGCCCGGTGATGCTGGTGGTCTGGGTCGGTACTTTACTGGCGCTATTTTTAACCGCCGGGCAAATCCAGCAAGGCCAATCTTATGGTTTTGCGCTGGCCTGTAGTCTGATTTTGTTTTTCACTTTATGGTTCGCCAATTTCGCCGAAGCCATTGCTGAAGCGCGTGGCCGGGGTCAGGCGCAAAGCCTGAAAGCCAGCCGCCGTGATTTAACCGCACAGTTGCTGAACCGCTCTGGCCAGCTGTCGAAAGTAGCCGCCAGCCAGCTGAAAGCCGGTGATCAGGTGCGGGTACAAGCCGGTGAATTTGTACCGGCAGATGGCGAAATTATTGCCGGTGTTGCCACCATCAACGAGTCAGCTTTAACCGGTGAATCGGCGCCAGTGCTGCGCGAAGCTGGGACTGATCACTCAGGCGTGATTGCCGGTACCACGGTACTCAGCGGCACCATCACGGTCCAGGTTACAGCCGAAGCCGGTCATAGTTTCCTTGATAAAATGATCCGCCTGGTCGAAGGCACCAATCGGCAGAAAACACCAAACGAGCTGGCGCTGACTGTGCTGTTGGCCGCCTTAACGCTGGTGTTTTTAATTGCTGTGGCGACCTTACCGGCGCTGGCCAGTTTTGTCGGGATCGAGCTGGATTTGCTGATGCTGATTGCGCTGGTCGTTTGTTTAATTCCAACCACCATCGCCGGTTTACTGCCAGCCATTGGGATCGCTGGGATGAACAGAGCGCTTGGTGCCAACGTGATTGCCAAATCAGGTAAAGCGGTGGAAGTGGCTGGCGATATTGACACGCTGCTGTTGGATAAAACCGGCACCATCACCTTTGGCGACCGTCAGGCCACCAACTTTTTACCACTGCCAGGTATTGCGATGAGCCAACTGGTGCAAGGCGCACAGTTGTGTTCGCTGCAGGATCCAACGCCTGAAGGTAAATCAGTATTAAAGCTGGCGCAACAGGAAGGTTTTGCCGAGCAGACCGCACCTGACAATGCTGAATTTATTCCGTTTACCGCACAAACCCGGCTGTCGGGCCTGACCTGTGACGATGGCGGTCACTGGATCAAAGGCGCCTTTGATGCCGTAAAAAAATGGGCACAAAGCCGCGGTATTGCGGTGCCTAATGCGCTGGAACCGCTGGTAACTAAAGTGGCACAACAAGGTGCGACGCCGTTAGTGGTCGCCAATCAGCAACAAATCCTTGGTGTGATCCAACTGTCTGACGTGATTAAACCAGGTGTGGCTGAGCGTTTTGCCCAGCTGCGTGCCCTTGGTGTACGCACTGTGATGGTCACCGGCGACAACCCAATCACTGCTGGCGCTATCGCCGCTATTGCCGGAGTTGATGATTTTGTCGCTGAAGCCAAGCCGGAAGATAAGCTTGATCTGATTCGCCGGGAACAAGCCAAAGGCCGCTTGGTGGCGATGGTGGGTGACGGTACCAATGACGCCCCGGCGCTAGCGCAGGCCGATGTTGGCCTCGCGATGAACTCAGGCACTCAGGCGGCTAAAGAAGCCGGCAATATGGTGGATTTAGACTCAGATCCGACCAAATTACTGGCGGTGGTGGAAGTGGGCAAACAGCTGCTGATCACCCGCGGCGCACTCACCACCTTTTCGCTGGCCAACGATGTTGCGAAATACTTTGTCATCGTTCCGGCGGTGTTTGCGGTGGCGATGCCTGGGATTGGCGCGCTGAATTTTATGCAGTTACCTGATCCAGAAATCGCGGTGTTGTCAGCGCTGATTTTTAACGCACTGATTATTCCGGCGCTGATTCCATTGGCGTTAAAAGGCGTGAAAATCCGCGCTATTAGTGCCGAAAAACTGCTTAGAAACAATATGTTGATTTACGGATTTGGCGGTATTTTGCTGCCGTTTGTGGCAATCAAACTGATTGATGTTGTGCTGAACTGGATGATTTGATGATGAATACGAAACCACTTAAGACTCAACAACTGAATCAACAACTGCTTAAACAATCTAGCCAACGGCAGACACCAGCAGCTGCGCAAACAGTGTTTAACCCACAACTGCAGCATGCCTACTGGCGGCCGGCGCTGGGTTTAGCCGGCACTATGTTGCTCTGCTGCGGCCTGCTGTACAGCGTTTCGGTCACGGCTATCGGCGGCTGGATTTTTCCAGGCCAGGCCAATGGCAGTTTGCTGAGCACTGCAGATAACAGTTTCACCGGCTCCGCGCTGATTGCCCAGCCCTTTAGCGCTGCGCATTATTTTCACGGCCGGCCATCAAGCGTTGGCACCGATCCAATGTCGACCGGCGGCAGCAACCTGGCACCGTCCAATCCGGCGTTACGTGAACGGGTTGCAGCGACCAGCGCCGAATTAACTGCGTTGTATCAGGTCGCAGCCAGTGAACTACCGGTGGATTTACTGGCAAGTTCCGGCTCGGGTGTTGATCCGCATATTTCGCCAGCCGCGGCAGCCTTGCAGTTAGCCAGAGTGGCGACAGCCCGTGGCATCCAGCACTCCGCGCTGGAGACTTTGTTGCAACAACAGATTGAAGGCCCGCAGTTTGGCTTATTGGGTGAGCCGCGGGTGAACGTGTTGCTGCTGAATCTGGCGTTGGATCAACAATTTCCGCTCAGCAAATAACGACGACTGATCACAACGAAAAGTTACCAATCTTTTTACTTTTAGGCCGGACGTAAAACGGGACATCCGGCCGCTGCAGCAAATGGCCTCATGTGCTTACATACCCAAAATCATTGAAGGTGCGGGTAGGCGGCAAGTGAGCGAGACTGGAACGCCAGCCCGGCCCGGAGCATAGCAGTCTATGTGACTGGGTCGGACTGGCGCTCCAGCGAGCGAGTGCGGCCAACACCCCCGCAACTTCAAGGATGACGGGTATGTTGCTGCAGTTTTTTTCTTCCCGATTTAACAGGATTTTGTGATGTCTACTTTGTTATCTAAGAATGTATCTTCAGGTGTAAAACGCGGTTTGTTACTGGCGACGTTAACCTTGATCACCGCCACCACGTTGCAGGCGGAAGAGTTTAAAAGCGCCGCCTCAGTCACGCTGATTTCCGATTATCTGTACCGTGGTATTTCCCAAACCAATGAAGGTCCGGCGCTGCAAGCAAGTTTGACACTGCAACATCAAACTGGCGCTTATGTCAGTGCCTGGGGTTCCAATATCAAATTTGGTGACGGCAGTATGGAACTCGATTTATCGGCCGGTTATCTGTGGCAATTAAACCCGGATTGGAAACTCGATCTCGGCCTGATGCAATACCGTTATCCAAAAGGCGATAACTCAAGCACTGAATTTAACTTTGTTGAGGCTTACGGCAAACTGAGTTACCAGCAACTGACGGTGGGTCTCGCCATCACCGACGACTACTTTGCCGCCGGTGTTGGTAAATTTGCGTATTGGAGCGCTGACTGGAACCAGCAGCTTAGCAATCAGCTGCTGCTACAATGGCATCTGGGGTACAATCAATTTGCTAATGCACTGGAATATAAAAACTTTATGGCAGCAAGCAATGAGTCTGATCAGGGTTATGCCGACTGGCAGCTGAAACTACAGACCTCCCAACTCGGGTTCGATTGGGGTTTAGCGTACGCCGGAACATCGGTGGATGCAGCAGCTTGCACCGCGCTATGTGATAACCGCGTTTTAGTCAGCGTCAGCAAAAGCTTTTAATTGATTGCAGAGGAATAACGCCATGGCAACAGACGCCAGAAGCCAGCAAGCAGATGCGTTGCTGAAAAACCTGCAGCAGCGCCAAGGTGGCCAGCTGAAGATCTTTTTAGGCGGCGCGCCGGGTGTGGGTAAAACCTGCGCCATGCTGAATGCGGCGCGCGAGCGTCAGCAACAGGGTTGTCAGGTAATGGTCGGTCTGGTGGAAACCCACGGCCGCGCCGACACCGAAGCTTTGTTGCAAGGTTTCACGCTGTTGCCACGGCGGGTAATTGATTATCAGGGCCAGCAGCTGACTGAATTTGATTTAGACGCTGCTTTGGCCGCCAAACCGCAGCTATTGCTGGTCGATGAATTGGCGCACAGCAATATGCCGGGCTCACGTCACAAAAGACGTTATCAGGATATCGCTGAATTATTGGCGGCAGGCATTGATGTCTACACGACGGTCAATGTGCAGCATATTGCCAGTCTGAATGATTTAGCGCTGCAAGTCAGTGGCATCCGCGTCAGTGAAACGGTGCCGGATCAGTTCATCGACGCCGCGCAGCAGCTGGTATTTGTTGATTTAGCGCCAAACCATCTGCTGGAGCGGTTGCAACAAGGCAAAGTTTATCTTGCCGACTACGCAGCCACCGCCGCCCAGCAATTTTTCCAGCTGGAAACCCTGACTGCGCTGCGCGAAATGGCGATGAAACGGGTGATGAGTCATGTCGATGCCGCGTTAAAAACCGAGCAGGACAGCAAAGCCAAACGCAGTGATTACCGCATTCAGGACAAACTGTTGGTGCTGATTTCCAACCAGCGGGATCATGAATACCTGATCCGTATTGGCCGCCGCGTTGCCGAAAAACGACAGATGCCATGGCTGGTGGTGTGGGTTGATACCGGCAAATTACAATATCAGTCGATGCAACAACGATTGCAGTCGGCTTTTGCGCTGGCGCGGGAACTTGGCGCACAAACCGATATTCTGCGCGGGCCTTCCACCTTACAAATGGTCCTGCCGTACATTGTCGAACACCGGATCAATTCAGTATTGGTCGGCGCCGGCACCCGCCGCCCCTGGCAGCCTTGGCGTAAACCTTTGTATCAGCAGCTGATTAACAGCGGCTTACCGCTAGAAGTTTCAGTCTACCGGGCGGACAGCACGCCTACACCAGTCACGACCCCTGCCTCTTCGTCAGGCACTTTTGGCCAAACCGCCGGTTATGGTTTTGGCGTGTTGGTCACCGCACTTGCCAGCCTGTTGGCTGTTGGGCTGCACCGGTTTTTAGACAGTGGTAACCTGGTACTGATTTTTGTACTGGCAGTGGTGGTCTGTGGCCTGAAATATGGCGCCAGGCCGGCTATTTTCACGGCGCTACTGTCATTTTTCAGTTTTAACTTTTTCCTGACCGAGCCGTATTTCACCTTTAACGTCAACAAAAACGACGACGTCGCTACCTTATTGTTTATGTTAGTGATTGGTATGGTCTGTGGCCCAGCCGCTTCGCGCATCCGCCGCCAATTGTTGCTGCTAAAAACCGCCAACCGCGACTCCGAATTACAACGCGATTTTGCCCGGCAGCTGACGGTGATCCACCAAACCGACACTTTATGGGAAACTTTAGCCACGCAGCTAAAACAAGCGCTGCGCTGTGACGTGCATTTAGTGATTTGGCATGAACAACAGCAGCACCAGATGCCGGAATTGCCGCACCCATTGCTGGCGATTGATCAGGCGATGATTGACTGGTGTCGCCGCCATCAGCAAATGGCTGGCCGCTTTAGCGATACCTTAAATGCCAGTCGCTGGACAGCGTTACCACTGCTGGTGAATGCCCAAACAACCAATTCTCATCAGGGAAAGGCCCAAACCATCGCGGTGATCATTTTGCAACTGCCCGAGCGCCAGCAAGTACTGCGGCCGGATGAACTGGATTTGATCACCAGTTTAAGCCAGCAGGCGGTCAGCGTTTGGCAGCGGATTGAGCTCAATAGCGCGCTGGAAAGCTCCAAACTGAAAGCAGAAATGGAGCAGTTACGCTCGGCATTATTGTCGTCGGTGTCACACGATTTACGCTCGCCTCTGGCAGCGATGATGGGCTCGGCTGAAAGTTTGCAGGTACTGGACCGGCAATTATCGGATGAAGATCGCAAAGAGTTACTCGACACCATCATGTTGGAAAGCCAGCGATTAGATCGCTACATTCAGAATCTGCTGGATATGACCCGCTTGGGCCACGGCACCTTAAAACTACAACGTGATTGGGTGTCGGTGGACGATATCATTGGTAGCGCCCGTCAGCGTCTAAAACGGTTTTTCCCGCAGGTGGAACTCGATTACCAAACTGAACCGGAAATGCCGCTGCTGTACGCCCACGCCGCTTTATTGGAACAAGGTTTGTTTAATATTCTGGAAAATGCTGCCAAATACAGCCCGGACGGCGAAGCGATAAAAGTCTGGGTCAGTAAGGTTGGCAGTCCGTCGCAAACCATCTGCCGCATCGAAATCGAAGACAGCGGCCCCGGCATCCCGGAGCCGCTACGCGAAAAAGTGTTTGATATGTTTTATGTGGTAGCCGACGGTGACAGCAAAAGGCACAATACCGGCATGGGCCTCGCCATCTGCCGCGGCATGATTGGCGCGCACGGCGGCACCGTCAAAGCCGAGGCCGCCAAAAGTGGCAGCGGTTCCCGTTTTGTCGTGGAACTACCTTTTCCTAAACCAAGTACTGGAGACTAACCCTGTTGTCAGCGCGCATTTTAGTGATTGATGATGAAACGCAAATCCGCAAAATGCTGCGGATTGCGCTGAAAAGTGTCGGCTACGATGTCACCGAAGCAGAGTCGGTGGGCTCCGGCTTAAGCGCGCTGGTGCGCCAGCAACCGGATTTAGTGATTTTAGATTTAGGATTGCCGGACGGTGATGGCCTGGAACTGTTGGCCGAGCTGCGTAGTTTTTCCAAAGTACCGGTGATTGTGTTGTCAGTACGAAATGGCGATAGCGATAAAATCAAAGCGCTGGATTTAGGCGCGCAGGATTATGTCAGTAAACCTTTTAGCGTGGAAGAATTGCTGGCACGGGTGCGCGCGCAACTGCGGGATCGCTTGCCGGATAAAACCCCGGTGCTACTCGATGACGGTTATCTGCAAATCGACCTCGCCCGCCGCTTGGTGCAACGTGAAGGCCAGGCCGTTGAATTTACTCCAAAAGAATACGCCGTGCTGGCAACGCTGGCACAGCACCGGCAATGCGTGATTACCCAAAAACAATTGCTGGAACAAATCTGGGGCCCAACCCACGGTCAGGACACCCATTATTTACGCATTGTGGTCAGCCATATCCGGCAAAAAATCGGCGATGATCCGACCCAGCCAAAGTATCTGAAAACTGAGGCAGGGATTGGTTATCGGTTGATGTTGTAGGTGTGATTCGCGTCGTAATTTTTTGGATTTGTTTTCAATACCCCCACTTATCAAACGCCAGCGGCGATCGATTAAGTGTGCGCCGGTACTCAGGCCACTTCGGCAGATGCTTGTGCATCAGTGCTTTAAACCTTTCGTTGTGATGCCGCTCCAGCATATGCACCAGTTCATGCACAATAATAAATTCAAGGCACTCGGGTGGCTTTTTGACGAGTTCCAGATTGAGCCAGATGCGGCCGGTGCTGGCGTTGCAGCTGCCCCATTTGGTTTTCATTCTTTTTATCCCGACAAAATTAACGCTGACGCCTAAACGTTCTTGCCAATGCAGCAGCAGCGGCTCGATGCGTTTACGTAGCAATTGCCGGTACCAGCTATGCAATAACTCCTGGCGTTTGTCTGCCTCGACCGCCGTTCGGCTTGCCAATACAATACGACCCGCTTTTAGTTTGACGCTGACTTGCTCGGCCGTGGTGACATCCAAACGATAGCCACGGCCCCAAAGGTAGTGTGTTTCGCCGGTACACAACTCACGCTCTGATTGGCGTGGCTGTGCGGCAAAATCGGCTTGTTGTTGTCTGATCCAGGCGATACGTTTGACCACGGCCATGCGAATGGCTGTGTCACTCAGATGTTCTGGCGCTGAGACCCGTACTTTGCCTTCAGGCGGAAGTACCGAAATATGCAGGTTTTTAATGTCTTTGCGCTGTAGGTCCAGCGTGATAGAACCAATGGTTACTTCTGCCATCAGTGATACTCTTTTTGCGCTTTGACCAGGTCCATCACCGCCTGAACATCTACTTCATAGTCAGCTGTTTCCTGTTGTATGGCGAAGGCAATTTCCTTTTCTTTCAATTTATCGCCAAGCCATTCGGCTTTTTTGGTGTAGCGCACTGCGGAATCAATTTTGGTCACCAACACTTCGTCTTTACCCAGGTTGTCATACAAAGCACGTTTTGCCATGGTATCAACACTGTCTGGATAACTTTGGGTCGTGTTGCTCGCCGGGTATTTCACTTTTTTTGCCAATTCCCGCACTTTTTCCAGATATTCCTGATAGGAAATAGCCTCTTGGCGGCGCTGCGCGATCAGTTGATCCAACAACACCGACATCTGTTTGTAGTACTTCGGGTTGACCGGGTTTTCATCAACAATGGTTTTACGAACGTTATTTTCAATCGCTTCGGCCATCGCTTCTTGATTGTTTTTCAGATCTTTTGGCAGGCCTTGCAATGCTGCCGCACCTTTTTGCACAATCAGCTCTATCAAGCCAAGCTCTTCAAAGTCCATCAAGGTTTCTGCCGGATCCGCATCAATATACAAATCCAGCATTTGCCGCATCGCTGGTTCAAAATGCTTCATGTCGACCACATCGCCACTGGCAATTTTAATTTCATCCCGCACTTTGCTGAAATGCTCAACATCCTGCCGAATGGCGTCTGCTTGTGCTTTGGTATAACCAGCCTGTGGCATCTCACTGGCAATATTGGTAAAGCAGCGGATGAGTTTTGCAACGCATTGGTACAAAGTCAGACGTAAGGCTTCTTTTTCGCCAAGTGTGTCTTCGCTGGCGCCGGGTAAACAGCAGAAGTAGTGCTGATAATCGATTTGATTTTTTGGCGCTTTGACAGGTTCACACAATGTTTTAACCACTTCTAATGCGTTATCCAAATCTTCTTTGGCCATTTTCAAGCGGTTTTTTAGCAGACCTGCCACATCCTCTTTGTCATAACCTTTTAATGCTTCACTGGTGTAATCTTTGACCGTGTTTTCTAAGCATTTAAATAAATCTTTGTAGTCGATAATATAGCCGTAATCTTTATCATCACCGTCCAGCCGGTTAACACGACAAATCGCCTGAAACAGGTTGTGGTCGGCCATTTTTTTATCAATATACAGATAGGTCGCCGATGGGGCGTCAAAACCGGTCAGCAGCTTGTCGACCACAATCAGTAACTGCATTTGGCCTGGTGCTTCGATAAAACGTTTCTTTACCTTGAGCTCAAATTCTTCCACCCGCTTGGCCGCTTCGTCCTCTGATTGCTCAAAAAACTCAGCCAGCATTTTGCGGTAAATTTTGTATTTACTGAGCTTTTCAGTGGCACCGGCACCAGCTTCTTCGCCTTTGATTTCTGAGACATTGGGCTGATAGCTGGTGACAATGGCGCAGCGGCCATCAAAACCAGCATTGGTGAACATTTCATACACCTTGCACGCCTGATAAACGCTGGCGCAAACCAACATCGCATTACCGCGCCCGTCTTTAAGCCGTGGTTTGGTGTCGAAGTCCATCAGGATGTCCCCGACAATCTGTTCTAGCCTGGAGCGGCTGGATAGCAGCTTTTGCATCGAGCCCCATTTTTGCTTGATTTGTAGCTTGCCAAGGCGAGACAAGTTCTTGGTTTTAGCTTCAAACCACTCATCCACTTTTTTCTGCGACTTTACACGTTGATCGATGTCACGAGCTTCATAGCGTAAATCCAACACCACGCCATCCGAGACCGCTTCATTGAATTTATAGGTATGGATATAAGGCCCGAATATCTCAATAGATGTTCTTTTGTCTTCCTTCAATATCGGTGTGCCGGTAAAACCGAAGAAGACGGCATTTGGCAAAATTGACTTCATTGCCGCATGCAATAAACCCGACTGGGTGCGGTGACATTCATCGACAAACACATAAATGTCGCCTTTCGGCCTGAAATCGCCAGGCAGGCTCTTTTTCATTTCGGCAATAAAATCTTCGGCGCTGCCCATTTCGTCGCTTTCGTCATCGCCATGGCGACCAAATTTATGTACTAACGAGCCAATCAACCAAGGCTGGGGTTGATTAAGCTTTTCAACCAAATCGGCACCGCTTTTTGTCCGGTAAATACCCTCAGCAACGCCGGTGAATACTTTCTCAATTTGTTCATCAAGTTCGGTACGATCGGTCACGACTAAAACCCGGGCATCATTCACGTTTTCACGGATCCATTTCGCCAACCACACCATGGTCAGGCTTTTACCAGAACCCTGGGTATGCCAAATAATACCGCCTTCACGCCGGGCAATATATTTTTTGGCGGCGTTCATGCCAAAGTATTGGTTGTGGCGGCAGGTCTTTTTCCGGCCCGCATCAAACACTATAAAGTCATGAATAAGTTCTAAAAAACGGGTTTTATTGCAGATACGACTTAAGTGAAAATCTAGCAAATACTCATATGGGTTACTGCATTCTTCTTTCCATTCGACGTAGTGCTTAGCAGAAGTTTCAATGGTGCCATAGCGCAGGCCCTGGGTGTCATTGCCCGCCATCACCAGTTGCATCGTGGTAAAGAAGTTACGGATAAAGTCTTTTTTCTGGTTGTCCAGGTTTTGCGCTATGCCTTCATACACCGACACGCGGGAGCTTTTCAGTTCGATGATGCCAAGCGCAATGCCATTCACGTACAGCACCAAATCAGGGCGTTTTTTGTTTTCACCTTTCACCGTGACTTCTTCGGCAATCGCAAAATCGTTAGCTGCTGGGTTTTGCCAATCAATCAGCCATATCGTTTGGTTTTGCTCACCGGCACTTTCTTTATCTTTAATGCCATAGCGCAGCAGCTGATATACATCTTTGTTGGCAAAATAAAGGTTTCGGCCTTCACCCAGGCTGGCTGCTTTATCAAGTTGGCGCAGTGATCGCTCAACCAACACCGCAGAAACACCGCGGTTGTGCAACCATTCAGTCAGTATCTGTGCTTCGATATTGCGATTATTCGGCCGACCTTTCCAATCACCTAGATAGCGATAGCCTAACTGCTTGGTGAAAAGCTCGATGATACGTTGTTGGGTGATTTTCTCTTTTTGGCCAACGTTGGTCATTTGTCAATCCTTCGCCTGTTCCAGTCAACCATCAGTCAACCAAATTAAAAACAATATAAATAAATAACTTACGATACATTTATGTACATTTCAACAGGCTGTAAAGCGCAAATTTTTACTGGCAGTCAACCAATATTTATGCCCAAAAGGGTATATATCTGAGCGCTTTTGCGCCTACATCGGCGTCGTAAGGCTTGATCAGCGCCATTTCAACCGCATCTTTGATCACACGGCTCACCATCGATTTGCTTTTCGCCTCAATGCCAAAACGCTCTCTCAAGCTTGGATTATTCATCGGCTCACGATTCACGTATTTCAGGCAACAATGCATATAACAGGCATGCGCCCTTTCTGCTTTAGCCATGTCAGCAAAGGTTTTGTAGGAAAACAGCACACTACGGGTATGGTTGGTCGTCACTTCAAACACCGGTGCTGGTAGTTGATAGATCTCCGTTTGAAAGACGACTTTATCAATACCACTGCCACGTTCTTCGCAAATATTTACCCTGCGCATAAAAGAGGCGAGCGCTTCATTTCGGCTTTGGGGTGGCGAATCTAAAAATCGTTCGGTAGCGACTAACGGAATGCCGGGATTAGTAATTTCCATCCGCTGTTCAAATACTTCGATCATGGGGCCAGTGCCAGACACAGAAAAATCCTGGTGGATAATAGCGTTGGCAACCAATTCCCGGATCGCCAGTTCAGGGTACATCGGCACTTCTTTTCGAAAAGCTTTGCCAATTTCTTCATTCGATGGCAACAAGGTTTTCAGGTAATCAATGAGCCCTTCAAAACCAGAGGCATAACCTTTGTTGCCTTCAATTTCACGCACAGTTTCAATCCGGCTGTTACCTTTGTACATCACCAGTCGCACCGCTTTGCGACCTAAATGCTGAAACTGCTGCAATTTTTTGGCAAACAAAATGGCACCTAAATTGGTGATATGCCACTTATCCGCCGTACCTTCTTGAATCAGCTTATCCGCGTAAAGTGCAGACAGAATGCCGGCGCGGTTTTCTGGCAGCGGTAAACCCATTAAGTCAAAATAAGCAGGATAATCCAATAGCTTGAGTACTTCATCTGCTGGCAAATTCGATGCGGCTAATTGCTGTTCAAAGGGCGTTTTATCAAAGATACGCCATAAGGCCCGTTCTTTTTCCGGAAATTCTTTTAGCTTCTTTTTGTAGCTGCCAAGCCGAAAATACTCTACGCCTTCATACTGCACCGGATTGTGGCTGGCCGGCTGAATTTCTAACAACACCACCGACCTATGCTCATCCACATCAAACTCGTAAAACCGGAAATGGATTTTGGGCGAAATTTTCTGCAGCAACCAGCTTTCGATTTCCTGATGCTTGTGTTTTTGCAGCGACGGCTTGAAGGTAGTGCCAACGATCTGATGGGTTTCATCATCAATACCGAACACCAGATAAGCTTGTTGTTTACGGTGTAAAGCCGCCGAATTAGCCAGCGCAGAAATATACTCACCAATCACTTCAACATCGGCATTAAGCTTAAACTCGACCCACTCGGTTTCCCGCGGCAAGCGGCACAGCTCTTTTACCAGGCTGATTAAATCCTGGGTCGTTAATTCAATTGGCATGGTTCGGAGTCCCTCCGGGTTGCACTAAACGGGTTTTGCCAGTGAGCAGCTCTTGCATCATGCCTTGTTTGATTTGGCGGGTTTTGTTTAGGCGTTGTTCTAAGGCTTGGTTTTCTTGGTCCATATCGCTGAGGATGGTGGCTATGGCGGTTTGTTCTTTTTTACAAGGAAATGGAAAAAGAAAATCTACTGCATCAATAATATTGAACTGCTTTTGAGCTGTTCCGTACTGTACCCCCTCAATTCTGGCTCTACCAATATGCGAGTTCATCAGAAAACAAAGCCAACTAGAGTCGAATTTATCTCCCTTTCTAATAATCATCATTGAAGCGCAGTTAGCTTGATCTAGTTCAGGTGGGATCACAGCAGTTATGCCTGGCGCACCAACCCTCACAGTAACAAGATCACCACAATTAAGCCTTGATGCTGGCAACTTCGCATTACTATCTTTGGTTATTCTATTTGCTGTCTCCCAAGTGATTTTGTTCTCATTGACGTGAGAACCAACCAACATCGGTACATCACCTCGGTCTGAATAATAAGAAGACGGGTTAATTACTAGTCCAACACTTTGGGATGTGGATATGTCTTTAAGTTTTCTTCCCTCCCAATCCTCTGGGATTTCGCCGAGTTCGCTGGGTTTGTAGCCTTTTTTGCGGCCGTCGGGGTGGTGGGAAAATTGCGGAAGGCGGGTGCGGCCGGTGAGCAGTTGTTGCATGGTCGCAGTTTTAATCGCCTGCTTTTTCGCAATCAGCTTTTCCAGTTCCTGAATTAACGCATCCACATCCGATAAGGCATTGGCAATGGTGGTTTGTTCGTCGGGCGAAGGTAAAGCAAGCTTAATTTTCCTTACCGAATCTAAGTTGAGCCCGGCCTTTGCACCTTGGTCTGACGTACTACGGAATAACTTTTGTACGTTTTCTGAGGATAAAAAGTATGCAACAAACTTTGAGTTGATTTCATCAAGGTTGAATCGTACAAGGGCTAAATGTTGATTTATATAGGCAGGTTTAACTAATGAGTCATCAACATATGAACTTATACCGATATCTGCTGTGATTGAAATTAAAACGTCACCGTTTAAAAGAGAGGTTCTTGTCCCTTCAGACGAAGTTTCAGGCAAATTTACGAACTTCAGATCTGAAAGGTCCAAATAGATAGAATGCCGTTTTGTATTAGTGATCCTTACGAATGGCTGCCCATATTCAGCATAAAACTCAGCCCATCCTCGAGAACCGCTTGTTACAAAGGGGTTTAATGCCCCAATATCTGTACACAACCAATCATCCGGGATAATTCCAACATCAGTTTGCTTGTAACCTTGAGGTACAGCACTATTGGTAGCATCAACTAGGTAAGTGGCGATCATTTCACTGATAGCTGGATTCATACCGACCACTCCAAACCCATAGCCCTCAAATGCTCAGCAACTTTGGCACTTAACACTTCCACCGACTGACTAATCTGCGGCAGTGACTCGGCATAACGCTCTTCCAAGTCTTTAACTCGACTGGCCAGTTGTTGTCCCATGCGTTCGATTTCGGCCTGGATGCTGGCTTGCAGTGTGGCTTGCCATTTGTCTTGCACCAATAGGGTTTTCACTTCAGCGGTTGTCAGCATGAAATAGCGTTTAAACACCAACAGGTCGAGCTTGTCTTGCTGCTTTTTCACGGCTTTTTTGCGGCTTGCTTCACTATCAAACAGGCGCAGCACTTGTTGCAAGGCTTTGCGCTCGTCCAGGTCGGATGCCAGTTTTAGCCGCGCTTTGACGGATACTGCGGTGACTTTGTCTTTGTCATTCAGCGCATCAGCCAGCAAGCCGTCATCGCTGCTCTGTTCCTCGATATAACTTTCCAGCTCTTGGCTGATGCTATCCAGCTCGCTTTGTAGGTGGTCGAGTTCGGCTTGTTCTGCGGAAAAAAAGCGTTTCACCAACAAGTTGGGTGGCAACAGTTCGGCTTTGTATTTGGCTTTACCGATGACTAAATCCGGCACTTCTTTACTGGCGCTGCTCTTAGAAGAATTAGCATCGCCTTTGACAGCAATCAGTTCACGCAGCTTTTTGCCTGCGTCCCAGCCGTCTTGCACCAGCACATAGACATCGTCTTGCATCACCTCTTGCCAATAATCCATCAGCAATTGGTAAACGTCGTATTTGCTAAGCAGCGCTATATTGTCGTAAGCAGTTAACAGCGCTTCGCTAATACGATCGATCAGCGCCTTTGGTAGCTCATTACCATCAATGTTGTCGAGCGCCATTGCGGCAAACCATTGCTGAAATGGTGCAACAGCCATGCTGGCAAAGGCTGTAAATTCGGTGTGTTGCAAAATGGTAGGTTTCACATCGCGGGCGACGACTTTAGCGTCTAGATAACCTGGGCGCTGCGGGGCAAATAAAGTCGCGCGTAAACTCGGTAGCACTTGCCAGTAATTATCAAGTGCAGCGACATCACGCTCTGGAATACCACCGGCTAAATGGGCGGATAAATCGTGTAAGTCTTCGCCTTCGCTGCTGTCGATGTAACGCGGGATATTCAGGTTATAGTCGTTACCAGCGATTTCTTTTAACGACACTAAGCGGCTATAGCCTTTGAGTTGCAGCTGTTTGGTAAAGACATCAACGATTTTATGTATATCCTGCGCGCGCAGGCGGTTTTTATTGCCGTCTTTGGCAAAGCCCTTGCTGGCATCAACCATAAAAATGCCGCCTGCGGTTTTGCCAAGGTCGAGCGGATCTTTCAGCATGCGGCTAACCGCAGTTTCTTTATCAATGACGACAATACAGGCTGGAATACCGGTGCCATAAAACAGGTTAGCCGGCAGACCAATAATGCCTTTGATATACCCTTGTTTCAGCAGGTTTTCACGAATACGGCTTTCCGCATTGCCACGGAACAACACGCCGTGCGGCAGAATGACCGCGCCTTTGCCGGTGCTTTTTAAGCTTTTGATGATGTGTAGCAAAAAGGCGTAGTCGCCGTTTTTCTCCGGCGGTACGCCCCAGGCAAAACGTTTAAATTCATCGTGTTCGGCATTGATGCCGCTGGTCCAGTTTTTATTGGAAAACGGTGGATTGGCGACGGCAAAGTCGAAGGTTTTCAACTCGCCATTGCTGTCTTTCCACTCTGGCGCCGATAAGGTGTTGCCCTTGGAGATTTTTGCAGTCGCGTTATCATGCAAAATCATGTTCATCCGCGCCAAAGCGCTGGTAGAGGTATCCATTTCCTGACCAAAAATCGACAAACCACGCGGGGCTTCATCGTTGGCTTTTAATAGCAAAGAGCCCGAGCCACATGTTGGGTCGTACACCGATGCTTCTTGTGAGGTGTGTTCGTTAATGCCAATGACTTTCGCGAGAATTTTCGACACTTCAGCAGGCGTATAAAACTGACCTTTGGATTTGCCGGATTCAGTGGCGAAATGGCGCATCAGATATTCGTAGGCATCGCCTAGCAGGTCGTCACCATCGGCGCGATTGCCGGATAAATCCAACCCTTCAAAAATGGCCACCAATTTGGTTAAGCGGTCGACCATTTCTTTGCCTTTGCCGATTTTGTCTTCGTCATTAAAATCGGCAATGTCGATCACACTTTTTAAATCGTTTTGCTCGGCGAGTTTGGCAATAATTTTGTTAATACCTTCGCCAATCTCGGTTTTACCTTTGAGCGCCACCATCTCGTCAAAACTGGCGCCGTCCGGCACTTCAATCATGGCATAAGGGTTGTTTTTAGCTTTGTCTGACACGTACTTCATAAACAACATGGTCAACACATAGTCTTTGTACTGCGAGGCATCCATCCCACCACGCAGCTCGTCGCAGCTGGCCCACAAGGATGAATAGAGTTCGGTTTTTTTGATTGCCATGGTTCTAACGTTTTCCCTTCACTACAGGTCGGAGATTGCACAACTTTGCTGTTACAAAATTGCTCCGCAAGGACGAAAATTTGGTTTTTAAGGTGCATACTTTATCAGGTATATCGATATAGACCCAAAATCATTGAAAATGCGGGTAGGCGACGAAGGCTGAGTCGCATGTGGCCAGATCGACCTTTCAAGCCGACTTTAACGAATGGCTTCACTGACTGACTAATCCTGCTTGGTCAACGCCAATAAATCCTCCAGCTGTTGGCCTAAATAGGAGCAAGAAGACCGCAGCGTGGTGCTTTGTTGTTGTACGTTGTTACTGTCGCTAGGGGCTTGGTCGAGTTGCTGCAGGCTTTGCTGCATCGTGCTCAGCTGGGGTAACACTTGTTGCTGCAGCATTCTGGAAACCTGTTGTTTTAACCGGTAATTTTCCTGCAGCGTATCAATTTGCTGGCGCATCTGTTTCACACTTTGAATAAGTGCGGCATGGGTTTTTACGCGGGCTTTGACCACCGGCGGATTGACCGGTTTGGTGATGTAATCCAGTGCGCCGAGTTCAAAACCGCGTACCATATCTTCGGTTTGATCGAGCGCGGTTAAAAAAATCACGCTGATATGCTGGGTCAGCGGATTGGCTTTCAGTCTTTTGCAGACTTCAAAACCGTTCATCTCAGGCATCATTACATCAAGCAATAACAAATCGGGTTGCGGTTCGGCGGCGCAGATCTTTAACGCTTTTTCACCGCTGGTGGCAGCGCCGACTTTGTAATCTTTGCGCAGGATTTCGCTGATCACCTGAATGTTATCCACCACATCGTCTACCACCAGAATGCGTAGTTGTTGTGGCTCGCTGGTCGCAGTTTCGGTGCTGGCGTCACTGGGCTTTTTCGCACCAGCACTGGCTTTTTGTGGCCCTTCAATCGCCCGTTGCACCCGTTCCCGCAGAATTTTGGTGGAAAAAGGTTTCACCACATATTCGGACACCCCGGCTTTGATCGCCTGAACCACGGCGGCTTGTTCAATCACCACCGACATCATCATAAACACCGTGCTGGAGTTTCGTTTATCGGCGCGGACTTTTTGCAGCAGCTCCAGGCCGCTGACTTTCGGCATATCCCATTCGGCGATAATAAAGTCGACTTTTTGCTGTGACAAAATACCCAGCGCATGTTCGCCATTGGACGCCTGCAGTACTTGCGCAAAACCCAAATCCAACAACATATTGGCCACGGTATCCCGCACAATATCGCTGCTATCGGCCAGCAGTACCGTCATTTGCGGGTAGGTTTTTTTTGGGTTGGCGACCGATTCCATTGTTCCGTCCTTTGAGTTTTGGCGTTGCCTGCGCAATGGCACCAGTTGACCATAGCGAAATGGTCATTAGCGAGTCGTTTTAGGTTAGTAGTTTTTTTCCCGATTGGGAATATCTAGTCGTCGCAACCCGCTGACTTGACGAATATCCGTCCATGCATGACAGTTGTTCAAGACCTGTTGTTGCTTGCACTTCCCATGCAACAGCCGGTGCAGCCCAAATGTCCAAAGCCACTTTGCAGGATGCTACGGGATCTATCAATAAACCCAGCGGTAACCAAAGGATGATTATGCTTTTTTGCTCGCACTATCTGCCACGCCGCCTGCGATTACGATCAATGCTCTGCTGGTTAAGTTCATTGATTTTATTGGCCATATCATCAGCTTTAGCCGCCCACCCCAACACCGCCGATCAAACCGGTACCGCGCAAAAAGTCGAAAAACTGTCGGTCTACAGCATGCTGGCCAACCCGCAAATGTTTAGCGTGGCAAAGGACCATGATGGTTTTTTATGGTTTGGCACCGCTGAGGGCGTCAAAAGATACGACGGTTATCAGTTCAGCTCCTTTATCAATCAGCCAGATGACCCAACCTCACTCGCCAACGACAATGTTGGGGTGATGCTGAATGATTCAAAAAACCGGCTTTGGGTTGGCACCTGGGGCGGTGGCCTGAATTTGTACCAACGCAGCAGCCAGTCATTCCGGCATTTTCGCCACGACCAAGCTTTACCCAATTCGCTTGGCGCCGACAAAGTGCAATCGTTGTTTGAAAGTAGCAGCGGTGAGATTTGGGTCGGCACCAATGGCGGTGGCCTGAATTTGTATCAGGAAAGCAGTGGCACTTTTATCCGTTATCAGCACGACCCAAAAGACCCGCACAGCATTGGCAACGACCGCATCTGGGGCATCGCCGAAGATAGCAAAGGCAATATTTGGGCCGCCACCACCAACGGTTTGTATCAGCTCAACCGCACTACTCAACAATTTCAAAGTTATGGTGTAGCCGAAGGCGCATTAGATCACCCGGAAGTACGTTCATTGTTTATTGATAGCAACGACCAACTTTGGGTATCAACCAGACTCAGTTTTGGCCATTTTGATCCTACGACCAACAGCTATCAGCGCCACGCCTTACCAGACGGTGAGTTGCCGAGCGTGAATAGTATGTCGGCGCAGGGCAAACTCTTGGTGCTGGCGACCTTAGCCGGGGTGTACCATTTTGATTTGGAAAGAAAAAACTTTGTGCCCGCCGCCTTAAACGGGGATTGGTCGCTGCTTGCCAGTTACGATGTGCGTCAGGTGCTGATTGATTCCACTGGCATTTTATGGGCCGCCACCCGCTATTCCGGGGTGGTGAAAGTATTTCCGCGATTACCAGCCTTTCAGGGCTGGAGTAATTACCTGCAACAACATTCGATGGCTGGCTTGTTTTCCCAAGTGCTGTCGATCGTGGCGCGGCCCGAAGGTGGTTTATGGCTTGGCACTGGTAAAGGCATGGTGGCTTTTGACGGCAAGCAACTTTTTGAACCACTGCTGTCCAGTCATTTTCCCAATCAGCTGACCCGGTTTCGGATTAAAAACATGGTCTACGCCAGCGATGGCACTTTGTATATCAATACCGATACCGGGCTGTACGCAATGGATGCTGCCAGCAAGCAGATCCGGCCATTATCGCTGGATTGGCTAAGCCTGCAGGGCGATGGCATTGAGTCGCTGAATGTAGATAAACAGGATCAGCTGTGGCTGGTGCTGGCGTCCTCCAATACCGTGGTGAACTGGGATCCGCTCAGCAATCAGCGCCGTGAGTTTTTAACAGATGTCGACCCGACTTTTACTTTTGTTGATGATCAGAACGAAGTCTGGGTCGCCACTGCTGGTCAGGGCACCTTTCGGATCAGCGACGATCGCAGCAAGGTTGACCAGCTGCAGCACAACAGCGCCGCTGCGGATAACCTGAGCAGCAATACCATCACCGCCATGCTGCAATCTGACGCTGATACCCTGTGGTTTGCCAGCAGCCAGGGCGTGGACAGATATGCAAAATCCAGCGGTAAGCTGCAGCATTTTAACCATTTGATTGAAGGTGAAGTGATCGCGATTCAGTCGATGAGCATCGACAGCAGTGGTAAGTTGTGGCTGGCGACTTCGCATGGGGTATCGCGCCTTGATCCGGAACCTGGATTATTTAACTTTTTCAGCACCAATGATGGTTTAAGCAGCAACGGTTTTATGCCAAGAGCGGTGACCCAAACTGCCGATGGCCGGATATTTCTCGGCAGTGTCGGTGGAGTAACCGCGATTTCTCCAGCCCAGGTGTTCGTCAATCAGGTGCAACCACCGGTCGAAATTACCTCAGTGAAAATTGACGACAAATTGCAGCCATTTCCACTGCCCGCGGTGTTGGAACTGCCAAACGATTTTAAAAATCTGACCATCAACTTTGCCGCGCTGGATTTTCAGGCAACCGAAGATAATCGTTATCAAACCCGGTTAGTCGGTTACGACAACAGCTGGAGCAAAAGAACCGGTGAGCATCAGCAGAGTTACGGCAGGCTGGAACATGGCAGTTATCAATTTGAAGTGCTTGGCAGCAATAATCATGGCGTTTGGAACCCACTGCCGCAGCGCCTGCAGATCAAAGTGCTACCGGCCTGGTATCAAACCACGCTGTTTTTAGTACTGGCACCTTTGACATTGGCGCTGGCCATTTTCTCGTTTTTGCGTATTCGGTTGCTGGCGCAACAACAACGCGAGCGTGAGCTAACGAAATTAGTTGAACATCGCACCCACGACATTTTTGTGCTGGGTGATGTGGGTAAAGAAATCGCCGCCACCTTTGAGCTGGACCAGATTGCCCGCAAAATTTATGACCATCTGCAAGCGATAGTGCCGACCGATACCTTTGCCATTGGCTTGTTTAATCAAACGCAGGATGAAGTGGATTTTATCTTCGCCATGCACAAAGGCCAGCGATTACCGACACCAAGCAGCCATCAGCAAACCAGCGGCCGCCCTAGCGCCTGGTGTTTACAGCAGCAACAGGAATTTATTGCCGCTTGTCCGGAAGATTGGGCAAAGTTTGGTATGCAGGCCGCGGATTGCCTGAATGGCGCCGCCACCCAAACGGTGATTTGTGAGCCACTGATCGCTGGCACTCAGGTGCTGGGCATTTTGACGCTACAAAGTGACCAGCCGCACGCCTTTAATAACGACCAAATTAATATCGTGCGGATCATCACCAGCCATGCCGCAGTTGCGGTATCGAATGCTTTGTCATTTCAACAGTTATCGGAAACCCGGCAAAGGTTTGAAATGGCCATGGTCGGCGCCAACGCTGGTTCCTGGGAGCTCGATAACGAAACCGGGCAGCTTATCACCAATGAGATTTGGGCGACGTTATTAGGCTACAGCCCACAGCAACTGACTGATTTATATGGCCACGGCATCGAACAACTGAGTCAACTGGTGCATCCCGATGACTTGACGATGGCGAGAACCGCTTTTGTACAACATTTAAAAGGGCAAACCGACATTTATCGGGTCGAACTGCGGATGAAAAGCCACAGCGGCCGATGGAAATGGGTATTGGTGGTGGGCAAACAAGTACAGCAAAAAGTGTTTGGCATTTTGCTCGATATTAGCGAACACAAGGCCATGGAACTGGCACTGTTGGAGGCCAAAGAAAAAGCCGAAACCGCCACCCAAACCAAATCGGATTTTTTATCCAACATGTCGCATGAAATCCGCACGCCAATGAACGCCATTATTGGCATGAGTCATCTGGCGCTGCAGACCGAACTTGATCGTAAACAGCGCAATTACATCGACAAAGTACACCGCAGCGCCATGTCATTGCTGGGTATCATTAATGACATTCTGGATTTCAGCAAAATTGAAGCGGGCAAACTGGATATTGAACAGGTGGAGTTTCGCCTGGAAGATGTGCTGGAAAACATGACCGATTTAGTTGGCTTAAAAGCCGCCGAGAAACAGATTGAACTGCATTTTGCGGTCGAAGCCGACCTGCCGCCGGTGTTGCTGGGTGATCCGCTGCGGCTGGGGCAAATCCTGACCAATCTTGGCAATAACGCGGTGAAATTTACCGATAAAGCCGGTGAAATTTTGTTGTCAGTCAGCGGCCAACGTCAGCCTGGTCGACAGCTGAATTCCCAGTCAAATCCGCAAATCATGTTGCATTTTTCACTGAAAGACAGCGGCATCGGTATGACACCAGCGCAACAAGCACGCTTGTTTCAATCGTTTAGTCAGGCTGACAGTTCCACCACCCGCAAATATGGCGGCACCGGACTTGGGCTCGCCATCTGCAAAACCTTAACTGAATTAATGCAGGGTCAGATTTGGGTGGAAAGTGTTGAAGGTGAAGGCAGTACTTTTCATTTTACCGTCTTGTTGGGTGAGGGCTCGCCGGATGCGCTGCCTGCGCCATTCTGGAAAACCGCATCGGAAAGTTTGCGGGATCTGCGGGTGCTGGTAACAGACGATAACGCCACTGCCCGCGAAATTCTTGGCCAGTGGCTGACTGAACAAGGTTGTCTGGTCACGCCAACCACTTCCGGACACGAAGCGCTGAGCATGCTGGCCAGCGCTGATGCGGCTTTAGAGCCTTATCAGCTGTGGTGTCTCGACTGGAAAATGCCGCTGCTCGATGGCATCAAGACCCTGGAGCAACTGCCGCAATTACAACTGCAGCATCCGCCCAAAGTATTGATGGTCACAGCTTACAGCACTGAAGATGCCAGACTAGCCGCCGCCCATCTGACCATTGATGGTTTTTTAAGTAAACCAGTCACCCGCAGCGCGTTTTGCCAGGCGCTGTTAAATGCTACGGCTACCACGCCGGTCGAACTGGCTGAGTTATCGCAGCAGTATGCTGAAACACCAAGCACTGAAAAAAAGTTAGCCACTGCAATCCGCCAGTTACAGGGCGCCCATATTTTACTGGCCGAAGATAATGAACTAAATCAGGAGCTTGCCATTGAGCTGCTGACCAGTAAAGGGATGCACGTGACGCTGGCGCAGGATGGTCAGCAGGCGCTGGATTTAATACAAGCGCGCCATCTGTTGCAACAAGATTTTGATGGCGTGCTGATGGATTGTCAGATGCCGGTGCTGGATGGCTACGAAGCTACCAAAGCATTACGGGCAATGCCGCAGTTTCAGCAATTGCCGGTGCTGGCGATGACCGCCAACGTGATGGCCGCCGATATTCAAAAAGCCCGCGATAGCGGCATGACCGACCATATCAGCAAGCCTATTCTTCCCGCTGAAATGTTTCTGACGATGGCAAAATGGATCAAAGCTGCGGCGAACACCTTAACGCAGCTTCCTGTAGAACATGGCTCAGCTCATGACGAAACGCCAGCGTTGCAGCAGCAAGCCGCTGATTTCGCTCTTGTCTCAAGTTTACCGCATTTGACCGGTATCGATACTGCAGCCGGCCTGGTGACCACTGAACAAAACCTCAAACTGTACTTAAAATTACTGCAGCGGTTTTCGGAAAGTAACCAGAATTTCGCCGCGCAATTTGCCGCAGCCTTACAAAGTGACGACCCCCATGCCGCCAGCCGCTGCGCCCATAGTTTACGCGGCGCTGCCGGTAATATCGGTGCCCGCGCCGTGCAAAGTGCTGCAACCACGTTGGAACAAGCCTGTAATCAACAGCTGTCGTTGACCGAACCATTGGCAGCGGTAAACCATGCATTGTTGATTGTGCTGCAATCTTTAGCAAAACTGACCAGCACCACAGCGACGCCGGCGCCACAACCGGCCGTCGATCCGGACCAGCTACGCGGTATGCTACAACAGCTGCATAACCTGATTGCCGATAACGACACCGCTGCGGTCGATATCGCCGAACAGCTGGAGCCACTGCTCGCAGGCAGCAACTGTCAGAACGCCTTAACCGAACTTTGCAAACACATTAATCAATACGATTTTGACGAAGCGGCTGCGGTGCTGATCACCTTGCAGCATCAGTTTGAACAGCAGCTGCAGTAAGCCCGGTGTTCAACACCGGGATTTACTGCTCTCTAGCCTGCATCGCCGGCATTAATGCAGCATTCTCAATAACGGACCAAAACCACCAAAACTGGAAAAAATCAGGTTTATATGCAATATAAACATGTCCTTCCAGCAAGTTTCGCCAGCTTATGTGCGACAACACACAGAGCGATAAAAATATAAACAGTACGCTGGAGGGACATCAGCTGTATGCTGCCTGTTCAGTCCATTAACCGAGTACTTATATGCCCCCACGATCACCTGCCAAGCCGCAGCCGAATCCCCAGCAGAATCATTTACTGGCCGCGTTGTCGCCCGACGTCCAAAGCCGGTTATTTCCGCATCTGGAGCTGGTCCATTTACCCTTGCGGGCACTGATGTACGAATCAGGCACCAGCATGAGCCATGTGTATTTTCCAACCGATTCGATTGTATCGCTGCAGTACGTGATGGAAAACGGTGCCTCCACCGCTATTCTGGTGGTCGGTAACGAAGGGTTACTCGGCATTACTTTATTTATGGGCGGCGAAAGCACCCCCAGCCGCTCGGTGGTACAAAGCGCCGGATACGCATACCGGCTACCCCGGCCGCACGTCAAAGAAGAATTTAACCGCCACGGTCAGCTGTTGCTGCTGATGCTGCGTTATACCCAGGCCTTGATCACCCAGGTCGCGCAAACTGCCGTCTGCAACCGCCATCATTCAATTGACCAACAACTCTGCCGTTGGTTGCTACTGTCGATGGACCGTTTGTCACACAACCACTTAACCATGACTCAGGAATTTATCGGCCACATGCTCGGTGTTCGCCGCGAAGGGGTGACTCAGGCAGCGTTGAAACTACAGCAACTGGGCGTGATTTCCTATTCCCGCGGCCTGATTAAAGTCATCGACCGCGACGAGCTGGAACACTTAAGTTGTGAATGCTACGAAGTGGTGAAAAAAGAAACCGCGATCTTATTGACCTATCTACCACAACGCCAACTGATCAAAAACCCGGAAGATATTCCGGTGGTGGTGTTAAAAACCCAGTAGGTGTTGGCGTGAGTTTGTTGCTCTCGATTTGGCGCTCACGAAAAACCAATTTCTGCTTAGCCTTGAGGCTGTGTGAAAACTGCTGATCACCTTTTGGTCTAAATACCTGGTTTTTATGATCAATCAGTCTGGATATGCTTCAGCTTGCTTGGTTTGTAGATACTAAAATTATCAGCATACGAATTAAAATAGTGTGCGCTAAAAATGACCGAACACATTAAAGGCCAGGACAGATACCAAGTGACGCTGCTGCCAGAAGCACTGGATGATTTTGTCAGCGAAGATAATCCAGTCAGAGTCATCGACGTCTTTGTGAATAGCCTGCAGCTCAAAACGCTCGGCTTTGAAGGTGTCGATGCAAAACAGACTGGGCGCCCAGGTTACCATCCGGCAACGATGCTCAAGCTTTACATCTATGGTTACCTAAACCGCATTCAATCGTCACGCCGACTGGAAAAAGAATCTCATCGTAATGTGGAGCTGATGTGGCTTCTCGAGCGCCTGACTCCTGATTTCAAAACCATCGCTGACTTCAGAAAGAACAACAGCAAAGGCATTAAAAATGCCTGTCGCACTTTTATCGAGTTATGCCGACAAATGCATATGTTTACCGATGTCGTTGTCGCCATCGATGGCAGTAAATTCAAGGCAGTCAACGGTAAACCGAACAACTTCACGCTACAAAAAGCAAAAGACCATATCGAACGTATCGAGCAGAACATTCACAAGTATCTGTGCCAGCTTGATGAGGCAGACAAAAACCATCAATCCGATGCCAACACCGAGCTGATGGCTACCAAATTGGCATGGCTGAAGCAAAGACTTGGTGAGTTACAAAAAATACAAAGCACGTTGGAGCAGTTGCCGGATAAGCAATTATCGCTGACAGATCCGGATGCTCGGTTGATGAAAACGCACCATATGAATCGGCAGGTTTGCTACAACGTGCAGGCAGCTGTTGATACGAAGCACCACCTGATAGTGGCGCATGAAGTGACGAACACCACTGATCGTGGCCAACTATTGGCAGTCACAAAATTAACCCAAGAAGCAGTTGGTCAGAAGAATATGACGGTTCTAGCCGACAAGGGTTATTACAGCCGTAAAGATATCAAAGCCATACAAGATGAAGGCGTGACAGCTATGATCCCAAAAGGCGATACATCGGGTGCTGACGGCAAAGGCTTGTTTAACCGCTCAGCCTTCAAATATGATCGCGAGCAGGATATATACATCTGCCCGACAGGACAGGAATTACAAAACCGTTTCACCGTGATGGAGGACGGCTTAGAGCAAGATATGTACTTTAACAATATCGCATGCAGCAATTGTTCAAGCCGGGCAAAATGCACCACAGCAAAACGTGGTCCCAGAAAAATCCGCCGATGGGTACATGAAGATGAAATGGAGGATATGCAGGAACGTCTTGATGCAGACCCAGAGACGATAGTCCTTCGCCGACAAACGGTCGAGCATCCGTTCGGCACTATCAAAATGTGGATGGGGGCAACTCACTTCCTGACACGTCGATTTAAAAACGTCAGTACAGAAATGAGCTTGCATGTTCTGGCTTACAACCTGAAACGAATGCTGTCTATCTGGGGCGTTGAATCACTGTCTTTGAAAATGAGACAGCTAACCAGCTAACACAGCTGCTTCATTATTATTTTATTCACCTTATAGCGTGTTTATAGAACGATTTAGTGCCCTTACCAAAATTGTACCAGCTATTACTCATAAAATTCTTAACGCACCTGAAGCGCATAGAGCAGTTATTGGACCGAGAATAAAGGCTCAATTATCTTAAATGTGAGTTTTTACACAGCCTGCCTTATTTGCAGACGTTCGTTTTTTTCGAGAGCACGGCATGCAATAACACTTCTTATTAGGTGGCCGAATTCAGTGTGCCATTACAGTATGCGGTTGTTAGGTTTCATACTTAACTTCGCATTTAAAGTTAGACTGTGGCAGCCATTCAACTTTTACAATGTCGTTTTCCTTCAATGTAGCTATTTCAGCATGAATTTTAGGAAGAACGTAATCTAAAGCGATTATCTTTGGGGGTAGAGTAAACTGCTTTCCAAAGATTAATATATCTTCTCCTTCGCTCTGAACCATCTTCATACTTATGGCTTGGTCAATTTTAGACAACTCATTAATATTTAAACAGTTCTGGCCCACTATGAGTTCGCACGTTGCATTGCTGGTGATCGCCCCCTCCTCATACACTTGCTTCCCGTTTAAAACGTCTGAAACATCACATATTTGTCTAAACTCGTCTGAGGTGTACGAAACATCTGAGACAAATCGTATATCCCAATTAAATGAATCAGAAACTACCTTGCTGTAATTTATATAGTGTAGAAAGCTAACAGTATCTAAGACATAATCCCACTTGCTAACAGTCATTCCTTTACTTAACAACACCCTTATTCCATTAATTTCCAGTGATGTAAATAACACCCAGCCTTCGGACATCTTTTTATATAAGGAGTATAGCTTTTCGTAATAGGGCAAGAACATTATGCTAGCACCATCCCATTGTTCAAAACAAAGGGACATGCTGATGTTTGCTTTGTCATCCTTTTCATCCAGTGACTTTTGATAACTAAAGCTAAATAGCTTATTACACGAATCCCCTTCAAACGTAAACGATTTCACACCGAATGAAATAACACCTTTGATATCATCAAATGATTCTATGACGTTAGTTTCATCTTGAACTAGCCACAGCTTTTGAGTTGCTTCCATCTTACGTGATGAAATACTGAATACACCCTTAGTTGTTCCAAAAATTTCCTCTAGCAACTTTGAACCTTCGATGGTAATTGCGTCGGAATCAATTTCAAGGTCTTTTCCATGTTCGAATAGCTGCTGATATTTTTCTATATATTGCTTTGCATGTTCACTGCTAATTTTCATTGAGCATTGGACATTTTCTTTAGCATAGATTCCGATTGATGTTTTACCGTTATCATGTGATGTTTTTACTAAAAATCGCGGATCTAGCATTTCCAGAGATTTTTCGGAAGCTTTGTGTACATTTGATATAGCAGTGGAAATATAACTTTTTGGAAACCCAGTCAATGCCGCTGAAACAGAGTTAATTGCATCGTCATTGCTAGGTAGTTTTCTACCCAATTCGATTCGTGCAATATCTTCTGCCTTTATCTTCCATTCATTTAGCAAAGCGGTAGAGTATCTATCTTCATCTCTATCAATATCTATTGAACAATTAGCACATAGCCAAATGGCATTTTCAATGGATTTTCTTTTTTCTTGAGACATAGTGGGAGCGTATCTAGGACCACCAGGGGAAGCAGCAGTTATATGCGCTGCCACTCCTATATTATTTACTTTCTCCTCGCCTGATGGTGCGGACGTTGGAACACGACAATCAGGATTAGAGCACCTATGTGCAACTCTAGCCTTGAGCTTTTCTATCAAAGGCCTTGTAAAATCATCACGAGCCAAGTTGTCTCTCCATTTTAAATCCTAACGTTCCGGTTCAGCGGCGGGCCGCGCAGCGGTCCGTCCGCGGCAACCGGTTGTTCGGCAATCATTTGATACGCGATTATTCATACACAATGTCGTATCGGACTAAGCGACGATCATCTGGCCCGAGGTATGCGATCTTCGCTGAAGCCCAGTCATACATTGACGTGGATTCGATCGGGTACTCCTGCTGACCGCCACTGATGCTTCCGCCAAGCGAGTGGTAGTCCACGACGCCCTTCATCGGAACCACGAGGCGAGCTTCAAAGTTGTACCCCGGCACCAGACTGTTGTCGATAATTGCCGCAATCTTCACGCTCTTGTCGAATGCAACGGCTAGCACGGTCAGACCCACTTGCACAAGGAACTCGCGAGAATAGAAAGCCCGCTCGCCAGACTGGGCGACAACGCGAACTCGATTTGATTGACCAAAGCGACGCTCACTCAAGATAGAAGTGTAGTCGTCATGCTTAAGCGAGACATCGCCAGCGTCCGAACGTGTGAGGAGACCACGCGTTCGTTGCCCGGTGTCGAGGTTTTCCAAATACACCACGATGTCAGACGCGCGGCCGTCCGCTTGCCACGTTACACGCAACGCGTCGAGATCAACGAGTAGCCCTCCCGAGGTAGACTCCGAGCTCAAGACCTGAAGATTCGACAGAGAAGTTGGGGCTGGGCGATTCACTTGATACACGAAAAGTGCAACGCCGACCAAGAACAGGAGTGCGCAGATTATGTAGACAACGAGGGACTTGACAAACTGCTGACGCAGAGCTTGGCCAAGGAGGACGAAGTCCTGATTGCCGACCTCACGCTGCAGTGTCTGGTTCCTTTGAAGCAATCCGTAGAGTTGCGTCGATGTCAACTTGCTCTTGGTTGCGAAGCCCTCCGGGTGCTGGGCGCGAAGCTTCTCGACGATTCTGAGAGTCTCCGGGTCACCTTTCCCGGACGACCGCAGGAGAAGGTAGACCACGAAGCCCAGAATGCCGAGTATTGCGGGGAGGGCTGCTAGGAATTCGTACATGTCCAGTACCTCAGAGCACTATTGTCCTGTCTGCCGAACAATTTCATCAAAAGGAAAAACCACGTTTTAAAGCGGGGTTAACCCTTTTATTTTTTAATATACTGCAAAGTTAACGTAAAAAGGCATTAATCTCAAACTGTCGCCATTGGCTTTAGGCGAAACAGGTGCTGGTGTTCGAGCATAAATTCGAATCGGTTTACTTTTGATTCTTCGCGAAGTAGGTCAGCCGCCTTTTTTAGGATGGCTAAATCCTCGGCCTGGTCGGCTAACTGGCGTTTTAGCTTGGCAACTTCAGCAGCAAGCTCGGCTTCACGTTGGCTGGTTGTAGATTTCTTTTCAATGGCAGAGCGCTAGTTATAAAGTTGTGGTTCGTAGATTTTGAGCTGCCTGGCCGCTTCAGCAACACCGACACGTTCGGCTAGTTTCAGGGTTTCAGCTTTAAATTCAGCAGTGTGAGTCTTGCTGGTCTTTTTGGTTGTCATATTCATCTCGTTAAGTCATTTTACTCACTTAGCGTGGTGTCCAAAAGTATTGGATCAGGTCACATAGAGTTAAAGTCCAAAAACCGATGACATCTTGGAACGCAATATGAATATTCCTCGCATTATTAACCTTTGTTGGCAATGCGCTGTTGTCTCTGAATATTCAAGAGGTACAGTTAATTTGATTTCCTGAAATTTCCGCTTTCAGTGAAAAGCAACAATTCAACAAAGCCAGCGTTTAGGCCAATTACGCGCGTCTACCCGCTACAACGCCAAGCTACAATGGGCTTATCTTATGTGGTAGCAACTTCGGGATCTGCCAGCACTCAGCTGCAGCAGGCTGCGGTACCGCCAGCTGCTGGGTCAGCATTTGCTCAACGATGGCGGATGCCTTTGCTGCCATTTGAGAAAAATCATCGATACCTTGATTGGCAAAGCCGGTCCGGGTGCGGTGAATATTAAACTTCGACGAAAAGGGGCGGCCAAAGGCTTGCTCGACACCGGTTTTTCCCAACATGTAACCATATAACCCACCCCAGGTTGCGGCCGGATTATCTGAATCCCAGCCCGCCAGCACCGCTATTTTGATGGTTTCCTGCATATCGCCTTCGCCATAAAATAAACTGACTAAACTAGCCGCAAAATTAATCCCGGCGGCAAAACAACCATTGCAGTACAGCTTTTTGCCGGTGATTTCATAACCGTCCTCTGATTCGAGCTGATAACGCTGATATAGCTGATCTCTGGCGGCTTCCCAGGGTATCCCCGATTGATACAACGACCAGACATAGTCAAACATTTTGGCCGGATATTGGTTCGATGGCAAAGCCAGGCGCGCTTGCCGGGCGATCTGTTGCAGCTGCGGCGCCATGGGTTGTTTCGGATCCACCCCAGCGGCCAGTGCGTGCATCGCTACATAAAAATCAGCAATATCGGCAGCTTCACCATAGGCCGTGGTGCGGATCGGCAAATAGGCCAACTGAGCCGCGATATCCGGCCTAAATGGCGCCAGAATGCCAAACAGTTCGGTGGTGAGCTGCGCGTCAATCATGTCGTAATGGGGGTTAAACGCAGGCATGCCGGTGAAGGGGGGCAGAATATTCTGTTGCATTAAATCAAAGGCTTGCTGATTGGACACCCATAAAAAATTTTCAGGTTTGCCTTCTGCCGTTTTATAGGGCGTCTTTGAGTCCTGATAAATATGCGCCAGCCAACCGTCGCGAATTTGGCTGGCACTCAGTAGCGGCTGCTTATGGTTATACATCAGCTGCAGGTAGATGTATTCGATATCACTGTCATCATCCGAGCCCCAGATCTCGTCTTCATCTGCCACCACCCAATCGATAGTCGCTGAGAGCTGGCTTGGAATACCCTGTCCCCAAATACTTGGCTGATCTTTGGCCTGCCAGTCCTTGCGGGTATAAAAGACCCCGGTCGGCCCAGTACCGCCAATTTTATCCATCTCGGTCACCAGTCCGGTCCAGTTCGCGATACTGAGTCCCAGCCAGAACCCATGGACCTTATCAGCGTATGTCCTTTTGTGCAGACTGTGCATTGTTGCTGGTGCCGCCTGGCATGTTGCCGGTGCGACTGCGGTCATCGCGGCATCTTGCGCCAGCACCGGCCGGGTGAAAACAGCATGCAGCAAAGCGCAGCTCAGCAGACTACAACGGCTAAATGTCATCGGAAAACCTCATGTAAGCACTTACAAACTACAGTTATCCAATGCGCCGGACTTACCGTCAAGCGCAAGTAGGCAGAAATCAGCAGAATTACCGCAGCGCCATTTTTACCGAGGGGGCGAAGTGCTGGCAACAACACCATATTTTGCAGAAAAAAGCGGGCAGACAAGCAGTGATAGCCCTCGCCCGCCATTGTAGTTAACGTGAGTCAGTTAGCGTGAGTCAGTAAGCGTGGCCGGCGCTGGCTTTGTGGCAACTCCCCGTTGATAGTCAGTTTGTTGATCCAACCGTCCTGACCAACGGGTCAGCGCCAGTGCGCCCAGCACAATCACGCCGCCAATCCAGGGGGTATCCAGCAAACTCATTTCCTCAACAATCAGCCCGCCGACCAAAGCGCCTGCCGCTATCCCGACGTTAAAAGCAGCGATATTTAAACCCGAAGCGACATCCACCGCATCCGGAGTATATTTTTCGGCCAGTTTGACCACATAGACCTGCAATCCCGGCACATTACCAAACGCAAAGGCACCCCAGACTAAAACGGTCAGCACGGCGGTGATCGGATTGCCCGCAGTGAAGGTAAAGATAAACAGCACCAGCGCCAGAGCCGAGAATATATAACTGAGCGCAGTCACAGGCCCGGCTTTGTCGGCGAGCTTGCCACCCCAGATATTCCCCACCGCCACCGACACGCCGTACACCAATAAAATCAAACTAATCGCACCGGCTTCAAAACCGCTGATTTGCTGCAAAATCGGCGCAAGATAAGTAAAAGCAACAAAAGTACCGCCATATCCAACCGCCGTCATCGCATATACCAGCAATAACCGTGGTTCGGTCAGCACCTGTAGTTGCTTGCGTAGCGGCGCGGCTTTGGCTTGTTTTAAATTCGACGGCACCAATAAAGCACTGCCAATCAACGCCACCATACCCAGCACCGACACAATCAGGAAAGTCGCGCGCCAGCCAAACATCTGGCCAATCCAGGTACCGAGCGGCACGCCGGTCACCAAAGCAACGGTCAAGCCGGTAAACATTAGCGCGATGGCGCTGGCTTCTTTGTCTTTACTGACCAGACCGGTGGCGATGGTCGAGCCAATTGAGAAAAACACCCCGTGCGCGAGGCCGGTTAAGATGCGCGCTGCTATCAGGCTTTGATAGCCAGGCGCCAACCAGGCCAGCAGATTGCCGGCGATAAACAGCGCCATCAGTCCCAGCAACACGGTTTTTCGTGGAAACCGGGCGGTCAACGCCGTCAAAACCGGCGCACCAATGGCAACGCCGAGTGCATATAAACTGACCAGTAAACCGGCCGAAGGTAACGACACGCCCAGATCCCGGGCTAAGGTGGGCAACAATCCGACAATCACAAATTCGGTGGTGCCGATGGCGAACGCGCTAAGTGTCAGCGCCCATAAAGCGAGTGGCATAACAATCTCCTCCTTGAAGCTGCAGGGTTGTTGCCTTCGCTCACTCGCCCCAGTCACATAGGACTACTATGCTCCTGGGGTCTCGTTCACTTGTCGCCTACCTGCAACTTCAATGATATTGGTTTAGATGAAGTTGCCGCGCAGTATGAGCCTTGCTACTATTTCAAAAAATAGCACAATCAACAAAACACTTTTTCACTTATGACAATAATATCGCAAACTGCCGATCTCGAAATGTTACTGGCGGTGTTCGACAGCGGTAGCTTTACCGCGGCGGCTGGTCAGCTGAATGTGCCGGTGGCCAAAGTCACCCGTGCTATTCAACGGTTGGAAACGTCATTGCAGGTGAGCTTATTTCACCGAACGACAAGGCGGGTAGAAGCCACCGCCGATGGGCAGCTGTTTATTGAACAAGTGCGCCCGGCGCTGCAACAACTGGCGTTGGCCGAAGAGCAGCTGAACCTGCAGCAAAGCTCACCAAGCGGTTTATTGCGGGTGGATGCCGCCAGCCCTTTTATCCTGCATCAATTAGTACCGCTGATGGCGAAATTCCGCGCCTTGTATCCAAAGATGACGCTGGAGCTAATTTCCAGTGAAAACTTTATTGATTTAATTGAAAAAAGAACCGATGTTGCGATCCGCATCGGCGCCTTGCAGGACTCTAATTTACACGCCACCTTGCTTGGAAAAAGCAAACTGCGACTGCTGGCAAGTGCCAGCTACCTGGAAAAATTCGGTACACCACAGCGCCCGGAGCAACTCGCGCAGCATCAGTTATTAGGTTTTTCTGAACACAGCAGGCTAAATCATTGGCCATTGTTGCCACCCCAAATCATCACCCCAACACTGGCCGCCAGCAGTGGCGAAACCCTGTTGCAGCTGTGTTTGCAGCATCATGGTATTGCCCTATTGTCGGATTTTATGACGGCGCCACAGCGTAAATCCAGAGAACTGATAGAAGTGTTGCCAGGTCAGCTGCAAAGCCCCCATCCGCGCGAAAATGTGCAGGCGGTGTATTATCGACATTCCGCGTTATCGGGGCGGATCAGCGCTTTTATCCGCTTTTTGCAGCAACAGCTGATATTTGATTAAACTGGGTATTTAGTGAAACCGCGCCTGAATTTGATATCACGGAAGCCAGCATGACCCCAGCCATCGAACTGCTTAAAAAACGCAATTGCCCGTTCCAGGTGCTCAGTTATCAGCACGATAGCCAAAGTTCGTCCTATGGTTTGGAAGCGGCAGAAAAGCTGCAATTAAACCCAAAGCTGGTATTTAAAACCTTGGTATTGCAGCTGGAACCCACCGAATTGGTGGTGGCTGTGCTACCGGTCAGCCATATGCTCGATTTAAAACAGTTGGCCAAAGCCGCCGGCAGCAAAAAGGCGGCGATGGCCGCGCCGGCAGCAGTTGAGCGCAGTACCGGTTATGTTTTGGGTGGTGTCAGCCCGCTGGGTCAGAAAAAACGCCTACGCACTTTTATTGATCAAAGCGCCGAAAATTTACCGCTGATTTATGTCAGTGCCGGCCGTCGTGGGCTGGAAATTGAGATTGCGCCTGAGCAACTGCAACTGTTGCTTGACGCGAGTTTTGTCGGACTTGCCCAGGCTTTGTAGTGGTGTTTTCAAATGTTGCAACCCAACGGCGGACTAGCCTTCGGCCGAGTCCGCCCTACTTTTTCAATTAAATTCAGACGTTTGCGTAGGGCGCCACTCACCGCGCTAGCGGTAGTGCGCCGGAATGCAAAAACGCTCTCATCCCAGCATGTTTCAAAGGTTAAATCTTGTTACAAAGCAGTAACTGCCTGCCCCAATACATACACCCCGGAACCTGTTAGCTTTTGCCAGCGGCCCTTGTTGTGGGCTGGCCACTGCATGTTCAAACCCGTGCAATTTTTTTAGCTGTATCGCTACACCGGAGCCCGTGATGTCGTTTTCTTTTGTTCGAAAGTCTCAAATCCCACCCCTATTCAACTGGCTAGCGAAGCGCCGCCCGCACCGGGTCGTTTTGCTGTTAACGGCCGTGCTGAGCATCATCGCCCCCGCTTACGCCGCCGAAGGCATGGCCGATGGCATATATTATCAAACCTTTGGTGAAGGTAAGCCGGTGCTGATTATTAATGGCGGGCCTGGGCTGGATAGTGAAGGTTTTGCCACTGTTGCTAAAGCGATAGCGGCCGAAGGTTTTCAGGCCATTTTGTTTGATCAGCGGGGTACCGGCCGTTCGCCGTTACCCGCTATTGATAACAGCACGGTCAGCATGGATCTGATGGTGGCCGATATGGAGAAAATCCGAAAAAAGCTTCAATTAAAACAATGGACTATTTTAGGACATTCTTTTGGCGGCATGTTGGCAGCACATTACGCCAGCCAACATCCGGCGCAGGTGGAAAAGCTGGTGTTTTCATCATCGGGTGGCCTCGATTTGGACTTTGTCGCGGATATTCAACCGCGCATCAACCAAAAACTGAGCATCAAACAGCAAGCCGAAATGAAGGCTTATCAGCTGAAACAGGCGGCTGGCGACTCTAGCGCAGCCACCAATGAAAAGCGGGTAAATATTCTGGCGCAGGCTTATGTGTTGGATCAAAGCAAAGCGCATCTTATCGCGGCGCGGCTAAAAGTGGTTAACATGAAATTGAATCAGCTGGTCTTTGCCGATATGGCCCGAATCAAATTTGATCACAAACAGAGTTTCACGCAATTTAAGCAGCCAGTGCTGGTGCTGCAAGGCGACCAGGACATTATCAGTATCGACACCGCCAAAAAGACCCAACATAGCTTCCCCAATGCCCAGCTGGAAATTCTCAAAGGCTGCGCCCACTATGGCTGGCTGGACCAACCCGACCAATATTACCGGGCATTATTTACCTTTCTGAAAGCCTGATCAAAGCGACCTGCACGCCATGTTGTCACAACTGTTCAGGTCGCTCCAAGCTACACCCAAAATCATTGAAGATGCGGGTAGGCGGCAACTGAACGAATCCCCAGGAGCTTAGCAGTTCTAAGTGACTGGGGTGAGTGAAGGCGGCCAACACCCCCGCATCTTCAAGGATGACGGGTATACCCAAAATCATTGAAGATGCGGGTAGGCGGCAACTGAACGAATCCCCAGGAGCTTAGCAGTTCTAAGTGACTGGGGTGAGTGAAGGCGGCCAACACCCCCGCATCTTCAAGGATGACGGGTATAAAGGTTTAGCCGCCGCCCTGCGCCAGCATCAGTTGCCAGACGCTTTGCGGCTGTTCGGTTTGTTGTAAAAACTGCAGCACGTCGTCGCGCGCAGCCTGGTTTTTATTCTGCGATAATTTCATTTTGGCATTGAGAGTGTTGATTGAAATGGCGATACCGACGATGGCTGCGGACAGCTGTTTTTCGTAAGCGAGGTTAGTTGCGCGATCGGATTGATGCTCAGCAGCCGTCTTGGCAAAAGAATCTTTTACCGCTTGTGGCAATGCCTTACTCGCTGCAGCCTGTTGCTTGCGTACCAGCGCCAAAGTGCTGGCTTGATCCAGCAACCGCACTGTACCGCATATTTCAACCAGACTGTAATTCCAGGTGGCGACCTGCGGTTGTTCGCGATAACACTCGGCCGCAACATAAGCATGCGGCCCCTGCACCACCACTTTGACGCTGTCACCTTGCTGCATTGCCTGTTGCAGCGCTGCCAACTGCGGGTTTTGCCGCGCCAGATGGCAATACAGAGTACCGGTCAGCGCGGTTGGTGAATCCCAGTCGAACCACAACGGCAATGCACTTAACTGCAGATCCTGGCTTAACAACAAACCAAAATAATGCTGCTGCAAAAATTGCCGGATAAGCTTGGGATTATCCAGCGAATAATGTGCCGGGGTGTACGTCGGGATCATGTCAAACCTCTGATTATTGCACTGCGATGACGGCCGCTGCTCTCAAAGCCTATTGCTCGCGCTGCACCGAAAATGCGTTATTGATCGCGCTAAAACCGACTTTTGGATAATAACCCATCGCACTGGGTGCGCTTAACAGCAACTGTTGCACCTGCGGCCCGGTGGTCTCCGCCACTGCTTGTAACAACAACCGACCAATACCTTGTTGTTGTAAATCGCCGGTGACCAGTAAATCTGAGATATAACAAACAAAAGCGCCGTCAGTTAAACAACGCGCCAGCCCGACCAGCTTGCCGTCGATGCGGGCGCTCAGCGTCAGGTTGGCACCGGCAAACAGCTGCGCCATCCGCGCTTTGTCGGTGAGTGGCCGCTTGATCCCGGACGAATGATAAAGCGCCAGATATTCATCCAGCATGGCGGGCTGCCAGCTTTCGGTTTGGATCAATAGCTTTAAACCGTTGTTGAGGATAAAGGACTGATTGTCTAAAGATTTGTCGTTAAATGACTGGCTGGTAAAACTTTCCATAAAAATCTCCTGCAAAGCCAGCTCTTGCGCTGGCGCTGAATGACTGTTCAAATACAGCTTAAAAGGCAATTGGTTCTATAAAAAGCACCAGTTTTGTCAAATTTATGGATCCAGTTATGAAAATAGAACCAGACAGCATCATCTTAAGCGGCGAAGGCAGTTTGCAGCGGCAGCTGTATCAGGCGCTACGCCAGCCATTACTCAGCGGACTCTGGCCCAGCGGCGCTTTGCTGCCGTCCAGCCGGGTGTTGGCGAGCGAACTGGGGTTAAGTCGTAATACGGTAAATGCAGCATTGGCGCAGCTGGTGGCCGAAGGGTATTTGCAAGGCCAACCCGGCCGGGGTTATTGCATCATCACCCAACTGCCGGATCATTTTTTTCAAGCACATGGTTTTCAAGCGCATGCATTTCAGGACAGCCACCGATTTTCCACGTCAAACAACAAGCAAACTGTAGCCAACACCAGCATCCCGATTCAGCCAGCAACTCCGCATAAAACCGGTTTACTCGAACCCGGCGTCCCGGATTTGGCAGCATTTCCCTATCGCATCTGGCAACGCTTATTACAGCGCCATGCCGACCGCCCCAAGCTCGGCGTCGGTAGTGATGTGCTGGGTTACTTGCCGCTTCGTCAGGCACTGAGCCTATATTTGCAGCAATCAAGGCAAGTGCACTGCAACGAACAACAAATTCTAATCACCGCTGGCGCGCAGCAAGGATTGTATGTTGCGGCAATGTTGGTGGCAGCACGCGGCGACCAAGTGCTGATGGAATCGCCCGGTTATGGCCGGTTGCGCCAGGCACTGCAGTTGCAGGATTTACAGATCGAGTATCTGGATGCCAGCGGCGCCGAAGGTATTTCGGCCGAAGCACTGACAAATTACCACGACTGCAAAGCATTGTTTCTAACGCCGGGCCATCAATATCCGATGGGTGGCATTATGCCGTTGCCACAGCGGCTAGCGATTTTACAGTGGGCGCGCCAACAAGGATGCTGGTTGGTGGAAGATGATTACGACAGCGAATTCCAGTTTAAACACCGGCCGATCGCCAGCTTGCAAGGCTTGGCTCAGGGCGAAGGGGTGATTTTTGTCGGCAGTTTCAGTAAAACCATGCAACCGGCGCTGCGGCTCGGCTATCTGGTGGCGCCGGTAGCTTTGATCCGGCGTGCCGCCGAGATAGTGCAGGCAATTCACGGCGACGTGCCGCTGTTAACACAGGCTGCACTGGCCGATTTTATCAGCGAAGGTCATTTCAGCCGGCACCTGCGAAAAATGCGCAAACTGTATCAGCACAAACAACAGTTAGCGCAGCAATTGGCGGCGCAGTATTTGCCCGATTGGCGCTTAAGCGCGATGCACGCCGGGTTGCATCTGGTGCTGCTTTGCCCTGAAACAATGCTGCCAGATTTCGATGGCCCGCGCCTGCTACAGCAACTGGCAGCGCAAGGTTATGCACCAGCGCCGTTGTCGAAATATCAGTTTAATGGCGAACAGCAGGCGGGTTTGGTGATCGGCATCGCTAATCTGAGTCACGCCGAGCTGGAGCGTGGCTTGCAGCTGATTGCAGCCTTTCAGCATTCCAGTTGAAAGATTTTTATCGGGCTTATCGAAAAAATTCATTTAAATATGGATGGCCAGCCATCCAAACATCTGTATACTTAGCCGTATCAAGGTTACAGGTGTACAGATCATGGCGTTGTCGTTACAGCAAAAAATTACCGATCCAAATCAAGGGGTTTATCTGATTGGCACCACGCCGCCAAAAGCGGACACGGCTATCGATAAAACCGTGCGGATCGCCAAAAAACTGCTGGCACGGCTAAACGAAGTGGAATATGACGGCCTGGTGGTTTATGACATTCAGGATGAAAGCAGCCGCGTCAGCGAAGACCGGCCTTTCCCATTTCAAAGCACTTTAGATCCAAGGGTTTACGGACAGATTTTACGCCAGCAAGCCAAACGTGACGTGATCACTTACAAGAGTGTGGCGCAGCGCGACGCCAGTGAATTTAACCAGTGGCTGAGCGAAACCAAAGAAGATTTCCAGCTGGATAATCTGGTGTTAGTCGGCAGCCCTTCGTCCAATGGCACCATTAAATTAAGCCTGCCGGACGCTTATCAGCAACTAGCCGAACACCAGGCCAGGTTTTATTTAGGTGGTGTGGCGATTGCCGAACGCCATGCCAGCAAAGGCAACGAACACGAGCGGTTGATTGAAAAATCACGCCAGGGTTGCCAGTTTTTTATCTCACAAGCAGTGTATAACGCCCAGGCCACTATCGATTTAATCACCAGTTATGTCCGCAGCTGCAAACAGCAGAACCTGACACCACAACGGATCATTTTGACCTTCACGCCATGTGGTGGCGAACAAACGTTGGAATTTATGCACTGGCTGGGCATTTCAGTGCCACAAGCCAGCAAATACCGCATTCTGGATGCAGCCAATCCACTGAATGAGTCGATTAAAATTTGCCGCGACAACCTGCAGCAAATTCTGCTGCACTGCGCCGGTTTAGACATTCCGCTCGGTCTGAACGTCGAAAGCCTGACCAACCGCCGCGAAGAAATCGACGCTTCTATCCGTTTATTCCGTTTACTCAAAGCCACCATGGAACTGCATCTGGCTGAGAAACAAGTGGCTTAAGCTACATGTGTTAACATCGGGGTCAGAGTAATTGTTAACAAATTTATGTTAACAATTGACTCTGACCCCGATGTTAACAATTTGCAACTCTTAAAAGCCACTGGCATCCTGCCCTGAAAATCTATATAATACGAATCATTATCAATTGCACTTTGTACTGACAGTGCCTCTGTCACACAAATTGAATATTTGTCGATGGGTCGAAGATGCGAAGCGGTTGGCGTCAACAAGCGGGAATATTGTGTTTGGTGCTGGGCTGTCATCTGGCGGCGCTCGCGCTGACGTTGGCGGACAGCAACGAGCCAGCGCCTGAACCAGAAGTTGTCACACCACCGACTATTGTCGGCATCATGTTGCCGCCGCCGGTAGCACCTCCGCAGCCGAAACCCAAGCCGTTGCCGGAACCTAAACCACAGCCCAAGCAAAAGCCAAAGCCTTTACCTAAACCATTGCCCAAGCCTTTGCCAAAAGCGCCGCCATCGGAAAAAGCGGTCAGTGCGCCACCGGTTGAACCACCACCACCGCCGGTCAGAAAAGCCAAAGCAGCGCCAGCCAAAGCCGCACCAGCTGCTCCTACCATTCAACCGCCATCGGCCGAGGCGCAAGGGTTAAACAATAAAGCGCCGCTGTACCCGCAGCTTTCGCGCAAGAAAAAAGAACAAGGCACCGTATTACTGCTGATTTTGGTGAAAGCCGACGGTACTGTCGGCGAGATTAAACTGAAAACCAGCAGCGGTTTTACCCGACTGGATCAGGCCGCCAAACAGGCAGTGAAGCGCTGGCAGTTTCAGCCGGCGCTAAAAGAAGGCCAGCCCATCGACTTTTGGTACGAATTACCGCTGAAATTCCGGTTAAATCAAGGCTAACTGGAACGGCTGTATCCTATTTAAATCAGGTAGTTAATCGCCGCTGCGCTAAGGTCAGCTGAGCGACAGGAGAAAAAACATGCAAGACAATCCATACGGTATTGCGTCGCTTTGGGCACAAAGTGATGGTGTGATTAAAGGCGTGGCACTGATTTTATTGATCATGTCCGTCGCATCCTGGTGCGTGATCCTGATCCGCGCTTTTCATCTGTGGCAACTGCAAAAAGTGGCGCACGCCAGCCGCGATTTCTGGCATGCGCAAAGTTTTGCCCAGGGCCTGCAGATTTTATCTGCGACCAATCAACAGTACGACAGCCGCGGTAATCCGTTCCGGTTTCTGGCCGATGAAGGTCAGGCCGCGCTAGATCATCACAGCAGCCATCAGGACGATTTACACGGCCGTTTACCGTTGTCCGATTGGCTGACCTCGACGTTAAAAGGCGCCATTGAACAAAGCTCGGAGCAAATGCAAAAGGGCCTGGCGATTTTGGCGTCGGTTGGCTCGACCGCGCCTTTTGTCGGACTCTTTGGCACGGTTTGGGGTATTTACCACGCACTGGTTGGCATTGGTGCCAGCGGTCAGGCCAGTATTGATAAAGTGGCCGGCCCGGTCGGTGAAGCATTAATCATGACGGCTTTTGGGTTGGCGGTAGCCATTCCGGCGGTGCTGGCATATAACGCGCTAAGCCGCGCCAATAAAGGCATTATCAGCAAACTGAATCGTTTTGCCTTTCAGCTGCATGCTTATTTTCTGACGGGCGCAGCACCTAAATCAGCCCAGGTGAAAACCTTGCGCAGCGGAGGCTAACATGGCGTTTGGTGGCGATTTTGACAACAACGACGAAGTGATGAGCGAAATTAACATGACGCCGTTAGTGGACGTGATGTTAGTGCTGCTGATTATTTTTATCATCACAGTGCCGGTGCTGACCCATTCGGTGGAAATTGAATTACCCCGCGCCAGTAATGTGCCAAACGAGTTAAAACCGACCACAGTACAGCTGGCTGTTGATGCCACAGGTGACGTGTTCTGGAACGAAACAAAAGTGACACCGGCTGAACTTGCGGCAAAACTTAGCGCCGCTGCTGCCACCAATCCGCAGCCGGAAATTCATCTGCGCGGCGATCGCACCGTCGCTTATGAGCATGTGGTCAAAACCATGGCTGCGGTACAAAGTGCCGGCATTTTAAAGCTGGGTTTTGTGACGGAACCGGCGTCTTAGCTGACGTAGGTTCAGTTGTTATTCTTTCGGTGTCGGTAACGCCAGTTGCGGATAATGCCGGTCGATTGCTTCAACCATCGTTTTGGCATGCTGCACCGAAACTTCGGCAAAGTTTTGTAGATTGTAGCTGTAGGTTTGCAGCGGCTGGTAAGCCGGGCTCAACCGGTTACCCGGTGACAAAAAATACGGTTGTGGCACTTGCGCCAAATGGGGGTAAATGACATCCAGCTGATAGCGGTTAAAGTCTTCAATCATCTGGATAAAGTTTTGATGCAAGGTGTTAAAGCGTGCCAGATCACGATACAAATCCAGCTGAATATCATTTAATTTGCCGGAAGTGATCATCGGATGTAACGCTTCCAAATACCAATAATCGCCAATGATTATGCCCGGGATTTGGGTTAAAGCGCCTTTGGTAATCTGCTGCTGCATCTTGGTGTTTATATTGCGGAAAAAACTGATAAAGCCGGCTTTTGGATCACTGCCGTTGTCGATGTAAGCAGTTAAATCAGCGCGAACTGCTTTGACGATTTCAATTTGTTGCTGCGCTTTGGTTTGTTGTTGCTGATAATCCGACAGTAAAAATGCTGCAAAAACACCGATAAACACCACTGCTAGCTCGGCTAACAAACTACGAAAGCGCTGTGGCAAAATCAGGTATTTACGCAAAAAACTGAACATCCGAAACTCCATTAACAAATTTAACGGGATTATCATGCCGTTAGCGCAGCAGTGTTGTACATAGCCTGTTACAGATTTATGCTGCCCTAAGCTAAAAATTGCGATAACCTCTTATTATCTAGACCCAAAATCATTGTCGATGTAGGTAGGCGGCAACTGAACGAATCCCAAGGAGCATAGTTGTCCTACGTGACTGGGGTGAGCGAAGGCGGCCAACAACCCTGCATCTGCAAGGATGAAGGGTATACGCAGCCAAAGTCACAGGAGACTCAACATGGCGGAACAAGGTTCAGGCGGTAATGTCATCGCGGCTTTATGCAGTTTTTTTCTCCCGGGTCTGGGGCAGCTCGTACAGGGAAGGTTATTACCAGCGATTTTGTTTTTTGTGATGTGTGGCGTGGGTTACTTTTTATGGTGGCTGATTGTGCCGGGTATTATCGCTGCGCTGATCCACTTGTGGGGCATTATTGATGCCGCTACTTATACTAATCGTCGGTATTAGCGTAAAAAAGGGTGCTGGTAATAGCACCCTTTTTGTCGACAGCTTTAGGATATAACGTCGCTTTAACCGCGGCCAGGGCCGCGTAGGACATCAGACCTTCTTCACAAACTCAGATTTGAGTTTCATCGCCCCAAAACCATCAATTTTACAGTCGATATCATGGTCGCCATCGACTAGTCGGATCCCTTTCACTTTGGTACCTATTTTCACCACCAGCGACGAACCTTTTACTTTTAAGTCTTTGATGACGGTCACGGTATCGCCATCCTGCAGCACATTGCCTGCAGCATCGCGGATCACTTTGTCACCTTCAGCAGCTTCAACCGCAGCGCCCGGCTGCCATTCATGGCCACACTCAGGGCATATCAACTGGCTGCCATCTTCATAAGTGTAAGCGGAATTACATTGTGGACAAGGAGGTAACTGCGACATCTGAGGATCCTTTGGGTGATACCCTTAAAAAAAGTGTGGCATTATACATTTTTCAGGCCTTTTTACACGGCAATTAGCGCGTGATATGTCGAATCAGCATGGTAATGAGCAAATTTAAGCACACCAACCCCTGATAAAAGTCAGTACAATACAGCAGTTTTTCAGATTTGGAGGCCGGTATTTTGATCATGAATTATTCAGTGCGTGAGTTAATCAAAGCTGATTTGTATCGTTATTATGGCCACTACAGCTTTGGACTGCTGTGCAAAAACATGCTCAATGCCAACCGCGGTTTTCGTTATTCCTTTTGGCTGCGGTTATGTAACAGCGGCAATCCGATAATTCGCATACTCGCGAAGCTGATGCATCGGCGGTTATCGACCCGCTACCAAATTCAAATCCCACCACATACCCGTATTGGACCTGGCTTGTATCTTGGTCATGGCACGGCAATTATTGTCAACGAAGCAGCAGTTATCGGCAAAAACTGTAATTTAAGCCATTTTGTCACCATTGGCTCAAATAGCGGAAAATCGGCAATTATCGGCGATAACGTGTATATCGGGCCTAACTCATGCATCATTGAACAAGTAAATATTGGCGACAATGCAACTATTGGCGCAGGGGCGGTGGTGATTAAAGACGTAGCGGCTGACGTCACAGTGGCAGGTAATCCGGCGCGGGTTATTTCCACCAAAGAGCCTGGTCGATTTGTGACTCATCGTTTCGGAAATCAATCTTCATGATTCAAATTACTGCTTCAATCAGCATCGACGACGCCGAACTGGACTGGCAAGCCATTCGCGCCAGCGGCCCCGGCGGCCAGCATGTCAATAAAACTTCGACCGCGATGCAGCTGATGTTTGATATCAACCAATCGTCGTTGCCGGAACATTACAAAACCGCTTTGTTGCAAAAATCGGATCACCGTATCACCGCTTCCGGCAAAATTGTGATTAAAAGCCAACAAAGCCGCAGCCAGGAAATGAATCGCGAAACTGCATTGCAGCAACTGATTGAGCTGATTAAATCTGCCGGCATTATCCCGAAAAAACGCCACGCCACCAAACCAACTTATGGCAGCCAGCAACGACGGCTCGACAGCAAAAAACAACGCAGCGGCACCAAAAGCCTGCGCCAGCAAAAACTAGGGCATGATTAGAACTCATTGCCCTTTCACTCTTCCAGCCTCCTAATCACTTTCAGTTATAACCTTGCTACTAAAAAGTATTTTAAGTTATTAATAGCCTCTGTTGTAATGCACGTCAGGCATATAGATGTCTAAACGGAGAAAACAGCATGGCAACCACAAACGTCCAAAGCTTCCTTGACCAATTACTGGATAAGTTTGAATGCTGGATGATTCAGGCCGAATTCGGCTCCGCTATTGCGCAACTGCCAGCTTCTTCGCAGACATCTTTGCAAGCATTGGATGAGTAATGTTGACGGGATGTCGCTGCAAACAGTGACACCGCCACGAGGTAAGTATGAGTATTCAGGTCGAACAGGTTCGGAAAAACTTTGGTGATTTTGTCGCCGTCGATAACGTCAACTTATCGATTAATAGCGGCGAATTGACCGCTTTGCTTGGCCCGTCCGGTTCAGGTAAAACCACCTTGTTGCGGCTGATTGCTGGTCTGGAACAAACCGATTCCGGCCGGATTATTTTCCACGGCGAAGACATCAGCCACCAGCACGTCAGCGAACGTGGTGTTGGTTTTGTGTTTCAGCATTACGCCTTATTTAAAAACATGACGGTGTTTGAAAACGTCGCGTTTGGTCTGACCGTTAAACCACGCAAATTCCGCCCCAATGCTGCCGAAATTAAAAAACGGGTGGATCGCCTGCTGCAATTAGTGCAACTGGACTGGACTGCCGATCGTTATCCATCGCAGCTTTCCGGTGGTCAGCGCCAGCGGATTGCACTGGCGCGCGCTCTGGCGGTTGAACCCAAAGTGCTGTTGTTGGACGAGCCGTTTGGTGCGTTGGATGCCAAGGTACGGGCCGAACTGCGCCGTTGGTTACGCCGTTTGCATGACGAAATTCATGTCACCAGCGTGTTCGTCACCCATGATCAGGAAGAAGCCTTAGAAGTGGCGGATCGCATCGTGGTGATGAACAAAGGCCGGATTGAGCAAGACGGCACGCCGGAAGAAGTATATGACAACCCGGCCAACCCGTTTGTTTACGAATTTTTAGGTACGGTTAACCTGTTTCACGCCAGAGTGCGGCATGGCGATACACTGATCAATGCCGACACCCAAGACAAACCGGCCAGCGCTGACGAAGTAGCTTTACCAGGTTTTGCCTACGTGCGGCCGCACGAAATTGATGTAATGCATCAGGCTGAAGAAGAAGCCATCGCTGCCAAACTGGAACTGGTGACGGTGGTTGGCCCGACAGTGCGGCTGGAGCTGCAAACCGAAGTGTCGGACCGCGTGGTCCATGTTGAACTCAGCAAAGAGCAATTCAAAAAGCTGGGCCTCACCGTCGCACAACAAGTGTATTTAAAACCTCGGTATAGCCGGGTGTTTTTGGGCGAAGGTATTTAACCACGGTTTTAACTACGTTCGTTTTAAAGCCGTTCCGATAACGGGCGGCTTCGTCGTAACTATCTAGATCTGCACCCGCAAAGCCAACCGCATAGACAAGCACCCTCCAGCACTGCATGATGGGCTAATTTTCTCCCAAAATTGCTGATCTTGATGACAACTCCTGACAAAATCGCGCTGGTCACCGGTGCATCCAGTGGCATCGGCCGCGCACTGGCAAATCAATTACAGCAACGTGGGTTTCTGGTCTACGCCACTGCGCGTAAAACCGCCGATCTAACGACCTTAACTGCCGCCGGATTTCAGGCGCTGCAGCTGGATGTGAACGACCAAACCGCCATCGACCAGGCTGTGCAAACCATCACTAAGCAACATAACCGACTGGATTTACTCATTAATAATGCCGGATTTGGCGCGATGGGACCGGTGCTGGATTGCCCCCCTGCTCAGCTACAGCTGCAATTTCAAACCAATGTGTTCAGCCTGGTGCATGTCACCCGCAGCCTGTTGCCATTATTACTGCAAAGCCGCGGCATCGTGGTGAATATCGGCAGTGTCTCGGCCGATTTTGTCACGCCCTACGCCGGGATTTATTGTGCATCTAAAGCAGCGGTGCATGCGATTAATACCGCGCTACGCTTAGAACTGGCGCCTTTTGGTATCACAGTGGTGGAAGTACAACCCGGTGCTATCGCTTCAGAATTTGGCGCCACCGCCAGTCAGCAAGCCGAACAAAATCTTAGCGAACGATCGATCTGGTGGCCACTGCGTGAAGGTATTCGTCGCCGCGCCAAAGCCTCGCAAAATAAGCCAACGCCAACGCAGGTATTTGCCAAACAAGTGGTGACCCAACTGCTGCAAACCAACACGCCACGGTTGATCCGCGCCGGATATGGCAGTTTTGCCTTGCCGTTGCTGGCACACTGTTTACCCACAGTGCTGTTGGATTGGGTGTTACGCCGCCAGTTTTTGTTGCCAGCGGCGGGCAGTATGGCGCCAGAACCATTTCCGCCAAAAACCGATAACTGAGCATTTTCGGTCAGGACAGACCCAGGCGATAGCGGTAAGCTTGTGGTATTGAATGCCTGGCGAGCAACTTATGTCTTTGTCACCCCATTTGCAGCGAGTGCTGCTGTATATCGATCAGCAGCTTGCTGCAGAAATCGCTGTGCCCGTTGCGGCGCAGAGCACCGAACCAAACGAGAATCGCTTTAGCATTCAACGCCTGAGCGAAGTCGCGCACTGGTCGAAGTTTCACTTTCAACGACAATTTTTTAGTCAATGCGGGCTGAGTGTCCAAAGCTATCTGCGGCTACTCAGACTGCTGCGGGCCGCCAGCCAGTTAAGTTTCCGGGAAACCAGTCTGACCCATATCGCCGCGGCCAGCGGATACGAGCACAGTGAATCGTTCAGCCGCGCTTTTCGTCGTTTACTGCAGCAGGCACCGATGGCATTTCGCGACAATCCGGACTGGCTACAGTGGCAACAGCAACTTGAATATTTAGCAACTGTGAGGTCTTTAATGCAGCAACATCCACCGATCGTCGACATTATCGACTTTGAGCAAACGCCAATTGCGCTGATGCTGCACCTCGGCAGCCCGGCTCTGTTAGGGGCTAGTATCCGGAGTTTTATTGAGTTTCGAAAACAGCAGCTGCTGCCGCCAAGCCGCAGCGCCACTTTTAATTTGTTGTATGACGACCCACGTCTGACAACACCGGATGACTATCAATTTGGTCTGGCAGCTGCCATCCCGCAACATTTCGAACTGGCGGCAGCTGTCAGTGACTGGCCAGAAATCAGCTTCAGCGAAATCCCCGCCGGACGCTGCGCACGCATTCAGCATACCGGCGATGATCAACAACTTGGGATGTTGGTAGACTATTTATATCAAAACTGGCTGGCACAAAATGGCGAGCAAGCGGCTGATTTTCCAATAGTTCTACAACGAAAAGTGTTTTTTCCGGAAGTACCGGCGCACGTGGCACAAACCGATATTTTGCTGTTTCTGCAATAACCTTTTGGCCCAGCGCACCACTTGAACTACAAAAAGTCTAAAAGTAGATAAATATCGAATATTTATCAAACAACAACTGATGTTAAAGTGGATTGCTTGCTTTAATGTCTTGTTATACACAGTAACCATTTAAGGCTCGAATTTAACCGTTACTGTTTAGCAGCATTTTTCGCGGACATTGATAGAATTAAAGGGATTTATGAATATTAATACAACCGAATTAGCTCATGCGATTCTGCTGTATACCTTGGTTTCTACAGCAGTTATGGCACTGATTTTCAAAAAGTTAGCTGCTGACAGCTATAAAGCGGTATATCAGAACATCTTTATTTGCATAATTTTTTTCTGGTATCAGCCATTTCATATGCTGAAACATTGCTGGCGGGTCTGGAAAGTTTATCGCCAGCGCAGAAGTGGCATCGCAAGTTGCGAAAGTACTGCGAAAAATTGACAGTGAATATTGGCGCAGCATTTACTGCGCCAACATCCCCGCCTGAAACTCGTCCATCAACCGCTGGTAGATACCGGACTGCTGGAGCTGCAATAGCCCCTGATCCAGCGCATCGGCTTTTTGTTGGCTTTGCTCGTTGTTTTTATCAAAAGCGATAAAAAGCTCACTGACAAAATTTTCCTCACCGCGAATAATCAAAGGGTCGGTCAACTGCCATTGCTTCAGATAAAAGCTCAGCACATCATCAAAAAACAACGCCACATCGAGTTTATCCGCTTGTAACAACTTGACGAGTTGCTCGTGCGTACTGACTTCCACCAGATTAAACCGCTGTTTATGCTTTTCAAAAGCATCACCGTATTCATAACCGAGAATAACGCCGACCACGGTGCGGTCCGGGATCGTGGCAACTGAGGTGAAGGTTTTGGCTTTTTTGTAGTAATAAAAGGACGAGCTGGCGCGAAATAGCGGTACCTGATGCAGTAAAAACCGGCTGCTGGTGCTTTGTTGTTTAGTGACGTTCCAGCAGCCGTCGACCATATTGTGTTCGGTGTAATACAAGGCTCTGGCGTAAGGCACCACCACGGTTTTTAACTGATATCCGGATTGTCGCAAAGCGGCCTGCACCAGGGTGTAAGACAACCCCCGGCCCTTTTCATCAGAAAAAGGTGGCCAGTTATCTTCAGCTGCAATGGTGATGATTTTTTCTTGCGCAGCAGATGTTGCGGGGACTGCATTCGCGGCATGCATCCACCATAAAACAAGCCAGACGACCCCAAGATAAACCTTGTACTGCTGCAATAGAACACACCTTAAGCCAGCGCTGAACTTCAACCACTCCAGACAATATATGAAACATTGGCGGATACCGCCATCAGTGGCTGCCAGCTTTGATTCAAAACAGAGTTTTAATTGATCTATCTCATGACTTAGCCAAAGTTGCGATGGCCGCTTCGGCACTGGCAGGCCTTGCCAGCTGAAAATTATCCGGCTGCTGGCTATGACCATACCATTGCCCACCAAGTCGCGACAGCCAGTCGATTTGATCATGTTTTAAGCGGTGATCCGGGCCTAATAAATTGTCATCAATATGCAGGCACAGCACTTTTGCCAGAATGATATCGCAACTTGGCGCGTCCGCCGGGTAAGGTGTCAGGCTCACTAATTCACATTCAAAACTGACCAAACTGTCGGCCAATCTGGGTGGCTTGACCATAGTCGCCGCCACAGTGGGTATCTGCAGCGCGTCGATTTCACTGGCGCCGGCGGCAAAATTGGCGGCGCTGGCATTCATCAACGCCAGCTGCGACGGGCTGATCAGATGCACAATCAGCTGCTGCGTTGCCTGAACATTAACGCTGGTATCCTTGGCCTCGCCATCGGCTTTGCGGTTCACCGAAATCATCAGTGTTGGTGGCGCGTCGCTAACCAGCTGAAAAAAACTAAAAGGCGCCAGATTGCTGCGCCCGGCCACATCTATCGTGCTGACCCAGGCGATTGGCCTTGGTACCACGGTGCCTGCCAGCAATGGATAAAGCGTCGAAGCACTTAAGGTACTGCAATCAAAAATCATCTATCTCTCCGCTTAAGGCTGGCTGGCGTGCTGTTTAATCCAGATAATTGGCTTTTTTGGTGCTGTGCTGCAAGCCAACACAAAGCAAAGCTACAATCAGCAGCACGCTATATTCAGCGCCATTCCGCCCGGCGCCAACCACAAACCAGCCTTCACCGGCATGTAGCATCAGGATGCCCATCGCATAAAGCGCCGCAAACAAGCCACAGAGCGGCCGCACCAGGCGCCGGAAAGCCAGCAGTGCCGACCCGAGGATCTCCACCGCGGTAATAGCAGCTGCCACCCAAAAACCAAATGGAATGCCCTGCCCCTGCAGCCAGCTGCCAAATGGTTCAACCCCACCATTTAACAGCCGGAACCAGCCGTGGGCTGCGATCAGACCCGCCAAGGTAATACGCAGGATCAGCCATGCCAGTTTATTTCGAGATTGTTCGGTCATGCTGAGGAGTCCTTGTTGTTATTGTTGCTTGTCGTAAATTGATCGTCAGTTAAACCGGTGCTGGCGCTGAGCTTAGTACTATCCGCCGCTTTGCCATCAATAATCTGCTGCAGCTCCGGCGCAATCGGCAACGACAAAAACATACTGATCTCGCTATCGCCGGTATTGCCGGTCGGTACTTTGCCGACCGCCGACCCAATAACGCCTAACACCATTCGAATGAACTGCCCGACCACAGCGCCAAAACGACGGCGGCGCCACTCTACCAACAGCATCAGCCAATGCGTGTAGACATGCGGCTGCACTGCCAATTGCCCCAGCACATGTGCCCGCTTTAACTGCTCCATCGCTGGATGCCATTGCTGCTGCGCCATCGCTCGCTGTGCCTGCTGAATGGCCTGATCGTAGGCTTGTTGTTGGATTTGATGCATAAATCTCTGTTCCTTATAAGCACTCTGAGCATGCTTGATTTCGGTTATACATAAGCGTCCAAAACAGATTCTGCTGGAAATTGCACTGTAAAAAAACCTAACACCCAGCTTACAATGGTGCAGCCCGCAAAAACAACCTTTGAGACCAAAGCTGATGACCACCGCACTATTGATTATTGATGTACAGCAAGGCTTATTTGCCACTGAACCACCACCAGCGCAGGCCCCGATGGTGATCAACAATATCAATCTGCTGAGTAGCTGGGCGCGGACGCAACAACTGCCGGTGATTTTTGTGATGCACGAAAAGCCCGACTCGGTGCTCGCTTACCAAAGTACCGGCTGGCAATTGCCCGCAGCTATCCAGCAGCAACCGGGCGACCTTATAAGTCGAAAAACCACCCCGGACGCCTTTTTACGCACTGAACTACAGCCTTTATTACAAAGCCTGGCGGTCGACCAATTGATCATCTGCGGTTACGCCAGCGAATTTTGTGTCGACACCACAGTGCGCAAAGCCGCTGCCCTCGGTTACCCCGTCATGCTGGTCGCCGACGCCCACACCACTCACGACAAAACCCACGCCAGCGCCGCCGCTATTAGCGCCCATCACAACGCTACCTTGCCAGCGATTAGTAGCTTTGGGGTGAAGATCCAGGCGGTTGCTACGGCGGAGTTGTTAGGTCGGAATTGCTAGGATACTGCAGTGACTTCAACTTAACGACACTCCAACATCTGCTTCACCGGTTGCGCCAGCGCCAGCAGCTCTTCGTCGACTTCGTTGATGATGATTTGTAGCTGTTGGTGCTGCCGATCCCAGGTTTTTAGCCGTTGTTGCTCCGCCAGCCATTGCAGCGCGATATCGCTGGTGATAGCGAGTTGAGCAGCAAGGTGTTTAATTCTGGGTTGTTGCTTTCCCTGATAGTTCTTTAGTTGCACCGCAGTTTGTTGCCAGCGCTGAAATTGCTGCTGTAAGTCATTAAGTGCGCTGCTGATTTCTTGCGACGACATCGCTTTGCTGACTACCGTTTGATTGCCACTATTGCCAAAGTCTGCCCCACAACCAATCAGCGCCAGTTGCCGCCGCAGTGCCACCAGAGTCAAGCTTTCCGCAGGCAAGGCGTCGGCGAACCGATCCAGTGGCGCGTCCAAATGATATTGGCCGCGCACGGTTTTCAGGTGATGGCGGCTGTAATACTGGCTTTGTTCGACGGTTTCGCTCAGCACCAATAAGGCTGCTGCTTCGGCGTCATTACTGGCGAGTGTCGCCAGGGCCTGGCGCTGTTGTTGTTGATGCAATAAGCCAATCCGACTGCCGTAGCCGTCCATCATCTGTAAACGCTGATACATCGAGCTTTCATCACGCATGTCAGCGGGCGACCAGAGCCGTTCGGCGACCGCGTATAACCGCGGCCACAACTTTAAATCCAGCACAGTCGATGGAACCAGTTCGGCCCAGAGTGCAGCTTCACCACCTAAAATCAGTTGTTGTTGGGCTGCAGTTAAGGTGGGCAATGATGTTTGCTGCTGACTATCGGTTTTCGCCGCAGGTTTTACCTGCAATGGATAACGGGTGTTTCCCAGCATCGCACTGGCTTGCCAGTTACCATCGCGGCTTCGCGGCAGCTGAATTTCGGCCGGGCCCAACCAACTGTCGATGGCAAATAACCAGTCGCTGCTACCATCGGCGTTGCTTTGTTGTTGCAACCAGCGTGGCGCCAATTCACCACGGGCGGGCACCTGCATTCGTAGTTGGGCGCTTGACGACAAGCCTGCTGGCTGCAACACAAACTGGCCTGTCACCGGCTTGTGATTAAAACGCTGCAGCTGAAAATCCAGCACTATTGGTTTGCTGGTCGCGAGTAAAGGCGGTAACGACAGTGCCACGCCCACCGGATCATTTCGGTAGTGAAAAGAAGTCGGCATCGGCTGGTCCAAATAATAACCCGCCGACAAAATCGTCGGATGGCCAGCACGGACACTGTCGGCCACGGCGTTTTGCCCTTGCCACGACTGCACCAGCACATCCTTGGGCAAATCTTTATGCAGCACTTCGTCCCAGCCAATCATGGTGCGATTAAGCTGTTTCAGTTGCAGCGCCAAGCGTCTGTTAAAATCGGCATGTAACTCACCGGCATCGGCTAGTTGTTGCTGCTGCATAAACTGTTGAATCGCCCGGTTTTGCAGCCACTGCTCCGGTTTGACTTCGTCGCCGCCAATATGCAAATAAGGATCAGGGAAAATTGTTGCCACTTCTTTTAATAAGGCCGCCGCAAAAGTGGTCACTGCAGGCGAGCTGACATCCAGCACTGGTGCAAACACACCAAAACGCCGCTCAGCATTGCCCGCAGAACCCGGCTCTGCCAATAACTGCGGATAAGCCCGGCCGATGGCACTGGCGTGGCCGGGTAAATCAATTTCCGGTACTACACGGATACCAAGCTTGGCGGCGTAATTCACCACTTCGCGCATTTGTGCTTGCGTATAAAATTCGCCGTCCGCGAATTGGGTCAGTTTCGGGTAACTTAAACTTTGAAAGCGCCAGCCTTGATCATCGGTTAAATGCCAGTGCAATACATTGAGTTTGGCTGAAGCCATGCCCTGCAGCTGGCGTTTTAAATCAGCCAGTGGCACAAAACGGCGGGCGCTGTCGATGAGCAGGCCACGCCATGGAAACCTTGGTTGGTCTTTAATTGTGACGGCTGGCCACTGACAGCGCGTTGCAGTTGTTGAGGCAGTAGTTGTTGGCAGTGCCGGGCAATCCAGCAACTGACTTAACGTCTCCAGCCCATATAAAACGCCGGTACTGGTTTTGGCCTTTAAGTAGATTTGCTGTGGCGTAACCTGTAACTGGTAACTTTCATCATCACCCGGTTTTGGGATTGTGAGCAGTTTCCCAATCTCAAGCCGCAATGTTGGTTTTAAGTCCGCAGTCACCGATTGCAGTAATACCGGCCGACCCGCTTGGGCGGTTAAGCGTTGTTGCAGATGTTGAATTAAATATTGGCTGTCAGTTGTGGCGTTTTGTCTAGCATCCGCCAGCTTCAGTTCAAAGCTAAGACGCAGCTCTGTTTGATCACCCGCCAGCAACAAAGCGCCGGATTGACGTTCCAGCTTGAGCGGATAAGGCATTAATGGTAGATCGTCCACAGCAAACAGTGGCTGCGCAGCAAGCAAACATCCCCAAAGCAATCCCAACCTGAAAAAGCAGCGCCGCAACATCATGAAAGCTCCGCTTTTAAAGCATTGTCACTGGAGGTAGTTGCAACAGCTGAAACTTCAGTCGAATGCTCCATCTGCGCTCGCTGCGCCGTCAACACCGCCAACGCCTCTGCACGGCTGAGCCGATTCTGCGGCGTCAATAACGTCACCAGCACCGCCGCCACCGTGCTAAGGGCAACCGCCGGCAACACTGGATTGCCCCAATAAGCTAACCAATCCGGTTGCAGCAAAATAGCAGCCGACACCACAGGCGCCACGAGCAATGCTGCCAGCGCACCATAACGGTTAAAGCGCTGCCAACAACGACCCAGCAAAGCCAACACACACATGCCCGACAACAACATGGCAATCATGCTGGTGATATAACTGATGATATTGTCGGCGAGCAGCGCAAACAGCAGCGCTAACCCTACTACGCCAACCAGCCCAAAACGCGACCAGCGCACCACATGTTCGGCCTTGGGTGTGCGCCGGAACAACAACGCATAAATATCCCGCAGTAATACCGATACCGCGGCTATAGCATCGGAACTGGCGCTCGACATGGTGGCAGAAATACCGGCCAGCAGCACTAACACGCCAAGGCCGACCGGCAACAGTTCCAGCGCCAGATAAGGAAAAGCATAAGAAGGATTTTCTAAGGTTGGGATCAGTAACCAGGCGACAGCGCCCAGCAACGCCGGGATCAGCGAGAAACCTAAATACAACGCACCAGACCAAACAAAAGAGCGGCGCACCGTCGAGACGTTTAAACCGGAATAAATCCGCTGCCGGAATGAAGGGGTGGCGAGCACACCGACCAGAATAGCCACTGCCAAAGATATCGACGGCAGGAGTTTTGGCGTGGCAATTTGATGATCGCTGATCGACTGCTGCAGCACGTCCCAACCACCCACTGCGTGCAGTGCAAACAATGCCATTAAGATAAAACCAGCAAATAAAATCAGCGCCTGAATGGCGTCAGTCCAAACCACGGCGGTATATCCGCCAATCACCACATAAATGGCAAACCCAAAAGCAATCAACAACTTGGCCTGGCTTTGGTCAATACCGGTCAGCCAGGCCAGATACATGCTGCCGCCGAGAATATGCGCGCCGAGCCAGCCAATACAGGCGACAAAAATAATCAGCGCCACCAGGTTTTTCACCAGCGCATCAGCACCAACGTAATAACTCAGCTCTTCTGACATCGTCATAAAACGCAATTGGCGCAGCGGCGCGAACAACCAGGCCAGCAGCAAAATCCCTAAGGCGCCGCCAACACCATATAAAGTACCAGCCCAGCCGTGGTGATAGGCGTAACCAACTGCGCCCATCGAAGAACCGGTGCCAACCATGGTCGCCACAGTGGTGCCGAGCGTGAGCCAAAACGGCAGACTGCGACCACCAAGCAAAAAGTCTTCACCGGCTTGGGCCGCACCACTTTTGCCTTGCAGCACATTCGACGCTTTTTGCCGGTTAGCCGCCCACCAACCGATGGCAATCATCAGCGCTAAATACAGCAAAAATCCGACTAAAAACACCGCCTGATCGGTCATATTGTTCCCCATGTTGGTATATACCCGTCATCCTTGAAGATTCGGGGTTGTTGGCAGCCTTCACTCACTGAAGCGTCAGTCCGACCCAGTCACATAGGACAACTATGCTCCGGGTCGGACTGGCGTTCCAGATTCGTTCAGTTACCGCCTACCCGAATCTTCAATGATTTTGGGTATAAACAGCTGCAGTCTGCGACATTGGCCGACTACTTTTTTTATAAAATTCAATTCAGAATCCGGACCTAGGGTTGTTTATAACAAGTCACATCCACTTCCACTTTGCAGTCCACCACCAAGTCAGCCACTGCACAAATTCGTGCCGGTGGATGGGCGGCAAAAAATTCGCGGAACACTTTATTAAAAGAGCTGAAATAGCGGGCGTCGGTGAGAATTACGGTGACATGCACCACGTGCTCCAGGCCATAACCGGCTTCCTGCATAATTTGGATGCAGTTTTCGATGGCAATGCGCGACTGCTCAACAATACCGCCCTCGACCACTTCACCATCACGCATCGGCGTTTGGCCCGACACATACAGAAAACCACCGGCTTGTACTGCGCGCGAAAACGGCAAATGTTGCCCGCCGGTCCCTACGCCACCTTCGGCGCCGAATCGTTTAATCATTAGATCCTCCTGTCAGAAAACTGTGTTAACGCTGCGGCTGATGCGCTAAAAACCGACCATGCCGATCAGGGCATGCCATCCCACCGTCAAAGGCCAAACCGCCGTTGACATACACTTGCACAATGCCTTCGGCTTGCGCAAAAGGTTGCACAAAATCGGCGTTGTCTTTTATTTTTTCGGCGTCAAACAGTACCAGATCGGCGAAGTTGCCGACTTTAATGCTACCGCGCTGCGCCAATTTAAAATTCTGCGCCGATAACCCGGTCATTTTATGGATTGCTTGGCTCAGGCTAAACAGCTGTAAGTCGCGGCTGTAGTGGCCGAGCACCCGGGGGAAGGCTCCCCACAGCCTGGGGTGCGGATGCGGATCACAAGGCAAACCGTCCGAGCCAATCATAGTCGGCGGATAACTTAAAAATTGCTGCACGTCAGTTTCCGACATGCCGTGATAGACAGCGCCTGCTGGCATCAGACGCGCTGCAGTTTCCAGTAACGGCAACTGCCAGCTGGCGGCAATTTGCGCCAGGGTCTGTCCTGCCATGGCCGGATATGGCTCGGACCAGGTAATAAAAATCTCAAAATCGGCAGTGACCTGTTTTAAATCCAGCGTGCTGGAACTGGCGGAATAAGGGTAACAATCACAACAAAAATGCTGCTTTGCTGCCCGCTTCCCAATAAATTCCAGCACTTCCCCGGCTCGGCCCCAGTTCGCCATACCCGCGCATTTCAGATGTGAAATCACCACCGGTACTTTGAGGTGTAAGCCTAAATCAGCCGCTTCGGCCAAAGCCGGAATAATGGCTGCAAATTCACTGCGTAAATGGCTGGTGTAAATCGCGTCAAATTCAGCCAGCGGTGCACCGACTACTGCAAGTTCGGCTGAGGGAGCTGCAATCGCATTGTGATACGCCAGTCCCGAACTTAAACCCAGCGCGCCCTGCTCGAGCGACTGGCGCAGCTGCTGCTGCATCTTCAGTTGCTGCTTAGGCGTCGCGGCTTTGGATAAATCGGTCATCACCGCATGACGCAAAGTCGTATGGCCAACCAGCGCTGCGGTATTTACCCCCGGTTTGGCTTGCTGCAGCGCCTTGGCATATTCAGCAAAGCTGCGATAAGCAAATTCGGCCTGCTGACCTAATAAATTCATTGGATCCGGTGGTGGCGCATTCAGGTCGGCCGGTGCCGCGCTAATGCCACAATTGCCGGTAATCACGGTCGTCACGCCCTGGCTGAGCTTGGCTAGCATCGCCGGATTGCGGATGAGCTCCAGATCGTCGTGGGTATGTACATCAATAAAACCGGGCGCCAGCACTAAACCTTGGGCGGCAATTTCGACGCGGCCAGTGCCGGGCGTTAAGGTGCCAATGGCCGCAATCCGATCCGCCAGCAACGCCACATCGGCGACAATAGCGGCGGCGCCGGTGCCATCAATGACGCTGGCGCCGAAGAAAATCCGGTCATAAAGCACCGGGTTCATTTCAGCATCAGTGTTCGTCAGCGTCTTTGCAACCTGTGTTGCTGCGGCCAACAACGTTAATCCCCCAACGGCAGACGTTCCGGGCCGTGCCGGTGTTCATCCAGTTCGTGTTTGATCCGACGTAATTTTTCCCGCGATTTACGCTGGTTTAGCACCGCAATCTGGCTGACCAGAATGTCAATCGCCGCCAGCATCACATAACGTGACGCGCTTGGTTTATAGATAAAATCGGATTCCTGGGTCAGGATCGGCAGATGAATATCCGCCAGTTTCGATAAGCGACTGTCCGGGCAAATGGCAATCACTTTACTGCCATAATCCTTGGCAATTTGCACCGCAGCTTCCACTTCCGGACTATAACCACTGAGCGACAAACACAACACCACATCCCCTTTGTCGACGCTGGCTGCAGTCATCCGCATCAGCAGAGGGTCGGAATAAGCATTGCTTTGCACACAAAGCCGGAACAAACGGTGATGACATTCCTGCGCCATAATCGAACTGCCACCGCCGACGCCATAAATCAGCACTTTCGGTGCCTGGATCATCAAGTCGCTGGCTTTGTCGATCATCTCCTGGGTGATCAGTCCGGTATTGAGCTGCAGAATTTCATTAATCGCAGCATAAATCGCCGGAATATCTTTTTTCTCGACCGTTGAATCACTGATAAACCGCTCACCAACCGCCACTGACTGCGCCAGTTTTAGCTTCAGATCCCGCACATTGCTGCACTGCAGTGCGCGTGCTAACCGGGTGATACTGGCGTGACTCACTTGCGCCTTGTCCGCCAGTTCACCAATACTGGCGCTGGCGGCGTAGTTAAGGTCGGTTAAAATCAACCGCGCTACTTTTTGCTCGGATGGCCGTAAATGGGCCAGACATTCATGAATTCGTGAAACTATATCCACCTGAGGTTTCCTTTAAGCTTTGGTTGCTGTGCTAATTTTAAAAAAACACGCAAAATCAGCAGCCTGGGTTAAACCCGAAATTTTCTAGAAAAACGTTTCATACCAGCGCCGGACCTGATAATCCTCATCCAGCACCGCTAAATACCGCCACTTGTCGAGCGTCAGACAAGGGTGCGAACCAGCAAAGCTCAGCATATCGCCAACGGCTAAATCACTGTCGGGCGGAAGCTGTAATAGCGCATGCTGATCCATGATTTTACTGATGTACATCCGGGTGTCGGCCGCTTTGGGCTGGCGTTGTGTTGGCTGAGCTTGTAAGGGCTGCTTTTGTGCTGATTTAGTCACTGGCCGAAAGTGCTGACTAACCAACGGCAACCCGGCATCAAATGCCATATCCCGTTTGCCCAGACCAATAATCGCCAGCTGCGGTTCCGGCCGCGACAGCACATAAGCCCAGACCTCCAGTGCATTGTGAAGTTCACCCTCCACCTGACAAGCCAGCGCGCTGCGCTTTAACAAGTCCTGCTGCGCTTGCTGATAAATACCCAAATCAAAAAACAAATAACAGCCGGGGCGAATGAGTGGCATAAAATTGTCTGGCAAAGTAGCTGCGCCAAAGGCACCGGCTACCAGATCATAAAAGGCCGATCCAGCGCCGCTGAGTAAAATTTGCGGCGTAGCGAATAACTGCTGTTGCTGAAGCTCGAGACTAAAATCAATGCAACTTTGCACAAACTGGCGAATGGCTGCGGCTTGATCCGGCGCTTTAATCACTCCTTCGTAAAACTCCACCCCGGCCAGTTGCAGCGCTTTACTTTGTTTTACCTGCTGCGCTAGCTCCAGCCCGGCGGTGAAACTGCGCACACCACTACGCCCGCCAGCAACGCCAATTTCCAGCAACACCTTTAAAGTTAAGCCCTGCTCACTGAAAAAGTTGTCGAGTTGGGTCAGGTTGTCCTGTGAATCAAGCAGACAATAAAATTCGATGCCGTTTTGCAGCATCGTTGCGGCCTGCTGCATTTCAGCGCGGCCAACCAGCTGATTCGCAAGTAAAATTCTTTTCACGCCATGCGCAGCGGCCACCATTGCCTGCGGCACAGTCGCCAGCGTCATGCCCCAGGCACCTTGGGCAATTTGCTGCAAAAACAGCGCTGGCAGCATACCGGTTTTACCATGCGGCGCCAGCTGCACCCCGGCGAGATCAGCAAACTGCTGCATCCAACGGATATTGTTGGTTAACTTCTGCTGATCCAATACTGCCAATGGCAACGTCAGTTCGCCCTGAAGTAAACTGCGTGCTGCACTGGAAAATTCGCCAGTGGTGTCATTTGGCGCAGCCGCAATCGTTAATGAGGAAGTCGACAGCAACTCATTCTGCCCAGCCAGGCCTTTGGTGATCCGCATCTTTTGAGAGTTCTCCGCAATCCGAATCCAGCATCGGTTTGCTTGAAAAATAATCATTGAACTTCACTAAAATATCGTGTTAAAAGATAACAGGCAAGCAAATTAATTAAAGTTACTTAGTAACAGGCAACTTTAGTCAACTGCAAGCCGTCGTAACGGACTGCTGACTCACTTTGAGTTGGTGATGGTTCCGGAGTCGACTGGTGTTATCAAGTGCGATGTAGTTTTTGGGGTACTTCGGTACCCCTCTTTTTTACAATGTTGGCTCAACAAAATTTAACTTTGCTTAGCCTGCAAACCGAATAGGTGTTGGCAATTGTTGCAAATGACTCGTTCGTTAGTTGTGAATGCACTATTCAACACCAACGATTCAGGTTATCTTTTGACCAGTTTTAGGGTACAAATAATCAACAAAAGGATCTGATTATGCTCACTAAATTCTTCCGCGTAAGTCTGTTGCTGCTGGCAAGCCACGCCAGCTTCACCACCTCCGCCGACATCAACCAGGCTTTGTTACATGAAGTTCGTACAGCTGAGAATAAAGTGCGGGACGACGCGCGCAAACCTTTGCAGACGCTCAGTTTTTTTGACGTCACACCACAAAGTACTGTGGTTGAAGTGTGGCCGGGCTCGGGCTGGTATACCGAAATTCTGGCACCGTTATTAGCAGACAAAGGCAAACTATACGCCGCCCATTTTTCCGACAAGTTCACGCTGTTGCCAGCGGACTATATGCAAAAAGGCCGCACAGCCTTCCAGACAAAACTGGCGTCGCACCCGGTCTACAAAAACGTCACCGTGACTGAGTTTGCCCCTTTGGCAGGTATCGCGATAGCACCAGCGGCCAGCGCCGACGTGGTGCTATCGATCCGCAATCAGCTGTATATGTTTGATGGTGAAAACTCGCTTAAACATGCCTTGGCCAACTTTTATCAGGCACTGAAACCGGGTGGTGTATTAGGTGTCGTCGCCCCGCGCTTGCCCGACCAGCTGCTGACAAGTGATTGGAAAAAAACCGGTTATGTGCCGCAACAGTTATGGTTAAAACTGGCCAAAGAAACGGGTTTTGATTTTGAAGCCAGCAATGACCTGCTAATCAATCCAAAAGATACGGCCGATCATCCGTCGGGGATTTGGTCGTTGCCGCCGTCATTAGCCGTCGATGAAAAAGACAAAGCAAAGTACCGCGCTATCGGTGAAGTCACCCAGATGGTGCTGAAATTCAGAAAACCGCGCAACTAGGCTGAAGGTGGCCGTTGCAACAAAACATGCGTAACATATTGTTTAAAAACAAAACTGTAGGGCGCTACTCGCCGCGGCAGCGGCAGTACGCCATAATTCGATTTTTAGTTCTGATGCATAACGGACCACCAGCGGTGAGTTCGGCGTTGCATTTTCATTGAATGTTAGATCCAAAAACGATGGTTCAATCGCTGATTTTCGAGGGTACTCGACGATGCCCTACTCACTCTACCCGCAGTTTTTCGTTTTTAGCCAGATGGACTAATTTGCCCTGGTGAAACACCAGCTCGACGGTCCCGAATTCTATCGGTCCTACCAGTACAATGAGCTGTTCAAGCAGAATTTTTACCGCCGCCTGTTGTTGCGGATTGCTCATATTCCCTCTCCTGCTAACGGTGCGTGCGCAGCACCGTCTCTGCTGAATGTCACTCTAAAGAATGCTATTAAAGCAGATATCAAAAATAACTAAAAACAAAAAATATCACTTTATATATTCATTTTTGATATATAAAAGTTCACTTCAGCGCCTGCTGTTCCCTAAATATGATATTCATTTATGGAATATAAAACTAATTTAAAATTACTTTTGAGTCTATTAAGGTAATTCCAGCAGTCACGAATGACCTTCTGTGCTGTGAACCCAAAGGTAAGGTTGCCGTCGTCATGGTGTTCAGGGATGAACAGTTGTGCCATGCATTCCTCGTCCTGTCTTGTGATGCTGTTATGTCCACCCTCGTTGACATATGTTTGCCCGGCTGAATAAGCCGGGCTTTTTTATCGTAAAAATCCGGCATTAGCCCAAAGCAGTTGGCAGGTCGCTTAAGCATGCTGGCCCTATCATTCGACATTGTTACATTTCCGCTCTTTGTTAAATGCATCCATTCAAACCTTCTTCAGTAACATTTTTTGGCGCCACACCTGTGCGATTTTTAAAATAACCATACAAAACAACTACTAACACTTAATTCTGACCGTGGCCGTTATTTGCTGCCTGTGTTGGATACCAGACTGACCTGCCCAATTTTATGCGCCAAGATAGGCCTAAGGTAGGTAAATCTGTGATAGACCCGCCTTCATTCAATTATCCATTAAACGAGGTATGCAATGATGAACATGAAGAGAGTTTTAGCCAATGGCGCGCTGATCTGCCTGTTTGGTGCAGCATCCAGCCTCGCCTATGCAGCAGACAAAATTGACGCCGACGACTTCGTTGAAGAAGTCTCTGCCAAGGGTATTGCGGAAGTAGAAAGTGCAAAATTAGCGCAACAGAAATCTTCCTCTACTGATATCAAAGCTTTTGCCCAAACCATGATTACTGATCATACGGCCGCCAACGCAGAGCTCGCTGTGATTGCCACCCGGAAAAATCTCGAAGTTTCCGACGAAGCGGAAATGGCCAACAAAGCAAAAAAATTCGTGTTGGAACAGCGTGACGGTGAATCCTTCGATAAAGCCTATGCCAAAAACCAGGTAGCTGCGCACGAAGACACCATCGAGTTATTCCAGCGGGCCACTATCTCTGATGATGTTGAGATTGCCGCCTTCGCGACAAAAACCTTACCTACGCTGCAGCATCATTTAAAAATGGCAAAAGAGTTGGCAGCAACATACGACAAAAAATAAATCCTGCCGTTCCTGCCAGCAGCATGCACTGCTGGCAGGTCAGGATAGGCCGATAAAAAAACCGGATAAATATTTGCACTGTTCACACAGATCTGAGGGTATCGATATGGCAGTCGGCGGCAAAGAAAAGTACACCAAAGAACAAAGAAGAAAAGCCAAATTCATTCAGGATAGTTATGAAGAAAAAGGTGTTTCACCAACAAAAGCCGAGCACATCGCCTGGGCTACCGTGAATATACATTCGGGTGGTAGCGAACTCGATGGCTCCGGTGCCGCCATTCCTGAATGGGAAAAGGCTATAGCACGCAGAGATTCAACCAGAAATGCTGTCAAAGCCAAGCAAGCCCAGGCAGAACCCGATGCCTTGGAACACCAGCCGCTGGATGTATTGCGAAAAAGAGCCCGCAAAAAGCATATTAGCGGCAGTGCATCCATGACCCAGTTTGAACTTATTCATGCCTTAAGAAGTGGCTGATTTGCCCCCTCTGTTATGTTGAACGCTGCCGATTGTAACTTTAGAGTGCCCACATTTGTATGGCGGGCACCCTGCAAACTCAGTCGGTGACCCGTCATCCTTAATGATGCGGGTATAGTTCTGCGAATTTAGCTGCTGCCGCACTAGCGAAAGGGCAAAACAACTATGCCCGACCAAACCGGCAGCATGACCAATTCCAGCCAGTATTTAACTATTTACATTGTTGATCCATGGCAACAAGCGTTCTGATTCTTTTCGCACTATGGCGTAGCACTCACAACTTAAATGCTCAAGTTCAGTGCGGTCGAGTATCTGAATACGACCGCGGCGGTATTCAATCACGCCCATACGCTGCAAACGACCCGCAGCTTCGGTCACGCCCTCACGACGTACGCCTAACATAGTGGCAATAAGTTCATGTGTCATCACCAGCTCATTGCCTTCTAATCGGTCCAGCGACACTAACAACAACCGACACAGTTGTTGATCAATGGTGTGATGGCGATTGCAGGCTGCAGTTTGTGACATTTGGGTGATTAAGGTTTGGGTGTAACGCAGGACGGTTTGCAGTAAAGCACCATGACGATTAAATTCATCTTTTAACCGATGCCCTAACAAACGATAGGCGTGACCAGAACTTTGCACAAAGGCTCTGCTGGTGGTACTGCCGCCCCCCATAATCAGTGGCACGCCGACCAGCCCTTCATTACCAACTACCGAAATTTCGGTGCCAGCGCCACTCTCCGTCACTTGCAATAATGACACGATGGAGTCGGTTGGAAAGTAGACATATCGTTGGGTATCACCGGATTCATACAAGACTTTGCCTAGCGGTAACTCAATTAAGTCCATATGGGGACACAATCGATCCTGCACGTCGGTCGGCAAAATAGCTAACATTTGATTTTGCTGTAAGTTCGTTAAGTGAGGCATTTTAAACTCCATGTCTACATTTGCGCTCAATACCGATCAGCCGCAGGACGTATAGTTCCTGCTTTGAAGTACGTGGGCATCGAACACAGGATTAATTTCAAATGACATTCATCTGAGGTTTACAGATTTAAGTCTTTGTCATTCCTGAGTTTTTTCTTACCTATAGCCGATAACGTCCTAAGAATTAAGCTACAGACCAGAACAAAGAGCATTCTTTGCCATGGGTTTTAATGTTCAATACCTTTATACCTTTATACCCTTCCCCATTAACAACCACTGAATAACTGCTTGCAGAGCCGGGGCATGGGCGTTAAAAACGGCCGCTTATTTCAGCGTGAGTATCGAAGTTATAACAACTGAAAGTCGGTGTATGTGGGACGCCGCACCAAACAAATAAATTAACCTAGAATTAAATTTCTAACTTTGGTGTTGGTGACAACCTGATCTATGACAACAGTACCTTTGAGAACAGTACCTTTGAGAACAGTACCTTTGAGAACAGTACCTTTGCGAACAGTATCAAATCGAAGGGTTTAAACAGCAGCAGTTAAAAGGCGATCCGCATCAAAGGCAGCGCCGGGTTGAATATCAAACATTGCGGTAGACGAGTTGGGGCAGCGTATGCGCGCTGCCGCCAAATTTATCCTGTAACCAAGCTATTTGGTGTTGCTTTGTAATAAATCCAGCACTGCCTGCCAGGGCACATATTTCAGATTCTGACCTTGCTCTGGCATCCGGTTGCGACCATCTTGCACAAGCAGCGCGCCTTGTTCAAAACCAGGACCTAACGAGCGGACAGTTAAATCCAGACCATCGGTTTCAGAACTGCCATCAATGCCAAGCTGTGGATTGGTGGTGACGCGAAACTTCAGTAATTGCCGGTATGGCGCCACTCCCTGATACAGCACATAACTGTCGTCGCCCTGACTGGACGCCAGTAAATACGGCGTTTCACCCGGAGCGAAAGCTAAACCTTCGACGTCATCGACCAGCTCCACGCCATCAACCAGAATAATTTGCTCGCCGGTCACAGCCGCATCGGCAGCAGCGTCAAAGCGCCAGATACCGGTATCTTCTTCACCCACATAAAGCTGCTGACGCTGGTCATCCGCGACACAACCTTCCGGCTGACCTTTGACCTGTAAACTGCGCACTTTTTGCCCGGTCCAGCTTTGGCCATCGCTGTGCAGCTGATATTGCTCAACCAAGCCGGATTTATCGTTCACAAATACATAGATTTGCGCTGGTGTTGGTTGAAACAGACAAAGGCCATAAATCTCCTGCATTGTCGTTGGAATTTGCCCGGCGACTTTAACGGTACCATCTGCCGCAATGGCAAACAGCTGCAAGCTATTGTTATTGCGAAGGCTTGCCACGGCTACGTCATGCGGCTTGCCCTGCCAGCGCAGGTTATAACGCAGATCCACATTATTTAAACGGCCTACCGCCAACTGCTGCAATCGTTTGCCAGCCATGTCATACACCTCCAGGCCATTTCTTTTGTCGGTGGCGAGAATACGGCTAATTTGAGGTTTGGTTGGATGGTGCCAAATCGCCGGGTCGTCAATCACATCACCACGTTGTGAAGCGGCATGACTTTCGGCAGTGGGCTGTACTTGCCTGATTGATTTTACTGGTGTCGCTGTTTGCGCTGGGGCTAATGGTAATGTCCATTGTTGCACCGGTGACTGCTCTTCTGTGGTGACAAAAACATCGGTTCGTGTTGACGCTGACGCTGACGCCACCGACATCGCTGCCACAGCATCATCACCAAGCGACCAGCTTTGTATGGAGCTATTGGTGTGGGCTGTATTGCTGTCAGCAACAATCCGCAACAACCGCGCCGGTTGTTCTTCCAGCGCCAATACGCTGCCATCCGGCAATACCGACAGTGCGACAATCTCAGCGTTGATCGCACCAAACGGCTGCTTTACCTGCAATAATTCGCGGCCTTCATCTGCTTCGGGCTCGGCTTGATAACGCCAGATGGCATTGGGTTCACTGACATACAAAGTAGCGGAATTGGCATCCACAGCACAGGCTTTGCTGTCGTAAGGAACCGCTAATTCGCGGATCACCACAGGTGTTGCCAGCCATTTGCCCGCTTGTTGCAACAATAGCTGATCAGCGCCGCCACGGCCACCAAGTAAAAATAACGACAATTGCTGATTCGACGCACTTTGGTAGAAACATAAATCTTCCACCACCCGGCTATTAATCACCTGTTGCAACTGCGGCTGCAGTTGGCCCTGCTGCCACAACCACAGATGCAGACTTTGGGTGTCCGCTTCCATCGCCGCCAGCAGCAAACTGCCATCAGCAAGCAGCTGACTGGTGAGCCGAACGAAATTGCCGGCAGCCGTTGCCAGTGGCTGTTGATTGGCAGCAGCCAGCACTTTTAATCCTTGTTGATCTAACACGAACTGCAATGATTGCCCGGCCACTTCAGCCTGCACATAATGATGGGCAGCAGTGCGCAATAAGGTTTGCGGCGCTGTGTTTTTAACTGATTCTTTAGCGATATCCGTCTTCGCCGCAGCGGTGCCAATGGCATAAGATTGCTGCGTACCACAACCCAATAACAGGCTGGTGATGGCTGCAGTTAACATGAGTTTTTTCATTTTTTTATTCCAAATTCGTAATGACCGGGCTGATTTTCAGCCGTTAACCACATCAGCGGTTAGCCTTTGACGCCAAACCAAAATCATCGCCTTCCCAACATTTTTTATTGGCAAGGGTGGTCGTGTCCGGATTACCACAACGTCGCTGCGGTAACAGTTTGCTTGGTGCAGTTTCCAGCAAACGTTTGCTGCCATCGGGCTGGCGCTGCAGTTCAAAACTGTCGTACTGCTGGCCGCTGACCGTCATTGACTGATATCGCAGCACATCCTGCTCAAAATCCAGCAGCTGAAACAATTGGGTATCTTCCGCCACTTTTTGCATCGCCCGGCGCGCCGGATCGGCCACCAGATACATTTTTGGCCCCGCCACCGACACCAAATAGACAGTGCCGGCATGCGCCTGACTGACGCCGCTGGCAACATTGCGGCCATACACATGGTCGTGCCCTTGCAGCGCTAAATCGACGCCATATTTTGCAAACAACGGCTGCCAATATTGCCGTAGCCTTGGGTTATCGCGGCCCTGCGACACCGAAAACATCGGATGGTGGTAACTGACGACGGTCCAGCGCTGCGGATTATTCGAAAGCACCTGCTCCAGCCACTCTGCCTGCAGTTTCGCCATCGCTTCATTTTCCAGCGCTTCGGTGGAATTGAGCGCAATAAAACGCACACCTTGGTAATCGGTAAAGTAAACGGTGTCGCGTAGCGGCTGCGGGCCATTTTGCACAACCCCAAACTGGGCGCTGAACTGTGGCGATAGCACTCTGCGTTCCTGCGGCGTATCTTCATTGAGCTTCAGATATTCATGATTACCAGCCACGATCAACTGATTCACCATACCTGCCTGCCAGCCCGCTGCATCAAACCATTCGCCCCACTCGTTATCGAGCACACCATACCGCGAGTTGACCAAATCACCGGCGTGGATCATCAAAGCTGCATCCGGCGCTTTTAACAAAGCAGCGCGGGCCACTCGGGAAAAATGCGACTTCAGGGAATTTTGCGCATCACCAAAATAGATGGCGCGAAACGGCGCGAAGTTGGTTTTGGCGGTGCGAAACTGCAGCCATTCACTCCAGGTGCCGAGGCCCTGCACCCGATAGGCATAAAGCGTATCGGGCTGCAGATCACTAAAAGTCAGCTGATGGTGTGCACTTGGACCATTGTCAGTCTGAATTTGCCGGCTATTGGCAGTAAAGCGTTTTGCCGCAAGATGCAATGCCGGGCCATCACCGGCTGGTGCAATTTCAGCGACCAGCGGCGCCTGCAACAGCTGAGTCCGCCAGTTCACGGTTTGCGACAATGCCGGGGTCGCCGTTGGGATCAGAATAATCCGATCCGGAAATATCGTCGGTTGATATCGGCTGACACCAGCAGGCACCAGCGTATTGCCCTGCGGATCCGCTTCCTTTACCGCCTCTGCTGCGACACTTTCTACACTCAGCAAGCTCGCCAGACTCACCAAACTCAGCAGCAACATCGGTGTTTTCAAGCCAATAAATGTTCGCATTGCTGCCCCTTACCAGTTGGTGATCTGCAAGCCCAGCACAAAAGTGCGGCCATAAGTTTCATACTGGAAGTTGTAAGCCTGACGACCGGTGTAGGCGTAGTATGGCTCGTCGTTCAGATTGACCACATTAAAGTACAGCTGGATGCCGCTGTTAATTTTGTATTTGCTGCTAAAATCGAGCTGCAAGTGATCATCGGCGTAAACGTCATAAGCGCTGTCGGTAATATCACCGACTTCGGCCAGATACGCTGATTTGTAGTTGGCCGCGAGGCGTAAGCTAAGCTTGTCACTTTCATAACCCAGCGCCAGGTTGGCGGTTCGATCGGACTGACTCGGCAGTGAAGTGCTACGTTGTTGCCAGTCACCGTCATCCAACCAATCCAGCTCAGCATCTGAACCTGTGATGGTCAGGTTGGTGGAAATCAGCAAGTGATCCAGCCAGTTACCATAACCCGACACCTGATGCACAGCATTGAGTTCCAGGCCATATAACGTGGCATCGTCGCCGTTGATAAAGGTTTCTGCTTTGGCGAATTCTTCATAGCCAGGCTGACCGGCGAGGTCGGCTTCGTAGATAAAATTACTGATTTGTTTGTAAAACAACATGCCGGACAACACGCCCAAATCGTCAGCATAATGCTCAAAACCTAAATCATAGTTGGTGGAGCGCAGCGCTTTTAATGCCGGATTACCAAAACTGGCTTCCAAATCGCCGTCATCCTCTTCCAGCAAATAAGCCGGAGCCAGTTGCTGAAAGTTCGGCCGGACCAAACCGGTACTGACCGCCGCCCGCACAATACTTTGCTCAGACAAGTTGTAACGGCCGATCAGCGCCGGTAGCCAATAGCCTTCGCTGGTTTTCAGCTGATTCTGGCTAAAGGTCTCAGTCGTATCGTCGTAACGCACACCACGGGCATCACGCTGTTCGTGCTCGTAACGCACACCGCCAATCAGCTGCCACTGCTCGCGTTCCCACTGCGCCATCAGATAAGCAGCGGATAAATCCTCGTCCACCTGATAGTTATTAATTTGCGACTCGACTTCGTCAACAAAATCGCTGCGATCCAAGGAGTTAACCAGCGCGTAAATTTTTGCCGGATCAATGGCCTGCCCCATTTGCCCCAAACCGTAGTCAACGGTGCCAGCGGCATAATCGGTCAAGCCAAGTTTGCTGACGCCCTCTTCATCCAGATCGCCAAAAGCCCAGACTTGTTCGTCCGCCGTTTTTTCACGCTGACTGACTTTAAAACCGGTTTTTAACTGCAACGCGCCATTGGGCTGAATAATTTCGCGGCTCAAATCAAACTTCGCATTACGTTCGGTTTCTTTAGTGAAGGTATCGCCCATTTCCACTTCATCCAGCTCATAACCTTCCGCCAGATAAGCGTCCGTTGGCGCAGTTAACTTAATTTGTTGCTGCCCGGAAAAACCCACGCCTTCATCAAAGTCCTGCTCAAAATTGGCAGCGGCAATATTAAACGGCGTATCTTCATCGGCTTTGCTGGTACCGGCTTCCAGCAGCCATTCCCAGTTGCCGACCAGCTGTTTGGTGCCCAGCACCAGTGCGCTGATACTTTGTGCTTCATCCCGTTGTTTTAAGGAACGGATCAGCGTTGCTTCACCGGTTTGACCGGCCGGCAGCGGATCGGCAAGTTCCACAATTAAACCCTGACGCTGTTCGGAATCAGTAAAACGGCTGTATAAACTGCGCAGGTAATATTCGCTATTGTTGCCCGGGCGATAATCCAGATTCAGCGCCAAACCAATCCGTTCGCGGCTGATTTGATAATCGCGCAGTTCAAATTCTTCTAAACCTTCTTCAAAATCCCAGCTGCCGCCGGTTTCAACGTTGTCAGAACCAAATTTACGTTTGGCATAACTGCCGGCCAGCGCAATACCAAAAGCATCGGTTTCACCGGCCGCATCCAGAATAGTGCTGTACACACCGGAAACCTTCGGGCTATGGGCGCTGACCAACTGGTTATAGCCGTTTTCGGCGGTTAGCGAATAAAAGTCGCTGCTGCGATCAAAGGCCGACAAACTTTTAATTTCAACGGTGCCACCTAATGAACCGGCCGGCATATCCGGCGACAGGGTTTTATTCACTTCCACCGATTCCAGTAAATCGGATGGGATCACATCCAGCGCCACGGCGCGACGCCCAGCTTCCGGTGCTGCCAGCTGCGTGCCGTTGTAGGTCACAGCATTGTAATCCGGTGCCAAACCCCGTACCCGCACAAAGCGACCTTCGCCCTGGTCGCGTTCTACCGATAAACCAGCCAGGCGCTGCAAAGCTTCGCTAACGTTGCTATCCGGGAACTGCCCCAGCTCATCAGTGCTGGCAACAGTGACAATGCCACCGGCATTGCGTTGCCGGTTCAGTGCTTTACTCATGGCGCCGGACTGCCCGGTGACTTCGATATGTTCCAGCGCACCGGTACCCGCTGTGGAGTTTGCGGCTGCTTTTGCTGAAAGCTTTGAAGAGAGCTTCAGATCCGCCAGTACCAGCGGCGCATCGGCCACCTGAAAGTTCAACGTGCTGATGGCGGCCCCCAAATAATCTACCCGCAGGGTGTAACTACCTGCCGGTAACTTCGGAAATAGAAACCGGCCATCAGCGGCAGTTGTGCGTTTGAGCTGCAGTTCAACAATGCTAACTTCAGCACCCGCCAGCAGTTGTTGACGGTTATCAACCACCCGACCGCTGACCGGTGCATCTGCCAGTGCCGGGACGGCCAGGCCTAAGGCAAATGCACAGGCGATGCTGGTTGCTGCCAGTTGAAATTTGGATTGGTACTGAGAGTTGCATTGCGAGTTGGATTTATTCAAAGCTTTGGAATTGTTCATAACATCCTGCCGGAATCATTAAGTGACTGCGACTATTGTCAAAAATCTGTATGACAAAACAGCCATCAGGAATACAACTGTCTGCGCCCTGCTGACCCGGGTCTTTGCAGCGCAGCCACTGGTGTTTTGGTCATATTTTGGTCATGTAATGGTCACGCGGACGTCATCCGGATCGCTGAAGATGAAGCTTTGTTTTGATTTCCAAGGACGAACCGCATGTGGCGTCAACATCTGGATAAACTTTGCGGCAGTCTGCTGCTGTTGCTGCTGGCAATTTTGTTAGCTTTTCAAATCGGCGACCTGAAAGCCGATGGCCGGGTCGATTGGTGGGACAGTCTTGGCGAAATCACAACTTTAGTCGTTGCTGCCAGTTGGTTGTGTCTGATTGTCTGCAGCAGACCGCGCGGGCCTGTGACCAACTGGTTGTTTGCCGGAAGTTTCTTACTGGTATTTTCTTATAGCCTGGATGTACTTGATGAAGTACTAAGCTACCCCGATACCATCCGGCTGATGAGCTGGCTGGAGTCCTTTCCGGCGCCTGTGGGCATGGTATTGCTGACTTTTGGCTTACTTGGCTGGCATCGCGAGCAATTAGCCATCAACCGGCAGTTACAGGTAAGGGAGCTGTTTTTACGCGACCATCAGCTGCTGGATCCGCTGACCCAGCTGTACGGCCCGCTGTATTTACAGGCCGTGCTGGACCGCGAGCTGGAACTGCACCGGCAACAGCAACAACCGTTGTCGTTATTGATGCTCGATATCAGCGGCTTTTCTGACTATAACCGGCGTTTTGGCATCGCCGCTGGCGACCATTTACTGACGCAATTCAGTGAACTCCTCACCCATCAACTGCGCCAGCGTGATTTGATTTGCCGGTACGCCGGTGACTGTTTTGTCGCGCTGCTGCCACAAACCGAAGCAACCACCGCACAAGTGTTAAACCGTCACTTACAGCAACAATTACGTCAATTGTTGCCAGAGCATGGTATCGCGTTGACCGGTGTGGTGCTGGAATTCAGCATTAAACATCACCAACTGATCCAAAACGCCGAAGCTGCATTACAGCTAGCCAGCAAAGAACTGACCAAAACCAAAGCCACGGCGGCAACGTTGCAGGTTGTGACAGTGTGACAGCAACAGCGCCGCCCTATTTTAGTTATCAGGACAAGGTGCTGCTGATGCGGCATCAGGTCCCTGATTTGCTGGACATGGCGAAAAGGCGTGGCGCCAACAGCGCACAGCTACTGAGCGGTACCCGACTATTTGAACCCGATTGCCAAAAACCTCAGTACCGGATTGATGCAGCCGCCTGGCTGAAACTGGTCGGCAACTGCCAGCAATTGCCAAGTCCGGAATTACCCTTTCTGACCGCCAGCGCGTTATTGCAGAACCCTTATCTGGCGTTATGTCAGCTGATCAACACATCCGATAATTTACGCCAGGCATTGGCGCAACTACTATATTTTCGGCAGCAACTGGTGCCGTTTTTGTATGTGCAGTTACAAAGCGGCCATCACAGCACCCGCATCGAATTACGGCCGGGCATTGGTCTGGGTTCGCAGCAACAGTTTATCGCGAAAATCTGGTTGTCATTGATGTTGCAATTGATCCGGCAGCAGCTTGGTAGCACTGCAGGCACGGTGATTTATCTGCGGTGTCCGGCCAGCAAAACCGCCGCCGCTGATCAGACATTATGGCAAACCGAAGTGCGTTATCAGCAAACATTTAATGGCATTGAAATCGCCAACCACCTATGGCGACAACCTTTTTTACGACCAAATGCCGAAGCTTTTCAAAATGCCCGGCGGATTTGCCGCCAGCAACAACGGTTATTGCCAAAACGGCCTGGCGTGCTGGAATTTGCGGGCAAAGCGCTACTACGGGCTTTGCCGCAATTGTTATCACCAGAGCAACTGGCGGAAACGATGGCGCTTAGCCCCAGCGCCTTAAAACGTTTACTGGCGCAACATCACACCAGCTACAGCCAACTGTTGGATGAAGTTCGCAATCAACTGGCAGTATCGTTGTTGACGCAGCATGAACTTTCCAACAAACAACTGGCTGAGCGGTTAGGTTATTCCGACGAGCATAATTTTCGCCGTGCCTTTAAACGCTGGACTGGGCTAATTCCAAGCCTATTTCGGGTATAAATGTTAACTGCGGGGTCAGAGTCAATTGTTAACAGATTTCTGTTAACAATTGACTCTGACCCCGCAGTTAACAATCAGGCTTGTACGACTAACAACGGCTGCCGCCGACGCGAGACAAAAATGCCGCCTTCGGCAATTTTCTTTGCTTGTTGTTTTGCCGCAGTGACCAGCGCAGAGACGTCATGATGACTGCGGCATTGCTGTGGGTCTGGTGAAACCAGCCCAACCGCTAAACTCAGTAGCGGATAAAAATGCTGACCGCCACTGCGATCATTGGCGGCAAACCCTTTAGCGGCCAGATGTTCGGGTTCGTAATAGAACATAATCCGCTGCTGAAATTGGCTGACAATCCGGCTGCAACATGCCGTTGCGCCAGGATTATCTTCATCCTCCGGGAACACAATAATAAAATCGTCGCCACCAATATGGCCGACAAAATCACAATGACTATTTACTTCTTGCTGGATCACATCAGCCAGCAATTGGATCACCAAATCACCTTTGCTGTAACCATAAAAGTCGTTGTAAGGTTTAAAGTGATTTAAATCCAGATAAGCCACCGAAAATGGCTGCGTACTCGCCAGCAGCTGATCGATATGGCGATAAATCGGTACGTTGCCCGGCAGCATGGTCAGCGGATTGGCATAACGCGCTAGCTGTACTTTGTTATCGCTGACCCGCTTCAGTAACTGTCGGATTGAACTGACGCCCAAATAATTGCCATCACGGGTAACAATAAAGAACCAGCTTTGGTCGTCATCCGCCGAGGCCGACACCAACTGGCTCACTTCATCCAAAGAAGCTTGTTCATCGACGATAATCGGATTGGCATCCATACCATCACGCACCGGTTTTTTCTCAAATAACGAGCGGCCATAAGGCTGAGAGAATTTCTCGTACAACGCCACTTTGCTAATCAGGCCAACCGGTTTTTCACCTTCCAGCACCGCCAGACAATGCAGCTCAGGTCGTTTTTGAAATATTTCAAATACCTGGCTGCTTGGCGTTTGGGCTGAGATGGCCATTTGATCCATCACCAAAGGTAAAATCGAGTCGGCATAACTGACACTGCTACTGGCTTGGCTCAGTAACAGATGATGTTGTGGATGTTTTAGAAAACCGGCGGCGGGACGGCCGAGTAAATAGCCCTGGCCCAAATCAGCGCCCAACTCGCGGCATAATAACAACTCTTCGCTGGTTTCAATGCCTTCAGCCACTACTTTAGAGCCGGTGGCTTTGGCCAGCGCAATGATGTTTTTCACAAAGGCTTTTTTGGTCGGGTCGCGATGCACTTCGTCGATAAAATAACGATCAATTTTGACGATCTCGGGTTTCAATTCCGACCAGAGTTTAAGCCCGGAAAAACCACTGCCTAAATCATCAATCGCAATTAAAAAGCCTAACTCGCGGTAATGACAAACCGCGGTCAGCAATAAATTGGCGTCATCCACCTGATATTGCTCAGATAACTCAATCACCACCCGGGATGGATCGAGACCGGACTGCTGAATAAGTTGTTTGGTGAGGCCGGTTGGGTGATCGGAAGTGAGTAATAACAGTGGGTTGACGTTCAAAAACAGTAAACCTTCAACTTTCGCCGCGGCAAAAGCGCTGATACTGATTTTACGGCAAAGCATTTCCAGCCGCTCCAGCAAACCAAAAGTCATGGCGCTTTTGAATAATAATAACGGCGAATGCAAAGGACTATCGGAAGGCCCGCGGATCAAGGCTTCATAGCCCACCAGCTCACCGCTGGTTAAAGATAAAATCGGCTGAAACAACGGTGTTAGCAGCTGCTGATCCAGAATATGCTGCAACTCGGCCAGATGATCATTTAACGGCATGACGAACCCTTTTTAGCACCAGCAAGGCTGGCAGTACCACGAGCTTAGCTATGTACCATTGGGGTATGACACTTTTATGATAATCAGATGGTCGGCTGATGTCCGGCGCTGAATTCTGGTTAAAAGCAGACGAAAGGATCTGTTGGATCATCAAGCTGAAACAATAACTTGCGATGCTTTATTGCGGCTGCAAAACACAATTGACAGCAACAGGATCAATTTTGCGATCCTTGCTGCTTTTTTTTCGGGCAAAACCGAATAATTTCCTGTATATTGTCGCACTATTTTCAAACCCTAGCTTATCGAGATGACTATGTCAGCAGATTTATCCTTATACAGAAACATTGGTATCTTCGCCCACGTTGATGCCGGCAAAACTACTACTACCGAGCGTATCCTGAAACTGACCGGTAAAATCCATAAGATAGGTGAAGTTCACGAAGGTGAATCTACCACTGACTTCATGGTACAAGAAGCTGAGCGCGGTATTACGATCCAGTCAGCAGCTGTAACTTGTTTCTGGAAAGGTCACCGTTTCAACGTTATCGATACCCCAGGCCACGTTGACTTCACCGTTGAAGTTTACCGTTCTCTGAAAGTATTAGACGGTGGTATCGGTGTATTCTGTGGTTCAGGCGGTGTTGAACCTCAGTCAGAAACCAACTGGCGTTATGCCAACGATGCGAAAGTATCGCGTCTGATCTTCGTTAACAAGTTAGACCGTATCGGTGCTGACTTCATCCGCGTGACAGAACAAGTTAAAAACGTCCTGGGCGCTCAGCCACTGATCATGACTTTACCAATCGGCCGTGAAGACACTTTCGTTGGCGTGGTTGACCTGTTAACTGAAAAAGCTTACGTGTGGGATGATTCTGGCAAGCCAGAAAACTACGAAATATTGGATATCCCAGCGGATATGGCAGATGACGTTGCGATGTACCGTGACCAGTTAGTTGAAACTGCCGTGGAACAAGACGATGACCTGTTGATGGCTTATATGGAAGGTGAACAACCGACTGTTGAACAGATCAAAGCCTGTATCCGTAAAGGTACCCGTGAATTGGCATTCTTCCCAACTTACTGTGGTTCTGCCTTCAAAAACAAAGGTATGCAGTTAGTACTGGACGCAGTTGTTGATTATTTACCATCACCAACTGAAGTAAACCCACAGCCACTGACTGACGAAGAAGGTGCTCCAAATGGCCAATACGCAATCGTATCTGCTGACGAGCCATTCCGCGCTTTAGCATTCAAAATCATGGATGACCGTTTCGGCGCCCTGACCTTTATCCGGATTTACTCTGGTGTTCTGAACAAGGGTGATACCTTACTGAACTCTTTCACCGGTAAAACCGAGCGTATCGGCCGGATGGTTGAGATGAACGCAAACGACCGTACTGACCTGACGTCCGCTCAGGCTGGTGACATCATTGCGTTAGTGGGTCTGAAGAACAACACGCAAACTGGTCACACTCTGTGTGATCCAAAACACGAATGTACTTTAGAACCGATGATCTTCCCAGAGCCAGTAATCTCTATCTCTGTAACACCAAAAGATAAAGGTTCTGTTGAGAAAATGAGTATCGCCATCGGTAAGATGGTGTCAGAAGATCCAACTTTCCGCGTAGAGACTGATGTTGATTCAGGCGAAACGATTCTGAAAGGCATGGGTGAACTGCACTTAGATATCAAAGTAGACATCCTGAAACGTACTTACGGTGTTGAATTAGTCGTTGGTCAACCACAGGTTGCTTACCGCGAAACCATCACCCGTGAAGTTGAAGACAGCTACACCCACAAGAAACAATCTGGTGGTTCAGGTCAATACGGTAAAATCGACTACCGCATTCGTCCGGGCGAGCAAGGTTCAGGCTTCAAGTTCATCTCTGCCACTGTTGGTGGTAGCGTTCCAAAAGAATTTATGCCAGCCATCGAGAAGGGTTTTGCTTCAATGATGAGCACAGGTACTTTAGCGGGCTTCCCGGTATTAGACGTTGAAGTTGAAGTATTCGACGGTGGTTTCCACGCAGTTGACTCATCAGCTATCGCGTTCGAAATCGCTGCGAAAGGCGCTTTCCGTCAGTCAATTCCAAAAGCTGGCGCACAACTGCTTGAGCCAATCATGAAAGTTGACGTGTTCACCCCAGAAGATCACGTAGGTGATGTGATCGGCGACTTAAACCGTCGTCGTGGCATGATCTCTGGTCAGGAAGCTGGCGTAACTGGCGTTCGGATCAAAGGTGACGTACCACTGTCTGAGATGTTCGGTTATATCTCTACACTGCGTACTATGACTTCTGGTCGTGGTCAGTTCTCGATGGAATTCTCTCACTATGCTCCATGTCCACAAAACGTGGCTGATGCTGTGATCCAGAAAGAAAAAGAAAAGAAAGCTGCCGCTGCTAAGAACTAATTAGCCGTTAGCTGATAAAAAAGCCCCGCTGGTGCACACCGCGGGGCTTTTTTTATGGTTTAAAACTGATCGTGCTGCAGCACTGTGATCTGCCTGTTAACGCTGGTCAACGGGCAAAGGTGCGTCCGGATGTACCAGCTGTTCATGGCGTAATTGATGCCAGAAGTCAGCCGGCACCACAGTTTTTAGCGCGGCACTGTCTTCCGCAATCCGCCCTGGTTTGCTGGCGCCAGGGATCACCGCCACCACTGCGGGGTTTGCCAGCGCAAACTGCAAACCAGCAGCTTTGATATTGATGCCGTATTGGTCAGCCAGTGCTTTAATTTTTGCGACTTTTTGGATGATCGCCGCAGGAGCCGGCGCATATTCAAAATTCGGCCCGCCAACCAAGGCGCCGGAACTATAAGGGCCACCAACCACGATCCCTAACCCTTGTTGCTGCACTTTTGGCATGACCCGTTGCAAAGCATGTTGATGATCCAGCAGCGTATAACGGCCAGCCAGCAGGAATCCATCCGGTTGTGGTTCAGCCAGATCCAACAATAATTCAATAGGTTCAACCCGATTGACGCCTAAGCCCCAAGCTTTGATCACGCCTTCATCGCGTAGCCTGTCTAACACTTTAAAAGCACCTTTGCGGGCGCTTTCAAACATGCTGAGCCATTCGTCGCCATAGAAATCCTGTGCGATGTCATGCACCCAGACAATTTCAATCTGGTCGGTTTTCAGTCGTTTTAAACTGTCTTCAATCGACCGTAACGTTGCATCGGCGGAGTAGTCGTTGACGATTTTATTTGAACGGCCGTATTTAAACACCTCGCCCTTTTCACCCAAATCACGGGCGCTGACTTCTTCAATTTCGTCCAGTACCAGCCGGCCTACTTTGGTGCTGATCACATAATCTTGTCGCGGCCTCCCTGCTAGCGCTTCGCCCATGCGGATTTCGGCCAAACCTGCGCCATAAAAAGGCGCGTTGTCGAAATAACGGATGCCGTCATTCCATGCGGCATCGACGGTCGCGCGGGCTTCCTGCTCTGGAATATCGCGGAACATATTACCAAGCGGGGCGGTACCAAAACCCAGCTTGCCAGGAAGAAGATCTTTTAGTGCCATGATGTGCTCCTCAGGTTTTTGGGAGAGACGATGTCTCTCCGGGTTATCGCGCTGATTTAATTGCAAAAATTGCTATTTACTTAAATTTTGCTTTTATGCAGGGTTTCGTAATCGGTATAACCAAGATGATTACCCCCAAAAAAAGTTGTTCTATCGCCTGCATTGTAAGGACCGTTTTGGGCGATCCGGGCCGGTAAGTCCGGGTTTGCAACAAAAGGTCGGCCAAAACTAACAGCATCGGCCTTGCCAGCTTTCACCCAGGCCTCAGCCTCTTCCGGCGAGAACTCACCATTGACGATAAAAGGGCCATCAAAAGCTTTACGCATGTTCTGCACTATCGCAGCGCCGGTGCCCACATTTTCTTCACTGCTGACATGAGAATTCGGCCGCACTACATGTAAATAGGCTAGTCCTTTTCCTGCCAAAGCTTTTGCCGCTGCGGTATACAACGCATTGGGATCGCTGTCATAACTACCGCCAACACCGTCAATTGGCGTTAAACGTACACCGATACGGGAAGCAGGTAGTACTTCAAGCAGAGCATCTACGACCTCTGTTAATAAGCGGATGCGGTTTTCAATAGAGCCACCGTATTCATCTGATCTTTTGTTCACTGAATCACGCAGGAACTGGTCAATCAGGTAGCCATTGGCGGCATGAAACTCAACACCATCGAAATTTGCCTTGGCTGCCATCACCGCTGCATGCTGATAGTCTTTTACGATCTGCTTAATTTCTGCTTTGGTCAGCTCGCGAGCCTCCGGGTGCGGCAATACCGGACCGTCCGGATGATAATCGCCGACAAAGGCCATACCGGTTGGCGTCCAGGCGCTGGCAGAAACAGGCGTCTGGTTGCCTGGCTGAAACACCTGATGTGACACACCACCGACATGCCATAACTGATTAAAAATCCGACCGCCCATATTGTGTACGGCGTCGGTCACCAGCTTCCAGCTTTCCACTTGTTCTTCAGTGTAGATCCCCGGTGTCCAGGCATACCCCTGACCTTGCTGACTGATTTGCGTGGCCTCTGAAATAATCAGCCCGGCACTGGCACGCTGCGCATAATACAAAGCATGTAACGGCGTTTGGGTGTGCCCTGCGGCATTCGAGCGGGAACGGGTCAAAGGCGCCATAAAAATTCTGTTTGGCAGGGTGAAACGGCCAATTTGCACGGGCGAAAATAATGCTTGTTCTGCGGTTTGCGTTGCTGCTGCGTTGTTCATGTTGGGATCCTCATTCAATTCAAAAATTGGTTAAACATCGGTGTTGGTTCTGCGGGAGCCTGTTCACACTGCGCCCCTTTGATGAAACCAAGCATGCGCCCAACCCAGATATTCAACTAATTTATTTATTGAATTTAAGATATGTTGCTGACAGTATATCTGGATGAAATACGATCTGAATTTATTCCCGGTTTTCCTCGCAATGATGGAAGAACGAAACGTCACCCGTGCTGCCGAGCGGCTTGGGATGACCCAACCTGCCCTGTCCAATGCGCTGACCAGGCTCCGCACACTACTCAAAGATCCGCTGTTTATCCGCGAGCGTTATGGCATGCAGCCGACACAAAAAGCGGAAGAATTGGCACCGATCATTGCCGCAGCTTTGGCCAGCATGGACGACGTTATTCTTGGCCAGCAAGACTTCGATCCGGCGAACACCAAACAACTCGTCACCATTGCCCCAAACAGCTATGTCGAGTTTGTGCTGATGCCGGCCATCGTGGCGCAGCTACGCGACAGAGCGCCAGGGATCCGACTGCGGCTGACGCCCTTTGGCACGGATTTAGCCGAAACAGGGGTAATTTCAGGATCAACGACCATGGTGATTGGCCGTATCACCGAACCACCGGATAATCTGGTGGTGCAACATCTGATGGATGATGGTCTTGCTTGTGTGGTGCGCGCGGATCACCCCACCATCTCCGATCAGATTTCGGTCGCTCAGTACGAGCACCTGAAGCATGTCAATATGTTACCGCCGGGGCGGTTAAAAGCGGGTTTATTTCAGCTGCTGGAGCGCAAAGGCTTAAAACGCGAAGTGGTGGTTTCAGTGACACATTTTCTGGCCATTCCGGAAATTATTGCCGTCACCGATTACTGCGCCACGATCCCCCGCCAAATCTGTTTACGGCTAGCGTCAGATCCGCGGTTAAAAGTGTTACCAGCCCCGGTTGATTTAGGCACCTTCCCGGTCGAAATGGCCTGGCACGTGCGCTACCGGCACGATCCAGCGCATCGATGGTTGCGTACGCTTATTACTGAAATAGCGACTAACACTGCGGCAAGTGTAGCCGCGCTTTAACAAAAAACTACAGCCAAAACAGCCGCTAACTGCAATAGGCTCCCCCTTCATTTTTCACAGAAATGCTGTCGCAATGCATCCAGACCTCCCTCGTAAATACCCTGGATCAATTCGATGGCATCTTCGTCCGGAATACCCATGGCGTTAAATTCGCCTGACCATTCCACCCGGACGTTATCCGAAACTGATTTAACCTGCATCGCCGATACATAGTTCGCCACCGGAAAAGGTGTCTCCAGAATTTGGTAACTAAAAGTCATCGCTTTTTCGTCAAAAGTTAACAGTTGTTCGACGATAATTCCGCCAACAATGGTCTGAAGGCGGCGAAGCCGCCCACCACCTTCCAGAGCTGAATGTGAAACGTAAGGCAGCCACTGTGGCAACGAATTAAAACCGCCAAGCAACTGCCAGACGCTGGCTGCTGGGGCAGGAATATCGACAAACGCGAATGCTGTTAGCACTGGACTTCCCCGTGTTTACCAACCCAACACCAGCAACCCGGTTGGCATAGCTGGCTTGTTGTAAAATAACCCCTAAACCTAAATAAATTGCTATTTGATGTTCTGGTATTTTTGATCATGAGCTTGTTTGGCTTGTTCAAATAATTGCTTCACAGGTGCTTTCACCTGATTAAATTCGAGCTGCTCGCCTTCCGGCCCTTTGCAATAAGCCAAAGCCCAGCCATTGGATTTGCCTTCGGTAATTTCTAAGGCGTTGCCTTCGACTGGCGCCTTGAGTCGCTCGTTTTCAGACGTGGCCAATACATTGCGATTGCAACGAACATTGTTCATCCCCAGTGCTTTTGCTTCTTTTTCCAAATCAGCGATAAATTGATCAAAATCCGCATCCTCTTTAATTTGAAACGACACATGCATATTGGTCGGAAAGGAGGGGGCGGTATTTTCGTGGCCGGGCGCAAAGGTTCCTTCAGTCCAGGGTTGCTGCACCGCATCACGATATTGCAGCAGTTCGACCACAACATTTTTAAACTGAATAAACACCACATCAAGTCGCTGGTCGCCACTGCGTAAATTGGGGACACCAATAGCACGAGGGTTTACACCTCGCGCTTTTGCATTTAAATCATCAATCTGCATCAAGGTGTTATGAATTTGATCGCCTTGAAAATCGCCATCCCGCATCACTTCAGTTCCCCCTAAAACCTGGGTATAGAACTTGTGGGCCCGGTCAATATTTTTAACCGTAATCCCAAAATGTTGTACACCATCCATCCGGGCTGCAACTGAGCTTGCAGCCTCGGCGAAGTAAGGTGTGATACTGCACGACACAAGAACCAGCGTGACATATGGTGCTTTCATTTTCGCGCGCCTCCGAAGTAAACCGGCTTTGTTAATTTTGAGGTGCGACTATATCCACACCAGACTCAACAAAATGAAATGGTGTGGCCACCAACTGCACTGAGGCCAACTCTCCGACAATTTTCGCCCATGCTGAAACATGAGATGACTGCACATGAAAGTCGAACGCCGCTTTATCATCAAAGTGTTCGTACCACATAAACTGCAGCGGATTTTGGTGCGACTGATGCAGCTGATAAATCTTCAGCCCGGCTTCGGCCCGACTTTTTTCGATTAACGGCAGTGTTTCTTGTACGAACTGTGCAAAATGCTGTGGCTTGACCGTAATGGTCGCCATCACCACATAGGTTGATGCAGGCTTGTTTTGGCTTAGCGATTTCTCCGCCGCAACTGCAATATTGCCTGCTCCATTCAGCAGCAAAGCGATACCAACAAGAACAAAGCCGGCTAGTTTTAACCTGATCATCATGATGAGCCTCCTCTTCAGATGTTCCGCTTGTTGTGACGTGACTCGAGCTAATCAGGCTATAAATGTAGGGGCTATCACGAAACTGAGGAAGTTAAGAGATGTTAAATTCAGTGAAGTCTTGGGCAACAAAACGATGGCTGATTTCGCAGTAATTGGCAGGGTTCCAACTTGCTTGATCTGCTTAGCCGGAATGCTTCATTGGAATGTGTAGCCGGAACATGGTAAATCTGATTTTTTGCTCCCAGCCAGTCGCCGCTTGATGCTGTGCACAGGTTAATGCCTGCCGCAGAAGCTCATCCACAGCCGCCTGATCAGGTTCATGCATGCTCATGATGACTTCAACTTTTGTTCTGAACAAATCGGCCAGGTTATAAATACCGCCGGTTTTTTCCGCCAAATTGATGGCTTCATCGATGGTACACAGTGCCTGCTGCTGAAGGTCATTACTGCAAAGCGCTTCGGCCAGAGCTTGCAAAGCATCCACTCTGACAACACTCATCTTCGGTGGCACTAACATATCAACGGTGTGCTGCAGATGAAATTGCGCGGCAGTCATCTCCCCTTTGCTGTGCGACAGCAACCCTTGCAAAAAATGAATGACCAGATGACGAACGGCCATTTTATAGTCACTTGCCGCATTATCCATCTCCTGGATCAGATGTTCACTCAATGCATACAACTTATTACTTAGCAAAATTGGAAAACACAAAGTTGCACATAAATAAAAAGAATCCGGGTGGTATCTGCTATCGTCGATAGCGGCAAGCGCTTGCTGCACCGCGATATCTGCTTGCCCCATCATCCAACTAGCTCGGGCTGTCGCAAGATTTGCCACAATCCGTTCCTTTGCTTCGAAATACCGCAATGGCTGCCGATTCACCAATGCTTGTGCTGTTGCAAAATGCTCAGCCGCAACCGCCTGTTGACCAAGGAAATGTTCGGATGAGCCAAGCATCCAGTGCATGATGACGGTTTCATGCTGATCGCCACACTTTAGCGCTTCATTGGCATATTGTTTCGCTACCAGCAATGAATCTTCAAACCTGCCATTGGCCATCATTGCCAGATGGAGCCCAGCCATAAAATGAAATATTGACGGCATGTCCTGCAACAAACGAGCAAGTTGCAGGCCCCGCTCCACGACATTCGTCATCTCGCCGTCGTAATCACCCGCTGAGTAATAGGTAATTGCTAACGATGCCAGCAAACTGAGTTCAGTATCGGTGGCCTGGTGTGACGCTGGCAGCAGACTTAATGCCCTTTCACAGCAGCTTTTACTCTCCCGCAGTAAACTCAGCTCCAAAAATAATGGAGCGGCCATACAGCTGATTTCGGATGCGAGACCTAAATCCAGCCCCGTTGTATATGACCATTTTAGTGCGGCTCTGATGTTGCCAATTTCCGGGATCTGCTTTGCCCTAATGTCGTGTTGATTGCTTATCGACTGTTCGCCAACAAACTGCCGCAGTTGTCCGGCATAATAAAGCGCGTGCCGATAGGCAATTTGATCTTTGTCGGGATGGCGTGATAGCCGGACCAATGCAAATGCTTTGGTCGTTTCAAACAGTCGGATCTGCGTTTGATCATGAGAAAAACTAACAGTAACTAGAAATTTATCAGCAAGGTTAGCAATAGCCTCGTTCACGGCGAAAGTGTCATTCTGGACATCTGACACAACGGCAACGGCGGCGTCTATCGAGAATTCTCCATTAAAAATGGCCAGTCGGTACAAGACCTGCTGGTCTCGCTCCGCCAACAAGTTATGGCTCCAGCCAATCATCGCCTCTACCGTTTGCTGTCGTGGGCATACGTCACGACGCCCTTGCCAGTGCAAAGCGAACTGATTTGACAGTAATTCTGCTAAACCTTTGATGCCATAAGTCGCAACCCGGCTAGCTACCAAACCAATTGCGTGTGGGTTGCCATCGAGTCGCTGACAAAGTTCAGCAACATCAGGTGCATCCACGTCATTCAGATGGTATTGAGCGCCGCCTTCATTTGCCCTAAGCATAAAGAGCTGAATTGCCGGCCAAAGCAAGGCTTGTTGTGCCGTCAGTACGGCAGTTTGGGGTGGTGTTAATAAAGGGCGCACCAGATAAACAAACTCATGCTGGGCTCTAAAAGCCTCACGGCTGGTCACGAGTATCCTAATCGCTGTGGTTTTTTCCATAATCTGCGCACAGATGCAGGTGATTTCAGCAAGCAAATGTTCGCAATTATCCAGCAGGACCAGTGCTTTTTTGGTTGCCAGAAATTCCAGCAGTCCCGGCAACAGATCTGCACCAGAAGTTTTGAAGCCAAACGCTAACGCCAAAGCAACTTCGGCAGTCTCGGCGCAATTCACGGTACTCAAATCGACAAAAAATGCTGCTTCGTTCAGTTTTTGCGACAGTTCGTGTGCAACCCTTAAGGCCAACGTTGTTTTACCAGCGCCAGCTGCGCCAACCAGAGTCACCAGGCGATGCTGCAATACCAGTTCGGAAAGCTCTGAGATACATTGCTGCCTGCCGACGATCTCCTGCTGCGGCATCGGTATTTGCATTAATGCCGAAACCGGCTGCGGTGAAACCAGCACCACTGACTCCACAAAACTGTAACCCCGCCCAGCCACACTGGCGATGTAGCGTTTATCAGCACAGCAGTTTTCCAGTACCCGCCGGATGTTCGCCACTTGTACCCGCACATTACTTTCTTCAACAATGGAATGCGGCCAGGCTACCTGTGTAAGTTCCCGCAATGTCAGCACATCACCTTGCGCACTCACCAATGCCGCCAGAATATCAAAAGCGCGACTCCCCATCCGGATATTGCAGCCGTTGTATTGCAAAATCCTGGCACTGGGGCACAACAAAAAGGCACCAAACTGGAAGGCGTTTGTCATGAAGTCCTCATCTGGCACTTCGGTTAACACACTGAGCCGGCAAAAGGTTAATCAACCTTTCTTTTCATATCAGCAGTTTAGTTAATACTTTTCGACATCGTCAATGCACTAGCCAAAAGTGAAAACAACCTCATAAACATTCAGATAATTGTCGCCACTGACCCAAAATCTTGTGGTTGCAACTAGCGCAATCTGCCTTTTCTAATCGCATATCATCGCCGGTTGCTGGCAAGTTCTGCCATGAGTTTGCCTATGGATTTGCAGTGCGGTCATCACAGAAAGAGAAGCTAGCTATACTAAAGCCAATAAGTGATTGGACAGGGTCTGATTAACAGCAAAATTTATCAAACAATGCTGAACAACCCTAGCTAAGCAATTGAATTAATATCAAATGCATAAATTTCTAAACGCTATTTTGTACATTGGGTTCAAGACTGCTGCAGGAGCCATTAGGTGGAAATAGATATTCATTTGACCACGCCCGATTTAGGCCAGGATGCGATGAGCGTTTTTTATTCAGTAGTGCAAGAATCACATGATGTGGTCATTATCACCGACCAATCCGGGCTGGTACGGTTTTGGAACAAAGCAGCTTGCCGTATGTTTGAATATGATGTGCAAGATGCGATTGGCAAAGACTTTCACGATCTCATTTGCCCGGAACATCTGCGGGATCAGGCAAAAAAATCAATACTGCGATTTATTCAAAGTGCTGGCACAGCAAATACCGGTATGGTTGGTAAGACAGTCACACTACCGGCCATTCGTAAACTAACGCACAAGCCGTTTTATGTCGAATTGAGTATTTCGTCGATGACCGACGCTAACAGAAAATTATGGATTTACGCATTTTTAAGAGATGTCACGACCCGGGTACTCAATGAACAAGCGCTGCAACATCAAGTCCATTCAGACGAACTCACCAAAATCGCCAATCGCCGTGGATTTCAACATCATCTTGAGCACAACGCAGGTCAAGCAGTCACCTTATGCCTGTTTGACCTGGACCACTTTAAAAAAGTGAATGACAGTTTTGGCCACGATGTCGGAGATACAGTGTTGTTCTTTTTTGCGCAGCATTTTTTGCAAAAACTTCCTGGAGCCATTGTTGTTGCCCGTAATGGTGGAGAAGAGTTTTCAGCCCTTTATCCAGGTAACGATGTCAAAGCTGTCATCGTTGAAATTGAGTCTGCAAAGGCGTCTTATCAACAGAAGTTTTTAGCAGAAATGACCATCCCGCTTTGTACTTTCTCCGCTGGTGTTTCCACCACACCGATGCTGGATAGCCACAGGGTACTTTTGAAAAACGCTGATGTTGCACTTTACAAAGCGAAAGCAAATGGCCGAAATAGAATAGAAATTATCTGACTCAGGAATTCGGCTTTACGGTGGTCTGCACTTAACTCAACTGGACTAAGTACGAACCGCCACACCGGCAATTTCAGTTACCGTTTTTGGTTCTGCCCGTTCGATAATTTTCACCAGCACCGATTGGATCGTCTCATCTTCCCGCACATCGCTGCTACCACTAAATTTTTGCACTTGCGCTTCAGCACCAGCTTCCGCCAGAAAAGTCACATCCACTTCGGTGGCACAATCGGCAGTAGCGCCAAAATAAGCCAATGAAATCAGAGGATAACCATCAAAACCCTTTTTCACTTGTTTCGCGATACGTTTTTTAGCTTTATCCAGATTCATGTTTTTTCCTGTGGTGGGATGGCTGAAGATCAGTGTACCTGAATGTTTGAATTGCGACTGTGGTAACTGAGCTGGTCATTATTAAGAGGCATGAGTTCGCAACTTTTTAACCAGATAAGTGAACAATCCAACGATGCAAAACACGACAACAAATTGCCCGAATAGCAACAAAATCAGTTTTGGCCAAAAGTTTATTTCTTCGGTAAACAACGGATGCCAGATGTAAACAAGCGTCAAATTACCCGGAAACAGTAGCACCTGAAAACCCGGCATCGGACCGCCCCAGTAATCCCAAAGATTCCAACTAAGCGTAAAAGCAACCAAGCCAATCACTACTGCTGCGATACCGGCATAAACGGCTATTGTCATTGTGTGATACTTAATCATAGCCCCCAAAACCAGTTTTTCTCAAAAGCCAAAGCACCCACAAGAATGTTGTTTTCATCCTCTGTGATAATTCAAACTATCTGCTTTTAACCTTAGATTCAACCGCGTATCCACATTGGTTATTGGTGATTCACAACCACTCAGGCATACTGCCGCCAAAACACTTCCAAGGAGAAACAAATGCAAAACGCCGTGCGTTATCTGGGGTATTTTTTTGTGCTGAGTTATTTGCTGGTGCTGGCGTATGTTGCGTTGACCAGCCAAAGCCTGTATCAGGGACAATGGCATTTACAGTATGCGCTGGCGAGTCTGGGTCTGGCGTTGTTAGTGAAATTTGTGCAAAGCAGTACTGTTCAGGCCGTGATGTTTGCCACGATGTTATTGCCGCTGGTTAAAATGGTATTGCTGCCAAGCGAACAAGCCTTTACCACCACCGCTGTTGGCAGCTTTAATCTATTATTTTTAATCAGTTATCTACTGGTGATTTATCAAATCGTCAAATTGAAAAAGCAGAACCGCCAGCAAAAATCCGATTTGTAACATTTGGGGTCAGAGTCAATTGTTAATAATTTTCTGTTAACAATTGACTCTGACCCCGATGTTAACATTATTCCACTGCCCGCAATTTAGCGGCTTCTTCGTAGTCTTTGGCGGCACGCCATTGCAGCGTGCTTTTCAGTACCAAGGTCAGCAGCGCCAGTAAGGCTAACAAGGACGACACGGCAAAAGCGGCAGCAAACTGATATTCGTTGTATAGAATTTCAATATGCAGCGGCATGGTGTTGGTTTGTTCACGGATTTTCCCCGACACCACCGACACCGCGCCAAACTCGCCCATGGCACGGGCATTACACAAAATGATGCCGTATAACAGCGCCCATTTTATCGAAGGTAAAGTCACCAGCCGGAAGGTCTGCCAGCCACTGGCACCAAGCGTCAGCGCGGCTTCCTCTTGCTCGCGGCCTTGCTCCTGCATTAGTGGAATAAGCTCGCGCGCCACAAAAGGAAAGGTGATAAAAATAGTAGCCAGCACGATGCCAGGTACGGCAAACATCACTGCAAAATCGTGATCATTCAGCCATTCGCCCCACCAGCCGCGGGCGCCAAACAACAACATAAAACATAAACCGGCGATCACCGGCGACACCGCAATCGGTAAATCAATCAGCGTGATCAATAGCTGTTTGCCACGAAACTGGAACTTAGCGATAGCCCAGCTGGCTCCCAAACCGAAAATCACATTACAAGGCACGGCAATAGCTGCTGCCAGCAAGGTAAGTTTGATCGCATGCGCAGCAGCCGGTTCGGTAATAGAAGCTACATAAACCTGCCAGCCTTTGGCAAAAGCTTCACCAAAAACAATCACCAGCGGTAATAACAAAAACAGCGTGAGAAAACCTAAAGCCAGGGTCGTCAACAGCACCTTTAGCCACAACGGCTCGGCGGTGGCCTGGCGGATTGTTATGCGAGTACCAATGCGGGTATTGGTTTGATCTGCAACAGCTGAACTCATTTTGCACCTCCGTGCCGATGGTTGCTCCAGTGTTGCAACAGGTTGATCAGTAGCAATAATAAGAATGAAATTAACAGCATCACCGTGCCAAGCGCCGCGGCACCAGCGTAATCGAACTGCTCAAGCCGGGTCATGATTAATAGCGGTGTGATCTCGGTTTTAAACGGCATATTGCCGCTGATAAACACCACCGAACCGTATTCGCCAATGGCGCGGGCAAAGGCCAGCGCAAAACCAGTTAATAATGAAGGCAGCAATGCCGGGAATATCACCCGGGCGAAGGTTTGCAAACGACTGGCACCAAGGCTGGCTGCAGCTTCTTCCAATTCTTTTTCAACATCTTCCAGCACCGGCTGCACCGTCCGCACCACAAAAGGCAGGCCGATAAACACCAGCGCCAACGTCACCCCAAAAGCTGAATACGCCACTTTAATCCCGGCGGCATGGAAGAATTGGCCAATCCAGCCATTCGGCGCATACAAGGCCGTCAATGCAATACCGGCAACAGCGGTCGGTAAGGCAAAAGGTAAATCGACCAGCGCATCGATGACTTTTTTGCCCGGAAAGCTGTATCGCACCAGCACCCAGGCCACCAGCAAACCAAAGACTAAATTAATCGAGGCCGCGACAAAAGAAGCACCAAAGGTTAAGCGATAGCTGGCAATCGCCCGCTCACTCGCCACCACCTGCCAGAACTCGTCCAGGCTCAGCTCAAAGGTTTTTAATACCAGCGCTGACAGCGGTAAAAATACGATCAGGCTTAAGTAAAAAATACTAAAGCCCATCGACAGGCCAAAACCCGGTAATACCGATTTTTTACGTTTCGAAAAAAAGGCCAAAATGAACCCCATGCAGTTGGTTGTGCTCTGGTGTAGTGGGACGCTCGGACATTCCGCAACTAACGAAACCGGTCAAGGCGATCTTTCACTTTCAGATATTCAGACGTCTGAACACCCAGTTATATAGGTGTCAGACTAATGCAAATTGGCAGGGATAAAAAGAATCAAAAAGTGCTTCGGTATAACAAAAAGACATATATACCCGTCATCCTTGACGTTGTAGGGTTGTTGGCCGCGCTCATTCACTGGAGCGCCAGCCCGGCCCATCGCATAGACAGCTATGCTCATGGGGCTTCACTCACTTGCCGCGGTTCCACCGTGGCCTCTACAACGTCAATGATTTTGGGTATATTGCCAGACAACGTCAAAGACTCTGGGCCACTACAGGCCCAACTTTGGCGCCAACAATCGGCAAAGTGCCATCGCTATACAACCATTTACCCTGCGCCATCACGGCGCGGATCTGCAAGGAATCGCGATCCAACAACACCAGATCGGCATCGCCGCCAACTTTTAAGCGGCCTTTTTGTGGCAGTTTTAACACCCGCGCTGGATTTTCGGTGATGACGGAAAGTGCAGTGGCAATGGGCACACCGAGTTGAATCGCGGCAACCACTTCTTCAAACAAGCTGGCAATCCGCCCTTCGCCCAGACTGATAAAGTTATTATCACTGTCAAATTCCGGCAACGAGGCATTAGCATCGGAAGAAAAAGTGATCTGCGACAGTGGCACGCCGGCGGCTAAGGCTTGCTGTAACGCCAACGCGCATTGCACTTCACCTTGCGCCAGATCCTGTGCCGTGGTGCTGGTAGTAAAATCGATACAGCCACCGGCTTTGGCAAAAGCAAAACCCTGCGCCAGTAGCGCTGGATTACGATTGATATGGGTTGGATAAAACTGCGCCAGCGGAATATCGGTGGTCGCGGCCACTTGATGTAACAACGTCAAACCGGCCGGGGCTGAACCCACATGTACACTGACCACGCCCGCTTTGCCCGCCAGCATGCCACCAACCCGTGCCTGTGATGCCAGCCGCGCCAGTTCCTGTACCGTGGGCTGGGACGAGCGGTGATCTGCTATCGCTACTTCACCGACGCCAATAAATTTGTCGATCAGCACCAAATCTTCCAGCGCATCGGCAAATAAAGTGCGGGCCGGAATTTGATAAGATCCGGTGTAACAATAACAACTTAAACCCGCTTCGTTCAGCGCCGCCGCTTTGGCCAATAAATTAGTGAGGGTGCGGGTAATCGCATCGGTGCCAAGCACGCCCACCAGCGTCGTGACGCCAGCACGCATCGCGTCGGCTGGGTTCAGTTCGCTGGTGCGGGTGCCAAAACCACCTTCACCACCGCCGCCAATAATATGCGCCAGACTGTCGACAAAACCCGGCACCAGCAAGCAGCCGCTGGCGTCCAGCACCTGCACAGCTTCACCCTGCAGGCTGATATCCGACGCGATGGCCGCAATACGGTTGCCCGCTACCAGCAGTTGTTGGCTACCAAGTTCGGCGGGGGCATAAATTTCAGCGTTCCGGATCAGCGTAATCATCGGTTTTATTCCTTACAAATCATCAGGAGCTGCCGGTAACACCTGAAGCGTCAACGGTAATTGCAGATAACGCCAACGGCCATCCTGGCGCTGACAAGCGATCACTGGCGTTGCTTCCGCCAGCCAACGACGCTGATCAACCGGCGCATAAGTCTCGGGGTCAACCTGCGTGCCGGGCAGCTTTGGTTGCTCTGGAACACAGCGCAGCCGCGCCTGTGTTACGCCTTGCGAAAAACTCATAGTGTCGCCAGCTAACAACCGGCTGGCGACTAAACCTGTCGCCTGCCAGTGCAAGGCTGGATTTGGTTTTGCAACAGCGCTGGCTTTACTGGCATCTAAAATCCACACCCCGCCCTGACCCATCACCTGCAACTCCGCGCCATCGTCGGCAAAAAAATTGGCCCGTAGCACGGTTGCTTCATCGACACCAAAACCAAAATCGGTATCAGTGTCCAGTAATAATCGGCTTAACCGCCCTTCGCGTTCCCGCTCGCGAAAATGGGTGTCTGCCACGCCGAGGCTGAAACTGCGCAGTCCACCATCCGCTTTATAGGTGAGGTAGCCGGCAGCGGCTTTGGCGGTACAACGTTGAAGCAACTGGCACAATGGCGCATCCGGCACGTCGGCAATAGCGCCAAATTGCAGGGCTTTGCTGGTACGGCCGCCACTGAGCATCGGAATCGCCGGTTTGCCTGGGATTGCTGTTATGCGGCCAGACTGCACCGCAGTACCGGCGCTGGAACCCGCCAGCGGCATGCCTGCAGCAATTTTTTGCTGTAACAATTTGCCAAGCGCGGTGAATTCACCGGCTTGAGAACCTGCGGAAAATTGCAGACTGCGCATCGTCAGCGACTGATCGCCACCGTTAATAAAGACCGCATCAGCGTTTTGCAGCATAGCGGCCATTTTTTCCGGAGCCAGACACAACTGCAGCTGATAAGCCGCCAGCTCCGGATAACGGGCGTTGCGGTTGTATTGGCCATTATGAATAAACCGCTGCTGATTGATGTCGGCGCATTGCTGTTGCCGCATTGTTGGATCTGCCTGGGCGGAGATTTCGGTGAACGCAGGTTCAAGTGGCAGCCACACCGCATCAGCGCCCGCAGCTGTAAATAGCTGTAGATAGTAATCAACCCACTGCAGCGGATCATTGGACGAAGCCGTAAGCAACACCAGCTTTGGTTTACCGTCTGCGCTAAATTTGCCTTGCGCCACGCCGCGGCTTTTTGCTGAAGCGACAAAAGCTTCAAACATCTCACGCACATAAGGCGCTATGCCCGGGTAAAACAGCTGCATCGGCGCTGTGCTGCCATCGGCAAGGGTGGGTCGTTGTTCAAACCAGTCATCCAGCAGATTTTGTTCGTCGTCGGCTAAATCCAGCACTGCAAATTCGATGAGCCAGGCCGCTTCCGGCCAGCTTTTCTCAGGGGTCGCCGCGAGCAACTGGTGAAGTTTATCCATTACCGCAGCTTTACGCTCAACCGCAGCTGGCCAGCCGGGCAATGCCTGCAGCGCTTCGATGGTTGAAGCAGTTAACAAAAAGCTTTTTTCGCGAAAGGCCTGAGTCACTTTAAAATGACGCTCCGCAGCCGCTCGCTGTGACGCCTCACAATATTGCGGCTCCACGCTGGAACAAATCGGTTCGCCGCCACCAAACAACCAAAGCTCTTTGCCAACGCCGATATTTTTTGCAGGTGAAGGGTTATTGGCTGCAATTGGCGCTTTAGGCACTGCATCATCGGCCGCGCGCAAGTTGTTTGCCACGAGCAAAGGACCAGTCGCCACCACCAGCAGCACGCAGGTTACATATCGCAATTTCATCAGAAACATCCTGAAAAAAAGCCGGTAGAACGACACTAGGACAAGCATCGAACCACCGGCAGGCAGAAATTTTAGAACGAATAACGCGCCGTCAACCGCACTGAACGACCGGTCTGGTAATTCAGGTCGTGCAGGAAATTCGGGTTCTGACCTTCATCTTCCAGCGACAAATCACCTTGTTCGTCAAATTCTGTGACACGCTGCGTATTGAGCAGGTTGAACACTTTTAGTTGCAGCAACAGACCTTGCGCCCACTGCGGGTTATACGACACCCCGGCATCTACACTGTAGGTCCATGGCGTACGGCCAAACTGGCCACGGTGCGTCAACACTTGCTCACCGGCTTCATTGCGGCAATACAGGCTGGATGCGGCGTAACGTTCAAACACTTCATACTCCGGATCGTCAACATCAAACGGTGTATAACCAAAACAGTTCAATGGCCGGCCCGATTGCAGCAGGAAATTCGCCGACAGTTCCAGTTCGTCCGTCACTTCATAACCACCAAACAATTTCAGCGTATGACGCCGGTCATTCGACAGATATCCGTCAGTGCCATCGACAAACACCTTATGGTCAAAATCGTTGGTTAAACCAGGCGATTCTGCTTCCAGCCAGCTGTTCACCAGGCCTTCGCTGTTGCCTTTGCTTTTGGCATAGACATAACTGCCCTGTACAAACCAACCATCCTGACGTGACCTTTCCCAGAAAAACTCCAGTGCCTGATAAGTCCGTTTGTATTCATCCAGTTGCAGATAGCTGTTCGGCACTGTCACGCGTTTCAGCACGCCATCGGCGGCCACGTCCATATCCATTTGTAAGTCGCGGCCTGGGTTTAAAATAATGCAGCTGGCCAGCGTATCCGGGTCAAAATCGTTGTAACCCTGATCTTCGGCAAATTCGATAAAGGCCTGGCGGCCACAATAGTCATCCACGCCGTTTTTCACTTCACGGGCGATAAACTTTACGCCACCGGTCCAGTTATCAAATAACTCACGTTGATAGCCAATAATCAGCTCGTCCTGCAGCATCGGCTCTAAATCGGCCGAAGCGACAGTGGCAGGTTCCGGCGAAGTGCTGCGGCCACTTTCCAGCGTTTCACCAAGTTTGGTACCCAACTGACGTGGCGCGCGGGTCACTGGATCAACAGTGCCATCAAACAGATAATATTCGGTGGTCACCGACTGCCAGTTGGAGGCACGGATATTGGTGTTAGCAGCAATTGGAATAAAATAACGGCCGGCATTGGCGAAGACTTTGGCGCTGCCATCCCCATTCACGTCCCAGGCAAAACCCAGTCGTGGCGCCAACATATCTTCGGCATCGACAAAGGAAATGCCATCGCTGTTCAGGTTGTCAAACGACTCATTACGCAAGCCGGCGTAAATCAGCATGTCGTCATTCAGTTGGAAACTATCTTCAAGATAAATCGCCGAGTTTTTCACTTCATAGCTGCCGGACGGCGTTTCGCGCATCCGCTTGCGCACCACATGAGCGCCTGCCGCGACATCTTCGCCATTCCAGCTGTCTTCAAAATCGACCGGGGTATAAATGCGGTAGAACACCCCGCCGGAATAGGTGGTACCAGCGCGGGCTGAGGTAAAGGTTTCGTTGTCATAGCCAAAACGGATGGTATGGCTGTCCAGCACCCATTCGGCGTCGACGCGCAGCGCTTCCCGCTCATCCGTATCCGGACCGAAGTTCAGCGTGCGGATATTGATGTCGTTCCAGCAGCCAACATCAATTACATCATCAGTGTCCTGATCATAAATATCGACCAACGGACATTCATTGCCCGGCAGCGGATCTGGTGTGCTGTAAGCGGCATCACTTTTCAGCGAGCCATACATCAGACCGAGCGTGAAATTTTCCGTCAGGTGGCCGGTGTATTTGCCGATGAGGATATTACCGCCGCTACGCTCGCTATATTGGGTACGCAGATTGCCGTGCTTACCGGTAAAAAAGGCGTCGTCCGGATTCAGATAAGTGGTGTAATCGCGCTCTTCTACGTTACGAATACCGGTAAACTCCAGAATATGTTCGCCAGTGATATACCAGTCAAGTTTCATCAGGCCATTGGGCGAATCGTTTTCCATCCGGCTGCTGCGATCAGAGCTAAATGAATCGGATTGGTCTTGTTTACCTTCAATTAAACTGTAAAAAAACAGCTTGTCTTCGATCAGCGGCCCCCCGCCCGACAAGCTGTAAGAAAGCTGATCCGTTTCATCGGCTGAACGGTAAGCTGAATAATAATTGCGATCGTCCGGGCTAGTGCCACTGCGACTGACCACATCTTTACCATGGGCCGCCAGCGACGAAGGTTCCCACACGGTGGACGCATTAAATTTCCACTCGTTACTGCCACGTTTGGTCACCACGTTAATCACGCCGCCTAAGGCCCGGCCGTATTCAGCACCAAAACCACCGGTTTTCACTTGTTGCTCGCCAATAGCGTCAAAGGGTACCCGGCCATAAGATAAAAAAGTACGGGCGTTGGTGACATCAAAGCCATTGATGTAATAGCCATTTTCGGCCACTGAAGCACCGCCGAAGGATGCTAGTTTGCCAAAACCGGAATCGCCGCGCACGGTGCCGGGCGCCAACATTGCCACATCGCTGATGTCACGGCCAATCGGCAGTAAATCTAACTGCGCCGCGGTAAACACGGTGCTGGATTCCACCGACGAGGTATCGATGGGGTTAATGCTGGAACCAGCGACCGCGATGCGTTCAATCTGATCGGCGCCGAAGCTGACTGAAGTCCCGGTACCCAGCGCCACCGATACTTCCCGATTGACGCCATTGGCGCTGACCTGATAGCGGCCACTTGGTAATTGTGAAAAGTTAAACCGGCCATTGTTGTCGGCTTTCAGTTGGCGTTGCAGTCCGGTGTCGAGGTTTTTCACCGACACCACAGTACCTTGTTCGGTCTGACCAAAAATCGAGCCCACCGACAAATCGGCGTGGGCCACACTGTGTCCGAGCGCCATGCTGATCACGGCGGCGAGCACTGAACGCGATAGTGTCTTTAACTTTGGATGTTTCATACGGTCGCTCCCACGGATCACTGGCTGATATTTATTAAAATCAATGCCTTTATTATTTTTGGGCTTGCAGCTGGGTCGGTATTGCTGAAATAAAACGCAGCAAAAACCACAGTCACTTGGACTATACAAGCAGTGGCGGCAAGCAGATATATCCAGTTGGGGGTAACAGGGGCGGTGTGGGGTTGGGCAAATTCTGTACAGCTATTCCTTTAGCAGTAGTACGCACCTTCATGGTGCGGATCACGACCTACAAGGGCGGCCGACAACGGTGGCCGCAATGCAGGAAACTCAGCTGCTTAGCGTTTAGGTGCAGTCGCAAATACCGGGCTTCGCTGGGATTGTTGATAAAACTGCAGTGGATCACTGGTTTCATCCGGCTCAGCAAATGGGATGCAATTGATAAATAACGAAAACAACTCGGCTTGCGAGCCGATGTCCAGCTTACGGTAGATGTTTTTGCGGTGGATTTTCACCGTGCCATCGGAGGTATTCAGTTTTTCAGCGGTTAGCGCCGACGAATAACCACGTAGTAAATAAAGCAGCACATCGCGCTCGCGTTTGGTCAGCAAGGAACTGGCAAAATTATTCAGCGTACATTGCACTTGTAGATGGGTTTTATCTTCGGCTTTGTGTTGTAAATGATGGGTTTGCACTGTGCCAGGCAATTGCGCCGCCAGCTGATAATGCCGCGTCAGCGCCGACCATAACATCGGTAGCACCAGTCGCAGCGCCTGCAGATCAGCAGCGGTAAAATCGTTGCTATTGATATTACGCTGCATAAAAAACACTAGCGCGGTGTCTTCATCAATCCGCCACAGCACGTCGATGGAGTCAGCAACGCCGGTTTTGGAATAAAAGGTCTGATAATACTGGCTGGAGTAAAAATCATCCGGCGCGATATCGCGCAACCAATAAGCGTCACTGTCGCAACCTTGCAAAAACAGCCGGTATTGTGGGTCTAACGCATAAGGGCCGGTGGAATAAATATCGGCATCCACCTGGCGCTGCACCGGATGAAACCGATGTAATAAACTCAGTGGCTTTTGCTGGCGATAATATACCAGCACACCGCAGGAATCGGTCGGGCAAACGATATCCAGCACATCCATTACCGCAGCGATGCAGGCATCCTGACCTATCGTCTGATACAACTGACTAAGCGCATCCGCCAGCATGCTGTCGAGTAACACGCCGGAGGTCGGACGATAATGTTTGGTTAAAGTCGGCTGCATCTGTGGTCGGTTGAACCTCTGTGTTCCCAGGTAGATTTGTCGACTGCGCTGGCAAGTCAGCACATGACGACATACTTTAGGAAAATTACATATTTCAGGCACAGATACAAGCCGGACTTTGGTCAGCACTCAATTTGCTGCGATAGCCAGTCGACGCCAGCTGGTGACGCTCGCCAAAAAAGCAGTAACTAAGATCAAACCCAGTAGCTGCTGGCTAAGCGAGTATCCCACCAACCAACCCGGCGGTAGCAGTTGGAACAGAATTAATCCGCTACTGCCCAGCACCAGTGCAAGACTGGTCAGTGCGGTGATGGGTAACATGATCTGGCGCCAGAATGCTGCGCTCTGACGCTGCAACCAGCTGCGCAGGCCCAGCCAGATCATCCAGCAACACAACATGCCGGACATAAATAAGCTAAAGCGTAACCAGGATGCGGCATAAAGCGATTGATGCAATCCGTACCAGACACTGCGGATTTGGGCGATTGGTGACAGGCTGGCCGCAACGGGCGCGGCTTCTGCTGATGGATATTCTTGATGTTGTTGCCAGCCTGAAGCGTCAAACCGAAACAGCACATTCGGTAACTGGTTACTGACCTGCGCCGCCGCACTGCCGCTCAGCAGCACGGTGCTTTGGGCTGTTCCGGGCAAAGTCAGACTGATTTTACCCACCGGCATTGCCAGCTGTTGTTCAGCGGTTGCGACCAAAGCCGCCAGATCCGGCAATGGTGCCGGATCGTCTTGCCGCGGCCCGGCAAAAGGCTGCGTTTGCGGGAACAATTCGGCGTAAAACTGATAAGGATTATCCGGATACAGCTGGCGCTGCGGCGCACTGTTATCGCTGAACATCTGCGTCAGCCAGCCGCTGCTGGCAAACAGCAGTGCAAACGGCAAGGTTAGAACCGCCAGCTGATTGTGCCTTAAGGTACGGGCTGTTTCCGGGTTAGACGGCGAAGGTTTAATCTGCCACAAAGTCCGCCAGCGACCGCGCAAACTCAGTAATCCGGCGATGGAGAGCAACAACCACAGCAGCGCTAAGTAGGCAACCAGACTACGGCTGACTGGGCCAAACAGCTGCAGTAGGTTGTAATGCAGCTGGAAAAACAACCCACCGAGTTGATGGTCGGTGGCGCCAAATTTGATTGGTAATGCTTCGGTGATTGGCGCACCGGTTTTGGCATCGAGCAGTTGTTGATACAGCTGCGAAGCACCTTGGCCGGTCGCTCCCTGCCCGACCACAGCAGGTTGCAACCAATGCAACGTCAGATAAGGTTTACGCTGTTGTGGTAACTCGATATACCACTGAGTCGCCTTTGGCGCCTGCTGCGCTAAAAATGTTTGCGCCAGAGCTGCAATGGATGCAAACCGTACTTGTTGGCGTGAAGTGTCGGTTACCGTCTGAGTTGCAGCAGCCAATTTAAACAACTGAAGAATATCCAGCTCTGCCCGGTAAAAACTCAAACTACCGGTGAAGATAATCAGCAGCAATAACCAGCCAACCAACAAACCCAGCAGCAAATGCAGCTGTTTTAACCGCTGCACAAAACCGTTCATACCAGGCTTCCATCAATAAGCGGTACCAGGCCGCACAGCAGTACAATCGCCAGCACAGAGCGCAACCGTTTTGGCCATAACCCCAGCAACACCAGACATAAACAGCACAGTGGTCCTGCAAAACTGGCGATAATCACCGCATCAGGGCGGCTGAAAGTAGAGGACAAAACTTGCGCCAATAACGCCGACAATGGCGCCAGCAGCAACCATCCAGCGCCGAGCAATAGGACAATTCGCAGCTGTAATAAACGACGTGGCATCGACAGCCATGCCAGCAAAGGCTGCAAAAAAACCGGCAGCACACTCAAGGTCATTGTTGGATCAGCAGCTGCAGTTGGTTCGTCAGTTCAGGCGTCACTTCCTGACTGGTAAAAGGCAACACCAAATCTTCTTTGCCATCGTCATTTAAATCCACCACCAAGGCATCCATACCGCGTTTGGGCATCGGCTGTTGTTGTTTGGTGCTCTTGTCGCTAAACAATTTGGCAGCAACAGGCGCAAAAGTTCGCAGCGTATCTTCACCGTCACCGACCACCAGACTGGCCACGCCTGCGGCGTTTTTCAGCACTGTCGCCAGTGGCATATTGACCTGACCACTGCCGATACTGATCTCCACCGTCACATCCTGGCTATACACCGGCTGACTGCCAAAACTACCGTCGGCCTGTTGTTTATAAAACTGCAGTTCGACGTTGGCGGTGCCTGCCACCAAAGCGCGGATAATTGAACGCACGCCAATATGCGCCGCTGGCGTATAAAAATCGACGCGATTATCGTTATCTAAATCAACAAATTTGACATCAAACTGCACGCCGGAGGTGCTGATGGTCTGATTTGGTTTTGGCTGGAAGCTAACGCCTGCCGTGCCTTTTTGGCCGTAGTGAATGTGGTAACTGTAGTTTTGCTCCATCGCATCGACATACTGCTGCTGTTGCACCACTAAATCGACGATAGTGTCACCGTTAATATCCGCCAGCCGCTGCAATCTGGTAATAACCAGACCTTTAAAGCTGCGACCATCACCACCGCGCAGTTGGGCCTGATTGTCCGGCGTCAGGCCAACGCCCAATGTCAGCGCTGTCGGCGTAGTTGGAAAACTGCCATCGGCCTGCTGCAAAAACACCTGCAAGCTGTCATCTTTGGCAAAAGCGATATCGGTGCGACCGTCCAGGTTTAAATCAACCAGCCAGGGCTTGCGGGCAATATAAGTTGGATCTTCGTCAAACGCCTGCATCTGGCTGTCGATGGTCAGTTCAAAATGGCGAAATTTACCATCGGCTTGCTGCAACCACAGTTGATACCCATTAAAGTCCGGTAGCAAAAAATCACTCAGTTGGTCGTTATTCAGATCATGACTAAATTCGAGATGGCGCAATCTTTTAGTATCAACCACCCGGTACAAAGAGCTGCTGGTCAGCAACTTACGCCAACGTTTTTCCGCATGCTGATAATGCGCCACACCCTCTGTGGTTAAACTCACCAGCTGACCACCGCTCTGCCCGGCAATGGTGGCTTGATCAAAAAACTGCGCCGTGGTCGGGATGGCGATTTGACTGGCTTGCCGCGAATTCAATTCGACCTGACTGAGCCAGCGATGTTCGGTGTTATGACCTGATACCAACAACAGCGGGTTGTCTTTGAGTTTCAACAGATGACCGTTGGCCGGATGATCCAGCTGCACTTGCTGGGTCTGAAAACTGGTGGCAAAACAGCTGGTACTGAGCAGTGTCAGGCACAAGGCTGTTCCAGACAACATACCTGGAAAAATCGATTTGGCAGATACTAAAGTCATGCGGAACAAACTCCTTGTGATGATGCGCGCAGGTTAAGTCCAGCAGATGATACGCTGGTTTCGCAGGCTCAGACTGTCAAAAATGTAACAAATTCAACAGTTCGGTTAGATCCCCGCCAAGAATTTACCAAAATCCATCGCTGGCAGCATCCTTTGTCACACCCAGCCACTCAAAAATCAGGCCGCAGCAGCCTGTGACTTGCTAAAAAAACCGGCCGCGAGCAGCCAATCAAGGTAAACTAGCAGCATTCTGTTTGGTATTTTTGCCAGAACCCGTCGGGTCTGGTTTCACAAGGGTTTGTTATGTCTATTAACTGGTTTCCAGGACACATGCACAAGGCGCGCAAAGAAATCGCCGAAGTGATGCCGCAGGTCGATGTCATTATTGAAATGATTGACGCCCGCATTCCATTTTCCAGCGAAAACCCTTTGGTGCCGGAACTGCGTGGTGATACGCCTTGTATCAAGGTGCTGAATAAAGCCGATTTGGCCGATCCGGCAGTAACCAAGTTGTGGCAAGAACATTTTGAGCGGCAATCCGGCGTCAAAGCCATTCCGATTAGCCAACAAGATCCGGGGCAAATCCGCGCTTTATTAGATTTGTGCACCGCATTACTGCCGGATCGTAACTTTGAAGTGCGTGGCGCCCGTGCGATGATTATGGGGATCCCCAACGTTGGTAAATCGACGCTGATCAATACTTTAACCGGGCGGATTATCGCCAAAACCGGCAACGAAGCCGGTGTCACCAAAGCGCAGCAGCGGATCAAACTCGATAACAACGTCATCCTGACCGACACGCCGGGCTTTTTATGGCCCAAACTGAGTCCCGCCAGCTGCGGTTACCGGTTAGCGGTCACCGGCGGCATTAAAGACACCGCCTTCGATTACGCCGATATCGCCATGTTTGCCGCCGATTATTTACTGAAAGCCTATCCACAACAGGTGATGGCGCGGTATCAATTGAGCGAACAACCGGAAAACGATCTGGCATTGTTAGACGCGATTGGCCAGCGCCGTGGTTGTATGGTGAAAGGTGGTATCGTCGATTTAACCAAGGCAGGTACAATTTTGATTACAGAATTGCGCGCTGGTTTATTCGGCCCGGTCAGCCTGGAAACGCCGGATATGGTGACACAAGAATTAGCCGATGCTAAGTTAGAGCAAGCCCGCATCGAAAAAGAAAAAGCGGAGCGCGAAAAAGAACGGGCGCGTAAGGCGAAAAAGAAATACCGATAAGGTTGGAAAACTCCAACTCCCGGCGCCCGCCATCCAGCCAGGAATATGGAGTTTTTGTTTATGTTGTTGTCCCGCGTATATTCGGCGGTGTTGCTGACCTTCGTCACTGCAACACCTGCCCTCGCCGCCCCAGTGATTGTCGATAATATTCAAGGTTACGGTTTTGATGACAAACGCACCTTAGTACCGTTTCAAAGCCTGGTGTTTGATGACGCCACCGGCAAAGTGCTGGCTCGAGGTGATGCCACCCTTGCCAAAAACTACCCCACAGCAACTAAGATTGATGGTCAGGGCAAAACCCTGTTACCAGGCCTGATCGATGGCCATGGTCATGTGCTGGGACTTGGCCAAAACTTAGCCCAGGTCGACCTTCGTACCAGCAGCAGTGAAGCACAAGCGGTCGCCAAAGTAGCGGCTTTTGCCAAAACCCAGCCTCAGGCGCAGTGGATTTTAGGCCGCGGCTGGAATCAGGTGTTATGGCCAACCCAACAATTTCCCAGCACCACCTTACTTGATGAAGAAATCAACGATAAGCCAGTCTGGCTGAGCCGCGTCGACGGTCATGCCGGTTGGGCCAATAGCAAAGCGCTGCAACTGGCCGGCATTACTAAAGACAGCATCGACCCACCCGGTGGGCAAATTCTGCGGGATGACAAAGGCAATCCGACCGGCGTGTTGATTGATAACGCCATGGTTTTACTGGAAAAGAAAATCCCCCAACAAAACGAAGCGGAACGCCAGGCGGCATTGGCTGCGGCATTTCAACATCTGCTGGCGCTTGGTATTACCAGTACTCATGACGCTGGGATTGATGCGGCGAATCTGGCTTCTTATCAGACGTTACAACAACAAAAAAAAATTCCAATGCGCATTTACGCCATGCTCAACGCCACCGATCCGCATTTCCGGGATTGGCTTAAAACCGGCCCTATTGATGATGCTGCCGACGTCCTGGATGTTCGGTCAGTTAAAATTGTCGGTGATGGCGCACTCGGCAGCCGTGGTGCCGCTTTACTGGCTGATTACAGTGACAAAGCCAAAGAACGGGGTTTGCTGGTCACCCAGCCTGATGCTTTAACGCACCTGATGAAAATGACCATTGATGCTGGTTTTCAGGCCAACGTCCACGCCATCGGTGATCACGCTAACAGGATGGTGCTGGACCGGTTCATGCTGTTGGCGAACGACAAAGATCGCCAGGCCAGTCGCCATCGGGTGGAGCATGCGCAAATTGTTGCACCGGTGGATATTCCGCGTTTTGCCAAATTGCATGTTCTGCCTTCGATGCAGCCAACACATGCCACGTCCGATAAAAATATGGCCGGTGACCGCTTGGGTGTTGCCCGTTTGCGTGGCGCTTATGCCTGGCGGAGTTTTGTAGATCAGGGAAGTATTATTGTTGGTGGATCTGATTATCCGGTCGAACTCGCTAATCCGTTCTATGGTCTGCACGCTGCGGTGACCCGTCAGGATCAGCAGAACCAGCCGGCTGGCGGCTGGTTGCCCGAGCAAAAACTAACGGTGACTGAAGCCTTGCGCTCTTTTACCACTGATGCGGCCTATGGTGCTTATCAGGAAAAAACCATGGGTAGTTTGCAACCCGGCATGTGGGCGGATTTTATTCTGATCGACCGTGACTTAACCCAAGTGCCGCCAGAGCAAATCTGGCAAACGCAGGTGCTGCACACTTATGTCGGTGGCAAACAAGTGTATAGCCATCATCCTTAAAGCTGCAGGATCGTTGCCTTCGTTTGATCGCTGGAGCGCCAGCCGCCCATCGCATAGTTAACTATGCTCATGGGGCCTCTCGCACTTGTCGCCTTCCTGCATCTTCAATGATTTTGGCTATACATGTTGTTCAAAAAGATGCAGCAGTGAAAATCTGCTGCGATTTGTAAAAGCACCAGCTACACTGCCAGATATTCAGATCACGGACGCGCACAGCGTCCGTGTTTTTTCCAGCTGCAGGACAACCGATGATTAGTCAAAAATGGGCCAAGCTCATTAAATCCCTTCATTTAAAAAAATTCCGTAAAGCCGAACAGCTGTTTTTTGTCGAAGGCGAAAAAGCAGTGCTCGAAGTGCTGGCCTCTGGCTGGCCAGTCAAAGCCTTGTTTGGAACTGCTGATTTTCTCGACCGTCACCCAGACGCTGCGATCGCCGCTGAACTGGCGCATCCATGCACCGCCAGCGAACTCGAACAAGTCGGCACCTTTACCAGCAATAACGCAGCCATTGCGGTAGTGGAATTACCGCATTACGCGCCTTTTGCCGAACAAGACGGTGACTGGGTGTTGGTGCTGGATCAGATCAACGATCCGGGCAATCTCGGCACTATCATCCGGATTGCCGACTGGTATGGCATTGGTCATATTTTATGTTCCACCGATACCGTTGATGCCTTTAACCCTAAAGTGATCGCCAGCGCCAAAGGCTCGTTTTTACGGGTGAAACTGCATTATCAACCGCTTCCAGACATCCTCAGCAAAGTCCGCCAGCCAGTGTTTGGCGCTTATCTTGGCGGGGAATCGGTGCACCAACTGCAGCTCAGCAGTAGCGGCGGTTTTATCGTGCTCGGCAATGAAGCCAATGGCATCAGCAGCGAACTTGAACCTATGATTAGCCGTCGCATCACCATTCCAGCGGTCGGCGACGCTGAATCGTTAAACGTTGGCATCGCCTGCGCGGTGATTGTCGATAATATGCGCCGGTTGTCTCAAACAGTGTGATAGTGGCGTGCCAGCTCAAGTAGATCATGGTCAAAGCTAAGGCTCGGAACGGCGAACAGCAACCTACTGTCGCCGACTTTTTTGTCATTAATGGCGATAATGATTCAAAGCTGATCTAGTTTTTTCAGATAAAACCACAACATTCCAGCCAGACCGGCCAGAAATACCACCGCCACTGCGGTCAGTTTAAATGACAAGGCTCCGGTAGGGGCGGCTCCCAGCGAGGTTAACAGAGCTCCAGCCGCCGCACCTGCCAATAAAGTCGCAAACGGGATCAAACCAAAAGCAATTTTCAACTCTTGTTTTAAACGGTTTTTTCCCCGTGTTTGTAACAATGTACTCAATTTTTAATTCCAAATTAAAGAAATAGTGCACACTATTTTGCGCGAACAGTCACCGACTGGCAATCAATCTACAACATGGACATTTTCCATCAGCACGTTTGCATCATATGGACTGTCATCATCGGTTGTTGAGCTCGTCAGAAAAGCCGGCAGATTTTAATAGCTATCGGACATCGATGTACGCGGCTCATAGCAAATTTTTGTCGTGCCACCCGACTTCCGGTACACTTAACACTTATCTATCCAGCACCGAGTCGCCGATGTCTGAAGCCGCTGTTCCGCCAAGTGATCTGCCCGAATTCCCAACCATCGAAGCTTTTGTCGGTAACACGCCTTTGGTGAAATTGCAGCGGCTGGCCGCACATACCCAAAGCACTGTGCTGTTAAAACTCGAAGGCAACAATCCGGCGGGATCGGTGAAAGACCGGCCAGCGCTGAATATGATTGTGCAGGCGGAACTTCGTGGCCAAATCAAACCGGGCGACACTATCATCGAAGCGACCAGCGGCAACACTGGAATAGCGCTGGCGATGGCGGCGGCGATTAAAGGTTACCGGATGATTTTGATTATGCCGGACAACGCCACCAGTGAGCGCAAAGCCTCGATGCAGGCTTATGGCGCTGAATTAATTCTGGTTAGCAAAGCACAAGGTATGGAAGGTGCGCGTGATTTGGCGCTGCAGATGCAGGCCGAAGGCCAGGGCATTGTGCTTGATCAATTTAATAACCCCGATAACCCAGCGGCGCATCTGGTCAGCACCGGGCCAGAAATCTGGCAACAAAGCCGCGGACTTATCACGCATTTCGTCTCCAGCATGGGCACGACCGGCACCATTATGGGTGTGTCGACTTTTTTAAAAGCGCAAAATCCGGCGATTCAGATCATTGGTTTACAACCCTCTGAGGGCAGTTCTATCCCGGGGATCCGGCGTTGGCCTGAAGCCTATCTACCTGGTTTTTATCAAAAACAGCGGGTGGATCAGGTCATTGATGTCAGCGAAGCCGATGCGGTAGCCACCACCCGCCAGTTGGCGCGGGTCGAAGGCATTTGTGCTGGCGTGAGCTCCGGCGGCGCCGTATTTGCTGCGATCAAACTGGCGGAACAACATCCTGGCGCAGTGATAGTGGCAATAATCTGCGACCGCGGTGATCGTTATTTATCTTCTGGTTTATTTGATGAAGCGCCGGACCGCGCTGACTAAGGATAGCTGTGAGTTTTGCCCTGAGTTATGAATGGATGGCACTTGCCGCCGCTGTGTGCTGGGCAATTGGCAGTTTAATTTCCGCCCCGGCGTCGGCGCATCTTGGCGCTTTTGCTTTTACCCGCTGGCGGATGGCCTGCGCCAGCTTGTTGTTGTGGTCAGTCGCTATCTACGCTGGCAGCTGGCAAACGCTGCCCCCCGATAAACTGTGGCTGCTGGCGTTGTCCGGCATCATCGGCATTTTGATTGGCGACACCGCGCTCTTTGCCTCAATGAACCGCTTAGGGCCGCGTCGCGCTGGCGTGTTGTTTGCTACCCATGCCTTGTTTTCGGCGGTGCTGGCTTATTTGTTTTTGGGCGAAACGATTTGGGGCTGGACGCTGATCGGTTCCGGTTTGTTGATCAGCGGCGTGATGAGTGCCATTTTGTTTGGTAAACGCGCCGCTGAACAACATCATTGGGAAACCAGCAGCCATCAGCTGGGTATTGGCATTGGTCTTGGATTGTTGTCGGCTTTGTGTCAGGCGGTGTCAACGTTGATGCTAAAACCACTGATGGAAACCGATATCGACGCCATCGCCGCCTCGGCAGTGCGGATGACCACAGCGCTTTGTTGTCATTTAGTGTTGTTATGGTTGGGTTTTAAAGTAGCGCACAGTTATCTGCCGTTGACCAAAAAAGTGCTGGCGATGGTCGCTTTTAATGCGCTGCTCTCGATGGGCATTGGCATGACACTGATTTTACAGGCGTTAAAAGATGGTGATGCCGGTATTGTCGCCATGTTGTCGTCGGTCAGTCCGGTGGTGGTGTTGCCGCTGTTATGGCTGGTGTATCGCCGTCGCCCGGCGATTGGCGCCTGGTTAGGGGCCTTACTGACGGTGCTGGGCACTGTGTTAATTTTGCAGCATTAATTCTGCATCAATGCTGATCGGCCATAGCTGCAGGACTTTCTGCTACAGCATGCTCAGCAACCGGATTTTCATCAACTGAAAAAGAAGCTTCAGCCTGCTGCTCCAGTAATTGCATCTGCAGCGCTTGTTTCACCGCATCTGCCGGCAACTGATTGCGATACAAATCAATCATGCTCATCACTTCTGACAACGCCTTGCCATGGTCGGGCGTCAGAATACCATTGTGGCCGGAAATAATATCGTCAGAGACGGCCAGCACCCAGACCGCCTGCATATTGGCATCCGGACAACTTTGCACCGTGCGCCTTGCCTGCAACCGCGCACGAACTTTCCAGCCGGAGCGATCCAACGTCATCATACAGCCCGGTGTTTGATCATGTGCCAGCAAAGCAGCTGGCATTTTTAACGGGGTCTGGCAGTTGCCGCGCGGACATTTGTCAATGTCATGGGTAATGGCCCAGGAATTCCCTACTGCGCGTTCGCCTTCTTTTAGCCAGGTAAAAGCTTCTTTTAGTGCAAAATCACCTTTGGATTGCAGCACCACCATTGATGGCTTTTGCCGGTCGATACTGAGCAAGCTGTCCAGCGGCCGATATTCACGGGCATTCACCGCCGGATTCAGCAAAATAAACAAGTTTGGGTTGTCCTGCTGGCGTTCAATCGCGGTTTTGATCCGATCTTTACTGGCATGCAAGGCAATAGCACCACCGAGACTATGCCCTACCAGTACATAACGCTGCAATTTGCGTTGCTCTACCAGCACATCTAACTCATCCAGCAACTGACTCAGTCCTTTCTGACCAATACGTTTGGCAACCGTTTTGCGCTGGTAAATCGTTGGAAAATCTAAAGGTTCAACTTGGCTGTCGGCATCAGTGGAACCATCCAGGAACAGTGGATCGTATTTGTCACCACGCCAGCCGATATAGAGCCCGAGCAGATTACGTTGCGGGTCATTGGTGGCCATTTGCTGGTAAAAGTTCTGAAAAGCTACGAAGTTGTCATCATCGGGTTTGGCACTGTGGTGCCAGCCGTGGATAAAAATCACCAGCTCCGGCGCCGGGCCAACATAGGTTTGGGTAATTCGTTGATGCAGGCTCTGCCATTGTGCTGGTAAATGCGCTTCGCCATGATCATCAAATTCAATCACATGGAAATTTTGGGCGGCGGTGTCGGCAGTCGGCACGTGATACGGTAGATCAGGAATGTAGCTCAGTACCACCGATACCATGACCAGCGCCAGCAGAACTAATTTATAAAGGGCAAACTTTTTTAAACTCATGAATTTCAAAATCTGACATGAAAGCGGCGACACAACCGAGCTATTGGGAACCTGAGCATTTTCAGGCGCCGGCAATTTGCGCAAATTATACGCGGCTACGCCTGTTCCGACCAGCAATGATCTGGCTTTATATTTCAGGATGTCCTGAAATATAAATGCCGGCATTCAGCCGGCATTTAAAATCTAACGGTTAGGTCAGCAATTACGAACCAATCACACCACCGTCATTTTTCGTGACAATCACTGTCGCCGAACGTGGCCGACTGGTGCTGTCATTCGCTGGCCAGGTACTGGTTAACTTGGTGACTGTTGAACGATCGCCCGGATGCTGGATATTGACGAACATCGTTTTCATATCCGGCGTCCAGCTAATACCCGTCACTTCACAATCAATAGGCCCGACCAAAAACCGTTTTAATTTGCGGGTTTTAGCATCAGCGACCACCATTTGGTTGTTGCCGTAAGGTCCTGAGCCTTGTTGAGTGCCGCTCATATCGGTCTGGATCCACAACAAACCATTTTTATCAAACGCCAAACCATCTGGGCTTGCCAGGTGGTTGTCGGCGGTTAACTTTAAATCCGTGCCAGGCGTTGCTGTACCAACGTCACCGGCCAGCATAAAAATATCCCAGTCAAAGGCTGCGGCGGCAGAACGTTCACGCCAGCGGATAATGTGACCGGTAGCGTTGTTAGCTCTTGGGTTCGCGGCATCAAGCTGCGCTGCAGTACGGGCAGTATTATTGGTTAGCGTGAAATACACTTCGCCGCTTTGCGGGTGTACAGCGCCCCACTCCGGACGGTCCATTTTGGTAGCGCCAGCAACATCTGCGGCCAGACGGGTATTAATCAGCACATCGGCCTGACTGCTGAATTCAACATTGGCTGCCAGGGCTTTAGCACGGAAGGTTTCAGAGTTGTAATCCAGTGCCAACCATTCGCCGCTGCCATCGGCATTAAACTTCGCCACATACAAAGTACCGTCATTCAGTAAATGGCCGCCGGCCGTGGCTTTATAATATGGTGCTTTTGACACATATTTGTAAATGTATTCAAAGGTTGAATCATCACCGGAATAAAACACCACCGGCTGACCTTCGACCACGGGTGCAAATACCACACCTTCGTGACCAAAACGGCCTAAGGCGGTGCGTTTTTGTGGCACGCTGTCCGGATTAAAGGGGTCAATTTCGACAATCCAGCCAAAGGTGTTTGGCTCGTTGCGATAATCACGATCGGCATCGGTTGCAATGCTCGAAGCGTTAAAACGTTGGTACTGATCAGCACCAGAATCTGCAGTTTCCCAGCCGTAACGACTGGTTTTGGTCGCGACACCGTAACGTTTATGTTCACGTGGCTGCGCCGCATCAGTGTTGGCAAAATAACCGGCCCAGTTTTCTTCGGCCGTCAGGTAAGTGCCCCAAGGGGTGTAGCCATTGCCGCAGTTATTCAAGGTGCCACGGGTGCGGGTGCCGTCGGTGCTGTATTTAGTAACCATTTTGGCGTGACCGCGGGCTGGGCCGCTAATATCCATTGGTGTAGCGCCAGTGATCCGACGGTTTAACGGACTTCCCTGCACCAGTTGAAATTGACCGTTGGCATCTTTTTTAACATGCGCGACTGTTACACCATGCACTGCAATTTCTTTACGCACTTCGTCAGCTGGGCGGGGTAAGCCAGTCGGGCCATTCTGGTGCAAAGTAGCAGGTTCACAATACTCGTGGTTAAACACCAATAGACCTTCATTGCTGTTGTTACCTGTAGTACGGGCATCTAATGGAAAAAAGTGCATACCGTCATGATGCGCACCAACTTGTTGTTCCATCTCAGCGCCAGTATTAGTACCACCTTCACGATACGCTGGGTAATTGCCGGTTAATGGTGTACCCATCGGCAAAAAAGTGCGTGCGGTGTAGCCATCTGGCACTGTGATAGTATCAAGACGGTTGGTCGCGATAGCATTAAAGCCCATCAACACCGGCGCTGGTGGTGGCTGCACTGCCGCAGGTAAAGCCACAGGGGCAGGTGAACTGCTGCTGTTACAACCAATTAAACTGCCACCAAATACAGTCGCAACTGCAGTGCCCAAGGTGCCTTTTAAAAAACTACGACGCTGCATATTCGCAGCTAAAATGTCGGCAAATTCAGCATTTGCTGAAAAATTTGTTTGCGGGTCAATGCCGCTATTATCAATTTCAAAACCGGTGTTGTTCTGCATGCGAGCTCCAATAGGCTTGGTTTCATTTTAATTTTCCCGCCGGTATTACAAACGCTGCAGATGTCAGGTCAGTGATGAAACAATGACAAAATCAGGACAAGTAGCTGACATAATTAAGACAATCAGAACATAATATTTTTATAAAGCTGAGATCTGGAACTGTCAGTGGAGTGTTTCATGCTAGGTAACGCCAGCACCGCTCTGGTATAGTAGGGAAAACAACAAGATGGGATGGCAGACGCGATGATGGAATGGGACATAGTCCGGTTTAACGATCTGGACACTTATACTTTATATGCCTTGTTGCAGTTGCGGGTTGATGTGTTTGTGGTAGAGCAGAATTGCCCTTATCCGGAACTTGACGACAAAGATTTAAACCCGGAAACCCGACATATCATGCTGAAAAAGGCCGGTAAAATCTTAGCTTATGCCCGTATTCTGCCACCAGATGTTAGTTTTGCCGGTGCGCCAGGTGTCGGACGTGTTTGTGTCGCGCAAACCGCCCGCCGATTAGGGCTTGGTGAAGTGTTAGTTGCCAAAGCGATTGCCACCGCCAAAGAAGGTTGGCCGGGGCTTGATATCCATATCTCCGCGCAGTGTTATCTGCAACGCTTTTATGAAAGTATGGGGTTTGTCTCCGCTAGTGAGCCTTATCTGGAAGATGATATTCCGCATCTGAAAATGATTTTAACGGTGAACCATTTACCAGAGCAGAGTTGAACCAGCCTGCTTAGACGAAAATCCTGTGTTAGAGGACTTGCCGATCAGCTGGCTGATCGGCAACCGATGATTAAGCTGGAGCCTGATAAAGTTGTTCGGCGCGATTCAGCAAAATCCAGCTGGTTAAGATGTATTTATCGTTGGAAACCGGCACACAGCCGCGGTGGGTGTGAGTAAAGTAAGCGGGCGCTATCACCATCCGACCAGTTTTTGGCGAAATCGCTTTTTTCTGATAATAAAACTCAGTTTGTCCGCCCTCTACCACATCATTTAAGTAGAACATAAACAACAAGCTGCGATGTAACGGTTCGTTTAACGGCGCCTGCGGATACACTTCACAGTGCCAATAATTGTAATTGCCAAGTCCCGCCTGATATTTCTGCGCCTGAATAGGACCCATCCGGTATAACACCTTCATAAAATCTTCAGTTTTATCAGCGGCTATTTCCGGATAGTTCTCGTGGGTAAGTGCCACCAGCTGCCCGGTTTTCGGGTGCTGAACCGTCAGTGCCACAGGAGCGATCAGCGCGAAATGATATTTCTTAAAGTATTCAACGGCATAATGCGTAGTAGCAGCCCACACTTGTTGTAATAACGGTAAATATTCCGGATATTCGTTCAGATATAAATCTGTACTGATTTTTTTAGTGGTATCAACACCACCACCGGTGCGACCTGCAGTCAGATGTGGGCTGTGGTCAAACACATTGATCAGCTGAGCGCATAGATCAGCGCTCAGTGCATTGTCATACACTTCGATAAAATCGGACATGGTTAACCCTGGAATTGTAACTGGCTGTATGCTCAGCCGGTGTTTGTTGTGGCACAACAATACTGGATCAGGTCAGCAGATTGAAGCGAAAAAGTTAAATTTAGGAGTGGCGAGCTTCAACGAAGAGATTTTTTCTGCTTAAAATGCAAAAAGCCCGCTCAATGAGCGGGCTTGTTGACTTATTGGGAGCCTTGATGCCCTTCGCAGAGCTCAGGGCGTTCAGCCGGAGAGCAGCCAAATTGTTGGCTTCTCTAATTCCCGTCTTCACTGTACTACTCTCCAAGCAATCCACCGCCAGAATTCCATAAAGCAAAAAGGCCCAGTCGTTAGACTGGGCCTTTCTGGCTTTATTGGGAGCCTTCATGCCCTTCGCAGAGCTCGGGATTGTTCCGCCGGAAGAACGCAACATTGGTTGCGTTCTTAAATCCCGACGTCACTGTACTACTCTACGCGCACTAAACTGCCAGAATCTAAATACAAAAAACCCCGCTCACTGAGCGGGGTTCTTTTGTATTGGGAGCCTGGCGGTGTACTACTCTCGCATGGCATCTGCCACACTACCATCGTCGCAGCTGCGTTTCACTTCTGAGTTCGGAATGGATTCAGGTGGTTCCACAGCGCTATTGCCACCAGGCAAA
>NZ_LXWK01000001.1 GCF_001669775.1 Rheinheimera sp. SA_1
GGGATTTAAGAACGCAACCAATGTTGCGTTCTTCCGGCGGAACAATCCCGAGCTCTGCGAAGGGCATGAAGGCTCCCAATAAAGCCAGAAAGGCCCAGTCTAACGACTGGGCCTTTTTGCTTTATGGAATTTGGCGGTGGATTGCTTGGAGAGTAGTACAGTGAAGACGGGAATTAGAGAAGCCAACAATTTGGCTGCTCTCCGGCTGAACGCCCTGAGCTCTGCGAAGGGCATCAAGGCTCCCAATAAGTCAACAAGCCCGCTCACTGAGCGGGCTTTTTGCATTTTAAATCGGAAAAAATAGCGTATTTAAGCCATTTTGGTAGGTTTTGAATCGTACCCCAAATGCTCACCCGCCATAGGCCATTGCCGCTAACAACAAACTCACCCCAATAATCGCTGTGTTAACCGCAACTTGCTAGCCAGCAATCGTAAGCAGACCCTAGTATCTGGTGAAAATAATAATCACCAGAGAGATCGACCGTGCATTCTTTCATCCAGGGTTTACTACTGACAGCTGTATCAGGTGCCAGTTTTGCGGTTCATGCCAATCAGCCGCTGCAATATGAAGATGTGTTCCAGCTAGAATTTGTCTCACAGCCGCAGCTGAATAAAGCTGGCAGTGAAGTGGTGTTTGTGCGCAATCGTTTTGATCAGACTCTTGATAAAAGAGTCGGCTCATTATGGCTGAGCAATACGAAAACCGGCCAATTACAGCCGTTAGTGGCAGAGCAAGCTGACATCAGCTCACCGCAATGGTCCCCAGATGGTAAGAAATTACTGTTTGTATCTGCGGCATCCGGCAAACCACAAATCCATTTGCGCTGGTTGGACAGTGGTACCAGCGGTCAAATCAGCCATTTACCGCACCCACCGGCCGATATCAGCTGGTCGCCTGATGGCAAGTGGCTGGCATTTTCGATGTTTACACCGGTCAAAGCGAAAAACCCGGTGACTTTACCAGGTAAACCTGAGCAAAACGACTGGGCTAAAGCACCGGTTTATATTGATACCATGCAATATCGGGCGGATGGCCGTGGTTACTTGCCGTCTGGTTATCGCCAAATTTACCTAATGGCCGCTGATGGCGGCACGCCAATCCAGTTAACTAGCGGCGATTTTGATCATGCCGGTGAAATTAGCTGGCAAGCCGATGGCAAAGCGTTTTACTTTTCCGCCAATCGTCAGGCTGATAAACGGGCCCAGGCACAAAACAGTGATATTTATCTGCTGACCCTAGCCGACAAAAAACTGACCCAAATCACTGATCGTTTTGGTCCGGACCAATCACCTTCATTATCTGACGACGGCAAATGGCTAGCCTATCTTGGATACGATGATAAAAAACTCGCCCACCAAGCCAGTCAGCTGTACGTCAAAAACTTAAAATCCGGTGAAGTGCGTAGCTTGACCGCTGATCTTGACCGCAATATCGATAGTTTTGAATGGGATGCCGACGGTGATGCCCTTTACATCCAATACGATGATCAAGGTCAGGGCAAAATTGCGCTGCAGCCATTAAACGGCAAAGCCAAAGTAGTGGTGGAACAAGTTGGTGGTGGTTCATACAGCCGTCCTTACACCGGCGGCAGCTTTAGTGTGTCGGACAACGACAAAATCGCCTTTACCCAAATGTCGAGCCAGGCACCTGCAGAGTTGGGGTTATGGCAAAGCGGTAAAGTCACGGCGTTAACCGCGCTGAATGAAGATCTGCAACTGGCGCGTGATATCGGCAAAGTTGAAGAGTTTTGGGTCACGTCGTCCGTTGATCAGCGCAAATTACAAAGCTGGTTGATTTATCCACCTCAATTTGACCCGAGTAAAAAGTATCCGCTGATTCTGGAAATCCATGGTGGCCCACATACGGCTTATGGTCCGGTATTCGCGATGGAACTGCAGTTGATGGCGGCGCATGGTTATGTGGTGCTCTATACCAACCCACGGGGCAGTACCAGTTATGGTATGGAGTTCGCGAATTTGATTCACCACAATTTCCCAAGTCAGGATTACAACGATCTGATGGATGCAGTGGACGCGACAGTGGCTAAAGGATTTATTGCACCTGATCAGCTATTTGTCACCGGTGGTAGTGGCGGCGGTTTGTTGACGAGCTGGATTGTTGGCCATACCGATCGTTTTAAAGCTGCGGTGGCGGTGAACCCGGTGATTAACTGGTTTAGCTTTGTATTAAACGCTGATATGTATAACTATTTCAGTCAATATTGGTTCCCGGGTATGCCGTGGGAAAAGCCGGAGCATTATTTAAAACATTCGCCGATCAGTTATGTTGGCAATGTCAAAACTCCAACGATGTTGATGACTGGCGAATCTGATCATCGCACGCCGATTTCTGAGACCGAGCAATTTTATCAGGCGCTGCAGCTTCGTGGTGTCGACACGGCTATGGTCCGGATCCCAGGCGCATCGCATTCAATCCATGCAAGGCCCAGCAATATGATGGCGAAGCCTGCCTACATTGTGTATTGGTTTGACAAGTATCGATTGAAAAAGGCTGAATAATCAGTTTCTTAGCACTATAAAAAATCCCCGAATAATCGGGGATTTTTTCACTGACCGACGACATTCGGTATTAGTGAATTAAGTAGGCATAAGCGGTAGTAAATGCGGTTTCCTGGAAGGCTTTCAGGCCGGTATCTTTAAACACCACCGGAATTGGATGGGCTGCCAGCTTGTCTTTAATCGCCGCGTTGGTGCAAATGACGGTATCGACGCTGGTGATCAGCTGCAGAGCTGCTTCGATTTTGAAACCGATGGCCGAACCAGCAAACTTGCCTTTTTGCGCCCGCTCGCGGATCACGAATTTAGAAATCTTGTAATCTTCTGCCAGTTTTGCCATCGAAAACTGAAACTTACGCATTTGTTCGGTATCTTGATCTTTTAACAGCGGGAAACGCACCTGGCGGCAGTCTGGTAAATCAAACAGGCCATCTTGCATTTCCATTAAACATAAAATGATTTCACTGCCTTTAATATCTACGCCACATACCCGCATGTTTGCCACCCACTAAAAAATTTCAACGGGCGCTATTATGCCATGTAAAGCGGTAGACAGCGGTATTTATTGCGGAAAAGCCACCTGAGCTGAGCCTGCAGTATCACAAGCTTTCAACTCAGGTGAGCAGGGTTTATTGATCATCATCGAGGTCCCACTGACTAATCGCCAGGTCCCGATAGAAAGACCAACTTTCTTGCAGTGACAACAGGCAATGCTCAAAAAGCGACTGCAAGTTGCTGGTTTGACTAGGTAATATGCTATTAAAACTTTTCATCATTGGCTCCTGATGGAATATTTCCAGAAACATCAGAGGCCACAGCCATTTTAAGCTGTCCCTCTGATGCCGGCGTTGCCGAAGATTTGCACTCTGCTTTGCATCTGCAGTTATTCCGGAGAACTGGTTTGCAGCATGGCGGTGCGGCCTTCGACCGGACCATTTAATTGCGCTACCAATTTACTCAGGTTGTGCTGACTGACGGCGCTGCTTTCAATTTCATCCGCTCGCTGGAAATCGGCCAGAGCGCCAATATTGTCGCCGGTCAGCATTTTGGCAACGCCGCGGTTGCTGTAAGCATAAGATTTAAGCTCACGGTCTACTTCGGTTGGACGCGTCGCATTCTGACGGCTGACGATGACTGCTTTATGACAGGCCTTGGCGGCTAAATCGAATTGTTCGGTTTTAGCGTAAGCAACGCAGAGGCTCATTTGACGCGCAAACACATCATCGGTTTTTGCCAACGCTGGGTCGGCCAGCACGCTGCCAATATTGCCTGCACTGATTGCTCCGGCAATCAGGTCTTCTTCAATCACCACCATCTTATAACCATTGCTGCCAGCGATACTGGCGAAGCTGGCCAACAACAAAGAGGTGGCCCATAAGGTATGACGTGTTTTCATGGTCGAACTCCCGGTTGGTACACAGCAATCCGGTTGATTGCTGTTGAACCAACTGTAGAGAATCTGACCCCGGGCTGACAAACGAGAAAATTACACTCGACGGCTGAATTGTATTCAACTGTGCTCAAATTCAACTGTGGTTATGCGCACAAAACCGCGCCAGCACCCAGTCGATCAACAACTGAATTTCCGGCCGGCCTTCGCTGCTATCGTGTTGCACCAGATAATAATGGTCGCGGGTATGTAACTCTTCGGCAAATAACCGCACCAGACTGCCGCTGTCGAACCAGGCCTGACTGATCGGTAGCGGAATAAGGGCCACCCCAAGCCCTTGCTGCGCAGCACGAGCGACGCTGAACATACTGTCGAGCTGGATCATCTGTTTTGGCCGAAAATCTTCATAACCGGCCTGATCGGCCCATTGATGCCAACACCAGGGGCGCGCCTGATGGACAATCAACGGCACGGTTTCCAGCGCAGGTAACTCGAGCGGGTCGACCATCAAGCGTTGATACCATTCGGCGCTGCACGCCGGCACATAGCTGATTGGAAACAGCTGGTGAGCTTTTTTGTCAGTCGGTTTGCTGCTGGCGAGGATAATCTGCAGATCGGTATGTTTGGTCACTTCCTGTCGCGACTTGACGGTTTCCAGGCGTAAATTAATCGCCGGATGTTGCGCTGACCAGCCGACTAAGCGCGGCACGAAAAACTCACTGGCGAAAAACTCCGGCAAGGTAATGCTGACCACTTGCTCACGTTTGGTCTGGCAAAATTCGGCAACAGTGGCGGATAAACCCTGCATCAGCGGATTAATCGCCTGATAAAAACGGCGGCCTTCAGCCGTCAGAATCACCGCCCGGGTTTGCCGTTCGAACAAACTCATGCCCAGGCTTTCTTCTAACTGTTTGATTTGATGACTAACAGCAGATGGTGTCAGATACAGCTGACTGGCGGTTTCTTTAAAACTTAAACATTCGGCGGCAACGCAGAAACAACGTAAGCCGCGCAACGGGGTGTGAACTGGCATTTCAGAATGCTCCGTGCTCGGTTTGATCCCAAGTGAAAGCAATTGCTGAACCAAGTTTTAACTGATTGAAATGTATGAATATTAATATGTGTGAAGTTGTCGCGATGCCCACGATGGTCGCAGATTTGCACCAAAATGGCGCGTAGGCTGCCGCTATAGCAGCCCGCTGATTTTCATCCGTTCCAGTTCACAGCTGATCAAAAACTCCCAGGCTTCGAGCTGCCGTTTGGTGTGTTCCAGGCTCTCGCCCCAGACATACAAACCATGACCCCGGATTAGCAGACCACTGGCAAGTTCGCCAGCGCGGCGATTGATTTCGGCAGCTTGCAGCTGCATTGGCTGGAGCGGATCAATAATGGCCAGACTACAACTATGGCGGTGCGCTGGTTGCTGGCTGATGACCGATTGCAGCTCATAACCATTGAACAGATAGTGATCGGCTTTAATCAACCGCGACCAGACATTCGCCGCCACCGACTGCGTTTGCAGTACCACTTTGGCCGCTGGAAACGTTTGATATAAAGCCACATGTAACAACACGCTGTCTGCCGCTTCGGTACTGAATTCCACTTCACCACGACTCCAGCTGATTTGCACCAAGTCATGTGGACTCAGTTCGCCTTTGTCTTTATGGGCTCTGGTGATCAAACAACTTTGCTCGCTGCTACGAATGGAAAAGTTACCGCTGCCAGCGGGCGCCCATTGTTTAGCGCTGATCCAGCGGCTTAAAGTGCATAGCTGAATGGCATAAGGATTTAATTGGTGGTTGGCTGTCGTGTTCATCTTTATGTTTAGACGTCTATACGTGAAACTGTCTGAATGATAGCATCGCCGTCCTGCTGCGGCCAAGACGTTTTTTGTTATTGGGGCAGACTGTCAGCTCGAAAAAAATGCTAGCATCAGAGCTAACCGCCCGCAAAAATCCAGTCAGCAAGGAGCATTATGGAACTGCGCAGTAAATTACCCTGGGTGGGTACTACCATTTTCACCCAGATGTCTCAGTTAGCGACTGAGCATCAAGCGATTAATTTGTCTCAAGGTTTTCCCGATTTCCCAGCATCTTCACTGTTGTTAGACGAACTGAATCGTCAGGTGTTCGCTGGCAATAATCAATATGCGCCGATGACTGGGGTTGCGGTATTACGCCAGCAAATTGCCGCTTTGACCGCCCGTTGTTATGGCCGTCAGGTTGATGCTGACACTGAAACTACAGTGACATCCGGTGCCACTGAAGCCCTGTTTGTCGCTATTCAAGCCGTGGTGCGACCCGGTGATGAAGTGATAGTGTTTGATCCGGCCTACGACAGCTATCAACCAGCGGTGGAACTGGCTGGCGGCAAAACCATTCATATTCAACTGGCGGCGCCCGATTATCAGATTGACTGGCAAGCGGTGAATCGACGGGTCACCGATCAAACCAAACTGATTATTGTAAATAGTCCGCATAATCCGACCGGCATGGTGTTCAGTGCCGCTGACTGGCGGGCTTTGGCCGATTTAGTACAGCAACACGGCTTATTTTGTATCAGCGATGAAGTATATGAGCACATGGTGTTTGATGGTGCGGCGCAGCTGAGTGCCCATCAGCAGGCGGCGATGTTGGACCGCACTTTTGTGGTGAGTTCATTTGGCAAAACTTTTCACGTCACTGGCTGGAAATTGGGTTATTGCATTGCGCCGGCCAATTTAAGTCTGGAATTTCGGAAAATCCATCAATATGTAACCTTCTCCAGTTTCACGCCGGCGCAATTTGCCATTGCGTCGGTGCTGGAGCAAACACCGGATTTAATCTCGGAACTGGCTGGCTTTTACCAGCAAAAACGTGACCAGTTTGCCGGTTTGTTGCAAGGCAGTGCATTCAAACTACTGCCGTGCAAGGGGACTTATTTTCAGCTGGCCGATTACAGTGCGGTAAGTACTTTAAATGATGTGGAATTTTGTCATTGGCTGACGGTTCAGCACGGTGTCGCTGCGATACCCTTGTCGGTGTTTTCGCGCCAGGAGCAGGACAGTAAAATTATCCGGTTTTGTTTTGCCAAACAACCTTCAACACTGGAACAAGCGGCGGAGCGTTTATGTCGATTAAATCCGTAACAGCAGAACTTAAAATCGCCATTATTCAGAGTGAACTGGTGTGGCAGGATGCGAAGGCCAATTGTGATAATTTTGCCAGTTGTTTTGCACAGCTGCGAGACGTTGATTTGGTGATTTTACCTGAAATGTTTAACAGCGGCTTTTCGATGCAAAGTGCCCAGATAGCAGAGCCGATGACCGGACCGACAGTGCTGTGGTTGCAGCAACAAGCGCAGTTTTATCAAGTTGCGATTGCCGGATCGCTCGCCATCAGCACTGAACTTGGGGTGGTCAACCGGCTGATGTTTGTTCATCCTGATGGTAGCTTAGAGTATTACGACAAAAAACACCTGTTCCGGATGGCCGGTGAACATCAACATTATGCGGCGGGTTCGGCGCGTAGTGTGGTGTTGTATAAAGGTTTCCGGCTGAATTTGCAGATTTGTTATGACTTACGCTTTCCGGTGTTTGCCAGAAATCAGGGCGATTATGATGTATTGATTTATGTTGCGAATTGGCCGGAACCACGGCGCCGCATTTGGTCGACATTACTGGCCGCCAGAGCGATGGAAAATCAGGCTTTTGTGCTTGGTTGCAACAGGGTCGGGCAGGATGGCAATCAATTCAGCTACAGTGGTGACTCGGTGGCACTGAATTATCTGGGGGAGCCAATGGCAGAATTTCCTGCCGGGCAAGCCGGGATCCTGATCGCAACTTTGCGTCTTGACGATCTGCTGAAGTTTAGACAGCAGTTTCCGGCGGCGCTGGATGCTGATGCTTTTGTGTTACTCGACAAAGAAAGCTAAATCCAGCGTTGAGGTTTAGGTCTAGTACCAGACATTTTCGGCCAATCATTGCACTTTTCGTAATTTAATTTCACCTTTTCTAAAAAGTTAAGCGCTTACTTGGCGAAATGATCGGGTATAATGTAATTTAATTACCAAATTGAGTCTGAACCATGTCCCGCTTCCACCCAACCGCGTTAATTTTTTCCGGATTCTTCTTATTGGGGATCCTGATTATTTTATGGGGCGTGTTGCTGCCGGATTTAGCCAAATCGTTGCAAATGACCTCAGCGCAGAGTGGCTGGTTTTTCCTGGTGATGGCGCTTGGTACTGTTTCCGGCGCCTACCTTGGCGGCAAATATGTACAGAAATTCAATTTCCTAAAATTGTTTGCCGGCTTGGCGCTGACCGAAACTGTGTTGTTAACCTGCTTGTCGTTGGTCACCAGTGTGACGCAGCTGCTGGTCGGCATTTATCTATTTGGTTTGTTCTGCTCAGTGATGTTCACCATTGGTCATACCCTGATTGCCCGTTTACATGCCAATAAAAGGGCGCAAATGATGGGGTTAATGGACTTTATGTTCAGCCTCGGCACTTTAGCGGCGCCGTTTTTGGTGGTGATGTTGTACTGGTGGCAGGAAGACTGGCGCTGGCCGCTGCGGATTCTAGCGGTATCGCTGATTGGTCTGGCGGCCTATGCCTTGGTGATAGCCCGCGCTATTAAAGCCGGTCCTGCGCAGGCTGAACCGCCACGCAAAAGCCTTTCTTACACCGCAGTACTGAAACAACCGGCTTTTGTCGCTTTGGCCTTGGCGATGTTTGGGTATGGTGCGGTCGAGTGGGGTAACGGCAACTGGTTTGTCAGTTATGCCAGCACCGCTTTGGAATACCCGACCGAGCAAGCCCGGCTGGTGTTCGCCTGGTTTACCGGCGGCATGGTGATTAGCCGGTTATGTTTTTCCTGGTTAATTCCGGTGTTTGGTGCGCGGCATTTGTTGCGGATTCTCGCTAGTTGTATGCTAATCGGCGCTTTATTGCTGAAGTTAGCCGACAGTACTCTACTGCTCGGCGGCGGTAATTTCTTGCTGGGCTTAGGTCTTGGTGGTTTGTTCCCGTTATTATTAGCCACGGCGATGGATTTAGATCCACAAAACGGTGCTGTGCTGTCGGGCTTGTCGAATATCGGCGGTTCTTTAGGCTGCCAGGTGGCGGGTTTAGGCACCGGATTATGGGCGAATAGTGCAGGTATTGGCACGGCGTTTTGGCTAATGCCACTGTCTGCGTGCTGGTTATTTGCGACGGTGTGGCTGTTTAGCCGCCGCGCCACGCCCAGAGCTGTTGTGGCATAACTGCGGATGTTTGTCTGATCAAGGTGAACGATGGCTAAGCCGATTTAGCCATCTGGCAGTGTAAATGTTGCTGCCTCTTGGCAATTAGCCACAAAATATTAGCAATTTCTGCATTAACACCCCGTCAGATCTTGATTCTGTCATCAAATCAGGGCATAACAGGCTGCCCATGGTCACTATGAGTTTTCACTTGATGAACACATCAATTGATTGGGCTTTACTGCAACAACAAGCCCGTGCTGCCTCTGAGCAAGCCTATGCCCCTTACAGTCATTTTCCGGTTGGTGTCGCCATTCAGGCTGGCAGTGGCAAAATTTATACCGGTTGTAATGTCGAAAACGCCTCTTATGGCGGCACTATTTGCGCAGAACGTAATGCGATTGCTGCGGCAATCGTTGCCGGTGAACGCGAGTTTCAGGCGTTGGTAGTATTTACGCCACAAGAACGCCTGACGCCACCTTGTGGCATGTGCCGTCAGGTCATCGCCGAATTTTTTACCCCCGAAAGCCCGGTTGCCAGCTGCAATCATCTGGCGCAAATCCAACAATGGTCGGTTGGTGAATTATTGCCAAGTGCTTTTACGCCGCTCTATCTGGCACAAAGCGCCAAAGTCGAAACCCGTAAGCTATTTGACGCAACCGAAGCAACTGGTCCAACTGAATCATCGAATTAATCGGAGTCTGTTTTGTATTTACCTCAGGAAATTATCAAATTAAAACGTAACGGCGGTCAGCTGCCAGAAGCCGCAATTCAGCAATTTGTCAGCGGCATTACCGACAACAGCTTCAGTGAAGGTCAAACTGCGGCACTGGCGATGGCGATTTATTTAAACGGCATGGCGACTGAAGAAACCGTGGCGCTGACTCGTGCGATGCGTGACTCCGGTGCAGTACTGAACTGGGCTGGCAAACTGAATGGTCCGGTGGTCGACAAACATTCCACCGGCGGTGTGGGTGATAAAGTCAGTCTGATGCTGGCGCCGATGATTGCCGCTTGTGGTGGTTATGTACCAATGATCGCAGGCCGTGGTCTGGGTCATACCGGCGGTACTGTCGATAAACTGGAAACAATTCCGGGTTATAGCTGTACCCAGCCGCTGGCAAAAATTCAGGCCGAAGTGGCGCGGTTAGGCTGTGTCATTGTCGGCCAAAGTGCTGAATTAGCGCCGGCCGATCGTCGTTTGTATTTAATCCGCGATGTAACGGCGACGGTTGAATCCATTCCACTCATTACCGCCTCAATATTGTCGAAAAAACTGGCCGCTGGTTTAGATGTACTGACGATGGACGTGAAAATCGGCTCCGGCGCCATTATGAAAAATGTCGCCGATGCTTCAGCTTTAGCGACCAGCATTGTTAATACTGCTAAAGGCGCTGGTGTCAAAACGCAGGCACTGCTGACCGATATGAACGAATGTCTGGGCGCAACCGCCGGTAACGTACTGGAAGTCATTGAAACGCTGGATTACCTGACTGGTAAATACCGCGAACCTCGCTTGCATCAGGTCACGTTAGAACTTGGTGCCAGCATGCTGCAATTGTCCGGTTTATTTGCTGATAAAAGCAGTGCAATCGCGGCACTGGAACGCAGTTTAACCTCAGGCAAAGCCGCCGAAATTTTCGCGCAGATGGTCAGTAGTCTGGGTGGTCCGGCAGATTTATTTGAAAAACCAGCACAGTATTTGGCTGCAGCACCAGTCGTGGTGGATATTCAGGCGCCACAAGCGGGTTATTTGGCGGCGAGCGATACTACGGCTGTTGGTATGGCAGTGGTCCGCTTGGGTGGTGGTCGGGCGCACCCGGCGCAAGTTATTGATCCAGCTGTTGGTTTTAGCGATATCGTTGCGCTTGGCGGCAAAGTCAGTCAAGGTGATGTGATAGCGCGGGTGCATGCTGCGTCGGTGGAAGCCGCGCAAAAGGCCACTTCGGAATATCTGGCGGCTTTAAGCTGGTCTGAATCTGCACCGCAGCTGCATCCAATTGTGCATAAAATTATTGATTAAGCAGGAAGCATAATGAGTATCGGGAAAATGCATGAAAGCTACCCATAACCCATGGCTGGTCTGGGGCGCTGTTGCGACTGCGCTCGCCGCCTTATTGCACTTGCTGATTATCGCCGGTGGGCCGGACTGGTTCCGGTTTTTTGGCGCCGGTGAAGGCATGGCGAAATTGGCGGAGCAGGGTGATTGGTATCCGACCGTGACGGCGGTTGCGATCTCGGCCATGTTGTGGGTGTGGGCGATCTATGCCTGGGCTGGCGCTGGTTTAATGCCAACCTTGCCATTGCAAAAAACCGTGTTAGCGCTGGTGACTGCGATCTTTTTTGGCCGGGCGTTAATGGGCTTTTGGTTGGTGCATGCGCCACAGATGCAAGCTTTTGCTGAATTGCAGCAACGGCCGATGTTTTTGTGGGTGACATCACTGATTTGTCTGGCGCTGGCGTGCTGTTATGGCATTGGTCTTCGCAAGCTCTGGCGCTTACAGCAGATAGGCCGGCTGGCATGACTTTCTGGCAGTGGCTGACCGCGTTGATGCCTCTGCTCAGTGTTTTTAGTTTGTTAGTTTTACTGCGTCTGCCTGCCCGTCAGGCCATGCCACTTAGTTTATTCGTCACGGCAATCCTGGCTTTTGTGGTTTGGCAGATGCCCGCACTGCAATTGGCCGGTGCTGTGGCCGAAGGGCTGGTGATTGCAGCTACGGTGTTGTGGATAGTGTTTGGCGCTTTGTTGCTACTCAATGTACTGACTGATACCGGCGCGATGGACAGCATCAAAGCAGGCTTTTCGGCCATTTCGCCGGACCGGCGGGTGCAACTATTATTGATTGGCTGGTTGTTTGTGGCTTTTCTGGAAGGTGCCGCTGGTTTTGGCACTCCGGCAGCGATTGCCGCACCGTTACTGGTGGCACTTGGGTTTCCTCCGGTCGCTGCGGTGGTGTTAGCGCTGATTGCCGATTCCAGCGCGGTGTCGTTTGGCGCTATTGGTACGCCGGTATTAGTTGGCCTCGCGCAAGGTGTGCCGGGTTTAACCGAAGCTGATTTACGACAAACAGTACTCTACGCCGTCGGCACCGATGTGCTGGTAGCCAGTTGGTTACCAGTCATGATGTGTGGGCTACTCAGCCGATATTTCAGTGAAGACAAAAGCTGGCGCCCAGGCTTGGCTATTGCACCTTTTGCCTTGTTGTGTGGTTTGTCTTTTACTTTGTCTGCTTATGCAGTGGCTTGGTTTTTTGGCCCTGAATTCCCCTCTGTGCTGGGGGCGCTGGTCGGCTTGATGCTGATGACGCTGCTGGCGCGATATCGGATTTTGTTGCCGGCCACGCCTTGGTACTTTTCGGCGGACGATCAGGCGCAATCTGATGTTTTTAAATCCAGATCTCCCACCACCAAAGCCATCAGTCTGAGCCGGGCCTGGCTGCCATACCTAATGCTGGCGGTGCTGCTGGTGCTTAGCCGTATTCCGGAACTGGGTTTAAAAGCGATGTTGCAGTCGGTGCAATGGCAATGGAGCGCGATTTTTGGCACAAAGCTACAAGTGGCGGTGCAACCCTTATATTTGCCTGGCAGCATCTTTGTACTTTGTGCGGCCATTGCTTCAGTGTTGCTGTCACAACCACTATCACTATCACAATCACAGCCCGTCAGTCGCTGGCAACCTTTTACCGCCGCCTGGCGCCAGAGCGGCCGCATGTTGTTGCCGTCAATAATTGCACTGGGGGCTGCTGTGCCGATGGTGCGGATTTTTTTACATTCCGATGTCAATGCTGCAGATTTACCGGCGATGCCGCTGGCGCTGGCGGAGCAGGCTGCGCTTTATCTGACGAATAGCTGGGTGTGGTGCGCGCCTTTGGTTGGTGCTTTGGGCTCTTTTATCGCCGGCTCCGCGACTTTTTCAAATCTGATGTTTGGCTCCTTTCAACAGGCGATGGCGGATAGTTCGGGCATGCCAACGCCTATCGTGTTGGCGCTGCAGATGTTGGGCGCCAATGCCGGAAATATGATTTGTGTGGTGAATGTGGTCGCTGCGGCCAGTGTGGTGAATTTAGCCGGTCGCGAAGGTGAGATTATCCGGTACACCCTGGCGCCGATGTTGTTGTATTGTGTTGGCGTCAGCGCCGTGATGTGGCTGCGTGGTTTTGGTTGAAGTTTTAAAGTGGAGCCTGATGCTAAATGAAAACACTTGGCTTAATTGGTGGCATGAGCTGGCAATCGACCATTCCGTATTATCGTGAAATTAATACCCAGGTGCAGCTCCGTTTAGGCGGACTGCACAGCGCAAAAATCGTGCTGGCGAGTGTCGATTTTGCTGAAGTGGAACTGTTGCAGCGGCAGGGTGACTGGCAAGCTGCCGGCAATTTATTGGCGCAACAAGCTTTGGCATTACAAGCGGCCGGCGCCGAAGCGATCGTGCTTTGTACCAATACCATGCACAAAGTTGCTCCAGCGATCGAAGCTGCAGTACAAATTCCTCTGCTGCATATTGCCGATGCTACTGCGCAGCAAATTCGGGCACATGGTTTACAGCGAGTGGCGTTATTGGGTACGCGCTTTACCATGGAGCAGGATTTTTACAAACAACGGCTGCAAGATCGCTTTGAGTTGCAGGTGTTGACGCCGAACGAAGCGGATCGGCAATTAGTGCACGACATCATTTACCAGCAGCTGTGCCATGGCATTATTCGTGATGATTCCCGCCAGGTGTATCGGCGGATCATGCAGCAACTGGTGCAGCAAGGCGCAGAGGCGATTATTCTGGGTTGCACCGAAATTTCGCTGTTGGTTGGTGCTGCCGATGCGCAGGTATTGTTATTTGATACCACGCAAATTCATGCGCAGGCTGCAGCGAACTGGGCATTGGCTGGTTGATTAAAATAAGCTAAAGTTTCACCTCCTGCGACATTGGTCGCAAATAATTCTTGCCATACTGCGACCATTGTCGCAGTATGCGATTAACTTCTTTCTGAACAGCCGTTCCGCTATGCACCAACCCACCGCGCCTGAACTGGAAATTCTCAAACTACTTTGGCAAAAACAACCGTTAACTGCCCGCGAATTGCATGACGAGCTGGAAACTGTGCTCGGCTGGGGTTATTCATCGACCCGCAAAACACTGGAGCGGATGGGCGAAAAAGGCTTTGTATCAGTGCAAGTGCAGGGCAACAAAAATATTTACCTCGCAACGTTGGACAAAATGACCACGCTGGCTGGTTTTGCTCAGGACTTTGCCAAACGGATCTTCGAAATCGATGGCCCATTGCCGGTGGCGATGTTCGCCGATAGTAAACTGGTCAGCGCCGCTGAAATTGCTGATTTAGAACAGCTGTTACTGCAGCTTGCTGCCGCTCAGGCAGCAACCAAACCGGCTGATTCTGAGGAGCCTTGAATTGTTAAGCCTGCTACTCCTGAAATTATCAGCTTTTGTGCTGTGGACGACATTGCTGTCACTGGTTTTGGTGGTATTGCAACGTCGCAGCGCACCACTACTACAATGGCCGACTTTGTATTGGTGGCTATTGCTGCTGGCCTCGGTGCCGTTGTGGCCACAGTGGCAATGGCCGGTTGTAATCCAGTTGCCGGAGACCTTTTTATTGGATGCTACCGAGCAGATCGGGCAACTGACGGTGACGGCGCAACACCCTGCACTCGTTAAATGGCAGCCGCTGGACTGGTTGCTACAAACACTGTTTGTGGTGGTTGTACTCGGCACATGCTGGCAGTTATGGCGGCTGACCCGGCAGTATTTGCAGCTTCGGGCTTTATATCATCTGGCGCAGCCCGTTTCACTTGCAGAGCTGTATACACTTGAGCCGATGACTCCAGAGCAAGCGATACCAAGCCTTGACTCGCGACTCCAGCATATTCAAATCCGGCAGCACGGCCTGGCGATATCACCTTTTATTTTTGGAGTCCGCCAGGCCGTGCTGATGTTGCCGGCTTATTACTGGCAATTTAACAATCAGCAGCGTGCCTTGTTGCTGGCGCACGAATTACAACATTGGCAGCGTCGTGATCCCTGGCAGTTATTGGGCTGGCGGTTGGTGGTAGCTGTCTGTTGGTTTAATCCGGCGCTGCGGCATTTTGAGCGATGTTTTGGTCAGGCCATGGAACTGGCGGTAGATCGGCAAGTGCTGGCGGCACAACCGCAACAGGCATTGTTATATGGCCTGACACTCGTCGGCAGTCTGAAACTTTGCCAGCAACAAGCGACTCCCGGACTTGCCAGTTTCACTCAGGCCAGTGGCGATGAAGCAAGTTACCGGCAGCGACTGGCGGCTTTGTTTCAAACCAACAATATCAATGCCCGATTGCTGCTCTGGTTGCCGCTTGTGCTATTGAGCCTGGCGTTACTGTTGAATATCGGTTGCAGCGTGCTGCAGGGGCAGCTTGGGCCTTCTGGTCAATGGCAATTACCGGTGGCGCAGGCGAAGGTGAATTCCGGCTACGGCACCGTCAGCCCCATCCGGCAGAATCGACCACATCAGGGTATAGATTTTGACGGTAGCACCGGTGATCCGGTGTTTGCCAGCGAAGATGGCGTGGTGCTGATTGCCGATAGTCAAAGCTTGCATTCACGCTTCGGCAAAGTCGTACTGCTGGACCACGGTCAGGGTTACCAAACCTTGTATGCGCATCTGGACAACTTTTCGGTGCAATCTGGTTCGCGGGTGAGCGCAGGTCAGCAGATTGGCGCTGTGGGTGCGAGTGGTATTGCGACTGGCCCACATTTACATTTTGAGTTGCTGCAACAGGGGCAGCAGCTTGATCCTACACCCTTGTTGCAATGGAACCGTTAGTTTTGTTCGTACTTGATTTTATTTGCTGACAATACGGCAAAGCACAGTACGGTAGCGTGCTGACAGACTTTTGATTGGATTGGAGTTTTTTGATGGGCCTTTTTTGCTCGCGGTGTGTGTTGCTGATGTTGGTGTTGTGTTGTTTTCGAGTGTTTGCCAGTCCGGCGGGTCCATCAGAGCAGCAATTGGTGGCAGCTTTTGAACAGGAATTTCAGCAGAAGCTGCAAAAAGCCAAAGTGCCTGGCGGTGCTTATGCCATTGTCAAAAACGATCGGATCATCAAAATTGGCAGTTATGGCGTGCGGGTGGTTGGCGAAAAAGCCAGGGTCAATGCGGATACCGTATTTCGGCTGGCCTCGGTTTCCAAAACCTTTGCCGGTGTGTCGCTGGTGCAGGCACAGGCACAACAGCAATTGCAGTTACAGCAACCCTTGACCCGCTATGTGCCCGAGCTGAAGTTACGCACACCACAGCTGTCGCAAAGTTTGACCATGGAGCAAGTGTTGTCTCACAGCAGTGGTTTTTGGGCGCACGCCTTTGAGGATTTGATCGAAGCCGACAAAACGCCGGCGCAAATCTTACCAAGATTAAAAGAACTCAGTCCGGTATGCCCGCTGGGTCGTTGTTACAGTTATCAGAATGTGTTTTTTGGTTTGCTGGGTGATGCGTTGGAGCGCGCCACTGGTCTGAATTACGCTGATTTACTGCAGCAACGGGTGTTTAAACCGCTGGGGATGCAAACTGCATCGGTCGGACTGGCGCCGTTATTGGCGTCACGCAATAAAGCCATGCCGCATCAACGTGGTGGGAAAGGCTGGCGGGTGGTGAAGCCCAAAGCGAATTTTTACCGCTTTGGCGCTGCAGCAGGTGTAAATGCCAGTGCCCGTGATTTGGCGGTGTACCTACAAGCAATGTTAGGACAGCAACCAACGGTATTGCCTGAGTCTTTACTGAGTCAGTTGCAGCAACCTTTAACGAAAATGCCGGGCAAACCACGTTGGCCGGTGTGGCAACAATTTAAACAGGTCAGTGCCTGGTATGGTCGGGGCTGGCGGATGGTGCAATATGATGGTCAGTCGTTGTACTACCATGCCGGAGTGGTGGATGGTTATCGCCCCTATATCGCTTATTCGCCGCAAACAGGTTACGGTTTAGTGCTACTGACCAACGCCGAAGCCGATGTCACCGGGCCTTTGGCCGGTTGGTTCTGGCAGCAATTGTTGCATCCGGTGAAACAGTCGGGTCGTTTGACGCAACAAGGCAGATCCGCAGTCAAAGCAACCGGCAAAGCCAGAAGCTAAGGACAACATACCAAGGGCAGGTGATGAAACCTGCCCTTGGCGATATTCAGTGCAACGGCTATGGAAATTGTGGCTGGTTAACGCCCAAGATGGACACGTCTTCTGACTAAACCTTTTTGCTCGAAATCTTCCATATACTGCGCTAAATCATTCTTCCAGCGCTCGTTTTCGTCACTACCTTCCGGGCTTTGACTGGCTTCAATATGATCTTTGCGAATTAACAGTTCATGCGCCCGCTGATGTAACTCGAGGGCGACTTCGGCGTAAATTTGTGGTTCGCCAGCTAATGCGCAGAGCTTGGTATGAAAATGATACGAAATCATCAGTAATGAGAGTGAAATTAACACCAAAATAAATTCCATGTCAGGCTCCCGTTGCGGCGATATTGATGGTCTTTCTATATTCATACAGCCAGAGATAAGTGACGACTGGAATAATGGCGATATTCGCCGCAGGAATAAATAATTGGTAAAAGTTTGCCATCAGCCCGCTATTGGTCGTTGCTCGGTCAATAAAGTCGACGGCTTGTACTACGCTGATTGCTAGGATTAACGTCGACACCGCTATTGCAACTGAGGATGCGCGAAGTTTTTGTACCGAATGAAACTGATAGATCATCCAGATAAAAAACAAATTACTAATGATCCAAGTGCCATACCACGAAAACTTATAAAGGATGCCTTCATTGGATGCGAGTTGGTACAAAAAAGGGGTGACTGCGATGGAAAATGCCTGCCAGCAACATAGGGCAAAGAATGCAGTGGTAACTGACGACATTTTTTTATACACAACAATTGAGAAACACAATAGTAAGATAAACCCAAAAAATAGGTGGTTATCAAAGCTAACCATCAGCGTAACAAATTCGTTTTGCATATTTTTCAGTGACTTACTTAAGGGGTTAATGAGGGGCTAGTTGCCGTATCGCTGTCAACTGCCGGTGCTCCCGGTGGTCTGATCCCCGTTCCTGAACCAAGTGGTGTCACGTCAATTGGAGGGGTTGGTTCTGATGTCTGTTGTGACAGAGCAATAGCCTCTGCACTTAGCGTTAAATTTTCACCGCGGCCTGTAATATTAGCTGTGGTCTCTGCTGCAGCGCCCATATTAATGTTACGGGGCTGATTATTAGTTTGCGCCAGAGACGTGCTATACAACGCAGCATAACTATTCTGAATATTAAGATTAATTCCAGTCATCGGGCTATTCCTCTTGGGTCGGTCGTGTCATTGCAGATGAATTACAGCTAAAAGTATGGCTGCAGCATCAATGTAAAAATGTGCCTGTTAACTCATCTAAATAGTTGATAATAATTTGATATTTGTTTGATATTTGTATTGTAGGTGGTTTTTTCTATTCAGCCTCAAGTCTTTGGCGCTGGTTGATATGAGTCATTTCAGGTAAAACTATTCAGTCGTGGTTCTTTCTGGGCATCAAATTTTTATTTTTGGAGAGCATATGCACACAGTGATTAAATCGGTTTTGGTGATGGTAAGCCTTGGGGTTAGCACAGTTTTAGCAGCACAAAATTTCGGAGGAAAAGTCGACCACACAGCATTAACGCCCATTTCCAGTATCGTCGCAGCGCCGGACAAGTATCTGGCGAAGCCAGTGACAGTGCAGGGCGAAATTATCAGTGTCTGTAGCAACAAGGGCTGCTGGATGCAGTTGGCGTCCGATGCTGCAGAGCAACAATTCAAAATTAAAGTGCGGGATGGCGATATGGTATTTCCGGTGAGTTCCAAAGGAAAAAAAGCCTTTGCCACCGGTCAACTAGTGAAAACCGAACTTGATTTAGAGTCCAGCCGAGAACATCTGGCGGAAATTGCCGAGCGAAATAACACGGCTTTTGATGCTGCCTTGGTCACCAAACCGATTGTGTTATTGCAGTTAATGCCAACCGCTGTTGAAATCAGTGAGTAAAGTTTGACGGTGCCACATCTCTGTTGACGGGCAATGGAAAGTCATTGAAAGTTTATCTGACGATATTTGGCGCTTTAATATTGAATTAATGCCGATTTTGTGTTTCATTTGCTTTCGAACTTGTGGGTGTCACCCGATAATTCTGGTGCTGCTGACAATAGTTAAAGCAACTTCTGACACAGGACCAGACATGACCGATTTTAACCGCCGCCATTTTATGAAAGCTTCGCTGGCTACAGCGGCGCTTGGCGTACTCGCCAATACCGTCGCTTGCAGTCAAACCCAAAAACCACAACCCAAAGCGCTGGGTAAATCGGTGATGGGTCTGGTGGTGCCCGCTATGCCGTTGGTGCGGATTGGTTTGATTGGTGTTGGTGAACGTGGTGTTGGTTACATCGGGCATTTTTCCAATATCGAAGGGGCGCTGATTACGGCGATTTGTGATACCGACCCCATCACCATTGCCCGTGCCAAAGAAATGTTCCAACAAAACGGTAAGCCAATACCAGCCTGGTATGGTGATCATCCGCAATCCTATCTGGAATTACTCAACCGCGAAGACGTCGACATTGTGGTGATCGCAACGCCATGGCAGTGGCATCATCCGATGGCAAAAGCGGCGATGCTGGCAGGGAAACACGCTTTTGTGGAAGTGCCGCTGGCGCTGACGCTAGAAGAGATGTGGGATCTGGTGGATACCGCCGAGCTGACCCAACGTAATTGCATGATGTTGGAAAATGTCTGTTATGGTCGTGACGAACTGATGGTGCTGAATATGGTCCGACAGGGCGTATTTGGCGAGTTATTGCACGGCGAGGCAGCGTATATTCATGAATTACGCTGGCAAATGAAAGAAATTGAGCGCAAAACCGGCTCCTGGCGTACCGCTTACCAAGCAAAGCTAAACGGAAATTTATACCCAACCCATGGCCTTGGGCCTATCGCGCAATATATGAATATCAATCGCGGCGACCGCTTTGATTATCTGAATTCAATGAGTTCACCAGCATTGGGCCGTGCTGCCTACGCCAAACGTGAGTTCCCGGCGGATCACCAACGTAATCAACTTAATTACATTTGTGGCGACATCAACACCAGTATCATTAAAACCGTGCAAGGCCGTACGATTATGCTGCAGCATGATACGACCACGCCAAGACCATACAGCCGGCATAATTTGATCCAGGGCACCAATGGCGTGTTTGCCGGTTTCCCAAACCGGATTGCGCTGGAGCAGGGCGGCAATGGTGATTATCACCATTGGCAAACCGATATGGAGCCTTGGTATCAGCAGTATGATCACCCGCTATGGCGGAGAATGGGCGCCGATGCCGAGCGCAATGGCGGGCACGGTGGCATGGACTTTCTGATGTGCTGGCGGTTGATTTATTGCCTGCGTAACGCCGAACCGCTGGATCAGGATGTATATGACGGTGCGGCATGGTCAGCGGTACTGCCGTTGTCGGTCGCATCTGTATCGGATCGTGGCAATAGCAAAGATTTTCCGGATTTTAGCCGGGGAGTCTGGCAAACCGCCAAACCATTACCGGTGATTGGCGGTTAACTTACTGTTCTTGCTGTTGTTCACCCGGTTGCGTGCATTGGCTAACGTAACCAACCACGGCTAATGTGGCGGAACTGGTCGGTAGCGGCCTGTTCCAGCCATTCAAAAGCCAGCATTTCCTGACTGATGATCTGCGCGCCGGCCTGTTGCAACCGGCTGAGCGCTAATGCTTTATTGGCTGGAGTTCTTGAACCAACCGCTTCTTCAACCACAAAGACTGAAAATCCAGCTTCGATTAAATCCATCGCCGTTTGCAGTACGCAGACATGCGCCTCGGTACCTAGCAACACGAGTTGTTGTTTTTTAAGCTGCTGTATTTTGTGTTGAATAGCCGGTTCGCGCCAGGCACTGAAATGGATTTTTTCCAGAACTGTTGCTTCGGCGAGCAAAGTCGCAACCTCTGGGACTGTTGGCCCCAGACCTTGCGGGTATTGCTCGGTGCAAAGTACGGGTATGCGCAGCTGATTGGCGATTTGCAGTACCCAGCAGGCAGATTTCATGACGGCTGCAAGCTGATGGATGGCTGGCGCCAATTTTTGTTGTAAATCAATCACCAGCAGTACAGAACGGTCTTTATGCACTAACATCAATACCCCCTGACATTGCGTGGACTGCTTTAAGAGGCACGCAGGCATGATTCAACACAAAACCTGACGGCAGCATATTTGGTTTCAACTGTGCTGCAATAACCGGCTAACGCTCATCCGGCTCGTCAGCAGCCTGCTTGCGTTCCTGGCGCTCGACCATTTCAGCAAAGGCGGCTTTGATTTCTTCCAGCACTGAGTCAACATCAGCCGCTTCGGTTGGATCGGTAAACTCACCGGTCAGTTCGGCTTCCGGATCAAAATCACCCGCCTGATATAGCGCCCAGATTTCTTTGGCAAAACGGGTTTGCAACAGTTCCGGTGCATACTGGCCGTAGTACTGGGTCATATTGTTAACGTCCCGTTCCAACATCCAGCCGGCATTGTTATTGGCGGCGGCATCAACCGCCTGCGGCAAATCAATCACCACCGGGCCGTAGCTGTCGACCAACACGTTAAATTCGGATAAATCACCATGTACTAAACCTACGCCCAGCATGCGCATAATGTAACGCATCATAATGGCGTGATCTTCAATGGCCTGTTCGGCTGACATGGCAACATCATTGAGTCTAGGTGCGACATCCCCGTCAGCATCGGTCACCAGCTCCATCAGCAACACGCCGTCGAAGCAGCCATAAGGTTCCGGCACCCGCACACCGGCATCGGCCAGTTTATACAGGGCACTGACTTCGGCATTCTGCCAACTGTTTTCTTGTTGTTGCCGGCCGTATCTGGAGCCCTTTTCCATCGCGCGGGCACGACGGCTGCTGCGAACTTTACGGCCTTCCTGATATTGCACGGCTTGCTTGAAGCTGCGGTGATCGGCATCTTTATAGACTTTGGCGCAGCGAATATGCTCGCCACAACGCACGACAAATACGGCAGCTTCTTTGCCACTCATCAGCGGACGCAGCACTTCGTCGACCAGGCCTTCGTCGACCAGCGGTTGGATTCGTTTTGGAATTTTCATCAAGCCGTTATACCTTGTTTCGTGCGGTGTTGGAATATCCGGTTGCAGAAATCCCTGAGCCGGGAAGAAGGACGTCATCAGCTTGTCGAAACAGTTTGCACTGGCGAACCAGTTCGTTTAAAAAAGCTCTGCTGTTAACCTTTTCTTTGTACCGGCGGTCCAGGCTGGTTAAACATCTTCAACAGGAAGTTCGAATGAATCTCAAAATTACATTATTAATAGGCTTGTTACCGCTGATCCCTGCCTGTGCCACTGTGGCAGAGGCGCCTGCAACGGTCACTCGTGCCGGAAAAGTTTCCCCGGCAACAACGCTACCAACGGCTGCAGTTGCACCGGTTCGTCAGACAGAACAGCGATTAAAAGCTGGTGATTTAATGCCGCTGACCACCCTGACGTCGATTGAAAACCAGCAAGTTTCACTGACCCAGCCTAACCAGCGCAAACTGGTGATTTTCTTTGGCACCACTTGCCACGATTCACAACGTGCCTTTCAGAAAATTATCGCATCACCTTTGGTTCATCAAAAAGACCTGCAAATTGTTGGCATCGGCCGCGAAGAAAATGTGGCGAGTCTGCGCAAGTTTGCAGCTGATTATCAGGTGAAGTTTCCGCTAGTGGTTGACGCCGATCGGGCGATGTATCATCAGTTCACCAATGTCGGGATCCCACGAATTGTGCTGGTCGATGAAAACAATCGGATCGTGAAAAGCTTTTTGGGCGAGATCCCTGATGTGCTCACTGAAATTCATTGGTAAGTTCTGGCAAATAAAAAGCCCGGTACAGAACCGGGCTCGTAGCTTCAGTGCTGGGTTTAGTCTTTCTTCGCCAGCAAATAACTGACCAGTTCCTTTAACTCGGCATCAAAGTTTTCCGGATCAAGTTTGTCGAATTTCAGCTTATATTTACCGTTGACCAGCAGCGTCGGTACGCCGGTTAATACTCTGTTTTGACTCCAGAATAGTTGATGCTCTTTCATTTTTGCCGCGGCAGACAACACCGGCATGCTGTTGAAGTTCTTATCAAAAGTAGCGGCGTCAAAATCGTTCACTAACAACAAGTTGCGGATATCGGAATCTGTTGTGAAAGTGGCTTGTTGGCGATGAATATAATTAAAAATCATCGCCGCAACCTGTTCGCCCTGGCCAGCATTTTTGCCGACAACATAAGCGCGGGACAAGGCAGCTTGCATTTCCGGACTCGCGGCTGGCAGGAAATCGACATGCACTTTTTCCAGCTCAACCCCTTGTGGCAGGTTTTTGCTTAATTTGTGGGCGAAAGGTTCGAACGCGAAACAATGGCCACAATAAAAAGAAAAGAATTCTTTGATTTCCGGCTTGCTGGTGGACTTCTCTGCCACGACTTCGTAATGCTCGCCAGCAACAAACTTGTTGGCATTCGCATCACAAGCATACAGTGACAACGCGGCAAGCAAACTGATAAAAGTACGATAGAACATAACGTCTCCGGCGCGATTAAGGTTGTTGCAATAAGAAGTTGATCAGGTTTTTGAAGTCCTGTTCCTGATTGTTCCGGTCAAGTTTCGCGACGTTAATTTTGAAACGACCATTCACAATAAAAGTTGGTACGCTGTTTAACACTCTGGATTTGGTGAATGTAGCTTGCTCTTTCTGGATCAGATTCACCTGAGTTTTCACCATGAAATTATTCAGATGTTTATCATAAGCTGCGGCATCAACACCGGCTGCCACCACCACGTCACGGATTTCGGCGTCATTGGCAAAGGCTTTACGATCTTTATGAATATGGTTAAAAAAGGCTTTGTTTACTTCATCGCCTTTACCCTGAGTTTTAGCCAGCACCATGGCGGTGGTTAAGGTTTTTTGAATCTCCGGAGAAGCTGCACCCATAAAATCGACATGATATTTTTTAAAGGTGGTGCCTTCTGGCAATGATTTCATCACAGTTTGCACCACCGGGTCGATCGCATTACAGGCTGGGCAATAATAAGAGAAGAACTCTTTCACTTCCGGTTTAGCGCTGCGCTGCTCAGAAATCACTTCGTAGTGTTCACCTTCTTCGTAGGTCGTTTGCGCAACCAAAGCTGGTGCCATGAACAATGCCGCGACCAAAAACATCAATTTCTTCATCGTGTTATTCCACCTTTATCATCAAATCAGCTCAGGCCCACCTGCGGCGAACCCACAATTTAAAACTTGCGCACAGCTTACACCAGCAGAATTTACGCTGTACAGCAGCACGACAAGTTAATAATCATATGGATGTAAGCGCAGCGGTGGTTGCTGCATGCGCAGGCACTGATCCTGCAACACTACCAACTGCTGCTGCCAATAAGCATCGGTATTAAACCATGGGAAATGCAGCGGAAAAGCCGGATCCGACCAACGCCGTGCCAGCCACGCCATATAGTGCACCATCCGCATACTGCGCAGTGATTCAATCAGTTGTAGCTGGCTAAAATCAAAGTCACAAAATTGCTGGTACTCTTCGAGCAACAGTTCTAGTTTGTAGCGTTGTTCAATGGCATCCCCGCCCAATAACATCCATAAATCCTGCATCGCTGGCGCTTGACGGCAGTCGTCTAAATCAACAAAAAACGGCTGCTGATTAAAAAACAAATTACCCAGGTGGCAGTCACCATGGGTACGAATAAGCTGTTTTGGCCGGAATTGCTGGAGGCAAAGTTGGGTAAGCTGTTCAAGTACAGTGTTGAGTTGTTGTTCGATATTGCGGCTTAACAGCCCACTCGACACTAAAAACTGCTGACTGTCGATAATAAATTCCTGTACCGATAAAGTTGGGCGTGCGGTAAAGGGTCGGGCACTGCCTAGTTGGTGCAACTGACCTAAAAATCGCCCGAGCTGGCAAAGTTGCTCGTCATCATCGGCTTCCAGGGCGCGTCCGCCACGGCTGGGGAATATTGCAAACTGATAACCCAGATAAGGTAATAACGACTCGCCTGCCACCTTCAGCGGCGCCACCACCGGGATTTCTGCCGCCTGTAGTTCAAAAGCAAACTGATGTTCTTCCTGGATTTGCGCCGCAGACCAACGCTGTGGCCGGTAAAATTTGACGACATAACGCTCGCCATCATCGGCTTTAAACTGGTAAACCCGGTTTTCGTAACTGTTTAAAGCCAATAAACCAGACTCGGCATAAAAGCCATAATGCTGGCAGGCATCAAGAATTATATCAGGGGATAATTCAGAAAAATCAAAGGCTGCAGCCATGGTTGACCTCATATTCACAAGGCGCCAGTGTAACGGCTTCCCAGGGTTGCAGCTATCCATTTATACCCTGCATCCTTGAAGATGTGGGGTTGTTACCTTCGCTCGCTCGCTGGGGCGCCAGTCCGACCCAGTCACATAGGACAACTATGCTCCGGGCCGGGCTGGCGCTCCAGTCTCGCTCACTTGTCGCCTACCCACATCTCCAATGATTTTGGGTATACCGGGTCTGTTCGTTGCTGACAGACCCGTTCAGGTGGCTACCGCCCGGCGAAAAACTTGCTACCTTGGGTCAGTTCAATATCGGCATCAGCTTTATTTCGCACCTGAAACTCGATATCCAGCACCGGTTTGGTCGCGTCGGCCGGGTCCAGGGATAAGCTGATCGGAATACCAGCTGTGTCGCCGCCTTTAATGGTGACTTCCTGCTCGCCAATCCAGCTTGCTTTTTCAATTCCGGTGAAACTCAGCACAAAGGTTTGATCTTGTTGTGATTTATTAATAATTCGGATGGTATAGGTGTTTTCAATCAGTCCTTCATCTGTTTCACGGAACAAGCTGCCCCGATCACGGACAATATCCAGTTCTGCCGGCACCCGCGTCCACAAAGTAACGCCAAAGGCTGCAGTCACCACCACCAACACCATAAAATAACCCAGCAGTTTTGGCCGCAATATTTTGCTTGGTTTACCTTGCAGGCTATGCTCGGTGGTGTAGCTGATTAAGCCTTTGGGGTAACCCATTTTGTCCATTGTATCGTCACAGGCGTCAATACAGGCGCCGCAGTTAATACATTCGTATTGCAAGCCGTTGCGAATGTCGATACCGGTAGGGCATACATGCACACACAGATTGCAGTCGATACAATCGCCAAGCCCTTTTTCCTTGTAAGCTGCATCTTTACGGGCACGTGGCCCACGATTTTCGCCCCTGGCACTGTCATAAGTGACGGTGAAGGTGTCTTTGTCAAACATCGCCGACTGAAAACGGGCGTAAGGGCAAATATGGGTGCACATAATTTCCCGCATCCAGCCCGCATTGCCATAGGTACACACCATAAAAGTAATGACACAAACCATGGCCCAGAAGCTGGCGTTACCGCTGAAGAAATCAATAAACAAATGTTCAACTGGGGTGAAATAACCGACGAAAATCAGCGATGTCAGCAGCGAAATCAGCAACCAGCTGACATGCGTGAAGGTTTTTTTCGCGACTTTACTGAGCGACCAGGGTTCTTTATCCAGTTTCATCCGCTGATTGCGAGTGCCCTGGACTTTTTCTTCGACCCAAATAAAGAGGAAAGTCCAGACGGTTTGTGGACATAAATACCCACACCAGACCCGGCCATAAAAGGTGGTGACAAAAAACAATGCATAAGCGGAAATAACCAGGATCCACGCCATAATGGTGAAATCCTGCGGCCATAAGGTCATGCCGAAAATATGAAACTTCTGCTCGCCGATATCAAATAAAATGGCCTGATGCCCCTCAAACTGCAGCCAGGGCAACAGCATAAACAACCCTAAAAATACAAACCCCATATAACGTCGGAGTTGTTGATGTAAGCCTTTGACCGCTCTGACATAAATCCGATCACGAGCCGGGTAGGCCGCGGCATCTTTCGGATTGTACATGTCTACTTTAATCGGAATGGGTTGATGCTTGGGTTGTTCAGTCACTTGTTACCTCGGTTGCTGCAACGGTTGTCACTTCAGCAGGAAGCGTCAACTGTCGGCGATTATAGCAGTAAATGTTGACAGATCATGGTCTTGGCAACCTCATACTGGATCTGTCAATGTTATCTTTAGTCGAATACTCATGGATTATGCAAAAGCTGAACCAGAACGGAGGTTGTCTGTAATTCATTGAAATAGATAAAAATAATACTTTTCTACTAAGGTTGTTGCCATCTTTGTTGATAGCTCACTGTCAACGACGGTGACAGCCTGCAGCCAGGTTCATCCTCGTCTTGCCAGAAGATTTGGTATTTAGTGGATTCGCTGTACAATAAAGCCGTGCTGAATGATTGACTGAAAAGATGTAAGGTGTAGTCATGAAAAAACTATTGTGGATTATAGTCGCTGTATTACTTCTGGCGACGTTTTCGGACCATCCGGTGCTGCTGCCCTACAAGCAAAAGCTATATGCTAAATTTACCGACACTACCCATAACGCCAGTCAGGTAAAAGCCGAACAAGCATTACAAAAACTGGCGAATCGTTTACAGGAGTTTGGGGCTACCTTGGGTAAAGGCCAACAAACTGAACTGCAAAAAGTCGGAAGCAGTAAAGCTGCTGTGCTGGAATTTCAACAAGCTTACTGCATCGACCGCCAGTTCCACCCGCTGTTTTACGGCGAGCCGATCGGTAAAGTTTGTACCATTATTCAGGATTCAAGCCACGGGCTGTAACTTCAGCCCGTGTTATACCCGTCATCCTTGAAGTTGCGGGGGTGTTGACTTCGTTTACTCGCTGAAGCGTCAGTCCGACTGGAACGCCAGCGCGGCCAGTCACATAGAACGGCGATGCTCTTGGGTCGGGCTGGCGTTCCAGTCTCGCTCACTCGTCGCCTACCCGCATCATCAATGCTTTTGGGTATTTCTTATTCAACTTTCTTCACCACCACAGATTTAACCGAAGTGGCCGCCGAACTTTGGTTTTGTTCGTTAACGCTCAAAATAAGCTGGCGGATTAACTTAGATTTAGACACGCCGCTTTCTTTACTTAATTTATTCAACACTTCGATAGCTTCAGCACTTAAGGTGAAAGTGGCATGCCGCATCGGGCCGCGGCTCAACAGATGTGTTGAGTCTTCGGCTGGTGCCTGCCGGATACTAACGATTTGGGGAATACCCATCGCATAGTTTTCAGCATCGGCAATAAATTCTTCCACGGTAAAAGTACGTTTATTCGATCGTGTTGAATTTTTTTTCAGATCGGTCAATGCCATCTTCTTGAATTGCCTTCATTGCCATCAGTTCAATAATTATGTCTTTGATTTCTGTAGCGGCTTTGCCATCCGGCTCAGTATCCATCACAGACATACCTTTTTCTTCGCTGTCGTCGTAGATGTTGCGGCTGTAAGTGACACCGTTCAGTACTCTTAAAGTAAATGAACGTACCACTTCTTTGGCGTCCAGGATCCGGCTCGCCTGATTTGGCAACGACGGACATTGCGTCATCACGCAAGCGACAATCATATCCGGGTTCACCACATTACAATTGCTGACCAGATCTTCCAGGTGTTCCAGCGTTTTTAAATCCCGACGTTTCGGTCGCAGCGGCAACAGCACATGTGATGCAACTGACATAGCTGAGCGCAATGCAACGCTGTCCTGTCCACCGCAGTCGACAATGACATAGTCATAATGGTGTTCCAGACTTTTCAGCTCGTAGCGGATTTTGCCGTACATCTGCACACAGTTAATCCATTGGACATTGGGTGACAAATGGCGTTCCTGTACCCAATCCGACGTTGTTCGCTGTGGATCACAATCGACCAGAATCACATTAGCGTTCTTCTGGGTTGAAAAATACACGGCGATATTTTGCGCCAGGCAACTTTTGCCACTGCCGCCTTTTTCCCCACCGACTAACAAAATCATGTACATTTCCTCATTGTTGCGACCACGACAATTCAGCACTGCTGTTGCAGAACTGCAGGTTGAGCTGAGCATAAGACCGAATATTCAATGTTGCTTATGATCAGTTTTACAGTGTAGGAGACAACCGGGCAGACTGGCAAAGTTTGGTTTGCGCTTTCTTTCGTTGTTGTGTCCTGTTAAAGCTCCATTTTTATAGTTCGACTTCGATGGCAGCAATCACCCGCAAAGCTTTATCTACCGCGGCCTGTACTGTGTCGGCCTGAGCCAAACCCACACCAAGCCTGCGTTCGCCCTGAATTTCGGGTTTACCAAAAATACGAATTTCAGTATCCGGCTCGGCCAGTGCCTGCTGAATATTGTGGTACACCATTTGTTGCGATTGGCCGCTAGCCAGCAATACCGCCGAGGCCGTTGGACCTAATTGGCGAATAACCGGGATTGGCAGACCTAAAATAGCGCGGGCATGCAGCGCAAATTCTGACAGATTTTGCGACATCAGCGTCACCATACCGGTATCGTGTGGCCGTGGTGACACTTCACTGAACCAGACGTCATCACCTTTAATAAACAGTTCTACGCCAAAAACACCAAACCCACCGAGTGCAGCGGTAATGCTGCGTGCATAGTCTTCTGCTTTGGTCAAAGCTGCCACTGACATGGCCTGCGGTTGCCACGACTCGCGGTAATCACCTTTTTCCTGCCGATGACCAATTGGGGCGCAAAATTGGGTGCCGCTGATAGAACATACTGTCAGCAACGTGATTTCGTAATCAAAATCAATAAAACCTTCGACAATGACCCGGCCTTTGCCGGCCCGGCCGCCTTCTTGGGCATAAAGCCAGGCGGCAGCTAAGTCAGCGTCACTTTTCAGCACCGACTGGCCTTTACCTGACGACGACATGATAGGTTTGACCACGCAGGGATATCCGATGGCGGCAACTGCTGCCAAATAGCTGGCATGATCATCAGCAAACTGAAACGGCGATGTTGGCAGTTGTAGCTCTTCGGCGGCAAGGCGGCGGATGCCTTCACGGTTCATTGTTAGATTGGCGGCACGTGCACTTGGGATCACGTTGAAGCCTTCGAGCTCCAGTTCCAGCAAAGTTGCAGTCGCGATGGCTTCGAGCTCGGGTACAATCAGATCAGGTTTTTCTTTGATCACCAATTGCCGCAGGGCTGCGCCATTTAGCATTGAAATGACGTAGTGCCGATCCGCGACTTGCATCGCTGGCGCATTGACATAACGATCCACTGCGATAACTTCGCAGCCGTAACGTTTTAATTCAATACAGACTTCTTTTCCCAGCTCGCCGGCGCCTAATAACAGCACTTTCGTGCTCGTCTGGCTGGCAGGGGTGCCAATACGGGTCATAACAACTCCAAACGCAATTGATCTGTGGGTGATGTGATCCCACGCCTGAAAAGATAGATTACCAAGAAAACAGCATCTTGCATGCAGTTTTTTACGAGGGAACGGACTATGTTGAAGGGATAATTTTTAGAGGCAAGAACAAACGGGAATACGATTTTGATACAGAGTGAAATAAGCACGAATTGCAGTCATCGAGATATAAACCTCAATGACTGCAGAGGTAAATATATTTAAGCAAATTGTGGCTGCACAATTGCTGTCGAAGGAAACAATTGGCGACGGCGGAACCATAACAAGCTGGCCAAGGCCGCGAGGAACAACGCGACCACAGGCGGTGCTGCGACGTCTGGCGTACCATCATCGCGTGGTGTCAGTCGACCGACGTTAATCTGCGCATTACCAACCCAGGAGTTCGCAATTACCTGGCCCCAAATCGGTGCGGTCGTTGAGTGGATAGCTGCTTTTGGCGCCAGCACAGTACCAAAGACGTTTGATGCCAGTTTTACATTGCTTAAATCATTAAAATTAAACAGTACTTGCTTGGCAAGTGGCGATGCATTGCGATCTTTACTGGTATCACCCGCAGTATTTACCCCGTTAAATTTAACGGTTTCTAATTTCAGCACAGCACAGCCGGTGTCACCGGTTTTACAAAAACCACCGTTGCTGTAATTTTTCATGGCGTATCCAGTGGTATTGCTGACATTAAATACCACCAACGCATCGGATTCGACACCTTCGATATTAATGCCGTAAGAGCTGTCTAACATTTCTTGAGTTAATTCAAAGACGTAAACTTTATCAGCGCTTGGAACTGCCGGCCGGAAAGTTAAAGAAGCATTGGCACCCGGTGTGGTGGTGGCCGATGCGGTCATTGCGGCAAGCTGATCTGAGAGTGAATTTAAATGTTTAAATGCGGCGTCAAAATCGACCGGTAACTCAGACTTATTCACTTTGCTGGCGGTGCCGCTGCCAATCTTGTGGCCGTTGACCAAGGTGCCGCTATAAACGGCGGTGCCATGGTCGATGCCGGTATTATGGATTTGCAGTCCGCCGCCTTGTGCATGCAGTTCGATATTGCCACCCACCACTAACGACGGGGTGCCTGGAGCATGCACCATATCGCCAACACTGTATCCGGCATTGGTTTTATCGTGACTGTACTGATGAGGTTTCACGATAAAATTGCCACCGACCGCAATTCGACCCTGAGTGTCAGAAGACGACACCTGGAAGTTGTTCTGTACAAAAGCGTTATATTCGGCAGCCTGACCCAGATTGATCTGGGCAGCGAAACCTAAAGGGCTTAATAACAGGCTGAATACGGCGCTTAACAGCGACAATTTTTTCATAGCAGGACGTCCGGAATTGCTGAAATATTGCGCAATGATAACTGATCAAATAACTAAATGACAACGTTGTCTTTATTAAATATTTGCGAATGCCACGCTGTGGCTAACTACTGCGACAGTTATTAATTAAATCAATTAATTAGAGTTTCAACTAAATTAGATAAATACATAAAATTAAGAAAATTATGTATTTAACGTAGCTGTTTTCGCGATGTTAGCGCTTACGGTCAGTCCAAGTTGGCATTTATCTTGTCTGCCAGCCGCTGTTCCGCTGGCTGCAGCGTTTTGGATTGAATTTTCTGCATTAAAGTCTTTGCTTCAGCCACCCGATTGAGCAGGCGTAAAGTCTCGACTAAGTGTAATTGAATCATCTGGTTATCCGGTGAGCGAATCTCCGCGTCCCGTAATACACCCAAGGCTTGTTCTGGTTTTCCTGAACTCGTTAATGCCCAGCCATAGGTATCAATAATTTGTGGATGTTGTGGCAGTAACTGATAAGCCTGGCTGGCAAATTTTAAGGCAGACTCTGGTTGTTGCGGTAGTAGCAAAAAAGCCAAATTATTCAGTAGGATCGGTTGTTTTTCTAAATCAGGTGCCTGTTGATACAGCTGCTGAGCTTGCGCCAGGTCACCTTGTTGGGTCATTAAATCTGCCAATTCCAACCTTGCCGCAAGGTCTGAGGGGTTTTGCTGCAGATAATCGGCCAATAGCTGTTGTAAGGCTTTGAGATCGCCGGCGGCACGATAGGCGGTGATTAACATGGCAAAATAACGTCGATCAGGAGTTTGTTGATATAACCCGCTTAGCAAATGGATCGCAGCCGGGTATTTGGCGGTTGCCAATAACAGATGTGCGGTCAGTTCCTGAAACTGTGCGGTTTCGCCGCTGTGTTGTTTCAGTTGAGCAAGCTGTTGTTTTGCCTGGTCGAATTTACCTTGTTGCAGCGATAGTCTGGTTTTCAGACTGAACAAATCACCGGCAGGGGCGGCCAGTTCCATCAGCCGTTGAATAGATTTTTCTGCCGCTTGATACTCGTTATTACGTAATTGTAAATCAGTCAGCGTTACCAGTTTTTGTGGATTGTCGTACCACAACCCAAACAAAATTTCTGTGTTGTGGCGCGCAAGTGCAGTGTTTTTCTGCAGCATCGCCAGCTTCACTTTCGCCTGGTAGATTTCTGGTTGCAAATCAGATTGTTGCTCCAGTTGCTGCAGTAACAACATGGCTTTTTCGGTCTGATGATCAGCGAAATACAGCTCGAGCAGTGCCAACCGTGCCGGGAACAAACGGTTGTCTTGTGCCGATAATTGCTCCAGCGCTGTGATAGCGCTACTGACATCTCCTGATTTTAATGCCGCATCGGCCAGTAACTGCAAGGTCAGGCTGTCGTTTGGGACATTTTCCAGAATTTGTTGGTAATAACCGATGGCTTGTGTCCATAACTGTTGATTAAGTGCGATACCAGCCAGCGACAATAATGCCGGTTTAAAGGTTTTATCCAGTACCAGTGCTTGCTGAAAAAACTTGCTGGCTGCAGCGGAGTCGCCGCTGCGAAGTGTGACGTCACCGGCAAACTGGAAAATTTCCACTTTTGACTGATCCAACTCCAGCAGTTTGCTGGCATTCGTTGAGGCTTCATTGATGCGGCCTGCTTCCAGTTGCAGATAACCCAACTGTAGTAATTCAGCCAGTGGATTGTCGCTGGAAGTAGCGCTGGCCAGTACTTGTTGCGCCTGGGTCGATTGGCCGGCACGCACCAGTGCCTGGGCGTAAGACTGACGCAGTAAATCATCGCCGGGTGCTTGCTGATACGCTTTTGCTAGCAGCTGCAGTGCTTCGTCGTGTTTGTTTGCTGCTTGTAAAATTGTCGCGCCAATGAGCACCAGATTTTCATCATCCGGGGTCAATGCTAACGCCAGTTTTACCTGGGTTTCGGCTTCACTCAACGACTGTAAAAAGAAATGACTTTGTGCCAGCAACTGATGCACGCGGGCATTGGCCGGATACAACGTCAGATATTGTTTGAGTTTGCGGATAACCTGCGCAAATTGACCTTCGCTAAAGTCAAGAATGGCCGTAAGCATTAACAGTTCCTGCTGCTCTTTTTGCTCGTTGGACAGTCCAGACAGCTGCTGTTGCACCTGTTTGATCATCCGGTCGCGCTCAGTACTATTGCCTTGCTGTCCGACTAAAGCGGCGTGGATCAATTGGCCATAAGGATTATTCGGATATTGTTCACGGAAATTTAAAACCAGCTGTAAGGAAGCGTCGATCTGACCGGTCTGTAGCAACAACTGAGCTTTGGCCAGCAAGGCAGCGGCGTCTTTTGGGTCTTTTTTCAGCAGTTGATCATAAATCTGCAAAGCTGCGGCGGGTTGTTGTTTCTGTTGCAACTGCGCCAATAAGTATTGCGCTTGACGGAAATAACCAGAAGCGGCGGGGACTTTGCGCAGACTATCGCTGGCTGCAACAGATTGTTGTTTAAACTGCAATTCTCCCAGTTCAAACCACACTTCGTCGGCGAGGGCGGCAAGCTGGGGATGTTGTAAAGCCTGTTGGAAAAACTGGTTCGCTTCGTTGAACCGGCCGTTGGCTTTTTCGACTTTGCCTTGCATGATGAGATAAGCTGGCTGATTAGCAAACTGCTGATATTGTTTTAATAAGTCGTTGGTTTCGGCAGTTTTTTGTTGTGCCAGCAGCGCCCGCATTAAATCAAATACCAGTGGATCGGCTGCCGCACCACCCTGAAGTGCCAGTTGCAGCTCTTTTTCTGCGGCTGGCCATTGCGCTGATTGCAATAATACCTGGCCGAGCAGTAATCTGGCTGGCAGGTAATCTGGTTGTTGTTGCAGGCTGTTACGAAGTTCCAGTTCTGCTTCCCGGAATGCTTGTTGCTGCATGTGTTGCAGCGCCTTTTCATAGGCACTGGCGGCGGTATTCGCGAGCAGCGGATGACTTTGCAAACTTAACCAGCAAACCAGCGGCAATAGATAAATTTTCATCAGCGGCTCCTTTCTCAGCAGGCGCACACTTTAAATGATAGCGTTGTCATACGTAAAGTAGTGTTTCCGGCAGGTGAATGGATGGTAGGACGTCCAGACAAGGATAAGATACATTTTATCGTTATCTGGGTATTAAGTGTGACATGAAGTGCCAGCAAGGTTTTGCCGGTGCAAGATCAGCGCTGCAGGCGTTAACTCAGTTCCCTGACAACTTAGACCAGTGGAGTATTTATCGTGACAACAGCCGCCATCGTTCATCATCCGGACGACCAATGTTTTGTTCTGGAATGGCAAGGCCAACAAGCCCGGCTTGATTATCAATTGCTGAGCGCGAGGGGTTTATCACCAGCGTCGCTGGATTTTACGCACACCTTTGTGCCCCCTGAATTTCGTGGCCAAGGGCTGGCGGCACAGCTGGTGCAATACGGTCTTCGCTGGGCGGCGCAGCAACAGCTGCAGGTGCAGGCCAGTTGCTGGTATGTGGCGAAAGTGATGCGGGACAATGCAGCTGCTACTGTGGAAAAGCAAGCTGACGAAGTCAATCACAACAAGGATTTGGGATAATACCGCATGCAAAAAAATGATTGGAGTCTGTCTGCGATTGTCGCCGGTTTTGTCGCGGTGTTGGTTGGATTTGCCAGCTCGGTTGCCATCGTGTTTCAGGCCGCGGCTGCTGCGGGCGCCAGTGCAGAAATCACCGCCTCCTGGGTTGGAGTGTTGGGCTTTGCGATGGGGATCAGTTGTATTGGTTTTTCCTGGTACTACAAAGCGCCAATCCTGACCGCCTGGTCAACGCCTGGTGCGGCGCTGCTGGCGACCAGTTTGCAAGGCATTAGTCTGGCCGAAGCAGTTGGGGTATTTATATTCAGCGCAGTGCTGACTACCGCACTGGGGCTCAGTGGCTGGTTTGACAAACTGACCCGGCGCATTCCGTTGCCGATAGCGGCTGCGATGCTGGCAGGTATTATGTTGAAGTTTGGGCTGGATATTTTCACCAGCATGCAGACTTCGCCGATACTGGTATTGCTGATGATAGGTGTTTTTTTGCTGGCAAAACGGTTTTGGCCTCGTTACGCGGTGCCACTGGTTCTGCTTACAGGCGTATTGTTTTGCTTTAGCCAGCAACAGCTCGATTTTAGCAGCGTTGAGCTGAGTTTGGTGCAGTTGGTGTGGGTGTCGCCTGCCTGGTCCTGGTCCGCTATTTTGGGGGTTGGGGTGCCACTTTTTGTGGTGACGATGACGTCGCAGAATATTCCTGGATTGGCGGTTTTACGCTCGAGCGGCTATCAGACGCCGGTATCGCCGATGTTAAGCTGGACCGGTTTGATCACGCTAGTCAGTGCACCTTTTGGCAATTTTTCAATTAATTTGGCGGCTATTACTGCCGCCATCTGTAGCGGGCCGGAAGCGCATCCGGATCCAGACAAACGGTACACTGCCGGTATTGCGGCCGGGGTATTTTATTTACTGACCGGGTTGGCTGGTGCCACTGTGGTTGCGCTGTTTGCAGCCTTTCCAAAAGAATTGATTGCTACTGTGGCCGGATTGGCGCTGCTTGGTACCATTGCCGCGAATCTGGCAACGGCCACTGTTGAAACCAAACATCGGGACGCGGCGATCCTGACCTTGTTGATCACCGCTTCTGGTGTGAGCTTTTTTGGTATTGCTTCGGCGTTTTGGGGCTTGGTGGCAGGGTTAGTCACCACTGGCTGGTTTAGCTGGCGCCGGAGTCAGGCATGAGTTGCCCGCGCTGTGGTGCTGATAATCAATGTCAGGTGGCGTCAGCGACAAACGCCGGCACCAGTGTCAATGCCAAGACCGCCGTCTGCGCCGGAGATCTAAGTTGCTGGTGTTTTCAGGTGCCGATAACGGCGGAACAACGTTTGTTGTTACCAAAAAGCGACAGCTGTTATTGCGCTGCCTGCCTGGATGCGTTGGTGCGGGAAATAAAAACTTAAAAAAACGGTGGCAACAATGGCATCCAAAAATGCTGTTGTTGCCACCGCCGCAGAACTAAATCTTGTTTTTACGTTGGGCGCGACGGCCAGTCCATAACAACAAACCAGCCAGTAAACTCAGCACACCCAAGCTGCCGCCTGAGGATGAATCGTTATTGGCGACTGGTGCCGTGATCAGTGTGTTTGGCTTCGGTTGTAAGCTGGCAGCGCTGTTCACATCGTTGTTGATGACGGTAATACTTTCAATCACCACCAGATGGGCTGCAGTTACCGGCACCTTGGCTTGCGCATCGGCCGCCGAGTAATTACGCAAAGGCAGACTGGTAAAATTAGCGATGGTTGATAATTGGTTCGGCAGCGCGGCGATGGCATCGACGACTTCCATGCCGGTTCCGGTAACCTGACCGAAGACAGTGAAACCGCTGTTTTGTAAATCGAGATTACTGCTGTTATCAGCAAGGTTGATAAACCATTGATTGGTGGCGCTATTGGCATTTCCTGAGACTTTTGCCATGGCAATGGTGCCACGCACATTAGACCATTTGGGTTCGTTTTTAACCGCGGCTTGAGTGGCTACTGCGGTAAAAGGCGCCGCGTTATTACCGCTGAAACGAAAACCACCAGCCTGAGCGACAAAGCCTTTTTCGGTGCGGTGGAAAATAGTGTTCTGATAACTACCGTTGTTGACGTAACTTAAAAAGTTAGCCACATTCGCCGGTGTAGTCTGGTCATAAAGATTGACTTCAAAATTACCCAGGCTGGTTTTAACCAGTACCACGGTGGCATTGGCAGACAAGGCGGTGAACGACAACAAACTGGTGACTACTAAACTGCGGAAAATCGACTTCATAGGTTTACCGGATCCTGAAAATTTGATATCCGGCAGCTTAAACCAGGCTGATAGACCTGCGCCAGCATCATTACAAATAGTCACTAAACTCATACAGATGGTTGTAAAAACTCACGCTATTGATGATGTTCCGTACTTTGTCCTGGCTGCGTGTTACTGGTTGGGGCTGTTAATTCGGGCCATTGCTCCAGAAAACGTTGGGCGTTTGGATGCTGCCGGGCTTTTTCAAAATAGCCTTTGGCTTTTGGGTAATCCTGCGGCACCATTTTACCTTCAAAATACAATAAACCCAGGTAATAGTTGGCGCTGGTGCTGCCTTTGGCGGCGGCTTCTGTAAACAACGCGATGGCTTTGGCGGGATCAGCTGCGACGCCTTTGCCAAATAAATATAACAATGCCAGTCGGTTGATTGCCGGTGCATAACCACGTTCGGCGGCATAACTGAAAAAACGAAAGGCATTTTCATGGTTTTTCGGTACGCCATCGCCATCATCCAGCATCACACCGGCGTTAAAAGCACAACTGCTGTTTCCTTGTTTGCTGCAGAGTAAATACCAACGATGAGCCCGTTGTAAGTCTTTGGGAAGCAGGGTTCCTTCTTGATGAATTGCCCCCATTCGTAACATCGCCCTTGGATAAAACCGTTCGGCAGCACGCCGGAAATTTGCCAGTGCCAATCCGGTTTTTTCAGCGCCGAACAGACCATCTTCATAGCCGTAAGCCAGCAAGTAAAAGGCTTCGGGGTGATAATTTTGTACCGACTGTAATAAATATCGTTCGACTTCCATTGCCTGCAGTGGCGTTATGTCCTGCTGCATCATTTGTGAGGCATAGAGGTATGCTGCTGCCGAGCCGCCCTGATCAGCCAGCTTTTGCAGTTGTTGATTGAGTTCTTTTTCGGTAAGTTTTTCTTTTTCATGGGCCGATAACGCCCAAAAAGCGCTGGCATCAGCAAAACCGGCTGCAGCAGACTGCTGTAACCAATAATCACCCTGCATGGCATCTGCATTTTGATAACTTTGATTGTAGTAATATCGGGACAGTTGCAGTTCAGCCTGGCCTGGCTCGGTCATCGCTGCGATATATTTTCTGATTTCAGCGACTTTGGCTGGATCAGCTTTCCCGAATTGCCCGTTGTGATGCAAAAAGTGCAATAAGTGCAGTGCCGGTACGTAATCGCTGTCTGCCGCTTGCAATAACTGATGTTCACATTCTTTTTTTGGCAGCACATGCTGACTAATGGTGCGATAACACATCTCGGCGAATTTTACTTTTGCCTGCAGCGAACCACCGGCAATTGCCTGTTGATACAAGGATACAGCCTCTTCCATCCTATTGCCGGCCAAGGCTTCGGCGGCGCGTGGTAACAACAAAATGTGATTGGAACGGGTATTTTTGGTCAGCAACAATTCTTTCCAACCATCGACTAACCCCATAAAAGGGAAGGGGATTTGATCAATTGCATGCAAATAACGCTGATTTTCAAAGTACAAGGTACGGAATTTTTGTTGAGTCGGGTCGTAGACCTGAAATACGTAGTGCAATGCATTATTGTCAGATGAAAGTTCAGTGTAAAAATCGACGGTTTGCACTTCCAGTAACCGGACTATTTCATGCGCGTCGAAATAACTGTTCAGCTGATAGGCACTGTAGTTCGCTTTGCCATTGCCGCTTTGCAGGATACCGTTGGTGACATATTGCTGATACTCGCGAAAGCGTTTGATTTCTGCTGACGCCGGATGTGCGGTAAAACACTGCTGAAATTGTTGGTAAAAAGTAAGATTCCAGAACTGTGTCGGTAGTTGCTGTTGCCATGGCAACTGCTGGCAATTTTCCGGATCTGCGGCCAACAACTGTTGAAAACTCAACCAGGCGGCGGATGTTTCGAGGACTTTCGGGCTTTGCAAATAACTCTGATACAGCTTGGCATAAGGCGGTAACTTTGCTGCTTCAGGCAAAGCTGCCAGTTGTTGCAGGTACAAATTATCAGTAGTTGAGGTTGCAGGCCGGTTTTGACAGGCAGCTAACATCAACAGAAAAAAACAACTGCAAAGTACGCGAAATATCACAAGGTGTGTCCTGCTACAACGATAGAAGTGACCACGATTTGCATCATGGTAGTTAGCAGCGTCAGCTTATACTTTTCACCCTTGAAGACGCGGGGTTGTTGGTCGCGCGTTCCAGTCTCGCTCACTTGCCGCGGTTCCAATGTGGCCATTTCGCATCTTCAATGATTTTGAGTTTATTCTTCGCCGAGCCACGGTGTTTGTGGCAGTAATTCCAAATGCTGCTGATAACGCGCCAGATTAAACTTTTGTTCCTGTTCAATGACCGCCACCATTTCTGGGGCGAGGGCGCACGCCATTAGTTCCAGCGCATCTTCGCGGCTATGACCGGTCATACAAAGTCGTAACAAGGTTGCTTTGACGAACGCGGGTTCACCATCGGCCAGCTGATTTTCAATCACTTCAAATAACAAACTCTGGTCGATCAAATCCTGTTCAGGTGCAGACATTTCTAGGCTCCGGCAGAAAAGTTGCAGCATGCCAGAATTGGCAGACCTTGCCTAGTTCCTGAATAGGTTCTAAAACTGGTTTGGTCGATAATAACTGTCAGTTTTGCAGCTGAATCTGCAACTCTCGATAAAAATGCCAAAGGCCAGTAGCCCGCTGCTGAAGGGATCGGCTAGAGTGAGCACCAGGCATTCACAACCACAACTATAAACCTATGTCACATTCCGATTTATCCTCAACCGGCCTTCGCGCCAAACTGGCGGCTTTAGGGCCAGGCATTCTACTGGCAACTGCTGCCATTGGCGGTTCTCATATTGTCGCTTCAACTCAGGCCGGCGCCTTGTTTGGCTGGCAACTGGCCTGGCTGATTTTGCTGGTCAACGTACTGAAGTACCCGTTTTTCCGCTTCGCAGTGGAGTACACGCTCAATCATGGCGAAAACCTGTTGGTTGGCTATCAGCGCAAAGGGCGTTGGTATCTGCGCGGTTTTGTGCTGTTAAATCTGATTGCGGCGGTGGTGAATACTGCCGGTGTCTTGCTGTTGACCGCCAGTTTACTGAAATACTTTTTGCCCTGGTCATTATCGTTGCCGGTGCTTTGTTTGTTATTACTGGCGGTTTGTTTAGCTATTTTGCTGGCAGGCCAGTACAAATTGCTGGATCAGGTATCGAAGTGGATCATGGTGCTGCTGACCATCACCACTTTGGTTGCGGCCTTTATTGCCTGGCAAAACGGCCCGGCAGCGCCGGTTGATTACGTAGGCCCATCGCCCTGGACTTTAGCGGCTTTGGGTTTTCTGGTGGCCTTAATGGGCTGGATGCCAGCGCCGATTGAGGTGTCGGCGATTAACTCGTTATGGTTACAGCAAAAGCAGCAACAAGGGAGCATCAGCAAAGCCAATGGTTTGTTTGATTTAAACCTCGGTTACTGGAGTACCACAGTGTTAGCCTTGGTGTTTCTGGCTCTGGGAGCGCTGGTGCAATTTGGTTCAGGCCAGCCAATCGAACTGGCAGGTGCAGCTTATACCGAACAGTTTGTCGGTATGTATGCCAGCACTATTGGCGATTGGTCGACCTTGCTGGTGGCCGGCGTGGCATTTTTATGTATGTTTGGGACAACCATCACAGTGTTGGATGGATATGCCCGTACCTTAAACGAATCGATGACATTGCTCGGGGTGCAAAAAAATGCTAACCAGCGCAGTTACAGTTATTGGTTGATGGCACAAGCCGCCGCTGGTTTTGCCGTGATCCTGTTTTTTAAATCGGCGTTAGGGCCAATGTTGACCTTCGCCATGAGTCTGGCGTTTGTGACCACGCCGGTGTTTGCCTGGTTGAATTTCAGTCTGATGCAGCAATACAAAGGCACCGCTCATGGCATCAGTAAAGCCATGCAATGGTGGTCGTGGCTGGGGCTGACTTATCTGTTTGGTTTTGCCTTATTATTTGTGATCTGGTGGTTTATTGGCCGTTAATTGCTGCAGAATCGTCTGGTAACGCCCTGATTGCGGTGATTGGAAAGATCGGTCAATAGAGAGGTCATCAATGCGGTTCACCGAGCAATGTAACCGCTTACTTAAATTGCACTTGCCAGCCGCCTCTACTGCAGATAAGGTGGAATGATAATTCTACGAACCGGTAAAAGCTGGTCGCGCCTGAGCCTCTTCAGGTGAATCAAACAAAGTTGCCACTGCCTTACTTTGTCGCTTCTAAAAATTAATCAACAGCGAGACAGATCTATGACAAATATGGAGCTGGCCTGGGCTTTTACCCAGCAGTTAGTGCTTATTCTGGTGGCCGCACAGCTATTCGGTTATCTGGCGAAATTTATTGGTCAACCCAGAGTGGTTGGCGAAATGATCGCCGGCGTGGTGCTTGGCCCTTCCTTGTTCGGCTTGTTTATGCCGGAACTGCAAAAAAGTATCTTTGTCGCTGACACCATGCCGATTTTGTATATCGGTGCCCAGATTGGTGTAGGTCTATATATGTTTCTGGTCGGTCTCGAATTTAACACCCAGTTATTTAAGCAACAAGCACGCAGCGCCATCGGCGTATCGCTGGCGGGCATGATCGTGCCTTTTATTGTTGGCGCCTTGTTATGTCTGTGGTTATTAGATCAACCAGGTTTATTTGCTCCGAATATTTCATACGCCAACGCCGCGCTGTTTATGGGAGCAGCCATTGCCATTACCGCCTTTCCAATGCTGGCGCGGATCATTTATGAACGTAAACTGGCAGGAACAGCTTTAGGAACTTTGGCGCTGGCGGCGGGTGCGATTGACGATGCGGCTGCCTGGATAGTACTGGCGGTGGTGCTGGCGAGTTTTGGCGGCGGGACTATTTTGGCGATTAAAGCGGTGATCGGCGGCACTATTTACGCCTCGTTTATGTTGATCAAAGCGCGAGCCTGGTTACAGCCATTAGCGGATAAAGTCGAGACCAGTGGCGTGCTGACTGCACCGCAGCTAGCGTTAGTGTTGGTGCTCTGGGCCGCATCAGCTTATTCGATGGAATGGGTGGGGTTGCACGCTGTGTTCGGTGGTTTCCTGTTAGGGATTGCCATGCCACGTGGCAAGTTAACCGAACTTATCAACACTAAGCTGAATAAAATCACCGTGTTTTTGCTACTGCCAATGTTCTTTACTTATTCCGGCCTGAAAACCCAGCTCGATGTTTTGGGCTCGTGGCAGGTACTATCGATTGCGCTGGTTATTTTAGCGGCATCGATTTTCGCCAAAGGCATTGCCTGCTGGGCCGCCGCTCGAATGGGCGGAGCTGATAACCGTACTGCGATGGCCGTTGGCGCTTTGATGAACTCGCGTGGCCTGATGGAACTGATTATTATCAATATTGCGCTGAGTTACGGCGTGATCCAGCAAGGATTGTTCTCGATTATGGTACTGATGGCTATTGTGACGACGTTGATGGCCACACCATTGTTTCAGCTGGTTTATGGCCGGCATATGCCAAAACCACAGCAGCCGGATCAGCAAGACCCGCCGTTGGATGCCACAGCACTAAAAGTCAGCTGAAGTATTTTGCGGCTTTGCCACCGGACTGTTGACTGACTCAGGTCGCAGCACAGTCCAGTGGGTTATTTCAGGATTAAAAAAACCACATTCCTGATAAGCGCTGGTCAGCTTGCCTTGTCGACGTAGAATAGCCAGCCCTTGTTGCAGAGCCGCAAAAACCGGCTCAGCCAGCGGATGTTTTTTCGCGACAATAAAATGCCGGCTATCGTCTAATAACACTTTGACCCCTTCGACCGCCACCAGCTCGATGCCGGGCGCCTGATAACCAAAAGGCCGGTGTTGCGGGAATGGTGCCAGCATAAAATCGACCCAGCCCCGACTCACCAACATTGCCATCGACGACCAGTTATATTCATCCCGCAGTTCTCGTAACGGCAATTGTTCTAATAAATGCCAATCTTCTGCAAAAGCGCGGGAACTAACCGCCGTTAAGCCACTAAAATCGCTGAGCTGGCGGATGGATTTGGTTTTTTGATTATTCGGTGAAGTGAAAATGGCAGCAACATAATCGCCACGTTCAATCACCGCTGAACTTATGTAGACATGCGGTTTGAGGCTATGGGCGGTCTTGCCCCACACCGAATCAACGCTGATTAACACTTCGCCGCGGACAAATAACTGCACGCTACGTGCACTGCTGTCAGATGGAACAAAGTTAAATTGCAGTGGATAACCACCCAGTTGTAATGCTTGTTGCACCAGCACCATATCCACCACATCACGACGGGTACCTGCGTGGTCAAAGCTCTGAATATCGTACACTGAACCTGAACCAATAAAACGGCGGTAATCGTCGTAAACGGTACTTTCGATGGGAATATCGACCACAGCGACAGGCTCGAAAGCCAAAGCGCTATTCAAATTCAGACTGCCATATATCGCCAACCAGCAACAAAAACGAAGCATACCGGAACTCCTGAAAAACTATTTTCAAGCTTAGTTCAGTTGACCGTGTTCAGACAGTGGGAAGGCGGTGCAGTTTTGGTAAAACCGGTTGCCAGATAACTCAGGGATCTGACAACCGGCAATTAGGATTTGGCTATAGCGCCAGAGATCGCTCACCCCGTGAAATTCCGGACACGCCAGTGCGAACCACTTCCAGAATTTGCGTGTTACACAGCGCCTGAATAAAAGCTTCCAGCTTGTCCGAAGTACCGACCACCTGAATAGTGTAAGTGGTCGGCGAGACATCGATAATCTGCGCGCGGAAGATATCGGCGCAGCGTTTTACTTCTTCACGCTGATCGCCGCTGGCTTTGACTTTCACCATCATCAGTTCGCGTTCGATATGCGCGTTGTCGCTTAAATCGACCAACTTCACCACTTCAATCAGCTTGTGCAGCTGCTTGGTGATTTGCTCTATCACCTGATCATCACCGCGCGTCACCAAAGTTAACCGTGATAAGGTTGGATCTTCAGTGGCGGCAACGGTTAAAGAATCGATGTTATAACCACGCTGGGCGAATAATCCAACCACGCGGGCCAGGGCGCCGGACTCGTTTTCCAGCAAGACTGCGATAATATGCCGCATATTAAGTCCGCTCCGTTTTGCTTAAAAACATTTCATTCATTGCGCCGCCAGGTACCTGCATCGGGTAAACGTGTTCTTTTGGATCAATATGAATATCCAGGAATACTAAGCGGTCTTTTAAGGCAAAAGCACGTTCCAGCGCCGGCTCTAATTCTTCCGGTGTGGTGACGCGAATACCGACATGGCCATAAGCTTCAGCCAGTTTGACAAAGTCTGGCAGCGAATCCATATAGGAGCTGGAGTAGCGCGAGTCATAATTCATATCCTGCCACTGTTTTACCATGCCCAAATAACCGTTATTGAGGTTAATGATTTTCACCCCCAGGCCATATTGTTTACAGGTCGACAGCTCCTGAATATTCATCTGGATCGAACCTTCGCCGGTAACGCAAACCACTTCAGCGTCAGGGTAATGCAGTTTGACGCCCATCGCTGCCGGCAGACCAAAGCCCATGGTGCCAAGGCCGCCGGAGTTGATCCAACGGTTTGGTTTATCAAATTTGTAATATTGCGCCGCAAACATCTGGTGCTGGCCAACGTCTGAAGTGACGTAAGCATCGCCTTTGGTGTGACGGTGCACTGCTTCAATGACCGCTTGGGGCATCAGCAATTCAGCACGCTGCTGATAACGGCCGCCATGCACTTCACGCCATTGATTAATCTGGTTCCACCAGTTGGCAAGCGCAACTTGATCCAGCTTACCTTCGGCTTTGCCTTGCAGTTTATCCAACTGGCTGAGCATTTCCTGCAGCACTGGTTTCACCAGACCGACAATCGGAATATGCGCATTAATGGTTTTGGAGATGCTGGCCGGGTCAATGTCGATATGGATAATGGTGGCATTGGGGCAGAATTTTTTGGTGGCGTTGGTGACCCGGTCATCAAAACGGGCGCCGACAGCAAAAATCACATCAGCGTTATGCATCACCTGGTTAGCCTCAAAACTGCCGTGCATACCAAGCATGCCGATAAACTGCGGATCAGACGCCGGATAAGCACCTAAGCCCATCAGCGTATTAGTGACCGGTAAATTCAGTCGTCGGGCAAGTTCGGTCAGCTCGTCTGAAGCACGGCCGAGAATGACGCCGCCGCCAGAATAAAGCACCGGTTTTTTCGCCGCCAATAAGGTTTGCAGCGCTTTTTTAATCTGACCCGGATGGCCTTTGGCGTTCGGGTTATAAGAGCGCAGTTTGATATCTTTTGGATAATCGTACGGGAATTTCTGGCTCGGGATGGTCATGTCTTTTGGAATATCCAGCACCACCGGGCCCGGGCGGCCGCTTTGCGCGATATAAAAGGCTTTTTTCACCATCATCGGAATTTCAGCAGGATTACGCACCGACATATTGTGTTTCACGATAGGGCGGGAAATGCCCATCATATCGGTTTCCTGGAAAGCATCGTCGCCAATCAGATGACTCATCACCTGACCGCAGATCACCACCATTGGGATTGAATCCATATAAGCAGTCGCAATACCGGTGACGGCATTGGTCGCGCCAGGGCCTGAAGTGACGAGCACGACGCCAGCTTTGCCGCTGGCACGGGCATATGCGTCCGCCATATGGGTTGCTGCTTGTTCGTGGCGGACCAGCACATGCTTCACATCATTTTGCTGAAACAGCGCATCATAGATATGTAACACGGCGCCGCCGGGGTAACCATATACATATTCCACGCCCTCATCGTGCAGGGCGCGAACTAGCATGGCACCGCCAGACAGCATTTCTGGTTGGTTTTGTTGGCTCATGACTCAGGTCTCATAGTTTGCGTATGCAAAAATTACGGCGTCGCTTTTTGTTTTAAAAACTTGTTGTTTAAAAAACGGGCGGCGCCGGTTGGGTCTTGTCGAAACAAGAAATTCTTTTTTGCTACGTGGACAGGTTGGCAGTTAAGGGTACTGGCAACAAATTTTCAAACTAATCGAATCATGACGGCGCTGATTATAGTGGCGACTTCTATCGGGAGAAGTTCATTCTGGAGGCTCGTCAGGCGTTACTTTACGGGAAAATCCAGGTTATTGTCGACCCTTTTTTAGCGGAAACACCACAAGCAGCAAAATTGCGGAGAAAACCAGCACTGGTGCGGCCTGCGCTTGCAAAATCGACTTGCTGACCACATAGTAAGAACCATTCTGTTCGCCAACTCACAGGTGTTAAGTTGCTTAATCAGGTAGAAGTCAGTTTCGAAAATGTGCGTGAATTGCTCGATATGTCGCAGCATAAGCTGGTGGTGTTTGCGTTTTGGTCGGAACGCTCAGAGCCAAGCAAGCAACTGCTGCAGACATTAAGTACCATTTGCCAGGATCATCCGCAGCATTTTGTGCTGGCGAAGGTCAATTGTGACCTGGATCAGGAACTTGCGATGCAATTTGGCGTCAGAAGCCTGCCAACGACGATGTTTATCCAAAATGGTCAACCGGTCGACGGTTTTGCCGGCGCTGAAAGTGATGCGCAGATCCGGCAGCTGTTACAGCCGTATTTACCTGCACCGGAAGAGCTGTTAATGCAACAAATTCAGCCGTTGTTGGAGAATCAGCAATGGGCAGAAGCTTATCCTTTGCTCAAACAAGCACAGCAACTGGCGCCAGCGCGGGTTGATATTTGCAAATTGTCGGCGCTTTGTGCCGCTACGCTCGGGCAAATTGAACAGGCGAAAACGCTGTTAAGCACGGTGTTGCTGGCGGATCAGGATAGTTTGTATCAACAAGTGCAATCAGTGATTGAACTGGCGGAACAAGCCGCTGACAGTCCGGAAATCCGTGCGCTTGAGGCAAAGCTCGCGGCGACACCGGACGATTTACTACTGAAGCAGCAATTGGCGGTGCAGTATCAGCAAGTGCAGCGTTCCGGTGAGGCACTGGCGCTGTTGTTTAGTATTTTGCAGCAGGATTTAAACTTCGGTGACAGTAAAAAGTTGTTTCTGGACATTCTTGCGGTATTACCCAAGGGCGATGCGCTGGCTGGCACTTATCGGCGGAAACTCTATAGTCTATTGTATTGATTGAATGTTCGTGCAAAACAAGGAAAATTGATGCGCGCTTTGTGGTGGTGGTGGTGTGGTTTGTTGTTGCTGGGCAGCGCAAATCCGGTAGCAGCTGATTCGGCGGAACAATTGTTCGCCCGATACGAGCCTGCGTTGTTACAGGTCAGGGTGCTGGAAAAAGCTTCAGGGGCCAAAGCCTCCATCGGCACCGGTTTTGTGCTGGAGCAGCCCAATCTGCTGGTGACGAATTACCATGTGGTGTCCGAAGCCGTATTATTTCCGGACAAATATCAGCTGGAATATCTGGCGGTTGGTCAGAAAAAAGGCCAGTTAAAAGTGGTTGCCGTTGATGTGATCAATGACTTGGCTTTGGTCAGCACCGACTACCAACCCGAGCAACGCTTTAGTATTCAAAATGAGCGTCCGGTGCAAGGTGCCACCATTTACTCATTGGGCAACCCGCATGATTTGGGAATGATCCTAGTGCCTGGTACCTACAATGGCCTGCAAAAATACAGCTTTTACCCACGGATCCATTTTACCGGCGCAGTCAATGCCGGGATGAGCGGCGGCCCGACGGTTGATGCTGCCGGCAAAGTGGTGGGCGTGAATGTTGCCTCTGCTGGCAATCAGTTGGGTTTTCTGGTGCCGGCCGACGCGCTGCAAGCTTTATTGCAACGCTTTATCAAAGATGGCGAAGTGGCTGACTTTAAACAACAAATCGACCAACAACTGGTGAGCAGTCAGCAAAAAATGTTCGAACAGATCCTCAGTGCCGATTGGCAACTGAAAGATTTTGGCCCGGGCAAAGTACCGGACGAAGTGGTGCCCTTTATCCGTTGTTGGGGCGAGTCGAATGTTGAGAAAAATAAAGATCAGCTGAAAAAAGTAGCGGCTTTCTGTAGTCAGTCGGAAGAAATTTTCCTGTCACAGCAGTTCACCACCGGTCGGATTGAAATGCAGTTTGAATGGCTGCATGCGCCGGATTTACACCCCCTACAGTTTTTCAGCCGTTATCAGCAAAATATCAGCAGCGCCAACCCTGATAATCAGGCAGGCAAAGAAGATGTCACCGCCTTTGAGTGTCAGCATAAAGTGGTACAGCAGCCCAATGGCCAGCACGCCAAAACGGTGTTCTGTGTCCGGGCGTACCGCAATTTTGCCGGTTTATTTGATGCACTTTATTTATCGGCTTCGCTGGATCACGACAAACAAGGTTTGATTAGCCATTTCACTTTGTCCGGCATCACTCAGCAAACAGCACAGGCCTTCAGCCGTAAATTCAGCGAGGCCGTGTTATGGCAGTAATTATCGAAGTGCTTAATAAACAACACAAAGTAATTGAACGGCATAAGTTTGCGCAGCAACAAGTGGCCTTCGGCCGCGCCTACGATAACGACGTCATTTTGTACGATAAACATGTTTGCCCACATCACGCCAGCTTACAGCAGGACGAAAACGGCCAGTGGTTGTTGCGTGATTTGTCATCGATGAACGGCAGTTTTATTGAGCCGCGTGAACAAGTACAACAGGCACAGGCGCTGCGCTCGGGGCAAATTTGCTGGTTGGGTGAGCAGGCACTGCGCATTTATGATGATCAGCATCAGGTGGCACCAGCACAGCCGTTTAACCGGATTGAACAGAAGCTGCTGAAACTGGGACATCTTGGGCTGATAGCAACTTTATTGCTGTTGGTGTTGCTGGAAGAAGTGTTCAGTCTGTGGCTGGTGTTGCCGGATAAACAACAAGCGCAGTGGTCGCGTAGTCTGATTGATTTGCCGTTAATGCTGCTGGTTTTGACCTTATGGCCGGCGGCGCTCGCCATGTGGTCGAAGCTCAATCAACATGAAGCGCGGTTTTTACCGCAGTTGGGGATCACCTTTTGCGGTATTGCGGTGATGGCGTTGTGGCAATTGCTGATGACCATCCTCAATTTCAGCCTCGATGGCGCAGAAACCGTAGCCTGGCTGCGTGAATCCGGTAGGTTGATCTTGATTGTGTTATTGCTAACGGCGAACTTCTATCTGGCACTACAACTGACGGTGCCGAAAAAAGTGATGCTGGCGACCGGTTTAGGTTTGATCCTGAGTCTGCAAAGTATGGGATTAAGCCTGTTGTTTGACGATATGCGCCGGATGGCACCTCGTTTTGACAGCAGCTTATTGCCGATGAGCTTTTATCTGAGTAAACCGGTTAGTGCCGACGAATTCGCCAAAGCCAGTGACGAGTTGTTTAGCTCCACCAGCGCTAAACGAGCCGACGAAGATTAATAGCAGCGCTAGCGACTACTCTGTGCCAAATTGTCGAGCCAGATCTGCCGGATCTGGTTCGACAGCGTCATCGGGTCAAAGGGTTTGACCACCACATCCTGGGCGCCAAGCGCTTTGTAGGATTCGATTTCATTGGCCTGCACTTTAGCGGTCATAAACACCACCGGTACTTGCCGTAAATCATATCGTTGTTGCAGTTGTTTGAGCGTGGTTGGCCCATCCATGCCGGGCATCATCACATCCAGCAGCACCAGCTGTGGCTGAAACTGGCTGAACTGGTCCAGCGCGTCCTGGCCACAACTGCAGGTATTGACCTGAAAACCGCCGACGATTTCCAGTGCCACCCGCACTACGTCCTGGATCGAGCTGTCATCTTCGACGTGCATGATGCGTACTAAACTGTTCATATCTGAGTCCTGTCGTCTGACTGAAATTAAAGTTTGGCATAACGTGCCCGGACAAGCCAGTCCGCCTATGGCGCGTGCAACAATACTGCAGCTTCCGGGAAGGCAGGTATATAATGCCGCCATTGCCAGCTTGTATGAAAGCTAAACCCATGTCTGAGTTGTTTGCATTTTTTGCCAGATTAGATCAGCTATTGACTGCGAATCAAGCGCTATGGCGATTACAACCGCTGCAACTGGCACAAATCCCCTGGGCCGAATCCAAGCTACTGAAACTGCTGGATAATTTATCGCTGAACGATTGCGAGCAAATTGACCAGTCACCCCAGCTGCAACAACAAACCTTCGGTGGACTCTGGCCGGAGCTATTTGTTGACGAAATAGCTCCGCCTGCAATGTTTCAGCCGCAAGGGCTCAGTCCGCCATTCTGGTTGGCAACCGATATTGGCGGCCGAAAATGGCAGCAAATCTTGCTGTTTGCCGAAGCGACTGCGCAAGCTAAGTTGCCGGTGTTGGAATGGTGTGCTGGCAAAGGCCATTTAGGACGGGTGTTGGCACAACAGTATCAACACAAAGTGAGTTCGGTAGAGTGGCAGCAGCAACTTTGTCAGCAAGGTGAAATCATTGCTGAGAAATTACAGCTCACACAGCGTTTTATTTGTCGTGATGTCCTCAATAATCCGATCAAGGATTTATTTGAACAGCAGCAACAAGTGGTGGCGTTACATGCCTGTGGCGATTTGCACCGTAGTTTATTGGTGCAGGCAGCAGCGGCACAAAGTCAGCAGGTGGATATTTTGCCTTGTTGTTATCATTTGCAGCAGGCGATGGACTATCAGCCCATGTCAGCGCCAGCACAACAGAGTTTGTTGAAGTTGACCAAAACCGAGCTGAAGCTGGCGGTACAAGGCCAGGTGACAGGTGGTGAGCGGGTACGGCGTTTACGGCAGACGGAAATGTTGTGGCGGCGGGCTTATCAGCTTTGGCGTCTAGAAGTGACCGGCGATCCCCAGTATCAGCCATTAGCTTCGGTGCCAAAACATTGGTTTAGTGGCGCGTTTCGGCCATTTGCTGAATGGGCTGCAGCGCAGCATCAGTTGGTATTGCCGTTTGACGATGATGGCAGCTGTTATCTGCAACAGGCTGAGCCATTACTGCTCACCCAGCGCCGAATTGAACTGGTGCAACATCTGTTTCGTCGACCGCTGGAATTATGGCTGGTACTGGACCGGGCTTTGTATTTGGCAGAACAAGGCTATCAGGTGCAATTGCAACAGCTGTGCGACACAGCACTGACCCCTCGTAATTTATTGATTAGCGCCCGTAAGTTGCCTGTAGCGGCTCCCTTATAACGACGACGAACAATCCAGTTCGGTGCTCAGCGGGCTTTCGGCTGCGCCAAGATAAGCAGCAATTTGCTGATCTTTGGTGACCCAACGCTGGTTCAGCCACTGCTGAAAACGTTGGCGATAGGCCGGGTCGTTAAAATAATCACCGATAATACTGTCGTCGACCGGCAGCACTTCAACCTGAATCACCACCCGTTTTAAGCGGCCGAGCAGCATATCCAGCGCCACATGGCCTGGGTTGTCAGGGTAGATCAAGGTCACATCCAGTACCGCATCAAATTGACTGCCCATGCTTGCCAAAGTGAAGGCAATACCACCGGCTTTGGCTGGCAACAAATGCTGAAACGGACTGTTTTTGTGGCGTTTTTTCTGCGGCGTAAAACGGGTGCCTTCGACAAAATTGATAATAGTGGTTGGCTGATGGCGGAATTTCTCGCAGGATTTTTTGGTGGTTTCAATATCTTTGCCTTGCAGCGCCGGGTTTTTCGCCACTTGCGCCTGGCTATAACGTTTCATAAAAGGCATATCGAGCGCCCAGGACGCCGAGCCAATAAACGGCACCCATTTCAGTTCTTCTTTTAAGAAAAACTTCGGCTCCGGAATACGCGCCAGCGCAAACTGACTTAACACCGGAATATCCAGCCAGCTTTTGTGGTTTGAAATCAGCAGGTACCAGCGGTCTTGTTTTAACTCGCTCAGGCCACTCAGTTGCCATTCTACCGGGTTAAACAACTCAATTAACTGGCGATTATGCCAGGACCACCGGCGATAAGCCCAGTGTGCCAGGCGCGAACAAGCGCGTTGTAATGCCGGCAGCGGCAGAATTTTCAATGCACCGCAGAGCGTGACCACAACTCCCCACAGGCTCAGATTGAGACTGAATAAGGCAAACGCGACAGGCGCCAACAAGGCGCGTGGTGAAAAAGCAGATGCAGCAGACATTTAGCGCGACTCTCCTTGTTGCAGTTCCAGTAATTGCTGGTTTTTATCCAGCCATAACTGATTAACCCATTGCTGAAAACGGGCGCGATAGTGAGGATCTTCGTAATCACCAATCAGCTCTGCATCGATCGGCAATACCCGCACTCTGACTTTAATCTCGCGAACTTTTCCCGAGATATAGTCCCAAAAGCTAGGCGCACCTTGTGGGTAATAAATCGTCACATCCAGCAGCTTGTCTAACCGTTGGCCCATGGCATTCAGCACAAAAGAAATGCCGCCGGCTTTGGGTTTAAGTAAATACGGAAACGGCGATTGTTGCTGTTGATGTTTTTCCGGGGTAAAGCGTGTGCCTTCGAGGAAATTCATTACCGATACCGGCTTAAACTGAAATTTTTCGCAGGCTTTACGGGTGGTAATAATGTCCTGGCCTTTCAGCTGTGGGTGTTTTTTCAGAAAAGCCGCGCTGTAGCGCTTCATAAAAGGGAAATCGAGCGCCCACCAGCACAAGCCAATCACCGGCACATACAGCAGTTCTTTCTTCAGGAAAAATTTCAAAAACGGTACCTGCCGATGCATCACTTTTTGCAGCGCCAGAATATCGACCCAGGACTGATGGTTCGCGACTACCAGATACCAGTCTTTCACTGATAACTGCTCCAGGCCTTTAACATCCCAGTGAATGTTGCTGAACAGACGGCTGGTCAGATTATTCAGCGCAATCCAGGCAGTAGCGCAATGATCAATCAGGTAAGTGATGCCAACCCGCCATGGTCGGATCGGTAGCAGCTTCAGTACCGCCAACAATAAAATCGGTATCGCCCAAAACAGGGTATTTAATAGATAAAGCAAAAAAGAAATAACGCCAATCAACGGTTTAGGTAAAAAATTCAACATCGGACCGCGGCCTCCTTTTTACTTGCATCAATAGTTTGCATGGTAGCTATTACGGCTATTCCAGATACAAAAAGAGCAGGATAGCCTGCTCTTTTCTTTTTGATCACAGTTCGTTCGAACTGCTCTGACCTGTGCAGTCTACCTTAATCTTCGAAATAGGTATAACCATAAACACCGGCTTTTAATTCATCCAGCATCGATGCTTGTTGCGCGGCGCTGAACTTCGATTTGGCCAGTTGGTTCTGATATGACTGCAACAACTTATCAGCATCAAACTGCACATAACGCAGCACATCGGCCACGGTATCGCCTTTGATGGCGTTGGTCAGTTTGTAGCTGCCGTCGCTGTTCAGTTCAACGTGAACAGAATCGGTGTCACCAAACAGGTTATGTAAGTCGCCCAGGATTTCCTGATAAGCGCCGACCATAAACATGCCCAATAAATACTGCTCGTCTTCTTTGTAGATTGGCAGCGGCAAACTGGATTCAATCCCGTTACCGTCAGCGTAGCTTTTCAGCGCGCCATCTGAATCGCAAGTGATATCCTGAATAATGGCACGATGTTCCAGCGACTCGTTCATCCGCTCCAACGGCATCACCGGGAACAACTGATCAATACCCCAGGCATCTGGCATCGACTGGAACAATGAAAAGTTCACGAACAACTTATCGGCCAGTTTTTCGTTCAGTTCGTCGTGAATTTCACGGTGCGAACGTGAAGATAAATCGAGTTTATCTTTCACTTTGTTGATGGTGGCAAAGTAAATCTGCTCCAGCAACGACCAGTCTTTAAGCGTCAGCAAACCATGCACATACTGTGCGTGCGCATCGGTGAAATAATGCACCGCATCGTGGTAAGCCTCAACCGCTGAGCGCGAGGTAACATTCTGGTACGAATCCCACAATGCCCAAACCACTTGTGGTGAATCTTCGCTTGGCTCTGGCAAATAACGCAGGCCAGGTGCGCGTTCAACGTCGATTGCATCGGTCACCAGTACGGCGTGGTGCGCAGTCATGGCGCGGCCAGATTCAGTGATGATGTTCGGATGTGGTAAGTCGTATTCGTCACAGACTTCTTTTAAACCATAAACCACGTTACGAGCATATTCGTACATGGTGTAGTTCATCGAACAGGCAGAACGGGAGTTTGAACCTTCGTAATCGACACCTAAACCACCACCCACGTCAACCGTGGTGATTGGCACGCCTAAAGTGCGCAGTTCAGCATAATGCCGGGCACATTCGCGGATGGCGTTGTGAATATCGCGGATATTGGCAATTTGCGAACCGATATGGAAATGCACCAGTTGCAGTAAATCTAATTTGCCAGCTTCTTTTAAAATATCAATGGCTTGTAGAACCTGAGTGGCGGTTAAACCAAACTTGCCTTTTTCGCCGCCGGTATTTTGCCATTTGCCTTTACCGACTGAGTTCAGCTTAATGCGGATACCGATATAAGGCGCTGCTTCCAGGCTGTCGATTTCACGTAATAAGGTTTTCAGTTCGGATAGTTTTTCTACCACCACGTAGACACTGTGGCCCATCATCTGGCCGATAGTGGCTAAACGTAAGAATTCACTGTCTTTATAACCGTTACAGACGATACGCAGTGGTTTTTCGGTGACGCCTAAAATGGCCATCAGCTCAGGTTTGGAACCGGCTTCTAAACCGACTTTGCCACTGTGATGGCTAATCAGTTTACTCACGACGGAGAATTGCTGGTTTACTTTGATTGGATAAACCGCAGTGTATTCGCCCTGATACTCGCGCTCTTGCTTGGCTTTGGCAAAAGACGTGATCAGCGTATCAACACGGTGTTCCAGAATATCGGTGAAACGCACCAATACCGGCAGCGTTAATCCTTCTTCTTTAAAACGTGCAGTCAGCTCTGGAAAACTGATGCCTGGTTTGCTGTGATCCTGATCCGGATAAGCAACGAGGTCGCCCTGTGCGTTGACGTCAAAATAGCCTTCGCTCCAGACTGCTACGTTATAGATGGATCTTGCTTTGTCGATACCCCAATCTGCCATTGTCGTGCCCTTTAAAAAATCAGGCTGCTATTTTAAGTGCAATAGCAGCAAAAAAACATGAAAAGTTTGTCCCAAAGCTTAGTAGCTGGCAAAATAATTGCCCCCTTGGTGCGCATCAGGACCTGAACATGTCTGAACAAAACTCACATACGCCTTTACAGCAAAAATCACAACTCAATCCACAACAATGGTTTACTGAGATTTTCGCGCCAAGTGGCAGTGCTTTTTCCCTGGAAATCACTGAAAAATTAGCGGAAGTTCAATCGCCGTTTCAGCACATCGAAATCTATCAAACCACCCAGTTTGGCAAGCTGATGGTGATTGATGGCGTGATTATGCTGAGCAGTCGCGACAATTTCCTGTATCACGAGATGTTAAGCCACCCGGTGCTGTTTACCCACCCGGATCCAAAAAACGTGGTGATTATCGGTGGCGGTGACTGCGGTACCTTACGGGAAGTGTTGAAACACCGATCATTAGAATCCGTCACCCAGATTGATATTGATGAACAAGTGACCCGGATGGCGGAACAATATTTTCCGGAACTGTGCGCCAGTAACCAGGATCCACGCGCCACCTTACTGTTTGATGACGGTATCAAATATATGCGTGAAGCTGCGCCAGCCAGTCTGGACGTAGTGATTGTCGATTCCACCGATCCGATAGGCCCTGGCGAAGGTTTGTTTAACCGGGCTTTTTATCAGAGCTGCTTTGCGGCGCTCAAACCAGGCGGCGTTTTAGTGCAACAAAGCGAATCACCGCTGATTCATCTGCAATTGTTAAATGACATGCGTCAGGCGATGAAAGATGCCGGTTTTGCTGCACTACAAACACTGAATTTTCCGCAAATGGTTTACCCAAGTGGTTGGTGGACCTGCACTATGGCGCGTAAAGGACAGAATTTTGACGAGTTCCGTCATGATGACGTGCAAAACGCCACTTTTGATACCGAATATTACAATGCGGCAATTCATCAGGCGGCGCTGGCGCTACCGAATTTTATGCTGCGACAGCTAGTCGGTTAAGGTGAAAGCTACCGTAAATTATTGATTGCTAACAGATGTTGACCTTATATTAGATTTTTGGCTTGGAACTTGCGTAATTCTCATCTTTTCTGTACATTTAACAGCCAAGTTGAGGGTTTCCTAATGAAGCATTTGATCATCATCGGCATCGCTTTGGCAAGTTTGCAGTTGCAAGCGAATGTTTATCAATGTGAACTCAACGGTAAAGTCACCTTCAGCCAATTCCCTTGTGAAGATAACGCCACGCTGACGCAAGAAGTCAGCAGTGGCAATGTTGTACTCACCACCAGCAAAAAACCAGATCAACAAATGGAAACGTTGCGCAAAAAGTCGCGCTATCTGGAATATCAATTGGCGCAGCTGGAACAACAGCAAAAACAACAACTTCAACGCTACGAAGATGAAATTTATCTGGCCAAACGCCGCGGTGAAAAGTCTAATTTCGTGGCGATGATGAATCAGAAACTGCACAAAATGCAGCAGGATTTTGAGCAGGCGAAACTACAACGTCAGCAAGAGATCGCCGGATTACAGCAACAAATGACTAGCATGCAACGTCAGTATGCGGTGCAGTGATTGCTAGCGAAAGCTGAGCGTTGTCAATTTGCCTAAGCTAGCTACTTAGTCATTCAACTCTGTCATTAAATTCAGTCATTTAACTCAGTCGTTTCGCCCAGATTAAACTCAGCACCATTAACACAGTCCCGGCAGTAAACTGCCACCAATCGACAGCGTGTTGCCAGAGCACAAAATTAACCAATAAACCGGCGGGTATCAGCACATTGTTCATCACGGCCAATTGATTGGCATTAACCTGTCTGGCACCTGCGTTCCACAGCCAATAACCTAAACCGGATGCGACCAATCCGAGCCACAGTAAAATCAGCCACTCGGTGGTGGTCGTTGGTGTCTTTTGCCAATTGGCGAATAACGCGCAACCAATCGTTGCGATGATGCTGGCTCCTACAAAAAACCAGCCAAAACTTTGGCTTTGTTGCAGGCTGCTGCCGAGTTGCAATTGACGGTAAGCGACCTGGCCAAAGGCAAAACATAAATTTGCACCTTGTACCAACGCCAGTCCCAGCCAAAAATCAGTGGTCGGCGCTTCAAACCGGATCACCAGCGCAGCTAATACCGCCAATACCGCTGGTCCAACCCACAATAAACTGATGCGACGATGGCGCAAGATTTGGTCAAAAATGGTCACATAAACCGGCGTTAATATCGTAAAAAGCAGCACTTCAGCCACGGTAAGGTATAAAAAGCTGTGATAAAAAAGCAGATACATCAAACCAAGTTGGATAGCTCCAATCCCAGCCAGTGCCAACGCCTGTTTCACCGGTGTTGGTTTGAACACCAACAAGGGTGCAAACAACAACAACGCCAGCGCCATGCGGCTACCAACTGCCACATAAGGGTCGACCTTGCCGGCCAAAAACTCGCCAATCAGTGAAAAGCTGAACGACCAAATCAAGGTGACCCAAAGCAACAATTGCATCCGTTATTCCTATGTTGTTCCTATGATTGCCGGACAGGATCTGCCTGTCGCTGACTGAGCGCAGCATACCATTGCGGTTGGTCAGAGACCAGCAGACAACAACATTCAAATAAGTTGTTTAACGACCATTAATTATCGAAAAGCAATAATTAATTACTCTTTACAGCCAATTTTTGCTGAGTTAATGTACGGTTTTACTTCAGCAGGGATTATTGATGAAAAGTTTATTAGCGATGAAAGCTGCAGTACTCAGTCTGCTACTTCTGAGTGGTTGTACCGTCAAACTGCAGCAACAACATTTTATCCGGCCGGATCAGCCCGTGACGCAGCAGTGGCTGACTGAGCAGCAACAAGGTCAGACGTTGCATGCGTATCAGGTGACGACCGGCGATGGCGAAGTATTACATGGCAAACTGATCCGACATCCGGATGCGCGGTTCACGATGATTTATTTTGGCGGCAATTTATTTGATAGTGGTCGCGACAGTTTGTCGGTGGTGAAAGCGCTTGGCCAATTCCAAAATAACATTCTGATGCTGGATTATCGCGGGTACAACGGCAATGGCGGCAAGCCAGATGTCACGAATCTGGCCAGTGATGGTGTGGCCATTTATGACGCAGTGGTGGCCGATGCGAGTTTGGGCCAAAAGCCGGTATTACTACACGGTTTTTCGCTCGGTAGTGTGGTTGCTGCGCATGTGGCCGGGCAACGTCCGGCCAAAGCGTTGGTATTACAAGGCAGTCTGACCAACGTCTCGGAAATGGCGAATGCCAGAGTGCCGTTGTTGATGCGACCTTTTGTAAGTTTCGAAATTGCCAAAGAGCTACAGCAAGTGGATAACAAAGCCGTGCTGGCGCGGATCCGGACGCCGGTGCTGATTTGTGTCGGCGCGGATGATAGTGAAACCCGGCCGGTGATGTCTGAAGATTTATTCGCCGTATCCGCCAGTCCAATCAAACAACTTTATATTGCCCGTGACGCCGGTCATGGAAATTTATTCGCTGCCGCTGAAGCTGTGGCAGAATATAAAACCTTCTTAGCCCGGGCAATGACAGGAAGCTGATAATGCCAATAGTCCGACTCAGTCAAATTATTTGTGGCCTGTTACTGCTGGCGTTGTTGTTTCAACTCTGTTGTTTGGCAATCGGTGTGTTGCTGCAGAATCAACAGCTGGCGCTTGGCGGCGGCGACATGCAGATTGGCATTTACCCGCCGGATTACGGCCTGCAGGTGCTGCCGCTGTTGCAGCAATCCGGCTACAGTGAATTGTGGCTGAGTCTGCCGGAGCAGTGCTTTTTTCTGCTGCTGAATTTCTGGTTGTTCCGACTGTTTTGGCTGTACCGGCAAATGCAAATCTTCACCCGCCAAAATGTGCAGTATTTTCAGCTGATTGGGATCTTGTTGACGGTGTGGGCACTTTGGCAGGTGTTGTATCCACCGCTGTTGGTGGCAGTGGTCAATTGGCTGCAACATACTGATCAGACAAGGTATATTACGGTGCATGATTATCAGCTGTTATTGTTCATCGTCGGGTTAATTGTCTGGGCGATGGGCCGGGTCATGGCTTATGGCCTGCAGTTACAACAAGAACAGGATTTGGTGATCTGATGCCGATCGTGGTGGAACTTGATGTGATGCTGGCCAGACGCAAAATGAAAGCCAATGATTTGGCGCAGGCCATAGGTATTACGCCGCAAAATCTGTCGGTGCTCAAAGCCGGCCATGCCAAAGCTATCCGCTTTTCAACGTTGCAAAAAATTTGTCGGCATCTGGATTGTCAGCCTGGAGATCTGCTGGTGTATCGGCCAGGGCCGGAAGATGATTTGGTGGAGCAGGAATAACGCAGAAAAAAGGGCAGTTACGAAACATCAGTAAACTGCCCTGGGGACTAAAATCAAATATTCATTTGTTTATTGCGTGACCGGTTCGATATGAATTTCAACCCGGCGATTGGCCGCACGGTTGGCTTCATTGGTGTTCGGAACCGCCGGATAATTAGGGCCAACGCCGCGGGTTTCTAACCGAATCGGATTAACCTGCTGCGCAATTAAATACTGCTTGACGCTGTCGGCACGGCCTTGCGATAACTGCATATTCAGCGCCATCGGGCCGGTGTCGTCCGTATGACCGGTGATCACCAGCATGGTTTTTTCATATTCACTCAGCACTTTGGCAATGTCGTTTAATACTGGATATAAGTCGGCGCGAATGTCACTGCGACCTACCGCAAAAGTGACTTGCGCTGGAATATCCAGCCGCAGAATGTCACCATCTCGATAAACTTTGACGCCGGTGCCAGACAGTTGCTCCCGCAATGCTTGTTCCTGATTATCCATATAACGGCCCACGGCAGCGCCAGTTAAAGCGCCGATTGCCGCACCAATCGCCAGACGTTTATTTTTGTGATTACCGGTGGCTTTGCCGGCAACCGCGCCAACCACAGCGCCAATAGCAGCACCCCGGTTGGTATTGTTGTTTTCAATGCTGGCACAACCACCAAGTGTCAGGGTGGTGGTTAATGCTGCAACCAACAAATGATTCGAGTTCATCAGTAATCCTTCATAAAAGCTTTAGGGACAGACTAGGCAGCTGCAGCTGAATTTTGGCTGAACTGACTGCTGGGTTCACTGCTGCACAATTTTGGTGCTGATCAACATGGCAACAGTGAATAAAGTAAAAAGCGGCAGTGTAGTCAGCTGTGGTCGACATAGCCAGCGATTGCGGTTAATGCGCAGCGGGCTCCGCCAAATGGTATGTGACATGCAAAGCTACTTATATTCAACTGGACATTCATACGGCTAAAAAGTAAGCTCCAAGGCCAGAAATATACCCAAAATCATTGAAGTTTCGGGTAGGCGCCAAGTGAATGAGACCCCAGGAGCATAGCTGTCTATGTGACTGGGGCGAACGAACGAAGGCAACAACCCCGAATCTTCAAGGATGCCGGGTAAATCAGTCTCAGGCTTTATCGACAGAGGGTTTTACACGCATGGCCGCGCTTCGCTGGAAACGTATTGTGATCAAAGTGGGCAGTGCTTTAATTGCGCCAGCCGGAAAAGGGTGCTCGACCCGCTATCTGTTGGCGATTGCCCGTTTCATCAGCGAGTGCAAGCTGCAGGGCACAGAAGTTGTGCTGGTTTCCAGCGGCAGTGTCGCGGCAGGTCGGGCGGCTATTCCTTTCAGTCATCAGCCGCTGCCAATTAATGTGAAACAAGCGATGGCGGCGATTGGCCAAAGTCAGATGATGATGATGTGGAGTCAATTGCTGGATTGTCCGTGTGCGCAAATTCTGCTGACCCACGACGATTTACGCGACCGCAAAAGATATCTGAATATCGACAACACCTTGCGCACCTTACTGAGCCATCAGGCTCTGCCGATCGTCAACGAAAACGACACCGTCGCCACTGCTGAATTAAAGGTGGGTGATAACGATAATTTAGCCGCCATGGTCGCTATTGTGGTCGACGCTGATGCGCTAATTATTTGCTCAGATATCGATGGTTTATATACCGCGAACCCGCGAACGGATGCTAACGCCAGATTTATCCCCAGAGTCGATCAAATCAACGCTGACATTTATGCCATGGCTGGCGGTAGCCATCATGCCGTCGGCACCGGCGGGATGGTCACTAAATTACAGGCTGCTGCTAAGGCGTCAGCACAAGGTATTGAAACGCTGATTATTAACGGTCAGAAAGCCAGTAGCTTTGATGCCTTACTGAATGGCGAAAATGCCGGTACCTTATTTTGCGCCCAACCCGGTAAACAAAGCGCCAAAAAACACTGGTTATTGCACAGCAGCAAAGCCACGGCGCAGGTGATGCTGGATGAAGGTGCTGTGCAGGCACTGTTGCATAAAGGTGCGTCGTTGCTGGCCAAAGGCGTGACGCAAGTGATCGGTGATTTTGACAAAGGCGACGCTATCTGGCTGGTTGATACCAACGGCGTCAAACTGGCCAAAGGGGTCAGCCAATACAGCGCACCGGAGCTGAATAAAATTAAAGGTATCCATAGCAGCGGTATCGAAGCCGTGCTGGGCTATTGCCCAAGTGAAGTGGCGGTGCACCGCGATGATTTAGTGCTGATGGAGCAGGGATTATGAGTCACAGCGAAACTATAAATACCGCAGCTGCAGCTTTTGATGTGGTTGCCTTGTGTCAGCAAGCCAGAATCGCCAGTCGGCAGTTGGCGCAAATGGGCGAAGGTGAAAAAAACCAGTTATTACTGGCAATGGCGGACGCTCTCGTTGCAGCTACTGCAGAAATTCTGCAGCAAAACCAGTTGGATATGCAAAATGCCATAGCAAATCAGCTTGCTGAAGCGATGCAAGACCGATTGTTGTTGACCAGCGAACGCATCCAATCTTTAGCCGCCGCTGTGCGACAAATTGCCAGTTTGCCGGATCCAGTCGGGCAAATCCGGCAGTTAGCGCCAAGGCCAAACGGCATTCAGGTCGGTAAAATGCGTATTCCGCTTGGCGTGATTGCGATGATTTACGAAGCGCGGCCGAATGTCACCGCAGACGCTGGCGCCTTATGTTTAAAATCCGGTAATGCGGTGATTTTGCGTGGCGGTCGGGAAGCGCTGAATTCCAGTCTGGCAATTGCCAAAGTGCTGCAGCAAGTGTTGGTGGCGCATCAGGTGAATCCGGCGGCCATTAGCGTATTACCGGTGCCGGATCGCGATATTTTGTTGCAGTTGTTGCAGCAAGACAGCTATGTCGATTTGGTGATCCCGCGCGGTGGTGAAGGCCTGATCCGTTTTGTCAGCGATAACAGCCGTATCCCGGTGATCCAGCATTACAAAGGCATTTGCCATTTGTTTGTTGATAAAGCCGCCGACTTCGATAAAGCTTTGGCATTGCTGCTAAACGGCAAAACTCAGCGGCCTGGCGTCTGTAACGCACTGGAAACTTTGCTGGTGCATGCCGATATTGCCACTACGTTTTTACCACTGGCCGAAGCTGCGCTGAGCGCTAAACAGGTCGAAATTTACGGCTGTACCAAGACACTGCAACATCTGCCAGCAGCCAATGCCGCGGCTTCGGATCAGTTTGATATTGAATACCTGCGCCTGGCGCTGTCCGTCAAAGTAGTCGACAGTTTTGCCGCTGCCGTCGCCCATATCGAACAATATAGTTCCGGTCATACCGAAGTGATTTGTACCCAGGACATTAGCCGGGCACAACGTTTTATCAAACAGATCAATTCGGCAGTGGTGATGGTCAATGCTTCATCGCGGTTTTCCGATGGCGGTGAGTTGGGTTTAGGCGCCGAAATTGGCATTTCTACCAGTAAACTGCATGCTTATGGCCCGATGGGGCTGGAATCTTTGACCACCGAAAAATACATTGTGATTGGCGATGGGCAGATACGAAGCTAAGACGGATGTCTGAGGTTTATCGTGCGACCAGGGCAGCAGCGGAGACAAGCTATTTATTGAAAATGCAGACGTTATCGTGTGACAACGCCTGCTGCAAACATCAACCGCGGTATGGATCCGTTGCGTTCAAGTAGGCTTTTAAATCAGCCAGATTCGGTTGTTGCTCTAACCAAAGCCTGAATTCACGGACTTTTTGATATTGCTCGTCACCAAATTTCTGCGCATAAATGCTGGCAAGGTGCTGCTTGCTGGCATCCCGGCGTAATTGATGTTGGTAATGATTGCTTTGCTTTTAACGAGTTATCGAGCGCCGTAGGTAACAGTTTTCCTAAGTTGCAACTGGTGCAGGCAGTCATGCGATCGTCATTTGAGATGTGTGATTCTATCCATAAAGAGTAACGGGATTTTATCTCTCAAATCAATAGCGAGCGGACCCGCTTTCGCGGATCCGTGCTGACAAACGGCATAAACCTAAATTAACCCAACCAAGGCGTCGCTTGTTTACGCGCTGCTTCATACTGGCCAATCTGCGGGCTCAGGGTTTCGCTGGCACCGATAAAATCCAAGCCTGATAGCAGTCGTTGTTTCACATCCTGATCCATGGCAAAACCGACAGCGGCGTTATTACCGAGCAGAATTTCCTGATTGGCCAAATCAATTTGCCATTGTTGCGGTCCTTGTTTGCAGCGATTGAACAAAAACTCAATATTTGAGGCGCTTAAACTAATCAGCAACATGCCGTTATTGACGCTGTTATTAAAGAAAATATCGGCAAAACTTTCGGCGATAATCACGTTAAAACCATATTGCTGAATGGCCCACGGTGCGTGTTCGCGTGATGAACCACAACCAAAATTGGTGCGGGTCAGTAAAATCGACGCGCCTTGGTATTGCGGTTCATTCAGAATAAATTCCGGATTGGCGCTGCCGTCGGCCTGATAACGCCAGTCAAAAAACAGTGCTTCGGCAAAACCGTCACGGCTCACTGAGGTCAAAAACTGTTTAGGGATAATTTGGTCAGTATCGACGTTATTTTTATCCAGCGGGCAGACTAACCCCTTGGCGAAAATCTGGCTCATGCCTGCGCTCCTTGTGGTGCTTGTACTGAGATTTGGGAAATATCGACAAACTTACCGGCAATAGCGGCAGCAGCGGCCATCGCCGGGCTGACTAAATGGGTGCGACTGCCACGGCCCTGGCGGCCTTCAAAGTTACGATTAGAAGTGGAAGCGCAGCGCTGACCGGCATCAACTCTGTCATCATTCATACCTAAACACATCGAACATCCCGGTTCGCGCCATTCAAAACCGGCGGCTTTAAATACATCCGCTAAACCTTCAGCTTCGGCCTGACGTTTCACCTGGCCAGAACCCGGCACTACCAAAGCGCGCACACCAGCGGCAACTTTTTGCGTGCCAACCACGGCGGCGGCGGCACGTAAATCTTCAATCCGGCTATTGGTGCAAGAGCCGATAAACACCACATCAACGCTAATATCGGTCAGCTTCTGACCCGCTTCCAAGCCCATGTAGGTCAAAGCGCGTTTGGCGGCATCGGCTTTGATCAAATCTTTAAAGGATTCCGGCGCTGGCACCGGTTGATCGACGGCAATCACTTGCTCAGGGTTCGTACCCCAGCTGATTTGTGGCCGGATCTGACTGCCATCAATGCTAACGACAGTATCAAAAACTGCATCCGCATCTGAATACAGCGATTGCCAGTAGGCAACGGCGGCATCCCAATGTTCAGCTTTCGGCGCATGAGGTTTACCTTTCAGATAGGCAAAAGTGGTGTCATCCGGGGCAATCAAACCGGCTTTAGCGCCCATTTCGATGCTCATATTACACAACGTCATCCGGCCTTCCATCGTCATGCCACGAATGGCTTCACCACAGAATTCCGCGACATAACCGTTGCCACCGGCGGTGCCTAACTTACCGATAATCGCCAGGATCACATCTTTAGGCGTGACAAAAGGCGATAACTGACCGGAGACTTCCACCTTTAAGGTTCGGGCCACTTGTTGCGGCAGCGTTTGGGTGGCCAGTACGTGTTCCACTTCAGAAGTACCGATACCAAAGGCAATAGCGCCAAAAGCGCCGTGAGTGGAGGTGTGCGAGTCACCGCATACAATCACCATGCCGGGCTGGGTCAAGCCAAGCTCAGGGCCAATCACGTGCACAATGCCTTGATCCGGATGATATAAATCCAGCAGCTCAATGCCACTTTCGGCGCAGTTGGCGGCCAGGGCTTCCAGCTGTTTACGCGAAGTTTCACCAGCGGCATCGTAGCTGCGCACCTGGGTTGAAGTATTGTGATCCATGGTGGCGAAGGTTAAATCCGGCCGCCGAACTTTGCGACCGGCTAAACGCAGGCCGGAAAATGCCTGTGGACTGGTCACTTCATGAATAAGATGGCGGTCGACAAACAATAAATCGGTACTGCCGTTTAAAGAACCGACCACGTGGCTTTGGTAAATTTTTTGGTACAGGGTTTTACCTGAAGGCTGGCTCATTTTTATGCTCCTGCGCGAATAGCATTAACAATAGCGTTGCCGATATCGTCAGTGCTGTAAGTCGATTGTGGGTTGATATCGCGGGTCACAATGCCACGCTCTAAGGTCTGTTCAACCGCGGCTTCGATGGCGCGGGCAGCGGCTTCTTCACCACAGCTAAAGCGAAGTAATAAGGCGGCGGATAAAATTTGCGCCACCGGGTTAGCAATGCCTTGGCCTGCAATATCCGGCGCGCTGCCACCGGCCGGTTCATATAAACCAAAATTGGAGCCGTTTAAGCTGGCGGACGGTAACAAACCAAGTGAACCGGCAATAGCAGCGATTTCGTCGGATAAAATGTCGCCGAACAGGTTGTCGCAGAGCAGCACGTCGAAGTGTTTAGGTGCGCGGATTAACTGCATTGCGGCGTTATCTATATACATATGCTCCAGTTCAACGCCCGGATAATCTTTGGCGATCCGCGAAACCACTTCGCGCCACAGCACCGAAGTCGCCAGCACATTGGCTTTATCAATCGAAGTCACTTTGTTATTGCGCTTGGTGGCCGCTTCAAACGCCACGCGACTGATCCGCTCAATTTCTTTCACGCTGTAGGTTTGAGTATCAAAAGCGCTGTCTTGCGAGCGGCCTTTTTCACCAAAATAAATGCCGCCGGTCAGTTCGCGGACACACAAAATATCCATGCCCTGACTGCTGGTGCGTGGGTGTAATGGCGATAATTCAGCAAAGGCCGGGTAAATTTTGCCGGGGCGTAAATTACAGAATAAATCGAAGGTTTTACGCAGTGGTAATAAAGAAGCGCGCTCTGGCTGCTGCGCTGGTGGCAGGCTGGTCCATTTTGGGCCGCCGACTGAGCCAAATAAAATGGCGTCGCTGCGTTTACACAAGTCTAAAGTGCTGGCGGGCAGGGCTTCGCCGTGTTCGTCGATGGCGGCGCCGCCGACTAACGCCGCTTCGCTTTGAATAGCAAAACCAAACTTGTTGGAGACTACTTCCAACACTTTTAACGCTTGTTGCATCACTTCAGGGCCGATGCCGTCGCCGGCCAATACTGCAATTTTATAAGTCTTCATGTGTTTCTCTATTTCTATAATCGTTTTAATACTGGATTTGGTAATGAATTTAACCGGGTTACGCCTGACGCCGTGCTTGCTTCACGGCATCAATACGTTTACTGCGTTCAATCAGGTTGAGTACGTGCACATAGGCCAGCACCGACGAACGGACAATATCAGTGGCCAAACCGGCACCGTGATAACGACGCCCCTCATATTCAGCGATGATATCGACCTGACCCAAAGCATTTTCACCTTCGCCTTTGGCCTGTAAGTTGTAATCGACCATCTTCACATCTAATTTGGCGACCCGGTGGATGGCCGAAAATGCCGCTTCGACCGGGCCATTGCCGGTGGCAGCTTCAGTGAAGACTTCACCGCCGGCTTTGATGCCAACAGTGGCGCTGGCGACGTGGCCGGTGTGGGTGCTGGAACTTAAGAATTCTAATTTGTAATGCTCGTCGTCATCCTGCAAATTCTGGAAAAACACCAGCGCTTCTAAGTCGTAATCAAACACGCGGCCTTTTTGGTCGGCCAGTGCGATAAAAGCAGCGTAAATCTGTTCTAAATCATAATCTTCCTTGCCGTAGCCCAATTCGGCCAAGCGGTGTGAAATCACCGCACGGCCCGAGCGTGACGTCAGGTTCAGTTCGTTCTGGCGAATACCGACCTGCTCTGGTGACATAATTTCATAAGTGTTTTGCGCTTTTAACATGCCATCCTGGTGAATGCCGGAGCTATGGGCAAAGGCGTTCTCGCCGACAATGGCTTTGTTCGGTTGAATGGGCATATGGCAAATCTGGCTGACCAAATGGCTGGAGCGGTAAATCTCAGTGGTTTTAATGTCGGTGTAAAACGGCAATACATCGGCGCGGGTTTTGATAATCATCGCCACTTCTTCCAGCGAACAGTTCCCCGCACGTTCGCCAATGCCATTGACGGTACATTCAATCTGCCGCGCGCCAGCCTGAATGGCGCTGATGCTATTAGCGACCGCTAAACCCAAATCGTTGTGGCAATGCACGCTGATAATCGCCTGATCGATATTTGGTACTTTGTTGCGCAGGCCAGTGATGATCTGGGCAAATTCATTTGGAATGGTGTAACCCACGGTATCCGGAATATTAATGGTGCGGGCACCGGCTTTAATCGCCGCTTCGACAATCCGGCATAAATCATCAATTGGCGTGCGGCCGGCGTCTTCACAGGAAAATTCCACATCATCAGTAAAACGACGCGCTAACTGAATCGCTGCAACGGCTTGTTCGGTGGCTTGTTCTAAAGTGCGGCGTAATTTGTATTGTAAATGCAGCGGCGAGGTGGCGATAAAGGTATGAATACGGCGGCGTTCGGCGTCTTTTAATGCGGCACCACAGGCTTCAATATCTGCGCTGACGGCGCGCGCCAGGCCACAAATAATCGGCCCTTTGACGCTTTGGGCTATGGCTTGCACCGATTCAAAATCGCCAGGTGAGGACACCGGAAAACCGACTTCCATCACATCGACGTTTAATCTGGCAATAGCATGCGCCAGCTGGATTTTCTGCTTATGGCTTAAGCTGGCGCGCAGTGCCTGCTCGCCGTCACGTAAGGTGGTATCGAAAATCCAGATTTTGTCTTGGCCGCTCATAGTTTGTTCCTCGTTCGCTGATTTTTTATCCCGTTATCAGACCTGGAGGTAACAAAAAACCCCGGCCTGTGGCTCGGGGTTTTTGCTGGTTCCGGTAAACGCGTGTTACCAATGCACAAAACCCCGTGGCCTGAGTAGGAGCACGAGGAGGTTGAGAATAATTGCGTTTAAACGGGTATTCATTGTCATAAGAGTTTTCTTAAAAATTCTGGTCAAAACTGCGTCAGATGCGCGGATGTCATTAGTAATAACATGGCAATTTTGGAAATGCAACAGTATAGATGGCCAAACCAGATGGTTATCTTCTGAGCGGTTTTACTGATATAGCCCATTTGTGTAGCCAGATCAGCGGCTTTGGTCAGAACAGATTTGACGCTGTGCTGCATAAAAAAACAACAAACTCGCTGGTTTTGCAGAATAATGACAAAAATAACATGACAATTGCGCCTGCTGCGGCTTAAAATGCTCGCCGTTCTGCCAAGTGCTCCTGCACACGCAACTCTGCCCGGGTGGTGAAATCGGTAGACACAAGGGATTTAAAATCCCTCGCTCGAAAGGGCGTGCCGGTTCAAGTCCGGCCCCGGGCACCATTTCTGCATCAAACTAGGGTCTGTTGATCTTTGTTGTTCACAAATCAACTTTGCCACATACGAAACCGCATAAAACAACAGACCAGCGCCAGCATGCTGACGTAATTCTTCGCAAGTTTTTCTTAACGCGTAGCAATGGCCCGATAGTGTTTTAATCGGACGAACGCATTCTCAACCAGATGGCGATATTTGTATAAACTCCAATCACCATTACCAACTTTCGAATTTCGTTTTCTCTGCATTATTGGAATGGCTTTTTTGTTGCGCACAAGCTCACGTTACCGCTCGCTATCGTAGCTTCGGTCAGCAATGACACGAACTGCATCTGGTAATTTTTCAATTAATTCAATGGCTGCTTTGCAGTCATGAACTTCTCCACCCGTCAGGATGAATTCTATTGGTAGCCCGTAGCTATAAACAGCCAAATGTATCTTCGTAAAGTTGCCCAGACTTTTCCCAATATTCATCTTCTGCTGTACATCCGTCCGCAGCATGCTGGTGCGCTTTGATGATGCATTAATCGATAAGTTCACTTTCTAAATCAGTATCTTGCCTGAGGGATCCCTACAAATGTGGTAGTTAAAACAAATAGTTAGGCGAGAAGGGGACATTCACGGCAGTTCCTGCTCTGATCATTCGCCAAAATAAATTTAACCGAAACATGCCATAAACGTTCAAAACATGCTCGCCGATTTCCTCTCGTTTATCACCCTCCAAAACATCCAAAACATCCACAACACCAGAATGGCTTCACTTTGTGCATCATTGCAAAGTTTGGTGGCCAACGGCAAAAGCATAGTGACCGCCATTGGACGCGGAATTCAAAGTGCTGCCACAGAAAAATCTTGTATTAAACGAGCCGATCGCCTGCTGAGTAATGAAGCTTTCCAAGACGACATTCCGTTGATTTAGCGGCACTAACTAAAGTATTAGTTAAAACAAAACAGCCACTTATCTTGGTTGACTGGAGTAACTCCGACAATAAAAAAACGTCATTTTATCTTGCGTGCCAGCTTGGCTCTTGAAGGGCATTCGTTGACTTTGCTGCAGGAGGTTAAGGGGGTTGTGGATTACAACAGTCCGATGGTACATCAGCACTTTTACGCCGTCTTAAAGCGAGCGTACCGACTGATTGCAAACCAATTATCGTCACCGACGCCGGTTTTAAGATGCCATGGTTGGGATTATATAGTGTGGGTACGTGGTAATCAGGCACTGCAATTGCCAGGAAGCTACATAAGTGTGACAAACATAAGTCTTATAAAGTGCCATGATTACTGGTCATAGCGCATTTAACTGATTATCTTTTAAAAATATCAAAGTGTTACAACACCAGAATGTAATTTGAAGAATGCTTTCGTGATCAGAAATCCAGATGTATGTTCTTGGAGGTAGCGCGCATCAGATGTGAAGTATTGAACGACTTAAAGCATTACTGGTGCTTGCGGCACTGGCCAATTGGCTTGGGGTTACGGTAGAAGTCAGTGGAAAACATGGTACGTTGCAGGCAAACAGCATCAAACACCGGCGGTTAGGATGTCGCCTGGCACGAATGGCTATCTAAGCGCGGGATATCCAGGCTGTTATTAGGCAAATCATGTCTTGAACAGACAAGTGAGATTAGAATAATGTTAAATCGGTAAGTTGTTGATATGGTTGTATGTTTTATGGGTGTGCGTCACGTTAGCAGTGTCAGTGAACACTGCCTATATCGTTATTAAGGTTCTGATAACAGCCAGTGTTGCTGTTACTTTAGTTTTTGCTCTTTAATATAGTTAAGCAGATGCTCGAATGCTTCATTCACGGCTTTTGGAAGTTCCCAGTCCACTTGATTCCAATCAATGCCACAGTCAAGTTCCAGCAGGTTTTCTGTCAGGATAAATTTCATCAGTTCTGGCGATTCGACAGTTCCTAAACGATAACGTTTTTTCTTCTCGACAGTCACTGGGGTTTTAATATTGTTAAGAATGTCTTGAATTTTTTTATTAACTGCTCTTTTGTGCTCCACATTCAGGATAGTCTGGCCGGTTTTTTTGCGGATGCGCTGCTCTTCGCTAAGTACGATTTTCTTCATCGCGATAAAAGGCAACGAATTGCCGTTTTGAAAAGCCTCAATCACGGCCGGATATCGCGTCAGCACGTTGTAGTTGTCAAAAGCTCCCATGGATATGCCTAACAAACTGGCTATTTCCCGAACTGTTAGTCCTTTATTCTCGGTTCGTTGTCGCATTGCACTTAACGTTTCCAGTTCAAGAATTGCTTCTTGAAATGCCTGCAGTTTACCATACTGTGGTAAATCTTCGCGGCTGGCGTTTTCTTGAAATTGTTTAGTGCGTGGTAACGATGGTTTTTGGTTGTAAACTTTAAAGTGCGCGGCGCCGTCAATGCCGTTGGCGTAGAGCATCGCGAAAAAACGGCGGTGGCCAGTCAGCAACTGGTAGCTGTTGTCATCGAGTGGATAAATAGTCGGAACCTGAATCAGCTCAGAGACGGATACGTTTGCTGCCAATTCAATGATAGATGCAATACTGGCATTGGCTTTTTTCCAATCGAAACTGCTGCTGTGAAAGCAGTTCAGAATACAGGATTTGCCAATCACAACTTGATCGCGGCAATCCAACCGTTCGATCAGTTGTGCTTTTGACAGCCTTTTAGTTGCGATCTGATAAGCAAGCTGGTCCGGTACTATTACGGCTGGGAAGAAACGGGCATTTTTCTGGTCAGGTTGGATGCGGTTCAGAAAAATTGACTTGTATTCATACGGCTGCTCAATGAGAATTTTGGAAAAATCCATACGATTCAGTTCGGCAGTTAGTTTCTGTTCCAGGGATGGGCCACTCAATAGTTTTCTCCACTCATTTCATAAGATTTATAAGTATTTTAGAGTGAGTAGTCTTTGGCAGCAAGCAATCTGGCTGCCAAATTAAGGAGGAGTAGGGCTTAATGCAGGTCGACAGGACTTGAACAGAGCGTAAGGGTAGGCAAATCTCCGAGCAGAGATAATTTTTTTGCGACATTTTCGTCGGTAAGGTAATTATTAAATACCAACTGTGGCTCGATGTGCAACCCCTCCAAACCATCTTGTCGGCCTTGCAGATATGCATCTTTGTATAGTTCACGTAATAAATTTGATAATTCATCCATGTTTATTGCCTATATTGTAGTTGTAAATAACTGATGGATTTGAACTGTTGATACTGACCAGTAAACGCTTGAATTAGTGTTAGGCGCAGGTTCACCGCTACAAAAATGCTATCAATCGCGCTCGATAAAGATCATACCAAAGGTTGATAAATTTATTATATTTACGTTATATCGCCAAATGTAACAAAATTGAAGCATTGCAGGGCCATGTGTAATCTGAATACTTTTGGTAAGCCGCAAAGCGGTTTTATGTTGCCTGTGTTGCTGCATAGAATCATCTGAAGTTGATTGCGTACCGGGTGTCCTTGGACTGCGTCAGCGATTTTCTAATTTGCAAAGTGGCCAGTCGACGCACTGTATATCGTACGCGGCGCAGGTGGCCAGGCATCCGAGACGACCGGAACAAGTTGAACAGTTTCCGAGCCACAATTTATGTTTCGAAGTGAATTCTGCAGATCATTTACGACTCTGACTACATTACCAAACCGAACTTCAACCGGGCTCTTAAACAACAAGCAGGGATCTCGCCCAGCATTTACTGAATCCAGAATGCAGAACCTGCCATAGCGACAGCTCTTTTAGCGAGTGTGTTCATCGCAAGTGAAATGCCAGTACCGCAGGGAATACAACACTTGCTATTGATTTGGGAAAAGATATAAAGTCCCGCCGAAATGACGTCATGCTGTGGCGCAGAACTCATTTGAGTATGCTATTGCAGTTGTTCTCGCTGCGAACGACGTCACGTCAAGGCAGGGTATTTCTGCTAACGAGCTAGGTAAAACCGTGCTGCTTTGAGCTATCCCCGACGGTTTACTATCGCGCATATCGTGCCTTGCTGCTATAACTAACACCAGTTTTACCAAGATATGAGTGTGCCAATGCCCCATTATTCCGCTGATTTTATTAAAGAAATGCCTAAGTCTGACCTGCACTTGCACCTTGATGGCAGTTTACGGTTAGAGTCGCTGATTGAGATGGCCAAACGCAGCCAACTGACATTGCCTTCCAATACTGTCGCTGGTTTAAAAGAGTTGGTATTTAAAGAGTCCTACAATAACCTTGGCGAATATCTGCATTGCTTCCAATACACCTGTGGTGTGCTTAGGAATATGGAAAATCTGGAACAAGCTTCCTACGAGCTGGCGATTGATAACCAGCTGGAAGGCGTCAATTACATCGAAGTACGATTTGCTCCGCAATTGCTGATTGATTTACCGGCCGGCATTACTTTTGACAAAGTAATGCATGCGGTGAATAACGGCCTGAAGCGCGCCCAAACTGAATACAATCAGCAAGCTGTAGTAATTGCCGGCGACAAACCACCTTTTGCTTACGGCATTATCAACTGCGCGATGCGGATGTTTGGCGATAAAGGCTTTTCTCCTTATTACACCAACTTGTTCCAGCTAATGCGTGATTTTGAGCCGATGCAGGTGATCAAACTGGCTGCGATGGAACTGGTGCGTGCCAGTGTGCGGTTACGCGATGAAGAAGGAGTGCCGATTGTCGCGCTCGATTTAGCCGGGCAGGAATCGGGTTATCCGGCGCATAATTTTAAAGAAGTGTATGAGTATGCTCATCAGCACTTTTTATTAAAAACTTTGCATGCCGGTGAAGCCTACGGCGCTGAGTCGGTGTTTGAAGCCATCACCGAATGTTATGCCGACCGAATTGGCCATGGTTATTCGATGTTTATGCCGGAAATGATCCGTGACCCCAATATTCTCGATAAACAAAAATATATCAAAGAGTTAGCTTCTTATATCGCCGATAAACGCATCGCCATTGAAGTATGCTTAACCTCAAATCTGCAAACCAACCCGGCCATTACCGATATCAAACAGCACAAACTGCGCGATATGCTGGAAAACCGTATCGCCACAGTCATTTGTACCGACAACCGTCTGGTGTCGAATACCACTGTTAGCCGCGAATATCAGCTAGCTGTTGATAACTTTGATATTCCGCTGAAACGCTTAAAAGACATCGTCGCTTACGGTTTTAAGAAAAGCTTTTTCCCCGGCAGTTATGTCGAAAAACGCGAATACGCCAAACAGTGTCTGGAGTATTTTGACAAAGTCGCGCGTAAATACGGTTTTATCTATTAAACAGTCGATGTTGCGTGCTGAGTGATTTGAACAATTTAGATTCTGATGTAGATCACTCGATAAACAGCCTCGCTCTGCGGGGCTGTTTGCTATCTGTCACTCGAATATTCTCTGACGGCTTCGCACGAAGTCGCAATAGGGTGAATTTCAGCCTGAAATAGTCATGGTTAAGTCATTGATTTAAAATTTAAATTTTAAATAATCTTCCACCCAGCCAAAACTGTCGCAAAAGAGATACAGTCTAAGTTGTTGAATTATATAGATATTAAAAATACCCCCAGATCGCTGTCTCTAATTAGCAACAGATCCTCAGCCTCAACTCAGTAGCAGTACCGAGTATTCTGATGTTTACTTTCTTAAGCTATTGAAATAAAACGATTATTATTTAATTCAAAAAGTTGGCACAAGCCGTGCATTAAACAGATTGTCCAGGTAAATAACGCAAGTGATACAGTAGGTTCCACTTCCGTTTTTTACCTGATGAAGCGAATCAGTGAAGTTAAAATTTTAAAGTCCAGCTGAGGCTGGCAACATGAGAAGAGGCACACCATGGACACATTTTTAATCGCAGCAGCAGTATTTTTCGCGGTCAATGCTTTTGTGTTTGTTACTTACTTACGCAAAATTGATGTAAACGGTACCGCCGTTCGTCAGCTGGAAAAAGCACAATTTGCGGATGCTTACAACCGTCAGTCAGCTAAAGTACGTAAAGCCCGCGCCGCTGGTGTTGCTGCCCGCGCATAATAGTTTCAAATCCCTTCAGGGTCGGTTTCATCACCGGCCCTTTTTTTATGCCCAGAAAAATGGACGACACGTCGAAAATGCCAGGAGCATTTTACAGTCCTGTAAAGATCTAACGGCGGTGCTCTTACATCGTTATTCTTTGCCGAATTGCGCCCAATAAAAAACCTCTGTTGCAGCAGAGGTTTTTTCTATGTGATCTAAAACTGAATTTAAGCCCGGCGGCGCGACCAGCCAAAAGCCGCTAAAGCGAAACCAAATAGTGCAATGGTGCCTGGAGCTGAAACTGTCCGATCCACACCAGCTACCTGGATCACCAGGTTATCAATTTCAAAGGCATAGCTACTTGAGGTAAAGACCAGTTTGTCGAATTGCTCGTCTTCACCGAAAAACAAATTGACGTAGCGGTTAGTGCTTGGATTGGACTGATCGCCGGAGTTCCCCCCAAATTGCAGGATGTCAGCGCCGTTTAACTGAGTTTTATTCAAAGCTGAACCATTGATGCTGGCAATGTTGATAGCGACGCCTTTTGAATAAAAAGTAATGTCGTTATAGCCATCAATGGAGCCCCAATATAAACCTAAATAATTGATTTTTTTACCAGGTAAATTGGTCGCAAGAAAATTGGTCCAATCGATAGTGACAGAGTTTTCGCTGGCGATACTGCTCAAACTTGCCGGGCCTGCGGCATAACAAGTTGTGTCATTCGCCGGAGGTGCTGCCAAGCCAGGACTCAGACCTTCTGCCAGCCAATAATTACCAGAGACTTCAATACCTTGCGCTGCTGAGTTAACTGCGCAGCCACCTTGGCCATCATCAAAAGTTTCGTTAAAAATACCCAACGCCGGATTAATTTCGTTGGTTGGTGTTAAAGCGCTGGTTAAAAAGGAGCCATCTCCTGGGTTCACGCCGCCGAAGGTAATGACAACTGCCTGCGATGAAAAGCTGAATGCTGCTACGGTGCTCAGTATTGCGGTTTTCAGTAATGCTTTCATTCGATGATTCCTAAATTAGTATTTTCACAACAAAGCTGAAACGCAAACTTAATGCCAAACTTGCGTAAGCTCTAAAACACTAATTTAAACAATTGCTTATTTATTGCTGTCTGATTTTTGAACAAGTGGTTGTATAATTATTTGACAGTATGGGCATGGCTGTTTGTTTGACGTTGATGGCGCAAGAGTGCAGCTATTGATGTCGTTGTGCTGTTGTTGGATTAGATCCTCGCCCGACTGAGTTTGTTGAAGCCACCACCAACAACTGCAGCTGTCTGATGAATCTCGTTGGGGCTGTTGCATTAATCCGTTATGATAGAAAGCGATAGTCCTCGTTACTGCCGTATGAAGTCAGGAGATCCCATCGTTATGCGTATGCCTTTTCAGCCTGCTTCTTTGCGGCAATTTATCCTGCTGAGTTTTTTTCTGGCGTTAATCCCGCTTGCAGTATTGTTGTGGCAAAGCAACAGCGCATTGTCCGACGTGAGTCGATATGCGGTTGCCGAAGCTGAAACTTCTGTTGGCAGCGTCAAAGTCACTGAAAATATGCAAAATGTAGTGATAGACATTGAACGGGCGGTGCGCCAGTTCAGTATTTTGCGCACTGACGCCTTAAGCCGGCTGGCCGGTACTCATATTCAAAATTATCAGCAGATGCTGGATACGTTGTGCCAGAGTCTCAATGCCAAAAATTTATGTGAACAGCAACAGCGGCAAGTCGCGGTATTGCTGCAGATTTACCTGCAAAGCAGTATTGAAGATTTATCGCCGTTATTACTACAAATCCGTCAGCAACAAGGGCAACTGACCGAACAAACCTGGAATTTACTGGAAGAACGGCTGCAAGCGCAGCAAAGTTACGTGGTGGCGGCGCAAAACCAGCTGGCGTGGCAGAGCGTCGCGCTGGTGATCCTGACGTTATTGCTGGTGTTGTGGGCGTCTGCGCGCATCGCCTCGCCGATTAAACAGCTTGATACCATGATCCGTTCTATCGGTCAGGCCAGTCATCATTTCCCGAATGAACAAGTGGAAGGCCCGCGCGAACTGACTGAATTAGGTGAGCAACTGCGCTGGTTGGCGTCACGTTTGCAGCAGTTAGAAGCGCTGCGGCTGATCCTGCTGCGGCATGCTTCGCATGAACTTAAAACACCTTTGTCCAGTATTAAAGAAGGTTGTGCGCTATTATCGGAACAAGTGGTGGGTATGCTGAACCCGCAGCAAAAAGAAGTGGTGACTTTATTAAGCGGCAGTGCTGATCGCTTAAGTCAGCTCACTGAACAACTGCTCGATTACAACCGGTTATTACAGCAGGCAAAACCGGAGTTCGCCTGGCATGACAGCCAGCAATTGTTGCAAAGTTGTTTTAATGACCACGCTTTATCATTGCAACAGCGTCAGCAATACATCGAACTGGATTGTCAGCTGCCGCGGCTGTATACCGACGCCATGTTGTTCCGGCGTATTCTGGATAATCTGATTAATAATGCCCAGGCATATGGCGGACAGTCGAGCCCGGTGTGGGTGGTGCTGCGGCCGCACGATAAATTTATGTTATTAGACGTCGCGAATAATGGCACGCCGATCCCGGCGGAAATGCGGGCTAAACTGTTTGAACCATTTCAGCGTGGTACAGCGCCACGTTTTGACGCCATTCAGGGGTCGGGTTTAGGACTTTCGATCGTGGCAGATTGCGCCCGTCTGTTGGGCGGGCTGGCCGAAATTGTGGATGTGAATTATGCAGATGTCTGTATTCGCATTCGATTACCTATGGTTGAGGATTCGTTATGAAGTTATGGTCTGTACTGGCTGGCAGCTTGTTGTTAGCCGGATGTCAGGGGACTCCGGTGTCATTACCTGTGATAGTGAAACCAAAACCTGAGCCGGAGAAAGTGGTGGAATTACCACGACAGGCACCTGAGCCAGTGAAGCCGGCACTTGCAATCAGCGATGATGTGGCAAGCCTGACTGCCTGGAGCGAGTTTCGTGGTGAACTGCTAAAAATGACCGCCAAACAACGCGACAATCTGAGTAAAAACCTACAGTACGGTCCTGTGGTGTCATTGCAGCAGCTACTAATCCGCATCCATCCGGACAATCCTTATCCGGTACGCTTTAAAGCACAAACCCAGCTTGGCGAACAGCTGAGTCTTTTACCTGCCGGGCTGGCCGAGATGTTGCGTTGGGATCATGCCTATAACCAAAAATTACTGGAATCCGAATCTGCGGTCAAAGCATTGGGCCGATTAAATGGCCAGCAGCAAGATAATCTGGAACGTTTACAGAAGCAAAATGCTGATCTTCAAAAGAAAATTGATGCACTGACCCAAATCGAAGCCAAGTTGAATCAAAGTGGCGGAGGTTAAGGATGAGCGGAAATAACGCCCGATTATTACTGGTTGACGATGATCCGAGTTTATTGCGGCTAATGACTTTACGCCTTGAAGGTGAAGGTTATCAGGTAATTAGTGCCGATTGCGCCGAAACTGCATTAACCATGTTGGCTAAACAACCGGTGGATGTGGTGCTGAGCGATTTGCGGATGCCCGGCTTAGATGGCATGGCGCTGTTTGATGAAATTGCCAAACGAAACCCCGGGTTACCTGTGGTGTTGATGACCGCTCATGGTTCTATTCCGGAAGCCGTTGCTGCGACCCAGCGCGGTGTATTTGGTTTTTTAACCAAGCCGCTGAACAATGTTGAACTGCGCGATATTCTGCAAAAAGCAGTGCATCAGTCGCACGTGCCAAGCAAAGACGAATGGCGCCAAGCCATTGTTACCCGCAGTAAAGGTATGGATCAGCTGCTGGAGCAGGCCTACCGGGTGGCGCAGCGCGACGTCAGCGTGTTGATCACCGGCGCCAGTGGTACCGGCAAAGAGTTATTGGCCAAAGCCATTCATCAGGCGAGCCCGCGTGCCCGTCGCAACTTTGTGGCGATTAACTGTGGTGCCTTGCCGGAGCATTTGCTCGAGTCCGAACTATTTGGTCATGCCAAAGGTGCCTTTACCGGTGCGGTCACCGAGCACGCAGGTTTATTTCGGGAAGCCGATGGCGGCACTTTGTTCCTCGACGAAATTGGGGATATGCCACTACCGCTGCAGGTGAAATTGCTGCGCGCACTGCAGGAGCGGCAAATCCGCCCTGTAGGCAGTGCCAAGTCAATTCCGATTGATGTCAGGTTGATTTCCGCTACCCACCGCGATTTAAAACAAGCGATGCAGGAACAAAGCTTCCGTGAAGATTTGTACTACCGATTGAATGTGGTGAATCTGCAGCTGCCAACATTACGCGAACGGGCCGAAGATATTCCGTTATTAGCGCGGCATGTACTGGCGCAAAGTGGTGAGCGTCATCATGTGCAGGTGAATCGTTTTTCTGAAGATGCGATGCAGGCGTTAGTTACAGCACAATGGCCGGGTAATGTGCGGCAACTGGTGAACGTGGTCGAGCAGTGTGTGGCGCTGACCAGCAGCCCAGTGATTAGTTTAGCACTGGTTGAACAGGCACTGGCACAAAACCGTAGTTTCTGGCCGACGCTGAGCGAAGCACGTGATCAGTTCGAGCGGCAGTATCTGGTACGGGTGCTGAAAATGGCGGAAGGCAATGTCACGCGCGCGGCGGAACTTGCCGGACGTAACCGAACGGATTTTCATAAGCTTTTGAAAAAACATGAATTAAGCGCGTCACAAGTGTCAGAGCAAGGTGATGAGCCAGAATAACTGGCCTTATTTAGTATGAATAAATCGGCAGTGAACAGAAAGTGTATTGGTAGCAAAGCGATATGAACGAAAATTTTGACGTTGAACCTGATGTATTAAAAGCGAAAATTACTGCTGAAACGGCGTTGATCAGCTGGCTGGAATTGCAAAAATTCTACGCGGCTGGTGATGTGTTGCAAGTGTCGGCAGCACTTGATTTGATTGATGTGGCATTCGGTTTTGCCACGGATGCCAAGCCGCAGGTTGCGGCCTGGCTGACGCAAGGCCAGTTGGGCCGGGTTGAATCCGATCAGGCTCAAGTCTGGTATCAGCAACAAACGACGTTGTGGGCGGTGGTGATTTCGCCCTGGGTGCTGGTGCAGGACAAAACAACTTTTTCGTAAATCGCTTAGCCACAAACATTGAGGCCGCATTAGTTGCATGCGCCAGTTAGAGCTACAATCGTCAGTGTCGTTGTCACATTTTTGAAAAGGTAATGCATGTCGGACACCCGTGGTTTATCCGCCTGGATGAAGTTGCTGCTCAATCAAAAGCTGCCATCCATTAACAGTGTGGTGATGGAGGTCTGTCAGCTCAATGACAGCAGTGAAAGTAGTGCTGACGATTTGGCACAAATCATTTTACGTGACGCCAATTTAACATCCAAAGTACTGCGGGTGGCCAATACCGTGCACTACAACCGTTCCAGTAAACCGGTGCAAACGGTGTCGCGGGCGATAGTGCAGATTGGCTTTATTGAAGTAAAAAACATTACGCTCGCCAGTGTGTTGATTGATAGTTTCCTATCCGGCAAACCCAAAGCGATGCTCATCCAACGACTTGCCCGGTCTTTTCACGCTGCGGTACAGGCGCGGGCGATGGTACCCAAGTTAGATAGCGACCGGCGTGAACAGGTATTTATTGCCGCTTTACTGCGCCAGGTGGCCGATTTGGCACTGTTAGCCAGTCAGGAAAGTGCCGCCGAGCAATTTATTGTCGAACGTGATTTGTACCCTGATGATGAACATGCCATTGCAATGAAATATCTCGGCGTTGGCATTGATACCTTAAATAAAGAACTGATCAAAGAATGGAAACTCGGTGATTTATTGCTGGATGCGGTTAGTCCGGTGCATAAATCCGGCACTTTAGCTGGCATAGTCAATCTGGCTGATCAGATAAGTCAGCATATTGAACAAGGTCTGACATCACCGCAAATGAGCGACCACTGCCAGCAACTGGCGAAAATCTGTCAGCTCAGTCTGGAAGAAAGTCAGCAACAAATTTTACTGATGGCGGACGAAGCGGCTGCCATCGCCAGCAGTTATGGTGCGGATAAAATTCTGCCGCAATTGCCGGGTCGTCAGCAAATTCTGGAAGCGACAGCGCAGTATGCAGTGACCGATCATGAGTTGGTGCGGCATCTGAACTTGTTGTTTAAGTTGTTTCAGCTTGGCGACAATCTGACAAAAATTCTGCATTCGGCGGTGCTTTGTCTACACGAAGGTGCTGGACTTGCGCGTGTCAGCCTGATGTTGATGGACTATAAAAGTAAGTCGTTCGAACCGCGGTATGTCGCAGGTCGTGACACCTTGCAGTGGCGGCAGCAGTTAAAAATTGAACTGGATAAGCTGCATAAAGGCGAGTTGCTACATGATTTACTGCTGAAACAACAACCGATTTGGCGGCCTAAAAACACGGCTTCGCAGCCGCTGGCCGGGCTTGAGGTATTGTTACCGCAGGATGGTGATTGTCTGGTCGCCAGTCTTAAAGTGGAAAAGCGGATCTTTGCGTTGTTTTATGCTGATGCTGCCGGAAAAGCGGTGACGCCACGACAATTCGCCGAATTTCAGCTGGTGGCAAATACCCTGCAATTAATGCTGCAACAAAATGAAACTGCGGTGTGAGTTTTTAGCAGCGTCATCTGCTTAAACTAACTATCTGTGAAGATTTCGTCCGCTGTTCACCTGCGATGTGGGAATAAAAAAAGGGAGTAGTACCAGGCTACTCCCAAACTGCAGAAACGCATAACCCGCCATCCTTGAAGCTGCAGCTTTGTTGCCGTCACTCGTTCACCACAATCGCATTGGACAACTATGCTCATGTGGATGCTCTCGTTAGTCGCCGCGCTGCAACTTCAATGATTTAGGGTACAAACACCGTGGATTTCGGATCCTTCCGCAAACCGTGCAAGTACAGTTTGTCTCCATGACCTAAACACTATACAAGCCCCAAATCCGTATTGCAAATGATTCTCATTTAAAATATGCTGTTTTTAACGACAACAAGGTCTCCATTAGGCAGCAACCAGGCTGCACAGGTGTGGGTTGTTGTTAAAACAGGGAGTTGCCTCGTGTTCAGTTCAACCAATCCGCTGCTATTGATGTGGCTGCAATTAGGCTGGATGTTGTTACCTGCCGGCTTGTTGATGGTGATTGATTACTGGTTATATCAATCGCTGGACAGGCGGGTCTGTTTGTTGGCCATCTTGCTGGTTTTGTTACTATTGTGTTGTGGTTTTTACCAGTGGCGTGCCGGTTTTTGAACAGCTATTGCAGCGTTGTCAAAAAGCATCAATACTAGGCCTTAAACTCGCCTGACCGGAAAAAATGCTGATGCTGTGGGAACCTGGGTGGTTGTTACGCTGCTGGTTGTTGATGTCGTTGCTGGCGCCCATGCTGGTCAATGCTGTTTCACCCCACAATTTGCCGTCGCAGGAAAGTTCTGCCGCTTTATCACTTCACAATGTTGCAACTACAACTACAACTCCAGCCTCGGTTGAAGTTTACAGCCGTTTTATGCAACTCGGCCGGCAACACCCGTTTTTATCCCAGGCCACAGCTTTGGTGCAGGATGCACAAGGATTTTTGTGGATTGGCACTCAACATGGTCTGTACCGGTATGACGGCCAGGTGGTGGAAATTTTCCGCGCCGATCCGACCGATGCCAACAGCTTGTCCTCAGACTGGATTTCTAGCTTAATGCTGGACCGCCGCGGTCAGCTGTGGGTAGGTACCCGCTACGGCGGACTGAATTTATTTGACCCGGCCACCGAGCGTTTCAGCCGGATTGCCATTCCGCGCTCGCAAGGCATAGTGCAGCAGGTCGAAATTAGCGCTTTGTATCAGGATAAAAATCTGCAGATTTGGGTTGGTACCTTTGGCGCCGGTTTATATCGCTGGCAGGCAGAAAATCAGCAGCTGGAACTGGTACAACTGCCCGCGGCCGCCCGCGAAATTGATGGTTTGTTTATCAACAGCCTGCTGCTCGATGATGAAGGCTATTTGTGGATCGGCACCGGCAGTGCGCCACTGCGAAACCGGGGTCAGAATAAAGGCGGCGCTTTGCGCTGGCATCCGCAGCGGCTGGATAAACAGTTATTTAGTGTCGACAATTCCGCCCTAAAAGTGGCAGCAGTCACCACCATCAAGATGGATGCAACCGGCCAAATCTGGTTAACAAGCTATGGCGGCGGTTTGCTGAAGTATCAGCAAAGCAGCCAGAAATTGCAGGTGGTTGCGCAACAACCGGAACTTTTGAAAAACGGATTGCTGACGGATTTATGGTTTGGCAAGGACGGCGGTCTGTGGATCAGCAGTTATGACCATGGGCTCTGGTATTTGCCGGCCCCGGACCAACCCTGGCAACAGTTTCGTGCCAATCCGATTGTCGCGCATCAAATTCAGAGCAATAACCTGACGGGTTTATGGCTGGATAATCAGCAAACATTGTGGGTGAAAAGCCCGGCTGGTATTTACGGCTTGTCGGCCATCGCCCAAAAAGTTCGGAATTTGCCGGTGGATCCGAATAACCCGGCGTTGTTGGCGCACAATGACGTGTTTGGTATGTCGCATAAATCCGGCCAAACCTACTGGTTGGCCAACCGCGATGCCGGTGTCGCTGAAGCTGATTTAACCACTGCGACGGTTAAGCGCTGGCCCATCCGGCTGGCGCAGCCACAAGAAAAAATGCCAACGCTGGTGCGACAGGTGCTGCAAGACCACCTCGGGGTGGTATGGATTGGCACCGATTCCGGTTTATTCCAGCTGGATCAGAGTACCGGCCTGTGGCAACGGTACTTGCTGACCGATGCCGACGTACAGCCGCATATTGGCGTGTTGTATCAGGATGCGCTCAACCGGTTTTGGGTCGGCACCCGTGGCGAAGGTTTGTTTTTGCTCGATGGCAGTACCAAAAAACAATTCCGTCAGGATCTAGCCTCCGATATAGGACTAGCCAGCGACACCATCAGCACCATGCGGGCCGACGAGCACAACGATTTATGGATAGGTTACGCCGATCAGGGTCTGTCCAGACTGGAGTTACCAAGCGGTAAAGTGCAGAGCTGGCGCGAAGGCACTCAGAGTGCGGCCGGCCTGCGTTTTAATGGTATTCAGCTGATTTATCCCGAAGGTGGTGAGTTGTGGATCCGAGCCGGCAATGTCAATCACCGGGTGCTGCGCAGTAAAGACGAACCAAAGAAAATCGAAGGATTTAAAGCCTATGTTGGCAGCGATGATGCGGATATTTATCTGCGTAAAGCGCCAAATTTTTTGTGGTTGTACCGCACCCAGCTGCAGAACCAGGATTTAGTCCAGTTTAACGAAGCTCATGGTTTTCAAGTGACCACCTGGATTGGTTCATGGCTGGTTAGGCAGGATGGCCAGCATCTGCGGGGTGGGAATCAGGGGCTGGATTATTTTTATCCGGCTAAATTTTTGCTGCATCAGGAACCATTGGTCGTTCGATTGACCGGTTTTAATGTGTTTAACAAAAAAGTCCGGCCGGCGCAGGATCAAAAAAGTGTTTTACAGCGGGCGATTGGTTATGCCAGCGAAGTGCGGCTGAACTACGAACAGGACATGTTTACGCTGCAGTTTTCGGCACTGGATTTTGTGCAGCCAGGACAGACCCGCTATCGCTACCGGCTGTCGGGTTTTGACCGTGACTGGATTGAAACCGATGCCAGCAGCCGTCAGGCCACCTATACCCGGTTAGCACCGGGCGATTATCAGTTTGAAGTGATGGCGCGCAGGCCAGGTCAGAGCTGGCCAGCCGATGGTGCAACACGGGTGCTGGTTAAAATTCTGCCACCCTGGTGGTTAACCTGGTGGGCGAAAATCGCCGCTGCGTTGCTGACCTTTGGTGCGATCTGGGCTTTCCTGCACTTTCGGCTGCGCAATGAACGGCAAACCCGCAACTGGCTGGAGCAAGTGGTCAGCAGCCGTACTGCCGAATTACAGACCCAAAATCAGGCGCTGGCGGAATCGTACCGCGATATGACTTTGCTGCAGATGTTGGCCAAGCAAATCACCGCGTCCTTGGATCTGCAGGAAATTCTGTTTTTGTGCCATAAAAGCCTGAATGAAATCATGGATGTCCATGTGCTGGCGATCGGTATCTTCCGCCCGGAAACTCAGAGCCTGGAATTTAGTCACTGGCTGGAAAATGGCCGCTTGATGGAGCCCTTCGAGTTGAAGTTGCAGCCTGAAGTGAATCTGGCATCAGTCAGCTTTAATCAGCAGCGCGAAATAAACATTCAGCAACGTGAGCAGTTTTTACAATATCTGCCGGAAATCCCACCGCCGATTAATGGTGCGCCGATGCAATCGGTGTTGTATTTCCCGTTGGTGGTGGATGGTGAACACATTGGTTGTTTAAGCCTACAAAGTCCAAGAGTGGAAGCTTTTGCGCCCCAGCAGACCAATTTGGTACGGACTCTCGCCAGCAATATCGCCATTGCCGTGGCGAACGCACAAATCGTCGCGCGGCTGCAACAAACGCAGCAACAGCTGGTGATGCAGGAAAAAATGGCATCGTTGGGCGGTTTAGTGGCGGGTGTGGCGCATGAAGTAAATACGCCGCTTGGCATTTGTGTCACAGCTGCCAGTCATTTACAGCTTGAACTTTCTGCGATCACTTTGGCGCATCAGCAGCGCAAATTGCTGGTGCCAGAGTTTGAACGTTTCCTGGAAACCGCCAATACCGCCGCTTTGATGCTGACGCAAAACACCGAACGGGCGGCGGCACTGATCAATAGCTTTAAGCAGGTCGCAGTAGATAAGTCGGCGATTAGTCTGCGTGAATTTGATGTGGCGGAGTACTTAAAAGAAGTGATCCGATCGTTGCAGCCGGAGCTGAACCGGCGGCAATGTCAGCTGCAACTGTTATCAGACCCTGGCATTACTTTATATGCAGATGCCGGCTCGCTGGCGCAATTACTGACCCATTTGGTGATGAATTCGCTGCAACACGGTTTTACCGCGGAGATGCGCGTGCCACCGCTGATTGAGCTCAAAGTACAAAAAACGCCGGCGCACATTCAGCTGGAATACCGTGACAATGGTTGTGGTATGAGCGCAGATACGCTCAAACGGTTATTCGACCCGTTTTTCACTACCAAACGCAGTGAAGGCAATAGCGGTTTAGGCGCGCATATTGTCTACAATCTGGTGACAGCACAGCTCAACGGCAGCATTTACGCCAGCAGTGAGCCAGGTCAGGGTTTGTATTACCGGATTTTATTGCCACAGCTGCGACGGCCTGATTAATCGTGCTGCCGCTGCTGGTGAATAATTGCACCAAATCTGCAGCGCAAAGCCGATATTTTGATTGCAATTATCTTTCGAGTGTCTAAAATGCCTTTCGAAATGATTGAATATCTTTCGAAACGAAACTTTAAGTTCGAAATCTTTAGTTTAGAACATTAGCTTCAAATCATTAAGCGGATAGCATGAACAAACGGAACACCCAACAACGTCGTCGCGCTATTGTCGAATTACTGACCCAACAAGGGGAAGTGAGTGTCGACGAGCTTGCTATGCGTTTTGCTACCTCTGAAGTGACCATTCGTAAAGATTTAACCGCGCTTGAGCACACTGGTTTGTTGCTGCGCAAATACGGTGGTGCGGTGTCATTGCCGCAAGAACTGATGACCGAAGCCGTGGTTGAACGAATTTCAGCCAGAAAACAGGCTCTTGCCAAAGCTGCAGCCGGGTTAATCCGCGACCACTACCGCATTATTATTGATAGCGGCAGCACCACCGCTGCTTTGTTACCAGAATTATCCAACAAACAAGGTTTGGTGGTGATGACCAACTCGCTGTTTATCGCCAACAGCCTGCGTGAGCTTGAACACGAACCCAAATTACTGATGACCGGCGGCAGCTGGGACGCGCAGTCTGAGTCCTTTCAGGGCCAGCTGGCGGAACAGGTGCTGCGCGCCTATGATTTTGACCAACTGTTTATCGGCGCCGATGGCATCGATTTACAACGCGGCACCACCACCTTTAACGAACTGACCAGCTTAAGCCGGGTGATGGCGGAAGTGGCACGCGAAGTGGTGGTGATGGTTGAATCCGATAAAATCGGCCGCAAAATCCATAATTTAGAACTGCCGTGGACGTCGATTAAAATCCTGGTAACAGACGATAAGTTACCCGACACGGCAAAACGGCAAATAGAACAGCAGGGGGTCAAAGTGATTTGTGCCCCTGTCCAACCCAATACGGATAAACCGGAGTAAATATGTGTGGAATAGTCGGCGCTGTAGCGCAACGTGATGTGGTAGAAATTCTGGTCGAAGGTTTACGTCGCCTGGAATACCGTGGTTATGATTCAGCCGGTGTGGCCGTGATCAGCAACAGCGGCGAATTACAACGTCTGCGCCGTTTAGGCAAAGTCAAAGAACTGTCTGATGCGGTGAAATTAACGCCAACCCCAGGCGGCACCGGTATTGCGCACACCCGTTGGGCTACCCATGGTGAGCCATCTGAGCGCAACGCGCACCCGCATGTTTCGGAAAAAATCTCGGTAGTTCACAACGGCATCATCGAAAACCATGGCCCGCTGCGCGAAATGCTGAAAGGCAAAGGTTATGTGTTTAATTCTGACACAGACACCGAAGTCATTGCGCATTTAGTCGAAGAAGAATTAAAAACTTCAGAATCATTGTTAGCTGCAGTGCAAAAAGCGGTGAAACAATTCAACGGTGCTTATGGCACCGTGTTGATGGACCAAACTGATCCAAGCAGGTTAGTGGTGGCGCGTTCAGGCAGCCCGCTGGTGATTGGTTTAGGCATTGGCGAAAATTTTATCGCTTCTGATCAGCTGGCATTATTGCCGGTGACCCGTCGTTTTATGTTTTTAGAAGAAGGCGACGTGGCGGAAATTACCCGCACCACAGTTCGCATTTTTGATAAAAACGGTGCGCCGGTGGAGCGCGTGGCGCATGAATCGAACGTCAGTTATGACGCCGGTGACAAAGGCCAATACCGCCACTTTATGCTCAAAGAAATCTACGAGCAGCCATTTGCCATCAACAACACGCTGGAAGGCCGCTTAAATGCCGAATCCGTGCTGGACGAAACCTTTGGTAATGGTGCGGCTGAGCTGTTCAAAAAAGTAAAACACGTACAGATCGTCGCTTGTGGTACTTCTTACCACTCAGGTATGGTCGCGCGTTACTGGTTAGAATCGCTGGGCGGCATTTCCTGTAACGTCGAAATCGCTTCAGAATTCCGTTACCGCAAATCTTTTGTCCAGCCAAACAGTCTGTTGGTCAGCATTTCGCAATCAGGCGAAACCGCCGATACATTGGCCGCGCTGCGTCTGGCGAAAGAAGCCGGTTATGTCGGTAGCTTAACCATTTGTAACGTGGCTGGCTCTTCCTTGGTACGTGAATCAGATTTAGCCTTTATGACCCGCGCTGGTGCTGAAATCGGCGTAGCTTCGACCAAAGCTTTCACCACGCAGTTGGTTGGCCTGGCAATGTTGACGCTGGCGATTGGTAAATACAACGGTTTAACCGCTGCCCAGCAAAAAGACATGGTCGAAGCGCTGCGCTCATTACCAGCCAAGTTAGAGCAAACGCTGGAACTGGCTGGCAGCATTGAAAAGCTGGCAGAAGAATTTGCCGACAAGCACAATTCACTGTTCTTAGGCCGTGGCGATCAATACCCAATCGCAATGGAAGGCGCGCTGAAACTGAAAGAAATTTCCTACATCCACGCCGAAGCCTACGCCGCCGGCGAGTTGAAACACGGCCCACTGGCGCTGATTGACGCACAAATGCCAATCATCGTGGTCGCACCAAACAACGAACTGTTAGAGAAGCTGCAGTCGAACGTTGAAGAAGTCCGCGCCCGCGGCGGCATCCTGTACGTCTTCGCCGACGCCGATGCCCACTTTAAATCTGACGCTACCCAGCGCGTCGTGAACGTACCCCACGTCCACCCGCTGATTGCACCGATTATCTATACGATTCCGCTGCAGTTATTGAGCTACTACGTCGCCATCATCAAAGGCACCGATGTAGACCAGCCGCGGAATTTGGCGAAGTCGGTAACTGTTGAGTAAGCTGAGCACAGTCGGAACTGATTTTGTGGGGTGAAAATAAAGTTTCACCCCACAAAATAAAGTCCCATCATTGAAAATAAAGTTTCATCACGCCATCTTCCCTTTCTGGAAAAATAGCCTTTCGCCATTTAGGCCCAACTACAGCATGGGCGATTACTAATATGTCACTTGACAAAAATCCATTCTGTAATACTCTAAAAAAAGCGCTTCCACTTAAGCGTGTTTCACGCCTACATAGGCGAAATCCGGTTTTGGATATAGTGATTCAAATATATCAACTAGAACATGCATTAGCATGGTTTTGATAATAGGCGTGGTCATTGCCATGATGGAGATAATGTATGTCCGTTCCTTTTTTACCTACTGGTATTTCTGTTTCGCAAGCGAAAAAAGATGCTAAGAAATTAGCTCAAAATCGTGGCGTCCCCTTGCACGAAGCTCAAGATCAATTAGCCCGCAAGCATGGTAGAGCTAAATGGTCTGTTCTGATGAATCAATTATTAAAACAGAACCATATTAAAGTGCGCTCTGAGTCTGCAGGTCATCTGCCGAAAGAGAGCAACATAGCCACTTTATCGTTGAGTATGAAGGGGCCTAAATCTACAAAAGTTATTGTTGGTTCCCCTTTAATTGGGGCGTCATTTATATCTGCGGGAATATGTGAAAGTTTATTGAGATCCAATGTTCCAGTTGTTTATGTAACATCAGCATCCGAAGATCAGTGCTCTGGTTATTTACAGGCACTCTCTGACCGTTTTAAAAGCCATCTTAGCCTGTACCGTGCTAAGGATATCAGCGATCTAGATGTTATTCAGTTGGATGGTGCAGTTCTAATTATCGATGATATTTCTTTTTGCGATGATGTAAGTAAAAAAAGTGGCCTAGAGCGACTCATACATACCTCCATGCATACGGTTATTCGAGTTGATACATTGAAGGAGGTTCGTAGTGGCGGCCTGTCCCGTTTACTGGAGGGTGATGTTCAGTTTTTGATGCTTGCTACAAGTAACCCTGGTAGTGAACTTGAAGAGGCGATGTTAGATCGGCGTCATTCTTTTAAAGCTAAGCAGTTACTCTGGTACGCGGGGCAATACACAGATTTTCTCTTGGTTGATAAAAAAGATTCGGTCATTCAGCGTTACTATTTCCCCAAATCAGTGGAAAAAATAAAGTCTAATATGGGTACTTGTGCGTTGTGTGATGCAAAAGAGGTTGAATTAAGAGAGTCACATATAATTCCAAAATTTGTTTATGACTGGATTAAAGAAACCTCAATCACTGGTCATTTGCGGAGCTCTGAAGACATAAATATCAGATCTCAAGATGGGCTTAAGGTGCATTTACTCTGCAGCAAATGTGAACTTTCTCTTTCAAAACTAGAGAAGCAAATGTCCAGTTATTTATTTAAGGCTATAGCTAACTATCAAAAGCCAAAAAAAGAAATACAAATTAATGACGATGTCAGATTGGGCATTTTATCAATATTTTGGCGTATCTTGGTTGCTACAACTGAACGTGAGTGCAACTGGGTGGCTGAAGATGTGCGTGCTATGAATGCCTTCACGAATAATCTGAAATTACAACTTCTTAGTAAGAACTGCGATACGAAGATACATTTTGCACCCTTCTTTGGTGAACCACCATATTATGGGTTTCCACTTGAGTTTACTTATAACCTTGAGCGTTCAGCGGGTGGTCATGACATTCGGTTTTTTGACTCTCCGCACAGGTTTTTCGCTGTTTTTAGTATCCCATTTATGTATTTTTACGTATTTGGTGACGGATGGGATGCGTCAGAATTAGACAAATCTACAGAGCTCTCAACCGGTAAAATAGACTTAAGCAAAATTAATTGTATCCCTGATGTCCTTCGTAATTATATTCATCACATGCATGAGTCGTTTTTGAAAGATAAAAGAACTATGAAGCCTTCTGTTCAGGAAAAAATTAACAAGGACGTTGAAAAAGTTAAGACTGTGACAGGATCACATAAATCTTTGGCGCGGTCAGGAATGAAGGTAAAGACTGATGTAGATTAGTATCACTTTGTATTATTGAGTCGAAGCAATATATGCATAAAGCATTTCGGGGCCTGGGCCCCGAACAACTCAAAAAACGTATTAAAGAAGGCCGTGGCCAAGGTGAAGGTCGACATTACAAGCCCTGGATCCAAACCTGGGATATATCTTCACTTGGCCGGTCTCACCGGATATTTGGCAACCGCAGTCGCCGGTTGCATCACCTGCTTTCTGATCTGGAACTCGCTATTTTTCTGACGCTGGACTGGCAACACTCAGTGCTCGATATCCGTGAACAGTTTCCGCTGCGTGTCGAAGATACCACCCGCATTGCTGATGAGCTCGGTATTAGTCACGCCGTCTTCAAAGGCACTCCTCAGGTGTTGAGCTCAGACTTTCTGGTCACGTTCGACCGACAAACTCAACCTTTAATGGCGTTTCAAGCTAAATACAGCTCTGATTTATCCAAACCTGAAGTGATTGAGCGGCTGCAACTGGAAAAACGATACTGGGAAGATAAACAGATACCATGGGCTATTATCACTGAGAAGGAAATCAGCAAAGAGGTGGTGATGAATATTCAGTGGCTTTATCCTGCAGAAAGCGAAAAGGTTGCTGAAGCCGAGTTGCATCACCAATTCCAACTGTTTCAAACCCAGTTTAATAAACAACCAAACGACTCCATCATCAAAATAGCTCAGCAGTTAGACCTTGCCTATAACCAGGAACCCGGTCAGGCATTGTTCTGGTTGCGCCATCTGCTTGCCAGACGTTATTTCCAGTTTGATATTAGTCTGCCCTACCGAAAGTTAATTGCAGCAAATCTCATCGCTACTACCTTTGAGAAGGAGATCACGGAGGCCAACTATGTTTCCGGTTAACCAGGTTTTTAAACGTGGTGAGTTGTTCTACCGGCTGTTGTGGCTGGATGGCGAACTTTCATTTTGGATTGATCTGTATTCGAAAACAGCATGGCCAGAGCAGATTACTGTAACTGGTATTGAGCAATTATTAATTCAGCAGGAAATAACCCGGGTTGATGACCCCTGCTTCAGTCTTGTTGCGCGTAGTGTAGAAGAAGGCTCGACTGACTGGCAAAAGCGCGAGTATGCCTGGTCCATTATTAAAGATGAAATTGAAAATACTGCCCTGTTTTATCCTCGAGAGCGCGGCGCCGCTGTAAAACGCATGATGGCTGTGAGTGGTGCCACTCACCAGACGATAAACCGTTTTATTCGTCGCTACTGGCAGCGTGGTATGTGTAAAAATGCGTTGCTACCGGATTATGTCAACTCAGGCGCTAAAGGCAAACCTCGACAGTCTGAAAAAGCAAAGCTGGGCAGACCACGGACTGTACGAACAGGTGTGGGCATCAACATTACACCCGTGATCGAGAGAGTGTTTCACCAGGTAATTACCAGCAAACTACTCATCGAAAAGAATACGGCCGTAAGCCAGGCCTATGCCAGTGCGTTGAATTTGATTGGCGCACTGATGCCAGAGCTCCAACCTGAAGAACTGCCAACACCTGAACAGTTCCGATACTTCTATCAAAGCCGCTATGCCAAAACGCTGGTTGTTGAAAAGCAGCATTCAGCGGTCAAATTTGCCAAAGATATCCGGCCATTAAAAAGCACGTCGACAGCAGAAACCTTTGGCCCAGGCCACAGGTACCAGATTGATGCCACCATTGCTGACGTTTATCTGTTGTCTGAGCATGACCGCAGCCGGATTGTTGGCAGGCCAGTGATCTACATAGTGCAGGATGTATTCAGCCGGATGGTTGTTGGCCTCTATATCGGCTTTGAAGGGCCTTCATGGGTTAGCGCGATGATCGCACTTGCTCATATAGTTGAGGATAAAGTGGCGTACTGCCAAAGGTTTGGTATTGAGATCTCAGAAGATGATTGGCCCACCAAAGGCTTACCTGCAGTTATTCTGGCTGATAAAGGGGAAATAAACGGGACCAAGGTTGAAAAGTTTGCTGAGGCTTTTGGGGTTCGTATTGAAAACGCTACCGCCCGTCGTGGTGACGCTAAAGGTATTGTCGAACGAGCCTTTAGAACAGTTCAGGACGAATTTAAACCCTACACTCCTGGCGTTGTTGAAGCGGTGATGAGTACAAAGCGCGGTGGTCATGATTATCGTCAGGATGCAACGCTGAACTTGCCAGAGTTCACCCGAATTATTCTGGCCTGCGTGCTTTACCACAATACCGATAAAGGTTTGGAAGGATATGACCGTACTGAGGATATGCCGACTGACTTACCCTTAATTCCTATCGAATTGTGGCGCTGGGGTGTGTCGAATCTGACTGGCAGGCTTCGCACTGCGCCAGAGCAGTTGGTCCAGATTAACCTGATGCCGCACTTTGAGGCGACAGTTTCAGAGCTTGGCGTCAATTTATTCAACTGTTTCTACACTTGCCCTGAATTGATTAAAGCCGGCTGGTTACATCGCTCCGGAACCAAAAGGCCTGACAAGGTATTGGTCGCCTACGATCCAAGAACTGCAGATCATATCTATATCAGACCTTCTTCCGATTTAAGTGAATACTGGGTTTGTGACCTTACCGATCGCAGCAGGCGTTTTCGTGGTTTGTCATTTTGGGATGTTTGGCTTATCACCAAAGAAGAGCGAAAAACCGATGCCAAGGTGCGGATGAGTACTGCGGTAGCCAAAGGGAAGTTGATTCAGCAGATTGAAAACATTGTGGCTGAAGCCGATGAAAAACGTACTGAAATTAAGCGACCAGGAGTTAAAAAACTGGGCCAGCATATCAGGCAAAACAAACAGTTAGAAAAGTCAGTAGAGCGACAGGTGACAGCGTTCAGACCGGAACGAACAGAAACCAGTACGCCAGCACAAGTGGTGCCTATTCGTAGCAATGCTAATGAAGATTGCCGCTTCCCGGATATGACGGATTTGATTTTTGGGGAAGACACAGGCAATGAATAACTCAGTGCAAGGCCGCATCCCTCATGCTGAATATATAGACCCTGGCTTGCCAGAGTATCGGGATAACCCTCTCATTTCTGCTTTGCCGCCAATATATGATGTTAAGCAAGTCGTCGAAAAACTAAGACTTAAACCTTTGTTTGATGCTGCAGAGCGAAATTTGGATGGACGGCTCAGAGTTCATACCATAGCCAGATTACTGAATCATTTCTTTCAGCCGTTGAATCACCATCTGGAACTTGAGCAAAAAATATCGCTGATATTGCGCCAGGGCTATCTCAGTAGAAATCCTGCGCAGGGTGCTTATCACCTTCACCTGCAAAATGGATACAAACGGGTCCAGGACGAAGACCTTGATGCTTATGTGTTTGACCAAGTTCGCTCCAGTGCAAATAGTTTGTCATTATTTGGTTGCTCAGGGTGCGGCAAGTCCGAAACCATCAATCGAATTTTTTCGGTCTATCAGCAAGCCATATTCCATCCCGAGTACAACATAACTCAACTGACCTATCTGAAAGTGGAATGTCCGGGGGACGCTGATCTGGATGAACTCTGTCTTAGCTTTTTTAACGAAGTCGACCGGGTTTTGCATACTCAATACAGCATCTCTCACGGGCGGAAAAAGCTTGGTACTAAACGGCTGATGGCCAGCATGTGCCAAATCGCCAATTTGCATGCGTTAGGGGTTTTGGTTATTGATGAGGTGCAAAACCTTAACGAAGCCAGGTCGGGGGGTGCAGAGAAGATGCATAACTTCTTTGTGTCCCTGGTGAACACTATTGGTGTGCCGGTGATCCAGATTGGTACTCATCGAGCTCGTAAGTTTTTCCAGCGAACTTTTCGCGCTGCGCGGCGTATTTCAGGGTTTGGCAGTTTGCTTTGGGACAGGTTACCCAAAGACAAGCAGTGGCAGTTGCTCCTAAAGCAACTCTGGGAATACCAGTGGTTGCGCAAGGCCGAGCCATTCACTGACGAGCTCAGCGATGTGATGTACGACCTGACACAAGGCGTCATGGACATAGTAGTGAAGCTTTATGTGTTGGCCCAGGTCAGAGCTATTGTGACTGGTATGGAACGTATCACTGTTCAGTTGCTGAAGCAGGTGTATGACGATGAGTTTAAACCTGTACATCCCATGCTCGCCGCGCTTCGCAGCAATAATCCGAGCTTAATAGATCAGTATGATGATCTGCTGATGCCGGATATTGAAGCACGACTATTCTCCATGATGTCGTCACTGGAAGAGACAGTTCCCGAAAATATTCGCTCAGAGGTGTCCACTGATAAGAGCAAAAAGCTGCTTGCGCTGTTGTTGCAAATGGACATCCCAGAGGATATTGCTATTCCGCTTGTTGATCGGGTTGTTCTGCAGCATCCTGACCTGTCAGTGGCCGCCTTGGTACATAAAGTTACTGAATACACAGCAGATGTCAGTAAAGAACCACCAAAAATCAACCGGATAAAAAGAACTCAATGGCTGGAATTACCAACCAATGATTTACGTTATGTGTACGCCAGTAGTGATAAAAACAATGTATATCAGCTATTCAAAGAGCAGGGGCTGATTTACGACCTGAAATCAGTCAGGGACAGGACTGGCTAGCTATGCTGGCTTACTTCCCCAAGCCTTATCCGGACGAGCTGTTGTACAGCATGCTCGCCAGATGTAAGGTTCATATGGGGATAGAGAGCCCTAAACATTTGCTGGATCTGCTCTACCAAAAACGCACCGTCATTGCTGTACCAGACTTACCAGCTCAACTGCAGTTGTTGTGTAACAGTCTCCAGCAAGTGCAGCAGCTAAACGCTAAACAACTTCTCTACCAAAGAACCTTGTTCCCGCTGTATGCCCCTTTTATTCCCGAAAGCCGTAAGCAACACCTGACTGATTTGCTGATCAATAGTGACGGCTCTGCTGTGTATGTGGAGATAGGTATGAGCGCTGGTACGGTAAAGCTACCAGCGTTTTTCCGATATTGTCCTTTGTGTATGAATGAGTTGCAGCAAGAGTATGGCGAGTTTGCCTGGTTACGGCGCTGGCTGGTCCCCGGTTATCAGGTGTGCCATTTCCACGGTTGCGAGCTTTGTGATTCTATACTGCCGCTGAGATCTATCCATCGCCACGAATATTTAGCGGCATGTCCTCAGTATTGTGAAGACTTCGCTGTAAACACAAACCACAGTTCTAAACTGGCACAACTTTCTTCCAGTATTATGGAGTTGTTGGCCATAACCGTAAACCAGAGCCCTACATATCACCAATGGACGTTGTTCTATCGAGAACTGGCTGCTGAAGCCGGTATGCAAAATGGCATGCAGGTGTCAGGTACTAAGCTTCATAGCAAGTTCAGAAGTTACTGGCCAAATTCATTTTTAGTGCCACTGAACCTGGTGCCAGTGGGACCCAGCTCCTGGTTATTAGCCATGTTTCGCAAACACCGGAAATCTTTTAGTTATCTGCAGCATTTGCTGATTTGGCAGGTACTTAAACCTCAACTCTCAATATCGCAAGTACTGGCTTGCGTAAACTCATTCCCTGAATCAGCCAGCGTCTCACAGAAAGTGGAACCAGAAGGGCCAATTAACCAGGCAGATCGTGATCGCTGGCTGCAGTTGTTGCAATCTGGTCTTAGCGTAAAGCAAGCAAGAGTTCTCTATGACAAAGCCTTGTATGCCAGATTGTATCGACATGACCGAACCTGGTTACTGGAGACTAACAAGGGCTGGCATTTAAAAAGAACAAATCACAGCAATACGAACTGGCAGGCCAGAGATAGGCAATATTTGCGCCGGTTGTACCAAATGTTGGCGTTAAGGGATCTTGAGCTTAAAACGCCAAGGCAGAGTCGGAATTGGTTATTAAAGCAGCTCACGCGCTCATCGACCGCTGAAAAACATTTATCAAAATTACCCCTTTGCCAATCCTTCCTAAATAGGTACAGTGAGACGGTTGCTGAATTTCAAATACGGCGATTAACCCATCAGGTTTTGCTAGATCGTCAGAATAATCAAAGCCATCTGTGCTGGGAGTTAGAGCGGTTGTGTGGATTAGCCACTGGCCGCACTCGACCGCAGACACTGAGGTTTATGGAGTTGTTAGAAAGGGAAGCTTTGTTTATTAATGCAAAAAAAGATCTTTAAGAGAATTCCACCTGAGGCAAAGTTAGTCGCGTTAGGCAACCAGTTCAGAAAGGATGAACCTTCTTCATTCTGGCGTTTCTCAACATTTTTCAGCAGACTCGATCGCCAGGAATACACTGAAAACTTCGAGCTGGAGGCCCTTTGTGTTATGGGGCTCGGCCGAAAATTTATACAAAATACAGAGCAGCTGTATATATCCAGTGGTTTCCATCAAACACTCATTTTTCCTCCTGTTGAACAATGGGAAGAAAAATTGCTTGGGGATTGTCCTCGATTAGCTAAACGCCTAGCTGCCAAATCGGAAGTCGCCAATCAAAGATGCTTTGTATTCACAACTGGTGGAGTAAAAGTATGGCTGCCAAAGCTTGAACTCGCGCGAAAACTGTTTTTCCATGCAGGGTTTATGGTTCGAACGGCCTATTTACCGAATGGTCTGGATAATTTGTTCCATATGCATTTGGGGGCAGACAAACTTTCATATGACGTATTTACACCCAGTCGAACCGGGGTCCCGATAGCTTTTTTAAAACAGCCTGCTTATCGGGAGTTTTTTTCTTGGCTTTTGGTGAACAAAGATATACGCAATTCGTTTGAATCTATCTGGCAGAAGTTAAACGCAGAACAAACGATTAAAAATGGCTACTGCCGTTGGGTGTTTAACTTCAACCCACCGACCAGCATGGTTGGAGTGGAAGCCATGTTCCGTGGGATATACAACCATGAAGAAAAAGAGATGTTGGTGTGGGAAATTGCATCGCTTTCCGGTTTGCCATACAACACCCTCCTCACAGTTATATTTAGCCATCCCCAATTAAAACAACCAGTAAAAAATGAAGGATCTGCCGGAGGTGGTGTAGGTGGAGGTTCCCCAGCTGCCATTGAGATTGACACCGAAGATGAGCCATCCGGAGATAATGAACGGATTCGGATCGAATTACCCAGCGAAAGCCTGTCCTTCGACCGGGAAATAAAAACCAAAGTAAACTACAAAGGACAGAAGGGATATCTCGGAGGTAAAGAGGATGGGGAGAGCTTGTCGGATGCTGGAGCTGTTCAGGCTGTAAGCACGAAAGATGATGCTATTGATGGCTGTGGACGAGCTGGGGATTTTGATCAATTAGGATTTGGTCACGAAAGCGGTTCGAACCGTTATGCTGAACGTTTTACTGCATTGATTGATGTTATACAGCAATTGTCAAATGATCAGCGTTTAGAGTACTTAGGAACAAAAATTGAGCCATTACCCGTGGTTAAGCGTTGTAGCTATCATAAAATGAATGATGAGCAGCCAAGGTGCTATTTACTTGCCAAGTTTAGGCGAATTGATGGTGAGGTGCGATATATACTGGATATAGATACTTCAGATGGTGCCAGAGCTATTTCAACTCTAGTACTTCACTCCTGTCCGGACCTTGATGTGTTACTTGAAAAAACGCTTGCTTTGACTTTAAAAAAATCATTGAGATGGAATGTAGTAAAATCAATTAAATTTGTTACGGTTAAACATCCTGAGTTTAATAGTGCTGGATCGCGGCCGACAACAATTCTGGAATCATGGGTGTTACGTTTTCTAAGAGTACTAATTGACATATGACATGTATGATTTATTCGGTTTTAACGTAAAAAGATAGACATTTGTGTCTGGATGTGGAAAATTATTTTTTCGATACAAGGTAAAAGTTATCAGAAACCCAATGTCATCAATAAATCAGAAGCGCCGGGTTTCTGCCGTAACTTTATTTACGAAAATATTTTTGTACTTAAACTTATAGAATAAACGTATTTATATATTTGTAGTTCTTTTTAAGTTTACGCTAGGTGATTCGTAGTGGAATTTTGTGAATGGATAAATTTATTTATTATATCGGAAGTTAAAACAAAATAATTACAGGACTATAAATGGCAACTATACCTTTTAATGTATCAGCAAGGACTGCGCTTCTAATTGGACGAGAGAATATAGCGAATGCAAAAGGTGCGGTAATAGAGTTAGTTAAAAATTGCTATGATGCCGATTCTCCTTTTTCAATAATAGTGATTGATAACAGATTTTATTCGGCACCAACCATTATATCTCACAATTATTACTTGAAATTTAAAAAAGTTTATGAAAGTGAAGGGAAAAGTATCGACAATATTTACGCTAGGAGTGGTGAAGGTTATTCACTTGTAGCAGATACCGATTCTCAAATATTTTGTGAATTTGAGCGTGTAATATCTGTGCTTAACTCGATATATATTATCGATAACGGTGAAGGCATGACTGAAGCGCTGATTAGAAAAAACTGGATGACAATAGGCACGGATAATAAGTTGCAAAATGCTACTACGCCCGGAAAACGTGTAAAGTCAGGCGCTAAAGGTATAGGAAGGTTTGCATTAGATAAATTAGGTGAACAGTGTGAGTTAGTTAGTATACCAAAATCGAATTCAACGGATAATGCTGGGAAAGGAGTGTTTTGGACTGTTAATTGGTCTGATTTTGAAAGACCAGAAACAACAATTGATAAAGTAAATGCAAGAGTTGAGGATATTAAATCCGGCGATTTGTTTGAAAGTTGTAGTGAGTTTTTTCTGCAGTATGACTTTGACCTAAATGAAATAATTGCTAGGGCCAAGCAGTTGTCCAGTGGACATTCAGGTTTTGATTGGGTATCTGATGATATACTTAAGCACGGAACGGTTATAAGAATATCTCGGCTACATGATATTTGGAAAGATACCGCCGTTAAGCAACTGTACCAAGATCTAGAGGTTCTCGTTCCTCCAAGGGATGTTGAAGAGTTTAGCATTCATATACTATCAAATAACAACCCCAATTCCTATGGTGAGGTGTTGAGTAGTGTATGCGATGATTTTGACTACAAATTGCATGCCTATGCTGACAAAGAGAAGAATGTGGTTATATCTATTTATCGAGAAGAGTATGACGAAAAAATAATACCAAGAGAGTTTTTTGAAAGAGCATCCATTAATAAAAATGATTTTGTTGAAGGTGCAGGATTAAAGAAAATGTATACAGAAAGTTACACATTTTCTGAACTGATGCCTGGTGTCGTAAATTCTACTATTTTCGATAGCATTGGTTCATTCGAATTCATTCTCTACTATCTGAAAAAGGGTACCGACTCGATTAATAGAAAACGATTCTTTTATAAATATTTCGAGGCATCAGAAAGAAAACAGTGGTTAGAGAAGTTTGGTGGAATAAAGCTTTATAGAGATAATTTCAGGGTGCGTCCATATGGTGAAGTTGGCGAACCGGCATTTGACTGGCTTGGGCTCGGTGCAAGAAAGGCTAGTAGTCCTGCAGGTGTGACCAAGCGTGAGGGTGGCTATCGGGTGGAACCAGAGAATATAGCTGGTCTGATAAAAATATCTCGACTAAGCAATATTGCATTTCAAGACAAGTCTAGCCGAGAAGGCCTGCAAGAGTCTGATACGCTTAAAGTTTTCAAAGAAATTATTAAAAATATTTTATCTAAGCTTGAGGACGACCGTTCAACATTGGCAAGAGAGTTTGATATCTATTATAACGAGAAGTATGGCCATATTAAAGATAGAGATAAAGCAATAAAGCTGGCTGAATCTATTGCAAGTAGAAGTAAGATCACTGACGATAAACAAAATCATGCCAGTCGACAGAGCTCAAATCATACCGAAGATGTTCTTGCTCAAACAGTTATTGATCTTAAAGAGGACTTAGAGCAGCAGGCGAATGAAATAACCTTGCTAAGGGGGCTTGCCAGTAGTGGAATTATGTCGGCAGCATTTAGTCATGACTATGGAAAAATTAAGGCCAATTTGCAGTCGCGTGTTTTCACTTTAAAATCAACTTTAGATAGCTTAATTGATGTTAAAAACTTAACGATTCCAGATTATAAAAATCCTTTCATTTTACTGAACACTATGGAAGCCACTGATAGAAAGATAGCGACTTGGCTAGGATTCTCTCTTGGGTTCACACGTAAAGACAAGCGTAATAGAAAAAAAATATGTCTAAAACAATACGTTGGAAGATTACTTGAGGACTGGAGAGGGACATTTGACGAAGTTGGAATAACACCAGAATTATTATCTGACGATAACGTGTTTACAAAAGCTTTTGAAGTCGATTTTGACAGTGTATTCATAAATTTGTTTACAAATTCTATGGCTGCTTTTGAGTTGCCGTCATCCAGACGTGATGGCAATAGAATAAATATATCTATTAGAGCCACAACTTCAAAAATAACAATTACATATCAAGATAATGGGCCTGGTATTCCAAAAGAAATAAAAGACCCTAACTCTATTTTCCTTCCCAAAATGACAACAAAAAGAGATCCAAATACAGGAGAGGAAATTGGAACTGGGTTAGGCATGTGGATATTGAAAAAAATAGTTGAAGAATATAAAGGTGAAGTTAATATCCTAAGTGGAATTGAAAGTGGTTTTGGATTATCGATAGTTATGCCTAAAGTTCAAAATGTAGGGAAAGCAGATGAAATTTAAAATTTTAGTAATTGATGAAGAATTAGCCGAAATAAGGAAGGTTCAGTCTGAATTCGATCCGATGATAGTAGCTGAAGAAGTTGAGGTTTTGGAGTTTTTGCCAAAACCAGAGCTTGGTGAAATGATTGATAGTATCATTTCAGAAAATCCTGATGCACTAATTGTCGACTATCAGCTAAATACTATCAAAACTGATATAGGACGTAATACTCAAATTAATTATACAGGAGCAGATTTGGTCGAAGCATTTCAACGGCGCCGACTTAATTTCCCTTGCTTCATAGCTTCAAGCTTTGAAGATACAGCTGTCGGCGATAAAAACACGTCTGATGTGAATATTGTATACTCTAAAATTGAATTAAATAATCCTCAGATACAGAAGATAAAGTTTAGAGATAGAGTGAGGATGCAAATAGTAAAATACAGAAATATCTTAGAAGAAAAGGAGTCTAGATTAAATGATCTTCTCGAAAAAAAGAGAACTGGATTGGTTTTGTCTCTCCAGGAAGAAGAGGAAATTGTAGATTTAGATTCCTTTATTGAGCACTCATTAGACATAGAAAGTGCCGTTCCGAAGGAATTGAAACGTATTTCAAATCAAGACAAATTGAAGGAGCTGATAATTATTACGGAGAGTTTTATAAAAGGAGTTAAAGGTGAGTGAAATTAGAAAATTTAGAACGGCCCACCCTAAGCGTACATGTACAAAATTATATGAAAATTACTCACAATATAAAGACTATTTAGCTGCAGATTTTAATGGACGATGTGGTTATACAGATTGCCCTGACTACTTTTTTGGTGGGAAGCGGACTTTTCATATCGACCATTTCAAACCGAAAGTACATTTCAAAGAGTTAGAAAACAATTATGCTAATTTAGTGTATTCCTGCTCTTACGTTAATATTAAAAAATCAAAATCTACGGTGGAGATATTAGACCCTTGTGAAATTGATTTTAATGAGCATTTTTATCGAGACGAGTATGGTAATATAATCCCCTATCCGACAAGCAACGTAGCCTGCGAAATGAGTCGAATTATGGGGTTGCAATTAAGCCGCTATGGCATAGTTTGGATGTTGGAAAATTTGGAAAAACTTAAACAGGCGGTGTATGAATTTTGCGAAGGCGGAAACGAATTCGCCGACTGTGATCAAGACGCGCTTATTTTGCATGCTAAGTTGTGTAACGCCTATGATCAATACATGCGTTATCTGAGGTTGGAGCTTTAATGGTTGAACAGAAAAGGACAGGGTCATATTACACTCCCCCTGTCATAGCTAAATTTTTGTGCGAACATGTCTCTCGTAAGCTTATTGGAAAAGAAATTTCAGTTCTTGAGCCCAGTGCTGGTGACGGCGTTTTCGTTTCAGAAATTGGAGCTTGCCAGCTTTTAGGAACTCAAGCGCTGTCCATAACCGCAATTGAAATATCTAATACTGAAGCAGGTAAGATTGAAAATATTCATGTACCCAACCACGTGTCGATTACAGTGGTAAATGAAGATTTTCTTAATTACCAGGACTGTTGTACAGAAAAGTTTGATTTAGTAATAGGTAACCCTCCATATATAAAACTTAGTTATTTGACCGATAGTCAAATCAGAATATGCAAAAATATTAATAGTGCTTTTGATTTAGAGCTTGTGAGTGGCGTGAAGAATATTTGGAGTTCTTTTTTATTGTCATCAATTCGTTTGTTGAAAAATGATGGAATTGTTGCCTTTGTCCTTCCTGCAGAATTTTTACAAGTTAATTATGCTAAACCTATTAGAGACCTTCTATTGCGGGAGTTTGAACGCGTTGAAATATTAACATTTAATGAGTTGGTTTTTGAACAGTGTAAAGGTCAAGATACAGTCATTGTTATTGCTGAACGTCAATCAAATGAAAAAGGTTTATTTTTCCATAATGTATCAAATTTTAATCGGATTGGCGACAATATAACATTCGTTAAGCACGATTCTTACAGTAGTTTAAAGTGGACCAGCCATGTATTATCCAAAGAACAAGTGAATTTGCTTGAAAAACTATCGGGGCAGTTACCTTCAATTTCTGAATTATGCACATCAAAAACAGGAATTGTGTCTGCTGCAAATAATTTTTTTATTATCAATAGAGAGACCATAGAGGATCTGGAAATCCCAAATTTTCTCTATAAAGGCATCATACAAAAATCATCTTTAGTTCCAAAAGGTAATGTCGTTAGTAATGAGCTGGTTACAGATCTAGCTGAGCGAAACACCCCATGTTATTTACTTAGTTTAAGTGGAATTAATATTGCGTCTTTTCCTAAGCTTGTTGATTACATAAAATATGGCGAGTCTTTATCGCTTAACGAAAGATATAAAATGCAGAAAAGAAACCGGTGGTTTGACGTTCCTGGCATATCTGAATCGTCACCAGTTTTATTTTTCAAGCGCAGCCACAAATGCCCTCGGTTTGTTTTAAATGAGACTGATTTTTTAGCCACTGATAGTGCTTATCTTGTGTATCCCAAGCTAGGCGTTGATCCACGAAGTTTGGTATTTTGTTTTTACAACTCGCTTACCTTAGCAATGGCGGAGATTCAGGGGCGGTATTATGGAGGTGGTGTACTCGAATTAACTCCATCAGAATTTAAAGGCTTACCTCTTCCTATGTCTGAGATTAACGCCGAAGATTTTGATAATTTGTCAGGTGCATTATCGTCCGATCAAGAGTTTGCTAGATTGCTTGAAAAAAATGATTCCAAGCTACTGAGGCATTATTTTCCGGATATCAGTCATCATGAGCTGAAGGAACTTGCAAATATACGAGAGCAGTTAGTAAATAGACGGCAGCGCCTCTAATCTTTACTACCTCTAAAGACCATTGCCATTTTTTCGTAGTCCATTCAGAAGATTTCATCGTTGGTGTAAATTAGTGCTATTTGAGAGGCATCGGTTTTTATTGTTTTAGGTGGCTATTGTTAATCTTTATTTTAGGAACTGCTTAGAGCAGAAAATTGATCTGCTGTTGTTGTGATGAAACTTTCACTTATTAGTCGTAAAAATTTAGGTTTCTCTATGCTACCTGCGTCTGTTTTTGTGATGAATCTTTGTTTTCGAGTAACAGATTTTTGTGGTCTGACATAATAGTTCTAAACAAGACAAAATAGTCTTAAAGCGTGACGGCAAAGAACTAAACAGAACAAAATAGTTGTAAACCATTAAAGTCCAGTTGTGCTGTTTAAAAAGCATACTGGACTTTTTTTATGGCTAGAGCGCAGCAATCGCTTTCAGAAACAGAAATTGCCCCTCGCATCAAGAATGGATGCGGCTAGGGCCGTGGACGATCTTACAATCAAGGTCCATGGCAGCTTAGTTGCTATCGAGTCAGGCAAAAGCGCCTTCAAGTTTGGCGCTTTTTACTTTAAGCATTGAACAGAGGGTAATCCCCCCTCAAATTAACTGACGTCAAAAGTAGAATTTTCTCGTAACATAAACGCAGGAGATTCACTATGAAAACATCAAAATTCACCGATAGCCAAATCATGGCAATCCTTAAACAAGCTGA
>NZ_LXWK01000002.1 GCF_001669775.1 Rheinheimera sp. SA_1
GAGATTTGCAATTTACGTGGTTTGGGCATGATGTCATCCTGACAGTCAAAAAATCCTTTGGCTTTAAATTTGGTTGCAAAAAAGTTAATGTCAAGTTTTTATGGAAATTGGTGGGTGTCTGGTTTTCCTTGCTCGGGAAATTGGTGGATGTCCGGTTTTCTGGTTTTCTCGGAAATTGGTGGATGTCCGGTTTTCTCGTTACCTTGTGTCTTCTGGAAATTTGTGGATGTCCGGTTTTCTGTGTCCTCTTTTTCTCTCATGTCTTCTGGAAATTGGTGGATGTCCGGTTTTCTCGGTTTTCTGTGTTAACTGCTTGTGCGCAAACCAGAATTCATGTTTTGATAACAGTTGTGAGCATTTTCAGAGATTTATAACATGACAACCTCAGATACAGTGAGCGAGCCAGTTGTTGATCCACAATTGCAATTTTCTCCCTCGCAGCTTCAGCCAAAAATGATTCATGGCGAGCGATATGATGCTGAGCTGGATTCAATATTGCGTCGCGGGCAACGCTTTATCATCCGTCATCCCAGCATGTTGCTGACGCTGGCCTATCTTCTTTGCAGCATGCTTGGCATGTTGTTTGTGATCAAATTGTTTGTACGTTTCGATTTTGACATTTTACCTTATCTAGAACTGACCGACTTTATGCTGGCGGCGCTTACCCACCCTTGGGTGTTATTGAATGTTGTTGGCTGGATATTGTTGTTTATCGCAGCATTCTGGATCGATCGTTTCGCCAGAAGTCGGCTGGACTGGTATGCACTCTGGTCGGAGAAATACTATGAGAATGACAAATTCAAACTCTATTTTCCGCTGTTTGCCATTACGCCTTTGCTATTTTTATACAATTCTGCAATCGGTGAATCAACCGATCTGGCAAAAAATATCAAAGCAGGACAGCAAAGGGGCTTTCAGCTAAGCCTGATTAATCCGGTGCAGGATGCGGTGAAAACGATGCAGCTGGATCAGGTGCAGATTATTGCCAGAACCAGTAGTTATCTGTTTGTTTATCATCAGGAACAGGTCAAAGTCATACCGCATGCCAACATTGCCGTGTTGTTGCCGCTATCGCCTGATTTGGTGAAAGTAAACACCCAACCCGGATCTCCAGCGTCTATACCAGCGCCAAACAAGGCAATACCAGACTCTGCAGTAGCAAAAAAACCTGCAGCTGTCACACCTTCAACCACAAGCGCCTCGCCAAAAGACCCGGCACAATCGGCGACAGGCACACCGCTATCAGAGCAAAAAAGATGAGCCAAAATTATTGCGCGATAGACAATCTGCAAAGCCGCTTACAAGCCTTACTGCATGAGGCAATGCAGGTAACACAGGACGGCAAAGTGGCCAACTATATTCCGGCTCTGGCGGAAGTGCCGGCAGATAAACTGGCAATAGCCGTCGCCACACTGGACGGTAACATCTGCGCTGCCGGTGATAGTACCGAGCCATTTTCCATTCAAAGTTTGTCGAAAATGTACGCGCTGGTGATGGCGATGCAGTTACAAGGTGATGCCTTATGGCAGCGGGTGCGGATGGAGCCTTCGGGTCAACCGTTTAATTCAATTGTGCAGCTGGAGTGGGAGCAGGGTATTCCGCGCAACCCGGTCATTAATGCCGGAGCCATAGTGGTGTCCGATGTGTTAACCAGCCATTATTCAGCGTCGAAAAACACATTTTTAATGTTTATCCGCCGCTTAGCACAAACAGAACAGATTTTTGCCAATGCCAAAGTGTATGCCTCTGAACAACAACATGGCAGTCGAAACGCGGCGCTGGCCTATCTTATGAAGAGTTTTGACAATATTAAATCCGATGTGCCCGCAGTGTTGGCGCAGTATTTTCATCAGTGTTCGGTGGAGATGAGCTGTCAGCAACTGGCACGCAGTTGGCTGTTTTTGGCCAATCGTGGCGTGGATCCGGTGACCGATCAACAAATTTGTAGTCGCAAAGACGCACAACGGGTCAATGCGATTCTGTCGACCAGTGGCATGTACGACCAATCCGGCGAGTTTGCCTTTACCGTGGGTTTGCCGGCGAAAAGTGGTGTCGGCGGTGGCATTGTGGCCATCGTACCCAATTATGGAGTGATCGCCAGCTGGAGCCCGCCACTGAATAGTTTTGGCAATTCTTGCTTGTCGATGTACCTGATCCGCCGATTGGCTGAAGAGTTGGGATTGTCGGTGTATTAATGTGGTTTGATTTCGGATTTTCGGTGGTCAAAAGTCGTAACAGATAGGCAGTCATCGCAGATAGGTTTATAGTTAAATTAAGGCAACACTATGGTCGAACATTGCAATTCTGCTTATGAGCTAAACCTGTCGGGGGAGGACTATCATGATCGTAACTTTTCATAGCAAAGATTATTACCCTATCACTATGTTTGGCGAAGCTGCGCTGCAACTGATTGAAAAAATGGGCTGTACGCCAAAAGTACCTGGGGCAATTTACGCTGAAGATGTGCCGCAGGCCTTATGGCAACTGCAACAAAACCTGGAAGATTTACCACAGGACCTCACAGCAACTGTCGCTGCAGAGGCCGCCGAAGCACAAGTTAGTCTGCATACCAGAGCAGTGCCTTTGCTCGAAATGTTACGCGGCGCTGCCAAAAAGCAACACAATATTAGCTGGGACTAAGTTTACGTCTGGAGGCATGTCCAGAGTGCGAACTCTGGACCACTGCGCCTGCTTCAGTTGCTGGTTTTTGCCGCTTTGAGCGAAATACGCTCAATCGCGCCACGCTGTTGCATCGTCACATACAACCACTGCTCGGTTGGATCAAAACTAACGTTGGTTGGAAATTTGCCGTTTAAAGCAATTTCCGCCAGCAATTCCCCTTGTGGGCTGATTTTCGCAATCACACCTTTGCCATAACGGGCGACATATAAATTACCAGCAATGTCGGTGCGCATGCCATCCAGGCCAAAGTCCGGAAATTCAATCAACAGTTTTTTCTGGGTTGGCTGGTAAGCTGCGTCCAGTTGATAGACCCAAATCCGTCGCTGTACGCTTTCATTGACGTACAAAAAACGCTGATCTTGGCTGACTGCAACGCCATTGGTGGTGCCCATTTTGTCTTCAATTAACACTGAGCTGCCGTCCGGCTGAATTTTCCAAAGCTGGCCACTGTTGTTTTTCCAGTCGGGATCACTTGCAAACAATACCCCTGTGTGGGTAATTGCCAAATCGTTAGGTTGATGCATTTTCGGTTGATGGCTGAACACCTTTAAGGTTTTGCCGTCATAACGCCAGATGTTATGGCCGGTATAATCGGCGATATACATCCGGCCTTGCTGATCAAACCGAATGCCATTACCGACACTGCCTTGCGGTAAGGTCAGGTACAAACTTGCCTGACCCTGTGGTGTCACTTTGCCGATGGTGCCCTTGCTTTCATCGCCGCTGCCACCAAAATTCACCGCATATAAATTACCGGCAGCATCGACCGCTGGCCCTTCAATTTCGCCGTGAAAAACGCCATCAGCGATAAATGTCTCACTGTCGGCACCTGCTGTTGACGTTGGGCTGGCAAGCGCGGGTAACAAGCTGCTGGCAACCAGAAATTGCAATAACACGAACATGAAGACACTCCTTTGACATAGTGAAGCTGCGCATTTTTTTGAGTTGCATTATTCTCGGTTTAACCTTATCAAGCAGGTTGGATACTTTGGGCAAACCGAAATAAATTGTCTGGATCATACTGGCGTTTAAGTTGTTGTAATGCAACATAGTTGTCGCCGTAGTAAGCTTGCGGCCAGTCTTTAATTAAAGCGTCGGTGTAGTTAAGATAAGCACCATTGCTGCTCCAGCGCCGCATTTGCTTGCGCATCTGGTTGACCCAGACAGCGCCCTCCTGCAGCATCGCTTCTGGCGTGCCGACCGGGCCGCTGAACAGATACTGGGCACTCAATACTGCCGCTCGATGAGCAAAAGCACTGTGTCCTGGCGGAACCCGCCGAATAGCGCCGCCCATCGAGGTCAACATTAAGCCGCCGCGAAAACCGTCTCGATGACGTTTGCGGATGGCGTTCAGCAAATGATGTAGTGCGGACAACGGCAGATAGTCATTAAAAATGTCCGAACTTCCCGCCATCGCCACTCGCTTCAGCTGGCCCCGTTCATGTTGGTTGGGTAATTTGCATTCCGGCATTTCCAAGCCGTCGCAGTCGGTGAGCATAAAATCGAGATATTGATGGTCCTGCATATCCACTTCCGACCAGACACTACCAAGCTGCAACGCCAATTGATACCAGTGCTGACTGAGCAAGGCCGGATGCCCCATACTGCAGGCGCGCAACTGAATTTCTGGTTTTGAATCCTGCTGGCCGTTAAACCAAACGGTGGCCTGCGACCAGATTTCATCTGGCAGCGTTTTCAGCCATTGCTGCCACACGGCTAGTACCTGATTACCATCTTTTAGCGGGTAACGGCCGATATAATTACGAATAGGTGCCGTGGCAAAAGTATCAAATTCAAACTGGGTGGCGATGCCAAATTGACCGCCGCCACCACCGCGCAGTGCCCAGAATAACTCCGGATGTTCAGTATTGCTGCAGTAAATCAGCTCGCCGGTCGCTGTCACCAGCTCCACCCGGCGTAGTGCATCACATGTCAGGCCAAAACGCCGGTCAGCAATCCCCAAACCACCGCCCAGCACCAAACCAGCGATGCCAACGCTGGCGCAACTGCCGGCCGGAATAGAGCGTTGCTGTAGTCCAAGTGTGGCATAAACATCCCCGAGCTTAGCGCCAGCACCGATGCTGGCAATGTTTTGACGAAGACTTATCAGATTGAGCAAACCTATATCCAGCAGCACCCCGGAAGTTGACGACAACCCGGTATAGCTGTGACCACCGCTGCGTACGGTAAATGGCAACTGATACTGGCGGATAAACCTTACAGCATGCTGCACGTCAGCAGCGGTTTGGCAGCGGATGATCACCGCGGTGGGCACTTCATCATAACGGGCATTGGCGGCTTTTTTCAGCCGGTTATAGTCATCGGCAGCGGGAAACAATAAATCGCCGGTTAATTGTTGCGCCAGCCGTTGCCAGTCATCGGCATCCGGCAGTGCGGTACTGATTTTTGCAGCATCCGAAAAGACCGGTGGCGGCAAGTGGCAACCAGCCAAAGTCGCGGCAGAAAGCAGCAGAAAATCACGTCGTTTCATCAATGCTGTCATCGGGTTATTTCACACTGACGATATAACCCGGGATGCTGCGCTTGGGTAATTGTTGCTCCAGCAGCGTTGCCAGACTGATCAGCTTAGGCTCTGACCATTTAGCGCCAACAATGCTTAAACCCAATGGCAGCACTCCGTCCATGCCGGCCGGGATCGTGATAGCCGGGTATCCAGAAACCGCGGCTGCTGTAGATGAGCCAAAGCTGTAGTCGTCACCTTTGATATGATCAATGGCCCAGGCGGCTGTGGTTGCCGGCAGTAAAATGGCATCGGCGCCAGCGTCCACCAAATATTTATCTAACATTGCCGCAGCCAGTTTTTTACTGTTGGCGAGCGCCTGTTGGTAGGCTTTGGCATCCTGGGTTAAGTCGATGTTGTTGGCCTGTTCCAAATATTGCTGGCCATAAAACGCCAGTGCCGCTTTACCTTTTTTCCGATTAAATTCAACAATTTTGGCGATGGAGTTCACAGTTTTTGGTGCCTGATAATCCAGCAACCACTGGTTTAAATCACGTTTAAATTCGTAAATCAGCACCGTTAACTCATCTTTGCCGAGCTGCTCTGGTAACTGCCATTGGTTTATTTGCAGCACGGTAACACCTTTCGCCGTTAGGGTTGCTGCGACCTTATCCTGCATCGCCTTAATTGCTGGAAATTTTTCATCATAAGCGCGAACTAAGACTACTTTTTTCACTGGTAACGGCGTAGATAGGGACGAAGATAACGCTGCAGTCGCCAGACTTTGGCCATATTGTGTTTTGGCAGCCGCTGTGGTCAGGCTATCCAGTAACAACGCGGCATCCGCCACGGAACGCGCCATGGGGCCAGCAATATCCTGTGATGCAGCAATCGGAATAATACCAGTGCCGGACACCGCACCATGAGTCGGTTTAATGCCAACAACACCGTTTGCAGCAGCAGGGCAGGTAATCGAGCCATCCGTTTCAGTGCCAACGGCTAACAAAGTCATATCGGCTGCCACCGCAGCGCCAGAGCCAGAGCTGGACCCACAAGGGCTTTGGCTTAACAGGTGTGGATTTTTGGTTTGACCGCCTAATAACGACCAGCCGCTGGCCGAGCCTTCACCGCGAAAATTAGCCCATTCTGATAAATTAGATTTTGCCAGGATCACCGCTCCGGCAGCGCGCAACTGCGTCACGATTTCGGCGTCGCTTTTGGTCAGAAAACCTTTTAACGCCAAAGCGCCTGCTGTCGTTGGCATACCATCTTTGGTCGCGATATTGGCCTTTAGCACCACGGGTAAACCGTGGAGTGGCCCTCGAATTTTGCCGGCTTTACGCTCGGCATCTAATCGCGTCGCCAGCTTTACGGCATCGCGGTTGATATCGACAATCGCCCTGATTTGTGCGCCCTTCAGGTTATTTTTTTCGATCTGCGCAAGGTAATATTGCGTAAGTTCAACAGAGCTTAGCTGCTTCTGCTCCATCAGTTGTAGAGCTTGTTGTGCCGATATTTGTTGCAGAAGCTGTTGTTCAATAGCCACGGCCTGATTACAAAACGCAGCGGTCAGTGCCAATGCTGCCATGCTTAGCGCAGCCATATTTATGGCGGGAAAGTTCAGTTTCATTCAGGGACCTGTCATCAATTGTTGTTATTTTGAATCAGAATTTACAGTGCAACGTTTTAGCCTTTGGATGCAAGAGGCATCAGCCAATATCGACAGAAAAATCGACTAATGGCAGCTGCAGCCGTCAATCGTCTTGGAATTACCAGGGAACTGCCAGTGATGAAAGCTATTTATCAGAAATTTATCAATAAGTTATCTCTGAACTTTAGATGGCTGACGAAGCCGCTGAAAAAACTGCTGCTGCCGGGGTTAGGATTGGTTGTATTGCTCGGATGCAGTCAAAAACTGCAGCCGGAACTGTCAGCCAGCCAGTGGCAACAACAGTTAAATTTACCCTCGGTACAACATGCGCAGCTGCTGAATGAGCGCTGGCCGGATCTTATCCAAAGCGAAGAGCTGGAATGGTTCGACAACAGCCGGGCCCGGGCTGTGCCGGTACTGTATTACGCGCCGAAGCAACGACTGAGTACCGACAAATTGCCCTTAATCGTGTTTTCACATGGCCTTGGTGGTTCGCGCGATCGTTACGCTTATCTGGGGAAATATTGGGCCAGCCAGGGTTTTGCCAGTTTACATGTACAACACGTTGGTAGTGATCGCCAGGTTTGGCGCGGCAGCCGGTTAACTCTACCCTTCCGGCTGATGGCAGCTGCGGGGGACGAAGAAGCTTTGGCGCGGGTGGCTGACGTTAAATTTGCCCTCAGCACTTTGCTTGAATCTGACTTTGCTGCAGCTATTGATCAAAGCAAACTGGTGATGGCTGGTCATTCTTATGGCGCCAATACGTCGATGTTATTAGTTGGGGCTAAAGTCGAACGTTCAAATTCATTACCACCGCTGCGCGACCCGCGTTTTAGTGCAGCTTTGCTGATTTCAGCGCCGCCATTTTATGATGGCGAACCACTGGCAAAAGTGCTGTCATCGGTGACAGTACCGACTTTGCATATCACCAACACCATGGATGAAATTGAAGTGCCGGGTTATCACTCGGCACCATCTGATCGCATTGATTTGTACCGGGCAATGGGGAGTAGCTACAAAGTGCTGGCGGTGTTTCATGGCGGTAATCACAATATTTTCTCCGGTAGACGGCAAAGGCCGGAATTGAATTTACAGGCGCAAGTGTTGCAGGCAGCGACCCAAAGTTTGTCAGGAGCTTTTCTGCAAGGACTGTTTTTGCAAGATAAAAGCCTGCTGCAACAGTGGCAACTGCAGCATCAGGCCTTATTAGCGAGATTTGAACTGGCAGAGCAGGAGTCAGTCATCACCGCTGTTTCGAGTACTGCGCTAGTTCAGATCCATTAAGCAGTTGCCTTACCGGATGAACTTTTTACCAGCATCAGCTGTAACAACAGACTGATGCCGATATAAAGTAATTCAGGCTGAGTACCAAATATTCCCAGCAGCAAAAGCAGCATCAGCAGCAGGTTTAAAGCTATCAGCGCGCTCAGGTACTGGCTTACTTTCTGTTGGATCTTTTGCTGAGACGGCAAAGTCTGTTCAGTTTCGATACTCTGATTATGTTGGCGTTGTCGAAACACCACGCGGTAAATCGCCACGCAAAGGCATAAATTAGCCAGGCCGCTGACCGCACACAGTTGCCACAATTGCATGATGTCTTTGGTCCAAAGGCTGCTTTTTTGCAAAATAAGCGCCAGAGCTGGCACACAAAAAAGCGCCAGTATCGTCTGCATTCGTTCCAGCGGCGTTATAAAATCGAATACTGAGCGCCGCTGTAAGCTGGCTTTACGTTTTGCCGGAATTGCCGCTGCTACTGGCAACCATTGCCGCATGACCAATAAGAACAGTACCTGCAGCGTAGTGAACATAAAAATCGGGGTGACAGGCTGCGCCAGCCAGCCGGTGAGACTAAGCAGCAACAGCACAATCCCGCTACCAAGCAGCAGCAAATTCGCCAAAGACGCCAGTCGCCTGCGCTGAAGGCGGTCTGATGTTTGATTATCTTCCAGCGACCAAGGCATTCGTAAATGCTGACAACGCAGCGGCAACCAAAAGGACAGCAGTGCCAGCTGCAGTGCAAAAATCAAATACATCAAAACATGCATCTTGCTCATACAGGCTCCACTAAAGTCCGGTCTTTCAGAAGTTCTGCAAATTGCAGGCGGATCTCAGAGTCAGTCAGACCGAGTTCCCGCAGTTGCCCAATAGTTTGACTCAGCAGCAGCCTGGCTTGCTGGCTGTGGTCGACCAGGCAATTTTGCTTTGCCTGTGGGTGAATAAAAGTACCGCGATAACCTTTACTGACAATCACTGCGTCTCGTTCCAGCAATTTATAAGCTTTGGCCACAGTATTTTGGTTAATACCTAAATCGGTGGCTAATTGCCGGATTGAGGGCAACTGAAAACCGGGCTGGATCGCATCTGAGTTGATCAACTGCTTAATCTGGCTAATCAATTGCCCAAAAATGGGCTCTGCACTGTCGGTATCGATCAGAATTTCCATGAGTTCTCCGCTCAATACGGCTGTTTGAAAATCAACCAATATTTTCACATGTACTACTTGATCTAATAGTACACGGGTGTTAGGGTGGCTGCAACATGTACCACACGATCTAGTAGTACATATAATTCTGCAATGATGATTTTAGCCTGCAACGAGGATAAACAGATGAAAAAGACTTCGGCGATGTTATTACACAGTTTGCTCTGGGCGGCAGCGATGCTGCTTTTGGCCTGGTGGTTCAAGGAGGATGCTATTCAAAGCTCATGGTTATTTTGTGCGGTGGCGTTGTGGTGCTGTAGCCACAATCTGCTGCAGTACGGTTTTTGTAAGCGCCGCCAGGCAGATGTTGATGCCTTGGACAATAGTCGGCAGTGCAAGTTGACGGCTAAAAAATCATAAGGAATTCAGATGAAAACTATGCTGATAAATATAAGAAATGTGCTGTTTGGCAGCACATTATTGCTAAGTCTGCTACCGCTGCAGGCTACCGCAGAGGCAACCCCGGATCTGCGAGGGGCTTGGGTAGGTTCAATCAAAGTCCGGGCCAGTCAGCTGCGACTGAGATTTAATCTGACTCAGGATGCAAAACAGCACTCTGATAATCAAAACTACAGCGCAACCATGGACAGTATCGACCAGGGGGCCAGTGGAATTCCGATCGGTCGGGTAACTTTAACTGGTCAGCAGTTGAAATTGGACGTTACTGTCGCCCAAGCTTCATACCAGGGGCTGTATCAGGCGCAGCCTGAGCAAATTCAGGGACAATGGCTGCAAGGTGGTCAGTCATTTGAATTGATTTTAACCAGGCAACTACAAGAAGCACGTAAGCCACAGGATCCGGTTAAACCCTATCCCTATATTGAGGAACAAATTAGCTTTAACAATGAAGCGGCAGGTATTGCGCTTGCGGGGACGCTCACTCGTCCAGCGAATGCTGTGCAAGCTGTGCCAGCAGTGGTGTTGATTTCAGGCTCTGGCCCGCAGGATAGAGATCAACAAATGCTGGGGCACCGGCCTTTTTTGGTACTGGCCGACTATTTAACCCGGCAGGGCTTTGCGGTGTTGCGGTTTGATGATCGGGGCATAGGCAAATCCGGTGGGACTTTCCTGCAGGCTACAAGTTTAGATTTTGCCAGTGATGTCAGTGCCGCAGTACGCTATTTGCAACATCGACCGGACATCAACAAGAAGCAAATAGGACTGATTGGCCACAGTGAAGGGGGTCTGATCGCACCTATCGTGTCACAACAACAGGCCGGAGTTGGTTTTTTAGTGCTATTGGCAGCGCCTGGTATACCAGGTGCAGAGGTTTCAACCAGGCAATTTGCATCGATGCTAAAAGCGCGTGGTGTACCAGAAAGTACGGTGAGCCATGCCACGACGATTTATCAAAGTATGAATAAGCTGGCAGCACAGCAGCAACAACCTGATGTGGCGGAACTTGAAACACATTATCAACAGCTGTGGCAGGCATTGCCGTCAGAGGTCAAACAGCAGCTCATTCCCCTAGGCGGCGGACGGCTGTCGCCGGAGCGTCTGGCCGAGCTGCAAAACAACTGGTATCGATATTTTCAAAGGCACGATCCACAGCCATGGCTGAGTAAAATTCAGGTACCAACGTTAGTGTTGTATGGCGATAAAGATACTCAACTCGAACCAGAAACGAATCTGGCGGCAATTGAAAAGTCGTTACAACAGGCCAAAAATGCCCGTTATCAGGTGATATTGCTAGAAGGATTAAATCATATGTTTCAACCGGCTGTGAGCGGACGTTGGGATGAATATGCCGGTATATCTGAAACCTTGTCACCCAGGATGCTGACCAGTATCAGCGATTGGCTCAAGCAAGTAACACAATCTCCGGAAAGAGCATTTCCACTACAGCCATAACATTCGTTGTTATGACGGCACTACAAACTTGGACAAAGCGACAGGCTTTGTCTGAGCTTGTAGTGCAATGCATTGATTGTACGTATGAAATTGTTGTACAGACTTGTCGTTGCATGTCCAGACCGGATTTTTTACATCAGATGACGAAGTCGTTACAGCAGTTGTTGCTTTTTCAACTCAGTTTCCAAAGCCTCCAGATCCGCACCGCGAATCACTTTATTGCCGATCAGGATTTGCGGTATGCCTGTCGCCCCCAGTGTTTGAAAAAGTTGCTGGATTGTCGTATCCGTTGATTCTATATCTCTGTTTTCATAGGTAATTTTATGTTGATCCAGATAATTTTTAACTTTTTGACAGTACTCACACCAGGATGCGGAATACAGGATCAACACTTTGTTAGTTGTCGCAAAATGTGCGGAGGTTTCCATGTCAAAAACTGTGGTTGGCCGGTTCAGATGTTGCCAACTATACAGAGTACCAATGCCCAACGTAAAACCGAGGATGGTTATCAGCACTAAGTTAATGAATTCTTTAATATGAATTCGATTCATTTTGTCCTGCCTGTGAAAAAGGCACTTGTGCATAGCAAAAGTGCCTTATAGTCGATTTAATTGTTATTGCGGTGTGCCGCAACCCCATTTGCATAATTGCAGGTGTCTGCTGCAAGTTGCTGCAGGGCCGCCGCCAGCCAGACAAATACGCGATTTCTGGTGGCAATCGAGAATGCATTCCTCGTACGGAGAGAAATCAGAGGCAAAGCTGAAAAATGCCACGCCAAGACCGGCACCAAAAGCCAGAGATTTAATTAACTTGTTGATTTTCATTGGTGTACCTTATAGTTGTCAGAATTAATGGAACATTGATAAATCTTGTTGGCTAAGGCTGATAGCTCGCAGCTGCATCCATCATAAATTGCAAAATTCAGACTCTCGCTCATTTAGCAAATTTGCAATAGTTGCATCACTTATCAGACTTTGCAGCCTGATAGTCGTTAAATTTGCAGGGCGAATGCGTGATGGAAAAATGATAAAGCGTTGATAAAATTTAAATAACAAAGGTTGATTGGCCAAACTGAAAACAAATACGGGGCGAATGACAAGAGCTGGTATAAAAGCCAGCGTTTACTACCGGCCTCTTCAGGTTGGTTTGTAGTAAAAGACGGTCGTCGCCACCTAGACAAAATGACCAGCGCTTTCCTATTGTGCGGAACGACTAAGCCGATTGTACAATGCTCTACTCACTTCGTGGTGACAGGCATAAATCACAGCAAAGTCCTTTTAATCCATAAAATTGACCTTTAAATTTCAATAAATTAACCATTGACACATGTTTATTGTTTTGGGTATTTTGTGCTCCCGCAATGATGCGGAAATTTAGATTGTCTTATTTTATGAGGGAGTATACGAAGTTGAAAAATATGATGATTGGTATGTTTGCAGTTTTGACCTCAGTAGTCACAGGTGTTGTAGAAGCGAATCCGACAGGGTCAGGCATAATTTATGAAATTAAAACCGAGACTGGAATTCAGGGATTACTAATTCGACATCACCCTGCAGCCAACCTGAAAATCAATCCGTTTGGATGTGCCAGAAATGACTATTATTTGCTATTAAAATCGCATGTGCAGTTTGACGACATTAAATCGATGCTGCTGGCAGGATATCCATTGTCGGCGACAGCTACTAGTTCTGGTATGCAAGTCACGCTGGACAATGCCTGTGTCAGTGGTTTTCCGGTAGTAAAAAATGTTTCAATTTTAAAATTCTGATCGAATAACCGCCTCATACCGAGGCGGTTTTTAAGATTTAATTTCTGGTCGTACCGCAAAAATCTGAATGAATTTTTTTCAGTGCATCCGTTGGCAGTCAATGATTAAACGGCAAGATAATCCAACATACCCTCAGCCGCTTTACGACCCTGCGCAATCGCTGTTACCACTAAGTCCGAGCCGCGCACCATATCGCCACCGGCAAAAATCTTTTGTTGATTGGTTTGCAGTGGAAACAGGCTGTCCTCATGGGCAACCACCCGGCCTTTGCTATCAAGCTCAATGCCTTTGTCCTGTAGCCACTTCGGCGGGCTAGGCTGGAAACCAAAGGCAATCACCACCGCATCCGCCGCCAGTACTTGTTCAGAACCAGCGACAGCTTCGGCATTGCGGCGGCCTTTGGCATCCGGCGCGCCCAGTGCGGTTGAAATCACTTTCACGCCACAAGCATGACCTTCATCATTCACTTCAATGCCAAGCGGTTGCAGGTTGAACATAAACTCAACCCCTTCTTCGCGGGCATTTTGTACTTCTTTGCGTGAACCCGGCATATTGGCTTCATCGCGCCGGTAAGCACAAATCACCTTGCTGGCGCCTTGACGAATGGCGGTTCGCACACAGTCCATCGCGGTATCACCACCGCCAAGAACTACAACACTTTTGCCTTTTAAATCAACAAATTGATGTTCGGTTTGCCAGCCCATCAGGTTGTTGATATTGCCAATCAGATAGGGCAGGGCTTCATAAACGCCGTGCGCTTGTTCGTTGGCAAGATTACCGGCCATCGGCGTATAAGTGCCAAGGGCTAAAAACACTGCATCGTATTCTTGCAGCAGGCTGTCAAAGCTGACATCTACGCCCACAGTCGTGTTTAACCGAAACTCGATACCCATCGCCGTGAAAATTTCGCGTCGCAGTTGCATCACGCCTTTTTCCAGTTTAAACGGCGGGATCCCAAAGGTCAGCAGGCCGCCAATTTCTGGGTATTTATCAAATACCACAGGTGTCACGCCGTTACGGATCAGCACGTCAGCACAAGCCAAACCGGCCGGGCCTGCACCAATCACTGCCACTTTTTTATCGGTTTTAACCACGGCGGATAAGTCCGGCCGCCAGCCCATTTCAAAGGCTTTGTCGTTGATGTACTTTTCAATCGAACCAATGGTGACAGCGCCAAAACCTTCGTTTAGGGTACAAGCGCCTTCACAGAGTCGGTCCTGCGGGCAAACCCGACCGCAGACTTCAGGTAAGCTGTTGGTTTTATGCGATAATTCTGCAGCTTCAATGATCTTGCCGTCGTTAGCCAGTTTTAACCACTGCGGAATATAGTTATGCACCGGGCATTTCCATTCGCAATAGGGGTTACCACAATCCAGACAACGATCCGCCTGACCTGCCGCCTGCGTGTCGGTCATTGGCTGGTAAATTTCGACAAACTCAATAGTGCGCGCTTCATGTGATTTTTTCGGCGGGTCGACCCGCTTCACATCGATAAACTGATAAACATTCTGTGCCATATCTAATTCCTCACCCTTACATTGCCTGAACCCGCAGCTCTGCAGAGGAGCGTGCGCGGTGGCCCAATAACGTATTGACGTCACTGGTTTTTGGTTTAATCAACTTGAACTGGTTTAAGCAACTCTGGAACGACGACAATAATTTGTGCGCGCGCTCGGAGCCGGTTGCTTCAAAATGTTGGTGAATCAGGCTACGTAGATGCTCTTGTAAGATCGGCGTGCTGACATCCAGACATTCCACCAGTTCCGGGTTGACCCGTAGGGCTAAATCCTGATGTTCATCAAATAAATAGGCAAAACCACCAGTCATACCGGCACCGAAGTTGACACCGGTTTGACCCAGTACCACCACCACACCGCCGGTCATATATTCGCAGCAGTTGTCGCCGGTACCTTCAATCACCGCAATAGCGCCAGAGTTACGCACCGCAAAACGCTCACCAGCCCGACCTGCAGCGTAGAAGCGTCCGCCAGTTGCACCGTACAGACAAGTGTTGCCGACAATAGTGGCGTTGTCTTTAGCGAAGCTGACGCCTTTTGGCGGATAGACCGCAAGCTGGCCGCCAGTCATGCCTTTACCGACATAATCGTTGGCGTCACCTTGCAGTGACATATGCAAACCACCGGCATTCCAGACGCCAAAGCTTTGGCCTGCGGTACCAACAAATTGCACTTCAATTGGCTCAGTCGCCATGCCTTGATTGCCGTGATGACGGGCGATTAAGCCGGACAAGGCTGCGCCAACCGATCGATCAGTATTGCGAATTGGCAAACTTAACCGGCCACCGGTTTTGTATTTCACCATATCAAAGCATTTGGCAACCATCTGCTGATTCAGCGGACCAGAATCAAACGGATCGTTGTTTTGCACGCAGTGCAGCGATTGTTCCGACTTCACGCCACAGGCTTGTAAAATTGGCGATAGATCCAGTTTCACCTGCCGCGCGGTCTGGCCCTGACGCTGTACCAGTAAGTCGGTGCGGCCGATGAGGTCAGTAATTTCTTTCACGCCCATTTCAGCCAGTAACTGCCGTACTTCAAAGGCTAAGAATTTAAAGTAGTTCATGACCATTTCTGGCAAACCGTTAAAATGATCCCGGCGCAGTGTTGCATCCTGGGTCGCTACACCGGTGGCGCAGTTATTTAAGTGGCAGATCCGTAAGAATTTACAACCTAACGCCACCATTGGACCGGTACCAAAACCAAAACTCTCGGCGCCTAAAATCGCGGCTTTGACTACATCAAGACCCGTTTTTAAACCGCCATCGACTTGCAAGCGAACCCGGTCACGTAAACCATTTTCGACCAGCGCCTGATGTACTTCGGCCAAGCCTAATTCCCACGGAGAACCCGCGTATTTCACGGAAGTTAAAGGACTTGCGCCTGTGCCACCGTCATAACCGGAAATGGTAATCAAGTCGGCATAAGCTTTAGCCACACCGGTGGCGATTGTACCAACACCAGGCTCAGCCACTAATTTCACTGAAATTAATGCCTGTGGATTGACCTGTTTTAAGTCAAAAATCAGCTGCGACAAATCTTCAATTGAATAAATATCATGGTGCGGCGGTGGGGAAATCAACGTCACCCCAGGCACCGAATAACGTAAACGGGCAATTTCCGCCGTAACTTTTTCACCCGGTAGCTGGCCACCTTCGCCCGGCTTCGCACCTTGCGCCACTTTGATTTGAATGACTTCAGCATTAACTAAATAATGCGGCGTCACGCCAAAACGGCCCGACGCCACTTGTTTAATTTTGCTGTTTTTCTCGGTGCCAAAACGGCGTGGATCTTCACCACCTTCACCAGAATTCGAACGTCCACCTAAGCGGTTCATTGCAATCGCTAAAGCTTCATGCGCTTCCGGGCTTAATGCGCCAATCGACATCGCTGCGCTGTCAAAGCGTGGGAACAACTGCTCGGCAGGTGCTACTTCATCCAGTGCAATTGGCGTCACGTGATCGGTGACCACAGTCAATAAATCGCGGATATGGGCAACAGGGCGCTGATTGACAAAATCTGAGTAGACTTTGTAATCCTCATACAGGCCACTTTTCACCGCTTTTTGTAAGCTTTGCACCACATCCGGGTTATAGGCGTGGTATTCACCATCGTGCACGTATTTCAGTAAACCACCATGATTCAGTGGCTTACGTTTCAACCATGCCATATTGGCGCGTTGTTGCACGTCTTGCTGGAAATCTTCAAAATCAGCGCCGCTTAAGCGTGAAGGTACATCCGGGAAACACAGTTTCATCACGTTCTGATTCACGCCAACGGCTTCAAACAGGTTCGAGCAGCGATAGCTGGCGACTGTTGAAATGCCCATTTTTGACATGATTTTATACAGGCCTTTATTGATGCCTTTGCGATAGTTAGTGACTGCTTCACGCGCCGTGATATTTAAGGATCCTTTTTCGCACAACTGCTCGACCGTTTCATACGCCAAAAACGGATAAATACCGGTCGCGCCAAGGCCCACTAACACCGCAAAGTGGTGCGGATCCCGCGCTGTCGCAGTTTCAATCACAATGTTGGAATCACAGCGCAACTGCGCGTCGACTAACGCATGATGCACAGCACCAACCGCCATAGCGGCTGGGATCGGGATCAGTTCTGGCGCTATCCGGCGATCGGTTAAAATCACCAGCACCACTTTTTCTTCGCGCACTGCGGTGGTGACTTCCAGTGCCACGCGGCGAACCGCCTGCTCCAAAGTCTCGTCGTTCGGGTTGTAATTCAGACTAAAAATCTGATGGCGATAATATTTTTCATCAGCTGTTTTGAGCTGTTTTAAGTCCGAATACATCATCACCGGCGATTCAAACTGGATCCGGCGGGCATAACCGGCAGTTTCCGAAAATACGTTGTGTTCACGGCCAATACTGGTCGCCAGCGACATCACGTGTGCTTCACGCAGCGGATCAATCGGCGGGTTGGTGACCTGCGCAAATTGCTGGCGGAAATAATCATAAAAAGTACGCGGTTTGCGTGATAACACCGCCATCGGCGTATCATCACCCATCGAACCCACCGCTTCCTGACCATCTTTGGCAAGGACGGTTATAACCTGTTCAATCTCTTCATAGCTGTAGTTAAACAGCTTGTGGTAGACCATCATTTCATCGTCGGTGAAGACGCGCTTGCCGATCAGGTCGACTTCAAATTTTTCGTAAGGGACTAAACGCTGTACGTTTTCACTAAGCCATTGGCGATAGGGGTGACGGGCGCGTAAATCCTGATCGATCTGCTCTGAGCGCCAGATCTTGCCGGTTTGTGTATCAACTGCCAGCATCTCGCCCGGCCCCACGCGGCCTTTTTCCTGCACTTCATCAGGTGTGTAGTCCCAGATGCCGACTTCTGACGCCAGCGTGATTAATTTGTCTTTGGTAATAACAAAACGGGCAGGGCGCAAGCCGTTGCGATCCAGGTTACAGGCCACGTGCTGGCCATTGGTCAGGACAATACCGGCCGGACCATCCCACGGCTCCATATGCATCGAGTTAAATTCGTAGAAGGCTTTGAGATCATCATCCATCACCTTATTGCCTTGCCACGCTGGCGGCACCAACAAACGCATGGCGCGGAATAAATCCATACCACCGGCTAAAAACAGTTCCAGCATGTTGTCGAGTGAACTGGAATCTGAACCTTTTTGGCCAACAAAAGGTGCGGCGTTTTGCATATCTGGCAATAACGGCGAAGCAAACTTGTACTGACGGGCGCGCGCCCACTGGCGGTTACCGGTTATGGTATTAATTTCGCCGTTGTGAGCGAGGAAACGAAATGGCTGTGCCAATGCCCAGCGTGGCATGGTGTTGGTAGAGAAACGCTGGTGGAATACACAAATGGCGGTTTCCATCCGGATATCAGCTAAATCCAGATAAAAACCTGGTAAATCGGCCGGCATCATTAGGCCTTTAAAGACCGTGACTAAACTGGAAAAACTTGGGATATAAAAATCGTCGTCATTGACGATTTGTTTTTCAATGCGACGGCGCACCATATAAAGGCGACGCTCTAAATCGTGATCGCCCCAGCCTGGCTGTGCGCTGACAAAAGCCTGCAGCACTTTGGGCATTGAACTCAGTGCGATAGGACCCAACACTGATGGATCCACCGGCACTTCGCGCCAGCCGACCAAAGTTAAGGTTTCGCGGGCAATTTCTGCTTCGGCGATTTGTTTGGCAAATTCGGCTTTGACCGGATCCTGGCTGAAAAAGAAAATTCCCACGCCATATTTTTTGCCTAATACCCAGCCATTTTCTTCGGCAATAGCGCGAAAAAAACTATCTGGTTTTTGCATCAGCAAACCACAACCGTCACCGGTTTTGCCGTCTGCTGAAATCCCACCCCGATGTTGCATCCGATCCAAACCGCTGATAGCAGTCCGAACGATGCGATGGCTGGCGGTGCCTTCTAAATGCGCAATCAAGCCAAAGCCACAGTTTTCCCTGGCCTGACTGTGGTGATACAACCCCATGAAATAATCCTCCAACCTGTCCTGCATTCAAAAATACCCGTCGTCATTCAAGCTGCAGCTTTGTTAGCCGTTACCGACCACACCTACATACATTGCCAATGATTTTGGTATAAATATGTCAAATTAATGAATTATTATTCTTATTTTTAGTTTTTTTACGTTTGAAAGAAAATAACGGCAATACTTTCAAGGGTCAAGGGTTGTTAGTGTTTTTACTCTAGAGTGGTCGGTGCGTCGTTTAGACGTCTAAACATAAAGACCTGAGTTAGATATACCGATAAATCGACAAAAATGCAAGCTGACTTTTGGTGAATAACCCGCCAGTCGTCGCCTGTAGCTGATCCGATGAGTTTTGTAATAAAATTACAGCTTTAGCCGGGAAAGGCCGGATTTAATGAAAAAAAGCCAACAAAAAAGCCGCCGAAGCAGCTTTTTTTAGTTGGATTACCACGAAGGTTATGCGGTAGTTATGCGCTTATGAATTTCGGCAGAACCAGCGATTTTCGCTAAATTCAGGCACGATAGCCGTTCTTTAAGCCTTTTACTGTGACTGCCACCGCGTCATGGGCGTGCAGTGATTCGTAATGGTTGACGCGAAGCCAAAAGTCATCAAATTCACTCAGCTGGTTCAGCGTGTATTTTACCCGACGGGCCGCATCTTCACAGAACATCAGATTTTGGCCATTTAAGCGGGCAAATTCCTGTTCGTCAGCGCGTTTAACTGCGGCTTGTACCGGCGTTTTTAACGAGTCTTCAATCGCATCAATCAGGGCAACAATCGGGAAGTCGGTCAGTTTGTGATTGAGCTTCACTTTAATTTCAGCAACTGAACGCTGGCTGTGTGGTGTTGCCACGATGCCTTGAGTTGTCCCCAACCAGTCGACCACCAATTCACTGCTGATTTGCTGTTGGCCGGCAAACTTCGCGGTAAAAGCTTCCTGGATCAGCTGCCGCGCTAATGCTGCGGAGCAAGGGCAGGTCGATGAATAAGGAACTTTAACGGCCAGTTCGACCGATAATTCTTTATCAACCACTTGACCGGTTACCGTGACCGGATAAGCTTTCCAGCCTTGTTTTTCAGTGATCAGCGCTTTGCGTCGTAAATGCAGGTCAAAATCGAACTTCACAAAGGCCTGATCGCTTAAATCTTCATGGCTGCTGATAAAACCGTCCAGCAATTCGCAGAGACTGGCATGACTTAAGCTGGACTCACGAGATAAATCGTCCAGCAATAAATACAGCCTGGACATATGAATGCCTTTGGCTTTTGGATCCTTTAAGTTCACAAAAGCTTCAACATGCGCACTAACCTGACGTGGCGCTTCACCGGCAATGGCCAGCATCAGTGGCACTTCAATATTGCTCATTCCAACCCAGTCCAGTACCCCTTCGGTGGTGGCACTAGAGTGATTGGCTACATCTGGCATCGCTGTCGGCATGAATTCTCCAAGTCCGTCGATTGCAAAAAAGTTCAGCGCAGCGGGCGGTTAGTTTCAGGGCGCAAAGGCCAGAACAAAGTGCCGCAACTGCTGGATAGCCGAAAAAGGGCTGCATTTTACCGCAGTTCACAAATTTGTCTTATGAAAAATTTGCGATAAGGTCATCCATTTTTTCGAGTGATCGCTTTGAAAAGCAAAATACCCGATTAAAACACTCGGGTATTCTACTCTGTCAGTTTACGAGGTGACAAGCAAAGCGGATCAATTGCCGGCGAAGCCTTCGCTGCGATTGTGGCAATTGGTATTGTTGCAGACGGTTACCGGTCGTACTTTTCGAAAGTACCAAACACCACAGCTTTGCCTGATTTCACCAGCAGTTTCCCTTTGGCGAACACGCTGTCGATTTGCAGATTATTTATATTAATCAACACAATATCGGCATCTTTATCCAGCGCGATGCGGCCTTTATGGCTAAGCCCTAACACATCAGCCGGCGAAGATGTAATAGCTGCAATGGCATTAGGCAGAGTCACCTGATAGTCCATTACGGCGCTTCTGGCACTTTGATATAAAGAGCTTACTTTGCCAACTTCCAAGCCCAACAACTGACCTGTGCTGCTGAAAATAGGCAAACTGGCATTGCCATCCGAACTCAATGTCAGTTGCGACACCGGTATTCCTTTGTCCAACGCCAATGCCAGCGCCTGAGCTGCTGCCACTTCGCCGTGTTGTAAATCGTACATAGTGGTGCTGGTGGTAAAATCAATCACGCCTCCGGCCTGCGCAAATCGCAACCCAGCAGCAAACACCGCCTGATTACGGTTGATATGGGTTGGGTAAAACTGGCTAATTTGCAACTCAGTACCAGCCACTGCCTGGTGCAAAGGATCCAGCAATGAAGCGCCGGCCCCAACGTGTACACTAACAATACCGGCTTTTCCAGCGAGCATGCCACCGACTCTGGCCGCTGCGGCGACTTTTCGAAGTTCGTCCAAAGTTGGCTGTGATGAACGATGATCGCTGATGGCAATTTCTCCGACCCCGATAAACTTGTCGATGAGGATTAGATCGTCGGTCACCGAACCCAATAAAGTCCGACAAGGCACCTGATAGGAGCCGGTGTAACAATAAGTGGTGATCCCTTCAGTTTCCAGCGCGTGCGCTTTGGCCAGCAAGTTGGTTAAAGTGCGGGTAGTCGCATCAGTTCCGAGCACGCCAATCGCTGTGGTGACACCGCCTAAGGTCGCATCGGTCAGTTGCATTTCCGGCGTACGTGAAGCAAAACCGCCTTCACCACCACCACCGATAAAATGCACCAGCGAATCGACAAAACCCGGCGTGAGATAAAACCCTGTCGCATCAATGATTTCAATCGGCAAATTGTTGTTCGTTACATTTAATGCACTGCTAAAGTCAGCGCCTAATCCAGCTGCTACAGCAACAATTTTATTGGCTGCTACCAACACGTCCTGCACACCCAAATCTTCCGGTGCCAGCACATGCGCATTTTTAAATAATTTAATCGCAGTCATGGCAGGCTCCTTATTGGTAGCCGATGGCGACAGCGAACAGCACCGCCGAACTTGCCAGCACAAACAGCCATAACTGCAATTTCCAGGCAAATTTTGCCCACAACATCCAGTCGACCCGCACTACACCTAAACAACCAATTAACGAGGCCGAAGTCGGGATAATACAATTGGTTAAGCCATCGCCAAGCTGAAAGGCTAGTACTGCAATCTGCCTTGATACGCCAACTAAGTCCGACAGCGGCGCCACCAATGGCATGGTCAAAGCCGCCTGGCCCGAGCCTGAAGTCACGAAAAAATTAAAAACTGACTGAAAAATCAGCATAAACCAAGCGGAAAGGTAGGTCGGCACGCCTTCAAAACTATTGCCAGCGGCATTGAGCAGCGTGTTTAGGATTGACGGTTGGGTTGGATCGTCACCACCGAGCAGCAACACTATGCCTTTAGCCATGCCGACAATCAGTGCCGCTGGTAACAGCTCAGCTGCGCCTTGTTTAAAGGCATCGGCTGCACCATTCATGGTCATCCGTTTGCCGACAATGGCGACAATGGCGGTCGCGATGCCAAGCGCAAAAAACTGGGTGGCGATTTCCGGAATATAATAACCCCGCGCTACTACACCCCAAATCACCCAGCCAATACCGGCGACAAACAAGCTCAGGATCACGGCATCAACCAGCTCAAAAGTGCTTTGTTGTTGCGCTTCCTGCTGGCCGCGCAATTTTTGATCGGTGACAAAGCTGACGGATAACTGCGGATTTGCTTTGATTTTATTGGCATATTTCATGGTAAAAATAATGCCAAATAAGGTAAAAATTGCCCACAAAACCATCCGATAACCCGAACCAGACATCAGCGGGACACCGGCAACACCCTGGGCAATAGCAACACTAAAAGGGTTCATCCAGCTGGTAGCAAAACCAATTTGGGTGGCGACATAGGTCACCAGCACCGTACTGATCGCGTCATAACCCAATGCCAGCATCAGCGGCAGCAGCACAATACAAAAAGCAATCGCTTCTTCGCCCATGCCAAACACTGCACCACCCAGTGAAAACAAGGTAAACATCAATGGAATAAATACAAACTGCATATGCTGGGTGCGTTTGATCAACGCCAGAATGCCGTTATTCACCGCACCGCTGTGCATAATGATGCCGAAGGCACCACCGGTCAGCAGAATAAAAGCAATCACGCCAACAGCGGCGCCCATTTTGTCGCCTGAAACCATGCCCTCAAAGGCATAATTCAGAAAACCGGTTTCACCCTGTTCGGCAAACAGCTTCACGCCTTGGTCAGCATTTTCACTGTAACTAAAACTCTGCGGGTCAATGCGTGGTTTTTGCAGTTCTCCTGCCGCATTGGTTTCTGCGGGCAGCAAGTTAAAACTGCCGGCCGGAACAATATAAGATGCCACTGCAGCGAGCAGCATCACGAAAAACAAAATTACAAAAGCATCAGGCATGGATACCGGGTTTTTATTGGCGGCAGACATAGTTACAACCTGTATTAATAAACGAAGTTAGCGGGGAAACCGAATTCACCGCGGGAATTAAACGCAAATGGCTGAATCCGCGACCGCGCGTTTAATCTGAATTGAATTTGGGGTGGGGTTCTATTGACAGAAACCGCCGGCACAACTTGTGGTGCCAAAGCAGTTTCTACTCGTTAAACCACTCCGAAAGGTAGAAAGACGAGTAGTGATATGAATCCAGACGGTGAGCTTTTTTTAACATACCAGTGCAGTTTCGCAGAATCACTCTATTTTGTTGTACCCGTAGAATTACTTCTAATTGGCAAATAAGTCAATACAAGTTAATCTAGCAAACTCGTTTTCAGTACGACCTGATGTCAACTACATAACAAGAAAGAGACTATGAAATTAGCCCATTTCCACTTGCCACTGTTGCTTTTGATGTTACCGATTGGGTCCGCCCTCGCGGCCGAAACGAAAAAATTTCCATCCTATTCAATGGTTTTGATGGGAGGAGGATTGTCAATTTGCTCCTCTACCCAGGAATCCGCTTGTGTTTCGTCACCACAATGGCCTGACGAAGCTAAAAAAGCTGAACTGTACCTGATCCAGCCGCATTATATTAAGAACATTAGCAACGCCGAAGATTGGCCGGCTGATCGCAAACCGCTGTTGATTCAGGTTGCCGCGATGTTGCAACATTTACAGTCAAAGTTGGCGGACACGCCCGTGACGCAACGTGAATTAAGCCGGTTATGGCGTAGCAGCGAAGTGGAAGTAAATGGCAGCTGGGTATCTGGGCGTGAGCTTTATAGTAGCTTAAGTGGCGCCGAGCTGAACTTTATCTTTGACCAGCTCGAAATTGCGGTGAAAAAATCTTCGCTGACGAAAAGCCGGGTCGAGGAACAAGTCTCGGCTCAGTTGAGTAAAGATCAGTTTTCATTAGGTTTGTATCAGCAGTTTGTTGATTTGGCTCGTGAAGTGAATGCCAACAAGAAACCAGCCAAAAAAGCGCCGCATATTGTGGTCCTGACCGCTTCTGGCCGTGATCCATACGCCGCGGTCGACTTTTACCAGTCGTTGTTCAAGCAACTGGGGGCGACCGTCAGTTGGCTGCCGATCAATGCCGCGTATCAGGCCGCTTTACGTGACAGCGCCGGTGTTGAAGCCGGTTGCAATAACTTTCCACAATATTTAACCAAAGAACAAGGTAGTTTTCAGCGCGCCCGGGTATATCCGGATTTAGCGTCTGAGCAAAAAGATTTTTGTCTGAAAGGTTCTGCTCACGCCGTCAAACAAATCGGTAAAGCCGATGCGATCTTTATCAATGGTGGAGATCAAAGTCTGACCTACAAAGCGTTAAAGCAACCCGATGGCACTGACACACCGGAACTTGCACAAATTCGTTCGATGCTTGAACGCGGCAAGCTGATTTTAGCCGGCACCAGTGCCGGAACAGCGGTGTTATCCGGCGGCAGTTATTTGGGTCAGCAAACGGTGATGATTAGTAACGGTCAAAGCGCCCAGGCACTTTATCAAGGTGCTCTGGCGCAACCTGCTCCGGCTGACGGCTGTGAGAATGATCAGAGCTGTGGTGAAGGCGTTGATGAAAAAAGTCTTACTTATCAAGCAAGTGGTTTGAGTTTATTCCCATGGGGCGTGCTGGACACGCATTTTTCAGAACGAGGCCGTCAGGGGCGGTTGTTGACTTTAGTGGCACAAACTCAGGCTAGCTTTGGTTTTGGTGTAGACGAAGCAACCGGGTTGTTGGTTGGTTTTGACGACAAAAACCCAGCATTAGTGCGTTTTCATGTCAAAGGAAACAACGGTGTTTATCTGGCAGAGCGTAGTGCTAACAGTCAGTTTAAGCCATCAAAACTGACAGAAATGACCAGTCATTATTTTACCAATGGCGATAGTTTCAGCTTGCAACAAGGTCAGCTGATTGCCAATTTCGCCGACTGGAAATATGCACCAAATACCAGCAACCGGCCTTTACTGAACTCTGGCAATGTATTTAGCTCAGACAATTACCGGCAGCTGGCGCAACTGTTATGCGGCACGCAAAGCCGTGATGCAACGGGGCAGTTTGATGTTGCCGGCAGGGAGTATAAGCTGAAGTTACATCGCCCGGCACAAGCGGCCAGCAGAACGGGGCAATACGCTGTCGGTAATGTACATAAATCTTATTGTTCTTATCGTAATGTGTTGGTATCGGTTGAACCAGCGCTGTAACTGCTAGTGGAGCTGACAAGAGGGCCGCAGCTGTGAGCCAATATCCGGTTCATCCTTTGGTACGTCGTTTAGCTGCCGTTCTCAAGCTGTGGGGCTGGTTGCAACTTGCCAGCCTGATGATTTTGTTTTTGATGCTCAGTAGCGGTTTACTGGCGTTAGCTGTCAGTTTAATCCTGTATAACCAGGTTCACTGGCACATGGTCGCCATCGCGCTGATGGTTGCCGCAGTTGCCGCGCCGGTGTTTGTCGCTATTTTACTGTATCTGGTCCGGCACCTTGATGCGGCCTTGTTTTATCTAAAAGATTCCGCTCGCCAGGAAACCTTACTCAACGAAAACCTGCAGGAAAATATCCGGCAACTGAACTTTGAAATAGAAGAGCGTAAAAAAGCTTTTCAGGCCAAACGTCGGGCAATTGACGAACTTCGCAAAGAAATCTCAGAACGTAAAAAGACCCAAATCGAACTTGAAGAACAAAGTTTGCTGATGAAGTCTATCGTCGATAGCTCACCCGATTTATTCTATTACCGTGATGAAACCGGCCGCTTTGCCAGCTGTAATAAAATGTTTGAGCAGTTAATAGGTAAAACTTCGGCTGAACTGATTGGTCATTATCCGTCGGAAATCTACTCGCCGGATATAGCGCCGGCCGCAATTCTCACTGATCATGAAGTGTCAGTAAATCAGGCCGAACTGACCTTAGATATCGAGTACACCACGCCTCAGGGTCAGGTGATGTGGTTTGAAATGCGCAAAGTGCCGTTTTTTGACCGGCAAAGCCGTTACATCGGTTTACTTGGCTTTGGGCGTGATATCACCTCACGTAAATTGGCCGAACAAGCGCTGGAACGCGCTTATCAGGACAAAGGCAAATTTATCGCGACCTTAAGCCACGAGTTACGCACGCCGTTAAACGGCATTGTCGGCTTAACCCGGCGTTTGTTGCAAACCGGCCTGACTGACGAGCAGCGTAGTTGGTCCAATACTATCTTCAGTAGCGCCGAAACCCTGGGTAACATTTTTAATGACATTATCGATCTGGATAAAATCGACCGGCAAGATTTAGATATTGCCTGCCAAAGTGTTGATCTGGCGCAGTTTATCGGTGATATCGCCAATTTCGCCGAGCTGATTTGCCAGCAAAAAGGGCTGCAATTTAAGCTGCAACAAATTGGTGATTTTCAGGTATTTGCAAGGCTGGATCCCACAAGGGTGCGCCAGGTGCTGTGGAACTTACTCAATAATGCCGTGAAGTTCACCGCTAAAGGCACGGTCAGTCTGTACTGCGAGTTTGTCGCCGATGCTGAGCCTTGTCACTTAATTTTTATGGTCAGCGACACCGGTATTGGCATTGCGCCACAAGAGCAAACCCGAATTTTCGATATGTACTACAAGTCCAGTGATGGCCGCCGTCTAAGTATTGTTGGCTCTGGCATTGGATTGTCCGTATCCAAAGCGCTGACTGAAGCGATGGGCGGGCAGATCAGCTTACAAAGCCAGCTCAATCAGGGCAGTAGTTTTAGTGTGCATTTACCAACAGAGTTGATGGCGGAGCCAGCGCAAGTGGCTGCCGTTTCTTGTCCAAGTCTGACTATATTGTTGGTCGAAGATGTGCCACTCAATGCTGAAATCGCCAGTAATCTGCTGGAGCAGCGCGGCCATTTAGTGATCCATGCCGAAACCGGTGAAGACGCCCTGGCATTACTGGAAACCGAAGATGACATTGATTTAGTGCTGCTGGATATGCAATTGCCTGATATGACCGGCGACCAAATTGCCCGTTTTATGAAAGAAGAACCCCATCTGGCGCAAATTCCGATTGTGGTGCTGAGCGCCAATGTGCGAAAAGCTGAACAACAGCTGGCGGGCATTCAGATTGCCGGATCGCTGGCCAAACCAATAAATACCACCAATCTGGATCAGGTACTAGCGCAGTTGTTTTCTCCTAGTATGGTGCGCTCTGTGCAAACCGTGGTGACAACTCCGCAGGACACTGTGCTCGATATCAACACCTTGCAGGATTATTTGCAATCGCTGGGTAAAACCTCAGTCAAACGCAGCATTCAGTTGTTCCAGCAGGTGTTGCCAGGGTACATCAATAAAATGCTGGAAACGGCGACGCAACAGGATTTAACGGAATTTCAGGAAGCAGCCCATAAGCTCAAAGGCGCAGCCTCATCAGTCGGATTGTTATGGGTGCAACAGCAGGCAAAACAGTTAGAACAAGAAGAGCAGCCAAACTGGCAGAGTATTGAACGGCAGCTGATTGAATTTCACTTAACAATAGAGCGGCACCTGGCCGCTCTACATGAATACGTCGAACAATACTAATAACCGTCTAAGTGTATGCACACTTCAACTAAAAAGGCAGGCTTTTAGCCAAAATCATTGGCGATTCAGGTAGGCGACGAGGGAAAGAGACCCCAGGAGCATAGTTTACTATGTGACTGGGGCGAAAGACCGAAGGCAACAACCCTGCATCGTCAAGGATGAAGGCTAAAACTTACTTTTCTAGCTTGCCGACAAAACGATAACCCTCACCATGAATGGTGCTGATTAATTCCGGGCTATCCACATCAGATTCAAAATGTTTGCGAATGCGGCGGATGGTGACATCTACGGTCCGGTCATTTGGACGTAAATCACGGCCGGTCATATGACGGATTAACTGCTCACGGGTGAAAATTTTGCCCGGAGTATCCAGCATCAGACGCAGCGCACGGTATTCACCTTTTGGCAGACGACGTGACACACCTTTTGGCGATGTCAGATTGCGGCTGTTTTCATCCAGAGTCCAACCGTTAAACTTAACAATACTCTTATGCTCTTCAACCACCGGCTGTGACACAGTACGGCTTAACAGGTTGCGGGCACGGATCGTCAGTTCACGTGGATTAAATGGTTTGGTCAGGTAGTCATCAGCACCAATTTCCAGACCCAGAATACGATCGACTTCACTGTCACGACCGGTCAGGAAAATCAGACCGATGTTCTCTTTCTGGCGTAACTCCCGCGCCAGAATTAAGCCGTTTTTCCCTGGCAGGTTAATGTCCATTACAATCAGATTGACTGCGTTGTCGGTCAGTTTCTGATGCATTTCTTCACCATTAACAGCTTCCAGCACGTCATAACCTTCACCCTGAAACAGGCTGACCAGGTTTAAACGTGTTACTTCTTCGTCTTCTACGATCAATATTACAGGCGTCTGCATGGGAGATGAACCTTATGTAAATTGTGTTGGATTTTTATACAGGTCGAAAGGGCAAAAATGACAAGTGGTTGTCATTTTTTTTGCAATTATAGCTTTCGGGCCAATTGTTAACAAGTGATTTTGTTAACAATTAGCCTGGGCTAATTTATGATGAAAGAGTTTTAGCTGAAATCATTTAAATTCAATGATTTATAGCGCTTACATGGTTTGCGCTGCTGATGCTTTAATAACCACCGGGAAGTCAAACATGATATCTACGCCGTGGCCGAGACTACTTTCTAAAGTGATTTTACCATTCAACGCTTGTGTCACCAGGTTGTACACCAGGTGCATCCCAAGGCCACTGCCACCTTCACCACGTTTGGTAGTGACGAAGGGGTCGAAGATACGTTTTTTGATATGTTCCGGTACACCGCCGCCATTGTCGGAGTAGTGGACAAAACAGCGGCTGTGCGCGACGTGGACTTTAATTCTAATCAAACCATGATCGGTTTGATCAAAGGCGTGAATTAAGCTGTTCATGATCAGATTAATCAGAATTTGGTTAACCGGACCTGGTTTGCTATCGATTTCCAATGTTGGATCACAGACCAGTTCTACCTGATGTTGAGTCTTTTTCAGGTTTGGTCGCAGCGACAACAGCACTTCATTCATCAGCTGTAGCATGTTGAATTGGCGTCTGTTTTCGTTCGATTGATCAACGGCAACTTGTTTAAAGCTGCGGATCAAACTGGCGGCACGTTCCAGATTACGGTAAATGATGCCCAGGTTTTCTTTACTTTCGGCCATGAATTTTGCCAGCTGCGAAGAGGTGAGTTTTTTCTCATCAAAGGCCGTTTGAATATCTGCCAGCTTGTCCTGCATCAAGGTAGATGCGGTCACGCCTAAGCCGATTGGCGTATTTACTTCATGGGCGACGCCGGCCACCATCTGACCAAGACTGGCCATTTTTTCAGTTTCGACGATCTGATTCTGGTATTGATGCAGCGTTTCTAAGGTGTTTAGTAAATCCTGATTGGAGCTTTTCAGAGCCAGCGTCCGCTCGCTGATTTTCTGCTCCAGACCTTGGTTCAGCTGGCGGATTTCCAGTTCGGCCTGTTGCACCTTATTAAACTGCTGTTCAATCCGATCCAGCATATTATTAATGGCACGGCCGAGCATATGCAGCTCTTCGATGTCTGCCGCCGGTGCCCGTACTGAATAACTTTTCTCTTTGGTTACTTTTTGCACAACACTTAGCAATGTTTCAATCGGTTTAGTAAACCGACGTTGTAAACGCACGCTGACAAAAAAAGCACCGATTAAAGCAATAATGGCGATTAATAAATCATACAAGATCCTGTTTTGCATGTATTTATTCAGTTCATCAAGGCTAGCGCGCAAGTAAATGTAGCCAATTTTTTTACCTTCAAAATCAACAGCTTTGGCAATTTCGATCACATCACCATCAAAATGTGGTTCCAGCAGCTCATCGACTTTATCGAACTGTGTTGGGTGAGGGCCAACGTCGCGCCTGTTATAACTGGAAAAAAAGCTCAGCTGATTGGTCTCTGCTGTTAATTTATAAATATGAATGTTGTGCAAAATATCGACAGCAGCAAACGATTTTAACCGACCGTCTTCCATCTCGGCATCGTCGTACAAAATACTGGCTTTGGAGTTAAAAGCGACGATATTGGCGTAAGCATGCAGTTGGTCAACCAGCTTTTTCTTTTGAAAATTGATGTCTTGCAATGAGGAGATAGTTAACGAGGCGAACAATGTAATGCTGCATATCAGCATCACAACCCAGCTCAGTGCGCCTTTTATTGAGGTCGTGCGTAATAAGGGTTTCATGTATCCGGTCACTAAACCTTAATTTACGTCAGATAGTTATAACTTTGATGTTATGCATTTTCAGCAAATTAAGCAAACCAGCCTGACAAATATGTTGGCGCCGGTTATAGTAAGTGTCGGCTGCTTTGTGCGGTATCGACAGTGGCCCTGAACCGGCAATTTTGTCTGGTTTTGAGAACACTGTAGCCAACAGGAGCCAACGATGGATCTGTGGGAAAATTACAAAACCAGCGTGTTTTTGTGCCATCAATCGCTGGGTGATCAAATCGATTTTGCCATTATCAGCGCGCAAAATCCGAAAGGTGAAATTTATCCGCTGCAACATAACCTGACATTAAACCGCGAATTCGAAACCCATCTCAACGACTTACATCTGCCATATCGCACCTTGATTGGCGCCTCACCCGATTTAACGTTTCAGGAAAACAGCTTTGCCGTGCTCTGTGACAAAGCAATCGCTTTGGATATGGCACTGCAGTTTGATCAAAATGCCATTTATTGGGTTGAAGCAGGGCAGTTGTTTCTGGTGCCGGCGTTAATGCCGCAAAATGAAGAATATCTGGGGTTGTATTGCCAGCGGCAAATTGTGCTTTGATTATGGGTCAACTGGTCTAGTTTGATGTAATTTTAGAAGCACGCAACGGGCGGTTAAAAATTCCCGTTGCGATTATTTATCTTTTAGCTTTTCCGGCTCATATAAACCACAAAACCCTGGCGTCTGGCCAGCTCTTTGACATTGCCAAAGGTCGTTTTTAACCATTCGGCATAAGGTAAATGCGCGTTGGCGACTATTGTCAGGCTGCCACCACTTTTCAGTTTGCCCTTACTGTCATCAATAAACTTCTGCGCCACGCTGTAGTCGGTTTTGATCCCGGTATGAAACGGCGGATTACTAATAATGTGGTCAAACAGCGGTGTGCCATTTGGCATACCGTCGGCGGCCAGCACAGTGGCAGTTTGCTGATTTAGCGCGAAAGTCGCTTTGCTGCTATCAACCGCTAAGGCGCTGACGTCTGAGCAATACATTTTTAAAGCTGGCTGTTGCTGCAATAAATAGCTACCGACAATACCGGCGCCGCAGGCAAAATCCAGCACTGTACCCTGATGAATATGGGCCACATGCTCTAATAAAATCGCGGTGCCAATATCTAACTTGCCGTGATTAAACACACCAGGCAAGGAGCAGAATTTAATGCTGCTATTCGCAGTTTTGGCGCTGAATTGTTGCATGGCAATGGTTGGTTGTGGTTTATCCGCCAAACCATTTAATGCAAACCACAGACAATGTTTGGCATTGTCCAGTTTATGCGCGGTAAGCCCAAGTTTTTCAGCATGACCGGTTAAGCTTTTGATGCCGCCTTTGTTGTCACCCACCAGATAAACTTCGGTTTTGGCAGTGATGTTTACCGTGAGTTGCGACAGGCTAAACGATAGTTGCTCTTTACTTTTTGGGTAGAAAATAACAACAGTATCAAAGACTTCTTCGGTGGAAAGCGACACAGAGAAAAAGCACGGAGCTTCTGATTGTGCCTGCCAGCTGTTGGCAACGGTCTTGTCCGTGGTATAGCAAAACAGCTGCAGTTCAGGGGCTGCCTGCGCCAGTTCACGGGCCAAATCGTCGGCCATAGGTTCAACCAGCAGCACTTTGCCGGTTAAGTCGTTGATATTTCTAAGCAGCAGTTGACTCGGTGGGGTCAGCATTAATTTGTCTTCTTAAACATTAAATCCCAAACACCATGGCCTAACTTCACGCCACGGTTTTCGAATTTGGTGAGAGGCCGGTTGTCCGGGCGGGGCACATATAAATTGTCGGTTGCCAGGTTCTGATAGCCCTCGGCGGCAGTCATCACTTCCAGCATATGTTCGGCGTAGTTTTCCCAGTCGGTCGCCATATGAAATACACCGCCGATTTTCAGCTTGCGGCGTAGCACCTGGACAAAGTCAGGTTGCACGATACGGCGTTTATGGTGACGGGTTTTGTGCCATGGATCCGGGAAAAACAGTTGGATGGTGGTTAACGAACCATCGGCGATGCTATCGTTTAGAATTTCGACCGCGTCATGTTCAAACAAGCGGATGTTTTTTACGCCTTCAGTTTCGGCTTCACCTAAACAAGCACCAACGCCAGGTTTGTGCACTTCAATGCCGATAAAATCCAGTTCTGGCGCAGCTTTCGCCATGGCGACAAAAGATTTGCCCATCCCAAAACCAATTTCCAGTACCAGATCCGCTTTACGGCCAAACACCTGTTCAAAATCGTAAGGCTGTGGTTGATGTTCCAAACCCATGGTTGGCCAGAATAACTCTAAACTGCGCTGCTGGCCTTTGGTTAACCTGCCTTCACGCAGCACAAAACTGCGAATGCGGCGCAGATATTTCGGCTGTTCGGTGGTTTCATCCTGAGCTGAAGTGGCGGTTGTGTTATCTGGTGTGGTCATCTGGACACTCTCTATCGGACATTTTAGCGGCGCACATTATGCGTGGTAACGCCTATCTACTCAACCGACTTTGCATTGGCAGCGCACAATTGGCGGGTTAGACTGCGCGTTCAGAACGGAGTATCAGCAAGTATGTTGCAGCAGTTGGTAGTAAAAACATTTCAAAGTCAGGTAGTTAACTGGCAAAAGACCCATGGCCGACATCAATTGCCATGGCAGCAAGCCAGTAATCCTTATCGGGTATTAGTTTCAGAACTGATGCTGCAGCAAACCCAGGTCAGTACCGTAATTCCATATTTTAACCGCTGGATGTTGTCTTTTCCGACCGTTGAAGCTTTAGCCAGTGCCAGTAACGATCAGGTGATGGCGCATTGGCAGGGGTTGGGTTATTACGCCAGAGCCCGTAATCTGCACAAAGCGGCCGTTTATATCAACGAGCTTGGTGAGTTTCCGGCCACGCTTGCCGAATTATTACTGGTGCCGGGGGTAGGTCGATATACCGCGGGTGCCATTATGTCGTTCGCTTACGACGCTTACGGTCCAATTGTCGATGGCAATGTGCGGCGGTTATATGCCCGGTATTTTGCCATCAGCGGCGTGACCAGTAGTTCTGCTGTTGATAAACAGCTATGGACTTTGTCCGAACAACTGACACCAAGCGAAAATTGTAAAAGCTTTGCCCAAGGCTTGCTGGATTTAGGCGCCACCATCTGCAAACCCCGGCAGCCATTATGTGAGCAATGCCCGCTGGCGTTAACCTGTCAGGCGTTATTGCAAAACCGGGTTGATGAACTGCCAACACCCAAACCGAAAAAAACCGTGCCGGTGAAAGACGGGCATTTTCTTTGGTTGCAACAAGACGGGCAGGTATTGCTGCAAAAACGGCCAGCGCCTGGGATTTGGGCTTCGTTATGGTCGTTGCCGCAAGTCGCAGCTGATGATGTTTTGCTAAAACAAGCCAAAAAACATGGCGAGTTTGTACACCAATTTACCCATTACAAATTAAACGCCACGGTGTGGCAGCTTGATCACAGCCATTTGGCGAAGGTGCTGCAGGTGCAAGACTCGGCACAGGAACAACAACCCAGCAGTTGGTACCATAAAAAGCAATTGGCGGAAGTTGGTTTGCCAGCGCCAATCCGCAGTTTTATCGAGCAACAGCCGGAATTTTTAAACGTAAGCAATTCGCCAATTCCAAAGCCCGACATCGGTTGAAGCCAGCAAGGCTAAAATAGATTACAATGCCGCCGTTCCCACCGGCGACCGCCGGTTTTGATGGCAGGAGATTGACTGATGGCTCGTGAAGTATTTTGTGTTTATCTGAAAAAGCAGGCACCAGGCCTCGATTTTCAACTGTACCCGGGTGAACTGGGTAAAAAAATCTTCGATAACATCAGCAAAGAAGCCTTTGCCCTGTGGCAAGCCAAGCAAACCATGCTGATCAACGAAAAAAAGCTCAATATGATGAACCTGGAACATCGCAAATTGCTGGAAGAAAACATGCAGCAGTTTTTATTTGAAGGCCAGGAAGTCAAAGTTGATGGGTATGTTCCTCCTGCGAACGGCAAGTAACAAGCTATTAATCAGTATTAGGATGAACTATGGCCCGCCGGTTACCACCGTTAAATGCGCTTAAAACTTTCGAAACTGCTGCCCGCCATTTAAGTTTTACCAAGGCCGCAGAAGAAATGTATGTGACGCAAGCGGCCATCAGTCATCAGATTAAAGCACTGGAAGACCATCTTGGTCTGAAGCTGTTTATGCGCAAGAATCGCTCGTTGCTGCTGACTGAAGAAGGCCAGGGGTATTTTCTGGATATTAAAGAAATATTCCTGCAGCTGCATGAAGCGACTGAAAAACTGCTGGCACGTGGTGCCAAAGGTGCGTTAACCGTCAGTCTGCAGCCAAGTTTTGCCATTCAGTGGTTGGTGCCACGCTTAAGCTTGTTTAGTGAATTACATCCGGATATTGACGTGCGAATTCGCGCCGTCGATGCCGAAGAAGGTTCGATGAGTGACGACATTGATGTCGCCATTTATTATGGTCGTGGCAACTGGCGCAATTTGCATTCAGATAAACTGCACACCGAATATTTGTTGCCGGTTTGTTCGCCGATGCTTTTGAATCGCGCCAAACCTTTAAATGAGCCGGCCGATTTACGTTTTCATACCTTATTGCACGACACCACCCGTGACGCTTGGAAAGCCTGGTTTACCAGTCAGGGCTTTAAGCATTTTAACGTCAATCAGGGGCCGATTTTCAGCCACAGTGCCATGGTGTTGCAGGCGGCCATTCATGGGCAAGGTGTGGCGCTGGCACATAACGTATTGGCAAGACCCGACATTAATTCCGGCCGCTTGATAGTGCCGTTTAATCATGTACTGCAAACCAAGGACGCGCATTATCTGGTATGTCGTGATAATCAGACCGAGCTTGGCAAAATTGCCGCATTCCGGCAGTGGATGATTGAATTGGTGCAACGTGAGCAGGAAGACTTTCAAGAGCAGCAATTTAATATTGCGCCGGTGACTGATTGAGTATGCAGTTGAATACCCAGTTGAGTAAACAGTTCAATGCCACTGATTTTATTGTCGATAAGGCAGAACAGCCGGTTGCCCGATTATTACTGGCACACGGTGCCGGCGCGCCAATGGACAGTGATTATTTACAGCAGCTGGCGAAGCAATTAGCAGCGCAGGGCATTGAAGTCTGGCGTTTTAACTTTGGTTATATGGCAAAAACGGTTGCTGGCAAAAAACAACCCCCTTCGAAAGTAGCTACACTTTTGCAGGAAATTGCGGCGGCGATCCGCACCTTGCCCGATGATTTACCGCTGTTTATCGGTGGCAAATCGATGGGCGGCCGGGTGGCGACGCTGCTGGCAGCTGATGCAGCAGTAGTTGATAAACCATTACTGCCGGGCAAAGTGCAAGGCGTGCTGGCTTTTGGTTATCCGTTTTGCCCACCGGCAAAAAAGCAGCTTGGTATCGAACCACGGACTTTGCATTTTGCAAAATTGCAACAGCCGTTGTTGATAGTGCAGGGCGATAGAGATGCTTTTGGTATGCCGGAAGATTTGGCAGGCTATAGTTGGCCTTTGGTTGAAATCAGCTGGCTTGAAGGTGGCGATCACGATTTAAAGACGCTAAAACGCCATAGCCACACGCAATCACAATTGCTGACGCAGACGGCCGCTATTGCCAGTATTTTTATCAGGCGGACTTTTTGCTGAATACGTTAATGAATGCTCATTAGTCATCGTCAAATGGCTCTACAACCTACAGACAAAGCACAGTAAAAAAGCTCTGTTTAAGATGGATAAAATTTTGAATCCACAACTTTTAATAAAACTAAGCCTTAGCCTGACCGCTCTTTATGGCGCAATAGTGGTTGGCATGTCAGCGGCAATTTCCCATGTATTTCTGGCGCAGTTTAGCGGCAATATGTTGGCGTCGTTGCTGAGCAGCACGGCACTGCTGGCGTTTCAGACGCTGGCTTTATTGGCCTTAGGGCTATATTTAAAAACCCTCACCAGCCCAGGTAAATTACTGCCTTTAGTGATTATTGGCTGGCATCTGGGTTTATGGATGTTTGTATATACGGTGTGGGCAGGGCTTTTTGCGCTGCCCCTGCATTTTGGTAAGCTGGCTCCACTGGGCGGTCAGTTGCTGTTAATAAGCTGGCTGTTGCTGGCGGTGATTGCCTGGATCAGGAAATAAAGATGAAACAACTAATTTTGTACTGTCGTGCTGGTTTTGAAAAAGAATGCGCGGCGGAAATTCAGGACAAAGCCGGTCAGCATGGCGTGTTTGGTTATTGCAAACTAAAAAATGACAGCGCCTATATGGTGTTTGAAGCCTATGACAGCGAAGCGCTGGCAAAATTCTATCGTGATTTCCCGTTTGAACAGCTGGTGTTTGTTCGCCAATGGGCGTTAGTGATTGGTGATTTAATTGAGTTACCACCAACAGATCGCGTCAGTGCTGTGGTTGAGTTGGCGCTTAGTGCAGAACTTAGTCCTTGTGGTGAAATTCGGGTGGAATATCCGGATACCAATGATGGTAAAGAATTATCTACGTTAGCGCGTAAGTTAACAGTACCACTGCGCCAAAGCTTGCGTCAGGCTGGTGTGATGTTGCCAAAACAACAATCACGCGCGCCGGTGCTGCATTTGTTTTTATTATCGGGCAAACAGGCGTATCTGGCACTGTCGTATCCGGAAAACAGCAGCGAGCTGGAAAACGGTATTCGCCGGTTAAAGTTTCCGAACGATGCACCAAGTCGCAGCACGCTGAAACTAGAAGAAGCCTTTCTGCAGTTTGTACCACGCGATGAGTGGGAAACCCGTTTAACCTCCGGTATGAACGCCGTAGATCTAGGGGCAAGCCCAGGCGGCTGGACTTATCAGTTAGTGATCCGCTCGATGATGGTGGTAGCCATTGATAACGGTTTGATGGACCAAAAGCTAATGGACACCGGTCAGGTGAAACATTTTCAGGTGGATGGGTTTAAATTCCGGCCAGAAAAACGCAACGTGCATTGGCTGGTCTGCGACATGATTGAAAAACCAGACCGGGTTGGCCAACTGATTTGCGACTGGCTGATTAAAGGCTGGTGTCAGGAAAGTATCTTTAACTTAAAACTGCCGATGAAAAAGCGCTACGAAACCTTACAGGAAATACTGGGTCAGATGCAGGCGCGTTTTGATGAAGCAGGACTTGCAGTAATATTTCAGGCGAAACATCTGTTTCACGACCGTGAAGAAGTGACAGTGCATTTGTGTAAGGCATAAATGTTAATATCGGGGTCAGAGTCAATTGTTAACAGAAACTGTTAACAATTGACTCTGACCCCGAGGTTAACAAATTACTGCTGGGTATTAATCTTTAAGCCAATAGTCTTGCCAAAAAACGATTCTTTTAACCACTGCGGCCGTTGCTCAGTGTTGGCAATTTCTTCGATAATCGCCATGTTGATATCGGCAAACAGCGCGCCTGAGTCATAGCGAATAGCACCAAAATCTTTGGTTAAACCCGCAACGTCATCTGTTGGTTTATGGTAATGCTTGGCGAAGAATTTACCCCAAATCTCGCCACCTTTTTGCGCTGGATCTTTTGAGGTAAAACCAGTCATCAGAAACACTGCCGGCACGCCTTTTTTCACTAAAGTGTAGTGATCTGAGCGGGTAAAAATGGCCTGCTCTGGCATTGGATCAGCACTTAACTTAATGCCGTGTTTGGCCGTCGCACGACCTACAGTGGCGCCCAGTGTTGAATGGTTGGCGCCAAAGGCAACCATATCAGCGAATGGATAAAGCAGTACCGGCATATCCAGATTGACGTTAGCAACCAGCGATTCGATTGGTTTGACCGGATAATGGGCAAAATAATCAGCACCTAACAGGCCTTTTTCTTCACCGGTCACCGCAACAAACAAAATAGAACGTTTTGGTTTTACTGCAGATTCTGTATACAAACGGGCTGTTTCCAACAGAATGGCGACACCAGCGGCGTTGTCCATCAGACCGTTGTTAATTTTGTCTTTTGAACGTAAGTCGTTACCAATACCGATGTGATCAGAGTGCGCTGTCACGACTACGTATTCGTTTTTAAGGACTGGATCAGAACCTTCCAGTACGGCAGCGACGTTTTGGCTTTGGATCATGCTATGGCTGGATTCACGGGTCAGGCTGGCAGAAGTGGGCAGGGCGAAACCTTTTGGCACTTCTTTCTTTTCCAGCATGGCATAAATTTGTTCCAGGCTTTTCGGCGCATCGGCAAACAAAGTTTTGGCCGCATCCATGTGCATATAAGCGCTGACTTTAATCGCCGGATAATCTTTTTCCGCCACACCTTTAGCGTTGACCCAGCTTAAATCCGGGCTGTTCAGGTACAACAAGCTATTGGCATATGGCCGGGTTTTTTCAGCTTCCGGTGTATGCACTGAAATAATCCCAATGGCACCACGTTCAGCGGCTAAACGAGTTTTTTGCGAGCTTAAGTGTGCCGCTTCTTCACTTGGCAGTTTGTGTGGGCGACCTGGCAACATCACTACAATTTTGCCTTTCACATCAAGGCCGGCGTAATCGTCAATGCCAAATTCCGGAGACACCATGCCGTAACCAACAAAGACTAAATCGGCCTTTACTGCAACTTTACCGTCGTGGCTACTAGAGCGGGTGATAAAGTGTTTTGGATAAGGCACCACAGTATCTACGCCCTTGTGGTGCAGCGTCAGACCAGCGCTGTGTTTAACCAGTTGGCCTTTTTTCAGGTTCATTTTTTGAAAATAACCTGGTTGCCCGTTAACCAGATCGCCAGCCGGCTTTAAGCCAAGCTGTTTAAAGTTGGTCGCAATATACTGGCTTGCGATCAAGTGACCCTGGCTACCGGTATCGCGGCCTTCGAGTGCATCGTCGGCTAAAAAGGTCATATGGGCTTCAATGCGATTGGCATCGGCGGCGGTTTGGGTGCTGGCTGCTGGAGCTACAGCGGTTTGGCTGCTGGCGCACGCACCAAGCACGAACAACGACAACGCAGATGACAGTGTCATCCAAGGTTTGATTGACATAAATGTTCCAAAAAATTGCAAAATGTTGAGGGGTTCTGACTGCGGATGGTCAGGTTAAAAACACGTCAGACTATCATGAAAAGAAAAAGCCGCCTTAAAGGCGGCTGATAAACTGCGGTGAACTGTCGGATTAAAGCGGCAAAAGCCGAGCTCTTGTAACAAAGTATAACCAAGTGTCGCTAATTTAGCGCCAGTCGCTTAACCAGACTTTTCACTGTCGCTGTCCAGCTCGCCATCTTCTAAAGGCTCGGGATCTTTTATCGCCAGTACTTTATCAATCCGTTTGCCGTCCATATCAATAATTTCCAGCGACCAGACACCCACTTTAACTTTGTCGGCGGTTTGCGGCATTTTGCCCAGCAGTAGCATGATCAGGCCGTTTAAGGTTTGGTAACGGTTGCTTTCTTCTTCAGGTAACTTGTTGATATGAAGCGCATCTTTCAAATCGATCACTGGCAATAAGCCATCAAGTAATAACGAGCCATCTTCGCGGGTGATCACCATCATATCTTCGCCACTGTCCGGGGTGAATTCACCGGTTAAAGCTTCCATCAAATCCAGCAGCGTGACTAAACCTTTTAAATCGCCATATTCATCAACTACAAACACCATCTGGCTTCCAGACGTGCGGAAATGTTCCAGTAATTCCATACCGGTTAAACTGTCCGGCACGAAGTTACACGGATGGGCTAAGGCAGTTAAATCGGTCAAATTACCGGTCACCGATTGCACCAATAATTGTTTGGTGGATACCACGCCAATCAGCTCGTCGGCATTACCACGGCAAACCGGGAAACGGGAATGCGGCGACAAGGTTAACAGTTTCAGATTCTCTTCAATCGAATGTTCGACATCTAAAAATACGATGTCCGAGCGCGGCACCATTAACGATGAAATGCTGCGCTCGTCGAGGCGAAACACGTTTTTCACCATGGTATGTTCGTTGTGTTCGATGACGCCGGAGCTGGAGCCTTCCTGCAATAAAGCATGGATGTCTTCATGGGTTACGTTCGAGCTCTGGTTATGCGAAAAACCAAATACCCGCATTAAAGTGTGGGTCGAACCTGATAACAACCAGACAAAAGGTTTGGTCAGCAGCGCCAGTAATAACATTGGTTTTGCCATCACGCAGGCGATTGATTCAGCGCTAATCTGCCCAATCCGTTTTGGTACTAGTTCACCGACCACAATGGAAACATAAGTCACCACAATAACCACTAGCACTGTAGCTAAAATTGAACTGAATGCGACGGACATACCAAAGCTTTGCAGCCAGATAGCAAAAGGCCCGGCTAAGATGGCTTCACCGAAAATACCGTTCAGAATACCGATGGAAGTGATACCAATCTGGACTGTTGATAAAAACTGGGTTGGATCTTCAGCCAGTTTCAGCGCTATGGCTGCTGAGGATTTGCCATTGTGGGCGAGTGCGGTCAATCGTGATTTACGGGCGGTGACAATTGCAATTTCTGACATGGCAAAAATGCCGTTAAGCAGAATTAAACTTACGAGGATCAGGATTTCCATACAAACCATTTTGTAACTGCGAAGCGGCGAGTATATCAAAAAGTTTGCTGGATACCAGTGCTTAGCAGAGCTTTCCGCTGCCGACACAGTGATGATTTAGCGGCTTTATATGAATAAATTGTGCGAATTAGGCCGGTTTTAGCGCGAAAACGCCTGTGGCAGCACCACTTGTTCTGGCGTCACCACTAAATTTAGTGGTACATCCCAGGACTCGATCGGCACCTGTTCCACCTGCTGACATTGATGGGCTAAACCAACCAATAACGGCGCTGGTTGGCAAAACACCGCGTTGGCCAAAGTGCGGTCATAAAAACCACCGCCCATCCCCATCCGATTCCCCTGCTTGTCAAAAGCCACCAGCGGCAAGCCAATCATCTCTATTTCTGGTAAAGCTTTTAACTGAGTGGCATCGAGTACAGGCTCAAAGATGCCAAATTTGTTGCTGATCATTGGGGTGTCGGAACGGTATTGCTGAAACACTAAATAACCGGGTTTGTGTGGGTGTAAAATGGGTAAATACACCGATTTACCTTGTTGCCAGAGCGACTTAATCAGTGGCCCGGTATCCAGCTCACCATCGTTGGAAAGGTAAAGGGCGATATGTTGCAGCTTCGCCAATTGTGGCTGCGTGCTAAATTGCCGGACTAACTCAATTGCCGCTATTTGTTGCTGCGTCGGGCTTAATGCCTGACGGCGTTGCCGAATAAGCTGGCGCAATTGATTACGTTTGGTGCTGATATCTGACAACGGCGAGCTCCGGCAACGACGGCGGCAATCAATGTTGAATACTGGCCAGAACCAGCTTTTACAATGCAGTGACTAAGCCGTAACTGAAAATGAAGATAAAACGAGGATAAAGCAAAATGGTAGAGCAGGTAAGTGTTCTCGAGGTTGCCGTGTCAAACGTTAGCCTCGAACCATAGGTTCAAGGCGGAAGTCAGATCAGCACCGCAGGCTTCCCGATACGAGCCGGGCTTGCACAATAGTGCTGGAAAAGAATTCCTATGTATAAACAATTATCGGCTCGGGGACATCGGCTTGATCACAAACAACCCAGAGAACGGGGTAAGTATATCACCGGAATAACCTGCGGGAACCCTTATTCTGCGTTCTTTTTCAGTTCCAGGATCTCATTGCACAAATTTAACGCAATCATCAGTAACACGTCTTCGGCGCCATGCACACCTGGTTGATAACGGGTTTTTCCAACTCGTTCTTCCAGTTCCAGCATGGCATTTTGCAGCTTTTCTTCCTGACCGGCCGGGCAGGCAATTTTCATATGGCGGCCTAATACCGAAACCGTCAGTTGTTTTTGTTTTGGTTTGGTTGGTTGCTGTTCTGGGTTTTGCTTTTTCGGGTACATAATGGCCTTCAATCTTAAAACGAATAGGGTTCAGGTTTTGCTCAGACAGCTGCGGTTGACTTGGCGCTGCCGGGCTCTGGTGATAGCATAGTGAGCATCTTTATTGTCATGGCAACCTTCAATGAATTCTCAACTGCTTAATTACGATCACTGGACCAGTCAACTTGATCAAAATTCGGTGATGGCGTCAGCTGCCGAGTTACATGGTTTGATTGCTGGCATGCTCAGCGCCGGTGTTCCGGCGGATTCGGCGACGATTTTACCAGTATTGTACGACTTCTTAAACGATGGACAGGCGCTCAATGCACAATTAAAAGTGTCCATTGAACAATTAATCACCGAAACTGCCAAGCAACTCGCTGATGAAGACTACAGTTTGCAACTATTAGTTCCGACCGACGACGATGCGATGCCAGAACGCCTCGAAGCATTAGTGGAATGGGCGCAAGCATTTCTGGTTGGTTTTGCCATTCAGCAAACCGATTTATCTCTGGTGTCAGTTGATGTGCGGGATGCGATTGAACAGTTATCCGAAGTAACCCGTATTGATATTTATACTGAAGACGATGTCAGTGAAGCAGAAAATGAAGAATCTTATTATCTGGTGTTGGAACATGTACGTTTGATGGTGCTGACTTGTTTTAACGAAGTCGGACAGAAATTTACCATCAGCGAAGTCGCTTCAAAAACCTTGCATTAAGCTGCGATTGTTTGCAAAAGCAGCCATTTTAAGTTCGGAGTTGATGATGTCCGTTGCCCATTTTGCTTCACGCCGCGCCCGTCTGGCGGCCAGTTTGCCGTTAAATTCAGTGCTGTTAGTGCCGGCGGCTACCGAAATTACCCGTAGCCGTGATACCGAGTTTGCTTTTCGGCAGGACAGCGATTTTACCTATTTAACCGGTTTTCCGGAGCCAGATGCACTGTTGATTATCCAAAAAGCTGCGTCCGGCGACATCACCGAATTGTTGTTATGCCGGGTAAAAGATCAAATGGCCGAAATCTGGCAAGGTCGCCGTTTTGGCCCTGAGCAGGCCGCAACACAATTTGGGCTGCCAGCTATTGCCAATACCATGCTGGACACTGAGCTATTAAATGCATTGAACCAGAAAACCACGCTGATGTATGCGCCAGGCACTTATGCCGAATTTGATGCACTGGTCAGCAGCAGCCTGTCGACGCTGCGCAAATACCCCAAACGCGGTTATGCCGCGCCGACGCAAATCCTTGATTTACGGCCAGTGATTGCCGAACTGCGATTATTTAAAGATGAAGCCGAGGTCGCGGTGATGCGCCAGGCCGGTGTGATTAGCGCTGAAGCTCACGTTAAAGCGATGCAGGTTTGCCAGCCAGGGATGTGGGAATATCAGTTAGAGGCAACCATTCGCCATCATTTTGGTATGCAAGGCGCCCGCGAATGTGGTTATAACACTATTGTCGGCGGCGGCGAAAACGGCTGTATTTTGCATTACACCGACAATAATGCGCAGCTTAAAGATGGTGATTTAGTGCTGATTGATGCCGGCTGTGAACTACAAGGTTACAGCGCCGATATTACCCGTACCTTCCCGGTGAACGGTAAATTCAGCGCTGAGCAGGCGGCGATTTATCAGGTTGTGTTAAATGCACAATATGCAGCCTGCGCCGCAGTGAAGCCGGGTAATAGCAGCAAAGATACTTTAGCTGCAGCCATTTTTGCGCTAACCAAAGGCTTGTTAGAACTTGGCATTTTACAGGGCGAACAAGAGTCGCTCGTCGCGGAGCTGGCCTGCAAAAAGTACTTTATTCATGGCCTTGGCCATTGGTTGGGGCTGGATGTACATGATGTTGGTGCTTATAAAGTCAATGATATCGAACGGCCATTTGAACCCGGCATGGTACTGACGATTGAGCCTGGTTTGTATATCCCAACCGGCTCTGATTGCGACCCCAAATGGTGGGGGCTGGCGGTGCGGATTGAAGATGACTTGTTGGTAACGAGCGAAGGACATTTGAATTTGACCGATACTGTGCCCAAAGAAATCAGCGCTATTGAACAGTTGATGCTCAGGTGAAAAACTTTGATCTGGTGATTGCCGGTGGTGGCATGACCGGCGCTATGTTGGCGCAGGTGTTGTTATCGCAGCATCCGTCGTTACAGCTGGCTATTGTTGAACAAACTGCTGAAACCGTTAGTTCAGCTGCCACTGCAATGAGTTCAGGCTCTGCCGTGTTGGCCAGCGCTCCAATCAACAGTTTCGACAGTCGCAGCATTGCGCTTGCTGCCGGCAGTGTGGAATTGCTGCAGCACTGGGGTTTGTGGTCGGAAATTTCGGCCAATGCCTGCGCCATAAAACAAATTCAGGTGTCCGATCGCGGCCATTTTGGTAAAACCTATTTAAACGCGGCCGAATTTAACCGGCAAAGCCTGGGTCAGGTGCTGGAAATTGAATGGCTGGGTGCGTTGTTATACCCCAAATTAGCCAAATTCAGCGCCCAAGGTCGCTTGCACTGGTTCAGACCGGATCGCATCCAGAGCCTGCAAACCACCCCCGAGCAGCAAATTTTGCAGCTACAAAGTGGCGTCGAAATTACTGCCAAACTGCTGATTATCTGTGAAGGTGGTGATTCACCAACCCGGCAACTGGCCGGCATGGCGTTGACCCAGCAGCCTTATAGCCAAGCGGCACTTATTAGCAATGTCGGGCTGGCTGAGACGCATCAACACATTGCTTTTGAGCGTTTTACTGCAGATGGCCCAATTGCCTTATTGCCGTTAACTAAGCAGCGTTATTCGCTGGTCTGGACCTTACCGCCACAGCAAGCACAGCAAATACTACAACTGCCAGACGAGCAATTTTTACAGCAATTACAACAAGCTTTTGGCTATAGAGCCGGCGTGTTTCAAAAAGTTGGCCAGCGGCAGCTCTATCCGTTAACGCTCAAATACAGTGCTGAACCATCCAAACACCGGGTATTGCTTTGTGGCAATAGCCTGCATAATTTGCATCCAATCGCCGGCCAGGGATTTAATTTGGCGCTACGCGATATCGCCGCCATTACTGGCCTCATCTCGACACAATTAACTTCGGAAAAACCCGCCGATGTTGGCTGTTATGCCGTGACCCGAGCCTATCAGCAGTTGCGCCAACCCGATATCAGCCAGGTCATTCAGTTTACCGACGCGCTGGTGCGACTTTTTTCCAACAACAGTCGTTTAATGGCCCTGGGTCGCAGCCTTGGTTTAACGGCGTTGATGAGTTGCCCTGAGCTTAAAACCAAGTTTGCCAATCAAAGCATGGGGTTAAGCCCAATCTTGCGGCAACAGCAACAGCTAGAGTCATTGCTACCGTCAGGCAATCCAGCATCAACCAATCCCCCATAAAAACAAAAGGCGGTGCCATAAAGCATGCAAACTTCAGATGTAGTCATTGTAGGCGGTGGCAGTGCCGGCCTGACCTTAGCTCTGTTGCTGGCAACCGGCGAGCATAGTAAACACCTGTCCATTCAGCTATTAGATCAAGGCCCGGCACCATTACCACAACCGGCCACTTTTCAGCGGGTGAGTGCACTTAATCTGGCGTCAAAACGGCTATTAGAACAGCTGGCGGTATGGCCACAACTGACCGCCAACCCGGCCTATCAGCGGATGGAAGTGTGGGAAGCCGACAGTTTCGCCCGGATTTCGTTTGATGCGGCATCTTTAGGCCACCCCGCGCTTGGTTTTATTGTCGATAACGAACAATTACGCCAGCAGCTGTATGCGAGGGTGCAACAACTACCGCAGATCAGCTGCCGGTTTGGCGTGACCATTAAAGAAATCAGCGCTGGCGATGAGCAAAACCTGTTGCAGCTGGCCGATGGGCAAATATTGCTGGCTAAATTGCTGGTTGGTGCTGATGGCGCTAATTCCTTTGTACGCCAGCAGCTGCAATTGCCAATCGCGTTTTGGGATTACGAGCAGCATGCGCTGGTGGCGACGATCAGAACGGCTGAGCCCCATCAGCAAACGGCGCGGCAAGTATTTTTACCGGCCGGTCCTTTGGCCTTGTTGCCGCTTGCTGATCCACATCTGTGTTCGATTGTCTGGAGCACCAGCCCACAGCATGCGGCAAGCTTGCATGCAGCAAGTTCAGCAAGCTTTTCGCAGCAGCTGACCAGTGCCTGCAACGCCGTACTGGGTATGGCCGAACTGGTCGGTGAATCGTCAGTCTATCCATTGACCATGCGCTACGCGAAACAATGGTTTCGGCAACAAGCAGTGCTGGTCGCCGATGCCGCGCATACCATTCACCCATTGGCCGGGCAGGGCATGAACCTGGGGTTGATGGACGTTGCTGCATTAGCAGAACTAATCAATCAGCAGTTAGCGCGGAATTTACCGCTGGTAGAACAACGATTGTTACGCCAATACGAACGCTGGCGAAAAAGTGAGGCACAACAAATGATTGCAGCGATGGAGCTGTTTAAACGCGGTTTTGGTAGCCAGTTGAAACTACCGAAGCTGGTCAGAGCTGTTGGGATGAAACTGACTGATCAGCTGCCGTTGTTGAAGGAAAAGATCATGGCGGCCGCCCTTGGCAACAGTGGCGACTTGCCGCAGCTGGCAAGGCCTGAAGTCATTAAACTTTAATAGGATTTTAATAATATAAGGTATACAACCGGAAGGATGTAGGTGGTTTCGCATTATTAAATCTAATGAAAATGGGGCTGTTTGCTGTTTAGTCCATCGGCTATAATCCGCGCCATCTTTTAGCGATACCCGTAATGATGCTGTGGAATTCAGCAAAATTGCCGGGCAGAAGCCGCAGTGATCCATAGCTGTGGCATGCTGTCAGACAAGCTGGAACTACAGTAACTTTACTACCCTATGACAATAGCTGGTGCCCACATCAGCGCAGAGGATGGTACAGATGGCTCAACAAACTGTGTTAATTGGCAAACATCTCGAAGCTGGCGCTAAAGTCGTCGATTTCCATGGCTGGGATATGCCACTGCATTACGGCTCTCAAATTGAAGAACACCACGCGGTCCGCACCGATGCTGGCATGTTCGACGTTTCTCATATGACCATTGTTGACCTGACAGGCTCCCGCACCCGCGAATTCCTGCGTTATTTAGTCGCCAACGACGTTGCCAAATTAACTACCCCTGGTAAAGCGCTGTACACCGGCATGCTGAACGAAGCCGGCGGCGTGATTGACGATTTAATCGTTTATTTCATGACTGAAAACTTTTTCCGCTTAGTAGTGAATTCTGCCACCCGCGAAAAAGACCTGGCCTGGATCAACGCCCAGGCCAAAGCCTTTGATGTCACTGTCACCGAGCGTCCTGAATTTGCGATGATCGCAGTGCAGGGCCCGAACGCCAAAGCCAAAGTGGCGACCTTATTATCCGATGAGCAAAAAGCTGCAGTTGCTGGCATGAAGCCGTTCTTTGGCGTACAAGCCGGTAATTTGTTTATCGCCACTACCGGTTACACTGGTGAAGATGGTTACGAAATTTCTCTGCCAAACGGCGCTGCCGCTGATTTCTGGCAACAACTGCTGGATGCTGGGGTAAAACCTGCCGGTTTAGGCGCCCGCGACACTTTACGTTTAGAAGCAGGCATGAACCTGTACGGCCAGGATATGGACGAAACGGTATCACCACTGGCCGCCAATATGGGCTGGACCATCGCGTGGGAACCAAGCGACCGTAACTTTATTGGCCGTAGCGCGCTGGAAGCACAACGTGCTGCCGGTACCTTTAAGCTGGTTGGCCTGGTGATGGAGCAAAAAGGTGTGCTGCGTCATGGTCAAAAAGTGCTTGTTGCAGGCGGCGAAGGCGAAATCACCTCAGGTACTTTCTCGCCAACTCTGGGTTACAGTATTGCGATGGCCCGCGTACCAGCTACGGTTGGCGACACGGCAGAAGTGGATATCCGTGGTAAATTAGTGCCGGTTCAGGTTGTGAAACCGTCATTTGTACGTATGGGCAAAAAAGTCATCTAAACTAGCTGTGCGCTGGTCGGCTTCCGGGCCTGCCAGCGAAAAAACAACAAACAAATACTCATTAATAAATACTGAGAATAAAAGGTCTGAGGAACTAACATGAGCACTATCCCACAAGAATTAAAATACGCATCATCACACGAATGGGTTCGTAGCGAAGGCAACGGCGTTTACACCGTTGGCATCACTGAACACGCGCAAGACCTGTTAGGCGATATGGTGTTTGTTGAATTGCCAGATGTGGGTGACACTGTTGCTCAGGGCGACGATGTTGCTGTTGCTGAATCAGTGAAAGCGGCTTCTGATATTTACGCGCCAATTTCTGGCGAAATCGTAGCCGTGAACGACGCGCTGAACGACTCACCAGAAACAGTGAACAGCGCACCATTTGCTGATGGCTGGATGTTCCAGATCAAAGCATCTGACGAAGCCGAGCTGGCTGGTTTATTAGATGCTGCCGGTTACGCAGCTTCTATCGCAGAATAAGTTCGAAAAATAGAATAAACCCCGCTAACCAGCGGGGTTTTGTTTATCCCATCGTGGATAAATCCAGTGTTAAATTGGTGAAAGACAAGGCTGAATGCCAGTTGACTGCGTATCAAAGCCAACTTTCACCCCCGTTAAGCTTTTTAGGAAATTCCAGGCATGACCACTTCTGTGAAAACCCTGTCGCAACTTGCGAATCAAACTGATTTTATCGCCCGTCATATCGGCCCGAACGCTACTGAAACCGCAGCGATGCTGGCTGAACTGGGCGTCAGCAGTGTCGAAGAGCTGATTGCTCAGACAGTACCTGCCGGTATTCGTCTGACTACGCCTCTGTCCACCGGCGAAGCGACCACAGAAGCGGATGCGCTGACTTACTTAAAAGCTGCTGCCAGCAAAAACAAAATGTTTACCTCTTACATTGGTATGGGTTATCACCCAACACATACGCCGAATGTCATTCTGCGTAACGTGCTGGAAAACCCGGGCTGGTACACCGCGTACACGCCATACCAGCCGGAAATTGCCCAGGGCCGTTTAGAAGCGCTGCTGAATTTCCAACAGGTTTCATTAGATTTAACCGGCATGGAACTGGCCTCTGCCTCCCTGCTGGACGAAGCGACTGCCGCTGCTGAAGCGATGGCGCTGGCCAAACGTGTCACTAAAAACAAATCTAACACTTACTTCATCGCCGATGACGTGCATCCACAAACCATCGACGTTGTACGTACCCGTGCCGAGATGTTCGGTTTTGAAACTATCGTAGGTTCTGCTGCGGATGCAGTAAACCATGATGTATTTGGCGCATTAATTCAATACCCGTCCACCACCGGTGAAGTGCGTAACGATGCTCAGCTGATTGCTGATTTAAAAGCGAAAAAAGCCATTGTTGCAGTAGCAACTGATCCAATGGCGCTGTTGCTGTTGACCTCCCCTGGTGAATTAGGTGCTGATGTGGTGCTGGGTTCAGCGCAGCGTTTTGGCGTGCCAATGGCTTTTGGTGGCCCACACTCAGCGTTTTTCGCTACCCGTGATGATTACAAACGTTCGATGCCAGGCCGGATTATCGGCGTGTCGAAAGACCGTCGTGGCAATCAGGCACTGCGCATGGCAATGCAAACGCGCGAGCAACATATCCGCCGCGAAAAAGCCAACTCGAATATCTGTACTGCACAAGTATTACTGGCCAATATGGCGTCGTTCTACTGCGTGTACCATGGCCCGGTTGGCCTGAAAAATATCGCCGAGCGAATTCACCGTTCAGCCGACATCTTCGCAGCCGGCTTAACTGCCAAAGGCGTTGCGCTGAAACACAACAGCTGGTTCGACACTGTGACTTTCGCTGTTGCCAATCGTAGCGAAGTAGTAGCCCGTGCATTAGCTGCTGGCGTGAACTTCCGTACCGATTTAGCCGATACTTTAGGTGTCAGCTTCCACGAGCAAACTGCAGCGGCCGATATTGCCAAGCTGTTTGATGTGGTATTCGGCGCTGGCCACGGTTTAGATGTTGCTGCATTGGATGCCGCTATCGTTGCTAAAGGCTCGAACTCTATTCCTGTTGATTTAGTGCGGACTTCTAAATACTTAACGCACCCGGTCTTTAACCAGTATCACAGCGAAACTGAGATGCTGCGTTATATCAAAAAGCTGGAAAACAAAGACTTAGCACTGAACCACGCGATGATTTCATTAGGTTCTTGCACCATGAAATTAAACGCTACTGCCGAGATGATCCCGGTGACCTGGCCAGAATTTGCGTCATTACACCCGTTCGTGCCAAAAGATCAGGCCGAAGGTTATTACCAGATGATCGGCGAACTGGCTGATTGGCTGGTCGATATTACCGGTTATGACCAAATGTCGATGCAGCCAAACTCGGGCGCGCAAGGCGAATACGCTGGTTTAATTGCCATCCGTAAGTACCATGAAAGCCGTGGTGATTCACACCGCAACATCTGTTTAATTCCGGTGTCGGCGCACGGTACTAACCCGGCAACAGCAGCAATGGCCAGTTTTGAAGTGGTGCTGGTGGATTGTGATAAATCCGGCAACATCGATATGGCTGATTTAAAAGCCAAAGCCGAAGCGGTTTCTGACAAATTAGCCGCCATTATGGTGACTTACCCGTCAACGCACGGTGTGTTTGAAGAATCAATTCGCGAACTGTGTGACGTTATTCACGCGCACGGCGGCCAGGTCTATATGGACGGCGCGAACATGAATGCCCAGGTTGGCGTGACGTCACCAGGCTTTATCGGTGCTGACGTATCTCACTTAAACCTGCACAAAACTTTCTGTATTCCACACGGCGGTGGCGGCCCAGGTATGGGTCCAATCGGCGTCAAAAAACAGTTGGCGCCGTTCCTGCCAAACCACGCTGTCGTGAAAATTGCTGGTACTGGCGCGGATAACGGCGCAGTTTCGGCCGCACCATTTGGTAGCGCCGGCATTCTGCCAATCAGCTGGATGTACATCAAAATGATGGGCGGCGACGGTTTACGTCAAGCCACTGAAATGGCGATTTTAAACGCCAACTACATGGCCGCCAAGTTAGATCCAATGTTCCCGGTATTGTACAAAGGCGCCAACGGCCGCGTTGCGCACGAGTGTATTATCGACATGCGTCCATTAAAAGAAGCCACTGGCGTGACTGAAATGGACATCGCCAAACGTTTAATGGACTACGGTTTCCACGCTCCGACTATGTCGTTCCCGGTTGCTGGCACGCTGATGATTGAACCAACTGAATCTGAAGCCAAAGTGGAAATGGACAAGTTCATCGAAGCGATGACTGCTATTCGTGCTGAAATCGCCCGGGTTGAAGCAGGTGAGTGGACAGCGGACAACAGCCCGCTGCACTTCGCGCCACACACCATGGCCGATATTTTCGACACCAACTGGGACCGCGCCTACGACCGTCAATACGCCGCATTCCCGGCGCAATACGTCGCCGACAACAAGTTCTGGCCAACCGTTTCACGGATTGATGACGTTTATGGCGACCGGAATTTAATGTGCGCTTGCCCTAGTCCGGAAGATTATCGTTAGTAAAATCAACTACTGATCACGACAATTCTAGTTGGTAACCGATCCAATCTAGTTGGAAACCGACAAATGTAGTTGGAAACTCGTGTGAAACTCTGATGAATAGAGGCGAACTTAGGTTCGCCTCTTTTTTTAGGTCTGAATCAGGCCTTGTCGTTCAGCAAAAAGCTCATCGCAAATTCAATAGTTCAACAAAACACTACTTTCCCGTATCAGTTCAGGTCAACATTTAGGTCTGTTCCGGACTCATTCATCTCTTAGCGTTTGTGTTTCTTTAAAATGCGTTAGCGGGATACCAACACGCCGTTCAAATGCTTTTGCTAGTTGAGCTGTCCCAGCGTATCCCGTTTGCGCTGCAATACTCTTGAATGAAAGGCCTGTTGCCAAAAGTTGGCGTGCCAAATCTAATCTGAGAGTTTCGATAAAATGGGCAGGGGTTTCACCAACTGCATCGGTGAATTTACGATGAAAATTTCGCTCAGACATCGCCACTTTCGCAGCCAGACTGCCGACATTCAAGGGCTCGGCTAAGTGCTCCCGGATCCAGTCGATCAGTTGTGAAAATTGTGGGTCAGCATGTGACTGTGCCGACAGTATCGGGCTCATCTGGGAGTGGAAGCCTGGCCGCCTAGCGTAAAGTACGAGCCGTTTGGCAATGGCATTTGCAATATGATTGCCCAAATCGGCCGCCACTAATTCTAAGCACATGTCGATACCGGTAGTTACGCCAGCGGAGGTCCACACCTTTCCATCTTGAATAAACAGTGCATTAGGATCGACGGTTACATACGGATAACGCTCGGCCAATTCTGTGCACGACGACCAGTGTGTTGCCACACGCTTGTTGTCGATCAGGCCAAATTGGCCAAGCGCAAAAGCACCGGTACATATTGAACCTAAACGGCGGCAATGCTGGTTCGTTTGCAGCACCCAGGTTTTTACCGCAGCGTTGGCGACAAACCGCGCCATGCCGTCAGCGCTCCCGCCAGAAATTAGCAAGGTATCGATGCTGTCGTGGGCTATGGTAAGAACCGCTTGGGTGGACAAGGTGATTGCGCTGTTGCTTTGTACGAGTCCGCCTTCGGCAGACAAGATAAGTACGTTATAGAACGCACGGCCGGCGGCATCATTGGCTGCGGCAAAGACCGCAGCTGGTCCAGTTACATCGAGTATCTGGATCCCGTCAAAACAAAGGATTGCTATATTGCGTGGCAGTGTCATTGGCAGAATTTAACCTGTTTTTGGCATTTTTGTCTAATTGGAACACTCTATCATGGCCCAGTTTTCTAGAGATTGGACGGTGTTGGTAAAAACTGCCCATGCCTTATCATTGACAACCATCCTGATTGAGCAAAAAAATGAAACACTTTGGTTTGACCTTACTCTTTGTGACCACACTGCTGAGCGTGGGGGCCCCAATTATAGCACCCGCACAGGCTGCAGCCCCTGCTGAGGCAACTCAACATCTTGCTAAAGAAAACGACTTGGCTGGATTTGACAGTGAAGTTGAAAAAATTCGGCAGGATTGGGACGTACCGGGAATGGCCGTGGTGATAGTCAAGGGTGATCAAGTGCTATACGCCAAAGGCCATGGCTTGCGCGATGTGGCGCAAAACTTACCGATGACCGCGGATACCTTGCTACAAATTGGTAGCAGCAAATCCTTTACCGCCGCTACGATTGCCGCGCTGGTAGAGGAGGGGAAACTTGATTGGCACAAGCCGGTGAAAACCTGGCTACCCGCATTCAAGATGCACGACAATATGGCTACTGAACGTGTGAGTCTGCTCGACATGGTGAGCCATCGCACCGGCCTGCCCCGGCATGACCTTATTTGGTATAACGCACCTGACCTTACACTCGCTGATATCACCCAGCGCCTGCAATACTTAGAGCCAGCAACGGATTTTCGCACTCAATTTCAGTATAACAACATCATGTTTGTTGCCGCCGGTCACGTCACGGAGGTTGTCAGCGGCAAGAGCTGGCAAGATACCGTGCGCGAGCAATTGCTTGGACCTTTAGGCATGACGCGCACTAACTTCACCGTGACGCAAAGCCAGCGGGATGGCAATTTCAGTCTGGGCTATCAAAAACCAGTACACGGAGCCGTGCAGAACATACCTTTCACGCCGACTCACCAAATTGCGCCGGCGGGCGGAATTTTCTCTAGTGTCAATGAGATGGCAGCATGGTTACGGATGCACCTGAACAGTGGGCAGTACCAGGGCAAAAAAATATTGTCAGCGGCTAGTATCGATTTTCTGCATACGCCGCACACGCTGAGCGACGGCGAGATTACCGCCGAGTTGGTCCCCACTGGCTATGCACCAGGGTGGTTCGCCAGTTTTTACCGTGGACATCGTCGCCTGGAACACAGCGGCATCATTGACGGGTTCGGCAGCGCCATGGTGATATTCCCGGATGATAATATCGGTATCGTTGTGCTGGCCAATTTGGATATGACCGATGCCCATCATTTCACCGCACGCGCCGCGGCTGACCGTTTACTGCATTTGCCTCGGGTGGATTGGAGCGCGCGTGCGCTGGAAAAGCTGGCCAAAGGAATAAACCCACACCATATGGATTTAGAACCACCGGAAAAACGAGTCGCCGGTACCCAACCCAGCCATACGCTACAAGACTTTACTGGCAGCTTTGAACACCCGGCTTATGGCACCGTTACCGTGCAGGAACAAAAGGGCAAGTTAAGCTTTGATTTTCATGGTGTGGTGACCCCCCTGCAACACTGGCATTACGACATGTTTGTGGGGGATCGGGCCGCAGTCAATGCTCTATTTGAGTTGCAGCGGGTACAGTTCAACACGGCGCTAGATGGCCAGGTGAGCTCGCTACAAATGGACTTGCAAGATGGTGTGCAAGATATCGTTTTCACCCGCCGTGTAGCTGCCGGAAAGTCCGGACACTAAACGCTACCGCCAGAGGTTCGTCATGGCGTGCTGTGACCTAGGCTGGCCGCGATGATCAGGTAGGCGGTATGTGCGCCGCCCGAATAGCCCGCAAAGATAAAAGGCAGGTTGCTATGGTTATCCTGCGCAGCCTTCGTTAGTCCGATATCACTGTTGGTAACGCCGGGCGCATAAATCATATAGTGGGGGTGGAACAAGGTAGTCACGACTTTGGTGGCGCTGTCATAACGTATGTCACCGAGCAGCATGTAAGCGACGCCGGTTTTGCGCGGGCTGGAAAAACGCCCTTTGGAAAACCCATCGTCAATGTCATGTTTGATCTCCAGTGCCGGTTTGCCTTGCGCCAGCAATTCTCCAACGCGCAACATCACCGGCACTATGGTTGCGCTGCCTTCGGCATCCCAGCATGTCGGGCGCAGGATATCGCTGCCCGTTTGTTGCCCATCCCGATTGACCAGACAGACGACGTTGTTGCTGCCTTGTCTGACCATTTGGTAACCCTGGCTCTTAAAGACATACACAGTCGCCTGTGCGCGTAAATGTTCGGGCGCTGCGCCGAGCGCCAGTCGCATTTCTTCGTCCTGCTCAAGAAAAATTAGCTTGCCAGCGCGGCTAGCCTCCGATGGCACTTTTTGTGGTGGCGTTGCATGCACAAGATACGGCATGGCGGCCAACAATAAAGAACCGACGGCGCGAAAGAAGTACATAGGGTCTATCCTTGCTGGCTAAGTGTTTTCTGACAGCGGCATACGACGTGCCGCATTAACCTATTCCCCTTTCACTTCATTAAATTGGATGCGTTGCCCCGGCCCATCATCAAGCACAATAGCCCGCCCGTCAGCCGTGTTCTGGACACGATATTCAAACAGGCCGTGGATCGGGTCGATGGCGCTGAAGACCACGCTACCATCAGGCTTCGTGGTCCCGACAAATCTGGCTTTCCAGTCGCCGAAGTCAAATACCGGGAAATCTCCCGCAGTGGACACCGTCAATTTCCCGAAGACGGGATGGGCATAGCGGGCGGCGAGGTGTTTTTCCAGGCTACGGTCAGGCTTGGCTACCTCGGCTAAACGCGCGGCGGCATCGGCTTCATTCTGAGCGACCAACTGAGGCAACATCGACTCTGCTGTGGGCTTGACGTCATAAGTTAATTCCAGCAGTCGCTGACGGGCCATCATAAAAAGGTAATGCCCTTGATCGGCATTGGACAGCGCCACGATGCCGATCCCGCTCTCCGGCACGAGAAAGAAGTCGCTGTTCGAGCCGAGCACCGTACCCATATGTGACAGGGTGGTGACCCCGAGTCTATTGCTCACGCCCAAACCCATCCCCGAATAGCCGTCTAACCCGGTGGCGACTTGCGGCACCCGGCGCTCCAGCACGTGTTCGGCGCTTATGAGCTGCTTACCGTTGGGTAGTTTTCCGGCGCGTGCTTCGAACTGCATAAAAAGCGCCATGTCGTGCACGGATGTCCAGCCACCGCCAGCGGGGCGAAGCGGGATGAGATGATGATTTAATGGCATGGCCCCGACGCCGGTCTTGCCATCGGGACCATTCCCGTGCGGGGCGGCATGGTTGCCGCGCTGTGCGCGCGCCATGTCGAAAGTACTGTCGCGCATGCCCAGCGGGTTAAACAGGTACTCCTGCATCGCCTTGTCATAGGCCGGGCCGAGCGCCAGCTTGGGAAACGCTGCGCGGCCGGCGATGAAACCGGCTGCAGCCACCATCTGGTTGCTGTACTGGTACACCTCGCCGAACGGAGTGGTCAGCGGCAAGTCGGCGATGCGGGCCATCATAATTTCGGGAGTGACACTGCCAAAGCCGAAAAAATTATTCAGCTGGTAATTGGGCACCCCGGTGCAATGGCATCCCAGATGGCGCAACTGAACCCGTTGTGTGGTGGCGGCATCACTCAATCTAAAAGCAGGATAAATGCCGGTGACGTTTTGCTCCCAGCGCAGCTTATTTTGATCGACCAGATGCGCCATCAGCATGGTGGTCATCGGTTTGAGGGACGAGCCGTTCATGAACGCAGTGTGGATGTCTACCGGTTCTGGCTTGCCGAGTTGGCGTACGCCCATACCGCCTTCAAACACGATCTCGCCACCGTCGAGCAACGCAAAAGCGAGCCCAGGAATGTGCAGGCGCGCCATGCCATCGGCCATGAACGCTTTCATCTTGGCGATGCGATCAGCGTCGAGCCGATGCGGCTTCCGGCCCAGCAGAGACTCACGCTCGAATCCAGGTGCCCATAGGCTGCTGTTAATGATGGCTACGTCGATGGCGCGTTGGTCAAACAGCGCGGCCTTACCGACGCTAAGGGTCACGTTCCAAAATGTCCCGCTATGGCGGGCCTGTGCCTGGATAAACTCTGCACTGCCGGCGGGCATTTCGTAGCTGGCCAGCGCCTGTTTGCTCCAGCCGTTTGCGTCTGGTTGCGCCGTCAATTTGGGTAGCGGACTAGTGAAGTCTGGTTTGAAGCGTGCCCAGGCGGCAGCGATGGCATGTGCTGCGTCCTCGGCTTGCACCTCGACAACTGCTATCTGGCCACCATGCCCCGGCATATTGAGTACCAGCATATTGCTCGCGTTGTTTATCTGCCAGCCGCCAGGAACGACAAGGCGGCTGCCCTCAGTCATTTGCAGACGTTGCTGACCCAGAAAAAGGCCGGGCGATTTATTATTGGCTGGCAATTTAGTATCGGCGGCGAATGCACCCGCGCTCAGAACTGTGGCGATGATGAGTGTGGTCAAACCAATATGTTTCATTTTTTGCTCATTAAGAATGGTCGTAGACGGTAAGGCATGGACAGTTTTGACAAACACTATCCAATTGCTAGGGTTCTGGAGGAGTATAGAGAGTCACGGCTCGGCAAAAATGCCAAAAACAGGTTAAATACTGCCAATGACACCATCGGTGGTGCAGTGAGGGGCAGGTTTAATTGCAGTGGCACACTGAATTGGGCCCTCTGATTGGAAGTGTTATGCTTGTGATAGCAAGTTCAAGCCACATGACAACAACTGTGGCAAGTTGCTGCGGGAGTTGCAGTCAGCTCAAGGATCAATCTGATGTCGAACAAATTCAAACAGCTGGACGATTTGGCGCAAACCCGCCGTTATAGTCGGCAAATTATGTTGCCGGCGATGGATTTAACCGGTCAAGAGCGATTATTAAATAGCAAAGTGTTAGTTGTCGGGCTCGGCGGCCTTGGTTGTGCTGCTACGCCCTATTTGGCAAGTGCCGGTGTTGGCCAGTTGACTTTGGTCGACGGTGACAGCATTGATTTGAGTAATCTGCAGCGCCAAATTTTGTTTACCGAGGCCGATATTGGCCAGAATAAAGCTGATATTGCCGCACGGCAGTTATCGGCACAGAACCCGACCATTCAAATTAACGCGATTGCACAATTTGCCGACGCCGCGTTGTTAGCAAATTTAATGGATGATCACGATTTAGTGCTGGACTGTACCGACAATCTAACCGTGCGCCAGTTGATCAACCAAGCCTGTGTAAGCTCAAAAACCGCCTTGGTATCAGGCGCCGCGATCCGTTTTGAAGGTCAGCTATGTTGTTTTACCAATCAAGGGGATGGGCCGTGTTACCAGTGCCTCAGCACTCTATTTGGTGAGCCGCAGCTGAGTTGTCTCGAAGCCGGAATTTTTGCGCCTGTGGTCGGAGTCATTGGCGTCAGCCAAGCGCTGCTGGCGCTTAATATTTTGGCTGGTGTGGGGCAAGTCCCTTGGCACCAGCTGCAGTTGTTAGATGGACTGACATTTGACTGGCGCCGATTTACGCTGCCGCGCAGTGCCGATTGTCCGGTCTGTGGTGGCGGTTAAGTTTTTGGTCTGAACACCGGCATCACATCGGGGTCAGTGTCGATGAAAGGGCCGTCCATCAGATCGATGCAATATGGAATGGCTGGGAACACCGCATCAAGACATTGGCGAATAGCACTTGGTTTTCCGGGTAAATTGACAATTAGGCATTGGCCGCGTAGGCCTGCAGTCTGACGCGATAAAATCGCCGTTGGCACATATTTCAGTGATTCCGCCCGCATTAACTCACCAAAACCAGGCATCATTCGGTGACACACTGCGCTAGTCGCTTCAGGTGTCACATCACGTTTGGCCGGTCCAGTGCCACCAGTGGTGACAATCAGGCAGCATTGTTCGTTGTCCGCGAGATCGATTAACGTCTGCTCAATCAGCGGCTGCTCGTCGGGGATTAGGCGGTAAAGCATTTGCCAGTCCGAGCGCAGATATTCCGTCAAAGTTTGTTCTATCGCCTTGCCAGAGATATCTTGATAAATCCCTTGTGACGCACGGTCGCTCACCGTGACAACGCCAATTTTTATCGTCTGACCACTGCTTGGTTTCATGCGTATTTTTCCACAGCAACTGAATTTAACCGCCAAAAACAGCACTGTTTTTGGGATGTACCGAATATTTATTTATGATTGGCCTCAGGCCATCGAGTGCGTCATATTGCATCAGCTGTTGGTGCAAGACCAGTGCATTCTGCATGATCAGGTTGCCGTATTATGTGTTAAGCAACTTTGGTTGCCCGGATGTAGAATTGGCAGTAATCCCCATACCCCAATAAGGAAAAATAATGTCAGACCACACCCACACAATACCAGGGCCATTCGGTATCGCGTTGGCGCAAGCGCAGCAGCAGTTGCTTGATAGTTTGCCGACGGCAGAGCGCACCGAGCAGGTCACATTGGCAGATGCGTTAGAACGGGTGCTGGCCGCAGACATCTATTCGCCGTTTCCGGTGCCGGCAGCGAACAATTCGGCAATGGATGGCTTTGCCTTGCGGTCTGCTGATGTTTGTCCGGAGCACCTTGGTGACACTGACACTACTAAGGTGCAGTTATGGCCTGTGGTCGGCCAAAGTCTGGCGGGACATCCATTTAGGGGAGAGGTGCCGGTGGGGGCTTGTATCCGGATCACCACCGGCGGTGTCTTACCTGACGCGTTGAATACAGTGGTGATGCAGGAAGATGTGGTTCGGCATCACCGCGCGGCAAGTGAACTCAATGGCAACGATCAGGCTGAGCAAATGTACATCAGTCTGAGTCGGGCGCCGACATCCGGGCAGTTTGTAAGGTTGCGGGGAAGTGAGTTAAGTACCGGCCAGGCGGTATTGAAGCAGGGTACTGTGTTGGGGCCGCTGCAGTTAGGGTTACTTGCTACTTTGGGTATTGCAATAGTGCCGGTATTTGCCAAAATTCGGGTCGGCGTGTTGTCGACCGGCGATGAACTGAAGCAACCAGGTGAAGCGTTACAGCCAGGCGATTTATATGACAGCAACCGGGTTGTTTTACGTGCGGTGTTAACAAGACTCGGTGCCACTGTGACAGATTTTGGCTGGGTGGCGGATGATCCGGTCGCGATGCGCGCGCTGTTTTTACAGGCGGCCAGCACTGTTGATGTACTGGTTTGCAGCGGCGGTGTATCAGTGGGTGATGCTGATCATACTCGTGCCGTATTGGCCGAACTTGGCAGCATTGGTTTTTGGCAAGTCGCGATGAAACCGGGTAAGCCCTTTGCCTTTGGTAAAATCAGTGATGCTGCAGGTCAGCCGTGTTGGTTTTTTGGTTTGCCAGGCAATCCTGTCTCGGCGGTAGTCACCTGTGAACAATTGTTAGTACCGGCGTTACAGCGGTTACAAGGGCAAACCGCGCAAATCCCTCAGTTATGGCCGGCAACAGCGGCCAGCAGATTCAAGAAAAAGCCAGGCCGATTAGATTTGCAGCGAGCAAAGCTGCAGGTCACTGCTGAGGGTGTCACAGTGTCAGCGGTAGGCCTTGATAGTTCAGCAATGCTGACGTCAATGCTAGAAGGTGATGCGCTGGTGCATTTGGAGTTGCCGCGGGGGGATGTCAGCCAGGGAGAATCGGTCTGGTTGCAACCCAAAAGCCCGTGGTGGCGCTAAAAGCTTTATCTGTCATGGCTGTGGCAGTGTTGAAACGGTCAGGTGCATTCGCTGAAATTCGGGATGCCGGGCTTTGGTTGAGCTCACTCAACTTAAAGCCAGCGCTTTGATTAACGTCGTTAACTGCATGCCCACTGTTAATCGCAGTTGTGCAGCAGCATAAGGTGTGATCTCACTCAGTAACAACTGACCATCGGCCAACGTTAAATGCACCAGCAGATTGCCACGATGTGGCAGGATGGCTTGGATTGTCGCGGGAAGTTGGTTTTGAATGGAGATGTCACTGATTGGCGTCAGCGCCAGACTGACGTCTTTTGCTAAGATCCGCAGGCGTAATTCAGTGCCGGTAGCGAAGTTGCAATGACCAAGCCACAGCTGGCAATCTGTCGTCGCAACATTGCTGTAAACTGGGACACGGCCAAAAGCATCGGCAGAACCGCTGACGCCAAAAAACACTGAGGCGGCATCGGCATCAACAAACAACGGCGAGTCAGGCTGTGCCAACGCCTGCTGCATGCTAAATTGTTGCTCGAGCTGGCCGTCGGCCATCAGCACCAGCTGATCAGCCAGTTTCTCTACTTCCCGGGTATCGTGACTCACGAACAACATTGGTATCCCGGTATGCTGCACCAGCTCGCGGATAAAGGGTAAAATTTCGGCTTTGCTTTGGTTGTCGAGCGCGGCGAAAGGTTCGTCGAGTAATAATAGTTGTGGACTTGCCAACAAGGCCCGGCCCAGCGCCAGTCGTTGTTGCTGGCCGCCCGACAAAGTGCTGACAGCCTGCTTAAACAAGGGGTGTAGATCGAGTAAATCCTGCACTAGCTCTGGTTGTAAACGTCGTTGCGCCGGTGCCGCACGCTGGAATCCGTAAAGTAAATTTTGCTGTACCGACAGGTGCGGCAATAAGCCCGGCTGTTGAAACATCAAGCCAATGCGCCGCTGCGCCAGCGGCACAAAATGGCGTCGTTCTTGCCAACATTGCTGTTGAAAATACACCCTGGCATCAGGGACTTTGGTCAAACCGGCGATCAACTTCAGTAGGCTACTTTTGCCGCAGCCAGACCGACCAAACAGGGCGGTGATGCCGTTGATGGGCAATATCGCGTCGATATTCAAGCGAAAATCACCTTGTTGCCAATTTGCGCGCAGGGCCAGGTTCATCGGTCGCTCCGATTTAATTGGCGCTGTAAGCCATACACCAAAAACAATACGACAAACGAAAACAGTAACAGGAGCAACGACAGCTGCTGCGCCGCTTGGTAATTCATGGCTTCGGCGTGGTCATAAATCAAGATGGATAGCACTTTGGTCTGACCCGGAATGCTGCCGCCGAGCATTAAAATCACGCCAAATTCACCCAAGGTATGGGCAAAGCTTAAAGTGGCAGCCACGATAAACCCACCGCGGCACAGCGGGAATATCACCGTGATAAAACGATCAACAGGACCGGCCCCGAGACTGGCGGCGACTTCAACCGGTTGCCGCCCCAGTTGTTGAAATGCCTGTTGCAGGGGTTGCACGGCAAACGGCAAGGAATACAGTACCGACGCGATTAAAATGCCAGAAAAGCTAAAAGCCAAATGCTGAAAACCCAAGCTTTGCAGCGTGCTGCCAATCACGCCTTGTGGCCCGAGTAATAACAATAAATAGAACCCAAGGACGGTTGGCGGTAATACTAATGGCAGCGCAACGAGTGCTTGGACCGCTGAACGCAACCAGTGGTGACGAGATTGCTGTGGTGGTGTGTGGCTCAACCACCAAGCTAACGGCGTGGCTACTATTAACAAAATCAGCGTGGTTAAAAGCGCCAAGCGCAGGGTCAAGCCGATAGCCTGCCAATCCGCGGCGGATAAGGCTGTCATGGCTGCACCGGCGGCTTAGGTAACTCAAAGCCATACTGTTGCAGGATTTGCTGGGCCTGCGGGCTGGCGATAAATTTCAACAGTTGCTGGGCTTGGGGGTTGTGCGCCCCCCGTTTGGTTAGAGTGTAACTTTGCAGCAAAGGCCGGTGCCACGACGCATCAATCAATTGATAGTTGCTGGTCACTGCTGGCTTAGTTGGTACCCTGTACGTTGTGGCTGGTTGTTGTACTAATGCCAGTGCAACAATGGCGATATCGGCAGCACCCGTTTGTGCCAGCTGTGCCACTTGTGCGATGTTTTCCCCGTAGACCATTTTGGCTGTTAGTTGAGTCCAAACTCCTGCGGCAACCAAGGCTTGTTTAGCGCGATCCCCATATGGAGCGTGTTCGGGTTGTGCGATTGCAATGTAGCGAAATTGCGGCGCGGTTAAATCGGTTAATCTCAGTTGCTGCACATCATGGACTGTGCTGTACAACACAATTCTGCCATGTGCATATACGGTGCCGGCGTCGGTAGTCAGGCCGGCCTGAAATAGCATTTGTGTATAGCGGTGATCAGCGGAAAAAAACACATCGTAAGGCGCTCCTTGCTGGATTTGGCTGCTGATTTTGCCAGACGAACCATAAATTACCTGAGGAATTGCCATCTCTGCTGGTTGCTGCGCCTGAAATGCGGTGAGGATCGCGGCTAGTGCGAAGCGTAGATCAGCTGCGGCAGCAATAGTAAGCGGTTCAGCTGCCATTGATTTGGCACTCAATAGGCAAAAAACAAGCACCACCGACCAGCGTCGTCTTGTGTTCATAGTGTGTTTTCCTGCACCCAGCGTGCGGCCGCCGCCTGATCAGTGGCTTTAGCGTCGACCCATTGTGCTTGGCTGTGAAAGTGCGCTTTCTTCCAGATAGGAACCTGATTTTTTAAGAAATCCATGATGAGTTCACAGGCAGAAAACGCATCAGCGCGATGTGCAGATGCGACACCAACCAGCACGATTTGCGCCCCTGTTGATAGTAACCCGACCCGATGGATTACCGTAATTGTGCGCACGTTAAAGCGTGTGGCAGCTTGTTCAGCGATGGCAGTGATTGCCCGCTCAGTCATGCCAGGATAATGTTCCAGTTCCAGAGCTTGCAGGCTGTCGGCCGGTTCGGCTTGGAATTGCTCGCGCACCAAGCCAGAAAACAGCACCACTGCACCGCAATCCGGGCGTAATAAGGCCTGATATTCCTGTTCCAGCGAGAAGTCATCGTGTTGGATCCGACAAATGAGTTGATAGTCGGCTGGTGCACTAGGCATTGGTTTAACCTCCTGTTACCGGTGGGAATAGTGCGACTTCGTCGCCCGGTTGTACCCACGCTTGTTGGTTGACCAGTTGTTGATTGACGGCAGTTAACACTTCACGATCGGTCAGGGCTGCAGCAATATGGGTCGATTGGCTCGCAAGCAATGTCAGCAAACTGCTGAGTTGCATCGGTGCCAACTGTGGCAGCAGCATTTCACTGCTGCTAACGGCTTCTCTGAGTGCGGCAAAAAACAAAATTTTGGTTTGAATTGGCGCAGCAACCGCCTTTGACTCAGCATGAACCGACATCTGAACGTCTCCAGTGGCCGGATTTTCCGCCCATTTTTTCAATTAAGTGGATCCGGTTAATTTCAATCGCTGGATCCGCCGCTTTGGCCATATCGTGTAAGGTTAACGCTGCGACACTCACCGCGGTTAATGCTTCCATTTCAACGCCAGTATTACCTTCGACTTTACATAATGCTTGGATCCGCACAATTCCTCGGGCTGGATCTAGTTCAAACTGAATATCCACTTTAGTCAGTGCCAATGGGTGACATAACGGAATCAAATCGGCGGTTTTTTTTGCTGCCATAATGCCAGCAATACGGGCGCACGCCAGCGCATCGCCCTTTGGCAAATTGGCCAGTGTTGCGACCAATGCCGGTAACATGGTCACTTCAGCTTGCGCTATGGCCGTGCGGCTGCTGGCAGTTTTCCCTGTGATATCAACCATCAGGGCTTCACCATGTTGATTCAGATGCGTGAGCGAGTGGGTAGGGGTGTCAGTCATGCAGGACTCCTTTTAACTGTGACGTGCAGCTTTTGCTGCAGGTGGTCGGTACATTTTTTTCATCAACAGCGCATCGTCAAACGCGTTCTTCACTCGCTCGTCATGGTCACGAATTATTCAGTTGAAACCGTTGATTAGTCTGATTTTATTTTTGTCCAGTCCTCGTTCAAAAAATGCATGGAACTGTACAAATGTAGTCAAAGTGCTGAGTCATGTTGAAGTTGGAAACAATACAGCGCTGAAGTTATGAGACCAGTACATCGAAAAACAAGCACGACGACAGTCTAGAGCAAAATAGCGCCTCGCATTATTACGAATTCAGCAATTCTGAATAACCGGTCATGGCTATTCTGGTGATATAGCCGCTCAGCTAAGCTAACGGCATTAATTGCTAATTTGACAGTGCTGACACGACTGTCTTTGGGAAACCAAGATGAAGTTTAATTCTTATTTGGCCGAGACTGCGTCGCCATCACCCTGGCGTGGACAAACCAGCGCCCCGCTGCTGCGAGACTCATTTGCCCGCACCTTTAACTATTTACGCTTATCAATCACTGAACGCTGTAATTTTCGTTGTGAATATTGTCTGCCACACGGCTATCAGGCAACAGCTGAACAAGCCCCGGAATTGTCACGACAGGAGATCCAACGCTTAGTGCGCGGCTTTGCCACCTTGGGGTTAACCAAAGTGAGGCTCACCGGCGGCGAACCATCGTTACGCAAAGACCTTTGCGCCATTATTGCCGATATTGCAGCAATCCCTACTGTGAAAGTCATCGCACTAAGTACCAACGGCTACCGCCTTTCTCGCGACATGCAAGATTGGGCCAATGCCGGTCTATCCGCCGTGAATGTCAGTATCGACAGTCTCGACCCGGTACGATTTGCCAAAATGACTGGCTCCGATAGTCTGACCCAGATCTTAAAAGGTGTGCAGCAAACGGTCGATGCCGGTTTGCTGCAAGTGAAGATAAACGCAGTGTTGCACGCAAACACCGATACCAGTGAAATTCTCCGTTTTATCGAATTTGTTAAACGACAACCTGTCACCGTCCGTTTTATTGAACTGATGGAAACGGGCAATAGCCAACAGTATTTTGAATCAAATCGCCAGTCTTCAACCCGGCTTGTACAGTACTTGCTGCAAAATGGCTGGACACAGATGGTCAGAGCCAACAACGCCGGCCCAGCCATAGAATTTCAACATCGTGATTCGGTCGGTCGCATTGGCGTGATCGCACCATATGCCAGCGGATTTTGTGATACCTGTAATCGTCTACGTGTCAGTGCTCAAGGCAGACTGCACACCTGTTTGTTTGCTAGTAACAGTCATTCCTTACGCGAACTGCTGCAGTACGATGCGCAACAAGCAGCATTACAACAACGACTGGATGACCTCATCGCACGAAAGACCGCTGGTCACGAGCTGCATGAGGGCAATACAGGTATCAATAATGGTTTTTCCCGGATCGGTGGTTGATCGCGGATCCAAGTGAATAACAGCAGCTGCTGCGGACTGTTTATGACTTCGGTAGTAGCGATCGCTGCTGCATACTGCTATTCGCAAGTAGAACAAACCAGTTATCGTCTCTTCCTTATAGAATCCCCTTTATAAGCAGCCTGTTCTCACGAATGCCCCAACATGTCCAAGTTACTGCTGTAACCCGATGCCAGATTTGATGCAGCGAATGACACTTTTTCTCAATACCGCTCTTCGGTTTTCAATTGATGACGTCTGCACTCAGTATTGTGGCACTGGGGAATTTCAGGTTATTTAGCGACTGATAAGATAATCATCAATAAAACGGACATCAAACAATGTCTCTCCAACAGGCTAATTATTTAGATGATGCCACTCACGAATTTTATCATTTCTCTTATGGCAATAATTAATTGCTAATTCACGGCATTCTTCAATCGAAAGCGATGAATGATAATGATGCTGTGCACAAGGCACTTAATCTCTAAGGAAATATGATGAACTTTAAAATTGCAAAAAGTATTGCGCTGTCTTTAGCTCTGTCTTTCGCTGGTGCTGCAGTTGCTGCCGACAAAGATATGAATGCTGACTTAAATGATGTTGCGATCAGTGGCTATGATACTGTCGCATACTTCACGAAAAAAATGCCGGTGCAAGGCGTAGATAAATTCACAGCCGTATACAAAAATACGATCTACAAGTTTTCTTCAGAACAAAATCGAGATGCTTTCAAAGCAAACCCAGAAAAATTTGCACCGCAGTTTGGTGGTTATTGTGCAATGGGTATTGCGATGGAAAAGAAATTCAATGTTGATCCAACGGCATGGCGTATTGTCGATGAAAAATTGTATTTGAATTTAAACAAAGATGTTCAAACAAAATGGGTAAGCGACATCCCAGGCAACTTAAAAACCGCTCAGGGCAACTGGCCAACTATCAAAGATAAAGCAGCATCAGAGCTGTAATATCTACCAACGCTGGTTTTCATGAATGTGTAATGCAAACTGAGGTATGACTAAAATGGATAAATCAATAATCATTGCCGCAACTTTTGCTGCGGTATTAGCAGCCGGTTTTAGCTCTGAAGCGATAGCCGCTGAAAAGAAAGAAAAATGCTACGGTGTTGCTGCGGCAGGACAAAATGATTGCGCCAACTTAACTGGCTCACATTCTTGTGCTGGTATGGCAAAAACTGATAACGACATTGCGGAATATCGACTGGTTGCAAAAGGCACCTGCGAAGGTTTAGGCGGTTTGTCAAAAGAGCAGGCCAAAGCAAAGCTAGGTCTGTCTGACACCACCACAAAATAAATGACTTTAGCAGCATTGCGCTTCGTTGGTGGCATCCGATGCCAACGAAGGCAATTCTGCTTTTATAAGGGCAGGAAAAATGCTTAGTGTTCTTAATTTCATCAATCACACAAATAAAGTATTGGCTTTACTGAATTATCTTCAAAGTCCATTGTTATTTGTTGCTCGACTCTATGTCGCAGAAATATTTTTTAGTTCTGGTCTGACAAAACTAACGGACTGGGAAACCACTTTATATCTATTTGAATCAGAATATGCGGTGCCTTTTTTAAGTAGTGTAGCTGCCGCTTGGTTAGGTACTATCTGTGAAATTATTCTGCCGGTGCTACTTACAATTGGGATTTTTACCCGTGCTGCTGCACTCGGATTATTTTTTGTAAATATAGTGGCTGTGATCAGTCTGAGCGAAATTGCGCTTGCTGCACTATATCTGCATTATTTATGGGCTGTATTATTTGCCGGTATCATTGTGACTGGCGGTGGTTTCTTTTCATTAGACCGTCTAGTTCAAAAATATCAGTGATGCCTAGATTTAAAAAAACAACGACAGCTCAGGGCTGTCATTGTTTTTAAGTCGATGCTGTTGTGGTTTCTTAAGGTTAAGAGGCCGCAATAAGCCGATCGATCAACTCATCAATCAAGCGTTTATCAGCAACTTCTGTGAGTTTATCTACCGTGGCTAACTTGCCGGTCGACAGGGCAATTTGTTTATGTTGCTCATCCGCCGCCAGTACATATTCTCCCGCACAACAACGGCAATACACATGTTCGCCAGCAACTTGCTCGCGCCGCATCACAATCACCGGACCGCACTGGCCACAACTTAATAGTGGGATCCCATGGTCGCTATGCGACACAATATGGTCAAAAACTCCCTCCTGACCTTGAGCCACAAACAGTTTTCCGAGTTCGGTATCAAACTGGGAACCAAGATTTGCAGCAATAATGCCCAACGCTTTATCAATCGGCATACCGGCGCGATATGGCCTGGTACTGGTCATCGCATCAAACGCATCACAAATACCCACAACTTTTGCGGCGAGTGGAATTTGTTCACTCGATAGTCCATTCGGGTAGCCTTTACCATTTGGCATTTCATGATGCGATCGGATCGGTGCTTCAACTAAACTCGCCAGTGGATGATCCATCACCAGCCGCCAGCCAGCATCTGGATGTGTTCGGATCACGTCAAACTCTTCGTCGGTGAGACGGTCAGCTTTAGTTAAAATTTGATCGGGTACAGCGATTTTACCTAAATCATGTAAAAAACCACCCACGGCGATTTTCTCTGCTTCCAGTTCTGTCACTCCAGCCGCACTAGCTAAGATGCGCGCCATTTGCGACACTCGCCATAAATGGCCGCCGGTGTAGGGATCTCTTGCTTCGACCGCCCAGGCCATCACCAACAAACTGCTTAGTAGTCCACGTTGTAGCGCATTGACATCCTGATCGTTAAAGTAAGGATGTAGCGCAGATAAAGCTTCGTTCATTTTTTAACCTTTGGTTGGTGATATTGCCGCTCGGCCGAACTGGCCATCACTTCTAACGCGTTAATAACCAGTGCTCCAGCTTTTTCCATACCCTCGACGGCGGTCATCACCTTCGCGACATCCATCGCTGGATAAGCGATTAAAGCTTCATTGACATATTTATGTAATGCCAAATGTGGTGCATTCATTTCTTGGTAGCCATGTAAATGGCTATTATTTTTGCCCTCGCCTTCGAAGTACCACTTTCCTAAACGGCAAGCAGTATGGTCGGCAAAATCGGCGGCTGTTTCATTCGACAGCCCCAATAAAACTTGATACACCCGCAGTTTAAAGAGTAAATGATCTACTTTTGCTACTTCGCAAAATGCACGTAGTGCACTGGCTTTACTGATAGATTCAGCAGAATTGGCTTGTTCAACAATACCGCGGATGAGGTTCGCTGCTTTAGCACCATCCAGACTAAAAGAAGTGGCGTGGTCAGCAAAACTGACAATTTCTGTGCGGCTGGCACTGCTGTCAGCGCGCATTTGCGCAACCAACGATGCGATTTCAACTGTCGCACTGCTGGTGCGTTTCGCCAGATTCCTCACTTCGTCTGCCACCACAGCAAAACCACGGCCTTGCTCGCCGGCCCGAGCCGCTTCAATCGCTGCATTGAGTGCCAACAAATTCGTTTGATCTGCAACTTCACGGATCAACTCAACGATACTACTCACCTGTTGCGCTCGTTTATCAAGTTCACCAACACGATTCGATGCTTGCTGCGAATCAACTGCCATTTTTCCGAGATGACCAGAAATGACATCCACTGAGGCGCTGCATTCACAGGATGTGGTTTGCATCGTTGTAGCTCGCTGCTGCTCAAACTGCATCTTGCCGGCAAATTCACTTAAACCACTTTGAACCACAGTCATTGAACTGCCCATATTCATTAAATGGCCAACTAAGGCGCGTTGAAATGCCCGTTCGGTGTCCACTAAGGTGTGATTTGCTTTTAAGTCATTCAGTTGTGCCGTAAGTGTGGCAACGAGTGCTTGTTCGCGCGCTAAAGCTGACTCGGCAGCCGCCAACGATTGTTGCCAGGCTTTGTCATCGACCTTTTTTTTGAAAAACATAGGTTCCACCCTTTATTTGATACTTTTTCAGCCGTCACCGGCCCGCAAGCGTCATGATTAACTTCGGTGTACGTGATCATTGTATGTGGTGCAAAGTCCGGTAATGACACCAAACTTAAGCATAGAGCTAAGCCACTCAGTGAAATCAAGTTGTAAGCGTTCAATTTCCGCTATCAGCGTTGACAGCGACTTTCCCTGTCGACACATGTTAAGTAGGTTGAATGCTGCAGGATCAAGTAAATGGATCTGTGCTTTCCAGTGTAGCCGCGAAATCACCAGGTATTCATGGTAAGTTTCGTCAGAGAGTGCAGATTTTATTTCCTGCAATAGAGAGGGTGCAGCGGCAAGTTGATGATATTGCCAAATCTTGGATAACGGAAAACCTGAAGTTGTGAGGAAAATCTGCGGACTCAGGACAAACCGTATATCTGTAGGCTGATATTGCTGGATTAAAGCAAAACTTGCCGGGTCCGGTACCGGGTCCGCACTGCGCTCTAATTGGAACAACTGCCAGTCGATTTCTGCCATTTCCGCAATATACACAAAGGGCAACAACTCAGTTTGTTGTAACAACCAGTGCGGAAATTCTCCCCCCCAAGCACCCCAGTCGCCACTTTGCAACGGATGTTGTTGGATAAACCGCTGGACTGCTCCGGCAAATCCTTCGCCCAAAAGTGCGCGCACGGTTGGAAAACTGATTTCTAATGCATGCACTGCAATGGCCAGTCGGTTGCTTTGATAAATGGCGATGCCAGGCAATGAAGCTGGCTGATTACTGGTAATCGCCGCTAATAAATCGGCCTGTTCGGTAGCGGCTAACATAGCGGTTGCACCAGTCGTTGCTTTGCCTGTGCTGCTTGCGCAATTAAAACCTGCCATGTTGGAATTTCGGTATCCCACTCAATCAGCACTGGCGCGGTTGACGTATCTCGTACCACTGCATCATAAATCTGCCAAACATCTGATGTAACAGCAACGGCATGATCGTCAATAATAAAACCATCAACCTCATGATTACTGCTGCCGGCTAAATGATACTGCTGAATGTATTGTGGATTAATTTGTTTTAACCATTGCAGGGCATATTCGACCGGTGGCTCGGAAGAGAAGTTTTTAGCATTGACCACTAAATTATTTAGATCGACCAATAAACCACAGCCGGTCTGACGACACAGCATATTGAGGAAGTCTGTTTCTAGCATCGTATTATTACCTGGTACATGGTAATAGCTGATATTTTCTATTAATATTTGTCGGCCAAGACAGTCTTGAACTTTTAAGATATTGTCCGAAATCGCAAAAAATGATGCTTCATTCCAACTTACTGGCAACAGATCGCCGGCATGAAATTTCTGACCGTTCAACATTGCCTGGTTAAAGGATAAATGCTCCGATACCAGCATCGGGTTATAACGCTGCACCAGCTGGTTTAGTCTGGACAAATGTTCAGCTTCAATACCGCACATATTACCGAGACCTAAACCGGTACCATGTATGGTCAGCGCAAAGCGGGCGGATATTTGTTCGAGCATCGCGTGATTTAAGCCGCCTTGATTAAAATAGTTTTCAGCATGTACTTCAAAAAAATCTATATCTTGCTTGCTCGCCTGAATGGCTGCATCAAAATGCTGACTTTTTAAGCCGATACCGACTGCAGAAATCATTGAATCATCATCGGCCATTGTTGCCTCCAGAAAAGAATGAACACTTCAAAACGAGTTTGCAAAATATCCATCAAATTCAGCGCGGAAAAACGCGCATGCGTTTTGCCGTCGCAGCCCATGCGTAGCATGGGCGATTAACATTTGCTTGTTATGTTTACTTACTATCACCAGACTCTCGGTTGCTATTGGGTAAATCATTACAGAGCGCACAATTAATATTTTTTCGATAGTTATAAAACCGCCTTAATGCAAAAATACCAATTGATATAACAGCCCAAGTAATACCAAACTCTACCGAATACTCCAAGATTTGCCCTTTTAAATATTGAACAGCTGTTAATAAAGAAAAAACAATCGGCAACGCTATAGTGTACTGAATTAACCATTTTTTTATTGGCATGGATATTCCCAAAAACTTATGAGCTTTGAACAAACATAACGAACTCGCTGCAGATGATTAACCGGCAATTCGTTGATATCCAACCGGCATGTGGCCATCAAGAGCATTGTGTTGGTAAAGTTTCGCTTTGTTAAGCTCCGACAATTGACCTGAACCAAGCTGCGGTGCTCGTTTTTTATCAACTTGATAATTCATCCGATTAAACGATTTCAGAAACTCTTGATCAGCCATATGCTTTTTATAGGGACGACTTTGCACTGATAATTTACCGATAATTCTGGGATCTACTTGGCGGTTAAATCGCTGAACGCCGGCAAACATAAAAGTATTTTCGGTGTAAATGTCACTGATCCGGATCAATGCATCCATCAATTCATGTAAAAATAAAGCGACCGACCAACCATCGAGCACCAACGACACCCGTGCATCATCAAATTCGATAAAACCACTGTGTTTTGTTGTCGGTTTACTTAAGCAAATTTCGAGTAAACACCGGTTGTCAGCAAGTGGCAGCTCGGTAACAACGCTGAGTTGACGGCCGCCAAATGTCAATTGAGGGATCAACGTTTCAAGACTGGACTGGTCGGACTCAGTCGTTTGACGACTGCGATGCTTGCGTAAATAACCGGTGATCAATTGAACATCCTGATGGCAACTAAACGGCGTTGATGCTGCCGAAGTTACGGGATCGCGCCACACCAGCAACTCTCTGACTTCGTGCTCGCGTACCTTTTGGATCGCCAGCAGTGCGGTCTGGACAATTTCAGGGGTTGGCGTGTCGCGATCAATCCGCCATTTGCGTCCATAAACTAACTTTGGCGGATGTGATTGATCGGCATATGGATAGTTTTCATGCCCGATATTACCAACCTGCAAATACAAGTTGCCGTTATCTTCACCAGCAAACAATAGAATATTATTCAATGAACTAATCTGCGATAAAATTGAAGATAGTGATTCTAAGCTCTGGTTGTAGGTATAATAATGTTGTGGATAGAAATCACCAACAGTATCAATGTTTATTGATTTTGCCATTGGCATTAAAATACCGCCAAAACCGACATAATTATTTTCGACCATTACATTATTCAACCATTCATTGATATCAACTTAGTGCGTTATTATAACTGCCACTCTGACAATGCTTAATATCCAAAACCTGAAATACTATATTGCTATAAACAAAAGATGCCGCATCGATGCGGCACCTTGCAAGAACATCATTCAGCGGCATGGTGCAGCACAAGAGATCTGGCTTAGAACCCAAGCTCAGTTAAGCCTGGATGGGTGTCGGGTCTGCGGCCCCGCGGCCACAAGAACTTGCGGTCCTGCACCTGGATCGCCAGATCATTGATACTGGCGTAGCGATATTTCATCAGGCCGTACTCATCAAATTCCCAATTTTCATTGCCATAAGAGCGATACCATTGGCCAGCGGCATCATGCCATTCATACGCAAACCGCACCGCGATGCGTGCATCGGTAAAGGCCCATAGCTCTTTGATTAGACGATAGTCATGTTCGCGCTGCCATTTTCTGGTCAGAAACTCGATGATCTCGCGGCGGCCACAAGGAAATTCATGGCGATTTCGCCAGCGACTATCTTCGGTGTACGCCAGAGCTATTGCGGCTGGATTGCTACTGTTCCATGCATCTTCAGCAGCTCTAACCTTCATTTTGGCAGTTTCTAACGTAAAGGGAGGCAGTGGTGGTCGTACGCCAGTGTTCGTCATTGGTTTACCTTGTTCTGTTGCAATTGAATACCAGTCATAGTGACAAAACCGGGAAGTGCTTCGACGGCCACCAACCATTGGTTTATGGCCGGATAGTCGACCAGGTTTACCTGGCCTTCGTGTGCTAATGCTAAATACGGGTACATCGCCAAATCTGCAATTGTAACTGAGTTGCCAACTAACCAGCTTTGGGTGGCTAATGCAGCATTCATAACTTGCAGCAGCTGTTGTGTTGTTTGTTGAGCGCTAGCCACATCAATGACTTTGCCAAAACGGTGATGTAATCGCAGTAAGCCAGGTCCGCGACTCACCTCGCTACTGGCAATGGATAACCAACTTTGTACCGCGCATTGTGCTGATACAGCTGTGGGGTAAAATCCAGCTGCCGGATGCTTCAAGGCTAAATAGAGTAAAATGGCCTGGCTATCGCGCAGCACCACTGCTTCATCAAGCAAAACAGGCACCTGCCCGAATGGGTTCAATGCTAAAAAGTCAGCTGATTTGTGCTCACCAATGCTGCCATTAACGACATAGGATTCGTAGTTCACACCTAACATCGACAGCATCAGCCGGACTTTATGGCAATTGCCGGATAAACCAAATTCATATAATTTCAACGTCAATACTCCATGGTGTTTTACAGATCCAGTGTCAGCTCATCGGTCTGAGCACGTGACACACAGATACAAATTAATCCGTCTTTTTTGTCCGAATCAGACAGCACCTGATCACGATGCTGAGGTTGACCACTGACAACTTTCACCGCACAGCGGCCACATTCACCAACACAACAATCGGAATCGGCTTTGATACCAGCCGCCACCACCGCCTCGAGAATTGATTGCTGAGGTGTAACGTAGATTTGCTGCTGGCTGCGGCTGAGATGCACCAGCACCGCTTTATCATTCTCGTTGCTACTGGCGCTAAACCGTTCTGAATGAATGCGTTCTTGGGCAATTCCCACGAGTTTGGCTTGTGCTTTTACTGCGTCCATTAAACTTTGAGGCCCGCAGACGTAAAATTCAGCTCCGGCTGGAGCCTGTTTAAACATCATCGCCACGTCTAACCGCTGACCATGGGCCGAGGTATAAAACCGTGTCTGTCTGCCAAACCGTTGCGTTAACTCGTGCACAAAAGCCATAGTTCCACGTTGCTTGCCGGTATAGTGCAGTTCGACCTCTTGCTGTTTGTCATCAAACCATTGCAACATTGGTAACAAGGGGGTGATGCCGATACCGCCGGCGATCAAAACCGCTGGGCGCTTATCGTTATGCACGCTGAAATGATTTTGTGGCGCTTCACAATGCAACACTGCACCAAGTGTATATTGCTGGTGGATAGCTACCGAGCCTCCCCGGCCAGCCGGTTGCTGCAACACCGCTATTTCGTAATATTGCTGTGACAAGTCCAGGCTACAGATAGAATAATTGCGGGTCTCAATTTTACCGGACGCAGACATATAGGGAACTTTCAGATGACTACCTGGCATGACCAGTGGCAAAAACTCTGCATTAACAGGCTCCAGGCGATATAAGCGTATATCTGCTGTTAATTGCCGGATGCCGGTAATTTGCAGGGGTAAAGATCCGGTGCCTAGTTGTTGATGCTGGGCATGAGCCTGGGTCTGCTGTTGCTTCAGTTGACGGTTTTCCGCTAACACCGGTGCGAGCAATTGATCGATCTCGTGTTCTGTAAACCGTGGCGTAATATGCTGTGGACAATTCCATTCAATAGCTTCGATGCGGATCACAATTGCGCGTTCGATTCTGGCCCGATAAGTTGGGTTCTCCAACATGGCGATAACTTGTGGCGCCTCCGCTTCGTGCACAATCTGTGCAGTTCCCCACAATTTCAGCCGACGTCGACCCGGATAGTCCATTAGAATTAGACTAACCCGGCCCATAGCATTGATATTACCAACCGAAATGTATTGCCGGTTGCCCTTAAAATCAGCAAATCCAATAGTCCGTTCATCGATCACTTTGATAAAACCGGCTGCGCCACCGCGATGCTGAACATATGGCCAATCGTTTTCGGAAATTGTCGCCATATAAAAACTATCCCGTTCAGCGATAAACGCCATTTCCGGTTCAGTTAAGGTCTGCCGTTTGTCTTCGGCTAATTCAAAGCCAGTATTGGCTTCACGACTGCCATACAGCGTTTGTGCGGCTTTCACACTTGGCGTAAAGGTAATATCAGCAAAAGCACGTGGCATCACAAACTCCTTAAATTGGGCGTCGACCAGCATGTCTAAGCTCGGTTAAAGCCGAGGTTACGTGGCGGAATAAATCAGGCTGTTATGTTGCCAAGGACTTGGTAAATGAGGAATACTCGTAAATAACAATTCATTATTTACAAATACGGAATACTGTATGGACCGCTTTACCGAAATGCAGGTCTTTGTTGCCGTCGCCGAATGTGAAGGTTTTGCTGCCGGCGCCCGAAAACTTAAAATTTCTCCGCCTGCTGCCACGCGAGCTGTCGCGGATCTTGAGCATAGATTGGGAGTTAAACTTTTAAACCGAACGACCCGCTATGTTCGGGTGACCGACGCTGGACAGCGCTATCTGGATGATGCCAAAAGGATACTGGCCCAAGTGGCAGAAGCCGACGAAGCGGCTGTGGGTATCAACGGCTCGCCGCGAGGCCATTTAGTCATCACGGCACCGGTTTTGTTTGGCCGGATGTACGTGATGCCAGCTATTGTCGAATATTTACAGAAATATCCGGACACTGAAGTGTCAGCGATGTTTGTAGATCGCGTTGTGAACCTGCTCGAAGAAGGCGTTGACGTCGCATTACGGATCGGAGAACTGAGTGACTCCAGTTTTAAAGCATTAAAAGTCGGCACGGTCCGCCGGGTTGTCTGCGCGTCACCGGCTTACATCGAACAACATGGTCTGCCACTGCACCCTGACGATCTGAATAACCATCCGATCATCGTAGCCAGTAACCTCGGTCCGAATGTCGAATGGCGCTTTCTCGACAATAAGCAGACGTCCATCTTACGGATTAAACCTCGACTCACAGTCACCAGTAACGATGCCGCGATAGAAGCCGCAGTTGAAGGTCTTGGTATTACCCGGCTTATTTCTTATCAAATAGCACCCCAGTTGGCATCGGGCCAACTAAAGATTATTTTAAGCGAATTTGAATTGCCATCGATGCCTATTCATATTCTGCATCGGGAAGGCCGCCAATCATCAGTAAAGATCCGAGCTTTTATTGATTTGGTTGCCGAGAAATTGCGTGCGGATAAGTCACTCAACTAAATTTAGGCGGTTAAAGACCATGAAAATTGCCATTGCTCAGTTAGCACCAACATTTTTAAATCGCGATGCCGGTATCGCAACCGTTGTGCACAACATTGCATTAGCAGCGGCAGCTGGTGCCAAATTACTGGTATTTCCTGAGGCATTTATCGCAGGGTATCCGGTTTGGATTTGGCGCTTGCGCCCTGGCACCGATCATGCACAATCCGCTGCGCTGCATTGTTCGTTGGTTGACCAAGCTTGTCGCCTCAACAGTGAACAACTAGCGCCGATCTTCGCCGCTGCACGCGAACACAATATCAGCGTAGTTTGTGGGATCAACGAACGGGCTGATCAAGGCAGCCAAACGGCTTTGTTTAATACGGCATTGATCATCAGCCAGAATGGCGAGTTACTAAATCGTCATCGTAAATTGGTTCCCACCAATGCAGAGAAAATGGTTTGGGCCCAAGGTGACGCTAGCGGCCTGAAAGTGTGCTCCACTGAAGCAGGCCGACTTGGTACTTTGATCTGTTGGGAAAATTACCTGCCGCTGGCGCGTTACGCCTTATATAACCAAGGCATGGATATTTATATCGCACCCACTTACGACAGTGGTGATACCTGGCTCAGCTCAATGCGGCACATCGCCCGCGAAAGTGGCTGCTGGGTCATTAGTGCAAATAATGCCTTTCAAGCCGCCGATCTTGCCGCGGAAATACTAAGTCAGACTCAAGCCTATCCAGATCCTGATGAATGGGTAAATCCAGGAGATTCAGTGGTTATTGCACCAAATGGGCAAGTGATAGCGGGCCCGTGGCATCAACAACAGGGGGTTTTTTATGCAGACATCGATTTGTCACAGACAACCTTTGCTCGTCGCAGTCTTGATGTTGCAGGACACTCAGCGCGTCCGGATATTTTCGACTTTGCTGTACATGCCCGATCTTTTGACACTCAAAAGCTCTAACGGTGCGCCTGGCAATAGTTAATCATAGTTTTTGGTTCATCCACGATGATTGCTTTGGCTTTAAACAGGACAACACATTTGAACGAGCATCTAATATTGGCGCCGACTCTGTTGTTGGGCAACAGAGGGCGCCATAGTGTTCACCTTAGTTCAGGCTAACTTTTGGAAAGTCGATTTCAATACGGCTCGCTTTACCCAGAATGTTGGTCATGATGTTCATGCCAACGTGCGTGATGATTTCAACGATATCTGCATCGGTATAACCGACGTTTCTGGCTTCTAACAGATCAGCCGTTGTGATATCGCCTTGATGTTCAACCAGTGAGCGCGCTAATTTTACGGCAACAGCGGCTTTAGCATCCTGGCTTGAGCCAGCACGGTTTGCATCAATTTCAGCACCAGATAAACCAGCCTTTTTACCGATAGCAGAATGCGCTGACAGGCAGTATTCACATGAATTTTGCTGGGCCAGCGCAACGGCGATCCGCTCCCGCGTTTGTAAATCAAGGCTACCATCGTTGGCAATGCCATGCAGACCTAAAAACGCTTTTAGTGCAGCTGGCGAGTTTGCAAACACTTTCAGGAAGTTAGGAACCATTCCCAGTTGGCCTTGGATGGCTTCCAGCAAAGCTTTCTGTTCGGCGTTTGCAGTTTCAAAAGTAACAGTATTAATGCGGCTCATAATGGTCTCTCTCTCTCAATTAAGTGGTTTTGCTCAGTTATCGCAATGGAATGTGTTGCGAATGAGCTCATTATAATTACTTAATATTTTGCATGAATACCTGAAAATGTTAATTCATTATTCCTAAAAATGAATTAATGAGCTGTGAGGATTAAAACTGGGCGACCAACCGTGGGCAGAAGGCAGATGATGCGATGGATGTGAAAACTGGAGGTAATGCGCCAAAGTGAAGCGACACCCTGCAATCTAGTAGAGCTGTTTTTTGAGGATAGTCGTGTAGTCTGGTCGGGTAAACTTGGCTGTTGTTTATGCACAGTGCAACGACATAATAATTCACGCTTAGAATGTTGTCGATAAACAGCCATTCACATGTGGTGCGATCACGGCAGTAACGGATAACTGAACTGACAGTGTTATAAGTGATCAGTATCAAGCGTATCGGCACTCGTTTATTTTACATGTTTTAACTTGCTTGCGGAAAACATATAAAAAGCGCGTGTTTGTTGATGTGCTGCCGTCTAACGAGACTGTTTTGGACATGTTAACAAGGTACGGTTTTAGCAGCTATGATCATCATCGATCCTTTCGGATACTTGCTCTATAAATGGAAATTTTTATTACGGTATCGCGTTTAATTCCTGCCAAAGGCGAGTCACAAACTTAATTAAAACTACTTTTAGGTTTTTGGTCGTTTTACTGGCCATAGTCACAATCTTAATTAAATTTCATGCGTTGTAACTTATTGATTTTTAAAAGGTGGTAGTCACAAACTTAATTACACGCTGACAGTTTGTTAAACTGAACTCCAAAAACCGGCGCCAACAATAGCGCCGGTTTTTTTATCGGTAAAATGCACCGATTTGCTAAACAAGAAAATACTGTAGGTTTGATAAGCGCAGCGCCATCGAACAAAAGTGCCAACAAAAAATTATTCAGCAAACACTCGCGTTCTTCACGTTTGCAACAACAACAGTTTTACCACTAGATCGCTTTTGCATGATTTGGTGATTGCCCTATGGCATAAGAACAAGTGCCATTTTTGATAGGTGCGGTTGGAAATGCGCCCAAACCGGGAATCGCGGAAAATGGGGGTAAATTTATGAGTTTTTTGTTACAAAATGGTGTGGGTTCACAGGGTTGGTTTCGTCCGGTGTGTCGTTTAAGCTTTAGCGCAAAATTGCAAAAAGACAAACCCATCCACTCAACCAGCGCAGTGAAGGAAAATCAGATGATAAATGATACTGTTAGATTGATTGTTGGCGCTTTGTATATCTGCTCCGCAGCGTTTGTCCAAGCGTCACCAGTTAACAATAGTTTCAGAGAGCTTGAGCAAGCCTACTATCAGAGACAATATCAGTTGCTTGCCAGTAAACTGCAGGCAATCGAAAGTAAAGATGTCAAAGTTGAGATCCTTGAGGTTGCGCTCGCTGTTGCCACCAATCAAAAAGACCAGCAAGCGCAACTTGAAGCCTTAACCGAACGTCATCCTAACTCCGCACAAGTGCGTTATTTTGCAGGAAAGCTTTGGTTCCAAATAAAAGAGCAGTCGAGCTTGTTTAACAAACTCGGATTGGTGGATAAATCGAATGACAGCTACATTATTGCCGCGAAATTAGAGCCGGAAAATCCGCAATATCTGGTTGAAGCGGCAAAAGCACTCGCTATAGAAAGCGGCTTTTTGGATTCTGATAAGAAAGAATCAAAAGCCATCGTCGACAAACTGGCAAACCTCGATAAACACTATTACTACCTCGCTTTGATGGATTACTTGCAGAATACGCAAAACGCCAAAGAAGCAAAAAAAACGGTCACTACTATCCAGTCTGAATTTAATGATGATGTGGTATTAATGAATCGCGCGGCAAACTTATTGTGGACTTTTTCCGATAAAACAGGGGCTCAGCAATTATTTGTCGATAGCTGCAAAATAAAAACTATTACAGTAGAACAGCTGCCACAGTGGCAGGAGGCTTGTATGTCGTCGGCTTATCTTGCACTCCAAAATCATGGTGACAAACAACAAGCACTTGAGGCGCTTACTTTATTACTGAGCGGCGATAAAGTAAGAGATGAGCAATATGTCGATTATTTGATGGTCTATGCCGAGCTTAGCAAAGATGTCGCAGATAAAGAAACTGCAGTAAAAAGTTATCAACAAGCATTAGAGATAACGACCGAACGTTCAACCCAAAAAGATATCCGTAAAGAACTGAAAAAATTAACTAATTGAATTCGACAAAACTTTGGTTTCGCAGTTTATGCGCTCAACAATTGTCGTTTGCGCGCATTTACGACTGCAATAACAACGACAGCGGGCTTTTAACCGCATTACCACCACGCTGCAAGACATGGGTATAAATTTGGGTGGTTTTCACATCGCTATGGCCAAGTTGTTCCTGCACAGTGCGGATATCGACACCGGCTTCAAGTAAGTTGGTAGCGAAACTATGGCGTAATGTGTGGCAAGTGACGTTTTTTTGGATCTTCGCTAAATAAGCAGCTGATTTGATGGCTCGGCGCAAGGTGGTTTCATCCAAATGATGCCGACGGATGAGATTCGATTCAGGATCTCGACTCAATTGGTAAGAAGGAAACAAATACTGCCAGGCTAACGACTTAGGCGCGGCCGGGAATTTGCGCGCCAGGGCAAAAGGCAACCAGACTCCAGCATAATCGGGGTTGAGCAGATCGGCCTGAAAATACTCATCCACCTTTTTGATCTGTGCGTGCAGGGCGGGGATAAGCTCAGGTGCCAGCGTGACCCGCCGGTTTTTATTGCCTTTGCCTTGCCAAACCATCACTGACAGATAGTCAAAGTCGATATCTTTGACCCGCAGTCGCACCGCTTCCATTAATCGCAATCCACTGCCATAGAGAAGTTGCGCCAGTAATTTGTAACGCGGATCGATGCCGAATAAAAGTTGCTGCACCTCAAGCCGGGTGAGTACCACAGGTAATTTTTGCGGCGTGCGGGCTTTATTAAAATCGAGTTGAATTGTCAGTGGACGGCGCAAAATATGCCGGTATAAAAAGACTAATGCATTCAGAGCGGTGGCTTGAGTTTTAACTGCCACATGGCGGTCATTCGCCAGAAAAGACAGAAAGCGTTCCACATCGGCATTGCCTAAATCGGCAGGGTGTTGTTTTTTATGAAATAAAATAAAGAACTTAATCCAGTACAGATAAGTTTCAATGGTGCGTTTGGCATAACGCTGAAACACCATACGCTCGCGAACAAAATCTAAAAATGGAGAGGCCATAACACATCTGCAAATAGCTGTTGTTATATACAGTAGTTTACTGAGTTTTTTTGCCACCGTCTCGCGGGCACGAAACCGTTGTTGAGCTGAGCTGGTTTGGTTTACTTGGGTAGAAGTGGTTGATTTAATGTGGGTTAAAGGTTAACTTCTTTTGAGTAAAATTTATGAAAGAATGCAGCAGAATTTGCGTCTTGTGGGTTCTTTGCATTCTATTAAATTGTCATGTGCCACTAAGGAGAAGCTTTGAAGAAGTACATGGCTGTTGAGAATTTCAAGCCTGGTCTAATGGAAGATAATTACAAGGTTTACAACGCTAAGGGGCGTCAATTCCCAGACGGCTTGTACTATTTGAATTCATGGGTAAACATAGAGAAAAACATCTGCTTTCAACTGATGGAATCAAATGATGAGTCTTTGTTTTATGTGTGGTTTAAAAAGTGGGAGCAGTTTGTTGATTTTGAACTGTACCCGCTTGACTAAGCACATAACAATCCGCGTCATTCGGGGCCTGCGACCCCTGCGACCCCTGCGACCCCTGCGACGCTCACTGCGTTCGCGCGCATGCGCGGGGCGTTAGCTTTAGAAGTGAAGACCGATGAAGTACCTATTATCTGTATTAACCATTGCAGCTTTTTCAAGTGGCTGTACCACAACAGTTCCTCAGTACCCGGAAGGCTATGTTCAGCTTCTATTTGATATCTCGGAAGAAGGAACAACAGAGAACATAAAAGTTATTAAATCTGTTCCGAGTGGTTTCTTTGATAAAGAAGCAAAAACAGCTCTGTCTAAATGGAAATACGAACCAAAGTTAGAAAATGGCATAGCTGTCCGACAAGTTGGTATTAAAGTGCAACTAGATTTTAGTTCTCAGCAATGAGTAAAGTTAACTAGGCCTGTCAGCAGCGCTCCCGTCTCACTCGGTTTCTCCTGGCGTTGTTAGCATACAAAGTCGAAATCGGAGTAATCGTGTGTTTGCAGTACGTTCGGTAGCTTTGTCTGTTCGTTTCGTCAGCGTGGTTTTGTCGTTTTGCTGTCGTTAGTTTTTAAATTGCACGGCTGGTGCTGTTTGTTGCATGGCCTTGCTAACAAGGCGTGCCATAGGGGCGACAAACCGCTGGCGGTTTGTCGCCCGTGCGCTTGGTGTTATATGCTTTCGAGACAATCTTCATCCGACTTCCAGTTGACATGATGTTGTTCTTTCAGCAGGATATAAGTATGAATCTAAATCTTACACACAAAGTATCTCGAATTATCATCATTCCATAGGAATGGTGGGAGTTTTGATGTGTCTGTAGTTTATCAAACCCACCCCATAGAGGTGGGTTTTCTATTTCTGCCTCATGGGAATAATTTACATAAAGGAGGCAGTATGAAAAAAATAGCAGTTTTTGGTAAGCCCGGGAGCGGTAAATCTACTTTAAGCAAAGCGCTTGCGTTGGCAACTGGTATACAGTTACATCAGCTAGATTCGATAGTGTACAAAAAGAATGGGGAGCTGGTAGATCGTAGTTCATTCGATGAAACACATGAGCGTATCTTATCGTCTGGAAATTGGATCATTGATGGGTTTGGACCAATAAACTCATTTCACCAGCGTTTGGAAGCAGCAGATACATTGGTTTACATTGATCTGCCATACATAACAAGCTACTGGTTTGTGACAAAGAGACTTCTAAAAGGGCTTTTCATCAAACCTGAAGGTTGGCCTGAGGGCAGTTCGGTACTAAAAGGTACTCTCGAGAGCTATAAAATTTTACGGCTATGCCCAAAATTCTGGAATGGCGATTTCACTGCCAGATTAGAAGCAATGTCAGATAAAAAGTCATTATACATTGTTAAGTCGGTCTCTGAGCTAAATAATTTTGTATACCGAAATATCAAATAAATGCATATAACAATCCAAGGCAGTGGGAAATATTTTGCAGCGCTATGCTCAAAACGCAAAATAATCCCCTGCTTGGGGCGTTATGTCTAAACATCATGAGAATTCAACTTGATCTCAATTGAGCGATATTTAGCAGTTTTGTTTAAATGCACCATCGTAAGCTGTGCAGTCACGCTTTTTGGATCATTATTGTTTAAAGCAAATCACCATGTGTTTGGTTTACTTTGCTTATAGGCGCTGTGGTTGGATTTTATGGAAGTTTAAGCTATTGCACATATATCGCCTCTAAAAGTAGCAGTATATTGCTGAGATATATTTTTATTATCTCACTTGCAACTGCGATTCTACTAAGTTCTTTAGGTTACTTGGTGCAAATTTTGAGTCTGGCGCTGTTTGTTTTTTGTGCTCTATTGTCTTTCGTGACAATAAGATTTATTTATATAGCAATTTCAAATGCACTATTTAGATCCGATTGATTTGCATTGCACAAAAAACATAATAAGTTGCTCTTGGTCGTCCCTGCGTGGATGGGACGTCCAACGCGTTGCGTTGTCCGCCCCAAAGCAAATAGGTATGTGTGAATGAGCATGAACTGGACTGAGATTTCTTTATTCAAGGGCATCGATTTAAATGATTCCTTTGTGCTCGGATGGAGTCTTGTGCCGGGGAGGCTGGCTTTTGAACTTGAAGCTAGTATTTGGCCAGAGTCAGACTATTACATTGCGGCCAAGCCTAATGAATACACTTGTTACCGAAAGGCTACTCTCGAATTCGTCGGGATAAATGAGGTTCATGGATTGTTGCCAATCGAATCTGTTTGTTTCGCCCAAGATCCGGACGGGTCAATTGACTACGGTAATATTGATGTATTGGTAAAACAGGAAAGCACCTACCAAGTATTTGGTGATTTTGGTGAGTTAGAGATAATCGGTGGGGAACTTCGGTTTGCAGTCCATACATAACAAGGCGCTGTTGGCGCCGCTTACGCGACTGGGACGGCTTACGCTACGCTCCAGCCGACCCAAAGCTTATAGTTAGGCAGTTACAAATGCTGAATCAAAGTCAGACATTATTTAAAAGATCTCTTTTGGTAATATCAATTCTCGCGGCGTACCTATTAATTCTTCGCGGAGCTATTAGTCTCTTTCATCCCAAATTGGGTGAGTTACTTGTACTGGTAAATTACATAGGTGGTGAATATGCAATGTTTTGGGTGCTTGAACATATATCTGCGCCAACTTACGATTTTCTAGTCCACTCAATTTGGGGAAATACGACCGCATTTTTTACTTTGCTTTTTTGCATTTTTTTATTTGCAGTTGTTTTAACACAACCCAAAACAAAATGCGGCGCAAATGCCATACAAGTGCCTTAAACATCGCGGCCTTCGGCCGCTGGACTCGCAACAAGTTGCTCGCCGTTTAGGCGATAGTTAGGTGTAGATAATGTCTGTAGTGAAAAACAAGCATATTGAAATTTTTGTTGAATTCTTGAGGTTACTCTCGAGCTTACTCGACAAGGTCGAGGAACATTTTGGTGGTGATGAACGTATACTCCATGAAAGACTTAGTCCTGATATGTTCCCTCTATGTGTTCAAGTAGAGATTGTGGCAAGTTTCGCCTTAAGGTCCTGTTGTCCTATTGCGGGCGTAGAAGTCAATTCGTACTCCCGTGAGGTTAAATCATTTGCAAATCTAAGGGCTCAACTTGAGGATACATTCAACTACATTACAAGTTTGGATGAAAAGCATAGCAACCTCGAAGTAGTCATTGAAGATATGGCTGGCCCGTCGCCAATCTCAATGAAAGCAGAGGATTTTCTAATGCGTTTTGCGTATCCAAATTTCTATTTCCACCTAGGTATGGTTTATGCCATTGCTCGGTCTCGAGGCGTGCCTCTAACAAAAGGGGACTTTGATGGGCTTCATCAGTATCCTCCAGGTTTTTCATTTGAGCGTGGTGGCACCTAACAAGTCGCGCACTTTGAGGCCTGTGGCCGTGGCGACGCTCACCCAGGGTTCGCGCGCGTGCGCTTATAGTTATGTTTTTCCATAGCCTCATAAAAAGGAGTTTATTTTGGGCGGTGTAAGTATTTGGCAAATTTTAATGCTATTCGTAATGTTATTAATCTGGGTGTTACCTTGGGTGCTTGCTTTAATGTCAAAAAAAGCAAAAGGAATGCACAAAATAATTTGGTTTCTAATGTCGTTCTCTATATCGTGGATTGGTTACTTAGTTTATTACTTCGTTGTTATCAAAGAGCTACCAGAGAACAACACATAACAAGCAAATCGTATTCGCCAATGCTGTGCATGGGCTGCGACGGCAAAACGCCTGCGCGTTTTCCCGCGCTAAATTTGATATTTATATGTCCTTTATTGCATAAGTGAGTATTGAATGAATAAGTATAAAGTCAATTGCATAACACCATTCGTTCCTGCAAAGGATTACGACTTGTCACTTCGATTCTATAAAGACTTAGGCTTCTCTCAAGTCGCTGAAACTGAGAATGCAACTAGACTAGAAATTGATGGGTATGGGTTTTGGTTACAAAATTACTATGTCGAAGAATGGGCAGGTAATTTTATGTTCTGTTTGTATGTGGAAGACATACATGCCTGGTGCTCAAAAGTTGATGAGCTCAATATCGATGAAAAGTACGGAAACACAGCAAAAGTATTCTCTAGGCCGCACGATCAAGAGGGTGCTCAAATGATGCAAGTAGCAGATCCATCGGGTGTGTTATGGCATATAAGGCAAGATTCTTAAAGTCGGCCATATAACAATTCAAGCCACTCGGCCAACCAAAGTTGGCCTGGGATGCCGTTACGCGGCGCCCGTGCTCTCAACGTTAACTTTCATAAGTAGAAAAATTGTGGAAGACGAAAAATATTGGAAGCTAAAACTGAGGTATGGGAAAGAAACTACTCAATACATACATTTCACCGTTTTAGCTGATGGGGTTGTCGGCGATCTAGTCGATGGTTATGAATGCAGAAAAGGTCTGGCAATAATGGCAATTAAAACTTGGGCAAATGATGCGGAGCAATCTGCTGATATGCTGAGAGTTATCGGTCGTCAAATCGGTTTTGAAACTACAGGTGAAATCCAAATATACGAAACGGAGCCGGAGCAACCGCCTAAAGTTGACCCATTTAGTTATGATATTAATTTCACGCCGTATGATGCATGGTAATCCCCCCTCAAATTAACTGACGTCAAAAGTAGAATTTTCTCGTAACATAAACGCAGGAGATTCACTATGAAAACATCAAAATTCACCGATAGCCAAATCATGGCAATCCTTAAACAAGCTGA
>NZ_LXWK01000003.1 GCF_001669775.1 Rheinheimera sp. SA_1
GGGATTTAAGAACGCAACCAATGTTGCGTTCTTCCGGCGGAACAATCCCGAGCTCTGCGAAGGGCATGAAGGCTCCCAATAAAGCCAGAAAGGCCCAGTCTAACGACTGGGCCTTTTTGCTTTATGGAATTTGGCGGTGGATTGCCCGAGCAGGGCATTCCCATGCGAGGTAGTACAGTGAAGCTGGGCTTTCAAAAAGCCAACAATTTGGCTTCTCTCCGGCTGAACGCCCTGAGCTCTGCGAACGGCATGAAGGCTCCCAATAAAGTCAACAAGCCCGCTCAATCAGCGGGCTTTTTGCATTTTAGGGATTTTTAATTCTGCTGCACATTCAACTCACTATTTATTGTATGACATCCGTCCAATCCCTGATGTATGAGTCGCCAAATTTGATTGCGCTCAACTGCTGCAATATTCCGATACTAGCGCGATACGCTGCTTAATAGTATTAAGCCATAAGTTAATACTTGCATGATGATAAAGTTCCAGATTTTAGAATAACTGCGCTATTGAACACAATTTTGCGTTAATACGAGTACATAATTCAGTTAAACTTCCTAAGACGGAGGTATTACAATGAGATTTGATCAAGTTATTGCCCAATTTTCCAGCGGACAGCCAGACGAATTACCCATCATAGTTCCAGAACATTGGGGCCAAGGGCGCGCAGTTTTTGGTGGGATGGCGGCAGCTTTGGCCATACAGCACGCACTGAATATTGTTCCGGATGAGATGCTGTTGCGCTCTGTTTCGGTATCATTTGTTGCACCACTTAATGCAGGTTCAGCGATTGTAAGGCGTCGGGTATTACGTCGAGGCAGTTCAGTGATCCAGATGCATATCGAAATCCTGCAACAAGATCAAAGCATGTTGGTGATGCTGGCAAGTTTTGGTAGCGCTCGTAACAGCAACTATCAGTTGGAAGGCGTAAAAGTTCCAATATGGCCGGATGATTTTGTGCAGGTACTCCCTAAACATGGACCGGCGCCTGAATTTACTACGCATTTTGATTATCATATTCAATGTGGTCAGTTGCCTTTTAGTAACGGCCAACATCGTAATCTGGGCGGGAAAATTCGTTTTGCTGAGAATTTTCACGCAAAAATAACTTACCCACTGCTATTAGCGCTTATTGATGCCTGGCCCCCGGTTAGTCTTGCATTGTTGTCTGCACCTGCCGCCGCTAGCTCCTTGACCTGGACAGTCGAATTTATCGAAGATGCGAGCCTTTTTGGTACTGAAGAGTGGTGGAGTTATTTGGCAAATATCGAGTTTGCTGCGGATGGTTATCACCATATTGAAGCGAAATTATGGCGTCCTGACGGCAAGCTTGCGGCAATCAGCCGTCAGACCGTTACTGTATTTGCTTAAGGTACTTACAACATCGGGCCAAAATAGCTGTTAGTCGAATATCAATTCGTTGACTCCCGAATTAGACTGAAGCCTTATGAACACAGAATATGTCCACCTAACATCATGGCAGCGCAGTGATAGAGCGTGATTCGGCAGATAAGATCAGGGAGCGGCATCATGGCGAAAACACCGAAGTCACTCAATTGGAGCCAGTTATTGCAGTCCGGCAATCGGATCTTTATTGGCTCCAACGCTGCGGTACCAAACGCGCTGATTGATGATTTGATTAACAATGCCCGGCAGCTGCATGACATTGAAGTGGTGCATATCCAAACCATTTCTGACAACAAATGGGTTGAAGAAACGTATAAAGATCTGTTTAAAGTGAATAGCTTATTCATTGGTGGTGACAAGGTGCGACAAGCAGTTGCAGAAGGTCGCGCCGATTACACGCCTTGTTTTTTATCAGAAATTCCAACGTTATTCAGTACAAATATCCTTCCACTTGACGCTGCATTGGTGATGGTCAGTCCGCCTGATGAATATGGCTATTGTTCATTAGGTGTATCGGTCGACGTGGTGTCATCTGCCGTACGTTATGCCAAAAAAGTGATAGCGCAGTTTAATCCGCTGATGCCAAGAACCAGTGGCCATGCATATATTCATAAAAGCAAAATTGATGCATTTATTGAAGTATCGCAGTCGTTGCCTGAAGTTCCGGCGCCGGAGTTTGAACAACGGATAGAGCGGATTGGGCAATACGTATCTATGTTGATCGATGACGGTTCTACGTTGCAGATTGGTATTGGTAAGATTCCGGAAGCAGTTTTACGTTACCTTGGGAACCACAAAAACCTCGGCGTCCACAGTGAAATGATCTCCGACGGGATAATCGATTTGATGGTCAAAGGGGTGATTAACAATAGCCTTAAGACATTTCATCCAGGAAAAACAGTCACCAGCTTTTGCCTGGGTACAAAGTATCTATATGATTTTGTTGATAGAAATCCACACATTGAGTTCTACCCAAGTGAATATGTGAATTCACCAACCAATATTGCCCGTAATGACAATATGGTGGTGATTAACAGTGCTATCGAGGTTGATTTAACCGGGCAGGTTGTTTCTGATTCAATCGGCTACCAGTTTTATAGCGGAATTGGCGGGCAAGTCGATTTCAGCCGTGGCGCTTCGATGAGTAAAGGTGGCAAACCGATTATCGCAATGCCGGCAACGGCAAAAAACGGCACTGTTTCACGGATTGTTGCTCATATTGCAGAAGGGAGTGGTGTCGTAACTTCGCGTGGCCATGTCCATTATGTGGTTACCGAGTACGGTGTGGCATCGTTACGCGGTAAAAGTATCCGCGAACGAGCGCTGGAGCTTATCAGAGTTGCGCATCCTAAATTTCGGGCCGCCCTGCTGGCTGAAGTTCGTAAACATTATTGGGTACCGAACTACCAGGTGTTGACGCCGATGGAAGTGCCGGAGCTTGGTAGTGTAGGTTTGAAAATTCTGAAGATCAGTGGCGAGACTTTCGATTTGCGGCCATTAAATCCCGCAGATGAGCGACGTTTACAGGAGTTCTTTTACTCACACACCAAAGAAACGTTACTGCTGCGTTATAACCATCACCCCAAACAAATGAGCCGCGAGAAATCCAGTGTGCTGGTGAGCGTTGACCAGTCAAAAGATTTAGCGCTTTGCATTGTGAAGCAACAAGGTTCAGTGCTGGAAATTCAGGCCGTTGGGCGTTATTACCTGATTGAAAGCACCAATAGTTGTGAAGTTGCATTTGTCACCCGTGAACGGCATCAGGGCAAAGGTATGGCAAAAATACTACTGCAGGAAATGATTTCGATCGCTGCACAACGCAAAATTCATGCGATGACCGCTTTTGTTCGGGCCGAAAATAAAGCGATGTTGAGCGTATTTGAAAAAGCCGGGTTTCAGCGCCTGCGATCGGAAGAACCAGACGAAGTGAATTTACAATTGCTGTTGCAACCATTCTGGACCACGCATTCAACAGCACCCTCGGCAGCAGATTTTATGGAACAGCAATAATGAGCGTCACAATTTTCAGCCACCCTGGCTGTTTGCAGCATAATGTCGGCTTGGATCACCCGGAGCAACCGGCGCGGTTGCATGCCATTGCCGATCAACTGTTAAGCTCTGGCTTAGAGTATGTGCTGCAGCAACGGGATGCGACTCCAGCCACTGACGAGCAGTTGGCGCTGGTTCATGACCGGGCTTACATCGAACAAGTAATTGCCAAACTGCCTGAACAAGGTTGCGCATGGCTGGATGACGATACTGCAATCATGAATAAATCGTTGCATGCAGCGAGGCATGCTGCCGGTGCGGTGGTTAATGCCGTCGATCTGGTGATGCAGCAACCTGATCAACAAGCCTTTTGTGCTATTCGCCCACCCGGACATCATGCGGAGTCTGCTCAAGCCATGGGTTTTTGTCTGTTTAATAATATTGCAGTCGGCGCGGCTTATGCGATGCAGAAGTATGGCTTGCAACGTATTGCGATTGTCGATTTTGATGTGCACCATGGTAATGGCACCGAGCAAATATTCCGTAACGACCCGCGGGTGTTGTTTTGCTCGTCGTTTGAACATCCATATTATCCGTTTACTGATCCTGCCAGCCACAATTTGTTGCTGAAGATCCCGCTTCCCGACAACAGTGATGGTCAGGAGTTCCGGCGCAGGGCAAGTGCACAGTGGTTTGATCAAATTCGCGCTTTTAAACCGCAGCTGCTGATGATTTCAGCGGGCTTTGATGCCCATATTGAAGATGAGCTGGCGCACCTCAAATGGACTGATGCCGATTATCATTGGATCGCACACCAGCTTAAACTGATCGCAAATGAATGCTGTGGCGGCAGAATCGTAGCCTGCCTCGAAGGCGGCTATGCTTTAAATGCATTAGGCCGCAGTGTTGTCGCCATGCTCAAAGCCTGGATTTAAAACACTGTCACGGATTAAAGCTTCTGCAATGCAGCGCAATTTATTACAATAACGTTTTCCTTTGGTCGTTGGTCTCGCTATGCAACAACTTTTGGCGCAGGATGCCCGGCGCTATTCAACATTTCGGTTGGCGGCAACCCTTTCTCAGGTCATTGAAATGTCTTCGCTGGCAGAGTTGCAGCGTTATCAGCCGCTACAACCACCGTTAGTTCTGGGTGAAGGTAGTAACTGTATTTTCCTCTCCGATTGGCAAACCGATATCGTGCGGTTTGTGGCTGATAGTGTCATTCGAAATCAACAGGATGAGAAGCTGTTCTTGCATGTTGAAGCAGGTTGTAACTGGCACCATTTGGTACAAAGTACCGTTGCCGAAGGGTGGTGGGGACTGGAAAATCTGGCACTGATCCCTGGCTCTGTCGGCGCGGCTCCGGTGCAGAATATTGGTGCTTATGGCGTTGAAATGGCAGATTGTTGTACATACGTTGATTTCTTCCATTGGAAAACTAAATCGGTTCAACGACTAAGTCGCGAAGAATGTGTTTTCGGCTACAGAGACAGCATTTTCAAAAGGTCATTGGCAGGTGAAGGCGTCATCGTTGCAGTTGGTTTTCAGCTCAATCGGCACGGGACACCACATCTTAGCTATAAAGGTCTGGATCATTTGCCATCGGACAGTCGCCCGCTTGAAGTGATGCATGCAGTGATCGCAGTGCGTCAAAGTAAATTGCCAGATCCGGCAAAATTGGCCAATTGCGGCAGTTTTTTTAAAAACCCACTGCTGAGCGCAAACCAGTTTCAGGCACTTATTGAAAAACATCCAACGCTACCGTATTACCCGCAGCCAGACTCTCAAGTCAAAGTTGCCGCAGCCTGGCTGATTGAACGGGCTGGCTTAAAAGGTCACCGTATTGGTGATGTCGCGTGTTACCAGTTACAACCTTTGGTGCTGGTGAATTATGGTGCGGGCACCTCAGCGCAATTAAGCGAGCTGATCCAGCTTATCCAAAGATCGGTACAGCAAATGTTCGATATTTTATTGGAACCGGAAGTACGGTTGTTGGCTCAATATGACTAGAGTTTTGCCACAAAGCCTCGCCTTGCAACGGCAATTAATCCAACAACTCAGTGACGGTAGAATTTACTCTGGCGAACTGTTGGCCGAGCAAGCCGGGATCAGTCGTGCTGCGATAGCCCGTCACATTTCACAGCTACAAAGTTATGGCGTTGATATCTATTCGATTAAAGGTAAAGGCTACAAGTTAAGCGCGCCGTTGCAATTGCTTGATGCTGCGAAGATCCGGCACTTTCAAACGACTGGAATGGCTGAAGTTTTATTGCAACACGTTACTGACTCAACCAACAGTCAGCTGATGCGTAGGTTGCAGGATGGCCAACAGCTCATCAAAGGTTCGGTGTTAGTCGCAGAGGCGCAAACGACTGGCCGCGGCCGGCGTGGTAACAGTTGGTTTTCGCCTTTTGGCGCTAATCTATATTTCTCAATGTACTGGCAACTGGAGCAAGGTATTCAGGGGGCGATGGGACTAAGCTTGGTGATTGGTGTTGCGGTCGCGGAAGTCCTGGAACAGCAGTATCAGCTGCCGGTACGATTAAAATGGCCGAACGACATCTATTTAGCAGATAAGAAACTTGCAGGCATCCTGATTGAACTTGCTGGTCAAAGTCATGCTCAATGTGATCTGGTGATTGGTCTGGGTCTAAACCTACATATGCCGCAGCAAGCAGATCAACAAATCAGCCAGGCATGGACTGATTTACAGCAACATTTGGTAGCCCCGATCGACAGAAACCAACTGATTGCTCTATTACAGCAAAGAATTGTGCTGCATTTGCACAGTTTCGAAGAGTCAGGATTTCAATCTTTTAGTGCTGCGTTTAATCAACGGGATCAGTTTTTAGGCAAAATGGTTTGTTTAAGTAGCGGCGATAAACAATTTTGTGGGCTGAGTATGGGTGTTGATAGTCAAGGCGGACTGGTTTTGGAGCAAGCCGGCGGCGCGCAGAGCTTTTATGGCGGTGAATTGAGCTTACGGGAGCAGGCGAGTGGCTGAACTATTGTTAGATATCGGTAATAGCCGGACAAAAGCTGTAATGCATCAAGAAGGTAGCTTCATTTTGCTATCAGATCATTTCACTGCCACCATTCAGCAATATGCTATTACTGCAGTTTTTTGTGCATCGGTCGCGAGTGATGACCGCATAGCTGCAGTTCGTCAGGAAACCGGTTTGCAACAGGTACCATGGCGAACTGTGCACAGTGAAGCCACTAAATCCGGACTGCGGAATCAATACACAGAACCACATTTATTAGGTGTCGACCGCTGGCTCGCGATGCTTGGCGCAGTAAAGCTTTGGCCAGCGCAGTCACTGTTGGTGGTTGATGCGGGAACTGCCCTGACATTAGATTGGGTTGATGAATGCGGTCAACATCTGGGTGGCTGGATCATCCCGGGGTTTCGTCTGCAGCAACAAGCTGTAATTGGACAGACTGCGAAGGTTTTTAATAATAGCATGCAACATGCACAAGTAGCTTTAGGGACAGATACCAGCAGTTGTCTGCAAAATGGCTGTCTGAGCGCTGCAGTTGCAGTCATCATGCAAGGCTTTTTGCTGCAAACGACGACAAAAGTGGTGCTTACTGGTGGCGATGCAAATTTATTAATGCCGCATTTAACTGAGCTGAATCCTGAAGTTGAACCGTTGTTAATCTTTCGTGGTTTAAGTCTTTATATCTGAAAATGAGCCTTATTGGCGATCTATTGAGCATTTGACCTGAAAAACTAAGTTTTTTTCGGATTTAGAGTTGCACCTCCCAATTCATTCCACTAGAATTCGCACCCACTGACGTAGCCGCTTTAGCTCAGTTGGTAGAGCAACTGACTTGTAATCAGTAGGTCATCCGTTCGACTCGGATAAGCGGCACCATTAGTGGAGGGGTTCCCGAGTGGCCAAAGGGATCAGACTGTAAATCTGCCGGCACTGCCTTCGAAGGTTCGAATCCTTCCCCCTCCACCATCTTCGTCAGGAAGAATAGCTACGAGTAGGCCGCGGGCATCGTATAATGGCTATTACCTCAGCCTTCCAAGCTGATGATGCGGGTTCGATTCCCGCTGCCCGCTCCAAAATTTGAAATAGATGCTGATATAGCTCAGGCGGTAGAGCGCATCCTTGGTAAGGATGAGGTCCCCAGTTCGATTCTGGGTATCAGCACCACTTCTTAATTGCCTTCTCCTGCTTTAAAATCCAAAACCTAATTCTATCTAATCGCCGTTTTGTTTAAAAAGGGTCTACTCCATGGCTAAGGCTAAATTCGAACGTAACAAACCGCACGTAAACGTAGGCACAATCGGCCACGTTGACCACGGTAAAACTACTCTGACAGCAGCTATCACCAACGTATTGGCTAAACACTACGGCGGTCAGGCTTTCGCATTCGATCAAATCGATAAAGCACCAGAAGAGAAAGCTCGTGGTATCACGATCAACACTTCTCACGTTGAATACGATACACCAGCTCGTCACTACGCCCACGTAGACTGCCCAGGCCACGCTGACTATGTTAAAAACATGATCACTGGTGCTGCTCAGATGGACGGCGCAATCCTGGTAGTAGCTGCGACTGACGGCCCAATGCCACAGACGCGTGAGCACATCCTGTTATCTCGTCAGGTAGGCGTACCTTTCATCGTTGTATTCATGAACAAATGTGACATGGTAGACGACGAAGAGCTGTTAGAGCTGGTAGAGATGGAAGTTCGTGAGCTTCTTTCTGACTACGATTTCCCAGGTGATGACCTGCCGGTAATCCGTGGTTCAGCGTTAAAAGGTCTGGAAGGCGATGCAACGTGGGAACCAAAAATCCTTGAGCTGGCAGCAGCTTTAGATTCTTACATCCCAGAGCCAGTACGTGCGATTGATAAGCCATTCATCATGCCAATCGAAGACGTATTCTCAATTGCTGGTCGTGGTACTGTAGTAACAGGCCGTGTAGAGCAAGGTATCGTTAAAGTAGGCGAGTCAGTAGAAATCGTTGGTCTGAAAGACACAGTGACGACGACTTGTACTGGTGTTGAAATGTTCCGTAAACTGTTAGACGAAGGTCGTGCAGGCGAGAACATCGGCGCGCTGTTACGTGGTACTAAACGTGAAGACGTAGAACGTGGTCAAGTATTAGCAAAACCAGGTTCAATCAAACCACACACTAAGTTTGAAGGCGAAGTGTACGTGTTATCAAAAGAAGAAGGTGGTCGTCATACTCCATTCTTCAAAGGTTACCGTCCACAGTTCTACTTCCGTACCACAGACGTAACTGGTTCAGTAGAACTGCCAGAAGGCGTAGAGATGGTAATGCCAGGCGACAACCTGAAGTTTGTTGTTGAACTGATCAACCCAATCGCGATGGACGAAGGTTTACGCTTCGCCATCCGTGAAGGTGGCCGCACAGTAGGTGCTGGTGTAGTATCTAAAGTACTGGTGTAATCACCGCTACTTGATGAAAGGGTCCTTCGGGGCCCTTTTTTTATCTCTGAACATGGCCAAGCACTGTAAATTTTGGATTTTCTCTATTTTAACGACATTGTTTAATTGCCTGAAAAGATCATTTGGCGCACAAAAAATGCTGCTAACTCACTGAAAATATGAGCATCAGCTTGTTCTGTATATAAATTTAGATATCAATTCAGGCAGGCGCTTGTTTTAGCTGTCTGAGGCAGTATAATGAGCGGCTATTTTTGATACCTTCATCAAATGGTAGCAAAATATTTAGGGGCGTAGTTCCAATTGGTAGAACAGCGGTCTCCAAAACCGATGGTTGGGGGTTCGAATCCCTCCGCCCCTGCCAATTTAGTGGCTTGAGTGCAGCACTGTATCCTGCAGTGCAGCTGTAGTAGTGGCTTGTTCGACAAGCACGGAAAGTGAGTTAAAGCATGAACGCAGCAACAGAAGCGCCAAAAAGCGGATTAGATTTAGTCAAATGGTTGGTCGTGTTTGCGATCCTGACCTTATTAGTTGTCGCCAACTATATCTACGAATTTTCTACCCTGGAACGCGCCATCGGTTTGGTCGTGATGATCCCACTGGCTGGCTTTGTTGCAGCTCAAACCGGTAAAGGCCGTGATTTTTTAACTTTTGCCAAAGAAGCAAAGTTAGAAGTACGCAAAGTGGTATGGCCAACCAGGAAAGAAACCAATCAAACAACTTTAATCGTCGCGATTGTGACGCTCATCATGGCTTTAGTTCTGTATGTACTGGACTTAGGTTTGTTAAAGTTGGTGTCATTTTTAACCGGATTGGGGATCTAAGCCATGTCAGATAAAAAACGTTGGTATGTGGTCCAGGCTTTTGCTGGTTTTGAACAACGCGTTGCAACTTCATTGCGTGAGCATATTAAGATCCACCAAATGGAAGAGAAGTTTGGTGAAGTTTTAGTACCGACCGAAGAAGTGATCGAAATGCGTGCCGGGCAAAAACGTAAATCTGAACGCAAATTTTTCCCAGGTTATGTATTAGTTCAGATGGAAATGTGCGAAGAAGCTTGGCACTTAGTGAAAAGCGTACCACGTGTGCTTGGTTTCATTGGTGGCACTTCTGATCGTCCAGCACCTATCACTGAAAAAGAAGCTAATACTATTCTGAATCGCCTGCAGGATAACGCCGATAAGCCGAAGCCAAAAACTCTGTTTGAAGCAGGCGAAGTGGTTCGCGTCACTGAAGGCCCATTTGCTGACTTTAACGGTGTGGTTGAAGAAGTCGACTACGAAAAAAGCCGCGTAAAAGTGTCAGTATTGATTTTTGGTCGTTCCACTCCGGTCGAGCTGGAATTTGGTCAGGTCGAAAAAGCTTAGGAATTTTTATTCCAGCTCAAATAACGTTTGAACTGGGCCGCTGATTAAAATATAATCGCGGCCTTTTTAACATCTGGGAAGCCGTTTGAGTAAGTGTCCTCACATTTACGAGGCAATGACCCAATAACGAGGTGAAACATGGCAAAGAAAGTCACAGCACTTGTAAAATTACAAGTTAAAGCTGGTATGGCAAACCCGTCGCCACCAGTTGGTCCAGCTTTGGGTCAACACGGTGTAAACATCATGGAATTCTGTAAAGGCTTCAACGCCCGTACAGAATCACTGGAAAAAGGCATGCCAATTCCAGTTGTGATCACTGTTTATAGCGACCGTTCATTTACATTTGAAACCCGCACCCCACCTGCTTCTTTCTTATTATTGAAAGCTGCTGGTTTAAAAGGTGGTTCAGGCCGTCCTAACACCCAGAAAGTGGGTAAAGTAACCCGTGCTCAGCTCGAAGAGATCGTAAAGGTCAAACGTGCTGATTTAACAGCGGGTAGCGACGAAGCAGCGGTCAGCACTATTGCTGGTACTGCTCGTTCCATGGGCTTAGTGGTGGAGGGTTAATCAATGGCTAAATTATCAAAGCGTGCTAAATTAATCCGTTCAAAAGTAGATTCTACTCGTGAATACGCGATCAATGACGCAGTTGCGTTATTAAAAGAATTAACTGCCGGCAAATTCGTTGAAAGTATCGATGTTGCAATCAACCTCGGTATCGACGCCCGTAAATCTGACCAGAACGTGCGTGGTGCTACTGTACTGCCACACGGTACTGGCCGTACGGTTCGTGTTGCTGTGTTCACCCAGGGTGCAAACGCTGAAGCTGCTAAAGCAGCCGGTGCTGACATCGTAGGTATGGAAGACTTAGCTGAACAAGTTAAGAAAGGCGTAATGGACTTTGACGTCGTTATCGCTTCTCCAGACGCAATGCGTGTAGTTGGTATGTTAGGTCAAATCTTAGGCCCACGTGGTCTGATGCCAAATCCGAAAACTGGCACTGTAACTCCTAACGTAGCTGAAGCTGTGAAAAACGCTAAAGCTGGTCAGGTTCGTTACCGTAACGACAAGAATGGTATCATCCATTCTACTGTTGGTAAGCTGACTTTCGAAGCTGACAAGATCAAAGAAAACATTGAATCTCTGTTAGTTGCACTGAAACGTGCAAAACCATCTGTTGCAAAAGGTACTTACATCAAGAAAGTAACTATCTCTTCAACACACGGTGCTGGTATCGTCCTGGACCAGGCTTCTTTGGATGCCAAAGTCTAATTAAAGTTGCTTAAATAAGCTGCTTTACAGAGTCGCGAGGTTATTTTATAATCTCGCGCTCAAATTTTAGGGTAGAAGCCGGGCTTTGCTTGCAAAGTGTCTGGCTTCCGTCCAAGACCGTAGGTGCTACAAAGGCTTAGCCGCGTAGCTTAAAAAATCAACCTACGCAGACGGTGTTAGCCCCAGAAAGATTCCTATCAATCTGGCTCTCACCGTAAATCGCGCGCTTATTTTCAGTTTATTGAAAAAAGGCGATGTGTAGGCACCCGGACAATCCCGTCCGGATGAACCAGGAGTTAAGAGCCAATGGCTATTAAGCTTGAAGACAAAAAAGCGATCGTTGCTGAAGTCCAGGAAGCTGCCAAAGGTGCTTTATCTGCGGTAGTCGCAGACGCTCGTGGTGTCACTGTAGGCAAAATCACAACTCTGCGTAAGCAGGCTCGTGAAGCTGGCGTATGGATGAAAGTTGTCCGTAACACGCTGGTACGCCGTGCAGTATCAGGCACTGAGTTCGAGTGTTTAAGCGACGCGTTCGTAGGCCCAACGCTGATTGCGTTCTCTAAAGAGCACCCAGGTGCTGCAGCGCGGATCTTCAAAGATTTCGCTAAAGAGAACCAAAAGTTTGAGCTGAAAGGCGCAGCCTTCAATGGCGCCACAGTCAGTATCGATGTATTAGCAAGTCTGCCTACGCGCGACGAAGCTATTGCACGCCTGATGAGCACTATGAAAGAAGCAGCAGCCGGCAAACTTGTACGTACAATTGCCGCGGTTCGCGACCAAAAACAGGATCAAGCCGCGTAATTTTACGTGTTGTTTGGTAAGTAAAGTTTAATACGGGAAATATTCCCCTTAGTTTAGGAATCTGAGCAATGTCAGTTACTAAAGATCAAATCTTAGACGCAATCGCTGCAATGTCTGTAATGGAAGTTGTAGAACTGATCAGCGCTATGGAAGAAAAATTCGGCGTTTCTGCTTCAGCTGCTGTTGCAGTTGCTGCTGGTCCAGCTGCTGTTGTTGAAGAACAAACAGAATTCAACGTAATCCTGGCCGCTGTTGGCGCTAACAAAGTATCTGTGATCAAAGCAGTACGTGGCGCTACTGGTTTAGGCCTGAAAGAAGCGAAAGATCTGGTTGAATCTGCTCCAGCAGCAATCAAAGAAGCCGTTTCTAAAGCCGAAGCTGAAGCTCTGAAGAAAGAGTTAGAAGAAGCTGGTGCTACTGTTGAAGTTAAATAATCCAGATTATTCTGGATTAGCCGCCTGATTTCAGGCTAGGCTGGTGGTGAAATAACCACCGGCCTTTTTGCGCTGTGGGACATTGATTTTCCCCGCCCCTTATGACGCCATTGTGGATGTTCATAACCACCGCCCCGCAAGGGTAGGTAGGGTAAAAAATCAGCAAGCTGAGGAACCCCATGACTTACTCTTATTCTGAAAAGAAACGTATCCGTAAGGACTTCGGTAAACGCCCACAAGTGTTGGACGTACCATATCTGTTGTCGATTCAAATCGAATCGTTCAGCAAATTTATTGAGCCAGATCCAGAAGGTGGATACGGTTTAGAAGCCGCTTTCCGCTCTGTATTCCCGATCAAAAGCTATTCAGGTAGCGCAGAACTGCAATACGTCAGTTACCGGATCGGCGAACCTGTGTTTGATGTGAAAGAGTGTCAGATCCGTGGTGTTACATACTCAGCGCCGCTGCGTGTGAAACTGCGGATGGTGTTATTTGATAAAGAAGCACCAGGCACAATCAAAGACATCCGCGAGCAAGAAGTTTATATGGGCGAAATTCCGCTCATGACTGAAAACGGTACCTTCGTGATTAATGGTACTGAACGGGTAATAGTTTCTCAGCTGCACCGTAGTCCGGGCGTGTTCTTTGATCACGACCGTGGTAAAACTCACTCATCAGGCAAAGTACTGTATAACGCTCGCGTCATTCCTTACCGTGGTTCATGGTTAGATTTTGAATTTGATGCTAAAGATGCGTTATTCGTGCGTATTGACCGTCGTCGTAAACTGCCGGCCACGATTTTATTACGTGCGCTTGAGCTGAGTACTGAAGACATCCTGAACACCTTCTTTGAAAATACTACATTTGAAATCAAAGATGGTAAGTTGATGATGGCCGTTGTGGCGAACCGCTTACGTGGTGAAACTGCCCAATTCGACATCAAAGACAACAACGGCGAAATTATCGTTGAAGCGGGTCGTCGTATAACCGCTAAACACGTTCGTCAGTTGGAAAAAACCGGCTTGACCCTGATGGAAGTACCGCATGAGTACGTCGTCGGCCGTGTGCTTGCACAAAATTATGCTGACCGTTCAACCGGAGAGATTATTGCCGAGGCGAACGCTGAACTCACACTGGAGTTGTTGGCGAAATTAGCAAAAGCTGGCTATGACAGCTTTAAAACATTGTATATCAACGATTTGGATCAGGGTGCTTATATCTCTGACACGATTCGCATCGATCCGAGCAACAACCGGATGGAAGCGCTGGTCGAAATCTACCGCATGATGCGTCCTGGCGAACCGCCAACACGCGAAGCTGCAGAAACGTTATTCCAAAACCTGTTCTTCTCAGAAGATCGTTATGATCTGTCAACCGTTGGCCGGATGAAATTCAACCGCCGCGTGAATTTTGAAGAAGGTAAAGGCGCCGGTGTTCTGTCAAAAGACGACATCTTAGCCGTCATGAAAGTACTGATTGATATCCGTAACGGTAACGGCGAAGTGGACGATATCGACCACTTAGGTAACCGTCGTATTCGTTCTGTTGGTGAAATGGCTGAAAACCAGTTCCGCGTTGGCTTAGTCCGCGTTGAACGTGCGGTGAAAGAGCGTTTATCACTGGGCGATTTAGACGCAGTGATGCCACAGGATTTAATCAATGCCAAGCCAATTTCGGCAGCAGTGAAAGAATTCTTCGGCTCAAGCCAGCTGTCTCAGTTCATGGACCAAAACAACCCGTTATCTGAAGTGACGCACAAACGTCGCATCTCTGCGTTAGGCCCAGGTGGTTTAACCCGTGAGCGCGCAGGCTTCGAAGTCCGCGACGTTCACCCAACGCATTACGGCCGTGTCTGTCCAATCGAAACGCCGGAAGGTCCAAACATCGGTCTGATCAACTCATTGTCTATGTTCGCACAGACGAACGAGTATGGTTTCCTGGAAACCCCTTACCGTCGTATTGAAGATGGTATTGTGACCGACGAAGTAGATTTCTTATCAGCCATTGAAGAAGGTAACTTCGTGATCGCTCAGGCCAACGCCGAGTTGAACAAAGAAAACCGTCTGGTTGAAGAACTGGTTCCTTGCCGTTACAAAAATGAATTTACGCTGATGCCTGCGGACAAAGTCCAGTACATGGACGTTGCCCCGCAACAAATCGTATCAGTTGCCGCTGCCTTGATCCCGTTCTTGGAACACGATGACGCCAACCGCGCATTGATGGGTTCAAACATGCAACGTCAAGCCGTACCAACTTTACGTGCTGATAAGCCGTTAGTAGGTACTGGTGTTGAGCGTGTGGTTGCCAAAGATTCTGGTGTAACTGTGGTCGCAAAACGTGGTGGTACTGTTGATTATGTCGACGCCAGCCGTATTGTTATTAAAGTACACGAAGAAGAAATGGTGGCCGGTGAAGCCGGTATCGACATTTATAACCTGACCAAATACACCCGTTCGAACCAGAACACCTGTATCAATCAGCGCCCATGTGTGAATCATGGCGAGCCGATTGAACGTGGGGATGTACTGGCCGACGGTCCGTCTACGGACTTAGGTGAACTGGCTCTGGGTCAAAACCTGCGCGTGGCATTCATGCCGTGGAACGGTTACAACTTCGAAGACTCGATTTTACTATCTGAGCGTTTAGTGCAGGAAGATCGCCTGACCACTATTCACATTCAGGAACTGAGCTGTATTGCCCGTGATACCAAGTTAGGTGCAGAAGAAATTACTGCAGATATCCCTAACGTTGGTGAGTCTGCGCTGTCGAAGCTGGACGAAGCCGGTATCGTGTACATCGGTGCTGAAGTGAAAGGCGGCGACATTCTGGTTGGTAAAGTCACTCCTAAGGGTGAAAGCCAGTTAACACCAGAAGAAAAACTGTTACGCGCAATCTTCGGTGAAAAAGCTTCTGATGTAAAAGACACTTCATTACGCGTTCCTAACTCTGTGACAGGTACTGTCATCGACGTTCAGGTGTTTACCCGTGATGGCGTAGAAAAAGATAAACGTGCCCGTGAAATCGAGGAAATGGAAGTCAAACAGGCTAAGAAAGACCTGAATGAAGAATTCCGGATCCTGGAAGAAGGCATTTGCTCTCGTGCCCGTAACCTGATCGAAGGTACTGGTGTTGACCGCACCAAGCTGAACAACATGCGTGCTGACGTACTGTTAGCGCAAAGTTTAGCGGACGAAGATAAACAAAACGATTTAGAACAATTAGCGGCTCAATACGAAGAAATCCGTATCGAATACGATAAGAAGTTCGAAGCGAAACGCCGCAAAATCATCCAGGGTGATGATTTGGCACCAGGCGTGCTGAAAATCGTTAAGGTTTATCTGGCGGTTAAACGTCGGATCCAGCCTGGTGACAAGATGGCCGGCCGTCACGGTAACAAGGGTGTTATCTCTTCTATCGTGCCAGTTGAAGACATGCCATATGACGAAAAAGGTCAGCCGGTTGATATCGTACTAAACCCGTTAGGTGTTCCGTCGCGGATGAACATCGGTCAGATCCTGGAAACTCACTTAGGCTTAGCGGCTCGTGGTATCGGTGACAAGATTGACGGCATGATCAAAGACCAGCGTGAAATCTCGGACATCCGTGATTTCTTAGTCAAGGTCTATGAACTGGGTGAATCTCGTCAGGATGTTGACGTTGGCAGCTTCACAGATGACGAAGTTCGTCGTCTGGCGCAGAACCTGCGTAAAGGCTTACCAGTGGCATCTCCGGTGTTTGATGGCGCGAAAGAAAGCGAAATCAAAGAATTGCTGGCACTTGGCGACCTGCCAACCAGCGGTCAGATCACGTTATACGATGGTCGTACCGGTAATACCTTTGAGCGTAAAGTTACAGTTGGCTACATGTACATGCTGAAACTGAACCACTTAGTTGATGACAAGATGCACGCCCGTTCTACCGGTTCGTACAGTCTGGTTACCCAACAGCCACTGGGCGGTAAAGCTCAGTTCGGTGGTCAGCGCTTCGGTGAGATGGAAGTGTGGGCACTGGAAGCATACGGTGCAGCCTATACCCTGCAGGAAATGTTGACTGTGAAGTCTGATGACGTGAATGGCCGGACCAAGATGTACAAAAACATCGTGGATGGCGACCACCGCATGGAACCAGGCATGCCAGAATCTTTCAACGTATTGATGAAAGAAATCCGTTCGCTCGGTATCAACATCGAATTGGAAGAGGAATAACCCTCAGCGCCCCGGGCAACCGGGGCTGTTATCTGAGTGCTGAATTGGGGCGCAAGCCGTCCCGTTACCGGTTAAACCTCTGACAGGAGAGCAAAGTGAAAGACTTATTAAAGTTTCTGAAACAACAAACAAAAACTGAAGAGTTCGATGTGATCCGTATCGGTCTTTCTTCACCTGACATGATTCGTTCATGGTCATTTGGTGAAGTGAAAAAGCCTGAGACGATCAACTACCGTACTTTTAAGCCTGAGCGTGACGGTCTGTTCTGTGCCCGGATCTTTGGCCCAGTCAAAGATTACGAATGTCTGTGCGGTAAGTACAAACGTCTGAAGCACCGTGGTGTGATCTGTGAAAAGTGTGGTGTTGAAGTCACACTGACCAAAGTGCGTCGTGAGCGCATGGGTCACATTGAACTGGCAAGCCCGGTTGCCCACATTTGGTTCCTGAAGTCACTGCCGAGCCGTATCGGTTTGCTGCTGGATATGACATTACGTGATATCGAGCGCGTGCTGTATTTCGAAAGCTACGTAGTGACCGAACCAGGTATGACTTCTTTAGAGCGTCGTCAGATGCTGACTGAAGAAGAATACTTAGACGTGCTGGAAGAGCACGGCGACGAGTTCGAAGCGAAAATGGGTGCAGAAGCAATTCTGGACATTTTACGTGGTATCGAACTTGCGACAGAAATCAAACAAATGCGTGAAGAGTTACCGACGATCAACTCGGAAACCAAACGTAAGAAGATCAGCAAACGCTTAAAACTGATGGAAGCATTCTTCACTTCAGGCAACAAGCCTGAGTGGATGATCATGACAGTGCTGCCAGTACTGCCGCCGGATTTACGTCCGTTGGTACCACTGGACGGTGGCCGTTTTGCAACTTCAGATCTTAACGATTTATACCGTCGTGTGATCAACCGTAACAACCGTCTGAAGCGTCTTCTGGACCTGTCAGCGCCTGATATCATCGTTCGTAACGAAAAGCGGATGTTGCAGGAAGCGGTTGATGCGCTGTTAGATAACGGTCGTCGCGGTCGCGCCATCACTGGCTCGAACAAGCGTCCGCTGAAATCTTTAGCCGACATGATTAAAGGTAAACAAGGTCGTTTCCGTCAGAACTTATTAGGTAAGCGCGTCGACTATTCAGGTCGTTCTGTGATTACCGTAGGTCCTACACTGCGTTTGCACCAGTGTGGTCTGCCGAAGAAAATGGCACTTGAGCTGTTCAAGCCGTTTATTTACGGCAAGCTGGAAGCCCGTGGTTTAGCCACCACTATCAAAGCCGCCAAGAAAATGGTTGAGCGCGAAGTGGGTGAAGTGTGGGACGTGTTAGATGAAGTGATCCGCGAACATCCGGTATTACTGAACCGCGCACCAACACTGCATCGTCTGGGTATTCAAGCATTTGAACCAGTACTGATTGAAGGTAAAGCAATTCAGTTACACCCATTGGTGTGTGCTGCATACAACGCCGACTTCGACGGTGACCAGATGGCGGTCCACGTACCGCTGACGCTGGAAGCTCAGTTAGAAGCCCGTGCGCTGATGATGTCGACCAACAACGTACTGTCACCAGCCAACGGTGAGCCAATCATCGTTCCTTCACAGGACGTTGTATTGGGTCTGTACTACATGACACGTGATGCCATCAACGCTAAAGGCGAAGGCATGATGTTCAAAAATCCGAAGGAAGCTGAAAAAGCCTTCCGTGCCGGCGTGGCCAGTTTACACGCTCGCGTTAAAGTCCGGATTGTTGAAGTGTTAGCCGATGAAGAAGGCAACAGAACCACATCAACCAAAGTGCGTGATACCACTGTGGGCCGTGCGATCCTGTACTCAATTCTGCCAGAAGGTTTGGCGTTTGATTCAGTGAACCAGGCGATGGGTAAAAAGCAGATCTCTCGTTTACTGAACGGTTCTTACCGTCGGATCGGTCTGAAAAACACTGTTATCCTGGCTGACCAAATCATGTATACCGGTTTCCACTACGCAATGTTGTCAGGTGTGTCTGTTGGTATTAACGACATGGTTATTCCTGATGCAAAAGTGGACATCATCGCTGCAGCTGAAGCCGAAGTTTCAGAAATCAATGACCAGTTCCAACAAGGTCTGGTCACTGCCGGTGAAAAATACAACAAAGTTATCGATATCTGGTCAACAGCCAACGAAACTTTGTCAAAAGCGATGATGGACAATCTGTCAAAAGAGTCTGTGGTTGACCGCGACGGTAATACCGTTACGCAACCATCGTTTAACTCTGTTTATATGATGGCAGACTCAGGCGCGCGGGGCTCTCCAGCCCAGATCCGTCAGTTGGCGGGTATGCGTGGTCTGATGGCGAAACCAGATGGTTCAATCATCGAAACGCCAATCACAGCGAACTTCCGTGAAGGCCTGAGCGTACTTCAGTACTTCATCTCTACTCACGGTGCTCGTAAAGGTTTGGCGGATACAGCGTTAAAAACAGCAAACTCTGGTTACCTGACTCGTCGTCTGGTAGACGTGGCGCAAGACTTAGTCGTGACTGAATCCGATTGTGGTTCAGACAAAGGCATTATGATGAAACCGCTGATTGAAGGTGGTGACGTTGTAGAAGGTCTGCGTGAGCGCGTATTAGGCCGTGTGGTGATTGGTGATGTGGTGGTTCCTGCAACTGGCGAAGTGCTGGTTGAAGATGGCACCATGCTGGACGAGAAACTGTGTGACGCGATTGAAAAACATTCAATCGACGAAGTCTATGTTCGTTCAGTAATTACCTGTCAAACCAACTTCGGTGTCTGTGCCAAGTGTTACGGCCGTGACTTAGCCCGTGGCCATATCATCAACGCTGGTGAAGCGGTTGGTGTTATCGCGGCGCAGTCTATCGGTGAACCTGGTACACAGCTGACGATGCGGACATTCCACATCGGTGGTGCGGCATCGCGGGCTTCTGCAGAAAACAGCGTACAGGTGAAAAATGCCGGTATCCTGAAACTGCATAACGCCAAGTTTGTTCGTAACAGCGACAACAAAATTGTTATTACTTCACGTTCAGCCGAAGTCACAGTATTTGACGAACTGGGCCGTGAAAAAGAACGTTATAAACTGCCATACGGTTCGATCATGACCACGGATGACAATGCTGCCATCGTGTCAGGTCAAATCGTTGCAAACTGGGATCCGCATTCTCACCCGATTATCGTTGAGCGCGGCGCCAAGGTATCTTACAGCGATGTAGATGATACCAATACCGAAGTACAACAGGATGACCTGACCGGTCTGACGCGTACCGTGGTGAAGGACTTGTCCAAAGCCAACGCGAAAGAGCCGAAGTTAATTCTGGAAATGGACGACGGTGCACTGCAGGAAATTCGCCTGCCAAGCTTCACTACTATCGAAATTACCGATGGTCAGAATGTGAAAGCGGGTGCGGTACTGGCGCGTATTCCACAAGAAAGCTCGAAAACACGGGACATCACCGGTGGTCTGCCACGCGTTGCTGACTTATTCGAAGCCCGTAAGCCAAAAGATCCAGCCATCCTGGCGGAAATTTCTGGTGTTATCAGCTTCGGGAAAGAAACTAAAGGCAAACGCCGTCTGCTGATCACCCCAGAACAGGGTGATATTCATGAAGAAATGATTCCGAAATGGCGTCAGGTCAACGTGTTTGAAGGCGAGCGGATCGAAAAAGGCGAAGTTATTTCTGAAGGTCCAGAGTCGCCACACGATATCCTGCGTTTACGTGGTATCCACCATGTTGCCAGCTATATCGTTAACGAAGTTCAGGACGTTTACCGCCTGCAAGGCGTTAAAATCAACGATAAGCACATTGAGACGATTATCCGTCAGATGCTGCGTAAGTGTGTGATTTTACACCCTGGCAATAGTGAGTTCCTTGAAGGCGAACAGGTTGAAGTATCACGGGTAAATCTCGCGAACGTCGAACTGGAAAAAGCCGGCAAAATGCCAGCGAAGTACGAACGCAGCCTGCTGGGTATTACCAAAGCATCGCTGTCGACAGACTCGTTCATTTCTGCCGCGTCATTCCAGGAAACGACCCGCGTGTTAACTGAAGCTGCAGTTGGTGGTAAAACCGACGAGCTGCGTGGTCTGAAAGAAAACGTTATTGTTGGCCGTTTGATCCCGGCTGGTACTGGTTTTTCATATCATCAAAACCGTGCCCGTCAACGTCAACGTGTTGCCAATGGCGAAGTCGCTGAACCGGCGATGAGTGCAGAATCAGCAGAACAAGCGCTGACTGATGCTCTCAATATGAACCTGTCTGGTAACGACGAATAAGTTGTTATTCTGACGAAGGCCTGACGCACTTCTGGTGTGTCAGGCCTTTTCTGTCTTGACAGGTTAAAGGTTGACCAGTAAAATCCCGCAGCCCCAATTTTGGGTGCGTATTTTTACACGTTTATTGGGTATTTAATAACCAGGAGTATTTAATGGCAACAATCAACCAGCTAGTGCGTAAGCCGCGCAGCCAGGTGGTCTCTAAGAGCACCGTTCCGGCGCTTGAAGCTTGCCCACAGAAGCGTGGTGTTTGTACCCGCGTATACACCACGACCCCTAAGAAGCCAAACTCAGCACTGCGTAAAGTATGCCGTGTCCGTTTAACAAACGGTTTTGAAGTTTCTTCTTATATCGGCGGTGAAGGCCACAACTTACAGGAACACAGCGTTGTTCTGATCCGTGGCGGCCGGGTAAAAGACCTTCCAGGTGTGCGTTATCACACCGTACGCGGCACTTTAGACTGTGCAGGCGTTAAAGATCGTAAGCAAGGCCGTTCTAAATACGGCGCCAAGCGGCCGAAGAATAAATAACTTAACTCCGTTAAGTAAGGCCAAACTAAACAACTTTTTTCATTAAAAGTTTTGGAATCACCTGAAGCAATCGGAGTTTCGAATGCCAAGAAGACGCGTCATAGGTCAACGTAAAATCCTTCCAGATCCTAAATTCGGAAGTGAATTACTTGCCAAGTTTGTAAACGTCGTAATGATCGACGGAAAAAAATCAATCGCTGAATCAATTGTATACGGCGCATTAGAAATCGCTGCGACGAAATCTAAAAAAGCTCACTTAGATATTTTCGAAGTGGCTCTGGATAACATTCGTCCAACTGTCGAAGTTAAATCACGCCGTGTAGGTGGTTCTACCTATCAGGTACCATGTGAAGTTCGTCAGGTTCGTCGTAATGCGTTAGCAATGCGTTGGTTGACTGAAGCAGCCCGTAAACGTGGTGAAAAATCAATGGCTCAGCGTTTAGCTGGTGAAATGCTGGATGCTATTGAGAACAAAGGTTCTGCTGTTAAAAAGCGTGAAGACGTACACCGTATGGCCGAAGCTAACAAAGCCTTCGCCCATTTCCGCTGGTAAGTTAGAGCTTTTTAAGAGGAATTCATTGTGGCACGTACAACTCCTATTGAGCGTTACCGGAATATTGGTATCTGTGCTCACGTTGACGCGGGTAAAACCACGACAACTGAACGAGTTTTGTTCTACACCGGCTTGTCTCACAAGATCGGTGAAGTGCATGACGGCGCTGCCACGATGGACTGGATGGAACAGGAGCAGGAGCGTGGTATCACTATCACGTCTGCTGCTACCACGACGTTTTGGCGTGGTATGCAGGCTCAGTTCCCAGAGCATCGTGTAAATATCATTGATACGCCCGGTCACGTCGACTTCACGATTGAAGTTGAACGTTCACTGCGTGTTCTTGACGGTGCTGTTGTTGTGCTTTGCGGTTCGTCAGGTGTTCAGCCTCAAACTGAAACAGTGTGGCGTCAAGCTAACAAGTACGAAGTTCCTCGTTTGATTTTCGTCAACAAGATGGACCGGACTGGTGCTGACTTCCTTCGGGTTGTAAAGCAAGCTCGCGACCGTCTTAATCACACCATTGTTCCTATTCAATTGCCAATTGGTTCTGAAGAAAACTTTAAAGGTGTGGTTGATCTGCTGAAAATGAAAGCCATTAACTGGAATGAAGCAGACCAGGGTATGACTTTCACTTACGAAGAAATTCCGGCTGAAATGTTGGCAGAGTGCGAAGAGTGGCGCGCGAACATGGTGGAAGCTGCTGCTGAAGCTAATGAAGTGCTGATGGAGCGTTATTTGGATGGCGGTGAGCTGACTGAAGACGAAATTCGTTTAGCCTTGCGTCAACGTACACTGGCAAATGAAGTTGTACTTGTGCTGTGTGGCTCAGCATTCAAAAACAAAGGCGTTCAGGCAATGCTTGATGCTGTGATTGAATATTTGCCATCACCGACTGAAGTTAAAGCGATCAAAGGTATCAACGAAGACGAATCAGAAGGCTTACGCCACGCTGATGACGATGCGCCGTTTTCGGCTCTCGCGTTCAAGATTGCCACGGACCCATTTGTGGGAACGTTGACCTTCTTCCGTTGTTATTCAGGTGTGATCAACTCTGGTGACTCCGTGTATAACCCGGTGAAACACAAAAAAGAGCGGGTCGGCCGGATCGTGCAAATGCATGCGAATGACCGTCAGGAAATTAAAGAAGTTCGTGCTGGCGATATCGCCGCAGGAATCGGCTTTAAAGATGTGACTACTGGTGACACTTTATGTGATCCGGACCATATTATTACGCTTGAACGGATGGAATTCCCTGAGCCGGTAATCTCGGTTGCTGTTGAACCGAAAACTAAACCTGACCAGGAACGGATGGGGGTCGCGCTGAGCAAACTTGCTGCAGAAGATCCATCATTCCGCGTACATACAGATGAAGAGACGGGTCAAACCATCATCTCTGGTATGGGCGAGCTGCACTTGGAAATCATCGTTGATCGTATGAAACGTGAATTCAAAGTTGAAGCAAACGTTGGTAAACCTCAGGTTGCTTATCGCGAAACTATTCGTGGTAGCACAGAAGTTGAAGGTAAGTTTGTCCGTCAATCCGGTGGTCGCGGTCAATTTGGTCATTGCTGGCTGAAAATCGAACCTCAGGAAGAAGGTGCAGGCTACACGTTCGTGAATGCCGTTGTTGGCGGTGTTATTCCGAAGGAATACATTCCGGCTATCGACAAAGGTATTCAGGAACAGATGAAAAACGGTATCCTTGCGGGTTACCCGGTCATCGACGTTAAAGTTTCGGTATTCGACGGTTCATACCACGATGTTGACTCTAACGAAATGGCATTCAAAATTGCTGCTTCTATGGGCTTCAAAAAAGGTGCACTGCAATCTAAGCCGGTCATTCTTGAACCAGTGATGAAAGTTGAAGTGGTTACTCCTGAAGACTTCATGGGTGATATTGTTGGCGACTTAAATCGCCGTCGCGGTATTATCAATGGTATGGAAGATGCTCCTGGCGGTATCAAGATCGTTGACGCACAGGTTCCATTGTCAGAAATGTTCGGTTATGCGACAAGCATGCGTTCACTGACTCAGGGACGTGCTTCTTACTCAATGGAACCATTGAAGTATATGGAAGCACCGAACAATGTGACTGAAGCGATTATTGCATCTCGTAAATCTGGCGACTAATTATTTAATTCGGCTCATAAAAATTGAGCCTACTTAACAGAAGGTAATTAAAATGGCTAAGGCTAAATTCGAACGTAACAAACCGCACGTAAACGTAGGCACAATCGGCCACGTTGACCACGGTAAAACTACTCTGACAGCAGCTATCACCAACGTATTGGCTAAACACTACGGCGGTCAGGCTTTCGCATTCGATCAAATCGATAAAGCACCAGAAGAAAAAGCTCGTGGTATCACGATCAACACTTCTCACGTTGAATACGATACACCAGCTCGTCACTACGCCCACGTAGACTGCCCAGGCCACGCTGACTATGTTAAAAACATGATCACTGGTGCTGCTCAGATGGACGGCGCAATCCTGGTTGTTGCTGCAACTGACGGCCCAATGCCACAGACGCGTGAGCACATCCTGTTATCTCGTCAGGTAGGCGTACCTTTCATCGTTGTATTCATGAACAAATGTGACATGGTAGACGACGAAGAACTGTTAGAGCTGGTAGAGATGGAAGTTCGTGAGCTTCTTTCAGACTACGATTTCCCAGGTGATGACCTGCCGGTAATCCGTGGTTCAGCGTTAAAAGGTCTGGAAGGCGATGCAACGTGGGAACCAAAAATCCTTGAGCTGGCAGCAGCTTTAGATTCTTACATCCCAGAGCCAGTACGTGCGATTGATAAGCCATTCATCATGCCAATCGAAGACGTATTCTCAATTGCTGGTCGTGGTACTGTAGTAACAGGCCGTGTAGAGCAAGGTATCGTTAAAGTAGGCGAGTCAGTAGAAATCGTTGGTCTGAAAGACACAGTGACGACGACTTGTACTGGTGTTGAAATGTTCCGTAAACTGTTAGACGAAGGTCGTGCAGGCGAGAACATCGGCGCGCTGTTACGTGGTACTAAACGTGAAGACGTAGAACGTGGTCAAGTATTAGCAAAACCAGGTTCAATCAAACCACACACTAAGTTTGAAGGCGAAGTGTACGTGTTATCAAAAGAAGAAGGTGGTCGTCATACTCCATTCTTCAAAGGTTACCGTCCACAGTTCTACTTCCGTACCACAGACGTAACTGGTTCAGTAGAACTGCCAGAAGGCGTAGAGATGGTAATGCCAGGCGACAACCTGAAGTTTGTTGTTGAACTGATCAACCCAATCGCGATGGACGAAGGTTTACGCTTCGCCATCCGTGAAGGTGGCCGCACAGTAGGTGCTGGTGTAGTATCTAAAGTACTGGTGTAATCACCGCTACTTGATGAAAGGGTCCTTCGGGGCCCTTTTTTATTGCCAAAATTTTTGACGCCATATCTGTGCGGTGTCGACTTGCCCTCTCTCTATCTTCAATACGACTACACTGAAAAAGTATTCCCCAGTCGGTATTAAGAAGATATTTAAACAAGCGTTTGAAATTTTCTGGCTGGCATGTTAGAACAACACATCGTACCAGATGGAGAAGCATTGTGAGCCACTACCAAGCCCCCTTAACCGATATGTACTTTAATCTATTTGATCTTTGGCAAACGCAAAAATACTGGGATCAGTCACCTGCGCTCAAAGAGCTGTTAGATCAGGAGACCGCATCAGCCATTTTGGAGGAAGCGGCTAAGGTGGCAGCCGAACTAATTGCGCCACAATCAAAACTTGCTGACCAGCAAGGTGTGCGGTGGCATGCTGGTGACGTGACGACTCCTGACCATTATAAAACTTGTTATCAGCAACTTTGTGAGGGTGGTTGGACTGGACTCGCCGGCGACCCAGAATATGGTGGCATGGGGATGCCGAAAACACTCGCCAGCATGTACGAGGAAATGTTGTGCAGTGCGGATATCGCGTTTTCTCTCTATTCAGGTCTGACTGCTGGCGCTTGTGTCGCTTTGAACCAGCATGCCGACGCAGCAACAAAAGCAATCTATCTGCCTAAACTTTATAGTGGCGAGTGGTCTGGAACTATGTGTCTGACCGAGTCGCATGCCGGTTCTGATTTGGGCATCATGCGCACTCAAGCGACGCCGCTCGCCGATGGTAGTTACAGTGTCAGTGGCAGTAAAATTTTTATTACCGCTGGTGAACATGATTTGACTACAAATATTATTCACCTGGTTTTGGCTAAGTTACCGGATGCACCTGCCGGCAGTCGTGGTATTTCGCTGTTCTTAGTTCCTAAATTTTTAGTGAATACCGATGGCAGTCTTGGTGAACGAAACAAGCTGAGTTGTGGTTCAATAGAGCACAAGATGGGTATCCATGCTTCAGCCAGCTGTGTGATGAATTTTGACGGTGCGGTTGGATATCTGATTGGTGAAGCCAACAAAGGTCTTGCCTGTATGTTTACCATGATGAACTACGAGCGGCTGGCAATGGGTAGCCAAGGACTAGGCGCTGCAGAGCGTGCTTATCAAAATGCCTTGAGTTACGCCAAAGATCGATTGCAGGGTAGAACGACTGGCAAGGACACCAATAAAGCAGATCCGATTTTAGGTCACGCAGATGTGCGTCGAATGCTCCTGAATGTAAAAGCCATCAACGAAGCTGGGCGCAGTTTTTCGGTGTACGTAGCGCAGCAACTCGACCAAGCCAAATATTCTGGCGACAAGAAGGCTGAGGCACGAGCAAACTTGTTAACCCCGGTGACCAAAGCGTTTATGACCGACCGTGGTCTTGATGCCTGCATTACCGCGCAACAAGTATTTGGTGGACATGGCTACATTCAGGAATGGGGCATGGAGCAGTTGGTGCGGGATGTCCGGATCGCACAGATTTACGAAGGTACGAACGGTATTCAGGCTTTGGATTTCGCCGTACGTAAAGTAGCAGCTGACAATGGTGAAGCACTTCATGAATTGTTGGCAGAAATCTCAGAGAAATTGGCGAATCAGCCGCATCCGGGTTTATCCGCGTTCTTGACTGAATATAAAAACGTGCTCAGTGAATTGTTAGTTGCGGGGAAAAGCAATACCCAACTATTACCAGCTGTCGCTTGCGACTTCGTTGATCTGTCTGGCTACTTGTTATACGGATATATGTGGCATCAAACATTAACGGTGCTCGACCCGGCAAAACACAGCGCTGATTTCGTCGAAAGTAAGCAATTGACAGCGCGGTTCTATTTTGAACGGGTCATGCCAAAAGCTTGGGGACTTATCGCCATCATCCGTCAACCGATCAGTGCATTGGTTGAAATGAGAGATGAGTTGTTCTGAGTTGAATAATGTCCGGCCATGCGCGTTTACTTAACGTGCTCAAATTATCGACAAAGACTTGTGTTTCCAGTTCAGTTGAGTATAATGCGCGGCCGGTCATTTTAAATGACGGGTGCTCTGGTCAGACGCCAGCTTATAGCTGGGTAGTGACCAAGCAACTACAGTGCCCCCGATTGGGGGGCAAACGTAACATGGTGCAGAGGCATTCTCCATTTAATTGGTTGATAGCCCTTGTTTATTTTTGCTCTTTTTTGCTCTTTGAGGCTTTGGTTTATGAGTAATCAAAGGATTCGCATCCGTCTGAAAGCGTTCGATCACCGTTTGATCGATCAGTCAACTATGGAAATCGTTGACACAGCTAAGCGTACGGGCGCACAGGTTCGTGGTCCTATCCCACTTCCTACTCGCCAGGAACGTTTCACTGTATTGATTTCTCCTCACGTCAATAAAGATGCACGTGATCAGTACGAAATCCGTACCCACAAGCGTTTAATCGACATCGTTGAACCAACAGAAAAAACTGTTGATGCTCTGATGCGTTTAGATCTGCCTGCTGGCGTTGACGTTCAAATCAGCCTGGGCTAATCAGACAGGTTTTTAGAGAGGTTTAGGATATGGCTATCGGTCTAATCGGTCGTAAAGTGGGCATGACTCGCATCTTCACTGAAGATGGCGTATCAATCCCTGTAACCGTAATCGAAGCAACACCAAACCGCGTTACTGCCATCAAAACGCAAGACGTTCATGGCTATAGCGCATTGCAAGTGACTGCTGGCACAGTGAAGGCTTCACGCCTGAACAAACCAGATGCAGGTCAGTTTGCAAAAGCTGGTGTCGAAGCCGGTCGTGGTCTGTGGGAATTCCGCCTGCAAGACAACGAAGGTGCTGACATCGCTGTTGGTAGCGAGATTACTGTTGAAGTTTTCGCAGAGACGAAAAAAGTTGATGTCGTCGGTACATCAAAAGGTAAAGGTTTTGCCGGTACTGTAAAGCGCTGGAATTTCCGTACTCAGGATATGACTCACGGTAACTCTTTATCTCACCGTGCACCAGGTTCAATTGGTCAAAACCAATCACCAGGTAAAGTATTCAAAGGTAAAAAAATGGCCGGACACATGGGTGCCGAGCGCGTAACAGTCCAATCTTTGGAAGTGGTACGTGTAGACGCAGCACGCAACATCCTGTTAGTGAAGGGCGCAGTCCCAGGTGCTATCGGCGGTGATGTGATTGTTAAACCTGCGGTCAAAGGCTAACGTCTAGAGGAGATGAGTGATGGAATTAGCATTAAGAGACGCTAACGGCGTTCTTGAAGTTTCCGAAGCTACCTTTGGACGTGAGTTCAACGAAGCATTGGTACATCAGGTTGTAGTTGCTTACGCAGCTGGTGCCCGTCAAGGTACACGTGCTCAACTGACACGTTCAGAAGTACGCGGTGGCGGCAAGAAGCCATGGCGCCAGAAGGGCACAGGTCGTGCTCGTGCTGGTACAATTCGCAGCCCAATCTGGCGCGGCGGTGGTGTGACGTTTGCGGCTAAGCCACAAGATCACAGCCAAAAAGTTAACAGAAAAATGTATCGCGGCGCGATCATGAGCATTCTTTCTGAACTGGTTCGTCAAGAACGTTTAATCGTAGTTGAAAGCTTTGCAGTTGAAACTCCGAAAACGAAAGAACTGACTGCCAAGTTAAAAGCGATGGAACTGAAAGATGTTCTGATCGTTACTGACGAAGTTGACGAGAACCTGTTCTTATCAGCCCGCAACCTGTACAAGGTTGACGTGCGTGATGTTCACGGTATCGACCCTGTCAGCTTAATCGCCTTCGACAAAGTGTTGATGACTGCTGCTGCAGTTAAACAAATCGAGGAGATGTTAGCATGATCCGTGAAGAACGTTTACTGAAGGTTATTCTGGCTCCGCATGTGTCTGAAAAGAGCACAATTGCGGCAGAGACCAACAACACAGTCGTGTTCAAAGTAGCAACTACAGCCACTAAAGCAGACATCAAAGCTGCCGTTCAGAAACTGTTCGAAGTGGAAGTTGTAGGTGTTCGCACTGTTAACGTTAAGGGTAAGACCAAGCGCACTGGCGTGCGTACTGGCCAACGTAGCGATTGGAAAAAAGCTTACGTTACTCTTAAAGAAGGCAGCGAGCTCGATTTAGTTGGCGGCGCTGAGTAATAAGAGGAGTTAGGAAATGGCACTTGTTAAGTGTAAACCTACGTCACCAGGTCGTCGCCACGTTTTAAAAGTGGTCAACCCAGACCTGCACAAAGGCAGCCCTTACGCACCTTTGTTAGAAAAGAAAACTAAGACCGGTGGTCGTAACAACCACGGTCGTATTACGACACGTCATATCGGTGGTGGTCATAAACAACACTACCGTTTAGTTGACTTCAAACGTAATAAAGACGGTATCCCAGCTAAAGTTGAACGCCTGGAATACGATCCAAACCGTACTGCAAACATCGCTTTAGTGTTGTATGCAGATGGTGAGCGTCGTTATATCCTGGCTCCAAAAGGCTTAAAAGCAGGTGACACAGTGCAATCAGGTATGGATTCTCCGATCAAATCGGGTAACACCATGCCATTGCGCAACATCCCTGTGGGTCAAATCGTTCACAACATCGAACTGAAGCCTGCTAAAGGTGGCCAGTTAATGCGTTCAGCTGGTGCTTTCGCCCAGATCCTGGCGCGTGACGGTGCTTATGTCACTCTGCGTTTACGCAGCGGTGAAATGCGCAAAGTCTTAGCTGATTGCCGTGCAACTATCGGTGAAGTTGGCAATGCTGAACACATGCTCCGTCAATACGGTAAAGCAGGTGCAATGCGCTGGCGCGGTGTTCGTCCTACTGTCCGTGGTGTCGTTATGAACCCGGTAGACCACCCACACGGTGGTGGTGAAGGTAAAACTTCTGGTGGCCGTCACCCGGTTACACCATGGGGCGTACCAACGAAGGGTTATAAAACCCGTTCGAACAAGCGTACAGACAAGTTCATTGTCCGTCGTCGTGACAAATAATTTAATGTGAGGAATTGCCATGCCACGTTCTCTCAAGAAAGGTCCATTTATCGACCTTCACTTGCTGAAGAAGGTAGAGAAAGCGTTGGAAAGCGGTGACAAGAAGCCAATTAAGACTTGGAGCCGTCGTTCAATGATCATTCCACAAATGATCGGTTTGACCATCGCTGTCCATAATGGTCGTCAACATGTACCAGTACTTGTCTCGGAAGAGATGGTCGGTCACAAGTTAGGTGAGTTTTCACCTACTCGTACTTACCGTGGTCATGCAGCCGACAAAAAGGCCAAGAAACGCTAAGGGGTAAATAAATGCAAGCATTAGCAAAACATAAATTTGCCCGTTCATCTGCACAAAAAGCTCGTCTGGTCGCTGACCAGATCCGTGGATTGGCAGTTGGAAAGGCGTTGGATGTTTTAACCTACAGCCCGAAAAAAGCGGCTGATCTGGTTAAAAAGGTTCTTTTATCAGCCATTGCGAACGCAGAACACAACGAAGGCGCCGATATCGACGCTTTAAAAGTGAAAACTGTGTTTGTTGACGAAGGTCCGTCGATGAAGCGGATCAAGCCACGTGCTAAAGGTCGTGCTGACCGTATCGTCAAGCGTACCAGTCACATTACAGTGATTGTTGCTGATAACTAGGAGTGAGAAATGGGACAGAAAGTACATCCTAATGGTATTCGCCTAGGTATCACTAAGCCTTGGAGCTCAACCTGGTACGCGAATACAAAAGATTTCCCGGATTTCCTGGTTGGTGACTTTAAAGTTCGTCAGTATCTGACAAAAGAACTGAAAGCCGCTTCAGTAAGCCGGATCGATATTGAACGTCCTGCGAAAAGCATCCGTGTGACTATTCACACTGCTCGTCCAGGCGTCATCATCGGTAAAAAAGGTGAAGACGTTGAGAAACTGCGCAAAGCTGTAGCGACTATCGCTGGCGTGCCTGCACAGATCAATATTTCTGAAATCCGTAAGCCGGAATTAGATGCCAAATTAGTTGCTGACTCAATCAGCAGCCAGCTGGAACGCCGTGTAATGTTCCGTCGCGCTATGAAGCGTGCGGTACAGAACGCTATGCGTTTAGGCGCTAAAGGTATCAAAGTTCAGGTCGCTGGCCGTTTAGGCGGCGCAGAAATCGCTCGTGATGAGTGGTATCGTGAAGGCCGTGTGCCACTGCACACTCTGCGTGCTGACATCGACTACTCAACATCAGAAGCTTTGACTACTTACGGTATCATTGGTGTTAAGGTTTGGATCTTCAAAGGCGAGATCCTGGGTGGTTTACCACTGGCCAACAACAATAACGCCAACAACGACAAACAGCCTAAGGCGCCGAAAAAACCGGCTCCTCGCAAGGCTAAGTAGGAGTATTGAGCGATGTTGCAACCAAAACGTACTAAATTTCGTAAAGTGCACAAAGGCCGTAACCGTGGTTTAGCCCATGTTGGCGACAAGGTTAGCTTCGGTACTTACGCACTGAAATCAGTAGAACGTGGTCAAATGACTTCACGTCAAATCGAATCAGCACGTCGTGCCATGACTCGTGCCGTTAAGCGTGTTGGTAAAATCTGGATCCGTGTGTTCCCAGACAAACCAATGACGCAGAAGCCACTCGAAGTTCGTATGGGTAGTGGTAAAGGTAGCGTGGAATACTGGGTTTGCCAGATTAAACCTGGCAAAGTCCTGTATGAGATGGACGGTGTGTCGGAAGAATTAGCACGTCATGCGTTTACGCTGGCAGCTGCCAAACTTCCATTTAAGACAACCTTTGTAACGCGGACGGTATTGTGATGAAAGCAAGCGAACTGAAAGCAAAAAGCGTAGAAGAGTTAAAAGCTGAATTACTGGGCCTGTTACGTGAGCAGTTCAACCTGCGCATGCAAGCAGCGACCGGCCAGCTGGCTCAGACTCATTTGCTGAAAACGGTGCGTCGCGATATCGCACGTGTGAAGACCATCTTAACCGAGAAGGCAGGTGTATAATGAGCGAAAAAAACACCCGTACGCTGCAAGGTAAAGTAGTAAGTAACAAGATGGACAAGTCTATCGTTGTTGCTATTGAGCGTCACGTGAAGCACCCAATCTATGGGAAATTCATTACGCGCACTACTAAGCTGCATGTACATGACGAAACTAACCAGTGCAACGAAGGCGACATCGTGACTATTCGCGAATGCCGTCCTCTGTCTAAGACCAAATCTTGGACTTTAGTAGCAGTAGTTGGTACTGCATCTTAATTCTTCGGAGTTGAGATGAGAAAAAGCGGCCCTTTTTTGGGCCGCTTTTATTTTGAGCTACCACTTTTCAAAAAGTGCTGTTATAATCACGCGCCCTTTTGTATGGGGGTAGTTTAAGCAAAAAGCATCGTAATCCTTCGGGGTTACTCGTAGTGGAATAGCGGAGCACTAAGATGATCCAAATGCAATCTATGCTGGAAGTCGCAGACAACAGCGGCGCGCGCAGCGTAATGTGTATTAAGGTCTTAGGTGGTTCGCATCGCCGTTATGCAGCAATTGGTGACGTTATCAAGATCACCGTTAAGGAAGCAATTCCTCGCGGTAAGGTCAAAAAAGGTGACGTTCTGAATGCTGTGGTGGTGCGTACACGCAAAGGCGTACGCCGTCAGGACGGTTCATTGATCCGTTTTGATCGCAATGCAGCTGTGTTGTTAAACAACAAGCTGGAACCGATCGGCACACGTATTTTTGGACCTGTTACCCGCGAACTTCGTGGTGAAAAATTCATGAAGATCGTTTCTCTGGCCCCAGAAGTACTGTAAGGAGTCACCATGGCTAGTAAAATCCGTCGTGATGACGAGGTTGTTGTTCTTACTGGTAAGGACAAAGGTAAGCGCGGTACAGTTTCTAAAGTTTTAGTTGCTGAAGATCGTGTTTATGTTACCGGCGTGAACCTGGTTAAAAAACATCAGAAGCCTGTTCCGGCCCTGAATACACCAGGCGGTATCGTCGAGAAAGAAGCCTCGATTCATGTATCAAATGTAGCGATTTTCAACCCTGCCACTGGTAAGGCTGATCGCGTTGGTTTCCGTTTTGAAGATGGCAAGAAAGTTCGCTTCTTCAAATCGAATAATGAAAAAATCTAAATAGCTATTGGAGTAATACGATGGCGAAACTGCATGAAATTTATAAAGACACAGTAGTTCCTGAGCTGTTTAAACAGTTCGGCTACACTAGCGTCATGCAAGTCCCTCGGATTGTGAAAATCACACTCAACATGGGTGTGGGTGAAGCTGTTGCTGATAAGAAAGTTTTGGATAACGCTGTAGCAGATTTAACTGCTATCTCTGGTCAAAAGCCATTGGTTACTAAAGCTCGCAAGTCAGTTGCTGGTTTCAAAATCCGTGAAGGCTACCCTATTGGTGCTAAAGTGACCCTGCGTGGCGAACGTATGTGGGATTTCCTCGAGCGTTTAGTGTCTATCGCTATTCCTCGTATCCGCGACTTCCGCGGTGTAAATCCTAAGTCGTTCGACGGCCGTGGTAACTACAGCATGGGCGTTCGTGAGCAAATCATTTTCCCTGAAATCGAATACGATAAAGTTGATGCGGTACGTGGTTTAGATATCACTATCACGACAACAGCTCGTACTGATGACGAAGGGCGTGCATTACTTGCCGCGTTTAACTTCCCATTCAAGAAATAAGGTGTAGGGTCATGGCAAAACAATCAATGAAAGCACGTGAAGCAAAGCGTGCAGTACTGGTAGCCAAATACGCTGAGCAACGTCATGCACTGAAGGACGCTATTGCTAACCCGGCAACTTCTGACGAAGACCGTTGGGCAGCAGTTCTGAAGTTACAGTCGTTGCCGCGTGATTCAAGCCCTGCTCGTCAACGTAATCGTTGTCGTGTAACAGGTCGTCCTCACGGTTACCTTCGCAAGTTCGGCATGAGCCGGATCAAGGTACGTGAAGCAGCGATGCGCGGTGAAATTCCTGGCCTTCGTAAGGCTAGCTGGTAAGAATCACGGGAGTAACAGCTATGAGCATGCAAGATCCAGTAGCGGATATGTTTACTCGCATCCGCAACGGCCAAGCTGCCAAAAAGATTGCGGTTAAGATGCCATCTTCAAAAATGAAGATTGCTATCGCGAAAGTATTAAAAGACGAAGGTTACATCGAAGATTTCGCTGTGTCTGCTGACGTAAAAGCAGAGCTGGAAGTTACTTTAAAGTATTTCCAGGGCAAATCAGTTATTGAGACTATCGATCGTGTTAGCCGGCCTGGTCTGCGTATCTATAAGAAACGCGGCGAATTACCAAAAGTAATGGGCGGTTTAGGTGTAGCAATTATTTCTACATCTAAAGGGTTAATGACTGACCGCGCAGCGCGCAAGGTTGGTATCGGTGGCGAAATCATCGGCTACGTAGCGTAACGGAGGTAGTAATCTATGTCTCGTGTTGCTAAAGCCCCCATCGCCGTCCCTGCAGGTGTGACTATCACACTGAATGGTCAGAACGTCGTGGTAAAGGGTAAAAACGGCGAGTTAACGTTAAACGTTAACCCTGCAGTTGAAATCGTTGTTGATGGTAATGTTGTTCGTACCAATCCACGTGACGGTTTTGATAACGCAGACGCACAAGCGGGTACCGCTCGCGCGTTGATCAACAACCTGGTAACTGGTGTAGCTGAAGGCTATACCCGTAAACTTGAGTTAGTTGGTGTTGGTTACCGTGCAAAAGCTGAAGGTAAAGTATTAAACCTGAGCCTTGGCTTTTCTCACCCGGTAGTGTTCGAGGTACCTAACGGTATCACGATCGAAACCCCTTCTCAGACAGAAGTGTTGGTGAAAGGTGCTGACAAACAATTAGTTGGTCAAGTCGCTGCAAACATCCGCGCGTATCGCAAACCAGAGCCTTATAAAGGTAAAGGTGTTCGTTACGCTAATGAAAACGTGCGTCGTAAAGAAGCGAAGAAAAAGTAGGGTAGGACGATGGATAAGAAACTTGCTCGTCTGCGCCGCGCTAAACGCGTTCGCAGAAATATTATCGAACAAGGTGCGAATCGCTTGGTTGTACACCGTACGCCACGTCACATCTATGCCCAGCTTATCGCACCAAATGCTGAAGTGATTGCTGCTGCGTCAACCGTTGAAGCTTCAATCCGTGAATCGTTGAAGTACACTGGTAACGTCGACGCTGCTAAAGCTATTGGTAAGGCGATTGCTGAACGTGCACTGGCTAAAGGCGTGACGAATGTTGCCTTTGACCGCAGCGGTTTCCAGTATCATGGTCGTGTGCAGGCGTTAGCCGACGCGGCGCGTGAAGCCGGTCTTCAATTCTAGGAGTAGATCATGGCTAACGTAGAAGCAAAACAACAATCTGACTTGCAAGAGAAGCTGGTTGCTGTGAATCGTGTGTCTAAAGTTGTTAAGGGTGGTCGGATTTTCTCCTTCACTGCTCTGACAGTTGTAGGCGACGGTACCGGCCGTGTTGGCTTCGGTTACGGTAAAGCACGCGAAGTTCCAGCTGCTATTCAAAAAGCAATGGAAAAAGCGCGCCGTAACATGACTCAAGTTGAGTTAAACGGTAACACCCTTCATCACCCGGTTAAAGGTGTACACGCTGGTTCCAACGTGTATATGCAACCGGCTTCAGAAGGTACTGGTATTATTGCCGGTGGTGCAATGCGCGCCGTGTTAGAAGTAGCTGGCGTACAAAACGTATTGTCTAAGTGCTACGGCTCAACTAACCCGATCAACGTGGTTCGCGCCACTATCAATGCTCTGTCTGCGATCAAATCGCCAGCACAGGTAGCCGCTAAACGTGGCTTACGCGTTGACGACATTCTGGGGTAATTTGCCATGGCTCAAAAAACAGTAACAGTAACCCAAACTAAGTCCAGCATCGGTCGTTTACCAAAACACCGCGCAACTTTAGTTGGTTTAGGCTTACGCCGTATTGGTCACACCGTCACGCTGGAAGATACACCTTCAGTACGCGGTATGATTAACACTGTGTATTACATGGTTAAAGTGGAGGAGTAAGCGATGTTATTAAATACACTTTCTCCGGCTCCAGGCTCGAAAAAAGAGAAGCGCCGTTTAGGTCGTGGTATCGGTTCTGGCTTAGGTAAGACTGGTGGCCGTGGTCACAAAGGTCTGAAGTCACGCTCTGGCGGTAAAGTACGTCCAGGTTTCGAAGGCGGTCAAATGCCTTTGAAACAGCGTCTGCCTAAGTTTGGTTTTACATCATTAAAAGGCTTAGTGTCTGCTGAAGTGCGTTTGCACGAACTGGCGCTGGTTGTTGGTGATGTAGCAGATCTGACTACACTGGCTGAAGCGAACGTAATTACTCGCAACATCAAGTTTGCAAAGGTTGTACTGTCTGGCGAGTTAGCTCGTCCAATCACAGTAAAAGGCCTGCGCGTAACTAAAGGTGCGCGTGCTGCGATCGAAGCTGCTGGCGGCAAAGTAGAAGAATAATAAGGATAGTACGCGATGGCTAGACCAGGTCAGGACTCAAAAAGTACAAAAGGCGGCTTCAGTGAGCTGAAATCCCGTCTGTTATTTGTGCTGATGGCCATAATCGTCTTTCGGTTAGGTTCATTTGTGCCAATTCCTGGAATTGACGCCACCGTGCTTGCTCAATTATTCGAACAGCAAAAAGGTACCATCGTTGAAATGTTTAACATGTTCAGCGGTGGTGCTCTTGAGCGTGCATCTGTATTTGCGCTTGGTATTATGCCCTACATTTCGGCTTCAATTATTGTTCAGTTATTGACGGTCATGCACCCGAAAATGGCAGAGCTAAAGAAAGAAGGTGAGGCAGGCAAACGCAAAATTAATCAGTATACACGTTACGGTACCTTAGCTTTAGCATTGGTCCAGGCGGCAAGTATTGCCACTGGTCTGCCAAACATGATGCCAGGACTGGTCATTAATCCAGGTTTTGGTTTCTACTTTACTGCAGTTGTAAGTCTGGTGACTGGTACCATGTTTTTGATGTGGTTAGGTGAACAGATTACTGAGCGTGGTATTGGTAATGGTATCTCGTTGCTGATCTTTGTCGGTATCGTTGCTGGCTTCCCGTCGGCCGTAGGCCAGACGATTGAGATGGCACGTCAAGGCGATCTGCACTTTTTGTTATTGCTGTTTATTGTTGCGATTGTTGTGGTTGTTACTTGGTTCGTTGTGTTTTTCGAACGTGGTCAGCGCCGAATTGTGGTAAATTACGCGAAGCGTCAGCAAGGCCGTCAGGTTTTCGCAGCGCAGAGCAGTCATTTACCGCTGAAGGTGAACATGGCTGGGGTTATTCCACCAATCTTCGCTTCAAGCATCATCCTGTTTCCAGGGACGATTGCAACTTGGTTCGGCTCAGGTGAGGGTGTGATTGCCAACTTCTTCCAGGAGTTAGCGTTAAATCTGTCTCAGGGGCAACCGCTGTACATCATTTTGTATGCTTCAGCGATTATTTTCTTCTGTTTCTTTTACACTGCGTTGGTGTTCAACCCACGTGAAACAGCAGATAACCTGAAAAAATCTGGTGCTTTTATTCCAGGCATTCGTCCGGGTGAACAGACATCTAAATACATTGATAAAGTAATGACGCGCTTAACCTTAGCTGGCGCAGCGTATATCACCTTTATCTGTTTGGTTCCTGAGTTCATGATGGTTGCGCTTAACGTGCAATTCTACTTCGGTGGCACATCATTGCTGATTATCGTTGTGGTAATCATGGACTTTATGGCACAGGTACAGACTCACTTGATGTCACATCAATATGATTCTGTGCTTAAAAAGGCAAATCTTAAGGGCTTCGGTCGTTAAGGTAATTTTGCGGAGTTAAGTCATGAAAGTACGAGCTTCCGTTAAGAAGATCTGCCGTAACTGTAAAGTTATCAAGCGCAACAACGTTGTGCGGGTAATTTGCGTCGAGCCAAAGCATAAACAACGCCAAGGCTAATACAGCAGAAAAAATTAAGAAAGGGCTAGACTATTTAGTTTAGCCCCGACTTATTGTTGCAATATGGCCGCCATTTGAGTATCCTTACGGGCTTTTCAAATCGGCACCCTTTTAATCTTTTATAGGAGAACGTTAGTGGCCCGTATCGCTGGCATTAACATCCCCGATAATAAACATGCAGTCATTTCTTTGACTTATGTTTTTGGTATCGGTAAAACCCGCTCAAAGGCTATCCTTTCTGCAGTGGGTATCGAAGAAAACCGTAAAATCTCTACGTTATCAGACGCCGAGTTGGATTCTCTTCGTGAAGAAGTTGCTAAGTACACCGTTGAAGGTGACTTGCGCCGTGAAGTTACATTAAATATTAAGCGTTTAATGGACCTGGGTTGCTACCGTGGCCTGCGCCATCGTCGTAGTCTGCCGGTTCGTGGTCAGCGCACTAAAACAAATGCGCGTACCCGCAAGGGCCCACGTAAAGCGATTAAGAAATAAGGTGATTCAACATGGCTAAAGCACCAGTTCGTACTCGTAAACGGGTAAAAAAGCAAGTTTCTGACGGTATGGCTCATATCCATGCGTCTTTCAACAATACCATTGTCACGATCACTGACCGTCAAGGTAATGCCCTGTGTTGGGCAACTGCCGGTGGTTCTGGTTTCCGTGGTTCGCGTAAGTCTACGCCGTTCGCTGCACAGGTTGCTGCAGAGCGCGCTGGTACAGCCGCGTTAGAATATGGTCTGAAGAATCTTGAAGTGTTTGTAAATGGTCCTGGTCCAGGCCGTGAATCAGCCATTCGTGCGCTGAACGCTGCTGGTTACCGCATCACAAACATCACCGACGTGACGCCAATTCCACACAATGGTTGTCGTCCACCGAAAAAACGTCGCGTGTAATTAGCGCTTCTAAGATTATTGGAGAAAGAAGATGGCAAGATATTTGGGTCCTAAGCTCAAACTGAGTCGTCGCGAAGGTACAGATTTGTTCCTGAAAAGCGGCGTCCGAGCAATTGATTCAAAGTGTAATTTAGCAACTGCTCCTGGTCAGCACGGCGCTCGTCGCGGTCGTTTATCAGATTACGGTTTGCAATTACGCGAAAAACAAAAAGTTCGTCGTATTTATGGCGTGCTTGAAAAGCAGTTCCGCAATTTATATAAAGAAGCTGCTCGTTTAAAAGGTAACACTGGCGAAAACCTGCTCCAGTTACTGGAGTCACGTTTAGATAACGTGGTTTATCGCATGGGTCTTGCTAGCACACGTGCAGAAGCGCGTCAGTTAGTAAGCCACAAAGCTATTCTGCTTGACGGTAAAGTTGTGAACATTCCTTCTTATGCTGTTGCTCCAGAACAAGTTATCGCAGTTCGTGAGAAAGCTAAGAAGCAAGCGCGTATCGTTGCTGCTTTGGAAGTCGCTGAACAACGCGAAAAGCCAACTTGGATTGAAGTTGACACGAAGAAAATGGAAGGTGTTTTCAAACGTCATCCAGAGCGTTCAGATTTGTCAGCTGACATCAACGAACAGTTAATCGTCGAACTTTACTCTAAGTAGTAAGGCATTTTCTTAAGAGAGGATACAATGCAGGGTTCTGTCACCGAATTCCTTAAGCCGAGATTAGTTGGTATCGAAAAAATCAACCCAACTCGTGCCAAAGTTACTTTGGAACCACTTGAGCGCGGTTTCGGGCATACCTTGGGCAACGCGTTACGTCGGATCCTTTTATCGTCAATGCCAGGTTGTGCAGTGACGGAAGTGGAAATCGACGGCGTGCTTCATGAGTACAGCGCCAAAGAAGGCGTGCAAGAAGATATCATCGATATCCTTTTGAACCTGAAAGGCTTAGCCGTTCGTTTGGAAGACAAAGATGAAGTCACACTGACTTTAACGAAAAAAGGTGCTGGCCCTGTAACTGCTGGTGATATCCAGCGTGGCGACGGTGTAGTCATCGTTAATCCTGAGCACGTAATTTGCAACCTGACTGGCGAAACTGAATTCAGTATGCGTCTGAAAGTGCAACGTGGTCGTGGTTATGTTCCTGCATCAGCCCGTGTCTCCTCTGAAGATGACGAACGTCCAATTGGTCGTTTGTTACTTGATGCGTCTTTCAGTCCTGTTGAGCGTATTGCTTATTCAGTTGAAGCCGCGCGGGTAGAACAACGTACTGACCTGGACAAACTGGTTATTGACATGGAAACCAACGGCACTGTTGAGCCCGAGGAAGCCATTCGTCGCGCCGCAACGATTTTAGCCGAACAGCTGGAATTCTTTGTTGAACTGCGTGACAAGAGTGAGCCAGAAAAACGCGAAGAGAAGCCGGAGTTTGATCCGATTCTGTTGCGTCCGGTTGATGACCTGGAATTAACAGTTCGTTCTGCCAACTGTTTGAAAGCAGAGCAGATTCAGTATATCGGTGATCTGGTGCAACGTACCGAGGTTGAGCTTCTTAAGACGCCAAACCTGGGTAAAAAGTCACTTACCGAAATTAAAGACGTGTTGGCGTCACGCGGTTTGTCCTTAGGCATGCGCCTGGAAAACTGGCCGCCAGCTAGTTTGGTAAACAAAGACTAACCAGACACCAGTTCCTGGTTTAGTGAGAAGGAATAGATCATGCGCCATCGTAAGAGTGGTCGTCAGTTAAACCGGAACAGCAGCCACCGTCAGGCGATGTTCCGCAATATGGCAAGCTCATTGGTGAAGCACGAAATCATCAAAACGACTTTGCCAAAAGCAAAAGAGTTACGTCGTGTAATCGAACCTCTGATTACACTGGCTAAGATTGATAGCGTTGCAAACCGCCGTTTAGCTTTTGCCCGTACTCGTGATAAAGAAGTCGTTGGTTTATTGTTCAACGTGCTGGGCCCGCGTTATAACGTGCGTCCAGGTGGTTACACTCGTATTCTGAAGTGTGGCTTCCGTGCCGGTGACAACGCACCAATGGCATATATTGAGTTAGTTGACCGTCCAGAAGTGGGCGCTCTGCCAGTTGAAGAAACTGCTGCTGAGTAACTAAATCAATATTTGAAAAAGCCGGCATCAGCCGGCTTTTTTTTTACTCTAAAGTTTCATAGCGCCTGCGGCACTTTTCGTTTTCTATTGGGTTGTACAATACAAAAATACAGTCTCATCCGGCCGTATGTTGATACGAGTCATTCAAACAAACCCTGAACTCATAACACGTTGCTGTCGCGGTCTAATAACCGGATGTTCTGCTAGCCTACGGTGGTTTAAGCCGAAAATCGATCTAAGTCGCACTTAGGATCCAATCGTTGTTTACCACACAACAAGATTGATCGAAGGCCGGATCTTTTGCTGTTGTCGGCCACTGAGATTATTTTTAATAAACCGATTTTTTAAATGTTGCAGGGATAATCTGCGAGTACATGTGCTAAAGCGAGCAGGCCACGACCATATGTAGAAACAAGGCCGGTGTTTGTATTCCTGTGTTTTGCAGCATACGTGCCAGCCTATTATCAGTAATTAAACATTCGGCTGATCATGAAATATATAGCCAACACCGCAGCACATTCGAAAAATGCCACAAATGACAAACCGAAGGTATCCAGTTCGGTCAATTAGCTGCACCCGTTGATTCTTGAATGATTGACTATAAACACCAGTACAGTTTCAGTACCGTCGTTATGCAGGCGGCGTCACTTTCGTGAAATAATTGAGAGTGGTTTAGCCGTAGGCTCTTTGAACCAGCTTGCACTTTGCCCCACTGTTTAGGTGAAATTTCGTCGATTCTGGCAGGCACATCAGCAGTTTTTTTGCTCATAGCGCAATGAAAAGCCAGCAGTGAACTGCTGGCGAAATAAAAAAGTACCGGTAACGGAATGGGAGTTTAAGTGTACCGGTACTGTTAAAGTGCCGTTATCCGTTAAATCTCATTACGCCAAAGTGCAGGCGTTGCCGTCGGATTCCAGTTGATCTGTGAAGTGTGTGGCTGAATTATGCTGTAAATTTTGTCTTCATAACTGACAAAATCACCTGCTTTATACGCTACATATGGCTGCCACTGTGGAGCGTAGTTATCCAGGGTGTCAAAACGGTAACCTTCACGCTTGGCTGCTTCCACAAAACGTTTGATTTTTGGCAGGTTAATTGTAGCGCCCTGACCGCGTTTACCATCTTCAAACAGGAAATCGTGCGCCAGGATCACCACTTTGTTACGGGCGATGCCATCGGAACAATCCAGATCCGGTGTCCTGCTATTCAGCGGGTTCATCGTACGTGGTGCACAGGTATTGACCACTGCATTGACACGCGCTAACAAAGCATCACCATCTAATAACGTTTCAGCCGGGAAAGCCACCCCCCAGTTTTCCGGGCCCCAGTCTAAATCCCAGCCATAAAGTTTGTAACCGCGGCTGGCCAATTGGTCGGCAATTTGCGCCGCAGTTTTGCTGCTTTGGGTTGAAGTTGCAGCGTCACAGCTGAATGCCGGATCCCATGGCGGCACTGTGTCTGAGGTAGCACAACGTCCATCGCCTTTCATTTTACTGGTCACACGCCAACCGTTGGTATAAGGCAGGCGTGCCAGTTTGTCCATTTTATAATTGGTATACAAATAGGCGCCAGGGATTTCCTGTTCCACCCTTTGGCTGTTTTTGTCAAAATAAGTTAAATCGATATCCACGGCACGATAAGACTTCACCGGCCATAAACCAACTCTGTTGCAATAAAAAGCACCAGATTCAATGCCATCAGTGCAATTGTGTAGCATATGGTCATCACTGTGGTTGGCAATGATATGGCCAGAATTAAACATTTTTTGCAGCGAAGTTGTGGCGTACGATTCGTTTTCGTCACCTTCACCAAACATGTGAAAAGCATTGATGAAAAAAGTTGCGCGGATCCCGGCGGCGTCCAGCTCATTCACTAACTGATTGGACGCGTTAATTGGACCGTCGTCAAAGGTCAGATAAATCACGCCTTTCTCTGCGGCCTGAGCGGATAATACTGTGCAGCTGAATAAAGCTGCCAGAAGGGTCTTTTTCATCACTTTCCTCTCCTTTAATTCAGGGCGATGTGCCCTGTTACCATGCAGTACCGGCGGTACTGCTTAATCCATGTTGTGACAGCGCCTTTGCTGCCAGGGGTGATGCGTTGACTATTTTGCTGCGAAAACGAATGTTGTTTGCCGCTGGCAACGGTTGTTGATAAAGCTGCCATGGCTGATTACCTTGTTGATATTCAATCAGCAGCCCGGGCTCGGTCAGGGCGTGCAGCTTGCTATCTCTCAGCTTGACGCCAACCCAGGGCAGTTGCACCGGCAAACCGGCGGCCTGCAGCGCTGGCACTTCTTTAAACCACAAGCGCTGCTGAAAACTATGCCAGTCAGCCTGATAATCCCGACTGGCCTTTTGGTCTAACAAAGGACAGTTGTGCTGATAAGAGTGGCCTGGCTGATACGACGGCTGCCAGTCGGCCAAATACCAGCTGCGCTCGGCAAATGCCAACAGCCGCGGTAGTAACATCTGCCATGCACTGTTGGCGTCCGGAATCACTTCTGTCCATAAATTGCCCTGTAAACCTATGATTTTCTTTGGTTGTTGCAGCGGAACTTTGTCGTCGATCTGATAATTTTCACCATTCAGGTCCTGCCAAATTGCAGCCAATGACGGTAGATTTTGTGGCTGGAAACTAAAGACTTTTTCGGTGCTTAATATGCGACTGGCCCAATGATTTCCGCGGGCATAAGGGGTATTTAAATAAGGCACGTCAAAATAACTGGCATCCGGTAGCGCCAGCACTACTTCCCAGCCAGCGTTGGCATGTTGATGGGCAGTGAGGGCTGCGCCGTCGTAGCTGTTTTGCCAGACATATGAAGTGACGGATGATGGTAGCGTTTGGCTATTCTCGTCGGAGTACAGATGTTTCAGGCCATCACTCCATGCGGCCAGTTGTACGTCCTTGGCGTGTAGTAGGTTGGCGGTGCGCTTTAAAAAATACCGCATTAAATCGGTTTCACCGGCATCTTTCAGCTTTTGACAAGCGGGCGATTGTTGCCAGGCGCCAGCGGTTTCATCCGCGCCAATATGATACAGCGCCAGTGGCATACCAGCCTGTAGATGCAAGCGAACCAATTCATCCAGCACAGTGTCGATAAAACGGTAACTGCTGTCGAGACACACATTCAGAGTATTGTCGTGGTAATACTGAATCGACAAATAGTCGCTGCGATCGGCCGCTTCAGTCAGCAGATACTGGTCCCAGTCTGGTGATTGTTGTTGTTTTAACTTTTCTGAGCGCAGTGCCATGGCTTTAACCGCCGCTCTGCTGTGACCCGGCATATCCAGGCTTGGGATCACCCGCACCTGATGTGCTTTGGCATGTGCCAGAATGTCGAGATAATCCTGCTGGCTAAGGTAACCATTGGGAAGCGCATCTGGCTGATGGCCAGCCCCCAACTGTGGCAATAAACAGGTTTTTTCTGTGAGGTCCAGACATCGTCTGGCGCCTAGTTCTGTTAGTTCCGGCAAGGCTGCGATTGCAATACGCCAGCCTTCGTCGTCGGCCAGGTGCAGATGCAACTGATTCATTTTGTAACGCGCCATTTGGCTGATCAGCTGCAATATAAAATCTTTGCCAAGGAAGTTTCTTGCGATATCAACATGCTGGCCCCGGTAGGGGAAAGCTGGGCCGTCTTCAATCAGCACTGCCGGCAGTTGTTTGTTTGCTACATCATACAAGCCGAGCAAAGATTGCAACGCATAAAAAGCACCCGGAGTGCCGCCAGCTTCAATTTGAATGCCTGTTGCATGGATACGTAACCGGTAATGTTCGATGGACGCAAATCCGGTGTTCACACTGATGTGCAGCGGCATTTTACTCTGTGGCTTTAACAGCTGCTGTTGTTGCAACTGTTGCAGTGCAGCCTGTAGCTGGTGTTTTAACTGTGGGTCTTTCAGTTGCAACACAAAACCGGCGGCTGTGTTGACTGCCGTGTTGCTCAGTTCCTGGAGCAAAGCTGGTTTTGGGATCAGCCTGTTGCGAATGGATGCTGCTGGCAATGGCGCCGCCTGAGCACGTTGATAGTGCAGATAAAGACTTTCACCACTGGCAACACCCAGTTTGTCAGCCGGATTTTGTTTAAAATCCGGGTTGCTGGCGGTAAATGGCTGGATAAATGCCGGTGTGCCGCTTACATCATTGTTGGCGGTGGTGCTGGCAATCAGGTAAACGTCGTCGTTTTTATCTTTCAGCAGATAATTGCCCGGTATCATCGACTGGCTGAAAATGCCGGAGGCGCTGATGAAATCAATATCGATCTGCCGCTGGGCCTGAAAACCGCTAAAGCCCGCTTTGGCACTCAGCTCATGTAAATCGCCATTGATATGACGGATTTGCAGTTGTGGGTGCAGGCTGGCGATCACCGGCGTCAGTTGACTAAAATAAATCCGCCAGTCTGTTGCCTGATGGGCGAAAGGCAAAGTCAGGCTCAGTCGTGATAAATAACATCCCGGTTCTTTGCGTAGTTTATTGACCGGACATTCGGCATACGCCGGTTGCAACAACTGGTATTGCACTTTGAGTGCTGCCGCCAATTCAGTTGTCGGTCTTGGATCAGCTTGCAGCCCGGCAGCCAACAACAATGCCGGTGGCAACATCAGGAAGCTGCATAACTGCGCTTGCTTGGGGAGAAAAAGTGCGTTCATGCCAAATCCTCCAATCCTGCGGGTGACTGGCGTTGACGATTGGCCCACCAGTTCTGGTTATTCACCAGAGGCCTGGCCCAGAACGCCACTGAAATAATGTAAGCCAGCGGCACGAATAGCAACAACATGGCCAGCTGGATACTGTCCAGTCGTTCGGCTAGCAGGCCAAGCAGGGGAGAGGCAAAAGCACCGCCGATAATGCCGCTACACAAGATGCCGGCAACTGCGCCATGTTGTCCGGGCATGGAGTTTAGTGCCAGGGCAAAAATAATGGACCACATCACCGATAAACTGCCGCCAAGTAATGGTAAACACCAAAGCGTCAGCTGTTTGTCGCCGGACAGGCCCAGTAACAACAACAGCAGGCTGGCGGCGCCAAAGATCAGCAGAATAAAACGGCAATCAAACAGCTTTAATAACAAAAGCCCTAATACGCAGCCGATGGTCATATTCAACCAAAACTGGCCAACTGCACTGGCGCCTGTGCTGGCGGCATCGACCTGATGCATTTGCTGCAAATAAACGGCCATACTGTTGGCAATTCCTTGTTCCAGGGCGACATAACAAAATATGGCGATAAAAAACTTCTGTACTGTGCGGTTTTTTAATAACAACCATTGGCTTTGCAGCATTTTGTGGGCGGAATCCGACGGGGTCGCTGCCACAGTTACCGTGCAGGCCGGGAAAGGTAAAAACCACAACCACACCAACATCAACAGACAAATCACGGCAAACAGCAGATACAAACTGAGCCAAGGCATAGTGGCGGGTAACCACAACAACAAAGGATAAAGCCAAGCGTCAGTTGTAAGTGCTGTAAGTTGTTGATAAATAACGGGGGTGGTGGCGGCCGTCAGACCAAATAACAGCTGGCCGAGTACGGCCATAAAAGAATAATGTTCGCTGCCTGCGGCAAAACGCAGCAACGGATTCATCACCACTTGTAGCACACTCATGGCAAGGCCAAGGCAGAATAACGACAGCATTGCGACAGCAAAGTGTGGAAACAGCACAAAGAGACCACAACTCAGCGCGCTTAAGCCATAGGCAAACAACATCATGCTCCGCTCACCAAAACGTTCAATCAACAACCCCGCCGGGACCGACATCACGCCGTAGGCGATAAAAAATGCAAAGGGGAAAAAGCCAGCCAGCATCAAACCGATACCAAAATCGCTGATCAGTTCAGGGAAAATCGGCCCAAGTAAATTGGTGATAAATGACACTGTGATAAAGCCGGTCAGCACCAGCAAAATCAACACCGGATGTTGCGAACGCATGAATGATCCTTGGTTGTTTTTTTCAATTCTGGAGCATTCTGTTAGTGGGTTGTAATAGATTTCTACCTGAAATCTGTACTTTCCTTGCGCGGTTTGGCATAGTGGTGCAGTCTGATTTATGAAGGGTTAAATTAATTATCTATATGAAAAGTATAATTTTTTTGTGATTGTTTTAATCCATCTTGATGTTGATGTACGGAGTGTAATCTTTCGGCTGTAGTTACAAGGTCGCAACAATGACCAGAGGCAAGGAAATCTGTTTTCAGGATGAAAATATGAAACTGCAATTTGAGAAAATTATCACCGAACCGGGTCAATCCTGGCGTTTTTATCATTATTGCTGGCCAGCAATTGAGCTGAACTGGCATTGTCATCCGGAGTATGAGCTGGTTTTGACTTGCAACAGTCAGGGTAACCGGTTTGTTGGCACCAGCACTGAGTCCTATCAGGATAATGACTTGGTTTTGCTGGGGCCTTATTTGCCCCACGGTTGGCAAAGTAAGCCCGCAAGCGATGATGCGGCGGAAGCGCACCATGCTTATGTATTGCAGTTGCCGGCGCTTTGGCTGGAGCAATGGTTGCAGCTGAATCCCGCGTTGCAACGGTTACAGAAGTTGTTAACGCTGGCCAAAGCCGGTGCCTGTTTCAGCGCTGAAACGACAGCGCAGGTTAAACCACTGGTCGTGCAGTTGGAGCAGGATGATGTGATGATCCGACAAATCCGTTTGCTGCAAATCCTGGTGTTGCTCAGTCAGGATGAACAAGTGCAGCTATTGACCGTTCCTGACAACATTGAACCGGATAAAATCAGCAGCCAGCGTAAAATTGATAAAATTATCAATTACATCCATCAGAATTTGATGGATGATCTCAGCGCAGCCAAGCTGGCGGGCATTGTCCATATGAGTACCAATCATCTGCATCGGTTTTTCCGACAAAAGACAGAAATGACCATTACTCAGTATGTTATTCAACTACGGATCGAAAGGGCTTGTGATCACTTGCTGAAAACCAGCTGGTCGGTGGAAATGATTGCCGGTAAGTGTGGTTTTTTCAGCATGGCGAATTTTAACCGTCAATTTTTAAAACTGAAAAAAATGACACCACGCCAGTACCGGCAATCTGATTTACGGCATTTACATCAATTGGCTTTACGGGGTAACCAGACGGTCTGATGGGGCGAGCTGATGCAGATATTCCAGCTGGTCCGGACACAAAGTTACCAGTTGTTGCCAGCGTTGCAGTCGTAATTGTTGCTGTTCAACGCGGCATTGTTGCTGGCTGCGCTCAGGTAAATAGCCGGTGCCTGCTAAAAGACAATACCAGGAAACGGCATGGTAATATTTTTCCAGTCGCTTTCTGGCCAACAGCGCAGGTAGATCGCCACCTGATTGCCAGCATTGTAATAACTGACGCAGCTCTGGCGAAATAAACTCCAGCTTTCTGTTGTGCTGCCAGTAAGCAGAATCTGTGCGGGAATTGGTTTTGTAATGCAGTACTATATAATCGGCGATGCGATCAAAATAGTTATTGATCAGAAGGTTATATTCAGATCTGGCTGCCAGTTCACCGCGGCACTGATACTGGCTTTGTTGCCAGTATAATAAAAAATGACTGACCGTCTGTTGTACCAGGTAAAGTGCCGTTGCTTCAAGCGGCTCAATAAAACCCTGAGATAAGCCAACCGCCACACAGTTGTGCTGCCAGTGTCGCTGTAACCGGCCTGACTCAAATTTCAATAATCTGCTGCTGCCTTGCTGCTCTGACAAACCAAGATGTTGGCGCAATTCAGTTTCGGCGATATCGGCGGAAATAAAATCCTGACTGAACACATAACCGTTGCCGGTGCGATGTTGCAGCGGAATTTGCCAGCTCCAGCCATGGCGCAATGCGGTGGCGGTTGTTTGAGAAAGTGGCTGCGATTTGGCTTGGGTGGCGATTGTCACGGCGGCGTTATTCGGCAACATCTGCTGATAACTATGGAACTTGCTGCCGAGTGTCTGGCGCATCAACTTACTAGCAAAACCGGTACAATCAAGGTAAAAATCGGCCGTTAGTGTTTCACCTTCAGCGGTATGCAGTTGCGCTATGGCTCCATCGGAAAAACACTGCACATCGGTCACCTTAAATGGCCGGTAAGCAATACCCCGTTTGATAGCAATTTTTTTCAGGCATTGGCCAAGCAAACCGGCGTCAAAATGATAACCATATTGCAGCTGAATATAATGGTCAGCACAAAAAGGCGCTTTGCCTGCTTTAGCCAGCTGGCTTTGTAAAAAAAAGCTGTCCGGATGGGCATCACTGGGCTGAGCTTGCTGTGCCGCGCGGACCTGGCGAAAAAATTCAGGTAATACCGCATTGTCTTCACTACTTGGGAAAGGATGGAAATAATGCTGGTAGCCTGGGATTGTGGACCAGTGGCTGAACTGAATGCCATTTTTATAAGTAGCCTGACAGGCGGGCATCCAATCGGCTTCAGCGATCTCCAGCTGGCGGAACAACCGGGTTAATGCCGGCGTCGAGCCTTCACCTACACCTATAGTGGCAATATCCGGAGCTTCCACCAGCTCAATTTGTACCCAAGGTTGTTGACGGAAATGCCATGCCAGCATCAGAGCAGTCAGCCAGCCAGCGGTGCCGCCACCTACAATCAGCAGTTTGAATGGGGTTGTGTGGTGTGTTGCAAAATTTTGCATCCGAGCCTCTGGCGTATTCAGTGGGTTTACGCAACAAAAACACCGCCGCAATCGCGTTGCGGCGGTGAGGATCTAGCAGTAACCGAAAAAGTCGGCCTGCTTAGCTACATCAGAAGCGGGCACGGACACCCAGTGTGATCCGACGCTCGTAGATATTTTGCGAAATGACATTACCTTCCCACTGAAGGTAGTTGTTTTCATACTCTTCAGTCAGGTTGCTGACCGAAGCATAAGCGGTGAAATTTTCGGTGAAATCGTAACTACCTGATAAATCGATATAAGTGGTTGGTTCTGTCCAGATAGGTAATCGGCTTGAAACACCAAATACAGTGCCATTACTCGCCAAGCGTTCACTGCGGTAGTTGGCGGCTATCCGCAGTTGCACGCCACTGCGTTCGTACCACAACACAGCGTTACCTGAACGTTCAGAGTTGTCAGCGATTGGTAATGTCGCTTTGTAAAAATCAACAGCACCACTTTCGCTTGGTGCGTAGGTCATATTCAAACCCGCACCTAAACCACTCCAGAAATCTGGCAGGAAATCAAAACTTTGCTGATAAGCAACTTCAACCCCTTTGATAGTGCCGCCTTTGCCATTGACGTCACCTTTGACCGGCACTGACCGCCGCTCGACACCGTCACCATCTTTGACTCTGATAGTGGAGCTGCCGGTTTCAATAAATGAGTCGATATTCATATTAAATATCGAGGCGCTGACCATACCGGCACTACCAAAATAATATTCCAGACCTAAATCAATGTTGTCGGAATACCATGGGTTTAACTGTGGGTTACCATTTTGAGTCGCATCCACTGCAACCATCGTGTCTGGCGAAACGCCCAAATCAGCAGCTCGTTCACCAGCGCGGGTGCGCCCTACAGATAAACCACGACCTAAACGGCCGAGATCCAGCCGCGTCATCGTTTTACCGTAACCGCTGCGGAAAATCAGGTTTTCTGACAGATTGACGGCTAGATTGGCAGAAGGTAGCAGATCATTAAAAGTACGTTGGGTATTGATATCGCCACTGTCAACACGGGCTGTACATAACACACAGGCGTCATCACCCAGCTCATTTTGATAGATATCCAGTTCGGTGCGGACATATTGCAAACCGATATTGGCGTTGTAACTCATAGCACCGGCCGAACTGCTGAAATTGGCCTTAAAATAAGCCGACTGAGTGCGTTCATCTACTTTGTACGAATCATTCGGGTTGGCAATTTTTTTGTTATTTGGGTACAAAGCGTTCTGGAAAGCCCATGGATCGTCCATTACTTTGGGGTCAACAAAATAAATGCTGTTGCCGGAAACAGGTCCGAAGTCTTTGACTTGTGTCACCCAGCCTGCGGGTAAATCAGTAAAGAACCAGGGTTTACCCAGAGTTAGATCGCCTTTACCAACATCAATAGTGCCATCCCCATTGGTGTCGGCAAAAGTCGCCCCTGAATCTTTCCACATCACGTCTCTGGTCACCCCACCTAAGGTGAATGGGGCTGTCATGATCCAGGTATCGCGGGTGACATCACGGGCGCCATGACGCAAACCAAAATCGACAGATTGCAGATGTTCGGTATCGAACTTGTAATTACCATCGGCTCTGACGACATCCAGCGTGCCTTCTTCATCAAAGTTGTTTTCTGAATACGTCGAGACGATGTTGTAACGTTTAATATCAGAGCCAAACACTTCAGTCCCAACATTCGGGAAGGTTAGTTGTGGATGTTTGCCTGAAGTATCAAACACAACTTGTGGTCGTGCCGGGCCATAACCTCTTGGATTCACCGGTTCAATGCCATTAGTATCACGGCGCATCAAACCATGCTGGGCTCCGCTGGTCAGGTAGCCCTGGGCGACGTTTTCAGTATGGGCGCGATCGGCCTGGCCATGCAGTACCCGCACACTGCCGCTCAAAGCGTCACCGTTGTTGTATGCCAGTTTCAGATTCAGGTTTAGAGAATCCCGATCATTGGTCTGACTTTCGGAATATGCATTTACCCTTGGTGCGTTCAGGGTGACTTTCTTGGAGGTGTAAAAAGTACCACCGGCTTCGTTTTTACCCCGATCTTCCAGATTTTCCGGCCGAACCCAGCCATAATCGGACCAGGCGTTGTCAGCAACCAGACCCTGACTGCGTTCGGCGTCTTCCATTTTGGTGTAAAAGGCATCACCGCTGAGCTCAAAACCCAGGCCGAGATCCGCTTGAACCGAAGCACTTAAACCGGTGCGCTCGCGTTCGTTAAAGCGGTTCATATTGCCATAGTCAATAAAACCAAAATAACTGTCGTTTAAATCGCCGTCGCCGTTTAAATCACGGCCATTACCGCCAGCGCAAGGAAAACAATCTTTGCCTTCACCAAAGGCGGAAGCCCAACCTTCATGTGGTGCACCAAAGCGGTAGTTGGCCAGATTACTTTTGTCATAAGAAGCGGTAAAAATACCAGCCACTTTGTCGGCGTTATAACCGACAAAAGCAGTGTATTTACCATCGTTTTCATCAGAATAAGAGCCGGTGGAAGCTTCTGCAGAACCTGAAAGGGTCAGGCCTTCTTCCAGTGAGAATGGCCTGGCAGTTTTTAAATCGACAGTACCAGAAATCCCACCTGCTAATGTAGTGGCCATCGGCGATTTTAATACATCCATCCCCGCAATCAGAGCAGAAGGAATGTCGGTAAAATCCGGTTGCACGTCACTGATCGAACCTGCGCTTAAAAATTGTTCGCCATTCAGTAAAGTGGTGACCTGTGGCATACCGCGCACGTTGACGGTGGAACCTTCGCCAGCTGAACGGCGGATCTGGATACCGGGTACGCGCTGTAGTGAGTCGGCAATCGTGGTATCAGGTAATTTACCGATATCTTCTGCCGTGATGGAATCAATAGTGCTTTCCGCCAGACGTTTGTTATTCAGGTTTTTCGCCTGTGAAGCGCGCAGACCCCGCACACTGATAACCTCAATTTCTTCCTGTGGTTTAGCTGGGCTGGCAGCAGCAGTGGTTTGTGCAATAACGGGCAAGCTGATGCTGGCAGCGAGCAGCAATGTAATTTGTGACGCCAGGCGTGACACGGCGAAATGTTTCTGGTTCATGATTATCCCTGTTGAAGTGATCTGGCACCTTGGGGATTGCTCTGCTGCAGCTTGGCAGGACTTCCAATCCGGATGCATGTTATATGACCAGCGCTCAGCAACTCTGTGGTGCTTCAAACTGGGAAATGACATCGCTGTCATTTCAAATCAGACGTTACACAGTTGTCGTCAATAGCTAAAGATGACAGGGCCATAATTGATGGATTAGCGAATAAAATTGTATTAAAAGTATTAATATTTGAAGGTATTCCCCGTGTTGGCTGCTGAAATGATCGATAAAGATGAATTTTTATTGTCAACGTTGTCAGTTTTTCAGCAAAGATTGTTTTCAGTCATAGTGAGTGGGGATTATTGGCGGTCTGATGGAACGACAGAAGTTCTCAGAGGTGGATCGCGGCTTGCTTGAGGGCCGTAGCTGTCATCTTTACTGTCGTTGAAATGACGACCCATCTGTTATACACAGCCTGTGTCGGAAAAGCCTGAGTTCTGTTTGCTTTAATGTCATCATCGGCAATTCGGTCGTCGCCGCCAATTGGGGGTTCTTCATTATTAATAATGCTCTGGATCTAATATCCTGGTTGCACTCGGCTATTGATGAGTCTGTATCGAATTTTAAGTATATAAATGAGAGAACCCCAAACCTGCGCATCGGTCTTCAAGCAATAAGACATGTGGCTGGTTGTTTGGCGACGATCTACCTTCATCTTGAGCACTACACTTTATAGCTATATAAGTGGCAGCGAAGCCGTAAGTGCTATCGCTTGCTTATACCTGGCTGATGAGCACAAATCAGGAGCAGCTGACTCTTTTAATACAGTCTCAGATCGGTTTGGTGTGGGGCGGATCGTCCGGATCCGGCTGACGATCCAGTTTTTAGCCAGTTATTGCACATAAAAACAACATAAAGCAGCGATCTGCTGAAAATATAGGCGGTCAGTCATCATTCTGTAAAAAAGATCTTGCGAGCTGTTTGGATCTCTCTATAATGCGCCTCATCGACAGCGACGACGGATTCGAAAACGAATAAGTCAAACGCCAAAGATTCTGAAAGTGGTTGATAAACAACGGCTTTCGGCGTTAAGTAAAACGCCACGCTCTTTAACAATTAGCAATCAATCATCTGTGTGGGCACTCGTGAAAGAAGATTCGCAAAACGAATTAACTGAGTATGAGTGACCAGATAGTAAAATATTTAGTCAGTAATACTGAGCATGTCA
>NZ_LXWK01000004.1 GCF_001669775.1 Rheinheimera sp. SA_1
GGTCGCCAAATGCGGGCGGACAAACGCGGCGCCATCGACACAGCACTGCCACCTATCCTGGCTCGCCTGGGTATTTCTGCGGATTGCTGGTTGCAAAACTGCCAACAACTAGAAACCATCTTTCACCAGGTACTGGGTCCCGTCAGTTCGCTTAAACAATATTGTCAGAAACTCGGTCAGCGTTGGCTCCACGGCCAAACGGCCTGCCGACGAAGTTTTGGCTGACAGTTCCATTTGCGTTCAGTTTTCGAAGCCCGGTTTGCCGTGATTAGTGCACGCGGCTGAACCCTATTCGACTTTCCAATGCTCAAGTACCTCTGCAGAACAAGCTCTGGCATATGCGTCTCGCTTATTCTGTGCAAATTCTATATAGCGCCACATTCAGTTCTATTATTTTGAACATATCTGCATGACGTTTCTAAAATCTGGATGTACGGTTTGGGCCTTTTAAAATATGTGGGTGTCCTGAATTTTTCTTGTTATTTCCGACAAGGTTCCCCCGATCCTTACTCGACTAAACATCAACACAGCAGCGTGGCTCAATAACTGTGAGGGGTTGGAACGGCACTACCACCGCGTTATTGGCAGCGCAACTCATATGATGGAGTTTTGCGAAAAATTTAAGCAACAACGAGTTGTTGGGATCACGGCCGCAAGGCTGGCGTTCGGCTGAATATTTTGCCTTATCAATGTTAGAAAATCATCAGGCCAGTTAACCGCCATAGCTGCACACGCTTAGGATTTGGCAGCTTCACACCAATATTATCTAAAACAGAAACCCTTACTTGATTAAAGGACAAAGCCCGCCAGCGCTGGTGGGCTTTTAACAGTTATCGTATTTTTATTTGTTAATACTAATTACGTTGGATGTCCTATTGGTTGTCACCTCTAAAATCTGGCTGTCCTGTTTTGGCTCCTTAAAATGTGGGTGTCCTGAATTGCTATTCCCACACATTCTAAAATGTGGGTGTACTGAATTACTTCTTTTTAAAATGTGGGTGTCCTGAATTGCTCCTCCCAGGTTGTCATTGACCAAGGTCACCCAGCTGCTATTGACGTTGCTGTAATCTGTACAATTTCCGGCATTGCCCACAAAGCCTTCAGAAGGGAAAAAGGACACCCACACATTCTAAAATGTGGGTGTCCTGAATTGCTACATTAAGTCACAATAAATTAATGATTATGACCCTAGTGATTACTTTACTAGTAAGAACCTTTAAGTACATTTCCAATAACAACCCCTTTTTCTTTTGAAGACATCGTAAAGAAATAATTTCCTTCTTGGGCTGTTTTAATGTAAAACCACTGTTTTATGTAACAGTAAATTAAACCTAAAACTGCTAATGCAGAAAATATAATCAAAAGAACGATTGCTTTAGTTATCATACCTAAATTCGAAGTTGAAAAATAAGCTGGAATTGCCAATACCAGAAAAATAATATAAGTATTTTTCAACACTTGAATTAAAGCATGAAACATAACTGTGCCATTTAAAACACAATTTTTTAAATAACTAAAATTTTCGATAGATTCTAAATTATTATTTTTCATCAAGCTTCTCTTGTACTTTTTCCACTGCTTTTTCAACCCCATCCATGATAGCGTCTTTATTTGCTATCGCCGTAGCAACTGGAACACCAACCGCAGCGTCAACTAGTTTTATTCCTACTTGATCTGTCATATCTCCACCCCTCATGCCAGCAGACGCTGCAGCTGAACTACTAACTTGTGCGGCTCCTTGTGCCCCTACAGCAACTCGTTCAGTTTTGGAAGCTAGTGTGAGAGTGCCTTTTCCTATAGTCGTAGATCCTTTAACTCCAGCAGTGACTAACTTAGCTCCAAACCCCCCTACTGAGCCTAATGCTGCTTGCGCTCCTATAGCACCATAATTGAGGTTGCTTGCTGCTTCGGAAAAGCTTGCACCATTCCCCATTGAAGAAGCGATTTGAAAACCAGCTTCAATAGCTCCTCCTAAAACAAACCCTAGTACCCCAAACTCACCATCAGGATCAGTGTATTTATAAGGGTTGTTATTAGCATAGGCATAACGATTAAAACCCATCGTCGGACTACCACGCTGCATATGCCCCGACATATCAACCGGATCATTAGAATAAAACCGTCCAATCACCGGGTCATAATACCGCTGCTGCATATAAGTTAAACTTAAATCTTTATCCTCCACATGCCCGGTATAGCCCGGCTTGTCTTCCAATGCAGCAGCAGATCCCACTTTGGCAATCAGCTCTTTGCCCAGATAAATATAACTGGTTGCACCATTGGCGCCATCGGTCAGCATCAACTTACCGTTTTGGCTGTAAACGCTGTAACCCTGGTTACTGCCGGTCTTTTTGACCCTGCGGTTATGGCCATCGTAGACATAACCAATAGCACCGGAGTTGGTCAGCTGATTGGCGCGGTTAAAGGTAAATCCGCGCTTGCCATTGTTGGTGACATTGCCGCGGTCGTCGTAGCCGAAAGTATAACCGCCGGTGACGCTGTCCAGCCTTTTACTAGTCTGGTTGTATTGATAGGTCAGCTGCTGTGTGCCGAGGTTTTTCTGCGTCAGATTGCCTAAATTGTCATAAACAAAGTTGCCACTTCCCCAATAGCCACTGGCGGTATTCAACCGGTCCAGACCATCGTAGGTCAGGCTGATTGATTTGCTGTTGTCGACCAGATTAACAATGCTTTCAATATTGTTGTTCGGATCATAAGCATACCGTTGGGCGACTTTATTGGTATTGCCTTGCTTCACCAACCGCTGCTCTGGCCGGAACTGGTTGTCCAGGGTCTGGCTGAACTGCTGACCATTGCCGTAGATGAAGCTTTTCAGTTGTCCGTTGGGGTAAAACAACACGTTTGCGGCATATTGGGTGCTGCCTGCAGTCGCCTTCGTCGGTTGTCCCAGCGCATCAGGGGTATATTGGATGGTGTCGCCGCCATAAATCACACTGCTCAGGTTGCCCAGACTGTCGTATACCGGATCCAACACAAAAGATTTGCCATCAATACTCAAGGTCTCGGAATCGAGCAGATGCGCTGAATTGTAGGTATAAGCCCAAGCGGTCGTGCCCGCCGTTAAAGACAGCTGATTACCCTGATTATCGAGTTGTTGCACCATATTGGGTGTCACGCCGTCGGCATAAGATGTTGTCCAGACATCTCCCTGATTGTCGTAGCTTAAAGTCACCCAACTGCTATTGACGTTGTTGTAATCTGTACAATGTCCGGCATTGCCCACAAAACCTTCGGCAAATTTGGTCATTTCGCCCAAACTGTTGTATTGCATAGCCTTCACGCCGGTTTCCGGACGTTTTTGCAGACAAAGCTGCATTTGGGCGTCATAGGTGCGAAGTTCGGTCATGCCGCCCTGCGTGATCTGGGTCGGCAGACCAAACAAGTTGTACACAATGGTGGTCGCTACGCTTTCAGGCTGCGTTACTTTTGTGGCTATTTCCGTGGTTGGACTGCCATAAGCCAGATATTCGGTGGTTGTCTCATAGTTGCGGCCATTGGTGATGGCAATAGCGTTATTTGCCAGATACTGATAAGTCACATCGCCATTGGCGGTATTGGTCTGACTAAGCTCTCGCTGCAAACCATCAAACTCGGTGACGGTACCAAATTGCTCATTACTATTGTCGCTGGGAACTGATGCAAACTCTGCTTTGCCATAGGCATTAAACTGCTGACGTACATAACGTACGGTGTTGGCCTCTTTGCTGGCATCCCATTCTTTAGAAAACACCGGACGCATGAGTCCATCAAGCGTAATGGCTTTGCGATAATTCCCGCGGGTAATATTTTGAACCATCACGCCCATACCACTGACGTCGGCGTCATATGAAATACTGGTATTTGCCCAGGCACTATCCAACGGGTCAATCAGCTGCAAGCGGTTCAGACTGTCATAGCCGTAGGATGTTTTAT
>NZ_LXWK01000005.1 GCF_001669775.1 Rheinheimera sp. SA_1
ATGGCCATAAAACCTCTTATGGTTATGACAGTCTGAACCGCTTGCAGCTGATTGACCCGTTGGATAGTGCCTGGGCAAATACCAGTATTTCATATGACGCCGACGTCAGTGGTATGGGCGTGATGGTACAAAATATTACCCGCGGGAATTATCGCAAAGCCATTACGCTTGATGGACTGATGCGCCCGGTGTTTTCTAAAGAATGGGATAGCAGCCAAGAAGCCAGCACTGTGCGTTATGTTCGTCAGCAGTTTAATGTTTATGGCAAAGCGGAGTTTGCCTCTGTCCCCAGCGACAATAGCAATGAGCCGTTTGGCACCGTCACCGAATTTGATGGCTTGCAGCGAGAGCTTAGTCAGACCAATACCGCCAACGGCGATGTGACTTATCAGTATTTGGCAAATAACGCCATTGCCATCACCAATGGCCGCAACTATGAGACAGTCACAGAATATCTGGCTTATGGCAGTCCAACGACAGAGTTGGCGACAAAAGTCTCGCAGCCTGAAAGCGTAGCGACCACCATTGTGTACAACTTGTTTGGTCTGCCGACCCAGATCATGCAGGGCGGCATGACCGAACTTCGCACCTATGACGCCCAAATGCAGCTTTGTGCGCAAAAACGTCCGGAAACCGGCGTGAAGGCTATGCAATACAACAATCTGGGCGAAATGACCAAATTTGCCGAAGGTTTTGTGGGCAATGCCGGACATTGTACAGATTACAACAACGTCAATAGCAGCTGGGTGACCTTGGTCAATGACAACCTGGGAGAACTTTGGTCAACGACCTATGCGGACGGTGTGACGCCCAAAGTTGTGCAGCAGCTCGATAATCAGGGCAATCTGCAGTCTTTAACCGCCGGCACGACCGCTTGGGCTTATACCTACAATTCAGCGCATCTGCTGGATTCCGAGACCTTAAGTATTGATGGCAAATCTTTTGTGTTGGATCCGGTTTATGACAGTCTGGGCAACCTGAGCAGCCTGGTCTATGGCGGAGCCACTCTTCAATATACACCGGATGCGCTGGGGCAACCGACGAAGGCGGCTGCAGGCAGTACCCAATATGCCTCCAACGTGTTGTTTTATCCCAACGGGCAACTGAAAAGTTTCAGCTATGGTAATGGTCAGCAGTTCACTCAGACCCTGGACAGCCAGTTCCGGCCAGAGCAGCGGTTGGTGAAACAAGGCAATACCAATAAAGTCGCGCAAAGGTATGCTTATGATCCAAACAACAATATTGAAAGCATTGTTAATCTGGTCGACAACAGCAAAACCATCAGCCTGACCTACGATGGTCTGGATCGGTTGAATACCGCCAGTGGCTATTGGGGAAGTGGCAACTTTGTTTATGACACTTTAGGCAATCTGACGCAGAAAAACCTTGGTACGCAACAACTTACCTATCAATACAACCAAACCAGTAAAAGGCTGGACAGCGTCACCGGTGGTTATACTTTCGGCTACGACGACCGCGGCAATGTCACCAACAATGGTAAGCGTAGTTTTACCTTTAACCGCGCCAATCAGCTAACCAACTCCGGTGCTATTGGTTATGTCTACGATGGCCATAACCGCAGGGTCAAAAAGACCGGCAGTAACCAGGGTTACAGTGTTTACAGCCAAAACGGTAAGTTGATGCTGACCGATGGTGCGAACGGCGCGACCAGTTATATTTATCTGGGCAAAGAGCTGATTGCCAAAGTGGGTTCTGCTGCTGCATTGGAAGACAAGCCGGGCTATACCGGGCATGTGGAGGATAAAGATTTAAGTTTAACTTATATGCAGCAGCGGTATTATGACCCGGTGATTGGTAGGTTTTATTCTAATGATCCGGTTGGGTTTAGTGCTGATAAGCCGATGATGTTTAATCGGTATGCTTATGGGAATAATAATCCGTATAGGTTTACTGATCCGGATGGTCGAACAAGTATCGCGATTGAAGTTACCAAAACGGTTGTAACTACAGGAGCTATGGCAAATCCAGTCGCAGTTGCATCAGGAATAGCTACGGCTGCTTTGATGCCCACCAAAATGGGCGATGGAACGATGTACAACGAAGATGGGTCTGATGTCCCGCCTTCAGGAAATACAAATCCTTATGATGGACCTGTAGATGAGTCAGTTATTGTGGTTGATGGAGATGGAAATGCGATTCCAGTTGAAGCAGGTGAGCAGATTACATCTTCACCAAATGGTGATTATCAACAAGTTCGAGATAAAGATGGAAAGGAAAACGGTATTAGAATGGATAAAGGCGGGCACAAAGGGCAATCAGATCCTAAAGCTCAGGGACCTCATGGCCACAGACCGAATGTAACTACTGAAGACGGAAATCCTCATTTGCCGTTGAAGCCTGGGAAAGATAAGTAAGGGAATTGTGTGAGTAAATTTAAAATTGACGATACTGTAAAAACAAAAAATGTTACCCACTTACAGCATTTTCATGGGCAAATTGGTTCCGTAATCAATGTTTTTGTTGACCGTCCGGCAGGTAAACATTTTGAGCAGTTTCCTGAAGGCGTTGTCTATGCAGTAGAGTTTGAGAACGGCGAAGCTATAGATATTCATGAATCTGATTTAGATTTGGATGTACCAAGAAAGTAAAATCTATAGTGAGTATGACTCTGGACACCAATAACCCGGTGTCCTTTTTTCTATCCAAACCGCACAAAACCACCAGCAGCCTGGTCAGTGTTTTCCAGTAGAACTGATCAGCACTGAAGCAATTCAGGACACCCACATTTTAAAAGGCCCAAACCGTACATCCAGATTTTAGAAACGTCATGCAGATATGTTCAAAATAATAGAACTGAATGTGGCGCTATATAGAATTTGCAGCCAAAACAGGACAGCCAGATTTTAGAAACGTCATGCAGATAAGTTCAAAATAATAGAACTGAATGTGGCGCTATATAGAAGTTGCACAGAATAAGCGAGACGCATATGCCTGACCTTGTTCTGCAAAGGTACTTGAGCATGGGAAAGTCGAATAGCAGCCAAAACAGGACAGCCAGATTTTAGAAACGTCATGCAGATAAGTTCAAAATAATAGAACTGAATGTGGCGCTATATAGAAGTTGCACAGAATAAGCGAGACGCATATGCCTGACCTTGTTCTGCAAAGGTACTTGAGCATGGGAAAGTCGAATAGGGTTCAGCCGCGTGCACTAATCACAGCAAATCGGGCTTCGAAAACTGAACGCAAATGAAACTATCAGCCAAAACTTCGTCGGCAGGCCGTTTGGCCGTGGAGCCAACGCTGACCGAGTTTCTGACAAAATTGTTTAAGCGAACTGACGGGACCCAGCACCCGGTGAAAGATGGTTTCTAGTTGTTGGCAGTTTTGCAACCAGCAATCCGCAGAAATACCCAGGCGAGCCAGGATAGGTGGCAGTGCTGTGTCGATGGCGCCGCGTTTGTCCGCCCGCATTTGGCGACC
>NZ_LXWK01000006.1 GCF_001669775.1 Rheinheimera sp. SA_1
TCAGCTTGTTTAAGGATTGCCATGATTTGGCTATCGGTGAATTTTGATGTTTTCATAGTGAATCTCCTGCGTTTATGTTACGAGAAAATTCTACTTTTGACGTCAGTTAATTTGAGGGGGGATTACCATAGCTGTTTTGGCCTGATTATCTTGGCCGAAGCCTAGATCTCGGATCATTCCTAATGCCTCGAAGTCCTCAATGGTCTTGATGTATTTTGAAATAGCGTCAATCCCAATTTCCTTAAACTCAGCAAAAAAAGGTTCGTTAAACTTCGACTCAATAGATTCAATGACTATTTTCATATTTTTCGTCATGAAGTCACGATTATGATCACTAAACACCCACACCATTCCTAACAGTGACAAATAACGTTGATGCAACCGATGAGGTTAAGCCACAGAAGATCACTATGTTGAGGGCAATATTTGACTATTAACCTCTTGGATCTATCACGATGTCGATACCATGCAACTTAGCTATATCGGTTGAATCTTCAGCAATCAGTTTTTTTAACCTATCGATCTCATTCATTCCATCCCAATCAATACAAACAGCTTCGCCCTGACCAACTTTCGACTTGTTCACGATTACCAGAATGTCTGAGACGCGATCCATTACTAACCGTAAAAATTTAGTCATAGTGGGATCGCTAAAATCGGAAATTGACTTTGCACGAGCTTTTCGGTCGACACTTCCCTTTCCTATCAACTCTGATATTTCACGGAGTCCCTTTGTCATATCGGAAATATTTCCCTCGCAACACATCTTGTGTTTGATTGCGTTGCGATTAATCCAATTTAGAATGATCTCAAGAGAATCCTTGTCATTCCAAGGATGTAATGAAGAATAATCAACATGCCGTCGAATTGCGTCTTGTACGTTTTGTATTTCTTCTTCGTCTGCTCTATCGACGAGCTCTGAGATGAAGTAGTTAGGGTCAATGACTTTACAGTAGGAAGGCACTTTACTTTTCACCGATTTGCAGAATCCGAAAATATATAGCGTTTTATATTTGTCTTTCAAGCTAACGCCAGAGTCGTTTTTTTTCTCGAAAGCTTCGATTGTCTTTTTGATTTTTCCTAGACTTGCATTCGAGGTTACCTGAACTGCTACAGAAATGTTGTCGTCAGATAAGTCAATTGCAGGAAAGTTAACTGCAATCTGATTTTGGTTTACAAGCTCCCCCATTTTGAGAGCGCGAAACATATGTATGGTTAATCCCTCCAGCATTCGTTCCATGTCAAAGAATTTAGCTTTTTGACGAAGGCCAATGTAGTTTTGGAGCAGAGTGATATCTGCGTGAAGGTTTCTGATGAGTGCATCAATCACAGTGAGAACTTCCTTGCTTCTAATAAATTGATCAAAAGTACGATACTCCATTTAAAACATGTAACATTTTTTATTTATTGACGACTGTTTTTCGTGTCCAGTAATTCGGCAAATAATAGCAATGTATGTCATAAAATTCCGAAAAATGGCACGCCAATGGCAGCTTATATCCCGAATAGTTGTCGAATACAATAGGTCTGATTAACATCAGACTTTCCTAATTTGCAATACAGAAAAAGCCAGTTTCTGACACAGTGCCGACTATTGGTTTTGATTGTATTGATGGCGTTGAACCAACTAGCATCGTCTTTCTGTTTATGGTCTGAATCATAAATTTGATAGTATCGGACAGAACTGTAACCTAACCAAAATATCAAAGCATCTTTTACAGTTTGGGGGTTCGAAATTAAAAATATATTCCCAAAAATGGATAATTGACTTAATTCTACACCTGCACCGAAATAGCCACTTGTGATTAACGAGGCGGCCAGTAAATTTCTACGAATCTTTGCAAATGTGAAATCATCCTCGTCAATCATTAGGAATTTCCTTACTCAGAAATACACTGTTTGTATTTAACTTGGGATATAGCCATCTTGCGGAAGCGGAATTTGAAATTGCTCCCAGTCGTCTCTATTTTCCCAGATTGCTGGTGAACCTGAAAAAGCTACCCATGGAAAACAAAATGCTTGCTCTGCCGTACCATCAGTTACAATTATCAATGTTAGATCAAAAGATAAGTCATAGTCGCAATATCTCTGGTCTAAGTCTTGTTTGACCCTTTGTAAATCCAGTGTTTTCTCATTTTTTGATTGATAATAGCGAACGAAGACATGTACTGGTGTCTTTTGACTTAACAACGGATTTTGATGAAGAAAACTAATTTGATCCAAGTGAAATCTTAAATATTTTTCCTGATAGTGTTCAAAAGTCCATACTTTGGAAATACAGCGTATGGTACTAACAACAACCTCTGTTAATGCTCTGAGTTGATGACTAGATATACAAAGCGCATTTGTGGCTTTCGTAGACTTGATTTCTAACAACCCATCTAGAGAAGAAAATTGACTGTGATGGATAATCGCGCTTCTGAATTTCTCAAGAAAATTATATAGACCGATAAGACGACCCTTTAACCATGGTCGTTGTTCGATTAGTTCAGGGAAAGATAAGTCGCCATTCAATTGCTTCTGTTTAACAGAAAATCGAAAATTTACGGTATGCCCATTGATTTCGATAATCCACTCCATCAACATATCAAGAAGTTTAAAAACTGAAACGAAAATTAACGGCGCCCCAGCTTTTAAAAATCCAGACTGCCAACTACCTGTTGAACCTTTCAAGATCACAACTTGGCAGCTTTTTCTATAACTTAAGTCAAAACTCGAATAAAACACCGTATCTGTGGCATCGGGCTTAATTTTCTGCCCTGCTAGTGCGTATACAGCCTCCAAAAACCAAGTTTCGTACTCAGTCCTTTCAATTAGAGATTGCAGGTGCTCGTCAGACAATTTCACTTTATAAACCGCTATATATACTATTGATTTCTGAATATAACAAAAAAGCCCCATATTGGGGCCATTGCGTTTCATAATATGAAAAATATTTTCTAATACTGGTATATGGAATCCCATCTGGCTCCAACGTGCTACATCAATTATCGCAGATTAGCCGACTTACTTTTCTTACTTAGTAGCACCATCATATCCCAACCAGCCTCACAAGTTTTCGCAGATCCACCGGTATATTTTTCTTACTCAATAACACATTAGACCACCAAATTCCATAAAGCAAAAAGGCCCAGTCGTTAGACTGGGCCCTTTGGCTTAATTGGGAGCCGTGATATCCCTCGCAGAGCTCGGGATTGTTCCGCCGGAAGAACGCAACATTGGTTGCGTTCTTAAATCCCGACGTCACTGTACTACTCTACGCGCACTAAACTGCCAGAATCTAAATACAAAAAACCCCGCTCACTGAGCGGGGTTCTTTT
>NZ_LXWK01000007.1 GCF_001669775.1 Rheinheimera sp. SA_1
TATTGGGAGCCTGGCGGTGTACTACTCTCGCATGGCATCTGCCACACTACCATCGTCGCAGCTGCGTTTCACTTCTGAGTTCGGAATGGATTCAGGTGGTTCCACAGCGCTATTGCCACCAGGCAAAAACTGTTTAGCTTCTTTAACTTAGACAAGCTTGATTTTTAATCTTTGATAGTAGTTCAGCACGTCTTACTTCAAAACAACTTGGGCGTTGTATGGTTAAGCCTCTCGGGCAATTAGTATGAGTTAGCTTAACGTATCACTACGCTTCCACACCTCACCTATCAACGTTGTGGTCTCCAACAACCCTTATGTGTACTCAAGGTACAAGGGATGACTCATCTCTTGGCCGGCTTCCCGCTTAGATGCTTTCAGCGGTTATCCGTTCCGAACGTAGCTACCGGGCAGTGCCATTGGCATGACAACCCGAACACCAGCGGTTCGTTCATTCCGGTCCTCTCGTACTAGGAACAACTCCAATCAATCATCCAACGCCCACGGCAGATAGGGACCGAACTGTCTCACGACGTTCTAAACCCAGCTCGCGTACCACTTTAAATGGCGAACAGCCATACCCTTGGGACCGACTTCAGCCCCAGGATGTGATGAGCCGACATCGAGGTGCCAAACACCGCCGTCGATATGAACTCTTGGGCGGTATCAGCCTGTTATCCCCGGAGTACCTTTTATCCGTTGAGCGATGGCCCTTCCATACAGAACCACCGGATCACTAAGACCTACTTTCGTACCTGCTCGACGTGTCTGTCTCGCAGTTAAGCTGGCTTCTGCCTTTGCACTAACCGTACGATGTCCGACCGTACTTAGCCAACCTTCGTGCTCCTCCGTTACTCTTTAGGAGGAGACCGCCCCAGTCAAACTACCCACCAGACACTGTCCGCAACCCCGATTAGGGGCCCACGTTAGAACATCAAACATGCAAGGGTGGTATTTCAAGGACGGCTCCATCGTGACTAGCGTCACAACTTCAAAGCCTCCCACCTATCCTACACATACAGGGTCAATGTTCAGTGCCAAGCTATAGTAAAGGTTCACGGGGTCTTTCCGTCTAGCCGCGGGTATACGGCATCTTCACCGCAATTTCAATTTCACTGAGTCTCTGGTGGAGACAGCCTGGCCATCATTACACCATTCGTGCAGGTCGGAACTTACCCGACAAGGAATTTCGCTACCTTAGGACCGTTATAGTTACGGCCGCCGTTTACCGGGGCTTCGATCAAGAGCTTCGCTTGCGCTAACCCCATCAATTAACCTTCCGGCACCGGGCAGGTGTCACACCCTATACGTCCTCTCTCGAGTTTGCAGAGTGCTGTGTTTTTAATAAACAGTTGCAGCCAGCTGGTCACTGCGACTCTCAGATGCTTACGGAGCAAGTCCTTCACACCCAAGAGCGTACCTTCTCCCGAAGTTACGGTACTATTTTGCCTAGTTCCTTCACCAGAGTTCTCTCAAGCGCCTTGGTATTCTCTACCTGACCACCTGTGTCGGTTTCGAGTACGGTCGACAAGTACCTGAAGCTTAGAGGCTTTTCCTGGAAGCGTGGCATCAACAGCTTCACCACCGTAGTGGCTCGTCTCGTATCTCAGTCTTAGGCATCCGGATTTTCCTAAACGCCCAACCTACATACTTTCACATGGACTACCAACGCCATGCCTGCCTAGCCTTCTCCGTCCCCCCATCGCAGTACTGTCGGTACGGGAATATTAACCCGTTTCCCATCGACTACGGCTTTCGCCCTCGCCTTAGGGGCCGACTTACCCTACCCTGATTAGCATGGGATAGGAACCCTTGGTCTTCCGGCGGGGAAGTTTTTCACTCCCCTTATCGTTACTTATGTCAGCATTCGCACTTCTGATACCTCCAGCATCCTTCACAAGACACCTTCTACGGCTTACAGAACGCTCCTCTACCACTTGTGCTTAGCACAAGTCCACAGCTTCGGTGCATGGTTTAGCCCCGTTACATCTTCCGCGCAGACCGACTCGACTAGTGAGCTATTACGCTTTCTTTAAAGGGTGGCTGCTTCTAAGCCAACCTCCTAGCTGTCTATGCCTTTCCACATCGTTTTCCACTTAACCATGACTTTGGGACCTTAGCTGGTGGTCTGGGTTGTTTCCCTTTTCACGGCGGACGTTAGCACCCGTCGTGTGTCTCCCGAGTAGTACTCATTGGTATTCGGAGTTTGCAAAGGGTTGGTAAGTCGGGATGACCCCCTAGCCTTAACAGTGCTCTACCCCCAATGGTATTCGCTCGAGGCGCTACCTAAATAGCTTTCGAGGAGAACCAGATATCTCCGAGCTTGATTAGCCTTTCACTCCGACCCACAAGTCATCCCCTAATTTTTCAACATTAGTGGGTTCGGTCCTCCAGTTAGTGTTACCCAACCTTCAACCTGCTCATGGGTAGATCGCCCGGTTTCGGGTCTACACCCTGCAACTATTCGCCCAGTTAAGACTCGGTTTCCCTACGGCTCCCCTATTCGGTTAACCTCGCTACAGAATGTAAGTCGCTGACCCATTATACAAAAGGTACGCAGTCACCCCACGAAGGGGCTCCCACTGCTTGTACGTACACGGTTTCAGGTTCTATTTCACTCCCCTAACAGGGGTTCTTTTCGCCTTTCCCTCACGGTACTGGTTCACTATCGGTCAGTCAGGAGTATTTAGCCTTGGAGGATGGTCCCCCCATCTTCAAACAGGATGTCTCGTGTCCCGTCCTACTCGTTTTCACTGATGAAGACTTTTCGTGTACGGGGCTATCACCCTGTATCGCGGCACTTTCCAGAGCCTTCCACTAATTCTTCACCAACTTAAGGGCTAGCCCCCTTTCGCTCGCCGCTACTAAGGGGATCTCGGTTGATTTCTTTTCCTCGGGGTACTTAGATGTTTCAGTTCTCCCGGTTCGCCTCGTATGACTATGTATTCATCATACGATACCAGATAAATCTGGTGGGTTTCCCCATTCGGACATCTGTGAGTCTAACGTCTCTTACCGACTTCTCACAGCTTTTCGCAGGTTAGCACGTCCTTCATCGCCTCTGACTGCCAAGGCATCCACCGTGTACGCTTAGTCACTTAACCATACAACCCCAAATTGTCTTTGAAATCGTAAGTATCGTGCTTAAGGTTCACAATAAAATTGTTGACCTTTATTTTTACTACTATCAGCTTGCCTAATTGTTAAAGAGC
>NZ_LXWK01000008.1 GCF_001669775.1 Rheinheimera sp. SA_1
CACGCTCTTTAACAATTAGCAATCAATCATCTGTGTGGGCACTCGTGAAAGAAGATTCGCAAAACGAATTAACTGAGTATGAGTGACCAGATAGTAAAATATTTAGTCAGTAATACTGAGCATGTCATTTCGGTGACAGAAAAAACTTTAATTGAAGAGTTTGATCATGGCTCAGATTGAACGCTGGCGGCAGGCCTAACACATGCAAGTCGAGCGGGGTTTTCGGACCTAGCGGCGGACGGGTGAGTAATGCGTAGGAAGCTACCCGATAGAGGGGGATACCAGTTGGAAACGACTGTTAATACCGCATAATGTCTACGGACCAAAGTGTGGGACCTTCGGGCCACATGCTATCGGATGCGCCTACGTGGGATTAGCTAGTTGGTGAGGTAATGGCTCACCAAGGCGACGATCTCTAGCTGGTTTGAGAGGATGATCAGCCACACTGGAACTGAGACACGGTCCAGACTCCTACGGGAGGCAGCAGTGGGGAATATTGGACAATGGGCGCAAGCCTGATCCAGCCATGCCGCGTGTGTGAAGAAGGCCTTCGGGTTGTAAAGCACTTTCAGCGAGGAGGAAGGGAGTTGTGTTAATAGCACGGCTTTTTGACGTTACTCGCAGAAGAAGCACCGGCTAACTCTGTGCCAGCAGCCGCGGTAATACAGAGGGTGCAAGCGTTAATCGGAATTACTGGGCGTAAAGCGCACGCAGGCGGTTGGTTAAGTCAGATGTGAAAGCCCCGGGCTCAACCTGGGAATTGCATTTGAAACTGGCCAACTAGAGTATGTGAGAGGGGGGTAGAATTCCAAGTGTAGCGGTGAAATGCGTAGAGATTTGGAGGAATACCAGTGGCGAAGGCGGCCCCCTGGCACAATACTGACGCTCAGGTGCGAAAGCGTGGGGAGCAAACAGGATTAGATACCCTGGTAGTCCACGCCGTAAACGATGTCTACTAGCTGTTCGTGGTCTTGTACTGTGAGTAGCGCAGCTAACGCACTAAGTAGACCGCCTGGGGAGTACGGTCGCAAGATTAAAACTCAAATGAATTGACGGGGGCCCGCACAAGCGGTGGAGCATGTGGTTTAATTCGACGCAACGCGAAGAACCTTACCTACTCTTGACATCTACGGAAGTTTGCAGAGATGCAGATGTGCCTTCGGGAACCGTAAGACAGGTGCTGCATGGCTGTCGTCAGCTCGTGTTGTGAAATGTTGGGTTAAGTCCCGCAACGAGCGCAACCCTTATCCTTAGTTGCCAGCACGTAATGGTGGGAACTCTAGGGAGACTGCCGGTGATAAACCGGAGGAAGGTGGGGACGACGTCAAGTCATCATGGCCCTTACGAGTAGGGCTACACACGTGCTACAATGGTATGTACAGAGGGAGGCAAGCTGGCGACAGTGAGCGGATCTCTTAAAGCATATCGTAGTCCGGATCGCAGTCTGCAACTCGACTGCGTGAAGTCGGAATCGCTAGTAATCGCAAATCAGAATGTTGCGGTGAATACGTTCCCGGGCCTTGTACACACCGCCCGTCACACCATGGGAGTGGGTTGCAAAAGAAGTAGGTAGCTTAACCTTCGGGAGGGCGCTTACCACTTTGTGATTCATGACTGGGGTGAAGTCGTAACAAGGTAACCCTAGGGGAACCTGGGGTTGGATCACCTCCTTACCTAAAGCGGAACTATTTTGCGTAGTGTCCACACAGATGATTGATTG
>NZ_LXWK01000009.1 GCF_001669775.1 Rheinheimera sp. SA_1
GGTAATCCCCCCTCAAATTAACTGACGTCAAAAGTAGAATTTTCTCGTAACATAAACGCAGGAGATTCACTATGAAAACATCAAAATTCACCGATAGCCAAATCATGGCAATCCTTAAACAAGCTGAAGCCGGAACTCCAGTCCCAGAATTGTGCCGCGAACATGGCATGAGCTCAGCGACTTTTTACAAATGGCGAGCCAAATTTGGCGGCATGGATGCATCATTGATGGCTCGTCTAAAAGAGCTTGAAGCTGAAAATGCCCGACTGAAAAAGATGTATGCCGAAGAGCGGCTAAAGGCCGATGTCATTCAGGAAGCCATGGCAAAAAAGTGGTAAAGCCGTCGCAACGTAAAGCGATGGCTCAGCATGCAGTTGCAAATCGAAAAATCAGTATCCGTTTGGCCTGTGCAGTATTTTGTATCAGCGAAACCTGTTACCGCTACCAGCGCGTTAATGACGACGAAAATGCAGAGATTGCAGACTTTCTTGTTGAATTAACTGAAAAAGAATCGGATTGGGGCTTTGGTCAGTGTTTTAATTACTTACGCAACGTAAAAGGCTTTGCTTGGAACCATAAGCGTGTATACCGAATTTACTGCGAATTAGCGTTAAATCTGCGGATAAAACCACGCAGAAGGTTAAAACGAAATGCACCAGAGCCGCTGAAAGAGCCAACTAAACCCAATCAGGTTTGGTCGATAGATTTTATGCATGACCAGTTATCAGATGGACGAAGCTATCGACTGTTCAACGTGATTGATGACTTTAAACGTGAAGGGCTCGCGATTGAAGCAGGTTTTTCATTGCCAACAATGCGGGTGATCCGAGCGCTAAATCAGCTACTTGAAGGGCGAACAAAACCAATTGCGATCCGTTGTGACAATGGACCTGAATTTATTAGCCACGAATTTACAGAATGGGCGAAAAAGCATGAGATCAGGATTGATTACATTCAACCTGGCAAGCCGCAGCAAAATGCGTACATCGAAAGACACAATAAGACAATTAGGTACAGCTGGGTAAGCAAACATTTATTTGATACGCTTGAAGAAGTTCAGGACTATGCCACAAAATGGTTATGGTTTTACAATCATGAACGACCGCACAAAGCCAATGGCGGAAAGCCGCCATTGATGGCTGCATAAACTCTACTTTTAACTTCGGTTAAAAATGGGAGGATTACC
>NZ_LXWK01000010.1 GCF_001669775.1 Rheinheimera sp. SA_1
GAAAACCAGACACCCACCAATTTCCATAAAAACTTGACATTAACTTTTTTGCAACCAAATTTAAAGCCAAAGGATTTTTTGACTGTCAGGATGACATCATGCCCAAACCACGTAAATTGCAAATCTCTGTTACCGACACACCTTATTATCATTTAGTCAGTCGCTGTGTCCGGCGGGCATTTCTCTGTGGTTGTTCAGAGACTTACAACTTTGAACATAGACGTGGCTGGATTCTGGAGCGAATGACATTGCTCACACAGATGTTTGCCATCGACGTCGCCGCTTATGCCATCATGTCAAATCATTACCATCTGGTAGTGCGGGTCGATGCGGAAAAAGCTGCAAGTTGGAGTGCAGGAGATATCACCTGCCGCTGGCAGCTTCTGTTCCGGTTACCGCTATTAGTTGAGCGCTATCTCGCTGGTCAGTCAAGCGGTGAAGCTGAGAACCAAGCGACTAAAACTATTATCGAAAGCTGGCGTGCCAGACTCTGTGATATCAGCTGGTTTATGCGATGTCTTAACGAGCACATTGCCCGATGTGCCAACTTTGAAGACCGCTGCACTGGCCGATTCTGGGAGGGGCGTTTTAAATCGCAGGCACTGCTGGATGAAAAAGCCCTGCTCACTGCAATGGCCTATGTTGATTTGAACCCCATCCGCGCACAGATGTCGTCAACGCCGGAGTCTTCCGATTACACCAGCATTCAGCAACGTCTTGACAAAGCGGTGCACTGTGCCTTTCATGGTGAACTTCTGCCTTTTGCAGGAAATAGTCATCAAGACAATGCGCAGCAGCACATCCCCTACCATATCATTGATTATATTGAGCTTGTAGACTGGACGGGTCGCCAAATGCGGGCGGACAAACGCGGCGCCATCGACACAGCACTGCCACCTATCCTGGCTCGCCTGGGTATTTCTGCGGATTGCTGGTTGCAAAACTGCCAACAACTAGAAACCATCTTTCACC
>NZ_LXWK01000015.1 GCF_001669775.1 Rheinheimera sp. SA_1
TCAGCTTGTTTAAGGATTGCCATGATTTGGCTATCGGTGAATTTTGATGTTTTCATAGTGAATCTCCTGCGTTTATGTTACGAGAAAATTCTACTTTTGACGTCAGTTAATTTGAGGGGGGATTACCCCCGGCTGCAACCTTCTATCCAGTTGATTTCATCCAATCCGCGCAATACTGCGGTGACTATTCGTGGCCTGGGGAGCGTGATTGGCCTGACCAATGACGGTCTGGAATCTGGTGTTGGTTTTTATGTCGATGACGTCTATTACGCTCGTCCAGGCTCAGCCATGGTTGACTTGTTAGATATCGAACGGGTCGAAGTATTACGTGGCCCACAAGGCACGCTTTTTGGTAAAAACACCACGGCTGGTGCATTAAACTTATCGACCGCGGCGCCGACTTTTACCCCGGAAGGTAAAGCCGAACTTACCCTTGGTGAAGATGGTTATACCCAGGGTAAAGCCATTATTTCAGGTGCCTTAGTGGCAGATAAAGTTGCCGGTCGTTTGGCAGTGTCAAGCACCCGTCGTGACGGGACAGTGAAAAACGTCACCAACGGCGCTAAGCAAAACGATACCAATAGTCAGGCACTGCGTGGTCAATTATTGATCGAAGCCTCGCCTGTAGTGAAAATTAAACTTTCCGCTGATTACGCTTATCAGGATCCAAATGCCAATACCCAGGTATTTGTGCGGTATGGCGCCACTAAACGCTCGGCGGCCTCGCAGTTCCCGGCTTTGGCGACAGCGCTCAATTACAAGGTCGCCAGTGAAAACCCTTATGATCGGTTAGTCGATGTGAATTCGCCAATTCAGGCCCGGCAGATTTTAAAAGGCACCAGCGCTAAGGTTGATTGGGATCTTGGTGATTTTAGCTTCACCTCGATCAGTGCCATTCGCGCCTGGGACTGGACACCACAAAACGACCGCGATTACACCGCGCTGGCGGTACGGACAAAATCGAATAACCCGTCACAACAAGACCAATGGAGTCAGGAATTCCGCCTCTCTTCCAACGGCAGCAGCGATTTTGATTAGGTGGCCGGTTTATACGCCTTTAGTCAGGATGTTGAAACCCATGGCACTGAACAATGGGGTAAAGATGGCGCGCGTTGGTTGATTGGTGCCAATGTGCCTTCCAATCTGATCGATGGTTACACTTCAAATACTGACGTTTATACCAGTACTGATTCTTATGCAGCCTATGCCCAGGCCACCTGGCGCGTGACCGACGAGTTACGGATCACCCCGGGTGTGCGTTATACCAAAGAAGAAAAATCCGGTGACTTTACTCAAATTGCCAGTGGCGGTTTAGCGACCACAGAAGCGGCGTTGATCACAGCTAAACGTGGTATCGCCCGCGATCAGAAATATCAGGCCGACTTCTCTGACTCCAGCCCAACTGGCCAGCTGAATATTGCATACGACTTAGCCGAAGACCAACTGGTATATCTGAACTGGGCGCGTGGTTATAAATCTGGTGGTATCAACGCCGCTGGTATTCCAACCGATGCTGCGGGCAACCCATCGCTGGTCAGTGCCACAGTGCAACCCGAGAAATCGACCACCATCGAAGCGGGTCTGAAAACCCAATGGCTGGATCGGCGTTTAACGGCAAACTTCGCCATTTACGATACGCAAGTCACTGACTATCAAGCCAACGTAGTGGACGCAGGTCCGGGAGCTCTTCGTGGTTACCTGGCCAATATCGAAAAAGTCAGTGTCCGTGGTTTTGAATTTGACAGCCGCGCCCAGCTTGCTGACAACTGGTCAATCTATGCCACTTACGCTTATACCGACGGTGAATATGATTCTTTCCGCAATGGCCCACCACCACTGGAAGAACTGGCATCTGGCACTTCAGCCTTTGATTTGTCAGGCCGGGCATTACCTGGCGTTTCGAAAAACGCCGGTTCAGTCGGCACCGAATATAGCTGGGGCGGTGTGGTGAGTGGCGTCACTGGCGAGTGGTACAGCGCTGCGGATCTAAGCTTCCGCTCAGATTGGAACTCAGATGCGTCGGTGTCGAAGTATCTGGTGGTCGAAGGGTCAACCTTAGTCAATTTGCGTCTTGGCTTTCGCACCGACAACGGCACTGATGTATCACTGTATGCCCGCAATGCCTTCGACGAAGATCACCTGAGCTTTTTAAGTATTCAAGCAGGTAACTCTGGCGCTGTCTACGGCCACGTTGGTGACCCGCGTAATATCGGGATCCGGGTAAAGGCTGAGTTTTAAGTAAGTTGCGCTAATCACTAAGTGTGAACAACAGCCCTGCGGCAAGACTGCAGGGCCTTTTTAAACCCACTATTTTTAAACCGACTATTTTGTAAACCAACTATCTTATTAACCGGAGCACAGCATGAGCAAGTCAGGTCATCCACTCAAATTAGCGACATTGATCCTGTCGCTCGGCGCCATCCTCGGCAGCAGTCTGCTGGCGAGCCAGGCCATCGCGAAAGACATCACTTTACTCAACGTATCCTACGATCCAACCCGCGAACTGTATCGTGATTACAACCAGGCTTTTGCCAAATACTATCTGGCAAAAACCGGCGATACCGTCAAGATTGACCAATCGCACGGCGGCTCCGGCAGTCAGTCACGTGCCATCATTGATGGATTAAAAGCAGATGTGGCTACTTTGGCATTGGCGGGTGATATCGAACCTATTTCCGCATCTGAATGCGCTGGATAACCTGTGTTTATCGCCGGTGGTGGCCAAAGGCGAAGCCCGCGCTGTCGTAGAAGCGCGCGCCCCGGCGGTGCAAAAAGGCAATGACAGCCTACGAAACTGGGTTAATAGTGAACTGGTGAAACTTGGTGAGGAAAAATTCCTGCATCAGCTGTATCAGCAATATCTGGCCCCAAACCTGGCGGCGGATACTAAACCAGAAAGCATTATTGTCGAAGGTGGCCGCTGGTAAGCTGCGGCTACTTTGTTGAAAATTCCATGCAAAGAAGCCGGGCGCTTGCCCGGCTTCGCTATTTTTTGGTTTGCTATTTTAGTGGTGTTTTATGCTGTCTTTAACAATTGTGCCAGCAACTCACAGTCAATTTTTTGCTGCTCTGCGTAGTCCACACAAGCCTGGACTAATGCATCCGCAGCTTTAGGCAAATACTTCACTAAGGTTTGCTCAAAACGAAACGAACGTCTGTCGCCTCTGCTGTGGGATAACGCCAGCGTACGGCCACAGGCCTCGGCATACTCTGCCAGTTCTTCACCCGGCGCTTTAGCCGCAAAACAAACATCTTCGGGGTCAACATCGACATTGGCATGATGCAGTGAGCGCACCAGATAATGGGCGCCATTCCAATAATGCTCATCTAACACCAGATCTGGACGACGCTGCATTAATCGTTGGCAGTCCACCGTTAAATGGGCGGCATTTAAACGGTTCACCGGGCTTAAATCCGGGAAAAAATACAAAGGTGCAGAATCACGTTGTTGTTTGGCTTCAATCAGGTGACACAGCGCCAAATCGTTGTCACCACTGATTTCTGCTGGACCGACTAATAAATAGTATCGCTGCATATTGAGTGAACCGGTACCAGCACCCTGCCGGGTGACAATATCTAATATATCGTCACTGACATAAGGCCGGAACGTAAACTCGACTTCTTTATAAAGCTCCGGACTTAGGCGGCTGAATTTAACCGGGTCTTGTTTAAACTTCAGTGGCCGCGCTGATAAATCCGCTACTTTGGCCAGGGTACTTTTACGTAAAAAATCTTCGCCTTTGGCAGAACGTTTAATCGCTCTTTTCAGCACTGGCTTTAAAACATGGTTTTTCGGAAAATCGTCCAGCACTGCATATCGAAGTTCTGGCTCGTCTATAATAGCCTGGCATTGCGCGGCATAAGCGGTTAAAAAACAGCGCACTGCAGCCACTGCATCTTTTGCTGTGACCACTTCTAAGGAGTCCAGTGTTAACGCTTCTTCATTGGCATACCGCAGCTGCTTTACCCCCTGGCAATAATCCGCTGCCAATAAAATACTGACAGCAAAACGGCTCCAGTCCCAGACTGCATGACCAACACAGGCGTCATCAAAGTCATTCGGAGCAAAAATGACCCGATCACCAGACGAACCTTCTTCGGTAAAAAAGCCAAAATTGGATAAATGGCAATCCCCTATCACTGTCGTCAATGGGATTTTGGTCGTTAATAGCTCTGGCAATTTCAGCACAGAGTTTTTGATATCAGCATAAAACAGCCCGGAACTACCCCGTAAAAACCGGAATGGGTTCATTGCCATTTTCTGATGTTTAATCAGTAATGGATCGATGCCCGGGGCTACCGCATCTGTACGTTTAAATTCCTGCTGTAATTGTTCAAGACGTTGTTGCAACTGCGGCATAAGGTGCTCTTTTCACTTACTTTTAACTGAGTATTGTTCGCCTAGATAGTACGCTACCTCAGCCGGAAGTCGAAAGCGGTTCTGGCATGTATTTGTAACAAATCGCTACCGGTTCATTGAGTAATGGGTTTGCAGACTCAGTGGCTATATAACCCAGCTGAGTCGAATCAACGGTGCCTGCCTGATCAATAACTTTTGCTACGTCAAGCTGGTTTAGTATTTTAAAATGCTTGTTGCACGGTCCGGACTTGAAGTGTGCACCCTTCAGGGACTGCAAGATGTGTCCAAACCCAGTTGTGATGTTCAATGATCTGCTTCGCACTCAGATGTGGTCTGTCGCCTGTGGTGCGTCAAAAGCCGGATAGCAAAAGCCGGACACCCACCCATTTCTAGAAACAGAGAAACTGGAAAAGCGTCAAAAGCCAGAGAAACTGGACACCCACCAACTGAGAAACCGGAGAAACCAGACACCCACAAATTTCTTTAAAGAGAAACTGGACACCCACCAACTGAGAAACCGGAGAAACCGGAGAAACCAGACACCCACAAATTTCTTTAATGGCAAGATAAACAGCATACGAACTTGACATTAACTTTTTTATTACCATTTTTAAAGCTACAGGATTTTTGATTGTCAGGATGACGTCATGCCAAAACCACGTAATCAGCAAATCAGCGTTACAGAAACACCTTACTACCACTTAGTTAGCCGCTGTGTCCGGCGTGCATTTTTATGTGGCATTACAGAAGCTTATAACTTTGAACATCGCCGTGACTGGATACTTGAACGCCAGACATTACTTACACAGATGTTTGCCATCGACATCGCCGCATTCGCTCTTATGTCAAATCATTACCATCTGGTGGTCCGGGTCGATGCGGCAAAAGCGGCAAGTTGGAGTTATCAGGACATTGCTAACCGCTGGAAGTTTTTATTTCGGCTGCCTGTTTTGGTTGAACGTTATCTTAGCGGTAATTCAAGCGGAGTTATTGAAAGCCAAGTTACTGAAACTATTATTGAAAACTGGCGTACCAGACTCTGTGACATCAGCTGGTTTATGCGCTGCCTCAATGAACATATCGCCAGACGCGCCAACTTTGAAGACCGTTGTACTGGTCGATTCTGGGAAGGCCGCTTCAAATCACAGGCGCTACTGGACGAAAAAGCCCTGCTCACAGCAATGGCATATGTCGATTTAAACCCCATTCGCGCGCAGATTGCTTTAACACCAGAATCTTCAGACTACACCAGCATTCAGCAACGACTTGGCAAAGCCATACACTGTGCCTTTCATGGCAAGCTTTTGCCATTTGCCGGAGATAGCCATCAAGATAACGCTCAACACCATATTCCTTACCACTTTATTGATTATATTGAACTTATAGACTGGACCGGTCGCCAGATACGTGATGATAAGCGAGGTGCCGTCGACGCATCAGGACCACCTATTCTGGCTCGACTGGGAATTCCCGTTGATTGTTGGCTGCAAAATTGCCAACAACTTGAAATCATCTTTCACCAAGTGATTGGTTCCATCAATTCGCTTAAACAATTCTGCAAGAAACTTGGTCGGCGCTGGCTTCACGGCCAAACCGCCTGCCAGCGAAGTTTTGGCTAATCACTTCATTTTAATCAACCCATTTATCTTCCGAACTGTGTGAGCATCGTACACAGCTGGGTACATTTTGGTTTTCCCCTGCCAAAGCACTGTTTCGACATCATATCAGACGGTTTACCCCTAAGAATTAGCCTGCAGATTGACCAATTCTTGTAGCAAAAATCAACGTGTAGGAACGCATTTTTATGGCTAGTTTAAAAAGGTGGGTGGCCTTTTATTAGTTATGGCTAGTTTAAAAAGGTGGGTGGCCTTTTATTAGTTTTATTAGCCGCCTTTTATTAGCCATTGATGAAGTCAGTACACCAGCGACTGCTTCTTTCATGTTGCTGGGTATTGCAGCCGTATTTTTACGCCGGCGACGTCGCAGTCATTGATTGCAACGTCGGAATTAGGGTGATGAATTAACGAATAAATAAGCGGCAAAGTATATTTCCTCCCTGCCGCAGTTTAAAAATTAGTTTCTTCATTACCTATTTAAACTGCCACACGTACAAACCCACCGAGTCATCAAATGGCTGCCCATTTTTCAATGAATGTACACCTGCCAGAATGACCTGCCAAAGGCCGTAAATATTCTGTCACCTCAGGCATTCCTTTACTGGCAATAATCCAGTGACCGATTAAAATTCAACTGATGGTTTAAACATAACCACCAACAAACGGCAAGGATAGCGTCGGGCTGCTGCAGTCGATTACTCACCCAACTGCAGTGTCGTTGCCCTCATTTGAAACAAGGAATTTTGATATGGCGCTGCATGCCCCCTCTTACGGTCCGGTGCTCGGACTTACCACCGTGAACTCTGTCAGACTGATGGCTGGTATCGACGACAGTACCGCCACAACACCCAAACTGAACTCCGGTTTTTTGCGTTTTAAAAAAACGTCCGATAGCAGGTGGAGCACTGCGAAGAAGTTTCGGTTTAATCATAATTTTTATTGGACCGGCGTGATTGAATTAACTGATCTCATGGCAGATACCGAATACAGCTATCAGCTTGGATATGATCCGAAAGATTCAGGTCTGGAACCTGCAGCTGCAGACTGGAAAAAAATCCCCGTGCACAGCTTTAAGACCCTGGCTTCGTCGCCAAAATCCGTGCACTTTTGTTTTGGTTCTTGCTTGCGTCAAGACGATGACGACGATCGGGTCGGAAAAGTACTGCACAACGTCAGTGCCTTGCATGCAGAGCGACCGCTGGATTTTATGTTGTGGATGGGCGATCAGATTTACAACGACAAACTGCTGTTTTTAACCACCAACAATTCGTCCAGAGACGACTTTTTCAAGGTGTATAAACATTTTTTAAATAACCCTTACGTCAAACCGGTACTCGCCAATATTCCGAATTATATGGTGATGGACGACCATGAAATAGAAAACAGTTTTACCGATGGTGCTGCTGACTATGCCAATAGCGGTTTTTTCAGTTCAAAAACAAAAAATGAACGACTGATCAACGGCATCCTCGCCATGTATTGTTACCAGCTCAGTCATGGTCCAATTTACAGCAGTGTTGCCGACCCAGACCAGCCAGGTGTCGCATTTATTAAAGGTCAGGCAGATAACCAGGTGCCGGTTCGCCATTATGCTGCCGTCACTTTGGGTGATGTAGGGTTGTTTCTGCTCGATTGCCGCAAAGAGCGCAGTAAGCATAAAGCACAGCTTATTTCGCAAACTCAGGAGAATGCACTGCTGACCTTCTTATCCGATCCACAGTATCGGGTGCGATTTGTAGTGTCTTCCGTGACCTTCTTAGCTGACGATGACAGCAGCAAAAAACGTGCAGACAACTGGAAAGGTGCGGCAGATCAAAGAAATAGGATCATCAGTCATCTTACGACCAATCAGATCCCAAATGTGTTTTTCTTGTCAGGTGATGTGCATTCGCATTTTGCAGCACGGTTGGAAATCAACAAAAAACCCAGCAGTATTTATCAGTTGGTATCAGGCTCATTGTTCTGGCCAACTTCATTTATCATCGATCAAATCCGCTGGTTCCGCGACGATGTGATGTTTAAAGAACCTATATTTGGTTGCGATAAAAAAATCGTGCTCAGTAACCCACTCTCCGATATCGACACTGACTTTTTTGCCAGTAACGGTATTGGTTATGTTGCGGTTGAACAAAATGAGGTGTTGTTTCGGATCCTGAACGAAAAAGGCACCACCATGATTGAAGCCCGGCTGCCCTTGCAATAACATGCAAAGTTGTGGGTGATTCTGGTAAAAATGTCGCGAATTTACAAGACAGTCGCCGGCTTCAGTGCCAGACTCCGGACAGTGATGTTTATCTGGAGTCTGGTATGAAAAAAATGTTCAGCTTGCTGATTTGGATCAGTTACTTAGCGCTGGCAGCACCAGCCAAGAGCGCCGATTTTGCCTCGGTGCAATTACAGCAATTTCCCACCTTGCAACCCGTCAGTTTACAAGGACTTACCAACAACAAACCCACTTATGTGAAGTTGTGGGCCAGTTGGTGCCAGCCTTGCCTGGAGCAAATGCCGCATTTTCAACAGTTACAACAAAGCTACGGCGACAAAGTCAATTTTGTCGCGATTAACATCAATATCAATGAACAACGTGATGCTATTCGGCAGGTGATCCAACGTTTTGGGCTGACGATGCCAGTGTGGTTGGATCAACAAGGAAAAATCGCCGTGGCGCTGGGGCTGGTCGGTACGCCGATGTCGGTGCTGATTAACAGTCAGGGGCAACTGGTGTACACCACGCATGAATCTGATCAGGCGCTTGATAGTTTGTTGGGTAAACTCGCTGCCGGGCAACAGCTGCCGCCTGCCGACGATACCAGCATCTCAATCGCTGCCCAGCAGCAAATATTGGCACCTTTTGCCACAGGTGAACATCTGCTGTTTTTTACTGCCAGCTGGTGTGACTGGTATCTGGCAGAATCGCGGCCGGTCATGTCAGCCCACTGCAAACAGGCACAACAGGGTTTGAATAAGCTGGCAGCAGAGTTTCCCAAAGCGCATTGGCAAGGTGTGGTCAATCATTTATGGACAGATGACAAAGCACTGACCGATTTTATCGGGTTATATCAGCTGAAAGTGCCGTTTCAAATTGATACCGGCGGTGTGTTATTCCAGCATTTTAATGTACGTGAAATCCCGGTATTGCTGAAAATTAAAGATGGCAAAATAGTGACGCGGATCACTGATTTTAAAGATATGGCAAAAGTCCGTCTATCGGTGCAGCAGCAGTCAACATCGCTTTAATTCCGGTACTGAGCCATCAACAAACGGCCTTATCAGCTAGTCGCCGAGTAGTCGTTGTTTTAAAGCCGCCGGCGATAAACCTGGCTTTTCGCCCTGCTCCAGATGTTTTATGAGTTCGACAATAGCGGAATTTACCGGCGTCGCAACGCCGGTTTGAATGCCAAGACGTTCAACGGCGCCATTCAGATACATAACTTCGGTGCGCCGGCCGGCTTGTATATCGTCCCACATCGACGATCGGGCAAAGGGGTCGATCCGCAGCATTTGCCCGGCCAGTAATTTAAACAGCGGTGTGGGTAAGCGCAGCAAGGTGGGTAACCAACGGTTTGGCAAGCGGGTTAAGCTGCCAGGTGAGATCTGTAGCGCCTGGCAGACATTCAGCCATTCCTGCATCGCGGCCGCCAGCACCTGGCGTAAATCACGGTTTTGTAGTTGTTGCTTCAGCGGTAAATCACTAATGGCATTCAGTGCATTGTTTAAATTTAACAACAGCTTACCGTATTCCACTGCCTGCATATCGGCTGCGAACACCAGCGGCAGCCGGTGCCGTGCCAAAATAGCCGCCAGATATTGCAGGCGGTGATCAACACTAAGAGGCCAGATTAAATCACCTCCACTGGCCATCGAAAAGGTGCCGGCACTGGTTTTCACCACGTTAAAAGGCACTATGGCGCGATAAATCGGGTTTGGCAGTTCATTTTCCAGCATCACACTGATGCCAACGCCATTTTGCAGCGCTATCACCGGTACATCCGGACGGATAAATTTTTTCAGTTGTGGAATTAAATGCGGCAGGCTGGTGGCTTTGACGGTCAGCAGAACTACATCACATTCAATCAGACTGACCATCGAAGTAAAAAAGGCCGGTGCATTGACCGTCAGATTTTGCCCAGCAAAACTGGCGGTCAGGCCGTAAGCAGCCAGTTCAATCGCTAAAGCTTCACGGCCGAAAAACTGCACCGCTAAGGCTTTATCCTGACTCAGCACTGCCCCCAAAAAACAACCGACAGCCCCGGCGCCGACAATACCCAAGGTACTGTGAAGTGCCGCACTTTGGGTTTGTTGCTCCGGTAAACTGTCGGTATGACTGGGCATAATGCCTGCTGGTTATTTACGAACGCTTTGCAGAGTATCCGCAATCAAAAACGCTAATTCCAGTACCTGATCAGCATTTAACCTTGGGTCACATTGCGTCAGGTAACGTTTGCTTAAATCGTTTTCAGACAAACCATAAGCACCACCGGTACATTCGGTGACGTGCTCACCGGTCATCTCCAGGTGGATACCACCGGCATGGCTGCCTTCGGCCTGATGTACCTGAAAGAAGTTGCGGATCTCACGCAAAATTGCTTCAAAATCACGGGTTTTATAATCGTTGCTGGCTTTGACGGTATTACCGTGCATCGGATCTGAACTCCAGACCACCTTCCGTCCTTCCCGCTGCACCCGACGTACTAAAGCTGGTAATTTATCTGCTAATTTATCGGCGCCCATCCGGGTGATCAGTGTCAGCCGTCCAGGGATATTCTCCGGGTTAAGCTGGTCAATGAGCCGGATCAGATCCAGTTCATCCATGCCAGGGCCAACTTTCACCCCGATAGGGTTATGAATACCACGGAAGAATTCGATATGCGCGTGATCAAGCTGCCGGGTACGTTCGCCAATCCACACCATATGTGCCGAGCAGTCGTACCACAAACCGGTCAGCGAATCACGGCGGGTCAAAGCCTCTTCGTAATTCAATAACAAAGCTTCATGCGAGGTATAGAGCGTAGTTTCGCGAATTGAAGGCGAATTTTGCGCACTGATGCCGCAAATTTCCATAAAACGCAACGCTTCCTGAATACGCTGCGCAATATCCTGATACCGGCCTTTCAGTGGGTTCGACTCGACAAAACCCATATTCCAGCGGCTGACCTGATGTAAATCAGCCAGACCACCTTGGGCAAAAGCCCGCAGCAGGTTCAGCGTTGACGCCGAATGATGGTACGCCGTTAATAACCGGTTTGGATCCGGTTTACGGGCTGCCGCATTAAATTCAAAGCTATTGACGATATCGCCACGATAGCTTGGGTGACTGACGCCATCGATGGTTTCTAAATCACTCGAACGTGGTTTGGCATATTGCCCCGCCATCCGCGCCACTTTCACTACCGGACAACCACCGGCGAATGTTAATACCACCGCCATTTGCAATAACACTTTAAAGGTATCGCGAATTTTGGGCGCATTAAAGTTACTAAAGCTTTCCGCACAATCGCCGCCTTGCAGTAAGAAGGCTTTGCCTTCGGCCACCTGGCCTAACTGACTAAAGAGATCACGGGTTTCCTGAGCGAATACTAAAGGCGGAAACGAATGCAGCTGTTGCTCCACGTTTGCCAATAAGTTCAGGTCATCGTAAGAAGGTTGTTGTTGGATGGGAAGTGCTCGCCAACTTTGAGGCGTCCAGGTGTTCACGTTGTGTATCCTATTAAGGTTATGATCGGTGCTAATAAATGGGTTATTTAATTCACTTTGGCTGTTAATCCGCAGACAAAGTAAATTTATTAGCGGCCAATTTCAATCGCTAAATGAGGTTACCTGGCAATTTAGCCGTCTATAGCTGAATTAATAACCAAAACACCAGTTGCAAAGGACCGCTCTTGCTACTTTCGCCTTACTTTTTGGAAAGCATAGCTTGTTGCTGCAGCGACATCAGCAAGTGTTCACAGCTGGTCTGAATCATCTGCAGCACCAGTTCAAAACCACGAATACCACCGTAATATGGGTCCGGTATTTCCTGTTGTTTGGCAAAATCCGGATGGTAACTCATCAGTAATTTCAGTTTATGCTGCTGCTCTGGTGGACAACGGCGTTTCAGCGCCGCAAGGTTTTCCAGATCCATCGCCAGAATCAAATCGTAATAAGCAAAGTCCGCAGTTTGCACCGGCCTGGACTGAATGCCTTTAAAGTTATAGTCGCTGGCGGCATTGATACTTCTGGGATCCGGTGCCGCTCCTTTATGACTAGCGCTGGTACCCGCCGACTCTACTTCACAGCGGAAGTTTTCAGCAGCAGCCAGTTGACGGAATACCGCATGGGCGGTTGGTGAGCGGCAAATATTGCCAAGGCAAACAAAGAGTAATTTCATGGACATCTATCCCTAATGACAGAGCGGCCAGTATACGAAGTTTAGACTCTGTTGCCAAAAATTAACCGCCAAATTAGCCGCCAATTTTACCTAAATAGCGATGGTTTTGCTAAGCTGGCAGATAACCGTGTTTTCGTCAGTTTTCTAAACAGGTGAGTCAGTGCATACAGAAATTCAGCTCGTCGAACAACAACTTAACCGGATTATCTTAGGTAAACCGCAACAAATCCGGCTGGCGTTAACCTGCCTGCTGGCCGAAGGGCATTTACTGTTGGAAGATTTGCCCGGCATGGGCAAAACCACGCTCGCCCATGCGCTGGCCGAAAGTCTTGGTTTAAGTTACCGCCGGGTACAGTTTACCAGCGATTTATTACCGGCCGATTTAACCGGTTTCAGCATTTTTGATGCCCGTTCACAGCAATTTAGTTTCCAGCCCGGCCCGGTTTTCAGCCAGGTGTTGCTGGCCGATGAAATTAACCGCGCCAGCCCGAAAACCCAAAGTGCATTGTTAGAAGCAATGGAAGAACATCAGGTGTCGGTTGATGGTGAAACCAGGCCGTTACCGGCACCGTTTTTTGTGATTGCGACCCAAAACCCGTTATTTCATAGCGGAACGAACGCACTTCCGGAATCACAACTCGACCGGTTTTTAATCCGTCTGAGTCTGGGCTTCCCCGACCGCGACGCCGAATTACAGTTATTGCAACAAGATGCCAGCGCCAGCCAGCATCGAATAGTGCCGGCATTGCTGAGTACCGAGCGCTTAATTGCGTTACAGCAACAAATTCCACGGCAGCAAATTAGCGATGAAGTACTGGGGTATGTACTGGATTTAATTGGTCACAGCCGTAAACGCAGTGACATGTTGCCGCTTTCCCCCCGCGCGGCCAAAGGCCTGGTGCGCGCCGCCAAAGCTTATGCATTTTTACAGCAGCGCAGTTTTGTCACTGCTGACGATATTCAGGCGGTTTTTCCGGCCGTGGCCGAACACCGCTTACAACCAAGGCAGCAACAACAATATGCCGGTCTTGCCCAGCAACTGTTGCTGGAAACGCCATGTTTGGTTTGACCTTACAACAACCAAAACGCTGGTTTAAACAACGCATGTGGCAGTGGCTGGCAAAGCGTCAGCCCGCTGCTTCCAAGCTGAAACTGCAGCAACGGTTTTTATTTGTATTTCCAACCAGCTATGGGTTTTCCCTACTTGGTTTAGTTTTGTTGTTGTACTTGCTTGGTACCAACTATCAGAACAATCTGATTTTGCTACAAAGTTACTTTTTAATTGGATTGCTGCTGCTCAGTATTATGCTGAGTTTTCGTAACCTCAGTGGTTTAACCCTGAGTGCGACGTCGCCACCGGCAGTGTTTCAGGGGGAAGATATCAGCGTTACCCTGCTTCTGACCGAGCAACAACACCGCCAACAAATTCTGTTTCAGCTCGACGCCTTCTCACTGCTATGCCCTCAATTGCCCGACACTTTGATGTTAAAACTGCCCGCAACAGCCCGCGGTTATTACCAGCTGCCAAGAATTGCCGTTAGCACCGTGCATCCATTCGGGTTGGTGCGCTGTTGGTGTTATCCATTATTACAGCAACATTATTGGGTCTATCCGAAGCCGCAACATCAGGACAATTATCTGCCACCTGATGCTGATGCCGGCGAATTACAATGGTCGCATTTAAGCCCTTATCAGGCAGGCGACCCGCTACAGCGCATCGACTGGAAACGGCTGGCTCGTCAACCACAACAGCCGGTGGTGAAAGTCTTCAGCAATGTGTTGCCGGAGCAACAGCGGCTGCTGACATTACCGCCATTAACCGGTGTTGCATTGGAAATAGCGCTGTCGGATCTGTGTGCGCAGATCATCGAACTCAGTCAGGCGCGGCAAAGTTATGCCTTGCAGTTACCCAATCAACTGATTGAATTTGGGACAGGTCCAGAGCATCGCCGCCGTTGTCTGGAGGCGTTAACTTTATGCTGAGCAGTCCTTTACAGCTGCGGTTGTGGCTGGTGCAACTGGCGTTACTGGTACTGTTAGCCGATGCTTTTATGCTGTGGAGTCTTGGTATCTATGCCATGTTACTACTGGCAAAACTGCCACAGCTGTATTCGCCGCAACCACAATCGTTGCGGCCGGTCTGGAGTTTAACGCTGTCGAATGTGATGGCGACGTTGATTGTTGCTGCTTTGCTGCTGTTTAATCTCAGTGGTGGTTTATTGCATCTGATGATCCATTTTTTACTGCTGGCAGCAATATTGCGGTTACTCGGCTTTCGAAATAACGAACTGGCGGATTTTCGCCAGCTCAATTGGGTACATTATTTTTTAATCGCCTGCTGCTTTATCCTCAATCAGTCATTAGCCATGGCGTTATTGATTTTCGCTCTGTTGCTGCTGCAGCTGTCCTGTCATTACCTGGGTTTTGCCGCGAACGGCAGCCGCCTGCCACTGAACAATGCATTAAAATTGTCATTGTGGTTTGTACCACTGTGGCTGGGATTGTTTTTGGTATTCCCACGCTTGTCGCCGTTGTGGCAGCTTCCCCTCAGTCAGCAGGCCACCACCGGATTGGGCGACGAGCTCAATCCCGGTAGCATCGAGCAACTGGTTGAAAGTGATGAACTGGCATTTCGGGTCGAATTTAGCGGTTCGCGGCCGGGTCCTGCGGAACTGTATTGGCGGGCGCGGATTTACGACCAGTTTGACGGTCGCAGCTGGCGCATGTCCGAGCGAGCCGAACCGGCTCGTTTTGATGGTTTGCGGGCACCACCACCTTCGATCACCGGCTACCGGCTAGTGGCGGAACCGCATCAGCAACGGCATCTTTTCAGTTTGGGGATTCCGCTGCAGGTGCCTGGAGACTTGCGTGTGAATACTCAGGGTTTGTTATCAACCCGTCAGCCGCTGAGCCAACGCAGCAGTTTCAACTTGCGCAGTGCCTTGTTACCGCTGCCATCGGAGCCTGGATTGCAATATTCCTGGATTGCGCCAGCCAGAATTACAGCAAAAAACCGACCCGCGAAGACCCCTCCTTCGCTGGCACAATACCTGGCGCTGCCAGACGGCAATCCGGAAACCCGGGCGCTGGCGGCAAAACTGGCCAGTGAAGCACAAACCCCCCAGGCTTTGGTCGCTTTAATTGGTCGGCACTTGCAACAAGGTTATCGTTATACGCTGACGCCGCCACCACTCACCGGCCAGCAAATCGATCAGTTTTTATTTAAAAGTCAGGCTGGTTTTTGTAGTCATTATGCCTCCGCCACTAGTTTTATATTGCGCGCTGCCGGGGTTCCCAGCCGGATTGTCGGAGGCTACCTTGGCGGAGAATGGCGGGACAATGCCAGTTATTTGCAGGTTCGCCAGCGTGATGCTCACGCCTGGGTCGAATATTTACAGGACGGCCAGTGGCGACGATTTGATCCAACGTTGATGGTCGAGCCAGATCGGTTAAACAGCAGCCTGGATCAGCTGTTATCTGCAGCTGAGTTGTTAAGATTGCAAGGCAATTGGGCAGAGCGGATGGCCTGGAGTAAACGACTGTTGCAACAGCTGGAAGACTTAGATTATTACTGGTCACGTTGGGTATTGGGGTTTGACACGGATCGACAACAGGATTTATTAGCAACACTAAAACAGTGGTTACAACAATTACAGCTACTCGACTGGCGTTTTTTAATGAAGATTTTGTTGGTGCTCCTGACTTTGCCATTGTTGTTGTTGGCTTTGCGTCACTGGCAGCAGCGGCGCCGGCAACCGATACCGCTGTGGCTACAACAGCAATTATTGCCGTTTGCCCGTAAATCACCAGAGTTGACGATGCAGCAGTTTTTAAGGCAATTATCCAGTTCGTTTCCACAGGCACAGGACGAAATTAGAGCGGTTGATGAAAGTTATCAGCGGTTGATGTTTGCTGAAGAAACAACTGTTTTGCCGCAGTTAAAACGGCAGACAAAACAGTTGCGAAAAGCGTTACGACGGCCAACTTAACATTGGAGCTGCAGGCTATTCACCAGCAGACAGGATCCGCAGTGCCGTCTGCACATGCTCGGCACAGTGTCTTCCAAGATCCGTCAAATAACCGCCATCTTCATGGGTAACCAGGCCTTTTTTGTATAGTCTGGCAACGGCCGCCAGACTTTCCGGATCAGCAGATTTATGTGCTTTGATCCCTTCCAGACTTGTATCGAGATTAAATAAATTCAAAATCCGGATCTCAGCATTTAATTCGGCATTAACTGGCATATCGACTCCTTAAAATGATTGCAGTTCAACCATAGCCGCAGCAGGCGGCAAATGGCAAGCAATTAATTCAATGCATCGTCACGCCAGAATTTGGTGCCTTTTATCGTCGCCTGCAAGGCCAGACCCGATTCAGTCAGCTGATAAATAGTGATGTTATCAACGGTAATCTCGCCGCCGATGGCATCTCCTTTATCTTTGGCTTTGGCCGCAGCGTCCAGCTGTCCGCCAAAAGCCCAACCATGATCGACAAAACGGCGTAAGGCATCGGCATTGTGGAACACAAACACCAACCGGTAATCTTTGGCGCCGATCCCAAGACCCACACCTAACTCGCCCATTTTCATGTAAGTGACAGCGCCATTATTGCTGTGCACCACACCATAACCGCCGCCGGCACTGGCAAATATAAGATTGATATTGGCGTTACTGAACACCGCATAACCGGCTGCACGTTCAATGGTGTCGGCGGCATAAGGTTTGTCCCGGTAGAGCTCGTTTAAGGTGTTAGCGCGCATATTTTCAATTGACTGGCGCTGCTGCGCGACCGATTTGCCATGATGACTGGCACAACCGCTCAGCAGCAACATCACAGATATGCATAGGGTAAGCATAAACTTCATGGTGGTTTCCTATTTTATAGTTGTTGGACCTGTCGCATCAGCAGCGCTACCTAAGGGTAACGGCAATGCCTGCATTTTGACCGGCGGATGTTGTTTAAGTTGCTGTTGCAAATAACTAATTGCAGCGGCTAATTGTGCATCATGCCCGTTAAATGTTGCCCAAGGCAAATTTTCCACCACCAGATCCGGGCTCACGCCCCGTCCTTCAATCAGCCAACGCCCATCCATCGCGTGCTGCGCCGTTTCAGCAACCCGTGCTACGCCATAGTCACTCAGCAAATTACGGCCGGATAACCAGACCCCGGCACCGGCGGTTTGCTTGCCAATCAAAGTGCCAAGACCTAAGGTTTTAATCCCGGCAGCGAAGGTTTCGCCGTCGGAATATGTCAGTTCATCTGTAAGTACCACCAGTTTTCCATTAAAACTTTGCTGCATATTCGGGTAAGCTTTGCCCCGTACTGGCTGCCAGAACGCCCAGGCCCGGCGCAGCAGTTTTTCAATCAGGATGCTGTCGATATTGCCGCCACGGTTACGGCGTACATCAATGATCAGCCCCGGTTTCTCCAGTTGTGAATAAAAATCACGGGCAAACCCAGCCAGATCCGGTGGCGTCATCGCATTAAGGTGTAAATAACCCAGCTGCTGCTTGCTCAGACTAGCTACATGCTGCTGATTGCTCTGTACCCAATGGCTGTAGCGCAGCATGGTTTCCTGCTGTGGACTGATGGCTTCTGCGACCGTTTGCAGCACCTTGCCCTGGCGCTTGAGCGTCAGCAGCACTTGTTTATTTTGTTGTTGCAACAACGCCTGATGATAAGAAGCAGCATCGGTCACCGTCTGGCCATTAATCGCCATGATTTGATCGCCAGCCTTGGCATCAACACCGGCTTTGGCTAATGGCGCCGCCAGCAAAGGTAAATCGGCATCAGTCCGGTAAATTTGTTTAATCCAGACCGCGTTGTCAGCAAAACTTAACTCAGCACCTAAGGTCGCTTGTAGTACCGGCTCCTGCGGTTTTGCAAAGTCGTTGCCACGCACCTGCGAATGCAGAGCGTCCAATTCGCCCATCATCTGGCTGAACAGATCATCGAGCTCATAACGGTCGCGGACCCGGCTCAACAGTGGCTGGTATCTTTGTTTACTGGCTTGCCAGTCCACCCCCCTCGTGTTCGGGTCAAATAATGAATCACGGTGCATGATCCAGGCGTCATTAAACATTTGCTGCCATTCAGCGGCAGGTTGCAGTGCAATACTTAGATCTTTAGTCGCTAAAGCTTTGCCTTGCAGGCTTTCAGGCGCTTTGGCTGCGGCATCCAGCAACAACAAATCGGTTTGATCAGGTGTTGGCTTTTTACTGAGGAGTAGCTGTTTTCCATCGTGCTTTAACGAAAAATCGACCACTTGTTCGCTGAAGGTGGTCATTTCAGGTTTGAGGGCGTCAATCGCTACTGTTTTCAGGGTTCCGGTATTGGCGCCCTGGGCTGAGTCCAGTAAAAACAAAAACTTATCATTGAGTTCCAGTTTTTGATAATTCCCTGCAGCGACCGGTATTGGGTATAGCTGACCGGGTAATTGGTTTAAGGGCAGTGGCGTATGGTTGTCGGATTTACTTGCCACCTGGTCAGACTTATTGGCTTCGTTGTGAGGCTTAGCCGTAGGTTCGCCGGTTAACTCAGTCGGCGCTAAAAATGGTTGTTTGGCGCCCTGGGTTAATGCAATCGCATAAACCTGAGTGCGTTTATCAAAGGCAGGCCCCATATTGCGATCGCCCCAGGGCGATGCCGGATTGGCCTCAAACTGGCGCTGCGATAAAAAATACAACCAATGTCCATCCGGGCTAAACGCTGGACTAAAGGATGAATAATTTTCACTGGTCAACAGCTGACTTTGCTTAGACTGCAACTGATACAGCATCAGTTGTGGCCGTTCGCGGTCTTTGTGCTCGAAGGTAAACGCCAGTTGCTGGCTATCGCCAGACCACACCACCTGCGGATAAGGTGACAAACCAGAGCCGTCCTGATAGATCAGCTGGTTGGTGCCAGCAGTCACATCCAGTAGCCACAAATTGCCGGCTTTATCATCATGCGCCAGATAACGGCCATCCGGCGATGGGTATAAGCCCCAGCGAAATGTCACGCCATCGTTCGTGAGCTGCTTTGCCACAGCACTGCCATCGGCCTGGAACCGCCAGATTTCGTTTTCGCCGGACTGGTCATTTATCGCGTATACAAATTTGCCATCGGGGCTTAATACCGCAGTTCTGGAGCGACTGGTATCCGGGGTTGCGATAGTCACAGTGCGAAGTGGCGGTTTACTCAGCACGGCCAGTTTACCACGCAGGGTCACTACCGCTTTGTCGGCCTTTGCCGCCAGACTAGCCGAAGTCAGATAAGTCAAAGGTTTATCAATAAAACGCTGACGCTGATAAGGCGCATCGGAACGTAAAGTCAGCTGAAGTTTTTCCGGCTTAGCTGATGGAGTCGCATTTAGTGCTAACTGATACAAGTCAGCACCTAGTTGGAAGACGGCATTATCGCCATCCACCCTGAAACTACGCAGCTGAAAATCCTGCTCAGCGGTCATGGCTTTGCCGGCTGAACCATCCAAAGCAAACTGCCATAAGTTCGGGTTGCCGCTGGCATCGCTGACGAGCAGAATGCTGTCGCGCCATAATTGCACCTGCCGCACTGAACCAACATGATCAGCCGCCAGGCGGATTGCTTCAGATTTACGGCCTAAATGGTAACGCCACAGCTGCCCCATAGCGCCGCCGCGATACACCCTGGCATTATCGCCGGTCAGTTGCAGGCCATATCGGATGAAATACAAGTACTCGCCTTTGGCATCAATCACACCTTCCACCGCATCGGCTAATGGCAAGGTTTCAGTTGCAAGCGTCAGCGGATCCACCATTTTCAGCAGCCATCTGTTGGCCGGGCCAACTTGATGGTCGGTGCTGTACAAAACTTTGCCGTCCGCGGTCCAGCCCTGCACTTTCACTCTGCTGTTGTCAAAACTGACGCGTTTGGGTAAACCACCGTCTTTACTTAAAACATAAACTTCACTGACCCCCTCATAATTGGCCTGATACGCCAGCCACTGGCCATTCTTTGACCACTGCGCATTGATTTCTTCTGCCGGATGGGTGGTCAGCCGTTGTGCAGGCTTGGCACTGCCAAGCTGCTGCAACCACAAATCGCCCTCGGCGGTAAACACCAGTTGGTCCTGATGCAAAGCCGGCGCCCGGTAATAACCCTGTTGCGGCGAGGCCATGGCTGGCAAAGCGCTGAGGCAACACAGCACACCTAAGGATAACTTAAAGACGGGCAACGACAATTTAAGGGTGGACGAAGACAATTTAAGGGTGGACGAAGACAATACAAACCTGGCCATGCTGATGATCCAACTGAGTGAAAAGTGCTCCAACATAACAAAGCATTGACAATTCCTACAGCCGCCGATGGGCAAAACTCGTTCAACGGCAGGGATTTAACGTTTAAATTCTGCGCACAGTGCAACATTCAGCCGAAAAAAAGGGGCCGCTACTGCGACCCGAAAAGGTTGGGAACTGTATTGCTGCCAAATGCGAACACAGGTTCAATCCAACTTTACTGCGATTTAGCATCCGCGGCGGTTAAAAACACCGCCGGTTTAAAAATCATCGATTTAAAAAGCTATTGAATTAAAAAGCCATCGATTTAAAATCCTGAGCGTAACGCGGCAATCCGTTTTTCCAGCGGCGGATGGCTCATAAAGAGTTCAGAAGCAGCCGGTTTGTTGGCGATCCCAAAAGCCATCATCGAACCTTCTAATTGGCTTTCGTGGTTGTTTCGCAGGCGCTCCAGCGCTGCAATCATTTTGTCGGCACCCACCAGTTTGGCAGCTCCGGCATCCGCACTGTATTCACGTTTGCGTGAAAACCACATCACAATGATGCTGGCCAGCACGCCAAAAATCATTTCCAGTACAAAAACTGTTGCCATGTAAGCCAGGCCGCCCTGCACCGGTTCTTCGCTGTCGCTGCTGCGGGTAGCGTTGGAAATTGCACCGGCTATCAGCCGCGCCATGAAAATCACAAAGGTATTTACTACACCCTGGATCAGCGTCAGCGTCACCATATCGCCGTTCGCAACGTGAGAAATCTCATGCGCCAACACCGCTTCCACTTCATCTTCGCGCATATTGCGCAGTAAGCCGGTACTGACGGCAACCAACGAGCTATTACGGCTCATACCGGTCGCAAATGCATTCATTTCCGGTGAATCATAAATGGCAACTTCCGGCATTTTAATACCAGCTTTGGCCGATTGATTTTTTACAGTAGTAAATAACCATTGCTCGGTAGCGTTACGCGGTTGCTCAATAACGACTGCGCCCGTTGAACGTTTCGCCATCCATTTCGACATCGCCAGTGAAATAAATGAACCACCAAAACCAAACACCGCAGCCAGCGTTAATAATCCACCCATGCTGTTACGGCTGATGCCAAATACCGAAAAGACGATACTGAGCACAATAGACAACACCAGCATTACTGCTAAGTTTGTCAATAAAAACAGCATTATACGTTTCATGTTTACCTCTTTACTTCTGAAGTTAAAACCAGCTAATTTAAATTTACTGACCTTACTATATGGCCTGATTTTTGATTTTCAATCGGCAGTCTGCACTGATTTGTAAGCAATGGTATCAACACCATACTGCAGCGCACTATCACCACAGACATTATTACAGCTGTAAAAGCCTGCTGCATTCGCGCCAGCACTGCCGTAGAATTGATTGCAAATCTACCGGAGTCCGTTATGCAATTATTGCTTTTAAGCTCGTCCCGCGCTGATAACAGCGACTATCTGGCCCCTGGCCTTGGCCATATTGATGCCCTGCTTGGCGACATTCGCCGGGTGCTGTTTATTCCGTATGCCGGCGTCAGCATAGGGTATGACGCATACCAGCAAATGGTACAAACGGCGCTGACGGCCATTTCGATCACTGTTGACAGTATTCACCAATTTGCGGATCCGAAAGCAGCGGTAACAGAGGCGCAGGCGATTGTGATTGGTGGTGGCAATACGTTTCACTTGCTGCAGCAGCTATATCAGCATCAGCTGATTGATTTAATTAGCAAAAAAGTCACCAAGGGAACACCTTATATCGGCTGGAGTGCCGGCTCGAACGTGGCTGGACAAAGTATCCGCACCACCAACGATATGCCAATTATTGAACCGCCATCCTTTACTGCGCTTAATTTATTACCCTTTCAGCTCAATCCGCATTACACCGACTTTAAACCGGCCGGTTTTCATGGTGAAACCCGTGATATGCGACTGAATGAATTTATGCTGTTAAACCCAACAACACCTATTGTCGGTCTACCAGAGGGCACGGCGCTGCGCCGCGATGGTAATCATTTGCAGTATCTTGGTGCCGTCAATGGGTATTTGTTTGTCGCTGGCGAAAAAACGCCAGTGGAACCTGGAGCGGATTTATCCAGCTTGTTGCAGCGTTAATTGCTGCTTGAGTAACCCCGTCACTGCGGTTGCTGCAGCTGTTGTAGCACCGCTTCCGCCAGCTGAAGTGCCACCTGCACCGGCGCTGCCGTTTGAAACGGTAGTACAGCCAGCCGTGGCCAGGGTAAACGTAATGTCAAATCGTCGATGCTTTCCGTCAGCAGTAACATTTTCGGATCTATCACATTGGCCACCCAACCGAGCACTGTCACCCCACTGCGCTGCAACTCACGAGCCGTTAACATCGCGTGATTTAAACAACCGAGTTTCATGCCAACCACCAATATCACCGGGAACTGCTGCTGTTGCACCCAGTCGGCGAAATATACGGTTTGATTGATTGGTAATAACCAGCCACCGGCACCTTCAATTAACCGGACACCGACCGGTAGCTCGGCAGTATCAACCAACTGCTGATCCAACACTGAAAAATCCAGATTTATGCCTTCACTGGCTGCCGCCAGGTGCGGTGCCACCGGTGCTTGTAGCAACAAAGGATTGACTACTTCGTACGACAACGGCATCGCGGATAATGCCTGCAGTCGTTTTGCATCGGCGTTTTTACCGTCGTCATCCACGCCAGCCGCAATAGGCTTTAAGCCAATGGCGCTGATGTTTTTCGCAGCAAAGCCTTTTAACAGCAAGCTACTGACATAAGTTTTACCGGCATCGGTATCAGTACCGGTGATAAATACGGTTTTCATATCAGGCTGTTGTGTCCTGTTCTATGCTGGCTGTCTCTGTTACACCGTCCAATAATGCTGGTTTAGTAACCACCAATTGCAGGACCTGATAACTCAACGGCAACCCCCGGGCGCCCCGGTACTGCTCATAGTTGTTGGCAAAAGCTAACCAACGCCGCTTGCCCATTAAACCTTGCCCCTGCCGGCCTTGCACAAAGTTGGCGCCTATCTGTTTAAAACCACGTGCCAATGCCCAGACATCCGGATAAAACACCTGATATTGCCGTTCTTGACTCCCAACAGCTACACCAAGGTTTTGAAACTGCGCCAAGACCTCAGTAGTGGCTAACAATTGCAGCTGATGCACATCGTCATCCACCCCTGCCCAGCTTTGCTGAAATTCCGCCAGCGATCCTTGCACTAAAGTGCTGAGCAACATAGTGCCGCCAGGTTTTAGCACCCGGCAAAGTTCCTGGAAAGCTTGTTTGGGTGTGGCACACCATTGCAACATCAGACTGCTGAAAATGAGATCAACACTGTGATCCGGTATCGGGATCTGACAGACATCAGCCTGCAGATAACGGCTGGCACAACCCAAAGTTTGTGCCTGAGCCAGCATCGCAGCACTTAAATCCACTGCCCATAATTCGCTGCAGTGTTTAATTAATTGCGGATGATACCAACCCGGGCCACAACCAACATCCAGTAATACCCGGCACTGCTGCGGCGCTGTCGCAGGTAATACTGCTGCAAGGTCCAGTGCCACTTGTTGCTGCAAAGCTGCCGCACAGACATAACTGCTGGCCGCTTTATCAAAATGAGCAGCAATGACCGGGTTTAATGATGTTTGCACACCTGACTCGGTTTGCTGACGCAGGGCTGTCATAACAAATCCTTCATAGCAGCACCTTCACAAAAGCGCCTTTAAACTCTGAAATAACAAGGCTAAATCCGCTTTTTGATGTAAAGCTGTTAACGTGATGCGCAGGCGCGCCTGCTGCTGCGGTACTGTGGGTGGACGAATCGCACTGAGCCAAATACCCTGCCCGGCTAAACCTTGGCTGACCGCCATCGCTTTATTGCTGTCGCCAATCAGTAACGGCTGAATAGCGCTGTCAGACGGCAATAGCGGCAAATCATATTGCTTTGCAAGCTGCTGACAATAATGGATATTTTCATTCAAACGCTCACGACGCCACTGATTTTTACGACATAACCGGATACTCTGCGTCATGGCGACCGCTATGGCCGGCGATAACGCGGTGCTGTAAATAAAATGCCGCGCGCTCTGGGTTAAATAATCTGCCACCAGTTGTGAGCAGGCTAAAAAGCCCCCTTGGCCGCCAAGTGCTTTGCCAAAATTGGCCATCAGACACTGTGCGGCACTGCTACTAAGTCCGGCATTTACCAGTGAGCCTGCACCTTCGGCACCATGCACACCGATGCCGTGCGCGTCATCCAATAACAACGGCGCCTGATAGTGTTGACAAAGGCTGGTGAGCCCGGAAAGATCGGGTGAATCGCCATCCATACTGAACACCCCTTCGGTGGCGACCACTGCTGATTTTTCAAGGCTCAGACCGGCTTGCTGCTGCGCATTTAATAACTTCTGCAGCGAACCAACGTCATTATGTAAAAACCTTTTGTAACCACCCGGTAACTGCAAAGCCGCATCAATCATCGAGGCATGGCTGAGTTTATCCAGCAGCAACAGCTCGTCTTCGCCACAAAGCCCCAATAACATGGCCTGATTGGCAGCAAAACCAGAGCTAAACAGCATCACCGCTTCGACATTCAGCCAATCACAGATTTCATCACACAGTTGCTGGTGCGGCAGTTGCTGACCACTGATTAGCGGCGAGCCGGTACTGCCCACACCATAATCGCTGGCGCCTTGTTGCAGCGCTGCCACCACAGCCGGATCACCAGACAGGCCAAGATAGTCGTTACCGGAAAAATTTAAGAAAGATTTACCCTGAAAGCGCAGGCTGGAACCTTTAACGGAGTCCAGCACTTTGAGCTGACGTAATAATCCGGCTTGTTGGCGCTGCACCAGCAACGCCTGCATTTGTTCAGCACGCATCAGCAGCGCCTTACCGGACAACCGAAGTTTTCATTAGTTTGCCGCATGAAACAACGACGGGGTATTTTGCTCTTTAATCGCATCGGCCATCGCCGCTTCGTAGGCTTCATCCGACACATCATGGCGCTGCTCTGGCACCAGGCCCAGTTTTGCGAACAGTTGCATATCGGCATCAGCTTCCGGATTTTCGGTGGTCAGCAATTTGTCGCCGTAAAAAATCGAATTGGCACCGGCCATAAAACACAGCGCCTGCATTTGCTCGTTCATCCGTGAGCGTCCTGCGGATAACCGCACGTGGCTTTTAGGCAACATGATCCGGGCAACCGCAATGGTGCGGATAAACTCAAAACCATCTAAATCTTCGACATTTTCCAGTGGCGTGCCAGCCACTTTCACCAGCATGTTAATAGGCACACTTTGTGGATGCTCCGGCAAATTGGCAATTTGCATCAACAGCGCTGAACGGTCATTGGCACTTTCGCCCATGCCGACGATGCCACCACAACAGACTTTCATCCCGGCATCACGCACATGCGACAGTGTATCTAACCGGTCCTGATAAGTGCGGGTGGTAATAATTTCGCCATAAAATTCCGGCGAGGTATCGAGGTTGTGGTTGTAATAATCAAGACCCGCGCCCGCCAGCTCCTGTGCCTGACCGGCATCGAGTTTGCCCAGTGTCATACAGGTTTCCAGCCCCATCGCTTTCACGCCTTTGACCATTTCCATGATGTACGGCATATCGCGCTGCTTTGGGTTACTCCAGGCGGCGCCCATGCAAAAACGGCTGGCGCCTTTGTCTTTGGCTGCTTTGGCCTGGGTCAGCACTTTTTCTACTTCCAGCAAGCGCTCGCGCTCCAGACCAGTATTATAGTGGCCACTTTGTGGGCAATATTTGCAGTCTTCGGCGCAAGCACCGGTTTTGATTGATAACAAAGTACTGATTTGCACTTCGCGTGGATTAAAATTGGCGCGGTGAGTCAGCTGGGCCTGAAACATCAGTTCATGAAAAGGTAACGCAAACAAGGCGTTGACCTGCGATAAAGTCCAGTTATGACGCACTTCTGCATTCGGCATGTTAAAAGACATAGATCCTGGTTTCCTGTGGCGTTTTTGCATTGTAGTTCGAGTGATTTGTCGTTAGTCTAACGGCCTGCCCTTTGAAGTCAACGCCAACCAGTTTGCAAAGTTTACCACTGGTTATTTATTGAGCATTTTATGGCTATTGATCTGCAATTTGACCGTCAACATATCTGGCATCCTTATACTTCCTTGCAAAACCCGTTGCCGGTCTACGCCGTCACTCACGCATCTGGTGTACACCTTTATCTTGAAGATGGCCGTTCGCTGATAGACGGTACCTCCAGTTGGTGGTCGGCGGTGCATGGTTACAATCATCCGGTGTTGAATGCCGCGGTGACTGAGCAGCTCAGCAAAATGAGCCATGTGATGTTTGGTGGCATTACCCATCAACCGGCGGTCGATTTAGCCAAAACGTTGTTGTCGCTGGTACCAGCTTCACTACAAAAAGTGTTTTTCGCCGACAGCGGTTCGATTGCGGTAGAAGTGGCGCTGAAAATGGCGCTGCAGTTCTGGCTGTCGCAGGGTAACCAAAATAAAACCAAAATCTTAAGCCTTGCCAAGGCCTATCATGGCGATACTTTTGCTGCGATGGCGGTGTGTGATCCCGATGATGGCATGCATAGCCTGTTTCGCAGTCAGCTGACGCCACAGTTATTTGCGCCTGCACCACAAAGCAGGTTTGATGGCGCATGGTTACCTGAAGATGAAACCGCGTTACGGTCGTTGTTTCGACAGCATCATGCGGAACTAGCGGCAATGATTGCCGAGCCCATTTTGCAAGGCGCTGGTGGCATGCGAATGTATCACCCACGATATCTGCAACTTTGCCGCGAATTATGCAACGAATTTAATGTGCTGCTGATTTGTGATGAGATTGCCACCGGTTTTGGCCGTACCGGCAAGTTATTTGCCTGTGAACATGCCGCCATAGCACCAGATATTATGTGTGTTGGTAAGGCGCTGAGTGGCGGTTACATCACCTTGGCTGCCACTTTATGCAACGACAAAGTCGCCAATGGTATTACCGGCGCCTTGATGCATGGGCCAACCTATATGGCCAATCCGCTGGCCTGCAGCGTAGCGAACGCCAGTTTGCAGTTAATTGCCAGCGGACAATGGCAAACCCAGGTTGCCGCGATTGAACAACAACTTACATCAGAACTGCAATCGGCAAAAAATTTGCCACAAGTAGCCGATGTGCGGGTGCTGGGTGCTGTGGCCGTGCTGGAAATGACGGCTACGGTGGATGTGGCGTTATGTCAGCGGCTATTTGTGGATTTGGGCGTTTGGATCCGACCTTTTGGTCGATTGTTGTATTTGATGCCGCCTTTTATCATCAAACCGGCGGAACTCAGTCAACTCACCAGCGCAATATTACAGGTGGCGGCACAGCAGATTTTTACCGCGCAACCGCCACTGCCGGGAGCCTGAGGGTTAATTAAAAGGAGATGGCTGTTCGCTGTTGATGGCCGATTCTAGCTGCGAGCGGTGTCGTACCTTTTCGATCGCTTGATCAAGTTGTTTGACCTTTGGATCGTTGGATTTAAAAATATCTGATTTAGCGGATATTGCTTTTTGTTCATCAATTTCTTTTTGCATATAAACCCCAGTGATCACTGCAGCTGTTGCATTAAACACGTCATTATCGGTGTCTATCAGCACACAACCAACCGTCGCTTGCATCATCAATCCAAGGGTTAAAATTCGTATCAAATTCAGTTTCATCGTGAGCTCGCTGTTAGAAGACCGTTTCATAATAAAACCGGAAATCTAAAACAATGAAACTGACGCGTAGCTGAATTGTATTTTATGCAGCAAAATTGCAGCAGAAACTGTAACAACTATCAGATACGTCAAACCACCTGATACAAATAAGCTAACAAGGCTGCAGACATCGCTAACAGCACCAGCACGTTATAGCGCATCCGATCATGAGCCCGGCGTAATCGGGCACGATTAAGCAATAAGCTGAGTAAACTGATGCCACAGCACCACCACAATAGATACATCAGTTGCGGCGTGAGATCCGGATGCCAATATTCACGAATTGAAATGCCCCAGTAACGCACTAACCCCGAATTAAACTCCGGTTTTGCCATATGGGCAAAACCTAGTGCGGCAACAAAACCTACCCAGCCAGCGATCGATAATAAGCTCAGACAATGTAATAACCAGTCTGGGCCTTTACGGCGATTTTTCGGTGGTGCTGCTTGGTTTTGCTCAGTCAAATCGGGCTTCCTGTCAATTTTTGCTTGTGTTGAAACGCGGCCTGCGTATGATTACACCTCTTTAGCGAAATTCAAATCGAAATTCAAACCATTCAAGCAGCAAGTTGGAGCCTATTGCATGACACATGCAGTGATTAAAGATATTTTGGCCGGCAAATATGCAGTCGGCGACCTGGTTACCATTAAAGGCTGGATCCGCACCCGTCGCGATTCCAAAGCTGGTATTTCTTTCCTCGCCGTACACGACGGCAGCTGTTTTGATGCACTGCAAGCCGTCGCTCCGGCTGAACTGAATAATTACGAAACTGAAATTAAACGCCTGACGACGGCTTGTTCAGTGATTGTCAGCGGTACCATCGCCAAATCTGAAGGCCAGGGCCAATCCTTTGAAATTCAAGCCAATCTTGTTGAAGTATTGGGTTGGGTCGAAAATCCGGATACCTACCCAATGGCGCCAAAACGCCATTCGATGGAATATCTGCGCGAACAGGCACACTTACGCTCACGTACCAACATGGTAGGTGCTATTACCCGGGTTCGCCACTGTCTGGCCCAGGCCATTCACCGCTTCTTCCATGAGCGTGGTTTTTACTGGATCAGCACACCAATTATTACCGGTGCCGATGCTGAAGGTGCAGGTGAAATGTTCCGCGTCAGTACTTTAGACATGGAAAACCTGCCGCGTGATGACAAAGGCAAAGTTGATTACAAGCAAGACTTCTTCGGCAAAGAAACCTTTTTAACGGTGTCTGGTCAGCTCAACGTTGAAACCTACGCTTGTGCGCTGTCCAATGTGTACACCTTCGGCCCGACTTTCCGTGCAGAAAACTCGAACACCACCCGCCACTTAGCCGAATTCTGGATGATTGAACCAGAAGTGGCCTTTGCTGAATTAAAAGATGTGGCGCAGTTGGCCGAAGACATGCTGAAGTATGTATTCAACGCTGTATTGACTGAACGCAGCGATGACATGGCGTTTTTCGCCGAGCGTGTGGACGATAAAGCCATCAGCCGCCTGCAAGACATTATCAATTCTAGCTTCGTGCGGATGGATTACACCGAAGCGGTGGATATTCTGAAGACCTGTGGCAAAAAATTCGACTACCCGGTGGAATGGGGTGTGGATTTACAATCTGAACACGAGCGTTATTTAGCCGAAGTGCATGTTGGCGCGCCGGTTATTCTGCAAAACTATCCAAAAGACATCAAAGCGTTTTACATGCGGATGAACGAAGATGGTAAAACTGTCGCCGCCATGGACATTCTGGCACCAGGTATCGGTGAAATCATTGGTGGTTCACAGCGTGAAGAGCGTTTAGAGCAACTCGATGCGCGAATGGATGCAATGGGTCTGTGTAAAGAAGATTACAGCTGGTACCGCGACCTGCGCCGTTATGGCACAGTGCCACATGCCGGTTTTGGTCTGGGCTTCGAACGTCTGGTGTCTTATGTGACGGGTGTGGGTAACGTGCGTGATGTGATTGCATTCCCACGGACCCCGGGTAATGCCGATTTCTAAGCGTTGTTCAACACACTGACATTCGTCAGTTGCTAAAAATAAACCCCACTTTTCAGTGGGGTTTTGTTTTTAGGAATAATTTTAGATTTTAGGTTTCGTCCGCATCATCAGCTTGCCGGTAATGCCGCTGATACCTCAATAAAAAATCAGATAAAATCTGAGAAATACTCGCTGCAATCGACCAATTTACGCTCCGGAGCTTCCGTAGCACAGGTGCCTAAATATAAATATCCGACAATTTCGTCATCTTCGCCTAAACCTAAGGTTTGTTTAACAAACTCATACTGGGTGTAAGCGCCGGTGCGCCAAATTCCGCCAAACCCAAGTGCAAAGGCCGCTTGTTGCATCGCCATCACCGCGCAAGCCGCTGATTGCACTTGCTCTTGCACCGGAACTTTATGATGCTCGGTACATTTGGCGATACAGGCAATCACCATCGGCGCGCGCAGCGGTAACTGGCGTGCCCGCTCTAATAATTCATTGGCAATCGACGGGTCGTCTTCCACTGCCGCTTCGGCGAAAATATCACCGAGTTTTGCCAGTGCAATACGGCCACTAAATACAACAAAACGCCATGGTTTTAAACCGCCATGATCCGGTACCCGCAATGCGGCTTGTTTAATCAGAGTTAATGCTTCACCACTCGGTGCCGGCTCAGTCAGTCGCGGCGAAGAATAGCGGGTGGTTAATAAGGTGATCGCATCCATAAAAAGCTGCCCTTGGAGAAAATTCTCTGTAAGGCTAGCAAATAAAGTTAAAGCACGACAACAGTTTTCATCAATCGCGCCCTCGTTTGCTGATCCAATAATCAACACTCAGGTATCGCCCGCCGCCTCTGGTCAGTAACTGCCACAGCATCAGAAGATAAATAACGGCAAACTCGGCACCATTGTTGAGAATAGCGACGGGCCCCTTGGCCAACAGCCAGTCTATATCGCCATACTCAGTAAGCAATTGCCGGATTTTACTGAGTCGGTTCGCTATTTCGGCACTTTGTTGCAGACTTTGTTCCGCCTCTGACAACCCAAACCAACTGAAAAATTGCGCCGCACTGCTGGCGCCATCCGCCGGTGCGATGGCAAACCAGCCGTGAGGCAGATGCACGGTCAATATGGCGACCAACATCGTCAACAGCAGCGGCAATGCAAACAACCGCGTTGCCAACCCCAGCAATAACGCAAAACCGCCGACTAATTCAATATATCCAACAAGCGTGGCTAGCAACATGGGTGCGGGTAAACCTAAACCCCACTCCTGATTGCCAAACCATTGCACGACTGCGGGATCGGCCAGCACTCTGGCCAAGCCATCCAGCTCCGGGTTATTCCAGCCAAGTTTACTAAAACCCGCTACCGCCATGACCGGCGCCAGCAATAACCGCACCGCCAATAACAATATAAATTCCGATTGCCGGCAGCAGCGCAGAAATTGCAGATGATAAAATTTGAGGACAGCCATTAAACAGTTTCCGAAATTGATTCATTCGGAATACCAGACCGGATGGACGTGTTTTTACTTTCTGCAGGCACCGCAACCGAACGACCGTTAGCCGTTAACAATAAGCAGCCAGATAGGCTGGCCGCCGTGTTGACGATCAGAAACTCAATGCTCTTTGATATAACTGCTGATACAACAATGCCGCCTGATCCCAGCCAAAATACTGTTGCATACCACGCTGTTGCATGGTTTTGTATTTACGCTGATCGGCATACAAGGCAATAGCTTGCTGCAAAGCGACCATGACATCTTCAACCGATGGTTGTTCAAACGAAATACCGGTCGCGCCACGTTTGCCAAGCCCCACCACGGTATCCTTCAGGCCACCGGTGGCGCGAACAATCGGCAAGGTGCCATAACGCAAACTGTAAATCTGATTCAGGCCACAGGGTTCAAACAAACTTGGCATCAGGAAAAAATCGCCTGCCGCTTCTAACTGATGCGAAAAATCTTCATCAAAACCTTCAATAAACCGAAATTTCTCCGGAAATTGCTGCTGTAGTTGTTTGAGCGGCCCGATAAACTGCTGCTCTCCCGTCCCCATCATCACCACTTGAGCCTGTGCCTCACCGAGCCACTGCGCCAGCGCCGGAATGAGATAACTGAATCCCTTCTGGCCAGTCACCCGGCTGACCGCCACAAACAGCGGTGCTTTCGTTTCAGCCAGATTGACCTGCTGCCGCAGCTGCGCTTTACAAAGGGCTTTGCCGTGCAAGTCATCCGCACTGTAATGGGCAATTAACGAATGATCGGTCTTCGGGTCCCAGCGACTGTAGTCGCAGCCATTCAAGATGCCGCTAAAATCGGCTTGTCGCGCCTGATAAAGTTGACTGAGCCCATTGGCAGCCGGTTCAGATAACAACTCTTCCCGATAGCCCTGGCTTACGGTATTGAGTTGACTGGCGTTCATCACGCCAATGCTTAACATCGACAACTGCACCTGCTCTGGCACTTCATGCGGACTCAGGCCAAGCACAGGTAAATCGTGCCAGCCAAGCCCTTGTTGATAAGCTGCATTATGAATACTGAGCACAAAACGGCTATTGAGCAATTTGCCTTGTTGTTGCAACTGCTTCAGATACACCGAACCTAATGCCGACTGCCAGTCATGGCCATGAATGATCGCCGGGCTTTGTGCTTCAGGTAGTGTTGCCAAATACGCCAATACCGCTTTACAGAAAAATGCAAAACGTAATGCGTTGTCCGGATAAGCGTGCTCACCATCGTCATAAGGCCGTGGCCGGTGAAAAAAATCATGGTGTTCAATCAGCGCGATGTCGATATCGTCGTGCTGCAGATGACGAATGGCAGCGCCGATATGCTGCCCGTTCATCTCAACATAAACTGACTGCCACTGATCGAACAGTGGCAAAGAGTACAACGCGCCATAGCGCGGCAGCAGGATGGTCAACTGATGCCCTTGCTGGCGCAGGGCTTGCGCCAGGCCACGGGTTGCATCAGCCAGGCCACCGGTTTTCAGCAAACCTTCGTATTCACTACATAAAAACACTACTTGCATGTCAAACCTTATTCAGCTGAAGCGCTGTTGGCCTGCCGGTCAAAACCAATTTTGTTAAAACCAACTCAATCCAAACCAACTCAATCAAACCCTACTTAATCAAACCCAATCAGGGCGCCTTTCGGGATCACCACCACGCCATCCGGCGAGACGTGGAACCGCTCTTTATCCAGCACCGGATCTTCGCCAATCACCGTACCCGGCGCTATCTTCACGTCTTTGTCGATAATAGCGCGACGAATACGGCAACCGCGGCCAATGTCGTTATTACCCATCAACACGCTTTTCTCGATGTAACCATGGCTGTGCACATGCACGTTGTAGCCAAGGATCGAATGATAAACGATAGAGCCACTAACAATACAGCCGGCAGCCACCATCGAACTAATGGCCTGACCGGTGCGGTTTGCTTCATCGTGCACAAATTTCGCCGGCGGCACTGGTGGCGTGTAACTGCGTAGCGGCCAGTATTTGTTATATAAATCAATCGGTGGCACGACTGAGATCAAATCCATATTGGCTTCATAATACGAATCGATGGTGCCAACATCGCGCCAGTAACCCCAGGCTTCTTCTTTTTCACCACGAATAATATTGGTAGAAAAATCGTAAACGTAGACGTCACCTTGCGGAAACAGCTTTGGAATAATGTTGTGACCAAAATCATGTTTGGAATCATGCACTTTGGCATCTTCTTCCAGCACATCTACCAGACACTTCGCTTCAAAAATATAGTTGCCCATGGAAGCCAGTACAAAACCAGGTTTACCCGGTATGGTTTTCGGATTTGATTTTGGTTTCTCTTCAAACCCAATCATTTTGCCGTTGGCATCCACTTCAATCACGCCAAATTCATGTGCCTGCGCAATAGGCACCGGAATAGCTGCAACTGTTAATTTAGCATTATGCTGGCGGTGAAAATCCAGCATTTGCCGGACGTCCATTTTGTAAATATGGTCGCCACCAAATACACAAACATGTTCCGGATCAAGACCATGGATTAAATGCAGGTTCTGGTACACCGCATCGGCAGTGCCCAGATACCAGTGCTTACCGGTTTGCATTTGCGCCGGAATAGGGTCGATAAACCTGTTGGTTAAACCTGTCACCCGCCAGGAACGGCTTAAATGCTTCATTAATGAATGCGACTTAAACTGGGTGATGACAAAAATCTGCAATAAATCTGAATTGACGAAATTGTTCAGCACAAAGTCGATAATCCGGTAGTTGCCACCAAATGGCACTGCGGGTTTGGCGCGGATCCCGGTTAACGGAGCCAGTCTGGTGCCTTCACCCCCGGCCAAAATCATTGTTAATACACCTGACATCTGAGACTCCCTGTTACTGATCACTGTGACGGCTCAAGCAGTTGCGATGTTGACCCGCCAGCATTATCCCCTTCGATTTTCAATCTTATGCCTGAACTGCGAAGAGTAAATAGGTACTACCAACAAGGTATAGCAAAGCTGATACCATGATTGTCATAACACCGATAAATCCTTGTATAGGCGGAAATAACTGCGCGGTGTGCAGCTTAATGTATGTCCCGGGTATGGCATCCGTATGACAATCTGCGCCAGATTGGTGCAAACTGAAATATTTGCACCAGCACGGCACAACAGCAAACTGTGTTGATTGTAATACCGCCAACGATGCACAAATGGCAAGCAAAATCAGCGTTTTTAAGAAAAATCTGTAGAAAAACGGGCGCTCAGTGAATTGAGCGCCGATGTGAAATATTACCGATAGTTGATCAGATCCGAGCGGCCAGTTCAGCGCCCTGCCGGATCGCTCGTTTAGCATCCAGTTCAGCGGCAACATCAGCACCACCAATCAGATGCACACTGCAGCCACGGTCAATTAAACCTTGTTGCAAAGCCCGTTGTGGCTCCTGTCCGGCGCAAATCACCACGTTATCGACGTCCAGACAACGTTGCTGACCCTGCAGTTCAACCCATAAGCCTTCGTCGTCTATCCGCAGATATTGTGCGCCTGACAACATATCAACACCTTTTTTCTTCAGCGCCGCACGGTGGATCCAGCCGGTCGTTTTACCTAGGCCAGCGCCAACTTTGGTATTTTTGCGTTGTAACAAAAATACTTTACGTGGAGGCACTTCCGGTGTTTGATCCGGCAGCAAGGCGCCACGGCTTTGATAGTTTTTATCAATGCCCCAGTCTTTTAACCAGGCATCCGGTTGCAGCGTCAATGAATGTGGCTCGGTCAGATATTCAGCTACATCAAAGCCAATACCTCCAGCGCCGATAATCGCTACTTTTTCACCAACAGCTTTATGGTCGCGCAGTACATCGAGGTAACTCAACACTTTCGGGTGATGAAAGCCGGTTAAATCCAAATCACGTGGCACAATGCCAGTTGCCAGCACGATTTCATCAAATCCACCGCTTGCCAGACTATCCACACTTTGCAGCTGGCCCAACTCGCGTTTTACCGAGTGCAGCGTCAACATCCGGTCAAAATAACGGATGGTCTGATGAAACTCTTCTTTGCCCGGAATTTGCTTGGCGTAATTAAACTGACCGCCGATCTGCGTTTCTTTATCAAACAAAGTGACCTGATGGCCACGCTGCGCCGCATATACACTAAACGCCATACCGGCTGGACCTGCGCCCACCACTGCAATTTTTTTCGGGGTACTGGCAGCGTCAAAGTTTAGTTCGGTTTCATAACAGGCGCGCGGATTGACCAGGCAACTGGCGCGTTTGTTCTGAAACACATGGTCAAGGCAAGCCTGATTACAAGCGATACAGGTGTTAATTTCATCTGCTTTGCCAGCAGCGGCTTTATTCACAAACTCCGCATCGGCCAAAAATGGCCGCGCCATACAAACTAAATCGGCTTCACCACGCGCCAGAATATCTTCAGCCACTTGTGGGTCGTTGATGCGGTTGGTGGCGACCACTGGGATCGTCACTTGTTGTTTGATGCGGCCGGTGATCCAGCTAAAAGCTGCTCGCGGTACCATGGTGCCAATGGTTGGCACCCGGGCTTCATGCCAGCCAATGCCGGTGTTGATCATGGTGGCGCCGGCGTCCGCAACCATTTTGGCTAAGGCCACCACTTCATCGTAACTATTACCATCTTCCACCAAATCGAGCATCGATAAACGATAAATGATGATGAAATTTTTGCCGCAGACTTCACGTACCGCGCGAATGGTTTCCAGTGCAAAGCGGCAACGATTGTCAAAACTACCGCCCCACTCATCCGTGCGCTGATTAGTTCGCTGACAAATAAACTGATTAATTAAATAACCTTCCGAACCCATAATCTCCACGCCATCGTAACCGGCTTTCTGGGCGAGTCTGGCAGAGCTGGCGAAATCTTTGATGGTGCTACGCACCGTTCGTGCTGACATTTCAGCTGGTTTAAATGGGGTAATGGGCGATTGGATTTTGCTGGGCGCAACGCTAAACGGATGATAACCGTAACGACCGGCATGCAATAGTTGCATACAAATCAGCGCGTTATGTTTATGGACAGCCGCTGTGACTTGTTTATGTTTAGCTGCTTGCCAGAACCAACTGAGCTGACTACCAAATGGTACCAGATTGCCGCGAAAGTTCGGGCTGATACCGCCGGTGATAATCAGACCAACACCGCCTCTGGCGCGTTCTTCATAAAAGGCCGCCAGTTTGGCGAACCCTTGTTTTTCTTCTTCCAGTCCGGTGTGCATGGAGCCCATCAACACCCGGTTTTTCAGCTGGGTGAACCCCAAATCCAATGGTTGTAATAAATGTGGATAAGACACTTCGGCCTCTCTGGTCATACCTGTTTAGTGGCAAGACTTTAGCCGCTTTTAACTGCACTGACAAGGAATATACATTTACTTACAAATTCCGTTTAAGTTCATTGGGCATTTTCGGTATCTTAAGCGATTGATGAAGTTGTTTTATAAGGTGAATACGTATGTCAGTAGAAAGGCCTGGCCTGTTCCGTCGGTTATTTGGTGCCATTTGGGGCGGATTTAAACTGGTTCGTAATCTGGTTTTAAACCTGATTTTCCTGGTGTTTTTTATTGGTTTGATCAGCGTGATGTTTTCTGGCGACGATAAAGTACAGGTACCGGACACAGCTGCATTAGTGTTGGAGCTCAATGGTGATTTAGTTGAAGAGCAAAGCTGGGTTGACCCGGTTGAAGCCATGATTAATGAAAGTGCCGGTGGCAGCGAAGAAACCCCGGAAATTCTGGTGCGCGATTTAGTTAAAGTGATCCAGAACGCTACCAAGGATGACAAAGTTAAAGTCATCGTACTGGCACTGGCTGATTTACGCTCAGGCTCACTCGACAAGCTACAAGCGGTGGGTGTGGAACTTGAGAAATTCAAAGCGGCTGGCAAAAAAGTCTTTGCCACCGGCAGTTTCTACTCTCAAAACCAATATTTCCTGGCCAGCTTTGCCGACTCTATCAACCTGCAACCTGGTGGCACTATCTTACTGGAAGGTTATGGCAGTTACCCAATGTACTACCGCAGTGCACTGGAAAAACTCAATGTAACCACCCATGTGTTTAAAGTAGGCACCTACAAATCGGCGGTGGAACCTTTCCTGCGCGACGATATGTCGCCTGAAGCCAAAGAAGCCAATAGTTTGTGGTTAGGTGAACTGTGGAGCACATACAAAACACAAGTTGCGGCGCGCCGTGGTTTTGAAGTGACTAATTTTGATGAAACCTTTGCCAGCCTGAATGAAAAACTGGCGGCGGTTCAGGGTGATATTACCCAATACGCTTTAAATGCCAAGCTGGTCGACACTCTGAAAACACGCGAAGGCTTTCAGCAAGATATGATTGCGCTGGTCGGTGCGGATGAGAAAGAGCATACGTTTAATCAGGTGCATTACGAAGACTATCGCAAACTGGTGATCCCACCGGTGAATGTGGTGAATCCACTGACCGACAAAGTCGCGCTGATCATCGCTCGTGGCAACATTGTGGATGGTTCGGCTAAAGCCGGCACCATCGGCGGTGACAGCACTGCCCGCTTACTGCGCCAGGCTCGCCACGACGAAAAAGTTAAAGCTGTGGTGCTGCGCATCGACAGTGGCGGCGGTAGCAAGTTTGCTTCAGAAATTATCGCTGAAGAAATCAAACTGTTAAAAGATGCTGGTAAGCCGGTTATTGCCTCAATGGGTGCTGTTGCTGCATCGGGTGGTTATTGGATTGCCGCTTCAGCTAACGAAATCTGGGCTGCGCCAACAACTATTACTGGATCTATCGGTATTTTCGCCATGTTCCCAACTGCCGAGAAAGCGTTCAGCACCCTGGGTATTAATGTTGACGGCGTTGGTACCACTGAAATGGCTGGTTTTAACTCTGGTTTACCGTTTTTCCGGGGTCTGACACCAGAAGCCGCAAAACTGATGCAGCTGACGGTTGAACGTGGTTATGACGACTTTATCAGCTTTGTCGGCACCAGCCGTAATCTGGAAAAACTCGCTGTTGATAAAGTCGGTCAAGGTCGCGTCTGGACCGGCACCAAAGCGCTGGAATTCGGCCTGGTCGACAAACTGGGAACGTTGGATGATGCTATCGCTTCAGCCGCTTCTAAAGCCAGTCTGACACATTTTGATGTAATGGTCGTGGAGCAGGAACTTACGCCACAACAACAAATGTTAAAACAGCTGTTTGGTTCAGCAAAAGCCAGCGGCTGGTTACCAGAAATGCACAGCCAGTCGAAATTGAGCAGCCTTGGTGTATTACGTCAGCTGGACAAAGAGCTTGGGCAATTCACCCAATTTAATGATCCAAATGGCGTTTACTCTTACTGCTTTACCTGTGCGGTGCAATAACTTTAAAGTTGTTGTAAGTTAACAGTAAATAACCCGGCGCCTTGCCGGGTTATTTTTTGGCGGAAGATGAATGCTAAGGACTTTTATGAAACTTGTACCGACTTTTCTTATCCTCAGCTGTTTACTGAGCGGCTCGGATGCTGTTGCAACTTCAGTCCATCAGGCTTCTGTAGCGGCCACGCTCGACCTTAAAAAAATAGATCAGATTGTTGCATCGGCCATGGCTGAGTTTCAGGTGCCTGGCCTGGCGATAGCGGTAGTATCACAGGACAAGTTGTTGCTGGCCAAAGGTTACGGCGTGCGGGATATTGGCAATAATCAACCGGTAACAGCACAAACTTTGTTTGGCATTGCTTCAAATACCAAAGCTTTTACTGCAGCCGCGCTGGCGATGTTGGTCGATCAGGGCAAATTATCCTGGGATGACAAGGTCATTCAGCATATTCCTGAATTTCAGTTATTTGATGCTTACGTTAGCCGCGAAATGACCATCCGCGATTTATTAAGCCATCGCTCGGGCTTAGGCCTGGGCGCCGGCGATTTGTTGATTTGGCCTGATACCAACAAAAGCACGGCTGACATCATCAAAGCACTGCGTTTTATCAAACCAGCCAGCAGTTTTCGTTCCGAATATGCCTATAACAATCTGATGTTTGTGGTGGCCGGTGAAGTGGTAGCCAGAGTGTCAGGTCAAAGCTGGCAGCAATTTGTCGAACAACAACTGTTCAGCCCGCTAGGCATGACAACAACAGCCGCCGGTTATTCCCGAATTGCCGCCAGCAACCAAAACCGCGCCGTCGGCCATATTCCGCTGGACAACAAGCTACAACGTTACCCGCTGGATTACCTGGAAGATTTCCGCGGCGCTGGTGCTATCGCATCGAATGTCAGCGAGATGAGCCTGTGGCTGCGCACGCAACTGGCCAATGGGGTGATGCCCGATGGCAAAAGGCTATTTAGCGCTGCACAACAACAGCAAATGTGGCAACTGCATATCAACTCACAGGTATCGCAGAACAGCTTTCATAGCACCCGTCAGCAGTTTGCCGGTTATGGCCTCGGCTGGTCGATTGATGATTATTTTGGCTATAAACGTTTAAGCCATGGTGGCGGCATTCTGGGCATGGTGTCGCAGGTGACGCTTATTCCTGAGAAAAGGCTGGGCATCGTGATCTTGACCAATCAGCAGGCATTTCCCGCCATTACGGCTATCAGTCGTGAAGTGCTGGAACAAACTTTAGCGTTACCGGATAAAGATTGGCTGAAGGAGCTCAGCAGCAAATACCACAGTGGCCGCGAAAAACTGTATAAAAACGCCGGTCCAATGCAACTGACCGAAATACAACCGGCTTTAACCAATTCACACTACAGTGCCAACTTTGCCAGCGACTGGTACGGGCATGTCAGTATCAAAGAGATCGATGGCAAGCTGCGGATTAAATTTTTGCACACGCCAAAATTGCAAGGCTGGCTGGTACACCACAGTGGTAACAGGTTTGTAGTGCAATGGGATGACCGACTGATGGAAGCCGACGCCTATATCGATTTTCAACTTGATGCCGGTCAGCAGGTACAATCAGCTAGCATGCAACTAGTCAACCCAGAGATCACCGACTTTAGCTTTGATTTTCATGATTTAGTTTTAACCGTGACCAAACCATAAGGTGTAAATGGATCACACACAACGAAAAAGCCCAGCGGTTAAGCTGGGCTTTTAAATATGGCGGAGAGAAAGAGATTCGAACTCTTGAAGGGCTACTAACCCTCGCCGGTTTTCAAGACCGGTGCATTAAACCACTCTGCCATCTCTCCAATGCGGCGTATCTTAATCAGATCATTCCTGAAAAGGAAGTGTTTTTTTCAGTTTTAACATCTTGAATTGATTTATAAAGATCAAGCGTTTGTTTTTTAGCCTTTTCTTTGCACCATTCGTCGCAGCCAAGGAATTATTCTGCCCATGGCTGGTCAAAAATGCTGACTTCAATCCCGGATACTTGTATAGTTTGCCGGTATTAACAATCACAGGAGTGCTTATGTCTTACCAAAACCAACAGATCCTTACTGGCTCAGACAGCTTAAGTATCAACAAAGTACTGCGCAATACCTACACTTTACTGGCCATGACGCTGACACTAAGTGCGGTGACCGCAGGCATCGCGATGATGCTTGATTTTGGTCCGATGGTTGGCCTTGGCTTAACGCTACTGGCATTGGTGCTGGTGTTTGTTGTGATTAAAAAAGCCGATACCGCAGCAGGTTTATTCTGGGTCTTCGCTTTCACCGGCGTGATGGGTGCTTCAATTGGCCCGATGCTCAATCGTTATGCTGCAATGCCAAACGGTCCGGAAATTATCATGCAAGCCTTTGGCGCTACGGCCTTAATTTTCTTCTCGTTGTCTGCTTACACCTTAACCAGCAAAAAAGATTTCTCATTTATGGGCAATTTCCTGTTTGTTGGTCTGGTTATGGCGGTGATTGCTGGTATCGCCAATATCTTCTTCCAGGTTCCGGCGTTACATTTAGCAATTAACGCTGTTGTGGTGCTGCTGATGTCTGGTTTTATCCTGTATGACACCAGCCGTATCGTTCAAGGCGGCGAAACTAACTATATCCGTGCGACGGTTTCTTTGTACCTGAACATCTTTAACCTGTTCACGTCATTGTTATCGTTACTTGGTTTTATGAACAGCGACGACTAATAGTTGCAGCAAAACTGAAGTTGGTTAAAATGCCCCGCTGGTCGGGGCTTTTTTATGTCCGTGGATAAATGAACGTCAAAAAATGCATCAGCACTTTTTGATGAACTACGCAGGTGTTCGCCAATGGCAGTTTTTGCTTTATACGTTCAATCAAGCACTTATGCCTGCCCTACTTTGGCCTCAGTGTTACGCTTCGCCAAGGCCGCCCTGTTACAGCAACATCAGCTTGACCATATTTTCTTTTACCAAGACGCAGTACAAGCCATTGTTGCAAGCATTGATTTACCTGCTGATGAGCCCGATGTCGCTACAGATTTGATTGCCTTTTGCCAGCAGCACGATATTCCGTTGTTATATTGCGTCACCGCAGCCGAAAAGCGTGGCCTTGCGACATTAGCTGTCCCGGCCAGAACTGGTTTTATCGCGGCAGGTCTGGCTGAATTTGCGATGCGACTGGATGCAGTGGATCAGGTGGTGCAATTTTAATGAAAAAAATAGCGGTAATACTCAGCCATAGCCCGTTTGATGGTGCGATCAGTCGCGAAGCACATGACATGATTATGGCGCTGGCAGCGGTTGAACATCAGGTGACGGTGATTTATCAGGACGCGGCGGTGTTGCAACTGCTCCCGATACGTAGGTCTGCCGCACTTGGCTGTAAAGATTATACCCCTGCGCAGAAACTATTTGAGCTCTATGAAGTTGCCGCTGTCGTCGCCGATGCTTGCGCGTTACAGCTGTATCAGATATTGCCTGAGCAATGTTTAATTACCGTCACCGTAATGTCCGATCAGGCCATCCAGGCGCTACTGGCACAGCAACAGCATATCCTGAGGTTTTAGATGATTTTGTATCAATGTACTGGTCAAAGTACCGCTGCATCACCCCGCTTGCTCAGCCTGATCACACCGCATGATGCGTTGTTATTCCGCCAGGATGGTGTTTATCAGCTGCTGACTGATCAGCAGTGGCCGACATCAAAGCTCTTCGCTTTACAGCAGGATATCAATGACCGGCAGCTGCCATGCCCGCCCAAAGTGCAACTGCTGAGTGATGCAGAGTGGGTAGAGTTATGCCAAAAAGCGCAACAGGTGTTGTTATGTTAAGTCTAACTGTTGAAGGGCTTGTTATACCACTGGATCAGCATGGTTATCTGGCGGACCTTAATCTGTGGTCAGAAAAGCTGGCGCTAGAATTTGCCCGGTTGGAACAAGTCAACATGAGCGCTGAACACTGGGAAGTGGTGCTATTTGTGCGTGATTTTTATCAGGAATTTCGAACATCACCGGCGATCCGGGTATTAGTGAAAGCAATTGCCGCCAAATTAGGGCCGGATAAAGGGAATAGTAAGTATTTGTTTATGCTGTTTCCGGAAGGCCCGGCAAAGCAGGCAACCAGAATTGCGGGTTTGCCAAAACCGGCGCGTTGTTTGTAAATTGCCGATCGTTGTCATCGTAACATGATTACAAGCGGGGGTTAGGCGCGGGTGTTGGAATACCAGAGCCAGGCAGCTTCAAAAATAACGAATCCAACGACACCAACCACGGCCAGAATAATCAACCAATACGCCCAGCGCAGCATCAACTTCGTCATGCTAACCCGCTCTTTGCGAACCACTTTTTTAATGACGGCAGCAGGTTTTGTTGTATTAGGCATCTATTACTCCAAAAACGCAGCCGGCGTAAACACCGGCTGTTTCAACATAGAACAAGCTACGCAGAGATAACGGTTTTGCCACCCATATAAGGTTGCAGTACATCCGGAATACGCACAGAGCCATCGGCTTGTTGATAGTTTTCCAGAATCGCCACTAAGGTGCGGCCAACCGCTAAACCAGAACCGTTTAAAGTGTGCAATAACTCAGGCTTTTTGCCTTCTTCCGGCCGGAAACGCGCTTGCATCCGCCGCGCCTGGAAATCACCCATGTTGCTGCATGACGAGATTTCACGATAGGTATTTTGCGCTGGTAACCACACTTCCAAATCGTAAGTTTTGGTCGAGCCAAAACCCATATCACCGGTACACAGCAACATCACGCGGTACGGTAAGCCTAACAGTTGTAACACCTTTTCGGCATGACCTGTTAATTCTTCCAGCGCCTTCATTGACTGCTCCGGGTGCGCTAACTGCACTAATTCAACTTTTTCGAACTGATGCTGGCGAATTAAACCACGGGTATCACGGCCGTACGATCCGGCTTCACTGCGAAAACACGGCGTGTGGGCAGTGAATTTTTGCGGCAGATCGGCTAAATCAAAAATCCGATCCCGCGCCAGATTGGTCACCGGCACTTCGGCCGTTGGGATCAAGCTCATGCCAACACCCTCTTCAGTGGCCGGTTGGGTGTGGAATAAATCCGCACCAAACTTAGGCAACTGACCGGTACCGTACAACGAATCTTTATTGACCAGATATGGCACATACAGCTCAGTATAACCATGCTGTTCAGTGTGCAGATCCAGCATAAATTGCGCCAGTGCACGATGCATCCGGGCGATCTGCCCTTTCATCACCACAAACCGGGAACCTGCAATTTTCACTGCACTTTCGAAATCCAGACCACCGGCCAATGCTTCGCCAACGGCTACGTGGTCTTGTGGTTCAAAGCTAAATGCTGGAATGTCACCAAAACAGCGCACTTCAACATTACCGGTTTCGTCGGTACCAACAGGCACCGATAAATCCGGCAGGTTTGGTAAAGTTAAGGCGATTTGGTCAAGCTCAGCCAGCACTGCATCCAGCTGCACTTTGGCGTTGTTCAGCGCGTCACCGAGGCCATCCACTTCTGCCAGTAACGGCGCAATGTCTTCACCCCGGGCTTTGGCCTGGCCAATCGCTTTGGATTTACTGTTACGCTGGTTTTGCAGCTCTTGGGTTGCAACCTGCAATTCACGGCGCTGTTCTTCCAACGCGTTAATCTGGGTCACGTTCAGCGTGAAACCACGGGTTGCCAAGCGCTGTGCCGTTTCGGCAATTTCACCACGTAAATATTTGCTATCTAACATAATTATTACTTCATCGAGCCGAGCTTGAGACCAAGCCAGGCGAGGGTTAAACACAACACCAGGTTAAGCACGACGTTGGCACCGGCTTTCAGCCAGGCGCCCTGCTGTAACAACAACACAGTGTCCATTGAAAATGTTGAAAAAGTGGTAAATGCACCCAGCACTCCAATGCCGATAAAAATCCGCCATGGGTTGGGAGCCAGCTGTTCGGTGATCAATAACCCGTACAACAGCCCGATGACAAAAGACCCGAGAATATTAACCAGCAATGTGCCAAAAGGGAATGCTCTGCCAAAAAGATGCAGCATCCATTCGCCCACCGCAAAACGCAGGCATGCGCCAATAGCGCCGCCTACCGCGATCGCCAGATATTGGCTAAGACTGGTCACGGCCGTCTCCGTTGGCTTTGGCAGCTTGATCCAGTTGCCACAGGTAATTCATTTTTTCCTGCAACTGTTTTTCCAAACCCCGATCACTTGGCTGATAAAACTGCTGCCCCGCAAGTTCTAGCGGTAAATATCGCTCACCGGCGGCATATGCTCCTGGTTCATGGTGCGCATAACGATAACCATCGCCATGCCCCATTTCCTTCATCAGCTTGGTTGGCGCATTGCGTAAATGCAGCGGCACTTCAAATGAAGGCAACTGCTGCACTAATGCCCGCATCTGCTTAAAGGCACTGTAGACGGCGTTACTTTTTGGCGCTAATGCCAGATAAATCAATGCCTGAGCAATGGCTCTTTCGCCCTCAGCCGGACCTACCCGGCTAAAGGTATCCCAGGCATCTAAGGCTATAGTGAGCGCTCGAGGATCGGCATTACCAATATCTTCCGAAGCAATGGCCAGAAGCCGGCGCGCAACATAAAGCGGATCGCCACCGCCTTCTAAAATCCGGCAATACCAATACAAAGCACCATCCGGACTGGAGCCACGCACCGATTTATGCAACGCCGAGATCAGATCGTAAAACTGATCGCCCTGATTATCAAAACCTGGCAGTTGCCGTGGCACCAGCTGTTTTAATAACGCTGCGCTTATATAATTTTCGCCTTGCGCCTGCACCGATTGTGCGGCTAGTTCCAACAAATTCAGTAATCGTCTGGCATCACCATCGGCCAGGCTCAGTAATAACTCGGTTGCCGCCGGCTCCAGCGTCAACTGCTGCGCGCCTAAGCCAGATTCAACATCAGTCAGTGCACGGGTCAGAACGCTTTGCAGCTCATCTGCCGCGATTTTTTTTAGAATGCACACCCGCGCCCGCGACAACAAAGCGTTATTTAATGAAAACGATGGGTTTTCAGTAGTCGCACCAATAAAAATAATGGTGCCGTCTTCAATATGTGGCAAAAAGGCATCTTGCTGACTTTTATTAAAACGATGCACTTCATCGACAAACAACAAGGTCCGTTGCTGGCGTTCCAGCAGCCGAAATTTGGCTGCGGTAATTTCTTCGCGGATTTCTTTGACACCGGCAGTAACGGCCGAGATTTTCGCCAGATAAGCATCGGCATGGCTGGCTACCAATTCGGCAAGGGTGGTTTTACCGGTACCAGGCGGCCCCCAGAAAATTAGTGAGGTGACACGTCCAGCTTCAATTGCCTGGCGCAGTGGTGTTCCCGGCCCAACTAAATGCTGCTGGCCGACATAGTCGGCCAGTTTTAAAGGCCGGAGTCTGGCAGCAAGCGGCCGGACATCAGGCAAAAAGTCAAAACTTAAGCTGGTCACTTGTTGCGTAAATCATCCACTTCGACACCTTTAGGTGCCTCAAATTTGAACAAACTACTTTCGATATTGACGTTATTCTGGATCGCCAAAAATTCGAAATCGCTGCGCTGACCGTTGTTATCCAGCACTGCCATATGTGATAAGCCCACGCCAGAGAAGGTCAAAGTGAGTTGGCGTACCGGATTATCATCACTTTTCGGGGTGATAATAAACTGCTGACCTTCGCCGCTGACTTCATATTGTTGCCACAAGCTGGCATCGTTAGACGTTAACAGCACAAACGGCGTACGGTTGACCTCTTTTGCGGCGTCATACAAGCTGACTTGTTCCAGTAACTCGTTGTAATGCCATAAGGTTTTGCCATCGCCAATAAACAGGTTTGGCTCGGGGCTTAAGGTCTCAAACCGAAATAAAGACGGTTGCTTCAGTGTCAGCACGCCTTCACCAGCTTCTTGCACCGGCTGATTTTTCGCATCAACCACGGTTTGCACAAAGCTGGCCTGATAACTATGCAACCGCGCCAGTTTATTTTTCAGCGCATCCGCTTGTTCAGCGGCAGCTTGCACACCACCAGCGAACAATAAACCCAATACAACAACTAACTTTTTCATTTAAAACCCTTTTGGCGGTGGAGGAGCTAAAACTTCGCGATTTCCGTTGTGGCCTGGACCGCTGACAATGCCGATCTGCTCCATGGTTTCAACCAGTCGAGCAGCGCGGTTATAACCAATCCGGAAGCGGCGTTGCACGCCTGATACCGAAGCTTTACGGCTTTCAGTAACAAAAGCCACCGCTTGATCAAACAGCGGATCGGCTTCAGCGTCTTCGTCTTCCAGCGTCTCACCCGGTAACAGATTTTCTTCAGTGGTTTCACCATTGAGAATTTCCGGAATGTAATTTGGCCGACCCCGTTTTTTCCAGTCGGCAACCACTGCATGAACTTCGTGGTCGTCAACAAAGGCGCCGTGCACCCGATTTGGTACCCCAGAGCCCGGCGGTAGATAGAGCATGTCGCCCTGACCTAATAAACTTTCGGCGCCTTGCTGATCTAAAATAGTTCTGGAGTCGATTTTTGACGACACCTGGAAGGCAATCCGGGTTGGAATATTGGCTTTAATCAAGCCGGTAATTACATCAACTGAAGGACGTTGTGTCGCCAGAATCAAGTGAATACCAGCTGCCCGCGCTTTTTGGGCAATCCGTGCGATCAACTCTTCAACTTTTTTGCCCACGATCATCATCATGTCAGCAAATTCGTCGATGACCACCACAATCGAAGGCAATTTCTCCAGCAGTGGCGGCTCAGTACGCATATCGTCAGCCGGTCGCCAGATTGGGTCGCGCAGTGGTTTGCCTTCAGCAATCGCATCTGCCACTTTCACGTTGTAGCCTTTGAGGTTACGTACACCAAGCGCCGACATTAACTTGTAACGCCGCTCCATCTCACCGACACACCAGCGCAGGCCATTGGCTGCTTCTTTCATATCGGTGACCACTTCAGTCAACAGATGTGGGATGCCTTCGTAGACGGAAAGCTCCAACATTTTCGGGTCAATCATTAAGAACCGCACGTCTTCCGGTGTTGATTTATACAGCAGACTACAAATCATCACATTAACGCCAACTGACTTACCAGAACCGGTGGTACCAGCTACCAGCAAATGCGGCATCTTGGCTAAATCTGCCACCACCGATTTACCGGCGATGTCTTTACCCAAAACCATGGTGAGTGGTGATTTGGATTGTTCAAACACTTCATCGCCAATCACTTCAGACAAGCGGACGATTTCACGATGCTGATTCGGCAGTTCCAAGCCAATAAACGATTTACCCGGAATAACTTCCACCACCCGCACACTGATAGCAGAAAGCGAACGGGCTAAATCTTTGGACAAACCAGTGATTTTACTCACCTTGACGCCAGGCGCTAAATCAAGCTCAAACCGTGTCACCACCGGGCCTGGACAAACCCCAACCACTTTGGCATCGACATTAAAATCGAGCAGTTTTAGCTCCACCAGGCGCGATACTTTATCCAAATCTTCCTGCGAAATTGGATTAACGGTTCTATTGGGGCGGTCTAACAAACTGAGCGCTGGCAGTAATTCAGCCAGTGTTTGTGGTTGGACAGCTGCAGAGCTTGCAGGCTCGTCGTCATCGTCCAGATCAAAGGGTGGTTCGTCATTTAATGCCGGTGGCGCATAAGGGCTTTGGGTATGGGCAAAACTTTGTTGTAAATCAGCGGCATCGTAACGATCATCAATCGCACTGTAACTTAATTCGTCATCAGCCAGTTCATCCACACTGACAAAAGCACGGGCTTCGGTATGGGCGTCCAGTGGCTGAAACGGCAATGGTTCGACATGTGCATTAGCTGCTGGGAAAAACGCCCGGCTTTGCAGCTGTGGGTCGATTTTAATTGACTGTGCATCCGAAACCACCGGTGTTGCTGGTACAACCGCAGACTCAGCGTAACTGTATTCTGTATGTTCGGCATGCGCATGTTCAGAGTAGTGAAGCTCGGCATACGTCGGTTCGGCCTCAGCTTTTTGAGCTGTCGTCGACGAAGGGTCGGCATTTAGCGCCGCCATATCAAAGGTCGGTTCCACCATCTCGCGCATATCAAAACTAAAGGCTGGTTCTTTACGCTCCTGCACCGGTGGGATCACCTGCACTTTAGCACTGGCGGCTTCTGGTTCACTGGATTCAGCAACACCATCGTACGCCGGAATTTTATCTTTACTGCGCGCAACAGCTTTCACCGCTGGAATTTCAGCGGTTCCAGGGAACGCTGGTTGCTGATCCTTCTGGAATCGTGCTGGTAACTGTCGTAAAAAGTGATAACTGTCCATCACAAACCGGCCAAGCTCATCGGCAACTGTCAACCAGGAAATACCGGTGAGCATGGTCAGCCCCATGCAGAAACCGCAGAGTAACAACAGGCTGCTGCCAACAAAATTCAGATTGGGTAATAAAATGCCGACAATGACATCGCCGACGACGCCACCGGAGGAATAGATAAAAAAGTCATCAAAATTAATGCTGCTGATGGCACATGCTGTGATGACCGTGACCAACAAACCTAGCAGGCGTAAGCCAAGGATCAGATAATCAATCGAAATCAGGTCTTTAAAGCGTTTGAACAGCAAATAGCCGCAAAAACCAAAAAACGGCGGAAACAAATAAGACAACCAGCCAAACACCGCAAACAACACATCCGCAGTGCGAGCGCCAACCGGCCCGGCGAAATTGTGAATATCGGTGTGGTATCCGGTTTGCGACCAGCTCGGGTCTGCCGGGTCAAAACTTAACAGTGCCAGCAACATAAATGCTGACAAACCGATGAAGATAATTAATCCAACTTCAACCAGCCGTTGGATACCATTGAGTGAGAATACGGTTTTAGCTTGCAAGCGCCAGGCCCTATCAAAAAGTCGAAAAAAATACCCTGCCAAGATACCAGAGTGCTGGCAGCCATGCATCTGTTTCAATGCTGCGATACCGGCGTTATCCATGCTATCTGTTTGTTATTTAATCAATGAATACAACTTCAACCACTGACAGCAACAAAAGTGGTTTGTTTCACTTCTTCCATCACCACATAGGTCCGGCTTTCACGGACACTGGGCAATCGCAACAAGGTTTCCCCTAATAATTCACGATAGGCGGCCATATTGGCAACCCTGGTTTTTAATAAAAAGTCGAAACTGCCGGACACCAGATGACATTCCAGGATTTCATCGAGCTTTTGTACGGCTTTGCTGAATTCATCAAAATCTTCCGGCGACGTTTTACTTAAAGTAATTTCGACAAACACCAACAGCGCTGCGCCGACTTTATTCGGGTCCACTCTGGCGTTGTAACCTAAAATAAATTTGTCCAGTTCCAGCTTGCGCACCCGCTCCAGACAAGGCGTTGGGCTGAGCCCTACCCTTTTTGCCAGTTCGACATTCGACAACCGCCCATCTTTTTGTAATTCGACCAGAATTTTACGATCGATCCGGTCGAGCTTTTTTGCACTGTTATTTTCCGCCTGCATGCTAGTGTATTATTCTGCCAAATATTCTATGTCAGATTATTATGCTACATAATTGCTTAACTTCAAACATTCATTCTGCAAATTACCCACTATACTAGCCGAATATTTTTACCCCCCCTACAGCTCTTACTCAAAGGCGATTTTTATGATTATTGGCGTGCCAAAAGAAATTAAAAACCACGAATACCGCGTCGGTATGACTCCGGCCAGCGTGCGCGAACTTGTTGCACATGGTCACACCGTTTTTGTAGAACATAATGCTGGTTATGGCATTGGTTTTGGTGATGCCGACTACATCACAGCTGGCGCGACAGTGCTGGCAACTGCCAACGAAGTTTTCGCCAAAGCCGACATGATCGTGAAAGTAAAAGAGCCACAGGCCGTTGAACGTGCCATGTTACGCGAAGGCCAAATCCTGTTTACTTACCTGCACTTAGCTCCTGATTTACCGCAAACTGAAGACCTGATTAAATCTAAAGCTATTTGTATTGCTTACGAAACTGTCACCGACAACCGTGGTGGTTTACCACTGTTAGCGCCAATGTCAGAAGTGGCTGGCCGCATGTCAATCCAGGCCGGTGCCCGCGCTCTGGAAAAATCATGTGCCGGTCGTGGCATGTTGTTAGGTGGCGTGCCAGGTGTTGAACCGGCTAAAGTTGTAGTGATTGGTGGTGGTATGGTTGGTACCAACGCAGCGCAGATGGCTGTTGGTTTAGGTGCTGATGTTGTAGTTCTGGATCGTAGCGTTGACGTATTACGTCGCATTAATGCCCAGTTTAACGGTGCGGTAAAAGCAATTTATTCAACTGCTGATGCACTGGAAAAACACATTCTGGAAGCTGATTTAGTGATAGGTGGTGTATTAATTCCTGGTGCTGCGGCGCCGAAATTAGTGACACGCGAACATGTCCGTAAAATGAAAGCCGGTTCAGCGATTGTTGACGTGGCGATTGACCAGGGCGGTTGTGTTGAAACGTCTTATGCAACGACACACGCTGAACCAACCTTTATCGTTGATGACGTGGTGCATTATTGTGTAGCAAACATGCCTGGTGCAGTACCACTGACTTCGACCTTTGCCCTGAACAACGCCACCCTGCCATTTATCATTAAACTGGCCAATAAAGGCTACAAAGCAGCTTTACTTGAAGACCAGCATTTAATGAATGGTCTGAACGTGATTGGAGGCAAAGTGGTGAACCAACACGTGGCAGAAGCACTGAACCTGCCATTTGTTGATCCACGTCTGGCGTTAAGCGCTAACTAATCAATGTCTTAGTTTCTGCTCTACGGCCGTTTAGCGTGCGACGAGCCTGCAATAATAGCCAGCGAAAGCTGGCTTTTTTGTGCGCCGGATGTTTTGATAACCTTCTGCTACTGCTACACAAAGGAAATGCTGGTGAAAATATATACAGGTCTTGTTGTGGCCGGATTAATGATCAGCGGTTGTCATGCGCAGCCACCACAAACACAATTTCCTGAAAAGTTTGAACTGGTGCAGCTTCGCATTGGCTCTTCAGTCCAACAAGTGCAGCTTGCCGATACTGAAGCGAAAAGACGCCAAGGCTTGATGGGACAAATTCCGCTGCAACACGGCATGCTGTTGTTACATCAGACACCCAAACGGATGGTGTTGTGGATGAAAAACACCCCCAGCGCGCTGGACGTGGCCTTTATTGACGCCAAGTGGAACATCGTCGGCATGACCCAGATGCAGCCATTTAGTGAAGATTTACATGAATCACCGGGACCGGTGTTAGGTGCGCTGGAAATGCCTCTAGGCTGGTTTGCTAAAGCGAATATCGCAGTTGGCCAACAACTCAGTATATGTAAAGACGATTGCGTACCCGTAGCTAAACCCAAAATCATTGAAGATGCAGGTAGGCGACAAGTGAGCGAGACCCCAGGAGCATAGTTGTCCTATGTGACTGGGGCGAGCGAGCGAAGGCAACAACCCTGCAACTTCAAGGATGAAGGGTTAGATATCTTTGTCGTCTTTATGCAGGAAAATCTCGGTAAACCCAAACCGGATAAACTCTTTTTGGCGGAAATCTTTAATTGCAGCAGTACGTTTTGCGGTCATAGCCACTTGCTGCTCCATTTTTAGAAACTGCGTTAGATCAATACCTTCAGCTGCGGCAACTGCTTCATAAATATCATGATACTTGTCGTAGCTAAACGGGATCTGCCGTGGCTGGCCTTTAAATTTATAGGTAATAGCACGCGCCATCAGTGTTGCTCCTTGCTGCGGGCAGCGTTTAATAGCGGATTAGCATACATCTGACAAAGAACTGGCCGAATTTGTTCCGGCACAGCCGCTAACCGACGTTTAAACTGCTCAACAGTACTGTCGTTTGCATCCACCGCATCAGCCTGATCCGCAGCCAGATAATTGGCCGGATACAGCTGATAACCCTGATAAATTTCCCGGTCAATAGCGGCGGCCATTGTTTCCGGACTGGCTAAATCTTCGGCATTTTTAATCACAGCCCCAAAATGGACATGCACCCGGCCTTTTTCACCAACAATGCCCTGTACAATACTCTGAATATCTTCAAACTCAGCTTTTTGATAATTACCTTCGGTCTGACGCTGATACAATTCCTGTGCTTTTGCTAAGTCACAAGGGTCAAATTCATACGACAAACAGACCGGTACGATCTGCAACGATGCCATATAGTCCGGAAAAGCCAGTTGTTGCTGCTTACCTGCGATATAGAACATTTTCAGAATGGCCGGATCGGTCAGATCATTGCCATCTTTAGCCCGGCCTTCTTTTTGGGCAATCCAGATATGGTTATTGGTCTGCAGTGAATGGCGAATATAACCAGACAACTGCCCCAAAGCCTTTAACATCTCCCGTGGCCCCTTGGCCGAGCGTTTGACGATAAAGCTTTTATTCAGTTTCATCAGCTCGGTGACACAGGTTTTTTTCAGTAAATTGTCGCCAATGGCAATGCGGGCGGTGGTGAAACCATGTTGATGTAAACACCAGTTGACCAGCGCCGGATCCATCGCGATATCACGGTGATTCGACACAAATAAGTAAGCTTGATTTGGATTGAGCGCCGCCAACCCACTACAGGTGACCCCTTGGGTGGTGCGTTTTAAGGTGTTATCAAGATAACGCGAAACATAACGTTGCACCGATTCAACGGTTTGAAAACCTGACCAATGGCGACGTAGATACCAGGTGAGCAAAGGCGCGGCAATCGCGCTCAGCCAGGAAGATGAACTGCCAAAACGAAATCGGATCACCGCCCGGATAAATTCCGGATCGGCAATAATCCGCTGCACTGCGGCCGGCACTTCAGAGTCGTTATAAGGGCGGATGTCATCAAAATTGTCGGTTACTTCAGTCACGCTACAGGCCTTTATTAAATCAACCCGGCTATTTTACTGATTAACGGCCAACTGCCTAGCAGATTCGACCGATTTGGCGGAAAAAGCCCAAAACAACATTTGCACTGGTGCCAGATCAGACCAGATCAGGCTGACTTAGCGAAATGGCGGTGTGGTGCAGGTTTTTGTTGCAGAGCCGGTTGTAAGCGGTCATTTAGCACCACAACAGCTTGCCCGGCAAGTAATTGTTTCCCTTGCAGGTTTTCGCCACTATCTAATAACAACAGCTGACTGCTGGCGCCATAATTGTTGGTCACAATCGCCAGCATCGAGGCACGCCCTGCCAGAAACACCAGCTCGGCTATTGTTGGTTGAAAGTGTTGGGATACCTGGTTAAAACCCCAGCTTTTATGGCCGGTTTGCCGGACAAACTGCTGACAACAGAGCGCATCGACGGTGGCAGCAAAACAAGCAGCTTCACTGAAATGCAACTGCTCCAGTGCATGCCAGAAGGTCCAGTAGTACTGAGCCTGCTCCAGCGTAAAATGGGTTTCTTCGATAGTAACAAGCTGTTGCGGTGAAAATGGCGTTGTCTGAACTGCAACACCGGTATCGAGTTGCAGTTGCGAATGCTCTTGCGAAGGCACAAGCCATTGCCACTTAGCTGATGGAGTGGAAGCTGACATGTCATTTCACCTGAAAGATTCATTACATATCAGCGTTTTACACTTTGCCGATCAATAAGTTAAAGATTAATTTGCTCTAACTAACAATGATCCGCGCTGGATCGTTATAAGCTATTTACGATCGAACGGATCAAGTCAGGCCCTTGATAAATAAAGCCGGTATAGACCTGGACCAACTGCGCACCAGCGGCAAATTTTTCTTTTGCAGCATCAGCACTATCAATACCACCGACACCAATAATCGGGAATTCTGGCCCTACTGCAGCACGCAATTGCGAGACCACACTGGTACTTTTCGCCCGCACTGGCGCGCCGCTCAATCCGCCCATTTCTTCAGCAAATTGAAGACCTTGCACTAAACTTCTATCCAAAGTGGTATTGGTCGCAATAGCGCCATCCATCTTACTTTGCAATAAAGTATCGGCGACTTGCTGCACCGCTACTTCATCCATATCCGGCGCAATTTTCACAAACACTGGCACATACTTTTGATATTTCGCGGCTAAATCCAGCTGTTCGTTTTTAACACTGACCAATAAGTCCATCAGCGCATCACCAAACTGTAGATCCCGAAGTCCCGGGGTATTTGGCGAAGAAATATTTACTGTGATATAACTGGCATAGGGATAAACCTTGCGCATACAGTGCACATAGTCGTCTTTGCCCTGCTCGTTTGGTGTGTCTTTGTTCTTGCCAATGTTGATGCCAAGCACGCCTTTATAGCGAGCCTTTTTGACATTCTCGACCAGATAATCAACACCTTTATTGTTAAAACCCATCCGGTTAATAATGGCGCTGGCTTCTGGCAGACGGAAAATCCGTGGTTTGTCATTGCCAACTTGTGGCCTTGGGGTCACGGTCCCCACTTCAATAAAACCAAAACCCATCTGCGAAAATGCATCAATACAGTCAGCATTTTTATCAAGACCTGCTGCAAGCCCAACCGGGTTATCAAAGCGGATCCCGGCGACAGTTACCGGTTTAGCCGGCAGTTGCTGGCGCCACAACGCCGATAACGGTGTATGTTGCAACGTTTTTAAACTTCCCAGCGCAAAATGATGCGACTTTTCGGCATCCGCACAAAACATCAGTTGTCTTGCAAGTTGATAAAACATAACAAACCTATTTGTTGTTGAAAATAATCAGCGGCATCGACTTGATCTATCGCGCCAAAGCACACCATTAAACGCTAAAAGAATGCCCCGGATAAACGGGGCATTCAGCGGTGTTCACTTAGTTCAGCAGAACAGTATTATTTAACGCTGTCGCAGTGGTGGCTTAACAACATCAGCTCACGCAGTGCCACGGAGAACTTGGCAAACTCGTGACTCTTGGTTGTTTTGAACTCAGCCAGCATAAGACTCCAGCGTGCCAACACCAGTTCGTTTGAGGTTAACCAACGACTGATCACCTCTTCCGCCTGGCATTGACCACCACAGGTTCTGACCACAACCTGGCTCAGCGCCCGTTGTTGCCAATCCAGCTCTTCGCGGTATGACGCGCGGGCCAGTGCCTGCCAGTGGTTGGTGACCGGCTGATGGGTAATTTGCTCCAGGAACCAGTGCAGATCCAGCTTGTCGCCAAGCTTGAAGTAGATTTCTGCCACCAGCAGTAAATCAGTTTTTTCACTGTCAGCAACCTGCGCGATATCCATCACTGAGAACACCGTGCTTAACTGCGCCAGGTAACGGGCGACATCGGCTGGAATTTGCTGGGCGGTCAGTTTGTCCTGGTGCGCCTGCAATGACTCGGCTTCATTCGCAGCTAATAAACGCGGTAATTCAGCGGCAATTTGCTGGTAAGCCGGTTTAAAGAACGCGACCGATTGCTCAATACCCAGCGCTTTATTGCGATGACGCAAGAACCAGCGAGTGGCGCGGCGCATGGTGCGACGCAGCTGGAACAATAACCGCGTTTGCAGCTCTGCCGGTATGGTGGTGTCTAATTCTTCCAGCTTGTGCCAGATGATCTCAACATCAAACAAGTCACGCGCAATGGCATAACAAATCGCAACTTCAGAGACCGTCGAACCGGTTTCTTCCATCATCCGCTGGGCGAAGTTAGCGCCCATATCATTCACCAGCATATTGGCCAGTTTGGTGGCAATAATTTCGGCTTTCAGCGGATGGTTTTCCATCTCTTTGGCGTACTTGTCTTGCAGCACTTGTGGGAAAGCCTGGAACAACTCTTGTTTAAAGTAATTGTTCTCATAGATTTCCGGCAGCACCAGCTGTTCTTTCAACACCATCTTGCCATAGGCGGTCAGAATGGCCAGTTCAGGACGGGTCAGACCCGCGCCTTTGACCATCCGCTCAGCTAATGCATCATCAGATGGCAGGAATTCCAGCTCGCGGTTCAGCTTGCCGTCTTTTTCCAGCGCGTGAATAAAGCGCGTGTATTCCTTCATCTGCTCGGCGCCGAGCAACGAAGATACTGAAATACTTTGCGTCTGACGGTAACAGTCGTTGATCACGATATCAGCGACATCGTTGGTCATGCTGTACAGCAATTCGTTGCGTTGTTTCAGCGTTAAATCACCACTGGCAACCAAAGCGTTCAGCAGAATTTTGATGTTCACTTCGTTATCCGAACAATCCACACCACCAACGTTGTCGATAAAGTCGGTATTGATCCGGCCACCGTTGCTGGCATATTCAATCCGGCCACGTTGAGTAGTCCCTAAGTTACCACCCTCGCCGATGATCTTCGCTTTGACTTCTTTTCCATTGACCCGCAGTGGTTCAGAAGCGCGATCGCCAACTTCGGCATGCGATTCATCGGTTGCTTTGACGTAAGTACCGATACCACCGTTCCAAATCAGGTCGACTTCCATCATCAGCGCCGCACGAATAAGTTCGTTCGGCGTTAAGGTGGTTTTGTCAGTGCCCAGCATTTGTTGCATTTGCGGGCTTAACTTAATAGCTTTAGCGCTACGCAGGAAAATACCACCGCCTTCAGAAATAAGCTCGCGGTTGTAATCATCCCAGGTGGAGTTTGGCAGTTTAAATAACCGGTCACGTTCCACAAACGATGTTGCTGACACCGGATTAGGATCCACAAAAATGTGCATGTGGTTAAAAGCAACCTGCAGGCGGATATGTTCAGACAACAGCATGCCGTTACCAAACACGTCACCGGCCATATCGCCGATCCCAACCACGGTAAAATCAGTGCTTTGACAATCGATACCCACTTCTCGGAAGTGGCGTTTCACCGATTCCCAGCCGCCACGTGCGGTAATGCCCATGCCTTTGTGGTCGTAACCGTTCGAGCCACCTGAGGCAAAAGCGTCACCTAACCAGTGGTTGTATTCCAGCGAAATACCGTTGGCGATATCAGAGAACGTTGCGGTGCCTTTGTCGGCTGCAACTACTAAGTACGGGTCGTCTTCATCCAGGCGCACCACGTTTTTCGGCGGTACAATCTGGCCTAATACGATGTTGTCAGTGATATCCAACAGCGCGCGGATAAAGGTACGGTAACAGGCTTTACCTTCGTTGAGCCAGGCTTCGCGGCCACCGGTTTCCGGTAGTTTTTTACAAACAAAACCACCTTTGGCGCCAACCGGCACAATCACAGTGTTTTTCACTTGTTGCGCTTTGACCAGACCCAGCACTTCGGTGCGGAAATCTTCGCGGCGATCTGACCAGCGCAGACCACCACGGGCTACTTTACCAAAACGTAAATGCACACCTTCGACTTTTGGCGAGTACACAAAAATCTCGAAGAATGGCAATGGCAATGGCATATCCGGGATCATCGCCGGACGGACTTTAAACGAAATATACGGCTTGTCGCTGCCATCTTCGGCAGTTTGGAAATAGTTGGTACGGACAATCGCCTGAATAATGGCCAGGAAACGACGGATGATCCGGTCGTCATCAAGGTTGGCCACGTTTTCCAGCTGCGCCAGAATCTCAGTTTCCAATTGTTCTGCAACTGCAGCATCGGCATTATCCAAAGCGAATTTGCTGTTAAACAGCTGCACCAATAAACCCGCTAATACCGGGTAACGGCCAAAAGTCGATTCGATATAAGCCTGGCTAAAGGTCCCGCCGATTTGCCGTTTGTATTTGGCAAAAGAGCGCAATAACGACGCTTCACGGCCAGTTAAACCAGCGCCTAAAATCAGTCGGTTAAAACCGTCATCTTCTAAATCGCCTTTCCAGACTTTGGCAAAAGATTCCTGGAACAACTGCTGCGCCGCTTCAAAATCCAGTGGCACTTTGCCGTTCAGTTCCATGCTGAAGTTTAAGATCCAGCTGACTGAACCGTCCGGGCAACGCACAGCATAAGGCGTTTCACCAATCACCCGCAGACCGAAGTTTTCCAGCATTGGTAATACGTCGGACAAATGAATTGGGTGGTCTTTATGGAACAGGTTTAACCGCACCGCTTTGGAATCGTCTTTCTCTTCCTGAGGCCGGTAGAACAGCATTTCCAAAGTGTTGTCTTCGGTCAGCGCTTCCAGTTTGGCAATATCCACCAGCGCATCGTTTGGCAACATTTCTTCTTTGTAAGAGCGCGGGAAAGCGTTGATATATTTCAGGCCAAGCTCACGACCAGTCAGCTCTCCGAAGCGGCCGATTAAGGCGCTTGCCAGCTTATCTTCCCAGGTGCGGGCAGCTTCAATTAAATTATTTTCGATGTCTTTCACATTGAACTCGATATTGCTGTCGTTGATCCGGACAAAATAATGGGTCCGGGCCAGCATGGATTCAGAGAAATAAGTGGTAAATTCCACCGGCTCGGTACTGCCTAAGAAACTTTGCAGGATATTCTGAGTTTCTTTGCGCAACTGCGTGTTATAACGCTCACGTGGCACATACACCATGGCCGAAACAAACCGACCAAAGGCATCTTTACGCATAAAGACCCGGGTCATGTCCCGTTCCTGCATTTGCAGCACGCCGGTCGAAATATCTAACAGTTCGTCGGCTTCAGCCTGAATAAGCTCATCACGTGGATAAGTTTCCAGAATATTCAGCAGCGCTTTGTAAGCGTGGGTGCCAACGGCAAAACCAGAAGCTGCCATCACTTTAGAAAGTTTGTTTTTCAGCAGTGGAATATCACCGGCACTGTTGTTATACAGCGATGATGAATACAAACCGATGAAACGATCCTCACCCACCACATGACCTTCAGCGTCAAAGCGCTTGATCCCGATATAATCAATATAAGCCGGGCGATGTACCCGGGATTTATTATTGGTTTTAGTCAGGATCAAAGAACCGGTGCTCAGCGCTTGTTTGCGCGCAACATCAGGTAAATCTGACAACATTAAATCGCGGGAAACGCTACGGCGCATTAGCCCTAAAGCGGTATCGGCCATGCCTTCGATGCGGTAGTCACCCTGCACCGGCACAATGCTGTATTGCCGGTAGCCGAGCAGCGTAAAGTTATCCTTGGCCAGCCACTTTAAAAACTCAGTGGTTTCTGCCAGTTGCTCTGGCGTTGCTTTACCGCTGTTGGCTGGTAATTCTGCAATCACCTGCTCCAGCTTGGCTTTGGTAGGTTTCCAGTCCTCAACCGCCAGTTTCACGTCCTGCATTACTGAATCAAGTTCAGCAATCAGGTGATCCATGGTGGTTTTGTCAGTCATCCGGTCGATTTCGATATGAAAGACCGTTTGCTGAGTCGAAGGATTTTGCTTAGTGCCGAGTTTATGGAATTCAGTGATATCGCCTTTAGCATCGCGGAATGTCTGCAGTGGATAATGCAGCAGTAAATGCGCGGTGATGTTGTGGCGGTTTAAGGCGATCCGGACTGAATCCACCAGAAACGGCATATCCTTCACCACGATTTCGACAATAGTGTGTTTTGATTCCCAACCGTGACGGGCGATTTCCGGGTTAAACACACGAATTTTTGCGCTGTCATCAGCATGGGTATTAAAGGTTTGCCACAGACTTAACGCAGCACCATATAAATCGCTGTCGTTACGGCCGAACATATCTTCGTTGGCAACATTGCCATAGAGAGTGAAAGCAAATTTCTCAACCTGTTCAACCTGATCTTTTACTTTTTGTTTGATGAGTTTACTTACGTTTTGTAGAAGTACAGATGGTTGACCGTCTATCAGTGCCATTTTTGTATCCTTGTTTTAATCTCTGCGTAGGGTGAAGCAGGATTGTGCATTACATACAGAGCGTGTCAGGTGCGAAGTTTATTGCCAATTGTAGTGCTTTTCGAGCTTTATTTCAGGCTTTCATACTGGTTGTACCAGCGCTAAAATCCAGATTTGACAAGATATTCAAGCTTATTAAATAACAAAATGGCCCGCAGGCCATTTTCATTAGATTAATTGCATAAACATGCGATTCCCCTTCATCCTTAAAATTGCAGGGTTGTTGGCCGCTTTCTCTCACCCCAGTCACATAGAACAGCTATGCTCCTGGGGATTCGTTCAATTGCCGCCTACCTGCAACTTTAATGATTTTGGGTAATTACTTAACCATTATCGGTTTTTACGCCAAAAGAATGCCGCCAATGCTGGTAATACAAACACCGCACCCAGCATATTGACGATAAACATAAAGGTCAGCAGGATGCCCATATCGACCTGGAACTTCAGCGCCGAGAATACCCAGGTACTGACGCCAATCGCCAAGGTGATTGCCGTAAACAGCACCGCACTGCCGGTTGATTTCAGCGCATTGTAATATGCTTCCCGTAACGGCATACCATCACGCAGCGGTTGCGTCATATTGGTCAGGATATAAATTCCATAATCCACACCGATACCCACACCCAGTGCAATCACTGGCAAGGTCGATACGGTCAGACCAATGCCGAGCAACGTCATTAAGGCCGTTGCCAATACAGTCACCAAATACAACGGCAGGATCACCGCGACGGTCGCCCGCACCGAACGGAAACTGATTAAACACAATAAGATCACTGCGCCATACACATACAAGGTCATTGGATCTTGTGCTGCTGCCACCGCTTCATTGGTGGCGGCCATCACGCCAACCGGACCGGATGCCAGCATAAATTTGGTGGTGTCGGTCCCCAGCTCAGCGCCGACTTTTTTCGCTTCGGCGATGACTTTTTCGATGGTCTCGGCTTTGTGGTCGTTTAAGAACAAAATAACCGGCATCACCGAACAATCGCCATTGAGCAAACCGGTACTGGTTTCAACGCGCGACGAAGATTGCACCAGCGATTCGGTGGTCCGTGGCAAAATGCGCCATTTCACGTTGCCTTCGTTAAAAGCAGCGTTGATGGTTTTTGACACTGAAGGCAAGGACACCGCACTTTGCACGCCCGGCACGTTTTCCATCCGCCACTGGAACTGGTCAATCTTGTCCATGATCGGGTGGAAGGTACAGCCGTTGGCATCGGTTTCTACCATCACATTGATATAGTCAACGGAAATAGCGTAGCGGTCGGTAATTAAGAAAGTGTCCTGGTTATAACGGGAATCTTCATGTAAAGACGAAGCACCCGGTTGCAGATCACCAATTTTCAGCTGTTTGCTTTGATAATAACCACCGGCAAATAAGGCGGCTGATATCAGCAGGATCACTGCAGCGACTTTCGGCTCAGCACTGGCCGACAACGCCCGCCAGAATTTATCCGCTTTTGGTGTTGGAGCCGAAACCGCCTCAACATACGAAGGTTTAAAACGTACAAAGGACATCAGCACCGGTAATAAGAACAAGTTGGTCAGAATAATCACGCCCACACCCAAACTTGCGGTGATCGCCAATTCGCGGATCACCCCAATCTCGATGATTAACAAGGTGATAAAACCAACAGTGTCCGACAATAACGCCACGCCGCCCGGGATCATTAAATGACGGAAGCTGGCCTGCGCAGCCGTTTTGGCGTCAAGACCAGCGGCTACGTTTTTGCCGGTAGCGTTGATCATCTGCACACCATGGCTCACGCCAATCGCAAACACTAAAAACGGTACCAGAATCGACATCGGATCAATGCCAAAACCGAGCACTGTTAATAATCCCATCTGCCAGATCACCGCAATCAGTGAACAGGCAATAGGTAATATTGTCAGGGTTACAGATTTGGAGAACAGGTAGACCATCACCGCCGTAATGGCGATAGCCACCGCGAAAAACGCCAGTACGCCTTTAGCACCATTTGCTACATCGCCGACCATTTTGGCAAAGCCGATGATATGCACTGAAATTTGTTCGTTTTCATACTGGCCACGGACATCGTTTTCCAATTGATTGGCAAAAGCGATGGTGTCGAGCTTTTCATTGGTATCCGGATTAATTTCCTGCAACTGCGCCGTGACCATAGCGCAGCTGTAATCGTCTGCAACCATCCGACCAACAATACCGGCTTTGTCGACATTCTGCTTAACGATGGCCAGGCCATTGGCATCGGCGGCAAAGTCAGCCGGGATCACCGGGCCACCGGCAAAACCGTCTTCCACCACTTCGACAAAACGGGTGCTTGGGCTAAACAAGGATTTCACTAACACCCGATCCACCCCTGGCATGTAATACACCTGGTCATGGATTTTCTTGAAGGTATCGAAAAACTGCGGGTTAAAAATATTGCCAGAGGCGTCACACACCGAAATCAGAATATTGTTAGCGCCGCCAAAATCTTTGGCGTGCTTTAAATAGGTCTGCATATATTCGTGTTTTAACGGAATATTTTTGGTAAAAGCTGCGTCGAGTTTAATCTGGCTGGCTTTAAACAATAAAAATAACGTCATGGCGACAAACGCCAGGATCACAAAACCGCGGTGACGAAACAGCGCATATTCGCACTTATTAATAAAACGACTGGTACTCATAAGGCTTTGCTTTCTTTTAACTGTATGGTTTTAATTCCGGTTTCGGTTGCCAGTACCAATTGGTTGGCAATCACCACCGCATTTAAAATGGCTTTGCCATCTTGCTGATTCATCGCAGCAAAAGTCTGGCCATCATCATCACTGAATAATAAAGTTCCGGCATTGCCCAGCAGATAGACCCGGCCGTTTTCATCGTTGATTACACTGTTCAGTGTAGATGGCGACGGTACCGCAATTTGCTGCCAGCTCAGGCCCTGGTCAGTACTGCGAAACACGTGCCCACGCAAACCAACGGCAATCAAACTTAGTGCTTTGGTTCTGGTGATGCCAAACAATGAGCCGTTATAAAATTCTGTTTGTCGTTGCCAGGTCAAACCGAAGTCCTGACTTTTGGCAAAAAAGCCGGCTTCACCGACCAGATAAAGCGTGGTGCCATCGGCATAAAGCCGGTTAAAATGTGGCAGCACCGAAGACATTTCGACGGCGAACCCTTCAGGGTCCGTTTCTTTTAACTCGGCTAACAGTTGTTGATCATCAACACTTGCCAGTTCCAGATGGAATTCATTGACCCAGGTTTTGCCTGCATCGCTGGTGCGATAAAACATGCCATATGCACCAACTGCAATTCCGTGCTGTGGGTCTTTAAAAAAGATATCAAATAATGGCTTATCCAATTCCGGCAGGAATTGCTGGATCTGCCAGCTGGCACCGCCATCATTCGAATGCAAAATACTGGCGTCATGTCCAACTGCCCAGCCATGGGTTTCGTCGGTGAAATAAATTGAATTCAGGTTTGATTGCAATGGCACCGGCATTTGTTGCCAGATCAGCCCGTCCATGCTTTGCAAGATGTGGCCGCGTTCGCCGGCAGCCATCCAGAATTTGGTGCCCACCGGTACAATGTCGGTCAGCACCGAATTCACTGCACGTGGCAATTGGTAAGCGGCCTGAGGCGTAGTCTGCGCCAGCACAGGCGACGGCAGCAACACACAACAAAGGCCTAATCTTGACAAAATTTTCGACATCATTAGAGCTATTACTCAAGGGTTAAACTGAAACAAAAACGGTTGGCACAAGCCAACCGTTTGTCATCACACCAGTTGATTAACGGGTACCTTCCCGACGCAGTGCCGCCGGAGTAAAGTCGTTATCCGATAATTTCACTGAGAAATCATACATCCGGTCTTCGTTATCTAAACCGATCGCGATATAGCGACGCGAGTTCAGATCATGATAAACCTCTAATGTACTCCAGTGGGTAGGTACTTCGTAGTAATTCAGACCATGTGCCACTGCCACGCGGTATAATTCGCCACGGGCATCGTACAGATCGGCAACATGAATTTGCCAGCTGTCTTCATCGATATAAAACACCCGTTTGCCATACACATGGCGCATGCCGGATTTCAGCGTTGCTTCAACAACCCAAACCCGGTGCTTTTCATAGCGGACATAATCAGGATTTAAGTGACCGGCCGTTAACAGGCTGTCGTACTTGGTTTCCTTGCTATGCAGCTTGTAGCTGTTATATGGAATCAACATTTCCTGTTTGCCTTTCAGCTCCCAGGTGTAACGATCTGGTGAGCCGTTAAACATGTCGAAATCATCGGTGGTCCGCAGGCCATCAGATGCAGTACCTGGCGCGTCATAAGCCACGTTTGGCGCACGACGAACACGGCGTTGACCAGTGTTGTAAGTCCACGCCTGACGAGGGGTTTTTACCTGATCCATCGTTTCGTGTACTAACAATGCAGTACCTGCCAGACGTGCTGGTGTAGTCACGCTTTGCTTAAAGCGGAACAGGATATTTTCTGCCTGCAATGCTTCAGCGGTGGCTTTTTGGTCAGAGTACTTAAACATGATCTCTTCGTTAAAGCCGATCAGGGTATAAGCACCGGTCGCCGTTGGCGCAGCCTGACCACCATTACGGGTTGCAGCTACACCACGGTAACGCACGATGTGGTTCCAAATCGCTTCCAAACCATTGGCTGGAATTGGGAACGGAATACCCACAGCAGCGTTGATAATACCGTTACCGCCCTGCACTAATTCGGCATTTGCAGCAATCGATTTGGTCGCATCGTACACATATTGTGGGTAAGACGCTGAACGCTGCGTTGGATACACGTGCATTTTGTAGGTATCCGGGTACAGATTAAATAACGCCTGCTGACCAGGAGACAACAACGCTTTGTGTTGTTCCATGTTGGCTTTAGTTACTGTCATCACAACTTTATCAGCTGCAAACGGATCCGGATGGTGATCACCGGCTTTGTATCCCGCAGGAACCGCAGTAATACCGCCGTTCCATGCCGGAATACTGCCATCTTTATTACCAGCTTTTTCAGCACCCAGCGGTGTTAAATCAGCACCAAGACGCGCAACCTGGTCGGCTGGTAATTTAGCCAATGCGCCACAGCTGACAATCAAAGCAATGGCGGACGATAGTAGGGTGAGTTTTTTCATAAGACTATCTCGTCCCTTATAATGAGTATTTGATGTTAAAAGACACAAAATCACGGTCTTCAGTGTTGTTGGTGGTGCCGACGCCATCAAAGAAAGCGTTGTACGAAACTTCCGCCGACCACTGGTTCAGATAATCAAAAGCTAAGCTATAGCTGACTGATTTTTTGTCTTCTGAGAACATAAACAATGGATCCGGTGTAATACCGTTCACGTCATGCGAAAACACCAGCCGTTGCGTCAGGTTGACACCCGCCATAATGTTGTTGTAGTTCGCAATGGCAACTAAACGATAGCCCCAGGCTGAAGCCGTTGGGAACGGATTGGTTTCAGCACCATCAGACAAGCCTGTGTGCAGACCTGTTTTTAAAACTAATGGACCGCCGACACCGTTGGTACCATACAGCGGATAACCACTGCGATCGGTGTTTGGACCATTTAATCGCAGGACATCTTCGGACGGCATATCTTTGATCTTAATACCGCCAATTTCAGCCAATAAGGTGAAGTTGTCAGTATTAAGCACAGGTCCGAACAAGTGAGTGATAGTCACCTGAGCCTGCGTGGTATCAGCCAGGATATAACCCTGAGCAAATTGACCAGGCTGGACTTTTTTGCCATCAAAGCGACCGATTTGTGAAATACCTGCTAAATCAGGGCGGATACCGGCGATAGCCAACTGTTCTGGCATACCAGCGTATAGAATTTCAACGTCATCAATTTGCAGCGGTTCATCCTGACGATACGCCAGTTCACCAGCAACTGAAGTGCCTTCCAACGTGGTATTAAAGCTGAAGCCATACAGTTTGATATCTTCAGGGTATTCAATTAAACCCTTGGACATCGCTTTTAAGCTTGAGACGTTTTCTTTGGTAATTTTACCGGCGTTCGCAGCCAGGAAACCCAGGTCAGCCTGAATAGCTGCAGTGCGGAAATCTGAAGCGATACCAGAAATTACCGGGGTACGGCTGTGGTAATTCATGTAGTACAGAGCAAATTCAGTGTCATTCAGTTCTGGCGAGAAATACTCAAATTTCAAACCATACTGGCCACCATCTTCCGGCTCAATCTCACCGGCATCACCGTAAGGACGTAATGTCACTTTGGTTGGATAAGCCAGATAAGCTTGCGACAACAGACCGAGCTGCGTTTGAGCTGCTTGTTTCTGCGCAGCAGTTGCATTTGGATTGGCCAAAATGGCACTGACCGCGGCAACTCCGGTGCCAACACCGTTTAATCCGGCTAACAAGGTGGATAAGTCAATATCCGGGTTACCAGCAAAACCTAACTGAATGTTTTGCGCATAACCGCCTTTACCGGCGAAGTCATTGGTGGAGAAATATGAACCTGGTACAGGTAAGTAGCTGTTTTGCCACTCGTACTGGTAAAAGACTTCAGCAGAAAGCTGTTCGGTAATCCCTAAAGACGCCGAAAACATCCCAACCGGAATATAAGCTTCTTTTAAATCAGCACCCGGCAGGCGGGCAATACCAACGTCAATCGGCGTAATGTTGATACCATGCTGGATTAGGGTACTTTCACCCCAGCTTAATACCTGATTACCCAACCGCATTGATAACGGGTTCGCACCGTCATTTAATGAGAAATTGGCGAAAACATAGGCATCCAGTAATCGGATATCACGGCAGGCTAAATCACGGGCTTCATCATCGGCACAGGCATCAACATGATTACCAGATACCGGGTTGGTGTAAGCCCCTTTGTCGTCCATCAGCGCCGAGTCATAAAAATACATGAAACGGGTAAACAGACCATAATCACCCTTAGTGATTGATAATTCGTGAGTTCCTTTAAATAACTCGGAGAATTTGTCGCCTTTATCGTAGTTCAGGTTACCAGCGTCACCATTTGATGAGTAGCCACCTGGATTCTTCCAGATTTCAGACGGTGGATAAATGTTATTGGTCGCGGCGTTGTAGCCAGTCCAGTTAAATCTTGGATGATTAACTTTACTGATGGTGTCCCAATTCCGATCTTCGGTGCGGTAGCTGGCACCATAAGAAAAGCTTGAGTCGAATACAACTTCAACGTCGTCGCCAATAGTAAAACTGGCCGCTTGGATTGATGTTGCAGACAAGGCTAACAGCGCAGACGCGACGCTCAATGCTAAAGGATTTTTAGCAAAGGCAAATGGCCTTTTGTTCATCTTGTGATCTCCCCCCCTGTCCCTGCAGGTATATTTTGTTTTTGTAATGAATGAGTGATTTCAACTGCTCTGATCTCTACCCACTTAGATAAAATAATTACATCATTTTCTAATGGGCGCAAGGCTTGGTTTGTCGTAAATCTGTTGATTTGGCTTTAGTTTTTTTTGTAATTGTAGTGTTCGGCCTCATTCCTGCCGCAGTTAAGTTTAACTGCATTTCAGAAACTGCCAAATTTATTACCTAACTCAATGAAAATTATAGGCAAATAACCTGAAAATACAGCAGTCGTTTTAATCTACCGTTTAAAGTAGTTACTCTAATTTATTTTTTTTAGAGCGACAAACTTGCCATGTTGGGTGGTGGTCAGTTCAAAGCGGCCAGATAGGCCGTTATGCGTGATAAAAGCACGAAAATTCTCGGCGCGCAGCTGCACTCTTTCGCCGGATTCGGCCTGCACCAGCACGTATTGAATGATGCCCTGATAATAACCAAGGCATTGTTCGGGTGACAACTCCAGTCGGAATCGATAAATACGCTGCATTAGCTCAGACTTCTGGCAACTTTTTCAAATAAGTCATTGCTGAGGCCTGGTTGGTCGCGTAACTGCCCTAATTGCTGTTGGATCAGATGCTGGCGGGCTTCGTCATAACGTTTCCATGACAATAGCGGCGTCACCAGCCTGGCTGCCAGTTGTGGATTGCTGTGATCGATTTTCCCGACGATGCTTGCCAGCAACTGATAACCACGACCATCAGCACGATGAAACTGCTGCGGATTGTAATGGCTAAAAGCACTGAATACCGCACGCACGCGGTTTGGATTATTCCAGCTAAATTGCGGATAATTGACAATATTTTCAATAATTTCAAAAACTTTTGTCGTAGGTAGGCTGACCTGTAAACTGGCCCATTTATCAAAAATTAACGGATCCCGGCCGTCTTTTTCCAATAAATCCAGCAACAACGGCTGTGCTAATTCAAGTCCGGCTTGCACAGCGGCTGTTAAGGTGGCCTGACGATCCGTCATATTATCTGCCTGCAGATAATGCTGCTGTAACAGCGCTGTGACAACAGCATTTTCTGGCACTGAACCAGCAGTCGAAATGGATTGTGCCAGATAGCCCAAACACAGGCTCTGCAATTTACGAATGCCAACCTGTGTTGATTGATATTGATAAGGCTGGCGTGGCAAGCGCTGATAACAGCGGCTTAATTCAGCCGTCAGCGCTTTGGCAATTTGCTGCCGGAAGCTCTGCAGTGTATTGAGGATGCCGTCCACTGGGATCTGTGGATACTGTTCAGCCAAGGTATCAAAACCAGGTAACGCCAGTAGTTCGGCAGTAAATTCCAAATCTTCCAGCGGCTGGTCCAGCAATTGGCGGAACATCGACAGTAAACTTGCCGGTATCATCACAGGGTCAGCGGCGTCGACTGACTGACGTACCATATCAGACCAAATCTGTTGCATTGCATCCCAACGCGCCACACCATCGCTGGCATTGGCAGCAATAAACAATAAATCATCGAGGCTTATTTGTTGCACCAGCTTCACCGGCGCCGAAAAATCGGCCAGCACGACCGCTCGCACATTCGCTGGTACCTGCTCAAACACAAAACTCTGGCGCTCTTCAGTCAACACCAACAAATGCTGTTTCCGGTAATTCAGATCAGCGCTGATTAATTCCAGCCGCACCGGCAGCACCAAAGGCAATTTTGGACTGCCATCGGCGGTAGCATCGGTCTGCTGCTGTAACGTCAGCGTGAAGCTTGCCAGCGCATCATCCTGCGTGGTGGTCACACTTAGCTCTGGAGTCCCTGCCTGCTGATACCAGCGACGGAACTGACTGAGATCAAACTGATTGGCATCTTGCATCGCCTGCACAAAGTCATCACAGGTGACCGCTTTGCCGTCAAAGCGCTGGAAATACAAATCCATGCCACGGCGAAAACCGGCCTGCCCTAGCAAAGTGTGCTGCATCCGGATCACTTCGGCGCCTTTGTCGTAGACAGTTACGGTATAAAAGTTATTCATCTCCAGCACTTGTTCCGGCCGGATCGGGTGCGCCATCGGGCCGGCATCTTCGGCAAATTGCGCAGTACGGATGGTTTTAATCGCATCAATCCGGCACAAGGTTGGTGAACCCATCGCGGCGCTGAATTGCTGATCCCGGAACACCGTTAGCCCTTCTTTCAGACTTAGCTGAAACCAATCGCGGCAGGTCACACGATTGCCGGTCCAGTTGTGGAAGTACTCGTGGCCGATAATACTTTCGATATTAAAATAATCAACATCGGTGGCGGTTTGTGGATTGGCCAGCACGTATTTGCTATTAAAGACATTCAGGCCTTTATTCTCCATCGCGCCCATATTGAAGAAATCAACCGCGACCACCATATAAATATCTAAATCGTACTCCAGGCCAAACTCCTGTTCATCCCATAACATGGCGCGTTTTAACGACTCCAGCGCAAACACCGCCCGCTGCCGGTTGCCCTTATCGACATAAAATTTCAGCGCCACTTCACGGCCACTGCCCGTGGTGTAACTATCGGCAAGCTCATCAAAATCGCCTGCCACCAGCGCAAATAAGTAACAAGGTTTCGGAAATGGGTCCTGCCAGCTGACTCGTCTTTGGCCGTTTTCCAGGAGAGTGTCCGCAATCAGATTACCGTTGGACAGCAAGTGCGGATAACTTTTAGCGTCGGCAACAATGTGCGTGGTAAACACCGCCAGTACATCCGGCCTGTCTTGATAATAAGTGATGCGGCGAAAGCCTTCGGCTTCACACTGGGTGCAATAGGCGCCGCCAGACAGATACAAACCTTCAAGCGCGGTATTTTCGGCCGGATTTAACTGCGTGACAATTTTAAGCTCAAATTCGTCCGGCAGCTGAGCCAGAATAAGCTGCTCATCGGTCTGCTGATAGTCGGTCAGCGGCACATTATTCAGCCAGATACCCAGCAACTCAAAACCATGGCCATCTAACTGCAACGGTAATTGATGGGCGCCCTGGCGGCTGATTTTGCTAATCGCGGTGACCTGCGTCGCGGCTGGATCCAACACAAATTCCAACTCGATACTGTGCGTGAGAAAGGAAGGTGCCTGATAATCGGCTAAACGTTTGATTTGACGCGACTGGCTCATAACGACTCCATCAGAAAATACCGACAAAATGCCCGGTTCTGCGAACAGTGGACACTATCATGTAAAAGGCTGCCCTGACTTGAAGTCGGTACAGCCTTGCTTCGCTTGCAGAAACTAGTCACTTAGCTGAAAATTTTGCAGCGAAGTGAACTATACCCAAAATCATTGAAGATTCGGGTAGGCGACAAGCTCGTGAGACCCCAGGAGCGTAGTTGTCCTATGTGACTGGGGTGAGCGAGCGAAGGCAACAACCCCGCATCTTCAAGGATGACGGGTATAAATGACTTAAGACTTTAACGCAACATCCGGAACGGGTTCAACCACGGGTGCCAGCGGGTTAAACACAGCTGGCGGCGGGGTCAATTTCAGAATTTTAATCCCGCAATAAGCGTAAATAATCGCCAGCACCGGGTTAATCAGGTTAAAGAAGGCATAAAAAATATAATCCAGCGGGTTGACGTTTAACACACCGTGCATATAAGCACCGCAGGTATTCCACGGCACTAACGGACTGGTAATAGTACCGCCATCCTCGAGCGTACGGGATAAATTCACCGGTGCCAGGCCGCGACGTGCATATTCTTCTTTGAACATCCGACCCGGCATTACTATTGCCATATATTGATCGGCAGTCAGAATATTGGTGGCGATACAGGTCACGATGGTACTGGTGATCAAAGAGCCGGTACTATGCGCCCGTGCCAGAATAATTTGTACAAAGCGCTTCAGTAAACCGGTGTGTTCCAGCACAGAGCCAAACACCATGGCCGACATCACCAACCACACTGTATTCATCATTTTCGCCATGCCACCACCGGACAATAATTTATCCAGTTCGGCATTACCGGTTTCGATGACAAAACCACTGTGTAAGGTGGTCCAGACGACTTTTAAGGTGCCTAAAAACGCTGGCAGGCTTTGATCTGTCATGCGAGCGATCAGATCCGGCTGGAATATCACAGCCCACACGCCACCCAGTAATGCGCCGATAGCGACCGTTGGAAAAGCCGGTACTTTTTTCACGGCCATCACCATCAGCACCAACATCGGCAATAAGTGATACCAATGAATATCAAACTGTTTTTCCAGCTCGGCACTTAATTGCACAATTTTTTCAGCATCAGCTTCACCGGAATGATTAAAGCCCATCAGCGCGAAAATCAGGATCGCCAGAAATAAACTCGGAACAGTGGTCCAGGTCATGTGACGAATATGTTCAAACAATTCAGCACCTGCCATCGCCGGCGCCAGATTGGTGGTATCCGACAGCGGCGAAATTTTATCGCCAAAATAAGCGCCGGAAATAATAGCACCAGCGGTCACCACCGGCGACAACCCCAAACCCATCGCCACGCCAATCAAGGCGACCCCGATGGTGGCGGCCGTGGTCCAGGAACTGCCGATACTCAGCGCTACAACGGCACATAAAATACAGGCCGCGGCATAAAACCATGAAGGATTGAGCACTTGCAGGCCGAAGTAAATTAATGACGGCACAGTACCGGACAACAGCCAGGTGCCGATCAAGGCCCCTACGGCAAACAGAATTAAAATAGCGCCGAGCGACAGCGAAATGCCATGCACCATCGCTTGTTCCAGCGCCGACCACTGATGGCCATTTTTCAGACCGACAATCAGCGCGACACCAGCAGCAACAAACAAGGCAATTTGATTCGGCCCATAGGAGGAATCACTGCCATACAGATAAACGGACAGCCCCAGTAACATTATGAGCATCACAAGGGGGATTAAGGCATCCAGCAGGCTGGGTTGTTTAACATTCAGGGTCATTTTCGTTACTCAGCGCCCGATTTTTTCGGGCTTTATAGTTATGGTCAGAGTACGCCGACAAGATTCAGAAACACCAGTCCAATAGCAACAGGTGTGAACCAGCGGATACAGAAACGCCAGATAGTATAAGCAAGTGGCGAAGTATTCAACTCTTGTTCGGTGGCATGTTGTTTCATCACCCAACCGGCAAAAAGCGCAATCGCCAAACCGCCCAGCGGCAACATAATATCTGCGGCCAGATGATCAAGGATTTCAAACAGATTGTGCACTTCTTTGCCCATGAAATTAAAGTGCCACTGCGTCCAGCTGGCTTTACTAAAGGAAAATACCGTCAGTAAACTCATCAGCCATAACACTGATCCCGCCAAAATGGCGGCTTTAATCCTGGTAAAACCACGTGATTCAATCAGCCAGGCCACCACAGACTCAATCATCGCAATGGTCGAGGTAAAAGCGGCAAACACCAGCATCAAAAAGAACAAAGTGCCAATCACCGCCCCACCCGGCATGCTGCCAAAGGCAATTGGCAAGGTGACAAAAATCAACCCAGGCCCCTGCCCGGCATCCAATCCCTGGCCAAATACAATCGGATAAATCACCATCCCGGCAATCAACGCCACTGAGGTATCAGCCAGCGCAATCCAAATGGAGGTTTTGACGATAGAAACATTATTCGGCAAATAAGCGCCATAAATCATCATCACACCGGATGCCAGACTTAAAGTGAAAAACGCATGTCCGAGTGCAATCAACACACCATTAACGGTCAGTTTGGAAAAGTCCGGATAAAACATGTAATTCAGGGCTTTGAGGAACTCCCCGGTGAACCCGGCGTACACCGCCATCAAAATCAATAACACATATAAAGCTGGCATCATCAGCTTCAAACTACGCTCCAGCCCCTGTTTTAAGCCACGAGCAACCACTGCACAAGTCAACACAATGACCACGGTGGTCCATAACAGCAAGCTCTGACTATCTGCCGAAAATTCGCCAAACATCTGACCAAGTTCGGCCGCCGATTTACCGGAAAAGCTGTTTTGTAGTGCTTTTGGTACATAAGCAAAAGCCCAACCCGCAATCACTGAATAAAATGACAAGATTAAAAAGCCAGCCAGCAAGCCGACCCAGCCGGTAACCTGCCAGTAACGATGGGCATTGGCCTCTAACACCAGCGTCCGCGCCGTTAATCCTGGGCTTTGCCGGCCACGTTTGCCCATCATCACTTCCGCCATCAACACCGGAATGCCAATCAGCAAAATGCATAGCAAATAAACCAGCACAAATGCGCCACCGCCGTTTTGTCCCATGATGTATGGAAACTTCCAGATATTACCAAGACCAACGGCGGCGCCGGTTGCCGCGATAATGAAGGTGAAACGGCTAGACCATTGGCCATGCATGGATTGACGCTGTTGTTGCATCTAAAAAAACCTTAATTTGCTTGCTGAATAACACTGGCCATTTGATTTAAAACTGTAATGCACATCCCCAAATGGGGCGGCATTTGTTCGTTTAAATCCTGGATATTCAATAAAAACAAAGGACTGAAGTCAGTCCTTTGTCGGGTGTGTGGCGAATGCCGGTATTGCTGGGGTTATTTCTTCGCCAGCCGGTTGCTCATGATTAGATCAGAAGTGATTAATGCAGCTTCTTCCAGGAACGGATCTAATTTTTCCAGGGTTTCCGGTGCATCTTCAACTTTTTTCACTGCAGGCAATTTCAGTCTGGCTAATCGTTCATTGGTACGGACTAACTCTTTTGCCGCCAATTCATCTTTTTTCGCCAATCGCTCTTTTTCATTCAGCGAAATGGTTTTAACGTCTTTTTCGCGCTTGTAGTCGGCAATATCCTGCATCAGGAAATTAAACTCTGGCTCAGCGGCAATCCGTTTCTGGTGCTTTTCTGCAAGCAATGGCAGCGTCACTTTCAGATCTGGCGTACTGGCGTAAGCTGCAGCAGGAATTGAGTCCCAGGGTAAAGCGTTTTTCTCTTTGCTTTCGCCCCATTCTGCCGGGTCGATTGGCGATGGGAAAATAATGTCAGGGATCACGCCTTTGTGCTGCGTGCTGCCACCATTGATGCGGTAGAACTTGGCGATGGTGTACTGCACACTGCCCAGTTCACCATCAAAGGTATCATAAATCCGGCCCAGACCTCGGTGCTGCTGCACTGTGCCTTTACCGAAGGTATTTTCGCCGATAATTACCGCACGGCCGTAGTCCTGCAGCGCAGCCGCAAAAATTTCTGAAGCCGATGCACTGTAGCGATCAACCATCACCGTCAACGGGCCTTCGTAAAACACACTGGCGTCGGTATCATCGTTTTGCATGATCCTGCCATTGCCTTCGCGAATTTGTACTACCGGGCCTTTATCGATAAACAAACCGGTCAGCGTGATGGCTTCCGGCAATGAACCACCGCCGTTGCCACGTAAGTCGACAATAATGCCGTCCACTTTTTTCTCTTTCAGCGCCGCCAGTTCTTTTTTCACATCTTCGGTCAGATTGTTGTAGAAACTCGGAATATTAATCACACCAATATTCTTGCCGTTTTCATGCAACAACGACTTGAACACCTCACCTTTAGCGGCGCGGTCTTCTAAGCGGATTTTGTCCCGCACAATTTCAATTTGTTGTGGTGCGGTGCCGGCGATATCGCTGGCAGCCATCACCTGTAACCGGACTTTAGAACCTTTAGGGCCTTTAATCAGATCAACAACGTCATCTAAACGCCAACCGACGATATCGACAAACTCTTCGCTCCCCTGCGCTACACCGACAATTTTGTCTTTAGGCTTGAGTTTCTTCGTCATATCAGCCGGACCACCCGGTACCAGGCTGGCGATCACTGTGTAATCGTCATCCAGCTGCAGTACCGCACCAATTCCTTCCAGGCTCAGGTTCATTTCCTGCTGGAATCGGTCAGCATTACGAGGTGATAAATACGAAGTATGAGCTTCAATGCTGCGCGCATAAGAGTTCAGCACAAGCTGAAATACATCTTCGCTTTCGGTCTGTGCTAAGCGCTTTTTGGCGCTTTTGTAGCGTTTTAACAGCAGCTCTTTAATTTCTTCCGGCTTTTTGCCGGTCAATTTTAAATTGAGTGCGTCAAACTTAACCCGTTGCCGCCATAATTCGTTCAGCTGCGCCAGGTCGGTTGCCCAAGGCGCGTCTTCACGTTCATATTCGTAACTGTCAGGCTTAGTGAAATCAAAGGGCTGTTCCAGCAGGGAAATAGCGTAGTCAAATCGTTCAGCGCGACGTTGCAAACTCAAATTAAACATTTGAAAAGCAAAGTCAAACTGACCTTTTTGGATGGCATCATCAAACTGAAATTTGTATTGGGCAAAAGCATCAATGTCGCTTTTAAGCATCACATTGTGGTAATAGTCCAGACTATCCAGATAGCGTTCAAACACCTTTGCCGAAAGTTCATCATCTATTTTCACCTGCAAATAATGGCCACGGGTGAAGATAGCGGCGACACGTTTACTGGCGGTAAAATGCTGATCTAATTGTGCCAATTTTGGCATTGTCACCACGTCTGTGGTCACGGAGGCAAGCGCTGAGCTGCCCATCACAATCAAAAGTGCTGCGGCTATACCGGATAATTTTTTCATCTGAGACTCTGTGTTGTTAAGCCTGATACAAACTGCCGCTATGCGTTTTGACCACCATACCAGAGGCTAACTGCACCACGACATCCTGTTTAACTACTTCGACTATAGTGGCTGGCATTGGGTTCTGGCCCAATTTAATTAAAACTTTCGCACCAACGACTAAATCAACCGTCGTGACTGCCTGTAATGCTTTTTCAGCAACAACCGGAGTTGCAGATTTGGCAGGACGATTCTCTTTCAGAGTAGAACTTTTCGCTGGTTTAGCGGCAGTTCTTGGGGCATTTTTTTTGTAAGCAGGTTTGTCTGTTTTAGCAACATCTGTTGAAGCAGGCTGTGATGCATCAGCCTGAGCTTTCAACTGTTGCTGACGGGCTTTGTGTTCCAGCGCTTTGGCTTTACGCACTTCAGCTGCTTTGGCTTTGCTTTCGACCAGAGTTTTTGCAGCGTGTTCGGCTTGTTGTTCATCAACAAGGTCACCTGCGACACCTTCCAAATCAATCCGGGCAACCCCGGCCTTGACCGCATCCAGATAACGCCAGCTGGAGGTATAAACCCGCAGCGCCTGACGCAACTGCGTTTTGCTGAATAACGGGTTGTCTTTCAGGCGTTCAACTAAATCCTGGAAAATACCTATTTTCAGTGGTTTGGCTTCGCCGCTCTGGCTGAAACAAAGGGGAAACTGCTCTGTTAACAGGGCAACAATTTCTTTGACGTTGTGCGGTTTAACTTGTGGTTCGACTTGGCTAGTCATGCATCAATACTCTTCATCTTCTTCGTCGTTTTCTTCATCGGTATCGCTGTCGTCATGGTCTTGATTGTCGTCAGCATCGTCTTCGTCTTCATCCGCGTTGGACAGCGTTTTACGCATATGGGCTTGCGCCCAGTCGATCAATTCATATTCATCGGCATCCAGAATAATGGTGCTGCCGCGAAGTTGATCCCAGATTTCGTTGAGCACCCGGTCAATTAAATCGACACTGGTGTCATCCGGAATTTTTTCCCAAACCGCATGGTATATAGCATTGATCCGGTCTGCAACTAACTCTTCTTCGCCTTCCCAGTCTCCGACATCGGCGATGGACAACAAATAGTCCTGGATCGAAACCAAATCTTTCATAAAGTCTGATCCAAACGGCGCTCAAAAACAGTGACTAATTCAGCGAGGCCTTGTTGATCAGACAGATCAAATCGGGCAAGCGACGGGCTGTCGATATCCAGAACGGCGATAATTTCGCCCAGATGGCGCACCGGCAACACGATTTCGGAATTACTGGCGGCATCACAGGCAATATGGCCAGGGAATTCATGTACGTCTGTTACTAGCTGAATGTCTCCCGTGGCGACCGCAGTACCACAAACACCCTTGCCAACCGGGATCCGGACACAAGCAGGTTTGCCCTGAAACGGGCCTAACACTAATTCGCCCTGGCGTAAAATATAAAAGCCTGACCAATTCAGATCAGGCATTTCATTAAATAACAGCGCACTGAGGTTTGCCATATTGGCAATCATATCCGGCTCATCAGCAATTAAGGCTTCAGCCTGGGCTACTAACGTGCGGTAAAAGTCTAATTTTTCAGCAAGCATTGGTCTTTAACATATGGTCGCAACAATGCGCCATACCATACTTGGTTTGGCTGGAAATTTAAACCTTTGCCGCTAACATTTCTCAGGGTTTAGCCAGTTCGAACTGGATTGTCAGGTCAGCCCGGACATTGTTGCTGCCAAATTGCACAGAATCTGCTTCCATCATGGCCATTTTCAGGCGCGGTGCCGGTGAACTACCCTGCTCCTGGATCTGGTGTACTCTGGCGATTTTACGACCACTTAACTTTGCCAGTGCTTTGGCTTTCTCTTCTGCATCGGCATAAGCAAGCTGTAAAGCCTGCTGATACAAACCTTCGGCTTTTGAGGATAATAATTCGGCCGGTTGTAGCTGAGTCACGCCCAGCACCGCTGCTTGCTCCAGAATTTCCGGATATTGACTGAGGTTACGCACTGTCACTGTCACTTCCCGTTCCACTTTAAACAATTCAGTGGTGGTTTTTTCGGCTTGATACTCTGGGTAAATTCGCAGTGGCGCATTGTTGATATCGGTGTTTTTGATGCCCAGCTTTTGCAGCATGGCGGTAATTTGTGTCACTTTGTTATCAACATCGGTTTTAGCCTGACTGACTGCCGTCTGGCGACTGCCGATGGTCATGGTTAATCTGGCAAAATCAGGTGGGGTTGGCACCGCACCTGAGCCTTGGACAGTGATCAGCGCCATTTCAGGCTCAGCGATAGCAGATAATGGCAACAGCGTCAGGCCAACCAGCAGTGGTAATATTTTTTTCATCGAGATCTCCATCATTTAAACAAGCAGAACAGCCACAACACTTTGACTGTTAACATCAGAATTCTTGCCGCAGAATCCTTATCTCAGAATCAGCACGGCGGGAACAGCATGTGGCTCCAGAACTGAATCTGCCCTGAAAGACACGGGCGGCATCCTAGCAAGTACCGCCTGTAAAAACTGTGAAGTGATGTTAGCCGGCGAAGGCTTTATCAATCTGTGCCTGGGTCAGCGGGTGATAACCAGGCTTGGCTTGCTGATAAATTTCTTTAGCAAAACCTTGTTGTGCGGGGTTTTCCAACAATAACCGATACAGCGGCACTACAAACTTAGTCCGGCCAACGTTCAGTAAAAATTGCTGCACTTGCGGCATCACCGGCAAATAATTCAGTGGAATGGTGAGTCGGCTCCAGGCGACAAAAATTTCAGCATTACTGCTTTGACTCAGTGCAAAAGCCGCGTCCAGCTCGGCCAGTTTTGCCGGTGCCAAGTCACGTGGTAACTGATTGATAAAATGCAGCCATTCGTGCACGGTCCAGGTTTTGGTGGGTAAAGCTGAAAGTGTTATGTCCTGTTGTAACCAGGCTTGCAGTTGCTTGGAGACCAGCGCAAAGGCATCGGAATGTTGCATAGGGAATCCTGCGGGCAAACCAGCCCCAAACACCCACTGCTCAACTTCGGTTTTACTGACTACGCCAGGGTATTTATCCAGCAATTGTTGCTGTAAAAATTGCAAAAAGGTCTGGGTGTCCATCGACTGAAAAGCAAACTTTTTAAAATATGCACTGATAAAGGCATCAAATTTCTCGCGGCCGAATTTATTTTCCAGCAACTGCAATAACAACTGACCTTTGACATAAGCCACCTGGCTAAACGCATCGTCCGGATCGCGGCCAGTCAGTTGCAGTTGTAGCGCAGTATCAGCGGGTTCCAGCTCGGCAATATCACGTTGTAAGTCCTTCACACTTAGGCTGTATTCCATGGCTGCCCGGGCTGGCCCATAGACTTCCGCCATCAGTCGGTTTTCAAAGAAATTGGTAAAACCTTCGTTGAGCCACAAATCGTTCCAGTTACTGTTGGTGACCAGATTGCCGGACCAGGAATGCGCCAGCTCATGAGCAATCAGACTGACCAGGCTTTTATCGCCAGTAATCACCGTTGGCGTAATAAAAGAAAGCCGCGGGTTTTCCATGCCACCAAACGGAAAACTGGCCGGCAAAATCAGCAAATCGTAACGACCCCAGGGATACTCACCATAAAGTTTACTGGCCACGTCCATCATTTTCTGAGTATCGCTAAATTCTGCCGCGGCTTTGGCCAGCCAGGTTTTTTCTGCATAGATGCCGGTCTGATCTGACATCGGCTGGAAATGCAAATCACCTACCGCAATCGCTATCAGATACGCCGGAATGGGTTGTGGCATGACAAACTGGTAATCACCGTCCCGCTCGGTGTTTTTGCTGTTATCGGCACTCATTACCGCCATTAATTGTTTGGGCGTACGGATCCGGGCTTGATAACTCACGCGAAGGGCCGGTGTATCCTGCAATGGGATCCAACTACGGGCATGAATGGCCTGTGATTGACTAAACAAAAACGGTTGTTGTTTTTCGCTGGTTTGCGCGGCATTCAGCCATTGCAAACCGGAACTTTCGGCGGTGGTACGATAATAAACCCGTACTTTGGTACTGGTAGGCGTCAGCTGAATGGTTAAAGGCTGGCCTTTGATGGCATCCACAGCACCAAGCTTAAACGCCGCAGTGCGCCACGCCCCTTGGTCATCGGCCTGCAAAACTTTTTCAATCACTAAGGCGCGGCTGTCGAGGATCAGTTGGTTGGATTTTGGGTCTTTGCGGGTCAGGGTATGCTCAGCAAAACCATGCAGTTGTTGCTGCTCAAAATCAACGGTTAAATCCAGGCTGAGCTTGTTGGTATACACCTCAGCAATATTGGCAAAACTGTGGTGATCTACAGGCGCGGCCTTGACCACAAACACCGATAAACAACTGCTAAGCAGCAGTGTCGTTAAAATCCATAACTTCAACATCTAAATACTCCGGCGATAAGCAATGGCTTATCATAGAGTTATCTTTGCTGAATAGAAAGTCATCCGCTGCACGCTTAGCGGCCGATGCGCTTAAACTGCCTTTGTGAAAACTGATTTCTAAAAACTAACTTTTAAAAACTGCGTACACAATTGCGGCCACTGGCTTTGGCCTGATACATCGCGTGATCAGCCGCTGCCACGAGTTCATCCAAAGACTGCAGTGATAACGAATAACCGGCAATGCCAATGCTGCAGGTCTGGGCTTGCCCTTGCAGTGCCACAGGATACCAAATCGCAATTTTCTTGCGGATCCGCTCGGCCAGCGCCGTGGCTGCTGCAGCACTGGTGTCAGGAAGAATAGCGATAAACTCTTCGCCGCCGAGGCGCCCGAGTTCGTCCGGTTTTCGAAGCTCGGCATTCACCCGCTCGACAAAACCAATCAAGACACAATCACCCACTGCATGGCCAAAAGTGTCATTGACCTGTTTGAAATTATCCAAGTCAAACACCAACACCGACAAATCCTGCTGATAACGTTTGGCCTTTTTCAGATGCAAAGCCGCAATTTCCATGATTTTGCGCCTGTTGTAACAGGTTGTGAGCACATCGTGATCAGCCATATTTTGTAACTGACGCTGTAAGTCTTTAATTTTACTGATATCAGCGGCGACCAGGCCAGTTGCGAACAACACCCCATCTTCAGAAAAAATCGGGAACTTAATCGATAAAAAGTCACGTTCCAGTCCATCTACCGGCACCACTTCTTCCACACTAAACGCCTGGGTTGCTTTTTGCGCCATCACATCGGCACGGCGAAACTGCGCCGCTATTTCCGGCGGAAACAGCTGCGCGTCGGTATGGCCTAAAAAGTCGGAGAGTGGCCGGTGGAATAGTCGGCCATATTGCTGATTTACATAGAGATACTTGCCATCAAGTCCTTTTGCGCCAATCACGGCACCGGCATTGTCGGCAATAGCTTTAAAAATTTGTAGCTGGCGCTGTGACCAGTCAGTGTCTTGACTCATAGCGTTGACTCATAGCGATAACCAAAATCCGTTATGGTTGCCTCAGATTAACTGAGACCTGAATCAAAGGTAGCAGAGGCCAGCCGCGGCTGCGGCATATATTATTTCTTTCTTATGTTAGTTGAGAGCTTGTAACGGATTGGCCGGATAATACAGCGTTGGCTGGATCATCTGATGTTTAAAATAACGGGTATCTTTGTGCGGCAACTTCATAAACCCCCCGACACCTTCACCGCTGATCAGGTTGACATTTTTCAGAATATTCGCCAATAACGCGCTAAATTCCGGTTCAGCTTGCGGATCCAGCAAGTGAAAGTAGCTGTGAATTTTCATGTACAAAGCCGTGACTTCAAAAATAATACAACCGCTGTGACGGATTAAATTAAGCCTGGCGATGTCGGCCATAATCGCGTCGGGCAGCACCAGTTGTTCGTCCGGATCTTTACCATCTTCAAAATAGGAATGTTGTTTACTGCTTTCATCCTGCGATGTTGCAGCGGCGATTTCGTACGGGATTTTCATCTGCGCCGTTGGCAGAAACGGCTGCTGTTGTTGCTCGCGTGATAAATGCAATGTTTGCCGGGCATTAAACAAACAGGCTTTAAAAATACCGACTTTGGCGATGGCCTGTGCCAGATACACCACATTGTTGACTGCAAGCGTAAAAGCACTTTGTTGTTTGGCATCATACAGATGCAAATTACAGTCGATGTATACGCCCTGCTGCTGCCAATGAATGGCCAAACCGCCAACCACCGGATAACGTGCCAAGCGGCTCACCGCTGCAACAAAAGCTTTTTCGGTTTCGCCCATGCCCTCTAAATAGTTTTTGTAATACCGCTCCAGCTGCACATCATCGACATACTGAATACCAGCTTCGTCGCTGTGTTCCCGTAAAAACGATTTACGCGAAGAATACACTACGGTATCCAGCTCTTGTTTTTCGGCACTTAACCGCACCGGCAATAAAGGTAAATCGGCGAGCAGTGTTAATGACGGTAACACCAGCCGTTTTAATCTCGGCATGGCTTTTAGGAAATAATCTCCGGCCTGATAACGCAGCTGTACATCGTCGGCCAACATACTGTCGAGCATAGTCGCAAATTCCATCGGCAAACCTAAACTTCGCGCTGGCAAGGCTTTGCGGCCAAACCTGCAGGATTGCCCCGAAGCCAACGCGTACAAAGTGCCGGCAACACCTTGCTCATCAAACCTTGGGCTGGACAATGCGCCGCTGCGCTGTTCCAGACCGATAAAATACACATCGCCTAAACGGGCATTGGAGGTTTGTAAATCGGCCGACATCAGTTGCATCACGTTATTGCTGATGTACTGGCCCTGTTCATCCGTCTGGGCAAACACTGACGAGCCCCAATCCACCAGGCTGATTTGGCCACTTTGTTCGTCATACACAATATTGGACGGTTTAATATCACCATGCACCACCGGGCAGATTTCGCCGTCTTTCTGATGATTGCGCAGCACCAGTAATAAACTCGCCAACTGAGCGGCGATATCGACAATCAACCGCACCGGCAAGCGGCCGTGGCGCAAGCTATATTGTTCTAAATCAACGCCTTTAGCGCGCCCCATCATCAAAATACCTTGCTTTTTTACCACCTGATAAGTGATATAACGCGGCACATTCGGATGACTGATTTGCGATAACATATAAGCTTCATCTGCCAGCCGCTCCTGAATATGCGGCGGCAAATTGATGCGGGAAAACTTAAACACACATTGCTCTTGCTGACTATCGAGCCCGGCAAAGGCAAAGCCATAAGCGCCTTTACCCACCAACTCTATCTGCCGGTAACCGAGTTTTTGCAGCTCTTCGATACAAAGCGCCACCCAATCTTTGAGCTTTTTGGCATCGTTGGCGTTTAACAGATAAAACGACTGTTCTTCGGGAATGTAGAAGTTTCTTAGTTGGTGCTTTTCCATCATAATCCCAAAATCAGCCACTGAACGATTACTGCGCTGCAGCCGTATGACTTAACGACTGAAAAAAAATGAAGTTACCATGCTGCAAGGAACCCGTAAATTGATGTTTTGGACCCGAGCTCTGGCAAATTTGATGTTGTTGCTGCTGTCGTTGCAGATGTTGCTAATGAGTGTCGAAGTTTCAGCGCAGTCTCCGGAGAAAACGCTGGTCCCACTGACCATCAGCGCTGGTGAGTGGCCGCCGTTTTTAGGCGAACATTTGCCGAACAATGGCAGCGCCGCAGTGTTGATCCGTGAACTATTCGCCAATGCCGGATACCGCGTCGAATTCCACTTTTTGCCCTGGGCCCGCGCTTACCACGACACCGCAGCTGGTCGTTACGATGCCACCGCCATCTGGATGTTCGCCGAAAACCGCTTAACCGATTATCTGTACAGTGATGCGGTGCTCGAAGAAAAGTTTGTGTTGTTTCATTTAAAACAACAGCCGTTGGCATGGAAGACTTTGGCCGACTTGAAAAACCTGCAGCTCGGCGGTGGCCTGGGTTATAGCTACGGCCCCGCCTTTGATCAGGCACTGGCTAAAGGCGAATTAACCGTGACCCGCGTCAATTCCACCGAGCAAAACTTCCGGCGCTTGATAGCCCGGCGGATTGACGCGTTCGGGGAGGAAATTCAGGTTGGTTATCATGTGCTGCAAAGCTTGTCTGAAGAATTGACAGCGCAAATTACCCATCATCCGACACCGCTGCTACGCAATCAGAGTTTTTTGTTATTCCCGAAGCAGTCCTCACAGAGTGAAAAGTTAAAAACGTTGTTTAATCAACAATTGGCAGCAGCGAAAAAGTCAGGCCGGTATGAACAGTTATTCCATCAAAAATTGTTGCAGCCTAACAAAAATGTAGCCATGCAAGCTGATGAGACGTCAGACAACGCAGACTCGCCGTGAACCCATCTCTGGGGGCTCTGTTGCGGCATCCATGCCGCAAAAGGTCTGCTTTTGTCTGCCGCCTCATCACTTATTGACACCATCGAAAAAAAACACCGGCCTAAACCGGTGTTTTAACTCAACTATTTCGCAAGCAACCGCTTAGCGCATTGCAACCAGCATCGCGCTTGGCTCTTCCAGGTACTTTTTCCAAAGGTTGGTGAAGCGCGCAATAGTGCCGCCATCAATCACCCGGTGATCGCCCGACCAGCTGATTTGCATGATCGAACGGGCCACCACATGGCCTTTATCATCAAACCGCGGCAGTTGCTGCACTTTACCAAGCGCCACAATCGCCACTTCCGGTTTGTTGATAATAGGCGTCGCCACAGTACCGCCGATAGCGCCAATGTTGGAAATGGTAATGGTGCCGCCTTTTAAGTCTGTCGGGCTGACACGACCTTCACGGGCTAAATCTGTTAAGCGGGTCAGATCTTTGGCTATTTCAACAATTGATTTTGCCTGACAACCTTTGATATTTGGCACTAACAAACCGACTTTCGAGTCCACCGCAATACCAATATTGTGATCGTCAAAATAAGTCAGTTCGGAACAATCGGCATTCACCTGCGTATTCAGAATTGGGAACTCGTTCAGCGCCAACGACATTGCTTTCATAAAAAACGGCATCATTGTCAGCTTGACGCCCTGCTTCGCCAGATTGTCTTTCAGGCTTAACCGCAGCGCGATGAGTTCGGTTAAATCAATCTCTTCGCAATAGGTGAAATGTGGAATAGTCGCCACAGATTCGGCCATTTGCCTTGCCATCGCTGCTTTAATGCCTTTGATGGGTTCAACGCGACGACCGCCGGTGGCTACTGACGCTGCAGTTGCAGGCGTTGCTGCTTTTGCCGCTTCTTTTATAGCGCAGGCAGCCACTGGCGCTTTCACACCAGTCGCAAAGTTTTGCACATCTTCTTTAAACACCCGGCCTTTGGCACCGGTGCCAGGCACCTGAGTTAAATCGATGCTTAATTCCCGCGCTAAGCGGCGCACCGCTGGGCTTGCCACAGCTTTGCCGTTATTTGCAACAGCGACTGCTGAAAGTGCTGGCGCTGCTGCCGTTGAAGCAGCCACAACCGGTGCTGCAACGACTGGCGCTGCAACGGCCCCTTCCATCACTCGCTCAATGGCAAATAATGGTGCGTGCACCTTGGCAATATCACCTTTTGCGGTGTAAAGCTTCACCACTTTACCGGCGTATTTGGCCGGAATTTGCACTAAGGCTTTGTCGGTCATCACGTCGCAGACGGCCTGATCTTCAGCGATGATATCGCCTTCTTTGACCAGCCAGTCCACCACTTCACACTCAACAATACCTTCGCCGATATCAGGCAGCAGGAAATCTTCGACGATAGTGCCGGATGTTGCAGGCGCAGTTGGCGCAACTGATGCTACGGACGCAACAGCAGCCACAACCGGAGCTGCGATAGCAGGCGTAGCCGTTTCACCGGCTAACGTCATTTCAAACAATGGCGCATGCACCTTGGCGATATCACCTTTGGCGTAATAAAGTTTGCTGACCACACCGTTAAACACCGCCGGAATTTGCACCAGCGCTTTATCGGTCATCACGTCACAGACCGGTTGGTCTTCAACAATGGTATCGCCTTCTTTCACCAGCCATTCGACCAGTTCACACTCGACAATCCCTTCACCGATATCCGGCAGAATAAAATCTTTTTTCATCATCGCCTCGATCAGAATTCGCTCAGAACTGGACTGAAGCGACAATGGCTTCAAAAGTTTTTAAATGGTCGGCGACGTATTCACGTTCCAGCGCCAGCGGATACGGAGTATCCAGACCACAAACACGGGCAATCGGGCTTTCCAGATGCAGGAAACAACGCTGTTGAATAGTGGCAGCGATTTCACCGGCAAAACCACCGGTCAGCGGCGCTTCATGGTTAATCACTAACCGACCAGTTTTCAGCACCGATTTCACCACAGTATCGACATCCCAAGGCAGAATGCTGCGAAGGTCAATCAGTTCACAGGAGATACCTTTGGCGGCGGCCATTTCTATAGCTTTTTGGCAAATTTCAATTTGCGCGCCCCAGGCTAACACAGTGACATCTTTGCCTTCCTGCATCACTTCGGCCACGCCTAATGGAATTTCGTAATACTCTTCCGGCACTTCGCCGGTGGAGGCGCGGTACAGCTTTTTCGGTTCGAAGAAAATCACTGGATCTTCAGAAGCAATGGAGGCCAGTAACAAGCCTTTGGCCTGGTACGGGTCGCGCGGCACTATCACTTTTAAACCAGGCGTATGCGCAAAATAGGCTTCCGGAGACTGGCTGTGGTAATGACCACCGGCGATACCACCGCCGTAAGGCGTGCGGAATACCAGGCCACCAACATTAAATTCATTGCCTGAGCGGTAACGGAACTTGGCGGTTTCATTGACGATTTGGTCAAAGGCCGGAAAAATGTAATCAGCGAACTGAATTTCCGCGACCGGCTTCATGCCTTGTGCCGCCATACCGTTGGCAAAACCAGCGATACCCTGTTCGGTTAACGGCGTATTAAAGCAACGGTCTTTACCGTATTTTTCCTGCAGCTTAGAAGTCGCGCGAAACACACCACCAAAGTGGCCAACGTCTTCACCAAAACAAACCACAGTACTGTCTTTAGCCATCGCCAGATCAAGGGCGTTATTAATGGCCTGCAACATATTCATTTTAGCCATTACATTCTCCCCGACGTGATTGGATAAGCATCCGGATATTTACGGATGTGCTGCTTCAGTTCCGCCAGCTGGCGTTCAAGCTCAGGGATAGGCTCAGCGTACACGTCAGAAATTAAGTGTTCGATACCTGGTTTGGCGACTTTTTCCGCCACTTTTAATGCGTCCAGAATTTCGCCGCGTAAGGCTTCGATTTGCGCTTTGTCAGCGGCATCGTCCAGCCAGCCTTTGGCAATCAGCCATAAGCGGTAACGGGAAATCGGGTCGTTTTTACGCCATTGTTCTTCTTCTTCTTTGCTGCGGTAACCACTTGGATCATCTGAAGAAGAATGCGCGCCTAAACGGTAAGCGATCGATTCCAGCAGGACCGGCTCGTTGGTGGCAATGGCGTGATCACGCGCCATTTTGGTGGCTTGATATACCGCCAGAATGTCAGCACCGTCCATGCGGATGGCTTTCATGCCGTAACCGACACCACGACAGGCAATGCCGTCGCCTTTAAATTGCTCGTTGGCTGGCGTTGAAATGGCATAACCGTTGTTACGGCAGAAAAATAATACCGGCGCTTTATGCACGGCCGCCATATTCAGACCAGCGTGGAAATCGCCTTCAGACGCCGCGCCTTCACCAAAATAACAAATGGTAACGTTCGACAGACCACGTAGTTTTTGCGCGTATGCATAACCTGCCGCTTGTGGAATTTGCGTACCCAGCGGGCTGGAAATGGTCATGTAATAGATGTCTTTCGAGCCGTAATGCACCGGCATCTGCCGGCCTTTACCCAAATCTTTTTCGTTGGAAAATAGCTGATTCATAAACTGTTCTAAGCTGAAACCGCGATAACGCAACGCACCTTGTTCACGATACTGCGCCATGATCATGTCTTTGTCGTCAAGTGCAGCTGCACTGCCGACCGTGGCAGCTTCTTCACCTAAACACTGCATATAAAAGCTGATCCGGCCTTGACGCTGCGCAGCGAGCATCCGCTCGTCCAGCACCCGGATAAAGCTCATGCTGTGATACATTTTTAAGGCAGTTTCTTGGTCGAGATCCGGGGCAGTTGCGCCGGGATAGATAGTGCCGTCGTCTTGTAAAATGCGTAGGGTTGGAATTTGTAACGCGTGCCCACTGGTAAAATCGGCTGTGTGGACAGTCGAAATGGTGGCGTTATTAGGGTTGGTCATAGGTCTCTCTTTTGGTTTCGGGTAACGCGGACCTTGGTTGTTTGCCTGCTTTACCGTGAAATTGAACCAGACTGCAGTATTACCGCTGTTCTGTGACAGTTATTGGTAGATACTGCAGCTTCTCCCCGTGCTTGCTATGCCCGCCCTCCTTTATCCTTGAAGTTGCAGGGTTGTTGCCTTCGCTCGTTCGCTGAGGCGCCAGTCCGACCCAGTCACATAGGTCAACTATGCTCCGGGCCGGGCTGGCGCTCCAGTCTCACTCACTTGTCGCCTACCTGCAACATCAATGATTTCGGATGTTGGTTGCTTCTTCTGGTGCACCTGTAGGTGCTTGACGCACGCGTCAACCTGAATGCGGTGCATTTCGCTTGCTATGATCGTTTTTAGAATGCGCCGCAACTTTACCTTTACGTAAACTGCATTGCAACCCGGCCAGCCGTTAAAATTTAGCAGAGCGGCGCAGGGCTTGCGTCGATTTTTGTTGCCATTCCCGCCTGTGGCAGCTGAACGGACGCAAAAACCAACTAAGGATAAACCATTGAATTTTCATCATTTAAACCGTTTATAAACACAAAACGCCGATGTTCCGGCGCTTTGAATAATGAGTTTTTGTGGCGCTTAATCAGCCGGTTTGGCCAATAACCGAAACTGGTTTGACCATTAGCATGGCGCGCTGACCTATCGCTACACTGGCGTTGGGGAAAATAATTGCTTCGCCCGGTTGCTCGACTCTGTATTCAATGTCTGCGTCTGTTGCCAGCAAAGTACCCAATGGCAGCTGGGTGAAATTCTCAATCGAGCTGGCAAAACTAAGCTCAAAAGCTTCGGTGTGTTTATTGATAGCTCGGTACACCTCAAACAACTGAAAGTCGGTTTCGACAAAGGGTTTGGTTTTTATATCAGCGCCGCTGATCAAGGCGCGTAACGTGTCGGCAACCTTGGTGAAGCGGCTCATATCGTTTTCACCAAGTGGCCGTGCTTTGCCCAGTTCCAGCGTAAAGGCATGGGCACCATGCGTTTGCGCGGCGTAATAGCTAAAGGTAGTCGCAGGTGTTTGCATCAATAAGAAACAGTGGATATCAGAAGCGGCCAACAAACTAAACTGTGCTTCCGACCAGGGTTTGCCGTGTAAAAAGGGGTAAACCGCAAATTTTTCAAATTGCGAACCGCGAATGGCGGTATGTAAATCGTATAAACAGCGCTCGCGCCCTGCCGGCACCGCCTGATAAAAGCGGCTGACATATTGCTCTAAACGAGCACAACGACGTTTTTCAAAGGAAATTTCCGCATCGTTGATGGCATCGATATCGCGATCATCGCTGATGCCATGCGCACCGGAGAAAAACCGGTTCATATTGTCAATCAGTTCACGTTTACCGGCATTAATCGCTGGTGGATTACCGAATAAAAACAATACTCGCTCGCTCAGCTGCAACCGTTCTTGCAGAATGTCCTGCACCAACGCGGCACAAATTTCAATCGGCGCTGTTTCATTACCATGCACACCACAACTCAGCACAATATCGTTATTGCCATAGTGTTGCGGGGTAAAACAGATAATGCCGGTATCCCAGATTTGACAATCGGTACCGTTTTGGAGCCGAAATGTCAGAGGTTGCAGATCAGTCGGCAACTTTTCGGGGTTTGCCAGAGTAAAGGCCAGAAAATCAGCAGAAGAAAGCCACGCCGGTAACATTCGATCATTCCTTGCAAAGTGCTTGAAGCGGAACTCTATTCTACCCAGAACTTGGCTTTCGGCACCAGATGAAAAACCATCCGGTCACACCAAGAACAAAGCTGGCGCACTACCGCTTTCGCGGTGAGTGACGCCCTACTTTACTTATATTTCAACATCTTATTAAGCATTATGGACACTGACTACCATAAATCGAAGTCGCCCATTGTGGGTTATCGATAAAGGGGTTGCGGTTTTGCTGCAGCTCATAGATCCGGTTGTTGCGACGCTGCTCAAAACTATCCACCGGATCGGCGAGGTGCCAGGCTAGCAATACACAAAGTTTACCCATTTGTGGTGCGGTGCTACCGGTTGGTGCGATATTTGGAATGGATAAATCCGGTGTGCCGCTATCATCACCCCCTTCGTAGCGCACATCCATATAAAACATCATCCGCGCCACGTCGCCTTTGACAGCAGCGCGCGGCTCAAAGCTGTCACTGTCGGTTTTATTCAAAGGTGCTTCGCTGATAGCGGTGCCGCCATTGTCAAAATCTTTGTTGCCGCGGGTTGAATTCAGCGACACATCTTCCGGCCGTAAATGGTGAATATCGGTATGGGCATATTGGCTTTCTGCTGGAAAACCATGGCTTTTCGCCCAGACGTGCTCGCGGTTCCAGGCATCCAGTGAACTGCTGGTATTCACACGGAAGGTTTTGGCGGTGCTGCGTCCGGCATATAATAAAATTACGTTGCTGGTGTTGGCCGGATCTTCATCGGTGTAGCTGATGGCGTCCCACACTTCGCTGTAACTTAACCGTTGATGGCCACGCAAAATGGTGTTTAAAGTGGTTTTTAACGCAGCACCGGTTTTGCCGCTGGTGCCGACATAATAAGTCGGCAGATTGACGGTATCGCCACCGCCGCTGCATGAGGTCGTTAATAGACCTGAGCCAGGGTTTCCGGCGTTGGTCGACACCTGCCAATCCGCCATGGTGTTGCTGTCGGCAACATTTTTGCGGGCAACCGATTTATCCACAGCGTTTAACGTCCAGCCGCTGATGGCATTTTCAAAAGCGACACTGTCGATTTCAGTCGTACCCTGGCGCAATTTGACGTAATCGCCGCTGTTGCCAAGCGACAGCGTTAAGCCGGTTTGTTGTGGTGTTTTGCCAAACAAAGCTTGCATAGCTGCGGTATTTTTCGCCACCACAAAATAGCTGGCTGGCGCGACGGTGCCGCTTAAGTTAAAGCTGCCGCCATTATCGGCAAGCGAATAACCACTTAAATTAACGCTGGCACAACCATCGTTATAAATTTCAATAAATTCTTCAGTGGTATCGTTAGTCGGTGCGTCGTATAACACTTCGGAAATTAATAGTTTGGCGTGTACAGGCAAGGTCAGACTAAACAATGCCGCGAGGGTAAGAAGGCGCATAGCTGCTCCAGAGTTGCCCGTCATCCTTGAAGCTGCAGGGTTGTTGGCCGCCATCACTCACTGAAGCGTCAGTCCGACCCAGTCACATAGGATTACTATGCTCCGGGTCGGACTGGCGTTCCAGATTCGTTCAGTTGCCGCCTACCTGCATCATCAATGATTTAGGGCAAAGTTGTTTTTGGTTCCGGCGCCCTTTCTTCGAGTGAGCTACCGCATTTTTGCTGATGTTTTTATCATCGCAAAATCAGCATAGCGCCAGAATATGACATTTGTCTTAATTAATATTAATGAATATTACAGATTTAACAAATGTCTCACTTACACCGACAATTCCAGCGGTAACCTAAGCCCACATCACCAAGAGCGCTGCAATCACAATCAAAGTTAATCCCAGATAATCCTGCTTTTTCAGTTTTTCCTTAAAGAAAAACGCTGAAATCAGCAAGGTAAACAACACTTCTACCTGACCCAGTGTTTTCACCAAAGGCACAATTTCCAGACTCATTGCAGTAAACCAGCCCAAAGATCCAATACAGCTGGTGACACTGGTGAGGATGGTCAGTCGCGGCCGCTGCCATAACGCGACTAAAGTGGCGCTATCCCGTAGCGCCAGATACAGCAATAACAGCAACGTTTGCAGGCTAATCACAAACAACAGCACCCAGGCCGCACCATAAGGAAACGGCAAGCCCAGCGCCAGACTGGCTTCGCGCACCCATAACGACGTCAGCGCAAACGCTAAACCCGACGCCGAACCAATCAACACCGTCGGCCAACTGATGGTTATAAAGCTACTCAGGCCGCTCAGTAAAAACACCGCGACACTACCTACCAGCACACCCAACCAGCCGAGTGGCGTTAAGGTACTGGCGAAAAACAACACGCCAAGCACCGCCGCAAAAATCGCTTCGCTTTTGGCAAGACCAACGCCAATGGCATAATTTTTCTGCTTAAACAGCACCACCATCAAGGCAGTCGCCAGAATTTGCATCAGCGCCGCCGCCACCACATAAAACACGAAATTGCCGCTAAACTGCGGCAGTTGTGCCGATGGATCCCGATATAAAATCCATAAATACAAGGCGGCTAACGGACTGGCATAAATAAAGCGCGCCAAGGTTACCCCCAGCACATTGACGTCAACCGACAGTTGTTTTTGAAAGGCATTGCGCCAGGCCTGCATAAATGCCGCCAGCAGCGTAAACGAAATCCACATCAGCCAGGTCTCCGCTGTTGAGTAATTGGGGAAATATCAAGAAAAATGCCAGCGGCAACGCCGGAAGTCCAGATGGATAACTAGAAAGGTAATGTAGCGGATTTCTAGAAGCGATGGCGCAGATATTTTCGAAAAACCGATTAAAAATAACGCAGTTAGCGCGAGCTTGCGCTCGAGAGCGTTGCAATCACAGCCAAAAGCATTATGATAAGCCGCAATGTCGGTACGTAGCGCAGCTTGGTAGCGCACTTCGCTGGGGGTGAAGGGGTCGGAGGTTCAAATCCTCTCGTACCGACCATTAATTTCCCTGTTTTATATAGACTTATTGCTTTCCTTTCGCGGGTTAAATTTTGAGCGCACCAATTGCGCACCAAATTGTAACGCACCGCATAGCTTGATTAATATGAGCCAGAAGGTTTGATAAATTATCAAAACTTCCAATCCAGTTAGATACAACACTTTATTCCATGCTCTGACGCTGAGCTCATTACTTGCAATGGCATAAAAAAGCCACGCTTTTCACGGCGCGGCTTTATCAAATTAGTTACGGCCAATAAGTTAATTTCTCAGAGCTAGCGGCATCTCGACAAAAACTTGATCATTACACTGCCATGTCGGTTGTATAAGGTGGTTTGACAAATCCAGCCGTCGTCACGTTTTTCGTTTCGTCCGATCATTTCACTACTAGTATCAAAATGTTGTGTTTGCCTATCGTTCGCTCTTTCAGACAAGGATCTATCAAAATGTAAATCTTGTAGCACCTGTAATAGACAGACAGATATTTTCGGAGGTAATGCACCGGTCGGACGACTTAGTAAAGAAGCAACTGAATTACCATCGATAATGGAGTTAGTTGAGCTTAATTTTACGTCTATGTTGTTAGCTTCATTCAGAGTGACGGACCAGTGAAGTTCGGTAAGGTGAATATACCTCTCGAAGAGAGTATAAGCGCCAGTAGAATGCTGCCAACTTATATTAAACCCACCCTGATAAGCACCACCTTGCATACCAAATCCAGTAAATTTCCATTCGTTAAATGCTTCCTTTAGCGACGAATATTTCGAATTTGTAAGAGTCGCCTGAAAACTAGCTCGAGCGTTATACTCTAAAAGCACCCTGTGACTTTCAGATAACGCATTTTCCAAGGCATGCTTGTGTGGGTCAGTAGCACAGCCGCTCATAGGATCAGAACTTTGAGTATTTGATTGACTGTACAAAGCGCTATCGGCATCTTTAGTAAGGCTGCTACTGGCCGAGCTTGCCATACTTGCAGCCGGGCCTGACATATTACTGGCAAGTTCTTGTAAGGCAGGACCTAACTGAAGTTTAGCATCTAGAGCTTTTAAGATGGCTAGACGCTGTTCACTGGTAAGAGAGCTGTCGCGAGTAGCCAGAGTTAGCTGTTGTCGATTACCTTTTTGGTTGTTATGAAATACAGTGAATGGAAAAATCTGTCGGCTGGATTCGTTTACAACAAAAAAGCGATTGGTCAGACTTGTACATTCCTCAATATAATCTTCTGTAGGAGAACTCTTGATCACACAATGAACTTTTGGCGGCGCTTCGCGTTTGGCAATTTCAGCAGCTTCCTGATAAGTACAGTTGCTACAAAAAAAGCCATTTTCCACCGCTATAGCTGATGGTGTAAACATCATCAAAAATGACATTAACAATAACGACTTCAAAATAATTTTATTTTTCATCCTATTAAATCCATTAATTGAGAGTGTAATTTCCATATGACTCTACAAGGGGATGGTATCCAACTCGCTTGAATCAAGTTTACAACACCAAAGAATTGTCGGAAAGTTTGCATTTGCAAGTTTACGTTTAATTCCAGATAGTTAAGCTACATGGACATCGAGCTTTGAGTGCGAATACAAAACCTCAAAGAACGATTACTCCACCGCTGTAGTGTATTCAGAAACACCAAATTTATGCTTCATAAAAGTTAATATATTTCTGATAAAACCCTGATTTTCGATTACTTAATGAGCAATAAAATGCATATATTTAACTTTAGACCATGTTATCTCGTGAACAATCACCTAATCCCTCTGCCCAATACCACGGCAATTTCCGACATTGTTTTTCGTTAATCACAGCTAACATGGTGTTGTCTGCCAATAAAGACTAGAAAAATGCAGTAAGCGGCGTTGTCGGATTAATGCGCTCCTTTAAAAGCCCATTCAGAAACCGACCTGTGTCAGATCCACTCATCCATAAAAGTGATCTACCTGAAGCATTAAATTGTTGCGAATAAAACTAACAGCCGAAAACCTACTTCCCCACCAAAGCCTCCAAATCCACCCATAACTCTTTCCGCGTCAACGGTGTTTCCTTGGGCAAAAAAGGATTTTCCAGATAAATTACCCGGCGCTTCGTGGCCACGGCTTCCGCTAAATCAGCGCCGTATTCTTCTAAAAACAACTGTTCAAACTCGCCACTGGCAATCATTTGATTCAGGCCTTTTTCGATGCGTTTGGCTAGTTCTGGCTGGCTTTTGCTGACGAAGAAGTACAAGGCGGTTGGGTAGTAGATGGATAGTCTGGGGTCGACGCGCAGGTTGTGTTTTTCCAGTGCAATTTCTTTCCACACTTCAAGAATTGACCGTGGAAAGAGCTCGGCACGGCCGGTCGCTATCATGTTGAACATGGAGCGGTATTGGTTGGAGGTAATTACTTTTAGCTTGTTGCTTTGCAGAATTTTGGTGTCCGGCCAGTCGTGGCCTTGCAAGATCACTAGTTTTTTCAGCTGCGCAATGGTTTGCACTGTTTCGGTAAGATGTTGATTTTTTTCGGTAGTGAGGAACACGCGCCAGCCAAACAGGCCTTTATCAATCGGGATCCGTACCGGCAACAGATATTGTTCACGTTCAATGCTGGTCATGCTCCAGAACACGTCCACCAGGTTACCGGCGGCAATTTCGCGTAGTGAGCGGTCCTGCACCATCGGCACCGGTGAGGCTTGCAGTGCAAAAGGTTCGCCGGATTTTTCGAGCGCTGCGCGCAGCAGCCGAATTGGATAGAGTGTTAAGGGGTCAACAATTTGATGCGGATAGCCGAAGACGATCAGTTGCGGCTGTAGTTTCGGCTGCGGCACCGGGGTTTCTGCGATCGCCTTCATTGGCACTGCGCTCATCAGACAGCTAAGTAACAATCCAGGTAAACAACAAACTCCGGAACTTAGCAGCAACCGAACGGCGGAACGCGACAAATTGAGAACCTCAACTGACTGACGACCAAGAAGTTAAAGCCAGTATAGTTGAGGAGTCAGCGGGTAAATGGCACTTTTGAAGTAAAAAACTGCACTTTTAAAATTTACCATCCGGCGTACTACCGCTGTCGCGGTGAGTAGCGCCCTACTCAAGGTGATGATTTTAAATAGATGATTTTAAAAAGCAGTAGCGCCGATAAGCGTAGCTCCATCGTCCACGAAAACTAACGAAAAATCATCGGGGGTGGCGGTCATGCCGGAACACCAGCATGTTCGATGGCGCTGCGCTTGTCGAACCTACCGTGTATGACACAAATTATGTAGCTATTAAATCGGGCGGACTCACCGATGGAAGTCCGCCGTCGACATCGTCAGCACAAATAGGCCTGCGCTATTTACAACGCTTAGAACGTAACGTTGACACTCAGCCACAGGTTACGGGCTTTGTCTTTGTTATTAAAATCATCAACATAACTACCGGCATAACCACCACCGGCCACTGGTGCGAACACCGTGTTGTATGAAGTGAAGTCGATATCAAACAGGTTGTTAATCCGGACGTTGAAGGTCACCGCATCTGACGCTTTGTATGACGCGCCTAAATGGAACACTTCGTAGTTTTTGTAAAACAACTCTTTGTTTAGGGTCGCATCAAAACCACGGTAGCGTTTCGAGCGCACTTCGGCCGTTAAAAACAGTTTCAGTAAGTCAGTCGCTGCGTAATCCAATGTGGCGTTGGCCATATGGCGCGCGGTATTGGTCAGTGGTAACCCTTTGCTGGCACCGCTTTTTTGCTCGGAATCGGTCAAGGTATAGTTGGCGCGCAGCGTTAAATCGTACGGCAACTGATAAATACCAGCCAGTTCAGCACCCAGAATATCGACCCGGTCAATGTTGATTTTTTGCGAGAACGACACATAACCTAAATCAGCCCAACCGGCCCCAACGTCAGCGCAGCGTTGACCTGGTTTGGCAATATCACAAGGTGGAATGGTATCGCCACCGTTGGAAATTTTATCGTCAAATCTATTGTTAAAAATGGTGGCGTTAAAGCTGTGGCCATCATCGTGCGCGTAGTACACAGCCACTTCAGTATTGACGCTGGTTTCTGGCGTTAACAATGGGTTACCCACGCCAGGGCTTACCCCCTGACCGCCGAATTGGACAATACCCGGGAATAAATCACTGGTTTTTGGTGTTTTATAACCGGTGCTGACACCACCTTTGATGGTCCAGCTTGGGTTGACCGTCCACACGCTGTACAAACGCGGGCTGACTTCGCCGCCAAAGACGTTGTGATCGTCATAACGAATACCGGCAGTCAGCACTACATCTGGCAACACTGTCCAGTTATCTTCGGCGAACAGCGCCCACATCTCGTGTTTTTGCACTGTGCCTTCGACATAACCATCACCGTACATGCCAAATACGCTGTCTTCCATCTCACCGTCAATCAACTGACCACCGGTGACTACCAGATGGTTCTCAAATGGAATATCGATTTTAGCGTCCAGCGTATATTGGTTGGTGGCTAAGGTACGGGCATCACGTGGTAAATACGACAACATTTGCTGATATTGCGCGGCAGATAAATTGGCCTGCATAAAGGCCATTTTCGCCGCTTCACTTTGGCTGGTGAAGGTGGTGGATTTAATCGAATCGGTGCGACCACTCAAAAAAGTTGGCACACAGTTCAATGCGGCGTTATTTTTACCACCGGCTTTTAAACAAGCAGCATTCCAAAGCCCTTGTAAACCGTTACGCTCGGCCACGGTGTAAGGTAAAGTCCGGCCCAGGTTGCTGGTATCGACGCCGGACAGGCTAATGTTGCTGCGAATATCACCCTGCCACTCGCCTAAATGTTGCAGCGCCCATTGTTCACGGCCAAAACGTTGATCTTTGGCATAACCAGCGCGTGGCTGAATAGCGGCGTTGACGATGCGCAGCATGGCGTCGAAGGTATCTTCAGTGCCTAGCTGATTGCCATCGTTGTCGTATTTTTGCTCGGAGTTATCGTAGCTGAAAATCACCGTGTGTTTGTCATTTGGCATGTAGTTCAACGTGGCACCGGCTGACCAGTTGGTGTTATCCACCGTTTTACCACCACCGCCAAAACCTAATTCGCGGCTGACCCAATTGCCGTCCGGATCCATCGCCGGTGCATATTCCGGATCTGATGCGTCACGTTCGTACACATTACCGCGTAGTGCTAAACCTAATTGACCTGGCAACAAAGGCGTAAACAGACTGAAATCGGTGGTGGTATCATCGCCGAACACTGATTCTGACTGCACAGTACGGCTGTGCGAGAATGCACCAACGGTTTTATCGGTAATTTTCTTGGTGATGATGTTAATCACACCACCTAAAGCATCTGCGCCGTACAAAGTCGACGCCGGGCCACGGATCACTTCCACCCGCTCCACCGCCGACAATGGCGGAATATGGTTAAATTGGTTGCCACCAAAGCTGTTCGGGTAAATATCACCATTATTATTCTGACGACGGCCATCAATCAAAATCAGCGTGTAATCTGAACCCATACCGCGCATCGACACTGTGCCCTGCCCGGTTTTGTCACGGGTTTCGCCGATATCAACACCTTCCAGTTCCCGTACTACATCCAACAACGTGGTGTAAGGACGGGTTTGCAGTTCAATGCCGCTGATCACCGAAATACTGGCTGGCGCATCCACCACTTTCTGTTCAAAACCTGACGCAGTCACCACAATCCGCTCAATTGCGGCATCGCCACTGGCATTGGCTTCAGGCTGCACTGCAGCGTAGACAGCTGGGGCATAAGCAGCTGGCAGACCCAATAAGGCAAATTGCAAGGCGATGGCGATCCGGGCGGGTTTGGACTTGAACATGAAGGACTCCTGTACTGCGATTAGAGACAACAATAAATTGCTGAAATGACAATAAGTTAAAATAAATTTCGCTAATGATAACCATTATTAGTTGCATTTCCAATGTTTATTGCGAACTATTTGCATTCAATGATGTCTGGCAGGCGGGATATTAAGGTCGCGGCGAACACTGCGACCTTCAACGAATTTGTGATTGATCAATAGCTTTGGTGATAGCTTTGATGGCAGATACTGATTGTTAAAGATGGTTGTCGTTTAAAGATCAAGATGGCTAAAAACAGCCAGCGGCGCTCACCCCAACGCCGTGTCCAGCACCATCATCAGGATAAAACCTACCATCAGCCCGATGGTTGCTGTGGTTTGATGACCATGGCGATGAGTTTCCGGGATCACTTCATGCGACACCACAAATAACATGGCGCCAGCAGCGGCACCCAGCCCAATCGGATAGGCCAAAGCCCCACCGCCGGAAAGTCCAACCCCAATCACGGCGCCGATAGGCTCCAGCAAACCAGTGGCTGCGGCAATCAGTACCGCACGCCATGTTGGCATGCCAATCCGGATCAACGCCAGCGCTACCGCTAAGCCTTCCGGAATATCCTGAATCGCAATAGCCGAAGCCAGCGGCATTCCCACTGCCAAATCATTCATGGCAAAACCAACGCCAATCGCCATCCCTTCCGGCAAATTGTGAATAGCGATGGCAAATACAAACAACCACAACCGTGGGCACTGTTGATGACCTGGGCCACAAGGTCCGGTTTTAGCATGTTCATGCGGGATAAAAGTATCAAGCCCCAGCATCAACAGCACGCCAAGGGCAATGGCTGCGGCGACCGGGAATGAACCGGACATAGCAGATCCCAATTGCAACTCTGCTGCGGCCAGCCCTGGCAAAATCAGCGAAAAAGCACTGGCGGCCAACATCATGCCAGCGGCAAAACCCAATAAACCATCTTCCATACGCTGCGATAATTGTTTGAGCCACAAGGCTGGTAAGGCGCCTAAAGTGGTCGCCAGAAAACCTGCGGTGCCGCCCAGGACTGCGTAGAAAAATGCCTGACTCAACTGGGTTTGTGGCGCTAGCCCCGGCTTCGCTTCAATAAAAAAAGGCAGCAGACTTTGCCAAATCGACCAGCCCATCAACAAAAGAATCAGCGCAAAACTGGTTGCCAGTAATGGATGCTTTTTAAACTGCGCCAGCCAGATAGCTGGCCAGCTCACAGCTGTGGCAACAGATTGGGTCATGGATACTCCGGTGAACTTTACAGAGAGAGTACAGCATAACACGCAAATGAGATTAATTCTCATTTGTAAAATTGAGTTGAACACTTACTTTCAGACAGGCGTCTGGCAACCGTTCTCAAAAAGCAGGCTGCGGCCGGTTGATAGACGAACTGCTGCTGGTGAGCACTTATTTCAGCAACGGATGCTCTAGTTTGACAATATCAGCACGTGGAAAGGCCGCCAGTTCTAACAAGAGTCGTTGTTGTTGAGGATCGTAACTAATAGTGTTGTGAGGAAAAAGTTGCTCCGCTGGTAACAGCTGCAGTTGTTGCACCTTGCCGGTTTGCCGTTCAAAGCGACTCAATACCAACTGATTGGGTTTTTGCTGCAGGAAATAAACATCCTGCCCCACCAGCGTCCAGGCGTATTTCGGCGAAAATTGCTCGCCTGACACCACTTGTTGTTCTTTGCCATCGGGTAGTAACAACCACAAACCTTGATTGGTACCTTTGGTAAAGTAAAAACTGCCATCGTCGGCGATGCGGGAAAAAATTCCACCTTCCCGCGTCAACCGACTGATCTGACCGCTGGCCAAATCAATCCGATGGAGATTATTGCCGCTGGTGTAAACCACCGCTTGATCATCCGGCCACCAACTCGGCCGTCGATGCGAATTGGCGCCGGTAGCCAGTGTGGTCAGTTGCCCGGTGTTCGTATCCAGCACCGTCAGCCGGTCATTTTCTTCACCGGCAAAACGGGCGACAAACACCACTTTCTGGCCATCATTCGACCAGCGCGGATTTTTGACGATGCCATGCAGCTGCGTCAGTTGTTTCGGGTTGGACATATCCGGAGCTGCCATCCAGATTTCCATATAACCTGAGCCATTGCTGACATACACAATCGCCTGGCGCGCTGCGCTGTAATCCGGGCTTTCGTAACGTTCATCCGAAGCTGTCAGCGGAAATAACGCTCCGGCCATCCCGGCTTGCAACGGCAAATAGGCCAGTTGCGAGGCGCTGTTCAGCCGGTGAAAGTACAACACTCCATCTGGCGTGATCCGGCTATGCCCGGCAAAATCAGCAACACCTAAATCTTCGCGGCTGCCACTTTGAATATCCAGCAATAACGCTTTGCGTTTGCCCTGCCGTGAAGCGCCATACACCAACCGACGGCCGTCCGGGTGCCATTCCATACCAAGAATATCTTCTTCACTTTGGGTCAGTTGCGTTTCTTCACCGGTCGCCAGTTCGTGCAAATAAATTTGTTCGGACAAGGCATTACCACGGCGGGTCATCGCCAGATATTTACCGTCCGGTGAAAAGGCTACATCCCGCACCCGGTGCTGACAGTTACGTTTGCAGGGCAGCGCCACTGGCTGGCCTTCACTGTTTTGTAAATCGAGCTGATACAAGCTACGGCCATCGTCGGTGACGCTGCCGTTAAACAACAGAAAACGACCATCCGGCGATACATCCAGATAGACGGTACTATGCCTGCTGCAACTGGCTAGCTTTTTACTGGACAATGTCACAAGGTCAAGCTGCATGATCTGACAACGGCCGTAAACGGCGGTCGTCGTCGAATAATATAAATAGCGGTTATCGCGGCCCCAAACCGGCCGGCTTTCATTGTCATTGGTAAATGTAAGCTGTTTAAACTGCTGCTCCGGGCTTTGCAAATCCATCAGATATAAATCGCTGGCCTGCTCAAACTTGCGCCAACTGAAAGCCAGATAACGGCCGTCATCCGACAACGTCGGAAATACCGCCCTGCCACTGCCATGGGTCAGCTTTTGTTCTTTCACAGGGTTAGCCTTGGTTAAACACCACCAGCTACCGGCCGTGACCAATAGCACAGTGCAGAGCAGCATCACCAACCAGAAGCGGTTGCGGTTTGAACGATGAAACAGCTGTTGGGATTTATGTTGAACATCTGTAGTTGATGGCGTTTTAGGATCTGATTGCATCTGCGACATGCCGTCCAGGCTGCGAATGGCATCAACCGGCGCCGGCGAAGCTTCTTTGAACTCAGCCACAGTCAATGGATCAATCAATTGCGCTGGCTGATGCAGCCGGTAGCCTTTTTTGCGGACGGTAGAAATCAGTTCCTGCGGGGCAAGTTGCTGTAATTGATGACGCAATTGCCAGATGGCATTGGTCAGCGCTTTTTCACCGACATAATGATTACCCGCCCAAACAACATCAATCAACTGTTCACGACTAACCAGCTTTGGATATTGCTGCACCAAAAACTGCAACACTTCCATCGGTTTTTGCTGAATAGCCAGCGTCGTCTGATCGGGCGCTGTCAAAGTCAGCGCCATCGGATCAACGTGAATGCCCGCCAGCATAAAACAAGACGTCTGGGTTTTCAGTGGCTCCGCCATATCGTTATCAGTTACTAAATTCACCGCTAATGTACCAATTTCAACGCGTTACAACAACAGCACTGGCCTTGCGAGGTTGGGGTGCTAAGTGTTGCTGTAACCACTGATATTGCTCGGCCAACAACTGGCGCACCGACTCCTGCGCCTGATAATGGTGCCCTTCATAGGGTAATAACACCAGCCGGCTTGGTTTACCCAGCCCGCGTAGCGCCGCAAACATCAGTTCCGATTGCTGTGGCCTGGTACCGGAATTGCTGTCGGCTTCACCGTGGATCAGCAATAATGGCGCGGTGATTTTATCGGCGACCAGATAAGGCGACATCGCTAAATAGAGCGGTTGTTGTTGCCATAAATTTCGGTGCTCGGACTGAAAACCAAAAGGCGTCAAAGTCCGGTTATAGGCTCCGCTGCGGGCAATGCCAGCGGCAAATAAATCGGTGTGTGCCAGTAAATTGGCCACCATAAATGCGCCATAGGAATGACCGCCAATGGCAATATTGCCGCGCTTTGCCACACCAAGCCGCTCCAAAACTGCGACCGCCGCTTCAGCGTTGGCAATCAGCTGTGGCAGATACTGATCATTGGCCAGCTTTTTGTCGGCAGCCAAAATTGGCATCGTCACTTTATCAAATACCGCAAAACCAGCAGCCGCCAATACTGCCGCGTTATTGGCCGACAACCCCGGATAGTTCAGCGGATGTGGCACTGCGGCCTGCAAATCCTGCTGACTTTCATATTCACGCGGATAAGCCCAGATTAAGGTTGGCAGCGGACCTTGTGAGCGCTCGAAACCTTTGGGCAAATACAAGGTTCCGGACAACTTGGTGCCATCAACGCGCTCAAAGCTGACTTGTTGTTGCTCAACACCGGCCCAACTGGCCGGTAAAACTGCTGCGGTTGTTAATTGAATTTGCTGTGCTGGAAACCAGCGCCACAAGGCTGGCGGCAGTGTTGGCGATTGTCGCTCCAGCAGCACACTTTGATCAGAAAATACTGCTTTCACCTGCTCGCGAACATGGAGCTGACTTTGCCACACCAGCTGTGCCGTTTGACTGGCCACCGGTTTAGTCCGGTCATAAGCCCACAGTTGTTGTTGGCGCGCTGGCGATTCACGTTTTAACAACAACTTTTGCTGCTGCCAAACCAAGCGGGACTGCTCCTTATCATAGGTGGTTAAAGGTGTACCGGGATAGGCCTTGCTAGCTATGCGCTGTTGATACCATAAAGTCAGTTTGCCGCTATTAAGATCCAGCCAACTGGCACGTTCCACCCCGGATTTTTCTTCCAGCAATAACAGTTGCTGCGACGGGCCGCTATGCACCTGCTCCAGTCGCCACGGCAACGTCGCCAACAGTTGTGGCGTGCTCTGCCCTGGTCGCCATAACCACAAAGTGTCGGCCTGCCGCTTTTTCTGTCGCAATTCGCGCCAGAGCAAGGTTGCAGGAGCATCTGCCAGCCACTGGACGGCTCTGGCGCCTTTACGGGTTTTTCGGCCTTCATCTAACGGCTGTGATGCTAAATCGGTATGTTGTCCAGTCGCCAGATCGAGTACCTGGCGATCAATCGCAAATCGGTCTACCCGACTTTGGTAGGAATAAGGTAATGGCAAAGTTGCCAGCAATAAATGTTGCCGGTCCGGTGACAACTCAAAATGCTGTAACGGCTGCGGCGCGGTCAGCTTTGTTGGCTGCAGTTTTAAATCAAACTGCTGCACCGTGGCACTTAACAGTGCCGCAAACAGCTGTTGTTGCTGCTGGGTTTTTAATAACAATTGTATGGTACGTTGTGGCTGGCGCTGGCCGTCACTTTGCGGCACCGATTGCTGTACTGACGGCTCCAGCTGTTGCTGCATTAAATCCGCGGGCACCGGCTCGGCCACTGGTGCAAGCACACTTTGACTGTCACTGGCCCACTGATACCAAACACCGGTGATGGCATTGATCGGCAATGCTGTTGCTGCTAACGCAATGTTCGTAGTTAAATCCGGCACGCGCTGACCGGTGTGTAGATCCAGCAGTTGCAGTTGCAACTTGTCAGCGTCTGCCTGCAGAAAGCTCAGATAACGGCTGTCAGGGGAAAACTTCGGCGCCAGAAAAAAACCAAGTTCCGGCGCCTGAATATGATGGATAACCGTTGCAGCATTCGACGACTGCAGACTAAAACCGGCAAACCGTGGTTCTGAACTTAGTAAACGTCGTTTGACATCTATGGCGATACCCGCCAGGCCACGCAGCGCAATTGTATCCGCCTGCAGCGCGGCAATCGTCGGCCGGGCGACCGGCGTTGCCTGCAATAACCAACGTTGATCCGGCGACAACTGACTTTGCGCCGGTTTCGGTAAATCGACCAGCGCATCCAACTCAGCTATCGGTCTGGCATACGGATCTGCCGCAACAGACGTTGCAACAGCAGCTGTCACAGCACAGGCAAACAACAAACTCCGGCTTAATCCTTTCCAATTTGAGCTTGGCACAAGTATACATCTCGGTTTTTTGTATTCATCGGGGATGACCTGTGGGTTGCTTAGATAAATATCGCCCACAGATCTGCAAAATCTGTCTAGCAGTGGGATCAGCAACGTGCTGATCCCACTCATTCACGAACCCACTTCAGCCGGCGTGATCAGAAACTGTACTGATACGAAGCATAAAAAGTACGACCCACGATGTTGTAGCCGCTGTTTTCCAGAAAATACGGATGTTCGTTACGACTTGGGTGACCTTTATCGAACAACGGTGGCATGCTGTCGGTCAGGTTGTTGATGCCGACCGTCAGCTTGTTGTGTTGATCGATGCGATAGCTGCTGTTGAGGTTCACCCGTTCAAACGGACTTAGCTTGCTCCAGACTTTTTGCTGGTATTCTTTGCCAGCCGCATCTTTTAACGTCCAGTCATGTTCGCCTTCACCGGTGCCAAGGTAGTACCAGCTTAAGTTGACGCTCAGGTCCTGCAAGTTCCAGCGCAGGGCCACTTCGCTTTTCCAGGTTGGTAAATAATCGTCTTTGGTTTCTTCTACCCGTGGACTTTCAGCAAACGCCTGATATTCCTTTTTCGCGGTATAAGACAATTTTGGTGTCAGTTTCAGACTGCCATAGTCGCCCAAATCCATTTTATAAGTCAGCTCAGCATCAATGCCCTGCGATGATTCATAAGCACTGTTGATGGTGCCACTGCGGACACAAAACACATCTTTGTAAGTCTGACCATCGGGCTGTTGCAGTAAATAACCAATGCCACTGAGTTCATTACAGTTATTCGCTTTGCCGGTCATGTTGTAGATTGGATTTTCCAAAATACGGGTACTGCTCTGGCTATACACTGCGCCTTCCAGCGACACCCGCCAAACATCAATACTGCCACTTAAATCGTCGGTAAATTGGGTGACAACACCCATGTTAGCAAATTTGCCTTTTTCTTCCGTCAGCGCAATATTGCCGGCGCTAATTGATTCAAAACTGTCATCCACACCCACCGGATGTGCCGGATCAACTTTGATGGTGGTTTCTGAAAAAGAGCGGCTGACCCCGGCATACATCCGGTGTAAATCTGGCGCCCGGAAACTACGCCCCACATTCAACCGGACCAACACGTCATCAGTTGGCTGATACTTAAAGCCAAGCTGTGGTGTGGCCGCACCGCCAACATCAGAACGGTCATCATAATAGTCGTAACGCACGGCAGCACTCATTTCCAGCGCCCCGATGGAACTGTCGGCACCCAACAACGGCACAGCAAATTCAGTTGCGGCGGCATAACGTTTACGCTCGCCACGGCCTTGAGTACCGCCCTGACCTAACAAGTTACCGCTCGTGGTATTGATATCTTTTAAATCGAAATACCATTCGCGGGCCCATTCCACTGAGTTGGCAAACTGCACAGTACCCGCTGGCATATCGAATAAATCGCCGGTCAGTACTGCCGACAGCTGATTCAAACCAGAGCCTGCGTCAGTCAGGGTTTCAGCGTACAGTTTGTCCTGCTGCGCCTGAGTCATCTTGTCCATCGGATACCATTTATCCGGATTGGCTGAATCAGCTGGGTTTAAGCTAATCACTTCCAATAATTTATCCGCCAGCATTTGGTTGCGGCCCTGGCGGGTAAAAGTACTTTTGCCGTAAGCCCAGCCAAATTCCAGTTGATAGTCGCCCACTGCGCCCTGCAGGCCAATGGAGCTGGTCAGGCTTTGCTGCTCACCGGTGTAATCGCGGGTCTGGCCATAATCGTCTAACCGGCGATACACCCGGAACTCACGCCGACTGGCAAAATCATTGATGTTGTAGCTGTATTTGCCCGGATTATTGCGATCCATATAAATGGTCGGGCTGATACTCTTTTGGGCATTACCACGGTTGGTGGTCTTGTCACTCGCCTGTAATAAACCACTTAAGGTCCAGTCATTGGCAAGTTCAGCCTGATGATTCAGCACTAAGTTGTATTCTTCTTTGGCGGTTTGCATACCTTCTTCGGCAAAGCTGTTGTAGCGACATTTATAACGACTTTCCGCTGGATTCCAACTGCCAAATTCACCAAACAAATCAGCACATTGCTGCTCAGTTGCCATCACATATTCGTCTTTGTGATAGGCCTTGTTGCGATCGCGGATGTAGCCGGAAGTTGAACTGAACGTACCGACACCATCGGGACCAAAGCCCGCGGTGATATCACGCTGACCAGCTCTTAACATCTCTTCATCAGTGTATTCCAGTACCAGCACTGTTTCGCCGAGTGTAGAGCTGATACCGCTGGTGAACGACAGTTTGCTCTTATCACGACCACCGTGCTGCGGGTTTTCATGCCGGGCTTCCAGCACCGAGCCTTCATATTGTTTTTTCAGAATGATATTCACCACCCCGCCAATCGCATCGGAGCCATAAATGGCCGAAGCGCCGCCAGTCAAAATTTCAATCCGTTCCACAGCACTGGAAGGAAAAGTTGAGGTGTCGACAAAGTTGGTCGAGCCGCCGGTGGCCGTTGGGTATTGCGGAATACGTTTACCATTGACCAATACCAAAGTGCGGTTTTCGCCCATACCACGCAAATTGATGGTACTGGCGCCCTGAGTCCAGCTCGATTCGTTGCCTTCGACGGTGCGGCCAGCGTTACCGATACTGGCCTGCAGAATTTCTTCAACATTGCTAAAACCGCTCATCTCGATATCGATGGCACTGATCACCGTGACCGGTGCGACACCTTCCATGTCGGTGCGCTTAATTCTGGAACCGGTGACTTCAATCCGTTCCGGAATTTTGTCATCGGCCGTAGCAGTGTTTGGCGCCACTTGCGCCATGGCCGGTAACCAGCAACTGCCCAGCAGTGCCGTGCCGATAATTTGCGCGATCAGGGTTTTATTATTCATGCTCATGTTCCTGTTTTAATTTTATGTTCCGCTGTGATTCATGTGTCAAATACAACTATCCAACAAAAAATGTCATTCATGACAGGCGCTCATTTTGCCACTTTGCTATGAATTAGCAGCGCCTGATTGACTTGTGCTGTTTTGCGGTTGCAACTTGTAGCAAGTCAAAATGACAACTCAACAGGTACCAACTCCATTTGTTACCTTTTTCTCTCTTTTTAATATCTTCTCTACTTTAAACAATTAGTTACCATGGAAAAATTCGCCAGTCACCCCTTGTGCAGTGGCTACGTAGCCTGCGTTAATCACTGGCCGGTGCGACATAAGTCGTTATTGGCAACCGGTCACCATTTAAAGTGCCGCGCATAAACTGCCCTTGCGTCATACCCGGCAACTGCCACAACAGCAGCTCTCCGCTTTCACCCTTTTTAATATTACTGTCGAGCGATATCACCTGTCCGCCCTGATGTGAATAAATTGCGTCCATACTAGTGTGGCCAACAATCACCCGTCGGGCATGCAGTTGCTGCAGCAATTGACCCAGTTCTTCCTGGCTGACGGCGCCTTTTCCACGAAAATAACCGCGATACCAGATCGGGCCTAACGAGCCATATAAAAACTCCAGCACCGGTTGTTGTTTTACCGCTGCTTTGTCTAATCCCAGCGAAGCCCGGTAATGTTCATTGACTTCCGTCATCGATAGCCCAAGCGCCAGGTAATCAGGATGGAGTCCGGCATGCACAAACAGACTGTCATTGACCTGCACCAGCACCGGCCGGCTACGCAACCAGTCACCGAGCACAGAATCAGCGCTATACAGTTGCTGATAACTGGTACCGAGCACCTGCTCTACCTGCTGATATTTGTCGTTCAGGTACCGTAAGTCACCTCGTAGCACCATGGTTTCGTGATTCCCAAGCAACAAATGCAGCTGACCGCCGGCCTCGCGCGCCTGTTGTTCCAACTGGTATAAAAACCACAGAATTTCAGTGACGGCAGGCCCGCGATCCATCACATCACCAGCAATGACCAGGTGACCATCGCCAAACAGCCAGTGCTGCTGTGCGTCAATGATACCGTGTTGTTGCAGCAATGCTTGCAGCAGATGAAACTGGCCGTGAATATCACTGAGTGCCGCCAGTTTTGGCGCGCTGAATTTGACCATTGGCAAAGGTTCAGCCCGATCGCGGATTTGCAGCGGTTTGGCATATCCACACCGCGGAGCTAATAAAGTGCTTTTGGCTTGCTGCAATTGCTGTTTTTCGCCATCACAGACCCACAGCGCATTGATAGTTTGCCCATGTTCGAAAAACACATAAGGTCCGTCTTGCACCTGCGACTGCTGCAAATGTAGCGGCCAATCGAAAAACCAACTCAGCCCTAGCCCTGCCTGTAACACCAGCGCCAGCAGCAACCACCCTTTTTTATGCATAACCAATCCTGTACAACTTGCTTTTGCCCTGACTTATCCGCCAAAGCAGTGATGTGCCTGAGCATCAGTGAACGGCCGCCGCAATACAACAGCCGGGGCTGGTGTGGGTCTCCATTTGGCGCCGATTTGTTCTCTATTAATATCTATTGCTTAAATATCAATTAGATAGAAATTTATTTATCAAGGTATTTCCGCTAAGTAGTAGCGAACACTTCAACAAAGCCTGGCTGACAGCTGCCACTTACTGGAGTACACTCGAGCGGTTTTGAATACCTGGAGGAATTTTTTATGTCAAAAAAAGTCTATTGCCTGGCACAGTTTTTACCTAAAGAAGGTCAGGAAGCGGCGTTATTTCAGGTGCTGCAGCAGCTGGAGCCAAATACTTTAAGGGAAGACGGTTGCCTGCAATACCGTGTCACCCGTCACATCACCAGCCCCTTTGCCCAAGGCACCAGTTATCCAATCGTTTTTAATGAAATCTGGGCTGATTTGGCAAGCTTCGAAGCGCATTGTCAACGCGCTGAAATTAATAACTTTTTTGAAAAGTATTGTTTAGCCGACGATGGTTTGGCTCAAGCCTGGAACGTCTGCGTTTATTCAGACGAACCGGCTGATTTTGATGCGCCAAAGCTAGGATAGTTTAAGTGGCGCGAGGCTAGAGCGTATTATGAGTTCAGATAAAACCAGCTCAACCACTGCTGATACACCGGGATCCCCACTAACACATTCACCGGAAAGGTAATCCCCAGCGCCGCCAATAACGCCAACCCGATATTGGCGCTGGGAATAGCCGCGCGAATAGCTGCCGGCGCTGCAATATAAGAAGCGCTGGCGGTGAGCGCCGTCAGCACCAAAGCACTGCCATGCGGTAATTGTAACCAAAGCGACAAACCAATCCCAAGCCAAGCCAATGCAAAAGGCGCTACTGCGGCGAAGGCTAATAAACGCCACTGCGCCAGCGGCAAGGGTGAACAAGCGCGCGCCGTACACAAGCCCATTTCCAGTAAAAACAGCGCCAGCATGGTTTTAAAACCACCAAACAACACCGGAGTTAACGGCGCCAGGCCAGCAGGGCCATACAGCACGCCAATCAACACACCACCACCTAACAGCAATACACCACGGCTGGTCAGCGACTCACGCAAAATGCTCCAGGTACTGCCCTCACCGCTTAGTTTTTGATGCAACCACAACATCCCGACGATGGCCGGTAATTCTAGTACCACCAAATACAAGGTTGTTTCCGGGCTCAGCGGTAGCTGCTGAGATTCCACCAGCGCCAGCACCACCGCAAAAGTCCCGGCACTGACCGAACCATAATGCGCCGCGACACTGACCGAATCGGCCTGCGACAGACCAATCAAACGTTTCAGTAGCGGATAAAGCAACAGCGGGATCAACAACCCCAGCAAGGCGATTGGGATCAGTTTTTCTAACATGTCGTGCGAATATTGGCCATGTAACGCCATGCCGCCTTTGAGACCGAGCACCAGCATCAACATAATCGACAAGGTTTCGTAGATGGACGGTGGTACTTTTAAATCTGATTTTAACAAGCCGGCCGTCAGCCCCAGCACAAAAAACGCAATTACAATATCCGGCATCTGCTCACTCCCAATTCAACCCATGGTCGGTAAATTTCCAACAGCAGCGCTATGTTCCGAAAAACTTGGCCTGCAACCTCTCGGCTGGCGATTGTGCCGACAAATGGCTATATTGGATAATTAATTGTTTTAGAGTCAGGTATAGACAATCATCTATGGATGTCCGGCAACTGAGTTTTCGATTGTTACAAGTTTATGTGCAGGTGGTGCGCTTGGGCTCGGTCACTGCGGCGGCAAAAATGCTGCATTTGACGCAGCCAACGGTATCGTTGCAATTAAAAAAGTTAACCGAAGCTGTTGGTGCGCCACTGCTGGAATATCAGGCGCAGCAAATCACGCCCACTCATATCGGGCTGGAACTCTATCAGGCGGCTTGTGACGTGCTAGGAAGATTTGACGACTTCAGCAGTTTTCTCAGCGAAGAGCGTGATGGCAATCTTGGGCAAATCAGCCTGGGTATTGTCACTACCGCCAAGTATGTGATCCCGCAAATTCTCGGCGGTTTTTACCGCAAATTCCCCAAAGTCACAGTAACGGTCAACGTCGGCAACCGCGCGCATATTTTGTCGCGGTTTGAACGCCAACAAGACGATTTGTATTTGTTTAGTCATCCGCCAGCCGGACAAACGATGCAAGCAACACGTATTCTGAAAAACCCATTGCAGTTGATTGCGCCGCCGGATCACTGGGCCGTTGGTTTACCTAACCTGACATTTTCACAGCTGCAACAAGAGCGGTTTCTCATGCGCGAGCCTGGCTCTGCCACCCGATTGATGTTTGAATCCTGGCTGAGCAGTCAGGGGCTGGGTGTGCTGCAAACCATGCAGATTGAAAGTAATGAAGCGATCCGGCTTTGTGTGGCGGCCGGCTTAGGCTTGTCAGTAATTTCCGCCCATACCCTGGGGCAGCAGCCACAACCTTGTGCTGTGCTCAAAGTTGCAGGCTTTCCGCTGGAAAGTCACTGGTATCTGGTACGGCGTAAAGATCGCAGACTGGATGCGGCTTCGCGCCAGTTGATCCGTTACATTGGCGAGCATCTGGCAGATTGTATAGACCCGCAATGGCTGGTGCCGGATCTTGCCAATCTGCAGCAAAAATTTGAATGAACAGCGGATCAACTTCAATCTAACTGCCGGGCTCTTTCAGGTTTATTCAACGATCCCTCACCGTCCGCTTCAACATGATTGCGCGGTATTTTCCCTTCAGCCACCAGCTGTTGCAAAGTTTTGCTGATGGCTGGCAACAACTGCGGATAAGCACTTTTTTTCGAAAAACCCAGATGGGCGTACAACTCAGTGACCAGGGCAGAGTCCAGCGCAATCACCCGAAATTGCTGCTGATATTGCGGATGGCTGGCAATGACATGCAAGGCTTGTTGTTGCGGCGCTACGACAGCATCTACCCGATTTAACAGCAATAGACCAAAAGCGTTATCAAGCGTATCGGCTTCATGCACGGTCAGTTGTTGCTGGTGGATGCTTTGCAGCAAGCTGTCGGCATACACATAACCCCGTACCAAAGCCACTGCTTTGTTTTGCAGTTGCAAAAAGTGATTAATCGCCTGGTGTTTCGGGTGCAGATACAACACTTCCGGTTGTCCTTTGCTATAAGGCAGCAAATACATATAAGTCGCGCGTTGTTCACTATGGTTCAGATTAATCATTAAATCGGTTTTGCCACTGGCCATTTGTTTCAGACAACGGGCAAACGGGGTATCTAGACTGAACTTAAGCACAAAACCAGACCGCACCGCCAGTTCCCGCATCAAATCAACGGTGGGGCCATAGGGTTCAGCATTTTTGGGATACGCGTGACGATTTGGATAATGGTCGAGGCACCATTCAAGCACCGGCACATCGGAGGCCGCCAGCGAAAAATGGCTTAACAACAGCAAACTGCCAACAAACTTCAGCAAGCGATGCGATAACCGGATGGATGATAAAAAAACAGCTGCCAAAATGCTCAACCGCCAGCGTCTAGATGTCCGAAACATAGCATGCCACTGCCATCACCGCAAACCTCGGCTGCGCCCGTACTTACAACGGGTACAGCGCTCGACAGATCAGATAAATCACTCAGTTAGCCGCAGATGACTTTAGCGCCTTGCAGATTTCAGGCACACTAGTGCCGAATTTTCCTTCCTGTTCCGAGTGCAACTATGATTGATTTACGCAGTGATACCGTCACCCGCCCGTCCCAAGCCATGCAACAAGCGATGTTCGCGGCACCACTGGGCGATGATGTGTTTGGTGATGATCCAAGCGTCAATCTGTTGCAACAACAAGCCTGTCAGTTATTGGGCTTTGAGGCAGCACTATTTGCGCCCAGCGGTACCATGACCAATCTGATTGCCTTAATGAGCCATTGCCAGCGCGGCGATGAAGCTATTGTGGGTCAGCAGTGGCACACCTATAAATGGGAAGCCGGTGGCATGGCGGTGCTGGGGTCGATCCAACCGCAGCCATTAGCCCATCAACCGGATGGTTCTTTAGCACTACATGATATTTTGGCAGCGATTAAACCAGACGATCCACATTTTGCCCGCACCCGTTTAGTGGTGATTGAAAACACCACCGGTGGTCAGGTGTTGTCGCTGGATTATATGCAGCAAGTGCAACAGCTGTGTAAAGCACAAGGGCTGGCGTGTCATATCGACGGCGCGCGGATTTTTAACGCCGCAGTCGCCATTGCCTCCCAGCAACAACAAGACCCCTATCAAGTGGTCCGGCAATTAGTCGCTGGTTTTGATTCCATTTCAGTCTGTTTATCCAAAGGCTTAGGCGCGCCGGTTGGATCCTTGTTGCTTGGCTCGCATGAATTCATCGCCAAAGCGCGTCGTATTCGAAAAATGCTGGGTGGCGGTATGCGTCAGGCCGGTGTGTTGGCGGCTGCTGGCAGTTATGCCCTTGCCAACAATGTGCAACGCCTGGCCGAAGATCACCAACATGCCAAGTTATTGGCCGAAGGTTTGAATGCTGCTGTCGTTCAACATCAGTTGCAGGCGGAGTTCTCATGCCATCCGGTACAAACCAATATTTTGTTTTGTGATCTGTCACCAAAACTAGCTGATTTTCTGCGGCAGCAATTCACCGAACAAGGTATTCTGTGCACCGCTGGCAGCTATCAAAGTGCTGATGGGCAGCGTTGCCGGTTGCGGTTTGTCACGCATCTGGATGTCAGCCTGGCGCAAATTCAACTAGTGATCGCGGTCAGTCAGCAGGTGCTGGCGCACTATGCTCGTAATAATGCCCGCGATAATTCCGCAGTTTTATAATTTTCATCAGTGAGATCAGGCTTTTATGCTGCGTTTTTTTGAAAAGTTAACCAACCCCTTTCCTGCTGCCGAACCCCAACAACCGCCGCGCGGTTTATTGGCGTTTTGCCTGCATTACAGCAAAGGCATGGGTTGGCCGCTATTAGTGATGGCGACCTTAACGGCGCTGATTGCGATGCTGGAAGTGTCGTTATTTGGTTTTATGGGGCAATTGGTTGATTGGCTGATTGAAAAAGACCCAAAAACCCTGTGGCAGACTGAAGGTAAAACTTTACTAACCATGGGTTTGTTAACGGCTGTTGGTATTCCGGCGCTGATTTTGCTGCACGCAGCAGTCATTCATCAGACGATTTTGGGCAATTATCCGATGGCCATTCGCTGGTCGGCGCATCGGTATTTACTCAAACAAAGCATCAGTTTTTATCAGAATGATTTTGCCGGCCGGATTGCCACCAAAGTGATGCAAACGGCGCTGGCTGTGCGGGAAACCGCTACAAAGTTACTCGATGTGATGGTCTATGTGCTGGTGTATTTCAGCACCATGTTGTACCTGATTGCCGATGCCGATTTACTGTTAGTGACGCCGCTCCTGGTCTGGCTAGGGCTATATATTGCACTGCAATGTTATTTTGTGCCTCGGCTAAAAGATGTCGCCACCCGCCAGGCCGATGCCCGTTCTGAAATGACCGGTCGTATTGTCGACAGCTATACCAACATCAACACTATTAAATTGTTTTCGCACACCAGCCGCGAAGCTGAATACGCCAAAGACAGCATGTCGCAATTCCTGCAACCTGTTTACCAGCAAATGCGCTTGGTGACCTGGCTGACGTTCTCGGTACAAACGCTGAACTATCTGTTGGTGTTTGCCATTGGTGCGATGTCGATATGGCTGTGGACCGAACAGGCGGTCAGTATTGGTTCAATTGCCATAGCCGTCAGTCTGGCACTGCGCTTAAACGGTATGTCGCAGTGGATCATGTGGGAAGTCAGTGGTTTATTTGAAAATATCGGCACTGTAGTCGATGGCATCACTACCCTGGCGCAACCGCAACTGGTGCAGGATGTGCCTGATGCCAAGCAATTGGCGGTGTCTGGTGGCGCTATTACTTTTGCTGATTTGAAATTTAATTATGGCAAGGTTTTTGGTAATGACAGCAGTCATACCAATAAAGCCCCGGTATTAGATGGGCTGCAACTGCAAATTAAACCGGGCGAAAAAGTCGGTTTAGTCGGCCGCTCCGGCGCCGGGAAATCGACCTTGGTCAACTTGCTGCTGCGTTTTTACGATCTGGAGCAAGGTAAAATCCTGATTGATGGTCAGGATATCAGTCAGGTGCAGCAAGAATCGTTGCGCGCGCAAATTGCCATGGTGACGCAGGATACGTCATTACTGCACCGCTCAGTACGGGAAAACGTGTTATACGGCAAGCCGGACGCCAGCGAAGCTGAATTACTGGCGGCGATTAAAGCAGCCGAAGCCGACACTTTTATTGCAGATCTCACTGATCCTAAAGGTAAAAGCGGCCTCGATGCACAGGTTGGTGAGCGTGGTGTGAAATTGTCCGGTGGTCAACGGCAGCGGATTGCTATTGCGCGGGTGCTGCTAAAAAACGCGCCGATTTTAATTCTGGACGAAGCCACTTCAGCGCTGGATTCTGAAGTTGAAGCTGCTATTCAGCAAAGTCTGAATACGCTGATGGCCGGTAAAACGGTGATTGCGATTGCCCATCGTTTATCGACGATTGCGGCGATGGATCGGCTGATTGTGCTGGACCAAGGCCGGATTGTCGAAGAAGGTACTCACCAGCAACTGATTGCTGCCGGTGGTATTTATGCCCAGTTATGGGCGCATCAAACCGGTGGTTTTATTGGTTTGGATTAGAACGTGTTGACCATTGGTGTATGAATTTTGTTCATTCGAGAGCCGCCTGTTCACCAATGAAGTCGCTAACTACGCGGCTCCCGATTGAACCCTGCGGGCAGCGCTTGGCTGCCCTTTCTGCGGCGTTATCGCCCGCTCATGTAGAATAACTACACATCACGGGCGATGCCTTGCATAAAAACCAGCCAAACTACTGCAAAACTATCCACCAAAGGTCAACACGCTCTAGTTTTTTCACTGACTATCCGGCTAATCTCGGATCGGTCTGGACAACGCCAGGCCGATCTTGCGCCGCCTGCACGAATTGTTGTAATGCCGGATAGGGTTTCAAATCGGTTAACTGCCGGAATTCGGCCCAGTCCAGCAAACAATACAAACTCATCGCCAGATAGTCCCAATCATCAAATTGCCCCGCTGCAGCCTGTTGCTCCAGCACTTGTAATGTACCAACCACCCGCTCATGTTGCAGATTAAAAAACAGTTTATCGCTATGCGTATCAAAGCCGCTGCGCTGGCAAAGTAAAATTTCTACCAGCGAATCGTTCACCGCATTAATCATTGTCAGCCGGTTTTCATCGGCCCAGCTCAGCGCTGGCAGCTGCAACTTTTGGCATAAATAGCGGAAGATCACGCCGGAATCAAAAATCACCAGTTCGCCGTCCTGCAACATCGGCACTTTACGCGTTGGATTTAACTGCACTAGCGTTTCCCGACCGGCCGTTTCAAAAATATTCAGACTGATAAATTCATACGGCTGGCTGACGAGCAACAATCTTAAACGACGGACAAAGGGTGAAGACATCGAACCGAATAGTTTCATTTAAACTCCAGTGAGCAGGTGCAAAGCCAGCAGCATACACGGCTTTAAATGCAAAAAACCACTGCAAAGCGCAGTGGTTTTTATCAAGTACAGCATTTTTTACAGTTTGGTTATTCGATTGAACGGCGACTTTCGACGGTGCGTTGCCGCTCTTGCCGTCCGCCTTCATGACGGGGCATTTCCTGACGCTGTGACCGATCAAACTGGCGTGACGCCTGATAGGCTGGTTGTGACCGTTCAATAGGCCTTGGCGCTTCATACACCGGCTCTTGCCGCTCAATTGGTCTTGGCGCTTCATACACCGGCTCTTGCCGTTCAATAGTCCTTGGCGCTTCATACACCGGCTCTTGCCGCTCAATTGGCCTTGGTGCTTCATACACCGGCTCTTGCCGTTCAATCGGCCTTGGCGCTTCATAGACCGGACGTTCCTGCCGCTCAATCGGCCTTGGCGTTTCAAATACCGGACGCTCTGGTGCTTCGTAAACTGGTCGTTCTTGCCGTTCTATAGGTTTTGGCATCTCGTAGACAGGCCGTTCCTGCCGTTCAACCCTTGGAGTTTCAAGCACCGGACGTTCACGTCTGATTGGCTCAGCCGTGTCGATGGCTGGTCGCTCAACAGATTCCACTTGCTCTGGCGTACTGTAGACCGAACGCTCACGTGTCGGTTGATTGCTGTGAATAGGTTGCGTTTGATCAAGACGACCGCGCACTTCACGGCTGTTGCCCTGATGGCGACCGGCATCTACATTGATTTGGCGCTCGACAGCCGGACTGTCTGCCTGTAGGTCATTGATGACATCCTGTTCACGGGTGCGTTGACCATTGCGATCCGGACTAGCATCGCGATGCTGACGTAACCGATCACGATCGATGTCGGTGCCCGAGCGCTCATTCGTGATCACTGCCGCCCGTTGTTGCTCGGGGTATTGTTCACGAACCCGGCGATCTTCCGGCACGCTGATATTATTACGCTGACGCTGATCTGCCGCCCAACGTCGTCTTTCACCAACATCAGCTTGTTGGTAACCCTGGCCACGCATTTCGCGGGTTGGCTGATAACTTTGATGGTACACCACTCCATGGCGGTGTTTAGGATTGTGGCGCCAATGACGACGTTCTTCGTGGTGCACAATGTCACGGGGACGATAGTAATAATTCGGACGATGATGATGGTTAATCACCACAATCTGCCGTTGTGGCCAGTAAAAAGTCGAGAAATAAAACGCTGACGACACCCGGGCGCCTACGCCCCAATAGACGTAAGAACCACCTGAATAATAATCCGGATATGGCCAGTGAATGGGTGGATATTCGCGCCACATCCAGTCACCGTACACGACACGCGTGTCATAAACTGGTACATACACCACTTCCGGTGTCCGCGGCTCAATCACTATCACTTTTTCCTGACGCTGTACGGTAATGTGTTCCTGATCTTTTAAATGGCCTGCGGCATAAGCGCGTTCACGCAGCGCCTGCACCGTCGACATCAGCTGTGCTTCCTGAATAAGAAAGGCATCACCGAGTTTTTGCGTCCATTCCAGCTCATTGTTCATTTTGGTCAGCAGCGGCGGAAAGGCGACCAAGGCACGCACACTTGGATCCCAGGGCTCGTTTTCTGCAGCTTTTAGGGCTTGTTCTGAAGTCATTGCCGATTGCGCGCTGAGCCAGCGGGTGGCTTTGACAATTTCCAGCGGATAAGTGGCGGCAATTAAGATGTGCGACAACACTGTGTCTGGATAGAGGGCGATTGGCGCCAGCATCTGGTCAAGTTCAGCCTGGCTAAAAGTGACTGCGGCAGCATTGGCCTGAATAGGTGTGCCGGTGTCAGGCGTCGTTTGTGCCGAAACTGTGGTTCCGGTGAGCGCCAGGGCTAAACCTAAGCTAAGCATGGATAGGGAAAAACCGACACCGTTCATGGACAACACTCCTCACTGCCTTAGCAGTCATCACACATGGGTTGAAAATATACCCGGATCTTCAATGATTTTGGGTATAGAACTGGTCCGAAATTGCCAGTGATACCTTCGTTTATACGCGGTGCAGTCTGAACCATTTCTGAATACTGCTAGTGGCTATAATCAGCTGTCAGACGTACTTTGCACGGGCTTCTGGCGCCGCTGCCACAGGCTGCCAGGATTAAATCCGGTGACCAGCGCGGTACCGGTTAACACGGTCAGCGAACCGGCTAAAGTGTGCCAGCCAACCTGTTCGTTTAAGAACAACCAGCCCCATAACACGCCGAATACCGGAATGAGAAAAGTGACCGTTAAAGTCGAAGTCGCCCCCACTTCCTGCACCAATTTAAAGTACAACAAATAAGCGACACCGGTGCAAACCACACCCAATGCTAATACAGCAGCTGCAACACCTGGGGTAATGCTTTGTTGTACCGGAAACAATACAGTTGCTGGCAATAAACAACACAATGCGCCCCACATACTACCGTGGGCATTGGCAAAAGGTTCCACTGCTTTGGCGCGACGGGTGTAATGAGTGGCGATGCCATAACAACAGGCAGCGCTGGCCGCTGCCGCAACAGCCCACAGTGCTCCGGGTTGTAACAACACCGGGTCAAAACCAACCAGCACGGCCACCCCACTGACGCCCAGCGTCAAGCCGAATAACACTTTGGCCGAAAGTGGCTGCCGATAAAACATAATGCCAATGACGGCGCCCCAAATCGGCGCCGTGGCATTCAATACCGACAATAATGACGCTGTTAATACACCAGCGGCATACGCGAACAGCAAAAACGGCAAGGCAGAATTGATAAACCCAAGCTTCAGATAATGCTGCCAATGCTCCGCCAGCAATAACCGTTTTTTCAGCAGCAGCGCTGCCAGCAGTAAAAATAATGCCGCAAACAACACCCGGCCATTCATTAAAAACGCCGGGCCAAGCACAGGCACTGCAATCCGGATAAATAAAAACGAGGCGCCCCAGATGGCGGCTAACAGTAAAAGTCGGGCGATATTCTGTAATGACATGTCAGGCGCTTCCGCTACTTTGAGGTGGAAACTGCAACAATGTGAAGCAACAGCTGCAGTGTTAAATCGGGTAGTTATGCAAAAAAACACAATAAACAACAAAATCAACTTGCATGAGTTCGCAGATTTATCGCATAATCGCCCTGCTTCATTTTTGCTTTATTGCTTCGGCCCATGCGTTTTGCATGGGCTTTTTCATTTCTGGCGCTATGATTTATGGAGCATGGTTTTTTATGCGCCTGGACTGATAGCCTTAAAAAACCTGAGGTCAGTCAAACTATTCAGGACTGATCGTCTTGCCCAATACGACTGGCCACAGCACCGGTTTGTTGCTGATATTTGGCATCGGTTCTTTTGTTGTAAGGCCGGTCGGCTGCGCCTGTCATCAATTCGAAATTCAGCGCACCAATTTTCATCCCCGGCCGCAGCGCCAGCGGTAACCGACCACTGTTATAAAATTCCAGCACGATATTGCCAGACCAGCCCGGATCGATGCGGTGCGCAGTCACATGCACCATCAGCCCCAGTCGCGCCAAACTTGAACGCCCATCCAGCCAACCAACAATATCAGCCGGCAAAGTAACCGATTCCAGCGTAATGGCTAAAGCCAGTTCGCCCGGGTGCAGATAATATGCCTCGTCGTCGTTGAGGACCAACTCATCACTCATCACTGAATCGAGCGCCGCCTGCACTTCTTCGCGTGGCCCGCTTAAATCAATAAAAGGCGCAGCATAAGCGGTAAAACTTCTGAATTTATGGCCAAGGCGGATATCCACACTGACACCGCTGATCATGTCTTGTTCTGGCATCGGCTCGATGCAGATTTTACCTTCACTCAGGTACCGTTCGATATCGCGGTCACACAGTCTCATGTTAATCGTCCGTCATGATAATTTGGGGTTGTTGTTCACTGATTTTTTTACCGCGCCAGTATAATGCGAAGATCACTTGTCTGGCTATTTTCCGATAAATATCAGTACATTGTTCATTTTCGTCTAAAGCAATAGGACGGCCGTTGTCACTGTGTTCACGAATGGCTTTCAGCAAGGGTAACTGCCCCAGCACCGGTACCTGATAGCGTTGCGCCAGTTCAACACCACCATTGCTGCCAAAAATATCATCGATGTGGCCACAGCTGCTGCACTGGTAATAACTCATGTTTTCAACCAGGCCGAGCAATGGAATATTCACCTGATTAAACATACTGATGCCTTTTTTGGCATCAGCCAGTGCCACATCCTGCGGTGTTGTGACCACAATGGCACCAGCGACAGGTAACTTTTGTGCCAGCGTCAGCTGAATATCACCGGTACCAGGCGGCATGTCGACCACCAGATAATCGAGCTCCGGCCATTGGGTTTCATTAATCAGTTGTAATAACGCCTGACTAGCCATCGGACCGCGCCAGACCGAGGCCGCCTCCGGATCAACTAAAAATCCAATCGACTGCATAAAAATGCCATATTTATGCTGCGGTAATAAATGTTTGTCATCGGGCGAAGTGGCTTTAGCGCCATAAAGTCCGAGCATGGTCGGAATCGAGGGGCCATAAATATCGGCATCAAGTAAACCGGTTCTGGCGCCTTCTTGCGCCAGACTGACCGCCAGGTTGACCGCCGTGGTCGATTTACCAACCCCGCCTTTGCCAGAAGCAATCAGAATAATTTGTTTGATGTTGCCGATGGTCGCCGGCAGTTGATTCAGTGAACTCAGTTCAAGTTGGCCGTGAAAACCGACTTCTTTTAATTGCTGCAGTAATAAGGGGGCTATTGATTGGGCAGCAAACGGCAGTTGCAGTTTTAAGATATCGCCTGCTGTTTTTTGCTCCAGTTTCAGGTCCAGCAACAACTCACCCAGTGCAACCGGCAGTTCATCGGTCTGAAAATTCTGGATCACTGCTAGCTGTGCGTCGGTGATCGTTGCGGTTTTTGTTTTATTTTTCCACCAACCAAACATCTGTTTAACTCCGCAGGGTCAAAAATCAGGGACTCATAATTCAGGTGCTTACACTGCAAAACACAACAGAGAAAAACACCATCAGCACCTTCTGTGGGGTGCGCTTTAACGGCCGTTATTGTATCATGTTGTTATCTCTTTTCAGTTATTTATGCATGCAGAGCCATTTTTGATGACCCAACGTAAAATTTTGATCACCAGCGCCCTTCCTTATGCCAACGGTCCTATCCATTTAGGCCATTTACTGGAATATATTCAGACCGACATCTGGTCACGTTTTCAGAAAAGTCGCGGTCATCAGTGTTATTACGTTTGTGCTGATGACGCGCATGGCACGCCAATTATGCTCAAAGCGCAGCAGCTCGGTTTAACGCCAGAGCAAATGATTGCCCAAACATCCGTTGAACATCAGGCTGATTTTAAAGAATTTCTGATTGCCTTTGATAATTACCACAGCACGCACAGCGATGAAAACCGCGCTTTTGCCAGCGAGATTTATCAAAAACTCGATGCCGGTGGTTATATCAAACGTAAAACCATCAGCCAGCTGTTTGACCCGGAAAAACAAATGTTCCTGCCGGACCGCTTTGTCAAAGGCGATTGCCCGAAATGTGGTGCTGTGGATCAAAACGGTGACAGCTGTGATTCTTGCGGCGCCACTTACAGCCCGACTGAACTGAAAAACCCACGCTCTGTGGTGTCTGGCGCCACACCGGTTTTGAAAGATTCCGAACATTATTTCTTTGATTTACCAGCCTTTGAGCAAATGTTGCAGGACTGGACCCGTGGCGGTTCACTGCAAAGCGAAATGGCGAACAAACTGCAGGAATGGTTTAAAGAAGGTTTGCAGCAGTGGGATATCAGCCGCGATGCGCCATATTTCGGTTTTGAAATTCCAGGCGCGCCGGGTAAATTTTTCTACGTTTGGCTCGATGCGCCTATTGGCTATCTGGCGAGCTTTAAAAACCTCTGTGATAAAACCGGGATCAACTTCGACGACTTCTGGAAACTCGATTCTGACGCCGAGGTGTATCACTTTATCGGTAAAGACATTATCTATTTCCACAGCTTGTTCTGGCCTGCGATGCTGGACGGTGCCGGTTATCGCAAACCAAGCAGCGTATTTGCCCATGGTTTTGTCACGGTCAATGGCGCGAAAATGTCGAAATCCCGCGGCACTTTTATCAAGGCACGCACTTATTTGGATAACTTAAATCCGGAGTATCTGCGTTATTACTTCGCCTCGAAATTAACCTCAGGCATTGTTGATCTCGATTTAAACCTCGACGACTTTTCACAAAAAGTGAATGCCGATTTAGTCGGTAAAGTGGTCAATATCGCCAGTCGTTGCGCCAGCTTTATCAGCAAAAAATTCGACAGCACTTTATCTGCGGATATTGCAGAGCCTGAACTGTTGGCCGAATTTGTAGCGCAAGGTGAAAACATCGCAGCTTCGTTTGAACAACGGGAATTTGCCCGCGCTATTCGCGACATTATGGCGCTGGCCGACAAAGCTAACCAATATATCGACGCCAAAGCGCCGTGGGTGCTGGCCAAAGATGAAACCAAACAAGTTGAAACCCATCAGGTGTGTTCGATGGGTATTCATCTGTTCCGCGTACTGATGCATTATTTAAAACCAGTGTTACCAGCGATGGCGACCGAAGTTGAAGCCTTTTTAAACAGTGAATTACGCTGGGACAATTACCAAACAGTGCTGACTGCGCATCGCATCAACGTCTTTAAACCATTGATGCAGCGGGTTGACCCGGTCAAAGTGCAGGCGATGGTCGATGCCTCGAAAGATAACCTGCAGGCCAGTGCTGAGCCGGTGAAAGTGGCCGCTAAGACGGCAGCGAAAACAGACAGCAAATCTGCGGTCGTGGCCACAGACAGCACGGCAACTGGCTTTGAACCACTGGCACCAACCATCAATTTTGATGATTTCGCTAAACTCGACTTACGGGTGGCGCGGATTGTCAGCGCTGAGCACGTTGAAGGTGCCGATAAGCTGGTGAAACTGCAGCTTGACCTGGGTTTTGAAACCCGCCAGGTATTTGCCGGGATTAAATCTGCTTATGAACCTGCCGATTTAGTCGGCCGTTTAACGGTCATGGTCGCCAATCTGGCGCCACGCAAAATGCGCTTTGGTATGTCCGAAGGCATGGTGATGGCTGCAGGCCCTGGTGGCGCAGATATATTCCTGCTGACGCCGGATGATGGCGCAACACCTGGCATGCAGGTGAAGTAAGCCGGAGCCACAAATCAGGGCGCTTACCCATAAGCGTCCTATTTTTAGCCGTTATTATTGATTTTATTGCTTTAAACTCAGTTCCTTAAATATTGTTTTGATAGAATAACAAGTTCCCGACAGGCTTAAGGACAGCAGATGTCTGCCACTATCCGCTCATTTTCTTCATTGTATTTAGCCACCTTACTAATGGTATTGGCGGCAGGTTTACTCACCACTTATCTGGGCTTGCGCCTGGCCGCTATTGACGTGTCCAAAATCTGGATTGGCGGCATGATGTCAGCCTATTATCTGGGTTTGGTGGCGGGTTCAAAAATTGGCCACAAGCTCATAGCGCGGGTTGGCCACATCCGGGCTTTTGTCGCGACCGCTGGTATTGTCACGGCGTCTGCGCTGGGTCATGCCCTGATTGACGATCTCAACGTCTGGCTGGTGCTGCGGCTGATGGTGGGTATTTGTATGATGTGCCAATACATGGTGCTGGAAAGCTGGCTGAATGAACAAGCCGACAGCAAAAACCGCGGCACGGTGTTTGCCAGTTATATGATAGTTTCTTACCTCGGTTTAGTGCTTGGCCAGGGGGCGATGAGTTTAAACCCGGAACTGACGATTAAACCGCTGATTTTAGTCGCGATGTGTTTTGCACTTTGTATAGTTCCGCTGGCGTTGACCCGCCGAATTCACCCGCATCCGATGCGCCCGGCGCCGCTGAAAATTAAAGTGTTCTGGCAAAAAGTACCACAATCACTCACCACCATCGCACTGGCTGGCATGATTGTCGGTTCGTTTTATGGTCTGGCACCGGCTTTTGCCGCCAGTCAGGGCATGAATACTGAACAAGTTGCTGCATATATGGCGGTCACTGTCGTGGCAGGTTTATTGGCGCAGTGGCCGATGGGGAAATTATCCGACCGGGTGCGCCGTTCGAGGCTTATTCGCACCAATACTGTATTGTTGGGCTTATTAGTCTTAGCAATGGCAATTTTGCCATTGTCCGGGCCTTTGCAGCTGGTGTTTACTTTTTGCTTTGGCATCCTGGCTTTTACCTTGTATCCACTGGCGACCGCTATGGCCAATCAACATATTGAACAAGATGAACGGGTTGCCCTGTCGGCTACCATTCTGTTGACCTTTGGTTTAGGCGCTAGTACCGGGCCTTTGATTGCTTCTGCATTTATGCAATTTGGTGGCAGCCGGATGCTGTATGCCTTTATGGCGTTGGTGGCGGCGTTGTTGTTTGTGCGACTGACCCAAGTGAACTATCAGCAAAAACAACAGGACAAAGCGCAGCCGAAAGACTATGTGATGGCTTCGGGCGATTTAGTGTCATCGCCGCTGGCGGCAGCTTTGGATCCGAGGGTTGATTTAGCAACGGCACAACAACAACTGATGGCAGAGCCGGCAGACGCCATAACCGAGCCAGGACAAGGTATGCAGCATGAAATGCAGTTTGAGTCGGAGCCTGCAGCAGATGTTATTGGAACCAATTCTTCAATCGCAGATCAGCCTGATTCAAATCATCCGGTCGCTGATGCTGCCGAAGTTGCAGCGACAGCGAAAACTACCACTGTGGCCGATCAGGTAAAACAAGACAGGCCTTCCGCCTAATCTTGTGCATACTGCACATATGCTGCATAATTTGTGCAAATGCATCAGGAGGTCCGTTATGTCAGCCATTGCACTCGCCAAACCTACTGCCGATTTAGTGCTCGCCAAAGCGGTGCTGAATGCCAGTCAGCAACTGGGCTTAACCCAGACCGAACTGGCGGCAGTGCTGGGTGTTCACCGCACCGCTATCAGCCGGTTAAAACAACAATTATCGCTTGCCCCAACCTCTAAACAAGGTGAACTGGCGCTGCTGCTGGTTCGTCTGGCCAGGGCTTTGTATGCCGTCACCGGCGGTGACGAAAGCTGGATCCGCCACTTTATGCATAGCCCAAATCAAATCACCGGCGATATTCCGGCCAAACAAATTCAGTCCATTTCCGGTTTAATGACCGTTGTACAGTTTCTGGATGCGATCCGGGGCAAAGTGTGAGCCTGTGGCAACAATGCCAGGGCGAACAGCAAATCAAACCGGTGCAGGGCGTACTGTTACGATTGGTTGAAAGTCAGGAACAAATTGCCACTTTAGGGTATGTCGATACCCTGGAAGAACAGGCGTTGCTGGAAACATTACTGGACGATACCAAGCCTAATTATCCGGCGCACTGCCAACATTTGCATTATTTACTCAAAACGCCGTTTCGCTACCCACCACTAAAATGGGGTTCGCGTTTTGGCCAGGTGCATGAACCTGGCATTTTTTATGGTGGCGGTTCGCTGGATGTCACACTGGCCGAAGCTGCATATTATAGATTGGTGTTTTGGGATTCGATGACCGGCATTGCGCCCAAAGCGCAAATTCAAACCGCGCATAGCCTGTTTTCGGTAGCTTACCAAACTCAACAGGGCATTCAGTTACAACATGCCCCTTTTGACCAGGTTGTCGCTATTATTACCGACCGCAGTCACTATCAGGCAACGCAGCAACTTGGCAAAGCGATGCGCAGTAGCGGTATCGAAGCTTTTGAATATCCATCAGCCCGCGATCCGGCCACCGGTTTATGTATTGGTTTATTCAGCGCTAAGGCATTAGCCAGCACGCAACCGGCAGATTTATCCGCCTGGTGGTGTGAAGTCAGCCAGCAAGGTGTCAGTTTTAAAGCGGCCAATCAAAGTCATATTTATCACTTTGCCCGCAGTTTATTCACGGAGCAGGATCAGCTGCCATTGCCAGCAACAGCATGATAGGCCTGGTTAGCGCCCAGTCTGGATAGTTAACACCAACTTGCCAGTGACCGCGTTTCTGGCCATCAATCGATGTGCATCGGCGGCGTCTTGCCAGTCAAACACCTGCGCCAATACCGGTTTGATCAGCCCTTGCGCCAGTGCCTGCCCAAACTGGCTGATAAAATCACGGCATAACTGGGCTTTGTATTCATCCGAGCGATTACGCAAAGTCGAACAAATCAACTGGCCGCGTTTTTTAAACATCAGTGCCAAATCCAACGGCGGCACCGTGCGCCCGCCCATCATCGCCAGCACCACAATCCGACCATCCAGCGCCAGCAACTGTAAATCTTTGGTGATATAGTCAGCTGCCACCGGATCAACGATGACGTTAAACCCTTGTGGCCGAAATTTTTGTAATTCGCTGACAAAATCCTGCGTTTTATAATTGATGCAAATATCCGCACCTAGAGCCAAACAATCCTGCGCTTTCGCATCAGTGCCAACAGTAACCGCCACCACAGCACCAAGCTGTTTTGCCAGCTGAATACCAGCGGTACCAACCCCGCTGGCGCCGGCGTGCAAAAGTACCGCGCCACCAGGCTGTAAACCACCAATTTGCAGCATCGCCTGAAAAGCGGTCAGAAATACTTCGGCGGTTGCAGCTGCTTCAACATCACCTTGCACTTCGCTTTGAAATAACAAATGGTCCTGATGCAGCACGGCATATTCGGCATAACCGCCACCAGGCACCAGACCAAACACTTTTTTGCCAACGAAGCTGCTGTCGGCATCGCTGCCAACAGCAACGATGGTGCCAGCGACTTCCAACCCAAGGATCGGGCTTTCGCCTGGCGGTGGCGGATACACACCAGCGCGCTGCGCTAAATCGGCGCGATTCACACCAGCAGCAGCCACTTTCACCAACACTTGTTGTGCCGACGGTGTTGGTAGAGGGATCTCTACGAAGTGAAGCTCGCTGTTTGGGCCTGGATTGATGACATCAATCGCCCGCATCAGTGTTGGCAGCTTTGGATTTAGTGAGTGCTCAGTGGCTTGGCTCATCGGAATTTCCTGAAATCTAAAAAACTCACCTTAACGCATCGACCCCCTTGGCGACAATGCACTCCTGGTTTCGAAAATCGCGGGAAAACACCGATGACCTCGTAGTCGTAAACAAACACCACGCCAAATCATAACTTTTGCTTTAGCTTTGACGCTTCACACACTAAAATGCCGCTCTTTTCCGCCAACACAGAAGCAATGCCATGACCTCCAGTATTATTTTACAAGCCGACCGCGATAAATCTTTAAAACGCCGCCATCCATGGGTGTTTTCCCAGGCTGTAAAACAGGTGCATGGCACTCCAAACGCTGGCGATACGGTAGACATCGTCACTGAAAAAGGCGAATTTGTTGCCCGTGGTGCATATTCACCCAATTCACAAATTCGCGCCCGCGTCTGGACCTTTGATCAAAACGAAGTCATCGATGCCGATTTTTTCCAACGTCGTATTCAACAAGCCTGGGCCGTGCGTCAGCAATTGTTCGACCTAGACCAAACAAATGGTATCCGGGTGGTTGCTGCTGAATCCGATGGTTTGCCGGGTGTCACCATCGATTTGTACGCCGATGTACTGGTGTGTCAGTTACTGAGTGCCGGTGCCGAGCGTCAGCGCAAGCACATTGTTAATGCGCTGAAACAAACATTTGCCGGTTACAGTATTTATGAACGTTCAGATGCCGATGTTCGCAAAAAAGAAGGTTTAGAGCCAAAAACCGGTTGGTTGCACTTGCCGCGTGAGTCTGGCGAAGTGGTGATTAAAGAAAACGGCCTGAATATTCTGGTTGATGTAATTAACGGCCACAAAACCGGTTTTTATCTGGATCAACGGGACAGCCGCGCCGCGGCAGGCCGTTACGCCAAAGGCAAAAATGTGCTGAACTGTTTCAGCTACACCGGCACTTTCGCTCTGTCGGCGCTGCAAGGCGGTGCGAATCACGTGACCAACGCTGATTTATCTGATTTGGCGCTGGAAACAGCGACTCGCAATGTCCAACTGAATCAGCTGCCTTTGTCAAAACTGACCAACACCAAGGCCGATGTGTTTAAACTGCTGCGTCAGTATAAAGATCAGGGTTTACAGTTTGATATGGTCATTCTGGATCCACCAAAATTTGCTGAAAACAAAAGTCAGTTAGTCGGCGCCTGCCGTGGTTATAAAGACATTAACCGTCTGGCAATGTTGCTGGTTAAACCAGGTGGATTGCTGCTGACATTCTCTTGCTCGGGTTTGATTGAAGAAAGTCTGTTCCACAAAGTGGTGGCGGATGCAGCACTGGATGCCAATCGGGGTTGTTTGTTTATCGAACGCTTAAGTCAGGCTACGGACCATCCAATCGCCAGTTTTTATCCTGAAGGTCATTACCTGAAAGGCTTGGTTTGCTTGATCCAATAATAGAACTTACAGCGCCATCAGCACTTCGGCTGATGGCGCTGTAATCTCCAACGGCTAAATCCTGCCCTTTTAGTCGCTTTAATCCCACCATTTAACACAAAGCCTGTACTAAAGTTCCGATTTTCACTGGTTGCTGTCATCACGCTTGGTTATGATAGGGTTTTGCTTTTCCCGAACTTTCAACAGGAGTTGATATGCGTTTATTACTTGCCGCCGTTGCCCTTTCTACTACTTTTGCCAGCCAGGCTGCCTGGCAGCTTGATCCGGTGCAATCTCAATTACGTTTTGTGTCAGTGAAAAACGGTGTGGTGGCTGAGGTGCATAAATTTAGCCAGCTGTCCGGGAGCTGGGCCGATGATGGCAAAGTTTCAGTGCAAATTCCGGTGGCAACAATCGACACATTGATCCCAATTCGCAACGAGCGGATGCTGGAACATGTGCTGAAAGCTAAATCCTTCCCGAATATCAGTGCTACTGCGACTATTGATCCAAAGCTGCTGTCTGATTTAATGGTTGGCGCCAGTATGCAGCACAGCACCGAGTTAAGCCTGACGCTGCTTGATCAAACTCAGACCTTACCGGTACAGCTGACCTTGACTAAACTCGCCGATGGCAAAGTTCAGGCGGCCACCACTGCGCCGGTGTTAGTTAACAGCGCTTCGTTTAAATTGGAAACCGGTGTTCGCAAGCTGCAGGAAATCGCCAAGCTGAACGACATTAGCCTGCTGGTACCTGTAACTTTTAATGTGGAATTTAAGCGTTAAGCACCATTTTAAATGCCAATAAAAAAGGGACAGCAACTGGCTGTCCCTTTTTATTTCTGTTGTCCGTTTTATGCTAAAACACACAGTTAAAACACTCTATTAGAACAACAGATGCGCCACACCCGCAATCACCGGCAAAGTGATTAATGTCCGCAATAAAAAAATCAGCAGTAAATCAAGCAGCGTCACCGGAATTTTGCTGCCAAGTAACAAGGCGCCAACTTCCGACATATAAATCAATTGAGTCACCGATAAAGCGGCGATCACAAAGCGGGTCATTTCATTCGGCACGGTCGAAATCAAAATCGACGGCACAAACATATCGGCAAAACCTACCATCACCGCTTTGGAGGCATCAACAGCAAATGGGATTTGCAGCAGTTCCAGTAGTGGTACAAAGGGTGCGCCTAACCAGGTAAACACCGGAGTATATTCCGCTACCATTAAGGCGCAGGTGCCTACCGCCATAATCACTGGTAATACGCCAAACAGCATATCCAATACAGTTTCAACGCCTTCTTGCGCAGTTTTAACTGGTCCTGGAGCCATACTTGCCCGATGCAGACCGTGCGAAAAAGCGCGTTTCCAGATGGAGCGCTGACTAAAATGCCCACCTTCAGCAGCCATTTGGTCGACACCGGTTAAATAGGTATCCGGTTTACGGCGCAGCGGCGGCAAATATGGCAGCACAATGGCCGCCACTAAACCGGCCAGGCAAATAGTACCGTAGAACTGCACAAACATATGTTCAAGTTTCACCTGCCCCAGCACCACCAGACAGAACGTCACCGAGACCGCTGAGAAAGTGGTGCCAATCACCGCAGCTTCCCGTGCGGTATAAAAACCTGCTTCATACTGTTTGCTGGTTAATAAAATACCGACACTGCCATCGCCGAGCCAAGACGCGATACAGTCGACCGCCGAACGACCCGGCAGCCGAAACACTGGTCGCATAATTTTGGTCATCAAAGTGCCGACCATTTCCAGCAGACCAAAATTGAGCAGCAATGGCAAAAACAGACCGGCAAAGATAAAAACACAGAGCAACACCGGCAATAAATCGTTAAATACTAAGGCGCCAGTGGCTGAGCTGCGGATAAACTCCGGGCCGACACCTGCATACACCAAACTGATAAACACCGCTCCGACCAAACGCACCCAAACCCAAACCCACGTCGGATTAAACAGCTTCTGCCATAAGGCCTGATGTTGCAAAAACTTCGGTTGCAGAACTTTGGTCAACAAAGTGAGCAGAGCTGACAGCCCAACAATCAAAGTTAGTATCAGCGGCATCAGCGTGCCCAGGCTTTGCTTCAGGATATTCGCCAACATGGCCACTGGGATGGTCAGGCCTTTTTCAGTGGCGATAGGTGTCATAAACAAAAACAAACCAAGCATCGATGGGATAAGCAAAATCAGCAGATTACGCCAGCTGAAATAAGTTACGACTGAAGATGAAGACATAGCGATTGCAGGTTTGAAAAATGAAGTTGCAGCAAGGGTAATGACTTTGACGCAGAAAGTCATCTGTTTGACGGGTGATGTCGTGCAACTGGTCAAAAAGTAACTGCCAGAACTTTACCATTGAGGTCATTTTGCGGAATTACCAGACGCAAAGGCAGCTCGATGAAATCCTGGTCTGCTATTGCACCCAAATGACCGGACATCATGATGAGCGCGTCGTGGCTGTTCATGCGGCGTCAGTCTCTTGACGGCGGCGGCCGGAGCGGACAAGTAAGTGATTTTTGCTTGCATGCCTCGCAAGGCGTAAAACCAATCAACTTTTTCAGATTGGTGATGCCACCGCAACTGCGTTTGAAGTGACGTCCACTTCGCAGAAAGCTAAAAGACATGGCCAGCATCACCAGCATTAACACGATGAAGCTAGCAATAAATTCAAACATCAGCACCACCGCCCCGCCTTACCAGGCTGTTCTGTTGCTGCACATATCTTAGCCAAGGAGAGACAAGATTCGAGAATCATCAACAACCACAAGCAGTTGCAGATTTCTTATTTGCCTCGTTACAACAACGCATCGCATGCTCTGCTCTGGCTTTCGCGTCTTCCGGTTTGCCATCTTGATGACAAGCTGCCGCTTTGCTATGGAGCTCTGCACAAGCCCTGTGTTCATCGGCGGCTGCTTTATGAGCGTTGCAGGCGACAGTGTTTGTATTTGACATAAGGTTGACCTCAATAAAAGGTGGAAGGATGAACATTTGCGAATAAACACCAAACAAACTGTGATGAGTCAATACGCGCCTATGAGCATGCCCTGCCCTGAGGCTGCTGTCTGCGTGGTACCGAACATCGAGGCCTGTTTATAGTCATCATCCTTGAAGATGCGGTAGTGTCGATGCTAGGTAATAGCTGAAAGTTAAATAGCTATTTGTACTGTGGCGCACAAACTTGCGAAGGCGGAAGACTTAAGCTGGCAGGACCAAATAACGCACATGAGGTGAGCGATGAAACCGACAAAGCTAAACGAGACTAAATTGCAAGAAACCAAATTAAAAGAAACTAAAACAAAAGAGACGACCAAACCACCAGCAGTTCTTTCTGACATAAAAGCGCGGCGCGCGCTGGCGCGAAAGCACATCGAAGAAGGCGCTGTGACTGCTGGTTATGCCGCCGAACGTGAAACCGTTATTCAGCTGCTCAACGAAGCACTTGCAACTGAACTTGTTTGTGTACTTCGCTATAAACGACATTACTTTATGGCAACTGGTATTCACGCCACATCTGTTGCGGCTGAATTCCTGGAGCACGCCAATCAGGAAATGCAGCATGCCGACAGTCTGGCAAAACGTATTGTTGAACTGCGTGGCGAGCCAAATTTTAATCCCGCAGGTTTAGCTGAACGTAGCCATGCCGAATATATCGAAGGCAGTTCTCTTAAAGATATGATCAAAGAAAATTTGATTGCAGAGCGGGTCGCCATCGAAAGTTATCGAGAAATGATTGCTTATCTGCTGGATAAAGATCCGACGACACAACGGTTGCTCAAAGAAATTCTGGCAAAAGAAGAAGAGCATGCAGACGAGTTATCATCCTTGCTCGTTGGGATGAAGGACTAAGCTACTAAAACTGAAGTTGCCGACCTGGCGCCGCCGCGCTTTTTCGGCGCTGCTGTGCAGCATTGCACAAAGTGCAAATGGGCTTGTTCGACTGTGAACTGTGTAGCATGTGGCTATTATCACGAGGCAGCTGCTGCCTGGACTCACTGCGCTCCATACATCATCATTCCGCGCACTGCTATGGTTACAGTTAAGCCCTTGTTTCTGGGAACACCTTGCGGTATCCACTAATTTAATTCAATAAACAACAGCCCTAGCAAATAGATATCTTCACTTTCAGCACTACAACGCACCACTTTGGCATGCGCATCGAGCGGTACCAGACTGGTATTGGTCGATTCCAGCCGCACATGCAGCATCAGGCCCATTTCCAGTGGTTCGTCCATTTCCACCGACATCCCGGTGGCACTGAGATCACGGCAAATACCGCTGAGTACCCTGCCAGATTCCGGATCGTTGACGATCATCTGCACATCACAATTGACCATCATCCGGAAGTAATTTCGTTTATCGTTACGAGTCAGCATGACATCCTCTGTTGCGTTGGCCAGATACAGCGCATAAATCATCCGATTGTTATAATTCTTTCAGCGCCCGCTGTAAAGGTGCGAAAGCCGCAGCGTTATTTTCGCAACGGCGGTTTCAGCAAATTTTAACCGAGAAGTTATTTATATTCCTGCACCGCCAATAACACCCGCTTTGACGAAATCGGATAAGGCGTACCAAGCTGCTGCGCAAACAACGACACTTTTAATTCTTCCAGCATCCAGCGGATAGCATCCACTTCTGGCGGTAGCACTTTGCCGGAAAACTTACCGAGTAACGCCTGATAAGCGTCAGCCGCTTTCTGATACTCGTGCATCATTAACCGATCGCGCTGCGGATCCACCGGCAATTTTTCCAGCCGTTTTTGCAATGCCTGTAAATACCGTTTCACATCATCCAGTTTCGCGGCACCGTGCGCGGTGACAAAGCCTTTAAACAGCAAAGTATCGAGCTGTTGTTTGATATCCGCATTGGCATAGGCCAAAGCTAAATCGAGCCTGCCGCGTAGTTTTTTCGAGATATCGTGGCCAATGGTCAGAATTTGCTCCACTTTGAGTGCAATGCTCACCACCTTATCACCAATCTCGGCCCGCACTTTGTCACGCAGTTGCAAAAATTGCGTGTCACTTTCCGGCCACTCTGCTTCGCTGACCAAACTATCGATACCGGCGGCGATGCAATCGTCAATCAGCTCCAATACTTTGCCAAAGGGGTTAAAATACAGACCCAGCTTGGCTTTATTCGGCAACGATTCTTGCAGATATTTCACCGGCGAAGGAATATTTAGCAGCAACAAACGGCGAAGCCCAAGCAAGGACAGCGCCCTGGCTTGCTCCGGGTTATCCAGCAATTTAATCGACACACTGTGTTTATCATCAATCAGCGCCGGGAAGGCCTTGATTTCATAACCGCTTTGAATTTTGATGTATTCGCGCGGTAATTCGCCAAAACTCCATTCGGTCAGTTTTTGCTGCTCAATGCCCTGCTCGGCTACCTGACTCAGCGTTTGCTGCACCTTGCCCTGCAATTCTTGTTTGAGCAGATCAAGCGAACGCCCTTGTTTTAGGGTATGGCCCTGGTCATCCACCACTTTAAAATTGAACTTCAGATGGGCATCGAGTACCGATAATTCCCAACTGCCTTCCGGAATGGTCACACCGCTCATCCGTTTTAAGCGTTGGCTGACCACATCCAATAAAGGCCCGTCTTCCGGCTTAATGCTTTGCAGTAATGCATCGGCGTAGTTCGGAGCCGGCACAAAATTACGCCGTAGCACTTTTGGCAACGATTTAATCAGCGCCACCAGCAACTCATGACGAAGCCCTGGGATTAACCAGTCAAAACCCTGATTTTGCAGTTGATTGAGGAGTGTTAACGGGATAATCAAACTGACGCCATCATCCGGCGCACCGGGCGAAAAATGGTATTCCAGTGGCAAAGTCAGATTGCCCTGACGCCATAATTCCGGGTAACTGTCGGCCGTCACCGCATCCGCGCCATGTTTTTTCAAGCTATCCGGGTCAAAATTCAGGAACTTCGGATCTTTTTTCTGCTGTTCACGCCACCATTTGCCAAAATCGACGCGGTTGTTCGCAAACTGCGGAATTTTCTCGGCATAAAAACCAGCCAAAGTTTCTTCGTCGACCAGAATATCGCGCCGGCGGGATTTATCTTCCAACTCAGTGACCGCTTCAATCAGTCGTTGGTTGTGCTGTAAAAAGGCCTCGTTGTTGCCAAGGTCCTGATTCACCAGGGCTTCACGGATAAACAACTGGTGACAAAGCGCCGGGTCAATTTTGCTGTATAGCACCGCGCGTTTGGCGACAATCACCAAGCCATATAAAGTCACTTGTTCGTAGGCGATCACCGCACCGCGTTTTTTCTCCCAGTGCGGTTCACTAAAACTGCGATTGACCAGATGCTGCGCCAACGGCTCAATCCATTCCGGCTCAATTTTAGCGATAGTGCGCGCATACAAGCGGCTGGTTTCCACCAGCTCTGCGCTCATCACCCATTTGGGTTTGCGCTTAAATAAGCCGCTGCCTGGGAACACAAAAAACCGGCTTTGCCGCGGTCCCATATAATCGGCTTCAGAATCGCGGGTGCCGATTTGGCCCAATAACCCGGTCAGAATACTGCTGTGAATGCTGTGATAATCGCCTGCCTGCTCATTGATCGTAAATTGCAGTTCCTGCGCCACCTGCGACAACTGGCCAAATAAATCTTGCCACTCACGCACCCGCAGGTAATTCAGCAATTCAACTTTACACATGCGGCGGAACTGGTTGTTGGTTAAAGCTTCTTGCTGTTGTTGCAGGTAATCCCACAGTTTTAGCATGGTGATAAAATCTGAATCCGGATCAGTAAAACGACCATGCAGTTCATCGGCTTTTTGTTGTTTATCCAGTGGCCGCTCGCGTGGATCCTGGATCGACAACGCCGCCGTCACCACCAGCACTTCACGCAAACAGTTTTGCCCGGCGGCGGCAAGGATCATCCGCGCTAATTTAGGATCCACCGGTAAACGACTGAGTTGTTTCCCCAACGGTGCCAGCTGCAGGCCCTCGCCACGCTCGGTTTTCAGCGCACCCAGCTCTTCGAGTAACTTCACGCCATCGTTGATAAAACGGCTATCCGGTTTTTGCAAAAACGGGAATTGCTGAATATCACCTAAACCCAGCGACAACATCTGCAAAATAACTGAGGCTAAGTTAGTGCGCAGAATTTCCGGATCCGTAAATTCCGGCCGACCGAGAAAATCTTCTTCGCTATATAAGCGAATACAAATACCGGCCGCCACCCGGCCACAACGGCCTTTGCGCTGATTGGCACTGGCCTGGCTGACCGCTTCAATTGGCAGTTGCTGCACTTTCGAGCGATAGCTGTAGCGCGACAACCGCGCGGTGCCTGGGTCAATCACGTAACGAATGCCCGGCACTGTCAGTGAAGTTTCGGCCACGTTGGTGGCGAGCACAATCCGCCGCCCGACATGATTCTTAAAAATGCGGTTTTGCTCCGCCGCGCTGAGTCTGGCGTATAGCGGCAGAATTTCAGTATGCGGCAGTTTTTGTTTTTCCAGCGCATCCGCAGTGTCACGAATTTCGCGCTCGCCGTTGAGGAAAATCAGAATATCGCCCGGAGGTTCACGGTATAACTCGTTCACTGCATCAAAAATTGCCTGCAGCTGATCGGCATCTTTATCTTCGTTTTCTGTTGCAGGCCGGTAACGCACTTCCACCGGATAAGTACGGCCGGACACTTCAATCACCGGCGCGTCGTTAAAATGTTTCGAAAAGCGCTGTGGATCAATGGTGGCCGAAGTAATAATGATTTTTAAATCAGGACGTTTGGGTAACAGCTGCTTAAAATAACCGAGTAAAAAATCAATATTCAGACTGCGCTCGTGCGCTTCATCGATGATGATGGTGTCGTATTGATTTAAGAAACGGTCCTGCTGAATTTCCGCCAGCAAAATACCGTCGGTCATCAATTTGATGTGGGACAGTGGCGTGCTGTGATCGCCAAAACGAATTTTAAAACCCACCTGCTGGCCGAGCTGACATTGCAGTTCATCGGCCAGACGTTGCGCCACACTGCGTGCAGCCAGACGCCGTGGCTGAGTATGACCAATAAAACCTTTGATGCCGCGACCCAGTTCCAGACAAATTTTCGGCAGCTGCGTCGTCTTACCAGAACCGGTTTCACCGGCGACAATCACCACCTGATGCGCGGCAATGGCTGCTTTGATGTCTTCCCTTTTGCCAACCACCGGTAACTCGGGCGGATAGGTAATACGAGGTAAGGTTTGTTGGCGCTGAAGTCTGAGGGTTTTGGATTTATCGATGTCGGCCTGAATTTTTTCAAGTGTGGCTTGCTGTTTGACAGCGTCCAGTTTATTCACCCCGTGCAGCCGTTTTTTCAGGCCAAACAGGTCTTTATTCATACAATTGGATAATTCGCCAAACAATTGCTCACGCAACGCAGCAACACTTTCAATCACAGATAGTCCAGCAGTCATAGATGGTACAGCAGTCAAAACAACGCCCTCATTCCAGCAAGGGCGTTATGCTACAAGGTTGGCAGATCCAGATCCAGCAAAGCCGGACATAAACCAGCCACAAATCAGCAAAAGCGGCGCTTAACTGACCGCTCGATAATGCGAATGCAGTTCCTGATCAATGGCTCGGAGTACATCGGTGCGGCTAATGACGCCGATTAATACGCCATTATCGTCAACTACCGGGTAAATTTTCGGTTTGGCACCGAGCATTTGCTGGGCTAAATCAATAATGCTGGTATTGGGTTTGACGGTGAGGACTTCACTGCGCATTACATCGCGGACATGGGCGCTGACCTGATCGTGGTAAGACGATAACAACATCCGTGCCAGACAATCTTGTTCAGATAAAAAACCAACCACTTTGTGATTTTTATCAATCACCGGTCCACCAAGCTGGCCGGCATCGGTGAGTTTATCGACCGCCGTTTCCAACGTCATCTCGGCATGGAAAGTGACGGGATGATGATTCATCTGGTCTGCCACTTTAAGTAAATTCATGCAATTCCCCTCGGATTTTTGATTTTAGCACTAGCTTTCAGACAAGCTTTGCGACTGACAGTGGCTGTGTGTGCAGCCACTTTGTAAGCCTAGTGCAAAAATCCGGGTTCGGCAGTAGCATTACTCGCTTTTTGTAACTTCCTGAAAAATAGCTACTTCTGCAACCTGACCAGCACTGCGTTTGGCGCGATACATGCCTTCAGTATTAAAGGGCCAGCTGATGTTACCTTGCTTATCCATCACAATCACACCGCCGGTACCACCGACTTTTTTCAAATCTTGTTGGATCACTTGATCCGCAGCTTCCGCTGCACTGATGCCGCCATATTTCACCCGGGCGCAAATATCAGCAGCCACCCGATAACGGATAAAAAACTCGCCATGTCCGGTGGCCGATACAGCACAGCTGCTATTGTCGGCGAAGTTACCGGCACCAATAATCGGTGCGTCACCAATCCGGCCATAACGCTTGGCGGTCATACCACCGGTAGAGGTTGCGGCCGCCAGATTGCCTTGTTTATCCAGCGCCACCGCGCCGACAGTGCCCATATTCCACTCTGGTTGCCAGCTTGGCGATAACCGCTGTGACGCCTGATGCGGCACTTTATTCATCGTTTCCAACGCCTTTTGTAGCGCTTTAAACCGAAACTCCGTATCAAAATAGCTATTGGCCACCAATTCCAACTGCTGCTCTTTGGCAAATTGTTCGGCTCCTTTACCTGCCAGCATTACGTGCTCGGATTTTTCCATCACTGCGCGCGCCAACAATACCGGGTTTTTCACATTGGTGACGCCCGCAATGGCGCCCGCCTGCAAGGTATCACCGCGCATAATTGAAGCATCCAGTTCATGACCGCCGTCATAGGTATAAACCGCGCCTTTACCGGCATTAAACAATGGCGAATCTTCCAGCACTAACACTGCTTTGGTAATTGCATCCAAACTGCTGCCGCCTTGCTCCAGTATCACGTAGCCAGCGTCCACCGCCGTTTTGAGTGTGCGCTCATAATCAGCCTGCTGCGCTTGGGTCATACTGGCTTTATTAATAGTGCCGGCGCCGCCGTGAATAACAATGGCAAAGTCGGTTTTGGCAATAACAGGCATAGCAAGCCCGGCAACAACCAGCGCCAATGCCAGTGGTTTTATGCCGGAGGCTGAAAATAATCTGCTCATAACTTTCCTCGGTAAAACAAGATACGGATGATTCGGATTCGATTAGCAATATCGCGAAAAGCTATGCCATAGCAATGAAAATTCGTTGGGTTGCGGTTGACGGCATAAAGCGGGCGTCAAATACCTGGCTAAACCGTGAGTGACCATCGGCAGTTACAGCTGGGCCGTTCTAACAGCATTTGCCGTTGGATCTGAACAGCTCGCTTGGTTATTCGCAGTTTTTCGCTTTGCGAAAACCGGCATCCATCGCAGCCGACTCATTGATAAACCAGCGGCGATTTTTCTCACCAACCTGACTAAAACCGGGGCAATGTGATAAGTGATACAACTTGCTGTTTTTATTACCTAATACTTTGGCTGAACCGGCAATCGCAGCCGATGACTGCTTTGAAGTCACCGCAGCCGATAGTGGCGCCTGGCGGCTGTTGCGCACCGGCATCGCTTCCGATGACGTCGTTGCACTTCTGCCATAACCTGTTGGCGGATAGCCCAGATACCACTCTCGGCTGCCGGTCACAAAATAATTGGGCTGTCCCATCTGCTGGGCTATACGCTGGTGTAATTGCAATTCCCTAGCATCGACCGGATCACTCTGATGCCAATTTAAAAACAATTGTTGCTGTGAATGTTCAAGCTGCAGCGCATATTTATCAGCCATATAAAAATAAATGCGCGCGATATCACCGCGAATTTCGGCTCTGGGTTCGGCTAGTTTACGTTTAAAATCAATAAGAATTGGACAAGCGCCATGTTGTGCACGCACACCGGGTAACTCAGCAAAAGCAAAATTGGCACGGTCGCCATTTACTTCGCCAATCGCTGGTTTGAGGTTAAACAAATCGGCTTCCATCCGTTTGAACTCGGCGTCATTGCGGCCACATTGCTCACGACCGCCTTGTTGCCAGCAACTTAGGTTACGACCAAATTGATGCGCCGGCACTACATGTTCCCATTCAATTCGTTGTGCCCGCGGGCCATTTTTACGCACCTGATAACCACAGGCTTTTAAGTCCGGAATACCTTTACCGCCTTGCCAACGTAGTGGGCAACCGCAATAAAAGGTTTGGTTTTCATCGCTGTAGATGCGCTGCGCCAGACGTTTCGCTTCAGAAAAATCATCAGGAGCTGCCAGCAAAGCAAAGCTCTTCAGCTGAAACAAAGCGGCGTAAACGACCAGCCATTGGAACTTCATTGTTTTATCACTCTTGTTTGGCAACAGACATCAGTGCACTGCTACTTCAGATTAAACTCATTCAGATCAAACCCATTCAGATCGAACACGCGCATTATTACACAGCATTTCAATTGATTAAATTAGCTGGCGCTGATTTGCCAGTAACCGACTTTGCCTTATACTGCGGCCAATCATTTCAGCGGGCGGACGTTATTTTGGCGGCAACTTTTTACTTTCACGATTATGAAACCTGGGGCGCAGATCCGAAAAAAGATCGACCAGCGCAATTTGCCGGATTACGTACCGATCTCGCGTTAAACCCGCTTGGCGAAGCGCAGATGTGGTACTGCCAACTGGCTGCGGATTATTTACCGCACCCGGTCGCAGCGTTAATCACCGGTTTAACGCCCCAGTTATGCAATCAGAAAGGCTTGCCGGAAGTGCAGTTTATGCAGCGGATTTTGCAGGAATTCAGTACTGCTGAAACCTGTGTGGTTGGTTATAACAATCTGCGTTTTGACGACGAAATCACCCGCTATAGTTTGTGGCGGAATTTTCTTGACCCTTACGGACGTGAATGGCAACAAGGTAACAGTCGCTGGGATTTAATTGATGTAGTTCGTGCCTGTTATGCCTTGCGTCCGGAAGGCATTCAATGGCCAAGACACGACAACGGCAACCCAAGTTTTCGCCTTGAAGATTTGACCAAGGCTAATGGCCTGGAGCACCAGCATGCACACGATGCGCGCTCAGATGTATATGCGACAATCGGCATCGCAAAACTGGTGCAACAAGCGCAGCCGAAGCTGTTTCAATACTTATTCGAGAATCGCAAAAAACAGCAAGTGCAAGCGCTGATTGATGTGGCCGGTATGACGCCGCTGGTGCATGTGTCGTCGAAGTTTCCGGCAAGTCAGGGCTGTTGCAGTTGGATAGTGCCTTTGGCTTTTCATCCGACCAATAAAAATGCCGTGATCTGTTTTAACTTACAGTCTGATCCACGCTTGCTCGCGGATTTAACCATTGAGCAGCTCAATGAACGGCTATACCGTAAAACGACAGATTTAGCTGATGATGAACCAAGACCAGGCTTAAAGCTGGTGCATTTGAATAAATGTCCGGTGCTGGCCAATGCCAAAACCCTATCCGAAGCGCGCGCAGTTGAACTCGGGATAGACCGTAAAGCTTGCCTGGTAAATCTTGACTGGTTAAAACAAAACCGCCAGCTCCAACAAAAAGTGGTAGTGCTTTATCAGCAGGCCGCTGAATTTAAAGCTGAGACAAACCCGGATTATATGCTTTATCAAGGCTTTACTTCGGACAACGACAAACAACAAATGCTACGTCTGCACCAGTTAGCGCCTGAGGCACTGCAGGGACATAGTATTCAGTTTCAGGATGACCGGCTCAATCAATTACTGTTCAGGTTTCGTGCCCGGAACTACCCGCACACCCTGACGTTTGACGAAATGGAAAAATGGCGGCGTTATTGTCATGATAAATTGACGCTGGGTTTGGACCAGCCGGCATTAACTTTTGAAGATTTCACGCTGGCGCTGGAAAGTGCGGCAGAAAGTCAGCAAAACGACCCGAAAAAAATGCAAATATTGCAGGCCTTGTATCGGTTTGTAAGCGGTTAATTGCCGAGTGCCGAAGATAGCGAAATATCGTTTTTAACATCGCAATTTAGTAAATAAGTCGCTAATATATGCGGTATTAACGAGCACGACATTTCAAGTGTCAGAGTGTTTTACACATTGGCGTTAATGCTAACGGATACTAGCGTTTAAGTTTGCTAAATCAGCAACTTATAATATTGGCTGATTTCTTGCTTAACTCAATCGAATTTGATTTCGAGGTAGTAAAATGAACCAACATCACGATACACAAACCACAGATGTAACTGCGACCCCTGCAGTTCTGCCACAGGAACAGGCTCCTGGGTTGTCACGTCGTAAGTTTTTAACCCGCGCTGGTGTGGGTTCTTTACCCGTTATCATGTCAATCAAAAGCGGTAGTGCCTGGGGTTGTATTGATCTGAAATGTACGCCTGGTGAAACCAGCCTGAGTAACTCAGGTTCTGCGGTTGCATCAGCAACATCCACCAGCGATGGCAAACCAGCAGCTTATAAAAAGCCAAAATGGTCGACCATTAAAATCATCAAAGATGTCTTCAGTGTTGATTTTAATGATTATTTGTTAGCCACTTATCAGTACACGCTGTACACCAAATCAGGCAGCAAATACACCGAAATCTCCAAGAACAACTGTAAAAGCTGGTGGACAACCGTTAAAGCTTCTACTTGCTACACCAAAAAGAGCAACTCAAATTATCCAAAATTTACCGGCACTAAACGTGAACCAGGTATGTTTGGAACTAAAGTGCTGATCAATACCACCAAATTCTCTGACATTTTTGGTACTGGTACCACGTCAAATTTCCTGACATGCCTGAGCATGAACGATACGCTGGAACAGTATTTGGTTGCAGCCTTTATCGGTGCAGTCTGGGAACGTCACACTGAATACCGTAACCAATACGGCAGCCGTGAATTGTGTTACCCGGCACCACAAGACCTGATTGATGCTTATCAGGACGCATTAAACCGTGACAATGGTCTCGAAGATTTACGGACTTTATTAAAGTTCTATACCATCGGTTGATGATAGCTTGCACAAACCTCAATCCCCTGCCCCGGACTATGCGAAAAGCATCCTCCGGGGTTGTCATTCTGCGACATTAACACTCACCACCGACGACAACTCGGGTGTGGTCTGTTTTGATGTATTTACGCAAGATACATGGATCCAACTGCCCGAAACTGCTAACGTAACCACTTCTTCAGTAGAAAATTGATCATCAATGACAACAAGTTTTGTGCTGGCCTCTGCCCCTTTTAATTTTCAGGTCAATACCAGTGGCTCTGTGTTGTATGATCAACTACAACAACTTTATCCATCGTCGGTACTTCAAAGCACACCTGCATCTGACATTGTTGATTTTCAAATTGACTTCAAAAAGAATTGGTTATCATTAAGTCAGAGCTACGCCTTTAAATTGGGTCAGCATCATTTTCGGATGACCGCCAAACCACAGTTACTCAGTGTATTTGAATGGGGTTTAAACTGGGCGGTGTCTTCGTATCAAAACCGCTACCTTTGCATTCACGCCGCGGTGCTTGAAAAAAGCGGCATCAGTCTGATTTTGCCGGCGCCACCCGGCTCTGGCAAAAGTACCTTATGCGCGCTGTTGATGTTGTCTGGCTGGCGTTTGTTATCGGATGAACATTGCCTGATTGATCCACAAACCGGATTAATTTTACCCTTTGTGCGGCCGATCAGTTTAAAAAACCGCTCCATTGCCGTGCTCAATCAACGTTATGCCAAAAATATTGTGCAATGTGTGGTGCCGGATACTTTTAAAGGCACTATCGGTTATTTACCACCCACCGCAGAAAGCTGGCAGTTGATGCATCAGCCGGTGCAACCTGCTTATGTGATTTTCCCCAAATACAATGCCAATGTTGCTGCCACAGAATTCTCCGGTATTGCTCAAAGCCAGTTGTTCATGCAGTTGGCAGTGAACTGTTTTAACTACACAGTGTTGGCAGAAGTGGGGTTTGAAACTTTGGGACGTTTAGTAAAGCAAGTGGTCGGGATCCGGTTGGAATATGCAGATACCGACGAGGCTTTGCAGCTGATTGCGGAGCTTGACTGATGACGCCTGTCTGCCTGCAACTGCTGCAAAATCCAGCACAATTTATTAAGAATGCCAGCACACAGCAATGGACCGACTTCATTCATCAGGCGCGGGAACAAGCACTGCTTGGCAGTTGTTATTTCCTACTGCAGGATGCTGGTTTATATGATGCGATCCCGGATAAAGTAAAAACACATTTATATTCCGGTTATATCTACGCGCAAAAACAAAAAATCAGTTTAATCAAAGAAATGCTGAAACTGGAACCCTTTTTCAGCGACGCGCCTTATCCATGTGTCTTGCTCAAAGGCTGTGCTTACCGACTGACTGAATTGGCGATGGCCCGAGGCAGGGTCTTTTCTGACATTGATATTCTGGTGCCACAGCAGCAGTTTCCGGATGCATTGCAACGGTTAAATGAAGCCGGTTTTATTGAATTTGGGATGTCGGATTATGACCGGCGTTATTACTTACGCTGGTCGCATCAACACCCGCCGTTAATTCACTATCTACGTGGTGTGTCCATCGATTTGCACCATCATATTTATCCGGTGTCGTCGCAGGAAAACATTCTCATTGAGCCGATGCTGCGTCAGTCGATCCCGCTGGCGGGTTCGTCCTTTGCCGTGCCGACCAAAGCACTGATGTTTGTGCATGCCTGTGTGCATTTGTTTTATCAGGATGAAACCCATAAGCTGGTCAAAGACTTATGGGATTTATACCAGCTATATCTGGATGCAATTGCTGAAGGTGAAACGGACATCGTACAAGCCGCGACTGATTTAAATGCGCAAGCTGCGGTCTATTATGCCTTTGATGTACTCGAATGGTTGTTCCAGATAAACGTTTCCGCGCAGGCACTGAGCCAGTTAAAACCTTTTGCCAACCACTCACAGCGTCGTTCCATGCGTTGGTTATTAGCCCAATTGTTCAACCCCCAAAGTAGCTGGTACCGACTGGCACATATCTGGTGGACCATTCGCGGGCATCTGCTGAAAATGGGTCCAATGACGCTGCTCTATCACAGTGTTGCCAAGTCGGTGGAACAATATCGCGAACGGCGTATTCACACCAAGCAGCAGCAACAACAAGATGCGCTGACCAAACCCAAAGATGCTGGTTTTCAGTAAATTATTCTGCAATTCCAATCAAGTACCGCAGCAAAAACGCAGTTTCACCGTAACACCCGCTCAATTTAGCGTACCTTTCATTCACGTCCGCGCAGCTTTGTTTTAAAAACAACTGCGTTTTTGCTTGCGTTTAAACTTTATCTTTCCCTATACTCGGCGCTCTTGTCGGAGTGCCCACTTGGGCTGAGACCGCGTTACGCGGGATCCGTTGAACCTGATCAGGTTAGAACCTGCGAAGGGAACAAGGGTAATGTACCCGGAGTTTTTCCCATATTTAGACCATTTTTCGGGTCATTTTTGGGATCAATCCGCCAGTCAAACCGGATTGCTACAGTGTCGTACGTCATATGCAATCCGAGCGGCCAACAGCCGTCATTACTCCAACTTACTCCAGACAAGCAACTTTGTTAACCCATTGGTTTATTAAGGATTGCTATGTCTTCAAAACTGTTAGATCACCCTACTTTTAGTTCGGATATCCAAAGTAACCTGAATACCGCAAGCGCCGGCGCCAACCGTCGGGCTTTGCGCCAGCAGGCGATGCAGAATATTCACCAGATCACACCGCATCAGTTTTCCGGTTCCAGCCGGGTCTATCTGGATGCGGGTGACGATATTCAGGTGCCCTGCCGTGCTGTTACTTTAACTGACGCCCTAAAAAGCCAGATTTTCCTCTATGACTGTAGCGGCGCTTTTGGCGATCCAATGCAGCAGGTTAACGTTCGCCGGGGTCTGCCCGCTTTTCGACAAACCTGGCTGGATGCCCGTCTGGACACCACGCCGACCCAGCGCCAGTTTTCACCAGATGATATTGAGCTGGAACAATGGCCGACCGAATTTAGCACCGGTTGCCGCCGCGCCCTGCCCGGCAAAACCGTGACCCAACTGCATTACGCCCGTGCCGGCATTATTACGGCTGAAATGAAATTTATCGCCTGCCGTGAAAATATGGCGATCAACAATCTGGCGTCGCAACAAGATGAACGGTTACACCCGCAACAAACTGGCCGCAGTTTTGGTGCCCATATTCCAAAGCAAATTGATGCCGAATTCGTACGGGCAGAAGTCGCTGCTGGCCGCGCCATTATTCCGTTAAATATCAATCACCCTGAAGCAGAGCCAATGATTATTGGCCGGAATTTTTTAGTAAAGGTGAACGCCAATATTGGTAATTCCTCGGTTAGTTCCAGCATCGAAGAAGAAGTGGAAAAACTGATTTGGTCAACCCGCTGGGGTGCAGATACAGTAATGGATTTATCCACCGGACGGCGCATTCACCAGACCCGTGAATGGATTATCCGCAACAGCCCGGTGCCGATTGGCACGGTGCCGATTTACCAATGTCTGGAAAAAGTTGGTGGCAAAGTGGACGCACTCAGCTGGGAATTATTCCTCGAAACCTTGCAGGAACAAGCCGAGCAAGGTGTTGATTATTTTACAATCCATGCTGGTGTACTGTGGGAATTTTTGCCTCTGACCGCCAAACGCCTGACCGGTATCGTTTCACGCGGCGGCGCGATTATGGCGCAGTGGTGTCAGACCAAGCAGCAACAAAACTTTATCTATCAACACTTTCGTGAGATTTGTGCTCTGTGCGCCCAATACGATATTTCACTGTCGCTGGGCGATGGATTAAGGCCTGGCTCCATCGCTGATGCCAATGACGAAGCACAATTTGCCGAGCTTCGCACTTTAGGCGAGCTGACCAAAATTGCCTGGGAATATGACGTGCAGGTAATGATTGAAGGCCCTGGCCATGTACCGTTGCAGTTAATTGAAGCCAACATGACAGAGCAGCTAAAGCATTGCCATGAAGCGCCGTTTTACACTTTAGGGCCGTTGACCACCGATATCGCACCGGGTTATGACCATATTACTTCCGGCATTGGCGCGGCCTTAATAGGTTGGTTCGGTTGCGCCATGCTCTGTTATGTTACGCCCAAAGAACACCTCGGCCTGCCCGACAAGGAAGATGTAAAACAAGGGCTGATTACCTACAAAATTGCCGCTCATGCAGCAGATTTAGCCAAAGGCCATCCAGCGGCACAACTGCGGGACAACGCGCTGTCGGCGGCACGCTATGATTTTCGCTGGCAGGATCAATTTAATCTTGCTTTGGATCCTGATACCGCCCGCGCTTATTACCAGCAAAGTGCCCCAGCGGGCCAGGCCGACGAGCATGCGGAATTTTGTTCGATGTGCGGACCAAAGTTTTGTTCAATGAAGCTCAATCAGCAGCTGCGGGATTTAGCGGTGCCGGTAGACGCGGTGCGGCCGCAATTGGCAACTACCAACATGAGTACTTCCGACACTTTTAGTTCCGACACTGGCAATCGCGATACAACAGATCTGGCCAAGGAGCTGGTATGAATGGCCAGCGCTTTTTACATCCAGCAGGCAATGCCAGCGCTGAAAAGCCACCTTTAGTCTGGCTGATAGGTGGCAGCGACAGTGGCGGCGGTGCTGGCATTCAGGCCGATTTACGCACCGTCACTGCGCTCGGCGGCCACGGCTGCACGGTGATCACCGCCATCACTGCGCAAAACTCACGGCAACTGGACGCAGTATTTGCTGTCACGCCACCACAGCTGTTGGCACAACTTGATACGCTGGCAGCTGATTTAACACCGGCCGCCATCAAAATTGGCCAATTGCCGGACACGACAATAGCGTTGGCATTGGCAAACTGGCTGGCAAAGCTTCGCAGTCGTACCGCCGAAACGACACCAGTGATTTGGGATCCGGTGATTTATGCCAGCTCTGGTGCCATGTTGTCGGAGCTCTCTTTTGACAGTATCCGGCAATTGTTGCAGGTAGTGGATATTCTGACGCCCAATCTGGCTGAACTTTCGTGGTTAAGTCAGACCGATCGCATCGCCACAGCGGTCAACGACGAGCAGGCGCTGTCGCAATTGCATACTCTGCGCCAGCATTTTAGCGGCGATATTTTACTCAAAGGTGGCCATGGTGATGATCCACTTCACTGCACCGACTTATGGTGTTCCGGGCAACAAAGCAGTTTCATCAGTGCACCAAGGCAGGCCAGCAACCATAGCCGCGGCACTGGCTGCACCCTTGCGAGCGCCTTGGCAACGGCGTTGGCGCTAGGTTATGCCAAACCAGATGCGGTCACTATTGCCCGCGCCTATTTACAACAGGCGTTACGTTTAAGTTATCCGACAGGCGCCGGTGCCGGTAGCCTTGGCGTGGCTGGCTGGCCGCGTCAGCAAACTGATTTTCCGCTCTGGCAGGATTGCACAGCACCTTTACCTGAGCAGCTAAAATTTGCCCGTTTAACCCAGCCCATCGGGTTGTACCCGGTGGTTGATGATTTACAGTGGCTCATTCGCCTGTTGCCACTAGGCGTACAGACCATTCAACTACGGCTGAAAAACAAAACGGCCGCCGAGCTGGAACGGCAAATTCAACACGCTGTAGAACTATGCCGCGACTATCAAATCCAGCTGTTTATTAACGATCACTGGCAGCTCGCCATTAAATATCAGGCCTTTGGCGTGCATTTGGGGCAAGAAGATCTCGCGGATGCAGATCTGACAGCCATTGCCGAACAAGGCCTACGCTTGGGGGTTTCGACCCACGGTTATGCCGAACTCGCCAGGGTATTGCCATTGCAGCCGTCTTATATTGCACTTGGCCATATTTTCCCGACCAACACCAAACAGATGCCTTCTGCGCCGCAAGGACTGCAACGGTTGCAGCAATATGTCAGGTTGTGCGCGACATTGCCGAGTGTGCCGACGGTAGCGATTGGCGGCATCGATGAACGCAACATTCAGGCGGTGGTGCAAACCGGCGTGCGTGGAGTGGCGGTTGTTTCCGCCATTCTGGCCGCGCCACAGCCGGAAAAAGCGTTGCAACAATTGCAGCAATATTGCCATGCCTTACAACTGACACCGGGGGTTGAGCGGGATGCCTATTAAATTGATCACATCAGCCAACCACAGCATACCGGCATCGCTGCAATCACCGTTACCCGATCAGCAGTTTTTGTATTACAGCCGGCAATTGTTATTGCCGGACTGGTCCGAACAACGCCAGTTACAGCTGCTGCAGAAAAAGCTATTGATTATCGGGCTGGGCGGTCTTGGTTGTCCGGCCGCTACTTATCTGGCCGGCGCCGGTGTCGGCTGGCTCCTACTGGCTGACGGCGATAAGGTGGAACTGAGTAACTTACCGCGGCAGACCTTGTTCCGGACCAGCGATATTGGTCTGAACAAAGCCGAAGCTGCTGCGGCAACATTGCAACAACTGAACCCGTTTGTCCGGATTGATGCATTGCCGCAAATGTTGGATGAAGCTGAATTATCCAGACGGATCGCCTGGGCTGATCTGGTGCTCGATTGCAGCGACAACCTTGCCACTAAACTTGCCATTAACCGGATTTGCCAACAACAACAACGGTGCTGGCTCGGCGCCTCGGCCAGTGGCTATCAGGGGTACAGCTGGTTGATTAATCCGACCAGTGGCGGCTGTTTACATTGCCTTGGCCACCAGCAACCGCTATTGACGGGTGGCTGCCTGCAACAAGGCGTCTACACGCCGTTAGTCGGCCAGCTTGGCTTGCAACTGGCCAGTATGGCGCTACAACAACTGGCAAACGGCCGCCGTCGGCGCAGTTTTGTGCAAATTTACCAACATCATCACCAACAATTCAGCCAGTGCCAATTGCTGGCAGATCCCCAATGCGAATGTTGTGGAGTTACCGCAGATGTCTGAAATGATTGATATATATTTAAACGGTGATCGGCTACAAGTCGCCGCTGGCATGGATTTACAACAGTTGCAGCAACAATTTGCTGACGGTCAGCATGTGGCTATCGCGCTGAACACCGAAATTATGCCACGCCGGCTTTGGGCTGATCGCTCCTTGCAGGCGCGGGATCAGGTGCTGATGTTTAATCTGGTGGCCGGAGGTTAGCATGTTCACATTGGCAGACATTGAATTACCCAGTCGTTTGCTGCTTGGCAGCGGCAAATTTAGTAGCCCACAAGGGATGTTGGATGCGGTCAAAGCCAGCGGCAGCGGCTTGGTGACCGTGGCATTAAAAAGGATTAAACCGGGCCAACCGAGCCTGGATCTCATCAGCCCACTGCAGCAAGCCGGGGTACGAATTTTACCCAACACTTCAGGCGCCGTTGATGCGCGGGAAGCCATTTTCGCCGCTGAGCTGGCGCGGGAACTATTACAGACCAACTGGGTGAAGCTGGAAATTCATCCGGATGCCCGTTATCTGATGCCGGATCCAGAACAAACTTTAATTGCCGCGCGGCAATTGGTAAAACTGGGTTTTGTGGTATTGCCCTATTGCAGTGCTGATCCAATGCTCTGTCTGCGCTTACAAGAGGCAGGTTGTGCAGCTGTGATGCCGCTCGGCTCCGCCATTGGCTCGAATCAAGGGCTGCAGAATAAAGCCATGCTGGAAATTATTATCGAACAAGCCAAGGTGCCGGTGATTGTCGATGCCGGTATCGGCTTACCGAGCCATGCCTGTGCTGCATTGGAATTGGGTGCAGCGGCTGTGCTGGTCAATACCGCGATTGCTACCGCTGCCGATCCGGTGCAGGCCGCCCACGGTTTTAGACTGGCGGTTGAGGCCGGTATGGCTGCGCGATCCGCTCGTTGTGCGCCGCCAAGTTTGCAAGCCAGTGCCAGCAGTCCGATTGAATCGCTGCTGACATTTTTATCCTGAGGACATCTTTTAGATGAACAATTTCAGCGAAGTCCTCACCCAAATCGATTTAGTCGCCTTGCAAATGGCAACTTTTGATGAAGCTGCGGTTCGACGCGCGCTCAATTCAACCAAACTGAGCCTCGTTGATTTTCAGGCACTGCTAAGCCCGGCCGCATTACCCAAGCTGCCGCAACTGCTGGAAAAAGCCAGCTTGCTGACGACACAGCAATTCGGTGCGGCCCGGCAATTGTTCGCACCTTTATATCTGTCAAATCTCTGCGCCAACGAATGTACTTATTGCGGTTTTTCGATGAGTCAGGCAATTAAACGCCGGGTGCTGACCGACCATGAACTGGTCGAAGAAGCCAATGCCGTTAAAGCTTTAGGTCATGATCAGTTATTGCTGGTGGCAGGTGAGCACGAACGTAAAGTCGGCATGACCTATTTTCGCCAACAGATCCCACTGTTAAAACCATTGTTTAGCCGGCTGATGCTGGAAGTGCAGCCGTTGGGGTGTGATGAGTATCGAGAACTGAAACTGCTTGGAATTGATACCGTGCTGGTGTATCAGGAAACTTATCAAAGTCAGGCCTATGCCAAATACCATCTGAAAGGCAAGAAGATGGATATGATCTGGCGCTTAGATTGCCCGGATCGGATTGGCGCGGCTGGTGTCGACAAAATCGGCCTAGGCATTTTGCTGGGGCTGGCCGACTGGCGGTTGGATGCAGTGCTACTGGCAACACACCTGCGGTATCTGCAGCAACAATACCCTTATTGCCAATTTAGTATCGCCTTACCCCGCTTGCGCCCCTGCAGTGGTGGCATCGAAAGTCAGTTTCCGGTTAGCGATCGTGAATTAGTCCAGTTGTACTGCGCATTCCGGCTATTGGCGCCAGAAATTGATTTAACCCTGTCCACCCGCGAAAGCCCTCAGCTTCGGGATCTGCTATTGCCACTGATGATCACCAGTTTAAGCGCTGGCTCGAAAACGCAGCCAGGTGGCTATCAGGTGGCGCCGGAAAGCCTGCAGCAATTTAGTATTGATGATGATCGCAGTGCCGGGCGAATGGCGCAGCGCCTGACCGAGCTGGGTCTACAACCAGTCTGGACCAACTGGCATCCGGCGTTTGGCCGCGGTAATTCCGGTCATGATTCAGCTTATTGATGCTTTAGTAACGGCCTGCAGCTGTCTGCTGCCGACCATCGCGAAATTGCTTAAAACTGTGCGCTAACGATGGACAGCTCTGGCTGAACAACCAGCGATTATGGTAGCCTTGTCGGCCTGAAATTCATCGGTCGTCGGCAACCTTTCGCTGGGATTATTCGCTTGAAACAATTCATTCATCGCTACCGGACCTGGCTACTTAGCCTGGCATTAATGCTGTCGTTGTCGGCCTGTGTGGCGCCCATGCTGTTGCTGTCACCACAAGGCCAATTGATGTGGGCACTGCTCAAACCTCTGGTTGGCTTAGACCCGAAAACCGCGAATTTATTTGAGCAACCTCTCCTTAAAGGCCGGATGCAGGCGCTGTTAGGTGATAACTACAGTACCGCCGTTTCATTGCTCAATACCGCCAATAAAATTCAGCAAGAAGGCCCGCTGTTTTATCTGGTGTCCAACTATACGCCGGTCCCACAACTGGCTGAAAAAGCCGGTTTTGTCTGGAACGCCGAAACCAACCAAATGGCGGTATTACTGGTCAGTGGTGGCGCACCACTTGTGTTTGCCGAACAGCTGAATCAACAAGCAGCCAAAGTGATCCCAAGCTGGCCAAGCGAACTGGTCAACTACACCGACCCGGTCAAACTGAAACAGATGGCACTGACCAAAGCGGCCACCACTGCTGGCAGTAACCTGGGTTTATCCGAAAATCAGACCGCGCTGGTGACCACAGCAGCCACCGGCGGCGACGTCAAAGCGCTTGCGGTCACTCAGGCAACTGACGCTGCCACTGGCAAAGCATCGACCACACTGGGACTTTCGAAAGACCAGACGGCTCTAGTCAAAACCGCTGCCTCCGGTGGTGATGTCAAAGCATTGGCTGTGACTCAGGCGACCGATGCAGCAACTAACAAAGCCAGTAGTAGCCTTGGACTGTCCAAAAATCAATCAGCACTGGTTAAAACTGCGGCGACCGGCGGAGATGTCAAAGCATTGGCTGCGACTCAGGCGACTGAGGCAGCGACGGTAAAGGCCACAGAAGTCGCCACTGAAAAAGCTACCGGTGATCTGGGTCTCACCGCTGAGCAAGCGGATGCCGCAGCGCAACTCGCCAAGGGCACCAGCGTCAAAGAGCTATCCGAAAAATACCAACAACAAAGCGCGGCTGAACAAATAAAGGAACAAAAACAACAATTTGTTACCGAAGCAACCGATCCAATCATCAATCAGATCAATACGCAAAAAGACGCTGAACAACAGCTAACAGCCCAGCAAGCGGTCGCTGCAACCACAGCCGGAACAACCGGAGGAATGACTACGCCTCTACCGCCGGCTTTGGAAACTGCAAAACAATCAGTCGAAGATTTAACAGCGCAATTAACCAAAGCGACCGAACAGGAAATGGCGGCGGAAATGGCGTTGGAACAAGCAGAAGCGAAAATTATCGCGGCAGAAACTCAACTATCGCAGGCAAACACCGGCACATTGCAAGATTTAGCAAACGCAGCGCTGGTGAAAGCACAGACTGAACAACAGGCCGCCAGCGATGCTTTATTGCAAGCGCAGCAGAAAGTACAAAAGCTACAGCAACAAATAAAAGCCGGTGCGCCACCAGCAGCTCAAGCCGGGTCGGACACCGCTGCAAATGCAGCGCCAAAAGCTGAAACAAAAGCCGAAGAAAAACCGGTGCAACAATAACTGTACGAATTAAACCGTACTCAGTACAGGTTTAGGCAAACAGGACTAACTACGCCATAAACAAAATTCTGCACCAGCTGCGATGACTCAGCAGTTGGTACCGTAATCTCTGACAAGATTTGCCTGCGGGCAATTTGAGGCTTCACCTATCATGAACAAACAGCTATGAACAAACAACTACAAGACTTTTGGCAACAAGGACTGACATTGATCGGTCAACCGCATTTTTTAATCCAGCTGGCCTTAATTGCAGGCTCGTTGGTGCTGGCCTGGCTGTTTAATTCTTATATTCAGTCCAAACTGGCACTGCATAATCCAACTGGCTTTATGTATGTAGCTTTACGTAGTTCGCAGCGCATTATTATGCCGCTGAGTCTGGCATTGTTGTTCTGGTTTTGCAGCGCGTTGCTGGAAGCTAATGAAATACCAAGCAAATTATTAGATGTGTTATTGCCGGTTGCCTTGGCGCTTGGCGTAGTACGATTGCTGGTGTATATCCTACGCAAAGCATTTTCATCCAGCCCGCTGATTAAATCAGCAGAGCCTTTTGTGGTATTTACCATTTGGCTGACAGTGGTGTTACATCTGCTGGGTTGGTTGGCGCCGTTATTAAAACTGTTAGATGCATTGGCAGTCACTTTTGGCGAAAGTCGGATTTCGCTGTTGATGGTGATCAAACTTATTATGATCATTATTCTGGCCTTCACTCTGGCATTGTGGCTGGCTGAAGTGATTAACCAGAAAATGAAAAACTCCAAGGTCATCAGCCCTAGCATGCAGGTTGGTTTCAGTAAATTCGCCAAGTTTTTCCTGGTTACTTCAGCCTTTTTATTCGCACTGAATGCCGTGGGTATTAACTTAAGTTCGCTGGCGATTTTTGGTGGAGCGCTTGGTGTGGGCCTGGGTTTTGGTTTACAGCGGATCGCTTCTAACTTTATCAGCGGTTTTATTCTGGTATTTGACCGGTCAATCAAGCCGGGTGACATCATTACCGTGGGTGATAAGTTTGGCTGGGTCGAACAACTGAACGCCCGTTATGTGGTACTACGCAACCGGCAGGGCGTTGATACGTTAATCCCCAATGAAAATCTGATTATCACCGAAGTGATCAACTGGAGTTATGCTGACCCCAACGTGCGGCTGGAAGTAAAAATTCCGATCAGTTATCACAACGATCCGGAACAGGCGATGGCGCTGATGTTGCAATGTGCCAACGCTTCCCCGCGGGTACTCACAACACCAGAGCCGACTGTGCGACTGATGGATTTCGCCGAAAGCGGAATTAATTTGCAATTACGGGTGTGGATTGCCGATATGGAAAACGGCACCGCTTCGGTTAAATCAGAAATTAATCTGGCGATTTGGCGGGCGTTTAAAGCCAACAATATCACCATGCCGTTCCCACAACGGGATTTACATCTGAAATCAGGTTGGCCGCCGGCGGCACAGGAGCCTGAAACGCTTGCAGCCCCAGTTGCTAAAGATGACTAACCCTAGACCAACAGCTTAGCTAAACCGCCAGCTAAGCTTTGAGTTTCACCTGAAGTTAGACAGACAGTTGGTACAATTCATTCAAAATTGCACCAACTGTCACGGCTTGTTATGCCGCGGAGCGATCCAGCAATAAGTCGTCTTCATCGCGCACAATAATCAGCTCTTTGGCGGCTTGTTTCGCAGCCACGATAGACTCAGTTACGACATCCGCCAGCGGTTCTAAAGTAGCTGTCAGCAGATCAGCCGCTGGCTCCGCTGCTTTATCCTTTTTTACGGTTTTCGCTTTTGCACCCAGCGCCTGCAGAATTTCATCTTTATTTTGCGCCAGATAAAGTGCCAGCGACTCTTGCTGTGACTCATCGGCCAGTAATTGACTTTGGCCCAGCACCACAAACAGCTCATCGGCAATATCGAGCATTTTGTCATAAGCGTCTGCTTCACTTTTGGCAGCAAAAGTCATTTTCTCAACCCCGTTGCGTTCAATCACATATTTCACGATGACAGCCATAGCTTTTCTCACCTCAGTTGCACATATAATCAGATACTGGTTATTTATACAGTATTAATCTGAAGTTTGTCCAGCCCTGCTGCGGATAAAATTTTCTCATCGCGCAAATCAGCATGACGCCGCGGGATGTATCGCCTGTGCCGGTATTTTCGCGTAGGATTAAAGTTATCGCTTACGAAGCAGTCTTGAAGCAAGGAGCAACAATGTCGAACAGTGCCATGTCAATCTGGCAACAACGCCGCCAGCAGGAACAAAGCGAACGGCCACAGGATCACCGCACGCCATGGCAACGCGATAAAGCCCGCATTTTACATAGCGCCGCCTTTCGACGGCTGCAGGCGAAAACCCAGATCATGGGCGTTGGCCAGAATGATTTTTACCGTACCCGCCTCACCCATTCACTGGAAGCATCTCAAATTGGCACCGCGCTGGTGGCGCAGTTGCAATTGAACGCGCCGTCCGCCGATTTGGCGCAGCTGCTGCCAGCCGATAGCCTGATGGAAGCTTTATGTCTGGCGCACGATATTGGCCATCCACCTTTTGGTCATGGCGGCGAATATGCGCTGCACCATTGTATGCAGCAGGCCGGCGGTTTTGAAGGCAACGGCCAGACGCTGCGCATCGTCGGCAAGCTTGAACCTTATACCGCCGAAGGTGGCATGAATTTAAGCCGCCGGACTTTGCTCGGTTTATTAAAATACCCGGTGTTACAACCGGTGTTACCCAAAGATGCTGTTGCTTCAACGAATCGAAGTAATAGCAAACCCTGCAAAGCGATTTATCGCGAAGATACCGATTTACTCGACTGGATTTTGGCGCCATTGTCGCCAACCGACCGCGAACAGTTTCAGACGGCGGACACCCTGGCAACAGCACCTTTTCTGAAATCCAGATATAAATCACTGGATGCGTCAATTATGGAGCTGGCCGATGATATCGCCTACGGTGTGCACGATTTGGAAGATGCGGTCGTTACCGGCACAGTACAGCGTGAATTATGGCTGGAAGAAATCGCCAAACATACCGGCAACTGGCAGCAGAGCACGGTTGAATTCCTCACCAAAGTAGGTGAAAAACTATTTAAACCTCAGCATCATATCCGTAAAGATGCCATTGGCGCGCTGGTCAACCGCTTGATCACCAGTGTGCAATGGCAGGAAAGTTTGCCGCTCGCCACCGAACCCTTGATCCGTTATAACGCGGTGTTACCGCCGGAAGAGTTGAAAATTTTGCAGCTGCTGAAATCCTTTGTCTATCGGCATGTCATTTTGCACCCGAGCCTGCAGCAACTGGAATTTCGTGGTCAAACCATAGTACAAGCGCTGTTTGAAGCTTTTGCCCAGGAACCACTGCGGTTATTGCCGTTTAATACCCAGCAACGCTGGCGTGATCTTTCGGCAGTGCAACTTGGCGACCGCGCTATTTGTGATTATATTGCCGGCATGACCGACGAATACGCCGAGCGGATGTATCAACGCCTGTTTGGCCGTGGTTCGTGATAACTAAACCCGCATCTTCAATGATTTTTGGTCTACGTACATTTCTAACAGAAGCGTAAGGACACAGCTTTGCATGCACCTTTAGTTCTAAAAGCCGGGCCAGTCGCCCTGCGACATATCCAGCAATATGGCCTGCAAAGCGACGATGTTGAAGTACTCGTCGGCGCCAGCGGCGGCCCAAAATGGTTTTGTTTATTTGGTTTGGATCAGTATCTGGCGGCTGAATTTTTTCAAGGCCGGCAAAAACCACTGCAATTATTGGGAAGTTCGGCCGGCGCCTGGCGCTTTGGCTGTTATGCCCAGGCCGATCCAGCTGCGGCTTCGCGCCGTTTTTGCGACGCCTACCGCACCTTATGTTATGCCAAAGATGCCACGATTGCCGACATTACCGCAACTTCAGCAACAGTGATGGATGCGGTATTTCCAACCACTGATCATTTACAACAAGTGATTGATAACCCAGTATTCCGGCTGAATTTTATTGTCGCAAGATCACGAAAACTCAATAGTGGCCATGGTAAAGCAGCGCAAATTAGCGCATTAACCTTAACGGCAGCGGCTAACTTAGTGAGTCGCAAAACACTGGGCTTGTTTTATCAACGTTATTTGTTTCAGCATCCGTTATCTGCCACACCTGCCTTCACCGGTGAAGCGGCGGCTTTTGCTGATGTCAAAGACCTGCCAACCCAAAGAATCTCTTTAACGGTCGACAATTTAAAGCCGGCGTTATTAGCCTCGGGCGCCATCCCCCTGGTGATTGCTCCGGTGCGACATATTCCAGGTGCCGGATTTGGTCATTTTGTCGATGGTGGTATAACCGATTACCATTTTGACTGGCCGTTTAGCAGCAAAGGCCTGGTGCTGTATCCGCATTTTTACCCGCATCTCACGCCGGGCTGGTTTGATAAATCGCTGCGCTGGCGTCGCGCCAAAGCAAAAAACCTGCAAAATGTGGTGTTGTTGTGTCCAAGCGAGACCTGGGTAAAATCCCTGCCCTTTGGCAAAATTCCCGATCGTACCGATTTCTCCAAGATGACGGATGAAGTGCGCATCGCCTATTGGCTGGAAGTCACCGAACGCTCGTTAGAATTGGCTGAGGCGCTAAAAACCGGCAACTATCTGTTGGAAGCATTGTAAAAAAGGGCTGGCGAAGTTATCGCCAGCCCTTTTTAGTACTTCGCACAATTGTAGAGTTAGAAACCCAAACTTACCGTAAAGCTGGCAGTCCGTTCAGCACCTAATAAATAAGCGCCTTCCTGGCCACCGGCGATATAAGATTTATCGGTCAGGTTATTCAGCAGGAAAGACAAATCCAAAGTCTGAATAGCTGAACCCTGAGCTAAATCCACGCGGTATCCAGCGTATAAATTCAGCAAAGTGTAGGCTGGAATTTCGTCGCGGTTCCACTGCGCCACATTGTTAATCACTGCCCGCTTCGCCGCACCAAAATAAGTAGCAGTATATTTCGCACCCAGACCTGCACGGTAATTTCCTTGATCATATTTCAGATCCATGCTGAGCATTTTTTCCGGAATTGCCGCCACATTGTCACCAGCGCGATAGCCGTTGACGTTTTCGGTGTAGGTTGAATCGTTCAGCGTTAAAGCCGATGTCAGGCTAAACGTTTCGCTGAAACGCCAGTCGGCATTGGCTTCCAGACCTTTAGATTTCACCCCACCAACGTTGACAAAGGTACCATCCAGTTCAGTCAGATAATCCGGCGCTCCGTCTAATTCCTGATAGGCCAGTAACGTAATACGGTTATTAAATTTGATGCTGTACAAGGTGGCCGATGCGTTCAGCGATTCGCCCTGATAACGAAGTCCTAAATCCAGGTTCTCCGCAGTTTCTGGCTCCAGGGTATTGAAGTCCTGACCAACGGTATTCAGTAATGTATCCGGAATGGCTTTGAAGTTTTCAGAATAACCACTGAACAGTTCGATATCGTTGGTCAGCGCATACACCAGACCCAGGCTTGGTAACAGATCTGAATCACTATCCAGCTTGCCGTTATTAGCGGCGTTAAACTGGTCTTCACGGCTGACATCCACCAAATATTGCTGCACGCCTACCGTCAACTGCAAATCACCGAGCTGGATTTTATCCTGCAGGTACATTTTCAGCACATCGTTTTCATAGTCGTCGTTAAATTGAACCCAATACGGTGCATCATTGAAGTAGTGATAAACCTTAGGATCCAGCACCTGATGCCAGTCGCGGCTTTGATTACGTTGTTGTTGTTCATACCACAAACCAGCACGAACTTGATGACTGTCCAAAGTCCATTGCAGGTTTGAGGTAAAACCGAAACGGTCTTTGTCATAATGGGTATGGCGGTAAGACGACACCCGTGTTGCTTTGCTGGTATCAGCTTTGGGATCCAGAATTGGCCGGCCCTGTGCATCAACATAATTGTAAGTTTCGCGTTTCACACCATTACCCAGGGTAATACGGTTGCCTTTGCCGTCGGTCGCGTACACCTGATATGGCGGTAACCAGTCACCCCGACCTTCCTGCAGATGGACATAAGGCGTCACATCGAGCTGCAGATCGTCAGTGAGCGTAAATTCGCCTTTCAGATAGGCCAGGGTATTTTCCCGCAGCGTCGACCAGGCTTCAGCAAAGTTTTGATCGATATCCGGATTACCGGTCCAGATATTGGTTAAACCATCAAATTTTGGGTTTTGTTTAAATTGCGTCAGGCTGCGGTAGTCGTAGTTATCTTCATGCGCGTCGTCATAAGAAATGCGGCCAGTAAAACGGCTGTTTTCCAGCTGGGTTACACTTTTGGCTTCAAAGTGCAGACGGTCTGAGTAACCATTGCTGCCGGTACCAATCCAGCGGCTGTTGTAACTATCCGACAAGCTGACATAAGCATTGGTGTTGCCAAATAATTGGCCAGTATCAAAACGGGCAAAATAACGACGGGCGTTAAAACTGCCATTGCTGTAATCCAGTCGTGCTTTCTGTTCATCTTCCGGCGTGGCTGACACAAAGTTGATGGTACCGCCCAGTGCATCTAAAGATGCTGAGCTGATGTCACCCGAGCCCTGACCCACTTCGACCAAACGGGTATTTTCGCTGTCCAGATAACGGTTGGCTTTACTACCACCAGCATAAGCTGAACCACCGTTTGGAATGCCGTCGATAGTAATACCTAACTGTTGATCGGCCCGGTCAATCACAAAACCACGCATACTGACCGTGGTGGTGTAATCATCACTGCCGAACGCATCGCCCTGACCCACGTTGACACCAGGCAATTTATCAATCAAATCCATGACGTTACCGATCGAAGCTTGTTGCAGCTTGGCCGATTCATCAGCGACGTTGTTGGCATAAGCCACTTTTTTGCCAGTGACCGAAATCACCTCTACAGCAGCTTCAGCAGCAGCGACATTTTCTTCGGCAAGTACCAACTGAGGTTGCATAGCAAGTACCACAGCGAGCGTGATTGGACTTAAGCGAGTCATTAACACGAGGAGATCTCCCAAAATTAAGGCTTGATGATTTTTATCATGGTCGGAGCAGTTCCGACGGCGCCTTATAGTGGGGGAAACAGATGACTTTTTTGTGGATAAACTATTACATTTTTAATAAACCATCAGCAGTTACTTATTTATATTGCAACATTTTTGTCATTATTGCTGGATGAAAAAATGTTAAAAACAACAATGCCAGAGCGAGCTCTGGCATTGTTTTATGAACACAACTTTCTGATCATAGCATTATCGTCACAGCATCATGGCGGATTAGCCTGCGGCTGAGTCACGCCCTACAGTGTCGTCACCGGTGTAGCCTGAACTGTCGCGCCAAACCGGCGGCGCCAGCGGGCTTTGATTTTGCGTTTCATCGATTCCAGACTGTCATAGAAAGTTGGTACCACTAACAAGGTTAACACTGTCGAAGTAATAGTACCGCCGATCACCGCAATACCCAGCGGCCGGTAAAAACCTGACCCCTCGCCAATACCCACAGCAACGGGCAACATACCTGCCACCAGTGCAAAAGTGGTCATCAGGATTGGACGTAACCGCTCGCGGCCTGCCGCAATCAGCGATTCCTCCAGATTCATGCCTTCTTCTGCTTCTTTCTTGCGGGCGCAGTCAATCAGCAGAATGGCATTTTTCACCACGATCCCCATCAACATCACCACACCAATTAAGCTCATCAGGTTCAGGGTCGAATCAAAAATCAACAACGCCAGCACCACGCCAATCAACGACAACGGCAATGACATCATAATCGACACCGGCGCCAGGAAGCTGTGGAACTGCAGTACTAAAATTAAGTACATCAGCACGACCGCTAAACCTAAAGCACCAAAGATACTGCCAAATACTTCGTTTTGGTCGCGCCCTTCACCACCGACGACTAAATCGTATCCTGGTGGGAAGTTAATTTGTTTGGCCAGCGTCATCGCATCTTTAAACACTTCGCCAAAGCTACGGCCTTCCACATTGGCGCTAACCGCCATCATCGTTTCACGGTCCAAATGTTCAATCAGCGCCGGGCCTTTGCCTAAAGTCACAGTCGCGACTTGTTCTAATGGGATCATAGCGCCGGTTTTACTGGATAACAGCGGCAACTGTTCTAAATCCTGCACTGTGGCACGTTCTTCCGGCCGGATCCGCACGAACACGTTTCTGGTTTCACCGGTCGGGTCAACCCAGTCGCCAATTTCCGCACCGGCAAACGCCAACCGTAACGCACTGGCGGCATCGCTCATCGACAAACCCAGGCTGGAGGCTAAACCGCGGTCAAATTCAACCTGCAGCTCAGGTTTTGGATCCTGCGCTGACAAACCAACATCAACTGCGCCCGGCACTTGTTTTAATTTGGCCAGATAATCCATCACGATGCCTTCCAGCACGCGGGTTTCCGGACCACGGAACTGGATCTGCAGTTTTTTGCCATCGCCACCACCGCCGCCGCTTAAATCAGCGGTGACAGTAAACTCGGCGCCAATCAGACTTTTAATTTGCGCCCGCACATCAGTCGCCACTTCTTCCGCCGAGCGGCTTCGTTCTTTTTCCGGCACCAACCGCACAAAAATTTGCGCTCTGGTAATGTTGCCAGATGTGCCGACTGTAGTTTGGGTATAACGATGCTCAGGGATTTTTTGCGTAATTTCAGCAACCTGTGCGGCTTTTAACTTGGTGTACTCCAAACTTGATTCTGACGGTGCTCGGATAGTAACGATAAAGCCGCCATTATCGGTTTCCGGCATAAAACCAGAGCCACCGACCGTTGCTTGCAAATAAATAGCGCCAAAAAAGCTGCCAAAGGCCAGGAACCACATTGATTTACGGTGCTTCAGCGCCCAGCCAATTAATCTTGAATAACGTTCCGCCTGATGATCAAACCAGATATTAAAACGTTGAAACAACCGGCCTAAACCACGGCGTTGTTTGGTTTTGTCGTGATCCGGGTCATGCCAATAAGCAGACATCATCGGGTCGATGGTAAAGGAAATAAACAGCGACACCAGCACCGAACAAGCGACGGTCAAACCAAAAGGCTTAAACCATTGACCGGTCATGCCATCTAAAAACGCGATTGGAATAAATACCGCCATAATCGACATGGTGGTTGCAGTCACCGCCATCCCTATTTCTTTGGTGCCTTCACGGGCGGCCGTCATATTGTCTTTGCCCATTTCCATATGCCGCACGATATTTTCGCGTACAACTATGGCATCGTCAATCAATACACCAATCGCCAGCGATAAGCCCAATAACGACATAAAATTCAACGTAAAACCACAGGCCCAGACCGCAATAAAAGACGCCAGTACTGAGGTAGGTAACGCCAATGAGGTGATCAGCGTCGAGCGCCAGGAGTTTAAGAAAATAAACACCACCACAATGGTCAGCAACGCACCTAAACCCAGCGCTTCAGTAACGTTTCGCATACTGGCCGCAACGTCTTCGCCCTGATCCCGCACCACCACCAGCTCGACGCCTTTTGGTAGCAGCGGTGTCAACTCATCCAGTTTGGCCTTAATGTCATCCGTTACACTGATGGTCGACGCTTCACGCGCTTTGGTGATATCAATGCCGAGTGCCTTTTTACCGTTAAAAAATGACAAGCGGCGCTGCTCGGCTCCGCCATCGACGATGTCGGAAATCTGACCGAGACGAATGGCCTGATCGCCATTTTGCTTCACCACCATTTGTTCAAATTCGCTGACATCTTTTAACCGGCCTTGCAAGCGAATGCTTTGCTCCTGCAAGCCACTCATCACCCGGCCCACTGGTGCTGCAAGGTTTTGCGTACGCAGCGCATTGGTGACGTCGGTCGCCGACACTTTGGCTTCGCGCATAGCGTTGCTGTTCAGGAAAATAGTCATTTCCCGTTCCAACTCACCTTCCAGCGTCACCAGGGCTACGCCCGGAATGCCTCGCAATTGCCGGCCAATATCAATCTCGGCTAACCGCGACAATTCTAACGGGCTCAGATCATCAGATGATAACGCCAGCGACATCACCGGTTGGGCATTCGGATCAGCCCGGTTGATAAAAGGCTCTTTCATTTCGGCCGGCAGTTTGTCACGGACCGTCGAGATGCTGTCACGTAATTCCTGGGCGGCAGCGGTTAAATCTTTATCAAATTCAAATACCACCACAATAGTGGCGCTGGAATCGCGGGCGTAAGAACGGATATCCCGAATGCCTTGAATGGTTGACATCGAATCTTCAACGCGGTTGAGAATCTCCCGCTCTACCGTTTCCGGCGACGCGCCAGGATAAGGCACATTCACCACCAACACCGGCGGTTGCACATCCGGGAACTGGTTGGTTTTTAATTTGGTCAGGGCAAAATAGCCAAATAACATTAGCGCAATGGTGACAACCACCACGACCAAGGGTCGTTTTATACTGAAATCGGATAGGATCATCGGTTAGTTCCCCACCACAGCAACAGCAGCTGTTTCTTTGACCGGTAATTTTTCGGCAGGTTTATCAGACAGCACCTGATCCAAGGTTACTGCGGCGCCATCAACTAAGGCTCCTTGTGGATGGCGCAGGATCTGGTCGCCACTATTCACGCCAGACAACAGTTCCACCGTGCCCCAGCGTGGGTCGCGGCCACCGATAGTCACTTTGACTTTTTTAAGTTTTTTGTCGGCCAGTTGCCAGACAAAACTATTATCACCTTCCTGTACCAGTACTGATGGCGGCACCATCAGACTTTGCTGATTAGCCACCGCAATAAAACCTTCGGCATATAAACCGGCGACCAAATCTTTTTTGTTATCAATAGCGACAAATAACTGCACCTGACGGGTATTTTCATTGGCTGCCGGATTAATCCGCTCGACCACACCGTCAAAACGCTGGTCCTGATAACCATTAATTTTGAAATTGACCGACTGGCCAACTTTGACCTGCCCAACCTGATCCGCGGCAATATAACCTTCAAACCGCATGCTGGCAGGATCAATCACCACCATCAATGCTTTACCAATTTGCGCGGTATCACCGGCCGAGGTTTTACGCATTGACACGACGCCGTCAAAGGGGGCACGTACGGCTGTTCTGTCAAGCTGTTGACGCGCTTCAACCAGGCGGGCTTTGGCTGATGCCAGCTCCGACTGTGACTGATTGGCTTTAATTTCAGCCGATTCTAATAATTCGGCCGTGACCAGACCTTGTTTATTCAGCGATTGCATCCGGCGCAGCTGCTTAGCTGCCTGATCGGAAGTAACAGCTGCGGAACGTTCGGCTTCTTGTGCCGACATTAATTTGTCACGGTAAGTGGTTTGATCAAGTTGCACTAACAACTCGCCGCTTTTCACCAGATCGCCGTTGTCTTTCAGCACTTGCGTGACAATACCGGAAACTTCAGCGTTCAATTCGGCTTTAATCACCGGTTGTAATGAACCAGAAATCATCGGTCCCCGCGATAACTCTCCTTGTTCAATCAACATCAGATCTGCGGTGACCAGTGACAAGATCAACGGCTTATCGTCTTTGGCTTCGGTTGATGGCACTGGTTTGCCACAACCTTGCAGCAGTGCAAAAACCATCAGAGTTATAATTTTAGTTTGGTGTTTCATCAGAAGATCCACTGGCAATGACATATAGGAGTTATATCTTATTCTGCCGAGTGTACGCGAATAATGAAACGAGTGATTCTGAAAAACCGTAACAAGTTATGACAATGCTAGCTGTTTAATATATTCATCAACTTAATCATCATTTGTTAACATTTTCCGTATTAACTACCGAGCCGCTTCTGCACATGTTTTCGCCCTCATCTGTACCGCGACATCGGGAAAATCGGTAAAAACTCCTGCGATCCCCTGGCTGAATAACCATTGAAGCTCTTGCGTTAACGGCACTGGTGTCCCATCGGCACTATGGGTCAGATAATTGTCCTCGGCCCGAAAGGTATAGGGATGAACTAACAGACCTGCCTGGCGGGCGTTGGAAAGGACACTACGCAGTACCGGCCTAGGCTCATCGATACGGCGGTATAAATTGCTGCGCCATGGGCCAATACCATCGGCGTAACTGGCCAGTGCCTGCCAGCCTTGCGGCGTTAACAAATCGCCATAATGAAAACCGGACTGATTTAGCTTCGGTAGCAATTTTCCAAGTGCGGCATAGGCGGCGTGCTGCCCTTCTGACATTTTCTCACGCCAGTACACCACATCATAAGGCTCAGAAAAATTGCCTTGTGGCAGCATATAGGCCTGTTCGGTATCGCCTAACAATTGGATCAAATGTATTTTGGTGCTGTGTCCGGCGAGCTCACTGTTGGGGAGCAACTGATGTTTTAACTGCCACAAATTCAACATTTCAAACGACTGAATATAAATCTCCGCTGGCAGGATGCTTTTATACTGCTGCAACTGCGCAACTAACAAGGTGCTGAGATCATTATTGATCGGTGATCCGTCCAGCCGGGTGCCGGCATGGGCAAAATAGGTTGGATGTTTAGTTTCCAGATATAAGCCCACTTGCCGGCCAGTCGCAATCCGATGACGCTGCAACAGCTGCAGGATTTCCGGCAACGTGACCACATCAAACTGACCATTAAAAGCCGCACTTTGCGGACGCAGCTTTGGCATCGATTCGCGTAATTTAATCCGCCGCAGTTCAGCCAGGGTAAAATCTTCACTAAACCAGCCTTCCAGGGTAATACCATCAACCATTTTGCGGGTTTTTCGATCCGTAAATTCAGCGCGGCTGGCAATATCGGTACTAGTGCTGAGTTCGTTTTCATGGCGGCTAATCAACACGCCATCTTTGGTTGGCACTAAATCGGCTTCGATGATATCGGCGCCTTGATCCAGCGCGCGCTGGTACGCCGCCAGACTATGCTCAGGCAGATAACCACTGGCACCACGATGGGCTATGACCAATGGCCACTCTGGACAGGTGGCTGCGACATTAAAACTGAAAACAAACAACAACCAACGCATCAAAACCGCCATGTTTTTCGTCACTTACCCAAACTAACCAAAACTGAAGCTTAGCGGCGAAACATGACGGCGTCATGACAATCAGATGTGTTCAAAAAGTGCAATTAGAGGATTTTTTGCAGATATTGCGCTTGCTGACCGATATAACTGGCCAGAAGTAACTGCTGCTCCGGCGTTGTTTCGGTTAGCGGTTCAAAGCCTTGTTGTTGCCAATAGGAACTGGAATTTTGTACCGCAACCAGTGCCAGAGTTCGGAACTGCTGTGTCGATGCATAGTGCTGCGCTTGCTCCAGTAATGCCCGCGCGACGCCCTGCCCACGCGCATCACTGCTAACCGCCATATCATGCAGGTACAGACAATCGGCAGCAGCAACTGGCCTAAATTCTTCGGCTAATGCGCCAATTTTGCCGGCAAGGCTTGGATAGGTAAAAAGGTAACCCCAGAGTTTGTCCTGATACAGGGCAACCCAGCAGGTTTCGGCACAGTTTTTAAAACGACTGACCACCACATCCGCGGGTTCAAATAGCTCGGTAGCATAACAACGGTCTTGCAATTTAATCACCGCCGGTAAATCGGCGCTTTGCATCAGGCGAATAGACAACATCAGTGATAAGCCCACTTCGCGAGTGGGCAAGTCCTTTTTTAGCTTAATCGAGGTTTTTCAGTAAGGTTTTATCCAGTCCGTCAGCCGTTAACAGTTTGACGACAGCCTGGCAGTGATCCACAGTAAAATCACCTTCATTGATTTGCGCATTTAACGCGTTACGACGCTTTTTCACCACGTCGCTGATCACGCTGGCATCAATACTGTTTTTAGTTTTGGCCTCCAGCTTATCCAGCCAAGGATACAAAGATTTTTCTGCATCATAAGCTGCGTGACGCACCGAAGGATGAAAATCCTGGCAGGCGTTCAGATTGAGCAAATAAAAGTTCAGATACCCGGCTACCGTCACCAGTTTATAGTCTTGATCAGCTGCCTGAACACTTGATCCCATGCTGGCAGCCAGCAAGCCGGCAATAAACAACTTTTTCATCTTATGCATCCCGCTGTGTTGAAAACTCATTGTATCAATCTAAACAGAAAAATCTTAATTTGCAATCGACTGCGCTAAAAAGCGCATCGACGGCTTCAGTTGACTGGCACTCGCACCCAACCTTCCATCAGCACCCTGCTACTTCGGCTCATAATGGCTTTTTTTACCTGCCACTGACCATCAACCATTGCAGCCTCTGCACCGACCCGCAAAGTACCGGACGGATGACCAAACCGCACCGCTGTGCGCTCACCGCCGCCAGCTGCCAGATTCACCAAAGTACCCGGAATAGCCGCGGCAGTGCCAATTGCAACAGCTGCGGTTCCCATCATCGCATGATGAAGTTTCCCCATCGATAAAGCACGCACCGATAAATCAGTATCTGCAGCTAAAATCGCTTTACCACTGGATGACACGTAAGCAGCCGGTGGCGCCACAAACGCAATTTTCGGCGTATGTTGCCGGCTTTTGGCTTGCTCAAGGTCAGTGATCAAACCCATTTTTAACGCGCCATAAGCACGAATGGTTTCAAATCTTGCCAGTGCGTTGACATCACTGTTGATGACATCTTGTAGCTCGATGCCGCTATAACCGATATCTGCCGCATTAACAAAAATGGTTGGGATACCGGCGTTGATCATCGTTGCGGCAAAAGTGCCGATCCCCGGCACTTCCAACTGGTCAACTAAATTACCGGTAGGGAACATCGAACCACCCGCACCTTCTTCATCAGCGGCTGGGTCTAAAAACTCAATCACCACTTCGGCAGCCGGAAAAGTTACACCATCTAATTCAAAATCACCGGTTTCCTGAACTTCACCGTTGGTCACCGGCACATGGGCGATAATGGTTTTTTGAATATTGGCCTGCCAAATCCGTACCGTGCAGATGCCATTGTGCGGAATGCGACTGGCATCGACTAAACCATTGCTAATGGCAAATGAGCCAACAGCTGCAGTTAAATTGCCGCAGTTGCCACTCCAGTCGATAAAAGCTTTATCGATGGCGACCTGCCCAAACAGATAATCGACATCATGGTCTGGCTTGCCACTTTTACTTAAAATCACCGTTTTACTGGTGCTGGACGTCGCGCCGCCCATACCATCAGTATGTTTGCCGTATGGATCCGGGCTGCCTATCACCCGCAGTAATAGCTGATCACGCGCATTTCCGGGTACTTGTGCAGCTGGCGGCAAATCGGACAGCTTAAAAAACACACCTTTACTGGTGCCACCGCGCATATAAGTGGCAGCAATTTTGATTTGTGGGGCAAAAGTCATGCGATTCCCTTTTTGAAAAAGGCCGCTGAACATAGCGGCCTGACAATACTTATATCAACTAAGCGATCAACAGCGTCAACTCAAGCCAGTGACTCAGTTACTCTGGCCAAGGAAGTCTTTGGCAAAACGTTGCAACACCCCACCCGCGTCATAAATCGACACTTCTTCGGCGGTATCTAACCGGCAAGTCACCGGCACCTGCAGCGTTTCACCACTGCGACGATGAATCACCAACGTTAAATCTGCTCTTGGAATACGATCGCCCAGCACATCATAACTTTCGGTACCATCAAGGCCCAAAGTCTGACGATTGACACCCGCTTTAAATTCCAGTGGCAGCACGCCCATACCCACTAAGTTAGTGCGGTGAATACGTTCAAAACCTTCCGCAACAATGGCTTCAACCCCGGCTAAGCGCACGCCTTTCGCCGCCCAGTCACGCGATGAACCCTGACCATAATCGGCACCGGCAATAATGATTAGCGGCTGTTTGCGCTCCATGTAGGTTTCAATGGCTTCCCACATCCGCGTCACTACGCCTTCCGGTTCAACGCGGGTTAACGAGCCTTGCTTGATTTTGCCATCGACCACTGCCATTTCATTGACGAGTTTCGGGTTGGCAAAAGTGGCGCGCTGCGCGGTTAAGTGATCGCCACGGTGGGTGGCATAAGAGTTAAAGTCTTCTTCCGGCAAGCCCATTTTATGCAGGTATTCACCAGCGGCACTGTCGAGCATAATGGCGTTCGATGGGGATAAATGGTCGGTGGTGATGTTATCGCCCAGCACCGCCAATGGCAGCATGCCTTTAAGAGCTCGTGCACCAGCTAAAGCGCCTTCCCAATAAGGCGGTCGACGGATATAGGTACTTTGTCCACGCCAGTCATACAGTGGGCTGATTTTCTCGCCAAAATCGACCGATACCGCAAACATTGGCTCATACACTTTACGGTATTGTTCAGGTTTCACACTGCTGGCCACCACCGCATCAATTTCAGCATCGGTTGGCCAAATGTCCTTTAAGCGGATTTCACGACCATCGGCAGTTACGCCCAGCACATCTTTTTCGATATCAAAGCGGATAGTTCCGGCAATGGCATATGCCACCACTAAAGCCGGAGAAGCTAAAAACGCTTGCTTGGCATAAGGGTGAATTCGGCCGTCAAAGTTGCGATTACCGGACAGCACCGCGGTCGCGTATAAATCGCGATCAATCACTTCTTGCTGGATCACCGGATCTAAAGCGCCGCTCATACCGTTACAAGTGGTACAGGCAAAACCGACAATGCCAAAGCCTAAGGCTTCTAAATCGGTCAGTAAATTGGCTTCTTTTAAATAGAGTTCCACCGCTTTTGAGCCAGGCGCTAACGAGCTTTTCACCCATGGCTTGCGGTTTAATCCCAGTTTATGTGCGTTACGTGCCAATAAACCGGCCGCAATCACATTGCGTGGGTTACTGGTATTGGTACAGCTGGTGATCGCAGCAATAATCACTGCGCCATCCGGCATTAAGCCTGGTTCGTTTTCGACCACACCACTAATACCTTTGGCGGCGAGTTCAGTGGTGGCGACCCGGGCATGTGGATTCGAAGGTCCGGCGATATTACGCACCACGCTGGATAAATCAAACCTCAGCACCCGTGGATATTGTGCTGTGATTAAACTATCAGCCCACAAACCGGCGGTTTTAGCGTAGGTTTCAACCAGCTTCACCTGCGCCGCTTCCCGGCCGGTCAGGGTTAAATAGTCCAGCGTCTGCTGGTCGATGTAGAACATCGCCGCAGTGGCACCATATTCCGGTGTCATATTGGAAATAGTGGCACGGTCGCCGAGGCTTAAGCTGTTAGCGCCTTCACCAAAAAATTCTAAGTAGCTCGACACTACTTTTTGCTTGCGTAAAAACTCGGTCAGCGCCAGCACGATATCAGTCGCCTGAATACCAGGTTGCGCTTTACCGGTCAGCTCCACGCCAATAATATCCGGTAACCGCATCCACGAAGCTCGGCCGAGCATGACACTCTCTGCTTCTAAACCGCCGACACCAATTGCGATGACGCCCAAAGCGTCGACATGCGGCGTGTGGCTATCGGTACCGACTAAGGTATCCGGGAAGGCCACGCCATCGATGGCATGGATCACCGGCGACATCCGTTCCAGGTTAATCTGGTGCATGATGCCGTTGCCAGGTGGGATCACATCAACATTTTTAAAGGCTTTTTTGGTCCAATTGATAAAGTGAAACCGGTCGTCATTACGACGGTCTTCAATAGCGCGGTTTTTCTCAAAAGCATCCGGCTCGAAACCACCATGTTCCACCGCCAATGAATGGTCAACAATTAACTGCGTTGGCACTACTGGGTTCACTTTGGCCGGATCACCGCCCATCAAGGCGATAGCATCACGCAGGCCAGCTAAATCGACCAGCGCGGTTTGGCCTAAAATATCGTGGCAAACCACACGGGCCGGAAACCATGGAAAATCTAATTCTTGTTTACGTTCAATCAGTTGGCCCAAATAGGCGTTTAACTGCGCCGGATCAGCACGGCGTACCAGGTTTTCGGCGTGGACGCGACTGGTATAAGGCAAGGTTTCCCAGGCGCCGGGGTTGATGCTATTGACAGCTTCGCGCGCATCAAAATAGTCATAGGAGGTGCCGGCAAGCGGCTTACGGAAATTGGTGTTTAAATTGGTCATGGGTATGCACTCTGCAAAGGCATTAAAGGGATGCGGTTGCATCCCTTATTCAAGCGATGGTCTGTGACTTGGCCGCGACTTAGCCGCGACTGGCAATCGGCGCCACTTCACGTGGTTCAACGCCGGTGTATTCAGCGCTTGGCCGGATAATCCGATTATCGGCGCGTTGTTCCATCACGTGGGCAGCCCAACCGGTTAAACGGGAGCAGACAAAAATCGGCGTAAACAACTTAGTTGGGATCCCCATGTAGTTGTAGGCCGAAGCGTGGAAAAAGTCTGCGTTACAGAACAGTTTTTTCTCGCGCCACATCACCGCTTCGCAGCGCACCGACACATCGTACAAGCGAGTGTCGCCGTTGGCGGCCGCCAGTTGCTCAGACCAGGCTTTGATCACAGCGTTACGTGGATCAGATTCAGCATAAATAGCGTGACCAAAACCCATAATTTTGTCTTTACGCGCCAGCATGCCCATTAAGGTTTCTTCGGCATGATCCGGGTTTTGCATGTGTTCAATCAGTTCCATCGCCGCTTCATTGGCGCCACCGTGCAGTGGACCGCGCAGTGAACCAATGGCACCAGTGATACAAGAATGCATATCAGACAAAGTCGAAGCGCAAACGCGGGCAGTAAAGGTTGAGGCGTTAAATTCGTGCTCAGCGTACAAAATCAGTGAGGCTTGCATCACTGTGGTGTGCAGCGCTGTTGGTTTTTCACCGTGTAAGGTCCACAGGAACTGTTCAGCAACTGAATCGGCGTCGGTTTCAACGCTGATCCGTTTGCCGTGGTGGCTGAAATTGTACCAGTAGTTAATTAAGCCCGGGAAAATCGCCAGCATGCGGTCGGTGGCATCTTGTTGGTCGTTGAAACTCAATTCAGTTTCTAAGTTACCCAGCATCGAGCAGCCGGTCCGCATCACGTCCATCGGATGGGCAGAAGCCGGAATACGTTCCAGCACTTCTTTTAGTGCGCTTGGCAGGCTGCGCATCGCTTTAAGTTTGGCTTTGTAAGCAACAAGCTCAGCAGACGTTGGTAATTCGCCTTTCAAAATTAAATATGCGACTTCTTCAAATTCACATTTAGCCGCTAAGTCTTTGACGTCATAACCGCGGTAAGTCAGGCCTGAACCGGTTTTTCCGACTGTGGATAAAGCAGTTTTACCGGCGATCTGACCGCGTAAACCAGCGCCTGTTAATTGTTTTGCGTTTGCCATGGTGTTCTCCAGCGAAGATTTAAATTGAAAAATTATTCGCAATGGCAGGGACAGAGGTTGCTGTAGTACCTGCCAGCGGTATTCATTGATGCAGTTTGCTTATTTGTTTTTATTTTCCGCAAACAACGCATCCAGCTTTTGTTCATAGCTGTGATAATTCAGGAAATCATAAAGTTCCATCCGGGTCTGCATGCTGTCGATCACCGCTTTTTGGTCGCCGTCATCCAGCAAATGCTGATACACGTTCAACGCCGCTTTATTCATCGCCCGGAAGGCACTCAGTGGGTACAACACCATCTGCACGCCAACATCTGCCAGTTCTTTTTTGTTAAACAGCGGCGTCTGACCAAATTCAGTGATATTGGCTAAAACCGGCACTTTGATTACATCGGTAAAAGCTTTGTACTGTTCCAGCGTATACACAGCTTCGGCGAAAATAGCATCGGCGCCGGCTTCAACACAGGCTTGTGCCCGTTCAATCGCCGCTTGCAGACCTTGTTGCTGCAGCGCATCGGTGCGCGCCATAATGAAAAAATTCTCGTCGGTTCTGGCATCAACCGAAGCTTTCACCCGATCCACCATTTCCGCCAACGAAACAATTTCTTTGTTCGGACGGTGACCGCAACGTTTTTGCATCACCTGATCTTCAATATGAAAACCGGCCGCGCCAGCGCGGGTCATGTCTTTGACGGTGCGGGCAATATTAAAAGCGCCACCCCAGCCGGTATCGGCATCGACTAACAGCGGCACTGAAGTCGCGCCGGTGATGCGGCGAATGTCTTCACAGACGTCGTTTAAAGAGGTCATACCTAAATCCGGCAAACCAAAAGAGGCATTGGCCACGCCAGCACCTGACAGATACAAGGCCTGATGCCCGACCCGCTCCGCCATCATCGCAGTATAGGCATTGATGGTACCGACCAGCTGCAATGGGTTGTTTGCTGCAATAGCCTGACGTAATTTCAGACCGGCGCTATGAGTTGCCATGTGAGTTCCCTTATTGCTTAAAATGAGGTTGCTTAAAATGAGTTTCGATATTACGTCGAGACGCCCCGATATGCCGGCGCATCAGTAAATCGGCCAATTCACCATCACGATTGGCAATGGCATTGATAATAGCTTTATGTTCGTCAAATGCCCGTGATACCCGCGGGCCGTTCATACCGAGCTGCACCCGGTACATCCGGACTATGAAATACAATTCGTCGCATAACAAATTGATCAGATATGGATTTTTGCTGCCTAAAATGACGCGGTAATGAAAATCAACATCGCCGGCTTCCTGATAATAACTTTCGCCTTCACGCACGCGTTGGGTCGACAAATGCTGATCCAGCAATTGCTGCACCTGGGCAATTTCCGCATCCGTCATATGTTCAGCGGCCAAGCGACAGGCCAGCCCTTCCAGCGTTTCACGCAGCTGATACAACGACACCAATCCAGCAACCGATAACTTCACCACCCGCGCACCGGCGTTGGGAATACGTTCAATCAGATGACAACGCTCTAATCTGGCGAGCGCTTCGCGCAGCGGCGCCCGGCTTAAATCAAAACGTTTTGCCAGTTCCGGCTCAGAAATTTTGCTGCCTGGCGCAATTTGACCTTCAACGATAGCGCGTTGAATTTCCAACAACACCCGGTCAGCGGCAGTAATAGGATCTTTCCAGGTTGGGCTCTGCATCACATTGTCGACAATTTAACTGGAATGCGCCATTTTTAGCCTTTAAATGATGATTTGTCAATTTTATTGTCGACACAAAATACTAATCAAGCATTTTCTCAGTAGCCGACCGGCCAGCCGTTGCTGTAACAAATAACTTCCAAATTCCGGGAATATTTTTCTGATAAAAATATTTTAAGATTGTTTATGACTATAAATTAGCAATTGATAATGTTTTGGCTATAAACAGATTTTTGGCGCAACAGCCTGCAACACCAGTGCAATCAAAGCATGCTGGCATTTTCGCTGGATAAGCTGGGGATAACCATTGGATAACTTGGGTACAAGCTGGGGCTAATTATACAAATATTTAACTTTTTCAACGAACTGTCGACGTTAGGTGATTTGAGCAATTTTTACGCACTTGGCTACACTGAATTCATGTCGCATTGCTGTAGTGTCGCAATGCTTCACCGGTAGCGCACGGCTCAGTTTCTGAGCCATTCCCCTAAGCCCAGAACAATGCGGATTGGTTCTGGGCTACTTTTATCTGCTTGATTTAACTTTTCTTTTCAGTAAACCACCGTTCAATGAAACTCATTTTCAATTGAACTGCCTGGTTCTGGCAAGGCAACCAATTATACTGGTTATGGGTCAGTTTCAGGCTCGTTTAGCCAGTGGAAACAATCGATAAAAATTCGCAGTACTATGGCTGGCAATCGTCGTTAAATCTTCTGAACGCACCTGCGCCACAGCCGCCGCTACCGCACTGACATAAGCCGGCTGATTGGTTTTGCCACGAAATGGTACTGGCGATAAATAAGGCGAGTCGGTTTCTATCAGTAACCGGTCAAGCGGTACCTGACGCACCACGTCCCGCAGCGCGTCGGCGTTGCGAAAAGTCATAATGCCGGAAAAAGAAATATAAAAACCTAAATCTAACGCAGCTTTAGCAGTGTCCCAATCTTCGGTGAAGCAGTGCAAAACGCCACCACAACGGTCCGCCTGATACTGACGCATTAATGCCAAGGTATCGGCTTTGGCATCGCGGGTATGGATGATCAGTGGTTTTTGCAACTGGTTCGCCACTTCAATATGGCTGATAAAGGCTTGTTGTTGCAGTTGTTTAGTATCAGGACTATAGAAGTAATCAAGACCAGTTTCGCCAACCGCCACTACTTTTGAATCAGCCGCCAGCGCTAATAATAAATCGGCGTCCAGTACGTCTTGTTGATGCAGCGGATGTTCGCCGCAGGACACCGACACCTGTGGATAAGGTGCGACCAAAGCGGCCATCGAAGGATATTCAGCTAGACTAACTGACACACAAAGCAGATGTTCAATCTGCTCATTTTTGGCATTTGCCAGCACTGCAGGCAAATCCATCGCCAGTTTATCCAGTTCCAGCCGATCAAGGTGACAATGGGAATCTACAAACACAACCAGTACTCCGGTGTTCTACAACAGTATGTTTTAAAAACGATTATTTAAATAAATATGCTGCGCATCAGCAGAAATAGTTGTGACGGCAGATGCTCAAATCAGGATAGCGCTGACCACATATTCCGCACTATTTGCAGTCGTATTACAGGGTATAAGTGGCTTCAGGTGAATTTTGCAAACCGCTGATTAACTTTTCGATTTTATCGCGTAACTGCGATTTGTCATCGATAAAAGCCACACCAATACCGGCCGGGCTATTATTCTGCGCGCCATGTGGCGTGATCCAGGCCACTTTGCCAGTCACAGATACAGTTTCCAGCGCGTCAGGCAGCGTCACCGATAACGCCAGCGACTGACCAATTTTATACTGGCGGGCGGTCCGCACAAACAAACCTCCTTGTTTCAGGAAAGGCATAAAAGCGCGGTTTAATTCTTTGATATCAAGGAAATCCAAAGGTATTTCTTCCAACGATGCCTCCGTTAGCGCAGTAAACGCTGTACATCCAATAATAAAGCAGTAAGCGCTAAAGTTCTATTCTGCCCCAAAATTTGCTGTTCGTCACGGCACCATTGTGCCAGCCGTTGAAACAGCTGCTGACAGTTGCGATTTTCGTCGACAGTTGGCCATAGCTGCCTGACAAACCAAAACAGGATAGTGGTGGTTTCGGTTTGTGCTTCCAGCGTTTTTACCATGTCGGACAGCGGGTATTCACCGGCAATAAAACGTGGTAACAGTTGCAGCAACTGATCAATTTGCTCGCTTTGACCGGAGGCAAGTAATTCCAATGCCCGAAGCGGCGCACCAGCACAATAAGCCAGTAAATAAGGAGGCACCGGTTGGTCGCTCTGCTCTGCCAGCCACAGCTGCGCCGCCTGGTCATTCACCGGCGCAATCAGCCAACGCTGACAACGGCTTAATATAGTCGGCAGTAGTTGTTGTTCATAAGCAGTTTGCAGTAGCAGAAAACTATCGCTGCCCGGCTCTTCCAGCGTTTTGAGCAAGGCATTGGCGGCAGCTTCGGTCATCTTGTGCGCCTGCGGCAATAACACCACCCGCGCCCCACCTTGTTGTGGCGTACCTTGCATAAACTGACTGAGTTCACGCACCGCATCGACGCCGATACTGCTGTCGCTTGCTAACTGCATTAAATCAGGATGATGACCTGCATTCACCAATAAACAACTTTTACAATAACCGCAAGCTGCATCCGGGAATGGCTGCAAACACAGCAGCTGCTTGGCCAAATGCTGCGCAACTAAATGTTTACCCACACCGTTTGGCCCGGTAAACAGCAAGGCATGATGCAGCTGGCCGCTTTGTGCCAATTGGCCCAAATGCAGTTGCATTGGCACGAGCCAGGGTAAAGTTGTAGCTTGTAAACTCCCGGGATTTAAATTCCCCGTCTCTAAATTCACAGCCCGGCAGCCTCTAATGCGGCAATAATTTGTTGCTGCACTTCAGCCACTGTCCGGCTGGCATCAATAATAGCGATATGAGGTTCACTATTGGCAATTTCCAGATAACGACTGCGGGTGCGCTGGAAAAAAGCCAGTTGTTCCTGTTCAATCCGATCCAGCTCGCCACGAACCCGTGCCCGCTCCAGGCCAATCACCGGATCAATATCCAAGTACAAGGTAAAGTCTGGCTTGGTCTGACCGAGCACAGCCTGACGAATACTGTCAATCAATTGGGAATCAATCATCCGGCCGCCGCCCTGATAAGCCCGCGACGACATATCATGCCGGTCGGCCAGTACCCAGTCGCCGCGCAACAATGCCGGACGGATCACCTGACTGAGCAGCTGCACCCTGGCTGCATACATCAACAACAATTCGGTTTCCGGCGCAACTTGTTCAGATTGCACCGATTTGACTAAAGTACGGATTTGTTCTGCCAGCGGTGTACCACCTGGCTCGCGGGTTTGCACCACAGAATGGCCACGCGCTTCCAGCCACTGCCGTACTGTGCTGATCGCCGTTGTTTTCCCCGCGCCTTCCAGCCCTTCAATCACAATAAAACGCGCTGATATCATGGTTTTTTCCCGAAAATATACTGTTGCACGGCGCGATTATGCTCCGGCAATGACGCTGAAAACTGGTGGCTGCCATCGCCTTTCGCTACAAAATAAAGTTTATCACTGACCAGCGGTTTGGCAGCGGCCTGCAGCGACGTCGCGCTAACTAATGCAATCGGACCTGGCGGCAAGCCGAAATGAACATAGGTATTATAGACATGGGGATCTTTTAAATGCGCGCGGGTAATGTCGCCCTGATAACGATCGCCGAGGCCATAAATTACCGTTGGATCAGTTTGTAACTTCATCCGCTGCGCCAGCCGGTTAATAAAGACGGAAGCAATCAGCGGTTTTTCTGAAATGACGCCGGTTTCTTTTTCAATGATCGACGCCAGCGTCAACAATTGATAAGGCGTACTAAACGGCAATGTGGTATCGCGCTGCGTCCACGCCTGTTCTAACTGCTGTATTAAAGAATGGTGTGCCCGGCGATAAATATCAGATGCTTTACTATGTGCGGTATAAAAATAAGTTTCCGGAAAAAACAGTGCCTCAAGATTTGGTGGTGATGCGCCCCACTCAGCTGGCCAATTGATCAGCTGTTGTAAGGCCTGTTCATCTGACAAATCATTTTGCAGGTAAGGCGCATTGGCTAAGGCTAACAAACTTTGTTTTAACGTTTCACCTTCGCGCAGCATAAAACTGAACTGCGCAACTTTGCCACTTCGAAATAAAGCTAACTGATTTACTAACAAATCTGGTTGTACCCGATAGACCCCGGCCTTTACCGAACGCAGTTCTGGTTGTAACACGCTGAGTAACTTTAATTGCAGACACTGACTTTTGCTCAGCAATTGCTGTTGTTGCCACTGGCGGCACAATCCGGATAAGGAACTGCCTGCGGGTAAATCATAATAAGGGCCGGTTAATGCCAGCCTGGTTTGCCGGAATTGCTGCAGTTGATTCAGCAAACCAAAAGCCACCACGGCGAGCACGAATAACAGCACAAATAACTTCTTTAACATGAAATCTTTCCTGCCAGAAATGGCACTAATTGCTGAATGGGTCTGACTTCATCCAGATTGAACGAACGTTGCATAAATTGCAGTACCGGCACCACGCCCATCAGCGCATTGCTGGCAAACATCGTCGATGCTTGGTCAAGTACCGTCAGTGGATAATAACCTTGTTGTACATTCATCTGTTGCAGTAACCACTGCCGCATCACACCTTCAACACCAGCCTGATCAAGTTTTGGTGTACACCACTGACCATTGATTTTAAAAAATACATTGGCAGCACAAAGTTCGGTCACGCGGCCTTGCTGATCGCAAACAATCAGGTCATCAAATGCACTTTGTTCAGCTTCAGCTTTGAGTAACACAGTTTCCAGCCGGCTGGTATGTTTCATCCCTGCTAATAACGGCTGTGTGGACAATTGCAGACTAGCGACTCCAAGGCGGATACCCTGCTGACGTTGCACGTGATAATCGGGTAACGGGCTGTTTGTCACATAAACCAGCGGCTCGTTAAATCCGGCGGGACTATACCCCCGTCCGCCCTGACCACGGCTTACCAGCAGTTTAACCACCTGCGACGGCGCGGTAATAACTTGTTCGGCTTGTCGTTTCACCACTTGCTCGTTAAGTGCCGGCATCTGCAATCGCTTTAACGACTGCGCCAAACGCTGCCAATGTAAATCCCACAGTACCAGCTGTGAGTTATCTACCAAAATGGTGGTAAAGATCCCATCGCCGTACTGAAAACTGCGGTCAGAAACAGTAGGTTGAAGCACCAGCACGCCTTGTTTTTTTCAAAAAATGCAGTATGCCTGAAAATTCCGGCGCTGAAAATTGCCAAGCTAGAAATGACAACGCCGCTTTGCAATGCAAAGCGGCGTTTTTTTCTATGATGGTCAAACGCCTCGCTGTAACACTATTTAGTATTATCTGCAGCGACGCAGTTCTTGCAAAGTTAAACCTTACGGAACAACACTGAACCGTTGGTGCCACCAAAACCGAATGAGTTGCACAGTGCATACTCCATCGAGACCTGACGGGTTTCGTGCGGTACGTAGTCTAAATCACAACCTTCGTCCGGGTTATCCAGGTTGATAGTGGGAGTCACTACCTGATCCTGTAACGATAAAATGGTGATGATTGATTCAACCGAACCCGCAGCACCTAACAAATGCCCGATCATCGATTTGCTGGAACTGACCATTAATTTATCGGTGGAACCGGCAAAAACCTTTTTAATTGCCTGCGTTTCAGCGATATCACCGGCCGGCGTCGAAGTGCCGTGGGCATTGATGTAGCTGACCTGATCAGCAGATACACCGGCATCACGTAGCGCGTTCGCCATGGCATTAGCGCCACCACGACCATCTTCTGGCGGCGAGGTCATATGATAAGCATCGCCGCTCATGCCAAAACCAACCAGTTCAGCGTAAATTTTCGCGCCACGGGCTTTCGCATGTTCGTATTCTTCCAGCATCACCACACCGGCGCCGTCACCCAATACAAAACCGTCACGGTCTTTATCCCAAGGGCGACTGGCTTGTTGCGGGGCATCGTTACGGGTTGATAAAGCCCGCGCCGCGCCAAACCCGCCCATGCCTAAAGTGGTCGATGCTTTTTCTGCACCACCAGCTAACATTGCATCGGCGTCACCGTACACAATCATCCGCGCCGCGTGACCAATATTGTGCACACCGGTGGTACAAGCAGTAACGATGCTGATATTTGGGCCTTGCAGACCAAGCATGATCGACAAATGACCTGCAATCATATTGATAATGGTTGAAGGCACAAAAAATGGAGAGAGTTTGCGTGGACCGCTGGCGAGCAGTTTTTCGTGGTTCTCTTCGATTAAACCAAGACCACCAATACCAGATCCGATGGCAGCACCAATCCGGCCAGCGTTTTCTTCTGTCACTTCAATGCCAGAATCGCGGAACGCCTGAATACCTGCGGCAACGCCATACTGGATAAACAAGTCCATCTTCCGGGCTTCTTTGGCCGGGAAAAATGATTCGACATCAAAATCCTTAATTAAACCGGCAAACTTGGTACTGTAGGCTTCAGTATTAAAATGAGTGATCAGACCAATACCGCTTTTTGCTTGTTGCAAGCCCTGCCAGGTTGACGTGACGTCATTCCCTAACGGCGTTAGCATGCCCAATCCAGTTACCACGACTCGACGTTTCGTCACATTGTCCTCCGCAAGGAAATTTACTTTCTCTGCTTTACTGCTTCAAACCAAGGATAGATCAAAGGTTTGACTATGCCAGAAATGAAAACGGGTAGCTTAGCTACCCGTCTGCATTGCGCATTGCTTATTCAGCGTGCGCTTTGATGTAATCGATAGCAGATTGCACCGTAGTGATTTTTTCTGCTTCTTCATCAGGAATTTCAGTATCGAATTCTTCTTCCAGCGCCATGACCAGTTCAACTGTGTCTAAAGAGTCAGCGCCTAAGTCATCAACAAAAGAAGCTTCGTGCTTTACGTCTTCTTCTTTAACGCCTAACTGTTCAATGATAATTTTCTTAACGCGTTCTTCGATGTTGCTCATCTTTTCTTCCTTTTTCTCATATAAATCGCAACAATTCGTGCAATTTTGTGTGGCGGCTAGTTTAGTGGCAAGCGCAGTTCGTTGCAAGCAATGCACAAGTCATTTCCTGCTGGTCGAACCTGATTCGCTTAAACCATATACATGCCACCGTTAACATGAATCGTTTCACCGGTGATGTAAGCCGCCTGGCGGGATGCCAGAAAGGCGACTGTTGCCGCAATTTCTTCAGGTAACCCCAGACGATTCGCCGGTACCTGACTAAAGATTGCTTGCTTTTGCTCATCTGAAAGATCTTTGGTCATATCAGTATCAATAAAACCAGGAGCAATTGCGTTGACAGTTATACCACGAGACGCCACTTCTTTCGCAAGAGATTTTGTAAAACCAAGCACACCGGCTTTTGCCGCCGCGTAGTTAGTTTGACCAGCGTTACCCATTGATCCCACAACAGAACCGATGGTGATGATGCGTCCACAGCGTTTTTTCATCATGCTGCGAAGCACCGCTTTACTCATCCGGAAGACTGAGGTTAAGTTAGTTTGCATGATGTCAAACCACTCTTCGTCCTTCATCCGCATTAATAAATTGTCGCGGGTAATACCAGCGTTATTGACCAGAATATCAATTTCACCAAAGTTAGCTTTGATGGTTTCCAGGCATTGTTCTATCGATTCGGCGTTGGCCACATCCAGCACCAGGCCCTGCCCAGCGCCCAGAAACTCAGAAATAGCTGCCGCCCCTTTTTCGGTAGTCGCAGTGCCAATCACTTTGGCACCTAATGCCGCCAGTTGTTCAGCGATGGCGCGGCCGATGCCACGACTGGCGCCGGTCACTAATGCAACCTGGCCATCCAGAGAAATAAAAGCTGTCATAAAAACCCTTGCTTAAAAATTAGGTGGTTGGATTTAAAGCGTTATTCAAAGACGTTAAATCATTGACTGAATTGGTATTGAGACTTTTATCAATCCGTTTAATCAGGCCAGCCAACACTTTACCGGCACCAATTTCAACGACGTCAGTCACGCCTTGTGCCGCCAGCCATTCGATGGATTCAGTCCAGCGTACCGGGCTGAATAATTGCCGTACCAGCGCATCTTTAATGTCGTTTTGTTCAGTCGCTATCGCCACATCGACATTATTCAACACTGGTATGACAGTTGGATGAAAATCCAATCCGGCCAGATCTGCGGCTAACTTCTCGGCAGCCGGTTTCATCAAGGCACAATGCGATGGCACGCTCACTGGTAAAGGTAATGCCCGTTTGGCGCCATATTCTTTGCAAAGTTCACCGGCACGTTCAACCGCGGCTTTATTGCCGGCAATAACCACCTGACCTGGTGAGTTAAAATTCACCGGTGACACCACTTCACCTTGCGCTGCTTCTTCGCAGGCTTTGATAATCAACGCATCATCCAGACCAATAATCGCCTGCATCGCACCAGTACCGGCGGGTACGGCAGTTTGCATGTATTGACCACGTTTTTCGACCAGCTTCACCGCATCGCCTAAACTCAAAGCGCCACTACAAACCAAAGCTGAATATTCGCCTAAGGAATGCCCGGCCATATAAGCAGGTGTTGCACCGCCCTGTTGTTGCCACAACCGCCAAATGGCGACTGAAGCTGTTAACAATGCAGGTTGCGTGCGATGAGTTTCGTTTAAATCAGTGTCCGGGCCGTTGGCAACTAAGGCCCATAAGTCATAACCCAGCGCTTTGGACGCTTCGTCGAAGGTGTCGCGCACCGTGGCGAATTCGCTGTGAAGTTCGCTTAACATACCAACGGTTTGCGAGCCTTGTCCTGGAAAAACCAATGCAAGTTTAGTCATTTTTTTGTCCACTTTGTCATCTATGCTTTGTGCGCTTTGCTTAGTACTTTTTGCTTAGTACTTCACCAGGGCTGATGCCCAGGCAAAACCACCGCCAAATGCTTCTAATAATAGGGTTTGACCGCGTTTGATCCGGCCATCGCGAATTGCTTCATCCAGTGCCGTCGGCACTGTGGCAGCTGATGTGTTGCCGTAACGGTCCAGGTTAATCACCACCTGATCCATCGACATATCAAGCTTTCGTGCTACCGCAGAAATAATTCGCAGGTTGGCCTGGTGCGGCACCAGCCAGTCGATTTGCGATTTTTGCAAATTGTTGGCCGCTAAGGTTTGTTCAACCACTTCTGATAATTTAGTGACAGCAACTTTAAATACGTCGTTGCCTTTCATCACGCCCCAGCTGTTGTGGATAGATTGTTCATTACCACGACGCGGATTGTTCACATACAACAGCTCTGAATATTTGCCATCAGAATGGATGTGTGTCGATAAAATGCCAGGCTCTGCAGAAGCTTCGATAATCACCGCACCAGCCGCATCACCAAATAAAATCACCATACTGCGATCTTCAGGGCTAATCAGCTGCGACAGGCAATCGGCACCGATCACCAGCACCCGTTTTGCCATACCGCCTTTCACATATTGATCGGCAACACTTAAAGCGTAGCAAAAACCGGCACAAGCGGCAGAAATATCAAAGGCAGGAATATTTGGAATATCCAGTTCACGTTGCACTTCGCAAGCTGAGCTGGGTAAAGCCCGGGAACCACTGGTGGTGGCCAGCACTATCATATCGATGGTGTTTTTATCAATACCGGCAGCTTCAATCGCCTGAAGCGCAGCCTGGGTACTCATAGTCGCAACGGTTTCGTGCTCGCCAATGATGCGGCGCTCGCGTATACCGGTGCGTTCAATAATCCATTCGTCGGTGGTTTCGACCATGCTCTCTAAATCGGCATTGGTGCGGACTTGCGCCGGGAAATAACTGCCGGTGCCTATAATGCGTGAATACATGGGGACCTACGCTTTATCGATTAATACGTGTTCCAACCGGTCTTTTATTTTTGCGGGCACCTGGCGTTCAACCTCGCGCACCGCCTGCCGGATGGCACTTAGAAATGCTTCTTTCGTAGCATTTCCGTGGCTTTTCACTACAATTCCGCGCAATCCTATCAGACTCGCACCGTTATAGTGGTCGGGGTTCACACCAGATCCGATACTTTTTAGTAAAGGTTTGATCATCCAGCCGAATAAATGCGCAGACATACTGTTTTTCAATGCCTGTTCAAAACGCTTCATGATGAGTTTGGCGACACCTTCGCAGGTTTTCAGCGCCACATTGCCAACAAAACCATCACAAACAATGACGTCGGCTTTGCCAGAGAAGATATCGTTGCCTTCGATATAACCGATATAGTTGATATCGGAACATTCGGACAACAATAACGAGGTACGTTTTATTTGATCCGAGCCTTTGATTTCTTCTTCGCCCATATTGAGCAAAGCAACTTTCGGCCGGTGAATACCTTCCACTTCTTCCGCCATCACCGCGCCCATCACCGCAAACTGAAACAAGGTATCTGAATCACAGTTAACGGTCGCGCCAAGATCCAGCATAAACACCGGACTGCCGACCGTGGTAGGTAATGCGCTAATCAACGCCGGACGCTCCACACCGCCAAGCATTTTTAACACAAAATGTGCCATCGCAATCAGCGCACCGGTATTACCGGCACTGACACAAGCCTGCACTTGCTGTTTATCGACCAAATCCAAAGCTACGCGCATCGAAGAATCGCGTTTATTGCGAAGCGCAACGGACGGTCGGTCGGTCATTAAAACTTGTTGGGAGGCGTGTTTAAAACTAATTTGCGGATGGTCTGCAAGACCGGCATCAGCGAGATAAGGTTGCAGTAAATCGGTATCACCGCACAGGACTAAATCAAGAAGGGGGAATTCTTCCACTGCGGCAAGTGCCGCGGGAATAGTAGATAGGGGGCCATGGTCGCCCCCCATCATATCTAAAGCTATTTTAAGCCGTTCTGGTTGCAACGAGTGCACCGCGACTTATTTAACTTTACGACCTTTGTAGAAACCGTCGGCGGTGATGTGGTGACGACGATGGGTTTCACCGGTAGTAGCGTCGACTGACAGCGTTGGGCCAGTCAGAGCGTCGTGTGAACGACGCATGTCACGCCGGGCGCGAGATTTTTTGTTCTGTTGTACAGCCATTGCTATTCTCCTAAAGTCACTTTTTCTTCAATTCTTGCAATATTGCAAATGGGTTCGGTTTTTCTGGTTCCGGCTCTATATGTCCGAAGCTCGTCTGCAACTTTGCTGGATCGCATTGATCAACATCATGCATCGGGAACAACGGTAAAGCCAGAATTAATTCGTCCTCAACCAATTGCCTCAAGTTAACTTCGCCGTGTTCGTCTTTCTCGATCACGTCGTAGCGTTCCGGAATTTCATCGTGAGCCGAATCATCCCCTTTAACAGGGGTATATGCAAAACTGCTGTCAATCGCCAGTGACATTTCGTCACCGCACCTTTCGCAGGTCAGACTGACAGTACAGTGAGCTTCGCCAGATATAAAGACTAAGCCTTGCTCGTCAGTTCCGCAATCTATGACTGCATCAACATCACCTTCCTTGACCAGCAACAACTCGGTAAACCGGGTCAGCGTGTTCATTGGAATGACCCCTTCGAAACTGAGCCTTTTTTGCGCAGTACGGACTGGATCTATAGTGATTGGGATTTTTAGCTTTTGCATAAGGCGCGCATCATATAGATCAAGGCTTGTACTGTCAAAGGGTTGATCGCCATTTTGTTAATTTTCCGCGCGCGAAGCAACAAAAAAATCAGTATAGTGGCGCCAGATTATTTACGCATTACTATATATAGCCAGCGCTGGAGTTCTTTATGCCTGCAAATCTTTGGTTAGCTTCAACCTCTGTTTACCGTAAAGCCTTGTTAGAAAAGCTGACGCCTAACTTTGAAATGGCGAAACCGCAAGTCGATGAAACTGCCCTGCCCGGCGAAACCGCCATGCAACTGGTCGAGCGGCTGGCGATTGCCAAAGCCCAGGCCGTGGCGGCAAATCTGGACGATGGTTTAGTGATTGGTTCGGATCAGGTCGCCTTATTCGACAATGACATCCTGGGCAAACCACATACTGCTGAAAATGCTTTTGCCCAATTAAAACGATTTAGCGGACACAAAGTGACATTTCTGACCGGGCTGGCTGTGGTCAACGCCAGAACTGGCGCCGTGGTCCACTGTGTCGACACATTTTATGTGCATTTTAGGCAACTGACGGATCAAGATATCCACACTTATATCAGCCGTGAACAACCGCTCAACTGTGCCGGAAGTTTCAAAAGTGAAGGTCTTGGTATCACCTTGTTTGAAAAACTGGAAGGTGACGACCCGAATAGCCTGATTGGTTTGCCATTGATTAAATTGCATCAGCTATTAAAGCAGCAAGGACGTGATGTTTTGCTTCAGCCATAAATTCAGGCTGAAGCCGTTATCAACTGCCCACAAAACACTATTAACAGTGGGCAGTCAGTTCTGGTAATGAATCAATCACCGCTTTTGGCGAAAAGGGCACAAAATCAACCGCTTTATGTACGCCATGGGTAATGCCGATCCGTGGCATCTGAATGGCATGCGCCATTGCCAGGTCATGCACAGTATCGCCCACCATCACCGCTTGTTCTGGTTTTAGCTTAAGCTCTACCAGAATTTGTTCCAGCATTTGTGGATGGGGCTTTGATTGTGCTTCATCGGCACAACGGCTGGTGTGAAAAAAATGGCCGGTCTGCGTCTCGTCAAATATCCGGTTTAAACCGCGCCGCATTTTACCAGTTGCCACCGCCAACAAATAACCTTGCTGCTGCAAGTCGGTAAACAATTCGCGGGCACCGGCAAACAAAGGTGTTGCCGTTTGGTCGTGGTGCAAATAAATCTCTTTATAAGCTTCACACAGCGCCAATCGTGTTGGTGCGTCTGCCAAAGGAAACAATCTGGCAAATGCCGGATCCAAACTTAATCCGATAATCTGCTTTGCTTCATCAAAAGTTGGTACTGTCACCTGAAGTCGCGCCGCAGCCCCTTGCACACAGGTAACAATTTTACCGACCGAATCCATCACGGTGCCGTCCCAGTCAAAAATGACCAGTTTTACTGCTGACATAATTAATCACCACTACTTATAGCAACCAACCGCTGACGCATAACTGCGCCATCGATTATTGCTTGATCAATACATCTATTTTTTATTAAGCCTGGTTAAAATCTTTTCAAGCTCGGTATCAAGCGGCGCTTCGCACTTCATTACCAGTCCGGTATTCGGATGGGTAAAAGCCAGAGTTTTGGCGTGCAGGTACAAACGCTTCAGGCCAAGACTATTCATCTGACCGGTGAATTCATTATCACCATATTTATCATCACAAGCGATCGGATGACCAACACAAGCGGTGTGGACGCGAATTTGGTGCGTGCGGCCAGTCACCGGAAAGGCTTCAACCAATGTACCTTCCACATAGCGTTGTAGAATTTTAAACCTCGTTTCTGAAGGCTTGCCTTCTCGTTCATCCACCCGCACCACCCGTTCACCGGATTGCAGAGTGTTTTTCTTCAGCGGCTCAGTCACCTTCTTATTGCGTGCGTCCCACTGTCCGGCCACTAAAGCCCAGTATTTTTTCTCGACGGTTTTTAAGCGTAATTGTTCGTGGATATGGGTCAGCACCGAACGTTTTTTCGCGATCAATAAACAACCTGAGGTATCTCGGTCCAGCCGGTGCACCAGTTCCAGAAACTTGGCCGTTGGCCGCAGCGCCCTTAGTGCTTCAATGACGCCAAACTGTAAACCACTGCCACCATGCACGGCCATACCCGTTGGTTTATTAAGAACAATCAAGTCGTTATCTTCGAATAAGATATGGCTTTCCAGATTTTTCACCAGCGATAATTTGGTCGAAACCTGATCTTTTTCCGCTGCAACTACTAAAGGTGGCACCCGCACCTGGTCGCCGACCTGCAGTTTATACTCAGGTTTGATCCGGCCTTTATTGACTCTGACTTCGCCTTTACGGACCACGCGATAGATCACGCTTTTGGGCACACCTTTCAGCCGGGCCAGTAAAAAATTGTCCAGCCGCTGGCCAGCATATTCTTCATCCACATCAATATATTGGATGGGAGTTTTAATTTCATCAGTCATGCGTATTTGCTGCTCTGCCGCTTATTGATTTCACGACAATTAAGTTGCTATTGGTCGCTGATTGGTGTGATAATCAGCCCGCTAATTGCGTCGGTAGTTACTAAAAACTACGGCCATTAGGGCGCTCATCAAGACGTAAGAGAAGCTGTGAGGCACCGGTCGGGAGACAGATCATACCTAATTCGTGGTGAAAACCAACGACTTTATCTGCCCCGAACGAGAATAACGCCAGATGCTTGAGGTAATGCTGCGTAATTTGTTACCAACACCAGCACAACACCGCTTCCGGTCCCTGAGCAAAAAAATTAAAAGTAGAAAGCTATAACGCAGCGCTCGTAAGCGATGTGGATCAGAGCAAATTTGTAATACGGCTGGGGTTACAATCCGGCCGGATAAACAATATTGATAATAACAATTTATAGATAATTGATTATTCAAGCATTCCAGTCGGGAGACTGCACCTGAATATGTTTGACAACATCTGACACGCAAACGAAATGTGCGCTGTCGTTGTGGCTGAATGGACGAGTCAGACACAATGAAAAGAATGCTCATAAACGCCACGCAGGAAGAAGAAATCCGCGTAGCTCTGGTCGATGGCCAGAAACTGTACGACCTGGATATTGAAAGCCCAGGCCATGAACAAAAAAAGGCCAACATTTATAAAGGCCGCATTACCCGCGTAGAACCCAGCCTCGAAGCTGCATTTGTTGACTATGGTGCAGAGCGCCACGGTTTTTTACCGCTAAAAGAAATCTCCCGCGAATATTTCCCACAAGGTTATTCCTTTGACGGCCGCCCGAATATCAAAGAAGTCGTGCGTGAAGGTCAGGAAGTCATCATTCAGATTGATAAAGAAGAACGTGGCCAAAAAGGCGCTGCGCTGACCACTTTTATCAGTCTGGCCGGTTCATATCTGGTGTTAATGCCGAACAACCCACGTGCTGGTGGTATTTCCCGTCGCATTGAAGGTGATGAGCGGCAGGAATTAAAAGACTCTTTAGGTCAGCTGGAAATGCCGGATGGCATGGGTTTGATTGTCCGCACCGCTGGTGTTGGCAAATCATACGAAGAGCTGGATTACGACTTAAAAGCGCTGATGAAACATTGGTCAGCCATCACCACTGAAGCGCAAAACCGCCCAGCTCCGTTTCTGATCCATCAGGAAAGCAACGTGGTATTCCGCGCGATCCGTGATTATCTGCGTCGTGACGTTGGTGAAATCCTCATCGACAATCCGCGTATTTTTGAAGAAGCCAAACTTTATATCCAGCAGTTCCGTCCTGATTTCGCCCACCGGGTGAAAATGTATCAGGGTGAAGTGCCGCTGTTTATGCATTTCCAGATTGAAACCCAGATTGAAACCGCCTTCCGCCGTGAAGTACGTTTACCTTCTGGCGGTTCAATCGTGATCGACTCCACCGAAGCTTTAACCGCGATTGATATCAACTCATCAAAAGCGACTAAAGGCGGTGATATCGAAGAAACAGCCTTTAATACCAACTTAGAAGCCGCTGATGAAATTGCCCGTCAATTACGTCTGCGTGACTTAGGTGGTTTGATTGTCATCGACTTCATCGATATGACGCCAGTGCGTCATCAACGTGAAGTAGAAAACCGCTTAAAAGAAGCTGTGAAACAAGACCGTGCCCGCGTGCAAATCGGCCGGATCTCGCGCTTTGGTTTGTTGGAAATGTCGCGTCAGCGTCTGCGTCCGTCATTGGGTGAATCAGCCACGCACGTTTGTCCACGTTGTCATGGCCGCGGGACCATTCGCAGCACTGAATCATCAGCCTTATCGATTTTACGGTTAATCGAAGAAGAAGCGATTAAAGACAACACCAGTCAAATCCATGCTCAGGTACCGGTATCGGTTGCGACCTACCTGATGAATGAAAAACGTGAATCTATCCGCCGCATCGAAAGCCGGTTAGGTATTCGTATTTACATCATTCCAAATGAGCATATGGAAACACCACATTATGAAGTAACCCGTATTCGTATCGATGAAGAAATCGAAGAATCGAGCTACAACATGGTGAAAGTACCAGCGGTGCAAAACACTCTGTACCACCCGGTCTCTGATGCGGTGAAAGAAAAGCCGGCGATTGCTGCGATTGCCATGCAGGAAACTGCGCCTGTTGCCGCTCCAGTTGTTGCGAAACCAGTTGCTGCACCACAAGTTGAAACCAGCATTATTGCTAAAGTCAGCGGTTTCTTTAAATCACTGTTTGGCCCGGCGCCAGTTGTGGTTGAAGAAGTTGCCGAACAACCGCAGCGCCGCGTCAACAATCGCGACAATAAAAACCGTCGTAATGGTCGCAATAACAACCAGCCACGTCGTCATGAAGGTGATGATAAAACGCAGGTTCGTGATGACGCCAAACCGGCACGCAATAGTGATCGTCCAGCCCGCACTGAACGGACTGACCGCCCAGACCGTAACGATCGGAACGAACGTACCGAACGTCCAGCCCGCACTGAACGTCCGGAGAAAGCCGAACGTCAGGAACGTACTGAGCGCCCGGAACGTACTGAACGTTTAGATCGTAACGAGAAAAAACCACAGGCGGAAAAACCAGCTAAAGTGCAGGTTGAAGCTGAAGAAGAGTTAGTCAGCTCCAGTAAAGTGGTAGAGCGTCGTCAGCGTCGCAACATGCGTAAATCAGTCCGGTTGGAAAAAGCCGTCACTACTGAAGTGAATACTGACATCGTCGAAGTTGCTGCCCTTGATGTAACAACGGCTATCGATGCAAACGTCAACGCCGTTGCGCCTGTAGTAACAACTGTTGAAGCAACTGAACTGCAAGACTTGCAGCCGGTAGCAGATGCCGATAAAGACGAAGGTGAAAACCGCAGTCGTTCACGTCGTTCACCACGCCACTTACGTGCCGCGGGTCAAAAACGCAAAAAAGAACAAACTGCCGGTGAAGCCGACGACGCAGTTGAAGCGCGTTACCCACTGGAAGAAAACACTGACGTCACCGAGCAACAGCTGGATTTACCTATAGCTGCTGCCATCAGTGAAACAACAGTTGAAACTGTTGTACCTGCAGAAACCACGCCAGTGGTCGCTGAAGCTGAAACCGTTGCTGTAGAAGTTGCTATCGTTACACCAGTCAAAGCAGAAGTCGCGCCAGTTGAAACAACTGAAGCCACCGAAACCACGGAAGCAACTGCTAAACCACGCAGCCGCAGCCGTGCTAAAGCAACGACAGCTAAAGCACAAAGCCCAGAAACAGATGTAACAGCGCAGTCTGCTGTTATTACTGAAACACCGGCTGAAGTCGCAGCTCCGGTAGAAGTAACTGCAGAAGCTGTTGCACCTGTTGTTGCTGAAGTTGTGGTTCCTGTGGTTCCTGCACCAGTTGCAGAAGCTGCTGTTGCCGAAGCTGCAGTTCCAACTCCTGTAGTTGAAACTGTGGTTGCCGAAGTAGTTGTAGCTCAAGCGCCTTTAGCGGCGCCAGCTAAAGCAAAACCAGCTGCCCGTGGCAACCGCTATGGCAATATGGTGACTTCAGATATGACCAAACCAGTAGCTGCAGCAAGCTCTGACGAAACAGTTGAAGTGCCGGTCGCGATGGCAGCTGCTGATCGTCCGGTGGTTGTGTCGAGCTCACGCGCTGCCAATGCAAACCGTCAGATCAGCACCGCTCCAATGACCAAGCCAAAGTCTGTTGACGAGTAAGATTAGTCTTTAAATAATCTGCAGTTTCGGCTGCAGTCATTAAAAAAGCCAGATGATAAATCTGGCTTTTTATTGGGCGCAATGGCATTAAACAGCCTATTGCAGTGACTCTAAAGGGAAGGATTTGCCTGTTCAGTTTGCAGCAATGCCAACTGCTGCTGATAAAAATCCAGCACTGCCGTCATGGCCGGCAACCGGTATTGATCCGCTTCGATAAAAAACTCATGGCGGGCACCCGCAACATGCAGAACTTTACCACCCACACAATAACGACCAATCGCCTGACAAAACTCGTCTTGTGGTGCTGGCGCGACTGCCGAATCGTCACCGGCCTGTAAAATGAGCACCGGTGTCTTAATGTTCGCAGCGATCTGGGGCATCTCATCGGCAATAGCACAGGCTTGCGATAACCATTGCCAACTTGGCCCGCCTAACTGAATTTTCGGTTGTTGCTGATATTGCTCCCGAAAACGACGATAACGAATTTCTGAGTGAGTGTAGATATTGCCAACAAAAGGTCCTGGATTATAAGGCTGTGAGGCAAAACCAGCATAACAATCGCTGCAGCTCCAGCGCACCGCAGCCGCCAGATAACAACCATCTTTAGCACTAAACAACACTTCGACATTGGGGGCATGCATCGGCGCCGACATTGCAGCAGCCACAAATTCAGTCGGTGCCTTGGCCAGATAAGCGCTGCCGATCGCACCGCCCATTGAATGCGCCATCAATAGTTTCGGCCCTGGCATCTGTTTGGAGAATTTTGCCATAAACAACGCAACGTCCTGCACATAATGCTGAAACTCCTCCACGTGGCCGAGGTGTGGGTCTTCATTTAATCGTGCCGATAACCCCTGACCCCGATGGTCGTAACTAAACACTGCATAACCCTGCCGCGCCAGCTCAAAGTACATCTCCTGGTACTTCAGCACAGATTCGGTCCGACCGTTCAGGAGCACAATCGTGGCTTTGGCATTGGCAGGTATGACATAAGCGTAATGTAGCGGCACATTACCAACCCCAGCAAAACTGCCTTGACTGACTTGTTTTTGCCAGAACAACTCAATTTGCACCTGCTGTGCTTCAAGCTCAGTTTCCGTTAATACTTTATACGGATTGGCAACTGTTGCGGCCATTAGTGGTACCGAAAGTACCGTCAACAGTGATAACGCTAGCAGTGTTTTTATTGAAACAGACTTCACCGGAACTCCTGATTAACCGCGTAATTTTACCGATAAATGTTGTAATGCCTGCAGTTGCTGCAGGATTAACGCCTGTAATTTCTCGTCAACCAGCTGGCCGTTGGCATCAAAGCTAGGACTAAAAGCATTGGCGAACACTTCTGGTTTATTAACAAAATGCAGATCTAAAAACACCCCTACCTGACGCAGATGATATTGCGCTCTGGAAGTCCCCATGCCACCTCCGGCACCCATGATAGCCGCAGCTTTACCTGCCAGTAACTTGTTGTCTGGTTCACGAGATGCCCAGTCGAGCGCATTTTTAAGTGCAGGCGCAATTGAATAATTGTATTCAGGGCAGCCAAATAACAGCGCATCAGCTTTTTCACATTGCGCCAGCAGCTGCTGCACTGCGGCCGGTTTTTCGGTGATGTCGGCGCTGTAAAACGGTACTTGGGACAAATCAGCAATTTCAATCTGCACACCTTGAGGCGCATTTGCTTGCGCGTATTTTAATAACGTCAGATTACGGGATTGGGCACGCAAACTGCCGCAAATGGCCAGAATATGTAAATCAGACATAACGACTCCTAAAAGGGTTAGCAATATGTGTTGGTATGAGTATTGAGCTTTGTCATGGCAACTGCATGACAAAAATCTACGTTATTGAATAGGTGTTTCCGTTACTTTGAACCGCCTGGCAAGCAACCAGCCGGTGCCCAACCCGGTACATGGGATCAGTAATACCGCAGCGATCATCAGCCAGGTTGGATGAGGTAATAAATAAAAGTTGGCGATGGTCGACAATAACATCACGCCGGTAATGATCGGGACAAATAACCGGCTGACCCTTTTGATCAGCAAACTGGCTGCAGTAATTCCAAAAGCTGTCCCGGCCAGCCAGGCGAATAGCACCATTAAATATGCCGCGACCGGCAGATTTTTCATAAAAGCCGTCGCAACGGATGGATCATGTGCATCGGCGGTACTGGCGCTGGTCGGTATAAATAAACTGTGATTAACCTGCTCCAGCACAGCCACAGTTGCTACACAAACCACTAGTCCAATGACTAATGCCAGAATTTTTTTCAGTAGCACCGGCATTGTGGATCCCTTTTGGCCATGTTCTGAGTCCTGAGTATGGCCTGACAACACCTGAAAAGACAACTGCTTGTCGTTGTTTTGGTTGGATCAACATTCGCAAGACTGCAACTAACCGGCTACGTTACTGACTACGTTACCGGCTATTTTCTGCATTAAAATAACATCAGGCTCAATGATTTCTAATGTAAACCCATCCCGTTTTGCCAGATAGGCAAAGGTTTTGCTGCTAAAAAAACTGACATGGGTTGGATCGTTTTTGTAGTGCCAGTTCGCAAAATCGGTCACTTGGTCGGTGATTTTGGTCATCAAACCCAACCAACCACCAGGCTTTAACAACTGAAGCCATAACTGCCATTCGCGCGCAGGTTGATAAAAATGCTCAATCACTTCAGTGGCGCAAATAAAATCATAGGGCTGGGTCAGCACTTGAGGGTTGTCAGCAAAATATGGATCGTAGATTGACATCTGCTGTCCTGATTCGGCCAGCATCAAAGATAAAGTTGGCCCTGGACCACAACCAAAATCCAGGCCCTGTAAGCCGGTTTTTGCTAAGCGTTGTTGCAGCGGCGCGGCCAATTTGTTTAAAAAAGCGCGGTATCGCTGATCCGTTGGATCGTTCTGATGTTGCTGATAAATACTGATTTCAGCGGCGGCATCCAACAAGGCAGCCGGATCAGCATAAATTAACTGACATTGCTGGCAGCGCCAATATTGCCGGCGCTTATCCGAACTATAAATAAAACAATCTACGCTTTGGCATAACGGGCAACAGCTAACATCGGCAACAAAGGACATGACAAACAATTTCCTGAACAGGCCTATTACAGGCAGAATATAGAATGCGAGAGGAAACCAGCATCATAGCAGAGGCACTTTATCTTAACCGCCAGATTTTGTTGTGCTCAGATTTTTTTGCGCAATGCTTTCTGGTAGACTGAGCCCCGCCTTTTCCAGCGACAGAAGACCTGATAATGACTCTTGCTACTCAAGTTCTGGCGGTTAATGATGATCTGCCGATCCGTACCCATTTACCTGTTCACTCCGGCAAAGTCCGCAGCGTGTATTGGCTGACTGACGTTGACAGCGCCCGTTTAATCCGCGAAAAAAACTACCCGGTTGCTGCTGATACACCGCTGGCCATTATGGTGATCAGTGACCGTATTTCTGCTTTTGATTGTATCTGGCACGGCGAAAACGGCCTCAATGGCGTCCCGGGCAAAGGCGCTGCACTGAATGCCATTTCTAATCACTGGTTTGCCTTATTTAAACAACATGGGTTAGCCGACAGTCATATTCTGGATATCCCGCACCCGTTGGTGTGGATAGTACAAAAAGCCCGTCCGGTAAAAATCGAAGCCATTGCCCGCCAGTACATCACCGGCTCTATGTGGCGTGCTTATAGCAAAGGCGAACGCGAATTCTGTGGCATTACACTGCCAGAAGGCCTACAAAAAGACCAAAAATTACCAGAAATTCTCATCACCCCATCGACCAAAGGGATTTTGACCGGCCTGGCTGGTGTACCCGAAGCTGATGATGTGAATATTTCGCGCAGTGATATCGAACGTCATAGCAAAGCCTTTGGTTTTGAGCAGGTTTCGGATATTGACCTCTATGAAAAACTACTGAAACAAGGCTTCGGCGTGATTAGCGATGCTCTGGCCGCGCTGGATCAGATGTTCGTTGATACCAAATTTGAATTTGGTTATGTCAAAGGCGCCGATGGCGCCGACAAGCTGATTTATATGGACGAAGTCGGCACGCCGGACAGTTCACGAATTTGGGACGGCGCCGCCTGGCGTGATGGCAACATTGTCGAACAATCGAAAGAAGGTTTCCGCCAGTGGCTGCTCAGCAACTTCCCGGATCCGGATATTCTGCTGAATAAAGACCGCATGCCAGAGCGCGCGGCACTCGCCCGTGATAATGCCCTGCCAACTGATGTGATGATGGATATTTCCCGCACTTATTTAGGCATTGCTGAAAAAGTGATTGGTGGGAAAATTGCATTGTCGGCAAACCCCAAGGCAGAAATTATTGAAGTGCTGAAACAGAACTACGGGTTAATTGATTTAGCCTAAAGCGAGTACCGGGGGAGCAATGCTCCCCTTTCTTTTTTAAACTTTGAGAAAGGATATCTTATGTTTGGCACCCAGGATTTATGGTTATTTGTAGTTTCAGGTTTATTGCTGAACATTGCGCCAGGACCTGATTCGTTGCTGATTATGGCAAGAAGTGCCAGTCAAGGGTTTAAAGCAGGTGCTGCGGCAGTATTTGGCATTTGTACCGGTACCTGCGTGCATATTCTGGCTGCGGCGATTGGGCTGTCGGCTGTTCTTGCGACGTCGGCAGAAGCATTTTTATTGATCAAATTACTGGGTGCAGGCTATTTGCTGTATATCGGTGTACAAATGCTGCGGTCACGCCCTGCAAGTACCAACATGGCTGAGACCAGTATCAATAACGCTACCAAAGAACCATTTGGTAAAATCTTTCGCCAAGGCTTATTAACCAACGTGTTAAATCCAAAAGTTGCGTTGTTTTTCCTGGCGTTCCTGCCGCAATTTGTAGCGCCGGATGCACCAAGCAAAGCCGAAGCCTTTTTGTTTTTAGGCGCCATTTTTAATTTTAACGGCATGCTGTGGTGTTTGTTTCTGGCCTGGAGTTCGGCCGTCGCCAGCCAAAAAGTCCAGGCAAGCGCGCGGGTAAAACTGTGGCTGAACCGGATGATCGGCGGTTTATTTATTACGCTTGGCGTTAAACTGGCTCTGAGCCGCGCTGAAATTTAAGCCGCGCTGAAACTTAAATTTGCAGTGTGAAAATGAAAAAGCCCGCAGTACTTGCGGGCTTTTAGCACTTTAGATATGACCCATGCTGATCGACCTTCAAAGGTAACACGCCAGGTCACTGCCACCTTACATCGAAATACCACCATCAATTTCCACCACCCGACCGGTGAAAAAATCGTTTTCGAAAATATAACGGGCGGTATGGGCGATTTCGTTCGCTTCGCCTAATCGGCCAACCGGTTTCATTTTTTCTAACCGGTCACGGGCTTCAGGTTTCATCGCATCGGTCATGGCTGTGCGAATAACCCCTGGGGCAATGGCGCCCACCCGAATACCGTAACGGCCTAACTCGCGCGCCCAGGTCACGGTCATAGCGACCACACCGGCTTTAGAAGCCGCATAGTTGGTCTGGCCCATATTGCCACCTCGCGCCACGCTCGACATATTAATAATCACACCTTTGCGACCACGTTTGACCATCGAAGCGGCAGCTTCGCGGCCACATAAAAACACGCCGGTTAAATTGACATCAATCACCGACTGGAACTGCTGCAGCGACATTTTGCTTTGCAGCTCACCGTCTTTAAATTTCAGCAATAATCCATCACGTAAAATGCCGGCGTTGTTGATCAGGCCGTCGATGCCGTCAAAATCACTATCAATAGCGGCAAAAGTGCTTTCAACTTCGGTTTCGTTGGCGACATTGGCGATATAAGTTCGGACTGTGACACCTGTTGCTGCGAGTTCAGTTTTCGCCGCAGCCAGCTGCGCTTCATTCATATCAATCAGCGCTAAATGCGCGCCGGCAGCAGCGCACATCCGCGCCATTTCCAGGCCTAAACCTTGGGCACCACCGGTGATGACGATATTTTTAGCTTGTAAATTCATGTTCTGACTCACTCATTATCGAGGTTATTTTTTCGCAAAAAACCGGAAAATACTGGAGAAATCCAGTTTGCCATTGCCCTGGCGCTGATGCGTCACGTATAAATTACGGGCCTGCGAACCCATTGGGGTGGCCGACTGGCTCAGCTGGGCGCACTCGGCCGCCAGCCCTAAATCTTTGGCCATTAAGTCGACCATAAAGCCGCCCTGATAATCGTTGCTCGATGGCACATTTGGCAGCACATCCGGGCACGGGTTATATAGTTCCAAGGTCCAGTTACGGCCAGAGCTTTTCAGCATAATGTCCGACAGCACTTTTGGATCCAAACCGTTATCAATCCCCAGTTGCAGCGCTTCACTGGTACCCGCCATTAAAATCGATAACAGCATGTTATTACAGATTTTTGCCACCTGCCCCGCGCCAACATCACCGGCATGAAACAGGTTTTTGCCCATCGCTTCCAGCACAATTTTGGCGCGTTCAAAGTTGGCAGCTGAGCCACCCACAATAAAGGTCAAAGTACCGGCTTTGGCACCTCCGACGCCGCCAGACACCGGTGCATCAATAAAGGCAATGCCCTGTGCTGCCAGACCCGCACCGACCTGACGCGCGGTGGCGGCATCAATAGTCGAGCAATCCAGCACTAATGCAGATGGCGCAATATCATCGGCCACACCTTGCTCACCTAAATATAAGGCGGCAACATGCTTGCCTGCGGGCAGCATTGAAATAACAAACTCAGCGCCTTGCACCGCGGCGCGAGCCGAAGCTGCCACCACAGCGCCTTCAGCTTCAACCTGGGCTAAGGCAGCCAGCGATAAATCAAAGGCTTGCACCTGATGACCGGCTTTTAGCAGATTGATGGCCATCGGGCCACCCATATTTCCTAAACCAATAAAGGCAACTGTTGCCATATCTTTTCTCCAAAATAGGGTTCAGTGGTGTGGCAAATCTGCCAAACCGGTGGCGGCTGCTTAATGCACCCGGCCTAATTCTTGTAACGGATGCTGATCTGCAGGCCATGGCGAACGGAACAATTCGTCAATCACGCTGGCCGGAACTGCAGCAACATCCGGGTATAACCATTGTGGTTTTTGGTCTTTATCAATCAGTAGCGCCCGCACACCTTCGGTAAATTCACCCAGTTTGCCGCACTGGACACTTAAACCCAGTTCCAGCCGGAAACTATCCGCCAGAATTTTCGACTGACCTAATTGCAATAACCGATAGACAATATGGGCGGTAATGGGGCTGCCATATTGCAACGAAACTTTGGCTTTGCTTAGCCAACTGTCATCATTTGGCATGTCGAGAATCGCCTGCATCGCCGTCGCTAAGTCCAGATTTTCACCAAGTTTAGCTATAGCGGTTTGATGTAAGCGAATTTGGCTGGCTGGCTGTTGATTACGCGACATTTCTTCTAAATTCAGCAGTTCATCAGACAGTTTCTGATGATTCAGCGTAATGGTATTGCCCCAGCGGATGGCTTTAAGTTTTTCCAGCACCAAAGACTTTTTGTCGTGTGGAATAAAATGGTCGGCTAAATCAATCAGTTTGGCGTCGGCGGCATTAATCGAGGCACCGGTGAGACCCAAAAACAAGCCACAGCCTGGCGGCATCCGATTTAAGAACCAGCTGCCGCCGACATCCGGATACAGGCCAATTGCCATTTCCGGCATTGCAATACGCGAAGTGCCTGTCACCACCCGGTGGGACGCGCCTGCCATTAAGCCAAGGCCACCGCCCATCACGATACCGTTGCCCCACACCAGCACAGGCTTGTCGAAGGTGTGGATCAGATAATCGAGGCTGTATTCTTTAGTGAAAAAATCTTCAACATAATGCTGATAAGTCGCCGGATTTTCGCGCATGGTGTGATACAGGTCGCGAATATCGCCGCCTGCACAAAAAGCTTTGTCGCCCGCACCTTGCAACAGCACCATTGCTACCTGTGGATCGTCTTTCCACAGCTGCAGTTGCGGCAACAATAGCTCGACCATCGGTAGGCTGAGTGCATTCAGTGATTTTTCACTGTTCAGTGTCGCGACGCCAATCAATTTGCCGTTGTCGGCAGCGATGGTCGCAAAGAGCACCACTTCCGAAATTAACCTTTGAGCCTGTTCTGTCATCAGCCATTCACCCAGTTTGCTTTGCGTTTTTGCAGGAAAGCCGAAACACCTTCCACCTGATCCTGAGTATCGAATAACCCGACAAATAACTCACGCTCCAGCGGTAACGCGGTGGAAATCGTGCCGCTACGGCCTTGTTGAATTAACTTTTTACAGGCGCTAACTGCTGGCGGGCTTTGCTCGGCGACTTTATCGGCCAGCAATAACGCCGTTTCCAGAGCCAGACCGCTGGCGACGACTTCTTCGACCAAGCCAATTTGCAATGCTTTGGCCGCGCCAATCCGCTCGCCACATAAAATCATTCGTTTTGCCCAGCCTTCACCGACCAGCCACGCCAAATTCTGAGTGCCACCAGCACAAGGCAATAAACCAACTTTGGCTTCAGGTAACGCCAGCTGCGCCTGCTCTTCCGCGATGCGGATATCACAAGCCAATGCCACTTCCAAACCACCGCCCATGGCGTAACCATTGATGGCAGCAATCGATACACCACGAAAGGCCGCCAGCGTTTCAAATGCTTCGCCAAAAATGCGCGACATATCTGAAGCCACTGTTTTATCGCCACTGGCAAACAAATTTAAATCGGCACCGGCTGAGAAAAATTTCTGGCCTTCACCGGTGATCACCAACGCATAGATATTTTTATCCTGCTCCAGCGATTTCACCGCATCCCGCAGTTGGGTCAGAGTTTCACGGGTCCAGGTATTGGCTGGTGGATTGCTGATGGTAATGAGCGCGGTATGGCCACGCTTTTCCAGCTTCAATTGAGACATGATAATTCCTTGATGTTATGTTTGTTATCACAGTCCGCATGCCGGGGTCTGATGCAAAGACCGGTAAGTCGCAGCCAGATAACAACGGGGCATTGATGCGTGTCAGACAATTTTCACCCTTGCCCCGTTCATTTTACCCTGAGAAAATGTCACCAAATCAGATACGCTTTATAAAATATCGCTGGCAGCACTGTCCAGTAAACGACGGCCGATGATCAAGCGCATAATTTCGTTGGTACCTTCCAAAATCTGGTGCACCCGCACATCGCGGAAATGCCGCTCCAGTGGATATTCTTTAATGTAACCATAACCGCCATGAATTTGCAGCGCCTGATCGCAGACCTGAAACCCGATATCGGTGGCAAAACGTTTTGCCATGGCGCAATAAGCAGTTTTCTCAGCGTCATCACTGTCCAGTTTAAAGGCAGCCAAGCGTACTAACTGTCTGGCTGCCACTAACTCGGTTGCCATATCAGCAAGCTTAAATTGCAATGCCTGAAACGCCGCCAGCGGTTTACCAAATTGTTCACGTTCCAGCATATAGTTGCGGGCGGTATTGAGCGCCTGCTGCGCCGTACCGATGGAACAAGTTGCGATATTAATGCGGCCGCCATCAAGGCCTTTCATCGCGAAAGTAAAACCTTCACCTTCATTGCCGAGCAGATAATGCGCTGGAATTCGCACGTTATCAAAAGTGACTAAGCGGGTCGGCTGCGCGTTCCAGCCCATTTTTTCTTCGGCTTTGCCGTAAATCACCCCTGCTGCATCAGCTGGCACAATAAAAGCAGAAATGCCTTTTGGTCCAGCTTCACCGGTCCGCGCCATTACCACCAATACTTCAGTAGCACCGGCCCCCGAGATAAACATTTTTGAGCCGTTAATAACGTAGCTATCGCCATCTTTTTTCGCGCTGGTGCGCAACGACGCAGCATCAGAACCTGAACCTGGCTCAGTTAAGCAGTAAGACGCCAGCTTTTCACCGGTGACCAACGTTGGACACCATTCGTCTTTAGCAACTGCGGTGCCCCAGGTGGCAATCATCCAGGTTGCCATATTATGAATGGTCAACATGGCCGTGGTCGCAGTACAACCCATTGCTAACTGTTCGAAAATAATCGAAGAATCTAAGCGAGACAGACCTAAACCACCGGCATCTTCCGGCGTGTATAACGAGCAAAAACCTAACTCACCGGCTTTTTGCAGCACGTCTTTCGGGAAATGGTGGGTGCGATCCCACTCAGCAGCAAAAGGCGCTAATTCAGTTTCAGCAAACTGACGGGCGGTATCGGCAAAAGCTTTTTGATCTTCGGTTAAATTGAAATTCATTGGGTTACCTTTTTCATGCACACATAAATGCTGACGTAATTTTCTAAGCAGCCATGTTATTGGATCTGGCTAAGCGGACAATCAAAAGCCGCGCGGGGAGCGCGCGGCGGGTCCGCGTGTCAGAGCCAACAACATGGCTTTGACACCCAGTGCAACATTAACGCAAGTTAATCGACATATTCGGCCCGCTGGCCGCCATATCATCTTCAAACCAGCGTGCAGTAATGGTTTTAGTTTCAGTGTAGAAACGCACTGCTTGTTTGCCGTAGGCATGCTGGTCGCCATAGAACGAACCTTTCCAACCGGTGAACGAAAAAAATGGCAGAGGCACCGGAATTGGAATGTTAATACCAACCTGACCGACTTCCACTTCATGCTGATATTTACGGGCGGCGTGGCCGCTGGCGGTGAAAATGGCGGTACCGTTACCAAATGGACTGGCGTTAACAAGCGCAATAGCTTCATCCAGTGAATTTACCGTCATGGTATTCAGCACCGGGCCAAAGATTTCTTCTTTATAAATCGCCATGTCGGTAGTGACGTTCGAGAATACCGTTGGGCCAACCCAGTTACCATTTGGATAACCTTCAACCACAACACCAGAACCATCCAGCAGACAAGTTGCGCCTTCTTTTTTACCCTGTTCAATCAACGACAACACCCGGGCACGGGCTTGTGGGCTGATTTGTGGGCCATAAGCAGCATTTGGATCGGTATAAACGCCAGGACGTACTTTGCCAATGGCGGCAGCCACATCCGGGATCCACTCAGCAGCAGAACCCACAAACACTGCAACTGAAATCGCCATACAGCGTTGACCTGCAGCACCAACCGATGCACCAACCAGGGCATTCACCACCTGATTTTTATTGGCATCCGGCATAATGACCATATGGTTTTTCGCGCCAGCAAAAGCCTGCACGCGTTTTAAATTGTCGGTACCGGTTTTGTAAATGTACTGACCCACATTCACCGAGCCAACAAAAGAAATGGCTTTAATTTCTTTGTGATGCAGCAATACATCAACTTGTTCTTTATTGCCGTGTACCACCTGTAATACGCCTTTTGGCGCACCGGCTTGTGCAAACAGCTCGGCAATGCGGTTGACGGTCATCGGATCTTGTTCCGACGGTTTTAATACGAAGGTATTACCGCAAGCGATCGCCATCGGGAACATCCACAATGGGATCATCGCCGGGAAGTTAAATGGGGTGATACCGGCACAAACGCCAAGAGGCTGAATATAACTATAGGTATCAATGCTACGCGCCACATTTTCGACCGTCTCGCCCATCATTAATGAAGGAATATTGGCGGCCTGTTCAACCACTTCAATGCCACGCCAAACGTCACCTTTGGCATCTTCCACCGTTTTGCCGAGTTCTCTGCAAATAATGTCGGCGATATCGGCCTGATGTTCTTTCAAAAGTGCCGCAAAGCGCATCATTAACCGGGCGCGTTCTGATACTGGTGTTTCTTTCCAGCTTAAAAACGCTTCTTTGGCGGAACTAATCGCATGTTCCATTTCGTCGATGGTGGTGCATGGCACCTGAGCGATCACTTCCTGCGTGGCAGGGTTAGTCACCGGGATGAATTTTTCACTTTTTGAGTGGACAAATTCGCCGTTGATAAACAGCTGAACCTGAGTAGTCATATCTTATTCCCCGTTTGGTACCGCCACCTTCTGAGCGTTGGTACTGATTATTTGTGAAACCTGTTGATGAAAGTTCTTGATATTAATTCCGCAGCAACGCCACAGTCGGCTTTTGGACCGAAGCAACTGTCGAACGCAGACACGCCCATAAACTCATCCCTGAGGGGCTCGATGCGCGCCATCCCTGGCGCGCAACGGTCTGCTTATCAACAGTCACTTCAGTCCTGCTACGTATTTGTTATGACTTAAAAAACTTTAACTGACCGTTAAACCACTTCCACTGCTAATGCCACCGCTTCACCGCCACCGATACATAAAGATGCAATTCCGCGTTTTAAACCGCGGGCTTTTAACGCATGAATTATGGTCACCAGAAGACGGGCACCTGAAGCGCCGATTGGATGGCCCAGTGCACAAGCGCCGCCGTTGACGTTGACTTTGGCCTCATCCAGGCCCATTTCTTTCACCGCCAACATAGTGACCATGGCAAAAGCTTCGTTGATTTCCCACAGATCAACATCGTTTTTATCCCAGCCTAATTTAGCCAGTAATTTGGTCATCGCGCCTACCGGAGCGACGGTGAACAGTGCGGGTTCCATCGAATGCGTAGCATAACCAACGACGCGTGCTAAAGGCATAGCGCCTTGTTCAATAGCATCAGCTTCACGCATCAGCACCAGCGCGGCAGCGCCATCAGAAATTGAACTGGAGTTAGCGGCAGTAATAGTGCCGTCTTTGGCAAAAGCTGGACGCAGCGTCGGAATTTTATCAACTTTGGCATTGCCCGGCTGTTCATCAGTGGCAAATACCACATCACCTTTGCGGCTTTGAATGGTAACCGGAGCAATTTCTGCGACAAAAGCACCGCTGTTAATAGCTGCCTGAGCGCGGGTCAATGATTGCACTGCAAAACGATCCATCGCTTCGCGGCTGAAATCTTGTTCGTTGGCGGTGACCTGGGCGAAACAGCCCATTGCTTTGCCATCGTAAGCATTTTCCAGACCGTCTAACATCATGTGATCTTTGACTTCGCCGTGGCCCATCCGCATGCCGGAGCGCGCTTTTGGTAGCAAATAAGGTGCGTTGGACATTGATTCCATACCACCAGCAACGACGACATCGGCGCTCCCCGCTTTTAATAAATCGGAAGCCAGCATCACCGCTTTTAAGCCTGATCCGCATACTTTATTGATGGTGGTGGCACCGGCTGATAATGGTAGACCGGCTTTTAAAACTGCCTGACGGGCTGGCGCCTGACCTAAACCTGCTGGTAATACACAACCCATAATCACTTCGCTGACTTTATCTGCGGCTAAACCAGACTGCGCTAAAGCCGCGCTGATCGCCGTTGCGCCTAAATCGGTAGCGCTCACATCGGCCAGACCGCCGATAAAACCGCCCATTGCGGTGCGTTTGGCGGCGACGATTACGATTTGAGTTTGTTCAGCCATGGTGTCAGATACTCCGGAGTTTTAACTGCTGTAATAAGAAAAAACGATCGCTTTGGATCAGATTGAGCAAGAGCCTACACCAAATTTACGTTTACGCCAACGTCAACCGACCAGCAGGTTGCTGTTCAGTGCAAAGTACCGTGGACCGGCTGTCTACGCGGGCACACAGTCGGTGGCATCTAATCTTTACAATCCATTTAAGCTGGCGCCAAATTCAGACAGTCACAGCTCGGCAAACAACCGCAAGTTAAGCGATAGCTAATTGAATTCTCTGAATTATCTGAACTTAAAATGTTTAAATTGAAACAATCGCTTAGCGCTGCAGTATTGGCTCCAAGCTCCTGTAATTCCGACATTCATGCTCTGCATATGTCAACCACTGCCAGCCCACAGCTTTACCTTTACGTAAACTTCACTTATAGTTGCAAACGATTTTGACCTTCGCCTGACAGACATAAAAGTGGCCACATCGTGATAGATAAAGTGATAGAAAAAGACGATAAAACATACAGCATCAGCGAACTTGCTAAAGAGTTCGATATCACCACCCGTAGCATTCGTTTTTACGAAGATCAGGGGTTGCTGACGCCATTACGCCAGGGTCAAACCCGCATTTACAGCAAAAGAGACCGGGTCCGGCTGAAACTGATTTTACGCGGCAAACGCTTAGGATTCAGTCTGTCAGAGACCGGTCAGCTGTTTGAACTCTACGACGCCGATAAGTCGAGCGTCACCCAACTGACTATTATGCTGAAGCTGATCGAACAGAAAAAACTCGAACTGCACCAGCAAATGGACGATATCAAAGTGGTACTGATGGAATTGGTCACCGTTGAAAAACGTTGTCGCGAGACCTTAGTCGAAGCCAAAACATCAGAATCTAAATCAAACACCTTATCCGCAAACGGGGAACTTTCATGATTAGCAGCTATAAATCGCTTAACTTTGATCTCGGCGAAACCGTCGACATGATCCGCGAACAAGTAAACAGTTTCGCCCGTGAAGAAATTGCCCCGCGCGCGGCGCAAATTGACCACGACAATGAATTCCCGAACGATTTATGGCGCAAATTCGGTGACTTAGGCCTGCTGGGCGTCACCGTCGATGAGAAATACGGTGGCTCTGGTTTAGGCTATCTGGAACATGTGGTGGCGATGGAAGAAATCAGCCGCGCTTCAGCCTCAGTAGCTCTGTCTTATGGCGCTCATTCGAACCTGTGTGTGAATCAAATTTTCCGCAACGGCAACGAAGCGCAAAAAATGAAATACCTGCCAAAACTGTGTTCTGGTGAACATATTGGTGCGCTGGCGATGTCAGAACCGAATGCCGGTTCGGATGTGGTTTCGATGAAACTGCGCGCCGAAAAACAAGGCGACCGTTATATCCTGAACGGCAATAAAATGTGGATCACCAATGGTCCGGATGCGCACACTTATGTGATTTATGCCAAAACCGACATTAACGCCGGTTCTAAAGGCATCACCGCTTTTATCGTCGAACGTGGTTCTAAGGGTTTTTCGCAGGCGCAAAAACTGGACAAACTCGGCATGCGCGGTTCCAACACTTGTGAGCTGGTGTTTGAAGATTGTGAAGTGCCGGAAGAAAACGTGCTTGGCACTGTTGGCTCTGGCGCGCGGGTGTTGATGTCGGGTCTGGATTACGAGCGTCTGGTGCTGGCCGGTGGCCCACTCGGCATTATGCAGGCTTGTATGGATATCGTTGTTCCTTATGTGCACGACCGCAAGCAGTTTGGTCAGGCGATTGGTGAGTTCCAGTTAGTCCAGGGCAAACTGGCCGACATGTATACCCAAATGAATGCGGCCAAGGCTTATACCTATACGGTGGCCAAGGCTTGTGATCGCAAAGAGACTACGCGTAAAGATGCGGCGGCGGTGATTTTGTACACGGCTGAACTGGCGACCAAAATGGCGCTGGATGCGATTCAGTTGCTGGGTGGCAATGGTTATATCAATGAATACCCAACCGGGCGGTTATTACGTGATGCCAAGTTGTATGAGATTGGTGCCGGCACGTCCGAGATCCGTCGCATGTTAATCGGCCGGGAACTGTTTAACGAGTCGAATTGATATTGCCCGGCAATTTTGTGTAAAGGGGATTGCCGCCTACAAAACGCCGACACGCCCATAAACCCATCCCTGGGGGGCTCGATTCGCAGCATCCATGCTGCTCAACGGTCGGCTTATTTGTAGACGACATCCCCTGCCGATATTGTCGAAATAAGTAACACCATCATTCGACCCGGGGGCTGCGCCCCTGCTTTCGTCGCGGTAAGAGCAAAGAGCGCAGTTACAGGCAAAGCGCTACTTCCAATTTTTTATAGGTGACATAAGTGACCAGACTCTCTAGCAAGATAAATCCCAGAAGTGCTGAATTTTTGCAAAACGCAGCTGCGATGCAGGCGATGGTGGATGATCTGAATGCCAAGGTGCAGCAGATTAAACTTGGTGGCGGTGAAGCGCTAATTGCCCGGCATACTTCGCGTGGCAAATTGTTTGTGCGCGATCGTATTCAGAAGTTGCTGGATCCTGGCTCGCCTTTTTTAGAAATCGCGCAATTTGCTGCCTGGCAATGTTATGACGATTATGTGCCGGCGGCGGGTGTTGTTGCTGGTATTGGCCGGGTCAGTGGTGTTGAGTGCATGATTGTCGGTAATGATGCAACGGTCAAAGGTGGTACTTATTATCCGCTGACGGTGAAAAAGCACTTACGGGCGCAGGAAATTGCTGAACGTTGCCAGTTGCCTTGTATTTATCTGGTCGATTCTGGTGGTGCGAATTTACCGCGCCAGGACGATGTATTCCCGGACAAACTGCATTTTGGGCGGATTTTCTTTAATCAGGCGAATATGTCCGCCAAAGGTATTCCGCAAATTGCCGTGGTGATGGGCCTTTGTACCGCTGGTGGTGCTTATGTGCCGGCGATGGCGGATGAGTCGATTATCGTCAAAGAACAAGGCACTATTTTCCTGGCGGGTCCACCGCTGGTGAAAGCAGCCACTGGTGAAGAAGTGTCAGCCGAAGATTTAGGCGGCGCTGATGTGCATTGCCGTATTTCCGGGGTGGCCGATCACTATGCACAAAATGATGAACATGCGTTGCAACTGGCGCGCAACAGTATTTCTCGTCTCAATCGCGTGTCGCCTGTGCTGCGTGATGTGAAAGCTTCGCAAGAGCCGTTATTTGACGCGAAAGAGCTATACGGCATTGTCGGCACCGATTTGAAAAAGCCATTTGATGTGCGTGAAGTCATCGCACGGATTGTGGACGGCTCCGATTTTGATGAATTTAAACAGCTGTATGGCGCGACTTTAGTTTGTGGTTTTGCGCGTATCTTTGGCAATCCGGTGGGTATCGTCGCCAATAATGGGATTTTATTCTCAGAATCGGCTCAAAAAGGCGCGCACTTTATTGAGCTGTGTTGCCAGCGCAAAATTCCATTGTTGTTCCTGCAAAATATCACCGGTTTTATGGTCGGTCAGAAATATGAAGCCGAAGGCATTGCCAAACATGGCGCGAAAATGGTGACTGCGGTGTCTTGCGCCAAAGTGCCAAAATTCACCGTGCTGATTGGCGGCTCTTATGGTGCTGGCAACTACGGTATGTGTGGTCGCGCTTACGACCCAACCATGATGTGGATGTGGCCAAATGCCCGTATATCAGTGATGGGCGGCGAACAAGCGGCTGGCGTGATGGCGCAAGTCACCAAAGATGGTTTGGCGCGTAAAGGCGAAACTTTATCGGCGGACGCGGAAGCTGCGCTGAAAAAACCAATTATCGAGCAGTACGAGCAACAAGGTCATCCTTATTATGCGTCAGGCCGGTTGTGGGACGATGGCATTATTGACCCGGCGCAAACCCGGATGGTGGTGGGCTTGGCTTTGGCCGCGTCTTTGAATGCGCCAATTGAAGAGACACGCTTTGGCGTGTTCCGGATGTAATGGAGCTGCTATGGAAATCGCAATGAAGACTTACCAATACATCACCACATCCATCGACCAGCGTGGTGTCGCGCAGCTGGTGCTCAATCGCCCTGAAGTGCATAACGCCTTTGATGACATCATGATTGGCGAGCTTATTCAGGCGCTAGATAGCTTTGCTGCCAATGATCAAGTGCGGGTTTTACTGCTGCGGTCAAACGGCAAAAACTTCAGCGCTGGCGCCGACTTAGGCTGGATGCGCTCAATGGCCGAAAAGAATTACGATGACAATTTGCTGGACGCTGGTGAATTGGCAAAGCTGATGCAAAAACTCGACAACTTCCCTGCCCCAACCATCGCTTTAGTGCAAGGCGCAGCTTTTGGTGGCGCTGTTGGTTTAGTGGCTTGTTGCGACATTGCCATTGCCTCTGATAAAGCCAGCTTCTGCTTAAGTGAAGTAAAAATTGGTTTGATGCCAGCGGTGATTAGTCCTTATGTAGTGCGGGCAATCGGCGAACGCGCCAGTCGTCGTTATTTCCTCACCGCTGAGCGTTTTTTCGCGGCAGAAGCGCTGCATTTAGGTTTGCTGCATAAGATCGTCAGCGACGATGAACTGCATGGTGTGTCAGACGCGATGGTGCAAACTTTACTCGCCAATAGCCCTGCCGCAGTCAAAGCAGCTAAAGATCTGATCTTCACCGTCGCCAATCAGCCGACGACTCAAGCGCTGATTGACGAAACCAGCCGTCGTATTGCGGCAATTCGGGTATCCGCTGAAGGTCAGGAAGGATTATCAGCCTTTTTGCAAAAACGTACACCGGCCTGGCAGCTTGCGCCGACAACCGGTGAACCGGCAATCGTATCTCCATCCAAGGGACAGGCTTAATATGTTTGATAAAATTCTGATCGCAAACCGCGGCGAAATTGCCTGTCGCGTGATTAAAACCGCTCATCAGTTGGGTATTCGCTGTGTGGCGGTGTATTCCGAAGCTGATGCCAATGCACGGCATGTGCAAATGGCGGATGAAGCGTATTTATTAGGCCCGGCGCCAAGCAAAGAGTCGTATTTACGCGCCGATAAAATTCTGGAAATCGCCAAAAAATCCGGCGCTCAGGCAGTGCACCCAGGCTACGGCTTTTTATCGGAAAACGAAGGTTTTGCACAAGCTTGTGCAGAAGCGGGCGTGGTGTTTATTGGCCCACCGGTGCCCGCCATTGCGGCGATGGGCAGTAAAAGCGCTGCCAAAGAAATTATGAGTAAAGCTGGTGTACCACTGGTACCGGGTTACCATGGTGAAAACCAGGATGAAGCCTTTTTAGCCGCAGAAGCCGAAAAGGTCGGTTACCCATTGCTGCTCAAAGCCGCTTACGGTGGCGGTGGTAAAGGTATGAAAGTGGTCTGGCAAACCTCCGAGTTTCTGGAACAGCTGCAAAGCGCTAAACGTGAAGCATTAAACGGTTTTGGTAACGATAAAATTCTGATGGAACGTTATCTGACCAAACCACGCCACGTCGAAATTCAGGTATTTGCCGACAATTTTGGCAATGCGGTGTATTTGCATGAGCGGGATTGCTCGATTCAGCGCCGCCATCAAAAAGTGATTGAAGAAGCGCCAGCGCCGAATTTCTCGCCGCTGCAACGTAAAGCGATGGGCGAAGCCGCCGTCAAAGCCGCGCAGGCCATTGGTTATGCCGGAGCCGGTACGGTGGAATTCCTGTTTGACGAAGATGGTTCGTTCTATTTTATGGAAATGAACACCCGGCTGCAGGTAGAGCATCCGGTTACGGAAATGATCACCGGCCAAGATTTGGTCAAATGGCAGTTGCTGGTGGCAAGTAATCAGCCGCTGCCACTGACGCAAGACGAAATTCCACTGGACGGCCACTCGATTGAAGTGCGGGTGTATGCCGAAGATCCGGACAATAACTTCCTGCCAGCCACCGGCAAGCTGACCTATTTACGCCAGCCGGACACCAATCGCCATGTGCGGATTGATACCGGTGTCGTAGAAAACGATGAAGTGTCGCCATTTTACGATCCGATGATCGCCAAACTGATTGTCTGGGACGAAAGCCGCGACCGCGCTATTGCCCGGATGCGCCGCGCACTGGATGATTACCGCATCGCTGGTGTGAAAACCAATCTCAATTTCCTGACCCGCTTGGTTGAACATCCGGCGTTTGGCCGTGCTGAACTCGACACTCATTTTATCGAACATCATCAGGCGGAACTCTTTGCGCCAGAGCAAAATGAGCCGACGCAGGCGCTGATTTTGGCGGCTTTGTATTTGCTGTTAAAGCAACAGCCTTCCACAACCGCCAGTTCGCCGTGGCAGTCAGCCATTGGTTGGCGGATGAATGAAAACGCCAGTGTTAGCTTTAACCTAAGCCAGGGCGAGCAGAGCCAACAAGTCACTATCACTCAACAAGCTGATGCTTTTGTGGTGGCAGTTAACGACTTGAGCTTAACCATCAAAGCGCAGTTAAACCACGATGAGCTGACCGCCAATATCAGCGGCCACCAGTGTAAAGTGCGGGTCAGTCAGTTTGGCGATACGGTTTCGGTATTTATCAAACAACAACGTTTTGATTTTGACTACAAAACCATCGTGGAAGTTGCGGCAAGTGACGAAAGCGCTGGTAGCTTAAAAGCGCCGATGAATGGCACTGTGGTGGCGGTTTTAGTCAGCGCAGGGCAGCAAGTTGAAGCAGGTCAAACTTTGTTGGTGATGGAAGCGATGAAGATGGAATATGCCATCAAGGCGCCTGCCGCTGGTGTCGTCAACGCACTGTTTTATGCCTCCGGTGATTTAGTCAAAGACGGCGCTGAACTGGTTGATTTTACTGCTACTGCTAAAGCCGAGGCCTGAGATGAATCAGTCAAATTTAGTTCCGCAAGGCTTTCCACCACTCTTTCCAGCGGTAGTCCGCATTGTTGAAGTCGGTCCGCGCGATGGCCTGCAAAATGAAGTGGCAGTGCCCTTAGCAGCTAAAATTGCGCTGGTGGATGCCTTAGCCGACTCGGGGTTAACCACCATTGAAACCGGATCTTTTGTCAGCCCAAAGTGGGTGCCACAAATGGCCGATTCCGCTGCGGTTTTTGCTGGTGTCACGCGCAAAGCCGGCGTCACCTATACTGCCCTGACGCCAAACCTACAAGGTTATCAGGCAGCTAAAGCAGCCGGTGCCGATGAAGTGGCGATTTTTGGTGCGGCGTCAGAAGCTTTTAGTCAGAAAAATATCAACTGCAGCATTGCTGAGAGCTTAGCGCGGTTTGAGCCGGTCGTTGCTGCAGCGAAAGCCGATGGCCTGCGGGTGCGTGGTTATGTCTCTTGTGTGGTCGGTTGCCCTTATCAGGGTGATGTAGCGCCGAGCGAAGTTGCGCGGGTGGCTAAAGCATTGCTGGAGATGGGCTGCTACGAAATATCACTGGGCGATACCATCGGTGTTGGTACACCGGCCAAAGTACTGGCCATGCTCGATGCCGTGCTGGCCGTGGTTCCTGTTAACAAAATTGCAGTACATTTTCACGACACTTACGGCCAGGCGTTAACAAATATTTACGCCGCGCTAAGCCGCGGTGTGGCGGTGATTGACAGCGCTGTAGCCGGACTTGGCGGCTGTCCTTACGCTGCCGGTGCGTCAGGCAATGTTGCCACTGAAGATGTGGTGTATTTACTGAATGGTCTTGGCATCCAGCACGGCGTTGCGTTAAATACGCTCGCCCGCGCTGGCTGGGCCATTGCAGAGGCGCTCGGTAAAGCACCTAGTTCTAAAGTAGGATTGGCGCTGAAGGCCAAATGTCAGCAAAATTAACACCGTATTCGCAGCATTTTCAGTACCAAAAAAATAGATTATACCCAAAATCATTGAAGATTCGGGTAGGCGACGAGCGAGTGACACTGGAACGCCAGCCCGGCCAGGAGCATAGCTGTCTATGTGACTGGGTCGGACTGGCGCCCCAGGGAATGAGCGAAGACAACAACCCCGCATCTTCAAGGATGACGGGTATATATGAGGACTTCACATGGCAGGGTTTAACAAGGTCGTACAGAGTTACGACGAAGCGATGGCGGGCCTGGAAGATGGCATGACCGTCATTGCCGGCGGTTTTGGCCTTTGCGGTATTCCGGAAGGTTTAATTGCCCAGATTAAAAAAATGGGTACCCGCGATTTAACCGTCGTCTCCAATAACTGCGGTGTCGATGGTTTTGGTCTTGGTGTGCTTTTGGAAGATCGCCAAATCAAAAAGATGGTAGCGTCTTACGTCGGCGAAAACGCCTTATTTGAAAAACAACTATTAAGCGGCGAGCTGGAAGTGGAACTGACGCCACAAGGCACGCTGGCCGAAAAAATCCGCGCTGGTGGTGCTGGCATACCGGCATTCTTTACGGCAACAGGCTACGGCACGCCCGTGGCCGACGGCAAAGAAACCCGCGAAATTAATGGCCGCAATTATGTGCTGGAACCTTCCATTACCGGCGATTTTGCGATTGTCCGCGCCTGGAAAGCCGACCGTTACGGTAATCTGGTGTTCCGTCATACCGCCATGAACTTCAATCCAATGGTCGCCACTGCCGGTAAAATCACCGTGGCTGAAGTCGAAGAAATTGTCGAACCTGGTGAGTTAGAACCATCACAAATTCACACTCCAGGTATTTATGTGCAACGGGTGATTAAAGCCAGTTTTGAAAAACGGATTGAACGTCGGATGGTTCGCCAAACCGGTCATTCAACAGAAGGAGCAGCATAATGGCCTTATCCCGTGAACAAGTCGCGATGCGTGTGGCGCAAGAACTGAAAGACGGTTATTACGTCAATTTAGGCATTGGTATACCAACGCTGGTTGCCAACTATGTGCCAGCCGGTATCGAAGTGATGCTGCAATCAGAAAACGGTTTACTTGGTATGGGCCCGTACCCGACAGACGCCGAAGTTGACGCCGATATGATCAACGCCGGTAAAGAAACTGTCACCGCCATTAAAGGCGCAGCAATTTTCAGCTCGGCGGAAAGTTTCGCCATGATCCGCGGTGGTCATGTAGATTTAACCGTATTAGGCGCTTTTGAAGTCGATCAAAACGGCAATATCGCCAGCTGGATGATCCCAGGCAAACTGGTCAAAGGCATGGGCGGTGCGATGGATTTAGTGGCTGGTGCGCAAAATATCGTGGTGACGATGACCCATGCCGACAAATACGGCAGTTCAAAACTGCTGGAGAGCTGCGCCCTGCCGCTGACCGGCGTTGGTTGTGTGAAGAAAATTGTCACCGACTTAGCGGTATTGGAAGTCAAAGATGGCGCCTTCCATTTACTGGAACGGGCACCTGGCATCAGTGTGGAAGAAATTCAGCAAAAAACTGCTGGTAAATTGATTGTTGCTGGCGATATTCCGGAAATGCGTTTTTAGATTTCACTGTTCGAAACAAGCGATTTTTAACAAGATCAAATCAGCCCCTGTGACGGGCTGATTTGATCTTAACGCAATACCATCAGACTATCCCGCTGAATATCACCGCTGACAATAGCAATCATAGTTGGGGTTTTAACGACCGTGACTTCATGATACTCGCCAATCAACATTACAAACGCCAGTTCGTTATTTTGTAACCGATACCAGCCAACCCGATAATTGGGTAAGTGAATGCCGTTGATGGCAACTTTTGGTGTGAATGGGCCTAGTTCGGTCTGGGTAAAAACATTGATACTGGTTTCGGGTAAGGATAAATCGGTGATAGTGGTGTGATAAAAACCGGCATGAATATGCAGGTTGTTCTCGACAAACTGCACTTTATTATCACTAACCCACCAGGCTGTCAGTAAAAACGCTCCGGTACAACTAAGCACGGACCATAATACCGGTTTTAACCATTGGCGGTTGAGGATCAATAATACCAACGCCAATAGCGCAGGTACAAAGACCATCAGGCCAAATAAGGTGAGATAAAGTTGCCAACCAATGCCAAGCGCAATCATAACTTCACAAGAAAAATACACAAAGTTATAAAATTGTATCATAAACAGATACTACTGCATGACAATAAACTGATTTAATTCATATAAAAAATTAACTGATTATTAAACATACAGTTATGCTAATAAATATGTAAAAACAACGGCCAACTGATGGAATTATCGGCATCGCTGAGATGAGTCATTGCTCAATAACAACGGTTGGTCGTCGTGGCTTTGCGGATATTTAACCTGAACTGTGGAAAGAAATTTACAGTCGTCGGCAGCCACACTTTCTTTCGTGAAGCTGCCGATAACTTTATGACTGAAAACGTTTGATCAGGCTGGAAGTATCAAGCCGCCCACCACCCTGGGCCTGTAATTCGGCATAAAACTGATCAACCAATGCTGTCAACGGCAATTGCGCGCCATTGCGACGGGCTTCGTCGAGCGTGATGCCTAAATCTTTGCGCATCCAGTCCACCGCAAAACCAAAATTGAACTGGCCTTCAACCATGGTTGTACCACGATTTTCCATTTGCCATGATTGAGCAGCGCCTTTGGAAATCACAGCGAGGACAGCTTTGGCATCTAATCCGGCTTGAGTGGCAAAATGCAACGCCTCGGCCAGCCCCTGCACTACACCAGCAATACAAATCTGATTGACCATTTTGGCCAACTGACCAGAGCCGGCAGCGCCAAGCAATTGATAGCTGCGGGCGTAACAACCAAGCGCAGCCTCTGCTTTTTCAAAATCAGTTTGCTCACCACCAACCATAATAGTTAACAAGCCATTTTGAGCGCCAACCTGACCACCAGAAACCGGCGCATCTAAAAACCCCAGTTGCTGCGAAGCGCTAGCTGCCGCCAACTCACGGGCTAAATCGGCTGAGGCTGTGGTGTGATCGACCAGCACCGCTCCCGCCTTCATCGTACTTAACACCCCATCAGTGCCATACACCACTGAACGCACATCTTGATCATTGCCCACGCACAACATCACCAAATCGGCATCTACAGCGGCCGCGGCCGGGGTGGCCGCCTGCAGACCACCATATTGCTGCACCCATTGTGATGCTTTGGCACTGCTACGGTTATATACACAAACTTGCAAACCTTTTTGCTGCAGATGCCCGGCCATTGGGTAGCCCATCACGCCAAGGCCAATAAATGCCACTTTTAAACGCGCTTGATCCGTTGCCATATAATTGTCTTAATTCTGTGAAACACTGATCGTTAGATTACAAACTTATGATACAAATAGCAAAATAGCGCTTAATGCCAGTGAATGGCTGCAATAACAGGAGTATGTATGGCGAACGTGCATCATTTTAAGGTCAAAACAACAGCTGGAAACACAGTTGATTTAAGCCAGTATCAGGGCAAAGTGCTGTTGATTGTCAACACCGCCAGCCAATGCGGTTTTACCCCGCAGTATCACGAACTGGAAAAATTGCATCAGCAATATCATACACAAGGACTGGAAATTCTGGCATTCCCCTGCAACCAGTTTGGCGGCCAGGAACCGGGCACCGATCAGGATATTTCCCAATTTTGTCAGCTGAATTTTGGGGTCACTTTTGGTGTGATGGCGAAAATTCAGGTGAATGGCCCGGAAGCCGAACCGCTATTTGAATATTTAAAAGATCAGGCGCGTGGCGTATTAAAAACCCGTGCTATTAAATGGAATTTTACCAAGTTTCTGGTGAACAAAGATGGAGTTGTGGTGAAACGTTACGCCCCGCGCACCAAACCCAGCCAGTTTGTACAGGCTATCGAAGAAGAACTTGCCAAACAATCGCAACGACTCGGTGCTTAATCTAGATTAAAGTAGCGGATGTTTGATCCAGCACAGACTCTGTTCCTGCCAGTGGTTTATGCTTGCGGCAGATAACTGCTTTGCGCAGGCAAATCCTTGTTGGAGACCACGATGAAAGTTTGTGTATTCAGTACTCAGAAATATGACGAACAAGCGTTTAAACAATGGAGCGATCCGTCGATTGACTGGATTTTTCTCAGTCAAAAACTGGATCTGGTATCAGTCCATGGCGCAGCAGGTGCAGATGCAGTTTGTGTATTTGTGAACGATCAACTGGACGCTCCGGTGCTGCAACGTTTAAAAGAGCTAGGGGTGCGTTTTATTGCGCTACGCTGTGCCGGTTACAACAATGTTGATATTGCGGCGGCCACCCAGTTAGGTTTGAGCGTGGTGCGGGTCCCTGCTTATTCACCACAAGCAGTGGCGGAACACAGTGTCGGACTGATGTTGTGTCTGGACCGGAAGTTTCATAAAGCCTATAACAGAACCCGGGACAACAACTTTGATCTCAATGGCCTGCTTGGATTTAATTTGCATGGTAAAACGGTCGGTATTATTGGTACCGGTCGGATTGGTACAGCGGCGGTAAAAATTCTACTTGGTTTTGGCTGCCGGGTGCTGTGTGTTGATCCGGTAGTTAACCCACAATTGATCAGCATGGGGGCATGCTATGTCAGCCTTGACGAGCTGTATCCACAGGCCGATATCATCAGTTTGTATTGTCCGTTAACGCCGGACAGCCGCCATCTGATTAATGCACAAAGTCTGGGAAAAATGAAAGATGGTGTGATGCTGATCAACACCAGCCGTGGCGCATTGGTGGACACCAAAGCCGTGATTAAGGCACTAAAATCAGCGAAAATCGGCTATTTGGGGTTAGATGTGTATGAGCAGGAAGCCGATTTGTTCTTCAAAGATTTATCCGATCAAATTATTGCCGATGAAGTTTTTCAACGTCTGCTGACCTTCCCCAATGTACTGATCACCGGCCACCAGGCTTTTTTTACCGCTGAAGCGATGGAACAAATCAGCCGTATTACTTCTGACAATCTGTTGCTGCTTGAGCGTGGTGAGCCTTGCCCAAATAAGGTTTAAGATGCAACCGCGGTTGCTGTAGCGTTGGTGTTCTGCCTGAATCTCGGATTATCCAGAAAACATCAGGCCAGCAATCTGCTGGCCTGATCCCTCAAAGTCCGTAACCGATCAGTGCTTTTTATCCCGCAGTTCGCGGTCAAAAAATGTGGTGATAGTGCGGTGCAAATGGGTTTGTACCTGCTGGCCAAACATCGCATGTTTACTGCCAGGATAGGTCATCATTTCAAACACTTTGCCGCTTTGCTGCAACTGCGAGAACAGTTTGGTGCTATTGGCAAATAACACATTGTCATCGGCCATACCGTGGTAAATCAGCAACGAACCTTTTAAGCCATCAGCATACGGAAACACCGCACTGTCGGTATAACCCTGCGCATTGCTGGCCGGATGGCCCAAATAACGTTCGGTGTAATGCGTGTCGTATAAAGTCCAGTCAGTGACCGGCGCACCTGAAACCCCGGCGGCGAAATAATCGCTGGCTTTAAACATCGTCATAATCGCCATGTAGCCGCCGTAACTGTGCCCATAAACGCCGATCCTGCTGGCGTCGACATAAGGCAATGTCCGCAGGTATTCCACGCCGCTGATTTGATCTTCAACTTCCACCACGCCGAGTTTTTTATAGATCGGATCTTCAAACTTCTTGCCGCGATTTTCCGAACCACGATTATCGAGCTGAAACACGATGTAACCACGCTGCGCCATATATTGGAAATACAAATCCTTATGATTCCAGCTATTGGTTACCCGCTGCGCGCCCGGACCACCGTAAACACTGACAATTACCGGATACTTCACGGTCGGCTCCAACTTAGCCGGTTCAAATACCCGGTAATGCAGGGTTTGGCCGTCTTTGGCCTGAATAGTCCCAAACCGCGGTTTCACCAGTTCCGGCCAGTACGGCGTTAATGGATGTTCAGCGGTAAGCTGGTTGTTGGCCAGTATTTCAATGGTCTTGCCTTCGCGGTTTTTTAGCTGCACTTCGGGTAACTGGCTGACACTGGAAAACGTATCCAAAAAGCCACTGCCGTCTTTAGCAACAACCACCGCATGGCTGCTGCCCGCTTCGGTCAGTCGCTTGATGCCACCGTCGGCCAGCGTGAGCTGGTACAAATGTGCTTCTAACGGTGTATCTTTGCGCCCGCTGAAATAAATCTGGCCATTTTTTTCATCAACCGTTTCCAGCTGATTGACAATCCAGTCTCCATCAGTCAACTGACGCAGCATTTTTCCATCCAAATCATATTGATACAGATGTTTAAAACCGCTTCGTTCTGACGCCCAGATAAAGGATTTTTGATCCTTTAAAAAATGCAGATCATTATGTAAGTTAACCCAGGTTGCGCTTTGCTCCTTTAACAACAGCCGCTCGGTTTGACTGACCAAATCCACCAGCCGTAATTCAAGCTGCTGCTGATCACGGCTTTGCCATTGATAGGTTAATAAATTCGGGTTTTGGGTCCAGGCCACCCGTGGCAAATAAATGTCCTGGTCTTTACCATGATCCAGCCAATTCACCGCGGCACCAGCCAGACTGACCACTCCCAGTTTAATTTTGACGTTGGCCGCACCAGCATAAGGGTAACGCTGATTCACCAGTTTAATTTCATCGGCATAAATTTCGTTGCGCACCACCTCGGCCACACCGCTGTCATCAAACTGAGTAAAAGCAATCTTGCTGTCGTCCGGCGCCCACCAGTAACCGGTCATCCGCCCCATCTCTTCCTGAGCCACAAATTCAGCCATACCGTTTTTAATCGGCCCCTGGCCATCTTTGGTCAGTTGGGTTTCGGAACCAGTTTTTAAATCTAATACATAGATATTCTGCTCGCGGACAAAGGACACAAACCGGCCTTTGGGGGAAATCTGCGCGTCAGTTTCAAACTCTTTGGTTTCTGTCAGTTTTTTAGATTTTTTTGTCGCTAAATCAAAATAATACAAATCACCATTCAGCGGGAATAACAATGCTTTGCCGTCTTTTGACCAGCTATAACTGACAATACCGCTGGCAAATAAACGTAAGCGTTCGCGGCGGGCTTTTTCTTCATCTGACAATAGTTCCGGACCGCTGAATAAGGTATCAGAATCCACCAACAATGAATGTTTACCCGTTTTAATTTGGTATTGCCATAGATCTAAACGGTTAGCATCAGAGGATTTTCCTTTGAGATAAGTAATTCGGCTGCCATCAGGCGAATAACCAAGGGATTTTGGCGTCGTGCCACTAAGCACCGGATCGGCAAATATCCGCTCCAGTGGCAACTGGCTGGCGTGCGAAGCAGTGCTCGCAGCTAAAGTTGCAATTAAGGTTAATCCGGTGAGCAAGGGTGAATTCATTGTAAGATCCTGAAGCGTTTGAATTTAGGCTATCTAACGCCAGCAAAATATTTTTTTCAACAGAATACCGCCGATGCACCAAAATTTTCAGTCCACTACTCGCTTGCAACTCAGTCGGGCTGCAGCATTGCACCACAGTTTCTAATTTAGCACCAAAAGAGTGCACACATTTTGCAACGTTTTTGAGATAAATGGGGCGTTTTTCGCGTTGGACAAAACGACATTTTTGCCATAAGTTAGTTCCTGAGCTCAGATAAATATATAAAAGAGCCCTTTCAACGTTCCAGGATATTTAAAGGCAAACCTATGAAAAATAAAACACAACTACACCCTCTCGCCGCTGGTATTCAATCCGCGTTAGCCGGTGGCGCGTTCCTGATGTTGGCTACGACCGGTTTTAGTGCCATGGCACAAGAAGCAACAACAGAACAAAAAGCTGAAGAAAATGTAGAAAAAATTGTTGTGGTCGGTTCGCGTGGTGCGCCGCGCTCAGTTGGCGATTCTGCAGTTCCGGTTGATGTGATTTCTGCCGACGAATTTGTCAAAGCCGGTCCTACCGATATGATGACGCTGATGAGCTCAGTGGTGCCATCCTTTAACGTCAACTCCCAACCGATCAACGATGCGTCAACGCTGGTTCGTCCGGCTAACTTACGTGGCCTGCCACCAGATAGTACCCTGGTATTAGTCAACGGCAAACGCCGTCACCGCTCTGCCGTTATCACCTTCTTGGGTGGTGGCTTATCGGATGGTTCGCAAGGCCCGGATATTTCTAACATTCCGTCGATTGCATTGAAGCAAGTTGAAATTCTGCGTGATGGTGCAGCAGCACAATACGGTTCAGATGCCATTGCCGGTGTGATTAACTTCCGGTTAAAAGATGCCAGCGAAGGCGGCACTATCGAACTCCGCTCTGGTCAGCATTATGATGGTGATGGTGATTTACGTCAGATTTCAGCCAACATCGGTATGCCATTTACCGATAACGGTTTCGCCAACTTCAGTACTGAATTTAAGCAGTCTGATCCAACCAGTCGCAGTGTACAACGGGGTGATGCAGCTGGCTTAATTGCCCAAGGCAACACGCAGATTGCAGATCCAGCACAAGTCTGGGGTTCGCCTGAAATCAAACGTGACTTTAAAGTTTTTGGCAACATCGGCCTGGAAGTAGCAAAAAATACTGAATTCTATTCCTTTGGTAACTTTGCCCAGCGTGATGTGGAAGGTGGTTTCTATTTCCGTAATCCAGTCAACCGTGGTGGTGTGTACTCGAATGATGGTGGTGACAGCTTATTGGTTGGCAATCTGGACGCCAGCAAAGGCTCATGCAGCAACATTGATATCAAAGGATTAAATTACGGCCAAATCAACACTAAAGTCAGCGCCTTACCGGCCCACTGCTTCACCTTCTTCTCCATGTTGCCAGGCGGTTTCACACCAAAATTTGGTGGTATCGTGACTGATGCCGCTTTAGCAGGTGGCGTGAAAGGTGAAATGGACAACGGTTGGAACTACGACTTAAGTACCACTTATGGCCGCAGCGAAGTTGAGTTTTATATCAAAAACACCATCAACGCCTCGCTTGGCCCATCGACGCCACGTGATTTTAACGCAGGTAAATACGTCCAGCAGGAACAAGCTGTTAACTTCGATATGAATAAGCTGATTGAAGTTGAAGCGTTGCCTTATCCATTGGCTGTAGCCGGTGGTCTGGAATACCGTATTGATACATTTGAAATTTATGCTGGTGATAAAAACTCTTTTGAAGTCGGCCCATTGGCTTCACAAGGTTTTGGTATTGGTTCGAATGGTTTCCCAGGCTTCAAGTCTGATGATGCTGGTTCATTTAACCGTTACAACTATGCGGCATACACCGAATTTGGCGCTGAGTTCAGCGACAACTTCCGCTCTGATTTTGCCCTTCGTTATGAAAACTATGAAGATTTCGGTACCACCACCAACGCCAAGCTGAGTGCTCGTTACCAGTTAGTTGACGAAATGGCATTACGCGGTGCCATTAGCACCGGCTTCCGCGCACCAACGATTGGTCAATCAATGGTTCGTAACGTCAGCACTTCATTTGCTGCTGGTAAAGGTCTGGTTGATAACGCGACTCTGCCACCAACACACCCGATTTCTGTGCTCAAAGGCGGTAAAGCATTGACACCGGAAGAGTCGAAAAACTTGTCCTTTGGTACCGTGGTCGAAGTGGATGACTTCTTCGCCACATTGGATTATTTCCGGATCGAAGTGGAAGATCGGATCAGCCAATCATCATCGCAAGAGCTGACTGCCGCTGACGTGCAAGCGTTATTGGCGTTAGGTGTGCGCGATGCCAGCAGCTTCGCAGGGGTGAAATATTTCACCAATGATTTTGATACTACTACACAAGGTCTTGATTTTGTTGCCAACTACAGTGCTGATTTATTAGGTGGCCGGACTACATTCGCGTTAGCGGCGAACTGGACTGATACGTCAGTAGACCAGCACTCCACCAACATCAACGAAGCCAAAATCAAAGTAATTGAAGATGGTTTACCAAGTGTCCGGGGCAGTTTCACCATTAACCATACCCAGGGAGCCTGGCGCGGTTATGTTCGGTTGAATCAATATGGTAGTTATTTCGAAGACCATGCTGACTCTGGCGCCTTAAATGTTGCCGACGGTGGATTACCGTTAAATCTGGGCGCCGAAATGACAGTTGATGCTGAAATCAGCTACGCCTTCGACGAAAACTATGAAATTAGTCTGGGTGCAACCAATCTGTTTGATGAGTTACCAGATGAAAACGTTTGGGCTGATGTACTGGGTGCACAATACCCAACCACAGCTGTTATGGGTTTTAATGGCGGTTTCTACTACGCCCGCATGACCTACAACTTCTAAGCCGATACCTTAGTTATTCATACAATAGCCACCTGCGGGTGGCTTTTTTTATCCGCAACTTGCACGAACAGTCAAAGCATGGCATGTTGATTATTAGAGTAAATACTTGAGAACACGCTGTGCAATTACAACCCTGGAGCTACGCCACCCGCTACGGTTTTACTTTACGCGGCCAACACTCCACCCCTTCCGGTAAACCGGTATTACATGTTTTGCACGGCAATGGTTTTTGCAGCCTGATGTATCAACCGATGCTCAGCTTGCTGACCGCACATTTTGATTTGTTTCTGTCTGACGCTCAGGGTCATGGCGACAGCGATCATGGCGACAAGTTTATTGGCTGGCATCAATGTGCTGATTTGGCTTTAGAAGCATTTATTGCGCACTTGCCGTTGTTTCAACAACACAGGATAAGCCCTACTACTTCCAATGCGACCAAGGCTGTCAAAGTTTATGCATTGGGCCACAGTTTCGGCGGCGTGTTAACGGCGCTGATCAATAGCCGCGCTGACAGCCCATTTTCGCAAGTAGTATTGCTGGACCCGGTATTGTTTCCGCCCTATTTACTCAATAGCATGCGAATTCTGGATAAAGTTGGCCTGTATCGAAAAAACCCATACGCCAAAAAAGCATTAAACCGGCGACACCAGTGGCCGCAGCGCAGTGAGGTAGAAGCTTATCTGACTGATCGCGGTATGTTTAAAGGCTGGGCGCCTTCGGCTTTACATGCTTATATCGACCACGCTCTGCACCATCGGCCGGACGGGATCAGTCTGAAATGTCAGCCGTCACGCGAGGCCGAAATTTTCAGTTCATTTCCGGCAAAGTTATGGACGGAACTGGCGAAGCCCTGCAGCCCGACGTTGCTGCTTTATGGCGATAAAACTTATCCTTTTGTGCCTAAAGCAGTAAAACGCTGGCAACGAATAAACCCGGCAATCACAGCAAAACTGGTGCCTGGTGGTCATTGTTTTATGCAACAACATCCGGAACAAACGGCCTGCCAACTCCTGCAGCACTGGGATTTACCGAGTCCTGAGTAAGTCATCACAGGTTTCAGCCAGCATTAAAATAAATCGGTGAAAGCATGCCGGTTATGGCCCAGTTCCATTATAATGGCGCCAATTTTGTGTCTGGAAGTGGCCTTGTCATTGATGAAACGTAGTTTGAAAGACAGTTTAATGCGCAAAGTTGTGCAGAGCTCTGCCCTCAGTTTAGTGTTGTTGTCCGCCTGTACTACAGTACCGGTAAAAACTGTAGTTCCAGCGCCGGTGCAGCCGGTCGCCCCCGTGGTAGTCGAACCGGATTTAGTACCGGACGAAGTGGTCAAATCCGACAATGCAGAATCTATCGCTACCGATTTTGGCCTGATTTTCATTGACCGCGATATGACTTTCACCGGCACCCTGCCTTGTGATAAATGTCCGGGCGTGCAATATCATATCAATGTCTATCAGGACGGTAAGTTTGAAGCTCGCCGCGAGTTTATCGATCGCAACGTGGTCGAACTGATCAAAGGCAGCTGGATGCTGGATAACCGCACTTTGCACTTTACCAGTCAGCGTCAGCCGATGCCGTCCTTCCAATTTGCCAGTAATCAACATCTGACCTTATTAGATATCGCCGGTAAACCAATGGTTTCCGCGGATAACAAAACACTGAGTCGCCGCGACTTCAGCAGAATTGACAGCCGCTTGCCGCTGCTTGGTATGTACGAGCTCAAAGACAACGAAGCCAGTTTCACCGACTGCCTGACCGGCGAGAGTCACTTGATTGCCATGACCCAACACCATATGCCGATGATGCGTAGCTATCAGACGAACCCTGGCATTAATGGCAAATCGGTGGTTGCTACCTTAACTGCACGTAAAAGCCCGGATAATAACGATGCGTTGTTTGTCGATAAATTTGACCAGTTCTGGCCAGGCGCCACTTGCCCAAGTCAGGCACAACCGGCCAAAATTCAGGGTGTCGTCTGGCGTTTAAGTACAGTGTCGCAAATTGGTGTGCCGCAAAAACTAAACATCCGGATGATGTTCGACCAAAACAAACTGTTTGGCTTTTCTGGCTGTAACAACTTTAATGCCGGTTATCAGCAAAAAGACAACCAACTGAATGTTGCGCCAGTGGTCAGTACCCGCAAGTTTTGCAGCGATGCCAACTTCTATGAACAGCAATTCACCAAACAGCTACAACTGGCCGATCGGATTGAAATTAACCAGAACAAACTGCAGTTATTTAAAGCCAATAAAGTCATTATTGAAATGACGCAGGCCTTGAATTAACAAAAGGCTACATCCAATAAAAAAACGGAGCGATAAGCTCCGTTTTTTATTTGCTAACTTTGGGGTCATAACTTTGGGGTCAGAGTCAATTGTTAATAGAAATCTGTTAACAATTGACTCTGACCCCGGAATTAACAATCAATCTTCGAAGAAGGTATCGCGTAGTGCAACAGTGCGGTTAAACACCAGTTTGTCGGCAGTGAAATCCTGATTGTCGGCGCAATAATAACCTTCACGCTCAAACTGATAGGCTTGCTCAGGCTTGGCTTGTGCCAGGCTTGGCTCGACAAAACCATGTTTGATGCTGAGTGAATTTGGGTTGATCACGGTAATAAAATCATCTTCCGCTGCCGGGTTTGGCACCGTGAACAATTTATCGTAGACCCGGAATTCCGCAGCTTTGGCTTGGGTTGCTTCGACCCAGTGAATAACACCCCGCACTTTACGGCCATCGGCCGGATTGACGCCGAGAGTTTCCGGATCGTAACTACAAATCAGCTCCACAATATTGCCGGCGTCATCTTTAATCACTTCATCGGCACGCACCACATAAGCACCACGTAACCGCACTTCACCGCCAGTCACCATCCGCTTGTACTTTTTGTTGGCTTCTTCCCGGAAGTCAGCACGGTCGATATAAATGACTCTGCCGAATGGCACCTTACGGCTACCCATGCTTTCTTCTTTTGGATGATTGTGCACATCCAGCCATTCCACCGCATCGGCGGTATAGTTGCTGATAGTGATTTTTAGCGGGTCAATCACCGCCATAGCACGTGGCGCATGGGCGTCTAAATCTTCGCGAATGCACGAATCTAAAGCGCTGGCTTCAATCACGTTGTCTTGTTTGGTAATACCAATCCGCTTCGCGAATTCGCGTAGCGATGCCGGGGTATAACCACGACGGCGTAAACCGGCAATGGTTGGCATCCGTGGGTCGTCCCAACCTGAAACATGGCCACCTTCAACCAGCGTATGCAGTTTGCGTTTACTCATCACCTGGTATTCCAGGTTTAAGCGTGAGAACTCAATTTGCTGTGGGTGACATGCGATGGTGATGTTATCCAAAATCCAGTCATATAACCGGCGGTTATCCTGGAATTCCAGGGTACACAAAGAATGGGTAATCCCTTCCAGCGCATCAGAAATACAATGCGTGAAATCGTACATCGGGTAGATGCACCATTTATCGCCAGTCTGATGGTGATGCGCGAATTTCACCCGGTAAATCACCGGATCACGCATACAAATAAAAGCCGACGTCATGTCGATTTTGGCGCGCAGTGAACATTCACCTTCTTTAAAACCACCGGCACGCATTTTTTCAAACAGCGCCAGGTTTTCAGCTGGTGTGGTATCACGGTATGGACTGTTTTTGCCTGGCTCGGTTAAGTTACCGCGGTATTGACGCATTTCTTCGGCATTTAAGAAACAAACGTAGGCCAGACCTTTATTAATCAGTTCAACGGCATAACCGTATAAAGCGTCAAAATAATCTGATGAATAACGAACAGCGCCGTCCCATTCAAAACCCAACCAGTTGACATCTTTCTGGATAGAATTTACAAAATCGATATTTTCTTTTTCTGGATTGGTGTCATCAAAACGCAGGTTACATTTGCCTTGATAATCAACGGCGATACCGAAGTTCAGACAAATTGATTTGGCGTGACCGATATGCAGGTAGCCGTTCGGCTCTGGCGGAAAACGGGTTTGCACGGCACTGTGTTTACCGGAAGCTAAATCGGCATCAATGATCTGCCGGATAAAATTGGTTGGGCGTGTTTCGATGTCCGCCATAAAATTTAGATCCTTGTAGAATGAGACTTTTCGTCAATTGGCCGCATTATAACAGCAACACCAGCGCTGACCAGTAGCGAATAAGGCTTTGTGTCGTCATTAAATAAGCCATTTTTATTGATCACTTCAACATTGTCGGTAACTGCTATTTTGACAGCCACAACCATGGATAACATAGCGCTATTGTCATCGTCTGAAGGACTCACTTTGCAGACATAAAAAAGACCAGACGAATCTGGTCTTGTTGGCTTTAGCGACAAACTGCATTCAGGTTTTACTCTGTGTTAAAAGCTAGCGTCCAAGCATAAACAAAGTAAAACCTCTTTCACTTACGGTCAGTTTTTCCCGTGAACGTTATACCTTTGTCGCCATGCCACGATGAAAAATAATCCAAGGAAACCAAGTGGGAATGCCCCACCCTTACTTGCAGCTGGCGTTTCTTTAATCGGTTCAACTACCGGGCCGGTGATGCGGACCTCTGCAACGCCACTGGCAGTTCCAAGATAAGGATCGCGGATTTGATATTGGATAGTGGCGACGCCATTAAAGCCTTTTGCGGGTACAAAGCTTAATTTTTGATCGGTGGTAATACTGACAGTACCGGTATTGACGGCCGCTGAAAATAATTCAAGTTTGTCTTGATCCGCGTCCGTGTCATTTGCTAACACGTCGATCACAATCGCGCTTAAGTGGTCGGTGGCCGCTTGATCCGCAACTGCAACCGGCAACTGATTTGGTTTTGCAGTGACCATCACTGTTGCTTTGGTTGTGACTTTTGCACCATCTGTGTCGCTGATGGTATAGGTTATTTCCGCAGGGCCGTTAAAGCCACGCGTCGGGGTGAAGCGCAGTTTTTGGTCAGCATCCATAACCACCGTTCCGACGACAGTTGATGCGGAATCCAACCGGATAATATCCCCACCTGCATCCGAATCATTTTTCAGGACATCAATAGTGATCGCAGTGCGATCGTCTGTTGCGAAAGCATCAGGTAGCGCTGTTGGCGAAGGATTGTCAACAGTCGTCTGGTAAATCCCCAGCCCTTCTTTGGCATCAAACGCCAGGAAATAAAGTTTGTCACCAATCATGCTATAGACCGGATAGGTCAATAAATCTTTGATCTGACTTTGAATTTTAAATTGCTGATTTTGTTTTTTATACACCGTTAACTGTGGATTAAATGCAATCAGCTGATCACCATAGATTGCAGCAGAACGATAAAGTGGCGTGTGCACTTCTGGCAGGGTAACGCCTGATGTTGAGACTGCTGTAGTACCATTTAAAAAAACATCGTCAAACAACAAGATATTTTTTTTGAGAGTCGGCGATTGCAGAGGACCTTCTTCCACGCGTCGATTTATAACAAAAGGCTCTGATAAAAAAGTGTCGGTCTGCAAATCAATTTTTTGAGCCTGCAATTCATCGATGTGTTTTCTGTTCATGGAACCCCCAGTGAACTTGAGCAACCAAGTCTCATCACCCTGTTGCATAAAGCCAACAGGTATAACTTCTAGTGTCTCACCTTCAAATTCGCGGGAGGTTATCTTTAAGGTGGTTAAGGCAGCGGACTTTTCGCCAGTTTCTAAATCAAATAGACGCGGCACGTCAACCCAATTAGGGACAGTAGCATCTCTTAAGGCCAGTTTAGTACCGACGAATCCAATCATGTCTTGGTTTACAATATCAGTAATGTGGGCGAGTTTTCCGGTATTTAAATCTAACTTTTCAAGTCGGAAATCATAAGACATGTCATGAAAACGGCTCAAACTATACATATTATCTTCGTAACGGTGGGAAAGGTAAAAGCTAGACTTATCTTTATCCCGTTCGAAAAGTTGTTTTTCTTTATCAAATCTAAACAAAAATGGATACTGAGTAGTTATCCGTGAAAACATATTCAACCACAAATTCGATTTTGTCTGAATAAAATTATCAAGATTACCGCCAAATGGTGGTCGCTTTCCAAAAAGTCCATCGTTGAATTCAACTTTTTGTACTAAATCAACGCGAGAGTTATCTGGTTGTAAGCGTTTTATCACGGACGATGATATATTGCTGTCATAAGTATCTGTCCACAAACCACTTTCCCTCCAAAATAACTGGCGCTGCCAACTGGTTAAGTAGACAGTGTAATAATCACTCTCCAGCAACTTTGCCTCAAGTTTTGGTACTGACAAACAGTTAAATTGTGTCGTCGTTTGTGCGACCAGCGCTGGGCGGGCGCAGGTGTCGCGATACTCACGGGTTTGCGAACTGCTAGCAAAGTTCCAAAGCCAACGTTCGCCTGCTTTACTCACTGTCGGAGGTTCTTCACCATAGCTGAATGATTCAAACTCCGAACCTTTCCACAACATCTCCAAACTGCCATTTGCCAGTAACTTTTGGATGACAGGTGCCCGAATTGTTTTACCAGCTTGCTCGGCGGTCTTGGCGTAATAGCCGATTTGATGGCTATCATCAGTCGTCGTCATCGCCACCATCGGTGCTCCAATGCCCGCATTGATGGTTAGGCGCTGAGTCTGTTGGTTGGAGAAGTTATATAGATGAAGCTCGAATTCAACTTTCACAGCATTAGCCTGCGTTTTGTCGAATAACAGCACTGAAGTTTGATTGACACTTTGGATGCTAAAGTCAGCTAGTGCTTGCGGCAATTGCCCCAGCAGCACTTGTTGATTGTCGTCTGCCACCCGATAAAATTTGTCACTTGCTTGCACAATCAGGTGATTATCGCGAACCCAAATAGTTGGGTTCGCTTGCGTCTTGTCTAGTTTAAATGCGTATAACGGTTCGGCATTATCCTTTACACAATCAATCTGCAGATCGTTTTCTAGAACACTTCCGATACAACTCACTTGTCCAGAGGGATCTTTCACCAGAACAATAAATGAGGCGGGCGCCAACGGTTTAGCCAATGCAGTATTAAAGGTTTTGGCTTTTAAGTTAAATTGATAGCCATTAATCAGCAAATCATCGCCAGCTATCGATAAAGGAGGCAGCTCTTTGAGCATTTCGTAATAGGAGTAACCTTCTTTAAAATATATATTTGGCAGTTCAGTCAATAAGCTGAATTCATTGGTGGTGGCGTCCAGTTTCAGTACGACTAACTGCTCACCTTGCCGCTCAAAAAAGTTATTACTACCAAAAGGCCAACGAAAATCCATCATGGCAGGAACATAGACGTTTCCCTGATATGAAACAGCTTTATCAAGAAAAATATCTTTAATAACAGCGGGCTTGGCGATGACATGAACCGGGCTCACCTTGGTTACCGTGCTTGCAAACGTGGTCATTGCCAAAAAAAGCAATATCATTGGCACCAATTGGTTCCATATTTTTTTCATAAAAATTCCATTTCTAAACTACGTTAATAAATAATGATATCACGTGCCCATTTTGCAGCCAACACTTGGCAATTAAACTGTGCCTGAGTTAAATTCTCACAGAGCTGCGGTTCAATCGCTCTATAATGGCGACATCGAACTTGATTATGCCGATGATTACAAGGTGGCTTAGGCTGAAATAGTTGAATGGACTGACTTTATGGATTAACACAAACAGACACAAAGGAAGTAATCATATTGCAAATAAAGTTAACTGGAATTTCGTGCATTATCGCTCACTAACAATTAAACGTCAGAATTAGCCATGAACATCGCTATCTTCACTCCCTCCCCTTTATCAAAGAAAATTTAAAAATCCCCCCTATATGGCAACCAACCAAATAGGGGGATGAGTCGTCATTCTTTTTAGAAAAAACTAAAATAGAAACCTAATATTTCGCTGGCTGATCTTCTGCCGGCAAACTGGCCTTAATAAACTGCCGCAAATCATCATTCGACTGTTTTAAATCTTCATAGCGCAGGTACATCATATGGCCGCTGCGATAACCTTTAAAACTCAGGCGGTCTTTCATTTTGCCGCTTGGATCAAGCTGCCACATGCTGTATTTGGCGTCAAAATAGTTGGTGGCGCCGTCGTAATAACCAGACTGGATCATAACTTTCAGGTACGGGTTTTCTGCCATGGCTAGGCGTAAATTTTCGCCGGTGTTATCGTCGCTGTTGTCCCATGGTCGCACCGGGCCGAACATGTTGTATTTCACATCGGTTTTGTAATTCAGTTCTGTGCGCAAATAGTGATTAATCGCCGGGGTGAATGAGTGCAACCAGGACGTCAGTTCAGCATTAAAATCCGGGCTGTCGCCTGCGTCGCGCCGATCGATACCGATATAACGTGAATCCAGGCGGCCGACAGTCTGACTACGTTCGCGCAACAATTCTTTCCAGAAAAAGTCGTTTGGAATATCCATATTGTTCTGTAATACAGCTTTAACCGATAAACCAGAATATTGCGCGACCTGCTGCGCGATGCGGTCTTTTTCCTCGGCGCTGATAAAAGCACCTTTAGCCAAAGCTGGCAGATATTCATTAATGGTGAACTGTTCTACTTTTGGCAGTAGATCATACAGATCAAGTTGCTGCAGCTCTGCTGGCAAGGCTTTGTGATACCAGGCTGTCGCGGCAAAATACGGCAGACGGTTGGCGACATCCACCGGGCCTTCGCGCTTAATACCAATTTCAGTCGGAGACACCAGCACCACACCGTTTAAATACATCCACTGCATATTCTGCAGCGCCAAAGCGAGGCCAGAGACGCGCGTAGTACCGTAACTTTCACCAATCAGAAACTTTGGCGACTGCCAACGCTCATTACGGGTGACAAAGGTATTGATCCATTCAGCCAGATACTTCACGTCAGCATTGACACCAAAAAACATCTTGGCTTGTTCATCGCGGCTCATCATCTTGCCGTCTTTGTCTGCTAATACCCGCGAATAGGCGGTATTCACCGGGTTTACAAACACAATGTCGGCGGTGTCCAGCACTGAATATGGGTTTTGTTTGGTGCCATAAGGCTGCAACGGATAACCTTCGCTATCAACTTTCAGTGCTTTTGGACCGGTATATGCGATTTGCATCCACACTGAAGCGGAGCCTGGGCCACCATTGAAAGAAATCAACAACGGTCTTTTGCTTTTATCTTTGATATCAGTACGTTGGTAGTAAGTATAAAACACTGCAGCGACCGGTTTGCCATCATCGTTCCAGACGGGTTGGGTGCCGGTGGTCGCGCTGTAGGAAAATGACACATCATTAACCGTCGTTTTATGCTGAGTAACGACGACGGCATCGGCTTCTATCTGACGTTCGGTGGCAACTGCTGCCGGTACGGACAATAAAACTCCGGTACAGCACAACGTGGTGACCAGAACCGCCCGCTGAAAAATGGCTGTTGTTTTCATAAATTCCCATGGTAGTTAAGATTTTTATTTTGGTTGAGTCGACACACCGCATGCAGCATATCCAACATTGTTAACCCGGTTTTTGTAACTTAATTTGCCGGCTGAGACAAAGACATTGCGATTAAAAGCATCAAAACAGGTTGATTTGCCCGCGCAGGCGAACAAATATCGCAACCGACCGCTTTGACGTTATTTTCGGCCATACTTTAATCACCCGAACCACGTCCTTTGGAACGGATCTATGACAGGCGTACACACTCAAAACCGTTGGTTGTTCATCCTGTTGCTCTTTTTTTTATGCATCGCAGCGACATGCTACGCTGCAACGCCAGAACAGCGGCTGGAGCAAATAAAACTCGATAGCAAATCACGGCCGCGCGAGGTCAACATCGCAATCGACGCCTGGCTGGCTGAACTACCAGCCCCATCACTGGCAATTCGGGAACACCTCGTCACAACCAAAGCCTTTAACTTGATGGTGCTGTCTGATTATGACAGCGCGCAGCAGTTGCTAGACAGCTGGTTACAGGAAGTTCAGGCGACAGAGCCTGCAAAAACCACAAGAGCCATTGAAATATCCGGCTATATTGCGATGCGCCGTGGTGATCACAGTAAAGCCACGACTTTATTACAACAAGCGGTGGCACTGGCGACCCGCTTTAATCAACCCGAGCGTCAGATTACCACCCGTATTTATTCAGCCATGCATGCGATGCAGATGGGGCAAAATCAAACGGCACTGGAGTTATTTGCAGCCGCTGAGAAGCTTAATCAGCAATATCAATTTGGCTACCTGAAAGTAAATATTCAAAACAATCTGAGTTATTTATATATTCAGCTGGGTGATTATCAAAAAGCACTGACTCTTTTAACTGCGGCGCTAACCGATCCGACCTATTTACCGGCAGATTTGATTTACGTCCGGATGAATCTGGCGCGCTGTTATGTCGAGCTCAAACGTTACTCAGAAGCCGAGCCACATGCCCGCCTTGCGTTACAGGGTTATCAGCAACGGGAAGATCCTTTTTATCAGAGCGTGGTCTATCTGCTGCTGACTGAAATAGCTTTTCACCAGCATCGCTTGCTGGACGCTGGAAATGCGTTGCAACCTGCGCTGATGCTAGCTGAAAAACATCAGCTAAATCAGCAGCTATCTGATGGATATCTGCTAAAAAGTCAGATATTACAACAACAGGCAAAACCAGAAGCTGCCTTGACAGCGTTACAGCAACATCTGACGCACTACAAAAAATATCACAATGCCGAAGCGCAACAACAACTGCTACAGCTACGAAATCAGATTGATACGTTAAGGCAGCAACAACAAATAGCTGAATTAGAGCAAAAATTAGAGCTGAATAGCTTAGAAGAAAAACATCAAAAGCGCGCCATTTGGATCAGCGTTACCGCGGCGATTGCTGTGGTTTTACTATTGTTGTTTTTGATCCGGCAGCAGCAGAAAAAACGCCAGCAAGCCGAACATTATTCAAACGAGCTGGCCCTGTCCTACCAACAACTACAACAAACCCAGCGTCATCTGATCGCCTCAGAAAAAATGGCGGCAATAGCAGGAATGGTCGCTGGCCTCGCCCATGAACTGAACACGCCACTTGGCATACTGACCACCGCAGTCAGTCTGTTACAGGAAAAAACCGCTGAGTTTAACCAAAAGCTGCAAAGTGGCCTGACCCGGCTGGATCTGCAGCTTTATCTGACCACAGCCGACGACGTGCATCAGTTGTCCGCTCATAATGTCGAACGTTGTGCCCGGCTGGTGCAGAATTTCAAGCAATTGGCCGTGCAACGCAGCGATGAAATAACCACCTTTCATTTGCGTCAACTCATTGCGGATATCCTGCCATTATTGGATTCACGTTTTCACGAACAGAAGGTGGTGGTTCGTTACGAGCAAACAGATCTGTGGCTGCACGCAGATATTCAACATTTTCAGTTACTGCTACTTGAACTACTAACCAACTCGGTATTACACGCCTTTTTTGGTCGCACACAAGGTGAAATTGAACTATCGACCCGCTTCACAAAAGATCATTGGGAGCTGCATTATCGAGACGATGGCGTGGGCTTTACATCGGCGGCGCCAGACAAAGTATTTGAGCCTTTTTATACCACCAGTCGGCACAGTGGTCACGCCGGTCTTGGCTTAAATCTGGTGTATAACCTGGTCACTGTGGCCCTGGAAGGTGAGATTGAAGCGGTTCAGGTAAGTACAGGCTTTGCGTTATGTTGCCGCTTACCACGGCAATTGCTGGCACAGTCGTCGACGAGCGCTCATTAGCAGTAAACACTGTTTTTTTTGAGAAATCTGCGATCAGTTCTGAATTTGCGTAGCAATTTCAAGCTTGTCCTGTTAATGGCCAATTTCAATCCATAAAAAAACCCGCACCAGGCGGGTTTTTTACACACTAAAAACTAAAAAGCTATTACCAGCCAGTCAGTTCACGCAGTGCTTTACCGATGTCTGCCAGAGAACGGACGGTTTTCACGCCAGCGTCTTCCAGAGCACGGAATTTGTCATCAGCTGTACCTTTACCACCAGAGATGATGGCGCCAGCGTGGCCCATGCGCTTACCGGCAGGTGCAGTTACACCAGCAATGTAAGAAACAACAGGCTTAGTCACGTTTGCTTTGATATAAGCAGCCGCTTCTTCTTCAGCAGTACCACCGATTTCACCGATCATGATGATCGCTTCAGTCTGTGGATCTTCCTGGAATAATTTCAGGATGTCGATGAAGTTAGAACCTGGGATTGGGTCACCACCGATACCGACACAAGTCGATTGGCCGAAACCTTCATCTGTGGTTTGTTTCACAGCTTCATAGGTCAGAGTGCCTGAACGTGAAACGATACCAACTTTACCTGGCTTGTGGATATGGCCTGGCATGATACCAATTTTACATTCACCTGGCGTGATCACGCCTGGGCAGTTTGGACCAATCATCCGTACGCCTTTACGATCGATGTATTCTTTAACGAATAACATGTCGATCGTTGGGATACCTTCAGTGATACAAACAATCAGCTCTAAGCCAGCATCAGCAGCTTCGATGATCGCATCTTTACAGAAAGGTGCCGGTACGTAAATCACAGTCGCAGTTGCGCCAGTCGCAGCAACAGCTTCTTTGACGGTGTTGAACACTGGTAAACCAATGTGGGTCGTGCCGCCTTTACCTGGGCTTACACCACCAACCATCTGAGTGCCGTATTCCAGCGCTTGAGTGGAGTGGAAAGTACCCTGGCTACCAGTGAAACCCTGACAGATGACCTTAGTGTCTTTGTTGATGATAATAGACATTATTTGCCCTCCGCGGCTTTCACAACAGCTTTTGCAGCTTCAGATAATGAGTTAGCAGCAATGATGTTCAGGCCAGAGTTTTGCAACTTCTGTGCGCCTAATTCAGCGTTGTTACCTTCTAAACGCACCACAACCGGTACGCTTACACCCACTTCTTCAACCGCACCAATGATACCTTCAGCGATCATGTCGCAACGAACGATACCACCGAAGATGTTGACGAATACTGCTTTCACAGCTGAGTCAGACAGGATGATTTTGAATGCTTCGGTCACGCGCTCTTTGGTCGCGCCGCCGCCAACGTCCAGGAAGTTTGCTGGTTGGCCACCGCTTAATTTCACGATGTCCATAGTACCCATAGCTAAACCGGCACCGTTCACCATACAACCGATGTTACCTTCTAAAGCAACATAGTTCAGTTCCCACTGAGCAGCACGGGCTTCACGCTCGTCTTCTTGTGATGGGTCATGGTAAGCGCGCAGTTTTGGCTGGCGGTATAATGCATTGCTATCAGCAACGAGTTTGGCGTCTAAGCAGTGCAGGTTACCGGCAGAAGTAATGACCAATGGGTTTACTTCGATCATCGCCAGATCCAGATCAACGAACATCTTGGCGAGGCCTAAGTAGATGTTAGTGAACTGCTTGATTTGCGTCGCATTTAAGCCAAGTTGGAACGCGATTTCACGGGCTTGGAACGCTTGCGCGCCAACCAGTGGATCGATAGCCATCTTGATGATTTTTTCCGGGCTTTCTTCGGCCACTTTCTCGATGTCAACGCCACCTTCAGTCGACGCCATGAAAATGATACGACGGCTTGAGCGATCGACCACGGCACCTAAGTACAGCTCTTTCTCGATATCGGTACAGGTTTCTACCAGGATCTTGGTAACAGGCTGACCTTTTTCGTCAGTTTGATACGTAACCAGATTTTTACCCAGCCAATTTTGGGCAAAGTTACGGATCTCTTCTTTAGAAGTAACTAATTTCACACCGCCCGCTTTACCGCGACCACCAGCGTGAACCTGAGCTTTCACTACCCACTTGTTCCCACCAATGCGGTCTGCTGCTTCTGCTGCTGCTTGTGGAGTTTCTTCCGCATAGCCTTCAGATACAGGTAAACCGTATTCGCGAAACAGCTGTTTTGCCTGATACTCGTGCAAATTCATGGCTTATTTCCGTTTTTCTTTAGTTTGTGACCGGGTAACCGGCCTGACCCATTGAGCAAAGGCAACGCCTCGCCCAGATGATTTAGAGATGATAGCTGCTGCCATCACCTCCGGTTTTCGTTTTACCCTTCATCCTTGAAGTTGCGGGGTTGTTGCCTTCGTTCGTTCGCCCCAGTCACATAGAACTACTATGTTCGTGGGGCCTCTCTCACTCGCCGCCTACCCGCATCTTCAATGATTTTGGGTATATATTAGATATCCAACAGAATACGGGTTGGATCTTCTAACAATTCTTTGATCGTGACCAGGAAACCGACCGACTCTTTGCCGTCGATGATCCGGTGATCGTAAGACAGTGCCAGGTACATCATTGGCAGGATTTCCATCTTGCCATCAACCACCATCACCCGATCCTGGATCTTATGCATACCCAGAATAGCTGATTGTGGTGGGTTGATAATTGGCGTAGACATCAGAGAGCCAAACACACCACCATTGGTGATGGTGAAGTTACCGCCGGTTAAATCATCCATTGATAATTTACCGTCACGGCCTTTCAGTGCTAATTCTTTGATGGCTTTTTCAATTTCAGCCAGATTCATTTTGTCGCAATCACGCAGTACCGGTGTGACCAGACCACGTGGTGTTGACACCGCAATGCTGACATCAAAATAGTTGTGATACACGATGTCATCGCCGTCAATCGCCGCATTCACTTCAGGGAAACGCTTCAGCGCTTCTGTGACTGCTTTGACATAAAACGACATAAAGCCTAACCGGATACCATGACGTTTTTCAAACACGTCTTGATACTGCTTACGCAGTTCCATGATTGGCTTCATGTTCACTTCGTTAAAAGTGGTCAGCATCGCTGTAGAATTTTTCGCTTCCAGCAGACGGTTGGCAATCGTTTTACGCAGACGGGTCATCGGTACACGTTTTTGTGAACGGTCACCGACAACTGCCGCTGGTGCTGCAACTGCGGCCGGAGCTGCTTTTGCTGCTGGGGCTGCTGGTGCACCTGACAGGAATTTCTCCACGTCTTCTTTGGTAACGCGGCCATTTTTGCCAGAACCCTGGATTTTCGAAGCGTCCAGACCTTTTTCAGCAATCAGACGACGTACTGACGGTGTTAAAGCGTCATCGGCATCTGCGCTGGCAGCGGCTGGTGCTGCTGCGGCGGCAACTGGTGCAGCGGCGGCAGTTGCACCGGCATTCAGATGACCAATCACCTGCTCAGCGAGCACTGTAGCGCCTTCAGCGTGGACGATTTCGCCCATCACGCCATCAGCCTGAGCCACGACTTCTAATACGACTTTGTCAGTTTCGATATCAACCAAAACCTGGTCACGGCTGACGGCTTCACCTGTTTTTACATGCCAGGTAGCAATAGTTGCATCAGCAACCGATTCGGGTAGTACTGGGACTTTAATTTCCACTTTGTCACCTTTTTACAGATTGGTCTGCGTTTGTGTTCAGTCTTACAAAGCCAAAGCCAGTGTGATTATACCCTTCATCCTGAAAGATTCGGGGTATAAACATACACTGACCAGAATTCATGCTGTGGCCTGGCCACAGCGATAAAGTATTAACCCAGCGTCAAGGCCGCATTGACCAGCGCTTGTTGCTGTTTATTGTGTACTGACAAATAACCCACAGCTGGTGATGACGATGCATCACGTCCGGCATAACTTAAGCTTGCGCCTTTCGGGATCGCGGCCCAGAAGTTATGTTGACTGCAGTACCAGGCGCCTTGGTTTTGCGGCTCTTCCTGACACCAGACAAAATCGGTCACTTGCGGGTATTGCGCCAGAACTTTGCTCATTTCGTCTTGCGGGAACGGATACAGCTGCTCGACGCGTACAATCACAACATTGGTCTGGTTACGTTTACGGCGCTCTTCCAGTAAGTCGAAATAGACTTTACCGCTACAGAACACTACACGTTTCACATCAGCTGGTTTGATGTCATCAATCTCAGCAATCACGTTCTGGAACTGACCTGAAGCGATCTCTTCCAAAGTAGATGTGGCCAGAGGATGGCGTAATAAAGATTTTGGCGACATTACAATGAGCGGACGGCGCATTGGACGCACCATCTGCCGGCGGATCATCGCATACACCTGAGCCGGCGTGGTCGGAACCACTACTTGCATATTGTGATCAGCACAAAGTTGCAGGAAACGTTCTAACCGCGCAGAAGAGTGCTCCGGGCCCTGGCCTTCGTAACCATGTGGTAACAACAGCGTCAGACCACAGAGACGGCCCCACTTCTGTTCGCCAGAACTTAAGAACTGGTCAATCACCACCTGGGCGCCGTTGGCGAAATCACCAAACTGACCTTCCCAAATCACTAAAGCGCGTGGCTCAGCTGTGGCATAACCATATTCAAACGCCAGTACTGCTTCTTCCGATAAAGCAGAGTCAAAAACCTGGAACGGGCCTTGCGACTCGCTGATATGCTCAAGCGGCGTATAAGTAGAAGCATCACTTTGACTATGCAATACAGCGTGGCGGTGGAAGAAAGTACCACGGCCTGAGTCCTGACCGACGATGCGGATGCGTGAACCGTTACCAACAGTTGCGGCATAAGCCAGAATTTCGGCAAAACCCCAGTCGATTTTTTTCTCGCCTTTCAGCATCAAAGCACGGTCTTCATAGACTTTGCCAACCTGACGCTGCAAGGTATGCTCGGCCGGAATGGCAATGGCTTTTTCACCCATCGCCACTAAATCGGCGACGCTCATGCTGGCATCGTAAGTAGCAGTCCAGTCGTGGCCTAAGAATGGTGTCCAGTCGACCGCAACTTCGGTCATCGCTTTCCACTCATCTACCACACAATCGCCTTTATCCAGCGCGTTGCGGTAGTCATCGACCATCGCTTGTACTTCTTCCGCGCTAAACTGGCCAGCTTTAATCAGCTTGTCAGCGTATAGCTCACGTGGCGTTGGGTGCTTTTTGATTTTCTGATACATCAGCGGTTGAGTCGCATTTGGCTCATCCGCTTCGTTGTGACCGTTACGACGGTAACATACCAAATCAATCACCACATCGCGTTTAAAGGTGTTGCGATAATCAACAGCGAGTTGAGCAACAAACACCACGGCTTCCGGATCATCACCGTTGACGTGAAAAATTGGTGCCTGCACCATCTTGGCGATATCAGTACAGTATTCAGTTGAACGGGTATCTTCAGGATTGGACGTGGTAAAACCAACCTGGTTGTTAATCACCAGGCGAATAGTACCGCCGACTTTAAAGGCGCGGGTTTGTGAAATATTAAAGGTTTCAGCGACCACACCCTGACCGGCAAAGGCCGAATCACCATGAATAGTGATAGGTAGCGCTAAAGAACCGTCGGTACAACCACGACGATCCAAACGCGCACGTACTGAACCAATGACTACCGGGTTAACGATTTCTAAGTGCGACGGGTTAAACGCCAGTGCTAAATGCACGTCGCCGCCTTTGGTGGCGAAATCTGACGAGAAACCCATATGGTATTTCACATCGCCTGCACCAACAACTTCGTATTTACCGGCGAATTCGTCAAACAGTTTGCCTGGGTTTTTCCCCAAAACGTTAACTAAGGTATTTAAACGACCACGGTGCGCCATACCAATGACACAGTCTTTGGCACCTTGTTCGCCAGCACGGTGGATCATCGCTTTGAGCATCGGGATCATGGCATCGCCACCTTCCAGACCAAAGCGTTTGGCACCAGGGAATTTATTCGACAAATAGCGCTCAAGACCGTCAGCGGCAACTAAGCCTTTGAGGATGCCGGCTTTGGTCGCTTTGTCATAATTTGGGGTTGAACGAACTGATTCTAAGCGTTGTTGGATCCAGCGTTTTTCATCCGTGGATACGATGTGCATATATTCTGCACCAATCGAACCGCAGTAGGTGGTTTCCAGCGCTGCAACCAGTTCACCCAGTTTCATCGTCTCGGTACCGGCGACAAAAGATCCGACGTTATATTCATCGTCAAAATCAGCCGGACCTAAGTCATGGAAAGATAATTCTAAATCACGGACTCGTTGGCGTTTCCACAGATCCAATGGATCGAGTTTCGCATGTTGGTGCCCCCGGAAACGGAAAGCATTAATGAGTTGCAGTACCTTAACCTGCCGACCATCACCACCACCAGAGGGTGCAACAATCACTTCGCGGTGTTTGTTTTTGGCAAGATCAATAAATTGCTGGCGAATATCAGAATGCCGGGATTCTAATTCTACACCTTCAATTTTTGGCAATTTGGCGAAGAATTCGCGCCATTCATCACCAACACTGGTAGGTTCAGCTAAGTAGGATTCATAGAGTTCATCTACATAGGCCATGTTGCCACCGCCAAGATGAGAAGACTCCAACCACGCCTTCATTACACCTTCGTGCATTTACTTTCCCTTATCTCGAAGCACCTGGAAAAAAGTAGCAAAAAAATAGCCATGGTACAGGTTTTATAGCCATTTTTTCCTGATTGATACTCAGCTATACCCGTCGTCCTTGAAGATTCGGGGTATACACCAGCCTGTGTACCGTTATGTGAAGCTGTTGTCTGTTATGAAAGGGGCGCTTTACAGCGCCCGGTTTAATAACATTGATTTGATCTGGCCAATGGCTTTGGTCGGGTTTAAGCCCTTCGGACACACATTGACGCAGTTCATGATGCCGTGGCAGCGGAAAACGCTGAACGCATCATCTAAATCGTTTAATCGTTGTTCAGTCGCGGTATCACGGCTATCCGCCAGGAAACGGTAAGCATGTAACAAACCAGCTGGACCAATAAACTTATCCGGATTCCACCAGAACGACGGGCAAGAGGTTGAGCAACAAGCGCATAAAATACACTCGTACAGACCATCCAGCTTAGCGCGTTCTTCCGGTGATTGCAGATATTCACCTGCAGGCGGTAAGTCGTTATTGATTAAGTACGGTTTTACTTTCTCGTATTGAGTGTAAAACTGTGACATATCAACCACTAAGTCACGAACAACCGGTAAACCTGGTAATGGCCGAACGACAATTTTGCCGCCCTTGCCTTTACCAACAGCCGATAAAGGCGTGATACAGGCCAGACCGTTTTTACCATTCATGTTGACGCCGTCTGAACCACAGACACCTTCACGGCAGCTGCGACGGAAGGATAAGGTTGGGTCTTGTTCTTTCAATTTCAACAGTGCATCAAGCACCATCATGTCCCGACCTTCCGGATTGTCCAGCGTATAGTCTTGCATCCGTGGCGCATTATCGACGTCAGGGTTGTAACGATAAACAGAGAATTCAAGCTTCTTCATCGTCTGTCCCTCTTAATAAGTACGAGCTTTAGGTTGGAAGGCTTCACGGAACTTCGGTTCCAGATTCACTTTACGCTTGAACATGGATTCAGAGTCCGGCGTGTACACGCTGTGACATAACCAGTTCTCGTCGTCGCGATCCGGGAAGTCAAACCGGGCATGAGCGCCACGGCTTTCAGTCCGGAAGTTCGCGGCAACAGCGGTTGAAAACGCTGTTTCCATCAGGTTATCCAGTTCCAGACATTCAATCCGTGCGGTATTAAAGTCTGAACTCTTGTCATCCAGACGGGCATATTTCAGCCGCTCACGAATGACTTTTAATTCAGCTAAACCTTCAGCCATCGCAACGCCTTCACGGAACACCGAGAAGTTCAGTTGCATACAGGTTTGTAAATCTTTTTTGATTTGAACCGGATCTTCACCCTGACCAATTTTGGTATCTTCCCAGCGCTGGGTACGGGCAAGTGCGGCCTGGATATCAGAATCAGTAGCGCCACGGCCTTCAGAGGTTGCAGCTAAAGCTTCGCCTAAATGCAGACCAGTCGCACGACCGAACACCACTAAGTCCAGCAACGAGTTACCACCCAAGCGGTTAGCACCGTGAACTGACACACAAGCGATTTCACCACAAGCAAACAAACCAGCTACGATGGTTTCAGAACCATCAGCTTTTGGATGAATAACCTGGCCATGCACGTTGGTTGGAATACCACCCATCATGTAATGGCAAGTTGGGATCACTGGAATTGGCTCTTTCACCGGGTCAACGTGGGCGAAAGTTTTAGACAGTTCACAGACACCTGGTAAGCGGCTTTCTAAAACTTCAGCACCTAAGTGGTCCAGTTTCAGTTTGATATGCGGGCCCCATGGACCATCACAGCCGCGGCCTTCACGGATTTCCGTCATCATTGAACGGGCAACCACGTCACGACCGGCTAAGTCTTTGGCGTTTGGCGCATAACGTTCCATGAAACGCTCGCCATTTTTATTCAGTAAATATCCACCTTCACCACGGCAACCTTCGGTCACCAGGGTACCGGCACCTGCGATGCCCGTTGGGTGGAATTGCCACATTTCCATATCCTGCAGTGGCACACCAGCACGCAGCGCCATACCGACCCCGTCACCGGTGTTGATGTGAGCATTGGTGGTTGAGGCGAAAATACGACCTGCGCCGCCAGTCGCCAGCACAGTAGCGCGGGCTTTAAAATAAACGATTTCGCCACTTTCGATGTCAATGGCAGTACAACCGACCACAGCACCGTCCTGGTTCTTCACCAGATCAAGGGCATACCACTCAGAGAAAACCTGAGTTTTGTTCTTCACGTTTTGCTGGTACAGCAGGTGCAATAAGGCATGACCGGTCCGGTCAGCTGCAGCTGCAGTACGGGCAGCTTGTTCGCCACCAAAATTCTTTGACTGGCCACCAAACGGACGTTGGTAAACACGGCCATTCTCAAAACGAGAGAATGGTAAGCCCATGTTTTCTAACTCAGTAATAGCTTCAGGGCCAGTTTTGCACATGTATTCAATCGCGTCCTGGTCACCGATATAATCGGAGCCTTTGACGGTATCAAACATGTGCCATTCCCAGTTGTCCGGATGTGAGTTACCGAGCGCAACAGTAATACCGCCTTGCGCAGAAACAGTGTGAGAACGGGTTGGGAATACTTTGGATAATAAGGCACAGGTTAAACCTGATTCAGTGATTTGCAGTGCGGCACGCATACCGGCACCACCGGCGCCGATCACAACGGCGTCAAATTCGCGAACTGGAATATTCAATTAAGCACCCCACAGAACAAACAGGCCTACAGCCACATAACCAAAGGCAATGGTGTACAACACAAATTGCAGTACCGCGCGGGTTGCTGCAGATTTGACGTAGTCAGTCAGTACTTGCCACAGACCAATTTTGGTGTGAACGGCAATACAAACCAATGCCAATAAGGTGAAAGCTTTTACCAGAATATTAGAAAATAATGCTTTCCAACCTTCATAGGTAATTTCTGGAGTACAAAGGAAATAACCGAGGATAAACAGGGTATACAGCGTTAAAATAATCGCTGTGGCGCGTAATGAAACGTAATCTTGTACGCCATCACGTTTTAAAGATGCTTGATTCAGAACCATAACCAGACTCCAGCTAATACGGCCAGAACAATCCAGAGTGCAATGGTGATTTTAGCGCTCAGTTTGCCCGACTCTAACTCTTCCCAATGGCCCATATCCATAATCAGGTGACGAATGCCGCCCAACAGGTGATATAGCAACATGGTGATGGTGCCCCAGGCGATGAACTTGGCGATAAAAGAAGTCATCACTTCCTTCACCAGTGCAAAACCTTCAGCAGAAGACAGGGACACTGCCCAGGCCCAGATCACGAAAATCAGCGCGAAAAACATTGCGACGCCGGTTACACGATGCAGGATAGATGCAGTTGCCGTTACCGGCATGGATATAGTGGTAAGGTCTAGATTTACAGGTCTTTGCTTTTTCACAGTTTCTTGCCTATCGACGCCCTATTCTGAGCTTTGTTGTCATTATACGTTGCTGCGTAAACAGTCAACACCCAATGGATATACAGGCTACAGCGCGGTGTGGTTCAGCCCAATTTTTTTATCTATTGATCGGTGAACTGATTTCGAACCCGCAACAGTATATATTTCACCAGTCTGGAATACAATTTATGTTTAATTTTGTTGAAGAAAATCCATAGCTGACACGGTAACTGATTTACTCAGACTGGCAATACGACTAGAGTCGAATACTTATTATCCAGCGCTTATCCGACAATTATCTATCTGAGCATTAAAATTGACTTTTAGGTCCCAGTTGCGGGTAGAATAAGAATTTCTACCGGTTAAACCAATAACAACACAGGAGAAATCCAATGGCTGATAAAAAAGCTGTCGTGCATATCGATGGCCTGGCGCCAATCGAACTGCCAATTTATTCGGGCTCGGCAGGCACTGACGTCATCGATGTACGGGCCTTGGGTCAACATGGCTACTTCACCTTCGATCCGGGCTTTATGTCGACAGGCTCTTGTGAATCTAAAATCACTTACATCGACGGCGACAACGGCGTGTTATTACACCGTGGTTACCCGATTGAGCAGTTAGCCGTTGAGTCGGATTATCTGGAAACCTGTTATCTGTTACTGGAAGGCGAACTGCCAACCAAAGCACAATACGACAACTTCACTCACGTGATTACCCGTCACACTATGGTGCATGAAAAACTGGCATCATTTTTCCAGGGTTTCCGCGTTGATGCACACCCAATGGCGATGCTTTGTGGTGTCGTTGGTGCGATGTCTTCGTTCTACCACTCAGATTTAAACGTCAACGATCCAGAGCAACGTAAACGCTCGGCGCACCGGTTAATCGCTAAACTGCCAACGATTGCGGCGATGGCGTATAAGTACACTGTGGGACAGCCATTTGTGTACCCGCGCAACGAATTAAGCTACGCCGAAAACTTCCTGCACATGATGTTTTCGGTACCAGCCGAGCATTATGACGTGAGTCCGATTGTCGCCAAAGCGATGGACCGGATATTCATGTTGCATGCCGATCACGAGCAAAATGCTTCAACCTCAACAGTGCGTTTAGCCGGTTCTTCAGGTGCTAACCCGTATGCTTGTATCGCAGCTGGTATTGCCTCGTTATGGGGCCCGGCACACGGCGGCGCCAACGAAGCTTGTCTGGTAATGTTGCAGGAAATTGGGACTGTGGATCGCATTCCGGAATTTGTGCGTCGTGCCAAAGATAAAAACGATTCTTTCCGTTTAATGGGCTTCGGTCACCGCGTGTACAAAAACTTTGACCCACGGGCTAAAGTGATGCGCGATACCTGCCATGAAGTGTTAAAAGAGCTGAATATCAAAGATCCACTGCTGGATGTGGCAATGGAACTTGAGCGTATTGCGCTGGAAGACCCGTACTTCATCGAGAAAAAACTGTACCCAAACGTCGATTTCTACTCAGGCATTATCCTGAAAGCCATCGGCATTCCAACCAGCATGTTCACCGTGATCTTCGCGATGAGCCGGACTGTTGGCTGGATCTCTCACTGGGACGAAATGCTGTCGGACAAAGGCCACAAAATCGGCCGTCCACGTCAGCTGTACACAGGCTACACCGCCCGCGACTTTATCAAAGTCGAAAAACGTTAATTTCGTTTGAAATGAATAAAGCGACTTCGGTCGCTTTTTTTTCGTCTATTGATTGTCGGGTTGATGCGCCTGCTAAAACAGGGCAAAATCGCGCCTTTATTGTTATGCGGCAGGACCTTCTTTGAACTTTGATCTCACGGCTTTTCGCGCCGAATTTGCTTTTTTTAATCAGCAGCCGGATTGGGTTTATCTGGACAACGCCGCGACGATGCATAAACCTGCGGCGGTGATTAGCGCAGAAGCTGAGTTCTATCAGACATTTAACGCCAATGTCCATCGCGGCGCCCATCAGCTCAGCCAACAAGCCACCCAAAAGTTTGAACAGGCGCGTGATACGGTAGCGGAATACCTGAACACCCGCGCCCGCGAAGAAATTATCTGGTGTAGCGGCGCCACAGCGGCGCTGAATCAGTTGGCCTATGGCTTGATGGGCACTGTGCTGCACCCTGGCGACCGGGTGCTGATTAGCGCGCTTGAGCATCACGCCAACATCGTGCCCTGGCAATTTCATTGTGAGCAGCTTGGCGTATTGCTGGATGTAATCCCACTGGATGCCAATCATCAACTTGATGTAGCCGAATATCAGCGACTGCTGGCGCTAAAGCCGAAAGTGGTGAGTATTGCTCAGGTTTCGAATGTGCTGGGTCATATTCAGCCGGTGGCAGTCATGGTGCAACAAGCAAAAGCCGCCGGCGCCATCACCATCATCGACGGCGCACAGGGCATTTTGCTGCAACAGCCTGATGTACAACAATTAGACTGCGATTTTTACGTATTCTCGGGCCATAAAGTATATGGTCCAACGGGTATTGGTGTGCTTTATGGAAAGCGCCCTAAACTCGAATTACTTCGACCGTTGCTTTATGGCGGTGAAATGATCCAGCAAGTCAGCTTTAGCGGCACCACTTTGAATCAGTTGCCCTACCGGCTGGAAGCTGGCACGCCAAATATTGCCGGCGCAATTGGCTTGGCTGCGGCGCTTCGTTGGTTACAACCATGGGATCACCTCGCTATCGCCCAGCATAAACAGCAACTTTTACAGCAGCTGCATCATGGGTTGCAGCAACTTTCGGGAATTGAGTTAATTTCACAGCTTCAAAACAACGCTGGTATTATCGCCTTTAATATCAAAGGCGAGCATCACAGTGATGTGGCTGCACTTTTAAATCAGCAGCAGATAGCCGTTCGCGCTGGCACGCACTGCGCGATGCCGTTGTTTGCCGCTATTGGCAAATCCGGTGCCGTGCGTATGTCATTAGCGGCTTACAATACGCCGCAGGATGTTGCACGGACTTTAGTTGCAGTCCGCCAGGTACTGGAGATTTTAAGCTGATGACTGGTTTAACTTTATTGATGGTGGACACTGATCAAACGCTGCAGCAAATCAAACAGCAGCAACTACCAATCCTTATCCAAACCACTGACTGGCAAAGCAAATATCGGATTTTAATGCAGCTCGGTAAAGGTGTCCCCGCTTTTACTACCGACTTGCAGCGGGATGAATTCTTAATTGCTGGTTGCGATAGTAAAGCCTGGTTACTACATGAATATCACCAACAAAGCGGTCGCCATTATTGGGCCTTTGACAGCGAAGCACGTATTATCAAAGGCTTGGTGCTGCTGGCTTTGTGTCAGCTCAATGGTTTAACCAACACCGAGCTTGTGCAAATTAACTTTTCACAGTTATTTGCCCTGCCAGGTGTGCAGCAAAATTTAAGCCCGTCGCGGCAAAATGGTTTGCATGCAGTGCTGAAAAAACTGAGCCAACAAGCTGGATTGCCAGGCTGACGGACTGGCGACGTTACAATTAACCTTCGGCGGTAGACTGATCTTTTATTGCTGCGTTTGCCGTCTGTTGCGCTTTTTCCGCCAGTTTTTTCAGCACCCGCGATACCGCAACAAAAGCGAAACTCGCGGTAACCACAGTGACAGCACCAAAACCACCACTGCAATCAAGCCGCATCGAACCGCCCTCTTCCGGGCGCAGCATCTCAGGCTTTGCCTGACACACTCCACCGTCGGCCTTGGGGTAACTCAGCTGTTCTGTTGAATACACCGCATCAATCCCAAACCGCCGTTTGACGTTGCGGCTGTAATTGTAATCACGACGCAGGTTATTGCGCACCTTGGCGAGCAGTGGGTCGTTGATGGTTTGGGTTAAATCAGCCAGCTGAATTTGCGTTGGATCGGTCTGGCCGCCAGCACCACCAATAGTCACCAATGGAATTTTATTGCGTTTACAATGCGCAATCAGCGATGTTTTGGCTTTAATCGCGTCAATCGCATCTATGACATAACTAAATTCAGGTTTCATCAGCTCGAACAAGTTGTCAGCTGCAACAAAATCAGTCACCTGGTGTACTTTGCAAGCTGGGTTAATTTGTAAAATCCGCGTCGCCATCACCGCCACTTTATCCTGACCAATACTGTCGGTCAGTGCATGAATTTGTCGGTTGACGTTGGAAATACAAACATCATCTAAATCAATCAGCGTGATTTCACCAATTCCGGAGCGCGCCAAAGCTTCAGCCGCCCAGCTGCCAACACCGCCAATCCCAACGACACAGACATGAGCTTGCTGGAAAAATTCAAGCGCGCGAACGCCGTACAAACGGCCAATTCCGGCAAAACGTAATTGATAATCGGACATCACATCATCTCAGCTGGCTATTGCGCAGCGTATAAGTCTCTAAATTTGTTAACATAGGGGTCAGAGTCAATTGTTAACAGCTTGACTGTTAACAATTGACTCTGACCCCGTAATTTACAATGTCGGCCATTGCAGTGACCAGGGCTCGGCCCATTGATTTTGCAATTGCTGCTGCACCGCCGGATTTTGAAACAATGCACCAACCATGGGTGTCAGTCGGTACTGATAAAGCTGGCCTTGAAAAGTAAAACTTAAGGCATAAGCATGCAGATAAACCCGATCTGCGGCTTCTGCCTGATACAGTTCATCACCCAAAATCGGCGCTGACACCGACTTCAGCGCAACCCTGATCTGATGGGTTTTACCGGTAAAAGGTTTAATCAGGTACAACCGACAGCGCGGCGGTAACTCGGTCGCCTCATTAAAACCGTGCGAAAAAAAATAACTAATCGCTGGATTTTGCATGCTGCTTAATAATTTATAAGCACCCCGCCGCGCCGGCGCCATATCACCTTTCACCCAGCCTTGTTTTTTAGCAACTCTACCGGTGCTAAGCGCCAGATAATATTTCTGAATTTGCTGCGTGGCAAAAAGCTCCGAAAGTGCGGCTGCTGCAGCCGAACTTTTAGCAAATAGAATTAAACCTGAGGTCACTTTATCCAGCCGGTGCACCGAAAAAAGCGGATAACCCAATTCAGCCGCAGCTTGCACCACTAAACCGGCGCCATCTTCGGAGTGAAAACTGATACCGGGCGCTTTATCCAGCACCACAAAATCTGCGGTTTCTGCGACTAGTTTAAAGCCAAAAGTTTCAGGCATTTCCGATACTCCCAACACCATGGGCTGCATCAAACTTGGACCAAGGTTTTGGCATGTGCTACCGCATGGGCTAAATCGGCCGGTGTATCGACGCCAACCGGCGGCACTGCTAAGGCATCAGCAACATGAATAGCTTCGCCTTGCCACAACACCCGCAGCTGCTCTAAGCATTCAATCTGCTCTAAAGCAGAGACTGGCCAGCTAATATAATCCTGAATAAAACCAGCACGATAGGCGTAAATGCCAATGTGCCGGCGATAATGTTGCACCAGTGAAGCGCTAAAAGCCTGATCGCGGTCAAATGGAATAGCACTGCGACTGAAATACAGCGCATAGCCATGTTTATCTGTCACCACTTTCACCACATTTGGATTGGCAATTTCTGCGATAGATGAGAGTGGCACCGATAAAGTTGCCATTCGTGCTTTTTGCTGTGCCGCCAGGTTTGCTGCAACCTGACCAATAATTGCCGGCGGAATAAAAGGCTCGTCGCCTTGTACATTCACCACCACAGTGTCTGCAGATAACTGCAGCTTTTTCACCACTTCAGCCAGACGTTCGGTGCCGGAATTGTGACTGGCACTGGTCATGATGACCGTTGCACCAAACTCAATTGCGGCTTGCTCAACCCGGCTATCGTCGGTTGCAATCACCACCTGACTGGCACCACTTAGCATTGCCTGCTGCCACACCCATTGGATCATCGGCTTACCGGCAATATCGGCCAGTGGTTTGCCGGGCAACCTGGTACTGGCAAAACGTGCCGGAATAACGACTACGAAAGCCATGGTTCAATCTCTTGTAGTGATAATTCCCGGCTTTCTGAACTGAGTAGCACTGGAATATCCTGTTTCACCGGATAAGCCAACCGGTCAAAAGTGCAAATCAATTGCTGATTTGGTTTATCCAGCTTCAGCCGGCCTTTACACAATGGGCACGCAATAATGTCCAGTAACGCAATATTAAACGCCATAACGACTCCTGAGCTGTTGCAATTTATCGGCAATCACATCGATAGCCGGTTGCGGTAAACGGGCGGTAACCGGCAAATAAAACCAGTCAGGACCAGCAAAAGCTCGGCATTTTACCGCGTCTTTTTCGGTCATTAAAATCGGGCCTGGTAAATCGGCAAAATCTGCGGCGCCGAAGGCGTAATGATCGGCAAAAAAATGCGCGCTGCTGCTGTGATAGTCCATTTGCGCTGCACTTCGGGTAAATCGCCTTGGATTGCCAATACCGCTGACCAGCGTCACTTGCGCGCCAGCGGGAAGTTTTTTATTGTCATCGTTCAGGCTGCGGGCTGGTTCAACTTGTAAGTCAAAAGTCCAGTGTGCGAGGGCGCTGGCGCTGCTGTTCGCCAGCACTAAATCGGCATTTTTCAGTCGCCAGACGTCTTCCCGCAGCGGACCTGCCGGTAACAGTAAACCATTGCCGATGCCACGGCTGCCATCGAGCAGAATAATTTCCAGATCACGCACCAGCGCATAATGCTGCAGGCCGTCATCGGAAATAATGATATTGCAGCCTGATGTGGCATGTAGCAGCTTTGCTGCCGCCACCCGATCCGGACACACCACCACCGGACATCCACTGCGGCAGGCCAATAAAAATGGCTCATCACCGACCGTTGCCGCAGAATCAGTTTGCAAATTAATCAGTTTGGGGGACGTTAACTTCACGCCATAACCCCGGCTGACAATGCCGGGTTTAAGCCCCTGCGCCTGCAGATATTCGCAAAGCCACAGCGTTATTGGCGTTTTGCCAGTGCCGCCGACTGTGATATTTCCCACCACAATCACTGGCACCGGCATCCGGTGGGATACTTTAAAACCAGCTTTAAATAACCAGCGCCGACTGGCACTTAAGACTGCAAATAGCAGACTTAATGGCAGCAATAACCAGCTCCAGCCAAACGGCTGATACCAGCTGCGCTCCAGCGAATTCATGCCGACTCGCCAAACTGCAATCGGTACAGATTGGCATAAGTACCGTTTTGCGCCAGCAACTCGCGATGATTACCCCGCTCGATAATTTGCCCTTGCTCCATCACCAGAATCAGGTCGGCGTTTTCGATGGTGGACAATCGATGCGCAATGACTAAGTTCGTGCGATTTTTAAGCAGCTCATCCAGCGCCGCCTGGATCTTGCGCTCAGATTCGGTATCAAGCGCCGAGGTTGCTTCATCCAGCACCAAAATCGGTGATTGACGTAACAAGGCGCGGGCTATAGCGATGCGCTGACGCTGGCCACCGGATAACGTCACGCCATTTTCACCAATTTGGGTGTCGAGACCAAGTGGCATCTGCGCAGCAAACTCCATCACATGGGCTTTTTCCGCCACATCCAATAAGCGTTCGGGGCTTAATTCGCCGTCATAACCATAACTAATATTGTTGGCAATACTATCGTTAAACAACACCACTTGTTGCGACACTACGGCAATTTGTCGACGTAACGAGGCTAAAGTGCAATCTTTGGTGTTGATGCCATCGAGCAGAATTTCGCCCTGTTCAATTTCATAAAAACGCGGTAACAAACTGGAAATAGTGGTTTTGCCGCTACCGGACTTGCCAACCAAAGCCACGGTTTGGCCGGCTTTCACGCTAAAATTAATGTCCTTCAGCACCTGCTTGTCATGGCCGGGATAAGCAAAAGTAAGTTGTTTAAATTCAATATCACCTTGAATGCGCGGCAGTTCGATAGTGCCATGATCCTGCTCGATTTTTTCATCCAACACGCTAAACACTGTCGCCGCAGCGGCCATGCCTTTTTGAAAATCGCTATTGACTGTCGTCAGCTGTTTCAGCGGTTTGAGCAATAACATCATCGAAGTGATCATTTCGGTAAATTTGCCTGGTGTCAGTGAGTCAAGCATTTCCGGGAAACTCGCCAGATAAATGACAAAAGCCAGCGCAAATGAAGCGATAAACTGTATAAGTGACACGCTGATCGCACGGGTCGATTCCAGCTTCACATCCAAGCGGCGGTTTTTGTTGTTGATCGCCATAAAACGCTGATTTTCTATGTCTTTACCGCCAAAGGATAAAATAACCTTATGGCCATTTAACATCTGCTCGGCACTGGCAGTCACTTCGCCCATCGCCCCTTGCATATTGTTGCTGATCTGGCGAAAACGCTTGGATACCGCCGATACGATGACCGCAATAATCGGCGCAATCAGCAAAAATATCGCCGACAACTGCCAGCTGTTATAAAACATTAACCCCAGTAAGCCGATGACAAAAGCGCCTTCATGGATCAACACCACCAAAGCTTTACTGGACGCCTGTTTAATTTGTTCAGCGTCGTAGGTAATACGCGAAATCATTTCGCCGGTGGAATGTTTGTCGTGATAACTGACCGGTAAGGCGATCATCTGGCTGAATAATTGTTGGCGTAAGTCTTTGACGATATGGGTGCCAGCCCAGTTCAGACAATAACTGGCAGTAAAATGAAACACGCCACGAAGTAAAAATAGCAGCACCACAAAAAATGGTGCCATGGCCAGATAACTCATATCACGCTGGGTGATACCACGGTCAATAAACTGATCAAACTCCGACAGGAAAAATACGTCCACTGACGCATAGCCAATCATCCCAAGCACAGCGACAATAAAGCCGGCACGATAGGGCTTCAAATAGCTGAATAATCGTTTAAAAGTCGAAGTTGAACTCTGGATAAGTGCTGTCAAAATAACGTCCTGACCATGAAAAACCTTGGCATTCTACCTTGTTGTGGTACGAGTTTCAGCATGCTCAGGCAGATTTTCCAGCCATTTCACTAACCTGCCATGACGGACACTTTGTAAAATCAGCTGTTGATCGGAAAAAGTCAGGCTAATCGCCCCCTGCTCTGCGGTATTCCACAGCGGAATTTGCAGCAACCCTAAGGTCGCTACAACTTCAGTGGCCGGATGCCGATATGGGTTTTGCCAACCGGCACTGTTCAGCGCCAACGAAGGTTGTAACTGCTGCAAAAACCGCAACGATGACGAAGTCTGACTGCCGTGATGTCCCAATAGCAGCACATCGGCATTCAGTGTTGGATAAAGTTTTCGTAGTTGCTGCTCAACTTCTTTGCTGGCATCCCCGGTCAGCAAAATTTTTACCGCTCCTACGCTGACCAGCAGCACACAGGAACTGTCATTTTTACTGCGCCCAACGCCATCTTTGGCTGGCCACAGTTGCTGCAGCTGAAACTGTTGCCACTGCCCGGGCAATTGCCGGCAATTTAAATCAGGCCGTAGCCGCTTTACATCCGAGACCCACAAGGCTTTTGGATAAGCGGCTTTTAGCACGGTCGGATCGCCGGTGTGGTCGCTGTCGTCGTGGCTAATCAGCACAAAATCCAGCTGCCGGATCCCGACATAACGCAAAAAAGGCAACAACTGCTGCTTAGTGGCGCTGTAACTACCATAACGCGGCCCTAAATCATAAACCAGACCGTGCCTGCCCTGCTGCAGTACCACTGCGGTGCCTTGCCCGACATCGACCAGATGTAGTTTTGGCAACACTGGCAACCAAAGTGCGTACACCAGCGGCACACAGCCAATCCCGGCCAGCGTCAAGCCAAGCAAACGATGAGGCAACAAACAACAACTGGCTGTTGCGACCAGCAATATCGCAACATAAGGCGTTTGTTGGGGTAGCGACCACCAGGCATCGCTGGTTGCCGCATATTGGAGCCACCACCACAAGGGTTGATAAATCCAGTCGATCCCTTGCCACAACCAGGCAAGTGGCACACTGCTTAATTGCTGTAATAAAAAAACCATCAGTAACAATGGAATTGCCAACAAGCTGCACCAGGGCACAAACAGCAGATTCGAAATTAATGCCAGCGGCGCCACCCCATCAAAAATCAGCAATCCCAGCGGCAACATTAACAAACTGAAAAACAGTTGATAGCGTAAAAAATGCCATAACATGGTTCGCAAATACCGGGTGCGCAAATATACATTCCGCCAGGAGAAGGCTCGCCATGCGGTAGATGCCGTTGTTGCTTCATTTGTTGCGACTGTTACTGATGGTCGCGTTGGTATTGGATAACGCCACGCCAGCAAAAACACCAAAGCTAAAGCACTCACCGATAGCCAAAAACTAAGACTTAACAGCCAATACGGTTGCCACAATAACAACCCAGCCGTCAGCACCAGACTAAAACGCCAACCACTACAACGCCGGTGACATAGTTTCAGCGCAACCAGGATCGCCAGCGCCAGCATGGCGCGTAACGTCGGGATCGCCCAACCCGCCAGCAGGCAATACAACCAGGCTGCCAATAAAGCCGTCAGCCAGCCCAGCACATATCGTTGTTTCGCCGTTAGGGGCAGTTGCCGCCACAGCGGCATTAGCAACATCAGCCAGCCAAACACCAGCGCGATATGCATGCCAGAAATAGAAATTAAATGCGCCAGACCCGTTGCCTGCAGCCCGTCCCAGGTGTCATCGCTAAATGGCCGCTCTCCCACCGTCAATGCGATGAGTAATGGTGCCGTCGAATACGCAGCAAGCTGTTGTTGCAGCGCATCGTACACCTGCTGTCGCCAAATGGCCGTACCACCGAGATATTCTGCAGCGCCAACCTCATCGGAGCCAACGACAGTTCCCTGTAATAGCACACCTTGCACCAGCGCATTGGCTTCGCTGATCCCGCGCCCCGGATTGGCCAGCCCCCGCACCGGACGCAGTTTTAGCTGAAACTGCCAACGCTGACCTTGCTTGGGAGAAATGGCCGTCTGCGGCCAGCGGATCTGCAGCAAACGACCGGCAGCCAGTTGCGGTTTATCCTTTACAGTTTCATGGAGCTGTAATATAAACCTGCTGCCAATGTCATAGGATTGCGGGATGCTAATGATAGTGCCAGCCACGAATGTGGTATGCTCAGCCAGCAATTGCTGACGGGCTTGGTCGTCAAGCTGATGATTCAGACAAAGACTTAACAAAAATGCGCTAATGCCGGCCAAGTAAAATTGGCGCAGCAAAACACCAGACAACAGCAGAAGCAGCGGCCATAGCGGGTTTGGCACAGCAGGCAGCCATAAAGATGCCAGTGCAGCCGTCAAAATGCCCAAACAAAAACGTTCCATGTTTCATTTTGGTTAATGAGTTGTAATGCCTAAGAACTTTATAAAAAAATACCTGCCAGATCCAGACTCGATTAAAAATCATCAATCGATGAAAATTTTCGGCAAGTTTATTCATGACGGGAATTTATGGCATTTGCATCGTCGATCTGCGCGCGGTGCCTTTGCGGCCGGGCTATTCGCAGCTTTAATGCCGATGCCGGGACAGACAGTGCTGGCGGTTGCCCTTGCCATTTTATTTCGGGTGAATATTCCGATTTCAGTGGCGTTATGCTGGGTAACCAATCCATTTACCATGGCACCGATTTTTTATATTTGTTACAACATCGGTATTTTTGTGCTGGGACACCCACCGCAAGATGTTGAATTTCATGCAACTTTTGAATGGCTAATGGCCAGTATCAATACTGTTGGTAAACCGTTTTTAGTCGGCAGCCTGATTTTTGCGAGTGTGGTTTCAGCATTATCCTGGATGATTATTGATGGCCTGTGGCGGCTGAATATCAGCCGTGCCTGGAAAAAACGCCAACTGAAGCGCCAGCGACTGGATGAGTGATTAAAACTGGACCGGTTTTTTGATTATAGTTTTTTGATTATAGTTGTTTGATTTATATGAGTAATATTCCCTATGTTCAGCGCCTGGTTACAGCGATTTAAACCCGACACTGAAAAGCTTCGTGCACACAAATCTTTACAGATGCTGGGGCCAGCGCTACATGATGCCAATTTATGGCACTTCAACCGCCGCTCTGCCCGCAATGCCGTCGCTGTTGGTTTGTTCTGCGCCTTCCTGCCGATCCCGTTTCAAATGGTGGTCGCAGCCTTCCTTGCTATCAGCTTTCATGCCTATTTACCGTTATCTATTGCACTAGTCTGGATCACCAATCCGCTGACCATGCCGGTGATCTTTTATCTGTGTTATGTGTTTGGGAATTTTCTACTGGGATTGCCAGAGCAGCACTTTGCCTTTGAAGTGAGCTGGAGTTGGCTGGCGCAAAGTGCACAGACCGTCGGTGTGCCATTTTTAACCGGTTGTCTGGTGGCCGGTGTGTTAACGGCCAGTCTGGCAGCTTTTGTGATGCACCACGGCTGGCGTTATCACGTCGCCAAACGCTGGCAGCGCCGTCGGCTAAGCCGAGGACAACGATAATCCTGTGTTAGCTGCGCAATTAACGTTGCCCCAGCACCAATGCCGGTTGCACTTTGGCGGCTTTAAACGCCGGGTATAAAGTCGCTAGCAGACTCAGTGTTAACGCCACACCCACGGTCAGCAGCACATCTGAAAAGTGGATTTCCGAAGGTAAATAATCGATAAAATAGATGGTTGGATCCAGCAGTTGCACGCCAAACACCTGATGCGCAAACTGATACAACCGCTCGATTTGCCAGGCCAGCAATACCCCAACCACAGCACCGACCAAGGTTCCCTTAATCCCATTAAGCCAACCCAGCCACATAAAAGCCTGGATCACCACCGAAGGTTTAGTACCCATGGTTAATAAGATGGCGATATCACCTTCTTTTTCCCGCACCGCCATCACCAGCGTCGCCACAATATTAAAACAAGCCACCGCAATTACCAGCGCCAGCACCAGATACATGATGCTGCGAACCATTTGAATATCCTGGTATAAATGGCCCTGGGTACGAAACCAATCCAACACATACACCACATCTTTGGTTTTAGTGCCCAGTTCACGAGCGATATCACCAGCGGCAAAAATATCGGCAATTTTAAACGCCAACCCTTCCACATGCCCTGGTGCAATGGTCAGCCATTCGCCCAGCGCCGTCATATCGACCCAGACTTGTTGATAATCAAGCTGTCCGCCAATGCCGACAATAGCGACCACTTCTAAACTGACATTTTTCTGGCTCGCCAACTCGCCTTGCTCTGACCACATCGGCAGCAGCAACTGCACTGAATCACCGACCTTGGCCTTTAAATCGTCAGCAATCCCCTGCCCGAGCACAATTTGGTGGCCGGAGAGCGCGGATAAATCACCAACACGGACAAAATTCTGCAGCTGGCTGATTTGATTCTCATAAGCCAGCTCAATCCCCCGCACTGAGGCCGCTTTTACTGAGCTACCCAGTCGCAACATGCCTTCTGATTGAATAAAAGGCGCCCCAGCCACCACGCCGGGTTGCTGACTTAACTTTTGTAATTTCGGCTGCCAGTTGGCAATCGGCGCGTCATACGCCTGCAATTCCACATGCGGGATCACCGACAGCAATTTGTTTTTCAGCGCCGCCTCAAAGCCATTCATCACTGACAGCGCCAGCAATAAAATCGCCACACCAAGGCCAATACCCCAGGTCGATGATGCCGAAATAAAGCGAATAAAAGCGCTGCTATTTTGGGTGTGGCGATAACGCCGCGCCAGTTGCCAGGATAAACTAGCCATGCAGGTCCCCTAACCGTCCATCCTGCATCCACAATTGTCGGTCAAGGCGCTTGGCCAGCATCCGATCATGCGTCACTACAATAAAACTGGTACCAAGTTCCTGATTTAACTCACGCATCAGCTGATAAATGCTTTCCGCAGTTTGATGATCGAGATTACCTGTTGGCTCATCCGCCAGCACCAATCCTGGCCGACCAACCATCGCCCGCGCTATCGCGACACGCTGGCGTTCACCACCACTGAGCTCACTTGGCCGGTGCGCAATACGATGGCCAAGGCCAACTCGTTGTAAAATATCAGTCGCTTGCTGATTAGCCTGCGCTTTAGTGGTTCCGCGAATAAGCAGCGGCATCGCTACGTTTTCCAAAGCGGTAAAATCCATCAGCAAATGGTGGAACTGGTAGATAAAACCCAGCTGCTGATTGCGTAGCGCCGCTTTTTCGACACCACTCAACAACGCCACATTTTGTCCGGCAAGCCAAAGTTCACCACTATCCTGCTGATCCAAAGTGCCCAGAATATGCAATAAGGTACTTTTACCAGAGCCAGAGCTGCCGACAATCGCCAACATCTGATGGCTTGGCACGTCCAGATTAACGCTGTGCAATACCGGCGTCACATGACTACCATCGCGGTAACTTTTACAAATATTGATTGCTCGCAACATTCAGTTGTTCTTCCAGTTATTCGTCACGTAAAATTTCAGCCGGCTCAATCTGCACTGCCCGCCAGGCCGGATACACCACGGCCGCAGCCGTTAATGCCAAAGCCGCCAGTACAATCGACAACACCTGCAAGGGTTGCACTTCGACCGGTAATTCGATGCCCGGCAGCAGTTGTAAACCTAAAAGCGCTAATATGGCATTGAGCTGATAACACAAAATCAAGCCGACGATACCGCCGCTGACCGCACCAACTACACCATGGCTCATGCCTTGCACCGCAAACACCAGAAATAGTTGCCGGTTGGTCATGCCCTGAGTTTTTAAAATCGCCACTTCACGTTGTTTTTCGGTGACCATCATCACCAGCGCTGAAACGATATTAAAAGCTGCCACCGCGACAATCAGCATTAACATCAACCACATCATGGCTTTTTCCATCGCCACCGCAGAAAACAATTTGCCATGAGTCTGCCGCCAATCGACGACTTTGGTCACACCGGCTACGCTTTCCAGCAATGGTGTCAACCGCGGAGAATCAAAGGGTTCGGCTAAGCTGACCCGCCAGCTTTGCTGCGGCGCCGGACTTAACCGTTGTAAATCTTTGAGGCGCAGTACAGCCACCACTTTGTCAACTTCGGAGCCACTTTGAAAAATCCCGGCGACCGTGAAGACCCGCTGGCGTGGCATCCAGCCCATCGGCGTGTAACTGCCGCCGGAGGGCAACAATAACCGCACTTTCTGGCCAACATCCACCCGCAATTTATCCGCCAGCGCCGAACCTAACATCACCTGATAACTGGCGGCGCCAAATTCCTGCCAATCGCCGATTTGCAATGAAGACTGTAAAAACTGCGGTAGCTGGTTGACGTCAACACCTTGCAATAAGGTGCCGGATAGTTGTTTGCTGGATTGGATCAGGGCTTCGGTTTGTAAAAACGGGCTGACCTGCAATATGGTTGGATCTTGCTGTAGTAGCACTGCAGGCCAGTCTTGGCTGGTGGCGCCTGCAGCAACATTCTCGGTCGACACCACCAAATGGGGTAACACCCCGAGAATACGGCGTTTCAGATCGGCTTCAAAGCCGTTCATCACCGAACTGACCAAGGTTAACGCCATCACGCCAAGAAAGATCCCGGTGACGGAAAACAGCGTAATAAAGGATAAAAAGGCATGACCTTTACGACTTTGGCTATAACGTAAGCCGATGTACAGCGGAATGGGTAGTTGCATCCTTTTCTCAGGACTTCAGTGAATGATAATGATAAAGTATTGTGATCATAAAGATAAACCGTGGCGCTTACAAGCCGCGAGCCGAGGATAAACATGGATCAGAGCCAATTGGATCAACTGCGTGAGCAGTATCATGACTATTTTGCCATCGAGCAGGCCGTACTGGCGAATATCAAACCCTTGTCGACGCCTTTACCCACTGAAGATTTTTTTCTGACCATGATCCCGGAGCCATTCCGGATGGCGAGTGAACAAGCAACTTTAGATCGCTCGGCGTTAAAAGCCTTGTCGCAGCTGGGCGAAATGGCAGAAGATCTGGCGGTTTATCTGCGCTCGCAAGCAAAAAAACTCGATATGTTGATGCGTTATTTACTGATCCAACAAGACGATCCAACGTATCGTCGCAACACTCAAAGTTTTGGCGGCTCGGCGCTGAATTTTTTAAGTGACCAACCGCTAGCTGCCGGCCAGACACTGGAAGTAAAATTGTTTTTAAACGGCACTGATGGCGCGGTGTACTTTTTAACCACAGTGTTGGACTCCGTGTTGCAAGAGCAAGAACAAGCAACAACCGATGCCAACGAGCCGCAACAACAGCCAGCAACCCAATATTTAATCCAAAGCGTGGTCAGCCGCATTCGCGACGAAGACCGCGAAGTACTGGTGCGAGCCAGTTTGCATGAGCAATCCAGACAATTAAAAACCAAAGCCAGATTACGTCAGTCGCAAGGAAATGTATAAGTGTCATTGGTCAAGTTACCCAGCGTGAACCTGCAGTTAGCGCGAGGCCTGTTATGAGTACCCAAACCCGCAAAGCAAACAGCGCCGCCAATTTATTGGCCAGCCTGCCGCAACTCTCCAACACCCGCGATTTATTAAGCTGGGGCAATCTACAAGGTGCTGCCCTGCCGCTGGTACTAAGTGAGCTGTTACGCGAGCAACAGGCGTTGTATTTACTGGTGGTACCTGACACCCCAACGGCACTGAGGATTGAACAGGAATTATCGGTCTTTCTGGGTGACGCCAGCCTTATTCATAGCTTCCCGGACTGGGAAACTTTGCCGTACGACATTTTTTCGCCGCATCAGGATATTATTTCACAGCGCCTGCGCACGCTGTATCAGCTGCCGCATTTAACCCAGGGCCTGGTCATCGTGCCGGTTAGCACCCTAATGCTTCGGCTTTGTGAGCACAACCATCTACAAACGCAAAGTCTGGTGCTTAAAAAGGGCCAGCGACTGGATTTAACCTCGTTAAAACGCCAACTGACCCAAGTCGGTTATCGCGCTGTGGATCAGGTGATGGAGCACGGCGAGTTTTCGGTGCGTGGCTCCTTGCTGGATTTGTATCCGATGGGCAGCTCGTTACCCTATCGCATCGACTTTTTTGATGACGAAATTGACGGCCTGCGTACCTTTGATCCGGACAATCAGCGCACAGTCGCTCAAGTCACCAGCATCGAACTGTTACCGGCACACGAATTTCCGCTGGATAAAGCTGCTATTGAGCGCTTTCGTAGCCGCTATCGCGAATTATTTCCGGCGCGTAATGAAAAAGAATCGTTGTATCAGCAAGTGAGTCAGGGAGTTCTGCCCGCTGGTATTGAATATTATTTGCCGTTATTTGCCGAAAAAACTGAGTCGTTATTAAGCTTTTTTCAGCATCAAACGGTGGTGCTGGCACTAGGTGATATTGAAGCTGCAGCCCATCGTTTCTGGCAGGACGTTGATAAACGGTATCAGGATCGGGCCATCGATTTATTAAGGCCGATTTTAAAACCACAGCAGCTGTATTTCAGCGTCGATGAACTGTTTGCTGAACTCAAACCAAGACCACGAATTCGCTTATCCCGCGCAGTGTTACCGGAAAAAACCGGTCAGGCTAATTTGCCTTGTCAGCTGCTGCCAGATTTAACGGTCAATCATCAACAAACCGAGCCACTCGCCAGCTTACAAGCTTTTGTATTGGCGCAAAAACAACAGCGTGGCCGGGTGTTGTTTTTGGTGGAATCGCAGGGTCGGCGTGAAAGTTTGCTGCAACTGGTGCAAAAAGCCGGTATTCGCTTACCGCAAATTGACAGCTGGCTGGATTTTGCCACCTCCGATCACGATATCGCCATCGGCATTGGCGCGCTGGAACAAGGCGTCTGGCTGAAAGATTGCGGCAATATTGCGCTCATTAGTGAAAACGAATTATTCGGTCTGAAAATCAGCCAGCGCCGTCGTCGCAAGCACAGCCAGCAAGTGTCCAGCGACACCATAATCCGCAATCTGGCCGAATTATCTGAAGGCCAACCAGTGGTGCATTTACAGCACGGTATTGGTCGTTATCAGGGCTTGCAGGTACTGGATGCCGCTGGCATCACCGCCGAATTTGTGACTATTGAATACGCCGGTGGCAGCAAACTTTATGTGCCGGTGTCGAATTTACATCTGCTGAGTCGTTACTCCGGCGCCGATCAAGACCATGCACCACTACATAAACTCGGCAACGACAGCTGGGAAAAAGCCCGGCGTAAAGCCGCCGAGAAAGTCCGTGATGTTGCTGCTGAACTACTGGATGTTTACGCCATGCGCGCGGCGCAAAAAGGTTATGGCTTTAAAGTCGATCAGGACAATTACTTAAAGTTCGCTGATGGTTTTCCGTTTGAAGAAACTGCCGATCAACAAGATGCCATCACCGCAGTGCTGAACGATATGCAAACGCCACAAGCGATGGATCGGCTGGTTTGTGGTGATGTGGGTTTTGGTAAAACCGAAGTGGCGATGCGGGCGGCTTTTGTCGCGGTTGATGATGGGCATCAGGTGGCCATTCTGGTGCCGACGACCTTACTGGCGCAGCAACATTTTGAAAACTTCCGTGACCGCTTCGCCAATTGGGCGGTCAGAGTGGAAGTGTTGTCGCGGTTTATCAGTCCTAAAGAGCAGAAAGTCATTCTGGCCGATGTCGAAGCCGGTAAAGTCGATATTCTGATCGGCACCCATAAATTGCTGCAGGACGATATTAAATTCCACGAGCTGGGCTTGTTAATCGTCGACGAAGAGCACCGCTTTGGCGTACGGCAAAAAGAGAAAATCAAAGCGCTCAGAGCCAATATCGATATTCTGACCCTGACCGCCACCCCTATTCCACGCACCTTAAATATGTCGTTATCCGGCATGCGCGATTTATCGATTATCGCGACGCCACCGGCCAAACGCCTAGCGGTAAAAACCTTTGTCCGCGAATATGAAACTGGCCTCATTCGCGAAGCGGTGCTGCGGGAAATAATGCGTGGTGGTCAGGTCTATTATCTGCACAATGATGTGGCCAGTATTGAAAAAACCGCCGCTGATCTCGCCGAATTATTGCCCGAAGCGATGATTGGCATCGCCCACGGCCAGATGCCGGAGCGTGAACTGGAACGGGTGATGGCTGACTTCTACCATCAACGTTTTAACGTGTTGCTGTGCTCAACCATTATCGAAACCGGCATCGACGTGCCGACCGCCAATACCATTATCATTCAGCGGGCAGATAATTTCGGTCTGGCACAGTTGCACCAATTACGGGGCCGGGTTGGCCGGTCACACCATCAGGCTTATGCCTATTTACTGACGCCACCACCCAAACGGCTCACCAGCGATGCGCAAAAACGCTTAGAAGCGATTTCAGCGCTGGAAGATTTAGGCGCTGGTTTTGCCCTCGCCAGTCACGACTTAGAAATCCGGGGCGCCGGCGAATTGCTGGGTGATGACCAAAGTGGTCAGATTGAATCGGTTGGCTTTACGCTGTACATGGAAATGTTGGAAGAAGCAGTCAAAGCGTTAAAAGACGGCCGTGAGCCAAGTCTCGATGCCATGCTCAGTCAGCAAACAGAATTGGATTTAAAAATTCCGGCGCTACTTCCGGACAGCTATATTCCAGATGTCAGCCTGCGGTTATCGTTCTATAAACGCCTCGCCAGCAGTCAAGACAGTCACGATTTAGATGAAATTCAGGTTGAACTGATTGACCGCTTTGGCTTATTGCCGGATGCAGCCAAAAATCTTGTCGCTATTACTGGCTTTAAACATCAGGCGCAGCACTTGGGGATCCGCCGGTTGGAAGTCAGCAGCAAAGGCGGCAGCATCGAATTCGCCGAGCGCACCTTAGTGCAACCTGGTTATATAATTAAACTCATTCAGACCCAATCGCGGATTTACAAATTAGAAGGTGGCAATAAACTGAAGTTTACTATTGCTACCAACACCACCGCCGAACGGCTGGAACTGGTCAAAGCCATGTTGGCAGATATGTTGGCCAATGGTGCGCAGAGCCCGACACGATGAGGAGAAACCCTATTAAAGTCCAAAAGTTAACACCAGTGACGCGACCTTTCAACGCAAGTACAGGCCAAAACCTGGTCGCAGCTCTGTTGCTGGCGCCTGCGCTACTACTGCCAAATGCCAAGGCGCAAAGTATCGAAACTTCATGGTTTGAAATTGAGATTTTGGCGTTTAGCCGGGACAATAGTCAGCGGTTATTGGAACAGTTTCCGCCGAAGGTCACCGAAGTAGTGACAACTGGCAGTGTCGATTTATTAAGTCCGTTATATCAACCGGATTTAACCGCCATTTTGCTGGCTGCACCGGCTTGTCCAAAACCGGAAGTTTCTTTTAATTCAGATCCTGAGTTGTCGCTTGCCACAGCAGATGTCACAGCGCCGTTATTTGCCACCAATGAAGCCAGCTTAGCGGCTTATCAGTTCCAACAAGCGAAAATTAATTTACCGCTGTCTGACGGCTATCAGCCGTTACCAGAGTTATGCGCTCTTGATCATCATCAAATGATAAGCGCGGCATTAAATGCAACTTTGCATGTAAATCTCAATGTAACGCTGCCGGGCGCAGTGCAAATCCGGCAACAACCTCCGGCGCAACTGCCGCTCACGCCTCAAGGTCAGGAGCTACATCAGCCACAGCCTTATCTGGCTCCAGAAAGTGCTTTACAACTCAAAGACTTAGCTTATCAGCTGAAACAGCGTGGTCATCATCAACTGCTGTTACACACCGCCTGGCGGCAACCGCTGGCAGGTAAACGTGCGGCACGGCCTTACCGCTGGTTTGCCGGCAGTAATTTTGGCCAACAGTTTGATTATTATGGTCGAACCAAAGCCAATGCTGTAGCGCCAGCTACAGACGGCAAAGGTCAGTTGTTGCAGCAAATCAGCGCTTTAGAACAAGCGCTGGCGCAAAATCCGGCGACGCCACTGGCAGAATTACAACCGGCATTTAACCAACAAAGCGACAGTCCGGTCTGGCAATTAGACGGTCTGGTGAAAGTGTACAGCGAGCGGATGTTGTTCGCCGAAACTGACTTTAATTTGCGGCGGTTAAGCGCTGATGGCAGCAAACTCAGCACTTATCACAGCAACGATCAAACCCGTTTACTGATTGGCGAAGTGCATTATCTGGATCATCCGCACCTCGGGCTGGTGCTGCAAATTCGGCGATTTGCACCGCCGCTGTTGCCGGTAGAGGAAAATACAACTGCTGGCGCTATCAGCGGACAACCCTAAATCGGCGCAGAGTGAAGCCCAGATGTTGCGAGACCAGGCAATGACGAACAACACTTAAAACAACAATTCATACAATAAATATAGGAATAACCATGAAAAAGCTCACCGCTGTATTGATGTTAATCGCGCTGGCCGGCTGCAGCAAATTATCTATGGACAACTACCAACTGCTGAAAACCGGTATGTCTTACGATGAAGTCACCGCCATCATCGGTAAACCAGACAGTTGCGAAGAAGCGCTTGGCACCCGCTCTTGTATCTGGGGCGATGAGCAAAAGCAAATCAAAGCGGCTTTCCTCGCTGAAAAAGCGATGTTATTTAGCCATCAGGGTTTGCAATAACTATACCCGTCATCCTTGCAGTTGCAGGGTTGTTGGCCGCCTTCATTCACTGAGGCGTCAGTCCGACTGGGACGCCAGCGCGGCCAGTCACATAGGACTACTATGCTCCGGGTCGGACTGGCATTCCAGGTTCGTTCAGTTGCCGCGGTTCCACCGTGGCCATTTGCAACGTCAATGATTTAGGGTATAGATTGGATCTGATAAAACGACAGAAATGTATCAGCTAAGAGACTATCAACAACAAACCGTGCAAGCGGTATTGCATTACTTTCGACGGCAGGCTGACCCAGCCGTGGTGGTATTGCCGACCGGCGCCGGTAAAAGCCTGGTGATTGCTGAACTGGCCCGCCTCGCCAAAGGGCGGGTGCTGGTGTTGGCACATGTCAAAGAGCTTGTGGAGCAAAACCACAGTAAATATCAGCAATATGGCCTGACCGCCAGTATTTACGCCGCAGGGCTTGGTCGTAAAGAAACCGGCGATCAGGTGGTATTTGCCTCCATTCAATCAGTCGCACGTAATCTGGATGCTTTTTGCGCTAGCTTTAGCTTGTTAGTCATCGACGAATGCCATCGGGTGCCGCAAGACGAAGACAGCAGTTACCGCCAGGTGATTAGTCATCTGCAACAACAGAACCCCGGTATTAAAATTCTCGGTTTAACTGCCACCCCATTCCGGCTGGGGCTGGGTTTTATTTACCAGTATCACAGCCGCGGCCTGGTGCGCAGTGAGGAACCGCGTTTTTTCCGCTTTTGTATTTTTGAATTACCTATTCGCTATCTGTTGGATCAGGGTTTCCTGACGCCAGCTAAAGTGCTGGATGCGCCGCTGCTCAGCTACGATTTTTCCGGGTTAAAACCCACTGCGGCTGGTTATTTTCGCGAAGATGAGCTGGCGGAAGTCATTAACAGTGCCAAAAGAGTCACGCCACAAATTATTAATCAGGTGCAGCACTACGCTAAAACCCGTCGTGGCGTGATGATTTTCGCTGCTACCAGCGCGCACGCCCGTGAAGTGTTGGGTTATTTACCTCAAAACGAAGCGGCGCTGATCCTGGCAACAACACCATCCGCGGAACGCCATCAGCTACTGACCGCTTTTAAAGCGCAGCAGCTGAAATATCTGGTGAACGTGGCGGTGCTGACCACGGGTTTTGATGCCCCGCATGTTGATTTAATTGCCATCTTGCGGCCAACCGAATCGGTCAGCCTGTACCAACAGATTGTTGGTCGTGGCCTGCGTCTGGCGCCGGGTAAAACTGATTGTCTGGTGCTGGATTACGCCGGCAATATGTATGATTTGTACTCTCCTGAAGTCGGCACACCGCCACCGGCTTCCGACAGTGAACTGGTGACCGTGCATTGTCCGGTGTGCCGTTTTGCCAATACTTTCTGGGGTAAAACCGACATCAATGGCCTGGTACTGGAACATTATGGCCGGCGTTGTCAGGGGTTTGATCGCAGTGATCCAACGCATATTCACGAATGTGGTTATCGATTCCGGGCGAAATTTTGTCTGGAATGTGGCGCTGAACATGATATTGCCGCCAAATTTTGCAACCAGTGTCAGACGGTTTTGGTGGATCCCGATAAAAAGCTACAGGAAGCACTTAAACTCAAAGACGCACTGATCATCTATCCCCAGCGGATGGAGTTGTCCGTCATGACCGATGTGAAAGGCGCACAAAAACTAAAAATCAGTTATCACAATGACGACAATCAACACATTCATGAATTCTGGCCCATTCAGACCAAGGCACAGAAACTTCGTTTTGCCACGCTATTTCTACCGCCGCATCTGCCGGATCGGCATCGGCCATTTGAGATAAAAACGGTGGCGCTTATCGTCGCGCAAAGTCACAGGTTACGCCCACCGGACGCCATTGTCGCCCGTAAAGATGGCCGCTTCTGGCGTATTCGGGACAAGTTGTTTGAGTTGACCAAGACGGCGGAGTCAGGTCTGGCTGCTGCAGACGTAGCACTGTAATGTGCAGCTCAAAGTGTTGTTTTACCGAATAAATCAACCTGCAGCTGCTTTACATTAAGCGGCAGTTAGGCAAAAATGAAAAAAATCATTGGTGAAAGGACGCGCTATGTACCAATTATATTATTCACCAGGCTCTGCCAGCCTGGTCGTCCATTGGTTGTTACTGGAACTGCAACAGCCGTTTACCCTGCATCAACTCGATTTTTCCAAAAACGAACAAAAATCTGCTGAATATTTAGCGATCAATCCTAGTGGTCAGGTACCGGTTGTGTTCGATGGCACACGTTATCTCTGTGAATCTGCAGCCATTGTGTTATATCTGACAGAACAACATGCAGAAGCCGGACTGGCGCCAGAACCAGCTTCTGCAAAACGCGCCGAATTTATCCAGTGGCTGATGTATTTGACCAATCAGTTGGCACCGACGTTCCGGTTATGGTTTTATCCGGCAGATCTCGGATTAACCGAATATCCGCCAGCAACAAAACTGGCACTGCAGCATAAAATTGAAAGCTGCTGGGATCGGCTGGAGCAACATTTGACCCAGCACGGCCCATGGTTAACCGGCGATAAACCAACCGCTGCCGATTTTTTACTGACGATGTATATGCGCTGGTCGCGTAATATGCCAAACACCGCGTTAGCCTGGCCAAGGTTAAAGTGGATTGCCGATCAATTGCGGCAACGTCCATCCTGGCATCAGCTGAACATGACGGAAGGTTTAACTGAATGGCAATATTAATCAACGGCTTAGCAGTACAGGGTTTCTTATGCAGTTAAAAGACATTAATAAAGACACCTACCGCAGTCATTTAAACGTCATTATTGTGTCGGCTATTGCCTTTTTTGCGGCGGTCGGTGTCGGAATATCCAGTTTGCTGGTGTTGTATTTTGGTTCTGCCGCCGGTGATAATTTCTTTTTAAATTTGCTTGGTGTCAGCATCGGCGGCGGTATTGCTGCTTTTTGTCTGCATCGGTTAAAAAGCTCAGCGTATTTTTATGAAGTGGCGTATGTCTGGGATCTCAAACACGAACTGAACCTGATCAACCGCCGTTTAACGACCCTTAAACGCGCGGCCAGCGACAACAATGTCGATGCAATCATCATCTTGTTGTACAACTATCATGGTTCACGCCAATTGTGGCAGCTTGATGATAACGTACTGAATCTGCAGGAACTCGAGCTGGACTTGATCCAACTTGAGGATAAAATCCGCCAGCTAGGACTGAAATTAGAGCCGAATCAATATCAACGAACTCTATTGACGAAATTCTAACAAGATATTGTGCTTCCAAGCCCATTTTTACACATCTGACAAACGCAGTGCCTTTCAATTGTCCAACACAAGAAAAAGGCAACAAGCGGGTAAAATTTCAGCACTATTTTTATTTTTCTGCCCTGCTGTGAAAGTTGTTCTGAATAGATAATAATCAAGCCAGAAGCATTACCCAACAATGACAAATAAGCTGTTACAAGGTTCTAATATGACTGCGCAAAATGCCTTACTGACTATCCTGATTGAAAAAATTCGTACCGATACTTTAGTTTTACCAAGCCTGCCAGAAATCGCCCTGAAAATCCGCAAAATGGCAGATGATCCAAATGTAAACCTCGCCAAAATGTCAGACATGATTTCACATGATCCGGCGTTATCGGCTCGTATTATGAAAATCGCCAACAGCGCTTTTGTCGGCCGTGGTGTGCATGTCCATTCATTACAGCAAGCCACTACCCGCATCGGTCTGCGTTACATTAAAAACGTAGTCACTGCGATGGCGATGGAACAGTTGTTTGTATCGAAGTCGGCTTTTGTCAAAACCCAAATGGAAAAAGTCTGGTCGGAAACTCTGGAACTGACCGCATTTGCGCTGGCAGCAATGCAGCAATATAACTCGTCGTTTAAACACACGGCAGTGAACTTCGACACCATGACATTGGCGGGCTTAGTCCACAATATCGGCGCATTACCGATCCTGACCGAAGCTGAGCGTCAACTGGAAATTTTCGGTGACGAAGCCTTTATTAAACAATCCATCACCAATATCTCCGGAAAAATTGGCGCGAATATTCTGACCTCATGGGGTTTCCCAAGTGAACTGATTGAAGTAGCCGAACAATGGGATGTAGACAGCTATAAGCCTGCGCACCCTTCTTATGTTGATTTTATCCGGATCGCGGCCATCAAACAGGGTCGTTACCACGCCGATGGCGATATGGCTGCCTTACTGAAACCTTATGCTGACCTGGGTTTAATTCCATCCACTGATTTCTATCGTTCACCGGAATTTGTGGTGTTGTTTAACGAATTTAAACAGCTGTTTGTTTAATATTTCGCTAATCCTTTAATTAAAAAAACCGCCAGCTGGCGGTTTTTTTATCGTTAATTCACAGCTATCGTTCTGCTCAGAATAAAGCCTGATGCAGCTCTTTCACCACACCGGCCGCTTCGCCATCCTGCACCAGAAAACACAGATTATGGCGGCTGGCACCATGGCAAATCAGTCGCATATTGATTTTTTCCAGTGCCTGAAATAATGAACCAGTGACACCGCGGGTGCTATGTAAATGGTTACCAATCACCGCGATTAAACTCAGATTTTGCTCCACCGTCACTTCAGAAAATGCTTTGAGTTCAGCCAACGCCGGTTCAATCGACTGAGTAAAAGCGCTGCCCGGTGCATCATCTAATGTTAATGCCACACTTATTTCTGAAGTGGTGACTAAATCAACCGAAATCTGATGACGGCTCAAAATATCAAACACCCGCGCTAAAAAGCCTGCCGCATGGAGCATCGCCGGACTTTTTACGGTAATTAAGGTTTGCGCTTTTCGAAGCGCAATAGCGCGATAAGAAGGTTTGGTGTCGACTTGTTTGGAAATCCAGGTGCCCCCGGCATTAGGTTCGCGGCTGGAGCCAACAAACACCGGAATATTCTGCCGCATCGCCGGAATAAGCGTCGCCGGGTGCAATACTTTGGCACCAAAAGTCGCCATTTCGGCCGCTTCATCAAAACTAATTTCCGGGATACACCGTGCCTGATCGGTAAGTCTTGGATCGGTGGTAAAAATGCCGACTACATCGGTCCAGATTTGTACCACTTTCGCCCCAACTGCTTCGCCCAAAATTGCCGCGCTGTAATCAGAGCCACCACGGCCTAACGTGGTGGTTTGCCCCTGACTGTCGGCACCGATAAAGCCTTGGGTAACGATGAGCTGCTGGGTTAACAACGGCTGCAGATACTGGCTGGTTAAGGCGGCAATAGTGTCAATTTGCGGCTCACCTTTGCCAAAACGTGAATCGGTACGCATCACCCGCCGCACATCAAAACTGCTGACCGGCGCGCCCCGCTCGGCCAATACCTGGGCGAACAACACTGAACTTAACCGCTCGCCGAAGGATTGCACCAGATCTTTTTCGATATCAGAGTAACTGCGGTTTAAATCCACTAGCGTTTTCAGTTCTAACAGCAACTGTTCAATAGCTGCGCCAACCAAAGCCTGTTGCTGCAATTGCTGCAGCACGGCATAGGTAATGCGTTCAACACCGGCATAAGCATTCAGACGCGCTGCCGCTTCGGTTTGTTTGGTCATCTCGACCAGCATATTAGTGACGCCAGAACTGGCGCTGACCACTATTAACCGAATATTTGGATCGGCCAGCACAATATCGGCACAACGCGACATAGCTGCAAAATCTGCAACACTGGTACCGCCAAATTTGGCGACGATGATTTGATAAGACAAACTGGATGAAGACTGCTCTTCACGAGATAAGGATGCAGCAGACGCCGCAGAATTCAGATTTGACAAGGTTTCTCTCCTTATAAAAAACATAAGCAGAGCATGGCATTTGCAGCGCAACAATCAGACACAGCAAACCAGGCGCGAGCCGGCATGCTGTCTACTTGCAGACGAACAAAGGCCAGAAGCTCTCCACCGGGTTTCAGGTGACAGTCGCAGGGATTCAGCCCTTTTGACCGGACGTTACGCTGCTACGACGTAACATCCTCGGCGTTCATCCCCCTCATTCAGTATCCGGTTTATAGCAACCTGCGCTGAACTACCTGGTGAACGCTCCTCTTCTGGTCTATCAGATATGATTGACGGCGCTACCTTACTGTAGTTTTTTACCTAAGGCAACAGACTTTTAGATGTCTATCTGAATTATTCAGTCAACCAACGCAGTAAATAGCTTGTAAATAAATGATTTTAAACCAAAAAAAACGGCGCCGAAGCACCGTTGTTTACAAGACTGTTTGCTGAGCCCAGACTCAGCTTAACAGTCATAATTCAGCATTAACTGGCGAACTGGCCGAAGTAATACACACCGCTGTAACCCAGCGAGTAGGCAAACAGTAAATAACCAGCCATTTTGAAATAACTGCCAAACGTCAGCTCTTTGACTTTGCTCATCGCAATAATACCAGCCGCTGAACCGATGATCAGAATTGAACCACCGACCCCAGTCGCGTAGGTCAGCATCAGCCATTCACCTGGACTCATCGTCAGATTCGCTTTCAGAAGCGCTGCAGTTAACGGTACGTTGTCAATCAGCGATGATGCTAAGCCCATCAGGTAATTGGCTTGTACTGGTGGTAATACCGCATACAGACTGGTGAAATGATCGAGGAAATGGATTTCTTTAAGAATACCCACCAACAACAATACGCCGAGGAAAAATAGCAGCGTTTCAAATTCAACTTCCCGCACATAATTCAAAATGCTTTGGGTGGTTTTCTTGCGCAGCAAAAACTGGGCGCTTAAGAACATAATACCAAGGCCAAACAGGAAGGTCAGCACCGGCGGGATTTGAAACAGGATGTTTAATAATAAGGTCGAGCCGATGGTCGCGGCGAAAATACCGGCAATAATGGCATCGGCTTTTTCAATCGGTTTGGTCGACTTTTCAATTTTGATCCGGTCGTTCATACCGCGGGATAACAGAATCGCCAATACCGCTACAGCAAAAAATGCCGGGATGACCAATAACAACAAGTTGGCGATGGTGACCTTCTCTGCAAGGAAGAACATCAGCGTGGTTACATCACCGGTGATTAACGACACACCACCACTATTGACGGCAAAAATGATCAAGGTGGCGTATTTAATGCGCTTTTTCACTTCCATTTTTAACGAAGCAATCACTGCAATTGACACTAAAGTAGCAGTGACGTTGTCGGCGAAAGACGAGAATACAAAAGCAAAAGCGGCAATGATAAACATCAGCCGGCGTTCAGATAATTCCGCCGGCAACATGCGTTGCACCATCTGGGCGATAAAACCTTTGCTGTTAAGATAAGCGACAAAAGTCATAGTTGACATCAAAAATAGCCACAAAGTCGCTATTTCTAATAGGTTATGGTTCAGCTGCTCACTGACTTCGGCACTTGTAGCACCGTGCATTGGAAAGATAAAGGCCAGGATCCAACACAGAGTACCGAAAAAAAGTGTCGTTTTTGCCTTGTTTACGTGGATAATATCCTCTATAACGATCAGCACAAATGCCAGGGCTACCAAGCCCAGTATTACCGTACTTAACATAAAATTTCACCAGCTTATTGTGAGTGGAAGTGCATTATTGGCGGGGCGGCATTCTATCACTGCCAGCCACTTCGCACTACCTGCAACTGGTCATACTTTGGTCGATATCCTTTAATTTTTTAACGAAAAGTTACAAGTTCATGCTATCAGCAAAAAAAATCATCAAATGTCTGGACGACCACTGGCCGGTATTAGAAACACTGGTCAGCCGCAGTACGCTTGGAAGTTTTAGTTTTCAGGATGTACAGGCGCTTATTCAGCGCAACTCACCAAGCCTGAGCAGCGAACAGGTGTTCCGGGAAGCGCAACGTTTGTTGCAGCATGAAGTGCTGATCCCACTGGCCAAATCCAGTCAGCTCGAACTGAACCGGGCGGTGCTGGAGTTTATTCAATTCCTGACTCAGGAACATCAGTTGGGTACCGTTGGCGATATCCAAAGTCGGATTGAAGATTTAGACCGGCTACGCGGCAAGTTAAAAGCCGCTGCCGACACTAAAGACGTCAGCGAAATGCGCCGATTTATCCGTTTAATGGATGAACGGGTGCGTGAAGTGGTGAAACATTTTCGCAAAAACGAAAGTGCCATTATGCATCTGGTCGAAAAGGCCAAAGCTGATGACGCCAAACTAAGCCTCGCCAAACGTTATAGCGCGGTGATGGAAGCATTTGACGAATACATCGAACCTGTATTGCAGATGATCGATATCAATGCGCCCTTTCAGTACAGCATGCAGGCACTGGAACATCAGCTGAGTGAACTAATCCTCAATATCGAACAAACCGGCTTTTTACAAAGTGAAAAAGAGCCGCTGGTGCAGCTGCGCACCCGTTTGCTCGACATGAATCAGATTGGCCGTGAAGCGCTTATCCGAAGCACCGACGTGCTTATGCCACTGCGGGAAGAACTGCGTAAAAACACGCTGATTTCGCGTAACGCCAGTGCGCTACTAGCGCATCTTAGGAAAAAAGGCCTGGAACCGACGCTGGAACAGCTGGTACCAAAATTCAGCTCGGATCATCAGAAATTCAGCTTAGGCTCGGCCAATCAGATCACCAGTTATATGGCGGAACTGGTTGATTACCAGGACGAAGCTTATCAGATGCCGGAGCAGGTTGATCCGGGTGACAACGCCAATATCCGGGTGCCGGACCTGGCCGAAGTGTTAAAATCGGCTCGCACTCAAAAAGCCAATACTGATTTATCGAAATGGCTGGCCAAAAGCTACCCGCAACTGCCAGTTGATGAATTGTTATTTTTATATCAGGAGCTTAGCCGCGCCCCTACCCTGAAACTTCAGCATCTTGAGCAGTACTCAACGCTTGAAGTTAACGGCTATCGCCTGACGCTCCACCCTTTTGTGCCCACTGCAACTTCCGGAACTTAATGCATGCAGATTGAATTGGAACAATTAACCCAACTGGCTGAAATTCATAAGAAACTCAGCACCGGTTATCATATCAGCGAGCAGGATTTTGCCCTCTGGCAAGAGCTCGATACCAACGAAGAAGCATATGCTGCGCTCTTTACCGCTTTAGGTAACCAGCTCAAACGAGACAGCCGTGGTTATTTTCATTTTGATGTTGATGACGCCACCGTCAATATGGGCAAAATTTCACGGTTATTTGCGCTGACCACTTATGCGCTGGTGGAGTTTTTTGCCGACCAAGGCCAGGATCCACTACGTGCATTATTTGAAGTCGAAATCAGTCACGAAATTCTCGCCAGCATTTTGCAGCAGCAATATCATTTATTTGAGCAGCTGGAAGTATTTTCGGCCACTGACCTAAAACGGGAAGTGATGAACCGCATGCTACGTTACGGTTTTGCTAAAGCGCAGGGTGAACATTTTAAATTATTGTCGCCAGTGTACCGTTACCTGGATGCATTAATGGCAGTAGACCAACTTGCTGAATTCCCGGGTGAATCTTCTAACGAGCAACAGGAGCAAGCCGATGTCTGAGTTATACGGCTTAACCAAGCTGGCGCTTCTTAATACCGCCGGCTACGCCAAATGTGTCATTCCGCTGGATAATTCCGCCTCCATTTGTGCCCCAAACAATACCGGTAAAAGTTCGGTGATTAATGCGCTGCAGTTTCCACTGATTAACGATTTACGGCTGACCGAATGGGATGGCCACGATCTGGACGAAACCCGGAAATTCTATTTTGGCACCGACCAAAGTTACATTCTGCTGGAAGCCAACTTGCCAAACGGCCCGGTGGTGATTGGGGTGGCAGGCCTAGGTAAAATTGCCGGTTATCAGTACCAGTATTTTTGCTACAACGGCAAGCTGAACCTTGACCATTATTTGGTCAATAACAGCATTATCAAATACAACAAGCTGGATCATCATTTACGCCAACTCGGCTTTGATCCGTTGGAACTGAAACCGTCTGAGCTGAACTCGATGCTGACCGGCGGTGCCACGCCTTATGACAGCAAAATTAACCTGCGGATGATCCCGCTGACTAATGTTAGCGATGCGCCGGTCTACAAAGACATCTTTCGCCGTATTCTGAACCTGCACCGCCTGACGGCGCAGGATGTAAAACGACTATTACTGCCAGTATTTGCCCGGCATTTAAGCGATCCGAAAGTCGATTTTTATACCGTTTGGCACAATGCTTTTGAAAAGGTTAATCGTGACCGACGTGAACTGAAAGCGCTGGAAAATCAGCAACAAGCAGTTGAAGCTTTAGAAAATTTAATCGACAACCGCTCGGTGCTCAAAGGTCGTTTGGCTGCGTATGCGCCAAAACTCGACCGCGCTTTGGTGGAGTTTCAAAGTTACCTTGACGATCAGCAAGCAGAACTGGCCGGCAGCTTAGAAGAGCTGCACCGCGAAAAAAGTCAGCTTGAAGATAAACAGCGTTTATACGTTGGCCAAATTAAGGAACTGTCTGGGCGTAAACTGGAACTACAACAGTGGTTTACCGAGCACGATACGCTGGCGCAGCGGTTTGGTCTAACCAACCTCGCAACGTTACAGTCGAACCTCACCAATATCCGGCAGAGTTATGAATCGCTGAGCCACAGTCTACAAGGTGCGGCTAATCTCAATCCGGTGACTTTGGCGCATCAACAAGCGCAGACGCAAAAGCAGCTGAAAAGCTTAAAGTTGCAGCTGAAAAACCTCGAATACAATCTTTACTCACGCTTGCGCGAGGATTTGTCACTGCCAGAAGTGCAGCAGCTGATTAAAGCGTTGAACCCGGATTTATTGTCGTTATCAACCGCGACTGGCGGCGATGTGCAAATCAGTGATGACGATGCTTTTGGTGAACAATTAAGTCAGTTGGCCGATTGTTTCCGGCAGGGCAAATTGCACCTCAAAGGCGCTGTGATTGACTTAGCGCATTTATCAGCACCGGATATGACCGGCGTTGAAGGCAAAATTCAACTCAAAGAGCAAATTGAAGCGCTGCAACTGACCCTGGCAACTTTAGAACAACAAGAAGAAGTAGCGCAGGATTTGGCCGGTAAAACCCGCGAAAAAGAGCGGTTATATGCCGATATGCTACAAGCGGAAGAAGATTTAAAACGCTTCGCCCGCTTCGAGCAAATGCGCGAGCTGCGTGATCCACAGCAAGATTTAGTCGACGAGCTGGACCGCGAAGAAGAAATTCTGCACGAGCAGCTCTCTGAAGTGCAGCACAAAGCCAGCAGTTTGTCGGATCGGCGTAATCTGGTCACCAACAAACAAGATCAGCTGAAACGTCAGTTAGAGCGTATTGAACACGAGAAAAAAGAACGGATTGATTTTCAGCTCGATTTCTACAGCGGCCGCGTTACGCCTTATCCGATTGAAATTACACTGGAATATGACAATCTGGCCGACGAGTTACGCTCCTACAATAAACATTGTCAGGAACTCAAACTATTAGAAATCAACGTTAAAAATACCTATTTGTTTATTTTTAACGCCGGCATCAGCAAGTTTGAAGCTGAAACTGACGAAGACGCCAAGTATCAGAAGCTTATTCAGGCGTTCCATCACCTGGATAAAGAACGTGAAGCCATTGAACGCCGGGCCCGGGTAGCCTTAACTGAAGTGGCTTCTACCCTTAAAGGCCTGCGCTCGGATTTAGACCGGCTGCACCGCGAGCTCAATAGCTTTAACCGCGGCATTTGGCGCCATCAGATTTCTAACCTGCAAGATTTTAAAATCGAAATTGTTGATCGCAAACTGCTGGTCGGCCATATAGATACCATCTTGACCACTTCAGATGCGTATCAACAAGGCGACACGCTGGATTTATTAGCACCTGGCGTGACCACCGACGAGCGCGAAATTAACGCCGCCAAAGATTATTTAATTCAGGCAGCGAGCGACAAAGCCGGTCTGACATTATCGGATTTATTCGATATCCGGTTTAAAGTGGTCAATCGTGCCGGTGATGTCGAGTATTTTGATAAAATTGACTCGGCGGGTTCAAACGGCACCCGGATCACCATTAAGTTATTGTGCGGTATGTTATTTATCCGCCAGCTGTTGGCAGAACGGGAACGCGGCAAATACCGGATCCCGATTTATATCGACGAAGCAGCCGACATTGACCCGCACAACCAACAGGCGTTAATTGAAACGGCGCTGAATTTTGGCTTTGTGCCAATTTTCGCCTCGGTGAAACCGCAAACCAGCTGCCGGTACATTGTGCCAATCCGCACCGTGAAAAACGGCGCGCAGAACTGGGTCGATGAAAAAGACTGGATCATTTGTGAGCAAATCAGTCAGCTGGATCAAATTCTGCAGGCTGAAGCAGCCGCGGTTGATGCCAAAGCGACTGAAACTGCGGCAACCGAAGTGGTAAAAGAAGCCACAAACGACGAAACGCCTGTTGTTTAAGGTGTTAATTCAGTCAGTCTGATTGCAGAATAGGAACTTTCAGGCTCATACTCGCTCTGAGTTGAGCCTGATTTAATCTCTGCCGCTACAGCTGTGCCCTTTTTTCTGCAATCACAGGGAGTGAAAATTATTTTTTCTGCTTTATCCAAGCGCTGTTATTGGTTGCTGATACTGTTAACGCTGGCAACCGGTTTACCAGCCACCGCCTATGCCGCAAATCGCATCGAACTCTCCGGTGTCACCGGCGAGCGTAAACAAAATATCGAGCTTTATTTGTTGTCGATTGCAGCCAGTGAAATTAACCCTTCGGCTCGTTTTAAAAACCGGGTCAATCGTGATATCAAATTGGCGCTACGGGGTCTTGGTTATTATCAGGTGGTGGTCGATTTTGAAGACCAGCACAAAGGCAAAGATTATGTGCTACATGCCAAAATTACTGCCAATAAATATGTCTACATCGACATCAACGACATCCGGATTATCGGTGGTGCCGCCAACGATACCCAATTTCTGCAACTGCTGAAAAACGCCGCGCCGAAAAAAGGCGAACGGCTGCATCACGGCAAATACGAAAACTACAAAAGCGAGCTGCTGAGTCTGGCCAATCGCAAAGGCTTTTTTGATGCTAAATTTGAACGCACCGAACTCATCGTCACCCCGGGCGATCGCCGCGGCACGGTGAAATTGTTTTTTAACAGCGGCGTGCGCTACAAATTTGGCGACATCACCTTTCATGGCAGCCAAATTAATAGTGGCCGCTTGCGCTCGTTATTGACCTTTCGTAAAGGCGATCACTATTCCGCCCGCTTATTAGGTGAGCTCAGTCAGGCGCTCAGTACCACTAACTGGTTTAGTAGCATTAACCTCGAAGCCGATGTCGAGAACCGCAAAGACGGCGTATTACCACTGCGGGTAGAGCTGACACCTTCGATGCGCAACATCGTTGAAGCCGGTATTGGTTATGCCAGTTACACCACAGATAAAGGCGCGCGCATTAAAGGCAAATGGGACAAACCCTGGCTGAATGATCGCGGCCATAGTTTATCCAGCGAACTGGCACTGTCGAACCCTGAGCAAAAGCTGGAAACGCGCTACAAAATGCCTTTGCGCAATGTCACCAATGATTATTACCAGTTTACCTTTCGCTATACCAAGCTTGATGATCTGGATACCGACAGTCAGGAAATTAACCTGGTGGCAGAGCGTAACTGGTTGTTAAAAAGTGGCTGGAACCGCACGGCATCGGTCCGCGCTTTATACGAAAACTATGTTCAGGGCAGTCAGGACGATCAGTCGACATTATTGCTACCCGGTATAAGTTTCAGCCGCGGGACTAACAGCGGCGGCAATATGCCGGAAACAGCCGACTTCTACTCTTTGTCGATGGAAGTGGCCAACAAAGCGCTGGCGTCCGATACCGATTTTGTCCGGTTACGGGGCCGTGCTGGCTGGATTGGTAGCTGGTCAGCAGACCAACGCTGGTTGGTACGGATGGATGGCGGGGTCATTCTGCAGGAGCAAGTACTGAATATTCCACCGTCTTTGCGTTTTTTTGCCGGTGGCGATAATAGTTTACGTGGTTTTGCCTATCAGGAAGTTTCCCCGGTTGACGCGGACGACCTGTTGATCGGCGGTACTCGTCTGGCGACAGCCAATCTGGAGTATCAATATCGGATCAAAGGCGATTGGTGGCTGGCATTGTTCACCGATCACGGCAGTGCCTGGAATGACCGCCCGGATTGGCAACACAGTGTCGGCATTGGTGCGCGCTGGGCTTCGCCGATTGGCCCGTTACGGATTGATCTGGCTTATCCGGTGAACAGCGATAAACACAGTGGCTTGCGGTTACATTTTACTTTAGGGCCAGAATTATGAGTGTGCGCTGGTACTGGCTGAAAACCACCCTGTTAACCCTGCTGATGTTGATCTTGGTGGTACTGGCGATTGCCGGTACTAACTTAAGTCTGCAACTCGCCAGATTATTATTACCGCAGTTTGTCAGCGGACTACAGTTTGCGTCCGTCAGCGGCGATCTATGGCGTGGCGCGGTGTTTGAACAGCTTGAATACAAAGACGATGCGATAAAAATCAGCATCAAGCGGCTGGAAACCCGACTGGACTGGCGATGTTTTAGCGGCCGGATGTTATGTCTGGATTATCTGACCTTAACTGGTAGCAAGGTGGAAGTAATGGCGGCGGCGCCGGTTGCTGCGACTGAACCGGCCACAAGCGAAGCGATTGAAATATCAAACAGTGCTGAAACGACAGGCAGTGCTGAAACGACAGGCAGTGATGCAACAGCCACTCAAAACAGCCCGCTTTGGTCGCTAAAGGTTGATGCGTTGACCAGCAGCGATTTCAATTTTCACTTACCGACACTGCAAGGCCACATCACCAGCTTACAAAGTGCCGGGAGTTTTGCCGAGCAACAATTAACGCTGGCCGCGACGCAAATTCAAGGTGTGCAGCTGGTCAGCAGCGCTGAAACCAGCACCGAAGACGCCCCATTTCGGATGCCAGATTTAACCACGCTGAAGTTGCCAATAGCTCTCGACCTAAGCGTATTGCAACTAACCGATGTCAGCTTGCAACAAACAGGCATCCAGCCCGAACAGCAAGCATTGCAGCTAAAAACGCTGAATATGTCGGCCAGTTTGCAACAACAGCGTTGGCAGCTTCAGCTCAGCGAATTGATCGCAATAGCGCCGGCACTGAAAGCTAATGCCAAATTGGACTGGCAACTGGACGGTGCAGGTTCGTTGACCGGCGACTTTAGGGCAGAGCTGCCAGAGTTAGTGCCAAACCAACTGGTAGAAGGAGCGCTCAGCGGCCCGCTGGAAAAACTGCAGCTGCAACTGCTGATGTCAGGTATGCAGCAAGCCAGTGTTAGTGCGACTCTTGACATCACCCGGCCACAACTGCCGTTTAGCCTGAAGCTCAAAGCAGACGCCCTCCACTGGCCATTGGTCGAGGCCGCCAGTGCCGTTTATCACGCCAGCAGTGTGTTACTGGACGTAGAAGGCAGCCTGGACCACCAGCAATTTAGCGGCGGCTTCAAAGCGACAATTCCCGATTTCCCGAATAGCGCCTTGCAATGGCGTGGCGTTTACCAACCTGCAGCAAAACAGTTATTCCTGGATGAACTGCAAATTGAGACCCTCAATGGCAGCGCGATCATCAAAGGGCTTTATGATCTAGAGCAACAACAGCTGACCAGTCAGTGGCAACTAAAGAACATTCAACCCGGCCTGTATTGGACTGATTATAGCGGCGAATTCAGCGGCAGTTTTTACCTTGCCGCTGGTCTGCAGCCGCAGCTGGCACTTGGCGTCGAAGCTTTAGATATCACAGGTACTATTCGCGACTTACCCCTGCAATTAAAAGGTGCGTTAAAGGCCAGTCAACAAACTGACCATTGGCGGCTGAATACCGAACAACTGTTGCTAAGCCACGGCCCGAATCAACTGAGCATCAGCGGCGGTCTTGAACAACAATGGCAGCTGGCGGTAAAGGTCAATATCAGCGATCTCGCTGCTTCAGTATCCCAAAGTGAAGGCCAGATTGTTGGAGAAATTAACGTCAGTGGCCCGGCGGCGGAGCCGGATCTGGCGTTGCTACTTACCGGTAGCAATTTGAATTATCAGGATGATTACGCGCTCAGTAGCATTGAACTGAAAGCAAAAATTGTCGACTGGGGCAAAAAAGCCAGCAGTATGTCGCTCATTGCGAAACAAGGTCAGGCACCCGGATTGCAGTTGCAGCAACTGGATTGGCAACTCAGTGGTAACCGGCAACAGCATGACAGCCATTTACTGCTCGATAGCCATCAACTGCACGCCGCGCTGGCGATGACCGGCCAACTGCAAGCGAACAACTGGCAGGCGCAGTGGCAGGAACTACGGTTAAAATCGGATTTAGGCGACTGGCAGCTCAATCAGCCGACCCAAAGTAGTTGGTCGCTGGCCAAACAGCAGTTATCGCTCAGCGCATTTTGTCTGGAAGATAAATCCGCCGGACTTTGTATGCAGCCGTTACAAGACGTGTCACTGAAAAGAGGTCAGTTACAGCTGGCGCTGAGCAACTTTGAACTGGCATCGGTCAACCCGCTCCTCGCCGACGAGCAAAGCCTCAGCGGCGCTATTGATGGTGATATCAAACTCAACTGGCAGCAAGGGCAGTTACCCACCGCACAGCTTAAATTGCAAGGCGGCGCCGGTAAGATGGAATATCAAAGCACCTCCCTGTTGCAGATCCCCTGGCAGCAATTGCTGATTGAGGCAAGTCTGAACCCACAGCAGCTGAATGCCAATCTGCAATTTAAGTTGGTGGATGACAAAGCCGCCAGCCTGCAATTCGGCCTGACTGCGCTCGATACACCGGATAAACAACTGGATGCCAGACTACAGTTGCAACAGTTTGATTTGGCGTTTTTACAGCCAATCTTCAGTGAATTCAGTCAGTTCAGCGCAGTACTGAACGGCGATGTACGTGCCAGCGGCGCGCTTGCTAATCCATTATTGCAAGGTCAAATCCAGCTGGAAAACCTCAGCTTAAATGGCCGCCAGGCACCGATGGAAATCAGCGAATCGAGCCTAACACTGGCCTTTGCTGATCGCAAAGCCTTGTTATCCGGCGCCCTACGCACCCCGGATGGTCCATTGAATATCAGCGGTGATGCCAACTGGCAAGTCGCCAACGCTTGGTACGGCACGGTGCAACTGTCGGGTGAAAAACTGAAATTGCATTTACCCAACGCCAGTTTTAGTTTCAGCCCGGATTTAATTTTCAGCGCCGAGCCACAAGGCGGTTTGCTCAGTGGCGAAGTGTTGCTGGAAAACGGCAAAATGGAAGTCGACGCTTTACCAGAAAACGCCATTCGGGTCTCGGATGATGAAGTGATCCGCACTGCAGCTATCGTCGACAGCTCTGGTTTACCGCCCTGGAAACTGAGCTCCGACGTGCGCTTAACGCTGGGCGAAAACGTGCGCCTGGCCGCTTTTGGCCTCAAAACCAAATTAGAGGGTGTGCTGCGAATTCGCCAACAAGGACTGGTGCCCACCATTCATGGTCAGGTTGCGCTACGGGACGGCACCTTCCGGGCTTATGGCCAGGATCTGCAATTACGCAAAGGCAAACTGACCTTTAACGGCCCGGCCGATCAACCATTGATGGCGATTGAAGCTATCCGCAACCCGGAAAAAACCGAAGATGGCGTGATTGCCGGTATTCAGGTGGACGGACTCACCGACAATCCAGTGATTAAAGTGTTTTCCACCCCGGCCAAACCACAAGCCAACGCCCTCGCCTATTTACTATTAGGCCGCGATTTAACCAGCAGCAGCTCGGATAAATCCGTCACTACCAGCCTTATCGGCATCGGCATCGCCAGCAGCGGCAAATTAGTCGGCCAGCTCGGCGAAGTGTTTGGCCTGCGCGAACTCAGCCTCGACACCGCCGGCAGCGGCGACACCTCCAAAGTAATGGTCAGCGGTTATCTCTCCCCAAAACTGCAGCTGAAATACGGCATGGGCATTTTTAACCAGGTTGGCGAATTTACCCTGCGCTACCGCCTGGCTCGCAAGTTGTTTTTAGAAGCGGTGAGTGGTCTGAATGACTCGGTGGATTTGTTGTATCAGGTGGAGTTTGATTGAAGTTTGTCCACATAAACTCCTTGCAAAAAGAAATAAGTAATTAGACTTTTCACTATAGAATAAAGTGGTCAGCACACTTGATTTAGATACAAACAAATTGCTACTTTATTATTGTACATAAATTACGTACAGACGCTTCAACCAAAAGGAGTTTGCATCTGAACATATCAGAGTTTTATGAGAAGCAACATTTTCACGAACTGGCAAGTAGAGACCGAATGCAAAGTCTCTTGCAGATCCCATTCGCTATTACAGTCTCACTTATTGCAATCCTTGCTTCTTTTATTAAAGATTATCAATCTGATGCTGACTCATCCCATCTATTGTTGGGAGGACTCTTTGCAATTGTTCTACTTGCATTGGTTTTAGTCTTGTATCGATTTAAAAACTGCTTTTATGGCCACGAATACTGGACATTACCGACTTTGGATAAAATTAAAGAACATCGCACCGTTTTAATGGAGTACCACCTTAACAACAAATGCGACGAAGACACTTGTACCCCTGAAGATAAGACTAATTTGAGTGTCACTGAACAAATCGATGAATACTATATTCGATGCGCCTCCTACAATGCGAAAGTGAACTCTTATCGCGGTGACCAGTGGACGGCGCTGAATCAGAACCTTGCAGTACTTGCAATATTAGTAGCTGTTACTTATGTTTATTTTTATGCGGGTAACTTTGACATCGCAACTAATAAAAAAGAACAAACAGCAAAAAGTCTGGTTAGCGAACATTCCGACGCACGGTCTAGTATTATATTAAGTGAAACATACTTTATCAGCACAGAACCAATGAAGGAGAATCGTTGTGAACAAGCCCGCCCCCCCGCCACCACCTCCCATCCGCGTAATCAGAGAGAATGGGAAAGTTCCACCTCCACCGCCGCCACCAGAGCCTGCACGAAAAAATAATGGCTAATTATGATCTTACGAGCAAACCGGTCGGATATAGGTAATTTCCGTCGGTTTGCTGTACAGGAGACATTCAGAATAATCAAATTGAAATTTGGGGTCAGATCAAAGTAAATTGGAATCTCCGCTAATCACACAACGATGTCTTTCAATTCTCCATAGTGGTAGCGCCGCTCCAGTGTTTTGTACAGTAAAACACCGGAACGCCGCAGAATACCTACAGGGACGTAATCACGGCGTGTCTGCGTTGCTGTTGCCCGTGCAGCTCGTCACTATCAACCAACTAACAACAAGACACTGGTTCTACAATAAAAATGTAGAACATGCTACAAAATAGCCGGTGGATTTAGTTTTATTGCACTATCTAGAGAGACTTATCCAGAAAAGATCTGCAAATACCGATCTTAGAAATTTTTTTCTTTAAAAACTTGAAATTGAGGCTAGAAAACCAATATATCTTATGAGGTTAAGCAACCGCTTAGTTTTACTCTTGACTAAAACCGAAACCGCATAAGGATTTATTGAGCATGAGTATAAAACCTGGACCAAAACCGAAAAAAAATGACGGTACGCCAGATGAAAGAAGGCGCGTAACACCAGAAAACCAGCCGAAACACCCAGATTTAAAGCCGCACAAGCATAAACAGTAATTTTATTTAAAGACTCTGTAGCCAGCGTCTTTTTACAACCTATTCACGATTTTTGGGGCATCACATTAGGCCTTTCACTTTGCAATCCTATTTTAACTGGTGCAAAGGGTCTTGGCGGCCGTGTATGTAGAGGGTTATAGATTGCGTTTTGACATCCAACCAAAATAAGAAAAAACAAGACTCAACATCAAACTCCAATAACGCCGAACCGAGAAGCTGTGTAGGCTGGCATGGTTTGATAAACATCTTATCAATGCGCTTTTCCTGCAAGAGATTTCGTCAGGGTTTCGTAGTGCCTGGCGCGCTCCGCATTTCCCTTGGCTAGATACAGCAGCTGCAATTCCTCAAAAATGTAGCCTTTGCGTTCGCCGGCAGCTTCACTTTCACTTTCTAACCGCAGCTGGATTACCAAAGCTTCGTCCGTTTGGTTCAAGACACGCAGCACCCGCGCGATTTGCCAATGGGCATCACGAATAGCTTTTGGCGTTCCACCGTTCTGTCGCAGCGCCAAGGCCAGCTTGAAATGCGTTAATGCTTCATCAAAGCGTTTAAGTTCGAAGAATGCTTCACCCATATTGTTAAGCACGGAGGCCTTCCAGCGTTTGGCTTCTGGTTGCTCGGACGCCTCAACCAGCGCCAGCGCTTCTTGCCCCCTCGCCAATTGCTCAAGCGGATCTTTATCGACGAACACAAACATATGCACGGCATCGATGGCGAGGCCATCAAGCTTGGCTTCTTTGGCGATAGCGAGTGCTTTGGTGAAAGCGGCGCGAGCCATTTGGTTCGACTCGGGTGTTTGCGACTCCGCGCTGTGCTGATGTGAAGCATAACTACGACCAAGTTCCAGCCAATATCGAACCTGTGCTTCAGCGCTTGCCTCTGATATACGCGATTCAATTGCCCCTAGCACTGTGCGAGCTTGCTCAAAATCTTTTCGCAGCATGTAAGTTCGGGCGATCTGGGTTTGCAGTATCAGGGCATCATCATCCACCGCGGTGTTTAGCGCCAAACGAAAGCGTTTTTCGCTAAGCTCAGGATTGCTAAAATCCCAAAGTTGAGTGACATCAACGGCCAAAGCAGCCCCTGGCATGAGACAGATGATTGAGATGAAAGCGAATGTACGAAGTATATTGAGTTCCGAATGGCTATACATAATGACTCCCAACGAGATGTAAATCTTTTTTTCTACAGCATAAAACTTGCGAGTTCTATCGTTTTTCATGGTAATCGATGGGTCAAGCTAACTGAAATTTAGGGTCAGATCAAAATTAAACGGTATCTCCGCGTCTTGCACAAAAATGTCTTTCAAGACGCCATAGCGGCCGGGTGGCAGCATAAGCAGACCGTCTGCGGCATGGGTGAAGTCGGGATCTCTGCAAGTCAGTAATCTGACTTGCTGCCGACTGAACGTGTTTTGCACTGCAAAACACCGGAACGCCGCAGAAGAGCCTACAGGGACGTATTGATGGCGTGTCTGCGTTGCTGTGACCCGTGCCGCTGGTAACGACTGACAGCTGCCGCAAAGCAAAACGCTAATATCACAGCGGCTTCAACAACAACAAATGCTGATACCGCCCCAAGGACGCATAAGGCTCAGTGCGGTTGTACTTCAGTTCCACTTCCAACAACTTATCAAATTGTGTTTCCTGCTCGGAACGGTCGCGCAGATAATCGTGAAAACAGCGCACGCCGGTTTTGCTGTGCAGGATAAAACCTTGTTGCTGGCACCAGGCCACTACGTCCAGTGGATTCAATGGTTGTTGCGGGCTTAAACTGACTTTCTTTTTATAGGCTAAATCGCGCAGCACGTAGTTAAAATTACCATAGACAATATTGGAAAATCGTTTCGCGTCAACGTTGTAAAACATCAGCGATAACGCCCCGCCTGGCGCCACCAGTTGATACAAATCAGCAATAGCAGCTTGCGGATCGGCCAGCCATTCCAGCACTGCATGACATAGCACCACCGGATATTGTTGTTGCTCTGGTACCAGTTGCTGCAAACCAAGATTGGCAAAGCTTACCTGTGCCGACAGACCCTGCTCCGCGGCCTGGGCTTGCGCCATTTGCAACATTTCCAGCGACAAATCAGTCAGCCGCACCTGGTGGCCACGCGCCGCCAGCCACAATGCCAGTTGTCCTTGCCCGGCGCCGACATCCAGAATTTGTGTTGGTGTCGCTAATGATGCAAATTCAGCAAGATCACGTTGCAGCACCAACTGGCGCAAGCGGCCTTTGGTGGTCTGATAAATATTCTGCTGGAATTTGGCAGCGATGCTGTCAAAATTGCGGTCAGTCTGCTTTTTAGTCATAGGTTTTAGTCATAAAGTTATGGAATTTCCTGTCAAACTGTTACTGACGCCGGTGATGATCATCTGGGCGCTGCTGCTATTTACCGTGCTACAGCAGTGGCGAGCGCAATTACCGCAACAACGCCGGTTACCACGCGCGGCATCGATCACTTTCCTGCTATTTTGGCTATTTTGCACCAAGCCTTTCGTTGACCAACTGGCGAAACCACTGGAATTGGCCTATCCGGCTTTTACCGCTACAACAGCAACAACACCATCGCTGGCGCATATTCTGGTGCTCGGCTGCAATCATCAGGACAGCAGCTTTTTACCACTGACCAGCAAAGCTGAACCCTGTTCATTAGCCCGGTTAAGTGAAGCAATTCGTCTCTGGCATCTTTATCCGCAAGCGGTGCTGCATGTCAGTGGTCATATCGCCGAACGAAGCCAATCCCATACCGAATTTGCCCGGCAATATGCCATCGCCATGGGCGTTGCACCAGCGAAAATTGTCAGCCATGGCAACGCCAGCAATACCAGGGGCGAAGTGCAAACGCTGATTGCAGCTATTGCGCAGCAGCCCACCGCGGTGGTCACTTCAGCCATGCATATGCCACGGACCTGCAACTGGTTTGCCCACTATGACGGCCGGGTGATTGCCGCCCCCACCGACTTTTATGTCCGCCGAAACACCACCGATATCGGCTGGCAGGGCTGGATGCCAACGGCGCAGAGCCTGCATGCGCTCAGCTATGTCTTTTACGAATACATGGGGCTGGTGCAACAATATGGACAGCTGATGTCTGACGAACACCGCACCGGCACCCGTCATGAGACCGGATCAGCCAAGGCCACTGGCTGCCTGTGACAGAACCAGCGCAGCATCCACTCAGGCCGGATTGGGCACATCAATAAAACAAACTTCAATCCCGGTCTGTGCAGCCAGCCACTGCCCCAGCGCCTGAATGCCATAACGTTCCGTGGCATGATGGCCAGCGGCGATAAAATGAATGCCCAGCTCATCAGCACAATGAATAGTTTGCTCGGATACTTCGCCACTGAAAAACAACTCAGCACCGGCATCAGCAGCTGCCTGAATGTAGCCTTGTCCACCGCCGCTACACCAGGCGAGCGTCTGAATCTGAGCGCCGCCAGCGTTATGGAGCAAAGGTTCGCGCCCCAGTAAGTGCTTCAGTTGCGCGGCAATCTCAGCTGCACTGGCAGGCACAGCAATATCCCCCAACATCACCACGCCACGCGGCTCAACTGTCGTAAGTGGTCGGATATTGCTCAGGCCCAGCAATTGCCCCAGCTGTGCGTTATTACCAAGAACCGGATGTACATCCAGCGGTAAATGATAAGCCAGCAAGCTGATGTCGTGGCGCAGCAGGCTTTGCAGACGGCGTTTTTTCATGCCGGTAATTTCGCTGGCTTCGCCTTTCCAGAAATAACCGTGATGCACCAGAATGGCATCGGCGTTTTGCGCGATGGCCGCATCAAGTAATTTCTGGCAAGCGGTCACGCCCGTCACCACTTTTTTGACCTGGGTTTTGCCCTCAACCTGTAAACCGTTGGGGCAATAATCTTTGATGCTGCTACTTACAAGTTCGGTATTCAGTAATTGCACCAGTGCGCTCAGGCTGATGTGGGGCTGGGTCATATCGACTCCTTTAATTCTGGCGGCGCTAGCTGCTGTTGCAACGCCGCCAATTTAGTTTTGGCTTCAATCCACTGCCCCATAAAACGGGTACTGCGGTGATGATGAAATCTGAGCATCGCGCCATAAAAATGCTGCGCCCGGTGCTCGGTCAGTTGCAGGCGCACGCTTTCCAGCTGCTGCCAAATGGCAGGTTCCAATTTCGATCGGGCGAAATTGTGCTGCAAAATCTGATATCCAAGCAGTTGTTTGGTATGCCAGAGCTGCTCGTCCTGATACAACCTCACTGCTGCTGCGGCGATATTCTCAGCGGTTTCTGCTAAAAGCCCAGCCCAATGGTCAGAGCATGCATCCTGCAGTGTGTTGCCGTCCCCCATACCTTCAGCGCCAATAGCGGTGGTCACACTGGGCGTGCCGGTTTGCATCGCGTCGATAAATTTGCCTTTAAGCCCGGCGCCAAACTGCAGCGGTGCCAGACAAACTCTGGCTTGCTGCAACACCTGATGGGCGTTTTCAGCCCAGCCTTTGATGAAAAAACCTTGTTTGGGCGCATGCAAAGCAGTTGCTTTCGGTGGTGGATAAGCGCCATAGATATGCAACTCGACGCCGGGCAACTGTGCCCGGATTAACGGCCAAATTTGCTGTTTTAACCACAACACACTTTGCCAGTTTGGTTCATGTCGAAAATTGCCGATGCTAATAAAATGTTGGCGTTCGCTAAAGTCAGCACCCGGCACTAACAACGGCTCGTCGAGTAAAAACGGGCAATACAGCAGTTGGCTGGCAGGGACCTGAAACTGTTCGGTTAACAACGTCATTTCAGCACGCGAGATGGTGAAGGTCAAATCACAGCGCAAAATGGCCGCGATTTCACGCTGCGCCATTTCACTATATAAATCAGTTTGTTGTAGCGGGCGCTTCGCTACATAGGCCTGCTGGCGCGCCTGGCGCAAACAGTGTAAATCTTCGCTGTCGAGCAATAGTACTGCTTGTGGGCAAGCGGCTTCGACCCGCCAGCCAAACTGCTCTTCCAGCATAAAGCGGTCAAACAACACCACGTCCGGTTGCAACTGGCTTAACCATTGGTCAAAAGCACTGTCGTTCAGTGGAATTTGTTTTTCTTCAATTTGCCATTGCCCCAGCTCAAACCGATGCGGGCCCTGCTCGGCCGGACTGGCAAAAATGATCTGCCAACCCTGTTGCCGGTACAACTGCAACAAACTCAGCATCCGCCGTCCGGCGGCTGATGAATCAGGCTCAGGCCAGACATAACCTAGTACCACTAATAACATGTTTATAGTACCCTACATTTCGGCCAGTTCCTGCGCATTCTACCTTGGCTTTGGTCTCGCGCCAAACTGACCTTGGCAGCTAGCGGAACAACAGTGGTATGATGAGTTTCATTCTGCAGCAACGGATCCCAAATGAGCACTACTGAAAAAACTTACCACCCAACGGAAGAACAACTGCATTGCCTCAGTCACGCCGCTGCAGCGGCCCTGAGTTTAGTCGGTTGTGGTCTACTGGTCGCCAAAAGCTGGCATCTGGGTGGGCAAGCACTATTTGCCAGTCTGGCATTTGGTCTGAGTTTATTTTTATTGTATTTGTCATCAAGCTGCTACCACGGCTCGGTGCAGCCAGCACGCAAAGCCTTGTGGCGAAAACTTGATCACGCCGCCATCTACGTGCTGATTGCCGGTAGTTATACACCTTTTACTCTTATCAGTTTACGCGACAGCTGGGGTTTCTGGCTGGTTGCAGTCGTTTGGGGCGTGGCCATCATCGGCGTGTTGCTGGAGTTTGTCGCCCATCTTAAATTTCAGAAACTCAGTCTGGTGCTTTATCTGGTAATGGGCTGGCTGGCGTTAGTTGCCGCCAATCCGCTGATGCAAACGGTGCCTGCCGAAGGCCTGTGGTGGTTACTGGCCGGTGGTTTGTGTTATACGTTCGGGGTGATTTTTTACCTCTGGCATTCGTTGTTTTTGCATCATGTGATCTGGCATCTGTGGGTGGTCGCTGGCAGCGTTTGTCATTTCGTGTCTATTTACTTTTATGTGCTTTAACGCCTGCCAGGTATTTAGGGTAGGAGTTCAGGGTAAACTCGCCAGACGCGGCAGCGTCACCCAAAAACAGCTGCCCTGCTGCTCCTGACTGACAAAACCAATTTGCCCTTGATGGCTTTCAATAATCTTTTTGCAAATGGTCAAGCCAAGCCCGGTACCTTCCTGGGTACGGCTATCTGATGCATCAGCCTGACTAAACTTATCAAACACCCGCTGATGAAAAGACTCCGGAATACCGACCCCCTGATCAGTGATGGCGACTTTAACCTGCTGCTCGTCGCCACTGAGCTCCACTAACACTGCGCCGCCCTGATGCGAAAATTTAATAGCGTTTGACAATAAATTATCGACCACCTGCCGAATCCGCAATGCATCAACATTCACCGTCAACGGCATCGCCAGATCGGCCTGCAACGTCACACTAACCTGGTACTTATGGGCATAAGCATTGCTGGCGCTGATCGCCTGCTGCACTAAATCGACCAAATCAACCGGCTTTAATTGCAGCACAAACTTGCCGGCTTCAAATTTTTGAACATCAAGCAAATCATTGATAATACTTGATAATCTTTCGCAATTATTAACGGCAGTTTGAATTAACAACTGATATGGATCAGATCCCGGCTCCACCACCCGCTGCGCGATTAAGCCAACAGCACCACGAATGGAGGTTAACGGCGTACGCAGTTCATGCGACACCACTGAAATAAATTCATCTTTGAGCTTGTCGAGCCGTTTCAGCTCACGGTTGGCTTTAGCCACTTCCTGCAGACTTTTTTCTAACTGCTTACTGCGCAGCGATAGCGTTAACGAGCTTTCTTCCAGCGCACTGGTTCGTTCGGCGACTTTAGTTTCGAGGATCAGCTGTGCTTTAGCACGCTCCTGTACCGAGTTTTGCAATAAACGATTGATTTGCCGGACATGCCGCAACCGGTATTGATGCCCGGCAAGGATTAACAGCAAGGTGATGATGCCCATCAGCACCTGCACGGTGCGGTATTGCCACCAGGGCGGCAGCACCTGCAGCTGAATTTCGACGGTTTTATCACTAAACAAACCGTGATTGTTGGAGCCTTTGACTTCCAATACATAGTCGCCGGCCGGTAAATTTGAATAATAGGCGGCGCGTTTATCGGATTGTAAAATCCAGTCCGGATCAAAGCCACGCAACCGGTATAAAAACTGATTGCGGCTGACATCATGATAATCAAGGCTGGCAAATTTAAACTCAACGCTACTGTCAGTCGGTTTCAGCACAATAGCCGGCCAGTCATTGCTGTGCGCCAGCATCGGCAACGGTTGATGGTTAATTAAAATTTCAGGCACCGCGACCGTCGGCGACAATTCATTAACCCACAACAATTTGGGTTCAACAATCGCAAGGCCGGCGATGGTTCCAAGAAAAATTGTGCCACTCTGGTCATTAAAAATAGCTTTAAACACCAGCTCCGTCGCCACCAGGCCATCCTGGCGGGTAAAGGTAATAAAACGCGAACTACCGGCTGGTTTCAGCGTCAGACCTTTGGCCGACAACAACCAAACGTTGCTGTCGGCATCGGTATGCGCGCCGACGATATTTTGGGTTAACAGGCCGGATCGCCCATCCCACAACTGCTGGGTTAACGTTTGCGGTTGATACACCACCAAACCTTGCTCGGTACAGATCAAAATACTGTCGGCTGGCCCCGGTTCAACACATTGGACATCCTGACTTGGTAACGATAATCCGGACGTTTTGTCCTCACTGATGTGACGTAACTCGCCGGTGCTGGTGGAGATCTGAAACAAGCCGGAATAGCGGGTGCCGACCCACAAAAAGTCGCCCTTCTGATACAAAGCCTGTACTGCATCACCTACTTTTTGCCGCATCACGTCACTTAATAGCAGCTTTGTTTGTTGGGTGGCCGGATCCCAAAACAGGATGCCTTCACCCCATAAGCCAAACCAGAACTGGCCTTGGTCATTAATAATCAGATCGCGAATATTGTCATTTCTGGCTTTAGCAAGCGTAAATGGCTGATCCACACGCTGCAGTTGATCCGATGCCGGCTCATAACGAAATAAGCCAACATCAGTGGCTGCGAATACCCGCCCCTGATTGTCACTACGAATAGTATTTACCCGACCTGACGTCTGGTAACGCTGCATCTTCTCCAATTTACGATCAATCCGGTACAGATATTCAGCGCTGCCAAGCCATAACAAATCGCCTTGGTTGAATACCGAGGTCACGGTAAAACTCAAATCCTCGGCTTGTTCGCCCGGCAACAAAGATGTTAACGACGAAAATGCCGAAGCACTGTGTCTGGCATAAAATAAGCCATTTTCACGGGATCCCAGCCACAATACACCGGTACGGTCGATAAACATCGAACGCACATTCACCGTGGGTAATAATGAATCTTGTCTGCGGAATTTCAGAAACTTTTGCTGCTGCGGATTATAACGAAACAGACCGTTGTAGGTGCCAAGCAATAAATTGCCATCGGTATCAAACAACAAATGATTGATGATCGGTGTGGTCATCGAGTCAGCAACAGGTGCCGGGCTGATGTCATCGGTTGTCGCATCCAGACTGAATAAACCTAATCGGGTACCAATCCACAGGGTATTTTGTTTGGTGATCAGAGCCCGGATCTCATTATCACGGCTACCTACAGCCGCGTTGGCATATGGCAACACAACCGGACACAAGCCGGTTTGTTCACGCCAGCAATGTAAACCTTCGGCCGTCCCAATCCAGATAGTGCCATCAGCGGTTTGCTGCAGACTCCAGATCCGCTGATGCTGCAGTGGTTGGAGTGAATTAGCAGCACCGATTTGCGTCATTTTGCCATCCGGGCTCAGTCGGTTCAGGCCGCTGGTGGTACCAATCCACAAATTACCAGCTTGATCCTGAAACAGCGCCTGCACCTGCATGCCGGCAATACCTTGATCAGAATTTTTATCCACGACATAACGGCTCAATTGGCCGGTGACGGCATCAATCCGGCTCAGTCCATAACCCCAGGTGCCGGCCCAGATATTATTTTTCCGATCAATCAGTAACACCCCAACATCCTGATGGCCAAGATGCTGCATTTCACTAACGGTCAGTATCGGAAACTCAGAAAAACTATAACCATCGTATCTTAATAGCCCGGAATTGGTTGATGTCAGCCAGATATAACCATGTTGATCCTGCGCCACGCTATAAATAGTGGCGTTGGGCAAGCCGTCATCGACGCCAATGCGTTTAAATTCGGTATAGCCGAAAGCCGCTGAAGTATAAAAAGTCAGTGTGATCAGCAGATAAAACAGCTTTTGGCTCCAGCTCAGAGCCGGGCGATGAGAATTCAGCATGACCTCCGCATGTCTTTCCAGAACCAGCCAGCCCAAACCGACCAGGCCGCAACACAACATTAAACTTCCCGATTCATGCAATATACCCAAAATCCTTGAAGATTCGGGTAGGCGGCAAGTGACCGAGCCTGGAACGCCAGCCCGACCCGGGAGCATAGCTGTTCTATGCGACTGGCCGCGCTGGCGCTCCAGCGAGAGCACGCGGCCAACAACCCCGAATCTTCAAGGATGAAGGGTATAACCCGATTCATGGGACAACCCGTTTCACCTTAGCACAGCAAAGCCCGCTTTACAGGTTCAGCCAATTAATTTCGTCCGCTTACTTTCGCCAACCGTTGCAATCCCATAAAATCGCCCCATCTAAGCGGGTAATAACTTAATTTTGCAGACCTTCCGGAGTTTTTATGTCAAATCCACAACACAGCCGTTTAATGATTCTGGGCTCTGGCCCTGCCGGTTATACGGCTGCGGTCTATGCCGCCCGTGCCAATTTAAATCCGGTATTGATCACCGGTATGCAGCAAGGCGGTCAGTTGACCACCACCACAGAAGTGGAAAACTGGCCAGGTGACCCACATGGTCTGACCGGCCCGGCGCTGATGGAACGGATGCGCGAACATGCTGAAACCTTTAATACCCAAATTATTTTCGACCATATCCACACAGTTGACCTGAAACAGCGACCTTTTACACTGACCGGTGACAATGGTGTTTATACCTGTGATGCGCTGATTATCGCCACCGGCGCTTCGGCTAAATATCTGGGCTTGGAATCTGAACAAAAATTCAGTGGCCGTGGTGTGTCTGCTTGTGCAACTTGTGACGGCTTTTTCTATCGCAATCAAAAAGTTGCTGTTGTTGGTGGTGGTAATACCGCCGTTGAAGAAGCACTGTATTTGTCAAACATCGCGGCTGAAGTGCATTTAATTCACCGTCGTGACAGCTTCAAAGCAGAGAAAATTCTGGTGGACCGCTTAAACGCCAAAGTTGCCACTGGCAATATCGTGTTGCACACCCATCGCCAATTAGATGAAGTGCTGGGCGATGATATGGGCGTCACCGGCGTGCGTTTGACATCGACCAAAGGCGAAAGTGATGAAGAATTGGCACTGCAAGGCGTGTTTATCGCTATCGGTCACCAGCCAAATACCGACATTTTTGCCGGTCAGCTGGAGATGAAAGGCGGTTACCTGATGGTGAAAAGCGGTATCGAAGGCAACGCCACTCAGACCAGCATCGAAGGTGTGTTTGCGGCAGGTGATGTGTCGGATCATATTTACCGTCAGGCCATTACTTCAGCCGGCACCGGTTGTATGGCCGCACTTGATGCCGAACGTTATTTGGACGCTCTGGCCAAATAATTGCCTTTCGCGCAACGCCTGGAGGCCGATGGCTATTTATCTCCCTGAGTTGACGGCGGATCCACTGTGGTTTCCGCCGCTACACTCGACGCTGAAAAACCCAGACGGTTTACTGGCGATGGGCGGCGATTTATCGGTGGCACGGTTACATCAGGCTTATCGCAGCGGCATCTTTCCCTGGTTTAGCGATGGCGATCCACTCTTGTGGTGGTCGCCATCCACCCGAGCCGTGTTTGCGCCCGGCGAATTGCAGCTTAATCGCAGCCTGCGTAAATATCAAAAACAACAACAATTTCACTACAGCCGGAATTTAGCTTTTGCGCAGGTCATTGCCCATTGCGCTGCATTACCACGGCGCAACCAAGCTGGTACCTGGATTGTCGGTGACATGCAGCAAGCCTATCTGGCATTACATCAGGTGGGTCTGGCGCACAGTATTGAAGTCTGGCGCGATAGTCAGTTGGTTGGTGGTTTATACGGTGTGGTGATCGGTGGTTTATTTTGTGGTGAGTCGATGTTTAATCTGCAACCGAACACGGCAAAATTGGCACTTTGTATGTTGCAACAACAATTATCCGGTTACTCTGAAGGCTGGATTGACTGCCAGATGCCCAATCCGTTTTTATTGCAATTGGGGGTTCAGCCGTTACCCAAAGCCAAGTATCTGAAGTTGCTGCAGCAATTGCGTGATGCGCCTGTTCCCACAACCGCCTGGGAACCGGCTGTATTGGAATTTCACTGATGGATTTACGCCAAATTCAGTTAGGTCTCACTGGTGAACACGACTGTAGTTATTTAGCTGAACAGTCCGAACGGTTGGTATTTACCCTACCCGATCAACCGCTGAGCCCGGCAGTGTATCAACAACTGATGAACTACAATTTCCGTCGTACCGGCCAGCAGCTCTACCGGCCTTATTGCAGTAGTTGCCAGGCTTGCCAAGCGGTACGTATTGCAGCTGAGCATTTTGTGATCAGCACTTCGCAGCGTAAATTACTGAACAAAGCCAAAAAAGCCCAGTGGCATTATCGGGTAATATCAGCTGGCGATGGCATGCAATATCTTGATTTATATCAGCAATATATTCGGGGTAAACATGCAGGCGGCGTCATGGATCCGCCGGATCCGGAGCATTTGTACTCGATGTTTCACTGCGACTGGCTGGATATCCTGGTATTGGAGCAATATCAGCAAGAGCAGCTCGTCGGCGTGATGATCCTTGATCAATTACCGGATGGCTTGTCAGCGGTTTATAGTTTCTATCAGCCAGACAGCAAGTTAGCACTTGGGAAGTTAGCCATTCTGGCGGCACTTGATTACCTCGCCGCCCAGCCTTTGGCTCAGTTATATCTTGGCTACTACATTTTAGAATGCCAAAAAATGGCCTATAAAGCTGATTTTGGTCCACAACAACGGCTGATCGCAGGTAATTGGCAGTCTTTTGATTAAAAAGACCCGAGTTGCTTTACTTATCCTCGTGATTTCGGCACAATCTGCGCAGTTTTTTTCCAGTTTAAACATATTTTTCTAAAGGGGCTCGTACGCTGCATGGCGAAAGAAGACGTGATTGAAATGCAAGGCACAATTTTGGATACCTTGCCAAATACAATGTTCCGGGTCGAACTCGAAAATGGTCACGTGGTTATCGCGCACATTTCGGGTAAAATGCGGAAAAACTACATCCGTATTCTGACCGGCGATAAAGTCACTGTAGAACTGACGCCATACGATTTGACCAAGGGTCGGATCGTATTCCGTCAACGTTAAGTGGATAAAGCTTGGTCACTGTTGCATAAAACAAACTAAGCTGCACTAACGTAAAAAAACACCCGGCATCACCGGGTGTTTTTTTGTTTGTTTTTTTCAGTGGTTCAACAGCGACACTGCTAAGAAATACTGCAACGAAATAATGCAAAAAGAACGATTAGCTTATGATTTAAGCTAATCGTTTTTTATCATCTCTATGGCTAGCGCTATACCCAAAATCATTGAAGATGCGGGATGGCCACGGTGGAACCGCGACGAGTGAATGAGACCGCAGGAGCATAGTGAACTATGTGACTGCGGCGAATTAACGATGGCAACAACCCCGCATCTTCAAGGATGGCGGGTATATGACTAGGCAGGTACTGCCGAATCCAGATAATCAAAACTCAGTTCGTTATCCACCAAATCAATTCTGACATCCCCACCGTGCAATAACCGTCCGAACAAAATTTCATTGGCCAACGGCTTTTTCAGCTGCTCCTGGATCACCCGGGCCATTGGTCTGGCGCCCATGGCTTGGTCATAACCTTTATCAGCTAACCAAGCGCGTGCAGCGGATGACAATTCCATCGATACTTGCTTTTTATCCAGCTGTACTTGCAAATCACAAATAAACTTATCGACAATCTGCAGAATAATATCGCGCGACAAATGCTTGAACCAAATGATGCCATCGAGCCGGTTCCGAAACTCCGGGCTAAAAGTCCGGTTAATTTCCTTCAACGCATCAAAGCTATGGTCTTGTTGTTTAAAGCCGATAGTTTTACGCACTGTTTCCTGCACGCCGGCATTGGTGGTCATCACCAGCACGACATTACGAAAATCAATTTTACGGCCGTTGTTGTCGGTTAATGTACCGTGGTCCATCACCTGCAACAAAATGTTGTAAATATCAGAATGGGCTTTTTCGATTTCATCCAGTAACACTACTGAATATGGATGTTTCGACACGGCATCAGTTAACAAGCCGCCCTGATCAAATCCTACGTAGCCAGGAGGCGCGCCAATCAGTCTGCTGATCGAATGCCGCTCCATATACTCGGACATATCAAAACGCAGCAGCTCCACGCCCATGATTTTTGCCAGTTGTTTGGTGACTTCGGTTTTACCAACCCCGGTCGGGCCGGCAAACAGAAAATTACCAATCGGCTTTTCTTCATTGCCAAGACCAGAGCGCGATAGCCGAATCGCCGAAGTCAGCACTTCAATTGGCTCGTTCTGACCAAATACCACCAGTTTTAAATTGCGGTCTAAATTGGCCAGTACGTCTTTGTCCGAAGCAGAGACCGACTTTTCCGGAATACGCGCCATTTTGGCAATGACATGCTCTATCTCAGGCACGTTGATGACTTTTTTGCGTTTTGAGAGCGGTAACAGACGCTGGCTGGCACCTGCTTCATCGATCACATCAATAGCTTTGTCTGGCAGATGCCGCTCGTTGATGTACTTTGCCGACAACTCTGCCGCCGCCCGCAAGGCTTTTTGGGTGTAACGCACGCCATGGTGCGCTTCGTAGCGTTCTTTCAGGCCTTGCAGAATTTGCGTGGTGTCATCAACGCTTGGCTCAGTAATATCAATTTTCTGAAAGCGCCGCACCAAAGCAGTATCTTTTTCGAAAATACTTTTAAATTCCTGATAGGTGGTGGAACCAATACAACGTAATCGACCGCTCGATAATAACGGTTTAATTAAGTTGGACGCGTCCATCACACCGCCAGAAGCCGCACCTGCACCAATCACGGTATGAATTTCATCGATAAATAACACCGCGTCTTTTTCGCGTTCAATTTCTTTTAATAACGATTTCAGGCGTTTTTCAAAGTCGCCGCGGTATTTAGTTCCTGCCAGCAATGCGCCCATATCCAGCGAATAAATGGTGGCATTGGCGATCACTTCCGGCACCTGATTTTGCACAATCCGGTACGCCAGACCTTCAGCAATGGCGGTTTTACCGACCCCAGCTTCGCCGACTAATAACGGATTGTTTTTCTTACGACGGCATAACACCTGAATGGTGCGTTCCAGCTCGGTATCTCGACCAACCAAAGGATCAATCTGGCCATTTTTGGCCAGCACATTCAGATTGGCGGTAAAGTTCTCAAGGTATTTATTATCTTCAACACCAACATCGGACGAGTCTTCATGTTGCTCATCGCTAGGTTCAATTTTGTCAGCTTTAATCACGCCGTGTGAAATGTAATTCACAATATCCAGCCGGCTGATATCAATTTTTTTCAGCAAATAAACCGCTTGTGATTCTTGTTCACTGAAAATAGCCACCAGCACATTGGCACCGGTTACTTCGGCTTTGCCGGAAGATTGCACATGGAAAACAGCACGTTGTAATACCCTTTGAAAACCAAGGGTTGGTTGGGTATCACGATCTAAATCGCCGTCTGGGATCAACGGCGTGGTTGAATCGATAAAAGTTGAAAGTTCACTGCGTAGCCGGTCGATATTGGCGCCACAGGATTTTAATGCTTCACCGGCGGCAGGGTTATCTAATAACGCTAACAGCAGATGTTCGACGGTCATATATTCGTGGCGGCGTTCCCTGGCAAACCGAAATGCCAGATTCAGCGTCAACTCAAGATCTTTATTTAACATGCACAGCTCCTAATCCACCTGAGTTACTGACTGATATACCTTTCATCCTTGAAGATTCGGGGTTGTTGGCCGCGTCTTCAATGACTTTAGGTATTAGTACCGGCTAAGCCCTTTCCATCGTGCACAGCAACGGATGCTCGTGCTCTTTGGCATAACTGCTGACCTGTTGTACTTTGGTCTCAGCGATTTCAGCAGTGAACACACCACAAACCGCCTTGCCCTCGTAATGCACCTTTAACATGATCTCACTGGCTTGTTCATACTGTAGGTTAAAAAAACGGGTTAGCACATCGATGACAAAATCCATTGGGGTGTAATCATCATTGTGCAGAACCACTTTGTACATTGGAGGTGGTTCAACTTTCTGTCGGATTAACTCCGCTAAGCCTTCGCCCTGTCCTTTGGTCTGTTTGATGCCGCTCATAAACTATAGTCACGCCTGGTTGATCCATCAAAGGATGTGGAGGTTATATCTACGCTTTTCAATCTTGATTAGTTCGGTAAAAAACTTGACTAGCTGAACAAATTATCTACAGTAACTAATGGAGCTTGAATAAGCTTTGACGTTGTCATCTTAGAATACAGAAATTAGCTAACTAAGAGAAGGAAGTATGTAGTATGGCTACCGGTAAAGTGAAATGGTTTAATAATGCCAAAGGATTTGGGTTCATTCGTGAAGATGGTCGTGACGAAGACATTTTCGCCCATTACTCAACCATTAGCATGGACGGCTACCGCACGTTAAAAGCTGGCCAGGATGTAACCTTTGAATTATCAGAGGGCCCCAAAGGCCTGCATGCGGTGAATATTGCCCTGCCTGAAGACGGCAAACAGGAATAACACTGCACCAGTTAGTGACAGGCAGCAGCCATGCAGGGGGACCTGCCTGACACTCATTCAAACTGATTTCATTTCAGTTTCGCTTTTTTTTTGCTGACCTTTGAGTCTTCGCCGCTATTACTTATCTGTACTTTGGTTTGAGACTGAATCCAGTACCAATTTCATTGGCTATTTCGCAATAACAAACATAAAAAAATCCGGTGTCGCCACCGGATTTTTATTTAACGTCAATGACGATTAACAAAACTTACACTGCTGCGAGAGCCTGATTAAAGGTGACACTTGGACGCATCGCTGCTGTCGCTTTAGCATCATCTAACCGGTAATAACCACCGATATCAACCGCATTGCCCTGCACTGAATTCAGTTCGTGCACAATTTTCGCTTCGTTCTCGACCAGCGATGCAGCTAATGGTGCAAAACGTTGTTGCAATGCTGCATCCGCACTTTGACCGGCTAACGCCTGCGCCCAGTACATTGCCAGATAAAAATGACTGCCACGGTTATCCAGCTGACCTAATTTACGGGTTGGCGACTTGTCAGTATCCAGAAACTTCGCAGTTGCCTCGTCCAAAGTATCAGCCAACACTTTGGCACCTTTGTTACCGGCAACCTGGCTTAAATGCTCCAGTGACGCCGCTAACGCCAGAAATTCGCCTAAAGAATCCCAACGTAAGTGGTTTTCTTCGACAAATTGCTCAACATGTTTTGGTGCAGAACCACCGGCGCCGGTCTCGAACAAACCACCGCCGTTCATCAGAGGCACCACTGACAACATTTTCGCACTGGTGCCTAATTCGAGGATTGGGAACAAATCTGTCAGATAATCGCGCAGCACATTGCCGGTCACAGAAATGGTATCCAAACCTTGTTTGATCCGCACCAGACTGGCTTTAGTCGCCTGCTCTGGTGTCATGATAGAGATATCAAGACCAGCAGTGTCATGTTGCGCCAAATAAGTGTTCACTTTAGTGATCAGCTGTGCGTCATGGGCACGCGCTGCATCTAACCAGAAAATTGCAGGGGTGTTGCTGAGGCGAGCACGGCTGACTGCTAATTTTACCCAGTCCTGAATTGGCGCATCTTTGGTCTGGCACATCCGCCAGATATCACCTGCTTCTACTTTGTGCGACATCAGTACTGTACCTGCCGCATCAATCACATTCACAGTACCTGCAGCTGGAATGACAAATGTTTTGTCATGCGAACCATATTCTTCAGCTTTTTGCGCCATCAAACCAACGTTGGGTACTGAGCCCATCGTTTTCGGGTCAAAAGCACCGTTTTCTTTACAGAAATTAATGGTTTCCTGATACACACCAGCGTAACAGCGGTCCGGGATCACAAACTTGGTATCTTTTAACTTACCGTCCGGGCCCCACATTTGGCCAGAAGTACGAATAGCGGCCGGCATCGAAGCATCGATAATTACATCGCTTGGCACGTGCAGGTTGGTGATACCTTTATCAGAATTCACCATGGCCAACGCTGGCTGTGCGGCGTAAACAGCAGCGATATCCGCTTCGATTTCGGCACGTTTTTCTGCTGGTAATTGTTGGATTTTCGCCAGTAAATCACCAAAACCGTTGTTTACATCGACGCCTAATTCTTTTAATACCGCAGCATGTTTCGCGAATACATCAGCGAAGAATACCGTCACGACATGGCCAAAAATCACCGGATCAGAAACTTTCATCATGGTGGCTTTTAAATGCACAGAAAACAGTACACCTTGTGCCTTGGCATTGCTGATTTCAGCCGCCAGAAATTCACGTAACGCGCTGACACTTAATACCGATGCATCAATCACTTCTGCTGCTGACAGACTGGTTTTTTCTTTCAGAACTTTTACTGATCCGTCGGCTTGCGCCAGCTCAATCCGCACTGCTGTTGCACTTGGCACAGTCACTGATTTTTCGCTGCCGTAGAAATCACCGCCGCTCATATGAGCAACATGAGATTTTGACGTTGATAACCAACCGCCCATTGAATGTGGGTTTTTACGGGCATATTGCTTGACCGATAACGGCGCACGACGGTCCGAGTTACCTTCACGCAGTACCGGGTTTACCGCACTGCCTTTAATTTTGTCGTAACGTGCTTTAGCGTCTTTTTCAGCATCGGTGCGGGCTTCTTCCGGATAATCCGGCAGCGCATAACCTTTGGCCTGTAATTCTTTAATGGCAGCAATTAACTGCGGAACAGAAGCACTGATATTTGGCAATTTGATAATGTTGGCATCAGGTTGTGTTGCCAACTGGCCCAACTCAGCCAAGGCATCAGCCTGTTGCTGGGCCGGCGCTAAGTAGTCAGAGAATGCGGCGATAATACGGCCAGACAACGAAATATCACGGGTTTCAACCAATACCCCGGCCGCTTTGGCGAAGGTCTGCACAATCGGTAACAGTGAATAGGTTGCCAGCGCTGGTGCTTCGTCAGTCTGGGTGTAGATGATTTTTGAAGTTTCAGTGGTCATGTAATTTCCTGGATCAGCAACAATGATGCCGATACTGGCTTCAGTTACAGCGATATCACCACCAAGAGTTGGGGCGTCAAGGCGCTATTTCCGTCCAATACCAGCTGGATTTGTTGAATAAGTTTATCAGTTAAGTTCCCACCACAGTAGAGCGACCGCTGCAGTGACTGCAAATGCCGGAAGCTTTTGCTATGCAGATATCAGATATGGAACAACTGATGAATCAAACAGCCTGCACATAGTACAGACTTCAAATAAAGAGCAAAACCTTTCGTGGCCTGACCACTTCGAAAAAACGGTAAATTCAGTGAAAAATGTCGGGGTTGGCGGTTATTTTCTGGTTTTTGATCGGCTTTTAATGACAAATTAAGCGACATAAAATGCTGGCTGTAAGTTCAGTGACAGAAATTGGACCGGCGATAAGTTTTGGCCGTATGATAAAACTTTGACGCAATCTTACTAAATGCAAAGTAATGAACCCAACAAGGATCACGATGGACCGGAGTCAATTACATTTAACCGTGGCCGCAGTGGTCGCATATCAAGGAAAATTCTTACTGGTCGAAGAACGGGACAAACAAAGTCAAAAACTGGTACTGAATCAGCCGGCCGGTCACGTCGAAAGCAACGAAGATTTAATCACTGCTGTGGAGCGGGAATTGTTTGAAGAAACCGGCCTGGTGCTAAAAGCAGATGGCTGGCTGGGTATTTCGCAACTGATTGCCGGCAATGGTCACCGTTACGTGCGGGTCAACTTTTACTTTGAACCTGACTCCTTGTCAGTGGCGTATCAGCCACAGGATGCCGATATTCTGGCACTGCACTGGTTGACACTGCAACAGCTGACCGAACATCAACTGCCTGAGCGTAGCCAGCTGGTTTCAGATGCTATGTTGCAATATCAACAAGGGGTGAGACTGCCATTAGCGCTGATTAAAAGCCCGGTCAGCTCTGTGTCAGCGTCTAAAACAGTGCTATAATCCGCGCCTCGTTTTCGTCTCGAAGCTAGGAATATGTCAGCAAACAGCAGTAAAAAAGTCATTGTCGGGATGTCCGGCGGCGTTGATTCGTCGGTGTCGGCCTATTTGTTACTTCAGCAAGGTTATCAGGTCGAAGGCCTGTTTATGAAGAACTGGGAAGAAGACGACAACGATGAATATTGCGCTGCCGCCGAAGACTTAAAAGACGCGCAGCTGGTTTGTGACAAGCTTGGCATCAAACTGCACAAAGTAAATTTTGCCGCCGAATACTGGGACAATGTATTCGAATATTTCCTGGCAGAATACAAAGCCGGCCGGACCCCAAATCCGGACATCATGTGCAACAAAGAAATCAAATTTAAAGCCTTTCTCGAGTTTGCTGCTGAAGCCTTAGCGGCGGACTATATTGCGACCGGTCACTATGTGCAGCGCCGGGAAGTCGACGGCCACTGGCAGTTATTACGTGGCCTCGATGGCAATAAAGATCAAAGTTATTTCCTCTACACTATTGGCGAACAGCATGTTGCCCAAACTTTGTTTCCGGTTGGCGATCTGGAAAAACCAGCGGTTCGCGCCATCGCCGAACAACAAGGTTTGATCACTGCCAATAAAAAAGACAGCACCGGTATTTGTTTTATTGGCGAGCGTAAATTTAAAGACTTCCTGCAAAAATACCTGCCGGCGCAACCAGGCGACATCGTCACTGTCGATGGCGATACCATTGGCCGTCATGAAGGCTTGATGTACCACACTTTGGGTCAGCGCAAAGGCTTGGGTATTGGCGGGTTAAAAGATGGTGCGGAAGATCCTTGGTACGTGGTGGCCAAAGATTTAGTCAATAATCACCTTATCGTGGCGCAAGGCCATGATCATCCAAGTTTATTTGCCAAAGGTCTGGTGGCCGATCAGCTGCACTGGGTTGATCGTCAAGGCCCGGCAATTACGCTGCGCTGTACCGTAAAAACCCGCTACCGCCAGCATGATATCGAATGTACGTTAACACCCAATGCCGACGGCACCGTCACGGTATTATTCGACCAGCCACAAAAAGCAGTCACCCCCGGTCAATCGGCGGTGTTTTATTTAGATGATGTTTGCCTTGGTGGCGGCATTATTGATCAGGCGGTACTCTGAGCATGCAATTTTCTTATACCACCCAAACTTTAGCCCTGGCCGCTTTATGCCAGGCAATTCGTTTAGTCCAGCAAATCGCCCGCGGTGATGAAGCGAACAACTCTGAACTGGAATTATGTCTGAAAAGCGTCACCATTCAGGACGCAGCAGAACCGGTGGATATTTTTGGCGGCAAACTGGCCAATCTGGAAAGCGGCTACCACGTACTGCAAGCGCAGCTTGGCGATAACCCGAAAAAAGATCTGGAACTGACCCGCTACGCGATGGCGGTGATCACGCTTGAACGTAAACTGGCAAAAAGTGGTGACAGTTTGCAGGCCGTGGGGAAACGCATTGAGCGCCTGCAACAGCAACTGCAGCATTTTCAATTACTTGATGAGACCATTCTGGCGAGCATGGCCGACATCTATATCGAGCATGTCAGCCCATTAGGTCAGCGCATTCAAATTGCCGGACAACCTGCGGCATTAAAACAACCAATGGTACAACATAAAATCCGCGCATTGCTGTTGGCCGCGATCCGCGCTGCAGTACTATGGCGCCAGGCGGGTGGCCGCAAATATCATTTTATTCTGCAGCGTAAACAACTGCTGCAGGAAGTGAAAACCGTTTTACAACAATTAGCCCAAGCATAGGAGTTTCCATGGAACTGAACGCATTAACCGCCATCTCCCCGGTCGATGGTCGTTACGGCAGTCGCACTGTTGAGCTGAGAGACATTTTCAGTGAATTCGGTTTGATTAAATACCGGGTCACTGTTGAAGTGCGCTGGTTACAGCAAATGGCTGGCATTGCCGGTATTGCGGAAGTTCCGGCTCTGAGCGCTGAGGCGAACACCCTGCTTAATTCAATTGTCGACAATTTCAGCCTGGCAGATGCCCAGCGCGTGAAAGACATTGAGCGCACCACCAACCACGATGTCAAAGCGGTTGAATATCTGCTGAAAGAAAAAGTTGCTAATGTGCCTGAACTGGCGGCAGTCAGCGAGTTTATTCACTTTGCTTGTACTTCTGAAGATATCAATAACTTATCGCACGGTCTAATGTTAAAAACGGCTCGTGACGAAGTGTTATTACCACTGTGTGATCAGTTACTTGGCGCGTTAAAAGAGTTGGCGGTTCGTTACAAAACCATGCCAATGATGGCGCGTACTCATGGTCAGCCAGCGTCACCAACCACCCTTGGCAAAGAAATGGCCAACGTTTACATCCGCTTATTGCGTCAACGTGAGCAAATTGCTGCTGTGCAGATGTTGGGCAAATTTAACGGCGCCGTCGGTAACTACAACGCGCATTTATCTGCCTACCCTGATTTAAACTGGCATCAGATCTCTGAACAATTTGTCACCAGCCTCGGCCTGGAATGGAACCCGTTCACTACCCAAATTGAACCGCATGATTACATTGCTGAGTTGTTTGATGCGGTGGCGCGTTTTAACACCATCCTGATTGATTTTGACCGCGACGTTTGGGGTTATATTGCACTGGGGCATTTCAAGCAAAAAACCATCGCCGGTGAAATTGGCTCTTCGACCATGCCGCATAAAGTGAACCCGATTGACTTCGAAAATTCCGAAGGCAACCTGGGTCTGGCCAACGCTATTTTCCAACATTTGGCCAGTAAACTGCCGATTTCGCGCTGGCAGCGTGATTTAACCGACTCAACAGTGTTACGTAATCTGGGGATTGGTTTTGGTTACACGGTCATCGCCTACCACGCCACGCTCAAAGGCATCAGCAAACTGGAAGTCAGCGAAGCAAATCTGCTGCAGGAACTTGATCAAAACTGGGAACTGCTGGCTGAACCGGTGCAAACGGTGATGCGTCGTTATGGCGTTGAAAAGCCTTACGAAAAACTAAAAGAGCTAACCCGCGGTAAACGCATTACCCCAGCCGATCTGCATGCCTTTATCGATAAGCTGGACGTTCCGGCGCACGCCAAAGTGCAAATGAAGCAATTCACGCCAGACAATTATATTGGCGCGGCCATCGCGCTGGTCGACAGCCTGAACTAATCTTGGCTGCATCGTCTGTTGTTTCGAGGCAGCGTGTCCTTTAAGGATGCGCTGCCTTTTCTTTCTTCACCTTATTTCCGGAATTTAGCCATGTATCAACTCAAGCTGCATGATTTAACTGTCGAGCAATTTCTCGCCGAATATTGGCAGAAAAAACCTTTATTAATCAAAGGTGGTTTCGCTAATTTCGAAGATCCGATCAGCCCGGATGAACTGGCTGGCCTTGCTGCTGAAGAAGAAATTGAATCGCGAATTGTCAGTAACAGCAAAGGTGAATGGCAGCTCGAAACCGGTCCTTTTGAAGATTACAGTGCTTTTGGCGAACAAGACTGGACCTTACTGGTGCAGGCCGTTGATCACTGGCATCCGGAATCAGCCGTGCTGATTGAACCCTTTCGCTTTATCCCAAATTGGCGGATTGATGATCTGATGATCAGCTTCTCCACGCCTGGCGGTGGTGTTGGCCCGCATTTAGACCAATATGACGTGTTCATCATTCAGGGCATGGGTAAACGCCACTGGCGCGTTGGCATGCCGGACGCTACGCTGACGCAGCATTGCCCGCATCCGCGTTTGCTGCAAATCAGCCCTTTTGTCGATTGTATTGATGTGATCACCGAACCTGGTGACATTTTATACATTCCACCAGGATGCCCGCACGAAGGTATTTCGGTTGACGCCAGCCTGAATTATTCAGTTGGATTTCGGGCTCCAGCGCAAAAAGATTTATTAACCGGCCTGGCCGATTATCTGATCGAAAACGAAATTCAGGGCGAACGTTATACCGACGCCGGCCGCACTGTCGCCACCAACATTGGTGAAATCACCTCCGCTGATTTGGCCTCAGTGCAGCAGATGCTGCAAGGCCTGATTAACGATCCAAAACTGCTGGCGCAATATTTTGGCAGTTATATCACCCATGCCAAACATGAGCTGGACGCAACCGAGCCTGATCCACATTACCATCTGGATGAAATTGCTGAATATTTACTGGAAGGTTCGGTACTGGCGAGACTCGGTGGTTTACGTTGTTGTTATATTCAGGCAAATGCTGAAGATGATATTTCGCTGTTTATTAATGGCCATACCATTACAGTACCAGCCACTGAATTGTCGACAGTCAAAGAGCTTTGTGAGCAAATTCAACTGGATGCCGAGACCTGTATCCGCTTTGCTGAAGATCCGGCCAAGCTAAAATTACTGACAATGCTGATCAATCAAGGATATTGGTATTTTGTCGAATAAGCCGTTACCGGATTAACAGCTTTTTAGCTCCTGACATAAAAAAACCGGCATTGCCGGTTTTTTTTACAGCTAAACATTTTAAGCATTTGAGGTATTGGCTTTCGCCCAAAACTGCTCATTTTCAAACAAATCGTACAGGGAATGGGCTCTGGAAATCAGTAAGTTGACATAGTCTGCTGACGTTTGATCCTGCACACCGGCATCGATCAACTGCTGAGCTTTCATTTGCCATCTAAACGAAAAGGCACGTAGTGCCTCACGGGCATCAGCGGCAGCCGTCAATGCCAGGTGATCTGTGGGTAAATCACCGGAAATCACCCAGTAACTTTGCCGGTCCAAACCGTTAATTTTCCAGACCGCCACCAGCGGTGGTAAATAACGCGAATCCTGCACGGCTACGCTATCCATCAGGATGCCTTTTTCCGCCAGAAAAAGGTTGGCTTTTTGAAACTGGGCGCGGACCCATTCGCTGATTTGTGCTGCGTCTAAAGTGGCCGCAGGCTGTTGGTTAGTGGATTCCATGATACTGCTCTTTCATTCAGGTCAAAAATGACACTCTAAGCCAGCAGCTGCCTGATGACAAGTCACACGATAAATTGTCGACAATCCACTGGACTGACCAGCGGATATTTTTGCAGATCCATAGCGAAAATTCAGCCGAAGTGATACATTCCGCCGCGAAAAACCGGACCGAAGGCGCAGCTGTACCCTACCCCTCAGCGCGCTATTATTCGTTGCTGTACTTACCCAACGCAGCACGCTTCACTCAACGGAGAACCAGACGTGGCAGTATTTAACCACCCAGAATTTGATAACCATGAACAAGTGGTATTTTGTAGTGATAAAGAAACTGGCCTCAAAGCCATTATCGCCATTCACAGCACCAAACTCGGCCCGTCCGTTGGTGGCTGCCGGATGTGGGACTACGTCGCCGATGAAGATGCGCTGGTTGATGTATTGCGTTTATCACGGGGTATGACTTACAAAAATGCCATGGCCGGTTTACCGATTGGTGGTGGCAAATCAGTCATTATCGGTAATGCCAAAACCATCAAATCTGAAGCTTTGTTCCGTAAATTTGGTCAGTATGTGCATTCATTAAGCGGCCGTTATATCAGTGCCGAAGACGTCAACATTACCACTGCCGATATTTCGATTGTGCATAAAGAAACACCTTATGTCGCTGGTTTAGAAGGGAAAAGTGGCAATCCGGGTCCTTTTACTGCTCTTGGAACTTATCAGGGCTTAAAAGCAGCAGCGCTGCACAAATTTGGTTCCGCCTCACTGCAGGGTTTAACCGTTGCCGTGCAAGGTCTTGGCAGTGTTGGTTTTTATCTGTGTGAATATCTGCACAAAGAAGGCGCCAAACTGATTGTGACCGATATCAACCCGGATGCTATCAGCCGCGCTGTCGCGCAATTCGATGCCACTGCTGTGGGTCTTGATGAAATTTACAGCCAGCAATGTGATATTTATGCACCATGTGCACTGGGTGCAACCATTAACGATCACAGCATTGAACAGTTCAAATGCAAAATTATCGCCGGTTGTGCCAATAACCAACTAAAAGAAGCGCGCCATGGTGAAGTGTTGCGGCAAAAAGGCATTTTGTACGCGCCGGATTATGTGATTAACGCTGGCGGTATTATCAACGTCTATTCAGAAATGAGCCCACAAGGCTACGATGAAGCCTGGTCGACGACCAAAGTGATGGAAATCTACAACACCCTGCTGAATATTTTTAAGCGCGCCGATGCTGAACAGCAACCAACCAATGCGGTAGCAGATTTAATGGCGCAGGAAATTATTGCCCGCGGCAAAAAGTAATTTTCGACCCGCACCAAAGCAAAAACCGCCGTTATGGGCGGTTTTTTGTTTCTGAGGTTTTGTACCAGTTCAGCCAGCCTTTGGTCATGGCATACACATAATAGCTACTCATCTCTGCCGTTAACTTGGCAAACAAATCATAATTCGACAAATTCACCGTCAGAAAACACACCGCACCGCAGTTCACCTGGCGGAATGTTGAACTGGGTGACGCAAATACTTTGGCATTAAATAAATACTGATCTGCCAACTTTTTCACCCGAAAGGCGTGATAGTCACTGCTGACAAACACCAGCGGATGTTGTCGATCTAACCGATCCGCCAACTGATAAAATTCGTGGTATGTGGTTGCACCACCATAAAAACAATCCAGCTCGACACCAGCCGGTATTTTTGGCCGCAGATAATCCAGATAGGGTTGGCAAAATAACGTTGTGATATGCACTGTCGGTTGATCAGTACGCGCTGAAATAATGCTGCTGAGTTGATCCAATCGGCTGCGGGCGCAATCCGGGATTGTCGTCGCTGTGCCGCCACAGCCCAGCACGACGTAATTGCCGCTAAAATCAGCAGCCACAGTATCGGTACTGATCACGCTGTTGTACCAGCTGCGAACCTGATTGGCAGCATAACCATTGCCAAAAGCATAAAACCACACGAACAACAGCAACAAACCGGTTTTGCGATAACGGAGTACGGCAAAGAGCAGCCCCCATAAAAAAATATTATGCGGGTACAAAAAGGGTTCAATTAAGTCTTTCACAGCAGACTCCATGACAACAAAGATACAAGCGCATCATGACAGTTTGCCGCAGCTACTGCCAGTAGCCGGGCGCACAGCATAAATATTTTTGCAGCAACCTATTCGCTAATGCTTATAAAACATTGAGCTGTGGTAAGATCTGGCGCAAAATCTGCGCACCAACCAGCGTGAAATAGCAAGCAATCGGAGTGAAGCTATGTTGAAGACAGTCTCAGTGATCGGTTTAGGTTATATCGGCTTACCCACAGCCGCCATGTTGGCATCACGCAAGCTGCGGGTCATCGGCGTCGATGTGAACCAGCACGCAGTCGATACCATTAATCAGGGTAAAATTCATATCGTTGAACCAGAGCTGGATTTACTGGTTCACGCTGCTGTGACCGGTGGTTATTTATCAGCGCAAACCAAAGCGGCCGCCGCTGACGCTTTTATGATTGCAGTACCAACGCCTTTTTTTGATGATCTATCCCCGGATCTTTCGTATGTAGAAGCCGCAGTTAAATCTATTGCACCTGTGCTAACGAAAGGCAATCTGATTGTACTGGAATCAACCAGCCCGGTTGGCACCACCGAACTGATGTGCAAATGGATCAAAGAAATCCGCCCGGATTTAACTTTACCAACAGATTCAAACACGCCGGATTTACATGTTGCTTATTGTCCAGAGCGCGTGCTGCCAGGCAAAGTGGTGCATGAACTGATTTCAAATGACCGGATCATCGGTGGTTTAACAGCCGCATGTTCAGAAATGGCCAAAGCACTGTACAGCACTTTTGTTGCCGGTGAATTGCTGGTGACTGATGCCCGTACCGCTGAAATGTCAAAACTGACTGAAAATGCGTTCCGCGACGTCAACATCGCTTTTGCCAACGAGCTGTCGCTGATTTGTGACAAGCTGAACATCAACGTCTGGGAATTGATCCGGATGGCAAACCGCCACCCGCGGGTCAATATCCTGACACCTGGTGCTGGTGTGGGTGGCCATTGTATCGCAGTTGACCCATGGTTTATCGTGCATTCAGCGCCGGAACAAGCCAAGCTTATTCGCACCTCGCGTGAAGTGAACGACTTCAAACCTGAGTGGGTATTACAGAAAATCCTGTCAACGGTTGCCAATCACAGCCTGAACAAACCATCTGTGGCTTGTTTTGGTCTGGCATTTAAACCGGATATCGACGATTTACGTGAAAGCCCGGCGTTACACATTGTGAATAAACTGGCCGCAGCTTATAACGGCAAAGTGCTGGCGGTTGAGCCAAACATTCACAGCACCAATAAACTGCATGCTAACGCTGAACTTGTTAGCATCGAGCAAGGTTTAGCAGCCGATATCATCGTGATCCTGGTGAAACACAAAGCGTTTAACGCTTGTGATTTTAAAGGCAAAACGCTGATTAATGTCGTTGGCGAGTAATAACTGTTTTGATTGAAAAAGCGCCGGTTTTTGGCGCTTTTTTTTATGGCTGTTGACCCGACTTTGCTTTTAACTGCCGATACGACCAGCCGCAAATCAGCTGCAATAACACCACGGCCGCCAAATTAGACAACACAAAAATCCAGGCAGCAGCTGCTGGATCCAGCTCGGAATTCAGCCAGATATAGGCCAACGAGCTTAATATCGCGACGACCGTCACATTTGCAGCGCGTAAATCGGTACGCCCCACCGCCGTAATCCAGACTTCAAAATAGGTTTTAAGCAGCGTCAGCCACAACGTAATCACCACCAACATTGTGACCAGTTCAGACTCCGGCGTCAGTTGTTCATTCAGCAGCCATGGATACAACCAGGGGTAAAACACAAGCAACAACACATAAGGCAATGATAATAGGGGAAAGGTTAGTAAAAAACTGCGCCGGAACAGCACAACCTTATCGGCGAGTAACGTTTTATGCGACAGCTTCGACAATAACACCTGCGAAAACACCACGGGCAACAGCGTCACCGGCATAAACAAAATAAAGGCTTTGCGGAACTGGCCAAGTGCGGTCAGGCTGCTGAAAATTGCCAGGAAGATAAATGGAATATTAGTCAGGTAAATGGCAAAAACGTCGTGCCAGGCGTAACTAAGCCGGGCGCGCCAAACCGATTTTTGCCATAAATCGCGCCAAAGTTTGCTCAGTTGCAAATTTTGTAACTGCAGCTCAGGCCAGATGGCGCGCACACCAACTGCCAGCGGAGCCAGACTTAACAGCAAAATACACCAAAGCACAGTGGCTGTTTCGTCGATAGTTTCGAACCACACGGCTACCACCAGCAATAACATCAGACAACCACCAAGCAACTGACTTTTCACTTCAATCGCAAACTGCTGTGCGCCTTTGAGATAACAAAACAGCGCCTGATGCAGCGCCCAGACCAGACCAATCGCCAGACTTAATAAATACAGCTGATAATCCAGCGCCTGTTGATCCCACACCGCATAACCCAGCAATAACAGACTGAATAATGTAAACATCAACAAGCTGATGGTGATACTGCTGACGAGGTCGCTGACTTGCCGGAACGTCGCCGCCTGATGAATTAAATAAAAATTCGCCCCAAAGGCAATGGCCGGAAAAAACAAATTCGCCAGCATATAAACAAAGCTGAACACGCCAAATTCAACTTCCAGAAAGTGCCGTGCCAGCGCCAGATTTAATAGCCAACGCGAGCCGAAGTTCAGACCTTGCGCCACGCTGTTGCTCATCATCTTACGGGCGAAATCACTGCGGATCATGATACTTGCTCCGGCGTCTGCTGCAGCCATAACAGATAAGCGCCATTGAGCATGCCCCATGGGATCCATAACATACCGGACGTCAGCACATGCCCTGCCATGCAGGCCACCAACAACAGCACCGCATTGACCGTCAGTACTCCAGCCATCATGCTGGCAGGATGTTTTTGGTAACTGCGATAACTTTGACTCAGTACAAAACCAAACCACAACACGAAAAATCCGAGGCCAAAACCGCCGTACCAAATGAACAAATCAACCGGATCCAGCTCCGCCAGCGGTTTTGAGGTATAAAGTTCCAGTCCGGTCACGCCGATGCCCGCCAGCAGATGCCAATGCTGAAAATAGGCTGCGGCAAGCTGCCAGTTTTGTACTGCATATTGGTCGCGCGACGATAAAATAACCCCAAGCAAACCCTGTTGCTGATAAACCCAAAGTAGTTTCTGCCCAATGCCCAGCGTCTCCAGAATCACTGGCAATTGCCACAGCAGCAATATTGCAAATAAGGTCAGCAGCAACGCCGACACAGCAATGGCACGACTATAGCGTTGCCAATATTGCTTGCTTTGCAACAACGGAATCAATACAGCCAACAATAACACGCCGCCAATACCAGTTTTGGTCAACATTGAACTGGCGCAAAACAGACTTAATCCCAGCACCAGTGCGAATTTCAACTTCGCTTGTGGCCAGTAACTGGCAAACAAATAACCTGACAGCACCAACAGCAAGGCCGACAATTCATTGGTGGCTTTGAAAAAACCTTTGGTGCCTAAATTCTGATCCGGCAAATAATCGTTTGGCAAATAGGCTTCAAAGCCATAACCGAGTCGCCCCAGCAGCAGGTTCAACAATAAAATACCAAAACTGAACACCATGATTTGATGCAGGGCATGTCTGGCCTGAATAGGATCACGTTGCACCAGATTATAAAAGTAGAGTGCAGCCAATAACGGTGACATTATTTTCAGCAACATCCCGGCATCATAACTAAAGCCGGCACTGTTGCCCGATTGCAGCAAACTGTAAAACGGCCCCAGCAGCATCAATAGCAATAACAGCAGCGGCAGGATCAACCCACGCACCTGATGCCATAACAAGGCGCCAGTGATCAGCAGCAATAATAAACTTTTATAGGCCGCAGACATCGGCACACTTTGCCCAAACAGCTGCAACAAAACGCCATTGCCGGCATCAACCAGCAAGTACCATTTGGCCATGAATAAAATCAATAAATCCAGCACCGCAGCAGTGTTGTAGGGCTTAGTGGTGGTCAGATATTGGCTGATCATCGACGGGCAAAAACCAGTGCCAATAACATGGCCAGCAAGGCTGCAAGTAGTGCTCCAACCAATGCACTAAACAGTAGCGGTCTGGATTTGGCCGCTTGCACTTGCAGCGGCAACAGCGGATGCAGTACTTGCTGCGCTCCTTGTTGCCATAAATGCATGTCGGCGAGTACCGGGTCCAGCCGACGGCTTAGTTCGGTACGTTCACCAATGGAATTAAGTGTTGCCAGCGCACTTTGTAACGCGTCCCGCTGTTGCGTCAGCTGCTGTAATCGTTGCTGCTGATACTGCAAAGTGGCGCTTTGTACTAAAGCGTTCAGTAACAGACCGGCATTTTTGGCATCCGCATGACGCCACTGCACACTGAGTACATTACCACGACGTTTGTGTTCAAATTGAAATCCACTGCGCCAGCTTTGTGTTTGCGCCTTGGCTTTTTCAGGATCATTGACCGCGCAAAAATCAGTGACTGGCTGACATAACAACGGTGTTGACCACAGTTGTTGCCACACTTGCGGATGCTGCAGCAGCAAACTAAAACGCGACAATTCATCAATTTCCAGCGCGCCCAGCATCAACTGGGTATTGGCAGGCAAGCTGGTGTAAACAGTTGCAAGCTCCTGCACTCTGGCATCGGCGAGGGTGAAACTGGCTTTAGCAATACCGGTTTTTGGCAGATATTTCAGCGCCACCACAGTACCTAAAGCCCCTGCCAGCGCAAATACGCCAATCCACAATTTAAATTGCCACAGCGCCTGTAACAACAGATTTGCCAGATCCCGTTCCTGACTCAGCATTGAAGATTGATTCATTTGTGTCCGAACAGTCCCTTTATCCACAACTTAAGGCCTTTGTTTAAAATCTCTTTTCGAAGCTTAATCGCCCACTGCATTTTATATTTGAAATAATAACGGACTTTAATTTCCACCAATCCATAACGAACCGATGACAATAATTCGGTAAATGACATTGGCAGCTGTTGCATGGTGCGCCGGTAAAAGGCCTGATTATGCAAATTGCGTTCGTTCATCAACCCCTGATGTTTATCGACAAATTGCGCTTGTGCGTCCAGACGTTTGGGCGAATGGGTGATACGGCCTAATTCATGACCAACATGCACCACATAAGTTGCGTCAGATAACCGCAGCGCCGGGCCATAAGCCGCGACCATCCGCAACCACATATCGTAATCCTGAAAAGCGGCCAGCGTTTCGTCAAATCCACCTTGTGCCAACATCCGGCTTTTACGCACTAAGGCCTGATTTGATAAGCAATGCACATCCAGTAATTCTGGTAAGCGAACAATTTTTTCTTCCGGGTAAAGTTGCTTTCGAATCGTGCCGTAGTCCCAGAAATAACTGGAACAAACACAGGAATATTGATCGTCATAGGCATTCATCAAGCTTGATAGCCGATTGGGCAAAAACTCATCGTCATCATCAAGGCCGGTAACAAAGTCGCCGGCAGCGGCTTTAATCGCCAGATTTCGCGCAGCACAGGCGCCCTGACCCTTTTCCTGACGGAACAAGCGGATTTTTGGGTTGTCGCCATACAATTGATTCAGCACTTCCCAGGTATCATCTTTCGAGCAATCGTCGACGATCAGCAGCTCGTAATGGGGGTAATCCTGTGCCAATACCGAGGCTATCGCCCGCTGCACCATCTGGCTGCGGTTGTAGGTGGGCATATACACGCTAATAAGTGGTGGCGAAACCACGGTCGCACTGACTGAATGTTGATCTGACAAAGCTGTAGTCTCTTGAATAATTGTTATACCCGTCATCCTTGAAGATTCGGGGTTGTTGCCTTCGTTCGATCGCTGAAGCGTCAGTCCGACCCAGTCACATAGAACAGCTATGCTCTGGGTCGGACTGGCGCTCCAGACTGCCTTACTTGTCGCGGTTCCACCGTGGCCATCCCGCATCTTCAATGATTTTCGGTATATATGAAAACCGATTTTAACAACACTGTACCTGGGGCACTATAACTTACCGCGCAGATACAACCATAAATATTCCACCAGGTTCCATTGGCGTTTGATTCTTGATGGTTGGTCGATTAGGCGATAAGCCCATTCCAAATTCAATTTGCACCAAAACTCCGGTGCTCTTTTTACATTGCCGGTAAACACATCATAAGTACCGCCAACCCCCATAAAATAGGCATGCGGCAGGCTTTGTTTGGCCAGGGCAATAAATTGCTCTTGCTTGGGTGATCCCATCGCGACGGTGACAATTTTGGCGCCACTTTGGACGACTTGTTCGATAAGCGCCGACGCATCTTTAAAATAGCCATCAACGGCACCGACGACCGGCACACCATTGGCTTCCAGTTTCTGTTTAGTTTGCGCCAACACTTCTGGTTTGGCACCAATTAAAAATACCGGTACATTTTTGCTGGCTGCCCGCGCCATAATCGCTTCCCAGGTTTCACAACCCGGTACCCGCTGCACCGCTTTTCCCAGTTTTTGCCGCATCACTTTCACCACACCCATGCCATCGGCATAACGCAGTTCGGCGTTGTTCAGCATTGTTTTGATTGCCGGATCCTGGCGTGCTTTCATCACTTTTTCCGGATTTATCGCGACAGCAGCACCGGCAAATACAGTGCCATCGTCATGCACTATAAAATTGACCAGTTGTTGCATACTTTCGAATGCCATCACTTCGACACCGCCGACGTTGACCACTTCCGGTTGAAAAGACATAGTTTATTCCTGTTACAAATGACGACCACGATTGAACGTAAAAGGCTCAACAGAGCTTGGTATTATTCAACATCCAATAATGATTGATATAGACGTTGCAACTGGCCAGCCACCTGGCTGACCAGGTATTGTTCGGCGTTTTGTCGGCCCGCCAGCTGCAACTGTTGGTAATCTGCGGCTGGCATGGTTAATAGCAGCTGAATTGAATTTAGCAGCTGTTGCTGCAATTCCGTTTCATCCTGCTGTGACAAAATATATCCGGTGACGCCATGATTGATTTGCGCCTGCGAGCCATCGGTGGCTGTTGCAATCACCGGAGTGTAGCAGGCCATCGCTTCGGTCATCACCAATCCAAAGGATTCATTGCGCGACAAGCTTAAAAAACAGCGGCTGTCTTGATAATAATACTGTAATTCTGCCGGGCTTTTTGGGCTGAATAATTGCAGCCCTGGATATTGCAAAGCGGCGGCAACAAGCTGCGGACGATAACTGCCCTGCCCAACCAGCGCAATTTTCAATGCCGGCGCAGCAGCGAACAGCGCCGGTAACAACGCTAATAGCCGGTCCATACCTTTGTTGTGATCCAGGCTGCCGACATACAACAGGTCGAATGTTTTTTCATCCCGGGATTTCAGCAGAGCCTTACCAAACACCGGGTGAATGCCGGCCGGTAACACGGTACTGGCAACCTGCTGATTAAAAAAGCGGGCTTTAAGCTGGGCGCTGGTAAAAATCCAATAATCGACCGCTTTGGCGGCGAACTTATATAACGCCGATTCCGGCTGATATAAATAGATATCACTGCCATGACAAGTGACGACGATTTTAACTTTGGGATTTCGTAACCAGCGATACGTTAACGCCAGCCAAATGGTGGGATAAAAATAATGAACATGAATTAAGTCAAAGGTGGAGCGACTCAGCACGAAGCGACCAAAAAACTGCAACCATAGCACCGGATATTTCAGCAAACGATTGACCAGCGAATCATTATGCCAACGCATATAAAAATAGGCTGGATTGAGATCTGCTAACGCATCAACCTGATTTTTGACAAACTGCCCCTGAAACGGCGCCGAAAGCTTTGGGCCCATGTTGGTTACAATCAGGATCTTCTTATTCATACCGGCATCAATTAGAGCGTAATTTGCTGATCATACTGCGGAAGCTCTGTCGACAACAACTGCCACTCATACAAATGTCAGTCGTTATACTGCGAATTATCGCGTGCTTGCACCGAACGGGCAAAATTCAGGCAATCCACGTCCGGCTTTCGTCACAGCCGGATAGTAAGTCCGGATAACTTCACCTATAATCGGCGTTACAGAGGTCTTCAGACCTGCAATAACAACAAAAATCAATTCTTTAGCGGACTTTCTATGCGCGAACACTTTGTGTTGTTTTCGACCACCTTCGTCCTCACCTTGCTTGCCATCTTTATTCTAATCCCACTGGCCCATAAAATTGGCCTGGTCGATAAGCCGCATGGCCGCAAACAACATGTCGGTTCTATTCCATTAATTGGTGGTATTTCAATTTTTAGTGGTGTGGCCGTGACCTTACTGATATTCGGCCTGCCACAAGACAACCACTGGTACTACTTACTTTGCGGTGGCAGCATCGTGCTGCTGGGCGTGTTTGATGATTTCCTCGATTTAAGTGTAAAACTACGGTTGTGCGCGCAACTGGTTATTGGCGCGGTGATGATTTACGGCCTGCAACTGTACCTTGCCAATCTTGGCGATTTAGTTGGCCTTGGCGATGTCAAACTCGGTTATATCGGTATTCCACTGACGCTGATTGCGGTGATTGCTGCTATTAACGCTTTTAATATGATCGACGGTATCGACGGCCTGGCCGGGATGCTGAGCGGCGTCAGCTTTGTCTCGCTGACGTTGATGATGGGCATTGGCGGTCAACTGGAACATGCGTTACTGCCAATGGTGCTGGTGTTTGCACTGATCCCCTACCTGCTGTTTAACCTGGATTTGATTGGCAAAGGGAAAGGCAAAATCTTTATGGGTGATGCTGGCAGTATGCTGATTGGCCTGTCAGTGATTTGGCTGCTGATCATTGGTAGTCAAAGCAGCACCGCCAGTTTCCGCCCCGTGACCGCACTGTGGGTGATCGCCGTGCCGCTGATGGATATGGTGGCGATTATGATCCGCCGCATGCGTAAAGGTCAGTCGCCTTTTATGGCCGACCGCGAGCACTTACATCATATTTTCCTGCGCCTGGGTTTAACTTCACGCCAGTCACTGGTGTTGATTACCAGCCTGGCCAGTATGCTGGCAACGATCGGCATTGTCGGCGAATACCTGATGGTGCCGGACCTGGTGATGCTATTGCTGTTTTTATTGATGTTCAGTCTTTATTCACTGTCACTGCAATATATCTGGCGTATCACTCGTTTCATAAAACGCTACAAAGCGAAAAATCGTGCTAAAAACCATTCATAAACTGCTGCAAGCGCGCGCCATCATTATGTTGATGGAGCGTTTTTTCCGCTTAGGTGCCGGTGCTATTGCAACCTTTATGGTGGCCCGGATGCTCGGTGCTGAAGCACTGGGTACCTATGGTGTAGTGATGGTTTGGGCAGCGTTTTTAGCACCACTCTCCAGCATGGGTCTTAATAATCTGGTGCAGAAAATGGCCAGTGCGCAGACAAGTCCGGAACAAGCCCGGGTCTACCTGCAAACTGCCTTATGGCTCAGGTTATTAGCTGGGCTCGTGTTTGGTTTGTTGATGATTCTAGGTTTTGCCCTGTTCTACCCGCATTATTTCAAAACCGGCCCCTGGCAAATTAGCAGCTTGTTTATCCTGCAAGCATTCAGTGCCATGATGCTCTGCGAATATGAACAAAATTATCGTGGTCATTTTCGCGCCGTAGCCTTGTCAAAAGTGGTTGTTTCCATTTTGACACTCAGCGCCCGGATCTTTGCTCTGCTGTACGGTGCCAGCATCGACATGCTGTTTCTGGTGGTCGGCATTGAATTATTCCTGACCGGTGCGGTGCAATATTACTGGTACCGCCGCTATGCGCCAAGCGAACCAGGTCTGCAATGGCGATGGTTAGAATGGTCGGCCGCCAAAGCGATGCTACAACGCTCGAGCTGGTTGTGGTTGTCGGCTATTGTGTCGGTGATTTACCTGAAAATCGATACCATTATGATTGAACAGATGATTGGTATTGCCGCGACCGGTCAATATACTGCGGTTGCGCGATTATCAGAGCTTTGGTACGTGATCCCGGTGACGTTGGCGGCTCGTTATTATCCAGATCTGCTCAAAGCCTATAACAACAACTGGGACAGTTATTTATTAATCCTGAAAAAACGTAGTATCCAGTTTTTTGCATTGGCGGTGGTGATTGCCATCGCCATGACGCTGACCGCCAAGTGGATCATGTTGCTGGCCTACGGTGAGAAGTTTGTGGAATCGGCCACCGTACTGCAAATCCACGTTTGGGCCGGTTGTTTTATTTTTGTGCGGGCGCTGATTAGCCAGCATCTGATCATTACCGGCAATGAACCCTTAAGTTTATTAAGCCACGGTGTAGGTGCCATTTTGAATGTGCTGCTGAATATGTGGCTTATTCCAATTTACGGCATCGAAGGTGCCGCCTGGGCGACGCTGATTTCCTATGCTTATGCCTCGTTTTTCTTTTTATTGTTTGCCAAAAGTACCAGGCAGCATTTGTGGCAGCTTTGCAAAGTCAAAGCCAAGCCCAAAGTGCCTGCAGTGACTCCGGAGTAAGAATTTGTGATGAAGAAGCTAATACATCGTTTGTACGCCCGACTGGATTTGATGTTGCTGCCGCTGGCTGCTCGTAACCGTAAATTCGCCGGCGTGTATTACGCATTTTTCAACCCGCATTTTCGCCGCGAAATGCATGCCACCGCCGCCGGTCGCCAGCACTACCGTTTACACGAAGAAAGCTCGACCATCGCCACGGTGATTATCCGCCGCAATATCCACCGGCTGGAAAAAGGTTTAAGTATGGTGCCGCGTAAAAGCTTGTTTGCGCTGGACTATATCGACGAAACCTTAACCGCCCTTGGTAACTTGTTGCAGGACGACAAGCCTGATCTGATCCTGCTGAAATACGCCCACGATGTGTTGGAAAGTTATTTTGCTGTGACCCAGTGGCCGGAAACAGCCAGCCAACCTGGGTTATATCAGCAATTAAGCCTGCAGATTAAACCGAAATTGGCTGCTCAGCTGGCAACGAGTTGCCAGCAACAGCGGTTAGCCGCACCAGCGCCATACCAGACCCGTCCACGGGCAGCCATTTCTTATGACGAATTTTTAGTCCTTTGTCAGCAGCGTTGTTCGGTGCGGACTTTCTTGCCAAAACCGGTGCCTAAAGAAGTACTGGCGCAAGCGGTCGCTGCTGCCAGCCAGGCGCCGAGTGCCTGTAACCGCCAGCCATTTCGATATGTGGCAGCGATGGAGCAACCCGTGCTGAACAAGCTGGCGAATTTGCCAATGGGCACCGCTGGTTATGCTGATGGTTTACCTTGTGTGCTGGCAGTGGTTGGTGATTTAAGTGCCTATCCGTTTGAACGCGACCGCCATGTGATTTACATTGATGCCAGCCTTGCCAATATGCAATTGATGCTGGCTTTGGAAACTTTAGGCTTGGCTTCGTGCTCTATTAACTGGCCGGACATTGAAAACTACGAAATTAAAATTGCCAAGTTGCTGAAACTGCAGCCTTTTGAACGAGTGGTAATGCTCATCGCGGTCGGATATCCGGACCCGGATGCGCTAATTCCACATTCTGAAAAGAAATCTCCTGATGGATTACTCAGTTATGTCTGATGCAAAAACATTAAAAATTGAAGTCAAAGGCGTGCAATTTCGTAATAAAGGCGCTTATCTGATGCTGCTGGGTTGCTTGCAGGGTTTACAGCAATTAGGCCGGCCATTTGAGCTGGTGTTATCGCCTGGCCCAAACCTGCCCTATCGCGAACGCGCGCAGCTTGGCGCCTGGCAAAAATTGTCGTTCCGGCGTAAAAGCATCGATTTAACGCCGTGGTTTGGCAAGTTGCCAGCGGCTATCCGCAATACCTTTGCCCGTTATGGCATTGTGACCGAGCGTGATGTGGATGTGATTTTAGAAGCCTCTGGTTTTGCCTATGGCGATCAGTGGCCACTGCAATTTTTGCAAAATACCGCCCGTGAAGTGAAACGCTTTGGTGAAGCTGGCAAGCCTTTTATCTTTATGCCACAAGCCTTTGGACCATTTCAGTCGGCAGAAAGCAAAGCAGCAATGCGCGATATCATTACTCATGCCCGACTGGTGTTTGTGCGCGACCCGGTGTCGTTAGAGCATGTGAAATCCTGTATTGATGTGCTGCCGGACTCAGTGGTGTTAACTCCAGATTTTACCGTGGGCCTCAAAGGCAATACAGCTGCGGAGCTGCCTGCCATCGATGGCCCGTTTGCTGCGCTGATCCCCAACAATAAAGTCATCTCAAAATTTAACCACGCTAATGCCGAAGCCCAGCGCACCCGCTATGTGGAAGCTTTTGCCGCAGCGGCTAATCAGCTGACTGAGCTTGGTATGCAAGTGGTGTTGGTGAATCACGAAGGCAAAGAAGATGATTTGCTCTGCAAAGAGATCGCCCTGCTGGCGCCATGCCAAATCATTGCTATTGAAGATCCACTCGCAGTAAAAGCCTTTATTGGTAAAGCCGAACTAGCGGTCAGCTCACGTTTTCACGGCGCTATTAATGCGCTAAGCCAGGGTGTGCCTTGTATCGCCACCAGCTGGAGCCACAAATATCACGCGATGATGACCGACTTTGGCATGGCTGATTATTGTATCGAGCAGTTATCCGCTTTAACCTTGACACAGAAAATCTCTGAGCTGATGGCGAATAAAGCACAAATTCAACCGGTACTGGCCGAAAACTCAGCTGCGCTGAAAGCGAAAAATCAGCTGATGTGGCAGAAGCTTTGGGCTGAACTGAAGTAGTTTTGCTTGTTTTATGCGTGAATTGGGCTTTGTCTGGTTCATTGAATTGCATGAAGGAAGTCGGCGACTTATGTTAGCCGACTTTTTTATTTTATGGCAAGCGATGTTGGTAAGCTTTTGATTCACTGAACCAAATACGGGTTTTGTGAATTCTCCGGATATTGAAACCGTAGGTCGGATAAGCAAAGCGCCATCCGACATTCCGCCGTTAAACATGTAATGCAATCCGCTCCGAAACTGCCTTTCGCACGATGATCACCAAAATGAACCAACCACAGGCAACTACGCCGTTCGCCCGTTCACGCCTCCGGCGCTCACTGTTGAATGCTCACTCTGTAGTTCCCGATGTTTGGTTCTTGTTGCGGCGCTATAACGCAGACTGGACGGACTGGAGGATTTGATTGAATAACAGACATCAAGACCTGTCGCCACAAAGCCCAAACATCATGTTTCCGGAACGAAGTTAAGCAACTTTTATAAAACGTTTACGAGTTGAACCATTTTTTTGATTTTTATCAAATCAAGTTCCCCGACCAGCTCAGGATTTGCCAAAGCGTAAATATAGTCTTCGATTTCTTCATAATTAAGATCGTCCCGGCATTCGATGAAATTGGCCCACATTTCGAGATCATCAGCCGAAATTTCATTTACCAGAAACTTATTGAGCACGAGTGTTAAGTCCAATTTACTGACTTCGAGCAATTCAACATCGCTGTCGAACGGAAAACTCGCCAGTGCCACGTATGCAAGATCTCTATTTTCTCCAAATCTGACTATTTGCCTAAGGGCTTCAGTTCGGCTTATATGCATACTTCAAGACGCCTCGCATATATGCTCAAAATTTCGAGCAGCGCAAAGGAGACTCTGGCGACCAAACAAATAAGCAACAGGCAATCAATGGCTCCCACATTTTTTGTTCAACGAAACGCGATACAAAATAATATTCCATTGAAAATAATTGCACCGACGAATGCCCACTTTAATCGTTCGTCAAAGCTCAGTTGTTTTGACATGCACTGTTCATGGTAGTGATTCATTGCGCTTCGTCCTTTGAACACTAAAAGAACAACCATTACAGACCATACCCACACAGTTAATGCAATTGCGGCAAACATGTTCGGTATAAACATCAATATTTTAAGCAGCTTACTCACCAACATCGACTCCCTTTTGAATTCCCAAACGCGAGAACTTGAGTATTTTTATACAGCTAAGAACTCGTAAGTTGCTGCCGTCTTTCAAGAAAGTGAATATCTCAAACTAGCCGCTTGTGGAACCAACTTCAACAATATGAAAAATTAAGTTTTTATTCAAGGGACAAGAAGGCAGGTTTTAAGCCCGCAAGAATCGGAAAAATAGTGCATTGTTGATAGCCCGCGAATTTCAATTCAACAAAAAAATAAAAAAACCCGGCATCAAGCCAAGTTCTTTAAATCCAACAAATCAACCTTTGCCGGCAAGCATCTACAGCTTTCAGGCAAAACCCAAAGCAACCAATCAGAAAGCCGCAGTCGCCCAATCGATCCAGCCCAGCTGCCAGCTCAGGAGGATAAATCCGCCAAAGGCGATGCGGTACCAGGCGAACACTTCGTAGCTGTGCTTGCTGACAAACTTCACTAAGGTGCGCACTGCAAGCCAGGCTGCAAAAAATGCGGTGATAAAGCCGACCGCAAACATCGGGATATCTTCTGAACCCAGCAAATCGCGGTGTTTAAATAAGTCGTAAAAAGTGGCGGCGAACATGGTGGGTACGGCGAGGAAAAACGAAAACTCGGCGGCGACTTTGCGATCCAGCCCAATAAACAAACCGCCGATGATAGTGGCGCCGGAACGGGAAGTACCAGGGATCATCGAGACGACCTGGGCAAAACCGATTTTTAAGGCGTCTTTCCAGCTGATGTCATCGACATCCACTACCCGCACCTGATGGGCGCGGCGTTCGGCCCATAAAATCACCAAACCACCCAGCACCAGCATCACGGCGACGGTAATTGGGTTAAATAAATATTGTTTAATCAAAGAGATAAACATCAAACCGATCACCGCAGCAGGTAGAAATGCGATAAACAGGTTCAGTATAAATTTTTGCGCTTTGCTGTCGCTGAACATGCCGGTGGCGACACTGGTGAAGCGCTGCCGGTATTCAACCACGATGGCTAAAATGGCGCCAAACTGGATGGCAATTTCAAAGACCCGGCCGTCATTTTGGAATCCGATTAAATCGGCGACGACGATCAAGTGTCCGGTACTGGACACCGGTAAGAACTCTGTTAAGCCTTCGACTATACCCAAAATAAAGGCCTGAATTAACAACCACCAATCCATGTTTGCTCCGTTCGCTGACAGGTAAGGCGGCTATTATCAAGGCTTTTGCCAAACAGGCAAGTAAATTGTCGATGACAACACCGGCGTTGCCGTGGAAAAGCCATCAGGCAACGCCAGTCTCGAGCTCGTTAAACTTTATTGAGACCAAAAGGATCGTCGACGCTGTACGCAGGTTCGGTAAACCAACGCGGGCCTTGTTCGGTCATGTAAAAATGATCTTCCAGGCGCACGCCAAATTCGCCTTCTAAGCAAATCATCGGTTCATTGCTAAAACACATGCCGGGCAATAACGGCTGGGTATTGCCGCGCACCAGATAAGGCCATTCGTGAATATCAAGACCGATACCATGACCGGTGCGGTGTGGCAGGCCAGGCAAGTCGTAATCTTTGCTTAAACCACCAGCAGCTAATACCGCGCGGGCTGCGGTATCGACTTCACCACAAGCAACACCAATTTGCGCTTTGGCGAAAGCCGCTGCCTGAGCTGCTTTTTCCAGTTGCCAGATTTCACGCTGGCGCGCTGATGGTTCGCCAAACACATAGGTGCGGGTGATGTCGGAAATATAATCATGCAGTTTACAGCCGGTGTCGATCAGCACGGTATCGCCGTTTTTCAGCACTTGTGGCTCTTTCACGCCATGCGGAAATGCCGTGGCCGGTCCAAATAGTACGATGACAAAAAACGAACCAGGCGCGCCGACTTTGCGGTGCGCTTCAGCAATAAATGCCTCTACTTCACGAGTGCTGATGCCTTCATATAACATACTGGCGGTGGCGCGATGTACTGCGAGTGTCATATCCATCGCCTGTTGCATCAACGCCAGTTCTGCCGCGGATTTTTGCTGGCGACAACCAGCGGTCACTGCTTTGGCGCTGGTCCAGCGCTGCGCTGGTGCGGCCTGACGCAGGCCATCAACAATAAAAAATGCGGTACTTTCATCAAGACCGACCGCCGCATCAGGTGCAATTCCAAGCTGCTGCAACACTTTGGCCACCAGCTGATACGGGCTTTCATCTTCCTGCCAGCCGTGTAACTGCCCTTCGATCACCCAGTAATCCCGCAAGGTGCCAAGCTCAAACACCGGCGCAATGTAATGCAGCTCGCCGCTTGCGGTTAAAATAGCGCCGACCAGTCTTTCACTGGCGTACCAAGCGGTGCCGGTGAAATACTTTAAATTGGTGCCGGCATTTAAATACACCGCCGCCAATTGCTGACTTTGCATCAGCGCACAGGCTTTGTTAATTCGCGCCTGATATTCATCCCGGCCAATCGGCGTTGCGCCGCCGGTCATATTGTGCAAACTGGCTAACGCCGTCTCTTTACTGGTTCCACCCACGCCTAAGGTCATACTTTGCTCCGGGATTATTTTTTTCGAGGATGCATTCAGTATCACCATGCAGGCTTATGAATAAAAATGATATGAATTCAGCCTGGTATGAATTAGATTCACGCTGTAGCTGCAAATGAACGAACAGCAAACCAACGAACAGTAAAAAAACTAAAGGCACAGACTATGTTTCCGTCGCGTTTACCGCCCCTTAAAGCATTACAAGCATTTGAAGCCACCGCCCGCTTAAAAAGTTTCAGTAAAGCTGCCGACGAACTTTGTGTCAGTCAAAGTGCCATCAGCCATCAAATCAGAAGCTTAGAAGATTTTATCGGTTGTAGTTTGTTGCTGCGACAAGCCAAACCACTGCAGCTGACCGAAGCTGGCGCCACTTTATATACGGTGGTTGGTGACTGTTTTTTCCGGCTACATTCGGTCAGTCACCATCTGACCAAAAGCAAAAGCCAGCCGCTTAGGATTGTCGCGCAAACTTCAATCGCGGTGGAATGGCTGGCGCCACGCTTGCCGCTGTTTCAGCAACAGTATCCGGACATCGCCACTTTACTCCATATGGAATCGAGCGCCGACAGCCTGCAACCGGCGCAAGCTGATGTGATCATCGGCACCTGGCCAACACCTGAAGGTTTTGTCGCCAAACGCCTACGCACTGAATGGTGGTTTCCGGTCTGTGCGCCAGCACAATTTAAAAAACTCGATTTAACCAAGCCAGAGTCGGTGTTTGAGTTTCCGCTGTATAGCTCGGAGCAAGGCGAAGACTGGCAACTGTGGCGGCAACAACTGCAATTACGCGAGCCCGCCAATAGCCAGATGTTTCAGGTGAGTTTAGCGCTGCTCGCTACCAAAGCGGTCAGTTCTGGCAGCGGCTTGGCACTCAGTAACAGTTTTATCGCCGGTGACGCCATTCGGCAGGGTTTATTGCACGCCATTACCGACTGGCGATATTTGCTGCCCTGGGGCCAGTATCAAATCCATTTTCGTCAGGACAGTTTGCAACGTCAGGCGATTGGTGTATTCACCGATTGGCTGGAACAACAGGCGGCCAGCTCGTTATTGCCGGAGCTGGCGCTGTTATCAAAGGCTTGACACTGTTGATCTCGGCTTAATATACCCAAAATCATTGAAGATTCGGGTAGGCGACGAGTAAGCGAGACCCCAGGAGCATAGCTGTCTATGTGACGGGTCGGACTGACGCTTCAGCGAGAGAGCGAAGGCAACAACCCCGAACCTTCAAGGATGACGGGTATATCAAGACGACAAGCGCAAGCCGCCACTACGTTCGGTACGCTGAAGCACTGCTTGTTGCAGCACATTGCCATCGGCACATAATAAACTGAATTGCCGGGCAGCCCGGGTGATGCCGGTGTAAATCAGCTCACGGTTTAACAAACTGCTGCCCTGCTCCGGTAATACCAACACCACATGACCAAATTCCGATCCTTGGGATTTATGCACTGTCATCGCATAGACGGTTTCTACTTGCGGCAAGCGGCTTGGCAGCAGCCAGCGCACCGGCGTTTTCGCATCGGCCGAGACAAACACCACCCGTAGCTGTGGCTCGCCAGCTGCCGTTTCTGCGCGTGGCAGGCAAATGCCCACATCGCCATTCATCAGCCCGGTGCTGTAGTCATTTTGCACCACCATCACCGGCCGCCCCGGGTACCAGCCTTCGGTGCGCGGGATCAATTGCTGCCTCGCCAAAATAGCGGCGATCCGTAAATTTAGCTGCTCAACACCAAACTTACCTTGCCGCACCGCCGCCAGCACCTGAAAACTTGCGAATTTTTGCAGCACCGCCAGCGCCCAGCGATCAAAATCAGCGGCGGTCGCCGTTGCCGCCGGTGGATTTTTAACCAAGGCTAAATAACCTGCAAATCCCTCGGCCAGCGCTTGATCTGGTGAACCGTGTTGCACTAAAAAGCTAAAATCAGCGCTTTCCGGGCTGAATTGTAACCAGCGCAAGTCCGCAGGCGGTTGCTGTAAAATTTTAAGCGCTGTTACATCGTCACCAAGATTGACTGCAGTCGCCAGCTGCCCAATGCCACTGTCGGCGCCAAAACGATGACTGGTGCGCAGCATCACCAGTTGTTGCTCCAGCAATTGTGGCGCTGCGCTGATAAATTGAGCCGGCAGCTGTTGGCCGGTTAGCTGCGCCAACCAGTCGGCAGTGTGCTGGCTGTAACCGCCCTGCTGCGCGTCACGGCACAGTTCCGCCATCACCGCGCCTGCTTCTACTGAAGCTAGTTGGTCTTTATCACCCAGTAAAATTAACCGCGCTGAGGTAGGCAGTGCTTGAAGCATGGCCGCAAACATCGTCACATCGACCATCGAAGCTTCATCGACCACCAGCACATCCAGCGGCAATGGAAAATCACGATGATAACGAAATTGCGCCCGATCCGGGCCGCTGCCCAATAACCGGTGCAGCGTTTGTGCTTCAGTGGGAATACTGATGGTGACCGCGGGGTCCCAGCCCAGATCTGGTGTGAGTTTTTGTAGCGCCTGCGTTACCGACAAACTAAGCCGCGCTGCTGCTTTGCCGGTTGGCGCGGCTAAGCGGATGGTGAGTGGCCGGGAGACCTGATGCAAAGCGTTTTGCACTTGCTGCAACAACAATAGTAACTTCACCACAGTCGTAGTTTTACCGGTGCCGGGGCCGCCGGTAATCACCGCAAATCTGCTGCTGACCGCCATCGCGCAAGCGAGTTGCTGCCAATCGGTGTGCGGCTGTGCAGATTTGCCAGCTGCCGGAAACAGCTGGGCCAGCCAGTTTTGCACCTGGCTCGCCGGGAATTGTTGCCGCATTTGCTGCGTCAGCTGGCTGCTTTGTTGAATAAAATCAGCGATATGTTGTTCATACTGCCAATAACGGCGCAGATATAACCGTTCGCCGCTGAGCACAAAAGGTGTGGTTAACGGCAGTTTTGCCGATTCGTTACTCGCTGCGGCGTGGATAGCTGTGCTGGAACTAGCTGCACCGTTGCAGACTTCAACCCAAGGATGCCCCTGACTGAATAACTCCAGCACTTTTGGCAATTGTTGCTTGCGGACAAAAGCATGTAGTTCAGCACTACCGGCTTTGGCAAACTGACTGGCACTTTGTAAGCAATCGGGCTTTAAAAAGGCCTGGGTCAAATCGAGACAAAGATGGCCTTGTGCCAATTGGCTGCTGCCAAGGGCCAGCCATAACCAAAATTCGTCCGGCATTTCATTCGTTGCAACCGCTGTTGGCTGCGCTGACGCTTGATTTTGTAACGAAGTGCTTTGTAACATTGTGCTCTGTAACATCTGCACCAACACCACATCCAGCGGCCGCAATAAACCAAGCTGCTGCCAGCGTTGTAGTTTCGGCCTGAGGGTTGCTGTTTCTGTAATAGGATATGTCGCTACACTCGTCATTCGACCTCCGCCAGCGGTTTGATTTTACAACCAGCAAATAACGCATCCAGCGCCAGCACTAGCTGTGGCGGAATTTCCAGTTGCAGCATACCCTGCGTTGCTTGGTCTGCGGTTGCTGCAACCGATGCTGCTGCCGTTGCTTCAAGCGGACAACCGCGCACAAACCAATACCAGGCACTGCCCAGATGTTGGCTGATATCATAATCCGGTAAACGGCTGCGTAATAACCGGTGTAAAGCCAGCGCGTATAAAGCGGCTTGTAAATCGTAACGTTTTTCCAGCATGATCAGTCGCATATTATCGGCGCTATATTGGCCACTTTCGATAAAGTTACTTTTATAATCAAGCACATGATAACGACCATCTTGCGCAAAGGTTAAATCGATAAACCCCTTCAGCATACCGTTGACGGTGCGTGGTTGTAAGGCTGGGCGTGGCTCGGCTGGCCATAACCATTGCTGCAACAAGGCATCAATAGCGCGGGTTGGCACCTCACTGGCGGCAAACCAGAATTCCAGTTCGGCTTTATACAACGTCAGACTGCTCAACGACGTTGGCTTGTCGCTGCAAAGCCACTGACTTTGCAGCAGCACCAACAACCATTGGTACAAAGGTTCGATCGCTTGTTCGGCCGTGTCGAAGCTGGTGAGATCGGTGGCGTCGCTCACCAATAACCGCCGTTGCCAGCGATTTGTTCCAGGCTCCAGCCACAACCAATGTTGTTGCTGGCAATGCTGTAGCAAGTACTTTTGCAGCAGCAATGGATCAGCCAACACCGTAGTAAAACCCTGTTCCGCCGCCCATTCTAGCGTGTCATGTAAAAAGGTACCGGCTTTAGCGCCACGCAGATACAGCTGGCTGAAATCTGTTGCGTCAGTTCGGCTCGGCAAAGTGGTAGCGACGACTGCAATGCTGGCAACATCAGTCATCTGCTGGCTACCAGGCTCCGCCTGTAGCGTTTTCTCAGCTTTAAGCTCCTGATAGAGCTCGGCATTTTTAACTAAATCAACGCCAGACCACTCCCCGCCCGGCGCCAGCGGCTGAGTTGCCGAGGTTTTGGATTCACCGGCGCCTTCAGCCAAAGCGCTGTAGCTGGCCGCCCACCATTGATACCGTGGGCGCTGTGGCATGATTGCATAGCTACGTAACGGCGGCTGAATTTCGAACTGGGGATCCGGCACAGTTGCCAAGTTTGGCGATTCTGGAAGCTGCCAGGGCCGGATCAAAAGTGCAGCATGTGGATCCGGCTGTTGCAATAACGCCAATCGTGCCGCCAGTCCGGTAGGTTCCAACAAACCGCTGTCACTTAATAAATAACCAATGGCGGAACGTTCTTTTAGTGCTGCCAAACCCAGGTAGCAATAATGCCGCGAGCGGGTTAACGCCACATATAATTTGCGCAAATCTTCGCCGAGTTGCTCGAATTCAGCTTGCGCAAAAATCTGTTCATCCTGTTGATAACAAAGCTGTAATTGCTGTTGTTCGTCGTGATAACGATACGGCAACTGCTTTGGATCCAGCGATCGAGCCGCCGTGATAAATGGCAAAAACACCAGCGGATATTCCAGCCCTTTCGATTTGTGAATGGTCACCACCCGTACCAGCGCTTCGTCACTTTCCAGCCGTAGTTTTAGCTGATCGGCATCCAGTTGCTGCTCGCCGGCTAAATGCTCTTTAAAATAACGTAACAGCGCCAGCTCACCTTCTAAGGTGCGGCTAACTTGCTGTAATAACTCGGCTAAATGCAGTAAATCGGTCAGTTGCCGCTCGCCATCGGCTTGCGCTGCAAAAGTCTGTACCAGTTGGAATTCCAGCAATAACTGCCGCACCAACGGCAGTACCCCTTGCTGTTGCCATAGCTGCGAAAAATGGCTAAAACGGGCTAACCAGTGTTCGAAAAACCACTCGTCCTGCTGTAACCGGGCAAGTTCAGCATAGCTCCAGCCCAGGCTTTGACTGGCCAGCGCCGAACGCACTTTTTGTTCATGCAAAGGATCGGCGCAGGCTTCCAGCCATAACAATAAATCGTGGGCGATGGCGGTGGTAAACACCGAACCGCGATCGGATAAATACACCGAACGCACGCCAACCCGCGCCAGCGCGCTGCGGATCGCCGATGCTTCCTGCTGATTATTCACCAGCACTGCAATATCGGCCGGTTGCAACGGGCTAAAACTACTGCTGCCATCTGCGGCGGTTTTGCAAAAACCGGTTTGCTGCAACTGCCCTTCCTGCAACAACTGGCTGATTTGTCCGGCGCAGTGCCTGGCCATGGCGTCAAAATAAGCGGCTTTGCTGAGCACTTTGTCAGAGCTGTCGAGATACACCAAATCCAGCGCCGGTAGCGGTTCGCCGTTTTGCACCAATTGCTCGTCGCGGCCTTTGGCTTTGACGGGCTCAAACTGCACCAGATTTTGTTGCTGGCGAAATAAAAAGGCGCCACAGCCGCTGTCACGCTGCTCGGCCTTTAAGAACAATAAATTCACCGTTTCGACCATCGCGCTGGTGGAACGAAAATTGGTATCCAGCGAATAATGCCGTGGCGCTGTCGCTTGTTTTGCCTGCAAATAGGTATAAATATCGGCGCCACGAAAGGCGTAAATCGCTTGTTTGGGGTCGCCAATCAGCAATAAACCACAATCGGTACGTGGCGTCGCCAGCGGGTAAATCTGTTGGAAAATGCCGTATTGTGTTGGGTCGGTGTCCTGAAATTCGTCAATCAATGCCAGCGGAAATTGCGCGCGAATTCGTTCGGCCAAAGCCGCGCCCCGTTCACTTTTAAGCGCCTGATGCAGCCGGTCCAGCATGTCATCAAAGCCAAAACAACCCAGCTGGCGCTGGGTATTTTCAAAACGCTGCTGACACCAGGCCAGGGCGTGCTGACGTAAATCTTCAGTGCAATCCGGTAGTTGCTGCAGCGCTTCGACTAAAGCAGCCATCGCGGCAAAAGCCGGATGCTGCAAGGGTTCACCTTTACAGGCATCAGCGATACCTTCCGGTGTTAACCGGCTGCTGCCGCTACCAATATCCAGCGAATCTGCCGCCGGATCATTGGCGAACTTTAAAATGCCATCCAGCCACTTTTGCACATAATCGGCACGCATTTTGGTGCCGTTCAGCCTTTTTTCACTGCGCGCTTGTTCAATCAGTACCGCGAGCTCCGGCACCCAGGCTGGCCATGGTTTTTTGAGGGCAATAAGCTGTTGTTGCCTCAGCTGTTGTTCGGTACTGATTAACACCTTGGGCTCATTGCTGACCGGCAACGGCTGCTCCCGCCACACCGCGTATAGCGCTTTTTGCAGCGAAGCCGGGTTTTGGAAACTGCGTTGCCAGCGTAATAACGCTTCGGTGGATAGCGGATATACAAAACAGCGCCAATAATCTTCGACCACCTGAGTCATCAGCTCGGATTGGTCGGTACTGAGTTCTTCTTCAAAGCGACTGCCGCTATCAAAGGCATGTTCGGACAACATCCGGTTGCACCAGCCGTGGATGGTAGAAATCGCCGCTTCATCCATCCACTGCGCCGCCAGCTCCAGTTGCATGGCGCAATGTGGCCACTGCCCTGGCGGGTAAGATGCCGCCAACTGTTGCAGCACCGGATCGGCGTCCGGCAGCTCGCCGCGAAAATAGCGCGCCGCGCCATTCAGTCGCTGGCGGATCCGCTCGGTTAATTCGCCGGTGGCGGCTTCGGTGAAAGTCACCACTAAAATTTCTGGTGGTAACAATGGCCGCTGCTCGCCATGTCCGCCGCTATGACCAAGCACGGCTCGCAAATACAAAGCGGCAATGGTGTAAGTTTTACCGGTACCGGCACTCGCTTCAATCAGCGCATTGCCGACCAGCGGTAATTTTAGTAAATCTAGTTTTTGCATAAAAAGTGGCTCCAGCCCTGGCGCATCTTATTGCCGCTCCGCAATACCGGCTTTTGCCAGATAATCACGCAGCCCCTGATACAGCGCCATCGATACCGGCACCAGTTCGCCATCCGCCCATAAGGCAGCAAAGTCCGGAAAAGCCCGCGCCAGATATGGGTTACGCGCCAGCACGCCAGCGTTAAATCCATCGCCCTGATAACGCTTTTCCAGCTGATTTAGTAACTTGTCATCCGGTGCAGTACCCACTGCCAGTTCAGCCTGCAATACCAGCCGGGCACAACCTAATTCTACTGGCAGTGGTCGGCATAAACTCTGATTGAGCCAGCCAAATAGTTGTTGTAACTGCGTTTTTGCTTGCACAGCCTGATATGCCGGTAAACTAATCACCGCATCGACCGCCACAATGTCAGTTTGCAGCGCTACGCCACTGGCTGCCGCCAGTAGTTGTTGCAACCATGGCTTTAATAGCTGCTTATAATCCAGTTGTTTATCTTTATATAAAGCACCGACTAACCAATGCAGCTGGACAAAGTTTGCCATCGGCTGCTGTGGATCTGTTGCATGCAAAGCGGATACTGATAACGGCCGCAGCTCCCGCAAGCAGTCACCGGCTTGTTGGCCGTCCGCTGCAAACTCACACCAGTTTGGCTGCGGCAAAGGTGCGCCATAGCGGCTGACTAACTGCTGTAATTGCTCGGCTTGCGGCGATAACAATTGTATAAATTGCTCCGCCAGTAAAGTGGCCGCTGACGCCACCGGTAATAAACCTTCGGCGCCGATCAGTGCTAATTCCTGGGTTAACGCGCTCTGCCAAGGTGCGCCAGCGGTAATGGCTTTGCTGATTTTCTGCTGTAATCGCTGTTGTAGTTGCCAACGTTCCAGGCCATCAAGCCCAAAATTTTCGGTGTTTTGCTGGCTGAGATTGTCAGTTTCAAAACTAACTTTCAGCCGCTGGCGGAAGAAAAACTTCACCGGATCTTTTAGCCAGCCGCTGAGCCGGTCAAGATCCCACACCAGCACTTGGTCTGGTGCGCTCAGTAGGTTATTGGCAGGAGCAACGTCTGTGCTTGTCGCTGACTGATGCAGCGCCAGCCATTCATGCTGATAACTTACAAGTGTTGAATCTGCCGCCAGATAACGCCGGCTAAATGGTTGTAACGGGTGATGCACGGTGATGGCATCAAGCACAGCTTCACCTTGCTGCACCTGGCTTGCACCAGCGTCAACCCGCCACACCGCGGCCAGATGATCTCTTAGCTGCCCCACCAATACCGACGGCGCACGTTCGCTATTATCATGCACACTATAACCAACCCAGCTGATCCGCAGCCGCTGTCTGGCAGATAGCAGCGCTTCGAGGAATAAATAGCGATCATCATCGCGGCGCGAGCGATCGCCCGGCCGATAATTCAGCGCCATCAAATCAAAATCCTGTTTGATCATTTGCCGTGGGAAATCGCCGTCGTTCATGCCGAGCAAATGAATTTGGGCAAAAGGGATAGCCCGCATTGGCATTAAAGTGGCGAAATTCACCGCGCCGGCCAAAAAGCGCTGTGCCAGCCCTTGCGCCGAAAAACCTTCCAGCCAGGCCACGCTGACCACACTGAGTTCCAGCTCATCAGTAAGATCCGCCTGCTGACATTGCTCCAGCCACTCTGTCAGTGCCAGTTGCAATTTATCCAACAAGCTTTGTTGCGGCTCGTCGTCGGCTTCGAAAAAATCGATCAACAGCTGTTGCAGCCAAGCCGCCCATTGCTGCGGTGAGCGTTTTATCGCACTTTGCTGCCAGGCTTGTTGTAATTTATCCAGTAACTGCGCCAGTTGCCCGGCCAATGCTGCCGACAGCCCCCCGACTTGCGCGCAAGGGGCAATGCCCTGCCAGGGTTCACTTTGGCCAATGGCATACCCCAATAACATCCGCTGTAAGCCGCTATGCCAGCTGTTCTGAGCAAAACCTTCCGGCAAGCCCAGACTTTCGCGCTGAGCGGCATTTAAGCCCCAACGAATATTGGCTGCTTCAATCCAGCTTTTTAGTAGTTGAATATCAGTTTCGGTAAAACCAAACCGCAGTTGCAGTGCTGGTAGTTGCAATAAATCCAGTACGGTACTGGCGGTAAAACGCTCGGTGCGTAGTTGCAGCAATAATTGCAGCGCCTGTAATAACGGCTCTTGCTGCACGGCGCTTTGGTCGGCAATGGTAAAAGGAATATAACGGGGATCGTCTTTGCTGATCCGGCCAAACACCGCGCTAATGGCGGCGGCATACAAATGAATATCCGGCACCATCACCATCACATCAGCCGGTTTCAATTGCGGATCAACAGAAAATTGCGCCAATAAATCATCATGCAGAATTTCCACTTCCCGCATTGCACTATGCGCCGTGGCAAAACACAAACTTTGCGCCTGCGCCGGCCTTAATGCTGGCCAATGTGCGGCACTTTCCGCCGCTGGACGCAGCTCCAGAATATCGTTTTGCAGCTGTGCCAATAGATGCGTTGGTGGGTTGGCGCTAAATAAATCAATCCGCTGACCGCGGAATAAATCAAGATGAGCCTGGGTGTCATCAAATTGATCCAGCAACCGGATGTAATCCCGGCCTTGTTTACCCCAGGCTGCCAGCAATGGCTGGGCATGATTGTGCAGTTGCTCTGGCGCTAAACTCTCCGGCACTAATTGCTCAGCAGCAAGGCCTTGCGTCGCCAATGTCTCAGGCAGCGGCGTTTTACGACTCTGCCGTTGTTGCTGGGTTTTCAGTAAATCTTTGTCGGCAATAATATCAGCCCAATAATGCTGACAAGGGTTATGCACCGCCAGCAGCACCTGGGTATAAGGCGCGATAGCTGCCAGCGCTTCCAACACCTGTTGTGGCAAACTGGAAATGCCAAACACAATCACCCGCCGTGGTAAACCGGCAGGTCGGTTATCCATGCTGTACTTTTTCGCGGCTTGCAGAAAATTCCGGTGCAACATCGCCCGGCTAAATTGCTGCTCGGCGCTTGGCACATCAGCAATAATGGCGCGCCATAATGCCGCTTGCCAGCGCTGATCTGCGGTTAACGGCGTTGCTTGACCCTGGTGATCCAACAGCACATCTTTGCCTTGTTGCCAGGCCGCCAGCCAGTCCGCCCGATACACCTGATACTGGTCAAATAAATCGGCCAGCTTAAACGCCAGTTGCTGCTGTTTGCGCTGCCCTTCATCTGCCGCCAGATAACTTTGCAGCACCGAAAATTCTTCCTGCGATGCAAGCACTGGCAACAACCGAAACAAGCGCCAGCGCAGCTGATTTTTATCAAATCCGGATTGTTCCGGAATTTCAGAAGCAGGTAATAACCAGCGGTACAGATGCCAGATAAAACGGCCAGGCATTTGCAGACTCAGGTTGCTGGCAATCCCGGCACCACCTTCGGTTGGGTCGTTTAAATCAGGATCAGCCGCCAGCGCCAGTTTTAACCACTGCGCTATACCATTACTTTGCACCAGCACAGTTTCGGTTTCGAGCACCGCCAACGGGTACGCTTTGGTCCAGGAAACGACCAAAGCACGCAATTGTTCGGGCAAATTGGCATGAACCACTAAAAAACCGGGGGTCAGTGCAGTCAGGTGGGGGTTAAACAACCAGTAAGTCCTTTTTGATAGAAGTTGTCAGACAGGGCAACAGTTCAGGCGAAAACAACTCAGGCTGAAACTACTTTGTTACGGCCTAATGATTTAGCCTGATACAGCGCAGCATCGGCGCGGCTCATGGCTTCACGTACATCTTCGTGTCGACCCGCTTCAGCCACGCCAACACTGACGGTAATTTTAACTTCGCCATAAGGTGCAAAGGTCAGTTGCGCGACGACCTGACGCAATCGTTCGGCAATGGCAGTTGCAGCGTGAAGATCCAAATCTGGCAATACCAGCAAAAATTCTTCACCACCAGTGCGACCAACCCGGTCGGAGTTTCGAAGCAAACTTTTCATCGCCGCCGCGGTTTGCACCAACACCTGGTCACCGGCATCATGACCAAAACTATCATTACACTGTTTAAAATAATCGATATCAATCAACAATAAACACCAAGTTTGTTGTTGATTGATGGCTTTAAGCCGGGTTTGTTCCGCAAACCACAAGATGCTGCGACGGTTTGCAACCTGCGTCAGTTCGTCGGTCATCGCCAAACGATGTAATTGGCGGTTGCGCTGGATTTGCGATATCGCATAAAACAACGCGATCAGCGCCAGAATAATAAACAAGCCTATCGCAATATATTGCCAACGTTGTGCCGATTCAAGTACCAAAACCTGCTGCGCCGACAGCTGATTTTCCGCTTTCAGCTGATTATTTTTTTCATCCTGTAGCGCCGTATCAAACTGATAACGCAACAACGACTCACGCTGCTGTTTGGACTGTGAATTCAGTTCGTCCTGCAATTGATTTGCCTGCAGCAGCCGCTGATAAGCCTGATCATGCATACCAGCATCAGCCAGCGCCTTTGACCAGGCACGCAGCAGCCACAACATGTAACGCGGATTATTCAACGCGCCAATCACTTGATTCGCTTGTTCAAATTGCTGCAATGCCTGCGGCAACTTACCGGTTCCCGCCAGAGCTTCAGCACGGTACAGCTGAAATAATCCCTGGTTGACCACTTGTTGACCTTCGCCTTGTTGCTGATAAATCGCAAGCTGCGCGCTGACTTTATCTGCGAGTTCCAGACTTTCGCTGTAGCGTTGCTCCATATTGGCAATCCACATCAGGTCGATGTCGGTCGCCGTTACAAAAGCTGGTTCTTCAATTTGCTGATAAATTTGCCGGACCCGGCTAAACAACTGTTTGGCGATGGCAGGTTTACCCAGTTCACCATAGACAAATGCTTTTTGCTGCAGTAAAAATCCAAGACGGTATTGGTCACCTGGTGCCGCAAATTCTTTTTCACTGAGATCTAAATATTCAATGGCTTTTTCATATTCGCCCATTCGCCGAAAAGCGGTGGCAATATTTTCAACGCTAAAACCAATGCCATAACGATGACCCAGTCTTTTATATAAATCATGTGCTTTGAATAACAACACCAATGAATCAGCGTGTTGGCCGCGCGCGGAGTACATTTCAGCATTGCCTGACAACATCAGTGCCTGAGACAGCGCGTCTTCACTGCGGTTTGCCAGTTCCAGCGCTTTGGTTAAATCTTGCTCCTGCTCTTGGTTGCGGTTCTGGCTGGCATAATGTTGCGCCCGGCACAGATAAAAGTGGCTTAAATTCACCACTTCCTGTTTTTCTGCCAATTCTCCAATAAATTTGTTTGCAAAAACAATACCTTGCTCTGGTTTGTCCAGGTAATCACCAAAACAAAGTTCGCGATTTAACCGCAGCACACGAGCCGGATCATCAACCGGTACCATCGCTTTTAACTGTTGGGTAAACGCATCCAGCTCGGTACGATTGGTGAAAATGATTTCACCTTGTTCAAGTTGCAAAATTAACTGATCGAATTTCGTACTGTCGCCGGCCCACGACAAACCGGAGTAACTCAGTAAGCTGGCGAATGCCCATCCGACACAGTACCTCTCAGCCAACTGACGCCATGTTTGGCGTTGTGTCTGAAAATATTTTAACTGTGTTGGATTCGGATCAGACAACCATCAGCTCCTTATTATTTATCGCCGCGACTGCAATAGCGCTGCGGATTACCCTGCAGCCGGATAACCATCCGGATTTTGTTGTTGCCAGCGCCAGGCATCGCGCACCATATCGGTCAGACTACGCTGCGCCTGCCAGCCTAACAAAGCGGTGGCATAAGCCGGATCGGCATAACAAACCGCGATATCACCGGGCCGGCGAGCAACCACCTGATAAGGCACCGCCACATCATTCACTTCGCTGAACGCCTTGACCATCTGCAGTACGCTGTAGCCTTGGCCAGTGCCTAGATTGACTGCAACAAAGCCCTGATTTTGCTGTAAATATTGCAGCGCTTTCACATGACCGTCGGCTAAATCCATCACATGAATATAGTCGCGGACACCGGTGCCATCAATAGTCGGATAATCAGCCCCAAACACCGATAATTGCGCACGTTTGCCAACCGCCACCTGGCTGATAAACGGCATCAGATTATTTGGCGGACCGTTTGGATCCTCACCAATCAGGCCGCTGCTGTGCGCGCCGACCGGATTAAAATATCGAAGTACTGCTATGCGCCAGGTTGGATCTGATACCTGTAAATCAGCCAGAATATATTCCAGCATCAACTTACTCTGGCCATATGGGTTGGTGGCTGAACGAGGTGCATCTTCGCGAATAGGCATCACTTTGGCGTCACCATAGACGGTTGCCGAAGAACTGAACACCAGCTGTTTCACGCCATGCGCGGCCATCACCCGACACAAAGTGACGGTGCCAGCGACGTTGTTATCATAATAAGCCAAAGGTTTTTCGGTTGATTCTCCGACTGCTTTTAACCCGGCAAAATGCACCACTGCATCGATGTGATGACTGCTAAACAACTGAGTAAGCGCCGCTTCGTCGCGAATATCACCCGCGATGAGTTTTACCTGACGACCGCTGATCTGCTCCACTCTTCGCACCGATTCGGCCGAAGAGTTGGAGAAATTATCCAGTGCTATCACCTCAAAACCAGCCTCAAGCAGGCAAATTGCAGTGTGGCTGGCAATATAGCCGGCACCGCCGGTCAATAAAATTGTCGACATCCTGGTCTTCCTTATGGCAAAACTGTTGGTAAAACCTTGCGAAATGGTTTGACGGTGCTGCGCGCATATACACCAGCGGCAAGGTACGGATCGGCTGCCGCCCACTGCTCGGCTTCAGCTAGTGAATCAAATTGCGCCACCACCAGTGATCCGGTGAATCCGGCATCTTGTGGATCTTCGGCATCGATTGCCGGTAATGGCCCGGCCAGTAACAACCGCTCTGCAGCAGCAAGTAGTTGCAAACGCTCCAGATGCGCCGGACGCGTTAATTTGCGTTGGGCAAGGCTATTGGCAACATCTTCAGAATAGATCATGTAATACATATCGGCTCCCTTTGCGCTTTGTTCGAAGATACCAGATAGCCACCGCATTTTCCAATTGACTGCGTTAAACGACTGGTTGCTTTTGCCAGTCACTTCAAAGATAAAATATTGATTTAAAGGTATAAGCTAAGACTGCAGTGAGCTTGCTGATCAGGCAGATTACCTAACATTGCGTGGACAATAGTCGAATGGGGACAGAGTGCTCTATGGATAATAACGCGGGAACATCAGTAAAAAAGACTGCCTGCGTAGCGCAGGCAGTGGGTGTTGGCTTAACTGGCAATCGCTAAAGTTGCTTTTCGCTCATTATAAAGATCAACTAAACCCTGCATGAGCACGGCATCGTAGGGCACCAGATTACTTAAGATCATCCGTTTTTCACCAGCGCCAATCACTTCGTCACCATCCAGCAATTGAAACTCCAACAGCACATTGCCACGTTTACCTTCAATTTGCAGACTAGAACCAGACAATTGCAATTGCGGACAGTTGTCACTGAATCGGAAAAAGTGCAAAGCCATACTTTGGTAAATCACCAACGGCCGTTGCGGGTGGATCATGACCTGATGTTGTTCCATCAAAGGTTGCAAAATATGCGGGAAATTCTGACCGGAAAAACGCACGTAATCGCGGATCAACGCTTCAATAAACTGACAGCTATGATGAACCTGCCCACTTTGCGTCAAGCTCAGATAAGATTTGTCATTCTGATCAAGAATTTGCACTGTGTCGCCTTGCTGCTGGCAATGCAACTGCACATCGGAACCAACCATGCCGTTAAAACTGCAACTCAACTGCTCAGAAAGACCATATTTGTGCAGTAAAAAGGCGAATAACAGATCACCGGGCACACAAAATCTCTTACTGTCTTCATCGTGGATCGGATTAAAATCCGTCGCCACCTGCTTGGCAAACTGACTGGCCTGCTGCCGGCTGAACCAGAATAGTTCACCCTGCTGCTGCACAAAATTCTGTAACAACATTTTTTATCTCTTCCTCAACTTCAGCCGGGAAGTTTACCTCAGCCGGCTGCGGTAAATGGTTTAACCAGTATCTGACCAAACACTTCGTTATACCCAAGCTAACCGAAGTTGCGAGCAAAATCCACTAAGCTACTGATCTGACGTAAAATAATCTCAAACAGTTTTCACATACAGTACTTTGGTGAAATAACACTGTATATTTAAACAGTTCATGCTTGCTTTTTATACCGACCTTGATTACTGTATATACATCCACTGTATAAATGCACAGTTTCATATCAAGGGCGGAGCAGCACATGTTAATCAGTCAGAACCATCAGTTTCAAAGTGGTACTTTCGTCAACCCGTTACTGGGCCGCTCATCTGCCGGACAGTTTGACTCCGGCAGCAATCAGGTCGACACCGCGGATCTGTTACAGCTTATTGGTGCTCTCGCCGCGCAAACCGATACCCAACAAGGTTGGTTGTTGGTGATTGCCCCACCGCAACCACTGACTAAATCAATACTCGGACAGCTGAATATCAACAGCAATCGCATATTAGTCATTCAACAACGTCAAATTAGCCATTTTGATAATCTGATGCGGGACGCGCTAACCTGTTCCACTTGTTGCGCCGTCGTCAGCTTTTTAGCTGCAAAACACCCACAACTGGAAGACTATCAGTATCTTTCTGCCAAATATGGTACCGCTTTAGTCAATGTAAATACCAACAACCAACATACAGTCACCACCACACACTGAGTGATATAGCCAGAGCATTTGGGCAACCATGGATAAACACAGTACACTGCCGCAGATCAAATGTTGGGAGTGAAAAATGAATTGTTATTGCCAATCAGGCCGGGATTTTGATGACTGTTGTCAGCTGTTTATTCAGGGGCAACAGCTACCAGCAACAGCCGAACAATTGATGCGTTCTCGTTTTAGTGCTTATTGCGATGGATCTGATGTCGCGATGCAGTATGTTGCGAATAGCTATCATCCGCTGTCGCAAGTAGACAATCCGGTGGATGAGATTACCGCTTTTTCCAAAGCCGCACATTTTATTGGTCTTCAAGTGATTGATGTCAGTGATGAATTATTATTGCCGGAAAGTCTGCAACAGCGACTCCTGGATGGCGCTGCTGGCGACACCCTCAGCTACGGTACTGTGCATTTTAAAGTGCAATTTATCATGCAAGATAAACTGCATTTGTTGGAAGAGACATCAAGGTTTATCAAAACCAATCTATGTTGGTCTTATCTGGATGGAACCCTTTGGGATCATCCAGCGCAGAAGTTAAGCCGGAACGACAGCTGCCCCTGCCAAAGTGGCAAAAAATATAAAAATTGCCGGCCACATCGTATTGCCGGGCAAGATCTATAATAAGCTGGTTTTAGTTTAATCGTTTAAATATACCCAAAATCATTGAAGATGCGGGTAGGCGGCAACTGAGTGAATCCCCAGGAGCATAGTTGTCCTATGTGACTGGGGTGAGTGAAGGCGGCCAACACCCCCGAATCTTCAAGGATGACGGGTATATTAGTTCATCGCCGACATATGCTGCAGCATGTCATACATCAAAGTGGGATCGGCCGTCGGCATGCTCAGTGGGGTTGCTGACAACCGCCGTTTGGTATGAAAACTAAGACTCTCGCTGACATCGGCTGACAATTTTTTCGGATCATGCCGCACCACCACTGCATTTGGATTCAACAGCGACATCAAACGCCATTGGGCGTAGCCATCTGCCACCAATGCCTGATGCTGCGCATCAAATAATGCAACATCATCTTCCTGCATCGCGTAATCACGCTGTGGATTGACGCCGAGTTGCTGATACAAGGTCGGTTTTTTGGGTTCGTCAGCTAAAGGTGTCGGGAAAAACTGCGCCATTTCCTCAACGGCTGGGGATAACATCGCCAACCATAACGAAAAATCAGCCCGATGATGGGTTTGTAACGCCTGATTTAATTGGCTCTGAAGTTGCCATTCATTGACCAGTGGGATCATTTTGATATCTTTAAGCAGGAATGTGCTGACTTTATCGGCAATCAGTTCAGTTTCTGCAGTTTATTTCTTTACAACAGCCAATGATTTGATAAGATGCCGGCCACGTGGAGGGGTTCCCGAGTGGCCAAAGGGATCAGACTGTAAATCTGCCGGCACTGCCTTCGAAGGTTCGAATCCTTCCCCCTCCACCATTTCAACTGCCACTTCTGCTTTTGTTCGCTCGAAATGTCCAAACTAAACTACAAAAAAATCATAACGCTCTGAATAGACAAAACAATGAATTGTCTTTGCCCTAACAATATCGCCTCTGTTAGTCTCAATTTTTACTCCAGCTTGCTTAATCGCTAAACGTTTCCCACACTGAAGCAACATAATTGCAATCTGGTATTGTTGCATGCTTAAACTACAGCTATCTGGTTTAATGGTGTTGGTCGTCGACGATCAGCGGCCGTTTCAGGTGATGCTTAAAGGGATTTTAAATAGTTTGGGAATAGCCCACATTCATTTTGCCAATCATGGTGAACAAGCACTGCAACGTTGCAGTCAGAATGAATACGATTTGTTGTTTGTTGATTACAACCTTGGCCCCGGCAAAAACGGTCGGCAATTATTAGCTGATTTACGTCAGAAACAACTGCTCAAAGCCAGTAGCATTTTTATTATTGTGACAGGCGAAAATACCGTGACTATGGTGATGAGCGCGGTTGAACTGGAACCCGACGACTATCTGATTAAACCCTTTTCCCAAAGTTTATTAAAAAGCCGTTTGCAAAAACTGGCAGAAAAAAAGCAGCAACTGGCAGCTTTGTATCAGGCGTTATTGCAACAACAACCGGAACAGATTATTCAGCTTTGCCGTCAGGAAATTGCCTCAGCCGGCCGTTATGAGCAATTTTGCCGGCGGGTGCTGGCCGAAACTTTATTTGAACAACAATGCTTCGACGAACTTGAACTGTTACTGTCCGACAGCATGAGTCAACGCCGGCCTAGCTGGGCTTTGCTGCTGGAAGCCAAATTCCGCTTACAACAACAGGATTACCCGCGTTGTCTGGAAATATGTCAGGAATCTATTGAAATCAACCGGCTATGCGCGCAGGCCTACGATTTACAGGCCAGCTGCCAATTGGCGCAAGGCGACCTTGAAGCCGCAATGACGAGCATCAATCAGGCTCTCGCTATCGCACCTTATCATTTACCACGGCAATATCTGACACTGAAAGTCGCCCGTGCTGCCGGGCAAATTCCGGAAATGGTCTCGGCCAGTAAGCAAATTTTTGATTTAACCAGAAAAACCAGCCAGCAGGATATCAGCCACCTGTTTAATTACATTCGAACCATGCTTGATGCGATTGGCAACACCACCGACGCCAGTAAACGCAATCGGTTACAGCAAGAAACCTTATTGACGTTACATCGTAGCCAAAACGACGAGCAGCTGATCCGCGATACCAATTTTGACCGATTTGAACAAATTTGTGTCGCGCGGCTGGAGGCGTTGGATGGCAGATTTCAGCCAGCCAAAAAGACTGCTGCCACACTGAGCCCGCAAATGGCGTTACAGGATCCGGATATTCCGGATCTGGCCATGTTGCTACTAAGTATCGGCGAATTTGAAGATGCCAGTCAGTTTATTGCGCAGCTTTCAGACACCGAACAAAATGATCCGATCCTGAGTGACTTACTCGAACATCAACAGCAGAAATTTGCAGGTGCAGCAGAGCAACTGGCCGAATTAAACCGTACCGGCATGCAGTTGTATCAGGAAGGGAAGTTTCAGGAGGCAATCGTCATCTTCGATCAAGCGCTCAACATCGCGCCAAGCAATACTGGCGCGGCATTAAACCTAATTCAATCGTTGCTGCAGGTTCTTGAATCACAACAAAAAAACAAGTCATTGGCGATTTATCAGCGCTGCCGGCAAACTTTTAAACTGATCGAACATGCCCATTTGCCCGAACGGCACCAGCTGCGTTACGCTGAACTGCAAAACCAATATCAGCAATACCGGCAAGAGCTGAAACAAAGCAGTTAAGCTTTTGTCGCAGCCAACAACTGATTAATCTCACCAAATAAGGTACTGGCTCCGATCCGCATCAGTTCTGGTTTCGCCAGTTGACCAGTGATTTCTTCATACATTCTCACCAGTTCCAGTGCCTGCGCCACAGTCCGAACCCCGCCAGAAGCTTTAAAACCAACCGGGCGACCTGCCGCTGCGATGACCGTTAACATGATTCGGGCCGCTTCGTTGGTAATGCCAATCGGAACTTTGCCGGTGGAAGATTTTACAAAATCGGCGCCACTGTCGATGACGAGTTCGGTTGCTTTGCAAATTTGCTGCGGCGTGCTGAGTTCGCCGGATTCAATAATTACTTTTAAACACTGATCGCGACAGGACTGGCGCACCAGTACCAAAAAGTCCTTTACCTGAGCACAATGCCCGGCCAGTAAAGTCCGGTATGGCAGCACACAATCAATTTCATCGGCGCCTTGTGCCAGTGCCGCTTGCACTTCGGCAACCACCAAGTCAGCAGCCAAATCACCGGAAGGAAAATTGACCACTGTAGCCAATTTTGACGGCCAAACTTGTTGCTGGATAAATAGTCTGGTCTGCCCTAAAAATTGCGGGTAGACACAAAACGCTGCCGGGCTGAATGGCGCATCAGCTTGTTGTTGCAACCATTCGTCCATCGCGCCCGCATGGTCATTGTCACTTAAACGAGTTAAATCCAACAATTTGATCAGCTGTTGTAATTTAAGTTGATTGGTCATTGTCCTGGTCCTGTCGAAGTTCCGGTCTTTCCCAGCAAAACATAGGGTACTGTCTTTCGTGGGGATAACCGGTTTATCAATTATTTTGTGGCTGGATTAAAACAGAATTTAGGCAGAAAATTAAGTGGCATGCGGCGATTAACCGGATGATCTCAGATTTTAATCATCTGCTGTTAGTCTTGTGAATCGAGTACCAGTAGCTGCTGATGCTGTAAAAACCAGGTTCGCGCCTCTTTTTCCCGTGGATAATAACTGCTCAGAAATTGCCAAAATGCCGGTGAGTGATCCATATGCCGACGATGCGCCAGTTCGTGTACCACCACGTAATCGGCAATCCACGAAGGTGCCAGCATCAGCCGCCAGTTAAAACTCACTACACCGCTGGCACTGCAGGTGCCCCATTTTTGTTTCCAGTTCTTAATTTCAACCGCCGTCACACTGACAGCCATCTGCTGCTGCCAATAGACCACCCGCTCCATAAACCAGCTTTGAGCCTGAAGTTGATACCAACTCTGTAACAGCTGCAGGGTTTTGGCGCGGTGATTTTCGGTTTTAACCCGTTTTGATAATTGCACCCAGAGCTGCATGCCCTCGCGGCACACCGCGTTGTGACTATCCGGCACAATTTTTAACTGCAGTTGTTCATCAAGCAGTGGCAATTGTTGCAGAGCCAGATAATCAGGGACTGCGGCGACTGTCGCCTGACGTTGCAGGTGATGCTGGATCCACTGCCGCTTTTGCGCCACAAACTGATCAATGTGAAACTTATCAACATAATCAGGCGCTAACACCGCTAGTTGCCCCTGACGAATTTGCAACGCCACACTACGCCGGCGACTGGAGCGTTTTAGCTGATAACGGATGGCACTGAACTGGCAAATTTCCAACGGCAACTCACACTCTCTGAGGTTTGGCGATAGGTGGCAGCTTAACTGAGCAGCGGGGCTTTGGGCAAGCCAGCGCTTCGCAAGGCGGAATAGTTAGTGCTATCATCGTGGCATCCGGCAATCGCCACTTTCAACACGATTAGCACTTCTGGCAGGTTTAGTTCAACTATGAAAATCATCTCTTTTAACATTAATGGCTTGCGTGCCAGACCTCATCAACTGCAGGCGTTGGTCGAACAACATCAGCCCGACTTTCTTGGCCTGCAGGAAATTAAAGTCCATGACGACGAATTCCCGATGGCTGACGTGCAACCACTGGGTTATCAGGTGTACCATTTTGGTCAGAAAGGTCATTACGGCGTGGCTATTTTAAGTAAAACACCAGCCGATTCGATGCTCTATGGCTTCCCGACCGATGCAGAGGATGCACAACGCCGGATGTTAATTGGTCGCTGGACCCTGGCCGATGGTCGGAAATTTACCTTGCTCAACGGATATTTTCCACAAGGTGAAAGCCGTGACCACGAATTCAAATTTCCGGCTAAATTGAAGTTTTATGCTGATTTAATGACTTATCTTGAACAAAATCATCAACCTGATGAACTGATTGCTGTGATTGGCGATATCAATATTTCGCCGTTGGATGTCGATATTGGCATTGGTGAAGCAAATCGTAAACGTTGGTTAAAAGAAGGCAAATGTTCATTTTTGCCGGAAGAGCGTGACATCCTGCAGCGGTTAAAGGACTGGGGTTTAATTGACACCTTCCGCGCTCTGCACCCTGATCGCACCGAGCGTTACAGCTGGTTTGATTATCGCTCTAAAGGATTTGATGATAACCGCGGCTTACGCATTGACGTGGTGATGGCGACCCAACCTTTGGCCGATTTGTGTATCGCTTCTGATGTGGATTATGAGCTACGATCGATGGAACGACCTTCAGACCATGCCCCGGTTTGGTCGGAGTTTAAACTCTGAGCCTCTTTGGCAATTACCACAGATGGCCGCATAGAGCGGCCATTTTTTATTGGGAAGTATGTTGATTGAGAAAGATTTTCTCGAGCAAGTAACACAAAAATCTGTACCGGGAAATCCAACTATTGGTTACAACCACTGCCGGATAAAAGTTTTATCCAGTTGATTCACCGCCACATTCAACACGCCAGCCAAATCCTGATAACAAGGCTTGTTCGCAGCAACCGGCAGCGCCACACCGTTTTGTTTGAGTTTGTCGCTAATTTCCAAATACCAGCGCAAAATAGCTGGCGGCAACGGCGACGCGGCGCGCGCACCTAACCAGTACCAACCTTGCAATGGCAGCGATAATAGGAAAAACGCCGATGCCAGTGCTTGCGCCAGGTAATTCTGCCCCAGCCATTGCAACTGCACCACCACTGACAAAATACTCAGCGCCGGCAGAACCTGCTGGCCGAATCGGGTTAGACGGATCACCTGATTTTCCGGAAATACCGAATTTAATTCGTTCACCAACGGCCAGACTTTGCTGTATTGCACCCCTTGTTGCAGGGTCATCATTAAACTACTTTGCATTTTGAACCCCTCAGGTTGCCTGCAGCGACCATACCCTTTTACCATAGCATAGTTCTGATCCGGGCTCACGGCTCCTGCATCACACCTAAAGTCAATCAGCACTCGTCTGCATGAAAACTAACCAGACACTTTTTCATTCTATCTGGTTATATCCCCTCGTTTTGGCTGTTTCCGCACCGGGAAACAACATTGTCAGCTGTTGAACAGATCCAATTTGGCTTTTTTTAAGCTCTTCAGACAACATTCAGAAAATCCAGAAATAACAAAAAATATGCCATTACATATTTCCTATACATTTCATGATGATAACAACTATAAACAGAGAAGTGCACAAAGTTACCCACAGAATCTGTGGACAACTTTTTTCAGATAAACTGCAGCTTCCAGCTAGATGCCGGTAAATTTGATAGTTACAAATAGCAACTTCATGACAATTTAATGTCGAAACGGATAAAATTCCATGTCACTGTTAAACTGCTTTTTCAGAAACACAGGACCCTGCTGTATCGGCAAGCCATAGCGCTGAAAATTTCTGTGGAAAAAAATCAACTTTCTCCACCCAAAACCGGAATAATTGGGTACTATCAAAGCTCTGCATCATCAGCTACCAGCCGGAGAAATATTGGCATGCCTGCCCCCTTTGGCAATTTGCATCTGGTTCACAGTCTGCCAGCCCAGCATGGAATATCCGTTGCCAGCCCGCTGAGCGGTTTAATTTTGCCGCTACATCAGGCAAACGAAGCATTGGTTGCGGCCGGCCTTTGCGGTGAAGGTGTACTTATCCAGCTCCAGGGCAATCGATTGCTCGCGCCTTTTGACGGTAGTTGCCAACGACTGGATCAGGCCGGCCAGCACATTATTTTGCGCCAACACAATGGTTTACGATTAGACATTCACTTTCCACCACAATGCCTCGAGCATCACGGCAAAGGTTTTGATTGGCAAATTCCGGAACAAACCACAATGAATAAAGGGCAATGCCTGCTGCAATTTGATTTGGCATTGTTCTCAAACTGGCTGGACGCGCCTTATTGCATGATAACCCTGCCCCAATATAACAAATTCAATCGGATCTGGAGTCGTCCTTGTTACCATCAGGCGCTCGTTGATCCGCTGTTTTTAATTGAACCCAAAACCGCCGAACCCGGTTAACCCAACTTCTGAAAAGTCACTGCTTATGATTAAAATTTACGGTATAAAAAACTGCGATACGATGAAAAAAGCCCGGCTGTTTTTAACAGAACATCAGCTTGCGCATCAATTTATCGATTATCGTGTTGATGGTCTGGACGCGGCATTAATAAACCATTTTTGCCAGCAGCTCGACTGGCAATTGTTACTGAATACTCGTGGCACCACCTTTCGCACCTTGCCGGATGAGGCAAAAGCTAATCTTGACCAAGAAAAAGCCATTGCGCTGATGTTGGCCCAGCCCGCCATCATCAAAAGGCCGGTACTGGACATCGACGGCCAGCTTCACCTTGGTTTTAGCCAGGATCAATATCAGCAGTTATTTAAGAGTGCCGTATGAATCAGTTTAGCGCCCCCCACCACACGAACGGTCATGCCACCCCGTCAGAACTAAGCCCGGTCGTTGAATTGACTCAGCAATTAATCCGCCGCGCTTCAGTGACTCCAGCCGATGAAGGCTGTCAGCAACTGATGGCCGAGCGTTTGGCCAAACTCGGTTTTAACATTGAATCGATGTTTTTCGAAGATACGTTAAACCTGTGGGCGCGCCGTGGTCAGGGTAAACCGTTGTTTTGTTTTGCTGGTCACACCGATGTGGTACCCACTGGTCCGGTTGAACAGTGGCACACTCCGCCGTTTGAACCGGCCATTATCGACGGCATGATTTATGGCCGCGGTACTGCCGATATGAAAGGCTCACTGGCGGCGATGATTATCGCCACCGAACGCTTTTTGGCGAAAAACCCCGAACTTAGCGGTGATATCGCGTTTTTAATTACTTCGGATGAAGAAGGGCCGTTTATTAATGGCACCAAAAGAGTGATTGAAGTACTGGAAGCACGGCAGGAAAAAATCCACTGGTGCTTAGTCGGCGAGCCTTCCAGCACCGCAGAAGTCGGTGATGTGATTAAAAACGGCCGCCGTGGCTCGTTAACCGGTTATTTGACGGTGAAAGGTGTGCAGGGTCATGTGGCTTACCCACATTTAGTGGTCAACCCAATTCATCGCGCAGCACCGGCTTTGGCAGCGCTGAGTCAGGAAGTGTGGGATCACGGTAATGAGTTTTTTCCTGCCACCAGTTTTCAGATTTCTAACATCCATGCAGGCACTGGCGCCACTAATGTGGTGCCCGGCGAGCTGACCTTAACCTTTAATTTTCGCTATAGCACCGAAGTCACTGCCGAGCAATTACAACAACGGGTGTTGGCGATTTTGGATCAGCATCAGTTGCAGTATCAGCTCGACTGGATCCTGAACGGTTTGCCATTTTTAACTGACAGCGGTTCGTTAGTGGCGGCCGCAGTCAAAGCGGTTGAACAAAGCCGAGGTTTTACCCCATCGCTGGAAACAACCGGCGGCACCTCAGATGGTCGGTTTATTGCGCCAACCGGCGCTCAGGTACTGGAACTCGGGCCTTGCAATGGCACCATTCATAAAATTAATGAATGTGTCAAAGTGGCTGATTTAGAGCTGTTAACCGATATGTACGAGTCCATTCTGGAACAGATGCTGACCTGATGGACCATTCCTTGCTGCTAACCGGCCGCGAGCCGCCAGATCTGGTTGACATTGGCACTTTGCAACTGGAGCGCCAAACCGCTGCGGCCTTTACACAAATGCAATATGCCGCAGCGCAGGATGGTTTTGATCTGCAGCTGGTATCGGGCTATCGCAGTTTTGATCGGCAAGCAGCAATTTGGCGCGCCAAACTGACAGGCTTAAGGCCGGTATTTGATGCCCGGCAGCAAAAACTTGATCTCGCTACCTTGCAAGGTTTTGCCAAACTGGAAGCAGTATTGCTGTATTCGGCTTTGCCGGGCGCCAGCCGTCACCATTGGGGCACCGATTTTGATTTGTATGACGCTGCTGCGGTTGACCGTGACTATCAGGTGCAATTGTTGGAACATGAGTATCACGCAGGTGGCCCGTTCGCGCCGATGTGCGAATGGCTCGCGGTGCATGCCTTTGAATTTGGGTTCTTTTTACCTTATCGCCAGTATCGTGGGGGCGTGGCGGCTGAACCCTGGCATTTAAGTTATTTGCCCTTGTCCGGGCCTTATTTGCAACGTTTTTCACTTCAAATGCTGCAACAAGCAGTTGAGAATGCCGATTTACCTGAACAAACCTTGATCCTGCAACAGTTACCGGTCATCTTTGAGCGATATGTCTCCACTATTTGTGATGCACTTGCATGAGCCTGACTTTTATTCTGATTTTACTACTGGTGATTGGCATCGTGTTTGCCAATATTGCCTTGCTGCGTTTTGGTAGTAAACCGATGCCGGTAAAGGACAAAAAACCGCACACAGCTTCAGACACTGCAGCGCCCGGAAAAACCCAAGCCGCCACGACCAGCGCAATGCCATTAACAACTACGCCGACTGAACCCGGTAAAAACACGATTGAAAGTAATAAAACCAGTCCCGCGGATAGTAACGACAGCGGCTCCGGCGGTGACTAACCGCCAGGCGGCTATGCGTGTTAGCTGCGTCCGATCCAGATGATGCAGATACAGATGGTTAACTTACAACTGATTGAGCGACAAGTGCTGCTGGTCAAATCTTGTCACTAGCTGTTGTCATTATTGCGATCAAAACTGGAATAACCGCGAATAAATTTTTGTAGCTGGTCGCGCAGGTTTGGCGGAGTACCTTTGATCACCAGAATATCGCGCTCGGCATCGTATTGCACCCGATCGCCCAATAACTTCTGTTCAAAACTCAAACTCAACCCGGCGCCGGCACCAGAGAATTTCACCAGCGTTTTTAACTCTTTCACATCAACCGGGAACTGCTCAGCAACCGGCATTTCACGCTCAGCACAATAACGGGCAAAGGCGTTGTCGTCGGAGCTATCGACTGTGGCTGAAAGCTCGCTTAGCATCACATCCTGGCCTTGTTTGGCGCGCTCCTCGCAGTATTGATAGACTTGTTTGCGCACATCATGTTTTTCGGCCGCATCATACTGACCTTCGGCCAGATATTCTTCAACCGAAGCCAACACCATTTTACTGCTGGCTTTGGGGTCTATCCCTTCTTCACAGCCTAAAAAATCCAGGAAAAAGTCGGCGACTTTGCGTCCGGCGCGGCCACGGATAAAGCTGATGTATTTGCCCTGTTCGCTCGCCATCTGATATTCGGTCAGGTCGATGCGCGCCGCTAACTGCATCCGCGCGATATCCAGATGTTTGGCGCTGGTCAGTTGTAAATCAGAGGAGACTGAAAAGTGTTCTTTGCTGCCGAGCAGTGCAATCAGCAAATATTCGTTGGCCAGATAGCGATAATGACACAACATAAAATAACCGGTTTCCGGAATTTGATGTTTGGTCAGCTCTACCACCAACTGACCGGTAGCGAGCTCAGCCAGGCTGACAAAATTTAAATCCTGCGCTTGCCAGTTGGCGATAGCGTCGCAAAAATCCGGGCTTTTTGCCGGACTGAACGCGGCATAACCTTTGGCCGGTTTGCCGTTATAGGCAAGGTGCAACTGTTCAATCAGTTCAGCGACCTGAGCGCTGACCGGAACCAGCTCCTGTCGAAAATGGGCGGTTAATTGAGCAGATTCATTGGCTTCGATAAAGTTTATCGCCAGCAGATGCACGTCGACAGACATAAGTTTTCCTGTTTAAATGGATTTCTGTTAATATTCTACCTGTTTCATTCAGTTAATTTCAGAGTAATTCATGCCGATCCAATCCAAGTATTCCAACCAGCAAATCGAAACCCTCGTCAACATTCTGTTGGAAACTTTACGGCAGCAAAACGCTACCACCGAACTTAGTCTGATGTGTCTGGGCAATACCATCAGCCATATCATCAAAACCAATGTCCCCGCCGCGCAACAGGCAGAAGTAACCAAACACTTCAGTCAGGCGTTACAAGACGCCGTCAACAGCAAGGCCCACTAAAACCTTATGGTGCTCGAGCAAAACCTGTCACTCGTCAATAAAATTGACCGGTTATTACGCTGGGGCCACTGGTTTACCTTCTTTAATGTGTTATTGGCGTTGCTGGTGACCGGTAGCTATTTTCTGGCTGATCCGCTGCCAGCATCAGTCATGGGCTGGAGTTATCTGCTGCTGAACTGGCTCGGCCATACCGCATTTTTGTGTTTTCTGTTTTTTATCATCACCATTTTTCCGATCAGTCTGATTTTCCCCTACCAGCGCCATGTCCGTGGTATGGCGGCAATTTTGGCGACTTGTGGTTTGGTCGCGCTGATTTTTGACGCCTACGTCTATCACAGCCTGGGTTATCACGCCGGTAGTGCTTCTTACGAACAAACTTTGGATTTATTACGCCAGCAAGTAGTGACGAATTTGCGCAATTTTGTGCTGATCACTACCGCTGTTGCCGTATTGCTGGTCACTATTCAATTGGTAATTAGTAATTATTGCTGGAAAAAGATTGCCAGGCTCAGTCACTCCGGGGTTGGAAAACCTGCGATGGTGATTTTACTGGGTAGCTTTATGTGTAGCCACCTGTTGCATATCTGGGGCGATGCCAGCCAACATCAGGACATTATCCGCCAAGACAATGTGTTGCCACTGACCTATCCGGCAACTGCGCGTACCATGCTGGTCCGCTACAAATTGTTAGATCCGGCGCAGTTAGCCCAACCCTTGTCCGAACAACGCAGCCCTGACTGGCTGCAGGCGAAATCAACCAAAGCCGCCAGCATTGAATTACAGTGCCCGGCGGCCGCGAACAGCCAGGCGGTACATTTGTGGGTTGTGACCGCAGCAGACGGTTCACTGGCGGCGCAACTGCCCAATGATGGCTGGCGGCGATTGCCACAACATATGGCGCCGGTGTCGCCGCAAAGTGCCGTGTTGAATTTGTTATATGCCGATGTTGCCGCGCTTGATCAACAGCAGCCGCCGGTTTGGCTCAGCCAGTTACCGGCCAGCTATTTTGGCATCAGTGCATCTTCGAGTTGGCAGCAACAACTGCCTTGGTTAACACAGCAGGCAGAAAACAGTCTGGCTGCGGTGCAATTGCATTTACTCGACGACGCCAATGCACTGCGCACCGCACTGCTGGCGTTGCCTGATGCTTATCATCTGGTCGTGCAGCTAAACGCCGGTGCGGGCCAGTTTGCATTGGGGCAAACTGCAGTCTGGTATCGCTGGCCGGAATTGCACCAACAACGGATCAATGATGTGACACAACACCTGGATATACTGCCGACGATTCTGGCCGGTGCCGGTTGTGTCAATCAACAACCCTGGATTGGCGATAACCTACTGCGGCCAGTGACCCAAGCCAAATTAAATTTACTGAATAATCAGCTGTATAGCTTCCGTAAAGACAAGATGCTGGTCGTAAATGAAGATGGCAGTTATAGCGTTTGGTCGGCTGGTACCTTAGTCCGCCTGGAACAACGGCTTGATTTGCCAATGCTGACCGATGCATTACAACGCCTGCCGGACACCAACGAATAACAGCTTATACCCTTCATCCTTGAAGATGCGGGGTTGTTGTCTTCAGTCGCTCGCCCCAGTCACATAGGACTACTATGCTCCGGGCCGGGCTGGCGCTCCAGTCTCGCTCCTTCGTCGCCTACCCGAATCTTCAATGATTTTGGGTATAGATTTATTGCACTGTTTTATTCGGCTTTATTTTTAATCCCCGTCTGCCCTGCAATTCCAACTCTGCTAAATGAAATAAATTGGTAAAGACGATAGCCGGTGCGTTTTGCTCAAATTTCTCCAGATAAGCAATACTGGCCTGTGCGATCAGCTGAGCAGCTAACCGGTCATACTGACTATCGCCATCATAAGACAATGGCTCATCCAACGCCGCCAGGCCAACTTCCTGCTGCCGTCGCATAAACCAGTTCATCAAAAACACATACTGTTTTACGTCCAGAAAATCTCGACAATCCATACTCATTAAAAGCCCCGCTATTGCTTTAGTTTTAAGTCGTTATAGCTATTCAGCATACGGCATTCACAGCGTTTTGGTGCAATCAATCTAGTCAACTGCTGGCAATTTATGCTAAATCGGCCAGGTTGCTGCCGTTTCGTTTTTTCCGATGAGTATTGCCATTTTATTCCATTATCTTTGATAAATGCGAATCGCTATTATTTACTGCATCAACCGCCACCGGAATGACCACCATGTTAAAAACCATCAGCTTTGCCATTATGCATTTTTGTGTTGCCTTTACTGTCGCCTACCTGTTGACCGGCGATTGGGTAGTCGGCGGCCTGTTAGCGGTGGTGGAACCGGCCGTGAATACGGTAGCTTATTTTTTCCACGAGAAGTTCTGGCAGCGTCGTGGTCTTCGTCTTGGGCATTCTCTACAGCAGAGTTCAGCGTTGTCGGTATCGACCTAAAGTTGTTGGCTAAATGCCGCCAAAACACAGAGCAATATCACCGCCTGCAAAAAACAGTTACACTAGCGCCCTTTTCGCAGCATGTGCGCCAGTTCCGGCGCTCTTAGCAGGACTCCAAGGCGGCTATGGCCCTTAAAGCAACCATCTACAAAGCAGAACTCGCAATCGCTGATATGACCCGGCATTATTATCAGACCCACAGCCTGACGCTGGCGCAGCATCCATCGGAAACACTGGAGCGGATGATGTTACGGCTGGTCGCTTTTGCCTTATGTGCCGACGAACGGCTGCTGTTTGGCAAAGGAATTTCCGAAGACAGCGAACCAGATCTGTGGCAACACAGCCTTGCTGGCGAGATTGAACTCTGGGTGGAGCTGGGTTTGCCGGAAGACAAACTGATCCGCCGTGCCAGCCACCGCGCCAAACAAGGCATGATCTTGGCTTATGGCGGAACCGTCGTCGATAAATGGTGGGCCAATCAACAAAAAATTGCCAAAGAATTGGATAATCTAACCGTGGTCGCAATTAAGGCTGACGAATCACAAGCCTTAACTAAACTCTGTCAGCGCACCATGCAATTACAATGCACCATCCAGGAAGGACAAATGTGGTTTGCTGACAACGAGCAATCGGTCGTTATCAATCCTGTTTTATTAAAAGTCGCAACTAACCCACTATTTACGCTGGAGTAATTATGTTCTTAGGCCAATTAAATACCTTAGTTGTGAAGAAAAAAGTCGAATTTGGCGTCTACCTTGACGGCTTGCATTGGGGTGACATTTTACTGCCGCGCCGTTATGTACCACTCGATGCCGAAGTTGGTAGCTCTGTTAGTGTATTTTTGTACCTGGATTCCGAAGACCAGCTGATCGCGACCACCGAAAAACCATTGGTGATGGTCGGTCAAGTGGCTCAGCTTAAAGTCGTTGCTTCGACCAAAGTCGGCGCTTTCTTAAACTGGGGTCTGAAAAAAGACTTACTGGTGCCCTTTTCCGAACAGCATTTGCCGATGCAACTGGATTACAGCTACTTAGTTTATTGTTATGTCGACCGCAGCAACCGCATTGTCGCTTCCAGCAAACTGGACAAATTTATTGGTAAAACCACCCCGTCTTACCAACCGGGCGATGAAGTCCACATTATGGTCACCGAGCCGACTGAGCTGGGCTATAAAGCCGTGGTTGATCACCAGCACTGGGGCGTTTTGTATAAAGATCAGGTCTTTAAGCCACTACGCCGTGGTTACACCACCAAAGCTTTTATCAATAAAGTCCGTGCCGATGGCAAAATTGATTTGTTGTTGGAAAAACCTGGTTATCAGAAAACACTCTCGATTGCCGATCAAATTCTGCAAAAACTGAACGCAGCCAACGGCGAATTGCCTTTGTCAGACAAAAGTGAACCGGAAGCCATTTACGCCGCTTTTGGTGTCAGCAAAAAAGTGTTTAAGCAAGCGATTGGCGGCCTGATGAAAGATGGCAAAATCAGCATTGAACCGCAAAAAATTGTGCTAAAACAAAGCTAATAGCTACAGACTTGTAAAATGACTAAAGCCCCGAATGCGGGGCTTTATGTTCTTCTCTCACAGGTAAATTGAGCTTATTTTAGCCACTCTACCGCTTCGCGCGCTGGCATTGGCCTGGCGAACCAATACCCCTGGCCAGCATCACAACCCAGCTCCGTCAACAATTTGCGCTGCAGACTGGTTTCAATACCTTCAGCAATCACCTTTAAGTGTAAGGTTTTGGCCAGGGTAATAATGGTGTTCACCACCGGGTTTTCCTGGATCCGCGGCCGGATCCCGGCAATAAAAGTGCGGTCAATTTTTAATACATCCAGTTGAAATTCATGCAGATAACTTAAGCTGGAATAACCAGTACCAAAATCATCCAACAGCACTTTCACCCCGGCATCGCGTAAATTATTGATACTAATTTTTGCCTGGCCGATTTTATCAATTAACGCCCGCTCGGTGATTTCTATCGCCAGATAACTTGCTGGCACTCCAAGTGTACTAAGCAACTCTAACACTTTGTCAGCAAAATCTATTTCCGAAAAACTCCGACCTGAAATATTCACGCTGACATAAAATTCCGTGGCGTAATCAAAGCGCCAACGCTGGATTTGTTCAACCGCAGTGCGCACCACATACAAATCAATCTGACTCATCAAACCCAGCTCTTCCGCCAACGGAATAAAATCGTTCGGGGCAATAAAACCACGGGATGGGTGATGCCAGCGGATCAAGGCTTCGAAACCGGCGGTATTTTCGGTCGCTAAATCAATAATAGGTTGATAATGCAATATAAATTGCTGCTGTTGCAGGGCGGTTTTTACTTCCTGTTCCAGCTGATAGTTTTTTGTGGTTTCTAAATCCATCTCGGTACAGAACAACCGCCATATACCCCGGCCATCTTGTTTGGCCTGATACATCGCGATATCGGCCTGACGGATCAATTCATCGGTATCAATATCTTCGGTCAGGCAATCTGCAAACGCGATACCGATACTGGTCGAAGTTTGCAGCCGATGTTGTTTCAGTTGCAGCGGAATTTGCAATTTCTCAGCAATGCGATCAGCTACTTCGGTAATATCCGCCAGCGTTTTCACGTCTTCCAGCAGCACCGCAAATTCATCCCCCCCCAGTCGCGCCAGGGTATCGTTTTGCCGTAGACAGCTTTTCAGCGCATTGCCCACGGCAATTAAAAATTCATCGCCAACCTGATGACCCAGGGTATCGTTGACCATTTTAAAACGGTCAAGATCGAGGTACATCACGGCAACGACTTTATCCGGAAAACGTTTGCGGCGTTTAAAAGCGTGATTAACCCGATCGATAAATAAAATGCGGTTTGGCAGATTGGTCAGTGCATCGTGTAACGCCTGATGCAATAAGCGTTGCTGTACAAATACCCGTTCCAGTGCGCTGGAAATATGGTGCGACACGAAGGTCAGCAGCTCGAGATCTTTTTGATCATAGGCCACGCTGGCTTCATAACTTTGTACCACCACCACGCCCCGTACCGCATCACCGGAGCGAAACGGTACTCCTAACCAACTTTCCGGCGGTGAGCCATAAGCGGTAATTTCTTTAGTCCGATCAAACTCTTCCAGCAACTGCCGATCTGCAAGCAGCGGTTTATCGCTGCGAAAGACATAACCGGTCAGGCTGTTGGATAAAATCTCCTTGGGGTAAATGGTTTCCGGACTGATGTGTTCAGTGGTGTCGGCAAAGTAGGGAAAATGCAGGATTTCTTCCTGATCATCGTACAAAGCAATATAAAAGTTTGGCGCATAAATCAGCGAGTTCACATTGTGGTGAATTTGCTGATAAAAGGCATGAAAATTAGTGGCGTCGTAACTGAGCGAGGCAATATTAAACAACGCTTTTTGCACCAGCTCGGCATATTCCAGTTTTTTAATCGATTGTTCCAGCTGGGCTAAATCTTGCAGTTTGCGCAAGCGGCTGCTCAGGATCGACGCTACATGCTGCAGAATTTGCTGATGATGTTCATCAAAAAACCGCGCCTCCCACTGCTCACAATCGATCACTGCCAACAACCGGCCTTGATCCAAGACCGGTACTGCCAGCTCAGATAACCGCTCTGACACATCCAGCAGATAGTGTGGCGATTGCCGGGTATCGGCGACTAACACCGGCGCTTTGGTTCTGGCGCATAAGCCAACAATACCCTGACCGTATTTCAACTGACCAATGCCCTGATGCTCCGGCACATCACGCGATCCCACAGCTGCGACCCGCTGCAGCGTCTGTTCCTGCTCATTACAGCTAAAAATTGCACAATCTTCAAAACCCAGCGCAGCAGCAATTTGCTGAGCGACAAAGCGATAAATAGCCGCTTCGGTCATCAGCTCGTTCAGTTGCAAAGCCAGTTTATTGATCAGATGCAAAATGGTGGTTTCGCGTTGGAGCGCCAGATTTTGTTGCAGTAAAGCCAAACGTTGTTGTGACAACTGCAGGTTATCTGCCTGCAGTTGCTGAACCTTTTCTGCCTCGGCTGCAGTTGGCGTTGAATTACCGTCCTGGATGCTGGTCATTGAAGCGGAATATCCGTTAACTTTTATCAAGTTATAACACAGTTCCGCCGCAATGGTAAATTGCCTCCCCTTCATCATTGAAGTTGCAGGGTTACTGCCACTTCGTGGTGACCTTGCTCTCTCGCTGGAACGCCAGTCTCGCTCACTTGTCGTGGTTCAAAGGTGGCTATTTGGCTACATCATTGATTTTGGGTAGATCCCCAAGAGCGATTGCCCGGTTTGGTTAGCACCATATGTACGGCACTGGTGGCCCGTTCTAAAAATCCGCCTTCACAATAACAAAGGTAGAAGTGCCAGAGCCGCACAAAGCGGTCGTCATAGCCCAGCTGATGCACCGCATCGCGTGCCGCCATAAAGTTACTGCACCAGTCAGCAAGAGTTTTGGCGTAATCAAATCCAATGTCCTGCACCTGCCGGATCACTAAATCGGTGTGGTTCGCCACGGCAGTCGCCATGCGTACCATGGAGGGTAAGCAGCCGCCTGGAAAAATAAACTTCTTAATGAAATCAACTTCTTTTCGGTAAAACTCATACCGCTGATCGGCAATAGTGATGGCCTGTAATACCATCAAGCCATTGTCCTTTAACAGGCTAGCGCATTTTTTAAAATAGCCCTCCAGGTATTCATGGCCAACCGCTTCGATCATTTCGATCGACACCAGCTTGTCATACTGTCCACTGAGTTCGCGGTAATCCTGAAACAATAAGGTAATTTTATGTTGTAAACCTGCGGCTGCTATTTGCTCCGCGGCGTAGTCATGTTGTTCTTTCGAAATGGTGGTGGTGGTGACGCTACAGCCGTAATTACGTGCGGCGAAAATCGCCATACTGCCCCAGCCGGTACCAATTTCCAGCAGGTGGTCTTGTTCGGTGAGCTGTAACTTTTCACAGATCTGCTGCAGTTTATACTGCTGCGCTTCTGCCAGCGTGCTTTCAGGCGTCGGATAAACAGCACTGGAATACATCATGCTTTGATCCAGAAACAGCTGATACATGCTGTTGCCCAAGTCATAATGCGCAGAAATATTTTTCTTCGATTGCGATACCGTATTTCGATTACGCCAGTTCAGTAATTTCAATGCAGGTTTGCTTAAGCGCGCTAAACCAGATTCCAATGCATCCAGTAACGCGGCGTTGCGGGCAAATAATTGCACCAAACCGGTCAGGTTGTCGCAGCGCCAATGGCCTTCGATATATGATTCTCCGGCGCCGACCGAACCGCCTAACACCAGCTTCTGATAAAAAGCGGCGTCAACCACAGTCAGTGTGACGCGCAGCGGCGCTTTGCTATCGCCAAGCAGTTGTTTGTCATGGTCTTCAACCAGCTCAATACACCCTTGCTGCAGCTTCCCCAGATAATCCAGCATCAATTTGCGGCAGATTTTGTCGAGCGTTCCCAGATCCGCAAGTACCGATGGCTGTGAGAGTGAAAATGTCATAAAGCAGGATCCTCAGGCTTTTTGTGGCCATACAGCGGAAGTCCTTTTAACAGTAACTTCAACGCATGCCAATATATTCGAAACACCACTTGTACGCAGGGCCATGGGTTGTGGATCAATAACTGTTTTAGCGCCGGTGCGGACAAAAATTTACGTTCAAGCTTCAACCAGGCGCTGAATATCTTCTGCTGCTGCCGCCAGTTGGTGATGCTCAGTTGCAGTTCAACGCCCGGCAGACCAACATGCCACTGATACAGCATATCAAGCGGATTAAAGGGCGATACATGAAAGTTTTTACGGTGGGTATATTCACTGACGGCAGTTTCTGTCGCTGTGACCGGAACCAGATAATAATGCCGTTCATTCCAGGGAGTATTACTGACTTCCGCCAATAAAGATTGCAAAGTTCCATGCGCAAAGCAGTAATAAAGCGTCAGCGGACTAAAATACAGCCCCCAATTGGCCAGTGGCGACAGCATAAACACCTGATCAACGTCACTGATGTCAGCGCCAAGGCGGCCAACTTTATCCAATACCGCTCTCTTCAGATCAGCATCACCAACCAAATAATCGCGGCGCCGGTAGCTAAAGGCGCCGAACTTTTCATGTTTTAACAAAGAGCCATTGTGCTCGAGACTGGCTAACTGCGACAAATCCAGCCAGAAGAAACTGGTGTCATAGCCAAAACCATGGCCCTTGGGCAAATACCGTTGATGCCCGACCTGACCTTGATACCAGGCATGTCCTGCTTGCATCAGAACTGCACTCCAAGCATGCCGGCGACATCCACCGCGCTTCTGACTCCATCTTCATGAAAACCGTTATACCAATAAGCACCACAATAAAAACTGCGGTTCACGCCATTAATTTCGCCGCGGCGATGTTGTGACAGCATCGTCTGATGGTTATATACCGGATGGGCATAATGGAAAGTCCGCAGAATTTTTGCGGCTTCAAGGTTCTGACTATCGTTGAGAGTCACCACAAAAGTGGGTGCATCAACCAAGCCCTGCAGAATACTCATGTTGTAACTTAAGGTCGCTCGCTCAGTACTACTGGCACCTAATTGATAATTCCATGCCGCCCAGGCGGCTTTGCGCTTAGGTAAAATCCGGCTATCGGTATGCAGCACCACTTCGTTCTGCTGATAGCCAATGCCGCCCAGAACTTGCTGTTCTTCCTGGCTGGCATCGGCCAGCATCGCCAGCGCCTGATCACTGTGACAGGCGAAAATCACCTGATCAAACAGCTCCACTGTGCCATCTGGCAAGGTGATTTCAACCCGATCAGCAAAACGATGCACCGATTGCACCTGGCTACTCAGCCGAATACCTTCGTCGCCACATTGTTCCAGCATTTTTTGCACATAACTGCGCGAACCACCTTTAATCACGGACCACTGCGGCCGATCGGTGATATTCAACAGTCCATGATTTTTAAAAAATTGCAGGAAAAATCGCAATGGAAATTCTGGCATTTCAGCCAGACCAGCCGACCAAATGGCCGCCCCCATCGGCAGCAAATAATTATCTCGCAGCTCTTTGCCAAAACGGTAACGAGTGAGAAAGTCGTCTATAGCTAAATCTAAATCCGGATGCTGCGCGGCCAATAATTCTTTGGCAATACGGTTAAAACGCACAATATCTCTGAGCATCCGCCAGAACGAAGGCCGCAACAAGTTACGTTTTTGCGCAAACAAGCTCCATAAGGTATTACCGTTGTACTCCAGATTTTGACTTGGTTTTTTCACCGAAAAGCTCATTTGCGTATGCTGCGACGCCACACCAAGTTGCGCTAAAAAACGGTTAAATAGCGGGTAGGTCCAGTTGTTAAACACAATAAAACCCGTATCAATCGCATACTGCTGACCATTGACCGTTACATCAACGGTTGCAGTGTGCCCGCCGAGATAATCATTGGCTTCAAACAACGTCACCTGGTGTTGCTGCCGCAACAAATACCAGCTCATCATGCCGGCAATACCACCACCTACTACTGCAATGCGCATCCGTTATTCCTTTGCCATCTGTTGTTTTACTTTAGAGGTTAACCAGCCAATCACCGGTAGATGCTGATAAACCATCTGGGTTAAATCGTAATAGTCGCGGTGCGCGATAATCAGGCCATCTTCGTGCCAACGCAGTTCACTACAACCGTCGACCAGAATTTCGTTGCCGTCGGCAATTGCCGGATGACGAATGCGCATTTGCCAGCTGACAAAACCGGTTTGCCCGTTAGCTGCCATCTGCTGCGCTTGAAAATGACTCTGGGTTAACCTGGCATAGGCATGCGCAAAATAATCATGGAGTGCCGGTAGACCTTCAATACGATGCACCGGATCGCTGAATACGACATCCTGGTGGTAAACCTGTTTAAGAGTTCCGAGATTGTTGGCATTTAAACTATTGTAAAAACACACAAAATCTTCAATGCGGCTGATGCCTGGATCCTGAGCATATCCAACGACGGCGTTATTGGTCATCCGGGACTCCTGTGCCTGGTTTCTTTACTGCGTTAAACATCTCCAGCGTGCGTAATCTGGCCTTGGCGTGGTCGACCACCGGTGTGGCGTACTGCACTGACATCGGTAATGGATGTGGCCAGTGAATATGTTTGTTGCTGATCCCGGCAAGTTCCGGCAAAAATTTGCGGATAAAATCACCATTCGGATCAAATCGTTCGCTTTGGGTCACCGGGTTAAAAATACGAAAATAAGGCGCGGCATCAGTACCGGTTGAAGCCGCCCACTGCCAGCCGCCATTATTCGCGGCAAATTCGCCATCAATCAGTTTTGCCATAAAATAGGCTTCACCCCAGCGCCAGTCGATTTGTAAATCCTTGACTAAAAAGCTCGCGACAATCATCCGCAGCCGATTGTGCATCCAGCCAGTTTGATTCAGCTGGCGCATTGCGGCATCAACAATTGGGTAGCCGGTCTGCCCATCACACCAGCGCTGAAACCATTGTTTGTTATTGCCCCAGACTATGGCCGCCGTATCTTTTTGAAAGGGTTGATGTTTAATCAGTTCCGGGTAGGCCACCAGAATATGTTTATAGAATTCACGCCAAATCAGTTCACTGAGCCACACTGCAGCGCCAGATTGCTCGTGCCAGAAACTATCGCCTGCTTCGAGCTGCAACCTCGCCATCGCTTGTTGCGCCGAAATCACGCCGATTGCCAGATAAGCCGATAGACCTGAGGTACCGGGACGCGCCGGGAAATCTCGCGCCAGTTGATAATCCTGCACCCGCTCGCGGCAAAAACTCCGTAGCATATTCAGCACTTCAGCTTCTGCTACCGGATAGGCTTTGGAGCTGTCATCACCGGCTTGCATCGCCGGTAACCCTGACGGCAATTGCAGCAGAAATCCGCTTTGTGGTTTTGGTTTGGCAATACATTGCACACCCAGTTCACGGAATTTACCCAGCCAGGTTTTCTTAAATGGCGTAAAAATTTTATACACGTCGCCGGTTTTACTCAGTACCGAACCTGGCGCAAACCGGCATTGATTGTCGATAAAGTGGCAATCGACGCCAAGCCCGGCTAAAGCGCGAGCCACTGCCTGATCACGCTGTAGTTCGCGCAGCTCGTACTCATGCTGGGCATACAGGGAAACAGCACCAAGTTTACAAATTTCGCGCAGCTGCTGTTGGCACTGAAGATAATCTAAGCCTTCAATCAGCAGTAGCGGAATGCCAAACTCAGCCAGTTCCAGTTGCATTTGTTGCACCCGCCGGCGCAGAAAGTCCTGTTTTATCGACGCCATCTGATGCTGCGCCCAGGTTATTGGCGTGGCAATATAAACCGCAACCACGGGCAAGCCGGTTTGCTGCGCTTCGAACAGCGCTGCGTTATCAAAACAACGTAAATCGTTACGCAACCACACCAGTGCAAAAGGTGACAAAGCTGAAGTCATTGTTGTTGCCGATAAAGGTGCCGCAGAGTGAACTAACGTCATGCGCGAAGCCCCAATTCCACCGGATATGGCAATAAATAACGCTGCGCCGCCACATACTGATGTGGATGCAGACTTAAATGATGTTTAAGCAGCGTTAACGGTGCCATCAACGGCGCATGTCCGAGCCGATACTGATGGATCAGACTCAAGAGTTCCTGTTTTGCCGTCGAACTTAACAGCTTTTTGAAAAAACCCTGCAAGTGCATCAACACATTGGCGTGTTGTTTACGCGTCGCCGGCTGTTTCAGCGCCCGCATAAAATCTAATAGATATCGCTCGGCTAAATCGTCAGCTTCAAACAACTTCGCATGAGCGACCAGCCGGCCGAGCTCGCGATAAGCCGTTGGATGATGCGCCATAATTAAAAATTTAAACTGGCTATGAAACTCCACCAACTTGCCCACCGAAAAACCACCGGCAATCAGCTGATGCCAGGCGCTTAACGCATACACCCGGGTGATAAAATTTTCTTTTAATTCAGAATCCAACAAGCGACCATCTTCTTCCACCGGCAGCCACGGATATTTTTGCATGAGTCGCTGGGTAAATAAGCCTGTGCCGACTTTACCAAGCAACTCGCCTTTCTCATTAACCAGCCGTACCCGTTCCATCCCGCAGCTGGGCGATTTAGCACAAACGATATAACCAGATAGCTGTGCCAGCACCGGCATCTTCTGATCGGAGAATTGGAGCATTTTTTCAGTAAAATCAATGCTGCTGTCTTTGCTATTGACTAAGCGAATGTCACCAGCATCAGTTTTTAGCAAACGGATCGCTGGTCGTGGGATCGGCATGCCAATTGCCTGCTCCGGGCAGATAGGCAGGTAGCGGACAAAAGATGCCAATACTGCACTGCAAAAAGGAGAATTTTTATGGCCGCCGTCATAACGGACTTTTTCGCCGAGCACACAAGCGCTGATCCCAATATGGATTGTCATAGGGTCTACTGATTACGGTCGTGGATACAATGCTTTACAGTCTAACGGTTCATTCGGATCAGCACTGGATTAAATTTTTTAGCAAAAACTGGAAGTTTTCAACTGGCTGAAAGGAAGAGATGGTTGGCTAAAAATTGCAGGCGAGCGGTTTAACCGAGTGGCTACACCATATCGATCAGTGCAAACAACAAAAAAGGAGCGCCCTTAAAATAAGGGAGCTCCTTTTCATCAACAATAATCAAAATTGATTATTGAGAATTATTTTTTTGCGGTACCGACTTCAACCCGGCTTTTTAACTTCTGGCCAGGCCGGAAAGTCACTACGCAGCGGGCTGAGATTGGAATATCTTCGCCAGTTTTTGGATTCCGTCCTGGGCGCTGATTTTTGACACGAAGGTCAAAATTACCAAAACCGGACAGTTTCACCTGGTCGCCAGCTTCCAAAGCCACTCGGATCTCTTCAAAAAAAGCTTCGACAATCATCTTAGCATCGCGTTTGCTGATGCCAAATTTGGTAAATAAACGTTCTGCTAAATCGGCTTTGGTAAGCGCCATTCTCAATCCCTCAACGTTGCGTTGAACTCTTCACCAAGCGTCTGAACTACTGAAGAAATGACTTGTTGGATGTCTTTATCTTCCAGTGTCCGCGCCTTGTCCTGCAAGGTCAGTGCTATTGCCAGCGACTTCATTCCGTCAGCAATACCCTGTCCTGTATACACATCAAACAACTTTAGGTCAACTAGTTGATTTCCGCCAACTTTTCTAATAGTAGCAAGGATATCTGAAAAACGCACATCAGATTTCACAACAATTGCAAGATCACGACGATTTGCCGGATATTTTGAGACTTCCTGAGCTAAAACAATGTGTTTTGCACCAAAGGCTGCCAGCTCAATTTCAAATAAATAAGCTTTTCCTTTAATACCCAGCTTACGCTCGGCTTCCGGATGCAGTGCACCGATAAAACCAACCGGCTGACCATTACGGGTAATAGCTGCAGTCTGGCCCGGATGTAAGGCGCTGTGCTCACCTTTGGCAAAACCAAATTCACCGCTGGCAGACGTCATGGCAATGAGCGCTTCGACATCACCTTTTACATCATAAAAATCGACGTTGCGCTCAGCAATGGTCCAGTGTTCATTGGCAAAACTACCGATAATCACCCCGCCCAATACCGGCACTTGGCGCACACCGCCTTCAGCGGCTGCATCTGGAATAAACTTCAGACCATATTCAAATAACCGGATGCGGGTCTGCTGACGGTTCTGGTTGTATTGCACCGCTTGCATCAATCCTGGCCACAGATTTAACCGCATTGCCGACATATCAGCTGAAATTGGGTTCGGTAACACTAAAGCTTCAACGCCTGGGAACAATACCTGCTGCACTTTTGGATCAACAAAACTATAAGTAATCGCTTCCTGATAACCACGGCCTACCAGCACATCACGCAGGCTGTTGACCGAAATCTCAGCTTCAGCATGGTCACGCATTTTTAAGCTGGCAACCGGCGCCACGTTTGGAATATTGTTGTAACCATAAACCCGTGCCACTTCTTCAATCAGATCTTCACTGATGCTGATATCAAAACGATAGGTTGGCACGCTGACTTGCCAGCTGTCGTTTTCTGCCGTGACCGCAAAACCCAGCCGCTGGAAAATTTCCGTGACGGTTTCGGTGGCAATTGAGATACCCAGAATACGGTCCAGTTTGGCACGCGTCAGACTGATTTTTGCTGGTTTTGGCAGATGCTCCGCAGATTTTGCTTCAACCACCGGACCGGCTTCACCACCAACGATATCCAGCAGCAACCGTGTTGCACGCTCCATCGCGGTATGTTGCAATTCTGGATCCACGCCGCGTTCGTAACGATGTGATGCGTCAGTATGCAAACCATATTGACGGGCTATACCGGCCATTTCGACTTTGGAGAAAAAGGCACTTTCCAGGAAAATGTCAGTGGTGTCTTTAGTCACGCCGCTATGCAAGCCGCCAAATACCCCGGCCATCGCCAGTGCTTTGTGCTCATCGGCAATCAGCAAGGTGTTGCTTTGCAGTTTGACTTCGGACTCATCCAGCAACACCAGAGTCTCTCCAGCTTTCGCCTGACGCACCACAATGCCACCTTCAATTTTACTTAAATCAAAGGCATGCATTGGATGGCCCAATTCCAACAGCACGAAGTTGGTTACATCAACCACCGGGTCAATCGAACGAATGCCGCTGCGACGCAGCTTTTCGACCATCCACAACGGCGTCACAGCGCCGGTGTTGATGTTTTTGATGACACGACCCAAATATCTTGGGCAAAGTTTTGGTGCCTGCAGCGTAATAGTTAACTGATCTTTGATAGTCGCAGCAACCGGGGCAATCACCGGCACCGTCACATCCAGTTGATTCAACACGCCGACTTCGCGCGCCAGGCCAATTAAGCCTAAACAGTCAGCGCGGTTTGGGGTCAAATCGACTTCAATTGCCTTGTCATCAAGCTGCAAAAAGACACGAATATCTGTGCCTAAAGGTGCATCTTGTGGCAATTCGATAATGCCTTCAGAACTTTCTGCCATGCCAAGTTCAGATAATGAACACAGCATGCCATTGGACGGCTGACCACGAAGTTTCGCCGCTTTAATTTTAAAATCGCCCGGCAGCACAGCACCGACTGTGGCCACGACAACTTTTAAGCCCTGCCGGCAGTTGGCTGCACCACAGACGATGTCGAGCAACTCGCCGCTGCCGATATCAATTTTGGTGACTTGTAACTTGTCGGCTTCCGGATGGCGGCCACATTCCACCACATGGCCAACAACCACGCCGCTAAATTCGCCGGCAATGGCTTCAATACCGTCAACTTCTAAACCGGCCATCGAAATCTGCTCGGCCAGATCGTTAGTTGATAATTGCGGGTTCACCCACTCGCGTAACCAGGATTCACTGAATTTCATTTTTTCACTCCCCGCTTATTTAAATTGCTTCAAGAAACGCAGGTCGTTCTCGAAAAATGATCGTAAATCAGTCACGCCGTAACGCAGCATGGTCAGACGCTCAACGCCCATACCAAAGGCAAAACCGCTGTAAACTTCTGGATCAATGCCGACCGAGCGTAAGACGTTCGGGTGCACCATGCCGCAGCCTAAAACTTCCAGCCATTTGCCGTTTTTGCCCATCACGTCGACTTCAGCTGAAGGCTCGGTAAATGGGAAAAAAGACGGGCGGAAACGGATCTGCAGATCTTCTTCAAAATAATTATTCAGGAAATCGTGCAAAATGCCTTTCAGTTCAGTGAAGCTGACGTTTTTATCCACCATCAGACCTTCGACCTGATGGAACATTGGCGTGTGCGTTTGATCGTAGTCATTACGGTAGACGCGGCCTGGCGAAATGATCCGCAGCGGTGGTTGTTCGGTTTCCATAGTCCGGATCTGCACGCCTGAGGTTTGGGTACGCAGCATCAGCTTTGGATTAAAGTAGAAAGTGTCGTGATCGGCGCGGGCCGGATGATGCTCCGGAATATTCAGTGCATCAAAGTTGTGGAAATCATCTTCGATTTCCGGGCCGTGCTTGGTTTCAAAACCAAGTTCACCAAAAAAGCTTTCAATCCGGCGGATGGTGCGGGTCACCGGGTGTAAACCACCGGCGTCCAACGTGCGGCCTGGTAAAGAAATATCAATCTGCTCAGAGGCCAGTTTTTGCAATAACACGGCTTGTTGCATGGTATCGCGGCGGGCGTTTAATGCATCCTGAACTTGTTGTTTTAACTCGTTAATTTGCTGACCAGCGACTTTACGGGTTTCAGCGTCCATCGCGCCAAGCGACTTTAACAGTTCAGTAATGCTGCCTTTTTTACCGAAGTACTCGACGCGCACATCTTCCAGCGCTGGTACATCGGCCGCTGCAGCAACAGCAGCTAAGGCGTTTTCTAAAATGGCAGATAGGTTCATTGTTGTCCTCAGACCGGCCTAAAATGGATGACTTGATTCAACCGGCAATAATACACCAGAACTGGCGGCGGATCGCTGTTTATGCTGAGGTTTTTTCGGGGAATTTACGAAGAATGAAGGCGTCAGCTGCCGCTTTGCGCCAGTACGTCTTTGACAAAAGGGATGGTCAGCTTACGCTGATGCACGATTGAAGCTTTGTCGAGTTTATCGAGAATGGCCACCAGAGCACGGATTTCGCGCTGCTGGCGATTGAGTAAAAACCGCGCCACTTCATCGGGCAAATCTATGCCACGTAAGCGGGCTTTTTGTTGCAGTAATTTTTGCTTGTCGTCATCGCTTAATAGCCGCAGCTGAAAAATGGTGCAAGCCTGCAAACGCGAGACTAAGTCCGGCAGGGTAATACCAAGCTGCAGCGGTGCTTCGTCGGCGACAATCAACAGCCGTTTGCCCTGCTCTACCATCCGGTTGTACAAATCAAACAGCGCCACCTGCCAATGGCTGTCACCGGCAATGGCCTGAATGTTATCGAGGCAAACCAGATCTAGCTGCTCCAATCCATCGAATAAACGGGGGCTGTATTGGCGAAAATCATCCAGCGCCAGTAGCTGACTGGTCAGTCCCTGCTCTTGCGCCTGCACACATGCTGCGTACAACAAATGTGACTTGCCACTGCCGCTGGCACCGAACAAATACAGCGGCAGCTGCGGTTTACCAGGTGCCAGAAACTGTTCAATAAACTGCACCGCCGGGCTCTCTTTCGCACCAAAAAAGCTTTGCAGTGTTTCGTCATCCGGCAGGGTGACTGCCAGTGTGTATTGAGTTGGCTGCATCAGGGGCGGACAAACCTAAAATGGGTATGACCAGCCGGGATTTGAACTTCAACCGGCACCGCTACCGGTGTCTCCGTTTGGGCGGCAGCTTGCGGCATCTCAGTCGTGCTGGCGCTGTCTGTACTCAAAGCAGCTTCTAATGCTTGTTCAGCTGCTGAAATTGCTGGTGGATTATCGACACTCGGCTGAGTAGCGTTTTGAGCAATGGCGGCCTGGTCAACTGACGGCTGATCCATATTTGCCGGGTCGATAACTGTCCCATCTGCTTTGATCACCGGCTGCAATTTCTTTTCAAGCGCCAACGCCTGATAAAAATCCAGTTCACTTGCGGCAAAGGTTAACCGAATGGTGGCGGTTCCGGGCTTAAACTCAACCAGTTGTTGCTGGCGTACCGTCAGCATCGAGCTAAAAACTTTCTGTACTGCGACTAAGTCAGTTAAACCTTCGATACCATCGAGAGTCAACTGCACAGCGCCATCAGAAACGGCACTGGCCTGGACATTAACCGCATATTTTGCGGCCTGTGCTGCAGCCAACTGCTGGCTGAATTGTAATAGTAAGGCGGTCGCGTCCGGACCGCTGAGTTCCTGTTGCTGTATAGCTGCGTCGACCATCGTCTGCAGCGTTAACCGGAATTGCAATTGCCCGGTCATGTCTACTTGTTGTTCCAACAATAAATTAAATACCTGAGTCGCCTGATAACGTGGCGAAACCTGACTTAATCCCGTCCAGTCTCCAGACCACAAAGCCGGGGCATTGACCTGCGCCAGCTCCTGTTCGTCATATTTTGGATACAGATAACTCAGGCCATACCTTTTGGCCTGTGCCGCCAGGGCATTTCGCAGCGGATGTTCGGCAAGCAAAACCAACTGCGGTTGGTCTAAGGTTTTTTCGGTCAGCCAAATCAACACATCCGGACGGCGACTGCCCCAAATCGGGATCTGCAGTTGCTGCAACATGCTGGTAATTTTCTGCTGATCCAGGCTGACTTGCAGCAGATTGCGACCATCACGCTGCACCATCTGGTACTGTTTAATGAAATCACTGCTACTGCGGATGGCTGTTTTCACCGCCTGGTGGGTCAGAATTTGTTCGCCGCCGGTTAACTTCACCAGCACCGCGGAGACTGCAGCCTGTTGCCACTGGCTTTGACTTTGATTGGCGTCCACTTCGGCCTGAAAAAGATCGGTTAATTCAGCGCTGAAGCTATAGCAAGACAGACTCAGTAAACAACTCAGGCCCAGAGTTTTGCAAAATAACGACCATAAATGACGCATCAACAGTTTTCCTCAGCAAACCAGCATGGAGTGAAAATCCCCCAATTGGCTAAATTCGTTAAAAGTGGGCCTTCAAACAGCAATCTTCAAACAGCAACCAAGCGGCCAATGACCGTTGTCATCCGACCTGAAAGTTATTTTACCTGATCACAACAGCAAAATGAGCAGAATAATCTAAACCAACTTTTGTTGATCCGGGCTTTGGGTCTGGTTATGGCTGCTAACTGGAGCACGCTCAGAGCGCCAGCAGCGATGTTACTTCCACACCTGCTCGGCTGGTCTCATCCAAAAAACAAGGCGCAACTCATTAAAGAATTGCGCCTTTTTTATTTATTTCTGCAGTAAGGTACCTGGAAAACCGGCTTACAGCTCCAGTTTAGCCTGACGGATCGCCGCAACAAATACATCGTAAATTGCATAGACGGTTGCTTGATCCAGCGCTTTGCCATCTTTATCACGCCATTTAATGGCGGTGCCTTTGTCAGTTTTGCTCAGATGTAACTGATATTCGCCTTCGGCAATCGGCAGCACAGGTTGCTCTTCGCCACCCCAGATTGAACCCCAGAAACCCGCATCCGGTTTGGTGAAGTTGACGTAATAAACATAATCGGTACGGTTTAAGTCAGTCACGGTCAACGAAACCTGCTCAAACAACAATTCCAGCTGATTCCAAGTCACATCGATGGATTGCGTGGTTAACAACACCGCTTCGTCTTTTTCATTCACAGCGCGGGTTAACAACACATCCGGCAGACTGGCTTTCGCCGCTCTGATTTTTTCCATTTCAACGGTTGCCAGATGATCAATCATCCGATTTAAAAAATGTACTTCTTCACGGCGCTGCGCGATAGCCGTAATAGGCTGTTCGGCTTGTGAATACTGATGTTGCAACATGGCAACCCGTAGTGCGGCAGTACGGCCATGAATTTTTGGTTCCAGTAACACCTGAAACTTACTCTGCTGAGTCAGTTCCTGCGATTCCCACAACCACCAGCCCGTATCTTCAAACTGACTGATCCAGTCGGTCTGCCAACTGTTATTAGCAGCCTCAGTAATCACAATATTATTCTGGGTGAAAAATTCTTGCAGATTAGTTGTCAAGTATGGCATCAAGTCGCCGGTGAACTCATTACGTTCAAAAAACACCCGCACTTCTTTGTCGTCTTCTTCCACCCGGGCATTGGTCGACACTGCCAGCACCTGCATCGGCGCTTTTAATTCAACCGCTTCACCTTTAGCGCCTGCAGCAACCGCTGCCGGAATATCAAATTGACCAGGCTTTCTTGGCGCAATGAGCCCTTTCGGGATCGTCAGTTCATTGATTTTTTTAATTTCTGTTGCGGTTGTTGGTTCGGGAGTTGTCCACATGGAACAACCAGATAACAACAAAGTGGCCAATACTGAGCCGGAAATCCAATAATGCACCTAAAAACTCCTAAAGATTAATTTTGGCTTGTTGCAGCGCTTGTTCGATTACAACCTGATGGATTGGTTCCAGCCGGGTTAAAGGTAAACGGGCAAAATCTGACTGAATAAATCCCATCCGGCGTAATGCCCACTTGGTTGGAATTGGATTGCTTTCGATAAATAAGTCACGATGCAGCGCTTGTAACTGACTGTCAACTGTCAGTGCGACCTCGCGGTTGCCGGCTAAAGCCGCCTGAATCATCGCAGTCATGCCTTGTGGGGCCACATTGGTTGTCACCGAAATAACACCGTGCCCACCTTTTAACACAAATTCTGCAGCAGTGGCATCATCCCCGCTGAGTAAACTAAAACCTTTTTCACAGCACTGTTGTAGTTCAGCAAGCCGGGTCATCGAACCCGTGGCTTCTTTAATACCTACAATGTTGTTGACGGCACTGAGTTCACCAACGGTTGTTGCCAGCAAATCAACCCCAGTACGGCCAGGTACGTTATACAGTAAGACCGGTTTGGCAGCAGCGGCAGCGACCGCTTTAAAATGCGCAATCATGCCTTTTTGGGTTGGCTTATTGTAAAAAGGAGTGACCGTTAAAAAACCATCGATGGCAAATTGGTTCAGTTGCAGGGTTTTTTCAACGGCTTCAGCGGTTGAATTAGAACCGTTACCGGCAAGCACCTGACAGCGCCCGGCCACTTGCTCAATCACTGCTGCCAGCACTTCCAGCTGTTCCGGAAATGGTATGGTTGCCGCTTCACCGGTCGTGCCCATGATAATGAGGCCGTCAGTGCCATGCGCTATCTGATACTCCACTAATTGCTTTAAACCGGCATAGTCAACCAGACCACTGTCGGTCATTGGGGTAATCAGGGCAACATAACTTCCTCTGAACATAACAACTGCTCCATAATTTTCAGGCTGCCTATGGTAATGACGCAGCCTGACAAACACAAGCTACAGCGACAGCAGCTGATGAATTTTCAACGAACTATGGTAAACTCGGCGGCCTTTTTACAGCATTTTGGCATAAGGTTGTACCCAAAGATGGCTCAACAATTGGTGGTTACGGCAATTGGTACCGATCGTACCGGTATCGTCAGTCAGCTGGCGCGTCTGGTCAGCGATTGCAACTGCAACATTGTCGACAGCCGCATGGCGATTTTTGGCAATGAATTTACCTTTATTATGTTGTTAGCCGGCGATGCCGCCGCCATCAGCAAAATTGAATATTTATTGCCAAGTTCGGGGTTGGCCCTTGATCTGCTGACGATGACCAAACGTACCTCTGCCCACAAACCACAACCGTTGTCCAAACCTTATCAGCTGTCGTATACCGGACCGGATAAAGTCGGCACTTTGGGTAAAATGTCCAGTTTGCTTGCCGATCATCAGGTGTATATCGGTTCGTTGCGATCAGAAACTGTGGTCAAAGAAGGTGTCCCACTGACAAATACAGTGATGACAGTGCAATTACCGGCGCAGGTGCAACCACAACAACTGCAACGACTCATTGCACAGCAACTGCAGGAAATGGCACTGACCGGCAGTTTTGAACCCCAAGGGTAAGTGAGCATTTTGATCAATATCGCCTGATACAAAGTGACCACCCTGCTGCAAAAAAATGACTTGTAATCATCCTGCTGGATCTGCCAGCCTCTAAGGAACCATCATGCAAATGTTAACAGTTGGCGCTACCGCACCCAATTTTTCGCTGCTCAATCAAGATAATCAAACGGTAGTACTTAGCGAATTGCTGAAAACCCAGCAAGTGCTGGTGTATTTTTACCCAAAAGCCATGACACCCGGCTGCACAGTGCAAGCTTGTGCCCTGCGCGATAGTCAGGCTGAACTTGCAGCAAAAGGCGTGACTGTGGTGGGAATTAGCACCGATCCGGTGAAAAGTCTGACCAAATTTGCGCTGCGCGATCAATTAAACTTCACTTTATTGTCTGACCCAGAGCATCAAATCGCTGAGGCCTTTGGCGTCTGGGGCGAGAAAAAATTCATGGGCAAAGTGTACGATGGCATCCATCGCACCAGTTTTTTAATCGGCAGTGATGGCCTGATTAAGCAGGTTTATCAGGACTTTAAAACCAGCAACCACCATCAAGTCGTGCTAAAGTCTCTGCCATAAACCGCCAGCAAGCGACGGTCTGTTTCGACTGGCGGCATCATCAGGAGCGTCGACCATGAAATTATATTATGCGCCAGCGGCTTGTTCCCTGGCTTCTCACATCGCCTTGCTTGAGGCTGGTCTGAAATTTACCGCGTTAAAAGTTGATTTACGCCGCAAAACCCTAGCCGACGGCAGTGATTACCGGCTCGTAAACGCGCAAGGTTATGTGCCTGCCCTGCAACTGAAAAATGGCGAAGTACTGACCGAAGGTCCGGCCATTTTGCAGTACATCGCCGATCAGGCACCGGCCAGTAACCTGGCACCAGCAAATGGCAGTTTTGCCCGCTACAAACTACAAAGCTGGTTGAATTTTATCGCCACCGAATTGCATAAAAACTTTACCCCATTATTTGATCCAACTGCCGCTGAAGCCACCAAAAATTCAGCCAGGCAAAAGCTTGAGCAACGTCTGAGCCAGCTTGATCAACAGCTCGCCGCATTGCAGTATCTGGTTGGCGACTATTTCACCATCGCCGATGCCTATTTGTTTACTGTGGCGGGCTGGGCCAGATTGGTAAAGTTTGACCTGACCCCTTATCCGAATTTATTAAGTTATGTCGCGCGCTGCAATCAACGTCCTGCGGTGCAAGCCGCCCTGGCCGCTGAAGGCCTGTTACCCAAAGGAGCCTAACCTGATGACCCGATTTTTATTATCACCTGTGCTGATTGCCCTGGCCTTACCATTCGCTGTTGCGGCTGAACCGGCGTTTTTGCAAACTGAAAAACACGCACTGAAAATTGAAACCGTTGCCAAAGGTCTGGCGCATCCCTGGGGCCTGGCATTTTTGCCGGATGGCCGGTTACTGGTTACAGAACGTGATGGCCAGTTGCGGTATGTCACCGCAGGCAAATTAAGCGCGCCAATTACTGGCCTGCCGCCAATTGCTGTGGGTGGTCAGGGTGGTTTACTCGATGTACTACTGGACAAAGATTTCGCCTCCAACCAGAAAATTTATCTGAGTTACGCCGAGCCAGGTGCCGACGATACCAACAGCACTGCCGTATTGCAGGCGACGCTTGCCGGCGAGACTCTGAAAGACACGCAAGTGGTTTTCAGCCAGCAGCCAAAAGTGAACAGCAAATACCATTTTGGTGGACGGCTGGTGCAACAGGCTGACGGCAACTTATTTGTGACTTTAGGCGATCGGGGTAGCCGCCGCGAAGATGTACAGCCGTTAACGACACATGTGGGTAAAGTGGTTCGTATTACGTCAAAGGGTGAAGCTGCCGCCGGAAATCCTTTTACAACAAAAGCCGATGCAAAAAAAGAACTGTGGTCGTTTGGCCATCGCAATATTCAGGGTGCGACACTGGATAATAGTGGCCGGCTCTGGACCCATGAACATGGTCCGCAAGGCGGCGATGAAATCAATATCACTAAAGCCGGTTTAAATTATGGCTGGCCACTCATCACTTACGGTGAAGAGTATGGTGGTGGCGTTATTGGCAAAACTACTGCAGCTGGCCTTGAACAACCGCTGCATTATTGGGTGCCGTCCATTGCACCAAGTGGCATGGCCTTCTATCAAGGCACCATGTTAAATGGCTGGCAACAGAGCTTATTAGTGGGCTCGCTGAAATTTGGTCAACTGGTGCGGTTGGAAATCAAAGACGATAAAGTCAGTCACGAAGAGCGGATCCGGATTGGCAGCCGCATTCGTGATGTCAAAGTGCATCCGGATGGCAGTGTTTATCTGCTGACCGACGAAGATAACGGCGCTATTTTACGCATCACTCCGATGAAATAACCTTGGATCAGCCGGTTCACAGCCGGCTGAGTACTGTCATGCCTGCTAAGTTTTCCTCCGTGTTTAAATCACTGCTGAGTGTTACTGCGACGGTTGTCTGTTGTCATGTTGTTGCAACACCCTCAAATGCGGCATTGAGCTCAGATCATACTGTACCAGTTTCGACAACATCCGGTGCATCTGCTCAGTCACCGACGTTGCTCATTGCAAGTAAAACAGCAGATGGCGATGCCGGTGAAACTAGTATCGAACGTTTAGTCGTCACCGCCACGCAACAGCCTAAACCCTGGCTCAGCAGCAGCGCAGCCATTAACAGCCGTGATTTAACCGACGAAGCCCCGGCACTGGATATCGCTTCGTTACTGCAGGGTTTACCTGGAGTGCAGGCCGATCAACGCGCCAATTTTGCTCAGGACAGCCGTATTAGCCTGCGTGGTTTTGGCAGTCGCAGTAGTTTTGGCGTGCGTGGTATTGAAGTGTTACTTGATGGCATGCCATGGTCAACGGCCGATGGTCAAAGCCAGCCTGGCAGTATGCTGCTGGAGCAACTTGGTTCAGTTGAAGTCTTGCGCGGCCCTTTTGCTGCATTGTATGGCAATTCCGCCGGTGGCGTGTTGGCCTTACAAAGTAAACCAATTGCTCCGCCCTCGGCCAGCCTGACACAGGTTTCGGGCGATCTGTTACAACAACAGCAACTACAAGTCAGCAGCGGTCACACCGAACTGTCGCTGAAACAACTGAAGCATGATGGTTTCCGGCCCCACAACAGCGTCGAAAAACGTCAGGCCAGCCTGCGTCAAACACACCTGTTCGCTGATCATCTGCAACTGAACTGGCGCTATGATTGGTCGGATGATCCGCTGCTGCAAGACCCACTAGGGCTGACTTTCGCCGAATGGCAGCAAAACCCCAGGCAAACCGCGACAGTCGCGACACTGTTTAACAGTCAGAAAAATAGCGCACAGCGTCAACTGAGCATGCAGCTCGAACCTTTGTCAGGTGACTGGCAACTTGCTGGCTGGCACGGGCAACGTGATATCCAGCAATTGCTGGCATTTAGTGGTGATGCCATTAGTTCTGCTGGCGGTGTCGTCAACCTGAATCGACATTTTTTTGGTCTCAAAGGTCAGCGCCAGTTTGAACTTGGCCGCTGGTGGCTGCAATATTCGGCACAATTTGAACAACATACCGATCAGCGTCAGGGCTATGTCAATCAACGGGGCAATATTGGTGATTTGCGCCGCGATGAAAGTGGTCAGGTACAAAGCAGCGAGATTGGTTTTCGCAGTGAATATGTATCGGCCGAACTTTGGCGATTCAGCGCTGGAGTAAGATTGAGTCAGCTGAAGTTTGCTGTTAGCGACTATTTTATCCGCCCGGGCAATCCGGACGACAGTGGCCGAAAATCTGATCAACATCCGGCATTTGCACTGGGTGTCAGCTATCCGCTGCTGCCGGATTTCAGCTGGAGCCTGAATATTGGCCAGGGTTTTGAAACGCCGACGCTGACCGAAATGGCTTATCAAAGTAATGGCGGAGGCTTAAATCTGGCGCTTAAAGCAGCGCGCAATCAGCAAATTGAAACAGGCTTTAAATATCAGACCGAAGCGACTGAAGCATCATTGGATTTGTTTTATATAAAGAGCCGTGACGAACTGGTGGTGGATCAGTCTGTTGGCGGACGTACCAGCTATCGCAATGCGGCCAGCAGCAGCCGCCGCGGTATGGAACTTTTCTGGCAACAACAGTTATCCGCACACTGGCAACAGCGGTTCAGCAGCACCTTGCTCGATAGCAGTTTTGCAGTGCAAAACAATAATAACCGTGCGTTGCCTGGTGTCGCACGGGTGCAACATGACTGGCTGTTGGAGTATCGGCCATGGCAAGATGATCGCTGGCTACTGCGCACGCAACTGAACTATCGTGGCAAACTGTGGGTCGATGATGCCAATAGTTTAAGTGCGCCAGCTGTGACCTTGCTGCATCTGGACAGCCGCTGGCAACTTGACTTACAGCACAGCCAGTGGCAATTATGGTTAGGTCTGGAAAATGCGCTGGATAAAACCTATGCCGGCGCCGTCGTGGTGAATCAGGCCAATGGCCGCAGTTTTGAACCCGGAGTGCCACGGCAATGGGTGGCGGGTGTGCGCCTGAGTATCGCACTCAACTGAACACACAACCGTACACTTAACCAAACACCGAAATTGTGCTGGCGGCGAAGTAAGTCATCGCCAGCCAAACTTTGCCGATGTTGTACAAACCTCTGCGATATATATTTAATCAACTGTTTTATATCGTTATTTATTATTTTGGGGATGCCCTGAAAATGTTAGGGATAACTTTTCGCATCAACAGCGGAATTGGTTATAATCGGCTAAGAGACCATGCCGAATGAAAAGGTAGCAGCGCCATGAGTGGACCAGGAAATCGTAGTAAACTACCAGAAAATCCAACCTTAAAAGACATCAACTGGTACAAAAAACAAATCAACTGGGGCGAGTTACCACCGTTTTATCATATGGTTGCACAATCACTTGGTGAGTCAGAAGGTTTACTCACCCATGGTTTTGACAACGCCATCAAACGTATTATTGATAAACGTAACTGGAACCTGCAGCTGCTCAAAGGTTATGTCGATAACGCCAATGTCATTCACTGTGAAAACAAACCGCGAATTGCGGTGTATCAGGTTTTTACTGATCGCGGATTTGAACTTCATGCGCTGCCGTATGCCAAAGACTCTGAAATCGATCAGTACGTGAAAGGAAACCGGCTGATGGAGTTTAACCTCTGGGATCCAATGACTATGCGAATGGTATTACGGATCAATCAGTTGCATAAATTTATCAGCTTTTATTTTGAACATGGTGATGAAGCCGATTTTGCATTGATTTTGTATTCTCACAAGCTGGTTAATGCGGTAATTGAGTTTTTGCAAAAACATGTTCAGGTGACCAAGGTCGATGGTGTATCCATCCGTCAATTTTACGATCAGCAGGAAAAAATGCTCGGTCAGGCGGATGCCGATGAACTTCAGCTTTCGGCGATTAAAGCCGGGATAACAGAGTCAAAAAATAGATGAAGTTATGTGTAGTATGGGTCTGTAGTGTTGGATTAAGTTTGTCGCTGTGTTGCCCGGCCACTGCAGCGACGCCGCTGCCCGATCTTGGCGGCAATGCGTTTGCCACCTTAACGCCGGAAAAAGAAAAACAAATTGGTGACGTGATGATGCGGCAAACCCGCGCCAGTTTGCCGATGATTAATGATCCATTACTCGACGAATACCTGAACAACCTTGGCAATGGCCTGGTTGCGAAAGCGGAAGGAGTACGTTTTCCATTTCAGTTTTACTGGGTCAATGATAAAAATATCAATGCTTTTGCTACCTTGGGCGGCCATATAGTTTCGAACACTGGTACTTTGGCGGTGGCAGACAGTGAAAGTGAATTTGCTTCGGTGATGTCGCACGAAATTGTCCACGTGACGCAGCGCCATATTGCCCGCTCAGTGGAAGCACGCTCGCAATCGGCACCTCTGACGTTAGCGTCGTTGCTGGGTTCGATTATTCTGGCCACCGTCAATCCGGAAGCCGGGATGGCTGGCTTGATGGCGAGTCAGGGCATGGCACAACAGTCGGCGATTAACTTCACCCGCAGTAATGAACAGGAAGCCGACCGGATTGGTATTCAGTTGCTGGCCAATGCCGGATTTGACCCTTATGCGATGCCGGAATTTTTTAACAAACTCAGTGAAAAAACCAGATTCAGTAATACCCAACTGGCGTTTTTGTATACCCACCCATTATCTCAGGCCAGGATCAGTGATTCCCGGGTGCGGGCACAACAGTTTCAGCAGCGCTTTGTACCGGACAGCACTGATTTCCCGTTAATTCAGGCCCGGGTTTGGGCGCGTTATCAGTTGGATAATGAAGGTGCTATTGCTCATTTCCAGAAAAAACTGGCAAGCCCGGGCGGCAATACCAAAGCCAATCATTACGGCCTGGCACTGGCGTTGTATGATAAAAAAGATTATGCCGGAGCCGAGCAATTACTGAATAAACTGCGCAGTGAAGACGACAAAAATCTGTTTTATCTGGATGCCATGACCGATGTGTATATCAGTACCAATCGGGTCGACAAAGCGCTGGAAATGCTGGAGCAACAATACTTATTGCGGCCGAACAATCAGATCATTACTCTCAACTACGCCAATGCGGCGATGCAGGGGAAATCCTACCGGCTGGCATTGCACTTACTACGCAATTTGTTGTATTACAAAAATGATAATTTTTTAGCTTACGAAATGTTAGTTGAAGCCTACAAAGGTCTGAATGATATGGCGCGTTATTATGAAGCGCGTGCCGATTTGTATTATCAATTGGCCAATTATCCAAAGGCGATTGATGACATCAACGTTGCTTTGAATCAGTTGACCCCGGATGACCAACTGGAAAGCCGTCGCCTGGAAGCCAAGAAAAAACAACTGCAAACCGAATTTAGCAGACTCAAAAAACTTAACTGAGGACAAGGCCAATGTTGACGATCTATCACAACAATCGCTGCTCTAAAAGCCGCGAAGTTCTGGCGTTGCTGGAGCAGCTCGGCAAACCTTTTCAGGTGGTGCATTACTTGAACGAACCGCTGAATGAGCCTGCGCTGCGTCAGCTGTTGACACGGCTGCAGTTAAGTCCACGTCAATTACTGCGCGATAAAGAAGAAGAATATCATACACTTGGCCTTTCCGACCTCAGTCTATCTGATGATTTAATTATTCAGGCAATGCTGGACCAGCCAAAACTCATGGAACGTCCCGTAGTGGTGATGGGAAACAAAGCGGTGATCGCCCGTCCGGCAAACCGGTTGTTGGAGTTATTTTGAGCGAAGCTGTTTTACAACCGACCACTGTGCTTATTTTGTATTATTCCCGCCACGGATCCGTGGCTGCTTTAGCGGAAAAAATTGCAGTTGGTGTGGCAGCCGCCGGCGCAACTGCCATGATCCGCACTGTCCCAGGGTTTAATCACGATGATGATCCACGACATCCATTGATCCAAAAAGATGAACTAATCCAAGCCGATGCTCTGGCATTAGGTAGTCCAGTCCGCTTTGGCCTGATGGCAGCGGAAATGAAAGCTTTCTGGGACAATACCAGCGACCTCTGGCTCAAAGGCCAGCTGATTGACAAACCGGCCGGTGTGTTTACTTCGTCCAGTTCAATGCATGGCGGCAATGAAGCCACGCTGCTGGGAATGATGTTGCCGCTGTTGCATCACGGTATGGTGTTGCTTGGGATCCCCTACGAAGAACCTGCTTTGCATCAGACACAAACCGGCGGCACGCCCTATGGCCCGACCCATGTCAGCGGCAGCACAGCCACAACTTTGCTGTCGGCACACGAACAACAACTGGCGATGTCCTTTGGAAAACGCCTCGCAACTATTGCCGGAAAATTATCATGAGTTGGTTAATTGCATCAGAAGTGCCGATGGCACCAAAAACCCGTCGTTTTTTATTATTGGGTCAGCTTGGCTTTGGTTTGTTATTTCTGCTGATACCGCTGTCGGTGTTATGGCTGAATCCGCCCAAACTGGGCAGTCAATGGGTATTACTTGCTTTATTGTGGGGACCCTTGTGGTTTCCGCTGGCTGGCATGCTGCGTGGTAAAGCATATACCTTTGCCTGGGCCAATTTTATTGTGATGATTTATTTTGTGCACAGTCTGACCAATCTATGGGTCAGCAGTCACATGGCGTTGCTGCTGGCAGTGCTTGAACTTCTGGCAAGCTGCCTGATGTTTGCTGGCTGTACTTATTATGCCAAATTCCGCGGTCAGGAACTGGGATTAAAAATTCCAAAGTTAAAAGACGATCCTGTTCGTCAATCCTGAATGGCGGCTAGTTGACCGAAGATGTTTCAGTGGTGGCAGCCATTGTCGGCTGATACTGCTGTAACAACTGCTGGATATAACCACTTTGTTGCAGTTGCTCAAACGACTGTAACAGTGCTGGGCGCAGCGGCGAGTCGAGACTAATGGCACAAAAAATTGCCGGTGGTTGGGTCCACAACGGATCAAAACTTAAGGCAATTTCAAATTGTCGTTTTGACATCACATACCCTAAAGACAAATCCACCGCCATTACCGCATCCAGCCGCCCCTGTGCTAGCCGGGTCAAATTACTTTCCAGCGAATGTGCGTCATCGCGGATCATCAGCCGTTCGGCAAAAGCTTGTTCGAGCTCTGGATAAACAAAACCCCGAATGGTGCCGATCCTTTTGTGATACATATCGCTTAACCGGAGTATCGGTTTACTGTTACTTCGGCGCACCACCAGCTGCGACGAATAAAATAACGGCCCAACCCATGCCAAATCTTTTGGACGACTGACCCAATCCGGACTTAAAAAACAACCGATATCGGCCTGATTACTGATGAGCCAGCCTTCAACCCTGGCTCGCGGCACATCTAAATACAACACGGGTAGCTGATTCAGCTGGCCAATTTTATCAATCAGACTTTTACTGATCCCGCCCATCAGTTTACCTTCAGCAGAAAACATCGCATAAGGCACCGGATTGGTTTCACTGACCACAGCACGCAGAACCGGCGAAGCTGCAGTTGTGCTCGTTTGCGCTCGTGCGGCTATGCTGAAGCACAGGCATGCCAGCGTCAGCAACATCGGCAACCCAATGCTTATTTCCGCCTTGAGGCGCAAGTCAGGCAGCAAAAAAAAGCCGTTCACTGATGTTGCCTTTACCCGATCCTTGCACTTCTTTTGGACCATTTCTGTCATCCGCAGCAGCCTTTAAAATTCAAAGTTGACAACAGCAGCACCCAACATCTGAATGAACGTTGTCGGTTAACCATAGCAAAATTTTAACTTGTAGGCGCAGTACATCATGCACAAAATCCCGGAGCTGGAACTACGGCAATCCAATATACGGTCGCTTGCGTATAAGCAAAGAGTTTGCTGATGATGCCAGGGGGAATTTTGACCGAAGTAGCGTTATTTCCATTAAGTCAGGTGGTACTGCCACATGGGCGAATGAAACTGCGGGTATTTGAACCCCGTTATATCCGGCTGGTACGCGAAGCTTGTACTGGCAAACGGCCTTTTGTCAGCGCGCTGCTGAATCCGTATGTGGCACAAACGCATCCGGATCGAATTTTCCCGGTGGCGACTTTGGTACAAGTCACCGATTTTACGCAACTCGACGACGGCCTGCTTGGGATCACCATCGAAGGTATCAGACGGGTTGAGCTGACTGAGCGTTGGCAAGAGCAAGATGGCTTGCATGTTGCGGCAGCGAACCCTCTTCCTGATTGGACTGACTGCCTGTTTTTACCAGAACATCAGCAATTAAGTCAGGAACTTAAAACGGTGTTTGCACAAAACCCGCAACTGGAAACTCTGTACCCTACGCCGCAATGGCAAAACTCAAGTTGGTTGGCGCAGCGCTGGATCGAAATTCTGACGATGCAGCCACCACTGAAATACCAATTGATGGCGGCGGACAATGCAGTACCGGCACTGGATGCACTCTGTGGCTGGTTGCAACACCAGCAGAACATCGAATGAATTCAGCGAAGCTGGCTAATTAATCCCAAGGTATTTATGCACTTGCACGCTTAACCGCCAGTTGTGCGCCATACAGGCTTCGATTGCTAGCTGAGTGGCTTTGGCTTTTTGACTGATCGGTTGCAGGTAAATCAGTTTGTTCTGACAATCCAGCCCAACCAGCAACTGCTCCAGCTCCTTCACATGTTTTTCCATCGCCACCGGATGTTTAATTTCGTTGGCGCGCTCCAGGCAGCTACGCAGCACTTCGTAACCCCCTTTCATATTGACCTTTGGCGAGACTGTGACCCAGGTCTGCAGCGGCGCTAAAATTTCAAAAGTACCGGAAGTTTCGATTTGCGTGCTAAACCCATGTTGATGCAACAGCTCACACAATGGGTTTAAGTCGTACATACAAGGCTCGCCACCGGTGATCACCACATGTTTGGCGCGATAACTGCGCTGCTGAAACAACGCCAGAATGGCATTGGCATCGGCTTGTGCCCAGTGATCGGAGTCAGCTTTTTTAACTGTGGTGTCGCCGAGCTGGATCAGTAAATCGGGCAGGATCTCCCAGGTATGCTTAGTATCACACCAGGAACAACCGACCGGACAGCCCTGTAAACGCAAGAAAATTGCCGGAGTGCCGGTGTAGTTGCCTTCACCCTGAATGGTTTCGAATATTTCGTTAACTTTATACACGCTGAGTTGATTTCCTTTAGATGCGGCTAATTTTAAAGTACAATGCGCGCCCTTCTTTGGGTGCATTATAACGGGAGCGCACAGCATGCCGCAAAAAGTTGTTGTTATTTATTCGGGTGGCATGGATTCATTCACTGTGCTGCATAATGCTATTCGCGCCGGCCACGATGTTTATGCCTTGTCATTTAACTATGGTCAGCGCCATGTCAAAGAACTGATTTGCGCGCAAAGCGTCTGTCAGGAACTGGGCATCCATCACAAAATCGTTGATATTTCAGCCATTAACCAGCTGATTGGCGGTTCATCATTAACCGACGATATTGAAGTCCCGGAAGGCCATTATGCCGCTGATAATATGAAATCAACGGTGGTGCCTAACCGCAATATGATTTTGCTGAGCCTGGCCGTTGGCTATGCCGTGTCGCTGGATGCGCAAGCGGTATACTATGGCGCGCACTCAGGTGATCACTTTATTTACCCGGATTGCCGGCCGGAATTTGTGCAGAAGATGAATGATGTGTGTCAGATTGCTAACTATGAACCAGTCGATATCATCAGCCCTTACCTGCAACAAACCAAAATTGAAATCCTCAAAGACGGTCTGGCGATGGGGCTGGATTATGGTAAAACCTGGACTTGCTACAACGGCCGCGAACAAGCCTGTGGTAAATGTGGCTCATGCCAGGAACGGCTGGAAGCGTTTACCTTAAACAACACTATTGATCCACTGCCGTACGAACCGCAATAACAGCTGCTGTGCTGGCAAATTAATACAACTAATGTTAGTGACGAGCTATTGCGGCGCAAACCGGCGCAATAGCTGATAAAGCGCCTGCGTCGCAGCACTTGTATCATCCCGCCGACTCGCCAGATACATCTGCCGCTTTAACCCAGCCTCCCCCAAGGGACGGGTCACAATCAAGCCCTGACTGACAAAAGGCTCGGCCAACCAGGCCGGTAATACCGCAATACCCTCACCTGCTGCGACTAATTGTAAAATCTGACTCGCCTGGCCAACTTGCCGTTGTTGGCCGTGAAATTGGTTTTTCTTTAAAAAATAGCGGAATAAATCCTGCCGCTCTGGCGGAATGGGGTACGACAACAGTTTTTCTTGCTGTAAATCTTCTGGCTCAATCACTGTTTTTGCCGCGAGTGGATGTTCAGGATAAATATAAGCCAGCAGCTCCAGTTCAAAGAGCGGCTGAAAACTGACCTGCCCTTCCAGTCGAACGTCGGTGGTTAACACCAAATCCAGCTCGTCTTTCAGTAAAGCTTCCACCGCATGGTGTTCAATGTCGGTATCCAGTGACAGCGTCACCTCCGGCCATTGCTGACGAAACGCTTTCACTGCCGGGAGCAGCCAGTGAAAACAAGCATGACATTCCACCGTTAACCTTAAAGTTTGTACCAAGGCCTGGCCGCTTTTAAGCTGAGCTGCGGCGATATCGACCAAGGGTAAAATCTGCGCCGCCAGTTCCAGTAGTATTTTTCCTTGACTGCTAAATTGCACCGGCTGGGTTTTGCGAATAAACAAACTGGCGCCTAACTGATTTTCAGCGTCTTTGAGCTGATGCGACAACGCCGACTGTGTCAGAAATAACCGGCTGGCAGCGGCCTGCAATGAACCGGTTTGTTGGAGCGCCTGCAAAGTCCGCAGCAGTTTTAAATCAATCATGATGAATTTACTTCATTTAAACCGGGTGGTTTTTTCAGTTGTCTGACGCCAGCATAACCCGCAAACATAGACATATCAACATCCAGACGTCTAAATGAATGGTGAAAATTCGACAACCTATAGTTGAGGGTTTCCCCAGATCGTCAAAATGCTGGTTAAAACGAGCGTTAGATGCCTGTTGGCAAGAAGGGTAAAGCAAGCAGGAACTGAATTGGTCAAACTGGTGGTTGAATACTGGTGGGGTCAGAGTCGTACTCTGATCCCACCAGTTAGACCTTCCTAATTAGGTATGAATATTTTTACCGGATCGGTAATTCAAACTTAGCAAACATGCGGTCGATTTCTTCCTGATTGCGTAATAAGTTGGCTTTTTCGACCACATCTTTTGTCAGGTGCGGCGCAAAGCGTTCAATAAAATCATACATATAGGTACGTAAGAACGAACCTTTGCGAAAGCCTATCTTGGTGGTAGACGCTGCAAACAAATGGCTGGCATCAATTGAGACTAAATCTTTGTCCAGCTCTTGGTCCATCGCCATCGAAGCAATAACGCCAACGCCCAACCCTAACCGGACATAAGTTTTAATTACGTCAGCATCGGTGGCGGTAAACACAATTTTCGGCTCCAGCCCTTTTTCGCCAAAAGCGCGATCAAGTTCAGAGCGGCCGGTAAAACCAAACACATAAGTGACGATTGGGTGTTTGGCGACGTCTTCAATTTCAATCCGATGCGCCAGTTGAGCCAGCGGATGATCATTGCGGACAATTACACTGCGGTTCCAGTGGTAACAAGGCAACATCACTAAATCACTGAATAAATGCATGGCTTCTGTGGCAATCGCAAAATCGGCTTCGCCACGCGAAGCTGCTTCAGAAATCTGCTGCGGCGTGCCCTGGTGCATATGCAAAGACACTTTGGGGAACTTCTTCATAAAGCCGCCAATCACCTGTGGCAGTGCATAACGTGCCTGGGTGTGGGTAGTGGCGATATTGAGTTTACCTTGATCAGGTAAGGTATGTTCTTTCGCGACTGCTTTGATGCTTTCAACTTTTGCCAGAATTTGCTGAGCAATTTCAATCACATCACGCCCAGCCGGTGTCACGTGGGTTAAATGTTTACCACTGCGGCCAAACACCTGAATACCCAACTCATCTTCCAGCATCCGCACCTGCTTACTAATACCCGGCTGCGAGGTATACAAACTCTCCGCCGTGGCGGATACGTTAAGATTGTGATTCAGTACTTCGACAATATAACGTAACTGTTGTAATTTCATGTGTCAGCCTTCCGTTATTGACATATGATTAGGCATATGTGCAGATGCTCTGATTATTCCAGCCAAATCAAAATTTGGCCATCGCTATAACCAATAGTAGCTAAAAATTGTAAAAATCAGTAGCACTTTTTCACTGCTGCCTTGCATTCTCCGTCAGAAGGAAAACCAAGATCGTGGAACATCCGGAAATAGATTTTGCCACTGTACTGGCTTCCGCCGTACACGACATGAAAAACTCCTTGTGCATGCTGATCCAGTCGATGGATATGCTGCAGCAGGACTTAGCCCCCCAGTCTGATACCGCTAGTCAGGAACTGGCGCGGATCCATTACGAGGCTTCGCGCCTGAATACCAATCTGATGCAATTACTCTCATTGTACCGGATAGAAAAAGACCAGCTGCCACTGCACCTCGACGAATATTTTATTGAGGACTTGCTGGAAGAAGTGGTGATTAAAAATGAAATGTACAGTCAGCAAAAACATATTGCCGTGCAGGTTGAAACCGAAAACCATTTAAGCTGGTTTTTCGACAATGATTTAGTCAGCAATCTGATTAACGATATGTTCGTCAACGCGCTACGCTATAGCTCGGGGAAATTGCTGTTAAAAGCGGGCACAGAAGATGGCCAGCTATGCCTGGAATTACATGATGACGGTGCTGGATTTCCGGATTTTATGCTGGAAAATAACGATAGCAGTATGAATCAGTTTAATCTTGCCGCGGGTCGCACTGGTTTAGGCCTGTTTTTTGCACACTTAATTGCCAAAGCGCACCGCAATCAGGGTCGCCATGGCCGGATTGAACTCAGTAATGGTGGTCGTTACGGTGGTGGCGTCTTTCGGTTGTTGTTACCGTAACTCGCTGGCAGAACATTGGTAATTTTGCCAATTTCTGTTTAAGATGCTTGAGATATACCAAGTCAGAGGTTCAGATGGTTGTAACCATAATCATAGTTCTGGTGATTGCACTGGTGGTGTTCGCCGTCATCACGAACGCGATGCAGCAACATAAAGACAGGTTAGCCACGCTGAAGCGGGCTGAGTTCTCTAAGTTGCGCAGTATGTTGGAAGACACCGAAGAAATTCTGCTGAATGCCGCCAATGTCCCACTTACTCCAGGCATCAGTCAGATGCTGTTAAAACGGATTGCTTATACTCTCAAAGCGATGGTCGAACTGGAACCTGGTTCTCGTGATCTGAAAAGCCGGCTGGCCGACACTGAAAAACGTCTGACTGAAATGGCTCCCGGTCAGGGCACAAGTTCTGAAAATATCAGCCTGCCGGATAATGACAAACAAATTATCGGTATGATCCAGGGAATCAAAAAGCTCCGCACCATTTTGCGCGCCGAACATGCACGCGGCAACATTGAAACCCAATTGGTGGTGCAGGAAGATCGGCGGCTGGAAAATTTGCAGTTGCGGATTAATGTGGAAAGTCAGATTAAACGCGGCAATCAGGCCCGGAATGGCCAGATGCTCGGCTCAGCACGGCAATGTTATGAAAAAGCCTTAATTACCTTATCGAACGCATCACACGCTGACGAATACGTGGTGGCAAAACGCAATGAAATGAATTCGATTCTGGCAGAAATTGCGGAAGAGCTCAAAGAAGGTAATTTACGGGATCGGCAGAAAAAAGCCGAAGCGGAAAACAACGACTTGGACGTGTTATTTGCCCCCAAACGCAAATGGTAGGCCTGAAATCCTCTGGTTACTCTGGAATGCCCCTATCTTCGTCAATCAAATAACAATTAAATTTTCTGCATATAAAACAATGATAAAGGCCACCGAAGTGGCCTTTTTTCATAACAAGTGAAAGTGAACGCTGAGATTAAGCCTCGGCTTTACTTTCCTGCCATTTACCATCTTTAAACCATAACGACCAGCCAGAAGCTTTGCCGTCTTTTTCCGACATTACATACTGCTGTTTGGTCTTGCGACTCCAGCGCACCACGGTCGGGTTACCCGCAGGATCTTGGGCCGGTGCCGCAGTCAGATACAAAAACTTCGGTACCAGACGGTCTTTAAAACGCTGCAATTCAGCCACTAGCGGTGCACGGGTTTCACGTGAACGTGGGAAAGTTGATGCAGCCAGGAATAAACCGGCAGCGCCATCCCGCAGTACAAAATAGGCGTCTGACTTCTCACACTTCAGCTCAGGCAAATGCACCGGATCTTCTTTTGGTGGCGCCGCTTCCCCGCTACGCAGCAGCTTACGGGTATTCTTACAGTCACTGTTGGTACAGCCAAAATACTTGCCAAAACGGCCAGATTTTAACTGCATATCAGAACCGCATTTTTCACATTCAATCAGCGGGCCATCGTAGCCTTTGATTTTAAAGGCGCCACTTTCTACCAGATAACCGTCGCAACCCGGGTTATTACCACAGACATACAACTTACGCTGTTCGTCGAGCAGGTACGAATCCATGGCGGTACCACACTTAGTACAGCGCTTTTTCTGGCGCAGCACTTCAGTTTCCAGCTCATCATCATCTGCCACCAGTACGGCTTCATCGCCCGGTGTTAAATTCATGGTGGTGGTACAACGTTCTTTGGGCGGCAGGTTGTAACCGGAGCAGCCTAAAAACACGCCGGTACTGGCGGTACGAATACCCATTTTCCGGCCACAGGTCGCACAATCGATGTCCGTCAGTACAAACTGATTGGTGCGCATGCCACCTTGCTCTACGTCAGCTTCCGCTGTCTTGAGCTTATTGGAGAAATCGCCGTAAAAACTATCTAAAACAGTACGCCAGGACAACGCACCATGAGCGATATCATCCAGTTTGAGTTCCATATTGGCAGTGAAGTCGAAGTTCATCAGATCGCTGAAATTTTCGACTAACCGGTCGGTCACGATCTCGCCCATTTTTTCAGCATAAAACCGTTTGTTCTCGACCTTCACATAACCACGTTCCTGAATGGTCGAGATAATCGCGGCATAAGTAGAAGGCCGGCCAATACCGCGCTTTTCTAATTCTTTCACCAGACTGGCTTCGCTAAACCGCGCTGCTGGTTTGGTAAAATGCTGCGCCGGCAACAATTGCTGCAGCGAAAGGACTTCACCAACTTTAACGTCCGGCAGCTCTTTTTCTTCTTCGTCTTTGCGTTTTTGTGCCGGTTGTACCCGAGTCCAACCATCAAAGCGTAATACACGGCCTTTGGCTTTGAGTTCAAAATCGCCAGCTTGTACTGTGATGTTGGTGACATCGTATAAGGCGTTTGGCATCTGACAGGCCAAAAACTGGCGCCAGATCAGCTCATACAGTTTTTTCGCATCGGCTTCCATATCGCCCAGCATCGTCGCCTGCACGTTGACATCCGAAGGCCGGATGGCTTCGTGTGCTTCCTGCGCATTGGCTTTGCTGCCGTAAGTCAGCGGCTGCTCTGGCAGATATTGACTACCAAACTGTTGTTCAATAAATTCGCGCACCGCAGTAACTGCGTCAACCGAAAGGTTGGTTGAATCGGTACGCATATAGGTAATGTAACCTGCTTCATACAGTCGCTGCGCCAGCATCATGGTTTTCTTCACGCCATACCCTAAACGGGTGCTTGCTGCCTGCTGTAAGGTTGACGTGATAAAAGGCGCCTGTGGTTTGCTACTGGACGGTTTATCTTCGCGATCGGTGACTTTGTATGCAGCATGCTGCAATAACGCCACAGCGGCCGCCGTATCAGCCTGATTAACAGGCCGGAAAGCTTTGCCTTGCTGACGAACGACTTCGAGAGCCAGCGCCACGGCATTGGCCGTCGTCGTCGCCGCATCTACAGTCCAGTATTCTTCCGGCACAAAGGCTTTGATTTCGCGTTCCCGCTCCACCACTAAGCGCACGGCTACAGATTGCACGCGACCTGCAGATAAACCTCGGGCGACTTTTTTCCACAACAACGGCGACACCATAAAACCAACCACGCGGTCTAAAAACCGCCGGGCTTGCTGTGCATTGACGCGGTCGACATTGACGACTCCAGGTTCAACAAAAGCGTTTTTAATGGCGTTTTGAGTGATTTCGTTAAACACCACCCGTTTGAATTTTTGCTCGTCGCCGCCAATGATCTGCTGGAGATGCCATGCGATGGCTTCTCCTTCACGGTCTAAGTCTGTTGCCAGATAAACGGTGTCGGCTTTTTCCGCCAGCGCTTTGAGTTCTTTAACGACTTTTTCTTTGCCGGGTAGAATTTCATAGCGGGCTTTCCAGCCATTGGCCGGGTCAATTCCCATCCGATCAACCAGCGCCAAATACTCTTTTTGCGCTTTTTCAAGCTTTACTTCGCTGGTTTTACTTTTGTCTTTATTGCTACTGGTAGGCAAGTCACGGATGTGTCCAACGCTACTTTTTACAATAAAATCATTGCCCAAATACTTATTAATCGTTTTAGCTTTTGCCGGTGATTCGACTATTACCAGTGATTTCGCCATCGTTGTTCCGAGATCCCTAAACTTATGTGGCCATTCTACATGTCTTTTTAACGTATATCCGCAAACTGAAGTTGTGACAAGTGAATAAACTCATTATTATCGTGAAAGCCCGCTATTTACGGGGCATTCTGGTGATTTAATCACCGAATAAAATGAAGCAATCTATCAACGGCCGCAATAAAAACAATAACAGTGCCCCTTCCCAACTGAAGGAATAAAGCAAAAATGAAGTATTTCGAAGCAAACTTTGACGGCCTCGTTGGGCCGACGCACAACTATGCCGGTTTATCCGTCGGCAACGTTGCGTCACTCAACAATGCCAAAAACACCTCAAGCCCAAAACAAGCCGCTTTGCAGGGCTTGCAGAAAATGAAAGCCTTGTCCGATCTCGGCATGGTTCAGGGCGTGTTAGCACCACAAGAACGACCGGACGTCTACACTTTACGCCGGTTGGGTTTTACCGGTTCTGATGCTGATGTGATTGCCAAGGCGGCAAAACAAGCCCCTTCGGTATTCCGGGCGGTTTGTTCTGCCTCCAGTATGTGGACAGCCAACGCTGCCACTATCTCGCCAAGTAAAGATACCGATGATGGTAAAATTCACTTTACGCCGGCGAACCTGACCAACAAATTCCATCGTTCGTTAGAACCTGAAACGACCGGCCGGATTTTGCAGGCGATGTTTAATGATGAGCAGCACTTTGCGCACCATAAACATTTACCTGACAATGACCATTTTGGTGATGAAGGTGCAGCTAACCACACCAGGCTTTGCAGCGACTACGGCGCTAAAGGCGTTGAGTTATTTGTATTTGGCCGTTACGCCTTTGACTACAACAAACCTGCACCCCGCAACTTCCCGGCGCGTCATACTTTTGAAGCCTGTGAAGCGGTCTCGCGTTTGCACGGTCTGTCGGATGATCAAGTAGTCTACATCCAGCAAAGTCCGGAAGTGATTGATCAGGGTGTGTTTCACAATGATGTGATTGCAGTCGGCAACCAAAACGTGCTGTTTTACCATCAGCAGGCGTTTGTCGACAGCGCGCAAAAGCTTGATGAAGTACGACGTAAGTTTGGTGATGCCAGTGAACTGCATTTAATCGAAGTCTTTGATCATGAAGTGACAGTACAACAGGCGATACAGACTTACCTGTTTAACACCCAGGTAATCACACTGCCATCCGGCGAGATGGCGATTATTGCGCCGACTGAATGTCGCGACCATCCACAAGTGTCGGCTTATCTTGAACAGTTGACCGGTCGTGGCACGCCGATCCGCCAGGTCCACTATTACGATGTGAAACAAAGCATGCGTAACGGCGGTGGTCCAGCTTGTTTAAGGCTGCGGGTGGCGATGAGTGAGCAAGAACATAAAGCTGTTAACCAAAATGTGTTGCTGACAGATGCGCTATTTAACCGGCTGAATCTTTGGGTCAATACCCACTATCGCGACCAGATTTCAGAGGCTGATTTAGCTGATCCACAGCTGTTAAATGAATCGCGCACAGCTCTGGATGAATTGACGCAGATATTGAAACTGGGTGCGGTTTATCAGTTCCAGCGGTAGGACACTGTGTTAGTAAATATGATAAAACCTGCTTAATTGCAGGTTTTTTTTTGCAGCTGTCTCAATAAATGTTCACCATATCGACGAGCTGTTTTTCAGCAAAATACCTGTCCATGTACCAGGCGTCATTTCGCAACTAAAGTCAGGATTTGGGTTGAACGGAGCCCAATCACATAACTAAAAAAACTCCGCATATAGCGGAGTTTTTATCACTCATTCTGGAACTGCACTCAGTCCGTTGTGGCACAGCTTGCAGGGTCACCAGTATAGACCAGCCTGTTTTCATCGACTCCTCGGCCAACCCCAAACGGGCTGTTTGGAGGTGGCGAACTTTCCGTCGTCGCATCAGAACCTAAAATAGGTAATAAAATTTCTCTACTTGATACATTTTCAGTACCTGCAGCAGTTGATGACACTGACAAGTCTACAATCACCCAATGTGCATATTCACGCGGATAGATTAAGTTAATTTGGGCAATACCATCCGCATCAGCAGTAACAGTTCTTGACACAGTTGCCACATTGCCCGGAGTCAATTGCTCGTCATCATTGAAATCCTCGCCTGAGTCTAGAATTCCATCTCTATCTACATCTTCTGAACTGCAGTCAGCAGGTGTAGATCTCACAGCTTCCCAATTAACAAATGCACCGATAAGAGGTCGTTTCAAAAAGACGCCTTTCCGATATCGAGTTGATGTGATAGCAACGTTCAATTGTTGGTTTGGAATCGGGTTTCCAGCTGCGTCAGTTACAATAATAGCGTACGGCGCTGAGTATAAGTTAGGCTCAATTTTCGCTAAAACATTACCACTACCAAACCGGAAGAATAATGTACGACGACCAACCACAACACCCGTATCGCCTTTTACATTTGAATTTGTAGTTAAAGTTGCGTTAATTCGAAGGCCTTGTGGTGCAGTTGGAGTTCCTGACCCACCAGAATTCACGTCAGCAATAAATTCTGTAGTCGCAACGCCTTGTGAATTGGAAATACCTGTTGACGGGCTTAACTGACCACCTGCAGAATTCGACAGCGAAAATGCCACTAACTGATTTTTGATTGGATTGTCTTTATCATCCCGTAACACTGCTTGCACTGTTGCTTTTTCACCTGCGCCTAACTGTGCCGGGAATACCTGGACTTCAATGCCTTTTGTCACACTTGGCGTCGTGGCAATGTACTCAATCAATTTACTCGAACTGATTTTTGAGCCATTTGCTGTTGATGAAGCTCCAATATTGGTAAAACCAGCAAAATCAGAGCGAACAAATACCTGCGCCACACCAGCATCATCTGTTGCTTTAGTCGCTACAACTTTATCCGCCAAAGTTTCCGCTGTTGGCGCAATTACCCCACGAGTCGTCGTGAACAGCACATCACTACCAACCAATGGAGAGTTATTGCGTAACCATTTTACGGAGACTGGCGCTGCAGTGTTTAATGGAATTTCCTGCGTAGTGTTTGAGCCGGTTGATTCAAATGCAAAAGCGTCCGGATCAATAGCCACACTGAATGTGGTTGTAACACCAAGTGCTGTTGCGGTTATTAGATCTGTACCACCGTTAACAGCAGTATAGGTAACTACAGCTCTGCCCGTCGAAGGGTCTGTCACAGGAGAAGTAATGTTAAAATTATTCTTCAGGCTTGATGAGAGTTGTATTACGGTGTTTTGAATGCCTTTACCGGTTGAATCCAGTAATGAAATCGTGAACTGTCCACTCCCTGCCAAAACAACGGCGCTCGGACCAACAATATTGATGTTTGTTCCGACAACTTTAATATCGACCTGAGAAGTTTTGTTTTCGCCACCGGCAGTTGCAGTGGCTTTGATTGTGCGCAAGTTAAAATTCGTTCTGGACGACAGATTGGCCTTTGCGACTCCATCATTGCCGGTCATTTCGGAAACAACTTCAAGTTCAGAATCATTGTCAGCCGAGAACTGAACCTTGACGTTTTTCATCAGGATATTGTTTCTGTCCCTTACCAGCGCTGACAATTCGACGCGATCTGTACTGCCTGCGCCTAATTGTAACTTATCTGCATAAAGCAAAATCGAACCCACCGGAGTGGCATCTACGACTCCGCCATCACCTTTGGAACTAAAGGCTTTTGTGCCACGGAACTGATTGTCTTCAGACAATGCTGCAGTAATGACACCAGCACCACTTTTAGTACTTGCTACCAAACCAATTGTCGCCACACCGCTGGCATTGGTTACCGCAGTTCCCGCGTCATTGTTGAAGGTCGCTAGACTTGGATTATCAATTGAAAATTGGATTAGTTTGCCAGACTGTGCAACACCTGAAGCTGAAGTCAGTGTCGCCTTGACCGTCAGAGGCGTATTTTTGCCCACTTCTGTTGCGACGGAACCATCTGCGGCAAATGTTTCAACTGAAATAACAAATGCGCCGCCAGCAGCACTATCCCCAGCCGAAGTAAAAGCGATTTTTACCGGCGTGCCACCGTCGATTGATGCTGAAATTTCACCGGCACCACTTTTGGTGCCTGCCAGCAAGCCGATTTCAGCAGTGCCGTCGGCCAGAGTTTGTGCTGTTCCGGCACCATTATTAAATGAAGCGAGTGCAGTATCGTTAATAGTGAAGGTCACAAGCTTGTTGGCCGCTGAGCCGTTGGTCGCTTTGACAGTTGCTTTGAGTTTTAATGGATTTGCTTTGCTGAGCCCTGTTGAAGGAACTCCGCTTGCATCGGTTAATGCAAGGCCGATACTATAACTGGGCGTTGTTGGAGTACCGCTTTCGCCTAATGTACCACCACCACCACAAGCGACTACTGCACTCATCAAAAACGCAACGAGAAGTTGCCGGATGTTTCGCATGAAAACTCTCCCTAGCTGATTCTTATATTTAGATTTTGTTAATTCTGCATCTTAGCCGAATAAATTCAAATTCGTCAGCGCTAAATTAACGATTTTGTACAAATTTTTCTTTTAAACCAAAAACTGGTAGGCTAGCCGCCTCTTATCCTTGTTATAACCTACTCGCCAGATGACTACAAATACAAAATATTCACTCACCAGTAAGATATTAATCGCGATGGCACTCGGCATTCTGGTCGGCGCTATGTTTAAATGGATCATTGGAAATGAAGCTGATTACGAAATAGGTTTCCCTGGTTTCTCTTTTGGCATCAAAGCATTTTTCGTTGATGGCATTTTTCATGTCGGTGGCCAGATTTTTGTCGCCAGCTTAAAAATGTTAGTCGTTCCTTTGGTATTAGTATCGCTGATTTGTGGTACCAGCTCGCTCAATGACATCAGCACTCTGGGCCGGATCGGCTCAAAATCCTTCAGTCTTTATGTGTTGACTACCGCACTTGCCATCAGTTTTGCAGTATTTTTCGCGACCTTAATTGGCCCAGGCACTGGCGTTGATATGCAGCTGAGTACTGAGTTCAAAACGGCAGAAGCTCCGTCGGTCGCGCAAGTATTCATTAACATGTTCCCAAGTAATCCAATCGATGCCATGGCTAAAGGTGAAATGCTGCAAATCATTATTTTTGCAGTGTTATTCGGCATTGCCATTGCATTAAGTGGTGAATCCGGCAAACGTATTCGTCAGTTCTTCGATGACATGAACGAAGTCGTGATGAAGCTGGTCAATATTGTGATGAATTTATCGCCTTATGGTGTGTTCTTCCTGATGGCGAAACTTTTCACCACCCTCGAATTAGACGATATGGGTAATTTGGGTAAATATTTCGCTTTAGTATTGTTTGTACTGTTGTTTCACGGTTTTATTGTCTATGGCCTGTTTATTAAACTGGCCGGTGGTTTAAGCCCGCTGATGTTCTTCCGCAAAATGAAAGAGACTGCATTATTTGCTTTTAGTACCTCCAGCAGTAATGCGTCAATTGCCAGTAACATGCATACCACGACGCACAAGCTTGGCGTTGACAACAAAGTGGCATCCTTCACTATACCGCTGGGTGCAACTATCAATATGGACGGCACCGCCATTATGCAGGGCGTTGCGACGGTCTTTATCGCACAAGTCTACAATATCGACTTAACCACCTCTGATTATGTGCTGGTGGTACTGACGGCGACTCTGGCTTCCATCGGCACCGCCGGTGTGCCTGGTGTTGGTTTAGTGATGTTGGCGATGGTGTTGCAGCAAGTGGGCTTGCCGGTTGAAGGTATTGCGCTGATTATCGGCGTCGACCGTTTACTGGATATGACCCGCACCGCGGTGAATATTACCGGCGATGCGATGGTGTCGTGTCTGGTTGCCAAAAGCGAAAAATGCCTGGATGTTGATGTATTTAACAATCCTGAAGCCGGCCGCGACAGTTAACCCTGCAGCTGCTTCAGCATGACGAAAACGGCCCAGGTGGCCGTTTTTTATTGGGTTTTCGTATATTTTTTGACATGACTTGCCGTAAATCAATCGGTTAGAAACACCCTTCTCACAAATGTCTGGTTTCATATGAACTTACCAGCGGATCAACCAGCCTTTCTCAACCAGCGAACTGGTTTCAAACTTGCGGCGGGCAAACCCCTGACCGGTCAAATTGCGAATACCACAAAGGTTAATGTCGGCAAAATCAAACAATTGTGAAATTTCAGCTGAAGAGACAGAAAAGGGTGGCCCCTGTTTTTCGTGTTCTGGGTATTCCAGACTAATCAACAATAGCGTTGCTTGTGGCAGCAATTGCTTTAATGTTTGGGCATAACGTTGCCGCATGTCCGGTGGAAGTGCAACCAGCGCGGCCCGGTCGTAAATGAGCTGGCATCCACTCACTGCTGTTGATGGCAATTCAAAAAAATCACCTTGCCACAGCTGATATTGAGCGGCTTGCCATAATGTAAATACACCAAAGTCCCGTTGCGATACCGGCAATTGTGCTTCGGTAAAAAAATCCCGGCAGGCGATCTGCGACAGCTCGGCGCCGACCACCCGATACTGCTGTGCTAATAAATGTAAATCGGGACTTTTGCCACACAATGGCACCAGCACGGCACCATCAGCGGGTAAAGCAGCAAGCTGCGCCTTTAATAAAGGATGGGCTTCCGCCAGCTGAAATCCCAGCTGATCCTGCTGCCACACCTGATGCCAAAAATTTGCGTCCATCTCAGCGCCATACAATCATACGTTGTGCTTGCTGCCACAAGCTTTGTACCAGCGTTGCAGCCGATAAACCGACTTTTTCCGCCAGCCCTTTTTTCAACTGATACTTCACCTGATAGACCTGACGTTTCGGCAGTTGCGTCAGTAAATATTCATCGCTGGTTGCAAGCTCATCCACAAGTTTTAAATCAAGCGCCTGATAACCAAACCAATGTTCTCCGGTCGCGACCTGATTGATATCCAACACTGTCCGGTGTTTTTGCACAAAGTCTTTAAATAACAGATGGGTTTCTTCCAGCTCATGCTGAAACTTTTGCCGGCCTTTGTCGGTGTTTTCGCCAAACACCGTTACCGTGCGTTTAAATTCACCTGCGGTAAACTGCTCGACATCAACATGGTTCTTTTTCAATAATTTATGAAAGTTTGGTAACTGGGCAACCACCCCAATCGAACCCAAAATGGCAAATGGTGCTGCGATAATTTTATCGGCGATACAGGCCATCATATATCCACCGCTGGCGGCGACTTTATCAACGGCGACCGTTAGCGGAATGTGATGCTGTTTGAGTCGTGCCAGTTGCGAGGCCGCGAGGCCATAGCCGTGCACCACCCCACCACCGCTTTCCAGGCGCACCAATACCTCGTCATCCTTTGCCGCTATAGCAATCACGGCGGTCATTTCTTCGCGCAACGCCGCTACTTCGTGAGCGTCCATGCTGCCGTTAAAATCAACCACAAATAATTTAGGCAGGTTTTGCTCAGGCGCTTTTTGCTGCTTTTTCCACAGTTTAAAGGCTTTTTTATCCAGCATTTCCTGGTGTAAATCTTCAACGAGATCATGGTGTTCTTTTGACAGGTCATCAAAAGACAATTCGCCCTTATGACTTTTTGGTTTCACTGCTGCCAGCACAATCATCGCGATGACAGCGCCAATTGCGATGACGATGGTCAGCGCTTTGGCTAAAAACATTGCATATTCAATTAAGTAGTTCACTTGAGTTCCTTAGTGTTACAGCGGTTGGCGCATTGTAACCTTGTTCATCTAAATACAACATATAGCGGGTCAGCACAAAACCGCAGTTCACGATATCTATATGGTTTTCGGCATTTGTCCAGCTATAAAAAAACCCGGCGAACCGGGTTTTTATTTTTAAATCAGTAGCAAAGCTGATTAAGGTTTGATTACCGCAGGGTTAAATACGGTTAAACCGGCACCGCTTGACAGGAAGAATGTTGCGGTCTGACGCTGCATTTCGGTCGTAGCGGCTATGCTCGATACCGGGTACAGAATTGAAGTGTGGTCACCTTCAGTAAAGCGGGTGATCGCAGCCCGGGTGATTGCATAACTACCTGCTTTGGCAGGAATAGTAGCAACACCTAACAAACGTGCTAATGGTTCAGTACCAGCCAGTGGCATATTCATAGCCTGGTTCGGGATCACTTGATCAGACTTGAAGGTAGTGCCGTTGCCAACAACTTCCATCACATGCACAGGTGTATTTGATGCGACTAATGCAGCTGCATAGTTGTTTGGATCACCGGCATCAGTGACCGTTTGCGCGGCAAAAGCAAACTGAGTGATAGTGCCACTGATCGCTGCCAGAGTCGCCGTTTGACCTTTTTGGGTTAAATCGGCCAAATAAGCATCAGCAAAAGTTGCAGCACAGCCAACATAGGTCGCTGGCGTTACACAAACACCTTTGCCATCTACGAAGGTTTTGAAACCAGCAGCTAAAGTTGACGAGCCTAACATCACACTGGCTTTAATCAGACCACCAAACTGTGGCGACTCCAGCAAGAAGTTGGCCACAGCGCCACCTGGCATCGCCAGTGACGTTGATTTGATTTTATACAAAGCATCAGCTGTCGCATTGCCAGTGGTGGAATTAGCCAGACCAACCATACTGGTACCGGTAATGGCACCCAGCGAATGGCCCAGGAACTGTACATTTTGCGTATTCAGTAAGCCAGGTACGTTGTTGAAGTTCATCCCCAAACGTAGGCCTAACATATCCGCAATACTTTGACGCAGGTTGTCACGCGTCACCAGCAAATCACCAAGATTCATATAAACAGTGGCATTACCGGTAATAGGTGTGCCGTTTTTCGAGCAGTTGGTGCCCGAAGCGTTAATTTCATCTTTACCATCACCGTTCACGTCAAAACCACGGCTGCCGTGTAACGGATGGTCAATGGCAATGGTGGCAAAACCTTGTGATGACAGCGTGCCGGTTACAGCAAGCATGTTTTCTTTACAGGAGGTAATACCGTGCTGCAGGATCACGACCGGCCATCCGCCAGCTGGTTTCACAATGCCCAGCGCTTCATTTGGCACTGTCATTTGCACCGCCAATGACTTCATTGAATTGGCTTTTGGAATGACGTTAAATTTGGTCAAATGGCGTTGTTTGTCGATACCATAATCGCGTAATGCGCCACCGCTTAACCCTTTACAAATGGCATTGTTCTGCATTTGAGCCGGGCTGGTGATCCCTGCTTCTAACGCTGTAACCTGAGCGGTACTTAAACCAGCCACCATCGCGCCGCTGTCACAACGACCAACCCAACGGGTTGATAAAGCCGCTGAAGGAGCTTCGGCAGTAGAAGTACCCAGGTAATATGGCAGGGTGATGGTACCGGTATAAAGTTTTGCCGTTTTAAAAGCAAACTCTGGATCCGTTGGCGCCAGCACTTTGCCAGGGAACAACACATCAGAAACTAATAAACCGCTGTCGCTAACCAACACTGAAGGTGGAGTGTTGTTATTGGAAGCGTTTGGTAACATCAGCTGTTTCACTGTCGCCAACACGTTGGCAGTTGATTGGGTCGTGACAGCCGCAGTATAGATAATGGTGTCTTTAGCAATACTTTGGGTAGAAACAGCATTTTCAAAGCTATTGATAACACCTTGCAGCGCACGTTGTGCATCGCTGCCCAGTGGTAAAGTCGCTAAATCCTGCTTCACCAGCTCATAAGTGGTTGAAGGAGCAATAGCGCGGCCTTCGGAGTCTTTCAGATTATTGGTCAGCACTACTATATAAGTAGTGGCAGATTTCAGTGGTTTTAACGGGATCACGGCAACATTATTGCCAACTGCTTTAGTTATAAAGTCCTGACCATAAGTCAATTGTCCCACTGACTTACATGCCACGCCACGCGGTACAGCACGGCAACTGGCGTCAGTAGAGGCTGGATCGCCCATCAGCACTTCAACAATGCGTACTGCATCCGGACGCGCAACGCTGGTTGCGTCCAGGCTGACGCCACCGGCAAAAGCTAATTCAATACTAAATGGGTTCTGAGTCGACCAGCCATCTAAGGCACCCAGAGCCGTCTGTGGATCTGCATAATTCGGCGCTGCTACCGCTTCGCCCGGCATCACCAGGGTGCCGTCAGTCGTTCCCTGAAACAGCAAATCGTTAGGTACTGACACTTTACCGGCTGTCGGGTCAAAAACCACCCGGCTCATCGGTACTAAGACGGTGTCATTGCTGACATTATCATTTTTTAAATCTTGTAACGAATCGCCACAACCCGCCAGTCCCAGCGCGCTGGCGACGGCCAGACTAACTAATAACTTATTCATATGTTCTCCCCGTGTCCTGAATTTTTATTATTTTGCTAAAGCCCTCACTGAGCTTTAGTTTTTGAATTCCTGTTTCGTAAACTTCCAACAGCTACGACCAGTTAAAGTTAACCCAATCAGAAAAAATTCGCTAGGTCTAAACTAAATATCTCTTAAGAAAGGTGCAAAATCGTCCGGGAACGAGTATGCTGCGCCGGTTTTTCTGCAGGTTAGAGGTTGATTTATATGCAAGATTTTCAGCCCGATGCTCAGGTTCTGGCCAATAAAACGATACTGGTCACCGGTGCCGGTGATGGTATCGGTAAAGAAGCTGCGCTGACATTCGCCCGTTATGGCGCCACCGTTATTTTACTGGGTAAAACCACTGCCAAACTGGAAGCCGTGTATGACGCCATTATGGCCAATGGCGGCCCGGAACCGGCGATAGTGCCACTCGATTTAAACGGCGCCACCAAAAAACACTACCATGATATGGCAAACACCATTAAAGCTGAGTTCGGTAAGCTGGATGGCGTGTTACATAATGCGGGGATGCTCGGCGTATTAACGCCATTTGAACATATTGATTTAGAAACCTGGCAGAAAATAATGCAGGTTAATCTGACGTCGGCAATGCTGATGACGCAGGCATTGTTACCGGTAATGGCGTTAGCACCCCAGGCTTCACTGGTATTTACGTCGTCGGGTGTCGGTCGACGTGGCCGGGCTTATTGGGGCCCTTATTCCGTATCAAAGTTTGGTACAGAAGGCATGATGCAGCTAATTGCAGATGAATATGAGCACAGCACTATCAGAACCAATTGTATCAACCCTGGTGCCACCAGAACCAAGATGCGCAGTGCGGCTTACCCTGGCGAAAATCAGTTGAGTTTAAAAACGCCGGCCGAATTGATGCCGCTTTATCTATATCTGATGGCTGATGCCAGTATTGGGGTGAATGGACAATCGCTGGACGCCCAACCAAAATAGTCAGTTGCGCCGAACCGACGCCATGCAACGCTGCGGATGGTTTTGACACAGTGATTAACAGGGATAATATCTCCAATAAAAAAACCGGCATTTCGCCGGTTTTTTTGATCCTATAGTTAAAGTTAAAAATTAACGTTTAACCAGGATCTCTTCGCCATGTTGCTGTGCCCAGTCATTCCAGATATCAACTTTCTGATTGAAATTAACTAATGCTTGCTTGCCGGCATCTTCTAATAATGCATCCACTTGTTTCAGATATTTCTTCTCAACTTTTGAAAAAGGTACAACATCAATACCGCGTTCGGTCAGACCCTTTTTCATTGTATGCGTTTTTAATAATTGCAGACTGCCGCCTTCGACATAAAAGAACTGGCTGTCTTTATTAATGGTTTTGAATTTTGGCTTAACCGGACGTTTTGAATCATGTGATTCAATGTCATCGGCAGCAACAGCAACCGTCAAACCATCTGAATTCTGTTTGTAGCCGAGTTGCTCCAGAGTGAAACCCTGTGCCTTAGCAAACTCACGAACTTTATCTAAAGCGACTGATTCATTCTGACGCTCTTCCATTACCGAAGTCAGTACATCCATTACTTCCTGTAACTTTAAAACAGACAATTCCTTTGCTGCTTTTTTCAATTCACGTTTATCAAGTAATAAAGACATGGTTCACTCCAGATTATTATTCAGCTAACAGTGGCAATATCATAACGCTAAAACATTCTGAAATAAACCAACCATTTTCATATTAAATTGTTTTATTGTGTAATATCCAAGAAAAACTGCGGTTTACTCGCTCCTTTCTGACTTTTAGCTGGTCGGTGCTGAGTTCCGGACGAAATTCAGGTATCTTAGCCTGGTCTGTAACTCTGGAGCTGGTATGCGTTCATTAAAACATCTGTTTGAAAACAACAAAGCCTGGGCTGATCGGATCGAACTGGAAGCACCTGGTTTTTTCAAAAAACTGTCAGAACAACAAGCACCCGAATATCTGTGGATTGGTTGTTCCGATAGTCGGGTTCCCGCCAACGACATCGTCGGGCTGTTACCGGGTGAGCTGTTTGTGCACCGCAATGTGGCAAATCTGGTGCTGCATTCGGACATCAACTGCCTGTCGGTGCTGCAGTACGCTATTGATGTGTTGAAAATCAAACATATCATCGTTTGTGGCCATTATGGCTGTGGTGGTATTAATGCGGCAATGAACAAACAACGGGTAGGTTTTGTCGACAACTGGCTGCGTAATATCAAAGATGTATACGCCATGCACCGTGATGAAATCGAGTCTATTACAAACGAACAGGATCGTTTAAACCGCTTGTGCGAATTAAACGTCATTGAGCAAGTGCGTAATGTTTGTCACACCAGCTTCGTGCAAGAAGCCTGGGAGCGCGAACAACCCTTAACCGTCCATGGCTGGGTTTACAGTTTACGCAATGGCCGGGTGAAAGACTTACGGGTCAGTCATTCCAGCACTGCAACTATCGACAATATCTATACCCTTGATTTAACCGACGAAGTCAGCAGCGAAAAATAACTGCTACTGAAAACGAACCTGACCATCTTTGGTTGGGTGGTACACCGCAGTATGGCCGGCAGTCCACTTGCCATGCTGCAAATATTCCGAATTCACCGCAAGACTATCTGTTTTAAGAACACTTTTGGAACGCACCACTGTGATGCCATTGGCGTTATTCTCAACCTGCTCTTCGGCGGTCAGCACTTGTGTTTTAGCGTCAAAACTCATGGTGCCGTGGGTGTAAAATCCGGCCGTAGTGAAGTAATAATACGCCAAACTTTTTTTCTTTTTATCCCAGAAAATCATGGTTTCGCCGCCATAGGCTCCATCATTAATCGAGTGGATGGTTTTGATCGCCTGGCCATTTAAGGCTCGTTGCCAGAATGCGCGGTCGACCTGCTTCTTACCATTTTGCGTTCCCATATCCGCTTGCCAGACAATACCGAGAAAGGGTCTGAATAACTCCAGCTCCGGCGCCAGCTGTTGCTGCTCGCTCGCCGGAGTTGCTATGACAGGATCCGCTACAACGGCTGGTGCAAACAATAGCGCTGCCAATGCCCACGACAACAAGAAACTGATGGTTCGGCGCATGTTATGACTCCTTGTGTTCCTGTTGATAAAAATCCAGCATTTGCTGTTCAACTTGTTGTGAGAAAGTTTTCATCTGAATGGCATATTGTTCTAAAAAACGGTCTTCGTCGGTTTCGGCCTGCCAGGCCGGTACCACTGCAGTTTTGCCCGCTTCATCCAACGCCACAAAAGTAATAATACAGTGGTTGGTTTCAGGCAATTCCTGCGCCTGAGTATCACCGGAACGAACCTGAATAAAAATATGCATACTGGATTTGCCAGTGTGGACGACCTTAGCTTCAAGTTCCACCAGATGCCCAACCAGAATGGGCCGGCGAAAACGGATAGTGCCGACCGACACTGTTACACAATACAAACCACTCCAACGCGCCGCACAGGCGTATGCGGCTTGATCTATCCATTTCATTACCATGCCGCCGTGCACTTTGCCACCAAAATTGACATGGGTTGGCTCAGCCAGAAATCGGAATTCAACCGCTCTTTTGTGTAACATCGTGACTCCTTGCACCTGTGAATGAAATTCAACGACCGACATTTTGGATCAACAGATCAATTATAAAATGACCGTTTTATTGCCATGGACAAACACCCGATCATGGATCACTAATTCCAACGCTTTGCTGAGCACATTTTTCTCAACATCACGCCCGGATTTAGCCATATCATCGGCACTGTAATTATGATCAACATTGGTGACCATCTGTTTAATAATTGGACCTTCATCTAAATCATCGGTGACAAAATGTGCCGTTGCGCCAATGATTTTCACGCCACGTTTAAATGCCTGGTGATAAGGATTGGCACCAATAAATGCTGGCAGAAAACTATGGTGAATATTGATAATTTTATTTGGATAGCGGGCGACAAATTCCGGCGTCAAAATGCGCATAAACTTGGCTAATACCAGATAATCTGGTTGATAAGGTGATATTGCATCTACCAGCAAAGCTTCATGTTGATGGCGATTTAAATCCTGATGGCTGACAAAATGAAATGGGATGCCAAACTTGGCGGCCAATTCGCCTAAATCCGGGTGATTGCCAATTATAGCGGCGATATCCAGCTGCAACGAGCCGTCATACACTTTAATCAAAATGTCGCCGATACAATGTGCTTCTTTTGTCACTAAAATGACTACTTTCTTGTTGGCTTTACCGACTAATTGCCGCACGCTGCCATCGGGCAATGCCCGGTCTAAATCCAGTAATAAGGTATGATCATTAAAAATGCCTTCCAACTGGGTCCGCATATAAAACTGGCCGCTCAGCGGGTCAACATATTCGGTATTACGGATAATATTTAGCTGATGCTTGTAACAAATATTGGTAATTTGCGCGATGAGTCCCTTCGAGTCCGGGCATTCAATTAATAAAGTTTTTTGTTCCATAATAAACCTGAGTAAGTAGTACATAAGTGGAATTGCTCGATTGCACACACTTTAGACGGCCACACATCTGATAGCAAGCGTGGCAAAAGCTTGTTGTTTGCCAGATGCACCGCCATAATGCGACTTTAGCTAAGTTGCCCAAAATCATTAAAGATCCAGGGTATTAGCTGCTCCAGACTATGAGTACCGGATGAATCAGTTCGAATTTACCGCAGTTGGCGTGATTGAATCGCCGTATAAACAAAAATTTGCCATCCCCCGCCAGCCTGGGCTGATTGCCGAAGCACGTGGCCAACTGGTGCTGAGTCCGCCGTTTGCCGATGATGCCATCGTGCGAGGCATCGACAGTTTCAGCCATTTATGGTTGGTGTTTGTGTTTCATGAAACCGCTGACAAAGGCTGGTCACCGTTAGTGCGCCCGCCCCGCCTTGGTGGCAACGAGAAAAAAGGGGTGTTTGCTACCCGAGCGACCTTCAGACCCAATCCGATAGGTTTATCGGTGGTAAAGCTCGATGGTGTCGAACGGCGCGGTGAGCAGCTGGTGCTGAAACTCAGTGGCATTGATTTACTTGATGGTACACCGGTGCTCGATATTAAGCCTTATCTGCCCTACGCCGACGCGTTGCCAAACGCCGCCAGTGGTTTTGCCGACGCAGCTCCGCAGACCGATATGACAGTCAGCATGAGCGAACAGGCCATCGAATTTTGTCGTAAACAACACGCCCTACCCGACTTACAAGTTTTTATCGAAAAAGTACTGAAACAAGATCCGCGACCGCCGTATAAAAAGCAGCGTCAAGACACGCAAAGTTATGGCATGAATTTGTATAACTTTAATATTAAATGGACAGTGGATGGGGACCATAATCATGTTACGGAAATCCGAATTCAGCAACAAGACGACGCGCAAACAACTTAATGCAAATTTGCCACGCCGGACCTGGATAAACGCAGTCCTCCCGGCCGTGACCACCTTATTGCTGAGCGTCGCTGCGACAGCCGCCACCTTGCCGCCGCTACCAGAACCGGTCAGCAATCAGTTGGTGTTACAAACAACGGTTCGCGCTAAAAGTTATCTGGTGAGTTTTGCTGGATTGGGCGCTGAAAAAACCGCAGCTTCCAGCCATAACAAAGCCTGGCAGCTGACCGAAGGCAATGCCATGTGGCAACCGGTTGCTGCGGTGCCTAATCAGGCGCGAAAATCCGGGCGTTTAGCCGCGACTGGCCTCGCCATGTCCAACAACTTCTTTATCTTTAGCGGTTACAGCGTCGCAGCAGATGGCACTGAAACCACGCTGACCGATAGTTACCGGTTTAGCCCTATTACCCAAACCTACACCAAATTGCCCGATATGCCAGTGCCGGTGGACGACAGTCTGGCAGTCAGCTATCAGGATCGGTACATTTACCTCATCAGCGGCTGGCACAATGATGGCAACGTTAATTTGGTGCAGGTGTTTGATAATTTCAGCCAAAAATGGCAACAGGCCACACCGTTTCCAGGCACCCCGGTGTTTGGTTTGGCCGGTGCTGCAGTTGGCAATCAGCTGCTGGTTTGCGATGGCGTTAAATTAAATTATGCCGCTGACAAACGCAGTTATGCCATGGAAAGCCAATGTTACCTTGGCGCTGTAGATGCTAAATCGGCACTGAAAATTAACTGGCAACCCATCGCCCACCACGGCCAGCCAGCACGTTATCGTCAGTCAGCTATTGCAGTCACACTGAACGACGAACCAATGATTGCTTTGATCGGTGGCAGCGAAAACCCGTATAACTTCAATGGGATTGGTTACAACGGCACCGCATCCGAACCCAGTGCAGCAGTTTATGTTTATGCGTTGAAGCAACAAAAATGGCTTCGAGCTGAGGCAACGACAGCAGTGATGGATTTACGCAGCTTAGTCAGCATCAATGGCGAGATTTACAGTGTCGGCGGTATGCTGGCCGGACAAAATGTCACGCCGCAGCTGATTAAACATCAGATTAAACTTCTGCCCGAGTAAAGGCCTTGTTAGAATAAGGTCATTGGCACCCATAAATTATATGCCCAACTTGATTGGGCTTCATCAGACACAGTGGAAAGGTTATGCGCACCAGTCAGTATTTAGTCTCTACCTTAAAAGAAACCCCGGCCGATGCCGAAATTATCAGCCATCAACTGATGCTGCGCGCCGGTATGATCCGCCGCGAAGCGTCCGGCATGTACACCTGGTTGCCGACTGGCCTGCGGGTGCTGCGCAAAGTTGAGAACATTGTTCGCGACGAAATGAATAAAGCAGGCGCACTTGAAGTGCTGATGCCGATGGTGCAACCGGCTGAACTGTGGCAGGAATCAGGGCGTTGGGAACAAATGGACGCCGAGCTTCTGCGTTTTAAAGACCGTCACCAACGTGATTTTGTGCTTGGCCCAACGCACGAAGAAGTGATTACCGATTTAGTTCGCAAAGAAATCAGCAGCTACAAACAGCTGCCAATTAACTTATACCAAATTCAAACTAAATTCCGTGATGAGCGCCGTCCGCGGTTTGGTGTGATGCGCGCACGCGAATTTTTAATGAAAGATGCTTATTCATTTCATTTAAGTCAGGAAAGCCTCGAGCAGACTTACCAGACGATGTATCAGGCTTACAGCAACATTTTCACCCGTTTAGGCCTGGATTTCCGCCCAGTGCTGGCCGATACCGGCGCCATTGGTGGTGCGGTTTCGCATGAATTCCATGTACTGGCCGCTTCCGGTGAAGATGCGATTGTATTCTCTGACGAAAGTGATTACGCCGCCAATATTGAAAAAGCCGATGCACTACCGCCAGCAGTCGCTCGCCCTGCTGCCACAGCCGCGGTTGCAGAAGTTGCAACACCAAATGCCAAAACCATTGCTGAAGTGTCGGCGCTGCTGAATATCGATGCGACTCATATTATCAAAACCTTGCTGGTGCATGCCGCCAAAGCCAACGAAAAAGCCCCACAAGGCTTGGTTGCGCTGGTGCTGCGCGGCGATCATGAACTCAACGAAATCAAAGCTGACAAACATCCGCTGGTGGCATCACCGCTGACCTTCGCTACGGAAGCAGAAATTCTGGCGGCCACTGGCGCTACTGCAGGCTCAATTGGTCCGGTTGGTTTAACCATCCCGGTGATTGTTGACCATTCAGCTGCAGTGCTGGCCAATTTTGTCACTGGCGCCAACAAAGATGGTTTCCATCTGACCGGCGTTAACTTCGACCGTGATATCGCACAGTATCAAACTGCCGATTTACGCAACGTAGTCGAAGGCGACCCAAGCCCATGTGGCAAAGGCAAATTAGTGGTAAAACGTGGCATTGAAGTGGGTCATATTTTCCAGCTCGGCGAAAAGTATGCCGCGGCGATGAAAGCCGGTGTGCTGAACGAAGAAGGCAAACACCAAATCATGACCATGGGTTGTTATGGTGTCGGTGTATCGCGCATTGTTGCGGCCGCTATCGAACAAAACCACGATCAATATGGCATCAGCTGGCCAGATGCAATTGCGCCATTCCAGGTCGCGATTGTGCCAATGAATATGCACAAATCGGTACGCATTCAGGAAGCGGCTGAACAGCTTTACAAAGAGCTGACCGCTGCTGGGTTTGAAGTGCTGTTTGACGATCGCAAAGAGCGGCCGGGCGTGATGTTCGCAGATATGGAGCTGGTCGGTGTGCCACATCATATTATTATTGGTGAGCGGAATCTGGACGAGCGGAATGTCGAATACAAAAACCGTCGCACTGGTGAAAAAACGGTGCTGAATCTGGATGCGGTACTGGCTGAACTGCAGCAAAAGCTGAAATAACAAATTTGGGTTCAGAGCGCGACTCTGATCCCGGTAACAGCAAAGCCCGAAATCAAATTACTTGAGATCGGGCTTTTTGTTACGCCCGTAGCCCTTATAACAAAGAGCAAAGTGAGAATGAACATGTTGTATTGGAATAGTCAGTCGCTGCCTGAACTCAAAGGCCTGAATTTTCGCGAGCGGATGGCCGTGATCCGCCGTGCCAGCGATTTATTGCCGGTACCAAAAAAGTTACTGCTGAATGTGTTAAAGCTGCTGGTATTGATCCCGCCTTTTTTGGCGATTGCTCGTGCCGCAACTATTCCTGAAGCGTTATTGTGGGCTGTGCTGCTAGTGCTGGTGTATCCATTGCTGACCCGACCATTAACTTTTTTGTTAGTGGGCCCGCAGCTACGTCAGGCGAGGCATCAACTGCAATTCACCGCATCAAATTCCAACGAATAAGACGAATAAAAAAGCCGGCAATTTTCAGCCGGCTTTTTCATGACCAATATCAAAGTGTTACTTCACGCCATGCATCAGTTTGTTGATCAATGGCGAAATCAGCAGCAGCACAATGCCGGCGCCTAACAACAGATAGAAGCTGAAGCTAAAACCAGCTAGTGCCGAATCAATCGTCATGCCGGTTTCGCCGGAAATTTCACCTGCCAGCAAACCAGACAAGTTGTTGCCGGTTGCGACCGATAAGAACCAGGCGCCCATCGCCAGACCAACCACCCGCGCCGGAGCCAGCTTGGTGACCATCGACAGACCAATTGGCGACAAGCACAGCTCACCAATCGATTGCAGCACATAACAAGCCACCAGCGGCCACAGCGGAATTAAACCATCACCAGTGACCAAATTAGTCAGTGCGTACATCAGCACCACAAAACCCAGTGCGTTGCCGAGTAAGCCCAAACCAAATTTAAACGGAATACTTGGCTCTTTTTTCTTGCTGGCTGTCAGATACCAGACATAACTCAGTACCGGTGCAAATGCCAGAATCGCCAGCGAGTTAATACTCTGGAACCAACCGGTTGGGAAGATAAAGCTGCCATCGCCAAACATATCGCGATTCACCAGATTCTGCGCCAGGAAGTTAAACGAACTACCTGCTTGTTCAAAGAACATCCAGAAGGTGACGTTAAAACCAAATAGCACTAACAAGGCAATCACACGATCAAGCTGCACCCGGCCGGTCTTTTTCGCTTCAACCAACAGGTAAATCGCCACCGCAATAAACAACAGACCTAATAACCACGCCAGCGCCTGCGCACCAACAAAGGCCATCAGCGCATAAACCGCCGGAATAGCCACAACAATACCGATGATGGTTTTCAGCATGTTATTGCCAGCTGGTGGATCTTCCGGCAGTAAGCCGGTGCCTTTGAGTTGGGCCCGGCCAATAAAGAACCAGATGGTGCTGATTAACATACCGACACCAGCAGCACCGAACACCACTTTATAATTCTGATGTTGCGGCGTACCGAAAATTTCAGAGGCCAGATAGCCAGTGGCTAACGGCGCCAGGAAACCACCTAAGTTGATACCCATGTAGAAAATGGTAAAACCACGGTCACGGCGGTCGTCATTCTGCGCATACAGCTTACCGACCAACGACGATATATTCGGCTTAAACAGACCATTACCGACAATCACTGTCGACAGGCCGAGTAAAAACAGTTGCTGATTTGGCAGCATTATCATAAAGAGACCGAGCGACATCACCACAGCGCCGAGCAGAATCGACTTCTGATAACCAATGATCCGATCCGCGACATAACCACCAAAAATCGCGGTGGCATACACCAGTGCTAAATAAGCACCATAAGTGCGGCTAGCGTACCCTTCGCCACTGGCATCACCGGCAAAAAATTGCGCCACGATATATAAAGTTAAGGCCCAGCGAATACCGTAGAACGCAAAACGTTCCCAGAACTCGGCCATAAACAACATCCATAACGGTTTTGGATGGCCCCATAAGGTATCAAATTCTGGCTGGATAGCAGTGGCAGTTGTTGAACTCTGACTCATCGGATCGCTCCTTTGCAGCTTGTCAGGCACAACATTGCCACCAGCGTGAGGGCGCTGATCTTAGTAGGCATGCTGGTATTTCCTGTTTCTAATAATTATCTGTAAGTTGAGGGTATTTGTTTTTGACAGCCGTTTATACCGCACCGACCGCCAAATGAAAAGGGGCAGTCCAGATGGATGCCCCTTTTTGCCGGATATTTCACCAATATCCCCTTCATCCTTGAAGCTGCGGGGTTGTTGGCCGCCTTCTATCACTGGAGCGCCAGCCCGGCCCGTCACATAGGACAACTATGCTCCGGGTCGGACTGGCGCTCCAGACTCTTTCAGTTGCCGCCTACCCACATCGTCAATGATTTTGGGTATAAACTCATTTTCAGACGACCGGATCACTCCAGAAACTCTTCCAGTGCGGCTTCGTCGACTTCCTGCTCTGGCGGATTACCGTCATACAGCTGATAGTCCTGGCGTTGGAAGTAAGCGTCTTTGACAAATGCATAAGGATCTAACGAGTCATTGAGCAGTTTTTCCTGCGCCATTAACGCTTCACGACCCGACAATGCGCCGATGGTAAACTTGGCAATGGTCTGTGGCGTGTTTAGCACTGACATCGGGAAATACAGGTTGTCGACCAGCTCACCGGTAAAATTTCGTACTGTCGTAGGACCGCGCGCTGGGATCATCAAAAATGGCCCCTGCCCCACACCCCAGACACCCAGCGACTGACCAAAATCTTCTTCTTTGACATCGAGGCCCATAGGGGTTGCCACGTCAATAAGACCAACTAAACCAACGGTGCTGTTCACCAGAAACCGGCCAGCACTGATGGCAGAATGTTTCGGTTTGCCTTGCAACAGGCCGTTCACGAAGTTCGCCGGTTCATTCAGGTTATTCACCAGGTTCGATAAACCAGTACGGGCTGGTTTTGGGACCACTGTCATGTAACCAACAGTCGCTGGACGCAACACATATTCGTCGAGATAATCGTAGTTGAAAGTCCACATTGAGCGGTTAAACGACTCAAACGGGTCGCGCTCATCCTGATAAACCGCAACCTGAGCATTTTCAGCAGCATTTACCGGCTCAACACTGGTTTCGGCCGCGGTATGTTGCGGCTTGCTGCTACAGGCGGCCAGCGAAAGCAGCGCTGTCGCCAGTGATAATTTAATGATTGAATTCATCCATTTACTCCATTGTTAAACTGAGCTTGACCGGGCCTTTGCTCAGATCAAGCACAGCGGATTGCACTTCTGGATCGCCCGCAGTTTTGGTGACTGCTCCTGATTGGCTCAAACGGGCCGATACCATAACCTCATCGACATTATCCAGACCCCAACCGGCTTGCATCACCATAGCTGAAGTCAGTTCAATCTGTTGCGTACCCGCTTTCACAGGTAATTTCTGGACTGCTAACGGCATCGGCGAACCAGCGACCGCTTTGGCCACCACAAACAAGGTGGCGTTGGCAAATTTTGTGGCGAGCTCCGGCGGTATCGTCAGCTCTAAACTGATACGCCGACCAGCCGTTGGCAGATCTGATTTTTCATTGGTTGCAGTCGCGGTACTATTTGCCAGCGGATCAGAATTGGTACTGTTCGTTGCTTGTTCGGCGTTATTCGCTGCAGGCAACTGCGCCAGCTGTTGCTCAATCATACTGCGTCTTGGGTCGTCAGCCGGAATTTGTGCCAGCACCACCTGCCAGGCGGCTTTTGCTTCGGCAAAATCCCCTCGTTCCTGAGCAATCAATGCCAGCATCGCCAGTGCATCCTGATTTCCCGGGTCAACTTCCAGCACCCGCCCCAGACTACGGGCGGCTTTTTGCAAATTTTCCGCACTTTCAGTCACCAACAGTGCCTGGGCGTAACTTAACAGCAGATTACTGCGGTCAGGAGTCAGACTCAGTGCGCGTTCGAAAGATTCAATGGCTTCATCGACTAAACCTTGTGAGAACCAAATCCGGCCCAATACAAACCAGGCGACCGCGTCATCGCCTTCGTTAGCGAGTTTGGTGCGAAGTGCCAGCCCAAACAAAGTCATCTCTGCTTCGGACAGCGGCTCGCCTTTATTCAGCAATGAACGCTCGCCGTATGACGGTAGATTCTGTTGGGCGGTTTCCCAGTCTGTTAGCTGCTGGTAATGGCCGTTCAGGCTGTAGCTGATGGCCACCACCAGCACGACCACCGTCAGCATGGTAAATTCGAGCTTAAAGTGGCGCTTCTCCGGGGTGGCCTGCCGTTGTTGCTCCAGCACCAGAAACTGGCTTTTCAGCTCAGCAGCAGCAGTGGCAAAATCTTCGTCGGCCAACTCACCATAGTCCCGCGCTTGTACCAACAGTTGTAGCCGTTCGCGAAATAATTCTTTTTGGCTTTGATCTGCGGTGGTTTTTGCCCGGCGCGGCCAGAAAATCAATACCGCTGCAGATAACAGTAACATCAGCGCAGCAAAGATCAGGTTCAATATCATACTGGTTTATCCCCGGCGCTTGCTTTGACGGCAACTTCATCGATCATGGCTTGAAGTTCAGCATCAAGCTCTGATGAAACATCGTCATTGACCAGCATCTGTTGCTGGTTATTTTTTCGAAGCACATACAAGCCCATCCCCAGCACTAACAAGGCTGGCAATAACCACAGCCAAATGGTGCTGAGTTGCAGCGGTGGCTGGTAATGCACAAAGTCACCATAACGAAGTTTCATATATTCAATCACCTGGGTTTTATCTTGCCCTTGCTGCACCAGCTCATAGGTCTTTTTGCGCATATCAACCGCCACCACCGCATTTGAATCAGCGATATTCTGGTTTTGGCATTTGGGGCAACGCAGTTCATGCGTCAATTCGCGAAACAGTGCCTGTTGTTTGGGGTCGGCAAAAGGTAAAATCTCTTCAGCAGCCAGCGTCGGCAATGTGGCGAAAAAACACAGTAAAAGCATAACTATACGCATGTTATTTCCTCACCAGTTGCTGATAAGCTTCCGCCAGCGCCGACCAGTTTTGCGGGTTAATATCTCCGACATGATGAGCGCGGATCACGCCATCGGCATCCACCAAAAAGGTTTCAGGGGCACCGCTGACGCCTAAATCAAAAATCAACGTCCGATGTTCGTCCAGCAAATTAAACTGGTAAGGATCGCCTTGCTCGGCCAGCTTTTGCTGCACGTCTTGTTGCAAAGCCTTCAGGTCAAAGGTTTCACCAAAAGCGGCGTCCAGCGGCTGCACATAATACAAACCAACAATCCGTACCCCTTGCTGGCGCAGCTGCGTTAGAAACGCCAGTTCAGCATTACAGGTTGGACACCAGGTGCCCCAGACATTCAGGAAATATGGTTCACCTTTAAGCTCATCTGCCGTCCAGCGTTTTTCCGGTTGCATCAAGTCCGGCAACTGAAACTGTGGCAATTGTCGCTGCACCAATGCCGAACCATGTTGGCGTGGATCAGAAAACAAACCACTGAACAGAAACATGCTGAGGCCTATAAAAAGCGCAAAAGGAATAAAAAATAACAACTTACGCATTGGCTGGCTCCTGCGATTGCTGCGGTTCCAGCGTCTGCTCTGGCTCTTGCAGCGGAGCAGCGACAAAGCTGCGCCGATAGCGTTTATCCAGCAATGCAATCAAACCACCCAACGCCATCAATAAACCACCGAGCCATATCCAACGCACAAACGGCTTTACATAAACCCGCACTGACCAGGACGGCCCCGCAATTTCCTCACCTAGCGCCACAAATAAATCACGGCTGAGTCTGGCATGCACGGCAGCTTCGGTCATCACGGTTTTTTGGATCGGATAAAAACGTTTTTCGGCGTGCAGCTGGGCAATCGGCTGCCCTTGTTCGGTTACCGCGATTTCAGCTGCCTGACCACCATAATTAGCGCCTTTGAGTTCATACACATCCAGCAGCTTAAACTCATAACCGCCAAGTGCTGCAGTGTCGCCAATTTTCATCCGCACGTCGGTTTCAATGCTGAGCGTCTTGGTCATCGCCACGCCAATCACTAACACCGCAAAACCGATATGAGCGATAGTCATGCCCCAATGGCTGGCCTGCAACCGGCCAAAACCAGTGCTGATGCCGCCAAGTTGTTGCATACGCTGCCAAACTTCACCAATCGCTGACATCCCAACCCAGGCACCAAGCAACATGCCGAGCAATGCCAGATTGGCTGCCAGTTGCTGGGTTAAAGTCAGATAGCCAAGTGCCAGGGTTAATGCTGCCAGTGCTACCAGCGTCAAAGGTTTCAGCAACGGCGGTAACGTCTGTTGCTTCCAGCGCACCCAGGGACCCATGCCCAGCAGCAAACTGAATGGGATGGCTAAGTAAAAAAACATCTGATTAAAAAACGGCTCGCCGATAGAAATGGAACCCAGGCCCAACTCTTTGTGAAACAACGGATACATGGTGCCAAGGAACACTACCAGCGTTGCCGTCAGCAAAAATACGTTATTGCCCCATAGCAGTACTTCGCGACTGAACAGTTGATACCGCGCTTGCGAGCGCACCGCATTCATCCGCAGCGCGTATAAAAACAACGAACCGCCAACCACCAGTAATAAAAACACCAATAAATACAAACCACGACTTGGATCGGTGGCAAAAGAATGCACCGACACCAGCACACCGGAGCGCACTAAAAATGCGCCCATCAGGCTTAAAGAAAATGCGGCGATGGCCAACAGCACTGTCCAGGATTTAAAAGTGCCACGTTTTTCAGTCACCGCCAGCGAGTGCAATAACGCAGTCCCCACCAGCCATGGCATAAAGGAGGCATTTTCAACCGGATCCCAGAACCACCAGCCGCCCCAGCCAAGCTCGTTATAAGCCCACCAACTGCCAAGCATGATGCCCATGGTCAGAAACATCCAGGCCGCTAAGGTCCAGGGTCTGGCCCAGCGCGCCCAGGTACTGTCAAATTTACCGCCGATCAGTGCAGCGATGGCAAACGCAAAAGTCACCGCAAAACCAACATAACCCAGGTACAACAACGGCGGATGCACGATCATGCCAAAATCCTGCAGCAGCGGGTTTAAATCACGGCCTTCAACCGGATAAAACGGCAAACTGCGGGCAAATGGATTAGACATAAAAAGTGAAAAGGCGATAAAACCAAGGCAAATCAGCCCCAGCACACCCAGAATACGGCCTTGCATCAACAGCGGCAGTGATTTGGAAAAAAGCGCCACCAAGGCCGTCCACAACGTCAGCATACTGACCCACAGCAGCATAGAGCCTTCGTGCGAGCCAAAACTGGCAGTCATTTTAAAATACCAGGGCAAGGTGGTACTGGAATTACTGGCGACATTGATGACGGTAAAATCACTGTGCAAAAAGGCGTAAATCAGGCAGCCCATCGCAAAAGCGCTCAGCACAAACATGCCAATGGCCAACGGTTTGGCCAGTAATAACGCCCGTTGATTGGCGACAAAGCTACCGTATAACGGCACTACCGCCAGTAGCAACGATAACGCCAGCGCAAACGTCAGCGCCAGTTGGCCAATTTCTGGGATCATTGTTGTGCCTCAGCTACCGGTTTTGATTCGGCTTTGGCCGGGTATGTTTGTTGCGGGCTTGTTTGTTGCGGGTAAGTTTTCGAAGGTGGCACATGCTTAATCCCCTTCATCGCTGCAGCGACTTCCGGCGGCATATAGTCTTCATCATGCTTGGCCAGCACTTCAGTGGCGGCAATATTGGTGGCATCCAGCAAAGTGCCCTGCGCTACAATGCCCTGCCCTTCGCGGAACAAGTCCGGCAAAATGCCTTCATAATGCACAGTGACGATCGGCCCGGTATCGACCAAATCAAAACTCACTTTTAAGGTGGTTTCATCGCGTTTTACTGATCCTGGCACGACCATGCCGCCGATACGCAATCTTTGGCCCGGTACCGGTTTTACTTTGTCCTTGCCTATGCCGTCCAGCAACTGACTTGGCGTATAGAATAAATCGACATTTTCCTGCAATGCATACAACATCGCGCCAACAGCACCACTTAATAACAACAAAATGGCACTGACCGCCATCAGCCGCTGTTTACGTCTTGGATTCATGCCGACTGCTCCTGTGCTGACTGCTGCTTTGACTGCTGCTCAGACTGTTTAAGTAACTGTTGTTGCACCCGCAATTCCCGCGCTTGTTTCGCCGCGAGTTCCCGCAGCAATTGCCGGTGTCCGGCCTGACTAAACCACCATAGCAGACCCAGCAACGCAAAAGTAACGCCAAAAGATAACCAGACGAATAAGCTATAACCGCCCATCGCAAAAAACGCATTCCAGGAAGAAAAGTGTAACTCTGGCATCTACTTAACCCTCTTTCGCCGCTGAAGCGGTAAGTTGCCGCACCCAGGGCCGGTGTTGCTCATTTTGTAAAATGGCAGTTTTCAAGCGCAGACAGGTGAGCGCCGCCAGCCACAATCCAAAGGCCAAAATCGAAATGAGCAAAGGCCACAACATGCTGGCATCAATCGAAGGTTTGGCAAATTTAGTGATAGTGGCGCCCTGGTGTAAGGTGTTCCACCATTCGACTGAGAAGTGAATGATTGGCAGGTTAACAACGCCGACAACGGCCAGTAAAGCCGAAGCTTTGGCACCGGTCTGCCGGTCAGCAAAAGCGCCTGACAGCGCAATCACACCTAAATACAAAAATAACAAAATCAGCTCTGACGTAAGTCTGGCATCCCACACCCACCAGGTGCCCCACATTGGTTTGCCCCAGGCGGCGCCGGTGAAAAGCGCAATCACCGTAAATACAGCGCCAATCGGCGCTATAGCTCCAACGGCCCACTGCGCCGCTTTCACCTGCCACACCAGCGCAATCAAAGCGGCAATCGCCATGCTGCTATATGCGCCCATTGACCAAATCGCCGAAGGCACATGAATATGGATGATCCGGTAGCTGTCACCTTGCTGATAATCGGCCGGGGTAAAGGCCAGCCCCCACACTGTGCCTAGCAATAAAGTAGCCACAGCAGCGGTCATTAACCAGGGAAACCATAATCCGCAAATTCGGTACAATGTTTCTGGTTTTGCATATGGATCAAGCCACTTAAACATATCACCCCACGTTTAGTTTTAATGCTTTGAGCACGGCCAGCGGCACCAGTGCCAGCGCCAGACATAACATAGCGCTTAATACGGCCAGTTGTCCCGAATAGTCCAGACCAAGGCTAGCCTGATCTACTGCGGCACTGGCAAAAATAAGCAGCGGAATATACAAAGGTAAAATCAGTAAAGCCAGTAAAATGCCACCTTTGTCGGCAGAAAGTGTTAACGCCGCGCCAAGTGCCGCCAGCAAGTTCAACAGCGGCGTGCCAAGCAGCAAGGTCAACAACACTGCCAGCCAGGCCGCGGTATCCAATCCCAATAATAACGCAATCAGCGGCGAGATCAGCAGCAGCGGCAACGCGGTACTACACCAACTGCTGACAATTTTTGCCAGCACATATGCCAGCATCGGCTCTTCTGCTGCCACTAACTGTTCCAGCACACCCTGGCGAAAATCGTCTTTAAATAACCGTTCTGCCCCGAGCAACACACTGAGCAGAGCTGCAATCCAGATAATACCGGGGGCAATTTCCGCCAGCAAATTAGGCTTGGCACCGATACCCAGCGGGAACAAGGTTAACACGATCAGAAAGAACATCAGTGGATTCAGCCAATCGGCCTTTTGCCGCGCCAACAACCGCCATTCCCGCACAAAAGCTGCTTTAAACATCACCATCGGTAGGCAAGCTCCAAAAGTTGTGCGGCAGGAAAATGCTGGGTTAACGGCTGATGTGTGGTCAAAATAATGGCGCCGCCGTTCTCGAGGTGTTCGGTAAACTTGTGCTGTAACAGCAAAATCGCTGATTGATCCAGCGCGGTAAATGGTTCGTCTAAAATCCACAGTGGCCTGGTGGTCAGCCATAATCTGGCTAAGGACACCCGGCGCTGCTGACCCGCCGATAATAGCTGACATGGAATATCTTCAAGTCCAGCCAAGCCCAGAGTTGCCAGCACCTGAAAACCATCTGTTGCGGTAAAGCCAAAGGCTGCTTGCCAGAACTCTAAGTGTTCCAGGGCTGTTAATTGCGGTTGAATACCACTTAAGTGGCCAATAAAACACAGGTTTTGCGGGAAATCACCGTCAGCCAGCGGGAGGTTTTGCCAAAATACTTCGCCATCATCCGGCTGCGCCAGTCCTGCCAGAATGCGTAATAAACTGCTTTTGCCGGCACCGTTTTTACCACCAATCTGTAATAGCTGCCCCGCCGTCAATTGCAGGTTGACAGCTTCGAACAAAATGCGGTCCTGGCGAACACAACAAAGATTGCTGGCAGTTAACACGGGGTCGGCGCTACTCTTCTAAAAAACAGCGCGCATATTAGCATATTGGCAGTAGAATACGAATGCGCTATAACCTTGGTAGCACAGGTAACAGACAAAAATATGAACCAGATCAATCTTGATGCGTTATTACAGATTGGCTCCAGCAGGACGCAACCGAACCTGCAAAGTCTGAAACTTATGCCTGACACTTTGTATCAGGCGCTGCTGAATATTGGGTCGGATGGCAGTGGTCATTTGCATGTAGCAACCCCACAAGGCCCGGTACAAATTCAATTAACCCCACAACAAACTGCCTTGCTGTTGCAGGCCACTCCACAATCACCAGCGGCGTTGCAAAATCAAGTGGTCTCGAATCAGGCGCTGGCCACCCAGGTAACGTTAAATGGTCAGTTGCAAGGTCAGCTTTCCGGACAGAATGCTCACTCACCCGCAGCGCAACAACCGCCAGTAACCAACTCGCCACTGCAATTACAACTTCAGCTGCAGCCAGGCGCACAAGGCCAGCTACAGATCCAAAGCCAGCAAGCACCGGTGCATATTCCGCTGCAACCATCGCAATTAATGCAATTACTTGGCAGCCAACTGCAACAACCACTCGCAATGCTGGTGCAACTGCAACGCCAACAGCAACAATTAGTGATGACATTGCCAAATCAGCAGCAATTACAGTTACCAACCAGTTGGCTTGAAGGTGCGGCCGACTGGCCAGTCCAGCCACCAAAAATGGCACAGCTGACGGTGCAGTTAGTGCAAGGGCAAATAAAAATCAGTATCACTTTGCAGGATACTGTGCCAGAGCGGGACCAACCAAGTGCTGGCGCAGTGAAACCAGGGACAGACAAACAAAGTACTGTCGCCCTGCTGCCGGGTACCACAACGTCACCAACTGCGGCGGCCAGTCAGATCCACAAAACACAAGTGTTCACTGCTGTACAAACCACCGCCTTGTTACCGGTGCTGGCGAAAGCGCTGCAACCCAGTGCCATATCGTTAGATAACGGCCAGTTACAACTTGGTAAACTAGAATTGCCGCAAGCAAATAGCAAAGCCGGGACATTGCCAAACTGGCAACTCCAAGCGATGCCAGTCGCAGGAAAAAGTCCGACATGGCAACTGCAACTAACGGCTGACTCGGCCTCGGCGACACAGGTCAAAGTTGAAAGTACCGCGCTGAACAGATCTATTCAATGGCAACCATCACAGTCGGCGACAGCAGTCAATCCGCAGCAACAACCTTCGAAAATTACGGTTGATGTCAGCAATGCCTGGCGGCAATGGCTGCCCTTACAAAATCCCACAGTGGATCCTTTGCTGGAGTTGCCGGAATTGCCACCCGCTGTTCTGGCCATTTTAAAAGAACTCAAAGCACAGACCCTGGATAGCTCACGCCCTATTCAGCAAGCGCAACTGCAGCAACAACTAACCGCTGCGCTGCAGTTTAATCCACTGCAGCAAATCAGTCAGACCAACAGCAGCGCCAGCACACTGGCTGTTGCTTTACAGTTACTGCTCGGTCGGCTTGGTAACCAGCCGACAGCGGATGTGAAATCCAGTCCGGCGCAGCGGCTGCAGAACCTGGTGGCGCAGCTGGATCAAACCCAGTCCAGTCAATTGTTGAAGCAGCTCGCCGGACATGCCAGTAAAATGCAAGGCGCACAGTTTGCCACCGCCGAACAAGCACAATCACCACAGCAGCATCAGCAATTGTTTATTCAGCTACCCTTAGTACAACAAGGGGAAAGTCGGTTTGCTGAACTGGCTTTGACCGAGCGGGAAGCCGATGGCAAAGCCGGTGAAGCCAAACGCCAGCAATGGCAGTTGACGATGAAGTTTGATTTAGCCGATGCCGGTAATCTGTTGGTGCAGGTTCGATTAACCGGATTGGAAGTCAGCCTGCAGTTTTATGCTGAACAAGCACAGGTTGTCAGCAGCGCCGAGCAGTTTTTGCCGCTGTTAAAAGACCGGCTAAAAATGCAGGGGCTTGCGGTGACCGAAGCCCAATGCCAGCTCGGCAAAATTCCAGAGCAACTGTTTGCTCGCAGTAACAGTTTATTGGCGGTACGGGTATGACGGATAAACGTTACGACAAAGTCACTGTTGAACAACCTGCCAACAGCAAAGGCACGAATGAAAAAGCCGCGATTGCTCTGCACTACGACGGTCAATCAGCGCCAAAAATTGTTGCCAAAGGCCATGGCGAACTAGCCGATGAAATCATCGCGCTGGCGCGGGAACATGGCGTGTTGATCCATGAAGATGAAGAACTGAGTAAACTGCTGCGGCAGATTGAGCTTGGCGATCAAATCCCCAAAGAGCTCTACCTGCTGATTGCAGAATTGATTGCTTTTTCTTATGTGCTACAAGGTAAATTCCCGGATCAATGGACCAATATTCACCAGCGGATTGATTTAAAAACATAACAACCCGTTCAAAAACCGGTCGATGTTGCGGTACAGTCAATTCATATCTCTGTTGTTATCGTTTCGATTAACCAATTTTTGGAAATCAACTCCAAAAATCCAACTTTCTGGCGAGATCAGAAAAAATAAATTCACTTTGAAATTGTGCGCTTAGGGGCAAATGCAACTGGTCGGAGATCTGTAAAGCGAAAATCATCGTCTAACCTGATAAGTCTTAACTGAATATCAACTGAATGAGGACCAAGCGATGAATGTGCAGGATCTGAAACTCGGCATGTTGTGCCAAAGTAAAAAAGGCGTTGGAATCGTCAGCTGGATTGATGCTCAGGATCGAGCGGTGTACTTACAGGACATTCACGATAACCAACAGCATTTTGCCATCAGCTTTGAAGATTTGCAGGACGAGCCTCAGATCCATCAAGCTTCAGACACGTATTATTAATCAAATCGGTGGTTAACCGATTTTACAAATAACCCAATTTAGCGCTAATCAAATTCTCCGTTCATAAGCCTGTGTCGCAATTGGTGCAGGCTTATTTTTTGCACCTAACGCTGAACAGCTCTTAAAGACAACCTACCGACCAAGCAAATACAGCGACGGCCGCGAAGCCATTATTACAATCTTTGCAAACAAAACGGCCCGGCAGTGGTGAGCTGCCAGGCCGTTTTTTGATAACCAACTTATTTTTGGCGAAACGACCACCCATTAATCACGGGTACGTTTTTTACCTTTAAACACTGGTTTGGACGGCTTTTTCGCTTTGGCTTTTTGCTCTGCTTCTTTCTCAGCTTTGGCTTTTAATTCCGGATTTTTCAGCAAAATCTGATGCTTGCGTACAGCACGTTTGATCGATGCCATGCGGCGGCGACGCTCTTCTTTGTCTTCCGGTTTCGCCAGCGTTTCCGTTTCGTAATCCATATGCACTACTTTACGCAGATAGTTCACTTCTTCCAGCGCATACTCGGTGTAACCACCTGCTGGTAAGTGTTTTGGTAACATCAAATCGCCATAACGAACCCGGATCAAGCGGTTCACCACCGCACCTTGGGATTCCCACATCCGGCGCACTTCGCGGTTGCGGCCTTCAGTCAGCGTGACGTTAAACCACTTGTTAATGCCTTCGCCGCCACTGGCTTTGATTTTTTTAAAGGCTGCTTTGCCGTCTTCCAGCTCCACGCCGGTCCGCAGTTTCTGGATCATGGCGTCAGTCACATCACCAAACACCCGCACCGCATATTCACGTTCTACTTCGAACTTCGGGTGCATTAAGCGGTTGGCAAGTTCACCATCGGTGGTGAACAGCAGCAAACCAGAGGTGTTGATATCAAGCCGGCCTATGGCAATCCAGCGTGAATCACGGATTTTTGGTAAGCGGTCGAACACGGTCGGCCGACCTTCCGGATCGGTGCGGGAACAAATTTCGCCTTCCGGCTTATGGTAAGCAATCACCCGGCAAATCTGCTCGGCTTCCGAGGCCAGTTTTACCGGATGACCATCCACCCGTACCGCCTGCGTTGGCAACACGCGGTCACCTAAAGTGGCTAACTTGCCATCAATGGTGACACGGCCTGCACTGATCCAGGTTTCCATCTCACGACGTGAACCGACACCAGACCGCGCCAGTATTTTCTGTAATTTTTCACTCATCATTCTACTCCTCAGTCATCCCGACTGTGTTGGCAGTGGCTGCTAGCTTCGCCGTTGATAACAGCTTGGCTGTAGCACCTGGCGTGGCTGTCGCCTACTGCAAAGGTGTTGCATCTGCCACTGCGGTGGCAAAAAGAGCTTCAGTTTCCATGCTAAGCACAGATTGGGCTGAAAACTCGGTTAAGGCAGGTAACGACGCTAAGTCGGTTAACCCAAAATAATCTAAAAATTCTTTGGTGGTAGCGTACAAACCAGGCCGACCCGGCACTTCTTTGTGGCCAACCACTTTCACCCAGCCCCGATCAAGCAAGGTCCGCATGATCTGACTGCTTACAGTCACGCCACGAACCGCTTCAATTTCGCCGCGGGTGATCGGTTGACGATAGGCAATCAACGCCAAAGTTTCCAGTACCGCCCGCGAATATCGTGGCGAACGTTCCGGCCACAATCTGGCAAGATATTCGCTCCACTCGCTTTTGGTCTGAAAACGATAACCACTGGCGGTAGCAACTAATTCAATACCGCGCCCCTGATAATCCAGCATCAGCTGCTTAATCACCATCAGCAACCTTTTGTTGCTGATGGCAAAATCACTCAGCACCGTTGCAATCAGTTCATCCGCTGTCAATGGCCGCTCGCTGGCGAACAAGGTTGCTTCCAGTAATTGAGCAAGTTGACTGTCATTGATTTTGGCGGCCATGCAGGGATCCTGTAGGGATTGAGAGCCGGGTAACGGCGCGCATTATGCCAACTTCAGATGGATCTGACCATAGGCTTGTACTTGATCCAGTAAAACCAGCTTTTCTTTCACCAGTTCTAAAATCGCCAGAAAACTGACCACCACCCCAGCGCGGCCTTCTTCCAGGCTAAAACACTGCTCAAACACCAGATAACCTTCACTGGCTTTGAGCTGCTCTAAAATCCGGCTCATCCGCTCACGGGTCGATAGTTTCTCTTTGGAAATGTGGTGATGCTGAAAATCTTTTACTCTTTTGGCGACATCGGCCAAGGCTGCGACCAAATCCGCCAGCGATACATCCGGCAAAATCACCAAAGGTGCAAAGTTGGTCGCAAGGTCTGCTTTGACCAGAAAAAAATCCCGATCCTGGCGCGGCTGCGCATCCAAATCGGTAGCGGCTTGTTTAAATTGTTCATATTCCTGCAAGCGGCGAATAAGTTCTGCTCTGGGATCTAACTCGGCTTCCGGTTGATGCTCGTGGCGCGGCAGTAATAACCGCGATTTAATTTCCGCCAGCATCGCCGCCATCACCAGATATTCCGATGCCAGCTCAAAATTCATGCCCTGCATCAGGTCGATGTAATCCATGTACTGGCGGGTGATTTCATTGACCGGTAAATCGACAATATCGAATTTATGTTTGCGGATAAGATACAAAAGAAAATCCAGCGGACCTTCGAAAGCTTCAAGCAGTACTTCCAGTGCATCGGGCGGGATATATAAATCATCCGGCCGCAAATGCACCGCTTCGCCGCGGACAAAGGCCAGCGGCAATGGCGGCTGTACTGTTAGCGGTGGTAATGGCGCCAGTGGCAAAGGATCCGCTGCTGTATGCGTTTCGGTGCTCATCGGTTACAGAAACGGCCTGATATCACCGGCACCTTCCCGCACCACCACTGCAACATCGTCAGATAAATCAATGACGGTGGTTGGATTACCCGGCAATACACCGCCGTGCATAATGAGGTCGACCTGCTTTTCCAGTTGATCACGTAAATCTTCCGGGTCCGATTCAGTGAACTGCTGCCCCGGCAGAATTAAACTGCTCGACATCAGTGGCTCGCCCAATTCCTGCAATAACGCCAGCGCAATCTTGTGATCAGGAATACGCAGGCCGATGGTCTTTTTCTTTTCGTTAAGCAACCGTTTTGGTACTTCTTTGGTGCCACGCAGAATAAATGTGTAAGGACCCGGGGTATTGTTTTTCAACAACCGAAACGCGGTATTTTCCACTTTGGCATACACCGACAACTCAGATAAATCGCGGCACATCAGAGTTAAATGGTGATCCCCACTAATTTGGCGAATTTGTAAAATACGCTCCAGTGCGGTTTTATCACCGATATGGCAACCCAGCGCATAACCACTGTCGGTGGGGTACACCACCACGCCACCTTGTTTAATAATATGCACCGCTTGTTTAATCAAACGGCTTTGTGGCGTTTCCGGGTGGACGTAAAAAAACTGGCTCATGGCCTGCTCCCTGCCAGCCTTTGCCAGCTTAATGAAAGTTGTGTTTTATTAGCAATAGCAAGGATTTAGCGATTTTTCAAGCGCAGCGGTGCATCATCGGTACGTCGGCTAATTTAAAATAACCGGAGCATCACCAAGCGGAACTGAAGCCATTTCAGCAGCCCATAAGGCTTCGTTAAAAGTCCAGTCACGCCACAGCGGAATGATATCGTCGGTCATATACAATCCACGGCCAAGCTCGTTCCAGTCAGTCGGCTGATGAAAATCAGAGCCAACCGAAGCAGTCAATTCAAACAACTGGCACAAGCGCCAAATCTCACGCTTTTGTACCGGTGTTTGCTGCGGTGATGCCACTTCAGCCGAATCACCACCAGCCAATGCAAATTCGCGCACTAATTTTGTCAGCCACTTGCCATTGAGATTGTATTTCAGTGGATGCGCCAATACGGCAATGCCGCCGGCGTCGTGGATCCACTGCACTGCGGTGGCTAGCTCAACCCAATTATTCGGCACATAACCGGCTTTGCCCCGCGCCAGATATTTTTTAAAGACATTATTCAGTGAACTGGCTTTGCCAATATTGACTAAATGTCGGGCGAAATGGGTACGTGTTAACGCAGCGCCGTTGGCCAGCTCCAGCACGGCTGGCAAACAATCCGGCACCTGATACTTGGTCAATCGCCTTGCCATTTCCGTAGCTCTTTCCAGCCTGCGTTGCTGCTGGCTTTCCAATCGGCTTTGAAATTCCGGACAGGCTGGATTGATGTTAAGCCCCACCACATGAATTTCGAATTCATACCAGCTGGTGGAGATTTCGACGCCGTTGATCAATTGCAGTGGTAGCTGGGCTGCGGCAATTTCAGCATGTGCAGCGGCTAGACCGTTGGTGGTGTCATGATCGGTGATCGCCAGCACCTGCACTTTTTTCTCAACAGCGCGGCGGACCAGATCTTCCGGGCTTAACAGACCATCCGAGCAAAAGGTATGGCTATGTAAATCTATTTTCATGAACAAGTCCGGCGGTATTAAAAACTAACAATGAAAGCGACGGTACAGCGTATTGCCGCTTTTGAAGAAGCGCATTGTGCCATAATTCACCCCATCCAGCTGAATGTTTGTTGCCGCCGGCACCGTCACTCTCAGCATGAATGTTAGATAGGCACTTGCAGACTTTCAGACATCTAAACGTTTTATTTTCAATTTCCACAGATTTCGGCTTGACGCCCGCCCCTAAATTGAGGTTTTATAGCAGCATCATTTTTAGGGTGCTTTCTGATGTCTCAACTCTCAACGCAATTTACTCAGGCAATTAGCTGGTGGTGGCATACTCCTTAACGGGCGTGTGTTGGCGTTGTTTACCCTTAAATAATCCCAAGAAGCCCGTTTCAACGAACGGGCTTTTTTTTTGTAATTTTTCAACCAAGACGAGTACCAAACCATGAGTTCTATCATGTTAATTTCCTGGCGCTGGTGGCAATTCTCAAAGGCAAATTCAGGGCCCACTGTCGATGATTGTAAAAGCTAACTACAGGAATAATTTATGATTTTTAGTCACATCACCACCGAAATCGGTCAGGTTGCCAGCATTAGCCAAACCGTTCCATATCAGGCCGATCCTTTAGCCTGTTATCAGCAGCTTGCAGCCGACAGCCCTTATTCGCTGTTACTGGAATCTGCAGAAATTGACAGCAAAGACAATTTAAAAAGCCTGATGTTGATTGATGCCGCACTGCGGATTGAATGTCAGGGCGAGCAAGTCAGCATTACTGCCATCAGCGAAAACGGCGCTTTGTTATTACCTTTTATCGCCGGACAACTGGCCACGCGTGCCAGTATCAGTGGCAATAATCCACTGTTGATCAATTTTATGCGTCCGGATCCGCTGCTTGATGAAGACAGCAAACTCGTTGCACCCCATCCGTTTGACGTCCTGCGCACTTTACAACATCAGCTTAAAAATCAAAGTGATGAACCCTTTGCGATATTTTTAGGTGGGGTGATTGGCTATGACATGGTGGCGACAGTAGAAGAGTTACCCCAGGTGCCAACTGCTGAAAATCAGTGCCCGGATTATTTGTTTTATCTCGCCGAAACCGTGTTGGTGCTGGATCATCAAACACAGCAAAGCCGGTTGATTGGCAACATTTTTTGTGGCGATACCGCCATGGCCAACTGTTTTGTCGTTGGCAAACGTTTAGAGCAACTCAGTCAGGCGTTAAAACAACAACCGGTGTTTGTGCCAGCGACTGCCAGTATTTCAGTTTCGGCAGGAACGACCAGCGGCGCCATCGTTGATATCGCAGACAGCGATTTTGTGGCGCAAGTGGAAATGCTGAAACACAATATCGTCGCTGGTGATGTGTTTCAGGTGGTGCCAAGCCGTTGTTTTAGTTTGCCCTGCCCTTGCCCGCTCAGTGCTTATGCCAGGTTAAAAACCCAAAACCCCAGCCCTTATATGTTTTTCTTACAAGATCCAGCCTTCACGCTGTTTGGTGCTTCGCCAGAATCGGCACTTAAATTTGATGCACTAAGCCGTCAGGTAGAGATTTATCCGATTGCTGGTACTCGTCGCCGTGGTTTTAATGCCAAAGGTCAGATTGACCGTGATCTTGATAGCCGGATTGAGCTAGAACTGCGTCAGGACGAAAAAGAAAAAGCTGAACATCTGATGCTGGTGGATTTAGCCCGTAACGATGTAGCGCGCATTAGTGTGCCGGGCAGTCGTTATGTCAAAGAACTGCTAAAAGTCGACCGCTATTCGTATGTGATGCATTTGGTGTCACGCGTAGTCGGCACGCTCAAACCGCAGCTTGATGCGCTGCATGCCTATCAGGCTTGTATGAATATGGGCACTCTAGTTGGTGCACCGAAAGTTCGGGCGGCCGAACTGATCCGGCAAGTTGAAGGAAAAAAACGCGGCAGTTATGGCGGCGCTGTTGGCTATCTCGCTGGCAACGGCGATTTTGATAGCTGCATCGTCATTCGCAGTGCTTATGTCGCCAACGGTACCGCCTATATTCAGGCCGGCGCAGGCGTGGTCTTTGACTCCGTGGCGCAAGCTGAAGCCGATGAGACCCGCAGCAAGGCGCAAGCAGTGATTAGCGCCATTCTGGCTGCCGGAGGTGCCAAATGAGTACTTTAAATACGAACACCAGCACTGCTAAAACCATCGTTTACCTGTTGGATAACAAAGACTCTTTTACCTACAACCTGGTCGACGAACTGGCGCAGCTCGACTGCGAACTCAAGCTGTACCGCAACACCGTACCCGCAGCATTTATCTTCGACAAAATGCTGCAAGATCAACAAACAGACGCCAACATCGTGCTGCTGTTGTCACCTGGTCCTGGCGCGCCGTCAGAAGCCGGTTCCATGCCTGCATTAATTGCGCTTTGCGCCGGTAAATTCCCAATGTTGGGCATTTGTTTAGGCCACCAGGCTTTGGTAGAACACTATGGTGGCGTGGTGGGCCGGGCCGGTGAAACTGTGCATGGTAAAACATCGTTGATTGAGCTTACTGATCATCCGGTATTTGCCGGTTTGCCAAGACCCTTTCCGGTGGCGCGTTATCATTCTTTAATGGCCACCGAAATGCCTAATGCTTTGCAAGTGATTGCCAATTATCAACATATTCCGATGGCCATTGTGCATGAAACCGATTGTGCTTTGGGTTTTCAATTCCACCCGGAATCGATTTTAACCACTTTAGGTAAACCACTACTGGCGCAAAGTCTGGCGTACCTTACGCAAATTAGGACTCAAACACACATCGCCGGAGGTGCGGTATGACTGCAGTTTTAACCGAAGGCGCAACTTTTGTCGCTCAGCCTTTTTTGCACCAGCTACTTAGCGGCGAAAGCCTGAGTCAGCAGCAAAGCGAAACCTTTTTCAGCGCTGTCGCGCATGGTGATGTCGACCCGGTGTTGTTATCGGCGGTATTAATTGCGCTAAAACTTAAGGGTGAGACAGCTGACGAAATCGCCGGTGCGGCGCTGGCTTTTCGCAAGGCCGCCACCAGGTTTCCAAAAGTTAATTTTGCCAGTATTGATTGCTGCGGTACCGGTGGAGATGGCAGCAATACCATTAATATCTCGACCACCGCCGCGTTAGTGGCACCAGATTTTGGCCTGAAAGTGGCCAAACATGGCAATCGCAGCGTATCTTCGCAAAGCGGCTCTGCCGATTTACTGGAGCAGCTGGGTGTAAATATCCAGCAAAGCCCGGCAACAGCGGCAACTGCGCTTGATGAAGCTGGAGTGAGTTTTTTATTCGCGCCGCAGTACCATCCGGGCATTCGCCATGCGATGCCGGTACGTACCGCGCTGAAAACCCGTACTTTATTTAATTTATTAGGGCCACTGTTAAACCCGGTCGCGCCTAAGTTTCAATTACTTGGCGTGTACGATGCAGCGCTTTGCGATTTGATGGCACAAGCATTATTGCAACTGGGTGTCGAGCGCGCCTGGGTAGTACATGGCGCTGGTTGTGACGAAATCGCTTTGCATGGCGTGACCCAAGTGACAGAAGTGAAAGACGGTCAGTTGCACAAATTCACCCTCACGGCCGCCGATTTTGGCCTGGCACCAATTCAACTTAGCGATTTAGCCGGTGGTAAACCTGCCGAAAACGCGGCCGCCAGCCGGGCTATTTTACAAGGCTCAGCGCCTTTAGCCCATCTGGCTGCTATTGCTGCCAATGTCGCTGCAATGCGTAAAATTGCCGGACAAGGTGAAGATTTAGCCGGATTGACGCAGCAAGTGCTGCAACATTTACAACAAGGCAAAGCAGGTACAGCGCTGACGCTATTACAGGAGATCAGTCATGGCCAACGTGCTTGACACTATCATCAGCCATAAACGGTTGGAACTGGTGGCGCAAAAAGAACAACGACCGCTGGAGACTTTTCAGAGCGAAGTGAGGCCAACCTCGCGTAATTTTTTACAGGCACTGCTAAAACCTGGCGCGCGTTTTATTCTGGAATGCAAAAAAGCATCCCCCTCCAAAGGCCTAATTCGTGCCCATTTTGATTTGGACGAAATTGCCGCGGTGTATGGCAAATACGCCGACTGCATTTCGGTACTGACCGACAATAAATTTTTCCAGGGCAGCTACGGCTATCTGGCGCAAATGCGGTTAAAAGTGCAACAACCGCTACTGCACAAAGACTTTATTATTGATCCTTATCAGATTTACCTCGGTCGACTGCTGGGTGCCGATGCGGTGCTGCTGATGTTGTCGGTGCTGGATGATGCCGAGTACCGGCTGCTGGCGGATACTGCGCATAGTCTGAATATGACGGTGCTGACCGAAGTCAGTAATGAGCAAGAAACCTTTCGCGCCGTTGAACTAAAAGCTGAACTTATCGGTATTAATAACCGCGACTTACGTACACTGGAAACCAATCTCGAAACCAGTTTCCGGCTGGCACGGCTTGTTCCACCTGGAACTCCGGTTGTATCCGAATCCGGTATTTACCACAACCATCAGGTGCGGCATTTACGTAAAGTTGCCAAAGCCTTTTTGGTGGGTAGTTCGCTGATGGCACAGCCGGATTTAGAATCTGCGGTACGGGCTTTAGTGCTGGGTGAACACAAAGTGTGTGGCTTGACGACGCCGGAACAAGCGCAGCTGGTAGAACAAGCCGGCGCCTATTTTGGCGGGCTGATTTTTTATCCCAAATCACCACGTTTTATCAGTATGGCGCAGGCAAAAAGCATTATGGCCGCCGCCCCGCTGCGCTACGTTGGAGTTTTTGTCAATGAAGCGCTGGCGCAAGTAGCGCTAGTGGCTAAAGAACTAGGGTTGGCGGCGGTACAATTGCATGGTGACGAAGATGAAAGTTACCTGCATCAACTTCGGGAACTTCTACCAAAAGCAGTGCAGATTTGGAAAGCCTACCGGGTAAAAGACCGCTTGCCACAATTTAGTCGTTTTGCCGATCGTATTTTACTCGACAGTTTTACCCCCGGTATTCCGGGTGGCACCGGCCTGAAATTCGACTGGAGCTTATTGCAGCAACAACTGCTACAAAAACCAGTAATGCTGGCCGGTGGCCTGACTCCGGAGAACCTGACCGCCGCGTTGCCGCTGGCTATAGCCGGATTGGATATGAACTCGGGACTGGAGTCTGCCCCTGGGGTAAAAGACCCAGCCAAAATCGCCCTTGCCTTTTCACAGATCAGAGAATTCAGTTATGACTAAGCACACACTTAACCCTTATTTCGGCGAATATGGCGGCATGTTCGTGCCAGAACTGTTAGTTCCGGCACTGCGCCAGTTGGAGCAGGCCTTTATTGATGCCCAGGATGATCCGGCTTTTCACGCCGAATTTCAGCACTTATTAACCCATTATGCCGGCCGGCCAACACCGTTGACCTTATGCCGCAATATCAGCCCCAATCCGCTGGTAAAAATTTACTTAAAACGCGAAGACTTATTGCACGGCGGCGCCCATAAAACCAACCAGGTGCTGGGCCAGGCTTTGCTTGCTAAGCGAATGGGCAAAAAAGACATCATTGCCGAAACTGGTGCCGGTCAGCATGGTGTCGCCACGGCATTGGCCTGTGCGCTACTTGGGCTGAACTGCAAAATTTATATGGGTGCCAAAGATATCGAACGTCAGCAACCGAACGTGTTCCGGATGAAGCTGATGGGCGCAACGGTTATCCCGGTCACGGCCGGCTCCGGTACGCTGAAAGATGCGGTGAACGAAGCGATGCGTGATTGGTCGGGCAGCTATGCCACCAGCCATTATTTGCTGGGCACAGCGGCTGGCCCGCACCCGTTCCCAACCATAGTGCGGGAATTCCAGAAAATGATTGGCGAAGAAGCCAAACAGCAAATTCTGCTGGCCGAAGGTAAATTACCTGACGCTGTGCTGGCTTGTGTTGGCGGTGGTTCGAATGCGATTGGCATGTTTGCCGATTTTATTCCAGATGAACAAGTCAAACTGATTGGTGTTGAACCAGGTGGCATGGGCATCGACACCCATCAACATGGCGCGGCGCTATCGACCGGCAGTTTTGGCATATTGCACGGCGCTTATACCGCCATTATGCAAACCGCCGATGGCCAGATTGAAGAATCATATTCAATTTCTGCAGGCCTCGACTACCCGGCTGTTGGCCCGCAGCACACTTTTCTGGCATCGATTGGCCGGGCGCAATATGTCGCGATCAACGACGATGAAGCCCTGGCCGCCTTTCAGCTGCTGGCGAAAAACGAAGGCATTATTCCGGCGCTGGAAAGTTCACACGCCCTGGCGCACGCGATCAAAATGGCTGCTGCGGCCACTGAACCTACGGTATTACTGGTGAATCTGTCTGGTCGTGGCGACAAAGATTTAGGCCATGTGATGGCGGTGCTTGCTGAACAAAAAGCTGCTGAAGACAAACTGGCGGCGCAGCTGCAGGCGAAACAACAACAGCAGCAACAACAATAAATTTTGCGAATGCCCGTGCCAGATGCAGAGATTTGTACGGGCTGATCCAGACGAACAATGCGGCAGCACAAGCGCCGCCAAGGAACCATAAAATGCAACGTTATGATGTGATGTTTAAACGCTTAGCCGAACAACAACAAGGAGCCTTTGTGCCCTTCGTCACTATCGGCGATCCAAATCTGGAGTTGTCTTTTGACATCATCAAAACCCTGATTGACCAGGGTGCTGATGCGCTGGAACTGGGTATTCCGTTTTCTGATCCGATTGCTGATGGCCCGACTATTCAAAATGCCAATATCCGCGCTTTGGCTGCTGGCGTAACTCCGGCACATTGTTTTGATTTAATCAGCAAAATCCGTGCTTACCATGCCGATATCCCAATCGGATTGTTGCTGTACAGCAATTTGGTGCTGGCGCGCGGTATTGATACTTTCTACAGCACCGCCAAAGCGGCAGGTGTTGATTCCATTTTGATTGCCGATGTGCCGCTGCATGAAAGCAAAATGTTCCGGACCGTGGCACAAAACCACGACATTGCGCAGATTTTTATCGCACCGCCGAACATCACCAAAGATGGACTGAACGAGCTCGCCAGCTATGGTCGTGGTTATACTTATTTGCTCAGCCGCGCTGGTGTCACCGGCACTGAAACCGCTGCCGCTATGCCAGCGTCGCAACTAGTACAGCAGCTGCGGGATGTGAATGCTGCGCCGACATTACTTGGTTTTGGTATTTCCAAACCAGAACACGTCAAAGCAGCGCTGGAAGCCGGTGCCGCCGGGGCTATTTCCGGTTCAGCGATAGTGCAAATTATTGAAAAATATCAGCAAGATAAACCTAAGTTGCTGCTAGAACTTGGTGCTTTTGTCGCTGCGATGAAAGCAGCTACCCAGCGCTAATTGGCAAAGGCAGCCGGTTTAATCACTACCGGCTGCCATCATCAAGCACACGTCAGCCTATACCTGCTAAATGATAAAAATGTATTGCATCGAAATTTCGCAAGTTTCTGCTTTGTATAAATTTTATTCGCCAGAATGCTAATCAGAAGCGACCACGACCGCAATCTGCTCAAAATTTATCTCGGAGCACTCGATGAATTGCGCTAAAATGCGCTTCTTTTTTGCACTATCCTGAGATTAGCTTGAAGAAGTTCCCTTGCCGTTTGAAAGCTGTTCATTTATCTCCCTTGCTGGCAGTCACGTTTTTGGCTGTTGCGCCATCATCCTATGCAACGCCAACCAAAAGAGTCACCATCGAAGTCGTCACCCATCACAGCAGCGATGTGATCCACGTGCTGCCTTGCGTCGTGGCCGCTCCAGTAACTTACCGGATTGCCAGCCACGCCAGTGCGGAATTATTGCAATTATTACCGGTCGGCAGCTCGGTCAAAAAAGGCCAGCTGGTGGCTAAGCAGGATAATGTCTATTTAAGTCAGCAACTTGAATTGATTAAAACCGATATCGAATCCGCAAGGGTGGCCAGAGCCTTTGCCGAAGACGAATACAACAAAGCGCTGATGCTCAGCAAAAAAGGCCTGGCTTCCTCATCAGAACTGAACAGATTTAAGCTGCAACTTGATAGCGCTTCGTTAAAAATGCAGCGGCTGCAGCTGGAATTAAAAACCGCTGAAATCCGCACCAAACGTTTGAATCACCATGCCCCCTTTGATGCACAGGTTACTGAAGTCAGTTCAGAGCCTGGCGCGCAACTGGCCGAAGGTCAGCCGATCTTGCAACTGATGTCGACCCAAAACAAACAACTAGAATGTAAATTACCGGTGCTGGCGTATCAGAACAGTCTGGCGCTTAAAGGCCATCGTTTTGATTTTAACGGTAAACCACTCAAATTACGTGAAGTCAGCCAACGGCTGGACAGTACGGCTGAAAATCTGACCTTGTATTTTGATCATCCAGCCAAAGATCGACGCGATATTTTAGTCGGTTACCGCCAGGAAATTACCATGGCAGTCAAAGCCGACAATATCACCCGCGTGCCTTATGACGCGGTGGAACTGGAAGGTAGTACTTATCGCACCTGGCGGGTCAATAAAGACGGCAAAGCCGAGCGGCTGGAAGTTGACGTGTTAGGTACCGTTGATGCCTATTACATCGTGCAATCAGAGATCAAACCTGGCGATCAATTGGTCGTGCGTGGCCAACAAGGCTTAAGCGTCGGCCAATTAGTCGAGTTAATCAGCCGCGACGCCCCACCACCGCCTTAAGCTGTTAACATCGGGGTCAGAGTCAATTGTTAACGGAATTCCGTTAACAATTGACTCTGACCCCGATGTTAATAAATTACCGTTCCAGTAGTACCGGATATTTCAGATACTGTTCATCATAAAACGGTGAACGTTGATAAAACCAGTCCAATCGCGCCTGACCGTCTTTTTGCAGTGTTGCATCTGCTTTCACTGCCTCATCAAACTGTTGTTTCAGTTTAGGATCGGCGACCAGCTGTTGTTCAATCCACGGAATAATAGCGTAAGTTTCAAAGTACTCAGTCCGTTCAAACATGCCGTGGAAAAAACCCCAGCTAAAGAAAGAATCCGGTGCCTGCGGTTGCAACAATGCCACAGCCAAAGCGCCCAACGGCTGATCGGTACTGACGCGCACTGATCCAGGAGCCAGCTCAAGCTGTCGCCATTGAGGCGTAAAGGTGGCACTGACCCCCACCCGACCTTCAAACGACTTGCCGGCAAATTCGGGCTTCGACGCCACCAGTTGCTGTAATTCCAATGTCTTCGCTGCGGTAAGCCGGCTCATTTTTACGCCGTGGATTTCCAGTCGTTTAATGACATCCTGGTACTGTGGTGGGATCCAATAAGCCGACGGAACTTCGGTTTCAATTGCCGGTACTTTTTCCCAGTACACCGGAAAATCAACATAATCTTTGGCCTGACCGGTCCATTTGACATAAGGCGCTTTGCTGATGTCGCTTTGCGCTATTTCGTAGCTTATGCCCTTAAAATGAATCAGCTCAGGTTGCTCGGCTGCTTTAAACAATAATACTTGCTGCTGCGGCCGGAAATTTTCATCGGCTTTTTTTGCCAGTTGCAACGCTTTGCCCTGATCCTGGAGCAGTTTTAACGTTTGCTCCAACAACACATAAGTACCCAACACCCGTTGTTTATAGGGTTTTAAACTGTGATTTTCGACCAGAATAGTCGGTAAATGCCGCACGTCACCATAACCATTGGAAAAACGCGGTGTAGAGGTGGAGCCGCTTAAACCTTTGCTAAAATCCATCCGATCCAGGCCAAACACCAAAGGCCCCGGAATATGCCCCTGACGGCTGAGTTGCCGATCCAGATAAGGCCGGTACACTTGCGCCAGCCAGCTGGCACCATTCGGGCTTAAACTGGCAAACGGCTCGTTAAAACCATAAGTAATATCATATTGATAGTCTTCGCCGTCTGTAACATGCACATCCATGTACAGGTCTGGCTGATACTGATTCAGTACCTTTAACAGCGCCTGCATTTCCAGGCTGTCGGCCTTGGCGTAATCGCGGTTTAAATTCAGATTAGAAGCATTACTGCGCCAGCCTTGTTGCAATGGTCCGCGCTGATTCATCCGGTGATGTTCACCACGACGCTCGTGGGCATCCACTGACAGTACCGGAATGAATAACAAATCCACCTGCGCCAACAATCCGGCTTTATCACCATGGGCAATATCCCGCAGTAACATTAAACCGGCATCTTTGCCGTCAATTTCACCACTGTGAATTCCGGCTTGCACCAGCAAAGTAGGCCGACCTGATTTGCCAACCAAGTCCGGCTGCGTACTGGCTTTCACCAGATAAATATCGCGGCCTTGCGGGCTTTGACCCACCACTTCCAAGCGGAACAGCGGCGAACTTTCGACCAGTTTTTTCAGATAACTAATAGTTTGTGCATAATCAGGAGTCGCTGTTAAATCGGTGAGCTCCGCCGGCGTCACCCAAGGATGTTGTGGTTGGATCAGCGCTTGGGTTGGGCCATCCCAGGGTAACAATGGCGGTAAATGATCGGCGGCAGCCACGGGTAAAACCAGAGTGGTGGCGAACAGGAAGAGAGCTTTCATTCTTCTTTTTTGACTCCAAAACCAAAAATTTGCAAATCTGCTCCGGTTTGCTGCAATTGCAACAATGCCTGATTAAAACTCTGGATCACGGCAAAACAGGGCAGGAAGTTACGGGAACATACCAGATAAGCAGGCTGTGCTGTCAACAGCGGTTTCGACAGAAACTTTAATTTGGCAGTTTTCGGCGGCAACTGTTGCCACATCAGCTGCGCGACTATTGGATCCATCAAGATCACATCGACCCTTCCGGCCAGCAAATTTTGCAGACTGGCGTAGTCAGAAACCGCTTCGGTTAAGCGAAAATCCTTACGCTGCGCTGCGAACTCAGATCCATAAAAATGGCCTTTGGTGCTGCCGATCCGGTACGGCCGCAATTCATCAAAACGTTGCAGGTTGGATTCAAACTGGCTGGTGGTCACCAACATCTGTCGCAGTTCGACAATAGGTTCTGAAAATATCCAGTTTTGCTCTAGCTCTGGGGTTTTAAACCACAAAAATGACGCCCGATTGGCTTGTGCTGCTTCGACCGGCACCTTGGGCCAGGGTTGAAAAGAAAGTTCGGTGGCCACACCGGCCGAGGCAAAGGCCTGGATCACCAATTGGCTTAACACGCCTTGTTCCGGTGCTAATTCGTCGATATAAGGCGGGTAATTGTCTACGACTAACGTCAGTACAGAATTCGTGGTAGCTGACTTAGCGGCTGTAATGGCTGGTGCTGCCGCGTCTGCAGCCTGGATCATCCAGCAGCAACAAAGCAGAAACAGGCTGAAGTAATATTTCATAAAAAAATCCCGGACTTACCTTAAGCGCGCAGCACAGCCTAAGGTAAAGTCCGGAAAATGTATAGCCGCATCCTTGAAGATGCGGGGTTGTTGCCTTCGTTCGCCATGATTGATAAAACAGGCTGCAGCAAGGATCGCCTGCAGCGACCATAAAAAAAGCCCCGCGAACGGGGCAATCAGCAATTTAATACAGGTTAACTGCGCAAAACGGTGCAACCTTTAAAAACGGTAGCTGGCACCAACCTGGTAGGCAGTTTCGTCAAGGCTGACATCATCAAGGAACACCCGACCGACTGAAGCGTTCAGCGCCAGGTTTGGCAGCACATACCAGTTACTACGCACTTCAAAACCATCGTTGTCGCTTTGGAACACACCTGCAGAAATCCAGTGATAACCTATACCCACTGACAAGTTTTTGCCGAAGTAATAATCTGCACCCACCTCATAACTCGTTAGCGTGGAATCATCATGGTTGCGCAGGCCACCCGTGATGGCAATAAAGTCGCCGGTGTTTAAGTCCAGTAATTTTTTGGTGCTGGCACCGTATTCCAGTGCAGTACGACCCAAATCGTCTTTAGTGTGGTAAATATCAGCCGTCACTAACCAGTCGTTTTGGACAAAGTAACCAAGTTTGGTAGTTGCTTCATACGCCTTGTTGTTGTTGATAAATTGCATATCAACCGCAGCATAATAATTGTGGCTGCGATCCATGTATTCGCCGCCGACCGACCAGGCGTTGTTGTGTACATCCTGACCCGCAGCATCAACAGTCGCTTGGGTAAAAGTTGCCGCCAGGCTTGATTGACGTTGCATAAAAGCAGCTTCTGCCAATGGTACAGCGCCATCAGTCGAGACTGGTGCTAAAAAGAATCGATGTTTGGCTTGCCAGGCATTGATATCAACATTGCCGATATCAACCCAACCGTAATTCAGGTCGGTTTGTGACTGGTAAGAACTGGCCATAGCAGGGATAGCAATCACGGAGAATAATGCAGTTAACATAAAAGATTTCATAAAAATGCCCTCTGGCTGGTGATGAATTCGAGGGCAAGCTTAACGTGGTCAAACTTAATCAAAAATGAATACAACTAATTTTATCGATTAAATGCGCATATTTACAAAATACATTTTGTTACATTTAGAAATCAATAAGATACAAATTCATTTGTAAATAATACTCAGCAAAAATGCCGATAAAACCAGCATTCATTTAAAATTCATCTTATTAAATCTCCAGCAATGCCTGTCGTAACGCATGAACCTGATCACGCAGCATAGCAGCCTGCTCAAACTCCAGATTTTTCGCGTGTTGCAGCATCTGCGTTTCTAATTTTTTAATTTCCGCCTGAACTTGATACGGTGTTTTTCCTTTGATGAGTTTCAGATGCTCAGCCACTTTTGGCAGTGCGTTATCATTCTTCGCGTCCTGGCCTAAATCCATCACATCGCCGATTTTTTTCGAAATCTGCGTTGGGGTTATACCGTGTAATTCGTTATAAGTGACTTGCTTAGCACGACGCCGGTCGGTTTCATCGATCGCCCTTTGCATTGAACCGGTGATCCGGTCCGCATACAAAATCGCCTTACCATTGATGTTACGTGCTGCACGGCCAATGGTTTGGATCAAGGATCGCTCGGAGCGCAAAAAGCCTTCTTTATCGGCGTCGAGAATCGCCACCAGCGACACTTCCGGAATATCCAGACCTTCCCGCAGTAAATTAATACCGACCAACACATCAAACACGCCCAGCCGTAAATCGCGAATAATTTCCACCCGCTCCACCGTATCGATATCCGAATGCAGATAACGCACTTTTACATTATGGCCGGACAAATAATCGGTTAGATCTTCGGCCATTTTTTTGGTTAACGTCGTCACTAACACCCGTTCACCGCGTTTGGCACAGCGATATGCTTCAGATAACAAATCATCAACCTGCGAGCCCACCGGCCGGATTTCAATCACCGGGTCAATTAATCCGGTTGGCCGCACCACCTGCTCCACCACTTCACCGGCCGATTTTTCCAGCTCATAAGCTGCCGGCGTCGCAGAAACATAAATCCGCTGCGGCGCTATGGCTTCAAACTCATCAAATTTCAGTGGCCGGTTATCCAGTGCTGATGGCAGCCGGAAACCATAATTCACCAGATTTTCTTTGCGTGAGCGATCGCCTTTAAACATGGCGCCAATTTGTGAAATAGTGACGTGTGATTCGTCGATAAACATCAAACCATCGGCCGGAAAATAATCGAGCAAAGTTGGCGGTGGCTCGCCATCGGCGCGACCGGACAAATACCTGGAGTAGTTTTCGATGCCGGAACAATAACCCAGCTCAATCATCATTTCCAAATCAAACTGGGTGCGCTGACCAATACGCTGTTCTTCAATCAGTTTATTGTCAGCCAGTAACTGGGCGCGACGACTGGCCAGTTCAACTTTAATCTTCTCGACCGCTTCGAGGATTTTCTCGCGTGGGGTGACGTAGTGCGTTTTGGGGTAAATGGTATAGCGGGTGACGGTACGATCAACAACACCGGTCAGCGGATCAAAAATACTGATCCGTTCTATTTCTTCATCAAACAATTCCAGCCGCACTGCCAGCTCGTCAGATTCGGCCGGGAAAATATCAATCACGTCGCCACGCACCCGATACGTTGCACGCTCAAACGCCATATCGTTACGGGAGTATTGCAACTCTGCCAGCCGGCGCAGAATAAAACGTTGGTCAACAATATCGCCCACTTTGAGATGGAGCAGCATCTTCATATAAGATTCGGGATCGCCCAGACCATAAATCGCCGATACCGAGGCAATAATCACAACGTCGCGTCGCTCCATCAGCGCTTTGGTCGCCGACAACCGCATTTGTTCGATATGTTCGTTAATCGATGCATCTTTTTCGATAAAAGTGTCGCTGGCCGGGACATAAGCTTCAGGCTGGTAATAATCGTAATAAGACACAAAATATTCGACCGAATTATTCGGGAAAAACTCTTTCATCTCGCCATAGAGCTGCGCCGCCAGCGTTTTATTGTGCGCCATAATCAAGGTCGGCCGATTCACGCCGGCAATGATATTGGCCATGGTAAAAGTTTTACCTGATCCGGTGACGCCTAATAAGGTTTGATGCGCCAGCCCGGACTCCAGGCCGTCAATCAATTTAGCAATAGCGGTCGGTTGGTCGCCGGACGGCTGGTAAGGTGAATGCAGTTCAAAATCGCGCGACATCACAACATCCTTAGGCATTGACCGGCACGGTACCGGTTTGCAATTCAGCTAAAGTACGACGAAACCAATAAAAGGCAATGGCGGCGATAATCACGTTCGCCAGCAAAGCCCCACTATAGACCCCGAGTACACCAAATAATTTACCGCCAAGCCAGGCCATCGGCACATAAAACACAAATAACCGGATGAGGCTTAAGCCCAGCGCCCGCATTGGTAAATGCAGCGCATTAAAAGAAGAGTTGGTCAGAATGACAATGCCCTGTAATCCATAACCCAGAGGTAAAATCCAGATAAAGCTGCGAATCAGACCAACCACTGCCGGGTCTTCAGAGAACCACAACGCAATCCACCAGGCACCAACTGCCAACAGCAGGTAAACCGCAAACTGCCAACCTAACACAAAACGGATACACATCTGATAACCAGCCTGTACTCTGGACATCTGCCCAGCACCGAGATTCTGGCTGACAAAAGGCGGTAATGTCATCGACAACGCCAACACCACTAAACTGGCAATACTTTCAATACGGGCACCAACACCATAAGCTGCGACTGCATGGGCGCCATAACTAGCCATCACCGCAGTGAGAATGGCCATCGCCAGTGGCGTCAGCATATTGGCGCCCGCGGCAGGCAAACCAATGTGCAAAATACGCCGACTGATGGCGATAAACTCTGTAAACGGTTGGTGGCCTTTATCAATCAATTGCCGCCGATAGACAATTAAATAAAGAATGAGCCCAAAGCTCACCAGCCAGGAAATCAGACTGGCGATAGCCGCACCTTCCACGCCCATCGCCGGTACCGGTCCCCAGCCAAAAATTAAGATCGGATCGAGCACCGCATTGATCACGCCGGAGCACGCCATCATTAAACTGGGTGTTTTGGTGTCTCCGGCAGCCCGCAGCACCGCATTGCCGATCATTGGGGTAATCAGAAATACTGCGCCGAAAAACCACCAATTCATATAGTCGTGGATAAAAGGCAAGGTATCGTCTTTCGCTCCCAACAACCGGAACAACGGATCCATAAACAAGTAACCCACTAACGACAATGCCATAACGAGATAGGCTGACAACCACAAAGCTGCCAGTCCATCTGCTTTGGCGGCACTGCTGTCACCACTGCCATGTGCTTTGGCAATTAAGGCAGAAGTACCAATGCTCAGGCCAATCGCCAGACTGATTACAGTAAAAGTTATCGGAAAGGTAAAACTGACGGCAGCCAGCTCTTTGGTGCCGAGCATACTGATAAAGAAGGTGTCGACCAGATTAAACGACATCAGGGTGATCATGCCAAATAACATCGGGACCGTCATCCGGATCAGGATCTGGCGAATATCACCGTCGGTCATCGTCATTTTAGTTACAGCTTTTTGGCTCATAGCGCAGGCTTAAAGGCGTGGGTGCGCCATTGTAGAGAAAAGCGCGCCCCAGCTCCATTCACCTTTGCAAATATCTCGCGAATGCTCAAAGCCACGAACACCAGACATTTGATCATTGTGTTACTAATTTGTACCGAAAATTATTTTTTCCCGGGCAAACTCTGCTATTTATTGGTCGTTCCGTGGAAAAACAGTTCACAATGGTCATGGAACGGACATATCTGCAGCAGATCCGTTAATTGGCGGGAATGTCATTGGTCGCAAATTTATAAGTCATTGTATTAAAACAAATAAATATTTTTCAATTTAGATATTGATCTGGCTCCAGCCCGCATTGTTATTGACTTCACACAGGCGCGACACCGGTCATCCACAAAGATATCCACAGATTCTGTGAGTAAAGTGCTGCAAGCCTTACCGGCTCTACGCTGGCGCAAGATCGATAAAACCACCGGCATTCAACAGGGATAAAATTGGCAGTAAAGCATCGAATTCAGGCACTTTTTGCGCACTTTGACTAAACAATCAGCAAGTGAATCAGAATGGGCGATTTGTGCGGGTGAAACTGTTGACAGCCTCGAATCATGGCATTAGTATTGCGCCCCGTTGCAGACACAGTTCCTCAGTAGCTCAGCCGGTTAGAGCGGCGGACTGTTAATCCGTAGGTCGTTGGTTCGAGTCCAACCTGGGGAGCCACTGTAGTTTACAACACGTTATTTCAGTTCCTCAGTAGCTCAGCCGGTTAGAGCGGCGGACTGTTAATCCGTAGGTCGTTGGTTCGAGTCCAACCTGGGGAGCCAACTGAAATAACATCAAATAACCGCGTACAATTCCTCAGTAGCTCAGCCGGTTAGAGCGGCGGACTGTTAATCCGTAGGTCGTTGGTTCGAGTCCAACCTGGGGAGCCACCTAAGTCATATTTTCAACAAAATATCCACTTCGTTCCAAACTGCACGCCTGACTCAATTCCACCCTAACTGCCTGTTTTCGGCCGATCTGCGCTAATTTAGCCTGTTGTACGTAAAGTATGTTTATTTTGCTGCAATTTTTTGTTTTAATTGAATTTATATAACTCCTAGTTCCTGATCAATCAGGATGCCGTCTATAGTTGAGTTGATTCCTTGCTGAATTGGAAAATTACACCGCTATGAAAATGTTACGGACCCTGTTCATTGCTCAGCTGTTGTGCGCTTTATTACTGATTGCAGTGGTACTTAGTGCGTTAATCATGACGGAAAAACAATCTGTCAAACAAAGTTACGACAGCCAGAAAAATACTATCAGTCATCTGCTGAAAAATTTTGTTGGGGACGACTATAAGAATCTGGTCCAACAAATCCGCAGCAGCGTCAATCCTCAGATGCTGGAAATCAGTAAAGCAGACGGCTCTGTCGTCCATGAGCACAATAATGCGACGGCCCGCTCTGCTCTGTTAGATACCATTCAGGAATTAGGTGGCATTGAGCAGCAACCCGCGCTGTTAAAGTCCGATGAGCATGATCTGCAAATCAAATTCACCCCCAATTTTGACCAAAGCAACGCCACTTTTATGCAAGCGTTTTGGCTGATGCTGATTGCACCTTTATTATTGTTTTTATTACCGGCCATTATGGGCCCGGTGCTGATCGGCGGGATGCTAAAAAAAGCCAATCACACCATCAGCCAAGCGATCGAACGTTTTATGCGAGATCCTGCCGCCGATTTGCATGTACAGGAATTGCCGGCTGACTTTCATGACGTCACCCAGTCTTTAAACACATTTGCCAGCTTCAGCCAGAAACAATTTAATGAAATGGCGCAAACCGCGAAGCAAGTCACCGAAGATGCTTTTAAAGACGGCGTCACCGGGTTACCGAACCGCAACCGTTTTGTGCAATATTATGAAGATCATCTGCGTGATGGCAGTCAGGTCGATTTTGGCGTGTTTGCCATTACCCGCTGTACTGAATTGCAAAACATTAATCAAAGCCGTGGTTATCACGAAGGTGATAAATACGTACAGGCAGTGGCAGAACTGGTACAAAAAGTCGCGGCAACCTATCGCGATAATAAAGTGTACCGCCTCAACAGCAGCGATTTTGGCATTATGCTGCCACGGGTCACCCCCAAAGAGTCTGAAAATTTTGCGATGCAACTGCAAAGCAAATTTAACGAATATCAAAAACTGACCGAGCTCGATTCAGTGGCCTACACCGGTTTGGTCAGCTACGAAACTGGCAAGGCACTGGGTGAATTGCTTGCCATCGCCGATACCTCAATTAGCCTCGCACAAACCAAACAACCCAATGCCTGGCATATTCAAAAAGAAAGTGCTGCGGGTGAAGTTGGTGTGGGTGGTTATGGTAATCAAAACTGGCGTAATGTCATCGATGATGTATTAGCCAATAATCGCATCAGTTTGCTGGTGCAAACGGTACAGCCGGCAAACCGCTCGTCAAAAACCTATTCTGAAATTCTGGTGCGCTTTAAAACAGTGGAAAACCAGATTTTACCTACCGCCTCCTTTTTAGCTATGGCGGAAAAACTTGATAAAATTATTGCTGTGGACCGTTTAATCATTGAAACAGCGCTAACCACCATCAAAAATCGCAATATTCAGGATCAATATTTCGGCCTCAACCTATCGCCACGTTGTGTGCATGACGATCAGTTTGTGATCTGGCTGGAACGCCGATTACTGAAAGATGCCTCGATCGCCAGTAAACTGGTATTTGAAGTCACTGAATTTGGCCTGCAACAGAACTTAAAAACCAGTAAGCGTTTTATCGATATGGTGCATCGTTGTGGCGCCCGCTTAACGGTGGAAAAATTTGGCGTTGGCATCACATCCTTTAAATTTTTCCGCGACCTTAAACCAGATTTTGTCAAAATGGACGGCAGCTATACCCGTCATATCGATGAAGACAAAAACAATCAGTATTTTATGCGGTTGATGATTGATTTAGCCCATCGCATCGGTGTGGGTGTGCTGGCGGAAAGTGTCGAGTCGCAGGAAGAAAAACATATGCTCGAATCGCTGTTTATTGACGGCACACAGGGCTATTACATCGGTAAACCTGCAGCGATGTAAGACCTGATGGCTGATAAATGCATCAACTAAACCTTTAGCACAATAACCCTGCTTCAAGTCGGGTTGTCTGGCGGACTCAAAGCACGCATAATACGCAGCTATTCCAGAACGGTTGGTTGCTGCGACTTTTCTGATCTGATCCAGGGGTCAACAGACCCTGTTTGACCACCTGAAGATATACATATGATGACTGAATTTTTCGTGTTACTGCTCAGTACCATCCTGGTCAATAACTTTGTGTTGGTCAAATTCCTGGGTTTGTGCCCGTTTATGGGAGTTTCCAACAAACTGGATACCGCCATCGGCATGTGTCTGGCGACCACCTTTGTCCTGACACTCGCTTCGTTATGCAGTTATCTGGTGGAATTTTACATTCTGGCGCCGCTGGAGCTCAGTTATCTGCGCACTTTAAGTTTTATTCTCGTCATTGCCGTGGTGGTACAGTTCACCGAGATGGTGGTCCACAAAACCAGCCCAGCGTTGTACCGCTTACTTGGTATCTTTTTGCCTCTGATCACCACCAATTGCGCCGTGCTCGGCGTCGCGTTACTGAACGTCAATGCCAATCATGGCTTATTTGGTTCAGTGATCTATGGTTTTGGCGCCGCCGTAGGCTTTTCACTGGTATTAGTATTGTTTGCCGCGATGCGCGAGCGGTTAGCAAGCGCCGATGTGCCGGTAGTATTTCGTGGTGCCGCTATTGGTTTAATCACCGCAGGTTTAATGTCGCTGGCCTTTATGGGCTTCACCGGTTTGGTTAAGGTATGAGATGTCGATGCTTGTTGCCCTGATTGCGATTGGCTGCCTGGCGCTGATTTTCGGCGCTGTTCTGGGATATGCCGCGTTACGTTTTAAAGTGGAAGCTGATCCGCTGGTAGATCAGATTGACGATATTCTGCCACAAACCCAATGTGGGCAATGTGGTTACCCTGGCTGTCGCCCTTATGCCGAAGCTATCGCTAATGGCGATGCCATCAATAAATGTCCTCCCGGCGGTGAAGCTGCCATTAAAAAACTGGCCGATTTGATGGGTGTTGCAGCAACACCACTCGATAGCGCTCAGACGCCTGCGATTAAACGTGTAGCCTACATTCGGGAAGATGAATGTATTGGCTGCACCAAATGTATTCAGGCCTGTCCGGTCGACGCTATTGTCGGCGCTTCCAAGCTGATGCATACCGTGCTTATTGATGAATGTACCGGTTGTGATTTATGTGTCGAGCCTTGCCCGGTTAATTGTATTGATATGGTGCCGTTACCCGGTACTGTTGAGCGCTGGAAATGGAATTTAGAAGCCATTCCGGTGCATGTGGTAGAGAGCAACGTGTTGGAGAGCAGGTAAGTGCAGTCGTTGTTTCAGCAAATCAAAGCCGGTCAGCTGTGGGATTTTCACGGGGGAATTCACCCGCCCGCCCGCAAACAACATACCAGCCAAAAACCGATTGGCCGCCTGGCGTTACCAGACCGTTTATACGTCCCGTTACGTCAGCATATTGGTGTGCCTGGCGCGTTGTTAGTTGCCGTAGGTCAGCACGTTTTAAAAGGTCAGCCGCTGACGTTTGCTAATAACGCTATGGCCGTGCCGGTGCATGCACCAACGTCCGGAACTGTGCTGGCGATAGAGCCGCATATTGCCCCGCACCCGTCGGCATTGCCAGAGCTTTGTGTGGTGATCGCTCCCGATGGCCTGGAGCAATGGCGCGAACGTCACCCTTTGCATCTGCCGGAATGTGATCGATTAAGCTTGTTACAGCGCATTCAGGACGCCGGTATAGCCGGCATGGGTGGTGCCGGTTTTCCCACTCATTTAAAAACCGGTGCCGCCAGCGGTGTCGATTATCTGATTATAAATGCCGTGGAATGTGAACCTTATATCAGCGCCGACGACGTGCTGATGCAGGAATTCGCCACCACCATCGTCAAAGGCATTGATATTCTGTGCGAATTGTCAGGCCCAAAAGCGGTGTTGATTGGAATTGAAGATGACAAACCACTGGCAATTGCCGCAATGCAGGCCGCCTGCAGCCAGCGCGAACAATATCTGGTGAAAACGGTACCGGCCAAATATCCGTCCGGTGGCGAAAAACAGCTTATTCAACTACTGACCAGCAAAGAAGTTCCAGCCGGTCGCCGACCGCTCGACATCGGTATTGTGATGCAAAACGTCGGTACCGTGTTTGCCATCGCCCAGGCCGTGTTGGAAGATATGCCGCTGATTTCACGGATCGTCACAGTGGTGGGCGATTCACTGACACAACCGCAAAATGTGTTAGCGCTGATCGGCACGCCTGTTGGTTATTTACTGGATGCCTGTGGTTTTAGCCCGGAACCCGCGCAGCGTATTATCATGGGCGGCCCGATGATGGGTTTCACCCTGCCCTCGGTGTCAGTACCGGTGGTAAAAACCAGCAACTGTATTCTGGCGCCATCGCAAGCGGAATTACCTTCAGCCAGCAACGAAATGGACTGCATCCGTTGTGGTGCCTGCGCTGAAGTCTGTCCGGCAGTATTATTGCCGCAGCAACTGCTGTGGTATAGCAAAGCCAAAGATCTGGATAAACTCAAAGAATACAATTTGGCCGACTGTATCGAATGTGGCGCCTGTGCTTATGTCTGCCCGAGCGAAATTCCGTTGGTGCATTATTATCGGGTGGCCAAAGCCGAAATTCGCGAACAAAGCCGCGACGAACTAAAAGCCGAACAGGCCAAAGCCCGCTTTGAAGCGCGCAATGAACGGCTGGAGCAGGAAAAACAACAACGTGCTACCCGCAATCAGGCACTGGCGTTACAACGTCAGCAACTGATGGCTGAGCAACAAAAAAACCGTGAAATTGAGCAGGCCCAGCAACGGGTTGCTGCGACTTCAGACACGGCAACTGAACTTAGCAAAGAGCAAATTATCGCACTGCGTGAGCAGAAAAAAGCAGCGGCGAGAGCTTATCAGGCAGAAAAAGCAACGCAGCAGTCAATGCAACATTCAGCGGACACTGCAGACGCGGCCGCAGCTAATGAACCTGCAGCTGCGTCACTGCCGGCCACTCAGCCGGCACAAAGTCAGCCTGAAATAACCAGCGATCCACGTGCTGCTGCCGTCGCAGCCGCAATTGCCCGTGCCAAAGCGAAAAAAGCGCAGACTGAACCCGGGGAGACATCCGTTGTGGTGCCCGCTGCAACTGCGGTTGCCGCAGAGCCAATACTCGATACCAGAGCTGCAGCTGTTGCCGCTGCAATCGCCCGCGCCAAAGCAAAAAAGGCGCAGGCTGAACCAACACCACAACCACTACCAGCGCCAACTGCTGCACCTGTCAAGCCGCAAAGTGATGACTCAGGAGCAAGCAGTCACGACGCTGCAGCGAGCAGCGATACCGATCGAGATGCCAATCGCGAAACCGCTAAACGGCAAGCACTGGCAGCAGCTATTGCCAGAGCCCAGGCCAAGCGACAACAGACAGATGCCGGATCTGTCGCTATGTCTCATGTCCCGCAGAGTGCCCATAGCACAGCAACGACCACAAAAATAACAGATACGCCGGATACTTCTGCACTCGCAAAGTCCACTGCTGCGACTCCTGACACGCCTGCGGATGATCCGCGTAAAGCGGCAATTGCTGCCGCTATCGCCAGAGCAAAAGCCAAACAACAACAGTTATCAGCTACCGATCCTAAGGACCAGGCATGAGTTTCAGAATCGCCAGCTCGCCGCACCATCACAGTCAGCAACACACCTCTGTGCTGATGCAAAAAGTGATCTTGGCTTGTCTGCCTGGTATCGCTTGTCAGGTTTATTTTTTCGGCTACGGCGTGTTGCTGCAGCTGGTTCTGGCAATTATCACCGCCTGGGCCAGTGAAGCACTGGTACTGCGGTTAAGGCAAAAACCAGTGTTGCCAAGGTTAAAAGACCACAGCGCCATGTTGACTGCCGTCTTGTTGGCCGTGTCTATTCCGGCTTTTGCGCCCTGGTGGATCATCGTGTTGGGCACTGCTTTTGCCATTATTATCGTGAAACAGCTGTATGGTGGTTTAGGTCATAACCTGTTTAATCCGGCAATGGCGGCTTATGTCTTTTTGCTGGTGTCCTTTCCACAGCAAATGACCAGTTGGTTGCCACCGCTGACGTTACAGGCGCAGCAACAACAAGTGCTGGATCCGGTGTGCGCGGTATTTACCGATTTCAGCTGCGCAGGTTATAGCCTGACCCAGCTGAAAACCGATATCGATGGCATGACGATGGCAACACCACTCGACACCTTAAAAACAGATTTGTCGACCGGTAAAACCATCTCTGAAAGCTTGCAACAACCAGTATTTGATAGCATTGGCGGCCTTGGCTGGAACTACGTCAATCTGGCATTTTTAATCGGTGGTTTGTGGCTGCTACAACAAAAAGTCATCCAGTGGCGAATTCCGCTGGCGGTACTGGGCAGTCTCGGGCTTTGCAGTTTAATCGGTTATTTAATTGACCCGGATTTACACGCCAGCCCACTGTTTCATTTGCTCAGTGGTGGCACCATGTTAGCGGCATTTTTTATCGCCACCGATCCGGTGTCGGCGTCCACCACCTTACGTGGCCGTTTGTATTATGGAGCCTTAATTGGGCTGTTGATTTATTTGATCCGCAGTTTTGGCGGTTTTCCGGACGCCGTGGCATTTGCGGTGATGCTGGCCAATTTAGCGGTACCGTTGATTGATTATTACAGCCGCCCGCGAACTTACGGTCATAAGCCTAAAGGATCCTACTGATGCTGAAATTTGTCAGTAAAAACGCCCTGTTACTCGGTGCAGCCGCGGCGGTATGTGTGTTGTTGGTTGCCAGCGTTAACCAGTTGACTGCGCCCAAAATCGCGCAGCAAGCAGAGCTGCAAAAATTAAAGTTGCTGCAGGAAGTGCTGCCACCTGGTGCAGCTTCTGCAGAACTGCTGCAAGATTGTCTGGTGCTGCAACAATCCGATGTGTTTTTTCAACGCGAGGCAAAAACTTATCGCTGGCGGCAAAACGATGAACTGGCCGCTTATGTTGTTGAAACCACTGCGCCGGACGGTTACAGCGGCAATATTCAGTTATTAGCGGCTATCACGCCGGATGGTACTGTGCTGGGTGTGCGGACGCTGAGCCACAAGGAAACGCCGGGGCTGGGTGATAAAATTGAGATGCGTAAAGGGAACTGGATGGACAGTTTCCGCCAGCGCCAAGTGCAAAGTGCCGACGATAAACGCTTCGGCGTGAAAAAAGATGGCGGCGAGTTTGACCAGTTTACCGGTGCGACGATCACGCCAAGAGCGGTGGTAGCCGCAGTCAAACGCACGGCACTTTATCTGAAACAACACCCGGAACTGGCAGCGGCTCCGGCCAACTGCCAGCCGCAGTGAGGCTTTTATGAGCGATTATCGCAACATCATCCATCAGGGGTTGTGGCAAAATAACCCTGGGCTGGTACAGCTTCTGGGCCTCTGCCCTTTGCTTGCCACCAGTTCGACCATGACCAACGCACTTGGCCTGGGTTTTGCCACTATGCTGGTGCTGGTCAGCACCAATTTGGTGGTGTCGCTGATCCGCAGCCAGGTGCCGAATGAAATCCGCATCCCGATTTTTGTGATGGTGATTGCTGCGGTGGTCACCGCCATTGAACAACTAATGCAAGCCTACACCTACCAGCTGTATCAATCGCTTGGCATTTTTATTCCGCTGATTGTCACCAACTGTATCGTAATTGGCCGGGCTGAAGCTTTTGCCTCGAAAAACCCGTTGTTGCCGTCAATTGTCGACGGTTTGATGATGGGACTTGGTTTTACTTTGGTCCTGTTTTTACTTGGCACCTGTCGTGAGCTGCTGGGTCAGGGCACCTTATTTGACGGTGCCGAAGCCTTGTTTGGCCCTTGGGCCACGGTACTGCGGGTAGAAGTGTTCAAAACCGAAAGCCATTTCCTGCTGGCTATTTTGCCGCCGGGAGCTTTTATGGTGTTGGGCTTTTTAATCGCCGCCAAAAATGCCGTTGATGCGCGGCAAAAAAGCCGCCAGGTGCAAACCGCCGGCATCACCCGCGCCAGAGTCACTCATGTGGCCAGCAACGAGACTTCCGCCGGATGAATCAGCAAAAACGTATCGCTATTTTATCCAGGCTACGTGATGCTAACCCGAAGCCGACCACTGAACTTGAATACAGCTCGCCGTTTGAACTGCTGATTGCGGTGCTACTTTCAGCACAAGCAACCGATGTTGGCGTGAATAAAGCCACCCGCCCCTTGTTCGCCATTGCCAAAACACCGGCGGCGATGCTGGCGCTGGGTGTCGATGGCGTAAAGCACTATATCAAAACCATTGGTTTGTTTAATACCAAAGCTGAAAACGTCATTAAAACCTGTAGGATTTTAGTGGAGCAACATCAGGGCGAAGTGCCGGAAAACCGCGAAGCGTTAGAAGCTTTGCCTGGGGTTGGCCGCAAAACCGCGAATGTGGTGCTCAATACCGCCTTCGGCTGGCTAAAAGATAACGAAGGTAGATACTTCATCGCCGTCGATACCCATATCCAGCGCGTGGCAAATCGTACAGGCTATGCCAAGGGCAAGACGGTTGAAGAAACCGAACAAAGCATCATTAAAAACACCCCGAATAAATCTGAGTTTATGTTTAACCTTCACCACTGGCTCATTCTGCATGGCCGCTACACTTGCGTGGCACGTAAACCTAAATGTGGTTCTTGCATCATTGAGGATTTGTGCGAGTTTAAAGACAAATCTGAATAACGAGCGAGCTAGGCGGAAAGAGTTTTGCAATATCATTGCATTATCTTTCGAATACCAATAAGGTTTATTTGCATGATTCAGAGAGATTTCCCCATAAATAATGGTGAAATTCACCAAAGTTAAACGGAATGCGTGATGAAAGCAGAGACAGTGTCAATAGTTAATGACTTAAAAAGAGTAACCGTCAACCAAGTCGTCTACGAAGCTATTACTAATTCTATCCAAGCAGACGCAACTCAGATTGAACTGTCTATCAATAGTTTAAACTCGGATTTTGATGATGTTGAAAATCAGTATGTCAGCGAAATACAGGTAGTAGATAATGGGCATGGTTTTAAAAGTGATGATTTAGAATCATTTCAGACATATAGAAGTAGACACAAAAAAGCCAGATTTGGTGCGAAAGGTGTTGGTAGATTCTTATTTTTAAAACTTTTTGAAAATGTCCATATTTTATCCCAAGATAAAGAAATCAATTTCAATATTGACAACGATGTCACGATTTCAGTGATAGATAGGATTTCTGATAAAACAAAACTACGCATCTATACTCCTCGAGAACAATGCCAAGTTAATAAACTTGATTTAGTACAAGCTATCAAGCTTCACTTTCTACCATTTTTTAAACTCCTAAACCAAAATAAAACAAAGAAAGTCATCAATATTCAGATCAAATTTGACAACGCGGACTTTGCAAGTTTAAGAAGTGATGATATTCCTTGGTTTGAAGAAAGTGAATTCTCCGTTGATGGTCAAACATTTAAGTTGAGCTATCTGTTAAATACTCCAGGTTTCAAAACTGGTGACGGAGCTTATTGTGCAGGTGGAAGAGTTGTTTGCTTCAATAGCCAAATGGACGGAAATAAACGATTTAAAGCATTTAAAGGAGTTAATTTCTTTTATTTGCTTTCTGCTCAGTACTTCGATAACAACTTAAATAATGAACGAGATGAACTGACTATCAACGCAAAAAGAAAACATCAACGTGACTGGACAAGAACATTATCTTGGGAAGATATTAATTCAGCGCTCGGAGACAAAATTAAAAATATTTGTCTAGAGCACGGAATAGACATTGAAGAGCAATCCGATCAATACCTTAAAAAAGCTATAGATAAAGCCCCCTTTTTATCCAGCTATTTTATGAAAAATGAATTAATGCTTGGCGAAGAAGATTTACTTAAAGAGGCTCAAAAATTATTCAATGATGATAAAGACATAATAAGATCTGGACATCTTAAGATTACATCTTCCGAGAGGCAGATAATTTTAAATAGAGTTGTTCAAGCTGAATTAGCTGAATATGTGTTTGACCGACAGAAGACTATCGAAAAATTAAAATCGCTAGAAGATAGGGACGCATTAGAGAGCGAAATCCACAACCTCTTCGCTGAACGATTCACTCAAAGTGATACTGTTGACTACAGAACGAATAATCTTTGGTTGTTTGATGACAGGTTTATGACCTTTGACAAGGTATTTAGCGACAAACAAATTAAAGCTATTTTCCCGGAGCTTCACAAATATTTAGATAAACCTGACATTCTAACGCTCTCTAGTAATACCTTTAAAAAAGAAGAAATTACAGATGTCGTAATAATTGAGCTTAAAAGACCTAATGCAAAGAATGACGTTGCTATAGCTGAGTCTGAACTTCTAAAATATTCTCGATATGTCAGAGAAAGTAATTTGTCAAATATCAGAATTTGGACATATGCATTTATTAGCTTTGACGAAGAAGCAGATCTTGCATTAGACGATAAGAGTTACAACCGAATACCAGTACGTAACGGATGGCCTATTCGCTATAGCTATCATAAAGCACACAATACCATAATAAATTTTATAGATTATCGTGCCTTGGCATTTGATGCAGAATCCAGAAACAACACATTCCTTAATATCCTTAAGGCTAAACACTATAAAGAAAAAAGCTAGGAGGGTGGAGTGAACCCTGATGTATTTCATATTACCCACATCAATAACCTGACTAGTATTATTCAAAATGGTGGGTTGATGTCTGATTCCGAACGAATTACAAGAAGCTTGGCTAATGAAAATATTGGGTATAGCCATATAAAGCAACGTCGTTTAAATCACGCTGTAACAGTTTCACGTCGAGGTTTTATTGGAAATTATGTTCCATTTAATTTCTGCCCTCGCTCTGTCATGCTATATGTCGTCAATATAGGGCATGAGAACTATAGAGGTGGACAAAATGAAGTTATCCATTTGGTCACTGACGTAAACACAGTCAGACACATGAATCCAGACTGTTTTTTCACGGATATACATGCAGATCTAGGATATGCAGAACAAATTTCGGATTTCAGCCGTTTGAATGAACTTAACTGGAATTCCATTAATCAGAAATATTGGACTGCCGTTAAAGAAGAAAAGCAAGCTGAGTTTTTAGCATTTCAGCATGTACCTTGGACTACAATTAAGGAGATAGGTGTAATGAATCAACAAGTTGCGCAAAGAGTAAATCAGATCCTTGCTGTAGTTCCACACCGACCTCCCGTAAATGTTCGCACAAACTGGTACTACTGAGTGGAGGCAACTAAATGATAACTTATCAGAAAGGAAGTATCTTACATGAGCAGTCTGACGCTATTGTAAATACAGTTAATACCGTAGGTGTTATGGGTAAAGGTTTAGCTCTTCAATTTAAAAAAGCTTTCCCTAGAAACTTTGAGGTTTATAAGGCTGCATGTGACCAGAAATCGCTTGTTACTGGTTCAGTTCTTTCAGTCTCTATGGAAAGTATGAATCCTCCTTTTTATATAATTAATTTTCCAACAAAGGCACATTGGAAAGGTGACTCAAAAATTGAGTACATCGAATCAGGCTTAGACGCGCTAATAAATGAAGCAAAACGATTAGGCTTACATTCGGTCTCTGTTCCTGCGCTTGGAAGTGGTTTAGGAGGGTTAAAGTGGGATTCTGTAAACAAATTAATTGTAGAAAAACTGTCTAAAGTTCCAGAAATCGAATGGCGCGTTTTTCCTCCGCAGGCTGCCCCAGATGCTAAATCAATGACTAACAAGACCAAAAAGCCGAACATGACAGTTGGCAGAGCTGCGGTATTGAGTTTAATCGATAGGTACTTAAATAAAGGGCTCGCATACAGCTTATCTTTATTAGAAGTTCAAAAACTCGTTTATTTTTTGACAGCATCAGGCGAGCACCTAAACCAAGTAACTTTTACTAAGCATCACTATGGCCCATATGCTGACGTTTTGCGTCATGTGCTGAATAAAATGGAAGGGCATTTTATTAGCGGTTATGCCGATGGCCAAAACAAACCTGATACGTCGATCGAGTTATTCCCTGATGCTGCCCATCAAGCACGTGAATTTCTATTTGAAAACAAAGAAACTCTCAATAAATTTGAACAAGTATCTGATTTAGTTGAAGGATTTGAATCACCATATGGTATGGAGCTATTGTCTACCGTCCATTGGGTTGCAACCCAAGAGCTATTAGACAGACAAAACGACCTTGATGCTATTGTTCAAGCAATACATGCTTGGAGTGATCGGAAGAAGGCAATGAAGCCAGCTCATATCAAAACCGCCTGGGAAACTTTGAATTCGAAAGGTTGGTTAAATAAGAGCGCCCAAGTGTAAATTGCACCGGCTCTGGTTCAAGCCGACACTTTCCAGTATCGACGGCGACATTGCGATATTTAGCTGGCCAACCATCGCTGTCGATACCCATATTTTCCGCGTCAGCAACCGGATGAACTTTGCCCCTGGTGCCAATGTTGATCAGGTCGAATAAAAATTACTGAAAGTGGTGCCGGCAGAATTCAAACTGGATGTGCATCATTGGCTGATTCTGCATGGTCGTTATACTTGCGACGCCCGCAAACTAAAATGTGGCAGCTGTCTGGTGGAAGATTTGTACGAATATAAAGAAAAAGCCGAATAGAAACATAGCAGCCGACATATCCACCATCGGCTTGCATACCAACCATAAACAGGACATTGCCATGCGTATTTTACACACCATGCTGCGCGTGACGCAGTTACAACGCTCCATCGACTTTTATACCCAGGTGCTGGGCATGAAGTTACTGCGTCAGTCAGATAATCCTGAATATAAGTACACCCTGGCCTTTGTTGGTTTTGGCGATGAGCGTGAAGGCGCGGTACTGGAGCTGACGTATAACTATGGCGTCGAGCAATATGAATTAGGCACGGCTTTTGGCCATATTGCACTGGAAGTGGATGATATCTATCAGGCTTGTGCCGACATTAAGACCCGTGGTGGCGTGGTCAGCCGCGAACCGGGACCGGTCAAAGGTGGCACCACCGAGATCGCCTTTGTGCGGGATCCGGATAATTACGCCATTGAACTGATTCAGAAAAAATCAAACTATCAGGCGTTGTAACAACGTCTGAGCGTTGCTTAGTATGAAACTACCTGGCTATGTATGAAGTACTCGGACAGGTATCACGGTACTTGCTGCAGCTGCTGCGTAATAACGTCTGCTGACTGCGGCCTGGCCAGATAATAGCCTTGCAAAAACTGACAACCGAGCCCGGTTAACGCCGCGGCTTGTTCCTGCGTTTCCACCCCTTCCGCCACCAGTTGTAGCTGCAAACTTTGTCCCATCGCGACAATAGCCCGCACTAAATCACGGCTGCGATCGTTGTCGCCCATCGCCTGTACAAAGGAGCGATCGATTTTTAAAGTCTGCAGCGGAAAACGGCTTAAATAACTAAGCGAGCTATAACCGGTACCAAAATCATCCAGCGAAATTTGCACGCCAATGACCGTGAGCATTTGCAAAACCGCGCTGACTTCGGCGCTGTCATCCAGCAACACCCGCTCGGTGATCTCCAGTTCCAGCTGGGCTGGTTGTAAGTGATACTGCTGCAGCAACTGCTCGACAACATCAGCAAAACCCGGCTGGTTCAACTGCAGCGCCGAAACATTCACACTCATCACTAACAACGACGGGTGATGTTGTTGCCACAACGCCAGCTGCAGACAAGCCTGCTGCAACACCCAATGCCCCAGCTGCACGATATAACCACTTTCTTCGGCCACCGGAATAAACCGATCCGGGCCCACCACCCCAAGACTTTGACTATTCCAGCGCAGCAAAGCTTCCATCTTGGTAAAGGTTGGGGTGCCGCTTTGATAAATCGGCTGATAAACCAAGGATAATTCCTGGCGCACAATCGCCTGTTTTAACTCAGTATCAATAAACAACAGTTGTCTGGAGCGTTCCAGCATCGGCTGGCGGAAACACACCCAGCGCTGCCGGCCTTGTTGTTTCGCCTCGTACATCGCGATATCGGCATGCTTGAGCAAGGTGTCGCTGTCGCAACCATCTGTTGTGGACTCGCAGCTACCGATGCTAATCGACAGCGGCAATACCAGCCCCTGTAACTGAAATGGTTGACTAAACAGCTGCAGTAATCTGCTGGTTATTTGTTGCAACAGGAAAGGAGGTGTGTCGGTTTCTGCCGGATCTGCGGTTGGTATTGCAAATGACAGCGCCAACGCAAATTCATCACCTCCAAGGCGAGCCAATGATAAGTCCGCAAATTCCTGCTGCAGCCGCCTGGCAACTTCCACCAGCAACTGATCACCAATCTGCGGGCCAAAGTTATCGTTGATCCGCTTAAAATGGTCCACATCAAATACCAACACCGCCACAGCCAGTTTCGGTAACAGCGAGTCAATGTGCTGACCAAAAGCGTTGCGGTTGAGCAAGCCGGTCAGCCGATCGGTTGCTGCAGCCTTTTGCAAAGCCGCCTGCTGCGCCTTACGTTCACTGACGTCCAGCAATTGCACCAGACAAAACAGTTGCCCGCGCTCAACATAAGGAGAGCTAATCAGTTCGGCCTGCAAGGTCTGGCCATTGTGTAGCAACAGTTCCGCTTCATCGATATAAGGAGGTTTGGCATCAGCTGCTGCCAACCGTTGAAAGTATTGGTCCGCCATCGCTCTGGTGAGTCGTGGCAACACTTCAGTGACATGTTTACCCTGCAATTGCTGGCGGGAGCTATAGCCCAACAATCTGGCACCGCGGGTATTGGCAGTTCGGATATATCCGGCTTTATCCCGGATCATAAAACCATGACTCAGGCTATCCAGCGTCGCGCGGTAACGCTGGCGGATTTGATCCAGCACCAGATAAAAAAATCCAAACAGACAGGCAATTTTGGCGGCGGCCGCCACCGCCAGTACCGAAGACAGATGCCATTGATATTCACTGGCCAGCGGCATCACCAGGGTCACCAGTGCGCGCGTTAGTAAAATAGCACCGAGCCAACGGTACTCAGGCAACCGACGCCAAAACCAATAGCCACTGAGAGCGAATAATACCGCCATCACCCCATAATGCAGCAGTGCCATCGGAGACAACAACGACTCAAAAGGATCGCCCCATTGCACAGTGGAACGCAGCACCAGCGCGGCAATCAGCAACACCCAGAGTTCACGCCGCCAGTGGGTTAAATCTGCGCCCAGCGCCCAACGGCTGCCAAACCAATAACCACACCAACCGCCTAACGCCAACAGCGTGACAATTTCATAACGCCAGGCATAACCCGGTAGCAACGGCTGTGGTAAATACCAGTATAAAACCATGAAGGTCAGACTGAGATGTCCAAGCCCCCAATACAGTGCATGAAAATCCCGCCGCTGCAGCCACCAAAGGAAAATCAGCAACACACTCAGGAGTACATCCACTACAAAGGAAACCAGTGCCATATCCTGCATTAAAGGCTCCGGGAATAACTTTGGGAAAAAGCATGCGACAGCAATGCCACAACAAGTTCGATGATAATAAACTGATATTCAAACTAAAACTGTATGGCAGCAAGTATTTAAGCTGGAAAAACAAAAATAAATAATGATGAAAGCAACGATAGTCTAGATCTGTTGAAATTAGAGTCGACAGCGGCAGGAAGCCAAATAGTCGTTTTAATTGGTGACCTGCGGCGGACTACCTTCGGTGAGTCCGCCCTACGCTCTGGATACGCTTAACATATTGTTATTAAAATAGAAAACCGTAGGGCGTACTCACGGCGTTAGCGGTAGTACGCCGAACAGGCCAACTACACCTCCGGATAAACCTCTATCCAGACTTTTTCATTCAGCGACATCGCCAGATTATTATCGTAATAAGCAGCTTCGTTGATAAAGGTCGGATAAACCACCTCATTGCCGTCATAAGCAACTTCTTCGCCGCTAAAAAGCGTAAAGAGCGGTTGCCCAGGCTGGATCGGCTGATAATCGCGGTCCTGGATATTTTTATGCACCATGCCAAGTCGTTCGCCATTGGCGGTTACTGGCAACTTCAGACTATGCAGATATCGAAAGGCCTCTACCCGCGCTGGTAATTGTGGCAGAGTACCCAGATTGTAATGCTCGATAAAATCCAGAATATGCTGGGTCATCTCATGCATTTGTTCCAGCACGTCCTGACGTATCACCGACTGCGGCTGGGGTCCGACTTCGACAATCACCCCGAAAGTACCGACAGTACAGAGCAGTGCATGATCTTCAGCTTTGAAATGGTCTTCATCCCGTGAAATCACCGCTTCCGGCATTTTCAGCGCAATATAACCGGCCAGCAAATTATAAATGGCACCGGGCTGGGTCAGAATTAAACAGGCTCCCATATTGCTGGTGGTGTTATGTAAATCAATGAGAAAATCTGTTTTGGCGGCGCCTTTTGGGCCCAACTCGGCATTAATGACCTTGGCACGGCTTTGTTCATAATTAGCAAGTGCGGGATTGGCTAAATCAACGGTTTTGAACTGCCGGTTTAAATCGCTGTCGAGGTATCGTTTATTGGCCTGATGCGCCATCGGATTGGCCAACAGAGTGCGGCAACTGAAACTGGATCTTGTTTTCAGTTCTGGTGCTGCACGGTAACGTTTTTCAAGATAAATACCTGAGAATTCATTGCCATGAGTGCCGCCAACAATAGCGACAGTGCGGATAGGTTTGGTTGCAGCGATGGCTGAAAAATCTGACATGAAAAGCTCCGGCATGTTGGCGAAACATTGGGTGATGCCGGGGAGTATGTTGGCATCAACAAAGACGGCCATTATGCCCTAGCTATCGTTGCTTTTGAATGGAAATAAGATATTCATGCAGATAATGTGGATATAAATAAGAATTTTGCGTTAAACACCCAAACGACATCAAGCCGCTGGACGTTGTTCCAGCACGTTGCAAGGGATGCGCATTTGCTCAGTCAGACTGCGGTTTAACAGATCTTGCGCTGCTGAAGTACATTTGCCACATTGACTGCCAACACCTAAGCATTGTTTTAGCTCACGCATCGAACAAGCACCTTCTGCCACGTGTTGGCGGATCGCTTTGTCGGTCACAGCTTTACAAACACAAATGTACATAACAGCCTACTCCTGAAAATCGCCGTCATCTTAATCTAATTAAGAACAATTATCAATACTGTCGTACAAAATTGCTGCAAGTGGCTGACCGGCCAATAAAAAAGCGAAACAGTTGTTACTATTTCGCTTTTTTGTCGCTTCTGCTGTTGTTGTCACCCGCCACTTCAAGTGGCCAGCTATCTACAGCTTAGTGGCTGCTATCTTCTTCCATCGCTTCAAGCAGGGTTTCCTGCAGTTCGACCGGAGAAATCACGATACCTGGTTCATCCGCATGCGGGAATACCGCGATGGACAGCTCATCGCCGTCTAAACCAGAGGTCCACTTGTCGAGCCAGGTGCTGATATCAACGGCCTGCGCTGAACAATTTGCCCAATCGCCTTCAATCCACAGCTGCGCCACTTCGGCATGTGGCCACACCGGAATACAACGCTCGTCTTCGGCAGTAACCAGGACAAAACCTTCTTCATCGGTCAGGATCCAGATTTTTTCCAAATCAGCTACTGCGGTAATAAAATAATCGTAACGCTGTTCAGCGTCCAATTGGGTCACTTTTTTCAGTTCGTCCGCAGACAATGTGTATTCCATAATTTTACCTTTCACTTGGTTATTGGTATACCCGTCATCCTTGAAGATGCGGGGTTGTTGCCATCTCTCGTCCGCCCTGGTCACATAGACAGCTATGCTCCCAGGGACGCACTCATTCGGCGCCTACCCGCATCTTCAATGATTTTGGGTATAGATACCCGCTATGATGACCCAAACTCGGACTTTCGCCTAGTTTTTTGTCGATGTCAGCGCGGCTTTAACCGCACTGGCACCTGGCTATAACAAATATCCAGCGCACCGTTCCCTTTGTGTTTAAAGAAGTCATTGCCGCGCGTCCGACGCTGCGCCAAAGCGTCGATAAAAGCCGGGCTGCTGGTGTCCTGCCATTGCAAAGCTAAACGAGCGCTTTCGGGTAAATCACTGCCCAGCGTGGCGCTGATAATCTTACTACGCGCCTTCGGATCAGTGATAATCCCGCCGGACTGTGCCGGAGCATACTTGACGCCGTTTAACAGCTCAGCGCCCCACACGACTTTGGCAAATACCGACATATTCTGATCCAAATGCCGCGGTGCCTGACCACGCATCAAGGCAAAATCGGTGGTGCCACTATCGGCATTGGTGTCGCGCGCCATATTGACGGTCAATGGGCAACTCAGCAGCCATTCCTGTCCATTGTCCCTTCCCACCGCAAACCCCTGATTAAAACCCGTTTCAGCGGCAAACATTTCAGGTTTTTGCACTAAGGTATAGCGATCGGCGGCTTTCACCGGCCAGCTGAATTCAGCTTTGACCCCAGGCCAGTTTTGGTTGGTCAGTGTTGGATGTTTTTCATCTTCCGGCAAACCGGCTTGCAACACAAATTGATCAATCACCCGGTAAAACGTGAGTCCCTGATAAAAACCAGCCCGAACTAATTGCCGGAACCGTTCAGTGTGGCGTGGTGCAAATTGGTCAGCCAGTTTGAACACCACAATGCCATGCTCTAATTGCAGATAAACCAGTTCCGATTGGGGTATATCCAGCCAGATTTCCTTTGCTGCGACTTCTGCGGCATTCGCCTGCGCCATCATACAAAAGCTGGTCATCAAACTAACACCAGCTAGCAACCTGCTCACTTTACCAATTAACTTCATCCGTTAATTCCTTGTTCGCTAAGACTTCATTGAAATACGTAACACACATCAACCGGCTGGCAAAGGCAACAACTGATCGGCAGCCAGCAACAACACCGCATAACGGCCGCCTTTGGCGACAAATACCATCAGCACAAACAACGGCAAGCGCATCCGCATCACCCCAGCGACGATGGTCAGTGGATCACCAACGATCGGTAAAGAGCTCAGTAGCAAGGCTGGCGTGCCAAACCGGCCAAACCATTGTTGTGCGCGCGCCATTTGCGGCGCTTTGACCGGAAACCATGACCGGTCCGAAAAGCGTAGCGCCTGTGATCCTAACCACCAATTAACACATGATCCCAACACATTACCAAAAGTGGCCACTCCCCATAATAAAACAGGGGTAAAACCATGCCACCACATGCCCGCCATCACCACTTCTGAACTACCTGGCAACAAAGTCGCCGAGGTAAATGCGCTGACCAGTAGTAACAGCCAGGGCCATATAAACCAATCAGTCACCCGCTACACCAATAACATTAATATAAAACGGACCCAGAATGCCCATAACACCACACAGCTGATTAAAAACAGATTAAACCGCCTTCTGACATGGTTGGAGGTAATATGCACGATGCTGTGTAACAAGCGCAGAGCCATATAGAGCGCACCTAGCAGCACAAACACCAGATCGGCCAGTTGAAAGTGCAGGACAAACAACACGCCGAACATAAACAACATCGGCATCTGGAACTGATTGTCGAAATTGCGGCTGGCGGTGATCACCCCTTCATTGGCGCCAGCCAAATCCATGGTGCGAAAGGCGCCCAGACTGATTTCTTTATTTCTGGCAGCGCTGAAACGCCGCCGCCCCATAATCACCATAATGACGCTGATTAACAGCACCTCGGCCACCACAGTTAACACTAAAAGTTTATCCACAATCTGCTCTCCTTCTGTTTGTGATCTCAGAGTAATGCATTCAGCCCGTTGACTCCACTGCAAAATTTGTCTGTTTGGTGGCCTGGTGAAAGCCGCTGACAACACTTCTGTATTGGCAGAGCAACCGGTTATACTGTGGTCTTTTCCAGCAAGTACGGGCTCACCATGGCACAGTTGTATTTTTATTATTCGGCGATGAATGCCGGCAAATCCACAGCCTTATTACAAAGTGCATATAACTATCAGGAACGTGGCATGAATGCGGCTATTTTTACCGCCGCGCTGGACGACAGGTACGGTATTGGCAAAGTCAGTTCACGGATTGGTCTGGCGATGGATGCGCTGTTATTTGACGCCGAGTTGAATTTCCTGACGCAATGTCAGAACTTAAAACAACAAGGACGGCTCGATTGTGTGCTGATTGATGAAGCACAGTTCTTATCAAAGGCACAAGTTCGGCAGTTAACCGATGTGGTTGATAGCTTACATGTACCGGTGCTGGCGTTTGGCTTACGGACCGATTTTCTCGGAGAAACCTTTGCCGGCAGTCAGGCGCTGTTGGCCTGGGCCGATAAACTGATTGAACTCAAAACCATTTGTCATTGCGGCCGCAAAGCGAATTTTGTGGTACGACTGGATCAAGATGGACAAGCTTCAACAGCGGGTTCGCAGGTACAAATTGGCGGCAATGACAAATACGTTTCCATGTGTCGCAACCACTTTAAACAGCTGGTGTGGCAACCTTCGGAAAGTTAATTTAGTTGCAGTAGGTTGTTATGGCATGAGGAAAGCTGGTGCACGGATACACCGCTGTTATACAAAGCAAATCGCCACAGCCTTTAAACAAAGCTGTAGCGATCCTGACATCAGTTCATTAAGTCTTTTAACTAGCGCGCACCACTGCGGGCACTTCGCTAACCGGCTTAAATACCGGGCGCACCGGACTATGGTTTTTATCGCTGTTTTTGTCGGCAGTTTTATGCCCGGCATCCACCAAATCGCTGATCGGACTACTGTGATTAAACCCGGTCGGCGCTTCGGTAATAAGCTGCACAATTTGCGTCACGGCAAAGTTTTCACAATGATGCTCGAGCTGCCGTAGTAATTCCGCCATTTCTTTCCACGACATCGACACTTCATCGGCGGCCATAATCCGCGGATGGGCGGTTTGCCGGACATTTTCGCCAATCAGCAACTCTTCATACAATTTTTCACCTGGTCGTAAACCAGAAAACGAAATCTCAATGTCGCCATCCGGATGTTGCTGATCTTTGACTTCAAGCCCCATCAAATGCACCATGCGTCGTGCTAGATCAGCGATCCGTACTGGCTCGCCCATATCCAGCACAAACACATCACCGCCCTTGCCCATAGCGCCGGCTTGAATCACCAACTGGGCAGCTTCCGGGATGGTCATGAAATAACGGATAATTTCCGGATGGGTCACCGTCAGCGGCCCACCATTACGAATTTGTTCGCGAAATAACGGCACCACTGAACCAGAAGAACCCAGCACATTACCAAAACGCACCATACAAAAACGGGTGTGATGCTGACGCGTCGACAACCCTTGTAATACCAATTCTGCCAGGCGTTTAGACGCGCCCATAATATTGGTTGGCCGCACCGCTTTATCGGTCGAAATCAACACGAAGGTTTCAACACCGGCGGCAATTGCTGCTTCTGCCGCACACCAGGTGCCAAACACGTTGTTACTGACCCCTTCAACGATATTGTACTCAACCAACGGTACATGTTTGTAAGCTGCAGCATGGTACACCGTTTGCACCTTAAAGCTTTGCATCACTGCCTGTACTCTGGCTTGTTTTTGTACGTTGCCAAGAATAGGTTTTAACTTTACATCGACGCCAAGTTCTTGAATATAAGCGGCTAACTCTTGCTCAATGCTGTAAAGTGCAAATTCTGACGCTTCAAACAACACCACCATCGTCGGTTCGTACTGGACGATTTGGCGACATAATTCCGAGCCAATCGAGCCACCGGCACCACTGACCATTACCACTTTTTCTTTAATATTAGCGTGCATCAGTTTTAATTTTGGCGCGACCGGGTCGCGGCCGAGCAAGTCTTCGATTTTGACATCCTGCAGTTCATCAATCCGCATCGAGCCATCCACAATATCGCTCATACCGGGCACGGTTTGTACTGGAATTGGTAAATTATCTAAGGACTCAAGTACTTCTCTGCGCCGCGCACGACTGGCCGAAGGCATCGCCAATAAAATTCGACTGACATTTTTTGATTTTACGATAGCAGCAATTTGCGCCGGGCTACCAACATGCATACCGAGGATGGTTGAGCGTTGTAAGGTCGCATCGTCATCCACAAAGGCTACAGGATGAAATTGTTCGCCATTCAAAAGCGCTTGTGCCAGTTGGCGACCTGAAGACCCAGCACCATAAATAAGTACGCGCTGCTTGTGACCATTATGACGCTGGAATAAAAACATCCGAGCCACCAGGCGTAAGCCACCACTGGTCACTAACGCCAGAATGGCATACACAAACACCAGATTACCCTTATCGGCAATACCAACCAGCTGAAATAACATCACCAGGATCATCGCGTTACTCAAAATACCCGCGAGCACCGCGCCAAGTGCATGCTGCCCGATATAACGAATAACCGCACGATATAAACCCAATTTGGTGAAAGCCAGAATCGTAGCAGGTACAGATAACAAAAAAATTGGGAAGGTTTGCAACAAAGCTGCGAGTGGAATTTCCTGAGTAACGTAAACAGCAACCAACATTGAGAATGTCAAAAACCCAACATCAGCAATTACTGAAATTGCACGTTTGGCATAACGTGGCAAAGACAAAAGCCATTCAAGCATTCATTAAACTCCCTGGTTCCGCGATGATTACAAACTGAAGACAACGGAAATCGTTGCTAGTATAACGGATAACGCTATTGTTACACCATCGAATGCTACAGTCTGTCACTTAACCTGCTCTGAACTTGCTTTCAAACCATTAGCAACGGCAACGACGACTTGTTGCCATAATTGTTTGCTTTGGGTTTGATAATAGTTGATGGCAGCTTGAGCTTGTTCGGTGTTTGCCAAGGCTATTGCAAGTAAAAATAAAGCTTCCAGCTGCGCCGCGTCAACATCTGGCTGTAACAGACAACCTGCCTGCTGATATTCGCTGAACAAAGCTTCGTATTTATGACTCCAACTTGTACCAAGGCATGGTACGCCGGACGATAACGCACTGACACAACCGTGGAAACGTGAACAAACCACCAATTTACTGACAGTAATCCAGCCTTTCACTTGACGCGGATCCGGCTCGTTAATCACTCGTAGTGGTGGCTGATATTTGCTTGCTATCAACTGACAGATGGCGGCATCCGCTATACCTTCATGGTTCAGTAACACCGGTTCAAGTTGCTGGCTAAAAGCTGTATTAACCGCTAATTCCAACACCCGTAGATAATTTGCCTGCCATTGCAGATTGAGATTTTTTTTACTTAACATCGCCGCATTCGGAATGATCAGGCAAAGCGGTTTTTCAGGCTGTTCTTCAGGCAGCTGCGGCTTTACCAGATTGGTAAAATCTGCAAACTGCTGCAGGTTTGCACTGCCGCCCAACAATGGATGCAAATGCTGAAAACTGGCATCGTCTCTTGGGCAGACCAGCCAGGCAGCTGGTAAGGCAGTTTGCAGCTGCAGTTGTTCACTCTGACCAGTAAAAGGTCCAAAGGCCTGTGGTAGCAACACATAACCTTTGTGATGCCGCTGCAGTCTTAAGATCTCATCCGTCAACACCTTGATGTTACGTCCACCCCATTGATCACCATAGGCAAAACCAGACGCATCCAACACCCAGTCGATATCGACTTCAAACACCACTCCAAGCCAATGGCGCAGGAAACTGCGAAAACGTTTTGGCAGCCAGTAACTCAGCGCATTAAAATCATAACCTTTAAAGCGTAACGGCAGTTTTTGCAGCGCACCTAATAATGCTCTGGCCTGATAAGGCGAGTTTTTATTCGGCGCCAATGCAACCTGCGCTTGTGGCCAGTGTTGTTGAATTTGCTCCAAACAAGCATGCAGCATGAGCTCAGCACCTTTGTTGACAAATTGCACACCTCGAATTTCAATCAACATGCTGAATTTCCCTGACTAACAATTGATCATCTTTCTTTTGAGAATACGCAATACCACCGTCGGGATCGGCATAACCAACCGCTAATAACATGACAGGCCGTTCATAGATTTCCAACTCTAATTTCTGCTGCATCAATTTTTCACGAAACTCAATGTCCGGCCAGTTAATTGGGCAAGTCGATAAACCTAATGTTTCCAGCGCGAGCATCAATTGCATGGTGGCAAGGGATGAATCAATATAAATTACATGACGATCTCTTTCAGCTGGATAGCAACTTAAATCTCCGACGACCACCAACAGACAAGGAATATTCTCAGCAAAACCTGTGGTGCCCATTGCCAGACTGGCAATTTTTGCAGCATTCTTGCTACCATTAATCACGTCAAACCGAAACGGTTGACGGTTGCAAGCTGAAGGTGCCTGATTTGCGATATTTACCGCCTGGCGAATGATTGTGACGTCTACAGCCGTTGGTAAAAACCAACGTACCGACCTTCGTTGTCTAAATAACTTAGATAACGACGCAAAGCTTACTTCGGCACGTACCGCCTCACGTTTGGTATATGGTGACGCTTGCGTCGTGTCCTTTGCGGCGACGACAGGCAAGTTAATAAATTGCTGTCGGGCCAAATCAACCAGCTTGTTCCGACCGTCACTCACCACAGAAAAGTAACACGTCAGAACTTGAAATGCCCAATTTAACTCGGCCTGATCGAAGTCGGGATAACGATGAAGATCAGCATAATGATGAACAGTTTCGCCGATATAATCACTTGCAAAAACGGGTCTGCGAGGCTGCATGATCAGGCCTTTCTCCAGACGATGAATATTCCGTCTCAACAAAGCGCTACTGTTCACCACCTGATTCAGCTTCTGCCGATAAGCTGACCGACCTTTTAATATCGCCAGATGTTCACGATGGAACTGACTGCTCAGCAAAAAATAGTAAAAAGAGGCTAGCCAACGATGGCTGGCAAAAAAATAACTAAAAGCTGCCGAAACAGTCTCGAGTTTTTGTTTAATGGATACTTTTTGCTGTTCGCTGAACAGACTCACCAGAAGTTTTCTCATGAACACCAAATTGCGCCAACGCGCTTTATTTCTCTTGAAGGTCTCTGCCGCATTCTCGTTGGTGGGCATTATGGTAACGATGCCTGTCAGCAAGCAAAAGCGTTTTCTCCGCAAGATAGCCGAATAAATTGCCGCTGTGTTTTGTAAGACGGAGCCGATAAAGCAACCAACGATGGAAAGGAACAACAGTCAACAGTCTGTTTCTGTCAGTAAAATAATCCAGTACAGCACCGACCCTTTCCAAAGTTTTATGACGTTTGGGCTTTTTCGGTGGAGCCTGATAGCCAGGTAATAATTGTAACGAAAACTCGTTAACCCATTCCTGCCACAGTATCTGATTTAGCCTGAACTGCTGCGGAACTGCCTGCCAATAATTGACAAAATCGCGTTGCCAGAATGGCATCCACCATTCAAGCTGAAAAAACTCATAATAACGATTTGAATTCACTATTAGTTTCGATTGGCGTTCCCTAAAATTCCAAGCTTCAGCCAGATCTGCAGCGTCGATACCAGATTGTTGTTCGGAAATCTGTATTAACTGGTCGCGTAGTTTTGCTTGTAATTTTAGTTTATCAGGACAATATCGTCTGAGCTGATAATGAGTTTTCCACAAATAGTTCATAGCAACATCTTCTATCGTAGAACTGAGCGAGGTTGTATGTGGACGATGTGCACCACTGACAAAGTCCCCGGTATGTCCCGGGATAATCAGCGCATCCGATTGAATAATACCTTGGCCTGACAATATGCGAACGGCCGGAAAGACTTGGATATTAGGCACCGATACGCCACTATGAACAAATAACGAATACTGCTCAAACTCGGCATCGAAGCGGAGTGAACTGAAAGTCAGCGAGTCGTAATAAACCGGATACCAAGTCACACCCAATTGATTGCAGAGATTACGAGCATTGACCAACTCCCAGCTATCAGCGGCACCAAACGTAAAGCAACAAATGTTGGTATACCCAGCTTGAAACAAACTCAGCAATAACGCCTTGGAATCCAATCCGCCACTGAGCGGAACGACAATTTGCCGGCCGGCTGCTTTACTCATTAATTGCTGGGTTAACGAACACATGATGGCTGATAATTCTTGTTTAAGGTCTGGCTTGGTCAATTGCCGCCCTGGCGTCGGCAAAAATTCAAAGCAACTTTCTATCGTGACTGCGCTACCATTCCAATCTACACAACTTGCGGCAGGAACTTGTGACACACCAGCCATAGTCGTTGCGGCACCAGTGACATAACCCAATTGTAAAAACTCAGATCTGGATAGCGTATCTGGTGAATTTAATCCCAATTGCGCCACAAGCAGTTCAATATCATCCGATATCCATAAATCGACAGCAGTAGAAACATAAAAGAGTGGATAACTACGTAATCTATCACTGACAAGATAGACGTTGGTCGCGGTGCACCATATAAAAGAAAAAAATCCATCAAGAGATTCTAAATATGAAGTAAGCGTTTTTTCTGACAATAATTGAAGTTGATTCAATAGAGCTTGTGGACTTAACAACTTGCCGTCTCGTATCGCTTGACCTGCACAGGTAAAACTGCAGTCAACAGTCTGATATTTTGTATATTTATGGGTTATGTTGATATTAGGTTGCAGCATTGTCGGGGACTACCTGTGGACTAGAGTTTTTGGCGACAGCCTTAAAAGCTATCCCAATAATAACAAGATTATGAATACAGCCTGCCGCACCGTACAATCCCAACGCCCACCAGACAGATTTGAAAACAATTGCCCCGGCAGCTATAGCCGAACACCTGATGATAAAGGTAAAAATATTGAGGTAAAAACTAACTTTTTGCTGACGCAACACCATCAGTGTCTTTAATGCCGGTGCATTGAGGCATACAAGGAAATACCATGGCACTAACCACAAAGCATAGTGCCCAGCAGATTGCCATTCGTCACCAAACAAGAAAGCATAAATAGCTTCTGCATAAAGCCCCAACAATGAAAATGGCAACAACAATACTATAAATAGTGCTCCGGTGCATTGTAACAAAAACTTACACAATACCCTTCTATTATCAAGCAATCGAGCGGCAAGTGGATAATAAACATCACCAGCAGCTTTGTTGACCAGCATAGATGGCGCGACCAACAATAATACAGCGATGTTTAGAAAAGCGAGAACATCAAGCCCAAACCAGTAACTAAATAGCAATAACGGAATGCTTTGTGACCAGGCATTAAACGCCAGCTGACTTGCCTGATACGTTGGAAAAACCGAGAATTGCTGGTAGGTTTGCTTTAGATCAGACCAGCGCCAACATAAATTTTTTTCAGTAGTTTTGGCTGCCGCCAAATAATATAAACACGCCAAAGCTACGGGTTGCAATATGGCCGTCACGAGCAGCCAATGTGCATCTGCTTGATAAAGCCCTAATAAGACACGGCTCATACAAAACAAAAATGCCACCGACAGCACGACCACAGCCTGCTGTTTTAAACGGCCAGCCAACAAACATCTCTGCTCAGCCAGGCTAGCAATCCCGGCGCCACATATTGCAATAAAAGGGCCGTACAGAAAAAGCGGATTGGCATTCTGGTAATAAAACCAATACCCCCAAAACAATAGCTGCACGAGAGTGGCTGTGGTGATTGTGGCGAAGACGGCTAGTTTTGAAAGATATAGTCGTTGAGCTTCGTTATTTACGAGCGCTAATGCTGAAGGAAAAGCGAGTGAAGCCCAAGGTAAAAACAACAACATGATTGCATTAAACTGAGCGAACGCCCCTAGCTCTGTTGCATTATAATTGCGGGTTAAAACCAGGTAACTAGCCAGCTGTAACAGCTGACTAAACAGCGCCACTCCAACCATTAAAACGGCTTGACGTTTGAACAGGCTGAACAACAGTAACTGTACCTCAAGGTCAAATTTCTGATAAAAAAAAAGCTCAACAAACGGTTGTCGAGCTCATAAATGAAATTGAATTCTGTCAACTTTTATTCTATAACAACCGTCGCAAAAAAGCCCAACTTATTTGAACTATTTTTGCTTAATTAAACCAATAAAAACAAGTAACTGCCTTTCATGCATGATCTGCAGATGTAGTAAGTAACAAATATGACAAAAGAGTGGATGCCTCTACGCAAAATAATATGGCAGCATAGGACTATAGGTAAAAAAAAACGGGCCTGATGGCCCGTTTTTAGCAACTCATATAATTATGGGTTAACAACTTTAGTAGCAACTACTGGTGAATCGTTGTTCACGATTGCACGCTCAGAAGTAGCATTGTCAACATAAGCAGAGTATACAGAAACTGAATCAGCTTTTACATCAGTGATTAAACGGATAGCAACTGTACCATTGATGAATGGAGTAGCAGCTTCAGCCATCTTCTGACGAATCACGCCTGCCAGTTTAGCAGTTGCTTTCGGGTGAGAAGTACCAACTGTTACGTTCGACAGAACTGGAACTGATTTACCAGTAACAGCATCTGTAGCCCATACGTCAGCATAGATAGTACCAGTCTGTGAACCGTTGTTGGTCAGGTTAACAACTTGACTGAACAGTTTCTCACCAACAGTACCGTACACCATGTATGGAACAGTAACTACTGAACCGTTTACAGTCCAAGCACCAGCATTCAGAGCAGCTTGAGTTAATGAAGCAGTAGATGCACCGTAACCATGTGTAGCAACTAAAGAGAACGAAGTTGGGTTAACTGCAACAGTGTCAGCACCCTGATCGATATCTAAAGTAAGAGTTGCGCCAGTTGTAGCAGCATTACACGCAAACGTATAGCTCGTTGCAGTGATTGCTGGAGTTCCAACAACAGCACCAGCTGTACATACTGGAGCAGCAACAGTTGCGTCTTCAGCCCAAGAGAAATCGCCATTTACTACAAATGTAGTTGTGCCTTTAGCAACAGCGCTGGTGTCACCTGAGTTGTTGGTCAGACCAATAGTCAGCACGTCAGTAGTAACAGCACCAGTGAAAGCCTCACGGTCAGCAGCAACATCTAAAACACCGTCAAAACGGTTTACAGCAGTGACAGCAGCAACAAACTGGTCACGAACGTTAAACAACGCGCCTGAAGTCAGATCAGCATCAGCGTTATATTCAACTGGTGTATCTAAAGCACTTGTAGATGTGCCCAGAGTAGCACCATAAGTTACGTTCACTTTACCCAGTGCTACTACGTCAGCACCCTTGAACACGAGCGCTGTAGCGCCAGTGAAGGTGAAAGAACCATGAACAGCACCAGCGCCTGTAATTTCAGTTACACGATAAGTAGCTGAAGTAGCTGTCTGACCTGTACGGCCCAAGGTCACAGCGTTTGCGCCAGATGACGTGATGCTAAGAGGAGCAGTTTTCAAACCACCAGTGAAAGTAAAAGTAATTGTGTCGCCTACTGCGTAAGCAGCTTCAAGTGCAACAACTACGTTACCAGCAGTCAAATCACCAGCAGTAGAACCTTGTTTAGATACGTTTACTACGTTTGTAGTTACGTCAGCTGCGAAGGCCGAGAAGCCGAAGCCGGCTAATGCTGCAGCTACGAGAGTCTTTTTGAACATTGTCTTCATTAGAACATTCTCCAATTTCATGAAATTGAAACTTATCGGCATCTTGCCTTAGTTTCTTGTTTTATAAAGAAGCTGGGGCAACCCAATTTCTAACCCACATTCTATTACCGCGACAGAGATTGTCAACGATAAATTTTTAAAAAACCTCAAGAAAATCACAGCAACTTGTATAGAAGTTACTCAGTAAGCCGTAACAACGACATTTGTTGACTTAGCTTATCACTGATCGCCTGCCACTGAGTAGTATTATCTAAAACTTTTGGCGTTATCAAGATAATAAGCTCAGTCTTAGTCACGTTATCTTTTTCACTTTGAAATAACTTACCTAATATCGGCAAGTCTGCTAGAAACGGCACCTTAGAGTGAGATTTGGTATTATTCTCCGACATCAGGCCTCCTAACAGGATGCTTTGACCACTCTGCGCTATGACTTCAGTTTTTATACTACGTTCAAAAAAAGATGGGCTACCCGCAACTTGTACACCACCATCGACCGTGTTCGATATTTTCTGTTCAATCGCCATCACTACCAACCCTTGCGCGCTGATCGTCGGCGTCACTGAAAACTCAACACCGGTTTTCCGATAAGCAACTGTGGTGCTTTGGGTATCGGTACCAGGGTTGATCGTAGTGGTACCAACCGTTGGAATATCGGAACCAACACCAATGACCGCGTTAACACCATCACGCACGACAATCGAAGGGCTAGACAACAAATTAACCCGACTATCGGTTGCGGTGAGTTGCAAAAGAATTTTATCTAAGCCGTTATTGTAACCAATATTCAAGCCGCCTATTTTGGCGACGCCTAACGCCCCGGAAGTTCCCATACCCAGCATGCCATTTCGAATTGCGAACTCGACTCCCATTGCAAACTCATCGGTTAATGTTACTTCGGCAATAGTCGCTTCTAACAAGATCTGTTTTGGCATCACATCAAGGCGTTTTACCATAGGCAGAATGTTTTGGTACTTTTTACCTGTCGTGTAGAAAATCAATGAGTTCGAGCGGCTATCCACCGTCATCATCAGATCATCGGTACTGACCTGAATATCATTTTGACTACCTGTCCCAGCACCTGGTCGCACATTGGCGCTATTTTGAGGTGTCGTCACTGGCATTTCTTGTGCCGACTGCGTATCTCGGGTTTGGTTTGCGCTGCTATTCTGTTGGCCGAATAACGCGCCTACCGACTCACCTAAGTCACTGGCACGGGCATAACGTGGATGATAGATAAAATAACTTCTGGCGCTACCCTGGCTCGGTTGATCAAGTTTACTTGCCCAAAATTGCACGCGGTCAATATAAAGATCGTCGGCAGCAAACAGCGCTACAGCACCAATTTGCTCAAGGGGGATCACCACCATGTTGCGGTTGCCCGGTTTACCAATATCGACTGGTAGGCCTTCACTCAATAACAGCTCATTCAGTTGTTTAACAAACTCTTCGACTGAAATATAAGTTAACCGTAACAAACCGACGTGTTTACCTCTGGCTGCTGGCGCATCAAGGATGTTGAGCAAATCAAGGGCGCGCAATATCTCTGTGCGCTCGCCCTGAATTGAGTAAGCACTTTGCCCCTGAACTTCTTCCACTCTGGTATTGGTCAATTCGGTCAACACCCGTTCAATTGACAAATCGCGGTTATATAAAATAGGGACTATTTGGGTGAGTGTACCTGGCATTTGCGGCACGTCATTTGGGTTTCGGCCAAAACCGAGGGCGATACTCGCGGTCTTCGCCTGTTCAGCTTTGTGAATATAAAAAACATCTTCCCGCTCGGTGATTGCCACTTGTTTATCAGCGAGGATCTGCATGGCCATGGTAAAAAGCTTCCGCGCACCCACCGGCGTTTGTACCTGCAGACTGACCTTTTGTCCGGTCGCTGCGACATCGTCAGCAATAACGTAGTTCACTTTAAGTAAATCACCAAAAACGAGGTGGATAAACTGAGCCAGTTCCATATTTTCAGCCGCGAGTTCAAGCTCACCTTGTTGGCTGAATTTACTGGTTAAATCCATCTGACCTGCAAATCGTCTTTGTTGTTGTTGTAGCGGCGTCAACGACTGATAACCAAGCGTACTGGAGTTTTCAATTTCAGAAACTACCGGCTGGTTAGTCTGTTCGGCAAAGTCATCACCATTCGCAATTCTGGATTGCTGAACTGAATAGGTTTTTGGATCGGAATTTACACAACCGCCGAGACAAAACGACAGCGCAATCGCAACCACGATGCGACGACGGAAACCAATTACCTCTGAAACCAAAAAACTCATAATGACTCTCTTTCCTGTGGGCTTGAATTGTCAAACAAACGCAATTTTATTGATCGATCATGATGTTGCATCTCGACTAGTTTGCCTTGCACGCGAGAAACAGAGATGCCGGAATATTGTTCGCCTTCCATCAGTTTAATAATTTCATCTTTATTGTTTTTAATGTCCTTAGCGGACATCACAGCAGTGTACTGCCCCGATTTGAAGAAAATCGCCAGTAAAGTAAATTTATATTGTGCCAGAACAGCGGAATCAAAATTTTGGCTCTGCGCATTTTCACCCTTTGTTGACGATTTAAAATTTGCGATCAGTTTTTTCAATTCTGCAGGTATGGCTGTTGGAACTACGACTTCTGGTATCGATGCTTCAGTCATTTGCAGGTCTTTTGCATCGACATCCAGATAAATTCGGCTGAAAAAGTCAGCACTGAAAATCATCGACAATATACAAATCGTAATGAAGATTGCAGACTTATTCACGGTGCCACCACTTGATAGAGAAGCTCTATATTAAAAGTAACATTCGTTTTTTTATCCAGAGCCAGGTTGCCACGCCAGTCAAAATTCATCGAGATAACCTTTAACCCGAGTTGCTGATCTAACTGGTGGCCAAAAGATACAATGTCTGTTAACGCTCCCGAAACACGGAACGTAAAAAGACCTCGTTGTAAGCCAGAGGGCTGATCATTTCCCTGCACACCCCAGTTAAAAAACTCCAACTGCAGGTTGTGATCCGCAACTCTTTTGTTGAAATCCTGTTGTATGCGCAAGCCTAGTGTCTGTTCGTCTTCGGCAACCAGCAATAAAGCAAGCTGGTCACTATACACCTTTTTGAGTTGCACTAGGTCAGTGCTGACCTGCTCTTTTTGCTCCAGCAAACGTTCAATTTTCATCTGGCGTGTTAATACGGTAGTTGTTTCCAGAACTTTCTCTTGTTGGGCGTCATACCAAGGTACCCACAAAAACTGCAAACTCGCCAAAACCAGAATAACTGCAATCATCAAAGGCTTATTTTTTAGCATCTTCGGCCTCTAATCGGAATTCAATTTTAATACTGAACGAGTCCAAATCGCGTTCTCGGCGAGTTGGGTCAGTAAAGGTTGCTCTGCTCACATAGGATAACTTCGTGAGCGCTTCGATAAGTCCGGTAGCTACTGGTGTTGTGCCTTTTACAATCAGATGGCCATTTTGCCACTGAAATGAGGAAAGGCTCACACCATTGTCTAACAAATGCAATAATGTTGACCACACAGGCCAGGTATTTTCATGCTGCAACAACAGCTGCTGAGCCTTATTTAGTTTTAATTGTAATTCTTCGACCTGTTGTTTTTCAGTCATAACCAGATCTACATCCGAACCAAAACTTGCTACTATTTTTGAAGCTGAGCTCTCGGTCCAATGCAGATAAAAACTTGAAAGTGAGAGGTAACAAAGCAAACCTGCAACAGTTGATACTCCAATTTCTCGCCACGGTAATGGCTGAGCTTGCTGTCGTTTATAGCGGATGAAATTCAGCAACGACGTAGGAGATATACTCTTAAGCCCTTTCATCAACAATGCAGGTTTATCGCTAGGCTGAATGTCAATTTCCTCAATATCTTGCGGGACGCCATTTACCATAGAAAAGGTGTCAAGATCTCCACAAATTATGTTTGAAATTTGTGAGCTGAAATGTGCTGCCCTGACATACAAAAACCACGACTGCCCCTCGTCTCTAATGACCGACTTACAATGCCGGTCTTGTAAAGCTGCATGGAGAACCACGGACTCAGGCAGCAGAATACTAAAGGCAGGTAATGCAGATATTAATTTTGTGTCAAAAATAAAGGTTTTCACCAAACTTTGATGATTAGCTGTCTTCTGAATTAGATGAATACAGTCACGCCCTTCAAACTGTTGATTTAACACAGCCTTTAAGTCAGAGCTACTTTCGATTGGATACACTTTTTCAAACTCGAGATATGATCGACGCGCCGCAATGTAGACCAGGCCTTTACTGGGACTGGCCTGGGTGCCGATGCGCCACTTATAAGATTCGACAGCAAATACATAACAATCTTCAAGTGTTTGAAATCGAAGCATTGGAGTGATGAAACGAGCGACAATGCCAGCCAACTTACTGCTGAACATCGGTGATCTATCTGGATTAGTTGACATGGCTATATTTTTGATATTCCCAGAAATAAAACGGAATTGTTTCGTAAGGATTAATGACAACCGTCAATTTACGCGTTAGCTTAACATCGTTAAGAACGGCTGTGAAGCTTAGCTCCAGTGCGTTGCCGGGCAAAGGACTGAAACCCTGATCATATTCCAACCCCGTCAGTTCCAAAAAACTTTCCGGGGTCAATTTGCCTTCGTTTCTCAAAGAAAGAACCAGCGACAAGGAAGGTTCGCTAATGTACAACGCCATCTGTTCAGCTGTCATCGCAGCTGGATTCAGAGTTTTTGATGGATAAGTCGTAAGATTCGGAGCTAACTGCCGAAAAATCGTGTCATCTACACCTTGAATAAACCGAAGTTCGTCGACTAATTGCAGACCGGCATTTCTGATCGGGAGTGGTTCAGTAGATTCAATATAACGCTGCATATATTCAGGGATAACAGCACGAGGCAATATAAGTACATTCAAATCATTTGACGCCTTCGTGGCTTCGGCAGCGTTAATACCATGCAAATCAAATATATATTTCATTTGTTTAATATTATAAATAGAAAAAAAACCCGCTACATCACGTATTTGAACTTCACCATGTGGGATAGCAATAGACTCCCCATAAAAATTCCAGCGATTTGGCAACTCCAGCACACTGCTTTGCTGCTTGCGACTATGTGTCAGTAACGAAAACAACAGCTCAGATTCCTGACTGTGCAGTCTAACCATCGCGTCAGCTCGGTCTTGAATTTTCTCAGCTTCGATGAGTTGCGACTTTGAATTAAAGACCACTGAAATCATGAGTACCGACAACATCACGCTTAGCAATAATACCTGTATCAGCGCTACACCACGGTGTCGCCCCACGTCAATGGAAGTAGTCAAAAAGCCTCCGTCGCAACTTTTGCAGCAACAGCCTCTGCCCGGCTTGCAATGCTGGCATATATTGGAAAACCGGCAATGTTGATCTGTACTTTTTCAGGATGAGTAAAAGCTGTTAACCCGTCGTGCACATGAAGCCACCTGCGCCGGTCAATTATTTGATCATTTTCATCCATTTCGACTGGTTCGCTTGCATTCGGAATTGCAAAATATTGAAACTCGATATCTTTAATATCACGCAAAACGACCAGTCGCTCTGAAAAATTTAACCGCTGATTTGCCCCAACCAGCCATGTATTTTTCAGGCTAGCTTCTTCATAGACAAGACGATATTGTCCTACATCATCCAATTCAGTAAAAATTCTAATCACTGCCGGATAGCCAGTATTGACGATTGGATTGGTCGTTATCGCGGTAAATCCATCTTGCTTGCCGAGAAAATAAAAACCAACTTTTTCTTTTTCATTAACCAAATACGGCACGATGCCATGTAATGCGCTGTTAAATAAATCAAAAGTTTTGAGTTGGGTAAATGCAATACTGACGTTGTCTTTTTCCTTCCGCCACTGTTTGTCGTACAGTTGGTAGCCGAACATCGCCATCACCAACATCATCAACATGATGCTGGTCGCAATTAACAATTCAATCAGAGTAAACCCTTGTTGGTGCTTACTCATCTTGTGGCACCGCCATTTTTAACCAAGCTATTTCTTTGAAGTTAAATTCTCGCGTTTTGCTAAGGTACTGCAACTGCAAATTGACGTTATAAAGTCTAAACCGTGGTTGATAAGTCACAGTTTGTAAATTTTCGACAATCATCGACTCAGGCGGCGGCAGAAAGTGTTCTGTTGTTGCAGACCAGCGAAACTCGACCTGCTGAAAAGCACCATCACCATGAAGTTCTGCGATAGGATTGTCCCGAATTTGCTGTCGGATCGTATCGAGAATAAAAGGCAATGGCGCATGTAACAACACCACATTTTCAGCTTGCTTACTGTTGATTCTCGATTGACTAAATGTATTTGCCGTTAAAGAAAGTACCGTCAAAAGAATCACTGAAGCTATTAATACTTCCACCAAAGTAAAACCCTTTGACTTCGTCATAATACATTCGTACCTGTTCTTTCGCGGTTGGTATTAAACCGGTACTCCACTTTTTTTGACCGAATAAAAGCATCCACCCCAGCGGACATTACATAACCATGATGATTAAAATGAATTTCTTGTTTAGGGAAAAATACATAAGTGTACTGATAAGTTTTTTCTTTCGTAGCATTCCCCTTGGTAAGGCTTAGCTCGGTACCATCGAGGTGCAAAATATAACTTTCGCCGTCCAGATAGGCCTCTTTAGCGACCAACTCGAATACCCGTTGTACTTCCATCCATTCCGCAAAAGCTTTACTTCGTTCAACCTGAGTCTGAGACAATGGGCCAACCAACATCATGACTACACTTATCACAGCCATGACCACGATCAGCTCTATCAACGTAAAACCACGGCTGCCTTTACTAAAAAGTAGGGTTTTACTGTGTAGCTGAGGCGAAATAAACAAGATCAGATCCCAATGTCGGTAACAGTCGTGATACTAAGCATCATGATCACCACAACACCCCCAACTAAACCGCCCATCACCACAATCAACAAAGGTTCCAGTAAACTGGTAAGACGGGTTACCCACTGCGAAAACTCGCGCTGACTACGTAGGGCAATTTCCTGAAAAATGCGTCCCAACTGCCCACTTTCCTCACCAACAGCAAGCAAAGACGCAAAAAAATCAGGGAACAATGCACTTTGCCTTAAACAAACTGACAATAACTCGCCTTGTTTTACTTTCGAAATGGCAATATTAATCTCACGTCTAACCTCGCCATTTTTAATATTATTACTCGAAAGATCCAGTGCGCGATCGATAGCGACTCCGGCGTTAAGCATCATCGATAAACCAGAATTAAAACGAATTCGCTCAACCAACAGCACTGCAGTGCGGAACATTGGCAAGCGGATTATAATTTTTTGTAAAGCGGCCTGAGTTGCGGGTTGTCGCATTAACGACGCTGAAGCTATACCAGTCACAATCAGTCCAAGTAGAAGATACCATTGATAATTAATCAGCCAAGTCGACATTCCCAACAACATCGAGGTGTACCAAGGCAGTTCCAGATTACCTTCAAATAAACCAGACATATTTGGTACGACATAATTAAAAATAAACACCACTGACAACAAACAAACTACGAGGATGATCATTGGATACATTAATGCGGTAATTATTTTCTGCTGCAATTCGCGCCTGAAGACCAGGTCAGTAGCCAGCTCACGAAATACGTTTGCAAGATTCCCGGTTGCTTCACCGATACCCACCAGATTAATGTAAAGCGGATCGAATAAGCTACCGGTGGCTGCGAGTGCTTGCGACAGTTGCTTGCCGCTTTTCAGTTCAGAGCTAAGTTTTGTAAGGAGCTTGATCAGGGCAGGTTTTTTGCTGGTTTTCCTCAGTAGCTCAATCCCTTTGTCTATCTTAAGACCTGCATCCAGCAACACTGATAACTCAGACGTCAGGAACTCAATATCAGCCAAACCAAGTTTTTCTTCACCAAATATCGACTGTTGTTGTTGACCGCTGACTGCAGTAATCGACTTCACCATAATCCCACGCGCACCGAGGGTTGCTCTTGCTTCCGCTATTGATGCAGCGTCAATATCACCGGAAGCTTTGGCACCGGACTGATCAAATCCCTGATAAGTAAAAGATGCCATTAGCCTGCGACCCTCAAAACTTCTTCAATGGTTGTTGAGCCTTGCAGTACTTTTAACATACCGTCTTCGAGCAGATTGCGGCCTCCACGATTTTTATTTACTTCGCGGGCTTTCAGAATAAAATTTTCGTCTTTGGGTATATGGCGGATTTCATCATCACAGCGTAGGTACTCAATCATCGCCAAACGACCTTTATAACCAGTGTGGTTACATAAGTCACAACCAACGGCTGTTCTGACATTAACCGGCGAGATTTCAAATTTTGTCGCTATATTGGCTAGTCGATATTTATCTACAATTTCTTCCGTATTAGCTGCCGGAACACTGCAGTGTGGACATAGACACCGAACGAGCCGCTGCGCCACGATCGACACTAAAGCGGCATTAAGCAAAAACTCTTCGACGCCTAAATCTAACAATCGGGTGTAAGCACTGGGCGCGTCATTGGTGTGTACCGTCGAAAAGACCAAATGTCCGGTGAGCGCTGATTGCATAGCGATGCTGGCCGTTTCTTTATCACGGATTTCACCCAGCATAATAATGTCCGGATCTTGCCGGACGATACTACGTAAACCAGCCGCAAAATCAAAACCAATATCGGACTGAACCTGAACCTGGTTGATCCCGGTAAGCTGATACTCAACCGGGTCCTCAAGGGTAATAATCTTAACTTCCGGGCTATTCAGTCGGTTCAAAAACGTATAGAGACTGGTTGTTTTACCCGAGCCTGTAGGACCTGTTAATAACACGACCCCTGCAGTTGTTTTAATGTCTTCAAGAATTTTCTGTTCAATGTCCGCAGAAATGCCTAAAACTTTCATGTCGTAATTAATCGCATCTTTACGCAAAAAACGCATTACAACGCTCTCACCATCATTCAACGGCAACGCTGACACCCGGATATCCAGATCGATACCACCAATCCGCATTTCGATTTTTCCATCCTGCGGCCTGCGCTTTTCGGCAATATCCATACTGCTAAGAATTTTTAATCTTGTGGTGACAGGTAATACCAGGTGCGTTGGAACTGTATCAATATCCTGTAGCACCCCATCAATACGGAAGCGGACTTTCGCTTTGCCCTGATTTGGCTCTATATGCATGTCAGACGCCCGCATACGTAGAGCTCGTGTGATCAAAGAGTTCAGTAGGTTTACTGTTGGAGCTTCAGCAGCGAGCTCGCGAAGACGCGCTTCCTCGACCGAATTTAAGGCTGCGGAATCAGCAAAATTGTCGGAAAGCTCAGACTTACTACGCAACAGATTAAATTGATCTTGATTGACTATTTTGATAGTAAAATCAATGTTATGCGCCGTAATAATTTCCTGTGCATCCTTGTTAAACGGCGCATAGGTTGCAAAACAAAATTGATCACTTTCAACACTAAAAGGTAACCAGCCCCGGTCATACAATTCACCTAGGGCCAGTGCTTTACAACGTTCAGGAAAAACCCAATCAGCTAAATCTTCATCATTTAAGTATGGCAAATCAAGCAGTTTTGCATACAACTCTGGCAAAACCTCTGTTGATAAACTGCCCATACTGATCAGAATATTTTCCAGCTGCCCACTGTACTTCAACTGATAACTTTTGGCTTTTTCCACTTCAGCCCGGGAAACACCAAATTGTTCTTCAAGCAGGGATGCCAGATCTATCATTGCAAAACAATATCCGCATTGTCATCGGCGCCACCAACTCGGCCATCTTTCCCATAAGACATTAAAGAGAATGTCTTGCCGTCGATGCCAGGCACTGTATAAACATAAGGATTACCCCATGGGTCCAACGGAATGTCCTTTGGCAAATAAGGACCATCCCAGTTTTTCTTACTGCTTTTGATCAATTCGTCGAGATTTTCCGGATGTTGGCCTAAATCAAGACGATAGGTATCCAGTGCAGTTTCGATTAATTTTAACTGAGTCTCAGCCGTCTTAATCTTTGACGAATCAACTTTTGAAAACATTTTTGGTGCTACCAGGGAAGCAAGTAACCCAAGGATAACCAGGACTATTAACAGCTCAATCAAGGTAAAACCTTTCATTTTACTTACTTTCATTCATAACCTCATTCTGCAGGATTCAAGCTAAAATTCACTAAATATCGTAACCAATTTTACGCAGTAAATACACCTTTAACGCGACCAGCATCTGGCTATAAGGCGCTGCTTTCAATAACGCCAGCAATCCTGGCCGCTGAGTGTATAACAACTGATAAAACCTTTGACTAGCTTTTTGAGATTCGTTCATCAAATGCTGATGTTTATTAAATAAGTACTCATAACCCTGCCTACGACGCATATGATTAGAGATCCTTTCTGAACCATGGTCCTGATGAACAATATAACTTGTTTGATGGCAGCGCTGACCAGACCCGAAACGTTCCACCAGCCGGATCCAAGTGTCATAATCCTGACAAGACGGCAGATTAATGTCGAAGCCGCCAATGTCTCGCAAATAATATGTTTTCGTAAGAATTTGATTTCCAACAACATTAGCAAATAACAAAGCGTTCAAGTCAATCTCACGCGCACCTTTGTTGCTGGTAAGGATTTGACCGCTGGCAGTTTTGATGATGTATCCGGAGCTCACAAACGACCGGGTTGGATTATTTTGGAACAGTTCGAGTAACGACTCAATTCGCTCTGGTGTAAATTCATCATCGTCGTCCAGACCTGCCAAAAACTCGCCACTGGCTATCGCTATGGCGCGATTACGCGCCGCACAAGCACCTACGGGTTCGTTTTGTAAAATGACACTAATTCTCGGGTCTAATTGAGAAAGCTGCATCACTTGCTGTTGGATAACGGCATCTGAACCATCGTCGACGACGATTATCTCCAGGTTCTTATGCGTCTGTGCCAGACAACTGAGCACCGCACGTTTGAGTAAATCGTATCTGTTACGGGTTGGAATATAGACTGTCACTAACGGCATCTTGAAACCTGACTTCCAGATCCAGTATACGACCGTGCCACGATTAAATGTTTCACTAGCAATTACTCTGGAAGTTATTAAAAAATTACTTTCGCAAGGGGGCGCTATTCTACTGCCATCTCGAGATTCTGCAACCGAAGTAGCAATATCAAACCTTGCTCGCCAGCCTGTGAACCTACACAGACACTTAAGTCCCGAAAAATTACGTTATACCACATCACTTCAGCAACTGTCCTTACCTGCTCGATAATGATGTGCCAAATACAACAACGGTGAATATGCCAATATCAGGGCAATTGCACCATCTAAGTCATAAAAAACTACCAACCAGCTCCAAGGTGCCAGCCAGCACAGGTTAATGAGGCAAACCCCGTAACTGACAGGCCAGTGTTTCCCAAAACGCAATGCAGCATGTTGATATGCATGAGAACGATGGGCTTGATAAAATTTCATTCCCCGCATTGAACGTGCGACTAAGGTGTAGGTAGCATCAACGATAAAAACACCCAGCATAATGAGCCAGGCCCACAACAAGTCAGCAGATACATTCGCCGATAACAGAACCAGCGCCGCAATACTCAAGCCGACAAAACCGCTACCAGCATCCCCCATAAATATTTTTGCTGGCGGATGATTCCAGATAAGAAAACCGGTGACACAACTCGCTAAACCCAGATGTAGCAGCAGCAAGTAATCATGACGATTTCCAAAATAAACCAGCAATACCATAACGATACAAACAGACACGGCTTCAATTGCTGCAATACCGTCAATACCATCCATAAAATTGTAAAGATTAAGCACCCAAACGACACCAAGTACTGCCAGAATATAGGCGAGTTGGCCAAAATCAATTTGATAGCCAAACATCACCAACTCTGGCAATGGCCCTGCCACAAAAACCACTATTGATGCAGCTGTAAAATGTACCATCAAGCGCAATGATGCCTTCACATGACCGTGATCATCAAGAAAACCGATAAACGCGACCAGTATACCACTCAGGACTAATCCCAAAGCCATCGGCCATGACATGAAATTTAAGCCAGCAATGACTGATGTAAACGCCAAATAACAAATAACGACTGCAAGTCCACCACCGCGCGGAGTCGGTATCTTGTGAGAACTACGTTGATTTGGAACGTCAAGGACATTCCGCTTCACGGCGTAAGCACGCAGGATTGCGGTTAGCAACCAGCTTAGAAATATCAGGAGCACATATACCCATGGCTTTAACATCGGCGTTTTCCTTCGGCTAAAAATGCCGCAACTGTTTGGGTAATACCAAGCTTCACCGATACAGGAGGCCGCCAGTCAAGAGTTTTCAAAGTGTCCGTCATGTCAACTTGTAGCGAACCGCATAGTCGGTCAATAACCGCCGATTTTCCGGTTATATTGCCTATAAACTTCAGCAAACTGACTGGTACCGGCACTAACCAAGCGCGTTTTTCAAGTGCTTCTGCAATCAACTGCATTAACTCCGGAGTCGACAAATCATGGTTATCACTCACCATAAAGGTGCGATTGGCGGCTGCTGGGTGATTTATGCAACACAGGATTAAATCAACCAAATTAGGCAATGCAACCAAACTACGCTTATTGTCAACAGAGCCTAGCGGTAACGGCAGTTGCCGTGACATTAACGCGATAAGTTGACGGAAATTTGCCTTAACACCAGGACCGTAGACCAACGGCGGACGAATAATGACAACTTCCATACCGGTCTGGCTGGAAATCTCCATAAGCCCCTGCTCAGCTTCAAATTTTGAAATACCGTAAGGATCACTCGGCATTGGTGATTGTTTGGCATCAAATGCCTGTTGATTGGCCTTGGCGTCACCCATCACTTTAAGCGAACTTAAAAAAATAAAGCGTTTTACGCCAGCCACTGCGGCTTGACGTGCCAAAGTCAGTGTTGTTTCTGTATTCATTTGGCGAAATGCCGCCAATGGATCTGCTGCTTTATCATTCATCATATGAACACGTGCCGCCGTATGGATCACCACATCAATCCCCGACATCGCCACGCTACAATCGCTTTCATGACTAAGTTCGACCACAAAATGTGATTGTTCGGCTAATGCCCTGCGACCAATGGTAACTAATTCATATTGCTCTGAAGCGCACAGATGCTGGCGCAACGCAGACCCAACAAAGCCATGGCTACCGGTTAACAAGATCCGGACTACATTATTCTGCAACTTTTGACTCCGTAAGTAACTGGCTATAAAGCTCCATGTAAATATGACCAATTTGATTTTGACCATATCGGCTCTCTGCCAACTGTCGTCCAGCCAAACCGAACTGTCGCCTCATGGTATCATCTGCCACCAATGTCACGATTGCTTCTGCCAAAGCATCGGCATTTTTTACCGGTACCAACAGCCCGGTTTGTCCAGCGACAATCACATGCCGGCAACCTGGCACATCAGAAGTAATGACCGCTCTTCCACATGCAGCAGCCTCAATTAACACTTTAGGTAAACCTTCCCTGTAAGAAGGTAAGACAATGATATGGCTAGACTTAAATAAGTTAGCTATGTCATGGCAATACCCTAATACCTGTACTTTACCTGTGGATTTGATATCCATAAGCTCATTCTCAGATAAAGATGCAGGATTGTCATGGTCTGTGTCACCGGCAAGGATAAAATCCACGTGGTCAAGGTGCGCCAATTTTGCGGCGGCCGATAGAAATTCAACGACCCCTTTGTCTTTTAATAAACGCGCGGCAAACACAACTCTAATGCGCCCATGCGGCTCAGGTAAAACGTCAAACTTCTCAAGATCAACACCGGCCCCATGGACCACAACTGTTTTATCAGGCTGAACAATGCCGCTTTGGCAAAAATTATGACAATCAGCTTCATTTTCAAATAAAACCCGAATATTGGGATGACCAAAAACATAACGATACATACCCGAAACGAGTCTTTTCAAACCAGAAGTTTTGCCTTGTTGATTGATAAAAACATAACCAAGCCCAGTGACTGCTGACAATACGGCTCGTACACCAGTAACACGAGCAGCAATTCCGCCATAAATCACTGGTTTAATTGTGATTAAATGGACGAGCTCTGGCTTCAGTATACGAAAAAGTCTACACAGCGCCCACAAACTAGTAAGTTCCTGATACAGGTTTCGACCACTACGATTCAAAGGAATTAGGTGATGTATCAGTCCAACAGCTTTGATTTGGTCAATTTCGGGTCCATCCATTGTGGCGACATGTACTTGATATCCAGCAGTCTGAGCGGTCAGTGCAATGTTCAGCCAATGAGATATGAAAAATTTTGGTATGTTAACGACAATCAGAACTTTTTTCATTCAATGACTCAATAAATCGCAATAGATAGTTTTGTAGTGCTGACTCACGTTTTCAATAGAGTACAACTGCTCAACGCGCTTACGCCCAAGCGAACCTTTCTGTGCTAGTTCATCAGGCGATTGTTGCGACATCTCAACGATGGCATTCGCGAGTGCGTTGACGTCACACGCCTCAACAAAAACTGTGTCTGGGCCACCTAACGCTTTAGAATCGCCGACATTAGTCGCAACACATGGTAAACCAGCTAACATTGCCTCCCCTAACGCTACCGGAAAAGCTTCGCTTCGCGACGGCATGCAAAAAAGATCAAATTCTGGCAGCAAGTATGGGACGTCATCACGTTCGCCAAGTAACACCATTTGCTCTACAACACCACAACTTGCAATCAATTCCATCAATTCCACATTGTGCTTATCACAACCTCGTCCAGCCAGAACAAATTTAACGTGTGGAACTTTTTGTGACACCAATTTGATGGTTTGAACCAGAATATCCTGCCCCTTATCGGGATGAAACCTACCAACACATCCCACAACAAACATCGACATGGTTATCCCATGAGCTGAAAGGATTGGCTTCGGTTGTGAGATTGTTTTCTGTAAAGTTGCCGCTGAAAACCCATTTGGGATTATCACCATCTTATGGTCGACATAACCGTACTCAATATGATTTTGCCTCGCCGCTTCAGCAACACATACAATTTTAGCTGGCAACCAAGCAGACAATCTGGCACAACACTGCATCACCAGCTTTGTCAACGGTCGGCCAATCGGCAATTTACTGCAATGAATCCCCCAGACAATATGGCGGATCCCACAATAATAAGCAGCTAACCCGCCAAGTAAATCGGCATGATACATCCAAGTTTGCACCAAATCAGGTTTAAACTGTCGGAGTAATCGGCTTAAGTTCCAAAACGCGGCAGGGAAAGCCAACTTCCCTTTCATGTCTAAAGCATAAACAGAAAAACCCTGTGCTATTAACTGTTCACCAATTTTGCCGATTCCTGTTAGCGAAATAACCAAAATTGAATTTCTTTCATCAATTTGTTGTTCAAGCAAGCGCTTCAACATAAATTCCGCTCCGCCAACATCAAGGTCAGTAATGATGTGGCATATTTTATGAGCACTACTACAAATTTCGTTCTTTGTCATTTCGCAAGTCCTAACGAGCTCTTGGAACCATTTAACAATCTCTAGTTCTTGTGATGATTTTGGTCACTAAGCCAGTGTTGAAAAATAAGAACATTCCAAAGCTGAAAATGCCAATCAGCAACGCCACTCTGATGTTGCATCCACATTTGTCGGACGATTTTAGGATCAAGATATTTTTGGTTGTAAATCAGCTCTGGATCCAACAACGATTCAGCCCACTCTTTTAACGGGCCTCTGAGCCAGGCAGCAAGCGGTACCCCGAATCCTTTTTTTGGACGTTCAATAAGTTTTTTAGGTACGTACTTATCCAGGATCTGCCGGAGACACCATTTATTTTGACCTGCGTTAACTTTCAGATGCTGCGGCATTTGTTGCGCAAATTCAACGATTCGATAATCCAGCAACGGGATCCGGCTTTCAAGTGAAACAGCCATTGAGGCGCGATCTACTTTGGCCAAAATATCGTCAGGAAGATAAGTCAAACCATCAACCAACATTAACGATTCTAATTTGGGTGGTAGAAATTTGCAGTCCGTAAACACCGTACTCACTGGATTACTGAATATAACTAACTGGTGCGCCAGTGTTGTGTGCGAAAGCATCGACTGGTAATAGCTTATAAAGTCATCAGCGTTACTGACGTTGGCCATTTTCGCAAGTCGATGTCCAGCATTGCGGCCTTCAGGTTGAATACGAAATAAATGACTGATCTGATTACATACAAAGGGTGATACGAATCTTGCTAGGGGCATCAACTTGCGGGTAACAGGATGACTTTCCTGCAATCGTCTCCAGGTATCAGCACAATGTTGATATCTGGAGTATCCAGAAAACAGCTCATCGCCGGCATCACCGGAAAGCGCGACGGCAACTTTACTTTTCGCCAACATCGACACTAAAAAAGTAGGGATCTGTGACGAGTCCGCAAATGGTTCGTCATAGATAGATGCCAATTTGGGAACGACATTTAAGGTATCCTGATCACTTAAATATAGTTCTGTATGATCAGTACCAAGGTGAGACGCAACTTTACTGGCAAAATGCGCTTCATCAAACTCGCGCTGGTCAAATCCAATGGTAAAGGTTTTCACTGGTGACGAAGATAGAGACTGCATTAATGAAACTATCAACGAAGAATCCACACCACCCGACAAGAAAGCGCCAACGGGCACATCGGACATCAGCTGTGCCTGAACAGAACCTTTGATCATCTGATGCAGTTGTTCAATTATTTCTTGATCCGAATAATGTGCTGACAGCTTAAGCTCTCTAGCGTGAATTTGCTGCAAACTCCAGTAGGTTCTCACCTCAACATCGCCGGGATGTTCCAAACTCACTTTCAACATACACCCCTGCTGCAATTTACTCACAGATTTGTAGATTGAGTAAGGCGCTGGTACATAGCTGTACTGCATATACAACGCCAGCGCATCGCGGTTAATTTCGGCGTCAAACGCTGGATGACATCGCAGTGCTTTTAACTCTGAGCCGAATAAAAAAACGCCCTGACACCAGCCATAATAAAGGGGTTTTTCTCCCATCCGATCACGAACCAGTACGAGTTCTTTTTGCTGTAAATCCCATACCGCGATACTAAACATTCCGACTAGTTTTTCGACTGTTTGCTCAATGCCCCAATGGTCAAAAGCAGCCAGAATAGTTTCCGTATCAGAATGGCCGCGCCAGACGGCAAAAGAGCATTTTTCCGCCAGTTCATCACGGATCGCCAAGTGATTGTAGATTTCGCCGTTGAACGCAATCACATAACGTTTGGATAAAGAAGCCATAGGCTGATGGCCTGCAGGCGATAAATCAACAATCGCTAAACGTCGATGAGAGAGTCCAATACCATCTGCAGGATGGTACCACTGCCCTTGGTCATCAGGTCCTCGATGGGAGATGGAATTTCCCATTTTTATCAACCAATTATTGGCAATTTCTGCATCTTGCATTTTGCTCAGAAAACCTGCGAATCCACACATAAAAAATTCAACTCCACAGTATTCCCACTGCACTTTTGTATTAAAGTATTATCCAGAAAAGCAAAGGATCTTCAGGAAAACCGAGCATCCAGCTGTTTACTGTAGGCTTTGAAAAATCTCTTCCCAGACTAGCACCACTGTTTCCAAATTGTATTTACCATGGACAGCCTCCTCTGCAACGACACCTAATTGGATCCGAGTATCGTCATTAGCCATCAGTTCACGTAACACTTCAGTGAGTGTTGATTGTTCATTTAGAGGTACTAACCTAGCAATTAATCCGCGTTCAGTGATCTCGGCAGGTCCGCTTGGACAATCGTAAACAATTGCTGGAACCGCCAGACCCAAGGCTTCCAGCAGGGCATTTGGAAAGCCTTCAAAACACGATGTCATCATAAAAATATCGGCGTCTACAAGTTTATTCCATGGTTCCTTAGTATCTCCACAGAGCTTGATTTGCGACTGACATGAAGACTGACGGATTAAATCTTCTAGATTTTGTCGACATGGGCCATCACCGTAGATGTTTAACTGCCAATCCGGAAATAATTCAGCTACAGCAGCAAATGCATTAATCACGTGTTCTGTCTGTTTACTTGCGGTCAGTCGCCCTAGGCTGACAACCGTCTTGCCGATTGATAATGCGGATTTCCGATACTCTGAGCGTGAGAACGGTAGCGGATTTGCGACAACTCTGATTTGGCTAATGTTATTGAATAACTTTGGCACTTTTTTGGCGACAGCATCGGTTTGTACTGTGAGCACATCTGCGTACTGATACAAATACTTACAGAGCTTTTTCCACAATAACGGCTGTGGAAAAAACTCTGGGTCGGTCCGTTCACTGACAATGACGGGTACTCGAAGCCCGACTGTCGCCAATATTGCCATTATATTTGCACTGGGTAAAAAAGACACCACAACATCCGGTTGAGCGTGACGGATCATTTGCCGTAATTTGTATAGCCTTGCAAATGACAGTGTTGACTTACCGAACATACAGTGAAGGTCATTGGCCAGATACTTTAATTCGATGGCAGGTTCCAGAGTGAAAAAACATGGGTCTACCCCAGCATAAGTCGCGACCAACGTCACCTGATGCCCACGCTTGACCCAAGCATTACAAAGTGTTGTTGCAACACGCTCGGCGCCGCCAAACTGGAGTGAGCTAACCAAAAACATAATATTCATTTAACGTACCCAATAAATCCATTGGACTATTGAAAAAGCCATAAATGTGAGAATAACCAAAGGTTTTTCAACAGAACCAAATCTAAATAATGAAACAAAAATGAAAGGCAAAGCTGCAGACAAAAAGCGTAAACCATAGACTGAAAACACTGTACAAAACACGAACACTGACAGAAATGTTACTGCTATTGCATTAGAGTAATCTCGGAAGAATCTTCTTTCCTGAAAATAACACATAGCCAGGATAAAAACCCATATCGAAGCGTAAGACCAATTCGAAGCATCTACATCGTAATTCACACGTCTATCGCCCAAATAACCTAAAATCCAACCGCGTAGCGGTCCTACAGTTAAGGCAACAAGAAAGCCAGTAAACACGAGTAACATGCATGATACGATGTTCTGAAATTCATACTTTTCCGACCATTTAATAACTAAGTAAACCGCAAATGCGATAAAAGCGAATAAAAATGTTGCAGTATGGATAAAGAATGCTGCACAAACTAATAAAAATATTAAAAATCGCACCTTAACGTTGTAAGCAAAAAGTAAAAGAACCATTGCCGCAGCCATTCGAAGCTGCGAACATGCCAAATCGACAAAGATAGGATTAATCAAAAAAATAATACCTAACAAACCGACTCTGGAAGCTATAAAATAACTGTAGGAGAATGCAGTTAAAAATGTAACGGCACCAAATATTTCATTGAGTGACAGCCCAACAGACGTGTTTAACCAACGAACCCCTTTGTTCCAGAGTTGCTCATTAAATAGGAAGAAGAAAAAGGTTTCTTTGCTAAAATCAACTTCTACATCAGGTTTACCCTGAAACATGTAAAAATAAATGCCACGGTCTTCAAACCGAATTCCCTGAAGCGCTTCCCAATCTATAAGCAAAAATGCCGTTGCAAAAATAAATGCTGCAACAAAAGATAAGAATTTTTTTTCAAACTCTTGCGAAACGCTATACATTTAAATCCGTACCACGTTCAAAAGCTTTATTCAGATTTTTAATTCGACTCGAATCAAAAATCTTCCAAATCAAGACCAAATCAGTAAATCGAGGCAGCGCCTTGCACGAGATAAATAACTTTATAAACTTCATTTTTAATGGATGTCTTAAATATAATCGCGTGAACACTTCAAAAAGAGCCTGTGCTGCAAATGCGCGTTTAAGTTCCGGATTTTCCTTCAACATCAATGTCATAAAGTCTAACTTTGCAATACCGACATACATTCCGCCTTTTTGACGAGTTAGCGTCTGATCCTGGCTGAAGAAACGGTAAACACCATAAGGTTCATCAATGTAGGCAGCATAACCACCATTTTTTACAAAGGTGAGAGTGATGTAATAATCGATGGTCGGCTTATCACAGACGGTGAGCGATTTTGCACTTGCCCGATACATACTTCCGGAATGACAACCGGTCATTCCATAAAATTTAGCTAAATCCGCAAAGTAAAATCGATCTTGCCCTGTGATTTCTTTCAAGGGCACAACTGGCATACCCAGTGCAGTTTGTCCCTTCTCATTAAGGACCACCATCCGGTGCCAAACGATATTACAGTCAGAGTTATCATCGAGATAGGATTTTAATGCTTGAAGTTTGCCTGGCAGTGCATAGTCATCGCCATCCAAATGGGCAATATATTTACCTTGGGCTGGGTTATGCACAGAGAAATAATTGCCTATAGGACCAACATTCACTTCGTGCCGAATAACCCGGATGAGTTCCGGATGCTCTTTTTGCATTGATAGCAGTTCATCACTGGTCCCATCCGTTGAGCAATCATCACCAACGATAATTTCAAAATCACAGTCAACCACCTGTTCAACAATGCTCTGAATGCAACGCCGGATATAATTGACTTGGTTATAAGTGACAATACAAATACTAATCAATGGTTTATGCATAATGTGATTTGATCCAATGTTCAATAAATTTACGAAATGTTTTCGAAGACAATGCCGCAATCAAAGTTAGAAAAACCCAAATTGCGCTAGTTGTAACTACAACCTCAGCAGTTCCTTTTAAAGCAAGGTTTGAATATTCAAGAACATAACTTATCAACGTGACCGCGCAAATCGCTGGGACAAAATCGACAAACACGTAATTACGAAATGCAAACTTGGAAAACTTACCAATCAGAACCGGTTGCCAAACGAAGAAATAAATAATAACAGAAATACACCAGGCCCATGAGCAACCTTCTACACCTGCAAAATAAATCCCTATTGGAGCAGAGACGACAATACAGACCAACAAGAACAGTGAACTAAGGTTGCGTAATCGCAAATCGCCAGCGGCAAAATTAAGTACATAAGAAACTGATGCTATTGCCAATACGGAATTACCTAACACATACCATTTAAGTATCGGATTAACTTGAGCCACAAAGTCCGGTTCATTCGACCATATGGATAACAATTCTGCACCATACAAAAAGGTTATGGCGCAAGTAGGCAGTACGAGGACAGTCACAGAAGTGAGTAAAATTCCAAAAATATGACTAATTGCCTCGAAGCTGCCACTGGAATAAAGTATCGTTACCTTTGGTAAGGCGGCATTAATCATTGGAGCAGTCATGACTGTAATCACTCCGGCGACAGTAACCGCGATGTAGAAAAAGCTAAAATCAGCAAGTTCAGACATAGCGGAAACATAAATTTTATCGACCTGTGTGGTTGCAATCCACAGTAATGTCGAAACGCCAACTGCGATACAAAAGCTAAACGTCTGAGCATATTCAGCTTTTGACAAAGGTCGAACTTCAATCGAATCCGCAAAATTTAAAAGTTTATTTGTTTTGGCAACTAACAAAACTAATTCGAATAACTGGATCATGAGTTGATAAGCAAAATACTCAACAATCGTGAAATCCCAAAAATACATGAGAGGAATTATCACCAAAAATTTCAGAGTAGTGATACTAACGTTAAAAACAGCTAGCCAACGTAGCGCATCCAAACCAAAAACCAGAGATCGATAATAAATACATATCCATCTCAAGGACAAAATTAAGGCGATTAACTGAATACAATGATTTACAAGTTGCGGTTCTAAATCATCAGAATTTAACCATACCTTTGCAACAAAATCGGATCCAAAAAAGAACAAGGAAAAAATAAAAACAGCTAAGATCAGGAAAATTTTCTTTAAATGATGAAGAAGTGACTTAAAAAATGCAGCTTCGCCTATCCCAGAGCGGTATCTCGAAGATTCTCTGCTAAGTAACGCAGAAAAACCTAAATCCAACATATTCATTATGGACTGAAGCAGAACTGAAAATGCGATCAGGCCATAAACTGAAGGTCCGAAAAAGTTTGTAAATACCGGGATAACCATGATGGCTACCAGAGCCATGTACAGTTGGCTTCCAGAATTCCAAATTACTGAATTCATTATTTTTGTAGACATCGGCATCAACTTAAAAAGCTCATTAGCTGTCGCCAATGCTTTCGAATTTTTGGCTTAAAGCGAATAAACCAGTCTTACGCAGTTTAAAAAAACACGCAGGTAGTGAAAACGTCTGACAATCGTGACTAACAACCTTCGTAGCGGCGCTTTCAAACATGGTCACAGCGGGATAGTCATCACTTAAGCGATGAATTAAGACTCGGGATGTGAAATTAAAATCATCTGCCAGATTGGTTTTACTATACAGGGCAATATGGGAATAGTTGCCAAGTTCAATGCAACCCTCCCCGGCGAATAGCACGGCAAAATCGTCAGTAAGGACATGATTGCCAATCGTGATCTGGCTACAATCATAAAAACTGTCTTTATCTGAAATATGCACCGGATCGCCTAGGCGGGCAAGCCCCTTTGCCGACAACTGTTCGCAGGTTGACAAAGCCATATCAGAGGCTCTGCCTGACGGCATCACAGATGTATGTTATTTCAGTTGCCGCTAAATCGAAATACAACGGCAAACACAAGGTACGGCTGGCGTAATCTTCCGACACCACACAAGTTTTCATACCTGGATATTGATAATCCGCTAAGGTGTTGATTGAAGGCGAAAAATAACGGCGCGCAGCGATTCCTTTTGCGGCAAGGGCGTTGAAAACTACGGTCGCTTCCCCGGCACTTCGCAGCAAAATCGGGAAATAGGCTCCGTTAAAATTACCTGAAGTATGCCAGAGTGGCAGTGTGACTACGTCCTTCAATAAGCTTTGATATAAACAGAAATTTGCCTGACGTTTCTCCAGCACAGTGTCAATATTATCCAGTACTGCTAAACCCATCGCTGCGTGTGCTTCACTCATTTTGCAATTGATACCAGGACCGCCAATGCTGCCAATTCGCGTATCAATGCCAAAATTAGTCATTTTTTCTGCTGCTGCATAGGCGTCAGCGTCGGCAAAGACTACGGCCCCACCTTCGATGGTGTGAAACACTTTCGTCGCATGAAAACTGAGCGTTGACGCATCACCAAAATTCAGCACACTCTGGCCGTCCACTTTGATACCAAAGGCATGCGCAGCATCATAAATTACTTTCAGGCCGTGCTCTTTGCGGATTGTTTCAAAAGCATGCACATCACAGGGATTGCCGTACACGTGAACCGGGACAACTGCGGTAATATCATGATGCAAACGTGCCAGTACATCTTTGGGATCTAAATTGAAACTACCAGGTTCAATGTCGGCAAATTCCGGCCGGATCCCTTCCCACTGTAACGAGCTGCTGGTGGCAATAAAGGTAAAAGGTGTGGTCAATGCGGCAGTCTTAACCTGCAACGCCCGATAAGCCAGTTGCATGGCCAGAGTCCCATTGGCAACTAACAACAAGTTTTTGACGCCGAGCCAATCCTCCAGCCGTTCTTTCAGCTGTTGCACCAGCGGGCCATTATTGGTCAGCCAATTACGGGCATAGGCTTGTTCCAGGTATTTTTGATACTCTGCAAAAGGCGGCTGATAAGGTCGGTTTACCGGAATATTCATCACTGCACTAAATCCATTAAATACTGGCCATAACTGTTTTTTGCCATCAGATTGGCGCGAACGAGCAACTGCTGCAGATCAATCCAGCCCTGGTTGTAGGCAATTTCTTCCAGCGCGGCAATTTTAAATCCCTGGCGGTGTTCAATGGTTTGCACAAACATACTGGCTTCGAGCAGACTTTCATGTGTGCCGGTGTCCAGCCAGGCAAATCCACGCCCCAGCATTTCCATCTGTAATTGTCCGAGATCCAAATAGGCCTGATTCACGCAGGTGATCTCAAGCTCGCCACGCGCCGAAGGTTGGATTGATTTAGCAATATCAATGACGTTATTGTCATAAAAATACAAACCGGTCGCCGCATAATTTGACTTGGGTTTCAGCGGTTTCTCTTCCAGCGACAACACTTTTTGGTCTTTATCAAACTCCACCACACCAAAGCGCTGCGGATCTTTGACCTGATAACCAAAGATAGTAGCGCCGGTCTTACGGCTGGCCGCACGCTGCAATTTCGGACTAAACCCTTGACCGTAAAAAATATTGTCGCCTAACACCAGACAAACCGCATCGTTACCAATAAAGGATTCGCCAATCAGAAAAGCTTGCGCCAATCCATCAGGACTGTCCTGCACGGCATAGGTCAGTGCAATACCAAAATTGCTGCCATCACCGAGCAAACGGGTAAAGGAAGCCTGATCTTCGGGTGTGGTAATGATTAAAATATCGCGAATGCCGGCCAACATCAGCACCGACAACGGGTAATAAATCATCGGTTTGTCATACACCGGCAGCAACTGCTTGGAAATACCCTGGGTAATCGGATATAACCTGGTGCCTGAGCCACCTGCCAGAATGATACCTTTCATTGTTGATTTCCTGCACCAAGCCGCTGAAGCTGATAACTACCGTTTAACACCGCCTGTGACCAAGCCGGGTGCTGCAGGTACCACAATACGGTTTTGCGTAAGCCACTTTCGAATGTTTCTTGCGGTCTCCAGCCTAACTCGGATTCAATCTTGCCGGCATCAATCGCGTAACGCAGATCATGGCCTGGCCGGTCAGTGACATAGGTGATCAAATCCCGATAATGGCTGATACCAGCAGGTTTTTGCGGCGCGAGTTCTTCTAATAAGCTACAGATTGCTTCAACCACTTCGATATTCTGCTTTTCGTTATGGCCACCGATGTTATAGGTCTCGCCAATACCGCCGCGTGTCACTACCTGATACAAAGCTATGGCGTGATCTTCGACATAAAGCCAATCGCGGATTTGATTGCCTTTGCCATATACCGGCAACGGTTTACCAGCCAGTGCATTCAGGATAATCAGCGGGATCAGTTTTTCCGGAAAATGATAAGGGCCATAATTGTTTGAACAATTGGTAATGACCACTGGCAAACCATAAGTCCGGTGCCAGGCGCGAACCAAATGGTCACTGGCCGCTTTTGAAGCAGAATACGGGCTGCTTGGCGCATAAGGTGTTTGCTCGGTGAACAAATCGTCACTGCCATGCAAATCGCCATACACTTCATCGGTCGAAATATGATGGAAACGAAATGTCAGACGGCGTTCCGGACTGAGGCTCTGCCAATACTGGCGGCACGCTTCAAGCAAGCTGTAAGTGCCAACAATATTGGTGTGAATAAAGTCAGCCGGGCCATCAATAGAGCGGTCAACATGGCTCTCTGCGGCCAGATGCATCATCAGATCCGGTTGATAAGATTGCAGCACTTCTGACACGCTGGCGCTCTGTGTGATATCAAGCTGTACAAAGCTATACCGAGGATTGCTGCTAACATCGGCCAGCGACTGCAAATTGCCGGCATAAGTCAGCTTATCAAGATTCATCACTGAATCATTCGTCTGTTGAATGATATACCGAACCAGTGCAGAACCGATAAAACCGGCTCCGCCCGTCACTAAAATTTTCAAATTTACTCTCTTTCTGTCAAAGCTTTACAACGGTAAGTCTGCTGTTACCTGTTCTTACAAACGTAAGTCGCTTTCGTCAACGCTCAGCACATATTTTAAGTCGTACAGCACGTGGTCGGTTTTACCAAAAGCACGAATGCCGCTGGCTGCCAGTTGACGGAATTGCTGATGTGCCACGGCCAGAATCACTGCGTCGTAACTACCTTGCACAGGCGCGGCGACCGGTGTCAGACCATATTCATGCTGTGCTTCCTGCGCATCTACCCAAGGGTCAAACACATCAGGCTGCATACCGTATTCTTTAAGCTCAGCCAAAATATCCACCACTTTGGTATTACGGATATCCGGACAATTTTCTTTAAACGTCAGACCCAGAACCAACACTTTGGCTCCAGAAACAGTAATCTGTTGTTTAATCATCTGCTTCACCAACTGCGACACCACATACTTGGCCATACCATCGTTAATACGACGTCCGGCCAGGATCACTTCCGGATGATAACCAAGGGCTTGCGCCTTATGCGTGAGGTAATACGGATCCACTCCGATACAATGCCCACCCACCAGACCTGGCCGGAACGGCAGGAAATTCCACTTGGTACCGGCAGCTAATAACACTTCTTCGGTGTCGATACCCATCCGGTTAAAAATGACGGCCAGCTCGTTAATTAATGCAATATTCAAATCACGCTGCGTGTTTTCAATCACCTTTGCAGCTTCAGCAACTTTAATGCTGGAGGCTTTGTAGGTACCCGCGGTAATAATACTGCGGTAGACTTCGTCCACATACTCAGCAATTTCCGGTGTAGAACCGGAAGTGACCTTTTTAATCGTGGTGACACGGTGTTCTTTATCACCAGGATTAATTCGCTCCGGGCTGTAACCGGCATAAAAGTCCTGGTTAAATTTCAAACCGGAAATCCGTTCGATCACCGGAATACAATCTTCTTCAGTCGCGCCTGGATAAACCGTTGATTCAAATACCACCACATTACCGGCGCTGATCACTTTGCCAAGTGTTTCTGAAGCTTTAATCAGGGGTGTTAAATCGGGTTGGCGATGCTGATCAATAGGTGTTGGAACTGTGACGATATAAAAATTCGCATGCCGTAAATCTTCTAAATCGGCGCTATAAGTAAGTTGGGTTGATTCAGCCAGTTCTTCCGGGCTTACTTCCAACGTATGATCCTGACCAGATTTCAGCTCGGCGATGCGTCCTTTATTGATATCAAAACCCAAAGTGGAGAACTTTTTACCAAATTCCACAGCCAGTGGTAATCCGACATAACCAAGGCCGATAATGGCGATTTTCAACTGTGCAACATTATACATATCAACTCCCTTTTAACTCTGCCCGGCCAGCCAACAATATGCGCACATAGCCCACCATCATTAATAATAATCCCATACTGAACATTGACACCAAAACTACCATCGACCGACGGGGTTTGACTTTTTCCTCTGGTAAAAACGCAGGATCAACAACTTTCAGAACATATTCTTCACGAATATTCGCCATCATCAGAGTCTTCGTTTGTTCTTCTATCAGTTGCGCTAATGAGTTTCTGATTTCTGCGACTTTGGTATCCTGTAGTTGCTCTGACAGGTACTTTAAACTACTTTGCGCCTCCAGAATGTCACGTTGGCGAATATCATTGTTCACCGCAATAATTAACTGCTGCGTCCATAACTGCACTAACTCCGGTGACAGGTGTTCAATAGATACTTTCACCATTCCGGTTATTTTATCCTTGCTGATGTCCATCAATCCACTCAGCTCAACTGCCGCTTCTTCAAAGCTTGGTTCTGGTTTGCGCGGAGGTATGGCGGCTCTAACCCAAAGTTTATTCTTGGTATCATAAATATCTTCATCATAGATAAAAGTACCTGAAGTCAGATCCCAATTCTTAGCAGCCATAATCGGTATCAGCAGCTTATATTCGGTGATAAATTGGCTCAAAAACCGTCTGGATTTTAACAGCTCAATAGCTAAGTCAGTTTTATCGATACCACCAGATGCCGACAAATTCACGCCGGCAAGCGAAGCTAAACCACCTAACTGACTACCAAGACCACCTAATCCGGCTTTTTTTTCTGTAGCTGGCGCCAAAACAACGGTAGTTCTATAAATGTTTGGCATTTGTAAAGCGAAATAAACCGAAGCAGCAGCAGTGAAAAACATCACTATTACTACATACCATTTTAAGCGCCACAGTTCGCCGAGTATTTCCGAGAAACCGATTTGAAGAGGGATCTTATTCTGTGCAGTCGCTTTTACATCCACTTTATACACTTCCAATCTTAATTAACCGTGTTGTTGATTGCAGCAAGTGCAACAATACTTTGCGAAATAATCGTGGTGACTTTAGACCACAATGACAGGCTTGTAGTGTAGTCAGTATCCAATGGTACAACGATGGTATCACCGGCTTGTAATGATTGATTGGAGACCTCGAACCAAGACGACTGATTTGGTACAAACACAGAGCCATCAGCCCGAATAACATAAACTCTCTCATCGTCAGCACGCTTTCTGAACCCGCCGGCCAATTGGAGGTAGTCGTGTACGGTCATCCCATTTCGGAAACGGTGGCTTGACGCATGTTGAACTTCTCCAACTACAGCAACTGTAGTTTGATTTGAAGGCACATATAATTCGTCACCTTCTTCAACCAACAAATCGTATTCCGGATCGCCAACTAACACAGAAGGTAAATCGATGACCAATCTACCGATCGGCTTAGCTTTCTCAATTTCCGAGATCATTACGATGGCATCTTCAGGTTTTGTTTGCGCGGTATCACTTTCTGCCGACAAATTTTTTGCAGCTATATCTGATCGAAGTTGTTGCATCAGCTTGTTAAGCTGCATCGTTTCTTGTTCACGAATTTGTTCTCTGGTAAATACTGAACCATTTGCAAAAGCGTCATTGGTTAAACCACCAGCTCGGGCCAATACTTGTGACAGTTTCTCGCCTTGCTGAATAGTATAAGTCCCCGGGAATTTTACCTGACCGCTAATGGTTATTGTTCGTTCTATATTCCAGTCTGGAACTGCAAAAACAGTCAGCCGGTCACGGCTAGACAATTTGACTTCAGAACTTCCTTGTAGAGCGTCAAGCAGATTGACATTAATATGCTGAACACGAACGCCTGACTGGTCATCTTTTTGATTGACGGAACGGGTTAGTTCCGCTCTCTCTAAATAGGCACTGTCGTTTAGTCCACCCGCTGCGATCAGTAAATCAGTTACGGAACCATTCACCGGCAATGGATATTCACCTGGCAGTTTTACTTCGCCAAATACCGCTGCGATTTGTGTTGCTGCATTAAAGCGAGCTTGTTGTTTTAGTCTTTGCAATAATGGAAACAGTAGTTCAGTTCGCGTCAGGTGCACTGAAAGTTTTAACGCTTCAGCGTCGTTGAACACATTGTTTAATAAATCCTGCATCAAAAACTTCAAATAAGCTTTATGCGCCGAATTTTGCGGCTCTTTGGTTTTCTCAACCAAAACACCAGGACGATTCACAGCAACGGGTAATTTTTCAGAAACTGCAGCAAAAGCCTGACTTGTAAGCGCTGATACGTCGACCAAAAATGGCTGTGGCAATTTGTCGTCAAATATAGGTTCGACTTTGGCAAAAAGCTTTTTCTCCGGATACTGTTTAATCAACCGGCTATAAAGAAGTTTGTCCAGTTCAGGCCGATTATACGATTCTTCACCATGATGAAATACCAAGATCAGGTCGCGGGTTGATAATTCAATATTATCGGTACTGCCATGCTCTGTAATAGCGCGACCAAGATTAAATTGAATGACCTGCAAATCGCCAAGTTCTGATTTTTCACGCACGATCAGTGCATAATCAAGATCTACGGTCAAATGTAAATCAGACCACAAAGATCGTAAAATATCATTAACCCGGATCCCAGGCACCCAGGCATATTGTCCAGGCCGCACTGCTGCACCGGCAACAGTCACAAGATGCTCAACACGTTTTGAAGTCTGACCGATCCGCAATACATCACCATTACGGACAGAGGCCTGTCTGTCGGCTGTCTTCGTTAAATCCAGATTCAACAAACTGCGAACGTTTTGTTCATTGAATCTTTCAATAACCACATTTCGTGGAAAGGCGCCGGCTTTGCTGCCGCCTGCCATTTCAACTAAATCAGCGACGGTCTCACCCGATTTTAGTTCATACAAGGCCGGTCGTTGCACTTCACCATTCACTTCAGCCATTGATTTTATAGCTGGGATGAATACGACATCACCATGCTTCAGGTGAATATCTGCAGTTGAATCGCCTTTAAGTAACAGCTTGTACAAATCAAATGCTGCCACTTCCTGCCCTGCTCGCTTCACGGAAATCTCCCGCAACGAGCCAATATCACTAACGCCACCCGCGACAAACAACGTCTGCGTCAATGTAGCCAATGCAGATACGGTATAGCTTCCTGGGAATTTGGCTTCACCGGCAATAAACACCGTGATTGTACGGAGTTTACCCATACTCACCGCGACATCAACACCGATATTTTGTTTGGAAACACGGTCGATAATCAATGATTTGGCTTTTGCAAATGAAAGACCAGCAATTTGAATTGGATTGTACCCAGGGATTTGAATGCTACCGTCGCGGTTAATCACCAACTTTTCTTCGGCATTTTCTTTACCAAAAATTTGAATCAGAAGTTCGTCATCAGCACCGAGTAAATAGGAGTCTGGTACAGGTATATTGCCAACAGGAGCAAATGTACTGATACTTGAATCAAATAAACTCAGGCCATACCGCACTGGTATGGTCGGGTCTTTTTCTTCTTTCTCTTCTTTTTCGTCGTCAGACTTGTTGGCAGGTTCAAGTTGATCAGGCAACTCTTGTTCAGGCGTTATTTCGTCTTTAATGCCGTTAGCTTTGTCGTCCAGTTGATTAAGATCAAAACCATATTGTTTGGCGATTTTCATCTGTTCAGATTTTGGCAGTTTTTTCAACTGCGCAATCATGGCCGGCGACGGTGTGGCTGCATATGAAGGAACCGTAAAACCAAGCAAAACCAATACCAGCATCAACTTTTTAACTAAATCCAACACGCTTTACTCCAGAATCTATCTTCATTTTCCCGAAAAGTCACAGCCAAAATATTGAACACACTGCTTCACAGCGCATCACGGCTATACCTGCCATTTCAGAAAGGACCGCCATTCTACACGCCTTAGCGAGTGATAGGCGAGCCTTTTCCATGTTACCTTTTGTTATCGGTTAAAGATTACTCAACAACAAAAACACTAAATTATTACAATGAGATTCAGCGCTAATTGTAATGCGCTTAACAGCGTCATGCTTTTTTATCAAATTGGGCTCAGAACTGCATCACACTATCGCCACGGCCAATCGCATAATAGATAAACCCCTGCTCTTTTAAGCGCGATGGTTCGAACAAATTACGGCCGTCGACGATCACAGGTTGCTTTAACTGTTGTTTTAACACAGAAAAATCAGGTGAACGGAAACTTTTCCATTCGGTACAAATAACCAGTACATCGGCATTTTGCAAGGCAGCTTCTTTAGTTCCAACCAACTTTAAGTCAGCACGGGAACCGTAAATACGCTGCGTTTCTTCCATCGCTTCCGGGTCAAATGCCTGCACTGTTGCACCGGCTTGCCATAAACTTTCCATCAGTACCCGGCTGGAAGCTTCCCGCATATCGTCGGTATTGGGTTTAAAACTTAAACCCCAGATAGCAACAGTTTTACCTTGCAAATCACCGGCGAAATGCTGCTGTAAAAAGCCAAACAGCTTGTGTTTTTGCTGGTTGTTGACTGCTTCAACTGATTTAAGCAGTTGGGTGTTGTAACCAGTTTGCTCTGCGGTTTTAATCAGCGCCTGGACGTCTTTCGGGAAACAGGAACCACCATAACCACAACCAGGATAGATAAAATGATAACCAATCCGTGGATCAGAACCGATACCATGGCGGACTTGTTCGATGTCAGCACCCAGCAATTCGGCTAAATTCGACATCTCGTTCATAAAGCTGATTTTTGTCGCCAGCATACAGTTAGCGGCGTATTTGGTCAGTTCAGCACTGCGGATATCCATCACAATAATTTTATCGTGATTGCGGTTAAACGGCATATAAAGCTCACGTAGCAGTTTTTCTGCCCAAGGATTATCGGTACCCAGAATAATCCGATCCGGACGTTGGCAGTCGGCGACAGCCGCCCCTTCTTTGAGAAATTCCGGGTTAGAAACTACCGCAAACTGAATATCCTGCTGCCGGGCTTTAAGCGTCGTTGTCAGCACTGCTTTGACTTTATCGCCGGTGCCAACTGGTACTGTCGACTTATTAATCACCACTTTCGGGCTGGCCATATGAGTGGCAATGGTACTGGCAACCGCTAACACATATTTTAAATCGGCAGAACCGTCTTCGTCAGGCGGCGTACCCACGGCTATAAACTGCAATTCGCCAAAAGCGACGCCGGCGGCGCCATCGGTGGTGAATTGCAGCAAACCTTGCGCGACACCTTGTTGCACCAGAGCCGATAAGCCGGGTTCATAAATCGGAATAATACCGGCTTGTAAATCAGCGACCCGCTTGGGATTGACGTCAACACAACAGACCTGATGACCAGCTTCAGCCAGCACTGCGGCTTGCACTAGTCCAACATAACCAATCCCAAAAACAGTAACTTTCATGAACTTTCCTGTGTATGAAGGCCTACGCCTATAAATCAATTGTGGCTAATATACCACGGCATTGCGATGTCTAAACCGGCACTTAAAGTATGACTTGGCACGTATCCAAGCAACTGCCCTGCTTTACTGACATCAGCTTGCGAATGACGGACATCGCCGGCGCGGAATTCGCGGTAAACCGGCAAAGACGCGTATGACACACCATTTTTGCTGAGCGTTTGCTGAATGGATCGGAACAGGTCATTAAGCGTTGTGCGATCACCAACTGCTACATTAAACACTTCACTTTGGTCCAGTTGCGTGGTCGCTGCCAGAATATTGGCTTGTACCGCATTTGCAACGAAACAAAAATCACGGCTGGTTTCACCGTCACCATTAATGGCAACGTCTTCGCCTGCGATCATCGCCGCTGTCCATTTCGGGATCACCGCCGCATAGGCGCCATTTGGATCCTGGCGCGGTCCGAACACATTAAAATAGCGCAGGCCGGTGCTGTGAAAGCCATAACAACGCGAGAATACATCAGCATACAGTTCGTTAACGTACTTGGTCACCGCATATGGAGACAACGGCTTGCCAATGTTGGCTTCGACTTTAGGTAATGCCGGATGGTCGCCATAAGTGGAGCTGGAAGCTGCGTAGACAAAACCTTTCACACCGGCTTCTTTGGCAGCTTGTAACACGTTCAGAAAACCACTGATATTGGTGGCATTACTGGTAATAGGGTCATTAATGGACCGTGGAACCGATCCTAAAGCGGCCTGATGCAGCACGTAATCGACACCCTGCACTGCTTGCTGACACGCAGATAAGTCGCGGATATCGCCTTCAATCAAGGTAAAACGTTGCCATTGTGCAGCACTGACTAAACTCTGCACTTCAGCCAGATTATGCCGATGGCCGGTAGCGAAATTGTCGAGTCCAACGACCGTCTGATCCAGCTTTAACAAAGTTTCTAATAAATTTGAACCGATAAAGCCGGCACAGCCTGTCACCAACCAAGTTTTTGGTGATGCTTGTAACAGCTGCTGTTGTTGTTGATATTTCATACAATCCTTCCAGAAAAACCCAAAACACCGGCCAGGCCGGTGCGGTTCAGAAACAATCGGTGATTAACGTTTAAAATACTGCTTAATGGCGTCCGTAATCCGAAGACAAGCCTGGCCATCGCCATATGGGTTATGGGCGAAACTCATGCTTTGATAATATTGGCTGTCGGTCATCAATTTACTGACTTCACTGACAATCACGGCTTCATCGGTACCAACCAGTTTCACTGTGCCAGCAGCGACGGCTTCCGGCCGCTCTGTGGTATCACGCATCACCAGCACCGGCTTGCCCAGAGATGGAGCCTCTTCCTGAATGCCGCCAGAATCGGTTAAAACCAGATAACTGCGGCTCATCAAGTAGACAAACGGCAGGTAATCCTGTGGCTCAATTAAATGCACGTTTGGCGAGTTGCTTAATAAACGGAATACCGGCTCACGCACATTCGGGTTCAAATGTACCGGATACACCACATCAGCATCCGGGAAACGTTCGGCGATGGTTTTAAGCGCGGCGCAGATGTTTTCAAAACCTGAACCAAAACTTTCGCGGCGATGGCCAGTGACCAGGATTAACCGACGGCCGTCTGCACCATAAGGGAAACGGCTGGCAAATTCAGCAGACAATGCTTTGTCAGCATCAATTTTTGCAACCACCTGATGCAGTGCATCGATGACGGTATTACCCGTGACAAACACTTTGGCCGGGTCGACATTTTCAGATAACAGATTTTGTTCAGAAGTTGAAGTCGGTGCGAAATGGAGTGTGGTGATAGCACCGGTTAAACGACGGTTGGCTTCTTCTGGCCATGGACTGTAGATATTGCCGGTACGCAGACCTGCTTCTACATGCCCAACCGCGGTTTTTTCATAATAACAAGCCAGTGCCGCAGCAAAAGTGGTGCTGGTGTCACCATGCACCAACACGATGTCGGGTTGGAAATCACGGAGTACCGGCTTGATATTCAATAGGATACTGGTGGAAACATCATATAAATCCTGGCCAGCTTTCATAATGGCCAAATCATATTCGGGGACGATATGAAATAATTTCAGCACCTGATCTAACATTTCACGATGCTGGCCTGTCACACAGACCCTGCTCTCTATCGCAGGATCTTGTTTTAACAAATTGACCAAAGGGGCCATTTTAATTGCTTCAGGACGGGTTCCGAACACACTCAGCACTTTTAACATAAGCAGATTCCATAGCTTAGCTTGCAACAGCCTGCAGCTTATCAAACCTCGGTTAAAAGTAACAGCATTGCCGATGAACTCTGGGGTAACTGGGAGGCGAGTCAAAATATCGAAGGATTCAGATCAAAATTCTGCTATTTGAACATTATTCATTAGGGTTCACCGGAGATCTTTGAGCTAACTGGTTTGCTGGCGATGCAGATTGATCAAAAGTTCGGCTTCGGCGCGCGGTAATTCACATTCGCGCATCACTTCTTCGAGACCAGCACCTAATTGCACCATCTTCACTGCACGGCTGTAGAGCCTGGAATCGGGGTCAAATAACTGGATTTTTTGCTGATGTTCAGTTAGTTGTTCCAGCTCACTGGCCAGAGCTTGCTGATTAAACTCAATGGTTTGAAGAGCTTGTTCTAATTGCAGAATACGCTGGCCAACGCCAATCACCCCGCTGCGCAATTCATCGAGTTCAGCACTTTGATTGGGCTGCTGGGCACTGACACTGGCAATACGTTCTGCCAGCTGTCTAATTTGCCGCTGCTGCAATTTATGCTGCCAGACAACAAAAACAACCAGCAGTATCGCTACTGCCGGGATCACAACCATGGTTAACCATTCAAACGTCAGAGGCACAGGATACGACCGGTTAAATATTGGTAATTTCGTCCCACTCTTCGTCACTGAGTAGTTTGTTCAAATCAACCAGAATCAACAATTCGCCATCGCGGTTTGATACACCCTGAATAAACTTAGCACTTTCGTCAGTACCGACGTTTGGCGCCGTATCAATTTCTGAACCACGCAAGTAAACCACTTCAGCAACGCTATCAACCAGAATACCGATCACTTGTTTATCAGCTTCGATAATGACAATCCGGCTGTTCTCAGTAACGTCGGTTGGCGGTAAACCAAAACGGGCGCGGGTATCAATGACAGTAACAACGTTACCACGCAGATTGATAATACCCATCACATACATCGGCGCGCCTGGCACCGGGGCGATATCGGTGTAACGCAGTACTTCCTGTACCTGCATCACGTTGATGCCGTACGTTTCTTCCTGCAGTTTAAAAGTGACCCATTGTAAAACCAGATCATTTTGTTCTTTGGTCTTTACTGATTGCGCCAATAAATTACTCATGTATCGCTCCTCTACCTCAAACCTTGGTCCATGCTCAGTCAGAACTGCCAGCGCCTTGCGCTAACAACGCAATCATCGCTTCTACATCTAACAAAGCACACATATGCTGTTTTATCAATCCGGCTAACCAGGGTCTTTTCCCTTCAGTGGCCCGCCACTTCACATCATCTTGTTCTAACGCTACGGTGTTGACCAATGATTCGCAGGCCAGGCCCCATGAACTCTTACCCAACATAATAACATATTGATAGTTTAGTGTTTCTGCCAGATTTTGGTCATATTTTTCTGGCATGACCCACATCGCCGTGTTGACGACATTAATCTTTTGTTCCCGATATAACATGACACCTTTGTACCAGGCTGGTTTACCAGGCAAGGTGTTTAAGGTGGTTATTTTATGAATGCCACCCAGTTCTTTTAACGGCAACGCTACTTTTAATCCAGCCACTGAGAAAAACAGCGCCTGAAAGCGGCCGGAGCGGTATTCTTTGACCACAGTCGCCGCCGGGGCCTTTGGCGGTGGCGTCGTAATCACCGCTGCTGTGCTCACTGGAGCTACAACTTTAGGTACTGGCGAAGGTACAACTACAACCGGTTTTGCCACAATGGTTTCAGGTATTACTTTCGCCCGAACCGGCTCAGTTTTGACCGATGCTGGCGCTGCGACCTTGGTCACGACTGTTGGTTTTTCTGGCTGAACCGTAGCAAGCAACTGATTTAACTGCTGCTTCTTAACCTCAGCCACCACACTGACTTCGGGTTCCTGTTCTTCCGTCAGCAATGCGTTTAAATAATTCCGCATCACTTTTTGACTGGCGACCAGTTCACTCATTGCCTGACTCCGGGTTCAACTGCAATAAATAAGTGAGCAATGTATTGTATGCAAACACCCCACGTGATTTCGGGGCGAATACCGGTGGTGGCGTCTGCGCCAGACTGGCATCACGCATTTTGGTATCGATAGGGATCACCGCCGACCAGACTAAATCCTGATATTTACTTTTCAGCTCTTTATAGGCTTCCAGCGATGCTTTGGTTCTTTTGTCGTACATGGTCGGCACTATCGTAAACTGATAACCAGGCTGGGTATTACTTTGCATTAATTGCATTGTTGCCAGCATCCGATCTAAACCTTTTAACGCCAGAAATTCGGTTTGCACCGGGATCAGGATTCGGTCGCACGCCGCCATTGCATTCACCATCAGTACGCCAATCACCGGCGGACAATCAATCAACACATAATCATATTCATCACTGATTTTCGCCAGCGCTTTTTTCAGGATGAGCCCCATCCCGCCTTTATCACCGAGGGAACGGTCTAACGTGGCCAACGCCATTGATGAAGGTAGAATATCCAAATCGGTCATGCCACTCGGACACAACGACTGCATGATCTCTTCTTTGCTAATACTTTTGCCACGGATGAAAATGTCGTAAACACTGTTCTCCAGCTCTTCAGCATCGATGCCAAAGTAGTAGGTCAATGACGCATGTGGATCGGTATCAATAAGCAATACCCGATGACCGCGCCCTGCCAGCAGAGCACCCAGTGTGACCGTTGTGGTCGTCTTACCGACGCCACCTTTTTGATTTGCAATAGTCCAAACGACCAATTAATTATTCCCGTTATTTTTCTTCGTAGCATCAACTTCAGCATCTGCTGCTGAAGTAATCTTAATACCGCCATGCGGCAGCCGGATGACTTTGATAGTGCCATCGTCGGTCTGAGCTGGAGCCTGTAGAATTTCCGCCGCCTGCTGCATAGTGGTTACTTCTGATACAGAATTTGCCGCATGCAGTGGTCTGGCTGCAAATTTCGAAATAGCGATTACCACTTTGCGGTTTTCGGCACGACCTTGTGCGGTGGCATTGTCGGCAAAAGGTGCAAATTCGCCGTAACCTTCCGCCGCCAGTCGTTCAGGCCGGACTCCAAGCCGTTGTAAATCCCTTAAAATTGCCGTGGCTCTTGCCATCGACAACTCCCAGTTCGACGCATAAATTTCATTGCTCATCGGCTGGTTATCGGTGTAACCACGTACCCGTACAATGTTATTGGTCTGGTTAAGGATAGTCACGATTTCGGCCAGCAACACCGAGGCTGACGAAGTTTGCACGCCACTGCCACTTGGAAATAACAGACCACTGTTTAATTGAATAGTGAGCCAGTCTTCATCGTTTTCAACTTTCGCGACGCCTTCCTCAATCAAATTAGCCAGTGACTGCGTCAGTTGCTCCTGCAACGAAACCAATGGGTTACCGTATTCTGGTTGTTTAAGTACAGGCTGCTCGGTGGCATCGGCCATAATTTCCGGGCCGGTTGGCGTCTCCAGAGAAGAGCCGAACTTTTGGTAATCGCTGCGGGGCTGATTGTCAGTTAACACATCATCGCCTTTGACCCCAGTCTCGGGCTTCACTGGTTTTTCAAATACTTGCGATAAGGTACTGGAAATTGTTTTAAATTTTTCTTCTTTGGCAATCGCCAACGAATATAACACCACGAACAACGCAAACATCAGCGTCACATAATCAGCATAAGACACCAGCCACCGATCCAAAGGATCTTTGTCCTGATGCTCCTGAAAACGATCTCTGCTGCGATACATCAGATCACCCGACCCGGTAAGCCGCAAGTTTACGTTCAATCACCCGCGGGTTTTCGCCATTGGCGATAGAAACAACACCTTCAACAATTAATTCCTGGTACAAGGTGCGTTGGATCACAATACTTTTCAGCTTATTGGAAATCGGGATAAACACCAGATTTGCAAAACCAACGCCGTACACTGTCGCAACAAAAGCGGTGGCGATACCGTGCCCCAGCAGTTCAGGTTTGTCGATATTCTGCATTGCCTGGATCAGGCCAAGCACGGCACCGATAATGCCAATCGTCGGGCTGTAGCCGCCCATTGCTTCATAAATTCTGGCAGAACGTAATAACCGCTCGCGTTCGAGTGTCAGTTCCGCGTCCAGCGCATCCTGCAAAATTGCGGGTTCAACACCATCCACTAACAAATTCAATGCATTATGCAAAAACGGATCAGTTTCCTGTAACGCTTCGGCTTCCAGCGATAAAAAGCCGTTGGTGCGCGCTGCAGTGCCCCAGTTGATCAAACGTTCAACTGTGGCGTTCAGCGGCACATATTGCGCTTTAAACACCCAGCCCAACATTTTGATGCCGACGGTAAATTGCGGTAACGGCGTTTGAAAGATCACCGCACCAAAGGTACCACCTAACACTATCACCAAGGCCGGTAAATCAAACAAGGTCGACAACAAGCCACCATGTAAAGTGTAACCACTGGCAACTGAAAACAAACCAAGAATTAACCCGGCAAATGCAAGCTTATCCATGCCCGACTTCCGCGATCAATCTGCTGGCAACATCGGCCAGATTTATCTCAGCATCGGCTAATCCGGCACTGGTGACAGCTTGGGGCATGCCGTACACCACACAACTTGCTTCGTCCTGTGACCAGATTTTAGAGCCAAATTGTTTCAGTAACCGACAACCATCCCGCCCGTCCGACCCCATGCCCGTAAGCACAATAGCCAGTACTTTGTCGCTAAACACTTTAGCTGCAGTGCCAAAGGTAATATCAACACTGGGTTTAAAGGTGATGCGTGGTGAGTCGTCGTCTTTAATCCGCAATTTTGCCTGGGAATCAGAACCTTCCACCAACATTTGTTTGCCACCTGGCGCCAGATAAGCCACACCAGGACGCAGAATATCGCCGTCTGCTGCTTCTTTGACTTCAATTTTTGCCAATGAATTCAACCGACTGGCAAAAGCACCAGTGAAAGCTGCTGGCATATGCTGTACCAGAACTATGGGTAACGGGAAATTTGCGGGTAAAGCGGTAATGATGGTTTGCAGCGCAACCGGACCACCGGTAGATGTACCAATAGCAACCAGTTTATATTGTTTACCTGAAGGTCTGAAGTTTGCAGAACTAGCCACTTCGGTCGGTTCCGTTCGCTCAGTGCTGCGCAATAACTCGGCGCGAGCCAGCGGTGTACGGCCAAGTGCTGATGCCGCAGGCCGAACAGGCGGCGGTGTTGCTGTCGTTGCGGGTCTGACAAACAACCGGCGTCGCGCCACTGCTTTTACCCTTTGACGCAGCACTTCAATCGCCTCACCTTTGTCGCGGGCGATATCTTCAAATTTCTTCGGCAGAAAGTCGACCGCGCCAGCATCCAGCGCGTCCAGCGTAGCTTTGGCACCAGCGTGAGTTAACGATGAGAACATCAGGATCGGCACTCGCTGAGTTTTCAAAATCTCCCGCACCGCCTGAATGCCATCCATCACCGGCATTTCTACGTCCATGGTAATGACATCGGGCTTGAGTTCAGCGGCCTTTTCGACCGCCTCCTTACCGTTGTTCGCAGTGCCAATGACCAGTAATTCTGGATCGGCTGCCAGGATTTCCGTCAATCTGCGACGGAAAAAACTCGAATCATCTACCACTAACACCCTGATCGACATAGATGACTCGCTTATGAAGTTAAGTTGTTAAACCGATCAAACTTAATTTTCGACTTTTTCGCATAATGCTTCAGTAAGTTTGGCACGTCGAGGATCAGCGCAATACCACCGTCAGAAGTAATAGTTGCACCGGCCATACCAGGAGTTCCCTGCAATAGGGCATCCAGCGGTTTAATCACCACCTCTTCCTGACCGACTAAGGCTTCAACCACAAAACCAACCTGTTGCGTGCCAATCTGTACGATGACGACATGACCCTGTTCACGGCGAAGTTTCCGATCAGAACCACGTACCAGCCAATGCTCAAGATAAAACAATGGAATTGCTTTATTACGTACCACGATGGTCAATTGACCATCCACAGTATTGGTTTTTGACAAGTCGAGGTGGAAAATTTCACTGACGGTAGCCAATGGCAAAGCAAAAGGTTGTTTTCCGACAATGACCATTAACGTAGGTAAAATTGCCAGCGTCAGCGGAACTTTGATTTCAAGTAAAGTGCCCTGACCAAGTTTCGAGTGGATATGCACAGTACCATTGAGTTGGTTGATTTTGGTTTTCACCACATCCATACCAACACCACGACCGGAAATATCCGAAATCTGTTCTTTGGTCGAGAAACCCGGGGCAAAGATAAGGTTAAATGCCTCAGTGTCCGACATCCGGCCAGCTGCGTCTGGATCAAGTACACCACGCTTAATCGCAATGGCTTTTAATTTTTCCGGATCCATACCGGCGCCATCATCCTGAATCGTTAACAGAATATGGTCACCTGCCTGTTGCGCAGCAAGCTTCACCAAACCAGTTCGGGATTTGCCATTGGCAGCGCGTACATCCGGCATTTCAATACCGTGGTCAACCGAGTTGCGCACCAAGTGGACCAATGGATCGGCTAGTGCCTCAACCAGGTTTTTATCCAGGTCAGTATCTTCGCCTTCTAGCACCAGATTGATGTCTTTATGTAACGAACGTGCTAAATCACGAACAACCCGCGGGAAACGACCAAATACTTTTTTGATCGGCTGCATCCGGGTTTTCATCACAGCGCCCTGCAAATCTGCAGTCACCACATCCAGATTCGAAATGGCTTTACTCATTTCTTCGTTTTGCGCCACGGCGGATAAACTGACTAACCGGTTACGCACCAGTACCAACTCACCCACCATGTTCATGATTTGATCAAGGCGCTTGGTATCAACGCGCACTGTGGTGTCGGCTTGTGCAGCATTACCGCCACCTTTACCGTCTTCGCCATCACGATCTTTTACTGCACTCGCGGCGGCCGCAGGAGCTGGTGCCGGAGCTGCTGGTTTTGGCGTTTCAACTGGTTTAGCGACTTCAGCTTTCGGCGCTGGTTTAGCGACCGGAGCTGCAGGTTTAGCCACAGCTTTTTCAGCTTCAGCCGGACCTACCGGTGCTTTTCCTTTACCATGTAATTCATCGAGCAGTGATTCAAACTCATCATCACTGATATCATCAGGTGCTTTGGCGGCAGGTTTTGCGGCCGCTGGCGCCGGTGTGGTTTTAGCCGGAGCCGCAACAGGGGCTGTTTCGCCAGGAACAAACGAGCCTTTCCCATGCAATTGGTCGAGAATTGCTTCAAATTCGTCGTCGGTGATATCTTCGGTGGCACTGGGCGTAAAACTAACTGGAGCAGGTTTAGTCTCAATTGCGACTGGCGTCCTGCCTGGTGCACCAGAGCCGTGTAATTCATCCAGCAGTTTTTCAAAATCATCTTCATCGATGTCATCGATGTCACCGGAATTAGTGGCAGAAATTTCGCTCTCAACTTCCAGTTCAACCGCTGCATCAAAAGTTTCCAAACTCATTTCTGGTGCAGCAGCATGGTGCTGTTCATCGGCAGACTCAGGTTCGCTTAAGCGGTGCAAAGCATGTAAAACTTCTGGGGATGCGGGTTCTAACGGCTGACGATTTTGCACATTGGCAAACATTTCATTAATTGCATCAAGCGCTTGCAGTATTACGTCCATCAACTCGGATGTGACGCGTCTTTTACCGGTGCGTAAAATATCAAATACGTTTTCCGCACCATGGCAAGCGTCAACTAATTCAGTTAACGACAGAAAACCGGCGCCGCCTTTTACCGTATGAAAACCACGAAATATTGCATTTAATAAGCTGGCATCGTCGGGATTATTTTCTAGTTCGACCAACTGCTCCTGCAACAGCTCAAGGATCTCGCCGGCTTCGACTAGGAAATCCTGTAAAATGTCCTCATCTAAATCAAAGCCCATGCTAGCCTACCTCTCTTAGAAACCTAAACTCGATAATAAATCGTCTACATCGTCCTGACCTGATACCACATCATCACGCAATTCGGCATCAATAATTGGGCCTTCGGCTTCATGTCCGGCTTTGGGCTTTCTAACCACAACGGGACGGTCTTCTTGTGGCAAATTGGTATGACCAAAAGCCGTTAACAGGCCAATCAGACTGTCTTCAACTTCACGAACCAGTTCAATCACACGCCGTAAAATTTGCCCGGTTAAATCCTGATAATCCTGCGCCATCAGCACTTCGGTCAATGAACCCTGTAACGCGTTGGCATCCGTGGATGCCTGATTCAGAAAATCATTAAGACTATGGCATAACTCTTTGAATTCACCAAGTTTTAGGTCGCGTTTCATTAAACGCTGCCAATCAGGCAAAATTAGCCCGATCCCAGAGTTCAGTTTATCAGCAATAGGTAAACATGATTCGACGGCGTCCATCGTTTTATTGGCAGCTTGCTCAGTCATATCAATAACATGGGTCAACCTGCGTTTTGCATCTGGTATGTCTTCGGATAACAAATTGTCGATAGAAGGGTCAACTTGAAAACTTTTTAGTGAGTCGTGCAGTTGTCGGGTTAATTTTCCAACTTCAGCGAACAATTCTGAGGAGCCCGGCACCGCTAGCCCCTGCACTAATTCGTTTGCGGCTTCCTGCTGCTCCATTTCTAACAACTGCACAAGCTCGCGAGCCTGTTCTAAGGTAATAATAGGTGCCGTAATTGCAGACATGGCGCCACTCCTGTGTCAGTTACGGTTAACCCAGACGCTCAAATACTTTTGATAATTTCTCTTGTAAAGTGGCTGCAGTAAAAGGCTTCACGATATATCCGTTCACACCGGCCTGAGCAGCTGCAATAATCTGCTCTTTCTTGGCTTCTGCGGTAACCATCAACACTGGAATGTGTTTCAGTCTGGCATCTGCGCGAATGGCACGAAGTAAATCAATACCTTGCATTCCTGGCATGTTCCAATCGGTGACGACAAAATCGAAATCACCATTTTGCAACATTGGTAATGCTGTGCTGCCATCATCCGCTTCCTGGACATTCGTAAATCCAAGATCGCGTAACAGGTTTTTGATGATGCGTCTCATAGTAGAAAAGTCGTCTACCACAAGAATTTTCATATTCTTATCCAAAATCCCCTCCGACGAGATACCTCAATGGTTATTCTCAAGTATTACAACCAGTCTTGCATCCGGGCTCTAAGCCGCACCAACGCCTGACTATGGATTTGACTGACCCGAGATTCGCTGACGCTTAACACTTCGCCAATCTCTTTCAAGTTCAGTTCGTCATTATAATAGAGTGACAATACTATTGCTTCCCGCTCGGGTAAGCTACTGATATTTTTTATTAAAGCTTGTTGAAAAGAATCACTCGCCTGCTCTTCGTATAAATGGTCATCTTGCTTGTCGTTGGCTGTCACCAGCACATCATCAGAAATGCCTAAATCTTCAATCCCAATAATGCGGCCGCTGCTGACATCACTGAGCATATGATGATATTCATCTAAAGTTATATCAAGTTTTTCAGCAACTTCAACATCTTTTACGTCACGACCGAATTCTGCTTCCAATTCGGCTATTGTTTCAGCAATTAACCGGGCATTACGATGAACAGAACGCGGAGTCCAATCGCCACGACGCATTTCATCAAGCATCGAGCCGCGGATCCGGATCCCGGCAAAAGTTTCAAAACTGGCGCCTTTGGTGCCATCAAAATTCTTAGCCGCTTCAATCAAACCTATCATGCCAGACTGGATCAAATCGTCGACTTGTACACTTGCGGGCAATCGGGCTAACAAATGATAGGCGATTCGCTTGACCAGTGGCGCATGTTTTTCGACTAATAACTGCATCTGATTTGCAGCACCATAGGCTGCCAGCCGACTATTCAAGCCAACCCCCTGGCTTCAGTGTTTGAGTGGACGAGTTGTTCCAGGAAAAATTCCAGATGCCCTGAGGCGCTGGGAGGAACCGGCCACTGCACAGCACGGGTCGCCAGCGTTTTTACTGCAAGCGAAGCCGGAGTTTTTGGGAAAGCGTCAACAAAGGCTTTTTGTTTACGGGCTGCTTTACGTACGTTTTCATCAAATGGAATCGTTGCCACAAGTTCCAGCGTGACATCTAAAAACCGGTCAGTGACCCGACTCAGCTTCGCGAACAGCTCCTGGCCTTCGCGTAAACTGCGTACCATATTCGCCACAATTTTGAATTTTTGCACTGCGTGTTCACGACTGAGTATTTTCATCAGCGCGTAGGCATCGGTAATGGACGAAGGCTCGTCACACACCACCACCAACACATCCTGCGATGCGCGCGAAAAGCTCAGCACCATATCGGAAATACCAGCAGCAGTATCGACCAATAACACATCAAAGGACGTTTTTAGTTCACTAAATGCCCGGATTAGGCCTGCGTGTTCCGCCGGGCTTAACTCAGTCATTGATTGTGTCCCCGAAGTTGCCGGAACAATCTTAATGCCAAAAGGACCGGTGACCAGAATATCGTCCAGCTCAGCTTCGCCAGACAACACATGGGAAAGATTCCGCTCGACCCGCAGGCCAAGCATGACATCACAGTTGGCAAGGCCAAGGTCGGCGTCAAGCACCAACACTTTTTTGCCCATTTGTGCCATCGCCATGGCCAGATTCAAAGTGACGTTGGTTTTACCCACGCCTCCTTTGCCACCTGTCACTGCAATTACTTTTACCATCTGCTGCTTCATTCTTCTCAGGCCACTGGCTTGATCGTAAGTTAATTCATGATTATGCATAGGTCTCTTCCGTTCGAGTAAGCCCATCCTGATACCACTGATGACCCGAACTATTGTGTGCCATGCGCAGTTGTTCTGCCTGAGCTACCATCGTTGCTGCTTCGGCAATATCGATGTCCTCAGGTACACGTTGACCATTCGTCAAATAACTGACGGGTAAAGCATTTTGAATTGCTACATTAATGATTTCACCGAGACTTAAGCATTCATCAAGTTTGGTGAAAATACAACCCGCCAGAGAAATTCGTTTAAAGTGGTCAACTGTCTCTTGCATGACACGCGCTTGCGATGTCGCAGACAATACCAGATAACTTTTTATTTTGACACGCGAATTATGCACTAACGATGCGAGATTTTCAGCTAATCGGACGTCCCTTTGGCTCATTCCGGCGGTGTCGATCAAAATTAATTTACGTTGCTGAAGTTGGGTTAACAATAGCGCAAGTTCTTCATGATCGCGCGCTTGTTTTACCGGACAACCGATAATACGACCAAAAGTCGCTAATTGTTCAAAAGCGCCAATCCGAAAGGTATCGGTGGTAATTAATGCGACCTGATCCGCGCCATGGCGTTTAGCAAACTGTGCAGCCAGTTTTGCGACCGTTGTGGTCTTGCCAACACCTGTTGGCCCAACCAGCGCGATCACGCCGCCACGCCGCATAATATCGTCATTGGTAGTGGTCAGCTGCCCAGCTAATAAATCCAGTGCACAACTCCAGGCATCGGTATCACTGATGTCTTCCGGCATAAAACAAGCGAGTTGATCAGCCATCGCTTCGGTCAGACCCAGTTGCCGCAATTGTTCTATCACCAGCGCCCGCACCGGCTCGCGTCTTGCGAGGTCTTGCCACATCAAGCCAGAGACCTGATGTTGCAGTAAATGTTTCATCGACAGCATTTCCTGCCGCATTGCGTCAAATTGTTGCTGCATCAGATTGGCTTGTTGCTTTTGAAAGCTCGAAAGCTCTTGTAAATTGATGCCCGCTGCGGCGGAATTCTGACGTTCTGGCGCTGTCGTGTTTAATTTTTGTCCAAACGGACGGATGGAGTCTTCAGGCGCGGCGGATTTAGCCGTCAAAGGTTTGACTGCAGCTTGCGGTGCCTCTGGCACAGATTTTTGTTGTTTAATCATTTGCCGGGCTAACAAGGCCCGCAACGAATCGGCTGGTGGACTGCTGTCTTCGTCGTCATCACCCACCCGGATATCTAACCTTGAAGTTCGCACATTGCTGACAGCAGCTATTTCTGGTTCAGCCGCCTGCACCTTGGCTGGCGGGGCTTCCGGGTCAACTGCCGCGACGATTTCGACACCGCCGGCAACCTTTTTATTTGACAGAATAATGGCATCAGGGCCAAGAAATTCTTTGACTTCGGTCAGCGCTGTGCGCATATCTTTTGCGACAAAACGTTTAATTTTCATGCTTTAACTCCTAACTCGCCTGCCCTACCACACTGACGATCCGAACCTGTTTATCGTCCGGAATTTCCTGATAGGACAAAACCCGCAGTCCTGGAATGGTGTACTTCACGAATCGTGCCATCACCGCGCGCAAAATGCCGGAAGTCAATAATACCGCCGGATCACCTGCCAGTTCCTGTTGCTGACTGGCCGAACGTAGTGAATCCTGAATCCGCTCGGCAAGACCTGGTTCGATGCCGGAACCATCGTTGCCGGCTGCCTGCATCGATTGATGCAGCATTTGTTCAAGCTCTGGTGCAAAGGTCATTACCGCTATTTCAGCAGCGGCCCCTGCCACTTCCTGCACAATCAGCCGGCGTAATGAAATACGGCACGCTGCGGTTAATACATCAATATCCTGGCTGCGCGCGCCGTAATCCACCAACGTCTGCACGATGGTGCGCATATCGCGGATCGGCACACCTTCATGCAATAAATTCTGCAGCACTTTCACCACCGCGGTCAGCGGCAATGTATCTGGCACCAGAGCTTCCACCAGCTTGGGTGATGCCTTGGCCAGCATATCCAGCAAGTTCTGCACTTCCTCGTGGCCGAGTAAACTGGCGGCGTTGTTGCTCAATATTTGACTCAGGTGAGTGGCAACGACAGTCGCTGCATCCACCACGGTATAACCCAGCGTCTGGGCATGTTCGCGCTGATTTTTGGCAATCCAAACCGCTTCCAGCCCGAACGCCGGATCTTTAGTGGCGACACCTTTGACCGTACCAAACACCTGACCTGGATTGATGGCCAGTTCATTGTCATGGCGCAGTTCAGAGCTACCGCTGGTCACGCCCATTAATGTCACCCGATAGGTGTTAGGTTCAAGATCCAAATTGTCACGGATATGTACTGCCGGGATCAAAAATCCCAGCTCTTGCGATAATTTTTTGCGCACGCCTTTAATGCGAGTCAACAGTTCACCGCCTTGCGATTTATCTACTAACGGAATAAGCCGGTAACCCACTTCCAGCCCGATAATGTCTACTGGCTGCACATCGTCCCAACCAATTTCTTTTTGCGGCTGCATTTCATTGCCGGGTACCAGCTCAGTTTTGCGGCTGACCAGTTCCGATTTTGGCGAGGTTTTTTGTTTGTGGATGTAGTACGAAGCACCACCAACTACGGCAGCTAAACTCAGGAACGCCAGATGCGGCATTCCTGGCACTATCCCCATAATAAACAATAAGCTGGCAGCCATGGTCAGGACTTTAGTATTCCCAAGCTGACCGGTCATCTGCTCGCCCATATCGGCATCTTTGTTCTGCCGGGTCACAATAATTGCAGTACCAATCGATAATAATAAACCAGGGATCTGCGCCACTAAACCGTCACCGATGGTCAACAGCGTATAAATTTCCAATGAGTTACTGAATGTCAGGTCGTGCTGAATCATGCCAATAAACAAACCGCCAATCAGGTTAATCGCCACGATCACCAAACCGGCCACCGCATCCCCTTTGACGAATTTAGTCGCACCGTCCATCGAACCATAAAAGTCGGCTTCTGCCGTCACTTCTTCACGGCGTTTACGCGCCTGATCCTGATCGATAAAACCGGAGTTTAAATCGGCATCAATCGCCATTTGTTTACCAGGCATGGCGTCTAAGGTAAAACGTGCTGTTACTTCGGCAATCCGGCCAGCACCTTTGGTCACGACCACGAAGTTGATGATAATCAGGATTAAAAACACCACGATACCGACAGCGAAATTACCGCCAATCACCACATGACCAAAAGATTCAATCACCGCTCCGGCGGCACCCGGGCCGTTGTGACCTTCTAACAACACCACCCTGGTACTGGCGACGTTCAGCGCCAGCCGTAAGATAGTTGCAATAAGAATAACGGATGGGAAAATTGCGAATTCAAGCGGTTTGTTGACATAAATGGTGACCAGTAACACCACCAGCGCCAAGGCGATATTAAAAGAAAACAGGATGTCCAGCAGGATCGGCGGCATGGGTAATACCACCATCGCCAGCGCAGCCATAATCAGCAGCGGCGTGCCAAAACCTTTTAAATGGATAAGATGTTTCCGATCAAACTGGTTGAAAACCTGGTTTAGCTGCATAACGGATCCGATAGAAAATTGACGCTCGAAGCCTGTTACGCAAAAACTGTTCCATAAAGTCGGATATTGTCTGCGACCATTCGCGGATGTATAAAAAACCAGCGCACCGATGTCATAGACGCTGACTTAGTGACGGAACCCTTCTGGGATCGGCAGCTCTTTAGCCAGAGTTTTTGGTCGTGACGCTTTACCTTTACGGTAGGCTTTAAGCTGATACACATATGCCAACACCTGTGCGACAGCGGCAAACAACTGTTCCGGAATAGGATGATCCAGTTCGGTGGTGAAATAAATGGAACGGGCTAAGGCTGGTGATTCCACGATTGGCACTTTATTAGCATCGGCAATTTGGCGGATATACATCGCCATCTGATCAACACCTTTGGCGACCACCACCGGTGCTCTGAATTTGCCATGTTCATATTTTAAAGCCACCGCGTAATGCGTCGGGTTGGTGACGATCACATCGGCTGTCGGCACTGCTTCCATCATCCGGCGGCGCGACATCTGAATTTGCATGCGCCGAATGCGGCCTTTGACTTCCGGGTTACCCTCAGAGTTTTTATATTCGTCTTCCACTTCCTGCTTGGTCATCATCATTTGTTTGTGATGATTCCAGGTCTGATAAGGTGCATCGACGGCAGCGATAATCAGCATGCTGGAACACAAGCCAAAAAACATCCAACTCAGTAAATACACGGCGGCGGCAATATCTTCCGGCGAACTCATTAGCGACAACGCCATAATGTCATCAAAAAACACCACCAGCAGCACATATGCAACGCCGGCGACGATCACCACTTTTAGTGCACTTTTAAACAGCTCGACCAGGGCTTGTAACCCAACCATCCGTTTGAGTCCGGCCCAAGGGTTTAGTTTACTTGGCCGAAAGCTGGCGCCATACCAGGTAAAGTTGTACCCACCAAGCAGAATGTTGCCAAGTACTCCGGCAACCGCAATCACCAGAAACAGTTTAAACAACGGGATCGACACTTCCGTCAGTGCTGCCCCCATGGCGGTAAACATGGCATTCTCGTCAAAAATATCTTTGTAATTCAACGATAATAATCGTTTACAGACGGTCAGTGTGGTATTAGCGACTTCTTTACCGAAAATCAAAATCCCAACGCTACTGCCAAGCAACACCAATGCTGTTGCCAGTTCTTTGGAACGGGCAATATTGCCTTTATTGGCAGCCTCCTCGAGCTTTTTACTCGTGGGGTCTTCGGTTTTTTCCATGTCACTGTCAGCAGCCATCCGGCATTCCTCCCGTTAGCAGCCAATCAGCTGACAGGTATACTCGATACCATGTTGCCAAAGCAGATTAAAGTGATAGGCAAAAGTGTCCATGGTCAGCCACATAATCAGCAAGCCTGCGATCATCGTCACCGGAAAACCAATGGAGAAAATATTCAGCTGTGGTGCGGCGCGGGTCATCACGCCAAAGGCTAGATTGACCAGTAACATCGCGGTGACAGGCGCTAATACAATGGCTAGCGAGGCCGAAAAAATCCATAGCCCAAATTCGGCGATGGTCCAATAATGCGATACGTCCCACCAGCCACCGTCAATCGGCAATGAGGTGAAACTGAACACCACCATCTGGAACATAATCAAATGACCATCAGCAACCCAGAATAACAAAGTCGCGAGAATTAAATAAAACTGACCAATCGAAGGTACGCTGACACCACTCGACGGATCCACCATCGACGCAAAAGCTAAACCGGTCTGAGTCGCCAGAATTTGCCCGGCCTGAATAAAGGTATTGATAAACATCAGCGAAATAAAGCCAATCGCCATGCCGATGATCAACTGTTGCATCACTTGAATGACGGTATTAAAGGACATCAGATTGACGTCTTTCACCGGCGGGATCACTGGCATAATGATCAGGGTAAACATCACCGCCAAACCCATTTTCACCCGGATCGGCACGGTTTTCGCGCCAATACCAGCCATCAGACTGAACATGGCAGCAATGCGGGTCAGCGGCAACAAAAAGTCGGCAATGCCCTGCATCAGGATCTGTAGCGGAAATTCCACCTTAGCTCACCACGGTCGGGATGCTCAGATACAAGCCGATGGTAAAGTCCATCAGCGTTGTCGTCATCCAGTGGCCACCGTACATCAGCGCCAGCAAGGTGACAATTAGACGTGGCAAAAAGCTTAAGGTTTGTTCGTTGATGGAGGTCGCTGCCTGGAAAATAGATACCACCAAGCCTACCGCCAGCGACGGCAGAATAATGATGCTGACCATCAGGATCACCATATACAGCGCGTTGTTCAATACATCGACAAAGACTTCTGGTGTCATGTTCCCACTCCATAACTGGTCGCTAACGTGCCCATCACCAACAACCAACCGTCGACCAGTACAAACATCATCAGTTTAAATGGCAAGGCGACAATCATCGGCGACAACATCATCATCCCCATGGCCATCAGCACGCTGGCGACGACCAGGTCGATAATTAAAAATGGGATAAAAATCATAAAACCAATCTGAAACGCGGTTTTCAGTTCGCTGGTAACAAAAGCCGGGATCACAATGGTAATGGGTAAATCTTTATGGTTCGCCACCGGCGGATGACCGGCGATTTCGGCGAAGGTATCTAAATCTTTGATCCGGGTTTGCTGCAGCATAAAAGCCTTGATCGGAATAATCGCCGCATCCAATGCCTGAATGGAGGTGATATCTTCTTTCAGGTAAGGCTGAATGGCGCTGTCGTTAACCTGCTTAAACACCGGCGCCATGATAAAAAACGTCATGAAAATGGTGATACCAATCAACACCTGATTCGATGGGCTTTGCATCAGACCAATGGCTTGACGCAAAATGGCCAGTACGATGATGATGCGGGTGAAACAGGTCATCATGATAATCATCGCTGGCAGGAAGCTCAGCGCGGTCATCATCGCCAGCACTTGTAGCGTGACGCTGTATTCCTGACTGCCGTCAGGGTTGGTGGTAATTTGCAGGGCAGACATAGCGCCGTTATCGGCAAATACTGCCGGGCTTAGTAGCACCAGCAGTAACAAAAACAATCGGAGCATGACATCAGTCTATTTTTTCAGGAACGATTGTAACTGCGTATGAAAATCTGATGCCAACTTTTCTTCGATGAGCGGAGTTTCGAGTTCAAACAGGAAATTTACGTTGTTGGCAGTGACGCCAATCACTCGCTGTTTTCCTTGCATTTCAATAACTAACAGTCGTTCTCTGGTACCAACATTTAAAGTAGCAACCACCTTAAAATGTTTTGAACCCGGCATCTTTAACTGCATTTTTTTGTAGAAAAACGCCAGCAACACCACCAGTCCGATCACCAGCGCCAAGGAAATGACAATCTGGCCAACGCCTGGCATGGCCGCCGGATTTCTGGCAGTTTCTTTGGCAACCGCTGTTGCAGTTTCCTGCGCCAGAGCGCCAAAGCTAGCAAGCGCCAACAACAGCGCAGCTGTAAACGGGACATATTTGGCAACAAAACGCGGCATTAACGTAACTTCTTAATCCGTTCAATCTGACTGATCACGTCAGTTAAACGAATACCAAATTTATCGTTCACCACCACCACTTCGCCGTGCGCAATCAAAGTACCGTTGACCAGTACGTCCAGCGGCTCACCCGCGACCCGCTCCAGCTCTACCACCGAACCCTGGTTCAGTTGCAGTAGATTACGGATACTGATTTTCGCCCTGCCCACTTCCATCGAAATAGTCACCGGAATATCCAGAATGGTTTCCAGTTTGCGTTTTTCGTCGGCGGTGATGAGGCCTCGCTCTTCCTGCAGCTCTTCGAGTTCAACTGCCTGGGCTTCGTCGCCCCCTTCGGCTTCCGCCAGAGCCGCAGCCCATTCGTCCATCGTATCTTTATCGTCAGCCATTACCATCTTTCCTCTGCACGTTCAGTCAAAATTAAATCGGCTTCCAATTCACTGATATCTGCATCGCTATCCAGGCGGCGACCGCCTTTGGTAAAGACGTGCAGCTCAGATTTGACCGATTCAGGCCGTTTAATTTTCTCAATAATTTTCAGCGCAACATTGTCGCGGGATCGCCCCATTTTGGCGCGATAGGTTGGTAAGTCTTCGACCAGTACCGTGATATGCTCCGGAATTTCTACCGGAATAATGTCGCCCGGCTGCATGTTCATCACTTGTTCCAGCGTCAGCTCCACATCCATCATCTTGGTGGTCAGATTGACTTTGACATCCATAATTTCGTCGCGCAGTGCTTTACTCCAGCGCAAGTCAGTGTCTTCTTTGTCGCTTTGCACGCCGGCATCCAGCAGTTCGCGGATCGGCTCCAGCATTGAATACGGTAAGGCTACGTGGAAATCACCACCACCACCGTCAAGCTCAATATGGAAAGAACTGATCACCACCACTTCGGTCGGGCTGACGATGTTAGCCATCGCCGGGTTCACTTCGGAATCGAGATATTCAAACGACACGTCCATCACCGGCGCCCAGGCTTCTTTGTAGTCTTCAAAAATCAGCTTGAGCAACATCTGAATAATTCGGCGTTCGGTCGGCGTAAATTCACGGCCTTCGATTTTGGCGTGATAACGGCCATCACCACCGAAGAAGTTATCCACCAGGATAAACACCAACCGCGCTTCCATCGTAATCAGGCCCGTGCCTTTGAGTGGCCTGAAGCGCACCATATTTAAGCTGGTGGGTACAAACAGCGTGTGGACATATTCACCGAATTTAATCATTTGCACGCCGTTGATTGATACCTCAGCAGTGCGGCGCATCATATTAAATAAGCTGATGCGCATATGGCGGGCAAAACGTTCGTTGACCATTTCCAGAGTCGGCATCCGGCCCCGGACGATACGGTCCTGCGAAGAAAAGTCGTATTCAAAAGCCGAGCGTCCGCCCGGTCCGGAACCGTCATCTACCTCTTCTTCTTCAACGTCATCAACACCATGAAGTAGCGCATCAATTTCGTCTTGTGACAGTAAATCAGTCAAGTTGGTTACCCTCTTTCGGTCTCACCGGTATTACTGCATGACAAAACCGGTAAATAACACTTCTTCTACCACCATTGAACCGGCCACACCCACCAAAGCATCCTGCACGTCTTTTAATGCCAGTGCTTTTAACGTGTCTTTGCCAGCAGCAGTGACTAAATCGTCGGCATTGGCGGTGCTGAACGTTTTCAGCATGGTGCTCTCAATCAACGGAATATGTTGTTTCGCCAGTTCTTCGTTATTCTGGCCCCGCACCAACAGCTGCACTTTAATTTGTACTAGCCGATCGCGGGCGGCGCCGGGTACGTTAAAGACAAAAGGTCTTGGCATCGACACATATAAAGCCGTGCCCATCGAAGCTGCGCCAGCTTCACCAGTGGCCGCGCCTTCAGCTGCAGGCTCAGCTCCTGCGGCAGCTGCTTCGCCTTCAACTGCGGCTGCCGGTGGCGGTGCATCGGAACCGCTCATCATCAGATAGCCACCTACACCACCACCGAGCACGACTACCGCCGCAGCGATAATAATCATTTTTTTCTTTTTGCCACCGCCATCAGCGATTTGCAGGTCTTTTTCAGCAGCCATAAGTACTCCGGTTCAATAGCATTTTTTCTATTATTTACCGCATATCAAACCAAAAGCAATCAACCAGTCGCCAACAGCCAGATTTAACTGCAGATCACGCATAATAATCGACCATTCGGTCAGACACTCGGACTATCGCCTGCTGCTGCAAGGGTTCGTCGCCGGTGTCTAGCCCCTGATCCAGCCCCTGATTACGTTCGCGGGTCTGGCGTTGTTCCGCAGAACCTTCACGCTGCTGACTGACCTCGCCCTGAGTCAGCTCAATTCCCTGCTCTTCCAACATTTCCCGCAGCCGCGGCATCTGTTGCTCTAATGCTTCTTTGGCGCCGGCTTGTTGCACCACAAATTGCACTGACAGCTGCTCTTGTTGCAACTGGACTTTAATCTGCATGCTGCCCAGTTCTTCCGGCGCTAACTTAATCTCGGCACTGTGGATTTTCTGATTTACCTGAAACATCACCCGTTCTTTCAGTTGAGTTGCTGCAGAAGGCTCCAGTAAATTCAGCGCTGGCTGTTCATTGCTATGGACGCTGTCATTCAGCTTTGCCGCAAACAACTGAGAAGCCGCTTGTTGTTGCTGCTGACCGGTTGATGAGCCCATCGCTCCACCACTGTTGATTGGCCGATCTGTTTGCAGCAGTGTGTTAAAAGCAATAGGTGCGTCGGCATGGCTGCCTGGAAGTATCTGATTAAGCTCAGCAAACTTTTGTGGCTGTTGTGCTGCCAGATCCTGCAGTGGCTGCTGCGTCTGCTCAGCTTGCAACAGTTGTTTCTGCACTATGGCTGCAGCGGCATTCGCGGCTTTTTGAAACTGGGCAAAACTCTGCGGGGCATTTTTAGCTGATGGCGCTGCCGATGCAGATTCTGTGACTAAAGCGCTGAGTGCTTTGACGTCCGGACCAACCTCAATTGGCAACTCGACGTCAACCGGTGCTGTTGCCGAATTCTTCGCACCTTTGCCATCAGCCTGGCTCAGTTGACCGGCAACTGTCTCAGCCGATATCTGCAACTGAGTTGGCTGACTCGTTGTTGCTGCGCTGCCAGTGGCAACTTGTTGTGCTGTGCCTGAGCTAACATCGGCGGCATGCTGATCGCCGGATCCGGCAACCAGGGTTTGCAAATGTGGTTGTTCAGATTTAACCAGTTCCCGCACACTCATTTGCTCAGATGGTAATTTAGTAAGACGACTGCTGTCTGTGGTGGCAGGTTCACCGGCATTGAGCGCAATGTCCATATTCCCTGTGATTGCTTTGCCTTTGGTATCCTGCTGTCCTTCAGTGGTATTCAACAGTGTGGTATCAGACAGAGCTTTTGCAATGTCACCGGAGCTTGCCAATTCTTTGCCAAAACCCAATTTTTGTTCTTCTGCCAGACGTTCACTGGTTTCAGTTGTTTGCCCGGCGATTGCCGTTGCGGGATCAGCCCCGGCCGCGGCTTTTTCAGTCGCTGCCACGCCCAATAGCTCTGCAGCCAGCATTTCTGCCGATGTGAAACCAGCGTCATGAGTGGCGGCTGTAGACTGTTTCGAAGATTGAGATAAAATGTCATTAAAATCATGTGATTGACTGATAATCGCCAACCATGGATTCGAGCTGCCTGTTTGCTCTGCGTCAAAATCTGCATCAGCATCGGGCTCGATTGTGACTCCAGCCTGACGGGTCACATCGGTTGGTACTCCCACTGTGACATCAAGCGTGGCTCCGGATGTCGCAATGGCTGCGTTATCGGTGTTATTTGCTGCGTCAGTTGCATCTTTGCTCGCCGCCACTGCAGCTTTTGCTTTATCAGCCAGGGTTTGTTCGGCAGTTTTTGCTTGCTTCGTCAATAAAGCGGCAACTTCCTGCCCGGCTTTGTTGTCGGCTCCGGCAGCTTTTTCTGCTTCTTTTTGCTGGTCTTGTTGGCTTAACTCAGCCCCCAACAATTCACTGAATTCAGCGTCTTCGTCGCCTGCATTCTGGCGCCGGGTCTCGTCAGTGGCAACTTTGCCGCTGTCTGCAGATAAAAGCTGAAATGACTTATCAATATGCATGCTGACTCCGGGTCGAATAAGTGGCAGAAGCTCAGCTGCCGCTGGTTGTCGTAATATTTTTTTGATACTAGTTTCGATACTACAGCTAAACGATTTACACTCTATTCGAAAACCATTCAAAAACTGCGCCACAATCCTGCAGTGTCACGGATTTCAGTGCTCTGCCGCCTGCAACCGGCGGAAAAACTGTTGCGTGGCCATTTCGTCCAGCATCTTTTGTTCTTGTTTTTGTGCCCGGACATAACCAGCCTGCAGCTCTTTATCAATCAATAAATCCAGTGCTTTACGCTTCTTTTGCATTGTGAGCCAGGCGGTGCGGCGCATTTCAACAACACGTTGCGCTTGTTGCACCTGCATATTTTGCTGCGTCAACGCCTGATCCAGTTTGGTGATGAAATTCAGGTACTGGTTAAATTGCCGGCTGGCGATGCCTTCAGCACCGCGCTGTTGACTCTGCCGGATATAGTCGGTGCGATAGTTTGCCAGGCCGGTATATTTATCTGCCGCCAGCTGTGCAAACTGGTGCGCCTGCACAAATTGCGCCTGCAGTTTTTCTTCTTTTTCCAGCTGAACTTTCGCCAGCAATTGCAGTTGTTTTAATGCCATGCTCAGAATCCTCTACCGGCCGGGATCAGGCCTGCCAGACCCGTTAAGCTGTCGTCGTAAGGCACAACTTCCGTCATGCCTTGTTGCAGAAATTTATTGATCCGTGGCATCAGACTAATTGCCTGATCCAGCATCGGATCCGAACCTTTGACATAAGCACCGATGGCAATCAGGTCTTTGCTTTGACTGAAACTGGCATAGAGCTGTTTAATGTTTCGGGCCAATAATTGATGTTCCATACTGGTGACTGCCGGCATCACCCGACTAATTGAACGTTCAATATCAATCGCCGGAAAATGGCCACTGTCGGCAAGCTGGCGCGAAAGCACGATGTGGCCGTCTAAAATGGCCCTGGCAGCATCGGCAATCGGATCCTGTAAATCATCGCCTTCCGAGAGCACAGTATAAAAAGCAGTTATAGAACCTTGGCCTTCAGCACCGTTGCCTGCCCGCTCAACCAGCGCAGGTAATTTCGCAAACACTGACGGCGGGTAGCCTTTGGTGGCCGGTGGTTCGCCCACGGCCAAAGCAATTTCCCGCTGCGCCTGGGCATAGCGGGTAATGGAATCGAGCAGCAGCAACACATCCAGGCCCTGATCGCGGAAATATTCCGCCACCTGTACAGCGGTTTCACAGCCTTTGAGGCGCATTAAAGGTGATACATCGGCTGGCGCAGCAACGACCACTGAACGACTACGACCGACATCACCGAGAATTTCGTCGATAAATTCTTTTACTTCCCGGCCCCGTTCGCCAACCAGCCCGACCACAATCACGTCTGCGGCGGTACCGCGGGTCATCATGCCGAGCAACACCGATTTACCAACACCGGAACCGGCAAATAAACCCATCCGTTGGCCTTTGCCGACGGTGATAATGCTGTTGATCGCGCGTACACCAACATCCAGCGGTTGCTTGATGGGGCGGCGCTGTAATGGGTTAATGGGTGGTTTTTTACCTTTACTGAATTCATTGGCAAGCACCGGGCCTTTACCGTCCAGTGGTTTACCGGCGCCATCAATCACCCGGCCGAGCAGCGCCATACTTAACGGCACGCCGCGGTGATCCTGCAGTGGGGTGACACGTGCTCCCGGCACAACACCGGTGACGTCGTCTTTGGGCATCAGGAAAATCCGATCTTTAGCAAAACCAACCACTTCTGCTTCCAGCAGGCCGTTCGCTGTTTCAACGACACAAGTTTGGCCGATCGCCGCCGAACAGCCGGTTGCTTCCAAAGTCAGGCCAACCACCCGCACCAGACGACCAGCAACCACCGGCCGGTTTGGTTTAATATATTGTTGTTGCAGCGCGAGGCGCTCTGCCAAAGTCGTTGGGTTGGTCGTCGCACTGGTCATGAAAGTCCCTGCAAGCTCGCGCCTGCGTCAATCTTCTGCCGCCTGTTCAGGCTTGATAGCGGGTTCTTGCAAAAAATGCTCCAGACTGCTTTGCAGCCGGGTTTTTAACGTGCGGTCGACGCTGGATTCGGTACTTTCCACCCGGCAATCGCCGCGTTCCAGTGCCGGTTCACTGCGGATTTGCCACAACCGCTCACTGATTTCTTCAGGGCTGTAATGCTGCTGAATAACGGCGACATCCGCTGGATGGAGTTTGATAATTAGTTTGTCTGCCTGATAAGGCAGAGCATCCACCGCTTCACGCAGCGTATTCAGGATGCACTGTGGATTGGTTTTAACTTCAACCCCAATCACCGCTTGCGCCATTTGTAACGCTAAATTCAGTAAGGATTGTTCAACTTCGGCATCCACTTTTTGCAGTGGTTGCTGTAGCTGGTCGATAAGCACCTGCAGCTGTGCAAGCTGATCGCGAATTAACTGCTCGCCTTCGCTCAAACCCAGTTTTTTTCCTTCAGCCTGGCCTTGTTGCAGACCATCCTGATAACCCTGCTCACGACCTTCACTATAACCCTGGCCAAAGCCTTCTTCTTTGCCCTGACTGATCCCCTCATCAAAGGCTGCCTGGCGGATTTGTTCGATATCGTCAGCTGTCAGCGGTTTGATAACAAGTTCTTCTTCATTTTTGGCCGACAAGCGTTCGCCCGGCTCCGGACGTTTTTTGTAAAGGGCATTGGTTTTGTACAAACTGGCGGGAGACACCACCGACATTGAAGGCTCTGCCGGCGCCGCAGTCGCTGAATTATTTGCAGGTGCGGTTTTCGCAACTGGTTCGTCCTCACTGATCCGCAGCGGCTTGTCCCAATCGTTCAAAATGTCCATTACTCCTGGGTCGGGCTTAAATGGCCGGTTTTGTTGAAACATATTTGTTGTCATTTATCACTGCTCAATGCTGACTACTGGCTTGCAAGGCCGGATGATGCAACGTCTTTTTAAATCCCGCTGCAAAATCCGGTGCTGATCACTTTGAGTTACAGGAAGTCTTCGCCACCGCCACCGCCCAACATAATTTCGCCGGCATCGGCCAGACGGCGAGCCGTTGACAGAATTTCTTTCTGTGCAGTTTCCACTTCGCTGACGCGAACCGGGCCCATCGCTTCCAAATCGTCGGCCAGCATTTCGGCGGCACGTTTGGACATATTTTTCAGAATTTTCTCTTTCAGGTTTTCGTCGGCGCCTTTTAAGGCTTTCATCAGTACATCTTGTTGCACTTCGCGCAAAATCGCCTGAATGGCACGGTCGTCCACTTCCAGTAAGTTTTCGAACACAAACATTAAGTCCTGGATTTGCTGCGCCATTTCTTCGTCGTGCTCGCGGATAGAATCCATCAACTGACCTTCGACGTTGGTATCGAGGTAGTTCATGATATCGGCAGCGGCTTTTAAGCCACCCATCTTCGCTGCCTGCGCACCGGCCTGACCGGCAAACTGTTTCTCCATGATCTCGTTTAATTCCTGCAGTGCCGCTGGTTGTACTTCTTCCAGGTTGGCGATACGCATTGTTAAATCGAGCCGGACTTTTTCCGGGAACTGCGACAGAATTTCCGCCGATTGTTCCGGTTCCAGATAAGACAATACAATGGTTTGGATCTGCGGGTGCTCGTTGCGGATGATATTGGCAACCTGCTTCGAGTCCATCCATTTCAGCGAATCTAAGCCTTTGGCACCACCACCCAAAATAATCTGGTCGATTAAGTTTGATGCTTTTTCTTCACCCAATGCCGCCGTTAAGGCGCGGCGGATAAAGTCTTCACTCTGGAAGCCGATGGTACTAAAGTTCTGAATTTGTTCGATAAACAACCGATGCACTGCTGAAATTTTCGCCTGGTTCAGATCTTCAATAGAAGCCATCGCCATACCGACTTTCTGCACCTGCTTCGGCTCTAAATGTTTCAGGATCTGGGCAGCATCCTCTTCTGACAAGCTCAGCAGCAGGATGGCGGCCTTTTCAACCCCATCTAATTTACCGACGTCAAAGGCCGGTTTTTGAGTGGTATCAACGTTACTCATCTTCAGCTAACCAATTTTTCACGACCAGAGAGGAAAGTTCAGGTTCATTGGCAACCAATGCCCGCACCGCTTTTAACAAGTCTTCATCACCATGTAAGTCTGGCAGCATCAAGGTACCATCGGCAGCAAAACCGACAGACTTGGCGTCAAACTCTTTACTCAGCATGTCGATAGTATCATCACCCAGGTCCAGGCCACGCGATAATGAATTTTCATCGTAAGAATCACTGGTATCTTCAGGGTAGATCAGTTTTTTGATCATTGGTTTCACGATGGCCATAATCAGCACGATAATCACCAGCGCCGCCAGCACCAACCGCATCATTTCCATAAACCAAGGCTGCTCGAATATTTCCAGTTTTTTCTCTTCCACCAGCGCTTCGCGGGTGAACGGTACTGAAACCACTTCAATAGTGTCACCACGCTGCACATCAAAACCAATACCACCTTGCAACAACCGGCGGATATTTTGCAGCTCAGCCTGTGCTCTGGCAGCTGGTTGAGCGGCTGCATCACCGACCGGAGGCGCCATTTTATAGTCCACCGCCACGGACACACTTAACCGTCTGATCACCCCAGATTGTTGGGTAGAATGGCTGATGGTGGTGTCAAGCTCATAGTTGCGGGTTGATTCTTTGCTGTTCCGCCCCGGAACTATCGGTGGATTGCCATCAGTAGCCTGTTCCGGAATATTGGAGTTTAGTGGTGGCTGATTGGACAATGCTCCTGGAATGCCCATCGAGCCGCCACCCACACTGTTTTCTTCAATGGTCATTTCACTGCGCACCGCTGGCAAATCTGGGTTAAAGCGTTTTTGCGTTTGTTCGGTGGTGGTGAAGTCCATCAGTAAATCGACTTGCGCTGTGTAGTTATCGATACCCAAAACCGGGATCAGGATAGAGTCAATTTTCTGACGATATTCTTCTTCACGTTTTTGCTCAATTTCGTACTCACGGCGCGAGCGTGCCGAACTGGCATCTTGGGAACCACTATTCAGTAAACGGCCGTTTTGATCGGTCACCGTCACTTTGGCTGGTTCCAGCCCCTGCACCGCTGAAGCAACTAAATCGACAATGGCATCCACTTCACCATCTTTAATGGTTTTGCCACCTTTGGCCGTAATCATCACGGTGGCCGACGGCAGTTTTTCAGTGCGGGCAAAAATGTTTTCTTTCGGGATAGCCAGTAATACCCTGGCGCGGGCGATGCTTTGGAACTCTTCAATAGTGCGGGCTAGTTGCTGCTCACGGCTGTGTTTTAACCGTTCCATTTCCAGTCGCTGACTGACACCAAAACCGCTGTCCTGCATCAGAATATCATCACCGCTGTTACTTTCTGGTTGAATGCCGGCGCGGGTCAGACCCAATTTCAGATCCTGATAACGATCACCAGGCACCAGAATGACGTTCCCTTCCAACTTGTACGCGACTTTTTGCCCGTCAAGATAATCGAGATGTTGAATAAGTTCTGCAGTTTCGAAGGTGCCAAGTGGCCGCATTTCCGGCTCGCGTGCCCAGAGGATAATTAAAATGGCGATGGCAATACAAATGGTCAAAGCAACAATCAGCGTGACTTGCCGCACGATATCCATGCCGCCCATCGAGCCGAGGAAACCTGACTTTTGTTCCTGCTGACTTTGATCAGCCATTGGCGTATCGCTAAAGTCATTGCTGCTTAATGTCAGTTCAGTTGAGGTAGATTCAGCCACAGTTTATTCCCCCTTACACCGGCATCGACATGACTTCTTTATAAGCTTCCACCAGCTTATTCCGAATCTGCACTGTTGCTTCAAAAGCAATCGACGACTTTTGACCAGCAATCATCGCCTGCGCCAAAGACACATTTGGGTCACCCATTTCCACCGCAGTTGCCAGCGTATTGCTTTGCTTTTGCAGCCCATTGACGTTATCAATGGCCTGTTTCAGTAAACTGGAGAAGTCCGATTGACTGCTGTTCTGAACCTGCATTTCCTGCGGGCGGATATCATTAGAAATGTTGCGGGCCTGATTGGCATACGACTGCATTTCCTGAAATAAAGCGGCGCCTTTGATGTCCATTGCTGTTTACCTGTTGCGGTGGTGTAAAACCAGAATAAACAGATAAAGCACAAGGCGTGCCACAATTTATTTGTTTACTTTCAGTTAGTTATGGATTTACTCGTCTGTCAAAAAGCTGACAACTGATGTAGTGAACTGGAAGGGAGATGCTGAACCTTGATGATTACTTTAAGTTGATGCTAAAACAGAACGTGAAAAACAGTCTAAACCCAGCGAATGTTGATCATCCGCTGAGCGTTTTTTTACCACTGCCAAAAACTGTTTAAGCCGGTAACTGAATACCTGACTCGCGCATCCGTGCCAGTTTATATCTTAAAGTCCGGGCGCTGATGCCAAGCTTTTCTGCCACATCTTTACGTCGATTGGCACAGGCGCGCATCGTTTCCAGGATGATCCGATGCTCCTGCTCGTAGACTTCTGATTTAAATACACTTAAATCCGGATCCAACGCTATCGACACCGGCTCGTCACCCTGCCAATCGCTGGAGCCAGAACCCAATTCCAGCAAAATGTCGTCGGCGGTAATGTCCGGCGCAGTGTGCACAATCAATGCCCGTTGCATCACGTTATCCAGCTCGCGCACGTTGCCCGGCCAGTCGTGTTGCAATAATTTTCGCTGCGCGGCTGCGGTCAGGTTTGGCACCGGTTCGCCTTGCTGCTGGCAATGCCGCTCTAACAGATGCCGGCATAATGGCAATACGTCTTCGATCCGATCGGCCAGCGCCGACCAGGTCAGTGGAAACACGTTCAGGCGGTAAAATAAGTCTTCGCGGAATAGCCCTTGTTGCACGGTTTGGCGTAAATCACGGTTGCTGGTGGCAATCACCCGCACATCCAGTTTAATTGTTTTGCGACTGCCCAGCCGCTCCACTTCCCGCTCCTGCAACACCCGCAGTAACTTTGCCTGCAGGTTCAGATCCATTTCACTGATTTCATCCAGCAGAATAGTGCCGTGCTGCGCTTGCTCGAACTTGCCAGGGCAGGCCTGAATAGCACCGGTAAAAGCGCCTTTTTCGTAACCGAACAAGGTCGATTCCAGCATATTTTCCGGAATAGCGGCGCAGTTAATCGCAATAAATGGCCCTTCATGGCGCGGTGATTGTTGATGAATATACCGCGCCAACACTTCTTTGCCCGAGCCACTCGGTCCAAGCACCATCACGCTGGCATCAGAACGCGCCACTTTAGCCGCAAGTTTCACCAACTGCTGACTAATAGGTGCCGCTACAATCGGCTCAAAAGCAGCCACTTCATCCAAAGGCACATACCGGCTGACCATATTCACCAACACTTGCGGTGAAAAAGGTTTCGCCAGATAATCGACGGCACCCAAGCGGATGGCTTGTACCGCATCGTTAACCGTGGCATAAGCCGTCATCATCAATACCGGAATATTGTTGTAATTCAGTTTGATCGATTTAAGCAGCTCCAGGCCGGAAATACCGCCCATTTGCACATCGCTAATCACCAGTCTGATTTTATGCTGCTTTAACAATTGCATCGCCTGCTCAGCGCTGTCCGCAGCAATCACCTGATACTGCGCCAGGCTTAATGTATCGACCAGTGCTTCACGCAACCCGGCGTCGTCTTCCACCACCAGAATTTTAGTGTGCTGCATTGTGCTGCTCCTCAGTTAAATTTGTCGCTGCAGGTCTATTTATCGCTGCGGTTGAATTTGTTGCTACAGCCGCCGATTGGTACACCGGCAAAATCATTTCAAAACGTGCGCCACCGGATTTACCGGTGATACAACGAACCTGGCCGTTGTGGGAATGCGCGACAGCCTGAACGACGGCGAGACCGAGGCCGGTGCCGTTGCTGCGCGTAGTAAAAAACGGATCAAAAATTTGTTGTTGCAAATGCACTGGCACGCCTGGGCCATGGTCTTCCACCGCCAATGTCACCAACTGGCCGTCCATACTTGCGATGGCCGACACTTCAATCCGTGCGCCGGGGCCTGCATGTTGCAGTGCATTTTGAATAAGGTTACCGACAGCGCCACATAACGCGGAATGATTGCCCAGCACCGGTAAATCCGGCTCCGGTAATTCAACGACCAGCTCGCCGTCCTGTAACTGCACCATGGCTTCAACCGACAGATGCACTTCACTGAGTAACTGCTGCATTGACAGCCGTTCTACCTGCTTTTCACGGCCGGAGCGGGCGAACAGCAGTAAATCGTTTACTTGCTGCTCTAAATCCTGCAGCCGGTTCAGCAATTTATGCTGGAATTGTTGCCGGGACGTCTGGTCGAGTTTTTGATTGGTCAGGTTTTGAGCGTAGAGCATGGCGCTGGATAACGGCGTACGGATTTGATGCGCCAGGGACGCCATCATTTTGCCAAGGGCAGATAATCTTTGTAAGTGGGCAATGCGGCTTTGCAGCTGCCGGGTTTCAGTTAAGTCAGTCAGTACAATGAGTTGACCAGGTTCCGGCTGCAGTGAGGTGATCGCCAGTTGCACCCGACGGCCATCATGCAGCGACACTTCCATACCATCATCACTGCGCGGCCGGAAGCTGCGGGTGATCACATCCAGCCAGCGTTGCCCGGTCAGCGGTTCACCGAGCATCGAAATGGCCACCGGATTGGCTTGTTGCACAAAACCACGCGCATCAAGCACCACCACGCCAGTCGGCAAGACCTGCAATAAATGTTGTAAGCGGGATAATTCGGCTTGTTCGGCACCAGATTGCGGGTTGGCTGGCTGGGTGCTTTCAAATTGCTCATTGGCTGGTTGCGCACTGACGCATTGATCTGAGGCAAGCTTTGATACTTTTGGCCAGGCAATGACGGCAGAGGTATTCAAAGTTACATCTGCCGTCGTAGCAGCCAGAGATCCCAGCATGGACAGTTCAAACAACGGCTGATAACTGTCGGCATTGCTGCCTGTCGCAGGCGCTATTACCAGGGTGGCGAAGCTGTTCATGGTGATTTCCGTTAGTCTTTAACACTAACGTCAATAAGCACAAAGCATGCCACACAAAAACTTGTTTTAAATCAGCTAATTAATCTTAACTTTTTAGCCAATATTTTGACGTTCACCAAATATGTCTTGTTAATCGGCAACATCCAGATCGTCGCGACCTAAATTATACTTCCGCATTTTCTCGACCAAAGTGGTGCGACGTAAACATAAAATATCCGCAGCTCTTGCCACCACAAAATCATGACGTTCCAACGCCTGACTGATCAGGGTGATTTCTAAATCAGCCAAAAATTGTTTTAAATCGACACCGTCGTCCGGCAGCACGTTAAAAGCACTGTTGTCAGGATGCTGCGCAAAATGCGCGTCGCCTTCGCTGTCGTCTTCATCATTAAATTGGAACAATTCATTGATGGCGTCCCGCTCCAGCAAGGATTCCGGATAATGCGGCACATAACTATCAACTTCAATATGACGATATTTCAGTGGCAATTCGGCGACATCAATCACCTGATGCGGGAACATAATGCCCAGACGCTCGACTAAATTGGCCAGTTCACGCACGTTACCTGGCCAGCCATGTAATTTCAGACTAGCAATCGCCCGCTCAGTAAATTTAATCGAAGCCTGACCGTGTTGTTCCAGTCGGTGCTGTAATTCTTGCAACAACAACGGTAAATCGTCCGGACGGTCTTTCAGTGCCGGTGTTTCAATTGGAAAAACATTGAGTCGATAAAATAAATCTTCACGAAAGCGGCCTTCGTTGATCATATCTTCTAACTGACGATGAGTGGCAGCGATGATCCGCACGTCGGCGCGGATCGGCTGGTTGCCGCCAACCCGCTCGTAAATCCGTTCCTGCAACACCCGCAACAACTTCACCTGCATCGGCAGTGGCATATCGCCAATTTCATCCAGGAATAAGGTGCCGCCCTGCGCCAGCTCAAACCGGCCTTTACGGGTCGAAATGGCGCCAGTAAAAGCGCCTTTTTCATGACCGAATAACTCACTTTCCAACAACTCAGCCGGAATAGCGCCACAGTTAATGGGTACAAATGGCCCGTCAGCGCGATGGGATAACACATGAATGTTGCGCGCGACCACTTCTTTACCTGTACCGGAATCGCCAAGGATCAGCACATTAGCGTCGGTGCGGGCCACTTGCTGGATCAGAAACCGTACTTGTTGCATCTGGGCTGACATACCAACCATCCCGACAAACCGCGCCTGCGATTCCTGCGCCCGTTGCCCTGGTAATAACCGGTGATATTCCTGACAGTCCCGCAGATGTTGCGTCAACGAAGCATAAGCAAAAGGCTCGCTTAATAAACCAACCACATTGGCATGCCGCAATAAAGGTTTCAGCGTCTCGCCGAGCAATAAAAAGGCGGTGGCAGGATGTTGTTCGATAAGCTGTTCGTGTTGCTGCCCGACCAGGGCTCCCAGCAGCACCACAGCTTTGGGATCAATTGCCAGTTGTGCCAGCAATTGCGTTTCATCAACAATTTGATGCGCTTCAGCGACAAAATTCAGAATGATACTCAGCCGTTGAGCACGTTGCTCTTGCTGATCAAGAATAAATAATCTGGGGATCATGGCGCTGGACTTTTTCTTGTGCTTTTAAAGCATTTTTGCAAAGCCAGCGCTGTCATGCAAGGTAAAACGCTAACTTTTTGACGCTACTGTCAAAAAACCAGCGTTTTTAAGGGTATCAAATTTACTTTTTATCGATTAAGCCAGTAACTGCAACGCTTGCTGTTCCGAAACCCGCCCTTGTGCTGCTACGGCATAAGAGGCTTGTTCACGAATACCAGCCTGCGCCTGTTCAGTCGAAGCTTTGGCGTAATCCAGGTCCTGAATACGGCTGATCGCTGCTTGTTGATTGACATTCTGCGTACTTAAGTTACGTCCTGCTGAGCTTAACGCATTCTGTGTTGCGCCAAGATCGGTGCGGTTGTTATCTATAAGCTGACTGGACTGCCGGATTTTCGACAGTGATTCGGCAGCTTTGGCTGAAGACGACAAATCAACGCTAAAAGCGCCGCTATCGGTCAGTTTAGTCTGTAAATCCTGAGTTTTAATATTGATATTGCCACTGCCGGTGGCGATGCCGATATTACTATCCTGATCAAATAACTTAATACCGCCAAATTCAGTGTTTTTAATCTGGTCCTGAATACCTGCTGTGTAAGCATCTGCTTGTTTTTGCAGCGCCTGACGATCCGAGCTGGTCAATAAACCATTGCCCGCCTGCACTGCCAGCCGGTCGATTTCATTCAGACCATCGCTGATACCTTGCAAGCCCTGGTCAGCAACCATCGCCAGCGAAATACCGTCATAAACATTACGCTCGCCCTGCACCGTTGCGCCGTTGATTTGGGTCAGCCGGTTGGCAATTTGCAAACCGGCAGCATCATCGGCAGCACTGTTGATGCGCTTGGCGGTTGCCAGTTTTTTTAGCAGATTTTCATTTTCTGAATTGTTCAGTTTTAACAGCGATTCGCTTAAAGATGGGCCACCGATATTCATCACAACTACTCCGACGATGTTGGTTCTGGGCTGAGTTTAGCCCAATCGAGGGTCAAACCAAAGCATTCCCTTGTGCTTTTTTTCGCCAGTTTGATTGAGATATAAAAGATTAGCGCTAACTACTTCAGCTAAAAGCACTTTTAAAAAGTGGAATAGATTATGCTATTGTTTCAATATCGCGACATCAGGCCGCAATACTCAGCGGCACAGCGCTCGCAAGTCGAAAAGGGGCACATATGTTTAACGGCAAAAATATCTTCATCACCGGTGGTACCGGCTCTTTTGGTCATAAATATACCCAGACGCTGCTTGAGCGCTACAAGCCCAATAAAATCATTATTTACTCCCGCGACGAGCTGAAACAGTATGAGATGCAGCAAAAGTTTAATGCACCTTGTATGCGGTATTTTATTGGTGATGTGCGGGATCAGGAACGGCTTATTCGCGCGATGCGGGGCGTTGATTTTGTAATCCACGCCGCCGCGCTGAAACAAGTGCCAGCCGCCGAATACAACCCGATGGAATGTATTAAAACCAATATCAATGGCGCCGAGCATGTGATTAATGCCGCTATTGAGAACAATGTAGAAAAGGTGATAGCCCTCTCCACCGACAAAGCCGCCAACCCGATCAACCTTTATGGCGCCACCAAACTGGCTTCAGATAAGCTGTTCGTTGCCGCCAATAACATCGCGGGCGGCAGCAAACCACGTTTTTCGGTAGTGCGTTATGGCAATGTGGTGGGTTCACGCGGCTCGGTAGTGCCATTTTTTGAAAAACTCAGAGACAGCGGCGCCGACCACATTCCGGTAACACATCTTGAAATGACCCGTTTTTGGATTAGCTTACAGCAAGGTGTTGATTTTGTGCTTAAAAATTTCGAACGGATGCTAGGTGGTGAGATTTTTGTTCCTAAAATTCCATCGATGCGGGTGGTCGATTTAGCCAAGGCGATAGCGCCAAATCTGCCGATCAAAGAAGTAGGTATTCGCCCAGGTGAAAAACTACATGAAATGATGTGTCCAGGGGATATGTCTTACAACACTTACGAATATGATGACCATTTTGTGATTGCCCCTTCGATTCAGTTTTCCAATCGTGGCAACAATTTCACCATAAATGCATTAAAAGAAAATGGTCGGCTGGTGGCGGCAGGTACAGAGTATGTGTCTGATAAAAATCCACATTTTTTAACTGTGGAAGAATTAGCCGCCTTTAATCTGGCCGCGATGACATGATCCCCTACGGCCGTCAGAATATTGACGAATCCGATATTGCCGCAGTGCTTGAAGTGCTGCAATCGGACTTCTTAACCCAAGGGCCAAAAGTTCCGGAATTTGAACTGGCGGTTAGTCAGTTATGTCAGGTGAATTATGCTATCGCCGTGAATAGCGCGACCTCGGCACTGCATCTGGCATGTCTGGCACTGGGTGTCACCCAAGGTGATATCGTCTGGACCAGCCCCATCAGCTTTGTTGCTTCGGCCAATTGCGCCTTATATTGCGGCGCGACCATCGACTTTGTTGATGTAGACCCGGATACCGGTTTGATGTCGGTAACCGCGCTTGCTGAAAAACTGCAGCAGGCCGCCACAGTACAAAAATTGCCAAAAGTGTTGATCCCGGTGCACCTGGCCGGCCACAGTTGCGAGATGGCGGCAATTCACGCCTTGTGTCTGCAGTATCAGATTAAAATTATTGAAGATGCCTCTCATGCTATAGGCGCAACCTATCAGGGCATGCCGGTAGGCCATTGCCAGTTTAGCGATATTTGTGTGTTTAGTTTCCACCCGGTGAAAATTATTACCACTGCGGAAGGTGGCATGGCGCTAACCAAGGACCCGGCGCTTGCTGCGCAAATGCAGCTGCACCGCAGTCATGGCATTACCCGTGACCCGTTGGATATGACCGAACCCAGCCACGGCCCCTGGTACTATCAGCAAATTGAACTGGGTTTTAATTACCGGCTGACTGAATTGCAAGCCGCGCTTGGGTTAAGTCAACTTCACCGCTTGCCACAATTTTTAGTCGCCCGCCAGCAAGCCGTTGAACATTATCAAACACTGCTACAACACCTGCCGCTACAATTGCCAGCAGCAGCTGTGGATGGGGTTTCAGCCTGGCATTTATATATCATCCGGCTGGATGATGCCGACAGTCGGCTGCGGGTATTCGAAGCACTGCGCGCCGCGGGCATTGGCGTCAATGTGCACTATATTCCTATTCATACCCAGCCTTACTATCAACAACTGGGTTTCCAATGGGGCGACTTCCCTGGCGCAGAAGTTTTTTATAGTAAAATTATTAGTTTACCTATGTATGCCGATCTGACGCTATCAATGCAGCAACAGGTCGCGGCAGCACTTGCTGCAGCCACTGGCGCTGTGACATCACAACAGGACTAACCACAATGAAACTTGCCGTGATCCCGGCGCGGGGTGGCAGCAAACGGATCCCGCGTAAAAATATCAAGCTGTTTAATGGCAAACCAATGATTGCCTGGTCGATTGAAGCGGCATTGCATAGTCAAATGTTTGACCAGGTGCTGGTGTCAACCGACGATCAGGAAATTGCCGAAGTCGCTGCGCAATATGGCGCAGCAGTGCCATTTATCCGCCCTGCCGCTTTAGCCGATGACCACACCGGCACTTCTGCGGTGGTGCGTCATGCGATTGCTTGGGTCACACAGCAACAATGGCATGCTGAACAAGGCCCGTTAGATATTATCGCCTGCATTTATGCCACTGCCCCGCTGTTAAGTGCAGAAATTTTGCAACAAGCGATGGCTTTATGGCCGCAGCAGCCAGAGCTTGATTACATTTTTTCCGGTTGTCGTTTTAGTTTCCCCATTCAACGGGCGTTATATCGCGATACGACAGGCGCCGTTGCTCCGGTACAACCGGATGCAATTGGCAAACGCTCGCAGGATTTAACCGAAACCTTTCATGATGCCGGCCAGTTTTATCTGGGCCGGGCGCAAAGTTGGTCAGAAGCCCGGCCAGTATTTTCGAAGTCATCTTATCTTTTTGAATTACCCCAACATCTGGTGCAGGACATCGATACTGTTGATGACTGGCAACGCGCCGAGTTATTGCACCAGCTGCTGCTTCAACGAGTATCGCAAAGCGCCAAGCCGCCAAAGGCTGACTGATGCAGGTATTGTTTCGGGTTGATGCGTCGCTGTTGATTGGCTCTGGCCACCTGATGCGCTGCTTAACGCTCGCCCGTGCCATGCGTGAACGCGGCTGGCTAGTGACGTTTTGTTGTCGCGAACACCCTGGTCAGCAAATTCAGTTGATAGAAAATCAGGGCTTTGCTTGTCTGGCGTTGCCGTTGTTGGCTGATGCAACTAAAACCCCATCATCCAGCACAGTAAAAGAAGGCGACCGCCAATGGTTAGGTGCCAGCGAAGCCGAAGACGCTGCCGCTGTCATCGATGCATTACAACAAGCAGCGCTACAACCCGATTTATTGGTGATTGACCATTATGGCCTCGGCCGATTATTCGAAACGACGTTAAGCCAGCATTGCCGACATATTCTGGTGATTGATGATTTGGCCAACCGACAGCACGACTGCGATTTTTTACTCGATCAAAATTTATTACCAGACGCAGCCGAGCGTTACCAAGGTTTGCTGCCAAACACTTGCCAACAATTTATCGGACCGGCTTATGCTCTGCTGCGGCCAGAATTTACACAAGCCGCAACTTCAGAAGCTGCGCAACCCATTGCCCTATCAAAAGATTTCTCGGCAACACCTCATCAATTACTAGTTTTTTTTGGCGGCAGCGATATCGACAATCTCACTGCATTAGCAATTACTGCTTTACAGCAACTTCAGAATTTGGCCTGGCTGGCCGATATCGTGATTGGTTCAGCCAATCCGCACCTATCGTTGTTGCAGCAGCTGTGTGAAGGGGACCATCGGCTAACCCTATACGTGCAAACGCCAGGGATGGCACAGCTGATGGCCAAAGCACAGTTGATGATTGGCGGCGGTGGTGCAACCCACTGGGAACGTTGTGCTATGGCATTACCTGCGCTGGTAGTCAGTCTGGCGCCAAACCAGCAACCGACCAGCGTTTATCTGGCTAAACTAGGCGCTTGTATATACTTAGGCAGTAGTTCTGAGCTTAGTAGTGGCAGATTGAGTGACGAAATCGCAAAGCTGCTGACACAACCGGAAAAACTATTGCAGATGGCCGCAGCCGCTTCGACGTTGGTTGCTCCGGAAGGGGGTTGCCAGCGTCTTTTAAGCGCACTGGCGAAGACGCTGGAACATCAGGCAAACTAACCATCAGCGATTAAATAGCAAAAACTTTGTCACAGCTGCAAAACAGCTTCGATCCGGTTCGAATGAAAACCGCAGGATCCACAACTAAGAGTGAAGTTATATGGCAGTAACCACAATCCAACTGGGTAATGTTCAGGTAGGCGCCACGCACCGGCCTTTGATCATCGCCGAATTGTCCGGCAATCATGATCAATCGCTGGATAAAGCCTTAGCTATGGTGGACGCCGCTGCTGCTGCTGGCGCCCAGGCGATTAAACTGCAAACTTACACTGCAGACACCATGACGCTGGATATCGACAGCGGTGAATTCTTTATCGATAATCCGGACAGCCTCTGGGCCGGTACTTCATTGTACAAACTCTATCAAATTGCCCACACGCCGTGGGATTGGCATCAGGCCATCTTTGAGCGCGCAAAAAGCCACGGCATGCTGGCGTTTAGCACCCCTTTTGATTTAACCGCGGTCGACTTTTTAGAGTCGCTCAACGTGCCTTGCTACAAAATCGCCTCTTTTGAAAATACTGATCATGCATTATTGGCGGCGGTGGCAAAAACCGGTAAACCGGTGATTATGTCCACCGGCATGGCCAGCATTGCCGAGCTCGCTGATGCAGTGGATGTGTTAAAACGCCACGGCTGTACTCAGTTGATTTTGCTCAAATGCACCAGCAATTATCCGGCACGACCGGTTGATGCCAACCTTTTGACCATCCCCCATCTGGCACAGTTATTTGATTGTCAGGCAGGGCTCTCCGACCACACCACTGGCATTGGCGTGTCGATCGCAGCCGTGGCACTTGGCGCCACCGTCATCGAAAAACACTTTGTGCTGGATCGCAGTGAAGGTGGTGTGGATGCAGAGTTTTCGCTGGAACCGTTTGAGATGAAACAGTTGGTTGACGAAACCGAACGCGCGTGGACTGCCCTTGGCAAGGTCCATTATGGCGTGACTGACAAAGAAATTGCTTCGCGTAAACACCGGCGCTCCTTGTATATCAGTGCAGATTTAGCCGCCGGTACTGTGCTCACCGCCGAAAATTTACGCGCTATTCGTCCGGGGTTAGGATTGGCGCCCAAATATCTGGAACTGGTGCTGGGACGGCAAGTGAAAGCCGATGTCAAACGAGGCACTGCGTTGAGCTGGGATTTGTTGCTTTGAGTGCTGCTAATCCTCAAAACACATCAGCCGATAGTATGTGGCATCAGCAAAACATCTGCGAATTCTCCGTCGAGTTGCGGCCCCTGCAACGCCAACAACTTGAATTACTGCGCCAATGGCGCAACGATCCGGTCATTGCCGCGCCGATGTTGCAGCAACAACTGATTAGCGCAGAAATGCAGCAACAATGGTTTACGCGAATTCAACACGACAAACATCAAGCGCAATTTGTGATTTATTACAAAGACGAAGCAATTGGCGCCTGCAATTTAAAAAGTAACGATGGTTTGGAGCTTGGAAAGTGTGAAACTATCGAATCAGGCTTTTATCTGGCGCATCCGCGGTTTCGTGGCACCTTGCTGGCATTTTTCCCAGCGCTGGCGCTGAATCAGTATTGCTTTGGACGACTTAACTGTAAGACACTATTGGCACAAGTGAAACTAAGTAATAATGCCGCTTTGCGCTTTAATGAAAAACTCGGTTATCAGCGCCAGCCAGACAATGTCACAGTACAGACTGGCAGCGAATTAACTGGCTTTGAGCAGGTTGAGCTGGCCGTATTCACACTGAATAATGAAAATCATCTAAAAGCAGCGGCAACTTTTGCCCATTTTATCCGGAATTAATATGACAGCAGCCAATCATACCGACCTTCAAATCAGCAATACCGGCCGCTTAAAACATGCTTTCGCCACGGCGCTGGCGATTGATGTGGCGCGCATTAGTGATGATTTAGCCTATAACAGCATCGCCGAATGGGATTCGACCGCCCATATGCTGCTGATTGCCGAACTGGAAAATTGTTTTAATCTGATGCTGGATACCGACGATATTATCGATATGAGCTCGGTGCAGATGGCCAAAACCATTCTGAGCAAACACGGTGTAGTGTTTGAGCATATCACCACTGATCACGCGGGTTCTGATTGATGGGTTCAACAGCCGCATCCGACATTGATACGCCAGTAAGCCTAATCACCGGCGCCAGCCGTGGCATTGGCGCGGCAGTGGCACTGCGGTTGGCGGCGTCAGGCCATCATTTGCTTTTAACCGCCCGCAATGAACTTGGATTAACCGTCATCGCTGAACAATGCCGACAGGCTGGTGCAGCTTCAGCAACCGTCCTGCCATGCGACTTAACTGATCAAGCCGCAGTGCTGCAAGTGTTTAATCAAATCAAACAACAACATCAACGACTAGATCATCTGATCAATGCCGCTGGCATGATGCAAGACAGCATGCTGGGCATGACCAGGCTCGCTGATCTACAGGCGTTATTTTCACTGAATGTCGCGGCCAGTTATCAATGTTGTCAGCTGGCTGCACGGCTGATGTCCCGGCAAAAATCGGGAAATATCGTCAATTTAGCATCGAAAGTTGGCGAAAGCGGCGCTATCGGCCAATCTGCCTATGCTGCCAGTAAAGCGGCGGTGTCGGGTTTGACCAAAGCATTGGCCAAAGAGCTGGGGGCACTCGGTATTCGGGTCAATGCCGTTGCGCCTGGTTTTATTGAAACTGACCTCACCGCCCATTATAGCGCTCTAAAAAAACAACAACTTTGCCAGCAAATCAGTCTTGGCCGCACCGGTCAGGCCGATGAAGTCGCCGCTTTGGTGCAGTTTTTATGTTCGAACGATGCCAAATATATCAGCGGCCAAATCATCGCGATTGATGGTGGTTTTAGCTTATGAGCGATCCGAAGCTAGCTGACATTATCACCGACGAGCTAACTCACTCACAGAAAGAACAGCAGGAACAGCAAGCTCCGCAGCGTCGGCGCCATTTTGCCCGCCAGCTCGAGCAGTTTGGTGACGCCACAGCTTTAGTGCTGAATGATGGCCAAACCGTCAGTTACCAGAAACTGGCACAATTGGCCGACCATTTTGCACAAAACTTTGTCCGTTTTGATGTCTGGCCACATCAGATTTGCGCGCTGCAATGCCGGAATAATTTAACCTCAGTCGTCGCCTATTTAAGCTGTCTGCGTCATCAACGGCCGTTGTTATTGCTGGATCCGGCGCTGCCACCGGCTCAGCTTGAAGAACTGATTAAACGTCTGGAAATAGCGGCGCTAATTAATGAACAAGGCGAAATGACCCGCATCAGCACTTCAGCATTTCGGGCCAGAACTGATTTAGCCTTATTACTCAGTACCTCTGGCAGCACCGGCAGTCCGAAGTCGGTGATGTTGTCGCAAGTGAATCTGCAGGCTAATGCGGTCTCCATCAATGACTATTTGCCGATGCTCGCCACCGATACCGCCATCACATCCTTGCCACTACATTATTCGTATGGCTTGTCGGTGCTGAACAGCCATTTATTGCTGGGCGCGAAAATCGTGCTGACCGACTATTCGGTGATGAATAAAGAATTCTGGCAACTGGTCAATCAACATCAGGTGAATAGTCTGGCCGGTGTGCCTTTTAGCTATCAAATGCTAAAAACTTTACGTTTTGAACGTTTACCGCTGCCCGCTTTGCGTTACCTGACGCAGGCTGGTGGCAAATTAACCCCAGAGCTCACCAGCTATGTGCAGCAGCTGAGTCAGCAGCGGCCAATCCCGGTTTATCTGATGTACGGTCAAACCGAAGCCACAGCTCGCATTGCTTATCTGGCCCCTGAACATCTGCCAAATCATGCCGATTGCATTGGCAATGCCATTCCCGGCGGCGAATTGCTGCTGCGCGACCCACAGGACCATACGGTGATCGAAAAAGTGCTGACCGCAGGAGAGCTGTGTTATCGCGGTGCAAATGTGATGCTGGGTTATGCCACCAATTCCAGCGAGTTGCGCGCAACTCAGCGCCTCAATGAGCTTGCGACCGGTGATTTGGCCGAACAGTTGCCAAACGGCTTGTACCGGATTGTTGGCCGGTTAAACCGGATGTTAAAACTGCAGGGTAAACGGTGGACGCTGGATCATCTTGAAACGACGTTTAGCAGTCAGGGCTTAAAAGTGGTCTGTACCGGCCGAGACGACTTTTTGGTGATAGGTGCAATTGACCCTAATGCCGCATCGGAAGCGCCGGCAAAGGTCAGTCATTTCCTGCAGCAGCAACTGCATCTGCACCCAACTTTGTTTAAGGTACTGTTATTACGTGATATTCCGTATACCAGCAGTGGTAAAATTCACTATCAGGCCATTTTAAATCTGGCGGGTGGAGGTACTGCCGATGCAGCTGGCTGATGAACTGCCTTACGCCCTTGCAGCTGTCGATAAAACCCCGCGCATGCTGGCGGAGTTACAGGCACTGACGTTATGGCACCAGCAACAATGTCCGGCCTATCAGCAATTAGTCACCGCACAGTGGCCAGATTTTTCTGTGAATGCTGCCGGTAATCACAACTGCGTCGACAATCTGGCGCAACTGCCCTATCTCGCTGTACGCTTGTTCAAACAACTCGAATTACGATCAGTACCACAAGAAGCCGTATTTAAAACCTTATATTCCAGCGGCACCACCGGCACACCTTCCCGAATTTTTCTCGATCGCGACAGTGCCGCAGTGCAGTCAAAAATACTGGTCAAAATCATGCAGCATTGGCTGGGCAAAGCCCGTTTGCCGATGTTGATCCTGGACCATCCAGGGGTTATCAGCGATCGCAGCAATTTTTCAGCCCGTGGCGCTGGCATTCAGGGTTTGAGTTTTATGGGCCGCAATCATTGTTACGCTTTTAACGCCGATATGAGTCTGAACTGGACTGCGCTTGAGCAATTTGTTGAGTCTTATGGTGAAGGCCCAGTGTTGTTATTTGGCTTTACCTTTATGGTCTGGCAACATTTGCTGCAGGCTTTAATGCTAATTGGCCGTCGGATCCATTTACCACAAGGTATTCTGCTGCATAGCGGCGGCTGGAAAAAACTCGAAGATCAAGCGGTCAGTAATCAGCAGTTTAAACAAACCGTGGCTGAACTTACCGGTATTTCCCGCGTGCATAATTTTTACGGCATGGTCGAGCAAATCGGCGCCATTTTTGTTGAATGTAACGCCGGTCATCTGCACTGCCCGGTGTACGCCGATGTGCTGGTGCGTCGCCCTGGAAGCTGGGAAGTTGCGGACATCGGCGAATCCGGCGTATTGCAACTGCTATCGACGCTGCCACGCAGTTACCCCGGCCATAGTTTGCTGACCGAAGACCGGGCGCAATTGCTCGGCGAAGATAATTGCAGTTGTGGTTTACCCGGTAAATATTTCCGTATTCTTGGCCGCTTGCCACAGACTGAAGCGCGTGGTTGCAGTGATACTTTTGTACCGGCTCTTCAGCGCAAAGATCTGTCAGGAGCTCAGGCAGAAACTCAGACAGGAGCCGCACTATGAGTTTTACCGTGCTAAATCCTGCCATCGAACCAGCGATGCTGAGCGCCCCTTTTGCACCAGCAGATTTTGCTTACTGTCAGGCGTTGTCAGAAGCGCTGCTCAAAGATCCGCAAAGCCGCGATTATCCGGATTTGATCGCACTTGGTTTCTGGTTACGCCAGGCCAACTTAAAGCCGCTACTGGCCCCCTATCAACAAAGCGATTTTTTCCGCCAGCCATTGGGCCTAATATTTCATAGCGCGCCGGCCAACGTTGACAGTTTATTTGTGTATTCCGGTATTTTAAGTTTGCTCTGTGGCAACCAAAACGTCATTCGGCTCTCAAGTCGCAGTGGCGGCAGCACTGCCGTATTAATAGAAAAAATCCGCGGTATCGCTGATGCTTTTCCGCTGCAAAATGCCCGTTTTCAGTTAATCCAATGCAGTTACGACAGCCCACAATTAAAACCACTGATTGCAGAGGTCGATGGCCGTGTGTTGTGGGGTTCAGATCAGGCGATCCAGGCACAGCGTCAGTTAGTGATGCCAGCGCATGCCCGTGAGCTGAGTTTTGGCCATAAATTCTCATTGTGTTTGTTAGGAGCCGAAGCATTATTGCAGGCGGACGACACGCAATTCCAGCAACTACTGCAAATGTTCTATCGCGACCAGTTAACCTTTTCGCAGCAAGGTTGCTCTTCAGCCAAAGCAGTAATTTGGCTGGGAGATACAGCACAGGTACAACAAGCACAGCAACGGTTTTGGCCAGCCTTTACCGAACTGGTGGCGCACAAACAACCACTGAATGCCAGCGAGCAATATCAAGCACTCGCCAATGCACAACAGCTGATTATGAGTAGTGACACTCAGCTGACATTAACCCAGCAACAGACAATTTCCCGCATCACAGTTGCGCAATTGGAGCCGATGTTTACCAATCTGCATCAGGGCTGTGGTTTGTTTCTGGAATTAGCGCTTACAGACTTACAACGATTAAATCCAATGCTGACACAAGCACATCAGACGCTAACAGTATGGGGTGTGGATACATCACAACTTAAAAACTGGCTAAGCACAGTGCACACAGGCTTGGATAGAATCATGCCGGTTGGTCAGGCACTGAGTTTTAGTCCGGACTGGGATGGCGTGAATTTGATTGAGCAGTTTAGCCGCAAGATAGTCTGCCAGGTTTAAGGCTGCTGTTTAAGCTGCTGCAAATAAGCAATCAGCGTCGGACAACACAGGGTGTTCACCATACTAAATTTCTGCTGCAAGGCCTGGCGTTTGGCGGCAAAACGGTCGGACGTTAAATCCAGTGCCATCTGCTCTAACAACTGCGCAAAAGTCTCTGCCGTGCTGCCGGCGATAAAATCTTCTTTGGCAATAGCAAACTGACCACGTACTTTGGCGTACTGCTCAATGTCATACATAAAATGCAAAACCGGTTTATTACAAAGCAGAAAGTCAAAAGCTACCGACGAATAGTCGGTGATCAGCAAATCTGCGTCCGCCAGCCAAGGATAAACATTAAAACGCCCGGGATAGTGGAAAATCCGATTACAGCCATCATGTTGGCGCAGCTTTTCAAAAGGCGCCAGGAACGGATGGGTTTTCATCACAAACACCGCGTCGTGCTGCTGCAGAAATTGCTGTAATTCAGCCCAATCAATCGGATGCTCGTTTTGGCCGTTGTCACGGTAGGTTGGCATGAATACAATCAGTTTCTTGCCTGCCCGAATTTGCTGTAACTGTTGCTCCGGCAGACTATTGTGCCAACAGCGGTGTGCTGGCACCTGCAGCAAAGCGTCATTGCGAGGATAACCAAAATCCAGATAGTGTCTGGCCTTAAACATTCCGGGGAAAATCTGCTGATTAAACCAGCTGGAACTGGATGCAAAAGCTTCATCCAGAATATGTGGAAAATGTTTATTGCCAGCAAGATGCTTAAACGGCAAACCATGCCACAGCTGCACCACTTTTGCCTGAGTGCGCACCCGATTCAACACCGGATCGGTGGATTCATGATCCAGCACCAGCACCTTCGCCCGCTGCAGCATCCAGCGTACCTGCCATGCCTGGTCAATTTGCGCTGGGTGGAAACAACGCTGCGCGTCTTTCACCACCAAATAAACATTTTTATGCAGACGACAATGTGCATCAAAAGCCACCAGCACGTTGCTATCGACATACTTTTCGGCGTAATAAACCACCGGACCTTTAGGCAGCAAATCCAGTACCGATGCAAAATATTCATGAAGAATCACTCCGAGCTTTTTCAGCACCGAGCCTGTTTGAAAAGGCACAAACTGCAAGGGTTGCAAGCTGTTGCAACACCAGATCTGGTTGGCCACAAAGCCATTTTGTAGCATTCCTTCTGCGATTTTCTGCTGAAAATCACTGACGGCAATCAGCACGGCATCATAAGGTTTGCTTTGCGAAGCATGATTACAAATATCAGGCCTCTGCTTCAGGTTATCGACCATCCCAAGCACCACAGCACCTCGCTGTTGCAGTACTAGCGCGAGATGCCTGCCGGCCGGATTATCCGGTGCGATGTAAAGACGCTGGCCTTGCCAGTCATTGACTTCACGCGAGATTGGCATCAGGCGCTCTTAGCTGCTGAAATCTTGCTGCAGGCATGTTAATCCAGAAAATCCCGTTTCAGTTGCATAAACACCTGAATGGCTTTTTTCAAATCAGTTGAAGACACATTGTCGGTCCGTGGCAAATAAACCACTTCGCAATAGGGCGTTAAAAAATCAAACTTACCCTGCCAGTCCGACCCCATCACAAACACATCCACCTTGTGCTGCTGCACGTCAGCAATCTTCTGCTCCCACTGCGATTCAGCAATGACCTCATCGACATAACGCACGCTACGCACCAGTTCTACCCGGTGCTCAAACGGCATTAGAGTGGTTTTACCTTTGGTGGCGTTAAATTCATCGGTGGAGACTGCGACAATCAGCTTGTCACCCAGAGCCCGTGCACGTTTTAGTAAATTCAGATGACCAATATGGAACAAGTCGAACGTGCCGTAGGTTAGGATGGTTTTCATCAACTATATCCTCATGTGGTACATATTATATGCTGCAATTATATCGTTAATAACGTTTTGCCTGGAGCAGAGACGAATGTAACAGGCATAGTTTTTTCAATCAAAGGGATTACTTAACAGCATGCATGGTAATGCTACTATCGTTTTTTAGATAATCCATAATGATTTGAATGCTTTGATAATTATTACACTGTGTCACATTCCATACGTGCGACTGAAGTGCTCCTGTCCAGGCATCCATCCCAGGATCTACACAAATCACCTGAAGCGCCGGAAAACACAAAGCGCAGGTTGACAGAGCCATCGAGATATAACTGACAACACGAGCAGGAGGCGTTGGATGATTAAACAGCCACTGTTCAACCGGTTGCTCTAATCTCATTACTTCAAATGAAGTATTCTGTTTAATAGTATTAATCAACTCGACCGAAGAAATGCGATGCGGCTGGTAAATAATAGTCTTTCCAGGGAATAGAGCTTGCGTTTTCTGAAGCAACTCAATGTAATTGTTGACCGTTATGTAATTCAACTCAACAAAACCACTACCTAAGATAAGTACGTGATCATGCGCAATGTTTTGGTGAACTTTTGTCATTGCGCTCATCTGATTTTGCCGCACGCTAAGCCACGGAAGTTCCGGCAATGAAAACAGCGTGAATAGTTCTAACTTTGCCGGTTGCTGAACGGAGACCTGCCATTTACTTCTGATCTGTGCGGCTAGATGTGCACGCTGTTGATCAGAATCCAATGGAAAATCAAAAAATTGTTGCTTAGAAAATAAAACATAATAAAAAACTAGCGAAGCGTTCCCATCATCCATCAACGTTGCCTGAGCCTGAGGCAGACTGCATACAATGTCGCGTTGCCACTGCTGGCGAATATTGCTGAAAAATACCCGTTGATAATGTTGGTGAGTCAAATATGGCAAGTGTTGAGCATAAATACTAATCCGGCTTTCGACCGAACCCGTAACTCTGGGTACGATGATCAAGTTACGAGGTGACAAACTTTGTAGCAACACGACTAGTTGTTGATATGCATCAGCACGGCAACAATCGTTAACAATAATGTCATATTCATCAATATTATAGCTTATTAGAGCTTCTTTTAGATTAAATACCTGTCCAGGTGTATCAATCACAAATAACGCTTTATTTAGCATAAGGTGAAACCCGCGGCCACTTTACTCTGCGACTGATCATTGGGACTGCTAGCTGATTGCAATTTGGCCTTCAAATAATCGATGGCTTGCTGTGCCAACCAATCATTCCCTAACTGATTTAAATGCATATCGTGTGGATACAAGTACTTTGAAAAATCAGAAGCAATTAATTCTTTATGGATATCAATCAGATCAAATTGATGCTCTTTGCTCAGCGCCCTTAATCTGTTCGCATAAACTATTAATGATTCCTGTACGCCCGGAGTGTTTATGTACTCCGTCAGCGGCATTGGCACTGGGGTAATTAAGGCTATTTGCCTACATTTTCCTAGTTCAACATACTGGTTGCATGCATTTTCAATATCTTCTGCACTTGACCAAGCTTTATTATAAATATAATTTATCCAGAATCTTCGCATCTTTCGCACTAAACGCCGCAACCAACTATAGATTTTCTTCGGACTTCGCGTGACATCCGACGACAACGGGCGTGGAAAACAATCCACAATACCGGCATGCACAATGACCAGATCACAGTCGGGATATTTTTCTGTAATCATTTGTGGTATTTCAACAAAACGACGATAACTTCTAAAATCACTTATTATTTTATGGTTCGGAAACTGACGTTTTACCTGTTCTGGCCACGCACCTTCGGCCGAAACATAACAGTCTCCCTGATAAACCCTTTTTATTCCAAAGCTATCACCAATCAACAAAATAATCTTTTCAGAACTATTCATCTATTGTTTCCTCGCATATCACTAAACATTTGGTTTATCGGCAATTTTATCATCCTTATAGCCAGCCATTTTGTAATACAGATCAAACATGATTAGTTGTTCTGTCAGCCCACACAGCGAACTGATGTCACCATGGATAAATGCAGCTGTTTGTCGGAATAATCCTGGCTTAAAACGCTTATCGATTTCATCATCCAGCACCACACTCTCCATCGTAGTGCTACCAGTTTTAATCCGATGCAAAGTCTCCATAGGCTTAAGGATATAGCGATATTGAGCTGTTAATACTTCAACTGACCAACGTCCTGCTGCTTGCCAATCAGCACAGTAGCTGAAGGTTGCATTTGCCTCTGTGATGCCAGCGCCTGAAAATCGAGCGCCTGCCTCATGCCAAGGTAAATAACCGGCCCTGAAGCTACACAGCTCTTTTGGTTTCCCACCTAAAAAAAAAGCCAGATCTATTGCGTGGCTTGAATTTCCTATCAAAGCTCTGGCGAGGATATCTTTATCTTTGTCCGATTGAAGGTAAAGATGGCTCCATTCAGTAAATTCAAAATTAAAGGAACTGACACCTCCTTCTTGCTCTATTAGGTCCCGGGCTTTAATAACAGAGGTGAAATATCGTCTGTTGTACGCTACGAAAACTTTGCACTCGGCCTCCAGCGCCAAGTCAGTTAATTGTTTGAACTCGTTCCGATACAAGCACCCTGGTTTTTCCAGTAACAGTTCTTTCACTCCCCCCATGATGAGCTTAGAGGCAACACTAAACAACTCTTTTGCACCGACAGCTACAATAGCCTTGGACGGTGTCAATACAGACCGCTGTAACACTGCATCCACGCCTCCGGGCAACACAGTTTTGCCAGTTGCAGCAGTAAATTCAGATGCTGACCTGTGACTACGGCCAATAACCTGATAGTCACAATGCATCGCATCCAGCACCTTGGCGTACTGTTGTGCCATGGGACCAGCCCCTACCAACCAGATTGACATATGACAAACTCCTCAGGTTATAGGGCAAATGCCATTGCTGGCGAAATCGCCGCCTAAGTGCTTACTCAACGCAGCAATGATTTGTTTATGTTGCTGACTTGATTGGTGAAAATCAGGTAAATCACAATGGCGATGCTGCAAAATTGACTGATAAACTGCTGTCATTGAGCCACTTGTTGGTGGCAAATGAAAAGCCACTGTCCGCCAGACTGTATCGTCAGCCAAACAATACAACAGCTGTTTTTTCACTTCATCAATTAAGAATTGATGCTCACCTACTCTGAGTTCAATAAGGTGCCTGTGTTTTCCCTTTGAAGACACTAACTCAAGTTGACTGCCATTCTTGAAATAAACATCTACGCTTCCGCCAAACTCGACATAGCCTTGTCGTTTTGAAGGAATAGAGCCAGGATCCAGCCCTTTTGTATCAACAGACATTATTTGATCGTCAGACAGATAGCTAACTAAATCAATAAAATGGATGGCATTGCAACCCAGTCCCCATTCACCACCAGCAACTCTGACATGCAACGGCATTCCAACTGGCAACATCGCTTTTAATTCTTTGTAGCTTCGAAAAGTTCTACGGGTGCAATTTACCCAGGCAGGAACCGCATACTGTGTGAGTAATGCAGTAGCAGTACTGTATTCAGACAATTGAGTAAACAATACTTTTTCAAGGATAAGGGCTTTAACAGTGCACTTCTCAAGCAAATCTTGCATTACCTTAAGTCGTGGCATCGCACTGGTTGCAATAACAACTAAATCATAGCAACTTATATGTGTAGGCAAATCTGCGGTAAAAGTCGCGAAACTGTTTTGCGAAGGATCAACTACCTCAACCCAGCGTTGCTCTGCTGTAGCAAGTGCCGCTGGAGAAGGATCAACCACACAGATGTTAGCAAAATGCAACTTCGCCATAGCTTGAAGATGCCTGCTCCCCAGAGCTCCGGCACCTATGATGCAAAGTGAATAAGTCTGTCTTTCACTGGTGTCAGAGTGTGAAGCCATCATCCACCACTATATTTTGGCCATTCACATAACGGGCTAAATCTGACAGCAAAAAAATAACAGGGCCACATACATCCTCAGCCTGCAACATCCCTGTGCCGCAGGTATGTTGCAGATACTTCTGTTGAAACACATCAGGCTGATTATCTGCGATACCGCCTGGGCTAACAGAGTTAACCCTAAAATCGGAATTTCTGACATACTTTGTGAAATAGCGGTTCAAATGAATGATTGCAGATTTGATCGCCGCATACTCAACCGGCATGGTCATCTTTGTATCTTGATAAAGCTCGAACTTAGGAGCAACCAAGCCATAAACAGACGACAAATTCACTAGCGACAAAGGTTTTTGATGTTGCTGAAAGTACGTTGTTGCTTGCTGGCAAAATAGATAGGCAGCTCCCAAATGTAGACTCACAGTTTCATTAAATGCAGCCATAGATAATTGAGCAACAGAGGTACCATACTGAGGCCCTCTTGGATAAGTGCAGTTTACAGCACCATCCAGTTGAGGTAATTTCGCAAACAACGCCATGGTTTGCTCTTCGTCAGTGAAATCTGTTTCATGAAACTGCAAATGCTTGTGTTCCTGACCAAGCTTTTTTGTCAAAATATCTACACTCAGGTCTACAGCGACGACCAAAGCACCTTGTTGCAGTACCTTATCCACCAGAACTGAACCAAGCTTACCCGCAGCGCCAGCGATTAGAATGACTTTATTCTTAAGCAACATGACCTGCCTCTTTCATCAAAGCTTCTGCAACCAAAAAGTCGTAGTGATCGTCTATATCTACCGCTCGCTCTTTTGGTACTTCGATAGCAACAACTTTACCTGCAAAGACCCTGTCAGCACTCATAATAAATTCAGGAGTAGTGACATAAACAACAGTTGTAATATCAAAAACCTGAGGAGCATCCTGGCGACGGTCAAAGCCACTACTGTCGCAAACGACCTCAACCCTTCCCTCCACAGTGGTCTTTACCATATTAAAATAAGGATTACGAGAAGCAGGAGTCACCGCAATACAAATATCGGCATCACTCTGTGCAAATTTATCTATAGCAGCCTGCACATCTTCGATGGCACGAAGTGGGCTGGTCGCAGGCAGACTGATAAAAGTATCAAAATCACCGACCTGTTCCCTGACCCAACAGACCGCGTGGCGCCATGAGAGCCACTCTGCACTTGTGTCCGTAGCCAATTCTGCTGGGCGTGGAATCAAAAGAGCTCCGGCAGATTGGGCTATTGTCGCAATTTCATCATCATCAGTGGACACAAAGACATGTTGAATACCTTCCACTGCTTTTGCAGTTTCAATGGAATAACATATCAGTGGTTTGTTATTTAACAGCTTAATATTCTTACGGGGCAACCCTTTAGAACCGCCTCTGGCAAAGATAAATGCATAACTGGACATAACTAAATGGCCTCTTTCGCAAGTTGTTTTAAGCGTTCGATTAATTTGACTACTTCCACTGCAGCTGCTAACGACACCGCGGCCGGTTTCTTTGTTTGAATACGATGTACAAAATCATTCAGCATATTCAGATACATAATGTTGCGATCATAAGAAGAGTCAGAATAAATCAACGTCTCACCTTCAGGACCTGAAATTATTACAGTATTTTTTTTCAAATCCCAACGTAAGCTTGCATCAGAACCAACTACACAACAAAAACGCTGATCCGTTTTTTGAACTGCATCCATATGCACAAAACAGCTCACACCATCTGCTGTTCGCAATAACATATCAGCCTGTAACTCAACCTCTGTAGATAGCTCGGGCACTATTTTTGTCGTACAACTAACTGCATGCAGTTCACCAAACAAGGTGTGTAAATAATCGAACTCATGACTAAGCTCAAGCAAAACACCGCCACCAAGCGCAGCTGATGCTGTCACCGAATGTTGATACTCTGTAAATTTACGCCAGTCAGGCAAATATTGCCCAACATGGGCGTAGATATGGAGCACCCGTCCCAACTTCATTTCAGTGAGTATCCGATTTACTACAGAAAAAGCGGGGAGGTAACGTAGACAATAGCCAACGCTAACCAGTGTGTTCTGAGCTTGCTGAAGCAAGTCCTCTGCGTGCTCAATACAATCTGAGACTGGTTTTTCCAATAAAACGGGAACACCAGCCTCAATAAAAGGCATGCTGTGCTGATGATGAAAACTGGATGGAGAAGCAACAATTGCAAAATCAGGATGGAGTTTCACGGCTTCACTTAGATTTATCTGGAAAACTGCTGCATCAGTAAACTCCAGCTCACGACCGCTACTTGATACCACATAGATGTCAGCCTCTGGAAATAAACTACGACAATTGACTAAATGACGATGCCCTATATTGCCGTAACCTACAATAACGATACGCCGCACCACTGCTACTGCCTGAAACATAACTCAGCCTGCAAAGCTATTTTGAAACGCGATTTCGACCTGTCGCTGGGCTCTTTTAAAATCATCCAGTTGGCCTATGTCAATCCAGTCATCATCAATACGATACTGGTTAACACGTAAATCTTTTTTCAGGCAACCTTTGATCAAATCAGGCATGTCTATAACCTCTTCAGGGCTTACTGTGGAGACTAATTCTGGGGATAATAGATAGATGCCAGCGTTAACCAGAAACTTATGCTTTGGTTTTTCAACAATATCAGTGATTTGACTACCTTGTGTCTGGATCACACCATAAGGCACTTGCTGTTCAAACTCCCGGACGCACATAGTTGCTACCCCTCCATGTTCTTCATGACAGGCCAACATTTGCAGGAAGTTTACATCCGTCAATAGATCGCCATTCATTACAAATAATGGTTTTTCAATCGCTGTACCATGCAATAATCCAAGAGCACCGGCAGTTCCTAAGGGTTTATGTTCATGCAGATAACGGATAGTAACGCCGTAGCGACTGCCATCGCCAAAGTGTTCAGTGATTTGCTCGGAACGGTAGTGAGTGGAAATATAAAAATTATGAAACCCTGCGTGGATAAAACGTTCAAGGATCAATTCCAGAATAGGTTTATCGCCCAGTTTTAGCATAGGTTTAGGACATAAATCTGTTAGTGGACGCAAACGCGTGCCAAAACCACCCGCCATCAAGCAGACTGGATTATCAATCCGGGGTTTTTGCAACAGATCGTAAAGAAACATCACGTCACAAATCCGGTTATTCTCATCCAGCACAGGCAACTGCAACAACTGATGTTGCTCCATAAAACTCAATATTCTTGTTTTACTCCAGTCCAGACCTGCGACTTTAGGGGTACATTGCATAACCGCGTCGACAGGTTCTGCCAGATTGACCTTCCGAATTAATGCCCTTCGCACATCACCATCACTGACAGTTCCAAGCAGCACATTGTCCTCTGTGGCTATTAACAAACTGCGTTTTCCTTCCCGATCTAAAATTTCTATAGCTTCAGCCAGAGGAGTATCGGGTGAAACGACGATATTGCCCCAGTTATTTGGTTTCATTGTGCCCTCCACTTCGGCCAGATTTTCGACCATGAACGCTGCCTGCTTCCACATCTCTTAAAACCAAAGCACCAGCAGCAATTACAGCGCCAGATTTAACGATAACTTGTTGAATCAACGTAGCATTTGCGCCAATAAAAACTTGAGATCCAGTGACAACTTCACCACACAATGTTGCACCTGGTGCTATATGGTTACTTAAACCTATGCTGCAGTCATGTTCAATAGTTGCATTGGAATTAACAATACTGTTATCGGCAATACTGGCGTTTACTTGAATTACGGCACCAGCCATGACCTGACAGCCTTCACCTAGAAAGGAATTCGAATCAACAAACGCGTAAGGGTGAATCAGACTGGCAAAGTTAAAACCTTTAGATTTTGCGTTGCAAAACAACTGATGCCTTAGCTGGTTGCCTGGCATAAAACCGACAGCGTTCACCAACAGACAGGTTTCAGGATTTAGTCGTTCCAATTGTTCATCCCCACCTAAAACAGCAATGCCATTCCAGGTCCTTTCTCTGTCGCCGCTGAGTAAAGGACAACAAACGCCTGTCACTTCAAATTGAAGAAGACGAGCCATTGCCAGCAAAACCTTCGCATGACCACCAGCGCCAAGAAAAATTAGTGGTTTAACTGATGATGGCATACAGCTTCCATAGCTTCATAGTCATAGCTGGCCTTGGTATAAAGCAAGTCCCAGTAAAGATCGGCATCAAGACCTGAGACGCTTCGGCTAGTCCCTAAAGTCTCGGGCGTAAACAGCTCTCCCTTTTTTACTGCTTTAAGCGCTACCAGACGTTGTCTGGCAATCAGCCTGTTACAAAACTCTGCGGTTTGTGGCACCTTGCGACCATCTCCTAACATCTGATCAAGTTCACGGATATCAGCTACAAATCTGGTCAATTCCTGGACATCAAGCGACGCTTTGTGATCTGGGCCTGGCAGGTCTTTACTCAAAGTGAAATGCTTTTCTATCACTGTAGCCCCTTTAGCAACCGCAGCCAAAGAAGCCACATAACCGATAGTGTGATCTGAATAACCAACGGCAACCCCAAAGCACTTTTCCATACTTTGCATAGCGTTTAAGTTCACGTCCTGAGCTTGAGTCGGGTAACTACTAGTGCAGTGCAACAAAGTGACATAGTTGGCCAACGGCCTCCTGTTAACTTCCTGACTGAAGTACTGCAGTATCTGAGTTTTGTTAGCCGGAGGATTATCTTGACCCAAAGCAAAACAAATCACGGCCAAAGCAAATTCGATTTCGCCAAGGCTGGCCATGCCAGTGGAGAGAATGATTGGCTTTCGTTGCCTTGCAACCTGCCAGACCAGAGGTGCATTGGTCAACTCACCGGATGGAATTTTGTAACGGGCTAAGTCCAGGCTCTGTAGAAAGCCGATACTTTCACTATCAAAACCCGTTGACATAAACTCAATGCCTATCGACTCACAGTGCTGCTTTAGTTTGCGAAATTCATCAAATGACAACTCTAACTTCTTCAACATTTCATATTGTGATTCATCAGCGGAGGTTGTCACTTTTTGATATTCTGCTTTTGGTGTTTTTTCTAAAACCAGCCGTTCCGTCTTAAATGTCTGAAATTTCACAGCATCAGCACCAGCGTTTTTGGCCGCATCAATCAACTGGCAAGCCAAATCAAGGCTTCCGTTATGGTTGACACCTGCTTCCGCTATAACAAAAGTTTTCATAAAATTTCCTTTAACAACACAAAGCTTTCTGCAGCATCAACGTTGCATTGAGCTCCCCTGAGTGTCAGCTTGGCGTTTACGGCTTCAACACTTCTGGGAAAAGGATGGGCAAAGATCTCTGTGTGATACAGCAGACAGATAGATAACTTCGCTTTACGGAAATGGCTTACGTCAACAAAAACGTTGGGATTAAAATGCACATTCAAAGGATCTAGCGAAAACTCAGACTCAGATAATGTCTCATAAGCTAACCACCTTTTCACGTACGGCGCTCTAAAACTTTTTGACGCTGATACCATGGCATTAAACACCACCGCATGATCAGTGTGAACATCATATTTATAGGGCAGGTACAAGGTATCTGGCTGAATTCGTTCAAGACAGCACTTGAAATCGCTAACAAGAGTGCCGGTAGAATAGGTATCTAAACGACCCGCTACATACTGCAGCTGCGTTACCGAGTCAAACGCATAACTTTTGCTGACTTGGCTAATGATACGTTCCCGCTCAGAAATTTGCGCATCAGAATAGCCCTGGGAAGGGTCCATGCAACTGGCAATCAGCCAATGAATTTCGTCCCCAGCGGCTTTGTGTTTCAATAAAGTCCCACCACAACCTAAAGTTTCGTCATCCGGGTGGGGCGCAACTACTAGAACTTTTGTCAAATCAGGACCCTTTTCTCAATCAAGCCATGAACACCTGTCAATCAGTTGACACTCTATCTTTATAATCGGTATCTCGTTACATTATTATCAAAGACTAAGGCAATAAGTACACCACATTTTCTGCATTGCTACTACATTGCAGAAAATTGCGGCCGATATAGACCAAAGTTGAATTGGAAACCTAGCGGAAATGGCATTATGACGATTGATGATAAAAAGATGTTTTGGGAACAATCCTACCTAAACCATGACAATTTTATGTTTTATCCACATGAAGAAATCATTCGTTTTACCGCAAAATATATAGCTAAACGCACAGGATTAGAGCAAGTAGAATGGCGGTGTAAAAGCGATGCTAAGGTTCTGGATTTGGGATGTGGCATTGGGCGTCATGTGGTTTTTGTTGCAAAAATGGGGATAGATATTTGTGGTATAGATCTGTCGGAAACCGCCATTGCTGTTGCAAAAACCTGGTTAGAAAAAGAAAACCTTGGTAATCAGGCTAAGCTTCAATGTGCCGATATAAGGTTTCAACCTTGGCCAGACCAAGAGTTTGATTTTGTGATGAGTCATGGCGTACTGGATAGTATGCCATTTGATGTTGCATGTGCAGCGGTAAAAGAAACTGCCAGAGTTTGCAAACCTGGAGCGCTGTTTTATTGTGATTTAATCAGTAGTGAAGACTCATGGCATGGTCCGGATTATTGTGGTGAGGAAGTCGTTCAGACATCTCATGAATTTGGCACCATTCAGTCCTATTTCAACCCAGAAAAAATTTCCCAGTTATTTACTCCATTCTTCACTATTTTAGAGACTACGTTGATAAAACGTATGGATACCAAGAGCGGTCAATTCCATTCTCGTTTTCATCTGATCCTCCAACGGTGCAATTAATATGAACAAACCATTATCTTTAAATGATCCAATGCGGCATTTTGAAAAATATATAAATCGTCAGAGCATGACCAGGTTCTTAGCCAGATATGAGTTGTTTAAATTACAGCAACCCATTAAAGGCTGTATCGTCGAGTGTGGTGTTCATCACGGCGCAGGTTTGATGAGCTGGGCGAAACTATCAGCAGGTTTAGAGCCTTACGCTTTGGATCGCCGCATTATTGGATTTGATACTTTTACCGGCTTCCCCGCAGTACATGACGAAGACAAAACTGGCGACCAATCTGACAATGGCGCTCTGAAAGCCGGAGGCTTTGACACAGGTTATGATGTTTATCAGGAACTGAACGAATTAATTGCCGAATATGATCAAAACCGTTACCTGAATCATTTGCAGAAAGTATTTATGGTCAAGGGAGATGCGACCATCACTATTCCTCAGTTTATACAAGAACATCCTTACGTGCTTGTCAGCCTGTTATTTCTGGACTTCGATTTGTATGAGCCAACTAAAACAGCACTACAGCATTTTTTACCTAGAATGTGCAAAGGTTCGATAATTGCGTTTGATGAAGTGAATAACCCATGGTGGCCAGGTGAAACAAAAGCACTGCTAGAGGTATTGGACTTATCGAAGTATTCACTCCAGAGATTCAGTTTTGATCCGAATATCTCCTATATCGTGCTTTGACAGGAGCATTACATGCTAAGGTTTTTGGTTGAAGCTTCTGGTTGCCTGACCTCTCATTATTTAATAGCTGCAATACAACAAGCCGGCCATCAGGCTATAGCTTCAGATATTCAGGAAGAGATCGCAGCCCGCCATATGGCAGATGATTTTATTTTGATGCCTTCGGCGAAAGACCCATTACTGTGGGAAAAAACTATTGAACTAATGCGCAGCCACCGTATTGATGTGGTAATTCCCACCTTCGACGATACGTTGACCGGATGGTCTGAACGTAAAGAATTGTTCGCTGCAATGGGTATACATGTGATGATCTCTGATCATCACACTATTAAGACCTGTACAGATAAATGGTTAACCTATTCCCATTTCAAAAACCATCAACTCCCTATGCCACTGACCAGCACTGAACAAGTGTATCCTTTAATTAAACCAAGACTGGGGCGAGGAAGCGCAGGAGTCAGAGTTGAACAGAATGCCGTAGCTATGCAGGGTCATATTTCTCAGCAATTGCTGCAGGGACGTGAATACACTGTTGATGTACTGGTTGGTATCAATAGAAAACCACTTTGTATCGTCCCCCGTTACAGAGCCTCTGTCCGTGAAGGTAAATCGATTGTTGGCGTGGTCGAAATATCTGACGAAACAAGCAGACTGGTGCACAAGGTGTGTGAAAGTTTTACCTTCAAAGGCCCCGTGAATATCCAACTCATCGACGATGTAACACAAGGACTACAGGTGATTGAAATCAATCCACGGTTAGGAGGAGGTTCAGCACTCGCATTCGCGGCCTCAACGAATTGGATCCCAGCCATGATAGCTATATTTATTGACAACATTGAGCCCAAAATTCCTCCCGTACAAAACGGAATGAAGATGTACCGCTATTATGCTGAACACTTTGTTAACTGAGCTAAACAGGAAAACCATCAGTCATATAGGCTTTGATTTGGATGGCACCTTGTACGATGAAGCAGACTATGTCATTCAGGCATATGAGCTGATAAGCGCCTACTTTGCGAAGCAGCTGAACATTGATGCCGCTGCGGTGCATCAAAAGCTATTTCAGCGATGGCAAGAAAAAGGCAGTAGTTATCCCTTCATTTTTTCAGAACTACTCGATCAGTATACGATGGGCAAAGAGCACATTCAGACCATGGTAAGTGAAGCGGTAAAAATTTATCGCTCAACACCAGCAAAATTAGAATTGCCGCAATCGAGTATCGATATGCTTGATCAATTAAAGCCACATTTTTCACTTTTTTTAATCACGGATGGCCAGGTAGCTACACAGAATTATAAAATCAAGCAGCTCGGTTTGTTGCGTTGGTTTGAACCTCAAAACATCGTTATTACGGGCAGTATAGCCCCTGATGCAGCCAAACCGTCAACCAAAGCTTTGACACAGCTACCAGAACTAGCGCTGGTTCCTGCAAGTCAGGTTATGTATGTTGGAGACAGAACTGTAGATCAGGATTTTTCTACCACCGCAGGTTTCGTGTTTTGCCAGCATCGCATTGTATCCAAAGAGAATCATTATGCAAAAACGTAAAGTATTGGCAGTAACAGGCATAAGGTCTGAATACGATATCATGTCCAGTGTTTACCAGGCTGTTGCTGCTCACCCATATTTAGATCTGGCATTAGTGGTCACAGGTGCCCATCTTTCACCCGCACATGGCTACACCCTGAATGATATCAAAGCAGACGGCTTCAAAGTGCTTGGAGAGATCCATAGTTTACTGAGCTCAGATACAGCCTCTTCCCGGGTGAAAGGTCTGGCAATTCAACTTCTGGGGTTGATTCAATTGATTGAACAGTACAAACCTGACTGGTTACTTGTATTGGGAGATCGTGAAGAATCAATGACTACAGCACTTGCCGGGGCCTACATGAACATTGCTGTTGCCCACTTATGTGGAGGAGACAGAGTGGTAGGTAATGTCGATGATCAGGTAAGGCATGCAGTGAGTAAGCTGGTTCATCTGCATTTAACCAGCAATATGGAGAGTAGTGAACGCTTGTTGCGCATGGGAGAGCAGCCGTTTCGGGTTCACACTATTGGGAATCCCGGTCTGGACCGTTTACGCACCACTCCCTTAATCAGTTTGCCTATCCTGGCAAAACAGCTGAACTTTCCAGAGCTCAAATCCCCATTTATTGTGGTGATTCAACACGTTATATCAACGGAAATAGAAGAGGCCTATCAACAGATGAGCATTACAATGCGGGCACTCAAAAAGCTAAACCTCCCCGCTGTAGTTATTTACCCCAATAGTGACGCTGGGGGCTATGAGTTAATCCGCGCTATCGAAGAATACCGTCAATATCCTCTAATTCATATCGCTAAAAACATCCCTCGCCTGCAATTTGTCAACTTGCTAAAGCATGCGTCATGTATGGTCGGGAACTCCAGTGCTGGGATCCTGGAAGCCCCCTTACTCAAGTTACCGGTGGTTAATATTGGAAACAGACAAAAAGGACGCCTTCATGCGAACAACGTCAGTTTTGTTAGTCATTCAGAAGATGAAATTATTGCTTCTGTCACCAGAGCAGTATTTGACAAAGAATATCGCCGGCATATTCAGCAGTGCTCCAATCCATACGGTGACGGACATTCGTCAGAGAAAGTTGCAGCTCTGTTGGCCGAGCTTCCACTGGATGCAAATTTCATGATTAAAGATATAACTTACTGAAGTCCAAGCTGACAGCTTTACATTAAAGCGTTTCGCGAACTGAACTGGGCAAATTAACCAAATGCTCAGCCAGATGCTCAGTTACAGCTAATTTGGTGCGAATACAGTGCTGATAGATAGCAAGTTGATGCATGGGTCGCCAGGCTGGGCGCAACATAATGCCCTGCTCTGCAGCACTCTCCAGCCATTGTGTTTTTACTTCAGCTGAAGGACAAATCACGGCATTGAGCCAGTAGTTGGACCGGGCATAAGTCGGCTCTTTGATACAACGAAACTCAGAGCCTGCAAAAAAGTCCTGATACAAGGCAGCGATTTCGCGTTTATCCGCGATGAAACCATCCAGTTGTTCCAGTTGCCCGCAGCCCAAAGCTGCATTCAGATTTGGCATACGATAATTAAAGCCATAGTCGTCATGCACAAATTCATAACTATGTGGGATTTTGGCTGTGGTCGTCAGATGTTTAAGCGCCATGCCGTCATTAGCATCAGCACAAAGCACCATGCCACCACCACCCGTAGTAATAATTTTATTCCCATTAAAACTTAAAGTGCCAAAACGGCCAAAAGTACCGGTATGTCTACCTTTATACAAAGAACCCAGACTTTCAGCAGCATCTTCAACTAACACTAACTGCCATTGCTGGCACAGTAGCATTAGCTCATCCAGCTGAACCGGGTGACCAAAAGTATGCATAGGTACAACTGCCCTTACCCTGCGCTGACTTTTGATATGAATACAGCCTTTTTCCGTCAATTCACATTGTTGCTGTAAAAAATCAGCCAGCGACTTTGGACATAAACCAAGACTAAGCTCAGAGACATCAACAAATACTGGCTCTGCACCTGACCAATGAATAGCATTACAGGTAGCGACAAAAGTAAATGACTGAGTCACCACCAAATCATTGTTTATCACGCCTGCCGCATATAATGCGGCTTGCAGCGCTGCAGTGCCATTCATGACCGCGACGGCTTTAGATACCTTGCAGTACGAGGCTAGATCAGCTTCAAACCGGTCAACATAAGCTCCTACACTGGAAACAAAAGTAGAGTCTAAAGTGTGCTGTACATAAGCTGATTCCTGTCCGACAAAACGAGGAGCATGCAAAGGGATAAAATCCTTTGTCTGGTAAAGCTCTCTGATAAATTCAAACAAGTGCTGGTGCATAACTGCGTCTACTTATTATATTGGCTAGCTTTATAGCGAGCCAGATGCTGTGGCTGAGTGAACCAGTCGATAGTGCGGCGTAAGCCTTCAGTCAAATCAAGTTCTGGTGAAAAACCAGTTAATTGTACTAGTTTGCTGTTGTCGCCCCATAATCTAAACACTTCAGAGCCCGGGGGGCGCAATCGTTGTTCATCCATGATGAAATCAACATCACTTTTCATCAGGTTGCGGATCAAATCTAAAGTATCGGCGACAGATATCTCATAATTTGAACTGATATTCACAGTCTCACCAATTGCTGCATCGCAACGACTGAGTAATTCAAAACCTGCACAGGTATCAAGGACATAATTAAAATCACGGGTTGGACTGGTATCCCCCAACTTAATCTGTGTCACACCGGTTGCAATCTGACTGATTATCGTCGGGATCACTGCTCTTGCAGACTGACGAGGTCCATAAGTATTAAACGGCCTGGCAATGATGACTGGCAGCCCGAAGGCACTGTAATAACTCATGGCCATCGCATCAGCACCAATTTTGGAAGCGCTGTAAGGTGACTGTGCCTGCAAAGGGTGTTTTTCGTCGATAGGAACATATAACGCCGTACCATAAACCTCGCTGGTTGAAGTCTGAATAAAACGCTTCACGCCAGAATCTAAAGCCGCCTGACACATATTAAGAGTGCCGGTTACGTTTGTTTCAACATAACTTTGAGGCGCAGCATAAGAAAATGGTATAGCAATTAAAGCTGCCAGATGAAAAACAGTGTCGATCCCTTGGCATAATTTGCGGCAGAAAAATGGATCCCGGATGTCCCCTGCTACAACTTCAAGGTTGTTATTTGATACACCATCAAGCCAACCCCATGAATTAAAAGAGTTGTAACAAACCAAAGCACGAACCTGATAACCTTGCTGGAGCAGCATTTCAACCAGATGTGAACCTATAAATCCATCTGCACCAGTCACTAATACTTGCATTGCTGACTCCTTAAGCGGCCGGAGGCGTAAATAAGTAGTTGACATCAACCGCATCACATTCTAAAGCATGGTTCAAATACAGCTCCTCGCCTTGTTGCAGATAATCGCGCCAGTGAACTAAAACCTGATTAAATGTATTCAGAAAATCTGGTGTTTCTTCATTGATATTTGCTGCGAGCTTGGTCAGGATGCCGGCCATATAATTGGCACTGCCATGAAACAAACAAAAAGTAGCGTCCGTATCACGAACAGCTCGTTGTTTCAGCAGATTCCACTGAGCCGCAATCAACGCTTTCGCTTCTTCTTGATTAGTGACGTCTTCGGATAACAGTGATTGCCACTCGGACATGGTTTCACTAAATACTTCAGGTTTGAATTGATTTAAAATCTCATCAGCAAAGTGGCTCACTTCAGGATAATAAGCCTGTTCAAGCAACTCGGTGTAAGATGTGTTTTTATCAATATCGTTTTGTGACAGTAAAATATTCTCTGGATATAAGCTTACTGTTCCAGCAATTTTTACACCATCACTGCAGTTGTAAACTTCAACTTTGCGACCCGCCTTTGATATCGCCTGTTCCAGCAGCTTCCGGGAAACATCAAACTCAGGTTTGGTGTACACCATACTTCGGAAATTGCCCGTCGCCGGCACTCCGCCGCCATGTCGTGCAAGATAGTTGTATGCCTGAGAACCGTCAGCTTTATAATAAGATGAGTGTTGCGAATGGTGCTGATTAATATCAATAAATCCCAAATCAACACCGAAGAGGTAAAACAGCTTAAAACCCATTTTAAGGGTGTAGTTCAACACTAGGTTCGTCACCGTCGGATAGGCATATGACAATGACGCGGCTTTAATTCCGCGCTTTTTTAATCCATTATTAAATACATAGGTCGATGCTTCGCCGTCTTTAAAACACAACAAAGTTTCTTTAAATAATGCAGCAGTATCCGGATGGATCCCATTTACACTGAGCAACGTAATTGCTTTGAGGTATACCGGATCGTCGATTTGGGTAATCCAGTCATAAGTTGCACGATTTTGTTCGATTTCCGCATGGAAATCGGGACGAATGTCATTTTTATACAAAGAGCGAAGTGCGGTTCCACAGCTGATTACAATTACCTGGTCTCTATATTCTTTTATATATTCAAAGCTATTATCTAAACTAGGACCATTACCAATAATAAAAACCGGCATATCGAATATCGGCAAATCACTATATTGGCTATTATCATGTCTTAAATACCGATGATGATTGACCAGACTGTGATACGTATGCGCTATTCCGAATCGCGCGTGATCGTAATATTCACCAAGTGCAAGTACAACTTTTAATTCTGAACGCAGCTCGGAAATAGCTTTTTGCATACCAATGTTGTAGTAAGTGCTTAACATATATGTATTAGCTATAGAATAGGCACCAACCTGATAAAACTGAGCCATTAGATCATAAAAGTAATGACTGCCGTCGCCACCTAAATTTAGATATACCCTGCTTTGCTGCTCATCAGCCCGATTGAATAAATCGGCCCAGTCTGTGACATATAAACTTGCAGCGAAAAAATCCAGATTAGGTTCACAAATGAATAAATTTTGGATTTGATGTGCCTGGCTTAGCAACTCAATATGTTTGCCTAGAGCAACGCCAAAAATGATTAACGAATCAACTTTTTGTGGCAACTGACTTTGAGTGTTTAAAATCTGTTCGATCAAAGGCTGCATTTCCTGAACCTTTGAAAAGTGAAGATATTTCATAAGCTTACGCGATACCCGCTGGTTCAGTATCACATCATCTTTATAAGGGTGATTGACAAAATATTCAACCAATTGCGCCGTCTCAGATTTTTCATCAAGATGAAATAAAGCGCGTCGCTGTTGATGATACAAATTCATTTGCCCAGCAGAATCAACAACCAGTTGCCAGGCTCTCGTTTTATGCTCAATCAGCGCTTTGTGAACTTTTGGATAGAACTTTTCAAAAGCTGCGATATTTTTTTCGTACAATGCTTTCGCTTGTGGGTTATCAACAGGTCTAACATAACCATTTCCAAGCACATTCCCTGCACGCTCCGCCACATAGTCCGCATAATCTTTGTAGGGTGTAAAAATATGTGAGCTTTGCAGCAGCGCTTCGCTGTTGCCATGGTTTTTCATCACATAAGCGATAACGTCATCCATCATCGGGTGAAACTGGTGGCGATAGACAAAAATTTCATTAAGTTCAGGATCAAAATCGAGAAGTTCTTGCAATTCTGCCGGTAACGCATTCGCCTCGCTACCAATTTGCAGAAAAATGTGGGTGCCAACTGCATGTGCTGTGTCGAGAATTTCACGCCAATCAGCGGCTTGAGCTGAACAGGCAAACACATCAGCACTGGGCTCGTAAATCACCATAAAGCGGATACGGCTACTGGAAATTAACTCGAGCAAATGCAACCCCAGCCCCATGCCAAACACCAACATTACATCGACTTTCGCTGGCAAGGGCTGATCCCGCCACGCTTGTTGGTCAGCGCCATTTTTAAGACAGAAATAACTGGCATGCTGAAAATAATCCGACAATTCATTCGCGACTTCCTGCATCGGATCTGCCGTATAAAATACCCGGCCGGTCGCAAAGTCGACAATATTAAGCTGTTGTTGTGCGGTACAAAATATTGAAAATTGCTGCACTTCATGCTCTTCGAGCATCTGTAATACGGAGGGAATATACTGTCTGAAGGCGTCAATATTTTGCCGGATATTCCGGCTGATCAAGGGGGCAACAGCACGTTCAAGTTGCTTTTGCTGTTCTTCGTCGTCCAGCAATTGGTAATTGATGTATTTCAGCATAACCGCCAGCTTTTGCTTAGTTGTTGTCGCCGTAGCTTTGCTGAGCTCTTTTGCCTTTTTGCAGTTGCAATACTTTCGCCGCTACGGCGTCTTTTTCAGAAGATACTTGTTGTACTATCAGAGTAACCCACTGCAAGTTATCTGCCAATATACTTTCTAAATCAGCAGGATCGGTGCTTTCGCTGCAGCAGCTTTCAAGGCTTTGTTGATAGGTTTGCCAAAGTTCGGCAAAAAGTTCGATGGGGTAAGCTTCGGTTTGCAGCAACATCTCGATATCATCGCGTTGTTGCTGCAGTTGGACGGACCAAGACAAAGTCAAAACAAATACTCAGGCTGTCGCCAGGTTGGCCTGACCATTTTTTTCAGCCAGTAAAGCGAAGCCTTTTTCACGGTCGGCCACTGAAATTTGATCCCAAGCCGATTTGATTTTTAACATGATGTCCATCACATCATCAATTTTAGCCACGCTACTTTCACGACTCGCCTGCATTAAATGGTTCACCATAAAATCGTAAAGTGACCACAGGTTCTCAGAAACTTCTCCACCAGCGGCCATGTCCAGCGAGTTTTGCAGCGCCGCAATAATGGTCATGGCTTTGGACACTGATTTTGATTTCACTACAAAATCTTTACGCTCAATTGCACCTTTGGCTAATGCCATATTCTCCAGTGAGCCTTGCATAAGCAACTGGATCACCCGGTGTGGATCGGCAACAGCCAGATCATTCTTAACGCCCACCGATTTATATGCTTTGATGCCGTAACTCATGTCCTACTCCTAACCACCGATTCTCGGTAAAGACGCCAATTGTGATGTTAAAAATGAAGAGGTACGTTGCAAACTACCTAACTGACTATCGAGTGCGCCGTAACGCTGACGCATGGTACTTTCAAAACTAAACATATAAAGTTCAAACGCTTCTTTATCTTTACCGTTCTTTTTTATTTCAGCTTTTAAGGCTTCCTCTTTGCCGGCTAATAAACCACCACGCTGGGTGAATTCAGTCGACAACTTCGTTGAAAGCGTACCCAAACCGTCCTTGCTGGTAAATAAACTGCCAATCAAATCGTAATTTTCATTCAGAGCTTTATCCAGGCGCTCCCGACCAGATAAATTACCGAATGAACTTTTGGCTTGAATCTCCATTTTGCCCTGGTCAGTAAAGGTAATTCCCAACGCATAGAGGTTATTTAGTTTGGGATCGGCAGTTTTGACAGCCCCAGTCATGATCGAACTGACCTGGCTCATGATGCCTCGGACCATCGAATCGCCGTTTAAATCACCACCTTCCAGAATAACGGTTTTGCCATCTGTCGACAGCATCCGGTTACGGCTCAAAGTCTCGACTTCTGTCACTAAGGCGTTGTAAGAATCCATAAACGTCTTAATTTTATCTTCGGCTTGTTTTTTATCAGTGGCAATTGTCATCCGGGCATTATTGCCGTCCGGAGTGATATTACTAACAGTAAGCTCTGTGTCCTGGATAGCATTGCTAAAAACGTTGGTTTTACTTTTTGTAAGAATGCCATCTATAGTAATCACCGCATCAGCAGCATTTTTGGCAACAACTAGACCGCCAGTGGAGACATTGTTTAATTCGGCATTGTTATTGGTGACGCTTAGATTATTACCAAGACCAGTCACATTGGAAGTTAATACCAGCTTAGTACCAGTATCACTACTATTAATTAAGTTAGCGCTGACGCCGAAATTGCTACCGGTGCTATTAATTTTCTGTCTGAGCTGGTCAAGCGTCATATTCGCGGTAACGTTGACTTCAAAGCTTTTTGTGCCAGCACTGAAGGTCATTTTTCCTGCTGTGGTACTGACTATACTGCTGGCAGAAGCAAAGGCTCCCCCCGCGGTTTCGAGCCGGCTGCCTTCTGCAAGAGCATTCACTTTGATATCAAAAGAACCTGTTGCTGAAGTTGTTTTTGCTTTCGCTTCTAGATAGGTTTTATCGTCGGTGGGTTGTTTAACGGTGGTGGTACGGGCCGACAGGTTTTCTGTACTTAACGCTTTTACTGAATCCTGAAACTTCGACAACGCGGATTTCAGTTTACCAAAACCGGAAAGAGATGAATCAAGGCCTTTGCTTACTTTTTCTAACCGCGACTCTTTGCTTGCACGCTCAACCTGAACAAGCTGTTTAACCAGCGATTCCAGATCAAGACCAGAAGCGGTACCTAATGCGGTTATGGCCATGATTCACTCTCCGTATTTATGTTTACTACACTTTACTGTCGATCAACAAGCCTGTTGCCGACCCTAAGTCTTCTTGCAACCTTTTGATTGCACTTGCCATTCGTAATACTTCATCGCCCGGAATTTGCCGGATCACGTCTTTGGTTTCAAAATCGATCACTTTGACTACAGCTTTGCCAGAGTTTTCATCGACTGAGAAATTTAACGTACGCATTTCTGCATTAACAAACTGGTTAATACGTTCAACAGCTTCACCTAATTGCTTTGGTGTAACCTGCTCTTCAGGCTGCTCCTCAACTTTGTCGGCTTCGGATTGTTGCTTAGCAATGATATCAGTCACTTTCGTGCTTCTCAGGTCAACTGCGGTGTTACCTTGAGTAACCTGAGTCGCATTTGTGTTGCTGAAACTGCCGGTGATTACTGAGCTCATATGCACTTACCTTTTATCGGCTGCTTAAACGGAGACTTGAATTAATCTCCGCCTTCAGCATTAAGATTAGCCTAATAATGATAGTGCAGATTGTGGCCTGGTGTTGGCCTGAGCCAGAATCGTTGTACTGGCCTGCTGCAATATCTGTGCCCGGGTCAGTTCAGCCGTTTCTTTCGCAAAGTCAGTGTCTTTGATCCGGCTACGAGCAGCGGATACGTTTTCCACGATGTTACTTAAGTTACGGATAGTAGACTGGAACCGGTTTTGAATCGCACCTAAGTCGGCACGTGCACCATCAACAGCTTTGATTGCGCTATCGATGCTGGCTAATGCTGCTGACGCACCTGCCACAGACGATACTGACAGGTTATTAATTTTCAGGCCTGATGCGCCATAACCACCGCCTGTCCGTGAAATATTGACACTGATGGTTTGACCGGCATTGGCACCGACCAGAAACTTCGCTGAATAATCGCCTTTAAGCAGATCCACACCACCAAACTGTGTGTTTTGAGCGATACGGCTGATTTCCGTTTTTAACGCTGATACTTCTTTTTGCAGTGCTAAACGGTCAGAAGAACTGTTAATACCGTTTTGTGACTGAACCGCTAACACCCGGATCCGTTGCAGTGCAGTGGTAATTTCGTCCATTGCACCTTCAGCAACCTGGGCTACAGAGATACCGTCATTGGCATTACTGATTGCTTGGTTCAGACCATTGACCTGGCTGGTTAAACGGTTACTGATTTGCAAACCAGCAGCGTCATCAGCGGCGCTGTTAATCCGAAAACCAGAAGACAAACGTTTGTAGGCGGTATCCAGCGCGCCACCAGAATTTAATAACTGCCGTTGGGCATTTAATGAGGATACGTTGGTATTTACTGCTAAAGCCATGAGCCACTCCTTAAGTTTTCAGCAGCCTGCAAGCCACATTCAACTTGGTTTTGTTACGCGGAATTCCGCAATTTACGCCAGACTGCAATCTGGCTTAACTTAGGTATCGGCAACCAACTTCAGGACTTTAATAAAAAAAGGCACTTTTTTTCCTCAAAGCGGCAATTATTTGCAATAGACATTTATTTTCAACAAGTTACGTCAAAAATTATTTTTAAAATAAATTAAAGTTTTCGCTAAAGCGGCATTAAAACGAACTCCGATGCCTAAAAAATTGCGTAATTGAATTGGAATTGACGTGTAGACTCAGGCTATTTCAGAAGAATTAAAGTTGAGAACATCGGGATGGGCAGCGTCCGACATCAGGGGACGAACGACTATTTACTATAGTCAAAAAAAGAAAACCGGACTGGATAAGAGCCCGGTTGTTCTGACATGTGGCACCGAAGGTAGCAGCTGTAAAGTATATTAACCTAACAGCGATAAAGCAGACTGTGGCCGCTGATTTGCCTGAGACAGGATAGTAGTACTGGCCTGTTGCAGGATCTGCGAACGTGTTAATTCTGCAGTTTCTTTAGCAAAATCAGTGTCTTTGATTCGGCTTCGTGCAGCTGACACGTTTTCCACAATATTACTCAGGTTACGAACAGTTGACTGGAAGCGGTTTTGAATCGCACCCAAGTCGGCCCTTTTACTATCAATCGTTTTAATCGCACTATCGATACTCGCTAAAGCGGCTGATGCTCCAGTGATCGACGAAACCGACAGATTGTTAATTTTCAGACCAGAAGCACCAAAACCACCACCAGTACGGGACAGATTGACACTAATGGTCTGGCCAGCGTTTGCACCCACCAGGAATGTTGATGAATATTTACCATCCAACAACTTCACACCACCAAACTGCGTGGTCGTACTGATCCGGCTAATTTCAGTTTTCAAAGCTGACACTTCTTTTTGCAGCGCCACACGGTCAGATGAACTGTTAATACCGTTTTGTGACTGCACCGCTAACACCCGGATCCGTTGCAGTGCAGTGGTAATTTCATCCATTGCACCTTCGGCAGTCTGAGCCAGCGAAATACCGTCATTGGCATTTCGGATGGCCTGGTCTAATCCCTGGACCTGACTGGTTAAACGGTTACTGATTTGTAATCCCGCCGCATCATCAGCTGCACTATTAATGCGAAAACCTGATGACAATCTTTGGAACGACGTATCCAGTGATTTGCCAGAATTAATTAACTGACGTTGTGCATTGAGCGCCGAGACGTTCGTGTTTACATATAATGACATAGTGTCATCCTCCGGTTACATTATCTTAGCCATAAAAGCTTTCCTCTTTATTAATTGGTGCGACCCGAGACATCGTCATTCAGGGTCGTGCCATAAAGTTGGTTGTTAAGCCGGTAAATCTGAATGCGCCGGCTCTGTCAATTTGTCACTACATCAGCATGTCTAAAGCATTAATCCGCGGCTGGATTAGCCCTGTAATAACGACAATGCTGATTGAGGTCTCTGGTTTGATTGCGCCAAGATAGTGGTACTGGCCTGCTGCAGGATTTGCGAGCGTGTCAGTTCAGCAGTTTCTTTGGCAAAATCGGTGTCTTTAATCCGGCTACGAGCTGCCGATACGTTTTCAACAATGTTTGATAAGTTGCGGATGGTGGACTGGAACCGGTTTTGAATCGCACCTAAGTCAGCCCGTTTTGAATCTATAAGCCCAATAGCACTATCAATACTTGCCAGCGCACGTGATGCACCAGCCAGGCTACTGATCGACAATTGGGTAAGGCCAAGCCCTGAAGTACCGAAACCGCCACCAGCACGTGAAATATTCACACTAATCGTCTGGCCAGCATTGGCGCCAACCAAAAAGGTCGACGAATACTTACCGTCCAGCAGCTTCACACCACCAAACTGCGTTGTAGAAGCGATTCGGCTGATTTCTGCTTTAAGTGCAGACACTTCTTTTTGAAGCGCCAAGCGGTCACTGGAACTATTGATACCGTTCTGTGACTGCACCGATAACACACGGATACGTTGCAGCGCGCTGGTGATTTCATCCATTGCACCTTCAGCAACCTGCGCGAGTGAAATACCATCGTTGGCGTTACGAATGGCTTGATCCAGGCCCTGAATTTGACTGGTTAAACGGTTGCTGATCTGCAAACCTGCCGCATCATCAGCAGCACTGTTAATGCGAAAACCTGACGACAGCCGTTGAAATGATGTATCAAGTGTTTTACCTGAGTTAATCAATTGCCGCTGAGAGTTCAACGACGAAACGTTGGTATTGACATATAAAGCCATAGTATATCTCCTGAGCTATTTAAGTAATCAGCGAATACTTCTTTTATTTTAATTTCGCTTAATTAATGTATCGGCACAGGATTTTTATACTTTAGAGATATATTCAATATTATTTGAAATTAAATAAACGACAGATATTTAATTCAATAAATAAAAAAGGCCACACAATAAAGCGTGGCCAATGAGCAAAAAGCTCAGGAGTCGTTGTTAAATATAAAGCCGGTCTACTAAACTTATTAACCTTGTAACAATGATAATGCTGATTGTGGTCTTTGATTCGATTGCGCAAGGATCGTGGTACTTGCTTGCTGCAGAATTTGCGAACGAGTTAGTTCTGCAGTTTCTTTAGCAAAATCAGTATCTTTGATTCGGCTTCTTGCTGAAGACACGTTTTCAACAATGTTTGATAAGTTGCGGATTGTTGACTGAAACCGGTTTTGAATCGCACCCAGATCAGCACGTTTTGAGTCGATAATACCAATCGCACTGTCGATGCTCGCTAAAGCCCGTGACGCACCGGCCAGACTGCTGATAGATAAATTAGATAAACCCAAGCCTGAAGTTCCAAAACCACCGCCGGTACGTGAAATATTGACACTGATAGTTTGGCCAGCGTTTGCACCAACCAGAAAAGTTGACGAATATTTGCCATCTAACAGCTTCACGCCACCAAATTGAGTTGTAGAAGCGATCCGACTGATTTCTGCCTTTAATGCCGATACTTCTTTTTGCAGAGCCAGACGATCACTGGAACTGTTGATACCGTTTTGTGATTGCACCGACAGAACTCGGATCCGTTGCAGTGCACCGGTAATCTCGTCCATCGCACCTTCAGCAACCTGCGCAAGCGAAATACCATCATTGGCATTACGGATTGCTTGATCCAAACCCTGGATCTGGCTGGTCAAACGGTTACTGATTTGTAAGCCTGCGGCATCATCCGCAGCGCTGTTTATCCGTAAACCAGAAGATAAACGTTGAAACGCAGTATCTAATGATTTACCTGAATTGATTAATTGTCTCTGTGAGTTCAACGACGATACGTTGGTGTTTACATATAAAGCCATGATATTATCTCCTGAGTTATAATTTACCGGTTATTTATTGTTTGTTCCGGCTTAATTAATGTATCGACTCAGAAATCATAAACTTTAGATATTTTTTAAAAAACATGCCAATAAACAACAATAATTAATACTTATTTTATCGTGCGTTATGTATCGGCAGACGCTGTTACAACTTGAGAGATATTTAAATTTTTTTCCAAACTTGCTCAAACAGGTGGAATGTCCACTTGCTATAGCGTCGTTATTCAAGAAAATGGGCATCGGTGGGAATTTGGACAGCAGCTCAACGCTGACGTTTCTGTCGTAACGTCAGATGTTTACCATCAATAGAAACCCAATAATGTGCTAACGGATGTAATCGAACAAACTAGTTCCGGTCACTTTGTTGAAAGTCGCCTGAACCGCCTGTAATGCGGTTTCTTGTTTGGTAAGTTCGGTAATAGCCGATGCATAATCGACTTCATAGATGTCGGCACGGTATTTTTTATTGGACAATTGCAAATCTTCGTTACTGTCAAAAATATTATCAATGCTATTTTGGCGGCCACCAATGGCAGACACGGTACCATCAACTTTTAGAGCTGCACTATCAATTTGTACCAGTGCATCCGCAATCTTTTCTGCCAATGCATCGCCACTTTGCAAATCGCGCTCAACCGCATTGATAATATCGGTTAAAGTATTGAGAATATTGCTCTTCGATGGCGGAGGAAGAGAAAAATCAACAGTACCCGGCGCCGGTCCATTAGCGGTTATACTTAACCCTTTAAAGCTAATAGGTTCGCCCGGTGTATAACCACCGGTGACAGCCGGAGTCAGGCTTGCGCCATTACGGAAAATCTCATAGGTATTGCCTGCAGCAATCTGCACTCGATAGTTGTTATTTGCAGCAGTCACACCATCATAATTTTTCTGATAAAACTGATCAAAAGCACTTTGATCTTTCACCACAATTTTTGCTGAAGTGACGCTGCCACCAGCTACTGGTAGGGTTGTTTTATTACGTGCATTGACATCTTCAAAAATGTTTTTACCACTGTCGTTGCTTGGCAAGGCAACTGATGGTGACACCTGCAATGATTTTTGTCCCTCATCACCATTAAACTTGTAATAGCCAGTTGCAACGTCAATGCTGTAACTTTGGGTTTGTTCTTGGTAGCCAGAAAACAAATATCCGCCGTTGGCATCTTTTTGATTCATTAAATCAAAGACTTCAGAACGAATGTTTTCCAGCTGTTTAGCCACCGCACTACGGTCTAACTGCGAGTATGCACCATCGCCAAGCGACACTGTGAGTAACCGCGCCTGATCCATTGATTTGCGAATACCAGATAAAACTGTCTCTTCAATGTTCAGGCTGTTTTTCAAACCGATGCTATTGGCCTGATATTGGTCGGTTTGGGTGATTTGTTGATCGAGTGCCACGACGCGTGCCGAACCTGATGGATCGTCAGCCGGAGTCAAAATTTTGGTTTGTTTTTCTAATTGCGCACTTGCAGTAAGCAGTTTGTCCTGTGCCCGTAAAATGGCAGACAAACCGTGTTCATACTTCTGATTAAATGAAATGCGCATAATTACCTCGCCGCAGCCAGTAAAGTGTCAAAAATCGATTGCGATGTTGAAATGATTTTAGCCGCAGCGGCATAAGATTGCTGAAACCGGATCAAATTTGCCGCTTCTTCGTCCAAATTAACGCCAGAAACTGACTCATGCCAAGCAGTCGATTGCTCTAACAATGAACTAGAAGACTGAGCGGCAACTCTGATTTGACTGGTTTTTTCACCAACAAATCCAACCATCGCGCCATAGGCTTCGTTAAAACTATATTTGTTATCGGCAGTCGCCGACGCAACTGCAGTTTTTCTCATGGTATCTGTTGTTTGAAGTTGACCAAGTTTAAGACCATTGCGATTGTCTTTAAAGCCGCCGTCGTTATAACCCAGTGTAAAAGTGTCGCCAGCTTTGGGTACACCAGTAATCGAAAAATCAAATCCATAATTATTCAGGCCGGCTGACGCCAAAATATTGTTGTATTGCCCGCCGGCCATCACTGCAGTGGTGCCAACTAAAGTGTTGGCACTGTCTCGGATTTCAAATTGGTCGCCACCGATAAACCGTATTTCAAATGGTGCACCATCCAGTGTGCCTGGCGCGCTGAATTCTGACGTCGCAGGATCCGTGTCAGTTACTTTGATATCCCCAAACTTACCATTACCTAAGTTGTTGATATTAAAGTCCCCGCGCAACGGACCGGCCAGAGCCAAATCTTCACCACGGGTCGTGGCCAGTTGAATATTCTGCGCAGCAGAAGTTAATGGCTTCAGGATAAACTGGTCTCCGTCGGCAAAAGCACCAACAGAGTTATCCAGCGTTACTTCAAAACCATACAAAAAACCGCCAGTGGCATTCCCGGTATTAAAGGTCGCTGGATAGCCGGTAATGGTACTGGTCACAGCAGATCCAGCAATTGCTTTACCGTTATCATCCAGAGCTTCCATGGTGAATTGGTCTGGCGCGGTGAACGTAACGATAAAATCATTGGGCGGGATATCAACACCTCGACCAGGCTCAATTTTCGCAGTCACCTGACCAGCGCCGGTATTCAGATCCAATGCCATTCCGCCAAACGTTGGAAAAGTAAAAATATCTTTCCCTAGCTGACCATTCGCATCCATACCCAATTTATTTTGGGTATTAAAACTATCACCGAACGCCAACGCCAACTGCCCCAACCGGTTTTGGGTTGGTTCCAGCATTTTTGACCGAAACTCCAGCAAACCGCCAATTTTTCCACCCAGTTCGTTGCTGTCGACATCCAACCTCACGTTACTGTTAAAATCTAACTGCAGCTTTACAACCTTACGATCAATTTCCGGATCACCCTCGGCACTGAGCATATTAAATTTGCCTTGCTCAAGTACCAGAGACTGACCAGTTGCCAGAAACACCAGTTTTTCGCCATTGTTTGCATCCAGGGTCGTGATTTCCATCAGCTCGGAAAGTTTACGCAGTGCTTCATCACGCTTATCCAATAAATCAAGCGGGGGCGGCGTATTGATCCCACTTCCGTAACTGGCTATCTCTTTGTTCAGCAGTGCCACGGTGCCAACAGCAGAATTTGCTTCGTTGACATAGGTATCAAGCTGTTGGTTGATATAGGTCCGTTGTTCCAGCACTAAGTTAGATAAGGTATTAAATTTATTAATTAAAGTTTGCCCACTCCCCAGAACCAACTGCCTTGAAGAATTATTCGCTGGGTCGTTGTTGGCGGCCTGAAGCTGCTTAAATAAGTCGGTAACGCCGGTAGAAATACTATTGGCGGAATTGGCAAACAAGGTATCGACTCGGGTTGCTTCTGCTAAGTACTGGCTGGTAAAACCAACATTTGACGTATCCCGCCGCAGTTGACGCAACGTAAACTCGTTGACGATACGGTCTGTCGTCCCGCGCCCGACACCCATGCCTAAGATAGCTGAATCGTATTCCGTCGATTGCCGGATATAGCCTTTGGTGTTCAGGTTAGCGATATTGTTTGACGTCGTACTCAGCAAACCATTGCTGGCAAGTACACCGGATGTGCCTATTCTAAGCAAATTGTCGGACATGGTGAACTCCTGCTACTTCAACAATACGAACGACCGCGAACGGCTCTGAGTGATCTATTGGTTTCATCAACTTTGCTACACTGATGACTTACTGTTGTTTTCCTAGCAAGTTTCGCACCTCTTTAAACGAGCTGCCTTCCAATACCGACAATATTTTTTGAGCATAGTTCGGATCTGTAGCATATCCGGCAGCCTGCAGACGCTGAAAATAAGCTTTGGTGTCGCTGGCTACTGACAGCGCAGCTTGATAACGCGGATTCGATTGAATTAAATCGACATAGTCATGCAAACTTTGCTCTGCATTGTCGTATGCCCGAAATTTAGCTTTTTCCTTTTGGGCTACTCCCTCACGATATTCCAGTGTATCAACCACCGCAACCTGCCCTTGCCAATTTGCCTGGGCTTTGATCCCAAACAAATTATTGCTGTTCTGACCCGCAGTATTTTTAAACATCCGCTGTCCCCAGCCGGTTTCCAACGCTGCTTGCGCAATCAGTGCCAGCGGCTCCAGACCTAAACTGGCTGCAGCTTTTTCTGCTGCCGGTAACAAGCTTTGAATAAACGCTACTGGATCGCTGCTATCAATGGCTGCAGGACTATCGATGCTTTGTGCGGATTGCTTTGCCTTCAAGTGAGCAGTGTCCGGCACGACCACAACTTCAGTTGATGCCGGTTTCCCAGTGCCAATAGACTGCGGCGCTAGCTGCGGCAATTGCTTTGAAAAAGTCGCTGGTAAGCCAAAAATAACTTCGGCAGCCAGTTGTTGCACACCGGGTTGGGATATTTTGTGCTGCAATCCGGACTGCAATGGTGAATGTTCTGGCGCAAGTTGAGTTGCTGCACTCATCGGGGATACTGTTTCAACCGGACTTACCGCTTTGGGCGCTGGTGCGATGATCCGCTCCGGATCTAACTGACGGAATCCTGTTCGGGCAACCGGCAATGCCATCATCTGCTGCTCACCCGGCTGTTTGAAGTTTTTTTCTTTCGGCGGATCAAATCTTGACGGCGCACTAATTTGGCTGGCAGCTTTGGTATCACTATGCTGTGGTGCTAATTGTTGCACCATCAGATCGGCGAGCCCCAAAGCCCCTTTCTTGGATAATTCTGCCGACATCTGACTGTCATGCATATCACGGAAAAATTCAGTGGCCTGACTGTTTAACGGATTATCGGCTTCAAAAGAGGCATTGGCTTTGCGCATACTTTGCATCAGCATGCCCATAAATACTGACTCAAACTGCTGCGCCGCTTGTTTGATGGCGGCTGTCTCATCCGTTTTTGCTGTTGCCCGCAGTTGATGGAGGCTCGACAAATCATGGTAAGAGGCATTCACATCAGGCGTGGTCATCTTAGATCACCACCAGCTCACCATGAATGGCACCGGCTTCTTTTAACGCTTCCAGAATTGCCATCAGATCGCCAGGCGCGGCGCCAACAGCGTTTACAGTGCTGACCAATTCGTCCAGTGTGGTGCCGGGATCAAATTTGAACATCCGTGAACGGTCTGGTCGCACATCAATAATGGTATTTGGCACCACGACGGTTTCACCTTCCGCCAGTGGATTCGGCTGACTGACTGTTGGATTTTCAGCAATAGTGACTGTCATACCGCCATGGGTAATTGCCGCAGGAAACAACCGCACTTCTTTACCGATGACAATGGTGCCGGTACGGGAATTAATAATAATTTTCGCGGCGTCAGATGCAGGCTCAAATGTCAGGTTTTCCAGAGTCGATAAATAGGACACCCGTTGCGTGACGTCCCGTGGTGCACGAACCTGAATTGAACGCGCGTCCAGCGTACGTGCGGTATCATCGCCAATAAAGGTGTTAATGGCGGCAGCCAGATTTTTGGCGGTGGTAAAATCACCACGATTCAGGTTAAAAGTGATGTAATCGCCCTGAGCAAAAGGTGTGACCACTTCACGCTCGACAGTTCCGCCGTTCGGCACGCGGCCAACAGTTGGCGTATTCACCACGACTTTTGAACCATCAGCACCTTCTGCACCCAGACCACTGACAATCAAACTGCCTTGCGCTACTGCGTATACCTGACCGTCCAGACCTTTGAGAAAAGTTTGTAATAGAGTGCCGCCCCGAAGTCCTTTCGAACTGCCAACAGAAGATACCGTCACGTCAATATTCTGGCCTGGTTTGGCAAAGGCAGGTAACTCAGCATGCACCGCAACAGCCGCAACATTCTTTATTTGTGATTTCATACCGGCCGGCAAGTTAATGCCAAAATTGGCCAGCATGGTTTTAAAACTTTGTTCGGTGAACGGACTTTGTTCCCCTGTTCCGGGTAAACCAACCACCAGACCATAACCAACCAGCTGGTTGGAACGCACGCCTTCGACCGAGGCGACGTCTTTAATTCTGGCCGCTTGCGCTTGAAAACTGCTTCCGACGCAGACAATCAGGCTCAATACTGCAATCCAGGATGTTGTTTTCATGGGAATTCCCTCAGCCTAAAACGGCCACAACACAGTAGAAAAAAACCGACTGAGCCAACCAGGCCCTTGTCCGCCATGAGTTGCGCCAGTGCCACTATATTCAATCCTGGCGTTGGCGATCTTACTTGATTCCACCGTATTTTTTGCATCAATATCTTCTGGCCGGATCACACCGGTTAAGCGGATATATTCTTTCCCAGTGTTCAGCGTCAGCCATTTTTCACCGCGGATCACCAAGTTGCCATTGGCCATCACCCGCAGCACATTGACAGAGATGTCGCCAGTCAGACTATTGCTCTGATCTGCTTTAGAATCTCCTTTAAAATCGCTGCTGGAATTGATCCCTAATTGCAACGCATTGCCAGCGATGCTGACATTTCGTCCATCTAAACCAATCATTGGATCAATAGAGTTGGAACTATCTTTGCCAAACTCGGTTTTGGCCTTTTTTGATGCCTGAGTATTTTCGCGCAGCACCACGGTAATAATGTCGCCTTCCCGACGCGCTTTGTTATCCGAATACAAGCCATTGGACATACCTGCAGCAAATAAACTACCCGTTTGCAGCACAGGTTGTGGCTCGGGTTCCGGCGGCAACGGAGCAAACGCCGGGTCATCCGGAAAGGCTTCCGGCACATAACTGGCGCATCCTTGCATTAAGTACAACGCGAACAAAGCAATAACAAGACGCATAACAACCTCCACGCCGTTACAGTTGCTGAATAGCGAAACTGAGCATCTGATCAACTGCTGAAATGACTTTCGAATTCATTTCATAAACCCGCTGACTTTCAATTAAACCGACCAGTTCTTCAGTGACATTGACGTTAGAAGACTCCAGCGCGCCCTGCACTATGTAGCCAATCCCTTCAAGGCCTGGCACCCCTTGCACTGGGTCACCACTGGCTCCGGTTTGGCGGAATAAGTTCTGCCCAATTGGTTCCAGTCCGGCCGGATTAATAAAGTTCGTCACAATCAATTGGCCAAGTACCGCATTCTCAGGCTGACCCGGCAATTTCACCGATACTTCACCGTCCTGAGAAATGTTAATGTCAGTTGCTTCAGGCGGAACTGTAATGGTGGGTTGAATTTGATATCCCGCACCGGAAGTGACCAGGTTGCCTTCACTGTCAGTGGTAAACTGGCCGTTGCGGCTATACGAAATACTACCGTCCGGCATCAGTATTTCGAAAAAGCCAGATCCCTGAATCATCACGTCCAACGCATTGTCGGTTGTCATATGATTACCTTGGGTAAAGTTCTTCTGTGTCGCCACCACTTTGGTACCGGCACCGAGCATCAGACCGTTCGGCAATTCCGAGTTTTGTGAGGATCGGCCACCGGGCTGATTTACATTCTGGTACAACAAATCTTCGAACACTGCACGGCTTTTCTTGTAGCCGACAGTACTGGCGTTAGCCAGGTTATTTGATATCACCGAAATATCACGCTGCTTGGCGTCTAAACCGGTTTTGCTGATCCAAAGAGCTGGATGCATGGTGTCCTCCTGAGCTTAATGCTCTAGATGATGCGTAAAAGCTGGTTTTGCTGACGATCCATCTCTTCAGCGGTTTTCATCATTTTTACTTGTAATTCAAATTGTTTCTGTAGACTAATCAGATACGTCATTTCACCAACGGCATTGACATTACTGCCTTCCAGCGCACCACTTAGTAAATTTACGCTGGCATCTGGTTCTGCAATAGCACCGTCTTTTCGACGGAATAAACCATCGTTGCCTTTAAACATGTCCGGGTTTTCCGGCTTGACCAGTTTGATCCGCCCAACTTCGACCATTGCCGTCGCCGGAGCGCCTTGTGGTACCGCCTGAATGCTGCCATCTGCAGCAATATCAATTTTCGCCAGTGGCACCGGCAGTTGCACCGGACCACCATCACTTAACACATTCAGACCAGAAGCTGTCTGTAAAAAACCTTCAACACTGATTTTCAAATTGCCACTACGGGTATAGGCTTCCTGACCATCAGCATCTTCCACTGCAAACCAGCCATCGCCCTGAATGGCAACGTCCAGCTCATTTTCAGTGATTTTAATTTCCCCAGCGTCAAAATTCTGACTAGGCATTTCGGTCATCGCAAACACCCGACTAGGCAGACCATCACCAAACGCCTGCATCGAGCGTGCTTGTTCCAGATCTGCCTTAAAGCCATTGGTATTGGCGTTGGCGAGGTTATTCGCCCGCACAGCCAGCGCATTCATATTTTCTTTAGCGCCGCTCATCGCGATGTAAAGTAAGTGGTCCATGTGCTGCTCCGTGGTTGAAGAAATAAGGTTTAAAAAACCTGTGATAAAGGATTAAAGCAAAGAAGATGCCAGATCTTGTTTCAAGAATTTAATTTGGGAGAGAAAAAAAGTAGGAGAAGGCTTACTAACGCTCAAGTAATTGAAATTAAAAAATTTAATTTAGAAACTAGGCAAAAAAAAGCTACCATAATTGTGGCAGCTTTTCAGAAATCAGAACCATGATGATCTGAAAGATTTATTCTGGTTTGCTGCTCGCAATCTTTGGATCTGTGCCAGCATAATATTCCTGCAAATTTGAATAACCATCAGCGTCTGTATCCAGATCGGCATCCGTCAGCAGGCTATCGGACAAGCCATGAAGTTCTTCGTACCAGGCAGGTAAACCATCGAGGTCTTTATCGCTGGCATCACCATAAATGGCTTCCGCGGCGTAAGAAAGACTTAGATTATAAGCACTTGAATTATAGCCATTAGTTGAAACGGTTAATGCGGCATTGACCGGTATATTCGGGGTTTTACTAAACAATGTGCCCATATCTTTGCATGCCGCTGTTTTCAACTGAACAGGCGCTTTAGCAGGCTCAACATATGAAACCACCATTTGGCAACTCATTTGAGAGTTTAACCCACCAACACCACCATTTAACGGTTTCAAACCGACAAATGCGGTATAAGGTGCTTCGGGTGCGCGCACATTCACCAACATACTAAATTGGCGCGAACCACCTTTCAGCGGAAACTGTTTGTATTGGCTGACGTTCACTTTTTTTAATGAACTGGCCGCTGGAGGATAAATCGGAGGAGTGCCGCCATCTGGTGGTACTGGACTATTGACCTTAGTCGGGTCCGTGTTGTGCAGATATTCTTGCAAATTGCTATAACCATCACCATCTTTATCGAGCAATGCATCCGCTGAATTAGCATCATTAAAAGCCCAGTTGGTTTCAAACCAGGATGGCATACCATCACCATCGGCATCAATCAGGGTGCCAAAACGGAAAATGGACTGGACTGTAACACTCGATTGCGGCTGGCTAAAGTTAGCATTATAAACTTCCATCGTGGCATGAATAACTGAAGGCGACGAAGTTGGCATTTTAAAATGTTGGAAAAAACTACCGGCACAGTTAAAGGTTCCTAAGGACTTACCTGCTGAATCGGCAAGTGCTAAATCACAGTTCACGCCAGCAACACCTGCATTATTGACGCCAAGCATCACAAAAGCATCCATATTGGACGGTTTCATTACGTCAAAACGAACAATTTTCCGTTCACCTTTTGGTAGTGAAAATACATGTTGTTGTAGCTGATCCATGGTACTGGCACTGACAGAACCAGCAGCCAGAGCTAACAAAGTACCAAAGCCCAATTTCATTTCCATTGTTACTCTCCATTTACATAAAAAACGACTTTATACATAAAAATCAGACAGATAACAATGAATTTATATGCGTAACAGATTGATTTGTAACAACTTAATTAGCCGCCTCTAATTTTAAAGTGATGTTATTACAGAGTTGCTCAAAAAAAATACCGGCACAAAGGCCGGTATTTGCAATAGATAAAAGATAAAGCAGATTTAGCGGATCTGTAACACGGTTTGCTGCAGCGAACTGTTGACTTCAAGAGCCCGCGAGTTGGCCTGAAAGTTCCGCTGTGCTGAAATCAGGTCAACCAATTCATTCGTCAGATTGACATTGGAGTTTTCCAACGCTGACGAGTTAATAGCACCTAAAGTCCCGGTGTTGGCTTCACCTGCCAGAGGTTCACCTGAACGAAGACTGCTTTTCCAGGACGTATTGCCGGTTTGGGTTAAACCCTGCGGGTTGGCGAATTTCACCATGGCAATTTGTGACAGATAAGTCTGGTCACCGTTGCTGTAGCTGGCCATCACTTTTCCGGAAGCATCAATATCGATACTGGTTAAACGACCGACAGTGGTACCGTCTTGACTCAACGAGCCCACTTCAAACTTTGAAGAATACTGCGTAGGCAACCGTGTTGCTGCCTGATCATTAAAGTTTACTGTCAATGGAGTGGTAAACTGCGCACCATTCTGCAAGTAGTTAACCGTGTTTAACGTTGCCTGAGGGATTACCAGATCGGGTAACGATGCCGTAGTAGGAACTTCCGGCACACCATTGGCGTCAAAACGAATCGTAGTTGGACCAAAATACGAGCCAAGCGCTGGAGGAATCGCGGTCTTGTCATCAAACACAGCATATACTTCCCAGTCGTTGTCTGTCGCGGTGGCAGTACGACGAAAGTAAAACGACAATATATGTGGTTCACCCAAGCTGTCATACACTGTGGTCGAAGTGCCCGCAGTGTTGTTATAGGTAGTTTTGTCCAATGGGTTGAATGTTGCCCAACCACCGCCTGGTGCCACGTCTTTTGAATTGAGGTTCATCGTCAAATACACATTCGACGTTGACCTTGGCGCACCGGCTGTACTCGGAATTTGCACTGGTTTAGTGGTACTTAAACTAATGGAACTGACTGCTCCTGAACTTGCGTCGACCGGATAACCCTGCAAATAATTGCCGTTGTTATCCACAATAAAGTTCTCTTTAGATAACTTAAAAGCACCAGCACGGGTGTACGACATATCGCGGTCGGCAATACTAGGAGTCATGGCAAAAAAACCATCACCAGTAATGGCTAAATCAAGCGAGTTGTTGGTGAATTTCAGCGCCCCCTGACTGAATTGTTGCGCCACCATTGAGGTTGACACACCGTCCCCCACCTTGGTACGGGCGGATGAAAAAATGGAGCCTGCATACACATCGGCAAATTCAGCACGGGATTCTTTAAAACCGGTGGTATTGACGTTGGCAATGTTATTTGCCGTGGTATCCAGGTCTTTCTGGGCTGCTGCCAGACCACTTAATGCAATATTAAAACTCATAGTTCACCTCGTTGACGGACTTAGCCCGCTGCAATTTCTAAAATATCTGCCAGTTTTTTCGCGCCTAAACCGTACAGATTTAATGTCATGTCACCTGTACCTTTGCCAAGCGTCACGCTGGTCACAGGTACATAAGAAGAAGTTGGCAGCGCCTCGGTTTTGCCGTTAATGGAGGCTTCAACTTTGACTGTATACATGCCTTTGGGCAGCGCTTTTTCGTTGTCGTCTTTCCCATCCCAGACAAAATCGAACTTACCACTGGCCGGGTTTTCCACGGGCTCTGACCGAACCAGCTCCCCAGCTGCGTTATAAATTTTCACCGTCATTAAACTGGTATTGGCTGGTACTTCTGTTGACCCCATCGCCATATTAGTGCCATCAAATGGCACTTTATCCGAGCTTACCCGCACTGTTCTGCCAACCAGACTTGAAGCCTGCAAAGCCTGATTTGAATTCATACCGCTGGCAAACTCTTTAAAGTTGGTATTAAGCGAACTAATCCCGTCGGCCATGGTAAAGCTGGTCATTTGCGCAATCATCTGGTCGTTTTCAACCGGCTTGGTCGGGTCCTGAAAAGCTAGTTGTTGAGTTAGCAACGCAAAAAAATCGGATTGAGTCAGTGCTCCGGCTTTTTCGGCATCGGTCTTCTCTTTGGCAGTACTTTGCTTCAGGCTATCAATATAACTTGGTGTGGTCGTTGAATTAATTGTCGACATGATTTACTCCTTATCGTTGTCCGAGTGTCAAAGTTCGGCTCAGCATCTGCTTCGCTGCATCAGCAACCTGCACATTCGCATCGTAGGAACGACTGGCGGAAATCATGTTGGCCATCTCTTCCATCACATTTACGTTGGGTTTGTAGATAAACCCTTTTTCATCTGCTAACGGGTGACTTGGATTGTATTCAGTGGTCAAAGGGGCATCACTTTCTACAATACCCAATACTTTCACCCCTGCGCCCTGCTCTTCCTTGGCACGGTCAAATTCAGCAGCAAATACCGGATGCCTGCCCCGATATGTTTGATCAATGCTGCTACTAACGGTATTAGCGTTAGCAATATTGCTGGCGGTGGTATTCAAACGCAGCGCTTGTGCTGTCAGTCCGCTGCCGGCTATATCAAAAACCCGATATAAACTCATTAGGATTGCCCTCCAACTGCTTTTTTCAAGCCGCTGATTTTGCTATTTAAAAAATTCAACGACGCCTGATATTCCATGCTGTTTTGGCTAAACGCATTTCGCTCGCGATGAATATCTACGCTATTCCCATCACCAGTGTCAGTTTGTTCGACATTCCGGAATTTCACTTCCTGCTGCATGTCAGTGGAAATTTGAAAGTGTTTTTCATGAGTGCGGCTAATAGAAGAAGATTGTCTGGACTGCGCATTCGCCAGCGCTGTACCAAAATCCAGATCTTTGGCTTTGTAACCCGGCGTATCGGCATTGGCAATATTGTCCGCCAATATCGCTGAGCGCTTTTCTCTCAGGAGCATACCTTCAGGGTGAAGACCGAACGCCTTTTCAAAACTAATTGCCATGTTGCTGCACTCTCGTCGAATCTCGATAAGAATTATTAGCAAAACTTAGGCCAATAGTTACAAAAGACTATGGGGAAGAAAAACTATCTGGTTAAATGCAGATGTTTGGGGGATGATCGCTAGTTTTTGCGGCGGTAGATAATCCCTGGATTACAGCGGATCATTTCAAAATCGGTATTGATGCTGGATAAGGATTCAGAAGCGCCCAAAAACAAATAACCACGGGGATTTAACGCTTGCGCGAATTGACGGATAATTTTCGCTTTGACTTCAGGTGAGAAGTAAATCAATACGTTACGACAGAAAATAATGTCAAATTTGCCCAATAAGGTATAGCTGTCGAGCAAATTTAAATGACGAAACGACACATTCTTCCTAACTGGATCTTTTACCCGCATCATGCCATTTCCACTATCCTCAAAGAACTTGCTACGCCGTTCCGGAGATAACCCGCGAGACAAAGCCAAACCATCGTATTCGCCCCGTTGACAATGTTCGAGCATGGCATTGGAAATATCAGTGCCAAGAATTTGCACGCCCAAACTAAATGCTGAAGGCTTAAGCTGCTGATATTCAAGACCAGTCATCGCAATCGAATAGGGTTCCTGCCCGGAAGAACTGGCTGCCGACCAAATTTTGACGGTTCGATGATCTTTTTCCAACTCTGGAAGAATTTGCTTCTTTAGCAGTTCATATGGGTAGGTATCACGAAACCACAATGTCTCGTTCGTGGTCATCGCATCGATCACTGCGGAACGAAGTTGCCGCTCAAAAGGACTGAGTGTTTTTGAGACTAAATCTGACAAACTTGCCAGATTAAACCGCAACATCAAAGGGCCGAGGCGGCTTTTCACCAAATACTGTTTATTATCACCAAGCACGATGCCACACTGCTGTTCCAGAAAGTCCCGGAACAACTTATATTCACTGTCATGCAGCTCTTTATTCAAGACAGCACCACCATTGTTTAATCAGCATGTAACCACTTACGTACCGAATCCCCGAGTTCGTCCGGGTTAAATTTGGCAATAAAATCATCAGCGCCAACCTTTTGAACCATTTGCTGATTAAAGACCCCGCTTAATGATGTATGCAATATAACATGCAGTTTCTTGAGTTTTTGGTCCATGCGGATTTCTGCAGTCAATGTGTATCCATCCATTTCGGGCATTTCAATATCTGAAATTAACAGACCAATTTTTTCAGTCACTGAATCCTGGCAGCTTGCGGCAACTTCCTGCAGATAAGTGAGTGCTTCACGTCCATTCTTCACCAGATGCATCGTGACACCGAGGCTTTCTAATGCGCGTTTGACCTGATTACGAGCTACTGCAGAGTCATCAGCAATCAAGATAGTGCGCTCACCAAGATCGGCCATGATACTTTCAGTTTCAATATTGCCGGTAATCGTGGTAGGTGATGGTGAAATTTCTTCAAGGATTTTTTCTACATCAATAATTTCAACAAGTTCGTTGTCGATTTCAGTGACTGCAGTCAGATAACTTTGCCGGCCACCTGTACCTTTTGGCGGAGGCATAATGCTTGACCAGTTAATATTGATGATGCGTTCGACCGAATTCACCAAAAATCCTTGTACGGATCTATTGTATTCAGCAATAACGATAAAACTGTCTTTCGTATTTTCGATCGGACGACCACCTGTTGCCAGACTTAAATCAATGACAGAAATAGTCTGGCCACGAATGTGGGCAATACCGCGTACAAATTTGTTTCTTTTAGGAATAGCGGTCAGCGGGGGGCATTGCAATACTTCTCTGACTTTAAACACATTGATACCAAACCGCTGCCTGCCAGCTAACCGAAACAGCAATAATTCCAATCGGTTTTGCCCAACCAACTGCGTTCGTTGGTTGACAGAATCAAGAATACCGGCCATTTGTGACTCCCCAGAGAAGTTCAGGATCGATTCTTGCAGCAGATAATTGAAAGCGGCAAGTCACTGAAAAATTGACATACTTGGTATGTTATAACCCTTTGCCGATAAAGCATAGCTGAAACAATATGAAAATGTACGATAAATTTTTGCCGGAATTCCGCCATTTGCAGGCCTTGTTTACTGGCGTTGCTTTGCTGAGTTGGGGAGTCTCTGCAACCAGTTATTCAATGTCGGATTTGACGACACACACCACAACATGGCTGGAGCAGCAAGCACCGGATCCGTCTGTCAATAAGTTAAAAATTCAGGTCTATCCACTGGACAATCGGCTACCGGATAAAAACTGTGAACAATCTTTGCAAATGTCTTTAGTGAACGTACAACTGCAGCGTCAAAATACTGTCAGAATTCAATGTCCGGACACCGGTGGCTGGCAATTGTTCGTATCAGTGAAAGTTAGCCAGTTGGTAAATGCGGTGGCAGTGACCCGGCAATTAGCAGCCGGTAGTTACTTAAGCAATGACTTACTGGTTCAAACCGAAACCGAACTTTTGCAAAGCCGTGGCGCCTTAGTAAAGGAAGCTCAACTTATTGTTGGGGCCAGAACAAAAAAAGCGCTAAATTCCGGTCAAATAATAACCCAAAACGATCTTTGTCTTGTATGTAAGGGAGATGTTGTTACAATTGCAGGAGTATCAAACGGACTCTCAGTGACAACACAGGCTACCGCCTTACAGGACGGCACTTTAGGCGATGAAGTCAGAGTGCAGAACCTACAGTCAAAACGGGTTGTTACAGCACAAATTACCGCAGTAAAACGAGTTGAAATTAAATTATAAAAAATCCTAAAGTTTTACTGACTGCTGCCGTTAAAATGATCAAGGAATAGACCAGTGGGTCTGATGAGGGGGTAAATTATGGCTATCAATGTAAATCAAGGTGTGCAAACCACACCTGCGGTGAAAACCGATAAAATCGATCAAAACATTCAAAAACAGCAAGATGCTCAGCAACAAGCGACGTTGAATGCACCGACACAAAAACAGGATTCAGTATCTCTGACCACTCAGGCTCAGCAGTTTACGAAAGCACAAGAAAAAGCCAGCGGCAGCTCTGGCATCGATCAGAAAAAAATCGATGACATCAAGCAGGCGATTGCTGAAGGCAAATACAAAATTAATGTCGAACAACTGGCGAAACGCATCGTTCAGTTTGAAGGCGAGTTGTTTAATAAAAGATGATTGAACCCTCCCTCATCCTGTCTTTGTTAAACAAACAACAAGAGCACCTCCAGGTGCTTTTGTCGTTATTAAAATCTGAGTTAGCTGCCATTTCTAGTCGCGACGTAGAGAGACTGGATCAAGGTTGTGTGTCAAAAGTGCAACAGTTGGAATTGATCCAACAACTTGACCAGCAAATTTCCGAACTGCCTCAACTTGCTGAACTAAAAAACCAAAGCTGGTTTAGTGATGCTGTCAGTCAGTTAGATAATCTGCTTGAGCAATGCAAAGAACAAAATGAAGTAAACCGGCAAAGTGTTGAACAAAGCCAGTTAGTTGTGGAACGATTTAAACATGAAATTCTACAGAATCGCGGTAAAGCCGGACTGACCTATACCGCCAAAGGCAAGCCTGCTGTTGACAGTATTGGTAAAGGTATCAAAGCCTGAATTGAATTAGCTCAAATCAACGTTTTAGCTCCGCCGCCATCGAACCATCCTGCAATACTCAGTGAACCTAAATTGTATTAATAATACTTCACTGCTTTGACTCGCCGCACTGGCTGCGCATTTTGATATAAATCATAAACTTGCTTGAAATCTAACTCCATCTCTGTCGCATAGAACTGGCCGACAGGATAGGTTTTCACCACACGTGCACCACGGATGACCCCCTGCAAAGAGGCTTTGAGTTGCTCGTTACCCATTGCAGCCTGGGCCATCGTTACTTTGTAATCTATTTTTTGTCCATACACTTGCTCTGCGAGCTCTTTGTACGCTTCAAGTTTTGAAGCTTTCATCGCCATCAGCATTTTTTGATCGTCACTCTCTGCTTGTTGCGCTGAAACCGGCGCATACCCAATGGCTTTTAACACTGGAAATTGCTCTGGCGGCACCGATTCCCACTGCACTTCTTTGTCCATAAATACACTGCAACCAGATAAAAGTGCTGCGCTCAGGAGTATTAACATGGATCTGTTCATTCTGACCTCGTGGGAAAATATCGGTAGTATTGTTCGCATTTACCGGCTATCAATCCACTGCAGAAATCGAGCCAAAATTCACTAGATATACAGCAGGCACGTAAATTGCTTTAGCTTGTTCAAGATAATGTGGAGAGTAGCAACATGCGGACAATTGGTGGTTTAATGCTGGTCATGCTGGCCGGACAAGCCCAGGGGCAGTGGTACGAAACGACCGGCCAGGCGACCATCCGCAATGGCGATCAGGCCGCTGCCCGGGCTCAAGCCACGGAAGACGCCGTCAAACGGGCGCTGTTGTTTGCTGGCGTTTCTATTCGCAGTGTACAGCAGGTAACTGACGGACTTTTGACGCAAGAAAGCACCCAGGTTAAAAGTTTTGGTGAAATCCAACAAGTGCAGCTGGTCACCGAGCGAGCGCACAATGGTGTGTTTGAGGTGACCATTCGAGCCGATATCTTTCAGACGGAACCGGCTTGCCCCACCCTCTCTTACAAGAAAAAATTACTCATCACGCCTTTTAAGCTAAAACTACCCGAACAAGCGGTGGTTGGTGAATTATTTGAACTCGGCAAAGTCAGCAGCAAGTTGTTCAGTGACAAACTCAGTGAAATCAGTCAAAGCAGCTGGCCACAGCAACTCAATAATCCAATCAACGGCCAAAATTTAAGCTATCAGGAACGCCAGGCAGTTCAGCAGCAATATGGTGCCCGTTACATTTTGTCAGCAACGCTGGATGATGTGTCTCTGGGAGAAACCAGTGGCACCAATTGGCAGTTCTGGTCCAATGCTGATCGGGAAAGGTTTTTCCACATTGATGTGGCGCTGTTTGATCTGGTTGATGAACGGATGGTGTTTCAGCAAAAATACCAGACCTCAGCCATTTGGTCTGTCCGAAAAAGTACAGCGTTGGATCCACAGTACCAACGGTTCTGGCGTACCGATTACGGTAAAGCTGCGGAGCGGATTTTAGATGCTGCAGTGATGGATGTTGAAGAAGCAATTCGCTGTGAGCCATTATTAGCCGATGTGAAGCAAGTGCGGCAAAATCAGGTACTGCTGAGTATTGGCTCGGCGCATGGTGTGAAAGTTGGTGATAGTTTTACGCTCATTCATCGACGTGAACTGACGGATAACTTTGGCAATGCACAGGAATTATTAACGCTGACGCCACTGGTCGTTCAGGTGACCCAATTGAGTCATGAAACTGCCTGGGCACAAAGTATCAATAATGAATTGCTGGCAAATATTCAGGCTGGTGATTTGGCCTCTGTTGCAGCACAAGCCGAAACCGAAGAAAACGATTCAGTGTTTCCGGAAGCTCAGCAGTAAATCAGCAACCAGCCCAGGCAAATGGCGGCCCCAACAGGAATCGAACCTGTAACTGCCCCTTAGGAGGGGGCCGTTATATCCATTTAACTATGGGGCCGGTGAAGTAAATTTTTCAGTTTTCGCGGTCAACTTCTTCCGCCAACAGCACAAAGCTACATGCCAGTCAGCGGTCGCCATGCTGCTAAAATTCCACGCAGTTGTCAATCGAAGCTTTTATTTTCTGTATGAAATTCAGGCAACTGGCGAACGTTGCCTGAGATGAAGGTTGATCCTGCCAAGCAATTACACCGATTACGGCTGAATTTGTTGTAGCACCAAATGCGGAATAAGGGTTGAAGTGGCGGCTATTACTTTGTGCTGAGAGACAGACACCACCCGACTATGGATTTGCAAGCCACGTTTGGTTGCTACCACGGTTCCGGTCAGGATGTAATCCATCCCAACGTTTTGCTGTAATTCTTTAATATCTCGTGATAATGCGAGATCGCCGGCCGGGCCAATGGTAATACCTCGTGTTAGTTTGTATTCAATCACATCCACCCCATATTGCGGCAACAAACTAACCATCGCTTCAGCGAACTGGTTGCCTACGGCTGTGGTTTGTCGCAGCGTTGGATCAAATTCAACAAAACTGGTCACACCCACTTTGGCACCACGTAAAGCTTCAAAACCAGCCAGCTTAAATGCAGCCTGCGCTGCATAATCCATCAATTCTTTACGACTGTGCTGCAGCTGCGGATAAGGCGAGGCTGGTAGTTCAGGTGCAAATACCTGCCCGGATTCTGAAGGCAGTACCCGGCGCTGCAGGCGTCCAGCGGTCAATTGCATAATAGGTTTTGCATTTGGGTCTGCCAGCAATTGATCAAACTGGGAAGGCTCATTGGCACTATTGACCGGTGTTGCTTCCTGCATTGGTCTGGAATTAATCACTTCTAACCCTGAACTACCGACCTGCTGCGAATTTTCTGCTGAAGCCATACTTTCAGCCTGCATTTCATCGGCGATAGAAGTAGCTGCCGTATTGTCCGACGTAGTTTGATTGGTGCCGGCAGTTTTGGCCGGCTGGCAATCACACAACTGACTACAGGCGGCTAACTGCGTCAACAGCAAAACCATTCCAAGGTTACGCATATTATTCACCTTGTTTCAGATAAAGTTTACCTGGCAGTGCCGACGGTTGAATCGCGCTGACCACATGTTGGGGTACAAAGCTCTGGGCGCTGGCCAGCACTTTTTTACTGGCGACCGATACAATCCGTGCATTGACCAAAGTACCGCCTTGGTGCTGCACTAACGTGCCACCAAGCACATATTCAATCGGTTGCTCTTCTCGTAACTCCATAAAATCCCGGCTGAACACAAAATCGCCTTTTGGCGTCACCCGAATAAAATCAGTGGTTTTGAAATCGACGACATCTAATCCAAACTGATGAATTTCATGCATAAATCCTTCAGATAGCTGATTGCCGAATAAATCGGTTTGATCATAAGCACCATCAAGGTACACAAAGCTGGTGACACCAATGATCATGCCCTGCTTAACCATATCCAGATTCGCCACCAGGTCGTGCATCATGCCCTGCACATAGTGATTTACATTCACGCCAACCTGCGGCTGATAATGCTGCTGCATTTTCTGCGCGCTCATGCGGGTTGCCTGATAGGCGGCACCGTCATAGAGACCCGGTGTCACATAGAGCGGCGAACTGTTTTGAACTGAAGGCAGTACTGGCGCTGCCACTGCACCAGCTGGCTTGGCCGGTTGTGGCGCCCCTTGTAAAGCTACATCATGACGAGCTGGCGGGCCTTCAGCTTCCATTTGCGCCTGTTGCGCTTCATCAAAAGCACTAAAAGAAGAACAACCGACAACGGCCAGACTCAGACCGGCGATGACGAGATGCTTAGTTAAATGAGTTTTCATAAGGCTGAAATCCTGTGTTAGTCGCCACTGCGATACAGTTGTTGCTGGCGTAACTGCACTTTTTCGGCACTGCCAAGCACATTGGCCGGCACCAGATCCGATGCAGCGGCAATAATGGTATTACTTTGGATATCGACCAACCTGGCATTCACTGTAGTGTAATTTTCGGCTTGATTGAGTGTCCCGGCAATGACGTAACGTACCGATTGCTGCGTGGCAAGTTCAGTGATATCACGGCTTAAGATCCGTTCATGGTCGCTATACACCTTCACCTGCGAGGCTAAACGAAGCTCTTTCACCTTGTAACCGCGCTGACTGGCCACGGTTAGCATGCTTTCCTGCAGCTGCAGCCCTAATAAATTCATCGACAGATTATAGGGATCCGGTGCCAATGATTTCAGCTCGGTGAAACTAACGACCGCAATAGTGCCATCCGGAATAGGGCCCAAATCCTGAAACAGCCGATCGGCTATGCGTTCGGTGTAATACAGCACCGGCGTGATGGCAACTTGTTGCTCAGTACGGGCAGAATGCTGCCGCTGCGGTTCCTGCGCACAACTGCTGATAAGCAGTAAACAGATCACCGATAACATTGATTTAAGCTGGATCATTCTAAGCTTCCCCTTGGGTTGCCGCTGCTGCGCACGACGGTTACACCCGACTTTATTACCGCATACATCAATCTATAGCGGCAAGTCGAACTGTTGATGATAGTTCGACTTGAGCAAAATCAATGCCAGCATTAGCACTGACGCCGGCAGATAACCACGATATACTGCGCCGCTTTTTTACCTTGACGGCAAATTCCGCAACAACAGGCGCTGATGATGACGAAGAACTACTGTGGTATTGATTTTGGCACTTCCAACTGTACCGCCGGCTGGCTGAATGGCAATGAACCAGAACTGGCATTGATGGATGGCGACAGCCGCTATCTGAGTTCTGCGCTTTACATCCAAAGACGTAAAGCAGATGACAATGATCAGCATCATGACAGCGATGAGCCTTATATCAATGAAAGCCTGCATCGGCTGCTGGCGCAGGATGCCAAAGTCTTTCTGGGCCAGGCGGCGCACCAGCATTACAGCTCGGATCCGTTGGCGGGCGTATTTATCCGATCGCCAAAATCAATGTTGGGATCACGGCTCACCCCGGCACAAAGTCTGATATATCGGCAGATTTGTACCTTATTACTCAAAGAAATCAAACATAAAGCCCAGCAACACAAGCAAATTACCGAAGCAGCCGCCCTGGACTACGCGGTTTTAGGTCGTCCGGTGCATTTTCAGGGCATTGATGGCGCTTTGGGCGATGAACGCGCTGAAGCTATTTTGCGCCAGGCTGCGGCCGATGTTGGTTTTCGCGAAATTCAGTTTGCTTATGAGCCGGTCGCGGCTGCAATGGAATTTGAACGGAGTTTAAGCAAAGAACAACTGGTACTGGTAGTCGATATTGGTGGTGGTACCAGCGATATCAGTTTGATCAGGCTTGGTCCACAACGCATGGCGCAATTGGATCGAAGTAGCGATTTGCTTGGCCACGCCGGTCGGCGGATTGGCGGTGTTGATATGGACATTAAATTAGCCATTTACAGCCTGATGCCATTATTAGGCCGCGGCACACAAGCCCTTACCGGCCGACCGCTGCCAAATTCGTTATTTAGCGATGCGGTGAATATTATTGATATTCAGGCGCAAGAGAATTTCTACCGGCCACAAACTAGCGCTGAAATTCAGCAATTACTGTTACAGGCGAAAGAGCCGGCCAAAGTAGCCCGATTGCACCAGCTTTATCAACAGCATTTAAGTTATTACCTGGTGCAGGCAGCAGAACAGGCCAAAATTAATCTGGCGGATCAAACTGATACCGAAGTGTCGCTGTCAAGGGTGGAACCGGATCTGGCACAACTGATCAGCAGCGCACAGCTGGATCAAGCGATTTATCAGGAATTAAACGGTATTCAGAAACTGATTAGTCAAAGTATGTCGGACGCCAGCAGCAAACCCGATTGTATCTTCTTAACTGGCGGTGCTTCGGCGGCGAAAGGGATCCGAGCGTTATTACAAACGATGTTGCCGGATATTCCGTTGGTGCATGGTGACCGCTTTGGATCAGTTGGCAAAGGTTTGTGTAGTATTGCTGCGCGCACCTTTCGCTAAAGGTATTTCGCAAAAGGTATTGCCAATCAGCCAAGCGAAGCCCAACAACAGCGGTGATTGCAGACAATTCCTGCAATCACCGCTGTTTCTGTCGCCAATCTTCACCGTTTTCCAGTTCCTTTTAGATTCGTTTTAGATAATGGACAGGCAAAGATGGTAGTTGGCGGCGATACCGGTTAGAATGCGCGACTTTTTTGTACAGCCCCCCATTCCGGCAGGCTGACAATATGTGGGGTTTTAGATGTCATTTTCGTTATTAGGGTTACAACCAGCCATTCAAAAAGCAGTCGAACAGGCGGGTTACACCCAACCGACCCCAATTCAGCAGCAGGCTATTCCTGCCGTGCTGGCGGGTCGGGATTTACTGGCCGCCGCGCAAACCGGTACTGGTAAAACCGCTGGTTTTGTGTTGCCAATTTTGCAACGTTTAAGCCAGACCAAAAGCAAACACCCGCGCCCTACCCGCGCTTTGATCCTGACGCCAACGCGTGAACTTGCCGCGCAAATCAGTGAACAAATTACCAAATACAGCCAATTCCTTGAGCCAAAACTGAAACACCTGGTGGTGTTCGGTGGCGTCAATATCAACCCGCAAATGATGGGTTTACGCGGCGGTGTCGACATTCTGACCGCAACGCCTGGCCGTTTGCTGGACTTAATTGGCCAGAACGCGGTGAAAATTAATGAAGTCGAAGTGCTGGTACTGGATGAAGCCGACCGCATGCTGGATATGGGTTTTATCCGCGACATTCAGAAAATCCTGAATTTATTACCAAAAGTGCGGCAGAACCTATTGTTCTCGGCCACTTTTGACAACGAAATCAAAAGCCTGACCAATAAACTTTTAAAAGATCCGCTGATGATCAACGTGGCGCCGGAAAACAGCACCGCCGAGAAAATCGAGCAAAAAGTTTACCATGTGACTAAAGGTCAAAAAACCGGCGCTTTAATTTCGCTGATTGAACAAAACAACTGGCAACAAGTGCTGGTGTTTATGGCGACCAAACACGAAGCCAACCGTTTAACCGAAAAATTAGAAGCCGCTGGTATTACGGCCGCCGCTATTCACGGTAATAAAAGCCAGAACGCCCGTACCGCTGCTTTAGCTGGTTTTAAAAGTAACGAAGTGCGGGTATTGGTAGCATCAGACGTTGCTGCCCGTGGCATCGACATTGCGCAGCTGCCATTTGTGGTGAACTTCGCGCTGCCACGTTCAGCTGCTGATTATGTCCACCGTATCGGTCGGACTGGTCGTGCTGGTATGACGGGCCTTGCTGTATCACTGGTGTGCCCGGATGAAATTCCACAGTTAAAACAAGTGGAAAAGCTGATTGGAATGAAAATTCCGGTGGCAGAGCTGAGCGGTATTCCGTCAAGCAATCACAACGATCACGACTTAACAGTACGTCCGCCGCGTCCGCCACGGCCACAAGCGAAAAAACCTGTAGCTGCCGGTCAAAAACCAGCCACAGCAGGCGGCGCCAAGCCAGCAGCACCACGTCGGCCACGCCCAGCTGGTGCCCCAGCTCAGCAACACAATGCTGGCGGCAATGGTCAGGGTCAACGCCCGGCACCACGTCGGAGCAACCCGGCGCCACAGCGTCAGGGTAATAACTAACAGTCGCTTGGATGACGATTCCATTCGCCGCGTCTGCAGCTTCAACAGAGCCTTTTGTTGAAACTGCAGTTGCTACAGTAAAGGAATCCTCATCAACCAACGATAACCCCGCCACTTTGGTCGGGCTTCGTTTAAATCAGGCGATTGCCCATAGTGGTTTATGCTCGCGCAAAGCGGCAGCCCGGCTGATTAGCGAATTGAGAGTCCTGGTCAACGGCCAGCAACAACCTCATCATTACCTTGTAAAAACCGGCGACCTGATCCAGGTCGATAGCGAAGCTTTGCCGCAAGCAGCTCCCCGCCAATGCTGGTTGTATCACAAACCAGTGGGTGTTGATTGTAATGTCAAAATGGACGATCCCAGCAGCATTGCGCAGCTACTGGCAACTTTGGCGTTGCGGTTGTTTCCGCTTGGGCGGTTGGATAAAGACAGCAGTGGTTTGTTACTGCTGAGTAATGATGGCGCTTTGGCGCATCGGCTGATGCACGCCGATCAGCTGCAGCAAAAAGAATATCGGGTGGAAGTGGATAAATTGGTGACTGAAGCCCAACTGCAGCAACTGGCTTCGGGCGTTAGCTGGCAGCTTGGTACTACGCTTTATCAGTCAGATCCTTGTATTGTTCTGGCCGACAATACGGTGCTGACGATTGTACTAACGCAAGGCTTAAACCGGCAAATCCGTTATATGTGCCGCGCTGTTGGCCTAAAAGTGCTGACATTACATCGGGTACGGATTAATCAGCTGCAACTCAGCGACGCTGTCGGTTGTTGCCGGCCTTTAACTGCAGATGAAATGTTATTGCTGACTGCATCGAGTTAACCTGTGTTATCTAGTGAGTCAGGCCGAGATATCGCGCGTACGACGGCGCAAATACCAACTCATTGCCAGCGTCACGCCATACATCAGCAGCGAAGCCATCACCACACCAGGCCAACCGGCGGCTTGCCAGAATGGATGCAGATACAGACCGCCGCTACTGGCGCCGACATAATAAAACACCAGATAAAGTGCACTGGCACTCGCTTTGGCGCGGGTTGCATGTTGATTGACAAAACCGGTCGCCAGACTGTGCGTCAGGAAAAAACCAAAAGCACTGATAAAAAAACCCAGTACGATGCCCCAAATTTGTGGGATTAACGTCACGACAGTTCCCAGCATCATAATGGCAATGCCAAGCGCCATGCCTTCAGGCGCTGTCAGTTTTTTACTGATCCGCCCCGAAATGGCCGAGCCTAAAGTACCGGTAAGATAAGTCAGAAACAGCAAGCCAATATATCCACTGCTCAGATCATATGGCGCTTGGGACAGTGCAAAGCTGATGTAAGTATATTGATTTAAATAAACAAAAAAGTTAAAGCCGCCAATCAGAAAGCACAGTAATAACACCGGCTGTCGCAAATGAAACCCGTTATCCGCCAGCGCCTGACGCAACGAAAAAGGTTTGGCAACAAAATGCTGCGACGGCGGCAAAAAACGCCAGAACATCACCACTAACAGCAAACTGAGCGCCGCCATTGGCCAAAACGCCCATTGCCAATGGCCAAGCTCAGCACAAAAACCGGCCAGCACCCGACCAGAAATACCACCCAGCGAACTGGCACTGATGTAATACCCAACTGCCGCAAGTAGTGCTGGTTTGCTCAGCTCCTCACCCATATAGGCAATAGCGATGGCAGGCAAACCGCCAAGGAAAAAACCCTGTACAGCGCGCCAGAATAATAACTGCGGATAAGTTTCGACCTGAGTAATAGCAACAGTCGCTGCAGCCATGCCGAGCAACGTCAGCCCAAGCAACTGCCGCCGGCCAAAGGCATCAGACAAAGCGCCATAAAACAACAGACTGACGCCAAGCGCCAGCGTCCCAATGGCATAACTCCAGCTAGTTTGCAAAGCACTCAGTGCAAAACTGCGACTGAGTTCAGGCAGCAGCGGCTGTAGCGCATGTAGGTTGGCGAACACCACCACAGCGGCAAAACTTAAGATCCAGGTGATCTGCCGATAGCGCGGGCTATTTTTGGCGTACGGCTCTGCCGGTGTTGCTGAGAAGTGATGAGACAAGAAAGGTCCTGTAGCAATACTCAAATTGCTATAACGCCAAGAAACTACACTGATTCTAAAGCAAAGCAGGTTTTGCTGCAGCACCTCTGCGTATCGATTTTTGACCTGCCGTATCCAATATATTCTGTGTATGATAACGCTTTATGAAATATCTCCCTGCCGTTAAGGATTTTTATCAATGCGCATGTCCCTATTAAGTCTGGCCATTGCCAGCAGTTTGTTGCTGACGCAATGTACCGAAGCTCCAAAAACATCTGAAACACCACCGGCTGCCGCACTGCCAGCCGCAAAACCAGTGGCTGACGTTGCCGCCGCCAAAGCCTTGTATGAAAAGGCCACCCAGACGCTGTTTCAGGCGCGCGCCTTAAGTGCTTCCGCCTACGGCCTGACCGAGCAGCAGGTTGGCCAGAACTACAAAGCGCAGCTGGAATTATTCGACAGTAAAACTGAAGGCGATTTACGTCTGGCGCTGAGTAAAATTGCCGCAGAACTGGTGGCGATGCCATTGCCTACCGACGCGGTGGATGCAGATAACCAAAACGTGATGGCCAACATCATCGGTTATTACGCCGGTGATAGCCGTTTTGCTGGCGGTTATATCGACCCCTGGATGGGCCATTCAGCTTTTATCATTAACCAAATCAATGGGCCGACTATCGATATGCCGGGCTCGATGGTGAACTCACATCCAATCAATAACGAGCAGGATGCCAAGGATTATCTCGCTCGCTTAGCCCTATTCGGACCTGCACTGAAAAGCATTAGCGACAAATTTAATACCGATGTAAAAGCCGGTTGGATCCCGCCACGGGTGCTGCTAGATAAAGCGCAAAATATCCTGAAAAATTATGGTAATAGCAACGCGACTGAGCATCCGCTGTACCGCGACTTTGCAGCAAAACTCGACAAAGTTACCACCTTCACTGCCGAACAAAAACAACCCTTGCTGGAGCAAGCAGCTAAGCACATCAGCAGTGTCGTAGCGCCAGGTTATCAGCAGTTACTCGCTGATGTAGTCGCCACTCTACCGCATGCCCGCAGTGAAGCCGGGATTTGGGCGCAGCCAAACGGCAGCGATTTTTATGCCTATTCAGTGCGTCAGCTTGGTGATACTGATTTAACGCCGGATCAAATTCACCAGCTTGGTCTGGCTGAAGTGGCGCGGATCAGTAAAGAAATGGACAGCATCCTCAAAGCCAACGGCTACAGCGAAGGTTCGGTCGGCGATCGGATGACGGCTCTGGCGGAAGAACCACGCTTTTTATATGAAGATTCAGACCAAGGCCGAGCGACGTTGTTGGCGGATTTAAACCGCTATATCGCCGAAATGGACGTACGGATGCCGGAGCAATTCGCCTCCAAACCGCCTTATGCAGTAGAAGTCCGCCGCATTCCGGTAGAAGTGCAAGACAGCGCCGCAGGTGGTCAATACACCAGTCCAGCGATGGATGGCAGTAAACCAGGGATTTATTGGATCAATTTGGCTGATATGAAAGCCAACTCAAAATTCGATTTAAAAACACTCACTTATCATGAAGCCAACCCAGGCCATCATTGGCAAATTGCGTTGAATCTGGCACAGGATCAACTGCCATTGTTACGCCGCATCGCACCTTACAACGCTTATGCCGAAGGTTGGGGTTTGTATTCTGAACTGGTCGCTTATGAAATGGGCATGTACAAAGATGACCCATTTGGCAATTTAGGCCGGTTAAAAGCTGAACTGTTCCGTTCAGTGCGGTTGGTAGTCGACACCGGTATGCACGCCAAAAAATGGACCCGTGAGCAAGCGGTACAATATATGGCGCAAACCACCGGTACGGCCTCTTCTGATGTCATTTCGGAAATTGAACGTTATATGGCATGGCCTGGCCAAGCACTGGGTTACAAACTCGGCATGCTGAAAATTGTCGAGCTGCGCGAACTCGCGCGCACCGAACTGGGTGCGCAATTTGATATTCGCGCTTTCCATGATTTAGTGCTGTTATCGGGCGCCGTGCCAATGAAAGTGCTGGAGCAAAAAGTGCGAGATTGGATTATCTTGCAAAAGCAGCCGGTTCCAGCTTAAGTTAAGGACTCAATTTACTGAATTAAAAGAACAACTTAATTTGGTAATTTGCGTCAATAATCCACTGCTGCGGTAATTAGCCGCAGCGTTTATTCAACAAGGAAAATTCCCGATGACCGATCGCAATCAGGCCGAATGGCTGTTACAGCAACAAAGTTATGATCAGATGGAAAAACAAGCGCTGTGGCTGAAAGTGGTCGCCATAGTTCTGTGGTTATGGCTGGTGCAAACCGAAAGTAGCCTGGTGTTGCAACTGGGGTTAATTGGCGTGTTCTGGTTGCATGAAGCCATCTGGAAAACCCAACAAAGCCGCACCGCCGAGCGGTTGTTAGCGCTGGAACAGGCGTTGTCACAGGGCCAAGACATCGGTTGTCAGTGGCATCAAAGCTGGTTACAACAACGCGGTGGTGCTGTTAGTCTGGCACTGTCGTATTTGAAACACTGCTTTAAACCGACGGTTGCGATTACTTATCTGGTGCTGCTGGCGGCGACCTTCGCCCGCCATTTTAACTAAGTCCAGAGGGCGGCAGCTGTTCCATTGCTGCAAGCAGCGAAAATACAGCGAAAGTGCCGCCTGTTGTTCTGCTTATCTTGTTAGCTGCATCTACCGCAGCGCCCGAAATTTCCCACTAATGTCACCCCAGCGCCAATCACCATAAACTGCCGTCAACCTTCCCGCATAAGTTCCTAATTTAGTTAGTCTAAAAATTAAGCAATTTCTAATTTGATATTCCCAAATAGAATCAAGGATATATTGTATACATTATTCAATAGTCTAATATACCTTTGCCTTCGGGTAACATAAATGACATACAACAATAATCTTCGCAGGAACATGACATGCAAAAAAACACTAAAGCGCGGCAACTTAGTTCAAGCGCAACCCTCGCCCCTGGTTTATTGACGATGGCCGTCAGCCTTGCGCTGTTCAGTCCACAAATGTTGGCAGCAGACAACCGACAGCTGCAGCCGCCACAAACTCAGCAGCAAACCGGGCAGCTTGTACAACAACCCAAGCAACAAGCTTCTCAACAACAAACTTCATTATTACAAGCTACCAATCAACACCAGCGGCACCAAATTCCGCAGCAGCACCAATGGGTACCTAAATCAAAAACTCAACCGGCCGTGATCAATGCGCCGGTTGAGCCAAAACCAGAACATCTGCAGCAGCAAGTACAGGACGAAGAAAGTTATTTCCGCGCCCACAGTCACTCGCAGCAATTATTGGCCGAGCAAGCGCAAGCAGCCGACGAGTGCACGACAGCAGTGACCGGATATGGCAGCAAATCTGGTCAGGCGTTGGTTGACCATATTCTGGCGACGCCAAATCACTGTATTAACGATCTTTTTAATGGCGAGCCCAATTCCATTGCTGCCTTTAGTGCCAGCAAAATGACCTTTGTCGCCAACGCGACTGCCAGCCTTGCCAGCAGCTACAACGCCAGTGGCAGCGAAGTCACAATCGGTAAACTGTACTACTTCCTGCGCGCAGGTTTTTTTGTACAGTACTACAACGACACGCTGATCCCGGACTACCCGGCCGCTGTGAAAACAGCCGTACGGGCCGCGTTGGATAATCTGTTCAGCAACCCGGTGTTTTATCAGAATTCATCGCTGAATGGTCGCAACATCCAGGATGCCTTGACGCTGGTCGACAGCGCCGGTGAAAACAGCCGCTATTTGTATGTGGTCAAAGAATGGCTGCAACGCTGGAACACCAGCTACGCCGCCGACTGGGATATGCGTGGTGCGGTGAATCAGATTTTCACCATTTTGTTCCGCGGCCATCAGGACAACGCTTTTGTTGCAGCCACCGCCAACGATACGGTTCTGATTAACCGGCTCGGCAATTTCGCCCGTCAAAGCTGGATGATTGGCACAGAAGCATCATTTTTGCAGGAAAATGCCGCCGCTGAACTGGCGCGGTTTTTACAGTACCCTAATGCGGCCATATACAATGATGTGAAAACGCATGTCACGGCGATTTTGAGCCAATACAGTATGTCCGGCAACGGTTCAGCGGTGTGGCTACGGGTAGCCGCTGCGGTGGATTATTACGGCCAGTGCGCCACTTACAATATCTGTGGTTTTCAGGAACAGCTGGAACAACAGGTACTGTCTCAACAGCATGCCTGTAGTGGTTCGATGAAGTTTCGCGCCCAGGATATGACGAGCGCAGAGCTTACCGACTCCTGTAATGCGGTAACAGCGCAGGAAACATATTTCCACCAGTTTTTACGCACTAACCAGCAACCGGTGACTGCCGATCTCAACAGCAATCTGGAAATGGTGGTGTTTGATTCAAGTGCCGACTATGGCCAATACGCCGGATTATTTTTTGGCATCGATACTAATAATGGCGGCATGTATTTGGAAGGAAATCCGGCAACTGCGACCAATCAAGCGCGCTTTATTGCTTATGAAGCCGAATGGTTACGTCCGGAATTTCATGTCTGGAACCTGACGCACGAAATGGTGCATTACCTCGACGGCCGCTTTAACCTCGAGGGCGATTTTGGTGCGGCCAAAGTCGACACCCATAAGACCGTATGGTGGATTGAAGGTCTGGCCGAATATGTGTCAAAGAAAAACCGCAACGATACGGCTATCACCATAGCGCGCACCAAGCAGTTTAAGCTCAGTGAAATTCTCGCTAACAACTACAGCAGTGGCCAGGACAGAGTGTATCGCTGGGGTTATCTGGCGGTGCGGTTTATGTTTGAAACCCAGCCTGCCACGGTCACTAATTTGCTGACACATTTCCGCGACGGCGACTACGATGCCTATTTAAGCGCCATCAACGCCATCGGTACCAGTCTGGACAGTCAATGGTCGACCTGGCTTGGCAACGTGCAAAGCAACGACACTATCCCGCAAGTGACCATCGGCCAAACCGGCAATGGCGCGGCACTGGTGAATGGCCAGGCCAAAACCGGGCTTGGTGCCGCTCAGGGCAACTGGCTGCAGCATTATATTGATGTGCCGGCCAATCAGGCGAAACTGGTGGTGGCACAAAATGGTGGCAGCGGCGACTCCGATTTGTATCTGAATCATGGTTCGCAACCGACGTTACAAACCTATAGCTGTCGGCCTTATGTCGGTGGCAACAGCGAAACTTGCACCGTCAACAATCCGGCAGCTGGTCGCTGGTATGTCGGCAATTATGCTTATGCCAACTTTAGTAACCTCAGTCTGACGGCGACTTACACACCAAGGCCGCCACAACCGGATGCCTGCGCCAATCAAGCGCCGGTCGATTATATTTCGGTGCAGGCGGGACAAATGTATTGTGTGGTGGCAGGAAATGATGGCTACACCTATTTCTACTATTACAACAACGTCGCCAACGCCCGGTTAAAATTGAACCTGTACGGCCCGACCACCGGCAACGCTGATTTGTATTTCAGTGCGCTGAACTGGCCAACCAATAGCAGTTATCAGCAGCGCTCAGAAAACAGCGACAGCACTGAGCAGATCCTGACGAATCCGCTGCCGGTTGGCTGGAGTTATATCGGGGTGAAAGGCAATCCAACCAAAGGACAGACCACATTGGTGGTTAGTCTGCAGTAATTGTTAACATCGGGGTCAGAGTCAATTGTTAACAGAAATCTGTTAACAATTGACTCTGACCCCGAAATTTACATTTGGATAGAATTTAGAGTTAGAGGTCTTGCTTCACTTTGGTCACCAGTAACTGATCAATTTTGTAGTTGTCGATATCGACCACTTCAAATTTGTAACCCTGATGCAAGACAAAGTCGGTACGTTTGGGGATTTTACGCAGCATATACATCATAAAACCGGCGATGGTTTCGTAGTTCTCCTGGTCCGGAAATTGGTCTATCGACAATACCCGCATCACATCATCGAGCGGAGTCAAGCCTTCAACTAACCAGGAATCGTCATCGCGTTTAACGATTTGTTCTTCTTCCGAATTCACCAGTTCGCCCATCACAATGCTCATCACATCTTTAAGCGTGATCATGCCAACCACCAGCGCGTATTCATTTAAAATCACTGCAAAATCCACACCACTGGCTTTAAATTGCGCGAGTGCTTCATATAACGACAAGGTATCCGGAATGATTAATGGTGTGCGTAAAATGCCTTCTTTACTGAGCGAAATTGATTGCTCATGCAGCACCTGCATCAGAATATCGCGGGTATCAACATAACCGACCACCCGATCAAGCGCTTGATCACAAACGATAAATTTCGCGTGCGGGTGTTCGGCAATTTTCGCTTTGATGCTTTCCGGGGTTTCTTTCAGTACAAAATAGATCAGGCTTTCGCGTGGCGTCATTGCGGATGTCACGGTGCGCTGGTCCATATCAAAGACGTTTTCCAGCAGTTTATGTTCTTGTTGTTGCAACACGCCGGCTTCTGCGCCTTCGTCCATCATCGAAATAATGTCTTCCGGGGTGATTTGGTCTTTGCGCTGAATGGGCACATTAAAAACTTTAAACACCAGATTGGCGATGCTGTTAAACAGCCAGACCAGCGGTTTCAGCACAATTAACAATAACAAAATCGGTCGTACCACAGCCACCGCCACTTGCTCCGGCGCCAGCATCGCCAGGCGCTTTGGCATTAAATCAGCAAACAGAATAAATAAAGCGGTGACAAAAAATACCGACAAACCAAAGCCAAGCGACTGTAGCGCTGGGCCATCGTAGATGAATTGCAGCAATTCAACAAAGGTCGGCGTAAAAGCAGCTTCACCCAAAATGCCGCCCAAAATGGCGACAGCGTTCAGGCCAATCTGAATAATGGTAAAAAAACCACCGGGATGTTCTTGTAGCGCCAGCACTTGTTTGGCGCGGAGTTCGCCATCACTGAACAGCTGTCGTAACCGCTGTTTACGCGATGCAGCCAGCGCGATTTCTGACATTGAAAAAAATGCACTGACACTAATCAGCAGCACGATAATAAGGACATGTTCAAACAAAGACATTGGATCACTCACCAGGCATGGGCACCCGCAGTTACATTTAGCTGCGTATGGTGCCGTGGATTACTGAAACTTTTATGACAACGCCCGACAGTATAGGCTGTCGGGCGTTTTATTTCAGCTGCTTAGCGCAATTGATTCCGCAACTCAGTGCAAATGATCAAAGCTCAAATCGAGGCGGGGTTATTTCATAACACCAAATGTTTTGAAAAATAAACCTTCAGTTCATTAAAATATTTAGTGCGGTTCACTGGATCATAAAATCCATGAGTCTCGTCGTTAAATTCCAACCATTGGTAAGGTTTACCCGCTTTATCCAAGGCTTGTTGTAACCGTTCAGCATGAATATAAGGTGCCCGTTCATCTTTTTTGCCATGAGCTATCAACAGGTGTGCCTTGAGCTTACTCACATGATGAATCGGCGAATATTGCTGCAACTGCGCTTCGTCAGTCCCTACCGCTTCATCTAAGTACGCTTTACCATAGGACAAATACTGAATATCACCTTTGCCCGCCAGTAGTGATAAGTCGTAAACACCCGCCACTGCGACGCCACATTTAAACAGATCCGGTGCCAGCGTTGCCGACTGAACCGTCGAATACGCACCAAAGGAACCGCCCATAATGCACAGGTTTCCCGCTTTTGCTTTTCCTTGCGCTATCGCCCATTCAGTCCCAGCAATAATATCCCGCTGAATCGCATCGCCCCACTGCCGATGTCCCAGCTGCTGAAACTTGTAACCATAGCCGCCGGACCCCCGAAAATTCACCTGCAACACGTTATAACCGGATAAGGCTAAAAATTGTAGTTCAGTATCAAAACCCCAATAATCGCGAACACCATGCGGGCCGCCATGCACCAGCACTATGGTCGGTTTATGTTCAGATTGAACCGGACTTTGCGTCCAGTAGCCATGAATGTCCAACCCATCAAAGGATTTGAATTTCACCGGCTCTGTGGTCGCAAATTTCTTTCCGGCCAATTCGGGTCTGCTATCGGCGATTTTAGCTAACGTCACTTTTTCATGATCGTATAAATAAAAAATCGCGGCAGCTTTATCTGAGCTCACTTTCACCACCCACTTTTTGCCATCTCGGCTTTTACTGGTGATGGCCACGTCATCGCCAGGAAAAGTCTCCAGCAAATTACTGAACACTGTTGCTTCTTGTAGCTGGTCAGATAAAAAAACGAAAGATGGTTTACCGTCATCAAGTCGCACCGCGTAGACACTTTGGGTGTCTGCAGTCAGCAGAGTATTGGTGATGCTGACGGTGTCGTCGGTAAATACCGGCTTATAGCTGCCATCGGCAAAACGATATTCAAAGATGCCGGCAATATCTTGCTCGAAATTATCAAGGACATGTAGTCCCTGGTTGTCAGCAGTCACTGCTATTGGCGAAAAGTAATGGCCATAATTGCGAGCTGGTAGTTGTTGCCATTGATCAGTTTTTATATCTTTTAAATAAACCTGACGGTCGTATTTGTTGTCGATACCGGAAGCGATACGGGGTTCACCTTGCTGATCTGCCACCACATCTGCATAAGCAATCGGGGCACGCCCTTTAGATTTTAATTCGCCGTTGTACACATCCATCGCCACCAGATCTGGCAATCTGTCACCACCTTCACTGGACGGGGTTGCTTTGAGCAAAATCCGATCCGTTTCATTCGCCTGATTAAATACAAAATCTGCCCAGGCACTTTTACCTTCCCGTTGCTTTAGCCGGGTCCCAGTTTGTTTTTTGCCGGCCCGAAAACCAAATAACAATTCACCTTTGCTGCCGTCATAATTCACCCCATATAACTCACCGTAATACACAGGTTCACGTTGCCACGCCAGCGTTTCAGTGAGTTTAAACACGACTCGCTCATTATTGACCCAATGAAATTCACCAACTTGCATTGGCTTTTGCATCCGAAAAGAACCAACCATTTTCATCGAAGCCGCATCATAAAAGGCTAGTGACTGATGGCCTTCAACAAATACGCGAATTGCCAGATGGCGGCCATCTGGCGCTATTTTGACGTCGGTGATCGCAGGGTGTTTTGCCAACAACTCAATCATTGCAGTGTCGATCAATTGACTGCGGGCATAAGATATTGGGGTGTACAATGTGGCAGAACTACAAAGGATCGTGGCCACAGCCAGTTTAAAAACCAGTGATTGCATTGTGCATTTCCTTGTTGCGGCCAGGCGTCAACCAACAGGGGATATGGTGACAGCTCCGGAACCTGGAGCTAATAAAAACGTCCAGACCATATCATACAGTTTGCAACTAGTCACAAATAAAATTCAAATAAATTACAAATAATACCTTTTTACCCATTTCAATCCCAGTCACCGGCTATTGGCAAAACAACTGCCTTGCCTGCTGATACACCCAGAGCGCCAGTGCCGGGTCGTATCGCTCGCCTTCATCACGCATAAAAGCATGTTGGGCATTGAGTTCATGCCAACTGAAATTGCAACCGGACGCGCTGAGTTGTTGATAAATTTTCAAGCGGCCTTCAGCGGGAATATGCGGGTCTTGTTTGCCCCAAATCAGCATCAACTCGCCTTTGATGTCGCCAGCGCGTGCGAGCGTCTGATCACCCGGGGCTGCGGGTAACGTATCGCTGTGTAAATCGGTGGCATATAAACAACAGGCCGCAGTAAGCGCTGGGTTTAACGCTGCCCGAAACGCCAGATGGCCGCCAATACAGACGCCATAACTAGTGGTTTTGCCGTTAAATTCGGCCAACGTCTGTAAATAAGCGAGCATCGCCACGGTATCGCTATCATGGGAGGCTAAAGGTTTAGTCCACTTATCCTGGTTGCCTTTGTCTTTGCCGACATCGTCATACCCCAGCACAGTACCGGCCGGGTTTAATTCATGAAACACTTCCGGCACCAGCACGATAAACCCCTGCCCCGCTAACATCGCAGCAGCCCGGGAGATGGGTGCGGTAATTTGAAAAATCTCAGAGTAAAACAACACCGCACCGAAACTTTTGCCAGACGCTTGCGGTATGATTTGCAAACAACGCATTGGGCCAGTGGCAGTGCTCAAGGTGATGGTCGTGGTTTGAATTTGCATCTAGGGTTGTCCTGCAAGGCCATACACGATCTGTAAATCGGATGGCTAAACGTCTAAAAATTAAAATGCATCATACCGTATTTACAAACCAGGGCAAACTAACCTGTACCAGTAACCCTGGCGGTTGATTGCGCAGACTTAACCAGCCGCCGTGCGCTTCGGCCACATCGCGGCATAACGTCAGACCAATACCCGAGCCTTGGGTTTTGGTAGTGTAAAACGGCAATAAGGCATGCTCCAGTACTTCGGCCGACAATCCACCACCGGCATCCTGCAATTCAATGGTTAACAGCTGCGGCGATTCGCGTAAACACAGGCGGATCAGTGTGGGATCAGAACCAGATTCATGGGCGTTTTTCAGCACATTCAGCAACAACTGCATTATCTGCGCCTGATCCAGCAGCCAATTTAGGGTTGGTAACTCGCCATCCAGTTCAAATTCAAAATGGTCATGTAACTGGTTAATCAGCCGCGGCCAGTTAACCATGTCGCGCTGCGGCGGTGGTAACTTGGCAAACTGAATATAGGCCTGTAAAAACTGATTCAGATGCTGACTACGCTCACTGATGGTTGCCAGGATTTGTCGTAGTGGCTGCAATGTTGTTAAGTCGGTTGCCTGTTTTTCCAGCAATTGCTGCCCTGAATACGCCAGCGACGACAGCGGCGCCAAACTGTTGTTCAGTTCATGGCCAATTACCCGCAGTAGTTTTTTCCAGGCATTGAGTTCTTCCCGCTGAATTTCTGCGGTCATCGGTTTGAGTAAATACAAAAAATGCTGGCGTTGATTGAGCATAAACTGACTGGAAGACAGGTGCCAGATAGCGGCGCCCTGGCTACCGTTGAAGGCTGCATCACGCGTCTCCAGATGCAACAAGCCTTGCTGCGATTGCTGTAAATAACCACTAAAGGCATGCTGTAGCTCCGGCCACTGTGCCAGCACGTCGTCCAGCAGACGACCATCAAACTTCTGGCCATGCAAAAACAACTGTCGCGCCGCCGGGTTCGTCAGCAAAACCCGGTTATGTTCGTCAGTCAGCACTAAAGCACTGGGGCTCGATTGCAGCACCGTATCAAGCAGTAATTCGCGTTGGTATAAAGTTGCCCGTTGCCGGCTGAGTTCAGCCGACATCGTATCCAAAGCGTCGGCCAGCGGCGTTAACATCCGGATCTGTTGCCGATTGGCACGACTATTAAACGCCTGATCCTGCAGATTATCGGCATGCAAATTCAGCGCGGCGATTTCCTGCTGCAAACCATTGCTCACCCGCTGCAGCAATAAATGCAGTAACACCGCCAGCAGCAAAAACAATGCCCATAACAGATACAAAGTGCTGGTTTGCTGAGGTTTGGTAAGCAGCCACGGCAACAGCAAAGCCAACGCCAGTAACGGCATTAGTACCAATAGTTGCACCAAAGCGAGTTGACCGCTGAAACTAAATAACCGCAGCAGGCTGAAGCGCTGTCCGATGGACTGGCCGCTCGCTTGACTCAACAAAAAACTAAGGCGTGGCGATGCCATAAAACTCCATCCGCCGATATAATGCTTGCCGGCTAATCCCAAGCTGTTTGGCGGCACGGGCAATAATGCCACCATGTTGCGCCAATACCTGCTCAATCTCTACCCGGTCAAAATCATCGAGCATCCGTTTCGATTGCGGCTCTTCCAGCTGCAAGCCTAAATCAGTGGTTTCGATGACGCTGCCACTGGCCAGCAATACAGCGCGCTGACAGATATTCTGCAATTCCCGCACATTGCCAGGCCATTGATGCTGCAACAGCGCTTGTTCAGCTCCAGCAGACAAGGCTTTTTGGCCAGCTAAAAACAATCTGGCCAACGGCAGAATATCGTCCGGCCGTTGCTTGAGTTCAGGTAAATGCAGTTGCACCACATTCAGCCGGTAATACAAATCCTGCCGGAATTGCCCTGTTGCGATAGCTTTGGTTAAATCAGTATTGGTGGCGCTTAACACCCGCACATCGACTTTGCGCGTTAAGCTTGAGCCTAACCGCTCAAACTCGCCGGTTTGCAGCACCCGCAGCAATTTCATCTGGCCAGACAATGACAAATTACCAATTTCATCAAGGAAAATAGTGCCGCCATCGGCCGCTTCAAACCGGCCGATGCGGGTTTTACCCAGCCCGCTGTAAGCGCCGACATCGGCACCAAACAGTTCGGCTTCCATCAAATCGGTGGGTAAAGCGCCCATATTCACTTTGATCAGCGGCTTTTTGGCCCTGGCAGAGTTGGCGTGTAGTACCTGCGCTATGCCTTCTTTGCCAGTACCATTTTCACCGGTGATCAGCACCGCCGCATTGGACGGCGCCAGTTGCAATGCCATTTGCAACAATTGCTCCATCGCAGTACTGGCGAACACCAGGCCACACAAGTCTTTACCGACAAATTGCGCCAGCCGTTCTTGTTGCTTGCGCTCGGCTTGTTGTTGTTTGTCCTGTAACTGCTTTATTTTTAAAACATTCTGCACGGTAAGCAACAACCGTGCATCGTCCCAGGGTTTGGCGATATAGTCGCTGGCACCGGCTTTCACCAATTCCACCACCATATCGAGCTGGGTCCAGGCTGTCATTAATATCACCGGTATTGCCGGATATTGCTGGCGTAGTTGGTAAAACAAGGTTTTGCCTTGTAGCCCCTGCATTTCACCTTTGGCAAAATTCATATCCTGCAGCACTAAATCGATGTTCTGCTGCGCCAACAAAGACAGAGCAGCTGTCGGGTCGGTCGCAGTCCAGACCCGATAGCCCTGCATATGAAACAGCGTGAGCAAGGCGGTACAAACTGCCTCGTTGTCATCAATGACTAAAACAGTGGCCATGGGTTATCGGATCTTCCTATGTTGACGCTGATCTCAGAACCATTTTAATTCAATCATTACAGAGTCTTGGTAGCTGTCGCTGGCGATACCTTTGTTGCTATTCTGGCAGGATACCATGTGGCCACCGTGACACAAACCAGCAACACTGCACTACATAACAATGGTAACCACCAATTCAGTGCTTCAAGGCTTATGACACTGGCCAACAGCTTGTTTAGCGCCAGCGCACACAACACCCCAAGCACAGCGCCAACGGCGGTGGTCAGCCAGTTTTCACTGAGCAGCTCTAATAAAATCAGCTGCTTACTGGCACCAAGCGCCCGTTTAATGCCTATTTCCTGCTGCTGTTTTAAGGCATGGAAATGCGCATTACTGTAGCTGGAAACCATCGCCACTAACAACATTAGACCGCTTAAGATGCCGAGTAAGGTCGCGAGGCCAAACTCGTCGCTGTATAACTGTTGATGCTGCTCTTGCAGGGTACGGACATAAAAAACCTCAATATTGGCGTCGACTTGGCGCAGTAAATCCGGTAATTGCTGACGTACTTGTTCAGTACTGCCTTCACTGGTTTTGACCAATAACGCATAACCCCAATCCACGCCAAACAATGGTGCGACCTGAATCATATTGAAGGTTTCTTTAGTTGCCTCGCTTTGACCAAAAAAATCATCGACCACTGCGGCCACTGGCGCCCGATTGGTCTTCAAACCGATTGCCGAGCGTCCGGGAAACAATTTTTCGGCCAGACTGCGGGTCAACACCAACGGCGAAGGCGTTTTGATGTCTATAGCAATTGGCGTCACCGGCAATTGTCCTTCGACCAGATTTAAACCAAGTGCAGCAAAAAAGTCCGGCGACACCATATACTGTGGAATGGTTGGAATATTGGTGCGTTCTTCAGCATCGGCATCAAACAAATTGCCATTGTTGCCGCCATGCCGTACCGGTCCCTGATTGGCATAAGCCACGGCCTGCACGCCGGGCAAGGCACGGACCGCAGCCATTTGCCGTTCCAGCAAATCACCTAATAATGGATAAACCCGTAAATCCGGTGTGGTTGGTTTTAACTGTACCTGCAGCGTATGCGGCAAATTCAGCCCGGTCGGTTCATTTAGCTTGTCGCGCGTTTGACCTGCCAGCAACAAACTATTCACCAACAGTGCCAGTGTCATCGCCAGCTGAACCAGCAACAATACTGTGACCACTTTCCGCCGCAGCAACGATTTAATTAATAAATGCAATGACATAGTGTTATTCCTTTAATTGCTGGTTTAAGCCGCCAAATGATGCGCGCAGCGATGGATACAAAGTCACCAGATAACTCGTGGTGAATGTGACAACTAATAACAGCAATAATAACGTCAGATCCCAGCGCCCAAACAGGCTGTTCGCCGGCCACAGGAAATTCAGCAAAGTCACCCCGCCCCAGGCAATCAGCAAGCCACAGACACAGCAAAAAGTCGCCATTAACAGCACATCCGCCAGCATTTGTTGCTGCAGCTGACCACGACTGGCGCCAAGCGCGCGGCGCAGGCTGAATTCATATTGGTTACTGATATAGCGGTTGAGCGACAAATGGCTGGCATTAAACAAACAAACGCCTAAAAACAATAACGTCACTAAAGCAAATGCTTTGATATCGGCTGATTCACCGCCGAAGTAGCTGACGATATTGCGCATCGGCACCAGTTGATTGTTCGGTGCACTTGGGTGACGACCCGCTTTCTGTTCATCGGCCACTAAGTTGCTCATAAACTGGCGATAGGCCTGTTGTTGCGCTTCAGTATCCAGCTGCACCCAAAATTGCAGTTGGTTTAAAGCACCGGTCCGCCCTTGCGTCGACAGTTGGCGATAGTCGGTGTAATCATAAGTATGCGATTGCCGATTGGACATGTAGTTGAAATCGTAGCCAGTTTCCAACGGCATATACACCTGATCCGCTTCCGACAACTGGCCGCCGTTGTTGGCATCATAGAGCCTTGGCAACATTTGCCAGTCGTCCAGCACCGCTACCACGGTAAAATCGCGATCATCCAGCAGAATTTTTTCACCGACAACGTCACTGCGGCCAAACATTTTTTCGGCGGTTGGTTTAGATAAAATCAACTCAAGACGGGCTTTATCATCGGCCCAGATACTGCCGTGTAACAACGGTACTTCAAACATTTTGAAAAAATCCGGCTGGGTAATGCGGATACTGACCGGGGTTGGCGCTTGTTTAGTATCGAGCCGCAAATAACCATCGGCGCTATACATCCCGGCTTTGGCCGAGGGTATATCGGTCTGACTGAGTTTTTGCACATTGGTGTAACTCAATACTCTGGGAGGCTGACAGTCTCTGCACTCATTAGGCACCATCAGCGTCATCGGAAAAAATAACTTATCGCTTTTATGCGGCAGCGGATCGGAGTTCAGCTGGTAATAAAAAGTGGCATTAGCGAAAAACACGCCAAGCCCCAGACTTAAGATAAAAATGGTCAGCGCATAAGGCAGCGGTGCGCGTTTGATGCTGACCCAACTGACTTTGAGGTAATACAGAAATTGTTCCATGGTATTCCCCTTATGCCCGTTTCACAGCCAGTGGGTCGTACATCGCCGCATCGCTGAGTTGGCCATCGACAATCTGCACCTGGCGGCCAGCGCGACGTGCTTGATCCGGGTCGTGCGTGACCATCAAAATGGTGCAGCCGTCTTGGTTAATTTTTTCCAGCAGTTCCATCACCTGACGCGCCATCAATGAATCAAGGTTACCGGTTGGTTCATCCGCCAGCAAAATCCGTGGTTGACCAGCAATAGCGCGGGCAATCGCCACCCGTTGCTGCTGACCACCAGATAACTGCGACGGGTGATAATCGCGCCTTGCGGCTAACCCCACCAACTCCAAAGCCTGTTCAGCACGGCGTTTACGCTCACTGGCAGCAATACCCCGATACCGCAGCGGCAATTCGATATTGTCTTGCAGGCTGTAATCTTTAATCAGGTTAAAGCCCTGAAAAATAAAGCCAATTTTCTCATTGCGCAACTTGGACAAAGCGCTATCTGAAAGGCCTTTCACCGACTGGCCATCCAGCAAATAGTCCCCTTCATCAAAATGTTCCAGCGTTCCCAGCACATTCAGTAAGGTGGATTTACCCGAGCCAGAAGGCCCGGTTAAGGCAACAAATTCACCTTCGTTCACCTGCAACTCGATACTGCGCAGGGCATGGGTTTCAATCAGTTCGGTACGGAAAATTTTGCTTAAATTTTTTAATTGGATCATGAAGTTCTTCCTTTTCATGGTGGCGCTGCAGCTTCATTTGCCGACAACTGCGCGAAATTTATGTTTGCGGGCTTAACAGCCCACGAGTTAAAACAGTTAATTCAACCGCACTTGTGGCTGGTCTTTAAATTCGCTGAGATTTGAAATCACCAGTTGGTCGCCTTCGTTCACGCCAGCCAGCACTTCTACCCATTGCACCGATACAGCCCCTAATTCAACCGGCGTTTTGGTCGCCACGTTGTCGATCAGCCGATACGCCTGGCGCCCGCCGCCTGAGCTGATAAAATCGCCACGCGCCACTTTTAAGACATTGGTTTTTTGTTCGAAAATAATCCGGCCGGACAAACGTTGGTTCTGCCTTAAGCTTGCGGCATCCTGGCTTTGAAAACGCACGCGGGCGCTGACCTGACCTTCTTTCACTTCCGGCGCCACATGGCTGAGCGCGCCTTGCAGCAGTTGGCCATTCAGACTGACTTCTACCGCCAGACCGGTCGCCAATTCAGCAGCATAGTTTTCCGGCACGCTGAGTTCAGCTTCGTACTGACTTAAGTCAATGACGGTGAGCAAGCCCTGGCCTTCCAACACGTGGTTTTGCTGCTCAACTAGCCAGTTACCCACTTGCCCGGTCACCGGCGCTTTAATTTGCAGCGCTGCCAGTTTGCGGTTCAATTCCGCCACCACCAGTTGCTGGCGCTCCAACGCCTGTTGGCCGGATTTTTGCTCAAACGCCAGTTTATCCAGCGCCAACTGCACTTTACGTTTGGCATGGGCAAATTCCAGTTCAGCCTGGGTCATTTTGTCGTTGGCGATATCCAGATCGAGTTGGCGCAGTACACCCAGTTGCAACGATTGTTTGGCCCGGGCGAGTTCCCGTTTTGCTGCCAACAAATTAATTTGCGCGGTGTTTTGCACTTGTTCCATGTCTAACTGCTGTTCACGAGCCTGCAGAGTCGCTCGTTCAATATCGGACGTCATACTGGCAAGTAAGGCTTGTTGTTGTTTGACTTCGTTTTCCAGCGTCGGGCTGTCAATCACCGCCAATAAATCGCCCAAAGTCACCGGCTCTCCCGGTTGTTTTAATAATCGAATTTGTCCGGCTTGCTGGCTGAATAAGGTTGGTGCATTGGCGGCGACTACTTTGCCATGCACCGCTAAATCGCGGACAAAATCGCCACGACTGACGGTGCCAATTTGCACCTGCTGCCGTGGGATCACCAACGATGCCTGCGCGCCACCGGCAAACAGCCACTGCCAACTTAGCCACAGCGTCCCGGCGACAGCACCAACCAGCAGGATTTTCCGGACTGGGTTTTGTTTGGTGCTTGCTTTGATAGCGATATCTTGTTGTGCGGTACCTTGAATCATCTGCTGTTCCTTCTGACTTGATAGCCTGTTATTGCACAGGCCATGCCATCGCAGAAAATAATTTATCCTATTGTTTTATATGGATTTTATGACATAGCGACGCCATTGAAAACTGTCCGCGGACAGCCGGACTGTCCGCAACTGTGGAACGGACACTCAGTCACCTGGCACCAAAACCGGTAATAAACTGCGGAGACGAATAGCAGAAACGAATACCGGCCATGAACCCTGCAAAAATTGCAAGTCCACGAAAAATTCAGATGCGGATCGATCAAGCAGATTGGTTTGGTTTTCGCCTGTGGCAACGGTTGATTTTTAAGCAATGATTTTTAATGCAGAATTTACTAATAAAGAAATTTATAAAGTCTTTATCACAAAAATATGAAGTTTTTGACATTCCAAGGACTAAGTTTGGCGCCGCAGGATGCAAAAAACTAGCAGGGACTACTTCAATAATCCAAGGTAATTATAATAATCCAAGGTAACTATAATGAAAAATTCGACCAAACTTGCCATGCTTGGCGTCACCGCTGTCTTTACTTTAACTACCGCTTCAATGGCTGTTGCACAAGCAATCGCTGACCATGACTTCGATCAGGTTACACCGATAGATCTGAGTGATGACACCAAAACCCGTTATATCGTGAAGTATAAAAATGACAATTCGATGGCAGAGCTGGATGCCAGTTCATCGTCTATCGAAGCCGGTGTCGCAGATAACGTGGCATTTTCAACTCAAAAAGCCAACCGCTTGCTCCGTAAATACAATGTAGATGCGCTGATGCATCTGCAACAGGTGAACGCCAGCGTCGTGGAACTGACGCCAGCGCAACTGGCACAGTTCAAAAATGATCCTGCTGTCCAATATGTTGAAGTGGATCCAAAACGCTACATTCTGGATGTGCCTTCAATCAAAGCCCAAACCACGCCTTACGGTATTACCATGGTACAGGCCAACCTGGTCAGTGATGTCAATGCCACAAACACTAAAGTCTGTGTCATCGATACTGGTTACCATTTAAGCCATGCTGATCTGCCGAATACCGGCGTTAGTGGTTTTGCCTTCTCCGGGCACGGAACCTGGAACAGCGATGGTAACGGCCATGGTACCCACGTCGCCGGTACGATGGTGGCACTTAACAATGCCGACGGTGTCATCGGTGTACTGCCTTCGGCCAAAGCCGGTGTGCATATCGTGAAAATTTTCAATAACTCAGGCAACTGGACCACTGCATCCAATCTGATCCAGGCGATTCAATCCTGTAAAGATGCCGGCGCCAAAGTAGTGAATATGAGTCTGGGTGGTGGTAGCTCCAGCACCACCGAACAAACCGCCATGGCCAACTTCTACAATGGTGGCATGTTATTAGTCGCCGCTGCCGGTAACGCAGGCAATACCAGCCTGTCCTACCCTGCTTCTTATGATGCTGTGGTGTCCGTTGCAGCCGTAGATTCAAGCCGTAATCTCGCCAGTTTCTCACAGCGTAACGCGCAGGTTGAACTGGCAGGCCCTGGTGTGGCTGTCAACTCAACCTGGAACAACGGCGGTTACAACAGCATCAGCGGTACTTCAATGGCATCACCACACGTCGCAGCTGTTGCCGCACTGGTGTGGAGTAACCACCCACAATGTACCGCGCCACAAATTCGCAGCGCCTTAAACCGCACTGCGCAAGACCGTGGTACTGCTGGCCGCGACACTTCTTTTGGTTTTGGTATTGTGCAGGCGAAAGCGGCAGTCGACGATATCACCAACAACGGCTGTAGCGGCGGTGGCGGCACTACCCCTCCAGGTGGTGGCGCAACCTTCCCTAATCTTTCAGGCTCTGCAGGACAATGGTTACAAGGGTCTTACGCTATTCCGGCTGGCGTCACCAAAGTGACCTTTACAATTGCCGGCGGTACTGGTGATGCTGACTTGTATGTCCGCTTTGGTGCGGCACCGACCACCAGCACATATAACTGCCGGCCTTATCTGAACGGCAACAATGAAGTCTGCACTATCAATAATCCACAAGCCGGTAATTGGCATGTTGGGATCCGTGGTTATACCGCTTTTAGTGGTGTGACACTCAGCTACCAGTACTAATGACCCGTCATCCTTGAAGTAGCAGGGGTGTTGGCAGCCACACTGGCCCCAGTCACATAGGATGTCTATGCTGCTGGGGTCACATTCAGTTGCCGCCTACCAGCACTTTTAATGATTTTGCGGACAGCAAACCTGTTTGACAGCGGCTCCAGCTGGAGTCGCTGTTTTTTTGACCCACTTGGTATTGTTATTTTTTTTGCCACTGACCATCCCGCAAAATAAAGTGCCCGCTCTGAGTTTTGTCCAGTGCTTTCTGCCCAGCCATTACTTCGACATCGGCCAGCTGCAGACCATTGGCAGTCGCTAGTTTCTGGTATTCATTACGCCTTGCGTTATTGATCAATTGCACCACCGTTGCAGTGTCGGCACTGGCTTTAACGACCCCCAGATAACCATCCGGTTGCTCACCAACCAGTCCCTGAGCTTTGGCGGTAGGCAACGCCGTCATCGCTTGCTGTAAATCCATCGCCTGCAGCGGCTGACTCAATAACAGCAACATTGCAGTTAAACCGATTATTTTTCTCATGCTAGGCGCTCCTTAAAATAAGCCGCTGGATTCATCCAGCAGATGGTCGAGTTGTTTGTCCACTTTGATCAATATTTCGTGCTGAATTTTCACATTTAAATTGATATTAATCGGTTCACTGGGCATCGCGACCTGCACTGTGGGCGTGCAGGCGATGAGTGTACAAAGCCCGAAAACAATGGCAATGCTGCTGGTTGATTGCATAATTCCTCCTGTCACTGCGATTTTTCTGATGCCGGTTTCGCGGCTGGTTTTTGCTGATTTTGTTGCTTAGCTTTTTGCTGATTTTGTTGCTGAATTTTTTGTTGGATCCGTTGCCGAACTTTGTCACTGATTTGACTACTCAATTGCAAACTGGTGAGCAAAGCCGGTAAATCTTCTTCGACATTGATATTAAAATGCACCGGTCGGCCTTGTTGTAGTTTTGGATTAAAGCCATGTAACTTCACCTGCAGTAACACCTTACCATCTGGCTGTAAATCCACGGTACTGGCCAGCGTCTGATACCGGAAATCACTGAGTGCTTCAAAGGCTAAATCCATCCCCGATGCTTTTTGTCCGGGCACTGGCTGATATTGATATTGCAAGCGTCCGCCTGGTGCTTCAGCCTGCAAACTGCCGCCAAGCACTTGCCACTGCGCTAGCGATGCTGCAGTCGCTTTGGACGACACTGCAGTTCCAGAAGCCGGCGGTGTTCGCTGATAACGCAGCGGGACGGTGCCACTAAACACGCCTTCGCCCAACAACTGCCCGGACGGATGTTGTTTTAACAGTGCCGCCAGCTGCATTTGCCGCACCAACAGCCGGAATTCTATGTTCGGTTGCTGCAGGTTAAACTGCGTTTCGCCCAAGGCGAGCTGACCGCCAAACATACCGATTTGTGCCTGAGCCAGCCTGACATCACCGCTGGCAGGTGCTGACCAGTCCGCCCGATACTGTGCGGCTAATCGCGCCGGCCCGGCCTGAAAACCATGATTCAATTGCCGCAACCCCAACTCTGGCAGTTGCAGGGTAAAAGATCGCGGATCAGCTTCGAGCAACAGTTGTACTGTTAAACCAGCAAATGCGGTGCGATCATAAATACCGGCCAGTTCGTTTAACTTTGCATTTACCCGCAGCTGGTTGAGCTGCCCGCCCGGTAACTGCAACTGCAGTTCACCTTCAGCGGAAATTTTTCCACGCTGTAACTCCAGCAACTCTGGCCACAGCCGGGTAATTTGCAATGGATTTCCGGCCAGAAAAAATAAATCTGCCAGCTGCCACCGCATCGAAATGGCAGTGGGTGACGAAGTAGCCTGATATGTTACTTTCAACGCCTGTTGGTTTTGGATAGTTCCACTCAGTTGCAGTGCCGTCAGCGGCCCAAACGCCTGGCCTTGCCACTGCCAGTCAGCTGTTTTCAGTAACGGATGTTGTAACTTCTGCACTTCAGCTTTAGCGTCCAGTTGCAACTGACATTGTTGCCAGTGTGCACCAGCACATTGCAAAGAACCGGTTTGTAGTTGCAACTGTGCCGCCGGCAGCTGCAACTGTGCCGCTTCGCCCGCCGGACTTAAAAAACTAAAAGCGACCACCAAGGGTTGTAATAAGGTCAACTGCACTTCATCCGTCTGCCAATATCCGGACAACTGCAGCTGAATATTTTCCGGCACCAGCCCGGCCGGTAACCCCTGGATCCAACCGGCAGCTGCCAATGCCTTCACATCCAGCTGCAGGTTTAGCTGCCTGATATTTAATTGTGCCAGTCGCTGTTCCTGCGTGCGTAAGTTCATCTGCAGTTGAACTTGCTGGCCATCCCCCTGTAGTTGTAAATCAATGACATGCTTGCTGGCTTCGCGGGACGTCAGCAACGCGCCCTGCAACTGGCACAACTGCTTCCGGGTCTGACAAGGCAATTGCAATAACAAGTGCGGTATTTCGATACGTCCGGGTAGCCACACTGGAACGTTTAGCTCCGGGAACTGCGGGATCTGGAATTTGGTGCTGGTGTTGCTGTCTGCTTCTGCGGTTGGGGACTCAGCGGGAACCGTCCCGGTAGCTGCAGGCGATGCAGTCGGTGTTTGATCGGCGACATTCATCACCGGAGCCAGTTGCAGCTGTTGCGCGCGAACAGAAGGCAAAGGCCAGCCACGCCAGCCAATTTCAAGCCCGGAGATTTGTACATCCCACCACTGTTCACCCTTACCGGTCTGCAACGACATTTCTGCTAACCGGATCTGCTGCCAACTCACTGCAATACCCGACCACTGTAATTGCCGGACAGGCAGTAACTGATAACCAAGCAACAACAGCAAAACCAGCACGACTATCAGAAGCACCAAAGTAACAAAAGTGCGGCGAAGTATTTTAAGCCATTGAATGTCAGTGGATTTTAACGTTTCCAACGCTGTTACCTTGCCTGAAGAAACCTATCTGAGTATACAGACGCTAGGCGCATCTGACTGAATTTGCAATGAATCAGCTTAAAATCTGTACTGTGTGAATGCACGCCTTGAACCTGGCCGGATGCACAATCTGTGTTGCAATTTGTTACATATTGTACTGGCACGATAACATCGGGACATGCTTAAATGGCCATTCGATTGTTAATTAATTATTACCAGAGAACCCTCATGCGTAAATTACATAAAATTGCCATCGCGGTGATGCTTGCAACCAGTCTTGCAGCATGCAACAGCCCACAATCAACGCCAGCTGCAGTGACACTGCCTGCCGGGATCAGCTTAGTCGCAGACCAAAGCCAAACGACCGGTCTGGCCATTCCACATAAAAAATACAAACTGGCCAATGGTTTAACGGTGATTGTGCATGAAGACAGTTCAGATCCGCTGGTGCATGTCGATGTAACTTACCATGTAGGTTCCGCGCGGGAAGAAGCCGGTAAATCGGGTTTCGCCCACTTTTTTGAACATATGATGTTCCAGGGTTCAGAAAACGTCGACGATGAAGAGCATTTTAAAATCATCACCGAGGCCGGCGGCACTATGAATGGTACCACCAACTCGGACCGCACCAACTATTTCCAGACAGTCCCGGTCAACCAACTGGAAAAAGTATTGTGGCTGGAATCGGATCGGATGGGTTTCCTACTGGACGCCGTGACCGAGAAAAAATTTGAAGTGCAACGTGAAACTGTTAAAAACGAACGCGGACAGCGCGTCGATAATCAGCCATATGGCCGGTTATATGAGCGGGTATCACAGGCTTTGTACCCGGATTTACACCAGTATTCTTGGCCGGTGATCGGCTGGATGGACGACTTAAACCGCGCCAACGTCAATGATGTTAAAGCATTTTTCCTGCGTTGGTATGGTCCGAACAACGCCACTTTGACCATTGGTGGTGCGGTGAAAGCCGAAGAAATTCTGCCACTGGTGCAAAAATACTTTGGCTCGATCCCGGTCGGCCCTGAAGTCACACCAGCCCCTAAAGAATTGCTGACATTAAGCGAAGATCGTTACATTTCAATGGAAGATAACGTCCATTTACCGTTGTTGTATGTAACCTACCCAACGGTTTACGCCTGGCATCAGGACGAAGCGGCACTGGATATCCTGTCGGAAATTTTAGGTGGTGGTAACAACTCCCTGTTATACAAAAACCTGGTGAAAAACCAAATGGCTGTGCAGGCACAAGTGAACCACCGTTGTATGGAACTGTCCTGTAATTTCACCCTGTTAGCATTGCCACACCCGGCTTCAGGCAAAAACCTGGCCGACATCGAAAAAGTGATCCGCGACAGTTTGCTGGAATTTGAACAACGTGGTGTCACCGATGACGATCTGAATAAAGTGAAAGCGAAAATGGAAGCGGCCAACATTTTTGGTCTGCAAAGTGTGCAGGGCAAAGTGAGCCAGTTGGCTTATAGCGAAACATTCTTCGGCCAGCCGGATCAGGTCGCCGATGATATTGCCCGTTATAACGCTGTCACTAAAGCCGATGTGTTACGTGTTTATAACCAGTACATTAAAGGCAAACATGCGGTGCTGATGAGCGTGGTACCAAAAGGCAAAACAGCGATGATTGCCCGCGCTGACAACTTTAAACCGGTGGCCCATGATTTTGGTGGTCCTTCGACGACCAAAGCCGAAGATTTACAAGCCCGTCGTGCCACTGATAATTTTGACCGTAGTGTGCAGCCTAAAGCAGGCATGAACCCGGCTGTTGATTTACCGGCAACCTGGCGCAGTGATCTAAGCAATGGCATCGCGGTGTTAGGTGCACAAACCACAGAAACCCCAACCACTTCATTGCTGTTGAAAATCCCAAGTGGTCTCTATTACGAAACAGCGGATAAAGTTGGTATTTCTACAATGGTCGCTGGACTGATGAACGAAAGCACCAAAAACTACAGCACAGAACAAATGAGCTTAGCGCTGGAGAAACTGGGCAGCGAAATCATGTTCGGCGCGGAATCCGAATACCTGACGGTGTTTGTGTCTAGTCTGACCAAAAATCTGCCGGCAACTCTGGCACTACTGGAAGAAAAGTTACTTAATCCGGCATTTAACGCTCAGGATTTCAGCCGTGTCCAGCAACAGACCTTACAAGGTCTGCAAAATGCTGAGAAAAATGCTGGTTTCCTGGCAGCACAAGCCTACCGGAAACTGATGTACGGTAACCATATTATGGGTTTTAACGGTCAAGGCACTCTGGCAACTGTCAGCAAACTGACTCCAGCCGATCTGCAAGCTTATTATCAGCAAAACTTTAAACCGGCTGGCAGCCAGTTGATCGTAGTCTCTGATGCTGCTCAAACTGTAGTGCAACCTTTGTTGAGCAAAACATTGCAAAAGTGGCAAGGCAAAGCTCCGGCGCTGAATGTTGCCAATCCAACTCCAGTGGCAAAAGCCGGCACTATTTATCTGGTCGACAAGCCAGATGCGCCACAATCAGAAATTCGCATTGGTAAGCGCAGCATCACTGAAGATATCACCGGCGAATTTTATCGCGCCGGACTGATGAACTTTGTGCTGGGTGGTAACTTTAACAGCCGGATCAACCTGAATCTGCGGGAAGAAAAAGGCTATACCTACGGCGCGTTCTCTGGCTTTGCTGCAGATAAAGTCGCAGGCGTTTACACCGCGCAGGCGGCAGTGCGCGCTGATGCAACCGCAGCATCCCTCAAAGAGTTCTTAATTGAAATCGACCGTTATCAGCAACAAGGCATCACGGACCAGGAGCTGAACTTTATGCGCCAGGCCATCAATCAGGCCGATGCGTTGAAGTATGAAACACCCAATGCCAAACTTGGTTTTATGGCGCAAATTCTGGAACACAATCTGTCACCGGACTTTGTCAAAGAGCGTAATCAGATTGTGGCCAGCATCAGCAAAGAAGAAATTAATGCGCTGGCGAAAAAGCATCTGAACAGCAAAGAAATGTCGATTGTGGTGGTTGGCGACGCGAAAAAATTGCGTCCTGAGCTGCAAGCACTTGGCTTTGCGGTTGAAGATTACAAACTGTAATTCGGCTGGTTTTGAAATTGAGGGCAGCTTTGGCTGCCCTCAACTATTTCTTGTGCTAACTTTAGGAAAACGAAGCTGGCACCGGAGGCCACTTGCGCCGACTACACAAAGTCAACATTGGCTGTGCTGTACTGCTGCCTTGGTTGTGGTTTAGTAATCTACTGCAAGTTGCAAACGCGCAGCAACTACCCACTTTTACGGTGACAGCCAGTCTGAACCAGACAGCGCTGACCATCCAGATCGAACAGCAATTAACCCAGGCCTATCGTGCCATTGGCTATCAGCTCAATATTCAATATCTGCCTGCCGAACGTTCATTAAAAATGAGTAGTCAGGGCAAATTCGACGGTGAATTGTTCCGCATCGCCGCCGTTGGGCAGCACTATCCACAGCTATTGCAAGTGCCGGTGCCGCTGGCTCAGGTTCAACTCTATGCCTTTGTGAAGGCCGGCCGGGAACATGAATTTGGCTTGTGGCAGCAAGATGCAACTTTAAGGATCGGCTTTGTCCGGGGTTTTAAAATGGCTGAACTATACGAAGTGGCAGGCCACAAAACGATGGTGAACACGCCGGGTCAGGCCGTGCAAATGTTACAGCAAAACAAGATTGACCTGTTACTGGAGGACTTGCAGTCACTGCACGAAGCAACCGCCGGTGACGAACAAGGCGCCAATCTGACAAGGCTGCCGGACGTGTTGGCAGCAGAAGAGCTGTTCCATTTTGTCCATCAGCGGCATCAGCACCTGATCCCGGCATTAACCGAGCAACTGCGACGTCAGAGTGAAGGTAAAAAACGAATAAAATCAGCTTCCGGTAACGGCGGCGACCAGAAATAACCCTGTGCTTCATCACAACCCATCTGCTGCAGTTTCTGTAAGGTTTGGGCGTCTTCCACCCCTTCGGCCACAGTGTTTAGGCCCAGACTTTTCGCCAGCTGCACAATGGCTTGCACCAGCGGTTCATCACGTTTAGACATACACAACGAACTGATAAAGGACTTATCAATTTTCAGAGTCGTCGCATTAAATCGGCGCAAATAACCAAGATTAGAATAACCGGTGCCGAAGTCGTCGATGGCAAAGGTCAGCCCAAGGCTGCTGAGTTGATCCAGTTGCTGCTGAATATTCAGCGCTTCACCAATTAATAAAGATTCGGTCAGCTCCAGTTCCAGCGCTGCCGCGGGTAAACCAGCGTCTTTTAGTGCTTGTTGCACTGACTGCTCCAGCATGCCATCACGAAACTGCACAGACGATAAATTTACTGCCACGGTAATACCGTTGTACCCCAGCTGCTGCCAACGCTGGCAAGCCCGGCAGGCTTCTTGTAATACCCAGTGGCCAAGTTCTACAATCAGCCCCGATTCTTCACAGAGCGGAATAAATTCCAGCGGACTAATCACCGAGCCATCGGCTTGTGGCCAACGCACCAGCGCTTCAGCACCGGTGATCACACCGCTGGCCAAATCGACTTTTGGCTGATAAAACAGCTGAAACTGTTGTTCCTTGAGCGCCAGCCGGATTTGCTGCAACAGGTTAAATTTGTCGATATTGGCTTTATCGATTTCTTCATCGTAAAAACGCCAGGTATTGCGGCCGTCACTTTTGGCTTTATACATCGCCATGTCGGCTTTTTTCGACAACACGTTAAATTCCACCCCATCGCGCGGCACCACGGCAATGCCAACAGATCCGGAAATTTCGATATGGGTTTGCATCACCAAAAAGGGGCTGCAGGTTTGATTAATCATCGCTTTGGCGAGTAGTGACAATTTACTGTCATCGGCATCGGTGGGCACCAGTGCCAGAAATTCGTCCCCGCCAAAACGGCATAACATCGCTCCTTCCGGCATTTGCGCCAGTAAACGAGCGGCAAGCTGCTGCAACACCAGATCGCCGGCGGTGTGACCCAACGAGTCGTTCACCGGCTTAAAATTATCCAAATCCAAAAACAATACCGCCAGCCGTAAATCCTCAGTCCGGCAATGCTGTAACAGCTGCTGATAAATAATTTCTGCCAAGATCCGGTTCGGTAAGCCAGTCAGGCGGTCATGGTGCGCCAGCCGTTCAATTTCTGCCTGGCTGTTGCGCACCCGCTCGTTTTCCCGTTGCAACGAATCCATCAACTGGCGTAAATCTTTGGTCATCAGGTACACACTAAAACCGGTGATCAGTAAAATCACCCCAATAAACACCACAGTGTTCCAACTGACCACTGGTATCTGCGGGATCAGCAAACCCTGCATGGTGGCCCAGGCCATTAGCGCACAAAATGCGATAATAAACAGCAGCAATGACACAAAAAGCATACTGCTGCCAAAAAGTGCCGCGTAAATCAACACCCCGGGGTAACCAAGCACCGCAATGTCCCTCAGCCCACCGGCAACCCAAGCCAGCCCCGATAACATCAACACCATCGACCACAACAATAAATAGGCCGCCAGCAACGATCGTTGATAAAAAGCGGCGGCTGCAGCACAACAGAGTGCCAATGAACCGGCAAGCAGCAATAGTTTGGTCGCGCCGTTCACCAGAAGCAGCGCAATCAATAACCCTAACATCGAGATAGTAATAATTTGTAATAAACGGCGGGTACGGAGATCCTGCAATTGTTGCAGCGCCTGTGACGATCCCGATAACGAAGAGAGTTTTTCCAGCATAACCTATAACAACCAACTACAGATTTTCGGCGATTTGATAAAGATAGTCGATTGCAAGGCTATGGCGGATTTTTCCATCATTTTTCCGTATCTGGTGACTTGGTCCCTGACATGCCTTGTGACGCATCCCTAGCTGCTTTAAATTCTTTGCCCGGATACCAGTTTGGCCAGAGCCTGGAATTGGCAAGCTCTTGCCCGACTTGATAATACAACCACAAATCTTGCTGCGATCCACGAAGGTCCCAGGCCGGGTTAAATTCATCATTTACTTTGTGATAATAATTACTGGTGTAATCGCGTCGCTGCGCCAAACCCCAGTCTTTGCCATGAGCAAAACTGTCAACGCCGCCCCGCGCATACAACATCGGTACGCCGTAACGGGCTAACTGAAAATGGTCAGAGCGGTAATAAAAACCATCTTCCGGCGTTGGCTCTGGCCCGATATAACGCCCTTGCGCCTTGGCGTATTTATCAAGCATCGGCTCCAGTTCAGAAGCACCGTAGCCAAACACCTGCACGTCGCGCATCGGGCCATAGACATTCATCACGTCCATATTGATACCAGCCACTGTTTTATTCAGCGGTAACAACGGGTTGGCGGCGTACCAACGCGAACCCAACATGCCACGTTCTTCAGCGGTTACGGCAATAAAAGCTACCGAACGCTCAGGCTTTGATCCTTGTTGAAACTTCTCGGCCAGCGCCAGCAAACCGGCAATACCACCGGCGTTATCCTGTGCACCATTAAAAATTTTGTCGTCTTTACGGCTGAAGTCGAGACCAAAATGATCCCAATGCGCCATATAAAGCACCAGCTCGTCTGGCTTTTTACTACCTTTGATGTAGCCAATCACGTTACTGGAATCAATTTCGCGGATCTGGTTTTTGATGCTGATATTGGCTTTGCCATTCAACGCAAAAGGCTGAAACTTTGGATCCAAAGCTTTTTTGCGCATCGAATCAATGGTTTGATTAGAGGCTGCAAAGATCTGCGTCGCTGATTCAGTGGTGACCCAACCCTCCACCGCCGCTTTATGCTGGTTTTTATTCGGATCCGCCAGCTCAAAGCGGATCGGGCTAGTGCCCGCCACCACGTTCCATCCGTAAGCCGCAGCGTCGGTCTCGTGGACGATCAGCGCCATCGCCGCACCTTGCCGCGCCGCTTCTTCAAACTTGTAAGTCCAGCGACCGTAATAGGTCATCGCTTTGCCGGTAAAGAGTTTCGGATCGCCAGTGGCAAACCCTGGATCGTTCACAAACATCACCACGGTTTTGCCTTTGACGTCGATATTTTTATAGTCATTCCAGCCGTATTCCGGCGCAACGATGCCATAACCAACAAACACCAGCTCGCTGTCCTTGACCTCAATCTGCGGCAACATCCGCGTCGACCAGGCCATCATCTGGGTTTTATAACCTAAGCTTTTTGGCAGTTTGTCTCCGCTGAACGTCAATGCCGACACCGCCACCGGATCAATCTGCACCACCGGCACCGCCTGGCGATAACTGTTGTCGGCAAAAGGTGTCAGCCCCAACCGTTTAAAATTCTGCTCGATATACGCCACAGTACGTTCTTCGCCGACGGTCGCCGGTGCCCTTCCTTGCAGCTCGTCGGAAGCGACTTGTTCGAAGTATTTACTGAAGTTGCTGCTGAATGTGGTTTGTTCTGGCTGAGAACTGGCAGCTGATATTGCTGGAGATAGCACCAGGAGCATTGCCGTTAGCAGCAACTTCCAGCTGTTGGTGTTTGAATTAATTTTCATAGACACGAATTCCGTTAGTTTTCCGATTACAGATCGGTGACTGTTTTTTAAAAGCGTTTCGCCGCTGGCGAGTTACTTATTTTGCTTCGCCAAAATAAGTAACCAACAAAAGGCGACCCCTGATCGCTCGAAAGCCCGGAAGTTTGTCTCGATTTTGAGGCACCAGCGCGAACTCGCGATTTGCTAACGTCAAATCGCTCAAACAGTGCGCTGGCTTAAAACCTCAAAACCGGCCAAACCACCGGCTCGCTTTACGGGGACCCAAAAGCGAAGTTCCTTTGTATTTATTGCAACTAAAGTATTTTATTTCGACTGTATTAAATACCAACATTTCGAAAACCGTGAATGTCTTTGAACAATTTGGTTTCGTTGGTAAGCAGCTCTTAGCCCCCGTAAAGCGAGCCGCTTTAAAATCGACGGTTTGAGGTTTTAAGCCGACACCTGTCTGAGCGGTTCGACGCTAGCGAACCGCGAGTTTTGTCGGCGCCTCAAACTGTTGATTTTATTGCGGGCTTTCGAGCGATCCGGGGTCGCCTTTTCTTTGGTTTCTTTCTTTTGGCGAAGCAAAAGAAAGAAACTCGCCAGCGGCGAAACGCTTTTAAAACCAACTCCGAATGGAAATCGGAAAAAATAGCCCTTTGCTACCAAAGAACCATTACGCTTTATAAGCAAACTCCGCAAGCCCAAGCTCTGCCAAAACTTTATTCAAATGCGCATAAGCCTCTGGCGTTGGCCCCGGATAATCGCCGGCAATTGGCACATTGCCAACATAACCAATGTCCTTGGTACCTTCCGGCGTGGCGAAAAACGCAGCCACCACCAGGCCACGCAGGTGACTGAAAGCATTGGCAATCCGCTTAAATTGCTGCGGCGTTTGCTCATTGTTATATGCGATATCGTCAATTATCGTCAGCCGCTGTGCTGGCGTCAGCTTGGCAAAGGTCGCCTGGTAACGCATCGTCGCTTCGTCGTCCAGCCAGGTCAGTGCGGCCAGAATGACCGGGCGATCTTGCTGTTGCCGCTCATAAGGTGCACTGATCCATTCGTCCACCACCGCCGGCACATTGACTTCGGACGCTGCTGGCACCTGGCCGTCGCGTGGGATCAGAATGTCGGCGACAATGGCCAACAACGTTAACTGCGCGGCGGTCATCGTCAGCGGCCATGGCGATTTGGGCGGCATAATCAAGTTTGGATCTTTGCCGTAACCTTTGCCGCCGATCGGCGTTAATTGCAATTCAGGCCAGTGTTCACCGGTTGTGGCGGCTGCCGTTGGAACCGCTGGCGCGACATTACCAGCCGGCTTTTCACAACCGGCCAAAAGCGGCAGCATGGTACTTGCGGCCAGCGCCGCCAATAGCTTTAACGAATCACGCCGGGTCATGCCCGATTGATATTGATAGCCAGGTTCTTCTGAATTCAGCTTGGTATTTTTTGTCATCTCAGACTGCTCCTTCAGCTAACAGATCCATTGAAACAGGCGTTGCACGTGGCGTGACAGCGGCCATTAAACTGCCAGTCGCCAACTGCTCAGCCAGCCAGGCTGAATTGCGCATTGCCAGCGTCATAATGGTCAGAGTACAGTTTTTATGCGGATTAGAGGCAAACACGCCGCCGTCCATCACAAACAGGTTCGGACAATCCCAGGTTTGGCCCCATTGATTGGTGACTGAGTCTTTCGGCGATGCGCCCATCCGGGTGGTTCCCACTTCATGGATGATCTGGCCGCCTTTTAAAATGGCCTGCTCCGGCGTTGGCAGTTCGCCCACCGTCGCGCCCATTTCGGTCAGGATCGCCTTGGCCGTTTGCAGACCGTGCTCCACCTGATTCAATTCGTGCTCGGACCATTTCCAGTGAAACCTTGGCACCGGAATACCCCATTTATCTTTCACTGAAGGGTCGATATCCATATAACAGTGCTCGTTCGGCACCATCTCGCCGCGCAAAGCAAAATGCACGTAGGCACCGTATTTATTTTTGACCTGTTGTTTCAGTGATTTACCATAACCTTGCAGACTGGTATCAATACTGGCGCCCGGCTCACTAAAACGGCCACCCAGTTCAAAGTGATAACCACGCGGAAACTTCAGCTCTTTCTTGGCTTGCGCCTGATGGCCCCACCACGGAATAAACAAATGGTTCGCAGTATGGCCATCTTCGTTGTAAATCGGCCGCCCTTGTAGCGCCGGCACCATGGCACCAAAATTGGCGCCGGTGGAATCCATGATATTTTTGCCAACCTGACCGCTGGAATTAGCCAGCCCATTCGGATGTTTGGCACTTTTTGAATTCAATAACAGCCGCGCTGATTCACAGGCGCTGGCTGCCAGGATCACCACTTTGGCGCTAAGCTTGTGTTCGGTGGCGGTTTTTTTATCGATGTAACTAAGCCCAACCACATTGCCCTTGTCATCGACATCTACAGATTTCACCATGGCATCGGTCAGCACCTGCAAATTGCCGGTGGCTTTGGCCATCGGAATAAGAGACGTGGTGGTTTGAAAGGCAGCGCCAATCGAACACCCATGACCGCATGGCGTCGCATAAAAACAAGCTGCGCGACTATCGAGCGGCCGGGTTAACACGGCGCGGTGCATCGGCGCTGTTGGAATACCGAGTTTTTTCGCGGCAGCGGCTACTAACAGCTCTGGAATACGTGGCAGCGGCGGTGGTTGTAACACGCCATCTGATGAGGGTGGCATGTCGTCCAACCCGGTATTGGTACCGCAAACTCCGACTAAAGCTTCGGTTTTATCGTACCAGGGCGCAATGTCGTTATATTCAAACGGCCAGTCGGCGCCAAGCCCATCCCGGCTTTTGCCTTTAAAATCATGTTCGCTAAAGCGCAAAGAATAGCGGCCCCAGTGATTGGTGCGGCCACCGAGCATCCGCGCCCGCCACCACATAAAATCCGAATTTTCAGCGCTGGTGTAAGGCTCGTCCGGCACCTGCCAGCCACCGTCGACGGTGGCGTCATAAAAACCAAAATCTTTATCGCTATTGCCCGCGCCCATCAACGGCGCTTCACCGTTGCGTTTAAACATCGGGGTCTCGGCTTTCGGGTCATAATCACGCCCCGCTTCCAGCAACAATACCTTGCGACCTGCTTTGGTTAGCTCATAAGCGGCCATGGCGCCACCCGCACCAGAGCCAACCACCAGTACTTCAGCTTCAAAGTCTTTCATCAGTTCAGCTCTTTAATTTTGATATTTTTAAACCAGACCTGGTCACCATGATCCTGCAAGCCAATATGGCCGGTTTTGGCTTTGGCAAAACCTTCCCATTTGACAAATTTACTGGCCGCCAGCAGTTTATGCCATTCTGGGCTGTCGATGGTTACTTCAGCCGTTTGCACGCCATTTTGCCAAATCGTCAGCTTGCTGTTTTGCAACCGAATTTTGGTGGTATTCCACTCACCCGCCTTTTTATGCGACGACGGTGGTGAAGCTATCATGTCGTATAACGAACCTGATCTATGGGTGTCGAGTTTGTTATCTGAATGGCGTTCGTTGTCCAAAATCTGAATTTCCGGTGCATGGGCGTAAATAGTGTTACCGGTTTCATCAACCAGCACAAAAATACCACTGTTGCCAACTTCGGCAATTTTCCAATCAAGCAGCAGCTCAAAATTCTGGTACTGTTTTTTGGTCAGAATGTCACCACCACCACCGGATGTGAGCTTCATCGCACCGTCTTCAATCTGCCATTTGTCGCTTAAATCTGCTTTTTTGAAATTACGCCATTGCGACATATCGGTGCCATTAAACAGCAACTGCCAGCCTTGCGCTTTTTCTTCATTATTTAGCACATTATCTGCGGCCAGCGCAGGCATGCTGAGGGTTGCAGCGAGCAGCATGGTCGATGCGAGTTGGCTGAGTTTGATGAATTTCAAATCGGTTCTCCTTGGTGTTGGACTCTGCTCTGACGGCAGACGGTGGTTCAGCTGACCTGATTATTGCAGCAAAAGCACGATTTTTGAGCTGTAATTCACGCTGGCTGCGTTTAACTGTATGCGTTGTCGGGCATTTTGGCTATCAGAAATTTGCGGCTGGACGATGGGCGCTAATTTTGAATGTAACCCGTTACATATTTAATGCGTTTTTGCCGCTTTGGCCACTTGTGCAAAGTACCATTGCTGCTTTTGCCAATTCGTCATTTTTTTAATACCGCTGTGTGCTACTGGTGTGTGGGTCTGGTCTCGGCTATGGCGAGTTTCTTTGGTCAGCTCCGCCGCATTGCCAGATGTATTGTTGAACACCAAGGTAAAAACAGCTAATTTGGCTACATCATTATCGTCATGGCAAGCGACAGATTTTGGCTACTGAGCCGTCTTATTAAAGGATTAATTCGGTATGACCCAACAAGACACAACATCGCAGTTTGAAGAAATACTCCGGCGTCCGGCCCATCCGGAGGGTGATAATTTGTGGGCTTTTGTTGTTTTGCCCGAATTCGCCAGTGCCAAACTTCCAAGGCGTGGCAGGACGTCCATCGAAGGTTCAATCAACGGACATGCCTTCCAGACCACGCTGGAGCCGGATGGACAATTAAGTCATTGGCTGCGGCTGAACGAAGATTTACTGAAAACCGCAGGCTTAAACTTCGGCGATATTGCCAGGTTCGAAATTATGGCGGTCGCAGAAGAGCCGGAACCAGAAATTCCGGCGGATTTGTATCACGCGCTACAAGCTGCGCCTGCCGCCCGGGCCGTTTGGGACGACACCACTCCCCTCGCCCGGCTGGACTGGATCCACTGGGTAACGTCAGCCAAACAAGCCAAAACCCGGCAGAAACGGATCCTCGAGGCTTGTGACAAGCTCAGCTCCGGCCAGCGGCGGGTTTGTTGTTTTGACCCCTCAGGGTATTACAGCAAAGCCTTTTGTGCGCCCAAAGCTGCGGACTAGCACTATTGTTAGTGTTGTTACTGACTTAGATCGGCGGTTTCCAGATAGAGCTGCTTGGCAGAAATACCCATCGCCTGCAGCAGCTGCAATGTGGCTGCGCCGTCAGTAGTAGCCAAAGTGACCGGCGTTGGCGGTAACTGGGGTAGCTGTAAAATCTGATCAAAACTAGGCGCAGCCGCGATGCGATGTAGCAAAAAGTGGTTACCCGCCACACTGAACACGTCATATTGAGCGTTCGTAGCAATGCTGAGCTGTTGTAACGGCCGACGGTATAACTGGCGGGCAAAAGTAAGCTGAATATTGTCCAGCCATAACCGTCCACCCCGTTCAAAATGCCCCTGATACACCGCAGCACCGATATCAAAAGTCTTACCTTCAATTAGCAGACGTAAATCAAAATTTTGCGGCAGCAGCGTCAGTTGCTGGCCAGCACCTAATAACGCCAGCACTGCCTTCTGTTCGGCCGCTGGCAATGCCAACTGATACACCAACTGATAATCATGCGGCGCCCGGTACAGCGGTAGATGTGAAGCCAGCACGGTATCTCCGGCAGCAAATAACACCATGCCATGGCTGCCGACATAGCTGTGCTGTTTGTGCTCGTGTTTGTGTTTGTCTTCGTGCTCAGTGGCAGTCAGCGATATGGGCATGCAACAGAGGATGAATAGTAGGGAGAATATGCGCATTGATGAGACCTTTTGGGCATAGATAGATGCGGAATAGTGTATCAGTCGGTTGCTGAAACTTGAAACTCACAGCGCAGTGCCTGAATGGCAAAGCTGCTGCTTTGATTGCTTTTAAGAGCGTTTCGCCTGTGGCGAGTTACTTATTTTGCTTCGCCAAAATAAGTAACCAACAAAAGGCGACCCCTGATCGCTCGAAAGCCCGGAAGTTTGTCTCGATTTTGAGGCAACTGCGCAAACTCGCGGTTCGCTAACGTCGAACCGCTCAAACAGTGCGCAGTTTTAAAACCTCAAAACCGGCCACCCCCCCGGCTCGCTTTACGGGGCGGAAAAGCGGGTCGAAAGTAGCTTTGTGCAAGAAGATAACATCACGATTAATTTTGCGCTGCCCAAAACTCCTTATTTGAAATCGCCATTAAAAATAACTTATTTCCTGCGGTATATACTTACAGTTAGAGAGTTTTTACACACAGAGTCATAAAAAAATCTATCTTTTGTTTCATTTAATTTATACGCAACATGCCGTTGAAAACATAGCCAAACTAAGATAGCGTAAGTTATTACGATCGCATTAAATATGCATAATATTTAATTTAAAAAATATTTGAAGGTAATTTTTCATGCTTCTATATAAATACCGTGCAATTGATGACTTGTGGCAGTCTCTTGATATCGTATTTAATAATAGAGTCTGGTGTTCAAAATGGGGTTCGTTAAATGATCCTTTAGAAGGCAGGTATTATTCATCTCTCGGAAGCGATTTTGATAATCACGTAAATGGCAAGCGTGATGAATGGAGAATTTGCGCTCTGTCTAAGTCAATAGATAATTTTTTATTATGGTCTCATTATGCATCGAGCCATAAAGGAATAGCCATTGAAATAGACATTCCCGAACATCATATAGATTTGGCAAAGATCGTTTATAGCCCTTTTGGTCCAATGTTTACTCATGTAAGCGATAGTTTGAAGGGACAAAGAAACTTACTGGAAATCAAAACTAAGGAATGGGAATATGAAGAAGAGTACAGGATAATCTGTAAAGATGAATTTTTCCAGATCCCGAATCCAATCAAAAAAATATACTTAGGCCCCAGGGTTCCACATGAAAGAAGTCTAATCTTGAGGCAAATTTTACCCCCTAATATACAGCTAATAAAAATGAAAATTAATGATTATCAAGGTACTGTTGTACCAGAAATCTGACAATTGTGGGCGCAGAGCAGAACAAAATTAGGCTCCTCTTCACACCCAATGTGAAAAATCCAAAAGTAAGCTTGTGCTCTTCATCCCCGTAAAGCGAGCCGCTTTAAAATCGGCGGTTTGAGGTTTTAAAACTGCGCACTGTTTGAGCGATTTGACGTTAGCAAATCGCGAGTTTGCGCAGTTGCCTCAAACTGTTGATTTTATTGCGGGCTTTCGAGCGATCCGGGGTCGCCTTTTGTTGGTTACTTATTTTGGCGAAGCAAAATAAGTAACTCGCCGTAGGCGAAACCCGCGCAACGCAGTTGTTAATCAACGAAATCGGTGGCCCCGTGGCGTACTACCCTTCGGGTGAGTACACCCTACTTTTGGGTGTATGCAGTAGAGCAACCGTTGATTGCCCACAACATAAAAAAAGCCGGTGCATGAAAACATGAACCGGCTTTGAAAGCACTTTGGGCGATGGCGCTGCGCTTATCGCCCCTACTTATTTATAAAAAACAATAAATTAAGCAACAGCAACGCTGTTACTTAACGTCAGCCCGAGAAGCATCCCGCGCTGCGCGGAACTCTTTCCCTTCATACCAATTCGGCCAGGATTCAGAGTTAGCTAACTCGAGACCAACCCGGTAGTACAGGAATAAATCTTGCTGTGCGCCGGACAAGTCCCAGTTTTCGTTATATTCGTCTTCTACTTTATGGTAGCAACAGGTGTTGAAGTTTTTCGCTTGCGCCAGGCCCCATTCTTTGCCGTTGGCGACGCTATCAACACCGCCTTTGGCGTACAGCATTGGCACGCCGGCTTTAGCCAGGTTGAAGTGGTCTGAGCGGTAGTATGAACCTGCGGCCGGATTTGGCTCTGGCGCGACATACCGGCCCTGCTCTTTGGTGTATTTTTCTAAAATCACTTCCAGCTCAGAATTGCCTTTACCAACGACAACCATATCTTTCATCGGACCATGGACATTCATCACGTCCATGTTGATGCCAGCGACGGTTTTATTCAGCGGAAACAATGGGTTTTTCGCATACCATGCCGAGCCCAGCAGACCACGTTCTTCCGCAGTCACTGCGACAAAAGCCACGCTGCGTTTTGGTTTTGGCTGAGATGCATAATATTCGGCCAATGCCATCAGGCCGCCAGTGCCGGAAGCGTTATCGACTGCGCCGTTAAACACTTTGTTTTTCGGGTTAGAGAAATCAACACCCAGGTGATCCCAGTGCGCCATATAGAGCACCACTTCATCCGGTTTTTCGCTGCCTTCAATAAAACCAGCCACGTTGCCAGACGTCAGTTCACGCACGTTGTTTTTCACGCTGACTGAAGCTTTGATATTCAGTGGCACCGGCGTGAAATCTTTGCTCAGCGCTTTTTTACGCATTGAATCAATGGTTTCACCCACACCGGCAAACAAGGTTTGCGCAGATTCTGTGGTTACCCAGCCTTCGATGGCCGAGCGGTCGGCATTTTTATTCGGGTTAATCAGGTCAAATTTGGTGGCTGAGCCGCCGGCAACTACATGCCAGCCGTACGAGGCTGCATCGGTTTCATGGACGATGAGTGCCATCGCCGCACCTTGCCGGGCCGCTTCTTCAAACTTGTAAGTCCAGCGACCGTAGTAGGTCATGGCGTCGCCGGTGAACAGGTTTGGATCCTTAGTCGCAAAACCCGGATCATTGACAAACATCACCACGGTTTTGCCTTTGACGTCCAGGCCTTCGTAGTCGTTCCAGTTATATTCCGGTGCCACAATGCCGTAACCGACAAACACCATGTCAGATTCTTTCACTTCTGAAAGTTCGGTGACGCGGGTGGTCCAGGTGAACATTTGCTCACGGTATTTAAATTCCGCCGGTGCTTTTTCGCCCGTGAACGTCATGCTGGAGACTTCTTTCGGGTCAATTTGCACCAACTGCACCGGCTGGACAAAACTGTCGCCGGACAGTGGCTTTAAGCCGATTTTTTTAAAGTGTTCCGAGATATAAGCCAGTGTCAGCTCTTCGCCTTTGGTGGCTGGCGCGCGGCCCTGAAATTCGTCAGAAGATAAGGTTTTGATGTATTCGCCCAGTTTTGGGTTCATCAAAGTGTCGACTAAGGCAGTGGCTGCTGCTTCAGTGGTCGCAGTTGCGGCCGGTGTGGCAGCTGGTGTTGCTGGTGTTGTTTGAGCAGCCTGCTCAGTCGGCTTAGGCGGCTCAGAACAAGCAGCCAGGCCAAGGCAGGCGGTCAGCGCCAGCGATGTTCCTGAAAACCAAAAATTCGCTTTCATTCAAAGCTCCGTGGTTGTTATTCGAATTTTATTAGAATGGCCGGTTGCAGCTGGCAGCACTGAATGTTGTCCATTCTCTGGTCGCCAGACCACGCGGTAAGCCGATGGTAACGCAGCGCCGGAGTGCTTGGCTAGTCTGTCTGACGCAGCCAGCTCTGGCTTTACCTCAGCCCGCCACTTTTGCGGCAGGCTCAGCAAGTGCAGCGCTTATTGATGTCCCCAAGGCGTTGGCGGCATGGCCACTGGTTTGGTTAAATCAAATTCAACTTCAAATTCACGGCCTTCACGTTTTAAGCCATAGCGGTACACTTGACCGGGGATAATTTCGACAAACCAGGTGTTGCCGGAAGATGCTTTCATATTGTTGGCAGCGAACATGGTTTTAGAATGTTGATCCACCGGAAACGCCTGTTTGTTAGCAGTGCCCGGGTTTGCGGTATCACCGCCGTACATGGTGACTTTATCTGAAGAACCGTCCTGATGACGATGATCGTGTTTTAAGCGCAGGCCATTGCTGATTTTAGTAATGACCCAGGTTCTGGAATGATCGTCGCCGACGTGAAACGGCACTTTGAGCTCGGTATCGCTGCATTCACGGACATGCATCACCATTGTTTTACTCAGCATCTCTTTGTCGCTGTCGTTACTTTTCACCAGTTTGCCGGCAAAAGCCTGGCCACAATAGGCTTTAATCTGGTCAAAAAATTGTTGTTGTGCAGTAGGTAAAGCGTGCGCCGTTGCATGATCGTGGGCAACAGCCCCAGCCGACAACAACATCAAACTGGTAAAAATAGCGGTACGATGAAATTTCATAACTTCTCCTTTTTCCCGACTATAACCAGCTGTGTCTGTCACGGCAACCTCAGATCAGGCATTAGTTGCGGAACCCACTTCGTACACCTTCCCCTGAATTGGTGACAGCAGCTGTAGAATTAGCCATACTGAATTTACTTCATACCAGCGGACCCGGTCACCATGCCAGCCCTGCCCTCACCACGGCTATTGATGGGAATTTTTGCCAAAGCCGAAAATTTTGGTCGTATAGCCGACACGCCTTTTGGCATTGGCTATCAGCTGCAGGGCCTGGCCGTTGCCGTCAGTTTTTTTGGTCATCATGTCTATTTTGGCTATCAACAGGCGGTGCTGGTGCTAGCCAATGAAAGTCAGGTCAGTTTTGCCGAAGCCGATCATCCCGCCAATCGCGATTTACTCGATAAAATTTATGCCATTGATCACCAATATAGCCAGTAACCAGCCGCGCCTCGGCGTTGATACCAAGGCGGATGACTATCTGGAATGCAACCTGGATTGCAATGCAAACGTATGCAGGATCGGCGTTGGTCGTAGGCTTTGTGCTAGCATAAAACCAAACCTGTCAGCGATGAACGCAATAAATGAACAAATTCAAATGGTTAACTGTCATTTCGTCCACAGCATTAACGCTGATGGCATGTAATCCAGCGAGCGAAACCAAGCCGGCGGCACCTCAAGCTATCTCCACTGCGGCGACTGGCACAGCGGCTGCAACCCCAGAGAAACCCACAAATTTAACCGGAAAAGTAGTTGTTTATCAGGCCTTTACCCGCTTATTTGGCAACAGCAACACCACTAATCAGCGGTTTGGCACCGCGGCGCAAAACGGCGTTGGTAAATTGAATGATATTAACGATGCGGCGCTGATTAGCCTCAAAGCGATGGGCGTGTCGCATTTATGGTTAACCGGTGTACCACACCATGCGCTGGTCGCTGATTACAGCGCTTTTGGCATCAGTGCCGACGACCCGGATGTGATTAAAGGCCGCGCCGGCTCACCTTATGCGGTGAAAGATTATTACAGTGTGAATCCGGATTTGGCGGTCGATCCCGCCAAACGCCTCGAAGAATTTAAAGCATTGATTGACCGTGCACATCTGCATGGCATTAAAGTGGTTATCGACATAGTTCCAAACCATGTGGCGCGCCGTTATGAATCGCTGGGCAAACCTGCCGGCGTGCGCGATTTTGGCGCTGATGATAACACCACAGTTGCATACAGCAAACACAACAACTTCTATTATGTCCCTGGCCAAGCCTTTGAATTGCCAGATATTCCTGCCGAATTTAGCCCGCTTGGCGAAGAAAAACATCCACTGAAAGACGGTAAATTCGCCGAAATGCCAGCCAAATGGACCGGCAATGGTGCCCGCGCCGCCAAACCCGATTTTAACGACTGGTATGAAACGGTGAAAATTAACTACGGCGTCAAACCAGACGGCAGCTACGATTTTGAGCGTTTACCAACCGACTACGCCAGCAAGGACCACGCGGCGCATGCCGCCTTCTGGCAAGGCAAAGATTTACCCAATTCCTGGTTAAAGTTCCGCGATATTACCCACTACTGGCTAGCGCTTGGCGTTGATGGCTTTCGCTTTGATATGGCAGAAATGGTGCCGGTGGAATTCTGGAGCTTTTTAAATAGCAGCATCAAATTGCAAAACCCAGATGCGTTGCTGTTGGCGGAAGTATATCAGCCGCAGTTATATCGCGATTATGTGCAGCTCGGCAAAATGGATTATCTGTACGACAAAGTAGGCTTTTACGACAGCTTAAAGCGGCTGATGCAAGGTAAAGGTGCTGGATCTGAAGTACTGGCCAAACAAGCGGAAGTGGCTGATATCGACCAACATATGCTGAAGTTTCTGGAAAACCACGACGAGCAGCGGATCGCCAGCCCGGAATTTGCAGGCTTGGCCGAAAAAGGCCAACCGGCGATGGTGGTGTCGACCTTGATCGGCAAAGCGCCAACCTTGTTGTATTTTGGTCAGGAAGTGGGTGAAGCCGGTGCTTTAGATGCCGGTTTTGGCAAGCCAAGCAGAACCAGCATTTTTGACTACGTTGGTGTGCCGGCACATCAGGGCTGGCTCAATGGCGGCAAATACGATGGCGGTGGTTTAACCGCTGAGCAAACTGCGTTGCGCACTTTTTATCAGCAATTGCTGAAATTCAGCAGTGAAGCGAGCGCGCTGCAAGGCGAGTTTGTTTCATTACATCAACTGAATCTAACAAGCCCAGGCTATAGCGAACAACAACTAAGCTTTGCCCGATTTGATGATAAACAACAGTTGTTGGTGGTGAGTAATTTTGCGGATCAGCCGGTGAGTTTTAACCTGCAATTGCCGGCAGATTTAATCAAAACCTGGCAACTATCTGAAACATCTGCAGTTTTTACTGACCTCTTCAGCCAGCAACAGCAGAGCACCAACCCGGCGCAGCAGCATAGCCTGACCATCGAATTACCGGCCTTGGGATCGGTGGTGTTGCAGCGAAAATAAATAACCAATCCCACGCTTGTGTTAGCTACCGCACAGACGGCGACGCTAAATCGCCGTCACTATCTCTGCCTCTATTCATTACAGACGACAATTCATGCTAAAAACAATTGCGATAATTTTATTAATCTTATGGGTGCTGGGTTTTGTATCCCCGCTGGCGATAGGCAATTTGCTGCACATTTTATTAGTGTTTGCAGTGGTGCTGTTTCTGGTTGATGTCATTCAGGGTCGGCGATTGTAATAAAGCCCGAGCAGCAATTCAGCGAGGCCTGCGCTCGTGGTTGTGGCTCAGGTCAAAACTGACATTCAGTGAGCAGCCAACCATCGAATAACTGGTACCACACAGTCAGGTTGCTGCCTGCTGGCACCCTGTCACTAAGGGCTGTGGTTATAGTAAACCAGAGACAATTTTCATTAAATCCGGTTAATGCCGCGGCCTCAAAGCCAAAGTACTGATTTACTGAAGGATAAAGCGCCTTAAAGATACTTTCTTTGGCCGAGAACACTAAGGTCAACGGACAGACGATCTGGCGACTGAGCAGTGCGAATTGCTGTTGTTCACCCGGATATACCATTAAATCCTTTAGTTCAAGCTCTTGCTGTTGACTCATAAAATTCTCGATGTCAGCACCAATCCCACGACAAGTACCAATACGAGTTACCATGGCCAAAGCAAGGTTATTACTGTGCGTAATGGTCCCCAATACACCTGGTGGCCAGACAGGTGCACGGTTTTCACCAGTCCCTACTTGAACGTTCTTGATCCCAAATTGCAGCAATGCTTGCTGGGCACACTTGCGGCCAGCCAAATATTCTGCACGACGTTTTGGCACGGCGCTTCGAAGATTATCGGGAAACGTGATGCCAAAAGCGGCAAAATCCTGCGGAGTGATCAGCTCCGGCACTGAAAAACGCAGCGCCGAAAATGGCTGCGGTAGCAGACAGTTAAGTTCGGTGATTGGCTGAAATTGCAATGATGTACCCTCGCTATCGCCTAAAAACGCGGCTGTAGATCTGCTGGTACCAGGTACAGCTTTAGCTAAAAAATTCCAGTTCGCTAGCTTACATACGTATTGAGCGGCAACCAAGCACTTTGCCGCTCAACATGATGAATTATCACGGAAATGAATTCCGCAGGCTAATGCTGGAGTTTAATACCGATAGGTCACAGAAGCACCAACAGTACGGGGTGTCACCATCGCGACGTAACCGTTGACATAGGCCACACTGATCGGGTCGCGGGACGTCACGCCATATTCATCAAACGCATTGTTTACAAACAAGTTCAGCTGCCAGCTATCTTGATGATAACCCGCAGACAACCGGGTCAGCACATAGTCACCGGCAGTACGTTCCGGCGTGTTATTCAAATCACCATAAAACTCACCGACATAGCTGGTGTTGATATCCAGCTGCCAGGCGTCACTCAGCCACCAGCTTAATCCCAGACTGGCGCTGGTGGATGGTGCCGAGTTCAGCTCTTTGCCAACAGCACTGGCAAAACCAACCGGCGCGCGGTCGATTTCCGATTGCAATAAACCAACCGCTGTGTGCAGCTGAAGGTCATCGCCCAGCATACTGTACGCTTCCAGCTCCAGACCATAGCTATGCGCTTGATCGATATTGGTAATAGTACGGGTACTGCTCAGCGCCTGATAATCGCTGAAATCATTCCAGAACAAGTTGGCACTGAGACTGATGTCACCGGCACCAAGCACCGAGCGTGAACTCAGCTCAAAGGTGTTCACCTTTTCCGAATCGTAATAGTAATACTCGTTGGTCATATTGTTCAGCGCACCACCACCGGCGTTGTAGCCCTGCCGTGCGCTGACGGATAACGTGGTATGTTCCGCCAGATGGTATTGCAGCACTAATTTCGGCAAGGTAAAGGTTTTGTCGTTATCAAGCTGCGCCCGGTTCCATTTGCCACGGCTGAACAACGAAAAATCCCGTTGTTGACTTTCATGTTCAACCCGGGCACCGCCGGTCAGGTTCCATGTGTTCGAAAAACGGTAGTTGCCTTCGCCATAAATGGCTTTGGAATCACTGCTGTCATCACCAAAGTACTGCGTTAGACCCTGGCTATTAAATTCTTGTTCACGGGAAAAATAAGCTACACCAACAAAACCGGAGTGGCTGTGTTTGCTGTCGCCAACCGACACTTTGCTGTCGACTGTCCATTCTTTTTGGTGCATCCGCACATCGGATTCATTGCTGGCTTTGTTCTCATAACCATCAAAGCCCCACTGATGATCCAGATAAGCGACTAAAGTTTCCGCCGCCATGAAAGGTGCCAACTGATAGCCGAGCTGCAGGCTGTGGGTGTCAGCTTCGGTTTTCATCTCACGCTGAAACAACGGGATGTAATCCTGCGGATTTTTTGCATCAAAAAACAACCGGCCGGCATTGCCCTCTTCCTGATAGTGGTTGTAGCTGTACAATAATTTCAGGTCACGGTTGGCTTTGGGTGTCCACAGCAACTTGGCGCGGCTGTTCTGAGTTTCCAGCGCGGCAAAGTCGGTTTTTGACGGATTGCTGGCATAGCTAACCGGGTTGGAATAGGTATCGCCGTTGATCCATTGTGTGGCCAGGCGGACCGCCAACTCGTCTTCAACAATCGGCGTCGAAAATGCCAGCGCACTGTCTACAAAGTTGTCTTGATTGCGATAACCAAGGCGCACTGCCCCTTCAGTTTGCATCACCGGATCACGGGTGCGCACAATCACCGCACCACCGATGCTGTTGCGGCCATTGCTGGTGGATTGCGGACCGCGGAACACTTCGATCTGTTCGATATCCCACAAACCGGTATCGCCGGTGACTTCCGCCACAAATGGCTGCGCCACACCGTCCACCAGATTGCTGACCCGCGCCCTAGCGCCTCCGGTGAATGAGTTAAAACCGGTGGCAGAGCCGTTGCCTGACACACCACGGATATCCGGTACGGCGCCGGTCAGCACCACGACGTTGGCAACGTCTTTGAGCGCATCGGACATCGACACGATTTGGCCGCTGTCGAGCATCTGCTGATTGATCACCGCCACTGAAGCGGCGGTATCTTTGAGTGAACGTTCGGTTTTTTCACCGGTGACGGTAATGACTTCAATCGATTCCCGCGCTTTACGCTCAGCCTCTCCGTCCAGGGTCAGCATTGCCTGCGCCATCACGCCACCACTGCCAACCAGCATGGCCAAAGCCAAAGGTTTCAGCGCAAATTTGTTATTGATTTCCATGTTTGACCACTCCCGATTTAAATACCTATTAAAAAGTGGCGGCAAATTAGCACAAACATTTTAACAGATCAATTGCGAATCATTACTATTTACATTAATATCTGCGCGTTTTTAAAAGGATCTTGTGATGCTGAAATTAATCCTGGTCACCATCTTGCTGTTTATCGCGGTACTGCTGTGGTATTGCAGCAACCGACATCAACGTTTACTGAAAAAACCACTGTCGCGCCACTGGCGACTGGTTGGCACCCTGGCGGCTGTTGCAGCAATTGTGACTGCGGCGTTCCAACTCAGTAGGTCCACCACGATATTTTTCTGCTTATTGCTGTTGATGTTGTGGCTGATGCTGCTGCCTTTTGCCACTTTATTACCTGCCGGAAACCGCCATGACGAGATCTAATCGAAGCACGCCCACCCAAAAAGACTGGCTGCAAAAAACGCTGGCGGGGGTCTTTGCTGGTTTAGCCATCGCTTTTGTTTGTGTTGGTTTTTTTGTTTGGTATGGCCCAGGGTCGATTGAGTCTGGCGACAAAACTCAGTTTGCAATGTGGCTGGTCACTCCGTTTTGGCTAGTGATTTTGGCCGGGGTTTATCTATTTCCAAGCGGCCGACGTGCCTGGTTGGTGCTCGGTAGCATCACCGTCCTGTTGTATTGCAGCTTTTTTTTATTACGGAGTCTGGCATGAAAGTCAGGGCTGATATTTTACGAACTTACCAGAGTTTGCATACCTGGACCGGCATCTGCGCCGGTTTATTGTTGTTTATCGGATTTTACGCCGGTAGCCTGACCATGTTTAAACATCAGTTGCAGCAGTGGATCACACCTACGGTTTCTGTTGCCGGGGACCACAATCCAATGCCAGCTCCGCTGCGCGATTGGCAAACTTTGTTAGATACCACGTTACAGCAACAAGCTCTGGCGCTGCAGGCTGGTTTTACCCTGGATTTACGCGAAAGTGCGCCGGTGATCCGCTGGTACAGTCAGGGCAACGCCCGCGAGTTGCGGCTGGACAACCAGCTGAGCGAAGCCCGGCTGAACGCGTCAAGCCAGCCGCAACAAATCGTGTTGCAACAGCACACCGAAAACCGTTTTGCCGATCTGCTGGATTATCTGCATCGCAGTGCCGGCATCGGTGGCGAGATTGGCCATGATCAGGCCGGCGTGTATGTATTGGGCATTGCCGCAGTGCTGTATTTTCTGGCGTTGGTGTCAGGGGTGGTGATCCTGCTACCGACCCTGACCAAAACATTTTTTGCGCTCAGAACCAGCAAAGGCAGCAGCCGTTTCTGGCTCGACAGCCACAATCTGGTTGGCATTGCCAGCTTGCCGTTTCATTTGATCATCGCCTGGACGGTGATTGTGTTTGCCTTTCACGATTTAATTTATGACGGGTTAACACCATTTTATGGCGATACGCCGATGTTTGCCCAAGGCGAGCCGCCGCGCCAAAGCTATGATGTCGCCAGTCTGCCGCCATTGGCACAACAGCTGGCTGCGGCGCAGGCTTACAGTCCGGCGCATAAACCGGTGCATCTGAGTTACATGCGACTGAACTCGCGCTCACCCGTGGTGATTATTCAGATGCTAAACCCAGACGGGATGGTGCGTGGCCCTGATGCCGATTATTTGTACATGCATCCCTATACCTTGGAAATTCAGCCATTTACTTTTTCCAATCAGCCTGGTGCTGACTATGGCAAAACGGTGATGGGCTTGTTTGCGCTGCATTATGGCAGTTACGCCGGCGACTGGGGGCGTTGGGGTTATTTTGTGATGGGCTTGTTTGGTGCCTTTTTGTTTTATAGCGGCAATTTGTTGTGGCTGGATAAACGTAGTCAGAAACAACAACAGGTCAGCCGCAGTACCAGAGTGATGGCCGCTTTGACCGTCGGCGTTAGCCTGGGCTCGATGCTGGCGGTGGTGTTGACGCTGCTGAGCGGGAAACTGCTAGGCGGGAATGGGCTGAGTGAGAATTTGCCTGGCGCTTTGCTCAGTAACCTCAACTATGCCTATTTAGTCAGCTACTACAGTGTGTTTGTGGTTTTTGTGGTGTGGACGTTCTGGCAAGGTGCCGCCCGCGCGGCTTATCAGGGCTTGTTGCTGTTAACTGTTAGCTGTGCGGCATTGCCATTTGCCAGTTTATATCTGCAATGGCGTCAGCCGGATCTGTACGCTTTTAGCAGTACTGCTGGCGTTGATCTGATGGCGCTGCTGTTTGCCACTATCTTTGCCTTTGCTGCTTACAAAACGCAGCAGCGCCAACACAAAGCTGCCTTACACAGCCTGTGGTCCTTGCCTGCAGCGCCGGTTCATTCTGCAGTAACATCGTCACTGGAAAGCCCGGGATAACCAGCGCATTATTACCTACAATAGCTGGTGCGAATTTACTGCTTTCGCACCAGTTTCAGCACTAATGTCCGTACTAACGGCGCCACCAGCATCACCGCCGGAAACGCGACCACAAACGCAAACGCCCAAGCGTCCAGCCAAATCGACAGAATATCCGGCACCAGCCCGATATTGTGCACCGTGATCACCAATGACATCAGACACGACATCAACAACGCCATAAAAAACGCAAATACAAGCGACTGATATTTTGGGTGGATCATCATGCTTCCCAACAGGGTTTTAGTGAAACTGACAGTGGCTTAGCTCCACCGCCGAACAGATTTTCGAACGTCGCAGATCTGGTGACATTTTTGGTAAATACAAGACTGCGTCTTTAATTGCCCGCGATCAATACCGCCACCACTTCCACCACACCAAACATCAACACTCCGGCACAGACTGGCCAGCCTAAGGATCGGGTGCGACGCCAGACCAGCAAAGTGGTCAGAATGCCGATGGCGGTGGCGAGCCAGGCGCTGAAGCTCTGGTTCGCGGGTACCAACGACACGCCATACATCGCAGCGATCATGGTTGGCGCCAGCACCGTCAGCCACACTGGCATCGAGGCTTCGGTGGCGGCGACTTGTTGTCGGATCAAATGACGTTTCATCCATAGCATCGGGATCACGCGCATTAAAAATGTACCAATAGCGCATACGGCCATTGCCAGCCAGACTTCATTCACCATCAGCAATAGCTCCGTTTTTTGTCTTGGCATTTGCTCTGGCCTGCAGCAGGTAAAACATCGCCATGCCCGCCAACGCCGCCAGTGGAATAGCGCCATTACTGATGCCGAGTATTTTCAGTAGCATCGCGACGGCTATAGTACAACCAAGAGTCAGCGACCAGACTGTTGAGGTAAATCTTGGCGCCAACAACACTAAAAATAATGCCGGTAGTGCAAACGGCATCACTTCGCCAAGTAACGGCCAACGCTGAGTAATTTGCGCTCCGGCGATAGCACCAAGGGCAGTACCGGCAATCCAGCTAAACCAAGCCACCAGCGCTGCGGCGGTATACCAGCCGAGCCGATCTTTCGCGGCAAGCTTTGGCAAACGACTATGCGCCAGTGCAAAAATCTGGTCGGTTAAGCCGTGCATCAACCAGGGCCAATAGCGACTTTGCGGCAAATAAGGCGCTAAATTTGGCCCATACACCACATGGCGGGCGTTTATCAGCAGCGTCATCAGCACCACCAGCCACAAAGGCGCACCGGATGCCACCATCGCAATAAACAAAAACTGCGAAGCGCCGGCATAAATCAATGTCGAAATCAGTACCGTCGCCAGCGCGCTAAAGCCGGCCTGTACCGAAATAAGCCCAAACGAAATGGCCACCGGAATATAACCGCCAAGCAGTGGCAGCGCATCTTTCGCACCTAGCAGCCATGGCGATTGAACCGGGCTGGTGTTGCTGGAAACTGCCATTAGTTGCTCCTGCCGGTTTGCTCTGCCGATACCGGTGCGCGGACATCGTCTGAATTCGCTGCCGGTTGATAAACGATGGTTAACAATGCGGTCGCCCAGCTCTCACCGGTGCGGTATAAATGTGGCTCGTCGGCAGCAAAACTGTGACTTTCTCCGGCGCGCAGCAACTTGGTATTGCCAGTGGTGCCCACTTCCAGCTGGCCGCTGATCAAAGTAATAGATTCGGCGGTACCAGCAGCATGCGCCTCAGCTTTGCGTTCGGTAAAAGGTGCACAGGACATCCAGTAGGCATCAACCGGCACCGTGTCGGTACCCTGATCAATCAGCCGCACCGTCACGCCATGGTCGCCAACCGCAACATTTACCGGTGCAATCAGATCGCCAAATGGCACTTTCAGCTGCAACGACAAGCGCCAGATGGTATCGAGTGTAGGATTGCCGCAGCCTTGCTCTAAGCGTGACAAATTTGATTTGGCAATGCCAGCATCTGCCGCCAATTGCGACAACGACAAGCCCCGCGCCAGCCGCAAACTTTGCAGGTGCCGGCCGAGGGTTTCAAGAGTTGGTTTATCCACGGCTGCTCACCATTGGTTCCGCTAGAATTTGTTCCATATACAGAACGTTCTATATAAGGAACGAATTTTTGTCAAGTGGGCGTAGATGGGTTGCGCCTGATTTAAGCCCAAAGCCGTAGCGGCAATAAGCCCCAATAGACCAGCACCAAACTCCATTGCAACACTGCTATCATCGCCAGCAGCTCGGGGACTGAACTTTTACCTCTGCCTTTAACTGCGCCACTGCGAAAAGCAGCCTGTCGCAACAGCCAGTGCCAAATGCCCAGCAACATCGCTATCGGTAATAGCCCGGTAACCAGCGCCAATGCTGCGCTCGCCAGAGTTAACTCACCCAGTTGCAGGAACGACTGACCGAAAAACAGTGGCAGCGGCAGCAATAAAAAAACAACGGCACTAAAAGGCGGTAATAACGGGTCATTGTGCCGCCAGCGGCTGATCAGACTGTCTTTACGAAGGAAGCGCAGTAAGCCGGCGGTCAACACAAAACCAAGGCCAATCACACCTGTGATCGCGCTCGCCCAAAGCGGCAACAACTGCCAAATGCTGACCTGCTGATAGCTGCGAAAACCATCACTAATCACCCGTTTTCGCTCAGCTGAATCTAAAAGCACATGTGAAGCAGTGATCCGATCATTGGCACGGAACAACCGGCCGCCGACTGGCGTCAATAATCTGGCTGCCCCTTGAAATGGTTTTAGCTGCAGTTGCTCTCCTTGCTGCGGTTCGGCAAACTGCAAAGTCGCAAAATTCAGCAGTAAATCCAAATACCTGAAACTTTCCATCCGGCTTGGCGCCAGCTGATAAAAACCCAGCCAATTGGCGATGTCCTGAGGCAGTACGGCGGTCGGCGGCGGCATTGGCGCAAGCCTGGCTAAGCCCAGTTCCTGCACCAGTAAGGCGTCAAATTGGTCATAATTAGCGGTTTCAACATCGGCATTCATCGCTACAAAAAATGCTTTTTGCGCTTCTGGAAACAAACAAAAGTTGGCGCGAAAGCCAAAGGTGGTGCCGACATGACAACGGCCAATCACGCCATGACGATCACGATTGTTCAGGCCCAGCGCATAACCTGCTATCAGCCCCGCCTGCGCAGCTTCAGTGGTCGTTGGCTGGCCCATCGCCCGTAATAACTCTGGAGCGATAAAAGGTTTGCGGTTGCTAATGTCATTCATCTCGTGATGAATAACGCCATCACTCATGAGAAAACGGACAAACAGTGCCATGTCTGCAGCAGTGGTGGTGAATTGTCCGGCCGGTCGCAGGAACATCGGCACTGTCGCCTGGGTGACATTGTTTTCAAAATGGCCCATCGCTAAACGTGGATCGGCCGCAGGTTCTTGCTGCGTGATAAACCCAAAACTGCTGTCAAACATCTGCAGTGGCTGCAGTAAATGCTGCTCCAGATACCGCTCATAACGCTCGCCGCTGACCTGTTCAATCACCATGCCGAGCACCGTATAACCCATATTCGAATAGGACAAGCGGCTGCCGGGTTTGGTGCGTAGCCGCATAGATGTTCCGGGTTTAAATGCCTGACTCAGTGGTGAATCTGGCGTCGCCCGCAAGCTAAATACCTGCCACAGCCTGACATCATCAAGCCCGGACGTATGGTCGAGCAGATGGCGCAGCAGCACTGGCTGCTCGGCTGCCCATGGGTTATCCAGCAGCTGATCTACCGGCAAGTCCGGCAACAATACCGACAACGGGCTATCCAAACTTAATTTGCCTTCGCTGACCAGACGTAAAATGCCAACTGCGATCAAAGTCTTGGCGATAGACCCCACCTGCATTTTATGATCTGCCCGCAGCAAGGACTGTTGATCACTATCGGCAATCCCAGCTGCACCTGTACGAACTCCTTCCGGTGTGACCGTACTCCAGACCACACCGGTCAGCTGTTGTTGTTGCAGCAAAACTGCCATTTGCGCCTGGGTGTGTGCTGAGATGTCGGCCGACCTGACTGTTGCTGCTAAGCTTGGGTTCTTTGATACGATTACCGGAACCTTAGCCTGAGCCGCTTTGATCGTGGTGGTCAGTTGCAGCAGCGGCCAAATATCAGACCATTCACCGGCCATCGCCGCAACCAAAGCCATCATCACCACCAAATTACGTTGTACCGGGCCATCTTTCAGCACCACTGGCACCTGACGACTGGCAGAAGGCAATCCAAGCTGTTGATAATTTAATAACAACTGCATGGTGCGTTCCTCTGCCGTTGCTGGCCGTGGCAGCGGTTCAACGCCCAATGCCCGTACAGCCGCTTCAGCCAATTGCCACACGGTCCATGGGTTTTGGCCGGTGATTAAACGCCCATCAACCACCAGATTCGGCAGATAACGTGGGCCTTCGGTAAACAATGCGCCTTGCTGTTCCAGTTTATTTTGCAGCAAAAACGGGAAACGTTTGGCCGCATCCGGCAGCAACAACAATTCTTCGGCATTGGTAAAGCTGGTGACTTGTTTCCCTTGTAGCCACGGCGTGCCGTCGGCATTCGTTAATTGCGCCAGCGCTGCCGGGCCGTGACAAACCGCCAGCACCAACTTCTGCTGCGCTGCCATTGCTTGCACCAACCTGGCAATGTCCGGATCCTGTGGAAAGTCGAACATGGCGCCTTTGCCGCCGACAAAATAAATCGCCTGATAATCTGCCGGGTTCACGTCCGCGAGTTTGATGGTATTGCGGGCCTTTGCCATTGCGGTAGCATCGTTTAAAAAGGCGTAGTCAAATTCCGCCATATCGTCATCATCCAGCACCCTTGGCGCATCGCCCCCCTGCGGACTTGCAATATCCACGGCAAAACCGTTGGCCAGTAACACCCAATAAAATCTGGATAATTCAGTGAGTTCATAACCGGTTTTTTTGGTTTTACCTTCGACCACTGCAGGTGGATAAAAAGCAGTACTGGTGACCACCGCCAGTACTTTGCCGCGGGGTTTAAAATCTGCTTGCGCCGCTAATGCCAGCGGCTGCTGCAAATAGGCAATCTGCTCTGCTTTGCTGGTGCTGAAGTCGGCTTCAGCTTGCGTGGTATCGATTAAACTCCAGAGCCATGCCGCGGCTGTAGCGATCAATAGCAACACCACACCCAAACCCGCTAAAACTTTTTTCCACATGGTTGACCTCCAACGTTTTACCCAGCCGGTGACAGCAGTAATTTCAGGTCAAGTCTGCCAGTTCAAATGTGAAAGTCATGTCAAAACAAGCAACGGCGGTTCGATGGGCTACATCGCAGAAGAAAGTTAAAAAAGGAACAAATACTTGCGAGAGCTGGCGCAGCAAGGTACGGTAATTTCAGGATTTTTAATGAGTGCTTGGTATGTTTGAAAGCCTGACCCAGATTGGTTTACCGATCGCATTAATTCTGATTATGACCGGCGTTGGTATGACGTTAAGGCCAGCTAATTTTGCTGAAGTGCTGCGCCAGCCGAAAGCGTTTTTTGTCGGCGCTGTCGCGCAAATGCTGTTATTGCCGCTAGCGGCAGTGGCGGTAATCGCGTTATTTGGGCTTCAGGGCGAACTGGCAGTAGGGCTGTTTATCCTGGCGCTCTGCCCGGGGGGTACCACTTCAAATTTATATAGTTATTTGTGCAAAGCCGATGTTGGTTTATCGGTGTCGCTAACCGCACTGGTCGGTCTGGTGACGCCTTTTACCCTGCCGCTGCTGGCGGCCTGGGCGATCGAATTTTATCTTGGTGCCAATACTGCATTTAGTTTACCGCTGGTGAAAACCTGGTTGACCTTGATGATTGTCAGTGTGTTGCCGGTGTTCCTGGGAATGTTTTTTAAAGCAAAATGGCCGGAACTGGCTGATCGCATTCAACCCGCAATCAGTCGTTTTTCAGTGATCGTATTACTGCTGTTGATCATCAGTATTGCCATTGATCTCGGCGATGATCTGTGGCTGTTTCTGTTGCAAGCCGGTCCTGCCGCATTGACGTTAAATGTGCTGACCATGTTCGGCGGCTATTGGCTGGCGAAAATACTGCTAAAAAAGGAGACTCAGGCGAAAACAATTTGCCTGGAAGTCGGTCTTCAAAACGGCACTCTGGCCCTTTTAATCACCACCGGCATTTTAAGCAACAGCACCATGTCGATAGCGCCCAGTGTGTATAGCTTATTGATGTTTTTTACTGCCAGCCTCTTTACCTTTTGGGTGCTTAAAATCAAAGGCTGATGTTCAACCGTCTGCGATACATGGAGTATTTGATGTCCGGATTTACAAAAAAATATTTAGCCCTGGCTTTGCTCTGCTGCAGCCTCAACCTTGCGGCGCAGCAAAACAACGCAGTCAAGCAGCTAACCACACTGGCGCCTATGCCAATTGCGGTACAGGAAATTTATCCGGTGCTGCATCAGGGCGAGATTTATGTCGCAGGCGGCATCAGCGATGCCTTGTCCGAGCAAGATGGCCAGATGACGGCTGCGGTGCAAATTTATGACATTGCCAAAAACCAATGGCGGCGCGGCCCGGATTTACCGCAAGGTCGGCACCATGCGCAGCTGGTATCGGTGGGCAGCGATCTGTATTTGCTGGGCGGTTTTGTCCGTGCGACTTCAGTGAATAATGGCCAATTCTGGCAAGCTGGTAACTGGCAGGCCAGCGCCGATATTTTAAAACTGAGCGCCAAGGCCACATCGTGGCAGGCTGTCGGCAAGCTGCCCAAACCGCTGGCCGAAACTGTCAGTTTTGTAAAAGATGGCCAGATCCATCTGCTTGGTGGACGCAGTCCGGTAGGTCCCGATAATAGCCAGTGGCAACATCATTTTGACCAGGATCTGCATTGGCAGATTAATCTGAGCGCCCTGCCAGCATCTGGCGCTGTGACCGAATTAGCCAGGCTACCGGTCAAGAAAAACAGTGCGGCCATTGCAGTTTTAAATAACCACGCCTGGTGGCTCGGCGGGCGCAATCGCGATCTTGGCAACACCACTGGCGTGGCCGCTTTTGATTTCGTCAGTGCAGTTTGGTTACCCGCAGTGCAGACCCCGGATTTACCGGAAGCCCAGGCCGGACTTGCAGCCGTCGCTCTTGGCCAGCAAATTTGTCTGTTTGGCGGTGAAGGTAGCAAGGAGCCGAAGAACGTCTTTAGCACCATCTGGTGCTTTACGCCGCAAACCACCAGTTGGCAGGCGCACGGAAAAATGCAACCGGCCCGTCACGGCCATGGCGCAGTTGCTGTCGGTGACGCGGTGTATTTAATAGGTGGCGCCACGGTTGCCGGGTTAAATGAAACCTCGAGTATACTGCAGCGCTGGCAGTTGGGTTTGGAGTAACATTATGCACAACATTCATACATAAGTGAAAGTGCAACTTGTTGCGAGTCGAGCGTCCAACGGGCGCGTTTTGAGAGCTGGTTATATCAAATCTAGTTTAAGTACAGCCTGTTTGAGTTCAGGCCAAATAGTTTCAGCAGGTATACACTGACACTTTTTTCTATTTTTTCTGAGCTCGTCAACAAAATTATTTGCAAAATTTAAATCGCTAAAATTGAACTCTATAAGACATGTTTTTTCACGGCATTGCATTGTACTTATTGAATACTCACCGCCTTTGAAATACTGTGAAAATATGTTTCTTACGATCACCTCAGCACCATAAGACCAATCCCCATACTCTTCCAATTCATTCAATTGTTCTAAAAAGACGCTATACACATTAAATGGCTCATACTTAACCAAATCTCTATATTCCTTTGTTATTTTTACAAGTTCAATTTCGTCATCTATTTTTCTTACAAAATAAACGTTTCCTTCATCGATAAGTACATTTACTTCTGAGGCTTTGTATTTATCTAGGATATATTTATATTCCGCAGAATTTTTATCTAAATACGGCGACCAACTACCGCTAAATTTATTTAACTGACTTTTATCATTAGAGTCATTGACGCCCGCCAAATCAATATAATCATCAAGCGGTTCCTTCCAGCCTTTAGGGGAATCTTTTTTATTTACGTTCGCATTGTTAGATTCTACTATTTCATTACCTGAAGAATTACCATAAAAACTATCATCCGACGAAATTATAGACATGCAATATGCAGAAAACAAAGCAACGGTGACAATAAAAAAAATAGTAACAAATAATTTTCTGGTGACACTCATAATTAATTAAACATCCTTTTTCATTCTAACTTTTCATGCTCGTGCGCGAAATGGTAAACGCCGGAGCAGCAGGCTACAAATAACGTGGTTTATTAGACAAACAATCTCTGCAGCAAAATGAATTGCCTACCAGTACTTAATATGTCATTCAATAATGAAGGCAACCCCCGGAGTGCAGTTATTGAATTAAACTTCTAAACCCGCTTTGAAAATTTGTATCGAGAATATTCCAATGCATTAACATTGAAAAAAATTATAAGGCACCTGATATGTATAGTCGACATATGCAGCAAGCCTCACTGTTTTTTACGCTTGCAGGAATTAAAAATAATTACAAGGAGAAAAATTTCTAAGTGTAACTAGGAATAAACCGAGCCTACTTCAAAAAATCACTATTTTTCATTTAAGTATCGAGTCTAGCTTTTGTGGATAAAACCCGCGCATTATCCAATCCTTATTTACTATTAATGGAACAATGCTCCCATCCAATCCTTCGAACTCATTTTCATTCTGTTTGTTACTCACTATATCTTTTTTAATATAGTTTATCTTCCTGTCATCCAAATACTTAGTCAATGCCATACAGGCTTTACAACTGTCCACCGAGTAAATCACCAGATCTACATTTTCCGGAATCAGTAACTGATTATCACTATAACTGACAACAGAATAGTCGGTATACCACTCATTGATAGCACGACCCGCCACACTGAAAATAACGATCAGTACTACAAGAAGTAGTGATTGGACAACAAATTTTTTCAATCTATAAGCTCCTGCCATTCTACTCTAATAGGCAAGGAGGCTAATACCTACCTTGCCCAAAATGCTTATCAGACGACCTTAGCCGCCTTTGCAAGACTCACAAATCCAACCACCGGTGACTCGGTAACAACCTGTACAGGTTTCAGCAAATGCAGCAGCACTCACCAAACACAACGCTAATAAAGCAATCTTACGAAAATTCATAACATTATCCTTTACAAGTCTCACAAACCCAAGTTTCAGCATCCAACTTATGACAGCCAGAACATTGTTTCTCGTCACCTGCAAATGATAAAGCACTCACTGATAGCAACATAGCAGAAAAAACTATCTTAGCAAAACCTAACTTCATATAGTGTTCCTTTCATAATATTAAAGCCACACGGCAACGCCATGGTACACGAAACAATAATATATTCAACAGCATCATTCAAAACAAAATATCTTTCTTGGATTTAATTTCACAATGCGAAACATTGTTGCCCAAGCAGACAGCAATGCAACAACACAAATAACCAAAGCAGTTTGGTATTGACAAGGCAATTCAAGGTCTGGTATAAAAAAGCTAACCCTCTCCATCAGAGCATAATAAATAAACCAGGCTGCTACGACTGAGAAACATATTGATAAGCATAATGACAGCATCGTCATTAAAAATATATGTCTCACACTCCAACCACAGGTTAAATACACTGCAATTTCATGCCTTTTCTTCCTAATATACAACATGCAACAACCGATAATTCCAACAACTGCAATCACCAGAGCGGTTATTGTTACAACCAACACCATATAAAATAGCAACTTATACTTTCTTGTTGCATCAAGCCATTGTTGATGGTTATCTAACCATCGGCTCTTTTCCTGAAAACCTGCCTTATATGCAAGCGATTCAATACGGTCTTTTTCGATAGCTTCCGTCTTTCTGTAGACTAATACCCCCACAGAATCCCATCTGCTAACAACCCGATATAGAGTCGGAGAATCAAAACTATTTTTTATTGATTTCAGCACTCCAACAATTTTGTAAGGTTTACCACTTGACCGCTCAAACTCCATACCAACAGCATTCTGAATATTGGTAGCCGAGACACGATAGGCAAACTGTTCATCTACCAATATGGGAATGAAAGATTCCGTTGCACTCAAATCATGAGCCCCAAGCAAGCGCCCGCTCAAAAGATTTACTCCAAGCACTCTGTGATAATCCGGATCTACAGCCCGGACAATCACCTGCATCGGTGAATGTGAAACAGGTAGATGCAGTCCTTCAGTCACAAAACTACTGTTCAATGCCGGACCATCAGCCAAAACAAACTCATGATCTGGTAAAACATTCTGGAGCGTTCTAACAAATGCTTGCCATTGAGCTAATCTGCGTACACTTTCTTCGTCATTTCTATCACTATGTGCATTATCCAAAGAATCGTTCTTGATAGAGAAAAATTGATGTTCGACATTTTCCAGACCAATATCATGAAAATTTTGTTTGTAAACTGCGAAAGAAAGCCCAACGGACGTTAGTATCAATAGAGACGATATTACCAGTTGTATTGATATAATGAAGGTAGAAGTACTCCGCTCAGAATGAACTCCTTTCCCGATCCCTTTTATCAATATTTTCTTATGCTGCAAGGAACTTGGAACTAAGATAACGCTGATAACTGCTGTAATAGCCATGCAACCTATAATAATAAAAAAGCATTCAATAGCAGAAACTTCCATGGTTTCCATCAGTGGAAATATCCCGCCACTGACCATCGGAGAGAATTTGATTAAAACCATGCTTAACATAATGGCGATCAGAATAGATACGGCAACCCATACTGAGAGCTCAACAAATGTCATCATTCTGACTCGAGTCAAACTCGCTCCCAGAAAAATTTGCATCGCTAACTCGCGCTCCAACTTAATGAATCTTTCCAGGCTGGAATTAGTCAGGTTTAGTAACGTGATAAATAGCAAGAATAGCGAAACAACCAGTAAGGATATTGATAACTTTCCGCTATCACCAATGATCCACTGATGGTAGTCTTGTTGAGAGTATTTCGTGTCGTTGATGGAGATGCCAAGATCGTTCCGTCGCTCTAAATATTTGGCTAACCATTCAGCGAGATGTCTCTCTTCAATACCTTCCCCATTTTTTTTTCTATAAAGCATTAGACTATAACGGTCTGAACCGAATGTTTCCGCCGCTTGTTCCATATATTGAGCAGACTCAAATTGCCACACTTGCAGTTTTTGAGTCATCTGAGCATCAGGATGGCCCCCGAAGTGTTCAACAACGCCAACAATCACTACATCCTGCCCGTCTAGTTTCACTGGTTTGCCCAGTACCGACTTTGACTGGAAGTATTGTTTCCACACCTCTTCCGATATCCATATTTCTCGTTTGCTGCTGACCTGAGAAGGTGAGATCCCTTGCACCACCTTGATACCAAGGTTTGTTGGCGTAATACTGTCAGACGAAATGACAGGTACTTTTACCGTCGAATGCTCAAAAGAGAGTTCACTTTCGCTGAATTCCACAAAACTGAAATCACCAAGTCCGTGAAACTCCTTCCTGAGTTCCGGTAAGGTATTCTTAGTCAGCAAATTGATATGCATCGGTCCGATGTCGGCCACTACGGAAACCCTTTGCAGACCGTCAATCGCACGAACACCCGGAATGTCTTGAAAATATAGAGTTCTGGCGATGCATGCCATTGTCAGAACAATGGAAAGCATCAGTCCAAATGAAACAATAAATGGCAGCGAGTAGTGTGGTTCTTTCAGAATGCTTACGGCGCCCTGCATCGCCGATTTTTTATATATACCAATGTTTCGAGGCAACAACTTATTCAATAACATAGACCTAGCACCCAACTACATTTCCTTCCGAAAACTCTCACCTATGATTCCCCCATCAAATAGTTCAATTTTTCTATTGAAAAAACTATCATACCGAGAATCATGGGTTACCATCACGATGGTCGTACCATTTCTGTTCAAATAATTTAGTTGAGACATTACAATGTCTCCATTCTTGCTATCTAAATTTCCGGTAGGTTCATCAAGCAGCAATAAGTCTGGAGAAGTCACTGTTGCTCGAGCGATTGCTACTCGCTGCTGCTGCCCCCCTGATAACTGAACGGGATAGAATTTCGCTCTATCAGTCAAACCTACAACATCCAGGCTGTGCTGGACCTTCTCCAGAATATCCGCGTTGCTTAAACCACGATGCAATAAAGGTAAAGCAATATTGTCAAATACACTCAGCCGTTCAATGAGGTTAAAAGCTTGAAAGACAAATCCGACATGTTTGTTTCTGATATACGATTTCTGTGACTGACTTAAACCATTGACCTTTACTCCAGCAATGGAATACTGCCCAGAGTCAAAACTATCAATCAAACCAATGATATGAAGCAATGTAGATTTGCCGCATCCAGATGGGCCGGTAATGCTTATAAAGTCTTTACTATTGATTTCTATGTTGATGTTATCTAAAGCAACTGTCTCGACATATTTGTTACGAAAGGATTTTCTTCCTCCCTGAATATAAACAACTGGCTCCCTTTTTTTTGGGGAATCATCATTTCTGTACATTAAAGTATATTCCTTAATTACTTTAAATTGATCTCTTCGAAATCCAGCCATTCTTTAGGATATGAACTGACAATTTCATCACCAGCGCTTAAACCTGATTTCACAATAATAAAATCGCCAGTGGTTTCCCCTAGTACAACTTCTCTTCGAATCAGCTTTTTATCGGACGATTTTACATACACATACTGATTCTGGTTTGGGCTAAGTTTGCCATTGGCGCCAACATACGTTGCATTATCAATATGTTGCAGCATTACTTCACCCCTAATCCGCTGTGCAGGGCGCCATCCTTGCGGCAAAGGTTGTATAATTTTTGTTTCAGCAACCACAAGTCCCTCACTAACAACAGCTTCTATCCTGGTGATCTCTCCTTGAACCTCTAGGCCGCCAATATCCAGCACCACAGATGAACCTATTTCTATCTCCGCAACATGTCGCTCCGGGATTAGTAACTTGGCGTTCAATTCTCTGTGACTACCGATTCTCGCCAATGGAGCTCCTGGTTGCAGGCTTTGCCCAACCTCAACATCCAATTGTTGTATAACGCCGTCTATGCCGGCCTTAACGGTTAGCTGTTCCTGCTGACTCAACAACAAGCGATACTCACTGTCGAGCATCGACAGTTCCATATCTTTTTGAGCTCTCTGTGCTTGCTGCATCTGGATAAACTGGCTCAAGCGATCTTTTGCATTCAGGAGCGAATGCGCAGCCTGATTACACAACAATTGGCTTTTTCTCAGTTCAATCGAAGATACAACCCCTTTTTTCTGCAACTCCATATGTACATTGAGTTCAAGCTTTGCCTGTTCCAACGCCGAACTGCGTTCACTTAGTTGATCTTGTTGCAACAACAGTTCTTGCTGCTGCTGCGCAATGAAGGCAGTAATTTCGCTCTGTTTTTGTTGGCATTGCCTTGCAGCAACCTGCACTTGTTGCCTTAACTGGGGATTTTCAAGCTGCAAGATCACCGAACCTGCAGTTACTAACGTGCCAGGTCTCAAGGTAATGTCAGTCACTGTTGCTGCAACCGGAGCGGTTAACAGGCGTTGCTGTTTGCTGATCAGCTCGCCGGTCGAAAGGCTGGTCAACTGTAGAGCCCCCTGCCTTACCTCTAAGAAAGAAAGACCTTTCCATTCAACGGCAGGGTTTGATGGCAATAAGGAAGCGATGTAAAATAGTATAATGCCTAATAAAACATACTTTAACCACAACCAGTATGATTTCTCAGCAGGTAACGAAATATCCATATTTGAACCACTAGATCAATTCGAAACAACTCAATTCGATTCACTAAAATTCTCATGAATGAGACTGAATTGCAACCTTAAAGGCAATTAATAATTACAATTTATGAAATAACACAATTAATGATTATTGTATAATCAACAATTGAACAATAAATAGCTCTTTATGTTTTCATTTCGGACATTATAACTTTTTCAATAAGAGACATTCTATGTCTCGTCCACTCAACATGCCATTAGCAGCAGGGCGAGAGCATGAATGATTATTTTTTAAACACAGCAATTCCCGCTTCTAAAACGGCATCCAAAGAACCAGAATCCATCATTGGTGCTCTTTTCTTTCTCGATATACTGAGCTTTCGGCTTTTGTCCCGTCGTAACATGTTTAGTGCAATATGGCGGATACTCGCTGGATTTACTGGTGCATTAGAGCTATAAAGCTGGCAGTTATCTTCACTCTTACTGACATCCGACACCCAATGCAGTTGGCTTTCTATTAGCCAATTACTGCGGCAGGTGTTGGCAAATTGGTCAACATCCAATTCCGCTGAACTGATAAAGTATCGCTGTTCAAAACTGGGATTTTGGTCTTTTGTAATGCGATATCAGGTTGCCATAGCAATAGTTATTTGTATTGACCATTGCTCCGGGATATCCTCTGGTAGTACAACGCATTCAGGATTTGGTAACTACGGCCTTCCAACCACGACTTTTACTGCACAGTATCTTGTCGCTCCATGCTCTCGTAGTTTTGAAAGGATTTTTCACATGCACTGTGCAGGCGCCCCTGGTTCACTTTAACTGCCAGTAAATAATCAACTTTTTTTGGTTAAGTTGTTGGGCGATCAGCTTCTTACAACCCATAGCATCAATACTTATCAAGCAACCTTTTATTTCTATCAGGCGTAGAAGCTTTGGAATTGCTTTGTTCTCACTTGATTTTTCGTCAGTCTCCACTTGCCCTAGCACCAAACTGCTGGAGCATGCGAATGCGCAGACCATGTGAATAGCAGAACTCCGGCTGCCTAGCCGCCAACTACCGCGCAGTGTTTTGCCATCGATCGCAACCAATTCACCTTCTGTGCGGGAACTGACATCGCACATCCAATCGATAAAGCACTGCTGCATAAAAGCTGGCTCGGGATGTCAAATAACGCGGGCAATGGTATCGTGGACAGGTATCCCTCGCTTAAAGAAACCACGTTTTTGCAAACAATAGAGCCGATAAACGCAAAAATCTTCAGTATCTTCCAGCCTTGTATGTTGCAAACGGCCAGAAAAGCAGCGTCGATATCCCTCCTGCATGCTAAGTCATAATTATGGCATATCTATTTGTGATGATGGTCTCTGGCGACTTCGCTTTCGAGTGACTGGAAACGACCGCATCCTGACTGCCGCCATCCAGTGACAATTTGCGGTATTTGGCAGATTTTCACTGGAAAAAACTGAGATTTCAGGTATGGTGTGCAGGTTTTTCCGCCCCACTGTCGTGGGGGTATTCATCGACTTAATATCAGCTAGACTGAAGTGCCGGACTGCATAGCAATGCAGCCTGGCTTTTATCCATTTTTGCTGAGCCTATTGCCGCTCGCCTTGCCACTTGTGCATCAAAAGGAGCCATAATGCGTTTTTACTTTCCTCTGGTCATTATTGACGAAGATTTCCGCTCAGAAAATACCAGCGGCTCCGGCATCCGCGAACTGGCTTCTGCCATCGAAAAGGCCGGCATGGATGTGGTCGGCTACACCAGCTACGGCGATTTAACTTCATTCGCACAACAACAAAGCCGCGCTGCCGGTTTTATTATGTCAATTGACGATGAAGAATTTGGCAGCGGCAGCAAAGAAGAAAGTATTTCGGTGCTCGCGCAACTGCGTAGTTTTGTCGAGCAAATCCGCCGCCGTAACCCGGATATTCCAATTTATTTATACGGCGAAACCCGTACCGCCCGCCATATTCCAAACGATATCCTGCGTGAACTGCATGGTTTTATCCATATGCATGAAGACACGCCGGAATTTGTGGCGCGGCACATTATCCGCGAAGCCAAAAGTTATTTAGATTCATTAGCGCCACCGTTTTTCCGCGCCCTTACCCACTATGCACAAGACGGTTCTTACAGCTGGCACTGCCCTGGGCACTCCGGTGGTGTGGCCTTTTTAAAATCGCCGGTTGGCCGGATGTTCCACCAGTTTTTTGGTGAAAACATGCTTAGGGCTGACGTCTGTAACGCAGTGGATGAACTTGGCCAGTTGCTGGACCACACCGGCCCGGTCGCCGCTTCTGAGCGCAACGCCGCGCGGATTTTTAACGCCGACCACTTATTTTTCGTCACTAACGGCACTTCAACCTCAAACAAAATTGTCTGGCACAGCACAGTCGCACCAAACGACATCGTGGTGGTTGACCGCAACTGCCATAAATCGATTTTGCACGCCATTATGATGACCGGCGCGCTGCCGGTATTTTTAATGCCAACGCGCAACCATTACGGCATTATCGGCCCTATCCCACGCAGTGAATTTGAACCGGCCACCATCCGCAAAAAAATGGAAGCCAACCCATTTATCCGCGAAGTGCTGGCGAAAAACCCGGACGTGAAACCACGGGTGTTAACCATTACCCAGTCTACTTACGACGGTATTTTATATAACGTTGAAGAGATTAAGTCGCTGCTGGATGGCGAAATCGAAACGCTGCATTTTGACGAAGCCTGGTTGCCGCATGCCGCTTTCCACGATTTCTACGGCGATTACCACGCGATTGGCGAAGGCCGGCCACGTTGTGACACTTCAATGGTGTTCTCAACCCAGTCCACGCATAAACTGTTAGCCGGTATTTCCCAGGCCTCGCAAATTTTGGTGCAGGACGCCAACCACAATAAGCTTGATACCAACTTATTTAACGAAGCTTATCTGATGCACACTTCGACCAGCCCGCAATACGCTATTATCGCCTCGTGCGACGTGGCAGCGGCGATGATGGAAGCGCCGGGTGGTACCGCTTTGGTGGAAGAATCACTGGACGAAGCGCTGGAATTTCGCCGCGCCATGCGCAAAGTCGATGACGAATATGGCGACGACTGGTGGTTTAAAGTTTGGGGCCCGGATGATTTAACCGACGAAGGTCTGGATCACCGCGATGCCTGGATGCTGCACGCAGATGAAAACTGGCACGGCTTTGGCGCTATAGCCGAAGGTTTTAACCTGCTGGATCCAATCAAAGCCACCATTTTAACCCCTGGCCTGAATGTCGACGGCAACTTCTCTGACGCCGGTATTCCAGCCGCCATTGTCGCCAAATATCTGGCCGAGCATGGCGTGGTGATTGAAAAAACCGGCCTGTATAGCTTCTTTATCATGTTCACCATCGGCATCACCAAAGGCCGCTGGAATACCATGGTGACAGCGCTGCAGCAGTTTAAAGATGATTACGACAAGAACGCTCCGCTGTGGCGCATTCTGCCGGAATTTATCCAGAAATATCCGCAGTATGAACGAATTGGCCTCAAAGATTTGTGCGACCAGATCCACGCCATCTACCGCACCTTTAACATCGCTAAACTGACGACCGAAATGTATTTATCGGAAATGGTGCCAGCGATGCGACCAGCCGATGCTTTCGCCAAAATGGCGCACAAAGAAATCGAACGGGTGCCGTTAGACGAACTGACCGGCCGCATTACCGCCGTGATGCTAACCCCGTATCCACCAGGCATTCCACTGTTGGTCCCCGGCGAAGTCTTTAACGAAACCATCGTCAGCTACCTGAAATTTGCCCGCGAATTTAACGGCAAGTTCCCAGGCTTCGAAACTTATATCCATGGTCTGGCACTGACGGAAGTTGATGGCAAGAAAGTGTATTATGTGGATTGTGTCGCTTAAGCGACTGGCTACATAACACTGTTGATCAAGCCGTGCTGTAACAAGCGCGGCTTTTTTATAGTTGTGTATAAAAAATCAGCAGCAACCTTGAATTGTCGCATTTACCACACCACTAAATAACTCACTGAAACCTGGTGGTTATTTAGATGAACTTCACGCAAAACATCCACATCGGCTGGTTCATTCTGGCCGCCATTATAGGCATCAGCAGTTTTGTGGTATTGCTGTGGTTGTTAGCCAAAGTCGTGCGCTGGGCTAAACGCCGTCCCGCCGGCGCTTATGTGATTTTGGCCATATTCCCGCTTATTTCATTGCTGCCGATCCCACATTCAGAAATCAAAAAATTACAACGCGTTAAACAAGAACAAGTACAACAAAAGGAACAATCCGGCGAGCCGGAGACCGAAGATGACAAGCCTGCTGTCTAATGCCGGAAGATTCGGGTTTGGGTTCGTCAACACATTGATATAAACCGGCATCCCTTAGCAATTTTCTAATGTCGGGAAACTGTCCGTTATTTTCCTGCTGCATTCGCTAAGCGATTAAAAGCTGACTAGGATTTGAACATCTATGCTTGATGAGGATGGCCGCTTTGCACCCGAGGTACTGGTCAGTTCCCGCTGAAAATCCTGTTGAGCTGGTCATTCTGCTACTGACGCAATGGCGACATCTGCTGCAATCAGCTCTGCTTTATTGCTCAGGATTGGTGTTACTGTCAGCCTTGTTACTTCCGCAGGCATTTGCTGCCGAAACCAGCTCTGCCCGAATGTTACCAATGTTGCATTTCAGCAGTACGGCAGAAGAACAACAACTGAGCCGTTACGGTGGTGTCGGCACCATAGGCGAAGATCCATTTGGCCAGTTATGGCTCGCCAGCCGTAATGGTTTGTTGTATTACGATGGACAACAAATCCGGCGATTGAGCGCGCAGAACTCCGGCCTTGCCAATAATCTGATTACCGACTTAGATACCCAGGATCCCGAAGCCTTATGGTTGCTGACTTATAATCTGCAGCTGCAACAGATGCGATATGCCGATCAGCAATTTCGTACTTTGGATTTATCAACACAGCTTATAACCGGCAGTTTTAATGTGGCCAGGTTGTTCGGTACCCGTGATCGGATTTGGTTGCTCGGTGGCCACAGACTCAGGTATGTCGACCGCGCGACCATGCAACTTAAAGAAATCGGCCCATCATTAGCGGCCGTGGTGAATCGATACGCCAGAGTTAGCCATACCGACGAGGCAGCCCCCGATTTGTGGATGCTGACTGATCAAGGACAACTGTATCATTGGGCAGAGCAACAGCAACAACTCAGTCCGGTATTACAATTGCCAACTGCCGAGCCCGCCGAGGCGATGCTGGCAGTCGACGATATACTTTATGTGCTGCAGCACAAAAAGTTATATCAGCTGGATCCGGCTCAACGGACCTGGCAGTTATTGTTAGATACTCAAACCTTAGATGCGTCGGCCCATCCTTTTTATCTGCTATATCATCAACAACAACTCTGGCTGAGTGGCCCGGATACCGGCCTGATCCGTTACCAGCTGACCAGTGGCATCAGCCACCGATTCGTCAATGTGCCGGGGCTGACGCATGGCTTGCCGGACAACCACACCAGCGCATTGTTTATCGATAGTTTGCAAAATCTGTGGGTAGGTACAGTCAACTCCGGTTTGAGTCGGGTCGCCTTACGCCATCTTGATGCTCAAAGCTTCGGCCTCGCCAACCCCGGCCTTGGCGCTCAGGCCATCCGCCCATTGCTGGCGCTTCAGGATCAAAGCTGGTTGTTAGCCGACCATCAATATCGGTTATGGCACTGGCATCCCGACCAGGACAAACTCAAGGCCTTCCCTGAAGAAGTGCAGGCCTATGCCGCGCGTCAGCTGAATGATGGTAGCCTGCTGTTGTTCGGAAATGCCGGTTTTTACCAATCAGACCCGGACTGGCAGCAATTTCGCTGGCAGCCATTAGCGGCATTACAAGACAAAACCTTCGCTACGATCACTGCCAGTCATGTCGATCAGCAACAGCAACTGCTGTATCTGGCGACCTATTACGGCTTGCTGCAGGTCAACCTGCAAAACGGCGAGCAACGGCAGTTTAGTCAACCACAGCTGAAAAACCAGCTGGTAACCATCGTCAATATGGCCACCAGGGATGACGGTAAATTATGGCTGCTGACCCGGGCTGAAGGTTTACTGTTGCTGGACCCCAAAACTGACAGCTGGCAACAATTCAGCCTGAGTGAATTTCCGGGGCAAGCCTATTTTGATCTAAAAACCGACTCACAACAGCGTTTGTGGATTGCCAGCGATCAAGGTGCTTTCCGGTTGCAGCTAATCAACGGACAATTCCAGCTGGATTCACCGGTGCTGGGATTGACCGCCGACAGCAATGAAATTCTGGCGGTGCATTTGTCCGCTGACGGCCAGATTTGGTTGAACAACAGCGACCAAATTATGGTGTATCAGCCCGAACAGTGGCAAGGCAGCTTTGTTGCTGCGTATCAAGGGTTGCAGCTGCCTTTACCGGCAAAACAATTGCTCAGCAATCAACAGTATTTGATCAGTGGTTCGGCCAACGGGCTGAATCTGCTGCCATTGCAATTAGCAAAGCAACAACAACCCGTGCTGATCCAGCTGAGATTTTCGCAGCTACAAACGTTTCGGCGGCAGATTAATTTAAGTCAACAAGGATCTCCTGCCGTCGTTGCACTCGATTATGAAGAACGACAATTCCGCTTGCAATTGCAAGGTTTTAGCAGCGGTGACCTCAGCACATTGCGCTATCAGCTCAAAGTACCGGAATTGCAGCAGGATTGGGGACCTGCCACCGATCAAGCCTTGTTTGATCTGTATAATTTGCCAAGCGGTCTACATCAGCTGCAGATCCGCTGGTTAGGCCCGGATCAGCAACCATCAGCACAAGTGTTGACGTTACAACTTGCAATAGCACCGCCCTGGTGGCGCAGCAACCTGGCGTATGGCGCCTATCTGTTACTGCTGCTAATCCTTGGCGGCATGGCAGGGCTGGACTTACGCCACCGTCAACAACTCAAAGCCCGGCACCTGGCGCAACTGGCTGAAAAAGAACAACAACTGCGGTTGGCATTATGGGGCTCCGGCGATGAGCTTTGGGACTGGCATCTGGCAGAGCAACGCATGCAGCGCCAAAACTGCCTGCCCCAATTAAACAGTCCGGCCCAGACTTGTCCTTTTCTGCTGGAGCAACAATTGCTGCTGGTGCATCCGGATGACCGGGCCCAGGTCAAAACCGGTGTGATGCAGCATCTGGCTGGTACCAGCGACTATTACCAGGCATCTTATCGCCTGAAAATTGGCCCGGAGCAATGGCTATGGGTGCTGGATCGCGGCAAAATTACTGAACGTGATCAGCAACAACGACCGCTGCGATTCAGCGGGACTTTACAGGTGATCGATGAGCTGAAAAAAGTGGAGCAACAGCTGCTCCAACTCAATAACGAACTGGAACAACTGGTACAATGCAGAACCGGTGAACTGGCACAAAGTAATCAGCAGCTGCTTGCAACTATTGAGCAACTCACCAATACGCGCAACGAACTGATTGAAGTGGAAAAAATGACATCGCTTGGCGCTATGGTGGCGGGTCTGGCGCATGAATTGAATACGCCTTTGGGTGTGGTCATCACTTCGGTTTCCAGTGTCGAAGATATGGTACTGCAACAACAGAAACTTAAAAGCGCACAACAATTGTCCGCGCAGTTTTTTGACGATAGTCAGCAACAAATTCTGACTGGCTGCAGCCTGGCGATGTTAAATTTGCAACGGGTCAATCTGCTGATCGTTGCTTTTAAAAAGCTGGCAGTCAATATCACCGGAGAACATCTGGCCTGGGTTAAACCGGCCGAAATCTGGCACAGTCAACTCCATTTACTCAAAGATGCCTTGGCACAACGACAATTTCAAATTGATGCTGAGATAGTCGGCGAGCTGCAGATTGAAACTTACGCCAGTGCCTTCACCGAAATTCTGCACGAATTACTACTCAATTCGGTGCATCACGCCAAGGTGGATGGCGCAGCCCGCATCTTCCTGCGGATAAGCTTGCAGGGCGATCAGCTTCACCTGCATTATGCTGATAATGGTGTACCAATTAACCGGGCATTGCGCGGTCAGATTTTTGACCCTTTTATCACCAGCTCGCGCCAACATGGCCGGGTTGGGTTGGGGTTAAGTTTGCTTTTTAATCTGGTGACGCAATTATTGCACGGCACCATCCGCTATCAGACTGACGAAGTCAGCGGTTGGTTTGATATCAGCTTTTGCTGTCGTCTACATCGCAGCCACCCGGAGCCTTTGGTAAGCCAAAGCTTCCCGACGGTGTCCAAAGTGTTAGATAAATAACTGCCCAAGCTGTGCAATGGAGTCATTTGGCATCAAATCAGCTGCTTTGATTTACCCCGCCCCACCAAACCTGGTTGCCACCGGCTTTTTTCGCCTGATACATCGCCCGGTCCGCTTCCAGCAATAATTGTTTTTCATCCTGCCCTTGAGCAGGAAATATCGAAATGCCGATGCTGGGATAGACATGAAACAGGCCATCAGCAAGCACAAAAGCGGCATTCAAAGCCAGCCGCACTTTTTCGGCGACGCCCTCGGCGGTGGAAAACGTTTCGATATGCTCAAGCAACACCACAAATTCGTCGCCGCCAAAACGGGCGACTGTGTCGCTGCTGCGTACCGCGTGTTTGATGCGTGTGGCCGCTTGTTGCAGCAGCAAATCGCCAACAGCGTGGCCGGCGTCGTCGTTCACTTGCTTAAATTTATCTAAATCGAGATACAACACCGCAAACTGCGTTTTTTCGCGACTGGCGCGATATAACGCCGACTGCAGCCGATCAGAAAACAATAGCCGGTTTGGCAAGCTGGTCAGTACGTCGTACAAAGCAATCTGCTGCAACCGGTCATGCATTTTTTTGCGTTCAATCGCCGAGGCGATTTGCGTCGACACAAATTCCAGTAGTTCCTGATCGTGTGCGCTATAAGGCCGTGGACCAAATAACACTAGTGCGCCAGGCCAATGATTGTGTTGACGTAACGGTACCACCAGCCAGTGCTGCGCAGTTATCTGCTGCAGCTTATTCTGCGGTGTTAAATCATTTGGAAAAGTGCTGGTACGCAAAGTACTGCGCTGCGCCATTACTTGCTGTGCATGCTGTATGATCTGTGCTTGATGTTGCACAATGGCTGCTGGCTCCGCCGCTGCCTGGCAGGCAAACTGCAACAGCCCACTCTCGGGATCCGTCAACAAAATGGCAAAGTTTGCTGCAGGTAAAATAGCCGCCACTATCTGATGAATATGTTGGTATAACTCGGATAAGTTCTGCGCCGCATGCGCTGCTTCGGAAATCTGATACAAGGCTGACTGGCGCTGTTGCGCACGTTTCAGTTGGGTAATATCACGCGCTACCGCCACCCGCCTTTGATCGGAAGCCGACCAGCGCGCAGACCATAACAAATGCACCACCTGACCGTCTTTACGCAAGTAACGGTTTTCAAAGTCTACTTTGGGCTTGTCCTGCATAATTTCAGCGGCGGTTTGTAAGGTTTTGGCCTGGTCTTCCGGATGGATCAAATCCAACATCGAGCGGCCAATCATTTCTTCCGGTTTATAACCAAAAATACGCTCGGCACCGGCACTGACAAACACAAAAGTACCGGACGCGTCGACCACACAAATGGCATCCAGCAATAAATCGATGTACTGACTAATTGCGACAAAATGGTTATTGTCCACTTACTGCTCCTGCGGCAATCTCGTAACCGACGCCTGATTTTCAACCTGACAACAGGCTCTGGCAGAGGAGAATGCCAGGTGCCAGGATTTGGTACATTTAACAGTACCCTGTCATGGTACAAAGCGCAATCAGTGCCTGACATCGTGGCAACTCCTGAATCATTTCAGACATCCATACATCCAAAAATAACTGTTCAAGCCCGTTAAATTACGATTTACTAAGGCTTAATCTACTCAGGAGCGTGTCATGTTTAAAATTAATCAGTATTTTGATGGTAAAGTAGCGTCCATCGCTTTTGCCGGTGAACAACTGCCAGCGACAGTCGGTGTGATGGCGCCTGGTGACTATGAATTTGGCACCAGTCAGCATGAAGTGCTGACCATTGTCAGCGGCGCGTTAACGGTGAAATTACCCGGCAGCGAGCAATGGCAAACCTTCAGCCGTGGTCAGCAGTTTGCAGTACCGGCACACAGCAAATTTCAGCTGCAAGTAGCGACCGATACGGCTTATCTTTGCACTTATGAATAAATTATCCTCCTAAATCAGTGCCATCGCGCATGATTTGGCATTGTTTCAAACTGGACTGATCCCGCTTTGAAACCACACATCATTCGGGAGCCACTATGCGCGGGATGGGAACAGCAGCTAAACGACCTGAAACCGGAAAATCGGCACAGGCGCTGAATCTGAAACAAACTATCCAGTATATGTGGCCCTACTTATGGGCCTTTAAAGGCCGCATAGTGTTAGCGATGCTGGCATTGATTGCCGCCAAAGCCACCACTTTATTATTGCCTTATGCGCTAAAACTGATTGTTGATGGCCTCGATCGCTCGTTACATCCTACCATCACCTTGCCGCTGCTGCTGATCGCAGGTTATGGTTTATTACGCTTTGGCACGGTGTTTTTTGGTGAAATTCGCGACGCACTATTTAGCCGGGTCACCGAACATGCGATGCGTAAAATTGGCCTGCGGGTATTTCAACATCTGCATCAACTGGAACTGGCGTTTCACCTCGACCGCAATACCGGCGGCATCAGCCGTGATATCGAGCGCGGCACCAATGGCCTCAGTTTTTTAATGCGCTTCCTGATGTTTAACATAGTTCCAACCCTGCTGGAAATTGTGCTGGTGGCCGCAATTTTCTGGGGTTTGTTTTCGTTTTGGTACGCGCTCATTACCGCTGTTGCCGTCAGTTTTTATATCTGGTTCACGGTGGCCATTACCGAATGGCGCAACAAATTTATCCGCGAAGCCAATCAGGCCGACTCCGCCACCAATACCCGCGCTGTCGACAGCCTGCTGAATTACGAAACGGTTAAATACTTTAATAACGAAGGCTATGAAGCGAAAATCTACGACGATTTTCTTGCGAAATGGGAAACCGCTAAGCTGAAAAACCGCATGTCATTATTGGCACTGAACTCGGGCCAGGCACTGATTATCGCCGCTGCCATTACGTTAATGATGTGGCTGGCCGCCAAAGGTGTGCTGGATAAAGAGCTGACGCTGGGCGATTTAGCGATGGTGAATGCCTATATGATTCAACTGTTTATCCCACTGAATTTCCTGGGTTTTGTCTACCGGGAAATTCGGCGTGCTTTAACCGACTTAGAAAATATGCTGGGCTTGTTGCAACGTAAAGCCAGCATCGTTGATACGCCGGATGCCCATGAATTACAGCTGCAACAAGCTAGTATTGAATTTCGGGATGTTTGTTTTGGTTATCAAGCAGAAAGAACCATTTTGCAGCAGTTTAACCTGAAAATTGCACCGGGCCAAAAAGTGGCGGTGGTGGGCAGTTCGGGGGCCGGTAAAAGTACCCTGGCGCGGTTACTGTACCGTTTTTATGAAATTAACAGCGGCCAGATTTTAGTCGACGGCCAGGATATCCGTAACTTGACGCTGGATAGTTTGCGCCGGGCTATCGCCATCGTGCCGCAAGACACTGTGCTGTTTAACAGCAGCATCCGCGACAATATTGCATATGGTAATCCGGCGGCTTCGCAGCAAGATATTGATCAGGCGATTGATTTAGCGCATTTACGCCAATTTATTCAAAGCTTGCCACAAGGTGATGCCACCTTAGTCGGCGAACGCGGTTTAAAAGTATCGGGCGGCGAAAAACAACGCATCGCTATTGCCAGAGTCTTATTAAAACGCTCGCCTATTCTGATTTTTGATGAAGCGACGTCAGCACTTGATTCGCAAAGTGAAAGTGCGATTTTAACCGCGATGCGTGAAGTCGCCACCGGCCACACGTCATTGGTGATTGCCCACCGTTTATCAACCGTGGTCGATGCCGATCTGATAGTCGTACTGCAGCACGGCAAAGTGGTGGAGCAAGGTTCGCATCAACAGCTATTGGCACTCAATGGTTATTACGCCGAGCTTTGGGCATTACAGCAGCGTGAGCAACAGGCTGATGCCAAAGACTGATGGGCTGCAGCTTCAAGGATGAAGGGTGTAGAAGTAAAGTATTATTACCCTGTGTTAAGAAAGGTTTAGCCCGGTAAAGCTGGGTAAAAGCGGCAACTAACGGCAAAAATTCTGTTCCTATGTCTGCTTTTTGGCATATCTGGATAGAGAGTTTTATGAAAATAGTGTCCCTGTTTACCTTAGTTTGCAGTACCTTGTGGTTAACCGGTTGTGGTGGCAGCAGCTCCTCTGACGAATCGGCCACTTACCCAACTTCATATCTGCAGTTTTACAATGGCTCGGCCAATAGTGCGACCACGGCTGTAATTGCAAACCTGGGTGACAGCACTACCGACATTGCCGTTGGCAGCGCCGGTTTTGCAGATGCAACTCCATTGCAATCAATGGAAGCTGGCAGTTACAGCCTGGAACTGAACTACACATCAACCTCTGGCAGTGTCACCACCATCATGACTGAGAAAACTGAACTGAAAAACAGTCAGAAAACTCTGTTGTTGATGACAGGTAATTACGCAAGCCCAGAACTGATTAACCTCACTTTTGCCCGCGACGATACTTTAGATGACCAATTTAAAGTGATCATGGTCAATCTGATCAACAACAGCAAAACTTATGATCTCTATCTGGGTGACGCGGAAAAAACTTTTGCTGAGGCAGTGTTAGTTGGGAGTGCCGGCTATAAAACCATCGCCCAGGCCAAAACTTATGATGTCGACACTTATACGCTGTACCTAACCGAAGGCGGTTCGAAAACAGTGTTATTTGAATCGGATCCAATTACTCTGAACTACCTGACAGAATATGTGATGGTCACGCGTGCCGCAATCGGTCCGGGTACAGGTAAATTCGCCATCGATGTCATTGTCAATACTACTGCAGTGACCACCATGGAAGATGTCAATTCTAACGCCCAATTCCGGGTTTATAACAGCATCGACAGCGTTAATCCGGCTAATATTCATTTGGGTGAGCTATCACCTAAACCAATTTTCAGTGGCCTGGCAGCTGATACTCTAAGCCCGTACATTGAAACCATTGCCGGAGATTACCGGGTATCGTTGTCTGATCAAAATAACGCGTTGATTATGCGCAATGGCTTAGTGACCCTGAACCAGGGGGCGGTAAAAACTGTGGTGTTTTACCTGGACGCAGCACAAAAAGCTGCGGCTATTACCCTGACAGACAGCAAACTGCCGCAGGTTTTTGATTTTAACTTTAACGTGGTGAATGTAATTCCGGGTTTTGACCAAATCAGTGTGTACTTTGTAAAACCAGGCTACACCATGGAAACCACCGGTTACTACATCAGCACCCTGAACTACGCTTCACAAAGTGCTGTCAGTCTGCCGGTCGGCGAGTACACCATGTATATCGTGCACAAGGATGCCAACAATAACAAAATGCTATTGGCGCAAACTGAACTGCTGAAACTGACTGCCGGTAGCAACTATGTGCTGGTCGCTGAGCCTGATACTTACGCCAGCAGCGGTTATAAGTTAAGTCTGGTGAAATAATTTGCACAAGGAGCGCCGCTGTTGGCGCTCCAGTCTTGTTGTCAGTTGTGTTTTAACCCTCAAATCAGTAGGCTGTGTTCAGTTTTAATTGCAGAGAGAGTTTGAACATGATGACATGGCTATTTTTAGCAGTCGGCCTGGTGCTGCTGGTGATCGGTGCCGACCTGTTGGTCAAGGGTGCCGCACGTTTGGCGGCTACTTTTGGTATTCCTAGTTTAGTGATTGGTTTAACTGTTGTAGCTTTCGGCACCAGTGCTCCAGAGCTTGCGGTCAGCGTCAAGGCTGCTTACGCCGGTCAGGCCGAGCTCGCCATCGCCAACGTGGTTGGCAGTAACATCTTCAACGTTTTATTTATCCTCGGTGTTTCAGCGCTGATTATGCCGCTGATTATTTCCCGCCAGCTCATCCGTCAGGATGTTCCAATCATGGTTGCGGTATCAGTGATCGCAGTGCTGATGGTGCAAGATGGTCAAATTGATAAAATTGAAGCGGCACTGTTAACCGCAGGTCTGCTTGGTTATACCTTTTTCCTGTTTAAACAAGGCAAAGCACAAGGCGCAGCCGCAGCTGAAGCCAATGATGAAGTCGCTGAACTGCTGAAAGAACCACACCCAATGTGGCAAAACCTGCTGTTTGTGGTCGGTGGTTTAATCCTATTGGTGTTGGGTGCCCGCTGGTTGGTGCAAAGCGCCATTGAACTGGCCACAGCCTGGGGCGTGAACGAAGCCGTGATCGGTCTGACGATTGTTGCAGCCGGTACTTCGTTACCAGAAGTGGTGACGTCAATTGTGGCGACCATTCGCGGTGAGCGTGATATTGCCGTCGGCAACGTAGTCGGCAGCAACATTTTTAATATTCTTTGTGTGCTGGGTATTTCGGGTCTGGTATCACCGATCCCGTTAATCGCTGGCGATCAGTTAGCACAAATCGACATTCCAGTGATGCTGGCAGTGGCGATGTTATGTGTGCCATTCTTCTTTGCCGGCGCTATTCTGAACCGGATTGAAGGCGCTTTATTCCTGCTTCTTTATGTGGCTTACACCTGGTATCTGATTTCGGTAGCGCTGGCCAAACCCTATCTGGCACAGCTACAGGATGGCATTATGTACGGACTGGTGCCGCTGGTACTGGTGTATGTGGTGTTGTCGTTGCTGCAGGATTTCCGCGCCAAAAGCAAACAAAACACGGCTTAACTTTTCGTTGGTTGAGACAAAAACGCTTCTTCGGAAGCGTTTTTTTTGGCCGATATGCAGGCAAGGCAAAGTTTGCAGCCCTTCACCACAGTGTTCAGCAGAATTTCTGCAACTAAGGCAATTTTGCACTGTTGCACGCCACCGCTTTCGATATAATATCCATCTTTATGGCTAAAACTTTCCGGACAATCGATGACGCAAGATGAAATGAAAAAAAATGCTGCCTGGGCAGCGTTAGACCATGTCCCCCGCCACACCATCGTCGGTGTTGGTACTGGTTCCACCGTCAATCATTTTATTGATGCGCTCGCTTCGATTAAATCCGAAATCAAAGGTGCGGTCTCGAGCTCCATCCAAAGTACCGAAAAAATGCGCGCCTTAGGCATCGAGGTTCTGGATTTAAATGACGTCGAAAGTTTTAGCGTGTACGTCGATGGTGCCGATGAAATTAACCCGGCTAAACATATGATTAAAGGCGGCGGCGCGGCTTTAACCCGCGAGAAAATTGTCGCTGCGGTTGCTGAAAAATTCATTTGTATCGTAGATAGCACCAAGCAAGTTGAGGTGCTGGGCAAATTCCCGTTACCGGTAGAAGTCATTCCGATGGCCCGCAATTATGTTGCGCGTGAGCTGGTGAAACTGGGCGGTCGTCCGGTCTGGCGGGAAGCGGTGGTCACCGACAACGGCAATATTATTCTGGATGTATTTGATTTAAAAATTACTGATCCAGTGGCTTTTGAACAACAAATTAACCAGATTACCGGCGTGGTTACCAACGGCATTTTTGCCTGCCGCGCCGCCGATCTGGTATTAGTCGGCACTGCCGATGGCACCAAAGTACTGAATTCCAACTAAAAAATAACGATAACAACTTAGACTACGTAAACAACACCCCTTTTTTGGCCCCTTTTGGTCAACTGAATTTTGCAACATTAAAGAGAAATGAAGATGGAAAAGTACTCACTGCCGAAAGACAAAATTAAGATTTTGCTGCTTGAAGGCTTGCACCAGAGCGCGGTGCAAAGTTTCAAAAATCAGGGATACAGCAATATCGAATATCTGAAAACCTCGTTGTCAGAAGCAGAACTGATTGAAAAAATTAAAGATGTGCATTTTATTGGCATCCGTTCCCGCACTCAGCTAACCGAAAAAGTACTGAACGAAGCCGGTAAACTGGTCGCCATTGGTTGTTTCTGTATCGGTACCAATCAGGTTGATTTAGACGCTGCTTTAGCACGCGCCATCCCGGTATTTAACGCACCGTTCTCCAACACCCGTTCGGTTGCTGAACTGGTACTGGGTCAAATCATCATGTTACTGCGTGGTATTCCACAACGTAACGCCGCTGCGCACCGCGGCGAATGGCAAAAAACTGCAACACAATCCTACGAAGCCCGTGGCAAAACTTTGGGCATTATTGGTTATGGCCACATTGGCACGCAGTTGTCGATCATGGCGGAAAACATCGGTATGCGGGTACAGTTTTACGATATCGAAGACAAATTGGTGCTGGGTAATGCCACCCAGGTCGATATGGCCACCTTACTGAAAACTTCAGATGTAGTGACCTTACATGTACCGGAAACCCCCCAAACTCAGAACATGATTGGTGAAGCTGAGCTCGATTTAATGAAGCATGGCGCTATCCTGATCAACGCTTCGCGTGGCACTGTGGTTGATATCGATGCATTAGCCCGTGCTTTAGCAGAAAAGAAGCTGGCTGGTGCCGCCATTGACGTGTTCCCGGTTGAACCTACCGGCAATGACGAAGAATTTGAATCGCCGCTGCGTGCTTTTGACAACGTCATTCTGACCCCACACATTGGTGGTTCTACGCAGGAAGCACAGGAAAACATCGGTTATGAAGTAGCGGGTAAACTGGTGAAGTACTCGGACAATGGTTCGACCTTGTCGGCGGTAAATTTCCCGGAAGTGTCATTGCCAGAATACAAAGGCCGTTCGCGGTTATTACATATCCACAAAAACCAACCGGGTATGCTGACCAAGATCAACGAAGCGTTTGCCAAACATGGCATCAACATTTCCGGTCAGTATCTGCAGACCAATGCCGAAATTGGTTATGTGGTGATTGATATCGACAGCCTCGACCACGAGCTGGCGCTGAATGAACTAAAAGCCATTCCGGGCACGTTAAAAGCGCGGGTATTGCACTAAGGTGCACTTTTTGTAAGCAGCTTCGAAATGGTGGGTGGCGCAAACTGCGCTGACCCACCCTACCTATTTTTTAGTCTAAGCCCAGATCGGTAGGGGCAAACAGCGAAGCGCCTTCGCCCATCAATCACCAAAGCTCGTTTCAATGGTATTCCAAACCTGAGTTATCAGAACGAATACACCAGTGTCGCTGACGTTTCAGTGTCGGTTTTAGAGCGGAATTCGCCTGGGTTGGAGTCATATTTCACAATAAAACCGAGGCGCATCGACAGCTGGCCGCTAACCTGTGACGTAAAGGCGCTACGGCTTAACCAACTGGAGTTTTTACCATCCAGCGACACCGACCATTCCAGTGATTGCCGGAAACTGTTGTGTTCATTGAGCTGATAATCGAGGTTGGTAGCGGCGTACCAGATAATACCGGTGCTGCGATCGCCATCTGAGGTTTCCTGATGCGCAAAACCCGGACCGGTTTCGATGTCCCAGTAGCTATCACCCTCTTCATAAAGCCGCATCGCTGAACCAGCGGCAATGGATGCTTGCTCGCGAAACGCACCAAATCGGTCGTTCAGATAGGCGCCCCGGCCGAAGATACTGAACTCACTACGATGAAATTTGTAGTTACTCTGTCCGACCAGATTTAACCGCTGACCGGTGGTATTGCTGGTTTTCGTGTTGGTGTCACGATCAAACTGACTGTTGCGCTGAAACAATGTCTGGATCAGGTATTTATTCCGGAAGTCTTTCATTTCATGCTGGAGTTCAGCATTGGCGCGAACTGCGGTTGATTCGGTATTGCCACTGCTCAGCACCAGACCTAGCTCTACGTCACCGGCCCAAGGCTTATAGTTGTCGCCATCGGCATTGGTGTTTGTTCCGGCAACACCTGCTTCGGAAATTTTTAATTGCTGAAAAGTCTGGCCTGGTTTTAATCTTTCAGATGGCAAACTGGACGCGGCAAATGGCATCGCCTGGACAGTGTCGGCACTTACCGCCTGCAATGGCAAGGCTAAAGCAACCAGGCTGATCATCAGCCACGTGCTTTTGTTTAAAGTTTTATTGAGAGTTTTATTCAACGATTTATTCAACAACAACTGCATTTTTTATCCCTTAACAACACACTGACAACGCTGCTGCGCCGCCATTTCAAGCAAACAATGACTCAAACAAAAAGCCAGTCAGTGACTGGCTTTCTTCACATCAACTTTTGAAAAGCTTAATTACGCGGCTTCCCCACGCTGACTGATAAACGTCAGCGCCAGCTCAATCCGCGCCAGACAACGGGCCTGACCAATCAGCGCCAGCGTCACATCCAGCGACGGCGAATTACCACCGCCAGTCACAGCCACCCGCAGCGGCATGCCGACTTTGCCCATGCCTAAACCCAGACTTTCCGCGGCGCTGTTAATGGCAGCGTGCACGTTTTCCGCGGTCCAGTCGGTGATTGCAGCAAGGGCTTGTTGCACCGCTTTTAATGGCTCAGCAGCCACCGGACGTAAGTGTTTTTTGGCAGCGTTTTCTTCGAATTCGCTAAAGTCCTCAAAGAAATAACGACTGACTTCAACCATTTCTTTTAAGGTTTTCACTCGCTCGCCCTGTACTGCAACCAGCTGCTCCAGACTTGGGCCCTTGCTGATATCCAGCTTTTGCTCTGTCACATGCCATTGCAGATGTTTTGCGACATAAGCCGGATCTGAAGTACGAATATAATGCTGATTCAGCCACTGCAGTTTTTCGGTGTTAAAAGCCGAAGGTGCCCGGTTGCAGTCAGATAAATCAAAGATTTGTACCAGTTCTTCCAGACTGAAGATTTCCTGATCACCATGCGACCAGCCGAGGCGTACCAGATAATTTAACAAAGCTTCCGGCAGATAACCGTCGTCGCGGTATTGCATCACGCCAACAGCACCATGGCGCTTGGATAAACGTTTACCGTCATCGCCTAAAATCATCGGCACATGGGCGTATTTCGGAATATCAGCACCAAGGGCTGCCAGAATATTCATCTGCCGTGGCGTGTTATTGACATGGTCATCACCACGAATGACGTGGGTCACACCCATTTTCCAATCATCAACGACCACGGTTAAATTGTAGGTTGGCGTACCATCACTGCGGGCGATGATTAAATCATCCAGTTCAGCGTTGGCAACTTCGATGCGGCCTTTGATTAAATCATCAATCACCACCACACCGTCTTGTGGGTTTTTAAACCGGATCACAAAAGGTTTGTCGGCTGGGTGATCGGTGCGGTCACGCCACATACCATTATATTTTGGTTTTTCGCCGGCGGCAGTTTGCGCTTCACGCATCGCATCGACTTCTTCGATGGTGCAAAAACACTTATATGCTTTGCCATCGGCTAATAGCTGTGCCACGACTTCTTTATATAAATCAAAACGTTTGGTTTGATAGAACGGGCCTTGATCCCAGTCTAAACCTAACCAGTTCATGCCATCTAAAATGGCATCTACCGATTCCTGGGATGAACGTTCTAAATCAGTATCTTCAATGCGCAGAATAAAAGTGCCGCCATATTTTCTGGCATATAACCAGCTGAATAACGCGGTGCGGGCGCCGCCGACATGCAGGTAGCCAGTTGGACTTGGCGCGAAACGGGAAACAATTGACATGATTAATCCAGTAAGTCAGTCGAAATAATGCGGCTATTGTACCAACCCGGCCGCCTTCTTGCACGGCTGTTCGGCCTGGCTTTTATGCAGAATTTCCAAAGGCCTGGCAAAATGATTACTTTTACAGCAGACGGCTGCAAAAACATAAAATATGATTGACAGCATTTGTCCGCCCCCTATAATGACGGCCGAACGTTGCAGCGGATTGTTAGCTCAGCTGGGAGAGCATCGCCCTTACAAGGCGGGGGTCACTGGTTCGAACCCAGTACAATCCACCATAACGTTTTTAGTTTTAAGTATTAAAACTAATGGTTAGATGAAGTTGCAAGACATTGATATCCAGCGGATTGTTAGCTCAGCTGGGAGAGCATCGCCCTTACAAGGCGGGGGTCACTGGTTCGAACCCAGTACAATCCACCATATCAAAAACTGTTGTTTTCATGACAACAGTTGCTGAAAAGCAAAAATAATACCCCAGGATGGTTAGCTCAGCTGGGAGAGCATCGCCCTTACAAGGCGAGGGTCACTGGTTCGAGCCCAGTACCATCCACCAAATTCTGCAGTTTAGTTACGAAGAAACCCCCCAGGATGGTTAGCTCAGCTGGGAGAGCATCGCCCTTACAAGGCGAGGGTCACTGGTTCGAGCCCAGTACCATCCACCAAATTCCTTTTTAAGCACTCCAATACAGACCAATACTGCGGGCATACTTTTCAATTACTTCGGTTTTAACTGACCCTATTGTGGTTGTTACCTACGGCTCCGGCATGCAATTCCTGAAGAATAAAAATAGCTAGCAGCTCCGGTTGTTCCACCAAAGCTTGCCAGCATTCTACGCCCTTTCCGCCGTTATAAAGGCTTTAGTTCCAGCTCAATTTTCTGGTAATACAGCGTCGTTTTGCCTTCAAAACCTGAGTCAGTGCCGGTAAATAACCAGATCGAGCCATCACTTTGGGTGGTGAACTGCAAGCTGCTGCCGGAGGCTGAAGTTAATGTTTTAGCTTGATATTTACTGCCATCACAAGGCAAATCTTTCACCGCGATATTGCCCTGCACTTTCGAATTGGTACCATCCTGCGCTTGATTACCTTTGGCCACATTCAGGTTATAGCCAACCTGCTTTGGTTCAATATCGGCAAAGCCAAAATGCAGGTACACCGATTCACCTGGCGCGCCACCTATTCCCATACAGTCGGTGCCGGCTGGTGATAAAAAGCTTACTTTTAACCGCGCCTGATAACGGGTAGATGGCGATAAACCACTAATACGGCGCTTTAAGAACATAAATAAATCGTCACTGCGGTTATGGCCTGATAATTTGTAACCAGTGCCGGTAAATCCGGTTGGCAAAGTTTTTACACCAGAATCAAGCTCGAAAATATCGGCCTGAGCCGCATCATAATCGGCAAAACCGGCTTGCCAGTTTTGCTGGCCTTGTGCAAAGTCGTATTCAAGAACCACGGGTTTATCCGGGTCGATAATATCGACGTTACAGCCTTGCAGTAACATTGCGCTGAATAAAGAACAAAGGCCGATGGCGCCAATCCGGCGGGTGTTGCGGTGGTTCATGCTGAAAATTCCTGGTTGTTGAAAGTTGTTGCCAGACTACCCAACCCCACACCGTCACAATGTAACCTTCTGTATCCAGAGTGTAAAAATAGCCGTATCGCTATTGAGGCCATCAAGCTGCTGTTTCAACTGCAGTTGCTGCCTGCTATAGTAGGAACACCTACTTTTGCCATGTGCATGCAAACCAATGGATCAGACGCTCAGCCGCGAAATGACAATCCTGATCATTGACGAACAGGCGCTTGCACAAAACTACCTTCGTTATACCCTGGAAAAACTTGGCTACAGCCAGGTGCAATTCACCGACAAAGCGCAAACGGCGCTGGTCATGTGCAAAGAACGTCAATTCGATTTGATTATCTGTTCCTTTAATTTGCAGCAAGGCAAAGATGGTTATCAGCTGTATGAAGAGCTGAAAGTGCGCCGCCTGCAAAAACTCAGTACTGGTTTTATTTTTATCAGCGCCGAAACCGATCCGTCGTTGGTGTATAGCGTGCTCGAGCTGCAACCTGATGAATTTCTTGCTAAACCCTACACTATGCGCGATTTACAAAGCCGGATTGAACGGGTACTAAAGCGCAAACTGGAATTACGTCCTATCTATCAATGGCTGGAAAATGGCCGGCCTGACCGGGCTTTGCAACAGCTCGACAATATGTTGGCGCAAGGGCAGGCGCCAAAACTAGTACCTGTATTACTGCGCTTTAAAGGTGATTTATTGCTGGAGCTGGCTGATTTTGCCAAAGCGCGGCAATTTTTTCAGTCCGTATTGGCAGTGCAGCCCTTTGGTTGGGCACGGATTGGTCTGGTGAAGGCTCTGCGCGGCAATGGTGAAACCGAGCTGGCCAATGCGCAGATGCAACAGCTGGAAATGCGCGGTGAAAGTAAATTGTTCGTGCTGGAACAACTTGCCGAACAAGAGTTTGCCGCGGATGAGTTTGAAGCGGCGCAACAACACCTGGAACAAGCCGCCCAGTTGGCACCGCGAAATTTATATCGTCAACAAAAGCTGCTGCAGTTATCACGACTGAATCATGATTACGAACGCCAGTATAAAACCGCACGCGATATGTTGAAATTCGCGCGCTTTTCAATGTACGAACAACCAGATCTGTATTTGAATCTGGCGCGCGCTTGTATCGATTTTGCTGTCAGTGTCGATGAAGATGGTGAAACCAATCGCCTGAGTAAACAAGCTACCGAATGCCTGACCAGTTTGCGTAACCAGTTTCCGGATGTTGATGTGAAGCAGCAACAACTGGTGATCCAGGCCAGGTTGCAATACCTGAAAGATCACAAAGATAAAGCGCAAAAAATGTTGGAAGAACTGGATCATCAGGAAGTGCATATCGACAATATCGAAGATGCGCTGGATAAAGCCAAAGCACTGCATGAAGTGGGTTTAACCCAGCTGTCAAAATCCTGGTTCGACCGGATCAGTGTTTACTGTCAACAGCAGCAAACTGATCCGTATCTGAAAAGTTACCTGCAGCAAGAACGCAATGAACGCGCCGAGCTTGCCACGGCACCACGCGAACTGAACAACATCGCCGTTATGCATTTTCAACATGGGAATTGGCAGGCCGCATTGGCCGCATTTTCCCATGCTTTTAGGTTACTGCCCAAAAACGCTGGTATTGCGTTGAATTTACTGCAAAGTGTGTTGATGGCGCCACAAAATAGCGCCCCGAAAGAACGGCAAGCGCTGATCCAATCCTGTTTAAATACCATTGAAAAAGGTAAATTAAACCCTGAACAGAGCCGTCGTTTTGAACAGTTAAAACAAAAACATCTGGCGCCGCTATAGTTGCTGACGACTCTAACTGCAGTGTTAACAACCACAACCTTAAACCGCTTTGTCTTCAGGCCATTCGGCAAAAACCAACGGCAGACGCCGGCTTCTTAGTAACCAACCTAACCCCAGTATCAACACCAACGGCGCCAGCAATAACCAGGGGGCATTCACCGAAACATAAGGTGGTAAGTGGCTGACTGTCCAGTATAAATCGACTGCGCAGACCCCCAGCAACAGCCAACGGCTTTGTCGCCAGATCCCAAACCAAAACCGTTTCGCCCGACCGCGTTTTAATTTTTTGTCGTAAGGCACCCGCTGTGTCAGCGCCGCTACAATCAGCAGCACCGGTATTGCGATCAGGCAAGCACGGACAAAGTCGCTGCTGTGCGGGTAAATATAACTGAGCATGGTGCGTTGATCTGAGGGCAAAGTTAAAGTCGCAATCCAGCAGATATAGGGCCGCAGCAGTACCAACAGCAGCAGATAAAGCCGCAGCGGTACCCGGTGCAGGCCATCTTGATCCAACAGCGGTAAATCGGCATAGACTTTGGGTTTATCGCTCATACCAAGCTCCGGCTGCGCATGTTACAAGCCATGCTCGGCGAATAAATCCAGCATCTGTTGCTCAGTCCACACCGCAACCCCCAGCTCTTCCGCTTTGGCGAGCTTGGAACCGGCATTATCACCGGCAATCACCGCATGGGTTTTCGCCGACACCGAACCGGCCACTTTTGCACCCAGTTGCTGTAGTTTTTCTTTGGCTTCGTCCCGGCCCATCGCAGTTAGCGTGCCGGTCAGCACTACCGTTTGTCCGGCCAGCGGCTGCGCAGTTTGCGCCTTGGCTTCGATATCAGGCCACTGCAACCCCACCTCGACCAGCGCCGCCACCACTTGTTGATGGTGCTCATCCTGAAAAAAGTGCAATAAACGCCCGGCGACCACGGTACCAACGTCTGGAACTGCCAGTAATTGTTCCAGATTGGCTTGTTGTAACTCAGCCAAACTGCGGAAATGCTGCGCCAGATTTAGCGCCGTGGCTTCGCCGACATCACGAATACCCAACGCATAAATAAAACGCGGCAAGGTGGTTTGTTTGGCGCCAGTAATGGCTTGCAGTAATTTCAGCGCAGACTTCTCGCCCATCCGCTCCAATCCAACCAAGGCTGGCATATCCAGTTTAAAAATATCGGCCGGCGTTTTCACCAATTGCTCGTCGACCAACTGCTCGATTAACTTATCGCCAAGACCTTCAATATCCAGCGCTTTGCGCGCGACAAAATGCTTCAGCGCCTCTTTACGCTGTGCCGCACAATACAAGCCGCCCGTACAACGGGTAACCGCCTCGCCTTCAACGCGCTCGACGTCGGATTGACAGACCGGACAGCTCGCCGGAAACACGATGGGCCTGGTTTCGCTGCGTTGCTCCAGCACCACTGCGACAATTTGCGGGATCACATCACCAGCACGGCGCACAATCACCGTATCGCCAATTTCAATGCCTAAGCGATTGATTTCATCTTGATTATGCAGTGTGGCGTTCGAGACTGTTACCCCGCCCACCGACACCGGTTCCAGCCGGGCAACCGGCGTAATTGACCCGGTGCGGCCCACCTGAAAATCAACATCCAGCAAGCGGGTGATTTTTTCCTGCGCTGGAAACTTAAAAGCAGTGGCCCAGCGCGGCGCTCGAGACACAAAACCGAGCGCTAGTTGCTGCGCCAATGAATCAACTTTGAGCACCACGCCATCAATTTCATAAGGCAGCGCAGCGCGTTTGGCCAGAATGGTTTTGTGATACAACAGTGCCGCAGCTTCGCCCTGACACAGCTGAATTTCCGGACATACAGGCACACCCCAACTTTTGAGCTGTTGTAAGCGCTGATAATGACTACTGCTATTGAGCACCGCTGCCGGGTCTTCTACCGCTCCTACTGCATAGGCATAAAAGCTCAGTGGACGGCTGGCAGTTATCTTTGGATCAAGTTGTCTTAGGCTACCGGCGGCAGCATTGCGTGGATTAGCAAACACTTTGTCACCACGCAATCTGGCCTCTTCATTCATTTTTTCAAAACCGGCCAGCGGCATAAACACTTCACCACGTACTTCAAGCACCGGCGGAAACTCTCCGTGCAACTTCAGCGGAATACAGCGAATGGTCTTGATATTACTGGTGATATCTTCGCCGGTAAAACCATCACCACGGGTAGCTGCTTGGGTCAGCAGCCCTTGTTCATAACGGATACTGACCGCTAAACCATCCAGCTTTGGCTCGGCACAAAATGAAAATTCAGTTTGTTGATCCAGCCGGTCGGCCATGCGCTGACAAAAAGCACTAAAATCGGCATCTTCAAAGGCGTTATCGAGTGACAACATTGGAATTTGATGCGTCACCTGGCCAAATTTTTCCAGCGGCTTGGCTCCTACCCTTTGGGTTGGCGAGTCGGCGGTAATCAGCTCTGGATGTTGCTGTTCCAGCTGTTGTAATTGTTGAAACAGCTGGTCGTAATCAGCATCAGGAATACTGGGTGAATCCTGTACATAGTACTGATTATTATGAAAATTTAGCTGCTGGCGCAGCGTGTCGATTTGGGTTTGAATATCAGACATCGGCACAAAACTCACAGATCCTAGAAAACTGTTTGATAGGATGAGGATTCGGCGGCCTTGTTGCAAGGGGTGAGTGAGAATTCAGTCGCTGATGCGCCGAGATTAGGTGATGGTTGTGCTAAAAAAGAAAACTCGCCAGCAGCTTATATAGCGGCTGACGAGTGTTGTCAGAACGATAGCGCAGTTAGGTTTTCGCGACGAAGTTTAGAACTTGGCGCTGACATAAACCCCTAACCGGCGGTCGGTTTTAAACTGATTGCGTAAGGTGGTATCGCCGGCCTGGTTGTAAATCAGCTTGGTTTTGATGATCTCATCCAGCAGATTGGTTGCTTCCAAACCAATTTTGATACTTGGCGTCAGATGATAACCAACCGACATATCTAATTGACCTGTTGGTTCAGCGACAACTGGTGCAAACAAATCGGCATCACGACGGGTTAACAGATATTCAGAGCGCCAGTTCCAAGCCAGTCGTGCTGAAATATCGTTTTTCTCGTACATCGCTGTCAGGTTCAGGGTATCTTCCGAGAAGCCTGGTAATGGCAGATTGTTAAAGGCACGGAAACGGTTACGACCACCTAAACCACCGGAACCAGCACCAAAGCCTACTTTATCGTCGACATTACTCTGGTCGATAAAGGTGTAGTTGGTTTGAATACCTAAGCCAGACCACAAGCCAGGTAACTGGTCGAAGAACTGGGTGTAAGCAATTTCAAAGCCTTGCAGCGTGCCAGAGCCTTCGTTGGTATCGGTCTGGAAATTCACTGGCATGGTAACTTTTGCCAATTCATTGGTGACATCTTCAACGTACAGACGTTGCCGGATCAGGTTTTTCAGCTCTTTGCGGAACAAGCTGGCAGTCAGCGAGTTACTGGTGCTGATATACCACTCGTAGGTCAGGTCGATACTCAGCGCTTCTTCTGGCTCGATATTTTTTGGATTACCGCTGACACCGTCAAAACCAATGTTGGCGAATGGCAATGCTTCGCCATTTGGCCCCCGTGGCGAGGTATGCGACTCAGAAATAGTCCGGAAATAGCGGAAATTCTCAAAGTTTGGCAGGAAAATATTTTGCGAAATGGCAAACCGGGAGATGTGATCATCTGCCAGTTCCACACTGATATTGAAGCTTGGTAAAACTTTGGTGTACTTGTCGCCTTCAACATGAATAACTTCAGTATTCAGCGCATTCTGATACGCCAGTTGCGCAGCAGTGTACATGGCCTGAGTGCCGCTATCCCATGACGGTATTGCGTTCGGGAACTGCGTGGCTCCACTGGATTCAACCTGCCAGCTGACATAACGTAAACCAACATTGCCGCGGATTGGATAGGTTAAATCGTTGTTTTCATAGTTCAGCTGGGTGTAAAACTCACGACGTTCTTCTTTACTGCTGGAGATTTCTGACGGCAGATAAGCGCCATCCATTTCACATTCACCAGCGAGTGTTACACAATTGCGATCTCGCAGTTGGGTAAAGGTGGCAAAACCCGCTTTTTTGTTATTGGTATGATAATCCTGCCAGTTGCGGATATCGGCGATTCTGGCAAACAGAATACTTTGATTACGGCCTAACACTCCACCACCGTGGAAATCATTGGCGTTAAAGGTATACGCTTCATACAGCTCAGGATGCCCTGGCACAGCGGCGGTGCCGGTGTGAGCTGTTCGCTGACCACCGTCGGCATATGATTGCCAGGTACCGTTGGCCATTTCACCCCAGTTCCAGATGGAATCGCGTTTGATTTGTTCTTTCGTCGATGCATAAGCACCAAACTGGACCGATGTCAGCCACTGGTGATCTAACTGATAAGTACCATCAAAGGCAAATGAATCGGCTTCAGCGTCGGTATCATCTTCTTTGTCCATCGCGGAGTTAAGATACATTTCACTGTATGGCGCCGGAGCCAGTGGTGATGTCAGATTCTTACCAAGGAAATCGACCATCGGCTTGCTGCCATTGATGTCAAAGGTCAAGTCGTTGTTTTCAAAACTATTGTTGATGGTGTAATCCACTACATCGTAGGCAGACTCAATATGCTGATAATCAAATTCAAGTTTTAATTTTTCAATCGGGCTGTAAGTCAAACGCAAACTACTGTCTTCAACCACTTGATCAGTCTTGCGCCAACGGGTCTGAGCAAGTGAGCGGTTGTTCATTAACAGCGTGCCAGCAGTCATAAAGTTATTGCTGTCAAAAGTCGCGTTTGAGACCTGAACCTGATTCGGGCTGACGTTAAAACCTTGTTCACCTTGTTGGATCACGCGCTCATCCCAGGATAAACCGGCTTTAGAGCGGATGTATTCAGCAACAATTTCCAGGGTTTTATCGGTATTGCGAAATTGCAAAGAACTCGCCAGACCACGACGTTCCCGCTCTGAATCAGCACTACGGATTGAGGCGTCAGCCGGTACAAATTTGGTTTGACCTTTGTAGTGGGCTAATTCAGTACCGTAGTTACCGAATTGCGGCATTTCGCGGGCAGTGGCGCTACGTTCGTAATAGTTGCCTAAAGCGACGCCATCACCACGGTCTTTATAATCCGAGGATGAAGCGGCGACTAACGCACCAAATTCACCAACGGCACTTTCCCAGCGGTTACTGACCACGACCGAGCCAATCGGCGTCCATTCTTCACGGTGATCACCATAACTACCTTTGACCGAAGCTGTACCAAAAAAACCTTCACTGTCGAATGGCTTACGCGTCACCAGATTCACAGTGCCTGCCACACCACCGGCAATTAAATCGGCAGTCTGGTTTTTGACAACCTCGACCTGGCCCAGTAATTCGCCTGGAATATCTTCATAACTTAAGCCACCGCCAGTGCTGGCACTGAATGCGTCACGGCCGTTAATTTCGCTGCGAACCCGATCCAGACCGCGCACCACCACACCGGTACCTTCCGCGGCAAAGTGGTTTGGATCTTCAGAAGAGGCAAAACGTTCAATAGTCACGCCCGGCACCCGCATCAACGCTTCGGTGACGCTTTTATCCGGTAAGGCGCCGATATCGTCGGCACTAATCACATCTTTTACCGTATTGGCCTGACGCTTCAGTTCCTGCGACGTGATCACGCTGCCGCGCATACCAATAACTTCAATCTTTTCAATCTCTTTGTCGTCAGCGGCTTTGACAGCGCTGTCATCTTGTGCTACGGAAAAAAACGGCACCATGCCGATAACCGCGCACCGGACGGCAAAACTGAGGGGTTTACAACGAAATTGTGTTCCGGACATAGTGATACTCGCTCTTGTTATTGTTCGATTTTACCGCGGGATCTTGGCCCGCTGATTGTTCTTCCTGCAGTGGTCGGCGAAACTTTGACTAACTGCCCCATAACCTCAGTCTCACTTGTTACTTTCTAACATAAAATTTCTGAAAAAAACAACTTTATTTTTGAAGGTGCGCAGATTTATTGCAAAACATGGCGAAACTTTTGCCAGTTTGAGTAGTTTGAGTGGTAGGAAAGACATTGAATGTTACTATCTAACATAAATACTGACAGGTTTTAACCAAAATTTTTGCAGGTAAAAATAGAAAAACCCGGACTAGCCGGGTTTTCTGAAAGTGCTTACTTGAAAGGGTTGGGGGCTATTTTTGGTCGAACTCTGCGCTCAATCACGCCGCGCAGTTGCCTGCTGAATGTTACTGGCGTAACAGCTGCTGGCGCTGAAACTCACGAATACGTTCGACATAGTGCCGCACTGTTTGCACAGTCAACATACTGCGCTGGCCATCCAACACCTGACCACCAAATTCTTCGGCCAGCTTTTTCGCGGCATTGTGCATCAGATTAAAGTTTTGCAGTGCTTCACCAGGCCCTGGCAAGGTCATAAACAAACTTAAACCGCGGGTTTGCAGCTTGTCCATTTCTTCCAGATCAAAGGTGCCTGGATTAAACATGTTTGCCAGGCTGAACAACACTTCACCCGAACCGGCACTGTCCTGATGGCGGTGGAAAATATTCATCTCACCGTATTTAAAGCCCAAAGTCAGTAAACTTGGTAACAGCATAGCGCCGTTAATGTCGGTCCCCTCAGGCATCAGCACATATAAAATGAGAACTTCATTGGCCATAGGTTCAGCGGCTGGCGCTGATTGTGCAGGATCCATTTCATAATCGTCATCAGCAGCACTAAACGACATCGAAGGTTCTTCACGGTCGTTATCTGCAGAAAATTGTGGTTCCACATCATCCCGACGGATTTTTTTCGCCGGTTCGCGCAACTTGCTGGCACGTGGCGCCTTGACCACTTCGGGTTTAGGCTGCGGTTTTTCACCTGGTCCTAATTTGCGAATTTTGCCAACGCCAAACTCGTCAAAACCTTCGCCAGTGCCAGTACCTGAATTTTCATCCTGAAAAAAGCGACTTTTGGTTTCATGGGAATTTTTGCGGGCCGACCAGAGCCCATGAATCACCAGTGCCACCATACTCAGCACACCAATGACAATTAACGCATAACGAAATTCTTCAGCCATCATTTTTTACCTTTTTGTTCTGTCAGGCTTGAGCCATTTTCACGGCATCTTCCACATCTACTGCCACTACACGCGATACGCCGGGTTCCTGCATCGTCACCCCCATCAACTGTGTAGCCATTTCCATCGCAATTTTATTGTGACTGATATAAATAAATTGCACCGTTTCTGACATTTCCCGGACTAAATTGCAAAAGCGCCCAACGTTAGCGTCGTCCAGGGGGGCATCAACCTCATCCAACATACAAAAAGGTGCTGGATTTAATCGGAAAATTGAGAACACCAATGATAAAGCTGTTAACGCTTTTTCTCCACCGGATAATAAATGAATAGTACTGTTTTTTTTACCAGGTGGCCGGGCCATTATACTCACACCTGTTTCCAATAAATCTTCATCTGTTAACTCAAGGTAAGCACTGCCTCCTCCAAACACTTTTGGAAACAAGTTTTGCAGACCAGAGTTGACTTGATCAAAAGTTTCTTTAAATTTTTGCCGCGTTTCGCGATCAATTTTGCGAATGGCGGTTTCAAGGGTATCCAAAGCTGCAATCAAATCATCATGTTGCAAATCGAGATATTTTTTCCGTTCATCCTGCTGCGCATATTCTTCAATCGCGGCCAGGTTAATCGGACCCAGCCGGTTCAGCGCTTCACTGGCTTTATCCAGCTGTTGTTGCCACACCGATTCCGTTGCATCACCCGGCAGCGTGGCCTGCAATTCACTGAAATTCACTTTTTGTTCGGACAACAGTTCCAGCATATTATTGGCCCGCACCCGATACCCTTCAGCCTCTAACCGTGCACTTTCAATTTGTTTTTGCTTGCTTTGTAGTTGCTGCTGCAAGCCATGCTGACCTTGTTCCAGCTCGCGCACTTGTTGCTCTAAGCTGCTTTGCAGGTTCTGTTGCTGCAATTTTTGTTCAGCAATTTCATCCCGTTGCAGCAGTAGAATTTGTAGCTGCTCTTGCCCTGCCCCATCAGGTTCATCCAGCAGTTCCAGTTGCGCTGTTAATAATTGCAAACGCTCCGCCAGCTGCTGATGTTGCTGTTTGGTCCGTTGCAAGTGCAAACGTGCTGCTTCAATTTGCCGCTCGATGCTTACCTGGCTCAGCGCAAATTGTTGTTGCTGCTGGCTCAGCTGTTGTTGCTGCTGCCGATATTGCTGCAGTTGCTGCTGTAATTGCAGCTGCAGTTGTTGCTGAGCGCTGTGTTTATCCTGTTGCTGCAATAACTGCTCGCCGACTTCCGCCAGTTGCAGCTGCCACAACTCTATATTCTGCTCTGCCTGCGCCAGCTGTTGCTGCACTTGCGCCAACTCTTCGGCTATCTGCGCTAACCGCGCGCTCACTTGCTGCTGTTGCTGCGCCAGTAATTGCGCATTGGTTTGCGCCTGATGGGTTTGCTGTTGTAGTTGTTGCAACGATGCTTGTAGCTGCTGCAGCTGTAATTGTTGCTGCTGACGGCTACTGGTCAGCGCTTCGATATTTTGCTGTAATGCTGATTTTTCTTGATCCAAATCAGCGAGTTCCAACCCAAGCTGTTGTTCCCGTTCGGTTAAAGCCTGTGGATTGTCCTGCTCATGTGTGCCCGCGACTAATCGCCAGTTCAGACCATACCAATGGCCGTTTTTGCAGATCACTGACGTGGCTTCGCCTGCTGCTGTCACTCGAAGTTCAGCCAGCAGTTGCAGCGCGCTGGCATCATCTTCAGCGCAGTGAATGTGAGCGAAATACTCTGGTACCACACCACTGCTGATTTTCGCGGCCAGGCTTGTTGGAGGTATCGCTTTCGGAAAATCTTTTAAAAACAGATAATTGCCTGACGCTTCCGGGTGATGATCTTGTAATACCGCACTGAAATTCAGTTTCGCTAACGCCACCGCCACAGCCACCGACCAACCTGCCGCAATGGTTAAATCAGGCAATAACGGCTTTTGGGCCATTAATTGCTTTATTTGCTGTTGCAAGCTTTGTTGTTGCTTTTGCAGATGTTGGCGCGATAACTCCAAACTTGATAACGCCAACTGCTGCGTTTGCAGCTGCTGTTGCGTGTGTTCAAAGTCGCCTGTTACTTGCGTTAAAGTCGCTTGCTGCAAACCAAGGTCATGCTGTAATTGTTGCTGTAACTCTGAAGCTGCTTGTAATTTTTGCTGATAATCGGTCGCCGCCAATTCCTGCTGTTGCAGTGTTAACTGCTGTTCGCGCAGAGTCAGTTGCTGACTCTGCTGCTGTTGATTCTGGCTCTGCAGCTGCAGTTGTCGCTGTTGTTGCTGTAAATCAAACAGCTGCTGTTGCAGACGCTGCTGCAGCGCTTGCTGATCAACCAAACGCTGCTCAGACTGAAATACTAATTCGCTTAGCTCTTCTGCTTGTTGCGCACAGATTTCGGCATCGGGCTGCTGCTCCAGCATTTGTTGCTGTAGTTCTTCCAGTTGCGCCTGCTCTTGCGCCATTTGATCCAGCCCATGCTGTAGGCTCAGAGTTAAATTGCGTTCATCATCTAATAAAGATTGTTTACGCTGCCGCTGATGTAACAGCTGTTGCTCCAGCGCGCTGATGTCGGCGCCCAGCTGATAAAACTTTTGCTGACTGACGGCCACTGCTTCACGTGCGGCTTCCAGCTGCTGTTTAAATTCGGTCAGTACCCGGAAGTCACCACTGCCCTGCGCCTGAAAACGCTCAAAATCGACTTCCAGCGCCGCCAGCATCTGCTCGGCTTGTTGCAGATGTTCCTGATAAAACAGCCACCTTAAACACGTAAGCTCGGCTTTGTAGCGCCGCTCGCTGGCTTTGAGTTCTTTGTAACGCTCCGCCACGGCCGCCTGGCGCTTTAATTTATCGAGGTTTTTACCCAGTTCTTCCCGCACATCGGCCAGTCGGTCAAGATTGTCGCGGGTATGTTTGATGCGGGTTTCGGTTTCGCGGCGGCGTTCTTTATATTTGGAAATACCGGCCGCTTCTTCCAGGAACACCCGAAGGTCCTGTGGCCTGGATTCAATCAGTCTGGAAATCATGCCTTGTTCAATAATGGCATAACTGCGCGGGCCTAATCCAGTGCCTAAAAAGATGTCGGTGATATCACGACGGCGACATTTGGTGCCGTTCAAGAAATAATGCGATTGGGCATCGCGGGTCACCAGGCGTTTTAACGAAATTTCACTGCGATCGGCCAGGCTGCCCTGCAATTTGCCCTGAGTGTTTTCAAACAACAGTTCAACGGATGCCTGCGACACCGGCTTGCGCTGGGTTGAACCGTTAAAAATGACATCGGTCATGGCATCGCCACGCAGGTTTTTAGCCGAGCTTTCGCCCAGCACCCAGCGCACTGCATCAATCACATTAGATTTGCCACAACCATTAGGCCCAACCACACAGGTCATTGCCGCTGGAAATGGCACCTGGGTCGGGTCGACAAATGATTTAAAACCGGCGAGTTTGATTTGTTTTAGACGCATGCCCTGGCTAAATATCCCCTTCATCATTGAAGATTCGGGGTTGTTGACTTCGCTCGTTCGCTGCAGTCACATAGACAGCTATGCTCCTGCAGTCTCATTTACTCGTCGCCTACCCGAATCGTCAATGATTTTGGGTATAGACGCTGTTATCCCTTACAGAATGTAACAAAATGACTTTGGGGTGTCACGGTAAAACTATTGCCGATCAGGGCTTTGCCTTCTAAGCTAGGCCAAATCAGCGTACAAACGCGCTTGTTCTGTATTCTGTTTCAGCAGTCGGAGGCCATATGAAATATTTTTTCCAGGGGTTGTCGTTATTAAGCACCAAAGGCCTACGCCGTTACGTGCTGGTGCCATTGTCGATTAATCTGGTGTTATTTGCGCTGGCATTTTTCTACTTGCTACAACAAGTCGGCGGCTGGGTTGAAGTTTTAATTGGGTTTGTGCCGGAGTGGTTGTCGTTTTTATCCTATGTTTTGTGGCCGATGCTGGTGCTGAGCAGTGTGCTGACGCTGGCATTTACCTTTACCATGGTGGCGAACTTTATCGCCGCGCCATTTAATGCTTTGCTCAGTGAAAAAGTCGAACTGCATTTAAGTGGCCAGGCGTTGCCGGAGCAGGGTTTTAGCGGTTTTGTCAAAGATGTGCCCCGCATGCTGGGCCGTGAATGGACCAAATTTGTCTATTGTTTCCCGCGAGCGCTGGTGTTTTTACTGGCGTTTTTCTTTATTCCGCTGATTGGCCAGTTGATGTGGTTTTTGTTCACCAGCTGGATGATGGCTATTCAATATTGCGATTATGCATATGACAATCACAAAGTACCTTTTGATAAAATGCGCCAACAACTGCGCTCCGATGTCAGCGGCAGTTACGGTTTTGGCATGACAGTGGCCATCGCCAGTATGGTGCCGTTTCTGAATTTACTGGTCATGCCGATTGCTGTCTGCGGTGGCACTGCGATGTGGGTCGATAAATATCGCGGCAGTTATTATCCACGTTAAGCTGTTGTTTCATCGACATTTATTGTTTCACCCTGCGGCGTACTGTCTTGTTTGGCGCGCCGTTTTGCCGATGAGTCCGGAGTTATATTGACCATAAAAATTTTATTGTTAGAAGATGAATCCGCCATCGCCGATCCGTTGCTTTACAGCCTGCAAGCGGAAGGTTTTCAGGTGCAGTGGGTACAATTGGTGCAACAAGCGCTGGTGGATTTTTCGCAGCATGATTTATTAATCCTGGATGTCGGGCTGCCAGACGGCAATGGCTTTGAACTTTGTAAGCAAATTCGTCGCAGCAGCGAAGTACCGGTGATTTTTTTAACCGCCCGTAGCAGCGAAATTGACCGGGTGGTCGGGCTGGAAATTGGCGCCGATGATTATGTGGTGAAACCTTTTAGCCCACGCGAACTGGTGGCGCGGGTTAAAACGATCCTCAAACGGAGTCAGCGCCAGCAGGCCGTTATTTCAGCAGTAGCCAATACCGCGCCACACAATCAGGAAAACCGGGGCGACTTCACGCTATTGGCCGCGCAAGTGCAAATCCAATTACTGCAGCAACCTTTGGCACTCACCGCGCTGGAGTATCGTTTATTGTGTTATCTGCTGCAGCATCCGTCGCAAGTACTGAGCCGCGAGCAATTGCTGCAGGGTTGTGGCGTTGCCGTCGAAGCCGGTTATGATCGCAATATTGATACCCATATCAAAAGCTTGCGGGCAAAAATGCGTCAGTTATCACCAAAGTCGTATTTGCTGACTCAACGTGGTTTTGGCTATAGCTTTGAGCCCGCCGGGATCCACAATGACTAAACCGCGACAGCCGTTGTGGCGTTGGTTTCAACTACCTTTTGCACTGCGGGTGTTTGCTTTGTATTTTGTATTCGTCGGTATGTCGGGCTATTTTATGCTCGATTTGGTAGTGAAAGAAATTAAACCGGGCGTGCGGCAAAGTAGCGAAGAAGTGTTGTTTGATACCGCGCAATTATTAGCACAGTTAGTCGCGCCGCACATGGCTGAACATTACACTCAAAATTCCGGCCAAAATTTCGATCCAACCCCCGGGCAAAACCAACCGCAAGCGCTGCCCCACCAACTGCAAAAAGTGCTGGCTAGTTATGGTAAACACCGCACGCAAGCGCTAATTTGGGGTGTCGAAAAAGCCTCTATCCCCCATCGGATTTATATCACGGATGTCGCCGGCATCGTTATATACGACTCGGCCAATCAAGATCTGGGCAAAGACTATTCACGCTGGAACGATGTGTATTTGACGCTGAAAGGCCAATATGGCGCCCGCTCCAGCAGAACCGATCCCAACGATGAAAACAGCACTGTGATGCATGTTGCGGCGGCGGTTAGACATCAGGATCAGATCATCGGCGTGCTCACCATCGCCAAACCCAATCACAGCATGCAGCCTTTTATTGACCGGACTCAGGCTTATCTGACCCAACGTGGTTTGCTGCTGATGTTGCTGGGGTTAGCAGTTGGCGCTTTGCTGGCCTGGCGCTTACAACAAGGTCTGAACCGGTTGGAAACTTACGCCAATCAACTGAGTGCCGGTGAGCGGGTTGGCCCGCCGAAATTCCGGATGTTTTTCGAATTTGCGAACCTGGCCCGGGCGCTGGACAAAATGCGCCAGACTTTGGCCGGTCGTGCTTATGCCGAACGCTATGTGCAAACTCTGACGCACGAGCTGAAAAGTCCGCTGACCGCCATTCAGGCCGCCAGCGAATTATTACAACAACCCTTGCCAGATGCAGACAGACAACGGTTTGCCCGCAATATTCAGCAGCAAAGTGAACGGCTGCATCAGCTAATCGAACAGTTGTTGCAACTGTCGGAGCTGGAGCAACGTCAGCATTTACTTGAAACAAAGCCTTTGGATTTAGCAGTGCTTTGTCAGCAGGCCATACAGCAACGCCAAGGCCGGATTGATCAGCAACAATGGCAGCTACAACTTGATTTACCAGCTTTGACCCTTGAAGGCGACGCCCTGTTATTGCAACAGAGCATCGGCCATCTGCTGGATAACGCGCTGGATTTCGCCGATCTTGGCGCTCAGGTGCGGTTGAGTCTGCAATTGATGGCGCAACAGGCGGTACTGACGTTATTTAATCAGGGCCCGGCTATTCCTGAATATGCCCTGCCGCGACTGACCGAACGATTTTATTCACTGCCCCGCCCCGGGAAACAGCAAAAAAGTACCGGCCTTGGTCTGAATTTTGTCGCCGAAGTCGTAAAGCTACATCAGGGTGAATTGCAGATTGAAAACGTTACAAGGGATCCGATCTCAGGCGTTTTCGTCACGGTGCGATTACCGCTGCAACTGCAATAACCAAAACTCCACACAGTCTCCATCTAAGCTCCATTAGCTCTCCATCTGCTTGCGTCAGACTTGCCGCAACATCACAAGGAGATCACTATGTTTAACCTACTTAAGCTCAAACCCATCACTATCGCTTTGTTATTACTATTGTTATCAATCCCACTGGCCATGATTAATGAATTGGTCGGCGAACGCCATCGGATGAGTCTGCAAGTGCATCAGGATATCGCCAACAGTTCGAGTCGGGCGCAGCAAGTCATCGGACCTTTTCTGGTGCTGGAAACCGAACAATATCAGCAGGATCTCAACAATGGTCAGCCGATCCTCAAAACAGTCAACCGCCAATATCTGATCCTGCCAAAAACGCTGAAGGCCGACAGCCAACTGCAAAGTGAAATACGTAACCGTGGCATTTATCAAACCCGGCTTTATCACACGCAAAACACCATGGCGCTGCAGTTTGTGCTGGAACAGAATTTGGGCTTTGAGGTCGCTCCTGAAGTAGCGCCAATGGCAGCTCCGGGCGCGGTGAAACTGAAATCGGCGCATTTGGTATTGGCACTCAGTGATGTGCGTGGATTGATCGGGATGCCGCAGTTCAGGCTCAATCAGCAAACATTACAAATCTTGCCTGGAACAGGTATTTCAGCGCTTTCTGGTGTCCATGCCAAACTAGACCTAGCCACCTTGTTAGCAGAACCACAACAACTGCAACTTGAAGTCACGCTTGGCCTGACCGGCACTGATCAGCTTAGTTTGCTGCCAACGGCTGACCACAGCAGTTGGAATTTAACCGCTGATTGGCCACATCCTGGTTTCTTCGGTCGTTTTTTGCCGCAACAACGCAACATCACTGCCGAAGGTTTTAACGCCAACTGGCAAAGCACTTTGTTTGCCAATAACGTCCAACCACAATTGCAAAAATGTGTGCAAAGTGATGACTGTGACTCGCTGGCCGAGCATAGTTTTCAGGTCAGTCTGGTGGAGCCTGTTGATCATTACCTGCAGGCCAACCGTGCGGTGAAATACGCGCTGATGGTACTGGTTATTTCGTTTGCGGTGTTTTATCTGTTTGAACTTTTAGGCAAGCTGCAAATTCACCCGATGCAATACCTGTTTATTGGTCTGGCGTTAGCGATGTTTTACTTGCTGTTATTGTCGTTATCAGAAGTGGTTGGATTCGCCATGGCTTATGGGATCGCCACTTTTTGTTGTGTCAGTTTAATCGGTGGTTATACCGCATCAGTGCTGAAAAGTATCTCAAAAGCGTTGGCTTGTAGCGTTGGCTTAAGCTGCTTATACGCCTTGTTGCTGATGATTTTACGGGCGGAAGATTTAGCACTGCTGGCAGGTAGCTTACTGATGTTTCTGGTTCTTGCTGCAATAATGCTGAGCACCAGACACCTGAACTGGTATCAGTTGCAACAAGACAATAAAACCGAATAAGTTACATCTGGGGTCAGAGTCAATTGTTAACAGACTTCTGTTAACAATTGACTCTGACCCCGGCATTAACATTATTTGCGATGAGCGGTTTTTAGCAGCATTTCGCGGCGATATAGCCTTTTTTCGGCGGGAGTTACTGCAGTTGGTACAGCCTCGACAACCGCTGTTTGTTTCACCACCACCGGCCGTGACACAATCAGGTTATTCGGATAGACCACCAATTCGCCTTCGCTGGTCCTCAATACAGTACTGAACAAATTCACTTCAACAATCACGCCTTCGACATGATTGCTGCCATCAATGACCCGCACCGACACGCCCTGGGCAAAACTACGTTGGCCAAGCAGGATAAAAAACGCCGTGATATTACTCAGCAAACTCCAGGCGGCGAATAACGCCACCCCGACCACTGCGATCATTGACGAGGCTAGAACTAGCAAGCCTTTGATGTCGACGCCCCAGATAATACTGAGCACCACCACCAATAACAGGAACAGCAGAATATGAAACACCACCATAGCGCGGCGGTTCATTTCTTCTTTGAGCATAGTCGCAGCAATAGTGCGGTAAATAAATGGTGCGATACGGCGGCTAAGCAGCGCATAAAACGCCATCACAATCAGGCTGATCACCAGCTGCGCAATGGTCGGACTGAAATGTTCGGCCACAGCTTTGAGCTGAGTGACCCAGTTCAGATCATTGAGTTCTTGTAACATCGGTATAGTCCAGAATTAGCCCAGAATTAGTCCAGGTCGTTTAATGGCCAGCTGACAATATGATCTTCAAAATCATGTAAATGCACAGCGGCTTCAGAAATCGTTTTATTACGCACCGACATTTGCTTTTTGTGCATCAGACTTTTTTTACCGCCGTTTAATAGCGGGTGCCAGGACGGTAAACCCCGCCCTTCCTGCAACCGGCGATAACTGCAGCTGGTTGGCATAAAGAAGATATCTTTCAGATTTTCTTTGGTCAGTTTGACGCAATCCGGTACCAGCACAGTGCGGTTATCGTAACAGGTACATTCGCATTTATTGCTGTTCAGGTACTGACAGGCAATATTGGTAAAATACACTGTTTCTTCCGGCAGAATATAGTCGGTCGGACCTTCCAGATTTTCATCTTCTTCATCGATAAATTTATTCAGACAGCACTTGGCGCAGCCATCACAGACCGATTCCCATTCTTCGGTGGTCATTTCTTGCAGGCTTTTGGTTTCCCAAAAATTTACGGATTCGGTCATGCTGGGTCCTGTCACTTAATTTGCGGTCATTTTGGAATTGACTGCAGGTTCGATTCGTTTAAATAGTCTGATGCACAGTGGTAAAAACATCCAACCACGGGCTTAAGGTTAATTGTAACTGGTCTTGATGTTGTAGCGGGCCAACACCAGCTGGCGTACCGGTCAGCACGATATCGCCAGGCAGTAGCGTAAACCACTGGCTCATTTCCACCAACATTTGCGAAATGCTGCGGATCATCAACCGGGCATCACCTTGCTGGCGTACCTCATTATTCACATGCAAACTGAACTGCAGCTGTTGCGGCTCTTCCACCAAAGCAGCCGGTATAAACCCTGCGGTTGGGCAAGCGCCATCAAAACCTTTGGCGATTTCCCAGGGACGACCGAGTTTCTTCAGCTCTGCCTGTACATCACGCAGCGTTAAATCCAGCGCCAGTGAATAACCCCAAATGGCCGCTTGCACTTCTGCTTGCGTTGCTTTGGATAATGGTTGCTGAATCAGCACGGCAATTTCGGTTTCGTTATGCACAGCGCCATGTTCGCCTGGGATCACAAAGGCTGGCGCCAGCGGCCGCAGTGCAGTCGCAGGCTTGATAAAAAACAATGCTTGCGGCGCAGTTTTGCTATTCATTTCCTGAATATGGTCCAGATAGTTCTGACCAATACAGACCACTTTACCAACCGGCAGCGCAATAACCTGCCCTTGCCAATCGCGGTGTTGATAGCCGGTGGTTGCCGCGACAGCTGCAGGCAGCGTTGTTTGATCAGGAGTTGTTTGATCAGGTGTAGCTTGATCCGTTGCGGAGCTCATGTTCATTTCCCGTTAGCCTTCACTAATTAAATCAGCCAGATAACCAACACTGCTGACAAAATAATAAGAGCGGTTCCAGTGCATCAGCGTTTGATAATTGTGATAGGCCAGATAAGCCCGGCCGTCTTTATTGTCCGGCATCACTAGCGCAGCGTTGACCGCACGCTTGGGTAAAGCACCGCCATCGGCATTGCGCACCCCAAGTTTCTGCCAGGCGGCCAATGAGCGTTCAGATTTTTGCCACCATTGTAGCCACTGCGCCCGGTCTTTACTGCCGGTTGGGATCACCAGACTGTAGTCAAAATTCTTGGGGAGTTGCACCTGCCGACCCCAGGTGAGTCCCGGTTGCCAGCCTTCGATTTTCAGATAATTGGCAATTGAAGCAAAAGCATCGGATCTATTGGTCCAGATATCTTTGTGGCCGTCACCATCACCGTCCTGCGCGTATTTCATAAAAGAACTTGGCATAAATTGGGTATGACCCATAGCGCCAGCCCAGGATCCTTTCATCTGGGCTAGTTCGATATGACCTTGTGCCAGAATATCCAACGCCAGGAAAAACTCAGTTTTGAAAAAATCTTCGCGCCGGCCATCATAGGCCATGGTCGCTAATGCCGAGGGTACCGAGAAATTACCGGTAATGCGTCCAAACGCACTTTCCAGACCCCATAACGACACGATAAACCGCGCCGGCACGCCGTATTTTTTCTCAACTCTGGCAAGCTCAGTCCGATGCTGCTGATACATCTTCCGCGCCATGTCGATGCGTTGTTTGTTCACCCGTTTTGGCAAGTAAGTGTCTAGCGTTTCGACAAATTCTGGCTGACCTTTGTCGGCCACCACGGCGCGCGGGTGAAAACTTAAACTGGCAAAGACTTGCTCAAGCAGCGGCTTTGGATAACCACGTTGCTCTGCTTCTTGTTGTAGCTTTGCGGCGTACAACTTAAAACCCGCTTCGTCTTTGACTTCGGCAGTGCTGGTCGCTGGAGAGGTTTTAGCGGACGCTGCAGCTTTGCCCGGAATCGGCTTTGTTTGAGTGGCAGCAGAACCGGCGGCCGAAACAGCAGTTTTTGCAGGGGAAACAGGGCTATCGGCGGCATTGCTGCTACAGGCCGCCAACGTCAATGCCATTGAACTTACTAAAAGAATACGAAACAAAACCAAATCCTTATTGTTGCGCTATCAGTTTGTCGCTGCGCTTATTTGCTATTGTGCGCGGCGCTAAATTAATTATTGTGATCGCCCAGCCATTCTTTATGCTCAGCCAACCAGTCTTCCGGCTGCGGTGGCATTTGCAGATAAAATCCTTGTGCGGTAAGTGCCTGGACAACTTTTTCGATATCAGCACCGGCTAATTTATCGCGTTTGGCTAAATCTAATAGACTGACAAGCTTTGGTTTCCCAAAAGTTTCTAATAAAGCCTTAGGCACAGCGCTGAAATCATCACGTTTGAGAACATACAGATAAGTCTGATCTTTGCGGGGGCTTTTATAAATCACAGTTAACATGGGACAAAATCTACTCTGGGTAACTTGCCTAACACAGGCGTTGACTATACCATGAAGCGCTTATCTTGCGAACCGTCGCTTCGGACACGCAACGGCTGAATTTCAGCTTTGTGCCACCGGCAGGCCCTGATAAGAACCCTAACCTTTTCATTCATTTTGCACTCACGGTTGCTATGTCGGATCACTCATTTGAGTTAAAAGGAAGTTTATTTCCTTTATCAGTTTTATATTGTCAGGATTTTAGTGTGGCAGCGCTGCAAGCGCAGTTACAGCAAAAGTTGGCGCAGGCACCTGGTTTTTTCCATCAGGCACCCGTGGTAATCAACGTTGAAAATGCGAAACAAGCCCCTGATTTCATTGCTATCAAGCAACTTTTCACTGAGTTGCAGCTGGTATTGGTCGGCGTTTGCGGCGCCAATAGCGAACTGAAAAAAGCCGCGCAGCAGGCTGGATTGGCCGCGCTGCAACTGAGCAAAAACAACGGTAAAACCACTGAAGCCCCGGCCAAAGCAGCGGCAGCTCCGGCACCGGTTGCACCACCGCCACCTGTAGCTCCGGTAGTTCAGGCCGCGGTCGAAAACAAATTCATTGAACAAAATATCCGCTCTGGCCAACAAATTTATGTCAAAGGTGCTGATTTAATTATCAAAGGCACAGTCGGCGCCGGTGCTGAAGTCATCGCTGATGGCAACATCCATATCTACGGTTCTTTGCGCGGAAAGGCAATTGCCGGCGCGGGCGGAGACAGCAGTAAAAAGATCTATTGTTACAATATGCAAGCCGAGTTAATCTCGATTGCAGGTAACTATTGGTTAAGCGAGAGCCTGCAAGGCGAGTTTTGGGGCAAATCAGCCTGTATCAGCTTGCAGGACGGTCAATTAGTATTAGCAGAATTATTCTAAGGATTGTGTGCTATGGCAAAAATCATAGTTGTGACTTCAGGCAAAGGTGGTGTTGGTAAAACCACCTCCAGTGCTGCCATCGGCACTGGCCTGGCATTAAAAGGCCACAAAACTGTTATCGTCGATTTTGATATCGGCCTGCGGAATCTTGACCTAATCATGGGTTGTGAGCGCCGTGTCGTCTATGACTTTGTCAATGTGATCAACAATGAAGCAAATTTAAAACAAGCACTGATCCGCGACAAACGCCTGGACAATTTATATATTCTGCCAGCGTCGCAAACCCGCGACAAAGACGCTTTATACAAAGAAGGCGTGGAGCGGGTACTCAACGAATTGTCGGATGAATTTGATTTTATTATCTGCGATTCACCAGCCGGTATTGAATCTGGCGCGATGATGGCGCTGTATTTTGCTGACGAAGCGATTGTCGTGACCAACCCAGAAGTATCGTCAGTGCGCGACTCTGACCGTATTTTAGGGATGTTGTCGAGCAAATCACGCCGTGCTGAGCAAGGTTTACCGGGCATCAAAGAACATTTGTTGTTAACCCGCTACAATCCAGAACGTGTGGTCAAAGGCGAAATGCTCAGCGTCGAAGACGTCAATGACATTCTGGCGATCAAATTACTGGGCGTGATCCCGGAATCACAAGCGGTGCTGAATGCATCGAACTCGGGTCAACCAGTTATTCTGGATACCGAAAGTGATGCTGGTCAGGCTTACCTTGATACTGTTGCCCGTTTAATCGGCGAAGATGTACCTTTCCGCTTCCTCAATGTGGAGAAAAAAGGTTTATTCAAACGGATTTTCGGAGGCTAACTTATGTCGTTACTCGATTATTTCCGTTCGACCAAAAAGAATACTGCGTCAACGGCAAAAGAGCGGTTGCAGATCATCGTCGCTCACGAACGGCGTCGTCGTTCCAGCCCGGATTATTTGCCGCAACTGGAGCGCGATATTCTGGAAGTGATCCGCAAATATGTGGATATCGCTGATGATCAGGTGTCCGTTTCACTGGAGAAAAGCTCGGATGAGCTGTCCGTGCTGGAACTGAACGTGACTTTCCCGGACGAAAAACGCTAACCGCAAGCCAGCTGCTGTATCATTGTCAGTGAAGGCTAAAGTCGTTTATTTGAAAAACCCACCGTCATGGTGGGTTTTGTGTTTTTAACGCTGTTCAAAAGCTGAAGTACAGCACCAATGCTTTTAGATCAAAGCAGCAACATGCGCTGGTTTTGGCAGATATGGTAATAAAATATCCCGCCGCCAGCCACGCAGATATTCCGGTGTTGGCAATTGAGCGCGTTCGGTGTCCGATACCCGCCAGCACCAGTTCAAATACTCGTTCAATTGCCGTTTGACACTCAAAAACCCGGCCGGTATACCGCTGGCATTGGCAGCCTGCTCTACGGCGTCGGTCAACTCCTGTTGCACCTGTTTAAAACCGGCAAAGTCGCTTTGGTGGTAGAAGGTTTGTGGACATTGCTCGGCGCTCAGTAACTTGGTTTCGGCGATGATTTCCAGCAACACCGCACCATGGCGCCGCAGTTCCCGCGGATGTAAATCCTGAATTTGCGCCAGCCCTTCCAACGTCACCGGCCGTCTTTTGGCCAGTTCATACATCACTGCATCTTTCAGTACCAAGCCAAGTGCAGTGTCTTTTTGCGTAGCATATCCAGCGCGCCAGCTGGTTAAAGCACGTAATACCGCCAGTTCCCTTGGTGGGCACTGCCAGCTATTTTTCATTTCCAGATATTTAAAACTAACCGGTAATTGATGCTGACGACGGTTGATCATTTGCCCGCCTTCGGCCAGTAATAGCGGCAGAAATTTCGGATCCGGCAATTTTGCCAGCAACAAATCTTTTAGCTGAAATAAATACAGCACATCAAAAGCGGCATATTCAAGCTGGGTTTGCGCCAATGGCCGCGCCAGCCAATCGGTGCGACTTTCGGTTTTATCCACTTGTTTACCCAGCAGTTGTTCAACCATTTTGGCGTAACCGAGACTGGAACCCATACCGGCGAGTTCAGCGGCCAGCTGCGTATCCAACAGTGGCTGGATTTGTACCAAACCCACTGACGCAAAAGCTTCTAAATCTTCGTTGCAGGAGTGCAATAATTTCACGACTGAAGGTGCGGCCAGTAATTCAGCCAGAGGTTGCCAGTCCGTGATGGTCAATGGATCCACCAATACCAAATCTGCACCGGCGTACAACTGGATCAAGCCAAGCTTTGGCAGCAGCGTATTGATGCGGACAAATTCGGTATCGACCGCCAGAAAGGGGGCACAAAGCGACGACTGACAAAACTCTGCCAGCTGCAAATTGTCAGTGATCATACGGTAGGACATCGGTGACTCCATTATTTACGGCATTGCTGATGATTAGAACTATGGCCGGTCAAACTGTTGTGGCAGTGCCAACCACATCGGTCACTGACTCAATAAAAAACCGGCAAAGCGCCGGTTTTTTTGCTGACCAATTCAGGGCGGGTTATTGCCCTTTTAATTCACGGCGCAATATTTTGCCGACATTGGTTTTTGGCAATTCTGTGCGGAATTCTACCAGCTTCGGTACTTTATAGCCCGTCAAATGCTCTTTGCAATGTGCGATCAATTCGTGATCGGTTAAAGACTGATCTTTTTTCACCACAAAAATTTTCACCGCTTCACCGGTTGCTTCGTTCGGAATACCAACAGCTGCTACTTCCAGCACTTTTTCGTTCATCGCCACCACTTCTTCAATTTCATTCGGGTAGACGTTAAAGCCTGATACCAGAATCATATCTTTTTTGCGATCAACGATATAGAAAAAACCTTCTTCATCCATGCGAGCGATATCACCGGTATATAACCAGCCATCTTTTAACACTTTTTCGGTTTCTTCCACCCGGTTTAAATAACCCAGCATCACTTGCGGCCCCTGCACCAGCATTTCGCCTGCTTCGCCTGGAGCTACATCCACACCGTTATCGTCGATAAGACGGATATCGGTTGATGGTGCCGGCAAGCCAATGCTGCCGTTAAAACCTTTTAAATCAAACGGACTTACCGTCACCAGTGGTGCACATTCTGTCAGACCATAACCCTCAACCAAGCGGCTATTGGTGACTTTCTGCCAACGCTCTGCCACCGGCTTTTGCACCGCCATGCCACCGCCTAAGGACAACTTCAGCAGGCTGAAATCCAGATCGGCAAAACCAGGGCAATTTAATAAGCCGTTAAACAGCGTGTTGACGCCAGTGATCGCGGTAAATGGATATTTCGCCAGCTCTTTCACAAAGTTAGGCATATCACGTGGGTTGGTAATTAAAAGGTTGGTACCGCCATACTTCATAAACGTAAGGCAGTTCGCCGTCAGCGCGAAAATATGATAAAGCGGTAAGGCCGTGACCACAAACTCTTTGCCTGGCGTTAAAATAGGCCCAATGCAACCAGCGGCCTGCTCTAAATTTGCCACCATATTACGGTGCGTCAGCATCGCGCCTTTGGAGACGCCAGTGGTGCCACCGGTGTATTGCAAAAAGGCTAAATCGGCGCCGGTCACCACAGGTTTTTGGTACGTCATGCCTGCGCCTTGTGCCACGGCATCTTTATAAGAAATGGCAGTTGGTAAATTGTAGGCAGGGATCATCTTTTTGACGTGTTTCACCACCAGGTTGACGATGGTGCCTTTCAACAGCCCCAACATGTCACCCATTTTGGTCAGAATGATATGCTTCACCGGCACTGCCGACAGCACGTCGGTTAGGGTATGGGCAAAATTCTCAACAATAACAATGGCTTTAGCTTGTGAATCAATCAACTGATGTTGTAATTCACGCGGTGTATACAGTGGATTGACGTTGACCACGGTACAGCCAGCGCGCAAAGCGCCTAACAGTACCACCGGATATTGCAGCAGATTTGGCATCATAATCGCCACTGCATCGCCCTTTTTCAACCCCAGACCTTGTTGCAGATAAGCGGCAAATTGGCTGCTTAAAATACCAAGTTCACCATAGGTAATAGATTTGCCCATATTGATGTAGGCAATGCGGTCGCTGTAGGTGTTAATTGATTGTTCGAAGATGTCCAGCAATGAACTGTAGTGATCGGCATCGATCTCTGCCGGCACGCCGGTCGGGTAACGCTTTAACCAGACTTTATCCACCTTCTTCTCCTCGTCGTCAGTTTTATTTTTAATTATAGGTATGTTTTTTATAGGTACGTTCGCGCCGATATGCAATCTGCTACTCAAAGATTTCACATGATTGTGCAGTATTTTTTGCTTTTTCACGCACTCTGAGTTTTTACTCTAATCCTCAATCATCCCACAATTGCCTCAAATGCACAATTAGGGTGAAGCATTCAGTTTTACTGTCCGGAATGGCCAGGATAATTGTCGGAATATGACGAATTCAGGCTCAGGGCTTGCGAACAAAGCTATCGATCAGACCCTATCATTTAGCCGGAAAAGAAGCCAGAACACTGCTGATTTTTGCTGCAACTTCAATGCTATGGGTCATATGCAAATGATGACCGGCATCTAATTCATACAGTTGCAACTGTTGATAATACGGTTGCCAGCGTTGCAGTCCTTGCTGCATCAGCTCGATGCCCTGCTTTGCCATAATAGCCAGAACTGGTGCTGTGACGGATTTAATCAGCTGGCTTGCCTGCGCATCGGACAAACGATAGGCCGACACTTCGCGTAGGCGTAAATCTGCCGACCAGGTCAGTGTGTCACCATCTTGTAATGTACCGCGCTCAGCCAGCAATAATGCGCTGGCCAGGTCAAAATCACTTTGTGCCTGCCGGGCTTCAGCTGCGGATGCTAGATCCGGGTATTGCGGTTTGCGTTTATCCAACCTTTTTTGACGCGATAACAATGCTTTTCTAAGCTGCGACACGGTGTCCTGTTCAGCGCCGGTCACCAGACCAACACTGTCGAGCAAAATGAGTCGGCTGACTAATTCCGGGAAGCTGGCGGCGACCGCTGTTGCGATCATGCCACCCATTGAATGGCCTATCAGCACCACTGGCTGGTCAGAAGATAGCTTCAGCAAAAGGAGAAGCTGCATCACATCATCAACCCAATCCAGAAAATGGTAATGGGCATCAGGGCTGCGATGATCAGACTGGCCATGACCGGGCAGATCAATGGCAATAAGTTGCAAATGCGGAAGCTGTTGCGATAAGGGGATGAAACTATTGGCGTTGTCGAGCCAGCCGTGCAGACATAAACACAGTGGCCCGTCAGCCGGACCACTACGCCAGCCGCGCAGGGTTAACTGGCGAAGCTGGTAGCTGACCGGTAGCTGCAATGGCACAGACACGAGCGTCAAGGCACCAAAGGTTTAGTAAACTTTAACGTCATCCGGTCACTTTCACCAATCGCCAGATAACGGGCTTTGTCCAATGCACCCATCGCCAGCGTTGGTGGCAATGCATAGACACCTTTTGGATAATCTTTGCTGTCCTTGGGATTAGCATTAATTTCTGAACGGTCCGCCAGAATAAAACCTGCTTGCTGCGCGACCGCAATCACATAATATTCGTCGAGATAACCTTCACCGGCGCGGCTGGAGATTTCTGACAAGCGACTGGAACGATGTTCCACCAACCCCAGCGTACCACCGGGTTTGAGCATGTCGAACAAGGCTCGGTAGACGTCCAGCAAATAACCTTCTTCATTCCAGATGTGCGAATTACGAAAACTCAGCACCAGATCAAACTGGTTGACCTGCTGCAATTGCATAAGTCCTGGCGGATCAAACTCTTCCACCTGCACAGCGCCAAAATGATCTGCGTGTTTTTTGATATCCTGCTTCAGTTTAGCGGCCAACCGAGCCCAGAAAATTTTTCGCTCATCTTCCAGACTACCGTCATTCTGACGGAAATTGGCGATGGTCAACTTGCCTTTATCTTTCAGATAAGGCGCCAGAATCTCGGTGTACCAACCCCGTGCCGGCCATACTTCCAGCACCGACATTTCTGGTTTAATCCCGAAAAAACTTAAGGTTTCGACCGGATGGCGATATTGATCCCGTTGTTTATTTTCCGCACTGCGAAATGCAGAATCAACTACTTGTGTTAATTCGGAGGCTGTTACGGCCATAGATGCGCAAGCGCAGCAAACCACTAGCCCCCAAACTTTAACGCTGTTGTGTACCTTGTGTAGCTTGTTCAACATGAAGCGGGCCTTGTGCTGGTTTTTCACCTATTGGAGTTGTTGTTCTGATCCGGATTGCTGGGCCATAGCCCCAATACGGATAAGGTGTACGCCACAGCGGCCATGGGTCAACAATGTCGACTCTGGTATCCGGCTGCTTCGGCCACAAATGAACTACGGCCTGTTGGATCACGGGATAAAGATACTGAAACTTATCCACCATGCCCGCTTCTGGTTGCGCTAACTGACCCAGTACGGTCACGGATTTACCTTGCTGATACACCATCGGATCAACAAAGCCATTGATATAAGCCACAAAACGGCCTTCGGTCTGATCGCTTATTTTTGGCCGGCCAGACTCGTTCCCAGGGAAGTAGACCACTTCCAGTCGGCTATTACTGGCATTATTTTCAACTTTGGCGATGACACCACTCCAACGTGCAGTTCCTTGTTGAACTTTACCCTGAGTGGCGGATTGATAACTGACAAGTGGGGTCCCTTCTGCGACTTTAACAGCATCCGGGTAAGTGGCGCAGCCGCTAATCAATAGCACGCTGACCAGAGCGTAAGGTAACCATCTCATACAACTTTTTTCCTGAATAACTGAAGAAGGCTGCTATTGGAGTCTGCAAATGCAAAATTAGTTCCGTTGTATCTACAACAAGCTCAGCTGTATCGACAACAAGCTTCGCCTAATTTGCACCGAGCTCCGTCTGCGTTCCACAATAAGCGACACTGCTGCGCTTCGCAAGCTCGCAACTGTGCATTTTGCTGAAATCATCAAACCGTCATTTGTCGCGCTTATACTGGTGTTGATCGAACTCCCTGTACATTTTAAATTATGGCCTTAGAATCGTACCTTCAACCGTTTCATACATCGCCTGTTCTGCACATTTCAAACCGATGTTTTTGCTCTGGACACCCTAACCTTATGAACAAAATTTTCATTTCCACCCTGTTAGCTGCCATGCTGCCGCAATTGGCTGAAGCTGCGCCAAAAAACATTATTTATATGATTGGCGATGGCATGGGCCCGGCGTATTTATCGGCTTATCGGTATTATCAGGACAATCCTGCAACAAAAGCCGTTGAATCAACAGTTTATGATGAGTTATGGGTTGGCGTGGCCAGCACTTATCCGGATGACGAAACCATAGTCACCGACTCTGCTGCAGGTGCCACTGCGCTGGCGACCCGAGTCAAGAGCTACAATGGCGCCATTTCGGTCAATCATCAGCATCAACCGCTGACCACGATGCTGGAAATCGCCAAAGCCAAAGGCATGCACACCGGCATTGTTGCCACCTCGCAAATTAACCACGCGACCCCAGCCAGCTTTATAGCGCACAACGAACATCGCAAAAACTACAACGAGATTGCCAACGATTTTGTCGACAATAAAGTCGCAGGTAAGTTTGTGGCAGATGTGATGTTTGGTGGTGGTACCAAGTATTTTATCCGCAACGACCGCAATCTGGTGACCGAATTTAAACAAGCTGGATTTAGTTATGCCGACAACTGGCAGGACTTAACCAAACTGTCCAAACTGCCGGCGCTGGCGTTATTGGCGCCGGTTGGCTTGCCTAGTTCATTGGATAATCCGGTGGCGAACCCGCTGCAAACCATGACCGAAAAAGCTTTACAACTGCTGACGCCGTCTGAAAAAGGCTTTGTATTGATGGTTGAAGGCAGTCAGATTGACTGGTGTGGGCATGCCAATGACATCGCTTGCGCCATGGCTGAAATGGATGATTTTGCCAAAGCGATTCGCGTCGCGAAAGCTTATGTTGATAGTCATCCGGATACGATTTTAGTGATCACAGCTGACCATGAAACCGGCGGTTTGTCGCTTGGCGCTGAAGGCGTATATGCCTGGAATACCAACGTGATTAAAGGCGTCAAACATACGGCACCCGAAATCAGCCGCTTATTGCTTGGCAGCCCAGCTAACGAAATTCCGAAGTTATGGACAACTTTGACCAGTATCAAGCTCACTGCAGCAGAATTTGCAGAGCTCACGCTGGCGCTGCAACAGGCCAAAAAAGTGCTTGGAGCCAAACTACCGGCCGATCTGGAAGACTTACCGAAAACTCAGGAACAAGCACTGGATGCGCTGAGTGCTGCAGTTAAAAAGCAGATCAACCATTATTCCAAAACCGGCTGGACCAGCGAAGCTCACACGGCGATTGACGTGCCGGTACTGGCCTGGGGCAAACAACGGGGTGATTTTGCGGGCTTTCAGGATAATACTGATATTGCTGCCAAGTTAATTGGTTATCTGGACGCTAGATAGTTAGCACTGGAGAAACATCATAAAACGGCAGTGCGCGAGCAGCGACTGCCGTTTTTTCTTGTGCAAAACTGCTGTATCCCGACCATCGAAACTAACCCAACGTAGCTTTGCTTAGCTTAGGGTAACGCCAGTAATAACTGGCGCAGTTCTGGTGCTGTAGTTTTCTCAGATAACCAAATATCAAAAAACGCGGGGCCGAGGGCTGCGTCCTTGGTTTTCCCCAATAGTTGTTGGTTAAAATAAAAACTGATTAAACCATCAGCATGCAGTTCTGCACTCAACATGTCGCCTTTTTTCACATCACGCCATAAGGTCGTTAGCTCGCCGGCCCAGAGTTTATGCTGCTTCTGTACACCGTCTGCCTGAATACGCCACTGGTCTACCGTCGCTTCCACAAACTCAGTTTTGCTGATATCACGCAGGTAACGCAATTCAAGTAACAAGGGTACACTTTGCTGATAATCGATAAATTTGCCGCTGGGTGTGGCGAGCCTGGCCTGATAAAGATCCCAGAGCCAGTAGCTGTATTTACCTTCACCCACCGTCTGATATTGGTCAAAGCTTGCGATTGCCGGCACAATTTGCGGCTGTTGTATGGCCCAAAGAACACCAGAATTAAGACTGCAAGCACCCACCAACAGCAGCGCTGCGGCTCGTGAGCGCAGTTGAACGGCTCGATGGTTATCGCGCAGAATAGATTTTAGACGCATGTTCTTCACTCCATAAAAACTGGCAATACACAATCAATCCCAACAATAGACCCCAGCAAGGTGCCAACGTCAGCAAAAATGTAGTGGTGTCAGCAAAAATCAGCTGGCCACCCAGCGCGGCGCCGCCCCAATAGGCTAAAGGACCGGTCACCGCCCCCACCAAAGCAGCCAACCACCAATGACGCAGCCACACTGCCAGCACCTGCACCAACACCAGGGCAAAACAGCCCCACAACAGCAACAGCCATATGGGTAGATAAACAGTATCGACAAAGCTGAATACCGCGTTTTTCAACAACAGCGTGTCCATGCCGATACCGGCAATGCTGATGCCGACGACCGCCAGCCGGGCTTTAACGGCAAGCTGCCAAACACTCCACAGTAAGTACAACAGCACAGGCCAGATGGCGATCTGCGGGATCAGGATCAAACCGAACCAGCACAACTTAAAACCGGCAAACTGCAGCAGCTTAGTCAATTTTCAAACCGCCTTTGGCTGCGTTTTTCTGGTCGCTTTTCATCCCGGCCGCGACTTTTTGCCGCAAATGATAAGGGAGTAAATTGAGTAAACTCAGACTGAAAGCCAGCCGTTTCGGAAAGCGATATCGTAATTTTCCAGCATCAATCGCAGTCATCACCCGTGCAGCAGCTTGCTCCACCGGCAACATAAATGGCATGGCAAAGTCATTTTTTCGGGTTAATGGCGTATCGACAAATCCGGGTTCAATCAGGCTGACCTGAATGCCTTTGTCAGCAATATCAAGCCTTAAACTATCGGTGAAATAACTCAGTGCCGCTTTGCTGGCACCGTAAGCCTGAGCTTTGGTAAAAGGGAATAACCAGGCCAAACTGCTTACAACTGCCAATTGCGGCCTTTGTGAAGTGACTAATAACGGCAACCAATATTTCACCGCAGCGACCACTGAGAAAAAATTGACGGCAAAAGTACGATCAAAAGCCGCAAGTTCAAAATCCGGGGCGTCCACATATTCACAAGTTCCGGCATTGAGGATCACTAAATCCAGCCGTGGTAACAGCTGCGAAATATGCGGCACGCTGGCAGCTACTGCGGCGCTGTCGCTCAGATCTAATTGCAAACACTGGATCCAAGGTGATTGTTGGCTCAGTTGCTGTAATCGTTCACCACTACGGGCGATGGCCAAGACCTGCCAGCCAGCAGCAGCGTACTGCAACGCCAACGCCCGGCCAAGACCTGAGCTGGCGCCGGTAATCAAACAACATTTTTGCATGAGAAATAGTTCCAAACCAAGCTTAAGAGTGCTTACGTCAGAACTTGCCGGATGGATTTAAAATGGCGGGATTTATTATGTAGAAAAAGAAACTGGCAAAAAATGGTCGAATGACTTAAGCGAATAAATCAACGCTGAAGTATTGCTGTATTTGTTCACGTTTTTCCTGACTGGCAAAACTTTGATAAGCGTCGAGCGCTTTTTGATATTGCGGTGCGGGCTGGTCATAACCGGTCGAAGCGGTGCTATTGCGTGATTCATCCAACAGCGACATGGCTGCTGCTGAACTTTTAATGCCACTACCCTGTGGAATTTCCGGCAGCGAAGGTTTTTCAGTAGCGCTGGTATTTGGCCGGATCGCACGCGCCTGCCGACCGGAAAAAACTTCGGCGACATTTTGACTACGGGCTAGATCCTGGCTAACAGCAACCGACATAAACGCACATTCTCCGGCAAATTCTGACGCGAATTCCAAACTGAAAATAAACGCAACTCTTTGGCATTATAACGGCAAAAGTGGTCTTGCCAAGCCTACAGTTGCAAATTCAGTAAATTGGCCTAAACCCTTGTCAGATAAGGCTTACAGTGCCGTTAAAAGCGGCAATTAGTTGCCGCCATTGCCCTTTTTTGGTGCGTATTCTTTTGAGCTTCTGGTGTGTTTTTATCAAGCAAACAACTTTGCTGATAACAAGTCCTTAACCACGGCCTGGTAGTTTTTTCCAGGTTACTTCATCCCGCACATACACAGGTTCAGCCAGTTCGGCAGCGATAAATTTACCAGCGACAAAGGCCGGAACAGCCAGTGCCAGCATATCCTGCGCTGATGGATATAAGATCTCATCGCAAACTTGCGCCGCTTGCCACTGCAGCATCGGCTCCCGATATGTTTGCCAGCCGGTGCCCACACCAACACAGTCACCGGTTAAGGGACTGGCAGTTAAAGCCGTTGGTTTAATGGCGATTTCTGGGGCAACCTCTTGCATCAACAACTTTGCATCGAGGGCAAAAAAGCCCAGATAAATTTCCGCCATCCGCGCATCAATGGCTGAGATGACTTGCTTCGCGCCATGCAACCGATACGCCGCCTGCGCCATCGCAGCTAATGTCGAAACACCATAAACCGGAATATCTGCGCCAAAGGCCAAACCTTGGGTGACCCCAACGCCAATCCGCACCCCGGTAAAACTGCCCGGGCCGCGACCAAATACGATGCCGTCCAGCTGTTGCAAGGTTAACCCACTTTCAGTCAGCAGCTGTTGCACCATCGGCAACACTCTTTTGCTATGTTGCTGCGGACAAACCTCATCCAGATGCAACAATTCAACGCCGTTCAACAGCGCCACTGAACAGCCTTCGGTTGAAGTATCTATCGCCAATAATTTCAATTTTTTGCTCCACTACTGTGAATATGTTCTAAAAATTCAACCGCTTGCCCGACATCGCGACTACGGCGCATCGGCGGCAACGATTTAATAAAAACTTCGCCATAAGCTCTTGTCACCAGCCGGCTATCACAAATCGCCAGCACACCACGGTCTGACACATCGCGGATCAAACGGCCGACGCCTTGTTTTAAAGTGATCACCGCCTGTGGCAATTGCACCGCAGCAAAAGGGTCTTTGCCTTTCAGTCTGGCATCTTCGCTACGCGCCTGCAGCAAGGGTTCGTCCGGTGAGGCAAACGGCAGTTTGTCGATTATGACGCAACTGAGCGCATCACCACGCACATCAACCCCTTCCCAGAAACTGCCGGTGCCCAATAACACCGTATGTTCCAGCTCAACAAACTGCTCCAGTAAAATCCGCTTACTGGTACTGCCCTGCACTAGAATCGGCAAGCTGATGCGTAGCGGCAGTTCTTTCGCCATCCATTGCAGCATGCGGTGGCTGGTAAATAAGAAAAAACAACGGCCGTTATTGGCGGTAATAAGCTTCACCGCCAATTCCAGCAAAGCCTGATTAATTTTCGGATCTGTGGGTTCCGGCAAATAGCGCGGCACCAGTAACATCGCCTGATTTGGGTAATCAAACGGACTATCCAGCAACATAGTGCGGGCGTTTTGCAACCCCATCTGCTCGGTAAAATGGGCAAAACCTTCATCGACCGACAAAGTTGCCGAAGTGAATATCCAGCTGCGTTTTTTGCCTACGTCCTCTTCATTAAAAACCAGTTCGTTAAATTTATCGGCGATGCTAAGTGGCGTGTAATGCACGCTGATGGTGCGGGGTGTGGTTTCATACCAGAAACTTACGCCGGTGCGATGCACGTCCAACAGTTTATCCAGCCGGGAACGGGCGGTGGCGAGCCGTTCATAACAGCTATCGACTTGATCAGACCGACCTAAACTGGTTTTTAATACCTGATACACCATCGACATCGCATCGCCGATTCGGGTCATCGCAATTTGCATATCCGGCCTTTGATAACAATCGCGCCAGTTGCCTCTTTGTGGATCGCCCGGCAGCAACAGCCGCCAGTCTTTGACTAAAGACGCTAATTTATCTGCAGTTTTTGCCAGCTGCGGATGATCGCGAAGCTCAGTTTTACAGGCCATTTCAATGTCGCGGCATAGGTCCAACAACAACTTCGACGACACCGATTCGCCAAAATACTCGCTGGCGATATCAGGAATTTGGTGCGCTTCGTCAAAAATCACCACATCCATATTCGGCAGCAGCTCGCCAAAACCAGTGTCTTTGAGCGCCATATCAGCAAAAAACAAATGGTGATTCACGACCACCAAATCGGCGTTCATGGCTTTTTTACGGGCTTTTAGCAAATAACAATCTTCAAAATCCGGGCAATCTTTGCCGAGGCAATTATCAGAAGTGCTGGTGACATAAGGCAAAGCTTTGGAATCTTCAGCGATATAGGTCAGTTCGCCGATGTCACCGCTATGGGTTTCACTGGACCACTTTTTAATCAGCGACAGATCCTGGATCAACAGCGGATCCTGCACCGGCACATGTTGATAATGTTGAGTCAGCCGGAACAAACATAAATAATTGGCGCGGCCTTTTAATAATGCTGTCTGAAGCGGTAACGCCAGCGCCTTTAATACCTTCGGCAAGTCGCGGAAATACAGTTGTTCCTGCAGGTTTTTGGTACCAGTGGATAAAATGACTTTTTTACCGGCCAATAATGCTGGCACCAGATAAGCGTAGGTTTTGCCAGTCCCGGTACCCGCTTCGACCACCAGCGCCGAACCATCGCGGATGCTGTCGGCAACCGCTTGCGCCATTTGCAGCTGCGCGTCCCGGGCTTTAAAACCGTCGATGTTTTTCGCGAGCCGGCCATCGTCAGCAAAAGCTGCGGTGATTTCAGCATGCATGCTGTGTACTCCGGACAAAACTTGTTGGCAGCCATCTGTGCGTGCGCTGCACTGTATCGTCGACAGCCATCAAAAACAGGATAAATGCAGAGTACATCGAGATACGCCTTGGGGGCAGCCGTTATAAATCAGGGGGCTATTATGACGGCGCAAGCTGGCTGCTGCAAACGCTCTGCAGTTTAAATACAGCTGGTGATTAGATTAATAAAATTGCGGCGGTTAACTCACACATAAATATCCAGATGACCATCCGCATCCACATGCGCCTCTGCATCAGGCGTCACTACATGACTAGTTGGGATTAAATGCAATTCTTGTTCGATAGTTTCAGGTTCGGCCGGGTATTCAGGATGTTGCTGGTCTGAAGATTGCTGCTCTGCTGCCTGTTGCTGTCGCTGTTTCGGCTCTTGCCAGCCAACGCGGAATTTTTTCTCATTGCTGGTCTCTGCGTGGATCCGTTCATATTTCGCCACCGGCAAGATCAGCCGAACCGGCGTTTCCACCGGCTGGGTATTGGTTCGCGTGAGATAAGGGTAAAACGCATCCATTGTTTATTACCTATTGTCTGTTTAGGCTCATTAGCACCTAAGGCTATGCCTGTACATTATTTGTACCACCAGACTGTTAGTCCACCATCATTGCAAAAAGTGCACATTTGGTGAAAACCAGCTGTGTTCTCTATGTCGGCAACATTAGATTTTGCTTGAGCAACAAGGCATTCACCGCCGAACAAAACTATACAACCAGAGCATTTATTGACCAATACCTGCGTTACATTACAGAAATCACTTTTGAATAAAATTCAACTCAACCTGCCGAAAAACCACAACAATAAGCGCAAATTCAACAACTTAATATAAACACACCCAAGTTAGCCCTTCGATTAATTTTTAAATTCCCTCTTGTCAGGCTGAAAAAAAGACGATAACTTGTATACAACAAAACGCTGCGCAGGTTACTGACCTGGTGCAAGCTCAATACAGGATAAACAACCATGCTTCAATTCATTCTGATGACCCATCATCACCATCATCATCCGAAATAGCCAATCAGGTTAAGTCGCTGAGGGGCTATGAAAATGGTAGCTCCGGTGCATTGAATCATTCAACAACAACCCCGGAACTACGCCGGGGTTGTTGTTTTTTACGGTTTTACAAATTTAACGAATAGCAACGAGTTGCACTAATACTGCACTCAATTGCAAAGAGGATAAGCAGATGACAGTCACCAACGAAAGCCAAAGATTACGTATCGCCATTCAGAAATCTGGCCGGTTATCGCAGGAATCGCAAGCGCTGTTAACCAGCTGCGGCCTGAAAATTAATCTGCGTGAACAACGTTTAATCGCCCATGTAGAAAATATGCCCATTGATTTACTGCGGGTACGTGACGACGATATTCCAGGGCTGGTGATGGACGGCGTTTGCGATCTGGGCATTATCGGCGAAAACGTGCTGGAAGAAATGTCGCTGCAGCGCCAACTCGATAACGAAACTTATGACTATACCGTGCTGGCGCGGCTTGATTTTGGTGGCTGCCGTTTATCCATTGCGGTGCCACAAGAAGAAAACTACGGTGGCGTCAAAGATTTGGAAGGCAAAACCATCGCCACCACTTACCCAAGATTATTAAACCGTTACCTGAAACAAAATGGCGTGAATGCACGTACTGTGAATCTGAAAGGTTCAGTCGAAGTCGCGCCACGGGCTGGTTTGGCTGATGCGATTTGTGATTTGGTCTCCACTGGTGCCACGCTTGAAGCCAATGGTTTAAAAGAAGTAGAAGTGATTTATCGCTCCAAAGCGGTACTTATTCAGCGTCGTGATTTAACCGACAGTGCCCAACTAAAGCTACTGAAAAAGCTGATGCCACGTATTCAGGGTGTGATGCAAGCCAATGAAAGTAAATACATTATGCTGCATGCTCCACGCGCCCGACTGGCCGATGTGATTGCCTTGTTGCCAGGAGCTGAAAACCCGACGTTGCTGCCGCTGGCTGGCAATGACGATTTAGTGGCTTTACATGTGGTAAGCAGCGAAACTTTATTCTGGGAAACGATGGAACAGCTCAAACAACTGGGTGCAAGTTCTATACTGGTATTACCGATCGAAAAAATGATGGAGTAAATCATGCTCGAGGTCAGGATCAGTGTCTGGGCAGAGTTAGATGAAGATGGCAAAAAACGGTTATTGGCACGGCCAAAACTGAAAAATGCCGACGATTTACCAGAGCAAGTGTGCAGCATTATCAAAGCAGTCCGTAACACCGGCGATAAAGCGCTTCGGTTTTACAGCCAGAAATTTGATGCGGTCGACAGCAATGAGTTGGTGTTATCAAAATCATTACAACAACAACAGCTGGCGAAACTGACCGCTGAACGCAAAGCGGCGATTGATTTGGCTTACAACAATATCCGCGCCTTTCACAGCGCGCAGTTGCCAAAAGACATCAAACTGGAAACCAGCCCCGGTGTGCTTTGTGAACTGAAACATGCCGCTTTTGACAGTGTTGGGTTGTATATTCCGGGTGGCAGTGCACCGCTCCCTTCAACCGTGTTGATGCTGGGTGTACCGGCACAATTGGCCAATTGTCGGCGCGTGGTGCTAGTAACGCCACCCGGTCAACCCAAAGCCTCTGATATTGCACCGGAAATTATTTATGCGGCGCAGCTTTGCGGCATCAGCGAAATTTATACCGTCGGCGGCGCACAGGCGATTGCTGCTCTGGCCTATGGCACAGATTCGATTGCCAAGGTGGATAAAATTTTCGGTCCTGGTAATCGCTTTGTGACCGAAGCCAAACAACAAGTCAGTAAAGATCCACTGGGCGCAGCCATCGATATGCCGGCCGGCCCTTCGGAAGTGCTGGTGATTGCTGATGCAGCAGCCAGCCCGGCTTTTGTCGCCGCCGATTTGTTATCACAAGCCGAGCATGGTGTTGACTCGCAAGTGGTACTGATTAGTGACAGCCAGGAGTTACTGGATGACACAGTGCAGGCGATGAACGAACAGTTGCTGAAATTACCTCGCGCTATCATCGCGAAAAAAGCCATTGATCACAGCCGTTTTATTTTGACTACCGATTTAGAGACTGCCGCCATAGTTTCGAACTTGTATGCACCAGAGCATTTGATTATTCAGACCAATCAGGATCAACAACTGCTGCCCAAACTGACCAACGCCGCCAGCATTTTTGTCGGTGCCTGGACGCCGGAATCAGCTGGTGATTATGCCAGCGGCACCAACCATGTGCTGCCAACTTATGGCTATAGCCGCACCCATTCCAGTCTGAGTTTGCTGGATTTTTACCGCCGCTACACGGTGCAAACCATTAGCAGTCAAGGCATTCGCGCCATCGGCCCGGCCATTATCACTTTGGCAAGCGCCGAGGGTTTAACTGCCCACGCCAATGCGGTGAAAGTGCGATTGACGGCTTTGGAAAAACAGAGCAAACAAAGCAGTGAATTTAAACAAATTCCGGCCGCTTCTAAATAATACGGATTTAAAGTAAATGAGCAGTTCTGACAACAAGTTAAATATCAGTACCTTAGCGCGCGATTCCGTCAAAGCCATAGTCCCCTACGCTTCAGCGCGCAGCAGCATGAGCGGCGGCGCGGTGTGGCTGAACGCCAATGAAAATGCCTTAGCGCCGGAATATCAGCTGTCTGGCAGTTACAATCGCTACCCGGAATGTCAGCCGCCAGCGCTTATTGCGGCCTACGCCTCTTATGCTGGTGTCGATACATCGCAGGTTCTGGTCAGTCGTGGTGCCGATGAAGGGATTGAGCTTTTGATCCGCAGCTTTTGTGAGCCGAAAACCTCAGGCCAAGCTGGAGATAGTATTTTAATTTGCCCACCGACTTATGGCATGTACGCCATCAGCGCCGAAAGCAATCAGGTGAGCCGCACTATCGTGCCTTTGCTGCCTGATTTCACCCTGAACCTGCCGGCAATGTTCGAAGCAGCAACTCCAAAACTGGTGTTTATCTGTAGCCCAAACAACCCCACCGGCGATTTAATTCCACGGCAGCAAATTCTGCAAGTGTTGGATTTTTATCGGGATAAAGCTTTAGTGGTGGTTGATGAAGCTTATATCGAATTTGCCCCTGATGCTTCGGTGCTGAATTTACTCAGCGATTATCCAAATCTGGTGGTACTGCGCACTTTATCCAAAGCTTTTGCATTGGCAGGCCTGCGCTGTGGTTTTACCTTAGCAGCGCCTGAAATTATCAATGCACTGAAAAAAATGATTGCGCCTTACCCGCTGGCCGCACCGGTGGCGGAAATTGCTACTCAGGCGTTATCAAAGGCAGGTCAGGTACGGATGAAACAAAGTGTGGTGGTGATTAATCAACTACGCGACCAATTTATTGCCTTTGCCAAAACCCAAACCGCAGTGAAACAAGTGTATCCGTCGAGTGCAAATTATGTGTTGCTGCAAGTGGCGGATGCTGCGGATTGCGTGGCCAAAATTGCCGCGCAAGGCATTTTAATCCGCAATCAATCCAGCCAAATTGGCCTGTCACAAGTGGTGCGGGTGTCGATTGGTAGTCCGTCAGAAATGGCCTTGGTCACGACCGCCTTAAGTCAATACTTCTCAAATTCAACTCAAACCATAGGAGCCAACTAATGTCTGGCCAACCGATTTTATTTATTGACCGCGACGGCACGATGGTCGAAGAGCCAGCCATTGATAAACAACTGGATTCGCTGGAAAAACTAGCGTACGAGCCAGGTGTGGTGCCGGCATTACTAAAGCTGCAGGACGCCGGTTACCAGCTGGTGATGGTCACCAACCAGGATGGCCTCGGCACCGCGAGTTTCCCACGCGACACCTTTGATGCGCCGCACGCAAAAATGATGCAACTGCTAAATTCACAAGGCATTCGTTTTGCCGACACTTTAATTTGTCCACACTTTGACGCGGATAACTGCAGCTGCCGCAAACCTAAATTAGGGCTGGTCAAAGACTATCTGCAGCAAGGCCGTATCGACTTTACTAATTCTTTTGTGATTGGCGACCGTTTAACTGATGTGCAGCTGGCGGAAAATATGGGCTTACCGAGCTTTCGGTATGACCGCGAAACCCTGGGTTGGAGCGAGATTACCAAACAGATTTTAAGCAAAGGCCGCACCGCCACCGTAGTGCGCACCACCCGCGAAACCGATATCCGGGTCAGTGTCGATTTAGACCGCAAAGGCGGCAACAGCATCAGCACCGGCGTTGGCTTTTTTGATCATATGCTCGATCAAATCGCCACCCACGGTGGCTTTTCACTGCAGGTATCGGTGAAAGGCGATTTACATATTGATGATCACCACAGCGTTGAAGACACCGCTTTGGCGCTCGGTCAAGCGCTGAAACAAGCGATTGGCAACAAACGCGGCATCAACCGCTTTGGCTTTGTGCTGCCGATGGACGAATGCCGCGCCGAGTGTACTTTAGATTTATCCGGCCGCCCTTTGCTGAAATTTGATGCAGAGTTAGGCTCAGGTTTGGTTGGCGAGCTGAATCTGGAAATGGTGCCGCACTTTTTTAGAAGTTTAAGCGACGCCATGCTGATGACGCTGCATTTATCGGTTAGCCCGGGTAATAAACACCATATGGTGGAAGGTTTGTTTAAAGCCTTTGGCCGCGCTTTGGGACAAGCGATTTTAAAAACCGGCGATGAACTGCCAAGTAGTAAAGGCGTGTTGTAAATGACGGATTTGCTTGCTAAAAATGCGCAAACATCGTTGGTGATTGTTGACACCGGCTGCGCCAATATCACCTCGGTCTATTGCGCCATCGAACGTTTAGGTTGCCGCGTTAGCATCAGCAGTGATGCCGCCGTCATTCAAAGTGCTGATAAAGTGATTATCCCGGGCGTTGGCACCGCCTCGCAGGCGATGGCCAATATTTCGGCGAAAAATTTGGTCGAAGTGTTGCAAAACCTGAAGCAGCCTACGCTTGGCATCTGCTTGGGCATGCAGTTGATGACGGACTACAGCGCTGAAGGCGATGTGGCTTGTTTAGGGTTAATTCCCGGTCAGGTTTTGCCGTTAGAGGCCAAAGGTTTACGCCTGCCGCATATGGGCTGGAATACGCTGACCAAAACGGTTGATCATGCTTTGCTGCAAGGTTTAAACAGCGACGACTATGTCTATTTTGTGCATAGTTTTGCCGTGGCGCCGTCGGAATTAATGCTGGCAAGCTGTGATTATGGCAGCCAGTTTGCGGCGATTATCGGCAAAGGCAATTACCTTGGCATGCAATTCCACCCGGAGCGTTCCAGCAGTGTTGGCCGTAAGTTATTACAGAATTTTATTACGCTGAGTGCCGCAGATTTAGCAACCAAGTGATTGCTGCAAAACTTTATACCCAAAATCATTGACGATGCGGGTAGGCGACGAGAGAGCGAGTCCCAGGAGCATAGCTATCTATGTGACTGGGCGAGCGAAAGAAGGCAACAACCCCGCATCTTCAAGGATGACGGGTATAAAAGGACCCAATTTTGATTATCCCGGCAATTGATCTAATCGACGGTCAAACGGTTCGCCTCTATCAGGGCAGTTATGACCAGACCACCCACTACACGCAAACCCCGTTTGAATTACGTGATTTATACGCCAAAGCTGGTTCGGGCGTGTTGCATCTGGTCGATTTAAGCGGCGCCAAAGACGCCAGCAAACGCCAACTGACGTTGCTCAAACAACTGATGTTGGACGCCACCTTGCCCATTCAGGTCGGTGGTGGTGTGCGCAGTGAACAAGATGTGATTGATTTACTCGCGGCAGGCGCTTCACGGGTGGTGATTGGCAGTTTGGCCATTCGCGAGCCGGAACTGGTGCAAAAGTGGTTACGAATTTACGGCGGCGATCGCATTGTACTGGCACTTGATGTATCGATTAACGCGCAAGGCGAAAAAACCTTGCCAAGCCATGGCTGGATTGAAGCATCAAACATCACTTTAGAGCAGGTGCTGGATGGTTTTATTACCGCTGGCGCCCGCCATGTGCTGTGCACCGACATCAGCCGTGACGGCACCTTACAAGGGCCGAATGTGGAACTTTATCAGGAGCTTGCGGCGAAATACCCTCAAATTCAGTGGCAAGCATCCGGTGGTGTTGGCAACCTAAATCACATCCGCAGTTTACGCGGTAGCGGTGTCGCCGGGGTGATTTTAGGCCGCGCTTTGCTGGAAGGTAAATTTAGCATTGAGGAGGCCATTGCATGCTGGCAAAACGGTTAATTCCTTGTCTGGACGTGCGTGATGGCGTCGTCGTCAAAGGCGTACAGTTTCGTAACCATGAAGTGATTGGCGATATAGTTCCGCTGGCCAAACGCTACGCCGAAGAAGGCGCTGATGAACTGGTGTTTTACGATATCACCGCCTCCAGCGATGGCCGGGTGGTTGACAAAAGCTGGGTGCGGCGCATCGCCGAAGTGATTGATATTCCATTTTGTGTCGCTGGTGGTATTAAATCAGTGGAAGATGCGGGTCGCATTTTAGAGCTCGGCGCTGATAAAATCTCCGTCAATAGCCCGGCCTTAGCGCGGCCTGAACTTATTCAGGAACTGAACCGCGCTTATGGCCAACAATGTGTGGTGGTCGGCATCGACAGTTTTTTTGATCAAGAAACTGGTTTATATCAGGTCTACCAGTTTACCGGCGATGAGTCCCGCACCGCCAAAACCCGCTGGCAAACCGTTGATTGGGTCAAAGAAGTTCAACGGCTGGGTGCTGGTGAAATCGTCCTGAACTGCATGAATCAGGATGGTGTGCGCCAAGGTTATGATTTAGCGCAGCTAAAATTAGTACGCGACGCTTGTCAGGTGCCGCTGATTGCATCAGGTGGCGCCGGTGCAATGAGCCACTTTCAGGACGTGTTTTTACAGGCCGATGTCGATGGCGCTTTAGCGGCCAGTGTTTTTCACAAAGGTATTATTCAAATCAGTGATTTAAAGCAGTTTTTATTAGCTGCCAAGGTGGAGATCCGGCCATGAGTAGCATTTTTGATAACGACAGCATCGAACTGCTGAAATGGCCAGCCGATGGTTTGTTGCCGTTGATCGTCCAGCACGCCATTTCCGGCAAAATCCTGATGCAGGGTTATGCCAATAGCGACGCGCTACGCCACACCTTAACTTCAGGCCATGTCACTTTTTTCAGTCGCAGCAAACAACGGCTCTGGACCAAAGGCGAAAGCTCAGGTCATTTTTTGAAGTTGCAATCGTTAGCAGCGGATTGTGATTCGGACAGTTTATTGGCACTCGCCCTGCCCGAAGGCCCAACCTGCCACGTCGGCACCGAAACCTGCTGGCACGATAACGATGCCAATAGCCCAAGCTTAAGCTTTTTAACCGATTTAGAAGCGGTGATCGCCGAGCGGCAACATGCTGATCCGAAGTCCAGCTATACCGCGTCATTATTCGCCCGCGGCGTCAAACGCATCGCGCAAAAAGTTGGCGAAGAAGGCGTGGAATCGGCGTTAGCGGCGATGGCCGGTGATCGCGAAGAGCTGAAAAACGAAGCGGCGGATTTAATCTTCCATTTGCTGGTGTTGCTGCGCAGTCAGGATCTACAACTAAATGATGTGATTGAGGTGCTAAAAAGCCGCCATCAGTAGCCGGCTTTGCTGCTGACGCAGGATTTAATCATCCCGCGTCAACACTTCCAATAACTCAATTTCGAAAGTGAGATCAGAATTCGGCGGGATCATCGAGCCAATTTGGCGCTCGCCATAAGCCAGCGCCGCCGGGACCCAAAGTCGGCGTGTACCGCCGGTTTTCATCCCTTGTAGCCCCAATATCCAGCCTTGGATCACCCGGTTATTACTCAGGACGCACTGAAAAGGTTCACCCCGGCGATAGGACGAATCAAACTCGGTACCGTCGACCAAAAAACCGCGATAGTGCGTGGTAATAAGTGCCCCACGCACCGCAGCTTTACCTTCGCCCACGATCAAATCTTCTATTTTCAGTTCGCTCGTCATTTCTGCTCCAAGTAGTGATACGCCCAAAATCTGAATCAATTCAACACTGCACCCCGCAATGCCCCCGGCAAGTATATCGCCCGACCCAGTTCAGGTGCACGAGCGAAATGGTACTACAACGTTATAAATAACCGGTCGCTCAATTCAAACGCTCAACATTGCATAAACGTCGGTTTCCGACTATGAATATTTACAGTCGGCTGCAAGAGGAATGCTTAATGTCCGTACCACAACAAGTGTTGATCGCGGAAGATGACGAATTGCTTGCGCAGTTTATCGCCTTGCAGTTGATTGAATGTGGCCACTTGCCACTCATCGTCGGCGATGGGGAAGAAGCAGTCACTGCAGCATTGAGTTACCGTTACGACATGGTGTTGCTGGACTGGCAAATGCCGAAACTGAATGGCCTGGCGGCTGCCACATTGCTACGTCAACTTGGTTACAACAAACCTTTAGTGTTGATGAGCGCTGATGTTGTCGACACACCAGTCGTTGATTTCTGTCTGCAAAAACCATTGCATATGTCGGAGCTAATAGCTTGCCTCGGCGGCGACCCCATCGTGCCATTCAATTTTATTGTTGCACCTGAATTACAACAGCAATTTAAATCCGCGTTGGCTGATATTGAGCAGGCCCTGAGACATGCCGCGGATACACAGGATGAACTAACCATTCGCCGCCTGATTCATCAATTAAAAGGCAGTGCTGAGAGTTTTGGCGCCGGAGCCATCGCAGAAGCCGCCGATCAATTGCAACGATGCTGGCAACATAAGCCGCTTCAAACCGAGCAGCTTACAGATTTAATGCAATTACTGGCAAAGGAGCAAAACCATGTTGCGTGAATGGAAAATTTTGTTGGTCGACGATCAGGATTACACCCGACAACTGTTGCGGAATCTGCTGATAGCGGTAACCCAACATGAAGCGCTAAAACCACGCAAATACAGCTATCTACAAGCAAATTCGGCAATGCAGGCAAGATTTATGTTTAACTTGTACCGGCCTGAACTGGTGTTTCTCGATATTGATTTACCGGATGGCAATGGCCTTGACGTACTGCAGAAACTGAAAATCGACCGCGAAAATTGTTTCATCGTCATGGTCAGTGGCATCAGCACTCTGGAAAATGTCAAAACTGCCATGAGCAAAGGTGCTGCGACTTTTGTGGTAAAACCTTTTAACGGCGATAAGATTCTTTCCGCACTGCAATTGTTCGACAAATTTATCAATGAGCGCAGCTTACCGAATAAGTCGCAGCACCCTTCCTCTCCAATATAATCCCCTTGAATTCAGACTCGCACTTCTTCCAGAAGCGGTTACACCGAGCCAGTGCATTTCCCAACTCACACCTGCGTTTGCCGGTGCTGTTATTGCATGCTGTTAAATAACCTGAACTCAAACTATAGGCAGTACCTTGATTTAGTGCAGAAAAGTCGGGGGGTATATTTTGCCTGGACTAGGTGTAGGTTTGTGTGAAGCCGGGCGAAGTGCTTGCTTATGTTTACATGACCGGGAATGGCAACAGCGACTGCAATATCTCAGTCGCCCGACATCCATTCACCTCAAAGCCAATTAGAACTCTGGCTGAAAATGAAACGCCACCGCAATACGGTTCCAGCTATTGATGGTCACGATTAATGCCGTCAGATTCAGAATTTCCAGCTCGGTGTAAACCGCAGCAACCGCCGAAAAGTCTTCATCTGAAACACCATGGGCTGCCACTAAAGTTAAGGCTTCGGTCCAGCGCAGAGCCGCTTGTTCACGCGCACTAAAAGCTGAAGTGACTTCATGCCAGGCTGGCAACACGTCCAGTCGATGTTGTTGTTCGCCATCTTTTCTGGCCTCTGCTGCATGCATATGCTGACAAAAAGCGCAGCCATTGAGTTGAGAGGCGCGGATTTTCATTAAATGGATCAAGCTTTTTTCCAGCCCGGAATCTTCAGCGGCTTTGGCAAGTCCGACCAAATGCTGCACGATGGCAGGTTGGTTTTTATAAACCTGGGTACGACTAATACGTTCTGACATAAACACCTCCAATGGTTGAGGTGGCCAGTTTACAAAGTGGCTATCGGGCAGAATTGGAGATATGCGACATCTTGCGTTTTTTGTATTGCCCCGGGGTTTGACCGGTGATCCTGGAAAAATGTTGATGCAGATGGGCTTGATCATAAAAACCCGCTTGTTGCGCCACGGCCGCTAAGCTGCAGGTCGGATCGTTGCTGATGATAAACCGGGCTAGTTTCACTTTTAGTAGCAGTTGCAATTGCGCCGGCGACAAGCCTGTTTCCAACTTAAACTGCCGTTCAAACTGGCGGCGGCTTTTTGGCAACTGCTGATAGACATGCTGTAAGTCAGCGGCAGGTTGTTGTAAAAGCGGCAGGCTTTTTTGCACCAAACTACCTTGCATGCCACTCTGCTCTGCCAAATGTAATAACCAACATTCAACGGCAGTCAGTTGGGTCGAAAGCTCTGCATGCTGAGCCAGCTGATCCAACAGCCAGTCAAGCCCTGGCGGGTTTACCAGCCGTAAATCTATTGGCAGATCAGGTACTTCTGTAGGACTCAACCCCAGCAACTGAAAAGCGCCGGTTGGATGAAAACGGACGCTGAGGAGCTGCATGCCAGCACTAAAGCGTGCCTGACTTAATTGTTGTTTGTAACGAAAATGGCAAGTTGGCCGCTGATTTGGCTGAAATTCAAACAGTAAATTGCTACCACCGTCCGGATAAAGTGCATGGCTTTGCGCTGGATCCTGTAACCCAGTCACCTTGAGTGACCAATACAATTGCACCCAGGGTTGTAGCTGTATACAAGGCAGATGTTGCTGCAGCCCTAACGCGGCGAGCCGAGGATCCAGCTGAAAAACCAGCTGAGTTGGCGTCGCAGAGACCTTCATTTTAGTGTCAATTAATGTGGCAGGTGGCAATTTGGCATCAGTCAATTTGGTAGAAATCCGTCGATTTGTCGATACAGCTTAAACCGCGTCAACTCAGGCGACAAGCAGCAGTGCATGACTCTGGAGGTAGCCATGCACTGTGGTTTGCGTTAGTACTTTATACTGCAGCCATAAGGTTTGGTCACAGCTGGATTCACCACCTGCCCCGCCAGCACTGCACGCATGGCATTGGCAAAATGCGGCGTGGCTTTTGCGATATCTTCAACTTTGGCGGTCGGGATGCTGTCGATGCCGCCCATATATTGCAAAACGCCATTCTTATCAATCACGTACATATGAGGGGTGGTTTTGGCATCATAGGCTTTGCCAGCAGCGCCAGATCCGTCGAATACCACTGCTGTGGGTTTGGCGTTGCGACTTTTTGTCAGTTCATCAGCTTTCTCACCGCTAACATGACCTTGTTTACCCGGCGCCGACGAAATGACGCTCAGCCACACCTGATCGGCATTGGCAGTAAATTCGCCTTGTAGCGCCTGCATATTGCCGCTGTAGTGTTTGACTACAAACGGACATTGGTCATTGGTCCATTCCAGCACCAGCGTTTTACCGGCAAAATCTTTGAGTTGATGCTGCTTGCCCTGGCTATCGACGACGGTGAAATCCGGCGCTGGCTGGCCAACCTGGGGCATTGCCAGGGCCAAAGTACTGCTAAAACTCAGACCAGCAACCAAAATTGCTTTGGACATCAAACGGCTTGTTGCTTGAAATTGTTGTATTTTCATCTGATGGATCATCTGTTGAGCTCCTGATTAAAAAACACTGTTAAAAAATCATCGTTGTTCTGTCTTAGAGCTTTGGCTGCTGCGGTCCCGCAGCAAGTGCTTCCGACAGGGTGTTTGGTGTCAGAATTTGCGGCAACACCTGGCCGTCCTGCCCCGGAAAATACAACACATACAGCGGCACGCCATCGCGGCCATATTGTTTTAAATAGGCGCTAATGACCGGATCTTGTTTGGTCCAGTCGCCTTTTAAATAACTCAGCTGATACTGCTGCATGGCAGCTTTACTCTGTACGGTATTGAGCGCCACCCGTTCATTCACCAGACAAGTAATGCACCAATCTGCAGTCATATTCACCAGTACAGGTTTGCCCTGGGCTCGTAATTCTTGTAACCGTGCAATTGACCAGGTTTCTGCCGAATGCGCTGATGCCGGGCTTGCTGACGCCGACTTTGTCGTCAGCTCAGGTTGACTGATACTCAGCAGTGCTAACACCAAAGCAATCAACGCAATACCTTGTTTTAGAAAGGTTCTGTGTCCTTGCTGTTGAGCAACTTGCACCAAACCCCATTGCCAACACGCCACCGCTAACGCGACTAAACCCAATAACGCCAGCGCCAAAGCATCAATACTGGTTTGCCGGCCGTACACCCACAACAACCAAACCGCACTCAGGTACAAAGGGATCGCCAGCCAATGTTTTAACTGTTCCATCCATGGCCCGGGTTTGGGTAGTTTTGCCGCCAATTGCGGCCATAGCGCCAGCAGTAAAAATGGCAATGCCATCCCTAAGCCCAGCGCTGCAAACACCAACAACGCCACTGCAGCCGACTGCGTGGCCGCATAACCTAAAGCAGTGCCCATCATCGGTGCAGTGCAAGGGCTAGCGACTGCCACCGCCAACACGCCGGTAAAAAACGAACCACGGTGGCCGCTTTGTTGCGTTAGCTGTTGACCGCTATTCATCAGCCCCAGCCCAAACTGCAATAAACCGGACAAACTTAAGCCCAGCGCAAACAGTAAAAATGCCAACAACGCCACTAACAATGGGTTTTGCAACTGAAAACCCCAGCCCAGACTTTCGCCACCGGCACGCAGCAATAACAACAGCGCCGCCAGTGCCACAAAACTGACCACCACGCCCAAGCTGTACCACAAAGCTTCAGCGCGCTGCGCGGCCAGTTGTTGACCGGCGCGCGACAGGCTCAGTGCTTTGAGCGACAATACCGGAAAGACGCAAGGCATCAGATTCAGGATCAGCCCGCCTGCGAGCGCAAACAGCAGCATCGACGCAAATTCAGTCAACGCAAATGTTTGAGGTGGTGGATTTTTGGGGTTCTTCGCAGCAAAGGCTGGCGATGTCGTAGTTTGATGGTGCAACAGCAGTTGTTTGGCACCGCTAGCGGTGATCAGTACCAGCGGCAACGCTGCCGGAGCCTGACTAAAATAAGTATTTTGTGGTTGTCGCAGCGTCAGCTGTCCAGGTTCGCCTTGCACTGCCTGATAGTGCATTTGTTGATTGGCGGCATGGTCAACAATTTCACCGCTCCCCACAAAAAATGCGCTGACTTGAAGGTCTTGCGGCAGCTCAATCACCGCAGAAAACGACTGATCCTGCATTTGATATCGCCCTACCAAGGTCAATGCCTGCGGCAACGCTTGCCGGGCTTTCGCAAACAAAGCGCTGGCGGCAGTAGAAACTTCAGCAGTGGCTGCGACTGGCAACGTCAGACGAAAGCTGGCGGTTGCCGGAATACAAATTTCCTGACACACCAACCAATCGACGGTGGCGACAATATCCAGACTTTCGTCAGTAAAATCAGCTGGGATCTTAAGATCGGTCAGTAAAACACTTTGACCTTCATAACCATAATTAACCAGCGGCGGAACTTTGATCACTTTTGGTGTTGGCCACTGGATAGCTCCAGCGCTAACGCCAGCTGGCAACTGCCAGTTTATTGTGGTGGCAAGCCCCGAATCGCCAGGGTTTAACCAGTAGCTATGCCAATGCGGCTCGTGTTGAGTATTGAGCGCCAGCGTCACGGTCTGGCCCGGTTGCAGCTGACGATATTCGCTGACCAGCTCGGCTTTTAAGTGGGTACTTTGCACCCAGCCACTACTTGCGGCATAGGCGGCCGGGCACCATAGCAAATACAGCCAGGTCAACAGCCGGATCCATCGGAAATGAGCAAACAGCGCCAGTTTTGTACTCAAACCAAGCTTATGCAAACCAAGCCAACCTGTATCGTCACTATCGGATAAGTTAGTGTACGAAATTCCGCCACATCCGATCGGCTATACAATTGCCATCAACCGCACCAGAGCAGCATTCTGCCTCAGTGCGGTTCAAGGTAACGGCTATTACAAGCTTTGTGGCAACAGGATCTCAGCCGCCTTAACTTCGGCTGGCAATAACTGCCGCCACCACTGCTCAGTTGCGGCCTCAAATACGGCCTCATTCTGATTGATGCTGGCAGACTCCGCCAACAACACCGTCTGCCCAAACATCGGCGTTAATAATGGCACCTGATATGCAGCCGCCGCAGTGCTCAAGCGCAGCAGCGGCTCATACCAGGGGTGCATCGCCAAATCAAAGCTGCTGTTATGCACCGGGATCATCACTTTGCCGAGTAAATCCAAATGCGCGCGCAGCGATTGTTCCGGCTGCATATGAATATCAGACCACATATCGTCATAAGCACCGGTTTCAATCAACGTCAGATCAAAAGGTCCTAATCTGCGGCCAATTTCGGCAAAACCCGGGAAATAACCAGAATCGCCGCTGAAGTATAAATTCAGCTTTTCAGTTTTAATCGCCCAGGATGCCCACAAGGTTTGGTTTTTATCAAACAAACCACGGCCGGAAAAATGCTGAGTCGGCGTGGCGGTAAAAGTCACACCTTTGCTTTGATGCTGCTGCCACCAATCCAGCGCGACAATTTTCGCAGCCGGTACGCCCCAGTCGCGCAGATGTTGGTCCACACCTAGCGGGACGATAAACAAAGCGGTGCGCTCTGCAAGCGCCTGAATACTGGCTTTATCTAAATGATCGTAGTGATCATGTGAAATAATAATACCTGCGAGTTCAGGTACTTCGGCAAGTTCAAGCGGTAACGAATGAAACCGCGCCGGCCCCACCAGTTGGCTTGGTGAAGCGCGTTTTGAGAACACCGGATCAAGCAGCCAATAATGACTGTTCAGCTGCAGCAACACAGTGGAATGGCTGATTTTATACAGCAGATCGTTTGCGCCCGCTTGCGCCGGTAATTGCATCCGTTGTACTGGTAACGCCTGCGCCGGCGTTTTATCGGCCACGGTTTCGGTCAGATAGCGCCATAAAATCGCACCAATTTTGCCATCGCCGCTGTCGACTTTGGCAGCCTGGTTTTTAAATGGCCCGCGCACTGCCTGCGCCATTTCAGCATTTTGTTGCCAACACACAGATTTGATCATGATTGCGCCTCCAAGGCTTAATCCGAGCCAGAACCACAGCTTTGATTTGTTGATTGAACGGATCTTAAACTTGCTTTTTTGCACGGTGGAATTTCCACAACTAAAAGTAAACTACACAGTGTAGTTTACACATAGAAATGCAAAAGTAAACTCATTAGTGTACAATTTTCAAAGTACTTATTCAGTGTGCTCATTCGCATTGATCAAATAGATCGGGGACATCATGGTGCAAGTTGTTGTGACACAAAGTCGTTCTGAACAAAAACGTCAGGCAGTGCTCGATGCCGCAGTGGCGGAATTCCAGCGTTGTGGTTTTAGCGGCGCCAGTATGGATGCGATCGCTGAACTGGCACAGGTGTCCAAGCGCACTGTGTACAACCACTTCGCCAGTAAAGAAATTTTGTTTGAGCAAGCCACGGTGTTGTTGTGGTCACGCAGCAAATCCGCAGCGACTGTGCCTTTTGATGCCAAAAGACCGCTCGCTGATCAACTGGCGCAAATTGCCCGCCAAAGCTGGGCTTATTATCAGCAGGACGATTTTATTGAACTGGCCCGGGTGGTGATGGCCGAATATATCCGCCAGCCGGAACGCGCCGTGGCTGCCATGACGCAACTGGAGCAACAGGAAGGTGGTTTAGAAAGCTGGCTTAAAGCCGCCACGGCCGCAGGACTGTTGCACATTCCTGATTTAAAACTGGCCGCTTCGCAATTCTGGGGTCTGTTTAAAACCTTTTCGTTTTGGCCCAAAGTGTTTCAGCTCGGCAGTTACGATGGGCAACAACAACAGATTATCGACAGCAATGTAGCGATGTTTTTGGCGCTGTATACCCGTCATCCTTGAAGTTGCAGGCAAAAAAAAGCCGCAGACCAGCTGCGGCAAGATGGAGTGCTACGGAAATCGAACGGTACTAATTACGAATTAAATAATCAAAAGCGCCTAAAGATGCAGTTGCGCCTGAACCCATCGCAATAATAATTTGTTTAAATGGCGTGTTGGTGGCGTCGCCTGCCGCAAATACCCCCTTAAGTGATGTCTGACCATGACTGTCGACAATAATTTCACCCCGTGGTGTTAATTCCACCACGCCACGTAACCATTCAGTGTTTGGCACCAAACCGATTTGCACAAAAATACCGGCCAGGGCGACATGTTTGGCTTCGCCACTCACGCGGTCAGTAAAGTTAATACCGGTCACTTTGTTGCCATCGCCTAAAACTTCAGTGCTTTGCGCGTTCAGAATGATGTCGATATTGCCCATCGAATTGGCTTTTTTCACCAGTACGGCGTCGGCGCGTAATTTGCTGTCAAATTCCAGAACTGTGACGTGTTCAACGATCCCAGCTAAGTCGATGGCCGCTTCAATACCAGAGTTACCACCACCAATCACCGCTACACGTTTGCCTTTAAATAAAGGGCCATCACAGTGCGGGCAATACGCCACACCACGACCACGGTATTCTTTTTCGCCAGGAACATTCATTTCTCTCCAGCGCGCGCCGGTCGAAAGAATGACAGTTTTTGATTTCAGTACTGCGCCATTGGCCAGTTCCACTTCAAACAGTTCATGCTGTGACAATTTCACGGCTTTTTGGCTATTCATGATGTCGACTTCATACTGCCGGACATGTGCTTCTAAATTGGCCACCAGTTTTGGACCTTCGGTTTCTTTTACCGAAATAAAGTTCTCGATACCTACAGTATCTGCCACCTGGCCACCAAACCGTTCAGCCAGTACGCCGGTGTTTAAACCTTTACGGGCGGAGTAAATGGCTGCAGCCGCGCCGGCTGGACCACCGCCGATCACTAACACATCAAAATTGTCTTTTTGCGCCAGTGCTTCGGCTTGGCGACTAGCAGCAGAGCTGTCGACTTTGTTCAGAATATTGGTCAGCGTAATAGCGCCTTGCGAGAACTGCTCGCCGTTTAAAAATACTGTTGGCACCGCCATTATATTGCGTTCAGCCACTTCGTTGCCAAACACCGCACCATCAATCATATTGGTTTTGATCTTTGGGTTCACTGCCGCCATCAAATTCAGCGCCTGCACCACTTCCGGACAAGTCTGGCAGCTCAGCGAAATGTACATATCAAACTGGAATTCACCTTCAAGCTGGGCAATTTGCTGCAGCACCGCAGTTTCTTCTTTAATTGGATGACCGCCGGAGTGCAACAAGGCCAGCACTAAAGAGGTAAATTCGTGACCCATCGGCACACCGGCAAAAGTAATTTCGGTGCCTTTAGCTTGCGAGCTCACCAGCATCGAAGGTACACGTTTGGCGGTAGGGTTGTCGGTCACCAGGATCAGATCAGATAAGGTCGCAATATCCAGCGCGAGTGCCTTCAGTTCCTGACCTTTTTCGCTTTGGTCAACTGCTAACGACAGCTCGACCGGCGTTTTTAAATTCTGCAGGTAGCTACGCAAAGTGTTTTTCAGGTTGGCATCTAACATGGGGTGATTCCTCTAAATTTGGCTGTTCAATTTTTTCTGAATTCGATAAAGCCATCATAACCAAAACCATCAAACATAAATAACGAATAAAACAAATGAAACCAATCATTATATTCGATTAAACAGCAATAACGGACCTTTGTTAAATGCAAAAAGGCCGGACAATGTCCGACCTTTTCAGTTTCCGCGTTTTGATTCAAAACGCTTGATTCAAAGCCTGCTGAAGCAGCTTAGATTTTACCAACCAGATCCAGTGATGGCGCCAGAGTTTTTTCACCCGGAGTCCATTTAGCCGGGCAAACTTCGCCGTCGTGGTTTGCAACATATTGAGCAGCCTGAACTTTACGGAACAGTTCTGCAGCGCTACGGCCAATACCCAGGTCATGGATTTCAGCAACTTTGATTTCGCCTTGTGGGTTAATCACGAAAGTACCACGCAGCGCCAAACCTTCTTCTTCAATCATCACGTCGAAGTTACGAGTGATGGTGCCTGTTGGGTCAGCAACCATTGGGTAGTTGATTTTTTTGATGGTTTCAGAAGCATCGTGCCAAGCTTTGTGGGTGAAATGAGTGTCAGTAGAGACTGAGTACACTTCAACGCCGATTTCCTGGAATTTAGGATAGAAGTCAGCCAGGTCGCCTAATTCAGTTGGACATACAAAAGTGAAGTCAGCTGGGTAGAACACAACTACTGACCATTTGCCGGCTAAGTCTTTGTCAGATACAGAAACAAATTTACCCTGATGGAAAGCCTGAGCGTTAAAAGGTTTTACTTTGCTGTTGATGATAGACATTTGTCTTCTCCATGTTGTGGTTAATTGGTATCCCCTTCGCCCTTGAAACTGTAGCTTTGTTGGCAGGTTCTCTCGCCCATTCACATAGGACAACAATGCTCATGGGTCTCGCTTACCTGCCGTCGCGCTACAACTTCAATGACTTTGGGGATAAATACAAGCCAGAAAGCCGTCGCGTTGAAAGCATAGTAGCCCAGCATGACAATTCGTCATAACGAATAAAATCAATGCAGCTAATCGATTAAATAAATTAAAAAGACAACTTTTAACCAATGCTTATGATGCAGCGTTACTTTACCTTGGTTTGCGCCTGATTCATAGTATCAGCGCTGATGGGAGCAACAGTGCATTTTGCACTGTTTCAGATTTAGTTCTAAGCTAGGTTACAATTACTCACTGAATTTGGTAGCTTTTTTTGACAAACTACCGATTTTTCCATTTTGGGGATTTCGCTTGAGTCAGCTGAAGTTAGATTTGGCAAAATTGTTTGATCTGCAGGTGCTGGTGATAGAATCAGACCAGGATTTGCTGCACCTGTTCAAACAGATGTTGTTGAGTCTTGGGATTAAAAAACTGACCAGTAAATCGAATATTGAAGAATTGCTCAGCAGCAAGGAAAAACTCAGTTACGATGTAATTTTCCTTGATTACCAGATTGAAGAACACCGCACTGGCGCGGAAATTGTTGAAGAGTTAATCTTGGCCGGTATTTTACCGAATCGTACCCGCCTGGTGTTATTGGCGGTTGAAAATGACCGCGCCCGCTATGCCATAGAATACCCTTATCATCAAATTGAGTACTTGCCCCGGCCTTTTAACATCAAACAGTTAGATTATGAACTGAAACAGCATGTGATGTTTGGTGCCTGGTTAAAACCTATTCTGAGTCTGGCTGGACTTGGCCGCTACAACGACGCACTTAAATTACTGCTGCATACCCAACAACAACCTATATCTGACGAATTACAGCAACTGTTGCTGAAACTGAAAATTCAACTGTTGCTGGATATGGACAAACATGAAGCTGTAGTCCCTTTGTTAAAAGCACCTGTGGCCGAGATGCAAGGCTGGGCATTATGGGCGTTGTTTCGGATCCGGTATGAACGGGGTGATATTGCCGCTTGTGAAGCATTTTTGCAGGATGGCTCAGAGGAACTGGCTAAATATGCAGAGCGCCGCGAAATCTGGCAAATCTATCTGGCCATCCAACAATTAGATTACGACAAAGCGCTGCGGGTGGCGGTAAAAATTCCGAATGTCGGGATGTCGATGAAAATGGTGCGGCTGGTGCACCTGGTGCTTATTCTGGCCGGAAAAACAGAACAGGCGATCGAATTTATTGAACGAAAACGCCGCCTTGCCGGTAGAGGACCGTTATTTTTACAGCTTTCTATTGCGCATGCACGTTCATTATTGTTATTGCTTACTCTCAATCTGGATCCACCGAAAAAACCGGTATTGCTGATCCAGCTCAAGCAGTTATTACAACAAATCGAAGATGATAAAGATGCCCGGCAAATTGCGGCAGGCTTGTTATTGGTCAGAACCCATTTATTGAAATTTGAACAAGGTGCCGACAGCGCGCGGCATTATCTGACGCAGCAGCAACAACTGCTTGTGGTCAACGATATGTCGGTGTCGTTGTTATGTCATGCCGCTGTGGTCTATGCCGGACTGGAGCAACCGGAACGTGCCTTCGACTATTTATTTGAAGCCAATAAAGTATTTGATCAGATGCTGGATAACAGTGCCCGGGTTTTCGCCGGCTGTTTACATCAACACGCTTTTGATTTTATTATTTCACCGGCACAACGCGGCGCTGCATATGCTGCGATGGCAAAGCGGCACCTGCAACAGCAGGATTTTAAACTGGCAGCAAAAATGTATCTGGCAGCTGCAAAAAAGGCGCCGGATCAGCCGGAATATCTGCAGCAAGTACATCAGTTGATGCGTCAGTTAGGACTGAGTAAATTCCGTGGCATTACACTGCCGCCCACCGAGCATTAATCCGGATAATCCGCACAGGCCAGGTTCATTCCAGGAGTTCAACGTCAGGCAACAATACATCTTCATAAAATGCACCGATGGCCAAAGTCGGATGTTTGATCTGAATTTCCAGCACCCAGACACCTGCTCTTGGCGTGCCACTAAAATCGCCCAAATTACCGCCAGCATAAAGTTTATGGGGATAATCACATAGCCGGTGGCCTTTGATCGCCAGATTCAGCTCATAACCCAGATCCGCCGCTTGTCGCGCCGCAAACTGATATAAAGCACTACCGGAGCATCGCTGCGTCAACCATTGACGACGGACACGCTCGAATAATTCCTGCGCTGCTGCGGCACAATGTTGCTGCTCCGCATTGTTTCCGACCACAAAAGTAGCGCCGACATCACCTTCATGCCCACCATAGACCGGGCCTAAATCGATGAAAAAGATATCGTTCTCCTGCAGGACCGTGTCTTTCTCCGAAGGCTCACTGTAAATTTTGCAGGTGTTCACCCCAAACCGGATAATCACCGGATGCCACAACCGCTCAACACCGGATTGTTGTAATAAATCTTTGGCAAGCTGACGTGCCATTGCTTCAGTCATACCGGGTTTAATGGCAGCCGCTATTTGCGCCAGTGCCGCCCAGGAATGTTGCTGCGCCATGCGCATTAAATCGACAGAAAAGACCGGCCCGACTTGCTCCGGCGCTGGATAATTGTGGGCTAATTCCATAATAAAATCCTGAAATATAGTTTTATTTCAAATTGTTGTCGTTATGGTAACGGTAACTAACAGCTTTCATCAATGCATCTTTGGTTGCATTAAAGTCAGCGCTGCCATGACTGTCGTTTTTTTCAACCTGAAAGCGAATTTGGTGTTAAAAAAACTCACTCATTTAGCACTTGTTTGCTTTTAACAAATTTACTTATACTCAAGCACTCATAATTATATTTCCAGGAAAAAAGGGAACACCAACATGTCACTGTCCATCACTTTTGAATTACAGGAACCTGATTTAGATTATTTCCGTCAAATCATGGCCAAAACCCAAGGCGCTGTATCAACCTTAAATCAACAGCAGATTTTAGCAGCCGCCAAAAAGCTAGCGCAGGACGTGGATGGTAAGGTGCCAGAATTTATGGCCAGCCGGATCCTGAAATTGCAACAGCTCGTCGCGCTGGTTGAAGATAAAGAATGGGATCTGACGGACGAAGAAACTACAGAAGTGCTGAGTGCGCTGGCCTATTTTGCCAAACCAGAAGACTTGATTTCTGACCATGTGCCGGTACTGGGTTTTCTTGATGACGCCATCATGATTGAATTAGTCGCTCAGTCGCTGGCTGACGATATTCAAGCATATGACGAATTTTGCAAATTCCGCACTGCTGAAATTGCCCGCCGTGGCGCAGAAACCAGCCCAACCAAAGCTGACTGGCTGGAAACCAAAAAACAGGAATTATTCCTGTGGATGCGCCGTCGTCGCGCTGAACGTCGCAGTGGCGGCGGTGGTGGTTTCCGTTCTATTTTCAGACCAGGTGGTTAATCTTTCTGGCAGACAGACAGGAACTCTTAGCGGTTCCTGTTTTTATTTGGCCGATCCGCTAATCTCGATGTTGAGGCATCACCTGTTATTGGCTGAAAATCTGTTATGAGCCGTCACTTTTTTTCTTGGACATCCTGGGTTTCCCCTTTCGTCACTGTCATTGTACTGGCGTGGATGAGCACGGAACCTGTGCTTGCAGCAGACAAAGTCTATCAATATACCCAGACCAACGGCGTGGTGGCTTTTTCAGATCGACAACCACTTAACCGGCCGTACCGGTTATTAAAATTCGATTGTTACGCCTGTAATCCAACATCGACCGTGAATTGGTCCAATACCCGGCTATTTTTAGCCGAATATCAGCACAGTATCAGCCTGGCGGCAGCGGCGCATCAGTTGGAGCCAGCATTGATCCGGGCGGTGATCCATGCCGAGTCCGGCTTTAAAGCCGACGCCGTATCCAGACAAGGCGCACGAGGCCTGATGCAGCTGATGCCCAAGACCGCCAAAGATTTAGGCGTAAAAAACAGTTTTGACAGTCACGCTAATATTCTCGGCGGCAGTGCCTATTTAGCGAAATTACTGCAAAGTTATCAGGGCGATATTGCCCTGGCGAGTGCTGCTTATAACGCCGGACCTGGCACTGTCAGTAAGTACGCCGGTATTCCGCCTTATGCCGAAACCAAAGCCTATGTCAAACGGGTACAAATTCTGCTGCAGCGGTATCGTCGTCAGCTGGCAGCCACCGCACAAAGCACCGGCTGATGTGAAAAGCTAGGTTTATCAGTAAGTAAATTGTTGGTCAAATCTAGCAACTTTTTGGCCAAAACGACTACAAAACTTCAGCGTTAAAAATTAAAGCATTGAAATATATAAATAATTCTCGTGGCATTATTATTGCCAAGATAGACAGCAATCTGGCATTTTCCCACTTTTCAGGACATTTTCGATGAAAACAACTTTATTAGCTTTTTGTACTGCGGCCATCTTAAGCGGTTGTGTTATTCATATCGGTGGTGGCAATAACAGCCCTGACCAACACAGTACCAAACGTTTTGAACTAGACGCATCAACACTGACGCAATTGGTCGCTACAACCGGCGCCGGTTCTTTGCTCATTCAGGGCGAAGCTGGCAGAACGACCGTTGAAGTGGTTGCTGAAATTCACAGCTACGAAGGCATGAACGCCGATATCAGTTTGCAGGCACAAGGCAACAACGCCCAGTTGCACGCAAGTTTGCCGAGCAGCTTTGTCAACGGCAACAGCCCTTATATCGATCTGATTGTAAAAGTGCCCACCAATTTTGGTCTGGTGCTGGACGATGGCTCCGGCGATACTGTGATTGAAGGCTTGACCGGTGCTTTACAAGTCACCGATGGCTCCGGCGAGCTGCGTGTTAGCGGTGGCAACTCGCTGCGACTCGATGATGGTTCCGGTGATGTGTTTGTCCGCAGTATTCAAGGTGCAGTCACCGTTGATGACGGCTCTGGTGACCTTGAAATAGAACAGATTGCCGGTGTGGTCACTGTCACTGATGGTTCTGGCGATATCCGGGTACATCAAAGCGCTGGTTTAACCATCACCGATGGCGGCTCTGGCGAACTCGATATCGATCAGATCAATGGCCCGGTATCGATAGCCAAAGATTAATACGCCGAGCTAAGCAAAATCGCTTCTTCACAGTGAGCACGCAATCAGTTGCCGCTTACTGCGAAGAACCTCTGCAAACAGCCTCAGCAAACAATTCCACAACTAAAATTCACCACATCCGCTATTACAACCATTTATCCGCTTTTTTTACCGTTATTCACTTTTATGCACCTCCAGCGTTACCGGGTCTTTACAGTGTTGGTTATCAACCGTAAACACTGAATAAGGACATAACGATGACAACTGCAACCATCCGTACTTCCCTGCTCGACATTTTTATTGCACCAAAGCAAGCCTTTGCCAATCTGCGTGGCAGCGGCGGTAATCTGCTATTGCTGATTGGCCAGATACTATTAACCGCACTGGCGTTTTACCTGTTTTATCAGGGCATGTCGCCAGAGTGGCTGGTTGAGCAACAAATGCTGACTGCTGGCGATTTAACACCAGCAGAGGCGGAACAAGCCCGTGCCATGATGGCCCAATCGGCACCTTACACCGCCATCATTTCTACAGTCTTCGGATCTATTATGTTGGTGGTGGTCAATGCCATCCTGGCCGGTTACTTTCATTTAGTCGCCAAGATGAGCGGCGATTTTCGTTATCAGGATTGGTTTGGCTTTAGCGTCTGGAGTCAAATGCCGATGCAGCTCAACACTATCGGACTCATTTTATTGGTGTTATTCGCCGATACCCCGAATTTGCCGCTTGCCACCGCCACCTACGCCTCGCTGAATCAGTTACTGCTGCAATTACCGATTGGCGCACCTTTTTACACTTGGGCCGAGTCCTTTAGCCTGTTTATGTTGTGGCAAATTGCCGTGACGGCCATCGGTCTAAAACAATGGTGCAACTTCAGCACGGTCAAAGCAATCATCGTTGCCGCGCTGCCAACATTTTTAATCTTCGGAATTTGGGCGCTGTTGGTGTAATCAACAACGCCAGCCCTGTCGCTTTACCGCACAGGGCTTTGTTTTCGAATTCACCAAAGACACCCCGCCCAGATTTGTACAAGGATAGGCGCTATGCATAAATTTATTAAATTAGGACTGATCGTGGCAGGTTTAGCTGGCCTTGTCGTGTTTTCGCAATACCGCGCCGGCAAACAACAACTGGAAGTGAACATCGCCAAAGCCAGTATTGGCCAACTGGATGACAGTATCCTGGCGTCTGGTAATCTGGTGTACAACACGCAAATTCAAATTCGCTCGGAACTCACCGGCCGGGTGGCCGAAGTGCTGGTAGAAGAAGGCCAGCAGGTCGCAAAAGACCAGTTGTTGTTGCGCCTCGACCCTACCGCATATCAGGCAGAAGTAACCAAAGCGCAGGCGATGGTCAATCGTTCCAACATTGAAATTCAAAGCACAGAAGCTGCGTTGGCTAATTTACAACGGCAACTGGACCGGCAGCAGCAATTACTGCGCAAAAAGCTGGTACAGGTAGAAACAGTCGATTTACTGAAAAGCGAAGTGAAGATTGCGCAGATTGCCATTACTGCCGCCAAGTCCCAACTCACCCAAAGTGTTGCCAGTTTATTGATGGCAGAAGATGCACTGAAAAAAACCGAATTCCGGGCGCCGATTGCCGGTTTATTAGTATCAGTGGACGTTAAACCCGGCGAAACGGTGATCCCTGGCACTACCAATATTATTGGCTCGGATTTGATGACTCTGGCCGACCCCAGCGCCATTCTGGCCGAATTACGGGTTGATGAAGCCGATATCAATGCAATTTCGCTTGGACAATCGGCAACCGTTTTTGCAGCATCCAATACCGAGCAAGCGATTAGTGGCAAAGTGATCGCCATTGGCAGCTCTGCGCGCTTGCTTGGACAAAGTCAGGCGCTGTCGTTTCGGGTGAAAGTGCTTTTAGATCAAACTATTGCCGGATTACACCCTGGGATCAGCTGCCGTGCTGAGTTACTTACAGCGCGGCTGGAAAACACCTTGTCAGTGCCGCTAGCCGCAGTGCAGAAAAAGGACAAGCAGAGTTTCGTCTGGACCATCAAAGACGGTGTCGCCAATAAAACAGCAGTGAAAACCGGCTTGGCTACGGACACCGCTCAAGCCATTATCGAAGGTTTAGCTGAAGGCCAGAATGTCGTCACCGGCCCTGCCCGCATGATCAGCGGCTTGACCGACGGCAGTAAAGTGAAGGTCACGGAGCTGACATTATGATGGCCGCTGCAACATTCGAACAACCGGTGGTGATTGACCTTTGTGACATCGGCAAAAGTTACCAGATGGCCGATGAGACTTTTTACGCCTTACGCGACCTCAGCCTGCAGATCCGGCAAAACGAATACGTGGCGATCATTGGTCCCAGTGGCTCCGGTAAATCGACGTTATTGAATGTGCTGGGTTGCCTTGATATGCCAAGCCAGGGCCACTATCAGCTTGCCGGGCACAAGGTTGCAGAACTCGATGAAACTCAGCTGGCAATCCTGAGAAATCGCCAGGTGGGCTTTATTTTTCAGAGCTTTAACTTACTACCAAGAATGACTGCGCTGCAAAACGTGATGCAACCGCTGGTGTACCGGCTAATGCCGTGGCGTGAACGCGAAGCCAAAGCCAAAGCGGCGCTGGCGAAAGTTGGCTTGAGCGATAAAGCTGGCCATTTGCCCAATCAGTTGTCCGGTGGCCAACGGCAGCGGGTGGCGATTGCCCGCGCTTTAGTGACTGAGCCAGCAATCTTGCTCGGTGACGAACCGACCGGTAATTTAGACAGCAAAACTACCAGCGATATCATGCAGTTATTTGATGATTTACACGCACAGGGCCACACCATCATTCTGGTGACCCACGAGCAGGATATTGCCGACCATTGCCAACGCGTGGTGCGGCTGATGGATGGAAAACTAGCCGCTGATAGCAGCAACAGCCAGCACACCGATAAGCTGAGGGTTTGATATGCAGCACTTTTTGCACGCTTTACTTGAAGGCAGCCGCGCGGCGTTGCAGTCGATCCGCGCTCATGCCCTGCGCAGTTCTCTTACCACCCTCGGCATTATTATTGGCGTAGCGTCGGTGATTACCGTAGTTGCGGTGATGAACGGTTTAAGCTCGAGTATCCGCGGCCAGCTGGACGATTTGGGCAGTGACATGGTGACAATTCGCGCCTACACCACACCGGAGCAGGAGTTGTTAGGTTTTCGCAACAAGCTGCGCGACGAAGATTATCAGCTGTTAAAGTCCAGGGTAAAAAATGTCGAAGACATTACGGCGACGATGCCAGCCTTTAGCATGGGGCTGAGTGTCGGTTATGGTCGCAACAGCACCCAAACCCAGCTGGTTGGCGCCGACAGCAGCTATCAGAATGTGGTACGGGTCTATCCGCAACAAGGGCGGTTTTTATCGGAAGAAGACGATAGTAAACGCCGTCGGGTGGCTTTTATTGGCGCGACTGTGGCGAAAAAACTGCAAATGCCGGTCAATCCAATTGGTCAGTATATTAATTTATCCGGCGACTGGTTTCGGGTGATTGGTATGGCAGAAAAGCGTGGCAGCCTGTTTGGCTTTGATCAGGACAACTACATCATCACCCCCTTTAGCACCGCCAAAGCGTTGAACGGTCCGGATAATTTAATGGTGGAAATAAGCTACCGCCCGAAAGCCGATGCCGACCCAAAACTTATCGAACAGCAAATTCGTCAGTTGCTACGCCACCGCGCCAAATTGGCCAGCGACGCGCCGGATCATTTTGAATTTGTCAGCGCCGAAAAAACCAAACAACAGCTGGATACCGTGTTTAATTCAATTACTGCAGTCGCCGCTGGTGTGGTGAGTATCAGCTTGCTGGTGGGTGGCATTGGTGTGATGAATATCATGTTGGTGTCGGTGACCGAGCGCACCCGCGAAATTGGCATTGTGAAGGCTCTGGGTGCAACGCCACAGTTTATTCTGCTGCAGTTTTTAGTTGAAGCCTTGGTGTTATCGTTGTTTGGCGGCGTGCTGGGGTTAATGCTTGGATATTTATTTGCGGCAATTATCGCTTTTTCGCTGCCTTCAATGCCGGGCGCTCTGGTGCCGCTATGGGCAATTGGGTTATCGTTTGGCTTTACTAGCTTGATTGGATTGGTATTTGGCTTAGCTCCGGCGGTCAAAGCGGCCCGATTACAACCGATAGACGCCTTACGTTATGAATAACAATGCAGCACAAAAACTCACGTTCTGGCAGCAATTCCGACCTTTTTGGCAAGTGAGTCTGCAGACCAGCCGTGAATATAAAATGGTCACTGTGGTGACCTTTGTGCTGGCCTTTGCCGTCTATTACAGTGTGATGCAGGCGATGTTTGTCGACACCAGTTTTCGTACCCAACTGGCGGTGCTCATTCGTGGTGTGCTTGATACCACCACTTTAATCCTGTGTTGTCATTTTTTGTTGCGTCCCTACCTGAAGCTGACTTTTATTCCGCAAGGCCGCTTTGGCTGGGAACTGGTGCAACTTGCCGCCTGGCTCTATGTGCTGGGTGTGTTGAGCATGCTGCTTTCTTACGGCTACGGCAAAATTCCGCTGCTAAAACTGACTGACTTTAGCAGTATGGTGTTTACCTCGGCCGAAGGTGAACACCAGATGCGGCTCGACACCAGCACCACCTTGCTGATTGGCGGCTTCAACCAGGCCGTGGTATTTGCCACCTGGGCGATGGCTTACGTGATGTGGCAAAGCATTAAAAGTAAAAAACAAATGCAAATTCAGATGCAACAAACCCAGTTGCAACAGCTGACCAATCAATTAAGCCCGCACTTTTTATTTAATGCGTTTAACAGCATCCGCGCTTTGATTTATGAAGACCGCGATAAAGCCGCCGAAACCGTCACCCAGCTGTCCGAATTGTTCCGCACTCACCTACAAGCCCATTTGCGACCGATGTCGAGCCTGGCGGAAGAATGGCAAATCGCCCAGCGTTATCTGGCGATTGAACAGGTGCGGTTAGAGCAGCGGCTCCAGGTACAACTCGACTTTGCCGAGCAGCTATGGCAACAACAAATTCCTACTTTAAGTTTGTTAACACTGGTTGAAAACGCCATTAAACATGGCATCAGCCCGAATCAACAGCCTGGTGTACTTCGGATCAGCAGTTTGCAACTATCAGCCACCCGCTGGCGCTTAGAAGTGCAAAACAGTTACCGTCACCAAAGCCAACAAGGCGGTACTCAAACTGGCCTGACGAATTTACGACAACGACTGGCGCTGATGCCGGGAGAAAATACTTTAACCACCAATATTACGGAGCCGAAACAAGGTTTAGGACAGTTTCTGGTGACGCTGGAGCTGCAGTATGATTAAGACTTTAATCGTGGATGACGAACGACTGGCGCGTGCCGAATTAAAACGGCTGCTCAGCGTTCATCCAAATATTGACATTGTTGGCGAAGCCGCCAGCGCGGCTGAAGCCCGCGACCTGCTGGATAGGCTGGAAGTCGACTTAGTTTTTCTGGATATTCAGATGCCGGAAGTGTCTGGCCTGGAACTCGCCGCCAGCCTGAGTAGTTCACTACAGTTTGTGTTTTGCACCGCTTTTAACAGTTTCGCGCTGGACGCTTTTGCCCTGAACGCACTGGATTATTTGGTTAAACCTTTGGATCCGGTCCGCTTAGCAAAAACCTTACAGCGTTACCGGCCGCTGGAATTACCTGAGCAAAACCAGCTGCAACTAGCTTCAGCGGCACCCCAGCCTGCTGCGATCCCGGAGAATTATTTACCGGACCAACATGGTTTATTACTCAAATTCGGCGAACTCAACCGCATCGTGCGGCTTTATGAAATCAGCCGTTTTGAAAGCATCGGCAACCACACCGCCGTTTACACCAGTTTTGGAAAAACTTACTTACATAGCTCGCTGTCAAAAATCGAAAGCCGGCTCGATCCGCAATTTTTCTTCAAAGCCAGCCGCGCCGACATCGTCCGCCTCGACGCCATCAAACAACTCGAACCCGGCATCGGCAGCGGCACCATGCTTGCCATCCTGCAAGACGGATCGGAAATAGAAGTCAGCCGTAGGCAAATGCAGTCGCTAAAGCAGACGTTTGGGACTTTTTAGTGGGTTGGTTGGCGATTTGAAATACGCCTTGAGTAACCAACTGTAGGGCGCGACTCAGCCGAAGGCTAGTCCGCCGGATGGTGCATTCCACACAAAAATCCATAACAACAGGTCCGGCGCACTACCGCTAACGCGGTGAGTGACGCCCTACTGCGGGGAGAGTATTGTGTATGCAACTTGTGCAACCAACCGTTCCTTCCCCCACACGTTGTGATGGCAAAACCAACCGTTTAACCCCTATTTTCACCAAATATCACTTTTTTAACTGTCAAAACCCCGCATAGCCTTAATCTAACCCCAACAGCAAGCCTTCTCAAAACACAACAAGGATCATCGCTATGCAAGACATCATCAACACATTGCAACAACAAGGACTCGGATTTTGGTTATGGTTTTTACCATTAATGTTGGTGGTGTGGTTTTTACCGACTATTCTGGCGGCGTTTTTTAATCGTAAACAGTTGAAGTATATTGCGATTGCCAACGTACCGGCGGGTATGTCGTTTATTGCCTGGGGTGGTTGTATCGTCTGGGCGGTGACCGGCAAACTGTGGCAGAAAAAAACTGCCACGCCGGTTGAACCTCAGGTATAAACGCCAGGTTTTGCAGAGTTAACCAGAGCGGCTCAGTTGCGCCGCTTTGGCTTGTAAATCCTCATCGGAATCGGCGTACTTTAATGCGATCTCCACAAACTGCGACTCCACCACCAAATAAGCATCGACGATATCCGGATCAAAATGGCTGCCGCGACCGTCGAGAATAATCAGCCGGGCTTTTTCGTGGGGCATGCCCTCTTTGTAGACCCGGCGGCTGATTAGCGCATCATAAACATCGGCCAGCGCCATCAACCGTGCCGACAGTGGAATTGCCTCACCCGCCAGACCTTCCGGGTAACCACTGCCGTCCCATTTTTCCTGATGGTACAACGCAATTTCTTTGGCCAGCCTTAAAAAAGCGACCGGCGCGCCTAAGGCTTTTTCCGCATATTCAATAGCGTTCCAACCCAAAGTGGTATGGGTTTTCATAATTTCAAACTCGTTCCCGACAAAACGGCCAGGTTTTAATAAAATACTGTCGGGAATACCCACTTTGCCAATGTCGTGCAAAGGTGCTGATTTATATAGTAAATTAATCATGTCATCATCCAGCACCGCTGCATACTTCGGATGATGCCGTAACTGTTGCGCCAGCACTTTGACGTAATATTGAGTACGGCGAATATGGTTGCCGGTATCGGAATCGCGGGTTTCGGCCAACGACGCCATCGCCAGAATGGTCACGTCCTGGATGGCTAAAACATCCTGCGTGCGTTTTTCTACTTCGGCCTGTAAAAATGCATTGTTGTCGCGTAGGAAATCGACGTGGCTTTTCATCGCTAACTGGGTTTTCACCCGCGCCAACAACACTGGCGGGCTAATAGGTTTACTGATAAAATCGACTGCGCCGAGCGAAAAACCAAGCTCTTCGTCTTCCACCGCCACTTTGGCGGTCAGGAAAATCACCGGAATAGTGGCCAGTTGTGGGTCGGCTTTTAACCGGCGACAAACTTCAAAACCATCCAGCTCCGGCATCATAATATCTAACAAAATCAAATCTGGTTTGTCGGCAGCGGCGACTATCTGCAACGCCTTTTGGCCGCCGTTTGCCACTTTAACCCGGTACAAATCTTTTAATAACGCATTCATTAACATCAGGTTGTCGGTTGTATCATCCACCACCAGAATGGTTGGTTTGGGCTTTACTGGTACGTCCATCTGACATTGCTCCATGGCTTCATTGTTGGTCCGGCGTACCGGTTATTTACTCAGCACCACGTCCGGCTCGCCTTGTAGTTGCCGGATCAAAGTTAACGCCTGTTCAAATTCGAAATTTTCAATGCACGACTGCAAGTGCAGGAATTGCTGCGGATACGACTGTTGCCAGTAACTTTGCTGCTCTGAAAAACAACTGACAGCGTCACCATCAGCATCGGCCAGATACTGGCACAGCTGATTGACAGCTGCTCTGATTGGTTGCGGCTCTACTGCTGACGCTTTGCCCAGCGATGCGTTGACCGGCGCTGTGGCCTTGGCCGTCGTGACTGTGGCATTTAGCAATGGCAAGAGCGGCGCAACTTCAGCTTGCACCTGCTGCCACTGCTGTTGTAGCCGCTGCAATGCGCTTGTCAGGGTGTGGTCTGTAGCAGTAGCTCCGGCCGACAACTGTTGACATAACAATTCAAGCTGGGTCGCTTCACTGGCAATGGCGGTTAAACCAATAGTGGCGGCGACACTTTTCAGGCTATGGGAATGGCGCTCGCACTCTGGCCAATTGAAGTTAGCCGCGGCGAGCAGCAGTTGCTGAACCAGCGGCTCTTTCGCCTCAACACAACGGCTTAATAACGACAAATACAACGAATGATTTTTTTGTAAACGACGGCAAGCTTCCCGCCAGTGCAGCATGCTGCATTGATCGAGGATGGTTAAATCAAGGGCTGCAGTTGGCTTGGTGACCTGCAGCGTTGCCGTCACTGGTGGCGACGCTGCCGATGCAGCCGATGCAGCCGATGCAGCCGATGCAGCCGACAGCCACCGCAGCAATGTCGCAAACAGCTGCTCCGGTTCAATCGGCTTGGCAATAAAATCGACCATTCCCGCCGCCAAACAGCGATCTTTATCCTGCGCTAACACATTGGCGGTCATCGCGATAATCGGGATATGTGCTAAACAGGCAATATTGTGAATGGCCTTAGTGGCGGTTTCGCCGTCCATCACCGGCATTTGCATATCCATCAGGATCAGGTCAAACGGCTCTTGCTGCGCCAGCGTTAACGCCTGCAGGCCATCTTCCGCCAGCATCACGCTAAAACCGGCACTTTGCAGCAACTCCATACCAACTTGCTGATTTAAATCATTATCTTCAACTAATAGAATCCGTCGCCCGGCAAAACGCTGCAATGCGCTGAACACCTGATCCGGGTTGGACAGCTGTTCCGGCTGATCCTCTGGCGTTATCGACGCCTGTGGCTCGCTTTGCGCCGGCGGCGGCAGATCGGCACTTAACACATTCATTGCCGTATCGAACAACATCGAGGCATTCACCGGTTTAATCAGCACCGCTTCAATACCGGCATTTTGTGCCTGACTTAATAGCTCTTCCCGACCATAAGCTGTCACCATCACCAGTTTTGGCGGCTGTTGCAGACGAAGTTTGCCAATGTTCTCTGCGACAGCTAACCCATCCATACCGGGCATTTGCCAATCGAGTAACACCAGCTGAAATGGCAGCTTACGCTTCTCCTGCTCGCCAATAAGCTGTAGCGCCGTGGCGCCATCGCTGGTGGTGGTCACGACAAAAGTCATCGATTCCAGCAATTCGCGCAGCACCGCCAGCGCACTTTGGTTGTCGTCGACCACCAGTACCCGTTGCTGGCGTAGATCATGGCGTGGCAGTAATTTTCGGGCCGGAGTGGGGTCTAGTTTTAAAGTGGCTGTGAACCAGAAACAACTGCCACGACCAGGTTCACTTTCAACACCAACCTCACCCGCCATTAACTCGGCCAGTTTTTTGCTGATCGATAAGCCAAGGCCGGTGCCGCCGTATTTACGGGTGGTTGAATTGTCGGCTTGCTGAAAACTCTGAAACAACCGGCTCATTTGCTCGGCGGTTAAACCAATACCGGTGTCGCGCACCGAACAATGTAAAGTTACCTGATCCTGCAGCGTTTTTAACAACCGGATTTGAATGCAAATCTCCCCACGTTCGGTAAATTTCACTGCATTATTGGCATAGTTAATTAAAATCTGTCCTAGCCGTAACGGGTCACCAATGAGGGCTTGCGGCACGTCGGAGGCAATATCAATAATCAGCTCCAATCCCTTGGCTGCGGCTTTTTCACTGATCAGCGCCGCCACATTATCCAGCATCCGCTCCAGATTAAAATTCACCTGCTCCAGCTCCAGCTTGCCAGCTTCGATTTTTGAAATATCCAGAATGTCATTGATGATGCCAAGCAAATGTTTGCCGGCGGATTGGACTTTTTGCAGATAATCGCGTTGTTGGTGGCTCAGGCTGGTTTTTAGCGCCAGATGCGACATGCCAATAATGGCGTTCATTGGCGTGCGGATTTCGTGGCTCATATTGGCCAGAAAATCAGATTTCATTTTAGTGGCTTGTTCGGCCAGCTCTTTGGCTTTGGAAATGGCACGTTCGGCGGCTTTTTGCTCGGAAATATCGACAAAGGTACCAACCAAGCCGCCGGGCGCGCCATCCGCTTTATTAAAACCAGCGATAAAATACAAAGTTTCATGTTCCTGGCCATCGGCAAATTGCATGGTGATTTCATGTTGTACCGAACTACTGGTGGCGATGGCATGCTCGTCTTCCCGCTGATAAGCCTGGCGCATCTCCAGTGGCAGATATTCCAGATCCAACACGGTTTTGCCAATCAACTGCTGCCGATCGACTGAAAAAGTGCGTTCATAGGCCAGATTCACCCCTTCAAAACGGGCGTCCGGGCCTTTGTAAAATACCGGGTACGGAATGGTGTCAATTAAGGCGCGTTGAAAGCTGAACTGATCCAGCAATTGCTTTTGTGATGCTTTGCGCTCGCGGATATCACGCACCGAAATACAGACACAAGGACCGCGTTCACCAACGGGCGGTAACAATGACAACTGCACTTCAACCGGGATCCTGGCTCCATTCTGTTGCACCGCGGCTTGTTCAATCGCCGCAATATTGTGGTGTTCACCCGCCAGCACTTCTGCCAATAAAGCTTTGCACTGCGGTAAAATAAGTTGCAGCGATTGCTGTAATAACCCGGCTTCCTGATAACCAAACATGGATGTCAGTTGTGGGTTACAGAGGATGATCTGATGATCTTCAGCCACTACCAGCATACCTTCCGGCGCCGACTGAATAATGGCTTTGTACCAGGCTTCGGTGCTACGCAGCGCCAGTTGTTGCGCTTCTAGCGTGGCAGTTTGTTCTGCCAGCATCAGCGCCTGATCCTGCATTTTTTGCGCCTGGCGTTTGGTCGCCGCTAACAGTTCCTTACTGTCGAGATGACGTTGTAACAGTGTCATGGCGGTAATAATGGCTGGCAGCACCGCTTCCAGCAGCCGCTGCTGCGATGGGTCATCACTGCGCAAACTGGCAAGTTCCAGCACCCCCAACATGGTGCCGTGGCTTTGCAGCGGCAACAGCCGGATGCAACCGGGCGTAGCACCGCCAAGGCCGGAACCAATTTTAAAATAATCCGCGGGTAAATCAGTGAGCACCATCGCCCGTTGCTGCAACACGACCTGTCCGGCGAGCCCTTCGCCCAGCGCCAATGTTTTGGGAATGCTTTCTGGCTCGTTACAGGCGTAGCTGGCCATTAGTTCCAGCTGTGCCAATTGCGCGTCAAACCAGTAAAACAGACCGTGCTGAAAACCCAGTTCTGTTGCCAGTAACTGCAGGCAAGTTTGCCCAAACTGGGCATAACTCTGGCAAGATTGCAGAGCATCAGATAATTGAGTGATTAGCCCCTTGCTAAGGCGCTGTAAATCAATTTCCTGACTAGCCAACCGGTAACTATCGAGCGCCCGTGCCAGTTCGCCAAGCTCCGATGCATCAGCCTGATAACCAAAACTGCTGATGGTCTCACCTGCCGCTAACTGTTGCGTTTGTTGGGTTAATCGCGTGATGGGCCGCACCAGTCTTAACCGGACAAAACCGATAAACACCAATAAAATCAAAGCTGCGTCTAGGGTCAGTAACAACAGCAACAGCGCATCAGCCCACTGTGCGGCTCGGGTATAACCAGCACTGTCCTGCACCAGTCGTTTTTCGATATCAGCGGTGACGGTATTCAGCCGGCTGTTAATCGCCCGTTTGACGCCGGAATACTGCGTGCCATACACCAGCTCGACCGCAGCTGCAGTGCTTTGTTGGGTTGCGGTATCAAAGGCTTGTTGCTCTAACAACACAGCGTTGTCGGATAAGGTTTGGGCTTGTTCGATCAGTGCGCGCTCATTGGTTTGCAGCGGCAATTCGGCCAGACCGGCCAGAGCACGTTGTCTGGACTGGGTAATATTGAGTTCGGTGTTGTATTCAGAGCGGAATTTGCTGTCGGCGGTAGCGGCGTAAGCGCGCACAGCAAAGGTCATGTTGTCGGCACCTTTGCGAAACAGTGTCAGCATTTGCTGCGACTGCAACAAATGCTCCTGGACCAATCGGCGCTGGGTACTGTAATGGCTGGCGACCATCACACTTAGCATGGTCATTGCGATAAGCACCACCATCACAGCTGCAATCAGATTACTGGTGGTTTTGATCCGCATACCGCCATGCCCATCCCTGGAACCGGAAAATTTTCTGTTCCTCTGAGCCTAGCACAGGGTCAAATAATGACCAATTATCAGCGGGATAAAAGCAGTAGCACGGTGAATGATCTTACAGTTCTGTCACTGATAGTTTATGAAAACAATGCCGCAAACTTCTGCTGTAAATAGGGTTTTAAGGCGAAGGTAATCAGTTTACCTGCTTGTTCCAAAAAGGCTTTTTGCGCACTGTTCCATTGCATCACTTCGCCAACCTGCTCACAACAAAACACCCCGACTAATTGGCCGTTGTAACAAATACCAACGTCCAGCAGCGAATAAATGTCATTCGGTTCAAAATAAAGTTCGTTAAAACATGAAGTTGCCGGATGTTCGGCCGCGACAGACGCATCAATCCCACCTTCATCACGCATTGCTGCAAAATAGGGCGCGAAATCATCTTCATGTAGCGCAATACCCTGATAATGTTCATTTTGCAGCGAATCATATAAATCGATGGCAACAATTTCACTGAGTAAAGTGTCGGAATACAACCACAGGCTGGCGCGACTGCATTTAAGCTGAAGGGTAATAGTTTCAGTCAGTTGCCGATAAAATTGTTCAGCGTTGATTTGTCCGTCTTTTAACGATTTGATCAGCAGCAATAAGCCGGTCTGGTCGAGCATAACAACTCCTTTGTTGGATCAATTGTTGGATCAATGACTCAAAAAATTGCAAATCAGGTGACAACACTTTTAGCGCTGCTGCTGACGATACCATTCACCCAGAATCAGACTGGCCGCGACGCTGACATTCAGCGATTCAACCTGGCCCGAACCCGGGATTTGTAACGCGACATCGGTGCTGCTGGCGACTTGTTTCGAGACACCATCCATCTCCTCACCAAACACCACCACCACTTTGCTGCCGAGCTGACTTTGGTACAACGACACCCCAGCATGGCTGGATGTGGTGACCAAACTATAACCGGCTTGTTTACACAGCTGCAGCGCCAGCGGTAAATGTTCACAGCTTAAACCGTCAACAAACTCAACCCCACCTTCAGCGGTGCGTGCTGCGGCGCCAGATTGCAGCAAATAAGGCTGGGTCATAATCACGCCCTTCACGCCAAAATGAGCACAACTGCGCACAATAGCGCCCAAATTATGCGGGTTACCTACGCCATCCAGCGCCAATAAACAGTCTTGTTTCAGATGTTTATTCGCCGCCAGATAAGCGGCTAACGATAACTCCGGTTTGCGTTTTACTATCAGCACCACACCACCGTGATGCTGACTGCCAGCAACTTTTTCCAGTTCGCTGCTGTCGACAATATGGTAAGCATGTTTATTCGCTGCCAGATATTTCATCACGTCGGCAAATTTGCTGGCCATACTGGCTTCAAGGTACATTTTGACCACCGATTGTGGTCTTTTGGTGAAACAAACCCGGCAAGCGTTTTCGCCCTGCACTTTGGTTTCTTCCAGCCGGTGTTGTTTTAATGTGGCGGCATTTACTTTATTGACTGCAGCTTTGTTGACCGCCGCTTTGTTGTCCGTGTTTGCGTCAGTTCCGGCATGATGTCTGGCGTCCGCTCTTGTATTTGCGCTGTGCTCTTTGCCTGACTTTTGGCCTGGTTTTACCGCAGCTTTATAACCAGCTTTCGCCCAAGGCTTTTGTAATGCATCTTCAGCTTTGGTGGAGTTCGTTTGAGGAGTGCGGCTGTTCCGCTCCTGACCCTGCTTGCGCGGATTGCCCGGCGCAGCAATAGAAGAAGATGGTTTGCCGTGCTGGCGGCGTGGTTTGGTATCTGCGGACACGAACTTTTCCTTTGGGGCTGCGCCTGCATCACAGGCATCAATAATCAGTTATTCTAACCTAATTGCCGCGCACGGCGAAGATTAGACTTGAGTTTGTCCGCGCGCGCAGTATGCTGGCGCGCAATTTTTGGTACTTTTACCAACACCCAGTGGCGTCCTCCAGTCTGGATAAGCCAGCTGTCAGGTACTTTTTGGACCACTTTAAGTCCATTGATTGAGTGTTTTACTTCCAAACAGGCGCAGGTTGGCGCGGAGAACAGATTTATGCTGAGTTATCGTCATAGTTATCATGCCGGCAATCACGCTGATGTGATTAAACATCTGGTGGAAGTTGCGATCCTGTTGTATCTGAAGAAAAAAGATAAACCTTTTTGCTATCACGACAGCCACGCCGGTGCTGGCTTATATAGCCTGAATTCAGAGCAAGCGCTGAAGACCGGCGAATTTGGCACAGGTATTGGTCGGTTGATGCAGTACCAGCCACACAGCGAAGCGCTGGCGGCTTATCTGCAATTAATCCGCGATCTAAACCCAAACGGTCAGCTGCAATTTTATCCGGGCTCCCCTGCCATCGCCAAAATGCTGCTGCGCCGCGACGACAGTATTCAGGCCACCGAATTACACCCAAGTGACTTTCCGCTGCTGCAGGCACAGTTTTTAAACCGTCGTCATTGCCGTATCGAACAAATGGATGCTTATGCCGGTTTTCGCGCCATGTTACCGCCGCTTTCCAAACGCGGTCTGGTGCTGATAGACCCGCCCTATGAGCTAAAAACCGAATATCAGGATCTGGTCAAAGGTTTACAGCAGGCTTATCAGCGCTTCCCACAAGCCGTGTACGCTATCTGGTATCCGGTGATTGAACGGGACAGCATTGAAGCGGTGATCCAGGCGATAGTCGATACCGGTATTCGCAATCAACTGCGAATTGAATTCAGTCCGAAAGCCGACAGCGAAGGTTTTGGCATGACCGGCTCCGGCATGCTGGTGATTAACCCTCCCTATACGCTGGCTGCCGAGATGAAAGCCGCGCTGCAGGAATTGTCTCCGTTGCTGGCCGATGGCACGGCGCAATGGCAAGTGACCCAATTGGTTGGCGAATAAGGTTTTTTATGACAAAGCTCATCTCTATCAAATCGTTACTGCTGCTGTGTTGTTTGTTTGGCGCGTCGCAGGCTAGCGCTTTTAGCCGCACCGGTCATCAGCAAGTTTGCCAGGCGGCTTATCAGTTATTGTCTGATGACACTCAGCAACAAGTCGATGCGCTGTTGGCCCTTAAACCCGGCCAAAGTTTTGCCGACGGTTGTGTCTGGCCGGACGAAGCACGTGGAGAAGCGGCTTATCGATATACCGCGCCGCACCATTTTATCAATGTGGCACGCAAGGCACGTGAAGTTAAAGCGCGCGATTGCGCCACTGTCGGTTGTTTGTTGTCGGCGATTCAACACCATGGCAATTTGCTGAAAAAGTTGCCGTTAAATGAGCCAAAACGCCAGTCGCTGTTATTTTTCAGTCATTTTATCGCCGACTTACATCAACCGCTGCATGTAAGTTATGCTGCTGATCAAGGCGGTAATAAAACCGCGGTGTATTTTTTAAAACAACCGTCAAATTTGCACGGCGTCTGGGATCGGGCTTTGTTAACCGAACTGGGATATGAGCAAAACGAGAATTTACTCACTGAAAAGTTAGCCAAAGTGTCAGCCAAAGAACAACAACTGTGGCGTCAGGGCAATGCGTTGAGCTGGGCCAATGAATCGCTGGCGCAAACCATCAACATTTATCAGCATTACCGCCCTGGCATGTTACTGGACGAATCCGCAGTGAAGCGGGATGGTCCAATCGCCGAACGACGTTTACAACAAGCGGCCGTGCGGCTGGCTGCATTGTTAGAACAGCAGCTGAAAACTAACGCTCGATAGTTTTCAGCTCGATGGTCATCGCAGCGGCGGGTCGCATGTTGCGGTGACGCTCTGCAGCTGTAACCAGTGCAGTACTTGCTGCTGCATCTGGGCATCAAAAATATGACCTTTCTCTGGCCAGAATTTCAATTGCAGCCCAGCCGATGCAGTGGCGCTGCACTGCTGATACCACTGTTGTAGCTTTTGAAAACCCTGCTGCACACCGCTTGCCGGCATCAGCGGATCTTTGCCGCCCATCACCAGAAGCAAAGGTTTAGGCGCCGCCAGCGCCGCGATATCCGGTAAATCCAGCTGCGCCAGTAAGCCAGGGTGCAATAAATAAAACGAACTTTGACCTTTACTGAAATTGCCAGCCGGAGTGGTTAAATTGGCAAACTGATTAAACCAACCAATGCCAACACCGGCACTGATATGCTCTGATAACGCGGCCAGTTGCCATACCCGATAAGCGCCCATCGAAAAGCCCAATGCGCTGATTTGCCCAGTTTTGACCACCGGCTGCGCGGCTAAAAAAGCCGCCAGCTGCAGATCTTCAAGCGCAGTAAAACCCGCCAGCGAACGGCCGCGCGCCAGAAAATTCGCAGCTAATTGTTGTTGCTGCGCATAAGCCACCGGGCCACGTTCGCCAAAACCTAAGGTATCTGCCGCCAACACCACAAAACCTTGTTCTGCCAACTGTTCGCCAACAAAGTTGCCGGAAAAATATTGATCAGCCCATTGCTGCGCCAATGGCAACTTGGTTTGATCCAAAGGTCGGATCCACTTGTCTTTGCCAAGCCGAAATTCGGCGCCATGATCATGCAAAAGCAGAACCGCTGGTTTCGGCTGTGCTGGATTTGCTGTTTTGGGGATTAATAACCAGACCTGCTGCCACACCGGCGTTAACAGTTGCAGCTGCCAGTGCTCGCGCCAATAAGCACCCTCGTCGCTGCGACTGAGTCGCTGTGCTGTGATTTGCGGCAGCGGCTCTGGCCATAAATAGGACTGACGCAGGCGTTGGCGGTTTTGTTGCTGCCATTGGTGAAAATCTGTTTTTTGGCGTTGGAGCTGTTTTTCGCTGGTTTGTGGCGTTAAAGCTTCTAACTCAACTGGCCAGAATGACGCTGGTTGCTCAGCGGCGATGGATCCAGTCGCGAACCCAAGAACGCAGATCAAGCCAAAGCGCCAACTTCTCATAATGGTGCCAGCCAGGCAAACACTGCAGTACAAGGCGCATTGGCAGCGCGAACTAGACAAGGCTGTTGTGGCGACTGTAGTTGCAACACATCGCCAAGTGCCAATAACAGCGGAGGTGCGCCAGGCTCAAGACATATTTGCAGCGGCGCTTGATCGGCGTAGATCAATAAGATTGCGCCTGGAAGTATTGGCCCAGGCCAAGGCTGGAACTCAGTTGTACAGGGTGCCGACCACAAATTTGCTTGCATCGAAGCATCAACCATCAGGTTAATATCAACAATAGCACCGGCGATTAACGTTGCACTGCTTTGGGCACTTCCGGCAAAGCGTAACATCTGTAACGGCGAACTGACCTGCTGCTGATGGGCATCCACCTGCAAAGTAAAGCCAGCGCCTTGGCGCAGCGCTAATAGCCGTTGATATTTTGGAAATTGAGTAAAAGCGCCATCTTGCAGCACGGTCGCCGAGCTAAAACGCCACTGAAAATCCTGGGCTGCAACTGTGCCGCTCGGCGGTGAAATCGCCAATTGCCGGGTTTCGCCGCCGGTCCATTTGCTGACGGGCATCGAAGCTGCCGGGATGATTTTTGCTTCCACGCAGCTACTATTCACCTGGTTACTGCCCTCGCAGCTATTGTCCAAGCCACTATTGTCCAAGCCGCTATTGACCACGCCATTGGGCATGGCATAACGAATCGTGTTTTTCGAGGCTGAGTAAAATACGCGCCAGTACCAGATCGGCACCCCCCTGTTCACCACTTAAGCCAATTAATGCTTCAAAATGCAGTTCTGGCTCCAGTTCTGCCTGGATCAGTTCGACCCAGTCGGCCGCTGGTGGCACCAGATCAACATAAGCACGGCTTTCATAATGTTGTTGGTACAACTGATAATCTTCGGCAGATAAATTTTCGGACGCCAGCTCTTCAAAAATGCTGAATGCGTGGTCGCACAGCTCGTCCATGGTCCACAGTTCTAATTCAGATAATTGTGTTGGCGAATCGCCGGGTGAGTCAAGTGACATAAAAGCCTCGTGGCTGAAGGAAAACCGCAGTATAACAATAACTGCGGTTGGGTCTCCAGTACCCATCATCCTTGAAGATTCGGGGTTGTTGTCTTCAGTCGCTCGCTGAAGCGTCAGTCCGACCCAGTCACATAGGACTACTATGCTCCGGGCCGGGCTGGCGCTCCAGTCTCGTTCCTTCGTAGCCTACCCGAATCTTCAATGATTTTGGGTATAGAAAGTCACGCCTGCTGCGCAGTCACCATAGCTTTAGGCTTATCCTGGTAACGTCGGTTGTACCAAACAATAAAACCAACACCAACCACTGACGGCAACAACCAGCTGACCAGTTGTCCATTCGCCGACAACCCCAGTAAATTACGGCCACCAAAGGCGGCGAAAGCAGTGTAAATCGCAATGGCTGAAGCCAGCATATTGCCGATATGTTCGCGCAGCACCATCATTTTGCTGACTTCGGCGCGGAAAATAAACTGTAAGGCCCCGACAGCAGATGCCATGGCAATCAGGCTAAAGACGATAAACAATGGCTGCGAACGAGCAATCCCCAACCACAACACATAAGCGCCCCACGGCACTAACGTCGTTATGGCCAGCAAATGCAGCGGCTGTTTTAGCAAACTGCGTTCAACCCCTGCTTTGAGCACCTGCACCGCCTGGCGAATAGACACCCAGCTCAATAAACTGAGTAACCCCAAAAAGTGCCAGAACGCCCGGATATTCTCGGCCAGCAGCACTGGGTCAACGCCGTGTTTTAACATTTTGGCTTTAAAATACAACGGCGCCACAATCACCAGCGCACAGCTAACAATGCCCGACATCGACACGCCATAGAGTAAATACGCATAATAACGTCCACTTTGCCGATGGATCGGGCTCCCCTTTTTCGCCAGCATTGGCAGCCAGAACAACGCCAGTGCCAGACTGCCCGCGACAATATGTGCCCAAACTAACCATTGATGGATCAATAACATGAGATTCTCCCGGTCAAGCTGACCAGCATTAAAGTACCGTCAGATTAAGCGGCAATCAAAGTGCGCTGTAGTGCCGGAAGTCATATTCGTCACAATGACTTACGGCCTATTGCCGCGCAGAGAGTGAGACGGCATACTTCGCAGAACTTCAGCAGATGGTCTTTGCCAGAATGGAAATTGTGTTAAAACATCAGGGCAGAGCCCAAGATCCGGAGCGCCGCTCCTGGTTTGCCAAAGAAAACTGGGCCGCCATTATTACCTGGGCTGCTTTTAGTTATATTCAGGTCACTGCCGTAATCAGAAATGATGGCATGGCAAGCTGGCAAACGGCAGTGATTGCGCTGAGTATGCTGCTGTTTATCGTGCTGTTTTTAAAGTCACAATCTGATTTAACCCGCCGCCAGCAATGGCTGCAACTGGGCTCAATGTGGCTGATCCTGGCACTGAATTCTGCTTTGGTCAGCGATGGTTTTACGCCGGGTCTGGCGGTACTGTGGGTGGCACTACTGCCGTGGTTTGTACCGGAGCGCTGGTTGTACTGGATGGTGGTTCCGGCTTTGGCACCGCATGCGCTGGTTTCGTTATTGGATCAGCCGCATATCGGCGACTTTATCATGCTGCTGACCTGCGGCACCTTTCAGTTTTTTGCCATTTTTGCCATGAGTAAAGCGCGCTCGGAATCATTGGCCCGGGAAGCTCTGGCGTTGACCCATCAGCAATTATTGGATGCACAGGGCAAACTAGCCGAACAAGCTGCCGACACCGAACGGCTACGCATCGCCCGAGATTTACATGACAGCTTAGGTCATCACCTGACAGCGTTGGTGATCCAGCTGCAAGTGGCGGAATATCAAGCTGATGCGGCGCACCAACCGCAGTTACAACACTGCCACCAATTAGCAAAACAGCTGCTGCAGGATATCCGGCACAGTGTGTCGCAATTGCGTGAGCCGCAAAAACCACATCTGGCCAGTCAGTGCCGTGCTTTAGCACAGAATTTCCCGCAGTTAAAACTACAGTGTCAGATCAGTGCCGATCTGGCGATTGATCCACTGTCAACGGCCTTGTTATTCCGGGTTTGTCAGGAAGCCCTCACCAACAGTATTCGCCATGCCGGCGCCACTGAAGCCTCAGTTGAAGTATGGCGGCATCGTTCAACCATTCATTTACGCTTTCAGGATAACGGTCAATGTCCACAGTGGCCGCTGCTGGAAGGTAATGGTTTACAGGGGATGCGCGAGCGCATTGAAGAAGCCGGTGGCAAATTGTTGCTCAGCCGTCCAGAGCAATCGCTGCAGATTGATGTTGAATTAACGGAGGCCACAGCATGATCCGCATCGCAGTAATTGACGACCAAACGTTAGTGCGTCAGGGCATTGTCAGCTTGCTTAGTTTGGCCGCAGATTTAACAGTGGTAGTGCAAGCGGCCAATGGTGCCGGTATTGTTGAACTGGTGCAACAGCATCAGGTCGATGTAATACTGATGGATATCCAGATGCCGCAAGTCAGCGGTATTGATGCGCTGCATTTACTCAATCAGGCACACCTTAAAGTGCCGGTGATTATCCTGACCACCTTCGATGATAACGACCGGGTGCTACAAGCCATGCAAGCTGGCGCCCGTGGTTATTTACTAAAAGATGTGGCGCTGGAATTGCTGGTCGATGCGATTCATACCGTGCACCGTGGTGGCAGCTTGTTGCAACCAGCCATTACCGATAAAATTCTGGCGTCGTTTTTACAACGAAAAACCGATGAGCCGTCAGCCGAAGATCAGCATGCCGAAGCTTTATCCGGCAAAGAGCTGGAAATACTGCGGTTGCTCGCCACTGGTTTTAGCAACCGCGAAATTGCCGCAGCGGTGTTTAAATCAGAAGGCACGGTGAAAAATCAGGTGTCGGCGATTTTAGGTAAACTCGGCGTGCGGGATCGCACCAAAGCCGTGCTCAAAGCCATTGATTTGGGGTTGCTGGGTTAACCCGCCAAGATCGCGGTATTGTTGCTGCCGCTTAATTTAACGCTGAATTAATTTAATTTCTTTTGGAAACCTTATGTCACAACTACTCAGTCTGGTCAGCATTCTGGTCGATGACTACGACCATGCAATTGAATTTTACACACAAAAACTTGGTTTTGACCTGAAAGAAGATACCCCGCAAGGTGACAAACGCTGGGTGGTGGTGGCACCGCATGGCAGTCACGAAAGTGCCATTCTGCTTGCAAAAGCCAGTAAACCGGAGCAACAGGCGCTTGTCGGCGGCCAGGGCGCTGGCCGGGTTTGGTTATTTCTACAAACCGATGATTTCTGGAAAGATTATCAACGCATGCTCGACGCTGGCGTGCAATTTCTGGAGCAACCACGCGCAGAAAGTTACGCCACTGTGGTGGTTTTTCAGGATCTGTATGGCAACAAATGGGATCTGTTGCAAAGAACATATACCCAAAATCATTAAAGATTTCGGGTAGGCGGCAAGTGAGCGAATCTGGAACGCCAGCCCGGCCCGGAGCATAGTTGTCATATGTGACTGGGTCGGACTGGCGCTCCAGTGAGCTAAAGCGGCCAACAACCCCGAATCGTTAAGGATGACGGGTATAATCACACAATCTTCACACTTAGCATCCATACTGACACATAATTGTAGTGATATTGACTACACTTGAGCTGCGGCTGGTGGATTTTGCCAGCGAAAAAACGACTTTTTCCGCGTTTTACTCCGCGCCTTTACACACAGTCAGAAGGGATCTGCAATGCCACATCAAACCATATTACTGGAAGTCAGCCACTGTTTTGAGTTTGATGCCGGAATTGTGTTTGATTGTTGGCTGGATGAACACCGCGCCGGCCGCTGGATGTTCGCCACACCAACGGGCAAGTTGCAGCAAATCGACATCGACGCCAGAGTCGGCGGTCGTTACAAAATGATCGAACATCGCAATGGCGTTGATGTGCTGCACACCGGCGAATACCATTTGATCGACCGGCCACAACAATTATTATTTAGCTTTAGTACCGAAAGCGACTCACCGGAGCCGGATCTGGTCAGGATCCTGATCACACCAATGCCCTTTGGCTGCGAACTGACGTTACGGCATCAGATGTCCGCACAGTGGCAACCACATCAACAAAAAATTGTTGAAGGCTGGACCAACGTGCTGGTTGGCTTGTCGGCGGAGCTAAATCGTAGCGGCGGTGCCAATAGTCTGGATTAGCCATTCGCGTAGTTCAGGGTATAATCGCTGGCCTTCATTCTCCATGGATTTGTTATGTACCGCTGCCCGCTTTGTCAGCTTGCGCTTGTAAGCTCCCCTTCCGGCTATCAATGTGCCAATCGCCATCAGTTTGATCGGGCAAAAGAGGGGTATGTCAATTTGCTGCCGGTCCAACAGAAAAAGTCCTTGGATCCGGGTGACAGCGCCGACATGATCCAGGCCAGGCGCAATTTCCTGGAAGCTGGTTTTTATCAGCCGTTGTCAGATGCAGTAAATGACATGCTGGCAAGGGTATTGGAGCAAACAGCAGCGCCAACCTTGCTGGATATCGGTTGTGGCGAAGGTTATTACAGCCAGCGTTTACAGAATTTTATTCAAACTCAGCAAGTTGTGGATTTAAATGGGCCTGCACCAGCAGTATCTTTATACGGCATCGATATTTCCAAAGCTGCCATCAAAGCGGCGGCGAAAAAGTACCGGCAACTGCAGTTTGCGGTCGCCAGCAGCTACCATTTACCCTTTGCTGATCAGAGTTTTGCTGCGTTACTACGAATTTATGCGCCGTCACAAAGCAGTGAGCTGGCAAGAGTCTGTAAAGCAGGTGGCTGGTTATGCACCGTCACCCCTGCCCCAGAGCATTTAATTGAATTAAAACAAAAAATCTATCAAGAGCCGCGATTACATCGTGCTGAAATCGCTGAAGAAGCAGGTTTTAACCATCAGCAGCGACAACAGTTAAGCTGGAACTGGCAGCCACAATCGGCAACCCAGCTTGAACAACTGCTACAAATGATCCCGTTGGGCTATCGCTTAATTGCTGAAGTACGGCAGCAACTTATCGTTGAACTGCCGGCCATCACGCTGGATTTTTATCTGGATCTATACCAGCGCCAATAAGCAACAAGACAAAACATCACAAAGCCAGAGCAGCTTTAAGGCGCTGATTGTTCCCAATCCTCAGCCGACCACAATGCTAATTGACTGTCGTCAACGACGGGAAGCTGCATCGGCACCAACCAAGGTGCCGATTCATCCAGCTCATCTGGTGTAAACAACGGTTCCAGCTGCTGTGCCACTTTGCGTACTTTCTTTTTGCGTTTAGCCGGCGGTGTGACCTGGGGCTGGGTATCGAGCATTGTCGCCCAGAAATAACTGGAAAGCTCTGCCACCAGATTGCTTTGTGCATTCAGCAATACCACTAATCCCAGGCCTTTCTCGCTGGAATACGAAAGGTCGGTCCGATAACCGCGCACCAACCCGCCGTGGTAATAAAGTTTATGTTTACCAAACTGATAAATACGCGTACCCAGCCCATAATGCGCCTGGGTAACATAAGGACCGAAGGTGCGGCCGGACAAATTGTCTGACGTTTTCACCCGCGGTTTATGAATATCCTGCAGCACCGCCGGTGATTGCACCGTTGGCTGATGACCAAGCCTGGCGATCAGCCACTTGCCCATATCCATGGCACTGGCATTCACCCCTGCTGCCGGATTCACCCGATAATAGGTAGGGACCACTTTGGCTTCGCCCCAGCCACTGCGAATTTTTACGTGCGGCATGGCGCGGTTTTTACTGGCGAGGAACGCTGAATAGCCCACTGACGCATTATGCATTTGCAGTGGTTTAAAAATACGTTGTTCGATCAGCCGCTCATAAGGCGTGTTGGTGGTTTTCAACAGTACAGTTTCAATTAAACTGAACAACACATTTTGATAGCCATAACATTTGCCCGGCTGGCAGCGCGGGTTGATATTGCCGAATTTCGGTAGAATTTGTGCCGGTGTCATATTGGCTTCAATTAAATCATCAAACGCATTCGGGCTGACGCCTGAGTTTTGTGCCAGCAAGTGTTCAATCTTTAATTGCGAGGTCATATTTGGGCTACGAAATTTAAAACCCGGCACATATTTGGTGACTTTATCCTGAAAGCTGAAACGGCCTTCATGGGCGACCTGAGCGGCCAAACCACCGGCGAAGGTTTTAGAAACTGATGCCAACCGGAATACAGTGTTGGCGTCAATTTTGGCCTTGGCACTGCGGGAACGGACGCCATAAGCGCCAACCCGGACAATTTTGTCATCTTTTACAATGACGTAAACGCCACCTGGGATTTTATTTTTTGCCATCTTCCGACTGAATTCCTGGTGGAATTCATTGGCAAATTCATTGATTGATGGCGCAGCGGCGGCCGAAGCCGACCACCACAAAAGACTCGCCAACATTGTTAATCTGAGCATTTTACCTTCCGGGATCCCAACATTTGGGGCAACGTCTTCAAGAAATGCAGCACAAGCCTGCTGAATCGACGTATTAATCCGGAGCGATATAATTTCACGAAGCCGGATCAGTTATTGCCACTAACATCTGTGGGATCAATCTGTTAATTAAATCGGCTTTTGCCGCCGCCGAAACCAATTCCGGCTGCCAGTCACCCGTGGCATAGGGTGCCAATGCCGGGCCTGCGCTATAACAAAAGGCCTCAAACCATTGGCCATTTGCCTCGACCCGTACTCGCGTTTTGACATAATGCCCGGAGTCCAGATCTTCAAAAAAATCTAATTTTGCGACCGAAGCCGCATCAACATCTAACAACAACTGGCCCGACTGACGATAACCGCATTGCTCCAGCAACACCGGTACCGCAGTTTCAAGCGGACTTTGCGACAATCCAAATCGGCGGTAGCCAGGTAACACTGCCGGTATCATGTCAAAGTGATGACCGGTAATTGCTGTGACTATCTCAGGAAAGGTCAATAAACCGTAGACAAAAATATGCATTGGTTCAGAAGGTTCCGCCACTTCATACTCCTTCAGCGCTGTCGCGCCACGTCAGGAACAGTCGTAAGTCCAGTTCCAGTTGATGATACTGGGGTTCCATGTACTGGCACAATTGATAAAACGCTTTGTTGTGATCTTTTTCCCGCAAATGCGCTAGTTCATGCACCACCACCATCTGCAGTATTGGCAATGGCAGTTGTTTTAACAAGCTGGCGACACGGATTTCATTTTTACTTTTCAGTTTGCCGCCCTGCACCCGGCTAACCTGGGTATGGGTGCCCAGTGCATTGTTGATGACATGAATTTTTGGATCAAACTGTACTTTGCTGATCGGATCGCTGCTTTTCATAAACTGCTGTTTCAAATTCAGCGTTAACTCGTACAAAGCTTTATCGGTTTGAATCGCGTGTTGCTGTTCTGGGTAGCGTTTTTGCAAGGTACTGCCCAGTTTGCCTTGCTGCAATAATTGCGAAACTTGTTGCTGAATAGAATCGGGGTAGGAACGCAGGTAAATCAATTCTTGCATGGCGGATCGTTTTTCCGGGCTGAACTATCAAACGGTGTTCAGTTTACCGGTATCCGCCATCCAACAACAGCATTTTACGGTGCACAGGCCGGTGGTTGGTCGCTACGCTGCAGAGCCAGAATTTGTCCTTCTGCCCCGGTCGTTATCTGTAACCAATCACTTTGCTGTAATTGTTGCCACTGCGGCTCAGTCCAATGTTGTTGTAATTTAAATTGTGCCAGCCACTCGCTGGTCAGCTGTAACTGCATTTGCTGACAAACATCCAAATGCCAGCCGTCTTCACTGAACTGCCGCGAGACAATCAACTGCCGTCGTATCTGACTGTTTTTACTGGCTTGAAGATAATCCTGATACTTTTGTGTATAAAGCGCCTGACGTTGCCCGGAACTGTTATTCGGTGTATCGGGTGGCGTTGCTGGCGTTTGCTGCGGTGTGAATTGGTGCACCTGCACCGGATATACGTCATTACTCTGACTGATTTGATAATAACTTTGTTCTTGCTGCAGCAACTGCCAGCCGATGCCAAGCGCCAGCACTGCCGTAAGCGCCTGAATATTCCGCCAGCTAAAGAGTTGCAATATCCCAAGCATCATCCGCTGCCAGCCAAATGTTGGTTGGGAAGTTGCGGCGATCTGTGCTGCCAGCTGTTTTTTAACTGCCACTGGCAGACCGTTTTGCTGCCGCGATTGCCGATACCATTGCTGTAACTGTTGCTCCAGCTCTTCGTCCGAACGCTTCATGGCTTGTCCTCCATTAAACTGACCAATCTAGTTCTGGCATGGCGCAACCGACTTTTGACGGTTTCGGTGTTACTGTTTGAAATTAAAGCGATTTCTGCCAGTGAAAAGCCTTCTAGCTGCAGTAACAATGATTCTTGCTGTAACACCGGCAATTGTTGGATCGCCGATTCAAGTTGCTGTTGTTGTTGCATCTGCGATAGTTGTTGCTCAGCTGAGTTCGGTTCGGCCTCTGAAAATAACGTTGTTTCGGTAATGTCAGAAATTTCCGAAAGCCCCCAGCGTTGCTGCCGGCGAAACTCATCCAGCAAAGCGTTACGCGCCAGACAAAACAACCAGGTTTTAAAGCTGCAGCCGCCCTGAAATTGCTGGCGTTGTTCGAGCAATTTCAGCCAGCTTTGCTGACTGATATCCGCTGCGAGTTCAGCATTACTTTGCCGCAGTAAAAAGAAATACAGTGCATCGGCATGCAACATAAACAGTTTCGCTAAAAGCGCCTGATCACCCGTTTGCTGATAGTCCGTCATCCACTGTTGGCTCTGTGCTTTGGCTAAGCCTAATCGACCACTGATTTGTTTCCATCCCATAGACGCCTCCGGCATAACAGGTACAACTGATACAACAAGCCGAGTCACATGACTTCGTTATTCCGCCCAGCACATCGAATCATTACTCCGCGGCATCCAGATTAAAATCCAGTTGCACTTGCAAGCCACTGCGAGCTGCTGCAGCACCATCCAGCGTTGATGGCTGATATTTCCAGCGTTTTAACGCACGGATCGCTTCTTGTTCAAACACCCGCTGTGGTTTCGCTGCAATCACTTCAATATCAGTCACTGCACCGGTAGCGTCAACACTAAACCGCAGCTGCACCCAACCTTCGATGCCATCTCGTGCCGCAACCACCGGATATTTTGGATTGATCCGGACTATCGGCGATGGCTCACTATTGGGCTGTTGCTGTAGAACCGGCAACCCGGTGCCGGTGTTGATCTGGATTTCTGGCATCGGCCCCTCAGTTGGCAACAATTCGCCTGCACTAGGTTCGGATAACACTGTTGTTTTTGGCGCAGCGGTGACCTTGGGTGGCGGCGGCTGCAATTTTGGTTTTGTCTCAGCCGGGCGCTCTTTTTTTGGATCAGCCCAGGCTACATCAATAACGGTCGTTGGCCTTGTTGACTGATAGGGTTCAGATGTCACTAAAGTCGCCATCAATTGAAACAACGCCAAAGTTATCACTGTAGCCGTGCAGGCTGCTGCGGCAAAACGAGGTTGAAAAAATTGCGGCAAGCTGTTTGCTGCTGTCATGTTTGCTGGAGTCATGTTTACTGCTGTCATGTTTACTGCTGTCATAGTACAGATCCTTTCCTTCAAGTAAGAGTCTGACCTTTGACGTTTGAGCTTAAAAAAAGGGGCAATAATTTTTCTATTTTTTTGCCTCTCGCTATTCATTTAACTGAAATCCAGCAAAAATGCTCCATTACCGTGAACCACAACCACGAACCCAGTTAAGCACGGTACGGGCATTTTTATTTGCCCGGCGCTGCATCCGCGTTTATGGTATCGCCACCAACACAAAGACATTCACAGAGTGTCTGTTCAGGGAATTGTCAGATGAAAAAAATTATCAAGCAGTTGATCAAAGTCGGCAGTATCGCCGGTTTGTTATGTAGCACCCAGGCGCTGGCTAACCATTATCAATTGTTTTTAGTGCGTCACGCCGAAAAAGCCGCCACTTCGGCCGACCCAGAGTTATCCGAATGCGGAAAACTTCAGGCCCAAGCCTTAGCAACATTGTTAAAAGAGCTGCCATTGCCCCAGATTTATCACACCCCTTATCAGCGAACAACCATGACAGCCCAGGCGCTGTTGCAGCCTGGCCGTGCTTTGCAGTCTTATGATCCAGCCAAATTAGCCGAATTTTCCAAGCAGTTGCAGCAACAGCAACAATCCGCCGTTGTGGTTGGTCACAGCAATACCACACCGCAGCTTGCTGCTTTATTGTCAGGAAAAGACATCGCCCCGCTGTCAGAACTGACATATGGCGTGATTTATCAGCTTAGCTTCAATAACAGCCAGTTACAGTCAATCAATCAGCTGCAATTGCCACAACCAGAAGCCTGTCTGAAAAAATAATGCTGTGGACTGCTGCCTTTGCTGTTTCACGTATCCTTACAGCCACAATGAAAAAACCGTCCGGTGATGCGCCATAAAGTTGCAACTGCCGGCGGTGCGCCAATTTTTTTATCGCTGTGCATTAAATTGGCGCAGATCAGACTTTGGCAGCAAGCCTGTCGCACTTTTATAGACAAGGTGCCAAGCAAATTAATCAATGGCAGGAGGAGAAAGTTCTAGTAAACAGAGGACTTCAGCATGGGTGGTATGTGGAAACAAATCAAACAATTGTACTTTTCGAAGTTGATATTCCGTAAGCAAGGCTAAATCGGTACTTAAGGTTTGCGGGTTGCAACTGGAATAGAGTAACCAACCAGGTTTAAGCCTTGCAACCGTGGCGCATAATTCCGGACCTAACCCTCGTCTTGGCGGATTGACGACTAATAAATCCGGTCGATGCTGCTGGGCTTTGGCAAAAGCAGCTGCATCCAGTGCCTGAAAATGAAAATTATCCAGACCAAGCTTGGTTGCAGACAGGCTGGCACAGGCGATGGCAGAATCAGAGATTTCGATACCGGTCAGCGCCCGGCCCGGCGCCGCCAGATGCAAGGCAAAACCGCCAACGCCACAAAACAAATCCCAAATTTGCACCAAAGGTAAATCTGCTGTCCATTCTCTGGCCGTCTGATACAACTTTGCCGCCAATACCGGGTTGGTCTGGAAGAAACTTTGCGGCTGAATATACATCGGTACATCGTTCAGCATTTCCGGCAACATACCTTGACTGGTCAGCAGGATTTCAACGTCGCCTTCAAGCACGGCTTTATGCTCAGGCTGCAGATTGACCGAGCAAACCCAAAGCTGTGGCCATTGTTGCAACAAGGACGGCAAGTGCTTGCGCATCGCCGCCACGCAATTTTGCGATCGCATCACAAAACGTAGCATCCACTGACCGGTGGCACTACTTCGGGTGAGCAGCACAAACTTGAGCTCACCTTTCTTTGTTTCGACATTATAAGGTTGTAATCTGGCCCGCCGGATAAAAGCGCTGATATGCGCAAATGCGTCGCGAAATTCTTTGGGATAAAGCGGACAACCGGTTAAATCTATCGATTGTTGCTGATGATTCACAATCCCAAGCACCGGTTCGTCAGCTGTGCCCATCACCACCATTTTAGCTTTATTGCGAAAATGCATTTCAGCACTTGGCTCGGGCGGTAGCACCACGGCACCTTGCACCGATGGAAGTAATCTCAGCAATTGCTGCTGTTTCTCATCAAGCTGCGCGCTGTAGGGAGTAGCAAGAAACTGACAGGAGCGGCATTGATCGACAGCAAAGTATTGACACAGCATCGGATATCCAGATTTGTAATAGCTACGCTTAGATTCTAGCAAATAGCGATGTCCCGGCGTAAGAGTTCCGCGAGGTTGGCCTCATCAGCATGTCCTGTAAGCATACGCTGCCGCCTGAAACAACAAAGCCCCACACTTTCGTGCGGGGCTTTGTTCATGTATATGGCGGAGAGAGAGGGATTCGAACCCTCGTTAGGGATTAACCTAAACACACTTTCCAGGCGTGCGCCTTCAGCCGCTCAGCCATCTCTCCGGAACTTGCTTGCGCAAGCGCGGCTATACTAGGTAAATTCACCGCACCGCGCAACAACAAATTGCAATAACCAGGCTTTTCGCTGCTATTTTCAGCAAAGCCGCCATTTTTACAATTAAGCGTTACCTTTGACCGCGACTCTATTGGTTTTGGCGAAACTTAACATCCGATCCAGCGGCAGTAACGCCTTCTCACGCATTGCGTCGTCGACAAAAATTTCGTGGCCGCTGGCATCCGTTAACGCCTCTTCAATCGCCTTCAGGCCATTCATCGCCATCCAAGGGCAATGTGCACAGCTACGGCAAGTTGCGCCGTTACCGCCGGTTGGAGCTTCGATAAAGGTCTTGTCAGGCATCGCCTGTTGCATCTTATAGAAAATGCCTTTGTCGGTGGCCACAATAAAGGTATCGTTAGGCATCGTCTGACTGGCTTTGATCAACTGGCTGGTCGAACCGACCGCATCAGCTAAATCAACAACCGCAGCCGGAGACTCCGGGTGCACCAACACTGCGGCATTTGGATACTGCTTTTTAAGCTCAACCAACGCATTGGCTTTAAATTCATCGTGCACAATACAAGCGCCTTGCCACAACAACATATCGGCACCGGTCTGCTTTTGCACGTAAGCACCTAAGTGTTTGTCAGGCCCCCATAAAATCTTCTTGCCTTCACTGTCCAGATGCTCAATCACATCCAGCGCAATCGATGATGTCACCACCCAGTCGGCACGAGCCTTTACTGCTGCTGAAGTATTGGCATAGACCACCACAACGCGGTCAGGATGAGCGTCACAGAACGCGGAAAATTCAGCTGCCGGGCAACCTAAATCCAGCGAACAGGTTGCGTCCAGCGTTGGCATTAGCACAGTTTTTTCTGGAGTAAGGATTTTTGCGGTTTCGCCCATAAATTTCACACCGGCGACAATCAGCGTCTTTGCGGCGTGCTGATTACCAAAACGGGCCATTTCGAGCGAATCAGATACGCAGCCACCGGTTTCCTCAGCTAACGCCTGGATTTCCGGATCGGTATAGTAGTGCGCAACTAAGACTGCATCTTGCTGTTTTAATAATTGTTTAATACGAATTTTATAGGCTTGTTTGTCGTCAGCGCTTAATGGCAACGGCTTTTTCGGGAAGACATACTCAAGTTCATTAAACTGCAGTGCTTGATTCATGCTGACCATCCAACAATCTAGGGGAGGCGCATTATACACGGGTTTTATGACGATAAAAACTATCGGAGGAAGTGGTGGGTCATGATGGATTTGAACCATCGACCAACGGATTAAAAGTCCGCTGCTCTACCAGCTGAGCTAATGACCCCAAACGGGATTTTGAGAAAGTGGTGGGTCATGATGGATTTGAACCATCGACCAACGGATTAAAAGTCCGCTGCTCTACCAGCTGAGCTAATGACCCAAACGAAAGGACTGAACTGGTGGGTCATGATGAATTCGAATCATCGACCAACGGATTAAAAGTCCGCTGCTCTACCAGCTGAGCTAATGACCCAGTTCAATCTATTGTTTGCGCGAAAGTGGTGGGCCATGATGAATTCGAATCATCGACCAACGGATTAAAAGTCCGCTGCTCTACCAGCTGAGCTAATGGCCCCTGTCGCGGAGGCATATCTTACTTATTTACGCGCCCAGTGCAACCAAAATCTGCCAAAAACAGTATTTTGGGCTGCTGACTGCTTAAAATGCCAGCAGAAAAAACCAAGCTGTTGCTTAATCGAACAAATATACGCTGTTATGAGGTCGAATTAACCAAGCCCGCAAGCTTTCCTAATATTGAGAATTGCGACAAATATCCAGACATACTTTGCATTTCTTAAGTGCAAGGTGACTACAACCAACCAAATGTGGTTTATAAAAAACAGGCAAAAAAAAACCACCTTGCGGCGGTTTTTTCTAAAAACAACAAATTACATTGTTTCCAGCTTTTTGCGGGCTTTTGCAGCTGGCTTTGATTTAGGGAAGCTTTTAATTAATTGATTGTAAAAGCGCTTCGCCGCAACTAAATCGTTTTGTTTTTCAGCAACCATACCGAGCTTTTCTAAAGCATCTGGTACACGTGATGAATTTGGATACTGTTTGACGACACGTTCAAAATGAGTTTTTGCTTTTGGGAAATCAGACTTTTGATAATAAAGCTGACCCAACCAATAGTGCGAATTTGACGTGTATTCTGAATTTGGGTAATTTTCGATAAAACTTTCAAATGCAGGAATTGCTGCCGCATAGTTATTATCTTTAATCACAAAGTTGATTGCTTGCTCATAAGCCTGACCTTCGCTCATCGTCGATGTCGAAGAAGCACTAGCTTGAGTAGCAGCCGCTTCCGAAGCTGCAACCTGATCGGCTGCAACTACGGCGGCGGGATTGCCCGCTGGAACAGAAGTCTGAGGCTCAACTGTTGTGGGCACATTTGACTGTACTGCCACACCTGCTGAACCTTGGCCACCTAACCGACGGTCAATTTCCTGATAGATATCACGTTGTTGCTGTAATATCTCTTCTAATTTGTGATTGTGCACTTCGGTGGTACCGCGCAATTCGCTGACTTCATCAAGTAAAGTCTGCAATTGCTGCTGCATTTCAAGCTGAGCAGATGCTCTAGCTTCCACCACACGCTCCAGTGCAGCAAGCCGTTCTTCAACAGAACCAGCCCGCGCACTGTTTTGTGCACCGAAAGTTTTATTGCTACTACGGCTTAAATCGGCGACAGGCGCCGGGTTAGCCAATACTGCAATGCTGATCAGCGATAACGCTGTAATCAGAGACTTCTTAACGTCCATGCACACTCACAAAATCAGATTAGTATACTAAAACTGCACGACGGTTTTTAGCAAACGCATCTTCAGTGTTACCAGCGTCAACTGGTTTTTCTTCGCCGTAGCTAACTACAGACAGCTGACCAGCAGCAACACCCAGGTTTGCCAGGTAGCTTTGAACTGACTGAGCACGACGCTCGCCCAGTGCAATGTTGTACTCTGGAGTACCGCGAGCGTCAGTGTGACCTTCAACAGTTACAGAGATAGTGGTGCGAGCACGCAGGAAAGCAGCGTGAGCATCCAGAACTGAAGCGAATTCAGAACGGATAGTTGACTTGTCGAAGTCGAAGTAAATAGTGTTTTGCTGACGCAGGGCTTCTAATTGCTGACGCAGTTGTTCTGCATCGCTCATACCTTGATCAACAGCTTGAACTGGCTGGTTTACTACTTCGTTAGAAGCACCGGCATCAGTGTCATTGTTAGAGCTACATGCAGCTAAAGTCAGCACTGGCACTGCTACTAACAAACCTTTTAAAACTTTATTTAAGTTCATGATTTTTCCTTAGTAAAACGATTAACCAAATTTTTGTATTTTATAAAAACGGCGACCAGGCTGGCGATTTTACCCGACCATTCACTGCTGGTAACCTAGCTTTAAAGCGACCATCCATGGACACCAGTGCCAGTACTTGTGACGAACCGTGCAAAGTACTATAAATTATCATTGAGCCGTTAGGCGCAATGCTTGGTGACTCATCCAAATAAGTGCGAGTCAGCACTTGCATTTGACGGGTAGTCCTATCCATGCGCGCAATATTATACTGACCGTTTGTCCGGTTTACCATAACAATTGCTTGCCCGTTAGGTGTAAATTTACCCGCTAAATTCTGTTCACCGTCAAAAGTAACACGAGTTGTTGCTTTTGTGTTGATATCTACAGTATAAAGTTGCGGATTTCCGCCACGTTCAGATGTAAAAAGTACCGTCTGACTATCAGGTGCCCAATTCGGTTCTGTATCAATCGCGCGATGATTCGTCAGTTTATTTAGTGATTTTGACGCAATATCCATCACGTAAATTTCAGTATTGCCATCTTTTGACAAAGTCATCGCCATTTTCCGGCCATCTGGCGACCACACTGGCGCGCTGTTAATCCCTTTAAACGATGTCAGGATACTACGGCGAGCTGTATAAACATCCTGAATATAAATCTGAGATTGTTTACGTTCAAAAGTTACATAAGCCAATTTGGTGCCATCAGGTGACCAGGTTGGCGACATTAACGGTTCTTTCGAGCGCAATAATACCTGCTCATTTTCACCATCATAATCGGCCACAACTAACTGATAACGATACTCTTGTTTATCTCTTACTAATACATAAGCTATTTTGGTCGAAAAAGCACCACGTTCGCCAGTTAATTTTTCATAGATAACATCACTGACCCGGTGGGCATATTGTCTGAATAATTTTCCGGCGATGGTAATTTCGCTGGAATGCAATATATGATTTGAGCCTGCAACCATACGACCAGCTGCATTCATCATTGGCTGACCAACACCGCCATTGGCTTTTACCACGTCGACCAGCTCATAATTAATAGTATAACGGTCAAGACCGACTTCTTTCACGGTGCCCATCACCACAGCTTCAATACCGGTTTTCGCCCAGGCAGCAGCATTAAACTGGCTGCTGTTTTGAGGCTGTTGCGGCATCCGCATAACATTTACCGGATTAAATTTACCGCTACGCATTAAGTCGGCAGCGACAATCTGGCTTATGTTTTGTGTCGGTTGATTCTGACCGACAAAAGTAAATGGAACAATTGCGATCGGCCGCGCCGAATCCACACCTTCTGTAATTACAATTTCGAGCGAGGCTTTTGCTTGTAAAGCGACCACTGCCAACGCAAAAATTGCTGTTTTTCCAATCCACTTCAATATCATTGTCATCAGGTCTCTGTTTATTTTTTAAATGGTAACGTCAATTGTCTGAATTCGGCGTTTAAATCCGGATCTTCAGGCATTGGAAAACGGCCTACCCTGTTGATTGCGTTGACTGCGGCATTACAAACACCAGCATCGCCACCTACAACATTCATATTAATTACAAACCCATTGCTAGCCAGACTCAGCGAAATGACACACTCTTTACCGTTCATTGTGTCATCAGTAAACCAGTTTTGGCGAACACGTTCAACAATCATGGCAACATGTCGCTGCTTTTCAGTTAGCTGTTGCCCTTGTCGTGCCGCCCGGCGTGCCTCGTCAGCTTCTTCAGCCAACTCGTCTTCCATCAACTGTTCTTCAGCCTGGCGCTCTAGTTCCTGCTGCCGCTTTTTATCTTCAGCTTTCTTTTTCTTTAATTCGTCGGCTTTTTTCTTTTTAAGCTCATCCGCTTTTTTCTTCTTTAACTCGTCAGCTTTTTTCTTTTTAGCCAATTCGTCTTTCTTTTTCTTTTCTTGTTTGGCTTTGTCGTCAGCCTTTTTCTTCTCTAATTCTTTCTTCTTTTCAGTTTCTTTTTTCTTTTTCAGCGCGACATCTGCTTCACGCTTCTTTTTCACTTCCGCTTCTTTTTCAGCCTGAAGTTTTTTTACTTCTTCCTGCTTTTTCTGAAGATCTTCTTTTGGTTCTTCCTTTTCAGGTGGCTCTTTCACCGGTTCTTCTTTTTTCGGCTCAGGTTTTTTCTTGGTGGCTTTTTCCGCTTCTTTTAACTCTGGATTTTCAACCACACTGGCCATCAATGGGGCATTGCTGGCCGAGTATAGCGGAACAATAATAACTTCATTGTCGTCAAAGAAACTGAAATTGACTAACATCGCTACAATCAGCAGTACATGCGCACCACCGGATAATTGCAGCGCTTTTTTAAACGCTGGATCCATTTATTTGGACTCCACGTCTTCTGTCATCAGACCAACCGCCGGCGCTCCGGCTTCTTTTAATAAATTTAGCAATAAGATGATGGACTCATAAGTCACCCGCCCATCCCCTTTAATGATCACCTGGGTACCGGGTTCAATGGTCAGCGAATCAGTGACTTCCGCCTGTAATTGCTCGGCATTAAACGGGCCTTTATTGACGCCGTCTTTTTCAAAATAATACAAACCTGCTTCGTCGACGGTCGCTACGATCGGCGTTTTACCGTCTTTGACTTGCTCAATCGGTTCAGCTTTAGATTTAGGCAACTCGACTTTAACACCCTGAGTAATGATCGGCGTGGTCACCATAAAGATAATTAACAGTACCAACATAACGTCGATATAAGGTACGACGTTAATTTCAGCGACCATCCGGCGTTTTTTGCGCACGTACATTATTGACCGTCTCCACCGCTAACTGCCTGACGATGCAGAATATTCGAAAACTCTTCGACAAAGTTGGCATAAGCATTTTCGAGTTGTTCAACCCGGTGCGAAAATCTGTTGTAGGCAATAACAGCTGGAATAGCTGCGAATAAACCAATAGCGGTGGCGATCAGAGCTTCAGCAATACCAGGTGCAACCATTGCAAGAGTGGCTTGTTGCACCGCGCCCAGTGCAATAAATGAGGTCATGATGCCCCAGACGGTGCCGAACAAGCCGATGTATGGGCTAATTGACCCAACAGTTGCCAGAAAAGGTAAATGCATTTCAAGACGTTCAACTTCACGCGACAGGCACACGCGCATTGCTCTTTGGGTGCCTTCCATTACAGCGCTTGGCTGACGGGCGTTGGTTTTGTGCAGGCGTGCGAATTCTTTAAAACCGGCTTTAAATAATGATTCCATGCCGTTGACATTGGCACGGGCGCTGACTTCATTGTACAGCTTAGATAAATCAACACCGGACCAAAAGCGGTCCTCAAATTTGCGGGTATCTTCTGTAGCTTCTTTTAAGGCTTTACTGCGCTGAATAATCATTGCCCATGAAACGATGGATGCGGCGCTGAGGATGAGCATCACGCACATCACCGGAATACTGGCGCCAAGAATAAGGTGTAAAATTGAAAGTTGACCAGTCACCTGCACGTACCTCTGAAAAAAGCTGAAATAAAACTACCGATTTGGGCGCTATGATATTGGAGCAGGCTGACTAACTCAACAGCGCAACATCGGCAATTGCAAAAATAGTTCCAAATGTGCGCGGATCTGGTGCCAAACCCTATGAATGGAGACCTGCACTTGGTAAAAGTTCACTTTTTACGATGAATCCCCGAGATTCAACGATAAAGAGTCAAAAGCCGCACTTGCGCATGTTAATCATGAAAAAAATAATCTCAAATATTCATGATATGTTCATCTTACCAAGCTAAGAGCCTTTAGAATATTGACCTGCATTATGGCATCACTTGATATTCACTAATCATGCATTAATATTCGCATTACTTTTTTTAATGAATTTAGTCAATTTTTCTCGTTTGAAGTAAATAGTCTAATTACCTAGAATGCCTCCGTGTTCTGAGCTAGCGCAACGGTGTGACCCGAGGGTGTTTCACTGTAGTAAAGATCACAGATTAGTTGGATTTGTCTTCGGATTGAATCGGGCTAGTCAAACATGTTCCCTGGATTTTTGAAGTTCTACTTCAACTTGTTGCATTCGCCCGCTGCTTAAGCGGGCTTTTTTTTGCCTGTAATAAACTGAAATACAACAAAAAGGCAGCATTAGCTGCCATTCAAATTCACAGATGTTGTTGTTTACTCAGCTTTGGCGGCAGGTAAATCAAAACCAAAGTGTTTATAAGCATGAGGCGAGGCAATCCGCCCTCTTGGCGTACGCTGAATAAAACCTTGTTGGATCAAAAACGGTTCAATCACATCTTCGATGGTATCTTTTTCTTCACCGATTGCGGCTGCCAGATTATCGAGACCAACAGGGCCCCCCATAAATTTTTCGATAATGGTCAGCAATAACTTGCGATCCATATAATCAAAACCCTGCGCATCCACATCTACCATCAACAACGCCTGATTGGCGACGTCCATCGACACTTCGCCATTGGATTTGACCTGGGCATAATCGCGCACCCGACGCAACAACCGATTCGCGATCCGTGGTGTACCACGAGAACGGCGGGCAATTTCTGTCGCAGCTGGTAATTCAAGTTGTAAATTGAGGAAATGAGCGGAACGCAGAATGATTTGCGCCAATTCTTCTACTTTATAGAATTCCAGCCGCTGCACGATGCCAAACCGATCACGCAATGGCGACGTTAAGGCTCCAGCGCGTGTAGTCGCACCAACTAAGGTAAATGGTGGTAAATCAAGTTTAATTGAACGCGCAGCCGGGCCTTCGCCAATCATGATATCCAGCTGATAGTCTTCCATCGCCGGATACAGGATTTCTTCAACGACCGGACTAAGCCTATGTATTTCATCAATAAAAAGTACATCATTAGGTTCCAGATTGGTCAAAAGCGCGGCTAAATCACCGGCTTTTTCCAGTACAGGCCCAGACGTTTGTTTGATATTGACGCCCATTTCATTGGCCACAATCATCGCCAACGTGGTTTTACCCAGACCAGGCGGACCGAAGATCAATAAATGATCCAGCGGCTCACCCCGCCCCCGCGCGGCTTCAATAAAAATAGCCATTTGCTCGCGGACATGAGTCTGCCCGGTGTAATCGGCCAATGATTTTGGCCGGATCGCCCTGTCGATCACTTCATCTTCACGGCTGGCGCCGGGGGCAATTAAACGATCCGCTTCAATCATGGGCTACTCTCTGGAGTCGATGCTCTGAAAACTAAATGCTAAACACTATCAGGCTGGTGCTGCCAAGCCATCTCTTGATTAAATCGTCGATTAAATTACTGATTAAATCATTGATTTTAATGAAGCTTTAATAAGCTGCTCGCTGGTTAAGCCAGCATGATACACCTTTTTTACTGCCAAAGCGGCTTGCGCCTGGCTATATCCAAGCGAAACCAATGCACTGGTTGCATCGGCTTGCGGGCTTTCTTTCAGCTGAAAGCTCTCCACTTCGTCATCACCTAACACCAAATGATCAGTAACAGGCGTGGCGATAGAAAGACCCCAGTCTTTTAATCGGTCACGCATTTCAACTAACAACCGCTCGGCAGTTTTTTTACCAACACCAGGTAACTTCACCAAGGTACTGATGTCGTCGTGTTGCACACAACGCACAAACTGACTGGCCGTTAAACCGGATAAAATCGTCAGCGCCATTTTCGGGCCAATGCCGTTGGCCTTTATCAGTTGACGAAACAAACTGCGTTCAGTTGGATTGGCAAAACCATAGAGTAATTGTGCATCTTCGCGCACGACAAAATGGGTATAGAGAGTAGTTTCCTGACCGACTGCCGGTAAAGTATAAAAACTAGTCAGCGGTAATTGCACTTCATAACCCACCCCACCTACTTCAATCAGCAGATCTGGTGCTTGTTTTTCGGCAATAATGCCACGGAGTCGACCTATCATTGTTTTATTACCTGCATATTCATGCGAATTAGTTGCATTTGGGTTGTCATGGTGCAGCAGTTCAAACCAGCATTACCTTAAACGGCCACGCACAGTTTTACTGGCCTGCCCGGCCATGCTGATCAAACTTTGTTGGGTATGACCATGACACAAAGCAACGGCCAATGCATCCGCGGCATCAGCCTGCGGGTTGGCCTGTAGTTTCAGCAAGGTACGCACCATATGCTGCACCTGTGCTTTATCTGCAGCGCCGGTGCCGACCACCGATTGCTTCACCTGACGGGCAGAATATTCGTACACGTTCAGCCCACCGACTTTTGCCGCAACGATCGCCGCGCCTCGCGCCTGACCGAGCTTCAGCGCTGAATCAGGATTGCGCGCCATAAATACTTGCTCAATCGCAAATACCGTTGGCTGCGTTTGCTCGATGATCTGACTGATGCCATCAAAAATTTGCTTCAGTCGGTCCGGCATTTCGCCAAGGGTCATCCGGATACAGCCGCTAGCGACATATTCAAACTTCGAACCCTGCTGGCGGATCACACCATAACCGGTTAGCCGGCTACCTGGGTCAATACCAAGAATAATGTTCAACAGTTATTCAACCAGAGCCATAACATCGTCTGCGATGTCAGCATTGTGATAGACGTTTTGTACATCGTCAAAATCTTCTAACATATCAATGAGTTTAAAGAATTTAACCACGGTATCAGCGCCGATTTCAGCTTTGGTCGCAGGGACTAAACTGACTTCGGCATGTTCGGCCTGTAACCCTGCCCGAGCCAATGCCTCCTGTACATCAACAAAAGCTTCAGGCGTAGTTATCACTTCAAAAGAGCCATCCTCATGCGTGACGACATCATCGGCACCTGCTTCCAATGCTTGCTCCATCAGCAAATCTTCGTTGATCCCCGGTGCAAAACTCAATAATCCCTGGCGGGCGAACATATAGGATACCGAGCCATTGGTGCCTAAATTGCCACCATATTTAGTAAAGGCGCTGCGGACATCGGCAACGGTACGTTTATGGTTGTCAGTCAGGGTTTCGACAATAATTGCCACACCATTCGGGCCATAACCTTCGTACACCAGCTCTTCGAAATTCTCACCGCCGCTATCACCAGCACCACGTTTTACTGCCCGTTCAATCACATCACGCGACAAGTTATTCAGCAATGCTTTGGCAATTGCCGTACGTAAACGCGGGTTACCATCCGGATCCGGCCCTTGCTTAGCGGCAACGGTTAATTCACGAATAAGCTTGGTGAACATCTTCACCTTTTTGGCATCCTGACGCGCCTTGCGGTGCTTCATATTGGCCCATTTGCTATGACCTGCCATGTCGATACTCCATCAAAATTTCGAAAAACTGTCGTTACGGATGCAATGCCCAAAACCTACAGATAAAAACGGCGACTCAGTTGTCGCCGCTTTGAAGCTAAATAGCTGCACACTTCAGCGCGCTGCCGGATCTATCGGTGCGGCGGACTGCACGCGACCTTATTGCGCAGCGTCAGCTTTCACCACGACCGCAATGCCTAAATCCGCTAATTGCTGTGGATTTGCAAAACCAGGAGCATCAGTCAGCGGGCAAGCGGCAGTCGCCGTTTTTGGAAACGCCATCACGTCACGAATTGAGGTTGCACCGGTCATCAGCATCACTAAACGGTCTAAACCAAAGGCTAAACCAGCATGCGGTGGCGCACCGTAACGCAAGGCCTCTAATAAGAAACCAAATTTTTCAGCAGCTTCTTCGTCGCTGATCCCCAGCAACTGGAACACTTTGGCCTGTACATCCGGCGTGTGGATACGCACCGAACCGCCGCCTAATTCAGTACCGTTCAGCACCATATCGTAGGCATTGGATAATAACGAGCCCAATTCCAGCGCTCCGGTTTCAGTGGCTAAAAACGCCGAGGTATCCAGAGGTGAAGTAAACGGATGGTGTACAGCAGAAAAACTGCCATCATCGTTTTCTTCGAACATAGGGAAATCTACCACCCACAGCGGTTTCCAGCCTGGCTGGGTAATGCCTAAATCTTCACCCAGTTTTAAGCGCAGTGCGCCCATGGCTTCACATACCACTTTGGCACGATCGGCACCGAAGAAAATCAGGTCGCCATTTTGCGCGCTGGTACGGCTTAAAATTTCGCTGACGATATCTGCAGTTAAGAACTTAGCGACCGGTGATTGAATACCTTCCAGGCCTTGTGCCACATCGTTTACTTTCAACCAAGCCAAGCCTTTGGCACCGTAAATGCCAACAAAAGCGGTGTAAGTGTCGATGTCTTTACGCGACACTTTCTCGGCAGCGCCTGGCACTTTCAGCGCAACTACACGACCTTTTGGATCGTTGGCTGGGCCTGAAAATACTTTAAAGTCGACTTCTTTTAATAAATCAGCCACATCAACAAACTGCATCGGGTTACGTAAATCCGGTTTGTCTGAGCCATATAAGCGCATGGCTTCCAAATAAGTCATTTGTGGCAAGGTGCCCAAATCGACGTCCAGCATCGACTTAAACATCGACACCACCATCTCTTCGGTGACTTGCATCACCTGAGCAGCGGTCATAAAGCTGGTTTCGATATCGATTTGGGTGAATTCTGGCTGACGGTCGGCGCGTAAGTCTTCGTCACGGAAACATTTAACGATCTGATAATAACGGTCCATGCCGCCCATCATCAGCAGCTGCTTAAACAACTGTGGTGATTGTGGTAAAGCAAAGAACTGGCCTTTGTGCGTGCGGCTTGGTACTAAATAATCACGGGCGCCTTCTGGCGTTGCTTTGGTCAGGATCGGCGTTTCGATATCTAAAAAGCCGTTGCTGTCCATAAAGTTACGGACAAAGCTGGTGACTTTGGCGCGGAATTTTAAGCGATCGCTCATCAGCGGACGGCGGATATCTAAATAGCGGTATTTTAAGCGCTGTTCTTCGCTGTTGTTCTGATTAAAATCAAGCGGTAACGCTGGCGCTTTGTTCAGAATGGTCAAAGCTGAAGCGTAAATTTCCACTTCACCGGTTGCCATATCTTTATTAATTTGTGAGTCAGGACGGGCCCGCACTTCGCCTTTGATTTGTACGCAAAATTCGTTACGAAGTTCTGCGGCAGCAGCAAACATGTCGGTTAAATCTGGATCAAAAAACACCTGCACCAGACCTTCACGGTCGCGCAGATCCACAAAAATCAGACCTCCGAGGTCACGACGACGGTTGATCCAACCGCACAGAGAAACTTGTTGCCCGACGTGTTGTGCGTTCAACAAACCGCAATAATGACTACGCATGCACTGATCCTTTCTACCGGTACTGAAACTTGACACTGAAAATGAGCGCCAATTATATAGAAAAGATGGTTAAAGTCACTGCCCTTGATCATCAAAGCCCGGTTGTTGCGCCCTGACTAAACCGATAACAGCCTTTACCCTGCTGTTTTGCCTGATACATCAGACTGTCAGCAGCTTTCATCATTTGTTGACTATCAATGCCGTTGTCTGGATACAAGGCGATGCCGATACTGGCGCCAACCTGCGCGGAGCACGCCGACAACTGCAGTGGTGTTGATAAGTGCAGCAAAATTTTCTCGGCGACAATTGCCGCATCGTCCCTATCCAGCATGGCAGTAAGCAATATCACAAACTCATCGCCGCCAAACCGCGCCACGGTGTCACTTTTACGCACACAGTGGTTCAGCACATCGGCGACTTTGATCAGTAACTCATCACCAACATGATGACCAAAGCGGTCGTTCACTTCTTTAAAACCATCCAAATCTAAAAACAATAACGCCAGTTTTTCATGATGCCGTGCATGTTGATGCAGCGCCTGCGTTAAGCGCTCTTCCAGTAAATTTCGGTTGGCCAGTTTGGTTAAATCATCATGCGTGGCCATAAACCGCATTTTTTGCTCCATATCGCGACGCAAGCCTATTTCCCGGCGCAGTGACATATTCCAGAAAAACACCAGTGCTAGCAAAAACACCCCAATGCCGACAATTTGTAGAATTAAATCAGCCACTTTGCCTTCATCGACCCCTTGACGGATTTCAACGGTAAACCAGCGGTCGAGAATTTCCGAGCGATCGGCTTCAGTCAGGGTTTTTAGCCCTTTGTCCATAATACGCAATAATTCAGGCCAGTCTTTGCGCACGGCAAATAACGATGGGTAGGTCGGCATATCGGTCGGCAGATGCATCCGCAGATTGCGGTTTTCGGTCTGACGTAAGGCCCGGCCAGAGGAAACTACAGTGTCCACCACAAAATCGGCTTCGCCTCTTTGCAGCGCTTTTATGCCTTCATCGAGACTTTCAACATGCAACAAGGCAATAGTCGGGAAATTAACTTCGAAATATTTAACGATTTGATACTCTTTCATCACAGCAATTTTTTTTCCCTGCAGTTGCTGCAGCTGACTGATTTCTGCAGTGCTGTTGTGGCTAATCAGCGTCCATTGTAACGGCCAGAAATTAAAGCTGAATGCGGCATATTGGCGTCGCTCTGGCAGATCTGACATATTGGCAACGACATCCAGCTGCCCCGCACTAAATGCTTGCTCCAGGTCATCCCATTGCTGAAAAGGCACCGCCACAAAATTGGTCCCCAGCCGCTGATTTAACTTATGCAGCACGTCTTGCGTGACGCCGCTGAACTGGCCGTCCTCGTCAATAAATTCCATCGGCGCCCAATCGGCGAGTACCCCCACTTTTAATTGCGGGTGCTGGCTTAACCAATCTTTTTCGGCGGTGGTTAAAGGAACTTGCTGCCGAAACTTGGCAAAATAGGCAAAGTCACTTTGGTTAATCCAGCGTTTTTCGATGGTTTCCAACTGGTCCTGGGTCAAAGCGGCAAAACCTTGGGCAATTTTATTGGCCAGCATGGTGTTACCTTCACGCACCAGGGCATACAACGGGCTATTAAACCTTGGATAATCAAGCGCTTTATAGGTATCACTCTGCGTAAGCAACAACCGGTGTTGCATTACTAAATCAGAGCCAAAAAAGCCGGCAATTTGCCGGCGTTCAACGGCAAACAACATTTCATCTAACGTATTCACCCGTTGCAATTCCAGATTGGGGAAATCTTTGCGCAGTTGCTGGTAATAACCAGCTGAAGCAAAAATCCCCACCGGCAATTTGACATCGGCCAGACTGGCGACCGGCATATTCTTCGGATAATAAAACGACGAGCTGAAATTATAAACCTGATAGGCCGATTGCAAATCGGTGCCAGACGAAGGCTGCAATGGATAGCCCATATGAATATCGACCCGCCCCTGACTGAGGCTTTTAATCCCGGCACTGCTGATATCCGGCACTATCGCAATCGGCGTCGCGGTTTTTTCTGACCATAAGGTCCACAAATCGACTAACAACCCTTGTGGCTGACCACTTGGGGACACGCCCATTAACGGCTGATTCCCAACCGATAACGACAGCAACAAGGAATCATCGGTGCTGGCGCCACTGAGCCAGCGTCGTTGCAATTTATCGGTTAAATCAGCAGGTAACTGCGTTGCCCACTGCGCCAGTTTTGATGCAAGTTGCACGTCGGATTTGCGCAAACCGTAGGTTAATTCGAGTTTATGCAACGGCAGTTTTTTAAACACCGGATACAGCTGATTCAGCCGTTCGAACTCCGGATATCGTGGTGTGAGACGGTCCATGGTGACAAAAGCTTTGATCTGACCTGCCAGCGCAGCATCAAACATTGCGCTGGTATTTTCGAACGTTTTTAGCGTTAATCCAGGCTGTTTGCTGTTAATGGCTGCAATATTGCCGGAGTTTTTCACCACACCAATAATGTGTGGTGTAAGTTGCTCCAGCGTGTTGACCTGTACTAAGTCCCGATGTAAAAACACATTGCTGTGCACATCGCTTACCACGCCTCCCATCAGGTATTTTTGTTGCCGCTCGGCAGTCACCGCCATGCCACCGATAATATCAACCTGGCCGGAATCCAGTAATTCCATAATATTCGCCCAGTCAACGGCCTGAAATTCAATGTCGAGATGTTGTGCTTTGGCCAGGGTCCGCCACCAATCGACGACCAATCCACCGGGCTGATCCTGTTTGTCCAGATACATGTATGGGTAAGTGTCATTGCTGATAGCAATTTTCAAAGTTACCGGAGCTTGTTGCTGCCCGGCGGCCAATGCAGGACACGTAGCGCTGAGAAAAGTACAGCCCACCACAAACCAGGTCATCCACACACGCCATAACTTCATTGTGATATTCTTTCCTCACTGGCTCAAAGCCAGCAGTGATAACAATTTGCCACCTGCCAATCAATAACTTTTCAGGGAACAACGATGTACTATCTCGGCTGCCCAATGTGGGCGAATCCACGCTGGCGCGACAGCCTTTTTAGCAACGACAGTCAGCCTGCCACTTTTTTATCCCAGTATGGTAGGTTTTTCAATGCTGTTGAAGGAAACACCACATTTTATGCATCACCTTCGGCTGAAATGATTACACGCTGGGATGAGCAGAGCCCTGATACATTCCGGTTTAACTTTAAAGTCCCAAAGTCGATCAGCCATCAAGTTGCGACAGTCGCAGACTTGAACGCCTGGCTTACATTGCTGAGGCCACTTCAGCGCAAAATTGGTTTTATTCATCTACAGCTGCCGGCGAGTTTTGGCCCGGAACAATTACCTTATATATCGTTGTTACTGGAGCAAATTCGGGCCGAACATCCCTGTGCGCTGGAAGTGCGTCATCCGGCGTTTTTTGACAAAGCGCAGCAACAACAGGCATTACATCAGCTACTCAGAGCCACTCACACCGAGCGGTTATGTCTCGACAGCAGGGCATTGTTTTCTGTGCCAGCTGACACCGCCGCAATGATCGATGCACAGCAGAAAAAGCCGCGGCTGCCGGTACATGCAATCGCACTTACTTCTCAGCCAGTGTTTCGTTTTATCGGTCTGGACGATTTGGCCGCAAACCGGCCATTTTATCAGCCTTGGTTACAAAAAATGCAGCAGTGGTGTAGCCAAGGTTTTACCCCTTACGCCTTTTTTCACACCCCGGACAATGCGCAGGCGCCTTTGTTGGCAAGGCAATTTGCGGTTGATTTTTTACAACTATCCGGCATATCCCATCCAGTCTTAGCACCATGGCCTGTCTCGACGATTGCATCACCAAAACCACAGCTGCAGCTGTTTTAACTTTAGGTTGGTAGCCCAGCGGATAATCAGGTGACAGGGTTACGATGCGGCGGTGAAATCGGTTAAACTAATGCATTATTGCCGCTCAGCCCTGATTTTATTATGCAAAAAGATTTTATTTACGCCGAGCCTTTGGCTCAGATCCAGGATTTTTGCTTTGACGCTACGGTCGCTGAAGTATTTCCGGACATGATCCAGCGCTCGGTGCCGGGTTATCAGACCATTATCCAAACCATCGGCAAACTGACACAAAAGTATCAACAGCCGGACAGCCGTTATTATGACTTAGGCTGTTCGTTAGGTGCAGCCAGTCTCGCCATGCGCCGCCAACTGACTGATGCCGGTAGCCGGATTATCGCGATTGACAACAGCCCGGCGATGGTCGAGCGTTGTCAGCGACACCTGCAATCATTCCGCTCGGAAGTGCCGCTCGACGTGCTGCTTGCCGATATCCGCGATGTCGAAATTTCCAATGCCGCCATCGTCGTCAGCAATTTCACCCTGCAGTTTTTGCCCAAACAACATCGCGATGAGCTGGTCGCCAGGATTTTTCAGGGGTTAAAACCCGGCGGGATTTTTATTTTGTCGGAAAAAATTGTACTGCAAAACCAACAAACTCATGAATTACTAATTGATTTGCATCATGACTTTAAGCGCGCTAATGGCTACAGCGAATTGGAAATCAGCCAAAAACGCAGTGCATTGGAAAATGTGATGTTGCCTGACACTATCGATGAGCATCAGCAACGTTTTCAACAAGCTGGCTTTGACAGCAGTGTGGTTTGGTTTCAGTGTTTTAATTTTTGCTCAATGGTCGCAATCAAAAATCCGGCCAGTACAAATCCTGCAATGACAGATCCGGAGCCAGCCAATGCTTGAATTTAATAAGTTCTATGGCGAAATAGCCCAAAACGCTTTGCATAAATGGTTAGAAGTGTTGCCAGCACAATTGGCTAGCTGGCGCAAAGAAGCACTGCATGGCGATTTTAAGCAATGGCAAAAAGTACTGGCCAACTTACCTAAAACCACGACTACTGCAATTGAACTTGCCACAGAAGTCAGCTTTGGCAGCGCAGATGAACTGTCTGCTGGCGCCAAACAACAGTTAGAAGTATTACTGAAACAACTGATGCCATGGCGCAAAGGGCCTTTTACGCTGCACGGCTTGCAGATTGATACCGAGTGGCGCTCTGATTGGAAGTGGGATCGGGTGTTACCTCATTTGGCGCCGCTGCAACATCGGCTGGTGTTAGACGTCGGTTGTGGTAGCGGTTATCACCTATGGCGGATGCGCGGCGCCGGTGCCGAATTTGTGGTTGGTATCGACCCAAGCCAGTTGTTTTATGCGCAGTTTGAAGCGATTAAACATTTTAATCCGGATCCAAAGGTACATTTAATTCCGATTGGTATCGACGAGATGCCGGTATTAAAAGCCTTTGATACCGTGTTTTCGATGGGCGTGTTATATCACCGCAAATCGCCAATCGATTTTCTACAGCAGTTAAAGAATCAGTTGCGTCCGGGTGGCCAATTAGTACTGGAAACACTGGTGGTCGAAGGTGATGCCAGCACAGTGCTGGTGCCGGGTGAACGTTACGCCAAGATGCGCAATGTCTGGTTTATTCCAAGTTGCGAAGCATTGCTTGGTTGGTTACAGCGGGTTGGTTTTAATGATGCCAAAGTGGTTGATTTAAATCAGACTTCATTGGAAGAGCAGCGTAAAACCAGCTGGATGGAAAATGAAAGTCTGGTTGATTTTCTTGACCCGACTGATCATAGTAAAACCATCGAAGGTTATCCGGCTCCACTGCGAGCAGTCATTATTGCAACTGCCTGATTGGCAAAAGGAGAATTATGCCGTACCGGCCAAAATCGACTTTGGAACAATGGCGCATTTTGCAGGCCGTAGTCGATGCCGGCGGTTATTCTCAGGCTGCTGATCTATTAAATAAAAGCCAATCCAGTCTCAATCATGCGGTGGCAAAACTACAAAACCAGCTCGGTGTCGAATTGCTGCAGGTGATTGGCCGCAAAGCTTTTTTAACCGAGGCCGGTGATGTGATGCTGCGCCGCTCAAGGATTCTGACGCAGCAAATTGAAGACTTAGAACTGCTCGCCGCCAGTATTGATATGGGTTGGGAGCCGGAAATTCGTATCGCGGTAGAGCTGGTTTACCCAAAAGAATATTTATATCAGGCGCTGGCGCTGTTTCACCCGCAGAGTCGCGGCAGTCGGATCCAAATTATTGATACGGTGATCACCGGCACCACCGAAGTCATTCTGGAAGGGAAAGCCGATTTAGTCATAGCTGCAACAGGAGTGATCCCTCGCGGCTATTTGGGCGAACCGATTTATGTTGCCCACTTAATTCCGGTGATTGGTGCAGCGCATTTATTAGCTCAGCATAAGCAACTGGATTTAGATGAACTTAGCCAACATCTGCAAATTGTGATCCGGGATACCGCCAGCAAACCAATGGAAGGCCCGGGCGGCTGGCTCAAAGCCGAACAGCGCTGGACCGTCAGTAATTTTTATGAAGCCATTGAAATCATTAAAAGTGGCATCGGCTTTTGTTGGTTGCCGGAGCATCTGGTAAAAAACCTGATTGCCGAAGGCGTGTTATACCGGTTGCCACTGACACAAAGTTCAGAGCGATTGGCCCCAATGTCACTATTAACACCTAAAGAAGAAAAATTAGGGCCGGGCAGCCGGCAACTCCGTCAATTGATCCTTGCCATTCATGGCAAAACAGGAAGTCCGCTATGAGCACTCAACCAGAACTTGATACATTAATGCAGCAATGTGCCGCCGATGCGGTGCAATTCGCCGCGGAAGAATACCAAATCAACCTTGATTTCAGTCTGGAAAGCCTACTACTGGTCGACAGCCTGTTGTCGCGGTTACATGAAGTGAATCGTCTGCAACGCTTCAGTGACGAGCACATGTTTACCCTGTGTAATATTTTTGCCGCTTATGTCGGGCAAATATTTATCAACGTCGTTGGTGGGGAATGGATCCATCAAAAAGCCGATGAAACAGCACCTTACGTCAGTTTGAACTACAACAACCGCGAGTTTCCATTGGCATCACTGTGTTATCACAAAATCAGCAAAGATCATAACCTGAGCGTGCGGGATTACATCAGCAAGGCGATGAGCAATGTAATGCAATAACCTTTTGATAACAGGGGCTTGAATCTGTCTATGGTGAGTGGGATTCATCTGGTGCCCCTGGTGTTGAGGTCAATAGCTACAAAGATAAACTGCGCCAGCCGAGCCTTAATCCTTTTGTCTGACGGCAGAACAGGGTAAAATGCGGCGGATTTTTTGACCCGTATTCATTTTTGCCATCGAGGATTACCGTGAGCGAACAAAAAACTTCGTTAAGTTACAAAGATGCAGGCGTAGATATTGATGCTGGTGAGGCTTTAGTCGACCGGATCAAAGGTGCAGTTAAACGTACGACCCGCAAAGAAGTAATTGGTGGCCTCGGTGGTTTTGGCGCTATGTGTCAAATCCCAGCCGGTTATAAAGAGCCAGTCCTGGTATCGGGCACTGACGGTGTAGGTACCAAGTTACGACTGGCCATCGACCTCAACCGTCATGACAGCGTTGGTATCGACTTAGTCGCCATGTGCGTTAACGATATCGTGGTTCAAGGCGCTGAACCGTTGTTTTTCCTCGATTACTACGCCACCGGTAAATTAGATGTTGATGTAGCGGCCAGTGTGGTCAATGGTATCGCCGATGGTTGTGAACAATCAGGTTGTGCCCTGGTTGGCGGTGAAACTGCTGAAATGCCAGGCATGTACCATACAGGCGATTACGACATCGCCGGTTTCTGTGTTGGCGTGGTCGAAAAAGCCGACATCATTGATGGTTCTAAGGTCAAAGCCGGTGACCAAATCATCGCTCTCGCCTCTTCTGGCCCACATTCCAATGGGTTTTCACTCATTCGTAAAATTATCGAAGTCAGCGGTCAAACGCCGGATGTTATGCTGGAAGGCAAAACCCTGGCCGACCATTTAATGGCGCCGACCCGCATTTATGTGAAAAACTTGCTGGCACTGATTAAAGCCGTTCCGGTACATGCACTGTGCCACATCACCGGTGGCGGTTTCTGGGAAAATATTCCACGGGTATTACCAGAACAGACCAAAGCAGTTTGTAACGAGCAAAGTTATCAATGGCCGGCAGTTTTTGACTGGTTGCAACAACAAGGCAATGTCACCCGTCATGAAATGTACCGCACCTTTAATTGTGGTGTGGGCATGATCGTGGTGGTAAGTGCCGACAATCTGGCTCCGGCACTGCAATTCCTGCAAGATGCGGGCGAAACTGCCTGGCACTTAGGTGAAATTCAAACTGCGGCTGAAGGTGAAGCGCAGGTTGTGATCCCTGGCGTAAATGCATAAACCATTATGAAATCAATTGTTGTACTGATTTCAGGTAGTGGTTCAAACCTGCAGGCCATTATCGATGCTTGTGCGGCTGGCTTTATTGCCGGTCGCATCAGCGCCGTCATTTCGAACAAGGCCGGGGTTTTTGGGCTACAACGCGCTTTAGAAGCGGACATTCCAACTGTGGTGCTGGACCATAAAACCTTTCCTGATCGGCAAAGTTATGATGCGGCATTACTACAGAGCATCGATAGTTTTCAGCCTGATTTAGTGGTGCTGGCCGGTTTTATGCGTATTTTAACACCTGAATTTGTCGGGCATTATCAAGGGCGATTATTAAATATTCACCCTTCGTTATTGCCAAAATATCAGGGTTTGCATACGCATCAGCGTGCATTGGACGCCGGTGATACGCAGCATGGTTGCAGCGTGCATTTTGTCACGGCGGAACTCGATGGTGGACCTGTGGTATTACAGGCTAAAGTCCCTATTTTTACCGGGGATGATGCGACGATAATTGCCGAGCGTGTACACGAACAGGAACACCAAATTTACCCACTTGTGGTCCGTTGGTTTTGTCAGGGACGTTTACAACAGCAGGCAGATAAGGCATTGTTGGATGGCCAGATTTTATCAGACCATGGATATGCCGACGATGATGATCACGACAATTCATAAATGGCGCCTGATGGCGTCATTTTTTTGCCTCGCCATTCCACAAGTGTTTGCCGCACAAAATACTGCGGTTGCCACAGAAGCAACAGCGAAGCCTGCCGCTCAGGTTCCGGTGGCGGTCAGTACCGATGCAGCCATTGGCTTTAAGCCCTTTGAAGCCAGTTATCAGATTTTACGTTCAGGTAAAAAGCATGGCGAAGCATCGCGTTATTTAAAACGGGATGGTGTCGGCTATGAACTTGGTTATAACAGCAAAATCAGCTGGTTGGTCTTCAAAGATGAACGTAAAGAACGCTCACGTTTTGTGATTGAACAAGGCCGGCTCAAACCAAGCCATTATTTAATGCAACGTTCTGGCACTGGCCCCAGCCGTCATTATGAACTGAGTCTTGATTGGGCGCAGAAGCAGTTAAAAACGGAAAAAAAGCAAGTCGTCAAACAAATTCCATGGAATGACCAATGGCTGGATATGTTGAGTTTCCATGGCCAGATTGTGTTGGATATTCAACAAGGCAAAACTGATTTTGTTTACGACGTACTTAACCGCCATGGTGAAAACCGCACTTATAAATACAAAGTGGCTACCGAAGAATGGCTGTCTTTGCCTTATGGCAAGGTCAAAGCAATCCGCATCGAACGGTATGGCCAAGGCCCTGATAAACAGGTGTATGCCTGGCTGGCACCAGAGCTGGATTATCTGTTGGTTCGATTGTGGCAATCAGAAGATGATGTTGAGCAATTTGATGTGCAGCTGAGTCAGTATCAGCCGCAGTAGTTTTGCATTTGATACCGTTCAAAACCCAATTCAGACAACAATAGGTTGAACTTACAGCAGTTCAACCTGTTCTCCTGCTCTAAACAAACAAGCTTCGCCAGGTGCCATCGCCTGCCATTGCTCGTTGGTGGTTAAAGGCAAGGTTGCGACTATCGTTACCACATCGTTAGGTGTGGTTTCCTGACTGAAATCAATATCCACATCCACATCTGATAATTTCGCTGTGCCAAATGGTGCGCGGCGGGTGATCCAATGCAATTTGGTACTGCAATAACAAAACAAATATTCGCCATCAGATAACAACAAGTTAAATACACCTTGCTGCTTTAACTGGTCAGAGAGCTTTTTAATCAGGCGGAACAGCTGCTTACGTGCAGGTGGTTTATCAGGATAGCGCGCTGCCAGCTCCGATAGGATAAAGCAAAATGCCGATTCACTATCCGTGGTGCCAACCGCTTTAAAGCGCCCCTGCGCCAGCGATTTGTAGTCTTTCAGCTGACCATTATGGGCGTAAGTCCAATAACGTCCCCACAATTCGCGGGTAAACGGGTGAGTGTTCTCAAGTGCGACCCGACCGCGATTAGCCTGTCGCACATGCCCAACAACCACATTACTTTTAATCGGGTAGTCGGTCACTAGTTTTGCCACTTCCGATTGATGGCTGGCCTGTGCATCTTTAAAAGTGGTCACCCCCTTCCCCTGATAGAAAGCTATGCCCCAACCGTCCTTGTGCGGACCGGTATTACCACCCCGCTCTCTCAGGCCTTTAAAGCTAAAACAAATATCGGTCGGCACATTCGCCGACATCCCAAGCAGTTCACACATATATTTATTTGATTGGAAGTTTCTATTTAATATGCCCTGAGGTTAGCAGTGTTCCGTTCAACTTCACAACCCTCAACCTGCCGTTTTGGCCGTAAAAACAATAATGCACAGGTCTATACCCAAAATCATTGGAGATTCGGGTAGGCGACGAGCACGTGAGGCCCTAGGAGCATAGCTGTTCTATGTGACTGGGGCGAATGAGCGAAGGCAACAACCCCGAATCTTCAATGATGACGGGTATGACCAGAAAAGTTGACACTGAATCAACTACACTACAGCAGGAATCACTTGCATCTTCGGCCAATCCACTTTACGCTAACCCGGTTAGTGGTCAGACCTCTTATCTGGAGATAATTATGGATGTGTTAATCTTTATCGCTGCATTGCTGGTAGCAATCGGCATTTTGGCCTATCACCGGGCCAGTCTTACATTATTTACCGGCGCTATCGCCGCTTTGCTCGTCGCCGGTACCTTTGCCGGAACTGTAGGGATTTTTAGTTGGCTGATTTTTGCAGCAATCACCATTCCGCTGAATATCGCCAGCATTCGCCAGCAACATATCACCAAACCGCTGTTAAAACTTTACCGCAAAATCATGCCGGAAATGTCGACCACGGAAAAAGAAGCTATTGATGCCGGTACCACCTGGTGGGAAGGCGATTTGTTTCGCGGCAACCCGGATTGGCACAAGCTGCACAATTTTCCAAAACCGCGACTGAGTGCTGAAGAACAAGCATTCCTTGATGGCCCGGTAGAAACACTGCTGGCGATGGTTGATGACTGGCACACCACGCATGACCGCGCCGATTTAGCACCGGAAGTGTATCAATATTTAAAAGATCAGGGCTTCTTCGCCATGATCATCAAAAAGCAGTATGGCGGTCTGGAATTTTCAGCGTTCGCCCAATCTTGTGTTCTGCAAAAATTAACCAGCAAAAGCATGGTTTTATCCAGCGTAGTTGGCGTACCTAACTCGCTTGGCCCAGGCGAATTGCTGCAGCACTATGGCACCAAAGAGCAGCAGGACCATTACCTGCCGCGTTTAGCCAAAGGCTTGGAAGTTCCTTGTTTTGCGCTGACTTCACCGGAAGCTGGTTCTGATGCCGGTGCTATTCCGGATTTCGGTATTGTCTGTAAAGGTCAGTGGCAAGGCGAAGAAATTCTCGGTATGCGCCTGACCTGGAACAAACGTTATATTACGCTGGCGCCTATTGCCACTGTACTGGGATTAGCCTTTAAGTTGCAGGATCCGGACAAATTGCTCGGTGATAAAACTGATTTAGGTATTACCTGTGCGCTGATTCCAGTAAGCACCCCTGGCGTGAAAATTGGTCGTCGTCATTTCCCATTAAACGTGCCATTCCAGAATGGTCCGACCCAAGGCGAAGATATTTTTGTGCCACTTGATTACATTATTGGCGGTCCGAAAATGGCCGGTCAAGGCTGGCGGATGCTGGTCGAATGTTTATCGGTTGGCCGCGCTATTACCCTGCCGTCGAACAGTACCGGTGGCATCAAAGCCGCTGCGATGGCGACCGGCGCTTATGCCCGTATTCGTCGTCAGTTCAAATTGCCAATCGGCAAAATGGAAGGCGTGGAAGAAGCAATGGCACGGATTGGCGGTTACGCTTATATGGCCGACGCCTCTACAACCATGTCAGTTGGCTCGATTGATTTAGGCGAAAAACCGTCGGTGATTTCAGCTATCACCAAATACCACATGACTGAACGGATGCGTCAGGCAGTGATTGATGCGATGGATGTGCATGGCGGTAAGGGCATTTGCATGGGCCCGACCAACTATTTAGCCCGTGGTTATCAGGGTGCGCCGGTGGCAATTACTGTTGAAGGCGCAAACATTCTGACCCGCAATATGATTATCTACGGCCAGGGCGCCATTCGTTGCCATCCATATGTCCTTGCAGAGTTACAGGCTGCGCAGCTGGATGACGAACGTGCTGCAGTAACCGCCTTTGACCGCGCATTATTCGGCCATATCGGTTTTAGCATCAGTAACTTCTTCCGCACTTTCTGGTTATCGCTGACCAACGCTGCCTTTTCGCATGCACCGGTTAAAGATGAAACTGCTGCTTACTACAAGCAAATGAATCGCTTCAGCGCTTCACTGGCATTAATGTCAGATATTGCGATGGCAACTATGGGCGGTGACTTAAAACGCCGTGAGCGGATTTCAGCCCGTCTTGGTGATATTTTGTCGATGTTGTACCTGACTTCAACCATTTTGAAAAAGTACCACGATGAAGGTCGCCAGGTGCAGGATTTACCGCTGGTGCAATGGGGCTGTGAAGACAACCTGGCTAAAGCACAGCTGGCGCTGGACGAATTGTTCGACAACTTCCCGAACCGGATTGTCGCAACAGTGCTAAAACGCGTGGTATTCCCTTGGGGCCGCTTGCTGCGTCGTCCAAGTGACGCGCTGGATCACAAGGTTGCCCGCATCATGCAAACGCCTTGTGAAGCACGTACACGCCTTGGCAGCCACTTGTATCTGACGCAGGAGCCGAACAATCAGTTAGGTCTGCTGGAAAAAGCCCTGACCGACATTCTGGCCGCCGAGCCGCTGTTTGATAAAGTGGTGCATGCTGCGAACAAGCGTCTGCCATTTTACCGCTTAGGTGAAGTGGCCGATCTGGGTCTGGAGCTTGGTGTACTAAGTCAGGCTGAAGCAGAAAAACTGCGGATTGCTGAAGCCGGCCGTTTGCATGTGATTAATGTTGATGACTTTGATCCGCTGGATCTGGCCGCTGACAAGTCGCTGTTTGATGCCAAACCCGCCTGCAAGACTGAGCAAGCTGCTTAAACGAGCTCAGATGATACAGCGGGATCAGAAGTTTTAAGATGACTAGCCGGCCAAAGTGCCGGCTTTTTTTATGCCCGGATGTCGGCGTCACCAAAACTCTGGTTTTTCCTTTTTTGTCGACTATGCTAATTAATAAATTCGGGACAGGATGTCACAACAATGTTCAAGTCTTGGTTCGCGCCCGCCCCCCGCTATCGCATGCATTTAGCCCATCAGATCATCGATATTTCACCTAACCAGACGGTACTGCAAAGCGCGCTGCTGCACGGTGTGAACATTCCGCATGGTTGTAAGGCCGGTGGCTGTGGCATGTGCAAATGCCGGCTGATTAGCGGCAAGGTCGAACAGATCATTGAAAATACTGCAAAGCTAACTTCGACCGAACTGAACTCCGGCATTATCTTCGCTTGCTGCAGTGTTGCAAAAACCGATCTGCAGCTAGAGATTATTACGGATTCGGTGACGATTAGCACGAGTCGGGATCAGGCGCCAGCCAGGGTTTAACGGCGATAAAGCAATTTGTTGCAGCAGTTGCAACCAATTGAAGAAGTAACAAGAACATAGCTGCAATTAGAATAAAACGATGAATTGAAAATAAAATTGAGCAGAAACTTTTGGAGGGAGAATGGTCGGTGATGCAAGATTCGAACTTGCGACCCCTTGGACCCAAACCAAGTGCGCTACCAAGCTGCGCTAATCACCGACTATGAACTCTTTGATATTTTTTAGAACTTATTTGGACTTTTCTGGATAAAAGTCCTGAACTGAATGGGGTGGCTGATGGGGCTCGAACCCACGACAACCGGAATCACAATCCGGGGCTCTACCAACTGAGCTACAGCCACCACGGTCTCAATTCAAACATATCTTTAAGTTAATGGCGCGTCCGATAGGACTCGAACCTATGACCCACGGCTTAGAAGGCCGTTGCTCTATCCAGCTGAGCTACGGACGCAACAAGTGCAGTCACAGAGCGCATACCAACTTAAAGATGGTCGGTGATGCAAGATTCGAACTTGCGACCCCTTGGACCCAAACCAAGTGCGCTACCAAGCTGCGCTAATCACCGACTGAGTTACACTAGTGCAACGGGGCGCAATATTACAACCCGACCCCGTATGCGTCAAACGTTTTTTTAGTGAAAAAAACTGTTTGCCTATAATTTGAACCTTCCGGCAGTTTTCTGCTGCAAAAGCATGCAATTTCACTGATTTTACAGAAATTTCCGCCGCGCCAACCATTGTACTTGGCGCATTGTCGCCTGCTGTGAGAAAATACGGCAACTTTTCAGATTTGGATCAGAGGCGCTTCATGGCAGCACAAATTATTGACGGTAAAGCAGTTGCACAAGCGACCCGCGGACAAGTGGCACTGCGCGTGCAACAACGACTGGCAGCTGGAAAACGCGCACCAGGCTTAGCCGTGGTGTTAGTGGGAGCCGATCCGGCCTCGCAAGTGTACGTTGGCAGTAAACGCAAAGCCTGTGAAGAAGTCGGTTTTGCCTCCTTCTCTTATGATTTACCCGCCGATACCAAACAACAGCAACTGTTCGATTTGATTGACCAGCTAAACGCTGATACCAGCATCGACGGCATTCTGGTGCAATTGCCGTTGCCAGCAGGCTTAGACGCTTCCGCCATTCTGGAACGGATAAATCCACTCAAAGACGTCGACGGCTTCCACCCTTATAATATCGGCCGTTTGGCACAGCGGATGCCGGCACTGCGCCCTTGTACTCCGAAAGGCATCATTAAGCTGCTGCAGAGCACCGGTGTACAAATCCGTGGTATGGATGCTGTTGTGGTAGGCGCATCGAACATTGTCGGCCGCCCAATGGCGCTGGAGCTGTTATTAGCCGGCTGCACCACCACCATCTGCCACAAATTCACCAAAAACCTGGAACAACAGGTACGACGCGCTGATTTACTGGTGGTTGCAGTTGGTAAACCTGAGTTTATTCCTGGCGATTGGGTAAAACCTGGTGCGTTGGTGGTTGATGTGGGTATTAACCGGCTGGATTCCGGCAAGTTAGTCGGCGATGTCGAATTTAGCAAAGCGGTTGAACATGCCCGTTTTATCACACCAGTGCCTGGTGGTGTTGGCCCGATGACGGTGGCATGTTTGATAGAGAACACGCTGGAAGCCTGTGAGCAGTTTCACGATTTGAGCTAGTCTGCTGCAAAAACAAAAGCCATAAAAAAACGCGGTTTCGCGTTTTTGTTTTTTTACTTTCAGTAAAAGCGCTATATACCCAAAATCATTGACGATGCGGGATGGCCACGGTGGAACCGCGACGAGGGAGTGAGACCGCAGGAGCATAGTTAACTATGTGACTGCGGCGAATGAGTGAAGTCAACCCCCCCGCATCTTCAAGGATGACGGGTATAAGCGATTAGCCACGACGCCAGCTGGTGACGCCATTTTTGTCTTCAACCACAATACCTTTGGCAGTAAGTGCGGTACGCGCTTCATCAGCAGCCGCCCAGTCTTTGTTGATGCGGGCTTGATTACGTTTGGCAATCAAAGCTTCAATTTCCGTTACATCATCATCTGAACCGCCGGCCTGCAGGAAAGTTTCGGCATCACCCTGCAAAATACCCAGCACTTCACCCAGTTTCACCAGCACTGCAGCCAGCTCTGAGGCTTTTTGCGGATTCAGTTCTTTTTCTTTGTTAATTTCACGCGCCAGTTCAAATAATACCGGTAACGCCAGCGCGGTGTTGAAATCATCATCCATCGCTTGTTTAAACTGCGCCACATACACGCTGTCGAGTGCTACTTCAGCAGCTGGGGTCACGCCACGCAGTGCAGTGTAGAGGCGCCCTAAAGCCGCATGCGCTTGCTGCAGGTTCTCGGCACTGTAATTGAGCTGACTGCGGTACTGACTGGAAATCAGGAAATACCGCACCGATTCGCGGTTATATTCGGCCAACACGTCTTTTACCGTAAAGAAATTGCCTAAAGATTTCGACATTTTTTCTTTGTCGATCTGCACCATACCGGTGTGGATCCAAGTATTGACGTACTTGGTACCATGCGCGCAGCACGACTGGGCAATTTCGTTTTCATGATGCGGGAACTGCAGATCCGAGCCACCGCCATGAATATCAAAATGCGCACCTAAATGCTTGGCGCTCATCGCCGAACATTCGATATGCCAGCCCGGACGACCAGCGCCCCAAGGCGATTCCCAACTTGGCTCACCTGGCTTGGCCATTTTCCACAGCACAAAATCCAGCGGATCGTCTTTCGTCTGATCCACTTCAACCCGGGCGCCAGCTTGCAGCATATCGAGATTTTGTTGGCTTAACTGACCGTAGTTTTCGTAGGTACTAACATCAAACAGCACATCACCATCTACAGCGACATAAGCGTGTTTTTTCGCAAGTAACGTCTGAATGAGCTCGATGATTTCCGCCATATGGGTAGTGACCCGTGGCTCGATATCGGCTGGCAATAAACTTAAAGCGTTAAAATCGGCATGCATGGCTTCAGTGTAACGGGCCGTTAAAGCATCACAACTTTCACCATTTTCGTTGGCGCGGCGAATAATTTTGTCGTCAACATCTGTGATATTGCGGACATAAGTGACGTCATAGCCAGAAAACCGCAAATAGCGATTAATCACGTCAAAAGCGACATAGGTACGGGCATGGCCAACGTGACAGAAGTCATAAATTGTAATACCACAGACATAAAGGCCGACTTTGCCTGGTTGCATTGGCACAAACGTCTCTTTTTGACGGCTCAGGGTATTATAAATCTGTAACATGACTTCCTCGGATAAACGCTGACGGCGAAAAAGCGATAGTGTAACACCGGTGTTAAGGCTCGGCTATGGTCTGTTGGCGGTCGATCTGGCTTTGTGTTCAGCGCTGGTTGCGCTAAACTAGCGCCAAATTTTACCGCCCCAAAATCATTGAAGCTGCAGGTAGGCGACAAGTGAGTGAGACCCCAGGAGCATAGTAGTCCTATGTGACTGGGGCGAACGAGCGAAGTCAACAACCCTGCAACTTCAAGGATGACGGGGATAGCCCTTAAAGAAGGATTGAATGATGGTCAGCTTACACACCAATTTCGGCGTGATTAAATTACAGTTATTTGCCGACAAAGCCCCGCTTACCGTGGAAAACTTCAAAAGTTATGTCAAAGACGGTTTTTACGACAACACCATTTTTCACCGGGTGATTGATGGTTTTATGATCCAGGGTGGCGGTTTTACTCCAGACATGGAACAAAAAGAAACCAAAGGTCAGATTAAAAATGAAGCCAACAACAAAGTGCCAAACAAAAAAGGCACTGTGGCAATGGCCCGTACCAACGATCCACATTCTGCAACCTGCCAATTTTTTATCAATATCGCTGACAACAGCTTCCTGAATTTTACTTCTGAGAATTCATCAGGCTGGGGCTACTGTGTTTTTGCCGAAGTCGTTGAAGGCATGGATGTGGTCGATAAGATCCGCGCCGTCGCAACCGGCCGTAAATTTGGCCACGCCGATGTGCCGGTAGAAAACGTGGTGATCGAAAAAGCAGAACTGCATGGCTAAGGGCTTAACCCTTGTTATCGCGGATTTGCATTTAAGTCAGGAACGCCCGGATATCACCGCGGCGTTTCTCGATTTTGTTAAAGTCACCGCCAGCCAAGCCGACGCGCTGTATATCCTCGGCGATTTATTTGAAGTCTGGATTGGCGATGACAACCCTGCCCCTTTGCTGACTCAGGTCGCCAACGCACTTAGCTCGCTGCGCTCCCATGGGGTGTTGGTGTATTTCTGTCATGGCAACCGGGATTTTCTGCTCAAACAAACCTTTGCCAAGCGTGCTGGTTTTGAATTACTGCCGCCTTATCATATCGCTGATTTTTATGGCAAAAAAGCATTGTTGATGCATGGCGACAGTCTGTGCACGCTGGACTTTCAGTATCAGAAATTCCGCTCATGGTGGGACCAACCCTGGTGGCAATGGCTGATTTTGGCCACTCCTTTGTGGTATCGCCAGCATCTGGCGCGCAAAGCACGGCGCATCAGCAAGCAGGATAAACAGCAAAAAACTGCCATGATCATGGATGTCACACCGGATGAAGTACCCAAAGTGATGAGCGAGTATCAGGTGCAGTATTTAATTCATGGCCACACTCACCGCCCGGCAGTCCATGAATTTCAAGGGCTTGATGGTAAGCAAGCTTACCGCTATGTGGTGGGTGACTGGTATCAGCAAAGCTCATATCTTGCTATCACCAAAGATGAGTGGACTTTACATTTTTGCCCTTTGGCAGCAGCGTCTCCGCTTTAAAGTCGTGCCACCTGATACTCACGACAACAAGTCCGCTTTGCATTGCAGTATGGAGTAAATGATGAAAAACAATGACCTGCTGATACCGATCCTCAGCTTTTTGCAATGCGAAACCCCTACGCGCTGGCTGGATGAAGCGACAAAAACTGAACGCTTACCAATTCTGCTGCAGGATCATCTGATCTGTGAATTAAAAGCCGCGCAAACAGCGATGTATCTGCTGCGCCGGTATGCCTGCGATCAGGAAAGCTCCACCACGTTATTACACTGGCTAAAGCCGTTTGAGGACTTTGCATATCGTTTTAACGGTGATGTACAAAGCTTAAAACAAGCGGAAAAACTCAATAAAAGCATTATTGGCCGTTCTGACTTTGCTCATTCCAATCTGATTATTGACCGGATGGTATTGCTGATCCGCGAGGAGTTACATCATTTTTGCCAGGTGCTGGAAATCATGCAGCAACGGGGTATCCCTTATGAAAACATCACTGCCAGTCGTTATGCCAAAACATTGGTGCAAAGCTGCAAAACCCATGAACCGCAAATCCTGATCGATAAACTTATTTGTGGTGCTTATATCGAAGCCCGCTCCTGTGAGCGATTTGCCAGACTGGCCGAGCTGGTGGATGCTAAACTCGGCGCTTTTTACGTCTCGTTATTGCGCTCCGAAGCCCGCCACTTTGCTGACTATCTGGAGCTGGCGCAGGTGATGTCCAAAACCGATATCAAACCGAGAGTGGACTTCTTTGGCAAGTTGGAAGCTGAGCTGATTTCTACTGCCGATGAGGATTTTAAGTTTCACAGCGGGTGCCCGGTTTAAAGCCGTCTATTTCCCCCTGAACACAGTCAATACTTGACGAGTGCGGTTCTGTTGGTCATAACTTAATCATGAGTGTTACGTTGTCGCTCAGACACCATCAGTACAGCAGTCGACAAGGATAATAAAAAATGATACTAAACCATTTATGGGGGCTGTATGCCCACCCGAAAGAAGAATGGCATACCATTGACGCTCGTCACGAAAGTTTACGCTACAGTTTAATCCACATCATGCTCGTTGCTCTCATCCCCTCCATTTGCGCTTACGTCTCTGCCGTTCATATTGGCTGGAGCATTGGCGTGGGTGAACCGATTCATTTAACCTCGGACAGCGCGCTGATGCTCGGCACCGCCATGTATTTTGCGTTGATCCTCGGCGTGTTTGCGCTGGGTTATTTAGCGCACTGGATGGCGCATACTTTTGGCTCTGAACCAACGTACACCCAAACCCTGGAACTGGCTTCCTATACGTCCACGCCATTATTTATGGTGGGGATCGCCGCCTTGTATCCGGAACTGTGGTTTGTGATGCTGGTTGGGCTGGCGGGTTTGTCTTATTCGGTCTATCTGCTGTACGTCGGTGTGCCAATTTTGATGCACATCCCGGAAGAACGGGGTTTTATTTACGCCAGCTCGGTCGTCACTTGTGGCCTGATTTTGTTGGTGTGTGTATTAGCGTCTACCGCTATTTTATGGAGCTCAGGGTTCCAGCCGGTGTTTACGCACTGACGACGGTCTTGCCTGAACCAGTAAAACGCGGGTGTTAAAATAAAACAAAGGGAGCTGCGGCTCCCTTTGTTTTATCTGAAGTTACCTTACTTGAACTCAGTTACCTTCGTTATAAGTTTCCAGATTTCCGGCCATCAACGCTGTTTTATTGCCTTTTTTGGCATCGTTACGCGAAGCGTCCAGTTTATTCAGGTATTCCTGGGTAATGTCATTGGTGACATAAACGCCGTCGAACACTGACGTTTCAAACTTTTTGATATCCGGATTCTGACTGCGTACCGCTTCGACTAAATCTGGCAACGATTGGAAAATCAAACCGTCAGCACCGATGATTTTACAAATGCTTTCCACGTCATGTCCGTGCGCAATCAGCTCATTGGCCGATGGCATATCAATACCATACACATTCGGGAAGCGAATTTCCGGCGCCGCAGAAGCGAAATACACTTTGTTGGCTCCGGCTTCACGCGCCATATCAATGATTTGCTCTGAAGTGGTGCCGCGTACGATTGAATCGTCGACCAGCAACACATTTTTGCCTTTAAACTCTTGCCAAATGGCATTCAGTTTACGCTTGACCGATTTTTTCCGCTCACCCTGCCCCGGCATAATAAAGGTCCGGCCAATATAGCGGTTTTTCACGTATCCCTGGCGATAAGGTAAACCCAGTTCAGTGGCAATTTGCAAAGCCGCGTCATTACTGGTTTCAGGAATTGGAATGACCACATCGATATCCAGATGCGCCCATTCTTTTTTAATTTTTTCGCCCAGCTTTTTACCCATTGCCACCCGTGAGGCATAAACCGACACGTTATCAATAGTGGAATCAGGGCGGGCAAAATAAACATATTCAAAAATACATGGTGTATAAGTTGGGTTTTCAGCACATTGCTGGCTATATAACTCACCATTTTCGGTGATATACACTGCTTCGCCTGGGGACACGTCCCGCAGCACGGTGAAACCGTCAGCATCAAGTGCCACGCTTTCTGAAGCCACCATATATTCGGTGCCAAGTGCCGTTTCACGTTTACCCATCACCAATGGACGGATGCCATGTGGGTCACGGAAAGCCACTAAACCATGGCCGATGATCAGCGCTACCACGGCATAGCCGCCGCGCACTTTGCGGTGTAAATTAGTCACGGCGCGAAAAATGGCGTCCGGCATCAATTGCATCGAGCCGTCACCCTGCAGTTCATGCGCCAGGGCATTGAGTAATACTTCAGAGTCAGAACTGGTATTGACATGGCGGCGCGCCACTTTAAACAACTCAGCTTTGACTTGTTCGGCGTTGGTTAAATTACCATTGTGCGCCAGCGCCAGACCAAAAGGGCTGTTGACGTAAAATGGCTGGGCTTCAGCGGTGCTGGAAGAACCCGCTGTTGGATAACGTACATGGCCGATGCCGATATTGCCCGACAACCGCTCCATATGCCGCTCTTCAAACACATCTTTGACCAGGCCGTTGGCCTTGCGCAGCCGCAGCCGGTCCTGGTCGACGGTGACGATCCCTGCCGCATCCTGACCACGATGTTGTAACACGGTTAAACCGTCATACAAGGCCTGATTGACCGGATATTTACCTACGATACCAACAATACCACACATGGAACCTTACCTCGTCAGCACGGATGCCTGTTGCATAAAACTCGAGTTGTCTTTCAGGTAACTGAAAAACCATTCAATAATAAAGTCGAATTCGGGGATCAGAACTGAGGCTTTCCACCAGTCTGATCCGGCTGAAGGCGTAAAAGCGTCCAGAAAAAACAACACAGCACTAACCACTAACACCCCACGCAAGGCGCCAAACAATACACCGAGCAAACGGTCGGTGCCGCTTAAGCCAGTCGAGTGCACCAGTTTGCCAACCAGATAGTTGATCAAACCGCCAAGCAACAGCGCACTGATAAACAGCAAGCCGATAGCGACTGCATTTCTGATCAGTAAATTTTCAATATTGGAGAAAAAGGGGGCGAGATAGGGATAATAATGACTGGCAACGAAAAACGCTGTGATCCAGACGATCAGTGAAATGGCTTCTTTTACAAAACCGCGGACCAGACTGATAACAGTCGATAATCCAATTATTGCCAAAATGGCATAATCAACCCAGACCATGTGCTTCCAAAGGCTGCTCGATGACGGCGCGCATTCTACCAAATGGCGCGCCGGTTAGGCTAATTATTTTCAACCGGTGAAAAGGCCATCACCTTTAAGTTTTTCACCGCAGCCAGTTGTTGCAGTTGTGGCAGGCTACGTTCAAGTTGCTCTTTTTTAAGATCCGGTCCCACCAGCACGCTAATCATGGTCTGACCCTGACCATTGGTAATTTTTCGGCTGAAGGTGGCAAAACCTGCCTGCCGTAATTTACTGACTAACGCATTGGCATTTTGTTCTTTACCAAATGACCCCACTTTCACCACCCAGGCCGCTTCAGTTAATGGCTTTGGCGGAACCAAAACTTTCTCGGCGACTGGCTTGGCTTCAGTCGCAGCGGGATTGGTCGCTGCAGTTGTGGTTACAGGTTTCGCCGCAGCACTGTCGGTATCAACAGAAGCATAGGTTTGATCAGGCAATGTGTCGGTTGGTGCAGGGTCTGTCGTAGCCTTATCTGTTACAGTTGGATCGATCAAAGTTGGATCGGTCACAGCCCCGGGTTGTGGATCAGTCGTACTGCCGGCAGCTGACGGATCGTCTAAGGCCGGGCTGGTGTCTGTCGGTAAGGTCATCGCCTGTTGACGACTGGCATCATGCTGATCCTGCGCAAACACCTGTTGCTGCGCAACAGCGGCAAATTCCGGACGCTCCGGCACTGCTTTAAAATCATCTTTGACCACTTGTTTTTGGCCATCTAATAAATCCGGTAAAAACACAATGGCAGCCACAATCAAGATGGCACTACCAATCAGCCGGTTTTTAAATACTTCGGTCATACGTTTCCCTGTTGCCAGTGTGCTAAAAACTGCGACACAGTGACAAATGAACCAAAAATCAACACTAAATCAGTGTCGTGAAGATCTGTACTCAAAGTAGCCCAGGCCGTTGTTACATCGGGGTAGCAAACAACATTTGCCCCATCCGGTAACTGGGCTGCCAGTAATTCGGCAGTGGCACCACGCGGCGGCGGTAAACCGGCGCAATGCCAGGTACTGACCAAACCGGCAAAATCGGCCAGACTTTGGCGCATGTCTTTATCTTTGAGCATGCCTACCAACACATGAACACGCTGATAACGTGGTGCAAGCAATGCAAGTTGTGATGCGAGGTAGCTCGCCGACTGCGGATTATGCGCCACATCCAGTAAAATAGCCGGTTGCTGTTGCAGCCATTGCATCCGTCCGGCCAGCGTCAGCTCAGCCAACACTGTAGCAATCTTGGCTGGTGGCGGCAATAACTGCAGTGCTTCGAGGCACGCCAGACAAGTGGCGATATTCTGCAGCGGTAATTTCGCCAAGGGTAAATTGGCAAGTTTAAGACTTTTGCTCTGCCACTGCCACGACAAACCATCTTCTGCTAACTGATATTGATAATCACGATTGACCAGACGCAGCGGCACCGCTAACCGCTTGGCTTCGGCTAAAATCGACTGCGGTACATCTAAATCGCCAACAATGGCCAAGCGCTCCTGGCGGAAAATACCAGCTTTTTCGCGGCCGATACTTTCGCGATCGTTGCCAAGCCAATCCTGGTGATCTAAGTCGATGGTGGTAATGACACAAGCGTCCGGTTCAATAATATTGGTGGCGTCCAAACGCCCGCCGAGACCGACTTCAATAATGCAAACATCCGGCTGTTGCTGTTTCAGCATGGCAAAAGCGGCAAGTGTGGTGAATTCAAAATAGGTCAGCGGCACATCAGCGCGTAGCTTTTCGACTTCACGTAGTCCTGCCACCCACAGCTCGTCAGCAGCATCCACCCCATTTAGGCGCAGCCGTTCATTAAACTTGAGTAAATGCGGGGAGGTGTAAACGCCAACCGAATAACCTTGCGCCAGCAGCAGTTGTTCCAGACAACGGGCGCTGGAGCCTTTGCCGTTAGTACCGGCCAACAGTATTTTGATGCCGGGTAATTGCTGCAATGCACCGCGCGCTGCTACGGTTTGTACCCGCGCCAGGCCAAGTTCAATTTGATCAATAGGATGGCTTTGTTCAATAAACGCAAGCCAATCGGTCAGGGTCTGACACGATTGGCTTGTTGTTAACGCAGAAGAGTTCATAACGCCTTAGGCGACGCGATTCTCCGACACCGGAGAAGGCAGTCGCATGAATTTTGCAACTAATCGCGCAATTGTATCGCGCATTTGGCGGCGGTCAACAATCATATCAATGGCACCATGATCCAGCAGGAATTCGCTGCGCTGGAAACCTTCCGGCAGTTTTTCCCGTACTGTCTGTTCGATAACACGAGGACCGGCAAAACCAATCAGCGCATTTGGCTCGCCGATATTCACATCACCGAGCATGGCCAAACTGGCTGAAACACCACCCATCGTCGGGTCAGTCAACACCGAAATATACGGCAGACCGGCTTCACTCAGTTTGGCTAAAGCAGCGCTGGTTTTGGCCATTTGCATCAAGGACAACAACGCTTCCTGCATCCGCGCGCCACCAGAAGCGGAGAAACAAACGAATGGCACTTTGTGTTCCAGCGCAAATTCCACGCCTTTAACAAATTTGGCACCAACGACAGACGCCATCGAGCCGCCCATAAAATTAAATTCGAAACTGGCAACCACAATCGGCATGCCTTTGAGTGAACCGCGCATCACCACCATGGCATCTTTTTCGCCGGTTTCTTTTTGTGCTGCGACGATACGGTCTTTGTATTTTTTACTGTCTTTAAACTTCAGAATATCCTGCGGCTCGAGCTCGGCAGCCAGTTCAACACCGGTATTGGTATCAAGGAAACTGGCCAGACGTTCGCGGGCATTGATGCGCATATGGTTATCGCATTTTGGGCAAACGCCCAGCTGGCGATCCAGATCTGCTTTGTACAACACCGCTTCGCAAGACGTACATTTGGTCCAGACCCCTTCCGGGATATTACGACGCGCTGACGACGAAGTTCTGGGCAGGATTTTTTCTAACCAACTCATAAGGATTCCTTTGTCTACACTGGACGATTTTCGCGCACAAATGCCTGAATTTAGGCAAAATTCAGCGAAAACATGCCAAACGGCGGTTATTAAAACATAAAGGTGCGCAGCCGAACATAAAAAACTGGTCTTAGCTGTCGCCTTGAAACAGGTCAGTCCAGAGCATGTAGCCAAGGTTTAGTCCGGCAAAAACAACGGCCCCATTGGTGTGGTCGGAATTTCAAACTCTGTCGGATAATCAACTGCCACTAAATACAGGCCTTCAGCTTTAGCCGTAGCCGCCGCTAAAGTCCGATCTTTGGCTGCCAGCAATTCACCCAACCACTGTGGCGGACGTTTTTTCATGCCGATTTCCAACAAACTGCCAGTAATGTTACGCACCATATGATGTAAAAAGGCATTCGCCTTGATATCAATGACAATAAAGTCCTGATAGCGTTCAATCTGTAAATGCATCAGATTACGAAATGGTGTATTGGATTGACATTGGATCGCCCGAAACGACGAAAAATCATGCTCTCCCAACAACAGCGGCGCTGCTTGTTGCATCAGACTGACATCTAAATCCTGATGATAATGACTCAGTCCCTGACCCAAAATGGCAGGGCGGTATTTACGGTTGTAGATCACATAACGATAACGGCGGGCAGTTGCAGAAAAACGGGCATGGAAGTCATCGCTAACCGGCTTGGCCCAACGCACCGCGATACCTGTAGGTAAGTTAGAATTGGCACCCATGATCCAGCCGCGCATATCGCGCACGGCACTGGTGTCAAAATGGATCACCTGACCGGTACCGTGCACGCCAGCGTCAGTGCGACCGGCGCAGAAAATTTCGATGGTTTCGTTGGCAACCTGGCTAAGCGCTTTTTCCAGCTCGCCCTGAATGCTGTTGACTTCCCGCTGACGCTGCCAGCCAAAAAAGCCAGTACCGTCATATTCAATACCCAATGCGATGCGCATGCCCACTCCTCGTTAAACCGGCGCGAGTATAACAAAGCAGCGGGTAAATCCCAACGGGCGTGTGCCAGCCTGGCATTCCAGGCGACAGTGACGGCTTTGATAGCAGGACTTTCAACTGCAGCAACAATACTTTAGCTTTGCTGCAGCGTTAACGCTTCCTGCTTGACGTGAGCTGGCGCATCGGATGCCAGTATTTCTCTGATCAGCTGTTCAGCGCTGTCGGCATCACCAATTTCGTTATAAGCCCTGACCAAATCGAGTCGTCCGGCATAACCAGCATCGGCGTGATCGACATCGCCCATTTCATCGGCGGAAATTAAATCTTCAAAATCAGCCAACCCGACATCAATATTCAGCACCCCTTTGCTGACGGGTTCCAGTTCGTCGTCTTCCGAAGCAGCCAACAACTTGTCGATATGCACATAATCCGGAATATCATGATCTGCTGCTGCGACCACGGTATTTTGTTGAGTTTGCTGCGCCGCGTCTAATTCAGCCAGCACGCGTTTGGCCGACTGCAGATCTTGTTCCGGCGCCACAGTTACCGCTTCAAATTGATCGAGCTCGGACAACATTTCATCAAAATTGGTGTGTTCTAACGCTTTGAGCTCAGACAATAAAGTTGGATCTGTGGCTAGTGCATTCCCAGCCTCAACTTCATTCCCGGTATCAAAAGCGCTGTCAAAGGCGGTTTCAAGTAAAGCCGTCTCGTCCGTCAAATCATCGTCTGGAAAAATAAGATCCGCATCACTGTCGGCAAGCAAATCGTCCGACAATTCGAGTTCCGGATATTCATCCAATACTTTACTGGGCCGTTCGACCGACGACAGCGATTCATAGAGTCGACTGACCGAATTGTCGTCCAGCTCTTCTAAATCCGGCATCGGAGTTTTATGGATGTCGTTATCATCGAGGGTGGCAAACTCACTCAGCTCTTCCGGATCAGCAGAGACGATTTTCGGTGAAACAGGGTCAAAATCATCCAGCATAATGTCGTCACTGTCGGGCAGTTCTGAAAACTCTGCCGACGCAGGCAATACCGGCGCTGATGCTGGTGCTGGTGCTGGTGCCGCTACAAAATCCGGCTCGTCATCATCATTGTCTTGCAGCATCGAACTGACATCAGCCACTGAAATCGAAGCTTCGTCGAAATCTTCATTGGCTTCGGCCAGCGCAGATTCCGGCAACGACAATCCGGCAAGCGTCGCGGCATGTAACTGACTCTGCGCCCGGATTTCGGCAACTTCCGACAAAATATCGTCAAGTTCGCTGGCCAAATCCGCTTCGTCTGGTTCAACCGCTTCGGTGATATGCTCAGCTTCCAGCGCGAACTCGGCAGCAACTAAGGCCAAATCGTCATCATTGAGTTCAGTAACTACAGATTCAGCCAGTGTTTCCTCGGCCAGCGATTCAGCAAATGCATCCAGCTCCGAGCTGTCAAAAGTGCTGACTTTCTCTGCTTCCGGCATATCGGCAACAAAGTCCGCTGCGGTCAGATTTGGCTCTGCAACATCCATAGCAGTAGCTTTTGGTACAGCTGCGGATTCGGCGTTCGCTGCCAATAACGAATCGATATCAAAATCATCATCGTCCGGTTGCATCGGTGCCGCTGTTGGTGTTGTTGGTGCAGCAGCCGGAGCTACTGTGTTCTGCTGTGCAGCCTGGGTGGAAGCCATTAATGCATCGATATCAAACTCTTCGTCCAATGACACTAAATCGTCTGGATCGGTTGGAATATCCAGTTCAATTTCTTCCAACAGTTCATCAAATTCATCGGCTTGTGCGGCGGCGTTTTGCAATGCATCCGCAGCAAGTGGCCGATCAGATGGTAAGTCATCAACATCATCTACTGGTGCTGCACTTGCAGCCGTGGCGTCCTGAGCTGCCAGCGCCTGCGCAAAAATGTCATCCGGATCTTCTGCTTCGTCCAGATTGTCAAACAGTGAACTTAAATCATCGCCAGACAGTATATTTTTCGGATCAAAATCTTCTTTGGCAGTAAAAGCCGGTTCTTCGTCCAGATTATCAAATAACGATGATAGATCGTCGCCGGAAAGGATGTTGTTGGCGTCAAATTCGGTGCGGGGAGCAGCAGGCGCATCCAGTGGCTCGTCCAGCAAATCATCCAGATCAAATTCTGATCTGCCTTTATTGACCGGGCTTGGCGAGTCAAAACTATCATCCAGCAGATCATCGGCAAAGTCAGCAAAGTTATTTGTCATCGCCGGTTTGACCGATTTAGGCGCAAAGTTGTCGTCATCCAGTCGAATACCTGAATTCAGACTGTCATTGAGCAGGGAATCATCCAGATTGATCAGGCTGCTTTCATCAAAATCCAGACTGTCATCGAGCGGCGGCAACGGCGAGCGATAATTTGGATCGACTGTTGGCGATGCTGTCGCAGCTGACACCACATCCGCGGCTTTTTGGCCACGGCGACGGATAAACGACACGATAATCAACAATAACATAATGGCAGGCAACGAAGCTGCAATGGCCCAGCCTACCGGACTTGAGGCAAGTTTTTGCCAGGTTTCGGCAAAATTGAACCCCTCTTCGGCTTTTCTGATTTGTTCGCGTTGCTGTTCCAGCAGCTCGGTTTGTTGTAACAATAACTGCTGCAACTGGGTTTGAATTTCGCTGTCTTTATCGAGTTTACTTTTAACCAGCGTCAGTTCTTCAACCACAGTATCCAATTGTTTTTTCAGCTGGGTGTTTTCGACGACGATGGTTTCAACATTGGCCATTGAAGCGCCAAGCCGATCACGGATATCGCTCATTTGCTCGGTTTGCTGTGATTCAACCCGATTTAATTCTTCAGTAATCTGCTTGGTGGCCTTGGCGACGTCTTGCTGGCGGGCAGCTTTTTCATCCGGCTTGGCATTGGCCACGCTGCGGATTTTCTCCGCCCACACCCGGTCGTCATTTTCAGATTTACGTTGCGCTTCCACCGCATTAATGGCGAGAATTTCACGAATAGTTGGGATTTCCAGGTACGAACCTGGTTTGAGGTGATTAAAATTTTGTTCGAGGAAAGCGTCAGGATTTTTTAAGTAAAGCGCGTGCATCACTTGATACATATTCAAACGCGGATCTGGTCTTGCTTGTTCGGCAAGTCGCCACAAGGTGTCACGTGCAGACAACGGACCCAGCCGGGTGACTGCTGGAGCGTCAAACTCTTTCGGTCCACGCAATTTTGCGGTGGTATCCGCCACTGCAACCGTCATAAAATTGACAATCAGCAACAGGATTAATAATCGCAGTTGATGCATTCAAAATTCCCTAACCGCTTTGGCGTCAATATGTCACCTGAATTGCGCGGTGCCATCACATTTACACTTTTGATAACGAGCTCCTGCAAACAATGTTCCACATTGCACAGTCACTTTGTTCTGAATTCTAAACCAGATCAGCAGTCAATGCGACGAACCGCCCGCAGAAAGCCAGCTATTTCACAGGTTATCTGCGACATTGCCTGAAACTTAACCGGCTGGATGGAGGAAAACAATATGGATGGGAGTCATACGTGAAAGGGACAGCAAGTAAAAAGGCTCCCGCAGGAGCCTTATTCTCGTTCAGTTGTGGCGTATCTTACAGATAATCACGGATCAAATGTTCAGCAATCTGAATGCTGTTGGTGGCCGCACCTTTGCGCACGTTATCAGCCACTACCCAAAGGTTGATGCCGTTTTCATGCGAAATATCCTGACGAATACGGCCAACAAACACATCATCCTGACCTTGAGCGTTGCCAACCTGAGTCGGGAAATCGGCATTGTCTTCCAGCAGTACCACACCCGGAGCATTGGCCAATAAGGCTTTGACTTGCTCAACGCTGATTGGATGGCGGGTTTCCAGATGCACCGCTTCAGCATGGCCGTAAAACACCGGCACCCGCACCGCAGTCGCATTGACGCTGATGCTGTCATCGCCCATGATTTTCTGGGTTTCCCAGTGCATTTTCATTTCTTCTTTGGTGTAACCATTGTCCAGGAACACGTCAATTTGCGGGATCACATTAAACGCGATCTGACGACTGAACTTGCCATCCCCTTCCACCGGCCGACCATTCAGTAACTGCGCCGTTTCTTTGGCCAGCGCTTCGATGCCTTGTTGGCCTGCGCCACTGACCGACTGATAAGTACAGACATTGATGCGGCTGATACCAACAGCATCGTGGATCGGTTTTAATGCCACTAACATCTGAATGGTAGAGCAATTTGGATTGGCGATAATATTGCGGTTGCGGTAGTCAGCAATCGCATGTGGATTCACTTCCGGTACCACCAACGGAATATCCGCTTCATAGCGGTAATGCGAAGTGTTGTCGATCACCACACAACCCGCTTCTGCTGCTTTTGGTGCATAGATGGCTGAAATGCTGCCGCCAGCAGAAAACAAACCAATTTGCGCTTCTGACCAATCAAATTTATCGGCATCCAGCACTTCAATTTTCTTACCCTTAAAGGTGACAAACCCGCCAGCGGAACGACTACTTGCTAAAGGGATTAACCGTTTCACCGGAAAATCACGTTGTTCAAGAATTTCAATCAGATGCTGACCGACTAAACCAGTTGCACCTAAAATTGCGACGTCGAATTGCTGCGCCATAGTTTGTTTCCCCTAATGCTGGCTGCTAAAACCTAAAACCTAGAACTAAAACCTAAGTTACGTAAAAATTCCGGAATTGCGAGAGCTGGATTATCCAGCTGCACTTGCAACGAACTAAATTCCCGCCGTGGCGGATAATGTTTTCTGAGCCAGTCAAAGCCATGACCTTGCAGATGAAATCTGAATAAAGCGTCATCACGGCGGACATCATATAACATACGGCAGATATTTTGGACATCTGAAAGTCTAAAATTTGCAGAAATTTGCAGCTTTTCCATCACTGGAACCGGACAAAAATCATGCAATTGATGTTTTGGCTGTATTTTCAGCGTTTTACACAGCGCCTGATATAACATTTCGGTGCCGCGAGCCTTACCTTCAATGCTATGACCGGCAATATGCGCCGTGGCAATCGTGGTGAAAGGTACCAATTCTTGCAGCACATTGGGTTCGTTGTCCCAGACATCCAGCACCAGCGGGCGGTGTACACCACTTTTCGCTTCGGTAAGCAGCGCCTGGTTGCAAGTCACTTCACCGCGCGAAGCGTTGATAATGGTGACTGCTGGCGGTAACTGCGGCAAATTGTGCTGGTTTAACAGCTTCAGCGTTGGATGAGCTCCGCCTTTAACCAATGGCACATGAAAGCTCAGTGCATCAACCTTGTGACATAATTCAGTGAAATCCAGATGTGGAAAATCTGGCTCATTGGCGGCGCGTAGCGGATCCGATTGTAGTACTTTCACCTGCAGCGCCTGTAAGGCTTTCACCAGCCGCGAGCCAATCTGACCAACGCCGACCACACCCACCGTCCATTGCTGCAATGGTTTTTGTTGCTGCTCCGCCAGCAAAAACAAACTACTCAGCACATATTCCACTACCGACTGGGCGTTACAGCCTGGCGCACTGCTAAAACTAATCTCACGGCTTTTTAGATAAGCCTGATCAATGTGATCTACACCGATAGTGGCAGTACCAACAAAATTTAACTGATTGTTTTGTAATAATAATTGCGCATTTACTTGCGTCACTGAACGCACCAGCAATACATCAGCATCAGCGACTTGCGCTGGCGTTAATTGCCTGCCATCGACCAACTGCACAGTGCCTAACTCAGCAAAAAACTGCTGCACGTAAGGCATATTTTCATCAGCGTAAATTTTCATTTCAGGCCCTGTTCGCCAAAAGTGACCGCATTCTAGACTGCCAGAAATAACAAAGCCACCGCTTGGTGGCTTTGTTAGTGTGCTTGCAGTGTAAGTTAAAATTAACCGCGATACTTTTTATACATTTTTATACTTTTGCATTACTAAAGTCGCGTTGGTGCCGCCAAAACCAAAGCTGTTCGACATCACAGTTTCCAGCTTCGCTTCGGTTGGTTTTGTGATGATGTTCAAACCTTCGGCCGCCGCATCCAGTTCACCGATATTAATCGATGGTGCAATAAAACCGTGCTCCATCATCAGTAATGAATAAATCGCTTCGTGCACACCGGCAGCGCCTAAGGCATGACCGGTCATCGCTTTGGTTGCGCTGATGGCTGGCGATTTACCCGCAAATACTTCTTGAATAGCGCCGAGTTCTTTCACATCGCCCACCGGGGTACTGGTACCGTGAGTGTTGACGTAATCAATAGTCGCGTCCACGCCTTGCATCGCCATTTGCATACAACGCACTGCGCCTTCACCGCTTGGTGCCACCATGTCATAGCCATCTGAAGTTGCGCCATAGCCAACTACCTCGCCATAAATTTTTGCGCCGCGGGCCAAGGCATGTTCCAGCTCTTCAATCACCAGAATGCCGCCGCCACCAGAAATCACAAAACCGTCGCGGTTGGCATCATAAGTGCGCGAGGCCAGTTCCGGCGTTTCATTATATTTGGTAGATAACGCGCCCATCGCATCAAATTCCATGGCTAAGGTCCAATGCACTTCTTCACCACCACCGGCGAAAATAATGTCCTGTTTACCTAACTGGATGAGTTCGACGGCGTGACCAATACAATGCGCGCTGGTGGCGCAGGCGGAACTGATCGAATAGTTGACGCCTTTAATCTGGAAAGGGGTCGCCAGACAAGCAGAACAAGTACTGGCCATGGTTTTTGGCACGGCATAAGGCCCAACCCGCTTCACACCTTTTTCGCGCAGGATATCTGCAGCTTCCACCTGCACTTTAGAAGAAGCCCCACCAGATCCAACGACCAGACCTGTTCTCGGGTGAGAAACCTGTTCAGTGGTTAAACCTGCATCTTCGATCGCTTGTTGCATCGCGATATAAGAAAAAGCGGCGGCATCGGCCATAAAACGAAAGGCTTTGCGATCAATCAGTTCGCTCGGGTCTAACTTGATATTACCCCAGACTTGCGAACGCAATCCCAGATCAGCAAACTCCTGTGAATAGGTAATACCTGAGCGGCCAGCTTTTAACGAGGCTAATACTTCAGCCTGATTGTTACCGATGCTGGATACAATGCCCAATCCGGTGATTACTGCTCTTTTCATTCTGACTCCTGAGATCTGCAAACTAACGCTGCTATATGTTAATAAAAGCTATTGTACGGACTTTTCCGCGCCAACTGGTCCAATTTCAGCGCACAGTTGTACACTATACTCAAAATCATTGAAAGGTGCAGGATGGCCACGGTGGAACCGCGGCAAGTGAGCGATGCTGGAACGCCAGTGAGAGAAGGCGACCAACACCCCTGCAATTTCAATGCTGAAGGGTATATACCCAAAATCATTGACGATTTGGGTAGGCGACGAGTGAGTGAGTCCGCAGGAGCATAGTTAACTATGTGACTGCGGCGAACGAGTGAAGTCAACAACCCCAAATTGTTAATGATGAAGGGTATATTATCTATCCAAATGACAATCAGGTTAAACTGTGCCGATTTTTTCCTGCCAGAGCACTTTCATGCAAGCCATTCAATCCGCGAAAATTCACTACAACGACCAAGGCACACCGGTTTCCGACCTGTTTGGTGATGTCTATTTCTCCAATGAAAGTGGCCTGGAAGAAACCCAATATGTGTTTTTACAACAAAATGGTTTACCGGATCGCTGGTTACAACATCCTGCAGAATACTTCCATATCATTGAAACAGGCTTTGGCACCGGCCTGAATTTTTTACTGGCCTGGCACAATTTTCGGCAAGCTTTGGCCGCCGCTCCCGCCATGCGCTGCCAGCGTTTGTATTTCAGCAGTTTTGAAAAGTATCCGATCACTCATGCCGATCTCGAACTGGCCTTAACACAATGGCCATCACTGGCGCCGCTGGCGGCACAATTACTGGCGCAATATCCGCCCGCGCTTCCCGGTTGTCATCGGGTACAACTGGACAATGGTCAGGTGATCCTCGATTTATGGTTGGGTGACGTGCATGACTCGATGCCGCAGTTATCGGCGCACAATCAGGCTGATGCCTGGTTCCTCGATGGCTTTGCGCCGAGTAAAAACCCACAAATGTGGCAACCAGAATTATTCAGCCAAATGGCGCGCTTAAGTAAACCAGGTTGCACTGTCGCTACTTTTACCAGCGCAGGTTTAGTGCGCCGTGGTTTAAGCGAGGTTGGATTTCAGGTCAAAAAAATCAAAGGGTATGGCCGCAAGCGGGAAATGTGTGTCGGTACTTTTGCGTCGCCAGAGTCTGCACCAGTACCAACAACACCAACAGCAGTATCCGATATTTGTATTGTTGGCGGCGGACTGGCTTCGGTTTGCCTGGCGCTGGCACTGGTCAGCCGCGGCCAAAAAATACATTTGATCTGTAAAGATCCTGAGGTAGCCAGCGGCGCTTCCCACAACCGCCAGGGCGCCTTATACCCGCAACTACAAAGTACATTTAGCGCGGTGTCGGCGTTTCATGCGCATGCATTTTGTTTTGCCCGACGGTTTTATCAGCGGCTGCACGCGCAGAGTTTTCAGTTTCCGCATGCTTTTTGCGGGGTATTGACCCTGGCCTGCACTGAGCAACTGGCGATCAGACAACAGAAAATCAGCCAGCAACCGGTCTTTTCGTCCTTGCTAAAAACCCTGAACGACAACGAAGCCAGTGCAGTTGCTGGCTTGGCAATACCATTTCCCGGATTATTTTTTGCGCAAGGCGGCTGGATTGCGCCGCAGCTGTTTTGCCAAGCGGCCATTGCATATTTACAGCAGCAACCAGGATTTACCCTGCAATTAAATTGTGAACTGCAAGCGGCGACATTCAGTCACCAAACCATGCAGTGGGAGCTCACCACCCATCAAGGCAAGCTACAAAGCAGTCAGCTGTGTCTGGCGACTGGTGCCGCCCTCGCCGATTTTGAAATGACCGCCGGTTTGCCGGTCAAGCAAGTACGCGGACAAGTCAGTCATGTTGATTGTACTGGCATGGCGCCGCTCAAAACGGTGATTTGTCATCAGGGATATATCACGCCGGCGAACGACATTTTTAGCGGGCAGCAGGAACATTGTGTGGGTGCGACCTTTGATCGCAGCAGACAGCAAGCCGTTGAGCTGGAAGAAGATAATGCTGCCAATCTGGCATTGGTCAATAAGGTATTACAGCAACCTGACTGGTTTAGCCATGCGACTGTCATTTCAGCTAAGGCGGGACTCAGAGCTACCATTCCAGATCATTTACCACTTGCAGGGCAATTAGCAAACCAAAGTTGGGTGTTGGGTGGGCTTGGTGCCAGAGGCCTGCTGTTCGCACCTTTACTGGCGGAACAGCTGGCGGCAGAGATCTGTGGTGAACCGACACCGCTGCCGGTGGAAATAGCAGCCCTGGTTTCTGCACGACGATTTGAGAAATCGTAAGCCTTTAAACAGCGAGCCATGATCAAGTGCCAAGGCGATTTATAACTTTGCCAGTTGCACCACTGCCCGGCGGTTGGTGCCACGGCCACGACTGGTTTCATTCGGCGCGACGTGGCGTTTCTCACCGAAGCCTTCGGTTTTCACCAGTTTTGCATCAACACCGGCGCTGACAAAAAACGCTTTCAGCGTGGCTGCGCGCTTACGTGACAGTTCTTCGTTGATCCAGCGGCCGCCATAACTATCGGTATAAGTATCAATGCTTACTTCTGCAACCGCTTTGTCATGTTTTAAATATTCGGCAATCTGATCCAATCTGGCTTGCGACTCACGGGTTAACTCATCACTGTTCGATTGGTAATTCAACACTGTCATCGCGATATCTTCGAAGGTAAACCGCAATAACCCTGCCATACATAGATTAAATTTCTGAAACGGATCGGAAAATCGCAGTGGATTAATGGCTGCCGCCACCTGATCAAAAGGGCTATGCCAGTCTGCAAAATAGAAGGTCGGGCTAAAACCTTGTTCCAATTCTGTCAACAAGGTCCAGGCGGCTTTTTTCGGTAAACCACCATCAAATTGTTTCAGCAGAGCTAAATCAGCAATTGGCTTGGCAATTTCGCCGGCGCGCCACTGGGGCGGGACCGACATAACTTTGGCGAGACCATAATCGTCCGGTAAACGTGTCATTTTCAGTTCAAATAACAGGTTCAGCTCTTTGTTGGCATTGCTACTAAACCGCGCTTCGCCGAAATTTGGAATGTTATGACTCAGTTCACATTTTAGTGCGCTGGCATTGGTAACGGCCCAGTTCGCCTGTTCGATCGTGGCAGCATATTGCCGAATGTTCATTCGCGCCTGGCTGGTAGTTGCCACCAGCACTAAACCCAATAACAGAGTTTGTTTAAATTTCATTGGGCCTCCTGCGTCGCAACAAGGGTCATGCTGACGCTATCTAACTATTCTGGCAGTCTTTAGGACTTACAGGTCGGGAACTTGACGCAAATGTCGGCTGCAGACGCTGATTATTTTTTCTTGCAAAGGCTGTGCCGCGACAAGACGAAACTGTTTTTTTTTGGCATACTGCCCGCCCGACTGGCCTGCAGGTTTACCCATGACTCAAGCGTCAACATTACTCTCTCAACGGTTCCGTGGCTATTACCCCGTCGTCATCGATGTCGAAACTGCCGGATTTAACGCGCAAACCGACGCCTTATTGGAAATCGCCGCTACTTTGCTGACCATGGATGACTCAGGTCAACTGCAAATTGCGCAAACCCTGCACTTTCACGTTGAGCCATTTGAAGGTGCTGTATTAAACCCGAGCTCGTTAGCGTTTAATGGCATAGACCCGTATAACCCACTGCGTGGTGCAGTTTCCGAACGCGAAGCGCTGACTGAAATTTTTAAAGCCGTGCGAAAAGCGCAAAAAGACGCCGGTTGCCAGCGCGCGGTGATGGTGGCGCACAATTCAGCTTTTGATCAGGGTTTCCTGAACGCGGCTGTCGAACGTAACAGCATCAAACGCTCACCTTTTCATGCCTTTGTGTCTTTTGATACCACCACGCTGGCTGCGCTGGCATTGGGGCAAACGGTACTGGCAAAAGCCTGTCAGGCGGCGGGTATTGCTTTTGATAACAAAGAAGCCCACAGCGCATTATACGATACCGAACGCACGGCAGAACTGTTTTGTCATATCGTCAATCGCTGGCAAAACTTAGGCGGTTGGCCACCGCCCTTCCTTGGCAGCGTCAATGACGAACCGGAAGAACAGGCAGCGGAATAACCTTCTTTACCGGTTCAGCAGTTGACTAAACATTCAAAGTGAATGATTTAAATAGTAAAAAAAGCAGCCTTGGCTGCTTTTATGTTGTCTCTTACCTGGCCTGTATCAATTATTCAGCAGCTTGGGTATCTTCAGGCTTTTTGAATTTCGCGGCAGTTTCTTTAATTAGTGGCTGCAATTCACCCCGTTGAAACATTTCCAGCATAATGTCACAGCCGCCGACTAACTCACCTTCTACCCACAATTGTGGAAAGGTTGGCCAGTTGGCGTATTTTGGAAGTTCAGCACGAATATCCGGGTTTTGCAGAATATCGACATAAGCGAATTGTTCACCACAAGCAATCAGCGCTTGCGAAGCCTGTGCAGAAAAACCACAGCTTGGGAATTTTGGTGAACCTTTCATAAACAGAATAATTGGGTTATCTGTCAGTTGTTGTTTAATTTTGTCGATCGTTTCCATGGTGAGCCTCTGCCTTACAGCACAAAAAAGTTAAATCATTTTACCAGAGGATTTGAGGTCAGCCACTTGAGTTTTCAAGATCTGCCCCAAAAATAAAACCTAGCATAAAACAAACATCACGAGCTCATTTGCTTGGCTAAGGTCTTAGGTAAAACTTGAGTATTTTAGTCGGGTTTTGTAGTCTACGTGATGCAGACACCATCAACAACGTCAGTGGAGAATTAGAAATGGCTTTTGAATTACCAGCATTACCGTACGCAAAAGATGCGTTATTACCACATATCTCTCCAGAAACTCTGGATTATCACCACGGTAAGCACCACAACGCTTATGTCGTGAAACTGAACTCTTTGATTGAAGGCACTGCCCATGCTGGCAAATCGCTGGAAGACATTATCAAAGCTTCAGAAGGCCCGGTGTTTAACAACGCAGCGCAAATCTGGAACCACACCTTTTACTGGCACTGCCTGGCACCAAATGCCGGTGGCGAACCATCAGGCGCTTTAGCAGACGCTATCAACGCCAAATGGGGTTCATTTGCTGCGTTCCAGACTGCTTTTAACGACAAAGCTGTTAACAACTTCGGTTCAAGCTGGACCTGGTTAGTTAAAAAAGCCGATGGTACTTTAGACATCGTCAACACCAGCAATGCCGGTACACCGTTGACCGACAGTTCAGTGACACCAGTCCTGACTGTGGATCTGTGGGAACACGCTTATTACATCGATTTCCGCAACGCCCGTCCAACTTACCTGAACGCCTTCTGGGCACTGGTAAACTGGAACTTCGCGGCGGAAAACTTTGCTAAATAAATGACTTTCGTGAAGTCATCGTCAGCTGAGTAACTATTAGTTGCCAGCTATACAAACCCGGCCCTGTGCCGGGTTTGTTGTTTTTACTCTCCATGCCCGGCATTCAACTAAGCTTGTTGCACTTCAGATCGCCTCAGAGCGCCGTTTGTCGAAAATTTCATAAAATTCTGTCAATTAGCTGGGCGAAGCCAGATTTTACTGTCTAACCTTTAAACATAACACCGGTTCAGTCTCATGTTTTTTATGACAAGGTTGCGGAGGTGCATATGGGTATTTTTGAGCACTACAAGTCACGTTACGAAGCCGCTCGGGAAGAGGAATACAGTATTTCTGAATTCCTGACGCTGTGCAAAGGTGACAAAAGTTGTTACGCCAGTGCGGCGGAACGGCTGTTGATGGCGATTGGTTCCCCTGAGTTTATTGATACCGCCCAGGATCCGAAACAAAGTCGGTTATTCTCCAATAGAGTAATTGCCCGCTATCCGGCATTTTCTGAGTTTTATGGCATGGAAGACGCAATTGAACAAATCGTCGCTTACCTGAAACATTCAGCGCAAGGCCTGGAAGAGCGCAAGCAAATTCTGTATCTGTTGGGGCCGGTTGGCGGTGGTAAATCATCGCTGGCAGAAAAACTGAAATCGCTGATGCAACAAGTGCCAATTTATTATCTGAAAGGCTCACCGGTCTACGACAGTCCGTTGTGTCTGTTTGATTTAAATGAAGATGGCAATATCCTGGAGCAGGAATACGGCATCCCCAAACGTTATTTAAAAACCATTATGTCGCCCTGGGCCAGTAAACGGCTGCATGAATTTAACGGCGATATCAGCTCATTTCGCGTGGTAAAAAAATACCCATCCATACTGGACCAAATCGCCATCGCCAAAACTGAACCTGGTGATGAAAACAATCAGGATATTGCCTCCTTAGTGGGTAAAGTCGACATCCGCCAGCTGGAACATTTCGCCCAGAATGACCCTGACGCCTACAGTTATTCCGGCGCTTTATGCCGTGCCAATCAGGGCATGATGGAATTCGTAGAAATGTTTAAAGCACCGATTAAAGTGCTACATCCTCTGCTGACTGCGACACAGGAAGGTAATTACAACGGCACAGAAGGCCTCGCCGCGCTGCCGTTTGAAGGTATTATTCTGGCGCACAGCAATGAATCTGAATGGCAAACCTTTCGCAACAACAAAAACAATGAAGCCTTTTTAGACCGGGTCTATATCGTCAAGGTGCCATATTGTTTGCGGGTATCGGAAGAAGTGAAAATTTACGAAAAACTGCTTGAACACAGTGAGTTAAAAGTATCGCCTTGTGCGCCAGGCACCTTAACTTCGCTAGCGCAATTTGCAGTATTATCACGGCTGAAACTGCCGGAAAACTCCAGTTTGTATTCCAAAATGCGGGTCTACGACGGCGAGAGCTTAAAAGACACTGATCCTAAAGCGAAATCCTATCAGGAGTACCGCGATTACGCTGGTGTCGACGAAGGCATGACCGGACTTTCAACCCGCTTTGCCTTTAAAATTTTATCAAGGGTGTTTAACTTCGACAGCACGGAAGTGGCTGCCAATCCGGTACATTTATTTTATGTGCTGGAGCAACAAATTGAACGGGAGCAATTCGCTGCCGATGTTGCAGAACGTTATCTGGAGCACTTAAAAGGTTACCTGATTCCGAAGTATGTTGAATTTATTGGCAAGGAAATTCAGACGGCATATCTCGAGTCTTATTCCGAGTATGGCCAGAACATCTTTGATCGGTATGTGATTTATGCTGATTTTTGGATCCAGGATCAGGAATACCGGGATCCGGAAACTGGTCAGTTGTTTGACCGTTCGGCGCTGAATGCGGAACTGGAGAAAATTGAAAAACCAGCCGGCATTAGCAACCCGAAAGATTTTCGCAATGAAATCGTGAACTTTGTGCTGCGAGCCAAAGCCAAAAACAATGGCAAAAACCCAACCTGGACCAGCTACGAAAAACTGCGCACTGTGATTGAGAAAAAGATGTTCTCAAGTACTGAAGAACTGTTGCCGGTGATTTCGTTTAATGCCAAAACCTCGACCGATGATCAGAAAAAACATGATGATTTTGTCGATCGGATGATGGAAAAAGGCTATACGCGCAAACAGGTCCGCTTGCTGTCGGAGTGGTACTTGCGGGTACGGAAATCGCAGTGATGCTAAGGGTCAGCCGGAGGTTTTATGGCGCATTTTATCGATCGACGCCTGAACGGCAAAAACAAAAGCGCGGTGAACCGGCAACGGTTCATCCGTCGTTACAAGCACCAGATTAAACAGGCGGTTTCCGACGCCATCAGTAAACGCAGCGTTACTGATATTGACAGTGGCGAGTCAGTGACTATTCCTGGTCGCGATATTACTGAGCCATTTTTTCATCAGGGTAAAGGCGGTCATCGCGAAATGATCCATCCTGGCAACGATCAGTTTAGCCCGGGAGATCGAATCAAACGTCCTTTGGGTGGACAAGGTGGCGGCTCTGGTCAGGGTGAAGCCAGCCAGGACGGTGAAGGCGAAGACGAATTTGTATTTTCAATTTCCAAAGATGAATATCTAGATTTGCTGTTCGAGGACTTAGAACTGCCCAATCTGAAGAAAAATCAATTGGATAAGTTGGTGCAATACAAAAATGTCCGCGCTGGTTATCGCTCGGAAGGTGTACCCAGCAATATCGATATTGTGCGCTCGTTACAAGGCTCGTTAGCAAGACGTATTGCAATGAGTGCTGGCAAGAAAAAACAGTTACACGAACTGGAGCAAGAGATTGCCTTGCTGGAGCAAGATCCGGTACCAGACCAGCATCAGCTGCAGTTACTGCGCGCCGAAGTGCTGGAGTTAAAACGACGGATTGGCGCGGTGCCTTTTATTGATAGTTTTGATTTAAGGTTTCGAAATTTCGCCAAAAGACCGGAGCCGACCAGTAAAGCAGTGATGTTTTGTCTGATGGACGTATCCGGCTCGATGGATCAGGCCACTAAAGATATGGCGAAACGCTTTTATATTCTGCTGTATATGTTTTTAAGCCGCAGCTATAAAAACGTCGATGTGGTGTACATCCGCCATCACACCCAGGCCAAAGAAGTCGACGAGCAGGAATTTTTCTATTCGCAGGAAACCGGCGGTACTATTGTTTCCAGCGCGCTGAAACTGATGGCCGAGATTGTCAAAGACCGTTACGACCCGACGCAATGGAATATCTATGCGGCGCAGGCGTCCGATGGCGACAATTGGGCCGATGACAGCCCGCAATGCGCTTCTTTGCTCACTGAGCAGCTACTGCCGTTTGTGCGTTATTACGCCTATATCGAAATCACCCAGCGGCCGCATCAAAGCTTATGGCAGGAATACGAAAAGCTGTTAGTTGGCTTTGAAAATTTTGCCATCCAGCCGATCCGTCAGGTCAGTGACATCTACCCGGTGTTTCGAACCTTGTTTAAGAAACAAGCTGCTTAACATCTTCAAGGAGTGCAGGATGACCGCCAAGCCGAAAACCGCACCAATACCAGCACTAAGTGTGACCCCACTGTCGGATGGTCCGGACTGGACCTTTGATCTACTGACCCAATATCAGGCCGAAATTGAACGGGTGGCTAAATTTTATCAACTCGATTATTACCCGAATCAAATCGAAATTATCACCGCCGAACAAATGATGGATGCTTATTCCAGCGTCGGGATGCCGCTGGGTTACAACCACTGGTCTTATGGCAAAAAATTCATCCAGACCGAGCAGAACTACAAACGTGGTTTTATGGGGCTGGCCTATGAAATTGTCATCAACTCCAACCCTTGTATTGCTTATCTGATGGAAGAAAACACCATTACCATGCAGGCGCTGGTGATGGCGCATGCTTGTTATGGTCATAACTCTTTTTTTAAAAACAATTACTTATTTAAAACCTGGACCGATGCATCATCCATTATTGATTATCTGGTGTTTGCGAAAAAATACATCAGCGATTGTGAGGAAAAATATGGCCTCAGTGAAGTGGAAGATATTCTCGATTCCTGTCACGCGCTGATGAACTACGGGGTTGACCGTTACAAAAGACCGCAGAAAATTTCAATGGATGAAGAGCAGCGCCGGCAAAAAGATCGGGAAAGTTATCTGCAGTCGCAGGTTAATCAACTGTGGAAAACCATCCCGAATAAAGGACAACAAGCGATAGCGGAAGAGCGGCATTTCCCGGCAGAGCCGCAGGAAAACATTCTGTATTTTATTGAAAAAAATGCACCTTTGCTAAAACCATGGCAGCGGGAAATTGTGCGGATCGTCCGTAAAATTTCGCAATATTTTTATCCACAAAAACAAACCCAGGTGATGAATGAAGGCTGGGCAACGTTCTGGCATTACACCATTTTGCAGCATCTGTATGGCGAAGGTTTAGTCACCGACAAATTTATGCTGGAAGTACTGCACAATCATACCAATGTGGTGTTTCAGCCGCCCTACAATTCAAAGTATTACTCCGGCATCAATCCCTATGCCCTCGGTTTTGCCATGTTTTGTGACATTCGGCGTATTTGCGAACATCCGACAGCCGAAGATAAACTTTGGTTTCCTGACATTGCTGGCAGCAACTGGGTGGAAACCATGCATTTTGCGATGCAAAACTTTAAAGACGAGAGTTTTATCAGCCAGTATCTGTCGCCGAAAATTATCCGCGATTTTCACCTGTTTGCCATTGTTGATGATGACAAGGAAAACTCGCTGGAAGTGGCAGCTATCCACAATAACGAAGGCTATCAGCATATTCGCTCGATGCTGTCGGCCCAGTACAATCTGAGTAATATTGAACCGAATATTCAAGTGTGGAATGTCGACGTCAGTGGTGACCGCTCGTTAACGCTGCGCTTTGTACCAAATAAACGGGTGCCATTGGCCGACAGCTACCATCAGGTGTTAAAACACTTGCACCGGCTCTGGGGGTTTACCGTAAGGCTGGAGCAACTGAACGAAGACAATACGGTGCGGCAGCTGTTGATGGTGCCGAACTAGCACCACCAACGTTCAACTCTGTGCACAACACTTTGAAAAAAACCGGCGAAGATGGCCGGTTTTTTTCAAATTACCTTCAACAAAATCCGAACTTAGCCAGCCGACAATTGCTCAGCACTCTGACATAAAGTGACCTGATTACGGCCGTTAGCTTTGGAGGTATAAAGCGCTTTATCAGCGGCTTCAATCCAGTGCCGGTGCTCAAGCATTGTGCTGTGATACTCAGCAATGCCCACGCTCACTGTCACCCGGAGTAATTGCTGGTTGTATTCAATGGCTAAATTTTCGACTGTTTTTCGCAGGCGTTCAGCAAAAAATAGCGCCTGATCCTCAGTGGTATCCACTAACAGCACCGCAAATTCTTCACCGCCATAACGACCTGCCACATCTGTCTCGCGTAGGTTTTTCTTCACGGCTTGCGCGACATCTTTAATCACCGCATCACCGGCGGCATGGCCAAAGGTGTCGTTTACCCGCTTAAAGTGGTCGATATCACACATCAGCAACGCACTACGATGACCACTGCGCTTAAGCCGTTTGAATTCCGTCATCAGCGAGTCTTCCCAATGGCCACGATTATTCAGTGCGGTCAAAAAGTCGGTTTTTGATAATTGCCGCAATTGGCCGTTCATCGACTCCAGCTCCAGACGGCTGGTCGCAACATCGGTCACATCATAAATAATCATACACAAATGGGTCACCACGCCACGCACATCGGTGATCGGGAAAATGGTGCTATTTTGGTACATATAGTCGGCCGAGCCGGTGATCGGCCGATAGTTGCGGAACTTAAAGATATATGGCCGCTGCTCCCAAATGGTAAAAGCTTTATTTTTCAGTAGGATCACCGGATCGCATTTACGGCGCAGCCAGTCTTCATCTATTTCAGAGAACAAATCAAATAAATGCCGATCACGTACCTGACGCGGTGTCAAACCACTATGGTTTTCCATAAAACCGTTCCAGACCTGTATTTTGTAGTCGATGGTTAACACCACCAGACCCACATCAACCGTCTGGAACATGTCCAGTAACCAGTGTACTTCGGATACATCTGAATTCATTTGTGACATAACTACTCTTCTAGCAAGAATGCGACTTTATAATTCATGGTTTTAATACTGTCTTCAGTAAAAAGCAGTAATAAATCACAATTAATATTATAGTTTTCAATGCCATAACTTATTTCGATTGCCAAAGTGCGCTTCCAGCGTTTGGCATTGGCTTTGATCATTTCACTGATCGGCGCGTGTTGCCCTAAAACCACCGGATGGCCCTGACTAAAGGTCATATCAATTTGTTCAGCCAGCCCTTTTAACACCGCACCAATCAAAATATTGCCGATGTCCATCAACAGCTCGAGCTCGGTCTTCGTAGTCAATTTACCATTGTAATTCAGTAGTTTGGCAATATCGGCAAAACTCGAATCATTCAGAATTAATAGGGCTTCGCCAGAAATGCCACCACCAATAAATCCCTGGCAGACCGCCGACGTGGTTTGCTTTTGCTCCACCGAAGCAATTGCCATATGCAGTTCACTGACTTCGATGACGTTGACGTTGGGGATGGGGAGTTTTACAAATACTTTTAGCAACCGCGCCAACAAATCACCGGCCTGCCCCATCGCGACATTGGTAAGCTCCTGAAATACATCACGCAGGATCGGATCCAGCGCAAAATCACCGGCCAGCTGATTGGCATTCATCGCGCGATCAATCACTTGTTTACTGTCGGCGGCGCTATGAACAGATATAAACTGCTGCAGTACTTCAGTCAGTTTTTCTGCCGCGACCGGCTTTCGGATAAAATCCAGTGCGCCATAACTGAGCACTCGCTCGCGGGCTTCCGGTTGAATATCGCCAGAAACCACGACCACTTTGACTGGAATTTTTTGTTGGGAAATTGCCTGCAGCACCTCATAACCGTCAAGGATCGGCATATTTAAATCGAGGAATAACAAATCAATCGGCTGGCGCTTTAATACTTCCAGCGCTTCCTGTCCGTGCCCGGCAAAGGAAATTTTTTCTTGCCATTCGGCAGGCAGACTACGTGCCATCTGCTTACGCGCCAGATTCGAGTCATCGCATATCAAAACCGCAGCTACCATTAGACACCTGATTCACGTATTGTTAGTTTTCAGTGTAGCGCTGAAATCTTGATAGTGCGAATAAAAAACATCCCGGCACAGCACCAGCCGTCATGTGCTTAACAGATTGAATTACTGATTAAATTCCCAAGCCACTTGTGTTGTTTCCAAAGGAGAACTCGAATGAAAAAAATGTCACGCTGCGCCACAACGATTGGTTTGGCGATGTTAAGTTTCAGTGCCGTGGCGGTTGATTTGACCGCAACATTACCCAGCCGTCTTTCTGATATAAAAGCAGGTGAACGGCAAATTGAACTACTCGGTACTCCGGCTGTGTTGCAGCAACAAGCTCCCGATTTCAAAGTCGCCGATCAGGCTTTCAAAGCAGTCAAACTAAGCGATTTCAGTGGCAAAACGGTATTGCTCAGTGTCGTTCCCAGTCTGGATACGGGCGTTTGTTCAATCCAGACCAAAAAATTTAATCAGGAAGTTGCGGCCTTGCCTGCAGATGTGGTGGTGATGACTATTTCAACCGATTTGCCCTTTGCCCAAAAACGCTTTTGTGTGCAGGAAAAAGTCGACAAATTGCTGGTGTTATCGGATGCGGTCTGGGGCGATTTTGGTAGCAGTTATGGGTTAAGAATTAAGGACATGGGCATTTTAAGCCGCGCGGTATTAATTATTGATGCCAGTGGTAAGCTTGTTTACCAGCAATTGGTGCCTAGTTTGGGTCAGGAACCCGACTACGCTGCCGCACTGGCCCAACTTAAAACAATCAGTGCAAAAAAACCTTAAATTTCCCCCTTGAAACCGTCATCGCCGACCTTATTTTATAAAGCAGGATGCCTGAACAGGATCCTGAAATGGACTGGTCCCGTCGTGGACAGTCCTTATTAATCAAATGCTTAACTAATTTGCTTACTTTATAGAGGAATTGGCGATGACAACTTTAGACTTCACTCCATTTTACCGTTCATTTATTGGTTTTGATCATCTGGCTGGCCTGATGGACGCCGCTGCCCGTAATGAAAAACAACCCGCTTATCCACCGTACAACATCGAAGTGACCGGCGAAGATCAGTATCGGATCACCATGGCGGTTGCAGGTTTTGATCAACACGAATTATCGATAGAAACCGAACACAACAAGCTGGTGGTCAAAGGGCAAAAAGCGGATAAAACCGAAGATCGGCGCTTTTTACACCAGGGCATTGCGGAGCGCAATTTTGAGCGTAAGTTCCAGCTGTCCGACTATATCAAGGTAACAGGTGCCAATGTGCACAGCGGTTTGTTGCATATTGAACTTGTGCGCGAAGTGCCGGAAGCGTTAAAACCACGCCGGATTAATATTGGCCAGAGCCAGCCGTCAACTCTCCTGACGCAACAAAACGCCGCCAACAGCGAAACACCGGCGCTCACCGTAGCCAGTAATAGTTAATGTTGTCTATAGCCTAAATCATTGAAGATCCGGGTAGGCGACAAGCGAATGAGACTGGAGCGCCAGCCCGGCCCGGAGCATAGCTGTTCTATGTGACTGGGTCGGACTGACGCTTCAGCGAGAGAGCGAAGGCAACAACCCCGAATCTTCAAGGATGACGGGTATAATTAAGCGCCCGGATAAATTCAATGATCTGGGCGTTGACTAATTCTGCTGCTGCCACCGGCCCCATATGACCGGCTGGCAGCGTCTTGACACTGGCCTCTGGCCATATTCTTTCTAACATTTCCGAAATCAATAAAGCCGAACGGCGACTTTCTGACCCACGTAACAGCAACACCGGGCAGCTGATCTGCTGATAGTCGGCAAGCGTAGCGGGTTCACCAATCAATGCGGAAAAATCCTGCGGCACTTTCCAAACCTGACTCACCATTTGCTGCTGCATTCGAGCGGGCAGATGCTGAAAATAATCCTGCTGTTGCCAATAATCGACAAACAACCGTGCGGCGTCCCAGGCTGGCAGATGAGGCATCTGCTGCGATAACGCCACCACTTCAGCGGTGAGCGCAATAGCCTCTGCATCTGCTGAATTCGCCAGCAAATGAAAAGCCACCGGCTCATACAGGATTAACGCTTTAAGCTTGATTTTACCGGTACGTGCCAGATGTAAGGCCACCGCGCCACCAAACGAATGGCCAATCAGCAGCATCGGTTGTTGCAGTAAAGCAACTGGGATCTGCGCCAGCACAGCATCCGCTTCGACGGCCAACTGATGTTTGGGTTCTGCCTGAAATTCAGCGACCGGATGGCTGCCATAACCCAACAAATCCGGCAGCAGCAGCTGAAACTTCTCACTCAGCTGCCCTACCAGCGGTAACCATTGTTTGTGGCTGCTCAGTGAACTATGCAGCAACAACACTGGCTGACCCTGCCCGACAATTTTCATCGAATTAAACCTGGCCCAACACCAAAAAAGCCGCACTGCTTAACAAAGCAACAAAGGTGGACAACATCCCAATCATCCTCGGTGCCGAGGTGCCACTGGTTTTACTCAAACCAACGGCATGACTGAGCCTGCCGGCTAAAGTTAAACCACCAATCAGGTGTAACTGCCACAACGCGGCGCCCTGGATCTCCAGGATCAGCAATAAAATCAATAATAAAGGTACATATTCGGCAAAGTTACCATGGATCCGCACTGCTTTCACCAGAGCAGGTTGTTGGCCATCGCCCAGGCCTACCCTGCACTTAACACGTTGCCTGACCACCAGCCCGGCTAACACCACATACATTACGGCCAAGGCTGCAGCATAATAAGGAAGTACGGTTAAAGTCATGTTTACCACCCCTGTAATTGTTGCAGCACCAGCTGCCGGAATAATTGAATATGACAAGGCGAATCATTGAGCGCCTTGATGTATTGATAGTCTTCACCACCAGCATGCAGGAATACTTCGCAGTTTTCTACCGCGATTTCCTCCAGTGTTTCCAGACAATCGGCCGAAAATGCCGGGCACAACACCTGGAGCTTTTTAATACCTTGCCCCGGTAACTTTTCCAGCAGTTGATCGGTATATGGTTGCAACCACTGCTCTTTACCCACTCTGGATTGGAAGCTAACTAACACTTGTTCTGATGTTAAGCCCAAATCAGTCGCCAGATTGGCGGCCGTTTCCCGGCAATGCCGCTCATAGGGGTCGCCAAGCCTGACAAAACGCTCAGGAATACCATGAAAGGATAACAGCAGTGCATCGGCCTGCCCCTGCTTTGCCCAATGTGCCCGCACTGAACCTGCCAGCGCGCTGCGATAAGCCAGTAAATGATGATAGTGTTTTTGCATGCGGATTTCCGGCAAATCCCGCTGCTGCTGTAAATAACTGCCGATTTGATCGGAGATGGCGGCGGTCGTGGTGGCGGAATACTGCGGATACAGCGGCAGCACCACAAAACGTTCAACACCTTGGGCACGCAGCCCGTCCAGCACCGAAGCAATCGAAGGATTGCCATAGGTCATGGCATAACGCACTTGCACCGGCAGCCCACCCATCAGCATGGCATTACCGAGCGCTTTGGTTTGCCGTTCGGTAATCACCCGCAGCGGCGAACCCTGTTCCCACCAAATTGATTGATATAACTTCGCAACGCGCCGGCCGCGAAATGGCAAGATGATCCCACGTAAAATGCACTGCCATAAAATAGCCGGGTAATCGACAACCCGTTTGTCTGACAAAAATTGTTTCAGATAACGTTGAATGGCCGGCACTGTGGGTTCATCTGGTGTGCCGAGATTTACCAGGACAACTGCATAACGCTGCAGTGGCAAAGTTAAGTTGGTGGTCATTACAAGAAGTATCCCCAAAAGCAAGCTGTGTCGAAGTTTAGCATGTTGTTTGATGCTGGCTTATCGAATAAAAGCGATGTTAGTCATCGACTTATTCTCTTTGGAAAAGTAAGGCACATTTGCGCGCACATAAAAAAACCCACCTGAAGGTGGGCTCTCAATGTAAGGTTGTTCTATTGCGTTAAGCCAACTTAAACCGACTTATGCCAACAATGCCAGCAACTGCGCACTTACCGTGTCAACCGGCTGGGTACCATCTAAATGATGATACTTGGTCAGCCCCTGCTCTGCTTGGTTACGGTAATAACCCACCAACAGTTCAGTTTGTTCGTGATAAACACCTAACCGTTTGCGCACGGTTTGTTCTTTATCATCTTCGCGGATCACCAGTTCTTCACCGGTCAGATCATCAATACCGGCCACTTTTGGTGGATTGTAGCTGATATGGTAAACCCGCCCAGAAGCTGGATGGACACGACGGCCGCTCATCCGCTCGACGATTACGTCATCCGGCACATCAAATTCAATCACAAAATCAACCACCACACCGTTGTCTTTCATCGCATCGGCTTGTGGGATAGTGCGTGGGAAACCGTCTAACAAAAAGCCATTGGCACAATCTTCTTTCGCGATCCGTTCTTTCACCAGACCAATGATCAGATCATCTGACACCAGCTGACCAGCGTCCATCACCTGTTTTGCCGCGACGCCAAGCGGTGTGCCTTCTTTAATAGCAGCACGTAGCATGTCACCGGTGGAAATTTGCGGGATGCCAAACTTACTCATCAGAAACTGCGCCTGAGTTCCTTTTCCGGCACCTGGGGCACCCAACAAAATAATACGCATACAAAACCTCGAGTAGCTGGGGATTGATCCAATCGTTGTAAGGGACGGATCTTTACACAATGTCCGTCATCAGACAAGAAATTTGTCGCCCTAAGTCTGCTCATCAGATTAGTCAAGGCTACTTTGGTCGTAACATGGCAAATCAGCAGATTGCCTGAACTTTCCTATTTAAGATTGGTTTTTTGATAGTTTTTTTTAGGTTACAGCAAGTTGCATTAGACCAAAGTGCTAGCAAAGATAAGCCTTAGCGGCCAGATACGTTTTACCGGGGTGGACAATAAATTTGCGATGCTGCTGAAATTTGCACCAGCTTTACACTGAGACTTATTTTAGCATTTATGATTATTTATCATGCAGATATGAATAACCATCATCCGCAACAGCAAAGGAATATCGGCGTAAATTGTGTAGTTCTGGTTGTTGCCAATAAAAAACGGACAAAGCCTCGCGGATTTGTCCGTTTACTACGATTCGGGAACAGCAGTTTTGTTACTTCGCCAGATCAAGCAACAAGCTGTTTAAGCGGGTGACAAAGCTAGCCGGATTTTTCAGACTGCCACGTTCCGCCAACAGCGCCTGTTCAAAAATAACCTCAGCCCATTGTTTAAAGCGGCTTTCGTCCTGTACGTCGGCAATATGTTTCACCAATTGATGGTCTGGGTTTAATTCGAAAATTGGTTTTACTTCAGGCACTTTCTGGCCAACTGATTCCATCAGCTTCATCATCTGTGTGCTCATATCGAACTCATCAGTGACAATACAAGCCGGGCTGTCGGTTAAACGATGACTGACTTTAACGTCTTTGACCTGGTCGCCCAATGCAACTTTAAAACGTGCCGCAACTGCAGCAAACTGTTGTTCAGTTTCCTGCTGAGCTTGTTTCGTTGCTTCGTCATCCAGTTTGCTCAGATCCAAACCACCTTTGGCCACTGAACGCAGTTTTTTGCCTTCAAAATCCGTCAGGTGTTGCATCAGCCACTCATCGATGCGATCAGATAACAACAACACTTCGATGCCTTTTTTGCGCAGTACTTCCAGATGCGGGCTGTGCTTGACTGCTTCGTAACTGTCGCCAACCAGATAATAAATGTCATCTTGGGACTCTTTCATCCGGCTGACATAGGCTTCCAGTCCAACGTTCTGAATGTCGCTGTCGTTGTGAGTTGAAGCAAAACGCAACAATTTGGCAATTTGATCTTTATTGGCAAAATCTTCGGCCGGGCCTTCTTTGATAACCTGACCAAACTCATTCCAGAACGTCTGGTATTCCGCCTGATCTTCAGCCTTGGCCATTTTCTCCAGCATTTTGAGAACACGTGAAGTACAACCTTTACGCAGGCTTTGTGTCACTTTGGTGTCTTGCAGAATTTCGCGGGAGACGTTCAGCGGTAAATCGCTAGAGTCCAGCACACCTTTGATAAAGCGCAGGTAACTTGGCATGAATTGCTCTGCGTCATCCATGATAAACACACGTTGCACATACAATTTCAGACCATGGCGAGCTTCGCGGTTCCATAAATCAAACGGCGCTTTTTTCGGCACATAGAGCAGACTGGTGTAGTTGCTGTTACCTTCAACTTTGTTGTGGCTCCAGCTTAATGGCTCGGTCCAGTCATGCGAAATATGTTTGTAGAATTCCTGATATTCGGTTTCAGAGACCTCAGATTTATCGCGCATCCAAAGTGCAGTGGCTTTGTTAACGACTTTCCAATGGCCTTCAGTTGCCGCAATTTTTTCGCCGTCTTCACCTTCGCTTTCAGCACTGCCTTCTTCCCACATTTGTACCGGAATAGAGATGTGATCAGAATATTTAGTGACGATGCCTTCAACTTTCCATTTACCAAGAAACTCAGATTCAGCTTCACGCAGATGCAGAACAATATCGGTGCCACGGCTTGGTTTGCTGATTGGGGTTAAAGTGTATTCGCCTTCACCTGATGATTCCCATTCCACCGCGCTGTCGGCAGCGGCACCGGCTTTGCGGGTACGGACTGTGACTTTGTCGGCGACAATAAAGGCTGAGTAAAAACCAACACCAAACTGGCCGATCAGCTGCGAGTCTTTGCTGGCTTCGCCGGATAATTGGGAAAAGAATTCTTTGGTGCCGGATTTAGCGATGGTGCCTAAGTGACTGATCACTTCGTCGCGGCTCATGCCAATGCCGTTATCGCTGATGGTGATGGTTTTGGCAGCATCGTCGAGGCTGATCCGTACGCGTAAATCGCCGTCGTTGTCGTATAAGCTGCTGTCGGATAAGGCTAAAAAGCGCAGTTTGTCGGCCGCATCCGATGCGTTGGAAACCAGTTCACGCAGGAAGATTTCTTTGTTTGAATACAAAGAATGGATCATTAACTGCAGCAGTTGTTTTACTTCGGCCTGAAAGCCATGCGTTTGTTTTTGAGTCGTTTCAGTCATTTACCGCTCCTGTTATCAATATTGTCGCCACTCACGCCACATCAGTGCCGCGGGCATTGCAGGGTATGTACCCGAAAATTTCAAACCTAATTGGTTTTGAACTGACAGCTATATGGGGGAGCAAGACAAAAGTTTCAAGGGGGGGGAAATTGGTTGGTTGTTGAGTCAAAAAAGCCTGAAACGTCAGGCTCTGGTGAATCATCTGGATAAAATTGTTGGCCGGTTAAAAAGGTTTACGGCCACTGAAGGCATACGACAACGTGCTGCCATCAACATATTCCAATTCACCGCCAACTGGCATACCCTGCGCCAGACGCGACACCTGGATCTGATGTTTCTTGCACAGTTCCGCAATGTAAAAAGCGGTCGCATCACCTTCAATCGTAGGGTTCGTCGCCAGGATCACTTCCTGCACCTGACCTTGCGCCAATTGTTTAGCCAGCTGATCCAGCCCCAGCTCAGCCGGACCAATACCATCAAGCGGTGATAACTGCCCGCGCAGCACAAAATATCGCCCGGCAAACAAGCCTGTTTGTTCAATCGCATATAAATCTGCGGCACTGGCGACAATACACATCACTGCACTATGGCCACGAACCGGATGGGAACAAATCTGGCACAGCAGGCCTTCGCAGAAGGTGCGGCATTGCTGACAATGTCCGACTTTTTGCATCGCCTGCTGCAGCACCTGCGCCAGTTGTAAACCACCTTCGCGATTACGCTCCAGCAGCTGATACGCCATACGCTGCGCCGACTTTGGCCCAACTGAAGGTAACAGTCGTAACGCGTCAATCAGTTGCTGTACCAGCGGTGTATGCTTACCCATGCCATATCATCCTGAAACTTAGCGCCGTATCAGAACGGCATTTTAAAACCTGGAGGTAACTGCATACCACCGGCAACACCGGACATTTTTGCTTTGCTGGTTTCTTCGACCCGACGCACTGCGTCGTTAATTGCAGCTGCAATTAAATCTTCCAGCATTTCTTTATCGTCTTGCATCAGGCTGTCATCAATACTGACCCGACGCACGTTGTGGTTACCGAGCATCGTCACTTTGACCATACCGGCACCGGCTTCGCCTGTGACTTCTAACTTGGCAATTTCTTCTTGTGCACGCTGCATTTTTTCCTGCATCTGCTGCGCCTGTTTCATGATATTACCCATGCCACCTTTAAACATAATTATGCTCTCTCTTTGCGTTAGGCTTGGATCATCGCGGCAATACGGATCTGATGCAACCCGCTGGCGATGGTCTAATAGTTATCAAAAATGGTTACCAAAAATGTCGCGTCATTTGGCGCTATGACGCCCAACTTCTGCAGTCACCAGCGATGCGCTGCTCTGCTTTGTTCTGGCCGACACGATAATCAGATCACAGTCAAAATACAAGGGATCCGGAGTCCGCAAGCTGCAGTCGGCTAATTAACCAACAAGCTATCCGCCACCAGCTCGGCAGCAAAATGTTGCTGCAGCGCCAGTATCAACGGATCTGCCGCCAGTACCGCCGCAACATAAATCCGTCGAGCTTCATCAATACGTTGCTGAATAGCGATCGGGCAGTCCGGCACTTGCTCACAAAATTCAATCTCAAGCACCAGTGGTTGTTGATAAGAAGCAGACAACACCGTTTGCAGCGTCTGTCGGTTCTTTTCGTTATCCAAATGACGTTGGCTGGCCATCACCTGCAGTTTTAACTGCGAGTCCTGCCGCTCGGCGCTGGCATGTAATAGGAACAGTCGCATCAGGCCACCAATGGCCAGTTGATCAATCCGCGCTGCCCATGGGTCTATTTGACTGGCATATTTCACGGCAAAATTACCAGCGTCGATGCTGCCATGAAAATACAGCGGCTGGTGGCTGACTTCGGCTATCGCCACTTGCTGCACAGTATCGGCCAAAAAATCGGTATTGTCGTGGTCCTGCACTTGCAAACTATCGAGCAGTGCATGGCGGATCGGTTGTGCATTATCGCCACCGGTCGCAGCAGCAGAGTCTTTGTTAAGATCAGAAGTGTGTTCATCTGCCTGATATTGTTGCCAGGCCCAATTACCACCGGCGCTATCGGCTACCGGGTCCGGTTCTTCATCCTGATCATTATTATCGACGGATGTATTGACGGCTGCCATCGTCGTTATTGGCTGCCATTCGTCATCCTGCTCTTCAACTGCTAATGGTATTACGGCAATAACAGCAGCGGCTGTTGGCGTTGTCAGCTGTGCTGCAGGCGCTGATTCTGCCGATGCTGGCGCGATGGTAATCTGCGGTGCAACAGGTTTGAAGAGCTGAGGCGCCGGCTGGCGCTCAGACTTTTTTTCGTCAACAGCTCCGGCAGCTACCGCCTGTGCACGACGAGCAATAATACTGGCAGTGATCGGATCGATTTGCGGTATCGCCGGATCCGCAACGATATCCGCTGGTGTCGTGTGTGGTTCGGCAACAGGCTGATCTGCAACTGTAGCGGCCTGAACCGGAACTGCAACCGGGTGTGCTACCGGAGTGGCGATTGTCGGCAACCCTGCAGCAGAAAGTGCCGCAGCACGGCCGCTCTGTGCGGTGTTTTCAGTTATATCCTGGCCTGGTGCCGCCGGTACAAAGGCAATCGCCCGCAATAACGCCATTTCAATACCGGTGCGGGCGTCCGGGGCATAAGGTAAATCTTTTTTGCCAGACAATAACAGCTGGTAGTACAGCTGAATGGCTTCAGCGCTTTGTGATTTTGCCACGGCTCGTACAAAGGCTGACTCGGTCAAAGCAAGTTCAGCGGCGCTGAGCTGAAACTGGCATAAAGCAGCCAGATGTAACAAAGACAGCATATCGTCCAGCACCGAATGCACCTGGCTATGTTGAGTCATCAGTTGCATTAAATGTTGTTGCATCAGCTGCAAATCACGGTTCAGTACATCTTGTAGCAATAACTCGGCCCAGGACTGTTCTAAAAATCCCAGCATTTCGCGCACGGGGCCAAGCTCAATATGGCCGTTGGTCTGGGCAATCGCCTGATCGGTTAAACTCAGTGAATCACGTAAACTGCCTTTGGCAGCTCGCGCTAATAACGCCAGCGCTTCATCTTCAGCGGCAATTTTTTCTTCGCCCAGAATATAAGCAAGATGCTGTTTGATTTGGCTTTGGCTCAGCGCTTTTAAACTGAACTGCAGACAACGCGATAACACAGTGATCGGTAATTTTTGTGGATCGGTAGTTGCCAGCAGAAATTTGACGTGAGGCGGTGGTTCTTCCAGCGTTTTTAGCAGCGCATTAAAACTGTGTTTGGACAGCATATGCACTTCATCGATCAGGTAAACCTTGTAACGACCCCGGCTCGGTGCGTATTGCACGTTGTCGAGTAAATCGCGGGTATCTTCAACTTTGGTGCGGGAAGCAGCATCAATTTCAAGTAAATCAACAAAGTAACCTTTGTCGATTTCAACGCAGGCACTACAAACGCCACAAGGTGTCGCGGTGACACCTTGTTCACAGTTCAGACTTTTGGCAAAGATCCGCGCTATGGTGGTTTTACCGACCCCGCGGGTGCCGGTAAACAGATAAGCATGATGCAGACGATTCTGGGTCAGCGCATTGGTCAGGGCCGCTTTGACATGGTCCTGCCCTACCAGCTGGCCAAAATTTTGTGGCCGCCATTTTCGCGCTAATACCTGATAACTCATCTGCTTTCCTTGATTACCAACAACCGGGCCTGACGAGGCCCTTCAGCAAATTCAGTGCTTAGTGGCCAGCAAAATCAATCAGGCTATAGACATTTAACTGTAACGCCGCGAGACGTTGATCACCACCTAAATCCGGCAGATTCACCACAAATGCAGCATCGCTAACATTGCCACCTAAGCGGCGTACTAATTTGGTCGTGGCATCAATAGTACCACCAGTTGCTAATAAGTCGTCAACTAACAACACTTTATCGCCAGGCACTATTGCATCAAGGTGAATTTCCAACGTGTCCTGACCATATTCCAGCTGATAACTTTCGGCAATACGCTCACGCGGTAACTTGCCCGGTTTACGTACTGGTACAAATGCTACGCCTAAGGCATAAGCTAAAGGTGCGCCAAAGATAAAACCCCGGGATTCAGTCCCGACAATTTTGGTAAAACCCTGATTGGCATAACGCTGTTTGAAGTTGTCGATCACAGCTGCAAAAGCGACCGGATCCTGCATCAGACTGGTCACATCACGGAATAAAATACCCGGTTTTGGATAGTCCGGTACTGACTTAATCACCTGCTCGAGCATCGTGGTGAAAGCTGTGGTTTGACTCATAATCGTGGTCACTCTTGAAATAAATGATAAAAAAACAATGGAAAGAACAGTGCTGACTGGGTGCTATCGACAAAAAAACCGCCAACCGGCGGTTCTTCTGATCAGAAAGTAGCTTAACCCAGAATTTGTAACCAGCGCAGAATAGGCACCAGACACAACAAACCTGTGAATACCACCAGGAATAACAAAAACTGAACCAGGCCAAAAGATTCTTTGAAATTTGCATCTGCCATCAGGGAATTCCCGTTGTTCATCAGAGTTAAAATTAAGGTCGAACATGGTAATGAATTTTAGGCAGATTGAAAAGCTCGGATCACGCCTTTCTTCGCCAATTCCTGCAGCAATTGTAGCGCACCGTCGCCAATCTGCTGGTTAGTTAATTGCGGGGCTAATGTCTGTAACGTCGTGGTTAATTCCGCCAAACTGGCGCCCGGAGTGTTAATAAGTAACTGTAATAAACTGGCACTTAATTGATTTAACGCCATAAATTTAATGTCATCGGCCGGATCACGATACACCAACAATAAACTGGGTGCCGCTGATGGTTGTTCAGGTCTGAATTCAGTGCAGATTTGACTGACTGGATATTGATAACACAACAATAATGCCAGTTCATCGAGTGCCAGTTGTTGAGTCGAATCTATTTGTCCAAGCAACGGCAGGTTGTCTTGGCGATGAGCGGTTGCCAGGTGAAGCTCTATCCATTCGTAATGTGCCAACTCCAGCAAAAATGGTGGATCTTCAGGCTCAAGCGGCTGTTGTTGTAACCAAGTGAAAAAACTTTCGGCGATATCCAGAAAATACGGGCTGTGCATGCAGCTGCTTTGAAAAAACAGCCGGGCTTTGGCATGCCACTGTTGCTCGCTATATAAAGTGCGGAGCACCGGAAAAGCACTGCTGACAAAATTCAGCAAGTTATTAAAAAACAGGTCCTGATACACAGCCATTCGTTCCTGTGCAACGCCTGGCGGCAGCGGCTGTGCCGGATCACGGATAGCTTCGGCAAATTGACTTTGGATCTGCTGGAAGTCACTCATATTAGCCGGCAACCCTTATTTGTGCTGTCGAAGCTTGTTGCTGCAAACTTTTAATTTGTAATAATTCCTGCGCCAAAACGGCTAACTCAGGCAAATTAAAATCGCGCTCCAACAGCGTTGGAAACTCGCCATGTTGCTGATAAGCAAACTGCAGCAGCTGCCACACCGGGTCTATCACCGCAGCGCCATGGGTGTCGATAAGCAAAGTATCAGAAGCGTGATAATGACCCGCGATATGGCCGTACACCAGCTGCCGTGTCGGCATCGCAGCGATAAATGCTCTAGCGTCATATCCATGATTCACTGAATTGACATAAACATTGTTGACGTCCAACAGCAAGCCGCAATCGGCTTGTTGCAGCACTTCCAATGTAAAATCCAGCTCCGACATTTCCTGACCTGGCGCAGCATAATAGGATACATTTTCAATCACCAGCTGCTGTTCCAGTACTTCTTGCACCTGGCGGATGCGCCTTGCCACATAGCGTGCGGCCGCGCTGGTAAAGGGGATCGGCATTAAATCGTATAAATGGCCACCAGCCGAGCAATAACTTAAATGTTCACTGTAAAGTTTAATTTGATGGGTCTTCAGGAAAGTTTTCACGTCGGCCAGGAAATCCAGATCCAGCGGATCCGGGCTTCCCAGCGATAACGACAGGCCGTGACAGATAAAGGCATGTTGCTCGGTCAAAGCACGAAACTTCTTACCGAGCTTGCCACCAAACGGCAGCCAGTTTTCCGGGGCGACTTCAAAAAAATCGATGATGTCAGGCTTATGCTGCAGCACCGGATCCAACAGCTCCCGTCGCAGCCCAAGCCCTACCCCGCCAAAAGCTGTCATCTTAATTCATGCCACCGCATTTGCCTTCACCACATTTACCTTCTTTGGCTTTTTCAGTGGTGTCTTTGACTTTATCTTTGGCTACAGCTTTAGCCTTGTCGGAACCACATTTACCTTCGCCACACTTGCCTTCACCACATTTACCTTCTTTGGCTTTATCGGCAGTGGCTTTTGCTTTATCTGCACCACATTTTGCTTCTTTGGTCTTGTCATCAGTTTTAGTTTTATCTGCGCCACAAGATGCTTCCGTGGCTGCCAGCTGATAACCACCACTTAACTCAGTCGCAGTAAAATCCTGCGCCTGCACCGCACCAATACTGCTCAGCGAACCTAAAACAAAAACACCTACCACTGCGGTAACTTTTCGATTGATTGTTGTCATGATTTTAATCCTTTGCTGTTGTTGAGGTTGGCCGGGTTATACCCGTCATCCTTGACGATGCTTGTTGGCCGCCTTCACTCACCCCAGTCACCTAAAACAGCTATATTCCTGGAGCTTCGATTAGTTGCTGCCTACCCGAATCTTCAATGACTTTGGGTAAATATCCCGACTGCGATAAGTAGACCTGGATAACCGCGATAAAATTTCAGCGTACAAAAAAATGACCAACATATTTTCCGGTTACTCTGAAAACATGCACTTTGCATGTTTAGCATAAAGTATCAGCGACGTGCTTGCTAATGTCTTTACCTTTGATCTGTATCAGAACATCGATTGCCAAAACTGGCCACAATCAGCCAAGTCCCATCAAAGTTATTTGAGGTTTGAGATGCCAAAAGCCATGACCACGATGCTCAGAGCGCAAATGCTTGAAGAGATCCAACAATTGCGGTTGCAAATAGTCCAGTACATTCAACAGGAACATCAACCTGAATTTGGCAATCTGTCATTAAAACTGGCGCAGAGTCCGCTCAGTCACTGGCCGGAATTGTTACAGCAGTGGTTAACACCGGAGTTGAAAAATAAAGCAATGCGACTGGAAGCCTTACTGGCCGCTATTAGTTTAATGGATATGGGGTTATACGGATTATGCTGCGATTGTGAACAGCGTATCGAACGAGAACTGTTATTGCGCGATCCCGCCCGGCAACGCTGTCAGCATTGCTCGGCAAAAATCTATGCCTGATCTGCAGCTTTTAGCTATTGCTGAGTCAGCACGCTAATTGATGAGGTGGTCGTTAAATAGATAAAAATTGCTCCCTGATGGAACTCGTGAGCAATATATGACTTACATCTTTATGCTGCTTCAAATATAAAAAACCGCCGGTGAAGGCGGTTTTTTTATTTGTTCTACCATCCGCCGGAACATCGATGACGTTCTGGCAGCTGATAGCGTACTTTCAGCACTGTCACCAGTGCAGCGCAGATTAGAACTTAACGTTCAGAGTCATGCGGTAAGTACGGCCAATCATATCGTAGTGAGATGGGAAGGTGTTACCAGAGTTAAACGTGGTAGAAGCAGCTTCGTTACCAACAACCGGAGCTTCACGATCCAGCAGGTTATCCACACCGAAGTTCACTTTCATCGCTTCACTGATCTGGTAGCTGCCGTACATATCTACATAGCTGTAAGAGCCAATGTGACGGAACGCAGCAAAAGTACCGCTTGCCATGCCAGGCTCAACATCGATGTCACTCATCCAGCGCCACATAAAGCCTAATGAGTAATCTTCATAGTTCCAGGTTACACGCTGGTTCGCACGAGTTTCGTGTTGCGGATCACAGCTGGTACCGAAATAACCGTTACAGTCGATCACTTCTGAAGTTGGTGCACTTAAAGTTTCAACATCGATGTAGTGGTTCAATTGACCAGAGAAATCAACAGTACCCATAGACGCTAAGTTGAAGCCAAAAGAGTACTGAACTTCATAACCAGTTGTTTTCAGATAATCAAGGTTGGTGATGTACTGCTGGATACCAGAGATATCAGAAATCAGCGTACCGCCATCACGTGTGATCAGGTCACACTGAGCCTGGTTACCCAGAATATAACAACCATCCAGTACTTCTTGTGGCGTGTTGGTATCGATATAACCATCAACATAGATATCGTAGTAGTCAACAGACAAGTTTACACGTTCAACACCGTCAAATTCTGGTGTCCATACGAAACCAATGGTAGTGGTTTTTGCATCTTCTGCATCTGGTGGAGACAGTGGGTCAGAACCAGAGAATACGTTGATTTGACCAGAAATGATGTCGTCAACAGCGCCTACTTGTGCGTTTGTCATGCCAGTTGCAATACAACGGGCACGTAAAGTAGCATCAATATTTGCAGCGTTGGCCTTTGAACATGGGTCCATCGTCGCGTTATCCAGACCTGATGTCAGTGGCGCGAACAATTCACCTACGTTAGGAGCACGAGTTGCAGCGTTGTTCATCACACGGAATAACAACTCATCGTTGACACGCCATGCAACACCCAGTTTCCATGAACCGTTGTCACCAACAGTGTTGTAATTACCATGGCGGTAACCAAACTCAAGCTCGACAACATCTGACAGGAAACCATCTTCAATCAGTGCCACTTTACCTTCAGTAAACAGTTCGTTTACTTTAAACATACCGCCTACTGGCAATTGGTTACCACCGGCGCCACCTAAACAGCTGGCTGGAGCTAATTTCCAACATTCATCTGGGTTAGAAAACGCTTCTTCTTCACGCCACTCATAACCGAAGCTCATTGACAATGGTGAATCAGCCCAAGGAGATACGATAGCGTCGAATGGACCGTTGATAGAACCTGAAACCACACGTTGTTGATATTCAGTTGCAACGAAAGCAGTTGCACGAGCATAAGCAGCCATTTCTTCAGTGATAGAACCGAAACCACCGAATAAGTTGATTGGCACACAGCTTGAATCGCCGTTACGACATGCGGTTTCTGATACTGCATCTAACTGGTTTGCAATGTTCGCAACGTTAGTGTAACCAGCGCTGACGTCTAAACGTTTAGTCTGACCGTGCTGAGCTGAAACTTCATAAGCCCAGGTATCCGTCAGGAAACCTTCCACACCAGTCACGAACTGGAATTGGTCAGAATCATAACCAGTTGAACGTGCCCCTAACTCAACAGTACGACGGAAAATGTTCATCCGTAAGGAGTCAGCCTGATCAACAACGCCGTTGTTGTTCGTGTCACGCCAGTTGGTCGCATTCATGCTACCAAGAGCAGCATTTGCACCGTTCAGGATGAAATTACGAGCTTGAGTATTTAAGAACGGGTTTGCCATTGGGATCCAGAAGGCAGTACCGAAAATACCTGATGGCGCAACTTGCGTGTCTACTGAAGTCGTTACGTAGTTTACGTTTGTGAATACAGTATGTTCGTCGTTCAGGTTGTAACGTGCTAATGCTGTAGCGCTGTAACGCTTAGCTGGAGTCTGGTAGTAGTTGAACGGGTTGAAGTTAAATACCGAACAGTTTGCACCAAGATTACCGCCATCACGGAACTGACCGGCAACACTTGGAACACCAAACAGACCAATACGCGTTGGCAGCGTAGTACCTGAACCGCCAGCAGCTACTGCACCTGGACCACCACACGCTGGATCAGCTGGTGGAGTTGGAGCAATACCATCGAGGAAGTTTTGGTAGTTGCCGCCAGTTGCAGTCACGATACCCAGGTTACCCAGTGGGCGCTGACCTAACAGCAGAGAATCACGATCTAACCAGCCGAGAGACAGAACAGCGTTACCTTTGTCATCATCAAAATTGCCACCTAAAGTCAGGCTGGCATTTTGAGAGAAAGCATCGGCTTCAGCAGAACGGGAATGGCCTGTTTCGAATTCAACACCTTCGAAGTCGTTTTTCAGAACAACGTTCATGGCGCCTGAAATTGCATCAGAACCGTATACAGCTGATGCACCACCAGTGACCAGATCGATACGATCGATCAGTGCTGTTGGGATAGAAGAAGTATCAACATGGCCTTGAGTGTTAAACGGAACCATCCGCTTACCATTCATCAGGATCAAGTTACGGTTACGGCCCAGACCACGTAAGTTGATTGAAGCAGCACCACCAGAACCGTTGTTTACGTTTGAACCGTCACCTGGCAGCGCAGATGGCAGGTTACGGATAATACGTTCAACTTCAGGTTGCTGTTGTTGCTTAATTTCGATTTCGCCGATGGTTGCAATTGGGCTGGTCGACATGGCGTTGGCACTACGGATCCGGCTACCGGTTACCTGAATTTTTTCGACTGTTTGATCAGCAGCTGGTTCTTCCTGGGCTACAACGCCCTGAGAAAAGAACAGAGGTGAGGCAACCCCTAAGACCAGCGCGATTTTTACCGACTTTGATAGTTTATTCGCAGCAAACATGTTTTATTCTCCCTGGACCACTGTAATAAGTGATTCTATTTTTTTAGCCTGAATCATATACTTTCAGGCGAACTGTTACGGAACGTTTCCGTGAACCGACTTCGATAATAAACGTATTTTTTTTCAAAGGTCAACAAATTTGATGGAACAAAACCGTTAATTCGTTGTCGTGCCACAACAATGACTGTAAATAGTTCCGTCCAGTAAAATCAAATGTTATTTGGTTAATAAAGAGTCAGGCATTTGCTAACGGATACTTGCATCTCATCGTCGGTTTTTTGGCGTTCATCTGAGTTTGCACGACATCCACCGACTGTTTACAATGAGATACCTGTAAATTTATACAAGTATTCTTATGCTGAGCGCCGGACAGAAGGCTGAAATCAAAGCCATCCATCAACTGATCAAAACCGGATTACCCGGCTATCAACCACGCCCTTCTCAAAACAAACTGGTCGCTGAAATGGCCAACATCATTGCTGGTTCTTATCATAGTCATGATCGCATCGGCCTGATCGAAGCCGGCACCGGCACCGGCAAATCGTTGGCTTATTTACTGGCTGCGACCCCGCTCGCGCTGCACAAGAAAAAAACGCTGGTCATTGCAACGGCGACAGTGGCTTTGCAAGAACAGCTGGTGTTTAAAGATCTACCGTTTTTTCAAAGTCATAGCAAACTGCCGTTTGAGTTCACACTGATTAAAGGTCGCCAGCGCTACGCCTGTATCCAGCGGCTACGTGATCAACTATTACAGCCCGATTTGCTACCACAATGGCAAGCCAGTGATCCGGCACAGCTAGCCAAGTTGCAAGCAGCCTGGGACGACCGCAGCTGGTTGGGTGATCGCGATTCGCTGCCAATTCAGCTGACGGATCAGGCCTGGGCAGGTATCCAGGCCGATGCTTATCATTGTCATAAACAACATCCGGCACATAAAAATTGCCCTTTTCATCTGGCTCGCGCTGAAATCGACAACAGTCAGGTGCTGGTGGTGAATCATGCCTTGCTGCTAGCCGATTTAGCCTCAGGCAACAGTATTTTGCCAAAGCCGGAAGAATGCATTTATGTCATTGATGAAGCGCACCATCTGGCTGATTGTGGGCGCGATTTTTTTTCCGCCGACACCCAGCTCAATATCGATTGCAACTATTGGCAACAACAAATCGACAAACTGTATCAGAATTTGCAAAGTAATCTGACCCACCACGGCGCCATACGTGAAACCTTAAAGTTGGTTGAGTTATCGCAAGACTTTTTTAATCTGCTCAAACCGATGCAACAGGCTATTAGCAAACAAAGTCAGTGGTTCGCCAATTCGCCACATCACCGGTTTGTCGATGCGGTCTTACCAGAGCTGTTTTCGCGTCAGGCTGATACCTTGGCTGAACATAGCGGCAAGTTAATGTCTTGTATCGAAAAGTTGTTCCAGCAATTATTGGAACTCGCCAGCGAAGGCAAAGTACGCAATAAAGTGCTGTTGCCGTTGCAACATGAGCTGTCGGTGCTGGAACAAAAGTTTTCCGGGCAACATCAGTTGTGGCAACTGTGGTCAGTGCCGCAGACAAATTATGTGAATCAGGCGCGCTGGCTTAGTCAGCGCGACCAGCAAATTCGGGGCCATGCCTGCCCGTTGTCAGTCAGTTTTCAACTTGATGAATTATTATTTTCACAAGCGCATACGGTGCTGTTGTGTTCCGCCACTCTAACCTCGCTAAATTCCTTTGATTACATCAAACGAGAACTGGGTTTAACCGACCATCCTGGCTTACAGACCCTACAGGTCAGTTCACCTTTTGCCTATGCCGAACGGGGTTTAATCCATATCCCTAAATTAAACAGTGAACCAAGTTCCGATGTATTCACCGCTGAATTGATCACTGTGTTGCCGCAATATCTGGATAAACAAGTCGGCAATCTGGTGCTATTCGCCAGTTACTGGCAAATGGAACAGGTGGCGAAAGCCTTACGCGAACAAGGATTTACCTTGTTAGTACAGGGCGAAGCCGGCCGGCAATCGTTGCTTGATTTGCATAAAATGAAAATTGAAGGTGGCAACGGCAGTATTTTATTTGGTACTCAGAGTTTTTCGGAGGGCCTCGATTTGCCGGGCGCTTTATTAACCAATCTGATCATCACCAAGCTACCCTTTGCGGTACCAACATCCCCCTTTGAAGAAGCGATGGCAGAAGCAGTGACCAAACGCGGCGGCAATCCATTTTTGCAGTTAACGGTGCCAGCTGCGGCAAGGAAACTGGTGCAAGCCTGTGGTAGACTGCTGCGTCAGGAACAGGATCAAGGCAAAATTGTGATTCTGGACCGACGTTTAGTCACCAAGTCGTATGGCAGTGCCATGCTAAAAGCACTCCCGCCGTTTCGGCAACAAATTGACGGATAATCATGGAATTTGCGCTTGAACCCAGTTTATGGCTGGTGCTATGTGGGGTCGCTTTTATGGCGGGTTTTATTGACGCGATTGCCGGCGGTGGTGGTTTATTAACGGTTCCGGCCCTGCTGACTGCTGGCCTACCACCGCATCTGGTGCTTGGCACCAATAAACTGGCGGCAACTTTTGGCTCGTTAACCGCTTCGGTTACTTATTACCGCAAAAAACTATTTGATCCAAGGTACTGGCGCCATGCCCTGCTGGCAACGGCTATTGGCGCTTGCCTGGGTGTGTTGGTGGTGGATCAAATCAGTAAACAAACGCTGGAAAAAGTACTGCCAGTGCTGATCCTGGTAGCCGCAATTTATAGTCTGTTTGCCAAAGTACAACCTGATGATCAGCTTATGCTCCCCAAAGAAAACCGCAAAAATCGTTGGACACAACGGCTACAGGGGTTAACGCTTGGCTTTTATGATGGCATCGCCGGACCTGGTACCGGTTCATTCTGGATGGTGTCGACAATGGCGTTATACAAAATCAATCTGCTGCTGACCAGTGGTGTCGCGCGTTCGATGAATTTTGTCAGTAACGGTTTTGCGTTAGTGACCTTTGCGATGCTTGGTCACATTCATTATCAATTGGGGCTGGCGATGGGGTTATGCCTGATGGTCGGATCTTACTTCGGCGCACACACCGCCATTCGCTTTGGTAGTAAATTGATCAAACCACTCTTTATAGTGATGGTGATGGCCATTGCCCTACGACTGATTTGGCAAACCTGGTTTTCGACATGACCAGCAGCACTTCTCTATACAAGTGGCAGCTTCTCACCGACCAGTTGGAACAACAGTTATTGAAGCTGGCCAGTCAGGCCAGCAAAATTGATCAACAAGCGCCTGCCTGGCAGCGTCGCGATTGGTTTGCTTCCGACTTATTTCAATGCCATTCACCACAACTACTCGATTATGTACAAGAGGCGATGCAATTGTTGCAACGACTGCAACAACCAATCCGTGGCGCTGGCGAATTATTGATCATTCAACAACAAAACCAACAACGCCTCGCCGAAAAATTATCGGCGCAAATGCAGGCGCTTGGCCGGGCTTTTTCTTGTCTTGATGTCCGCCAGCGTGAAAAAAGTAAATGGCGTCCGGCAAAAACCGCGGCGCAGGCACCAACAACACCGCAACGGCATCGCGCCGGACAACTGCTGGCAGAGCTGGGTGGTTCACATCAGGCGTTGTATCAAAAGCTCAGTGAAACCCATGAGTTTGAGAGGCGGTTGCTGGATTTAATTAACGAAGCAGCGCGTGAACAACAAGATCCGGTGCGGCAACTGGCCTTGCACGCCCGCTTGGGCCGCTGTCGTAAAGCTATCAGCCAACTCGAAGCCGAAATTCAGTGGCTGGAACAAAAACGCGAGTTCTGATGCACTGGCCACCGCTTATTTATCACTCCTGCTACAGCGAACTGCAATTACCGGATAGGCACCGTTATCCCATTGGTAAATACTGTGCTTTATATCAGGCATTGTTAGCCGCTGGCGTGCCTCTTGATTGTTTTGTCGAACCCACTTCGGCAACCCAGGCTGAACTGGCGTTAGTCCATGACACTCTTTATATAGAAGCGTTGTGCTCAGGACAGCTTGACGCCAAAGCGATACGGCGAATTGGTTTTCCTTGGTCAGAGTTTCTGATTAACCGCAGCCTGCGTTCCGTCGGCGGCACCATTCAAACCGCTCAACTTGCATTACAACATGGTTTAGCCCTGCATTTAAGTGGCGGTTATCACCATGCATTTGCCGGCGAAGGTAGCGGCTTTTGTCTGTTTAACGATTTGGCCGTTGCCGCCCGGGTCCTGCAACAACAAGGCGTCGATAAAATTCTGATTTTTGATTGTGATGTACATCAAGGCGATGGCAGTGCGTTAATTTTTGCCGATGATCCAAATATCATTACTGCATCTTTGCATGGTGAGAAAAACTTCCCGGCGCGAAAACAACAATCAGATTGGGATCTGGCACTGCCCAACGGCTGCACTGATGCACCTTATCTGGAAGCCGTGCAGCAAAGTCTGGATTATTTGTTGGCACTGCATCAGCCCGATCTGGTGTTGTATGATGCCGGCGTCGACATTCATCAGCAGGATGATTTGGGATTATTATCCGTGAGCACCCAAGGCATTCTGGCGCGCGACAGTTGCGTTATCAATCGCTGTCATGAGTTAAAAATCCCGCTGGCCGCCGTAATTGGTGGTGGCTATCAGCGGGATTTGGTGGCATTAACTGCTGTGCATTTACAGCTGTTTAAAGCGGCATTTGCCAGCAGGCAGTTGCCGATCGACATTCAGACTTAACATCGAACAAACCGGCATCAGCGCTTTATATAACAGTGCGCAATAGTTCGGGTTACGGCTGACCTGCTCCTGCAAAATAAAACCCTAACTGACGTTTCAATGTCTGCGGCAGTTGCGGCAGACTGGCTTTTGGCAGTAAAAAAGTCGCCATATGGAATAAATCGGTAAAGATCCGATTTTTTTCGGTGGTGCGTTTTAAGTAATCATGGCCAGATGAGCCGCCAGTGCCAATTTTGGTTCCCAACATCCGCTGCACCATCATGGCGTGTTTATACCGCCAGATCGTCAGATTTTCGTCGATTTCAGTCAAGCAGGTTAGCACCTGAAATGGCAGGTTAAACACCGGCTCTTCCTGATACAAACTGATAAACAGCGCTGCCAGCATCGCGCGTTGACTAAGCCGGAAACTGCCATCCTGTTGTAACTGCTTATATTTATCGTTATCCAGTAAAGCGGCAAATTTAGCACGGGTTTTGTCAATTTCGCCAAGTTGCAACTCACGCTCATGTTCGGCGATTTGCACAATGCTACGGACGGTTTGTTCGTCTTCATCCAGCATTTGGGTAGTAGCGTTTTGGTACATCTGCCAAAAACTAAAATCGCCAAATTCTAAAAACGGCATCCGCTCCAGCCATTTTTCGACTTGCTCAAACAAACTCGGTTGTTGCTCCAGACTTTGCAAGAACAAGCGATCTTGTTCATTGAGGCGGCTGTAAAAGGAGTTTTTATCATAATCAATCCGGTAGCCACTTTTCAGACCCAGACCAATTTCTAACATTTTGAACTGCACACTCTGAAAACCAGAAGCCGGCACCAGATAGTCGCGAAATGACATAAAATCCTGCGGCGTCATCGTTTCCATCACGCCAATCTGCTGGTTCATTAGCTGCTGGATGGTGATCACCCGTTTTAGCTTATGCACCACACCTGTCAGTTGTTCATCCTTAACTTCGGTCGCAGCGAATACTGAAAGCACTGACTTTAACTCGTGTAACACTTGCTTAAACCACAGCTCATACACTTGGTGCACCACAATAAATAAGGTTTCGTCGTGGGCTTCATTGCCATATTTGGCGCTTTCCGGCGCTTGTGCCGTCAAAATTTTATCGAGTTGCAGGTAATCGCCGTAATAACAAGGCGTGGTATTTTTTTGCATAATGAGGATCCGGCCGATGGCCTTAATTGCGACTGCGCATTGTAGCAGTGCATCAGCCACAATGTCAGTCTGACCAGCTGTGGCATTTTTGCTGGTGAGGGTTTATGCTTAGCCGAACAAAAAAACCAGTCAGGTCAACCTGTTTGACCGCAAACGACGATGGAGCAGTTGATGAAACTACATGATGATATCCACAACTATTACGAAAAACTGATGCTTGATCACCTGCTGGAACTGGGATTAACGGATCAGGATCCTGAATATCTGGCCGACTTATCCTGTATCGTGCTGAACCAGCTGCCCTGTAAATATATTCGTTATGAAGTGGATTTAGCGTTTTACCTGCCACAAACCGAACGTTTTGAAATGGTGACCCGAGTGAAAGAAGCCGTTGCCAAAGGCCGCGCATTTTTAGACAGTCCGGATAATCTGAAGGCTGATGACCAAACCGCCCCAACCACGACCGCTATTGATGCCTGAATCTGAATCAAAATCTGAAATAGCGATGGTAAACAAGCCTGTGCCGCTGGCGCAGGCTGCCATCGAAATACAGTTAGCCGTTGATTTAATTATGTTACTGGAACAACAGCAGTTGCCACCGGCAGTGATTCTGGCGGCGCTGGAGATAGTACAGGCTGATTTTCAGCGAGCTTTTGCAGCAATAAAGCCACAAGGCTGAACCTCAAGTGTAAAAATCTTTCTAATGTAGTAAAAAACCAACTGGATAAGTGGGAACACTGCAATTTCGGGGAACATAAAGAGGTAAAACAAAGGAGAATTTGGGTGGTAGCCTTACCAGCCACATCCCGGCACACACGTCATACGCTTCGGCTGCTTCCTTCCGGACCTGACCGGGTTCACGTACTAGTATTGCGAGAGGACCGATAAGGCCACCATTGTAACGAACATAACGAAAAATGCATCGTGGCAAGTTGAGGCTTACCTTTGACGCGGGCGCATTATGCGCAAAACCGCCACGCATCGCAACCCATTCTTCGCATCACACTACGCAAATTCTGGTTTTTTCGCGGTCATTTGCTGAAAAAACACGCGCATCTGCTGACAATCCTGTTCGAAATTATCACCTGTCTGATGTAAAGGTCCAAACACCAGCTTCTTTTGCGCATAGTCCAGGCCAAGCAATTGAATAGGTACACCGGCGGTTCTGGCAATATTCCAGAAGCCGGAGCGCCAGGTGGTGACTTTTTTGCGCGTGCCTTCCGGCGACACACCAAGGATTAACTGCGGCTGATCAGCAAACTGGCGGGCGATTTGTTCCACCACACCATGTCGCTCGGAGCGGCGCACCGGGATGCCGCCCCAACGTAATAACCAGTTCCGCAGTGGCCAGACAAAAATACTGTGTTTGCCTAAAAACGAAATTTTCACGCCCAGCGCCAGACTGGCGGCCATCGCAATCACAAAATCCCAGTTGGAAGTATGCGGCGCCACCGCCACTACAAATTTAGACAACGGCGGCAAATTACCTTCAATTTGCCAGCCGAGCTTTTCAAGTACCCAGCGGCCAAATTTTTGCGCCGCCGGGCTCTGGTGTTTTGGGGCTTCTTTGGGTAACTCCGGCCAATGTGTCATTGACAACAACCTTCTTCTGCCAATATTTCATTCATATGTTTTGCTATTTTTTTGCCAACAACGGCTGATAAGCCGCCAGCAACAATTTCAGTCGTTGTTGATTTTTCAGACCTAACCGCACCATTTGTTTATGCGCCATCGACAGTTGCTCGATTTCGGCATCGGCAAAAGTGTATTGCACCGAATCCAGCGCCAACATTGGACCATCGGCAATTTCCGGCGCCGCTAACAGCTGCTGGATCGCTTGTTGAACCCGATCACGAAATTGTGCGTCCGGGTAACCAAGCTCCAGATAAGCCTGTTGCATCAACGGATAAAGCTGATTGAACAGCGCCACTACTTCGGCTTGTGGCGCACTTTCCAATAACTCCAGATGCCGCTGATAACGCTGATAATTGGCGATATCCAACTGATACTGCTGACCGGTTTGCGTCGCTTTAAAATCCTGTGTCAAACCTTTAAATAGGGCTTGTTCCGGTACCAGCCGGCCTTGTGCAATATTGTCAATCTGCACGACAAAGCGCCGGACCATTTCTTCGCCGACAAACAACGATGACAATCCTGCTTGCCATGGCAACGCCAGCAATTTTTGTTTTACCACCCCATCGGACTCGTCGAGTGCCGGTAGCGGTTCAGTGGCGACCACTTCCTGCTCGGCTGGTAATGCGGTGCCGTCAATGCCAGCATCCGCCGCCTGTGCGCTGATTTCATCGGCAGGCTCTTGCGCTGTAGATAACACATCGGCCGGTTCGGTCACCGGTGTCGTCACCTCAGGCACTGCGGCTGTTGTTTCTGTGACTATCACTGGCACAGGTTCGGGTTTTAAAAAATACCAGCCGCCAGCTGCCAGAATAATCACTGCGACAACGGGGCCAATCCAGCGCTGCGTTGCCGGATTTGTAGTCGTTTGTTGAGAAGTTCGATCGGTGGTTTGACTTGGCGTGCGGTTAGACATAGATCCCTCGCAAATAACGAATAACAACAGTGTGCTACTGTACCCGAAGCGCCGGTGGCGTTCCACCGGCAGTTACAGCTTCGGCACAACTACAGATTCATTCTGTAGATCAGAGCGTTGCATTGTATGGCAAAGTCGGCAATAGTTAGCAAAGTAAAGTTAAAGCCGCAGGCTGTTTGTCGTGTTGTATGAGTGATTTAAAGCAAAACCCCAAAATAGCCTTATTACTGACCGGTGGCGGCGCCAGAGCTGCTTATCAGGTTGGTGTGCTTAAAGCGATAGCTCAGCAGTATCCGCGTAACAGTAAATCGCCGTTTCAGATTATTTGTGGCACGTCCGCTGGCGCGATCAATGGCACTGCGGTCGCCTGTTACGCCAGTTGTTTTCACTTAGGGGTGCGCAAACTGGAATGGATCTGGAAAAACTTTCATACCCATCATGTGTACTATTCCGATTATTTCCGAGCTTCCTATCATCTGCTGCGAGGGTTTTTCAGCGCATTTCAGGCAGATTACGCCAATCACAAACCAGTCTCGTTACTCGACAACAAACCGCTGAAACTGCTGCTGAACGAACTGCTGGATTTAAAACGGCTAGACCGGAATATTATGGGCGGTTATCTCGACAGCGTGTCAGTGACCGCCAGTTGCTATAACAGCGGCGATTCCATTACATTTTTCCAGTCCAAAGATGCACCGGAATGGCAACGTTCGCGTCGCTGCGGTCAGCGTACTTTGCTGGGTATTCACCATCTGATGGCGTCGGCCGCTATTCCGCTGGTGATGCCGTCAGTGCGGATCAATCAACATTATTATGGTGATGGTAGCGTCAATCAATTGGCACCGCTTAGTGCGCCTATTCACCTCGGCGCCGACAAAATTCTGATTATCGGGTTGGAACAACCCAGACGCCGCGAACATCTACAGCAAATGCCCCATCATCCGAATCTTTCCACTATCGCTGGTCATCTGCTGGACAGTATTTTTTCTGATACTTTAACCGCAGATCTGGAACGGATGCTGCGGGTGAATAAAACCATTCAAACATTGCAGCAGCATCAAATCAAAACCGAACTGAAACCGGTGCAAAGTTTACTAATTAACCCCAGCACCAACTTTAATCAGCTCGCCAGCGAAAATTATCTGGCATTGCCGATGGCGGTGCGCACCTTACTGCGCTGCATCGGCATCAAACAACACTCGGATTCCAGTCTCGCCAGTTACCTGTTATTTGAAAAGTCATTTACCAAACGATTGATTGAATTAGGTTATGACGACGCCATGCTGCAAATGGACGAAATTATGGCGTTTTTAGCGCCAAACGCTGAAGAGCCTGAAGTCAACTGAAGCTAAACGGGCAGCTTATTGCCGTCAATTTGCTGACGACCAACAGGCTGTCAGTTATCAACATTTGTAACCATATGTATTCCATAGCTATTAAATAATGGCATAGATCCTGCTCTGTACAAATATCACTCTTTTACAGGAGCAGGCTGATGGAATTGTTCAGCTTTAGCGAAATGTCTTTGGATCACGTTCCAAGTTACGCCAGCGTCACATCAAAACCAAATTGGTCACATTTGACCAATACCGTTGGACCAGGTTTGGTTGAACAACTGCAAACCAGTCTTGATTTGGCACAGCAGCTGCAAATTTTCTCGATGGCTGCGGGCAAAGTTTTGCCGCTGACGGCAATTGAAATGCATACTGCGGTTGGCGTGTTCAGCGCGGCGGGCTCGTATCCGGCAGAGCATGAATATCGCAGCATGCTGCTACTCAACGATCAATGTCTGGCTGAACTGGTGTATCAAAGTGAAGTGCAAATTAGTCCGCTACAACAAAGACGGTTACTGGAGCTGGAAACCCAATGGTTGTTTCCGCTTCGAAATGCTTTGGTGGTCACCCGCTTACAACAGCTGGCACTAAAAGACACGCTGACCGGCCTTGGCAATCGGCGGTTCTTTGATGATTCCTTTGCTAAGGCCGTACAATTTTCTGAACGAAAACAACAGCCTTGTGCACTAATCCTGCTCGATTTAGACAACTTCAAAGCGGTGAATGATCACCACGGTCACCACGCCGGTGACGAAGTATTACTTTCAGTAGCTGATGCAATGCGTAATACCTTGCGCGTCAGCGACAATTTATTCCGTTTTGGTGGTGATGAATTTGCGGTGTTATTGACCTCAGAAGACGCATCGAGTGCCGAATTGGTCGCACATCGTTTAGTAAAAGCCATTTCACAGCACCATACTTGCGACAAATTTGGTGTTTCTGCCAGTGCCGGATTGGCACAATTGGTCGAAACGGAAGATTGCAAAAGTCTGTTTAATCGCGCGGATAGCGCGTTATATCAGGCCAAACAAGCCGGTAAAAACCTGGTACGGCAATCTGCAAAAGCCAATACCTCATTGGCAGAACTCGCCAAAGCTTAAGTGGATTGGGGTGCAGCACTAACCGAAAGCCAACTTTGTGCTGCGGTTGGACCACAAGTCGCCCCATGATCCACCACCAGTAAAATTTGCTGCCCGGCAATGATTGACGGCACGGAGCCACGTTGCCAGGGCGGCACCTTCCAAAGTTTAAACCACTGTTTTAACGGCTTATTGTGCGGGTAACCAGCCGGTTTAAACCGGTAACTGAGCCAGCCAAAACCTAACTCTAATGAAGCATCTGTTGCTACAGCTAAAGGCCAATAACTGGCATCTGCACCAAAATCAGCCTGCTGTGTTTGCCACACCATCCTTCTGCCATCCGCTAGCCTGACAATTTCTCCCGGCAACAACGGTTGCAGACTGGGTGGTTTTGTCATAACAGACTGATGTTGTGACGGGTTTAATAAATACAAATAACCAGCAAAACGGCGCAGACTATGACCGCCCAACAAAATTTGCGGTTCGGCATCGGCTTTAGCCTGGATCAGTTCCTGTTTGATCCGCAGCAGCCGCTCGCTGCCAGGATTTAACCCAAACTGTTTCAACCATAACCGCAGCAGCAAGTTTTGCGTCAAATCATCATGCTGCATCAAGCCGGCAACCGATAACTGCTCAGCACCGGAAATTTCCGCCAAGTGGCGCTGCAATAAGTGATCGTTGACTTGCTGCACCTGCCCTAACTGTTGCAAGCTTCGACTGGCGGTCGTGGCAATTGATCCCCAGCGCTGTTTTAACAGTGGCAGCACTTCAAGGCGCAAAAAATTGCGGTCAAACCGGGGATCCAGATTACTTTCATCGTTAATCCAACTCAGCTGCAAATCTTTGGCAGCGGCTTCCAACTGTTCTCGTTCAAAATTTAACAACGGCCGTAATATCCAGGCATCGCCCACAGGTTTTGCACTCGAAATACCAGCAAGCCCGGCAGGACCACTGCCGCGCTTTAACGCCAGCAACAAGGTTTCCAGCTGATCATCGGCGTGATGTGCCGTTAATAGTGCGTTGTGGGAGGAACCAAGCAGCTGCCCGGTCAATACCTGATATCGTAAAGTCCGAGCCTGCGCTTCGATATTGGCTGATGTTGCAAGACGAATATGACGGATCCGCAGCGGCACGCCGAGTCTGTCACACTGCTGCTGACAAAATACTGCCCAAGCGTCAGCATTTGCGCTTAAACCATGATGCACATGCACTGCCTGCAGCTGTCGGTTTGGTGCGCTTGCCTGCCAGCGCACCAATAACTGTAACAGCAGCGTCGAATCCAGCCCGCCACTGAGTCCCAACACCACGTTTTGAATGGCATAACTTTGCAGCTGCAGCTCAATCGCCGCATCAAGTTCGCGGATCAAGTGGCTGACCGGCTCTTTCGTTAGATCAGGTTTTAAATCGGGCATAAAAAAAGCCGCACTAGGCGGCTTCCTGTTTAGCAGTAACCGAAGGACATCAACCGTTTATAACGGCGATCCAAGAGTTCAGCAACTGATAATTTATCCAGTTTGGCTAAATCACGCAGTAAGGCTTGTTTCAGACTGGCGGCCATTTGCTCATGAGCACGGTGCGCTCCGCCTAATGGTTCCGGAATAATTTCGTCAATCAGATTCAGCTCTTTTAAGCGTGGTGCAGTAATGCCCATCGCATCGGCGGCCAATGGCGCTTTTTCAGCACTTTTCCACAGAATAGAAGCACAACCCTCAGGCGAAATCACCGAATAGGTACTGTATTGCAGCATGTTAACCTGATCGCCAACACCAATCGCCAATGCGCCACCAGAACCACCTTCACCAATGACGGTACAAAGCACTGGCACTTTTAACCCAGCCATCACTTTTAAGTTACGGGCAATGGCTTCACTCTGACCACGTTCTTCCGCGCCAATGCCCGGATAAGCACCTGGGGTGTCGATAAAGGTAATGATCGGCATATTAAAACGCTCGGCCATTTCAAACATCCGCAGCGCTTTACGATAACCTTCCGGCCGTGGCATGCCGAAGTTCCGTTTAATTTTTTCGTGGGTATCGCGGCCTTTCTGATGGCCGATGATCATCACAGTGCGCTCACCTAACCGGGCAGTACCACAAACAATAGCGGCATCATTGGCAAAAGTACGATCGCCCGCCAGTTCATCAAAATCAGTGAAAATATGCTTAATATAATCAAGCGTATAAGGACGCATCGGGTGCCGCGCTAATTGTGCGACTTGCCAGGCACCCAGCTCAGCAAAGATTTTTTTGGTCAGCGTCAGGCTCTTTTCTTTGAGCTTGTTCACTTCTTCTTCCAAGCCGAGATCGAACTCGCCATTGCGGCTGACTTTGCGCAGTTCTTCTATTTTTGCTTCAAGTTCCGCAATCGGTTGCTCAAACTCTAAATAATTCAGCATCATCGACTGTCACTACCTACTTAGTTAAATTCAAGATGTATTGTTGCTAATTGTTTTAACTGATGCAACAAAGCGTCTGTGGGCGTTACCCACCATTCAGTTCCCAAAGCCATCGTTACAGCGCCTTCCTGGCGTTGATAGCGGACCTGTACCGGTACAGTGCCCGCTTTAAATTCGGTTAGTACCCGCTGTAACCTCGGCAAATAATCCGCGCCAACCTGCGCTGAATCTACCATAACCAACAGGGATTTAAGACATTTTTCCCTCGCTTGGGTGATTTCGACCACTTCGCGGCCGGTCATTGTAAGGCCGCCACTGAAATCATCAAAGCTGACCTGTCCAGAAACCACCAAAACCCGGTCTTTTTGCAGCAGATGCTCGAAGTTCTCGAATTGTTCGGGGAAAAAACGTACATCTAAGCGAGCTGATTTGTCATCTAATTGCACTAAAGCCCAGCGCCGGCCTTTTTTGTTGATCAGCACCCGCACCGACACCACCAAACCGCAGGCATGCACGGTTTGGTCACGCCGTCCCGGCTGCATTTCAACCAGTCGACAACTGCTGTAATGATGCAATTCGGCCAAATAACGGTTGATCGGATGACCGGTCAGATAAAGCCCCAGCGTTTCGCGCTCCCCTTCGAGCCAGACTTCGTCCGGCCACACCGGCACTTGTTTAAAGGCTTTGGCCGACATTTCAGGTTCTGGCGACAACAAGCCAAATAAATCACTTTGGCCAACGGCTTCGGCTTTAGCGTGTTGTTCAGCGGCTTTCATCGCTTCTTCCAGCGTTGCCATCAACGAAGCGCGATGTGGCCCTAGTCTATCCATTGCACCCGATAATATCAGCTTTTCTATGACACGACGGTTAAGCTTTTTTAAATCCACTTTGGCGCAAAAATCGAATAAATCGACAAAAGCACCTTTTTGGGTGCGCGCTTCAATAATGGCTTCAATCGGGCCTTCACCCACCCCTTTAATCGCACCAATGCCATAGACAATATGGCCAAGCTCGTTGACGGTGAATTTATACAAACCGGAATTGACGTCAGGCGGAATCAGTTTGAGCTTCATTTGCTCACATTCATCGACCAAAGTGACGATTTTGTCGGTGTTATCCATATCCGCCGACATCACCGCCGCCATAAATTCGGCCGGGAAATGCGCTTTCATCCACAGCGTCTGATACGACACCAGTGCATAGGCGGCGGAGTGCGATTTGTTAAAACCATAACCGGCGAATTTCTCCACCAGGTCGAAGATTTTCATCGCCAGTTCCGGATCAACACCATTATCGGCTGCGCCATTCTGGAAGGTGTCGCGCTGCTTGGCCATTTCTTCCGGTTTTTTCTTACCCATAGCGCGGCGCAATAAGTCAGCGCCACCCAGGGAATAACCTGACAGCACCTGGGCAATCTGCATCACCTGCTCTTGGTACAGAATAATGCCGTAGGTTGGTTCCAGAATGGGTTTCAGCGATTCGTGTTGCCAGGTAGCATCCGGATACGAAATCGCTTCGCGGCCGCGTTTACGGTCGATAAAGTTATCTACCATGCCCGATTGCAGCGGACCCGGCCGGAACAGCGCCACTAGTGCAATCATATCTTCGAAGCAGTCGGGCTGCAGGCGGCGGATTAAGTCTTTCATGCCACGCGATTCCAGCTGGAATACCGCAGTGGTCTCCGCTTTCATCAGCATGTCGTAACTTTTTTTATCGACCAGCGGAATTTGCGTGATATCGACCGGCGGCTTGCCCTCTTTCAGGTGCCGCTCGTTTACCATATTCACTGCCCATTGCAAAATGGTCAGGGTGCGCAGGCCGAGGAAGTCGAATTTCACCAAGCCGGCATATTCAACGTCGTTTTTATCAAACTGGGTGACCGGGTTATTGCCTTCGCTGTCGCAATAGACTGGGGCAAAATCGGTAATTTTAGTGGGCGCGATCACCACACCACCGGCGTGTTTACCGGCGTTTCGGGTCACGCCTTCCAGCCGACGCGCCATATCAATCAGATCTTTGACTTCCTGATCAGCGGCATACAGCTCAGGCAGGCGCGGCTCTTCGATAAAAGCCTGCTCCAGCGTCATACCCGGCGTTGGCGGGATCAGCTTGGAAATCCGGTCAACAAAACCATATGGATGGCCTAGTACCCGGCCAACATCGCGGATCACCGCTTTTGCCGCCATGGTACCGAAGGTAATAATTTGCGATACCGCTTCCCGACCATACATGTCGGAGACGTGTTCAATCACTTCGTCGCGCCGATCCATACAAAAATCGACGTCAAAGTCGGGCATCGACACCCGCTCCGGGTTCAGAAACCGTTCAAACAGTAAGTCGAATTCCAGCGGATCTAAGTCAGTGATTTTCAGCGCGTAAGCCACTAAAGAACCGGCACCCGAACCCCGACCCGGCCCCACCGGAATGTCGTTATCCTTGGACCACTGAATAAACTCCATCACCACCAGGAAGTAACCTGGGAACCCCATCTGGTTGATAACATCAAGTTCAATTTGCAGCCGCTCGTCATAAGGGATACGTTTTTCAACGCGTGCCGCTTCATCCGGAAACAGAATTTGTAAACGGTCTTCCAGGCCTTCACGTGATTTCAGCACCAGGAAATCGCCGTCGGTCATACCACCGGTCGGAAAAGCCGGCAGGAAATATTCGCCCAAACGAATGGTGACGTTACAGCGTTTGGCAATTTCCACCGAGTTGGCCAGGGCTTCTGGTAAATCGTGAAACAGCGCCTGCATTTCTTCGCTACTGCGTAAATATTGCTGCTCGCTGTAGTTTTTCGGCCGGCGTTTGTCTTCCAGCGTGTAACCATCGTGGATGGCGACCCGGATTTCGTGGGCGGAAAAATCATCAGCAGTTAAAATCACCACTTCATTGGTCGCAACCAACGGCAGGCCGGTATCTTCGGCCAGCGTCACCGCCTGTTGCAGATAAATTTCTTCATCAACCCGGCCAGTGCGGGTCACTTCGAGGAAAAACCGGTTGGGGAAATGTTGCTGATAAAAGGCCACTAACTGATCGCTACTGCCTTTATTGCCTTTGATGAGTGCTTTGCCCAACGGGCCGTCTTTGGCGCCTGAAAGCACAATCAGCCCGGCATTGTGTTCAATCAGCCAGTCGTGGTCGATTTGCGGTTTTTCCGCCACATGGCCACGCAGATAAGCTTTGGACAGCAACATGGTCAGGTTCTGATAACCTTCGTTGTCGGCCGCCAGAATGAGCATGCGACAAGCTTCACCCGGAAACAACGGATGTTGCGCCCAGACATCAGCGCCGACAATCGGCTTAATGCCCGCATCATGCGCCGTGCTGTAAAACCGCACCAGGCCACACATATTCATCTGATCGGTCAGCGCCAATGCCGGCATGCCGAGCTTTTTGGCAGCACTGACTATCGGCTTAATTTTACTGACGCCGTCGATCATCGAAAAATCGCTGTGTACCCGAAGGTGCACAAAACCCGGTTCCATGCTTATCCTTGCTAATGCTGTGAATTAGATCTGGTTAAACGCTGTCATCGCCGGCGCCTGGACCACGTTCAATCGCGTCCCGCACCGGCTTATAGCTGCGACGATGTTCCGCCAGAATACCGTGTTTTGCAATAGCCGCCAGATGCTCGGCAGTCGGGTAGCCCTTATGCCCGGCAAAATTGTATTCCGGATATTGCTGATGTAACTCGGTCATTTCAGCGTCCCTGGCCACTTTGGCGATAATAGAAGCGGCGCTGATTTCCGGCACTAAACTATCGCCTTTCACTACCGCACTACCGCAGTGTTTGAGGCCATCAGGTACTCTATTACCGTCCACCAGCACCCACTCTGGCTTGATGTGTAACCCGGCGACAGCCCGCTGCATCGCCAGCATAGTGGCGTGCAGAATATTCAACTCGTCAATTTCTTCAACTTCGGCCCGGCCTAAACTCCAGCTCAGTGCTTTACTGCGAATTTCTTCTGCCAGCAATAGCCGTTTTTTCTCGCTGAGTTTTTTTGAGTCATTTAAACCGCTGATTGGATTATTTGGGTCGAGGATCACGGCGGCAGTGACCACAGCGCCTACCAGCGGGCCACGGCCTACTTCGTCGACGCCGGCGATGAATGAGAAGTCTGGCCTTTGGTAATCAGTCATGTAATAACTCCAGCACCGCTTTAGCGGCTTGCGCGCTGGCATCGCAGCGAATTTGTTGATGAATATCGGTAAAAGCGGCCTGGGTTGCGCTACCTGATTGCATCAGCAATGGCTGCATCGCGCTGACCAGCGCCGGCACTGTCACCTGATCCTGCAGAAATTCCGGCACCAGTGCTTTTTTCGCCAGTAAATTCGGCAAACTAAAAAAGTCGACTTTCACCAGCCGACTGGCAATTTGATAGGTCAGCCAGTTGGTTTTGTATGCTACCACCATTGGCGTTTTAGCCAACATCGCTTCCAAAGTCGCTGTGCCGGAAGCGATTAACACTGCATCGGCGGCGGTCAGCGTTTGCCTGGCCTGACCAATCAACAAGGTTAACCTAAGATCCGGCGCGATCTCGCGGCATATTTGGCTAAATAATTCGGCTTTGACCGGCGTCACCATATTACAAACCAGCTGTAAACCTGGGTTTTGCTGCTGTAACTGCACGGCAGCCCGTAAAAATTCTGGCGCTAATAATTTGATTTCATTGGTGCGACTGCCTGGCATCAGCGCCAGTAACGGTTTATCCGCAGTAAATCCAAGCGCGACTTTGGCCGCGGTTTTGTCCGGTTGTAATGGCATCTGATCGGCTAAGGTATGGCCAACAAAGGTACAAGGTACCTGATGTAAATCGTAAAAGGCTTTTTCAAACGGCAACAACGCCAGTACTAAATCAGTGGCCGCAGCAATTTTAAAAATCCGTTTTTGCCGCCAGGCCCAGACGGACGGGCTGACATAATGCACGGTTTTAATACCGGCTTGTTTGAGCTTCAACTCGACCGGTAAATTAAAATCCGGCGCGTCAATGCCAATAAATAAGTCCGGTTTGTGCGTGGTAAAATGCGCCAGAATTTCACGGCGTACTTTAAGCAACCGTGGCAACCGCCCCAGCACCTCAACAATCCCCATCACTGCCAACTCTTCCATATCAAATACGGCTTTTAAGCCTTCGGCGCGCATCCGATCACCGCCAATGCCATAAAATTCAGCATTTGGCTGCGCCAGTTTTAGCGCCCGGATTAAATCAGCGCCGAGGATATCACCGGAATGTTCACCGGCAATCAGGGCAATTTTTAAAGGTGAAGTATTAGATTGCATCACGTTATTATCGGATCCTTGCTGGATATATACGACCGATCTTACCTTGCTTTAGGCAATCACGGCAGCATTTTATCGGGTTGCTTTGCTGCTGAACGCAAATAAAAACGCCGTTGTCAGACCCGACAACGGCGCTTCAAAAATGGTTGTATTGCAATCAGTTAACGGACAATACCACGCGTTGAATTCTGAATAAAACTCGTAAATAACTTAATTTCCGGCCACTGCTCAGTTTTGTCAGCAAGCTCGGTCAGTGCTTCATTGACCGTCAAACCCTGCCGGTACAACACTTTGTATGCCCGACGAATTTCCAGAATGGCCTCGGCACTAAAACCTCGACGCTTTAAGCCTTCTGAGTTAATCCCGTTTGGCACTGCGTGTGAACCATGCGCCATCACAAAAGGCGGAACATCTTTGACCACAATAGAACCGCCGCCAATAAAGCTGTGCGAGCCGATCTGACAGAATTGGTGCACTCCACTCATGCCACCAATAATCACCCAGTCACCAACGTGACAATGTCCTGCGGTGGAAGCGCCATTGGCAAAAATAACATTGTTACCAATCACACAGTCATGCGCGACATGGGTGTAATTCATAAACAAATTGTGGCTGCCAATCAGGGTCAAACCTTTGTCCTGAATGGTGCCGCGATGCACAGTGCAACCTTCGCGGAAAATATTAAAATCACCAATATGTAATTCAGTCGGTTCATTTTTATATTTTTTATCCTGGCAAGCTTCGCCGATACTGGCGAACTGGAAAAAATGGTTGCCACGGCCAATGGTCGAAGGACCTTTAATCACCACGTGTGATTCGACAATACAATCATCGCCTAATGTCACGCCAGCGCCGATGTAGCTAAAAGGGCCAATCCGCACATTATTGCCAATCACAGCACCTGGTTCGATCACTGCTGAAGGATGGATCATATTAAAGCTCTCTTCTGGCACACATCAATTCAGCAGTACAGACAATTTGTCCATCCACTTTGGCTTCACAAGCGAATTTCCACAGATTGCGGCGTTCTTTTAAAAACTTCACTTCAATCACCATCTGATCGCCAGGCATTACCGGCTTTTTAAAGCGGGCTTCGTCGATAGCGGCAAACAAGTACAATTCGTTTTCTGAGCGTTCGGTAACCGTTTTAAACCCAAGAATACCGGTGGCCTGTGCCATCGCTTCCAGAATTAACACCCCTGGGAAAATTGGCATGCCCGGAAAATGGCCGGTAAAAATAGGCTCATTAATGGTGACGTTTTTAATGGCGGTGAGCGACTCGCCGGGGGTGTAATCAAGCACCCTGTCGATTAATAAAAACGGATAGCGATGTGGTAACAACGCCATAATTTCCTGAATTTCGATGGTATTTAATGAATTCGTCAAAATGAACCCTCTGACTGATTAGACCAGAACAAACAACCACAACAAAACGATGTGGTTATTCGCCGGTGACGTTACGTAATTGAGCCAGTTCCTGCTCGACATCACGCAACCGCTGATATATTTGTTCCAGCTGACGATAACGGGCGTTATTTTTTCGCCATTCCAGATTGGTCGTTGCTGGCATCCCGGACGAGTAAATGCCTTTTTCAGTGATGGCTTTGGTGATCATCGACATGCCGGTAATTTGCACGGCATCACAAATTTCGATGTGGCCGGTAATAGCGCAAGCACCGCCAATCACACAATATTTGCCAATTTTAGTACTACCGGCAACGACTGTACAGCCAGCGATGCAGCTATGGTCGCCGATCTGGACGTTATGGGCAATTTGCACCTGATTATCCAGAATGACATTGTTGCCAATCAACGTGTCGCCGATTGCACCACGATCGATGGTGGTATTGGCGCCAATTTCACAGTCGTCACCAACAATCACAGTACCGACCTGAGGAATTTTCAGCCACTGGCCACGCTCGTTGGCAAAGCCAAAACCGTCAGCGCCCAGCACGGCACCGCTGTGCACAATACAACGCTCACCAAGACGAACCCGATGATAAACCGTCACTTTAGGCCAGATTCTACAGTTGGCGGCAATTACCGCCCCTTCGCCGATAAAACTACCGGCGCCAATCTGCACACCAGCAGCAATCACTACATCTTTACTGACTACCACATAAGGCCCAAGTTGAGCCGTAGGGTCTATCTGTGCAGAGCTATCGATAATTGCCGTGGGATGGATACCATTGGCCGCTGCGGGTGTGGTATCAAGCAACTGCGCCACTTTGGCAAAAGCTACATAGGGATCTTTAACGACCAATGCAGCAACAGGGCAAAACTCCAGATCTTCTGCTTTGATAAGCAACGCTGAGGCTTTGGTCTGCTGCAGAAATTTACGGTATTTGGCGTTTGACAGAAAAGTAATCTGTCCGGACATTGCGTCCTCAAGTGTGGCAACGGCGCTGACTTCAACAGCGCCGTCTCCATGGAGCTGAGCACCTAAATGCTCAGCCAATGTCTGTAATGTATAAACCGACATTATTTAGCTTTGCTAACCTGAGTCACCACAGCTGATGAAATATCAAACTCTGGCTTGGCAAACACAGCAGCTTCAGCGTTCAGGATCACATCATACTGGTCTTTAGCAGCAATACCTTCAATGGCAGTTTTGATTAAAGCACCAATTTTGTTGTTCTCTTCGCCCTGACGCTGACGGTAGCTTTCTTCTAAGCTACGTGCCATTGGCTCATATTGTTGCTGTTGTTTTTCGATTGAGGTTTGCAGTTCTTTTTTCTGCGCTTCGCTCATCGTTGAACCGTCACGTTTAAATTTTTCAATGTTAAACTTCAGGTCATTTTCCAGCTTTTGCATTTCTGCAAACTTAGCACCAAATTCAGTTTTCAGAGCTTCCTGAATTTTCGCTGTTTGTGGGATTTGGCTGAACACGGCACGTACATTCACCACACCGATTTTCATTTCTTTTGCAGTAACAGAACCAGCCATCAGAACACTGGCGAGTAACACTGCTGTTTTAGTAAAGCTTGGCTTAAACATAATGTCCTTTGACCTCAAAATTATTCTTAAAAAGTTGTGCCGATATTAAAGCTGAAGTTCTCCTGCTCATCACCATCATACTTTTTGATGATTTTGGCCAGGCTGAAAGTTAATGGACCCATCGGTGAAATCCACTGTACTGTGACCCCTGCAGAGACCCGAATCATACCTGCATCTGAATAATCCAGCAATTCGCTTTGCAGAGAATTGGAATTCTGATATCGGGTAAGGTTGGCGAATCTGTTGATGTCGAACTCGGTATCCCAGACGTTACCGGCATCGACAAACAAACTAGTCCGCACTGAGTTGGCATAATCTTCTTTTAACAGCGGCGTTGGGGTAATTAACTCCAGCGTCGCAATTGCCATCGCATTACCACCAAAAGATCGCGTCGAAATATCATAACTGTCGAATTCAGGCGACATTGGCAGATTTGGCAACACAGCACCTGAACCTGAACCTGTTGGATCAGGCAGACCTGGTATTGAGTTGACGTAACGATACACCGCACGTGGACCAATGACCCGGTTTTCAAAGCCGCGGAAATTCTGGCCACCGGCATAGAAGTTATCACTGAATGGCAAAGTATGATCGTAGCCGTTGTTCGAGCCATAACCATTGCCGTAACCCATTTCCAATTTGCTCAGGAACGACCAACTGTGATCATTACTTAACGCAATGTAATTCGCTGCTTCAAAATTGGTTTTGAAGTAGGTTAAATCAGAATTTGGCGTGGTAATTTTACCGGATATAGATACGCGCAAACCGTCAGTCGGGAAAGTACCGCGGTTTAAAGTACTACGGATCCAACCCACTGAGACATCATAGTTGGTAAATTTGTAGGCTTGATCCGGACGGTTTGGATCAACCAACACTGCACGGAAGTGACGCAGCTGATCAAATTCCTGAATATAGGCAATTTCGCTGAAAGTAACGGCAGTACCAAAATTCAGTCGGCTGTATTCGTTGATTGGGAAGCCAAAATTAAGACCGGTGCCGTAGCTGGTCTGGTTATATGCTTCTGCACCCGCTTTGCTGCCGTCAAAATCACTGTAAAAGACGTTGCCGCCCAGACTGATGCCATCCAGGGTGAAATATGCATCGGTATAAGACAGGTTAATCGACTTCTGATACTTGTTGGTGTTCAGACTAATACCAGCTGCGTTGCCTGAGCCTAAAAAGCTTTGTTGCTCAATACCAAACTGGAAAGCCAACCCCTGATAACTACCAAAGGACACGCCGGCATTAAAACTGCCTGACGAACGTTCTTTGATTTTAAAATCGACGTCAACTTTGTCTTCAGTGCCTGGCACTGGCTTGGTTTCAAATTCAACCTTTTCGATATACGGCAGACGTTGTACCCATAATTTTGAAGACTCCAGGGTGTCGTTCGACAACCAGGCACCTTCCATCTGACGGATTTCACGGCGAATAACTTCATCTTTGGTCGCGGCATTGCCACTAACCAGAATGCGGTTCACGTACACCCGTTTACCCGGATCAACTGACAAGGTCAAAGATACTTCTTTGGTTTCATCGTTGATATTGGTACTGGTGCGGACTTTGGAATTGGCATAACCGAAGCTTGCCAGAAACTTGGCAATACTTTCCTCGGTGTAAGTGACCAGAGCACCGTTATACAACTGTCCGGATTTGAGCGGCAGCATGGCTTTGATAAATTCATCCTGGCCAATCAAATCACCGACAAAATCGACACCAGTGACGGTATATTGCTCGCCTTCTTTCACCTGGAGCGTCACGTAAACCGAAGTTTTGTCCGGGCTGACAGCAACCGTATTGGCTTCAATCTCAAACCGTAAATAGCCACGGTCAAGATAAAAACTGCGGACTTTTTCCAAATCGCCTTTTAAGGTGTCTTTCTGATAACGATCTGATGCCATAAAACGCCACCAGGGTAAATCAACCAAAGATTCGGTATCTTTCAGAATTTGTGCGTCATCAAACAGCTCATTACCAACGATATTGATCTGCCGCACTGACGCTGCATCACCTTCGACAAATTCTAGCTTCAGGTTGACGCGGTTACGTGGCAGGTAAGTCAGTTTAATAGCGACTTTGGCGTTGTATTTACCAACACCGTGATAGAACTCAGTTAAACCATTTTCAATTTCACGGATGATGGTTTTATCCAGCTGTTCACCGATGATAATTTTCTGGTTGGTCAGACTTTCTGACAACTGTTCTTCTTTGATGTCTTTGTTGCCATCAAACTCTATGGCGTTGATTGTTGGCCGTTCTTTCACCCGGAAAGTGATGGTATTTCCATCGCGAAAAACCGCGATTTCATCAAAATGGCCAGCAGCATATAAAGATTTGATACCTTTGGACAGGGTGTATTCTGTCACTGTATCGCCGATATTAAATGGCAGATTATTCAGGGCCGCGCCTAATGCAACGCGTTGCAAGCCTTCCACCTGAATGTCTTTCACCGTAAATGATTGTTCAGCGAGCACCGAGTTGCTGGCAGTGGCCAACAACATCGCGGCTACTAATCGTTTAATTGTCATTATTTTGGACTACTTATGATTAGTTTATTACAAACGAGAAATATCGTTGAGCAGCGCAATTCCCATTAACATCAGCAGAACGAAGGCTCCAATTTTAAAACCTGTCTCCTGCGCTTTCTCAGAGACCGGCCTGCCGGTGAGAAGTTCCACCACAAGATACATTAAATGGCCGCCATCCAAAATAGGCAACGGCAGTAAATTTACCACACCAAGGTTGACACTTATCAGCGCCAGGAAGGATAAGAAGGCAATAAGCCCCAAATCTGCACTATTTCCAGCACCTTGCGCAATCGAAATTGGCCCGCTTAAATGCTTGACTGACACATCGCCAAACAACAGTTTTTCGACCATCGAAAAGCTCAGGCGTACCAGTTGCCAGGTCCTTACTGTGCCTTGCCAGACGGCATCAACCGGACCATATTGCTGCTCAAAAAACATTGAATCTTCAAGCGGTTGCACCTTGGGCGCTACCCCTAGAAAGCCCTGGTGAAAGCCATCCGGCATGGTGCGGCTTTGCGGCGTCACATCCAGCCGGACTTCGGCGCCCTGGCGTTCAATCAGCAGCGGAATTGGCTTGCCAGGGTTGTTCTGAATAATTTGCACTAGTTGATCCCAACGCTGCAAACTGACCCCGGCAGCGGCAATAAATTTATCACCCATTTGCAGGCCAGAAATTTCTGCAGCAGAGCCTTTTTCCAGGCTGGCGACCTCTAATAATGCGATTGCTTGTTTCGGAACTAGCCCCAAACTGGTAAAAATAGAGTCTTTGTCCGGATCAAAGCGCCAATCGCGTAAATCCAGCTGATAAGTTGCTTCAGCCTCTGTTTCTGGATCTTGCATCGTGAAGCTGACATTGTCGCGGCCAATCTGCCCGACCAGCAGTAAACTAATGGCCTGCCAGTCGCGGACAGCTTCGCCATTCACAGCAACAATCTTTTGCTCGTTTGGCAGCTGTGCAGTTGCGGCAATTGAATTTGGAATGACATCGGCCACCACTGGCTTTAACGTTGGTACACCGATCAAATACATTACCGCCAAAATGAAAATGGCAAACAAAAAATTGGCAATGGGCCCGGCGGCAATCACTGCCATCCGCTGCGGTACTGTTTTGTTATTAAAAGCTAAATCAGCAAATTGCGGCAACACCGGGTCAATGCGCTCATCCAGCATCCGCACATAGCCACCCAGTGGAATCGCAGCAATGATAAATTCGGTGCCTTGGCGGTCACGCCAGCTAAACAAGGTTTTGCCAAAACCAATCGAAAACTTTTTCACCAGAATGCCGTTTTTACGCGCCACCCAAAAATGACCAAATTCGTGGACAGTGACCAATAATCCCAATGCCACCACAAAAGACATCAGGCTCCAGAGTATGTCACTCATCGGACGAAATTCCTTAGTTGTTGTTGGGCATAAGCCCGGCTTTCAGCGTCTAGCGCCAGAATATCATCCAGTTGTGATGCCTGATGGCTGGCAAAGCGCGCCAGGCAGAGCGCATTCAGTTTGGCAATCGCGGTAAATGAAATCTGTTGTTGTAAAAAGGCTTCAACCGCCACTTCATTGGCGGCATTAAGTGCTGTTGTCGCGCCCTGCCCATGTCGACAGGCGTCAATCGCCAGACCAAGACAAGGGTAACGTTGCGGCTCCGGCCGTTCAAAAGTGAAGCTACCTAAATTGAAGAAATCCAGCGGTTTAACGTTGCTGGCAATGCGCTCTGGAAATGCCAGCGCATGCGCAATCGGCGTGCGCATATCGGGATTACCAAGCTGTGCCAACACCGAACCGTCACTGTATTGCACCATTGAATGAATAATACTTTGCGGATGCAGCACCACTTCAATATCTTGCGGCTGACAATTAAACAACCAGCGTGTCTCGATAAACTCGAGGCCTTTGTTCATCATGGTGGCGCTGTCGACGGAGATTTTCCGCCCCATAGCCCAATTGGGATGAGCAACCGCTTGCTCGGGCGTGATCTGATCAAACAGGGCTAAATCAGTTTGCCGGAATGGGCCGCCACTGCCAGTCAGCAGAATTTTCGAGATACCGGCCTGTGGCAACGATCCTTGATAACTATGGGCTTGCAAGGCGGGTGGCAGGCATTGGAAAATAGCGTTGTGCTCGCTGTCGATCGGCAACAAAATTGCTTGATGGTGTTTAACCGCATCAATAAACAATTCTCCGCTCATCACCAGCGCTTCTTTGTTGGCCAGCAATACCGTTTTGCCTTGTTTCACTGCCGCCAGCGTTGGTAACAAACCAGCCGCTCCGACAATCGCCGCCATCACAATATCAGCGTCTGTGTGACCAGCCAGTTCTGCAAATGATGCTGCGCCAACCAGAACTTCAGTTTGACTACCAGATATCGTCAGTTGCTCACGCAACCAGCGTGCATCAGACTCCAAGAGCAAAGCTGCAAAACGGGGTTTAAAATCCAAACATTGTTGCAGCAGTTTTTCGACTTGCCGGCCCGCGGTCAACGCCAGCACCGAAAAGCGCTCCGGGTGCTGTGCTATCACATCCAGCGTATTGCAACCAATAGAACCAGTCGAGCCTAAAATGACAACCTGACGGGGCATTAAAAGCCACCTAACATAGCAACAAATAACGCAAATAACGGTGCCGTGGCGGTCAGACTGTCGATACGATCCATGATGCCGCCATGACCAGGGAAGATGCTGCCGCTGTCTTTCAGGCCTGCTACCCTTTTAAACATACTTTCGGATAAATCGCCAAACACCGACAACAACGTCAGGATAAACGCCGCCAGATACCACAGAGCCACGCCTTGCGGCCACTGCAAATAAGCAGCAACACCGGTCAAAAGTGCCATCACAAACGCCATGCCGCCAATCATACCTTCCAGCGTTTTACCCGGGCTAACTTCTGGCAACAACTTATGTTTACCAAAGGGTTTACCAATCACATAACCGCCAATATCAGCGGCCCACACCAGCCCCAGCAACATGCAAATCAGCCAGGCCCCGGTAAAAGTCGATTGCTCATAATTGACATTTCTAAGCAGCAATAACGCGGCAAAACTAGGCACCAGCGTCAGCCAGCCCATCATCGCTTTGAACAATTTCTGCTGTTGCCAGTAAGCTTTCGTATTACTGAAACTAAGCACCAGTAATACCGCCAGCAACCACCAGCCCACGCCAATCCACAAAGCTGATTCAGCCACCAGATTGGTTTGCACCGGCCACGCCAGCTGCGGTGGTAACGCCTGATAACACAGTAAATACCAAAATGCTGACCCGACAGTAAAACTTAAGCGTTGTGGCACTGTCTGCCAACCGCAAAAACTGGCCCATTCCCAGGCCGCGATTAAAAATGCGCAGCCAAGGAAGATGGCAAAGCCAATCGGCGGCAGGTAAAACACGGCGCCAAGCGCCAAAGGCGCCAGTACTAATGCCGTGAGCAGACGTTGTTTAAACAATCTTATAATCCTTCTGTGAAACCGGCAGCCATGGCCCTGATTTGTTCACCGGTGCAGCCATAACGGCGCTCGCGGCTGACAAAACTGGCTATTGCCTCAGCAAACACCTGGTCGTCAAAATCTGGCCATAAAGTGTCGATAAAGCAAAGTTCGGCGTAAGCAGCCTGCCACAATAAAAAGTTACTGATGCGAATATCACCACCGGTGCGGATCATCAAATCCAGCTCTGGTTGTTCATGCATCTGAATATGTTGCGACAGCATGTGTTCGGTGATGTCAGCGGGTTGTAACTGCCCCGCCGCGACTTGTGTTGCAAGTTGCTGTGCAGCGTTAGCGATATCCCAGCGCCCACCATAATTGGCGGCAACATTCAGCGTCAAGCCGGTATTGTTGGCGGTGAGCTGTTGCGCCTTTTCGATATTGGCCTGTAACTTGTCACTGAATCGCGACAAATCACCAATAATATTCAACCGCACCTGGTTCTTGTGCAGCGCTTTTACTTCTTTTTCCAGCACAAATAAAAACAGCTGCATCAGACTGGAGACTTCGTCTTCCGGTCGGCGCCAGTTTTCACTGCTGAACGCGAATAGTGTAAGCGAAGGAATACCGAGCTTACGGCAAAAACTGACAGCGCGACGCACCGCGTCCACGCCTTTTTTGTGTCCCCAGACCCGAGGTTTACCCTGGCGTTCAGCCCAGCGGCCGTTACCATCCATAATAATTCCGACATGTTGCGGCAAAGCGTGGTTAAACGCTTGTGTCTCTTCTGTCATCAGTGCCTGCCTGCAGCGGCTACAGGTACAAACCTGCAGCGTTTATCCGAACAAAAAAGCGCCGCGTAGTAACTGCACGGCGCTTTGTATACAAAGCAACGATCTAATTGGCTATACGGCCATCAGTTCTTTTTCTTTGTCTGCTAAAACTTCATCAACTTTTTTGATCCAGACATCAGTAATTTTCTGAATTTCTTCAGAACCACGACGCTCGTCATCTTCACTGATTTCTTTGTCTTTTTGCAGCGCTTTTAAATCAGCATTGGCATCACGACGGATGTTGCGTACTGCAACCCGGGCGCCTTCGGCTTCACCACGAACCACTTTCACCAAATCTTTACGACGTTCTTCGGTCAGCGCCGGCAAAGGTACACGAATGGAGGTGCCGGCACCAATTGGGTTTAAACCCAAATCAGATTGCATAATGGCTTTTTCAACAGCCTGGATCATCGAACGGTCAAATACCGTGATCATCAGGGTGCGGGAGTCTTCTGCTGACACGTTGGCGACCTGACGCAATGGCGTGTCAGAACCGTAATAAGAAACCTGAATGCTGTCGAGCAGACTTGGATGCGCGCGACCGGTACGAATTTTCGTCAACTGGTTTTTCAGCGCATCAACGCTTTTTTCCATCCGGGTTTTGCTGTCTTTGATAATATCGTTAATCACCTGATTATTTCCTTTGAGTTATTATACCCGTCATCCTTGAAGTTGCAGGGTTGTTGCCTGCGCTCGTTCGCCCTAGTCACATAGGACAACTATGCTCCTAGGGTCTCACTCACTTGTCGCCTACCTGCATCTTCAATTATTTTGGGTATAAGCTAAGCCAGGATCTGGCTCTGCTGGTTAACGCTGGGCGCTAGTCTACTGCAAATTTTCGGCGTGGTCGATCACTGTGCCTTCGGTCTCACCCATGATCACCCGCTTTAATGCTCCAGGTTTGTTCATATTAAACACCCGGATTTGCATATTATGGTCACGAGCCAGGGTGAATGCCGCTAAATCCATCACTTTAAGTTCTTTATCCAGCACTTCGTTGTAGGTCAACTGACTGTACAAAGTCGCATTTGGATCTTTCACCGGATCGGCTGAATAGACGCCGTCAACTTTAGTGGCTTTTAAAACGCAGTCGGCCTCGATTTCAATTCCGCGCAAGCACGCTGCTGAATCTGTTGTGAAAAATGGGTTACCGGTACCGGCAGAGAAAATCACTACCCGGCCAGATTTCAGTAAACTGATGGCTTCTGCCCAGCTGTAATTATCGCAAACACCATTGAGTGGAAAGGCACTCATCAAACGGGCGTTCACAAAGGCACGGTGCAACGCATCACGCATCGCCAGACCGTTCATCACAGTGGCTAACATGCCCATATGATCGCCAACCACCCGGTTCATACCGGCTTTGGCCAGACCTTCACCACGGAAAATATTACCACCACCAATCACGATACCAACCTGGACGCCAAGCTCCACCAGCTCTTTGATTTCCTGGGCCATCCGATCCAGTACTTTGGGATCGATCCCAAAACCTTCGTCACCCATCAGGGCTTCACCGCTTAGTTTTAATAAAATTCTTCTATAGGTTGGTTTTGGACTTGTGCTCATGAGATCCCCATCAGGCCGGATTGAAGTGTCATCTGTAAACATTATTGCGGTTTCCTTACATGCCATTCAGCCGGGAATCGGCTGCTGCTATTGCAGTCCGCGCTGCAACATCACCGGAATTGGAGGCAATCACGGTGCATACTCTTTTTTTCATCACAGCTACGACCAATCATTCGTGAAAATGTTCTGTCAGCTGTGCTTTGAGGAACTGAGTTTCAGGCTTTGACCCTGAACACCAGATAGCAAAGGTTGAGACTCTTGCTCCCTCATTTAAAAAAAAACCGCGACGGGCGTGGCCGGGTCGCGGTTATTTTAGCGGGTTTTAGCCATTAGCTAAAGCTTGCATTATTTTTTTGCAGCAGCGATTTGTGCAGCAACTTCAGCAGCGAAGTCAGTTTCCTGTTTCTCGATGCCTTCGCCTACTTCTAAGCGAATGAAGCTAACAGCTTTGGCGCCTTTCTGTTTCAGGAATTCGCCAACAGTGATGCTTGGGTCTTTCACGAACATTTGGCCAGTTAAAGAAACTTCGCCGGTGAACTTAGTCATACGACCAGCAACCATTTTTTCTGCGATTTCTTTAGTTTTGCCGCTGTTGATAGCGATTTCAACCTGGATTTCCTGCTCTTTTGCCACAACTTCAGCCGGAACTGCGTCTGGTGTCAAGAAAGAAGGGTTGTTAGCAGCAACGTGCATTGCCACGTCTTTTGCGATTTCTTCGTTACCGCCTTCTAATACAGTCAACACGCCGATACGGCCTGAGTGAGTGTATTGACCGATCACGTCGCCCTGAGCTAATGAAATGCGGCGTACGTTGATGTTTTCGCCGATTTTAGTCACTAAAGTCGCACGAGCTTCTTCAACGGTGGTATCACCTAATGAAGCAGCACTGATTTCTTCGATAGTGAACAGCTTGTTGGCGTGTGCCAGGTCAGCTACTGAGTTGGCGAAAGCCAGGAAGCTGGCGTCACGACCGACGAAGTCAGTTTCACAGTTAAATTCGATTGCAACAGCATAACCGTTGCCAACGCGAGTAATAACAGTACCTTCTGCAGCGATCCGACCAGCTTTCTTAGCAGCTTTGGCCTGACCGTTTTTACGCATTAATTCGATTGCGCCTTCGATGTCACCATTGGTTTCTTCTAAAGCTTTTTTGCAATCCATCATGCCAGCGCCAGTGCGCTCGCGTAATTCTTTTACCATACCGGCAGTAACAGCCATGGGAATTCCTCGCATTCAATCAGGTTAGACAAACAGGGGCCGCGGCCCCTGTTCAAATTAAACGTTTTACACCCGTCACCCTTGAGGATAACGGGTATAGTCGTGTTTCAGATGACAGAAACACCAGACACTGCTAATTACTCAGCAGCAACGAAGTTGTCGGCTTCAGCCTGAACTTCGATGTTTTTGTCACGTCCTTCAACGATCGCCTGATTCACGGCAGCCAGGTATAACTGGATAGCGCGGATAGCGTCGTCGTTGCCTGGAACGACAAAGTCAACACCTTCTGGATCAGAGTTAGTATCAACGATAGAAACTACTGGAATACCCAGGTTGTTTGCTTCTTTGATAGCGATGTGTTCATGGTCGGCATCGATCACGAACAGAACATCAGGCAGGCCGCCCATGTCCTTAATACCACCTAAGCTCTTGTCCAGCTTTTCCATCTCGCGGGTACGGTCTAAAGCTTCTTTTTTGGTCAGCTTGTCAAAAGTACCGTCCTGGCTTTGTGATTCCAGGTCTTTCAGACGCTTGATAGATTGACGAACTGTTTTCCAGTTAGTCAGCATGCCACCTAACCAGCGGTGGTTTACGAAGTACTGATCAGATTGCTGAGCAGCTTCTTTGATTGCTTCTGAAGCAGCGCGCTTGGTACCAACAAACAGGATTTTGCCTTTTTTGGCAGCCACTGACTGGATGAAAGCCAGTGCGTCATTCATCATAGGAACAGTTTTTTCCAGGTTGATGATATGAACGCGGTTACGGGCGCCGAAAATGAAAGGCTTCATTTTTGGGTTCCAGTAACGGGTTTGGTGACCAAAATGTACGCCCGCCTGGAGCATATCGCGCATTGAAACTTTTGCCATCAGAGTTATTTCCTTTGAGTGGGGGTTAGGCCTCCATACACCCCATAAATCCGACCAGTTTTCACTGGCACCCCGGCTTATGTGACGGTGTATGTGTGTTATTTAATTAAGTTTGGTTCGCTAAGCTGACAACATCATTTGTAGTATTTCGTGAAAAAAGCCACAAGCTATTTGCCAAATTGCGGCGCGCTTTATACCATAGGCGCCCTTGAAACACAATCTGCTGCGTAGATTTACGGCAAAGTGGGTAGTTTTACAGCAGATGTATAGCAGAGAGAAATGGCATGGCCGCAAACATTAAGACTCCGGAACAGATTGAAAAAATGCGCGTCGCAGGACGTCTGGCCGCCGAAGTGCTTGAAATGATTGAGCCTCACGTGAAAGCTGGCGTTAGCACCGGCGAACTCGATCGCATCTGCCATGACTATATTGTCAATGTGCAGCAGGCGATCCCCGCTCCTCTGAACTACCATGGTTTTCCAAAATCTATTTGTACCTCAGTTAATCATGTGATTTGTCACGGTATTCCGGCCGACGATAAAACGCTGAAAGACGGCGATATCATCAATATTGATATCACGGTGATCAAAGACGGTTTCCACGGTGATACCTCAAAAATGTTTGTGATTGGTAAACCAAGCATTCTGGCCGAACGGCTGATCCGGGTGACGCAAGAAGCGCTTTATCTGGGCTTGAAAAAAGTCAAAAACGGCTGCCGGTTAGGTGATATTGGCCACGCCATTCAGGTGCACGCTGAGCAACACAACTATTCGATTGTCCGCGAATATTGTGGCCACGGTATTGGTCAGGTATTCCATGAAGATCCGCAGGTATTGCATTACGGCAAGCCAGGCACCGGCGAAATTTTAAAAACCGGTATGTGTCTGACAATTGAGCCAATGGTCAATGCCGGTGAACGTCAGAGCAAATTGTTAAAAGACGGCTGGACGGTCGTAACGAAAGATCGTAGTTTATCAGCTCAGTTTGAACACACCATTGTGGTCACTGAAACGGGCTGCGAAATTCTGACATTACGCCAGGATGACACGATCGAACGAGTCCTGACTGCCGGTTGATTTTAAAAGTAATTTTAAGGCGCTGGCAGTTCAGACCACCAAAAAGTAACCACTTAGGGTATTTTTTCATGAACACGGCGCTTGCATTTGATAAGACCATTCCAAGCCACTTTACCCTCGATAGTTACAAAAAACATTTTGCCGACTTTCTGGAATGGCTGAAAGTCAGCTCGCAAACCCAGACCGTCAACAGTTTGGTGAAATCGCGGGCGCGTTTTATGGACGATGTGTTGCAATCCTTATGGCAACACTTTGATCTGAATAAACAAAAGCAGCTAACGCTGATTGCCGTTGGCGGTTATGGCCGTGGCGAACTCCATCCTTACTCTGATATCGACTTATTGATCCTGACCGAAGCCCGCTTAAGCCCGGCGTTGCAGGAACAAATTGCTCATTTTGTCACCTTGCTGTGGGATCTACGCTTAGAAGTTGGCCATAGCGTGCGCACCATTAAAGAATCGGTCAGCCTCGGCAAAGACGACATCACCATCGCCACCAATCTGATGGAAATGCGTTATCTGGCGGGCAATCAGCAGCTGTTTGACAGTTTGCAGGCGGAAGTCAGTAAAGATAACTTCTGGCCCAGTAAAGACTTTTTCCAGGCGAAACGCCACGAACAACAAGGCCGCCACGCGCAGTATCACGGCACCGCTTACAACCTCGAACCGAATTTAAAAGCCAACCCGGGTGGCCTGCGCGATATTCAGACCATCGGCTGGGTGGCAAAAAAACATTTCCGTACCCGCACCATGCGTGAGCTGGTGGCCTATCAGTACCTGACTGAAGATGAATATCAGGAGCTGATGGAGTGTGAAGCTTATTTATGGCAGATGCGTTTTGCCCTACATATTGAAGCCGGTCGCAACGAAAACCGCATTCTGTTTGATTATCAGCCAGCTGTGGCGAATCGCCTCGGTTTTGGTGATGACGGCAAAGCCTCAGTAGAGCGGATGATGAAGCGTTTTTTCCGCACCGTGCAACGCGTCAGCGAACTGAACGAAATGCTGCTGCAGCATTTTGAAGGCAGTATTTTAAAAAGCCACAGCAAGTATAAAACCCTGCCATTGGATGATTTTTTTGAAATCCAGGGCCATCTGATCCACGCCACCGACAAAGCGGTGTTTGCGCGGCGTGAAAATATCCTGCGCTTGTTCTGGCATATCGCTAATCATCCGCAAATTCATGGCATTCACTCGGAAACCATTCGCTTGCTGCGGCAAGTTCGTCGTCGTCTGATGGGGGATCTTCAGGATTATGAAGCATGCCGTCAGCTGTTTATGGCGATTATCCGTCATCCGCATGGCATGGACAGAGCAATCACTCTGATGCACCGGCACGGTATTCTGGCCGCTTATTTGCCACAGTGGCGCAATATCGTCGGCCAGATGCAGTTTGATTTGTTCCATGCGTATACGGTAGACGAGCACACGCACCGGGTATTAAAGAACCTTCATCGCTACAGCGAACCAGAATTTGCCAATGAATTTCCACTGTGCACCGATATCGTCAATCGGCTGGAAAAACCGGAGCTGCTGTATTTAGGTGGCATTTTCCACGATATCGCCAAAGGCCGCGGCGGCGATCACTCCGATTTAGGTGCAATGGATGCACGTGAATTTGGCAAGCTGCATAAACTCAGCGAATTTGATACCAAGCTGATTGTCTGGCTGGTTGAACAACATTTATTGATGTCGGTGACAGCGCAACGCCGCGATATTCACGACCCGGCGGTGATTGCAGAATTTGCTGAAAAAGTCCGCGATGAAACCCGTCTAAACTATCTGTATTGTTTAACGCTGGCCGATATTCGCGCCACCAATGACAATTTGTGGAACGACTGGAAAGGCTCGTTATTACGGGAGCTGTATTTAGGCACGCAAAAAGCTTTTCGCCGTGGTTTGGAAAAACCGATGGATTTGCGCGATCAAATCCGCGAACACCAAACCGAAGCACTGCGGTTGTTGGCAGAAAAAGGCTTTAGCGAAGTACAGGTCAATCCACTGTGGAACAAATTTAAAGCCGACTATTTCGCCCGCTATAATCCGCGGTTGATTGCCTGGCATACGGAAAATCTGCTGCAACATGCTGACTTTAGCCAGCCAATGGTGCTGATTAGCCCAAGCGCGATGCGCGGTGGCACGCAGATTTTCGTCTACACCGCCGACCAGCCAAACTTATTTGCCCGGATGGTGGCAGCACTTGATAGCAAAAAAGTCAGTATTTTTGATGCACAAATCATGACCAATAAAGACGGTTATGCGATGGATACCTTTGTGGTGTTGGAGCAAAACGGCGCTGCGGTGACCTCGACATCACGCATCGCCAGCATCAAAAAAGCGCTGGAAACTTACATTACCAACCCACCGACCACAGAGCGGCAAAAAGCACGGCCAAACAAACAGTTACGGGCTTTTCATGTTCCACCAAAAGTGGTGTTTTTACCGGGTAAAAACAAACAGCGTACCATGCTGGAACTGGCGGCCTTAGATACACCGGGCTTGCTGGCTGATATCGGTCAGGTGTTTTCGCAATGCGAAATTAATATTCACGCCGCCAAAATCACCACCATTGGCGAGCGTGCCGAAGACTTTTTTATGATTTCCACCCGCCAGGACGAAGCGTTAACAGCTGACGAGCAAAGTCAGCTGCGCCGCGTACTGGTGGAACAACTTACCCATGCAACAGAGGGCTAAAGCACTACCATGGCTGATTTAAAAAGCATTATCGAAGACGCGTTTGAAAACCGCATGAATATCACTCCGGCAACGGTCAGCAGCGACGTAAAAAGCGCTGTGGAAGCCGCTATTGCCTTATTGGACAGCGGTCAGGCCCGGGTTGCTGAAAAAATCGCCGGCGAATGGGTGACGCATCAATGGCTGAAAAAAGCCGTATTGTTGTCCTTTCGCATTAATGACAACCAGGTGATGGACGGCGCAGAAAACCGTTTCTTCGACAAAGTTCCGATGAAATTTGCCGACTACACCCACGAGCGTTTTGTCGCCGAAGGCATGCGCGTGGTACCTCCAGCCTCAGTGCGTAAAGGCAGTTTTATCGGTAAAAACGTGGTGTTGATGCCAAGCTACGTCAATATCGGCGCTTATGTCGGCGAAGGCACCATGGTCGATACTTGGGCCACTGTTGGTTCTTGTGCACAAATTGGTAAAAACGTGCATTTATCCGGCGGCGTAGGCATTGGTGGTGTGTTAGAGCCATTGCAGGCTAACCCAACCATCATCGAAGATAACTGCTTTATCGGCGCGCGTTCTGAGGTGGTCGAAGGCGTGATTATCGAAGAAGGTGCAGTGCTGTCAATGGGCGTGTATATCAGCCAGTCGACGCGCATTTATGACCGTGAAACCGGCGAAGTGACCTACGGCCGTGTACCAGCAGGTGCTGTGGTGGTGCCAGGCTCAATTCCAAGTAAAGATGGTTCCCATAGTTTATACGCTGCAATCATCGTGAAACGGGTTGACGCCCAAACCCGTGCTAAAGTCGGGATTAATGCGTTATTACGCAGTATCGAGTAGCAGCGTGTCGTTGCCGATCACGATAGGTTGAAACTAATACAGCCGCTTTTGCGGCTGTTGTTTTGGTTAGGCTAAATTTTCCGCAATAATGTTTTGTTAGTCGCCCTTTTCAATGACTGCTAAAGTTCTTTCGATAAAACGGACAAATGCTTCTTCTGGTATAAAATCAGCTTTGTTTTCCACGTTAAACTTTCCCAAAATAATTTTCATTTGGGCATCATTCTTAATTTCGATTGCCGATTTACCATCCCCCTTCAGCTTTGTAACTCTTGCCACCCAAGCTAAAGTATTATTCTTAAACATTTGAAGTTCGGTTTTACCGGTTGGTTTACCGTGGCCAGGGACAATCAAACTCTCGTCATTGCCTAGTTTTAGAATGCCTTCAATGGCCTTGCTAAACCCGGACACGCCACCCGCATAAAATGTTGGATGCCAGCTGGTGTCATAAATATCTCCCACAAAAATACTGTTACTCTTAGAGTGAAAATAAACTTTATCCACAAGTGAATGAGATATAGCCACAAAATCTTCAATCTCTGTTAAATGAACTGCATCGTTCATCAGCAAGCCACCTTTGCCAATAAAATAATTATTTCCATCGGAGTGATCGCTATGCACATGCGTATTTAATATAAATCTTGCAGATCCTCCAGTAAGGTTATCGATCAACGCATGCAAAGCGTCTAGATTTTTTTCCCCCGGCATTGGATCGACCAATACAATTCCGTCTGTCGTTTTGAACAAACCAATATTTGTGCCATAACCGATAGCATTTAAAATAAATGCGTCTTCGCACAATTTGGTGACCGAAATGTTCGAAGTATTTGCCCACCCAATGGCCGGGTAGATCACGGCGAAAAATAACAATGTCAACTTCATGGATAATCCTTTTATACGAACTACCAATGTTTTAATGTGCGTTTAACAAGCCCTCGCACCGCTACCAATACTCAACAATCCGACGTACTTTGCCATCGGCAAATTCGAACATAGCCAGGTGATAGGCCGGGGTTCCGGTTTGTTGATAACGCCGGACCGCAGCGGCATTCAGGCCGGGTAACACCACTTCAATCTGATAACGCGGCAGTTGGTCTTTAAAACTTTTGGCTTCAATGGCTTTAAGCATATTGCGGTACAGCAAATCACGGCTATAGGTACCACCATATTTTTCGTGCACATATTCAAAATCCGGGCTGTATAAAGCAAACAACGCATCAACATCAGCTATCACTGAAGTGGTCAACATCGCTTTGTTCTGTAATTCGGTGATTTGATGCACCAATGCCAGGATCTGGGGCGCTGACATTTGCGATGGGTGAGTTTGCGTTGCCGCCGCAGTTTTTGCTTCGGCAGCGATCAAAGGCGCACTGCACCAACCAATACTACATGCGACGAAACACATGAGAATAATTTGATTATTTTTCATAAAGTTACTCCTGGAGATAAAGGATATTTTCAAACTATGACGAGCCAGTTCACGTTAACAGCCTAGGTTAAAAACACTGGCGGAAATGCTGATTTTTTGCTGATTTAACCCTGAATAGTGATTTTATACGGTATGCTCGTCCCGACCTTTTATTGAGCAGAATCAAAGACGTTCTGGCTTATGGGAATTCGATTGTTTCTCTGGCAGAGTGCACGTCAGCAACAGGTAACACAGATGTCACAGCGTGTTCGTATTCACACCAGCATTGTCGATTTTCAGGAGCATACCATCAGTCGTGAAGGTGTTGTGTTGCAGGTGCAAGGCAAAGTGCTGCAGGTATTAACCTGCCTGATGGCACAACAGGGGCAGTTGGTTAGTATTGATACGCTGATGCTGGAAGTGTGGGGCCAGACGGTGGTTTCCCCCAACACCTTGCAGCGTTGTATTGCTCAGCTGCGAAAAGCCTTTGGCGAAACCAGTCAAACCCAGAACGTGATCAAAACTTACCCAAAACGCGGTTATGCACTGATTGTTCCGGTTGTAACAGAAGCTGATGACTTCAGGTCGCCCATCACTGCACCTGACGACAACAGACAAGCTGCTTTATCACCGCTGAAATCCGGCAAAACAACTAAATCAACTAAAACAGCCAAAACTACCCGCTGGCTTGTCGGCATCACGACAGTGGCGTTGGCGTTGTTTATAATCGCCTTTCAAACACCACTACCAACCCCGGTAATGCTGCAGTTGCAAAGCCAGATCACCGCGTCGGATTTACATGAAGACAATGCCAGTTATTCACCGGACCAGCGATTTATCGCTTTTGAACGATTTAGCAGTTTTTGCAGCAGTACTTTCTGGTTACAACAACGTAGCGATAAAAGTGAATTGCAGCTGACGCATGTGCCACAACAATTTAGCGGATCAGCCTGGTCCTCAGATGCAACACAACTGGCAATGATCAGCAGCAATCACTGTGTTGCGCCAGATCATTCGCAATGCTGGCAGGTTCAGCTGATTGAGCTCGTTGCACTCCTTAAGGACAAAACCCCAGCCACATTCAACAAACTTGGAGCCTGTGAGCACCAGCAACTTAGTCATCCAGTCTGGCAGGACTATCAGCAACTGCTGATGCTGCGGCAGACAAAAAATACGGGCAGGCGCACGCTGGTGCAAATGTCCGTCAGCGATGGCCAGCTCAAAGAGTTGCTAAGTGAAGGCGATATTCTGACGTTTACGCAGCTGCCCAATCAACAATTGTTGGCAATTTCCCACGCAGGCAATGGTCAGAGTGAATTGCTGAAAGTCAGCTTACATGGAGAAATATTATCGCGGGTAGCGATCCAGTACCGACAGCATACTTCGGCGTTTAATCAAGTCAGGTTGTCCTATCTGACGGATACCAACCAGTTGATCCTGGAATCTGACGGTCAGCTTTTTACTTTACTGCAAGATGGCACGATCAAGCCTGTGCCCGTCCCTTCCAGCTTAAGGTTAAGTCGTTTTGCATTTGCTGGCAAAAACGCAGTAGCAAGCATGGGCGGCATTGATCTCGATATCATCAGCAGCAATCCTAAGGGTACCAACCTGCAGACTCTACAACGCTCTCCGGCTTTTGAGTCGCAGGCAAAGTTGTCGCCTGCAGGAACCAGCAAACAGCAAAACATGGTGTTTGTGTCGGATCGTAGTGGCCAAAACCAAATCTGGCTGGCCGAAGGCTCCTGGCCGGCAAAAGGCTCAGTGCTGCGGCAATTGAGTACCTTTGGTACATCGGTGAAAATCAATGGTCTGGTGTGGGCCGCTGATGGCCACTCAGTGCTGGCTGTTGTCAACGACTTGCTTTATCAGTTTGCATTGGATGGGCAGATGAGCCAATTGAATAGCCCGGTGCGAATTAAATACCTGCATCAGGCGACAGCAGAGGGACTGTTACTGCTTGAATATCAGCACGAATTTCAGGAAATGCTGGCGCTCTATCAACCAACAACCGGCACACTTGAGCCGATACAGCATGGTAATTTTGATGATGCCAGACTCGACCAATACGGTACTTTGTGGTTTAGCGATGCCAGTTTTAACTTATATCAACTTCCTAAAAATCAGAACGTTGTAAAAGCTGTATTGCCGGAATTCAAGCTGAGCGCTTTTACCATAGAAGGTGAAAATCTGCTGGCAACCACCAAAAGTGGCGAATTATTGCAGGTTGATTTGCAGTTGCAAAAGACACAGTTGGTAGCTCTGCCGAAGGATCGCAATCTGTGGATCAGCGATGCCAGTGCAGAGCAGATTTTGTTTAATCAAAAACAAACAATCAGCACTGATATTATGGAGTTTAGCTGGTAGCCAACAACGCCCGATAGTGCTCAGCAAGCCACGGCAGCGCCACATCTTCAGGCTGCAAGGTTTCACCGGCGTCAATCCGGAGCATTGGTGTGAGTTCAGTACCCTGTAACTCGCTGAATAACTGCCGGATCTTCTCGCCTGAGCCACAATAAGTATCGCCATAACTGCTATCACCGAGCGTTATCACCGCCCAACTTTTGTTGCCAAAAAGTGGAAATTTGTCCTGCACTGCAACATAAAACGGTACTAAATCATCGGGAATATCGCCCTGGCCGGTGGTGGAGGTAATCACCAGCCAATGATCAGCATCAAACTGTTGTACGTCACTCAGCCGCGCGGGATGAAACAGTCGTGGCTGATGGCCCATTCTCCCCAATAATTCAATCCCCTGCTCCGCCACATATTGGGCGCCGCCGTAGACTGTCCCCACCATTACTGCAATTTTAGCCATTGGCTATGTTCCTTGTTTTGCCGGATCAACTTGTACCGGTAATTGTTGATAATCCAAAGTTGACCACAGCTGCTGAAAATAAGCTGCATCTGTTGGCCAGCCAAACTGTAAAAATAACGGCTCTAGCTCTTGTAATCCTGCATCAAATTGCAACAGCTGGCCTGTTACCGGATGCAGAATTTGTAGTCGTTTTGCCACCAACATCAACCGCTGTGCCGACAAATGCTTGGCAAACAACAGATTATGCTTGCCATCACCATGACTGGTATCGCCAACAATCGGATGGCGCAGATGCGCAGCATGGCGGCGCAACTGGTGCTTGCGTCCAGTTAAGGGTTGCAACGCCAGCAAACTGTAACGCGCGGCGGCGTATCGGCCAACTGCAATCGGCAATTCCACCTGCGCCAAAGGCCACAGCGCAGTACGGGCATCTTGCGCCGCTTTATGCTGGTTTGCTTGTTTGTCAGCGATTTTGTCCAGTTGCTCGTACAGAGGATAATCCAACAGCAATGGCGCTTTGACATAACCGCGCACTATCGCCAGATAAAATTTTTGCCAGCTTTCCTGTTGATGTTGTTCGGTGAGTAACCTGGCAATTTCTGATGAAAGTGCAAATACCAGTACGCCCGAAGTTGGCCGATCCAGCCGGTGTACCGGAAACACATGCTGGCCGAGCTGATTGCGCAAGGTTTGCATTACAAACAAAGTTTCGTGTTTGTCTAAAAATGAGCGATGCACCAGCATGCCGGCCGGTTTATCAACGGCCACCAGATACTGATCCAGGTACAAAATGGTTAGCACCGGCACCAGGTCCTGACACTCCGTAGCAACAACAACTGGATCTGATGGCTCGTGTCGCTGATGCGATTGCGAAATAGTCATCTTAATGCCGTCCGGCTGGGACTGCGTTACTGAGCAAAGTGTCCAAATTTTTCAGCGCATCCAGCAAAGGCTGTTGAGTTGCCGTCAGTGGTGCCCAGGCCAGTTCTGCCATCGGCTGAATATGGCAGTTGCGCGGTAAAGGTAAACGCTCTTGAATCAGTGCCTGCATCTTAGGCAAAAAAATAAACTGCAGCCACTGCGCCAGCGTCATCACATCACAAGCAAAAGGCGCAGTACTGGCCAATGCCTCTTTCGAAGGGGCTTGCTGGCTCCACCACTGTAAAGCCTTCATTTCAGATTCAATTTGCTGCAATAACAGCGTAGTCTGTTGATAGTTCATGGATTCCTACTGACAGGTGTATCCCCGTCATCCTTGAAGATTCGGGTATAAGTCTTCGTCGTACGAAAGATATTGCCTGCGATCCTAACACGACTTGTAATTTGCTGCAGCGAACCGCATGATCGATATTCTGCAAACTTATTGACGATGGAACCAAAATAGATGGGCTCGGTGTTTATCCTGATTTTATTGATGTTCGTGGCTTATCTGTTTTTACTGCAAAGACGCCAGGACGAACGTGCGACCGGCCTTGCCAGACAACTGTGTCAGCAGCAGCAGATCCAGTTTTTAGATTGTGCCAGAGACAGCCATCGTTGGACCTCAGTCAATGGTAAAAAAGGCTTTCGGACTTTGTATCTGGTTGATTTCAGTGGCGATGGTGAAAGCCGCTATCAGGCTGAACTTTGGCTCAAAGGTCAGAAACTGGCGGCGTTTGAATTACCGGCCTTTAAAATGTAACGCGGTTATTGTGCCGAGCTTGCGGGAAGTTTTGCGAGTTTCGCTGCAAGCTGGCCGGTCAGCATATCTTTAAACATCACCCAATCTGCCGCCAGACTGTAAAACGGGTATTTAAAGGTGGCCGGCCTGTTGTGTTCAATAAAAAAGTGGCCAATCCAGGCACAACCATAACCCGCTATTAATAATGACCACCACCATTGCCACTGCCCGCTCCACAGCATAAATCCCAGCAAGGCCAATACCAGCGAACTGCCAAAGTAATGCAACAAGCGACAGGCAGGCACCTGATGTTCAGATAAGTAATAAGGGTAAAATTCGGCAAAAGTCGTAAACTTTTGCCGCTTGTCCGCGTCAGGTGATAGTGTCATTTGAAGTTAGCTTGCCGGTTGTTTAGATCTAAACAATAAGGTACCACTCACTGTTTGAAATTCAAGGGTGCAGACCTTCTGATAATCATCCTGATGAAATAACGGCAGGTATTTATCTAAAGTAACAAAGACACCAATGCCTTCCGATTCTGGTTCCAGATCAACCCAATGATCAATGGCCTGCAGAAATGTCCGCATTGCGGCCGGGTGATGATACGCCGGATTACGCGCCAGAAATGCCAGCATGTGGTAACGCTCGGCCGGCATCGCAGCATGGATTTTTTGCTCTTTGTCGAGCATTTGCCGGGTCGACAACAAACCGGCAGTCAGTAACATTTTCAGCCGCCAGTGCCAGAACCGGTCGCCACTGAGCGCACTGGAAGGCGTGGTGATACAGGCAACGCCTAACAATTGTTCACCCTGCATTAGCCCCAGCAATGGCTGACCTGCATCCCAGAATGCTGCCAAATCTTCGCGAATGGCAGAGCGTAGACGTTTTTCATAGTCGGTTTGTTCAGCACGGAAAATCTGCATCAACAGCGGATCATCGTGATAGGCCATATATAAAATAGAAGCCGCTAATTTGAGCTGTTCAGCGTTCAGTACTTCCACGGTCAGAGCTTGTTCGGTTGAGGTGTCGGTCTGGTGCATGCGTGGTAGCCTTTTATTGTTGTTGTGGCTTCATCAACATAGCAGGCAAACTGCCGGACGCAAACAGCAGATTGGTTAAAATACAGACAGATCTAGTGCTGTATCAAACTTGTTGCCGTTGTCCGTTTGCTGCCGGGTGCTTTGGAAAGTTGCTATGGTGCGGCGCCTCTTGCTGCGGTTGCGCAAAAGGATAATCTGGATCAGGGTTAAATCGTGGAGCAGAGTGCGGTTTTGAGAAATGTTTGCTGCAGACCGGCAACCTAACCGGTCTGCAGCACAACACAAAGAAGATTTACAGTTGTTGGTAAGCTTTGTCACCCCAGCCGACCAATAAACCTTGTTTAAAAATCAGTGCAGTACATTCGTCTTTGGTGGTCATGCCATCACCGTGAGTACGGTGGGTGCGGTAAAAAAATACTTCGATAGTTTCGCCGTTTTTCTGAAAATTTTCACTGAAATCAGGGGCGCCTAAACTGTTACGTACTGTTGCCAAAGTCGCGCCTGTTTGTAGTTGATTGATAAACGTCTGATTGTTGACCTGAGCTTTTTTGGTTTTGTCCCATTCTTCGTCGTCGTTGTCGTTGCCAACTGCAACCACACAACCTGATAAACCAACGATGACTGCAGTTGCTGCGAATAATTTAGCTAAAGTATGCATAGAGATTCCTTTTTATGTTTTGAATCAGTAACTTCTTATATCTATCCAAGCTACTGGTTTTGGTTCAATCAGGCACAAGCAAATGCAATGCCAGTTTAAAAACAGATAATTTTCAATAAGTTAAAATATGAGCGCTCGCTTCTCGCATCCACAAAGTGGTAAATTAAACCACTTTTTAGCCATAGTGCTTCGAATGAGTGCTTCGATATGACCGATTTATATCCCTTGGTTTGCCAAACTGCGGCAAAACTACAGGCTGAAGGAAAAACCCCAAGTTTGGCGCTGGTGCGCGCTCATGCCGGTAAAGGGCTGGATGCAGCAGCTTTGTTTTCAGCGTACCAACAATGGCGCAGCAATCCGCCAGCAGTGCTTACCGAAACGCAGCAAGCGACAACCACTTCAACAGAGCAGGAATGTACGGCAGCTGAATCGTCTAAAGATTGTGAAATCAAAGCATTACGCGAGGAAGTGGCCCAACTTCATGTCAAAGTTGATCGACTGACCCTATTCATAGAACAGTTAGCTGAACAGATCGTTGCACAGCAGATTTTACCAGCGGGAATTGCCAATGTACGTCGCTGAATTGCAATTTAATATTATCGCCGACACTAGTTATCCTCTGGCTGAGCAAGCCATTCGCAATTACCTGGAAACGCTGATTTTTAATGGTCAGATTTTAGGGCGGGAATTTCCGACTTATTTGCAACAAGACTGTTTTATCAGCCGGATTATTTTGCCGGAAACTGCGGCGTTGGCTAGTCACCATCACAGTGCCGCGGCCCAACATGCACTCATGGCATTAGGTGAAGCAGGTCTGGCTTTTCCAAAGTTGACACTGTTGGGTGAAGATTTGATGTCAAATCATACCGATCCATGTGAGGCGCCAACTGCACTTATACTCTATTGCCGTTTTGGTTTGATGAATTCTGTGTTGTATTGCGCCGAACATTTTGCACCGGTACCGCTGTACCGGTTTTTACCAACTTCAGAACCTGATCATCAGGATTTGATCCGCTGGCAGCTACAATTTCAGGCGCTGGATGAAATTCAGATGCAGGAACAACGGGTGCTACCAAAAATAGCGGAAAACAGCCTGCAACAACTCAATAGCACGCTGAATCGCCAGGGCCGTCAATTTGCGGCGAAAATCGCTCGCCAACAACAAATCCCGGTGTATTTTGCTTTGTATAGTGGCAGTAGTCGCAACTGCGAGACCGAAACTGATAAATGTTGCCCTGGATGTGGTCAGGCGTGGCGCCTGGCAGAACCATTACATCAGCAGTTCGATTTTCAGTGCCATAAGTGCTTGTTGGTCAGCAATATTGCCTGGCAGTGCCAGTGATCGCTCTTGTCACTTTACTCAGCGACCGTCAGTTGCTGTAAAAATTCGGCCAGCGAGCCGGCTAGCTGTTCTTTCACTTCACAACCAGCGTGTTCAAGGTAGACAGCGCCAGTTTCATTCAGTATAGACAACATAATGTCATCATCGTCCGTAACGGCAAAAAACACCGTTTCGCGCTGCTTTAAGCGTCGTTTCATCAGAATATGCGCGATGATATTTTGCTGTAACCGACTAAAGTCTTCCTGATGCCACACCATCAATAATTCAGCATTGCCGCGTTGGTGCTGAACCTTGAGCCCACCGCCATAACAATGCCCGTAAAAGGCTTGCAAATCAGGATGTAAGCTAAATTCCAGACCATGTTCCAAATTGCTGAAATCCTGGCATTCACTGCGCATAACTGGCCACCAACGTACTTGTTGATCACCAGAAACATCACCGTACTGACAGGGTGACGCTAATTCCGGATCGGCATAACTAAACCAGCTATTGCCGGCAGATTCAGCTGTAGTACGTGCATTTTGCAGTAATAGGGTGAAAACTTGTGTCACTTCAGACATATCGCTCAGATGATCCTGTGATAAAATTGCCCTATTCTAACCGGTTCGAGCCTCGCATGACAAAACCTGATGAATCTTTACTGGCCCACCTGAATCTGGGCAAAGCAACCGCCTATACCGATCAATACGATGCCACATTGTTGCAGGCAGTGCCTCGTCAACTGGGTCGGGATGCCATTGGGTTAGCAGCCAGCACTGCGGCATTACCATTTTTTGGCCAGGACATCTGGCATGCATATGAGCTGTCGTGGTTAAACCATAAAGGTAAACCCATGGTGGCATTAGCGACTTTTGTGGTGCCAGTCACTTCTGCCAACCTGATTGAATCGAAATCTTTTAAGCTTTATCTGAACAGTCTGAATCAGACCCGATTTCGCGATATCAGTCAGCTTTATCAGACGCTGGTAAATGATTTATCAGCCTGCGCCGGTGACAAAGTTTCTGTCACCATTCACCATGTAAATGAACTGATTGCCTTTCAGCCAACCTGGATCCAGGGCCGTTGCCTCGATGATCTGGATATCGAAGTCGACACTTACGAGTTTGATGCTGGCTTATTAAAATTGACTGGCGTTGAAACGGTGATCGAAGAAAAACTACACTCACATTTACTGAAATCGAACTGCCTGATCACCTCGCAGCCAGATTGGGCCAGCGTATTTATTCATTATCGCGGGCCGGCCATTGATCACGAAAGTTTGCTGCGTTACCTGATCAGCTTTCGCCATCACAATGAATTTCATGAACAATGTGTTGAACGGATTTACCTGGATTTGATGCGGTTAGCGCAACCGGAATTCCTGGCGGTTTATGCTTGTTATACCCGCCGCGGTGGTCTGGATATTAATCCGCTACGCAGCAGCAGCCCTTATAATCCACCAAATATCCGCTTAACACGGCAATAGCGACCTAGTGGCTGACAGTGATTTGTCGCTGTCAGCCAATCGCTCTCATTTCAGCAACTCAAGTAGAATCAACGAGTTAATTTAACCTTATCGATATCCACGCCCAACCATGCCTGATGAAACTTACGCTGCGCTGCGGTGGGCTTCGCTACGGGTGTGATCTGCGAAGGTTTGGCTGGTAATGCTCCCAACATCACCTTCTTATGCTGCAAACGACCTTCGCGGAACAAACTCAGTTCAATCGTTTGCCCTGGCTTAAAATCTTTCATTCGATCCAGCAATGACGCTTTTAATTGCAGCTGATTCAGCGCAACAATTTCATCGTCGATGGTCACCCCGCCCTTCCAGGCCGGCGAGTTGCGTTCAACTTTGCTGATTTTGTCGCTACCGTTTTTAAATTCACCGGTCAAACCCAACCAGGCTTGTTGCTCTTTCACCAAGACCCGCTCTAATCCGGCGGCCGCTAACAGTTTGTCGCTGTCAACTTGTGGTGGTGAATCGACTTGTTGTTGCCACCATGGCAACAACGACTTGCCGGTCAATTCTTCGGCAATACTTTGCACATCTTTCGCTGTGAAAGCAGTTGTTTCGCCAAAACGCTGATAAAGCTGCTGGTGTACGCTGCGATAACTGGCTTTAAGGCCAGAATGACTCAGTAAATAATGATCAAGCAACCAGCTGACCAGATAGCCTTCGCTGTAAATGTTCACACTGAAATTGTCGGCGTGATCACCGTTCAGGCTAATCCAGTTGTCAAAGCTGCTCTGTGCCACCGATTGCACATGGGCGCCAGGTAACCGGTCAAATTTATCCAGCCGTTTTGCCAAATCCGCATAAAACTCAGCATGCGTCATTAAACCGGCGCGCAGTAATAACTGATTTTGGAAATAGCTGGTGGAACCTTCCGAGATCCACAACAACTTACTGTAGTTTGGCTGTAAGTAATCATAGGGCACCAGCTCAGCCGGCCGGTAAGCCTTGACGTTCCAGGTGTGGATCAACTCATGTGCCGCGGTCGACAAAAATTGCAAATAGTGCTCACGACTACCAAAACTGAAGCGTTCACGCTGAATAACCGTCGAATTCAGGTGTTCAGTGGCACCTTTGGCACCATGGGTGGCATGAATGATAAACAGATAGTGCTGATAGGGATATCCTTGCCAAATCGTCGGTGCCTGAGCGACTAATTTTTGTAAGTCAGTGACCATTTGTTTCGAATCGTAATTACCTTCCCCCCAAATCACCACTTCGTAACTACGGCCATCGGCTTCGAAGCTATAGAATTGATGGATACCGGTTTCAATCGGCGAATCGGCCAATACATCGTAATCGGCCGCCAGGAACTGATGTGGGTTTTCACCACGCTGCATGCCAGAAGTACTGCGCCACGCTGCAGGGACTTTTAATTGCACTGACACAGGTAGGTGCCGGGTTTGATCGGTATACATCAGGTAAGCAGAAGCATTGATATAGGCGTGACTATCGTCAATATGGCGGGTGCGCTGCGCCAGCTCGTTGGCATAAATCTGGTATTTAATGGTAATAATTCCAGGGGTTTGGATTTGCAATTCCCAGATGCTTTTTTCAATCTTATCAAAGGTTAACTGCTGATTATTGCTGTCTGTCGCCCGAAATAACCGCACACCGCTGGCTAAATCCATGATTTGATATTTACCACTACGCCAGGCTGGCAGTTTCACCTGCAACGGACCTGCACGCTCGGCAACAAATTGCATTTCGATATCGGCCAAATGATGCTCTGGCTGGGTAATCGCAATCTGATATTGGGTGTCAGCATGAACTAGCCAAGCCTGAAACATCAACAACAACAGCACAAAACGACGGACGAATACAGACATAAGGACTCCTTTGTTAAATCGGGAACTTAGGGGAAATGCCGCAGTTTTACCAGCGAAATGCGTTCAAGCTGTACACTTTTCCTTTCAATTACCAAAAAAACACTTTTGTCGGTCAACATGAAACATTACAAGATGACTTTTACTTTCGAAACGAAATATGTTTAAATTACCAACGTTGATGCCAGACACATCAACCCACCCATAATTGAAGGACAGTTTCGATGACAATTCTGACCTCTGCTGAAGAACAATCCTGGTTACCCTACTACCTGACCAGGAAATAATAATAAAGTCCGGAATCGGACCAAAAAACGGCAAGCCACGGCTTGCCGTTTTTTATGGAGCCGACCATCGTTTTGTAACCTACCGCACGGCCCCTTGCATCCATCGTGCTTTTTTTAAAGCAACTGCCAAAACGACTGCGCTTTTTCCGTTATTAACGATATACTTACCGGCAAGTTAACTCGGTGAGCGCCAGGAAAACGTTTGTAGTGGACACTGAAAACAATCTCAAGCAACAACTCACAGCGGCATTAAAAGCCCGAAAACAACTCGAAGATACCTACGAAGGTCAGTTTAAAATTCTGACTCAGTTCGTGTCCCGTTTGTCTTTAGTCTGTAAAGGGATTGACATTGAGTTAGACAATAAACTGGCAAAATTGCGGGTGGAACTGGGTAAAGGCGTTGATCTTGAAAAAGTATTACCGCTGGTAGACGGCACCACTGAACATCTGAAAATCCTCGAATCGAAACAGCATCAGGAAGTTAAACGGGCACAACTAAGCTTGACCGTTGCCGGCAAATTGTTGCAAAAGCAACGCGGTTTGCCCGACCAGCTGCGACGGGATTTACGCGATTTATTGAATAAAGTCGACGAGCCTACACCGAGTGTCCAGGCCTTTTTACCTCATCTGACGCACCTGACCGAACTGTACCAACTGGCACTGAATGCCAAGCAAAATATGGCGATTGAAGAGCTTAGTGATGCCACGCGTTATGAAGCAATTTGTCGGCAAATCTCTGTTGAACTTACTAACTTACTCAGTGAACTTGCGTTTGAAGGGCAATACGCCAAGTCGATTGAAAGCATTCGGTTGAGTCTATTATCAGAACTTGGCATCGAAAAGCTGCTGGAAGCTTGTCTGCACACCATCGAAATTATTATTTCCAGCATCAACGACGAACGCCAGTCTGCCCAGCATTTCCTACTGAAGTTGAACGAAGCCCTGACCAGCGTGCAGCAATCGTTAGTAACTTCGTTGAATACCAGCAATAACATCAAAGAAAAAATGCAGGTGCTTAATCAGCAGATTGAGCGTCAAATTGAATTATTGGGACAGGAAACCAAATCCGCCACATCGCTGGAGCAATTGCAGCTGATGGTATCGGACAAGTTAGGCGCTATCACCGCCTCGTTAAAAGATAAAGAAGATTTGGAACGTCAGGAGCGTCAGCTGTTGCTACAAGCAGTACAGCAAATGGATGCAAGGTTAAAAGAGCTGGAAGAAGAAGCGTCTCAGTTCAAAAAACGGCTGGCCGAACAAAAATTCAGAAGCTTACAGGACTCATTAACCGAACTACCAAACCGCGCCGCCTTTGATGAACGTTACGAACTTGAAGTCAAACGCTTTAAGCGCTCTGGCAAACCTTTAGCCATTGTGCTTGGCGATGTCGATCACTTTAAAAACATCAATGACAGCTATGGTCACAGTGCCGGTGACAAAACGCTCAAAGTCATTGCCAAGGCTCTCAAGCAAAGTCTGCGGGATACCGATTTTATTGCCCGTTACGGTGGTGAAGAATTTATTTTGCTGTTTCCGGAAACTGCAATGGAAGATTTGTCGGTACCGCTGAATGCGATCCGGGAAAAAATCAAACGGATCCCGTTTAAGTTTAAAGACACCAATGTGCCTATCACCATTTCTTTTGGCGCCACCGAATTACGTGGTGCTGACACCAACCGCGAAGCTTTTGATCGCGCCGACGAAGCATTGTACGAAGCCAAACGTAATGGCCGGGACAAGGTGGTTTTCAAAAAATAACGCTGAAATATCACCAGAGCCGACCCGCACATTCGATCCTGACATCAGCTTGTCGTGGTGATGTCAGCCCACAAGGAGTCATCATGCATGTACAATTGAACCCACTGGGTGCGATGGATTTATTGTCGCAGCTGGAAGTTGATCAACTGAAACAAAATGCCAACAGCGAAATTTTCCGATTGTTCCGCAATTGCTGTTTAGCTGTGTTGAATGTCGGTAGTCACACTGATAGTTCGGCGGAAATTTATCAGCAATTTGAGAACTTTAGTGTCAATCTGATTGCACGTGAACGCGGAATAAAAATTGAGTTGTTTAACCCGCCGTTAAATGCCTTTGTCGACGGCCAAATCATCAAAGGTATTCACGAGCATTTATTCGCTGTGCTGCGCGATATTCTGTTTTACCACACCCAACTTGGCGTTGATCAAAACCGCTTTGATTTACAAAACAGTGATCACCTGACCCACACTGTGTTTGATATTTTGCGAAATGCCAGGGTCATCAATTCCAGCACCGAACCCAATATGATTGTCTGCTGGGGCGGTCATTCTATTAATGAAGTTGAATATAAATACACCAAAGAAGTCGGTTATCAACTGGGTTTGCGCGGTCTGAATATTTGTACCGGCTGCGGACCGGGCGCGATGAAAGGCCCGATGAAAGGCGCTACCATTGGCCACAGCAAACAACGGATCCGTCACGGTCGTTATCTGGGCTTGACCGAACCGAGCATTATTGCTGCTGAACCGCCAAATCCAATCGTCAATGAACTGGTGATTTTACCGGATATCGAAAAACGCCTGGAAGCCTTTGTCCGCACAGCCCATGGCATTATTATTTTCCCCGGCGGCGCTGGCACTGCTGAAGAATTGCTGTATTTACTGGGTATTATGTTGCATCAGGACAATGCAGATCAGGTGTTACCGGTGATCCTGACCGGACCAAAACAAAGCGAAGCTTATTTCCTGGAATTACAGTCATTTATCGAACAAACGTTAGGCCCTGCGGCATTAAAATTGTTTGAAGTAATTATTGATGATCCGGCACTGGTCGCACAAAAGTTGAAACAAGGTTGCGCTGACCTTCGTCAATTCCGTAAAACTGTCGGTGATGCTTATCATTTTAACTGGTCGCTGCAAATTGACAGTGATTTCCAGCACCCATTTGCACCTACTCACCAGAATATGGCGGCGCTGAATTTGCACCTGGAACAAGACAAGGCCAAGCTTGCGGCTAATCTGCGGCGTGCCTTTTCCGGCATTGTCGCTGGCAACGTAAAAGATGAAGGCATCAAAGCCATTGCGCAGCACGGACCTTTTGTATTGTCGGGTGAGCCGAAATTAATGGTGCTGATGGACAAGCTGTTAGAGGCCTTTGTCGCACAGGGCCGGATGAAACTGCCTGGCAGCAAATATGTTCCTTGTTATAAAATCGCCCTCTGAATTCCGTCTCGAAAAACCAGCCCACGACACTGGTCGTCGTGGGCTGTTGTTGACCTGATCTGCCCTGACAAACAGCATAAAATTGGTTAGCATCAGGCAGCGCTACAATATATGGCAAGCTTTTTGTATCCTTTTTGTACCAGTATTAATCAATGGCAACCAATGGCCACCGATCTGAGCGATGGACTCGCCGCGAATTTCAGGCGGTATCGCCACCGGTTGCTACAAACACAACCTGCCAGGCAGTGTCGGAGCAAAACACATGAGTAAGCGAATTTGGTGGATACTGACCGGTGCGGTCTTGTGTTATCCAGTCATAACCTGGATGGTGCTGAATTACTACCCGGATGATCCGTCACAAATGGTCTGGAGTGATCGCGAAGCTTTTAATCACAAGTTCATCTCTCAACTGACCAACACCAGCGCTGTCAAGCAAACCGACCTCATTGAAAAATTAGGTGGCCCGGATATTACTGAAGCGGAAAAGATTGGTGCTGATACTTACCAATTGATGTACTACCGCACCAAACGCGCAGTTTCCGACGGTATTACCACTACACATGAATGCACGGCCTTATTGTTCAAAAACCAACAATTGATTGCACTGGATACCGACGCAGTTACGTTGTATCAGCAAGTTACCAAACCACATGCTTAAAGAATCGACGGCATTGCTGCAGCTTTACCAATATCTGGATCGATTTTACCAACAAGTAAAATCACCGCCAGATGGCGACAAACTGCCGCTGATTGCCGAACAAATTGCGGTGCAGCTGGCGAAAATATGCCAGCAACAGCCAATACTGGCATTCAGTCAACTGGCGTTAACTCCGGTCAACACTATGTACATCAGCCAGTTGGCGATGAAACAATCGGTGCTGCTATCAGCATTGGCAACTGCAGGCGACTGGCCATCAACGGTTTTGGAAGAACTACTGGCTGGCAATTTGTTTCGGCTGACCGGCATTGTTCATCAGCTCAGTCAGACCACTCCAGCATCACAGGAGCAAGCGCTACAGCTCAGCCAGCAGGCCGGTTTGTATACGCTCAAAGCTTTTGGCGCAGACTTCCAACATCGACACTGGCGACAATTGCTGACCGACAGCAGTGTCAGTAAGCAGCCAAAATCGACGACACAGCGGGTACCTTATGCAGCCGCATTAATGTTCTGCAATGACTTGAGTCTGCAAATTACGCCTGGCCTGACAAAAACTGTGCCTGGGTTGGAGCTGGTGATCCAGCAACTTATGCACAAGCCAGCAAATCCGGAGCAGCGTCATTTTGCCGGACAACTTGCTAAGTTAGGCCGGACTCTGCTACTCGCAGGCAGGTTTTGCAGTGACACTATTGGTGAAGTGGCTCTGATCATCACCGCTGAGCCAGCACTCTCCGGCCATATATTTGATTTAACCAGCAAAAAACTACAGCCTCACCCTATCGAACTGACCGAATCCAGCCTGAAATTGTTACCGCCACGACTGCTGCCGAGCAGTCAATGGTTGGATTTGTTTGTCACTGCAGCCCGGGAGCAGACGGTATTGCCGCCACTGGCCATCGCGGAAATTCAGCAGCTGAACCCAAATCATCCGGTGCGAAAACAAGTGGCGTGGCTGGAGCAACATCCACAACTGAGCAGCCATTTATTACAACAGGCCGGAAAACGCACCCGCAAGGGGCTGCAGATCGAAAGTTTGTCGCATGCAGTCGCATTAATTGGCGCCGATCAGTTGCCGCAAATTTTGCGTCAGGGCTGGTTGCAACAACAAAGTCAGCTCTGCCGCCAGCCTTATCAAAGCTGGTTTAGCCAATTGGAGCTGTGTCTCGCCAACGCCTGGCAATTGCTGGCCGAGCATACAAATTCAGTGGTGCTTTCGGCAACAGATGCTGAATTGCTTGCCGGATGCTTTGTGTTGCCACTGCAACAAGATGAGCGCTGCCGGTACTTGCCATTGCAAGCGACATTGGACAAGCCATCACCACTGCTGCAATTCAGTTACCAAATGTGCTGGCAACAAACGGATTATCCGCGGCAGGTTTCACAAAGTGTTGCAGCCGTTGGTTTACCGATGATGTGGCAGGATGGTGCGCTTTATTATCGACAACTAGTTGAAATACAAAATAATTACACACAGCAGCAGTGTGCTCGTTTACTCATTGCCTTGGGCTGGATGATGACCGAAGCGGTGTTTTTTGGGGTGAATGTTAAACCAGAAATCACCGAAAACACCTACAAAAACGCCCGGCATGCGCTGGATTTACCGTTGTTTCCCTGGCACGAGTGGTTACAACAACTCAGTGCGCGTTGTGGTTGTTATTATCCAATTCAACCAGGAATGTAGTTTTCTTACATCAAACTAAGTTATTTTCAGTATCAATCTGCTGTATGGGGCAAGGTTCTGCCTGAACTGGAAACGAATAACGGAAAATGCTACCATTCCCGCGTTTTTGATGTCAGGCCAAGGCGATATTTTTCAGCCTGGTTCAGATCCTGCCAACTGACATCTCCCTTCCTGCACACCAGAATTAAGGAACTTTATGAGTTCGCAAACTATTACTGTGATTAAAGGCGACGGCATTGGCCCAAGCATCGTTGAAGCGGCCATTGCGGTGCTGGATAAAGCCGGGTGCCAGTTCAATTACGAATATGTAGATGCAGGCCTGACCGCGCTGGAAAAAACCGGTGACTTATTACCTGCAGCAACTTTAGATGCAATTGCCCGCAACAAAATCACCTTAAAAGGTCCTTTAACCACGCCGGTTGGCGAAGGTTTCACTTCCATTAACGTGACCTTGCGCAAAAAATTCAATTTGTACTCCAATGTCCGCCCGGTCATTTCATTTAAAGGCACCAAGGCCCGCTACGAGAATATCGATATTATTACCGTGCGTGAAAACACTGAAGGTATGTATTCCGGAGCCGGCCAAATCGTGAAGAACGAAGGCGAACTGGCGGAAGCTATGAGTATTGTCACCCGCGAAGGTTCTGAGCGGATTGTTGAGTTTGCCTTTGAACTGGCGCGTCGCGAAAACCGCAAAAAAGTCACCATTGTGCATAAAGCCAACATTCTGAAATCAACTTCAGGTTTGTTCTTAAAAACGGCCCGTGAAGTGGCTACCCGGTACCCAGATATTCAAACCGTTGAAATGATTGTCGATAACGCCTGTATGCAGTTGGTGATGAATCCACAACAGTTTGACGTCATTGTCACCACCAACTTATTCGGCGACATTCTGTCCGATTTATGTGCTGGTTTAGTCGGTGGTTTAGGTATGGCGCCCGGTGCAAATATTGGCCACGATTGCGCTGTGTTTGAAGCTGTCCATGGCAGCGCCCCTGATATTGCCGGTAAAAACCTGGCCAACCCTAGCTCAGTGATCCTGGCATCGATCCAAATGCTGGAATATCTGGGCATGGCTGACAAAGCGCAAAAAATCCGTGCAGCTTTGACCGATGTCATTGCTTCCGGCGATCGTACCACCCGTGACCTTGGTGGCGTGCATGGCACCACCGATTTTACGGCGGCGATGTTAGAACGACTATAAGCGTTTTTTTGCAAGCAAAAAGCCGCAGCACCGCCTGCGGCTTTGTTATTTCTGCAGTCACCATAGTTGCTCCTTTAAGTCGCAGCCATTGACCTTCCTTTCGCATGCTGCAGATTTAGAAATCTGATATCAGTTATCGCACCAGCGAATTCACAAGCTGCAACACGCCCGGGTGCGTTAACTTGCGCTCAGGTGAAATGGCATAAAACACTTCTTTCACCGCATCAGTACGCCCAACCACCACCACTTCATATTGCTGACAAATTTGTTGCTCGATTTGTGACGGAGCTGAAAAAACGCCAAGGCCCTGCTGACCAAATGCGTTCATCAGCGCACTGTCATCAAATTCCGCCCGCACCGCAGGGGCAATGCCATGTTGTTCAAACCAGGCATCAAGGCGCTGCCGGATCAACGAGCGTTTACTCTGTAACAAGATGGGTTGCTGATGCAGACATTGCGGAAAACTCTGCAAGGCCAAAGTTGCAGCCAGGCTCTTCGCCGCAAAAAAACTGGTGGTCGATTCCGTGATTTGGTGGTTATAGGCTTTGATCGAACTGCTGGGTAATAGCGGCTGGTCGGTCAGTACTAAATCTATTTTATTGACCGCAAGCTCTGCCAACAAACTAGCCTGCTCGCCTTCACGACAAATTAACCGCAGTTGTTCCGGCATGCTAAAAACCGGTTTTAACATTTCATATATAAAAGCCTTTGGCAGCACATCGGTAATTCCAACGGTAAAAGTTTGCCAATGCCGCACATTCTGATGTTTCAGCACGGCTCGCAATTCATCCCCCAGTTCAAAAATACTCTCGGCATAACGATAACTGACTCGACCGACTTCGGTCAGCGACCACTTTTTACCCTGCCGGTTAAACAAGGCACTGCCGGTGCTATATTCCAGCGCACTGATTTGACCGCTGATGGTCTGCGGCGTGATATGTAATTGCTCGCTCACTCTGGCGATACTGCCTTCTTTGGCGACCAGGTAAAAATAAAACAGCTGATTAAAATTGACGGGGGTCATGCTACACCTTCGAAATTAACGAATTATAACTCAGGTATATTCGATTTTACCTGAATTGTAAGCTTGGGTATAACTGCAATCTGGGAAAAAGGCGCAGCACTCTCGTTCTGCCAGCCGATGTAATTCGTTAAGCAACAAGAGGAACCACTTATGGAAACCCTTCGTCAGCATAGTTATACCAGCCAGGTTTCTGCGATTGAAACCAATAAAGTCCTTCGTAACACTTATACCTTACTCGCCATGACGCTGGCTTTCAGCGCGGTGACCGCTACCGTCAGCAGCAGCCTGAATTTGCCACATCCAGGTATTCTACTCACGCTACTGGGTTATTTTGGTTTGTTGTTTTTTACCACTAAGTTTCGCAACAGCGGCCTGGGTCTGGTTGGTGTGTTCGCCCTGACTGGTTTTATGGGCTATACGCTGGGCCCGATCATCAACCGTTACCTATCGATGCCAAACGGCGGTGAAATTGTCACCTTAGCGATGGCGGGTACTGCCAGTATTTTCTTTGCGTTGTCGGCGTATGCCTTAATTAAAAAAACCAACTTCAGTTTTATGGGCAGTTTTTTAACGGTCGGTATTCTGGTGGCATTTTTGGCAGGGCTTGGCGCGTTTTTCTTTGAAATCGCCGCGTTAAGCCTGGCGGTGTCGGCGATGTTTGTGTTGTTGATGTCCGGGATGATTTTATGGCAAACCAGCGAAATCGTACATGGCGGCGAAACCAACTACATCATGGCGACGGTCAGCCTGTTCGTATCCATTTTTAATTTATTTACCAGCCTGCTGCAGTTATTAGGCTTTATGAACAGCGACGACTAAGCCGCTTCTTAATCTTTTTCTGACATTCATACCTGAAAATCTCCAATATTTCGCCTCCGCAAGGGGGCGTTTTTTTTTGCATTAAGACCGTACAGCTGCCATTCAAGCCTATTACCTAAAATATTATCGACATCCAAATAAACACTAAGCCAATGATTTCAATCATCATTAATTATAATAATTGATTGAACAGGTGTAAATTCATCAATCATTTTGAAATAAAGTTTGACGGAATGCTTAAACACTATACAATGGCGACAGTTTGAAAGTTAGTACCATATTTATGCACACCGAACAGTTACTGTTGTATTAGTACGTCCTGTATTCATAAGTCATAGCACCACTTCCAGCACCACCGCCTGATACCAGGCTTAATTATCAAATATATACAGGATACATATCATGTCTAATACAACTACCGGTACAGTAAAATGGTTCAACGAAACTAAAGGTTTTGGCTTCATTGAACAAGCTTCAGGTCCAGACGTTTTCGCTCACTTCAGCGCAATCGCTAGCACTGGCTTCAAAACACTGCAGGAAGGCCAACGCGTGTCTTTCACAGTAACTCAGGGCCAGAAAGGTCCTCAGGCTGAGAAAATCGTTGTTCTGTAATTAGAACTCCGACTTTGGTAAGTTAACCTTACCAAACTAAATCAGGGCAACTCTTCGGATGTTGCCCTTTTTTATGTCCGTTGTTGCTGGGAGCATGCAACGGTGACATCAACGGAATGACGTGATGCCAATGTAATAAGGTCAGAATCAATTGTTAATGTTGATTAATAATTGCTTCTGGCCTTTTTGTTTTCAGAGAAATCCTGGGTGTTCCGGGGCTGTACTCTTTTCATTTATGCAGCCGCGGCTGCAACTTAACAGGATTAAATTGTGAGCAATTTAACATTTGCCAGTTTGGCACTCCCTTCTGCGTTAGTCGAAAACTTAACCGGTTTAGGTTATACCGAAATGACCCCGATCCAGGCGGCTTCTTTACCAAAAGTATTGACCGGCATAGATGTGATTGGTCAGGGTAAAACCGGATCCGGTAAAACTGCCGCTTTTGGTTTGGGTATTCTGGCCAAATTAGATGTAAAAAGATTCCGGGTCCAAAGCCTGGTGCTTTGCCCAACGCGTGAATTGGCTGATCAGGTCGCCAAAGAAATCCGCAAACTGGGTCGCAGCATTCATAATATTAAAGTTCTAACGCTTTGTGGTGGTGTGCCGTTTGGTCCGCAGCTGGGCAGTCTGGAACATGGCGCCCATATTATTGTTGGTACGCCGGGCCGGGTGGAAGAACACTTAGCCAAAGGTTCGTTAAAACTTGATGACTTAACTACCCTGGTGCTGGACGAAGCCGACCGCATGCTGGAAATGGGTTTTCAACCGACGTTAGACGCAATCATGGCCTATACGCCGGTGGAGCGTCAGACGTTATTATTTAGCGCCACTTACCCGAAACAAATTCAGGCGATGGCCGAGCGGCTGATGAAAAACCCGGAATTGATCCAGGTCGAATCCAGCCACAACAATTTAAGCATCAGCCAGCATTTTTTCAAAATTGGCTCGAATGCCGAACGCTTACAAGCGGTGCAATTATTGCTATTAAAGCATCGCCCTGTCAGCTCAGTAGTGTTTTGTAATACCCGCAAAGAAACCCAGGAAGTTGCTGATTCACTTGCAGATTTAGGCTTCAGCGTAATGGCATTACACGGCGATCTGGAACAGCGCGACCGCGACCAAACCCTGGTGCGTTTTGCCAATAAGTCGGTTTCGGTATTGGTCGCGACTGACGTTGCTGCCCGTGGTCTGGATATTGATGCGCTGGACGCGGTGATTAACTATCAGTTAGCCCATGATGTCGACACCCACACCCACCGTATTGGCCGGACTGGTCGTGCCGGCAGCAGCGGTATTGCCTGCAGTTTGTTTAACGATCAAGACGGTTATAAAATTGGCCTGCTGGAAGATACGCTGAACGGCACTATTGAAGCAGAGCCGTTACCGGATCTGTCAGTGCTGAGCTTGCCTCCGCTGCAACCACCGATGACTTGTTTGTTAATTGACGCTGGTAAACGGCAAAAACTGCGCGCCGGTGATGTGCTTGGTGCCTTAACCGCCGACCAGCAACTGGGCCGGGACCATATTGGTAAAATCAGTTTATTTGATGATTGGGCTTATGTCGCGGTGCGCAGTGATATCACCAAACTGGCGCTTGGCATGTTTAGCCAGGGCATCAAAGGCCGCAATATCCGGGTGCGGATCGTCGGTTAAGTATCTTTTGTGCGCTCAGCCAGCTGTTTGTGTTGCAACAGCTGGCCTAGCGTAAAAAAATATTCCAACCAACACTGCGTCAAATTTCCCGATAATTCAGCGTTTGGATACAAACCGGCTTTTGCAGCTGGTCCAGTTAAACAACCTGAAACCAGAAAGCTGTTCTGTAGCGGTTGTTGCTGCAACATATGTTCAAACGCCCTGGCGGCCATTTCTTCCGGCATCGCATAATAAAGCTGGCTCGATTTGTGATCATGATCACGACAAATCTTAAAAAACTCACTTTGCTGCTGACCGCTACTATCTAAATACAGTAGGCTAAAAGCCCGATTTAATAGCGCATTGAGCGGGTGTGGTCGCAGTGCACTCTGTTGTAACCATAATTTACTGGCAAAACTATGCCTTGAACCTATATTTTCAAACATTTTCGCGGCTATATAGTGATCAAAAGCATGAAACCACTCGTGCGCCAGACTGCCGCCACCAGCGTTTTTTGCCAGCGCCAGCAACCGACCAGCCGGTTGATAAAATGCACAACTGCCCGGTCTGCCGCCAATGCCAAAACTCAGCGCTAAAGTACCGTTGAGTGAAATCACCTGCGCCGGCACCTGCAATAACAACTGCAAATCACAAAGGGCATCAAAAAACAGGTTGGCGGCAATTTGTAGTTCAGCTGCACTGACCCATCGGCCGATTTTTATTCTTTGAAAATCAAATATTTTCACGATATCGCCGAAACTGACATCGGCTCCGGCACGATGATTGGGGCCATTTCTAAAGTATGGCCGTTGCAGTCGCTGCGAATCGCGGCGGATGCTTGGCGAAGATTTTATAGCTTCCAAATGAACCGACATCACGGCAACCGCAGCTGCCTGCCACCATCGAGTGGCAATACCCGGCCGGTGATATAACGGCTTTGTAGCAGATAATTGATGGTCGCCAACACTTCATCAGCACCAGGGGCCACGCCCAGTAAGGATTTGGCCAGTGCTTTTTTCCGGTAATGCTCGTCATCATCTTCATTAAACATCAACAAAGCTGGTGCAATGGCGTTTACTTTAATCGTCGGAGCTAATTGGCGCGCCAGCGAAGACGTCAGATTTTCCAATGCCGCTTTGGACGCGGCATAGGCCTGGTGTTTTTCACTGCCGACACTGGCGACGAAATCGGTGAGATGAATGATATCGGCCATTAGACCCCCTGCTAAACCCTGTTTCTCCGATCTGCTACCCTCGCTGTTTTCCCGAACATAAGCCTGCAATAACGGCAATAACGCCCGGTTGAGTAAATAAGCAGCCCTGGTATGAATATGCGACATCGCATCAAACACCGCCGCATCTTGTTGCAACTGTGCCAATAAATCAGTGTCGCTGGCTGTAGTCGGTGCGATCGGCAAGTCTTTTTGCCAGTCAGAAGCATTGTGGATAATGGCTCTTAATTGCGGGCTATGGCTTTTAACTTCGGCGATAAATCGCGACATACTAACAAGATCGGTTAAATCAGCCTGCAGACAAATAACGCCAGCGGCCTCCAGTTCAGCCACTGCAGCGTGGCGGGTGCGGAAGCTGATTATGACCTGATAACCCTGCTGTTGCAGCGCCAGTGCGCAATAAAGACCAACCCGCTGTGCTGCGCCGGTAATAAGTAGTGTATCCCGCATGCCAAAGACTCCTCATTTTCCTATTAACGCTTGTATTGGCTGGGACAATAAGCCCGACTGATGCCCGGAGAGCGCAATTGCTGATGCTTGGTACCCCGACCGGCCATTCGCCGACGCCACATTCGAAAGCTTGAACTCTTGAGCTCGCGTCGCATCAGCTGCACTACCGCGCTTTCGTTCAAACCAAAACTATGGGCGATGGCTTCAAAAGGAGTGCGATCTTCCCACGCCATTTCGATGATACGGGAAAGTTCGGCCGGGGTGAAATTTGCGGTGTTGTATGTGGTAACGGAGGGATCTGACAACGACATCACAGTTAAATCCAAAGCGACATTTTATAAAATTACGTTCATTAGAGAGCCGCGGATCAACGGTAAAAAGTAGGATCGGGATTGGCGCAATGAACTGCGCCAGAGCCTGTACTCTGCCGCAGTCAAAAGCCGAAGTTCAGCTAGCCGGGCATTTTCATCCAGGCAGCGCACCAGCCATTGGTATTGACCAGTTTCGCCGGGAAAATATTGCAAGGACGCCACTGCGCCGCTGCGTCACCTTTGACATGCGCACAGTTACCGCATTTTGCCCCTTCGACCGTTGATTGATGGACATATTTCATCGCTGCGGCCAGCGGATCATCTGGTTTTAACTGCTCATCAGCCACAGCCCGCAGGCTGATGCTCCCCATCGTGATCCCGACCAGACTGCAGGCGGATAGCTTTAAAAAGTTACGGCGATCAAGTTGCGACATAAATTAACTCCAGCAGTGGTGTTTGATGCGTTTTTGCTTGCGAACTGCGCGAGCTGCGGCGTTGTAAAAACAATGACGCGCAGCGGCAGTGAGGGTGAATACGAAGGTTGTTCGTCTATGGATGATTATCGGTGATTAGAAAAAGCAGGTATTGATCTTGCGCATAAAAATTCAAACAAATTAGCTGAACCATTGCCAGTGATGCTGCAGATATATAAAAGCCGACATCGCCCCGACAATCGTCAACGGCCAGCGCTTTTTGCGTAGTTGCTGCAAAATAATTTCTTTCATGTACACCCTCAAATATTGCAGTAAATAGGAATTAATCGCATTTAATTTAGCGCAGCTCTTGTATGCAAGCCAGCCTTTCGCTAGATTAAATGATAACTATTATCAATTGAGAGTTTATAAATGCAACAATGGCAGCATTGGATCACCCTTGGCAATCAGGCATTTTCGCTGCATCAGCAGCAACTGGCGCAGCAGTATTATCAGCAAGCGCTGGCCGATGTGTGGCCGGTTTGGTACCACTGTGCCTTTGTAGAATGCCCGGTTGAACTCAATACCGACGAAGCAGCACTGCCAACTCATTGTCTGGCAGTGACTTTATTAAATCTGGCCGAAAGTTATGCCAGTCAGCAGCGCTGGCGGCGTTGTCGTCGCACTTTAAAACAAGGCTTGTATTGGTTTGAACAAATGCTCGACGGCTGTGACAGCGAACACCCTGCGACGGTGGCGGTATTGATGCATCAAAGCAAATTGTTGCTGGTCAGCCAGTTAATGGAGCAACGTCAATTACTGGCGCTATCGGAACAACAGTTTGCCCGTCAAGGTGAAACCAATAACACCACCACGTTCGACTTTGCTGGCAATAAACATCCTTCTGGCCTGACATCGGCAACGGTGAATTATCTGCATTGATGATCGGTACTGGCGAACTTCACAAATGATCTGCATAGCTTATCTGGCTAGATGAACAGATCAAATGATATCAATTCTCATTTGCAAATAGGTTTATTTTCAGTTATCGTTCGCATTAATCTAAATGCGAATTATTATCAACTGGAGATATTATGACAGCCCCCCGTCACACTGCCGTTCGCCGGAAATCTTTATTACTCAACAACTGCTCATGGCAAAGCATGCTGGTCGCCGGCACTTTGCTAAGTGCCGGCGGAGCCCAGGCCCACGTGCCTTATCTGGCACCGGAAAGTTTTGAACCGATCCGGGGTTGGGTCAGTCTGGAAGCGTCTTTTGCCGACAAGTTTTTTCTGCCGGAAGCCAAGTTTGACCAGAGCGAATTTAAGGTGCGTACACCCACTGGTACTTTGGAAAAACCAGCCGAACAACAAGCGGTCCGCAGCCGAATTGTGCTGGAACATCAACTAACCTCCGACGGTAGTTATCGTTTTAGCAGCGGCGTGCGCGAAGGTGCGGTGTTTCGAAGCTGGTTGCAAGACGGTAAAACTGTGAACAGCCGCGATCCAAAACAACAACCACCCGCCGGTGTGCCGCTGACCGCACATTTTCAGTCGATCACGCTGACCGAAACTTATGTCAGCAAAGGCAAACCAACGGCTGCCGTGTTGAAACCCTGGGGTAAAGGCCTTGAATTGGAATTTATCTCACATCCCAATGATTTGTATATTAATCAGCCGGTGAAAGCCCGTCTGTGGTTTGAAGGTAAACCGCTGGCCAACAGCGAGGTGCAAATCCATCGTGCAATGGGCAATGCCGAGCCGGTAACCAGCAAAGTGGCCAGTAACGCTGCCGGTGAAATCAGCTTTGAAGTCAAAGATGCCGCCACTTATTTACTGCTGGCAAAACACCGCGCCGCTGCCCCGGCCGGTGCGAAGGCGCCAACGTATAGCTACAGCTATAGCGCTGTGGTTGAAATTACCGACTAAGCAATAAATTATAAGGACTCATGATGCAAAATCATAAAATCTCTGTGGCGTTATTTCTGGCGCTGAGTAGCGTGTATTTACAAACAGCCACTGCAGAAACCACAGCGAAAAAGCAGCCGGCAGATAGCGGCCATCAGCCAAGTTTGGCCGCCAAAGCCAGCTTTATCACCGAGTTTGACCAGAGTAACGATGACAATGTCAGCCAGGCCGAATTTAACCTGATCCGCCAGCAACGTTATCAGCAGATGGATCAACAGAAAAACCAGCAAGTGACGGCGGTTAATTACCAGACTGAATATGCTGATCGCCTGGATCGGAAGTTAAAACAAGAGCGTGATGGCCAAATTCAGCAAACCCATACCAGGGTCAAAGCGCTGGATAAAGATCAGGATGGCGCTATCAGTCTGGCGGAATATCAGGCCAGTGGTGAACGGGCTTTTGCCTTTTTAGATACCAATAAAGACCTACAGATCAATAAGCAGGATCCGGCGCCAACGCCACGTTCGGAGCGCCCTGCGGCTGTAAATGTCAGCGCTACCAAATCAGCTGCAGATAAGCCCGAAAAAGCTACCGCACGGGCTGCTGTTCGTCAAACAGTGCGGTCAACTGTACGGCCAAATAGCGTATTAAAAATGCCCACCAGCCATAATCTGGCGGGCATGCTGGAAATGTATGACCAAAACCAGGATGGTTTGGTCAGCAAAGCTGAATATCTCGAACAGCGGCAAACCGCTTTTAACCGCACCGATGTAAATAGCGACGGCCTGTTGTCAGCGGATGAGTATCTGAACGAATTTGTCGACCGGTTAGATCGGCAAGTCGCTTCAATACGCACCAGCCAACTCAAACAAGCATTGGTCCGGTTTAAAGCTTTGGATAAAGACGACAATAGCTGGCTCAGTCAGGCCGAATATGCTGCCTCGGGTGCGCGGATGTTTAAGCGTTGGGATACGTCCGGTGATGCGCTGGTAACAATGGCTGAGGCATTACCAAAAGCCGAAACCGCGACCAAAAATGCAGCAAAAACAGCAGCTACCACCAAAGCGGTGACAGCTTATGCAGCTGAAAAAGGCGACAAGAGCACACCAGATGTTACTGCCAAAACCCAATACCAACCCCAATAACCGCCAAAGCCAGCGGCTATGCTGCGGTTTGCTTGGCCTGGTAGTGCTGGTCGGTCACCCGGTCAGCGCCGGACCTACGCTACGATGGCAACAACCGGCATTTGGCGCCACCTTGCAGCTGGAACTGCAAGGTGTCAGCACTGCTGATTTTGCCCGTCAGCAGCGGCAACTGCAGCAAAAAATCACCCTGTTGTCGCAACAGCTGGATACAAGTTTAGCGGATTCAGCGCTGTCGCAGCTCAATCAGCAAGGTGTACAGCCTGCGCCGGACTCGGCATTAGCATCGTTGCTGACACGCTGCGAGCACTGGTATCAACAAACCCGTGGTTTTAGCTGTCGGCTTGGCAGTATTCACCAGCAATGGCAGCGCGCGCAATTACAGGGACAATTGCCGGATCGGGTGGCATTGCGTCAGCAAAGCCGGCAGTTGCAACACCCCCCCCCTGAAGTGGCGATGCAAAACCGGCACATCCACTGGAATTTCCGCGGTCTGGAGCAGGCGTTTCTGCTCGATGAACTGAGAAAGTGGTGTCAGCAGTTGTTTCCACAAAGCTCCCAACTGAAGCTACAACTTGGCGATGTAACCGTCATAGATGGCGTTGCAGGGGCCGTTACCTTGCCGTGGCAAATCAATAACAGTAACACCGCTGCTTTGCTGGATCTCAGTTTGCAACAAGTAGCGCTGGCTTATAGCAAACAACAAGGCGGCTATCAGCTGAGTTACCGCAACTACAGTCCGTTACTGCACCCAAGCGAAGGCTGGCCGGTTGAATATGGCCCGCAAGTGGCAGTAGTGGCGACCACTGCAGTCGACGCCTGGTTGCTGGCGCAAAGTCTGGCGGTGTTGCCGAAGGAGCTGCATCCGCCGTTGCTGGCTGGTAACAATGGCAAAACGCCAGCGGCAGCTTTAATGCAGATCACCACTGCCACCAGCACGGTATTGCAACCTTCAACCCAGTGGTATAGCTGGTTAGCCGAGCAACAGCGGTGGCAACCGCAGGCGGCCATGCAACTGAAATATCAGATCCGACCACAAGCTGCCGCGGCAAAACGGCCATATCTGGCGATTTGGGTGAGCACCAAGGAGCAGCAGTTGGTAAGGCAACTGAGCCTGCAGGGTCAACAAGCCCGCTGGTATCAGGAGCTGCGCCAATGGTGGCGGCGGATTGGCAAACCGGCGCAGTTAGCGCTGGACAGTCTGGCAGGCGCGACCCGCAAAGCCGGTTCTTATCAGTTGGAATGGGATGGCCGCGACGAACAGGGCCGACCGGTGCCGCCAGGTGAATACGTATTGCATCTGGAAATAGCCCGCGAACATGGTGAGCACGAAAAACTCAGTTTACCGCTGCAGTTCACGGCTGGTAGCAACGGCAAAACTAATGGCCGCTTCGAGCTCGGTGACATTCAATGGCAGGTTAAATCAACGCAGATCGTGCAAGCCTCTTCTTCTCGCAGCAACCAATCCAGATAGCAACCGCAGTCTGGATCATAGCCCCCTACCCGAACCAATTCGAGTGGGGATTCTACGTTTGAAAAATACCTATGTCATTGTTTTATATATATTTATTTCATCTTTATTGTTGCGAATGATTCTCATTTGATCTAGAGTGTGCGCCATCCTGCAGTACTGAACCTGCATCAATAACTGCATCAACAAAGGTAAACTATCATGAAATTTTCGCTGTCGATTCTGGCACTGGCCATCAGTTGTGGCTGTGCGGCCAACGCTTTCACTTTAGCTGCCGATGCACCGGCCCTAGCTGCTGATAATTCAAACCGAGCTGCGCCCTCTGGCAATAACTCCGCAGCTAATTCAACCAGCAAAACCGCCACACTGACCACGGTTGAAGTAATCGCAACCATCATTGATGTGTCGCCAAGCCCGGTATTAAATCAAACCAGCATCAACAGTAAACAGCTGGAGCGGCAGCAAGCAACTAATCTGACCGACATGCTGCGCTACGTGCCTGGCGTTGCAGTCACCGATATCGGCCGTTTTGGCTCCTCAGGTATCAATATCCGCGGTTTGGAAAGTGATCAAATCTCGATGACCGTCGATGGCATGGCGCTGGGTGAAAGTCTGGATCCGGCCAGTTTCGCCACTTATGATTTTTTCCGGGTCGGTCGTGGTGGCCTGGACCCGGCGGCGTTAAAGCAGGTGACTGTGCTCAAAGGCGCGGATGCGATCACCAGCGGCAGTGGATCTTTAGGTGGCGCGGTGCAATTTCAAACCAAAGATGCTGCAGACTTTTTACCGCAAGAAGGCAACAGTGCCTATGCCCTATTAAGCGCGCAGTACAGTGGTTCGAACCGGGAATGGATGCAAAGCATGATTGTCGCCGGGCGCGAACAAGGCCTGGAAGCTTTGCTGGTGTTCACCAAACGCGATGGCCATCAACAGCAGGCGTATCGCAAAGATGACCAAAGCGTCGGCCCGGCGCGCACCAGCGCCGATCCGTTGAACAGCAGCAGCGATAATCTGCTAGCAAAATTGCAGTACCAACTGCTGCCGGATCATCAGATTGGCCTGACTGCAGATTTACAACGCTCGACAAGTTTGTTGTCGAATTTGTCGCGGCAGGATGCCACGTATTTAGCCCGGTTTGGTGATGATCAAAGTGAACGTTTCCGTTATGGGCTGCAGTACGAACATAGCGGCGCAACCCCCGCTTATGACTTGCTGACGCTGAATTACGACCATCAGAACAGCTTGAATAAAGGCCTCAGCACGATGTTGGTGACCTCGCCTTGTGCGCAAAATGTCACGCCTTGTTTGCGGGCTGAAGATCGCAGCTTCCGCCAGAAAGCTGAGCAATTGCGCCTGTCGCTGGACAAAGAACTCAGCGGCAGCGCATTTAATCAGCAATGGCTGTATGGCGTTAGCACCCAGCAAAAAAATGTCGCCTCAGATTTTGTCGACCGGCGTTACCTCGGCCAAAGCAGCACCCTGACCAGTACCGAGCTGGATCCGGCGTTGGTACCGGAGACGCAAGTCAATGAATATGCGTTGTTTGCGCGGGATCAAATTAAATTTAACGATGAGCAAACCACGCTGGTACTGGGCGCGCGTTACGACAAGCTCGACTATCAACCAACCACAGGTCCACGTTATCAGGATAAAACCGGCACTGTGCAGGATGTCGATTTTGCGGCGCTGAGCTGGCAGTCACAACTGCAGTATGAGCTGACGCCGGGCCATACGGTTTCAGCGCAGCTCGGCCGTGGCTTTCGCGCGCCAACGGTCGAAGATTTATACCTGCAAACTGCTACCACGACAGCAGTAGAAGCCGTCAGCAAACAAACAGTGACGGTGCTGAGCGCTATCGCCAACCCGGAGCTTAAAAGCGAGCGCAGTCTGAATCTGGAATTGGCCTATCAGCTGGAAACGGCACAAAGTCAGCACAAGTTTGCGCTGTTTCGTGACCAATATACCGATCTGATTGAATCGGTACAGCAGGTGCAAAACCCGGGGACCCGCTACCAGAGTTGCTTCCGCGGTGTTTGTACTGAATCAATGGGCACAGTGTATAGCCAGACGCAAAATATCGGCGAAGTCGAGGTCCATGGGGCGGAAGTTTCCGGTCACTGGCAGAGCGCCAATGCCTGGCAAATGCATTGGTCAGGTGCTTATCAAAGTGGTGAAAAAGCCAATGGTGATCCGTATTTAAGCATCAACCCCTGGTCGGCAGTGCTAGGTATCAGTCATCAGCTGGATGCTGTGTCGCTGCAGCTGAACTCCAGATTTGTGCAAGGCAAACGCCGCGAGGACGCAACTATGACCCAAGCCAATGGCACTGTGGTTCCTGCAAGTACTTATTTAAGCAACAGTGCTGCGGTGCTGGATTTGTCGCTGCAATGGTATATCAACCCGCAGCTGCAACTCACTGCCGGCGTGTTTAACCTGCTGGACAAACAATATTATCGCTGGGAGCGCATTCGCTTTATTAATCAAAGCCCTGGCGCGGTGCTAGGTGGCGTGCTCGGTAATGGAATCGAACGTTTTAGTGAACCTGGCCGTTATGCCAGGATCGGTCTGGCTTATACCTTTTAACCGCCAAAAGTGCTGGTAACAGCACGATGTTGATTAATGTTAGATATTTGAAATTCATAAAGTTGTAGTGCGTAAGCTGTCGTAACCCTGTGTGTAAGAGTCTGTCCTGCGTAGAGCTTTTTGCTCGGCCACAGTCGTTTGACTGTGGCTTTTTTTTCGCCGACATTGACCAGCTCTTTTTAATGCGTTGACTGCTGTTGCGGCCGCCCCGGCAACAACGCCAGACTTAACAGTAACAATAATGGCGTCACCACCAGTTGAATAAATGGATCTGCTTCAATCCGCAGATTCAGCCATAAGATCAAGCCCCATTGCAACGCTAACGCCATCAGTTGGATATGAATTTGTTTCATCCTGAACTCCTTGCTCTATCTGCTTTCACTGGTTATGCCTTTACATCTGCAGCCACTTTACAGCGCTGGCAAATTCACCTAAAGTGTCAGTATTGACATTTAAAAGGTGATAATTGACATTATGATTCAGGTCAGCATTGTGCTTTATCCGGGGGTTGCCAGCGGTCAGGTTTGTGGTATCGCCGATTATTTTCGCTTTTGTAATGATTTAGCGCAGTTCCAGCAGCCGGATTTGAAAGCGCCGCTGTATCAGGTGCAATTGATGGATATCAGCAATCAGCGGCAACATCAGGCCGGCATGATGAAGTTCGAGTGCCAGCCGCTCGATTTCCAGCACAGCCAGCTGATAGTGATCCCAGGCAGTTATGCCCACAACAATATCGAATTAACGGCGGTAATGAGCCTGTTTAGCACAGCAAAGCAGCATTTTGCTGATGCCCATCAGCGCCAGATCCCGATTGCCGCCAGCTGTAATGGCAGTTTTGCGCTGGCCGCCACCGGTTTACTGGATGGTAAAGCCGCTACCACCTGTTGGTTTTTAGCGGAGTTTTTCCGTTATTATTTTCCGCAAGTGCAATTACAGGTTGACCATAAAGTGTCGGAGCAAACCGGTCTCTATACCGCAGGCGCCACTAATGCTTATATTCAGCTGTGTTTAGCCTTAACCCAGCTGCACCAGGGCGTGCGTTTCAGCCAGCAAATGGCGAAAATTATGCTGACCGATCCAAACTGCAGTTCACAAACCCCTTATTTGACCTTGTCGCAAATGGCACCGCAACGCGATGATAAAATCCTGAAAATTCAGCAGTATTTACAGGACCACCTGGCGGAAAATATTGAACTGGCCCAAGTAGCCAGTCACTTTGCGATGACCCAGCGCACCTTGATCCGCCGCTTTAAACAAAGTACCGGCGATACGCCGATGGCTTATTTACAAAAACAACGGATTGAAAAAGCCAAACAATTACTGGAAAGCAGCCAGTTGCCAATTGAGCAACTGCTGAATGTGGTGGGTTATGAGGATTTATCGTCATTTCGAAAACTATTTCAGCAATACACCAGCCTGACGCCAAAGGCCTATCGCGAGCGGTTTTATCTTACCTAAACGATATCGAACCTGAACTTTGGGAGCTTCACTTGAACAATTAACCCTGATCCGGGCATTTTTTAGCGGGCGCGACCCCAGAAACAAAACCATGCTGTGGGTAATAACGCACCGGTTGTTGTAGCTGTTGCTGCCAGTGCAAAGCCAGTTTTGCCGGCGCCGCACTTTTGCTCCACTGTTTATAAGCTTGTTGCATTTTTTGAATGGTTGCTGCTGAAGTGCCAGGTGATAACGCCAGATAATTTTCGGAGCAGCGCAGCGGCAAAGCGATAGTTAACGGCTGCAAATGACCGGCCTGCTTTAAATGCAACCCCACTTCTAAATCATTGGTCAGCCATAAATGCGCCCGGCCGTGCAACAACATCTGCAAAGCCTGCTGATAATCGCCCACTTCCTGCACATCAATGCCTTGCCGGCGCAGTTCAGCACTGAGCCAACCACCACGTAGACCCACCACCACTAGACGGCGATGCTGAATATCGGCCAGGCTTTGCAGTGGTTTGAATGAAGCATCTTTGGCATATAAGGCATGATTGCGGGTCGACAGCGGGCCAATATAAACAAAGCCTTGCTGTTGTCGTTGTTTGGTTTTACCCAGGGTGAAAATCAGGACTTCCGGGTTTTTCAACGCAGTATCAAAGGCGCGTGGCCACGGCATGATCTCAATTGGCAGTGGCGGAATTTGCGGCAATAACGCATGTACAACGTCCACCGACATCCCCACGACCTGACCGTCCTGCTTAAAGTTGTAGGGCATTTTTTCACTGCTGACCACCGTCAGTTCCGTGGCGCTGGCATACCTGAACAACATCAGCAAACAACAGCTGTAAAATAACAGTCGCATAACAACTCCACGAAAAACACCAAGTTTCAATTTTGCGCCCTGTAACCCCGGCTGTCAAAATCTGCAGTCAGCATTCGAACATTCTGCAAGTTATGTGAGCTATCGCACCGACGAGAAATACCTAAACCTTGATCATGCCAGCTCGTTGGATTTTGCTGCAGGTCACGGCTAAACAGTCGCGATGAGCTAAACAAGGAGCGGTTTAATGCAACTATTATTTTTTGTGGTGCCGCCAAGCAAAATTGCTGCTGTGGGCGGTAGTGACGTACACAACTATTTACAATTATATAGTAAAAACAGGAACAGCCGCTGGATGTGGCAACAGTCATGGAACCCTGCTGTCCAGAATTGGCGCGGGTTGACGATCACAAAGCTGACACAAAGCACCGATACAATTAGCAGACTAAAGAATTTGCCAAAACAAAAACTGCAGCTGGCGGTCGCTGCTGCAGATTTACAAATCAAGCTATTCTTTAACTGCCGACCGCATTGACTGAACAGAGCTGTTTTGTTTTTTTACTGAACATCAACCGAGGTAGTTATGGCGTCCACCCTTCCACAGCAACCAGATTCACCAAACCCTATCAGGCCACGTAAAATCCTCACTGCAGGATTTAACAGCCCGGTTCCTGAATGCACACTTCAGGTATCGAGCCATTTCACCAAAACCAGGCGACAGGAATTTGCCAAGGAACTGAATGTCAGCAAAGCAGGCCCGCTGGTACAGCGTTCCTGGTTTGACCGGATATTGGAAATTTTCTGAAGACCTGAAGCTGGCTGCATAAGTTGCAGCCAGCGACAACCCAACATGGATGATGTTTACAAAACTGCTAACCGGCGCTGCTAAATCTTGGCTGGATGTCATGCTGGATGGTGGTAATACTGTCATGAGAAGACGTAGTATGAGCATTGCTGGTGTGCGTCTCATCGGCTACGGCCATACTGGCATGCGTCGTTTTCACAGTTCGGCCTTTTTGATAGACCCAGGGCAATAGCCGTTCAGTTTCCGTTCTGACCACCGCATAACATTCGCAGCACAAGGTTTCAAGAAGTGGCCGATCCAAAATACGGATATGACCTCGACTGTATTCCATGACACCAAGACGTTGCAAACGACCAGCCGCGTCCGTGATCCCTTCCCGTCTGACCCCCAGCATGTTCGAGATCAATTCCTGCGTCATATGCAGTTGATCACTCGGCAGTCGATCATTGGACAGTAACAACCAACGACACAGCTGCTGATCAATACTGTGATGGCGGTTACAAACCGCCGTCTGTGACATCTGGGTGATTAAAGATTGGGTGTATCGCAACAACAAATGCAATAAAGCGCCGTGGCGGTTAAATTCATCTTTTAAACGCTGGCCATTCAGCCGGTAAGCATTACCGGCACATTGTACCACTGCAAGGCTGGTGGTACTTTCACCGCCCATAAACAACGACACGCCAACGACCCCATCATTACCGACCATCGCGATTTGCGCTGAAGCGCCGCTTTCCATCACATACAACAACGAAACGATGGCATCGGTAGGGAAATAGACATATTGTGAGGTATCCCCACAATCATATAAAACTTTACCTAGCGGTAAGTTAACCAATTCCAACAGCGGAAACAACCGCTGCTGCACATCCTGTGGAAACTCTCTAAGCAAGTGATTTTGTTCAAAAAAATCCTCTTTGACCATGTGAATTGTCCCTGATTGCCGAGCATCCTGCCGGTTGCAGAGCAATCAGTATATACAGATCCTCACATTTATATGTGTGCCAACGCACAGACGGACAAATATATTCAATTATTCTTAGGTAATGGTTGGCTAAACCCAAACTGATACCAGTGTTTTAGTTGCTGATAACAACAACAGGCTTCGGCTTCCAGCCCTTGCCGATTCACCATTTTCATGGTGCCGCGATGGTAACTAATCAGCCCCAGCTGCTGTAAACGCCCGGCTGCAACTGTGATGCCGCTGCGCCTGACTCCGAGCATTGATGCCAGAAAATCGTGGGTCAAAAATAACTCTTTGCTGTTAGTTCGGTCAGCAGTCATTAATAACCAGCGCGCCAATCTTGGTTGTAGCTGATGAAAGTGTACACAAGCACTCAGCATCGCCGCCTGTGCCTGCTGCACCACCAGATAATGCTGCAGAATAGTCGCCAATGCCGGTACTTTACTAAGCACCAGTGGCAGTTGCGCTGCCGGTAGCTGTAACGCCAAACCACGGCCCTGCACTATCGCATCCACCGGCGCCCACGACACCCCAAGTATAGTACTCGCACCCAGCATGCCTTCATGACCGATCAGCGCCAGCTCAAAGGGCAAATGCCCCGGCAGCTCCGCCACCAGCGATAACACCGCATTCACCGGCCAATATAGATGGCTGATTGGTTTCCCTGCCTGATAGAGCAACCGGCCGAGGCTGAGTTCAACCGGCATACAATATTGCAGCAACTGCTGACGTTGCCTTGGTGGCAACTTCGCCAGCAACTGATTTGCGCCAGAGCCAAAGTCTGAACCTATGGTTGAACTCGACATAAAAGGTGCCCCGTTCGCCGCCAGCACCATGCTGGTTTGACGCGAGTATGCAACGCTGTTGCAGCCAATGTTGTGCGCGACCACACATAACTGGCTAATTGCCTGACGAAATTTATTTCCACCAAAATTTACTGCCACTGAGTGGTGTGAGATTAGCTTTGTACGATAAACCACCGGCTATGAGCGGCGGCGCACCGACAGCCTGTGCCCGCTTCCCTAAGCTTGGATTTCGCCGCGGTTGCAAACTCGCAATTTCCGGTGCAAGCCAGAGGTCAACATGAACAAATTCAGTGATCAGAACAAGGCACCAACCGGCAAGCGAAAAGATAACAGTCATGACGATCAGGATGACAGCAGCAAGGCGCAGAAAAAGCTTGCCGTGGTCGCCGCTGACAAATCGGCCGACAAAGCCAGCAAAACCCAAACCCCAGTTGCGACCACTGCAATGAAAGCTGCTGACAGACCTGATGCTTTAAAAAGTAAATGGAAATCAAAGGTGAATGCGGCCAAATCAAATTGGGGCAAGCTGAGTTCCAGCGAACTGCTCAAATCCGAAGGTGATGCAAAGAACCTGGCCGAACTGGTTCATCTGCGTTATTCGATCAGCCTGGGTGACGCAAACAAACAGGTCAAACAGTTTTTAGATAAGTGCAATTGCTAAGCACAGGGCATTTCAGTGCGCAATGGTCAGCATCATCAGCCGACGGCTCATAACCAGTAACAGACCAACAGTGGCAGTGTATTCAGTAGTACTGCCTTTTATAGCGGCGTCGCCGTTTCGATTTTGGAGAAATACTATGAACAAAGATTATCGCCAGTTTATGCTCGCTTCCGCCGTGCTGTTAACCATGTCAGCACCCAATGTATTTGCTGCGGACGCCACTTCTACCGCGGTGAATGATGCCCGTCAGGAAGCACAAATCTGGACTACCTACGCGTTGAATCCTTATCTTCGCGCCAACGATCTAAAAGTAGTGGTACAAAACGGCAAAGCCGTACTCACCGGTAAAGTCGATGAAAAGGTCAACAAAGAGCTGGCCAACGCTATCGCATTGGGTGTTTCCGGTATTACTGATGTCGACAATCAGATTGAAATCGCCGCCGACTACCGGCCGACCCTGCCAGGTGGCAGTTATGGCGAACGGATGGACGATGCCAACATCACAGCAGCCGTGAAATCAAAATTGTTATGGAGCAAAAATACCGACGGCTCCGACATTGATGTCAGTACCAAGATGGGCGTGGTCACCTTAACAGGTCCGGCCGATACCCAGGCGGATAAAGACGCCGCTGGCAAACTGGCTTTAAACACCCGGGGTGTTAGCAAAATCAACAATGAGTTGAAAGTCCGCGGCAAACCGCTGACTGCCGCCGAACGCACCAAAATCGCCAAAGACAAAAATGCTGACGAAAGCCACAACATTTCTGATGGCTGGATCACCACCAAAGTGAAATCCACTTATTTGTATTCCAGCAATGTGGCTGGTACTGACATTAACGTCAGCACCAATGCCGGCATTGTAACCCTGACCGGCAAAGTCGACAGCGGCGCGGAACGTTCGCTGGCCATTGAGCTGGCGCAAAATATCCGCGGGGTAAAAAGCGTGAGCTCGAAGGCGCTGACCTTCTGAAAAATATTGATCACATGAACTATTACAGGGGCTGAGCAAGTTCTGTTGACTTCGAAGGGGTGACCCTCCCGACGTCAACAGCGGCTGCAGCACCCTGGTTTTCGCGTGGCTGATTTACTGGCAAACGGTGGCCATCTCCACCGTCCTATAAAGGAAGTTATTTATGAAATCTCGTTTACAAACAGGACAATGGACTGTGGGTGCCACCAGCCGCTGGCTGATCATGACCACAGTGCTTTGCAGTGTGATGGCCTGTAGTTCAGTACCGGCACCGGTCGCTGAATTAGCCGCCGCCGAGCAGGCAATTTTAACCGCCGAGCAGGCGCGGGTGAATACTTACGCGGCTTCCGAACTGGCGGAAGCCCGGAAAAAACTACAGGACGCACGTGCAGCTGTCGTACAAAAAGACATGCTGCAGGCCAGTCGTCTGGCACAACAATCAAAGTTAGACGCTGAATTAGCTTTAGCCCGCGCTGGCGCTGCTGAGGCCATTGCCGTCAATGACGAAATGAAAAAAAGTACTGAAATCCTGCAACAGGAAATGTTACGCAATCAAAGCGGAGTCAAACCATGAACAATTTGAAAAGGTCGGCTCCAACGGCTGTGGCTGCAGCGATCAGTTTAATGCTGTTAGGCGCATGCGCCACCAAACCGGCAACACCTGAAGGCGCCATTTACGCCAGGCAACAACTGAATAAACTGCAGGCCAGTGCCGAACTTGCTGCGTTAGCACCGGTCGCAATCCGGCAGGCTGATGCCGCAGTACAGGATGCGGAAAAACCAACCAAAGACAAAGCGTTGTCTGATCATCTGGTGTTTATTGCCGATCGTAAAGTGAATATTGCCTGGGCACAGGCGCAAGACAAACACGCGCAGGATCAACGCAAATTGCTGACCGATGCCCGTGATGCTGCCCGCCTTGATTCCCGTACCCGCGAAGCTGATTTAGCCCGTTCGGATGCCAGTGTCGCCCGCAATGACGCTGAACGTGCCCGTGACGAAGCGGTTGCAGCCAGAACTGCTGCAGAGCAGGAAAGAATGGCTGCTGAACAAGCCCGCACTGGTGCTGAGCAAGACCGTCTTGCCGCAGAACAAGCGCGTAATGCAGCGGCACTTTCGCAGCAGGAAGCTGACAGTGCCAACGCCAAATCAGCTGATTTACAAGCGCAAATAGCGGCTTTGAATGCAAAAACCACCGAACGTGGTTTGGTAGTGACGTTGGGCGATGTGCTGTTTGACACTGCCCAGTCGAACCTGAAAGCCAGCTCCAGCAGCCATTTAGCCAATTTATCGGCATTCTTAAAAGCCTATCCGGAGCGCGGTGTGATCATTGAAGGTCATACCGATAGCGTGGGCGATGAAGATTACAACTTCGGATTGTCACAACGCCGCGCCGATAGCGTGCAGGGTTATTTACTCGGCCAGGGCATCGCATCGAGCCGGATAACCACCGCCGGCAAAGGTGAATCTTTGCCGGTCGCCGGTAATGACAGTGCCTCTGGCCGCCAGCAAAACCGCCGGGTGGAAGTGATTATCACCGATGCGATGACTGCGTCGAAATAAGTTAAGTTCTGAGCAAGGATGCTCAACCAAATATTTTGTTTAAAACTAACAACATACCGGGCAAAGCACTAACACGTGCTGCGCCCGGCTCCTTCCCTTCTTTTTCAACACATTTTTCAACAATTGCTCCAGCCGCTGTTTCTGTACGAAAAACCACCGTTTATGTGCGATTGCAGACAGACAGCTTGCGGCTAAACAGCCAAACTGAGCATCTGTACGAACCACCGAATACTGCAGAGGGGCCAATGACATGTTGAAAAAATTCAAGCCAGTACTTACCGATTCACCGATCAGTAGCATTGGCAACCGCCAGCACATGTTGTCGGGCAGACGTTTGGCCGCAGTACCGGTTCGACTAGTCGCCAGCCGTCGCCCTGCCGAACAAATGGAACCTAACACAAGTTCGCCGCAGCGCACGACAACCACTGTCACTAGCCATTGGCCTCAACCGGGCTATGGTTCAGTTCAGCCCGAAGATATCAACGCCGTTGGCTCGATGGAAAGCTGGCGTTTGTTGTTAAAGCAACTCAGTATGTTGGTTGGAACCGAAGGCAGCGCCGCAATTTTTTTTCACAGCATCGGCCAGCTTGGCACGCAATACCCGGCGCTCGGTGCAATCAACCCAAAACATAGCTGGCCCGAGCAACTGGCAACAGTACAAAATACTTTGCAACAATTGCCGCAGGCTTCTGCTGCTTTTGCCCGGCAATCATTATGGTTTCGTGGTTGTCAGCTGATTACCAAGCTGCTTGGATTGTCGCTGAGCCGTCGCTTGCTAAATCAGGTCGCTACCGTGCAGAGCACTTATCAACATGGCTGATCCTCAAATACACCCAGGATTTGCCGCCGCCCATCTCACGTTAAACAGTCTCCACCAACAAGCCGTGCAGTTCAAAATCGAACTGCTGCGGCTGCGACAAAGTCTGGATCTGCTACAAGCAGAATTCAGCCAAACTCATCACAGCGATTTAATCGCTGCGAACCAGCAATTGGTGTTATCCTCAATGCAAGCCGAGCAAGAACTGGAACAAGTGAAAAGCCACGTAGGCGAACTCACCCGCACCAGTCAGCGTGATGCGCTCACCGATACACCCAACCGCACACTGATGTTGGACCGCATTTCCCGTTCAATCAGTTATGCCCGCCGCCATCACCGGCAACTCGCATTAATTTTTCTCGATCTTGATCATTTTAAGCAGATTAACGACAACATGGGTCATCAGACCGGTGATGACGTACTGAAGCTGGTGACGCGCCGGCTAAGCAGTGTGTTACGTGATTCCGATACCATCAGCCGCCATGGCGGCGATGAGTTTTTAATTCTACTGTCGGCGATCGACAGCGACGAAGCCGTTGCTGCCATCGCCACTAAAATTCTGCAGGCACTGGCCGCTCCGGTGATTTTTGTCGATAAGCCAGTGCAGATCCGCGCCAGTCTTGGCATCGCGTTTTATCCGATCCACGGCACCGAAGCGCAGATGTTAATTCAGGCCGCTGATGATGCAATGTACCAGTCGAAACGCCGGGGTGGCAGCTGTTTTAGTATTTACAGCGCCGATACCCACAGCCATCACAATGGCCATGCTGTTGATCTGACTGGATTTTCGACAAAATCGTATTCTCACCTTGTGCGTGTGTTGACGCACCGACAACCAGGCCGGCAACGGCCATACTGACTTTTTTACCAGCTTAGTCGCCAACTGGCGCACCAGGCACCTAACCCGAGGTTATTATGTCTAATCCAAGTGATTTTATGTCGAACAACAAAGACCAGAAAATTGAACAAGTACGTCAAAGTGTCAACAGTGCCATTCACCATGTGTCAGATGCTATCCACCCGGCAATCGACAGTGTGACCACCTCCGCCCACAATGCAGTGGACCGTTTAGCGGGTGCTGCTGGCCATGCTGCGGAAAATATGGAGCTGAAAACGGCAGAACTGAACGCTGCGAGGGTGCGTCTGACCGAAAAAGTACGTGGCCAGATCCAGGCTCGTCCATTAACCACCATTGGCGTAGCCGTTGCTTCTGGCATTGTACTGAGCTGGTTACTGAAATCACGCAAGTCCAGCAACTAAGGTGGCTGAACAAGCAAACAGAGTGACTGCTGATCCGGTTGATCAGGCCCTGACGGCTGGGTTAACCGACGCTGACAGTGCTGCAGCACCTTCTGAGGTAGCAGCGACTGTTGTAACGCCGGGAGAGGCAAGCGCAGCAGCAGACACAACCAATGCTGAACCCGCAACGCCCGACCGCAGTTTAACAGCTGCGGTAGTGGCGTTGTGGTTTGGTTTTCGCCAGCGGCTATATTCACAACTGCAATTATTGACTCTGGAAACACAGCGCGCGGCCCAAAGTCTGGTGCATATGCTGATGCTGGCGTTATTCGCGGCTTTGTTATTAATTAGCTGCTGGCTCGGTTTGCTTGGTATTGGGGTGTTGTTATTAAAAAGTGTCGGATTATCAACCCTGGCGGCACTTTGTTGCGTGTTGTTGCTGAACGTACTGGCACTGCTGCTTTGTCTGAAACTTATCCGGACACAAAGCTGTTATCTGTGTTTTCCGGCGACCATGGCGCTGTTAAAACCAACCTCAAAACCAACGATCGAACCCACCACAAAAACAACCACCGCGGCGGCTGAACAGCCCACAGCAACCGGGAATAACCGCGATGTCTAAGCAAAAAACCACGCCACAACCAGTCTATTCGCTGAATGAACAAATTCAGCAACTGCAACAACAGATCGCTGCCGAGCGTAAGTTGCAGCAACACAACCAGCTTCAGTTCCGGCAAATTCTGACCGAGCGCCTGACCAGTTGGCCGGTGTTACTGGGTGGCATTGCCGCTGGTGTTTTGTTGCGTCGGGCATACATCACCGAAAATGCTCAGGTACAACGCCCGCCCGAATTGGCGACAGCACCAACATCAGAAATGTCGGCAGATGCCTCGGCACCAATTGCAGCAGAACCGCAATCTTACTGGAGCACCTTACTCAGTTTGCCACTGTTAACCCAAAGTATCTGGTGGTTGCTGCAACAGTTATGGCAATCCCAGCTGTTTCGAGATGTGGTCCGGCATAAGCTGATTAAACTCAATCATCGACACCCGCCTTACTAGACCCATTTTAAAGAATATTGATCGACATGTTTGTCGGCGTATTCGCCAGTGCAGACCGGCCTGGTATTTCTAACAACTGATCTGGCTATCAAAGCTCAGTTTTTTCATCCATTTTTGCACCCATCACACAAATCCAAGCCGCAGCTCTGCGCGCTTTTAATGATGCAACAAAACCGGACTGCCATGCCATCGGCGACAGTCCGGGCTGATATGACTCAGCTATGACAAAGATTTAATCCGCGTATCCAAGGTGATTAGCCGTGGTGATCAGTTTCCACACCATAATACGCATGGATCCGCTTGCCCCAATTGCTGTCCGCCATATCCGGCCAATGGCCTTTATCAAAACCTGGCGCATCTTTGAGCCGGTCCAGATCAACATTCAGCACAAAGCGTTTTTCAACAGTATCCAGCGTCAGAGCGCTCCACGGAACTGCGAATAATTTTTCGCCCATTCCCAGAAAAGTACTGAACGACAACACGGCATAAGCGATGCGACCACTTGGCACGTCCAGCATAATTTCTTTGATGTCACCGAGATCTTCACCGGCCAAATTATAAACGTCATTACCAATCAGGGTTTCTGCGCCCATCAGTTGTGGTCCCGGACCACGTTCAGTGACGCCTGGAATAAAACCAGGACTTTTGTACATGCCATAGGTATCACGATCATGATAATTCATCGTCAACTCCATTGAATCTCAAAGGGCCGCGTCCGGACGCTGGCATGCATGCTCAAACGGCTTACAACTGCTGCAAAGGTCGGGCGCGGTCACTGCCGGCGACAGGTTTGTCGCCAGACTTATCCTGAGCGATACACCGGACGCTGTCTGTACGGCACAACACACTGACATCGCCAGCAGCTCATTCGTTACTCGTTGCATTTAATTATGCGGCTGGTGCGCCAGCGCACCGACACTGTTGATGGCCACTTTTACACTACAGCACTGATACATAGGATTTTTGGCAGAGGAGTGACCTGATGAGCACCATTTTATTGGTAGTACTGATTTTGTTGTTGATTGGCGTCCTGCCAACCTGGCCGCACAGCCGGGAATGGGGTTACCGGCCTGGCGGCTTCCTTGGCGTGATTTTGATCATCGTTATCGTGCTGGCATTGACCGGACGCATGTAGCAGCCGACTGGCGCAACATCGGTCAGCACTAAGTTTTTTAAACTTTCGACAAAACACAATTGATTAAACCAAAACACCATTTAAACCAAAACAATAGGATTGATTTGATATGAAGAGCTTAAAAATTATTACCGCGTTTTTTCTGACTCTGGCACTGGCTTCAACGATTGGCTGTGGCGCATCAACCAACAAAGAAAGTACCGGCGAATACTTCGACGACAGCGTGATTACCAGCAAGGTAAAAACTGCGATCTTCGCCGAAGAGACACTAAAAGTTGCTGAAATTAACGTCGAAACCTTTAAAGGTGTGGTGCAACTGAGCGGCTTTGTCAATTCCAGAGGCGATATCGATAAAGCAGTCACTGTGGCACGTCAGGTCAAAGGCGTGACATCAGTTAAAAATGATATGCGGGTGAAGTGATCAGTCGCTGTTGACGATGGCCATTATCGCTGGCAAAGAATTGTTCGTAGGAAGTAAAACCGGGGCATCAACCGGCCCCCTCACTTTAAATGTAGATGGAGCTTTATCATGAAATTATTCCAACCTGTAACTTTCGCCCTGCTGTTATTGGGTACGCCGCTGCTGGCTGTCGCCGCAGTTGCCGACGCACCAAACGACCAGACCACGGTCGCCGCACAGACCGACACTGACATTAGCAACCGCGTCAAACATGCGCTGCAAAGTGACAGTATGATGAAAAGTTATGAAATTATGGTCACTAGTAATGATGCAGCAGTTGAACTCAGCGGTGAAGTAAACAAGCAGGCCGAAGTTGATCAGGCGCTGCGGGTCGCTACGGCAGTCGCTGGGGTAAAATCAGTCAATAACCGACTGACAATCAAAGAATAACCGTTAAAAAAATCATCAATCACCGATTGATTATTTTGAAGACTTTGGTGGGTTCACATCACTAATAAACTGCGGTAAGTATTTTTGCAGCTGCAGTTGGCGGTGTGGACTTAACCACTGCATCATCGAGGTCTGATAAGCCTTGGTCGAACGCAACTTTTGGAGTGCCCGGTTAATATCCCGCAACCGCAATTCCCCTTCCGCACTATCCTGACAAGCTGCATATGAAACCATCAACGGATCTAGTCCGCGGATAGGCAAGTCAACCAACTGGCTTTTTTGCGGTGCAATCGATTGGAAATATCGAACCCTGTCTGGAAATTCAATCAGATAATCAAAGCGGTTTGCCAGCAGCAAATCCACCGGATTAATATTTTGCAGTGACTGACTGCTTAAATTACTGTCGGCAACGTCCAGATATTGTTTCACGATTGCCGGGTAACCACGATTGCGCTCAACCATGCCATTAATCGCCGGATCGGCGGTCACTTCGGCCAGCGCCACTCCGGCTCCGGTTTGCCATTGCCGTGCTAACGGGTGTTCTGCCCTTACATGCAACATCACATTCACCGAAATCACCGCCGGAATACTGTAACGCATGGTTTTGGCGCGGGTCTCATTGTAAAGCAACGAAAAAATGCAAGTTTGAGCTGTGGGTGCAGCTAAGGCCTGTTCTACTCTGGCGAAATTACTGTAGTGCACCTGATGTCGATATTGCGGTAATTCCGCCATCAACATTTGCTGCATCTGATCAACGTGCCCCTGACCTTTTTCGGCACCATCAGCAATGCGAAATGGCGGCCAGTGCACGCTGAGCCAGTCAATGCCAGGTTTGGCCAGCACAGTGCCGGATATCAGTGGCAATACCAACAACACAACAGCCTTCATCACCACTCCGACTCGTTCTTTTATACAAAATAGCATCTGCAGCTTTTATCGTACAAGTTTTCTACAGCTTCGAAGCCAGTCCGCAACACCACACATCCATTGAGGTACGCCAGCGCACAGACCGGACTTTGGTACCAGTGCAGTATGGTGGTGACCTCTTTCGCCCGAAAGTGGCTTACCAGTGAGAGCACACATGAACATAACCAGAAATATCATCAAGCCATTAGGGATACTGTTGCTGACCACCAGCAGCTTACTGGTAGTCAGTGGTTGCGATAAACCGCCTTCAGTCAAACCAGCGCCTTACACCACCGAAACCGTGCCGGTGGAACCCAGCGATCTGGCGTTAACCGCAGATGTGAAAGCAGCACTGCTGGAAGCGCCGGAAATTAATATGTTTGATATCGCAGTCGAATCAACCAAGGGTGATGTCAAGTTGACCGGCTTATTGGGCACTCAGGCGCAGATTGATGAAACGGTGCGGTTGGTAAAATTAGTCAATGGTGTGAAAGCGGTGAACAACGAACTGGCCATTAAACAATAAGCCAGCTTGTGTCGGGACAAATGCTGAAGCTGTGAAGGGTCAGCATTTGTTCAGGCCACAGTATTGCGGCCCGCATCTTTGGCTTGATAAAGCGCATTATCGGCCTGCCGTAAAATCATGTCATAGTCGGCAGGCCCGGCTCGCTCCAGTGACGTCACGCCAATACTGACCGTTACATAAGGTGCCGCCAGATTGTGCTCGTGCGGAATGGCCGCCTGTCCCACCAGTTCCTGTAGCTGATGTGCCAACGCTAGCGCGCCGATTTTGTTGGTATTGGGGAGGATCACTACAAATTCCTCACCGCCGTAACGCGCCACACTGTCGGTCGCGCGGTTAAAACCTTGCTGCAACAACCCGGCAATTTGCTGTAAAGTCCGATCACCAGCCTGATGGCCATAATGATCGTTAAAGGCTTTAAAGCAATCGACATCAATCATCAGTAACGACAACGGCCATTGTTGCCGTTGCGCCTGTGCCAGCTGCTCAGCCAGCCGCAGTTCCAGCGCACGGCGATTGGCAAGCCCGGTCAGACTATCGGTGTAAGACAACAATTCCAGTGCTTGCTGTTGTTGTTTCACGGTGGCAGCGAAAAACTGAAACGATCGGGCAATCGCAGCAATTTCGTCATGACCGGAAATTTGATGAGCTGCCGGTTTACCTTGCATCTGTTTCAGCACATTGGTGTTTAGTTGCTCCAGCCGGCGCACTACCCGCAAATGCACCAGATAAATACCAGCCGCCAGAAACAACAGTGCCAACGCTGACACCAGCAGAATTTGCTGACTGTACTGACGGATTTGTGTATTGCTGAGCTCGGCATCGGCCAGCACTGTGACGCTGACATCATAAGCGCTATTTTCAGCGAGCCTGGCATAATCGAGCACTAAATTGCGCACAAAATTACTACGGCCATTGGCGCGGCCGGTCACCACCAGCTGCTCGATACGTAGTGGAAACACACCATCATCGGCCAGCAGTAGCTGCTGTAATTGCTGTTGCAACAAATTAGTTTTACTGGCGACAGCCTGCGGACTTCCAGGCGCAACTTGTGCAAGTTGCTTGCTCACCTGCTGCTGTAATTGCCGCAGCATCAACAAACGATTGATGGTCAGAGCTTTACCTGATTGCGCAACAACTTCAGCGACGTCCAGCAAACCTACGGCTTGCTGCCCGCTGGCAGAAGTTTCAGTTTTGGCGGCGCGCTGTAATTGTTCATACAGCAGATACACCTGGGTCAGTCGCGTTTGCACTTGCTGCTGTAGATCCAGCCGCTGGCTGGTCAGTTCGTTCAGACTGTGGAGCTCTTCGGTTAGCGCGACCAATTGCGCTTCCTGATACAACACACTTTGCCGATCGGCAGTCAGCTGCTCTAAACCTAGCAAATTTTGCTGAATATCCAGATAAAGATTATGCCTTACTGCCTGGCTGGGCGCCTGACCCATCGCTTCGGTTAAATAAAGTAACTGATTGATTTTACTGTACACTTTACTTGAGTGCACCACAGATGGAATAGCATTAGTGGCGATATCACCAATATTCCCCTGCAGCCGCATTAACCGGCTTTGCATCATGGCAGCCATGCAAATCAACAACAGTAATACCAGCGACGACGTTAACGTCAGCATGGTGGTAATCGAATAACGGCGTTTAATCGGCACCATACCGCGCAGTTCAGCAATTGGCAGGGTCAGCGGCTTGTGGCTACTTGTTTTGTCATGACCCGTTTTGTCGTGGCTGGCATAGCTCATGGCTGGCTCCGCGCAGTATTGACCAACCGTTGCTGCAGCACAGGCGCAATATTTTTTTGCATTTTGATGTAATCGACCACCACTTCGGCAATCAGCTTGTTCATTTGATTGCTGTAATTAAGCTGCGGCAACTCAACCAGCGCTTTGTAGCCATCACCCCCTTCGGCCAGATAATCAAAAGTCGCCAGCTTATATTGCTGTTTGGGTACTAAAGGCTGACCATTAATGAGCACTGAAATCACCCTTTTTCCAACAGGTTGGCTCGGGTCAAACTGCATTTGCATCCCACTGAGGTGGGCAAAACGGCCGCGCAATAATTCAAATTCACTTAAGCTGTTTTCAAGTGCCGCCAGCAGTTGTTTGCCGGTCACCTGCACCAGCACTACCTGATTGCGGTAGGGTAACTCCATCGCAATATCGCGCCTTGTTAAAGTAGTCCCGGCCGGATAGTGTTTTTCACCACGAATATTACCGGCATTGACCAGCGCGATATCGGCGCCGGTATGCCAGACCATGGCATCAACCACCAGATTCGCCAGCGCATTTTCCTGACTACGCACCAGACGGCGGTTGGTATCCAGCTCGACCGTGGTGGTGCCAATGGTTTCACCTAATAATTGTTCCAGTCGGGCGGAGTGACTTTTCACCACCTTCAATACTGCCGGATCCGCCTGCTGCGCTTTCAGCTGTTGAAAGGTAGGTTTGAGTTGCAAAGTTTCCGGCGCGCCGGCGGTCCAGTGTAAATCGACCACCGCCACTTCACCTGGTGCGCTTAAGTTAATATTGGCAGGCAGCGTTTTGGGTAACTCGGTTTTAGTCAGCCGGAACAGTTCGTTTTTGCGCAAAGCAACATCGACCACCCGTTGTTGGATCAGACCGTCGACAAAATCAAAATTGGCGGAATATAACAACACAATCAGCTCAGCGCCGGCTTGTCGTAACAACACCGATTGCTCACGGACTGCTTCTTCAGGCGACGTAATCATCACCCGGTTAAGCGGATATTGCTCGGCAGCTGCCGGCGAAAACACCGCTATTACACCTAAACGAACATCACCTTGTTGCACAATCACTGACGATTCGAGGCCATCCAGATTACCTCCGGTAATAGGATCAAACAGATTGCTGGCCACCACCGGAAAGGATGCTTCATAGCTGCGCAGTGATAACTCGTCTTCAAAAAAGCTGAATTCACGTTTCGCCACGCCCATCGCGTCCGGCTCCAGCAAATTCAGGATATCAATAATGTGTGAACCGCGGTCAAAGGAAGCCAGAGTACTGGGCCCTAAGCTATCGCCGCCAAACAGAAAAAAAGTAGGTATGGGTTGCTTACGCTGGGTTTTGACGATGCTGGCAAGCTCGGCGTAATCGCCTTGTTCGGTTTCGAGAATGCGGGGCAATTCGGCGGTAAAAATCAGCCGGGCCTGACGTTCAGCGGCGACAGCATGACCGGTCAACAGCGACAGTAAGCAAGTGCCAAGCAACAGGCAAGTGACAGGCAATGACAAATACGACAACAACTTCATCCTGAGTGGCAGTCTCCGATAATGGTTTGAATGAGCTAATTCTAAAGCGTCCAGCTTGCTTGAATTTTCAGCTTTTAGCAAAACTTTGCGGCTGTTTTACAGCGAAAGTCAGCCATCTATTGCCAGCATGACAAAGCCCACAGCCAACTGCAAGCAGGCTCGTGGTTATTCGGCAGAAAAACGTTGCCATCAGCAACCAATATGATATAAATGAAAGCGCTTACAGCAGCATATTCCATAATTATCAGGTGGCATCTTTGCTGATTTTGTGTCGCTCTTTGTCGGCTCTGCCGCTTTGGAGCACGGCACAATATCATCAGCATTGGGTTGAGCTTTGCAAAGCTACCTTTAAAAATAATCGCTGAAACAAGGACTTGACTAAATGATGCCATCTTTACCACACCGCCGTTTATTCGTCGGCCTGACACCTGTTGCTGCCGCTTTGCTGATGGCGCTGACGGGTTGCCAGCCAAAATCAGCTGCACCTGAAACAACATCTCCCGCAGAACCTACTGTTGCCGCCAACGAAGCTACTGTAACTTCAGATCCAGCAGCTATCTGGCCCAAACTACAGATCCCACGTCAGGGTAATGCCGAAGAAGAAGCTAAAATCGCCAAGCTATTAGCGGCAATGACGCTGGAACAAAAAATTGCACAGATGATTCAGCCGGAAATCCGCGATATTACCGTTGCAGATATGCGCAAATATGGTTTTGGCTCTTACCTCAATGGTGGCGGTTCTTTCCCGGCCGGTAATAAACACGCCACACCGGCAGACTGGATTAAACTGGCTGAAGATATGTATCAGGCGTCGATTGATGCCAGCCAGGATGGTTCAACCATTCCAACCATGTGGGGCACTGACGCCGTGCATGGCCACAATAACGTGATTGGTGCGACGTTATTTCCGCACAATATTGGTCTTGGCGCTGCCAATAACCCAGATTTAATTGAACAAATTGCCAAAGCTACCGCCCGCGAAGTGATGGTGACCGGCATCGACTGGGTATTTGCACCGACCGTTGCCGTAGTACGCGATGACCGCTGGGGCCGCACTTATGAAGGTTACTCCGAAGATCCAACCATTGTCCGCAACTACGCCGCGGCTATTGTCAAAGGTTTACAAGGCGCACCGGATGCCGACTTTTTAGGTGATGAACGGGTCATCAGTACAGTGAAGCATTTCCTTGGTGATGGCGGCACTGAAGGCGGTATTGATCAGGGCGACAATATTTCGACCGAACAACAGCTGTTTGATATCCATGCCCAGGGTTATGTCGGTGGTTTGCAGGCAGGCGCGCAAACAGTGATGGCGTCTTTTAACAGCTGGCATGGTGAAAAAATCCATGGTAACAAATACTTACTTACTGATGTGTTAAAAACCCGGATGGGTTTTGATGGTCTGGTGGTCGGTGACTGGAATGGCCATGGTCAAATTAAAGGTTGCAGTAACGATAACTGCGCTGCCGCTGCTAACGCTGGCTTGGACGTATATATGGTGCCAACTCCGGCCTGGAAACCATTGTATGAAAACCTGATTGCACAGGTGAAAAGTGGTGACATTGCACAAAGCCGGATTGATGATGCCGTGACCCGGATTTTACGGGTGAAAGTTCGTGCCGGTTTATTTGAAAAACCAAGTCCGGCCAAGCGGCCACTATCTGGTAAAACCGAAATTATCGGCTCGGCCGAACACCGTACTGTGGCAGCTGCCGCTGTGCAACAATCTTTGGTGTTGTTGAAAAACCAACAAAGCTTGCTGCCGTTAAAGCCAACCCAGAAAATTCTGGTGACAGGCCAAGGGGCTGACAATATCGGTATGCAAAGTGGCGGCTGGACCATCACCTGGCAAGGCACTGGCAACAATAACGCCGATTTCCCTGGCGGCAGCTCAATTTATGCCGGTATTAAAACCCAGGTCGAAACCGCTGGTGGCCAGGTACAACTGAGTAACGACGGCAGTTATCAGCAAAAACCTGATGTGGCGATTGTGGTATTTGGCGAACAGCCTTATGCCGAAGGCAATGGTGATATCGACAATGTCGAATATCAGCGTGGCAATAAAACCGATTTAACGCTGCTGAAAAAATTGCAGGCCGATGGCATTAAAGTGGTGTCGTTGTTTATCAGCGGCCGGCCATTATGGGTCAATGCCGAGCTGAATGCTTCGGACGCCTTTGTCGCCGTTTGGTTACCAGGTAGCGAAGGCCATGCCATAGCGCCGGTATTATTTAGCGACAAAGACGGCAAAGTGCAGCAAGATTTTCGCGGTAAGTTATCATTTTCCTGGCCAAATGGTCCGGATCAAACCAAAGTCAATAAAGCTGATACCGACTATCAGCCGCTCTTTGCCTATGGTTATGGTTTAACTTATGCCGATACACCTGAGCAAGCGGCCAGCTTGTTTAGTGCGCCACTGCCGGAAACCAGTAGCACCAGCAACACCCTTAGTGCGCTGCCGTTGTTTGACCGCGACATTAAAGCGCCATGGCAGTTTGTGCTGCAAAGCGCTGAACAATCCGCCGCAGTTAGCAGCAACCAACAGACGCTGGGTGCAGTGAAATTACAAAGTTTTGACCGCAATGTACAGGAAGATGCGCGTTTAATCAGCTTTGATGGTTCGGCCAAAGCCAGTGTGGCCCTTCGCAGTAATTTCCCACGGGATTTACGCGCATTTGGTGGCAAAGAAGCGGTGCTGAGTTTAATGCTGAAAGTGGATGCAGCAGTGACGGCGCCGGTGGATCTGTCGATGCACTGTAACGAACAATGTAGCGCCAGCTTCGATATCAGCCCACAGTTACAACAGCTTAAAGCCGGTGTCTGGACTGAACTACAAGTGGACGTCAGTTGCTTTACCGGTAAAGGCGTGGATTTAGCGCAAATTGCAGTTCCGCTGGCGCTGAGCAGCAGCGCCAAGTTGCAACTAAGTTTCGCCGAGCTGAAGTTATTACCACAAGGCACAGCTGATGCGGTGAAACTGCAGTGCCCACAAAGCTGATGCGATGAAACTCCGGGTTGGTTCGCCAGCCCGGAACAACATGCCGGATGCAGTATCGCCGATGAAAAATAAACAGTTCTAAATGAAAATTGGTAACGTAAAAGTGCAGGCACAACCTCAGACCTTGATTATCATGGGCGTTGCTGGCAGTGGGAAATCCACCGTCGGTAAGCTGTTGGCGGCCGAATTAAATTACCTGTTTCTGGAAGGTGATGATTTTCACAGTGATGAAGCCAAAGCGATGATGGCGTCGGGTACCCCGCTTCGCAGCGATTTACGTCAAGAGTGGGTCGACCGGCTAGCTGTAACTCTGATGCAGCATGCCGCCACTGACAAGCCTTGTGTGCTGAGTTACTCAGGTTTAATTGCCAGCCAACGCCAGCAGTTACGTGAAGCCGGGTCACAGACCCGCTTTATTTATCTGCAGGGTTCGGCTGAGCTATTAGCGGCACGACTGGCAGAGCGCAGTGGTCATTATATGCCAGCCAGTTTGCTGCAAAGTCAGCTCGACAGCATGCAAAATAGTAGCAGCGAAGTTGATGTACAACCTTTTTCGATTGACCAAGAGCCCGCGGCATTATTGCAGCAGATCCTGCACTGGTTAAAACCGCCGGGCACCTAGCAGCCACAAGCTTCACGAGCCCGGCGTAATTTGCATTTTTTGCAATGAAAAGAGCACCCAGATGTCACAGCAACAGGCCGATATAGCTTTTTCAGATCAGAGCAACACTTCAAATCTTATCCATACATCCCCACTACGCTGGCGCGAGAAAATCAGTTATGGCCTGGGCGATATGGGTTTTAACTTTTATTGGGCTAATATCTCGGCCTTTTTATTAATTTATTACACCGATGTGTTTGGCATTTCAGCCGCTGCCGCTGGCACCATGATGCTGATCACCAAAATCATTGATGCCATTACCGATCCGCTGATGGGTGCAATTGCCGATCGCACACAGAGCCGCTTTGGCAAATTCCGGCCTTATTTGTTGTGGATGGCATTGCCGCTGGCCGGCGCTGGCGTGCTCACTTACTCCACGCCAGACCTGTCTGAAAACGGCAAACTGCTGTGGGCTTATGGCACTTATTCGCTACTGATGCTCTGTTATACCGCGATTAATATTCCTTATTCGGCGCTGTCCGGTGTGATGACCGGCGACAGTCAACAACGCACGCAGTTAGTAAGCTTGCGCTTTATCGGCGGTTTTAGCGGTGGGATAGTGGTGACTTATCTGACACCAAAACTGGTGGTGTGGCTGGGTCAGGGCAATGAAGCGCTTGGCTGGCAGCTGACAATGGGCTGTTTTGGTATCGCGGCTGCACTGATGTTTTTAATCACCTTTGCCAATTGCCGCGAGCGAGTGCAACCGATTGCCGCCAAGCCAGCTGCTGTATCGCAAGATTTGAAAGACTTAATGCACAACAAAGCCTGGCTGGTGTTGTTTGCGCTGGCGCTGATCATTATGGTGACCATCACCATGCGTGCCAGCAGCGCGGTGTATTACCTGAAATATTATCTGCAGCGGCCGGATTTAGTCGGTGAGTTTTTATCCTCATATATGCTGGCACTGGCACTTGGCGCGGCCTGCACGCCGTTGATGACCAAATTTTTGGATAAAAAACCCTTATTAATGCTGCTGATGACTTTGGTCGGATTGTTATCAATCAGCCTGTATTTTGTGCCAGCCGATGCCGTCAGCCTGATCTTTGGCCTGAATTTATTGATTGGCTTTTTACTCGGGCCAAAATCGCCGCTGGCGTTTTCGATGTATGCCGACACGGCGGATGACAACGAATACCGCACCGGTCGGCGCGCCACAGCAATGACCTTTGCAGCCGCCACTTTTTCGCAAAAACTCGGTGGTGCTCTGGCTTCGGCGATGATTGGCTGGCTGCTGGCTGCCATTGGCTATGTCGCCAATGCCGAACAAAGCGCGGGTTCGCAGCAAGGCATTTTATGGCTGATGACGATTATTCCTGGGGTGATTGCGTTACTGGCGGCCTGGGTAATGCGGTTTTATCCACTGACTGAAGCCCGGCTTTCGGAAATCCAGCAACAATTGCAGGTGCAAAAAGCTGCGGCTGTAGCATCAAACTCATCTGCCGGAGCGGTCTGATTATGTCTTTGCTTGAAAAAAATGCGCTGCAACCAATCATGCAACCCACAGCAGATGGCCAGCGTTATCAGCTATTTAGCCCAACGGCGATGCCAGCCGCCTGCAGCTTTTTATGGAACCCGATGCTTCTGCTGCAGCTCAATTGCCGCGGTTTTGCCACAGCGCAATTTATGCAGCCGGAGCCGGCTAAATATGCCCATGCGCCGGTGCTGGAAGCCAAAACCTTTATGCAGCCGGAGCAACCTTATTTTGCCCATCATCCGGGGCGGTTTGTGTATCTCAAAGATGAGCAGGATGGCCGCATTTTTTCGCTGCCCTATGAACCGGCAAGGCAGCAGGCCGAGCAGTTTTGTTTTTCGGTTGGCAAAAGTGATGTGCAGTGGCAGGTGCAACAAGCTGGTTTAGCACTAAATTGGCAAGTGACGTTAAGCCCGGATGCGCCGCATGAGCTGTGGCAGCTGACCGTGCAAAACTTCAGCTCCACAGATGAGCATGCGCAGCCACGCCAACTCAGCATTTACCCTTATTTTCCAGTCGGTTATATGTCATGGATGAATCAATCCGGTGACTTTAACGCTGATTTGAATGCGGTAGTTTGCACAAGCGTGACGCCATATCAAAAATACCCGGACTTTTTTAAACAGCAGTTTTTTAAAGATCAGACCTTTTTACTGGCGGAACAACCGCCTATCGCCTGGTGCGCCAATCAAAACCTGTTTGAAGGCGAAGGTGGTTTACAGCGACCCGATGCACTAATGGGCTCGACTTTAGGCAATCAAGCGGCGCACTATCAGACGCCGGTCTGCGCCATGCAATATGCGCTGACCTTAGCGCCGGGTGAAAGTAGGGTTTACCGTTTTGTATTTGGCCCGGCTTATGACAAGTTTGAGATTGCGGCAGTACGGCAACGCTATTTTGGCGATACAGCACTGCAATCAACGGCAGCCTCACCTGCTGACGGTTTTACCCAGGCCCAACAACAAGCCGCCAACCGTCTAAATGAGCTCAATCCTTGCCTGCAAATCCATACGCCTGATGAAACACTGAATAATTTCGTCAATCACTGGCTGCCACGCCAGCAGTTTTATCATGGCGAAAGTAACCGTTTTACCACCGATCCGCAGACCCGCAATTATCTGCAGGATCATATGGGGATGTGTTATTTAAAGCCTGATTCTTTCCGTCAGGCCCTGCTAAAAGCTTTGTCGCAGCAACATGCCAGCGGCGAAATGCCGGATGGTATTTTGCTGCACCCAGAGGCCATGCTTAAATACATCAATCAGGTGCCGCATACCGACCAATGTGTCTGGTTACCGGTGTGTTTGACTGCTTATCTGGCGGAAACCGCTGACTATGCGCTGCTGGATGAGTTAGTGCCTTTTTCCGACGAAACCATTGCACAGCCGGTTTTTGAGCACCTAAAGCGCGCCATGGCCTGGCTGGTGCTGAAAAAAGACCAACGCGGCTTAAGTTATATCGAACAAGGCGACTGGTGCGATCCGATGAATATGGTGGGCTATAAGGGCCGCGGCGTGTCGGGTTGGTTGTCACTGGCCAGTGCCTACGCGCTGAACTGTTTTGCCGACATCTGCCAGCAGCATGGTTTGCCAGAACTTACCACACACTATCGGCAAGAAGCGGCGCAGTTTAACCAGGCAGTGAATACCCAGCTTTGGGATGGTAACTGGTATGGACGTGGTATCACCGATGATGGCCGGATCTTTGGCGTCAGTGCCGAGACTGAAGGACGGATGTACCTGAATCCACAAAGTTGGGCCATGCTGTCGGGCGCGGCGGATGCCAACAAAATTCGGTTGCTGCTAAATGCGATCCAGGAGCACTTACAAACGCCTTATGGCGTACAAATGCTGGCGCCGGCTTATACCCGGATGGTGCAGGATATTGGCCGCTTAACCCAGAAATTTCCGGGCTCAGCCGAGAATGGTTCGGTCTATAACCATGCGGCGGCCTTTTATCTGTATGCGCTGTATCAGATTGGTGAAGCGGATTTGGCCTGCGAGCTATTAAAACAAATGCTGCCTTCTGACGACGTCGCCGATCAAAAACAACGCGGCCAACTGCCAGTCTTTATCCCCAATTACTATCGCGGCGCCTATCAAACCCTGCCCGGCACCGCCGGTCGCTCCAGCCAATTGTTTAATACCGGCACCGTTGCCTGGGTTTATCGCGCTTTGGTCGAAGGGATGTTTGGGGTGAAAGGTTGTGCCGATGGCCTACGTGTCGAACCACAATTACCCTCGCAATGGACCGAAGCCAGTATTGTCCGGTTGTTTCGTGGCGCGCGTTTTGATATCCGGTTTAGCCGTGCAGCGGGTGTCGATACACCGCAGTTGTGGCTGGATGGAGTGTTATTACCAGAGTTATTGATCCGCGAGTTTAGGGTAGGACAGAGTTATCAGGTCGTCGTGTTTTTGCCTTTGGTGGGGGCGGATTAAAAAACGTGGGTTGGCGTATCCGACGTGGAAAAACCAACCACCGATAACGACTCCGTTCGCCCGTTCGCGCCTCCGGCGCTCACTTTTGATTGCTCACTGCGCAATTGCCGGTTGTTGGTTTTGGCTTCTGATAAATGAGCGAAGCTGATACGGGCAACCTCCATCGCATCTAGTGCATAGAAACTTGTCAGAAGAGCATCCGCTGAATTGGTACGTTTGCCTGGATCGGTAAAACGCATCAGCGGAAGCTGTTTTTGAATTCGCTATGCAATATGCATCGGGCTGCGCTGCAGTTTGCCGCGCACTTTTTCAATCCGCCGCCAGCTACTTTCATCGTTCATGGTAATCCATCGCCGTTCTTCACTGCGATAAAACCAGTCCTTGTCATGTTGATAGAACACTTGCAGGTTTTCACCTTCCAAAATGTTCAGAATTTCATTGCCATGCGCTCGCATCTCGTCAAAGTCTGTGGTCGCCTTTTGACCCATTTCGCTATACAGACGATTGAGCTCAAGCAAAAGCGTATTGATTTCTTTGTTCAGCGGCATCGCTTTCAAGCCAATTTTAACCGCTTCATTGAGCATGATCGGATAGTTATGGGATGGATATTTCGAATTCAGCGTTGCAGCGATCTCATGTGCTTTTCCCTCGTCTTCAATATGGTAAGACAGTAGCTCACGACACAACATCACGGACAGCGATTCAGCTCTGTCTACCGCGCCAATCACCAACGGATGTACAAATGAAAATAGTGTTTTATATGGATTGTCAGTCGAATCGTGCTGTTCGGCGCGCCAGCGATTGATGACCCGATTTATCTCATCAAGGCTGACACTGACTCGATCGTTATTGCGATCTACCGGGGAAAGTGAATGGTTCAGTGACGTATCAACAGCGGTTAAATAAGCCGTGGGCCCCATTCTGATTTCATCGGCACCTAGCGAAATCATGGTGGCTGCAGATGCACATTCAAGCGGCACTAGCACCACAAGTTTTTGGCAATGTTGCCGTAAAAGGTTCACAAAACGCAGTGACGCCTGGCCACTTCCGCCATCTGATTTTAGAAAAAGATAAATTATTTCGTGCGAACCTACGCGTTCAAGGATTTCATTTAATGCAACCACATCATTTGCGCAGACCGAGCCACGTGGATTATTCCAATAAGTAATCAGCGGACCACCAAGCAAACTACTCGCTTGCGCTATGACGGCTTGAGTTTTACTGAACAGCACTGGCGGTTGCTTTATTTTGCGGGGAAGATTGGTGTTTTGTTGTTCCATATTCATAAATTCCTTAAGTTTTTCACGCTGATCGACAGCTAACTAAATTGCGAATTAAATGGCTTGTTGCTTGTGACGGAAGATATATCTGTTGGAATGGTTTTGAACCTTTCTTGATTGCCACACCCAATGTTAATTCAGATGGATATTTTGTAAAATAAAAACATCAATCTATTGGGTGTTTTTTGAGGCAAGGCAACATATTGCAATGAGATTTCTAGCTATTTGATCAAATCAATTGAGTGACGGGTTGTTGGTTCTGCTATCTGCGGTGCTGTTGAATCAATCTATTGGTCAACGTTTATCCAACATATATGCACGAAGCTGCCGCTCTTCCCGCATCACCAATAGGATCAAAACTCTGTTACCACCTTCACGATAAAAAATCCGCAGTGGCGGTACGACTAACTCACGGTAAATGGAATTCGATAACTCGGGAGGGACGCGTCCAGATTGCGGGAAATCTGCTAACCGCTCGGTTTTGTCAAAAACCGTTTTAACCAGCTGGCTTGCCGCAGCGAAATTATCCAAAGCGATGTAGTCAGCAATAGCATCCAGCTGTTGTAACGCCGGATCAGTCCAGATTACTTCAGCCATTTGCTCATTTTCGCTTTGGCTTCATTTTGGGTATGCATTCTTCCCTCAAACACCGCCAACTCGCCGCGCGACAGCCCTTCAAGCAACTCCAATCGACGCTGCATAAACTCAAAATCCTGCACATCAACCAGATACGCGGATGGCAGGCCATGTTCAGTGATCAACACAGGTTCCTTGGTCAGATGAAGATCGGCCAAGATCTTGGTGGCTTGACGTTTCAGGTTAGTTACAAGCTCAACTTTCATAGACTCGCCTTGAATTAGTCAGATAGTAGCACTTTAGTGTCACTCTATAATTTTAGCAACCACAAAACCCTCAGCCTGCGCTTAATAATCAGGGCTAAAAAACCGCCACGATGGTTCCTAAATATCCCTTGTTGAAAACAAGGTCAATGTGATGTTTTGCTACATCGATCTGCAATCTGTCTGCTCAGTGAGATTCCCTCATAGAACTGCGACACACTGTCTGATTATCGTTGATAAACTCTTTAGCTAAGTAAAATGGGAAAATTTCGGCTTTTGTTTTAAGCCTGTCATAAGCTGTTGTCGCATGTTCCACATACGCAGAAAAATTGCCATGAGCATTTACATCGCAACTATGTGCATACACCTGAAGTAGTCGTATTGAAACAAGAATTTCTCTTTGATAATCATCGGTCTTATGGACAAGCAACGCTCGCTGAGAGATATATTCTGATAAGCCATAACCTGCTGTAAAGGCCAATAACATCACGATAATTTTTAATTACTTCAACGACCCCCTCGGAATATAAAGTCTTTTTGCAATGGTAATCGCCATGGCGGCGGTAGTACAAGGGATGGTGATTTGATAGGAGTCGGCTTTATGGCGGACTAGCCTGCGGCTGAGTCGCGCCCTACGGTCAATATTCGCTTAACATATTGAATTCAAAAAATAGTAGGGCGATACTCGCCGCGACAGCGGCAGTACGTCATTTGCCACAAACCCAAATACTAAAACCAACAAAGCCAGCTATCACTGCAACTTCTTACTCATCAACACCACGTTCCGCACGCCGTGTGACTCTAATCGCTCCAGCACGAACCAGCCCAATTTCTGGTAAAAACCTTCAGCGGTATCAGCAGATAAATACAAGGCAGACACGCCAAGCTCGCGGGCTTTGTCTTCAAGAGCAGTGACAATTAAAGCGCCAAGCCCGAGGCCTCGTTGCTGTTCTTTGATATAAATACCACCAAGCCATGGCGATAAACCTGGTTTGGTGCCGGGTTCGTCCAGTTTAATGCTGCCGGCGCCGAGCAATTGGCCGTCTGTGGCGATAGCGACCAGCGTGAGGGGTAATTGGTTGGTGGCACAGCGCAGCTCTAAAGCAGTCGTCAGATCTTGTTTGGTCAGCCCTGCTGCCTGATAAAGATCGGCCCATTCGTTGTATAACAAAGTGCTGAGCTCAGGGATCACCGTAGAGTGATTGGCCAAATAGTCGATGCGGATGCCGCCGGTTTTAGCAGCTGTGTTGAATTTATGCGGTGAGTCGGCTTTTTGAGTAACGTTGTCTATGTCCATACCAATATCCTGAGCAAATAAAAAAGGCCGGAACTCAGTGGGTTAACCCTGAGTCCCGGCCTTATCATAGCCAGTTATTTCTTTATAAAGCTACCCGCTTAACAAGCTATTTGCTTCTAAAGCGATCAGAACCGGTAACGGGCACCAATTTCAAAAGAACGTTCAGGGCCGACATAAATACCTTCACGCAAACCGCTGATATACCGTTTATCGGCCAGGTTTTTCACTGAACCTGACACACTAAAGTTTTCAGTAACCTGATACTGACTGAGTAAATCGACCACGGTGTAAGCCGGAATTAAACCACCCCAGATGCCGCTGGCGGCATTGGTTGGAATGGCCACGATGTTGGTCGGGTCACCAAATTGCTCGCCACGGTGGTGCAGATTTAATGACAGATCCAGTTTCTCCAGCTGATAGTTCAAGCCGAGGTTCGCCAGAATTTTTGGCGCATAGGACAAACGCTTACCGGCATTGGTTCCGGTCTCGAATTCCGACTCCGGCACCCAGGTAGCGTTGGTATCAAGGCGCAAACCGGCAGTTAGTGGCTGGCTAAAGCTAAATTCCATGCCGTGATGGCTGGTTGCACCGGCATTGGACAAAGACAAGGCCGGGTTACTATTGCCGGTCACCACCTGATTGCTGAAATCCATCACAAAGGCAGCCACTTCATAGTTGGCAGTACCAGCCACGCCGCGCACGCCAATTTCGTAATTGACGGAACGCTCACCGTCCAGTTGCTGATCGGTCAGGCCTGTCAGAGCAACGGCGTTGGTCGCAGGTGAAAATGCCCGGTACACACCGCCGTACAGCTGTGCAGCTTCGGTCAGTTCATAGGTCAGACCCACACCAGGCAACACTTCAGTATTCGAAGTTTTAGCCAAAGCATTGGTTTGCAGATTAAGACGTTCTTGTTCGTAAGATTCAATCCGCAGACCAGGTGTCACCGCCAGCTTGTCACTGAGTTCCAACCGGCTTTGCACATAACCTGCCACGCTGTCGGCGCTGTCTTGTAAATGACCGGCAATAGTGCCGGTGCGATCAGCGGCGCGGGTTGCGGTGATCCGCAGATCATTGGACTTTTCATGCATCAAGCGCAGGCCAACTTCAGTGGTGGCATTCAGCCCGAATAATGGCTGATCCAGAGTCAAGCGACTTTCGGCGCCGGCTCGTTCAAAAGAGCGGTTATTCCCGGTCAGGCTGTTGGTATAAACCCAGCGGCCAGCCGCATTTGACGCTGCAGTATTGACCGCATAACGCCAGTAATCGCGGGTGACATCACTCCAATACAACAACGTTTTTAAGGTGGCGCTATCGCTTAACAACCATTCATGATTGATATCAAAAGCCACCCGGTCGGTCAGGTAATCGTCATCCGGTGCCGGGTTATAGTCGGCGCCAGCCTGATAATCACCCAGCAGTAAACCGCGGTACGACATATTAACGTCGTTTTCATGCCACGACAGTTTTACGCCCAGCTTCTGGTTATTGCCAAACTCGACGCCGGCTTTGGCCATCACGTCGTTCATGGTGTAGCCTTTGTCCATAAAACCATCGCTGGTGGCATGAGTGGCAACGATCCCGGCAAAAGCATCACCAGCGGCGTTTTTATTACCGGCTTCAATGCCAACTTCTTTCATATTAAAAGAACCGGCGCGCGCAGACAGCTCAACACCGTCATCCGGTGTTTTGGTCTGATAATTCACCACGCCGCCAATAGTAGAAGGGCCGTAGCGTAAGGACGATGAGCCTTTGAGCACTTCAACCCGCTCCACCCTTTGAATACGAGGGTTGTAATAACGGTCGTTGCCAATAAATAATCCAGGCGCTACTGGTACACCGTCTTCCAGCATCAGCGATTTAGACTCGCTGGCCGATAAACCGCGGATACCAAAGTTGGCGACAACTGAGGTTTCTTCTTCACTCTTAATATTCACACCAGGAATACGACGCAACACATCTTCGGTCGATAACGGTTGCACCCGTTGAATATCTTTAAGCTCAACCAGATTCACCGAACCGGTCGCTTCAAAACGGTGATCTTCTTTTTGCCCAACGACTTTCACCACTTCCATGCCGGTGTAACGAGACTTTCTGGTTTCGGCTGCATCCTCTGCACTAGCAGCGGTGGCTAGAGTACTGGCAGCAATAGCGACGGCAACAGCCAATCGGGATGGACGGAAGTGGGTGCTGAATGGGTTCGAAGACATATCAAAGTCCTTAGCTAAAGTAGTGATTGCAGCGATACTCAGGCTGCAAATTTGCGCGCGAGTCTAACCGTGAATAGCAATTATTGTCAATTAGCTTTGCTATCAGGAATCATTCTTATTTTTATCACGATACGTGTTTCATACGGATTTGGATTAGAAAATAATTTGATCAATTTTTATACGACGGTATAAGTTCTGGCGGTATTTGCGGCTATGCTTGCTCAGGTCTGGCAACTATCGCAGCTGACAACATCACCGATCGATAACGGAGGTACGATCGATAAATACCGCGACACATACCGCGCAAAGGAACAGGAAACGACCATGTCTAAGATTGTGCTCACTGCCGCACTTCGGGCGGACTATCAAAGATTGTTTGACCAATGCCAAATTAACTCCGCCAAAGCCCCCTTAGTTGAACAAACCATTCAGAAAATAATGAACAACAAAACGCGCTACCAGGCCGTCAGTGCGCTCAGCGGCGCACCTTGGTACGTGATTGCAGTGATTCATCTGCTGGAAGCTTCACTGAATTTTAATAGCCATCTGCATAATGGTGATCCACTCACCGCCCGCACCGTCCAAGTACCGGCCGGTCATCCGAAAAAAGGCAATCCGCCTTTTACCTGGGAAGAAAGTGCTTTGGATGCACTGAGTCTGAAAGGGGTAAACAAGGTGAAAGACTGGAGCTTGCCAGCTCTGCTATACACGCTGGAATCATACAATGGCATGGGTTATCGCATATACCACCCGCATGTGCCCTCTCCTTATTTGTGGGGGTTCAGCAATCATTATGTCAGCGGCAAATATACCCATGACGGGCGATGGTCAGATTCCGCAGTGTCGCAACAATGTGGTTGCGCGGTGATTTTGCGCCGGATGGCCGAGCTTGATTTAATTGAATTTGCCGACCAGCCAGTGGCAGAGGCCAGTCAATGGCAGGTGCATTACAGCGAACGCGCTTTTACCGATCCAGCACAGCAGGCTAAAGCTGTTGCCTTACAGGAATGGCTAAACACCCATCCGGGTATTTTTGTGAAACCGGATGGTATTCCAGGGCGACGCACCTCGGACGCGAATTTTCGGATCAGCGGGCATTATCTGCCACAGGATCCGTTGCATCCTTGAGCTGGCAGCGGCATCGGGTGGTCTAGTACAACGCGCGGCTTTACACAACGTGCGGCTTTGACCAAAAAATTTAGCCGCCCGGATCCGCTAGCCTCGCCGGATCCAGCAAAACCCGCAGTTCCGCTTCCGACAGGTTAGTAAGCTCCAACGCGACATCCAGCACCGGTCGTTGCTGGCTGTAGGCCATTTTGGCGATTTTCGCCGCCTGTTCGTAACCAATCACCGGATTCAGCGCCGTAACTAAAATCGGATTTTTCGCCAGCGCTGCAGCAGCGGTGTCCTGACGGATTTTCAGGCCGGTGATGGCTTGGTTGGCCAAGGACGAACAACTACCCGCCAGCAAACTGATGCTATCAAGTAGATTGTTTGCTACCAGTGGCAACATCACATTAAGTTCAAAATTGCCGGACTGGCCGGCAATGGTGATGGCGCTATCATGACCAATCACCTGCGCACAAGCCATCACCACCGCTTCCGGGATCACCGGATTGACTTTGCCCGGCATAATCGACGAACCCGGCTGCAATTCCGGCAGTTCAATTTCGGCAAGTCCAGCCAGAGGTCCGGAATTCATCCAGCGCAAATCATTGGCAATTTTCATCAGCGCCACCGCCAGCGTTTTTAGCGCACCGGAACAGGCAACCGCCACATCCTGGCTGCTTAAGCTGAAAAAGAAATTGTCTGACGGCGTGAAGCTAAGGCCGGTGGTTTTACTAAGTTCAGCGCAGCACAAAGCGGCAAATTTTGGATGCGCATTCACGCCGGTGCCTACTGCAGTGCCGCCTTGCGCTAGCTGTTGTAAACCGGATAACTGCTGACGAAGATGGTTTTCAGCATGTGATAGCTGCGCCAGCCAACCGCTGAAGACCTGACTAAACCGCACCGGCATCGCGTCCATTAAATGGGTGCGGCCAGTTTTCAAAATATCACCCTGCTCCGCACTTAACCGGGCAATGGCGTGTTGGAATTGGGTCAGCGCCGGCAGCAATTCGAGCGCAATCGCCAGGCTGGCACTGACATGAATGGCACTTGGAATGGTGTCATTGCTGCTTTGGCCAAGATTGACATGATCGTTGGGATGGATTTTCTCAGCAGACTCTTGAGTGACGCCCTCATAGGCTTTGGTGCTAAGGATTTTGCTGGCAAGGGTCGCCAACACTTCGTTGGCATTCATATTGGAACTGGTGCCGGAGCCGGTTTGATACAGACTGACCGGAAATTGCGCCAAATCCAGGTGTTGCAGCTGCTGCTCCACTGCCGCAGCGATCGCGTTTGCCTTAGCTTCACTTAACAAACCAAGCTGCTGATTAGCGCGGGCAGCGGCTTGTTTAATCAATAATAAAGCGCGGATAAATGGCGCCGGCATCGTTGCCGGATGCAGCCGAAAGTTCTGTACCGCGCGTTGTGTCTGCGCCTGATACAACGCATCCGCCGGCACTTGCAGCGGTCCCATCGAGTCGTGTTCAATCCGGAAATTCATCTTGGCTTCCTTTCAATGTGAATCGACAAAAAACTATCAGCGATGGCATATCGAGCGCTGTCCTACAACAACATAGGCCTGCCACAGCCCGCTGTCTACTCCGGAAATCGCCAACCCTGTTGCATCAAGTTACCTTTTCACTTAACATAAATGCGAATCATTATCATTTATATCCAATGCAAGTCCAAGCTCAGGAGTCGTCAGTTCAGTTATGGGTACTTTTCAAATTCGTCAGTGTCACCACCAATCTCTATCAGCCATTGCTCACACCAATGCTAACACCAACCCTGCAGCAAAATTTCGCCAATTGCCCTTAGCGCTGGCGATGACTCTAGCTTTGGGCAGCCCGCAGCTGCTGGCAGAAACGCAGGGTGATGCTTCAGCGCAGCGTAAAAACAGTGAAACTGCCATCGAAAAAATCACCGTCAACGGCAAAAAAATGACCGTCAGCACCCCCACCCGGCTGCCACTGACTGCCCGTGAAATTCCGCAATCAATTAGCGAAGTCTCGGCTGAACTGATGAGCGCCATCAATATGCTGGACATCAACGATGTGATGATGCATGTGCCTGGTGTGAATGTGACTTTGTACGATACGCAGCGGCCGCTGTATTTTGCCCGCGGTTTTCAGATCACCGATTTTCAGGTCGATAGCATTCCAACTTACAGCGGTAATACCAATCAGGAGTACGATACGGCGCTGTATGAACGCGTCGAGGTGATCCGCGGTGCTAATGGCTTGTTTTCCGGGGTCGGCTCGCCTTCAGCTACGGTGAATTTGCTCCGGAAAAGACCAGGTAAAGAATTTGCGGCATCGGTGTCGGCTACGGTCGGATCCTGGCAAATGCGCCGTGGCGTGCTGGATGTTTCCAGTCCGTTTGATAGTGAAGACGCAGTGCGCGGCCGGGTGGTCGTGGCGACTTTAGATTCCGACAGTTTTCGCGATCGCTATCATGAAAAGAAACTGGCTGGCCTTGCCATTATTGAAGCTGATTTAACCGAACAAACCACAGTTGCATTTGGTTTGCAGGATCAGGACAACCAACCAGAAGGCACCATTTGGGGAACGGTGCCGATTTATGCCGCTGACGGCAGCTTAGCAAATTTGCCAGTCAGCAGCAGTTTCGCGCCAGAATGGACCCACTGGCAGCGTAAATCCGGCACTTTATTTGCCGATGTCACCCATCAATTTAATGAAACATGGCAGCTCAAAGCCGCGGTCAATCAAACCGAAGGCGATGTCTCCAGCTTACGGGTTTACGCCACTGGTTTTCCGGATAAAACCGCCGGCCAGGGCTTAAAACTGCTGGCCGGTGTCGGCGCTGGCGAGGATACCCGCAGCAGCTTCGATCTGTACTTAACCGGCAGTTATCAGGCCTTTGGTCTGGATCATGACATCATCGCCGGTGCCAGTGTGTCAAAGCTGGAGTCCACCACCGATCTATTCAATTCAGTCGCCGGTTGGTCTTACAACGTGCCGGATGCCTGGAACTATGACGGCAAAGCGCCAATGCCGGTGTACAACCCAACCGGCGCTTACCGCATTGCCAGTACTGATCAACAGGGTATTTATCTGGCCAACCGCTTCCGGTTGAGTCAGGACTGGTCGCTGGTCGGCGGTGCGCGTTTCAGCAACTGGGAAACCGCCACCGATAATTTCAATACCGCCGGCAAATACACCACGACCAGCGGCGCTTATAAAGTCAACGATGAAGTCACACCTTATGTCGGTCTGGTGTGGGATCTGACCGAGCAGCATGCGTTGTATCTGAGTTACACCGACATTTTTACCCCGCAAAACTACAAAGACAAAGACAATAACCTGTTAGCGCCGGTGCTTGGTAACAACCTGGAACTGGGTCTGAAAAGCAGTGTGCTGGATGGCGCGCTGGCGCTGAACGCGGCGATTTTCAAAACCGCCCAGGACAATTACGCCGTACGAGATCTGACCCAGCCGGAAAACTCGTTACCGGACGGCAGCTCGGCTTATAAAGGTATTGATGGGACTGAGAGCCAGGGTTTTGAAATCAGTGCCAGCGGTCAGCTGACGGATGGCTGGCTGGTCAACGCCGGGTACAGTTATGTCGACACCAAACGTCATACCAACGACAAGATCTGGACCAACTTGCCGGAGCATTCGGCACAGTTATCCAGCCACTATGATCTGGGTGGCGCCCTGGCTGGCCTGACACTGGGCGGTGGTTTTAACTGGCAAAGCGAAACCATTGGTTATGGCATTGTCCATCCGCTGGAAAAAGCCGGTGCTACTTATACCCAAAAGGCCTACTTACTGGCGAATCTTTACGCCAGCTGGCATTTCGCCGAAAACCTCAGCAGCACCGTCAGTGTTACCAATCTGTTTGATGAACTGTATTGGGCCAATATCGACTACGCCAACTACGGTAAACCACGCCAAGTTAACCTCAGCGTGAAATGGCAGTACTGATGCTTATACCCTTCAGCCTTGAAGGTGCAGGGGTGTTGGCCGCCTTCACCCACCCCAGTCACATAGGACAACTATGCTCCTGGGGATGGGTTCAGTTGCCGCCTACCTGCACCTCCAATGCTTTTGGGTATAACGTAGAGACAGGAGAGTCAAGGTGAAAGCCAGATTCAGAGACAGTATGAACTGGCTGCACACCTGGGCTGGGTTGGTGGTTGGTTGGGTGTTGTTTGCGGTTTTCCTGACCGGCACCCTGGCTTATTTTCAGCATGAGATCAGCCGCTGGATGCAGCCTGAACTGCCCGCCGCCGCTTCGCCAGAGCAGGCGGTCGCGCAGGCGCAGCAGTATTTACAGCAACATGCGGCAGGCTCGGATCGCTGGACCATAGTGTTGCCAGGCGATCGTGGTTTCACCACCGATTTGTTCTGGCGACCGGCGCCGATGGCTGAAGCTGCAACTTCGGCGGCCAATTCAGCAACAAATGCAGTGTCAAATAAAGAGTCAACTAAAGAGTCAACTAAAGAAAAACGTCCAGCCAATCGGCGGTTTGAACGGGCAAGTTTAGCCGGCGATGGCACTGCAGCAACTGCACGCGAAACGCGTGGCGGGCAGTTTTTCTATCGTTTTCATTTTGATTTGTACCATCTGCCGGTAGTTTGGGCGCGCTGGATTGTCGGCGTCTGCAGCATGTTGATGCTGCTGGCGCTTTGCACTGGCATCGTGATCCACAAAAAAATCTTCAAAGATTTTTTCACGCTGCAGTGGCGCAAAGGCCATAAAAGCTGGTTGGACGGTCATACCCTGACTTCGGTGCTGGCGCTGCCGTTCCATCTGATGATTACCTATACCGGGTTGATTACCTTGATGTTTATGTATATGGCGCTGGCGGTATCGGCCAATTTCCCGAGCAGCCAGCAGTTTTTTGCGCAGCTGCAAGGTGATACGCCGCCAATCGTCGCCAGCGGCCAGCCTGCTGCATTAGTGCCGCTGGAACAGATTTTGCGTCAGGCACAAACTGAGCTGCAGGGCGCAGACATCAGTCTTATCACCGTGCATCAGCCGGGTGATGCGGCCGCGGTGATTGAATTACGCGAAGCATCCACCAACAGTCTGGGCTCAGGTGGCCGCGAACTGCGCTATTCCGGCAGCAGCGGGTTATTACTAAACGCCGCGATCGCAGCGCCTTATCCAGAGCAGATCCGACATCTGCTGATCAACCTGCACTCCGGCCGTTTTGCCGATCCGCTGCTGCGCTGGCTGTACTTTTTATCCGGTCTGGCCGGGACTGCGATGATCGGCAGCGGGCTGATTTTATGGTCGGCGCGCCGTGCCAGTCAGCCGGGTGCCGCGCATTTTGGCCACAAATTGGTGCACTGTTTAAACGGCGGTACAGTGCTCGGTTTACCGCTGGCCGTGGCCTGTTTTTTCTGGGCTAACCGCTTGCTACCGCTGCAATGGCCCGACCGTCCGGAATGGGAAATCCATGGCTTTTTTGCGGGCTGGCTGCTGATGTTGTTGTTTAGCCTGCTGCGAAACCCAAAACTGCTGTGGCGTGATGGCCTGCAGCTATTGGCGGCGGTTTATCTGTTATTGCCACTGTGGAATTTTTTCAGCAGCAACCGTCACCTCGGCTACAGCCTATGGCACACCGATTGGGTGTTTGCCGGTATTGATCTGGTATTTTTAGTCACCGGGCTTTGCTGCCTGCAAACGGCCAGAGTATTACAACGACGCCGAGAGACCCGAAGCCAAAGTGCTATTGGCGGTGCTGCAACTGCAGATTTAACCGGAACTGCAGGAGCATCCACCCGATGAAACTGGATCTATCCCCAATAGCCAGCGCGCCACCTGCTGCGGCCAAACAACCTTTGTCGCAGGTAGCGAGCTTAGTGTGGCGGATCCTGCTGGCGACTGTTGGCGGTTATTTTTGTACCGTCGCTGTGATTAGCCTGACCGCCAGGTTATTAGCTGTGCTATTTGACGTGCCACTGGCCAATAGTTTACTCAGCGGTATGCTGCTGAGTTTTCTGCTGTATAGCATCATCATAATGGCGGTGTTTGCCAGCCAGCGACTTGTCCGCACCAGCCTGTGGCTGTTGGGAGCGGGCGTTGTAGCGACGCTGCTTTGTCAGTTGCCGGTGCTGGCTGATGTTTCAGAGACCGTTGTGATAGCTGGAGTTGTGTTCGAGGGAGTGAAAGTAAGCTGATGGGCTATGTCATTTGTTTTTTCAGCATGCTGTTGGCATTGGTCTGGCTGGCGCAAAGCATGGCCAGACATGGCAAACAAATTTGGGGCAAAGCACTGCCGGATCCTGCTGAGCTCAAGCGCAGAAGCTGCGGCTGGCTCGTGCTGGGGCTCAATTTTTTACTGCTGTGGTATGTGCTTGGCCTGGCGTTGGCACTGCTGATCTGGCTGGGATATGCAACTCTCGCCAGCCTGATCATCGCGTTCGTTTTGAGCTACCAGCCACGCTGGTTAAGATTGCCGGGGCTATAATTCCGCCGCCAAAGCTAATACTCTGCCGCCGGCTTCGTTAAACTGCGCACCCGAATATTTCTGAAAAATGTTTCGGCCCCTTCAGACTGAATTTGTAATTTGCCGCGCGTAAGTGGCGCAAAACCGCCGGCAATCGGCTGACGGGAATTAAAACCACGGAACACTTCGTGGCCATTTACTTTGTGGATCAGGGTTTTACCGTCGGTGATGACTTCGAGCAGATCCCATTCTCCGGCCGGTTTTTCATGTAGACCCAGCTTCAAAACCCGATCCGCGATGTTTTTGCGCAGTGGCGCTTTGGGATCGTATTTATAAAATTTCCAGTCGCCGATATGGGTATCCGTGGCATGCACATCAATAATCACCCCATCCAGACTATGGTAATCACCATGGTCGCCTTGTTGAATTTGAAATTCGTGGCTGCGCATCCAATGACCGCTTTGCGCACCTTGTGGTCCAACGGCGAAATACAACAAGCCGCTGTCCATCGGCGCTTCCAGCCTTGGATACCATTTTTGCTTGCCCCACTTCACTTCCAGCTGCAGGTGGAAATTTTCAAATTCGTCGACGCTGGTCAGGCCGCCCCATTCCGCGCCCGACACACGCAACAAACCATCGACCACCGAAAAAATCCGGTTTGGATCGTTATTTAAACCTTGCGGTTGCTGTTTTGAAATTAAATTGTGGGCGTTGGTTTCAGGTTGATAACTGACATAAGGCTGCCAGCCTGTAAGGTCTTTACCGTTAAATAACGACCGCCATTCGCTGGCAAGTAACGGCTGACTGAGCATGAGACATAAAGACGAGATTAAAACAGCTTTCATCGGGACTCCGGTTTGAATGAACTGAATGATTTTTTCGCCCTGGATAACCATTTGGTTAAACATCAGCGTTGAACATCAGCCAGTCATTTCAACGACAGTGCAACGACCAGCTGCTTATTTATTGCCCGGTCGGCGCGCCGATCCACGCACCACCAGCTCTGGCACAAACACATTGGTCACTTCCAGCTGATCGTTTTTATAAATATTTTTAAGTAGCCACAACGCCGCCATCTTGCCCATTTCATGAATTGGGTTGTTGACTGTGGTGAGCTTTGGCGAAATGTAACGGGCAAAAGGAATATTATCGTACCCAACAAAAGACAAATCGCCCGGCACTTTCAGGCCACGTTCCAGACAGACCGAAATCGCGCCTGATACCATCTGGTCGTTGGCGCAGACCACTGCACTAAACCGCTGCGCGCTATCGAGCAAATGTTCCATGGCAACCACACCACCATCTTCTTTGTAATCACCTTCGAAGCACAACGAGGGCTTATACACCACGTCAAATTCAGCCAGAGCTTTTTTGTGCCCTTCCAACCGTTCATTGGCGTCGTGTTTACGTTTTGGCCCTGAGACATAAGCAATATCGCGATGACCCAGCTCCAGCACATGGCGGGTCGCCAGATAACCGCCTAGTTCGTTATCAAGATAAATACAACGCTCGCTGATCTCGCTGATATAGCGGTTAATCAGCACAATCGGTGTGGCGCCCTGGCTCAGTTCAATCAGGTATTCATCGGAAACTGCTTCCACATCGAGGATCAAGGCGTCACAGCCGCGCCCCAGCAAAAACTCAACACTGTCAATTTCCTGCGCCGCGTCACTGTGACCCACGGCAATAATCACGTGCTTATTGGCCGCCCGTAGTGCCGATTCAATTTCCGCCATCATCGGACCGTAATATGGACCATCCAGTTGCGACACCAACACGCCAATGCTGTTCGAACTATTCGACGCCAGCGACTGGGCAAAAGTATTAGGGCGATAATCTAGCTCGGCCATCGCCGCCAACACTTTTTGTTTGGTCTTTTCACCGACATTGGTGTTTTTATTCATCACCCGCGACACCGTCGCCAATGAAACACCTGCCCGCTCTGCAACGTCGTAAATGGTAGCCATAAGTCCTTGATCACATAATCGTCACGAAAAGTTGGCGTTAGCTTATCAGCTTTTAAACGGGCACTCTTCTCAAATCCAGACTGATCTGGTCAATTTTTTCATTGGTCAGAATGTACCAACGCATCACAAAGGCCACGACAATGGACCCAATTGCCGGATACAGGCTGAAAGAAATTAAAATGCCTTGTTTAGCGGTATCGGTTTGGGTGACATCGGCCTGATAGCCATAACCCGCCAGCAACCAGCCCGCCGCTGCGCCGCCAATGGCGAGGCCTAGCTTGATAAAAAATACAATCGACGAATACACCATGCCGGTGCTGCGCACGCCGGTTTTCCACTGACCGTAATCAACGGTATCGGCCATTTTCGCCCACAACAATGGTGTACCGGCGTTAAAAAACAGGTTCCACAGAATAAACAGTGCAAACGCCAGTTCTACCTGGTCGGCTGCCACAAAATAACTTGCAATACAAAGGGATGCGGCAATCAGCTGAATACCAATGTACAGTTTCACTTTGCAGAACTTCTTCGCCAACGGCTGCGCCACAATACAACCAACAATACTGCCGACCATGCCGAGCGTAATAAATAAACTAATGCTGCCTGGTAATTCCAGGTAGTACTTCACATAATAAATCGCCAAGGTGTTACGCAGCACCGAGCCGGACAGTAAAAACAGCGCCGCGACCGAAAGTACCCGCCATTGATCATTCTGCCACAGCATTTTGAAATCATTTTTCATACTGCCTTGCGCCGCAGCAGGTGGTTGCACCCGTTCTTTCGTGCCGTAAAAACACGCCAGAAACATCCCAACGCCTAAAATACTCATCGCCAAAATCGTCAGCTGATAACCTTTGGCTTTATCGCCGGCACCAAAATACTCCACCAGCGGTAAGGTACAAGCCGACACCAGCACGCCACCGAGCATCGCAAACACAAAGCGGTAAGACTGCACCGACACCCGCTCTTTTGGATCGGCCGTTAACACACCACCCAAAGCACAATATGGAATATTGATTGCTGTATACACCATCATCAACAAGGTATAAGTGATAAAGGCGTACCACATTTTACCGTTTTCAGAAAAATCCGGTGTGGTAAACGCCAGCACGCTAATCAGGCCAAACGGTAAGGCAAACCACAACAAATAAGGCCGGAATTTACCGTGTTTACTGTTGGTGCGATCGGCAATAGCCCCCATCAACGGATCAGTAATCGCATCAATCACCCGCACCGCTAAAAACATGGTGCCGACAAAAGCCGGTGAAATGCCGAAGATATCAGTGTAAAAAAATGTCAAAAACAACATCACAGTTTGAAACACTATATTGCTGGCGGTATCGCCCAGCCCATAGGCAATTTTTTCTCTTACACTGACCATCATCTTCCCCTGCTTTAACGCCATTTATCATTGTTGTTTTTAGTTTTTTTAGTAGCTTTTTATTATTTTTTGCAGACTATACCCAAAATCATTGAAGATGCGGGTAGGCGGCATCTGAGCGTATCTGGAACGCCAGTCCGACCCAGAGCATAGCAGTCTATGTGACTGGGCCGGGCTGGCGCACCAGTTCGCGAAGGCTGCCAACAACCCCGCATCTTCAAGGATGACGGGTATAGCTGCGGCTGTTGATTAAGTCGCGATACGCCAGACCACTTTGTTTAATCACGCGCTGCTGACTTTGATAATCGACATACACAATACCAAAACGTTTTAAATAACCTTCAGCCCATTCAAAATTGTCCATCAGACTCCAGGCGAAATAACCATCGACCTTGACACCCTGGCGGATAGCGGAATCCAGTGCCAGCAGATGTTGCTGGTAATAACTGACCCGGTCAAGGTCTTGAACCTGACTTTGCACCAGTTTGTCATCCATCGCCGCACCATTTTCGGTGATGTAAATTGGTGGCAGCGTATAAAGCTGATGCAAAGAAACTAATAAATCAGTGAAGGCCTGCGGATAAATTTCCCAGCCAATATCGGTTTTTGGCGCATCAACCATATCGACAGGGGCAAATCCGTTTTCAGCACAAGCCTGATAGACGGTGCGGGTATAAAAATTCACCCCCATAAAATCCAGCGGTGTGCTGATAATGGCAAAATCGCCATCATGGATAGTGGGTTTATCACTATCCGCCAGCAAGGCAAAACTATCCGGATAACAACCATCCAGCACCGGTTTGATATACCACTGATTAAAATAGTCGTCCGCCAGCTGCGCTGCAGCAATATCGGCCGGATCGTCACTCTGCGCGTAACAAGGAGTGAAGTTCAGCACCAGGCCATTCATGGTGTGCGGGCTGTTTTGCTGCAGTACACGTAGCGCCAGGCCGTGCGCTAACAACAAATGATGCGCCGATTGCCGGCCACCGGCTTTACTGCGTAGGCCAGGTGCATGAATGCCGGCTTCATAGCCTAAATATGAACTGCAAAATGGCTCGTTTAAGGTGGCGTAGGAATACACTCTGTCGCCAAAAGCGCGGCTGATTTTGTCGGCATAATCAGCAAATAGATAGGCGGTTTCACGATTGAGCCAACCGCCGTTATCTTCTATATGTTGCGGTAAATCCCAATGATACAAAGTGACAAATGCTTTGATTTGATTTGCTTTCAGTTCATCAAGTAATTGAATATAAAAATCAACACCTTCGGCATTTAAACTGCCGTCCTGATGCATCACCCGCGGCCAGGAAATCGATAATCGGTAAGCGTCGACACCCAGTGATTTAATCAGTTGCACGTCTTCACGCCATAACCGCAAATGGTCGCAGGCAACCAGACCATCTGAGCCATCGCGGATCTTGCCAGGCGTGGCACAAAAAGTATCCCAGATACAAGGCAAACGGCTGTCCGCACCGCCTTCAATCTGAAAGGACGCTGTGGCCACCCCAAACAAAAACTGGTGGGTGTTTAGCTTTGAATCTATTGGTAATTCAATTTTCATAAGTTCACTTCGGCTCTTTTAAAATCTGCACTGGTCAATTGCTTGCACTGAAATTTGTTCTTTTTTAACACAACTGTAAGCGCTTTCAAAGTGTTTCAGCAGTGTAGTTTGCATGCAGGTGATGATCAATCATCCGCTACCCCTTGTTCAGGCTAAAAAGTTGATAAATATATTGGCGGTCAACCGACCTTTGCTGATGGAAGCTGCAATATCGGTCGCCGGATTAACCAGGCTGGAATGTAGTAAATTCCCAGGATATATGACCAAACGGTTTTGCCGGTATTCGAGCTTTTGGTATAACTCAAAATGATCGTTGGTTTCGATACAATAACCTTGTCGCGGTGCGCCAAAGCGGGCTAAATGCTGCTCGGCTGCCTGAAAATACCCGGACTGAGTGGCCGCAGTGATTTTTTCAAATCCGGTCGGCCGATGGCGAAACAAGCCGGTGCCACCATGGGGCTCCGGACTCAAATAATGCAGCAGCGCAAAATAATACGGATCAGTGCTGTCAAAATGCGGTAAACATTGCAGTGGTTTTAAATCCTGTTCTGCAGTGGTGATCAACGAATAATAAATATCCTGCGGCTTGAGTCGTCGCTCGCGCGGCACCTGATAGACCTGGTAAATCAGCTGATACACCGCATCCAGCACTGCAATCACATAAGGCCGCGGCAACATCGCCCGCACGCCGGGGTAATAAGAATGCGCGTCGGTCTGAAAATCAGCGCTAGAAGCATCCGCCAGCAATACCGACAGATCCGCAGCCAGATCATCAATGATCAATATCGGCGTTTGCTGCGCGCCGACATAAATCAACTGCGGTTTTAGAGCGGTATTGATCGCAAAAGCGCGCGCTGCATCACTCGCAAAATCGGTCATGACTCAGACAATCGCCGACTTACAGTAATACTGCAAAAACTCTTGATGCGTTGGGAAATTCTGCACCGTTTTCTGCACATTAGCGGCAATGGTGCCAAGGAAATCCGTTAGTTCACCATCGCTCATCGCATCGACAATCGGGTGATATTGCGCCGGTAAAATCCCTTGACCCATCATCACCTGGATCCAGGAGCTTTCGCCAAATAGCTCCTGCGCAAACTTATACACTTTGCCCGATTGCGCGAATAAATCCATCCGATGCGTCAACGATTCAGGCACCGCCATATCGCGGCAATAACGCCAGAATTTGCTGTCGTCGCGCTGGGTGGCTTTGTAATGCAAAATAATAAAGTCGCGGATATTGTGCATTTCAATCTGCGTTTGTTTATTAAATTCATCCACTTCCGCAGTTTGAATGCCGTTGGATGGAAACATCTGCAACAAGCGCACAATGCTGCGCTGAATAAGGTGAATACTGGTCGATTCCAGCGGTTCTAAAAAGCCACTGGATAAACCAATGGCGATACAGTTTTTATTCCAGTGCTGGTGGCGGGTGCCGGTGCGAAATTTAATCACCCGCGGTTCAATCAACCGTTCCCCTTCAATATTTGCCAGCAACAAAGCTTTGGCTTCATCATCGCTCATAAATTTGCTGCAAAACACCATGCCATTACCTACGCGGCTTTGCAGTGGAATTTTCCACTGCCAGCCCGACGGATGGGCGATTGCGCGGGTATAAGCGACTGGCGATTCAGTGGTTTTAGTTTGCACGGCAATGGCGCTGTCGCAGGGTAAAAAGTGGCTCCAGTCTTCGAAACCGGTATTCAGGGTTTGTTCGATCAATAAGGCCCGAAAGCCGGTGCAATCGATAAATAAATCCCCTTCAATCAGCTCGCCTGACATCAGCTTCAACGCACTGATGTGGCCGTCAGCATGTTGCTGTACTTCGGAAATTTTACCTTCTACCCGCTTCAGACCATGTTGCTCGGCCAGCTTGCGCAGATATTTGGCATAAATCGTCGCATCCATATGATAAGCATGGTTTAAATCCTGATTCGGTAACACCGCAAACCGGCCTTGGCGTGCCGCCAGATGTTCCACACAATAATCGCCAATCTCGCGGGCGATGCCACGTTGCTGTGCTTTGCTCCAAAAATGCTGAAAACCACAGGCCCAACAATCTTTGCCAAGAAAACCAAAGGAGTGCAGATACTTCTGATCGCGTTGCAGCCAGTTTTCAAACATGATCCCCAGCTTAAAAGTAGCGTTGGTAGCGGCCATAAACTCCTGCTCATTGATGCCGAGCAAGCGGTGGAAAATATGCAAGGTTGGAATGGTGGCTTCACCGACGCCAACAGTGCCGATTTCATCCGATTCCACCAGCACCACTTCCAGGTTTTTCCCCAGCAGTTTGCTAATGGCCGCACCGGTCATCCAGCCCGCAGTGCCACCACCGGCGATCACTACTTTTTTAATCGGCCTTTGCGTGTCACTCGCTGCGGCACTGAAATTGACCTGTTGCATGGTTGTCCCCTTGTTTTTAGGCTAACGCTTTAATTTATTCTGTAAATCGGCCCGCAGTTGCCGGGCGCTAAGTTCATCCAGCGGTTTTTGCAGCATGCCTTTGGCAGCTTCAGGCATCGCTGGCTCTGGTGCATCTTCGTGTTCAAAAATGTAATAGTTAAACAGTGCTTGCCAGGCTTGGCGCTGTGCTTTAGGTAAACTGCGCAGGCTTAACATACTATGCAACAAGGCATTGGTTGGCCGCCCCAAATAAGCCGGACTATCGCGCCACCAATGACTGACCAGAATATTCAGCGCGTCGTGCCCCTGCACGTGGTGCCACCACATACTCGGGATAAACAGCACATCGCCCGGTGCTAATGCAGCAATCGACGCCGCTTGTTGCGCCTTGGCAAATCGTGGAAATTGGTCTAAATCCGGGTTCAAAAAATCGACCAGACTGATGTCCTGGCCACCAGGTGCAAACTCCATCGGCCCTGGGTATAAATTCTCGATTTGCTCTGGCGGCAATAAAGTAAAAGTCCGATGTCCGACCACGTTACAAGCCAGGTTTTGTGGAAAATCAAAATGCGCCGGGATCCGCGCCTGATTGCCAAGCCAGACGCTGGTCAGCGGCTGCAACAATAAGTGTGCCAAACTATTGTGCTCAGCGAGCCCGGTAAACCAGCGGTGAATTTCGGTTGAGCCCATATACCAGATAGATGCAGGCTTCCCGGCCGCTTGCTGCTCTGCGCTTTGCTGTAATTGTTTGAACAACAGCGGCAACGGTATTTTGCCCGCCTGATAGTTAAAGCCAGAAAAGTCCGCATTATAGAACACCCGCCCCTGCGTTTCCGGCGCCAGCTGACAGACACTGACCGGCTCGCCCTGCTCAAACTGCAGCAAATAATCGGCAGCAGCGGCGTCAGACACCAGCCCGGCTTGCACCAGCGGCCAGTTCAGACATAAACCTTTTAGAATCAGCGGCGTGGTGCGGTTTTGCAGCAGGTTTTGCAATTCAGGTAACAGCGCCGCACTATCGGTTGCATCGATAGATTCGACTGCAGGCGCCTGTTGTTGCCACAAAGCCAGCCCTTGCATGGCTTAACCCGCCGCCTGCTGTACCAGCTGATTTTTCAGCCGTAATAAAGTACGGACATTCGACTGCGACGCCAGCGCCATATAGATCGCCTGCAAATAACCCCGCTGATGTAAAGCGGTCAAAGCTTCAGCCGACAGCGCCTTTAACTTGTCTTCGTTGATGGTATAGAACCCAATCATCTGATGTTTGGTACCATCGTCCAGCTGCACATCCAGCGCAAAAGCTTCCAGCAACTCCAGCGCCAACAGCTGTTCAACAAACTGCTGACTGTCCTGCAAGCCAAAATGCAAAGTTTCCAACATACCGGCCACTTGTTCCAGATAGGGACTGTTGCCACCAAAAGGTAAAAACAACGCTTCGCCTTGCTCTTTGCTCACGCGCGGATGCTCGACATCAATATGAATCACTCTTTGCTGATGCTCGACACCATCTTCGCGCACAGTTTGCCGACCAATCAAGAATGGCAACCGTAGTACAGATAGCGGAATATAACTGTGCTGCCAGTTATTGGTTTGTAAGAACAGGTTTTCCTGATGACTAAAGCCAAACAACGCCACTGGAAATAATTTACCGGTCTGTTGATCTTTATGGAAAAAAATCGGGTATTGCGCCTGCACACTGCGAAATTCCAGTGGAAACGTTGGCGTAAACCATAAGTTGTCGCCGTATGCCGCGCCGCGTGCGGTGATTACTTTTAATGGCTGATGTTCAACACTGTTCAGTAAGGCAATTTTTGTCATCTCAGATCCCTGTCATTTTAATTTTGTTGTAGTTATGATTTTATCTTCGCAATCTTTTGGTTAAATCGTCGGTAAACCATGCAGGCGGATTTTCTGTAATAAACCGCGATTATCATCCAGAGCTTTCTTTAACGTTTGAATTCGTTGGATATTTTCATTAAATAGCTGCTGTGCTTTGCGTTGCAACGAAGGTTTCTGACTGCCGGATAACTGGGTCTGGAAACCCATCCCATACAATACATACTGATAACTGGCCGCAGGAAATAACACATCGCTGTGGCTAATATCCATGGCTGAAGGTACCTGATATCGCCACAGCCGTAATGCGTCCTGCAACGACGCTGGTATTGACGACGATTCGCGGTGATCATGCCAATAATCGTGATCCGCCCGCTGACTCAGCACATAGTGTAATTTCAAAAATTCGATGATCTGCTGCCAGTGCTGCAAAAATGCTTTATTCAGCCGGGCCGCAACAATGTCCATCACAGCGCGATTGGCCGGTAACTGGCTGCTCAAGGTTTTGGCGGTCCATTCCACCAGCGCCAGAGCAGAAGCTTCCAGTGGCTCGATAAAACCAGCGGCCATGCCAATGGCGATGCAGTTATTTTTCCAGCACAAGGCGCGATGGCCAGGCGCTATGCTGAGTTTACGAAATTCGGCGCTATTCGCTGCTGTTTCGCCGAAATCTGCTGTTAAATAACTGCGTAATTGCTGCTCGGCGGCACTGTCTGAAATGTGTGACGATGAATAAACATGGCCGATGCCACGGCGTGTCGGCAAACCAATATCCCAAATCCAACCACAGCTTTGGGCAGTGGAATGGGTGCAAGAGGCGATGGGTGCGTCGGCAGTCGGATATGGCATTTGCACCGCCAGCGCACTGTCGTTAAACAGCACCTGCTGTTGGCTAATCATTGGCACCTGCAAATGTTCACCAAGCAGTATCGAACGCAGACCGGAGCAATCGATAAACAAATCGCCGGCAATCTCACCGTGCTCGCGGGTCGCGACACTTTTAATATCACCATTCACTTGACTATGAATGGTTAACACATGATCGGCGATGTAGCGGACGCCTAATTTTTCAGTGATGTGTTTCTGCAGTAACTGACTGAATTTACCTGCATTTAAGTGATAACCATAGTTATTGATAAAGCTGTATTCAGCGGTGGCAATTTGTTTTGGCGCCAAGCCCAGTTCCGTCAACTGGAATTGCTGGCACACCGCATCGGCAAAAGCGACGTCCTGCTGATGGGGTAACCAAAATGGACACAGATTTAATTCCTGCTGGCCAATTGGCAAACTAAAGGGGTGTAAGTAGCTGTCCGGTAAAGTGCGATTGGCCGTGGTCTGCCCACGCCAATTGATAAATTTTGAACCTTGTTTAAAGCTGGCCTCACAACAGAGCAAAAACTCGGTTTCGCTGATGCCGATTTTCTGCAACGTTAGCCGCATTGACGGCCAGGTGCCTTCACCGACACCAATAATAGGCACATCGGGTGACTCGATCAGGCTAATAGTCAGTTTGGGAATGGCCGCCAGTACACCCTGATCAGCATTATGTTCCGCTGCCAGTAAACCAGCGGTAATCCAGCCTGCAGCACCGCCGCCGACGATTACAATATTGCGGATTGAGTTGTCCATCGGATGACCTGTGCCATTGATAAAATGCATCAAAATAATCTACAGCATCTGTGTGCAAAGCAACATCTGGGCTGCAGATTAAAGTCATGGCCAGCACCGGCTGACCATGGGCTTTTGCAGTATGTCTGGTGAGAATAGAACCGGACAATCAATGGCTAAAGCATTGAGTATCCGATCCATTCACACCTTGCGCGCTAATGCTTAGAAGCTGTAGCGAGCACCGATACTATAACGGGCACCTGTTTCGACCAGGCTTAACACCTGTTCTTTGGCACGCCCATGTACCCGCATATACTCGTCCGTCACGTTCAGACCTTCCAGGTAAATGGTCAGGCCTTCCACTTGTGGCAGGTCGTAACTAACCGACACATCAATCTGCGAATAGGCTTCGGTGTATTTCGGGTTAGCGCCGGTGTCCTGACCGCGGGAGTTCAGGAACTCGTCACGCCAGTTGTAAGCAATCCGCGCTTGAAAGCCAAAGTTTTCATAAAACACAATGGCGTTGGCGGTATCACTTAAACCGATGAGGGCTGGTTGGTCTTTCAGCAGGAAGTTGTCATAAGTCTGACCACTATCCACAATCGTGTAGTTACCGATCACGCCAAAACCACTCTCACCAAAGGCATGCTGGACGGCCAATTCCCAACCGGTGATCGCTTCAGAGGTATCGCCATTTGAAGGCGTATTGATCTTGAAGTTCATCAGGTTGTCTTCGCCGGATTTACCGCTGATTTTCTTACCGGTGACATCCACTGTTGGATCGTTTGGATAGTTAGCGAAAATCCAGTTACGGATTGCCGCTGCATCAGCGCCGACAGCAGCTAAAGCTTCACGGTATTTCTTACCATCAGCTGGGTTGAAAATACCTGCAATAGTCGTGTCTACCACAATGTTACTAATGAAGTTACTGGTGTCTTTACGGAAATAGCCAACCGACGCATAACTGGTTGGTGAATAGTACCATTCAACCGACAAATCGATGTTTTCCGATTCCAGTGGCAAAAGACTTGGATTACCAGCTGCACCACCGCCACCTGAACGGTTAGCCAACGTGTCCAATACGGTACCGCCCTGGATTGCTTTATAATCCGGCCGGCCGATAGTTTCACTGTAGGCTGCCCGCACCATCACATCGTCAATAACTTCAATGTTAAAGTTCAGATTTGGCAACACATAATCGTAATCACCTTTCAGGTTCTGATAATCACGCTGACCGCTGGCCACTAATGCAATTTCAGTATCTGCTATCCAATTCGCACCGTTATAAGCTGCAACCGCAGCGGTTGAAGATACGTCGGTACTTTCAACCCGCACCCCCACATGCACATCATAAGGGCGGCCTTTGAATTCAGACGCAAAGTTATATTGCACGTATGCCGCTTGCGTCTCTTCTAAGGTGTAACGGTCAGTATCACGCGCATAATCCGTAGTTGGGCAGAAATCAGTACCACAATCGCCAAAACCTTGGTAACCCGCCGGGGTATAAAGTTGTTCGGCACGGTCACGCACCGCATGGAAATCCCAGAAGAAAATCCGGTTTAACAGCTCGTAAGTTTTACCTGGTGCTGCTGAGAAATCGCCTTTGTTGGCAGAGAATTTGTCGTGAATAGTACCAGCCGGGAACCAGCTGTCGTCAAAGTCACCGGCTTTACCGACGCCACCCCAGTCATTACGCTGCACGTTGACCGATTTTGAATGGTTGTCGACATCGGTCAACGAAATACCAAAATCGATACTTCCGGCTTCTTCTAAATCGTAACTTGCTTTGACCTGATACTGGTCGATTTCCGAGCGATTGGTGGAATTACCAAACACACTACCGGTTACCCGCATATCGGATGGCTTGACAGCGTTGCCACCACCCACCGCCAGTGCCGGTAAATCACCACTGAAATCAGTCGCAGCATAAGTCCGGATAAAACCGGCAGTACTTAAGGTGTTGTTAGAACCAAAGATATTGTTTGGTTTGATTTCGGCGTCCGATTGATGCGCGTCAAAATTAACTTTTAACCGATCAGTTGGCTGCCATTCCAGATTTAAGCCTAAAGAACCACTTTCGTTGCGCACGCCAAAATCACCGGCACCCATCGATAAGTCGGCAGGAGTGGCGTAATTTTCAGCGTAAATCAGTGGTGACGAAATTGGACCATCAGTCCAAACGTTTTGCGAAGGCGCAAAAGTAAACCAGGCCGAAACATCATTGTATTGAGTGTCCACGTCATTACGCATGTAGGTGTAATCAAGCGTGGCCTTGATGGAATCGTTTGGACTGTATTGCAACACCAGTTGACCGTTGGTACGAACCCGCTGTTGTTCTTCAAATTTGTAGATAGTGGTTTGTGGTACTGAATAAATATCCGCTGGGCCTGGACGATTGACCTGGCCGGTTTGTGGCACACCGCCCCACTCGCCGGTACCTGCGTCATAGTTGTCATCAGCTTTGCCTAAAAAGCTGCGCCAGCCGGTGCCAACATTGGCCTGTTGGTTACCACTTTCACGCTCCTGATAACTACCGGAAACCATCACACCGAATTTATTGTCATCAAAAGTGTTTGAATATAAACCAGAAAATTCCGGTGTCGCCGAGCCGGTTTCAGTTGATTTATCGTCAACCATCGCCACGTTGGCAATTGCCTTCATGCCTGGCGAGTTTAACGGCCGTAAGGTTTCAACATTGATAGTAGAACCGATACCACCGGTTGGATTGGCGGCGTAAGCTGTTTTGTGAACCTGGACACCGCTGATCGAATCAGACGCAATGTTGGCAAAATCAAAAGAACGCGAACCGGTCGTAACCGGCATTTGACGGCCATTTAACGTAACTAAGTTAAAATCCGGGCCAAAACCCCGCACTGAAACTTTACTACCTTCACCATTGACCCGGTCAATCGACACACCGGCAATTCGCTGCAGCGATTCAGCTAAGTTAGTATCCGGGAATTTACCAATATCTTCAGCGGAAATAGCATCGACTACCCCGTCGGAAGAACGTTTGATATCCATGGCTTTAATTAAGCTGCCACGGATACCGGTGACGGCAATCACTTCAATTTTGTCGGATTTTTTCGCGGTATCCGTGCCCACGGCATCCTGCGCCTGTGCTGGCAGCATAGTTCCCACACCCAACACCAAGGACAAACTGGTGGCGAGTCTGGTCTTTCTAAATGTTATCGGTTTCATTCTGTAATCCCTGTCGACTGTGTTATGGCTACTATTTTTATAAGTGCGTTGTTTTGTTGAGCGCCGACCAGGTTGTAAACAGACTTCAAACAACTAACTGTAAGCGCTTACACAACTTAGGTGATTTTGATTCTGGCGTCAATACGCCACCGGGGGAAAGTTCCGCTTGCACCGAAAAAAAGCAGGGATACTGACAAGAAAAAACCATAATCCGAGGTATAGGATCACGGTCTATCTGCATGATTTATATGAATTTAAGATAAGTTAAAAAATTTCATCAGCCATGAGCAAAAATCTGTCATTTGCCACAAAAAGCAGCAACCGCGCCACGGATGCGCCAGAATGGTTCAACAGTTGCGCTGCCAACTGGCAGGCGGTTGCCACTGCTCCACCCAATCAAACACCGCTGCAGCGGGCATTGGTTTTGCGATCGCGTACCCCTGCGCCAGTTGATAACCAAGTTGCAATAATTTCACTCCGTGGCGCTCGGTTTCGACACCTTCAGCAATAATTTCCAGTGCAAATGCCTGTGCCAGCGCCAGAATACCCTGCAAGATCGGCAGGTCGTCATCATCAATGGTGATATCACGGACAAAACTCTGATCGACCTTCAGCAAATGCAGCGGCAGTTTTTTCAGATAGGACAACGACGAATAACCGGTGCCAAAATCATCCAGCGCAAAGGTCACCCCAAGTTCACTGCACTGTTGCATGATAGTGCTGACCAGACTGATATCTTCCAGCGCGCTGGATTCAAGAATTTCCAGTTCCACCAGCCCGCTAATTTGTGGCTGTGGCAGTAATAACGCCGACAATTGCCCGACAAATCCGGCGCTTTGCAGATGATTGGCGGCAATATTGATACTAAGCGGCAAGGTTAAGCCTTGTTGCTGCCAAAGCACCAATTGTGAAATAGCGTTGGTCACCACCCATTGCCCCAGTAAAATGCCAACCGGATGTTGTTCCAGCTGCGGTAAAAACAACGCCGGTGCCAATAAACCCCGCTGCGGGTGTTGCCAGCGCACCAGCGCTTCATAGCCAATCACCTGTCCGGTGTGCATATTTACTTTGGGCTGGTAATAGAGCACAAACTGTTGCAACGAAATGCCCAGTCGGATTTCTTCGATTTGCTGATGATAACCACGCAGCAACTCTTCCTGCGCCGCATCAAAACACTGATAGCGGTTTTTACCGCCTTGTTTTGCCAGATACATCGCCTGATCGGCCTGTCGTAACAACTGATCAGCTTCCAGCGGTTGCCGTTGTGGATAAAAAGTAACGCCAATACTGCCGGACAATTGCAGCGAATATTCATCGAGTTGCAGTGGCTGCTGTAGTTGTTGCAGCAGCAGCGACAATAACTCAGTGCCTTCGTCCTGACTTTTCAACCCATTCAGCAACACCACAAACTCATCACCACCAAACCTGGCCAGCATATCCTGTGGCCGCATCAATTGTTGCAACCGCGCCGCCAGCAGTTGCAACACCTGATCGCCAAGCGCATGCCCATAACGATCATTAATCACTTTAAAGCCGTCTAAATCCAGATAGGCCAAACCTATTAATGCTGCGGGTTTACGGCGGATCGCCTGCTCCAACGTTTGCAGCAATAACAATCGATTGGCCAGACCGGTGAGTGCATCGTAATGCGCCAGATGTTCCAACCGGTGCTGCACTAACGCCCGTTTTTCATCCATCTGCATCAGCCGTTGTTCGGTTTTCGCCAACCAGCCTAAAACGGTATCTTGTCTTGCTGCGTCAACTTCAATTGGCTTTCCTTGCAATTCTGAACCTAAGGCACTGATATATTGATATAAAACCGGCAGTGAAGTACCAAGTACCGCGCTGAAATAGCGGCGGATTTGCCACAATAAATACAACAGCCAACAGCCAATGGCGACAAACAAATAGCGAGCGGCATCGGCCACAATCATTGCCTGCTGCAAGTCATTGGTACTTCGAATATCAATCATCTGATAAAACTGATCGATGGGCTGCATAATACCGGCTTTGGCTTGGTGGTAACGTTGGTCGAACAACATCGCCACCGCTTGGCGGTTCAGCTCCAAAGCTTCCGGCGCGGGCATAGTGCGGGCCTGTTCGTGCAACTGCATGGCTTTAAATTCAATTTTGGTTAAATCGTCCGAATACCCTTTGGCCTCCGCCAGTTTTGCGAACTCAGCAGCGGTAAAACCGGCTTGTTGCATCAATACCAGTAAAGGAACTGCAGGTTCGGATGGCCGTGGCCGCATCGCATCTTCAGTGACTAAATCCCAATACACCCGCTGATAAAACCTTGGTCTTGGCGCTTTGCCATCGCGAATGGCCATAATTTCCTGAAAATGCGCTTTATAACGTGACTCGCCGGTCACCACGTAACTGCGAACCATCCGGGTTAAATCGTCAGAGGATTGGCGCAAAATATCTGCCAGTACAAAGGAGTTTAGTCGTTGCTGATTCGCCGCATCGATGGCGCGTTCGGTGCTGACATACCAGAAAAAGCTGGTGACAAAACCGGCTAGGACCACCAGCGTCAGTCGAAACAAAAATTGCAAACGCGACAACTGTTTACTGGCAGCAGACAAAGCAGGTTCTCCAACTCAATGCCAAAAAATGGTCCAGCTTCCAGTGTAGCCGTTGCAGACAAAAACTACATGCACAGACAATTTGAAATCTGCGGGTCGGCAAGCGACGCCAGTCAAGGTACAATCCGGACAGTTTTAGTTTTCTGAGTCTTTTTCTGATGTCCAATTCCACCAGCCAACAACCCGCAGCGACGATGCAGATTGACCACAGTTACGCCGGTCTGCCCGAAGTTTTATTTGAACTGTGCGCGCCGACGCCGGTTGCCGCGCCGCGTTGGCTGGCGTTTAACCATCCGTTAGCAGCCGAATTGGGTTTTGATCCGGCATTGGCCGAAACCGCCGCCGGTTTGCAACTCCTTGCTGGTAACCAACTACCTGGCTGGACCAAACCACTGGCCCAAGCCTATAGCGGCCATCAGTTTGGCCATTTATCGCCGAGACTAGGTGATGGCAGGGCCTTGTTACTGGCTGAAATCATCGATAAACAACAACGCCGGCGTGATATTCAACTCAAAGGCGCGGGCCCGACACCCTATTCCCGCCGCGGTGATGGCCGTTCGGCGCTCGGCCCGGTGATCCGCGAATATCTGGTCAGCGAAGCGATGTTTGCGCTGGGCGTTCCGACCAGTCGTGCCTTGGCGGCGGTGATCACCGGCGAAACGGTGTATCGCGACCAACCCAAGCCGGGCGGCATTTTGACGCGGGTTGCCGCTAGTCATATCCGGATTGGCACTTTTCAGTTTGCCAGCATGTTGCAGGATGGCAGTTCCCTGAAAAGTTTGGCCGATTATGTGATCAATCGTCATTATCCGGCGTGTGCAGATACGCCACAGCCATATCTGGCCTTATTAAACCAGGTGATCCGCGCTCAAGCCGCACTGGTCGCACAGTGGATGAGCCTTGGTTTTATTCACGGGGTGATGAACACCGACAATATGTCGGTCAGCGGTGAAACCATTGATTACGGCCCTTGCGCTTTTATCGACCAGTTTGACCTTAATACAGTGTTTAGCTCGATTGATCAGCAAGGCCGCTACGCCTATCGCAATCAACCGATGATTGCGCAGTGGAACCTGGCCCGGCTGGCTGAAGCTTTGTTGCCGTTGCTGGCTGAGTCCGAAGCCAAGGCCGTTGAACTCGCAACCGCCGCACTCAATGAATTCCCGGAGGTATATTACCAAGCCTGGCAAGACCGGATGAGCGCGAAGTTGGGTTTAGCATCCACCGCTGCGGCCAAAGCGCTGGCTGAACAATTGCTGCAGCTGCTGGCCGCCAACAACGTCGATTTTACGATTTTTTTCAGAAAGTTAGCCTTTGCCGTCAGCGATACGACCGATCCACAAGGGCCCGCAGCACTGTTTGCCGATCAGCAAAGCTGGCTGGTGTGGGCAGCGCAGTGGCAACAGCAGTTAAGCGGCGATCCGGCGGCAATTCAGCACAGCATGAACGCGGTAAATCCGTATTTTATTCCACGAAATCATCAGATTGAACTCATTATCAGTCAAGTAACTGAACATAATGATTTCACGTTATTTCAGCAATTTGCCCGGGATTTAACCATGCCTTTTACTGAAACTACCGACAATCAACGCTGGTCGGCAACAGCGCCGGTATCAGATGTGCCGTACCGGACTTTTTGTGGCACTTAGTGGTCGGTACATAAAGATTTAACGAAGTTCAGTTTTTGCCAGCCGCGAACTGGCCGATTGGTGTTTTCATCTGCTAACTTTGATCTAATCAATGCATCAAAGCCTGCATGGCTGAGTACATCATGAGCACCAACCACTCTGCATTTTCGCAAAAACTCCTTGAATTTATTGATGTTTGTAACGATGGCTACGCTATTTTAACCGCCGATGACAAGCTGCTTGGCTGCAATCAGGCGTTCGCCGATATTTTCTATCAAGAGTATCGCACCATGCAGGGCATTCATTTTGACGAGCTGATGCGCCGCTCTTTTGTCGAGCGCAAAGGCATCCGTATCGAAGCCGCAAATATCGATCTTTGGTTACAAGAAGCGCATCAACGCCGTCGCCAGAACCCATTCCGGTTATTCGAAGTGGACCTTATAGATGGCCGCTGGTTTTTAATGTCAGAACAACTATTGCCAACTGGCGAAATGTTGTTGCAGGCCAAAGAAATTACCAAGCAAAAAGTCCTTGAAGATCAACTGCATTCACGGGTAGCAACCCTGAGCGAACTAGCGCTGACTGATGAGCTGACCAAAGTTGCCAACCGGCGCTGTTTTGTCGAATCCACCAATACCGAACTAGGGCGTTGTCAGCGTCAGGATCTTCCTTCTGCTCTGCTATTACTGGATTTGGACTTTTTTAAATCAGTCAACGACTTATATGGTCATCAGGCCGGTGACGAAGTGTTAAAGGCCACCGCCAACCGCATTAAAAAAGCCTTACGGGAATACGATATTTTTGGCCGCATTGGCGGTGAAGAATTTGCAGTATTTTTATCGGAAACCAGCCCACAAACCGCATTGCAAGTAGCCGAACGGGTTCGCTCGTTATTGGCCAGTTTCCCCATCAAAGCCGGACCGGTCGAACTCTGTATCACCGTCTCGATTGGCATCGCCTTGTGCAAAGGCGACAGCACTTTTGAAGACTTATATACCCAGGCCGATTCAGCTTTATACGCTGCAAAGCGCAATGGCCGTAACCGTGCAGAATTGTACAAATTACTGGGCGACGATTAAATTATCGAAGCGGCAATCCCATCTTCCGAGATTAACGCTGGCAACAAAAAATTTAATCACTTTAAATTCAAATCGTTAACTACAGAATGGCAAAAAACCAAAAATAAAACTTGCACAATAATAGTTATCGCAATAATATTATATCACACCCTGATGACGACCACAGTGTGACAGCAGATTGCTGATGTGGTGCACGTAACAGGAATGCAGGAACCAATTTTTTTAACCGTTAAATTATCGCGATAACAGTTATCGCTAACAAACCCAGGAGATATATCATGCAAGTAATTTATAAAGCAACCGTAACCAGTACTTCAGGTCGTGATGGTCGCGCTGTTTCTAGCGACAACTTTTTAGATGTCAAACTGTCGACACCACGTGAATTAGGCGGTGCCGGTGGTGAAGCAACCAATCCTGAACAATTGTTCGCCGCAGGTTATTCAGCTTGTTTTTTAAGTGCGATTAAATATGTCGCTGGCCAAAGCAAAATTGCGTTGACTGCAGATAGCAGCGTTCGGGCAGAAGTAGGTATCGGCCAAATTCCAGGTGGTTTTGGTTTGGATGTTGAACTATTTATCAATTTGCCTGGCATCGCTGACGCAGTGGCTGATGACTTAATCGCCAAAGCGCATCAGGTGTGTCCTTACTCAAACGCCACCCGCAACTCATTAAAAGTTCGGTTAACGTTAGTATAAACACCATTTTATACTGATTTATTTAATCATTAACTTATCGCGATAACTGTAACTGCAAATGTGATTCGGGCACTGCGTTTTAGCAGCGGCCCGACACACATTCGCAACTGCAAACTGGCTATTCCAGGCTCGCGACAGCAACCATTTTCAACGAGGAGCATCGAATGAAACTTTTAAACCGTACTTTCCGCCGCAGCATGTTGGCTTTCACTCTGGTGTCAGCTGTCGCAAGCCCGAGCATATTTGCAGCAGAAACAGTCACTTCCGCTACAGAATTACCAAGAGTTGAACAAACTACAGCCGCTTTTTTAAATGCACTGGCACAAGGCGGTGACACACCGCTGGAACAACTGAGTCCAAAAGATGCGCGTGCCGTGTTAAGTGGCGCGCAGGCCGGTGCCAAATTACCGGCAGCAAATGTCAGTGAAAAATGGATTACCCTGAATGGCGAAAAACTGAAGCTGGTGATAGTCCGGCCAGCCGGCAGCACAGGTACCCTCCCCGCTTTTATGTTCTTCCACGGTGGTGGTTGGGTGTTGGGTGATTTTCCAACCCATGAACGCTTGATCCGTGATTTAGTCAGCCGCTCTGGTGCTGCTGCTGTGTATGTTGATTACACACCGTCACCGGAAGCCAAATACCCAACCGCCATTAATCAGGCTTATGCCGCAACACAGTGGGTTGCCGAACATGGCGCAGAAATTCAGGTTGATGGTCAGCGTCTGGCAGTGGCCGGCAACAGTGTCGGCGGTAATATGGCGGCAGTTGTTGCACTGAAAGCCAAAGCAGCCGGGACACCAAAACTGAAATTCCAGTTATTGTTATGGCCGGTGACTGATGCCAACTTTGACAATGCCTCGTACCAGCATTTTCAACAAGGTTATTTTTTAAGCCGCAACATGATGCGCTGGTTCTGGGACAGCTACACCACCAATCCGGCAGAGCGTTCCGAGATTTATGCCTCGCCACTGCGTGCCAGCATTGACCAACTGAAAGGTCTGCCACCAGCATTAGTGCAGACTGCTGAACTGGATGTACTGCGCGATGAAGGTGAAGCATATGCGGTGAAACTGAATCAGGCTGGCGTGAAAGTGACTTCGGTGCGCTACAACGGCATGATCCACGATTTCGGTCTGCTGAATGTGCTGAGTGAAGTGCCGGCAGTGAAAATGCAGTTGGACCAGGCGGGTCAGGCATTGAAGGTGCACCTGCAATAATCAGCAAACGATTTGTTTGCTAAGCAATAAATGACCTTTCCCGCCACAGCAGCCTCCAACTTCATGGGGCTGCTTTTTCCCGTTTATGGCAAGTCGCATTTTTGCTGATTATCCGGTACTGTGGTTATTTCAGGGTCAACCACGTATCGAACAACGCAACCCGACATCGCCATAAGAAGGTCAACTATGTCATTCAAATCGTTTATTTTACTTAGCTTTTCGCTGGCATTGCCCGTCGCCGCAACACCTCAACTTGAACTGTTGTGGCACACCAAAGATCTACGGATCCCTGAATCGGTATTACTAGGCACTGCAGCGAAAGCTCCAACGCTGTTTGTATCGGAAATTGAAGGTCAGGGTAATGCGGCTGATGGTCAGGGTGGTATTGCTTTATTAAACGTCGATGGCAGTATCCGTCAGCAAAACTGGCTGCGTGGTCTCAATGCACCCAAAGGTTTGGCCAGCTTTCAGGGCAAACTTTACGTCGCCGATCTAACCGAGCTGGTGGTGATCGATATCGAAACCGCCAAAGTGCTGGAAAAAATCAGTGCGCCCGACTCGGTGTTTCTGAATGATGTAGCAGTTGACTCACAAGGGACTGTTTATGTGTCCGATACCCGCAAAAACCGGCTGTACCGGTTGCAGCAGAATAAACTCAGCCCTTGGCTGGAAAATGTTGAAGCAGCCAACGGCCTGACTTTTGTTGGCGAACAGCTGTTTATCGGGGCGGGCGATAAACTGTTTAAAGCAGACGGCCAAGGTAATTTAACCACTGTTGCCCAAGGATTTGCTGAGCGCGCCGATGGTGTTGAACATGTTGGTAATGGCGATTTTATTGTGAGTTGCTGGGCGGGATTAGTCTATTACGTGCATGCCGATGGCAAGCTCGACTTATTGCTCGACAACCGGCCGCACAATCTCAATACCGCCGATATTGGCTGGGATAGCACCAAACAAATTCTGTATGTACCGACTTTTTTGGGCAATTCAGTGCAGGCTTATCAGCTGAAAAAGCCTAAACATAATGGGTAGATCCTGCATAAAATAAATTTTACAGCTGCTGCAATTGATACCCAAAATCATTGGAGTTGCAGGTAGGCGGCAACTGAAGGAAACCCCAGGAGCATAGCAGTCTATGCGACTGGGGTGAGTGAAGGCGGCCAACACCCCTGCAGCTTCAAGGATGACGGGTATCACGTTCTAACACTATCCGATACCGGGCTTTACCACTTTTCAGATGTGCTATTGCTTCGTTAATCTGTGAAAATTTAAAGGTCTCGATCACTGGTTTGATCTCGTGCTGCAACGCAAAATCCAGCATTTTTTTAATGGTAGCCGGACTACCAACCGGCGATCCCGACACCGATCGCTGCGCCATAATCAGGCTAAATACGTTTAAATCCAAAGGCTCCAGCGTTGCCCCGACAAAATGCAATCGGCCTTTAGGTTTTAACGTCGAAAGATACAGGTTCCAATCAAGCTTCACGTTGACTGTGGTCAGAATAAAATCAAAACGTCCGGCAGCAGCGGCAATTTCATCGGCATTTCTTGAATTGATGCAGTGATGCGCACCCAGCTCCTTAGCCTCTAAGGTCTTACTGTCACTGGAGCTAAATGCTGTCACTTCACAGCCCCAGGCTCGTAAAAATTGCAAAGCTATATGCCCCAAACCCCCAATGCCAATCACTGCGACTTTGTCGGTCGCTTTCACATCAAACTGCACCATTGGATTAAATACGGTGATGCCACCACAGAATAAGGGCCCGGCGGTTTTGGCGTCCATCCCGGCCGGCAACGCCACCACGCTTGAGGCATGGGCCCGGACTTTGTCGGCAAAACCACCATGCCGACCGACAATAGTACCCTGCGCCCCGGCACATAAATTCTGATCACCACTGCCGCAGCTGGCACACACCTGACAATAACCACTATGCCAGCCCAATCCAACGACTTGCCCCAGCTGCAGGTGCCTGACATCCGCCCCCAGTGCGGCAATACGCCCCACCACCTCATGCCCGGCCACCAGCGGATAACTCGACATGCCCCATTCGTTATCGATCATCGATAAATCCGAATGGCAAATACCACAATAATCGACATCAATTTCAACATCTTGCCGACCAAGTTGACCAGGATCGTATTCTATCAGCGCCAGTTGGGAGCCCGCCGCCGTTGCTGCATATGCCTTAATCATCATTCCTCCAAAATTCCATTGTTTTGCTACCACGACAGCAACAGTATTGTTGAGAATTCAGGAAGTGCAGCTGTTTGCCGAATTTATTCAGGCTGCAACCACTGATTAATTTCTTCGATATCAACAAAATCGGCATCCCAGGTGCCTGATTTAATCTTATATTTGCGACAGAATTTTTTGTGGTCTTGATGGGTTGGATCGGTTAACACAGCCCGTATATGATTGTAAAAACTGATGCCACCAATATCTTCCGGCGGGCAATCGCCTTTGGCTTTAAGCAGCTGTGTTGGGATATTGCTACGCCCGGCCGGCAGCACTTTTTCAAGGGTGATCTGATGCTCCCACCAATCGCCAAAATCATAGACATATGTCATCTTATCATCTTGATTTTTCAGCAAATCGCGTAGTTGACCTTCATTGCTATTAAAAGACCCATCGGTAAATTCGAACCAAGGGGGCACAAAACTCAACTCGGCATTTTTGAATTCGTAACTGTGTTCCATCTCCCAGCCCATCGCAATTTGCAGAATTTCGTGCAGAGATTCCAGACTCACTGTATTCATCACCAGCAAAGTACGGCTGATCACCGGTTTACTACCCTTGAGCTGAATTTTCAGCTGATACACGGCGCGTTTGATCCGCTTGGTGGGATCAAGCTCTGGCAGTCCCACGTCGAAGCCAGCTGCAAGGTTGTCCAATTCGGTAGCCATAACACGCGTTAAATCTTCAATAGCCAAGCCGTTTGCTGCCAATAATTGCTGCAGCAAATCATCGGCTTGATCTAACTGACCAAGGCTGTGGATGGCAATCACTTTGATGGCGTCGATGCCAATCAATGGCAGCCCTGCAGCGATATCCGTAGCAGCCTGAAAAAGTTGCTGCATATCATTGGCTGTTTTTGCAAACACCAAAGCCGTCAATAAAAAACGTTCACGCCAGACTTCCCGCATTGGCTCCATCTGCGTATTGATATAGTTAGAGAGGTCTTGCTTGGGCTGGTTTGATAGTTTTGCCCAGCCAGCCAAAAACTCAATCAAGTCCAGCTTATTTTTACGGTTTTTCTGCCCTTGCAACGCAGTTCGGACTTGCGCTTCGCTAATGGCGTGTGGCGTTCCCCAGACATCAGCGGTTAGTTCCCGAAACAAAAATAGCGCCAGCGGCAAGCGATTTTGCTCACGGCTGGAGATCAAAAAATGCTCCAGCAATGCCACCAGCACTTCGTTATCGATCGCGACCACCGGCATTTCACCATGGATATTCGATTTCATTTCATTCAGGTTTTTACGGGTTAAAGGTGGCGTAATAAACGCATCTTTAATGCCGTCACCTTGTTTGAGCATAAATGAAAACAGCAAAAAATGACGATCTTGCTTCAATTCGACAATCAGCATCATGGTGCCATTGTTATCAAACGGCGTTGCTGAGGCTGCGGTAATCGTGACCTTTTCGGGAATAGGAGCCACCGGCAATTGTTGGCGCTGCAACAACTTGATACACCGGTCCAGCGTTGGATGAGCGTCCTGTTGCAGCCAGTTACGTAACCACACCAGACGCTGCAAATCGATTGAGCGTAAGAGCTTCTGCTGCGCCAGTGACGGCAACGCGTCCAGCATCGCCTTTCGAAATAACGGATGTGGATGTAATAGAAATAAAGTGGCACAACGACGTAACTTTTCGTCTTTGGCTTGTAACAACATCGTCGCAATCATCGGCGCGACCGCTGGCGGTAACTGACTGAATTGCTCAAATAAATACTCGGTCAGCTCATAAAGACTGGCATCCTGAGATTCAGCGGCAATCTCCGCCAAAAGATTGTGCAGCACCTGTTCACTGAATTCGGCCGAACCCTCAGCTTGTGGGTATTCCGCCTGATTAATTTGCTCCAGCAGACTGTCGCTGATCATAATTTCGGCCCGGAATAAAATATTAATCAGGGCGCGCAGTACCGGAAAATCTGGCGGCTGTTGTGTTGCGAGATACTGACTAAGCTGCTGCTCAATTGCCTGTTTCATTTCAGCGACACCGCTGCTGCCAAAGTCATTATCATTCAGACACAACTTCAAACTGTACTGCAACAGCATCCCGCGACTTTCTTGTTGCTCTGTAGTTAGCACTCCGGTGCTCGCCAGCAATATTTCAATCAACTGCATGGCAACGGCAGGGACCGCCAGCAAAGACTCAAAGCCGTTCAAACTGAATGTGTCCGCCTGGGCTGATTTATCCAGCTGGCTCAATAATGCATTCAAGGCCTTTTGATCTTTTGACTGTAGTTTTTTCATGACTGGTTTTGCCTGGAATAAGTTAAATGTTGAAGTCATTGATACTGCCGCTAAACATCAACATCGCAGCAGTCCAATTTGAAAGATTGAGGCAGAATTTATCACTAAAACTAGCATTGCGGATAGCTTGGCCGGCGCCACTGGGGGTTTTACAAATTACAGGCACAAAAAAACCAGCACTAGGCTGGTTGATGTTTTACTGAAATCATTTTACTCATATCAGTAAAAGTGGCGGAGCGGACGGGACTCGAACATGTGACGTCCAACCCGCGCCCCCCGGCGTGACAGGCCGGCCATGCTCTAACAGAGAGTAACCGACTGAACTGCTGTCGTCAGACAGCTTATTCCAAATAAAAAAAACCAGCACTAGGCTGGTTGTTTTTTTACTGAGTTATCAACCCAGTAAAGTGGCGGAGCGGACGGGACTCGAACCCGCGACCCCCGGCGTGACAGGCCGGTATTCTAACCGACTGAACTACCGCTCCGCGCTGGAGTGAGCTTGCGCTCTTTGGCTTAAATCCTGTTAAAGAATAAACTTTTTCAGGTAACTAACTGAAGTGGCGGAGCGGACGGGACTCGAACCCGCGACCCCCGGCGTGACAGGCCGGTATTCTAACCGACTGAACTACCGCTCCGGATCAGGAAGCATTTTCAATGTAGTGGCGGAGCGGACGGGACTCGAACCCGCGACCCCCGGCGTGACAGGCCGGTATTCTAACCGACTGAACTACCGCTCCGGTGTACATCGAAATATTGGCGGAGCGGACGGGACTCGAACCCGCGACCCCCGGCGTGACAGGCCGGTATTCTAACCGACTGAACTACCGCTCCGCGCCAAGCACAGCAGCATTTTCAATTGGGTATGCTGCGTTGCGGCGGGAATAATACGGATTCGCCGATAGGCCGTCAACCTCTTTTTTGGCGCATTTGGCTAATCCTTAATCATCCGGTAATGAAAGATCTAAAATATCATCACCACCGTTGTTTTTTTGAGCTTTTTTAGCCGGGGTCTCGGTAGCCACAGCTTGCGACAATGTTGCAGCGCCAGCAGTTGCGTCAGCACCTGCGCCGGATTTCTTACGCTTGATAAGGGAAGCCGGGTTTAATTTCGCCAGTAACATCGACAACATCTGCCGGGATTTGTCGTGCATCATCCACAACACCGAGCCACCACCCAGCAGCAGGATCAGCACATTGGCGAAAATCACCCAGCCGATCGGAAAAGGTTTTTCCGGCTCGGCGACGGGTTCAGGCGTTGTTGCAACCACCGTAATAGCAGCCGCTTCCCCTTCACCTTCAGTGGTGGCCGGCGCTGCATTTTCTGCTGCAATTTCCGGCACCTCTACCTTAGGCCCTACTACAGCAAAGGTATATTCGGGCAGACTCATCACAAACTCACGACCGCCTTTGGTACGGCCAAACATCATATTTTCAACGCGATAGGTCCCAATACCGGCATTGGCAACCGCCAACACCCGGTTAGTGCCAGGCATTTCACCTAAGGTAAAACTCTGGACTTCATTATTCGGAAATCGGATCCGCCCCTGAAACGCCACTGTGTTGCCATCGGCTGGCCCTTCGTTAATGGTGTAAGTGAGTTGATGACGACTTGCTTCATCCAGAGCTTCAACTACGGCATAAGTAACCGGAGCCCGTTGCACGATAATCGGCGCCTGCATCAGCTCCCTGGTGTATAACGGCGTTTTAACGATGTATTTTGGGATCCATTCACCAGCCGGAAAGTCCAGTTTAAACTCACCGGTAAAAATGGCGTCACGCGGTCTTTCATCAAAGTTTTTACCATCATCCTGAAACGACGTGAATTCCAGCACGGTTTGACTGTGATTGTCATATTCGGCTTTTTGCGTGCTGATCAACAGCACATTCAGTTTCAGCACATCGCGAAAATCTTTCGCATTGATAGGCTTACCACCGTTGGTCAGCCGGGCTGTAACTTTCAGCGACTCCCCTACCATCATATCGGTCGGCAACGGATCTACCTGTAAATCGATATCGGTTAGCACCATGATCCGGCTTTCCGGCAAAATGTTTCCAATCGCCTGCCAGGGACCCGGTGTTGGTTGTTTGATTTTAATTAAGTCGTAGGTTTTATCGTCGTGCCATTCCATCTGATGGTCTTTGGCAGTTCGGGCATACACTTTACTGCCATCCGGTTTGACCAGCACCACTGAAGGCGCCCCCTTTTTCCGGAAAAATACCAGGGTGATTTCATCAATTTCATAATCAATACGAAAGCGGTTATTCAGCAGTGGGATCTGATTAGTCGCTGATAAGTCAGGAAGCTCGGTTAACCCTGTGCTGGTGTCATCCGGCTCGGCCACGGTGCTGCTTGCGGCATTTTTTATTTTGGCTGCCTTTGTTTCAACGGCCTTCACTGCCGCCACCGGCTCTTTTGGATCAGCGGTCTGGGCGCCTGCCGGGCTCACCGCAATCAGCAGTAGCGCAATACTACACTTCATCGCCGTCTTTAACTTCGCCACAGGCAGCTGCCTCCTTTTTTCTGCACTAAGTCGAGGCGTTTTTCATGCGCCGCTAATTCGTCACTGCTGGCGTTGATCACATTAAGCACACCACGGCGAATTAACCCCTGATTGGTTTGCTGTAGTTGTTGCGCTGCATTGTCCTGATGTGCCGCCAGGTTCAAACTAACCTGACCGCCGGTCATCGCCAGATACACATCAGCCAGAATTTCCGCATCTAATAAAGCGCCGTGGAAAGTCCGGTGACTGTTATTAACATCGTAGCGACGACAGAGCGCATCTAAGTTGTTTTTCTGGCCCGGATGTAAATCCCGCGCCATCGCCAGCGTATCCAGCACGGCGCAGATGGTTGCGACTTTTGGCAGTGGCGGGTTGAGCAGATTAAATTCATTATTGATAAAACCGACGTCGAACGCGGCGTTGTGGATCACCAGCTCAGCGCCCTGAATGTACGCAAAGAAGTCTTGGGCAATATCCCGAAAACGCGGTTTATCGGCGACAAATTCGTTGGTGATACCGTGAATGTTAATAACTTCCTGATCCATAAAACGATCTGGATTTAAGTAAACATGGAAGTTATTACCGGTCAGCCGGCGGTTAAACATCTCGACACAACCAATTTCAACGATGCGGTGGCCTTCGAGTGGGTTGATACCAGTGGTTTCGGTATCGAGAATAATCTGTCGTTTTGCCATCTTGGGTTCGTTTTTTTGCGCTTTTGCGTTAGATTATACGCCGTTTAAACACCTGGGAAGCGTAAAGGCATAAATTGATGCGTAAAACTGTGGCAATCTTTACTGATGGATCCTGTCTGGGTAACCCTGGCCCTGGTGGCTATGGCGTGGTGTTAAAATACAATCAACATTTAAAAGAGTTGGCAGGCGGTTTTAAGTTAACCACCAACAACCGGATGGAACTGATGGCGGCCATTGTTGGGCTGGAAAGTTTAAAAGAAGATTGCAGTGTGGTGCTGACCACGGACAGCCAGTACGTGCGGCTGGGAATTACCCAATGGCTAAAAAACTGGAAGCGCAATAATTGGCGCACCAGTCAAAAAGAACCGGTGAAAAACAAAGACTTATGGCAGCGACTTGATGCCGCTAGCAGCCGTCATCACATTGACTGGCAATGGGTGAAAGGTCATGCCGGTCATCCGGAGAATGAACGTTGTGACGAACTGGCGCGAGTTGCTGCCACTGAAAAGGCCACCGCAGAAGACACCGGCTTTAGCGCAAGCTAGTGCGGTGTCTCCCCCACTCTTTGCCACAGCACTGGCTGATGCTTTTACCGCAAAGACCTTTGCTTTAAACAGCTCTGGCTCTTTCGGCTTCCGTTGGCATGCCAAATACTTTTTTCAACACCAGCGCTGCCGGACAAAATCCACTAAAGGCACTTTGAAATAAGTTGGCGCCAACAAAAGCTGTCAACCAGACAAAATTCGGGTGCACGTAATAAGTTAAAGCCAGCGATAACAGCACCATCAGTCCGGCGAATGCCAGAATTGCTCTTTCTACTGTCATAGTTAACCTCAAATTTAGATTTTTCTAATGTAAAAGTTTTTAATCATTCCGACAATCGGAATACTGTCGGAATGGTTGATCCAGAATAATAATCTTGCTTTGGCTGGGCTCTGAATGGCTATCCAGCTGTCAGCTGGCGCACGATCAGACTGATGCCTAAAACCAATAACAACACGGCAAAAGCCCTGCGTAACATAGGCTGTGGCAAGCGTTGACTGAGCGGCATCGCCAGTAAACTCCCAAAGGCTCCCAAGGCGCCGATGGTTGCGATTAACTGCAGATCCAGCTGCACACCTTGTTGCTGCAACTGCAGATAATGGCTGATAAATCCACTGCTGGTTTGCAGGAAAATCAGCAGCAGACTGGTGGCAATGGTCGCAGCCATGGTCAGCGAAGTCACCGCCAGCAATAACGGTACTATTAAAAACCCGCCGCCAACCCCAACAAAACCGGTGACAGCTCCTAACAAGGTTCCCAGCACCAGCAATTGCCAGCTGCGTGACAGTGGCCAGCGCCACAGCTGTTGCCGCCACATATTCACCGCACTGAAACTCATTAATAGCGCCAGTAGTAAAATTTGCCAGAAGGCCTCAACCTGATGACTGAGCAAACTGCCAAGCCATGCACCAAAAATACCAGGAAGAGCGAGCTTAGCCACTAATGCCCACTGCAGATGCTTGCGATAAAGATAAGGTAACAACGCCACTATGCTAATCAATGCCACGATGCCGAGCGCCGAAGCAATCGCAATTTTTTCCGGTAACTGCAGCAAATACAGCAACACCGGCACTGTCATAATGGAACCGCCAGAACCAAACAGTCCCAGACATAAACCAATAAACAGCGCGGCAAGCATCGTCAGCAACAATTGGGCTTCATTCCTATATTCTAAAATGGAATAACGTAATAACCAGAACTGGCAGTAGCGCTGATAGTAGTGCTTGTCTGGCTGGTGATCAAGTTGTTACTTCTCACTCACGATGCCATCAGTAAAACAATCAGCAATATCATCGGCAACGCTGGTCCGACAAACCTGCACAAACGGAAACATTTTTTAACGGCTTTGCCATGCACAATGCGCAGCTGTAGAGGGTCATTGGCCTTCAGCATTCGAACTATCCCACTCCCAAGCCATGGATCCCTATGATGCAGCATGATGCTCCGGCCACCACCTATTTAGTTTATCGGCACTTTTATGACCCAAAAACCCAACAACTGATGCTTGGTGGTATTGAAAATTATCTGCTGCAACTGGCCAGGCTATTACAAAGTGAAGGACAACGTTGTGTGGTGGTACAAACCGCTGACCATGATTTCAGCGCCTGTTTTCAAGGCATTGAAGTGATGGGGGTTCACTGTGGGGCATATCGCGGCAATCGTAAAAAACTGGCGTTATTTCAATTTATCAGCAGCAACTATAACGATGAGACTGACAGCATTATTTTTGGTACTGATAGCTATTATGTGAAAAACCATTATCGCCGCAGTATCGCCATCCAGCATGGCGTGTCATGGGACAAACCCGCGTCCAACAGCGTTTTTGGCTTTATCAAAAGCCTGCTCAATCATCAAAAGTATTTAAATTACATTCGGGACTGCCGCAATCTGGTCTGTGTCGACCACAATTTTGTCAACTGGTACCGCACTTATCGTCATTTCCCGGCGAAAACTCTGGTACGGGTGATTATGAATTTCAGCGCTGGCGCTATCAGCCAGCAACAGCTTGAACTTAAATGGCAACAGCCGCTGGCCGCCCCCCGCTTACTCATCGCCCGTCGTTTTGTGGATTACCGCGGCATTCAGCTGGCAATTGCAGTCGTGCAAAAATTACTGTTGAAGTATCCAAAGCTGCAAGTAACCTTCGCTGGCGAAGGCCCGATGGAAGGCGAAATTCAGGCCGCCTTTGCCGGGCACCCACAAGTTCAAATCTGTCGGTATGGTCCGGACGAAGCTTTGCACATCCATTATCAGCATGATTTGGTGTTGTTACCTTCGATTGGTTCGGAAGGTTCGTCATTAAGTCTGGCGGAAGCGATGGCTGCCGGCTGTGCTATTGTCAGCACTAATGTGGGTGGTTTAAGTAATATGATCATCGATCAATTCAATGGACAGATAGTGATGCCAGATGCCGACATCCTCGCTGCGCAGCTGGACTATTGTCTGCAGCATCCGGAAGACGCGAAGCGTATGGCATTTCAGGCACATGCTACCGCCGTTCGCAGTTTATCACTGAGCCGCTGGCAGCAAGACTGGCGGCAGTATTTTATGCAATTAGGCTTTGATTTGCGGCGGGTCGCCTAAATTTGAAACCGTAACATGAGATAAAAACAGTCTGCTGCAGAGGGGGGCAAAACTCACCAGCCACATTGAACTATAGAGTCGGTAATTCAGAATATACTCAAGCTAGAGATTCGACGTGAATTTGCGTAAACTGCCAATTTTAAAGTCAGCAGCAGGTTTATTCATGTCAGTGTCGGATCCAGTAAAAGTCCCGGTTTTTGTGATCAATCTTCAAAGTTCACAAGAACGCTTTCAATATGCTGAGCAACAGCTGCTGGCCTTGGGTATTCAGCCGATACGTTTTAATGCGGTGTATGGCAAGGATTTGACGCCGGAGGAAATTGACGCCTGTTATGACAAACCTGCAAACAAACAACTTTTTCGCCGATCGTTATCCCTCGGCGAAATAGGTTGCTATTTATCTCATCGCGGCATTTGGCAACTGATGTTAGACCAAAATATCGAGATGGCGATTGTGCTGGAAGATGATATTGATGTTGATACACGCCTTCCTGAAGCCATCAGGCAAATTAACGCACTGACAGGCTGGGACCATATCAAGTTATCTGACGATAGAGCCACCCCAGCACATCAAAAATTACACCTGGAAACCGGCTTCGAATTGGTAAATTTCAAAAAAGTTCCTAACTGTGCCACCGGATATGCCATCAATTTACAAGGGGCCAGAAAACTACTCAGTCGCGACAAGTTTTTTCGTCCAGTCGATATTGATTTACAGTTTGGCCATGAACTGGATTTACAACTATTTTCGTTATTGCCATACACCATCTGGCCTTCCAGCAAATTTGACAGTGTTATCAATGCGATCAGTGGTGGTAGCCGCAAAGGTGACACCACATTTGGCAGGAACCTGAAATACCGTTTACATGCGGCTTGGCATCGATGGTGGTACACTTCTGGTGGCTTAAACAAAATTGTTGAGAAACGTTAATTCTTGTTTTGTCACATCACGCTTGAAGCCAAGATAAATCCCTTTTGGCCAAAAACTAAATTCTGCATAGACAAACCACCGCGCATAAAATATAACCTTTATTTAAAAATAAATTTTCAACAAATAAAAAGCACAACCAAACAGACTCAACAACAAGCAGAAAACTTACCTTTTACACAAATTAGAAACAATGATAGAATTCTAAGTGCCAGTTTTGGCAAGATATAAACTTAGAAGGATTCTAAATATGAATAAAACATTACTCGCAGTTCTTGCATTAGTTTCGGCATCTTCGCATGCTGGAGTAACACTTTATGAGCACAGTTATTTTTCTGGAAGCGCAAAATATGTTACTGACGGTGAAATGATTGACGAAGTTAAGAAGCAAAACGTTTTTGACAACGATGCATTGTCTTCAATTAAAGTCGAAGCTGGATCTTGTGTCGTTTTGTTTCAGAATGCTGGATATAGCTCCACAGCAAAATACTTTTCCGCTGGAGAATACTCAGATTTAGCCCAATACGGCTTTGACAATCAAACTACTTCCCTGCAAGTGTTTAAGCATCATCGTTGTGATAGCGAAATCATGAATCACTTCTACGGGGATCGCGATTATCAAGCACTTTCTTTCACATTACCGCCTAGTGGATTTCACCGAGATTTAGGTCAAGGAAACTGGAACACTGTCAAGAATCGAGTTTACCATGCAAATGATTACATCAGCTCGGTAAAAGTTGGCGTTGGAAGCTGTGTAACTATGTACGAACACAATCACTTCCAAGGTCGCTCAATTAAATTTGGCACCAATGTTTCCGATCTGGTTCCACGTAATTTTAATGACATTGCATCGTCTGTGCTCGTAACAGAAGGGTCATGTTCAAACTAATATAATTATCCAAAATCAAAGTACCAGTTCTAGAAATGCCTAACTGGTACTTTGCAAACTGAACTACTTCAACATCTTCTCAACCGCAGCAACAAAATCAGCATCGGCCGGGCTTACTTTGCTGCCAAAGTGCATCACGGTTTTTTCGTCTTTGCTGACCAGATATTTATTAAAGTTCCAGGAAGGTTTTTCACCGCTTTTCGCGATCAAGGCTTTAAATACCGGATTTACATCATCACCACGCACGGCGCTTGTTGAAAACATCGGGAATTTCACGCCGTAATTGATATAACAAACTTCAGCAGTTTTGGCTTCGTCGTCATGTTCCTGCATAAAATCATCAGAAGGGAAACCCAGCACCACTAAGCCTTTGTCGGCGTACTTTTCTGATAAGGCCTGTAATTCTTTAAATTGCGGCGTAAAACCACACTTACTGGCGGTGTTGACAATAAGCAGCGTTTTATCTTTATATTCTTCACATAAATCAATGGTTTCTTTGCTATGCAGTTGCTGCATTGAATGGCCAAGAATATCACCACACTGATTGGCTTGTACTAAAGCTGCTTGACCAAGGCACAGCGCCCCTAATCCGATAATCCAAGTACGCATTGTTGTTCTCCTGCTAAAGACTGATGTGTGTTGCGAAGTGATCCTATCTACGTTGCAGTATACCGAATAGATCGTTTTGTGATCGGTAAAGGATCCTCTCTGCATCCGTTTATTGTTCACTAAAGCAGCAAAGTCGCCAGCGTTAAATCCGGCACTGCCGGTGAAGCGGCGCAGAACTGCGATAAAAGGCAACGACTTAGCGGTAAATGTAGTACTATTTATCGTCACGATAAAAATAAATCGCTTTTGTAGCGAAAACTTTAACGCTAAAACGCTAGGGTCAGCCGATAGTTAAACCTGTTGCGCCAGGGCAGCTATACCGGTAAAAACAAGAATAAAACCATGGAAGTAACGACAAATGGCAGAAATGATCGTTGGGGACTATGACGCTGTTGATATAGCAGCAGAACTGAAGCTGAGTAAAACAAGCGGCAAAGAAAGCAAAAATAAACATAAACTCGAAGCCAGACGCAAAATTGATGATCTGCTGGAGCAAAAAAGATTACGTCGGTTGTTAGACTTAGAAGAAGATGACGAATTGGGTCTGGAGTATTAATCTCCAAACCATTCAAAACACAAAGGGCCTGCGGGCCCTTTGTTACTTCAGGTATATATCGATGACGTGTACGCTTACTTACGGCAACGCTGCTTCAAAACTCAACGTAAAACCTTCCCGCACTTTATCAGTCAGTTCGTTACTCACGTCGGCCTGATACGAAGCTTCTAATAAATAACGACCCGCCACCGGTGCGGTAAAACTGAATTTGCCACTGGCGTCAGTTTTATGGTGCATCCGCTCTGGCTCGTTCCGGTACAGTTCACCGTCACGCGATAAATCCAGTTCCACACCTGCCGCCGGTTTGCCGTTCATCAGTAAAGTCACAGTGACTTCTTCGGTCGCGACTATATCCGCTGGATGGCGATCAAATTGAAATTCCAGACCTTTGTTGGTCAGTGCCAGTACCGCATCGGATGGTTTATTCACGGTAATAAAGGCCAGTGCACGGCTGTTGCCCTGCGTCGTCACGACTTTTTCAGCACCGGCCGGTAATTGGGCTGCTCGGTCTTTTTTATTGGCCATCAAACGCTTGCGCTCGCCTTTAAGTTCATAGCTGGTGAAAAAGCGGCTACCGTTACCCAGTTCTAAGCGGTATGTACCTTCAGTTGCCAGCTCGACATCAGCCTGAGATTTACGCTTACCCTGATATACCGAGTCCACTTTGCCCTGCTGGCCATCTGGGGTGAAGACTTTGAAGTTTTCCAGTGGAATGCCTTTATCCCACTGAAAAGTCATATTGGTGGCCGACACATCAACGCTGACCCAGCCGCCGGTTTTGGACTGTACATAATGGCTTGGTACGACGGTCATGGTATGTGCTGACAATTGCAGACTGAACATTGCAGCTAACAGACCCAAGGCCGTTGTTTTTGCAGTCGTTTTAGCCGACAGCCATTGCTTATTGGACAACATATTATTTCGCTCCCTTAGATAATTGGATGGCACCGATTTCGCTGCCGGCTTTGACTTGAATATCGACGGCAGAGCCATCCCAGTTAAATGCTTGTTTCACCAGATTACGGCCGCCATGCTCACGTGCGGCTTCCACCACTAACAAGTACTGACCGGCAGCAACGGCTTTGCCTGAATTATCCTGGCCATTCCAGCTCAGCTGATATTTGCCCGGGCCTTTGGTCGCACCGGTGCGGGCGTCTACCAATGCCTGATCACTGCGGCCGGTTTTACGCCAGAACCGACGTAAATCTTTGATCCAATCCGGTTTTTCCCGCCACAGCTCAATGAGTTTTACCGGTTGCTCTTTGGCATCTTCAATCCAAACCGCCACATAAGGCCGGTGATAAGGGCCATGCTCTGGTTTTGGCAGTTCCAGTGCTATGTTTAAAGTGTCAGCTGCTTGTGCCGGTACCAGCAAAGTACTAAAAGCCAAAGTTGCAGCCAAAGCCATCGAATGTAATTTCATTTGTCCCTCATTTTCGAGTAGGTGATCAGGTGCCTGATCCTTTCAGGCTTGATCTTCTAAAGCAAAAGCTGCCGGTTAATGCAGCGCAGCCAGATAAGCCAGTAACATCAGGATCACCCCAAACACGGCGGTATTGATGCCACTACGGCGCCTTGATGGTTGGCGCCACAACAAATAAAAACCGGTCAGCCCAAACAACAGACAAGCAACTCCGGTGATATCAATCAGCCATTTCCAGCTACTGCCGGCATAACGGCCTTTGTGTAAATCATTGAGTAGCGCCAGCGTGCCGGCATATTCGGTACTGAGTTCTACCTGCCCTGCCGCAAGCTCAATCACGGCCGTGCTATAACCGGCCGGGCGTTTGAAATCGAGTTCCAGCAGTTGTTCATCCGGGTCATAACTGAAGTTAAACACCGCACCTTCAACCTGATGCTGCGCTCGTAACCATGCTGCAATTTTGTTGGCCTGCACCGCTTGCTCGAGTTCGTCATCACTCCACGGCAAGGTTTTTAGCGCATCCGGCAATTGCAGTTGTTGGCTGGTTGAACTTGCGCCAACAGTGCTTTGCCACTCCGGATGATTCAACGTGATACCGGTGACGGCAAAAAATAACAACAACACCAACACCAGCATCGAGCTGTAGATATGCACCAACCGCATGGTTTTACTCAGCCAGACGCTGGGTTTGGGAACTGCAGACGACACCTTGCACCACAACAGATGAAAAATAATACGCCGATCTTACTGAGAATCCTTCTCATTTGCAATGCTATTCAGCTGAGGCGCCATGCTCTTTACCTGATCTTTACTCAGCGTCGTTTTTGAACAAGACACGGAAGGCGATTTGGGACGCAGTCAGGCTCAAAGTCTGGTTATACTGAAGCGCAATATCACTGGAGATTTTATGGACAACAAAGCAGAACTCGCCCAATTACAGCAACAACTGGCGTTATTACAGCAAGCAATGAGCCGGCAGCAGCAAAGCGCCGTGATCGTGATGGAAGGACAGGATGCTGCGGGTAAAGGCGGTATTATCCGGCGGGTTGCTTGGTGTCTGGACCCACGTTGGCTACATGTGTGGCCGATCAGCGCACCCAATGATACTGAACAGCAACAACATTGGTTACAGCGATTCTGGCAACGCTTGCCACAACGCGGGCATTTTGCGGTGTTTGACCGTTCCTGGTATGGCCGGGTGCTGGTGGAAAGAGTCGAGGGTTTTTGTGATGAAACCGCCTGGCAACGTGCATACCCGCAAATAAATCAGTTTGAAGCGACATTACAACAAGAAGGCGTCAAGTTAGTAAAAATTTGGCTGGAAATTTCTGAGCAGGAACAATTAAAACGGTTTCGCCAGCGCTTTGAAGACCCTGCCAAAAGCTGGAAACTAACAGAAGAAGATTTACGAAACCGCGCCCGCTGGGCAGATTATCAGGCGGCAAAACAGGACATGTTACTGCAAACCAATACCCACAATGCCCCCTGGCATCAAATTGACGGCAATGATAAATCACAAGCGCGGGTTGATTGCTTTCAGCTGCTGCTAACCCAGTTATCGCCAGGTGTTGATATGACGTTACCGCAGCAACCAAAGCAATTTCAGGATTTTTTCGCGCAACATGAATAAATCGACGAAACAGCCACTCTGACTTAACAATCATTCATCCCAAATGTTAACTTTGGGAGCAGAGTCAATTGTTAACCGAGTGCTGTTAACAAGTGACTCTAACGCCGATATTAACCCCCATTACCAGCCGACAATCATTCACAATTCGTTCATCTGCAGGAAATATTTCAGACCTAAGGTAATCACTCAACTTCTACAAAAGGTCGATGTGATGAGTCTGAGCATATGGCAAATTTTATTGGTGGTGGTGCTGTTTATTTTGTTATTTGGCCGTGGCCGGATCCCGGCGTTGATGGGCGATTTAGCTGAAGGCATTCGCAGTTTTAAAAAAGGGATTGCCGACGAGCAAATCCAGCCAGTGACCAGTGCTGCGACAGAAAAAGTTCGGTCCGCGCCGCTGTCGGAAGCTGTGACCGCTGAAGCGAAGGCTGAAGTGAAAGCTGATGCAAGGTCTGACGTGCAAACCGACCCACTGCACCAGAGGCAAGCTTAACAATGCTGGATCTCAGCTGGAGTGAATTGCTGTTGGTGGCTGTGCTGGCATTATTAGTCATCGGCCCCAAAGATTTACCGGCAGTGTTTAAAGCCGGTGGCAAGCTTGTTGCGAAAGGTCAGCGCCTGTACCGGAGTATTCTGCGCAGCATGCACCAGCTGGAACAAGAAGTGACCCGGACCAACAATCCAGCAGGTGTTGCTGAACCAAGTTGGGAGCAATTATTGCCGGAGGAAGTGCGTAATCTACCTGCCGATTACCTGCCTGGATCAATGACGGCGGAGCAACATGCTGAACGCCAGCGACTGATTGCCGAAGCGCAGCAAAAGCATTCCACTTTGCAATCCACACTTGCAACGTCTCAAGCTGCATCTCCGGCAATAACGCCCGCTGTTGCAAACCAAATAACCACCGAAGAATTGAAGCCATGACCTCTTCACACAATCCGGCAGATCCTCAAGCAACAAATCAGCAACCGGCAAATCATCAACCGGAAAAGAAAGCAGACGCCAGCACGGCCCCGCTGTTAAATCACCTGACTGAACTGCGGCGCCGGTTGTTGTATTGTTTGGGATTTTTTAGCATCACCTTTGTGGTTTCTTATAGTTACGCCGATGTGATTTACCAGTTTTTACAACAACCGCTCCTCACCATTTTTGGGCCGGACAGCGGTCGGCGGATGATTTACACCGCTTTGCACGAAGCCTTTTTTACCTATTTAAAACTGGCATTCTTCAGTGCGTTGTTTTTCACCTTACCGTTTTTACTGATCCAGTGCTGGCGCTTTTTAACACCCGGTCTTTACCAGCATGAGCGAAAAAGTCTGCAGGTTTTATTCTGCCTGACGCCACTGTTATTTCTGCTGGGGGCAGCCGTGGCCTTTTATCTGGTGATGCCGATGGCCTGGCACTTCTTTATCAGCTTTGAAACGACCGGCAGTGCAGACGCCATCAGTGTGGCGTTGGAAGCCAAAGTTAGTGAATACCTGGGGTTGGTGATTGCGTTGATCCTGGCTTTTGGATTGTGTTTTGAACTGCCCATTCTGTTATTGGTGCTGGCGACGGCCGGCCTGGTCAGCAGTAACCAATTAAAGCAGTACCGGCGCCATGCCATCGTGCTGATTTTCCTGGTGGCGGCCATCTTAACGCCACCGGATCTGGTGTCACAAATCGCACTGGGCGTGCCGATGGTGCTGTTGTATGAACTGTCTATTTTGTTCATCCACTGGACCGCCGCCGACGCCAAAGCCCAACAGCGAGCTGCCCGTATTGCGGCGGCAGGCACGGCAACACAACTCTGACACAGCCCTGACGCGCGCGTAATCCAGCTCTGTTTTCGCCACTTCAAAATGCTATTTTATTGTTACAAAACGGTCACTTTTTAGCCTGATTTTTGTCACTTAGCGGCATTAAGGTGGATCCCGTGTTGACGCAAGCCGGGGCTTGTATTGCACATCACTACTTCAGCTAAACACCGATAACAATAGGATCTGAAATGACAAGTTCCATTACTACCGAATCAACAGAATCAACACTGCAAAGCGCTGTTAACCGGCGCGATTTCCTCAAAGCCACCGGCGTGGTTGCTGCCAGCACAGCTTTTGCCATGCTAGCCAGCAAAGCATCGGCAGCCAGCCTGCCTTACACCGACTCTTACGGGCCTTTATCAGTCAAGCCGTGTAAAGCTACCGGCTTAATGTTACTGGCGTTACCTGAGGGTTTTGAATATACCTCATTTGGCTGGACCGGTTCCACTCAGGCCGATGGCACTCCAACACCTGGCGCCCACGATGGTATGGGCATTGCCGCGGTCAAAGGCAATGTAATTTGCCTGGTACGTAACCATGAACAAGGCAGTTCTGGCCATAACACCGCACCACGTGGTGGCCGTGGCGTCTACAACGCAGCCCAGCGTGGTGGCACCTCAAATATTTTGTTTGATACGCTGCAAGGCAAGTTTTTGTCTTCTTACAACAGCCTCGGCGGCACCATCCGTAATTGCGCTGGCGGCACCACCCCTTGGGGTAGCTGGTTATCCTGTGAAGAAACTTACCAAACAGCTCAAGGTATCTATCACGGTTATGTGTTTGAAGTGCCGGGTTTTGGTATTTCTGATGGCAAACCGATCCGCGAAATGGGCCGGTTTTCGCACGAAGCAGTAGCGGTAGATCCAGCAACTTGCGCGGTTTATCAAACTGAAGATACCGGCAGCTCTGCTTTTTACAAATTTGTACCCAGCGGTGCCTGGGGCGACTTACGCTCCGGCGGCACCCTGTATGCGATGGTGCTGAACAACACGGCCAGGGTGGACCTGCGTCGTGGCTTGCTGCCAGGTAGTAGCTGGAATGTCAGCTGGCAGGAAGTGCCGGATCCGGACGCATTCACAATGAGCTGTTTTAATCAGGCATCGGACGCCGCCATCATTGAGCGGGGCGAAGGTTGCTGGTACGACGATGGCAAAATTTTCTTTGTCTCCACTTCAGGCGGCGCTGCCCGCCTTGGCCAAATCTTTTGTTATGACCCACGCAAAGAACTGCTGACGCTGGTGTTTGAATCGCAAAACCGCAGCCAGGTCGACGGCCCGGACAATATTGCGATAAGCCCGCGTGGCAATATTCTGATGTGTGAAGATGGCGGATCTAACCCCAAACGGCTGATTGGCCTCACCCTTGAAGGCAACACTTTCCATTTTGCTGAAAACCGGATGGCGTTGGATCAGGGCGATTTAACCGCTATTGATGCCGTTTATCCTGGCACCAAGGCGAATTTTCTAGCCAGCGTCGGCAATTCAACCAATGGCAGTGCTCGTCGCAGCATGACCGGCAACGAATGGTGTGGTGCTTGTTTTTACGATCGCTGGTTGTTTGTGAACATCCAAACCCCAGGCGTCACTTTCGCTATCACTGGTCCATGGGAAAAAGGCGCTTTGTAAACTTCCATGCCTCAAACCGGGTGCCCTTCGGCGCCCTTTGACAATTTAATTTTGGAGTAATCTCATGTTTTCTATCATAAAAACAGCAGCTTTTGCGCTGTTGCTTGGACTGGGTTCATTGGTCAGTGCTAACGCCGATGCCGCAATCATCCAGCTGAATGGTTCAGGTCAATACCAGTCAGAAGTGATTAGCGACAATGGCTGGACCAACAACTATGGTGCTGGTGAAGTGGATTTTTGGATCCTTACTTTAACCGAAGAAAGTAAACTCTCGGTCGCCGTATTAGCCGATATAGTATTTGGATTTAGCCTGTACAGCGGTGAATTGTTGTTGGATCCGGGCATGTTATTTTCTAACTACGCCGATTTCTTTGGCTTTGCTGGTGAATCGCTGACCTTTCTGACCGGCACGGACCCATTCACGCCATTGTCCGACGGCACGCTGATTGACTTCATCTTACCAGCCGGCAGCTATACGCTGGCCGTTGGTGGCAATGATTTTGGCTTTGATCCGTTCGGCAGTTATCAATATACGCTGGATCTGAAAAACCAACCGACCAAATTGGTTTCGGCGCCTGCCACAGCAACCCTGCTATTGCTAGCGTTTGCCATGCTGCTACGTCAGCAACGCCGCCGTTAAATAAAGGCCGTCAGAATAACAAGGGGTCAGAGTCAATTGTTAACAGCGAGCTGTTAACAATTGACTCTGACCCCTTCATTAACAATTACTGTACCTGAGCCAAAGCTTCCAGGATTTCACGTGGTTCTACTTCTGGGCCATTTAATGATTCGTCCCAGTTGGTGCCAATCAATACACCATCGTCGTACATTTCTTTTAACCAACCATCACAAAATACGTCCAGTGCAATAGCTTCTGGTTTGTATTCGGCCCACTCTTCGCTGCAATGCAGTTTGGCGGCATCTTCGCTCGACCAGAATGGCATCACGTCGGTATCTTCAAAATCAACTGATTCGACGACTAATAAATCTTCGCCATGCGCCAATACCCAAACTTGACCATGGGTGCGAGCTTCAGCGATAAATTCTTGAAATACCGGATCATTTGCATACTCGGACATGACTGTTTCCTTTTGTTGGCATAAAAAAGACGCTGCCAGATAGCAGCCGATGCGCTATTAAAACAGAATCCAGCCCAGAAAGCGCCCCGTACCGGCGAATTTAATTGCCAAGGCCCGCTGCATCACTTTCCGTTGACTTGAAAAATAACGTACAATTTCGCCACTTGTTTCACAGCTGGAAGAGTCAACTTTATGGCGCAATTTATTTATTCAATGTACCGGGTGTCCAAAGTAGTCCCGCCCAAAAGAACCATTCTCAAAGACATTTCATTATCATTCTTCCCTGGCGCCAAAATCGGCGTGTTGGGTTTAAACGGTTCTGGTAAATCCACCTTATTACGCATTATGGCTGGCATCGACAAAGAATTTGAAGGTGAAGCTAAGCCACTGGCTGGCACCAAAATTGGTTACCTGCCGCAAGAGCCTGAGCTGGACATGAGCAAAACCGTACGCGAAGTGGTGGAAGAAGCCGTTGCCGACGTCGCTTACGCCCTCACCCGCCTCGATGCCGTCTACGCGGCTTATGCCGACGAAAACGCTGACTTCGACGCCCTCGCCCGCGAGCAAGGCGAACTTGAAGCCATTATTCAGGCCAAAGATGGCCACAACCTCGACAATACCTTAGAACGCGCTGCTGATGCCCTGCGCTTGCCGCCATGGGACGCCAAAATCAGCGTGTTATCGGGTGGTGAACGCCGCCGCGTTGCCATCTGCCGTCTGCTGCTGGAAAAACCAGACATGCTGCTGCTGGACGAACCGACCAACCACTTAGATGCCGAATCGGTTGCCTGGTTAGAACGTTTCCTGCACGATTACCCTGGCACTGTGGTCGCCATTACCCACGACCGTTATTTCCTTGATAACGTTGCCGGCTGGATTTTAGAGCTGGACCGCGGTGAAGGTATTCCATGGGAAGGTAACTACTCTTCATGGTTAGAGCAAAAAGATGCCCGCCTGCAAATTGAAGAAAAAACTGAAAACGCCCGCCAGCGCTCAATCAAACAAGAGCTGGAATGGGTGCGTACCAATCCAAAAGGCCGTCATGCCAAATCCAAAGCGCGGATGGCGCGTTTTGAAGAATTGCAAAGCCAGGATTACCAAAAACGGAATGAAACCAACGAGCTGTTTATTCCGCCTGGACCACGCTTAGGCGATAAAGTGCTGGAAGTGACCAACTTACGTAAATCCTACGGCGATCGCGTGTTAATCGACGACTTAAGTTTTGCCATTCCCAAAGGCGCCATCGTCGGTATTATCGGTGCCAACGGCGCTGGTAAATCGACCTTGTTCCGGATGATTTCCGGTACTGAACAGGCCGATAGTGGCACGATTTCGTTAGGTGATACCGTGCAACTGGCGAGCGTTGATCAGTTCCGCGACAACATGAATCCAAAAAACACCGTCTGGCAGGAAATCTCCAACGGTCAGGACATGCTGCAAATCGGTAACTTCACTATTCCAAGCCGCGCTTATGTTGGTCGTTTTAACTTTAAAGGTAACGATCAGCAGAAGTTTATCGGCGAGTTATCTGGTGGTGAGCGTAACCGCGTGCACTTGGCTGCACTGCTGAAGGCCGGCGGCAACATGCTGTTACTCGACGAGCCAACCAACGATTTGGACGTTGAAACGCTGCGGGCGCTGGAAAATGCCATCCTCGATTTCCCGGGCTGCGCCATGGTGATCTCGCATGACCGTTGGTTCCTCGACCGTATCGCCACCCACATTCTGGATTACCGCGACGAAGGCAAAGTGAATTTCTTCGAAGGTAACTATTCAGATTACGAAGCCTGGGTCAAAGCGACTTATGGCGCAGCAGCGCTGGAGCCGCATCGTATTAGGTATAAGAAGATTTAACGACTAAACATCCATGTTCATTGATAAAAATCCCTGCTTGGTCAGGGATTTTTGCATTCAGGTAAATCAAATCCACCGACAGCACATCCAAAGTGGCATTCGCAGAAACGGTCGATTGATAAATATCTCAAACCGAGAGCATTCACTGCACCTCTTTGGGAAACGCGGTCCTAATAGCGACCAAGAGATTTCCACATAATCTCAGACAATAGCGGCTTAAGCAGTATTTCTATAAATAAGTCACATAGAAACATATCATTTACTATTAGAGCAGAAAAAGGTACTTTAGAAGCACTCTCTTGTATTGCTTGTTTAGGCTATATCGTGACTTGATATGCTTTGATATTAGTGTGTCAAAAAGTGCGCAATCCAAATTAGCAGGTGGCTGAAAAAGGAAGAACAATGCTGAAGCTATTTATCCGTTTATTTATCATGTGGTTTGGCACGACAGTTCCACTCCATGCTCAAGAAGTCATTGACCCGCTTGAAAAGAATGTGAATGCCCAAGTCAAAGCAGTCTCGTCTCTCGTGACAGTCAACAATGAAGTTTATTTTGTTGCTGAGTTAACCGGGTCAATAGCATCGACAGCGCTGATGAAGTTTAATCCTACTAGCCAGCAGTTTAATAAAGTTGCCGATATCCCAGAAGAAATGCAACTACTACCGACGAAGCCAATTTATCTGCAGGACGATGCTAAAGGAATATTACCAATACGCAATCAGTTATTCATGCCAAATTACCGGCAATGGTTTGACCCTTCATCCAACACATTTAAAAGCGCTTTTGCTACAGAGCCGCCATCTTTTAAAGCGCAATGTAAACTGCAATGGAACAAAGATTTATTACTGGTATGCAGTGATTATCAGGATTTGGAACTGCAGCAGCAGTTTTACCGCTTCAATAAAACCGATTCGTTATTTTACCCAATCGAGGAAATAAACGAGACTTCTTCTCATTCGTTTAGAGGTAAAGAATTGTTATGCAATTCAGATGTATGCGGTGATTTAACATTCTTAACCAGCTATCAGAACCAGCCCAACGCCAGGCTGCATATTGAGCAAAAACATCTGTATTGGGTGCAAACCAATGGGGATGTGATCATGCAATCACGAAATGATGGCGACCTGCAAAAATTGGATACCAGCGCTCTGCTCGCCGAGCAGCTAAACCAAGACAGCTACATCGCATTCGCCAAGGATTATGTTTTGTACCAGACAGGACTGCCAAACGGTCCTATTACAATCAAACGATTGCATCTACCATCACAACGTATAGATCTGATAGATATTACAGCCACAACCGGCAGTCTTTTTGGGGTTGAAGGAAAAACCTTTGGGCCTGATGGCAACTTCCTGCTCTGGAAGCAATGGTGGGGCAACGCTTCAGTTCATGAGATCTGGCGCCTGGCGCCCCAGGACGTCAAAATTGCAGTTGTACAACCACCGGTGCAAGTCAGCGGCTCATACAATGACGTATATCAAGTCGAAATGACATTGATCGGCGATGGTGCTGTTATCACCAGTGAAACCTGCTACAAATGGCATATTGGCACTAGTTTATCCAGGTCAATCAGCTGTGTGGTTTCAGATTCTCCGGGTTTTGTTTATGTCAGCAACCAACAACAAACATCTGTAGCACTCAAGTCGGTTAACAGTCGCCCAGCCACCCCAATTCGTCATCTGACCAGCTGGAACCAACAACTCTTCTGGCATGAAACCGATGAACAGCCACGCTTTAAGCGCTTACAACCGCGTACCGGAAAAATTGATATTGTCGCTACAGATAAAAGCGGCCGACTGTTAGCGGGGAACTCGGCGTTGTGGTTGTACAGCGACGATCATTTTTATCGCTTTAACCCAACTACCAATCGTTTTGATAGCAGCGGTACCGCTGGCGCCAAAGGACCAGAACCTGTGACTGAAGAGATGGGCATGCTGGTTGATAATGATTTTTATTATTTCGTCAATAATCCACTGTTTAGCGAGAGCAGCAGCTTAAATCGCTTTAATTTAAGCTCTGGCCAGACGCAAACTTTGAAGTTATTTGCAGATATAGACAACGTTCGGATCTTAGGAATTAATCAAGGTAAAATATATCTGTCATTTAACATTGGGTCGCATTGGAGTTACAGTGATTTAAAAGGTGGGATCCTGGATTTAACCACCCTAACCATCGAGCAAAACGATGCATTTGCTGGCTATTCTGCCTCTGGCGGTATGATTTACTATAGCAATCAGTTGCTGAGAGTCTTTATGCATCAGCAACAACTGTTCGGCTTTTCCCGCACAGGCTTTTTCCACGACTATGGTCGCGGAAGCAGCATATATCTGTCCAAGCTAGACCTGAAACAGCAAAAACGCCTTGACCTCGATGCGGGTTCAGACCAAAGCGGTCGAGCAATTATTATCAACAATACCATTTTAGCCAGCTCAGGAGAGCAATTCAGTGCCGACGGTACATGGATCGGACAACCATTAAATGAGCGTTTTCATCAGGCCCTCACTTTTACCGACAGTACATATCTACTGGGTGACGGCCTGCAAAAGCTACAATCGAAAAATGGTGTTTTACAGGTGCAACCGATATCCCTTGGCGCAACCACCGTCGTTAACTCCACAGCAACGATGGCCGAAGTTGCTGGCAAACTATATCTGGTGGCAACAGATGGCGCACAAGGCGAACGTATCCGCCAGATCCAGTTGGACAATCGGGCTCCGGTGGCACTTGATGATACCGCCACTACGAACAATACCACCGCAATCTCAATTGAGGTGCTGAAAAATGACAGCGACCCGGACATTGATAATCTTCGAGTACTCGAAGCCAAAGCAACGCATGGTGCTGTCACTATTCAGGCCAATCAGCAACTTAGCTACCAGCCCAAAGCGGGTTTTGTCGGCAGCGATGAAATCAGTTACAGCATCGAAGATAGCCGTGGCGGCCGTGCCAATGCAAAAGTGCTAGTGAACGTCAGTGCAACACCAATCGTCACACCGGAAAAACCAGAACCACCGGCCATCCCAGAAAGTGGCAAATCAGGCGGCACTCTGTCAGCCACTTGGCTCTTCCTGTTCAGCGCTTTGGTCGTATTGCGGAAACTGGGATTGCAGACCCAACGTGCACTGACACACCACGGTGTTTTTAACCAGTCCTCTGTGATTAGCCGGATAAATAGACAAGGAAAACCCATCATGCGGCAACTATTGCTCAGTTTTATACTGATATTCGCATGCGCCAATCCCTTGTTGGCGCAGCAGGTCATCGATCCTCAGGAAGAGACTATTCAGCGATCAGTCTCTTCTTTAAGCCAACATCTCTTTGTACTCGAAAATCAGGTTTATTTTATTGCGGCGCTCGAGCAAGGTGCTTATGCCATTCTGAAAATGGATCCGGAAACGCACCAGATCATCAAAGTTATAGATTTACCGCAGCGCTTGTTAACGACAGATTCAACGTTAAATCTATTTTCAGACCTGCATAAAATTGGCAACCGTCTCCTGATTAGCTACAAAGAATGGTTTGATCCAGTCACTGGCACATTAAGCAATGCGTTTGCCTCTTCTAATCCGTCGACCTTTGATTGGTGTAAATTAGATTTGGACGAAGGATTGATCCTTAATTGTGGCAACAACGCACGGTATCGTCTAAATGCAGACGACATGAAATTTCATCTAGACCCTATCAATCCAACACAAACAAGTTCTTTCGACTATCAAAAAGATGGACTTTTTTGCCAAAGGAACGAAAAACCTTATCGATGTACTGAATGGCCGTCAATGATCACCTATGATGTGCCTGATGACTTCACTTGGTGGCCACCTCTTTCGGTACAAAAAAACTACATTTTCTTTGCAATGAAAGATCGTGTGGTGATGCAACATCGGAATAGTAACGTACAGCAAACGCTTAATATCGCCGCATTACGCAACGAACGGTCTTATTCCATTGAGGCTTTCTCACCGGATTACATTTTATTCTCAACCTACTCTCTAACTGGGGCCTCTGAATTAAAACGGTTACATATCCCAACTCAACGGATTGACCTGATTGATACCAGCCTATTTCGGACCAAGGCGGATGGCGTCTCGGTAAAAGCCGCCTTCGCCCTAAGTGAAAATGGAACTTTTCTGCTACAAAATTGGGCAAAGAGTACTTTTAAATTGGCCCCATTACAGACGAAACCAGAAATTATTGAATTAGTCACTGCTCGACAACGAGACAGATATACATACCCGCTAACATGGGTACAACTGCCCAGCGTGAACAATACGGAAGCTGATATCATTACAATTGCCGACAGCTGCCTGCGTTCTAACTTGTTTTTTCACTATCAGTCCTGTCGTGCAGGCGCTCCACGGCTCAACCGGATCAATGCCCAACAAACCATCGAGATTCCAGTAAGTTCTGTCAAATCCCGTCCTATAACGCCGATCCGGCAACTAACCAGCTGGAATCAACAATTATTCTGGTACGAACACAATGGCCAGTGGCTGACTAAACGTTACCAACCTCAAACGGGGCGTACCGATATAGTTGATACTGACATGTTGCAACCCTTCAAAGAACCAAGCGATAGAAAATTACTGGCAGGAACTTCAGCCTTGTGGCAGCTGAAAAAGAGCGAGTTTTATCGTTTTAATGTTGAAGCCAATAAGTTTGAAGCCAATGGCACCCAAGGCGCAATGGCAAACACCAGCCAAGGGATTCTTATAGACAACGACTTTTACTATTTTGTGTTACTTCCCTCTCCCAAAAACCCACAGGGATTTAGCAGCAGTTTTAGAAAATTCAGTCTGATCACAGGCCAATATCAAGAACTCAAACTGTTTGATGACTTACAAATCACACGTATTTTAAATGTGAGCCAAGGCAAATTCTATCTGACATTTAAAGGCCCCGCTTCGGATAACCGCAATGGTGGCATCTTGTATCTTAACAATTTAACTATTGAAGCAAATAACGCTTTCGCTTTGGGTCGATTTTTTTCAAGCGTCTTTGAATTTCAGCAGCAGTTGTTCGGACTCCTTGGGGGTTATGACAATATCTACATTCATGAATTGGTCCAGCTCGATTTACTAAGCGGGTCGATAAAGTTACTGGATAGTAGTAACTATCGTGTCTCGGGTAACCCAAAAGTAATCGTACTCGGTTCTACAATACTGACCAGTTGGGGAAGCACTTTCAACACCAACGGAGCGGTTTCTTCAGCCAATGGCTTCAAATTCCATCAGGCGCTGACTTATATGCAAAACGTGTATTTGTTGGGCGAGCAATTATCCAAAATTAACGCTGTGGACGGACTGATTCAAGCAGAACAAATTAAGCTGCCCGAAGGTGTCTTCATTGATCCAACATCATCAATGGCGGAAGTGAATGGCAAACTGTATATCGTTGCCAAAGATCCAGAAAATGGTGAACGCATCCGTCAAATTTCACCTTAAATCAGTAAAAGAGGCAAACGACAATGACGCCGCATCGCATTAGGTATAAGAAAATCTAATTTCGTTGTCGCGAAATGACGGTGAAGCGGCAATTTTTGCGGTTACATCAAGTACTAAAAATCCCCGTTTTTACGGGGATTTTTATTTTGGATTACAGTGATGTGCGTCGGTAAGATAAATTACAGCAAGCTTGTTTTAACTAAGTCAAAACCAGTTCCCTTTCCCTGCGGCAACCCCAACTCCATGACTTTTTTCAATTCTGCTGAACCTTCCACCTGCTGATAGGCATCACGTAAACGCTCAATCAGTTTTGGATCCGAGCCTTTTTTCAGGGCAATCCAGGTCTGCTGCTCCAATTCAGGAATGAACAATACAAACTCGACTTCTGCCAGCTTAAGCTTATGTTTAATAAGCATATCGTCAATGGCGCTGGGATCATCAAGCATCAAGTCCAGTTTACCATTGACCAGCAAGCGCCAGGTTTCGACCACGTCCGGTTGCAATTGCAATTGTGATGCAGGTTGCCGCGCAACATTCTTCAGCCATTCGGCGGAGAAATCATCACGCTGGGCGCCGACCACATACTGGTGCACATCTTTAAGTTGTTGTACCTGAATATCCTGACGTTTTGCCAGTTTCAGAAAACCAAATTTATAACTGCCAACTTTGCCAATCCATTCAAACTGCTGTTCGCGCTCTGGCGTGCGGGCCATATTGTAAATCAGCACATTCGGGGTGGTAGCCGCAAGACGAAAAGCACGTGCCCAAGGGTAAACTTCATACTGTGGGGTGAGCTTAGCCTGTTGCAGCATCAGCTCAACAACAGCCGTGGTCAAACCCGAAACTTTGCCATTTTCGAAGGTTTGATGTGGTGGTGACACTTCTAACACCACACGTAAATTTTCTGCAGCCAGTGGCATGGCGACGCCGAGCGCAGCGCCAAAAAACAACCTGAGCAACCATGCCCGACTTACTGGTGGATTCCATTTACCTGTCAACTGCAACAACTCCGGATACTGTATTAGCTTTACCTTAAACAGAGGCAAAAACAAAGGCAACCTGAAGTTGCCTTTGTTGGAAAATAAATCACGATGTTTACCAGCTATCTATACCCAAAATCGCTGAATAAAAAGGGTATCGACGTTACTTCAGCACCGCCGCCACAGCTTTAGCAAAATAATCAATATTGCTGTGATTTAACCCAGCGATACTGACCCGGCTTGAACCCACCATATAAATGCTGAATTCACTGCGTAACCGGTCAATTTGCGCTTTATTAATGCCGAGGAAGCTGAACATACCGTGTTGTTTGGTAATGAAGCTGAAATCCTGCTGCACGCCTTCAGCGGCCAGTTTGTCGATGATCAACTGACGGTAATCATTGATACGGTTCCGCATCGTCGCCAATTCCTGATGCCATAAAGCGGTCAGTTCGGCACTGTCCAGAATATGGCTGACGATAATAGCGCCATGTGCTGGTGGCATAGAGTAGATGCTACGCACCACACTCAATAGCACTGAACGAGCGATTTCCACTGTTTTTTTGTCAGCGGCAACCACGGACACTGCGCCGATCCGCTCACGGTATAAACCGAAGTTCTTGGAGCATGAAGTACACAGGATCAGCTCGTCGACTTCGTTGGCTAAATGGCGTAAACCGGCGGTGTCTTCATCCAGACCCAGACCAAAGCCCTGATAGGCCATATCGACCAGTGGCGTAAAGCCTTTTTCTTTGGCCAGCGCCGCAAAACGTTGCCACTGGGCGAAATTTAAATCCATGCCGCTTGGGTTATGACAACAAGCGTGCACCAGCACTACGTCACCTGCCGGCACTTGCGCCAGCTCGGCAAACATTTGCTCCTCTTGCAGACCTTTGGTGCTGTAGTCGTAATATGCGTATTCTTTGACCTTCAGGCCAGCCGCCTGAAACATCGAAATGTGATTAGCCCAGGTTGGGTTGGTGACCCAAATGGTTGCATCCGGATTAGCGCGTTTAATAAATTCAGCGGCAACCCGCAAAGCGCCGGTGCCACCTGGCGTGTGCGCTGTGGTGGTGCGGCCTTCCAATAATACTTTGTGTGGGCCAAACGCCAGTTTTTCGATATGGGCGTTAAAGCTTAAATCACCAGCCATGCCGATGTATGTTTTGCTGTCTTCATGATCCAGCCGCAGTTTTTCCGCTTTTTTCACACACTCAAGTACAGCGGTGTGGCCCTGTTCGTCTTTATAGACGCCAACACCTAGGTCGACTTTCAGTGGATTCGGATCTTCTTTGTACGCCGCCATTAAACCTAAAATCGGATCGGTAGCGACTGGCTGTAAATGAGAGAACATGACAAATTACCTGTTTGTGTTGCTGCAAATGGACAGCGCTGATATGCATCAACGCCGCGAAATTTATTGTGTAACTAACGAATGTGAATCAGTTGCTTTATCCGTCGATGCAGTCGCCGCCAGCTCAGTCCATAAAGTTGGCACCACAATCGCTGTTGCGATCAATAACGCCAGCTCATCAGTGACAAACAGCTGTTTCTGGAAAGCTTCGGAATCAATAATGCCAACCACATGGCCAGCTTCGTCATAAAGCGGAATACAGGCTTCGGCCAGAACTTTTGGGTCGCAAGTGTAATACTCGCCACCTTGCTGCAGGTACGCCGGAACATCGTTGATGATCCGCGCTTTACCCGTTAAACCCACGGTACTGTTATTACTGATGGCGGCAAATTCGGCGGTTAACGGGAATTCAGCGCGCGATGGCGCCCCAAAATAACTCAATTTCACCAGCACAGTTTCGCCCTGTGGATTCACCCGGCGCTGATAAATGCCAAACCAGTCACTTTTGCTCTGCGATTGATAAAAGGCGCTGATCATGGTCATCTGCTGCAGCAGTTGCTGATTGGTTGCAGTTTGGCCACCTAAAATGGCGGTTAAATCGTAAGGTTGCTCGGCAAGCTGTCCGAACAACGAACAAGCTCCACCTTCGCCCAGTTCCGGCACCTGATACTGCCATTGAATCGCCGGCGCAGTGGCTGTGGCCTGAGCTTGCTGCAGAAGCAGCTGATACTGTTGTAAATAATCAGCAACAGCCTGCTGTAACGCCTGCTGCTGAGTTTCGATTGCGGGTAATAAACCGCTTAAACTGAGATAACGAACAATTGACATTAGCCGTCCAGATTTCCAAAAAAGCCGCGATAGTCTAGCAGATAGGGCTAAAAAGCCAACGGCTTTGGCTGACTTTTCACCGATTACATCAAAATTAGTCAGTTGCGAACTTCAAAGCCGGCAGGATACTTGCCGCAGCTTGCAAAGATGCATTATCTTGCCACTATTCCCCCGCTCACAACAGGTGCAACGGTTATGACTTCGAAAAAAATCTCCCTTGCCGACTGGCAACAACAATCGTCAAATTTGGTTTACAGCACCGCCAGCGGCACTATCGAACCAGAAAAATCCGAAAAAACAGGTGGTACCGCCTTTAGCGATGGCCACTTGCGGCTAAAACGCGAAACCAAAGGACGCAATGGCAAAGCGGTCATTACCATCGCAGGCCTCGCTGAATCCCATGAAAAACTTACTGAAGTGGCAGCACTTTTAAAGAAAAAATGTGGCTGCGGTGGTTCAGTCAAAGACGGCATTATTGAAATTCAGGGTGACCAACGTGAAGTCATTTCGCAGGAATTGACTAAACTTGGCTATAAGTTTAAATGGGCTGGTGGTTGAGTTGCGGTTTTCCCGCATCCAAACGAGCCAACGGTCTGTTTATACCCAAAATCATTGAAGATTCGGGTAGGCGGCAACTGAACGAATCTGGAACGCCAGCCCGGCCCAGGAGCTTAGCAGTTCTAAGTGACTGGGTCGGACTGACGCTTCAGTGAGCGAAGGCGGCCAACAACCCCGAATCTTCAAGGATGACGGGTTTAGTCAGCCATTTTTAAAGCAAGGTAGTGTTTATGCGACATATTGCACCTTCCGATTTAGCGATCCTGCTAGTTGAACCCTCTGATACCCAACGTAAAATCATTATCAAACATCTAAAAGAAGAAGAAATTCATAAAATTGAAGAAGCAGATTCAGTGCAAGCTGCGTTACGGCAAATTCGCGACCATCGGCCCGATCTTATTGTCAGCGCTTTACATTTTGCTGATGGCACTGGCCTGGAACTGCTCAGAGCCTTAAAAAACAGCGCCAGCGACGCCGATATTCCCTTTATGCTGGTGTCCAGCGAAACCCGTAAAGCGCAGTTGGAAGAGTTTAAGCAATCCGGCGTGATCGCCATTTTGCCAAAACCTTTTACCCGCTTGCACCTCGGCAAAGCGCTGAATGCCGCGCTGGATTTATTGTCACCTTCCGAGCTGCAATTAAGCCTGTACGATGTGACTGATGTGCGGGTGCTGGTGGTCGACGACAGCCGCTTAGCGCGAAATCACATTAAACGGGTGTTATCTAATCTTGGCATCGTGCAGATGGTTGAGGCCGAAGATGGCCAGCAAGCGATTGATATTCTGAAAAATCAGATGTTTGATTTGGTAGTAACCGACTACAACATGCCAGAAGTGAACGGTCAGGAATTGACTGAATATATTCGTCAGCACAGCCAACAATCCCACTTGCCGGTGTTGATGGTAACCAGTGAAGCGAACGATACGCACCTAAGCTACATCGCGCAAAGTGGCGTTAATGCCCTTTGTGATAAACCTTTTGAACCAGAGACGGTTCGAGCCTTGTTGTTTAATCTGTTAGAGCAGCACTAAAACAATCTGCGACGCACAATCTGCCAGAAAAAAGGGTAGCCACGGCTACCCTTTTTACAGTCAACTCAGCTAAAAACTTAACCCGCCGGCCGCTGTTTGTACTTGTCATGTAATTGCTGGTTGCGGTTGTTTAAATCTACCGCCCGGCCATCAATCCACATGTAACGGATTTTGTGCGTCAGGTAATCGAAAATATCACCGTCCGACACCACCACCGATGCCGCTTTACCAACATCCAGTGAGCCAATCTGGCTTTCCACACCGGCAATTGTTGCGGCATTGATGGTCACCGACGCCAGCGCTTGCTCAGGTGTTAAACCGTAACTGATCGCTTGGCCTGCGCCAAAAACCACGTTGCGGGTATCCCAGTAACCATCGAGCGATAAGGCAAACTGTACGCCGGCTTTTTGTAACAAGGCCGGGGTTTTGAACGCAGTATTATTCGCTTCGTCGTCACGCTCAGGAATGCCATAAGGTGCCGTAAAAATTACCGCCACTTTGGCCGCAGCCAGTTCATCGGCCATCCGCCAGCTGTCACGACCACCCACGATCACCAGTTTCAGCTGGTACTCTTTGGCCAATAACATTGCTTGTTTGATCTGGCGGATATCATCGGCGTGCACAAACAACGGCCGCTCGCCTTTAAACACCGGGATCATCGCCTGCCAGCGTGAATCCACGCCTTTGTTAAGACCCGCCGCTTCAGCGTCGACATAAGCCTTGGCCTGCACAAAATAGTCTTTCACCTGTTGCAGTCGTTTGGCGTTTTCTTTGGCCAGATCTTCCGCTTTTTTCTTGTTCCACCAGTTACCGGCAACACTGGCACTTGGCCAGTTAATATGTAAACCAACGCCATCAGCGACAGTCGCGTCTTGCCAGTTCCAGGCATCCAGTTGCATCAGGCTTGATTGCCCCATCAGCGCCGAGCCTTTTGGATAGACCAGGCTGTAGCTAAAACCATTGGCGCGCACCGTAGGAATAACTTCGGAATCAGCGTTGTACGCAATCCGTGCCCGTAAATCCGGGTTGGTGTCGGTCACTTCGTTGGTATCGTCGGTGGCGCGCACCGCTTCAATTTCAATCAGACCCAGTTGATTCGCCAACGCAATTAAGCCTGGATACAAATGTTTACCCGTGACATCAATCACTTTGGCATCGGCTGGTGCGGTTAAATTGCTGCCAATGGCGGCAATTTTGCCATCGACCATTAGCAGGTCACTGTTTTCCAGCACGCCTTGACTAGCGGTATGCAGCGTGCCGCCTTTGAGTAAAATCGGTGCGCTTTGTTTAGCGCCTGGAACTATGTCATTGGCTAACGTCGGTAAAGCGACGGCCGCCAGCAACAGTGCAAATATAGATTTTTGAAATTTCATCGGATGCTCCTTAGTGCGCACTGTGCTGATGTTGAACTTGGTCCTGGCTGAACTTGGCATGTAGCCAATCGCCGTTGTCTTCACAATGCCAAATTGGATCATCTTTTTTCACTGCACCACCACTGCCTTTTTTCGCACTGTCGGCAGCACCTAGTACTTTTTGCATCAGTAGTTGTTTTTCAGCCACAACCTGCGCAGCCACCTGAGCATCACGTTCCTGATCATAATAGCGAATGCCGTCGATCCAGGTTTGTTTGGCCTGGGCGTACACCGACAAAGGGTGATGGGTCCAGAGCACAAAATCAGCCTGTTTGCCTTCGGTCACTGAACCGACTTTATCCTGGATATTCAGCTGCTTAGCCGGATTGATCGTCACCATATTTAAGGCGTCAATTTCTGACATACCACAATACTTGACCGATTTTGCTGCTTCTTGATTAAGACGACGCTGTAAATCCGGGCTATCCGAGTTAATCGACACCATCACGCCGCGGTCGGCCATCAAACAGGTATTGGTTGGAATGGCGTCCTGCACTTCCATTTTATAGGCCCACCAATCGGCAAACGACGAGGCGCTGGCGCCATGTTTGGCCATTTCGTCGGCTACTTTGTAACCTTCCAGAATGTGGGTAAAGGTATGAATTTTAAAACCAACTTCATCGGCTAAATGGATCAGCATCAGAATTTCAGAAGCAACATAAGAGTGCGTGTGCACATAACGTTGTTTATCCAGAATTTCGACCAGCGCTTGCAGGCGGAAATCACGGCGTGGTGGCGCAACTTTGTCTTTGTTACCACGGGATAAATCGTCATATGCCGCAAAAGCAGCTTTGTACTCTTTCGCAGCCTGGAACGCATCGCGAATGGTGGTTTCAACACCAATCCGGCTTTGTGGGTAACGGCTGGTAAAATCCTCGCCCCAGTTGGCCTGCTTGACGTTTTCACCCAAAGCAAATTTGATGCTTGGCGGCGCGTCTTTAAACTTTAATTGCTCTGGCGTGACACCCCAGCGCAGCTGAATCACCTGGGCCTGGCCGCCAATTGGGTTGGCGCTGCCGTGCAGCAATTGTGCAGTGGTGGTACCACCCGCCAGACCACGGTAAATATTGATATCTTCCGGGTTTAATACATCGCCAATCTGCACTTCAGAAGTCACTGCATCGGTGCCTTCGTTGACACCGGCTTCAATGGCGATATGCGAATGTTCGTCGATAATACCGGCAGTCAGGTGCATGCCGGTGGCATCAATCACCTGATAACCAGATGGCGTCGACAAGTTTTGGCCAATTTTGCTGAATTTACCGTCTTTTACAATAACGTCGGTATTTTCCAGTTTGCCGGCTTTATCTGAGGTCCAGACCGTGGCATTTTTGATATGGGCATTCTGACGGCCTTGTGCCAGTTGCGTCCCAAAAGCCCGGTTCGGGAAAGTCAGCATCGACACCAGTTTGGTATCTACCACATCGGCTTTTTTATCCAAAGCTTTAGCAGTGGCGGCTTGTTTGCTCAGCATGACTTTTTGCGTCTGACCACTTGGCAGTAACCACTGCCCGCTTAACAGATTACCGTCCAGCACCCCCTGGAATTGCAACACACCGGTACCGGCATTGGCCGCCGCCAAATCGACGGTAAATTGCAACTGCTGCTGTTTTTGCGACACATTTTTAAGTTCGCTATGTTTATCAGCCTGCTTCAGTTTGCCGGATAACTTATCTCCAGTGCCAGAAAGCTCCAGCGTCAGCGCTTTACCAGCCAAGTCAACCGCGTAAGTACCGGCAAATTCGACTGGTTGCAACGGTTTAAATTGTTGTTCCTGACCGCGCGTCCAGGTTGCGACAATTTCACCTTCGGCGAATAAATCACCTTTGGCAATCACCAGGTCGGCCTGATAACCCACAGCAATTTTACCCAGTTGCTCTGGCAAACCAACCAGCTTTGCCGGCACAGTGGTTAAGCCAGCTAAGGCCTGCTCAGCAGTTAAACCATGTTTCATCGCCAGGCGCAGATTGGGCCAGAACTGATCTTTTTTCTCCAGCGCATGAGTCGTCAGCGCAAAAGGCACCCCAGCTTTCGCCATCACAGCTAAGTTGGTTGGTGCACGTTCCCAGTGCCGTAAATCGGCCAGACTGACGTCCAGCTGATCATCAATATTCGCTACCGCTGGCGCCGCCGGATAAGCCACCGGCACAATCACGGTGCGACCGGTGTTTTTGATATCAGCCACCCGACTGTACTCATAACCTGAGCCCAGCAGTGCGGCATTTTTTACATTAAATTCTTTGAGTAAACTGTCGACCCGGAGTAAAGCGCGATCGTCACTGGTTTCAAACACCAGACCACTTTGTTCAAGGTTAGTCAGCGCCGAAAGCGCAGCGTTAAACTCGACCGGCTGACGGCTTTGCAGTTGATCCTGCTTGCCATAAGCGGCGCGGTACCAATTGGCATCGGATAATGTCTGACGGATCAGCGCAATGCTGCCCATTAAGGACGATGGATAACTTTGTTTCGAACTGCCTTTACCAAACGCCATAAACTGCGGGCCATTGGCTTTAAGAATCAGCTCACCCGGCATACCGTTGGCTAAAGAAGCCACAAATGACTGGCCGCGAAAAATACCGTCTAAGCGGGCAGATTGAACCGCGGTAAAACCTTGTTGCTGATAGGTTTTGGCATCTTCGGCCGATGGTACAAAACTATTGACCCATTGTTGCTCAGCGTGGATCGCGCCATTGCTGGCATTACCACCTTTACGGCTATTTTGATAAACAGGTTTGCCGCCAAATTCAAAGGCTTTTTCGTCGGCAGCTTTTTCCACACCGTAGTTGCTGTAGGCGTCAATAAAACCGGCATACAAATGATGACCGGTAGCGTCGATTTTCCGATAACCAGCGGGCACGGCGCTGCTGCCAACGGCGCTGATTTTACCGTCAACCACCAACACAGTGGCGTTTTCTAAGGTTTTACCGGGTTCGGTATGGACTGTAGCATTGGTAAAAGCGAGTAAATTAGGAGTTTTGTCGCGGATGCCATAAACCGGACTGGTTTGATCGGCAAAAGACGGAGCAATCGAGCAGACGATTGCCGCGCTTAGCAACGATAAGCGAAATGGGGTCATATTGGGTTCCTGGTGGTATATCCCCGTCATCCTTAATGATGCAGGGTTTTATCTCTATTTTGCCGATCAGCAAGAATGATCAGATTTTTTTAAATAGTCTCAAAATTCAGCCGGGTTAACTCCTGCTCTGCCAAAGGCATGCTGTAGTAATAACCCTGCACCAGGTAGCAAGCGTTGTTCTTTAAAAATTCAACCTGTTCAATGGTTTCCACCCCCTCGGCCACCACACGTAAATCCATTTTCTGCGCCATCGCAATAATAGCGGCAGTAATGTCCATGTCGTTTTTATCTTCAGGGATATCTTTGACAAATGAACGGTCTATCTTCAGCTCGTCTACCGGGAATCGCTTCAAGTAACTTAGCGACGAATAGCCTGTACCAAAGTCGTCGATAGATAAAGCCAATCCGAGCCGCTTTAACTCATTTAACTGGACAATAGCCGCATCGATATCGCCCATTAACATACTTTCAGTGATTTCAAAGATTAAATGCGCCGGCGACGCCCCGGTACGTTTCACAATACGCTCCACCAGTGCCGGTAAATCCTGATCAGTAAACTGGCGGGCAGATAAGTTAATCGACACCGTAATCAAATGACCACGCGCATGCTGCCGGGTTAAAAAGCGGCAGGCTTCCCAGATAATCCATTCGCCAATTTGCACAATCAGACCAGTAGATTCAGCGACCGGAATAAAGCGCAGTGGTGGCACCATGGTGTTGTCGGGGCGTAACCAACGCAGTAGCGTTTCATAACCAATAATTTTTTCGGTGCGGATATCAATTTTCGGCTGGTAGTACAGCAGGAATTGCTGCTCACGAATGGCTTCGCGCAGCTGGTTTTCAATTTGAAGCCGCTCGTTTGCCGCTTCGTTTAAATCCTGGCTGAAAAAGTGGAAGGTGTTTTTACCGCGCGCTTTGGCTTCATACATCGCAAGGTCGGCATGTTTCAGCAGCAATTCTTCTTCATCGGCATCTTCCGGCGCGATGGTAATGCCAATACTGGCGCTGATCGACACGTCGTGCCCGGCCAGTTTAACCGGCAGCGCAAAGGCTTGTTGCAGATTGGTGGCAATGGATGCGGCTTGTTTACGATCGGAAATACCACTTAAAATCACCGCAAATTCGTCGCCGCCGAGGCGCGCAATGGTGTCTTCTTCCCGTAAACGGCTGATCAGCCTGCGGGCGACTTCTTTAAGTAGTTCATCGCCGGCATCATGACCGAGGGTATCGTTGATCCGTTTAAATTCATCTAAATCAAAATATAACAAGGCAAAGTGGTAATAACCGCGACTCGACATGGCAATGGCTTTACGCAGCTGATCGCGAAAATAACTTCGATTGGCGAGGCCAGTCAGCACATCGTAATAAGCCAGCTGTTCCATTTTGCGCTGACTTTCTTTGATGAACGAAATATCCTGCATCGCGCACACATAGTTGCCGACGTCGCCTTTATCATCACGGATTGGCGCTATCGCTAGGCTGGCCCAAAATTGTTTGTTGCCTTGCTGCAACAACATGTCACCGCGCCAGTGCTGCCGTTCCTGCAAACTTTGCAGAATATCGGCCCCCACAAACTTCATCTCCTGCGCAAATAATATATGCAGCGGCTGACCAATCACCGCCGTTGCCGTGGCATCAATCATTTCCAGCAAAAACGGATTTACATATTCAATCACCAGCTGATGGTCGGTAATGACAATACCGGAACTGGAAAAAGCCACCGCTTTACTCAGTTTACGGGTGGCTCGCTCTGCTTCTTCTTTTTCCAGAATGCGGGTATTCAGACCGGAAATCAACTGATGGATTTCATCCGACATCCGGACAAAAGCCCGGTTCAGCAACCCAATTTCATCGGGTCTTTGATCCAGTTCCAGCTGCGCCGGTTCACCATAAGATAAGCGTTGCACGGCACCGGCTAACCGGGTTAAGCGTTTTAATACAAACTTGTAGATAAAAAACTGCAGTGCCAGCGCAACAATTAACGCCACCATCAAAAACAGCAGCACGACGTTGTCGCGGTAGTCATCAAGGCTTTGAATCACGCTGTCTTTGTGATGATACAAAGCGACAAACCAGTCCAGCCGCTCAATTTTTGCCGCCGAAGCCACATAATCGTCCAGCATTTTACTGTTGTTTTGCTGCTCGGCAGGTGTGCTCACCACGCGTTTGATAAAGGCCGCCAGCTGCGGATTTGACGACTGCACGCCTACCGCCAACTGATTCATCACCGGGTTGCCAATCGCTTGTTGCAGACTGTTTTGGCTGTCATGCAGCAAGTTGCCCTGCCCGTCAAATAACATCGCCTCGCGGCCAGATTCCCACTGTGAAATTTGTCCTAAATTGCTGAATATCTCATCCAGAACTACATCGGTGCCGGTAATGCCGACAAATTCATCGTTGATATAGACCGGGATTACCAGACTGGTCATCCACTTTTGCCAAATGGCATCAAAGTACAGTGGCGTCCAGCGGGGCAACCGGGCTGGATTGTTTGCTGGTGTGGCAATGTCAAAAAAGATATCAGTGCTGAACTGATGGTCAGCCGGAATTTCCAGCGCCCAATCTGAAGGGGATATCCGGATAAATCCGTCTTTGGAAATAAAATAGAAATTAAAGAAATCTTCCAGCAATACCGGCGCTAGTTGCTGCCACAACAGTTCGGTTTGCTCAAAATACCGGTGTTTAGTCGCGACAAAAGTGCTGTGTTTTTGAAAGGCTGCCGACAAATCATCTTTGCTGCGAATACTGCCATCGGCAAACTTTTCCAGCTGCAGTGGTGGTAATTTGGATTGTTGCGCAAGAAAACGACTGACCACCTGATTAGCACTGATGGCTTTTTTCTCTTTTTGCCAGAATTCACTGTCGAGTTGTTTGGCGTATCTGTTGGTGGTTTGCAACAGTTCAAGCCGTTCCTGTTCAATTAACACATCTTGCTGCAGCGCTAGCATAGCAAAGGCAATCACCGTACTGGCGACAACTGTCAGCAAAAACACCAAAGCCGAAAACTTGATGCTGAGTGAATTTAAACCGGTCGTTTGATAATTTGCTTCCTTCACTCGCTACGCCTGATAGTTGCAATCTTGTGATCGGGTTACAGCAGGATCCGAAGACCCTGAATAAGGTAAAGCGCTTTTTATTCGTCCATCAGTTTCAGTATACCCAAAATCATTGAAGATTCGGGTAGGCGACGAGGGAGCGAAGCCCCAGGAACATAGCTGTCTATGTGACTGGGGTGAGAGAGCGAAGGCAACAACCCCGAATCTTCAAGGATGAAGGGTATATACCAAAGCGCTGAAAAGCTTTAACATTATTGCATGCTATTCAAACAAATGAGAATCTGCTAATGAAAAAACTCTTGATCACCTCCACCGTACTCGCCAGCCTCAGCCTGCCCTTATTTGCCGGCAGCGCTTTTACTGATAGCGAAGATGCCATCGAATACCGCAAAGCCAGCTTCCAGTTGATCCGTCATAACATGATGGACTTAGGCGATATGATCCGCGGCAATGTGCCTTATGATGCCGCCAGGGTGCAAAAACGCGCCAACGCCTTAGCTGCTGTCACCACCTTACCTTGGGAAGCTTTTACCGTGCCAGGTGCGGATAAAGCATCAGGCGATGCCAAAGCCGACATTTGGGCCAATCTGCAGGACTTTAACAGTCGCGCCGATAAGCTGCAGCAAGACGCATTACAGCTGCAAATTGCCGCCAAAGGCACTGACCAAGCCGCCGTAAAAGCTGCGTTTGCCGCTTTTGCCAAAAACTGCAAAGCTTGCCACGATAAATATAAAGCAGATTAATTTCGCGCTGCAAAAGCAAAACCGGTCGTTGTGACCGGTTTTTTTAACTGAAAAAATCTGGCATGTGCCGGCAACAGCCCACACCATTCTCCGAAGTTTAAATCCATTCTGAGCGCAACATCTCTAATACGACGTCGCCTTGCCAAAGATAAAATACTCCCCCTACCACCAGTACAAAAAGCAGATACAGACCCACAGCACGAAATTTAAATTCAGCATTTTCAGCGCTTAGCTTACGGCCAGTCACCATCGCCGTAATCACTTTATCGCCGCGCCATTGATGCCAGATTGCCGCAATGATATGCACCGCCACCAGCGTCAGAATAACATTGATATTCCACTGATGGATCACACTGGCAACACTCACCCAGGCGGATGGCACCAGCGCGACCAAGGGGCCTTCGGTCAGAATGTCATCGCTGGTCATTAAACCGGTAACAAACTGCAGTAACAGCAGTGTCAACATCAGTAACACCATATAACCGGATAACGGATTATGGCCGGTGCCAGCTGGTTTTGGCGATCGTCGAAGCCATAACCAGGCCTGACGCGGGGATTTAACAAAATGGCTGAAACGAGCATTTTCACTGCCAACAAAACCCCAGGCCACCCGGCTCAACAGCAGCGCCGCCAGCGTATAGGCTAAAGTCATATGCAAGCCATACCATTCCTGATCGGCGCTATACCATAACCCCGCCAGCAGTAACACCTGACTCCAGTGAAAAATGCGGACTGCGCCGTCCCAGATTTTGCTTTTTTGCATGTTACCCTTCTTCAAAATTTCTGTGCTAACCTGCAGATTGTACCGGAAAAAAGGCTCAAAAATCGATGAAATGGCTCAAACCGATGTTCTATGTCGTCCTCACTTTAGTGGCGATTGTTGCAATCACCTTGTATAGCGCCTTGCACAGTAGCTTACCGCTGTACGAAGGAGCCACCAGTGCCGAAGTGACGGCTAAAGTGCAGCTTAGCCGCGATGCGCAGGGTTATCTGACAGTACGGGCACAAAACCGGCTGGATGCGGCTTATGGTCTCGGCTTTGCACATGCGCAAGACCGCTATTTCCAGATGGATTTATTGCGCCGGAATTCGGCAGGCGAGCTGTCCGAATTATTTGGTGAACGCGCCCTACCGATGGATATCAGCCGCCGGATGCATCGTTTTCGCGATCGGGCTGAAGCCATCTTGACCACGCTGCCTGCGCCGCAAAAATTATTGCTGCAACACTACACACAAGGCGTCAACGAAGGGCTCACGCAATTGCCGATGCGGCCTTTTGAATACTGGCTGCTGCAACAAAAACCCGCAGCATGGCAGGATACCGATTCTCTGTTGGTGGCTTACAGCATGTATCTGGATTTGCAAAGCGCCGCCGGTGCAGATGAACTGGCGCAAGGTGTGTTAAAACAAGCAATCCCGGATGACTGGTACCAGTTTTTAAATCAGCACAGCAGTGACTGGCAAGCTGCTATTGATGGCAGCAAAGTAACAGCTATTCCTCTGCCTGAATCAGATTACCCGCGAGTGTTATCCAACCAGAAAGTTGCCTGTCAGGATTGTCGCCTGCGTGATAGCCGCGACATCGGCAGCAATAATTTTTCCGTTTCCGGCAAGCTCACCAGCCACGGTGCTGCGCTGCTGGCCGACGATATGCACTTAGGGATCCGGGTGCCGGGCACCTGGTTTAAAGCGCAGTTGATTTGGGGCGAAGGCGAAGCTCAACACAGTGTGGCCGGCGTTAGTTTGCCAGGCTCACCGAGTATTGTTGCCGGCAGTAACGGCCATATTGCCTGGGGTTTTACCAACAGCACCGCCGACTGGCACGATGTGATTAAGCTGCAGTCCGATGAAAACCCGCAGCGCTACATCACGCCAGCCGGGGCCAAAGAATACAGTTACAACAATGAAGTGATTAAAGTTAAAGGTCTGGCGGACGTGGTGATGCTGGTCAAAGAAACCGAATGGGGCCCGGTGATGCCAGCTCCCTTCGGCCAGTTTGCGCTGCGCTGGGTGGCGTATGATCCACAAGCGCTCAATCTGGAGCTGCAACAGCTTGAACAAGTTAGAACGGTTGACGACGCGTTAAAAATTGCCAGTAAAGTCGGTATGCCAGCACAGAATCTGTTAGTCGCCGATAAGCAAGGGAACCATGCCTGGACCCTCATTGGCCCTATTCCCAAACGTACCTTACAGGATATGGACACGCCGCAGGACTGGAGTACCGGCCATAATTTCTGGGACGGATATTTATCCGACACCGACTATCCAACTGTGAAAAACCCAGACACACAGCGGTTATGGACCGCCAATTCGCGGGTGGTTGGTGGTGATGCATTAAAATTGCTGGGTGATGGCGGTTATGATTTAGGCGCCCGTGGTATGCAAATCCGCGATGGCTTACTAGCGGTTGATCAACATTCCGAACAAAGCCTGCATCAAATTCAGCTTGATCACCGGGCGTTATTTTTAAAACGCTGGCAGCAATTGTTACTTGAAGTACTGACGGATGACTTTGTCGCGCGCCATCAGCTAGGTCAATACCGTAGTTATGTCGAGCTGGACAGTGCTGCGGCAAGTCCAGCTTCAGTTGGTTACAGTCTGGTGCGAGCCTTTCGGGATCAGAGCCTGCAGCAGGTGTTTGCACCCATTGCCAGTTTAATGGAGCAGCAAAAATTAAAACTGACCGACTTAAAATTGGTGCTGGAAACACCAGGCTGGGCGCTGATCCAGGCGAAACGTCCTGATACCGTACCTGCCCCCTTTATTTCCTGGCAACAACTTTTGGAACAAGCGGTGCTAAAAAGCCGCGATGCGCTGCTGGCAAAAACCGATGGCGATTTGGCCAACGCGCGCTGGGGCTTATTCAATCAGGCAAAAATTGAACATCCACTCAGTAGTGCCATTCCTTGGTTCGGGCAGTTTTTGAATATGTCTGCCAGCGAAATGGCCGGCGATCGGCATATGCCGCGGGTACAGCAGCCGATCCATGGCCAGTCACAGCGGATGGTGGTGGCGCCGGGGCAGGAAGCTAAAGGCATCCTGACAATACCAGCCGGACAATCTGGTCATCCGTTATCGCCGTTTTACCGGGCCGATCACGCCTTTTGGCTGAACGAAGCGGAACTTGGCTTTTTACCGGGTGAGCAAAAATATCTGCTCGAATTACAACCCCGTGGTTGACTTTAGCCATCCAGACTGATTATTGTAGGGACATGAAACAGATTAAGCTTGCAGCCCGCTTCTTTTTTAGCTTTACCACCCAACACGGGAGGTAACTGGCTGCACGCGTTAAACACCAGTCAAAAACCTCCCAAACGGGAGGTTTTTTCATTTAAGGATTAAAGAAAAATGCCAACGAAGATGCCAATTGAACTGGACCAAATCAGGCTAGATATCAGCGACACCGACCAGCAATTACTGGGGTTATTATCCAAACGCCGGGCGCTGGCGCTGGCGGTTGCCGAAGCTAAACTGGCGCAAAACAAGCCTATTCGCGACCAAAAGCGTGAACAGGAACTGTTGGTGTCATTAATTGAAAAAGGCAAACCGCTGGGTCTTGATGCTGGTTATGTCACTAAGTTGTACCATGTGATCATTGAAGACTCGGTGCTGCAACAGCAGGCCAAAGTGCAAGGCCAGCTAAACGGCGAAAATGGCCCGGTCTGCCGCGTCGCATTCTTAGGGCGGCAAGGTTCTTACAGCTACTGGGCAACTCAGAAATACTTCACCCGCCGCGCTGAAAAGCTGATTGAAATTGGCTGTGACAGCTTTAACGAAATCGTGCAGGCGGTCGAAACCGGCCATGCCGATTACGCGGTACTACCGATTGAAAACACCTCCAGTGGCAGTATCAACGAAGTATTTGATTTGCTGCAGCATACACGCTTATCGATCGTTGGCGAATTAACACATCCAATCAAACATTGCCTGATGGGTTTGCCTGGCACGAACCTCGCCAATATCCGGCAAATTTGCGCCCATCCGCAAGTCATCGCGCAGTGCAGCAACTATCTGCAAAGTCTGACGCAGGTGAAGATTGAATATTGTGAAGCAACCAGCGATGCCTTTGAGCGGGTTCGTCAGGCCAAAGATTTATCGGTAGTTGCAATTGGTGGTGAAGAAGGTGGACAACTTTACGGGCTGGAAGTGTTGGGTCGCGATTTAGCCAACCAGAAAGACAACGTCAGCCGCTTTATTGTGGTCGCGCGTAAAGCTATTACAGTGGCCAAAGCCATTCCGGCCAAAACTACTTTTATCATGTACACCGGTCAGCAGCCTGGAGCTTTAGTTGATGCGTTGTTGGTACTGAAACAACATGGTATCAGCATGGGCAAGCTGGAATCGCGGCCTATTCCGGGCAACCCGTGGGAAGAAATGTTTTATGTCGACGTGCTGGCCAATCTGGAAGATTACGCCATGACCCGCGCTTTGGATGAGCTGAACCGGATCACCCGCTTTGTCAAAGTGTTGGGCTGTTATCCAAGCGAAGATGTCAGCCCAACCCAAGTGCAAAGTTGATGTCTGCCAACGGATGAGATCTTCGGGCGCAAATCGCAGAGTTTACTGACAACGCTGCGATTTGCTGCTGGGTGAATGCGGGTTGAGACACAAATCCAACCAGCACCGGCCAAAACTAAAGGGTAATCGTCTGCCCCATCGCCGCAATTTCTACCTGCATTTCGCTTTCGCGCATTTTTTCCTGCAGCGCCAATTGCGCCTGCGGTTCGCCATGCACCAAATAAAATTGTGGCTTGCCGCCAATATGTTTTGCCCAATCAAGCAGCTGCGACTGGCCGGCATGGGCGGAAAAACCGCCGATGGTATGAATAGCCGCTTTCACCACAATCGGTTGCCCCATAATTTTCACCCGGGTTTCACCATCGACCAGCCGCCGCCCCAAAGTACCTTTGGCTTGGAAACCAACAAAAATCAGATGGTTGGCATTTTTCCACAAGTTATGTTTTAAATGGTGGGTGATCCGACCGCCATTACACATGCCGGAACCCGCGATAATAATGGCGCCAGAACTGATGCGATTGAGCGCCATCGACTGCTCAACCTTTTCGGTTACATGTAAAATTGGCAAAAAGCTTTGTAAGTCTGTTGCTCCATACCGGGCAAATACTTTGGTGTCTTTCTGGTCAAACTCGTCAATTAACTTGTTGTAAATTTTGGTGATTTCAATTGCCATCGGACTATCTAACACCACCATTTTTTGTTTCAGCCGTCCCTGATGATATAAAAGACCAAGGTAATACAAAATTTCCTGCGACCGCCCCAGCGCAAAGGCCGGAATAAATACATTGCCACCGGCTTTGTCGGCGGCATCCAGCGCTGCGGCAAATTCTTCCAGGGTGTTGGTCAGGGGTTGATGGTCACGGTCGCCATAGGTGCTTTCCATCAACACCACATCGGCTTGTGCAACGTTATTTGGATCGTGCATCAACACCGTTGCCGGATTACCCAGATCGCCTGAGAACACCAGGTGCCGCATGCCCTGATTGCCTTTAATCCAAAGTTCGACAATCGCCGAGCCTAAAATATGACCGGCATCCAAAAATTGCAGCTCTAACCCGTGTAACACATCAAAATGCTGCAGATAAGGCAGTGGGTGTAAACTTCGGATCACCAGCTCAACGTCTTTAAGCGTCATCACAGGATCCTGCTCAGCTTTGCCCTGCCGCGCCCGTTGCCGGTTTTGCCACTCCAGATCTTTTAAATACAAATAACAGGCATCTTTGAGTAGCACTGGCAATAAACCGGCAGTGCCTTCGGTACAATAAATTTTGCCACGAAAGCCATGGGCCAGCAGCAACGTCAATAAGCCACTGTGATCGATATGGGCATGCGATAGCACCACCGCGTCAATGTCTTTGGGGCGGAATGCAAAACGGAATTTACTGAGATCAGTGACCTGATCGCCGCCCTGCACCATCCCACAGTCCAACAGTACTTTCTGGTTGTTCCAATTGAGCAGATAACAAGAACCTGTTACCTGACCGGCCGCACCGTAAAAAGTCAAAGTTGCATTCAAGGGCATGTGTCACCTCAGTTGTAGGGTTCCAGTCGCGCCGTCGTCGTCAGCTTTAATGGTTCAGCAAAGCCCGGCGCTTTTTGCAAATGGATATTCCAAGTGTCAACTAGCTTAGCAGCATGGGGAACTGCTACATTTACGCTAAATCAAACAATAGCTTAGTTTTCAGCAAACTAGTCTGTTGCCCGGAGTAGCCCAAAGCTGCGTCCGACTATGGGAAAACATCATGTCCGACTCAAATGATCTGTACGAACGCCATCTGGCTTCAGCCCGCGAAGCCACAGCGCAAGCCACTGAGCTGCAGGCACATCCGTCTTATAAATTGGCGTTTACCGACGACGATTTTCTGATGCAGGACGAACTGCGCCATGTCCGGTTGCAGCTGGAATACCTCAAAGCGCAAACCATTCTGGAACAACACAAAATCAAAGCGACCATCGTGGTGTTTGGCAGCGCCAGATTTGTCTCACCAGAATATGCAGCGATGTTATTGGCGCAGGCACAACACCTGTTGGCAAAAGATCCGGACGACCCAGACTCAAAGCACGCTTTACTCACGGCAAAACGGCAGGTAAAAAACAGCAGGTATTATCAGCAGGCACAGCATTTTGCCCATTTAGTCACTGAGCATAGCCTGCAGAATCCCAAGTCGGCGGTGACTATAATCAGCGGCGGTGGGCCAGGGGTGATGGAAGCAGCCAATCGCGGCGCCTTTGATGCCGGTGGCAAGAGTATCGGCCTGAATATTGTGCTGCCGCATGAGCAACAACCAAATCCATATATCACGCCGGAATTTTGTTTTCGCTTTCATTATTTTGCCATTCGCAAAATGCACTTTTTACAACGCGCGCGAGCATTAGTTGCATTCCCTGGTGGCTTTGGCACGCTGGATGAACTATTTGAAACCCTTACCCTGCTGCAAACTGGCAAAGCGCGCAAAGTACCGGTGATTTTATTTGATGAGCAATTCTGGCGGCGGCTGATCAATTTTGAGCTGCTGGTCGAAGAAGGCTTGATCCACCCGGATGATTTATATCTGATCCAGTTTGTCGACAGCGCCGAAGCGGCCTGGCAGGCAATTTGCGATAGCTATCAATTACTCGACGAATAAATTCATCTTCAAGTAGTCAACTTGTTGTCATCTGTGGCCGATACACTGCCCGCGCAGTATCAGCCATCGGTGACCAACATGGACAAGAATGCAGTAAAAACAGTGTTATGTGAACGTTTAGCTTTGGCCAATATTCCTTACCAACGCCAAGGCAATCAAGTTCTAACAGCAAGTGCCAGCCTGATGTTTCAGCCACAAGCTTTGATCCTTAGAAAACCCGGCAAAGCTGAAAGAGCCTTGCCTTATCACAAAGTACGGATCAGCCAGTTGTTGCTGAATTTGCAAGAAGCTGGCCTTTCAGCATGAACCGCTGTTGTTGACCTGAAGCAACATCCTCTGCCTCGCCACCCACTGGTGTTTTAGCGCAGCAGCCAGATGCAGCATCACCGCAACCATCAGCATATAACCAGCAACTTCATGCACTTGCTCACTGAGCCCCGACCAAAAATCACTGTAAGGTAAAACCTGACCAGGCGTCTTTGGATCAAGATTTTCTGCGACCAGTTGCCAGCCAAAAATACCAAAACCGTGACCACTGGCACCAGAATAAAGCATGCCGGAAACGGGCATCAGCACCGTCCCCAGCAGCAAAAACCAATGGACTACTGTGGCCAGCACGCGCTCAGCCCGGGTATGCTCCACCGCCGATCCCGGCCATCCACACCACAACCGCCAGCACACTCTGAGCAAGATCACCACCAGCAACAAAATCCCCACTGATTTATGCACAGGGTATAAGGCCCAGGCTTCGAAATTGGCCATGTAAATCCCTGCCAGACTTAATGTGATAAAGCCGATAGCCACCACCCAGTGCAAACTGCGGCCGATATTACTGAACTTATCTTTGTGATTCATCGATGTCCCCTTTCAATTAACTGATGCTCTAGTTGCTGGATTTAACCTAGAGATCCAGAAGAATGCAGCTGTTATGGGGTGAATGTCTGTCAGGTGGGAGCAATGTCTGTTTATCGAAGCTTAGGCAGAGAAAAGTAACTCGTCAGGCTGCAACAAATTTATGCAAACGCAGCAATTGTTTGTAGCCCTTGCTGATGGGTAGCACCTGCCCACCATGTAAGCTGACCGACCCATTACCGGCAGGTAAGGTTTCAATCCTTTTAATCACACTGATATTGACGATATGGCAACGGTGGATCCTGACAAAATCCGCGGTGGGCAGTCGCTGTTCAACTTGCTTCATTGTCGCCCGCAACAGATACGTTTCGTTGTCACAAAACAGCTCGACATAATTGCCAGCGGTACTGATGAAATCAACGGCACGCCAGCGAATAAGGCACTCGTTTTGCCCTTTGCTGACTAATACGGTTTCTTCCGCAGACGGCACAGGTGATGTCTCTGGTAATTGAATTGGAGTTGCCGCTTGTATCGCTGACTTCGTTCGGCCAGAACTCAATTGCTGCTGTAGCGCCCAAAACAGCAACACCACCGTTAGCACCAAAGCTTGCTCTGGTAGCTCATTGACAAGGGCTGACACCCAGCGACTTTCAGCACCACTCTGTAATTCAAATATCACTCTAATGCTTAATGCCAAAAGCAGAGCCGCGGCGCTGCAACTGACAGACCAGACACTTCGCTGCAATCGCCGCTGCTTCGACTTAGCTAATACGATCAACAACAACGGCGTCAACACCAGCCAACCGGCATAATGTTTGAGGCTCCACAGCAAAGAATTCAGATAACTTTCCGGACTTAACAACACCAGCTGATTAAATAAAATACAATAAAATGCCGCAGCGCAGATAAACACTGACCAGCCTGCCAACGACAAGGCGATATTTTTTTCGTATAGGAAAACAGCTGATTTCGTCATTGAAATCATCATCATAGATACCCAATTTTCAAAAGCATTGCCACCTCGCTTAGTCCGAAAGACTTTAGCCGATTTGGCGTAACCTGAGCAACCGGCTTTACGCGTTCAACCGATTAAGGTAACAACTTGGTTGGCGTCATTCTTTGCAACAAAATCATGCCATCAAAACGTTGTTGCGCCTGTTGCCAGCTTAACCTGCTCTTATATTCATGTCCCCACAATTGCTGTGACGGCATTGAATTTTGTTGCAAGGGTACAAACACGTCACCTCCTGCCTGTCTGGTTAGCGTGTCTTCCAGCATAGGTTCGCTACTTTTGACGGCAATTTCCTGCAGATCGCGAAAATCGATATAACTACCCTGGGCGCCCGAAAAATGCAGCACATAGCTATTTTTCAACGTCTGTTCCGCCAGCGCTGCTGTCAGATTTGCCACGGCTAAACGTTGCGCCACCGGTGTTTGCGGTGCGTTTAATGCATTTTGAAACCCGCCCAGTCGGTTCAGATGAATGTAATGCCCCCACACGATAACCTTGCGTCCGGCGTACTGATGATCAATGAGCCATTGTAAATTAGCGGCCATCGCCAGATCATGCTCATCGAAGCGTCGTAGCTGCCAGCTCACCAACGCCATTTGCCGCAGACTGGCATTGATCCGATACCAAAAACCGGCGTCAAGTGCTGCCCCCGTCAGTTTCCCTGGCTGCAACATAGCTGCAATAGATTGATTCATAATCAAAAATTGCTGCTGAATAGCGGGGGTCGCAGCAGTCATTTTTCCGTCGAGCAACTGCTGGATCTGCTTTAAATAAGCTTCTGATTGCAATTGAGGAACAAATTTTTGCAATATCTGACGGAATTCCGGCACCAGACGCGAAATCGACATAGTACCGCTGAATCGACCATCAAATCCGGCCAGCACCAGGGGCCGTGCAGTTGTTCTGGCATGGTTGAGGTAATGTAATAGTGGCTGCATTTGTTGGCTGCGGGCATACATATAAAACATGTTACCCAGTGCTATATCTGCAAGATGCTGTGGCGATTGCCAGATTTTATCCAGATCAAACAAACCACTTTCCATCACCAACACATCAAAACCTTTGTGCTGATGCAGATAACGCACAATCCGGCTTTTATAGGCAAACACATTACCTTCACCATGAGTCAGTTCGTCCAGCATCACCAGGCTTTTAGTGCCGATAGCTTCACCAAGCACTGCAAGATCGGCGAAATCATCCGGTTTGTTTAACATCGGATCTGTAGCACTTAAACTACGCAGGGGATGGGAGGTAATTTCTGCCGTCGCTGGCAAAGTTATCAGACTGAATGTCAGGATCAGGGCTAACAGCCTGCCTCTTTTTTTGCCTCTGTATATGGTACTTGAGTTCATTGAATGCGTTTTTATTTGGACAGATAACGACTATCTTGCATGAAGTGCACAGGTCAGCGGCAGCAATCTGTGATGAATATCCGACCCGGGTGACCAATGACGGCATTTTCGCCATGCCGTACATTTCTGGATATATAAAAAAGGCAGCCTCTCGGCTGCCAAAGTCGTTCAGACTTATCAGTCCTACCCTCGACCACGTAAAAATCTGCAATTTTAATCAGTAATGTCTATCAGCAATATTCAGGGCGATGAGACCCTCATCCACACCGCCCTGCTCTTCAACTAACGGTCCTCAGTTCACAACTTCTTAAATCAGTTCCCCTCAGAACTGATTCATGGTGTTGTGTTTACCGCCAGCTTTGAGTGCAGCTTCGCCGGCAAAGTACTCTTTGTGGTCATCGCCAATGTCAGAGCCTGACATATTCTGGTGTTTGACACAGGCGATGCCCTGACGGATTTCCTGCCGTTGTACCCCTTTGACGTAGCCCAGCATACCTGCAGCGCCAAAGTATTCTTTCGCCAGATTGTCAGTTGACAAAGCTGCTGTGTGATAAGTCGGCAAGGTGATCAGGTGGTGGAAAATACCGGCCCGTTTGGCTCCATCTGCCTGGAAGGTACGAATACGCTCGTCCGCTTCCAATGCTAAATCGGTGCTGTCGTAGTCGACACTCATCAGCTTAGCTCTGTCATAAGCCGCCACATCTTTGCCATCCGCTTGCCATGCATCAAACACTTGCTGGCGGAAATTCAGCGTCCAGTTAAAGGACGGGCTGTTGTTGTAAACCAGCTTGGCATTTGGCACCACGGCACGGATCCGGTCTACCATTTCAGCAATCTGGCCTACATGCGGCTTTTCGGTTTCGATCCACAACAAATCAGCACCATGTTGCAGTGACGTAATACAGTCGAGCACTACGCGGTCAACGCCTGAGCCTTGTTTAAATTGGAACAAACCGCTTTGCAGGCGTTTTGGTTTGAGCAGTTTGCCATTGGCTTTGACGACCACATCACCGTTTTGAATATCAGCGGCCGATTCGATGTAATCACCATCCAGGAATGCATTGTATAAATCGCCTAAATCACCCGGCTCGTTGGTCACGGCAATTTGTTTGGTCAGGCCAGCGCCGAGTGAATCGGTGCGCGCCACAATAATACCGTTTTCGATGCCTAATTCTAAAAAGGCGTAACGCACCGCATTAATTTTTGCCAGGAAATCGGCATGTGGCACTGTCACTTTGCCGTCCTGGTGACCACATTGTTTTTCATCCGACACCTGGTTTTCAATCTGAATGGCGCAAGCACCGGCTTCAATCATTTTCTTCGCCAGCAAATACGTTGCTTCAGCATTACCAAAACCGGCGTCAATGTCGGCAATAATCGGCACTACATGGGTTTCGAAGCTGTCGATCTTGCCTTGTACTGCGGCAACTTTAGTTTGGTCATCTGCGGCGCGGGCTGCGTCCAACTCATTAAATAAGCCACCTAATTCACGCGCATCGGCTTGGCGTAAGAAGGTATACAGCTCTTCAATTAACGCTGGCACTGCGGTTTTTTCATGCATCGACTGGTCAGGCTGCGGGCCAAACTCTGAGCGCAGCGCAGCAATCATCCAGCCGGATAAATACAGGTAACGGCGTTTGGTGCTGCCAAAATGTTTTTTAATGGCAATGAGTTTTTGCTGACCGATAAAGCCGTGCCAGCAGCCCAACGATTGGGTGTATTGGCTGCTATCCGCATCATAGGCAGCCATATCAGCACGCATAATGTCGGCGGTGTACTGGGCGATTTGCAGGCCGGTCTTAAAGCGATTTTGCAACTGCATCCGGGCGGCATATTCTGCGCTGATGGCATTCCAGGCACTGCCCTGTGCTTGCAGGGTCTGCTCAAGTGTTTTGATATTCTGTTGATAAGCTGACATGGCGGTATCCTCTGGTTTTGCATCACGCTGTAAGTTGGTTACGTCAGCGAGCCAAGTTGTTTGTCTTGCTGTTGCTAAACACTATAGGGATCAAATTCTCAATTCATGAAGCTGATTTTTTTGATTCTCGCCATTCATTGTGTGAATATATACCAAGGCAAAGCGGAGATCGGCATGAACATCAGTAAAATCGATTTAAACCTGTTGGTGTACCTGGACGTGTTACTGCGGGAAAAGAACGTCACACGCGCCGCTAACCAGCTCAGCATCACGCAACCGGCGATGAGCAATGGCCTGAAACGGCTGCGCGATTTACTGAATGATCCGATCCTGGTTCGCACCAGCGACGGTATGGTGCCGACCGAACGCGCAAAAGAATTAGCGCCGGTGGTACGCGGTATTCTACTAACGCTGGAAGAAACCTTACAGCCGAATAAAGATTTTGAACCCGAGCACAGCCATCGGGTGTTTCGGATCATGGCCAGCGATTATGCGGCTTCTACTTTAATCCCAGCCCTGCTGAAACGCTTACGGGCGCAGGCTCCCGGCACCTCGCTGGATATTATGACTCCCTCTGATGTGACCTTTCATGATGTCGAAAATGGCCGGGTCGATATGGCGATTAACCGCTTTGACCAGCTGCCACAATCGTTTCACCAGAAGACGATTTGGCGCGATAGTTTTGCTTGTCTGGTGCACAAACAAAACCCCATTCTGGCCAACTTCAACCTAGATAGTTACTTAAAAGGCCAGCATATCTGGGTCAGTAAAACCGGTTTTGGTGTCGGTGTTGGCATGGATCCGGCGGACGTGCAAAAGCTGGGTTGGGTAGATGAAGCCTTAGCGAAATTTGGTAAACAACGTAATATCAGCGTGTTTACCCGTAACTATCACGTCGCGATGCATCTGGCAGTGGAAACCGATTTGATTGCCACATTGCCATCACGCGCGGCTGGACTATACAAAAACGACAGCACCATGCAGGTGCTTGATCCACCTTTTCCAATCCCGTCGATTGAGCTGAAAATGATCTGGAGCCCGTTATTGCATCAGGATGCCAGTCATATCTGGCTGCGCCGGCTTATCGTGGAAATAGCGGATGAATTGACGCACTAACTACATTTCTGCCGCGTGTTGACAGTCATTTCTGTAACGAAAAAGCGGGGCCGAAGCCCCGCTCTGTTTACCCTAATAACTCATAAGCTGGCAGGGTTAGGAAGTCCACCAACTCATCAGCCGTAGTGATACTTAAAAGCAATCCAGCGGCTTTGTCAAAGCTTTGTTGTTGCCATAACTCGTCGCCAACTTCAGCTTTCACCACCAACGACTCCTCTGCCAGCATCTGACTAAATAAGGCTTTGTCGATTAACTTGCCATTAGACAATGACTTACCGTGTTTGATCCATTGCCAGATTGAAGTTCTGGAAATCTCCGCTGTCGCCGCATCTTCCATCAAACCATAAATCGGCACACAACCTTTTCCGCTGATCCAGGCGGCAATATATTGCAGCGCCACCCGGATATTGGTTCGCATGCCAGCTTCGGTGCGCTCACCTTCGGAAGGCTGTAATAAATCGGCGGCAGTAATTGGCGCATCATCGGCGCGCGAAATATGCAGCTGGTTAGGCTTATCAGCAAGTTTGGCGTTAAACACTGCATTTGCTGTTGCCGCGAGCCCCGGATGCGCCACCCAGGTGCCGTCATGGCCGTTGTTGGCTTCGAGGCTTTTATCGGCCGTTACTTTGGCCAGAATGGCTTCATTTTGCACGGCATCTTTAGCCGGAATAAAAGCCGCCATACCGCCCATTGCCAGCGCACCACGCTTGTGACAGGTTTTGATTAATAACCGCGAATAAGCACTTAAAAACGGCTGATTCATAGTCACAACTTGACGATCTGGCAAAACCCGGTCCGGATGATTTTTTAACGTCTTGATATAACTGAAAATATAGTCCCAGCGACCACAATTCAGTGCCACGATGTGATCTTTCAGGCTATACAGAATTTCGTCCATTTCAAATACCGCAGGCAAAGTTTCAATCAGCACTGTGGCGCGTACGGTGCCGATAGGCTGGCTAAAATAACTTTGGGCAAAGCGGAAAACATCATCCCACCATTTGGCTTCATGATGGCTTTGCAGTTTCGGTAAATAGTAGTAAACGCCGGAGCCTGTGGCCAAACGATGTTGATAATTATGGAAAAAGTACAACGCAAAATCGGTCAGCGAACCGGGGATTTGCTCACCATCAACCGTTAAATGACGCTCCCACAAGTGCAAACCACGCACCCGTGCAATCAACAGTGCCGGATTATCGCGCAAGGCATATTGTTTTCCAGATGCCGGATCTTCATAGCTAATCGACCCTAAATTGGCATCTTTGAGGTTAATCTGACCTTCAATCACCCCACTCCAGCTTGGTGCCTGCGAATCTTCAAAATCTGCCATAAACACTTTTACATCAGCATTCAGCGCATTAATGATCATTTTCCGATCCACCGGCCCGGTAATTTCGACTCTGCGGTCCTGTAAATCGCCCGGGATGGCAGCGACTTGCCAGTCAGCAGTACGGATAGCGGCAGTTTCTGGCAGGAAATCTGGTAAAGCACCACCGTCATAACGTGCCTGCACCTGTTGCCGGGTTGCCAGCAAGCTTTTCAGTTGCGGTCTGAAGGCTCTGACCAGCGACACCAGAAAGGAGCAGGCTTCATCCGTCAGGATGTCATCATAAGCCGGTTGCATCGCTCCGTGGATGGTTAATTGCGCGCGTTCTATTGTCATGATCCGGTCCTTTTTTTGCTTTGCCTGAGAGAAGCAGGCGATATCAATACACGATGGCTACAGAATTAGTTTATCGGGACATATACCACCCGCTGCCGATCACTATAAGCGCAAACCAGCATCACACCATTATCATCGTCATTAATATCAGCAATGGCAGGCATCAATTTAAAAAATGAAGCTTTTGAATAATTCGTTTAGGTTCTGGCACAACTTCTGCAAAGTCATTGCTGGAAACTGATGTCAAATGGCAATAGTTGCCTTGAGAGTCAAATTTTTGTCAGAGGTCGATATGGAATTTATTATCATTTTACTGGTGTTGCTGGCAGCGGTCGCTGCTTTCATTGTTACCCGCTTTATTAATCATGGAAATCCATTCCCTTTTACAAAACGTGGCCAGTTGTTTACTCAAATAGAGCGGTCTTTTTTATCATTACTGGAAAAAGCAGTAGGCGATAAATATAAAATTATCAACCGGGTAAAATTGGCTGACATCTTGGAATTAAAAGATAATGCCGATGCTAAAACCCGTCGCACAGCCTTATTAAAGTTAAATGCCAAGTATCTGGACTACGTGCTGGTTGATAGCACTGACATGAGCATTGTTGCAGTCGTCGATTTGGTGAATAACAGCAATAAAGCCGGGCATAAAGCCATTCCGGACTGGTTTGTCAGTGGCGCGTTGGAAGCATCCGGCATTCCCTATATACGAATGAAAATTAAAGCAGGTTACAGTGTGGCCGATATACAACAAGGTCTGGCTGCAAAACTCGGTAAATTACCTGCAGTACCAGAGCCGATGATCAAAGGCACGATGAAAAAAGGTCCAACCCGGCCAGTACGCCCTTTGACCCCGGTACTGTCACAGTCGCAATTAAAAGCCAGCTCCACTGCCTTAGTGCAAATCTCGTAAAACTGGCAACACAGAATCTTAACGCTTTGGAAGAATGAGTCACTCCGAGCGAAAAGCCCCGGCCCCGCTTGCTGCAACAAGCGGGGCTTTTTTATGCTTTTTTTCCCCGTTTTTGCCAGACGGCCAGCAAAATCTATATTAAAGTTACTTAATATAAGGCCGATAAGCGTTGTGATGTATTAGCATGGGGAGGTTCTATGACTGAAGGCATCGGTGGCGCGGCAGTTAGCCAAGGCTACGAAATGTTGAGCCTGGCACTTGCCAAAACTCAGCAAAAACAAGAAGGTAAAATGACGATGCAGTTATTGGAGAGTGCGACTACCGCTTCTCCTGCATCATCACCTGTCGGAAATCTCGGGCAGAATATTGACCTTCGTGTATGAAACTCAGGGCTTTACCAGTAATGGTAAAGCCCTTTTTCGTTTCTGCTAATGACTTTTCAAAAGACAATTGTTTCTCTGCTTTTTCTGATGGTTCTGGCATCGGCATCCTGACCTGACACCAACTTCTGCTCACGCAATTCATAACTCATTCAGCCTATGGCGTCAAAATAGAAACGGATTTTCAGCATTATTTGGAGTTTAAGATGACGACCCCTAACACCGCCTGGATTTTAGGCGCCTGCTTTAGTTTTGGTTTAATTGCTGCCAGTTTCACATTAGGGCAACAATTAATGTCGATCAAATCACTGGAACGTACCGTCCAGGTCAAAGGCCTTTCAGAACGGGATATCGCCGCTGATACAGTCATTTGGCCAATCAAATTTAACGATGTGGGTAGCGACCTGCCGACTTTGGTCAGCAGCATCGAACGGAAAAACGAACAGGTGATTGCCTTTTTGAAGCTGCATGGGTTCAGCCCGGAAGAAATTTCAGTATCCGTGCCGGCGATTGTCGACCGGCAAGCTGGCTATCATGACGGCAATCCGAATCAGCCACGCTTTACAGCAAGCTCCATCGTCACGGTTTATAGTACCCATGTGGATATGGCACACGGCGCGATGCAAAAACTGATTGAGCTGAGCAAAAACGGCATCGCCATCACTGGTCAGGATTATGATAGCCGCGCGGAATTTCTATTCACCGGACTTAACAGTATTAAACCAGCGATGATTGAAGAAGCAACCCGCAATGCCCGAGAAGTCGCGGAAAAATTTGCCGCCGATTCAAATAGCCGCGTTGGTAAAATTAAGCAAGCAAATCAAGGCCAATTCACCATTGGTGACCGCGACAGCAGCACACCGCACATTAAAAAAGTACGGGTGGTTGCCACTGTTGATTATTACCTGGCTGACTAATAACTGACTTCAAAGCCTGATTTACAACACCTGATTTGCAACAGTCAAGGCCGCTTCATGTGGCCTTTATTTTGCGCAACACAAATAGCCTCTCCACCAATGGCGATTCCCCAATATATAAACTAGAGTCAAAGTCATTGCCGCAGGACAAAGGATGGCCTAAGCGTGTTTTCCTCAGATGACACTTCTTCCGACTACTCACGAGAATGCAAAGCACTGGCATTTGATCATTTACTACAGCGGCCTACTGCTGCGATGGCCTTGATCGACCATAACTTTCATTACCTCTCGGTAAATCAAGCGTTTGCTGACTTTACTGGCAATAGTATTGATGCGCACTCACATCAACATATTGCAGAACTATCAGGAAGCTCACTGCATACACTTGTGCCTGTATTACAGCAGCTAGGCCTTAATCCAACAGCTTCTGTCGATAGCAAACTTATGATATCTACCGTGACATCAGCACAGGGTAAACCATGGAATTGCACATTACAGCCGTTATTAACTTCAGGTGGCGTGTTAGGTTTTGCATTACAGGTGCAACCAGAAATAACAGATAAAAATCGACTGCATACAGATCAGCAAAGTTCCCAGACCTTGCGGCAGGTACTTGATAATTTGTTTGCCTTTGTCGGTATTCTGACGCCGGAAGGAGTACTCATCGATGCCAATCGTTCACCGTTAGAAGCCGCCGGGATCGAACTGGCAGATGTCGTGAACCAAAAGTTTTGGGACTGCTATTGGTGGCAACATTCAGAGACCGAACGCGAACGGATTAAAATCGCCGTTGCTGATGGGATTGCCGGACGAACCAGTCGATTTGATATTACGGCCAAGATGAAAGATCAAATCATGATCGTCGACTTTATGTTGGCGCCAATGTTCGATGCTGAGGGACAACTCAGTTATTTAATCCCGTCGGCGATTGATATCTCAGGCAGAACCCACAGCGAAGCCCAATTACGCGAAAGTGAACTCAGGTTCCGTCGGGTTTTTGACAGCGCTGCCGATGGCCTTATTTCCGTTGACCAGGACGGCTGTATTACCATGATCAATCCGCGCTCACTGGAAATGTTTGGTTATACTGCCGCCGAGCTAATTGGGCAGCCGATCGAAATTCTAGTGCCGTCGGAACTGACCAGCCGCCATCATCATCACCGGGATCAGTATCTGCAACATCCCAGTACCCGACGCATGTCTGAACGCACTGAGTTGTACGCAAAAAGGAAAGATGGCTCGTTGTTTCCGGTGGATATCGGTCTGACACACTTAAACATCAGCGGCGATGCCAGAGTCCTCGCCACCGTTACCGATATTACGGCGCAAAAGCAGGCTCAGCAAAAACTGCAGCTCATTGTCGACGAAAAAAGCCAGTTACTCACTGAACGTACGGCATTGCTGAATGAAGTACATCACCGGGTTAAAAACAACCTGCAAATCATATCCAGCCTGCTGAATTTGCAAGCCCGTGGCGCTGCACCATTAGTGAAACAAGCTTTGGCGGAAAGCCAGTTAAGGGTAAGGACTATGGCACTGACCCATCAGTTACTGTACGAAAAACGAGATTTTTCATCCATTACATTAGGTGCCTATTTGCAACAGCTTTGTCAGTTGGTGCGGCAAAGCCTCAGTCAACAATGCCAGATTGATTTTGACTTTTCAGCGGTCGATCCGCAATTAGTGCTGGAACTGGAACAGGCGATCCCCTGTGGTCTTTTCGTGAACGAAGTGCTGACGAACGCCATAAAACACGCTTTCCCGCAACGGACTCATGGCCTAATCCGGCTGGAACTTTCGCAAGAGAGCGATCGCAGAGTCCGCCTGAATATTCTCGACGACGGGGTTGGGTTGCCGCCAGATGTTGAACTGGGCCAGCAAGGCTCGCTGGGGTTTCAGCTGATCCCTACCTTTGTCGCACAGTTACGTGGGGAACTGACGCTGCAGCGCCAGCCAGGAACTGGTTTTTTGGTACACTTTTTTCCGATGAAAGAGGCGTCGTTATGACCAGCAATATTCTAATCGTCGAAGATGAACATATCGTCGCTTTAGATTTGAAAATGTCACTCGAAGATCTGGGCCATCATGTGGTGGCTACCGTCGCATTCGGCGAAGAAGTACTGGAGAACGCCTGCCGGCATCGACCCGATTTGGTGCTGATGGACATCAAACTGGCAGGTGCCATGCGGGGTACCGAAGCGGCAAAACTGGTCCATCACCATTTGCAATTACCCGTCATTTTCCTGTCGGCCTTTTGTGATAGCGCTATTCTCGAACAAGCCAGACATTGTTTACCTTATGGCTATTTAATTAAACCTTACGATCGCAAAGAGCTGGATGCATCGATTCAAATGGCGCTGTGCCGTCACCAGGCTGATCAGAAAATTAAAAAGTCCGAACAACGTTTGCAAATGGCGATGGAAGCCGCGCAACTTGGTCTTTGGGAACTGGATACTACGCGTAATACATTGATTAGCAGCGGTATTGTCAGTGAGTTACTGTCAAATCCACCGGAAATCATTTGTGACGGACTGGAGAAACTACGGCAGTTGTTTCACCCATCGGAGCATCAGCGGCTATTAAAATTGTTAGAAAAAGATCGTCCAATCAATGTCGTGATGCGATTACTGGACGGTATACCACCGCGCTGGGTTGAACTATTTGCGCGCAAATTTAATTCACAAAACGAAGAACTGGTGGTTGGTGTGATGCGTGATATCACCAGTCAGCAGCAATCGCAACACCAACTACGTCAAGCATACGCTGTGTTCCAAACAACGGCGGAAGGCATTTTAATCCTTGATCAGGAATTCAAAGTATTGTCGGCGAATCCGGCTTTCAGCACTATAACGGGCTATAGCAGTAACGAAGTTCTGGGGCTTCACCCAGAGCAATTTTTATATCCAAGTTACACCAACTCACCACAACCAGCACGCTTGTCAGAAATTAAATCATCGCACTGGAGTGGCGAAGTAGTGTGTTTGTGTCGCGATCTGTCGAGTTTCCCAGCATGGCAACACATCTGCAAGGTAAAAAGCCCACAACCAGGCATGCATAACAGTCATTATGTCCTGACCTTCTCAAATATATCGGCACTTCGGCGCGCCGAAGACAATCTGGCAAAATTGGCATTTCATGATCATTTAACTGGCCTTGGTAACAGAGCAAAACTGGAAAAAACGCTCAAAATTGAAGTTGAACGCGCCGCGCGTAATAAAACCATGCTTGGCGTGATGTACCTGGACTTAGACGGATTTAAACTGGTCAACGACACGCTTGGCCACCATGTTGGTGATCGGCTGTTGCAGGTAGTTGCACAACGAATTGGTAATCTCACCCGTGCCGGTGACACCGCAATCCGGGTTGGTGGTGACGAGTTTGTGATCATTACCCCTGATGCTTCACATCCAAGCTTCTATCACCGGGTCGCCGAAAAACTACTGCGCAGCATTAATGAAGATATTGAACTTGATAACAGCAACGTCGCCGTGTCCTGCAGCATTGGTATTGCCTGTTTCCCCGAAGATGCAACAACCTACGATGAATTATTGAAGTGTGCGGATTTGGCGATGTTCGCGGCAAAAGACAGCGGACGTAATCGCTATTCGTTTTTTAATATCGCAATGGCTAACCGCACACAAGAGCGGGTCTTCATCGAAAAGGAATTAAAACAAGCATTGTTGAGTGGTGTCGGTCTTGATATCTACTATCAGCCGATTATCGACCTGAAGCAGCATACATTTTATGGCGTTGAAGCACTCATACGTTGGTTTCATCCAGAACATGGTCAGATTTCCACTGAGAAGTTTATTCAGGTCGCAGAGCAAAGTAATTTGATAGTTGAAGTCGGAGCCTGGGTGATTGAACGGGTATGCCAAGATATCAGGCAATTAACAGAAATAAACGCTGAGCTTAAAATATCTCTTAATTTGTCTGTACGACAGTTAGAGGATGAGTTGTTATTACAACGAATTGATCAAGCAGTGCGTTTACACAGTGTTAATCCGGCATGCCTGCAGTATGAGATCACCGAAACAGCGCTTCAGGATCTGGAAGGTAAAGTCGATCTATTGACCGCGCTACGCGAGCGGAACTCAACGATTGCGATTGATGACTTCGGCACAGGCTTTTCGTCGTTAAGCCGTTTGAAAAACCTACCCATTAACTGTGTCAAAATCGACCGATCTTTTGTGATGACGATCCCCCATCAGAGTAATGATGTGGAAATCACCAAGGCTGTCTGTGCTTTATGTCAGGCGTTACAGCTGAAAGTCGTCGCTGAAGGCGTTGAAACCGTGCAACAGCAGCAGTTTTTACAGCAGTTACAATGTGATTATGCTCAAGGCTACTTATTTGCCAAACCAATGCCATTGTCAGCGTTATCAGGATGGTCTCTGTTGTTTGAGTCTCAGAGGCAAACGCTGCAATAACTTTGCAGTTTTGTCCAAATACTTTATTTTTTCCGCCTAAAAATGCAAAAAGCCCGCTGATTGAGCGGGCTTGTTGACTATATTGGGAGCCTTCATGCCGTTCGCAGAGCTCAGGGCGTTCAGCCGGAGAGAAGCCAAATTGTTGGCTTTTTGAAAGCCCAGCTTCACTGTACTACCCCGCATGGGAATGCCCTGCTCGGGCAATAGACCGCCAGAATGCCATAAAGCAAAAAGGCCCAGTCGTTAGACTGGGCCTTTCTGGCTTTATTGGGAGCCTTCATGCCCTTCGCAGAGCTCGGCATTGTTCCGCCGGAAGAACGCAACATTGGTTGCGTTCTTAAATCCCGACGTCACTGTACTACTCTACGCGCACTAAACTGCCAGAATCTAAATACAAAAAACCCCGCTCACTGAGCGGGGTTCTTTTGGATTGGGAGCCTGGATATCCCTCGCAGAGCTCGGGATTGCTCAGCCGGAGGACTGCAAAATTGTTTGCAGTCCTAAATCCCGTCTTCGCTGTACTACTCTCCAAGTAATCCACCGCCTGAATCGCAATAAATAAAAAAGCCCCAGTCTTTCGACTGGGGCTTTTTTATTTATTGGGAGCCTGGCGGTGTACTACTCTCGCATGGCATCTGCCACACTACCATCGTCGCAGCTGCGTTTCACTTCTGAGTTCGGAATGGATTCAGGTGGTTCCACAGCGCTATTGCCACCAGGCAAA
>NZ_LXWK01000012.1 GCF_001669775.1 Rheinheimera sp. SA_1
AGCCGGAAATTTAATTGGGAAGACGGTAAAGAACTATTCAGCGATCAGTACGATAAAGATGGTGTGACTTTACTGCGTCGTTCAGAAAGTAAGTTTATTCAAGGCAAGCGTTATGGCTCGGCCGGTGACAATGGATTACCGACGTCAAATACCCAAATCAAAGAGTATTCAGTGTTAACGACTGAATCAAAGAAGATCGACCCAATTGACGGATATTTTGGCTCGGATGATTCTGAGTTTGTTACCCGTTTTAGTGATTTTAACCTGTATGAAGCGCCACAGCTGATTTATGAGGAAAGCCGCTACAGCAATTCTGCCAACAATAAATCCCGTTGGACAAAAACCACATACCAGCACGACACCACAAACTGGTTATTAAATATGGCCAGCAAACAGCAGCGTTCAGCAGATAATTCAACCTGGACCACCTATGAGGAAACGGTGTATTACGCCAGTAGCCACGCCAATAAATCGTTGCCGCAACAAAAGAAGAGGTTCGGCACCTTGATTGGCACTATGGATTATCATAGTGATGGCAACTTGAAATTATTTGAATACAACCTTCCTAATCGTTGGGTGCAGTACGACAACTACAAACGGGGTAAACCGCAGCAGGTTAAATTACCGCAGCGTTACACTGCTTCATGCGCTGCAAATAGCAGCTGCCACATTTTACTGTCGCAAACCATCAACGATACCGGCACGGTTAAAGATGTTACCGATCTGAATGGTTATAAAACATCCTACGGCTATGACAGTCTGAACCGCTTGCAGCTGATTGACCCGTTGGATAGTGCCTGGGCAAATACCAGTATTTCATATGACGCCGACGTCAGTGGTATGGGCGTGATGGT
>NZ_LXWK01000013.1 GCF_001669775.1 Rheinheimera sp. SA_1
TACGCTTAGTCACTTAACCATACAACCCCAAATTGTCTTTGAAATCGTAAGTATCGTGCTTAAGGTTCACAATAAAATTATTGACCTTTATTTTTACTACTATCAGCTTGCCTAATTGTTAAAGAGCATTTTGAGATAAACTCAAATCAAACCACACAAATAAGTGCGCTTTGATTTGAATTTGTTGAGCAATCAATCAGTTATTCTTTTCCATAGTGAACCTAAGGAATGGTGGAGTTAAGCGGGATCGAACCGCTGACCTCCTGCGTGCAAGGCAGGCGCTCTCCCAGCTGAGCTATAACCCCAAATATATCATTTGGTGATTCTGTTTTAGGCAAGGCATTTGAAGGCGAAGTGTACTTCTGTACACGAGTCTTCAAATAACGAAGCATAAAGCAGAATCTGGTTGGTCTGAGTAGACTCGAACTACCGACCTCACCCTTATCAGGGGTGCGCTCTAACCACCTGAGCTACAGACCAATCATGACCTGACGGTCTCTAACTGTTTGCTCTATCTCTGCAATCAATCATCTGTGTGGACACTACGCAAAATAGTTCCGCTTTAGGTAAGGAGGTGATCCAACCCCAGGTTCCCCTAGGGTTACCTTGTTACGACTTCACCCCAGTCATGAATCACAAAGTGGTAA
>NZ_LXWK01000014.1 GCF_001669775.1 Rheinheimera sp. SA_1
TACGCTTAGTCACTTAACCATACAACCCCAAATTGTCTTTGAAATCGTAAGTATCGTGCTTAAGGTTCACAATAAAATTGTTGACCTTTATTTTTACTACTATCAGCTTGCCTAATTGTTAAAGAGCGTTGAGCATAAAGCTCAAAGAGAAGCACTTGATTTCAAGAACTTGTCTTTGAGTTTTCAAACAGTAATTTCATTTCTTAAGAATGGTGGAGTTAAGCGGGATCGAACCGCTGACCTCCTGCGTGCAAGGCAGGCGCTCTCCCAGCTGAGCTATAACCCCATACAGGCGATATTGGTTGGTCTGAGTAGACTCGAACTACCGACCTCACCCTTATCAGGGGTGCGCTCTAACCACCTGAGCTACAGACCAGCCGTAACCGCAATGGGTCTTACTGTTTGCTCTACGTTTACAATCAATCATCTGTGTGGACACTACGCAAAATAGTTCCGCTTTAGGTAAGGAGGTGATCCAACCCCAGGTTCCCCTAGGGTTACCTTGTTACGACTTCACCCCAGTCATGAATCACAAAGTGGTAA
>NZ_LXWK01000016.1 GCF_001669775.1 Rheinheimera sp. SA_1
GGACTATGCCACAAAATGGTTATGGTTTTACAATCATGAACGACCGCACAAAGCCAATGGCGGAAAGCCGCCATTGATGGCTGCATAAACTCTACTTTTAACTTCGGTTAAAAATGGGAGGATTACCTATAAATAATCGTCGAATCCATTCATTCCAAAAAAAACGACCCCTGATTTCATCACCATGAGTCGTTTTTGTCATACATCATTATTTAAAGCCATTAACTTACTACTAAGTTAATCATTTAAAACTTCACTTTAACGCCCAGGTTAAATCTGCGCCCAACCGCGTCGTAAATTAAGGTGCCCTGATTAATACCTGGCAGATATTGCGGTTTTTTATCGCCGATATTGTCGATATTCAGGTAAGTGCTGACGTCGTCGCTAATGTTATAGTTTAAGAACAAATTGTGTTTAGCATAACTCGCCACTTTGTTATCGAACCATTCCGGGTAAGCGTCATCGTTGAGGGTTGTTTTGTTAAAAGTTGATTTACTGGCGTAATTCATCGTCCAACCGATGGTGTAAGTATCAGTGCGATAGGCTGCCCGTAATAGCGCCCGAACATGTGGATAGCGGGAAGTTCCTGCATCATTCAGGGCGTTGCTTTGGAACTCGGGATTTTGCCAGAACTCGCGCTCACCAAGATAAGTTAATACAAGCGACGTATCTACCGAGCCGGCAGAAAGTGGCAGGCTGTAACTCAGATCCAAGTCGGTACCATTGGCAATGAATTTTGACGCATTGATATTCGCGACTGAAACAAGGTTGATATTGCCATCCGCCCGACGAGATACCGAGCTGCAAAATTTAGGATCAAGCGCTGCACCGTCGACACAGTTACTCAGAACGTCTGAAGCGTCGAAACTGGTGATCGCATCTTCGATTTCAATATTCCAATAGTCTAGCGCGACGTTAAAGCGGTCAAACGGCAGCCAGACCAGGCCAAGAGTATAAGTTGTTGCTTCTTCTGGTTTTAAATCTCTATTGCCACGAGTCTGGACGCTTCTGGTACCAAATGAAGCTTCTGAAATGAAGTCAGCAGGGATGCCCAGTGCTAAACAGTTGGCTTGGCGCTGTGCTGGATTTAATCCACCATTTCGGTTGGCCGCATGACATGGATCGGTCATTCTCGCACCACTAATAGAGTCTGGCGCAAACAGTTCTGCAATATTTGGCGCCCGGACTGCGAGTGAATAGGTCGCACGGGTGCGGATCTTGTCAGTTAACGCCCAGTTCAATGCAAGTTTATAGGTACTGTCTGTGCCGGTAATACTATGGTTTGATACCCGGGCAGCGGCTTCCAGTTCAAGGTTGTCGATCAATGTATAGTCGCTCAGCAGTGGTACAATCAGCTCACCAAACAACTCTTTGACGTCATATTCGCCAGAAGTTGGTTTGACATAACTATTTTGTGCTCTGGTGGCGCCGGTTCTGCTACCGACCAATCCTGAGCCAACCCCATCGGCATCAATTGCCTGTGCCAGTATATCCGGTGTGCTCTGCGATGATTCTTTACGGTACTCAACACCGGCGGCAAATCCAATAATACCGGCGTCCAGTTCAGCAAGATCACCATTGATCGAGTATGAAACCAGAGTTTGTTCAACTTTTTCCGTCGTGAGTAAATCAACGCCAACATAGGCCAATGCTTCTGGTGACACCTGATTATACATGGCGTTCCATGGTGAACAGCTGCTGTTGCGGCTGCGGCAAATTGCTTTTCCTGAGGCATCGGTTGTTGCGTCGAGTGCTTCGTAATAGCGGCTCATCAGCGTATCCTGGCTGACTAACTCACTCTCGACTTCACCATGTTGAAAGAAGGTGTCATAGCTATATTGACCGATGAGTCCCTTGCTGCCAAAAGTGAACTGCATCGTTTCCCGGGTATTGTCAGTGCGAAGCGGGCGTCCAACAACAGCAAGCGCAGCCACATTGATACCGCGAGCTGTCATCAGTTGCTTAAGTTCGGCTGGTACAAATGGATTGTCGATTCTCAGTGGAATTAATGGCCCGAAATTGTCGTCATGAAATACGCTGGCCTGACCGGCCGCCGCAGCTTCAACTTTGCCGTACTTCGCATCAAAATACAGTGAATGTTGATCACTCACTTCATAATGACTACTGAAATCCATTAGATAACGCGTACTTGGGGTGAGCAAGCTGTTGGTCTCGGGAGTTTGAAAACCATCGCCGCCATCACAAGGGACGATTTGACAGTTGGTCCCGCTAACGAATGGCCGGAATTTGCCGTTGTCGCGGTCAATAGTAAAAGTATCGTAACCTAATCCAAAAGGATCACCGCCAAATGTAGGCGGCAGTGGATTGTTGATAATATCAAACGGAGTTCCTGCTAACACCCACTTTGCGTTTGGCAAATAGATCAGACCCTCGCGACTGAGAGCCTGAAAGCGTTGATCCCGGTGCCAGACGGTATCACTGATGCCATCATTCGGCTTGGCACTACCTAATCGGGCGAATGCCGGGTTGGCATTTGCATAACCACGCGCCGACATCGGTAACTCGTCCCGGTCTGAATAATTCAGATGCAGCGTCGTATTTAATTTGTCATTGGCAAAATTTTCGCCGATGGTCAGTTTGAAATCCTTTTGTTTGGCATCACTTTTGGATGTCTGACCTGCAGACACATCAACTTCAATACCGGTGAAATTTTTCTTTAAAATAAAATTGACCACGCCTGTCACAGCGTCAGCACCATAAATGGCTGATGCACCACCGGTGACGATTTCAATTCGTTCAATCAACGAGGCAGGGATCATACTTAAATCAACTGCCGATTCGTTTGCAGAGCCAGGTACATGGCGGCGGCCGTCGACCAACACCAGCGTACGGACAGAACCCAGTCCGCGTAAATTTGCCAGTTCCAGGCCGGCGTCTGATTTATTCCCGCCGTTACCGTCGCTGGAGGATACCGCGCCGATACCATTGGCGAGCGCTGGTAGCTGATGGATCAGATCACCAATGTTTTTCGCACCGGATAATTCAATGGTTGCAGCATCAACGATAGTCGTCGGTGTACTCATTTGTGCACTGGTGCGGTTAATGCGCGAACCAGTGATAGTGATGGATTCCATCGGTTCAGCCGTACTTTGCTCATTGCTTTGTTGCGCAAACAACATCGGCGCCGTGAAGAGTTGTGCCAGTGTTAACGCTAGCATCGTTTTTTTATGGTTCATGCGTTTTCCCTTTTGACTTATGGTTTTATGATCTGAGCTACATCATGAAATGCAATGTAACCAAGATAAAAAACAGGTTAATTTAAAATCACACACATGGAAATTTAAGAGGTTGCTAATATGTAGCAATCTGAGCTTGTCTGGTTTACGGATGAAAGAATTTAACGAATAGATCTGCTCAAGAGTAACGTGAAGTTGACAGTAGCCAGCGAGCTAATCAAATATGCCTTACAGTAAATAGTTAAATAAATTTATGTAAATCAGATAGATGCTGGCATTTGCAAATGATGGGTGGTGAGTGATACGGTTGTTTTCCGGAGCTGAAAGCGCGCCAAATGCTGTAGCTAGCCAATGTAAAGTTATTGATGCAACTGTGATCTGTGCGCTTTACATTTGGAATGCCTATTTTGAAAAATAATTGTTGCTAAAAAACAAATAGAGCGTTTATCCCGGTCATGCGCAAGCAACAACAGTGGCAGCTTTATGAAAAAATACAGAGGAGTCAGTGGCATGCAGCTGAAAATCCAGGCCGCTACTGATGAGGCGCGACCTGAATGTTACGACCAGTGATGGGTCTTCGCAGGAGCTGTTAATTACAGAATGGCAGTTTGCGGGTAAAGTCGGCGATAGCGCGTAAATGACCGCTTTTTGGACGTAATGTCGACCAGTAGCGGCTGCCGCCTTTATGGATCCTCGCCTGCGAATGTTTGGCGATAACACCATCCGTGCTGACCCATTTGGAGAGGATTTTTACGCCACAGGCCAGGTTGATGCGTGGATCATGCAGCTTTGCCGGATAGGGGATATCACAGCCATAACGTTGCTGATTGGCACTTTCAATGGATATTTGTAATAAACCACGTGAGATCACCGGCCGGCCTTTACCATCGCGGAATTTCTCCTGATAAAACCGCTGTGGTTTAAAATTGCTTTCCGGTTTGGCCATTGCTGAAATTAAGCCAACCCAGAATTTGCGCCGTTCTGTAGCATGTAGTTTTGGATAAGCGGGGCAAAAATAGAGAATGTCTTTCGGGACTAATCTTACCAGTGGCGAATTAGCAACAGCGGTTTCGGCACTGCGGGTCCAGCTACCATCCCGGTTGTTTTTTGCCCAGGCAGCATAGTCCAGGCTGGCAAAAGCCTGGGTGCTCATCATCAGAGTGGCAACAGCCAGCAACAACCGCATCTTGAATGATAATCCTATATCTTATTGTTTTTTCAGCAGTAACCAGGCAGTACTGTAGTCATTGCGATGTTTATTGGCTTGATAATATTGATCCCAGTCGCGGTAATAACCACTTAACCAATCCAGCTGAAACTGATTATTGGCAAAAGCGCCGCCGGTATCGGCCAAAATTGTCAGGCGATAGTGAGTTTTACCGCCTTCAATTGTGGAAAGTAAGATTAGCTTACCTAATCCCAGATTGACAATATCACCGGCGACTGTGACTTCAGGCGCGATCGGAATTTTATAGTCGGCATCTTTGCCATAGCCCAGTACGCTTTGTACCTGCTTGAAGTACCAATACCGTTGTTGTTGCTCTGGTTTTAACAGACGGTCATAAGCAATGCCGTTACTGCGGTGCACATTAAAGTAGCGGTACGAACTCCCTTCAGGGATCACTGCGGTCCCTTGTAACAACGCACCCTCTAAATCATCACGGCTTAGCCAAATTAAAGCAGGGGCACGTAGCGGTTTTTGCTCCAGTGCGCCTTTGACGATGTCCTGTTTCCCTAGCTGAAAACGGGTGATTTTTTTGCCAAGCGCATCGGCCTGGTCGAGTGGCAACTTTTGTTCGTCAAACGGCAAACCGTATAAAGCTTGATCTTGCAATGCGGTTTTTTGCGAACGACCATCGGCAATACGAACGTAGTACTTGGTCAGCAGCAGTTTATCTTTTGGAATATTTTGTACTAAAGGTTTGTTTTTATTAACTTTAGCGGCGGCGGTAAGATCGGGCAACCAACGCACAAATTCAAAGTGTTGAGCAATAAACTGCGCGTTCGCTAGCCGCGACGGTTGGCCAGAGGCTTGGTCTTCCTGACTGATTTTACAAAGATATTTTAAGGTGTCGACCACCCGCGGTAGTGGCGTGGTCGCGCCTGCCAATTTACCACCGTGGATTGCTGCGGTATCGTATGCCGCACCTTTTGCCAGATACTTCAGCGTTTCATCTGCGACAAAACAAAGTTGTTTGCTATTGTCCGGCCAAATCCCAGCGTCTAGTTTTGGTTGCACCGCCTGAAACTGCGGTTGGGCATGGCTTGGCGCCGTCAAACACAGCAGCAATGTGCCAAGTAGCACGCGGCTTGCAACATGACCTGCTGAAGCTGACGGCAGCTGCAGACGCAACACGGCCTGTTGTGGCCTCAACACTGTTTTTGCAACCTTTCTGAAATCTGACAACAACACCCGCGATACTCCAGCATGTAAGATGCGGTCAGACTAACCAGCAGCCCGCGAGAACACAAGGATTGCACAAGGATTTTTTGCGTTGTTGCGCATTTGTCAGGCAACCGGACTTTTTCCCTTGCCTGTGTCGGTGGAACTGGCTAAGTTAAGGGGAATATTGAATATTTCAGGTAGACCTATGCCGCACGATCACCACGGCCATTCTCATCATGCACACGGCCACACGCATTCCCATGAAAGTGGCAATATCGCAGTCGCATTCTGGCTGAACTTCTGTTTTACCATTATTGAATTTATCGGTGGTTACCTGACCAATAGCGTCGCAATTATGGCCGATGCCATGCACGATCTGGGTGATTGTCTGGCGATTGGTTTTGCCTGGCTGGCGAGTAAAGTCGCCAATAAAGCAGCAACACCTAAATACAGTTATGGTTTTCGGCGCTGGTCGCTGTTAAGCGCCCTCGTCAATAGTGTCATTCTGGTAGTGGGTTCCTTGTGGATTTTAACCGAAGCCATTCCAAGGTTATGGTCACCACAATTACCGATGGCGGAGGGGATGATCGCGCTGGCGGTGTTGGGAGTGATCGTCAACGGCGCGGCAGTTTACAAACTTCGTTTTGGCAAAACCCAAAACGAGCAGGTGCTAAGCTGGCATTTACTGGAAGATGTGCTCGGCTGGGCGGCAGTACTGATCGGTAGTATTTTGTTATATCTGACCGGTTGGGCCTGGATTGATCCGGTGCTCAGTATTGGTTTTACCTGCTTTATTCTGCTCAATGTCTGGCGAAATCTGAAGAAAACCCTGCAATTATTTTTGCAAATTAGCCCGGATCCACATTTGACGAAAGATGTGACCGACAAACTGTCGAGTCTCGATTTTGTCAAAGAGATCCATCATTTGCATTTGTGGTCGCTTGATGGCGAACAACACGTGCTGACGGTGCATCTGGTGCTGAAAGCTGAAGCCGACAGTGCTTTGTTGCGCCGGCATAAGGAACAAATTCGCGAATTACTACAGCCGTTTCAGCTGGCCCACACCACGGTTGAATTTGAAGTACCGGACGAAGCCTGTCGTGATGATAAAAACCTGGTGAATACCGGTGCGGACGCTCAACATGCCGACCATGACCATGACCATGACCATGCGGTACCGCATCGCCACTAACTGAAACATCTAAAATTTGTGGCCGATTGGCTCAATATCAACAGCGAAGGACGTGCCGTTTACTGCGGTTCGTCCTGACTGATTTCATCCAGTGACAAAGCAAAACTGGCAGTGAAGGTCTCGAGAAAATACTTAACCTCGGGTTGTGGGTAGTTCAACAGGATTTTTTCCAGTCGTCGTTTGGCGATGGTAAATTCATGATTTCCAGCAGAAATTTCTTCGATGGTTTTCACATAAGCACACAGATGATCGGCGGCTTTAACCAACAGCTTTTCTTCCTCGGTATAAGCGGTCGAAAGTAAAAATTCCTGATAAACCTGCTGCAGCGCCTTGGGTAATAAATCCAGCAACCGTTGCTCGGCAATAGCTTCAATCTTTTTATATTCAATCGCGATCTGCGGATTAAAGTATTTCACCGGCGTTGGCAAATCGCCGGTGATCACTTCGCTGGCATCGTGGTACAGCGCTAAGGTGGCAATCCGTTCCGGATTGAGGTTTTTACTGAACATCTGTTGGCCGATCACCGCCAACATATGCGCGACCATCGCCACCTGATGACTATGCTCCGCCACGTTTTCGGTATTGACGTTACGCATCAACGGCCAGCGGTGGATAAGTTTCATCCGGAACAAATGGGCGAAAAAGTGGCTATGGAGCGGTTCTGTCATCAAATTTCCTGTTGTATCCTTTGCGCTGTGCCAATCGTCGCTAAGGCATCAGCGCATTTTTGCCGGTCTCACATTAGAGTGTTATAACTGGCGATAACCTGGTAAAAACTGTGCCAGCTTGCCAATCGCCTGTTCCAGCTGCTCTTTATGCGGCAGAAACACAATGCGGAAGTGATCCGGCTCCGGCCAGTTAAAAGCGCGGCCATGCACTAACAGCACTTTATACTGACGCAGGAAATCCAGCACCATCAGCTCATCGTCTTTGATTGGAAAAATTTTCCGGTCAATTTTCGGGAATAAGTACATGGCGCCTTTGGGCCGCACGCAGCTTAAACCTTCAATATTGTTCACCAGCCGATGGGCTAAATCCATCTGATCGTACAAGCGGCCACCGGGAATAATCAACTCGTTGATGCTCTGATAGCCACCCAATGCTGTTTGCACTGCATGCTGACAAGGCACATTGGCGCAAAGCCGCATCGATGCCAGAATATTCAGGCCTTCGATGTAGTGGCGCGCTGCCTGTTTGGCACCGGAGATAAACAACCAGCCAACGCGAAAACCAGCGATACGGTAATTCTTGGATAAACCACCAAAAGTCAGCAAGACCAAATCGTCAGCCAGCGATGCCGTGGCGGTATGCGTCGCACCGTCGTATAAAATTTTGTCGTAAATTTCATCCGACAACACCACCAGATTATGTTCACGGGCGATTTGCAGCAAATCCAGCAACATCGCATCGTTGTAGACAGCGCCGGTAGGGTTATTCGGGTTGATCAGCACCAGCGCTTTGGTACGGCTGTTAATTTTGCTGCGAATATCTGCGGTATCGGGAAACCAGTCAGCTTGTTCATCACAACGATAATGCACCGCTTTGCCGCCGGCCAAATTCACCGCTGCCGTCCATAGTGGATAATCAGGGGACGGGATCAAGACTTCATCACCGTAGTCCAACAACGCCTGCAGTGACATCAGAATCAGCTCTGATACGCCGTTGCCAATATATACGTCATCAGCTTCAGCGCCCAAAATGCCGCGTTGCTGATAATACTGGGCGACAGCGACCCTCGCAGGGTAGATACCTTGCGAGTCGGTGTAGCCCTGGGCTGTCGGCAGATTGTGGATCACATGTTTGAGGATTTCGTCCGGCGCTTCAAAACCGAAGGGGGCGGGATTTCCAATATTGAGCTTTAAAATGCGATGGCCTTCTTCTTCCATCCGTTTCGCTTCCCGGGCAACCGGTCCACGAATGTCATAACATACACCGTCTAGTTTTTTCGAGCGCTCAATTGGTTTCATGCCGCTTACCTTACTGCCTCCGTAGTGTACCCGCCATCCTTGACGCCTCGCTGAAACGTCAATGATTTTGGGTAAAGATTAAATTCGACATCCGTCTGGACATCTTAATGAGAAAAACTTTCTTACACCTTTTTACACAGCCAACCAAGTTTTGCAATCATACTGGGGGAAATTCAGCAAAAAAATTTCAATATGTGGCAATTATCTGCTGTACCTGCTGGCGCCGTCGTCGTTTGTGAGATTTTTCATTTATTTGAACATACCGGTATTTATATTGGCGAAGGCCAGATTGTCGAGTTGCAGGGTTCTGGTCTGGTACGCGCCATTTCCATCAATCGTTTTTTTGATAACCGATCCGGCAAACATTTGTTGGTCGCTTGTGACAGACAAGGTCAGATTTTAGTGGGGGAAGGATGTGCCGAGCGTGCTATCCAGCAAATTTTCACGGTGCAGGATTACGACCTCATTCACAACAATTGTCACCGCTTTACTCAGCATTGTGTCAGTGGCCGTAATTTGCCGATGACCAGCTTTTTTGATTTAAAAACAGAACTGGCCAGATTGTGGCGGACTGATATTCAGTGGATAGCTGTGGATCTTAGCCGTTAGTACAAGGCTGTAGTGGTTGAGATTGTTAGGAAAGTGAATGGGGTAGGTTGTTGAAAGTACTGGTATCTGCATCAACACCAGTACTGACAAAACAAGTAACTTAACAAGCATTTACTGAACAGGAAGCGACTTCACACAAGGTACAGTAAACGTCTGCCTTACAGTGCGCTATTTTTAACCGTCGCATCACCGACACCGACCGTCACTGCCATCGCATGTTCGCCCGGGCCTGCATATTCAAGCTCAGCACCCACCAGATGGCTACGGGCAGTTTTGCCTTTGACGGTTTGCAGACTGACATCACCAACGCCTGCACTTAATTCGATATTTTTAAATTCCGGAACTGCTAATTTCGCAGAAAATGAACCTACGCCGATATCTGCGTCAATATTGCCGGCATTGCCGTCCATGTTGATACTGCCCACACCTAGTTGTAAATCAACCGCCAGCTGCCGCGGTACTTTTACTATCCAGGTTTGTTCGGTGTCATCCAGCGGGACTTCCAGGCTTAATACGCCATTTTCGATACTGCTTTCGAGGCTGGCATCGCTAACATCTTTGCGGCCAAAGAACCAGCTTTTGCTGCCACGGACTTTGACATCAACACTGATGTGGCTGGCATCAGTCACTTCGACAGTAATATCACCGACACCGGTATTGATTTGTAATTGAGAAAGTTCGGCGGACTCAAATTGCTGGGTTAATTCTTTTTCGCTGGCCAGTAGTGGAAAACTCATCAGACAGCAGAAGGAGGTGACTAAGACTAAATTTTTCATGTTATCTGTTCCTTGGTTTGAGATACAAGGTCGGATAGCATAATCCAGGCCATAATTTATTTTCATTAAAAACAATAAGATACGAAAACCTGCTTAGACTGTTTTGAACTATCCGGTAAGTTTTAGTCGAAAATGCCAGTTTTAGTGGTTAAAATAGCCAATCTGAAGATTTTCAGTCCGACCACAGTTGTCGGCGCGAATTATGATGCCCAAAATCATTGAAGATGCAGGTAGGCGACAAGTGAGCGAGACCCCAGGAGCATAGCTGTTCTATGTGACTGGGGCGAGTGAACGAAGGCAACAACCCTGCAACTTCAAGGATGAAGGGCATTTGCGCGCTGCCCACTGAGCCAACACTCTCAGGAAAGTTAACGATGAAATTGTGGTTTACCGTTATAGCCAAAACCCTGGCGCTGCTGGTTATTTTAGCGGCCATTGCTTATCCATTTTTGCAGGAAGATCCGATTGCTGAAGCGCATGAACTGGCGCCGTGGCAAATGCCGAGCAAATTGTCGGCGCTTAATTCCGCCGATCAAAAAAAGCTGTTAGCACGAGTAACCTATCCGCATCGGATGCCGGCTTTAGAACCGGTTCCTGATTTCGCCGCAATTAAAGATACCGCTGAACGCAAAGAAGCATTTTTCGATTATCTGCAGCCGTTTATCAACCGCGAAAATGGCCGTTTGCATAAAATCCGGCAGCAGTTACTCTCGCTGCAACAGCAACAAAACCAAGGGCATCAGTTCACACTGGAAGAATTCGCCTTTGTGTACAGTTTATTCGATGAATTTAAAGTGGATTATCCGGAAGCAGATGCCACCGGCTTAAAAGAGTTATTGCTGCGGGTTGATGAAATCCCGGACGGGCTGGTGTTAAACCAGGCTGCCAAAGAATCGGGCTGGGGATCCAGTCGATTTGCCATCGAAGGTTTTAATTTTTTTGGGCAATGGTGCTTTAAAGCCGGTTGTGGTTTTGTACCATCCAAACGTGGCGCTGGAAAATATCACGAAGTGGCGAAATTTCCGGATATCGCGGCCAGCGTCAATGCCTATTTTTACAACCTGAACACCTTTTATGTGTACGACGATTTACGGGCTATCCGGGCAGAAGTACGCCAGCTGGAACAAGCCGTGAGTGCGCAGAAACTGGCGCATGGCTTAAAGCGGTATTCTGAGCGTGGTGATCAGTACGTATTAGAAATTCAGACGATGATCGTTAGCAATTCAAAATTTATGGATGAAAGTTAATGCGTGGATTGGCAGTGTGGGCAGGTGTTGTTTTTTGTTGTTTCTTAATAGTGCCGGTCGCTGCGGATACCCTATTTAACTATGATGGTTTTTATTCCAGGCTGAAAAAAAGCGAAAAAGTCGAGTACAGTGACATCACGCTGGCTTTTATGCTGCAGCAACAAGCCACCAGCTTGCCCTGCGATGTGGCTTCGGCCCGCATCACCACCGATATCAGCGACGAGCCACTCACCATTGCCAATAATGGTGAGTTGATATTGCCGTATTCTGAACTGTTAAATAGCCGTAAAGCGTTGATCCAGCTGCAACAACCGCCCGCGGCCAAAGCCTGTGATTTAAATTTTCGGTTACGTAGTAAGTTGCCGTTGGATGCCGGTATCAAGTGGCAACAACTGGTCAAAATGCATCAACAATTTGATGGTTTATTAAAAGACCTGGCGGGTCTTGGCAAGTATTTTCTACCAGAAATGACCGGCGTTACCTTACAGTTTGAACGCGAAGTCGTGTTGGAAGCTGCGCCAGCTGAGCTTGCCGGGCGCATTCACTGTGAATTGCTGCAATGTCAGGTGTTGCTGGCGGACGCGACCGAGTTACAGGGTGAGATCCGGTTTAATCAGGCACCTCATACAGTACTGCCGTTGCTGCCACGGTAATTTTGTGGCAGAAATTACCTCCGCATCACTGCAAAAGTTTCAATCAGCACAACAACCGCTGCAACTCATTTTATTAACCCACGCCACCGAATTTTCCAAACTCAGTAATACCGGTACTTTGGTGGCTCCAGCGCTCGCCACTGAGCCGGCTCTTGTGGTGCAGCGGCTGGCGTGGTCCAGAGTCGCACCGGATGCGCAGCTGCTGCAGATGGCTGAAGCCGGGCAACTGATGTTGTTGTATCCGACGCCTGAAGCAATGGTGTTAAATGCTGACACCGAAACCGACACTGACCCAGCCCCTGATAATAACGTAGCTGTCATCACTACCAATTCGCCTGCTGCCGGGAGCTTGTTCAGCCAGAACAACAATGTAATTGCACTTCAAAACATTCGCGGTTTTGTGCTGTTGGATGCCACCTGGCAGCTGGCGCACAAAATGTACCGGCAAAGCCCCTATTTGCAGGCATTACCGACGTTAAGCCTGCAAAGCAGTCAACCTTCGCAATATTTACTGCGCCGCAATCAGCGCCAGCAGGGTTGGTGTACCGCCGAATCAGTCGCTTTGTTGCTTGCTGCAACGGGTTATAACACTGCTGCGCAAAAAGTTTCCAAAGCCTTTTTTCTATTTAACCAGCGTAACTAACCTCCAATAAATAACCTTCAGTCGCAATCATCGATTTTCGGCTGTACAGCCATGGCCAGTTTCTGTACAACTTTGTGCTGGTTGCTGATGATTTGTCAGCTGCCTCATCACCTATTTCACCTACAGCGTGCTTCCGACATTATCCGGGCGCTGGTAGGCGTATTTCAGCTGGTTACAGGGACATAAACAACGATGAATCTGCCAAAAAATAAAAATCGTCTTAGCCGCCATCTGCTCAAAACCAGCCTGTTGTGCACGGCGGTCGTGGGCGGCATGCTGACGTTGAGCGCGCAGGCCGCAGTACTGATGAAACCAACCGCAGCGCCAGCGCTGGATTATCCGCTGGCACTGACGCCGGCTAAAGTAAATCCGGCGATCACACCACCAGAGCAGGTACTTGGTTTTCCGGTGGGTAAACAAACCGCCACGCCAGAGCAAATCAATCAGCTGGTCGCGTTGTGGGCCAAGGAAAGTGACAAAATTGTCTATCAGCAATACGCCACCAGTTATGAAGGGCGACCGCTACATTTACTGGCCATTTCCAGCCCGAAAAATCTGGCGAAATTGCCGGACATTCAACAAAAAGTGCAACTACTGGCAAAACCAGAGGGGCAATCTTCTGGTCAGATCGACCAAATTATCAATGAATTACCGGCAATAGCCTGGATGGCCTATTCCATTCACGGTAACGAATCGTCCGGCGCTGATGCGGCATTGGCGTTGATTTATCAGCTGATTGCTGCTGATGACCCAAAAGTGACTCAGCTGCTGGACAATATGGTGGTGCTGGTCGACCCGATGATGAACCCGGATGGCCGCGCCCGTTTTAGCAAGATGCTGGAGCAACACCGTGGCACCGCGCCAAATGTCGACGGTCAGTCGATGTTGCATGCCGGCGTGTGGCCTTATGGTCGCTCTAATCATTATTATTACGACTTAAACCGCGATTTTTACCTGCTGCAAGCGCCGGAAACCCGCGGTCGGGTGGCGCTGATTAACCAGTGGTATCCGCAGCTGATGATTGATGGTCACGAGATGGGCAGCAGCGATACCTTTTTGTTCGGGCCATCACGCGAGCCAATTAACAGCAATATTCCGCAAAGTAAGCACAAGTGGGGCAAAGTGTTTGCCAAAGATCAGGCCGCCGGTTTTGATCAGCAAAAATGGACTTATTACACCGGTGAATGGTTCGAAAATCTCTATCCGGGTTATTCCAACTACGCTGAATACCGCGGCGCGGTGCATATTTTGTATGAGCAGGCGCGTACCGCTGAAGATGGGATCCGGCTGGAAAATGGCATCATCCGCACCTACGCGCAGTCGGTGCATCATCAGCTGCAAAGTTCACTGAGTAACCTGGAAACGCTGGCGGCGCACAGCAAAGACATTTACCGCGATTTTGTCAAAGACCGGCAATTGGTGACGTCGAGCGACAGCCCATATGCCGATAAAAGTTATGTGATTTTACCCACCGCCAACCGTAAACGGCTGGAGCATTTTGTGTCTTTGTTACAGGCACAGAATATTGAAGTACAACAAACCAGCGCTGCGATCAGCGTACGGCAGGTGACCGATCAGCTGGGGCAACAATTTAGTGAAAAAACGTTGCCCAAAGGCGCCTTAGTGATCCGCGCCCGCCAGCCGGAAGCGCGGCTACTAAATGCCATTCTGGAATTTAACGCCACCATCAAAGATGAAGTGTTGCTGGAAGAATATCAGCGTACCTTGCGCGATGGCAGCTCGGTGATGTATGACAACACCGCCTGGAACCTGACGATGATGCTGGGGTTAAACGCCTGGGAAGTGGGTCAGGACATCACACAAAGCTTGCAGGATTTCACGCCGCATCCGCTGATGGTGGCAAGTGACGCAAACGATGCTGCAAATCAAAGCAACCTGGGTTGGTTGGTCAATGGTGATGATGACGCTTCGGTTGGCTTTGCAGCGCGACTGATGGAGCAAGGCGTACAGGTGCGGCTGATTAATAAAGCCGGGGTGCTTGGAAAATTGATTTTTAACCGCGGTACCATTGCGGTGCTGAAAAGTGACAACCCCAATCTGGCGGATCTGGCCGCTAAGGTTGCGACAGCCGCTAAGGATGTAAACACTGATTTGCAAAGTCTGGCGCAAGGTTTGGGCGATGGTGATTTGCCGGATATTGGCGGTTCCCATTTCGAATTACTGCAGGCACCAAAACTGGCGATTGTTGGCCAGGGCGGGGTCAGTCAACTGGATTTTGGCGCCATCTGGCATATGGTCGATACTCATTTGGGCATTCGCCACAGTCATTTGGATTTAGCCAGCCTGCTGCGCAACGATTTACGTCAATACAACGTGATAGTGCTACCGCATATGAGCGCCAAACTGGACAAAGGCCAGCTGGCGGCGCTTAACACCTGGGTGGAAGCGGGTGGTACGCTGATCAGCATCGACGGCGCGACCGCTCAAGTGCTGGCGGGGGAAATGTCGACGGTGAAACCGTTAGCGGCTGCCATCGGCGATGCGGCCAAATACGATTTATCGCTGCAACGTGAGTGGCTGGCCAGTCAAACCACCTTAGCCAATAAAGCGGCGGTGCAGAGTTATGTGGTGCCGGAAACAATTGAGTTGCCGTGGCTGACTAAACCCGAGGTGAAAGGGCTGGATAAAGAGCAGCTGAAAACCTGGGAGCAATGGTCGGGTAATTTTATGCCGTCTGGGGCCTTTCTGGCGGGACGCGTTGATCAGCAACACTGGCTCAGCTTTGGCACTGAACCGCAGTTACCGTTGCTGTTTAGCAATCATCCGCTGTTGATGTCTGACGACGCTTCAGAAGCAGTGGTGCGGATTGGCGTGATGACCGAGAACAAATCGGCAGTCACCCGTAAACTCGGCTGGTCGACATTGCCGGCGGGTCAGGATGTGCGGGTGCGGATGAGTGGCTTGTTATGGCCGGAAGCGGCGCAGCGCGTGACCAATACCGCCTATCTGACCCGTGAGAGTAAAGGTAACGGTCAGATCATTATGTTCGCCGGACAACCGGTGGTACGTGGTGGCACCAAAGGCACCGAGCGGTTGTTGCTGAACGCCATCGTTTATGGCCCAGGACTTGGCGCCGAGCCTGCCATTAATTTGTAGAAGTTGGTAACATCTGGGGTCAGAGTCAATTGTTAACAGAGGACTGTTAACAATTGACTCTGACCCCGAATGTTAATTGCGGCGGACTTTTTCAAAACGCATGCTATACAGACGCTGGCCAATCGCCAGGATTGTCAGGTAAAGCATGGCAGTGGCGGGTGCTTGCAGATTAAAATCGACGGTGCAGTGGATTAACATATGCACTGTTGCCATGGCGCAGCCAAACGCCAGGCCACGATGTAGTTTGTGGTCGCTTGTCCGCATTACCTGCAGGTTTTGCCATAAACTCCACAGCAACATCAGCCCAAGCAGCAGCGTCATTGGAATGCCAACTTCGATGGCAAATTGCAGATAGTCATTGTGGGCATGGTCATAAAAACCGGAATACACCTTCGGCTGGTAAGCCGGAAACACGGTGTAAAAAGTGCCGCCACCCGAGCCTTGCCAACCGTACTGTTGCAAAATTGGCAGGCTGTCGATCACCACTTCGTCCCGCGCTTCCGAGGCAAACGAGGTTTCCACAAAACGTTGTTGCAGTTTTTCCAGCCCGAACATCGAACCGATAATCAGCATATCGAGTAATAAAATGCTGATCACCAAAGGTTTCAGCAAAGCCGGTGGCCTTTTGTAGAAAAACAGCGCCAGTAACGATACCAGCGCCAGACTACTGAAAAAGGCCGCATTGCCCATCCGGGAGCGACTAAGCACCAGGCCAATTACCATCACAATAATCGCCAGTCGCAACATCAGTTTGCTGCTCAGCAAGCTGGTGACAAAATCTCGCAGCATCGCTTTGAACCGCCATTGCGGTGGCTGGCTGGATAATTCTGACAACAACAAACCGAGCGCCATCGCCAGACACAACGCCAGATAATTCGCAAAATGGTTCTGATAGACAAAGCTACCGCGGGCACGACCCGCTTCGTTCACGGCAAATAACGGCGAATTGGCGACTTCAGCTAAATTCAGCACCGAACCATAAAACGCCTGCACAAAACCCGACAGTACCATCATCAACACCAGCATCCGCAGCCGGAACGCGGTATTGGTGTAAATACAGACCAGCTGTATCCACATCAGGAAAAACAGCCCTTTGATCAGCATAATTTCGGTTTGTTTTGGATCGATGCTGTGCAGGAACGGCAGGTAACCGGACATCTGCAACAATAAATACAGTTGTAGCAGCAGAATTGGCAATAACAACGGCCAGAACCAACGGTGCCATAATGCCGGGCCCATGCTTCGACAACTATTGGCCAGATGCAGTAAAAACACCACACCAATCATCAGTTCCAATAAAGACCAGGCCCAGGGGCGATTACTGCCCACCGGGATCGGTGCCCAGAGCAGCACCACACAAAGCAAGGCGAAAATAATCGAACCGAATTTCAGTTGCAGCATGAAGAAAAATCGCCTGAAAAATAAAATCTAAGTTATTGGAATAGCAGAAAAAACGCAACAAAAAGCCCCAGAAAAGGGGCTTGATAATTTAGTTGCTGCAAAGGCTTAGTTGCCTGAAGCGAGCTCAGTAGTCTGACCGCTGCCAGTACCGCCGCCAGCACCAGTGGTGCCTGGAGGGGTTGCTGTGACGACCGGCGCAGCACCGCCACCTGCTGGTCCACCAGCGGCTGTTGCAGTACCTAAAGCATTTGACACCAGTGTTGGGTCAATACCGGCTGCGATAGCGTAGGCAGTGGTGGTGTCCTGATCAACACAAGAGTTTGCTACAGAACGCAAAATTTCTTCGACCAGAATTGGGTCGTCTTTGGCCTGATCCAACGCAAACTCAACCACTTTCTCAGCGAGTTTAGGATTACAGGTTTTTAAATTAGTAATTTGTCCCACGAATTCGGTCAAAGATTGACCTTGGGATTGAGCTGTTGCGAACATCGTTGCGACTTCAGCATTGGCTTCCTGCGCTGACACCGTCGGTACCAACAACTGAACTGCAGCTGCTACCAGAGCGATTTTTAAGTATTTCATATGCATTCCCCGCACAACGAACATTGATTACAACTAAAACTTTTGTGAGTGTATCCGAGTTTTGTCGAAATTACAGCCAAAATTTTCAGAAACTAAGGTGAAATTTATTGGCGCGTGCAATCCACGTCCTTGCAGCGCATCAATATGAATTGCCAGACAAATATCGGCGATCTCCAGATTCTCGACATGGGGTGCTATCACCCGGATGCCAATGCCATGACAAATATGGGTCATGGTCTCGACAAAAAAGCGGGTGTCGGCCTGTTGTAGCGCCCGGATATAACTGCCATCAATTTTGATGTAATCGATATTCAGCCCCTGCAAATAGCGGAATGAGCTGAAACTGGCGCCAAACCTTTCGATGGTAATTAACGCGCCAGCAGCTTTCACCGCATTGAAGAATTCACCGGCCGAAGCGATGGCGCCTAAGGTTGCCTGTTCGTTCACTTCAAACACTAATTTTGGTAACTGGTGCTGGTTCGCGCGGATGGTATTGCATAACCAGCGGGTAAACTGGCTGTCGTGCATGGCGCTTTTACTTAAATTGATGGCAAATGTCTGGCCTTTAAAATTCTGCAGACGGCTTAAAATGTAAGTGACCAGCGCTTTATCCAGCAGCAATGACACACCAAGCCGGTCGGCCATCGCAAATACATCCGATGACGCCAGTTGTTCACCGTCCGCGCAAAACTTGATGAAGGTTTCGACATACAACAACTGTTGCTGCTGATATACCGGCTGTACTTCCATTTCAAACATCCGCTCCATGTCCGCGGAAATATGCAATTCAGTGTTACTGAAACCGGCAGCGGTATCGGAAACCACCGAGCGGGTGAAATGATGCAGAATTTCCTGCCAGTCGGAGCGTGATTTACCGGTCACCACAGGTTCAAGTTGCAATGCCAGCGCCGGTGATGGCTCGGCCTGTTGTTTCGCCTGCAAACCATCCAGCCGGCTTAAGCTGGCGCTTAAATCATCGTGTGGCGCCACCGGCAGTAAGGCAATACTGGCAAACCCATGTGGATATTGTTCAGTGTTAGCAATTTCAAAGGCTTGACGCACATGCATCGCAAATTCCTGCGAACTGGTGGTACCAAGCGTCGCCAGAATGGCAAATTCCGAACCCGACAACCGGAACAGTTGGGCATGCTGTAAATTGCGGATCTGCGCCTGCAGCAGGCTGCTGGCTTTTTCGACGTATTGATCACCAGCGGCATAACCCTGGTTGTCATTGACATCTTTTAACGATGGCAGTGCCACCAACGCCAGATAAGGCACATTGCCTTCGTCGTCTGGCCCGGCCTGTAAACTTAAATAAGATTGCACCAGCGCACGACGATTGGGCAGGGCGGTCAGGCTGTCAATATAAGCCTGCTGGTTCAGCTGTTCGGCGCGATCGGTCAGTTCAGTGAAACTACGTTTAACGTTTCCAACCATATGATTCAGCGCATACACCACAGCGCGCAGCTCTTTGGTCATTGGCAGATAACTTAAAAATTCAAAGCGTTTTTCTGCCAGCATTTCTGCTTGCTTTTCAATGTCTTTTAATGGTTGTAACACCACAAGCAATAACCAGTGCACCGCCATTAACGCGCCAAGACACAACAGTAAACTGGTCCAGAATACCGCTTTGGTGTGATCCCACAAACTGCTGTAGGCAAAACCTGGGTGCGCCTGTACTTTTAACACCCCGGCAATCCGCCAGCCGTCGTTTACTTCAGAATTCATCACCGGCGGATGCAGCGGAAATAGCTGAATAAACCAGGCGGGGACACCTTGCACTTGCTCCGGGTTATTGCGGTCGAATACCAGTTCTTTTTTGGCGTTGCTAAAACTGATAGCGAGATAAGAGCCCGAGTCAAAAATGGCGGAAATCATGGTGTCAGCCAGAATCTTGTCATCACCGGATAAATAAGGGGAAATCGATAAACCAAGGCTGTTGGCGGTATCCTGCGCCGAGCGCGCCAGTTGGTTGTCCAGATAACTGCGCATATTGCCGGTACTGACCAGCACAGTGGCCGCGAATGTAATAATGGCCAATAAAATCAGTAGCACACTGAGCTGCGTACTTAAGGCGACCCCGTGTTTAAACAAGCTGTTGCTGGCGGGTTTAGCAACGTTTTGAGAGTTTGTCATCACAACTACCTTTTTTTGTCTTGTTTTGGTTGGTGCTAACGAGTGCCAGAGCGGCTGCAGGGTCGGCGCACCCAGCCCGTAGCCGTTGGAATTTCGCCCGTCAGTCGATTGCTAATAACCCTGTTCAATCTTTTCAAGCACTGCCGTCCAGTTGGAAATGCCACTACTGTCTTTTACCCGTCGCCCCAGGCCGTTGGCTTTCGCCAGCCATAAACCACTGGCATTAAAGCTATAAATCGGTCGTAAGTCGGTGCGGTACTCCGCTAATTTAATCTCTTGATCCATATTATCCAGCACATAGGGCATGGCTTCAGGCTCTTCAAAATACACCAGCACCATATGCGGCTCGTTGACACTGAGCGCCCGCACGTACATCAGCCGCAGTTTTTCATCGCTGACGCCCATGGCGCGCAACGTAAAATATTTGGCCAGGGCGTAATCTTCACAGTCACCGGCGCCGGTGCCTAAAGTTTCTACTGGCGTTGCCCAATAATCGGTTTTATTCCAGTGTTCTGAATCGGCGCTGTAGGCCACTTGCCGGTTAAAAAACTGATTTGCCAGATGGATGCGCTCCCAGTCTGCTTCGGTGCTGCCCTCTACAATCAGATCTCGCCACGAGGTAAAGCGCGTAACCGCGTCCTCGCCGTAACGTTGCTGCACGTCAGTAAAAAACGTGGCGCTGAAGGTGGTATCGGTGTAATTGGCACTGACCGTTAAACAACAGCCTGCCGTGACCAACCACAAAAAAGGTTTAAAATTCATAGACTCCGGCATATACCCGTCATCCTTGAAGTTGCAGGGGTGTTGACTTCGCGCTCTCGCTGAAGCGTCAGTCCGACCCAGTCACATAGGACAACTATGCTCCTGGGGACTCGCTCACTTGTCGCGGTTCCACCGTGGCCATCCTGCATCTTCAATGATTTTGGTTATAGATCACTGTTGAATACCGCCCTCGAAGCAGCAGCGCGCTGGGCAAGCGTACTTCCGGCAGCCGAGATTAACACAAGTGTTTGAAAATCATCAAACATCGTAAAATAGCGGACTGCCAACTGCGCTGTAAAAAAGTAGGGCGCGACTCAGCCGCAGGCTAGTCCGCCATCAAGCCGCGCCATGTCAAATCACGCTCTGGCGTACTGCCGCTAACGCGGCGAGTAGCGCCCTACAATTATGATGCAGATGTACAGGTTATATGGGTAAAACTTATCTGGCATCAGCGGTTGCGCGACACTCATTTCGAAATAATTACTGATTGTCGTTTGCATAAAAACCCCAAAAAAGTTATAAATGCCAGCTATTCCAAGGGGGAAAACGGGGCGCAGTTCACAAGTCGCACCGATGCCAACAGGGCATATATATTGTAGATGGAACTGCAACGCCACTTTGCCAATAGCTCTCTTAGCGACACCGCTCAGGGCAAAGATGCAAAAAGGTGCGGTTCCATCAGTTAATCTTCACTTCCACTATGGAACAGGATGTTATTGATGGTTCATAAAGCTTCACAAGAATCTCATTATGGCAAACGTACCGATGACAGTCTGAAAGTCACCCGGGCCGTTATTCCGGTGGCTGGACTTGGCACCCGGATGTTACCCGCCACCAAAGCCATGCCCAAAGAAATGCTGACGGTGGTCGACAAACCGCTGATCCAGTATGTGGTCCAGGAAGCCGTTGCGGCTGGGATCACCGAAATTGTGCTGGTGACTCACTCTTCAAAAAACATGATTGAAAACCATTTTGACACCAGTTTCGAACTTGAAGCTGCGCTGGAAAAACGGGTAAAACGTCAGTTACTGGAAGAAGTTCGCAATATCACACCAAAAAACGTCACCGTGATTTCCGTGCGTCAGCCACAGGCTTTGGGCCTGGGCCATGCCATTTTGTGCGCGCGGCCGGTGGTGCGAAACCATCCTTTTGCGGTGTTATTGCCGGACGTGATTGTTGATCAGTACCAAAGTAACCTGAAAAAAGACAACTTATCGGCGATGATCCGGCGTTACAACGAATCCGGTCATAGCCAGGTGATGGTGGAGCCGGTGCCGGCAGAACTGGTGAATCAATACGGTATTGTGGATGTTGATGGCATTTCGCTGCACCAGGGTGAAAGTGCCTGCATTACCGACATGGTCGAAAAACCGGATATTGATGATGCGCCAAGTAACTTCGCTATTACCGGCCGTTACGTGCTGTCGCCAACCATCTGGGATTTACTGGAATTTACGCCACCAGGCGCCGGTGATGAAATTCAGCTAACCGACGCGCTGCATCAACTGCGGTTATTAGAAGTGCTGGAAGCCTATCATATCAAAGGCAAATCTCACGATTGTGGCAACAAACTGGGTTACGCGCTGGCGAATGCCGAATACGCGTTAAATTCCGGTTTTGGTGCGCAGTACAAAGAGCGGCTGTTGCAGCTATTGGCTAAGTAGAGCGCAGCTCACAGTCATTCGATACCCTGTAGGTCCGATAAGCGCAGCGCTATCTGACATGATGCAAAACAAGGCGTTTACACTGGCGGTTCAATCGACGAACTGCAAGGTAACCGCCGTAGGTCCGATAAGCGCAGCGCCATCGGACAGCCCTACGATCAGCGCTCAACACTGTAAACCGACGAGTTCGGTAAAGGATAAACAATGAAGTTTCTGGTAACAGGCGCCGCAGGTTTTATTGGCAGTAAAGTGGCTGAAGAGCTGGCACTGCAAGGCCATCAGGTGGTGGGGATCGACAACCTGAACGACTACTATGATCCGGCGTTAAAACTGGCGCGGCTGCAACGTATTCAGCAACAGCTTGCACCAACCAATAGCACTGAATTGTTTCGGTTTATTAAACTCGATTTGGCTGATCGCGACGGTATCGCCAACTTATTCGCCACTGAAAAATTCCAAAGGGTCATTCACCTCGGCGCTCAAGCCGGTGTGCGTTATTCCATTGATAATCCAATGGCTTACGTCGACTCTAACCTGACTGGCATGATGACCATTTTAGAAGGTTGCCGCCATCACAAAGTTGAGCATCTGGTGTACGCCAGCTCCAGCTCAGTCTATGGCAACCAGCAAAAAGTGCCGTTTAGCGAAACCGACCCGGTCGACACACCCATTTCACTGTACGCCGCCACCAAAAAATCGAACGAGCTGATGGCACACACCTACAGCCATTTATATCAGCTGCCAACCACCGGTTTGCGGTTTTTCACCGTATACGGCCCCTGGGGCAGACCCGATATGGCGCCCTGGAAATTTACCAAAGCCATTCTGGAAGGCCAGGCTATTGATGTGTACAACCACGGCAAGCTGATGCGCGACTTTACCTATATTGATGATATCGTTGAAGGTGTTTTGCGTATTCAGGATCTGGTTCCGGCAAGTCCAAATTACCCAACACAGCTGAACAGTAACCCTTATTACGCCTTATATAACATCGGCAATAACCAGCCGGTAGCACTGGAAGATTTTATCAGCGCCATCGAAAATGCCGCTGGCGTCAAAGCGCAGAAAAATTATCTGCCGATGCAAGCAGGGGACGTGTATCAGACTTATGCCGATGTGAGTTTATTGCAGCACGCGGTTGGGTTTAAGCCAGCGACTTCGTTAATAGATGGGATGCAGAAGTTTGTGGATTGGTATCTCGATTTTTCTTCTGAATAATTATAATTTTTCGTACTTTGCACTGAACATTATAAATAGCATAATTTTGGACATAAATTGATATTAAGACGAAGTTCAACAATTTCAATATTAATACTCTGTATTTTTTTGATTCAGAATTTTTTAATGAAATTATCATTTATAGAGCCAGGCGGCTGGGTTGCTCAGATCGATGAACTCGCTGTTCTGTCTTCTGTACTATTCTTCTTATTATTTCATAAAATGTTGATTTACAGAATAAAGTCATTACGCCAGCCATTTATGATGTTTGGTGCTTATCTATTGATATCTATTGTTTCGTCAATTTTTGGTGTAGTCGTCTTAAATCAGTTTTTGCTACAGTTTTCACTAGATTTAAAGCCATTTATAATAATTGTGCTTCTTTGTCTTTGTTATGATGATTTTGCTGTCACGAGATTTGAAAAACTTATAAAAGCAATTATTTTAATAAACGTTCCATTTGTGCTTTGGCAGTTCCTCTTTAGCAATAGTTATGATGTGATTTTTGCTAACGGATCTCATTTTGGTCTTGTGTATGGTGCTGATGGAAGTGAATACTCGAGGGCTGCTGGTGCATTTTGGTTTACCGGTATTTATGCGGTATTCTGCTCTTTGGCAATTGGTTTTTTTGCATCAAAGTTAATGATCGAGAAAAAACTTATTGCTGCCGACTGGGGCTTTTTCTTCACGGCTATACTTTTGCTTTTCGTGTCACTTTCTCGCGGTGAAATAGTTTCATGTTTGATATCCTGTGTTGCGGTGTATTTTTTTTATTCTGGGACTCGTTACGTAAAACCAATAACTTTAATCGCCGTATTAGCTGTCTTAATCGTTGTATTAATTTTATCTTCAGCAGAGATTGAAAAATGGTTAGTTGAGTTGGGCTTGATAAGCGGGTCGATTGATTTAGCACCGCGTGCGATTTTTATGCAATCTGCATTAGATATTTCTACTGACTATTTTCCATTTGGAGCTGGTTTAGGTTCATTTGGCGGTAGAGCTGCAGTAGATTATGACTCTGTGTTTTTTTATAAGTATTTAATCAGCCATGAGTGGTATTTTAATTTTGGATTTTTTCTAACAGATACATTCTGGCCAAAAGTAATTGCAGAGTCAGGATATATTGGTACGTTTTTATACTTCTTTGGTTTTTTGTTTTTTCTCCGAAAGGCGACGGAAAGAAAAAACTTATCTTCTGTATATTCGTTGTTCGCAATAGTTTTTATACTAATAAATAGTCTATCCGCACCAGTACTGAACGATGCATTTTCAATAGCCTTTGTATTCTTCTTGTTTTATGGATCTTGCCTTAAGAGTGCATCGAGATGAATCCAAAAATTATTGAGAATTTTTTTGTATTTTTCTCAGCTTCATTTTCCGGAGGGTACAAAATATTCGCGGTATTTCTTATTACGCTATTATTTCCAGTTGCTTTCGTTCAAGAGTTTAATACCTACTACTTTATAGTTTTAATTTGCGTTTCTTTGGGAGTTATGCCGTTAGCCTCAATGATGACTGCTCAAAAATTTTCTCTGACCGGATTGGCGAAGCTAGTTTGGCTAATGTTCTTTTCACTCACAGCATGCGGTATCGTCGTAGTTTTTCAGAACGAGCTGGCCATAAGGTTTGATGTTAATTTATTTATTGCTTTACTGGTTTCAGTTTTTTTCGTTGGTGGTTACGAGATAGCTAGGCGAGAATTGGCCAATAGCAGGTCTTTTCAGCAAGTATTTATTTGCGGCGTTATATCTACGTTACTGTTTCTACTTGTTTTTTTTGCTGATCGTTATCAATACTCCGATCCAGTTTCTATGATTCTATTTTTTTCGATTTGTTTTGGTTTGCCCATATTCGGTAGCATTATTGCTAAGCAGCGAGGAGCTTCGTTTTTTGGCGGAGTAAAACCTTTCGAGTTCATTAAAAATTATACATCCGCATGTATATCGAACTCCTCTTCGAGCTTAATTGCATATTTATTACCACTTACTTTGGTTTCATTGTTGCAATCTGATATTTCGCCTTATTTAGCAGTTATATTCAGCGCTGCGAATTTATTCATGCTGGTTCCCCGTTATATGGCCGAAAAAAATATTCCGTTGATGAGGAATGGTGGGGATCTCGCATCTATTGCTGGCAAAACATTTTTTACTACGTTGGTTTACCTGTCATTCATTTTTTTGTGCGCATTTATAGCGTTTTTAACCATCGATATTCGTGATTTTTGGCTGTATTTTTTACTTTTTTCTTCACTGCAATTAACTCAGCTGACATTGCCGTATTCGAATGTGTTGATGGTCAATAATAATTTTTCGTTGTTACTCAAAATAAATATTTTTGGCTTAGCGCCATATGCACTATTGTTGTTTCTGTTTTTTTGTTCTAGTACTAATTTACAAATAAGTTACATGATTATTTTGTTGTACATGCTCAGCAGTGTAATAAAGACGATATTAACCCGAACTTACTGTCAGCGCATTTTTCAAACTCCGAGGAACGTATGAAGCTTTATCGGATAGGTAATTTTTTATATAAAAAAAGGATTCCTGTTTTACCTAAGATTATTGACGTCCTGATCCGGCTCGTACATAACTGTGCTGTTTACTCGGAGACTTCAATTGGAACGGGTACAGCTTTCGGCTATGGAGGAATCGCTGTTGTTATCCACAAGAGGAGCATAATAGGTAACAATTGTATGATCGGTTCAAATGTAACAATAGGAGGTCGTTCGAAAAGTGCCGATGTGCCAGTAATAGGCGACAACGTTTATATTGCGACTGGGGCAAAGATTTTGGGTTCCGTTAGGATTGGCAATAATGTAGTTGTTGGTGCAAATGCTGTTGTGATCACCGATGTACCAGCTAATTGTGTAGTTGCAGGAGTCCCTGCAAAAATAATTAGACAAAACATCGATCCAAAAGATTATTACTGAAAATTAAAAAAAATATTTTATGAAATTCTAATCTTGTAACAAATCACTAGTTTTCAACAGACTGTACGATTTTTTAAATGGAAATTTTTAAAACGATATATGAATGATTTTTTCTAGATATTAAGTAGAGCTGCGCAATGTCATTGTTTAAAAAAATCAAGTACACCTTTAGATATTTTCTTCTTGATGTATTCGGCGTAAAAGGAAGGATCAATAAATTACGAGATAATTCACAGCTTTCTGTTGAAAACTTTGAAAAACTGCAGGAAAAATTGCTGCTTAAAACATTGTATGCAGCAAAAAAGAAAATACCAGCTTACCAAAATATCCCATTGCCACACGGATCTGTTAAACAATATGTTAGTTCACATTATCCAGTGTTAACTAAAAATGATTTGTTGCAGGAACGAGAGTTGTATTACCCAAATGCTGGAATAAAACGAACTTTTCAGATTGTTGGTAAAACCAGCGGAACCACCGGATCTCCTCTGGATATATTTCGCTCATATAACTCGATTGCCTGGGAAAACGCTTTTGTAAAAAGACATTGGCTAGATATTTGCGCAGCTGATCAACTGGTAAAACGCGCAACATTACGTGGGGACCAAATTGCGACGGATGCTGAGACCGGTGTTTATTGGATGTTTAATCCGATGGATAAGCAGCTGCTCCTATCGTCAAAACACTTAAATGAAGATACGTTTGCCCGGTTTGCAAAAATTATTCAACAATATCAGCCAAAAATTTTGCAGGCGTATCCTTCGATGGCTTTTCAGTTGGCCAAATACGCTGCAGAACAGAATATTCGGGTATCAGTCGATTATGTTTTTACAGCGTCCGAAATGTTATATGACTATCAACGTGAGTTGATTGAAAAGCAGCTTGGTCGAGTGGTTGATTTTTATGGTATGGCGGAAAGAGTTGCTATGGCAACTGAGTGCAAATTTAGGAATCTGCACGTCAACACAGATTATTCTTTCGTTGAGATTTTAGATGAAGACAATAATCCGACGTCCGATGAAGGATATATTGTGGGTACAACCTTTCATAACGAAGAAATGCCACTGATTCGTTACAAATTATCTGATCGTACAAAATGGAAACCGGGGACATGCCAATGTGGATCTCATTATCCAATGATTGAACCAATTTCTGGTAAGTTTGAAGATATCCTTTACGACACAGATCACAGGCCAGTAAGTCCTTCACTGATTACTTTTGCTTTCAAAGGCGTCAACAACATTAAAAAGTCCCAAGTCGCACAAATTGCCGATGATAAATGGGTCGTTAGGGTAGTTCCTGCGGCTGACTATGGCGAGCAAGATGGAAACAAGGTAATTCAAAATCTTCGAGAATTAGTTAGTGATAAAGTGAATGCCGAAATTGTGCTGGTTGAAGACATTGCAAAAACAGCAGCCGGTAAATATCGCTGGGTTTTAAATGAGACACCAAGTCGAAGGAACATCGCTACGGATGAATAGTAACAACTCAAAAAAAATCAATTTGATGATAGGCACTGATCCCAAGGGTCAAGGCGGTATTGCAGCCGTCGAGCAAACGATGTTGGAACAACCTCTTGCCAAAAATTGGCAGATCCAGTTTGTTGCAAGTCATAAATCTGCGACAAAAATTGGTTTATTGTTAATCTTTCTGGCGGCATTTTTTAGAATTTTCGCTTTAAGGCTTACTGGTGTTCCTGGATTTGCCCATATACATCTTGCCTCGCGAGGAAGCTTTAGCCGTAAAGCCTTGCTAGCGAAATGGGCTAGTTTCCTAGGTTTTCGTATTTTGTTGCATTTGCATGGTGCTCAGTTTGATCAGTTTTACGAGAGCGAGTGTTCGCCTGTAAAACAGCAAAAAGTTGCAAAGTTGTTTTATCTTGCCGATTTGGTGGTGGTGTTGGGCGATAAGTGGTTTCACTGGGTATCGCATACATTTCCTGCAGTTAAGAAGTTAAAGATCGTATACAACCCTGGCCCTTCAGTCACTTTGCCTCGTCAGCTGAACAGCACGCCAACGTTGTTGTTTCTCGGTAGGTTAGGTGAAAGAAAAGGTGTTCATGATTTGATAGAAGCGTTGCCTGAGGTAATTAAGCTGGTACCAGATTTGAAAATTATTTTAGGTGGTGATGGTGATCTTGATCGTTTTCGTCTACAGGCTGAAAGTGCTGGAATTCTGTCTCATGTTGAATTTGCAGGCTGGATAGGTAGCGAAAGAAAGTTTCAATTACTCTCTAGCAGCACCGCCTTCGTGTTGCCCAGCTACAACGAAGGTTTTCCTGTCGGGATCATTGAAGCCATGGCTTGTGGGATACCGATAGTCGCGACTACTGTTGGTGGTATACCCGATGCAATTACACATGGTCAAGAAGGTTTGCTGGTGCCTGCCGGTGATATCTCGGCATTGTCGCAAGCTTTAATAAGTGTATTAATTAATCAAACTTTGGCGCAACAGCTCAGTTCGCAAGCTAAACATAAATATGAGCAGAATTTTAGCTGTGACGCGATTATGCCGTTATGGGACCAACTCTATATGGAAATATCTAATGGCTGATCAAGCTTTAATGCAGGATGCAATATCCGCGGTTTCTGAAATATATCGGGCGATTCTACGCGACGCCAAAAGCAACAATTTCGCCGGTTACGACCCCTTTGATGGTTTAAACAGCGTTATTTTTAAGTGGGTGCCAGCGCTGAAAAAGGGCTTGTTTGGTTTGGCGTGGATCCAGTTGCATAAACGCTCGCCAATCAATTTGCGGCCGTTGTGTGGAATACCCAAAGGGCGTAATCCGAAGGGCGTGGCGTTGTTTATTCTGGGCTTATTGCAGGATTATGCCCGTTCCAGTGAGGCGCATTATCTGCAACAAGCAACCGAGTTGGCAGACTGGCTGCTGACTCAACAAAGTGATCAACAACAATGGCAGCATGCCTGCTGGGGTTATCATTTTGACTGGAATGCGCGGGCGTTTTTTGTGCCTAAGGGCAAACCTAATGTCATTACCACCATCTATGTTGCGCAGGCCTTGTATGCGCTGAGTCAGGTGGTCGAAAAGCCGCAGTATCGTGAAGTGGCGTTTGATGCAGCGCACTTTATTGTGAAAACCTTATACACCGAACACGATGGCCGGGCGTTTTTTGCCTACATTCCGGGCGAAACGGCGTTTGTGCATAACGCCAGTTTGTGGGGCGCAGCCTGGGTGGCGGTGGTGGCAAGTCAGACTGGCAATCAACAATATGCAGATTTGGCGTTGCAGGTGGCCTGGCAAAGTGTCCGCGAACAAGCCGATGACGGCAGCTGGGTTTATGGCTCGCGCCATCATCATCAGTTTATTGATGGTTTTCATACCGGCTATAACCTGGAAGCGTTACATCTGCTGGGCAATGCACTTGGCACCAACGAGTTTGCGCTGGCGATCCAAAGTGGCCTGACGTACTACAAAAAGCAGTTTTTTGAAGCCGATGGCACGGCTAAGTATTACCACAACAACAGATTTCCGTTAGATATGCATTCGGTGGCACAAGCGGTGTTTACGCTGGTGCGGGTCGGCGGGCAAGCGGATGATTTGGCGTTAGCGGCAAAGGTGATCGACTGGTCGTTGCGGGAAATGCATATCGCCGGAACGGCACAGTTTTATTATCAGAAACAACCGGGTTTTAGTAACAAAATCAATTATATCCGCTGGACGCAAGCCTGGGTGTATTACTCTTTTGCATTTTTCAGTGCACAGCTGGCGGTGCAGCATGAATAACAATATGCCATCGATCTGTTTCCTGAATACCGAAATGCACAGCAGCAGCATGCGCGAAACTGTCGCCTGTATTGAACAGAATATCGAACAGCGCCAATTTACCCAGCATGTGGTGGTGAATGTGGCCAAATTGGTACATATGCAATCCGATACAGTGTTGGCAGATTCGGTGAAAGCCTGCGATATCGTCAATATCGACGGCATGGGCGTGGTGTGGGGCGCCCGTTTTTGCGGCCATCAGGTACCCGAGCGGGTGGCAGGCGTTGATTTGTTCCACCAGCTGCTGATGCTGAGTAACCGTAATGCTTATCCGGTATTTTTACTGGGCGCCACTGACGAAGTGGTCAGTAAAACGGCTGAAGTGATACTGGCACAAAACGCTGGCTTAAAACTGGCTGGTTTTCATCATGGTTATTTCTGGGATGATGAGCAGGCGGTGGTTGATTTGATCCGTGCTTCTGGCGCGCGTTTGTTGTTTGTGGCTATTACCTCGCCAAAAAAAGAGAACTTCATCAACAAATGGCGTGATCAATTAGGTGTCGATTTTGTGATGGGTGTTGGCGGTACTTTTGATGTGGTTGCCGGAAAAGTCAGTCGCGCACCGTTATGGATGCAAAATGCTGGTTTCGAATGGCTGTATCGCGTATTGCAGGAACCCGGCCGGATGTGGAAGCGGTATTTGCTGACCAACAGCGCTTTTGCCTGGTTGTTGTTAAAAGAAAAGTTTAAGTGAAAATGTAACAAGGTTCGGAGCTAATGAGCTCCGAACCCTTTTTCAGTTATTTAGCTTTGCGACGTAACACCAGGCCTAACAGACCCAGGCCCAATAATGCGATTGGAGCTGGCGTTGGGACGCTGCTGGTCACTGCATCAGTACGATAAACCATAGTTTCGAAGTACCAGTCATCGCTGTTGTTGACGTCTGCGAACGACCATGCACCTTGTTCACCGTTAACTACATCGATGTGGCTGTAAGTACCGTTAAACCATTTGCTGGCTTTGGCGTAGTTTTTACCATTGTAGCTTTCGGTATTACCAGAGCTGTAGTTCACTTCAAATACGCTGTAGTCAAAACCAAGGCTTTGGAACAAATCAAACGTCATTACTTTCCAGCCGTAAGCTGCCTGAACACTCATGTCGATGGCACTGCAAGTAGAACCAAACAAACCAGAACCACAAGGTGATGCCCATGCCAGATCGTAACCTTTAAAGGTAACAAAGGCGTCAGCATCAACCGGGCCATTGGCAATTGGTGCTGCAAATGCAGAACCAGCGAATAAAGAGGTTGCTAACATGGCCAGTTTCAGTAAATTTTTCATTGGGTACTTCCAGTAATTGATGACTTCGATAGCTGGATATTGCACGAGGTGTGCCAAACTTTATGCTGTTGATTTAATTGAAATATTATCATTGATGAATATTGAGTGTAAAAAATATTGACGCATTAATGTAAGTTTTTTTGTAGTTGTTGACTGAAAAATATACACGGTTTCCAGACAAAAACCGCTGAGGCACCGGCTGGCTGTTCGGTTTAGGGAGCTGCAAGTTGAGACGGCTAGTTTGATGGCTGAGTTGATGACTGGCGTTGATGGCTGGTTTAGAGGGTGGTTTAGATGACTGGTGTTAACTGCTGCTATAGCTGACTTGCGGCAAGCCCAGCGGCGGGCTTGCCGGTTTCGCTATTGCTGCGCTTCTGCAATTTTTAGCTCCGTCCACTGCTGCAGCAGTTCGATACGTTTGTTGCTGGCCAGTATCATGCTACCGAGAATACCTACAAAGCCAAGCAGCAGTGGCGGCGTTATCGTTACATGATCCAGCAGCAATAAAGTTAAACAATACAAGGCCATGATTGCAGTGGCGCTGGCTGGTGCGTAACTGAGGCGTTGCATTTTTCGCTCTAACACCGCGATTTTTTCCATTTTCTTAAAAGTTTCCAGCGCTGTGATATCTAATGCTGTTTGTATTTTCATCGGTGAAGTCCTTGTCATAAAAGTTCTGATGTTAAAAGCTCTAAACCGTAGCGGGCAATTTGCCTGGAGCTTGGTCTATTAATGGGCATTTTGTAGTTTATAGGTGCGGCGAACCTCGTTTACTAAACGATGACGTGAGCTCTTTAACCTTTCATGCGGTGCAAACAAAGAACTGGCGGCATCCAGTAAATCGACAGCGGCGGTAAGTCTGTCACGTTGTGCCGCAGACAGCTCAGTCAGGGCTGTCAGTTCATTAATTTGAATAACGGCAAATTCCTTGGCGGCGATATCTTCAGGCAAACCGGTTTTGGTGCATAACCCATAGATCCCGGCCAGGAAGTGTAGCCATTCCTGTTGGAGATGACTGGCAAATTCTGAAGTTAATTTGGTATTTTCGGTACGGTGGCCCTGAGTTTTAAGCTGCTCAATAGTGTGGCGGTAACGGTCAGAAAATATCGCAAAGACGGCATCGACGGCAGGCTCACTTTGCAGAACTGCCAGCCAGGACACATAACCTTTTGCATAATATTCAATTGTTTGCTGTTCGGAGTGCAAACCAAAAAATGAATCGCTGCTTAGCTGCAGATTTAATTTGTATGAACATTGAGGCATGACGCCCTGACGCTGAAAATGTGCCAGCTGGTCTGTCGACACTTTAGCCTGTTCAAGGAGCTGTTGCGTGGTTAAAAAGTAGCTATTCAGGTAATTGATTAATTCCAAAACCTTCCATCTCCGTTGCAGAACTGCGCAGGGATGCACCATGGCACCGGGCAAATAAAGTAGACTGCATATTAATATTTAACCGGCCGTTACGCTACCGTTAAATATAAGGGCGCTGGCTTGCTGAATGTCTTAACGAACGTGTTGTTTTGAGCTTTGCTGATAAATCAGCGCGAGCACTGCTAGCAGCAAAATAGCTTTAACAGCGCAAACAGTACCTGAGCTGCCGCCGACGCCATTAGCAACCAAAAGCCCAGCCATAACATGCGGCGCCGTTTTTGCAACTGGCTGCGCACCGTTTTGCTATTCCAGCGCTCAAGTCCCGCGCTGATCTGCCGCTCCCATAAATCATTGTTTTTAGCAATGGCGGCATCAATGTCGGCGTCACTGAGCGCGCTGGCAAGTTCTTCGGCTTTGGCACGATCACATTTAAATGAAATCATTGCCGAGCGCAGCCAGAACTCACGCGGATTGCTGCGGGACAGCGTCTGCAACCGCTCAATGTCGTTAAGCTCGCGGCTTATCTCTTCAAACTGATGTGCATGATTCACTTCGTTCACCAAAAACCAGGCGCCGACAGCGCCAAGCACAGCAGGCAGTGCGGAAACGATAAAACTTGGGATGTCCATTGCTGTGCTCCTTAGCTGTGATCAATTACATGGGATGCTACGGGTACAGCATCGTGGCCTCGCTCTGATAAATGGCAGCAGGTCAAAGCATAGGCCAAAGAGCAGGGTTATTGCTAATGGCAGCAATAGCACAAACCAGAGGCTGCTGACCGGTGGTATTTCGCCTGGTTTAGGTGCAAGCCGGCAGCTGGCGGTATAAAAATGCGCTGACTTGAAAATTGTATATTTAGTTCTAAGCTCTTTCAGGTACAACTAAACCACAGCACCAAGGTGGCAACAATGGACGTTAAAGGCAACAGACTAACCGGGCTACTGGTGTTGTTTATCAGTCTGCTTGCCGCACTAGCAGTCGCGGCACTCTTCTACTTTCTGAAAATCCAGCAAAACGAGCATTACCAAAACCAACTGCATTTTCGCGAGCTCAATCGTTATGTTGAATCATTGGAGCAGAATAAGCAGTCTTTGGAGGCGGCTTATGATGCTTACAAAATTTACAGTCAGGCAAATTATGGTCTTGTATTTGAATACGATTCTCAGCTGAAAGAAGTTGAAAAGTCTAGACAGTCAATTGAAAAAAAGTTTCTAAGCAGTCAAATATTAGAGTGCAAAGGTCAAGATTGTAGCTCAGTGTTAATTGATAAATTGGATGAATTATATAATGCAAAAAATAATTTGGAATCGAAATTAAGGCGTGAAATTTCCGACACTGTACATTTCGAATTTTCTTACAACGTGGATATCTTAAATGATGTCATGAAATGTATTTTTGAACACGACAATATAAGTGATAGTGTAAGTGGCATTCATCGATGTCGAGGTTCTAAAGGGGGTAAAGAAAGTGGTTCTGCTGACGATGATTCTTCAGGCGGTGATGGATCTTCTGAATCAGGGAAAGCAACGCATTCGGCGTGTCTTAAAAACGTTAAAGCATGCTTGAATAAACGTGAGAGATACATTCAGTCTGGCATCATTGGTGACGATATTAAACCGAGGAAATTTTCAGAAATATTAAAAAGCTCTAATCTTATACCGCTCATTCTTTTTGTAGACAGCACCGGAACGGTGTTACATAAAACCGAGAGTTTATTGAGCGATTCTTCACTGCATGGTCTGCGATTTGAACAGGTTGAGCAAGTCTTGCGCGATTTCGCACTGTCTCAAGCAAGCCACAAAGATAAAATTTCGGTACATGATATTCCACCTATAAAAAATCAAGGAGGAAGTGGTTTTATCGATACTGCTATTGCGGGTACTGAATATAGAATATTCCTGCAGCCATGGGCCGGCATCGCCGATGATGCGTCATCTGGAACAGAAATACTTTATTTGATTGGTTTTCAGTCTAGATCGGCGATGCTAGGAGATAAACTTTCGGTCAGCAACAGTCTTGTGCTTGTTTTTTCATTATTTCTAATTGGGGTAATAGCGCTCTTGCCTTTGCTGAAAGTTAGGCTTGTATCAACCCAGCAAGGTTTTAGTTCTAACGATTTAAAAGTAGTTCCTCTGTCATTGGCAATTATTTCTGTGCTAGTTAGCGTTTCGGCATTTCAGTATATATTTTACAACGGAGTGAAAACCTCTGTTGATCAGGTTGCTCAGTCTGCATTTGATGAAATAAAATCATCTTTCAGTTATGAGCTTAAAGTTTGGGAAGGCAATGCTAAAAACAGATTGCAAGAATTAAAGTCAAGGTCAGGTAATTTCGTAAATGATATAAATATAAAAAACAAAAGTGACGACAGTTTTGATAATGAACAGCGTTGCAACATGTTTGGTACGGCAAATCAAATAGATTGTTTATTTTCCTATTCAGGTGCTCAGATAGACTTTATTGAAGGATTATATGAAATAGGCAGAGATGGCAAAAAGGTAGACAAATTAGGAGCTATTGCTACAAAAGTTCAGAAACGGAAAAACGTCTACAGTGTAAGTGATAGGCATTATGTGACTCATTCTGCCAATTGTACTGGATGGCATTGGCCGCTTGATGAAAAGTTTGATGAAAAGTTTGATGAAAAGTTTGATGAAAATAAAGATTGCCGCAACACATTTTTTGTAGAACGATTACGAAATAAAATCGATTTGCGGCTAAATACCTGGGTTGGCATGCCGCAGTTTGAAAAAATATATTCAAAAAACGACGGAACTGATAAGGAGGAAATTATTATTTTTGGCGGCCAGTTAAAAACATTATTTTTGACTGTAATGCCTAAAGATTTCCGCTTTTTGGTGTTTGATAGTGATAGCGGCGAAGTGTTGTATCATTCAGACGAATGGTTAAGCAAAATTGATAATATATTCGCTGATACTGATAATGACTTGCATTTGCAAAATTTAGTCAAATCAAAACATGACCAATCAAAAAAATTTGAAACCCAATATAAAGGGAAAGACACTGTTTTTCACTTAGGTGCGATTGCTGAAAACGTGCCATGGACTTTAGTCGTCATGTATGACAAGAGCCCATATCGATTGCTAAATCTGCTTAGCGCGTTTTCGTCCTGGACTTTGAGTTTTTTCTACTTGTTGCTAGTTTATATCATTTGGCGGGTGTTGCCTCTCCGGCTGCAACATAAGGTAAATAGCCTCATATGGTTTCGCGCGGACCGGGGCGGTATTTATTCATATGCTATTGTTGCTCTCATGATTAACTTGATCCTTGCTGCTATTTTGTTCTTGTTTGCATCAGATTTACTTTTGTTTACGGTAATCACTGCATGGATGATTGGTTTTAGTTATTTCTGGGTTGCAAGTAGCAAGAAATGGGCTGAACCAGTACGAAAACAAGAGAATATAGCCATCAAGCCAACGGCGAAGTCAGCAGGAGCTAATATTAAAAACAAAACTATTTCGGATGCATTTTCATACAGCAAAGGCCAGCCTGATTTCATTTTTCGGCACCCATTGTTGGTGTATTCAATGTTCATTTTATTGCTTCTGTTGAATTTCTGTGGCATTCCTTCTGCGGTGTTTTCCTATCAGTCGTCTGAGTATTTGGTGTTTCGTCAGTCCGAGCTGAATCAGCAATATTTGGAGCATTCTTTAACTGAGCGGCAAATAGAAATGCGTGAGTATATTGATGAATTTTATGATACTGAAATCTTCACCCAAACGGATAAAAATGAAGTATTACAAAAGGCCACTGTAAATTGTTATCCAACGATGCTTTTTGCAAGTATCGATAAAGATCGATGCGACGATCAAAGAAATGGCAGCAACATAAAGACTGAAATATTTGAAAATGCTGCAATAATGTTTAATAGCAATGCTGCAAACAACGTATTTTTTGGCAAAATCCCGTGGGCGCTGACAGATGTTAAATTGCCGTTGTTTAGTCATATTTGGGCGTTGCAACAAAATCCCGCCGAAAAGAAACATCAAAGAGAAAATCGAGCAGACATTAGTAAAATATTGAATGTTGCTTCAGGCACACAAGTGTTCTGGACTGGTGTAGCAACAATGCTCGCATTGCTACTGCTGCTGTTGCTAATCCGCTATTGGCTATGTCGCCGGATGATGGGTCTTGATCGGGTTGAAAACTTCAGGATTAATCCAGAAAACATCAAAGCTTCCAAATATCAGGCTGCTGATGCACTGTGCAGAATATTGTACCCACATCAAGGCGGTTCGGGTAAGGCTGTTTACCTGCAGCTGATTCGCCCTTCAGTTGCTGCGCAAACTTTAGTTAGTTATCACCCGAACAATATACAGACAGCAGATGATACGGGCAAACGCAAAGACGAATGCCTGATTGCCGGTATTAGTCCAGTTGATGTTTGTGATCTGTTACTGCCCAATAAAACCAGCGACTCAAGTGCACAAGCGGATAAAATGCCGACAATGGTGTTAACCGGTTTCGAGCCGTTGATTTGGAATAAAGCTTTGCGATTGAAGGTGTTGAAAAAACTACAACAACTGGTCAGCAATGGTAAGGTCAATCTGGTATTGATGATGGAAATGTCGCCGCTATACCGTTTGACGCAGCCAATAGCCTATGATGAAAAATTTCCGCTTGAACAACAAGCTGACGCCGCTGAGCGTGATGCTTGGGTGAAATTTTTTGTACGCTTTATCAAAATTTATGACTGGGTGCCGAAATTACGGCATAAACCTCAGTTGGAGAAACCCACAGATGTGCTTTGGTATGAAGCAAATAGCTGGCCGGAGTTGGAACATGTTGCGATTCAGTTTTTGGCTTATCACTGCGCAGTTAAAGATCCTGATTTGGAAAAACAGCTTAAGTTAACTGTTAAAACTTCAAACAACTACTGTGCAGAATTGGCCAAATGCTGGCAGAAATTCAGTCTGGAATATAAAAATCTGAAAAAACTGTTCGATGACAAAGATAGTGACAGTACTGTTCTCGACCCACTGCCAATGGTTTACGCTTCAATCAACAAACACTGGACCAAAGAACAAATTATCGATTTCTTTAACTCCACAGCAGCCACCCGTTATGAAGCTAAGTGGCAGTTGTGCACCATTAAAGAAAAAGTACTGCTGATTAGTATGATTAATGGAGACTTGCCGAATCCACGGAATTCGGTGCCGTTGGAGCATTTAGTGCGGCGTGGTTATATTTTTTACGATCAAGGCTGGCATATCGTCAACGAAAGTTTTTCCCGTTTTATCGCCACTGCGGAAGATCCTGATACTGTGCGGCGCTGGATGCGCGAAGTGTCAGAAAGCTTGTGGAAATATGCACGGATCCCGCTGTTTATCGGGCTATTACTCTTGCTTGGGTTGTTAGCTTATACCGCGACCGATTCTTTACAATCATTGATGGCGCTGATGGCGACTATGCTGGGTATTATTCCGGTTATTTTTAACAACATCAGTCTGTTTAAAGGAGGCAGCAATTCTGGTTCTTAAAGGAACCAAATGTGGTGTGAACAGTGACTGCGATACAGTTCATGGTGACAGTCTGCGCGCTTTAATGCGATAGTAGACCTTTGATTGCAACCTTATGATGTATCATCAATAATCGCTGTCACACCACACAGGGAACTGCTGTTGAAAGCATCTTTATCTTTATCCAATATCCGCGACTGGCTGCCTTATGCCGTGCATCAATGCCTGCTGGCGTTGCTGCCATGGTGTTGCTGGCCGCTGATGGTGCTGCGCTGTTGGTGGTGGCGGACTAAAGTCGGTAGCGGTGCCCGCTATTTTGGTTTATTACAACTGCGCCGACATCCGTTGGGGCAAATTCAGATTGGTCGTCACGCCACTTTTCGTTCCATAAAAATGTCGAATCCGTTGCTGCAAGCAGGGCCTTGTGCGTTATCGGCTGGCAAAAATGCCCACATTCAGATTGGCGACCACTGCGGCTTTAGCGGCGCCACGTTAATAGCGCAGCAGCGCATTGAGCTTGGTGACCGGGTACTTTGTGGCGCCAATGTGCTGATTTGTGACGGTGACCATCATCCGCTGGATGCCACATTGCGTGCTGCCGGAGAGCCTGGAGCTACTGCGCCGGTGCTGATTGGCGACGATGTCTGGCTTGGCATGAATGTGGTTGTACTCAAAGGGGTTACTATCGGTGCTGGTGCGGTGATTGCTGCGAATGCGTTGGTCAGTTCGGATATTCCAGCTGGTGCTATTGCTGCTGGAGTGCCCGCCAAAGTCGTTGGCTGGGTCAAGGATCAAGCATGAGTGCGGTGCTGCGGATTGCGGTTCTAATCACCTGTTTTAACCGGCAGCAGAAAACCCTACAATGCCTGCAAATGTTGGCGTCGCAATTACATTTTTCTGTGCAATGTTCTGTGCAATGTTCTGTGCATTCGTCGCATGACAATCAACCCGCAGTAGCTGCAGAGTGCACTGTCTATTTGCTGGATAACGGCAACGACGGCACTTTTGCAGCTGTAGCTGCCCAATTTCCCTGGGTGCAATTAAGTCGTGGCCATGCCGATTTATATTGGAACAGCGGTATGCGCCGGGTTTGGCTGCAGGCGCTGAGCCATTCTGCAACAACACCGCCATTCGATTTTTACCTCTGGCTCAATGATGATGTCAGTTTAGCGCCGGATGCAATTTACCGTCTGCTGCAAAACTATCTGCGGTCTACGCCAACTGCCGGTGCCTTGATTGGGTCTATGGCGGCGCCATCTTCGGCTACAACAGCTTCCGCCACATCTGGTTCTAACCAGCAACCTGTTCCCAGCTACGGTGGCCGACAGCGAAAGTCGCGCTTGAATCCGCTGGCGTTTGGCCCGGTCATGCTGCCAACCCCGCAGCCGCAGCTATGTACATTTATCAATGGCAATTTATGCCTGATCCCACAAGCGGCGGTACAAAAGATTGGGGTGTTATCAGAACATTTCAGCCATGGCCTGGGTGATTTTGACTATGGTTTGCGTCTGCAACAAGCCGGTTTTGCCACCTATGTCGCGCCGGGTTTTTATGGCGAATGTGCGGTGAACCCAAAAATAGGCTCGGTATTTGATGAAACTCTGCCGTTGGCGCAGCGCCTTCTGATGATGCAACGACCCAATGTGCTGCCGCCTGACGCCGAGTGGCGATATTTTGTACGTTGTCATGGTGGCTGGGTATGGCCGTTGTTATGGCTGAAGTCGTGGGGGCGCCAATTGTTTCCGGCATTATGGCTACGGCTGCGCCAGCGAAGGGCAGCCTGATGAACCTCAATCCAACGCCAACCAGGCGACTGCTGATTATCCAGCAGGTATTGAAGCAATATCGACTGGCTTTTTATCAGCAATTAGCTGAGCAACTGGCCGCGGATGGCATTGAACTCACCCTGTGTTTTAGCTTGCCACAAGCAGCCGATGTCGCCAAAGCTGACAATGTCACTGCACCGCCAGGGAGTTATGCACAGCTGGTCCCACTACGTCAGTTTGGGCCACTGGTGTGGCAACAGGTGCCGCAGGTAACGGAATTTGATCTGGTGATTGTCGAGCAAGCTAATCGCCATCTGCTGAATTACCTGCTGTTGCTGCGACGGCTGCTTCGGCCAAGCCCGAAGCTGATTTTTTGGGGCCATGGTTTTAATCATCAGGCACCGGCAGGTATTTGGTCTTCGCTAAAAGAGCGCTATAAAAAAACGCTGTTGCGCCATGCCGATGGCTTTTTTGCGTACACCGCACCGGTGGCACGTTATGCACAAACGCAAGGTGTGGCCGCGCATCGGATCACGGTGCTGAATAACAGCATCGACACCGCTGCTTTTGCCGCGCAAGTACGCACGCTGCGTTTACAAATGCGCCAACAACTGCCTTTCGACGACAGCCCGGGTTTTACCTTATTGTTTTGTGGCGCTTTATATCCGGATAAGAAAATTCCGTTGTTGTTGCAAACAGCCCGGGTTCTGGCCGACCACAAACTGCTAAAGCGGTTGATCGTGCTTGGCGATGGGCCGGATCGTAATTTGTTGCTAAACGGGCCAACACCACCCTGGCTGGATTACCGCGGCCCCTGTTTTGGCGACGACAAAGCCGCGGCTTATGCACAAGCCGATTTGGTGTTGCATCCAGGTTTGTTAGGGCTGGCCGTGCTGGATGCATTTGCTGCCGGATTGCCACTGGTCACGACTAATTTTAGTGGTCATAGCCCGGAGTTGGCGTATCTGGAACACGGCAGCAATGGCTTGATCATTGAAGAAAAAGGATTAGCGGCACGGGTGCTGCAACTGTTGCAAACACCGGCGGAATTAGCCCATTTGGCGCAAGGTGCTGCACAAAGCGCGGCAACATACAGTTTACCGGCGATGGTACAGGCGTTTGCCGCTGGTGTGCGCCAAGCGTTGCGAGAGGGCGACGATACCGCAGCAATCAGCACCGTTCCTGCGCCAGATCTGGCGATGTCAGCCGCTTCGGTCTCGTCGCGGCCGCTGCGGGTGCTGCAGATCCATAACTTTTACCAGCAACCTGGTGGTGAAGATGTGGTGGTGCAAAATGAAGCCTTGTTGCTGCAACAAGCCGGGGTGGCGCTGCAAACCTGGTACGTCGACAGCGCTTCGATCCCAACGCACAGCCATTGGTGGTCGAAGCTGCAGTTTGCCATTGATTTATGCTGGAACCGGCAAGCGCAACAACAGCTACGTGCCAGATTGCAGGCACAACCGGTGGATATTATTCATCTGCATAACACGTTTCCGTTGTTGTCGCCGGCGCTTATTCAGACGGCACACGCGCTCGGTGTGCCGTTGGTTTTGACCGTGCATAACTTTCGCTGGTGTCATCCATCCGGTTGTATTCAAAGTCTGGCGGATGTAGGAACATGCCCTTGGCGGTATCTGGGGCAGCCTGTGTATCGAAACTCCCGTTTCGCCACAGCGTTGCTGCTGGTAAACATACAACTCCATCAGTGGTTTGGCACTTATAAGCTCTGTGCGCGGCTGCTATGCCCGTCGCAATTTGTCGTCAATGCGTTATTACAGGCCGGTTTTAATAAGCAGCTGCTGCAGCTAAAACCACATTCGGTAGCCCCAGACATTGCTGATAACCATATTGCTAACGACCAAGTTAGCGGCGTTGGCAACAAGGCCGCAACTGCCGGTTACGCATTATTTGTTGGACGTGCCGATGCGGCAAAAGGGCTGTATTTTTTACTGGATGCCTGGCAACAACTGGCTTATCCGCTATGGATTGTCGGGGTTAGCGAACAACAGGCAGCGCAGTGGTCAGGGTATAAGCCTAATCCTTGGGTGCGTTTTTTAGGCGCACAACCGCAATCCGCGTTAGGTGGGCTTTATCAGCGGGCAACATTGTTACTGGTCCCGTCGTTAGTGGCGGAAACCTTTGGCAATGTGGTGATTGAAGCGTTTTCCCATGGCACCCCTTGTCTGGTCAGCGACATCGGTGGCTTGCCGGAACTGCTGTGGCCGAGGCACAATGCAGAGAAATTGGGGCATGAGCCTGAGCCAGGCAGCGCCGGTCAGGTTTTTGCTGCCGGAAACGCTGCCGATTTTTGCATGAAAGTTCAGGCATTATTGAATAACCCAGGGTTGTTGCTGCAAATGTCACAACAAGCACAGCAACTGTATAAGACGTACTATTTACCGCAGCACAATCAGCAGGCGCTGTTGGCCTGTTATCAGCAAGTGCTGGCGGAACAAGGAAAAGTAGTGGGTGGTTAACGAAAATTTACAGCAGATTGCCATTGTTGACTGCCAGGTCCAGATAAGTTCGGTGCCGCAGGCGGTGGCGGCCGTTGTGCAGCGGGCGCAGCAGCGGCAAGGGGGGTATATCTGCCTCGCCAATGTGCATATGTGCATGGAAGCCATTGATGATCCGACTTTTAGCCGGGTGCTGAAACAAGCAGCGCTGGTGCTTGCGGATGGTCGTCCGGTGTTTTGGGCGCAGCGATTGCTGGGTGCAACTCAAGCCAAACAGGTGCGGGGGCTGGATTTAGTGATGGCACTTTGCCTGAGCATGCAGCAACAAGGTTTGCGATTGGGGATTTATGGCGGTCAGGACGATGCGGTCCTGGCTCAGTTAAAAGTACGGCTACTGCGGCAATTTCCGGAATTGCAGATTGTGTATGCTTATCCGCCACCGTTTCGCCCATTAACCGCTGCCGAAGATCAACAACAAGTCGCGCTGATCGAAGATGCCCGTGTCGATATTTTATTGGTTGGTTTGGGCTGTCCAAAACAGGAATGGTGGATGGCCGCCCATCAGTCACAGCTGTCGGCAGTGATGCTTGGCGTCGGCGCAGCTTTTGATTTTATCGCCGGGCGCAAAGCACATGCACCAAGGCTGATGCAGTTGCTGGGGCTGGAATGGTTGTTCCGGTTGTTGCATGAGCCGCGCAGATTGTCTGGCCGCTATTTAAAACACAATCCCAGGTTTATATTACGCTTTGGCGTGCAGTACTTCCGCAGTATCATCAGCCGGCTGTCCGGCAACTAATATCAACCACAGGCAAGGGAACAGATGCAACAAAAGGTCGCTTTAATTACCGGGATCACTGGCCAGGATGGGTCTTATCTGGCAGAAATTTTGCTGGCAAAAAATTATATTGTGCATGGCATCAAACGTCGGTCATCCTCGTTAAACACCAGCCGCATTGACCATATTTATCAGGATCCGCATGATCCATCTCCACGGCTGATTTTACATTATGGCGATATGACCGATGGCTGCAACCTGACGGCGCTGGTCGCTAAAATTCGCCCGGATGAAGTGTATCATCTGGCGGCGCAAAGCCATGTTGCAGTGTCGTTTGAAGCACCGGAGTATACCGCCGATGTCGATGCGCTTGGCACGTTACGCTTACTTGAGGCCATTCGCCAGGCCGGTCTTACGACAAGCACGCGGTTTTTTCAGGCGTCGACTTCCGAATTGTATGGGCTGGTGCAAAGCCCACTGCAATCTGAAACCACCGCTTTTTATCCACGTTCCCCTTATGCTGTCGCCAAATTATATGCCTATTGGATCACGGTAAATTACCGCGAATCTTATGGTTTATATGCCTGTAACGGCATTTTATTTAATCATGAATCGCCACGTCGGGGCGAAACCTTTGTCACCCGTAAAATTACCAGAGCACTGGCCGCAATCGCGACCGGGTTACAGCCATGTCTATATCTTGGCAACCTCGATGCCAAACGTGATTGGGGTCATGCGCGGGACTATATGGAAATGGTCTGGGCCATGTTGCAACAAAGTCAGGCCGAAGATTATGTGATTGCGACCGGCGAGCAACATTCGGTGCGTGAGTTTGTTTGTCAGGCAGCTAGCGTGCTGGGTATTGAACTGCAGTTTTCCGGAAGCGGCGTAGATGAAGTTGCGCGGGTGGTGGGATTTGACCCGGCCAAAACGCCAAACCTGCAGCAAAATGCCATTATTGTGCGGGTTGACCCCAGGTATTTCCGGCCGGCAGAAGTTGATGCGCTGCAAGGTGATGCCAGTAAGGCGCAGCGCCAACTAGGCTGGCAGCCCAGCTGTAGCTTCAGCGAGTTGTGTCAGCAAATGATGCTGGCGGATTGGCAAGAAGCAAAAAAACAGCAGTTTTTACAACAGCATGGGTACGGTCATGACCATGCCTGAGCCGTTGTCACCCTTGCGTATTTATCTGGCCGGACATCTCGGCATGGTCGGCAGGGCACTGCACCGGTTGCTGCTTAATCAACCCGGTATCGAAGTACTCGTTCGTAGCAAAGCCGAACTGGACTTAACCCGTCAGGCCGATGTAGAACAGTTTTTTGCCAAGGTGCGACCGGATTGGGTCATTATTGCTGCGGCTAAAGTTGGCGGTATTGCTGCGAATCAGCAATTACCGGCCGAGTTTATTTATCAAAATTTAATGATTGAATCGAACCTGATCCACAGTGCCTGGCAATCCGGTGTGCAGCAATTGATGATGCTGGGTTCTAGCTGCATTTATCCAAAATTGGCGGCGCAGCCAATGACGGAACAAGCACTATTAACCGGTGCGCTGGAACCAACGAATGAGCCTTATGCCATCGCCAAAATTGCCGGTATCAAACTCTGTGAAAGCTACTACCGTCAGTATGGTGTTGATTTTCGTGCGGTGATGCCGACCAACTTATATGGCCCCTGGGATAATTTTAATCCAGAGCACAGTCATGTGGTGCCCGGGTTGATGTTCCGGTTACATCAGGCTGTGCAGTCGAATGCCGCCAGTGTCGATATTTGGGGTAGTGGCCAGGTGCGCCGCGAGTTTTTGCATGTTGATGATTTGGCAACTGCAGTCTGGCAAGTGATGCAACAAAGCCCGGCAGCCTATCAGCTATTAACCAGCGAACGGCAACGTTATATCAATATTGGTTGTGGTGAAGACCTGCGGATCAGCGATCTGGCGACTTTGCTTGCCCAAGTGGTTGGATATCAGGGAGAGTTGCGGTTTGATGCTGACAAACCTGAAGGGACACCGCAAAAACTGCTGGATATCAGCAAAATACAGGCACTGGGCTGGCAACCTGCAATTTCCTTACAACAAGGTTTAACGGAAACCTATCAGTGGTTTTTGCAGCATCAACCGGATTTACGCCGTTGAGGAAGCTGTGATGGACGCCAGCAGCAGACCTGATGACGTCGCGCGTGGTGCCTCGTGCTGAACTGGCTGAACCTTCGTCACCAGCAACTGGTCGCCACGCTGTTGTTGGCAGCATCTTCGTTCTTGTTAGCCTATTTGTTGTTGCAGCTGGCACCTGCCGGTCAGTACGGCATTTTTGCGTTTATGTTGGTGTTGCAGGCTTTTGGCATGGCGCTGCAAAATGCGTTGGTTGCAGCGCCGTTATTAATTCTGATGAATACGCCAGGCTCGGCTCATGTAGCTGACGCAACCGCGGCGAATACCGGCACAGAGTCCAAACTGGTATTGCCGGCTGCCCTTAAAGGGTTTTTGCTGCTGGCGCTATTAATCAACAGTCTGATTGCGCTGCTTCAGGCAGGTTATTTGTGGCACGTCACTGAAGATTGCTGGCTGAGTCTGAGTCTGGCTGTGGCAAGCTGGCTGCAGTTATTACGCTGGTATGGCCGCAGCGAATGGCAAAACCGTGAGGTCAGGGTGCTGCTGCGTTCCGATTTGTTCTTAAGTCTGTTGGTGTTTTTCGCGGCGGCGCTGCTGTGGTGGTTTGAACGTGTCACACTGCAAAATGTCGGCTGGCTATTACTGATGGCGTCCGTTGTTGCACTGCAGCCATTTGTCGCAGGTTTTCGCAATGTGCTGCGCACGACTGCTGATTGGCGCGCAGTGCAACAAGGTTTTACCCAGCAGGGGAAACCCGCTTTGTTTGGTGTGCTGACGGTTGAAGCCACCGCAAATTTTCACTGTTATCTGGTGATTGCCCTTTCCGGTAGCAATGCATTTGCACCATTGGCGGCGGCAATGTTGTTTTTCCGGCCTTTGACAGTGGTGCTTAGCAGTCTGCAACAAAGCGAACGTCCGTTGTTGGTCAAGGCGCTGGCGGCGAAAAATTACGCTGGGATCCAACAACTGGCCAACATCTTGCGACGCACCGCCATTGGCGCTTTTCTGCTGAATTTGCTGGTGCTGTTGGTCATTTTTCACTGGGCACCTGTCTGGTTATGGCCGGATACTTCAGGTAACACCGATTTTCGCGATGCGTTATTTTTGTGGAGTCTGATCGCATTGTTAAGGGCATTACGTGCGCCGCTGACCGCATTGCTACAGGCCGCTAATCAATTTGCACCTTTGGCGCGGGTGACATATGCGTCAGCCATACTGACCGTTCCGGCGGTGCTGGTAAGCTGGTGGCTGGCGGGACCCGTGGCAAGTTTAATTGGCGTGCTCGCCGGCGAATTAATGTTGGGATGGTTGCTGCTGCGATTACAACAACAGTTACGAACCGCAGAACTTCAATGATGCAGTTTTTATGAGTGTTAGCGAGAAAAAAGGAACACCCTTGGCGGATAACCGAAAAAAATACTGGATCAATACGGTGCGCTTGCTGGTGGACGTGCTGGTGTGGATAGTGCTCTGTCTGATGCTTGGGTTATGGGGCGCAAAGTATTTGTTGGCCGGTGCACCGTTGCTGTTAACCATTGAGGCCTGGATTGGCAGTGACGAGCCGATGCATTTTACGCTGGGCTTTTTATTACCGCTGGGGATCGGCTGGTTAATGCGGTTGTATCGCCGGCAACGTCGCTACCAAATAGGCTTTTTTGTGCTGGTAGCGCTGCTGTATGCGGTTGATGAAACCATGCAATCGTTGTTGCCGTTTCGTAGCGCTACCTGGTCGGATTTTCAGATGTCGATGACTGGCTGGAGCCTGGCGGTGTTGGTTTGGTATTGTTTATGGCAGCTGTTGTTTTTACCTACCCGCCAGCGCTGAGTTTATGTGCTTCATCCAAGTGGTTGCCTGGCGGCAGGGCTGCGGGAAGTTCCCAAAAACCACAGTTGACATGCCTTGGCCCCTTGGTCAGACTAACGCCTTAGAACTTATGCTGAAACAGGACTTTACTAATGTTCATGCCCGTAATTATGGCTGGTGGATCAGGGACTCGTTTGTGGCCGCTGTCGCGCGGCAATTATCCAAAACAATTTCTGGCGCTAACCGGCGCTCATTCCATGCTGCAGCAAACATTGCTGCGCCTCAAAGGCATTGCGCATAGCGCGCCATTACTCATTTGTAATGAAGATCATCGTTTTATCGCCGCCGAACAGCTCAGACAACTGCATATTAATGATGCAGCCATATTATTGGAACCGGTCGGTCGCAACACCGCACCGGCCATCGCGCTGGCTGCATTAAAAGCAGTACAACAGGGCGATGACCCGTTATTACTGGTGTTGGCGGCTGATCATGTCATTAATGACACTGCAGCATTTCAATCGGCGGTGTTACAAGCAGAGAATTTTGCCAACAGCGGCAAGCTGGTGACTTTTGGTATCGTGCCCACCCACGCCGAAACCGGCTATGGCTATATTCGCCGTGGTGGCAGCGCCGCTGATGCTTATTATGTGCAGTCGTTTGTGGAAAAACCCAATGCAGCAACGGCCGAACAATATCTGCAAACCGGTGAATATTACTGGAACAGCGGCATGTTTATGTTTAAAGCTTCGGCTTATTTACAGCAGTTGCAGGCATTTCGGCCGGATATTTATCAGGCCTGTGTCGCGGCGCTGACCGAACAAACGCCGGACTTAGATTTTATCCGGATTAATAAAGCCGCGTTTATGGCCTGCCCGGACGATTCTATCGATTACGCCATCATGGAACCACTGACAGCCCAAGCGACCGATTCCGTGGTCGTGGTGCCGCTGGACGCGGGTTGGAATGATGTCGGTGGTTTTGCCGCTTTATGGGAAGTGGCGGACAAAGACGCCAATGGCAATGTATTACAAGGGGATGTGCTGACTGAAAACAGCCAGAACTGTTTTGTGCGCTCCGAGCAGCAACTGATTGCAACTGTTGGCGTGTCAGACTTAGTGGTGATCAGCACCAAAGATGCGGTGTTGGTGGCGCATAAAGATCAAGCGCAAAACGTCAAAGCTATTGTCAATCAGCTTAAAGCCGCGGGTCGGCCGGAAGTAACGTTCCACCGCGAAGTGTACCGCCCTTGGGGTAAATACGATTCAGTGGATCAGGGCGAACGCTTTCAGGTCAAACGTATTACGGTGAAACCGGGCGCGAAATTATCAGTGCAAATGCACCATCACCGGGCTGAACACTGGATTGTAGTGTCCGGGACCGCCAAAGTCAGTATTGATGGTGTTGATCAATACCTGACCGAAAACCAGTCGGTGTATATTCCAATTACGGCAGTGCATGCGCTGGAAAATCCGGGCAAAGTGCCGCTGGAACTGATTGAAGTTCAATCCGGTTCGTATTTAGGTGAAGACGATATTGTGCGGTTTGAAGACCGTTATGGCAGAGCGTAATTCATGGCAGAGCGCTATTAATGGAAGAGAACATGTACCGCAAAATTAGCTGTGTAAAAGCCTACGATATCCGCGGCAAATTAGGCGAACAGCTTGATAACGACGTGGCGTACCGCATTGGCCGTGCTTTTGGTGAATTTTTGCAGGCCAAAACGGTGGTGGTGGGCGGTGATGTGCGCGAAACGTCCGAAGCACTAAAACTGGCGCTGGCCGATGGTTTGATGGATGCCGGTGTTGATGTGATTGACCTTGGCATGACCGGCACTGAAGAAGTGTATTTCGGTACCTTTCATTTAAATGTCTGTGGCGGTATTGAAGTGACTGCCAGCCACAATCCTTTAGATTACAACGGTATGAAGCTGGTGCAACAAGGCTCGCGCCCGATCAGCGGTGATACCGGCCTGTTTGATATCCAAAAACTGGCCGAAGCTGGCAACTTTAAAACAGTGGCAAAACGCGGCAGTTATCGTCAGCAATCGGTGTTGGCGGAATTTACTGAACATTTGATGGGCTACATTAATCCGTTAAATTTCAAACCACTTAAAATTGTGGTGAATTCCGGTAATGGTGCTGCAGGCCATGTGGTCGATGCATTAGAGCAAGCCTTTGCCGCAGTGACGTTACCGGTTGAATTTATTAAAGTACATCATCAGCCGGATGCGACCTTTCCAAATGGGATCCCAAACCCCTTGTTACCTGAAAACCGTGCAGACACGGCGGCGGCGGTATTGGCCCATCATGCCGATTTTGGTGTGGCATGGGACGGCGATTTTGACCGCTGCTTTTTGTTTGATGAAAAGGGCGGTTTTATCGAAGGTTATTACATCGTTGGCTTGCTGGCCGAAGCATTTTTGCAGAAAAACCCGGGCGCGCGGATCATCCATGATCCACGTTTAACCTGGAATACTGTCGATTTAGTGCAACAAGCGGGCGGTCAGGCTGTGCAGTCGAAAACCGGTCATGCTTTTATTAAAGAGCGGATGCGCCTCGAGGATGCTGTGTATGGTGGCGAAATGAGCGCGCACCATTACTTCCGTGATTTTGCTTACTGCGATAGCGGCATGATCCCATGGTTGCTGGTGGCAGAATTGATGTGTGTCAAAGGCTTAGCTTTGTCCGAGTTAGTACAACAACGGATCGCGGCTTTCCCTTCCTCCGGTGAAATTAACTTCACTATTGCCGAGCCGAAGTTGATGCTGGAAAAAATTCTGGCGTTGTACCAGCCGCAGGCTTCAGTTGTAGATCACACTGATGGCATCAGTCTGGAGTTTGGTGACTGGCGGTTTAATTTGCGTAGCTCGAATACCGAACCTTTGGTGCGGCTAAATGTGGAAAGCCGTGGCGATATAACGTTGATGCAGCAAAAAACAGCTGAGCTTGCGGCGTTGTTGACGGCTTAAACGTAGCAGCAAAAAGTAGGCAATCGGCGTACTACCGCTGACGCGGTGAGTAACGCCCTACGCATTTTTATCTTTAAAACAATACCATACCGGTATTTAAGAGTAGGGCGTCACTCACCGCATTAGCGGTAGTGCGCCATTGTTCGATATAAATTCAGTTGTTGTTGAATGGTGGACTGCCTTCGGCGAGTCGCGCCCTACGGTTGGATGCATGCCCTAAGATATCTGGGTCATTGATTTTTAAACGAAAAAAAACCGTCTAACGACGGTTTTTTTGTACATGTTACAAGTTAAACTTTACGGCGGCGTGACAGCAGAGCAAGACCTGCTAAGCCAAACAGCGCGATAGTGGCTGGCGCCGGAACTTCAACCAGTTCTACCATGTCGAGTAAAGCGCCTTTACCGTTACCACCAGCAGTGGTGTTTTTCGACGGGTTGTATACTTGTTCACCAGCACCGCCAAAACCAATCAGCATTTCTGTTGAAGTGGCGACTACTTTTTGTTTGTATTTCACCCAGTTAGCGTTGTTGTTTTCACCAGCACTGTAGTCGTAGGTGTAGTCAGCGTTAGTTTTGTCGATGACAGAACCATTGGCTTTCCAATACACATTCAGACCGTTGTTGTTGCTGGCGGTATCACGAGCGCGATACCAAAAAGATAATTCGTAGGTTTGACCAACATTTAAACCAGTGAGTAACTGGAAAATACCGGTGTTGCTGTTGCCTGGTGTTTTGTAACCGAAGTGGGTATCCATCTCCAGGTAGTGTTCACCGTCAGCAGCGTTATTGTTGATAGTACCGCCAGCTGAGCTCAGGGTGCCATTGTGATGAACTTCAACACCTGGACCGTAACCTGCGATGTGTGACCAGCCTGGTAATCCAGAAAAAACGCCCCAGCTGAAATCTTGTGGTTTAGTGGCTAAATCGCCGAAAGAGAGAGCAGGTTGTTCACCACCGAAGGTGATTGAAGTGCCTGCAGGTGCTTGCTCGAAGCTACCGTTGGTAATCAAAGAAGCATTTGCCTGAACTGACATTAAACCAGCCAGCAATACCACTGATTTTAACAAACTTTTATTCAACATCGACACTCCCATGGCATCTGAAACTTCACTAATAGTTTACTGGCAATAATTATGCCAGCACATGTAACTCATTGATTTATATATGGCGATGCTTAGTGCCATTTTTCGGGATGTAAACAAAACTGACGAATATGACGTCCTGTCACCTGACTACATTACTTTTCCCCGTACTGCACATTTATAGTAACCAGTGAATTGGATAAAAGCATCAATTAAATTGTGAAGATTTACTGTTAATCTGCTGTTTCAATTGCGCCATACTGCCCCAACGCCATAATAATGCCGGGCGACGCTTAGATTTTTCCTGGGTTAACCAAATTTGTTGTTGGGGATCAATGCAAATTGCTTCCAATTGGCCGCCTTGTGGCACAGGTATAACTTTTTGCAGTTTAAACTGCCGGTCCAACACCGCCAGAAATGGCCGGTAATCATTGTATAAAGCCATGTTCAGCACGTTTTCGCGAAATCTGGCGTAACCGGTTAACACAAATAATTGCTGCTCCTGACTGAATGCACCGCCGGTGATCACGCCCGGCAGGCCGTCGACTGTGGCTATTTTCACTGCTTTGGTGTTGCCAGCGCTGGTATCGGCTGTTAACTGATAGACGGTGCTGTGGGCACTTTGCCAGGCTTTGTTAAAAAGCAACAGTTGCTGCCCGGCGCTGACTAAAGCCTCGGCATCAAAATCATGTTGATACAGCTGTAATGGTGGCAGTGGCAGATCCGGATAGACAAAACTGGTTTTGCGGGTTGGATTCAGTTGGTCATTGCCTAAGTTTAACGACGCCCGGTACAAGTCACCTCCCTGGCGGGCGCCACTGTTGTTGCCGATATCGCCTATCCACAATTCACCCTGATGCAGCGTCAACGCTTCCCAGTCCAGATTGATCGCATCCATCCTGTAGTTGGCAAGCACATCGCCACTGGCGTTCAGTTGATAAACCGTGGCGCTGTTGCCAGAATCATTGATGGTCAGAAAAGTACCGTCAGCCTGACAAACTAAGCCTGAGCTTTCAACAACAATGGTTGGTAATTCGGCTTCTGAACCAGGTTCTGCAGATGCCATGGTCGCGGGTGGATTGGTTGCATCAGACGGAGCCGGTGTTGGCTGCGAGCTACAAGCTGTAACGCTAAGGCCAAACAGTTGCAGCAACGCTATCAGCGATAATATCCGGAAAAAACGGCGGGGGCTTTGGTCAATCACGAGTTTTGGTACTCCCAGGCAGACGAGGTGTGACTGTAGCCACAACCACAGAAACTGCGGCAAACATTAGCAAATTATTGGTGTTATATTACAACAATGCCAACCTGGCTCGCCATTGTCGTTGAATTATGGTGAGATAAGCGCTGGAATCATCAACCAACTGCAGGTATCATCGCGCCGTGACTCAAAGTCTTGTATATGTAATTGTTATTCATGGAAGAGATAACGTTTGAATAAATCCAGCACCCTCGAAGTGACCGGGAACGGTTTTGCTTTTTTACATCGTCTGTTCGACCTCTGTATTCTGATCTTAGTGCTGATTGTCAGCAGTGAATTTTACCGTCGTGGTTTTGATAAAAACGACCTTCTGTTATTACTGTCGCAAATTGTGGTGTTTTCTTATATCGCTGAAGCTCTGGATTTATACCGGTTCTGGCGGGTCGGCCGTTTTGGTAAAATGTTATGGCTGGTGTTGATCATCCTCTGCATTTCTTTTGCATTGATGCTAAGCGTGTTGTTCTTATTTAAATCCGGTGCTGTTTATTCCCGCGTTGTAATTGGCCTGTGGTTTGTTGGTTCAGCGACGTTGATGCTGGGCTGGCGGCTGATCTACCGGACAATCCGTAAAATTCAATTAGAAAACGGTATTAACCTGCAACGGGTCGCGATTGTCGGCCTGACGCCGCGGGGCATCGAACTTTACCAGGAAATCAAAACCCACCCTGAGCTTGGCTTTGAATGTATTGGCTTTTTTGATGACCGGGAACCGGATCGTTTTCCTGAAGAATTCCGGGCTTTGTTGTTGGGAACCGTCAACGACTCAGTGATCACGGCGCAATCCGGCATTATCAGCCGCCTCTATATCTGTTTACCTTTGAGTGCCGATCGGCGTATCCAGCAGATCGTACAGCAACTGGGCGATACCACGCTGAATGTCTACCTCGTTCCTGAATTACTCATTATTAATATGATGCACGGCCGATTAAGCAACGTTGGCGATATTGACGCCATCAGCGTGTTTGAATCGCCGCATTATGGCGTGCAAACCTATCTGAAACGTACCTTTGACATTCTGTTCAGTGCAACGGCTTTGTTGTTATTAGCGCCGATATTGATATTGATTGCCATAGCGGTACGACTGACCTCAAAAGGTCCGGCTATTTTTAAACAAGATCGGTACGGATTAGATGGCAAACAAATTGGCGTTTACAAGTTTCGAAGCATGAAAGTGCTTGAAAATTCTGATAACGTAGTACAAGCAACCAAAGGTGATCAACGAATTACACCACTGGGTGCCTTCTTGCGCCGGACATCCCTGGATGAACTACCGCAATTTTTTAATGTTTTGCGCGGAGAAATGTCGGTCGTCGGACCACGACCTCATGCAGTTGCTCACAATGAACATTACCGGAATCGGGTCGCTTTTTACATGCTGCGTCATAAAGTCAAACCAGGTATTACCGGTTGGGCGCAAATTAATGGCTGGCGTGGCGAAACCGATACGCTCGACAAAATGGAAAAGAGGGTCGAGTTTGATTTGCATTACATTCGCAATTGGTCGTTGTGGTGGGATGTGAAAATAATTATCAAAACATTATTCAAAGGCTTTGGTGGGAAAAATGTGTACTGAAAACAAAGGGATATCTATGAAATTTGCACAAGGCGTTATTATCAGCACAGCATTACTCACTTCTGTAGCATCGGTTGCTGCGCAGTCAACAGCACCGGCTTCTGGTGTTATTAAAACTTCATCGGGAATTGACCTGGTGCCAAGTTTGCAGGTTGGTCTGAAGCATGACGACAACGTTGTCCGGTCAAGCACAAATGAAATTAACAGTTGGGTCAACACCATAGCACCAGCGCTGAAAGCAACACTGGTCGATGGTGCCGATAGTTACACTGTGACAGCGGCATTAAATAATGCCCGTTACTTCAGCAGCCATCTTGATGATTTTACCGATGGTTATTTGGAAGGTGAGGCGCGTATTTCTCCGGCCAGCCACCACAATTTTAAATTAAAAGCCAACAGCAGCTGGTTACATGAAGACCGTGGTACCGGTGTATCCGAAGGCCGTGGTTTATTGCTTGATGACGTGACGAAGTACAACAGCCAGTTATTTGATGGTGAGTACATGTATGGCGCACCAAGCTCAACTGGTAAAATTCGCGTAAATTCAAGATTCTACAACAAAAAATACGATAACTTCCGCGATGTCACCCAATATCGTGATTACGATTCAACCTTATTCGGTGGTGCATTTTTATATCAGACCAATGGCTCGATTAAGCTGGTCGCTTCGGCAACGACTGCTGAAATTGATTTTAAAGTGCTGGATTTAAGTGGTGATCGGAATAACACCGACAATAACTACCGCGTCGGCGTTGAGTGGGAAATCAGCAGCATCACTTCGGGTGAGCTGAAACTTGGTTATCAGGACAAAAACTTTGACCGCTCGCAACGGGAAGATTTCAGCGGTTTTGCCTGGGAAGCGATTTTGGTGTGGCAGCCACTGACTTATTCAGGCTTTGATATTGCCACCGGTCGTCGGGCAAAAGATGTTGATGCTGTTAACGTATTAGGCGATTACATCATCGAAACCACGTATGGCCTAGGCTGGAATCACCAGTGGAGTGACAGCTGGGACAGCAAAATTGCTTACGAATATCAGACCAACGAGTACAACTTGTCGAATCGTAAAGATACCGGCAAAGTACTGACGCTGGAGCTGAATAAACAATTACTGCGCTGGGTAAAAATTAAAGCCTTTGCCAATATTGAAGATCGTACCTCAACCTTGGGTGTGATTGAATTTGACCGTAATGTCATTGGTTTAAATGCTGAATTTACGCTCTGAGGATAAGCCATGAAGTACCTGCTGACGATTTTGTTGTTTTGGTTTGCCGCAACTTGTGCCCAGGCGCAGGAAGCGGACAACTATACGCTTGGGCCTGGTGATGTGATTGTGATCCAGGTTTTTGGTGAAGATGAGCTGAAACTGGAAACGCAACTGACTGATAGTGGCACGGTGAACTATCCATTTTTGGGGACTATCAAAGTCACCGGCATGACCATCAAACAAGTTGAACAGCATGTATATCAAGGACTTAAAGGCGATTATTTTGTCGAGCCCAATGTGTTTGTCGGAATTGTGCAATACCGGCCATTCTACATTCACGGTGAAGTGAAACAGCCCGGCGGATATCCGTATCAGCCGGGTATGACGGTCAACCAGGCCATTGCATTAGCTGGCGGGATGACCGAGCGGGCATCGCGCGATAAAATTTTTATTTCCCGCGAAGGTGATAAAAGCAATACACAAACCGGCTCGTTAGCGAGTCGGATTAGTGCCGGTGACACCATTACCATAGAACAGAGATTTTTCTAATGTCTTTAGCTGTTGAACCTCAGGGCGTCGGTCAGGTGAATGAAGAAGTCATTGATCTGAGAAAGTATTTTTCAGTCATCAATAGGGCTAAATGGCGCATTCTGTTATTGGCAATGCTGGTTTCTGCGCTGACGGTATTTATTGTGCTGAACCTCAAACCGGTGTTCAGTTCCCGTGCCACCTTGTTGATCGAAGCGCAGCAAGCCAAAGCGGTGAAAATTGAAGAAGTGTACGGCATGAATTCGGCGCAGCAGGAATATTACCTGACGCAATTTGAGATCCTTAAATCGCGCAGTATCGCTGAAACCGTGATTGAACGCCTGCAACTTGGCAAGCACAGTGATTTTATCGCTGAAACATCGCTGATGACTGAACTGAAAAAACAACTGCCGTTTTTACCGGATGACGCCGCAGATTTATTGTCGGAAGAAGACAAAGCTGCCCGGATTAAAGAAAAGCTGGTAGAAAAATTCGTCGCGAAATTAAGTATTGATCCGGTGCGAAAAACTCAGCTGGTAAACATTACTTTCGAATCGCATGATGCCAAGCTGGCCGCTGCTGTTGCCAATGCGGTAGGTGATGCTTATATCGAGAGCCAGCTTGAAGCCAAAATGGGCATCACCCAAAAAGCCAATGCCTGGTTAGGCGGGCGTTTAGGCGAACTGCGGTTACGTCTGGATGAGTCTGAGCTGGCGTTGCAACAATTCCGGGTTCGCGAAGGCCTGATTGATGTGGCGGGGGTGCGTAGTTTGGGTAGTCAGGAGCTGGAGCGGCTCGGCGTGGAAATTACCCAGTCGCGGGCGAAAAAAGCCCAGGTTGATGGTTTTATCCGGGTGATCTCGCAATACGGCACCGACAAAATTGACCGGTTGGAATCCTTACCGGAAATCACCGCGCACCCAGGGGTGCAAAACGTCAAAAAAGAAGTGATTTCAGCCGAGCGTAAAGTGTCCGAGCTCAGCAAAATTTATGGTCCTAAGCATCCAAAACTGTTGGCAGCAAAATCGGAGCTGACGACAGTGCAGGACAATTTGCGCGACCAAATTCGTAAATTAATTTCCGGTATTGAAAATGAAGCGCAAACCGCTTCTGAAAATTTACAATCACTGGAAACCGAAATGGCCCGCGCTAAAGTACAGTATCAGGATTTAAGCGGCAAAGAGACCGAATACCAGCGTCTGCAGCGTGAAGTCGAAACCAATCGCCAGCTGTTTGATACCTTTATGGCACGGCAAAAAGAAACTGAAGTGGCCGGTGATTTTAACTCTGCCATTGCCCGCTTTACTGACCGCGCTATGCCGGCCACCGAGCCGATGAAGCCAAAACGCAAATTGATAGTGATCCTGGCCTTTATTGCGGCGCTCGGTTTTGGGGTCATTGTGGCATTTGTGATGGAGTCTTTAAACGACACCATCAAAACTACCAATGACGTTGAGCAGGTACTGCAACAACGTGCGTTGGGTGTAGTGCCAAAAGTGCCTGGAAAAATGGCGTTAAAAGACATTAACACCATGTTTTTTAATGCCGAGCAGCGACAATTCAGTGAGTCTATCCGCAGTATCCGCACCAGTATTTCATTGCTGGCGCTGGATAAACCGCTGCAAATCATTGAAGTAACTTCTTCTATTCCGGAAGAAGGCAAGTCGACCGTTTCCAGCAATATTGCTTTTGCTTTTGGTCAGCTGGAAAAAATTCTGTTGATTGATGCCGATATGCGCAAGCCAACCATCGCCAAACGTTTTGCCTTACCGGCCTTTCAGCCTGGGTTGGCGAATTATCTGTCGGAAACCGAAAGCCTGGATGAGTGCATTGTGCACGATGAAGCCACCGGTATTGATATTCTGACTGCTGGCACCATCCCGCTGAATCCGCTGGAACTGCTGTCGCATCCAAGGTTCGAAGCCTTGTTGGTTGAGCTGAAAAGCCGGTATCAGAAAATTGTGATAGATACGCCGCCGGTACATGCGGTCAGCGACGCGTTGGTAATTTCACGCTTTGCTGATGCGGTGTTGATGGTGGTCAAAGCCGACCAAACCCGCTCTGGGTTAATTCAACATTCGTTGTCGAAATTGGTGCATGCCCACGCCAAAGTCTTTGGTGTGGTGCTGAACGATTTAGACCTGAAAAAGGCGGAGAAATATTACGGTTCATACGGTTATTATCAATATTATGCTGAAAAATCTGAATCATCATGATTGATCTGCATTGCCATATTCTGCCTGGCATTGACGATGGCGCCAGTGATTTAACTGAATCACTGGCGTTGTTGCAGCTGGCGGTGGCTGATGGCATCACGCAGATGGTGGCAACGCCGCATATTAATCCCGGTTATTTCGATAACACCAAACTCACTATCCATCAGGCATTAACGCTGTTACGCCAGGCTTTGACCCAACAAAACATCGCCATACAGATTGCTGCTGCCGCCGAAATTCGGGTGACCGCCGATCTCATGCCGGCTTTTGAGCAAGGGCAATTGCCAATTTTGGGGCATTGGCAGGGCCAACAAGTATTACTGCTGGAGTTTCCACACAGTCATATTCCGGCTGGCAGTGATAAACTGATGAAATGGTTGCAGCAGCGTGGGGTGTTGCCGATGATTGCGCATCCTGAGCGCAATCGGGATGTGCAAAACGACCCAAAAGTTCTGGCGCCACTGATCCGTGCCGGCTGTTTATTTCAGCTGACTGCTTCTTCATTGCTTGGTGATTTGGGCGAGCGTCATCAGGAATGTGCCAGGTTGTTACTGCAACAAAAGTTATTTACGGTGATGGCAACGGATAGCCACAATTTGCTGCGCCGGCCGCCAAAATTAGCCGCTGCCAAAGTCGAAGTCAGTCGGCTGACCGACGAGCAATATGCGTTAGATTTGGTACAACTTCATCCGCAGTTAATCACTGCAGCGCTTGATTTTAACGGCGCGCTTAGCCAGGAGCATGCCCTATGAGCAATACTGTGCCTGGGACCGCGGACGCAACTTTGTCGGCAGTAGCTGAGCAGACTTTCGTAAAAGGTCAACAGCGGTCTTTGTTAATCCGGCGAGTCATCGCTGTGGTGTTGGCACTTAGCACCCTGGTGCTGCTGGCACCAGTGTGGCAGGCAGGCATGGCCAGTGCCAACTTTTTCCGGGTGCAGTTTCTGCTCAATGAGTGGGACAAAAACAGTGACAATCTGACACCAGAGCGTTACGCGCAAGCGTTACAGCTGATGGAAGTCACGTTGTCCAAAGATCCGGATCATCCACATTATTTGCTGAGTATGGCCAAAGTGCTGGAGTGGGGCTGGTATAAAGGTTTAAGACCAGCCTCAGAAATGGCGGTGGTGGAGCGTTATTATCAGCAAGCTATTCAATTAAGGCCGCAGTGGCCAAACGCCTACGCCGATTATGCCTGGTACCAGAGTACAGTGCAGTTCCGACTGACTGAGGCCTTTGAGCAACTGGCGCTGGCTGATCAATATGGGCCTTATATGCCCCAGGTGCTGCAACGGACTTTGGCAGTGGTCTATTCGCAGTGGCCACATTTAAACGCCACGCAAAAGGCTTTGGGTTATCAGGTGCTGGCACGCAGTATTGGTGCGAGCCCACGTTTGTATAACCCGGTGATTCTGTTGGTAAAACAACATCAGATGCAGCGCCTTGGTTGCATTTATTTGCAGGCTCGGCAATCTGCAGATAAACCATACTCTGAGCTGGCGCAGCAGCGACTACAACGTGATTTTTGTCAAAACCGGTAACTCCGATGACCGAGCATAACGCTAAGCCCGTGCTACCAACCACCGCCGATATTCGCCAGGATCCGGGTTTACAGAAATTGCTGAGCCGGATGCCAGCCGAGGTCGGCGCAAGTTTTACCGAGCAACAGCTTTCACATTTACGAATTGCCTTGGGTGCCAGGCAGTGGGGCAAACATCAGCTCGATTTTCGCGGTACGCTGCGGATTTTCCACTGGCGTTATTATTATGTGTTTGTTGCAGGGCGCAACATACGGGACGGCCAGCGTTCACAGCAGCAGCTTTCCAGGCTGATGCTGGCGATGATAATGTCGATGTTACTGATATTATCCGCCGGCGTTGGCTTGCTGGTACTTTATCTGGTGAAATCGGCGCTTGGTATTGATTTATTCGACGGTTTTTCGCTGGGGATTTGGAGCTGGTTTAAGGCGTTGTTTGGTTAATAGGACCCGGTGTTAGTTCGGCGTACTGCCGCTGTCGCGGCGAGTAACGCCCTACGCAAAATATTGATTGTATGTGTAAATTGTAGGGCGACACTCACCGCGACAGCGGTAGTGCGCCATCAATCAAACCAATTCTAAAGTCTGCACATGCGGTTGCTGTGTTTGCGGGCTCGTCAGCTCGGCATTATCATCATCTTCCGCAATATAACCCACCGGAACCTTTGGCACTGCCACTTTATCAAAGGCGGTATCACCTTCGGCAATTGGTGTGTAGTGGCTAACGGCCGCAAAATCAAACAGGTTTTTATCAATCATGTGCGAAGGCACGATGTTCTGCATGGCCTGGAACATGGTTTCGATACGACCTGGAAAGCGTTTATCCCAGTCCTGCAGCATTTCTTTCACCACCTGGCGTTGCAAGCCGTCCTGTGAGCCACAGAGGTTACAAGGGATGATGGGGAAACCTTTGGCGGTTGAGTATTTTTCAATATCTTTTTCGCGACAATAAGCCAAAGGCCGGATCACGATATGTTCGCCGTTATCACTTTGCAGTTTTGGCGGCATTGATTTCATTTTGCCACCGTAGAACATATTCAGAAACATCGTTTCAATCATGTCGTCACGGTGATGGCCCAGCGCAATTTTAGTGGCGCCAAGCTCTTTAGCGGTGCGGTACAAAATGCCACGGCGCAATCTTGAACATAATGAACAAGTGGTTTTGCCTTCCGGGATTTTGTCTTTAACGATAGAGTAGGTATCTTCGGTGACGATCAGATATTCGACGCCGAGTTCAGTCAGATAACGGGGTAACACATCGGCTGGAAAGCCAGGTTGTTTTTGGTCCAGGTTCACCGCAATGATCGAAAAATCAATCGGGGCGGATTGTTGCAGATTCAGCAGGATGTCGAGCATGGTGTAGCTGTCTTTACCACCTGACAAACAGACCATGATTTTATCGCCTTGTTCGATCATCGAAAAATCAGCGATTGCTTGTCCCACGCCACGCCGTAAGCGTTTGTGCAGTTTGTTCAGATTATATTGAGCTTTTGCTTGCAGAGCGTGTGACATACCAACAACACCAGATTACCTAAAAAATGGCGCACATTATAGCTCATTGGCCAGCTTTGCCAATCAACATCCATGATCGGCTGAGCTGGCCACTATTTAAATTGTTATGGAATAGCAATACTGCTGTCGGGTTTGAGCGCCAGTACATCACAATCGAGCCGGTCTATCACGTGTTCGGCGGTGTTGCCGATGATTGCTGCGGATAAACCGGTGCGACCAATAGTGCCGATGACCACCATTTCGGCGTCAATTTGCCCGGCAACACGCGGGATCACATCTTCAGGCATCCCTTCAATCACATGCACACAGCTACTGTTGATGCCGAATTCGGTGGCTAATACCATCGCTGCATCTTCATGATGGCTTCGCATACTGTCGTTGTAATCAGCCGGATTAAATTCTGGAATTTCAATCGCCACATGAATAGGTGTACCGGGGTAAGCATTCACCAGATGCACATCAGCTTGTAACATCGACGCCAGCGCTTTCGCCTGACGGATGATTCGATTGTTCAGCGCCTGATGGTGCGGCTGGCTACTACCGGCGTTGACTGCCGCCAAAATATTGCCTTTGGAAGGCCAGGCATGTTCTTTCACCAACAGTACCTGACAAGGGCATTTACGCAGAATATGCCAGTCAGTGGGAGTGAAAATCATTGATTTGAGGACATCATGGTTATGGGTGCCTTTAATCACTAAATCATAACCATCATCGATGACAGCTTTGACCACAGCTTCAAAGGGGCGATTGTGCCAGACCACTTTGACATGCACATTGATGCCTTTGGCGCGCGCTGGTTCGACTAATTCGTTGATCCAGATTTCGCGATCAGTAATCACGGCCTGACGCATCGATTCACGCTCTTCACCGGATAACATGGTGGTCATTTCGTAGGAAAAATCGTAGATGGATAAAAAGGCGGTGAGTCGGCAAGCGGTATGTTCCGCCAGTTCAAAGGCGCGATCTAATGCTTTTTGAATGGGTTGGCTGGGGTCGAGCACCACCAGCACGTCCTGATAAGTTGCCATCGTTGTCTCCTTGCTAAGGCCAGTTGTGTGCCTTAAGTGTAGACAACTTAAAACTATCTGCTTCTGCAATCCTTGTTTTGGATCAAATCGAGGTTAAACAGCTAACCGACCCTGTTTTTTGACACTATCGGCACGGTGATGATGGCTTGAGTCAGGAAGCAACTTCAGATCAAGGGCTAACAGCCGCAACATTGGTCATGCCCGCGACTTTGCTCAGGCCGGCAAAATCACTGATCACAATCAATTTACCGTCAACATGGATCAGCTCATCTTTGTGAAAACGGCCGAGCAAACGGCTGATGGTTTCTACAGTTAAGCCAAGGTAATTGCCAATTTCGCCACGGGTCATCGTCAACCGGAATTCTTTTTTCGAAAAACCCCGATTGCCAAACCGTTGCGCCAGATTGGTTAAAAACGCCGCCAGTTTTTGTTCAGCGGTTTTACGATTCAACCACAACATCATTTGTTGGTCGCCGGAGATATCCTGACTCATCAGCCGCATCAGTTGTTGCCGCAGTTTCGGTAACTGATCCAGTAGTGGTTCCAGCGTATGATAGGGAATTTCGCACACCATCGCCGTTTCCAGCGCCTGCGCGTAGCTTGGATGCTGTTGATTGCCGATGGCGTCAAAACCAATGACATCGCCCGGCAGATGAAAACCGGTAATTTGTTCTTCACCTTGCTCGGTCAGGGTGTAGGTTTTAAAAGATCCGGTCCGCACGGCATACAACGCATGCAATGGTTTGCCAGCTTCAAACAGGTGATCACCTTTATGCGACGGGCGTTTACGCTGAATAATGTCGTCCAGTTGATCCAGTTCGGCCGTGTTTAAAGAGAACGGCAGGCACAGTTGGCTGAAACCACAGTCCTGACAATTAATAGCGGAAGCACTCATAGGGGAAGTTTCCAGTTTGTGGCCAAAATGCAGGCCATCAGCTTAAAAAAATAACCTTAATAGTGCAAGGGATATTGTGTGGCAACCATAAGCGAGCAACAACAAAGCGGCGCTATAACGCACCCAAGGCTGGTTTTTCCAGCGTGTTAATGTTGAAGCGGCCTGACCGGCGACCAGCAATGCCGGTAAAGTTCCGACCCCAAAAGCCAACATCCACAGCGCACCGTCCAAAGCGGAACCGCTGGCCAGACTCCAGCTCAGACTGGAATAGACCAGACCACAGGGCAAATAGCCCCAGCCCCAACCGTAAGCAAAGGCTTTGGGCAAGGTATTGAGCGGTAACAGGCGCTTGGTTAACGGCTGAATATGCCGCCATAAGCGTGAACCAAGCTGTTCGAGGCCGGTTAACACACTGGACAGTTTCGCGATGTAAAGCGCCATCAGGATCAACATCAGACCGGCCAGCAGTTGTAGTGCCTGCCGGGCGATGCCGCCAAAGCCCATGGCCTGAAAACCTAACCAGCCGACCAGGCCGCCAAGCAAGGCATAACTGCAGATCCGACCGGCACTTAATGCCAGCTGGAATCGTAAGCGTTGCCAGCGGCTTTGCTCAGGCAGCATCATCTGCAAGGCGCTGGCGATACCTCCGCACATCACCAGGCAATGACCGCTGCCCGTTAATCCGATAAGCACTGCTGCCAGCATCTCCATCAGCGGCAACCGTTAGTGATTTTTTGAAGAAGTGGTGTTGATGCAGCCGTTAGCATCGGCATCGCTAGCAGTATTCGTGTCGCCATCCGCCGGAAACCCGACGGAAGCAGGAGCTGGATCTGCCGCCGGAGCAGGCTTGGTTTGGTTATCAAACAAAATGCTGTAGGCTTCTTTGTCCAGATCATCAAACTGGCGCGAACGTACCGCCCAGAAAAACACCCCAAGGCCAATCAGCACAAACAACACCGCAATCGGGATTAATACAAAAATAATGCTCATGCTTTTAATAACCTAAGAGAATTAGAAACCACCAATAATGAGCTGAACGACATGCCAATCACCGCCACATAAGGCGACACAAAACCACAAACCGCCAGTGGAATAATCACCAGATTATAACCAACGGCCCATAGCAAATTCTGTCGTACTACTTTTTTCGCCAGTTGTGCGCCGGCGATAAGTTCTGCCAGCATTGATAAATCGTTGTGCAGCAGCACCACATCCGCCTGGTTTTTCGATAAGTCAGTGCCGCTATCGAGCGCAACCGACACATGCGCGGCATGAAAACTAGGGCTGTCGTTAATGCCATCACCAACCATCAGTACAATATCACCGCTGTCGACCGCCTGTTGGATAAACTGTACCTTATCTTCCGGCGTACAGGATTTATGCAAAGATTCGATGCCAAACTGGCTGGCGATGTCATTGGCCTGATTCGAGCTGTCACCGGTCAGAATGCCAAAACTAATACCAAGCGCCTGCAACTGTGGCATCAGCTGGGATATTTCTGGCCGGATTTCGTCGGCAAGCGCAATGCTCGCCACATGCTGGTCGTCGATGGTACAAAATACCTGCCAGTTGGCATCGGCCGTTACTTCGCAAAAAGCGGCGTTGCCAACACGCACCAATAACGGCTGCTGTTGATAGTGCCAAATGGCACTGATGCCCGCACCAATCTGCAACCTCACTTCAGACAATGCTTGCTGGCTTTGACGATAATCCGCAAAAGCCTTGGCGATTGGATGTTCGGAATAGGCTTCGATATTGGCAATTAAATCCAGTACCTGGCTTTCGCTAAAGTTCGACGGCGGTAAGTCGAGCTGGCGGACACTAAATTTACCATGGGTCAGAGTACCGGTTTTATCAAAAAATACTTTGGTTAAATTCGGTAAAAATTCCAGCACTTGCTGATTTTTAATCAAAATACCTTTGCGGTTTAACCGGGCGAGCGCACAGGTGATGGCAGTGGGTGTTGCCAGGCTCAAGGCGCAAGGGCAGGTGGCCACCAGCACCGATAACGTCACCCAAAACGCGCGATCGGCATCAACGTAAAAATACCAGATGGCAAATGTCCCTGTTGCCACCACTAGTAACCGCTGCACAAAAAAGCGGGCGATTTTGTCAGTTTTTTCCAGCAGCTGCGGTTTTTGATGCAAGGTTTGCTGCTGCAGACTGATAATTTGGCCAAGTCTGGATTGGGTAAGTCCTTTATTCACCGCAACTATCAACACACCGTCATGGTTGACGGAACCGGCCAGTACCGTATCACCGGTTTGTCTGGCGACAGCACGGTATTCACCGGTCAGCATCGACTCATCAACGCTGCTGCTGCCACTTTGTATCACGCCATCAGCTGGTATGGTTTCACCGGCTTTGACCAGGATTAAATCACCGGCCTGTAATCTGCGCGCTGAAGTAGCGGTTGCTTGTTCGCCATCCCATAACCAGGCAGTGACCGGCATAATTTTTAATAAGTTACTGGTGGCATCACGGGCTTGTTTGCGGGCGCGGAATTCAAAAAATTTGCCCAGTTGCAGTAAAAATACAAACATACAAACCGATTCAAAATACACCTCACCACTGTGGCTGATGGTGGCGTAGGTTGACGCCAAAAAGGTGTAATACAGCGCCAGTACAATCGGCACATCCATATTCAGCTGCCGGCTCTGCAGCGCGCGCCAGGCACTTTTTGAAAAAGGAGCTGCGGCATAGATCATCACCGGCAACGTCAGCAGTAAACTGACCCAACGCAGGTAACCTTCGTATTGTTGTTCAATACCGGTGTAATCACCAAAATACAGACCAAACGCCAGCATCATCACCTGCATACTCATAATGCCGGACACGGCGAGGCGTCTTAAATAAGCACGCATTTCACTCTGATAACTATGCTCTTCGCTGTCGGTAATAAAAGGACTAGCCTGATAGCCGAGCTTGCTAATTTTTTGCAGTAAATCACTGAGTTTGGCTTGCGCCGGATCCCAGCTGACCACGCAGCGCGAGGTGCCGGAATTCACTGACACTTTGGCAATTGCCGGATGTTGTTTCAGTTGTTTTTCAATTAACCAGGCGCAAGCGGCGCAGCTCATGCCGGTAATGGATAATTCGATTTGTTGTAAGCCATCAATTTTGGCGGACAGATCGCTTAGAACTTCGTCGTTGTCATAGCTGGTCTGACTTTGCAGTTGTTCCGGTATCAACGAAGCCTTGGCGGCAGGGGCAGTACGAAAACGGTAATAATCGCCCAGACCCTGGCTGATAATCGTATCAGCAACGGCGACACAGCCCGGGCAGCAAAAGTTGCGGGGCGAGCCCTCAAACGACAACACAAAGTTGCTGCCTTCTGGCACCGCTTCAGCGCAATGAAAACAACGATTTAACATGCAGACCTGTCAATAGGTTAGTTTGATGGCTTCTGCCTGAGGCAGAATGAAGGTCGCGCGCAATTTCCATTGTTCGGTTGGGTCGTCAACCAAAAGATTCCATTTGCCGGTCAGTGTCAACGGCAGTTCAGCGATATATAAATTTTCACCGCTACGCTCGGCCTGTACTTCAAAATCCTGGGCCGCAACGGTGTTATGTACAAAACGTAGTTTCAGCTTGGCGTCGAGAATCGGGTTGGACTCGAATTTGACGATGGCTTTATTGGCGGCAATTAAAATACTTGCCTGCAGGTTACGACTGGCGGCCTCGCGGTATTTTGCCAGATTCATATTAATGGCTTTACCTTCGGCATAATAATCGTCAACTACCAGATCCGGGCTTTGTTGATTCATCAGATAAATGGAGTGCACCGCTTTGAACATGGTGACGACCGGAATGGCGATCAGGATCCAGGGCCAGACTTGTTTATACCAGGGTTTGACTAACATGGTGTTCCTCTGTCTGCTAACACAGCTGATAACAATAAGCCCCGCTGGCGGGGCTTATTTCAGCGTACTGCACCGGTACAATTCAGCTGAATTGCACCAGCTCGTTCAGATGATTATTTCGTATCGTCCGGACGTGACAACCGGTAGACGTACGCGGCAATCACGTGGATTTTATCTTCACCTAAAGTATCTTTAAATGCTGGCATCTGACCATTACGACCTTTGAGCAATGATTGCTCGATAGTGCCGGCAGAACCGCCATATAACCAGGTGTTGTCAGTCAGGTTTGGTGCACCAAATGGCAGGTTATGGGCAAGACTGCCTTTACCGTCTGCGCCGTGACATGCCGCACACATGCCAAACTTGGCTTTACCCGCCGCTGCGTCATTGTCGTTGACCTTACGGCCAGACAGACTTAACACATAAGCGGTCATTTCTTTCACGCCTTGCTCACCTAAAGCTTCGCCCCAGGCTGGCATTGCGGCTTTACGTCCGTATAACAGTGTTTCTTTAATCTTGTCGACAGTACCGCCATACAGCCAGTCGTTGTCAGTCAGATTCGGGAAACCACGTTGACCACGGGCATCAGAGCCATGGCACTGCGCGCAGTTTTGCAGGAACAACCGTTGACCCACTTTTAATGCCTGAGTGTCATACGCCAGCTCTTCAATTGGACGGCTGGTGTATTTGGCAAACTCTTTGGCAAAAGTTTCGTTGGCATGCAGGTATTCACGATCCAGCTGCGACGGCGTACCAGCAGCTTTTTGCGCTTCAATTGCAGCTTTTGATTCCGCCAGCGACGTAATGCCCTGATTCGAACTGGTCCAGCCTAACAAGCCTTTCCAGTTGCCGAGGCCAGGGTAGGCCGCAAAGTAGAACACTGACCAGACGATGGTGGCGTAGAACATGATGGTCCACCATTTTGGCAGTGGATTATTCATTTCTTCGATGCCATCAAATTCGTGGCCAGTTGGTTCGCCTTCAGGCACACCAACGTGGTTTTTCAGGTTCCAGGTTAATAACACCGTACACAGTACAATACATGCGATGGTTAAAATAATGATCCAAGCACTCCAAAAGCTACTCATGATCCGACTCCTGTTGTTGTTTTTGTTTGGGCTTTTGTTCATCCGCGAAAATCGCGTTGGCGGCCTGGTCAAAATCTGGTTTGCGTTTAATCACAAACAACCAGATCAGCAGGCCGATAAAAGCCGCAAAAATAATCACGGTGTAAAAGCTATGAATGGTTGCAAAGTCCATAAGGCTTACTTCAACGCTGTGCCGAGTGATTGCAGGTATGCAATCAGGGCTTCGATTTCTTTTTTCCCTTTCACGGCAGCTTCGGCACCAGCGATATCATCGTCAGTGTAAGGCACGCCAAAAGAACGGAAAATTTCGAGCTTTTTCGCCGTTAACTTGCCATCTAATACGTTTTCATCCAGCCATGGGTAACCTGGCATATTAGATTGCGGTACAACAGAACGTGGATCCATTAAGTGGGCAAAGTGCCAGTCATCGCTGTAACGACCGCCAACCCGGGCTAAATCAGGGCCTGTACGCTTGGAACCCCATAAAAATGGGTGTTCCCAGATACTTTCTCCGGCAACCGAATAGTGACCATAACGCTCAACTTCATGGCGGAATGGACGGATCATCTGGCTGTGGCAGTTGGTACAACCTTCGCGAATGAAGATATCACGGCCTTCCATCTGCAGCGCAGTGTATGGCTTCAGACCATCCACCGGAGTGGTGGTGTCTTTGATAAACATCAACGGCGTGATTTCTACCAGGGTACCGAAGCTAATGGCGACAACCGTCAGGATTGCCAGCCAGCCAGCGCTTTTTTCAATTTTTTCATGGTAATTCTTAGACACGATAAGCTCCTTATGCCGCTTCTGCTACCGGCTCTAACACGCCTTCTTTCGCCCGGACAGTTTTGATCACGTTGTATGCCATCACCAGCATACCGGTCACCACAAAACAGCCACCAATAAAGCGCATTAAGTAAAACGGATAAGAGGCTTCCAGCGACTGAACAAAGCTGTAAGTCAGGGTGCCGTCAGTATTCACTGCACGCCACATCATGCCCTGCATAATACCGCTGATCCACATGGCCACGATGTACAGTACGACACCGGTGGTATGTAACCAGAAGTGTGTATTGACCAGTTTCAGACTATACATCCGGCCTTGACCAAACAGGATAGGAATCATGTGGTACAAAGCACCGATTGAAACCATCGCAACCCAGCCTAAAGCACCAGAGTGCACGTGACCAACAGTCCAGTCGGTGTAATGCGACAGCGCATTTACTGACTTGATTGCCATCATCGGGCCTTCGAAGGTCGACATACCGTAGAACGACAAAGACACAATCAGGAAACGTAAAATCGGGTCAGTTTTCAGCTTATGCCAGGCACCGGATAACGTCATGATACCGTTGATCATACCGCCCCAGCTTGGCACAAACAGAATCACTGACATCACCATACCAACGGACTGGGTCCAGTCTGGCAGGGCAGTGTAGTGTAAGTGGTGCGAACCGGCCCAAATGTACAACGCAATCAGAGCCCAGAAGTGTACAACCGACAAACGGTACGAATACACCGGACGACCAGCTTGTTTAGGAACGAAGTAATACATCATCCCGAGGAAACCAGCGGTTAACAGGAAACCAACGGCGTTGTGGCCATACCACCACTGCACCATCGCATCCACGGCACCGCCGTAAATAGAATAAGATTTGGTCAAGGATACCGGGATCACCATGCTGTTAACGATATGCAGTGCAGCAACAGTGATAATAAAACCGCCGTAGAACCAGTTCGCTACATAGATGTGGCTGGTCGTACGTTTAATCATGGTACCGAAGAACACTACAGCGTAGCTGATCCAGACGATGGCAATCAGCACGTCGATAGGCCATTCCAGTTCAGCATATTCTTTACTCTGGCTGATACCCTGCGGTAACGTAATCGCAGCGGCGATAATCACCACTTGCCAGCCGATAAAGGTAAACATCGCCAGTTTTTCAGCGTAGAGCCGGACCTGACAGGTACGCTGAACTACGTAATAAGAGGTCGCGAATAACGCACTGGTACCAAAAGCGAAAATAACCGCATTGGTGTGAAGAGGACGAAGACGGCTATAAGTCAGCCAGGCAGTATCAAAGTTCAGAGCGGGCCAATATAATTGTGCCGCTAGTAAAACACCCACGCTCATGCCAACTATACCCCACAACACCGTTGTGAGAGCAAAGAGGCGGACAACCGTGTAGTTGTAGTCAACATTTAACGATTTGGTCTGGCTCATGTTGAGTTCCGCTGCAGTTTTTTGCAAGTTAGTAAAAATTACACCCTTGGGGGTGACCCTTCTTATAATAGACCGAAAGTTTAGCAAGGTTTTTCTGATATGACCTTGTCTTAGCTATCAATCTTTGGGCGCGATAATACGAGTTTTGCCCCTGAAAAGATAGGCGGACTCACCGGTTTTATGATGTAGAACAAGGTTGCTGCGCAGTTTTTAAGCAGAGTGCCGCGTTTTGTGCAGAAAGGTACCGCAACCTATACAACAGGAAGGAAAGTGGTTTGTTAATGAGATGTTTTTCGGTTGTCGCCATACTGCTGTTTGTTGTTGGTATCTGCGGCTGTGAAGACAAAAAAGAACCTGCTGCAGAGGTCGCTGATTGGCAAACTGCACTTGGTGATCTTCAGCACAGTATTCAGCTCAGTATCAGCCCCGGTCAAATTCCGGTGGAAAGACTTTTGCGGTTGCAACTACGCAGTGAACAGCCATTACAAAAGGTGTCGGCCGAAATGACGGGGGTCAGTATGTATATGGGGAGAATTCCACTGCGTTTCACCTTCGACGCTGCCACCGGATTGTGGGTCAGTGACTTTATGTTAGGTGCTTGTTCGGATCCACAGATGATTTGGCAATTAAAGCTGCAATTAACCGATAGCAGTGGCAATGTCCGCCAGCTGTCGACTGAAGTGCAGTCTAGCTGGCGTTAACCCTTTTAATACCCAGGCTGGATGATTTGCACCAGTGCTAACGGTGTCGCCGTGACGGACAATTTTGCCGATTCCACACAGACAAAATCAGACCATTGATCGGCGGGAATATCGGCCGAAGTAGCGGCTTTTGCGGCGGCCGGATTCCACAACACCGACGCATCATGGCCATGTTGGGAAATTCGTAATGTTGTATTGTTATCAATAAGCATCAACGAATCGGCCGTTGACGGATAGACCCGGTCGATTTCGCCAACAAAGTGCAACACATCGCTGTTGCTATGTTGCTGAGCGTCGCTGACTTTGTCGTAAAACTCCAATGGCAACGGTTGCACTTGCGTCTGTCTGCTATCGGCAACGGTAAAATAACTATGCAGTGCAGCTTGTTGGGCAATATGAGTGTCGCAACTCAAGGTTAGTGTTAATTGCTGATCAAGCTTTACCTGATAACGCAAAGTGACGGTTTCGCTCGTCCAGGGAATATCACTAACACTGATACTAAATTCAATCATCACCGCATCCGCAGTGATCTGCTGGTTGGTCTTTTGCCAAAACCTGGTGCGGACTAAACCGTGATTGGGTAGTTTTAGGCTGGTTAAAGCGGCTGGTTCGATATCGGCGAGCAACCGTGCATCAACTTTACCAAACCAGGGCCAGCAAATAGGCACACCGCCACGAATCGGTTGCTGATTCTGCCAGACCGCTTTGGGCGATAGCCACAACACCGCAGGTTGTTGCTCAGCAGCTGCGTAATGCAACACATGAGCGCCATAACTGCTAACGACGACTGTGGCGCCAGCGTGGCAAATTTGCCAGCAAGGTAAATCGGTGAAATGGCCAAAGCCGCTGATTTGGGTGATTGAAGAGGTCATTTGGTCGTCGCTCAGCGAAAAAATCATGTTAGAGTGCACAAGCTTATCATTAGCCGTGGTTTTTTAGATCAACAAAGGCGACAGAAGTCGCCTTTGTTCGAAGGTAAAATGTTCGAAGGTAAAATGTTCACAGGTGAAATTTAACCGAGAAATAGCCGCTTAGCTGTTTTTCATCATCTGCACTGTGTTATCCAGCATCCGGTTGCTGAAACCCCATTCATTGTCGTACCAGGCCAGTACTTTGACTAATCGACCGTTGACGCGGGTTTCGGTGGCGTCAAAAATCGACGACATTGGATTGTGATTAAAATCAACAGAGACCAGCGGTAAATCGTTGACAGCGAGAACCTGATTCATCGGGAATTCGGCAGCGGCTTTACGAATGATACTGTTTACTTCTTCAACAGTGGTGTTACGACCAGCGACGAAGGTTAAATCGACCAATGACACGTTCAGTACCGGAACACGCACCGCTAAACCATCAAATTTACCCTTCAGCTCAGGAACCACCAAACCAACTGCAGCTGCTGCGCCAGTTTTGGTAGGGATCATCGACATTGCCGCCGCACGGGCACGACGCACATCTGTGTGGTACACATCACTTAAACGTTGATCATTGGTGTAAGCGTGAATAGTCGTCATCAGGCCGGATTCGATGCCAAGTACGTCGTTCAGCGGCTTGGCAATTGGCGATAAACAGTTGGTGGTGCATGAAGCATTGGAAATGATGGTCATTTCCGGGGTGATTACATCGTGGTTCACACCGTACACCACAGTCGCGTCAACGCCGCTGGCTGGAGCAGAAATAATGACTTTTTTCGCACCGGCAGTTAAGTGGGCACCGGCACTTGGACGGTCGGTGAACAGGCCAGTACATTCCAGCACCACATCAACCTGTAATTCTGCCCATGGCAAGTTGGCCGGGCTACGTTCACTTAAAGTGCGGATTTCGTCGCCATTGACGAAAATTGCTTTGTCAGAATGTTCTACTTCAGCCGCGAAAATACCATGTGCAGTATCGTACTTCAGTAAGTGAGCATTGATGGCGGCATCGCCTAAGTCATTAATAGCGACAATTTTAATGTCGTATGACTTCTTGCTTTCATATAAAGCGCGTAAAACATTGCGGCCAATGCGGCCAAAACCATTGATTGCGACACGAATTGTCATGACTCACCCCGGATGTTTGCAAATTGTGTAGTAAACTTACATGTTTTTTGCCATTTTTCAAGCATAAAAACCTTATGCAATCGTATTTATGTAATTTAATGACATAAAGCCGCATTTAGCCATCGTAACTAATTTTTTAAGTCGTATACTGCTGTTTCAGAGCCGGACTGTGCCATTAACACACGAGAGCGTGTTGGCCTTTGGTGTGTGAATTTTGTTCAATCGGGAGCCGCCAGCCCGCGAAAGGAGTCGCGAAGCTTAGTGATCTAAGCGAGTGGCGAGTGACAAAGGGCTGGCGTCCCCCGGTTGAACCCTGCGGGCAGCGTTTGGCTGACCTTTCTACGGCGTTATCGCCCGCTCATGTAGAATAACTACACAGCGCGGGCTCTGCCTTGTAGAAAAGCCAGCCAAACTGCTGCAAAAACACACACCATAGGTCAACACGCTCTAATAAATAACCGGTAACGACAATATGACGCACCTGATACGGAGCCTTTATGGACAAAACACTTCTCGCTGATTTAATCCGGTTTAATGGCATTGAAACGGCTTTCACCGACGCCTGGGGCAACCCAACCACGGTGGCGGAGCAGGATCAGATTAAATTACTCAAAGCGCTGGGGTTTGATGTCGAAGACGAAGCCTTGGCGCAAAGTCAGCTGGAAGAGCGCCAGAAGTTACACTGGCTGGAGCCGATTGACCCGGTGTCGGTGCAAAGCCAATCGTCACTAAATGGACCCGGACAATACAACCTGCAGGTGCGGTTACCGATTGACGAAGTGCATGCAGTGCTCACCGTCACTATCACCACTGAACAAGGTGAAGCACATCAATTTACCTTTAGCGCCATTGATGCTGAGCTCAGCGGTGTAACAGTGCTGGACGGCGCCTTAGATCACGAACAAAGTGGCACTGAAATTCAACAATATGATTGGTCATTTCAGGCTGATTTACCCCTTGGCTACCACAAACTGCAACTAGCGGTGGCTGGGGATGAAGATGTGTATGAACAATCTTTGATCATCACCCCGGATAAATGTTTTCAGCCGGCAGATTTTAATCAGCAAAAACAGTGGGGCGTCTCAGTTCAGCTGTACGGTGTCAAATCTGAAACCAACTGGGGTATTGGTGATTTCGCTGACCTCGCGCGTCTGGTTAGCCATTTAGCCAAACAAGGTGCAGATTTTGTTGGCTTAAACCCAATCCATGCTTTGTATCCTGCGATGCCGGAATCGGCCAGCCCGTATAGCCCATCGTCTCGGCGTTGGCTCAATCTGATTTATTTAAGTGTGCCGCTGCTGCCTGGTTTTGGTCAGTGTCAGCAAACGGCGCATTTGGTGCAAGCACCTGGTTTTGTAGAAAAACTGGCAGCGCAGCGTGCGAAAGACTGGGTTGATTACAGTGGCGTGATGCAGCTGAAGTTACCGGTGCTGAAAACGCTGTTTCACTGGTTTAGTGAACATCAGCAGCAAGTACCGGAACTTGTTACTGCATTTGAAAACTTTAAACAGCAGGGCGGTGATAGTCTGCGTCAGCTGGCTTTGTATGACGCATTGCATTTGCACTTGATTGCACAGAACCCGGATGCCTGGGGCTGGCCAAACTGGCCTGAGCAATATCGCAGTGCTGTTAGCGAAGCGGTAAAAGCTTTTGCTGCTGAACATCAGGACGACATCGAATTTTTCAGTTACCTGCAATTTTGCGCGCAGCAACAACTGGCTACCGTGCAACAACAGGCCAAAGACAGCGGCATGTTGCTGGGCTTGTATCGCGATTTAGCAGTGGGTGTCAGCGAAGCTTCCACCGAAATTTGGGCCAATCCGGATCTGTATTGCCGTAACGCCAGTGTTGGCGCGCCACCGGATATTCTGGGGCCAAAAGGTCAAAACTGGGGTTTGCCTCCGATGTTGCCGTATCAGTTGTTCCGTCAGGCTTACCGGCCAATGATCGAACTGTTTCGCGCCAATATGCAGGACTCCGGCGCGCTGCGTATCGACCACGTGATGGCGTTGCTGCGGTTGTGGTGGGTACCGAAAGGGGCTAAATCGGCCGGCGAAGGTGCTTATATGTATTATCCGATCATGGATTTACTCGGCATTCTGGCGCTGGAAAGTCAGCGCCAGCAGGCGGTGGTGATTGGTGAAGACTTGGGCACAGTGCCAGACGGCATTTTTGAATTACTGCAACAATTTGGTATGTATTCGTACCGGATTTTCTTTTTTGAACAAGCCGAAGATGGCGGTTTTATTTCGCCGGCGCATTATCCGGTGCAGGCAATGTCTGCGTTAACCACCCACGATATGCCAACGCTGATCGGCTTTTGGCATTGTTCGGACTTAAAACTCGGTCTGGATATTGGCTTGTACACTGAACAGATTTTGCCTGGCTTGTATCAGGACCGGCACAAAGCCAAACAGAAAATTCTGGATTCTTTACATGGACACCAGGCGTTACCGGCCGATTTTGGCCGTGAGATTGACAGCATGGGCATGTCGCGGACCTTAAGTTTTGCCATGCAACAACATTTGGCTAAAGGCAGCTGCCAGTTGTTGTGTCTGCAGTTGGAAGACTGGATGGAAATGACAGAGCCAGTGAATGTACCAGGCACCAGTGATGAATATCCAAACTGGCGGCGCAAGCTCAGCATGACTTTGGAGCAGCTCGAAGTACAACCGCACATCAATCAACATCTGCAAAATTTGACAGCCAACCGGCGATCTGGCTTATATTCTTAATTACCAAAAATAAACTGGCAGTAAAATTTTCTCACAACTGCCAGTTTTTCTTGCCGCGTTACTGCAACGATACAGTTCAAAGGATATGTTATGAGTCTTGCGTTATTGCCTGAAGTCCGTTGTGCCCATCCATTTTCGTGGTTAGGTTGGCAAAAAGCCGATAAAGGCTTGCTGATTCGGGTGTATCTGCCCAAAGCTACAGCTGTAGAAGTTTTTACTTTCGCCGATGGCCTGCCGATGGGAACGATGGAGGCTCATCCCGAGATCCCGGGTGTATTTGAATTACAGTTACCGCGTAAACGCAAAACCGAAGCTTATAAACTGCAAGTGAATCATGGCCATTATCAGTTCGAGCTGATTGATCCTTATCTGTTTAAAGATGAAGCATTTTACGCCGTGCATTACGTTAATCTTCGTCCGGAAAACCTGTATCAACAACTTGGTGCACAAATTGTCAGTTTGCAGGTTGGGAAAACGCAACTGAAAGCAACCCGCTTTGCCGTGTACGCACCACACGCCAGCAGCGTCAGTTTGATTGGCGATATGAACGAATGGGACGGCCGTTGCCATCCGATGGAACGCACCGAATGCGGCCATTGGGTGTTAGTGGTACCGCAAATAGCCGCCGGCGTGCGTTATAAGTTTGAAATTAAAGACGCCACCGGGCATTTACTGCCGCACAAAGCAGATCCACTTGCCTTTGCGGCTGAACAGTTTCCTTCCCATGCTTCGTTAGTGTTTGACCATAGTAAATATCAATGGCAGGACAGCGCCTGGTCGCAGCGTGTGCATCAGCCTTATCGCAGCGCCATGAGCATCTACGAGCTGCATGCCGGTTGCTGGCGCACCCACGCCGACGGCTCGCCGCTGACGTATCCGGAACTTGCTGAACAACTTATTCCGTACATCAAAGACATGGGTTACACCCATATCGAACTGTTACCCGTGATGGAACATCCGTATAGCGGTTCCTGGGGTTATCAGCCTTTGGGGTTGTTTGCGGCGACGTCCCGTTATGGCACGCCCGATCAGTTTAAAGCCTTTGTCGATGCCTGCCATCAGGCCGGGATTGGCGTGATCCTCGATTGGGTGCCGGCACATTTCCCGGAAGATGGTCATGGTCTGGCGCGTTTTGACGGCGGCCATTTATACGAATACGCCGATCCACGCCGTGGCTGGCATCCGGACTGGAATTCCTGCATTTACGATTATGGCAAAGACTATGTGCGGCAGTTTTTAGTCGCTAGTGCGTTGTTTTGGCTCGATCATTTTCATATCGATGGTTTACGCGTTGATGCCGTGGCGTCGATGCTGTATTTAGATTATTCGCGCGAACACGGCGAGTGGATCCCGAATGTTGACGGTGGCAATCATAATTATGAAGCAATTAGTTTATTAAAATGGCTGAATCAGGAAGTGTACGCACAGTTTCCAAAAGCCATGATGATTGCCGAAGAATCGACCTCCTTTAACGGTGTTAGCCGGCCGATTGATGCCGGTGGCCTGGGTTTTGGCTTTAAGTGGAATATGGGCTGGATGAACGACAGCCTGCGTTATTTCAGTAAAGATCCGGCTTATCGCAAGTTTCATCACAATGATCTGACGTTCTCGATGGTGTATGCCTTTAACGAGAATTTTATATTGCCGTTGTCGCATGATGAAGTGGTACACGGCAAAGGCAGTATTCTGAATAAAATGCCCGGCGATGAATGGCAACAAGCGGCCAATCTGCGTGCTTATTACGCTTTTATGTTTGCTCACCCGGGCAAAAAGCTGAATTTTATGGGTAACGAGTTTGGTCAGGGTACCGAGTGGAATCACAATCAGGCGTTGCCGTGGTTTTTGCTGGATTTTGAAAAGCATCGGGGTATTCAACAATTGTTCCGCGATTTAAACCATACCTATCGCAAATGTACGCCGTTACACCAGCTGGATCACGATCCGGCTGGTTTTCGCTGGATTGACCATCAGGATGCTGACCACAGTACCTTGTCGTTTAAACGATATGATCTACAGGGTGAAGTCATTTACGTGGTCAGCAATTTTACCCCGGTGCCACGTAACGGCTTTATGCTGGCGGTTGAACAGGCCGGCGATTACGAAATTATTTTAAATACCGATAGTACATACTACTGGGGCAGTAATTTTGACGTGGGTATGGCGATGGCGGCTCAGCAGCATAATAGCCAGGGTAGCTGGCTGTTGCAGCTCGATTTGCCGCCATTATCAACGTTGTACCTGAGAAGGCGTGTCCAGGCATGAGTACAGGTTCGACGGTCAATTCCAACAGTGCTGCTGCGACGGTGCCTGCGATGTTTGGAACTACTGAGGCTACCAGTAGCAAATATCTGAGTCAGGTCGGTGCAGCACAGCCATTGGGTCCGCAGCTTACCGGCCGACATCAGTGGAATTTTGCAGTGTTTGCCCCAGATGCGACTGAGCTGTGGTTATGTTTGTATTGCCCGGATACGGAAGAGTTGCTGGCGGAATTACCCTTTGTTGGCCGGACCGGCGAAATCTGGCATTTATTGGTTTCCGGTATCAGCGATGGCACCTTGTACGGATTAAAAGCCCAGGGGCCGCAGTTCCCAGAGCAAGGTATGGTGTTTGAAGCCGACCGGTTAGTCATCGACCCTTATTGTCGCCAACTCAACCGCGCCCAGGTGTTTAACGAACGGCTTTATCATAGCCGCAGCCATTACATGATGGCGAAAGGTGTGCTGAAACCATTGGATTTTGACTGGCAAGGCACAGTAAAACCAGCTATTCCACGCGAAAAAACCATTATTTATGAAGCCCATGTCAAAGGCATGACCGCGCTCCATCCGGATGTGCCGCTGCATCAACGCGGTACCTATGTTGGTATGGCGCACCCCAGTGTGGTGCAACATTTGCTGGAGCTTGGTATTACCACGGTACAGCTGTTGCCGGTGGCAGCGTTTATGAGCGAGCCGCGTTTAGAAAAGCTGAAACTCAGTAACTACTGGGGTTATAACCCGGTGAATTTTTTTGCACCTGATCCACGCTATCAGGTGGAAGACGCTGTGCTGGAATTTAAACAGCTGGTCCGAACTTACCATCAGCACGGTTTGGAAGTGATTCTGGACGTGGTATTTAACCACAGCGCGGAAGCCGGTGGTTATCATTTGAGTTTTCGCGGCCTTGCCAACCGCCAATATTATCTGTTTGAAAACCATGCCGATGTCACTGATTTTCAGCAATACACCAATTACAGTGGTTGTGGCAATACACTGAATGTAGCGCAGCCGATGACGCAAAAACTGGTGCTGGACGCCTTGCGTTATTGGGTGACAGAAATGCAGGTCGACGGCTTTCGTTTTGATCTCGCGGTTACCTTGGCGCGCGAGCATAAAAGGTTTAATCCGTACGCTACTTTTCTGCAAATCGTGGCGCAGGATCCGGTGCTATCCACCACCAAGCTCATCGCTGAGCCCTGGGATGTTGGGCCTTATGGGTATCAACTTGGGCAATTTCCGGCGATGTGGTCGGAACTAAACGATAAATTCCGTGATTCGATGCGCAGTTTCTGGCGTGGTGATATGGGAACCCTGGCGGAATTTACCACCAGGTTGCTGGGATCACGTGATATTTTCCAGAAACATCATAAACCAGCCTGTTGTTCGGTGAACTATCTGACTTATCACGATGGTTTCACTTTACAAGACGCCGTCAGTTATCAGCACAAACATAACTGGCTCAATGGCGAGCAAAACCGTGATGGACATGATCATAATTTAACGGTCAATTATGGTGTGGAAGGGCCAACCAGTTCGGCCGAGGTCCTGGCAAAACGGTTTTTGCACAAACGGAATCTGGTGGCATGTCTGATGCTTAGTCAAGGCATGATCCATTGGCTTGGCGGCGATGAGCTCAGTCACAGTCAACAAGGCAATAACAATGCCTATTGTCAGGACAACGAACTGACCTGGCTGCATTGGCACCTGGATTATCACGCCACACAGTTCCTGAATTTCGTCAAACAAATGATTCAGCTACGGCAGCAATATAGTTGTTTGCAGCAGTTGTCATTGCTCGACGATCAGTACCAGAGCCATGGTGATAAACATCAGATCGAATGGTATTTGCCCAATGGCAAGGTCAAAACTGAAGCTGACTGGTATGACACTTCAGTCGGACACTGCATTTTTATCATCCGCAATACCAGTACCCATCATCAGTTGTTGGTCAGTATCAATGCCGGTGGCACTGAAATTGCCATCACTTTGCCGTCCAATCAATGGCAATGTGTGATGGATACGGCGATTGAACAAGGACTAACTTCGGTACTGCATGATCGCAGCCAAAGGTACCTTCAACAGCCTGGTTCTTTGTCAATTTGGCTGGAGCAGGGCGCTTATTAACGTCGTATTGAATAGAGCGGTACAGCTTTATTTTTAAGCAAGCTGCACCGCCTGTTTCAACAATGGTCTGAACAGCAAACTCTTTTGCCGGTAGTGCTGCTTTCGCTTAGCCTTTTCCAGTATAATCATCGGCATTTTGCCGTACCGGTGTTTCGGAGAAAGCTTGAATGACAGATCTAACTGTACAATGTGATATTGGTTTTGTCGGCGCAGGGGTGATGGGAAAAAATTTAATTCTCAACCTGGCCGATCATGGTTACCGCGTAGCGGCATTTGATCTGGACCACAAAAAGCTCGAGTCGGTCATTCAACAAGATCAGGCCGAGAATGGTGGCAAAACTGGTCGTGTTATCGCCTGTAGTTCTTACACCGAGTTATTAGCAAAATTATCCTCCCCGCATTTAATTATCCTGTCTGTTCCCGCCGGTCGCCCGGTGGACGATGTTTGTTCCAAACTGATTGATGCCGGCATCAATGCCGACGACATTATTGTCGACACCGGCAATAGCCTGTGGACCGACACGGTACGCCGTGAAAAAGTTTACGAAGGTAAGTTTATTTTCTTCAGCACTGCAGTATCTGGTGGTGAAGTTGGTGCGCGCTTCGGCCCATCGTTAATGCCAAGTGGCGATCCCTACGCCTGGACCCGTATCGAACCGGTGTGGCGCGCTATCGCTGCAAAAGTTGATCCGGTCACGGGCCGCCCAATTGAGCGGTTTGAACCTGGTAATCCAGTGAAAGAAGGTGAACCTTGTGCCACTTACATTGGCCCGGGTGGCTCTGGTCATTATGTCAAAATGGTCCACAACGGCATTGAATACGCTGATATGCAATTGATTTGTGAAGCATATCAGGTGATGCGTGATGCATTAGGCATGACCGCTTTGCAAGTTGCTGCAGTATTTAAAGAATGGAATCAGGGTATTTTAAACAGCTACCTGATGGAAATCAGCGCTGAAGTATTAGCGACCAAAGATTCTGAAACCGGATTACCGCTGGTTGATGTCATTCTGGATAAAGCTGGCCAAAAAGGCACTGGCTTGTGGACTGCCGTAAGTAGTCTGGAATTGGGTTGCCCGTCGCCAACGATCGCTGAAGCGGTATTTGCCCGTTCAATATCGACCTTAAAAGAGCAACGAGTGGCTGCTTCAACCTTGCTGGCAGGGCCAGTGCAGGAAAAACCAACCGAAGCCAAACGCGAACAAGTAATTAAACAACTGCATGACGCATTGTACTGCGCCAAAATTTGCGTTTATGCGCAGGGTTTTGATCTGATGAAAACGGCTGGCGCCGAACACGGTTGGCAGCTGAACTTTGCTGAAATTGCCAAAATCTGGCGTGCCGGCTGTATTATCCGCGCGGTATTTTTGCAATCGATCACTGATGCCTATGAGCGGAATGACGATCTTGCCAATTTGTTGGTAGACCCGTTTTTTTCGAAACAGATTTCGGTCTATCAGATGAACTGGCGTCGGTCTGTCGCTGATGCCACGCTACTCGGGGTGCCGGTAGCTGCATTAAGTTCAGCCTTGAGCTACTACGATTCTTATCGAACCGCGGTGTTACCAGCGAATTTATTGCAGGGCCAGCGTGATTATTTTGGCGCCCATACTTTTGAGCGTACTGACAAGAGCAAAGGCAAAACTTTCCATGTTGACTGGAGCTCTGCTTCGCGCACTATGGTCAAAGTGAAATAATCGTATTTATTCAGCAATTTTACGCAATAAAAAGGATGGGATGATGAAACTGACTGAACAACAATGGCGTGAGCGTTTGACAGCAGAGCAGTTTCGGATCACCCGCGAAAAAGGCACCGAACGTCCATTTAGTGGCACCTTATTGCACAACGAAGCCACTGGGTTTTACCATTGTACTTGTTGTGCTGCGCCATTGTTTGACTCTAGTGCGAAGTTTGATTCAGGTTGTGGTTGGCCATCGTTTAGCCAATCGCTGCCGGATCAGGTGAAGTATCAGCCAGACCTGAGCCACGGTATGCGGCGCACTGAAATTTTGTGTGCGCAATGTGACGCGCATCTGGGACATGTATTTGAAGATGGTCCGTTGCCGCAAGGGCAGCGTTATTGCGTGAATTCGGTGTCATTGCAATTTACGCCAGGCGAAAGTGGTTAAGATCGGCCGCTGGTCGTCTCAAAACCGTCAGCACTAAACTTCTTTTCTTTAAAAAAACTGCGGCAAGATTGGACACTACAGTCTAAGCTTGCCGCTGCTGCATTTCGCTTTATAAGGCTGGGACCTGAAAACGACCTTGCTTGATACTGTCCAGTGTTGTTTCTGCGACAGGTTCAATTGCGTCGGTATCAATTTTTGATTCTGCGAGTTCGGTTTTAATCCGGGCAAATTCAATTCGCTCAATTCCGGCTTCTTCTGCAATTAACGCCCATAAATACGACAGCTGATAATTGCGTTGTTTGTAATAGATGGTGGTCAGTGCTGTGTATATCTCCGGATCAACAACTGCGTCTGCCGGATATAAACTCAACGCATGATGCAGAATATCAATGGTTTTGTTCACATCACGTTTCATGTAATAACTGGCTAGTGCAATTTGCAGCTCTGGCGTCTCCAGCTGTTTTTCTTTTTCAGCCAGCAAAAATTTATCCAGATGCGACTGGCTCTGATGGCGTGACCAGTGGTATTGCAGTAAATTTGGATCATCAGAACTGACGGTTTCTTCGGTTAAGCGTTTAATTTCTTTCAGACTGGTTAAAAATCCATTTACGCGGGAGGTCGTTTTTTCTTTCAATTTAATGTGCTCGATGCCCGAAGCGAGCTCGATGCACTTTGAGTATTTTTCAAATGATATCAAAAGCTTGTATTTGTTTTTGTCGGACGGCAGTTTACCTTCCGCAAACCGGTCAAAAATGACATCGGCCCGTTGAATATTACAATGTGAATCTTCGTTTAAGTCATTACAGACCGCAGGCTTGTCTTTACAAATCTGGGCGACTGTTTGCTGCTCTTCCCCACAACCCGCCAACAGCAGCAGGGCTAAACTTAACCAGACTATTTTCATTAGTGCTCTCCAAATTGGCTGTATTGAGGATAAACAATTTCACGGAAAAAATCTTTTGTAATTGTTGTTGTAGTATTACCAATTCAATTACAATAAGCCGCCTTATCATCAGGCACCCTACAAATCACCAGATCCAACTTACGACGTAAAAGGCAAACTCATGACCTTATCGCACGAAGAACAGTATCAACGCAGCTGGCAAGAACGCCAGGAAATTGCTGAAAACATGCAACCCATCATCGGCCGGTTATATCGCAATAAAGCGGTAGAGCTGGTGGTGTATGGCAAGCCGCTGGTTAACGCCACAACCATTGATATCATCAAAGCGCACAAAACTGTGGAACGTTTTGAACAGCAAAAACTGCGGTTACGTGAAAGCTTCCCCGTGCTGGAAGTGATTAGCCAGCTGAATCTGGCTCCAGGCCGGATTGACCTGGGTAAACTGGCGTTTGCCTACACTTATAAAAATGCTGCCGGTGATTTGAGCCTGCAACAATACCTTGAGCGTGAACTGGCTGATCTGTTAGATCACGACGACAACATTGTTCCGACAGATGTCGTGTTGTACGGCTTTGGCCGGATTGGCCGGTTGTTAGCCCGCCTGATGATCGAGCGTGCCGGCCCAAGCGCCAAACTTCGCTTACGTGCTGTGGTTGTTCGTGGTGGCCGTAAAGGCGATTTGGAAAAACGCGCCAGTTTATTACGTCGCGACTCTATCCACGGCCCATTTAACGGTAGCATTACTGTTGATCAGGAAAACGGCGGCATCAAAGCCAACGGCACCTTTATTAAAGTCATTTATGCCGATTCTCCCGAGCAGGTTGATTACACCCAATATGGCATCAATAACGCCTTAGTGGTTGATAACACAGGCATTTGGAAAGACGACCAAGAGTTGTCAATTCACTTTAAAGCCAAAGGCGCTGCGAAAGTTCTGCTAACAGCACCAGCCAAAGGCGACGTGAAAAACGTGGTTTATGGCGTCAACCATAAAATGATCAGCAAAGATGACAAGATTGTCTCTGCTGCTAGTTGCACCACCAATGCCATCACACCGGTGTTAAAAGCGCTGAATGATGAGTACGGCATTCGCAACGGCCACGTTGAAACCGTGCATTCTTATACCAACGATCAAAACCTGATTGATAACTACCATACCGCTGAACGTCGTGGTCGTGCTGCACCGTTAAATATGGTGATCACTTCAACGGGCGCGGCTTCGGCAGTGGCCAAAGCATTACCAGAGCTGAAAGGCAAATTAACCGGCAACGCGATTCGTGTACCAACGCCAAACGTATCAATGGCCATTCTGTCGTTGAACCTGAATAAAGAGACCAATCGCGAAGAACTGAATGCTTATTTGCAAAAAGTGTCGTTGTTCTCTGAATTACAGGATCAAATCGACTACACCAATTCAACCGAAATCGTTTCCAGCGATTTAGTCGGCTCACGTTATGCCGGTGTGGTTGACTCACAAGCCACTATTGCTGAAGGTGATCGTTGTGTGTTGTACGTTTGGTATGATAACGAGTTTGGTTACAGCACTCAGGTTATTCGGGTGATGAACGAAATGGCCGGTATCGCTTATCCGACTCTGCCATTGGCGCGTTAATACCATTTGGTAATGATAAAGCCGCATCATGCGGCTTTATCATTTTAAGGGCAGATGGATCTGTCCCGTTTAACCCGCTGTTGAACCAGTGTTCACGTTTTCAGCGTACAAGGATTGTGTTAACCTCGGCTTTTTTTACTAGTTTGGAATTCTTGCTCATGAAAATTACCTGTAATTTTGACAGCGGTAATATCGACGTTATTCAGGCTGACAGCATCGACAATATTCAGCTGGCGATCCGTAAAGACCACAATTCCGATTTTTATCAGTGGTTCCATTTCCGTTTGCATAGCAATAGTTTCGAACCCCATACCATTAAAATTACCAACGTTGCGACTTCCGCCTATCCAAAAGGCTGGGCTGATTATCAGGCAGTGGCTTCTTACGATCGTGAAATCTGGTTTCGGGTACCTACTGAATATGATGGCAAAGAACTGACTATTCATCATTATCCGGAAGCGCAGTCCTGTTATTTTGCTTATTTTGCGCCTTACAGTTACGAGCGCCATCAGGATTTGCTGGGACAATCACAAAATAGTGATTGGGTGCAGCTGGTCGACCTTGGTGAAACCATTGACGGTCGCGATATGAGTTTATTAGTTGTTGGCGAGTATGAAGCCGGCAAAAAGAAAATCTGGATCACGGCCCGTCAACACCCGGGCGAAACCATGGCCGAATGGTTTGTTGAAGGCTTGCTGGACCGGTTATTAGACGAAGACGACGGCGTTGCCCGCGAGTTACTCGATAAAGCGGTGTTCTACATAGTGCCGAACATGAACCCGGATGGCAGTGTGCGTGGCCATTTAAGAACCAACGCTGCTGGGGTGAATTTAAACCGCGAGTGGCAGACGCCATCGCTGGAAAAAAGCCCTGAAGTGTTTTTAGTTCGGCAAAAAATGCTGGAAGTGGGTGTCGACATGTTCCTCGATATCCACGGTGATGAAAATCTGCCTTACAACTTTGTCGCAGGCGCTGAAGGTGTTCCTTCTTACAATGCCAAAATGGCTGCGCTGGAAACCAACTTTAAACAGGCATTATTGCTGGTGACGCCAGAGTTCCAAACCAAATTTGGTTATGAGCTGGATGCTCCGGGCCAGGCCAATCTGACGATTGCGTCGACCTGGGTCGCCGAGCAATTTAAATGCCTTGCTTACACTTTTGAAATGCCGTTTAAAGACAATGCGAATTTGCCGGACGAACAATTTGGCTGGTCAGATGTCCGGTCAATGAAATTAGGGCAAGACACACTGATTGCAGTACGAGCGGTGGTTGATCAACTCTGATTAGTACAGCCCGATCTGGCACCTGCGGGTGCCATTTTTTTGGTAAAACTTTTTGGTAATATTTGGGGTAACGTAAGGCGGTGTTCCTGCCGGCAGGTTTGCAAGCCGTTGCTTTTCCTTTATAGTGCGCAGGTTAAAAGAGGTGCTGTTGATGGCGATAATAAATTGTCCGTTTTGCGGAAAAAAAGCTTCTGATAAATCAGCGGCTTGTGGAAGTTGTGGTGGCAAGTTAGGCGAAATGACTGCCGAAGAGTTAAGCCGCTTGCAACGTGATAAAAAAATGGCGGAAGGCCGCAATCTGAACAATCAAGCCATGATGTCGTTAGTGCTTTTCCTGGGCAGTTTTGCCTGGTATTACCAACGGCAGCCAGAGACAGCGTCGTTAGAACTGTATGGCGTGCAGAGTGCAATGTTTATCGGGTGCGCCTGGTATTTGGTCACTAAAGTGCGGATCGTTCTTTACAAGAGAAAGTAATATGGATTTTTTCTCGTTGGTCAGCGCGATGTCTGCTGACACCTATCAAAACCTGGTTGAAGCGGTTGCGACCAAACGCTGGGCCGACGGTACCTTACTTTCTGATCAACAACATGCCCATAGCATGCAATTGGTGATGGCCTATCAGGCTAAAATTTTGCGCTCGGACGAGCCTTTTACCATCGGCACTGACGGTCAGATGGTGGTGAAATCCAAAGCAGAAATGAAACTACAACTCGACGCGGCACCTGTTCTTCCAAAGGCCGTTCCCCAGACAGCATCCGTGTCCGATGACCAGGCTGCAGTGACTATCGCAAGGTTCGCACACGATGATCTTTAAACGTTGGTTTAAGCCAAAATGGCAACATGAAAATGCCGCTATCCGCCAGTTGGCGATTGCTGAACTGGACCAAAGCAGTAACGAACACAAAGAAATTCTGCATGAGTTGGCATTTAACGACGGTGCTGAAGCGGTTCGGAAAACGGCTTTAGAACGGCTGAATGAATTTTCACTGTGGTGGCAGGCCAGCAAGCATGAATCTGCTGATCGGTTAAAACAGTTCGCGGAGCAGCAATTAGTAGCGATGTTGCTGAATAATCAGGTGTCAGCGCAGCTGAAACAGCAATTTATTGCCGAGTGCCATCGCAGTAGTATTCTGGAAAAACTGGCGCATACCGAAGCGGACGCCAATATCAAATTTGCGTTAATCCAGCGCTTAGCGCGGGTTGATTTATACCTGAGTGGCGTGTTGGATGAAGGCTTAACGCTGAGTCAACGGCTGGAGTTATTGCAGCTGATCAATGACGATAAACTGCTGGAAAAACTAAGTCGGCAGGTCAGCGGTGAATTACTGACTGCAGTGCAGCAGAAAATCGCCATGCGCCTGGAGCAAAAACAAAAACCAGAGCGGGTTCGCAAGCAAGTGGTGTTGTTACTGGCGAAACTGAATTCAGTGCGCGAGAGCAGCGATATTGCACAAGCACAACAAAAACTGGCGTTGTATCAACAACAATGGGCTGACCTAGCCGATGATTTGTTGTGTTTAACTGACGTTGCTGAATTTTCTGCCAAATATCAAAAAGTTTGTTTGTTGACCGAAAATGCTTTTGCACCAAGACTGGCTGAGCTTGCTCTGATCCAGCAGCAACAAGCCGCTGCAGCCGCGTCACAACAACGTTATCAGGAACTTGCCGCGCAATTGACACAAGTTGCAACCCAAATTGCCACCGATTTAGCCAGCGGTGATCTGGATGCAGTTTCTGCACAGTCGCAGCAGGTAGCTTCGTTAGCCACGGCCATTGAAACTGCAGACTTAACCCAATCACAGCGTCAGCCACTAGTGCTTTCGCACAAAGCGTTGCAACACCAACTTGATCAATTGCCGCAATTAGCTGAAGCCTTAGCCCTGACCGCCCGGTTATTGGCGGAGCAGGCGGCCATCGGGTTACCGGCTACCGATCAAGATATCAATGCCGCCTATCAGCAGTTTAAACAATGGCAACAGCAATGGCAGCGTCAGGTTAAGGTGCTGAAACAGCTGATGCCACAAAGCTTCAGTGACAGCTATCAGCAGTTGTCGAAACAATGGCAGCAGCACTGTGAACCTTTGTTGGGACAGCAGGAAAAAATGCAGCGGCAGTTTAAAAGTAAACTGGCCGAATTTAAGCGGTTACATCAGGCAGGCAAATACAATGTGTTGTTTGGTCTGTTTAAAGGTATTGCCCGCGATTATCAAACTTTAACTGCTCAGAGCCAGCAACAGCTTGCCACTGAGTTTGAGCAAATCAGCAAGCAAGTTAACGATCTGGCTGACTTGCAGGCTTATATCGCTACACCACGCAAGCAGGAGTTGGTTGCTCTGATGCAACAATTGGCCGAAGCGACAGACGTCACGCCAGCAGACCGGGCGGCACAAGTGAAGCAAAGCCGGGCGCTATGGAATACCTTAGGTCGGGCGGAAGCTGCACTGGACGAGCCATTAAACGAGGCGTTTAATCTGGCTTGTGAACAGGCTTTTGCACCGTGCCGCGAATATTTCGCTGAACAGGATGCACTGCGACTGCAAAATGCTGCAGTAAAACTGGCAGTGATTGAACAACTTGAACAGCAAATTGCCACCGGTGTAACCGGCAAAGCACTGGATAGTTTGTTACAGCAAAGTCTGAAAGACTGGCAACAGACCGGTTCGGTTGAAAAAGCGCAGTTCGAGCAGTTACAACCAAGGTTTTCGCAACTGGTGAATCAGCTCAAGCAGCAACAAAAAACTGAGCAACAACAAAATGCCGAAGCCAAGCAACAACTGGTGACTATGGCAACGCAGTTATGCAGCGGTGAAAATAGCGAGCAGGTTGGTGCACAGCTAAAAGTATTACAGCAACAATGGAAAAACATTGGTTTTGCCGGACGTATTCAGGATCAGCAGTTATGGCAGCAATTCAGAGCAGTGTGTGATCAATGGTTTGCCAATCGCGAAGCGGCGAAGCAACAACAACAATCGGCTCAGGCGCTGCTTAAAGTACAGCAACAAGAACAGCTGACCTCAATAAGCACCTTGCTTGTTGATGCCAGTAGTCAAGGCGCTTTACAACAAGTACTGACTGAACTGAATCAGCTGTATGTCAGCGAAGATAAAGAGTTACTGGCGAAAAAACGGCAGCTGCAGCAACAAACCGAACAGAAAATTGCTGATGTGCAGGCTGCATCGGTGCACTTGGTTTATCGTCAGTTGTTCGATGCCCTCGCAGCGAACGAGCCACAGCCTGCTGAATTACCACCCATTTATCGGTTGGTGTTTAATCAGCAACAAGAAAAAACACTCAGCCGTGCCGATTTAACTCTGGCATTGGAATGGTCTGCAGGCCAGGCGTCACCGGCCGCAGAATCAAGCCGGCGCCAGCAGGTACAAATGTTGTTATTAACGGATAAGCACAATAGTGGCGAGTCGATTAATCAGGAACAACTGCTGGCCCGCTGGTTACAATTTGGACCGGTTACGGCAGACGAAACTGCGTTATTACAGCGCGTTCGGGCCTTGTATCTCCCAGACTAAGAGTGAATTGTTAACTCCGGGGTCAGAGTCAATTGTTAACAGATTTCTGTTAACAATTGACTCTGACCCCGAATGTTACGAAGTTAATTCACCTCTTAAATTACGTTGCATTAGGTTGCGAATTTCTGCTGGTTGTAGCGGCTGACTCAGCAAATAGTGCAGCTTGGTCAACGTCGCTTCGAGCGTCATATCAAAACCACTAATCACACCACTGTTTTTAAGGGCGTTACCCGTGGCGTAACCGTCCATATTGACCTTGCCTTTAAAACACTGGGTACAGTTGACTATCACGGTGCCACGCTCTGATGCTTCTCGCAGTGCTGCCAGCAATGGCTCAGCTTGCGGCGCGTTGCCGACACCATAAGATTTGATAATTAACGCTCGTACCGGCGCTGCCGCCATATTGCGGATCACGTCAACGCTGATCCCAGGATACAAAGTCACCACGCTGATCGGCTGCGGGGTGATTTGTGCGACTTGTAACGGCACATGACTTTGATGCTGCGAAAGCTGACCCGCTAGCATTTCAATATGAATACCGGCTTGCAGCAGCGCCGGAAAGTTAGGCGAGGCGAAGGCATTAAAGCCATCGGCATCGGCTTTGGTGGCACGATTGCCACGAAACAGCTGATTGTTAAAATACAAAGCCACTTCGGCAATTGGATAATAGGCCGCCAGATACAGCGAATTCAGTAAATTAACCTGACCATCAGATCGCAATTGCGCCAGCGGAATTTGCGAGCCGGTAACGATCACCGGTTTTGTCAGGTTTTCCAGCATAAAAGACAAGGCTGAAGCGGTATAGGCCATGGTATCGGTACCGTGCAACACTACAAAACCATCGTAATCGTCGTAATGCTCGCGGATATCCATGGCGATTTCCAGCCAATGCGCCGGGGTCATGTCGGATGAATCAATTACCGGATGATATTCATGAATATCAAATTCCGGCATTTCAGGGCGATAGAATTCCGGCATACTTTTCACGGTGTCGGACAAAAATCCCGGTACCGGAATATAACCATGATCGGATTTTTGCATACCAATGGTGCCGCCGGTATAAGCGACATAAATACGTTTTGCTGACATCAGGGTAAGGCTCATGTTTTTTTCTATTGTAAACCCTAACTTAGCGCTTTGTCAGGTTGGTTGGTGCAGCAGAGATGAAAAGCGATTTTTGTCGGATTAAAAGTATGCATATGAAATGGCACAGCGGTGTCACGTTAACTTGCATGGGCTTAGTCAGAAATAGAGCGAATTTAACTGTTTAATTTATATTTTGTTAATTTAATAATTTTAAATGTTGTCTATTGTTTTAATTTTAGGCTTTAATAGCTGAGCGGCGAGGGCTCGCCAACAAACCCAATGCTATTTCGACGATAAAAAGGAATTTAATCAGCATGGATCATCGCTCCATTAAGAACCGTGTTCAATCATTGGCCGTTATTGCGCTGTTTACCCTGTTTTCGCATCAAACCGCTTTTTCTCTCGAATTGTTACAATTGCCCACTGAATCGAATGCGACACAGGTAACTACGCAGTCAACACAAATAGATGGGACCGTAGGTCGTGATTTTATTGTTGCAGGTAGCACTCATACCCGAATTGTCGCCAGCAAGGGCGATGATTTTATGGTCAGTGGCACTGGCGCACAGATCTATGTCATCGAAAAAGGAGATGGCCGCGATGTCATTCATGACAGCGTTGGAAGTAACAAGGTTGCATTCGGCGAAGGGATCTTCTACTCCGAAGTCCATAAAGGGTTACTAAGATCCGGCAATGATCTGGTGATTCGGTTCGGCTTCAGCGAACAAATGTTAACAATCCGCTCGTTTTTTTCTATTGCCAATACCATCGACGAACTCCAATTTAAAAATGGCCAAAAGCTGACCAAAGCACAAATTTTTCCGCTTTTTGGAGTGAAAGCGCCAACAAAGACAGCGGCATCATTGGCGCTTAAACCAGGCACTTCGGGTGTGCCAACGCTTGTTGGAACCGATAAAGCCGACATTCTCATTGCCCGTTATGGCACAACTCAATTTAACAGTTTAGCGGGCGCAGATATTTTGGTTCCCCGAGGACCAGGTGTAGTGATGCCATTTGATGGAAGTAGTACCCAAAAGTTGATTGTGGCTTATGAGGGAAATAACGTCATTCAATTTAAACCAGATGTTGTTTTAGCTGATATTGCTGAAAGTTTGCAGAAAGTCGGCAATGATTTAATCATCGTCAATGCTAAAACTCAAAGCGAAATTGTAGTTTTCGAGTTCTTCATCCGTAGTCATACCCTCAGCAGTATTCGGTTCGAAAGCGGTGGTGAACTTTCAGCAAATCAAATTTTTGCGTATTTCAGTCTTACTCCAGCAACAAAAAATGACCGATTTTACATGGTTGCACCCACACAGCAGTTTGACCTAAATGAACCTGTGACAGGAGGAGAAAATCCAGATCCTTGCTCTGGAATAAATTGTGATATCGGGAATGACGGTGATTTCTCCAAAGTACAAAGCACAGAAACCGACGATTTGTTGATCGCAAATCTGGATAAAACCTTGTTTAACCCGGGTCTTGGCAACGATGTGATGCTGGGCGGCAAAGGTGATGATCGTTACCGTATTTATGCCGGTCACGGACATGATCTTATCGTTGATACTGAAGGCAAAAATGAACTGTTGTTTGGTGATGGTATCGCCAAAGCGAATGTGCTGGCTGGATTGAGCCGTGTCGGAGAGGATCTTGTACTCAGCTTAAATCTTGGAGCACAAACAATCAGAGTTCAGCAATTTTTCACCCTGCTCAATACCTTAGAAGTGATTAAGTTTCTCAATGGAGAATCATTAACCAGGCTGGAATTATTTCAGGCGTTAAATGCAACACCCCCTACAGCCAGTATGTTGAGCAGAAAACCAGCATTCGGTGACAAGACAAAAAATGTGCTGACAGGTACGACGGGGCCAGATTTGCTGGTCAACCGGATGGGTGTCGAGCACATCAAGGGCCTCGCAGGCAACGATATTATTGTTGTTCAGGGTTTTGGACCAGTCTACACGAATATCTATGAGTCGGAACGGACACGCGAAATTCAAATTGAAATTGAAAGTAGCAATGGTAAAGACATTCTATATCCACAAGGCGACCAATTTACAACGGTGTTGTTATGGATCCGCTCCGGACTCACACGAGCTCAAACTTTAAGTAAGCTCACTCGCTCTGGCGACGATTTAATCGTACCGACTAGTTCCAAAACCGATGAGGTTCGGATCCCACAATTCTTTAGCCGCAAAAACAATCTTACTTCGGTTGTATTGAAAGATGGATTCATAGATAAAGCAGAAATTTTTGAACTGTTTGCAGCGACTGAACCTGTTGCAACAGCAGATTTTAAGATTGCGGCGGCCGGTGCGGTGTTCCTCAATTGCGAAAGTTTAAATTCGTATTATCAGAACAACCCTCAGCTAAAAATTGCCGGCGACAGCAATATTGTTATTCAATCATCGGAATTAATCGCTGACCGCGTCAACGAATGGGCAGAATTTGATTTCAGCGCGTCAGCCAGAACCAACCATCTTTATTGTTTTAGTCTGGTCAATCCACCATCCAATATGCAAATGATTGCGGATACAGGGGCAATGGGCTGGAAACCACAATATGGCGACCCCAAAAACCAGCCAATTGAAGTCAAAGTGATAACAGACGCAATGAGCCAGGCTTCGGCGGTGTTTACTTTGGTGTTTAATTATGAAAACCGGCCGCCAAAATTCGAACATCAACCACGTACTCTTGCCTTTAAAGAAGTCGCGTTCAGAGATCTGGTGGTGATTTACGACTATGACAATTACAGTGATCCTGCAAGCTTTAGCCTGCTGCAAGCGCCACTAGGGTTAACTTTACATGCTGATGAAGATCATCAAAAAACTCATATCAAATGGACGCCGTCATCGGAACAAGTTGGTCAACATCAAGTGGTTATCCGGGTTGAAGATCGTTATGGCAAGTCTGCGGAGCTTTCCTACAGTATTGAAGTAAAAGAATTCCACACCTTGGCGTCTCTGCCGCCAGGACATTCGAAAATTCCCAAAACAGGTATTAGTACGTTTGAAAATCCCTGGGAAGATGGGGCCACTCAGCTGGGCACCGAGCGGGTTTTCGAACGGGATGATCTGCGGGAAGTGGTGGTAGATAAAGTCAATGGATTGATTTGGCAAGATGATGCCGCTGTTGAAACAATCAAGAGAAGCCCAGAGGCTGGTGTTAATTATTGCAATAATCTTGAATTGGGCGGGATTACCGATTGGCGTTTGCCTTCACGGCTTGAAATGTTGTATCTGTTAACTCAAAATCGCGATCGCAAAGTAACTGGGCCATTGATGCGTCCTATTGACTTTGCGTTTAAACACTTGGCAGGGGACTGGCAGTATTATGAAGATTACGTAACCCTTGCTCTTGAGGGGCCGATGTTTGGTTCGTATTTCAATTCTATTGAAAACAGAGTCGAATTCGCAACTCAGCGTTTACGAGCCATCAATCCAGATTTTGAAGAGCATGTGAGATGTGTCAGCGGTCTGGAGCAATTTCAGCCGGATTTTCAACGGCTGGAACCCTTGGCTGTGACTATTGATAAAACGAACAATCTAATGTGGGAAGACGGTCCTCAAATCGATCGCGAAAGAATACTCTGGCAGGACGCCGCTGCATATTGTGAAAATCTGAATTATGCCGGTTTTGACGACTGGCGCTTACCAAATATTAATGAATCGCACACCTTGCTGCTGGAGTTTGATGTTTACGGCGGGAAGAACACCGACGGCACTCGTCGCATGCCAACAGCCTTTAATTTTGTACCTACTTATGCAGGCTCTCAATGGTTGCCTTCAACCCCAGATACTGTTTTCAGATATCGCGATCATGGCAGCCATGAATTAAACACATTGGATGGTATAAACCACCAGAAGTCGGGTAGTAATGGCTCTCCTCGTTGTGTTCGAAGTTTTGTACATGTGCCAGGCATTCCTGCAGTAGCCCCCTACCAAACGTCAATTCGTGTGGGGCAGGAACTATTGTTGGATGCGAGTGCTAGTAGCGTACCAAACGGACATATTGAACGTTTTCAATGGCTGAATGTGAAGACAAAAGCTGTATTGGGTGACCAGGCCATCTTACGTACTAAGTTCTCGACTGTTGGGATGGTTGAGCTGAAGCTGACGATTTGGGATGCCAATGGCGTATCTGCTCAATACAAACCGAACATTAAAATCGAAGTGAAACCTGCTCTTGTCCATAAGTTTACTGTGTGTCCAGCCACACCTGTAGCAGATGATCGATCGTATAAAGCAATGTATCCGAAAGATAACATTCCTTGGACAGGTGGCTATGCTCCTAAGGTAGAGGACATCGCCCGGGCTTTTAATCATGCCCGCGCTAAGGACCCTTCTGTTCACCAATATCTGTTGATGCCAACTCAAGCCGTGTGGAATTCAATGAGTGAGGAGCAACAAGGCTTGTATCTGATAAATGCCGAACGAGTCGCCAGAGGCATAAAACCTTATTCAGGTTATGACGCTGCTGTGCGCAAAGTCGCATGGAACTACGCTAAATATATTCAAGATCGTAACCAAGTAATTGGTCACCATAATGATGGACGTACGCCACTAGAGCGTCTGTTGGCGCATGTTGACATTACAAACTTTGCTGATCGTTTTATTCGCATGGCTGAATCAATTTCATACGTCCCAGATCATGTTGGTGATGGTGTTCATTATCCGATGGCTAGTTCTGTCTATGCATGGTTGTATGAAGATAAAGACTGGTTTGCTGATTTCGGCATTACAGGACAACCATGGGGACATCGGGACCATTTATTGCAAACCGGATTAAACGACAATCATGGCGATGACAAAAGCGAAGGCGTTATAGGTTTAGCTACGCGACACTCATTTTATCAGCCTGGAGTAACACCGCCCACGGAACAAAGCACACTCATCGTTTTTAACACCATCGATCAGGGTCCGAATTGGGACGAATCCCGTATCGGTAAAGTGGATGTCAGTCAGGCGCAAGGCTGTCTGGTCAATCAACTGGATTTACCGGCTGATGATCCACAGCTGACGGGTCTGAAACAACTCACGGTTACCCCGGCAAATTTACATTTAGTGGTTGGCCAATCTTCAGCACTTACCGTCACCGGCATTTACCAAGATGGTAGTCAGCGGGATTTAAGCGCTTTGGTGCAATTTGAAGCCGACACTTATTCCGTTGCCTCAGTAAAAAATAGTCATGTCTATGCTGAGCGTAGCGGAACAACCACGCTATTTGCCAAAGCCGGTGCTATTGAGTCGAACCGGCTTTATATTACCGTGGGTGAAGCGACGGACACTTCCGTATTGGCGGGCACTGCTGCGGCACCATTGAGTGAATATATTGCCGACAATGCCACGGTACAAAACCTCAACCCAATGGCGCTGGCGGTCTTTAGTGGCTTAGTGACTGACCGGGATGGCCGACCGCTGCCTGATGTGGATGTTAGTTTATTGCTGGCTGCAGACTACGGTTCGGTCAAAACCAACGCCGATGGTCGTTTTATGCTGGCGGGCCCCGCTGGTGCGCAAACGGTGGTGTATCAGAAAACAAATCATCTGGTGCTGCAGCGCTCTGTTATTGCAACCAGCAGTCAATGGGCGGCTTTGCCTGATGTGATGTTACTGGAGCGAGACAGCAAACAAAGCTTTATCGACCTGACATCCGGCACCCCGCAAGTACATCAGTCGACACTGATCAGTGATGAATTTGGTGAACGCCGTGCCACTGTGGTCTTTAACGGTATCACCTCAGCCGAAATCCGTTCCAAAGATGGCTCAAGACGCCCGGTGCAGCAGTTTGCTTTTAGCGCAACCGAATTTGAAACTCCGGCATCAATGCCCGGTGAGCTACCGGTAGAAACTGCCTTTACCTGGGCTTCCGACTTACATGTTGCCGGCACACATTACACCGACTCTGTGCATTACAACGCTGATGTGGTGCTGTATTTAGACAATTTCCTGCAGTTCCCGGTGGGAGAAATAGTGCCAGTCGGATATTTCGACCGCAACCTGTCCAAATGGATTGCCTCACCCAATGGTGTGGTGGTTAAGCTGCTCGACAAAAACAGCGACGGTGTTGTTGATGGGATTGACTACAACGACGATGGCAATGCCGATGATGTAAATAACAATGGCAGTTCCACGGATGAAGCGATTGGCCTGGCAGGTTACCGCGCTGGTGATACGCTGTGGCGCGCTGCGTTTAAACATATGACACCTTATGATTTGAACTGGTCGGCTGCCGATGCGGAAGGGCCGGAAGCTATTGAATTGCTTGAGGGGGATACCGGCGAGGAAGATGAAAAGAACTGTGAGAATGCAAAGACGGGGTCTTTTGCCAACCCTTACCAACAGTCATTCCACGAAGATATCGCAATCGCTGGTACCGACTTACGGCTGCATTATTCCAGTCAGCGAACCTTTGGTTATCAACATAAAATCCATGTTGCGGTCAGCGGCGATAACATACCACCGTCGTTGGAGAAAATGATTGCCCGCTTTGAAATAGCCGGTCGGGTGTTTGAGCAGGAATTTAACCCGGCACCAAATGTGGAAGCCGAGTTTATCTGGGATGGTACACATCCTGATGGCAAGCGTGCCGAAGGCATTGTCAGCGGCCGTGTCAGCATCGGTTTTGAATATCCAACGGTATATTTAAGTTCAGGTAATGCCGCCACCAGCGGACAACCGTTGTCCAGCTTTCCGGTAGCCTGGGCGACACTGAGTGATGTGGTGACGCAAGTGCCAGGTCGGCAAAATGTGATTGCCTGGCAGCAGCGTGGTGTCAGTATTAAAAATACCTTTGACAGCCAACTGGCTGAAGGTTGGTCACTGTCAAATGTGCACGAGTTTGACCCTAAAGGTAAAGTCTATTTAGGTAGCGGTACTGTAGCTGATGTCGCAACCTCATCACTGATCTTGCGAACCGGTCAGACTTATAGCCATGTTGTGGGAGACGACGGCCATTATCAGGCAGGCGGGCGCAACATCGATTACACCATTAGCAGTGACAATACCATTATCGATAGAGTGACCGGCCTTGAATGGCAGAATCCTCGGTTACCGGAGCGATTCCGGTTCAAAGAACAAGCAGCCGCATATTGTGCAGCCTTGCCGACTAAGACCACTTTGCGATGGCGTTTACCCACACCAAAAGAAGTAGGCTACACCATTGATAAATCCGGGGCGAACAACACCCAGATCATCTACAGCATTACTCAGGCAAGGGATATGTGGCATCAGAATACCCTGAACGAAACCAACAGGCCTATTGCAGCAGTCTGTGTCCGTGGTGAAGATTTGGATGTCAGCACCATTACCGGCTTAACCCGTAATGCCAGTCTGGACGTTGTAGTGGATAAAAACAGCGGTCTGATGTGGCAAGACAGTGCAGACAACACCAGTGTAAAAAGGGATTGGCAGGGTAGCATTGCGCATTGTGAAGCGTCAGAGCATGCAGGTTTTGATGACTGGCGCCTGCCGAACGTGAACGAGCTATTTTACACTTTGCCAAATGCAGTGTTCCAGCATTACACCACTCTGCCAGTGGGTGTGTCATGGAACCCTCAAGCGCCGCATCGTAACCCCTACTGGACCAGCACCACTAATTTACAGGTTGATGACCAGGCCTGGGCGGTTGAAAGCAACAGCTTTAACAGTGAAAATTTCAAAAAAACGGATATATATCATGTGCGCTGTGTGCGTCAGGACAACACCTCGTCACGCATGCCATTTCGCTTTAACAGCAAAGGCCAGCATGTTGCTACCTTTGATAGTACAGCAGGTAAAGACTTAACCCTTTACCAATACAATGTTGCCGGAAAACTGAGCCAGATCAGTGACAGCTTTAGCAATACGCTGAATATTGAACGTGATAGTACCGGCCGTGTCACCGCGATTATCGCGCCAGACGGCCAGCGAACCCAGTTATTGATCGATCAGAATAATTTCTTGACCGAGGTTAAGTATGAAGATGGCAGTGATTTCCAGTTCTTCTACAACGAAAGAGGCTTGTTAAAGGAAAAAACCGATCCGAATGAATATGTATTTGGGCGGTTATATAACGCTGCCGGACGAGTAGAGCAGGTGACTGCACCTGAAGGCGCTAGTTGGCAATTCTTTGATCACCGTGACGCTCGTGGTGTCAACAGATATGGTTACCAGACCGCTGAAGGCAATGCCTACCAGAGTATTCGACAGGTGCTTGCCAACCGGGACATTCAAACCAGTACCACCAGCGAAAGTGGCGGCCAGACGGTGTATGTGCAAAGTGCCGACGAACTGACGGAAAGCAGCACCAGTTATGGCGTGGTGACGTTAGTTAAGAATGTGCTGGATAGTAAAACGTTGCGGCCAATGCCGAAGACGATAGTCACTACTTTTCCCAGTGGTTTAAGCAATACCAGCAGTATTAGCAAAACCTATGCAGAAAATGGTGCTGACACCGCTATTTATACCCTGACGGCGCAAAGCAATGGCAAAACCAGCACCGCCGAAGTTAACGCCCGTACTGGTATCACACAAAGTACATCACCCGAAGGGCGAACCAGCACCAGCTATCTTGATCTGCAAACCTTGCTGCTGAGCAAGCAAAGTGTGACGAGCTTGTTTGACAGCACCTTTAGCTATGACAGCCGGGGCCGTCTGAAGCAAAGCACGACTGGCGAGCGGCAGGTGCTATACAGCTACGACACTGCAGCGCGCGGCCAGGTCAGCAGTGTCACCGCAGCCGATGGCAAGGTAACCAGCTACCAGTATGACGACTTAGGCCGGGTCACCCGGGTGACATACCCGGATGGGCATAGCACCCAAACGCAGTATGATGCCAATGGCAACGCCGTCGCGGTGATAGTGCCAAGCCTGGAGCAGCATGATTTTACCGTGAATGGCATTGGCAATACCGCCAGCGAAACGCGGCCGGTGAACAGCACCACGCGTTATGTGTACAACCGTGACAAGCAACTGACGGCAATTGAGTTGCCATCGGGTGAGCGGATTGAGTACGGCTATCAGAATGGCCGTCTGGTCAGTACACAAATGCCGGAAGGAACCAGCGAGTATCTGTATCAGCAGGGTGACCAGCTGCAGGAAGTAAAGGAAGGCACTGAGAAGGTCAACTACAGCTACGACGGCAGCTTGCTGACGTCGATGCAATATAGCGGCGAGCTAAATAGTAGCCTTAGCTACGGTTACAACAATGATTTACAGGTTAATAGCTTAAGTTACGCCGGTGGCAGCACCAGTCTGAGTTACGATAAAGACGGCCTGGTGACTGGCATTCATGGCTTTGAAATCAGTTACCGCGCCGACAACGGCCTGCCAGAGCTGCTCTCGGACGGCAAGCTCAGCCAAAGCTGGTTGTGGAATGGCTATGGCGAAGCGACCAGCGTGCAGTATCAGTTAGATAACCAGGCCAGCAGCGGCTATCAGCTTGAATACAACCGAGTTGGACAAATCGTTCGTAAAACCGAGCGTGAGTTCGATGGCAGCGAGCGGGTGTTTGATTATACCTATGATGACAGATACCGTTTAACCGAAGTCAAACAAAACGGCACTGTGACGGAAGCTTATCAGTTTGATGCCAATGGCAACCGGGTTGGTTTTAGCAGCCTGCTGCGGGGGATTAACAACCAAAGTGCCAGCTATGCACAAGGCGACCAGTTGGCGCAAAGCGGCAATGCAACCTACACCTATGATGGCAATGGTCGGTTAGCCAGTAAAACCACAACTGAAAATAGCATCAGCACAGCCACCCAATATCAGTACAGCAGCAGCGGCCGGTTATTGGCAGTGACCACGCCGGAGAAAGCCATCACTTACCGGCACAATGCGCTGGGCCAACGGGTGGCGAAACTGGTCAATGGCGCTGTTACTGAAAAATACCTGTGGCAGGATTTAACCACACTGCTGGCGGTGTATAACCCGGATGACTCTGTCAAACAACGGTTTGAATACGGTTTAGGCCACACCCCGGTCAGTTTTACCCAAAGTGGTCAGCGGTATTATATTCAGACCGACCATTTAGGTAGCCCAAGGGTTATCAGTAGCGTCAATGGCTCCGTGGTCAAAGCCATCCGCTACGACAGCTACGGTAACGTCATTAGCGACAGCCATCCAGCGTTTGGAATACCGTTCGGTTTTGCCGGTGGTTTGTATGATGCGGATACCAAGCTGATTCGATTTGGTTATCGCGATTATGACCCGGAAACAGGACGCTGGACCGCCCGCGACCCGATAGGCTTTGCCGGTGGCGATACTAACCTTTATGGGTATGTGTTGGGGGATCCGGTTAATTCGATTGACCCTGAAGGATTGGCTGCATGTAAAGTTCTTTTTCCAGATTACCCGATTGAATATATCGATGGAAAAACAAGCACTTGGCTAGGTGGGCATGGAGGCGTCGTGGGCTATGACTTATCAGGTGTAACGAAGTATTACGAGTTTGGCCGCTACAACCCAAATATGCCAGGAGTTGTTGGAGTTGGTTTGGCGGCTGACCTCGGAAACGTCCGTCGAGTGCCTATGCCGAATCTTGTAATAGGTAAAGATGGTCGACCGACATCTAAGTCAATGGATATGTTGCGGGCAGCGTTGTCGCGGGACGCAGGTAAGGGGACGAAGGCTGAACTGAGTTGTAATGTCACAGTCAATCAAAATAAGGTATACGAACATGTAATGCGCTTTGCCGAAAGCGAAAGTCGGCCCCAATATAACTGGAAGCCATGGAGCGCAAACCACTGTCGAACCTTTGCTAAAGACGCCTTTAATGCAGGAATGTGAGTGAGGAATTATGAAGACTAAAATGATGACTTTTACGTTAATTGTATTACTGGTTGGATGTGTGGTGCTTGCATACCTGTGGATTGACCGTTCTATATCGCTGAGCTACGCGCGGCAGAGTGCTGATGTCGAGATCGCTGCGATGCGAAGGATGGAAAGGCTATTAGGCGACGCTTGGATCGACATGCCGGAGCAAGCGGTGCTCGAGAAGTTGCATGCCGACGCAGAGCGTCATCCGACGGAGATGATTGTCATTACAAAGGAAGAGAATGTCATTTGGTTTCATGACACTCGATTTAACTTCGAGCACGGCAAGTTAAAGAGCGTTGGCAATAGTCAAATTAGGCGAAATTGATGAGGAAACGTCAGAGCAGATTCTCGTAAAAGGATCTGTAGTCAATTCAGCTTGGTTTTTGCAAAAGCCTTCACTAAATGAAGGCTTTGTGTTTAAGGTCACTGCAGCCGACGGCAAGGTAACCAGCTATCAGTATGACGACTTAGGGCGGATCACCCGGGTGACTTACCCGGACGGTCATAGCACGCAAACGCAGTATGATGCCAATGGCAACGCCGTCGCGGTGATAGTACCAAGCCTGGAGCAGCATGATTTTACCGTGAATGGCGTTGGCAACACTGCCAGCGAAACGCGGCCGGTGAACAGCACCACACGTTATGTCTACAACCGTGATAAGCAACTGACGGCAATTGAGCTGCCAGCGGGTGACCGGATTGAGTACGGCTATCAGAATGGCCGTCTGGCCAGTACACAAATGCCGGAGGGAACCAGCGAGTATCTGTATCAGCAGGGCGACCAGTTGAAGGAAGTAAAGGAAGGCACTGAGAAGGTCAACTACAGCTACGACGGCAGCCTGCTGACATCGATGCAATACAGCGGCGAGCTAAATAGTAGCCTGAGCTACGGTTACAACAATGATTTACAGGTTAATAGTTTAAGTTACGCCGGTGGCAGCACCAGCCTGAGTTACGATAAAGACGGCCTGGTGACCGGCATTCATGGCTTTGCTATCAGCTACCGCGCTGACAACGGCCTGCCCGAGCTACTAAAGGACGGCAAGCTCAGCCAAAGCTGGTTGTGGAATGGCTATGGAGAAGCGACCAGCGTGCAGTATCAGCTGGATAACCTGGCAAGTACCGGCTATCAGCTTGAATACAACAGCGTAGGGCAAATTGTTCGCAAGACCGAGCGCGAGTTAGATGGCAGCGCGCTGGTGTCTGATTACACATACGATGACAGATACCGTTTAACCGAAGTGAAACAAAACGGCACTGTGACGGAAGCTTATCAGTTTGATGCCAATGGCAACCGGATTGGTTTTAGCAGCCTGCTACGGGGTGTTAACAATCAAAGTGCCAGCTACACACATGGCGACCAGTTGGCGCAAAGTGGCAATGCAACCTACAGCTATGATGGCAATGGCCGGTTAGCCAGTAAAACCACAACTGAAAATAGCATCAGCAAAGCAACCCAATACCAGTACAGCAGCAGCGGCCGGTTATTGGCAGTGACCACCCCGGAGAAAGCCATCACCTACCGGCACAATGCGCTGGGTCAGCGTGTAGCCAAACTGGTCAAAGGCGTCGTCGTGGAAAAATACCTGTGGCAGGATTTAACCACACTGCTGGCGGTGTATAACCCGGATGACTCTGTCAAACAACGGTTTGAATACGGTTTAGGCCACACCCCGGTCAGTTTTACCCAAAGTGGCCAGCGTTATTACATTCAAACCGACCATTTAGGCAGCCCACGGGTTATCAGCAATAGCAGTGGCGTCGTGGTCAAAGCCATCCGCTACGATAGCTACGGTAACGTCATTAGCGACAGCCATCCGGCGTTTAATCTGCCGTTCGGTTTTGCCGGTGGTTTGGTTGATGCGGATACCAAACTGATTCGTTTTGGTTATCGCGATTACGACCCTGAGACAGGACGCTGGACCGCCCGCGACCCGATAGGTTTTGCCGGTGGGGATACTAATCTTTATGGGTATGTGCTTGGGGATCCGGTTAATTTCATGGACCGAGGCGGCATGGCTGGGATGGATTGGCTGTGGGGAGCAATCTACAATGCAACTGGCGGCGCAACCCTACCACAAGGTGCTGTGGATGCTGCAGCGGGGTTTGGTGATGGGATTGTGTCAGCTGTAACTCTTGACCTAGTTGATTTAGGAACTGTAAGAGAAAAATTTGGTACTGATGGTTCCGTAAATAAAAATTCTTCTCATTATAAATCATCGAAAAAAGTTGGTGAGGGGTATGCTTCGGGAGTAAGTTTGGCGGGGGCAGCAAGGTCTGGCTATTTGACTTACCACGCGAGAAAAAAAGCGTACGCATGGCGAACAAATAGTAAAACTGCAAGAAAAACCAGAGCCAAAAAAATTGCCAATGCAGGTCAATATAGGCCAATTATTAGCGGAGTAATTTGGGATCTGACTGGTGGGGCCGGTGTTGCCGCATGGCTTGATCTGTTTGACGTTAACATGAAAGAGACCGCTTCGGACTTCTACGATGGTATGTCATCATGCAACTAAATCTAATTGGTATCTTTGGAAAACCTTCATTATTTTTCTTGTTTGTAAGTATATTTCTGGTGGCGTTTCTTTCGTTTGATTTTTACATGGTGCTATGTTTCGGAGAAATAATGCAACTGAGATCAGCTAAGTATGTTCAATATGATGCTGGTGCAGCGAGTGCTTTTGTTTTTTTCCTGGCTTTGCTAATAAAAGTTCCATCATTTTTCATCGCCCTCATGTATGTATTTTTTTGTATGGCGAGATTTAAGCAGGGACAATTTACAAAGCAGGCCAATACAGAGGCTCGAGGAGATTGGAAACCTTGGGCTGGGTCTAAAAATAGGAGCGAAAAAGTCCAACATAGACGTTTTAAAAATAAACAATGATTTGTTTCGTTGACATGATTTTTGCTTTAGCTACCGCGCCGACAACGGCCTGCCATCGCTGCTGAAGGACGGCAAACTCAGCCAAAGCTGGTTGTAGAATGGCTATGGTGAAGCGACCAGCGTGCAGTATCAGCTGGATAACCTGGCAAGTACCGGCTATCAGCTTGAATACAACAGCGTAGGGCAAATTGTTCGTAAAACCGAGCGTGTGTTAGATGGCCGCGCGCTGGTGTCTGACTACACATACGACGACCGATACCGTTTAACCGAAGTCAAACAAAATGGCACTGTGACGGAAGCTTATCAGTTTGATGCCAATGGCAACCGGATTGGTTTTAGCAGCCTGCTGCGGGGGATTAACAACCAAAGTGCCAGCTACACACAAGGCGACCAGTTGGCGCAAAGCGGCAACGCGACCTACAGCTATGATGGCAATGGCCGGTTAGTAAGCAAAATCATGAGCGACAATAGCATCAGCACAGTTTTTGAAAAGTCACCTTCGGGTTGATGCACGCAGGCATTCCCACCACGAAACTGGCTTTCTCCTGCAGCAGAGATGTAATCCGCTGCTTTTAGCACCAATTAAGCCCGCTCTGGTGAAAAGCTGAGCAAACAGACGTTGTTGTCATAAAAAGCGCTTTACAAGTTTTGTCAGAGTTTTTATTATGCCGTCCATCGCGGAGAGATGGCAGAGTGGTTTAATGCACCGGTCTTGAAAACCGGCGAGGGTTAGTAGCCCTTCAAGAGTTCGAATCTCTTTCTCTCCGCCACTTCCTACTCAACCACCTTCGGGTGGTTTTGTCGTTCCTGGGCGGTTGAATTTCAATAAATGCGAGCCGCAAGATACAACCTTTACTTCCTCCGCTACTATATTCCACGGTGCTACTTTGCCATAGCAATCTGTAGTTTGCTCAGCTATGCTAGCCGCAATTGATTCACTGCGTTTCTTCGACCCTTTCGGTGGTATTGCAATTGATTAACATTTTGTTGGTTGATGATCATGAGTTGGTCCGAACCGGGATCAGCCGCATTTTAAAAGATGAACGTGGCCTGCGGGTCGTGGCGGAAGCCAGTTCCGGCGAGCAAGCCGTGCAATATTGTCGCAACGAAACCACCGATGTGATCCCACCTGATGTCGTGCTGATGGATATGAATATGCCCGGTATTGGCGGTATGGCGGCAACTAAACGCATTTTGCATTATTGCCCGGATATTAAAATTCTGGCGCTATCGGTGTCGTTTGAAGAGCCGGTGCCCACCAAAGTGATGCAAATGGGCGCTGCTGGTTTTATTTCAAAAAATGCGGCGCCAAAAGAAATGATTGATGCCATCCGCAAAGTTGCAGCAGGGCAGCGTTATATTTCGGACGAAGTAGCGCAAAAAATGGCGCTTAGTAAAATCCAGTCCAACAGCCAAAACCCGTTTGATGAATTATCAGAACGTGAATTGCAAATTATGTTGATGATCACCAAAGGCGGTAAGGTCAATGATATTGCCGATCAGCTAAACGTCAGCGCTAAAACCGTAAACTCTTATCGCTACCGGATGTTTGAAAAACTCGGCATCAGCGGTGATGTCGAGCTGACGCATCTCGCGCTGCGCCACGGCATGATCGATATTGTCTAATATAAGCGTGTTTAAGTTGTTGTTTTTGCTATGACCACATTTGATGCCAAAGCTTTTTTAGCCACCGCGCCGCAACAACCCGGGGTTTACCGGATGTTGAATAAGCAAGAAGTGGTGATTTATGTAGGCAAAGCCAAAGATTTAAAAAAGCGGCTGGCCAGCTATTTCCGTAGCAATGTACCTGGTGTGAAAACCCGAGCCTTAGTCAGCCAGATTGCCGCCGTTGAACTGATTGTCACGCACAGCGAAACTGAAGCGCTGATTTTAGAAAACAATCTGATCAAGCAGTTCATGCCCAAATACAATGTGCTGCTGCGTGATGATAAATCCTACCCATTTATTCTGCTGACCGATCATAAACACCCCAGACTGACGTCGCATCGTGGCCCGCGTAAAAATGCCGGCCAGTATTTTGGGCCATATCCAAGTGCCGGTGCGGTTTGGGAAAGCCTGAAACTATTACAGAAAATCTTTCCGGTGCGCCAATGTGAAGATGGGTTTTATCGCGCCAGAACCCGACCATGTTTGCAATATCAGCTGAAACTCTGCTCGGCGCCATGTGTTGGAAAAATCAGTGATGAGGCATATGCCGAACAAGTGCGTTTAACCCGGCTGTTTTTAAGCGGAAAAAATCAGTTAGTGATTGATGATTTGGTCGCCTTAATGGACAAAGCCAGCCAGGGCCTGGAGTTTGAACAGGCAGCGCAGTTACGCGACCAAATTGCGGCGCTGCGAAAAGTGCAGGAGCAGCAAACGGTCAGTGGCGATCAGGATGAAATGGACGTCATTGGTTACCACTATTCGCACGGCGTGGCGGCGGTGCATGTGCTGTTTGTGCGGGATCGGAAAATTCTGGGCAGTAAAACCTATCATCCGAAAGTTCCTGCCGATACCGATCCTGATGAAATTCTGCCGGCGTTTATCCTACAGTTTTATTTAAACGGCATCAGTGGCCAGACGATTCCGCGCGATATTGTGTTGGGACAAGAGCTGCCGGATGCCGAAGCGATTGCCAATGCGATTGGGCAGTTGGCCGAGCGCAAGGTGAACTTGCTGGCGGTAAAACGCGGTGAAAAAGCCCGTTATTTGTCGTTGGCCGAAAAAAATGCCAAAACAGCCTGTGATAGCAAGTTATCCTTTGGTTTGCAGATGGCGGTGCGATATTCACAGTTGAAGAAGTTGCTGCAACTCGATGATATTCAGCGGATGGAGTGTTTTGATATCAGCCATACCATGGGGCAACAAACCATTGCTTCTTGTGTAGTGTTTAATGGCGAAGGGCCGGATAAAAGTGAATATCGACGGTTTAATGTCGAAGGTATTACGCCCGGTGATGATTACGCCGCGATGCAGTTTGCGATGAATAAACGTTATGGCAAATTGCAGGACGAAAGCAGGGTACCTGACATTGTGTTGATTGACGGTGGTTTGGGTCAGCTTAATCAGGCAGTGAGCTTTTTTGAAACCTTTCCCTTGCATAAAAAGCCATTGTTACTGGGCGTTGCCAAAGGCACCAGTCGTAAGCCAGGGCTAGAAACGCTCATTTTACCAGGTGGGAAAGAAATGAGTTTGCCGCCTGATGCACCAGCGCTGCATCTTATCCAACAAATCCGCGATGAAGCGCATCGGTACGCCATTACCGGCCATCGTAATAAACGCGGTAAAAAGTTGCTGCAAAGCCCGTTAGAAAATATTGCTGGCATAGGTGAGAAACGCCGACAAGCTTTGTTACAATACCTCGGCGGTTTGCAAGGCGTAATGAAAGCGACAGTTCAGGAACTGGCGACCGTTCCCGGCATTTCCAAAGTGCAGGCCGAAGTTATATACTCGGCTTGTCATAATAAGAATTAAAAAATATCTGAGAGCCCGTTGATGTGGAATGTGCCGAATATACTCACTTTGTTTCGAATTTTTTTAATCCCGGTTTTTGTTTTTTGCTTTTATTCTACCCATGAACATGCCCGTTTCCTGGCTGCTTTTGTGTTTTGGCTAGCGGCGATTACCGACGCGCTTGACGGCTATCTTGCCCGGAAGTTACAACAATCCACTGCTTTTGGCGCTTTCCTTGACCCGGTTGCCGACAAAACTATGGTGGCTGCTGCACTGGTGTTGATTGCCGTTGATATGCAAACTTTGTTGGTGACCGTGCCGGCCTTTCTGATGATTAGCCGCGAAATTATTATTTCAGGTTTGCGCGAGTGGATGGCGGCAGTAGGGCGCAGTGCTCAGGTCAAAGTATCGGACATGGGCAAATGGAAAACTGCGGTACAGATGCTGGCTCTGATCGGCCTCATCTGGCAACCGATCACATGGATCACTGATTTAGGCATGGCATTGTTGTATTTCGCAACTGTGTTGACGCTGTGGTCGATGGTGGTTTATTTACGCGCGGCCTGGCAAGATTTAAAACAATAATCAACAGCTTGCTGCTTTATCCGGCAAGCCTGTTAAAAATTGAGCAAACGATTTGCAATCTGCAAGTTTCTGGTTGACGGATTGATTAAACTCAGTAGAATGCGTCTCGTGTTAGGGCGTAAGCCTTTCTGGATGCGGGCATAGCTCAGTTGGTAGAGCGCTACCTTGCCAAGGTCGAGGTCACGAGTTCGAGTCTCGTTGCCCGCTCCAAATCACTAATTTACGACAAGAAAGCGCAGGCGGGTTGGCAGAATGGCCATGCAGCGGATTGCAAATCCGTCCACCTCGGTTCGACTCCGGGACCCGCCTCCATGTTGTAAAAGCTGTTTGAAGCAGCCAAAAAAAGAGTAAAGAAAGTTGTCTGCCCGGGTGGTGAAATCGGTAGACACAAGGGATTTAAAATCCCTCGCTCGAAAGGGCGTGCCGGTTCAAGTCCGGCCCCGGGCACCATTTACTGACCTGCAAAGCAGAAGTAAATGCGCAACAGCAAATTAAGAAGATTTACTAAAAGTTTTATGCGGGCATAGCTCAGTTGGTAGAGCGCTACCTTGCCAAGGTCGAGGTCACGAGTTCGAGTCTCGTTGCCCGCTCCAAAATGGCTTTATCGAATCGCAGTTTGCTGTGACTTCGGTGAACAAAAGAATAAACAAAACGCCGCTTAATCGCGGCGTTTTGTTTTTGCACGAAGCAGCATAATTGCTGCCTGATCCCAACATCATTGAAGTCGCAGAAAGGCCCCAGCAAGCAAAGGCGGCCAACACCCCCGCAACTTCAAGGATGAAGGGGATGCCCAAAATCATTGAAGTTGTAGGTAGGCGACGAGCGAGTGAAACCCCAGGAGCATAGCAGTTCTATGTGACTGGGGAGAACGCGCGAAGGCAACACCCCTACAGCTTCAAGGATGAAGGGCATAATCAAGCTGTCTCATGGATTTTGAGAACCGTCCTTCCCAAGGAAAGGGCCAGCCTGTTTTGGACGACTTCAGCTTGTTCTGGATTTACTCATTATGCTTAATATCATTGCAGACATCGTCGGCATGGCAGGTACCTGCCTGGTCGTTGGCGCGTTCTTTTTACTTCAACTGAATAAAGTGTCGCCAAAAGGTTTGTTATATAACCTGATGAATTTGTCCGGCGCGTTATTTTTGCTGTTTAGTCTTTGTATTAACTTTAATCTTGCCAGTTTTGTCATCGAAATCTTCTGGATTGTGGCATCGCTGATTGGGCTTTATGGTTATCTGAAGCAAGATCGCAAAGCCGAGAATTCACCCTCGTGATAGAAACGGGATCAGTGCCGCGCATTGATCCCGCTTTTTGTTTATTAAATGTTGGTTACTAAATGCAGTTTACTGCAACATCGGTCCCAGCCAACTACTGGCGATACTAATCGCCACAATCCCGACTAAATTCAGCACCAAACCGGCTTTCACCATATCCTTAATTTGTAATTTGCCACTGGCAAATACAATCGCATTTGGTGGTGTCGCTACCGGCAGCATAAATGCAAAGCTGGCAGCCAATGCTGCTGGCACCACCAGATACAGTGGTGACAAGTCCATCGAAACCGCTACAGGCCCAAGTAAAGGTAAAAACGCTGCTGCCGTGGCTGTGTTGCTGGTTACTTCGGTTAAGAAAATAATCAGCGTGGTGACGGTCAGTAGAATAAATACCGGCGGAATGCCCTGCAGCAAACTTAATTGTTGTGCCAGCAATTCAGAAACGCCTGTTTTCTGAATTTGATCGGCCATGCTAAGACCTCCACCAAACAGTAACAATACACCCCAGGGGACCTGTTGGCTGTCTTTCCACACTAAGAGGCGTTGTTGTTGCTCCCCGGGCAACACAAATAATACTGTTGCGGCTATTAGCGCAATCATGGTGTCACTCAGCGGCAAACCTGTCCATTTCACCAACCATTGCTGGCTGATCCAGCTCACAGCCGCCAGGGTGAATACCAATAACACCAATGCTTCTGAACGCCGTAACGGGCCCAGCGCTGCCAGTTCCTGCTTAAAATTATGCTGCCCGTCGCTGCTGGCTGGTAATTTAAAGTGAAACTTACACAACCAGATCCAGCATACAGCCAACATCACCAGTGCCAGGGGGACACCAACGAGCATCCAATCAGCAAAACTGATCTGAATTTGATAACTTTTACTTAAATAGGCCGCCAGCAGCGCATTGGGTGGTGTGCCAATTAAGGTGGCAATGCCGCCGATACTGGCGCTATAGGCAATCGCCAGCAACACTGCTTTGCCAAAATCATCCTGATTACTGGCATGCGCCATTTTAATCATCGATAAACCAATTGGCAGCATCATCACGGCCGTTGCGGTATTGGACATCCACATCGATAAAAACGCTGTTACGGCCATTAAACCCGCCACTTGCGCCGCTGGCTTCTGGCCGGTGAACTGCAAGGCTTTTAACGCAATGCGTTGGTGCAGACCGGTTTTTTCCATCGCTATCGATAAAAAGAACCCACCAAAAAATAAAAAGATCAACGGATGGGCATAAGGCGCAGTAGCGGCGTCCATTTTGTCGATGCCAAGCAGCGGAATAAAAATCATCGGTAAAATGGAGGTGACCGGGATCGGCATCACTTCGCTGATCCACCACAGGATCATCCATAGCATTAAACCGGTGACATGCCAGGCAGGCGCAGACATACCGGCGAGCGGCGGGGCGGTGAGCAAGGTAAATATTAATAACGCCGGTCCGGCCAGTAACAGGTAATAACTGTTAATTTTCATCTGAATTCCATAGTTGCCAGATTTAAGTGCCATCGCCAATGATGACGCAAATTCCAGACGCTACTTTACCGCAAGTTTTGATACAAATTTATGCTTTGTAACGACTTTTAGAATGTTGATTTATATAATCCGCAATCCTGTTGTTAATGTGGGTGTCATTCAGTCGAAATCTGCCCGGCAGCTTTACAACTTTCAAAATGCCAAAAATATTTGAGGCTGATTCGCTGTTTTCGCTACACTGCTGTTTTGTTTATCTTAACTGGTATTTTTGATGCAACCACTTTTAACAACCTATCCAACAGCCGGCACCATGGTATTTGGCTGTATGGGGCTTGGCGGTGACTGGAATGTGCCAGACATTAGTGCGGAAGCCCGCCGCTTGTCGTATCAGGCACTTGATAGCGCCTTGGCGCAAAACTTCACCCTGTTTGACCATGCCGACATTTACACCCGCGGCAAAGCTGAGCAAGTATTCGGCGACTACCTGGCAATGCATCCGGGCTTACGGGAAAAAATTCTGATCCAAACCAAATGCGCCATTCGCTTTAAAGACGATGAGGCGGTTGGCCGTTATGATTTTTCTGCAAGCTACATTCGCCAGCAAGTAGAACTGTCGTTACGTCAGTTGCAGTGCGGGTATATTGATTTGTTGTTGTTGCACCGGCCGGATCCGTTGATGGACGTGCATGAAGTTGCCGCGGTACTGCAGGCGTTGCAGCTGGAAGGCAAAATTCGCAATGTCGGTGTTTCCAATTTTGGCGTGCCACAGTTGCAATTACTGCAATCAGCCATGTCGCAGCCGCTGCTGGTCAATCAGCTGGAAATGAGTCTGGCGAAAATCGATTGGCTGGAACAAAACGTGTTAACGGGCATGACGCAGGGCGCTGCCCACTTTTTTGGCTACGGCACTGTCGAATATTGTCAGCAACATCAGGTGCAAATTCAGGCCTGGGGCAGTTTGGCGCAAGGTTTGTTTACCGGGGGTAAAGCACCTCAAACTCCAGCTCAGCAGCAGACTGCTGATTTGGTATTAAAGTTGGCGGCACTGTATCAGTGTTCACCGGAAGCAATAGTGCTGGGATGGTTGATGCGCCATCCTGCCGGCATTCAACCGGTGATTGGCACCACCAATCCGATGCGTATCAAAGCATGTGCAGAGGCAAGAAATGTTCAACTCAGCCGTGAGCATTGGTATGCGCTTTATGTAGCAAGCAGAGGCCAACCGTTACCATAATAAATGTTAATTCCGGGGTCAGAGTCAATTGTTAACAACAGATATGTTAATAATTGACTCTGACCCCACAGTTAACAAATGATCAGAAACCGCGCAGATATTGCTGTTTTGGCTGGTCTAAAATGGTGTCCCAAGAACCGTAAGTTGGGTTTGGCAGCATAAAAAACTTAGTGCCCCAATGTGCCTGATATTGATCAACTAACGCTGCGCGTTGCGCTGGTGTGATGTTCTTCTTCACATTTGGCAGAAAATCACCAAAATCATCGCCTACTGACATAATCACCCGATAGCTTTGCATCGCGAGCTGACGACGGCTTTCTTTTTCACTGCTCCAGTCTGGCTGTTCGGCTTTCAGCCAGAGTTGAGCCGCGCTAATTTGTTGAATACCAACAGCTTGCAGATTTTTCAACGTGTCATCTTTTTGCGGACACGCGCTAGGGGTGTTTGCACGTTTGCTACAAGCCCGATTGCTGATGTACAAAACTTTAATGCCCATGGCTTCAGCCGCATTCACAAAAGCCACTGCGCCCGGCACTGCATCGGCTTTAGCCAGACTCACCCAGCGATCCCAACTGGCATCACTAAAAGCGGCATTGGTTAAAATATCCTGTGCAGCAGCAGGTGAGTTATCCAGAATGGTTTCGTCGATATCGACGATAATGGCTGGCGGTAAATTCGCGGCATTGGCTTGCGGCCATACGGTCCATTGATTGTCATTTTTGGCTTTGCTTAATAAATCTGTCGCCTGACGATAGGTCTGAATGCTGTTAGCGCGAAACTCTGCGGAAGTTTGATACCACAATACGCTGTTAAAATTATTGTGTGCGGCAGGCTGCTCTTGTACCTGGTTCGATGCACTCGAAGGAACAGTGGTCTGGCAAGCGCTCAAACCAAGGAGCAGTAAACTGGCAAGGCTAATTTTGCCGGGGAAAGTGTGGGAAACAATAGACATGAACACCTCAATGCAACGAACTCTGCAAATAGCTCTGGAAAAAGCTACGCAACTAAAACGCAGATGATAATGCCATTTTGCTAAATTACAATGCTTGTCGGGATTAACTGGAGTGGTCGTGCGCTGAATGTTTTTTGCAGCCAGCAGCATCTGACTAAAAATTCAGGCAGCACTTGGCTGCCTGAAGAGTTCAAATATCAGTCGTCATTACATATTCGGATAATTAGGGCCACCAGCGCCTTCTGGCGTCACCCAGCGAATATTCTGGCTCGGGTCTTTAATGTCACAGGTTTTACAGTGCACGCAGTTTTGCGCATTAATTTGAAACCTGGGTTCATTAGTCTCAATGCCCACTACTTCATAGACACCGGCCGGGCAATAACGCTGCGCTGGCTCCGCGTATTTAGCGTAATTCACTGCAATTGGAATGCTGGCGTCCAGTAACTGCAAATGGCACGGCTGTTCTTCTTCGTGGTTGGTGTTGGATAAAAACACGGATGTCAGCTTATCAAAACTCAGCACATTGTCAGGTTTAGCGTATTGCAGCTGCACGCTGTCCGCCGCCAGTTTCAGGCTGGCATGGTCAAAAGTGTTGTCTTTGAGGGTAAAAGGTAATTTCCCACCAAACAAATTTTGATCCAGGGTATTAAAAGCGCCACCAAGCAAAGAGCCAAATTTATGCATCGCAGGGCCAAAGTTACGCGAACGGTATAATTCGTCATATAACCAGCTTTGTTCAAATAAGCTTTGGAAAGAGGTTAAATCGCTGCCACCTTGTTGATCCGCAGCGAGTTTGGCAAATACGGCTTCAGCAGCCAACATGCCCGATTTCATCGCAGTGTGGTTGCCTTTGATTTTGGCAAAATTTAATGTACCGGCATCACAGCCAATCAATAAACCGCCAGGGAAACTCATTTTTGGCAAGCTATTCAGGCCACCTTTGGCGATGGCACGCGCACCATAACAAACCCTTTTGCCGCCGGTTAAATACTGGCTGATCACCGGGTGATGTTTGTAACGCTGGAACTCATCAAACGGGCTTAAATAGGGGTTGCTGTAGTTTAAATCGATGATGAGGCCTACCACAACCTGATTGTTTTCAGCGTGATACAGATAACCGCCGCCACTGGTGTCACTTTGTAGCGGCCAGCCGGCCGAGTGCAACACTAAACCAGGCTGATGTTTGTTCGGGTCAATGTCCCAGATTTCTTTAAAACCAATGGCATAATGCTGCGGCGATTTACCGGCATCCAGCTGATAATGGTTAATCAGCTCTTTACCCAAATGGCCACGACAACCTTCAGCGAACAAGGTGTATTTAGCGCGAAGCTCCATGCCTGGGGTAAAACTGCTTTTTTGCTGACCGTGTTTATCCAGGCCCATATCGCCGGTAACAATGCCTTTTACCACATTGTCTTCAATGATCAGACTGGCAGCGCTAAACCCCGGGAAAATTTCTACACCGAGATTTTCAGCCTGGGTGGCCAGCCAACGGCAGACGTTACCCATGGAAACAATATAGTTACCGCTGTTATGCATGGTTTTTGGTACCAGCATATTCGGGACTTTGCGTGCCTGCGAATCAGATTGCAGATAATAGATATCATCGTGGCTGACTGCTGTACCCAATGGGGCACCAAGCTCTTGCCAGTCCGGTAGCAACTCGTTTAATGCTTTGGTTTCAAATACCGCGCCGGATAAAATATGGGCGCCAACTTCCGAGCCTTTTTCTACTACACATACTGTTAATTCGGAATTAGCAGATTTTGCTTGCTGCATCAGACGGATCGCTGCCGATAGGCCTGACGGTCCGGCCCCAACAATTACAACGTCAAACTCCATTGATTCGCGTTCCACGGCGGTCCCCTTGATTATTATTTTGTGTATGATTGATTGCCGTCAGCTGCTGGTTTTGCTTACAGTAGCAATAGCTGTTCAACTTTAGGTTCCAGATTTACGTTCCAGACAAATTTCTACACCTTTGTGCTGCTTGCAAGGGTATTTCAGGTTGACGTTAACGTCAACAGTAGTTAGATTGTCCGGCATCAATAACAGCTGAAGTTTACCTTCACGTCAACCTGACCAATGCAGACAGGGGTTCCTATCCATGAAAATATTAGTACCGGTAAAACGGGTCGTCGATTATAACGTGAAGGTCCGGGTTAAAGCAGACCAAACCGGCGTTGATTTAGCTAACGTTAAGATGTCACTAAACCCGTTTTGTGAAATCGCAGTCGAAGAAGCGGTCCGCTTAAAAGAAGCAGGCATTGCGACAGAAGTGGTGGTGGTATCTATTGGTCAAAGTGGTGCACAAGAGCAATTACGCACGGCATTGGCCTTAGGTGCTGATCGCGCGATTCTGATTGAAACCGAACTGAACCTCGATTCATTGCAAGTGGCTAAACTGTTGGCCAAAGTTGTAGGTACTGAGCAGCCACAGCTGGTGATTATCGGTAAACAAGCGATTGATTCTGATAATAATCAAACCGGCCAGATGCTGGCGGCGTTAACCGGCATGGGTCAGGGCACCTTCGCCTCTAAAGTTGTGGTGGCCGATGGTAAAGTCGCGGTTACCCGTGAAATTGACGGTGGTTTGCAGACGGTTTCTTTAAAACTTCCAGCTGTGGTTTCCACTGATTTACGCTTAAACGAACCTCGCTATGCATCTTTACCAAACATTATGAAAGCCAAGAAAAAACCGCTCGACATAGTGACTGCTGACAGTTTTGGCGTGGTTTTACAAAGCCAGGTGAAAACTCTGAAAGTTGCAGCGCCTGCGGTTCGTCAGGCTGGAGTGATGGTTGACAGCGTTGATGCGCTGGTGGCGAAATTAAAGCAAGAAGCGAAGGTGATCTAATGGCTATTTTAATTATTGCAGAGCATAACCAGCAGGCATTAAAAGCCGATACCGCTAAAACTGTTGCAGCAGCAACCAAAATTGGTGGTGACATTCATCTGCTCGTTGCCGGCTTTCAATGTGGCGCAGCTGCAGCAGAAGCCGCGACGTTAGCTGGTGTAACCAAAGTTTTGGTCGCTGATGCAGCGTGTTATCAGCATCAGCTTGCTGAGAATGTGGCGGCATTGGTGGTCGAATTAGGTCGTGATTACAGCCATATTCTGGCAGCTGCTACCACTCACGGTAAAAACTGCCTGCCGCGCGTTGCCGCACTTTTGGATGTTGCGCAGATATCTGACGTGATAGCCGTTGAAAGTGCAGATACCTTTGTGCGGCCTATCTATGCCGGCAATGCCATTGCCACCGTGCAATCTTCAGATGCCATTAAAGTATTAACAGTACGTAGTTCGGCCTTTGATGCGGTTGCTAACGGTAACGCGGCACCGATTGAAGCTGTCGCGCAAGCCACAGATGCTGGATTATCGGTATTTGTCAGTGAAGAGCTGACGAAATCAGAACGGCCAGAGCTGACCGCGGCAAAAATAATTATCTCTGGTGGTCGTGGCATGCAAAATGGCGACAACTTCAAATTACTCGAAGGCATTGCCGATAAATTAAACGCAGCCATTGGTGCTAGCCGTGCTGCAGTTGATGCTGGTTTTGTACCAAATGACATGCAGGTTGGCCAGACCGGTAAAATCGTGGCACCGGATCTGTATATCGCGGTGGGTATTTCCGGTGCTATTCAGCATTTAGCCGGTATGAAAGATTCCAAAGTGATAGTCGCCATCAATAAAGACGCTGAAGCGCCAATTTTTCAGGTGGCGGATTATGGTCTGGTTGCCGATTTGTTTGTGGCCTTACCGGAACTTGAAGCGAAACTTTAACGCTGCACCAATAGCACAAGCCATTAAAAGCCAGTTTTGTACTGGCTTTTTTTATTTTGGCGTCGTGGCAAAAAATCCGGCCAGGCTGGTTGTTCAGCGGCTATCCAGTTACAGCTGAGTTTACTGGAGTTGTTGCTGCCGGCTGTGCTGACAGTAAGACGCCGACAGAACGAATCTTTCTTTGGCTTCGTTCAAGCGATACTTGTGATCCATGCTGCATTCGTTACAATACGGTAACTTTTTCAGGGAGAATACTGTGAATAACGCCAAATTTTATGTGTTGATGTTCGGATTTTCGATGCTCGTAAGCGGTTGTACTACGATCCCCAAGCAAACCGAAGGTCTGGTCAATCAGCTGGATGGCCCCCTGGCGCAGCTGCAAGTCGATACCAAGCAACTGTATCAGCGGATGCAGCGTCTGACTGAAGATAAAAGTTGCCGCGAAACCGCGGAGTGTAAGGTGTTACCGGTCGGCAGTCGGCCATGCGGTGGTCCAGAGCAGTACCTGGCGTATTCAGCAGTGAATACCGACGAAAAATTACTGGCTATCACCAATGACCGATATACCAAACTTAAACAGCAACAACAACAGCGACTCGGGATGCGTAGTACCTGTCAGATGCTGCCAACACCCTTACCCCAGTGTAAGTTGCGCCAATGCAGTGTGGTTGAATAGAAGCGCTTTGGCGGGGTGTTGTTGAAATACCCTAGAGCGTCAGTTGTCGTATGTCCTACTGCCGGATAGCTCTAAAACAAAAAAGGCGCTTAAGGCGCCTTTATCAATTTAACTGCTGGTGATTGTCTCAAACCAGATTTCAGCTTTTCTCTTTAAATTTATTGCAGCTGACTTTATCCACACATTCGCCATATAAATACAGGCTGTGATGAGTCAGTTTGATGCCGTTTTGCTCAGAAATTTCCAGTTGTTTACGTTCAATTTCATCATCTTCGAATTCAATGACTTTGCCGCAATTTAAACAAACTAAATGGTCGTGGTGATCAATCCGGCTCAGTTCGAACACCGATTTACCACCTTCAAAGTGGTGACGGGTGACGATACCGGCATCATCAAACTGGTTTAATACGCGGTAGACGGTGGCCAGACCAATGTCTTCGCCGATTTCCAGCAGGATTTTGTACACATCTTCAGCACTAATATGCTGATGTCCAGGGTCCTGCAAAATTTCCAGGATCTTCACCCTTGGTAAGGTCACTTTCAGGCCGGCTTTGCGTAGTTCGCTGTTGTGATCTGACATCTGCTTTAGTACTCATAATTGGAGATGAATGGATTATAAGGCTATTTTCTTTGATAGGAAAAGCAAAATCTGCCTTTGCCGTAGCTCTCTACTTGGTAGGAGTGGTATTTTCGGGTATATTTGCAAAGTCAGGTCATACCAGTTGGAGGTGTTATGCGGTGGGCGTTTAATCCGGCAGTGATGCGGCATTTGTTAAATTTCTGGCCACCATTTTTCTTTAATGGCATTAAAATTGTCGAACTTGCGACAGATTACCGTTATGCCAAGGTCACGCTCAACGACCGGCCGTGGCGGCGGAATATCAATAGCAGCCAATTTGGCGGTGCAATGTTTGCAATGACCGACCCGATGTATCCTTTGATGTTGATGGGCGCGCTGGGCAAAGAATATCTGGTGTGGGACAAAAAAGCCGATATCGACTATATCAAACCCGGTCATGGCAAGCTGATTGCCGAATTTTGGCTCGGAGATGCGGTTTTAGCGGAAATTAAGGCTGCTACCGAACAGGGCGATAAATATTTCCCGCAGTTTTTGGTGCATTTAAAGAACCAACAAGGCGAAATCGTTTGCGAAGTGAACCGTACGGTTTATATCCGGAAAAAGCGCAAGCACCGGCCTGGCGAGCACCGGAAAGTGGCAGAGCAAACAGACGCGGACGATTAATGTCAGGACAGGCATGGGTCTGCCAGGCAAGAAACTGCAAAAAATCCAAATAAAAAAACCACTGCCAATCAACAGAACCAGCAGTGGTTTTTTAAATGCTAATCAGAGATCTTATAGTCCGGCCAATTCCGCCAGGCTCAGCTCATCATAAATCTGCTTACACCATTGTTTGACCCGTACTTCGGTCAACTCAGGCTGACGGTCTTCGTCGATACCTAATCCTACAAAGTGGTCGTTATCGGCTAATGCCTTAGAAGCCACGAAATTGTAGCCTTTGGTCGGCCAGTGACCAACGAGAATAGCCCCGCGTGGTTCAATGATGTCACGCAAGGTGCCCATCGCATCGAGGAAGTATTCAGCGTAATCTTCCTGATCACCACAACCAAAAATAGCGACTAACTTGTTGTTAAAATCGATATTTTCCAGTTCAGGGAAAAAGTCGTCCCAATCACACTGTGCTTCGCCGTAATACCAGGTGGGGATCCCGAACATCAGCAGGTCATAACCGGCGATATCTTCTTTGGTGCTTTTGGCAATGTCATGCACTGCCAGTAAATTTTTGCCCAGTTCTTTTTGGATCATTTTCGCGATATGTTCGGTGTTACCGGTATCGCTGCCAAAAAATATACCTACAGTTGCCATAATGAGCGCCTTCCTACTTTGCGAGAGCTTCAGCTAACAGTTGTTCAATTAATGCGCTGCGAGTCAGTTGCAGCGCCTGTGCTTTAGTGTCGAGCTGCTGATACAGCTGCTCAGTAACCTTGCACTCAATGCGTTTCAGACCTTTGGTTTTATCCCGGCGGATCTGATTTCGTTTGTTCAGCCGTAATTGTTCTTCCCGTGGTAGCGGGTTGGTTTTTGGCCGTCCTGGCCGTTTTTCGGCAGCAAACAGATCTATGGTGGTGCGATCGGTGGCAATCTTCGCCATTAACCTAACCCTTTTGACTCATAAATAAACTGAATGACACCTTTGGCTAAAAAGCCAGCACAGCCAACAAACAACACTATCCAGACAAAAATCCGGCCAAACTTAGGCACGTCACCCTTTTTAAGTACGTCCTGAATGGCCATTCCAATCAAAAAAAACAACACTGAAAGAAAAAACCAAAGACTTGCCGCTTCGATTTGTTCCATATATTCATTGAGCATGGTGATGACCTTCAAAAAAACCGGCGCACTATAGCATAACGTGGCAAAATTTTTATGCGCTAACGCAATAAAAAGTCAGAGACTATTTTGCTGAATGCCGCGGGTTTCTCCGCATGCAGCCAGTGTCCGGTGCCTTGAATAATTTTGGCGCTGGCGTTTGGGAACAACTTTAGGATTAATGGCTGATGCGCCGCCTGAATATAATCAGAATTGCCGCCTTTGATAAACAACGTGTCGCCAGTGTATGGCTCTGTGACCGTTGGCGCCGCTAACAGCTGCTGATAGTTGTCGATAAGCGCCGTTAAATTAAACCGCCATTGGAACTGGTCTGTTGGGTCTTTGTATAAGTTCTTGAGTAAAAACTGCCGAACGCCGAGTTCATCAACAAAAGGCTGCAGTAATAAATCAGCCTGTTTGCGATCTTTGAGCGAGGTTAAATCAATAGCGGCTAAACCTTGTAAAATTCGTTGATGACGCGGTTCATTTACCACCGGCGAAATATCGGCCAGAAGCAGTTTGTTGACACGCGCAGGCTCTGACAACGCCATCTGCATCGCGACTTTGCCGCCCATCGAATGCCCCAACACAGCGCATTGGGTGATTTGCAGACTATCCAGTGTCTCAAATACATCCGCCGCCATTTGTGGGTAATCCATGCTGTCAGCACGTGGCGAGCGACCATGGTTACGCAAATCGACATTAATCAGCTGAAAATCCTGTTGCAACGCCCGGGCGATGACGCCTAAATTTTCGTAACTGCCAAATAAACCATGGATTAATACCAGTGGTCGACCTTGGCCTGTTATGTCAGTATGTAATATCATGATTTTCCTTCGGCAACGTTGTCAGCAGGGCAAACGAAGTCAACAACCCTGCAATTTCAAGGATGAAGGGTGATGTTAACAAATTGCCGGGCTGGCGTCAGCCGCAGTCAGTTTATATAATGCCGGTCTTTCGTTTGGGTTTTAAGGTAGCTTTATGAAAACAATAGAGATAGATGAAGAGCTTTATCATTACATTGCCAGTCAGACCCAGCAGATCGGGGAAAGCGCCTCGGAAATTTTACGCCGTTTATTGCTGCCGGATAGCGCAGCGACCGGTACAGTAGCAAGCGTCAGTGAAATCAGCGCGCCGGTTGCTGGCAAAGGTGCTGCAGAGTCTAGAACTGTCGCCGAACCTGCAGCCAACCATCAGAAAGTATTCGATATTTTAAGCAAGCAGGACTTACAAGCTGAGCAAAGCGTGGTCGGGCGGTTTTTAATCATTTTATCGGCGTTAGCCCGTGCTCATAAAAGTAAATTTGCATTGGTTGCTGAAATCAAAGGCCGTAACCGGCTGTATTTTGCCCGTAAACAAGCTGATTTGTTGGAGGCTGGCAGCAGCACCAATCCTAAGCCTATTCCAAACAGCGATTTTTGGGTGATCACCAATTCAAATACCACCCGCAAAAAGATGATGTTGACCGAAGCCGCGCTGAAACTGGGTTATAGCCAGACTGAAGCCGAACAAATCAGAGATTTTTTATAGGGCAAATGTGACATTTTAAAAAGGAGAGTGTATGTCAGTTCATCCGCAAGCCGGACAAGTTGCGACCAGGGACAAATTAGCCAACATCCCGTTGTTGTGTTCAGAATATTACGTACTGACACCGGATGTTTCGCAGCAAGCTCAGCGGGTGAGTTTTGGCACCTCCGGCCATCGTGGCAGCGCTGCCTTGGCATCTTTTAACGAAGCGCATATCAAGGCCATCTGCCAGGCAGTTGCTGAATATCGCGCGGCGCAAGGCATCAGTGGCCCTTTGTTTTTAGGTAAAGACACCCACGCGTTATCAGAACCGGCTTTTATTTCTGCGGTACAGGTATTTATCGCCAACGGTGTGCAGCTCAAAGTGCAAACCGGTGGCGGCTACACGCCAACGCCGGTGATTTCACATGCTATTTTGCGTTATAACGCCAGCAAACAACCGGCATTGGCTGATGGTATCGTCATTACCCCTTCGCACAATCCGCCGGAAGATGGTGGTATCAAATACAATCCACCGCATGGTGGTCCGGCCGATACTGATGCGACTTCCTGGATTGAACAACGTGCTAACCAACTGATTGCTGATGGCTTGGTTTCTGTCAAACAACTGTCATTTGCTGATGCTATAACAAGTGAACTTTATCAGCTGCATGATTACGTTAAGCCCTATGTTGATGATTTAGAAAACGTTATCGATATGGCAGCCATTGCTAAAGCCAAAGTAAAAATTGGTGTTGATCCCTTAGGCGGTTCCGGTATTGCGTTCTGGCCGGAAATAGCTAAACGTTATGGTTTGGATATTACCGTCGTTAATCAGGTAGTCGATCCAACTTTTGGTTTTATGCCGTTGGATAAAGATGGCAAGATCCGGATGGATTGCAGCTCGGCCTATTCGATGGCCAATCTGATTAAACTGAAAGATCAGTTTGATTTAGGAATTGGTAACGATCCGGATTTCGACCGGCACGGCATTGTCACCCGTAGCGGTGGCTTGTTAAATCCAAACCATTATTTGGCAGTGGCGATTAATTATTTAATCAGCAACCGACCACAATGGGGATTGGATAAAAAAATCGGCAAAACCCTGGTTTCCAGCGCCTTGATTGACCGGGTGGTTGCTGGACGCGGCCGTACTTTGTTTGAGGTGCCGGTTGGTTTTAAGTGGTTTGTTGACGGGCTTTTTGACGGCAGCCTGGTATTTGGTGGTGAAGAATCAGCCGGTGCCAGTTTTTTACGCTTTGATGGCACTGTCTGGTCCACCGATAAAGACGGTTTTATACTGGGTTTATTAGCGGCAGAGATGATTGCCAAAACCGGCGTTGACCCTTATTTGCAATATCAGGCGCTGACCCGAGAATTCGGTGCGCCTTTGTATCGCCGATTGGATGCACCAGCAGACTTTGCCCAGAAAAATGCTTTAAAAAATCTGAATGTGGCAAGCGTGACGCAAACGGAGTTAGCCGGTGACCCAATTCTGGCAGTGCTAAGTAAAGCGCCGGGTAATAACGCGGCGATAGGTGGAGTGAAAGTGGTGACGCAAAACGGCTGGTTCGCTGCCAGGCCGTCCGGCACCGAAAACAGTTATAAAATTTATCTGGAAAGTTTTGTTGATCAGGCACATCTAGTGCGGTTAGAAACAGACGCCAAAGCCTTTGTGCAAAGTGTTTTTGCCCAGATCTAAGTCCTGTCAAGCGACTGCATTCGTATGTAATTAAATTACGGTATGCAGTCGAAATAGTCTGTTTCCTTGACGAATAGCCGTACATTCTGTAATTTTACTACAAGAATAATAAAAGCAGCATCGACTTCGCTCGTCTCAAGCTGTGGTCATTGTCGCCTGGCGATAATCGGATCTGGCAAACTGGAAATGGATCATGAAACCTACATTATCAAACGCAACGGTTGCTGTGGCAGCGTTGCCTACTGCTGCAGAATTAAAAGATAGAATTATCCGCCATTTACACGGTACTTTGGGCACTGACGTCAATAAAGCCAGCCCTCAGGCCTGGTGGCGAGCAACCTGTGCTTCCATCAATGAATATGTGTTTGACGGCCTGCGCAACACTCAGCGCACGCACTATCAGCAAAATACCCGCGCCGTGCATTATTTCAGCCTGGAATATTTGATGGGCCGGTTATTCAGCAATAATCTGCACAATCTCGGTTGTTATGACGCTGCCAAACAAGCGCTGGCCGAACTTGGCATGGACATCGCTGATTTAGAAGAACAAGAAGAAGACATGGCGCTTGGCAACGGCGGTTTAGGCCGGCTGGCAGCCTGTTTTATCGACTCTTTAGCCACATTAAATTACCCGGCCATCGGTTATGGTATTCACTACGAACATGGCCTGTTTAAGCAAGAATTCCAACATGGTTTCCAAATTGAACGCCCGGATAGCTGGCGTGAATACGGCAATCCATGGGAAATTTGTCGGCCGGAATCGGCGCAGGAAATTTCGGTCTACGGTTATGTCGAAACTGTGTACGACCTGCAAGGCAAAATGAAAAAGGTTTGGCACCCGGGTCGCATCATCAAAGCTGTACCTTGGGATATCCCGGTTGTGGGTTACAACGGTAGTTCAGTTAACGTGTTACGTTTATGGGAAAGTCGCGCCAGTGATTTTTTCAACTGGGACGTGTTTAACTCCGGCGGTTATGTTGACGCGGCTCGCGAAAACATCGAAGCCGAAACCATTTCCAAAGTACTGTACCCGAATGACGATACCGATGCCGGTAAAGAACTACGGTTGATCCAGCAATATTTCTTCTGCTCGAGTTCACTGAAAGACATTATCCGCCGTTACAAACGCGCGCATGGTGATGACTGGAGTTTCTTCGCCAAACAAGTGGTGATCCAGCTTAACGATACCCACCCGGCGGTTGCTATTCCTGAGCTGATGCGGGTACTGGTTGATCGTGCAGAAATGAACTGGGAAGACGCCTGGAATATTTGTCAGCATGTGTTTGCCTACACCAACCACACCCTACTGCCAGAAGCGCTGGAGCGTTGGCCGGTCCGGTTATTTGAAAAAGTATTACCGCGTCACATCGAAATTATTTATGAAATCAACCGTCGGTTCTTAGTTGAACAGGTTGATGTGCGTTGGCCTGGTGATGTCGACAAAAAACGTAAACTGTCGATTATCGAAGAAGGCCATGAACCGATGGTGCGGATGGGGCATTTGTCGGTGGTCGGTTCTTTCCGGGTCAATGGTGTGGCAGAAGTGCATTCAGCTTTGGTCAAATCGGATTTATTCCCGGAAATGGTCGCGTTATGGCCGGATAAGTTCACCAATATCACCAATGGCGTGACCCCACGTCGCTGGTTAAAGGCTTGTAATAAACGTCTGTCGAAGTTGCTCGATAACACCATCGGCAGCGATTGGCCAACTGATTTAACCAAATTATCGGCGCTGCAAGCGCACGCAGACAGTCCTGCGATGCAAGATGCCTTTATGGCGATTAAACAGCAAAACAAAGCTGATTTAGCCGAAGTGGTGAAAAACCTGACTGGTATCGCGATTGACCCGCATGCGCTGTTTGACGTCCAGATTAAACGTCTGCATGAATACAAACGTCAGCATCTGAATTTATTGCATATTCTGGCGTTGTATCGCCGTATTTTACAGGATCCGGATTACGACATGGTGCCACGGGTGTTCTTCTTTGGTGCCAAAGCGGCGCCTGGCTATAAACTTGCGAAAGATATTATCTACGCCATTAATAAAATTGCCGACAAGATCAACCACGATAAACGGGTGAAAAACCGGATTAAAGTGGTGTTTATGCCGAACTACCGGGTGAGCCTTGCTGAGAAAATGATCCCGGCAGCGGACGTTTCCGAGCAAATTTCAACCGCAGGTAAAGAAGCCAGCGGTACCGGCAATATGAAGCTGGCGCTGAATGGTGCTATCACTGTCGGTACTATGGATGGTGCCAATATTGAAATCGCCGAAGAAGTAGGCGCCGATAATATTGCGATCTTTGGTTTGTCAGTCGATGAAGTAAAAGCCCTGTATGCCAAAGGCTACGATAGTCGTGATTACTACTACAACAATCCGGAATTAAAAGCGATTTTGGATTGGTTGGAAACGGACTATTTCACTCCGGGTAAACCAGGCGAGCTGGCAGCGATCAAACGTAGCCTCATTGAAGGCGGTGACCATTATCTGGTGATGGCAGACTTTGCTTCTTATGTCAAAGCGCAGGAAACTATCGATGGCTGGTACCGCGATAAAGCGGGCTGGGCGAAAAAAGCAATTTTAAACACCGCCAGTGTTGGTAAGTTTACCTCGGATCGTTCGATAGAAGATTATGTCGCCCGGGTCTGGCAACTGACCAAATGTGAAGTTGGCAACGTCTAACGACTAACTGTGAACCGCAGTTTTGAAATAATAAAGCCCATGCAATTGCATGGGCTTTTTAGTTTTTCAAAAGTCGAAGCTTTAAAGATTCGGTGAGGCTTCTACCGGCAAATCAGCCGCAGCATTTTTTTGTTGGTACCGCTGTGCATAACTGAAAATCAGCATACTGATAAAGCTAAAAATTAGAAATCCACCGGTTACCGGGAACAAAGTCCCGTTATACATTTGACCGATGACAGTGCCGATGACCATCGACATAATCGACGAGGTTGAACCAATAATGGCCGCAGCAATGCCGGCGACATGGCCCATCGGCTCCATCGCCATGGCGTTGATATTGCCAAACACCAGCCCAAAACAGAAAAACAACACCGATGCGTAAATCATAAACATCCACAGTTGCACTTCAACGCTTAGATGCACAGCTAAAAATAGCGCTGAGCTGCCGATAATTCCCCAAATCGCCAGCTTGGCTAAGTGTTGCATCCCGAGTTTTTGCACCAGCTGTGAATTCACCAGCGAGGCCGCACCAAATACAATCGCCAATACCCCAAAATACAATACAAACATCTCGCCGGTTTTAAACAGATCCTGGAAGATTTGTTGTGATGAATTCAGATAACCGATAAAGCTGCCAAAAAACAAACCCATACAAATCATGTAGCAAACAGTCGGCACGTTGCTGATCACTTCTTTAAAGCCTTCGGCAAATCCCTTGGTACTCATCGGAATTCGATGCGCTTTGGGTAATGTTTCTTCCAGTCGGAAAAAAATCCACACTGCAATCATCAAGGCATAAAACACATACAGCACAAAAATATCGCGCCAGCTGCCAAACCACATCACTGCCTGACCCAGACTGGGCGCTAAAGCCGGCACCATGATAAAAATCATCATCACCAGCGACATAATCCGCGCCATATCATTGCCGGCGTATTTATCACGCACGATTGAAATAGCCGACACATAAGGCCCGGAAACACCAAGACCCTGAATAAAACGACCGAGCAATAAGGTGTTGATATCGGTGGCAAAATAACAAAGTACGGTGCCGGCTAAAAACAGCACAATACCGCCATACAGTACTTTTTTGCGGCCGGTGGCATCTGACAACGGGCCACAGATCAGCTGTCCAATTGCCATACCGAAAAACAATGCACTCACCACATACTGCGCCTGATTTGGGTGTGCCAGCACGATGTCGGCGCGAATGGCGTCCAGCGCCGGCAATAATGCATCAATGGATATCGCTACAATCGACATCAAAAGAGCTACCAGCAAGGTAAATTCGCCGGTAGAAATACGCGAAGCAGGCGCATGGGTGGAATAATCAGACATCTATAGTTTTCCGTTAGCTGGCTAAATTGGGGAACTGCAAGCACCATGATATACCCAAATTCAAGGCAACTGCAGCTTGCTAAAACGCAGTGGCATCGAAGCTGGTCGAATTGGTGGGGGTGAATATCGACTGATTCAGCGTATTTATTGCAAGAAAGTGTTATTCAACGACATTCGGCCACAAACCAGCTTTTTGCAGTTCGATAATCGCCTGACTGATTTCATCATGACGCGCAAACATCTTCGATTTACGACTTAATGCCAAATAAACCGGTGTCTCAGACAAAATAAGCGGTGTGATTACCAGATTTTGATAATTTGGGAAGTTTTCGATGGCGTAGCGCAGATAATCACGTTCTTCTATCACGGCCTGCGCCCGACCTTTGAGAACCAACTCGTTTTTTGCCTTACGATCCGCTACATCAATAAAATTCTTGGCATATTGTGGATTGTTGCGGATTTTTTCGACCTCGACCCCGAGATAACTGCCTGTGGTCAAGGCGATGCGACCCGGAAACTGTTGCAGCTCAGCCAGCGAATTAAGGCCAAGCCATTCAGGATAGGATTTATGCACCCCGACCACCAATACCTCCAGCTGATGGGGCGCTAAAAACAACATGGTGTTGTTGCGGCTGTCGGTTTTTGTCAGATTAAAAATAAAGTCGAGTTCACCTTGCTCGACCAGCTTTAATGCCCGGCCAAAAGGGACATCGAGGTACTCGACCTGACAATCCAGCTTAGCGGCCAGCCGTTGTGACAACACCACACGACTACCTTGCCATGCCTGATCCTGAAAATATGAATACGGTGGAAATTCATTGACTTGCACCTTCATCACGCACGCTGACAAAGGCGCAAAGTGTAACAAGGTGAAAACAACCAGCCAAAATCTCATCAAAACAGCTGCATTAAAAAAAAGCGGATAATTGCAACTTAGCAGAGCGAACAGCATGATACAAGCTGGTTAGCGGCTAACACTGACCTTGAAGTTAAGGAATTTTAAGCCGCCACTGGAAATTTCTGCCAGCAGTCCCCATAACCTATGTTTGGGAACCTATCGACCCACTCAGGGTCAGATAGCCAGCAGCTAATTTTGAGGTCGACGATGAAAGGATCCTGGCAAAGTGGTACGCCACGTATGCAGTTTCAATTTGGGCAGGGCAAAAGACCCGGATTTTTTACGCTGATTGTGATCGCTTTCGCGCTTGGGTTATTTCTGGTATTCGGTATTGGTTTACTGATGATCGCCGCAACCTTGCTGGTGTTGATGTTGCCCTGGTTGTGGTGGAAAAAACGCAAGTTAGTTGCACGGATGCAACAAGCACAAGCTGCTTACCAGGCACAGCAACAAGACCCGGCAGCTTCTGGCGTGATCATTGAAGGTGAAGTTGTACAGCGTGAGCCTGCTCAGTCCAGCTCGGCAACCACAGTCAACACTCAGAAGCTTTATGTACAGAGTGTGACGATTGAGCAGGATCAATCTGAACCTGTCGTCAAATAATCGGCAAATAGGTATGCTGAAACCGTAGTTTTTACCGGACCCGTTGTATGCTGACCGCGGGTCTGTCATGTTCATTGCTGGTCATTTTTATCTGTAAAAGCCTTAAAATCAGCGCGCTGCCAATGATATACTCGGGGCAACTTCACTAAGTTGCAGTAACCAAACCGATGATCCCAAAGTTAACTCCTGAACATACCTTGCCAGCTTGTGTATTGGCTTTTCGTGATGCATTGGTCGCCGCCGGTTTTAGCGGTGACATCGAAACCAGTTATGCTGCAAGGCTGGCTGTTGCAACCGATAACAGTGTATATCAGGCGTTACCACAGGCGGTATTACTACCAAAAACCTTATCTGACCTACAAACCATCACCACACTTGGCCAAAGTCCGGCTTTTAGCGGCTTAAAGTTCAGCCCACGCGGTGGCGGCACCGGCACCAATGGCCAGGCACTGACCGAACATCTGGTCGTTGACGTATCCCGCCATATGCGACAAATTCTGGAATTTAACGCCGAAGAGCGTTGGGTGCGGGTTGAAGCAGGCGTGATTAAAGATCAATTAAACGCATTTTTAAAACCCCATGGTTTTTTCTTCGCCCCAGATTTATCCACTTCTAACCGCGCGACAATTGGCGGCATGATTAGCACTGACGCTTCAGGGCAGGGCTCCTTGGTCTACGGCAAAACCAGTGATCATGTGCTGGCACTAAAATCAGTGCTTGTTGACGGTACTGTGCTGGATACGGCACCGATGCCTCGTTCTCAGGCCGAAACTCTTGCCGCTGAGCCAAACCGTATCGGCGCCATTTACCGCCAGGTTTTACAAAGCACTTTAGATCATCGCGAACAAATCAAAGCAAAATTTCCGCGGTTAAACCGTTTTTTAACCGGTTACGATTTAGAACATGTCTGGAATGAACAGCTTAGCGAATTTGATTTAGGCCGGGTGATCACCGGCGCTGAAGGCTCCCTAGGTTTTGTGGTCGAAGCCAAACTAAATATCACGCCAATTGCTCCCTTTAAGTGTTTGATCAACGTCAAATATGACAGCTTTGAAAGCGCGTTACGCAACGCGCCGTTTTTGGTGGCAGCCCGCGCAACTTCGGTGGAAACCGTCGACAGTAAAGTGCTGGATTTAGCCCGCAACGATATCATCTGGCATCAGGTGAAAAGTTACATTGAAGATGTGCCGGGTAAAACCATGTATGGCCTGAATATGGTCGAATACAACGCCGAAGATGAAGCTGAAATGCAGGACAAAGTGCAGACGCTGGAGCAGCGTTTGCAACAGGCCGTTGCCAATGGCGAAAGTGGCATTATCGGTTATCAGCTGACCTACGATTTAAACGGCATCTCGCAAATTTACGCCATGCGCAAAAAAGCCGTTGGTTTACTGGGTAACGCCAAAGGTGCGCAAAAGCCAGTACCTTTTACTGAAGATACGGCAGTACCGCCAGAAAACCTCGCTGATTTTATTATGGAATTCCGGGCGCTGCTGGATAGCCATCAGCTGACCTACGGCATGTTTGGCCATGTCGACGCCGGAGTATTGCATGTGCGACCAGCGCTCGATATGACCGATCCGGCACAGGAAGTTTTGCTTCGGCAGGTGTCGGATCAAGTGGTCGCGCTGACTGCTAAATACGGCGGTTTAATGTGGGGCGAACATGGTAAAGGTTACCGCAGTGAATATGGCCCGGCGTTTTTTGGCGACACCTTGTTTAACGAATTGCGGAAAATTAAAGCGGCATTTGATCCGGACAACCGGATGAACCCGGGCAAGATTTGTACACCTTGGCAGAATAATGACAAATTAGTCAGCGTCGATGGCGTGAAACGCGGTTATTTCGACCGGCAAATTCCACTGACAGTACGGCAGAGCTTTGATAGTGCCGCCAACTGTAACGGCAATGGCCTGTGTTTTAACTACGAAGAAAATTCGCCGATGTGTCCGTCGAGCAAAATTACCAAAGATCGCCAGCATAGCCCTAAAGGACGAGCTGGTTTAATGCGCGAGTGGTTGCGTTTGATGTCAAAGCAGGGTGTTGACGTGCTGGCACAAGAGCAACAGTTGCTGGAGCGTGGTGCTGGGATCGGCAAGCTTTGGCAAAAAGCCCGCAACAGCTGGCGCAAACAGCGTGGCGAACAGGATTTTTCACACGAAGTAATGGCGGCAATGGAAGGTTGCCTGGCCTGTAAGGCTTGCGCCGGTCAATGCCCAATTAAAGTGGATGTACCTTCGTTCCGCTCACGGTTTTTGCAGTTGTACCACAGCCGTTATTTGCGGCCGCTGAAAGATTATGTGGTAGCTGGCATTGAACAAACCGCCCCGATGCTGGCGAAGTTTCCAACGTTGGTGAATGGCGGCCTGAAGCTGACGCCAACCAAGTTTTTACTCGAAAAAACTGTGGGTTATGTCGATTCGCCATTATTGTCGGTGCCGACCTTGGCGCAGCAGCTGGATGGTCAATATACCTTTGATTTGGCGAAGTTGCAGGCGATGTCTGCGGCAGAGCGACAAAATGTGGTGTTGTTAGTACAAGACCCTTTTACCAGTTTTTATGAAGCTGAGCTGGTGGCAGACGCGCTGGCTTTAATGCAAAAACTTGGTTTTAAACCAATGTTGTTACCGTTTTTACCAAATGGTAAACCACAGCATGTGAAAGGCTTTTTACGCGAGTTTGCAAAAACAGCCTCGACTGCGGCGCAGTTTTTTAATCAACTTTCAGCACTGGATCTGCCTTTATTGGGGCTCGACGCTTCTTTGGTGCTGGTGTATCGCGACGAATATGTCAAAGCACTTGGCGAGTTGCGCGGCGATTTTACGGTACAGGTATTTCATGAATGGCTGGTGCAGCAAAAGTTGCCTGCAATGAAACAGTTGGCAGAACATACCAACCCCTTTAAGTTGTTTGCACATTGCACCGAAAAAACCGCGTTGCCAACCACCGAAAAAAACTGGCAACAAATTTATAGCGCCGCCGGCCTGAAGCTTGATGTCGTCGCTGTTGGTTGTTGTGGTATGGCCGGGACTTACGGCCACGAAGTGCAAAATCAGGCGAATAGCAGGGCATTATACGATTTAAGCTGGCAGCAACATGTAGAACAAACCAGTATATCCAATATGCTGGTGACTGGTTTTTCCTGTCGTAGTCAGGTCAAACGGTATGAAGGCAGTAAACCTTTGCACCCGTTACAACAGTTATTGCGGTTGTTGCCGTAGCTAAAACGGCAATATCTGAACAAATGTAAATTTTAGTTACAAAGTAGCCAAAGTTATCTGCTTAACCTTGGCTACACTCAATGTTTTGGCCAACAAAACAGGGAGAAAGTACATGTCTGCATCTAATCCAAATCCGGTCGGCTGGTTTGAAATTCCGGCAACTGATCTGGCAACCAGCCAAAAGTTTTATCAAGCGATCCTGCACACCGAATTCACTATTCTTGAAATGCCACCTTACACCATGGCAATGTTTGCTGCCGATCACGCCCAGCCTGGCTGCGGTGGCGCTTTGGTGGTCGGGCCAGAAACTGTACCTTCAACCAGCGGCACTACGGTATATTTCCAGTCAGAAGATTGCGCAGCGGTGATAAGCCGAGTCGCCGCAGCTGGCGGCACAGTGCTGATGGAAAAAACCAGTATTGGCGAGCATGGTTTTATCGGGATGTTTTTAGACCCCGCTGGTAATAAGCTGGGTGTGCATAGCATGCAATAAGGCTATAAATTTCTCTATAAATAGCGCCATAAAAAAACGCCAGGCTTGATCAGGGCTGGCGTTTTTGTTTGGTCGTTATTAGCTATTGCCTGATTAAAGTTTTAGTCAGAAATATCTGCTTAGAAGCGGGCAGTGATGCCCAGCGTCAAAGCACGACCCGGCAGTGGTGCATCGTCTTTGATAAAGGAACTATGCACATATCCGAGCTTATCGGTGAGGTTCGAGCCTTTGATAAAGGCGGTCATGTCGATTGACGACAGGTCAAAGTAATAGCTTAAACTTGCATCAATGCTGGTGTAAGACGCTGTCGCCGACTCAAATTCCGATACTTTATTTTGGCGGGCATAATGGGTGGCGCCAACATTGGCACTCCACGCTTGTGCCTGATACTGATATTCAACACCGGCTTTGATCGGCGGGATCCGTGGCAAATCACCACCGTCTTTTAAGCTGGCGCGCACTGAATCGGCGAACAAAGAGACTTGTTGGGCGGAATCAACCTGATAAGCCAGCGCAAATTCCAGACCGTACATCCGAACATCGTTTTGCTGATACTGATAGATATCAAAATCACCATGGGCATGGTCGTGCGCATCTTCATCATCATGACCGCTATGGTCATGTGCTGCCAAATCTTCCATCGTCAAACCGGTGTTGGCCTGATACAGGTAGTTATCAATCTGATTGTAAAAGAAGTTATAGCTAAAGGTCAGGTCACCATCGATTTTACGAAACCCAATGTCGATATTGTTGGCGGTTTCGGCAGGCATTTTATTGGTATTTAATAAAATTTCACCTTCATCGTCCAGTTGATAAGCTAAGCCCAGTTCATAACTACTGGTCGCAATATGGGCGCCGTTAGCGTAGATTTCGGCAGCAGATGGCGCACGTTCTGAACGACTGGCACTGACGGCCCATTGATAACCTGGCACAAAATTCCAGACTAAACCTGCAGAGACGCTGGCGGCGGTGAATTTTGCAAAGTCGCTACTGTGCTCTTCATGCTCATCATCGTGATCTTCTTCATGCTCATGCGCCAATTCAATGGCATCAGCCCGATGTTTGGTCCGTTCAACACGAGCACCAAGCTGGGCCGTCACTTCGCCAAAAGTTTTTTCTTCCAGAAGAAATAACGCATAGCTGTTAGAAACCGATGGTGGGGTAAAGGCTTCTTCACCAAACGCCGCATAATCGTTGCGTTGTTGATGGATACCCAGCAAACCGTGCCAGCCAGCCAGTTCAATATGCTCAACACTTAACCGGTTTTCAAAGGACTTGTTTTTAAAGGTGGTGCCGGCAACAGCACCTTCCATTTCGATGTGCTGATAATCGGTGTATGCGCCAGTAAAGCTGAGTGTTTCAATGCCGGCAATTGGCGAATAAATTTCGCCCGCCAGGCTTACCCGATCTTGTTTGACCGCTGCATACACACCTTCTTCGGCATGGTCTGCATGATCTTCTTCATTGTGCTCATCCGTATGTTCATCTCCATGCGCATGATGGCCAGGAATACCGTACTGACTATCGATATGGCCAACCGAAACACCAAACAGACCCTGACTGCCCACCCAGCTTAAACCGCCGTTCAGCGCTTGATTGTCCAGCCATGAATTGGCCAGTTTGTCAGAGGTTTCACCTTCGTCGTTGGTGAAAGTTGGCACATCATGATCGTTGCTTTGACGGTCAAAACCATCAAAGTGCCAGGCCAGTTGGTCAACAGAACCATCGTGGGTTAATGCCAGAGATTTTTCGTCAGATACACTGTTAAAGCGACTGTCGAGAATGGTCTGTGGGGCGCGTAGCTGGCGTGGAATTCGGTTGTCGACCACGTTCACCACACCGCCAATCGCACCGCTGCCGTAAAGCAAAGTTGCAGGGCCGCGTAATACTTCAATTTGTTCGGTGGTAATAGCATCCGCAGTAATGGCGTGATCCGGGCCTACCCGTGACACATCGCCGGTATCCAGACCGTTACTTAGCAGTTTCACTCGTGGACCATCCAGACCCCGAATAACTGGGCTCGCTGCGACAGGGCCATAGTAATTGCTGTGCACGCCGGGCAGCGATTTTAAGGTTTCGCCAATCGTCGGTGCAGTTTTTAAACTTAACGCTTCACCGCTTAACACTGAAACCGGATGGGCCATTTCTAAGTCGTAATGATGCAAGCCCGAAGCTGAAACCGCGATACGTTCAATACCACCTGCCGTTAAAGCGATTTTCAGCTGCGTCTGGTCGGCTTTGACAAACTGATCACCAAAGCCTTTTGCGGCAATGTGTAATTCGGCGTCCAGCGGGCTTTGAATGGTAAATTCACCGGCGGCATTGGTATAGACATATTGCTGGCGGCCGTGCACATGCACTTTAGCGTTGGCGACTGGCTGGCCTTGACTGTCAACTACCAGACCTGTGACGGCTTGAGATTGTGCTTGCACCTGCAACGAAAGACTGACCAGTAACGCCAGTGCGGCTGGTTTAAATACCGAAGAGAGAACAGTCATCAGAACTACCTATAAATTACTTGCTTGTGTGATGTTATAACATTTTACGGTGGGTGAACTGGTTTTGACAAGCACAGATTTTCGTCGTGTCGACCAAAGTGGCATAACTTGCGATAACAGGATGTTGCTATTGAAAACAGCAATCTGCATAAACTTCGCAGAAAAACATGTCATCGGAACTTAATGCTGGCATACAATAGCCCGCAGTAAGTCCATAAAATCCGGAGTATTAATGTCGTTTTGGCCTGAGTTTTTATTAGTGGCATCAGTGCATTTTGTCGCGGTTGCAAGCCCGGGGCCCGATTTTGCGATTATCTTGCGTTATGCAGTCCGTCATGGTGTGAAAGTCGCGCTTGCCGCTAGTATCGGCATTGGCTTGGGGATTTTGGTGCATGTGGCTTATTCATTACTTGGTATTGGTTTATTACTTAAGACCACGCCCTGGTTGTTTCAGCTATTTTCGGCGGTTGCGGCAGCTTATCTTGCTTACATTGGGGTGCAGGCGCTGCGAAGTGCGCCGCCATCGCAGCAACAGGATGTCACAGAGGCTGCGGTTGAACAGGTCAGTTTGTGGCAATCGTTTCGCGCCGGATTATTGACCAATGGCTTAAATCCGAAAGCAACGTTGTTTTTTCTGGCGTTGTTTGCGGTGATTATTTCGCCAGAAACGCCAAATAGTTACAAAATTCTTTACGGTATTTATATGGCGTTTGCCACCGCAGCCTGGTTCAGTTTGCTATCCTTTTTACTAACACGCCAAAAAGTAAGACTTTTTTTGCTGCAACGTGGTTATTGGTTTGACCGGATCATGGGCTTGGTTTTGTTGGCACTGGCTATGCATTTATTGTTTAGCGCCTTTGTAGGAATGTAAACTTCAGCGCCGTTTTGCCGACTAACGCAAAGAGGTGGAAAGATGCAAGTACTGAGTAAAGTGATCAGGCTGGATCTGCAATACAGCAGCCAGCAATCACATCTTTATCAACGGCAGACCTGTTATCTGGCGCCTTTTGCTCACGAGGAGGCGTCACATTTTGCCAAACGTATTTTAGCTTACTTAAGCCTCTTCGAATTACAGCCGCAACTGGCAAAACAAGACCCCTTTGGCAAACAGCCTGACTTGTTTTTACGGGATCACAATCAACATTTTCAGCTGTGGTGCCAGGTTGACTTACCCAACGAAAAACAATTGCTACGCGCGTCGCATCAATCCGATCAAGTGTTGTTGGTGCCGGACTGTGACGATTACCGACGAGCTCAGCTGCTAATCAAAGGGCTACTCAACGTACGTCTATTTTGTTTGTCTGCAGAACAACTGACCGAGTTTTGCGGCATGCTCAAAGGCCATATGCAGCTGGCAGTGTGGCGTGACGATAATTCGCTGATTGTGACGGATGGTCAGCATCAGTTGGAAATTCAGGTGGCGCCGCTGGCTACGGATCAACTATCCAGCAGGAGCGAAGGCGGGCTGACATTTACCAACAAGCACTGATGCAGTATAATCCGCGCCTTCTTCCATGCGCCGGATTTGCGATCCGGGCTCTGCAAACAAAGGTGAATGATGTACGTTGTAGCTGCGCTTTATAAATTTGTATCCCTGCCAGATTATGTAACCCTGCGTGACAAACTCTATCAGCACATGGTGTTGAACAAAGTGAAAGGCACATTATTGTTGGCCGAAGAAGGCATTAACGGTACTGTTTGTGGCACTCGCGAAGGTGTCGATGCATTAACCGCCTGGTTAGCAGCCGATGGCCGTTTCAGCGGGTTATCTTACAAAGAATCATTCGCCGACGAACCGGCGTTTTACCGCACGAAAGTGAAACTCAAAAAAGAAATTGTCACCATGGGTGTGGAAGGGATTAATCCTTCACACATCGTTGGTACTTACGTCAAAGGTGATGACTGGAATACGCTGATTAGCGATCCTGACACTATCGTTATTGATACCCGTAACGATTATGAAGTCGCCATCGGTACCTTTAAAAACGCGGTCAATCCAAATACCACCAGTTTTCGTGAATTCCCGCAGTGGGCGGCTGAAAACCTTGATAACAGCAAACACAAAAAAGTGGCAATGTTCTGCACCGGTGGTATTCGCTGTGAAAAATCAACGGCTTATCTCAAAGAGCAGGGGTTTGACGAGGTATTTCACCTTGATGGTGGCATTTTAAAGTACTTAGAAGAAGTGCCGGAAGCTGAAAGTTTATGGCAAGGTGAGTGTTTTGTGTTTGATCAGCGTGTTGCAGTGAAGCACGGGCTGGAGCAGGGCAGTTACGATCAATGTTACGCCTGCCGGATGCCGTTGTCGCAAGCAGAAATGTTATCCCCGTTGTATGTACAAGGTTTAAGTTGCCCACATTGCCATGACAAAATCACTGACGAGCAAAAAGCTTCGTTCAGCGAACGGCAAAAGCAGGTGGAGCTGGCGAAAGCCCGCGGCGAGCGCCATATCCGCGACGGCAACGTCGATTTCTAATACTGCGTTTAACGAACGCTTCAAACTGCACTGTGAACGGTGCTTTCTAATACTGCTTTAAATTCACAACCAGAGTCAGGTCGACCTGACTCTGGTTGGCTGCCTGATCCAATACAGTCACCAAAAATATAAATCAGTAAATCTGCATACTTACCTTTTATTTATCCAAATCGCCTGCTAAACCTTTGAACGTCACAACTAGATTTAACTTACTGAAATCATTCAGATGAAATGTGCGAAAGCGGGGTCTGAACCTTGACTGGCAAAACCGTGTTAATTGTCGATGATTCAGCGGCGCTGCGTGCAGTGGTCGTTCAGACATTGTCCGTTGCTGGTTACCAGATGCTGGAGGCGGAACACGGTGCTGCGGCTCTGACGTTGCTGGATGGACGAAAAATTCATTTGATCATCAGTGATATTTATATGCCGGTATTGGGCGGACTTGAGTTCGTCGCCGCAGCCCGGCAATTACCAGCCTACAAGTTTGTCCCGATCATGATGCTTACTAAAGAAGCCGGGGATGAAAAAATGTTGGCAGCCCAGCAACTGGGCGCCAAGGCCTGGCTGGTGAAACCTTTTATAGCACCACAACTTCTAAAAACAGTCGCAAGGCTGTTGTATTAATCAGGGTTTATTAGATCAAATTTATCTTATTCACGGAGCGACGCTATGGAAGCTTTTAATAATATGAAAATCGGAACGAAACTCGGTTTAGGTTTTGCAATAGTGTTGATATTGATGGGAATTATGGGCATTTCAGCGCTGACACAAATGAGTAAAGTGAATGATCAGTCAACCGAAATTACCAGCAACTGGTTACCGGCCACGCGTTTTATAATGGATTTGAACACCAACACTTCTGATTTTCGGATCGCCGAGCTTGCCCATATCATCGCGACCAATGAAGCTGAGATGCAGCAGTTGGAAGCAGTTATGCAGAAAGTCAGTGAAACTATCGAATCGAATAAAAAGGCATATCAGGCTTTAATTGCGAGTCCTGAAGAACAAAACCTGTTTGATCAATTTGTTAAACAATACGAAGCCTACCGGCAAGTGCACGACAAAGTACTGCAATTGTCGCGGCAGTTAAAAACTGAAGAAGCGATGGTGTTGATTAATGGCGAATCGCAAAAGCTGTTTGACGCAAGTTCCGCGACCGCAGTTCAGTTGGTTGAGCTTAATGTGGCTGGTGCGGATGCAGCCAGTAAACTCGGCGATGCTATCTACGCCTCAGCGCAGCAATTGGTGACCATTATAATGATGATTAGTTTGATCCTCGGGGGGCTGATTGCATTTTTTATCGTTAAGAATCTATTGCGTCAACTTGGTGGTGAACCTTCTTATGCTGCGAACGTAGTGGCGGCAGTGTCAGCTGGTGATTTGACGGTCCAGGTGCAACTGAAAAAAGGTGACGACCACAGCATGCTGGCAGGCATCGCGCAGATGGTAGTGAAACTGTCGTCAATCGTTGGCGAAGTGCGAAGTGCCGCTGACAACCTTTCTTCGGCTTCAGAAGAAGTCAGTTCAACCGCGCAGACCATGTCGCAAGCCACCAGTGAACAGGCTGCCAGTGTTGAAGAGACCAGTGCTTCAGTGGAAGAAATGAGCGCATCAGTTGGCCAAAACGCTGAAAATGCCAAAGTCACTGAAAGCATTGCCTCCAAAGCTGCACAATTGGCCGGCGAAGGTGGACAGGCCGTTGGTCAGACAGTCACTGCAATGAAAAGTATCGCCAATAAAATCAGCATCATTGATGACATCGCTTATCAGACAAATCTATTGGCCTTGAATGCCGCTATCGAAGCTGCCAGAGCGGGCACCCATGGCCGTGGTTTTGCAGTGGTCGCGGCCGAGGTGCGCAAACTGGCAGAGCGGAGCCAGATTGCGGCGCAGGAAATCAGTGAAGTAGCCCGAAACAGTGTTGGGCTGGCGGAGAAAGCCGGTTCGTTATTAACAGAAATTGTGCCAGGCATTTTACGCACCTCGGAACTGGTGCAGGAAATCAGCGCGGCCAGTGACGAGCAAAGCAGCGGCGCCACGCAAATTAACATCGCGATGACCCAGTTAAATCAAATTACCCAACAAAATGCGGCCAGCAGTGAAGAGCTGGCGGCGACCGCTGAAGAAATGAGTGGGCAGGCCGAGCAGCTGCAGGAGCTGATTGGGTTCTTTAAAGTTGGTCCAACGGCCGCTGGTACAGCCAAAGCATATCACTACTAAGTAGCTGAAGTACCACAGCATTGTGGATAAACCGTTCTAAACAATCATGCAGGGAAGTTGGCCAATGCTTGTTGTGTTGGCTTCCCCGCGCAGGAAAGCCATGGTCAGGCCTGTTGCTCCGCCTCATGTCATCGATATGTTTTTGCAACCCGGCGAATGGTTGATTGCAGATCGGGATTGTCGTATCCGTACGTTGTTGGGGTCCTGTGTTTCTTTTACCTGTTGGCATGCTGCTGCAAGAATCGGCGGGATGACGCATTTTTTGTTACCAGCAGCTTCAGCGGCGGCAACAGAGCTGGCTCCGGGCCGTTATGCTGACAGTGGATTGTCGGCCATGCTCAGTGATCTGGAAAAACTTGGTTTGAAAAAGAATCAGCTGCAGGTGAAGATTTTTGGCGGTGCCTGTATGTTCAGTGGGAAAATTGCGCAAACGCGGCAAATAGGTCAACAGAATATAGCTGCGGCACGGCAACTGATTGTGCATCATGGCTTAAATTGTGTTGCAGAGCATGTTGGCGGTTTTCATCACCGTAACCTGATTTTTGAAGTATGGAGCGGTCAGGTCTGGTTAAAACAAGTGAAAAACGACTAGCTTGCCCGTTGCGCTAATCCAATCGGCTGGCATCCTTCCAGTACCCAGCAGATCAAATCAGCGCTGTTCATCGGTTTGGCAACATAATAACCCTGTACTATCAGTCCGTTAAACCGCGTCAGATATTGCCAGTCGGCAGCATTTTCAACGCCTTCAGCCACCACATGAATACCTAATTTACTACACATTGAGACCGTACTTTCAAAAATAACCTGCAGATGGGGGCGGCTGGCGATACCATCTACCAGGCTGCGGTCAATTTTTAATTCGGTAAACGGAATTTGTGACAGCTGTTTAACTGAGGAATAACCGGTGCCGTAATCATCAATCGACAAACCAAAGCCAGATAACCGTAGTCTACTCAGGAACGCCAGCGCCTGTCCCATATTGTGAATAACCGCAGTTTCTGTCACTTCAAAAATTAAATCGGTCGGCAGAATTGGCGACTGCGCCAGTAGCTTATTCACTTGCAACATAAACGAATTGTTTTCAAAAGACGTCGCCGATAAATTGACCGAAATCGTGCTGGAAAAGCCTTGTTTTTTCCATTGTTCCAGTTGTGCAATTGCCTGCAACAATACTTCGTAACTCAGGGCATCAATCAGTTGATAACGCTCGCAGATGGCGATGAAATCACCGGGATACACCAGCCCCCGGGTTGGATGTTGCAAGCGAACCAAGGCTTCGACGCCGGCAAGATTGCCGGTGCTGCGATCAACTTTCGGCTGATAGTGCAGGATAAACCGATGCTGCAGGATCGCTTCGCGCAACTCGTTAAATTCCAACGGTGATAATTCGACTCTGGTTTTGGCAACGGACTTTTGCACGGCCTGTTGACTGAGTTGCGCCACCAAATCGGCAAATAACGTGGCATTCACCGGTTTTTGCATGCTTCCTACCACATTCAGTCCATCAGATTTTGCCATAAGCTCAACGGAACTAATCAGATTCAGTTCGCGGCCACTGACGATAATTACTTTGACCGCAGAATGCATCTGAGCAATTTGATGAAGTAGTTCGATGCCATCCAGATCCGGCATTTCGAGGTCGCAAATCAATAAGTCGATTTGTTGCTGCGCCAGGATCGGCAGCGCGATTTCGCCGTTTTCAGCCACATAAAATTGGGTCATCCCCGCATCGCGACAAAGCTGCAGCAGATACTCCCGTTGTACGGCGCTGTCATCAACAATCAAGACTTTCAGACTATCCATGTAGTTCCCTTTTACTGACTGTACTTCATCATGATACCGGGGATCCGGTCGAGCCCGACGATGTAGTCAACGGCATTACGTTTAATGGCCTCTTTGGGCATGCCAAAGACCACACAGCTCTCTTCGTCCTGGGCAAAAGTTCTGGCACCGGCTTCACGCATTTCCAATAATCCGCGGGCGCCATCGTCACCCATGCCGGTCATAATAATGCCGATTGCATTCACGCCAGCAACTTTGGCCACACTGCGAAATAACACGTCAACTGACGGACAATGGCGGTTCACGGCCGGACCGGGTTTGACCAGCGCCTGATAATAGGCACCATTGCGGCCAATCGACAGATGTTGGCCGCCCGGGGCAATCAGCGCCAAGCCAGGGCGGATCCGGTCGCCATGGCGCGCCTCCCTAACTTCGATACTACAGATAGAGTTTAGACGGGCGGCGAACGCAGCGGTAAATTTCTCCGGCATATGTTGCACGATGACAATGCCCTCACATACCGACGTCAGTTGTGATAGCAGATATTCCAGGGCGATAGTGCCCCCCGTAGAGGTGCCAATAGCAATCACGCGCTCGGTGGTCTTCGCCATTGCTGCCGGTTCTGCTTCCTGTGGCGTCATCACCGGCGATGGCGGCAACAAAGTGCGGGGTATCAGGTTTTTTGTATTTGTTTTCGCCGCTTCGCGAATCGCATCAGCAAACTGTTGTTTATTGCTGGTCAAAAATTCTTTTACGCCCAGCTGCGGTTTGGTGAAGATGCCGGCAGCTCCGGCCTGCATAGCCTGCATCGTGGTGGCTGCGCCTTTTTCGGTCAGCGATGAGCAAATCAGCACCGGTGTCGGACGGGTTGACATGATCTGTTTTAAAAAGGTAATACCATCCATACGCGGCATTTCTACATCGAGCGTGATCACATCCGGCCATTCTTTGTTCATCTTGGCCATGGCGAAAATTGGATCAGGCGCCGTCGCCATCACTTCAATATCAGAAAATCCATCCAGCAGCTGAGCCAGCACTTGCCGGACCAACGCCGAATCATCGACGATCAACACCTTTATCCGTCGTTGTGCAGACATTCAGACTCCTTCAGATCGTGACATAACCGGTACTTTCAGGGCTATAGCGATAACAGCTTGGTTGCAGCTGCACTAGCGCCGGATGATAACCATGGATACTTTCAGAATGTCCGACCAGCAAGCAGCCGCCGGGTTTTAGTTGTTTTAACACATTATTGACGATGAGTTTTTTATCTTCAGATTCGAAATAAATCAGTACGTTGCGCAGAAAAATCACATCAAAAACCGGCAATTGTTTATCGGGTTTAAATAAATTAGTCACGCTGAAACTGACATGCTGGCGGATATTTTGGCCGATGCGAAACCAGCCTTCGTCTTTGCCGATACCCTTATCACAATAGGCTTTGAGCATCGCTTCGGGAATTTTTGTCGCTTCGTCCATCGAATAAATCGCCCGCTGTGCTTTTTCCAGCACCGTGGTGTTGATATCGGTGGCGCTGATTTGCCAGCGGCTATTCAGCCCAAGCTGCTGTGCCAACGTCATGGCGATAGAATAGGCTTCCTGTCCGGACGACGCTGCGGCGCTCCATACTTGCAAGTTTTGCTGCTGTGGCTGCGCTGCTAACAGTTTTTGTAAAAATTGAAAATGTTTTTCTTCCCGAAAAAAATAAGTCTCGTTGGTGGTGAGTAAATTCAGCGCTGTCTGCCGTTCCTGCTGGTGCGCCGGCACCTTTAAATAATCAAGATAAGCGGCAAAACCGGGTAATTGCAGCGCATGCAAGCGTTTTTGTAGACGGCCACTGACCATGCTGCATTTAACATCAGCCAGGTGAATACCAGCCTGTTGATACAACCAATCGCGAAACTGTCCGAATTCGGCTTTGGATAAACTATGCAACTGACTGTTTCCGCTCATTTCAGAACTTCTCATATTCAAAATCGTCGTCATTGCTGCCAGCTCTGGTTTTGGGAAGCGTTTTGGCCGGTGGCAGCACTTTTGAATGGGTGACAGCAGGCGGAAGTGATGGTTTCGCACCTTTGCGTGGCGTATTTGTTGGAGTCATTGGTTTTGCTGTGACAGTGCTGCCAGCCGGTTTGAACGAGTCCGATGTCGTGGCTTTTGTTCTGGTTGAAGTCAGATTTGCGGCTTTAGGCTTGGCCGCTACAAATGCTGGTCGTAGCTTGGTTTTGGCAACCGCCGCAGCAGCGTAATCATTGGCCATGGCTGGCAACTGGAAGAATGACATTAATTCAATAAGTTGCTGTGCCTGGCCGGTCAGTTCCTCGGAAGTTGCCGACAATTCTTCAGACGCTGCGGCATTTTGCTGGGTGGTCTGGGTGATTTGGGCGATAGCGCCATTAATTTGCTGGGCACCCTGATTTTGCTCATCGCTGGCCGCGGCAATTTGCTGCACCAACTCAGCAGTCTTTTCAATGGAAGGCAACATTTGCTGTAACAGGTTGCCGGCTTGCTCGGCGAGCGCCACTGAGCCGGTCGCCACTTCGCCAATTTCTTTAGCGGCAGTTTGACTGCGTGCTGCCAGTTTACGCACTTCGGCGGCAACAACCGCGAAACCTAAACCATGTTCACCGGCCCGTGCTGCTTCAATGGCTGCATTGAGTGCCAATAAGTTGGTCTGATAGGCGATATCATCAATAATCGACACTTTTTGTGCAATCTGGTGCATCGCGGCAACGGTGTCACGCACTGCCACTCCGCCGGTAGTTGCGTGGGCGGCACTTTCTCTGGCGATGCGCTCTGTGGTGGTCGAGTTTTCGTTATTTTGTTGTACAGACGCCGACATCTGCTCCATCGCAGCACTGGTTTGCTCGACGCTACTGGCCTGCTCGGTGGATGACTGACTTAAACCCTGAGCGGTACCGCTCATTTGCAAGGACGCGGCAGATAAAGTGCCGGCTGAGGTACGCACTTCCTGAATGATCCGCGCCAGATTTTCAACCATCCGTTTGATTTGGCTCAGCATACTGTGCTCATCGTCCGGTTGGATCGGGACTTTGACAGTTAAATCACCGGCTGCGACCTGTTGAATAATATCGGATGCAAGCTGCAATTCACCGCCCAGTTGGCGGGTGAGGCTGCGGCTTATCATGACACTGAGCAGCAATGCTGCCAGCAGACTAACGGCTGTTACCAGCAACGTCTGCAACAGGATTTGCTGGTACCGTTCGCCAGAGGCCAAATACAATTGTTCCGCTTCCCGCGCTTGTAATTCCCGCAGGTCATTCAGGGCATTGGCCAGCGGTTGGAAAACCGGGTACATATTTTTTTGCATATAACTGAGCATCGGCTCTGGCTGATAGGCGCTATACAATGCCTGCAGCTGCTCCAGCTGGGTGATCGCAGCCGCCAGGGCAGGTTTAACTTGTTGGATCAGCTGGCTTTCTTCGTGGGTTAGCAAGGTTTTCAGATACTGTTGCCATAGTTGATCGTTCTGTTGCAATAGCTGTGTAACCTGCTTTAACGCATTGTCGGTTGTCAGTTCCTGGCGATAGACCTTCTGCGGCGATTCCACTAGCAACACCGCGAAACTATCATTAATTCGTGATAAATCACGCAGCGGCACTATCCGGTCATCATACAAACTGGTGATGGTGCTATGCTCCAGCCAGATCCCACGCAAGCCCAGGCCAGCAGTGAGTAGTAACAACAGAATAAGTGAACCCGCCAGCAGCGCTTGTCGGGTCGAAACCTTCATCTTTTCTAACATCGGACTCTCCGCTTGGTGAACAACTGTACTTAATCAGCTACTTTTTCGATAATAGCTGCCATTTCATCCAGCGAAAGTACCCGTTCGCCCCGCAGCAGAATGACAAATTGCTCACCCACATTTGCTACGCCCAAAATAAACTGCGCGCGGATTTTCGCGCCAAAAGTTGGCGCGGGTTCGATGTTATCCATATTAATTTCAATCACTTCACTGACACTGTCGACCACGGCGCCAATGGTGACAATTTGCTCTTCAAACAAAATTTCCAAAATGACAATACAGGTTCTTTTACTGATTTCGGTCGCTGATTTATTAAACCTAATCGACAAATCAATCACCGGCACTACATCACCACGCAGATTCAGCACGCCTTTGACGAAATCCGGCATCAGCGGGATAGGGGTGACATTGTCATATTCAATGATTTCTTTGACTGAACTGATACTGATGCCAAAACATTCATCTCTGAGTAAAAAAGTCAGAAAATGCTGATGGCTCAGCGGGTCTTTGTTAAATTGCTCGTCCACGATAGGCTCCTTCTAATCTGGCAAATGGTGATTTGGCGTTTAATGGACAAAACTTTGGTTTTCAAGGTTTGTAGCGAACTGCACCAACTGCGGTATATCCAGGATCAGCCCGACATTGCCAGAACCCAGAATGGTATAACCGCCAATACCACGTAATGATCGGAACAACGTATTCAGGGGTTTAATCACCGCCTGCAGTTCACCGTGCAGATGGTCAACCACCAGTCCGGCGCGATGTTTGCCATATTGCACCACCACAATATTCTCCCGGCTCTGCGGCGGTCCCGCCAAGTCGAACAGCTGACGCAAGCGGATAAACGGCAGCACTTCGCCGCGTAAATCAAGGTAGTTACGTTCGTTGTCCTGTTGCGACATTTGAAACTCTATACATTCCTGTACCATATTAAGCGGCAGTACCAGGTGGGTACCGGCCACGCTGACCAAAAAGCCGTCAATAATAGCCAGTGTCAGCGGTAAGCGGATGCGAAACACCGTGCCTTGATCCGGCACCGAGCTGATTTGAATTTGGCCGCGCAGCTCTTCAATATTCCGTTTCACCACATCCATGCCGACACCACGGCCAGACAGGTTGGTTACGGCCGCTGCAGTGGAAAAGCCGGGGGCGAAAATTAGTTTATAGATATCTTCTTCCGCCAGTTCCTGATCAGCACTGATGATATTTTTTTCAATTGCCTTGGCGCGAATACGTTCGATATTGAGTCCGGCGCCGTCGTCGGCAATTTCAATGACCACCGAGCCTGCTTCATGACAAGCACTGAGTTTCAGCTGTCCTTGCGCCGGTTTGCCTTTGTAAAGACGGAGCTCTTTACTTTCGATGCCATGATCAAGCGCATTGCGCACTATATGCATCAATGGATCGGATAACTTTTCGACCATGCTTTTATCAAGCTCGGTATCGGCGCCTTCTACAGTCAACTCGATATCTTTGCCGAGCTCTTTTGAAACATCACGGACAATGCGGCGTAACCTGCTAAACGATTCGCCCACCTGTACCATGCGCAAACCCAGCGCGCCATCACGGATTTGCTCCAGCAAACCGGTCAGCACGCTGAAGGATTCTTTTAGTTTTTCATTGGCAATTTCCTGCACCAGCACGTCAATACCAGCACCGGCGGTGACCAGCTCGCCCACCAGATTGATCAGTTCGTCAAGCTTGCGTGCTTCGACTTTGAGAAACTGAAAATCAGCCGGTCTTTTATGCTCAGTGGCTTTTTGTTTATCCAGGGCGACGGCCACCATTTCTGGGCTGACGGCGCCCTGGTCAACCAGCACCTGACCTAAGGCCTGGTTATTGTCATGCTCTTTTTGTGAACTAAGGGCACTTTGCAGTTCACGTTCGGTGACTGCGCCGGCATTGACCAGCAAAGTGCCGAGTTTTTCATCAACCGTTGGCAAGGCATCAAGCGAGGCTTTGATCTGGTTCGGCGGTGAAATTTGTACTTTGCTGTTGTCCTGAACAAACTCGAATACATCGGCAATTTGTTGTTTGGTGGCGGTGCTGGCAAGTTCAAACTTCAGCTGTAAATAGCAGGACTCTGGATCAAAAGCCGCTGGTGCTGGCCAGTGCGGCACCAACCGAACCTGTTTTAATTCGCCAAGGCTTTGCAAATAATGCAACTGCGACAGCGGATCCATACCATCGCGAAACACATCTTCGCCATAATGCACATCAAGCTGCCAGTGTTCGGTATGGGTTAACGCTGCGGTCGGTGCAACTATAACCACAGGGGCCGGATCGAGATAAAGATGTAACTGCTTAATGAGGGCGGTGCCTGTGACCAGATCAATACCACTGCTTTCATCCTCCAACTGGCGGATTAAACTGGCGGTGTGATCCTGACATTGCAACATCAGATTAATCAATTCGCCATCAAGCTCCAGCTGACCAGAACGTACTTTATCCAGCACGCTCTCGACGTTATGGGTAAAAGCGACGATATGATCAAAACCGAATAGCCCGGCCGAGCCTTTGATGGTATGTGCCGCGCGAAAAATAGCATCAATATGCTGAGCCGACGTGGCATCACCGGCTTCAATCTCCAGCAGGAAACGCTCCATATCGGCCAGGAGGCTATTTGCTTCGTCGATAAATAAACTGCGGGCCTGCGTCATGTCCATATCAGTCATCCTGCGAAGTAAATTGAGTCGGCCACTGCACGGCGTAAAGTTCGCTTAACCGTCTAAACTGCGGATTATCACCGGCCGAAATAACTGCCTGCGCCGGTGAGTGGACTTGCTCCAGCGTCCACAACAACAGTTGTAAACCGGCAGAATCCAGATCTTGCAACGCAGTGACATCCAGGATCAGCCGACTCGGGAGTTTCGCCAATCCAGCCTGCAACAGGTCGTGCGCTTCCCGAACATTAAAAATGGTCAGCTCAGTGTCAAATTCGGCGATGACAAAGTCGGCTTTTTGCGTCATGGACAAAGGCATATCAACCTCCTCAGGGCAGGATCAATTTATTGACCGCGGCCAGCATTTGCTCAGGTTTAAATGGCTTCACCACCCAGGCTTTAGCACCTGCTGCTTTACCTTCTTCTTTCATTTGGTCTGAGCCTTCGGTGGTCAGCATGATCACGGGCGTAAACCGGTAAGCGGGCATAGCTTTGACCGCTTTGAGCATGGTAATTCCATCCATATTCGGCATATTTACATCGGAAATAATCAGATTCACTTTTTGACCGGTCAGTTTTGTTAAGGCATCCTTGCCATCACAAGCTTCAATCACCGTAAAGCCATTGGCCTTTAATGTCATGCCCACGACCTGACGAATACTAATAGAGTCGTCGACAATCAGAATTGTTTTCATTGGCTGCTTCCTTCAGAAAAAAGTCACGTCATCATCGGAACTGCTGGTTTCGCGGCCAGAATGCACTCTAACCTGCTCCAGTGTGGTGTAAGTGCTCTCCAGTTGTTTCAGCCATTGCGGCACGGAGATAGGTTGCGGAATTTGGTCGGCGGCTAGTTGTTGTTGGAAATCTGCAGCGGTGTGTACCAATTTCTGCATATCGGCGATGATATGACTGGTGATCTGGCTGGCGCGATCCTGAAACTGCAGATTGACGATTACTTCGGACAGTTGTTGCTGCACGTACCCAAAATGCTCGGTCAATTGGCTATTGGTATTGGTGATTACTTGCACCGCGCTTTCATAATCGGCCATTACACCGTGGATCGTTTGTTCAGTCTGGGCGATGATTTGCTGCTCATGTTCAACCTGGCCTTCGCTATCCTGTACTACTTTGGTCAGTGCCTGCGTAACATCGGCTACCCGTTCTTTAATCCTGCGACCGGCCTCGCTACTGCGATTTGACAATGCCCGGACTTCGGTGGCGACCACTGCAAAACCACGACCGCTCTCTCCGGCTCTAGCTGCTTCGATGGCCGCGTTTAATGCCAGTAAATTGGTCTGGGCGGCTATATCACCAACTTCAGAGGTCATGCCCTGCAAAGCTTCAGTGACTTTGGTCAGTTGCTGGATTTCAGTTAGCATCCTCATCCGGTTTTGCTGGGCATTGACCAGACGCTCGGTCATTGCCAGTAATTTGCTTTCCGATTGCTTGATCATGGTAATCAGCTCTTGATCACCTGGTTTGTTTTGCCGGGTATCAGCGGATAACAACTGCAACAACTGCTGAAAACGTTGCGACAAATTCACCACTGCGGTTTCGGTTTGTTGCTTCACCATGTCCGATTGTTTCAGCCACAACGGGGTGATTTGACTAATCAGCTGCAAAAAGTTTCCAGCAAAAGGCCGAAGGTCGGGGGCAGGGCGTTCATGGGCTATCTCAGCGACCGCTGCTGGTTTTGGCCATAACAGCAACATCATGCCAAGTCCGGCAACGCTCATCGCTAAAGCGCTTAGCCAGCCGCTGGTGGTGATCCATGCCATAACAATAATCAGCACCAATAAAAGCAAAGCCAACGGCAGACGAAGATTTTGGGGCATAGCGGTTCCTCGAAAAAAATGCGCCTGAATTGTTGCCGGTTCCCAAATTCGGATGGGAGATGTCCAGCAACTGTATTTGTTCCCACATAAGCAATAACCGCTCCCCGGCTGAAGTCAAGGTAAAGTACAGAAAATATTCAGGATTTTCCTATTGTAGCGCGCTGTTGTCGCCATACTGGGCCTGCTGATTTTGTTAAATTTTTACAATTTGCTTGTCGCTTTTGCCGTTGAATCTGGCAAGATCGTTCTATATTTTCGAATGTATAATCGGCTTTTTTGCCATATTCTTTTAATCAATTCGACGTTATGCTGTGTCTCAATAAAGGAGAAATCATGCAACCGACTGATAATTCGTATTCTGCAGTGTCTAAATTGCTGCATTGGCTGATGGCGTTAATGATTTTTGGACTGTTTGGCGTTGGCTTTTGGATGGTCGATTTAACCTATTACAGCGCCTGGTATAAAACCGCACCGCACTATCATAAAAGTGTCGGTATTGTGCTGGCAGTATTGTTGCTGGTGCGACTGGCGGTCTTTTTTAAAAATCGTAAACCAGCGCCACTGGCTTCGCATAGTTTGTTGGTACAACGTGCGTCGAAACTGACCCATGGCTTGTTGTATGTACTGCTATTTTTTATTGTGGTGACCGGGTATCTGATTTCAACCGCGGATAACCGGGGTATAGAAGTGTTTAACTGGTTCGTGGTGCCAGGTTTTGGCGAATTCTTCGGCCAGCAAGCGGACAGAGCCGGGCTACTGCATCAGTGGCTGGCTTATGGATTGATAGCTTTGGCAGTGCTGCATGCTCTGGGCGCGCTAAAGCATCATTTTATAGATAAGGATGCCACACTGAAGCGTATGTGGTGGTCCAAAACTGACAACGCTCCTGTTTCTAAAAATTTAACTGGTTCTACCGACTTAACTAATTCAACTGAGGAAAATTCATGAAAAAGCTCGTATTGGCAAGTTTATTCACAACCCTGTTAGCAGCTCCGGCTCTTCAGGCTGCTGATTATGTAATCGACACGCAGGGCGCACACGCCTTTGTCCAGTTTAAAGTCAGCCACTTAGGTTATAGCTGGTTACATGGCCGTTTTAATACGTTTAGCGGTACCTTCAGCTATGACGACAAAAACCTGGCGGCTTCGAAAATCCAGCTGGACATTGACACCAAGAGTGTTGACTCAAACCACGCCGAGCGTGATAAACACTTACGCAGCCCGGATTTCCTAAACGTTGATAAAAATGGCAAAGCCAGTTTTGTCAGCTCGAAAGTAGTGCCAAAAGACGGTGCTAATTTTGATCTGGTTGGCAATTTCACCTTAAACGGCGTGACTAAAGAAATTACCATCGCAGCGATGAAAACCGGTGAAGGTAAAGATCCATGGGGTGGTTACCGTGCAGGTTTTGAAGGTAAAACCAGTATTAATCTGTCTGACTACGGCATCAAAAACATTCTTGGCCCAGCATCAGAAACTGTGCATTTAGATTTAGTGGTCGAAGGTGTTCGTAAGTAATTCTGCGGTTAGACGCGGCGCACTGCCGCTGACGCGGTGAGTGACGCCCTAGGTTTTTTTAAAGTATAAAAATGACTGAACAAAAAAATGCCGCTTGTATGCGGCATTTTTTATGGTCGATAGTTCAAACGAGTTCAATTTCGATATCTCCGACCGGCACACTACAGCAGGGCAAAAACTCCCCTTTGCGCACAAAGGCCAATGGCTCTTGTAAATAGCGGATGTCGCCGGAAATTAACTTACAGCGGCAGGCGCCACAAAAACCAGCCCGACAGTGGTAACTGACTTCCAGTTTTTGTTGCTCCAGCGCGTCGAGCAGTGTAGGGCAGCTGCCATCAAACTGCAGGCTGCTGCCATCCGGCAACCCGACCTTCACCATCAGTTACAGGTCGAAATCGCCAAAGTCGCCACCGTCGACTTCGTTATCAATCTGGCCAACCAGGTAGGAGCTTATTTCCGACTCCTGTGGCGCCACCTGGACGTTGTCCGACACCAGCCAGGCGTTGATCCACGGGATTGGGTTTTGCGTGGTGCTGAAAATAGGTTTCATCCCCAGCGTTTGCATGCGGATATTGGTAATATATTCAACGTATTGGCACAAAATGTCTTTATTCAGACCAATCATCGAACCGTCTTTAAATAAAAATTCGGCCCAGTCTTTTTCCTGCTCAGCGGCTTTACGGAATATAGCGTAAGCTTCTTGCTCACATTCTTTGGCAATTTCACCCATCACCGGATCGTCTTCGCCGTTGGCCAGAATATTCAGCATATGCTGGGTGCCGGTTAAATGCAGCGCTTCATCCCGGGCAATTAGTTTGATGATTTTGGCATTACCTTCCATCAGTTCGCGTTCGGCAAAAGCAAAACTACAGGCAAAACTAACGTAAAACCGGATCGCTTCCAGCACGTTGACCGACATCAGGCACAGGTACAATTTACGCTTCAGCTCACGCAGCGTAATGGTATGACTGACGCCATTCACTACATGGGTGCCTTCACCACATAGGTTGTACAGATTGACGGAATTGATTAAGTCGTCGTAATAGCGGGTAACGTCATCAGCACGCTCAACAATTTTTTCGTTCAGCAGAATATCGTCGAATACCTTATGCGGTTCATTGCTGATATTGCGCACGATATGGGTGTAGCTGCGACTGTGAATGGTTTCGCTGAACGCCCAGGTTTCAATCCAGGTTTCCAGTTCCGGTAAGGATACAATCGGCAACAATGCAACGTTCGGTGAACGGCCCTGGACTGAATCGAGCAGGGTTTGGTATTTTAAGTTGCTGATAAAGATATGCTTTTCGTGCTCAGGCAAACCCTGATAATCAATCCGATCTTTACTAACATCCACTTCCTCTGGTCGCCAGAAAAAGCTCAGTTGTTTTTCGATGAGTTTTTCAAAAATGACATATTTTTGCTGATCATAACGGGAAACATTGACCGAATTCCCGAAAAACATCGGCTCTTTCATTTGATCGTTATTGGTACGATTAAAAGTGGTATACGCCATTTGAATGCAATCTCTTTCTAATTATTCAGTTCGAACGGATAACAAAGGTACGGTGCGCCGTTCAAAACAGAGCACCGTCATCATCAGATTTTACAAGCACCGCCTTCACAGCCTTCGTCAGCGGCTTCTGGCTTCATATCTTCCTGGATATCAGAAGCACCATCGCGGGTGTTATGGTAATACAGGGTTTTGACGCCGAGTTTGTAGGCAGTCAGAATGTCTTTTAACAACATTTTCATCGGCACCCGACCGCCTTCAAATTTGGCTGGGTCATAGTTGGTATTGGCCGAAATGGTCTGATCAACAAACTTCTGCATAATGGCGACCAGCGCAATATAACCGTCGTTATTTGGCATATCCCACAGCAGTTCGTACTGGTCTTTCAGGCGGTCGTATTCAGGAACGACTTGCTTGAGAATACCGTCTTTACTGGCTTTGACGCTGACATGGCCGCGTGGTGGCTCAATACCATTGGTGGCGTTGGAGATTTGCGATGACGTCTCTGACGGCATCAGTGCTGACAACGTTGAGTTACGCAGACCATGCGTCATCACATCTTTACGCAGCGTTTCCCAGTCGTAATGCAGCGGCTCGTTACAGACTTTGTCCAAATCTTTTTTGTAGCTGTCGATTGGCATCACGCCTTTAGAATAGGTGGTCTCGTTAAATAACGGACAAGCACCAAATTCCTGCGCCAGTTTATTCGACGCTTTCATCAGGTAATACTGAATCGCTTCAAAAGTGCGGTGGGTCAGGGCATTGGCGGAACCATCAGAGTACCGCACGCCATTTTTTGCCAGATAATAAGCGTAGTTAATCACGCCCACACCTAAGGTACGACGGCCCATGGATGCTGAAAACGCGGCAGCAATCGGGTAGTCCTGGTAACCAAGCAGACTGTCCAGCGCGCGCACAGCAAGCTCTGCTAATTCTTCCAACTCATCCAGGTTATCAATAGCGCCTAAATTAAAGGCCGATAACGTACAAAGGGCGATTTCGCCGTTAGGATCGTTCACGTCGTTTAATGGTTTGGTTGGCAGGGCGATTTCCAGGCAGAGGTTACTCTGACGTACTGGCGCCACGGCTGGATCAAACGGGCTGTGCGTGTTGCAGTGATCAACGTTTTGCAGATAAATCCGGCCGGTGCTGGCACGTTCTTGCATAAATAACGTGAACAATTCCAGCGCTTTAATCCGTTTTTTGCGGATCGCAGGGTCAGCTTCGTACTGCACATAAAGCTGCTCAAATAAATCCTGATCCTGGAAAAATGCGTCATACAAACCAGGTACATCAGAAGGGCTGAATAAAGTGATGAAATCGTCTTTAATCAGTCGGGTATACATCAGACGGTTAAATTGCACACCGTAATCTAAATGGCGGACGCGGTTCTCTTCGACGCCACGGTTATTCTTCAGCACCAGTAAGGATTCAACTTCCAAATGCCACAGTGGATAGAACAAGGTTGCCGCACCACCACGGACGCCGCCTTGCGAGCAGCTTTTTACCGCAGTCTGGAAGTGTTTGTAAAACGGGATACAACCAGTGTGGAACGCTTCGCCATTGCGGATTGGGCTACCAAGCGCACGAATACGACCAGCGTTAATACCAATACCTGCACGTTGTGACACGTATTTCACGATGGCGCTGGAGGTGGCGTTGATCGAATCTAAGCTGTCACCACATTCAATGAGTACACAAGAGCTGAACTGACGGGTTGGGGTGCGCACGCCTGACATAATAGGCGTTGGCAGAGAAATCTTGAATAACGACACTGCGTCGTAGAAACGGCGTAAATAGGTTAAGCGGGTGGTTTTTGGGTAGTTGGCGAATAAACAAGCGGCTACCAGAATATATAGGAACTGCGCGCTTTCGTATATCTCACCGCTCACCCGGTTCTGCACCAGGTACTTGCCCTCAAGCTGTTTCACTGCGGCATAGCTGAAATTCATATCGCGGTTGTGGTCGATAAAACTGTCGATTTCGTTCAGTTCATCAACACTGTAGTCGGCCAGAATATGGGCGTCATAACGATGGTCTTCGACCATTTTTACCACATGAGCATATAACTTTGGTGGCTCGAACTGGCCATAGGCTTTTTTGCGTAAATGGAATACGGCAAGACGTGCTGCCATATATTGGTAATCAGGGGTTTCTTTGGAAATTAAGTCAGCAGCTGCTTTGATAATGGTTTCATGAATATCTTCGGTTTTAATGCCGTCATAAAACTGGATATGTGAGCGCAGTTCAACCTGAGAAACTGAGACGTTTTGTAAACCTTCGGCGGCCCAGGTAATGACGCGGTGGATTTTATCCAGGTCAAGAGGTTCACGTTCGCCGTCACGTTTGGTCACAAAGAGTGGTTGATTCATTGCTGAAGGATTCCGTTTCAATTGTTGTTATTTATGATTTTCGCTGCGTGGCCAAAATCTAATTTTTTGTTGTGTAACTGGCTATAGAACCGGTTGTTTATTTTATCGTTTTGCTACCCGTCATCACCGGCCATCCCGGTGCTTCAAACCAGGCTGCGGCGCCCGTTATTATTGATATTGTTCACATTCTGAACAATATGTGTGGGCTGCACTAGATATGGGGTTTTTCGTTAAACGAATCACAAGATAGAGTGGATCAGTGGCAATTGCAACCCCCGAAAAAGTGCAAAAAAAAGCCATTATTGCGCTATGTTAGTGACCGCTCACTTGAGAGCCGCGTAACTGAAAACAACCCGTCAGAAGCAAGCTTTTTTATCCAAAAGATCGAAATAAATCTAAGCGGTTATTTTTTAAGAAGGACGGTTAAAAAGCGAACAGCAGGTGTCAAAGCAAATCTTAAATTGAGCTACTGCGGCTTGTTATCACTTTGAAAAAATGCGTGGATTTACCGGGAATTTCTTGTAAGGACTAAGCCTGATTTGTTTAAATCAGGCTCGGCTTTAGTTGAAAAATAGTTACTTAGAAACGGTGCCGCAAACAGCAATTAATTGCATCAAAGACTGTATATGCAAATCGGCCTGCCATAGTTCGGTCTGGTCGGTGTTTGCGATATAACCAAATTCAGCCAGCACTGTTGTCATACCGGCTCTATTACCTGCTGCGATATCACGCTCGGCGTCTCCCACATACCAACATTGTGCCGCCGGAACTTTCAGCTGATAACTGGCAACCAACAACGGGGTGGGATCAGGTTTGCGCTGTGCCAGACTGTCGCCACCTAATAAAATGGCGCACTGACTTAACGCTGGTAATTGTTTGAGCATACTGGCGGCTAAACGATAGGGCTTGTTGGTGACAATGCCCCAGGGAATTTGGTGCTGATTCAGATGAGCTATCAGTTCAGCACCGCCTGGAAAGTGCTGGCTGTGGTCACAGACATGCAAAGCGTAATAATTCAGTAACTGTTGGCGCAAACGGCCAAAATCGTAGTTGGCTAACAACGGCCCAAAACCGAGTTCCAGCAAACCTTTAGCGCCATGTGATGCCATCGGCCGGTATTGCTCAGCGCTACAAAGGGGTAAACCGTGGCTTTGCAGCACATGATTCAGCGCCGCGCCTAAATCGTCGGCGGTATCGACTAGCGTTCCGTCCAGGTCAAATAAAACAGCCTTTGGCATAGCAGCGGCTTTCATCGAAGATAAGTGAATGGATTTCAAAGCACTGGAATTCAAAGCATTGGCTTCCTTGCAACCACCAGATAATTCACATCAAGCCCAGGCCCGGTGCGAAAACTCTGCTGAATTGGGTTGTAATGCAGGCCGGTAGCGTCCACCAGTTCTAAACCAGCTTCATCAATCCAGCGCATTAATATAGAAGGGCGGATAAACTTATTAAAATCGTGGGTGCCTTTAGGCACTAAACGCAGCACCTGCTCGGCGCCGACAATTGCCATCAAATAAGACTTCCAGTTTTTATTCAGCGTCGAAAACACCAATGTCGCGCCAGGTTTGGCTAAATCGGCACAAGCTTTCACGACTGATAAAGGTTCTGGTACATGTTCCAGCATTTCCATGCAGGTCACCAAATCAAACTGGTTTGGATGATTTGCTGCAAAAAGCTCGGCGGTGCTTTGCTGATAATCGAGTTTCACGCCACTTTCCAGAGCATGCAGCCGCGCGACTGTTAAAGCTTCATCGGCCATATCAATACCGGTAACAATTGCGCCGGCTCGCGCCATTGATTCAGCCAGAATGCCACCGCCACAACCGACATCCACCGCCGTTTTTCCAAACAGGCCTTGCAGCTGATCACTGATATAAATCAATCGGGTTGGGTTTAATTGATGCAGCGGCTTAAATTCACCGGCAGGATCCCACCAGCGCGAAGCGATTTCGTTAAATTTAGCGATTTCGGATTGATCGACATTCTGTTGATCGAAATTGTGCTCTGACATGCCTGCACTCATCTGTAGTTTAATTGTAGACTTCATCGGAAGTTTCATTTTTCGCGTCATTATAAGGAGTTAGTTCGAACACGCAATCAGCGAACTACCACCTAACCGTAACTGAATCTTGCCTTAGGCATGGCAAGGCGGCACTATTGTGTTAGAATCCCCGGTTCTCGCCGCGCGGATATTAGAACTAAACGCGAGTCATCTGTCTGATTTTAAGGGAAAAAAGCTTTATTATGACAAATCTGGCCAAAGAAATCGTTCCCATTAATATTGAAGAAGAATTAAAAAATTCTTATCTCGATTACGCAATGAGCGTAATAGTTGGCCGGGCCTTACCCGATGTTCGGGACGGTTTAAAGCCAGTACACCGCCGTGTTCTGTTCGCCATGAAAGAACTTGGCAACGAATGGAACCGCGCTTATAAGAAGTCGGCCCGTGTGGTCGGTGACGTGATCGGTAAATATCACCCACATGGTGATACTGCGGTATACGACACGATCGTCCGGATGGCTCAACCGTTTTCACTGCGTTATATGCTGGTTGATGGCCAAGGGAACTTCGGTTCTGTTGACGGCGACTCTGCAGCGGCAATGCGTTATACCGAAGTTCGGATGGCGAAAATCACCACTGAATTGCTGGCTGATTTAGACAAAGAAACCGTCGATTTTGTACCGAACTATGACGGTACTGAAATGATCCCGGCCGTGCTGCCGACCAAAATTCCTAACTTGTTGATCAACGGCTCCAGCGGTATCGCTGTGGGTATGGCGACCAACATTCCACCGCACAATATCAATGAAGTGATTAATGCCTGTTTGGCCATTATTGCCAATCCGGACATTACCATTCCAGAATTGATGGAATATATTCCGGGCCCGGATTTCCCGACAGCCGCCATTATCAATGGTCGCCGTGGTATTGAAGAAGCGTACCGCACCGGTCGCGGCAAAGTGTATATCCGCGCCAAAACCCATATCGAAACTGACGAAAAAACCGGCCGCGAGACCATTGTTGTTGACGAAATTCCATATCAGGTGAACAAAGCCCGTCTGATTGAGAAAATCGCCGATCTGGTGAAAGAAAAACGCATTGAAGGTATTTCTGCGCTGCGTGACGAGTCTGATAAAGACGGCATGCGGATCGTCATCGAATTAAAACGCGGTGAATCTTCAGACGTCATGCTGAACCATTTATACACCCAGACGCAAATGCAGACGGTTTTCGGTATCAACATGGTGGCGTTGGACCAAGGTCAACCAAAACTGCTGGGTTTAAAAGAAATCCTTGAATGTTTTGTGTTGCACCGTCGTGAAGTGGTGACACGCCGTACCGTATACGATCTGAAAAAAGCCCGTGACCGCGCGCACATTTTAGAAGGTTTAGCCATTGCGCTGACCAATATCGACGAAATTATCGAACTGATTAAAACGTCACAAAGTCCGGCGGACGCCAAAGCAGGTTTAGTCGCCCGCGGCTGGTTGCTTGGTAACGTCAAAGAAATGCTGGAACGTGCCGGCGAAAGCGCAGCCCGTCCGGAATGGCTGGAAGAGCACTTCGGTATTCGCGATGGTTATTATTACCTGACCGAACAACAGGCACAGGCGATCCTGGATTTACGTCTGCATAAACTGACCGGTCTGGAACACGAAAAAATCCTCGGTGAATACAAAGAGCTGCTGGAATTAATCGCCGAATTGCTGCACATCCTGGAAAGCCCGGAACGTCTGATGGAAGTGATCTGTGAAGAGCTGGAAGCGGCGAAAGCCACTTACGGCGATGCCCGTCGCACTGAAATTCAGGACAACGCGCTGGATATCAACATGGAAGACTTAATTGCAGAAGAGGACGTAGTCGTCACTTTATCGCATTTAGGTTATGCCAAGTACCAGGCGCTGTCGGATTATGAAGCGCAGCGTCGTGGTGGTCGCGGTAAAGCCGCCACTACGGTGAAAGATGAAGACTTTGTTGACCAGTTATTGGTTGCCAGTACTCACGACACGATTTTGTGTTTCTCTGATCGCGGCCGTCTGTACTGGATGAAAGTGTATCAACTGCCACTGGCTTCCCGTCAGGCGCGTGGTAAGCCAATCGTCAACTTGTTACCGCTGGAAGATGGTGAACGTATTACCGCTATTCTGCCGGTGCGCGAGTACGAAGAAGGCAAATACGTGTTTATGGCAACAGCCTTTGGTACCGTGAAGAAAACTGCCTTGACTGAATATTCTCGTCCACGTAGTAACGGTATTATCGCCGTGAACCTGAACGAAGGTGACCAACTGATTGGTGTTGATATTACTGACGGCAACAGCCAGATCATGTTGTTCTCGGATGACGGTAAAGTTGTCCGTTTCCATGAAGAACAAGTGCGTGGCATGGGCCGGACTGCAACGGGCGTCCGTGGTATCAAACTGCGCGAAAATGGCTCAGTTGTGTCTCTGATCGTACCTAAGTCTGATGGCGCTATCTTAACTGTGACCGAAAACGGCTACGGCAAACGTACTTCACTGGCGGAATACCCAGAGAAGAGCCGTGCGACCCAAGGTGTGGTATCAATTAAAGTTTCTGAGCGTAACGGCTTAGTGGTTGGTGCGGTCCAGGTGAATGCGCTGGATGAAATCATGTTGATTTCAAACAAAGGCACGCTGGTCCGAACCCGGGTGAAAGAAGTATCGCAAGTTGGTCGTAACACTGCCGGCGTGATCTTAATCCGTACCCAGGAAGGCGAAAAAGTCGTTGGCGTACAGCGGATTGATGAAATTCAGGATCAGGAAGAGCTAGCTGCAGCAGAAGCTGAAGTGGCGCAACTGGATCAACAAAACGTCGTAGACGTCGAAGTTGAACCGGATGATTCAGAAGAATAATCGACCGAATTAAGTGGGCGCTGCGGCGCCCATTTTTTTGCCTGTTATTTATGGCCGGAACGGCTATCAGTGACGTAATTCAACGTTTTAGCCACTTTCGCAGCCATTTTTCACTTTCTGCGATGGTCGATTTACGGTAGAGTGTTTATTCAAACTTACTAAAGCCATCCAGATGGCGATAGTCTGTCGCTACAATAACTAAAACGAATCCGCGACAGTGCCAGGTCCACGCCAGGCCTTTTCTATTTTTCGATTCCAACAAAACAATGAGGACATCATGACAACTTATAATTTTTGCGCTGGCCCGGCGATGTTGCCGACCGAAGTAATGTTGCAGGCGCAGGAAGAACTGATTAACTGGCATGGTCGTGGTTGCTCCATTATGGAGATGAGCCATCGTGGCAAAGATTTTATGGCGGTTGCTGCTAAGGCTGAACAAGACTTACGCGATTTGATGCAGGTACCAAGTAATTACAAAGTGCTATTTATGCATGGCGGCGGGCGCGGGCAGTTCTCGGCGGTGCCGCTGAATTTAATGCAGCCTGGCAAAAAAGCTGATTACATTGTTTCAGGCGCCTGGTCGAAGGCTGCTGCTGAAGAAGCACTGAAATTTGGCGCGATCAATACCCAACAAATTCAATTAAAAGCTGACGGTATCCGCAGCTTGACGGCAGAAAAAGATTGGCAACTCGATCCTCAGGCCAGCTTCGTGCATTTTTGCCCGAATGAAACTGTTGATGGTCTGGAATTTACCGGCGTGCCTGATACGCAAGTGCCGCTGGTCGCCGATTTATCTTCAACGATTTTATCAAGGCCACTGGATGTCAGCCGTTATGGGGTGATTTACGCCGGTGCGCAGAAAAATATCGGCCCTTCAGGCTTAACGCTGGTGATTGTGCGCGAAGATTTGTTACCTAAAGCCGGTGCCAACATTCCAGCCATTCTTGATTACCGCTTAGCCGCTGAAAATGATTCAATGTTCAATACACCACCAACTTATGCCTGGTATCTGGCAGGGCTGGTGTTTGAATGGTTAAAACGCCAGGGCGGTGTCGCCGCCATGGGGCAGATTAACCAGCGTAAAGCCGACACTTTATACAACTACCTTGATCAGTCCGATTTTTATCGTAACGATGTCGCACCTGCGAATCGTTCTTGGATGAACGTGCCATTTTTCCTGGCTGATGATCGTTTAAATGATCTGTTTATTGCGGAGTCTGAAGCCGCCGGTTTACTGGCACTCAAAGGCCACCGGATGGTCGGTGGTATGCGCGCCAGCCTCTATAATGCAATGCCATTAGCAGGGGTACAAACGCTGGTGACCTTTATGCAAGAATTTGAGCGGGTGCATGGCTGATGAAAACTCTGACCTTAGCTCATGTAAAAAAAGTCGAAGGCACTGTGCATTTGCCGGGCTCGAAAAGTATTTCCAACCGGGTGCTGTTATTGGCGGCGCTTGCCAAAGGCGAAACCCGCATCACCAATTTGCTGCACAGTGAAGATGTCGAGCATATGCTAAATGCCCTGAGCAAATTAGGCGTCAGTTATAAGCTGTCAGCTGCTAATACCGAATGTGTAGTGCAGGGATTAGGTGGGCTTTTTGCGGTCAATGAACCGCTGGAGCTATATCTAGGCAACGCCGGCACCGCCATGCGGCCGTTAACCGCTGCGCTGGCTGCTTCGAACGTCGATGTTACGCTGACGGGCGAACCGCGGATGTACGAGCGTCCTATCGGCCATTTGGTCGATGCTTTAGCACAGTGGCACTGTGATATTGAATACCTTGGTACTAAAGATTATCCACCGCTACATATTCGCGGTAAAGCGCTGACGGCTGGCGCGGTAAAAATTGATGGTAGTGTGTCCAGTCAGTTTTTAACTGCGGTATTAATGGTTGCGCCGTTGCTGAGCGGCGATTCGGTGATTGAAATTGAAGGTGATTTGGTTTCTAAACCTTACATTGATATTACGTTGGCATTGATGGCGCGTTTTGGTGTCACAGTACAAAACGAAAACTATCAGCGGTTTGTGGTGAAAGGTTCACAGCAATATCAGGCGCCTGGAGATTTTCTGGTGGAAGGTGATGCCTCGTCAGCCAGCTATTTCCTGGCAGCCGCGGCCATTGCCGGTGGCACGATTAAAGTAACGGGCATTGGCAAAAACGCAGTGCAGGGTGATATTCATTTTGCCGATGCGTTAGAAGCGATGGGCGCCAAAGTAGACTGGGGTTTTGATTATATTTCGGTTACGCGAGACCAGTTGAATGGTATTTCGCGTGATTACAACGCCATTCCGGATGCTGCGATGACCATTGCGACTGCTGCATTGTTCGCCAAAGGGCCGACGCTGATCAGTAACGTCTACAACTGGCGGGTGAAAGAAACTGACCGGCTTGCTGCTATGGCAACTGAACTGCGTAAAGTCGGTGCTGTGGTGGAAGAAGGTCATGATTACATCCGGATAGAACCGCCAGCGCAGCTTCAACACGCCAGTATTGCCACCTACAATGACCATCGGATGGCGATGTGCTTCTCGATGCTGGCGTTTGCAGAGTGCGGTGTGACCATTGAAGATCCGGATTGCACCCGTAAAACATTTCCTCAATATTTTGATGTATTTGCATCATTGGCGGTAAAAAACGCGTAACCCTTTGGGTTGCGCTTTTCGTTATTGATTTTCCAGCAGAAACCGCGCTTTTTGTCACAATTGTCTGTATAATGCCGCCACTTTAATGGTTGTAGCATTCTTGGAGGCATAATGACGCAAGCGCCGGTGATTACCATCGATGGCCCTGGTGGATCAGGCAAAGGCACAATTTGCCGTTTAGTCGCACAAAAACTTGGCTGGCATCTGCTTGATAGCGGTGCAATATACCGGGTTCTGGCATTAGCGGCTATCCACCACAACATTGCACCGGAAGATGAAGAAGCGTTACAACCGCTAGCTGCCCATCTGGACGTACAATTTACCTGCGACGAGTTATGTAACGTTAAAATTACGCTCGAAGGTGAGAACGTCACTCATACCATCCGCACTGAGCAAGTTGGCTCTGTCGCGTCTAAAATTGCTTCACTGCCACGCGTACGGGAAGCCCTGTTACGCCGGCAACGCGCCTTTCGCGAAAGCCCAGGTTTAGTGGCGGATGGCCGCGATATGGGCACTGTGGTTTTCCCAGGCGCCGAAGTGAAAATTTTCTTAACGGCTGACGCTGAAGAGCGCGCCAACCGTCGTTATTTAGAGTTGAAACAAAAGGGACATGATGTTAACATCGGCGACCTTTTGAGCGAAATTCAGACAAGAGACGAGCGCGATATGAACCGCGCTGTAGCACCTTTAGTTCCGGCTGCTGACGCTTACTTGTTAGATTCGACCAATAAATCCATTGATCAAGTGTTGCAAGAGGTACTGAGCTTCGTCAAGAAGCAACTGAACCAGGCCTGAGCCGCACTTTGGACAGCCCCAGACAAGGATTGTTTGAGGTAAATTAAGCAACCCCACTTTATTTGGATTGAGAGTGGTGCAACTAACTGAAACAGTGAAAAATGACTGAAAATTTTGCACAATTATTTGAGGAAAGCCTCAAGACTATCGAAACTCGTCCAGGTTCAATCGTTAAAGGTAGAATCGTAGCTATTCATAAAGATGTCGTTCTGGTTGATGCCGGTCTGAAATCTGAAGCTGCTATTCCGGTTGAACAATTCAAAAACCTGGCTGGCGAGATTGAAGTGAGCGTTGGTGACATCATCGACGTAGCTCTGGATGCAGTTGAAGATGGTTTCGGTGAGACTTTACTGTCTCGTGAGAAAGCCAAACGTCACGAATCCTGGGTACGCCTGGAAAAAGCTTGTGAAGACAAAGTTACCGTTATCGGTGTTATCACAGGTAAAGTTAAAGGCGGTTTCACTGTCGAAGTTGACGGTATCCGTGCATTCCTGCCTGGTTCATTAGTCGACGTACGTCCGGTACGTGACACTCTGCACTTAGAACACAAAGAACTTGAGTTCAAAGTTATCAAATTAGACCAGAAGCGCAACAACGTTGTTGTTTCACGTCGTGCTGTGATCGAATCTGAAAGCAGTGCTGAACGCGATACTCTGTTGCAAAACCTGGAAGAAGGCATGGAAGTCAAAGGTATCGTTAAGAACCTGACTGACTACGGTGCATTCGTAGATTTAGGTGGCGTAGACGGCTTACTGCACATCACTGACATGGCTTGGAAACGCGTTAAGCACCCAAGCGAAATCGTCAATGTTGGCGACGAAATCCCAGTTAAAGTTCTGAAATTCGACCGTGAGAAACAACGTGTTTCTTTAGGTCTGAAACAGATGGGCGAAGATCCGTGGGCCGCTATCGCTTCACGTTACCCAGAAGGTGCTCGCATCACTGGTCGCGTAACTAACCTGACAGATTACGGCTGCTTCGTGGAAATCGAAGAAGGCGTTGAAGGTCTGGTACACGTTTCAGAAATGGACTGGACCAACAAAAACATCCACCCATCTAAAGTTGTGAACTTAGGTGATTCTGTGGAAGTTATGGTTCTGGAAATCGACGAAGAACGTCGTCGTATTTCTTTAGGTCTGAAACAGTGTAAAGCTAATCCATGGGAAGAGTTCGCTAAGGGCTTCAACAAGGGTGACCGCGTTTCAGGTAAAATCAAGTCAATCACTGACTTCGGTATCTTCATCGGTCTGGACGGTGGTATCGACGGTCTGGTTCACTTATCAGATATCAGCTGGAACTCTACCGGTGAAGACGCGGTTCGCGAATTCAAGAAAGGTGACGAAGTTTCTGCCGTTGTACTGCAAGTTGACCCAGAGCGCGAGCGTATCTCTTTAGGCATCAAGCAATTAGACGAAGACCCGTTCAACGGCTACCTTGCTGATAACAAAAAAGGTGCTATCGTTAAAGGCAACGTAACTGCTGTTGACGCTAAAGGCGCTACAGTTATGCTGGAAGGCGGCGTTGAAGGTTATGTACGTGTATCAGATATCGCTCGTGAGCGGATCGAAGATGCATCTACAGTACTGAAAGTTGGCGAAGAAGTTGAAGCTCGTCTGATGGGTGTTGACCGCAAAAACCGCGTAATCAGCCTGTCAATCAAAGCTAAGTTCGAAGCTGAAGAAAAAGAAGCTATGGACACTATCAAGAAGCAGGATGATACTGATTTTGGTGGTAACGCTATGGCTGAAGCATTCAAGGCAGCTCAAAAAGCTGACTAAGCTTACCCAATAGCTTTGAGATTATAGCGCGGCGCCGAGTGCGCGAATCCCCAGGAGCATAGCTGTTCTATGTGACTGGGGGGAGAGCCCGAAGGCAATAAAGCTATAGCCTCAAAGATAAAGGGTAAAATGCTGAAGTAAATCGGTTGGGGTAGATACCCCAACCGAATTCTCCAGACCAAAATCTAAGCGGAGGGTCTATGACCAAATCTGAATTGATCGAAAAACTTGCTAGTGATTTTCCTCACGTCCAGGTCAAGGATGTAGAGTCGTCAGTAAAAGAGATCCTTGAGCAGATGGCCGGTTCTTTAGCTGCCAATGAGCGCATTGAAATCCGTGGTTTTGGTAGTTTTTCTCTGCATTACCGTGCACCACGGGTCGGTCGTAATCCGAAAACTGGTGACAAAGTTGAACTCGACGGCAAATACGTCCCTCATTTTAAACCAGGTAAAGAATTACGCGATCGTGTAAAAACGAATACCTGATCATGGAAGTCTTCAGCACTGCTGTTAACCAGTGCCGGCGGAGTTGGGTTTGAGAAAACTTGTTTATATTCTTTGTTTTATCGCATTGCTGGTGATTGGCCTGTTTTTTGGTTCAATCAATCAACAAGCTGCCGAACTCAACTATTTCATCGCCAAAGCCGAATTAAGGGTGGTTGATATCGCCCTGTTGTTTCTGTTACTCGGTTTTGCGGTTGGTCTAAGTTTATCCCTGTCTATTTTATTCAAACTCAAAACCAAACGTTGGTTTGCCAGAACCATTGGTAAGTCCTGACTCTTATGCTTGAGCTGCTTTTTCTGTTACTGCCCATTGCTGCCGCTTACGGTTGGTTTTATGGCCGTAACAGCCTGCGGCGAGAAGAGCTCAAAGGTAAAGCCCATGTCGCTAAAAATCTGTCCTCTGGTTTAAACTTTTTACTGACTGATCAGGAAGATAAAGCCATCGAGCAATTGTTGCAGTTACTCGATATCGAAGCGGCGACCATCGACACTTACCTGGCACTGGCCAATTTGTTCCGTCGGCGCGGCGACTGGGATAAAGCCATTCGCATCCACGAAAAATTACATCATCTGAAGCTCCCCAAAATGCAGGCTCAGCAAATTCAGCTCGAGCTCGCCAACGATTATTTTTCGGCCGGACTTTACGATCGGGCTGAAAAGCTGCTGACAGAATTGGTCCAGGCCGAGCACCTGCGCGAAAAAACGCTGAAGCTGTTGTTTACGTTATTTATTGCCACCCATGAATGGCATAAAGCAGTGTCGTTTAGTCATGATGTCGATAAAACCGATTCAAAATCGCTGCGTATTGCTATTGCCAATATGCGCTGTCTGGATCAACAAAAGCCGTTGGATGTGTTTTCGCTGCGCCTGCTTAGTCAACAATATCCGCAGGCGATCCGGCCAAAATTTGAACTGGCGCAGCTGTTATTAAAACAGCAACTTCCAGAAGATGCGGCAGTTGCATTTAAAGCCGTGTTACAGCAAAAACCGCAGTGGGCAGCAGAAATACTGCCTGGGCTGGCACAGTGTCAGTTGCCTTCGGCTGAGTGGTATCAGCTGCTCAGTCAGTTGGCGCACAAAAATAAAAACATCACCGCCACCATTTTCTTAGCGGATTGGCTGGTCCAGACCGGATCGCCTGCTGCGGGTGAGCAACTTCTACTAGAGAAGCTACAGCAAAAACCGAACATTCGGTTATTTCAGCGTTTATTGCAGTTACGCCAAATCACCGAGCCAGAGCATCGTGCTGCTTTGCATTCAGTCGAACAGCTGGTTAATGCTTACTTGGAAACCAAAATTTTATTCAGTTGCCGCAATTGTGGTTTTAAAACCCGCCAAACCTATTGGTTATGCCCGTCCTGTCAGCAGTGGGAAACGGTGGAGCCACTTTCCGGCATCGATGGTCGTTAATCTCAAAGGTTTAGTTTATGAAAAATAGCCCAATTGTTGTCGCGCTCGACTTTGAACAAAAATCAGCCGCTTTGGATTTAGTCAGTCAATTAGACCCTGCGTTATGCCGGTTGAAAGTCGGCAAAGAGATGTTTACCCATTTTGGACCATCTTTTGTAAGCGAACTGCAGCAGCGGCAGTTTGAAGTGTTTTTAGACCTAAAATTCCATGATATTCCAAACACTGTTGCCAAAGCCGTGCAAGCTGCTGCTGACTTAGGCGTTTGGATGGTCAACGTGCATGCCAGTGGTGGTAGCAAGATGATGATTGCCGCGCGCGAAGCACTGGCTAAATTTGGTGCCGACAAGCCGTTATTGATTGCCGTTACTGTGCTGACTTCGATGGAACAAGCTGATTTAACCGAGCTTGGCATCAACTTAACACCGGCCGAACAAGTATTAAAACTGGCGACGCTGACAGCAAATTCGGGCCTGGATGGCGTGGTGTGTTCGGCGCAAGAAGCGGCGTTATTAAAACAACAATTCGGTCAGAGTTTTTGTTTAGTTACGCCTGGTATTCGGCCGTCATTCGCCAAAGCTGACGATCAAAAACGGGTGATGACCCCGAACGAAGCATTGGCGGTTGGTGTTGATTATCTGGTAATTGGCCGTCCTATTACCAAGGCCGATGATCCGCTGGCCGCATTACAGGCTATTTATCAGGAAATTCAACTTCGATAATGGCTCGGGTTGACTTTTATCCGACCTGAACGCATTTTTAAACAACGACCTGAGTCCTTCAACAGCAGCGTGTAGCTGCTGTTGGCATTTTTAATGCCCCAATTTTGCCAAACGTTTGATCAGAGCTTGCTGATCCACCTGGCGGAGAAAACCAACAAAGGACTTTTGTATTGGATGCAGTCAATTTAAACATTCTGATCGCCGGCGCATTATTTTCATTAAGCATTATCGCCACCCTGATTTCTGCGCGTTTTGGCGCCCCATTATTATTGGTATTTTTGGTCATCGGCATGCTGGCCGGTGAAGAAGGGGTATTGGGTATTGAATTTTCCAATCCTGATGTCGCTTTGCTGATTGGTTCTATTGCGTTGGTGATCATCCTGTTTGATGGCGGCATGCGCACCCAGCCAGAGCGGTTTAAAGTGGTATTGGCGCCATCGGCAATGCTGGCAACCGTTGGCGTGGTGCTGACCTGCACCATTCTTGGTTTTGGTGCGATGTATTTGTTTGATCTGACACTGCTGGAAGGTTTGTTGTTAGGTGCAATTTTAAGTTCAACCGATGCGGCTGCGGTATTTTCAATTTTTCAGTCGGCCGGTCTGAATATTAAAGAGCGGGTGGCTTCAACGCTGGAAATCGAATCGGGCAGCAACGATCCGATGGCGGTGATGCTGACTTTTACCCTGGTAGGCGTGGTGGCCGGTAGTTCAGAATTAAATTGGCTGCTGCTGGTTGGTTTTCTGCAGCAGGCGGTGGTTGGTGCCTTATTTGGCTACGGCGGCGGTAAGTTGTTTATCTGGTTGTGCCGGAAATTACCGCTTGGCAGTGCATTTTTCCCGTTGTTTGCTGTGTCATATGCGTTGCTGATGTATGGCGCTACCAACATCTTTGGCGGAAGTGGTTTTTTAGCAGTGTATCTGGCAGGTTTTTTAATCGGCAATGCCAGGCTCGCACAAGTGCAATATATTCTGCGGATGCACGACGGCTTGGCCTGGCTTAGTCAAATCGTGATGTTCCTGATGTTGGGCTTGCTGGTGACGCCGAGTAAATTGGTTGAATATGCCATTCCTGCCTTATTGCTGGCACTATTGATGATTTTTGTAGCGCGGCCACTGGCGGTATTTTTTAGTTTATTACCGTTTCATTTTCCGAAGCGGGATCAGCTTTTTATCAGCTGGGTTGGCCTTCGCGGCGCGGTGCCGATTATTTTGGCGTTGATCCCGTGGATATCTGGTATTGCTGACAGCGATTTGTACTTTAATGTGACTTTTTTCGTGGTGATCGTGTCGTTGCTGGTACAAGGCTGGTCGATTGCACCTGTGGCACGTTGGCTAAAATTGCAGGTGCCAAAAGAGCCAGGTCCGGATTTTGTGATGTCACTGGACGCAATTGCCAGCAACGATGTATTACAGGTGCTGGCTTTTGAAGTCAGTGTCGACTCCTCGGTCGTAGACGCGCAGTGGCAGCAATTACCGGTGCCAGCAACAGTGCAGTTTCTTGGTTTGGTGAGGGATAACGAATGGATCCAGATGGCCGATTGTGCCAATTTTAAAGCTGCCGATATCATTATGGTGCTGGCCAAAGCCGCAGACTGCGCGCAATTAAGCGATGTACTTTCGAGCTATGCGGCACAAGCAACCTTAAGCAAACAAGATTTCTTTGGCGAGTTTGTGCTGAACGGTCAAATAAGCCTGGCCGATTTAGGCGCATTTTATACCATCGAGTTTGGCTCGCTTGATCCGCAACAATCAATTTCCGATTACATCACCACCAGATTCCACCGCCGGGTGGTAGTCGGCGATAGCCTGCAACTGGATCAACTGGTACTGACAGTGCGGCAAATGAATGAACACGACCAGATTTTGCAGGTGGGCATTAAGCCTGCGTGATTTAGATCTGCGTGAACCAGGCCGGCGTAATTGCGACTGCAGCTGACGGCGTCAGGAGTTGCAAACTGGACTCTTGCTGTAGCGCTTTGGGGAAATACTTTTCCAGCAGCGCCCACAGCACGGCGATGGTTTTTAGGTCCGGCTCACCGGTTAATTGCTCTGGCACAAAATGTCGCTGAAAGGCCAGCAGATAAGCGCGGCTTTGGGCGTCATGTTCGCCAGTGATCGCAATACCATAACCATAAAGTTGCAATGCACGTTGTACAGTTTTGATTTCTGGCAAAGCAGGCACTTGCTGCCAGTATTTTTGCATCACCGCAGCGTCATACCAGGCACCAACCCCATTGGCGGCCAACCATTGCCACGGAAAACGACTACCTGGATCTTGTTTTCGAAGCGGTACTATATCGCTGTGACCAAGCACCCTTGTTGGGCTGATGTCAGTGTTTCGGGCCAGAATGTCTTTTAATAAAGCAAGTAACAGCTGCAATTGTGCCGGATCAAAATCGGCGGCCACACAAAGCTCGGCCTGTTGTTGCAGCTGATTTGGCTGTTTTTCACACCAGCTTTCATTTACTAATTCAATACCGATGGAATGGTCGTTTAAGCCAGTGCGATCTTCCCATCGGCTGTCACCCGCATGCCAGGCGCGTTGCTGCTCTGGGACTAATTGATACACTTTTAATGGTCGGTCAGCAGGATAAGTGGGGTCACCGGAGCCTGGGATCAAATAATGCGAACTGACCGGCCGCTTGCCGGGTTTGGTTAATACAGCCAGCGATTGTTGCCAGTTGCCCGCGGTGTAGTGAATGACCACAAAGCGCACCCGATCATTACGGTTTGCTGATTGATATTGCTGATCGACCTGAATAAAACCTGGATTGTGACTGCAGCCGCTAAGCAGCAATAGCAGTGCGGTGATGGCTCCGCGCCAAAGAAAAATGACAGCTGAATTTTGTCTACTTGGTTTTGAGGCTATCGGTAGAAATTTAAACATCAGCAATCCTTTGAAGTAACAACGCTGTTTTACCATAGATGCGCTCTGTGTGAAATCTTGCGCCAACAGATTTAACCGGTGGAATGGAGTAGCCGCTAACTGCATGTCGCTCATCAGGTGAAAAGGTTGCTTATCAGATGCGCCCGCGTTAGTTTAGCCGCAGCAATGTTGTTCATTATCATGGATGTTCGTTATGAACCACTCAGACTACCCGCAGATCCGCCAGGCAGGTGAAAACTCACTGCTGATTTATCTGGCGCCGGTTGCCGACGCGCAGGTTTTAGCGCAAGTACAGTGGTTAAGCCAGCAACTGCGGCAGCAACTGGGGTCATTGTTGCAGGAAATCATTCCTTCTTACAATTCGGTGCTGCTGGTGTACGATTTTCTGCGCTTAGATCAATCACAGCTGCAGCTTTGCCTTGCCGATTTACTGACCGAGCTAACAGATGTTGCACTAAACCATGAGCCCCAAACCGCGCAAAGTAGCGGCAAACTGATTGAATTACCTTGTTATTACAGTATCGAAACCGGTCCGGATCTCGCCGCCATTGCAGCACAGCATCAACTGAGCGTCTCACAATTGATCAAAATCCACAGCGAACAAAGGTATCAGGTGTATGCCATTGGTTTTGCGCCAGGTTTTGCATATCTGGGGTGGGTTGATGAGCGGATCGCTACCGCCAGATTAACAACGCCCAGATTAAAAGTCCCGGCGGGCAGTGTTGCCATTGCCGATCGGCAAACAGCGGTGTATCCGGCAGCATCGCCTGGCGGCTGGAATTTAATTGGCAATTGCCCAATGCCATTGTTTGACCTGCAAAAAGAGCCAGCGATGACGCTGAGTACCGGTGATGCGGTCATGTTCGTGCCGATTGAGCGTGCAGAATATTTGCAGCTTGGAGGTCAATTGTGACAGCACCCGTAGCAACAGCAGCGGCTTTGTTACTGCAAAAAGTGAATGTTTTTACCCAGTTGCAGGATTTAGGACGTTTTGGCGCAGCCAGCATGGGCTTGACGCAGGGTGGTGTGGTTGATGCAACATCGGCCAGGCTTGCCAATGCGCTGGTCGACAACGAGCCCACAGCGCCGTTACTGGAAATAGGGCTTGGCGCGGTGCAGTTTCGTGCGATTGGCAGCGTGACACTTGCCGTGACAGGTGCCGCAATGCCGGTTTTTTTAAATGGCCAACGCTATGAGCGTTATCAAAGTATGCAGCTGCAGCATGGCGACCAGCTTGAAATCGGTTATAGCAAAGCAGGTGCCCGTTGTTATCTGGCCGTCGGCGGTGGCTTTTTGGTCACCCCAGTACTTGGCAGTTGTGCCACGGTGCTGCGTGAGGGTGTTGGTGGCATTGATGGACAGCCATTAGAAGCGGGAACGGCGCTACCGGTTGCAGTGACAACCCGAAAATTTGCGGTGCGCAGCGTCGATTACCAGTTTCAGCTCAAAGCCAAAGCGATGCAAAATATTCCGTTTGTGGCTGGTGCGCAGCAAGCTGAACTTGGCGCAGATACATTGACCAGGTTCCAGCAAAATGTGTATCAGGTGCAGCCGATGTCGGATCGGATGGGCATGCGTTTGCAGGGCGCAGCCTTACCGGTGGCGAGTCAGGCCTTGTTATCAGAAGGTATTTGCCTGGGGGCAATTCAGTTACCCGCTGATGGCCAGCCGATTGTGATGCTAAACGATCATCAGACCATTGGCGGTTACCCGAAAATTGGTGCTGTGACCCGGCTGGGGGTCAACGCTTTGGGTCAGTGCCGTCCGGGAAATCTATTGCGTTTTGTCGAAGTGTCGCAGCAAACGGCGGTGGACCAAGCCCGGGCACACGAACTTTGGTTAAGTGCTTTGGAGCTACAAATTCGAGGCTAAGCGCTGGCGTTGCTGTCACTCAACTCGCTGGAACTGCCTATTGCCCGGCCAACTGTTGTACCCATTTATCCAGTAAGGGCCGACCTTTCGTTGGAGCATGCGCGGCATTGACAAAACCGACAAAAATCCATGGTCGGTTGTGACTGTCCCAGACATAACCCGCCAGTGCTGTTACGTCGCGTAATGTGCCGGTTTTAAGCCGAGCACGTTGCCAGGCAGGACCATTTTTTAACCGCTGTAGCAAAGTTCCATCGACACCCGCCAATGGCAAACTGGCAACAAATTCTGCGCTATACCGACTCGACCAACTTGCGGCAAGTATGCCAGCAAGTTGGCGAGCACTGATTTGTGCAGAACGTGATAAGCCGGAACCATTGTCGATGACAAGCCCTGCGGTTGGTATTTTGTGCTGTTTAAACCAATGGTGAACACGGTAGTCGGCCATTTGTAGTGTGGTTGGCGCTGTTTCTGAATGTTCCACAGGCTCAGCCAGATTGGCATACACCAACCGCGCTAGGGCATTGTCAGAAAATTTATTGATTCGAGAGACAATTTCCGGCAACGGCCGACCAAGATGTTGCACCAGTAGTTGGCTGTCGACGTCAGCTTGTTTAAATATAACGCTATTACCCATAGTGCCGCCCAGTTGGCGCCAGTAACTTTGCACAGCCAGCTGTAAATTTAGATCCCGATCGAGCAGTTCTAATTGACCTTGCCACTGACAATTGGCTGGAAACTCGCCGACGATTTTTAATTGCCATTGTTTTGGTGATAGTTGTTCTGGTGATAGTTGTTCCGGTGCTAACTCCGGTGCTAGTTCCGTTGATAGCTGTTCTACAACAATTTGCTGCTGATGGATGGAGAACGTGTCACAGGCGACATCGACCAGTTTGAGAGCGGTTAAATCAAATTGTAATGTCGGCCAGCCTGGGCTAAACCAGCCTTTGACGCCTTTAGCAACCGATTGCAACGACAACCAATGCATATTTTGTTGTAACATCAGCGGATCAGGCACATGGTTGTAACGAGCGCGGGGCGCGTCATCAAAAGGCTCTGCGATTGGCGAAGGTCGGTTCGGGCTGAAGTTCTCGCGGTCAAACTGTAATCCAGCCGGGATATGCCGCACACCCTGATCATAAAGTTGCTGCAGCATAAAGTTCAGTTCACCGTAACTTAAATCGGTATTGCTACGACCTTGTACTATTAAAGGCCCGGATAAAGTTTGCCGATCGAGATCAGTTTTCTGTACCAATAACTGGGTTTCACCACGCCAGTTATTGCCTAATAAATCCAGCGCAACGCTGGTTGTCAGCAACTTCATGGTGGAAGCCGGTTGCATCGGCCGATCGGCAGCGAACGCCAGTTCGTTCGCATCACCTGACAGCGGCAGCATTAATACCGAAACTTCATCCGGGGATAAACCGGCAGCCAGGATATCCTGCTGTAACTGAAATTTTGGCGTGTTACTACAAGCGCTGACCAGCACCGCCAGGAATAACCAGCTGCAACGACAGAATTTTCGGCTGCTGATGGCGATTACATCTAAAAAGTTCATGGTGTAGATGGGAGCTCCGGCAACTGCCATGCTTGCGTCAATAATAAATATTGCTGCTTGGGCAATAACAAATAAAGCGGTTTTTTCGCCGGATCTAACCAGCGCAGTAGGGCGCTTAGTTGAGGTTTTGCCATCGCGGTACAGCCGGCTGTAGCGGAGTCTGGCGATTGCCACAGATGCATAAAAATACAGCTACCAGCACCGGCAATATTTTTTGGGTTATGGTCGATAAAAAGTCCTTGTTGATAAGCCTGGTCGCCATTCAAATGCAGATCACGGCGCATCGGCTCGGTGCTGTTAGCAGTCCAGGCCAATTGAAACTTTCGGCGAGCAACGGTTTGATTGTAAAGCGGCGATGTAGCGACATCGATACAAAAGTCATCTGCTTGCATCGCCTGATAGGGCATTGCGGTCGCTAAAGTTGTGGCATAGCCAAAAGCGCCACTAAGGGTAAACAGACCAGCCGGCGCCCGGCCATCACCTTCGGTTTTTTGCAGACCGGATTGGACCGGATGCAATCCTAATCCCCAGGCCAGGCCTTTTTTGCCTAAAGTCACTGCGCCGCTCATTGGCTGGGTTTGCCAGCGGTTGTGCATTTTTTCAAAACTATACAGTTGTCCCTGCGTGGCATCCCAATGGTCACTGATGACCACAATGAGCTGGCTGGAATTGCCGGTTAACCCAGCTTCCAACGGAGGTAACGTTTTAGAGTTTGGTGCAGTCGTAGTGCTGCAAGCTGTTAAAATTAAAACAGATATTGCCAGTAAACGCATAACCTTCCCTTAAAGACCTGCCTGTCACGGTCGTTGGTTGTGTTTCTGTTGCCCCTCAGTATACTGAGGGTTATCTACCATTAGCCAGCGACATTCAGGCTTGAAAACGACCCGGTTTTTTCATTTACGCCCGCAATTTGCCGCAATTTGCTGGCTTAGTCTGGTATGGCTGTTGTTGGCCTGCAGTACGCTGCCGGTACAACAAACACCACCATTTCAAAGTGATGTCCCCCAGCTCAAAGCAACCCACCTACAACTGGATTATTGGCTGCATAAAACGGATGGTGCTGAGGAAACTTTGTTAAGTCTCGCTGAAATTAAGCGCTTTAACCAGCATTTAATCAACAGCTTACCCGAAGTGATTAACGTATTTGCTGAGCCGGCATTCTATCCGGATGGCGCGGTCAGAAAAATGATCGTCGATTTAAGTCATGCTTCGACCAACCCAAGATTCAACCTGGCCGGGGTGCTGCTAACAGAACAGCATTGGCAAGACTTTGAAAAATTACTGGCGTTAGCGCAGCTGCCAGTTCAGGTAACGGCTCGTTTTGCATTAGTGACCAGCCGCGGTAATCTTCGTACTTTTCCAACCAATGAGCCGATTTTTAATAGCGCCACTGATCAACAGCTCGACAGATTTCAGGAAACAGCAGTTTTTCCGGGTGAAGCACTGCAGGTGTTACATCTGAGCTTCGATCAACAATGGGCCTTTGTGCGGCATTACCATTACCAGGGCTGGTTAGAAGTGAAACATTTTGCTGTTACTGAAAAATCAATTGCCCAGCAGTTTGTCGACGCCAGTGACTTCATTTTGGTGACCGGCGCCCGCGCTGCAACCAACGTCACGCCAGAAATGCCACTGGCTTCAGCGGTGCAGCTTGAAATGGGTGTCAAGCTGCCAAGAGTGCGACAACACCAGCCGGTGATCCATGGCCAAAACGCCAGTTTTAGCTATGTGGTACAGCTGCCAATCCGCCAGCCTGATGGATCGCTACAGTTGGTGAGCGCATTAATCGCGAAAAATCAGGATGTTGCTGAGCACTATCTGCCGCTGACCAAAGCCAATATCTTAGGACAGGCCTTTAAATTTCTCGGCGAGCGTTATGGTTGGGGGCATGACCTTAATGCACGCGATTGTTCTGGCTTTATTGGTGAAGTGTTCCGCAGTTTTGGCTTCGTGCTACCGCGCAATACCGGCACTCAGGCGGATGCTGATTTTGGGGCCGTGCAGTCGCTTGCCGACGCTGCATTGCCGGAAAAACAACAAAGCTTGCTTCAGGCGCAAGCTGGAGATCTGATATTTATTCCAGGGCATGTGATGTTGGTCTTAGGACAGGAGCAGGGCGAAACTTTTGTGATCCATGATGTCGCGGGTCTGCATTATTTTAAAGCGGATGGCAGTTATTATGATTCGCGGCTAAACGGCGTTAGCATTACACCGTTATCGCCGCTGCAGCGAAATCAGCACCAATCTTATATCGATGGCATTTATATGCTAAAAAGCCTCAGCCGGGAGTTTTATGCTGATTGAACATATTGACTGTTATGTACTGACAGTCCCTTTAGTGACACCATTTAAAACCGCCTTACGTACCGTAGAACAAGTGCAGGATTTAGTGGTCACCATTCGCAGCGAAGGGATGACCGGTTATGGTGAAGCGGCGCCAACTCTGGTGATCACCGGCGAAAGTCTGGCCTCAATGTATTTTGTGGTGGAGCAGGTGCTAAAACCGCGGCTATTAGGCAAATCGATGCTGGATTTTAATCAGCTGCTTAACATCGTACAGACGAGTGTAGTCGGCAATACCAGTGCCAAAGCCGCGGTTGAAATCGCTTTATACGATTTAAAAGCGCAAATTGCCGGCGTGCCGCTTTATCAGCTATTGGGCGGCGGGCCGGTCGCACTCAGCACCAATTTAACAATCAGCGTCAATGCCACTGCAACGATGATTGACGATGCGCAAAAAGCGGTGGCGCTCGGTTATCAGCAACTAAAGCTCAAAGTGGGGACTGATCTGCAGCAAGATATCGAGCGGGTGATTGCGGTGAGTCGGACAGTGCCAGCCGGTATAGCGCTGCGGTTGGACGTCAATCAGGGCTGGACCGCCAAACAGAGTATTTATGCGTTATCGAAAATTGAACAAGCCGGTGTTGAACTGGAGTTAGTAGAACAACCGGTGAAAGCACAGGATCTGGCGGGCTTAAAAGCGGTCACCGCAGCTGTACACACGCCGGTGATGGCGGATGAAAGTGCTTTTAGTCCGCAGCAGGTCATTCAACTGTTAGAACAACAAGCTGCCGACATTATTAATATCAAATTGATGAAAACCGGCGGCATCAGTAAAGCCATGCTGACGGCGCAAATTGCCGGGTTGTATCAGGTGCCTTGTATGATGGGCTGTATGCTTGAGTCCGCTATAAGCGTTGCAGCAGCGGCGCATGTAGCGAGTGCATTGTCGCCTTTGGTTAGTAAGTTTGACTTAGATGGACCGACATTATGTCAGTTTAATCCATGTCAGGGCGGGACTATGTTTGACCGTGCCAACATCCTGCTTAATAGCAATTCAGGCCTTGGGATCCAACACATTGACCATTTACAAAGTGCCGCGACACTGCTGTAAATGAACATGACAACAACCCGCACATCCACATGGTTTTAGCTTAAAACTTCAGAGTTTTCAGCGGCCTTTGTGTATCTATCAGCAGTCATTTTGCATCATAAGTCGTCATAAAATTTTACACCATGTAATTTAGTGTAATCTAAAGCATTGATATTAGGATAATTTAATATTGGCTCAAATCTAGCATGTGAATTATTTGCAACATAATCCATTCCTAAAAGTGAGCACACTATGATAAAAAAAGCTTTCGCAGTTGGTTCTGTTTTGACATTACTTTCCGGCTTCGCTAACGCCGGTGTGATCCGTCACGATGTTCCAGACTCTTCGTATAAAAACCTGTCTTACCAATCACAATTTGATAGCGTCGGCGCGGTATTATTTGATACCAACGACGGTGGTTATATCTGTAGCGGTACCGTGGTTGCCAAACACTGGGTATTAACAGCCGCTCACTGTGTTGATGAAGCGACTTCTATGACTTTCCACTTACCAGAATTTAATGCCGACCGTTCTGGCATTCTTGGCCATAAAACTTACACCGCGACTTCCTGGGTTGCACATAACAACTGGACTGGCAACTTAATTGAAGGCTGGGACGTTGGTCTGATGTACGTTGAAGAAGGCTTTGATGTCGGCCCGGCTGAGCTGTATCGTGGTTCAGGTGAAGCTGGCTCAGTTGGTACTCATGTTGGGTATGGCGCCACTGGTAACGGTAATACTGGTGCAAACTTAGGTGCAGGCACCCGTCGTGCAGGCCAGAATGTGATTGACGGTATGTTTTCAACCGCAGGTACCGGCGAGCAATTGATGTGGTCTGATTTTGACCATCCGGATCCAGCTGCAACTGACAGCTATGGTGATGTGTACAACGATTGGGTCAACTTTATTTATGGCTTCAATGATTTTGGTTTCAGCTCAGATAATCTGGCGTTAGGTCTGGAATATTCGATTGCTGGTGGCGATTCAGGTGGCGCAGTCTTTATCGAGGAAGCGGGTGAATTCTTTTTAGCTGGCGTGCATTCATTAGGCTGGCAAATTGGTGACAATCAGGCTGGTTATGGCAATCTGTATGCCTCGACCCGCGTCCGCGACACTTTAGACTGGATTGATAGCTATATTGCGGAAGAAGTTCCGGTCACTTCAACAATTGCCTTATTTGGCGCAGGTTTTATGTTGTTAGGTTTACGCCGTCGTCGTCAAGACGCTTAATCTGACAGTCATGAAGAAAGCAAAAGGCCAGCGTCTGCATACGCTGGCCTTTTTTTCTGGTCGTTAATTAATCAGCAAATTAACCAATCAGGCTGGCGGCCATAAATGCCAGCAAATAGGCCAGTGTGCCATAACCTGCGACTAAACCTAACACCAGTTTAGTGCTGCCGGTTTCCGCTTTTAACGTGGCAACGGTCGCCACACATTGCAAAGCAACCACATAAAACAACAAAATACCAATACCAGCGCCAAAGGCCAGACCATCTTGCTGAATGTTGGCAGCCAGACCTGCGATATTTTCATCGGCGCCTTCAATCCCAAACAAGGTGCCCAAAGCGCCAACAAACACTTCACGGGCTAAAAATGACATCAAAATGGCAATGCCATAACGCCAGTCGATGCCCAATGGCGTGAATAGCGGCTCAATAAAATGACCAATTTGCCCCAGGTAAGAATATTCCAGACCACCGGCATCCGAAGGGAAGTAACCTAACAGCCAAATTACCAGCGATACCACAAATATCACCGGGCCAGCGCGATAGATAAACTGTTTGGCGCTTTGCACCACGCGGTGAATCAGCGGTTTCCAGTGTGGTAAACGATAAGTGGGCAGCTCCAGAATAAATGGCATATCGGATTTGGCATCATCGTTCGCAGTACGCGACAGCACCAAGCTCACCAGTAGCGCCGTCAGAATACCGAACAAATACAATGAGAAAAACGCCACACCCTGCAAGTTGATTAATCCACCAAGATACTGTTGTGGTGGAATAAGTACGCTAATTAACAACGCATAGACCGGAAGACGCGCCGAGCAGGACATCAGCGGAATGGTTAGCATTGTAATTAAACGTTTGCGCGGCGACTCAATGGTGCGTGCCGCCATAATGGCCGGAATAGCGCAAGCATGCGCCGATAAATACGGAATAAAACTGCGGCCGGAGAGACCAAAATAACTTAATGGCCGATGGCAAATCAGCGCCGCCCTGGCCAGATAACCGCTGTCTTCGAGTAAGCCGATGATCAACGTCAGTACCATAATTTGCGGTACAAACACTAAAAACGAGCCTAAGCCGCCAAAAATGGCGTCATTGAGAAAATCGCTGAGCATCCCCGGGCCAATCATGCCGGTGATGGCTTGTGCCAAGGCTCCTAATGCACTTTCAACACCGTCCATTAATGGTGTAGCAAAAGTGAAAATACTTTGAAATAACAAGAACATCACTAATAAGAATGCAATGCTGCCGCTGACATTATTCAGCATAAAGGCATCAATGCGATTTTGGGTTTTCAGGACAATGCTGGCTTTAATGCCATATTTGGCCGCCAGTTTACGGCTTTGCACCAGTGGGTTGACCGGCACGTCTGCAGCGATATTGGCGGTGGTGGCGTTATGAACAGGCTCTGAAGTAGCGGTTGGCGAATTCGCCAGCGCCAAAGCTTGCTGTTTAAATTCGCTGATCCCTAGCAAAGTTTTCGCCGACAAAGCCGATACCGGACATCCAACATCTGCCGCCAAAGCATTCACGTCAATGTGATGCCCAAAACGTTCGACTTCATCAATCATATTTAATGCAAACAGCAACTTTTTATTAAAGCGCTGCGCCAGCGCCAACATTTGCATACCGAACACCAGACTACTTTCCAGCCTGGTGGCATCCAGATTACAGATAATCAGTGCCGTATTATCATCGAGCAGCGCCTGATTAATTTTTTCGACCGCGATATCTTCGTCACGCGATAGGGTACTCATCGAGTAAGTACCCGGAAAGTCGACCAGCTCAAACGCATCAAAGCGGCCGGTTTTCAGCTCGACCGTGACACCGGGAAAGTTGGCAACTTTTTGTCTTAAACCAGTGAGTTGGTTAAATAATAAGCTTTTACCTGAATTTGGTTTTCCAACCAGAATAATACGTTTCATAAATAAACCTGTGAGCAAAGCAAAACTACGGGCGCTATGAACAACGCCAAGCAGGAAAGTGCTGAATGGACTTTGGCGACAGCCAGTAGGGTCATGACTATCTGCAATACCATAGCATTACGACAGTGGCTGAATAAAAATATGGCTGGCAATTTGTTGTTCGAGCGAATAGACACAATCGGCTATCGCAACCACAACCGGACCATTAAAAGGACTGCGGCGCAAACACAACACCGTTTGGCCCTGATCTAAACCCATTTCGCTTAACCGGTTCAGTACCAGCTGGTGCAGACCTTGTTTCAGACCACTTATCGTTACCGACGCACCTTTCGGCGCGTCCCATAATGTCAGCATAACCAATCCAATTTCAATTAAGATGCTAATGCAAAGTATTTGCATTATCCCTGAAATAGGAGGTAGGTACAAATGATTTAGGCTGCCATTCGTCGTGCGATGATTTGCAGTTGACCCGCACCGCAGAAGCGGTTAATTTGCACCTTCTGGCATGAGAGGCATTGATGCGATTTCCACTGTTACTGATTATATGGTTTGCACTGACAGCCTGGTCTAGCCAGGTTGATGCATCGGCTATGGCGCATTGCCAAACGCACGACACGGCCGCAGTTCAAGCAGTTCAAGCAGTTCAAGCAGTTCAAAACGATCACACAGCTCTGACCGAAGTTCAAATTCACGTTGCAGCCGATTACGCTGCAGATCAGCAAACCAATCTGCATGACTGTTGTGATCAGAGCCCTGATCAACAACATTGCAGTGGCAGTTGCCCCAGCTGTGATGGCTGTTCGACTGCACATGGCGCCGCAATGCCAACGGTATGGCTGATGAAAGCCACTATTGCCCAGCAAAAAATCCAATATTTCGACGATCTCTATCTCCGATCACAAAGTTCCGCCCAGGAACGACCTCCCAAAAACTAAGCTCAGATCAACTGTTCTGAACAACTGTTTTAAACATCAGCTTCGATGCTGTTTGCTGCCATATGCTTAAACCTTCGACGAAAACGGTATTTATGACCAGAATTTGTTGTTGTGTTTTCTAATTTTTAATTTCTGATCTAAAGCTAAATAATTGGGGATAACCTGATGACTATTTTATTTAAAGCGCCAGGTGGTGAGTCGCAACGCGCTCTGTTGCCGCTGCTGTTGGCAAGCAGTCTGCTACTCATTGGCATGACTGCAATCGCAGCAGAGTCGGCGCCGACTCTGCTGCTACCGAATGTACTGACGATAGCGAATTCAGGCGCTGAATCGGCCGGGTTTCATGCTGCGCAGCCGATGCCAAAACAATCAATCACCATGCCGGAAATCGGTAATTGGCAAGACGCCAACACCAGAGTAAAAGAACTTGGTGGCTGGATGTTCTACGCCAGTGAAGTTGATGCTGGGCATGATCTACCAAGACAGCCTTCAAAGCATCATTCAAAGAATCATCCGATGCATCATCACGCCGACAAAACACCAAAGCCGGCGACACCGGTGAAGGACCAGCCATGAACCATCAAAAATATGTGCCACTGCTATTAAGCACTTTGCTGCTGACACTAAGCGGCTGCGCAGTGAATAGCGGCGACGATATTGCTGTTATTAATAAGCAATTACAAAGTGTGACGACACATTCACTGCAGCAGCCGTTGACGAGTGCAGAGCAAGAAACTGCAGCCGCCAGAGTGCGCCAGTTACTACAACAACCGATTACACTGCAGCAAGCGGTCGAAATTGCCATTTTGAATAACCCGGAGATCCAGGCTGAACTTTGGTCGTTGGGGATTGCACAGGCCGATTTACGCCAGCTATCGACCATGCCCAATCCTGGAGTGAAAATCACCCGCGAAACCGGTAGTGATGGCAGTACGGAACTTGAGTTTGGCTTTAACTTGTTGGCGCTGTTGACGTTGCCAACAGTTCGCGATTTGGCGTTGCAGGATTATTCGATGGCGCGGCTTGCCACGGCGCAGCGGATTGCGCTGATCATTCACAACACCAAACTGGCTTACTGGCATGCTGTGGCGGCGGCTGAGGTACTTACTTTTGTTGAAAAAGTACAGCAGAGCACCGAAGCCAGCGCTGAACTGGCGAAACGGATGGCCGCCACCGGCAATTTTAATAAACTGCAGTTTTTACGGGAGCAAAGCTTTTTAAGCGATAGCACGCTGAATCTGGTGTTGGCGCGTCAGGCTTTGTATAGCAGCCGCGAAAAACTCAAACGCCAGCTTGGCTTATGGCAAAACGATGAATTGCTAAAACTGCCACAACGACTACCTGAAGTGCCGGTTGAGCGACCGCCTATCGCTGAAATTGCTAAAACCGCGCAACAAAGTCTGGATCAACGGCTCGATGTGCAATTGGCAAAAATGCAGTTAATCCGGCTTGCCGATCAGGCAGGACTCACGCGAGCCACCCGGTTAGTGAATGTATTTTCAGCGGAAGTTGCCGGGAATTTGCAACATTCCGATGAACGTAGTTACAGCCTGATTTTCGAATTACCCTTGTTTGACGCTGGCCAACATTGGCTAAAACGAGGCGAAGCGCAATATCAACAAGCCGTCGCGCAGGTCACCGCCATCGGTATTCAGGCGCGTGCCGAATTGCAGCAAAGTTTCTACAACTATCAAACGCAACACGATATCGCGCTGCACTATCAAACGACAGTAGTGCCGTTGGCGCAGCAAATCGCTGAAGAAAACCAGCTGTTGTACAACGGCATGTTTATCAGTGTGTTTGAATTACTGGCCGATGCCCGCAGCCAAATCAGCGCCGTTACCGGCACCATCAATGCCAATCGTGACTTTTTGATTGCAACGGCCGAACTGGAAATGGCGCGAATTGGTACGCCAGGGACAGATTTTCCGACGCCGTTATTACAGCCAACTAAAAGTAGCGCCGGTGGCCACTAAACGTCTGTGGTGGACAACAAGCGGCTGTGGCCAATCATTGAAGATTTGGGAGTTTTAGCATGTATTCAAGAAGAGATTTACTTAAAAACGTCGCGGCCATTGCCGCAGGCGTGAGCGTTGCCGCTGTCAGCAAATCTGCGCTGGCGGCTATTCCGGAAGCGGTGATCCAAACGTCCCCCAATACCATGGGACCATTGCAGCCTAACAACGGCCGCGATTACAACCCGGTGGTCACGCTAAACGGTTGGACTTTGCCGTGGCGGATGAATCAGGGCATCAAGGAATTTCATTTGGTGGCCGAGCCGGTCATCCGCGAAATCGCGCCCGGTATGTCCGCGCATTTATGGGGTTATAACGGCCAGTCGCCAGGGCCGACCATCGAAGTGGTGGAGGGCGATCGGGTACGGATTTTTGTCACCAATAAATTGCCGGAACATACTTCAGTGCATTGGCACGGCCAACGGCTACCGAATGGCATGGATGGCGTTTCCGGTCTGACGCAAAAGGCGATTGCTCCTGGCAAAACCTATGTCTATGAGTTTGTAGCGCGCCGCCCAGGCACCTTTATGTACCATCCGCACGCCGATGAAATGGTGCAGATGGCGATGGGCATGATGGGGTTTTGGGTGACTCATCCGAAAGAGCCGCATCCGCATATCGCTGAAGTGGATAGAGATTTTGTGTTTCTACTTAATGCCTACGACATTGACCCTGGCAGTTACACCCCAAAAATCATGACCATGCTGGATTTTAATCTCTGGACCTGGAATAGCCGGGCTTTTCCGGGCATTGATCCATTAGTGGTGCGCACCAACGACAAAGTGCGCATTCGGGTGGGCAATTTAACCATGACCAATCACCCAATTCATCTGCATGGCCACGAATTTACCATTACCGGTACTGATGGCGGACCGACGCCACCAGGCAGTCGTTGGCCGGAAGTAACCGCCGATATCGCGGTTGGTCAGATGCGGCAGCTGGAATTTGTCGCGGATGAAGCAGGGGACTGGGCCTTTCATTGCCACAAATCGCATCACACCATGAACGCGATGGGCCACGATTTGCCCAATATGATTGGTGTTGATCACAGCGGTTTGACCAAAAAAATTCAAACACTGGTGCCGGAGTATATGGTGATGGGCGAACGCGGCATGGCCGATATGACCGAAATGGCGATGCCGCTGCCCGACAATACCTTGCCGATGATGACCGGCGACGGGCCTTTTGGCTCGGTGGAAATGGGCGGCATGTTCAGTATTTTAAAGGTACGGGACAATCAGCCTGCCAATAACTATCAGGATCCGGGTTGGTTTGAACATCCGGCGGGCACGGTCGCGAGCGAATGGCAGGGTGGCGAACTGGCACAACCGGAACGACATGAAAATAGCGGTGGCCAGTCGATGCCGCTGAAGCACCAGCATCAACACAATATTGAAATGAAAGTGCGAAAACCAACCTCGCATGACGGGCACTAATGCACACAAATGGTACAGCCCAACGCTGCCGATGTAACCAAACGAATATATTCATAACGGAGTTCAAAATGATTAAAAACAACAACCTCATGTCAGTAGCAACGATGTCCAAAACCCTGGGTTTAATGCTGCTGTTAAGCTGCAGTAGCGCCAACGCCATGCCGCATGATGCCGTGAACCATGCGGCACATTCAGCGGTAGCACAAACAGCGAATGCAGCACAGCAAAAAACCACCGAACTCACCAAAGCCACAGTGCGAAAAATCGACCTGGCGCAAGGCAAAATCACCTTAAAACACGAAGCCATCAAAAATATCGGCATGCCGCCGATGACCATGGTGTTTAAAGTCGCTGATCCGGCAATGTTGCAAGGTATTGCGCTCGATGATGAAGTGCTGTTTGCCGCAGAAAAACAAGATAGGAAGTTATTGATCACGGTACTTGAAAAACAACAAAAGCCTTAATTCGTGGGTTAGAAACGTACTTGTCTTAATCTGGAAATTAGATGAAACTGGCTAACAATTTAAAATAAATTAGCCAGTTTTTATAAACTTGCGCATCACTACTGCCAATTTCAAGGAAAGAAATACCAATGAAAAAAGTAGTCATTTTCAGTAAAAAGAAATCCTTCTGGGGCGTCGAGCCCGACATTGATTTACTTAACAAGCAAATTGAAGACGCCGAAAACGACGGCTGGAACGTTATTTCAGTTACCGCCAATACTAGTTTGTTTGGTGTAATTGCGTCCTATACCATCTTAATTGAGTCTGCGAAGTAGTTTGGTTTTGGGTGTACGTTTTAGGTAAACCGCAATTAAGTCGGTTGCTTGTGAGTTTCTGGCTTTAGGCGTTTTTTGGGTGCAATACTGGTGTTTTGTTTCAAAATGAAACAAGAGTGGGCTATTACTGTGCCCGCACAGTCAAAACCGAACCGGCGCGGCCATTTACGAGATAACCTGTAAAAACGGCTATTTACTCGGGGATTGAAAAGCTACTGAAGAAGCAATTTTGTATAACGAGGAGGAATGAGTTTTTTATTCGACTATTCAAATTTGTACGGAAAGACTCTAACAACATCACTGTTTTTTGTAGTTAAGCATGTTTTCATAAAACTCAATCAATTTAACCTTTTTGTTTTCAAGGTTTTCGATGGCAGATTTTGCAAACTGTGAGAATCCATGAACTGAAATTTCAATTGATGATTCATATTTAGAGCCGTTAATGGAGGTGTACCAATTAGAAGTTCCGAACTCGTAACTTTCGCAAGATGGTTCTTCTTCGGCGCTCCAATTTAATGAGGGAAACCATGACATAGCCTTTCTCTTTTCCATTTGTCCTTTAATATTATCCGTTTGACCTGTAAATGTGGTCGTATTTTGATGAATAAAGCTGCAATTACGTATTAGTTTAACCTTTGTATGAAAATCGCTTTTGTCGTCAATTTTTGGTTTTCTCTGATTTAATTGATAATGTTTATTTAAAATTTGAAGCTGGGTATTCAGTTTTGTGATGGCGTCTTCACAAGTTACGTAATAAGTAGAAACGTTAAATAAGGCTTTGATATAAAAGCGAACGTTAGAGCTTTCCATAAGGTAAGAAGCTCGTATGTGAGAGGGCTCAGTTGATAATTTTTCAGAAAGAACAGCTGAATGTTCTGACCAGTTTTTGAGTTCAACTGCTATAAATGAAATAAGATGATCTATGTTTTGTATCAAATTTGGATCTGGCAGAAGTTCACCAAATTGCGTTTGCATAGTTAAATTGTTGTCCCCAAACATTACATCAGCTAATTCCATTTTTCTCCCTTAAGTCATTAATTATTAATGATATTTTAGGTAAATCACTTTTTTAATTTACTTAAATATTTACATTTAGCTAATTTACATCATGACATGTTTTCCAGGAAGAAATCTTCGATTTCAGGCGGCCGTGTTACCGCCTTAGTCCCCGTTCCCTTCGGTCACTGCATGGCGCTTTCAGCGCCATGTTTGTTGCCTGCCAATGTTGAAATTGCTGACGGAAATGTCAGAAGGAATCAAATAGATGAGTATTTAAAACGGTTTACCATCGTTAATTGGTACGGAATAATAACCAACACCATTGTAAGCGCGATACGCAACAGCGTGACCGATTAAAGCCTCTGACTGCATGGGAATTCCATCTTTTACCCACTTGACTAGTGCGTACCCGATAATCTCAGTACTTGATGGATTATCCAACCATACACGTGTTGTAACCTTAGGGTCCAATGTAAAAGACATTGAGTTATTAAGGTCAACATCGTTATATGCAGTCACATTCGATGCTTTTAGAAGTCCTGCAGAGCTATTGTTGTCAACATCTGAAATTAACGTCCCGTCTTCCCTATACATTGAAATCGATACACGAACATTGGTATCTGTAATATTAGTAAGGTATATGAAATTCCAAGCATAATTTGAACTGGTAGTTCTTACGGAATAAATATGACTAACGAGTGATGAACCAGATTCTGCGGAAACTCCAAAAGTTGCGATCACCAACAGTAATGTAATAAATTTTTTCATAATAGTTCCATTAAATTTGAGTTTCTGTAAGTGCTTGAAACGCACAAGTATCATAATTGCAAGTTGAATGTATGGTGTCAATTTTAATGTTTAAAGGTAGTAAGCATCGTTGCATGACCAGATACCATTTTTTTGTTGCTCGGGTTCATGTGTGACAAGGGCATTGACGGTGAAAGCGGCCAACAATGCCCCTATGGAAAAAAGTGATATTTACCAAGGTTGATGTTTTTGATTGCACGTTTAAATTGCTTCCATTTGGTGGTGTAACGGCCGTGGGTAAAGTAGGGCGGCAATATTCTTGAATATGATCATTCGATGGAAGGGTTATTTCTTGAACATTGTATCTGATTAAATCCATTGGCATTTTGGGAAGCTGTAAGTCAAAATGGTTCGGGAGTAAAGCTTTAACTCGGATGTAAGTATTCAAATTATTTGTCGATCGGCGGTACTGTTGTCTGATGTTCTTCGTTAAAAATTACGTCAAGCATAAAACCCCAAATTGCAGCACCAATCAAACCGCAACCAGCCCAAAGAAAAAATTTATAGAACATTAAAAATAAGCCGGTCGATTGTTTGATGGTGCTAGCCTGATATTTAGCGAGTAAACACAACTTTTGGTGATTTTTAATTTGTTCGCAATTAACTGTGGAAATCGCTTGCCCTGTTAAAACCTGAAATTCAAATTCTGTCTCTTTAGCTTTTAACTCATAGTCCAGTATTTGCGGTATGTGGGTAGAAAGCATTGCTAGCGCGAGGCCAACCAAGATAACTCCACCTTTAAAAATCATGGTGTAAGTTTTTGTTAGTTTTTTGGACAAGTCATTGATTAACTCAACGACAGCAAACCAAGCTAATTTGGCGTTTTTCATCATCGGTGTTGCTCCTATAACAGGGCCAATTTTAATGGCGACTATGACAGTAAATTAGCCTTTGGCTGGTTTTAGATGACCGACACATTCACTTCAGAGCCTCAAAATGTTAGTGGCTGTTAGCTCTTTTACAGGCTGAATCTCTATGCATTTTTGACATCTCATCACCATCTTTCAGATACATTTGTTGCCACGACTTGCACAGCCTTGCATCATTCTCAAATGCACGCTGCTGTTCTTTTGTTCGAACTTCAAAGAACGGCTCGGTATTGACTACAGCTTGAGCATTGAGACGCTCTATGTCTTTTGCCAACTCAGACGAGAGCTGCAAATGTGATTCTGGCTGCAGTTCATCAGCCACCTGGCCAATGCCTGCAATAACAAGCGCAGTTGTGGCAAAAATTGACGCTAGATTGGCAAAGAACACAGCGAAAAATATTGTAAGAAAAAGCACCAGAGTTTTCATATTTAGGTCAGTCACTTCGAATTGTTAAATCCAATAGTAATAAGGTTACGAAATTTTTAAAAGCAGATCGATGGCCTAATGATTATTCCAAGGCCAACTCATTATGGGTTCGGAATAAGACTTTAACTAACAGCCACATTACATCCCATAATGTATATTATGTTAAATATAATATTATTGAATATACCTTTAAACGCACCAAAGCCTCAATCAACCTATTCTGTTCAAACCAGCAGCGCGTTGTTTCGTTCAAACGTGCTGCTGGCTTTATTTGGCGTTTACTGCTAACCCAACACAATATAATCATTCTGCATCTGCATCCCATTATGCGCGCCGGCGATTAGCTTGATGTAACGGCCATCGACCTGATCAATTGGAATGCAGTCATCGACGTCGAGCAAATTGTCGGTGTGTGGTTGTTGCCATTTGCTGTTTGCGATGGCTTTGCCTTGTTGTTTGGCGCTGCTTTTGTCGTTGGCAACTACCAATAAATACAGATGATCTTCGCCAAACTGGTGTTGATGGTAGCCGCCTAAATTGATGAAATATAACCTGGGCTCGTCGGCGCCTGGAGCGACGTCGGTAAATCTAACTTGGTAATCCGCCACACCATCGACCATCAGCCAGGAGTCGATATGCAACCCGGCTTGCGCGCCAAACCATTGCTGCCGTAGCTGAGGATAAATATGTTCCAGCGTATCACCACATGCAAATACCACGTCATGCACTTCAATTTTTGCTTTGGGGTGTTTTCCACCCAGCATCACCATAAATAACACAGTCGACTTCCCTATTTCGTTACTTTTCATAGCTTTACAAAGTTTTCACAGAGCCTGTTCTGGCATTCGAACACTGCTATACCAGACTCTGTACAGATTTCAGTTAGACGTAAATGTAATTAAAAATTCATCATTAAGACAAAAATAAACCATGTAGGTTATATTGTATACAATATCCCTTGTGTTACTTTAGATAAACCTGCGCAGGTACAGTAACACCCGAAATGTATAAAACGACGAACGATAAAAACTCAGATCACAGGAAGGAATGTACCAGATGAATGCCAAAAAATCACTGCTGCTACTGATGCTTAGCAGCAGTTACGCCCATGCCATGCAGGATGTGAATATCTCCCATCCGGGGCAATTAACCGAAGATTTTGCCAAACTGCAAATCCATGCCAACCCACATCAGATGGCTAAAGACAAGCCAGCACAACACAGCCAGACTGTTCGTCCCCCACGCACCTTATCACCGGTAGAATTTGAAAAAGTTCAGGCTAATATCGATGCACTGCAACACGGTGTTGAACTTGATGCACAATGGACGCTGGATGCCAGTAAACAGTACCGCGCTGCGCAACAGAGCGTCATGTTAACGAAAAAAACGCAAAGTACGATGAGTGCAGCTGCTTGCACCTCCCCGTCACAACTGCTTGGTTTGCATGGTACGGCTTTGGTTGAAGCTGTTAGCAATGCCCAGCTCAGCAGCTGTTTGTACGGACTTTATAATGCAGGTTTTGTCGGTACCGAGCATTTCACAGACGCTAAAATCCTGACCATCGTTAATGCTATTGTGGAACGTTTAGCTGGATTTGATGGCTCAGACGCCTCTGGTGCTGCAGTTATCGAAAAATTAGTCACTTACCTGCGCGCTATGCACTGGGCAGAAGTTTCAGCCGGTTCGAACCGGGTGTTTCAAACGCAATATCAAAATCAGCTGATTGCTGCTTTTGATGTGTATTTTGGCGGTGAGCATTTTGTAACTTTTAATGGTACTGCTTCACGCAACTTTATGCTGCGTTACGAAATGTTGATTTTAGTCAACAGCTCCAAATCTCCGGCACTGCGTTATTTAGCGCGCTTTAGCGAAGCTATTCAAGGTTATGCTAATACCATCAACCGGAATAATGACTGGGGCGTCGGCTATGAAGAAAGTGGCATGACCCAATTGCTGACGCATTATTTTAATGCCGTCAACAATGGTGGTGCTGAGTTGCAACAGTTGCTCACCGATCAGCCGGAAATTGTCACCCGTCTGCGTGATTTTGTGCTGGCCGATGGTTTATGGCTGGTTGGCCATACCCGTGAATATCAATGGAATGATGCGATTAGTGAAGTTGGCCGGATGCTGAAAATGGGTGGTGCTATTGCCGCTTCTGTTCGTCCGGCAATGCAACATATTCTGAGCACCTATAGTTTTGGCGGCACTGGTTCACAAGGCTGGGTCAATGCCCAAAGCATGGTGAAAAGCTACGACAGCGCTAACTGTGCTTTATACGGCAGCGCCTGTAGTTTTGATTTAGAAAGTACCATTTTATCTGGCAACCACGTTTGTAGCGATACCTTAAAAATCCGCTTCCAGGCGCCAATCTCTGCGCAAAACCTAACCCAAATCTGTACTTCGCTGAGCAGTAAAGAAGCGCATTTCCACCAGACATTTTCGACTTCTGCGCCTGTGACCAATGACAACAACGAAGATCTTGAAGTGGTTATTTTTAAATCTTCGACTGATTACCAAAATTTCGCCGGTGATTTTTTTGACATTAATACCAACAACGGTGGTATGTATTTAGAAGGTACACCATCAGATCCGGACGGTCAGGCACGGTTTATTGCCTACCAGGCAACCTGGTTACAGCCATCATTTGTGGTGTGGAACCTGGAGCATGAATATATTCACTACCTCGATGGTCGTTATAACCAATGGGGCAGCTTCAGCGATCAACCGGACAATCTGGTTTGGTGGGGAGAAGGTTTAGCTGAATATTTGTCACAACCGGACACCAATCCGAATGCCTTAGCGGCCGCGCCAAACAAAACTTACGACTTAAGTCAGCTGTTTCAAACGACCTACGCCAATAGCAACACCGCCCGCACCTATCACTGGGGTTATTTAGCTGTGCGTTATATGTTTGAACGTCAGCGTGCTGAAATAAACGATCCACTGTTGCCAACATTACGCGCTGCAAAATATGAAATTTCCGCTGCACCTTGCAGTTTCGCCTGGGGCTGGCAAGAAAAACCAGTGGCTATCGCGAACAACTGGAGCTGGTTGTATGACGACAGTGCCTGGGGTTCTGGCTACTGGGTATGGACTTGTGGCCAGCCAGTCGTAGAACAAACACCATTGCCTGAATTCACGCCATACCAGGACATCATTGCCAGCTGGAATACCCGTTTTGACGGCGATTTTGACCTGTGGCTGGATTGCCTGGTGGCGGGTGGCGGCACTTGTGCTGTGCAATTCCGTGCTGCCGATCTGGACAAGAACAATGCGGTCGACAAACGTGATGTAGAAGTATTCAACCAGCGTTTACGCAGCAAAATCGGCCTGACCAGTGCGCTGGACTTTAACGTCGATGGCCTGATCAATCAGCTGGATGTGCAGGCGATGATGAAGCTTTGTGATTTACCGCGTTGTGCAATTGCCCAATAAATTTAGCAACAGCGAATGAATCGAACAACTGCGCAATGAAGGACATCATTGCGCAGTAAATCCAGATCAAATCATACAAATATCAGGAAGTAACTTTATGAATATTCTTAAAAAAACATTTTTACCTTTAGTGCTGGCAGCTGCCTCGTTACTTTTTGCCGGCCAGGCACAAGCAGCATTAATCACCATTGAAACAGACAAACAACAGTACCAGGTTGGTGAAAAGGTGACCGCCTTTTTAAAACTGAGCGATGCCAGCAGCCTGATTAGCGGCTTTTTTCTGGCCATGCAATATCAGAATTCAGCTTTGGCGCTGGTAAACTGGGGTCATGGTAATTCGTTTGACGATGGTTTTGGTTCGTATCAGTACGGTGCACATGATGCTGCAAACGGCAGTCTGGCGCTGGAAGATTACGCCGACTGGGCAGCCGATCAGGCGGTGCTTGCAGCGTTGCAGTTGGGCGGTTTTACCTTAGCAAAAATTGAATTTACCGCACTGGCTGCCGGCCAATTCAGTTTAAACCTTGATCCGGCTTATTTTGGCTTGTTAACATTTAGTGGTGATTTATTCCAGCCAGAGTGGATGGATGCCAGTTTTGACGTGATTGCCAACCCTGCGGCAGTGCCTGCAACGCCAGCAATAGCGCTGATGTTCGGTGGTCTAATGTTACTGGGCGTTCAACGTCGGCAGCAGCTGAAATCTGCGGCTAAATCTTTAGCCGCTTAATTTAGAGTACGTTAGGTTAATGATTTATGGGGGCAGAGCATTGAAAACTCTGCCCTTTTTTATCACGCATCAACCTCAACGCAGTTTATCCAGCTTTATTTCATTCGCGGCATTACTTCATAACCTTCGGTGCACAATCTTCAGTACTTAGTCAGTCCGCTGCACGCTTGGTCTGCAACGCCTTTACCGAAAACGATTTATGGAAAAACATGCCATTATTGCAATCCTTGGTCGCCGGTTCACCCGGTCCGATAATCCGAATTTGATCATAACTGTCAGCTGAGGTGTCCTTGGTCAGTAAAGCGGTAAATTGATCAGCGATGACGCCAATCTGATCGCCGTTGGCTGAAACGGCTTCAATATCGGGCTCAAAACTATCAACAATGGCACTGATTTGTTGGCTTAATTCGGCCTGCGTTTCCAATAACACTGGATCCGGTTCGCCTTGCTGCGCTTGTTGTTCAATTTGTGCCGACATCGATTCCAGTAACTTCGTCTGCGTCGCCAACTGCTGCTCCATCAATTCCAGCGGCGCCTGCAATGCAGTCATTTTTTGCTCTGCCTGTTTAAGCTGTTGATACAAAGTGATTTCGTCGTTGCTGAGTTGGCGCTGTTTGACGAACTCACAGTTTTTTAAAATTTGCAGTTGGTAGCTGCTATTGCCGGTAGCTGACGCTGTTGTAGTTGCTGTTGAAGTAGTCGCAGGTGTTGCGACTTGTGAGCTGACAGCCTGACTGCAAGCTGTGGTAGCAAGCAATAAAACCAGCGTCAGACTGAGAAGTTTATGCTGTGGACGGTTAACTGTGGTTGACATGATATGGCTCCTGAATAAGTTCGTTTCAGGTGGATAGTCGTGTTGGTGTTGGAAAAAGTTGTTTTGCAGCGATAAAAAGATGAAAAATATTTCGGCAAAGATTTTTGAAAATGTACTTCGACATGAGTTCTGCAACAGATCTCGCAAAAATTTACGCTATCCGACTTGAGCTACAAATTCCGCAAGCAAGTTCACATCCGTTCTATCCGGCTTACGTTTTGATAGGCACACTGAAAATCAGTTCAAGTTGGAGACACAAGATGACCATAGCTCACTGGCAGGTATCAAGTTTTACAGCGCCCTACACGACTGCTGGCAACAGCGCATTAGTCACAGCCCCACCCTGGTTTTATGCCGGCTGGCTGTTGAATATTTCTTTTGCCTATGCTCCTGTGTTGGCTCGCGGTTGGGTTCCACCACAGTTGGGTGAAGCGACCGGCATTGGCTGTGTCCATTTTGCTGACTGGCAGGCCTGTAGTGATGGCCGTGAATTACTTGACCCGGTGTATGCACAGTATAAAGAAACCATCGTGGTGCTGCAGGTACGCCGCCCGAACGGAACATTGGTTAGCTTTTGCCCGGGTATTTGGGTGGACCAGGATATCTCGATGTTGCGGGGATTATTGCAAGGCTGGCCTAAAAAATTCGGTAGCACCTGGCTCACCCGCTCTCTGCCTTTGCAGCATCCGGCCGCGGCATTTTTACAGCAAGGCAGTAAGCTTGGCGCAAGTCTCAGTTGTAAAGAACGTCGCTTAATCCAGGTAACCGCAACTCTGACCGGTCAACCGGGCGAGCCACTTGGCTTTCTGTCCGATCCTTCGCTGGGATTAGTCGGTTGGCCAGATTTAACCAAACCCAACGAACCTGCAAATTTGCAGTTGATTAGGCCACTTATTGCTGACAAAGTCCAAAGCCAATGGCACCAGGCTACTGCCAAACTTAGCTTTCTCGAGCATCCGTACGAAGAACTCAGTGTGCTTGGCGCGCCAACAGTACTGAACGCCAGTGCCGGTTGGTTAGGCATCACCGTACAAGGTGCAGTACATGTTACCGACTGAAATATCTAAAGAAAATGATAATCACACCGAGCAAACCAGAGAGAAAATAGTGCTGGTGGTTCGTCCGGCCTATGCTCAGGCAATTCATCTGGCGGAGCAGTATTGGCAAATTCATCAGGAAACTGTCCATACTGGCGAACAAATTTCTGGCCTGGCTTTATGTGGAACAAAAAAATGGCTCAATCGGTTAACCGGCAACCTGGCGCTGCTGCGTTAAAACGCTCAAGCTTCCGCCGCTGGCAGATCATGATGCTGCAACAGGTGCATCATCGCCAGATCGGACAAGAATGGACGCCACACTGGCATGACGAATGGTCGGTTGGTGTGGTGGTCGCGGGTGCCTGCCATTGCCAGGTGGACGGCAAACCCTGGTTTCTGCCCGCCGGAACCGTGATGCTGATTGCGCCTGGCACCGTGCATACCGGCGCCCTGCTGCCGCATGCAGACAGCGCAGCAGTTGAGGTGTTGATGTGGTATTTACCAGCAAACTGGCCACAAAGTCAGGGTTTTGTCTGGCCACAAACTAGTAGTTTTGAGTACTTGCCCGACCTTGCCAAAGCCGCAGAATCAGTCGACGACCTGCCGGCTTTTATAACCTGGTTGCATCAGGCGATACCCCAATTGGGACTTCAGGAAAAAGGCCAGTCGTTACCAGAGCTTTCATTACAGGCCAGGCAAATGTTGACTCAGCTACAGCAAATGTTGCTTTCTGGTCAAACTTCAGTTCAGCAAATCGCCAATAAATGTGGGATCAGTCGTGAATTGTTACACCGACAAATTAAAAAGTGGACGGGCATGGCACCACAGCAATATTTGCGCACCTTGCAGTTAAATCGGGCACGACATATGTTACTGGACGGCCAGAGCATTGCAGAAACAGCGGATGCTTGTGGTTTTGCCGATCAAGCGCATTTTACGCGCTGGTTCAGACGTTGTTTTGGTTATTCACCAGGAGATTTACTGGTGGCCGCTCAGGCTCAATAAATGTGGTGAATTGCATAGAGTGGCTTGAAAATAGCGGCGGGTTATAGGCAACAAACGCTGCATTCACCCGCCGCTTTACTTTAGCGATCTGTTAACCGCTGACGCGCTTATACTGCCGGTACTCCGGTTTCCAGAAGTTTGCATCAATTTTACGCAGCAATGCCGCGTCATCCAGTTCCAGCGCATAACCCTGACGCATCGCTACTTTCGCCACTTCAAAGGCGATTTTCTTGGACAGTTCAGCAAGTTGGGTCAGTGGTGGCAGAATGCCACCCTCACCGGTATTGGCAAGTGGTGATGCCGCAGCCAATGTTTCACTGGCCACCCGTAACATATCATCGCTGATGCGCTGCGCTTTCACTGCCAACACGCCCAAACCGATACCAGGGAAGATATAACTGTTGTTACACTGCGCCACCGGATAGGTTTTACCTTTGTATTCAATAGGTTTAAATGGGCTGCCGGTGGCGATAATCACCTGGCCATCGGTCCATTCGATAATTTTTTCTGGCCTTGCTTCAATTTGTTTAATCGGGTTACTGAGCGGCATAATGATCGGAAGCGCACAGTTTTTCTTCATCGCTTTGATCACAGCTTCAGTAAATAGCCCTGCGACACCAGAAACACCTATTAAAATATCGGGCTTGGCGCAGTTCATTACATCGCGTAATGAGGCGTAATCGCCGCTAAATGACCAGTCGGCAATGGTGTCTTTGTGCTGCACCAATACCTGTTGAAAATCGCGTAAATCGGCCATGCCTTCGGTCAACAAACCAAAACGGTCGACCATAAACACCTGGCTGCGCGCCTGTGCATCGGTTAAACCTTCTGACACCATCTGGCTAATGACCTGTTCGGCAATGCCACAACCGGCGGAACCGGCGCCAACAAACACCACTTTCTGGTTAGAAAGCTTCTCGCCTTTACTGCGACAAGCCGCCAGTAAAGTTCCGACGGTCACCGCCGCAGTGCCTTGAATATCATCGTTAAAACAACAGATCTGGTCGCGATAGCGTTTTAACAACGGCATGGCGTTGGGCTGGGCGAAATCTTCAAATTGCACCATCGCTTCCGGCCAGCGGCGTTTCACCGCTTTAATAAACTGATCGACAAATTCGTAGTAGTCATCACCGCTGATCCGACGATGACGATTACCCATGTAGTACGGGTCGTTGAGGAGTTTTTCATTGTTGGTGCCAACATCCAGGCAAACCGGTAAGGTATAAGCTGGGCTAATGCCGCCACAGGCGGTGTATAACGACAATTTACCAATCGAAATCCCCATGCCGCCAATACCCTGGTCACCCAAACCCAGTACCCGCTCACCGTCGGTGACGACAATGACTTTGACTTTTTTCTTGGTGGCACTGCGTAACACGTCATCGAGCTGGTCACGGTCACTGTAGGAAATAAATAAACCACGGGCGCTGCGGTAAATATCAGAAAACCGCTCACAGGCGTCGCCAACCGTTGGGGTGTAGATAATCGGCAGCATTTCTTCTAAATGGTTTTGTAACAAGCGGTGGAACAAAGTTTCGTTGTTGTCCTGCACCACCCGCAAATAAATGTGCTTGTTGATTGGCTCTTCAAACGACGAATACTGCATATAAGCACGGGCTGCTTGTTCTTCAATCGTTTCATAACGCGGTGGTAACAACCCTGTCAGGTTAAAGGCCGCCCGCTCTTCGCGACTGAATGCGCTGCCTTTATTTAATAACGGAGTTTCCAGCAACGCCGGACCGGCGTAATGAGTATACAAAGGGGTATTTTGCTCTGACTGACGCATAAAATTCCTGAAAAATCGGCCAAATGGCACAGAAGTGTGTGGATTTTACCTGTGTTGCTTATGGTAGTAAAATTTCATGCAACTGGTTGGACTAGCCACATTTTAGCAACAAAAGCCTTGTTATGTGGTTTTATTACAGCTTTTGGCGCAGCAATCGACCGTAGGGCGCGACTCAGCCGCAGGCTAGTCCGCCATAAAGTCCGGCGTACTGCCGCTGACGCGGCGAGTAGCGCCCTACCAAAGACAAATACTTTGGTAATTGTTCTTACGCTTACCGCTTAAATTTGGTTTCCAATACAACGGCAGAATTCGTGCGCTCTACCCCGTCTAAATTACCAATATCATCCAGCAAATGACTCAGCTGCTCGGTGCTTTGCGCCTGTACCACAGCGATTAAATCGTATTCGCCGCTAATGGCATACAACTCGCTGATTTGTGGGATTTGCTTTAACTCGACGTTGGTTTTGGTGGTTAGCTTTTGTTTCACTTTGATAGACACATGTGCCGACACCAAAGTACTGACAAATTTTTGTCCATATTCAACCACATAGCCTTTGATGACTCCGGTTTGCTCCAGCCGGTCGATCCTTGTTTGCACCGTCGATCGCGACAAATTCAGCATTCTGGCGAGGTCGGAAATGCTGGTGCGGGCGTTGGTACGCAGAATAGAAAGTAATCGTTCGTCTTCTTTACTTAGCATTTTGTTTGATACTCACGGCATTTTGCTAAAACAAAAACATATATTGCTAATAATGCTACTGCATTTTGTGGGTATTGCCCAATATAATAGAGGAAATCCCTAAAAAACCGCTTCGCCGGTTATCCCGTTAATCCAGAGGTTGCACATGCAAGTCAGCAGAAGTTTATTCGATGAAGTAATGGTCCCAAATTACGCCCCGTCGCCAATAGTGCCGGTCCGCGGTGAAGGTTCCAGATTATGGGATCAACAAGGCCGTGAATTTATCGATTTCGCTGGCGGCATCGCCGTTAACTGCCTTGGCCATTGCCACCCGGCTTTAGTTAAAGCTTTGACCGAACAAGCCAATAAACTTTGGCATTTATCCAACACCATGACCAACGAACCAGCCTTAATGCTGGCAAAACGTCTGGTCGACAACACCTTCGCAGACAAAGTCTATTTCGCCAACTCTGGCGCCGAAGCCAACGAAGCAGCACTGAAGTTAGTGCGCCGCGTCGCGTTAAATAATTACGGCCCGGAAAAAACCCAAATCATCGCCTTTAAACAAGGTTTCCACGGACGTACTTTGTTTACCGTTTCGGTCGGTGGTCAGCCTGCTTATTCAGACGGTTTTGGTCCAAAGCCTGCCGATATTGACCACGCTGAATACAACAACCTCGACAGCTTAAAAGCGCTGATTTCGGACAAAACCTGTGCCGTGGTGTTAGAGCCACTGCAAGGCGAAGGCGGCATCATCAGCCCGACGGTTGAATTTATTCAGGGTGTGCGCGCGCTGTGTAATCAGCACAATGCGTTATTAGTATTTGATGAAGTGCAATCTGGCGTTGGCCGTACCGGTGATTTATACGCCTACATGGGTTTAGGGGTTGTGCCTGATGTGCTGACCACTGCCAAAGCTTTAGGCGGCGGCTTCCCGATTGGCGCCATGCTGACCACCAACGACATTGCCAAACATTTAGTGGTTGGCACCCACGGTAGCACTTACGGTGGTAACCCGCTGGCCTGCGCCGTTGGTTTAGCCGCTTTTGATACCGTCAACACGCCGGAAGTATTAAACGGCGTCAAAGTGCGTGAACAATTATTCCGCGACGGCTTAAACGCCATCAACGCTAAATACCAGGTCTTCAGCGAAATTCGTGGTAAAGGTTTATTGTTAGGCGCGGCGTTAAGCGCAGATTACGCCGGTAAATCCCGCGATTTTATGCTGGCTGCCGCTGAACAAGGTTTATTGGTGCTGATGGCCGGTTATAACGTGGTGCGTTTTGCGCCATCGTTAATTATCCCGGAAGCGGACATCAAAGCCGGTTTAGAGCGGTTTGAAGCAGCGATTGCCAAGCTGGTTGCTGCAACTGCAGCAGCTAAAAGCGCTGGCTAATGGTTGTATTGGGTAGCAGCACCATCGCTACCGTCGAATAATGCTGGTGGCAGTTAAGCCATCAGCATTTTTGTTTCTTGTGTTTAATTGGAAGATACCAGATGTTATTGATCCGCCCGATCCAACAGTCGGACTACCCGGCCCTGATGCAAATCGCCGCCGAATCAGGCGCTGGTTTTACCTCGTTGCCGGTGAATGAGCAAAAACTCAAACAAAAAATTGCCCATTCCGAGCACAGCTTTGCCGTCGAGACCGATAAACCTGGGAATCAGGGTTATTTGTTTGTGCTGGAAGATACCGAAAGCGGTGAAATTCTGGGGACTTCCGGTATTGAAGCATCGGTGGGTTTAAGTACCCCGCTCTACCATTTTCACCAAAGCACTGTGGTGCATCACTCGAACGAGTTGAATGTATTTAATCCAGTCGAAGTGCTGACCATGTGTAACGATTACACCGGCGTTTCTGAAATCTGTACTTTATTTTTACGCGAGCCGTTTCGCAATGGCCTAAATGGCCGGTTTTTATCCAAGGTGCGGTTTTTGTTTATGGCTGAGCAGCCAAAGCGTTTTGCCAAATTGGTGATCGCCGAAATGCGTGGTGTCGCCGACGACAACGCCCTGCCGCCATTCTGGCAATGGTTGCAAACCTATTTTTTCAGCATCGACTTCCCTACTGCCGACCATATGATTGGTGTTGGTAACAAAGGTTTTATTGCTGATTTGATGCCACGTCATCCGATTTACGTCAGCTTGTTGCCAGCTTCTGCGCAGCAAGTGATTGGCGAAGTGCATGAAAACACCAAGCCAGCGCTGAAACTGTTGGAAAACGAAGGTTTTATTCACCGTGGTTATGTTGATTTGTTTGATGCCGGCCCCACCGTAGAAGCGCAACTTAAACAAATCAAATCAGTGCGGCAAAGTCATCGCGTCAAAGTGGCGATTGAGCCAGATGCTGCTATCCGCAAAGGGGCTAATCAGCTGGCGGTTTGTAACTGTGAAACCCTGAACTTCCGCGCTACTTTTACTGATGATTGTCGTTTTGACAGCGAGCTTAATGCGTTGTTAATCAGCCCGGCGGCGGCTGACGCATTAAAAGTCGCTGACGGTGATTTTGTTCGTTATTTAAATTTAGATAAGGGTGCCAAATGAGTCAGCCAGTACAATTTATCCAGGGCCAATGGCAAGCCGGTTTTGGTGCGCCATTTAGCTCAATGAACCCGGCCAATGGCGCTATCGTGTGGCAAGGCCAAAGTGCTGATGCGCAACAAGTTGATGCGGCAATTCAGGCAGCACGCAAAGCCTTTATCGACTGGTCACAATGGCCGTTGTCTGAACGTATTAACGTGGTGCAGGCCTTTGCTGAGCAATTAAAAGAACATGCTGAAGCGATGGCAGTATTGATTGCTGAAGAAACCGGCAAAGCCTTGTGGGAAAGCCGCACTGAAGTGGCGGCGATGACGGGTAAAATCGCTATTTCTATCAAAGCCCACGCCGAGCGTACCGGCACCGTCGAAAACCCGATGCCAGGCGCTAAAGCTTATATCCGCCATAAACCGCATGGTGTAGTAGCCGTGTTTGGTCCTTACAACTTTCCGGGGCATTTACCGAACGGGCATATAGTTCCGGCCATTATTGCTGGTAACGCGGTGCTGTTTAAGCCGTCAGAACTGACACCAAAAGTTGCTGAATTTACAGTGAAACTCTGGCAACAGGCTGGTATTCCGGCGGGTGTGATTAGCTTATTACAAGGCGAAGTGGCCACCGGCAAAGCGCTGGCCAGTCACCCGGGTATTGATGGTTTGTTTTTTACCGGCAGCTCCAATACCGGGCACTTTTTGCATCAGCAATTTGCTGGTCAGCCGGGCAAAATTCTGGCGCTGGAAATGGGCGGTAATAACCCACTGATCGTGAAAAACGTCGGCAACATCGACGCTGCGGTACACGATATTATTCAATCAGCATTTTTAAGCAGTGGCCAGCGTTGTACCTGTGCTCGCCGCTTGTTTCTGGAAAATTCAGCCAATGGCGACGCTATTCTGGCAAAACTGATTCAGGCCAGCCGCAACATTCGGGTTGCCGAGCCTTTTGCCACAGAGCAGCCGTTTTATGGCGCGATGATTAGCGAAAAAGCCGCGCTTGGCATGGTCAAAGCGCAGGCTGATATTCAGGCCGCTGGTGGCATTTCGCTGCTGGAATTAACCCATATCCAACCGGGTACTGGTTTTGTCACGCCTGGCATTATTGATGTTACTGACGCCAAGCCTTTGCCGGACGAAGAACACTTTGGCCCATTATTAAAAGTCTATCGTTACACCGATTTTGATGCGGCAATCGCTGAGGCGAATAATACCGCTTATGGTTTATCAGCAGGTTTACTTGCAGATGATGCTGCGGATTATCAGTACTTTTTTGCCCGTATTCGTGCCGGCATCGTCAACTGGAACAAACCAATCACTGGCGCGTCCAGTGCAGCGCCTTTTGGCGGTATTGGTAAAAGTGGCAATCATCGCGCCAGCGCTTATTATGCGGCCGATTATTGTGCCTATCCGGTGGCATCAGTGGAAGCGGACGAAATTTCATTGCCTGCAACACTGAATCCTGGACTAAAAATCTAATTGGTCCGAGATCAATTTTTTTCTGTATACATTTTATAAACTATCTATTTAGCTGTTTTATATAGGATTGATCATGCATACCAACGTCAACGAACTTTTTGCCAAACTGTGGGAAAACTACCTGACTGTCACCCCATCGGCAGAAAAAATTCATGCGCTGCTCGGCTCGTCGCAACAAGATGATGTGGTGAATGACCATATTGCGCTGCGGACTTTTAATCTGCCGCAAATTGGCCTGGAAAAACTGGCCGCGCATTTTCTGGCTTTGGGTTATGTCGAAGGTGGTGAATATCACTTTGAGTCGAAAAAACTGTACGCTAAACATTATGAACACCCGGATGCCAATGTCCCGAAAGTGTTTATCTCGGAATTATTGCTGGAAAAATGCTCGCCAGAGTTACAGCAAATTATTACAGCTTTAGTAGCACAGCTGGATCCTGCGGTGACCACAGCAGATAACTTCCTGTATTCAGGTCGGCACTGGGCCATTGATCAGGCGACTTATCAGCAGTTATTGACTGAAAGTGAATACGCTGCCTGGACTGCGGTCTGGGGTTTTCGCGCCAACCATTTCACCGTCTCAGTGAATGCTTTAAGCAATTTTGAAACTCTGGATTCAGTCAATCAAGAGCTGAAAAAAGCCGGTTTTGCGCTGAATACTTCAGGCGGTGAAATTAAAGGCAGCCCGGACGTGTTGTTAAAACAATCCTCAACGCTTGCCGACGAAGCACCGGTCGAATTTACTGATGGTACAGCAATGATCCCAAGCTGTTTCTACGAGTTCGCCCGCCGTTTCCCAACGGCTGATGGTAGTCTGTACCGTGGTTTTGTGGCGGCTTCAGCGGACAAAATTTTCGAAAGCACCAACGCCCGTTAAGAACCGTTTCTGCTTCAAAGCTCCGCTGATTTGTTAAATCTGGGGTCAGGGTCAGTTGTTAATTTTAGTTTGTTAACAGTTGACTCTGACGGCCATTACTCAAATGTTCCATCAACCACAGCTGATAATAGCTTGCGGCTTCGCTGTTAAAACCTGCGGAATGCGGGTTAATAAACCCATGTTGATACGAAGTCAGATAGCTTTGAACCAACGCCCGCTGCGCCAGTTGATCATGTAATTGTTCAACATTAAAATGCGTTTCTTGTGCCCAAATACAGGTAGTGCGTACCAAGGGCTGCAACTCGTTGCAATGGCGAATTTGCCCACCATAAAAACACCATGCCTGGGTTAACCAAGGCAGCGGCTGTGCCGTCAGTTGCCACAAAGCTGCAGCCCCGGCGCTAAAACCGATGGCAATAAACGGCTCTTGCTGGGTTTGCAAGCTGTGCTGCAGCTTTTTGACATAGGCGTCCATGCCACCCTGTTGCAAAAAACGTTGATAGGCCAGTTCATCTGCCGCTCGTGCCGGCGGCAATGCAGTCAACCTAGCAGTTGCTACAGCGATATCGGTAAACTGCGCTTTATATGGCGACACCAGTTCCAGAGTAAGGTCTGCTGCTTGTACTAGCGGCGTTAACCAGGCCACTAATTCCGGCGTTTCCCCAAAAATATCGGTAGCGACTATTAACTTCATTTACTCTCCACAGCCGTTTGTCATGAAAGCTGGTATTAAAACCGGTTTATCGGCAACTTCAGATACTGCACGCCATTTTCTTCGGCTTTTGGAAATTGCCCGGCCCGCATATTCACCTGCACCGCTGGCAACATCAACTTTGGCATCGATAACGTTGCATCACGTTGCTCGCGCATCTGCACAAATTCAGCCTGACTGACCCCTTGATGCAAATGGATATTGGCATTGATCTGTTCACCAATGGTGGTTTGAAAACAGAATTCGTTGCGTCCCGCGGCTTTGTAATCGTGACAAAGGAACATCCGGGTTTCTTTAGGTAGCGCAAATAACCGCTGTGCCGACTGATACAAAATTTCGGCGCTGCCGCCGGGGAAATCACAACGCGCACTACCATAATCCGGCATAAACAAAGTGTCGCCGACAAAAACGGCATCACCTATCAGATAAGACACACAAGCTGGTGTATGACCTGGCGTATGCAGCACCTGGATCGATAATTCCCCGAGCGGCAATTGTTCGTTATCATCAAGCAAATGGTCAAACTGACTGCCGTTGCAGCAAAATTCTGGCTCCGTGTGAAAAACGCCGGCAAACACCTGCTGCACTTCAGTAATGTGACGACCAATCGCCGTACTGCCCCCCAACTGCTGTTTTAAATAAGGCGCTGCGGATAAATGGTCAGCGTGGACATGGGTTTCCAAAATCCATTGTAATGTCAGTTGATGCTGCTGCAGGTAATCAGTAATTTGCGTAACGCCGTGCGTTGCAGTACGACAGGCGGCAGCGTCAAAATTCAGCACCGGATCAATCACCGCCGCATTATTAGTTTGTTGACAGAACACCACATAGCTATAGGTGTTTGAATCTGGATCGAAAAACTCCTGAATACCTGGTTTCATCTTCGCTTTGGCCCTTTCACATCTACATTAAAGCTTTTAAATCAGCCGAATCAAAAAATCCGACACTTTGAAAAACTATAGCAAAGGCCATAAAGAACCAAAAGAGCTAAGCTTATTCAGTTTTGTTATTAATAACGTCTCTTCAACATTTCTCTGGCTGCAGCCCAGATTGGTCGTCGGTTTTCTCGGCCAAACGTAATTCAGCACTTCCTGATTTAGCCATCCATACCGCTAATTGTAATAAATCTGTCACAACAACAAAATATGCTGCGCCGGTCTTTAAACTGTTGTCCATTGAGGTTGTATGAAGATTGCACAAAAGTTAATGTTGACCATGGCCGCTGCAATGTTGTTAGGTGTTGTCAGCGCCGTAAGCGTCACGGCCTATCTGGCACAAGACAAAGCACAACAAGCTTTGTTAACCGCAGTCGAGCACCAATTTACCGCAGTGGCCAAAGGCCGCGAACAAGCTTTAACCTTATTTATCAACAGCCAACGTGATTTATTACTGAGTCTTGCTAAAAACCGCACCACTCAGGATGCGCTCTATGCGATGGAGCGCCCTTTTTCTTCTTATCGGTATGAAGTTGCAAATCCGGGCGAACAAGCGCTGAAAGCTGGCATGTTGCAATGGTATCAACAAAAATATCAATCTTATGCCAACAGCATCAATCCTACTCTGCAGTTGCCGTTTGACAAATGGCTGAACAGTGCCAGTCAGGAAACCTTGTTATTGCAGCATTATTATTTGCAAACCAACGAGCAAGCGCCGGACAAGCTAAGTAGCCTGACCGATCGCGCTGATGGCTCGGTGTATGGCCAGCAGCATAAAAAATATCATCAGAGTTTTTTAGAAGTCACCCAGAGGTACCAGTTACAAGAACTGTATCTGGTGGAGGCTAAAGGATTAAATGTGGTGTATTCGGTAGCGAAAAGCCCGGTGTTTGCCACATCGTTAAAAGACGGTGCATTTGCCAGTACTGCACTGGCAGCTACGGTGAAACAGGTGCTGGCGAAACCGCAACTGCAATGGCTGGTATCAGCACCAACGGCGTTCTCCGGTTTTTTTGAGCAACAAGTGCTGTTTATGGTAGCACCGGTATTTAATTCATTATCGGGATCAGATCAGCCGATTGGCGCTTTGGTACTGCAGCTACCAGTACAGGCGCTAACTGATTTAACAACCAATCAACAACACTGGGCTGATATCGGGCTTGGCAACAGTGGTGAAAGTTACCTGGTTGGTAGTAATCATCTGCTGGTCAGTGCATTGCGGCCGCAACTGAGCAATAGCCGCGAGTTTTATGCACAATACCCGGCAATGGGCGCGGTAGCTGATCACTATGGCTTGTCGGGTAAACTAAAACTGCAAAGCGCTGAAGTGGATGCAGCCTTACAAGGTAAGTCGGGTCATACCGAAACCGTTGATTATAGGAACATTCCGGTACTGGTTAATTATCAACCGGTGCAGATTGGCGGCGATACGTATGCCCTCATTACCCAGCAAGATAAAAGTGAAGCTTATGCAGCTTTGGCTGAACTTGGCAGCAATATCCGCTGGGTTAGTTTGTTCACGGTGCTGTTGCTCAGTCTGTGTGCTTTAGGCTTTGCTTATCGGTTTGGCCGCACTATCGCCGCACCGATGGCCAATTTGTCCGGCCAACTGGCCAATGCTGCCAACAACCACGACCTATCGTTACATTTTGCCGAACAAGGTGAATTTGAAATCAAAGCCATGGCCAGCGGCTTAAATCAGCTGTTTGGTAAGTTGTCCGCATTGCTGCAACAAATGTTGGCAGCCAGTGCCAGTAATCATCAACAGTCCGGCGCACAGTTACTGATCAGTCAGCAATGTAAAGACGATGTCCATCAACAAAAAAGTGCCTTGTTACAACTACAACAGGTCGCATTGCAAAGCCAACAAGCACAACAACAAATGCAGCTGCAATTACAACAAGCAGCCAGCGCTGCCACCGCTGCCAATACCGAATCTGCCGCCGGTCAACAGCAAGTACTGCAACTGACCGATTTTATTCGCCATTTGACAACTCAGGTTGAGCATTCCACCCAAAGTATGGAATCGTTGCAGCTGGCCGCCAAAGACATCGTCCAGGTGCTGGATACCATCCGTGGTGTAGCAGAACAAACCAATTTGCTGGCACTTAATGCCGCCATTGAAGCCGCCCGCGCCGGTGAGCATGGACGTGGTTTTGCCGTGGTCGCCGATGAAGTGCGTCGCCTTTCGGCCGGTACCGAACTGGCAACCAAGGAAATCCAGTTGATGCTGGACCGGCTGAGTGTCTCGGTCAAAGACACCACCGCCGGGCTGGAGCAGGAGCAACAGACTGCTCGCAACTGTCTGGACAAAGCGCTGCATACCGAACAAGCGCTGGCCCAAACCCGCGATGCCATTGCGCTGATTGTTGACGCCAGTTCGATGATTGCCAGGTTAAGTGATGCCGAAGTACTACGCAGTAGCGAAATCAGCGCTGCCCTTGATGATATTAACCACAGCGCCAGCGCTACTGATTTAGCAATGACCGAACTTGCTACGCAGGCTTATCAACAGCAACAACTCAGCAGTCAACTGCAGCAAAGTGCTAAATTACTCAAACTAAGTGACGCGTTGTAACGGATACCATTTCACTGTACAAGGTATTTTGAAATTGGAATAAACAGCTAACGCTCGTCAGAAACAAAAAAGCCTGAGTTTCATGACTCAGGCTTTTTTTACGTTTTAAGTATAAACTTCAGACGCTTAAGACGTCTTGCTGCAACCTGGTGATAGCCTGCACAACTTGTTGACTGCTTTGTTCCAGCTGGTTAAGCGCCCGGTTAAAGGCGGAACTGTCTTTATTCTGCTGTGCAGCGAAAGCCGCTTTAGCCGCTTCATGCACACCACGATGCGGTTGTTCAATGCTTCTGAAACTTTGCAGCTGGCCATAATGTTTGTAGCCATAACCACTGCTGGTGCACCAGTTGTTATATTTTTTCTCCGCATGCGACGCCGGAAGTGGCTGCTCTGCAGATAACGCCTGATAGACATGGGCTTTGAAACTGGCGTAGTCCAGCTTTAAACCATTTAAGTAAGTCAGTGTAGTTGTACTACGGATCAATTTTTTCATCGCTTCTGAGCGGTCAATCACCTGAGTTACCACGGTATCAATCTGTTTTGATGATAACGCTACATCTGCCGCACTTTGTTGGCTTTGCGACACCATGGCTTTGATATTGTTGGTTTGTTCGATAACTTTACGGATCAAACTTTCAATTTGCTTACTGGCTTCGTTAGCTTTTTTGGCTAATTGTCGTACTTCGTCAGCAACCACGGCAAAACCACGCCCTGCTTCACCAGCCCGCGCCGCTTCAATCGCGGCATTCAGCGCCAGTAAGTTCGTTTGATCAGAAATTTCCTGAATACTGGAAATTAACTGCGTAATAGAACTGGCTGTGCCATCCAGGACGTTCGCAGTATCAGCGCTTTGATTGGCGTGTTCAGTAATATGCACCGCCCGGGTTTCCAGCGTGCGAATGGCTGTTTGGGTTTGGCCGAAAATATCTTCCAGTTTTGCCAGTGCCGTGCGCTCATCAATCAGGTTTCCGGCGAGTTCGTTCACCGTGTCCTGGATCATCACCAGCATTTCAGTACCTTGCTGTTGCACGGTATTGAGCTGTTGCGCAGTTTGCAATTGCAGTGACAATAATTGCTGTTGCTGGTGCATTTCGGCAACTTCATACTGATGTTGCTGTTTATTGGCCTGGAGCTGTTGTTGTGAGTCTTTAAGTTGTTGTCTTAGTTCTTCATTTTCTTTTTTTAGCGCACTATTAAAAAACATAACTCCCCCTGGAGAATTCAATTATTCGTCCATCCTAAGCGATGCCGAATACTGAATGAAAGGGGTTACTGCTGTTTAAAGTCAAAATTGCTGAAATTAATTTTTCTTTTTTGAACTTTTCAGTTTTTTAAACAAAAAAGTCACGGTGCGCTGAAAGCACCGTGACTTAGGCTGCGATTTTAAGCCAGCGGCTTAACTAATCAGACTACGCAACATCCAGGCATTTTTTTCATGAATTTGCATCCGTTGGGTCAACAAATCTAAGGTAGGTTCATCCGAAGCTTTATCGGCCACCGGCACTATCGACCGCGCAGTTTTAGCGATAGCTTCCTGGCCTTTCACTAAATCCTTAATCATTTCATCGGCAGACGGATGGCCTTCGGCTTCTTTAATACTGGTCAGTTTGGCAAATTCTTTGTAAGACCCGGGGGCGAATTCGCCTAAAGCGCGGATCCGTTCGGCGATAAGATCAACCGCGAGCGCCAGCTCGGTATACTGAGTTTCAAATAAGGTATGTAAGCCCTGAAACATCGGGCCTGTGACATTCCAATGATAATTATGAGTTTTCAGATACAAAGTGTAGGTGTCGGCCAATAGCGCAGACAATCCGGCTGTGATGTCTTTACGGTCGCTTTCTTCAATACCAATATTAATTTTCATCAAATCACCTGTCAGGTTGAGAGTGGTCAAAGCTACAAGAAACATAGCGAATAAATATCAGTTATCACAAGTTGTGGTGGCGCAAAAGGAACAAATCAACCACTGGCATCAGCTTTCTTTTTGCTATAAATTCAATGCAGTGGGTATCAAAAGTACCATACACCTCATTTGTCGGTTAAAAGGAGCAAGGATGAAATACCTGATTAAACAAAAAATATTTAGTTTGACCGACAGTTTCGAAATTGAAGATGAAACCGGTCAGGTGGTGATCACCGCCAAAGGCAAATTCTTCAGCATTTCCAGCAGCCAGACTTTATACGACCAACGTGGTAATGAGCTTCTGAAGATTAAACGTAAATATCTGACGCTGTTGCCGGCCTGCAAACTGTTGTGTGCCGATGGCAGCGAGTGGTTGATCCGTAAATGTTTTTGGCCGTTCTGGACCAGCCGTTTTACCATCACTGGCCCGGCCGGTGAACTCGAAATCAACGGCAATCTCTGGCAACACGAATATAAAATTAGTAAAAATGGCGCACCACTGGCTGCGATATCAAAGACTTGGTTCAGCTGGTCAGATACCTACGGCGTTGAAATTTTTGAGCCTTCGTTAACCGCCCAGTTACTAGCGGCTGTGATCGTGATTGATCGCATCCAGCATTCTGGCCGAAATTCGAATTTAGATGATTAAACCCAGCGGCAATTTTTTGCCGCTTTTCAGTGCATAGCCGTTCGTTTATGCGTACACTTAGCTTTATCTAATGTATGCCTTGGACTGCTACCATGGTTGCGCCAGTTACTACTAATTCAGCCAATTCTGTATCAAACAACCCGATTTCGCCGTTGTCATATCAAGCGCCGGTGGTGCCAACCAATACCGCCACATTAAGTTCCACCACGGCCATTCCTACCGGGCCAGCCCAACCCAAACCCGCGGTCAGTGCCGAAACCCAACGTTACACCGCCGTGCAACAAAGTTTATCCAATGCCAAATCTGCGATCAGCTCCGCGGATACTGCTAACAAACAAATTGATGATTCGCTAAAACAAGTGCGCGATATCGCTACTAAATTATCCAATGACAACTTAGCCAGCAAAGACCGCGAAAAATTGCAGGCTGACTATCAAAAACTGCGTGAAGGCATCGTCAAAAGCCAGGAACAAGCCTCCGTTAAAACTGGTGATCAAAAGCCTGGTGATCCAAAGTCCAGCGTCCAAAAAACCAACTTACTCACCGATGACAAAGCCTTAACCACCGCCACCAATACCCGCGGTGGCCAACTGGACATTCAAAGCAGCAAGTCAGCGAAAGCGCTTGGACTGCCGGAAAAACTGGGTTCAGCAGCTGATGCCAAAGCGCTGCTGCAGGGCAATGAAAGTCAGGCTGGCAGTCTGGCCAACGCTGAGAAAAGCACTCGCGATACGGCGGCACGGCTGAAAAAAGTCGAAGCCAATGTTGATCAAAAACTGGAAACCAGTACCGCTGTCGCCAAAGCCGTTAAACGGCTGGATGCGGCGAAAAATGGCGGTGTTGAAGTCTCAGCAGAGCGCGAACAGCAGCGCAGTCAGGCACTGGAAAAAGCCCGGGAAACTTCGCAGTTATTAAAATCACAGCTGGGTGGTTTGTCGCCGAATAACAGTAGTAACAGCAGCGCGTCAAATCCGTTGCTGGCGTTGTTGCGTTAGCAGCAGCATTAAATAAATCCCAATGAAAAGCGCCATTGCTGCTTATCAACAAACCCGTTTGATGGTCAGCAGCACCAAAGCGCTAGAGCGGCAGTTGTTGCTGCAGCGTTGTTATCAGCTGGAACAAGCGTTGGCGCAAGACGATGTGTTTGTAATGTTACAGGCCGTCGCCGATCAACGTGAACTCTGGGTAACCATCCGTGCGCTATTGCTAGACGAACAACACCCTTACCCGCCTGACTTACGCCAGCAAGTTCTGGAACTTGCCGAAATAGTGCTGGAGCAGCTGCTGTTACCGCCGAATGATTGCGATTTTAATTTAGTCTTGGCGATTAGTTATCAGCTGGCGGAAGGGCTCGCCGATTAGCTACTTTAACTCACTACTTTAATTAACCACTTAAATTTCAGGCGAAAAAAAACCAGTCACCCTTAGGGACTGGTTTTTTGGTATTCAGCACTCGGCAACATGCCGCAACTATTAACCCTGCGCTAAAGTCTGCGCCAGGTAATCGTCATAAGTACCGACGAAGTTACGGGTGTCTTTGTCAGTAATTTCAATGATCCGGGTGGCCAGTGATGACACGAACTCGCGGTCATGGCTGACGAATAACAAGGTGCCTTTGTACATTTCCAGCGCCATGTTTAACGATTCAATTGATTCCATATCCAAGTGGTTGGTTGGTTCATCCATCACCAGAATATTTGGCCGTTGTAACATCAGCTTACCAAATAACATGCGGCCTTTTTCACCACCTGACAACACTTTGACTTTTTTCTTGATGTCATCTTGTGAGAACAACAAGCGGCCTAAAATGCCACGAACTGCCTGCTCGTCATCAGAAGGCTGCTTATGCTGCGCCATCCAGTCGAATACCGTCATCTCTTCTGCGAATTCGTATTCGTGATCCTGTGCGTAATAACCGATATTGCAGTTTTCCGACCATTTCACCATGCCAGATTCAGCTTTTAATTCGCCAACCAGACACTTTAATAAAGTTGATTTACCGATACCGTTGGTACCGAGGATCGCCACTTTTTCGCCAACTTCGATATTCAGGCTTAAGTCTTTTAGCAAGTGCAATGCACCGAAACTCTTATTCAGACCTTCAACTTCTAACGCCATCCGGTACAGCTGCTTTTGCTGTTCAAAACGAATAAATGGGTTGACCCGGCTGGACGCTTTCACTTCATCCAATTGAATTTTATCAATTTGTTTGGCACGAGAAGTCGCCTGACGCGCTTTAGACGCGTTAGCAGAGAAACGACTGACGAAGGTTTGCAGTTCAGCAATCTGGGCTTTTTTCTTGGCGTTATCTGATAACAGACGTTCACGCGCCTGAGTGGCGGCGAACATGTAATCATCGTAAGTGCCTGGATACACACGTAATTCGCCGTAATCTAAGTCAGCCATGTGGGTACAAACAGAGTTTAAGAAGTGACGGTCGTGCGAAATGATTATCATGGTGCAATTGCGCTCAGACAACACATCTTCTAACCAGTGAATGGTGTGAATGTCCAAGTTGTTGGTTGGTTCGTCGAGTAACATAATTTCAGGATTGGCGAACAGTACCTGCGCCAGTAACACCCGCAGTTTCCAACCCGGCGCAACCGATGACATCAGGCCAAAATGTTGTTCTACCGGAATACCAACACCGATGAGTAATTCGCCAGCACGGGATTCAGCGGTGTAACCGTCCATTTCACCAAAAGCGACTTCTAAATCCGCGACCAGCATGCCGTCTTCTTCGCTCATTTCGGCACTGGAGTAAATCCGATCCCGTTCGGCTTTCACCCGCCATAACTCAGCATGACCCATAATGACGGTATCAATAACGCTGAACTGTTCAAAAGCAAACTGATCCTGATGGAGTTTCGCCACGCGCATATTTGGCTCAACCATCACAATACCGGCACTTGGGTCCAGTTCGCGGCTTAAAATCTTCATAAAAGTGGATTTACCACAACCGTTGGCACCGATCAGGCCATAACGATTGCCAGAACCAAATTTAATCGAGATGTTTTCAAACAGCGGCTTAGCGCCAAATTGCATAGTAATATTTGCGGTTGCTATCACGTGTTCATCGCCTGGCTGAGTTGTCGCAGCATCAAGCTGCGACAGAAAATAATGGCCCGGATTGCGTCACTGCCTATGCAGCACCAATCCGGGATACGCCCTTAAAAAGGCGCGCCACTATACGCTTTTTAGCGCCAGATTACAAAGTAATACCGCGTTTTCGCAGCTTTGTTGTGGCAAAATTCATCAAATTGTCATGCCAGCTTTCGGCCAATCGCAATCGACAGTACAACGACGCCTGCCATCAACCATTGGCTCAGACTGATACTTTCACCCAGCCATAGAGCGGCCCAGCAAAATGCCAGAAAGGTCGTCAGCAGTTGTAATTGACTGACCTGGGCCACGCCACCGAGCGCCAGGCCTTTGTACCAGGCGAAAAAACCTAAGAACATGCTAAAAATCGCCAGATAACCAAAACCAAGCCAGCTATTGAGGCTGATATCATAATTGACCGGCCGAAAGTACCAACATAGCGGTAACAACAGCGGCAACGACAACACCAAAGCCCAACAAATCACCTGCCAGCTGCCAATATGCCGCGCCAACAAACCGCCCTGGGCGTAACTTAAACCACAACAAAAACAAGCCAACACTAACCACAAGTCGCCGGTACTGAGGGCCCAGCTTAGCTCGCCGGCGGCCGAGCTTGCCGCATACAACATCACGGCGGCTGTGCCGATCAGCGCGCAAAGCCAGAAGCCGACCCGCGGCCATTGCCGGCTGAGCCAGGCTCCAAATATTGCGGTAAACAGCGGCATAATGCTGCTGATCAGCGTACCGTGGCTGGCATCAATGGTTTGCATCGCAATGGCCGAAAATATCGGATAAGCAAACACAGCGCCAAAAGCGACCACCGCCAGTGCTGGCCAATGTTGTCTGGCCGGAATCTTTTGCCGTAATGCAACTAACAACAACACGCTCAACAGCGCAGCCACCAAAGCCCGGCCTGCCCCAACAAACATCACTGGCAATTCGGCAACGGCGAGTCTTGTGGCGGGAATACCGCCAGAAAACATCAACACCCCAAGCGCGCCCCAAAACATGCCTTGCGCCAGTTGCTTTGCTGGGATCGGCGCTGCGTTGGTTGTTGCGGCTACCGGCGCTACAGGCGTCGCCGCAGGTTGCGGTATGACCACAGTGCCTGGAATTAAGATGGAAGCTGACTCCCCTTGCGTGTTGACCGATTGCATAGCTGCTCCTGCTGGACATTCTCTGGAGCAAGTACTATAAAGGACAATCACTCCAGACAATCAGGACAGTTGAGTGCAATTCGCCCAGACTGTACAGGTAAAAATGCCATGACAATCGCCTTTCAAAACTGGTTGCTAGATAAAAGCAGCAATGAAGCCTGGTCAAAACAATTGTTGAGTTATGCCCGCGCCGCTATTGCGCATGGCAGTTGGCCTGCCGGAACAAAATTACCTTCGATCAGAGGCTTAGCACTGCAACTGCAAGTCAGCAAATTCACCGTGGCTGAGCTTTATGAAAAGTTAGCGGCTGAATCGCTGGTGGTCAGTCGCCCTGGTAGCGGAGTTTATGTGGCAAAAGTACAACCGGTGGCGATGTTATCCGAAGCCAATGCCGGACAAAGTGCGTTGTCGGGCGACGTGGCATTGATGCGGCAGACCTTACAACGCGACAACGCGGTGATGAAACCAGGAGCCGGTTGGCTAACGCCGGAATGGCTGCCTGGTAATGCAATTAAACAAGCAATGCGCGAAGTGGCGCGTCAACCGCAGTCATTGTCCGATTATGGCCCGGCGCAAGGGAATGTATTGCTGCGCCGTTATTTATCCGAACGTCTGGCGCAACTGAATATTCAAGCCGAACCGCAGCAGTTACTGCTGACCTCCAGCGCCACCCATGCGCTGGATTTATGTTTGCGACTGTACTTAAAACCCGGTGATGCTGTGCTGGTCGACGACCCCGGTTTTTACAATTTTTTTGCAGTGCTTCGGCTGCATCATCTGACTATTTTACCGCTGCCACGCCAGCAAGACGGCCCGGATCTAACCGCTTTAGCCGCCTTATTGACCGAGCACCAGCCAAAGGCTTATCTGACCAATTCAGTGTTGTCGAACCCGGTGGGCACTTGCGTTAGCCCACAAAAAGCCTTTGCGGTGCTGGAACTGCTGCATCAACACCAGTGTTTATTGTTGGAAGATGATATCTATGCTGACTTTGAACAACAACCAGCCATCCGCTACGCCAGCCTGACCGGTCTGGCGCGTGGCATTTATCTGGGGAGTTTATCGAAAACCATTTCCGCTGATTTACGGGTGGGTTATATCGCTGCCAGTCCGACGCAAATTGCCAGTCTGACTGATTTAAAACTGATCACCGGCTCCTCGACTTCACAGTCGGTGGAACGGGTGGTCTATCAGGTGCTGACCGGAGGCGCTTATCGTCGTCATCTGGAGCAATTGCGTAAACGGCTGCAGGAAGCAATGCAGCAAGTGATCCCGCAATTGAGAAAACGCGGCATCATGTTGTGGCATCAACCGGATGCCGGTTATCTATTGTGGTTAAAGCTGCCATCTGGTGTCAGCGCTAATGCCTTAACTGCAATGCTGGAACGGCAACACATTATTCTGGCGCCTGGTGGCCATTTTAGTTTGCAGCCAGATGCTGATAGTTTTATGCGGGTGAATGTCACGCAATGTTTGAACCCAAAACTATGGGCGGCGCTCGATACCGCTCTATCGATGATTGCGGTGACGCAGCAACCGAAACAAAAACTCCAGTTGCCGCGTTCACAGGTAGGTGACCGATAACCGAAAAATAATGGTCTGCTGCGAGCACCTCCCGGTGTTTAATGGCTAATCTGGTAAAGATTCACGTCTTTGATCAGCAGATGTTGTTGATTGGTTTCCGGCCTGACTGAAGTTCGTTAATCAAGTCGCTGATGGTATGCACGGTGCGTTGACACAGCCTTTTCATGTTGAATACCCCGGAAGCAGCTTCTATGGGATGAGGAATGAACGGTTCGCTGCGGTCAGTTCTATGCTATTTCTTGACCCCCAATTTTCCGGAAAATCAGCACTTCCGACGACGATGATTTACAGTGCTAAATTCGTAGGGATCCTTTAGGACTGGCACCTTCAACGCGATAAATGTCTTTTAAATATTTGCTTTTGTTGCAGGCGTTGCTGACAATTTGTCGTTGATAACATAAGGAAAAACACAATGGCTCGCGGCTACAAATACAAGTTTTCTATTTTTGCCATAGCAATTTGTGTGATGTCCAGTTGGCTGCTCCCGTCTAAAGCTGAAACATCGAAACATTCAGCAGACGTTTTCACCTTTGTCGCGAACGAGTGGTGCCCGCAGCAATGCGAGCATGAGCTCAACTACAAGGGATATGTTATCGAGGTTTTAGAAGCAGCCCTGAATGAAGTTAAAGCGTCATATACAATTGAATGGGTGCCTTGGTCTCGCGGACTGGACATGGTTCGCAGAGGAAAGATAGATGGCCTGATTGGGCCTACAGTAGAGGGCTTTCCTGAGTATCATTTCGGCAAAGAGAGCATCGGCCATCAAGAGTATTGTTTTTATACCAACCGAGATTCCACCTGGACTTACAAAAAACCCGAAGATCTGTTTGGTCAGAACATCGCTTATCTAAAAGAGTCAGGTTTGGGCTCACTCGAAGACTTTTTTACTAAAAACAAATCGAAAATTAATACCCATGAGTTTATTCAGGGTAATGACATCATCACAATTGAATTTCAATTTTTGGCAAAGAACCGGTGTGATGCGGTCATCCTGACCTCTGATGCTGTGCAATACGCGATTGGCAGAAAGACCATTCCCGATCAATTTCGCTCAGCCGGTTGTTTGGGAAAAGAAACTCTGGCGATTGGGTTTTCAAAAGTAAACCTTGCGAGATCCCAAAAGATCAGCAAAAAGTTGGACGAAGGTTTAAGGGCAATAAAATCCAACGGCGAATATTATAAAATTTTGAAGAAATATAATATGCGGTAAGGATTTGCCGACTCTTTATTGCCAACTAAACCCAATTTTATTGATTACGTATAGGCGAAGGCGCTGCGCTTTTCGCCCCTACGTAGTGGATTTCTAATAAATGAATCAGTTAGTTAACCGTTTTGGCTTTCGCCACCGCTTCAATACAAAGCTGAGTGATCCGGTCCCATTCACCATTGGCAATGGCATCATCCGGTACTATCCAGGAGCCACCAACACAACGCACGTTCGGCAGTGCTAAATATTCGAGGAAGTTTTTCTCGTTGATACCGCCGGTTGGGCAGAAACGGATGTCCGAAAACGGGCCATGGATGGACTTTAACGTCTTCACACCGCCCGCAGCTTCGGCTGGGAAAAACTTAAAGTGGGTGTAACCCATGCCCGTACCTTCCATCAATTCAGAAATTGATGCAATACCTGGGATCAGCGGAATTGGCGCTTCTTTACCTGCGGCTAATAACTCGCGAGTTAACCCCGGGCTGATGGCAAATTTTGCGCCAGCATCAATGACTTTTTGCAGTTGCTCGGCAGTCGTTACAGTACCTGCACCAACAATAGCGTCCGGCACTTCAGTCGACAGCAATTTAATTGCGTCCAGTGCGACTGGCGTGCGCAAAGTCACTTCCAGAACTTTAATTCCACCAGCTAATAAGGCTTTTGCCAGCGGCACGGCCGTGGCGAGATCTTTAATCACAATCACCGGGACGACCGGGCCTTGTGCAAACAGGATGTCAGGTTGTAATTGCCAATTTTGAAAAGACATAAGTTTAACTCGCCAGAATTTGTTTTAAGTAGACAGCGCAGCCTAATAAACCAGGTTGCTCTGCAGTCACGACATAAGTGGCAATTTGCCGGTTAAAGTCGGTAAAACGGCCTTTTGCTTCAAAACGGCTGCGAAACTCACTGTCTTCGAGCAAAGGTAATAATTTAGGAACAATGCCACCGCCGACATAAACCCCACCAAAGGTGCTTAAGGTCAGGGCTAAATCACCGGCTAAACCGCCGAGACTTGCAAAAAACTGCGCGATCACCGCACTACATAGCTCGTCGGTTTTGGCCAAAGCATGTTGGCTGATTTCAGCAGCAGTTTTTGGCTCGGTGTTGATGCCGCGATAAGCAGCCAGCGCCAGATACAAACTTTCAATACCAGGACCAGACAACAACCGCTCCGGCGACACATGACCAAAGTGCGCGGCCAAGTAACGCTGAATAAACCATTCTTGTTCGTTTTGGGCTGTCCAGTCGACATGACCGCCTTCACCCGGCAATGGAATATAACCATGCGCTGTTGGGATCAAATGACCAACACCTAAACCGGTGCCAGCACCAAGTACTGCCATCGGCTTGGATGTGTCTGCTGTACCAGCGCCAAACTTCACTTTTTCCGAAGCGGTTAAAGCCGGTAAACACATCGCGACTGCAGTAAAGTCATTCAGCACAATGAATTCGGCCAGACCCAGTTCAGCTTTGGTTTCACTGATTGAAAACTGCCAGAAAAAGTTGGTCATTTTCACCAGGTCGCCATTCACCGGACAGGCAATGGCCACCGCAACATGGGCGATATCGGTTAGTTGCTGTTCGGTGCGGTAATAATTCAGTGCTAGCGCCAAAGTTGCAAAATCAGCACATGGATAAACCACCACATGATCAAGCGCTAAGGTCTCCAGATCCACCCGACTAAAACGGGCGTTGGTGCCGCCAATGTCAGCGACAATGGCATGCTTAACCATTCAGATGTTCCTCTGTGGTAAACAGGCTACAAGCGCCCTGCTCGGCACCGGTTAATACGGTACGCAGACCGCCGAAAATCTCCCGGCCCATACCATAATAACTTTCTGACATATCACGGGTCGCAGCGGTACGTTGTGCAAGTTCTTCATCAGAAACAAACACTTGCAGTAAACCGGTTTCGCCATCCACCAGCATTAAATCGCCAGTCTGGATTTTGGCAATCACGCCGCCATCAACCGCTTCCGGGGTGACATGGATAGCTGCAGGTACCTTACCTGAAGCACCTGACATCCGGCCGTCAGTGACTAGCGCCACATGGAAACCACGGTCTTGCAATACGCCAAGTGGCGGCGTTAATTTATGCAGCTCTGGCATACCACAGGCTTTTGGCCCCTGGAAACGCACCACCACAATACAATCTTTGTCCAAATCACCGGCTTTAAACGCGGCATCCAGTTCATGTTGGCTGGAGAACACCACCGCTGGGCCCCGGACAATTTCAGTGCCTGGGCGCAGCGCCGAAGTTTTAATCACGCCACGACCAACGTTGCCGGATAACACCTGCAAACCACCGTGATCTTTAAATGGTTTGGCCACAGTCGACAGCACAGAATCATCTAATGAAGTGGTTGGGCCATCAATCCACACCAGTTTGCCATCTTGCATCACTGGTACCTGGGTATAACGACGCAGACCAAAACCAGCCACGGTATTGACATCTTCATGCAATAAACCAGCGTCCAGTAACTCTTTGATCAATAACGCCATACCACCAGCTTGCTGGAAGTGGTTAATGTCAGCCTGACCGTTTGGATAAATACGCGTTAATAACGGCGTGGCATTGGATAAATCAGCAAAATCGTCCCAGTTCACGATAAAACCAGCAGAACGAGCTACCGCCACCAAGTGCATGGTGTGGTTGGTAGAACCGCCAGTGGCTAATAAACCAACGATACCGTTGACTACGGCTTTGACATCAACAATATGGCCAACCGGCATATAGTCGGTGCCTAAATCGGTTAACCGCGTCACCTGACGGGCAGCCGCTTTGGTCAATTCATCGCGCAGTTCTGTGCCTGGATTGACAAAAGACGAACCAGGCAAATGCAGGCCCATCATTTCAACCACTAATTGATTCGAGTTGGCGGTACCGTAGAAAGTACAGGTGCCGGCACTGTGGTAAGAAGCGGATTCTGAATCCAGTAACTCCTCTTTACCCACTTTGCCTTCAGCATACAGCTGACGGACCCGGGCTTTTTCTTTGTTCGGAATACCAGACGGCATTGGACCGGCCGGAATAAATACAAATGGCAGGTGACCAAAACTGAGCGAAGCCATTAATAAACCCGGCACAATCTTGTCGCAAATGCCGAGCATCAAGCCGCCATCAAACATATTGTGCGACAGGCCAACTGCTGCCGACATCGCAATAATATCGCGGCTTAATAAACTCAGTTCCATGCCCGGCTGACCTTGAGTCACACCGTCACACATCGCTGGCACGCCACCGGCAAACTGCGCCACACTGCCAATTTCCGCAATAGCTTGTTTGATAATGGCCGGATAAGTTTCATAAGGCTGATGCGCGGACAACATATCGTTGTAGCTGGAAATAATACCGATGTTGGCCTTGGTCAGACTGCGTAAGTCCGATTTTTCCTGAGCATTACAGGCAGCAAAGCCGTGGGCAAGGTTACCGCAGGCTAAAGCGCCACGATGTGGACCGCGAATACGGGCTTGTTCAATTCTCTGAAGATAAATAGCGCGACTTTTAACACTGCGCGCCATGATCCTGTCTGTGACTTGCTGGATAACCGGATGCATGATGACCTCTATTTGGCTGCGAACATCACCGCCAATTCTGGAGCGGTGTGGTGTATAAATGCACGGATCGGCATCGCCAATTCGTCCTGACTGGCCTTCGCCTGTTCTAATACGGTTAGCTTGGAAGCGCCAACCAGATGTAAAAACAGTGCACGGCTATTAAGTAATCGTTGTTTGCTAAAGGAAATTCGCTGATAAGGCGCTGTCGTTGGATTGACCGCCAGAACATCCGGCGCGTCAGACGCAAGTCCTTGCTGAATTTCCTTACTGCATGGAAATAACGAAGCGGTGTGACCATCTTCACCCATGCCTAAAATAACAGCATCAAAAGTCGGCAGGTTTTTTACCCGTTGCAACAACTCCGGCACTGCTAATTCTGCGGTCGCTGTTGGCGCGTACAAACTAATAAAAGTCGCTGCTGCGGCCTGGTGCTGTAACAAACTTGCCTTCACTAGGCGCTCGTTACTATCAGCTTCGCTATCTGGCAAAAACCTGTCATCAGCCAGCGTGATGGTAACTTTAGACCAATCTAAATCAGCTTGGTTTAACTTTAAAAACAAGCCCTGCGGCGTACGGCCGCCTGATACGACTAAATAAGCGGCACCACGTTTGGCGATAGCGTCACTTAAAATAGCAATCAGTCGATTGGCAAAATCCTGATTGAGTTCGTTGCTGTCAGTAAATTGATGAAGTTGCATGGTTATTCGTCCCAGTTCCGATCGTCACGCGCCAATAATGAAATGGCAGCAACCGGACCCCAGGTGCCCGCCTGATATGATTTAGGCGGTTCGTTGTTGGCTTTCCAGGCGCCAAGAATACCGTCGATCCATTTCCAGGCTTGTTCAACTTCATCCCGACGGACGAACAGATATTGGTTACCCAACATCGCTTCTAACAACAACCGCTCATAAGCATCAGCGATCCGCTGTGATTTAAAGGTTTCATCAAAACTTAAATCGAGTTTGCTCTGTTGCAACTGCATATTTTCACCCAGACCAGGAATTTTATTCATGATCTGAATTTCCACACCTTCATCTGGCTGTAACCGGATGATCAGTTTGTTGGCTGGTAACTGTTTATAAGTTTCATGGAAAATATTGTGTGGTTGTGGCTTAAAGCAAATGACTACTTCGGACACTTTGTTTGGCATGCGCTTACCGGTGCGCAGATAAAACGGCACGCCAGCCCAGCGCCAGTTGTCGATATCAACTTTAATCGCGACAAATGTCTCAGTTTTGCTGTTTGGGCGGGCATCTTCTTCTTCCAGATAGCCCGGGACTGATTTACCACCGACAAAACCGGCGCCATATTGGCCACGCACGGTTTTTTCCTGCACGTTTTGCAGGTTGATTGGCCGCAACGCTTTCAGAACTTTTAATTTCTCATCACGGATACTATCGGCATCAAGGCTGGCTGGTGGTTCCATCGCAATCAGCGATAGCACTTGTAATAAGTGGTTTTGCACCATATCGCGCATTTGACCGGCGTCATCGTAATAACCCCAACGCCCTTCTACGCCGACTTCTTCTGCCACTGAAATCTGCACATGGTCAATAGCATTATGATCCCAGTTCGAAGCAAAAATGGCATTGGCAAAACGCAGCGCTAATAGGTTCAGCACTGTCTCTTTACCTAAATAATGGTCAATGCGGTAGATTTGCGATTCTTTAAAATATTTGGCGACTTCGTCGTTAATGACTTTTGACGACTCCAGACAATGGCCAATTGGCTTTTCTAATACGACGCGTGAAGGTAGCACCGATAAACCAGCGGCATCCAGACCTTTACAGATATTGCCAAATAACGACGGTGCAGTAGCGAAATAGCTGACCGGAATGCGGTTTTTGATGTCAGTAACATCAGCCAGTTTCAGATAATCCTGCTCTTTGGTTAAATCGATTTGCACATATTGCAATTTGGTTTTAAGCCGGGCCAGCACATCGGCGTCCAGCGGCTGTTTGACGAATTTCTGTAAGTTAGTTTCAACAACTTCGAGGTAACCTTCCTGTGTCAGATCATCGCGGGCGACGCCGGTAATGCGGCTGTCAGCATGCAGTAAACCAGCCATTTCCAGCTGATATAAGGCTGGTAGAAGTTTGCGGCGCGCTAAATCGCCTTTGGTGCCGAACAAAATGAGATCACAGGCTTTGTTAGAATGTGCTGTTGCTGTCATGAAGCTGACCCTTGATTAGATGTAATTTTACAACACTTAGCCGCATACTAGCCGAGTGTTTGGCGGTTGTAAACCGGATAAGTTGTAATTAAATTACAACTTACTTAAAGTTTTGACGTTGCCTATATCTTAAGGCAGTCTTAACCATGTATCATGATTTTCGTCGTAACTTTATCACTTTTGTTGTTGCTACACTGGTCGGGTAACAAAATAAATTACCAAATGAATCACCGGCTACAGCTAAAGTTTCCACAGCAGCAGATCACTCTTTAAGATCATTCTTTATAAGATTAATGAAGTGCCCGGCGCTGCCACAGCGTACGAGCCAGACTAAGCAGGAACCATCGGATGAATGTGCTGGAAAAAATAGTTAATAGTGTCAATAGTTTCAGTAAATCAGAGCGTAAAGTTGCTGATGTCATTCTGGCCAATCCACAAACCACAATTCATAGCAGTATTGCGGCACTGGCGAAAATGGCGGATGTGTCTGAGCCAACCGTGAATCGGTTTTGTCGTCGTTTGGATACCAAAGGTTTCCCTGACTTCAAACTGCACCTGGCGCAAAGCCTGGCCAATGGTACGCCTTATGTAAACCGGCACGTTGAAGAAGATGATGGCCCGGAAGCCTATACTGCAAAAATTTTCGAATCGACCATGGCAGCTTTGGATGCTGCACGCCAAAACGTTGATATTAATACCATTAATCGCGCTGTGGATGTACTGACCCAGGCGAAGAAAATATCATTTTTTGGCCTGGGCGCTTCAGCATCTGTCGCCCATGACGCCCAAAACAAGTTTTTCCGCTTTAACGTGCCCGTGGTGTGTTTCGACGATATCGTGATGCAACGGATGAGTGCTATTAATAGTAGCGAAGGTGATGTGGTGGTTTGTATCAGCCATACCGGACGCACCAAAAATCTTTGTGATATCGCCGCTATTGCCCGCGAAAACGACGCTACCGTCATTGGTGTCACCGCATATGACAGCCCGCTGGCTAAAGAATGTACTTTAGTATTGTCGCTGGATGTACCGGAAGATACCGATATGTATATGCCAATGGCTTCGCGCGTGGCACAGCTGGTCCTGATCGATATTCTGGCGACTGGTTTTACCTTACGCCGTGGCACCAAATTCCGTGAAAACCTGAAGAAAGTAAAAGACAGTTTACGGGGTTCAAGATTCGAGAAAAAAGATTTTTAAGCACTTTTTACCAGCTCAGACTGGTCAGAGCTGCTCAAAGCTGTAATTTTTCTCCAATTAGTCGCTATATTCTGTAATTAAATTACATTACACTGCGTGCCATCACCGCCAGAACTACCCTGGCGGTCTACTTTTAAATCAATAGGCAGGAGCAGCACATGCCAAGAAGAACGAAAATAGTTGCCACCCTAGGCCCGGCAACCAATACCCAGGCCGCGATTGAAAAATTGATCCTGGCTGGTGCCACCGTCTTTCGCTTTAACTTCTCTCACGGCAGTGCTCAGGATCACATCGAGCGCGCAACCATGGTTCGCGCCGCTGCTGCAGCGACCAATGCCCATGTCGCCATCTTAGGTGACTTACAAGGGCCAAAAATCCGCGTGTCGACCTTTGTAAATAACAGTGTTGAGCTGATTGAAGGCCAGGACTTTGTGCTGGACGCTGAGCTCGCCAAAGGTTTAGGCGATGAAACTCAAGTCGGTATCGATTACAAAGAACTGCCAGGTGATGTAAAACCAGCAGACGTGTTGTTATTAGATGATGGCCGTATTCAACTGATTGTGGAAAAAGTTGAAGGCGCACGCATTCTGACCAAGGTATCGGTTGCTGGTAAGTTATCAAATAACAAAGGCATTAACCGGTTAGGTGGTGGTTTGTCAGCGCCGGCTTTAACCGACAAAGACCGTGCAGATATCGCTCTTGCCGCCAAAATTGATGTGGATTATCTGGCTGTATCTTTCCCACGCACTGGTGACGATTTACGTTTAGCGCGTAATCTGGCGCGTGAAGCTGGTTCTGAAGCCCTGATTGTATCTAAAGTAGAACGCGCCGAAGCTGTTGCTGATGATGCCACTTTAGATGACATCATCCGGGCATCAGACGCTGTAATGGTCGCCCGTGGTGATTTAGGCGTTGAGATTGGCGATGCAGAACTTGTAGGCCAGCAAAAACGTATTATCGCCCGCTCCCGACAACTGAACCGTGTGGTGATTACCGCCACGCAGATGATGGAATCGATGATTGAAAGCCCGATGCCAACCCGCGCAGAAGTAATGGACGTTGCCAATGCCGTGCTGGATGGCACTGACGCGGTGATGCTCTCTGCAGAAACTGCTGCTGGTAAATATCCAACCGAAACCGTTAAAGCCATGGTTCGGGTTTGTGATGGTGCCGAAAAACATCCAAAAGTGATGTCATCTAAACACCGGATGGATGTGACTTTTACTGAAATCAGTGAAACTATCGCCTTATCAGCGATGTACGCAGCGAATCATTTAGATGGCATTAAAGCAATTATTGCCCTGACAGAATCTGGTTACACCGCCAAGCTGATGTCGCGGATCACTTCGTCACACGCCATTTATGCCTTGTCGCGTCATGTAAAAACGCTGAATAAAATGGCGTTATATCGTGGTGTGTACCCGGTGTTTTTTGACAGCCACGGTATCAGCAATGATCATCTTGCAGATGAAGCTGTTGCTGCAGTGAAAAAAGCAGCTGGTTTACATACCGGTGATTTGGTGATTCTGACACATGGCGATGTGATGGAAACTATCGGTGCTTCAAATACTTGCAAAATCGTTACCGTCAAATAAATACAGTTTCTAACTGAAGCTGAATAAGTTTTAGGTCATAAAAAATGCCATCAATTGATGGCATTTTTTTGTGCTGTCTGTCATACGGCTTTATGTCAGAAAACAGTACGATTGTCTAACCGCCATTGCTTTAACACCGGTGCCAATGCGGTAACTGCAGATCCAATCACCACCAACACAGCACCAAATATTGACCAGCCATTTAAGCTTTGCGCGGCCGGTGCATCTGGCCACATCCAGGACGCCAAATTGGCAAACAAAATGGTTAAAAGTGGCGTGATCGCAAGTACTGCGCTGACTTTTGACGCCTCCCAATGTTCCAATGCTTCAGCAAAAGCGCCATACGCGACGATGGTGTTCAGGCAACAAAACAGCAATAAACCCCATTGCAACATCGACAATTGTGCCATCGGCGCCAGCTCAATAAACGGCATAAAACACAAAGCGCCAGCGACGTAAATAAACCACATAATTTGTTGTGAGTTAAAATGCATCAGCAGCTGCTTTTGTGCCAAAGCATAAGCGGCCCAAGTCACAGCCGCGATAATAACGAGCAACACGCCGATACTGTCGTGCCCCATTTGAGTCAGCAACAGAAACAACCGGTCGTTGAAAAATAACAGTAAACCCAGTACTAAAGTGGCTGCACCAATTTTTTGCCACAACAGCAGTCGTTCCCGGAAGATAAAAATGCCGCCCAACATCATTAAAAACGGTGCCAGCTGGATCACCACCTGCGCAGTTTCGGCACTCAGCAAGTCTAAGCCCAGCAGATAAAGAATGTAATTGGACAACAAACCGACCACCGCAATCAGTAGTAACCAGCGTGCTTTACCTTTGATACTGCGCAGTGTCGGTAATGCCTGATGATGGATCAATACCGCAGTGACAAATAATGCTGCTGCCAGAAAGCGGACCCAGGTAATAGTGTTCGCGGACAATTCGGTCAGCAGTACTTTTAAAGCAATGGGTAACATGCCCCATAATACGGCGGTTGTTAAGGCCAGAATAAAACCAGTCAGACTTTTGCCGGACGCTTGGTGCATAATGAATTTCCGTTGTAAAAGGAGGGACTTTGAAGGCGCGCTATTTTCGCTGTTTTTCCCCCTGCTGTCGCCGGATTTCGAATGATTTTGATGGCTATTGGTCGTATCCGGATATATCAGTTTTTTTGCCTTACTTTTTTATATTCTTTGCGTTGCATCAATAACATATAACTGACAAATACGGATACTCGAACCTGGCTTCAACTGAGAAACTTCCGCCCTCAGTGCGATATAGCATAGAAGTCAGAACATCGCTTTATACATACTGTCCATTTCCAACGAAGGATCAACTTATGAGTCAGCCTATCCGAAAAATTGGCCTGTTAACTTCTGGCGGTGACGCACCAGGGATGAACGCCGCCATCCGGGCTGTGGTATTAACCGCCGCGGCCCAAGGTATTGACGTTATTGGCTATAAGCATGGTTTTAACGGTATTTTCAGCAATGAATACCAACAAATTCATCGTGCAGAAGTACTGCATATTATCCAACAAGGCGGCACCATTCTTAAAAGTGCGCGCTGTAAACAGTTAGAGCAAGCTGGAGGGCCGGAACAAGCCGCAGAGTTACTGGATAAAAATGGCATCGACGCTTTGATCGTGATCGGCGGCGACGGCAGTTTTCGTGGCTGCCAGGCCATAGCCCCATTTTATCAGGGCCAGATTGTTGGTATTCCGGGTACTATTGACAATGATGTCGATGGCACTGATTTTACCATTGGCTTTAGCACCGCCCTTAATACTGCATTGGATGCTATCGATAAAATTCGGGATACCGCTGATGCCTTTGAACGGATTTTTCTGATTGAAGTAATGGGTCGTCATACCGGATATCTGGCGTTAGCGGCCGGCATTGCCAGTGGCGCAGAGCAAATTATTTGCCCGGAATATGGCGAGGTCGATATCAATGATTTACTACAGGATATCCAACAAATACAGCAGCAGTATGGTCGTAGCAGCTATATTATTGTCATTGCTGAAACTATGTATCCGGCCGGTGCCACCACATTAGCAGCCGAGCTGACCCGAGCGTCCGGAATTGAATGTCGCGCTTGTGTATTAGGGCATTTACAACGGGGTGGCAGCCCGGTGGGCTCAGATAGAATTCTCGCGACTAAACTTGGAGCTTATGCTGTGGAACAATTGTTACTCGGCAACGCCCATCTGATGATGGCAGGCGAACAAGCAGGTCTGGCGGTGTTGTTTCCACTGAGTTTAACCGGAGATAAGAAAAAACAGGCGGACCCTTATTTACTCGACTGGCAGCAGCGCATGCTACAGGACAGCAGCCCGGCGAAAGAGTGAGGCACACAAGCAACACGCTGAATCAAATACGCCAATGTCAAAAACTCAGAACTCAGAACTCAGAAAAATTCTGAGTTCTGATGTTAACGCAACAATCTTAAGAACTAAATACCGTTTTGACCCGATCTTTGTAACTACGGCTGACCTTCACGGCCTGGCCATTGGTTAACATCAGTTGATGCTCGCCGTTTGGCAACATTTGCAGCTTGGCAATGGTATTGACGTTAACGATAGCCGAACGATGCACCCGTACAAACAATCTTGGGTCCAATTCCTGCTCGAGCTCTTTCATGGTGCGACGCAAAATATGGGTCTGACCGTCATTGGTATGAATGCACATGTAATCGCCGGCTGCGTCGACCCAATCGATGCTACCAACCGGTACCCGGGTAATTTCACCACTGTCTTTAATACTAATGGCGTCCGGAAAACGGTCGTTCATCACCGGTTCTTCCTGATCCAGACGTTGCAGAATATTGCCCGCAGCTTCGCCGGTCAGTTTCGCCACGGCTTCCGCTAATTGGCCTTTGTGACGATGGTCGTCTTCGGCTTCAAAAGCTTTTAATAATTTAAACACAGCTGCACGCAAACGTTCAGTTTCAACAGGCTTTAGTACATAATCGACGGCGTTAACGTCAAATGCGTTTAATGCGTACTGATCAAATGCCGTGACAAAAATGATGTAAGGCAATTTTACCTGTTGCTGCTGCAGTGTTTTCAGCACGGCAAAGCCATCCAGCACCGGCATTTCAACATCAAGGAACACCACATCAGGTGACAGCTCCTGGATCGCATGAATCGCTTCTGCACCATTGCTGCATTCGCTGACCACCTGTAACTCCGGAAAAGCTGCTAGTCTCATCAGCATACCCTTGCGCGCTAATGGTTCGTCATCCACTACTACAACTTTAAGCAAGTTCTTCATCGTTCAGTTCCACCTCAAACGGGATCCGGATATTCACTTTTACGCCTTGTGGCTGATTATGCGTCAGCACCAACGAAAAGTCTTTGTCATAAAGTGCTGCTAAGCGCTCGCGCGTATTGACCAGGCCAACACCACCGCTGTCTTTGGGTAAACCATCATCGATTGGCATGCCAGGGCCATTGTCCGCTACTTCAATCAACAAATCATGGCCAAATTTTCGTGCCTTGATGCTGATGGAGCCGCCGGCGGTTTGCGTGGCAACCGCGTATTTTATGGCATTTTCAACTAAAGGTTGCAAAATCAGGCTTGGCACTAATGCCTGCTCGGTATTACCAGCAATATCAAGTTCAATGGTTAATCGCTCAGTAAACCGGACTTTTTCAATTTCCAGATACAAATTCGCCGCATAAATTTCCTGCTGCAACGGTACTTTTTTAATCGGGTCTTTATACAGCGAATACCGCAGGAAATCACTGAGCCGGCTTAGCATCTTGTTGGCGGTATCGGCTTCGTTAATCAACACCAGGGTCGATATGGCGTTGAGTGTATTGAATAAAAAATGCGGATTTAACTGATAACGCAACATTTTCAGTTGGGCTTCATGGGCTTTGTTCGAAGCTGTCAATGATTTTTGTTTTTCCTGCTGTAAGGTCTGATAATAGCGAATGCCAAAATACAAGCCACTCCAGCTGAGCATCACGTAAAAACCAACCGAAGTTTGGCGGAAATACTGGATCCATTCATCTGGCCGATAGCCGTGACGGTAAATTTCCCAGTAGTTGAAATTTTTGATCACGGTCCAGACGCAGGCCGCGACAAAGGCGACAACCATGATTGACAGAATCATCTGCCAAGGGCTCCAGCTCCAAATGCGCTGATACAAATAGCGCAGTGGAATGGACAGCAACCAGCCGGCGTATGCATCAAGCAGCACCACAAACAAGTAGGCTTCACGCATTTCCTGGAACAACGATCCCAGGTATCCAACGACGGCAAAACCCATCCAACCTAAGGTATGCAGGATCCAGAATTGGCGGTTGCGATCTTCGAAAATTCTTTGCAAGGACACTTCTCGTTAAAAACTGCGACTAAAGACGCAGCGATTATACCAAAGAACCGCTTTCCCCCTGCAGCGTTAAACTCAGTGGCCTCACCGTTAGTCGCAACTTTTGTTGTCAATTCAGTCCATAGCCGTAGTCGGCAATGTTGCTGCGACTACCCTGCTTTCCAGGTTTATTAGTACCGGATTCCAAATCGACGCAGAATAAAACCTAAAATCCAGGCCGGGCCAATCAGCAGGAACTGTAAATCTTTAAAAAATGACGGTTTTTTTCCTTCAATATGATGACCAACAAACTGTAACACCCACATCAGAATAAACAGCAACAATGACGCCAGCCACACATCAACACTGACCGCCGATTCAAACCAGCGTAAAAACAACACCACAAAAGCGCTGTAGATAGTCATACCGATACCAATGGCAAACGATAAACTGAAATAAAAACCTAACACCGGCAAGCACAATATCAGCGGCCAGTTAATTTGCTGGGTGGCAAAACCGCTGAATGGCATCGGAATTTGCCACAACAAGCCAAACACCGTTAAGTAAATTAACGGTACGGCCAAAAAGTGGATTTTTTTGTTGGTGGGATTTTGGTGGCTGACCGCGTACTCGGTAAACCATTGTTCAATTGTTTTCATGGGGACAGCTCTACTAGGCTTTTAATGGTTAGACCACTGTAACTCCCCGCCACAAAAACTACAACTTTACCCTTCATCATTAAAGCTGCAGGGTTGTTGGCCGCCTTCACTCACTGGAACGCCAGCCCGGCCCGTCACATAGAACAGCTATGCTCCTGGGTCGGGCTGGCGTTCCAGATTCGTTCAGTTGCCGCGGTTCCACCGTGGCCATTCTGCAACTTCAATGATTTTGGGTAAACCACTGCATCCTTGAAGCTACAGGGTTGTTGTTGGTGGTTTTTATCCCAGCACCGGTGTTGGTTTGCGGTCTGGCCCTAGTGCGACAAAAGTGAAAGTGCCGGAAATTGCTTTGTGCTGGTCGTCGTTGTACATGTTCTCGACAAAAATATCGACCAACACCCTGATACTGGTGCGGCCAACATGCTCAATCCGCGCGACTAGTTCAATGATGCTGCCGGCTGGGATCGATTCTTTAAAATCAACTCTGTCCGATGACACTGTCACCAACGGTTTGCGACAAAAGCGGGTGGCTGCAATAAACGCCGCTTCATCCATCCAGGCCAGCGCTTCGCCACCAAACAAAGTATTGTGATGATTGGTGCGACCAGGAAACACAGTTTTGGTGACCCTGGTCACCGCATATTCAGTGCGGATGGCAACTAAAGCTTCATTGGACATTGCAGACTCCTTTGGCGCAAAAAGCGCGGATTCTAGTGGGCTTCATCAAAAAAGCCAATCAAATCAGCTGCGTTGATTGGTAATATTTTTCGCTGCTAAAAATCGATGACGCGGTCGTTGTTAACGCGCCAGCATCGCCCCAAGCGGCTTGCCACCGACCAAATGCATATGAATGTGATACACCTCCTGCCCGCCGTGGTCATTACAGTTGACGATCAACCGGTAGCCGTCGTCGCTAATGCCCTCTTTCGCCGCCAGTTTGCGCGCCACCGTAAACATTCGGCCAAGCGCCATTTCATGTTGCGGTTCAACGTCGTTGACGGTTGGGATCAACACATTAGGGACAATCAGAATATGAGTTGGTGTGCGTGGGTGAATATCACGAAATGCGGTGACCAGTTCGTCCTGATACAACAATTCAGTTGGAATTTCTTGACGGATAATTTTTGAAAAAATGGTTTCTTCGAACATAGTAAGGTCCTTTTAATCAAGTACTTTGAGTATATACTGACGTTTTTTAGATAACGCCGAGTATAAGTGATGCAACTAGTTGCTTTCCAGCTTTGGATTGAAGATTTAACCGCCCACTTGATTGGGGTTCAGCTGGATTTTCAGCCACCCGGTACGACTTCAAACGGTACTGCTTCATCTGCTAGCCACGAGCCTATCATATTGCAACTGCCTGCGTGGATCCCAGGCAGTTATCTGATCCGTAACTTTGCCAGACATCTCGCTGCACTGACCGCCAGTGATCAGGATGGCGGGTTAACCGTCACGGCCATTGATAAACACAGCTGGCAACTACAAAACCGTGGTTTGCCGATCACCGTTCGTTATCAGCTATATGCCTTTGATTTGTCCGTCCGGGCCTGCTACGTCAACGACCAGGTGGCTGTTATCAATCCGGCTGCTTGTTGTCTGAGTGTGCAGGGAATGGAGCATTGTCCCCAGCAGGTGACAGTGCTTCCGGTGAGTGGCAAACCGCAATGGCAAGTGGCTACCGGGTTAACACGGATGGACAATACTACTTTGCTTGGATTTGGCGATTATACGGCTGGTAATTATCAACAACTCATCGACAGCCCGCTGCTGCTGGGCGAGCTCAATTATCGCTTTTTTGAGATAGCCGGCGTCTGCCATCATTTGGTATTCGTCGGAGCTGTACTGGCTGATTTAGCGCGGATTGAACAGGATTTAACGCTGATTTGTCAGCAACAGGCGGCCGTATTTGGCGGATTGCCTGCTGATCTGCACGAATACTGGTTTTTAAACTGGATCGTTGATCAAGGTTATGGTGGTCTCGAGCATCATAATTCCACTTTATTGCTATGTAATCGTTATGACCTGCCGAACCCGCAACTGCCGGAAGAACTGAGTGACGATTATCAAAATTATCTGGCACTTTGCAGCCACGAGTACTTTCACACCTGGTGGGTAAAACGTGCCAAGCCCAGCACTTTTTTGAACTACCAATTAAACAACGAGCAATACACCAGCCAATTGTGGTTGTATGAAGGGTTTACTTCCTACTACGACGATCTGGCGCTGCTGCGCGCAGGATTAATTCAGCTGCCGCAATACCTGACGACCCTGAGTAAAACCATCAGCCGGGTCAACCGGGCACCGAGTAATTTAAGGCAAAGCCTGGCGGATAGCAGCTTCACCGCCTGGACTAAGTTTTACCAGCAAGACGAAAACGCCATCAATTCAGTGGTCAGTTATTACGGCAAAGGCAGTCTGGTGGCGTTGTGCCTGGATGCGCAGTTGCGGTCAAAGGGATTGTCGCTTGATGGCTTGATGCAGCAATGTTGGCAACAATTTGGTGTCAGCGGCGCCGGCAGCGACGAAGAAGGCTTCTTTTTGCAGCTACTGAGTTACTGCAACAGTCCGGACTTAGTCCAAAGTTGCAGAGCCTGGGTATTGACCACCGAGCCGCTGCCACTGTCTGCATCACTTTCGATACTGGGTATCACGTTACAATGGCGCGCGGCTGAATCGAATAAAGATTTATCCGGCCCGGCGCAAGCGCTACAGTCGGTGCGCGATTTTGGTGCTTTATATCAAGCCAATAGCGAAGGTCTGCAAATCAGCGCCGTCCCTATTGGCTCCGCCGCTTATCAGGCCGGTTTGATGGTGGGCGATTTGCTGATTGCAATCGCTGGTTTTAAAGCAACTGAACAAAACTTTCAGCAACAGTTGCAACGTCTGCCGCTTGGAGAAAGTGTCCAGCTGCATTATTTCCGCCAACAACGGTTGCTGAGTACAGAACTGCAGTTACAGGCAGCGCCTGAGTTGATTGCCTGGTTACAACCTTCTGAAGAAACACCACTGCAACAGCTTTGGTTGGCGGCGCGGTAGTTTACTGCGCCGCAGATTTCTCTGAAAATCAGCCAGCCCTTAGCTAACCCTTAGTTAACGGCTGGTTGATACCCAACTTGTTTGACATAAATAACCATAGATTTCCTGACACTGCTCACCGACTTCAAATATGTAATTCTTTGGAAAAGTCTGAGTTAAGTTTAAAAATGTCTCTCGGTAGCATTCTTTCATTTGTATATTTATCAAATAGATATATTTTGCAAACTATCGCAAAACCGCTATCTGCATTTTGTTCCACATATGAAGTAGCAAGCTGCAGCTTGTTGGTTCAGATTCTATTGGCAAGCGCAAAATTGGCGCTTTTTTCAACAACAACCGATGGAGTTAGTTATGAACAACCAACAAAGGAATATTGGCCAGCGACTGAAAGTTGCGGCCTTGGGTTTGCTGCTGAGTCTCAGCAGTTTTACTGCTGTCGCAGCACCGATTGAACTGAATTTTGAAGGTGCCGGTAATGAAAGCCAACTATTGGATTTTTACAATATGGGGACGGATAGCGCGGGTAACAGTGGTAGCAATTATGGTGTCGGATTTAGCGGCAGTGCCTTGTCCCTGATCGCCGCAGAAGATGGCAGTAGCGGTTTTAGCAATGTGCCGTCAGGTTCGACGGTGCTGTTTTTTGCAGACTCAGCAGCCTGGCTCAATATCGCCGCCGGTTTTAGCGGTGGCTTTTCGCTCTATTACAGCTCAGCGCTGGAGGCCGTGATTAACCTTTATGACGGTGAAAACGGCAGTGGCAATCTGATAGCAAGCTTAAATATCGGCAATCAATTTGACCGTGATTGTGCCGGCGATTCGTTGTTTTGCAGCTGGAGCCTCGCCAGCGTGCGGTTTGACGGTACAGTGCGCTCCATCGATTTTTCGGCTGCCAACAATTGGGCGGCTTTTGACAATCTGACTTTGGGGGTGGCTGCTGTTGACGAGATCCCAAGCCCTACCCCGGCTGCATTGTTTGCAATGCTGTTGATTGTTTGGCGTATCCAGGTCAGGCGCCTACAGCGTTCACCACGTTAACTGTCCGCGATGGTTCGCCGTCAAAAGCAGTTTTCGGTGTATTGCGTGACAAGTTGATACTTAAAAATAAATAACTATAAATCAACAGGATAAAAGACGATGAAATCGACTCACTTAATTACCAGCACCCTGTGTGCGCTAAGTTTTGCTACCCTTGCCGCAGATAATCTCGCAATCACCGGACCCGGCGCCGGTTCAGACGGCACCAGTAAAGGTACCGGCAGTAGTTATGGTTTTGTCAAAGATGGCAACCTCGCCACTTTCTGGCAACCGGCCGGCTCCAGCAATGAGCGGGTATCCGTGAAATGGAGCAGCGCTATCGCCTTTAATCAGGTGATACTGCGTGAAGAAGGCAATGAAGTCACCAGTTGGCGTTTGGTCAATCACGATACTGGCACCGTATTGGCTGCAGGCAGCAGCATTGGCGCTGCGTTGAAAGTAAATCTGGGCGAAGTCAGTATGAAAAAGCTGAATTTATTGATCATCACCGCCAATAACGCGCCAAAAATTGCAGAATTTGAAGTGTATCAAAGTACCGACACCGAAGAGCCTGATCCCATAGATCCTGAACCACCTATTGATCCGGATCCAGAACCGGGTCCTATCACACCACCCGTTGGCAATCCGGACGCGACCGGTAAACCAGTTTGGGGAGCCTTTAATGCCTGTGCCAGCAGCCCGCAAGGTTTTGCCAGTTTACAAGGTGGCACCACCGGTGGCCTGGGTTTACGTTCAACACGCGTCACTGTCACCACCGGCTCACAGCTGGTCGCAGCACTTAAAAACAAAGATCCAAACCGGCCGTTAACTGTACGCGTCAATGGCACTTTAACCATCGCCAATTCCGGCGGCGCCAGCAAGTTTGAAGTGAAAGATATGCGGGACGTCAGCATTATTGGTGTTGGCAATACCGCCTTGTTAGATGGGATTGGTATTAAAATCTTCCGCGCCGACAACGTAATTATCCGTAACTTAAAAATCCGCAATGTCGACACCGGTGACAAAGACGGCATCACTATCGAAGGTCCGGCCCGCAATATCTGGATTGATCACAACGAAATTTCCAACCGATTGGATGTCGATAAAGACCATTTTGATGAACTGGTCAGCGGCAAAAAAGATATTGATAACGTGACTTTGTCATTTAACTACTTGCATACCAGCTGGAAAACTTCACTGTGGGGCTCCAGTGATACTGACGATTATCAACGCCGGGTGACTTTCCATCACAACTATTTTGAAAATGTGAATTCACGGCTGCCGTTGTTCCGGTTTGGCCAAAGCCATATCTACAACAACTATTACCGCAATATGCTGGAAACCGGCATCAACCCGCGGATGGGGGCGATTATCCGCATTGAAAACAACTTGTTTGAACAAGTGACCAATCCGGTGGTGTCGTTTTATTCAGCGGCGCTTGGCTATTGGGATACCAGGGACAATCAACTGGTGAATGCAAATTGGGTAGAAAGCCCGGCCGATGGCGTCATTGCCGGTGCGGATATGTTGCCAACTGGTGTACTTAACCTGCCTTATGACTACAAAATTGTGCCGACCAATGACGTGAAAAACTTTGTGCTGGCGAATGCTGGTGTGGGGAAATGTCCGTTTTAATTTTATCCTGCGATCTTGCAATATTTTTAGATAAAACAGCTTGATGTACGTTGCTGCTGAGCTTCTCAGCAGCAACGTCATGTCGGATCGTTAGATAATCGCAATAGCGCCTTTCCCAACACCTTCATAAGCAACCACTTTGTAGCTGCCGGCTTCCAGATGTTGCAACTGCGAAGCAATATAATCGGCCAGACATTCCACTGTGGTATCACAAGGTACGATTTCACAGTGCGTCGCCGGAATGGTGATTTCAAACTGCCCTTGTGGCGCCTGATACTGGAAACAGTAATCGCCATCCTTTGGTTGCAAATAACGACATTCGCCAGCTGCTATTTGATCTTCAGCAGTGGCCAGATAAATATCCTGCCAACGCTCGGTCCAGTATTTGTTCAGCCGGGGTGACAACATGCCGTTTTGATAAATCTCAATGGTTGAGCGGTGACCATGGGCGATACGCTGACAATTACCGTCATGCTTTTTCAGTCCATGACTGTAGTGGTAGTAAAAACTGGCACTTTTTTCAGCACGCAGCGTAAAAGTTAACTTCTGAACGTTGGTTGGCAGCAAAGGTTTAATCTGCTCAACCAGAAATGCCGCGACACTTTGTTCATTGATGGCAAGAGTATCGATAGCAACGTGCGCCTCTGAGGGCGATGCAATTTGAATCGTCCCCCGCTCACTATGCCAATGCAAAATATCGGTGTGCTGCTCGCTACGGTGCGTCAGACAAGACGCTTGGGCTGGGTAAGCCAGTTTATGATCAACCAGCTGATCGATGGCTTTTTTAATCACTTTTTTGACACTGCCAAAATCAAACACCATCGAAGTCGCGTCTAAATCGCCCTGCAACTCAACATCAACGATATAGCTTTCACCAAGTAACCCTCGTTGCTGACATAAATAGGAAAAATCGATGACGGTTAAATCGCGGACAAATAAAATCATGGTGGACTCGGCTGGTCAAAAAGATGGCGGCATTATACGGCAACTGGCGCGGTATATTAAGTCACTCGTGATTTAGCACTTATAAAATTACTTTTTGTGGTCATTCAGCCAGCCATTGAGTAAACCAATTTGTCCTAATTTGTGGGCCGCATACATCAGACGGATCGCATTGCTGAGTAGTAAACTGTCATTCCACTGCGTTTTGGCCTGAATTTCCTCGTAACAGATCAGGGCCTCTGGCGTCAGGTAACCTCGCAATTCTTTGCGACCCGATTGTTTTTGCCGATCCCGATAGCGTTGTTGCTTTTCAGCGTTACTCAGGCTCTTTTTACCTTGTTCTGTCATGCAATTGATCTCATCGTCAGGTTAAGCTCAGAGAGTTGCAGCAAATTCCTGTTTTCCTTGCAGATGCGAGGCTGTTGACTCCCCCATCTTCAAGGAATTTAGGTATATTTTTTGCTGCAGTGATTGTTTTTATGACTAATCGGACTTGTTTAGCGTACAGCTGTTCGCTAAAGTGACAAGCAATTTTTTTCGGATCAAACATACATGACTCAGAATAGCTTTACAAAAGAAGAATTAATCGCATGTGGCCAGGGCAAATTGTTTGGACCAGGTAACAGTCAGTTGCCAGTCGCGAACATGCTGATGATTGATCGTATTGTGCATATTTCAGAAGAAGGCGGTAAGTACGGCAAAGGCCAGATCATTGCCGAATTCGATATTAACCCAGACCTGTGGTTTTTTGCCTGTCACTTCGAAGGTGATCCGGTCATGCCAGGTTGTTTAGGTTTGGATGCGATGTGGCAACTGGTTGGCTTTTTCCTAGGCTGGACCGGCGGCCCGGGTAAAGGCCGGGCGCTGGGAGTTGGTGAAGTAAAGTTCACTGGACAAATCCTGCCTACAGCCAAAAAAGTGACTTATACCATTGATATGAAACGTGTGATCAAACGCAAATTGTATATGGGCATTGGTGATGGTGTAGTCAGTGTCGATGGTCGCGACATTTACGCCGCTGAAGAATTAAAAGTGGGCCTGTTTCAGGATACTTCGAACTTCTGATAAGAAGCTCCATCCTGCATGCTGATTGAGTGACGCTGCAGCTATACCCAAAATCATTGTAGATTCGGGTAGGCGACGAGTGAGTGAGACTGGAGCGCCAGCCCGGCCCGGAGCATAGTTGTCCTATGTGACTGGGTCGGACTGACGCTTCAGCGAACAAACGAAGGCAACACCCCCGAATCTTTAAGGATGACGGGTATAAAACGACAAACCCCACCATTGGTGGGGTTTCTGTTGATGGACGTTATATAAACGTCGGGATTGTAGTTATTGACCTTTACTGAACAAACCGCCACCGCGGTCTTCCATCGCCTCGCGATATCCCCCTAACCACTGCGAGCGCGCATCTAAATTCTGGTACGGACAAATTTCTTTAGAACGGCCTGTGACACCTGCACGGTAACCTTGAGCATGAGCACGTTCCAGACGATCACGTTTTTGTCTTTTCATACGGCAGTCTTCCTCAACTGTATAATTTAACCAACAGTGCCTCAAACGTTGCGTCTGAACACTGTGATTAATAGATAGCTGCTGTCGCGTAAAGGTTCAACCCAAATCTGTAGCGATAAAACTTGACAACAGCTAACAACCTGAACTTGATTACAATTTAAAGAAAAAATAATGAAATATTTTTTGTAATTTTTCGAAAATATTTCAAAAAGTACCAAATTGCGCCTCTATTGCTGCTTTGCAGTCTTAAGGCATTCACTACATCAAACTAAGCAAAACAATAACAAACAAAAAGCCACCCGAAGGTGGCCAATATTCATCTGCTCCTGAGCTTGCAGGGCTTAGCGCGAACGACGACGTAGTAGCGGAAGCATCGTTAACAGCAACCAGCCAAAGCCAAGACTGCCACCCTGACGTTCGTATCCTTCTTCGACAACGCTGGAGCAGTTGTCAGGAGTACCATTTGCGACCGGGGTTAATTGCACCGCGACAGCCACCTCTTCCATGATAGCGTTACCAGCGGCGTCTTTAATAATGTCGCCTTTTACATCACGGGCTTCTGTCTTTTTGGTTGCGGTCGCGACAATGACATTTTTATCATTGATATCTTGCGCCGCAATCACGGTATAACCTGAGTTGCAGGGTAATAATTTATTGAGGTCATGGAAGCTGTCAGTTGTCAGATCGTACCAAAAGCCCACCTGCCGAATTGTCGAAGAGCCATCGGTATATGAGCTGGAGATCCCTACAACCTGATTGTTATTGTTAATGGCAGCCGGTACAACCGAAGCCGAGGCAAATAAATCTTTCGGGAAGGTGATTTTTTGCGTATTCATATCGTACACAAAAAACCGTTCCTGATCATAATTGACTCGTTTGACCGCTGAACCAACAATAATGTTTTTGTTGTTAATCGAGGTCGCACGAGAGCCTTCCCACTCTTTCACATCGAAAAAGGTTGTCAGTTCAGTACCTTGAAAGATCGTGGCCTGATATGCGGTGAAAACTTCATCACGGAAAGTTCTTGGGTTATAACGAATATCGGTACTGTCGGTATAAACTGACATCCCCACCACAACACCAGCGTCGTTTACATCATTGGGAACACTGGTATAAAGCACTGGTGCATAGTCGGTTCTGGTATGAGGTAAACCGGTTTTTTTGTCGCCTAAATATCCGTACTTAGTCGCTGGACCCGGCTTGCCGTTCGCATCCAGTGTCCAGACTAAACCAGCCATGTCGTAAGGCGCCGAGTTTACATTTGATATAAATTGATAGTAGCAAATCGCTTTTGGTTCAGTCGCGCCATTACAGGCGGTGTTGATTGATGTAGCTGTTGCTTCCGCCAGACTAACACTACCAGTTCCAACAACAATACCGCTATTGCTAATCGCCTTAGGAACTGAAATACCACCACCATATTGGGTGTAAATTGGCAACAATGGATAACGGCTACCGTTGTTCAGCACCATCCCCAGCACTGAACCGCTTTCCGGCACCCACAATTGTTTTGTTACCGGATTAGGTATAGCCTCAGTGGCTGCTGGCGTAAATGCCTGCTTTACAAAAGGTGCACTACCGTAACCAAGCATGGTTCCATTATCGGTAATATCAAGCAGGTATTCATAGTTGGTCTGCGGTGTTTTGGTTTCACGCAGTTTGATTTGTTGGCGAATGTCATAACGGATTGGAAAAGTACCGGCAAAACGCTGGACTGAATAGTCCGAAATATTGCTATTCAGATACAACAGCAGTGCCACTAGAGCTTTGGCATTGACGTTGCCTTTTTTAACTTCCTCAATCTCAGCAGCGCTTAAACTACCGGTAATGCTCGCATGAGCATAATTTACTGCGGCCAGATCAACCGGGTAGTTAAACTGACCGCTCACCGTGCCAACTGTTTGATTACTATTGTTAATACCGGCAGAAAAACTTGATTTGTAACCTTCAACAAGGCCAAGTTCTGCTACCTGATAGACTTCAGCCTGGCTCGCAAATACCGCTAATGCTGGTAACATTGCGAAAAAAATAGGCGTTAATTTCATTCAAATCCCCTACGACTGCTGGTTTAATGCTTCTAATTGTTCCCATCGCTCATATGCGTGCGCCAGCTTCGACTCAGTCTGCTGTAATTGGTTCAATGTAGCTTCGGTGGCATCGGCGTTCTGCCGGAAAAAATCTGGATTATTAACCTTTGCCTGCAACGCCGTCAGTTCGCCGTCCAGGGTTTCAATTAACGCGGGCAATAATTCCAGTTCACGTTTTTCTTTGTATGATAACTTCTTACCGCTCTGAGCTAAAGTCTGCACAGGCGTTTCTGTCGTTGGTTTTGTAATTAATTGTGCGTTTTCTACTGGTTTTTCGGCAGCAACAGCGGTAACCGACGGCTTTTGCGCCCTTTGTTGCTGCGAAGCAAGGTAACGTTGCTGATAGGCAATGACATCTTCATAGCCACCGGCAACCTCAATCACTTTACCTTCACCGGCAAACCATAACGAACTGGTCACGGTATTGTTCACAAATTCCCGGTCGTGGCTGACCAGAATGACCGTGCCCTGGTATTGCTCCAAAATGTCTTCCAGCAGCTCCAGCGTTTCGACGTCTAAATCGTTGGTCGGCTCATCGAGGATCAGCAAGTTGCTTGGTTTTGCGAATAAACGTGCCAGCAACAACCGATTTTTCTCGCCGCCTGATAGAGCCCGGACCGGCGTTCGGGCACGTGCTGGTGGAAACAGGAAGTCTTGCAGATAACTCAGCACATGGCGGCTCTGGCCATTTTGCATAATTTCCTGCCGACCTTCGGCCACGTTATCCTGAACTGTTTTATCTAAATCGAGCGCCATCCGGTGTTGGTCAAAATAAGCAACTTCAAGGTTGGTGCCGCGTTTGATCTCGCCGCTTTGCGCCTGATACTCATCCAGCAAAATTTTGATTAAACTGGATTTTCCAACACCGTTTGGCCCAATCAGCGCCACGCGGTCGCCGCGCATCAACAGCAAATCAAAATCAATCAGTACCGGCTTGCCATCAAAAGCCAAGTTTAAGTGTTTACCTTCAAACACCAATTTGCCGGATTTCGCCGCTTGCTCGATGGCAAAATCGACTTTACCCAGTTGCTCGACCCGGGCCGCGCGCTCTTTACGCAGCTCTTTCAGTGCCCTGACCCGTCCTTCGTTACGGGTACGGCGGGCTTTAATGCCCTGGCGGATCCAGACTTCTTCTTCGGCCAAGCGTTTATCAAACAGATGATTATGCTGCTGCTCAACTTCAATGGCTTTTTGTTTACGCTCGAGATACTCGGCGTAATTGCCCGGATGCGAAGTAAGAATACCTCGGTCTAAATCGATAATGCGGGTCGCCACAGCACGGATAAAGGCCCGGTCATGCGACACAAATATAATGGCGCCGGGAAAACTGATTAAAAACTGTTCCAGCCATTGAATGGCAGCTACATCTAAGTGGTTGGTTGGCTCATCCAATAACAGAATGTTTGGTTTGCCAACCAAAGCCCGCGCTAACGCTGCTTTACGTAACCAACCGCCCGACAACGAAGCAAGTGTTGCTTCCGGGTTCATTTCGAACTGTTCACACAGCTGAAGAATACGAGCTTCTAATTGCCAACCGTCACGGGCATCCAGTTCAGTTTGTAAATCACCAAACTCGTTCATCTGCGCATCGGTCGCATCATGCAGGTGATCAGACAGCTCATAAAAGTGCTGTAGCTTTTCAGCTAAATCGCCGGCACCTTCCCGGATAAAATCGGCAATTTTTACGTCAACCCGCGCTGGTGGATCTTGCTCCAGCCGGCTTAATAACACGTTGTTTTGTTTAACAATCTGACCATCATCTAAATTTTGCTGACCGGTCAGCAATTTCAGCATCGTTGATTTACCGGCGCCATTACGGCCGACCAGACAAACCCGCTCGCCGACAAACAAACTGAAATCGACTTTATCCAGCACCGGATTGGTACCAAAGGCTAAGCTAGCCTGTTGAAAACGTAATAATTCCACGCCTTACTTTCCTTGCAAACTGTGCTCGTTGATAAAGTCGCGAAGCGACTCTTGATCAAATGGCCAGTATAAATATTGAAAACCTGCACCCAGCACCGGAATGCTGGTGCGAAACTTGGCAAACGCCACCGGATCATCAACGATATCCAGTACGGTAAAAGACAACTGCTGCTGCGTCAGTAAACTTTGCGCTTCTTCACACAAATGGCAGCCCCAGGTGCTATACAAAACCAGTGGTGTTGCACTCATTCGGTCAGACTCGCGTCAGCTCAAAACAAACGTGAATATGCGGATTGCGTTTAAAGTCTTCCGGCAAACTGGCTGCCGAAATATCTTTGACCTGCCAGCCAGCTTGTTGCAGCGCTTCATAATCAAGCTTAAAGCGTCGTTTGTTGTTGGAAAAAATTACTTTGCCGCCGGCACTTACCAGTTTTGACAACATATTCAACAACTTGACGTGGTCGCGCTGCACATCCCAGGTGTCTTCCATCCGTTTTGAATTGGAAAAGGTCGGTGGGTCGACAAAAATCAAATCAAACTGATTTTTACAACCATGCAGCCAGTCGAGCACGTTTTCCTGCACGAACTGATATTGCTTGCCAGCCAGAGCGTTTAAATCAAAGTTACGGCGAGCCCAATCAAGGTAAGTATTCGACATATCGACCGTAGTTACCGAACGCGCACCACCAATAGCCGCATGCACAGACGCTGTGCCAGTGTAAGCAAACAGGTTCAGCACCGCTTTGCCTTTGCTTTGCTGTTGGATTGAATGACGAGTAATGCGATGATCCAAAAACAAACCGGTATCCAGATAATCGCGCAGATTCACCAAAAATTTCGCGCCGTATTCAGTCACTTCTTTGTACTGAGCGGCTTTGGCCAGCGCCTGATACTGATCTTTGCCTTTTTGCTTTTCGCGAACTTTCAGCACCATTTTATCGGTGTGAATACCCAGCACTTTCGGCACCAGATTGACGATATCAAATAAGCGTTTTTGTGCGATGGCTTCGTCGACATTGGAAGGCGCCGCATATTCATGCACTACCACTTCACCGTCATACCAGTCTATTGCCACGTTATATTCAGGAATATCCGCATCGTATAACCGATAGCAACTAAGCTGTTCGCGTTTGGCCCACTTCTCCAGTTGCTTTACGTTTTTCTTCAAGCGGTTGGCAAAAGAGTCACTTTCGGTAAAAAATAACGCCGGCGCCGAGGTCACGCTGACTTGTACTTGTTGTTCGGTCAAATCAAAAATGCTGAATTCACAATCCAGCGGACCGTTAGCAAATTTGTAGTTTTTCAGTTTAGAGAGCTTCAGTGCCCGCAGTAAATCGCCGTTCGACGTGATCACCGCCAGACGCCAACCCTGAAAATGTTGCTTTAAGCACAAAGAGAAATCGGCATACAGCGGAATAAGCGCCGGTAAATCGCCTAACCGCTCGCCATAAGGTGGGTTAGTGACGATCACACCATTGCTGATGCCTTCGATGGCCGTAAGCTCGGTGGCATCACCCTGCCTGAATTCAATCACGTCACTTAAACCAGCACGATTGGCATTTTGCTTGGCTTTATCCAGCGACCGTGCATCCAAATCAGAACCGATAAACCTTACACCGGCGGCCAGCGGCTTTCTGGCACCTAAGGCTTCAGCGCGTAATTGCTGTAATAACGAATTATCAAAATCAGCCATTTTTTCAAAGGCAAATTGCGGACGTTTTAACCCAGGGGCAATATTGCGGGCCATCAGCACCGCTTCAATTAATAAGGTGCCGCTACCACAAAATGGGTCAAACAGACTTTGGGTGTACTGCCAGCCAGAACGAATCAGCAGCGCTGCCGCCAGATGTTCTTTCAGCGGCGCTTCGCCCTGCTCTTTGCGATAACCGCGTTGATGCAAAGATGGGCCAGAAAAGTCTTGTACAAAATAGAAGTGGCTGCGTTCCATCCGCAGTTGAAACCGCACATCCGGATCCAGCCGGTCGACATTTGGCCGTTCGCCGGTTTTGTCGCGGAACTGGTCGACGATGGCGTCTTTAATCCGCATGGCGCCAAACTGAGTATTATCGATGGTTGGATGTTTACCGACACATTCCACTGCCAGGCTCTGATGCAACTGCATATGTTGCAGCCAGTCAATTTCGTTGGCAGCTTCATACACATCGGTGGTTGCGTCTACGGCAACAGCATGGATCTGACGCATAATCCGGGTGGCCAGCCTGGACCACAAACATAACCGATAAGCAGTGTCGAGTGTGGCGGTAAAACGCACCATCCCTAAACCCAACTTCACTACTTCGCCGCCATGTTGCTTAATCTCAATGGCTAACACTTCTTCAACCCCTTTCGAGGTTAAGGCCCAGAATTCCTGCATAGTCGCACCCTTTTCGCAAATTGGCCGGCATTATAGCAGAACCTAAAGCACGTACGCCGCGCGAATTTGCCTTGCTTAGCCAGATTTAACGCCCTGATTTTGCTAAATCAGCGCTTATTTAAGCAGATCGTAGATTAAAGCAGCAGTCAGTTGCGAAATCGCAATTAGTTGTGATTTGTTGCTTGCATCCCTCGCTTAAAAACCATAAGATGCGCCCCGCAATGACGGACGCGGGATGGAGCAGCCTGGTAGCTCGTCGGGCTCATAACCCGAAGGTCGTCGGTTCAAATCCGGCTCCCGCAACCAAATTGTGACTGACTTAGTTAGAAGGTCACGATAAAAACCATTGCAAAATAACAAGTTACACTCTCTGCTCAAGTGTAATTTTCGGACGCGGGATGGAGCAGCCTGGTAGCTCGTCGGGCTCATAACCCGAAGGTCGTCGGTTCAAATCCGGCTCCCGCAACCAACTTACTTAAAAGCCGACTTGATGTCGGTTTTTTTGTGTCTTAAATTCATGGTTATAAAGGTCGTCGGTTCACCCTTCACAAAAACCGGGCGGCTGCCGCAACCAACTTACTTAAAAGCCGACTGATGTCGGTTTTTTTGTATGTGAAATTCATGGTTATAAAGGTCGTCGGTTCACCCTTCACAAAAACCGGGCGGCTGCCGCAACCAACTTACTTAAAAGCCGACTGATGTCGGTTTTTTTGTGTCTGCAATTCAGTAAGAATCGAAATAAGCTTTTGGTCGTGAGCAGCAACTTCAGTTGTTGCGACTCGGCGCTATCGCCTGTTGAAAAATAGCTATCAGTGGCGCTAAATCAAGGTCCACTCCGGCGATGTTGGCATCAACCCATTCTTCTTGTGATATTTCAGGCCAGATCAAATCGTATCCCAAGGCGAACAGTAGTTCTTCAAAGAAAAAGCGTTGGGTTCTGCCATTACCGTCACGAAATGGGTGGATCAGATTTAATTCACAGAACATGTCCGCAACTTTTTCGACCAATTTTTCCTGCGATCCGATATCAGCTAACGACGGTAGTTGTTTGAACCATTTAATGGCCTCAGCTTCAACCCGGCTGCTGGTACAAAATCTGGTGGTACCTTTTGCCAGGTCGACATCACGTACTTGGCCAGCCCAACTGTAAAGGTCTTGAAATAAATGAATATGCAGGAACTGCAGGTGTTCAAAGGTAAAATCTGTCAGAGGTCGAACGGATGAAAGATAGGTTTGATAACGTACAGCAGTGAATTCAGCTTCGGCTTCTGCCAACAGGACTGCGTCGTGAATATTCAGCAGATTGACTAATATATCTGTGCCCGGGTAACAATATTTGTCCTGAGCGACGCCATATTTATCGGGCATACTGGCGTTTTAAATCGGCAATACTTTTGTGTTCGGTATTTTTTTTCAGCTCCAGACCTTCATAGGCCAGGCTGGTCCGGTAATTGTCCAGATTCGGCGTAAACCGGGCTTCATGGTCCAGTGATTTGTTCGGTGATTTCATCGCAGATGTTGTCATTTGTTTCCTCCGCACAAGCTTGCCAAGTATAGCGTTGAAATCTTTGAGCGTCACCTATCCCCTGCATCATTGAAGATTCGGGGTTGTTGGCCGCCTTCACTCACCCCAGTCACATAGAACAGCTATGCTCCTGGAGATTCGTTCAGTTGCCGCCTACCCGAATCTTCAATGATTCTGGGTATAGATCAACCCCCTGTTCCAGGCTCAACCAAAAACCAGGTTTGGCCGGGAACAAGGTGACAACTGTCTAAATCACACAAATGACTTATTAACGTTTACCACGACCGCCACTGTTGCTCGATCCGGCATTTTTCATCGCATTGGTTTTTTTCAGATGCACATTTTTTGGGGCAGCGTTAGCGGCAGTACCTGTATCTGCTGGTTTTGCGCGACGTGGCTTACCCTTTGGCTGTGGCTGACCTGAACTGTCCAAATCAATAAAGGTTTCACTGGCTTTGTTCGAACGACCCGACAATACCTTACGGGAAATACTTTTCAGCAACGACACCCGGTTACTGACTTCAAAACCTGGTGTGATGATGCGTTCGATTTTGCCACCAATTAACTTTTGAATACGTTCTAATGTCTGCTCTTCTTCACGGCTGACAAAAGAAATGGCGTTACCGGTGGCACCAGCGCGACCGGTACGGCCGATACGGTGCACGTAATCTTCAGGTAAATATGGCAAATTAAAGTTCACCACGTAATCCAGTCCCTGAATATCCAAACCACGGGCTGCGACTTCGGTGGCGATTAACACTTGCAGTTTGGCGGACTTAAATTCAGCAATAGCGCGGCGACGAGCGCCCTGGCTTTTATCACCATGACAGACAGCGGCATTAATTTTACGCTGTTGCAATCCTGCCAATAACTGATCGGCTTGCTCTTTGGTACTGGTAAAGACCAGCACCTGAAACCAGTTTTTCTCTGCCAGTAACTTTTCAAATAATTCGATTTTGCGGGTTTCTTCGACCGGATAAACCACATGGTTCACGGTATCTGCGGTGCTATTGACCTTGGCGACTCGGATTTGCTGGTGGTTTTTCAGAATTTTATGTGACAGTTCGTTCACTGCTGGCGACGTCGTTGCCGAAAACAACAAGGTCTGCCGTGAGTTCGAGGTCATTTGCAGTAACTTCAACACGTCGGCGCTAAAGCCCATATCGAGCATCCGGTCCGCTTCGTCCAGTACCACATATTCAACATCACTTAAAATGACATTGCCAAGCGCCATATGCTCCAGCAACCGGCCTGGCGTGCTGATCACAATATCAACACCAGCGGTTAATTTGTTGGCCTGGCCACCCATTTTCACACCGCCATATAAAGCAGTGGCCTTGATGTCCACAAATTGCGCATAACCGGCAACGGCTTCGGAAATTTGCTCGGCTAACTCACGGGTTGGGGTCAGGATTAAAGTGCGTGGGCGGCGCTCGACCCTTGGCGCTGGTTTATCCAGCATCCGTTGTAACAAAGGAATGGTAAAAGCCGCAGTTTTACCGGTACCGGTTTGGGCAGTTACTTGTAAATCTTTACCGCGTCGGGCCGGCACGATTGCCTGTTCCTGAACCGGAGTCATAGTGCTGTAGCCACAAGCGACCAGCGCTCGTAATAAGTCTGGTGCTAAATCTAAAGACGAAAATTGCATAAGAGTTCCTCTGTAGATTTGCTACAGTCAAAAAATAAGGGGCGGAATATACAGTATTTTGGCAGCAGAAGGGAGAAATGCTTGTGATTGTGTGAATTTCAGGCAGCTTTTACATCAAAATTTACATCAAAAGGCGGTTTCTGCAATGAAATGCTTACCCCTAAGGATAAGCATCCTGACTTTTATTGCTTAAGCGTCGTCACCGTCTGCTGCATATGGTTTTGGCTGATGCTGGCAGGCTCTGGCCAGAATTTCGACATAACACTGTGGTTGTTCTTGCTCGATGGCGGCATCAAGATGTTTATTGATTTCAGAAGTAAAGATTTTTACCGCTAATTCTTCTGAGGCGCCAAAGCGACAATCGAATGTCCAGTAATCCGCACCTGCTGGTAGCGGCTTGCGACGCTCTCTATTTAAGTACTTTTTAATATCGTACTTAATGGCGTCCGCCAAACGCGCAGGTTTCAGTTTCGGGTGAGTTAAAGCGATTGTCTTTTTCATCAAAATTCCAACAGATATCTATTCATGGGGAAAGCTGGTTGAGCTTTTAAAAGCGCATTCTACAGATTTACGCCCAAGATAGCCGCGAATATCTTCGGTTAGCGCCTTTTTTGTTGCAACAACCAGTCAAATAAATCAGATCCGGCGTAAATTTGCCGCCAGGCGTCGTGCTCTGCCTGCTCCAATACGCTAAAACGCACATTGGTATGGCCAAGTTGGCGCAGGGTTTCGATACCCGGATAAAAATAGTCTTTGTTGATCGCGGAATCGCGTCCGGCGGCAAAGACCCATAACGGCGTTTTTGCTTTGGCAATCGGTGGCATCAGGTCCGGATGCCCCCAACCCACCACCGGCGCCACTGCGGCAAATAAATCCGGGTGTTTGCTGGCCAGATACCAACTTCCAAAACCACCATAACTAATCCCCGATAGATACAACCTGCTCTTGTCTACCCGATATTGCTGTTGGACTGTGCTGAGCATGGCCAGTAAATCCTGCTCCGCCCGCTCCCAACCATCGGGTAACAAGGCTGGTACTTTACTCATATCGACAACAGGACTGGCCGGTCGGATTGGTTGTACTGACTCTGACATCTGCGGCCGCGGCGGCACGCCTTGACTTAATCGTTGCGGGATTGCTGATTTTTGTCTTGCGGCGATATAAGGCACACTCCCCATCTGAAACATATGCAGTTGCGGCACCAAAATAATAAACGGCAAATCGCGTTTTTGGATCCAGGCTTCATACAAAGGCCCGTGGATTAAAGTGTAATCCAGCTCATCCAGGCCATTACCGCGCTCACCATTGCCATGTAAAAACAGCAGTAGCGGCCACTGTTGCTGTGGCTTTTCGGCGTAGCCTTTTGGCAGATAAACCAGAAATTGGCGCTTGCTTTGATCAATCTGACTTTGATAATTCAACCTCAGTAATTGCGCTGCACCCGTGTTAGCCGCCGCGGTACTAGCCATGGCCAACAGACACCCCCCAAAGCACCACGCCGTAGCCATATTGGCTATAATCGAGCTACCAGACTTCAGTGACCAAGTCATCTCACGCTTTCCCCGTCGACAAAAATTCGTCTGTACAGACGTTGTATGATGACGTTACAGAAATTCCCGATCATTGAAAAGCTTATTTATTTTTATCTGAATTTATTGAATGAGAGTCAGTGAACGACGTAAATTTGGCAATGAACAACCAAACTTGGCATCAACAATTTGTCAAAATTTGGCGCAGTGAAGTCAATCGTTTTAACATCATTTGCGGCGATAAAAGTAGTATTTAAGTTAGGCAACATGTTTGCACTGTGTAACTTCTATATTGCAGCTCTGGGTCTACCACCAGTGGTTGGCATTAACAATGCCTTGTGCTGTTGTTACTTGGCTTACAACGTCGTCGTCAGGTCTAGCTTACATACCCGCTGATTTTTAAAAGAACCGTCTGTCAGTTCAACGCTAACAGACGGTTTTTTGTTGGTTGAAACAACGCGGATCGACATAACAATTTAAACTTAAGTCTTTCTTAAGGATTGCCCTTTAGTCTGCTAGCTCCGATGTTTTATAAGAGCTGAAGATCTGCAATGGCTGTTCCTGTTTCGCTACCGGCATTCTTGCCCATGCTGTTGCCTGTCGCGGCAAATTTCCGACGCTTGCTGGCGCCATACCAGATTTTTGGGCAGTTTTTGGCATTTGCGCTGCTGCTGTTGACTGTTAGTCGACTGGGATTAATGCTGTGGCAAGCTGATCGGGTGCAGCTGACTGGCCAGTTTGGCTGGTTATTGCTGCAAGGGGTTCGTGCTGATTTAATGTTGCTGGGCTTGCTACTGATCATCCCGTTATTGTTGTTACCGCTGGCAGCTTTGCCGAGATGTTATCAGCGCTGGTTGCGGTTTAGTTATCTCTGGTGTCTGGCAATGTTAAGCCTGATTATTTTTATTGAGCTATCGACACCCGCTTTTATCGCGCAATACGATATTCGCCCAAACCGCTTGTATCTGGAATATCTGAAATACCCAAAAGAAGTTTTTGCTACCTTATGGCATGGCTTCCGTGTGTCATTGTTGACAGGTGTCACGTTAACCGCCGTGCTGATTTGGGGGGCGACACGACTGCTGAGAAAACCCGCACAGCAGCCACAGCGCCCTGAACTGCTGTGGTTAAGCTGGCCATTGGCGCTGCTGCTGGTTTTGATGGCCATTCGATCGACCACCGATCATCGCCCGGCCAATCCGTCTACTTTTGCCATCACTGCCGACGCACTGGTTAATTCGCTGGTGATTAACTCCCCATATTCGGTGTTATATGCGGCTTACAGCATGCGCCATGAAGCCCGCTCCAGCGATATCTACGGCAAGCTGGAGCCGTCCGTGATGCTCAAAGCTGCGCTCGATTGGCCCTGGCTGCAAGGTTATCAGTTTAAGAATGCGGCTTATCCGACCTTACATCAGCAAACAGCGACGGCGCCGCGGACTAAACCGCTGAATCTGGTGATTATTCTGCAAGAAAGCATGGGTGCTACTTTTGTTGAGTCTTTAGGTGGTGTTGGCGTTACGCCAGAATTGGAGCGATTAAAAGCACAAGGTATTTGGTTTGAACAGTTGTACGCCACCGGTACACGTTCGGTACGGGGGATTGAAGCTGTTGTCGCTGGCTTTATGCCAACACCGGCACAAAGTGTGGTCAAGCTGTCAAACAGCCAACAGAACTTCGCCACCATCGCCAGTATTTTGCAGCAACAGGGCTATCACACCCAGTTTGTCTATGGCGGCGAAGCGCATTTTGACAATATGCGAGGCTTTTTTTCGGCCAATGGCTTTTCGCAGATGGTTGACCAAAACGACATGTCAAATGCGCAATTTGTTGGTAGTTGGGGTGCCAGTGACGAAGATGTGTTTGATAATGCTCATCAGCAACTACTGCAACTGCATCAACAACAGCAACCATTTTTCAGCCTGATATTCACCTCTAGCAACCACGAACCTTTTGAATTTCCGGACGGCAAGATCAGCTTGCATGAACAACCGAAAAATACCGTTAATAATGCAGTGAAATACGCCGATTGGGCGATGGCGAAATTTATCCGCCAGGCCCAGCAAAGCGCGTATTGGCAGGATACTTTGTTTTTGATTGTCGCCGATCATGACAATCGGGTGTACGGCAGCAATCTGATCCCAGTCGAAAAATTCCAAATTCCTGGCTTAATTTTGGGGGGCTCAGTCAAACCTGGCGTGATCAGTACCCTCAGCAGTCAAATTGATTTGGCGCCGACCTTACTGTCGATGCTTGGCGTGTCAGCCTGTCACCCACTGTTGGGACGTGATCTGACGTTAGACCACACCAGTCTGGGTCGGGCGTTCTTACAGTTTGATAATTACTTTGCGCTGATGGAGCAAGACAAGCTAACGATTCTGAAGCCGGATCACACTGCAGTGTTGGCGCATTATGACCAAAAACTTAAAAAGCTGTCGTTAAGCGATCAACCGGTCAGCGCAGCACAATATCAAAAAGCCCTGGCCCAAGTGCAATTACCTTCTTATTTGTATCGCGAACGTAAATACCCCGCCAATGCGCAATGCGATGTTGTCGCAGCTACAGCCACAACAAAAGTACCAACGCCCGCCAAATAGACTTGAATGAGCAGGTTTTTCCGCTAAAAACATGCTCATTTTCCCTTCAAAAACCGTTACTTAAGTTTACCTTAAGCCTTCAGAGGTACGCTGTTTCTATTCAGGAAAATCGCTGCGGGAACCGATGATGCCCCCCAATTTTGACCAGCAACAGCATTGGCAAACAACAGTGTTAGCGCCACTTGCCCTATTAAGTCTGGCGTTTGTGCTCGCTTACGGTGCTGGCTTTGATCAGGTTTTGGCCAGTTGGTTGTACCAGTTGCAAGGCGGGCAATGGCAGTTCAAACAGCACTGGCTCACAGAAAGATTATTGCATCAGGCGGTACGACAGCTCAATCAGCTGGTTGTGCTGATCTTGCTGCTGTATTGGTTAAGTCAGGTCATCGCGGGCAAACGCTCAGGAACCCAATATGCTTTGGGACTGTTGTTGCTTAATCTGGCGCTAAGTTTCACCAGCATCACCGTGCTGAAGAAATTGATCCCGATGGAATGCCCATGGGATTTGCAGCAATTTGGCGGCAATCTACCTTTTATTGGTTTATTCAGTGAACGCCCGGCGTCGATGGTACCTAACCAGTGTTTTCCGGCCGGCCATGCCAGTATTGGTTACAGCTGGCTGGCCATTTATTACTTTTTGCTGGTCGCTCGCCCTTCTATAGCAAAACTTGGCTTGTGGTGTAGTGTCGGCCTTGGGCTACTGCTGGGCTTCACCCAACAATTACGTGGTGCTCATTTTATTTCGCACGATATAGCAACAGCAGCTATTTGCTGGTTGATTGTAAGTTTGAATGTGCGCTGGTTTTACCGGCAAGATCCGCAACATTTTCATGCGGATTGTGACGCACCTTCATTATCGCCAACATCATATTCTCACCTTCCGGCGCTCAGTGCCGTCAGCAAAAAACCGTTTCCACAGGAGTCCGCAGATGTCTGAAATCATTGCACAGCCATTTTTTTCCATTCAAACTTTGCGTGATGTACGAAGGCCGCGGCTGTCATTACACCCGCTGCTGTTTTCGCTTGTAGCGGCACTGTGGTTGAGTGTCAGTGTTAATCTGCCGTTTTTGCAGCAATTACAGCAAAAAATCCCCGGCCAAATTAGCTTACAAGTCAGTGTGCTGGCCTTGCTGTTTTTACTCAACTGGCTGTTGTTGCTTTTGTTTAGCTTTAAAGTCAGTCAAAAGCCTGCGCTGTTGCTGCTCTGTTTTCTGGGAGCGGTCAGCCATTATTTTATCACCCGTTTTGGCATTGTGATTGACCGGGACATGCTCCAAAATGCCGTTGAAACGGACGTTGCCGAAGCCAGCGCCATGTTGACCAGTGGCTTGCTGTGGTCGGTTACTTTGTTAATGGCATTACCGCTATTGGCTTGTCGCTGGATCAGCACACCCTATCCCAAGCTGTGGCGTTATACCGGCCAATGGCTGCTGCTGACGGTTGCTGTGATCAGTGCCATTGTTAGTTTAGCGGCCGTCAATCGTGCCGAATTCACCACCTTTTTTCGAAATTTCAAAGAAGTAAAACAGTATGCTCTGCCATTGAGCCCGTTGGTCGCCGGTATTTCCTGGTCAAAAGCCTTTGCTGCCGAACAATTTCCAACAGCGTTTTTAATGCAGGGCCAGGACGCCACCCAGCCTTTTGCTGTTCGCACTGAAAAACCACGGCTTATAGTACTGGTGCTGGGCGAAACTGCTCGCGCTGCGCAGTTTTCACTGAATGGTTATTCACGACAAACCAATCCAGAGCTAAGTAAGTTACCTGTGGTGAGTTTCCACAACGTTAGTTCGTGCGGAACGGCAACAGCACACTCAGTGCCTTGTATGTTTTCAAATATGGGTCGCGAGCTTTATGAGGAAAAAGTCGCCAAAAATAGCAGCAATGTACTCGATATTCTGCAATACGCTGCCATCAATGTGAGCTGGCTGGATAATAATTCAGGCTGTAAAGGGGTCTGTGCGAGAGTTGATACTCAGCTGTTATTCGAACACCAACAAAATCCATTATGCAAAGAGGGTCAATGCCACGACGAAGTATTGTTGCAGGCTCTGGAACAGGAACTGGCAAAACCCATCAGCGGCGACCGCCTCATTGTATTGCATCAGCTCGGCAGTCACGGACCTGAGTACTTTAAACGTAGCTTGCCAGCGCAAAAGCAATTCAAGCCTGAGTGCACGGATAAACAACTACAAAACTGCTCCCAGAGCAATGTGGTTAATGCCTATGACAATAGTATCCTCGCCACCGACCAATTACTTGCTGCAGTAATCAGGCGTTTAGCTCAACAAACCGACAGCGTTCCGGCCATGTTGTATCTGTCAGATCACGGCGAATCACTGGGCGAAAACGGCGTTTATCTGCATGGCATGCCTTATTGGATGGCGCCGGCCACCCAAACTAAGGTGCCGATGATTTGGTGGATGTCCGATCAATTTTCAATGTCGCAGCAGCTTTCAAAAACCTGTCTGCCGCTACAAGCCAATAAAGAGCTGAGCCACGACCATTTATTCCATAGCTTGCTCGGTCTGTTTAAAGTCCGCACCACGCTTTATCGCCCTGAGCTTGATTTCCTGCGACCTTGCATGAATTCATAGCTTGAATGTGTAACGCCTCAATAAGTCCAGATCGAACCAATCAGGTTAATGCAGTGAGGAGTCGCAACATGACAACGTTTTTAGCCCTACCAGCAACCCACCGCATCGCATTGCTGGGAACAATCTTGTTGACGGTGGTACCTGCTGAGGCCTCAGCTCCGGCTGGCGCCACTCCAGTAACATTGCAACACTTGTGCGATCTTATTAAAAAACCAGCGACCGAAACCACAGATGACGAATTTGCAGCGGTCATTAACACATTGCAGGTTGGCGATATTCGTTTTTTAATCCATCCCATTTTCGATAGCAACAGCGCTGATTTTTTCTGGTTACATGAATTCGCAAACTGGATCCATATCAATAGCCAGCCCACGGCCCTGTATCGCGAGCTTAGTTTCCAAACCGGCGATAGTATCCAAAGCGCTGACCTCGCTGAAGCACAACGACTGCTCCGAGCAAAATCATATTTACGGGATGCCAAAATCACCGTTGCCGAACAGTGTAATGCCGATGGCCGGCACAATGTTCAAGTAGAAACTTGGGATAACTGGAGCTTATTGCCGAGCATTGGCTTCGGGCGCAGCAGTGGGCAAAACAAATTTTCTCTTGGGTTTAAAGAAGATAATTTACTTGGCTATGGGGTGCGGGCATCGGTGAAATATCAGTCGGACTATTTACGTCACGGCTACGAAACAAAAATTGAAATGCCCCTGAGTTTAACCGGTATAGACAGCTTACAGCATAGTTATCTAACCACCGAATGGACTGATAACAATGACGGCAGCCGCAGTTATCTATTGTTTGATAAGCCTTTTTACCAGGCAAAAACCCCATTGATGTTGCGGGCAGAGTGGCTCAATGATCAACGACTTGACCAGATTTATCAGCAAGATCAACTGACACGACAGTTTTTAACCGAGGAGAAATTGTTTGAACTATCGGCTGGTTGGTTAATGTCATCAGCCGACAAAGCGCAATTAAGGCTGCTGGCAGGATATCGCTCACAACAATGGCAGTTTGCAGTGGATCCGCTACACCCTACCTGGCAATTGCCTTTTGACCGTCGATATCAATATCCGTGGCTTGGACTTGAGTATCAACAGCAGCAATATCAGGTACTGTCTGACTTATATTTAATTAATCATCCGGAAGATATAAATCTTGGCTGGCATCATCAATTTAAAATTGGGCTGCAAACCAGTGATTTAGCTCCTGCACAGTCTTTGGGTTATCACCTACAACTCCAATCCGACAAAGGTTTTGGTAATAATGACAATCGCTGGCTGGTTAGTGCTGCCGCAAACGGTATGTTTGGTGTTAGTAGCGGTGACCAGTTGAAGTTAAAATTGCAAGCAGAAAACTTCTATCGTCTGTCATCGTCCTTTACGCTCTACCACAAACTTGCTTATGCACATCGCAATAAAGTATGGCTGGACGATCCACTGACGTTAGGGGGCGACAGCGGTTTACGTGGATACCCGGTGCAATATCAGCATGGCAACCAAAGTTGGCTTGGCACCGCTGAACTGCGTTGGTACCCACATTTAACCTTATATCAATTAATTGACGTTGGATTTGTTGCTTTTATTGATGCCGGCCGTGTTTCAGGCTCAGCGGCAACTAACCAACAATATTGGGTAAACCAACAAAACTTCGCCAAGGCAGGAGCAGGTTACACCGTACCGAATTTGTTAAAAGTGGGTATGCATGTCCCAACCTTAACCGATGCTACCTCTTTAACACAGGTATCAAATACTGAGCTTCTTAATGGAAAATGGCTTGGCAGTGTGGGCATTGGTGCACGTTTATTTTCTTCACGTTCCAGTAATAACCATGTGATCCATATTGATTTATCAAAACCGGTTGGATCTGCTGAGTATATGAATGCCTGGGAAATTCAGTTGAAGGTAGAACAACGGTTTTAAAAGTTAATTTTGGTATGGGTATGGTATGCCCACAACGTTCTACAACAGTGGCGAATAAAACATTATTCATTTTACTACCGTGCTTAAAAGCATAAACACGGCAGCAGTTAAAACTCATACTCCACTGCAAAACGCAGTGTGTTGTTTACAGTAGAATCGTTGATCGCGAAGATCACCGCAAACTCCCATTTAATCAATTCCTGTTTATCAAAGCGGTGCAGGCCCATCATGCTGGGGCCAGCGCCCTTGAAGTTTTCACCGGCGTAAAATTCAATGGCGGGTTGGACTTGCGGCAACCAACGATAGCGATATTGCAGCCGGAATTCGCTTTCCAGCTCAGACTCTAACGTATTGCCCCATTCATATACTGCCAGTGCATTGAGCGTCAGACTGGTTGGGCCGAACTCTTTTTCCATCAGCACACCGGTGGTGAATTCATAATTGTCGTCGTTGTTTTGCCGCTCTAATTCAAATAACAAGCCCCAGTCGGCGCTGTACTCACCTTGTTCTGTTAACATCCAGCGCAATTCCAACTCGTAACCGCTTAGTTTATAATCTTCTGGGCTAACGCGCTCGGCCATCACGTACATTTCCAGCGCCATCCGTTCGGCAATCGAAAAGCCATAACCGATTTTTTGCGCGATATTGTTGTTGTCCGGATGATCAGCTTGTTTTTGAAAAGCAAACCGGTACTCGAATTCACGCTCCAACGGCTGCACATAAGGATGATATACCTTGTCGACCACCCGACCGTCGGCGCGCACGGCGCCGGTGGATAGCAATAGCAGTCCGCATAACGCTGGCAATATATAACCATAACGCATCGGATTAATCATTTTGGGCATTTTTAACCTCCAACCGGCGGCCTAACCACAGTAGCCCCAGCACACTGATCAGCATCGCCAGCAACAAACTGACGCCAGGCGTTGCCTCGTATCCCATCAACGCATTCAGAAAATAACCATATTCAGACTGTTCGCTAATCCATTGCTGACTGTCCCAAAGCACTGCGCCTGGCGTTAACCAGTCGGTTTGAATAAAAATCGCCACCGCCATACTGATTTGTCGTGCGCCCAGCAGCGCAAGTATCAGCGGCAACGACCAGCGCCAGTAGCGCTGGCATTCCAACGTAAAATAATACAGCAACACCGCCACACTCAGGCCAATGCCAACGCCCATAGCAGCGCCGAGCCACAAACTTTGACTTTCGGCCGGACTGCGTTGGTAAAACCATAAGTACAACACCAGATTGGCGCCGTGGATAATACACAGGCCACTACTGGCGAGTGCCGCCAGCCACATCGGTAACCGTTGCCGCTGACTGTGGTAGATCGCAAGCGCCAGCAACAGCGCCGTCAGCAAATATAACGCGGCATACAACAGTTCCAGGCCTTGCCCGTCCAGCCAGTTCGAAATCCGACTGAACTGACTGGTTAACAACAAAATTCCGCCAACCGCACTGGCAATGAAAATAGCTAACAACCCGCGCCAATGCTCGCGTTGCCACAACAGCAGCATGCTCAGCAGCAGCAACAGCGGCAATAATTCACGCAAGAACATCACCACGGCGTTAATGAGCATCAGGCACCCCGGCTGGCTTTTCTTTGTTGCCATCTTTAGTGATGGATGGCGCCGTTAGCTGCAACCATTGCGCTTGTGGCAACACCACAATCTGGCCACGCGCGCTATCGGGGTTATATTCGCCGATAAACTGATGTTCACCAGGCGCTAACGGCCCGACGAATACCACGCCTTTGCCATGGCCGAGGATGACTTTTTCGCGGTTCAGGCTAAAACTTTCAAATTCTTCCGGTGTTGGATCCTGGTTGTGGATCACCAGTTTTACTTTTTCACCGGCAGGCAGGTACAAAGTGGTAGGCGTAAATAAGTGATCTTTTAATAAAATTTCAAACACCCGGATTTCCGCCTGCAGCGGCAACGCCAACAGCAGCGAACAGCTGCTTAAAAATTGCCAGAATTGACGCGAATATTGACTGTTCAAGCCGGTATTTCCACCGTCACTTTTAAACCAGTGCCCAATGTTGAAGGGCCAAGTGATAATTGTCCATGATGCAGGCCAACAATTTCTTTAACGATTGCCAGGCCAAGACCGCTACCGGGTGTGCCTGAATTGTGCCGATCGCCGCCGACGCGGTAAAACCGGTCAAACACACGGTTATATTCTTCTGGGGCTATGCCTGGGCCTGAATCTTCGACCACGATTTGCAGGTAGCTATTGATTTTATTTTGGTTTGGTTTTTTGTGCTGGTTTTTTTCATCAGCAATAACAGATTGCAACTGCAGCCGGATTAACCCTTGCGCAGGCGTATATTTGCTGGCATTACCCACAATATTCAATAACAACACCCGCATCGCAAAGGGATCGGCCGCCAGCAGCAGGCCATCTTCAGCATCCAGCGAAATCTGTTGCTGTTTTGCCAGAATTTGTGGGTACAGTTCGGCGATAACTTCACGGCATAATGATGTTAAATCAATAGCTTGTAGTTTTGCTTTGAAGTGTTCCGGGTTGGTGCGGTTGAGGAGCATAATTTGTTCAATCAGCTGGCTCATCCGCGCCACACCGTGTTGTAGCGCATTCATCATGCCGTCCGGATCAGCAACCCCCTGTTGCAACCATTGTTGCTGCGCGTTGTGTAAAGTTACCTGCAATATGGTCAAGGGCGTACGCAGCTCGTGCGCGACATCGGATGCAAAACGTTTTTCACGGATAAAAGCACTGTCCAACCGCTGTAATAGCTGGTTGGTGGTGCTCAGCATCTGCTTCATTTCTTGTGGCACTTCTGGTAATTGCACCGGCGTTAGATCGTCGGCTTTTTTTGAGGAGAGTTGTTGCGTTAACCGCCTAAGCGGTTGTAAGCCTTTACTGACCACCAGCCAAATCAGCAGTGCCTGCAGTGGTAAACTCAGCACCACCGGATAGATTGACGCCAGCACCACTTCGTCGGCGAGCTCCTGCCGTTGCTTCAGCGGTTGTGCCACGATAATGCTGAGCTGCTCCGTCTGGCTGACATAAGTCCGCCAGCGCTGACCAGCAAAGTTTTGTTCGCTAAACCCTGAAGGCGCATCAATTCGGGTAGCGGGCGCCTGTTGGCTTTTATATTTAAGCGTTTCGCCCTGCCACACCTGCACGACCAGTAATTCGCCCGTCGTTGAAGTGTCGGCTTGAAACTGCGGTAATAAACTACTGGCAAGTAACACTAAGTCCTGATCAAACAACAAATCCGAACGACTGATGCTGTGCCGATAGCTTTGCAGCGCCGCCAGAAAACTGGTCAGCGTCAGCACTGCAATCAAAATAGTCACCAGATAGCGTCGAATAGAGGTCATGCCGGATCCACGCTGTAACCGACGCCGCGCAGCGTTTTGATAAAGTCTTTCGGCAGCTTTTTACGCAAATTGGAAATATGTACTTCCAACGCGTTACTGGCGACTTCTTCACCCCAGGCATAAAGGCTGGCTTCCAGCTGTTCGCGGGTTTTGATCCGCCCGGCCGATTCCATCAGCACCTTGAGCAACATATATTCGCGCCTCGACAGCGCTAACGCCTCCCCAGCCAGCCGCACCTGATGGGCGCTACTATCAAGTTCCACGTCTTTGAGCTTAATCAAATGATGCGAAGCGGTGCCAAGCCGACGTTCAATCACCCTTAATCTGGCGAACAACTCCGCCAGGGCAAAGGGTTTCACCAGATAATCGTCGGCACCTAAATCGAGGCCACGAATGCGATCATCCACGCCATCCCGTGCGGTCAGCACCAATACCGGCAAACGCGGAAACTTCTGCCGGGTGGTTTTCAGCACATCGAGCCCATCGATATCCGGCAGGCCTAAATCCAGCACCACCGCATCACAATCCTGACTGCGGATACTGCTGAGCGCTTGCTCGCCCTGGGTGACATGATTGACGACAAAACCCTGGCCACGCAGGGCTAAAATCACCCCTTGTGCTAAGGCTTCGTCGTCTTCAACCAATAAAATCCGCATACACATCTTCCATGTCAGACTGCATTTTTGTTGCTACCGGCTTATTTACCCAATTTTTTCTGTAATCTGGCTTCCAACACAGCGATATCCTGCTGCCGACCGGCATCGGCGTCTTCACGGCCGACCCGAGCCGGCGCCTGTTTCGCTAATTCAAGATAGCGCATTGCGTCCTGATAGTCGCGTTTCTCATACAGAAACTCGGCATAAAAATAATTTGGATCAATACCTTGCGGATTCATGCTCAGTGCCTTTTCCAACAATTCTTTGGCTTTTTTGCTGCTGCCAAAACCAATTGGCCAGCCTGGTACTTTGGAATACAACACACCAAGACTGGTGTAGGCCGAACCTTGTAACGCTTGTGCATTAATCGCCATTGCTGCCTCAAAATCAGCTTTAGACGATTCCGCGACTGATAATGCGCCCAGACCACCTTTAGCACCGGCGTAACTTGATTTAATGATGCCGCGCCAAATTAAGGGTTCAGCTTCGCCGGCATGCGCTGCGACCACTGCATCGGCCTGTGCTACTAATGCCGCAAAGGCTTTTTCGCGCTGATCCTCGGCCACACTATAATTGGCTTGGGCCCAGCCGTGTTGTAGTGGCGCAATATCGGTCAGTGTATCTGCCCATAATAACGGACTTAGCAAAATACCTGACCAAAACATCGATGGCAGTAACACTTTGCTGCTGATTAAAGAGTGAATTGATTTCATCATGACCTCGTCGCGGTAATTTTTTCAGCAGAATTGCTGAGATTGTTTTGAATTTGCACACTGTCGGTGGAGCCAGCTGCATAGGTGCGGATCACCGCCCGTTTGCCGCCAATAGCTCGGTCGACCAGCTCTGGCAGCAGCGCATTTAGTCTTACAAAAAACTTTTCCGGCCAGCCTATATACCAGCGGCTCTGCCCCGTTTGCAGTTGTTGCATCAGCTCTGCGGCAACGTCATCCGGTTTATCCATGGCATTGCCAAGTTCTTGATTCATCGCCACAACAGCGGCGCTATTTATCGCGGTTTGGGTGGCGCGAGGTGCAAAATACAGCACCCGTAGCGCTTTAGATGAAACCTCCCGTTTGAGTGCTTCGGTAAAACCACGCAACCCAAATTTACTGGCGCAATAACCACTAAAACCCGGGTAGCCAATACTGCCAAAGGCTGAACCAATATTGACGATAGTGGCGGCGGTACGCTGCGAAAGTTCAGGTAACAGCAACTGACAAAGCTGCATTGGCGCTAACAAATTCAGCGACATTTGTGCGGCATAATCTTGCTCGGCAGTCAGCGCAAACTGGCTGGTGCCGGCGTTGTTAATCAGCACATCGATGCCGCCGGTTGCTTTGACAAAATCGGCTAAAGCCTTTAACTCTTCGGTGGCGGTCAGATCTGCACTAAAACAGCTATGGGTTCCCGGCAGTTGCTGACTTAGCAATAATAATTCAGCTGGCTGACGCGCAACGAACAGTACACTGGCGCCCGCTGCCGCCAAACGTCTGGCCACAGCACGGCCAATGCCGCCGGTGGCGCCGGTCAGTAATACTCTTTTGCCGGCTAGCTGATGATTCGCTGCAATTGCACTGTTCATACGATGGCCTCAGCAATAACGCTCTTAGCAACAACAGTTTCATCAACCTGCTGAATTTTTGCGATACCGTGCGCTGGCGTTAAATTGCGGAAAATATCGCCGTATAAGCGGTAAAAGCAGTTGGCACTATGAATAATCTGCTGCTGATCAGCCGGGTCAGTAATTTTGTCCATTAGCCCTGCATAAAATTTAATATGTTCCTGATCCAGCGCACCATGTGAGGTCAAATACGAAAAAGCTTTTTTCGGTAGTTGCAGTTTGCTGGCAATAGTTGCAGCGGCATGGTCGGCCAGTGCGGTTGACGTCCCTTCCAGCACCAACACCATGCCAAAAAAACTTAACGGGCTAATTCGCCGCACCGAGTCGTAGGCGAAAGCCACCATCAGTTCAGTGGAAAAACCGGGTTGACTGGCGCGGGCCTGCTCTTTGTCATAACCACAGTTTTTGATGTCATTAAGGATCCATTCCTGATGGCCCAGTTCCTCTTCGATATACTCGGCGACTGCGTTACGCAGCCATTCTTTCGATTCTGGTAACAAAGCTCCGACCGACATCAGTAACGGCGTAGTATGTTTGACGTGGTGATACGCCTCTTTGAGAAAAGCGACATAGTCATCCAGGGTGATTTCGCCGTGGAAACAACGGCTAATCACCGGTGCTGCCAATAAATAATCTCTAGCCTGACTGGTTGCTGCGACTAATTGCTGATGAAAACTCATATTAGGTACTCCTGAATTATCGAATGCTGCGTGCTAGTGGCAACAACAAGTGATGGTTGAATTGGGTGTTGGCATTTGCTGTTGTGGCGGCAGTTTTGTATCAGCCGGATACAAAGCCGCGAGTTCACTGGCATAAAGCCTGGCAATCTCGTCTCGTTTTGGCCGGCCATTGCCGGTTAAGCTGCCTTGCGCTTCAGATAACGGCGTTTGTAACCGGATAAACTGTTCAGCTCTGGCATAATCGGGTAACTGTTGATTGATGTTACTGACAAAGGCTGCCAGTTGTTCGTCTGTAACGGCCGGGTTGGCGCAATACAGCAGCGCGACACAGTAAGGTTGAGCATCACCAAACAATACCGCTTGTTGCACTAAACCGGTTTTGGTTAGTTCGGCCTCGACCCATTCCGGATTGACATTACGGCCTGAACTTAAGATCAGCAGATTTTTTTGCCGACCCCAGATCACTAAACTACCGTCAGCAGTGATCGATCCCAGATCACCGGTAGCAACCCATTCATTCATCTCAGTCGTAGGTTCAGCACCGAGATAACCTAAAAATGGCGTTTTTACCCAGATTTCATCAGCAACAATTTTCACTTCAAGATGAGGTAGCGCCTTGCCAACTTGTTGTAACTGTAACTGACTGACGTGCAAAGCGCTGTGTTCTGACAACGCCACCACCGAGCAGCATTCACTGAGGCCATATCCCTGATAGACCGGTAAACCGCATTGGGCTGCTTGTTTCAGTAAATCGACCGCGACTTTAGCACCGCCGACGGCAATAAATTTTAAACTCAAAGGCGCAGTCCAGCCCTGGCGGCAAGCATGGATCAGCAACTGCAACAATTCCGGCACCAGGATCAGCGTTTGTGGCTGCACTTTGCTGATTAAACCAAGTAACAACGTTGGGTTTTCCAACCGGCTGCCGTTAAACCCCCTGGCGGCTTCCGCTGCGATGAATACTTCACCACCAGCCAGCAACGGCGCATAAATACCAGCGATGTTTTCCAGTAAAGTGGGCAACGGTAACAAACATAAATGCCTTGGTGCGTCGAGATTGATTCGGCTAACCAGACTGGTTGCGACTTGCAACTGTGCTGCTGCTGACAGACAGACCCCTTTGGGTTGTCCGGTTGAACCTGAGGTAAAGGTAATTTTTTGGGTACCTGCCGGGATTGATACCGCAGTAGTCGCGCAACATTGATACAACTGGAAACCGCTGAACTCAGCGACCCAACGCATATCGTTCGCCGCTAAAAACTCAGGTGCGACGCCAAAAGGCACATCGCTAATTATTAAATCTGGTGCTACTTGCTGTAACACATGCTGCCACTGACTATCGCTCAGATATCCCGGCACTGGTACTAAAGTTATGTCCGCCTCTAAGCAAGCCAGATCGAGTAACGCCCACTGCACCGAACTTTGGGCGCGAAACACCATCCTTTGCGCATTCAGAGATTGCAACAAGTGCTGCCAGGCATCTAGCTGATGACGGATTTCCGCCCAGCAAAAACTCTCGCCAGTCATCGCATCGGTTAAACGGGCCGTGTCAGGGAATTGCAACTGGTTCCTGTTCGATAACTGTTTATTATCCACCACATTCATCTCAATTCTCCTGCGCCTGGCCATCAACCAAAGGTTGGCTGGCTGGCCAAAATTGCTGGGTCAACTGGCTAAGTTTGGCGTCAGCGTTAATCAGCGCTAGCGCCTGCGACAAATCCAGATGACAAACCATCGGATGGCTTTGGTAATAGGTCCCCCAGGCGCTGGCGTCACTGCTCAGACGCGCCGGATCGCCTTCGGCCAGAGTCTTTAATTGCAAGCCGTGACGGCTTAATAAGCTTTGAACTTGTGGTGTCGCGCAGCAGACCAAATGGCGAAAACCAGCCTGATACAGCGCATAAGCAGTGACCACGAACAACAACAAGGTGTAATGGCGATTGGCTGAATACAAATTGCCAATTTCGACAATCTGCGAGCGTGACGTCACCACGCCGATATCGCGCAATACAAAACTGATATCCGCGTCCAGATATTGTTCAACAAACAATTTTTCTGACTGACCACCGCGCACACCCAGCACCGCCTGTAATGAATCGCGGGCACTGACTGTTAATAATTGCGGCATAAACTGTTGAATATCTGCGTGATAGGCCGCCGCAAAACCTGCAGCAATAAACTGCTCGACTTGTTGGCGACGTGCATCGGTACGTTGCACCAAACAAACTGTTGGCTCGTTTTGCACGGTTGGAAGAACTTGCCCGACTGGCGCCCTGGCTGGGCTCGCTGCGGATACCGGCGTTGCAACGGTGCTTAGGACACCAGTGCCACAATGCTCATGTGTCGAACTAAAGACGGTCATACTATTCCCCTGCCAATTGCGGACAGGGTTAGTTTCGGTGATAAAGCTTAAAGAAAACTTAAGGTTTGAAAATGGTTTTTGGATTGGAGTGATGTAATCTGGTTAGGGCAGGAATTTGGCTCGATACCAACCTACATCTAAGACTTCCCCGCCCTTACCAAATCGCCCTGCCGGTTAAAGATCCAGGCCGGAGAACCAAGTAGTTGTAACGCTTGCTGTAGCTCTGCCCCGTGCAGTGCAGTTTTCGGGTGAAAACTGGTGTCGAGCAGCAATAACCAGCGTTTAGGTTGCTGCGGGTAATTTTTCGGGCTGAGATGGATATGCAATCCCTGATAGCGCGGTCCTACCGCCTTCCAGCCTTGTTGTACTTCAAACACATAACTGCTTTTATCGTCAATATGCAAAAAATTGGCTTGTTGCAGTGACGTCAGGACTGATTTTGGCTGAATGTTTACCAACACGATGCTGTGACTGTTGCTGATTAAACCAGAGAGTTGGTCCGGATCCATCGCTGGTGTAGCTTCTGGCGTCACAAAATGCTGATGCCATGACCCTAAAGCATCGCTTAACTCCAGTGCCGTGTAGTTATTGCTATATTGTTCGGCCAAATCGACAATAGCATCGCGGTCGTTGCAGTCCGGCGTGCTCACAGCAGCAGCTTGGGTCAGATTGGCGAATTTTTCGTTTTCCTGCAGTAAATTAAACAACTGCACCGACGTCATATTTAATTTTTTTTGCAACAATGACTGCAACGACCCGGTATCTGCATCAGCAATTACAGTTGGTAAATATTGCAAAACATCAGCCGCACAATTCTTGGCAAGCGCCTCAATTTGCGGCTGATATTTGAGCACTGTGACGGCATTTTTTAAGGTTCTGATCTCTGCCGTGGTTAAAGTGGCAGTGCGCCCTTGTGCCTTGCCTACCGTCAGCAGCATGGCAAGCAGCAACATCGATCCATAAACAAAACGACCATCACTGCCCAAAAAACGACAATTGCGACTGCGATAACGAGGAAGAATTAACATCTGCTTGTCCCTGATTCAATAAGCTACATACCATAAACTTAACAGTTTAATCACCAACAGGAAACAGATAACTACAGTGCATCTGCAACGGTCTTACTCCACCACGGTAATGCGCAGAACAGACTTTATGCCAGAAATGATTTCAGCTATCGTAACAAGCACTTAAAGTAGCGATTCAGCTGCGGTAAATTCAATATGCAGCACTGTGCTACTTCATGCTTGCAGTTGGAAGTTTTGAATATACAAATTCTGAGGTTTATATGCGTCTGTTTGTGGCAAGTCTGGTCACTGTGTTCGGTTTAGTAAGTCAGTCCAGTGTCGCCAATCCGCAATCGGCGGTATTTAGCAGCGATTTTGAAAGCAATAATCAGCATTTTAATATTTTGTCCGGCTGCCAAATCAGCCGTGAAGTAGCCCGTCTTGGCCAAGGTGGTTTGTTGTGTGAGCGTGGTAATGCTTCACTGATCAGCCGTTATCCGGTGTCGGAGCTTGGGTTATTAGAATTATGGGTCAAACCATTAAGCAATCAGACCAGTTACCGGATTAATATCCTGACGTCACCCTCGGTGCGCGTCGATAGTCAGTGGCAGCAAGTGGGTCTGATTGAAAACGCGGCCGGCGCCACCGATTATCTGGCGCATCGCATCTCCATTGACGACCCAGGCCGCAAATTTATCCGCATAGATATTGAATCGGTGAACGGTCAGCTGGCGCTGGATGATTTTGTGCTGGATCGGATTTTGCTCGATACCGCTTTGCAAAAAAATGAGCAGAAGATTATCAGTGGCATTCTTGATCAGCTAAAAACCAACAAAAACTACGATGTGCAGGCTGAATCTTTCAGAGCACTGGGCAAAAATTACGCCGCTCAGCTGGACAGTCAGCGCCAGTATCTCGAATACGCCAACGCCATTTATTCCAGTATCACCTTTGTGCTGGCGAGTTCCGAGCGCAATAAAATGTCCAATCCAATGGCTTATGCTTCGTTTCGAACCATCTTAGCTGATGCTAAACGTGTGGCGTCGCCGCTGCAGCAAGCGCGGCTCAATTCAATGGTTAAACCTTTTGGTGATTTAGTGACTGCCACTTTAACCGTGGTCAGCGCCGGTACTTATGCCGCTTTTGCTGAACCATTTAAGTCCTTTTTGGCCAGTACCTTTGACCGCTCCAACTATGAAAATGCCGATTTAAACCGCAAAGACCGCAAGTTTGCCGAAGAAAACGGGCTGAAAGTGTATGAAAAAGCGGAAACTTTTTTATCTGAGCTGGAAAAAGAACTGCTGCAAGTCAGCACACTTGATGCTGAGCTACAACTGATGTTGCGTAACGTCGAAGTGTTTCGAAAAGATCTCGACAAACACCTGCGTGATTACCTGCAACACGGTGGTATGGCGCGCACTCAGGAAAATTACAGCAAGGTGATGAGCAAAGAAGAAAGTAATCGTCAGCAAATCGCCGAACTGGTCAGCAATCATGTCACCAATAAAGCGCAAGGCTACCTCGCCAGCGAAAACACCACCGAGCTGGTGCAATATATGCTGAAAACCTCTGAGCAACTGGATGGCATGCAGGAATTTAAAGAACGTTTTAACCAGATCACCGCGTCTGCCATTACCTTCTACGACCGTTTTGAACGCTCGATTTCGCCAGAGCAAAACCCCTTTACTGATCCCAAAGATAAAGCCGCCTGGGAGCAGCATGCGAAAAAAGCCCGGACTTATATTCAGCAGTCGAAAGAAGGCTTTAGTAAGGCCTATATGTAAGTGCGATGGCGCTATGCTTATCGCACCTACGTTTAAATTAACTTTTTGTTTTCAATGGAAAAATATAAAAACGTAGGGCGGACTCAACGAAGTTAGTCCGCCGTTAGGTACCCAAATTGCCTGTGTTCATCCGGCGCACTACCGCTGCCGCGGTGAGTGACGCCCTACATAAATCTATGAAAATAGGTTTTAATCTTGTCACCAAAATCTGGCATCATTTGGTTTTCCAAAGAACCTGTGTTGCCTGATGCCTCAACTCTCTTTACTGCAAATCTTTTTTATTTTTTTAAAACTTGGCTGTACCAGCTTTGGTGGCCCTATTGCCCATCTTGGGTTTTTCCGGCAGGAATTTGTGCAAAAACGCCGTTGGCTGGATGACGCAGCTTATGCTGAGCTGGTGGCGTTATGTCAGTTTTTACCGGGACCGGCCAGTAGTCAGCTGGGTATGGCGCTGGGCTTTATGCAATCAAGAGTTGCTGGCGCCATTGCAGCATGGTTGGGTTTTACGCTGCCATCGGCTTTGTTATTAGGCGTATTGGCTTATGCGGTGGCTGATGGTTTTAATATATCGCCTTGGTTGGCCGGATTAAAAATTGTGGCAGTGGCCGTAGTGGCGCAGGCACTTTGGGGTATGAGCCGCACTTTAGTGAATAGCTTGCCACAGTTGATGCTGGTGACCCTTGCTGCCTTAATTAGCTTATTCAGCCCTGGGGTATTTACTCAGATTGCCATCATTGCCGGTGCGGCTTTCATTGGCTGGTGGTATCCACGTCCTGCTTTTAAGATCACAACATCTACCTCCAGCCAGGAAATAACACGCACTTTCACACCAGCACAACAACGGTTGAGTATCAGCTGTGCCCTGTTGTTCACTGGTTTGCTGGTCGCGCTCCCGTTGCTGGCTGCTTTCTCCACTGAACTCATGATCGTCGACAGTTTTTACCGCGCCGGCGCTTTGGTATTTGGCGGTGGTCATGTGGTGTTGCCGCTATTGGAAGCGGAAATGTTGACGCAAGGACTGGTCAGTAAAAACGAGTTTGTCGCAGCCTATGGCGCAGCGCAGGCCGTACCAGGCCCGCTGTTTACCATCGCCAGTTATTTAGGAGTTGCCGCCAGTGTGGATCAGGCGCCGTTATTGAATGGTGTACTGGCCACCATCGCGATATTTTTGCCGGGATTTTTATTGCTTTTGGCCGTATTGCCATGGTGGCAGCAACTAAGACTATACCCTGCAGTACAGCGCGCCGTGTCCGGTATCAATGCGGCAGTGGTTGGTATTTTGCTCGCGGCATGGTATGACCCGGTGTTAACTTCCGCCATTGATAACTGGCAAACTGCAGTCGTGGCGGTATTCGCCACGGTATTTCTGATGGCAGGGCGGCAACCAGCCTGGCGGTTGGTGATTTTATGTTTGCTGATCAGCCCTTGGCTTTGATAAATCTCAACTGACGATAAACTTGCTAATCGCGGCTCGCCAACGACTGTTTTTTCGCCACCTCACACAAGGTTTTCACTGCGGTTTGGTGTTGCAAATCTTTACTAAACGCCAGCACCAATTCCCGCTCTGCCAGTGGCAGTTGCAATGGCCGGATCTGCATCTCTGCCCGGTTACGATGGCTTTCAAAGGCCGGTAGTAAAGCGCAGCCAATGCCGGCACCAACTAAACCAATAGCATATTCGATAGTATGAATATTGGCGCGAATATCGGCTTTAATATTCTGCCGGTTCAGCGCGGTTTGCAGCTGGTCCCAAGCATCACATGGTGTGCGTTTAATCAGCGGTAACTTTTTAAAATCTTCCAGCGAAATTTCAGCTTTGGCGCACAGCGGATGCAACGCCGGAATAGCCAGCAAATAAGCGTCGCTCCACAAATGTTGATACTGTTCCCCGGCTTTGAGCTGCCGAATATTAATGATCCGAGCATCACAAGGTTCGTCCGGTTCGACTAAGTGCAGCTCCAGACCCGGCAGTTGGCTATGAAATTCCTTTAAAATCTGACTCATCCGCTCAACACCTAATGCCCGCACTAAACCCAGTCGAAACTGCAGTCGTTTTGGCGGTTTGCTGAATGAAGCTTTGACCGCCTGCAACTGGCTGATAATTTGACTCGCCTGGCTGTACAGGCGTTCGCCCTCTTCGGTTGGTTTGACGCCTTTGGGCAAGCGAATAAACAAACTGCAATTAAGTTCGGTCTCGAGCTGCAACAACGCCGCCGACACTGATGGCTGCGCCACTAAGCAATGCCGGGCAGCTGCACTGATGCTGCCTTGTTCAAAAACCGCGACAAAATACCCCAACTGACGTGTATCCATAGCTATTATCTATACCAGCAACAGGTTGTATATGATTTAACTTTATACGCAGCCTTCATAAGATGGCAATCAGAATCACAGAGGCGAACCACCACCATGAGCAAAACCGCATTTAACTGGCAAGACCCATTTGCATTCAATACTTTACTGACCGAAGAAGAACGGATGATCCAACAAGCGGCGCAGGATTATTGCCAGGACCAGCTGATGCCGCGCATTCTGGAAGCCAATCGCCACGAACATTTTGATGCGGCCATTATGCAAGAGCTGGGTGCATTGGGCTTTTTAGGTGCGACTTTGCCCGAGCAATACGGTTGTGCTGGCATCAATTATGTCAGCTACGGTCTGATTGCGCGGGAAGTGGAACGGGTCGACAGCGGGTATCGCAGCGCCATGAGTGTGCAGTCATCGTTAGTGATGCACCCTATTTATACCTACGGCAGTGAAGCGCAGCGTCAAAAATATCTGCCAAAACTGGCCACCGGCGAATGGATTGGTTGTTTTGGTCTGACCGAACCGGATTCAGGCTCAGATCCAGCCAGTATGCGCACAGTAGCGAAAAAAATTGACGGCGGATTTTTGCTATCGGGCGCCAAAATGTGGATCACCAACTCACCGATTGCCGATGTGTTTGTGGTTTGGGCCAAGCTAGATGGTGTTATTCGTGGTTTTATTCTGGAAAAAGGCATGAAAGGGTTAACTGCACCAAAAATTGAAGGCAAATTTTCGCTGCGTGCCTCGATTACCGGTGAAATTGTAATGGACGAAGTGGAAGTGCCGGAATCGCAGTTACTACCCAATGCCCAGGGTTTAGGTGGACCTTTTGGCTGTTTAAACAAAGCCCGTTACGGCATTGCCTGGGGTGCTTTGGGCGCCGCTGAATTCTGCTGGCACGCCGCCCGCCAATATACCCTCGATCGTCATCAGTTTGGTCGGCCACTCGCAGCAACCCAGCTCATTCAGAAAAAGCTCGCCGATATGCAAACCGACATCAGCCTGGGGTTATTAGGTTGTCTGCAGGCTGGCCGTTTAATGGATGCCGGTACTTTGCCGGTGGAAACCATCTCGTTGATTAAACGTAATTCCTGTGGCAAAGCGTTGGACATTGCACGCATCGCCCGCGATATGCATGGCGGCAACGGGATTGCCGACGAATACCATGTGATCCGCCATGTGATGAACCTCGAAGCGGTGAATACCTACGAAGGTACTCACGATGTGCATGCGCTGATTTTAGGGCGTGCCATGACTGGCTTGCAGGCATTTTGTTAACGACAGCCAGTCGCTGTGAAAACCCGTAAATCACAGATAACCAGCCGCGGCTTTAAAATACGTCGCGGCATGTCCAATAACAATAATAAAGGACCTGTATGAGTAACTACGAACCCCACGCTTGGGCACTGTCATATTTTGAAAAATGCCGCAATGCGCTGTTGCCAACACCTTTGAATTTAGCGCCGGATCTCAGTGACTCAGAACTCAATCAGCTGTTTTTGTCGATGCTCAGTAGCCGCTTATTAGATTTACGCTCAAGGTTATTACAAGCCAAAGGCCAGAGCTTTTACACCATTGGCTCCAGTGGCCATGAAGCAAACGCGGCAGTTGCAGCGCAGTTACGCGTCACCGATCCGGCATTTTTGCATTATCGCAGCGGTGCCTTTTTTATTGAACGCAGCAAACAATTACCTGGCAGCACACCGATTTATGATTTGTTATTGTCGTTTACTGCGTCCAGCGACGACCCGATTTCTGGTGGCCGCCATAAGGTATTAGGGAGTCTGGCACTAGCCATTCCGCCACAAACCAGCACCATCGCTTCACATTTGCCCAAAGCGGTTGGTACTGCTTTTGCCATCGATTTAGCCAAACGGCTGCAGTTACCAGGACAATGGCCGAATGACGCTATTGCCCTTTGTAGTTTTGGTGATGCTTCGGCCAATCATTCGACTGCGCAAGGCGCGATTAACGCGGCCAGCTGGGCGGATTATCAGCATCTACCAGTACCGATATTATTTTTATGCGAAGACAACGGCCTCGGTATTTCCACGCCAACGCCTTGCGGCTGGATCCAGCATAGTTTAAGCCCGCATATGCAGACTTTCAGTGCCGATTCGCGCGATTTAAATCAGGTCAAGCTAGCCGCCCAAGCCGCTGCTACTTTTGTGCGCACACAGCGTAAACCTGCTTTACTACACTTGAAAACCTTCCGTTTATTTGGCCATGCTGGTGCCGATGCCGAAGTGGCATACCGGCGTAAACAACAAATTGAAGGCGAACTGGAACAAGACCCCTTGCTATACGCCAGTGCCTTGCTGCTGGCGCGTAATCTTCATACCCCAACCAGTCTGGCGCAGTGTGCCGAAACCTTGGATCAACAAATTGCCCGGGTCGCTGATGCTGCCTGCAGCCGACCGAAGCTGACGTCAGCTGCTGCAGTGATGCACAGTATTATCCCAAAACCAAAACACCTGGCGCCATTACCAGCAAACGCGCCACGCGAAGAAGTGCTGAATTTTGATAAACATAATCTGGGCAAAGCCCAGCATATGGCCAAATTGATTAATTGGACCTTACACGAAGCCATGGCGCAATACCCGAATGCGGTGGTGCTGGGTGAAGACGTGGGTAAAAAAGGCGGTGTGTACAACGTGACAACACAGTTGGTGCAGCAATTTGGCATCAACCGGGTGCTGAATACCCTGCTCGACGAGCAAAGTATTCTCGGCCTGGCTATTGGTTTAGCGCAACAAGGTTTTTTGCCCATTCCGGAAATTCAGTTCTTAGCTTATGTCCATAATGCCGAAGATCAAATTCGCGGTGAAGCAGCCACTTTGCCGTTTTTCTCCAACGGCCAGTATCAGAATCCGATGGTGATCCGGATTGCCGGTTTGGGTTATCAACGCGGTTTTGGCGGTCATTTTCATAACGACAATTCGTTTGCAGTGTTTCGCGATATTCCAGGCATTTTGTTGTTTTGCCCTTCGAACGGCCATGACGCGGCATTATTGCTGCGCCAGGCGATCCAACTGGCCAAACAGCAACAGCGGTTGGTGATATTTTTAGAGCCGATAGCACTTTATATGACCCGTGATTTACATCAACCAGGCGATAATTTATGGGCGCGCGAGTTACCAACTTTGGATACGCCGCTACCAGAACTTGGCGCTCCGGCGGTTTATCCGGCGACCGGCGATCCGCAACTGACCATTATCAGTTATGCCAACGGTTTGCACTTGAGCTTGCAGGCGCAACAACAGCTGGCCGTGCAAGGAATTGCGGTCACGGTATTGGATTTACGTTATCTGATCCCACTGGATATCGAAAAAATCATCCAGGCCCTGGGCGCACAACACAAAGTACTGATTGTCGACGAGTGCCGCCGTCGTGGCTCGTTAAGCGAAGAATTGTTTACCGCCCTGCATGAAACCAAACCCGGCTTTTTTCAACTGCAACGGTTATGCGCTGAAGACAGTTTTATTCCGCTCGGTGCTGCGGCTTACACCGTGCTGCCTTCGGTGGCGCAAATCATCGCGCACGCCAAACTTTTGTTACCGCAGGCTGCGCTTGCAACATCCTCCACTAACACTGAGCTCAGCAAGGAACTGCCATGAAACCAACTGCCCTGGTGTTATGTCCCGGTCGTGGCACCTATCAAAAAGCTGAATTTGGTTGTTTACGCCCTTTTTATCACAGTGAAACGTTATCACTGATTGATAAAAAACGGCGGGAATTAAATTTGCCAACGGTCAGCGAGCTAGATGGTGCTGACAAGTATTTACCAGCGCTGCATCAACAGCCGGCTAATAATGCCGCATTAATTTATGCCGCCGGTTTAAGTCAATTTGGTGCCATTTCGCCTGATGATTATCAAGTCGTAGCGGTCAGCGGAAATTCAATGGGCTGGTATACGGCGATGAGCTGTGCCGGCGTTTGGGACGCTGTCTTGGGCACCGAAGTGGTTTCGACCATGGCGCAACTGACCGCAGGCGCTGCCGGTAAGCAGTTTATCTATCCACTATTAGATGCGGAATGGCGCCTGGATCCGGACAAACAAGCCCAGGTGGCCGCACAATTACAGCAACAGGCTCCGGATTTATACCGTTCAATTCAATATGGCGGTTACGCGGTACTGGCCGGTACTGATCAGGCCGTAACAAATGCTATGGCCGCCCTGCCGCCACTTGATGAGCGTTTTCCGTTGTTATTACAAGGGCATGCCGCATTTCATAGCCCGTTAATGCAACAGGCATCGCAAGCCGCGCTCGCTAGATTTCAGCCAGAGCTTTGGCAACAGCCGAACTTGCCGCTGATAGATGGTGCCGGTCGCATTTGGCCGGCAGGTCATAATAATTTGCGCGAATTGCAGCAGTATACTTTCGGCACCCAGGTCAGCAGTTGTTACAACTTTACCCAGGCAGTGCAACTCGCTGTAAAAGAGTTTTCGCCCGACCACATTATTCTGCTGGGACCCGGCCAGAATCTAGGCGGCGCTGTGGCGCAAAGTCTGATTGAAATCGGCTGGCGTGGCCTGCGTTCAAAACAGGATTTTGTCGATTTACAGCAATCTGCAACGCCGTTTTTAATTGAAGCGGCATCGCTGATTTAACTGAAGCTCAAGGCTTGAAGTAGCTCAAGGCTGTTCGGCGTTGGTTTCAGGCGACGCAGGCGCTACCAGATGCAACTGATCACGACCACGGTTTTTTGCTACATACAAAGCTTCGTCGGCCAGTTGCAGCAACTGTTTAACGTCCAGTGTCAGCGGCGGTACCTGGCAATAAGCGCCAATACTGATAGTACAAAACCGCTGTTGCCCGGACCATTCCACCGCATCAGCGGCAAATTTTCCGACAAAAGCTTCCAGCAGTTTTTTCATATCGGGCGCCGGTGTACCGACACTGATTAGAATAAATTCTTCACCACCATAACGCACCAGCATATCTTGTGGCCGCTGAAAGTTCTGCAGGCATAAAGCGGCAAAATGCCTTAAACACTGATCGCCAAACAAATGGCCGCACTCGTCATTCACTTGTTTAAAATTGTCCAAATCCATCATCGCCAGGGTTAATGGCAACTGCTGCCGCTGACACAACGCCAGTGCCTGTTGCAGTTTGCTATCGAAATACTGGCGGTTATATAAACCAGTCAGTGGATCGTGTTGACTCAGTTGTTCCAGCTCAGAATTTGCCAGTCGCAGTGCACGGTTCAGCGTGCTGGTTTTCAGATAAAACCAGCAACCAAGCATCGATAACACCAACACCACGGTCACCAGCAACCACCACAGCCGATAATCGACCTTGTGCTCAAACTGCACTTTCAACCATTGATTGTTGATCTGTTGTCGGGCGTTGGCATCAATCCGCAGTATGGCTTTTTGTAAAATGGACGACAACAGCGGCTCGTCAATCCGGCTGCCGATGCTCATTTCACTGTCACCGGTCAGGCGGCCGCTGATTTTCAAATTGGTCATTTTGTTTTGCTGCAAACTAAAACTGATGCTACCCATATTGCCCAAAAATCCATACAACAAACCACTTTGTACCTGTAACAGCCCTTCTTCATAACTGTCGTAAGGAATGATCTGCAAATCTGGATATTGCGCGTGATAAAGTTCAATAAAACCAAATCCGCGGCGGATCCCAATTGGCATTGTGACGACCTGATGCAAGTCTTCAAGATAGGGTTTATCAAGGGTCGTCGCGATCACGCTGGGAATGCTCAGATAAGGTTTTGTAAATAGTAAGAACGTATCACGGGATGGTGTGCGCATGGCGAGCGGTAAAAAATCACATTTTTGCGTCGCAACCAAAGACAACGAATCACTCCAGTCTTTACTTGGCACCAACTGCAGTTTGATCGGTAACAAACGACTGAGCAAGGTTACATAATCAGCCGACATACCGATGTGCTTTTGCTGCGCATCCAGGGCTTCAAACGGCAACCAATTGGGGTCGATACAATAACGAAGTTGTTGTTTTTGTTTTAAATAGGCAATTTCTTCGGCGGTAAAAAGTAACGCATCCGGCTGCTGCGCCTGCGAGCCAGCACTGAGCAAAGCAATTGCCACCAGCATGCTTAAAATCAGACCGCAGCCTTTTACCATCACGCATTCATCCGTTAACTTACTACCTGCAGTATTCAACATAAACAGTGTTCGCAGCCGGTGCAAGGATAACGCAGCAATATATCAGAAGCCGCTAAAGCTGAGCTGGCAAGGACATAAGCAACAAGTTAATAGTGCTACATTGATGTTGATTTGCGTTGCCAGAAACCGCTATTTCATTTATTGCCAACCACTGCCAGGCAAGGCTCCGCCGCATAGCGAAGGCGCTTAATTTTGTGTTATCGTCTGATCCGTAACAATAATCATAAAAAATCTGAGGTGTATGTTGGCGGATTGGATGACCCTTATCCCGGCCCTGGTGGCATTGGTGGTAGTGCTTTGGAAAAAGGAAGTGATTGTCGCCCTGCTGTTGTCATTATTCAGCGCTGAGTTGTTGCTGTTGCTCAAATCTGGCCACAACGTGGTTGAAGCCAGTACCTTAGGCGGACTCAATGTGCTGGAATCGATCGTGCTGGTGATGACCGACGCCGGCAACGCACGCTTGTTGTTATTCGCCTTGTTAGTGGGCGCATTAATGGCCTTTATGCGTTATTCCGGTGGCGTCAGTGCGCTGGTTAACCTGCTGATCCGCAAAGGTATCGCCAAAAACGCCCGTCAAACCCGGTTACTGACGTTTTTTACCGGTGTCGCCATTTTTATCGAGTCTAATTTATCGGTGCTGACCGCTGGTATCTTGTCCCGTGGTTTGTTTGATAAATTTAAACTCAGCCGGGCCGAACTCGCTTACATCATCGACAGTACCAGCGCGCCGATTTGTATTTTGATTTTACTCAATGGCTGGGGTGCTTATATTCTGGGTTTACTGGGTACTTATCAGCTCGCTGAAAATCCAATTTCGATTTTAGTGCAAACCATTCCACTGAATTTCTATCCGTTATTCACCCTGGCGTTGGTACTATTTACTATTGTCACTGGTCGCCATTTTGGTCCGATGTTGCTCGCCAATCAGCAATTGCAGTTAGGCAGTAACAGCAATTTCACGCCGGAAATTGATATTCCAGCCAGCAAAACCCGATACATGCTGTTACCGCTATTGACGATGATTGTGTCGATGGTCGGTTTTATGTATTGGACCGGCAATGGCGATTTGTCTGCAGGATCGGGTTCGAAATCTGTGCTGTATTCCACTACGCTGGCTTGTTTAGTCGCTTATTTATTACTGGCCTGGGACAAACATTTTAACCATCAGCAACTGGTCGACATTGGTTACAAAGGCATGAGTGAGCTATTAGGACTGGTCACTATCTTACTGCTGGCGATGGCGCTTGGTGCCAGCCTCAAAACGCTCGGCACCGGCACCTACATCTCAGGTTTGGTTGCAAACTCGATGCCGTTGTTCCTGATCCCCGCCGCCATCTTTCTGGCCGGTGCGCTAATTTCCTTTACCACCGGCACGTCCTGGGGCACCTTTGCGATTTTGATCCCTATCGGCATGCCGTTGGTGATTGATTTAAATCTGCCGCCAGCGCTGATCCTAGCGGCCATTTTAGGTGGAGGTGTATTTGGTGACCACTGCTCGCCAATCTCCGACACCACTGCGGTGAGCGCGGTCGCTGCTGGTTGCGACTTATTGGACCACGTGAAAACCCAACTACCTTATGCCCTGTTTTGTGCGGTGCTAAGTTTTATCGCCTATCTGCTGATGGGTTGGTGGATGATTTAACGTTGATGATTAAACGTCGATCATTAAGCAAACACAGCCCGGATAATACCGGGCTTTTTGCCACCGCATCATTCAATCCGAATGAAGTGAAAATACGGAAATTCTTGCCCGCGCCAGGCAGGTGTCAGATGCTGCTCGGCGCGTTCTGCGATGAGTTTAAAATTGGCGCCAGGTTCTGCGGCGGGCTTATCTAATTTGTATTGGACCTCAAAGCTCTTCATGCAGCTTAACTTGAATAACATATTGAAAATTATCGACGTTCTTAGACTGCCAAAAATTTTTGAAGTTAAAAATTCTGGCCGAATCGGAGCTGATTTCTAAAGTTTGGGCATCCAGCCATTTCACCGCGATATGTTCAACCTTGTCAGCTGCGAAAATGGGACTCTCATCCTGGTAATTCGCACCAGCAGCGACAATAAAAATTTGATGAAAAAATCCGGTTGTCGCACCACAATTCGTGCGCACATGGACAAATTCCGTTTTCTGCTGCGCGTCAGCAGCCTGACTCATGACTTCGTCGATACAAGGATCCGCGCAGGACGATAGCAAAATGGCGGCGATGATTAAGAGCAGATTTTTCATGGTTACCTAATTTAAAGTCAAACCACATCGTTAAAAGAATGCTCAGCTGTCACTACGACTCAGGATTGCCAGAAGTGATTTGTGATCAATTGGTGCTGAGGTGTGCTCATGGAATATTTTCCAGCCATCGCTGGTGTTGCGCAAAGCCAGAGTGGCTCTGTTACTCAGAGATCGAAGTTTAGTACCGTCAGGCGCAATAGCTGTGTAGGTAAAAATGACATAACCTATCGCCAGATCTTCGGTGACAGTCGAATGAGCACTGTCGAAAGTAACAACAACCCGCTCATCCCCTAATGAAGAAAACCAACCCATTGCCATTTCCCGCCATGCCATCAGACCCTGCAGCGACCAGCGTCCCCACATGTCAAACACATGAATGTCTTGATCATAAAGTGCGGTAAAAGCATCAACATCCTTACTTCGAACGGCCTCTGCATAGGCTGCCAGAGCGTTGAGAAATGGGCTGTTTTCAGTCATTTTAGGAAACCTTATGCCAATTTTTAATGCCAATTTTTAAGGTAAGTTTGCAGCGCAGTGGTAAATTTATCCGACCACAACGCCTGGTTACAAGTTTGCAGGATTGACCAAAGACATGAGTACATGATCTTCCCAGCGCCCATTAATTTTCAGATACTTCTTTGCCAGTCCCTCGTTGGCAAAGCCAAGCTTCTTAAGCAAATTGCCGGACCGTACATTACAAGGCATATAATTCGCCATGACTCTGTTTAATTCGAGCTCGTCAAAAGCATATTTTGTGGCCGCCAGGCATAAAGTGCTCATGCTCCCTGTGCCTTCAAATGCTTTTGATACGCCATAACCGATAAAACATGCTCTGAAAGCGCCGTAGACAATGTTGGTCAGTGAACAATGTGCAATCACGCGACCATGCTCAAGCCCGATGAAATGGGCGGCACTACCAGTTCGATGTTGTTCTTCGTATTCAAACAACCTAACCTGAATTGACGATTCGCTGTAATATCCAGGTTCACGGACAGGTTCCCACCGATAAAAATGTTGCGCATTGGCACTGTAATAGTCAGCCAAACGGCCCGCATCATTTTTTGTAACCAAACTTATGTCCATTGCTTAACCTAACCAGAAATTCTCGCCACAGCGGCGAACTACACTTGGCGATTAAAGCAAAATTGAAATTATAAATCCTTCCAATTCCAAATTCAGCGGCCAGACCGCTGCAATGAATTGTAAGTTTCTTGTTTACCTAATAGTGAAATTAAACCGTTAGCTAAAGTATGCCGCCAGCCAAGATGTGAATGACCACCTTTATATTGATAATAATCAACTCGATAACCTTTAAGCTCCAAAACATCCCGCAGCTGGCGATTGGTACCAACAGCCCCCAAACCGAGATCATACAAGCCAACATCAAGGTAGAAATGTACATCCCGTTTGGCTGAACGCTTGTAGTCCAGAATAAGCTTGCCTTCAAATTCAGGATAAACAGGCCAGTTTTCTTGTTCTTGCAGGGTGTAGTAAAAAGAGCCCGACTGGGATAACACGCCACCAATGATATTTGAATGACGTAGCGCAGTATTTGCTGCGGCGAAGCCACCCCGACTCGGCCCTGAGACCAGCACATTTTTTGGCTCTGGCGCTATATGGTAGTTTTTTCTGGCCCATGCAACTAACTCCAGGGCAACAAAGTCGGCCATTTTGTCACTAATCAGATCAGCTGAACGATTGCCCTGATTGTGGATAAAAATAGCGATGGTTGGCGCTATTTTCTTTTGATGTATTAGGTTATCCAGAATTGTGGGCATTGGCGTCCATCCTTGCCAAACTGAATCGTGCTCTGGACTGGCCGTGAAATTTTGCCCGTCAAATTGCAGTACCAGATTATGCGCAACTTTTGGATCATACGAAGCTGGTACATAAACCTGAATATTGCGCTGCTCTGCCATAAACTTGCTGTTAATTTGAAAGTCGCGCAATGCTCCTTTGGGCGTGGACTGTGTTGCCTGGATAAATGAAGATAATGGCGCCGTTGGGCCAATCACCGCGCCATCATAGAGATGTGTCATTGCTGTTTGTTCAATACCGGCTAAAGCTGTCGCTTTTTTACGTGTAAATTCATTCACGCCATAACTGAACCATGCATCACTTGGGATATCCTGAACACAAAAATAGATATGGCTATTACCTAATCGCTTGAATCTTAATCCATAAAAATCGGGACCACCGGACTGCAACATATAATCCGTATCGGCACTGCCTTGAGCAAAGTAAGTTACAGTGACCATTTTTTCATCATTTTTCTTCAGTTCAACCAGATGTTTTTCAACCAGCTTATTGTAAAAATTTAGTGCCGCCTGATGATCTGTTAATTGCGTCAGCCAAATTTTATAAAGCGTATCGGTGGGATATTCAATTCGGGCGATACTTTCCTGCTCTGGCGTAACTGGATGGGCATGCACCGCGAATGTGAACAGTAGCAGCGCCAGTATGATAAAAATCTGATTCATTGATTAACCTTTGCTCCTTGCTTTGTTATATAAAATCTAACGTTTAGCGAGTGCTGAGTGATGAATGACCCAATAAGCTAATGCGACAAATACGCCACCCAATAAAACGGCTAACGACCACAGCCAAGCGCTGACAAATGCCAAGGAACCATGCTCTTTTTGCAGTCGGTTCGCGTCGTGCAATACTGCCACGCCAAAACCAATATGTACCAAAAACATACCAATCATTGGCAGAACAGCCCAGGTAAGACCAAAGGTCATGATCTGATCAGAATTGAAATGACTAGAATTAAAATCCATTTTATATACCTGTGTGAGATGAATGTGATGCTGCGATTAAGCCGTTGCCTCGATTGAACAGAACCCGCAAATATCGGTTCCTGCTACATTCTTTGCTGAATTTAACGCATCGGAAATTAACCTTTAACCTACATAAAATCAACCGCTCTAGTATGTTAAAGGCAATAAAAATCATCCATTTGCTGACTTTATTGGGTATTTAGCTCATGGCTTGCTAAATAGTCTGGCGAAAATCAGACAACACTATTTGATCACAAACCATATCGGGTGAAAAGAGGTTTTTCTACAGTCTCGACGACCCGCGCATGCACAACAAACAGCGCCAGCCAGGCAATTTAAAAACTAACGACAGCAAAACCACGCTGCCGCCTCCGGGTCGTTGGCGCAAGAGGCCAACGGATTTAATTCCTTTTAACTACCTTTCGAGCATGTTGCACGATGAACACCGGCGCTGCCGAAACGAACGTGCAAACCTACCGCACGTTACTAAAAATCGCTATTAAACCGACTTTGCTTTTCAAGCTAACGTTTGAGCATGCCGCAAAATGTTAACTTGAGCGAATGGTTAGGCCGCATTTGCAATACGCCGACTAAAATCCGAACTTTCCGTGATACACGCAGTATCCGATTGGAATGTAACCTTTGCCTGGTATCTCATATAAATAGATGCTATCAGAGTATGCAGGCACCGGAAGCACCTTCAATACCGAGTGCACAATGAGTGCGTGATCATATACATTTGATTGATTGAAGCTATCTATACTGAACGCCTGTCTGTACTCCGGATAAATCTTAACTCTTGGAAAGGGTATCAGTTCGGTAAATGGAATGCGGACATGATTGTGAGGGGATTCTCTTAAGTGGAATTCCATTGTAAACGCGAGCCGAGCCTTCTTTTGTTGATTTACAGAGAATTCAACCCTTCCGCCGCTGGATATAAATCGATAATGTAGAAGGCCAATTCTTCGAAGCTGCACGGTGCTTTTGCCTATACCGCTCATACTTCCTCTAAATTGTGCGAGGGTTGGGACTAACGCAAGTCGTTCAGTGTCTTTATGCCATAGCGCCCTAAGACTGGTAAGGATCATTTCCTCATAAACCAGAAGATGATCCTCCCAATCAGGAAGTATCTTAATGCTTTCGTCACGTGTGAGTCCTAGTTCACTAATTTTTCTCTTAATTCCTTGAATGTCGTAGTAAACATCAAAGGTTAGTTCAGAAGGGAAAAGTGAAGCAATGTTTAGGCTTAAAGCAAAGATAATCGCGATTATAGCGCCTACAATAGCGGTAGCCCTAAAAAGTTGAATTTCAGTAAAAAGCCTTCCAATTGGAAGATCAAGTCCGAAAGCTCCAATCTTTGAGTTCTGTAGAAATAATCCAATTCTACCAGTTGCAGCGATTTCAGTTGTCGTAATTGCTAGGGTGAGGAGGGTTATCGCAATAGCAAAAGGTAAATACAAGCGCAAAAAGATTCGCCAAGTCGAATTTGGGTTGCTGTGCATACAAGTGCCTTATTGGAAAATTTGTTCGTGGCTCGAAAAATACCTACTGAAGCCGGTATGTAATGATTCGACCTAACTCCCGCCACAAACGCAAGCAATTTGTTGCGAGTCGAGCGCCCAAAGGGCGCGTTTTTAATGGCGTTTGTTAACGCATCTGAACACGAATACATACTAAGTAAACAAAGCCTCAAGCTGTGCTTTTTGTTCAGTGCTAAGCGCATTTATCGTCTTCAATGCATCTTTAAGTGCTGCTTTGGCGTCTTCTGCCATTTTGAAATGTAAGTAAGCCTTAATTAAGGCTGTGTGAGCATTCAACGATTGAGGATAATTTTCACGATTCCACTTCAGCAATGCCAATGCATCATCTTGCCGATTTAAATATTGCAACCACCCAGCGTAACCGTTGGCTTTATCTTCCGGGATCATGAGGTCTGTTTTGAGAAGTTTCGAGCGACTGGCAAACTTTGCCTGCAAATCAGCCAAAGCTTTAGGCTCACCTTCTGGAATAGGCCATTCGGAAAACAAGTACTTTAATCCGGCATACTGCCCTTGCAACACGGTCGAATTGTGAGTTTCGTTGCTAAATATCTTGGACGCCACAACCAACTCGTCAGATGGATAACGTGCAAACAAATCAACAAATCGTTGATACGGCTCTGTCATGGTCGGTTCTTCATTGGCTATAGATACATACAAGCGCCCTTGCAAGCGATGGTTTTTTAAAGCTGGTTCAGATAACCCAAGCAGCTGGTCTTTATTCCAATATAAAGACGGGCTGATGGCGATAACGCCATGAAACAAGCCTGGTCGTTTCACCAACGCATTGATTGCAAACTGACCACCATGCGACGTACCGGAGAGTACTTGATAGTCCAGAGTGCGGTACTGTTGTTTCACAAAAGGAATCACTTCGTTTTCGACAAAGGCTAAAAATCTGTCTGCATTTTCCAATTGATTGGGGTTTTGCTTGTCTGATGGAGTTAAAGTCAGGTCTCTGACACGTGTTTCTGGTGGGTTAACAATACCGACCACAATCATTGGCGGCATCTGCTCAAATTTTGATAAATAATCTACCGTACCGGCCGTATGTGGACCCTGAATGTCACCATCGGTCAGGTATAACACCGGATAACGATGCTGACTATTTTGATAACCCCATGGTAGGTAGATCACCAGGTCACGCTTTTCGCCAAGCACAGCACTATCAATCACCAGTTCTTGTAATACAGGGAGGCGCGCAGCAGCCCAGCTACTCCAGTGGCTTCCAAGTATGAGCAGCAGTAATCCATAAATTATTTTTTTCATTATTTTTCCTTAATTTTATGACGTTACTCGTAACTAGGACGCGAAACGCGTTTTAGCGCTAGCGCTTCAAGCAGGGGCGATGTAAAACTGGCGCTAATTTTGCTCCAGCAAAATTGTTGACAGCTTTTGCCGAGTCCGACTGCTGCCGCTTGTTATCTTCAAATTTAAATGAACCACTTCCCTTGTCGCATTAGATATTGGTCTCGTTGCTTTGTGATCCTAACCATATTTGAAATCGCACCATTAGCGATTCCGTGATCCATATCTGTTAGAAACCTTTCAACCTCAGATTGGCTAGCATGAAGAATTACATCCAAATATTCACGTAGTTTCTCTTTGGTGAGCGCTGACCTACCGGCTTGAAATGGATAATGTAGTGTCGCCTGTAAAAATGCCGCTCTTTCGCTATCATTTTCGAGAACCAGAAAATCACGCATTTCCAATTCAACTGAAACTTCGTACTCCATATGCCCACTAGCAACAAGAAACTCTAAGTTATATGTCTCCCCGTCTTTCGTAGCCTGCATGTAAAGCTCACTGAACCTAATTTCCTTCAAGGATTCCTCACTAAATTTTCACGCTCTGACCAGAAAGATAACGCCGCCAACACGGGCAGCTTTGTAGCGAAGGCGAAGCCGCAGCGGAAAAACTGTCCCCCGTGCTTGGCCTTGTTAGGCAATACCTCTACCGCACATATTGATATACTCTTCGCCTGTTATAAATGAAATATCAAAAAAACCAGGTTTAATTCTTTTATAAAACTTATCATCTGAAACAAAGTAATCTGCGCGTGAAGCATAAATTAAATGCCCATAATCAAATCCATCGTTGGCCCCCGCTAGTTGGCTTTCAGACAAAGCCTTTGAGATACCTAAAACTATTGCTTTCAGGTAGATATTTATTTGATCGTCATTTGAATATTTTGCTAAAGCCCTAGAATACCTTGGATCATCAATGGTTGATCCTGCACCCAGTTGATTTAGAATAAAATCCCTAAGCATAATTTCAGTTCGAAGCTGAACAAGACAAGGCGTCAAATCTAAATCACGTTCCTCTTTTCTCTGTTCCTTTGTCATCACGGAGATTGCAGAATTTATTACAGACTTAGTGCTTAGACTAAAATTATAATCATATTCAATGAATGTTTCTAAAGTATAGTCCTCACCACCTAGATTAAATCTAACATCTTTTAAATCTTGATAATTTTTTGACAAAACAATCTCATCCATCATTTTTCTTGTAGCTTCGACATCCGTATCTTCTAAGTCGAACCCAAACACTCTGGTCATAATCGTTTTTGGGGACTCCCATATTATCTTAATTCCAGATTCCTGAATTTTCGACAATACATTCTTCCGTTTTAAATATTCTAATTCTGAATTGATCCCTGATATTGTTTCAAAAACTGACAATTGTGAAGCGAGGACAGTACAGTCTGAGCATTCATTTAATCGAGTGATTTTCCGTATACAGTTTGTATCAAAATAAAATTTCATTTTTCAACCTAACTAGAATCGTTGAAATTGCCTAACAACTTAATAAAATGGACAGAACCCGCAAGACGCAACTTCTGTTGCCTTTTTTCATGAATTTCACTCATAAGAAGTTAACCTTTAACCCACATTAAATCAACTATTTCAGGGTAAATCCAGGAACCGATACTTGCTCAACAACTACGGTATGTCCGCGAGACGGTGGTGAAAAAACTCGGTAAAACCACTGTATTGACGATCAGCGTTAATTGGTCTGATTTGGAATTATTGCACTCGAAATTTGTACCCTATTTGTAGGGGGAGCAATCCTTTAGCCGGCAAAAAATGGGATATTTTCGGAAATTGTAAAGTGGCGTTATACGAGCGAATTCAACAGCAGATTCGGGATTAAACAACTGAAACAACAAGAAATATCTTGAATAATTAAGATCACAAAACACGATAAATTAAGCAAGGCAGCTAGCTCGTGGACAAGCAGCGCCAAATCAACCACATACTCAAAACTAAATCACCACAGCATTCCTAACTAAACCAATTCCGCCGGGGTCATTTCCACTAACTTTTTCGCGAGGTCTGCGGCATCAGTTGGCCACACTGCCTCTGGTCTTGGTTGGTCGACGCCGGTCACGCCTTCTTGCGGTTTACAGTTTTGCATTGCATCAAGCCAGTCGGAACGTACCGATGATAGGCCGTGAACAGCGCCTACGACTGCAGCGGCAATGGCAGCGTAACTGCCGGTGTCGCCACCTTGTTTGATACTTTCAGTGATGGCGTCGCTGACCGATTTTGCGTACAGCATTTGCCAGATGGCATTGTGAAAAGCACATAACACCGGTTGCGCCGGGTCATGGTAGTTGGCGGGCGGCATAAATAACGCCTGGTCAATCAGTTGTTTTAACACTGAATCAACTTTGAGGTCTCGCGCCCATTGCTGCAAATCCTGATACAACTCGTCGGCTGTCGAGCCTTCATCAATCGCCTTTGCCAGCAACATCGCATACAAGCCACTGGCTTGCTGACATAGCAGCGCAGGCTGCGTTAACGCTGTATCCTGCATCGCCCAGGCGGCAATTTGCGGTAAGGAGAAATGCACACCAAGAATGGAAATCGGCAGTAAGCGGGAAAGGGCCGCCAAGCTGCAATCGTGTTCACTGGGTTGATGGGTCAAGGCTCGATGCAGCGCAGGCGCAATGGCGAAAGGATCGGTTTGTAACCAGTATTGATAAGCCTGCCAGGCCGTATCTTCGCGGTAACAACCATAAAACAGCAGCATCCTGCTCTGTAATATGACCAGCTCGCCATCTTCGGTCGGCTGACCTGCTAGCGAATGCCAGGGGCCGCTGTCCTGCATCGTTAACAGTGCCTGTGGGTCTCGATGTGAAAGCTCCGCCAGCGGTAAAAATTCCACCTGCACACCCAGCGCATCCGCCGCCAGAAAACTTAATAGTGCAGCTTGAGCCCGTGCGACTTTCGCAGCAATTGCCGCCTGATCAGGTGCAGTGTTGACAATCTCCATCAGGTTCTCCATTTTTTGTGACCGGCAGGTGCGACAGACAGATGCACTCAGCTTACTTAAGAGATTGATTATTTACCAGTTTTAGCTGAATTTTTTAGCAGATCCAGGCATTGTGCCAGCTGTTGTTGCCAGCCGGTCAGCTGCAGGTTAAAAGTTGTCTGTACTTTGTCAGTATTGAGCCTTGAATTTTTTGGTCTTGCTGCAGGCCGCGCTAGTTCACTACTGCTAATTGCAGCAATCACCTGGCATTCATGCAACAAACCTTTGGCCTTGGCTTGGGCAAATATTGCGGTGGCGAATTCCAGCCAACTGCAGTAGCCGGTGGCGCACAGGTGATAAATGCCACTGAGCGTTGTGGCTTGGTGCGGAGGCATTTGCAGCAACTGCTGCAACATTTGTTGCACCACCGCCGATAATTGCGGCGCATAGGTCGGCGCGCCAATCTGGTCCGAGACGATTTTTAACGGCGCGGTTGATTGCCTCGCTAACCGCAGCATCGTCAGTAGGAAATTCTGCCCCTGGCTGTCGTATAACCAACTGGTGCGGATCAATAAATGCTGACAACCTGATGCCTGAATTGCCAGCTCGCCCGCTCTTTTACTGCGGCCATAAATTTGCAAAGGCCGGCATTCATCGGTTTCACACCAAGGTATTTCACCTGAACCATCAAACACATAATCGGTGGAGAAATGCACCAGCCAAATGTTATGTGCCGCTGCATATTCAGCCAGTTGTTGCACAAAATACTGATTTAGCTGCATGGCAAGTTCAACTGAAGTTTCAGCGACATCAACCTGGGTCATGGCTGCTGCGTTGACCAACAAATCACAACGATTTTGCTGTAACCATTGCTGCACTGCTGCCACATCGGATAGATCAAGTTGCAGCCTCGTTGGTGCTAAAACTTCGCCAAGTGGCGCCAGATCACGCTGTAACGCCCGGCCTAACTGACCGCTGCCCCCGAATAATCCGATAATCACGATAAAGGCCTTGTAGGGAAAGTTGTTGGATATTTTAAATGGCCGTAACCAAAACCGTTAACAGTTGAGTGTGCCTTTCAGATACCAAAAAGCCAACCCTTTTGGAGTTGGCTTTTTACGATCAGGCGTTATTGATGGTGACTTATCAGCCGCCGTATTTTTTCGCCAGATATAACCAGGTTTCCAGCACGGTATCCGGGTTTAATGACACTGAATCAATGCCTTGCTCCATCAACCAAGCGGCAAAATCTTCGTGATCTGAAGGGCCCTGGCCACAGATCCCGACATATTTGCCTTTGGCTTTGGCGGTGGAAATCGCCATCGACAACAGCTTTTTGATTGCCGGATTACGCTCATCAAATAAATGCGCGATTAAGCCAGAGTCACGATCCAAGCCCAGCGTTAGCTGCGTTAAGTCGTTGGAACCAATCGAGAAACCATCGAAATATTCGAGGAATTCTTCGGCCAATAAACAGTTACTTGGCAGTTCGCACATCATAATGACTTTCAGGCCATTTTCGCCGCGTTTTAAACCTTGTTCTGCCAGCAACTCAATAACCGATGCTGCTTCTTCTAAGGTCCGCACAAACGGGATCATAATTTCGACATTAGTAAAGCCCATGTCGTTACGCACCCGTTTTAACGCTTCACATTCCATGGCGAAACAATCGCGGAAATCTTCGGAAATATAACGCGACGCACCCCGGAAACCGATCATCGGGTTTTCTTCGTGTGGCTCGTATTGCTGACCACCAATTAAGTTAGCGTATTCGTTCGATTTAAAATCGGACATCCGCACAATCACCCGCTCTGGCGAAAACGCTGCCGCTAAGGTTGAAATACCTTCGGTCAGTTTGCCGACATAATATTCCCGCGGCGAAGCATAACCGGCCATCATCTCATCGATCACGGCTTTAATATCCGAAGGTTGCACGTCGTAATTCAGCAAAGCTTTCGGGTGCACGCCAATACCGCGGTTGATGATAAATTCCAGACGCGCCAGACCAATACCGGCATGTGGCAACTTGGCGAAGCTAAACGCCCGCTCCGGATTACCGACGTTCATCATGATTTTCATTTTCAGCGGTGGCATTTGGTCAACACGGGAAGTCGCCACGTTAAATGGCAAAATACCATCATAAACAAAACCAGTGTCGCCTTCTGCGCAAGAAACTGTCACTTGTTGACCGGTTTTCACGGTACTTGTGGCGTTACCACAACCAACCACCGCCGGAATACCCAGTTCACGTGCAATAATAGCCGCGTGACAAGTACGGCCACCACGGTTAGTGACAATGGCTGACGCGCGTTTCATGATCGGTTCCCAGTCCGGATCGGTCATGTCGGTAATGAGCACATCACCTGGTAAAATCTGGTCCATATCAGCGATGCTTGACAGCACTTTGGCGGTGCCTGAACCAATTTTATGACCAATGGCGCGACCTTCAACCACGATTGGCGCTGTACCTTCAAGCTGGTAGCGTTCCATCAGATTACTGTCTTCGCGTGAGCGCACAGTTTCCGGACGGGCTTGGACGATATACAGCTTGCCGTCGATACCATCTTTCGCCCATTCGATATCCATGGCGCGGCCATAGTGTTTTTCGATGGTGATGGCTTGACGCGCCAGTTCTTCCACTTCGGCATCCGTTAACGAGAACTGACGGCTTTTTGCCTGGGGAATATCTTCAATTTTGACTTGTTTGCCGTGACCTTGTTCGGTCGAATACACCATCTGTACTAATTTTGAGCCTAAGGTGCGCCGCACCACGGCCGGACGACCGGCAGTGACTGTTGGTTTGTGCACATAAAATTCGTCAGGGTTGACTGCGCCCTGCACCACCATTTCACCTAAACCGTATGATGATGTGACAAACACCACGTCTTCAAAACCTGATTCAGTGTCGATAGAGAACATCACGCCAGAAGAGGCGCAATCAGAGCGCACCATGCGCTGGATACCGGCTGATAATGCCACACCACGATGGTCATAACCCTGGTGGACCCGGTAAGAAATGGCGCGGTCATTAAATAACGAGGCAAATACGTGTTTGATGGCTTCAATCACCGCATCATAACCACGGACGTTTAAGAAGGTTTCCTGTTGACCGGCAAAAGAAGCGTCTGGCATATCTTCAGCGGTGGCAGAGGAACGGACTGCGAAAGACGCGTCGTTTTCAAAGCCGGCGCAAAGCTCGGCATAGGCAGTACGAATGGCTTGTTCAAATTCAGGTTGGAATGGCGTTTCAATCACCCATTGCCGGATTTGTGCGCCGGCTTTGGCAAGTTCGGTTACATTGTCTACATCAGTTTTGTCGAGCAGTTGATAAATCCGCTCGTTGACGCCACTCTGCTCCAGAAACTGATTAAAAGCTTCGGCTGTGGTGGCGAATCCGCCTGGTACTTGTACTCCGGCATTTGCCAGATTACTGATCATCTCACCCAATGAGGCATTCTTGCCGCCGACCCGAGGAACATCGTGCATGCCCAAGTCCTGATACCAAACAACGAATTCTTGCACAGTATGTCTCCAATTTTTGTTGCAGGTTAGGTAAGCTTACGAAGCGTGCGACATAAGCACAAAGATTTTACACTGCCAGACGGCTTAAATAAAACCTTAATTTATAATGTAATTTTATAACGACAACTAAGGATCAATGATGCGCACAGCCTTTTATATCTCTGATGGCACCGGCATTACGTCAGAAGTGTTCGGACACGCCTTACTCTCTCTATTTGAAGCAGAATTTGACCATGTCACCATCCCGTTTGTTGAAACTTCTGATAAAGCCTTACATACCAAACAACGGATAAACGATCGTTATAAAACTACCGGAGTGCGGCCTTTGGTATTTTTAACCTTTGTGGATGAAGGTCTTAGAGCCATCATCAATAGCTCAGATGGTGTCTGTTACGACTTTTTAAACGCTTTTGTCGAACCGATGCAAAAAGAACTCGGTATTCAGGCGATGCCAAAAACCCACCGCACCCATAGCATTCACGAAAAAACCTATGATTTTCGGATAGATGCGGTGAACTACGCTTTGGCCAATGACGATGGTTCTAACTTAAAAGACTACGCCAAAGCCGATATTATTCTGGTTGGCGTCAGTCGCTCCGGTAAAACGCCAACCAGCCTTTATTTAGCGCTGCAGTATGGTATTAAAGCTGCGAATTACCCTTTTGTCGAAGAAGATATGGACAGCCTGAAGCTGCCGGAAGTGCTCAAAGCCAATAAAACTAAATTATTTGGCCTGACCATTACGCCGCAACGTTTGTCGCAGATCCGAGAACAACGCCGTCCAAATAGCCGTTATGCTTCATTGCGCCAATGCAAACTGGAACTGGATGAAGTGGAAAATCTGTACAAAAAAGAGCGGATCCCGTTCCTAAATTCGACCACCTTGTCGATTGAGGAAATTTCAGCCAAAATCATGGCTGAAACCGGTTTAAAACGGCAGAAATATTAAGGGTTTGTTAGAGTTTAAACCAAGCGGCGCCTGGTTGAATTGAACAGGCCGCTGGCGAATACTTTCTACCATCGTCAAAGCAAAGGAAGGCACAGATGCATAGTATTGATCCTTTACCATCCTGGCACGAGGGAGCCAATAAAAAGGCCATCCTCGACTTTATTCATCGCACGACCGATCATACTTCGCCTTATTTTGTGCCACATGCCGCCCGTATTGCGGTATTTGATAACGACGGGACTTTGTGGCTGGAAAAACCCAAAGTGACTGAAATTGTGTTTATCACTGATCTGCTAAAGCACAATCCACAGCAAGCCGTGACCGACGGCAACAGTTTTTTTGGCGGTTTGTTTGGGGCGGCACTGGGCGGAGTACTTAGTAAAGCCCGACATTTTTTAGCGGTAAAAATTAAAGAAATGCTGTCAGATGGTCGCTGGTTGATCCGCGAATTTATTGATGGCATCAGTACCGATGAATATAAACTTTGGGCACAATCGTGGCTGGCGCAGGCACAACATCCTCGTTTCCAGCGTCCATATACCGAATTGGTGTATCAGCCAATGCTCGAAGTTCTGAAGCTGTTTGCCGAGCATGGCTTTAAAAATTACATCGTATCGGGTGGCAGTAATTATTTCGTGCGCGCTATGTGCGAGCCTTGTTATCACATCCCGCCAGAGCAAGCCATTGGTAGCCAGTTATTAACCCGGTTGACCGATCATGGTGGCCAGCTACAGGTGGAACTGCGCCCTATTCCGTGGTTTTTTGATAATGGCGCCGGCAAAGTGCTGGCCATTGAAAGCCGCATCGACCGTCATCCAATTGCCGCTTTTGGTAACAGCAGCGGTGATATCAAAATGTTACGCTGGGCCAGCAGTACACCGGGCGCGTTGTGCATGATGGTGCATCACACCGATGCAGAGCGCGAGTATCAATACAGCCCCGGCAGTAAAGTGCTGGATGCGGTCACTGAATATGGCTGGCCAATGATTGATATGAAAAATGATTGGCGACTGGTGTTTCCGGAACCCATTACACCCTCTGAAGAGATCACCGGATGAAAGCTGTTTTATTAGCCACCTTGTTATGTTTGCCGGCATTGGCCGTTGGCGCCACTGCTGTTCTCAGCGAACGGAATCAGGCGCAGTTACAGGATCAAATTCTCAGCCAGCGTTTTAGTCAGCTGCTACAACCCTTGATGCAACGCGAGAATATCGACTTATGGCTGCTGGTATCCCGCGAATATAACGAAGATCCGGTGTTAACAACCATGTTACCCGCCACCTGGTTATCCGCCAGGCGCCGCACTATGCTGGTGATTTTTAACCCGGGTCATGGTAAGCCGTTGCAACTGCACGCGGTCGCACGGTACGACGTAGGTGAACTGTTTAAAAAAGCCTGGGATGTTGAGCAACAACCTGATCAATGGCAGGCTTTACGTACGCTTATCCAAAGTAAAAATCCGCAAAGAATTGGCATTAATCAATCGGAATTTTTTGGTCATGCCGACGGTATGGTGGCCACAGAACTTAGCACGTTAAAACAACATCTTGGCGCAGATTTAAGCGCTAAAATAGTCAGCGCAGAAAAACTGGCGGTTGGCTGGCTGGAAACCCGCTCCAAACTCGAATTGCAGCAGTATCCTAACCTGACCAACATCGGCCATCAGTTAATCAAACGGGCTTTTTCTAATGAAGTCGTGACACCGGGTAAAACCACCACCGAGGATGTGGTGTGGTGGTTACGCCAGCAAAGTACCGAACTTGGCTTGCCGGTTTGGTTTCACCCGACCGTGTCGTTGCAGCGTGCCAGTTCCGGTAAATTTGATCAGATTAAAGCGTTCAGCGCTGCAAAATCTGACAATGTCATTCTGCCCGGCGACTTACTACATGTCGATTTTGGTCTGACTTACCTAAGACTAAACTCCGATCAGCAGCAACATGCTTATGTGCTGCGCCCCGGCGAAACAAAAGCTCCGGATTATTTGCTCCGTGCGTTGGCAAAAGGCAATCAGCTACAGGATATCTTAACTTCCAACTTTAAAACCGGTCGCACTGGCAATGAACTACTGAAAATAAGCCTGCAGCAAGCTAAAACACAGCAGCTGCAGGCGACGATTTACAGCCATCCACTCGGCCATCATGGCCACGGCGCCGGCCCTACTATTGGCATGTGGGATGCACAACAAGGTGTTGCTGGTAGTGGCGACTATCCAATAACAGCCAATACCGCTTATTCGATTGAGCTGAACGTAGCTGTCGAAATCCCGCAATGGGGCAACAGTATTCGGGTGATGCTGGAAGAAGATGGATATTTTGATGGAGACAAATTTCAGTATTTTAATGGCCGCCAGACTGAACTACATCTGATCCAAACGCCGTAGAAAGACAGCCCGGCTGATTGCCGGGCGTTTTTGGACCCGGCCATGCAGCAGATACCACAACAGCAGAACGTACCACAGACTCCGTCAAGCCAGCAAACCACTGCGGTGTACTGGTTTCGCCAAGACTTAAGGTTATCCGACAACCCGGGCCTCAGCTTCGCCTGTCAGCAATGCTTGCAGCAAGGCAGTAACTTGGCGTTTGTGGTTTGTCTGCCAAAAGACCAACAGACCCGCTGGGGATTTGCGCGTGTTGGCCAACATCGGAAAATGTATCTGGCTGATACAGTCCGCGAACTGGCGGCGCAGTGTGAACTGCTAGGCAACCGGCTGCTGGTGGTAGCTGGCGATCCTGCCACGCAACTGGCAGCATTGATGCGTAAGCTTAATGCGACCACACTTTACTGCGAAGAAATTGCAGCGCCTGAAGAAATTGCTGAAATTTCGGCTCTGCGACAACAAGGTTTGATGGCGAACAGCTTTGAAGTGTTAACGACCTGGCAATCAAGCTTGCTGGAATCAACACAGTTGCCTTTTCAGATTGCTGAACTACCTCTGGTTTTTACTGTTTTTCGCAATCTGGTTGAAAAAGCCGATTGCCGCCCGAGACCACCATTACCAATGATTTCACAATTGCCGGCGATGCCGGAACAAGCCGCTGCAATAGAAAGTATTGACCTCTTTCGCTGGGCAGGTGTCGCAGAAACAGATGTGCGCAGTTCGTTTCCCTATCAACTATTGTTCGCGCGGGCCGGAGAAGCTGCTGCACAACAACATCTGCAGCGTTATTTTCAGTCAGGTTTGGCCCGTAACTATAAAGAAACCCGTAATGGCTTGATTGGCTTTGATTATTCAACCAAGTTTTCGCCGTGGTTGGCCAGTGGCGCGGTCTCTGCGCTGCAAATCTTTGCGCAGTTAGCTGCTCACGAAGCCGAACATGGCCAAAATGACAGTACCTATTGGATTTGGTTTGAACTGCTATGGCGCGACTATTTCCGTTTTCTGCATTTACGCTTTGGGCGGCAACTGTACCTGGCGAATGGTCTAAAATCACAGCAACAACACCCGCAAAAACGCCCACATCATCCAGTGCTTTTCCAGCGCTGGTGTCAGGGAAAGACCGGACAGCCTTTGATTGATGCTGGCATGCGCGAACTTGCCGCGACCGGCTATCTGTCTAACCGGATGCGGCAAATTGTCGCAAGTTATCTGGTGAACGACCTGCAGTGTGACTGGCGTGCCGGTGCCGCCTGGTTTGAAGCACAGCTCATTGACTATGACGTGTATAGCAATCAGGGCAACTGGTTGTATCTGGCTGGATTTGGCACTGACCCACGCTCAAACCGGCGCTTTAATCTGGAAAAACAGCTGCAAATTTATGATCCGGAGCATACATATCTGCAGATGTGGCGGACTTAGTCAGAATTTTCGTCTTAAACACCGATGTATATATCTACCGGCACAGGTGCTGTTGGAATATGAAAACAGGGTTTGGACCTCACCGATCCAAACCCTTGCCGAACTTTGTAACGGCTTTTCGACAATTACTTATGGCGAACTGTCAGTTTAATTGCCTCAAGTTGCCGCGACTGGCCACGTGAGCCACAGAACTGACCATCACGCAACAAGGCGCTGTCGCCGATGTTTTGTAAATGACAACGATATTCGACAGTGTAGTCCTGAGCGCAACTACCAGCTAAGCGAAAAGCGACACCTTCTATCCGACGACTTTGCCCTTCAGTACCTACTTTGTTTGGAGCATTGGTCCAACCGGTGTCGCCGGTACCTTGCAAATGCGCCATGTAACTCAATTGCAGGCATGATGGCCAATTACCAAGATTTGGGTGCAAAGGTGTTACTGCCAACGATTCAAGCCGTAACTGCTGGCCTCGGGTGCCTGCCCATTCATCCGGCGCAAAGGTCATCTGACCCTGTTGCTGTACATGTGTATAAACGTAGAAGTCCAGATGACTTACCGGGTCTGCTGCCACTGAACCGCATAAGCCTGTGCCAAATAAAGCCAATACCGGTAAAATCCGTTGTTGAATATTCATTACTTCCTTTCCTTTTTGCTCAACCTCAATTTGGGGCAAAACAATGCTAATGAAGGAAGATTGCCGTCTGCAATCGCAGCTGATATTTATCATTGTTTTATTTATTGTTTATCAAATGGTACGAAATGGCACTGCAACACTGCAGCTAGCATCCAGAATAGAGATATCGCCGATCCCAATAAATATCAGTTCTTTACCAACATGCAGCTAAATTTGGCATTGATGAAGGTTAAATGTCGGGTAGACGACGTCAGTAAATCAGATCCTGAATTAACCTTCATATTGAGTAGCCATTATCCTGTTTAGCATTAACAAACCGTTTATACCAACAAACCGCAGCTTAACACCCTGACTGCCGCTGTTCATGTCCATGCCTCTGTTATTCTTAAGTACTTTTTTGCAGGCTCAATCCGGCGGTTGAAAATCAACCAGCCCACTGTCTTGCGTCAGTGCATATAACTATAAAAACAGGATCACAGTTATGCAGCAGGTTTCACTACTTCCAGAACGTCTTTACCCTCATCGTTTATGTCATCTCAGCAGTCTTATCACGCTGTTGCTGGCAGCGCCGCTGGTAGCCCAGGAACAGGCCAGCAACAAATCGCAGGCCGAAGAAAAAACCGAAGTAATTACGGTGACCGGCAGCCGCATTCGCCGCACTGATTTGGAAACCCATACGCCGGTGGTCAGCATTACGGCGGCCGACATTGCCAAAACCGGCGCAGTGGATATCAACCAATTATTAAACCAACTACCGAGCATGGTGCCAGCCAGCAGCAGTGAAACCAGCAACGCCCGCGGTTATGCCGGCACTTCGACTCAGGATTTACGTGGTCTTGGCGCCAATCGCACGCTAGTGCTGGTCAATGGTCGCCGCCATGTGCCGTCCATTCCCGGCACCAGCGTAGTGGATATGTCGTCGATTCCGGTGGCGTTGATTGAGCGGGTGGATGTACTGACCGGAGGAGCCTCATCGGTGTATGGCGCTGATGCGGTGGCCGGGGTCATTAACGTGATCCTGAAAAAGAATTTCAGCGGCACCAGTATGAGCCTGTCCAAGAGCGGTGCCACTGTGGGTGATGGCCAGCGCTGGTACGGCACCCTTACCCATGGCGAACCTTTTGCCGATGGCAATGGCGGTATTAGTTATCACGTCAGTGCTCAAAGCTCCGACGTGATTGAAGGCCGGGAGCGCAGTTACATCGCCAATGATCTGACTTATATCGAAAACCCACTGTATGTAGCAGGTTCCAGCGCCGAGCCACGTTATATCACCGGCCGACAAACACCGCTGTATTCGACCAGTCAGCGTAATTTCCTGATAAACGGCCGGCCTTATGCGGTACGCCCGGATAACAGTCTGTTTGCCATGGTGCCAGCTGATGCCCGGATCAACGGCTCCAGCACGTCGCAGCTGGCAGCGTTGTCGGTGACCGACACTTATGGCCAGTATTATTCACGTTACGAATGGGCGCGACTGGCGGTACCTTCCGATAAATTAAATCTGAATTTAAATCTGGACCGAGAGCTCAACAACAATATACGGCTGGATGCTGAGCTGAAATATGTCCGCACTGATTCTGAAAGTCGCACGTCGCCGCTGGTGGAATATGGTGTGACGCGGCTACCTGGTGACTACGCCTTTTACACACCCGAGCAACAAGCCGAAGTATCACGCACCGGTCAGGGCTTGTTATTCGGCGGTTATTTCCCGGAAATGGGCCGGATGGGCGTTGATTACCAATATGATTTATATCAGGCGGTACTTGGTTTAGAAGGCGATTTTGCCAATGATTTTCGTTGGCAAACCAGTGCCCAGCACGGATCTACTAAAGTCAAAACCACCACGCTGAATGATTACTCACAAGAAAACTGGACCAAAGCGGTCTGGGGCAGTTACACCGATCCGGTTAGTTATGAAAGCCGCGACTGCGACCAGACTTGTGTACCCATCAACGTCTTTCAGCCACTGACCGCAGAAGCTATCAACTATCTAAAACTCGGGCCACATACCAGCCACGCCCGGCTGACCCAATCGGTGCTGGCGGCCGGGTTGGATGGCGATTTATTTGAACTGCCGGCAGGTGCACTCAGTATCGCCACGGGCCTGGAGCATCGGCGCGAAAAAAGCGAAGAACTGCCATCAGAAGTTGAGCTCGCCGGTCTTGGCGCCAACAATTATCGCGCGACACCGCTGATTGGCGATTATCATGTCAGCGAAGCCTTTGTAGAGCTGCGGGTACCGCTGCTGGCCGATGTCTTTTTGGCCGAACAACTGAGCCTGAATAGCGCCTGGCGCGCCGCGAAATACAATCTGGCGGGCACTAACCATAGCTGGACGGTCGGCATTGACTGGACGCCAATTAAATCGCTGAAACTGCGGGCTTCGAACGCCAAAGCCGTGCGGGCGCCGAATATCACCGAAGTTTATCAGTCGGCCAGCGAGTCTTTTAATTACATCTATGAAGTTTGTTATTCCGCCTACCGCAACCGCGGCTCGGAGTATCGCGAAGCTAACTGTAACGCTATTGGTAAAACCAATCCGGCGAACTATTACCACAACGCGCAGATCGTACAAAGTGGCAACAAAGAACTCAAAGCAGAGCGGGCTTATACCTTTACTGGCGGGCTGGTGTTTTCGCCGGAATTTATCGACGATCTGAATATCACCGTTGATTATTGGGACGTTGATCTGAATGATAAAATCGGCACCCTGCAATGGGATCAGGTGTATCCGAATTGTATGGACAGCCCGACCCTTGACAACGTGTTCTGTAGCTTAATTGAAGAAAAACCCGATGGCATGCAGCTGAATCTGTCATATCTGAATCTGGCCAAACATAAAACCCGTGGCATTGACTATGCGCTGGATTATCATTGGGTAATGCCGGGAAATCGGCTATCGATGGCGTTTCGCTCGGACTGGAGCCGGTTGATTGAACGGACATTACAATCCGATCCGGCGTCCAAACCCCTGCTAACCGCCGGGCAAATGGCGTTTCCCAAATGGCGTGGCAGCAATAGCCTGAGCCTGGCATACAACAAATTCAGCAGCAGTGTTTCGGCGCGATATATTGGCTCCCAACGACCGGATTTGGCGCGTAAATCCGCCGATTATTCGGTTACTTCAACCGGTAGATTGTGGTATCTGGATGTAGGTCTGAATTATCAGCTGACACCACATCTTAACTTGAATGTATATCTGTCGAATTTAACCGATCGGCAAACACCACAAGTACCGGGCGCCAGTACCGGTGGTGCTAGCTGGGAAATGGGTTATACCGCAGGTTTGTATAGCACGATTGGTCGTTATTACACGGTGGGCCTTAACTATGATTTTTAAAAATTGGCCGTTCTGAAAATTGTCAGATTTAAAGGAAAGCCATGCTGAAAGTTGGCGATGCTGACGATCAGCAATAATTTAACGCGGGTCGTCATATCGTCGACCCGTGCTGAACAACAAGGCGGTATCAACTGTTGAGTATTTTTGTGAACTATCTGGCCCGTGGCAATCTGCGGCTCAAAACTCTGACGCTGTCAGATTATGCGGTCGTGCTGCTTCTTAATTGCAGCTGTGCGGTATTAAGCGCTCTGCATCATATGTATTTAAGTGACGCCGATTTCGCATTTATGCTACGAAGCACGTTGGAATACGCCAAAATATACAACTTGCTTGGTTTTAGTCTGCTGTTTTCTTATGTGGTCATTGCACCACCACCGGCCGAAAAAATCACGATCAGCCAGATTTGCATGATCACGCTGGTCACATTTACCCTGACTCTATTGCTCAGTTTTGGTGTGATTGAATGGGAAAAAACCCGTTTGCCCAGATTCTGGGAAGCGGTGACCTATTTATTGCGGCTGTTGTTATCGTCATTTTGGGCAATGTTCGTATTGCTGTACCTGAAAAACCGGCTGACTAGACCGGAATTTCAGCAATTAAAACAACAAGTCAGCGATAGTGAAGATCAGCGAAACCGCGCAGAAATGGAGCTGCATTTATTACAGGCGCAGCTGGAGCCGCATTTTTTCTTCAACACGCTGGCGAATTTGCACAGTCTGATTGATATCGATACCGAAAAAGCCAAATTATTGCTGGAAGAATTGACGCAATATTTGCGGTCCAGTATTCCGCAATTTCGTCAGCGTTACATCAGTTTGCAGGATGAGCTGAATATCATTCAGCGTTACCTGAATATTCAACAAATCAGATTTGGCCAGCGCTTAACCTATCAGATTGATGTAGACGATGGCTGTCTGCATCACAACGTGCTGCCGATGTCGGTGCTGACATTGGTGGAAAATGCGATTAAACATGGCATCGAAAAAATTCAGGGGGTTGGTCACATTACCATTAGCGTCAGTCACAACACGAAAAATCTGCTGATCGTGGTGTGCGATACTGCAGCGCAACAAGCTCAAACTTGCCGCGGTACTGGCCTGAATAACTTAAGTGCCCGCTTACAAACTGCTTATGGTCATGCCGCCAGTATTAGCATTCACACTGAGCCAGAAGTTCAGACCCTTGCCAGGCTGGAGATCCCTTTTCATGGTTAACATTATTATTGCCGAAGACGAAGAAATTCTGCTGCACAGTCTGGCGCACAAACTGCAGAAATTCTGGCCGGATGCACAGATTATCCGGTTATGCCGCAGCGGCGAAGAAGCGTTAGCTGCGCTTGATGAACTGAAGCCGCAGGTGGCTTTTCTCGACATTCAGATGGGTAAACTCACCGGCATTGACGTAGCTTTTTGCACCGGCCAGCCGTGCCATTTTGTCTTTGTCACCGCTTATGATCAGTATGCCGTCAAAGCCTTTGATGCCGGCGCCATTGATTATTTACTTAAACCTTATTCAGACAGCAGATTATTGCAATGTATCAGTAAGTTACAGGAGAAACTGCATAGGCCGCCAATTGGAATTGAGCAGTTATTCAGTCAGCCACAACTACCGGCGAACTTTTATCTGAAACGACTGAAACTACAAATTGGCAACCGTATCTGGTTACAGAGTGTTGATGAAGTTATTTATTTTCAAGCCAGTGGCCGTTATGTCGAAGTGGTCACCACAGCCCGGCAATTTGTTGTGCGCATGGCACTAAAAAACTTGTTGCAACAGCTTGATCCAGAAATGTTCTGGCGTATTCATCGCAGCATCGTAATTAATATTAATTTTCTAGATCATGTCAAAGCCGACGACCCGGATCAGCTGTCTGCCATGATGAAACATATCAGCAAACCGCTACCGGTCAGCCGCAGTTCTCAGCATTTATTTAAAATACCCGCCAGCGAGTAAAATCCGATGTCTTACATAAGTGTCTATCGTAGTTTTATCACCGCACTGAGCCTGTGGATCCTGGCAGGTTGTGCCAGTGCTCCACTACCACCGGTGCCAAAAGACGATCAAAAAATTCAGCAACTGGCGGCAAAATATCAGCTGGCGGTACAGTTTAATCTCGACAACATCAGCGTTTCGCCGTGGGATTTGCGCTTTAGCCTGCATCAACATGATTCGCCGCAGTTACAACTTTATCTTCGGCTTTTTCATGAAGAATTTCACAAGTTGCCCCCGGCGCTGATTCAAAAAGTTAATCTGAAACATATCGTGCTATTACAGCAACTCACGGTTGCCGAACAACCGAGATTGGCAGTGCCGGACTATGTGCATGAAGTGCTGTATTACGACACATCGGACACCAGAGGTATGCCGTATATGCCGCATCAGCGACATGTGGTGCATCATGAGTTTTACCATATGCTGGAGCAGCAATTTTATGGAAGTGCTTATTATCGGGATCCACTCTGGCAGCAACTGAACCCGATTGGTTTTCAATATGGCAACGGCGGCGCCACCGTCCGTGATCCGAAAGTCGCCAAATTCTCTCATCCGGCCCCGGGCTTTATTAATCATTATGCGATGTCTGGCCTGGAAGAAGATAAAGCTGAACTTTGGGCTGTGCTTTGGACCACCCACGCTTGGGCAGCGGTTCAGCCGATGGTAGCGAGAGACAAAATTTTACAACGTAAAGTGCAGTTGCTGGTATCGCAGCTGGTGTGTCAGGTACCGGAACTTGTAGATCCGTTGCTGCCGCGTTTACAAAGTGTGTCGCTGAACTTGTTACCTTGTGATCGTTTCGCAGCAGCGGCCCAAAGTTATTGATAATGATTCCTCTTACCATTAAACTGCGAGCACTTTGTTCCGTTTTTAATGATGTCGATGGCAATGTTGAGTAATAAATCGTGGTTTAAGCTGCATGGCTGGTGTTCGTTGCCGGTGTGGCTGATTTTTTGTTTTGTCTGTTTGACCGGTACTATTGCGGTGTTGAGTCATGAGCTCACCTGGTTGACGAACCCTGCTGCGCGGGCCAGCAATCCACAGGATAAACCCGCGTTGCCAATCAGCCAGCTCGTCGCGACAGTGCAGCAGAAATTCCCCACCGCCGATGTTGGCAATGTGATGACGTTTGAGCCTTATCTGGTGCATGCCATCACTTTTACTGATCACGACAAGCCCTACGCCATCGCTTATGTGAACCAGTACAGCGGTGAAATTCAGGAAATTAATGAAGGTTTAACCTTTATTGGCTTTATGCGCAGTTTGCATGGCTGGTTATTGTTTCCGTGGCAACAGGTTTATAGCATCGGATATTACCTGGTGAGTGCGATGGCATTTGTGATGTTGGGTGCGCTGATTACCGGGCTGGTTATCTACAAAAAATTCTGGCGCTCTTTCACGCAGCCTAAAGTGCGGTTAACTGCCAACAAAGCTACAGTTCTGGCCGATTTACACCGCTTAGCCGGCGTGTGGTCGATTTGGTTTTTAATGCTGATGTCCGCTACGGGCTTCTGGTATCTAGCGCAGGCGATTATGTGGCACGCTGAAATTGACATAGAACCGCATGCACCGGTGGTTGCGGTTTCGGACCTGCCGACAACAGCAACGACCAACAGTCAGTCAAAACTATCGCTCGAAGCGGCATTACAAATTGCCAAACAACGGTTTCCACAGTTGCAGCCCTCCTACATTATGTTGCCTGAACATCAGCGTGGTATGTATCAGATTTCCGGCGGTGGCGACCATATCTTTTACGACCAATACGCTTATGCATTGAATATCAACCCATGGACCGGCGCTATTGTCAGCGAAAAATCACCTGAAACTATGACTGCGGTGCAAACCGTGATGCATATCGCTGACCCGCTGCACTACGGTACTTTGGGCGGTTTGTGGACCAAGTTTTTGTGGTTTTTCTTTGGTGTGATTTTAACCGGCATGTCGATCACCGGCTTTATGATGTGGGCAACGCGGTTGAAAAAATCAATGCGTGATGATGCCGAAGCAGCTTTTGCATAATTGATCATCAAAAGACTCACTCATTGTTGAGTGGTTTTAGCAGGCTTTAGGCGTTTTTCGAATTTAGGAATTTTATGACCAGCAAACTTTCATTTTGGCGCAAATATCGGTATCAACTCAGCGGCGCCGTATTGGTATTACCCTTCTGGTTTTTATACCAGTCGATGACTCCGGTGTTTCCGCCCGCCTGGCCAGCGCAACAAGTGGGTGACTTTGAAATCACCCCAATGCCGCTTGATTTAGAACAACCTTATGTCCATCACGAGGCTTATGTAAAAGATTTTATGTTGATGTTTAACAAAGGGAAAATCAGCGACATTCGTCAGGGTTATGTCAATATCGGCCCGCAGCCAGTGCCACTGGGTATTTTACAACAAGCTGAAGATGGCATTCTGCATGGCAATCGTCATGGCCAACATGTGCATGCTATTGCCCCGCATACCTTTGCAGCAACCGATAAAATGTGGGTGACCATAGAAACCTGGCAAGGTCAGCAATTGACGGCGAGTTGGGAATTGCCTGAGACGTTGTTGAAGTAATTAGGGCATGGCACATGTTCGATGATGCTTTGCGACAAGGCTCTGATTTAATTATAAAGTGTAGGGCGGACTCGGCCGAAGGCTAGTCCGCCGCTCATCAGGATAAACCCAAACCTACGAATAGCCACAAATTCGGCGCACTACCGCTGACGCGGTGAGTGACGCCCTACTTTGTCTTAAATCATCACGTTAAACGTAATTCTCCATCGGGCGCTACTCGCCGAGGCGGCGGCAATACGCCACATGCCGCGACAACTAAAGCGCATCCTTGCCCCAATCATCAAAAGTTATAAGTCATACCTAAACTGACATTCCGTGGGCTGCCATAACCGTATTGCTCAAAGAAACCAATCTGGCTGAAGTAGGTTTCATCAAACAGGTTGTCGATATTCAGCTGCACCGAGAATTGTTCAGATACGCTGTAACGCGCCATTAAATTCACCAGACTAAAAGCATCCTGGGTTAATTTTTTCGCACCGACGCCGCTGTATTGGGATCCTTCCCAGCTCACACCACCACCAATTTCCAGACCTGGCACCCACTGTGCGATGTCCAGTGTCGTAAACAGATTCAGCTTTTTACGTGGATGATCAGTATTCACTTCAGTACCGGCAGCATCTTCGGCTTTAAACTGCGAATAACCGGCCGAAAGTTTCCAGATTTCAGAGATCTGGCCAATCACTTCCAGTTCAAAACCGGTACTTTCGACACCATCAGCAGCGGCGTAAATCATCTCAATCGGTCTGTCCGGGAATGGCATATTGGTATTTTGTGCCAGATTGTCTTGTTGTACCTGAAACACCGCAAATGATGTCTGCAGTGCACCATTCAACAACGCACTTTTTAACCCCAGTTCACGGTTAGTGCCGGTGACCGGATCGATATATTTACCTGTCACATCACGGGCGTTTTGCGGTTTAAAAATTTCAGTTTGGCTGATATACAAATTATGGTCTGCGGCAACCTGATACATCAAACCAGCGTAAGGCACAAATACGGTATCATCACCGAAGTTTGCATCAACACCCCAGCTGAAGCCTTCGCGCTGCCAACTCGACAAGCGGCCACCGGCAATCAGCTTTAAATCGTCGGTTAGCGTCAGCCGGGTTGCAGCGTAAAAACCATCCTGTTCGGTTTCAACATCCTCCTGCCGATCGCCGGTTGTAGCAAAAGTATGCTCGGGATAACTGCCATCCCACTGGTAAAAATTACCGATCCCGATATAAGCAGAAGTCTGTTTATATGTGTCGGTTTGTGCTTCCTGTTTGCTTTTGAGCGCGCCGACCACAAACTCATGGCTACGGCCAATCAGCTCAAAATCACCTTTTAACTGCAGATCAAGGCTACTTTGTTTACTAAAGCCGCTGCTTTTATAGGGCCATGGTTCTAAACCAATGCCGGTTTGTTTATCCAACATGCCGTAGACATAAAGTAATTTAGTGTCGGCGGTATTCTTGTTGTGGTTAAAGCTGATTTTTCCAGCCCAGCCGTTGCTGAAAGTATGTTCCAGGTTAGCAAAGGTATTGGCATTGGTCGATTGCCAGTAGGTCCAGTCGGCGGAAGAAGTGACTGATGGATCCCAATTGGTTTGAGTACCATCGGTAAACCAGGCTGCTAAACCGCCCCAGGTTGAACCTTCCGGCTGGTTATCCTGATAGCTGCTACCAAAACTCAGCAGCGTACTGTCGGTGAGATCGGCATCAATCACGCCGTAAAGCACGGTTTTATCTTCCGAAGTGATGCTCATAAAACTATCACCGGCTTCTTTTTTTGCGACTAACCTTGCCCGCACTTTGTCGTCAGCGGTGATTGCTGAAGATACATCGGCCGTGACAAATTTATTGTTCCAGCTGCCGATACCGGCATTGATATAACCGGTGAGGTCGGTCGCATTTGCATGTTTGCGCACCAGATTAATCGATGCTGACGGATCACCGGCCCCCGTTAACAGACCAGTCGCACCCCGCACTACTTCAATCCGCTCGTAAATAGAAACATCAGTAATAGTTTCACCGGAATCACCTGCCAAAGACCAGGCCATTGGCACGCCATCAATCTGATATTTATCAATATCAAAGCCACGGGCGCTAAAGGTATTGCGGGTAGAGTCTACTTGTTTGGCCGACAAACCAACGGTCTGACCAACCACTTCGTTAATCGAACTAAAAGCCTGATCGGTAATACGCTGGGCCGTAATAATACTGACCGACTGTGGCGTTTCCAGCAAACTTAAACCAAGACCGGTGGCGGTATCGATATTTTCGTTGACGGTGTATTTCCCTACAACTTCAATTCGTTCCAGGTCTTTTTCCGCAGCGGCATTGTCCTGCGCACTCACACTTAAACTGAACAATGCCAGCTGGGTCGCAATCACTAACGGCAATTTGATAAAGTGGTTTTGGTTTGGCATATCAGTGTCTCCTCATATTTGCGCATATCATACCGAAGGGAACCCAACAAAGAAACGCCATTAGCAATGATTCGCATTTATATTGCGATTAATTTCCGGTTAAAATTGCTTGAAATACCCCCTCTTTACAGCGATGCTGCATCAATACGCAAAGCGCTTACATCTTGCTAGCTTCGATCTTGCTTCTCTCTTGCGAAAGGAAAACCAATGACCAGCACCGACCTGTCTAACCCTGATCAACAAAACGACGATTTGGAACATGAATGCGAATTTTCCAACGGCTGCGACGCGATTAAGCTCATCATCACACCACGCGCCACCGATTTAGGTGAGTTTTCAGTACGCCGTACCCTGCCCAACCGGCAATGCAAAACGGTGGGTCCCTGGATTTTCTTTGATCATATGGGCCCGGCTGAATTTGCTGCTGGCTCCGGCATCAATGTGCGGCCGCATCCGCATATTAATCTGGCAACCGTGACTTATTTATTTGAAGGCGAAATTCTGCACCGCGATTCATTGGGTAGCCTGCAAACCATTACACCAGGAGACATTAATCTGATGGTCGCTGGCAGCGGCATCGTGCACTCCGAGCGCGAACGGCCAGAACTAAAACAACAGCCGCATCGTTTACATGGTTTGCAATTGTGGCTGGCGCTACCGGTTGAATTTGAAGAAATCGCACCGGCTTTTTATCATTACCCTTCAGCGATGATTCCGGCGACCACAGTGAACGAAGTGCCGGTGCGGGTGCTGATTGGCAGTGCCTATGGCATGACTTCGCCGGTGAAAACCTACAGCGAAACTTTGTATCTGGAAGCCGAATTACAACCCGGCCAGACACTGCAGCTACCTGATACCGAAGAACGAGCCTTATATCTGGCCAAAGGTACGCTGCAAATTAAAGATCAGCTGATTGAAGAATTTAATATGGTCATTTTTGCCGCAGCCAAAGGTGTCACTATTCAAGCAGTAAGCCATTGCCGTATTGCGCTGATTGGCGGATCCGCCATTGGCCAGCGGTTTATTGACTGGAATTTTGTCTCCAGTCGTAAGGACCGAATAGCGCAGGCGAAACAAGATTGGCAGGACGGCAAGTTTCCAAAAGTGGTGGGTGATGAACTGGAATTTATTCCACTGCCAAAAATTTAAACCGATTGAAATGTTCCGGTAGGCATTTAACCAACTCAAGCATGCAGCAAACAGGTGTCCCATGACGATATATCTGCAAAAAAGTGAAAGCGGCGCCTTTCGCCAAACCATCCGCGTGCAGCAAGACAGTACGCAGCATACCTTATTCGCGGACGTTGCTGCAGCCCTCGGCGGTGACGATTCGGCGCCGGATCCACATGATATTTTTGACGCTGCATTAGCGGCCTGCAAAGCCATTACGCTTTTGATGTACGCCAAACGTAAGCAACTAAAGCTGGATTGGGTCGATGTCGAAATTAACCGCGATAACAGTCAGGAAGCAAAGGGGCTTTATCAGTTAAATGTAAGTATGAAGCTGGTCGGCGATTTATCAGAAAGTGAACAACAGCAATTATTAGCCATCGCCGATAAGTGCCCTATCCATAAACTGATGACCGCAACAACGGTGCAGGTGAATACACATTTAAAATAATCGGCAGCCACCTTCAGCACCTTTGGCAGCAAGCAACATGCATCTTGCTGCCTGTCCTTAATCTGCTCCTCTTATTTCCTTTTGATATATTCAAGTATATTTCAATTCTTTCTAGTTCTTGTTCGCTTGGTTATTATCTTAATCAGATGTTTAGACGGCCATATTACAAGCATTGCGGCACAACGGCCGCAATCCGCTGCAGCTGCCACAGATAACAGGAAGAATCAGATGAGCTTAAAGTTAAATAAAATCAGTGGTGTCACCCGCATATTACTCAAAGCGGCGGCATTCATTTCAGCATCAGCGCTGTTGTTTAGTGCCAGCAGTTTTGCCAAAGACATCACGCTTCTAAACGTATCGTACGATCCAACCCGTGAGCTCTACCGTGACTACAACGCCGCCTTTACCAAGTACTACCAGAACAAAACCGGCGATATAGTGAAAATTGACCAGTCGCATGGTGGTTCTGGCAGTCAGTCGCGTTCGGTAATTGATGGCCTGCGCGCCGATGTCGTCACGCTGGCGCTGGCCGGTGATATTGACCCGCTGGCCCGAATTGGCAAATTATTACCGGAAAACTGGCAAAGCCGTTTACCGGAAAACAGCGCACCTTACACCTCCACCATTGTGTTTCTGGTACGCAAAGGCAATCCGAAAAATATCAAAGACTGGGACGACCTGGTCAAAAACGATATTGAAGTAATCACCCCAAACCCAAAAACCTCTGGCGGCGCTCGCTGGAACTACTTAGCGGCCTGGGCTTATGCCAAAAAACAATACGGCACTGATGCGGCGGCCAAAGACTTTGTTGGCAAGTTATTCCGCAACGTGCCGGTACTGGATTCTGGCGCGCGCGGCTCGACCAGTACCTTTGTGCAGCGTGAAATTGGTGATGTGCTGCTAAGCTGGGAAAACGAAGCCTTTTTAGCGGTGAATGAACTTGGCGCTGACCGGGTAGAAATTGTGGTGCCAAGTCTCTCGGTACTGGCCGAACCTTCAGTGGCAGTGGTGGATAAAAACGCCAGCCGCAAAGACCAATTGGCTGCCGCTACCGCCTATTTGGAATACTTGTACAGCGTTGAAGGTCAGGAAATCGCTGCCAAACATTATTATCGCCCGCGTGATCAAGCCGTCGCTGCCAAATACGCTACCAAATTCCCAACGCTGAACCTCGTCACCATCCAGGATTTTGGCGGCTGGGACAAAGCTATGGCCGAACACTTTGCCGAAGGTGGTTCTTTCGACCAGATTTATCAGCGCTAATAATTCCTGCAATGCAACCACCAGCAACCCAGTTTGCTGGTTTTAAACTTGTGATTGTCACAATCATCACTCTACAATGCGCTCGTTTTTATTCATGCTGGAGATGGTTGTGGAAGCAATGCCGGTAGGCGTCAGTGCCTTTTTTATTCAAATTTTAGTGATTTTACTGGCTGCTCGGGTAGTCGGCTGGCTGGCCGTACAAATTGGTCAACCGCGTGTCGTCGGCGAAATGATCGCTGGTATTTTACTTGGCCCAACCTTATTTGGCGCTTTCGCGCCGGACATCCAACAACAGCTATTTTCCGCCGAATACCGGCCGTTTTTGTCACTTGGCGCCCAAATCGGCATTGGCCTGTACATGTTTTTGGTTGGCCTCGAATTCGATAACCAGATGTTCAAAAGCCGTGCCCACAGTGCATTGGCCATTTCAGCATCTGGCATCATCGTGCCCTTTATTATGGCGTGTCTGATGGCAAGCTGGTTGTTGAGTTATGGTGGATTGTTTGCCAGCAATATCAGCTGGGCACAGGCAACTTTGTTCCTTGGCGCATCTATCTCTATCACAGCCTTTCCAATGCTGGCGCGGGTGATCCAGGAACAAGGACTGGCCAATACCAAACTTGGCACCTTAGTGCTGGCAGCTGGCGCTATTGACGATGTGGCTGCCTGGTGTCTGATGGCTTTGCTGCTGGCCAGCTTTGGCGGCGACGACAGCTTATTCTACAAAGCAGTAATTGGCGCTGTAATTTTCAGCGCCTTGATGCTGACCCTGGTGCGGCAGCATGCGCAAAAACTGGAACAATGGTACCAGGCTGAGGGCCGGTTAACCCCAAGATTGTTGTTGGTGATCCTGCTGTTGTGGGTGGCGAGTGTCAGTACTACCGAGTGGATTGGTTTACATGCGGTGTTTGGCGGCTTTTTGCTGGGAGTGGCGATGCCCCGCGGTAAACTTGCCGGGCATTTAGTCAAACGTTTACAACCGGTAGTGTTAATTGGTCTGGTGCCGCTGTTTTTCGCAGTGTCCGGGCTGAAAACCGATTTGTCCGTGTTAAGCCAGGGCACTTTGTGGCAGGTAGCATTGGCGGTGATTGCAGCTTCAATTTTTGCCAAAGCGGTGGCCTGTTATCTGGCAGCAAGGCTCTGCGGTGAAAACCATCCGATGTCGCTGGCGGTGGGTATTCTGATGAACGCCCGTGGCATGATGGAGCTTATTTTACTGAATATCGCGCTGCAAAATGGCGTCATTACCGCAGATTTATTTTCGGTGTTAGTGCTGATGACGGTGATCACCACCATGATGGCTACGCCGCTGTTTAACTGGCTACAACGGCGGCCCTCGTTTCGAGCGAAAATTCATTAGTCATTTTTACAACCACAGCAAAGCCAATTCTATTTAGCTTTGCTGTGGGTATTTGTACTGGTTGTTTATTCTTCAGATCTACGTTTGCAATCTGCGGGTTAACTGCGCAAATGCTGGTTAAAAAAGGCAATTGTCCGCTGCCACGCCAGTTCTGCCGCAGCTTTGTCATAACGTGGTGTGGTGTCGTTGTTAAAACCATGTTCGGTATCAGCATAGACAAAAGACGTCGCATTTTTTCCGGCGGCTTTTAACGCATCATCATAAGCTTTGGCACCGGCATTCACCCGTTCGTCATTGCTGGCATAATGAATAAGCAGCGGAGCCTGAATCGCAGCCACTTTCGCGACATCGCCCTGCCGGCCATAAAACGGTACTGCAGCGCCTAAGTCTGACACGCGGGTCGCGAGTGCATTGGCAATGCCGCCGCCGTAGCAAAAACCCACTACCCCTACTTTGCCATTACCTTTGTTCAGCGTTTTCAAAAAGGCAGCGGCTTCAACAAAATCGTTTTCGGTTTTCTGCGGATCCAAGCCACGGAATAACTCACGGGCCTTGTCTTCATCCCCCGGATATCCACCCAGCGTAAACAGTGCGTCCGGCGCAAAAGCAATAAAGTTATCCAGTGCGACCCGCCGGGTTATATCTTCAATATGTGGGTTTAAACCGCGGTTTTCATGCACCACCAGCACGGTCGGCAATTTAGCTGTCGCATCAGTACCGGCGTTGACCGGTTGCACCAGATAACCACGAATTTTACCGTTGCCGGTTGGGGATGGAATTTCGATATATTCGGCCTTTAACCGGCCATCATCGGCTTTAATTTGCTGCGCTTGTGCAAACTGTGGCGTTAGCGCCTGCAACACGCTGAGCGCGGTCACACCGGCGACAGTGTATTTGGCGGCACGGATTAAGAACTCACGGCGACTGATGTCACCATGCACATATTGGTCAAACAGTTGCAGCGTTTGTGGATCAAAATCTTTTGCGGTTTTATGAGTCATCGGATCGATACCTGCCAGCTTGGTTAACGTATCGACGAACTGATGCGCTAACTAATGAGTTAAGTAATTGTTTCGATAACAATCATAGGCAGACATCGAGCGTTAGCAACAGTTAATACTGGCAATGCGATGAACTCCAGCCAAGGTGAGTTTTAATGATCCCCCTTGGCTTTGGTGGTTCAGTTGCTTATTTCATCTGAGACTAGTTGGGTCGGTTTGACGCTGGTCTGGAAGACGCCGGACCACTCCAGTAGGCCGGCTGACCGTAATGACGGTAGATGTCATGTTCCAGCTCTCGGTTCACTTGCAGATCAGCGTTGTAATGAGGAGCATCCTGGATCGTCTGACGCATCAGTGGCACCGTCACTTTGGCACTCGCCCAATCAATATCAATCGCCCATTGTGGCGGAATTAACAAAGCGTGCCCCACCCACCAGTTGCTGGTATCCAATGCCAGATAACGAATAGTCCACTGTTTGTCATCAAACAACATACCCGCCACGTGCCCGATATCACCATCTTTGGCTTTAATCTGGTAACCAACCACCGAGTGCACACTGCGTAAATGAGGATCGTCTTCCTCATGCAGATGCTCGACTTGCGCAGCGACTTTGTTGATTGCAGCCGGGTTGGAAATTTCCGGCACCAAATCAAAACCGGCCATTAGCCCACCCGGGTATATACCAGCGCCCCAGATCCCTTCGCCTCCCCAATACATTGGGTAACCAAAATGGCTCAAATAGCTAAGTTCTTGCTGGCGGGAGACCGATTGGTGCACATCAATATCCGGGCTATCCTGCACTTGTTGCCGGGTCAGCGCCACTTCAATACTGGCGGCGTTCCAGTGACAGGCAATGACTGAAATGGGTGAAATCAGCACTTTACGGCTTTGTAACCAAGTGCCGGTCTCCACCACCAGGTAACGCACCACCCAGGATTTGTCGTCAAACAGCAAATCGGTTACCTGTCCGATGCTACCGTCCTGCGCCTCAATGACGCAATCTTGCAGTTGTTCGAAGGTATGGATCATCATGTATTCCTGTCATGCTGTGGTGTTGATCCTCAGTCTAATCTTGCTGTACGTTCCTGTCTGTGCGTTAACAGCCATACCAGTGCGAAGTATCACGACTGCTGGCTATGGCCCTTACATTTGATAAATTTGCGATCCTTCTATTCTCACTCTGTCACCTATTTGTAAGTCACCAATTTGTTGATAATCAAACTGTTGCGTACGGCCGTTAGCTTGACGCACGGTTACGCGATACAACTGATTGTCGCCATTAGCCCGTTTACTCATTTCATTCCCGGCCATCGCGCCACCAATGACACCGGCGCCAGTGGCAATTTTACGGCCTGAGCCGCTGCCAATCTGATTACCGACCACACCACCCAATACCGCGCCTAAAATGGCACCACCACTGATGCCTCGGGATTCGGTATCGATGATTTGAATACTGCTGACGGTGCCGGTTTGTTCTTGTTGCTGTACGGATTGCTGCACATTTCTGCCACCAGAATTGCTACACCCAGCCAGCAATATGACACAACATAACGCCGTAAAAATCGGCGCTGCTGTGGTCTTAGGTGACCTGGTATTTGCAGAAATTGGTGACGAGATCACTATGCTATGTGCAGCACTTTTGCTGAATGTGTTCATGTCGGGCATCCAAAAAATGAAGCGGAGTCTGAATCTAGGCTAAACATGACGCCGTTGTCTGTGCGCAACCGCACCCCGTTGCACAGCGGTTGCGGCTCTGTGCCACAGACGATTATGCAGAACCGCAACAAAGGGCAGATCAAATCTGAGAGCACCTGAACGGGCTTGAATTCAGCGGCGGCAACTGGTTAACTACTGTTAGTTTCACTTAACACTTAACAGCAGGAGCTACCGATGGACGATTTAACTCAGGATGCAATTAACAAGGCGTATCAAAACAATGTTGGCAAGTTGTTTGACGGCTTGTTTGCCGCCTATGTCACGGCGTTTGATGATCTGGATAAAACCAATGCACTGGCGAAGTTCAGCAACGGTGTCGCGATCGTGCGGGAAGCTAAAGAAGCTGCTGAAAATGCGCTCTGAACTCAATTAACTCTGCACTGATCATTCACCCTTTTTAAAAACCGGATCGGCAACAGGCCCATGCCGGTGTTCTTTCTCAAAGCCCGTTCAGGTGTGCAAAGCATTGGACCCGGCGCTGACGATTAACCAAATTCAATTGCAGCAGAAAACCGTTGGCAAATTCAGTCTCTGGCAACGCGACGGCATCCGCGGAGGTCGTAACAATGATTAAAATTCTGTTTTTTACCGCTCTGCGTGAATGAGTGCAATGCCGCGAACTACAGCTGGCCAACAAACCGGCGCTACCCGGCATTTTGCGATGATTGGGGGTTGAACAGGTCTTGTTCCGCTTGTTGGCTGAGCCAGTACGCCATGTCCTAACGAGCCAACTTTGCTAACGCCACCTGTTCAATCTGTTGCATCGTACGAGTTCCAGGGCCGCTGGAAATGCCTTCAGTCACCAAATGTTGCAGCTGGGCTATTTTGGCAGACTGTGCCTGATCGCGTCTGATTAGATCCCGCACATAGACGCTGGCATTGCTGATTCGTCCTGTTGTTGTTTGTTGCTCCACCCAGGTTTTCATTAGATCGGGTAACGACACGTTCAAAGTCGGCATGTTTCAGACCTGTTATTTATAAGCACAATAGGATTTTTATGAACAACTTTGCCAAACAATCCACGTTTTAGCTGTGCAATAAACTTTCGCCTAATCGGTCTGCAACGCAGTAATTGGATCCAACTCGGAAGCCTTGATCGCAGGATAAACACCAAAAGCAATGCCAATCAGCGCGCAGATACTAAACGACAGCACTATTGCCGGAATTGACCAGGACACCGCCCATTCGGAATAAAAGGCGATCAGTTCCGACAGAATAATCCCAAACAAAATCCCCAGGATGCCACCGGCGATAGCGATGGCAAAACTCTCAGCCACAAATTGCAGCCGGATATCGCGTTTGGTGGCACCAACGGCGCGTAATAAACCAATTTCTTTGGTTCGTTCCAGCACTGTGGCAAGCATGATATTCATAATGCCGATACCGCCGACCAGTAACGAAATCCCAGCGACACAGGACATCACGATATTAAAAATCTGTTGGGTTTGTTTTTGTTGCGCCAGCAAGGCCGCAGGCACCACCAGCTGATAGTCGTCGATGTCTTTATGCCGCTGTTTGAGTAAAAAATCCAGCGCCCGGGCGGTCATCGCAGTTTGTTCGCTGTCTTCCAGTTGCAATCTGAAACCGCTGAGTTCAGCGCCAAGCGGCAGTGAGCGGAACCGGCTGGTCGCGGTGTTTAGCGGTAAAAACAGCTGATTTTGTTCACCACCTAGTTTAATGCCCTGAAATTCCTGCTGATCCTGGTCACGCGATGCCAAAACGCCGATCACTTTTAACCAGACATGATTTACCTTCACCGGTTGTCCCAGCGCATTCCCTTCCGGAAATAAGGTCTGCGCCAGTTGTGAACCCAATACCGCCACTTGCGCCGCATACAAATCTTCTTGTTCGGTAAAATTCCGCCCCGCTGCAAAGGCTAAATTACTTAACTCCATATAACTGGCACTGACGCCAATCGCTTTGGCATCACTTTTGGCGTGATGGCTTAACAAGGCATAAGTATCCAACGAACGTTCGGCACTAAAACCGGTAATACCGGGCAAGGTACTCACTGCGGTTTGCATATCGCTTTGCGTCAGACCAAGCGAATGTTTGCGCTGCTCTAATAATGTTTTTTCATCAAAGGTTTTACCTTCCACAATTAAGTTTCGTAAACCCATGGTTTCAATAGTTTTTAACGCTTCCCGTTCGGCACCCTCGCCGATATTCAGCATCGCGATCACCGCGCCAACGCCAAAAATCATCCCGAGTAAAGTCAGAAAAGTTCGTAATTTGTGCTGCGCCAGTTCAGCGGCAGTATCTTTAAGTAGTGCCTGATACTTCATGCTCAGCTTCCTATATCAATAAGGGCGATGCGATCTTCAGCCGCAAGCCCGGTCAGTACTTCAGCGTGGGTCAGGCTTTTTTCACCGAGGCTTACCGGCTGTTTTTCAAAGCTGTTGCCGTGCTGTTTCCAGACATAAGATTGCTGCTCAGCAGTAAAAATGGCCTGCAATGGAACTTGTAATACGTTTTCACGGCTGTTGACTTCGATGGTGGCGCGGATTTTTTTACCAGGCATAAAAGCCGGATGTTGTGCTGCAGGTTCAACCACCACATCAATATATTTACGTGGATCACGGCGTTCACGTGAACGTCCAACCTGACTGACTTTTAGCACCTTGCCGGTCAATTGCTCACCCGGATCAGCAGCCATCACAAACCGTACTTGCTGCCCGGCCGCCAGACCTTTGGCTTCTTGTTCAATCACTTGCAACTTAATGTGTTGCAAACTCAAATCCGGAATACTGCCAATTTTGTCGCCAGGGAACACCATTCGGCCCACTTCCGGTTTTTCACCACGCCAGTTGGTTTCAAAAAGTAAAATACCTTTATGCGGAGCTTTGATTTCAAGCGCATTTAAGCCACTTTCTGCCTGACTAAGTAAACTCTGTTGCTGATCCTGCTGTAACTGCAATAACTCCAGTTCGCCCTGACTTTTTTGCTCAAAACTTTGTTGCTGCCAGCCCAGATAATGTTGTTTATCCGCCAGAAATTCTTTGTTTTGCATTGAGTCGAGAATTTCAAGCCTGGAGCGGATTTGCACATCATCAATGTTAAAGGTGTCGGCAAAGGTAAATTCGCGTTTCACCAGTTGCTGATCCAGGCCAAGTTTCAGTAAATCGCCTTGTTGGTCAGTCTGTTTTTTCGATTTGTCTGCAGCAACCCCGGCCAAAGCGGTACTGGCTTCTCGTTTTTCCCGCCGCAGTTGGGTGGCGTCGAAAGTGACCACCCGTTGACCCGGCGTTACTTCACTGAATTCCGGTGAAATTTCAAAAATAAATCGTGGGCCTCGACTGGCTGGCGCATGGATACTTACTGCATTCACCGCGAATAATTCACCTTCAGCACTGACCTGATGCTGTAACCGTTGCTGGTTTAATTCAAAGGTCGGCACTGAAGTTGTGCTTTCGTCGCAGCTGGCAAGCAGCAAGCTCAGCATCACCAGAGCTGGTTTTTTCAAATGTTTCATGGGGCTGAGTCCTGCAGTTGAGTTGTCGCAGGCTGAGCCGCTGCCGCAAGTGGCTGAATATTCAATCTGGCGCTCATGCCAGGTCGCAATAATCCGGTATCAAGTGCATCAAATTTCACCTGCGCATCAACCACCCGGCTTAAGTTTTCCACCGATTTATCGCGCACCGCGACGCCCAGGCTGGTCAGGGTGCCACTAAAACTGCGCTCCGGCAGCGCATCAATCTGGATTTGCACTTTTTGCCCCAGTTGCAGCCGTTTGACATCAATTTCATCAATTTCCGCTTTGACATACAGTGTATCCATCTGCGATATCTCGGCAATCGGCTGACCGAACTGCACCGTATCACCGACCGAAGATTTCTCGCCCTGATAATCGGTGACATAAATCACCATCCCGGCAAACGGCGCTGTGACCCGCATCCGGCTGATTTCGTCGCTGAACTGCTCGACTTCACTGTGAAGCCTGGCGATTTTAGATTGCAGCATTTCGGCCTGTGCTTGACGTTGCTGCTGATGAAAATCCAACCGGCTTTTGGCCAAATCATATTGATTACTAGCGATGGTAAAGTCGATGCGGGCTTTACGCCGATCATTGGCCGAGCGGGAATGATCGGTAATTTCGGCTTTGCGTTGATCCCGTTCAAACTCCATTTTCCGTTCCGCCAGTTCCAGTTTCAACTCTTCAAACCGCTGCTCATCCTGTTGCTGCCGGTTGGTCAGTTCCTGACGGGCACTTTGCAGTTCCACCGTTTTGGTTTCCAATTGCTCAGCGATGGTTTGGCTGTCAAAACCAACCACCACATCACCGGCTTTAAGCAAACTGCTTTCTGGCGCCAACTCTTTAATATTGTATTGCCACAACTGACTGACACTGGGCGGTGATGCTTTAAACGACGTCGCAGCGACCAGCTCGCCGGTGGCTTTGACAGGTTGTGTCTGGATAACGACTTTCGCCTGGGCCTGCGGTTGTTCACAGCCGTTTAGCAAACAAGCGGCCACAACGGCAACGACCAGATGGCGCAAACATAATTCACTCATAATGCCGCCTCTATCAGCAGACCCATGCCAAGCAATGCATCGTTCACTGGTAACTGCTGCGTCTTAAATCTGGCTTTAAAATACATGCCGGTGCCCCAACTCTGCCGTTTTTCACCCTGCGGCGCCAGTTCCGTCAGTTGCACAGTAAAGGGCTGATTTGGCGCAACATCAAAGCGTGCCGTCAGAGTTTTGGCAGCTTTTAACCGGCTGATATCCATTTCGTGGACCCAAGACTCAATAAATAAACCTTGCTGTTCAACCACTTCTGCGATCAACCAGCCAGGCTGCGCAGTCACACCGGCAAAAAGTTTGGTTCGAAACCAGGGATGTAAACTGTAATTGATTGAGCCGGTACGCTTGGCATAAATACTCATTTTGCCCAGTTGTAACTCGGCTTCGGCCAGTTCCGCCGTTGTTGCCTGTTGCTGCAATTGTTGTTTTTTTAGAACCGTCGATTGCGTGATACGGGCAATGGCGAGTGTTTCTGCGGCTTTCTCTGCCAGCGTTCTGGCACGACTTAATTCCAGTTGATACTTTTCATAATCATAGCGACTGAGGTTTTCAAGCGGCACGGCGGCATCAATACCGGCTTTTTCCAGCAGTAACTGATTCCGTTTTAACTCAAACTCGGCCTCCATTACCAATAACGCATTCTCAGAGTCCATCTGTTTATATTGCTCGTTTACTGAGATCAATTGATTTTTAAGCTGTTCGATATTTGCTTTGCTATTGCCGGCATTAAACACTGCAACTAAATCACCTTCCTGCACAATTTCCTGTTCCGGTTTTAACCATTGCACCTGGATTTGCCAGCTATCACTGAGTGGCGCCACAATCGACTGACGGTGTTCAGATTGCAAAGTGCCTGTCAGCATCAGTGGCAGCTCGCTTGCAGATATCGCATTTGTAGTCATCGAACTTGCAGCCACCGGGCTTGCAATCACCGGGCTTAGCAACATCAGGTAAGTCAGTGCGATCAGCATGATTTGTCCTCAATAATTTTGCCATCGCGCATCCGGATCACCCGTTTGGCATAAGCTGCAATTTCATCTTCATGCGTGACCATCACTATGGTATTCCCCTGCTGATGCAAGTCCGTCAGGATCTGCATAATTTCGTCAGAGGTTTTGCTGTCAAGATTACCGGTAGGCTCGTCCGCAAAAATTACTTTCGGTTTGTTGACCAAGGCCCGGGCAATAGCCACGCGTTGACGCTGACCTCCCGACATTTCATGCGGTTTGTGCTGCATCCGATGACCAAGCCCTACTTGCTCCAGCAGCGCTCTGGCGCGCGCCAACCCTAGTTCAGTCGGAATTTCGGTATAACGCAGCGGCAATGCGACATTTTCGGCGGCAGTTAATCTTGGAAGTAAATGAAAAGACTGGAAAATAAAACCGATATGCTGATTACGGATGGCGGATAACTCTTCGTCATTCATCTCACTGATCAGCTTGCCATTGAGTTGATAACTGCCTTCACTCGGACGGTCGAGGCAACCGAGTAAGTTCATCAAGGTCGATTTACCCGAGCCTGACGTGCCCATGATGGCAACAAATTCATTTTCAGCAATGGTCAGATTGATATCGTGCAAGGCAATGACTTCATTTTCGCCCTGTCCAAACACCTTCCTCAGCTGGCGCGCTTCAATCATCCGTCTTGTCCCTGAATTTATACCCTTCATCCTTGAAGATTCGGGGTTGTTGTCTTCGCTCGATCGCCCCAGTCACATAGGACAACTATGCTCCTGGGATCGCTCTCCCTCGTCTACCCGAATCTTCAATGATTTTGGGTATATTGGTAATAACAGTGGGTATTTGTAACAGAGTTCGGAAAATAATTTCAAATAATCATCAATCCGAGTTTGCCATATAAAAGTCGGTAAGTAATATCAGAATTTAGGGTTAGCTGTTGATTATATGTAACGCAGTGTGCACATAAAGGTAAAATATGTACCGCGTTAGCCCGGCGTACTACCGCTGACGCGGCGAGTAGCGCCCTACGGTTCTTATTTAAAACAACAAGTTAAGTAAGTTTTGCGTAGGGCGTACTCGCCGAAGGCAGTACGCCGCATTCTACCAAATTTATTGACGCTTACGTTTTTCTATCGCTAGTCAGCATTCTGGCTAGCCAGCTCCATGACACCAACAAATGAAAACTCAGCAGGCTAATGGCCAGCGTGCCCAGGCTCGACAGCAAAAATTTAATGCCGATAGGCCAGGCCAGGTCGGTCAGCGCAAACTGGATAAAAAACAGCAGCGGCAAATGTACGATATAGACCCAATAACTGACCTTCGACAGATAGCGCAACAACGAGCTGCTGATATTTAAACTGCGTCTGGCGTACAGCACCGCCGTTAAGGTCCATAACACCGCGCTGATAGCTTCAAACGCCGTGATGCTCAGTTTCAGCAGACCTTGCGGTTGAGTGTCGGCATTTAAAGCCGGTGGTATTAAGTTTTGTGGCAATAAATAGTAATAAAAAGCGTAACTTACTCCACCAACAAGCAAGTAAACATGGCGATCTGGGTCAAATTGTTCAAGCCATTGTGGGTCGCGATAAAAGCCATAACCTAAAGCAAAAAATAGTCCGTAAAACCACAGCGCCCACAGCGCCGGGAAAATCCATTCTGGCGCCGGGAAAGGTACTGATACCGCATAAAGTGCTGGCACAGCTGCAACAATCATCACCAGTAACAGTAGGTTAGGCTTGATTGAGCACAATGTATTGATCAAGCTATCGCTGAGTAACACCCGGCCACACCAGGTGAGCAGGTATAAAAACAGCAAATGATATAAAAACCACAGATGCATGGTACTCAGCGGCAGCTTGGGTGGTTCTGGCAGCGCCATCATCGTCTGCACAAAGGTTAAAAAGGGTGGTTTTTGCGTGACATGTGCAAGGGCAAATTGGATCACCCAGGCCATGACCAGCCATAGCAGCGGCAAAAATATCAGCAGTGGTAAAACAATGCGCAGCAGCCGGTTTTTAGCAAAAGCCCAACCGCCCGACTTTTGCAGCATCAACGCACAAAAAACACCGGCTAACAGAAAAAATACCGGCATCCGAAACAGGTGACTGGCCCAGGCAAAGATGTCAAATAGCGGGTGATTTTTCGGATCGGCACTGGGCCAAAATGAATGTAACATCGGGCTGTACGCCAGTGCGGCATGAAAAAACAGCCCGGCCAGCATGGCTAGCGCACGCAGGTTATCCAGATAAAACAGACGTGCTGGCACAAGACCATGCTGCATAGTCGCGACTCCTCAAATGAAAGGCAAAAATCAGCGGGTTATAAAAAACTGGTTTTTCGTTTCTGAAGATAGGCTGTCAGCAATAAAATGCTGATGATCATGGCAATTCCAGTCAATAACATGCTGATAGATGTGCTGTTCCAACTGGCTGTTGGCGCTTCCAATGTCTGGTAAATCGCCGGCATTCTTAAGATCCACAGAATAAATCCGTTCAGCAGTAAATTGGTGATAATCATCACCGTCACGGTGTACCCTTCGGAATAAGTCAGCAGCGCGGTCGCGAGGTAACTGCAATAGGACAGCAGAATAAACACACTGACCAATACCACAATCGGGATCACGCCGTGGTAAATCGGCGTACTGACAATCACCAGCAACATGCCGCCGACCAGTAACAACCAGGGCACCAGATACAACGCCAGATTGGAGCATAACTTCGCCAGCGCATAATCTTGGGCGGTAATCGGCAAGCTCATCATAAAAGCTAAGGTTTGATCTTTTTTCTCGTTGACCACCAGTTCGACCGCGGAGCGCGCGCCGATCACAATCATCAAGGTAATCATTAGTACAGCGCCAATATTAAACATCAGCGGTGTCGCCATCCCCATCATGCCAATCACCAGCACGCCGCCCGCCATATAAGCTGCCAGCGACTTTTTCATCAGTTGCCAGTCTTTAATGATCAGCAATTTAATCATGTGGGTATTACTCAAGGCGCCATTTCGCTGCTTAGCGGGCGCGCTGGTCAGTGTGTTGTTCTGAATAGTTCCCATAAGCTCCACTCCTATCTGCTGCGTTTGACATTGGCGACGAAAATTTCTTCCAGCGACATCCGGTGCTGCTCCAAAACCATAAAACCGGCTTGTTGCAACTCTGCTCCGTACTCGGCAGTACATTGATCGGTAATCACTTCCGCCAATTGGCCGTTACGTTTGATGCTGACCGCGCCCGCGAACGTCTCTTTAGCATGCGGCTGGAGCTTGCATCTGAAGCGTCCCCACCTTTCCAAATAACTTTCTTTATCTTCCAGCGCCAACAACTTACCCCGGTCTAAAAAGGCAATCTGATCGGACAATTTTTCGATATCGTGGGTATTGTGCGACGAGAACAACACACTACGTTCATCGTCGCGCAAGATGTCAGCCAATTCACTGATCACTTCATCCCGCGCCACCGGATCCAGCCCGGTAGTGGGTTCGTCTAGTACCAATAGTTTGGGACGCCTGGCAAGTACCAGCAGCAAACAGGCTTTGACCCGCTGGCCATGCGACAAGCCTTTGATTTTCTGATCGCCAATCAGCTCAAAACGTTTCAGTAACTCCTTGGCGTAGGCTTGATCAAATTGCGGAAAGACACTGTGAATAAAGTCCATATGCCATTGTAAAGTCTGACTTTTGTACAACCGCATATCATCCGAAGCAAAGCCGATGTCGTATTTCGCATGCACCTGCTGTGCTGGCAGATCGTAACCCAAAACTTTCACCTCGCCGGCATCCGCTTTCACCAACCCCATCAACATCCGGATGGTGGTGGATTTACCAGCGCCATTGACCCCAACCAACCCCATCACTTGCCCCTTTGGTAGTGCTAAGTTGAGGTTTTCCATCGAGAAATGCGGATAGCGGATACTGATATCACGCATTTCAAAAGCAAATTGTTGCATTAGGTTCATCCTTCTTTCGCGACGCGATTAGCGCTGTTGATTCAGTTGCTGTTGTACTAAGTCCAGAATTTGCGCATCGGTCAGTTGTAGTTGCCTGGCCAAATCCATGGTGAGCCCCAACTGCTGTTTAAATTCTTGTTCCTTTAGTTGCTGCTGCAAATCCGGGTGTGCCGACACAAAAGATCCGCGGCCGGCCTGAGTCACAATCACCCCCGCCAGTTCCAGCTCGGCATAAGCGCGTTTGACGGTAATCACACTGACCTGAGTCGATGCTGCCAACTCCCGAATGGACGGCAACGCCATATCCGCCGGCCAATCACCCAGCAATACCTTGCTGCTGATTTGCTCGACAATTTGTAAATACATCGGTTTCTTGTCCGTCGCCGACAGAAACAAGCCAAAACTCATAACATATCCTAAAATGATGATGTCTGTGCATATCCGATATACACAGTATATATACAGATATACACAGTCAAGTGGAATATTGCGGCTGTAACGATAACAATAACGACGATGCTGAATGTTATGAAGAGTGATTGGTGCAACGTTGTGGAATAGCAGCGAGACTTTTACCACACCAATAGTCCTTAAAAGGCATTGAATATCAATTCATAGCTGACATTTACTTTGAAAAAAAGCCGCCAGTTAATTGCACTAAAGCTCAAAAAAGACCATCAGCTCGAAATAAACATGCCCTGCTAAATTGGTTAACTGCGAAAAAAATACCGCTTACTAATTGACCTTTTGTCGATCACGCAATACTTTATGAAAGCGCTTTCTGAAACCGCTTACATGAGCAAGCGCAACTTATTATAAAAAAACTCAACGACAGGGTAGCAACAATGAAAACAACGATGCGACACGCCATGCTTTTTGCAGGCATCGCCACTGCAGGCTTACAAGGCTGCGGCGGTGGATCTGAAACCAATTCCGATTTTACCAAAGTGGATGTCAGCAAGCCGGTATCCGACTGGGTGATGGTCTGGAACGATGAATTCGACAGCGCTGAAATCGACAGCCGCAAATGGAACTTTGAAATCAACTGTACCGGCGGCGGTAATAACGAAAAGCAGTGTTACACCAACGATAAGAAAAACGCCTTTATCAGCAGCGGCATGCTGAATATCGTGGCACTACCGGCCGCAACCGGTGCTGACAAACCTTATACCTCAGCCCGCTTAACCACCCAGAAAAAAGCTGATTTTAAATACGGTCGTTTTGAAATGAAGGCTAAATTACCTTCAGGTCAAGGCAGCTGGCCGGCGTTCTGGATGATGCCCACCGATTCGTTTTATGGTAGCTGGCCCAAATCCGGCGAAATTGACATTATGGAAGCGGTTAATTTAAAGGTCACCAATGCAGCTGGTGTAGCCGAAGCCAATGTCCACGGTACCCTGCACTATGGTCGTGAGTGGCCGAACAATCTCAGTAGCGGCAAAGGGTATGCTTTACCAGAAGGTAAAAACCCGGCCGATGATTTCCACACTTATGCCATAGAGTGGCAGGAAGGCGAAATTCGCTGGTATGTCGATGGTTATTTGTTTGCCACACAACGTCAATCTGAAGTGCGTTATAACGCCAAAGATCAGGCGGTCGGTCTGAAACATCGTGGCTGGTACACCGAATATTTTAACCAGGGTACCGGCGAGAAAGAGCTGCACTGGGACAAAGCCCCCTTTGACCAAAAGTTCTTTATGATTTTAAACCTGGCCGTCGGCGGTAACTGGCCGGAGAACGTCAATAACGGTGGTATCGACGCTGCCGCTTTTGCAAAAGGTCAAAGTTTAATTGTTGATTATGTTCGGGTGTATGAATGTAAAGTCAACCCAACCACTGGTAAAGGTTGTGAAACCGTCCGTCCTGGTTACGATAAACTCACCGATGGTCTGGTCGAAGGCAAAGCGCCAATTCCAGCCCCGCCATCCACTGGTATTCCACAAAACCTGACCATCTTTGACGGCACGCCAAACCCAAACTGGCCAGCCTGGGATTGTTGTGGCGGTTCCAACCCGGCGTTAGTCGCCGATGCGGATCGCGGTAACGTCTACGAATTTCTGGTCGGCGCCGCACCAACAGTCAATGGTTTTGTCACCCGTACCGCCTTTATCAAAGATCCTGCTGGGGTGGCAACGCCGTTTGACGGTTCGCCCATGGCCGCCACTGGCAATGTTACTTTTGATATGCAGCTGATTTCTGCGCCCAATAACCCGGCGGCAGTCTGGAAATTTAAAGTGGAAAGCTCTGAAGGCTCTACCGCCGCCGAGCTTGATTTAACCGTTGGTGGCCCGGCTCCGGCAGTCGGCAAATGGCAGAGTTATTCCTTTCCATTAAGCACCCTGGCAGCCGCTGGTTTAGATTTAGCCGCTATTGATGTGGTGATGATTTTCCCGGCCTGGGGCAGCGGTGAAGGTGCAGTGTATCGCATTGATAACCTGAAAATTGGTCAGGCGCCAGTTGCCAAACCACAGCTGGTGTTATTCAAAGACGGCAAAAACCTCGACTGGCCTATGTGGGATTGTTGTGGCGGTTCCACCCCAACCGAACAAGTCGATGACGCCGAACATGGTGCAGTTGCAGAATTCAGCATCGGCGCCACCCCAACTGTCATGGGCTTTATCACCCGCGCCGCCAATGGTGGCAGCGATAAACCTTTTGACGCGACTGCCATTCTGGACGGTGGTGTGGTGCAATTCCAAATGAAAATGGTCAGCGCTCCTAGTACACCAAACGCCGCCTGGAAGTTTAAAGTTGAAGCCGATGGTGGTTCCAGCGCAGTTGAACTTGATTTCACCGCGAGCTTAGAAGCCAAGGCACCGGAAACCGGCAAATGGCAAACCTACACCTATAAACTGGCCGATTTAGCTGCAGCCGGTCTTGATGTCAGCGCCATCGACGTGGTGATGATTTTCCCGGCCTGGGGCAGCGGCAATGGCGCAGTGTATCGGGTTGATAATGCTCGCATCTACCACCCTTCAAGCGATATTCCGGTAGTCGATGGCCTGCTGTTGTTTGCCGATAAAGCCGCCGACAAATGGTCAATCTGGGATTGTTGTGGTGGCAGTACACCAACGGTCGAACAAGATGACGCAGCGCATGGCGCCACAGCCCAATACATCATTGGCGCTGCGCCAACGGTGATGGGTATTCAGGCCGCTGCAGATGTGTCGTTTGACGCCAGTGCGCTGCTGCAAAATGGTGTGGTACGTTTTGAAATGAAAGTGATTTCAGCGCCCTCAACCGCTGGTGCTGCCTGGAAATTCAAAATTGAGTCTGATAACGCCAGCTCAGCAGTAGAACTTGACCTGTCGGCCAGTATTGAAGGCAAAGCGCCTGTCACCGGCCAATGGCAAACCTACACCTTCCCGTTAAAAACCCTGTTTGATGCCGGCCTCGATATCAGCGCTATTGATGTGTTGATGGTTTTTCCGGCCTGGGGTTCTGGCAATGGCGCGGTGTACCGACTGGATAACGTGGTGATTGCCAACCCATAGGCCGGTGGCGCCGCCACTCAGTTCGACTATTCGCAACGGGGATCCGGCGTCGATCAAAATCGGCCAACAGGATTCCCAGATAACGATAACAAAATTGCACAGACAGGTTCGACATGAAAAAAATAACCAGCTCGAAAAACCGCCTGGCGGTTCGTATCTCGATGACTTTAGCCGCGGGGATGATCCCGGCTGCTTTTGCTGCGCCAACCGCAGTGACCCCGAATGCGGCTGAACAAGCCATTGAAAACCAAACGGTTGCTGACCAGAATGCAGCCGGGCAAACTGCAACAGCAGCTGGCGCAGAAAAAATTGAAGTCATTGAAATTAAGGGTATTCGCGGCAGTTTAATCCGTTCGATGGATTTAAAACGTGAAGCCAATGGCGTGGTCGATGCCATTTCTGCAGAAGAAATGGGAAAATTCCCGGACACTAACCTTGCTGAATCACTACAGCGGATCACCGGTGTGTCGGTCAGCCGTTCGAACGGCGAAGGCAGCCAAATTACCGTCCGCGGTTTTGGCCCGGATTTTAACCTGGTGACGCTGAATGGCCGGCAAATGCCGGGCACTGGTTTTAGCCGCTCTTACAACCTGGAAAACTTATCCTCTGAAGGCGTCAGTGCGTTAGAAGTATTTAAAACTGCCCGCGCTGAAAACCCAAGTGGTGGTCTCGGTGCAACGGTGAATATCGTCACCACCAAACCACTCAATCAACCGGGTGAACGTTATTCAGTCAGCGCCAAAGGCATCGTCGATACCTCCAACGAAACCGGTGATGACATAACACCGGAACTGGCGGCGGTCTACAGCAATACTTTTGCCGACGACAAACTGGGGGTGGCTTTTTCGGTGTCACATCAGGAACGCGATTTCCAGAAACAGTCGGCCAATATTCAGGGTTGGCAAGCCAATGTCGCCCTGCCCGTGTTAGCCGCCGATAAAGTGGTCGATGCGCGCCCAACAGATGCACTGGGCAAAAAAGTCGGCAATTATTATTTCCCAAAAGATATGAACTACAGCATCGAAAACCTGGAGCGTGAACGCAGCAACGGTCAGTTGACGCTGCAATACCGGCCGATTGACAGCCTGACCATCACCGCTGATTACACTGCTTCGCGCGCCATTACCGGCAGTGAAAGTATCGGCTGGGGGATCTGGAACGAATTTGGCGGCAATATCAATGCTTATGAACTGGATGAACGTGGTACCGCGCTGTACGCCGATATCAGCGGTAACGACGGTTCGTTCACCGCCAATAAGGGGACTACGCAGGTTGATGCTGAGTCCATTGGCTTGAATCTGGATTGGCAACTGAATGACGACTGGAGTTTTGGGCTGGATTATCACAATTCGACCAACGACATCGACAATGGCGCCGACAAAGGCAGCCGTAACTCAGGTCAGGTGATTTTAGGATCTGACAAACTGCTGAGCAAAATTTACGACTACCGCACCGGCGACATTCCACATGCGATGGTGCTTTGGGAGAATGGCACCGATGAACTCACTCCGGCCGAAATTGATTCTAACTTCAGCCAGTTTACCCACTCACCGGGTGAGTCGGAAATTGAACAGTTGCAACTGGACGGCAGCTGGAACAATTCAGCGTTTAAAATTCCACTGGTCAATATTAAATTTGGTCTGGCGATGACCGATCAAACCATGGGCGGTTATTCCGGCTGGAGCGGCTTGCGTGGCGGCCCTGGCTTTAATCCAAGCTTTACCTTTATTTTTCCGGACAGCATGTTCACCCGCCACAGCACGTCAGACTTCCTGACCGAGTTTAACGGTGGCGGCAGCGCGTTACGTCCGCATTATTACTACACCTACGACTTTGACGAAGCGGTCGCGCGGCAGATGGCCTACTTAACCGCTAGTGTAATGGGCGCCGATGTTTATCTGCCGGATGCTTATATTGACGGCATTGACAGCAGCGGCTCGGTGCGCGAACAAACCAACAGCGTCTACGCGCAATCACAGTGGGAATTTCAGGTTGGACGTTTTCCGGCGCAACTGAATGTCGGCGTACGCTATGAAGAAACTGAAGTGTCAAGCCGGGTGCGGCAAAAAGTTGAGACCCAGGTCAATTGGGATAGCCCGTCCGAGTGGATCACTCAATACCTGCCAGGTGCTGATACTTTCCTTGAACAAACCGGCAAAAACGATCTGTTGTTGCCAATGCTCGACTTCAAAGTTGAACTGACGGATGATCTGGTCAGCCGATTCTCCTGGGGTAAAACCATTACCCGCGCGCCGCTGGGTTTGTTAGCGGGTGGCCGTGGTTTAAGCGGTAGTCCAAAACCGGGTTCGCGCACCGGCAGTCAGGGCAATACCAATCTGCTGCCGTTTGAATCTACCAACCTCGATTTGACCTTCGAATATTATTATGCCGAAGGTAGTTACGCCGCCTTGGGTTATTTCAGAAAAGATGTGGATAATTTTATTCAGACCACTATCACTGAAACGACCATTGAGGGCTTGCACGATATTCTGAATGGTCCACGTTACCTCAAAGCAGTGGCCGATATTACCGCCCGAGGTGAACAAGCCACCAGCACCGCGATTTTTGCGCAAATGCTGGCCAATGGTAACGGCAACGCTAGCGGCAAAATTGAGCCAACTGCCCAAGATCCATTGATGGTGTGGAATATCAGTCAACCGCAAAACACCGACAGCAAAACTGTGGATGGTTTTGAATTTGCCGTGCAGCATTTGTTTGGCGATAGTGGTTTTGGTTTAGGTGTCAACGCTACGATGGTGCAAGGTGACGTTGAATTTGATACCGAAAGTTTGTTGCAACAAGCACCGTTAACCGGCTTAAGTGATTCTGCCAACTTCCAGGCATTTTATGAGCGTGATGGCTGGTCGGCGAAAATCGCTTACGCCTGGCGTGATTCATACTTGCTGGGTGTGGGTCAGTCACAAGGATCATCGGATGCCCCACCACAGTTCGCCAGAACCTATGGTCAGTGGGATGTCAGTGTCAACTATGCCTGGAATGAACAACTGACCGTGTTCATTGAAGGGGTCAACCTGAACAACGAAACCGAACAAGGTTATGGTCGCTACGAGGAGCAGTTCTTATTTGCCCGCCAATATGGCCCAAGATATACCATAGGGATGCGCTATAGCTTTCAATAATTAAGCTGTGCTGCTTAAAGCTGAAGCAGGTTTCCCGCTGCTTCAGCTTTTTTTTTAGCCGTTTTTTCAGCGAATAGTCGCGTAAGGAGGATAGGCCACTTGCGACCATAAAGTCTTGGACAAATCTGCCAGACTGTCCTGCTGTTGCCATTTCCCCGCCATCACCCAATCCACCAATGCTGTCGCAACGCATGGGAATATCACTGGTTTCGCCGGCGCTGCGGCGAGCCAAGGACGAATTTCTGCAAGTTCCAGCTTGTTCAACCTGTTGGCTAAGCCCAGTCTCACCAGCGTATTGGCATTACTGAGTTGCTCAAATTGCCCGGCTAAGGGCTTCACCAGCAACTTCTTACCCAAGGTTAAGGCTTCAGAAGGTAACTCAAAACCGGCGTTACTGATAACCGCAGTACATTGATGCAAATCCTGCATAAAACATTGATGTGACAACGGTTTTAGCAGGATATTTTCCTGAATTTTCTGTACCTGCTGCTGTGGATGGTAACAAACAAAGGACTGTGGTTGTAGTGCTTGCAGCAGTGTGATGATTTCCGGCAAATCTTCAAATGGCAGATACACTAGCACTTGCGGCTGGATAGTCTCTTTAGGTTGCAACAGCTCTTGTTGCAGGTGTTCTTGTTGCAGGTGTTCTTGTTGCAAGTGCACCACCGGCGGTAATAACGGCTGGTCAAAGTGGTGCCAGTGCAAACCAATATGCTGATCACAAGGTGCGAAATATCGCACCAGCAAACGATCCAACATACCACGCTCTGCTGCAGGTATTGGATAGCGAAAACTATTCTGATGACTGATACCGATACACGGCACTTGCTGCCGGCGCGCCGCCCAGGCTGATACCGGTTCAAAATCATTGATCACTAAATCGTAACCGGTTAAATCGAGCTCGCGGATTTCCCGCAAAAACTGTAGTGGCCGCGCTTGTATTGCGGTTTGTAAGGGATCAATTTTGCCGTGATGGCTGATAAACGTCAGGCCACGCCGTGTTTGATAATCACCAAAAGCCTCCATTGAAAAGTAACCTGTTGGCTCACGGCCTGAGAACAAAAAATCGACCTTGGCCCCCACTTTCGAAAACGCCAGTGCCATGGCTCTGGAACGGGCAATATGGCCATTACCAGTGCCTTGCACCCCGTACAAAATTTTCAAATTACGACTCCTGTCCTGCCAATTATCTTTAAATCAACGACATCGCCACTTTGGCACAGGCAATCCCCAGCACGGCACCCAGCAGCACATCAGTGATAAAATGCACACCCAATAAAATTCTCGACAGCCCAATCAGGCAGGCCCAGCACAGCGCCAGCAGATAAAACGGTGGGTAAAACTGGCCGATTAATGTCGCCATCAAAAATGCGGCCGTGGTATGGCCGGACGGTAAACTGTATTTATCTGAAGGGGTGAACGTGAGTCTTATCAACTGGCTCAGCTCATGCGGACGGCGTCTTTTAAAGCAGTTTTTCGCCAGCCAATACAGCGGCAATTCAATCGCAAAAGCCAGCAAGCCGCTTTTGCTGAACTGCGCATCGGTTGCGTCAGGATTAGCCGTCTGACCAAACCACCAACCTAATGCCAGTAATAATGCATACAAATGTCCATCGCCGGTGCGCGAAATACAGCGGCTGATTTTCGCCACCGGCTGATTAAATTTATGCTGTAAACACAATAGCGAAAATGCTAAGTCCAGTCTTGCCAGGTGTTGGAAGTTCATAAGTCCCCCGTCATGTTGGTATACGTGCCAGCCGTTACTGCTAAAACCATAAGGCACCAATATGACAAAGGCGTGAAACTGATTTTCTTGCCGCAAACGGGAGCACCACGTCATCAAAACTTCAAATGTCAGTCATCCGTTGGTCACGCAAAACCACAACACTTGGCTAACTCACCCAAGTCAGGATGCTCTGCTATGCAAAACTTTCGCGCGGTGTTTATTTCAGATGTGCATCTGGGATCCAAAGATTGTCAGGCCGGTTATCTGCTGAGCTTTTTGCAGCAATGTCCGAGCCCTAAAATTTATCTGCTGGGCGATATCGTCGATTTCTGGGCGATGAAAAAACAGGTGCATTGGGGTGAACCTGCCAATCAGTTGCTGAAATTATTACTGGAAAAAGCCGAACAAGGCGTTGAAGTGATTTATGTGCCGGGCAACCATGACGAAGCCTTTCGCCATTATGCCGGCAAAAATTTCGGGCATATTCAGGTGCAACTACGGGCCACCCACACCACCTTGCTCGGAAAAAGATTACTGCTGGTGCATGGTGATGAATTTGATAAAGACGTTAATTTTGGCGCTTTGCACGCCTGGCTTGGTGATACCCTGTACGATTTTTTACTCTTTCTTAACCGCTGGTACAACCGCGCACGCCGTATCACCGGTGGCCATTATTTTAGCCTGGCCGGTTACATCAAAAGCAAAGTACCAGGCGCCCAACAAGCCATCGGCCGTTACCGCGATGCAGTGGTCGCTAAGGCAAAACGTGCCGGTTTTGATGGCGTGGTCTGTGGCCATATCCACCACCCGGAGATCCGGTTGCAAGACGGTATCATCTACTGTAATGACGGCGACTGGATAGACAACTGCACCGCCCTCACCGAACAAATGGATGGCACTTTGGCGCTTTTCCAATGGACCGAACAAGCGGCGCAAATCGCCAGCCTCAGCTTGCAGCCTGTGCCGGAGCAGCCAAAAGCGGCGTGAGTGCTCGTTAAATAATGATGACTTTTGATACAAAACGGCTTTTGTAGGGCAGATGAGCGCAGCGCCATCTGCCACCATCCCACATCCAATCTGTATTGATAATCCCGATCTCCCACCAAAAAGCTTTACTTTTCTCCGCCACTGCATTTAAATTAACTGTCTATTTATCCAGTACTCATAAACTAAGTCTTATAAACCATGATCGATAACCGATGATCCTCTATATCGCCGAAAAACCCCGTTTAGGCCGCGCCATTGCTGCAGTGCTGCCACAGCCGCAGCGTAAAGCCGATGGTTGTATTTATCTGGCCAATGGCGATGTGGTCAGCTGGTGTATTGGCCATTTGCTGGAACAGGCTGAGCCAGAAAGTTACGATCCGGTCTTTAAACGCTGGCAGTTGCAACATTTACCCATCATTCCAGCGACCTGGAAACTACAGGCGCGCGCCAGCAGCAAGGCGCAGCTGGGCATTTTGAAAAAACTCATTCAACAAGCCGATCAGTTGGTGCATGCTGGCGACCCTGATCGTGAAGGCCAATTACTGGTGGACGAAGTGATCCATTGGTGTGGCGTGAAAGGTGCCAAACTCGCGGCGACACAACGCTTATTGATCAGCGATTTAAACCCTTCAGCTGTCAGACGCGCTTTACAGCAACTTAAATCAAATCAAGACTTTGTACCCTTGTCTACTTCGGCATTGGCCCGCAGCCGCGCCGATTGGCTCTATGGGCTGAATATGACCCGCGCTTATACCCTGCAAGGCCAGAAAGCCGGTTATCAGGGTGTGTTATCGGTTGGTCGGGTGCAAACACCGCTGTTAGGCTTAGTTGCCCGAAGGGATTTAACCATTCAGAACTTTGTCAGCAAGCCGTTTTATCAGGTGCTCGCGCATTTACTGCTGACTGAAAACGCTGATCCAGCCAGCAGTTTTAGCGCCAAATGGCAACCAAGTCCCGCCTGCGAGCCTTATCAGGATGAAGAAGGCCGGGTGCTGAATCAGGCGCTGGCGCATAAAGTGGCGCACAGCATCACCGGCCAAAGTGCTGAAGTGGTGAAACTGGAGCAAAAAAACAAACAACAATTTGCACCTTTGCCCTACAACCTATCAAGTTTGCAGATTGATGCCGCTAAACGTTTTGGTTTATCGGCACAGCAGGTGCTTGATATCGCGCAGCAACTGTATGAACGGCATCAGCTGATCACCTATCCACGCTCCGACAGCCGTCATTTACCAAAAGAGCAATTGCAGGCTGTACCGACAGTCAGCAAAGCGGTCGCTGTGCACAATGAAGAACTTGCAGCTATGGTGGCTGGCGCCGATTTTAGCCGGAAAAGCAAAGCCTGGGACGATAGCCAGGTGCAGGCGCACCATGCGATTATACCGACCGAAAAAGCGCAGGCAGCGAATCGATTAAGCCTTGGTGAGCAACAGATTTACCAGTTGATTGCCAGGCAATATCTGTTGCAGTTTTACCCGCCATATTGCTACGCCGAAACGCTGTTGGAAGTGCGGATCAGCGGCGGTTTGTTTCGCACCATCGCCAGAACCGAGCAAGCCAAAGGCTGGAAACAATGGCTAGGTGCACGGCAGAAAAGCCATGCCAACTCCAATGCCCATTCCAGTGCTAAAAGCGATAATGATCGCGACGACGAAGATACAGCGGCATTGTTACCGCCACTAACGCTGGGCCAACAGCTGTATTGTCAGCGCGGTGAAGTGCTGGAAAAACACACCCAACCGCCGGAGCATTTTACCGACGCTACTTTATTGGCGGCGATGACTGGCATTAGTCGTTATGTTGACGATCCAGAAATCAAAAAAATCCTGCGCGACACCGATGGCCTTGGTACTGAAGCGACCCGCGCCGGAATTATTGAACTGCTGTTTAAACGCGGCTTTTTGCGCCGCGATGGCAAACATATTCTGGCCACCGCCACTGGCCATAGTTTAATCGCCGCCCTGCCAGATATCGCCACTAAACCCGATATGACGGCGCAGTGGGAAGCGATGCTGAATCAAATCAGCCAACGCCAGCAAAGTTATCAGCAGTTTATGCAGCCGCTGACGGCAAACTTACAGCAGCTGATTGTCAATGCGCAGCAAAGTCTGCCCAGTGGTTTAGCCCAGCAAGCAGCACCCGCCCATCGTTTTAAGCGCAAAAAAGCCGGCGCTACTCGCCGGCCAAAAGCTAAGGTGTAGTTGTGGTGGCGCCATCCGCGGCACTGACAATCTCAGAGCGGAATTCCCAACGCAGCTGATGCGATTTGCCATCCAGCGGCAATACCAAGGTATCCATACCTTGAAAATATTGCGGTTGGGTGCTGACATCAAGCCCATCCAACTGCAAACTTGCCACTTGTTCTGCAGCAGTTAACTGCACTAAATTTAGCTGATAACGACTTTGCTCAATCACAATCTCAGCGCTATAGCCCGGCCACTGTGGCGGCAAACAAGGTTTGACCCACAAACTATCACCCTGCCGTCGAATACCCAATAAACCTTCAATTGCCGAACGATACATCCAGCCCGCGGCACCGGTATACCAGGTCCAGCCGCCGCGCCCCTGATGTGGCGCCACCGAATAAACGTCCGCCGCCACCACATAAGGCTCCACCTGATAAGTTTGCAAGGCAGTTTTATCCAGCGCATGGGCAATCGGATTGAGTTGCGCCAATAACTGATGCGCCTCAAAGCCGCGACGCATCGAGGTCAGAGCTAACACTACCCACATCGCAGCATGGCTATACTGGCCGCCGTTTTCACGTAAACCAGGCGGATAACCTTTGATGTAACCAGGGTTATTTGACGTTTGATCAAAAGGTGGTTTAAACAACAGCAACATCTGCTGTGGCTTTAACCATAATTTTTGCAGTACTGAATCCATCGCTTGTGCCGCCCGGGTTGGATCCGCCGCCCCCGATAACTGCGCAAAAGACTGCGCAATGCTATCCAGCTGACACTCGTCACTTTGGGTTGAACCCAACCAGCTGCCATTGTCATAGGTGGCACGCCGGTACCACTCGCCATCCCAGCTATGCTGCTCCAGCGCTTCGATCATTGCCGTAAGCGCACTTTGCCAGCGGTCGATGCGTACTGCTAATTTATCGCGGTAGCCATTCACGGCAAAAGTATCATCTGCCAATATTTTGAGCGCCAGCGGCAAAAACAGTTTTAAGGTTTTCACCACAAACCAGCCGAGCCAGACGCTTTCGCCACGCCCTTCAATGCCAACCTGATCCATACCGTCGTTCCAGTCGCCACCGCCCATCAGCGGCAGACCGTGTTCACCCAATAAACTCAGACTTTGATCCAAAGCACGACCACAATGTTCAAACAAAGTTGCCGTTTCATCACTATGCATCGGCTGGAAAAACGCATCGTGTTGATCATGATTTAACGGTGGCCCAACCAAGAAACCGACGCGTTCCTGCCATACCGAACTATCACCACTGCTGTTCACGTAAGTCGTGCAAGCAAAAACCAGCCAAATCCTGTCATCGGAAATGCGGCTGCGTACCCCTTCGCCGGTATGTGGTAACCACCAGTGTTGCACATCTCCCGCGGTAAATTGCCGGCCTGCGGCCCGTAATAAATGTTGTCTGGTGATAGCGGGTGCACAAAGGCTCAGCGCCATGCCGTCCTGCAGTTGATCACGAAAGCCATAAGCGCCGCTGGACTGGTAAAACGCCGAGCGGGCATAGATCCGACATGCCAGCGTCTGATATAACAACCAGCCGTTAAGCATAATATCGAGCGCCCGATCCGGCGTTTTCACCTGTACTGCGCCCAATAACGGTTGCCAATGTGCGGCAACTGCCGCCAGTGCTTGTTCTGCTGCGCCCGCTTTGGAAAAACGCTGCACCAGCGCTTGCGCTTCTGCGACCGAGCTGGCTTGCCCCAACATAAAAATAACGTCAGTTTCGCCACCGGCCGCCAGTGTTTGTAAAAGCTGCAACGCCGCACAGGGGTCTAACCCAGCGCCACAGCTTGCCGACAATTTGTTTCGACGACGTAAAGCCTGCGGTGCGGCCAGTGAGCCATGACGACCGATAAATTCCGTGCGATCGCAAGTCCAGCTGCTCGCCGGCACTGAAAACGCTACAAAAGCAAAATTCTCACCAAAGGCGCCGGACCAGGGGTTTCGCACCAATACAAATCCAGCGTTGCTATCAAACTCGGTGATCAGCGTCGCCGCTGTTAATGAACGATTGCGCCCAAGCACCCAATCGACATAGCCGGTGATCGATAAATTGCGCTCGCGGTTGGCTAAGTTTTTAATCGTCAGGCGGGAGATTTTCAGTGCTTCGTCCATCACCACAAATTGGGTCAGCGTCAGCGCCAGCTCTTGCTGCTGATGCTCAAACCTGCTGTAACCCACACCATGACTGCAATGATAACTGCCGCCATCGCGCTTTGGTTTAGCGGTCGCGCAGCTCCAGTGTAGGCTTTGCTCGTCCCGCACATACAACACTTCGCCAATTGGATCGCTGATCGGGTCATTCGACCAGGGAGTCAGCTGAAATTCCCGGCTATTGATAGCCCAGCTATAGCCACTGCCATCGGCCGACACCTGAAAGCCAAACTTTTGATTGGCAATCACATTCAGCCACGGCATTGGGGTGCGGTTACTGCCCGTTTGCTGAATTTGATATTCACGGCCGTCCAGGCCAAACCCGGCCAGGCCATTGTCAAATTCCAGCTGTTGCGGTCTGGCCAAAATGACCGGCAGCAATACCGGTGTCGCAGCGGCTCGCTTCATTGCTAATGGCCGAAGTTGTGGCAACTGTTGCTGCATCGGCACTTGCGGTAAGCGTCCAAGCTGGCGACCAATCAACCCGCGACGGGCATACAGCACCACCCGCGCGACTGACTGGATCAGTGCCCGGCTGTCGACGGACATTAAATCGGCTCTTAATGGGTATATCTGTCCGCCCGCAACCGGATTAAACGCTGCTTTGCCATTGCGCTGTGCCACCAGTGCCGCGCGGCGTGACTGACTATTGCGCACCAGGTTTTCAATCGCACCTTGTAAATCCTGCACATAAGAAGCGGCATGCTCATTGATAATCACAAAATCGACGGCCAGCCGTTTCAGTCCCCAATATTCATGCGCCTGCAATAACTGCTTCAGGCAGGCCAAATCTTCGATATCATCAATATGACAAAGGACGATCGGCAAATCACCGGAAATACTGTGTTGCCAGAGCCCTGACTGCGCACCAGCGCCGCGCATAATTGCTGCCATAGGCGCCCGGAACCGGCCATCGGCATACAGCACCGGTGCCGCCAGCCGCTGAAAATCGGCGGCTTCAGCCACATTCACCGCCAGATATCGCAGCTGCACTTGAGCTTGAGTCCAGGCCAGCATTGCCGCCCGCTCAAACGCACTACGTTCGTTATGGCGATCAACCAGCAGCAACAATTCTGCTCTGCTCTCGGCAACCAGCGTCCAGAATGCCAGTCTGGCGGTTTTACCGGGTGCCAGTTCAATCCGTTGTTTGATGGCAAATACCGGATCCAACACTGTCCCTGTGGCATCTGACCAGGCCTTGCCGCTCCTAAGCGCCTGTGCTTCAGCAAGGTTTGCCGCCTCACCAAAAAACATCGCTCTACTGGTTTGATATTGCAGCGGTAAAATTGTACTGGCTTCGACCACCACAAAATGTGCCACCCAAATGGTGGTTTCGCGGTCCGAACGTAAGCGGCGGGTGGCCAGTAACGCACCTGTGGCCGCATCAAACTCAGTTTGCACAAACATTTTGGCAAAAGCCGGATGGGCTAGATCATTGGCAACCGTGGTTAACACCAGTTCGGCATAAGACATCACATCGAACTGGCGACTTTGGTTGCCCCGATTTACCAGGGTGAGCCGGCGCACTTCACCGTCATCTTCGGCGCACACCAACACATCCAGATTGAGCATCAAGTCGGGCGATTGTACAAAAAACTCAGCGCGATCCTCACCGAAGGTCAGTTGATGCTTTTGTTGATGATCATGCGGCGTGGCCATCTCAAAGACTTGCTCTGGCAGTGGCTGCAAACTGGGCGAATATAGGCTGCCACTTTTGACGTCGCGCAGCAAAATAAAGCTACCTTGCGCATCCATAGTGCTGTCTTCCTGCCAGCGGGTAATGGCGATATGCCGCCACCTGCTATAACCAGTACCGGCGGCGGTTAACATCAGCGCATAATGACCATTGGATAACAAATGACAAACCGGCGCGCCATGCTCTTGCGCCGTTAACCGCCGTTCGGTTAGCACTTCAATGCCATCGCGCACGCCGGAAACTTTGGCTTCTTCCGCTCTGGGATGGTTCACAGCAATATGTCGCGGCAACCGTTCCTGCAATAACAGCTCGCAAGCCTGGATCATTGGCTCCCGGTGGAAACGCCGGCGCATCTGCCCTTGCTGCAACAGATTGGCGATGGCGACCAGAGTCATGCCCTGATGGTGCGCCATAAAACTGTACACCAGCGCGAAACGCTGGCCCTGGCGTAAACGGCTTTTGGTAAAGTCGATGGCTTCGACAAAACCATAACGACCGCAGGCACCCAGTTCGGCCAGCTTGTCGAAATTTTCAATCGCCGCCACCGGCTGCACCATAGCACCCAATGCTGTGGCGTAAGGTGCAATCACCAGATTTTCAGCCAGCCCCCGTTTCAGACCAAGACCCGGTACACCAAAATTTGAATATTGATAGGTCAGCTCTAAATCACGTGCATTGTACGACGATTCAGAAATGCCCCAGGGTATCTGCAAAGTGCTGGCGTACTCAATTTGTCGCGCTACCACTAACCTGTTGGTTTGCTCCAGTAAACTTCCGGCCGGTGCGCGCATCACCAACGATGGCATCAGGTATTCAAACATCGAACCTGACCAGGACAACAACGCCGAAGCGCGATACAAAGGCGTGGCCGAGCGGCCTAAACGGAACCAGTGTTTACTGCTGGCATCACCTTTGGCAATGGCAAACAAACTGGCTAGCCTTGCTTCTGAAGCCAATAAATCGTAACAACTTTCATCCAGTTGATTAGTCTCAAGCGCATAGCCAATCGACAGTAAATCGCGGTCCGGTGCCAGCAAAAACGCAAAATCCATCTCCAGCGCCAGTTGCCGCGCCTGCTTGGCTAGCGCAAACAACTGCTGGTTTTGCTCCTGCCGCGCTGCCGGTAGTTGGTCTTGATCCAGTGAAGTTTGTAACAGGCTGTCGTGAAGTGCCGTCAGGTAAAACCACAAAGTTGCGCTTTGATGAGCTAATTCAGGATCATTATGTGGTGTTTGGGAATGTGTTTCAGCTGCAGTTTCGGGACCGCTCCCCGACATGTTTCCCGGCACATCCGTTGTTAATGGCGTCATGTCGTCATTCGCGGCCAGCGGTGATTCAAACGACACTAAATTGTGCAGCCTGTTCGCCCCGTCCAGTGCGATTGTGACCGCCTGTTGCACCGATGCCAGTATTTCGTTGCTAAGCACAGCAGACTGATCAATAGCCTGCAGTTGTGACAACAACTGACTTAAACCGGTTTGCAACTGCTGCAATAACGGCAACACCCGTTCGCCGGCACCATTTCGACAACAATAAGCCTGATTGTTATTGAGTTTTACCAGTGCCTGCTGCGCCAATAACAGCTGATCACACCAGCTTTGGATCTGCAATTGCCTCTCGAGGTCGTTCTGACAATAAGTGCGCGCCTGCGCCCACAGCTCACAGCCATTGGCGAGGGTGATTAAATGCCCGGCCAGATTGCCACTATCGACTGCCGACACATAAGCCGGTGGCAAGACCCGTAAATCGCTGCTGTCGTACCAGTTTAGAAAATGACCGCGGTAACGCGTAAGTAACGTCAGGGTCGCAAAAGTCTGCTGCAACCGTTCCAACGCCTGCGCAACACTGATCCAACCAAAGTCGCGGGCACTCAAAATGGCCAGTAAATACAAACCAATATTGGTCGGCGATGTGCGGTGTGCCAGTTGCGCTTTAGGTTGTTGCTGAAAATTATCCGGTGGTAAAAAATGGTCATGCGCCGTGACAAAGGTTTCAAAATAGCGCCAGGTACGACGTGCGATCAGCCGGAACTGTTGTTGTTGCTGTAAGCTCAGAGGCGCGTGAACAAACTGCGGTTGTGGTTGACTCAGCCACCACACTAACATTGGCGCTGCCAGCCAGCTCAACACCAGCGGTAATAGCAGCAGCCACAGCAGGCTCTGCTGTGAGCATAGCGCCAATGCAGCCAACAGCGACAAACAGGCACTGAACCACATGCTTTGGTAGTAACCCAACATCGTCAACCGGGCCGCGCGATCGGTTTGCGCACTGGTAGTCCATTGCAATAAATGGCTACGGCTGATCGCTAGTCGCCATAATGTAAGGCTAATCGCCGACACCATCCGCCAGCTTTCATCGACCAGCAAGCACGAACTCATCCCAAAACGACACAGCGCCAGGTGCAGATCCTGAGTAAATTGCTGCAGATGCGACCGCCACTGAATGCCGCTGTGTTGCGGCCAGAGACTGCCCCAAAGTGGCAACAAATTTGGGATGAATAAGGTTAGCAGCAACAACAGTGTGCCACTCAGTGCTAATGAGAACGGCGCACACCAGAGCAAAAACAACGCCGCCAGTAAAGTTGGTGACACTAACGAACGGCGTAAATTATCCAGCATTTTCCAGCGACCGAGCGCCGGTAATTTTTGCGGTAATTCCAAAGAAGGCAGCAACAAGGACCGTAATAACCAGGGCAATAATTGCCAGTCGCCGCGTACCCAGCGATGCTGACGCTTGGCCGCTACTTCATAACGGGCCGGAAAATCTTCAACCACATCGACATCTGAAGCGAGGCCCGAACGGGCAAACACCCCTTCAAACAAATCATGGCTGAGCATGGCGTTTTCGCCGATCCGATCCGATAATGCCGCTGAAAAAGCATCAACGTCATAAATACCTTTGCCGGTAAAAGAGCCTTCACCGAATAAATCCTGATATAAATCAGAAGCGGCCGCCGCATAAGGGTCGATACCCGCTGGGCCTGTGTACAACCGTTGATAGCGTGAAGCAACGTGATCGAGCGCGAGTGCTGGTGTGACGCGAGGTTGCAAAATACCGTAACCACTGCTGATCCGTTGTGATACCGGGTCAAATTGCGGCCGGTTCAGCGGATGCGCCATTTTGCCAATCAGCCGGAAGGCCGCGTTTCTGGGCAGCTGAGTATCGGCATCAAGCGTAATCACATAACGTACCGCTTTTGGTACCCAGCAGCTTAGAACCTTGCTTAGCGAAGTCGACGCAGCTTCTGCCATGTGGCTGGTTGCGACGACTGGCAACTGCGGCTGACCAATAAAGCTGGTATCGGAGGCTCCACGTAATAACGCATTGAGCTCGGTCAGTTTGCCGCGTTTGCGCTCCCAGCCCATCCACTTTTTTTCACCCGGATTATACAGCCGTTGCCGGTGCAGCAATAAAAACCTTGGACCGGCAGGTCCAGCCGGATACCGTTGATTTAAGTGCGCGATCGCACCAATCGCCAGATCCAGTAATGGCAAATCAGCAGCGCCATGCTGCTCATTGGCATCCAAATAGTCAGTCAGCAAGGCGAAGGTCAGATCGCCACTGCAACCCGATAAATGATGAACTTCCAATCGTTCGGCCTGCGCCAGAATATCGGCTTCGTGAGTGAGTAGCATCGGCACCACCACCAAAGTACGATATTCAGCTGGTACACCGTCTGCAAAAGCCAACCCTGGTAAAATCACTGGCCCGACCGCATAGCTAAATAACCGCTGACATAAAGCGGTGGCCAATTCACTGAACGGAATTACCGCCAGCAACGCTAACATCACCCACCAAACCAGATCTGGTGGTACTGCTTTTAGGGCTGCAGCTGGATCGAGCAGCTCCGCTGAACCCTGCGCCAGAAATTGCAGTTGCACCTGAAACAACAAAGTGCCAGCTGCCAGCAGTAATATCAGCGTCACAGCGGCAATAGCCGCCAGATAACCTGTCACACCAGCACGGCGAACCAGGTTATTCAGTCGCAACCGCCAGTTCGGCTGAAACTTCAGTTGCTGCTCAAACTGACTCCGCCCAGCGCCCAACAAATAATAGCCAACATCTTGCATGGGGGTATTAGCCATGTCCGAGCCGGCAGTTTCAGCGGCAGTCGCCGCCTCACAGGCCATTTGGGCTATCTGCTGTTCCGAAAAATCACTACCGCGCGCCAGTACTTCAATCGCGCTGCGATACATATTGCGGCTGGCGAAATCCATCAGCGGGTAGGTTTTTTGCTGACAAAGCCGTAGCTCGACCAGACTGACCTGCTCAAATAACAACGCCCAGTCAATGGCAGAAATACGCTGCATACTGGTCATCACGTTTCGTACCGACAGATTTGATGCGCCAAGGCGTTGTTGCGAATGTTGCACCACCTGATCCACATCACTCCCTTGAGCTCCAAGCTGAGCGCTGAGCCAATCCAACGCCAGACTTTGTCCGGGATCTGCATCACGTAACCGCTTGGCCATTTGGGCGGCGAAAACATCCGACAACGGCAGTTTGATGGTTGCCAGTGCCTGATGCTGCGCCAACGGCGTTACATTCTGCTGTAACAGAAGTGCGAGCTTGTCTGCGCTGCGGCGCTCAGCCAACCCAACACTGATTTGATCGGCAAGGCGCCGCAAATTCTCAACCAATACAATCCGCAACGTCAGCGACAACGCCCACAACTCACCAATGGTCAGCGGTTGCTCCTGCTGATAAGCCTTTAAAAATCGCTGCAGTATCACCGGGTCAAAATGACTGTCGGTATGAGCCACATAAGCCCAGGCCACACCAAATACCCGCGGATAACCGGCAAAAGGCCCGGTGGCCAGCTTCGGCAACTGCCGGTAAAAATGCGCAGGCAGATGGTCACGGATTTCCCGGATATGCTGCTCGACCACATGATAATTATCCAATAACCATTCTGCTGCAGGTACCACAGCCCGACCCGCTTCTACTTCGGCAGTGCTGGTTCGAAACGCCTGCAGCAAAACTGCAGCATTGTCAGTCAGCCGTTGCGCCAGCAAGGGCACACGAATAGGGTTTCGGGTAACAGGCTGGCTATGTGCAAGGGTCTGCGCATGGGTCTCCAACCGCTCTACGCTAAATAACTCAGCGCGCACCGGACTGCGATCCAGCCATATCGAACCCGCAGCGGTTTTTAAGGAAAACCAACGAGCGAACCTTTGTGTGCCCGCAGCGAACAATTGTTGAAACAAGTGTGGAATATGCAAATGAAGACCCTGCTGCAATAACACCGATCCCTAATCGGCAGAGATCATCAATCTGCACCCAACTTGTATTTATCTCGGTGCGCTGCCGGACATAACACTTCGATTGCTACGAGTCAGTACTATTTAAACGCTATCGGTACGCTGTCACACCGACAGGCCGTTGTTGTTGTGGGATAACCCACCTGAACATTAAGGTTTGCCAGCGCGGCAAATCATCTAAGGATATAAAACATGAACCATCTGCGACCAAAAACTTATGCCAACAAGCTAAGTTGGTGCCTCGGCGTTGTGATGACCCTGCTGCTGGCAGGTTGTAACAGCGATGATAAAGACCCCATTCTGACGCCGGATAGTCTGACCGGCCTGACCCAGATTGTGGTAAACCCGGCTAATCCGAACATTCCTGCTGGCCTGAGCCGTCAGTTTGAAGCTCTTGGTGTGTATGCGGATGGTACTTCAGTTAATATCAGTAACCGGGTGACCTGGAATTCCGCAACCACTATGGTAGCCACTGTCAATGCGACAGGCATGGTTAGCGCACTCACCAATGGTACATCTGTTATTTCAGCAGCCGTTGCCGGTAAAACCGGGCAAACCACGCTGACAGTCACTGATGCGGCCCTGGTTTCCATCACACTGACCCCCCTAGCTAGTACCGCCAATGCGGGTGTCGATGTACAGTTCGGTGCAACCGGCGTGTATTCCAACGGCAGCAGTCAAAATCTGACCAGCGCGGTTATATGGACATCTTCTGATCTTACCATTGCCAGCTTTAATCCCGATCGGTTACCGAACAGTGGCCTGGCCAGAGCTTTAGCTGCCGGAACCACGACCGTGACAGCCAATCTGGCCGGTATCAGCGCCAATACCACCTTTACGGTGACCGCTGCCAGTTTAACCAGCCTGGTCATTACGCCAGCCAACCCCAGCGTCATTGTCGGTCTGAACCAGCAAATGGTGGTGACCGGTACTTTCAGTGGTGGTAACAGCGTTGATTTAACCTCACAGGCCGTATGGGCCTCTGTCGATACATCATTGCTGACATTTAACACGAATGGAGCAGCGAATAGCGGTCTGGCGACCGCGATTGCTCCCGGAACAGCAGCCATCACCGCCAGTTTTGGCGGGATGACAGCCACCAGCAATGTGTTGGTAAATAGTGCTGAGCTTACGGCTTTAAGTATTACCCCGATCACTGCGACTATTGCTGCCGGGAATAGTCAGCAGTTTATCGCAACCGGCATTTACAATAACGGGACATCAGAAAATATCACCTCTATCGTCACCTGGTCTTCGAGTGATATCAGCATTGCTTATGTCAATCCTAATATGGCTATTGACAGTGGTTTAGCCACGACTTTGATCCCGGGTAATGTGATGATCAGCGCAACGATTGATAGCACCATGGGTACCATCAGCAACAGCGCACCTCTTACAGTGACTGATGCCATCATCACCACAGTTACCATTTCCCCAACAACTCCTCAATTGATTAATGGTTTTACTCAGCAACTAAAAGCCACCGCGAATTACAGCAACCAAACAACGGTGGATGTCACTACGACAGTGAGTTGGAGTTCAAGCGACACAACAGTCGTTACAATGAATCCAAGTGGTGTTTCAAACAGCGGTCTTGCCACGCCAGTCATGGTTGGTACTGCACTGATCACTGCGACTTTGAATGCGATGACCTCTGCAAGCGCCCAGGTAAGTGTAGTAGATGCCACCTTAACCAACATTTCCGTGACACCGTTACTGCCAGGTCTTGCTGCGGGCAATTCACAACAATTCTCTGCATCAGGTATTTTTAGCAACGGTAGCATGATGGATCTCAGTAGGTTTGTGACATGGCAAAGTGCCAATACGGTGGTCGCTACGTTTAACCCGAACTTTCAAAACAACAGTGGATTACTTACTTCGTTTGTCATCGGCAACACCGAAGTAACTGCCTCACTAAACGGCGTGCAATCAAGTACTAACTTGACTGTCACGTCGGCTACTTTGGTTAGTGTTGCCCTAACTCCAGCGACGCCGACCATGAGCAGCGGTCAAACATTACAAATGCAGTTAATCGGTACCTACACCGACAATTCCGTTGCAGATCTGACAACTGTCGCCGCCTGGTCAAGCAATAATACCAGTGTCGCGACAGTGAACCCGAATCTACAACCTGATAGTGGTTTGATCAGCGCTTTGGTGGCTGGTAGTTCTATGATTCATGCCGAAGTCACATTGGACAATTTAGAAAGAGTCTCAAGCAGCACCCTACTGACAGTCACAGGAACACTAGCTGTGAACCCTGAAGCGCCACAGCTAAATACAGTGGCAGGTTTTGTTGTTGCAGCAAGACAAGGGATCGCTACGACCCCAGGCAGTACGCTAAGTTCTGGTGATATGGCGATCCTTGACGTCAACAGAGCTGGGATAACCGGATTTACCACTGGTGCAAATGCCGGAGAATTTACCGAGCTAACCGATGGAATCTCTTATGCGCCGGATGATACAAATCCGCCATATCTGGTGCCAGCACCATATGCGACAAGTGCAGCGTATATCGCACAGTTGAAATCAGATGTGATGGATGTCGCTAACTACCTCGCTGAGGAAACAAATCCTGCAGCCAACGTAACCTTACTTAATAACAATGAGCTAGGCGGCGTAACGCTGAACAGAGGTGTTTATCATATCTCAGGTAATGGGATGATCAGCCAGAGCGATTTGAGTATTGATGGTCAGGGTGATGCAAATTCAGTTTTTATTTTCTACATCAGTGGCAGCTTCAACGTTGCTGCGCTCAGCAACATCGTGCTGTTGAATGGCGCAAAGGCGAGCAACGTTTATTGGCGCATTAGCGGCAATACCACTATCGGCACCAATAGTCAGTTCGTAGGTAATGTTTTTAGCTGGCTGACGATTCAGCTGGCAACAGGCGCTTCTGTAAATGGCCGGTTATTTTCGGTGAACGGCAACATTCTACTCGATGCCAACAGTGTCACTAAACCTTTATAAAAACTGGTTTTAAATTACGGAGCTGAACATGAATAATTTACACATCACTACCAAAGCGCAGTTGCTGCGTCCTTGTGGTCTGTTGATACTACTAGCATGGTTACCGGGCGTTCAAGCGGCCGATACCGACTTTGAAACCGGCAGCTGGTATCTTGGTGCTGGCGTTGGTAAATCACGCGCTAGTATCGACCAGCAACAAATCGCGCTGGATTTACAAAGTGCCGGATTTACGGTGAATAATGTCAGCCGCGATCGTCGAGACGATAGCTATAAACTCTATGGCGGTTATCAACTGATGCCGTATCTGGCACTGGAAGGCGGCTATTTTGATTTAGGCGAATTTAGCTTTCGAGCCGATACCGTGCCGATGAGTCTGTACGCTGGAGAAACCAGCATCAAAGGCATTAACCTGGCGCTGGTTGGCACTTTACCACTGACCGACCAGCTATCGGCGCTGGCTAAATTAGGGCTGACTTACAACGACTCAGACACCCGTTTTAGCAGCAATGGCCTGGTGGGCGTCAACAGTTTTAACAGCAGCACGCATTACACCAGCCATCAATTTGGCGTGGGTCTGGCGTATCAGTTGACGACAGCACTGGCATTGCGCCTTGAAGCTGAACGTTATCGGATCGACGATTTGGTTGGTAATAAGGGTGATATCGATGTAGTTACACTTGGCTTGACTTATCGTTATGGTTTAGCGGACCCCTACTATGAACCTACACCGGCTCCTGAACCGGCTGCTCAATCCTATCCGGAAAGCACGCCTAGCCCAGCACCGGTCGCGCCGGTTGAAGAGCAGTTGCCGATGACTTCAGGTGTAATTGAACTCGAAGACGTGCATTTCGAGTTTGATGAGTCCAGGTTAACTCCTGCCACGCAGGCCATCTTGCGCGAGCATTTGCAAAAACTGAAAGCCAACCCTACGGCCAAAGTACGTATTGCTGGCTACACTTCAAAAAGCGGCTCTGAAAGTTATAATCAACGCCTAAGTGAACAACGTGCTGAAGCGATTAAAACCTTCCTCGTTGAAGAAGGCATTGCCAGCCCGGACCGGTTAACGACTATCGGTTTTGGTGAGCATCAAAACGCTGAGTTTGAAGCCAATCCAACGCAGTTGCGTTCGGATGCTGCAAAAGCCAATATGCGGGTATTATTCGAAATCACCGTCGAATAATACCAGCAATTAAAAATGCCAAAACCGCCTGCGATGGGCGGTTTTTTATTGGTGCTGATCACGCACAGTACTAAAGCATTATTGCCTGTAGCAATGCCGCAGTGCAGTGTAGGATTAGCATATATACCCGTCATCCTTGAAGATTCGGGGTTGTTGGCCGCCTTCACTCGCTGAAGCGTCAGTCCGACCCAGTCACATAGACAGCTATGTTCCGGGCCGGGCTTGCGCTCCAGTCGCGCAAAGTTGCCGCCTACCCGAATCTTCAATGATTTTGGCTTTAAAACTATGCGCGTTTAGCTGGAAATTTACCGGAGTCTGCATGAAAAAGTCGAACTTAGTCGCTACTGTTTTTTCAATCAACTTGTTAGGAGTTGCGAGCACATTATTTACAGCAGTCGCAGTTGCGGCAACGCCACCCGCTTTACCAAAACTAAAACTGGCACCGGATATTACTGTTTCTGGCTTATCATCCGGTGGTTATATGGCTGCGCAATTTCATCTGGCTTATTCAAAGCAAGTGCAAGGCGCGGCCATTATTGCTGCCGGCCCGGTGTATTGCGCGGCCAACAGCCTGACGGTAGCATTTGCGCATTGCCTGAACAAAGCTGACAGCAAACCTGATCTCGCCGCGGCAACCCGCTACCTGCAAGCTCAACAACAAGCTGCTGGGATTGATGATTTAAATAATCTAAAAGACGACAAAGTCTGGCTGTTTCACGGCACCAAAGATGAAACCGTGGCCAGCACGGTCAGTGATGCGTTAAAAGCGCAATATCAAACATTGGTAGATGCTGCCAATATCCGGTATATCAACGATCAGAATGTCGCACATCATTTTCCAACCGATGGCAGTAAAGGCACCGATTGTCTGGTATCGGAAGCACCTTTTTTGGGTAATTGTCAGTATGATGCGGCCGGTTTGCTGCTAGGTCATCTACTACCGTCTTTACAGCCAAAAGCAGCAACTGCCAGCGGCGATTTACTACAAATCAATCAACATCATTTGGCAGCAGTTGCCAAAGGCCAACTGGCAGAAAGCGGATATTTATATGTGCCTAAAAGCTGTAGTGAAGGCCAGCAATGTCGGCTGCATGTCAGTTTTCATGGCTGTAAACAATATGCCGGCGCTGTCGGCGATGCTTATGCCCGTGGCACGGGTTTAAACGAATATGCTGACACAAATCAGCTTGTAGTGTTTTATCCGCAAACCGATAAAAGCGCGATGGCGCCGTTTAATCCAAATGGTTGCTGGGATTGGTGGGGTTATAGCGGAGAAAATTATGCCACTAAACAAGGCCCACAAATGGCTGCCGTAAAACAGCTGATCGACGCCTTGTCCCGATAATATCCAATAAAGTTAACTTCGGTGTCAGAGTCAATTGTTAACGGAAAGCTGTTAACAATTGACTCTGACACCAGAATTTACATTTCAGCCAGGGAACATCTCGGCCATGTTGGTTAAAGTGTCCCCTGTCACGCGGTTAATTCGCCAATCGTGCAACATCACGGCGCCAAGTGACTGATAAAAATCAATCGCCGGTTGATTCCAATCCAGTACCGACCACTCCAGCCGACCACAATCGCGTTCAACCGCCAGTTTGGCTAAAAAGGTGATCAGTGCTTTGCCAATGCCTTTGCCACGCAGGTTCGGGTCGACAAACAAGTCTTCCAGATACATGCCTGGTTTAGCCAAAAAGGTGGAATAGTTGTGAAAAAACAGCGCAAAACCTGCGGCTTTGCCCTGGTAATCTGCCATTACTACTTCGGCAAATGGCTGCGCACCAAACAAAGTCGCCCGCAGCTTTTCTTCAGTTGCAACCACTTGATCGGACAGCTTTTCATACTCAGCCAACGCCTGAATAAACTGCAGAATTTGTGGTACATCGTTGGCAGTGGCCAAACGTAAACTCAGGCCTTCAATCGTAGTTTCAATCATGATATTCGCTTCTGTGTTTTATCTGAATTTACAATGGCGTTTATGAGCGTTCAACAATACCGGCAGCGCTGACACCACCGGTCACTTCAACGGCTTTTAATCTGGCAGCCAGTTCCACCGCCGCTTTATACCGTGGGCTTTGCGCTAACATCGTGTCCGTAATGTGTGTTTTGTGTTTTAACCGGATCAACCGCTCACTACTATGTTGCCAGTTGGCTTGCGGTAAAGTATCCAGCACTTCAATGGCGCCAGCCCGGTCGTTACAAACCAGTACCATATCGCAACCGGCGCTAAACGCAGCTTCAGCGCGCTGCTGGTAAGAACCAGCCTGATGCGCGCCTTTCATGCCTAAATCGTCAGAGAAAATCACGCCATCAAACTGCATTTCACCGCGCAACACCGTTTGTAACCAATAACTTGAAAAACCAGCGGCTTTATCGCAAAACGCCGGATACACCACATGCGCCGGCATCACGGCATCCAGCGCTTTCAGCTGCTGCAACTGGCGAAATACCGTTAAATCTAATTGCTCGATGTCGGTTTTACTGCGCCGATCGACTGGCAGCACCAGATGCGAATCTTCTTTTACACTGCCATGGCCTGGAAAATGTTTACCGGTAGTTTTCATGCCAGCTTCATGCATGCCCTTGGCAAAAGCATTCACCAGCGCCACTACTTTGGCTGGATCACTGTGAAAAGCACGGTTTCTGATCACATCACAAGCGCCCCAGATATCGGCAACTGGCGCAAACGAAATATCGATATCCTGCGCCAACACTTCTACCGCCATCAGCCATGCCATTTCAGTGGCAAAACTTTCTGCTGTGGGTAAATGTTGTTGCGCGCCAGGCCAAATCTGCCCCATCGCCGGGATCAACGTAAATTCAGGCCGGAAGCGTTGTACCCGCCCGCCTTCGTGATCAACAGCCAGCAATAACGGCTGTTTGCTGGCGGCACGGGTTTGCCGCACCAGCTCTTTTAACTGCGCTTTATCGTGATAATTGCGGGTGAAGTAAATCACCCCGCCGACGGCCGGATGCGCTAATAATTCTTTTTCTTCTGCAGTAATTTGTGGACCTGCCAGGTCCAGCATAACGGAGCCGATCATGGAATGGGATTCTCTTGTGGTTAAATTAAACGACTGCAACTTCAGGAAAAGGTGGAATAGCTGCAGATCAGTGAATGCTAATAAGACCTTTACTTTACCCCATGCGCAGCCACAAAAAAACCGTAATCTGGTAAAAGCGCTGAAAACAACAAAACCGACGAAAGTCGGTTTTGTTGTTGGAAAAGCGACGTTAGAAAATAGACTTAACTCTTCAGTGCCATTCCTTCCAGTTCACCTGGCTTAAAACTATCGACGCTAATCGCGTCAAAGCGCAGTGCGTTCATTTCGTCCAACTGCTTAGCTTCGCTGTCGGTTAATACTTGCAGTTCCAGTGCTTTGGCGATTGTTTGCTGCAGTGGTAACTTGCGGGCAATTTTGCCTTCTTTTTGCGCAGCGAAAATTTTCTTCATCAGTGGCTGTGCATTGTGCACGGCGACAAAGGCTTGTTCCATTAAACCTGTAGGATCGTCTTTGCCTTCACCGATATAACACAAATGCGTTAAACGGTCGCGGATCACGCTTGGCTTTAACAAGGCATCTGAAATTTGCATCGACACATCATCGTCCGGCATCTGGTAACCAATACCAAACGGGAACACCAGCGTTTTTAGCAGACCCGCAACAAAGCGGTTCGGGAAGTTGCTGAAGAAACCGGCAAAAGCACGGCCAATTTCATACAAATTGCGTTGCACGCTGTAATGCACGAATGGTAAATCTGCCACCTGACGGCCATTATCTTCATAAAACTTCAGCACGGCAGAAGCGATATAAAGATGACTTAACACGTCACCTAACCTTGCCGACAACATTTCTTTGCGTTTTAAATCACCACCCAACATCAGCATGGAAAAGTCCGCGCTTAATGCTAAGGCTTTACTCATCCGGCTTAATTGTTTGTAGTATTTGGCTGTTTCGCCGCCCACCGGTGAGCCGTTAAAGGCGCCGACAGTTAAGCCCTGAAACAACGCGCCAAAGGTATTACCGAGCGCAAAACCTACGTGTTTTAATAGCAACTCGTCAAACTGCAGCAAACCAGCCTGTACATCCGGATTGGCAGCGGCTTCTAATTCTTTTAATACGTATGGATGGCAACGGGTGGCACCCTGACCAAAAATCATCAGGTTCCGGGTTAGAATGTTGGCGCCTTCCACCGTAATAGAAATCGGAACGCCCATATAGCCATGCGCCAGATAGTTTTTCGGACCACATTGAATGGCACGGCCGGCATGAATATCAAACGAGTCATTCAGTAAGGTACGCGACATTTCCGTCATGTGATATTTGGCAATGGCAGTCACGACTGATGGGCTGAGATTTAAGTCAATCGCGCCAGCGGTCATCACCCGCATCGCTTCCAGGCTATAGGTTAAACCACCGATGCGGCCCAACGATTCCTGAACCCCTTCAAATTTACCAATCGACATGCCGAACTGCTGACGCACATAAGCATAAGCGCCAGTCATCCGCGTGGCTAAATGGCCGGTAGCAGTGCCAAGCGCTGGCAGCGAAATACCACGGCCTGCCGATAAACATTCCACCAGCATCCGCCAACCACGACCAGCAAACGACGGTCCACCGATGATCCAATCCAGCGGAATAAACACATCTTCACCGTAGGTAGTACCGTTCATAAACGCCATATTCATTGGGAAATGACGGTCACCAATCTGCACGCCTGGGTGTGAAGTTGGGATCAAAGCACAAGTGATCCCCAGCTCTTCTTTGTCACCCATCAGTTTATCCGGATCCGACAGTTTAAACGCCAGACCCAGTACAGTGGCAACTGGTGCCAAAGTGATATAACGTTTGTCCCAGTTCAGCCGGATGCCTAATACTTCGTTACCTTCAAACAAACCTTTGCAAACCACGCCGGTATCCGGAATACCACCAGCGTCAGAACCTGCTTCCGGGCCAGTTAAAGCAAAACATGGCACTTCAGTACCAGCCGCCAAGCCTGGTAACCAACGATCTTTTTGCTCCTGAGTACCGTAATGCATCAACAATTCGCCAGGGCCTAACGAGTTAGGTACCATCACGGTAACAGCGGCAGTTAAGCTACGGGTCGCGATACGGGAAACGATGGTTGAGTTGGCAATGGCAGAAAATTCACGACCGCCAAACGACTTTGGAATAATCATCGCGAAAAAGCCATTGCCTTTGATGTAATCCCAAACTGGTTGCGGTAAGTCGCGGGTTTCATTGACTATTTTATAGTCGTCGAGCATTTTTAACAGCGTTTCGACTTCGTTGTCTAAAAACGCCTGCTCTTCGGCTGACAATTGTGGTTTTGGAATGGCATGCAATTTCGCCCAGTCCGGGTTGCCTTTGAATAAATCGCCATCCCACCACACATCGCCTGCTTCCATCGCTTCACGCTCAGTGTCTGACAGCGGTGGCAGAATTTTCTTAAAGATGCCAAAAATTGGTTTGGTCACCAGGTTGCGCCGGATATCCGGCACCGCCAGGATGACCACCACAGCGATGACCAGTAAAAATAAAATAAACATAAGGTTGGTCCTTTTTCAGAGATTACAGTCAGACAAGCAATAATTTATATACCCGTCATCCCTGAAGATTTGGGGTATATGTGAACAACAACGGATTAATTCGTTGTTGTTATAGGTGCAGCAATCCCGGCCGCGAGATAAGGGATCAATCTTTTGATCACCCCATCAATCTCCACAATTTCATTAAAATCAGCGGCGGCGATATCTTTCAGTGCTTCGTTTGACGCCATGGTAAAGACGATGGTGCCAAGTGAAAAATGCAACCGCCAGAAGATTTCACTGGCTGGCAGCGCCGGACAACTTTGCTGTACCAACAGCACAAATTTATCCAGCGTCCGGCCATAATGATGATTAAAAAACCAGCGCAAGTGCCCTTGCACATCGGTATAACCACGGCCTAACAGCTGTAAAAACAACGTAGTACCGCGGTTTTGTATTTTGTTAAGTTCGAGCAAAGGGATCACAAACACCGACAACACGTTACTGAGTTCGTTGTGTTGCTGTGACGCCAATAACCGGGTGAATTCCTGATCCAGCCTTGGCATCAACAGCGACAAATACCGCTGCAGCACCGCCTGGATCAGTTCTTTTTTAGAACCGAAATGATAATTGACCGACGCCAGATTCACTTCCGCCATACTGGTAATTTGCCGTAACGAGGTAGCAGAAAAACCAGTTTCGGCGAATAAACGCTCAGCGGCATCCAGAATTTTTTGTTGGGTATTTTGTTTACTGGTCATATCAGTCGGCACATTTAAACAAGTGTTTGAAATGTACGTTTGAATCTAACTGAAGTCAATATAGCTCAGTAAAATTGCCGCGGAAATTCCACCTGTTGTTTTTTGGAAAGTAATCGCTGTGCGCGCCGTATTTAACAATAACGGACCACGAAAACATAAACATAAATCTGATTAAAATCAGACAGCTAAAACACCTTAGAAAAATTCACTTGACAACCTAAAGTAAAACAGACAATTTTGCGTAGTGTCTTACAGCCAAATATTCTGCTGGCGGACAACAATCCCCAACCTGCGATTTAACTGAAAAAACTGTCATAAGGAGAAGAAGATGCAAAAGCTTGCTGCCAACCTTAGCTCTTATTATTACTCTCCTTATTACCTGTCCGAGTGGTTTAATAATTAGCCACCCCCCTTTGCCTGATGCAGAGGGTTCTGGAAATTTAACTTCCATCAACATCCTTGCTCAACGCCTGATTTGTTTGCGCAGCTGATTTCTTTGCGTAAATGGCGTGTGTGCTGTTTTTTTGCGATCACCCTGAGCGTGTCAACTTAGGATCCAAAAAAACGCTGGATATTGCTCCCTCTGCGTCTTATTCGATTGTTTGCTAAATCACCCAAGATTGCCGAAAAGGCAACGAATAAGTCCTGAGGAATGTTATGAAATTTGCAAAAATGAAGCACAAGCCTGATCTACACAATAAGCAATACAACACGTTATTTGCAGCAACATTGTTAGCTATGGCTGGTATACAACCGGTTCATGCCCAACAAACTGCACCAACCGAAGAAGAGCTAAAAGCCAAAAGTATCGAAAAAATTGAAGTCACCGGCTCACGCTTAAAAGGCGTGGACATGGAAGGAGCCAACCCGCTGCAGGTGTTCACCAAAGACGACCTGATCAAAAAAGGCTACGACAGTGTGTCGTCTTTTTTGAAAGATTTACCGCAAGCCTCCAGTGCCGGTACTTTTACCGACAATGGTAACGTCGCAGGTTCCGACGGCACGCCCCCTGGTGCAGCTGGTGTTAGTTTGCGCGGCCTCGGTTCAAGCTCAACGCTGGTACTGGTGAATGGTCGTCGGGTCGCCGTTGATTCGTTTTCCAATGGCTTTGACTCGTTCGTCAACGTCAATGCCATCCCAATGTCAGCGATTGAACGGGTGGAAGTATTAACTGACGGCGCATCGTCGGTGTATGGCTCTGATGCGATCGCCGGTGTAATTAACTTTATTTTGCGTAAAGATTTCGAAGGTCATGAATTGTCAGCCATGTACGGTGATGATACCGCTGACAGCGATTTTGGTCGCACCAACCTTACCTATGCCGGTGGTTTTGCCACAGAAAACAGCAATACAACGCTGGTGGTCGATTACTATGATCGTGAAAAACTGATGAACAGCGACCGCCCAATTGACGTCACTTTTAAATCATCGACCCGGGTGACCATTGATGGCAAAGATTTCGCAGAGCCATGGTGCGGCAGCAACAAGAGCAACGGCGGCACCCGCTGTCAGTACGACTATGTCATTGAACGCGCTATACAGCCCGATACCAAAAACGTTGGCGCCACCCTGAACCACATCTACCGCATGGGCAATAACAAAGAGTTTTTTGCCGAAGCGATGTACCAGGCCAATACCGGCGGCGCTTATGATTCTGCCGGGTCATTTGACTACACCTTAAACGGCAACTTTGCGACCATTCCGGCATGGGCTAAAGCAGAAGATGCCAAAAACGGCACCATCAATAATATCCGCGTTCGTTCACGTTATCCGGAAATCCGCACACAGGAATACGATGCGACCAGTTTTCGCCTCTTAGCGGGACTTCGCGGTGAACTAAATGACTGGGCGTGGGAAACTGCGGCAACTGTCGGTAAATCCGAAAACGAAGTGATTCACACCTCTGGCTATTTCAGCGTCGATCGGATGCGCGCGGCAGCGCTCAACGGCACCTTTAATCCGTTTAACTTAGGAAGGGATACCAGTGCGTCGGTCGTTGCTGGGTTACGTGAAGCCGCACCACGGGTTGGCGAATCAGACGTGTTCTCCTGGGATTTTAATATTGCCGGGGATCTTTACGATTTAGACAACGGATCCATTAAAGCAGTATTTGGTGGTGAATATCGCAGTGAAGATATATTCGACCGCCCTGCTCTGATCGCCCAAAGTGGCGGTGTGACCACCTTAGGCGCCAGTGATGCTGCTGCAGATCGTACCCAATACGCATTTTATGGTGAATTTAATATTCCATTGTCTGAAAAACTCGACGCTATTACCGCCATCCGCTATGACCACTACAGCGATTTTGGTGGTGATGCCAATCCGAAAGTGTCACTGCGCTACCGCGCAACAGATGATTTGATTTTACGCGCCAGCTGGAGTACCGGTTTTCGTGCTCCATCATTATCAGAACTTGGTGCTGGCACGTCTTTAGGTTCGAATTATATCGATTGTGGTGCCGGAACGCCGTTTGGCGCTTTGTGTGGTGAGTTTGGCAACCCAACCGGTGAGTTGGAATATGATCAGGAAACTTTAGGTAACAAAGGTCTGGACGCTGAAAATTCTGAAGCGATGAACATCGGTTTATCCTGGAACTTGACCAACGATTTAAATATGACCGTCGATTACTGGCGTTACGAACACACCGATATTGTCGATGTTGATGCCAACACCACACTCAAAGCCTGTATTGATGGTTCAGCGCCAAAAGTCACTTCAGAAGCTGCTTTAGGTGGCGCTTTTGGTTGTGTCATGGATGCAGGTAACGACTTAGTGTTCTTACGCACCGGCTTCTTTAACGTCGGCGCACAGGAAACGGATGGTGTTGATATCAAAATCGACTATAAGTTCAATACAGGCTTTGGCGACTTTAAACCTTACTTCGCTGCAACCCGCACCTTAAGTTACGAGCGTCAATTAACCAAAGACGATCCGGCCGAAGATTTGCTTGGTAAACTCAGTGGTGCCAGCGAAATCGCCCGTCCGGAATTTGTCGCCGATTCAGGTCTGGACTGGTCACTTAACGACTGGAATGCCAGTTTGTCCGCGCACTACACCAGTTCGTTGGGCGATGGTGATTTCAAATTTGATAACGACACCGTCGACAGTTGGCTGACTTTAAGCGCCAGCTTGGGGTATCACTTCAACGACAACAACAAAGTGCAATTTACCGTGCGCAATCTGACCGATAAAGAGCCGCCATACGCCTCCTCGCCAACCAATGGCTACGCCAGTTCAGTGCATGATTGGCTGGGTCGCGTCTGGACTTTACGCTACACCTACAAGTTTTAAACGTTCTGCCAAACCTGGAACTTTTGGGGCGCTATTGCGCCCTATTTTTTGGAAGTACTGGCAACCACCACAGCAAAATTCATCATGATGATAGGATCCAAAGCAAAACAGCAGCCGAAGCTGCTGTTTTTTTCATGATGACCGATGCTTAGTTTGCAGCAACGACAACAGGTTTTACGCGGGTAACTTCTGGTAACGGATCGTTGGTTTCGACACGTACCAAGGTAGTACCCTGCACTGAACCCGCAACGATATAACGGATAGCCGCCATATAACGTTTACCGGTTGCCAGACCTGACCAGCTCACCGCTGTGGTCGCTGAACCACCGATCGTCGCAGAACCTGGCAGCACCAGTTTGAAATTGCCGCCTTTATCAGCAGTAGTGACAGCCCAGGTTGACAAATTAAAGTCAGATTGGGTGCCACTTGCCAGACCATAACCACCTAAACAGACCTTATAGGTACCTGCTGCAGGCGTCATCAGCTGAACTTCTTCATCAGAACCGGCACGTAAGCTGGTTGCGACAACCGTATTAGCAGAATTCATTAATACCATGTCAATGTCGTCCCCACCAGGCATGTTGTGACCGCTGGTTTCTGCATTATAAGTTGCTGCTTTTAATACCAGCGTATTTGCTGGAGCAACAACCGTTTGCAACACTGTACCTTTAGCACCGCTTAAACAAGCTGTAGCTAACTGTGCAGAGGTCTCAATTGTACCTGGTGTCGCCTGACCGATGGTCAGACTCTTCACAGTCGCAGCTTTTAAGCCGCCCACTTGCGAAGTCATGGCGCCAGCAAAACCAGTGCCAATGGTGTACAGAATGTTGCCTTTCACGTTTTCGCTATACAACGCACTTGCGGCAGCTAAACCAGTACCTTTAGCAGACACCGGAACACTCACAACTGTGGCACCGTCAGTCCATTTTAAGGAACCAAAAGCCCAGGTATTTAAAGCTGCACTGGTACGGGTTACCGTTGCAGTGAAGCTTGCTGATTGACCCGGAGCCAATGTCAGAGTTGATGGAACCACATCAATGCTAAAGCCTGGAATGCTGGATGATGCAGTGTAAGTCGCGGTACCAGTACCAACATGGGTCACGGTACGCGTTACGGTTGTTTTACCTAAAACGTTAGCCAACGTAATAGAAGGCAGGTTCAGGTTCACATCAGAGATCTTACCCACTGCATTACAGGTTGACTGTGGGATGCTTGGCAAGCTGATGCTGCACAAATAGCGTGTATAATCAACTGGCTGAATGTCATAAACCAGACCAGGTGCCGCTGCTTTGTTCGGTACTACATGACCAGCACCCTGAGCCCAAGGCAACTGACCTGCTGCCTGACCTGGCTGCGCATCAGCAAAAGTCATACTACCCGTGGTCATCAGCGCAGATTTAATCATCGCCGGTGTCCAGTTCGGGTATTGTTGTTTTAACAATGCACCCAAACCAGCAATATGCGGGCTTGACATCGAAGTGCCCTGCAGGAAATTCCAGGCAGCAGGTGCGGCTGCACCGTTTGCTACTTCATTACGCTGCGCTTCGTTCAGCGTCGGTGTATAACCCGCCAGGATTTCCACACCAGGTGCTGTTAAATCTGGTTTCAGGATATTTGGATAACCACGGTTTGGACCCCGTGATGAAAACGCGGCCATAACTGGCGCTGCAACAGTACCCTTTTTGGCAGCAAATTTGCTCATTGCCAGTGTGGCGGCAGGTTCAGCCGCTAAATAGGCTTTAACTGCATCAGTACTGACTTTGTCGATGTGCACTGCAGGAATGCCATGGTCAATCGACGTGATGGTGTTATTGGTTAACTGAACGTTACCAATCACGATACCAATACCACCGGTTTCTTTCACTGCCTGAGATTTATTCACTAACACATTGCTGCCGCGATCACAAACAACCACTTTGCCAGCAACTTTTAATGGGTCTAACAAGCTGACACCATCGGCACTACCGAAACATAAAGCTGCATTGGTCAGGTTTGCACCGTCTTTCGCCGCATCACGCGCCAGAATAAAAGTAGAAGCAGCTAAAGCTGCACCATTTAATGAGCCACCTTCATAAGAAGCACCGTTGCCGAGGATCACATTACCGGCGTTAAAACGGTCGTGCGTTGAAGCGCCTACCGTTGTTAACCATGGGCCTAAGTGAGCAACCGCGTTGCCAGGACCACTGTTACCAGCAGATGCTGACACAAATACACCTGCATTCGTCGCGCCGAGGAAAGCAAGTTCCACAGCATCATTGACGGAAGTCTGGCTACCGCTGATTGAATAGTTCAGTACATCGACACCGTCTTTTACGGCTTTTTCAATGGCTGCAACGTTATCACCGGTAAAACAGGAGTTTCTCGGCAGTAATACGTTAGCTGGATCCTGGTAGCTCCAACAGACTTTATAAGCTGCAATACGGGCACGTGGCGCGATACCTGAAGCTTTGCCCATAGCCACGCCATTCACATTTGACATGACATTGGCATTACCACCGGCAGTGGTCGCAGTGTGAGTACCGTGGCCACCATTATCACGTGGTGATTGAAAATCTGACCAGTGCGGGGTATACAAACCTTGTGCTACCACTGAGCGATAGGTTGCATCAAAGAACTGTGCACCAATAAGTTTGTTATTACAGTGATTTAAGCTGAAACCTTCGCCAGGCGAACATTCACCTTTCCATTTTGCCGGTGCAGGACCAAACACCTGAGTCGCGCCTAAATCAAAAGTCGGGACGCCATTGGCATCAACACGATCAGCAAAAGCTGGGTTCTCAGGAGAGACACCACTATCAATAATACCGATGATGATATCTTCACCAGCTGCACCCTGACCACCGGCTTTTGCCCAAATACCGTCTGCGGCGTCCAGGCTCAGGAAGGCTGGCGTATAGTTGGTCGTCAATTCATGCGGTTCATCAACCTGAATTTGCGCCACACTGCTGTTTTTCTTCAGCGCGCGAACTTCAGCGTCAGTCAGCATTGCAGTGAAACCGTTAAACACCAGATTAAACTGGTGAATAGCTTCCACTTCAGGCACGGCTGCTAATACATTTGAATGAACCTGATCTAGGTAACCCAGGTAATTTTGCACTGCAGAAGCATCCACATCGAGTTTCTGACCAGCTGCAGGTTTAGTGGCCGCAAAACCAGCTACACCACCAGTGTAAGAAGCAGCAGGCGCTGCGGCCAGTTGCACCACATAAGGACGACGTACTTCTGATGCTTGAGCTGCGAAAGACGCAGCGAGTACCGCCGCTACAGCGAGCGACATTTGAGATAATTTCATCACAGTTCCTTTTTTAATTATTATTTGGCTTGTTGACGGCGACGATTGGCAGCAAACAGACCTGCCAATGAGAGTGCAAACAGACCTACAGTAGCTGGCGCCGCTACATCAACTGCCAGATTATCAACTGCAAATTGCGCCTGATTATTGTCGACAAATACACAAGCACCTGTGTCAGTGTATAAACAAGCAAGGACCGAAATATTAGTGAATTTACCACCGCCCAGATCTGAGCTGATGCTATTCCAGGTATCAAACTGCCAGTTACCCTGAGCATCCTGGCCTGCGAAGTCACGTGCTGCGAAGTTAAAGCTGCCATCGGCTTTCTGACCAGCAACGACCAACTGACCCACGGTGAAATTCAGGAAACCTGGCAATGGCGCAATAAAGCTGAAATCCAGACCAGTCAGACGAATGCCGGCACCAGCGATTTTATGCTGAATAGAAAACCAGCCATTGTTTACTGCGGCGTAATAAGCAGAGATGTTATTGCCTGGGAAACCCAGGTTGAAAAAAGTAAATGGATCACTACCGTCAATCAGCGCACCTGATAAACCGTCGTCCAGACTTTCTGTTTTAAATAATACGTTTTTGTATTCTACGGTGTCACCGTTGACGAACAGGCTGACATCGGAAAAGGCTGAGTCTTCAAAATCGATGTCGACGATTGTGGCGTGAGCCTGACTCATTGAGAGAACTGCAGCTGTTGCCAATGTTGCTAGGGTTTTTACGAATGGTAATTTGCGGCGGCTTGGCCGGCTATTCTGCGTTGTTTTAATGGTCATAAGTTACCCGGATTTTGTGAATTATTAGTAGCATTAAATGCTTTTGTGATTTGCCTTGATGGCATTCAAAAGTTCAGTTGCAATATGCCTGCCAACAAATTGTTACATTCGGTTACCGCACCAACACTGGTTACGACAGATGTAAAATTCTGGTTTCAAAATCAACATGTAAATTATACTGACACTGTTAATTACATTTTCGAACAACTTAAAATATAATCACGAAGGATTACAACCTGCCCACAACTGCAATATTTATTTACATATCAGTGAAGTATGCGTGCCACACTAACTACTTCAGATAGAGACTCAACGCCAGACTGCTGAATAAACAACCAACTATTTACATCGATTTTCTGTAAATAATATCGACAGCCGACAACAGGCGAATCTAAAATGGGTCCGTTTGTTAACAGATTCCATACCGTGGGACAGTAACCAAACTTTGCGATCGAAGCAAATTGAAACCTTCACTCATAATCGATTAGTCTTTTTCCACCAACCTCTGGTGAGTACAGCAGCTTTCGTTTAAAATACGCGCCCGTTTTCTTCAAGGTCTCAAATTGTTATGTCACAACCTAAAGTTGGTTTTGTAAGCCTCGGCTGTCCGAAAAACCTGGTCGATTCTGAGCGCATTCTGACGCAACTGAAAGTTGAAGGTTATAACATCGTCCCTTCTTATGAAGACGCGGAGCTGGTGATCGTCAATACCTGTGGTTTTATTGACAGTGCCGTACAAGAGTCGCTGGACACTATCGGTGAAGCGTTGGCCGAGAACGGCAAAGTGATCGTGACCGGTTGTCTGGGCGCCCGTGAAGACGAGATCCGTCAGGTGCATCCAAATGTTCTTGGCATCACTGGCCCTCACGCTTATGAAAACGTGCTGGATCAGGTCCATCAATTTGTGCCAAAACCTGCTTATGACCCGTTTCTGCAATTAGTGCCGGATACCGGTGTCAAACTAACGCCAAAACATTATGCCTATTTAAAAATCTCTGAAGGTTGTAACCATCGCTGTACGTTCTGCATTATTCCGTCGATGCGTGGCGATTTAGTCAGTCGTCCTATTGGTGAAGTGCTTGACGAAGCTGGCCGTTTACAAAAAGCCGGTGTCAAAGAATTGTTGGTCATTTCGCAGGACACCAGTGCTTATGGTGTTGATGTCAAACATCGCACCGGCTTCTGGAACGGACAACCGGTAAAAACTTCAATGCTGGCCATGTGTGAAGCACTGGCTGAACTTGGCATTTGGGTACGTCTGCATTATGTGTATCCATATCCACATGTCGACGACGTAATCCCGCTGATGGCCGCCGGTAAGTTATTGCCATATTTAGATATTCCATTCCAACATGCCAGCCCGCGGATTCTGAAATTAATGAAACGCCCAGGACAGGCCGAACGGACCTTAGAGCGGATCAAAAAATGGCGTTCTATTTGCCCTGATTTGACCATTCGCTCCACCTTTATTGTCGGTTTCCCCGGTGAAACGGAAGAAGAGTTCCAGGAACTGCTGAATTTCCTGGAAGAAGCACAGCTTGATCGGGTTGGTTGTTTTAAATACAGCCCGGTCGAAGGTGCCAAAGCCAACGAATTACCGGATCCGGTACCGGAAGAAATTAAAGAGCTGCGTTACCATCGGTTTATGGAAACTCAGCAACGGATCAGCGCCGCCCGCTTACAAGCTAAAATTGGCCGGACCATTCAGGTACTGATTGACGAAGTGGATGACGAAGGCGCAATCGGCCGTAGTTTTGCGGATGCACCGGAAATTGATGGTGCTGTGTACTTAAATGGTCTGACTGACGTTAAAGCCGGTGATGTGATCACTGCAGTTGTTGACGCCGCTGACGAATATGATTTGTGGGCGACTCGCCAAATCTAAGCAACAGCCATGTAAAAACATGGCCTTGCGGCACCAGCTAATTACATAAGAACTAAAAAAACACCGCTAATCGCGGTGTTTTTTTATGCTGTTTGTCTGCCGTTACGTTCCGTCGCCGCGCTGGTTGGCGCAATTTCAGTGAGCAGCTCGGCGATATCATCCTGATCAAGCGCTACTTTTTGAAAGTGCGATACCAGGTAGTCAATGTCGTGACCTTGCTGTTGATAACGACGTGCTGTTTCCAGATGAACTTGTTTAACAAAATCCGAAGTCATAAAAGGTCCCCGCTCTGTTGGCTGGCGAAAATTCAGACAGCAGCGTCCGGTAAATTTGAATGTTTTTCAAGCACCATTGGTCGCAAATATCACAAGCTGATGTTTTTACAAAAGATCTATTTTTCTAACTAAAGTTCCGGTAAAAATATTTCGTAATCAGCGACAGACTGTGAATAACCAGCCACCTGATGTTGCACCAGACCTGAATATTTCAATGCAGACTTCAATAGCAACTTATTGTATTCACTTGCTTTTTCATCAAGGAGATAGGTCTCCGGCCTGAACCAGCGTACTTCTGCAATTTCATTCTCAGCAGCGTAGATGGCCGTGGTTTGAGCCTGTAACTGACAAACAATATACAGATTCGAAGCGCCAAATTGACCACGGTGGTGATGGCGCATGCCCAACATCGCCTGAAAAGTTGCCTGTACGCCAGTTTCTTCCAGCACTTCCCGCACCACTGCCGTCGCCAGATGTTCTTGTGGCTCGACCATACCACCGGGCAACTTAAAATAACCCGGTTTTTGCCCGGGCAATGTTAACTCTTTCACCATCAATACTTCGCCTGTCGGTGACCAGACCAGCCCCCCCACCCCGACACTGTGCGTAGCAGCCAGCGGTATGTAACTGTCGGCCTGCAATTTTTTCACCATCATCAATTGCGCACTGTGGCAGTGGTGAAAGCTAAAACCCAGGCTCAGTACCGGTTCAATTAAGGCGGCATGAGAGGCAGGCAATTCCAGCCAGATCAGCCGATAATTGTCTTGCCAGGCCTCAATACTGGCGGCCAGCATGCCGATAAAACCAGCAACATTTTCAGGCGACAGCCTGGCCGGCAACTGTGCCGGACCGAGGTAGCAGCCTTGATAAGGGTTCACAACCGCATTAAAAACAGCGTGTTGAACAGGATCAACGGACATTTTTAGCTCTCATTGGAATTGCGGCATCATCGGACGACAACGCCGCGATCAGGCCGGTTAGTTCCGGCCCCTCTGCACAAAGCTTAGCGAAACAGTACTTTCTCTTTCTGAAACCAGGACACGCAAAATGCAATCATCGCCCCTGCCAGCACCAACGTTGATAGCAACACCACACCGAGCAGCGAATAATCAATGGTGCCTTTGACCAGTTCTTTAATCCCCAGAGCCACATTCAACACCGGTATCATCGCCAGTTTCCAGTTCAGTTCAATACCTGGCAGAATTGACACAATAAGTGGCATAAACACCACCATGGTGACCGGGCCAATGTAATTTTGTGCTTCTTTGTAGCTGCGGGCATAAATCGACAGACTCAATAACAGGGCCGCGAAAATGGCAGTTAACGGGATCAGCAGCGCTAAAATCAAGGTTAAATCAACCAAACCTAAGGTCGACATTGCTTTGGCAACAATATCAACTCCCATCATTGAGCCTATGATATAACCCCAGCCGCCAAAACTGACCACGGTGATCAGTGCTGCGACAAGCCCCGTCGTTAGTACCGTCATAAATTTTCCAAGTACGATGGCAGTGCGGGAAATCGGGCAAATAAGCAAGGTTTCAAGCGTGCCCCGCTCTTTTTCACCTGCGCCAATATCCATCGCTGGATAAGATGCCCCCACCAGGCACAGCGGTACCAGCAAGTAAGCGATCCAACCGCCAATCAACTCGCCAATATTTTCTCTGCTTTCGGCTGTATTAACCCGTTCAACTTTCACTGGTTCCAGCACGGCCGGCATTTGCTCCATCGTCACACCAAGCGCTAACAATTTTGCCTGCTGTAATTTTTGACTATAGGTTTTCAGCAGTTCATTAAAATGTTTTGAAATCATATCCAATTGCGACGAACTGTTATGGATAAGTTGCCATTTGCTTTGATCGAGATTTGATTCAGCAGCATTAAAATCAGCAGGGATCACGATAGCAACATCAAACTTGTCGTCACGGATTGCCTGTTTTAATTCATCAACAGTGGTAAGCGTTGTGGTCACCTGTTTAAAGTTTTTATGATAAAACAGCGAATCGGCAAACTCAGCAGCACGGTCAGCATGAATCACCACATAACGATGTTCTTCTGCTTCAGCCTGGCGACTGACATTGGCCATCACCAGCCCCATAATGCCGAACAGCACCGGGAAAATCAGGATCGGTAACAAAATCACAAACATCAGTGTTTTTTTGTCGCGCAACAGCTCGGTCAGTTCCTTAAGATATACCTGCCACATTTATACTGCCTCCCGCTGGATCACTTGTAAAAAAGACTGACGCAAGTCACCACTGTCAGTTAACTGTTTGAATTCGTTTAAACTACCGTTAAAGGCACTAATACCATGATTAATCACGACGACTCTGTCACACAAAGTCGCAACTTCGTCGAGGTGATGGGTCGAAAAAATAACCGGCGTGCCTTGTTGTTTTAACGACTGGATAAAATCCAGCACTGTCTGCACTGTCATAATATCTAAGCCGGTGGTTGGTTCATCCAGGATCACAACTTTTGGAGAATGCACTACGGCGCGGGCAATGGCTGTTTTTTGCTTCATACCGGTGGACATATTGTCGGCACGACGATTGGCGAATTCGTGCATCGATAACAAGGTCAATAACTCTTCAATCCGATGATTTAGTTCTGTTTCTTGCATCCCGTGCAATCGGCCAAAATAGGCGATATTTTCCCGGGCGGTTAAACGGCCGTATAAACCAGTGCTACTGGACAAAAAACCGATACGTTTGCGCGCTTGTAGCGGGTTTTTAATCACGTCCTGTCCGTCAATCATCACTGCACCGCTATCAGGCTGCAGTGCTGTTGATAACATGCGCAAAGTGGTGGTTTTACCAGCACCGTTCGGACCTAAAAGTCCAAGTACTTCTCCCGCCGCGCAGTCAAAACTGACATTACGCACTGAATGAAACCGATCGCCGCCAAAACGCACGTCGTTTTTTTCGCTGTCTGACAATTTACTTTGTTTGCTAATGGCAAAAGATTTTGCCAGTTGCTGAATTTGAATCATGGTTGCTCCGTCAAAGAGAATGGTGGTGCCCAGCGTATTTTTTTAGGGTCATTCCTGAACTTTGCTGATACGCTTTGGCCGGAAATAAGCGCTATTCTGGTAGAAATCCGGCTGTTCATTCGCAAAAAACCAACCTGGCACACCCAACAGTGGCAGCGGTGTCAGCTGCAGTGGGTCACTGAATATACCTTGATTAGCAATTTGTTTACTTAACGCAGTATCTATGAAATCAATACGTTGACGCAATGACTGGCTGAAAAAATCATCAGGAACTGCCATCGCCAGCATTTTGCCGGTGAGTCCGATAAAGGGCCGGGTGGCCATTTCATAATTGGCATGGCCAAACATCATCGCCGCAATCGTCGGTTCAGAGCTTTGGCCTTGCCAATGATGGCGGTGACTGACAAAAGCTTGTTGCCACTGATGCTGGCGCAGCAACTCCACCATATTGGTTTGATCCTGACGATGCAAAATCAACACACCGCATTCATCTAATAACGTCAGTTTATTGCGAAGTTCAGTGCGAATACTGGCGCCATGAAGATCAATCTCCTGGATATGTAGCCGATTTAACAGTTTTTTTGTGTTCGGAAATAAACACCAAATCAAAGCGCCAAACAAATCATGCCAGTTCGGATAGCGGGTCGGCACCTGCTGGGTATGATAAATAAAGGCTTCGTAATAACGACCATCAGCCGCTAATAGCTCGTTATCGACAAAACGTACCGGCAGCTGCGGTCTGAATTGTTGACGCCAATGTTCCAGTTCGCTGACTGTCGGAAAATCGGTCAATGCTATCAATGGAAACAAGGTACTCAGCTCAGCAAATATCGGATTATGCTGCCAAATGTGCCTATCCCAATGTTCAGGCGCGACAAATCTGGCTGTTTTTGTCGGTGGCTGAGCGGTCACTACAGCTTTTGGCGGCGGGTTTTGGTTAGACATGTTGATACTCCGGCTGAAAGCATTCACCCCGACATACTTGTGCAAAACCTAAAAAACAGCTTGCAATTTTGGCGGTAAATGGCACATTCAACGGGGTACGTCTGAACGTACATACTGCCAAATGAATTGATTTTTTTCGGATTAAACCTAACGGAGTTTTTATCATGTGTTCGATATTCGGGGTGCTTGACATCAAGACTGATGTTAAAGCCTTGCGCCAACAGGCGCTACAGTTATCTAAGTTGTTACGTCATCGTGGTCCGGATTGGTCTGGGATCTGGAATGACAATAATGCCATCCTCGTGCACGAGCGTCTGGCCATTGTAGATACTGAAAATGGCGCGCAACCACTGATTAATCCAAATCGAAATCACATTCTGGCAGTGAATGGTGAGATTTATAATCACAAGAATTTAGAGAAAAATTTAACCGTCGACTATCAGTTCCAGACCAAATCAGATTGCGAAGTCATTCTGCCGTTGTATCTGGAGCATGGCGCCAGTTTTATCGATCAACTGCAGGGCATGTTTGCCTTTATTCTGTATGACGCTGAACAACAACGCTATTTAATTGCCCGCGACCATATCGGCATTATTCCGCTGTATTACGGTTATGACGAACATGGTCAGCTGTATGTCGCTTCTGAGCTCAAAGCGCTGATCCCGGTTTGTAAACAAATGCAGGAATTCCCGCCAGGGCATTATTTCGACAGCAAAATCGGCAAGCTTGAAAAATACTATGCCCGCGACTGGCAAAGTTATGATGCGGTTAAAGACAATCCAGCTGATTTAGGTGAACTGCGTGAAGCGTTAGAGCAGTCGGTAAAAAGCCATTTAATGTCCGACGTACCTTATGGCGTGTTGTTATCAGGCGGCCTGGATTCATCGTTAATTTCGGCAATTACCCAGCAGTTTGCACGTAACCGCATTGAAGATGACGGTAAATCGGAAGCATGGTGGCCACGTTTACACTCTTTCGCCGTTGGTCTTGCCGGTTCACCGGATTTAATTGCTGCGCGTAAAGTGGCGGATACCATCGGCACCGTGCACCACGAAGTATTGTTTACGGTGCAAGAAGGTATCGATGCGCTGCGTGATGTGGTTTATTTCCTCGAAACCTACGATGTCACCACCATTCGTGCGTCAACACCTATGTACTTAATGGCGCGGAAAATCAAAGCCATGGGCATCAAAATGGTGTTATCAGGCGAAGGCTCCGACGAGTTGTTTGGCGGTTATTTGTATTTCCATAAGGCGCCAAATGCCAAAGAATTCCACGAAGAAACACTGCGGAAACTGGACCGGTTACATATGTTCGACTGTAACCGCGCCAACAAAGCGATGTCTGCCTGGGGTATTGAAGCCCGGGTGCCGTTCCTCGATAAACATTTTATGGACGTCGCGATGCGGTTAAACCCGCAGGCAAAAATGTGTGGCAACGGCAAAATGGAAAAACACATTTTGCGTCAGGCCTTTGATGGTTTGCTGCCAAATGAAATTCTATGGCGGCAAAAAGAGCAATTCTCTGACGGCGTTGGCTACAGCTGGATTGACAGTTTAAAAGCCTTTGCCGAAAAAGAAGTGAGCGACCAACAGTTGACGACTGCAGCCTTCCGCTTCCCGGTCAACACGCCGGATAGCAAAGAAGCTTATCTGTACCGGGTGATTTTTGAAGAACATTTCCCACACAGTGGCGCTATAGCTTGTGTACCTGGCGGAAAATCTGTTGCATGTTCGACACCTGAAGCACTGGCCTGGGATGCGAAAATGGCGCAAATGACCGACCCATCCGGTCGTGCCGTGCGCGACGTGCACGAACAAGCCTATTGATCAGCAATAAAAACCTAAGCTGGTCGACGCTGGCCAGCAATCAGCAAAGCCCGCGCCTGCGGGCTTTTTTTTGCTAAATTTTTAGCGGTTCCCGTATCACCAAACAGATAAAAGTTATCGGGTCAGTAAAACAAATTTTGTCGTATCTTTTTGCGAATTCAACGGCCTTGGTATGCCGGATTTTGTTTTTCTGGTAGATTAGCGACTTCTGTCGGCAGCGTTGCCGTTGACCCTGCATCACTTGATGCAGACCCTGATGAGACATTCATGAAAGCGACAAGTCGTTTCTGGTTATTTTTACTGGCATTGCCCTTTATGCCATTGCACCTGCAAGCCGAAATTGCCCTGACCGGTCAGTGGGTCCGGGACCTGAATCAACAGAGTCTGAAAGATCCACAAACCTCAGGTTTAACCTGGCGCCACGGCGAATTGCTGAGTCTGGGCGATCAAAGTGCCGATCCCGGTTTACGGATGAAGCTATTTCGGATCAACCCGCAAACCGCAGTTTTTAACCAGCGGCCCATCGATATCACCATTTCTGCCGACGTCAGAAAGAGTTGCTTCGGCGATTACATTGCCAATTCTCCGGACTTAGAAGCCTTAACCTGGGATCGGCTGGATGATTTAACCCTGATCACCGTGACCGAAGACGCCAGTCGTGCGCAATTAAGTCCGTCCTGTGCCAAAAAATATGCGCAAACCAATTCGACCAGTTATCCAACTTTATTATTAAAAATCAGCTTAAATGCCGATTTTAGCAGTGCGGAAATCACTGCGGTGCGTCCGGTGCAGTTTCCGCTGGAATCGAAAGTTGGCAACTTACCCAACGATGGTATCGAAGGTCTGGCAGTTGACGATCACCAAAACCTGTATCTGGCGTTGGAGAAAAACAGTGCCACGTTGCCGGCCATCTTCAAAACCCGTTTAACCGCCGATTTTTGGGCCAAAGATAATTTCGTGAAGGTGATTGATGCCAATCTGGCGATGCCGCCATTGGACAACAAAGGTCATCCGATCAACGGCATCGACTTTTTACCAAGCCCAATTCCGGGGCATCCGGGGTATCTGGTTGCGGTCGCCCGCAATGATGACCAACTGTGGATTTTTGATTTAACTAACCGGGTGCAGCCTTTTGTGCAGCCACTCAGTTTTTTTGTGGCCACCGACAATTCTGGCTTGTGCCCGGTCTATGAAAAAATGGTGCAAACGGCGCTGGAAGGTGTTGCAGTGCATCAAGGCAAAGTGTATCTGGTGAATGATCCTTGGAAACAGCATTATCCTGATAATATTCAATGTGATGTCAACGCTGAACATTTTAATAAAATGGCACCGCTATTATTCGAAATGTCGGTTGACCCACGCTGGTTTACCCTGGCTCGACCCACAGTAAAAACCACCTTACCCGGGATTAGTGCCATGGCGATGGTGACGAATGACAGTTACTTGCTGGTACAGGACAAAAAAATTGACCAAGGCGGTGACCGGCTTGGTTTACTGCAGTTCAGCCCTGAAGGAAAGCCTTCTTACAAATCAATTTTTGTTACCGGTTGGCCACAGAATCAACCATCCAACGATTTGGAATCGATGTGCGCCCTGCCCGGTCGCCAGAATGAGTTTCTGCTGGCAGAAAGTGGCAGCTGGCACGGCGAATTTGGCCGTTTATTCCATCTGAAGCTATATCAGGGTTATGCCACGGTCTTAGCGAGTTTTGCTTTACCGGTGCAACGTGACAACACCGAACAGCAAGCTGGTGACAATTTTGAAGGTCTGGCTTGCCTGAATAAAGCACCGAATCGTTTTTTGTTGGTGTTAGGCGAACGCGGTGGCAATGGCCAACGTGGCAGCTTAACCGGGGCGACTTTGATTTAGCTGCTGGTGATATTCAGTGGTCGGCAGAGCGCTTGCAGGTACAACCACCGCAGCCGGATCTTGCACAACCAGCGCAGCGTGATATTGCAGATTTATATCTCGAATCTAATGTGTTATGGGCAAGTGCCGTGCGTGAAGCTGGCAATGGCGGGCCTTTTAGCTCCTTTATTTATCAGGTCGCATTGTTGGATCCACAAGCACCAACGCCGGTGAACTTAATCTCAGGCGGAAAGATTTTCTGGCAAATTGATGGTATGAAAGTCGAAGCGCTGGCAGCGCCAAACAATTTATTTCCAAATTCAAGTCTGGCAATTGGCACCGAAGACGAGTGGTTTCATGGCCAATGGCGCGCGCTGTTTCCACCTGCCGGGCAATCGCCTGCAGTGCCGGTGCCAGTAACTGACAACGTCACGGAGGCCGTTCATGAATAATGCTGATCAACCACAACCACTCACTGCGGAACAGCCCAAAAACCCGTTACATGGTTTTACGCTAGAGCAAATTCTGAATTCTTTGCTGAGCCACTACGGTGGTTATCCGGCACTAGCGGCGCAAATCAAAATTAAATGTTTTATTGAAAACCCCAGTGTGAAATCCAGTTTGAAATTTTTACGTAAAACACCCTGGGCGCGGACTGAAGTGGAGACGCTGTTTATCCGGTTGCGGCTCTATCGATAAGGCAGCAATAACGTACCGGTAACATTCGCCAGGCTTAGCTGGTGAGCAAAATATTCTATTGCATTGCAAGCCATTGTTTTTTCTGATGAATTCCCTCTCGAAACGTTGGTTTTACAATGCGTCTTTGATATCAATAAGGATCTTCATATGCAAATGATTAAAACCCGTGCCGCTGTTGCCTGGGGACCAGGCCAGCCACTGACCATTGAAGAAGTTGATTTAATGCCGCCACAACAAGGCGAAGTATTAGTGCGTTTAATAGCGACCGGTGTCTGTCATACCGATGCCTACACGCTATCTGGCGCTGATTCAGAAGGTAAATTTCCGTGCATTCTGGGCCACGAAGGCGCTGGTATTGTCGAAGCAGTTGGCGCAGGCGTCACCAGCGTTGCTGTTGGCGATCATGTGATCCCGCTATACACTCCAGAATGTGGCAAATGTAAGTTCTGCTTAAGCGGCAAAACCAATTTGTGTCAGGCTATTCGTGCGACACAAGGCCAGGGCTTAATGCCTGACGGTACCACCCGATTCTCCAAAGATGGCCAACCGATTTACCACTATATGGGCACTTCCACCTTTAGCGAATATACGGTACTACCGGAAATTTCATTGGCAAAAATCAATAAAGCCGCACCTTTGGAAAAAGTCTGTTTATTGGGTTGTGGCGTGACCACCGGTATGGGCGCAGTAATGAATACCGCCAAAGTCAAAGCAGGTGATACTGTCGCTGTTTTCGGTTTGGGTGGTATTGGTCTGTCAGCCATTATCGGCGCTGTGATGGCCAAAGCCAGCCGCATTATTGCTATTGATATTAACGAAGCTAAGTTTGATATTGCACTGAAGCTCGGCGCAACCGATGTGATTAATCCAAAAAATTTCGACAAGCCAATTCAAGACGTGATTGTCGAAATGACCGACGGTGGGGTTGATTTTAGTTTTGAATGTATCGGTAACGTCAATGTGATGCGCTCGGCGCTGGAATGTTGTCATAAAGGCTGGGGCGAGTCGGTGATTATTGGTGTTGCACCCAGTGGCGCTGAAATTTCCACCAGACCATTTCAGCTGGTGACCGGCCGCGTCTGGCGTGGTACCGCTTTTGGTGGCGTCAAAGGTCGCAGTGAATTGCCAGACTACGTTGAGCGATATTTAAAAGGCGAATTTGAGCTGGATACTTTTATCACCCACACCATGCCGCTCGAACGCATTAACGAAGCTTTTGATTTAATGCACGAAGGTAAATCCATCCGCACCGTGATCCACTTTTAAGCAACGGGATCAGTCGCTGTTTTTACACTTGCACCGGCTCTTTAAAAGCCGGTGTCACCAATTCCGAGATGTATCGCAGAGGTAATTTATGGCACTGCAACAACTGGCGACCCAGCGTTGTTTTGAGGGGTGGCAAAAACGTTTTTCCCACCAATCCACCACGCTGCAATGCGACATGCAGTTTTCGGTATATATACCGCCGCAGGCCGAATTTCATCCGGTACCTGCTTTGTATTGGCTGTCAGGCCTGACCTGTACCGATGAAAATTTTTCGGCTAAATCCGGTGCACAACGCATTGCCGCTGAACTTGGCATCGCGCTTATTATCCCGGACACCAGCCCGCGTGGCGATGGTGTACCAGACGCTCCGGATGGCGCTTACGACCTCGGTCTTGGTGCTGGTTTTTATGTCAATGCGACGCAAGCGCCGTGGCAAAAACATTATCAGATGTACGATTACATCACGCAGGAATTGCCAAAGTTATGTGAAGCGAACCTGCCGATAACAACACAAAAATCGATCAGCGGACATTCCATGGGCGGTCATGGTGCTTTGGTTATTGCACTGCGCCAACCCGAACTTTTTTGTGCAGTGTCAGCATTTGCGCCGATTGCCAACCCGGTGCAATGTGACTGGGGCAAAAAGGCCTTTGGTGCTTATCTGGGTGACGATCAGCACAGCTGGGAAGACTATGATGCCAGCCTGTTGTTGACAAAACTGGGCAGCCAGTTGCCAATCCTGGTATCACAAGGTGACGCTGATCAGTTTATGGCAACCCAGTTGTTTCCGGAACAGCTGCGTCAGGCTGCCGAAACCAGTAGCACGCCATTGCAACTGGAATATCAAGTTGGATATGATCACAGCTACTATTTTATCGCTAGTTTTATCGAGCAACACTTGCGGTTTCATGCCGGTTATTTATTGAATAATCAGCAGTAAACTTTTGCCCGCTGTAATCTTGTTGTCAGCTGTGAATATTGTAATTAGCAGTGACAAACAGCATCATCGCAGGCTCAGTTGGGTACGATAAACATCGTACCCTTTTCGCCACAAACCGCACACCTAGACCTTAAACTGCCCTACTGCAGTGCCCAACTCCGTAGCCAATCCCAACAAGCCACGGGTACTGGATGCGACTTCGCTGATCGCGGTACTGTTTTCTTCCGCCGCCGCACTCAGGCTAGAAATTCCTTTGGCTAAAGTCGCGCTGACGCTGGTTTGTTCTTCTGCCGCTGTGGCAGTTTGCGCCATCAGTTGTTTTAACTGCTGCAGCCTGCCGTCGATGTCGTCCACTTGCTGTTGCATCGACAAGGCTTCAGTTTTAGTGTCATTTGCTATCGATTCACAGCCAGCACTACTGTTGTTCAAATTGTGTGATAACTGCAATATGCCCTGAATAACCGACGCAATATCTCGGGTTGCCAACTGCACTTTGCCCGCCAGCTGCCGCACTTCATCGGCGACCACAGCAAAACCACGACCTTGTTCACCTGCCCGCGCAGCTTCAATAGCGGCGTTGAGCGCCAACAAATTGGTTTGATCGGCAATTGAAGTAATCACAGCCACTACCGAGGCAATTTGCTGACTATCCTGATCCAAACGGCTAACTTGCTGACGCATCTGGCTAAATGCCGCCAGCGTTTGTTCAAGGCTGGCACTGACATGGCCAATGGTCTGCGTAAGCTTTGTCGCAGCTGCCTGGCTGGCGTTCACTTCATCGGACGCCAGCACGGTATTGGTGCCAATTTCGGCAGCGGCATAACTCATTTCTTCAATCGCGGTGGCGAGCATCTCTGTTTCTCGCGCCTGAATTTGCAAACTGCCATCGGCCTGGGTTAACGCCGAGGAATTTTGCGCAGCAGCCATTTCCAGCGCCTGACCAACGCCAACCAACTGGCCAATCAACCGCCGTAATTGCTGTTGCATCTTGCCAAGCCAGCCCATCAAGCTGGTTTGTGAAGCGCCAGTCAACGACATGGTTAAATCACCATCGGCAATCCGACTGGTCATATCGACCATATCAGCAGGTTCACCACCCAACGGCGACAACACATAAAAGCTAACCACCCGAGCGGCCAACAGTGCCAATGCGATAGCTGCGACAATAATACCCAAGCCAATCCACAACATCCGGGTTGCTGGCGCAGCCACTTCTGCCACGTCAATCTCCGCCAGTAATGCCCAGTGCAGGCCGAATATATCCAGTGGCGAGTAGGCAGAAACTACCGGATTACCATTGTAATCATCAATATAGGCCAAGCCCGCCTCGCCTTTTAACGCCGCTTCGCTGGCTGCTGTCACCACGCCATTTTGCTGCACTGTTCCGGCAAATGACGCCAACACCGTACGCTTCGCTGGATCGAGAAATGAATCCGAGCGCATCCGCTGATCCGGCCCAACCAAATAGGTTTCACCACTTTTGCCCATGCCTTCACGCACTTGCATCACTGAATTAATCCGGTCAATCGACAACTGCACCGCCACCACCCAGCTTTCTCCTTCACTGATCAGTTCACGTCCGATAAAAGCCGCGGCCTGACCATTGGATGGTGCATAAGGTGCAAAATCTTCAATCAGCACCTGTTGGCCTTTGCCTTTTACCCTTTGAAACAACTTGGCGAGCCCGGAATTAGCATAAGGGCCATTAATTAAATTACTCTGAAAATCTGCCTCTTTCGCCACCGAATACAACACGGTGCCCGTCGGATTAATAATAAAAATGTCGTAAAAACCAAGCTGCTGAGAAATCGGCAGCAACGCTTCGTGTAATGCCTGAGGTTGCGCCGGGTCAAACTGTGTTTGTACTACCGCATGCACAGCGCCAAGCCCTGCGGCAAAATCGTCAAATAAGGCATTGATTTGGCGCTGCTTAATTTCCTTCACTGCCTCCAGCTTGGCTTCAGCCTGAGCAAATAACTCAGCACGCGCCAGCAAGGTCACACACAAAGTTGCAATCACCAGCGGGATTAACGCTGTAAGTAAGCTGATCAATTTGATTTTCTGGGTAAAACGCATGACATCTGATCCTTGTGTCGGGGTAACGTTAGGGTAAAGCACAGTCGAGCATCCAGAGCAGGCATAATGCTGGCGTAGTGGATTTAATTATTTTAGGTATTTAGTGGTTTTAGGTATTTGAGCTCTAAAGATAATCCAGACTGACACTTTTGCAACAAAAGGAACAAACGGGAACCTAAGAGAAACCGGTTTCTGCGATGTTACCTTACGGCAAAATTGTCGCAAAAAAATACCGCAGACTAGCTGCGGCATTGTTCATAATGATGAATTACTTGGCGCTGGTTTGTTGTTTCATCCAGCTAAACACTTCGTTGTACCAGCGTTCGGCATTGGCAGGATTTAGAATCCAATGATTTTCATCAGGAAATACCACCAGCTTTGATTCAATGCCTTTGCGCTGCAAAGTGGTAAACGCGGCCAGGCCCTGTGCGTATGGCACGCGATAGTCTTTTAAGCCGTGGATCACCAGCATTGGCGTTTGCCAGTTGTCAACTAAAGCTGACGGATTGAACTTATGGTAATCGGCTTCTTTATTCCAGACCGGACCACCCATATCGTATTCCGGGAACCACAGCTCTTCAGTGCTACCGTAAAACGATGGCATATCAAACAAACCCGCATGATTAACTAAACATTTAAAGCCAGTTGGCCAGTTACCGGCAATCCAGTTCATCATGTAGCCGCCATATGATGCGCCCAGCGCACAGGCGTTGCTACCATCCAGCCATTTCTGGTTGTCGGTGATATAAGCGAAGCCTTTTTTCAGATCTTCCAGTGGTTTGCCACCCCAATCGCGGCTGATTGAATCAGTAAAGGCCTGGCCATAACCAGTAGAGCCATGGAAATCGATCATCACCACGCCATAACCTTGAGCTGCCCACAGTTGCGCATTCCAGCGTGCGTTAAACATATTGCCAAAACTGCCTTGCGGGCCACCATGAACGATAAAGGCCATCGGGTACTTTTTGCCTTCCTGAAAATTCCAAGGTTTCATCCAGTAACCGTACACAGTTTCTTCGTTCGCGCCCGGGAAACTGAACTGTTCAAATTCAGCAAATTGAATGTCTTTCAAATTGTTAGCGTTGACCAGGGTCAGTTGGTCGGCCATGCCAGATTCACCTTTAAGCTGGTAAATCTCAGTCGGCTGATTCAGACGATGATTGGTAAACACAACTTTACCGCCAGCTACATTCAGGCTGCCGGCGCTGCCATCTGAGTAAAGCTTTGACACTTCACCAAAGGCGCTGTTGATAGAAAAGACACTGACTTGCCCCAGGTCTTGTGCAGTGGCATATAAGGTGCGGTTATCCGGACCAAACACGTATTCATTGACTGAGCGATCCCACTCCGGTGCCAGCTCTTTACGCTCGCCAGTGGCTAAATCGAGCAGCACTAATGCAAAGCGGTCGGCTTCAAATTGTGGCTTTTTCATCGCCAGATAAGCCATATAGCGGCCGTCTTTCGAGAAGGATGGTTTGGCATCCCAAGCCGGATTATCTTTGGTCAGGTTGATTTTTTCACCGCCTTTGAGCGATACCTGAAAAATATCAAAGTTGGTATGCCAGGCCTGATCTTTGGCCGGAATTTTGGCGCTGAATACCAGATTTTGACCATCTGGGGTAAATGAAGCTTCAGCAACACCTGCTACATCGGTATTCCACTCTGGCATTAAATCCCTGGCGGTGGTGATTTTTGAATCTGTAACATCAGCCACAAAAAAGTGCGATTTTAAACCGTCTTCCCAGGTGTCCCAGTGCCGCGCCATTAACTGGTCGTAGACCATGGCAGTGTCTTTTTTGTCAGCATTTTTTTTATTGGCATCGACAGTACAGGTAATGTCAGCACAACCTGGCACCACATCTAAGGCCAGCACCAGCTTTTTACCGTCACCGGAGACCAGATAACCCTGCACGTCCAGCGGCAATGCTGTGACTTGCCGCGCTTCACCACCGGTTAACGGCAGTTGCCAGACTTGCGATGAGCCGCTGCGATCAGCGATAAAGAACAGGCTGCTGTCGTCGCTGCTGAATTTCACCGAATGTTCTTTGCTGTCGCTGTCAGTCAGACGTTTGACTTTATTGCCGTCCTGCAAATCCATCAGATATAAATCGGCGCTGCTGTCAGCTGGGTTTAAACCGCCATTTTTCTGGCCATACACCAGATAACGACCGTCGCTGGACAACACCACATCATAAATTTTATTCAGTTTATTTAAGTGTTCGATGGTTAAAGCGGTTTTGGCCTGTGCTGCAGTTGCGCAAACTGCCAGCCCCACCATAACAACCGGCGCTAATTGTGCCCATGCTTTCATACGAATGGTCTCCCGGGATATCGCGCCGGCGCATTAGCGACCGGCACATATTTATTGTTTTTATATGCTTATTAAATGCGGTTATTGTTGCGCTTCAAGTTCGCCGATCTTTACTTTCCAGATCGCAGGCCCTTGTTTATGCACGTTATTCCCCTGACTGTCAACGGCGACCGTCACCGGCATGTCGACCACATCAAATTCGTAAATCGCTTCCATCCCCAAATCGGCGAAAGCCACCACGCGCGCTTGCTTAATCGCTTTGGATACCAGATAAGCGGCGCCACCAACGGCCATCAGATATACAGCTTTATGCTGGCGAATACTTTCGACCGTCGCGTCACCGCGCTCAGATTTACCAATCATGCCGAGCAAACCAGTCTGGCCCAGCATCATTTCAGTGAACTTGTCCATCCGGGTTGCTGTTGTAGGACCAGCAGGCCCCACCACTTCGTCACCGATCGCATCAACCGGACCAACGTAATAGATAAATTTATTTTTAAAATCAACGCCTTCAGGTAAACCTTGACCAGCAGCCAGCATGTCGGCAATGCGCTTATGCGCGGCATCACGGCCGGTCAGCATCTTGCCGGACAACAACACTGTTTCACCGGCTTGCCAGTCCAGCACGTCGGCTGGCGTGACGGTGTTTAAGTTCACCCGGCGCACATTGGCACCCAGCTCCCAGGTCACTTCCGGCCAGTCTTCCAGTTTAGGCACCGGTAAATGCGCCGGACCTGAACCATCTAAATGAAAATGCACATGGCGGGTGGCGGCGCAGTTGGGGATCATCACCACAGGTTTAGAAGCGGCATGCGTTGGTGCCGATTTGATTTTTACATCCACCACTGTGGTTAATCCGCCTAAGCCTTGCGCACCAATACCCAGTTTGTTGACTTTTTCATACAGCTCTAACCGCAGTTTCTCTTCGCCAGTCTCGGCACCTTTATCAATCAGATCCTGAATATCAACCGGTTCCATCAAGGCTTCTTTGGCCAATACCGCGGCTTTTTCAGCCGTACCGCCGATACCAATGCCGAGCATACCCGGTGGACACCAGCCAGCACCCATTTTTGGTAAGGTTTCCAGTACCCACTCCACCACAGAATCTGAGGGGTTTAACATCACCATTTTGGTTTTGTTTTCGCTACCGCCGCCTTTAGCGGCAATCGCCACTTCAACATGATGACCGGCGACTAAATTAATGTGCACCACCGCTGGGGTGTTGTCTTTGGTGTTTTTACGAGAACCGGCCGGATCAGCAACTATCGACGCACGCAGCGGGTTGATTGGGTTCATATATGCACGACGGGTGCCTTCATCAACCATCTGCTGCACTGTCATGTCGGTTTTATCCCACTTGACGTCCATGCCAATATTAACGAAACAAGTGACAATACCGGTGTCCTGGCAGATTGGCCGGTGGCCTTCAGCCGACATGCGTGAGTTAATCAGAATTTGCGCGATAGCGTCTTTGGCGGCCTGGTTTTGCTCTTTGTGATAAGCCTTTTCCAGCGCCTGGATAAAATCCAATGGATGATAAAAAGAGATGTATTGCAGCGCATCTTCGATGCTGTCGATAAAGTCTTGCTGGCGGATCACGGTCATGTTTTGCCCTTATGCGTGCTGTTTGGGGCACATCGCGCCAGGTTCGGGCCACGTGCCACCATTAGTATTTCGGGCACAGGTTTCTTGCCAAACCAGTGCCACGCTGTTCTTTTTAAGCAGGGCTGGTATCATAACCCGCATCAATTCCAGCGGCTAGTCGCCTCCGGCAAGTTTTGTGGCTGGCTGCCCTGTACCCGGGATTTTGTTGTATGTCTTTCGCTTATTTATTACCCGAATCACCTGAAAACCTGCTGGACTATTTCGCGGTGGTGGCTGATTTACCCTACGCCATGTTTCTCGATTCAGCGGCGCCGGATCACGTCAACAGCAGATACGACCTGCTGGTGTGTCAGCCACTGGCCACGCTGGAAGCCTTTGGCCGGCAATGTATCTGGCACATGGATGGCAGCACGCACCAAGCCGAACAAGATCCTTTTTTACAACTAAAAACCTTACAGGCAACGCTGTTACCTGAAGTAGCTGCTGATGCCTGTGCTTTGCCATTTTGTGGCGGCGCGTTGGGGTATATTGGTTATGACGCCGGACGCACCATCGAGCCAATGCCGGATGTAGCCAGCAACGACATTAATTTACCTGATTTGGCATTTGGTATTTATGCCTGGGCTTTAGTGTTGGATAAACATCTTAAGCAGCTTTGGTATGTGGATTGCCGTGGCGATGCCAAAAACAGCTGGCTGGTGCAACAACAATGGTTTTTACAACGCCGTAATTTGAAATTTTCGCTCGCTGATGCTGCTCAAATACAACAAAGCGAACGACTGCCACTGCACTTTGCACTGCGTTCAGAGTGGCAGGCTAATCTCACACAAAACGAATACTTTGCTAGATTCGACCAAATTCAACAGTACCTGCAAAGTGGTGATTGTTATCAAATCAATCTGGCGCAGCGCTTTTCCGCGACGTATCAAGGTGATGAATGGCAGGCCTATCTGGCACTGCGTGAAACTAACGCCGCCCCCTTTTCGGCGTTTTTGCGCTTAAAGCAAGGTGTGGTGTTGTCGATTTCACCTGAGCGCTTTTTAGAACTAAAACAACGGCTAGTCGAAACCAAACCGATTAAAGGCACCAAACCGCGTTTTGCAGATCCGTTGCTTGATCAACAAAGTGCAGAAGCTTTGCGGCTATCGCCAAAAGATCGCGCTGAAAATGTGATGATTGTTGATTTACTGCGTAACGATTTAGGCAAAGTCTGCAAAACCGGCAGTGTCAAAGTGCCGGCACTGTTTAGTATTGAATCCTTTCCGGCAGTCCATCATTTGGTCTCGACCATCGTTGGTGAACTTGCCGACGACTATCAGGCGGCAGATTTATTAAAGGCAGCCTTTCCGGGCGGCTCTATAACCGGTGCGCCCAAAATCCGCGCTATGCAGATAATTGAAGAGTTAGAACCTTGTCGACGTTCGGTGTATTGCGGTGCTATTGGATATATCAGCCAGCATGGCCATATGGACACCAATATCGCCATCCGTACCCTGGTTTGCGCCGACCAACAGATTTATTGCTGGGCCGGTGGAGGAATTGTCGCTGATTCCAATGCCGCCAGTGAGTATCAGGAAACCTTTGATAAAGTCGCCAGGATTTTGCCGGTCTTGGCAAAAATTGGAATATCTGATGACGCTTGAGCAGTGGCTGCCACGATTTTTACTGCAACAGCAACCGAAGGCAGAAATACTGTCACAAGCCAATGCCGCCGTTATGTTATTACTGTGGCCACAGCAACAGCAGTTGCAGTTACTGCTGACCCGGCGTGCTTTGCATTTGCGCCATCATCCCGGGCAAATCAGTTTTCCGGGTGGCCGAATTGAAACAGGTGAATCGGCAGTTGACGCCGCACTGCGGGAGACCGAAGAAGAAGTCGGTATTCCACCGGCCAAGATTAAGGTGTTAGGATCTCTACCGGCCATGTCAACATCCACCGGCTTTGTCGTGTCGCCTTGGCTCGGACTATTAACAGAGCCACCAAAACTTCGGCTACAAACAGCCGAAGTTGCCGCCGCATTTAGCCTGCCGCTTAGTTATGCCCTTAGTAACGAATATCGCAAGCAACGCTGGTTCAGTCAGCCCTATCGCCAGCAGCAACTGCATTTTTTACCGTTTCAGGACCAACTTATTTGGGGCGCCACCGCTGCAATATTACACCAACTGGCAGAGCAAATTCAGGCGCCTTGAGGGTGGTATTCTTCCAGGAGTGCCAACTGCAGCGCATGGCGGACACTTGACGGACAATAATGGATATAGAATCTACACTGACCAGTTACATACTGACTTACAGAACTGAGCCGGTTCCGCTACAATGGGGCCACATTTTTAGCCAAAGTAGTTAAATTCATGATTATCAGCGCATTTGATATGTTTAGCATCGGCATAGGCCCGTCCAGTTCTCACACCGTAGGCCCGATGCGCGCCGCAAAAAAATTCACCGAAAATCTGGCAGAAGTCGGATTGATGTCTCAGGTGCACAGCGTCAAAGTCGAGTTATTTGGCTCTTTAGGCCAAACCGGTGTTGGCCATGGCACCGGCAAAGCAGTTATTTTAGGTCTGGCGGGCAACTTACCCGAGCATTGCGATCCGGATCAAATACCTGGCATTCTTAAACAAGTTGATGAAAGCCAACAAATTAATCTCGATGGCAAACAGCTGGTTAATTTCCCGCGGGAAGGCGCGATTATCTTTCATCGCCGTAAAACGCTCAAAGAGCACAGCAACGGCATGGAGCTGATTGCACTGAACAGCAACAAAGAAATCATCCATAGCGAAATTTATTTCTCGATTGGTGGTGGTTTTATTGTTCGCGCTGAAGATTTTTCGCAGGAAAAAGAGGCGGCTAGTCAATTTGCTGCCAACAATCCACCGCCATATCCATTTGAAAGTGGCGCTGAGCTGTTGGCACTTTGTAAAGAACACGGTCTGTCCATCGCCGGTTTGATGATGGAAAATGAAAAAGTCCTGCGCTCTGAGAGTCAAATTCAAGCAGAACTTGGTGCTATCTGGCAAACCATGTTCGACTGTGTACAACGGGGTATTCGCACCGAAGGTATTTTACCAGGCGGCTTAAAGGTCAAACGCCGTGCGCCAGCCCTGCACCGTCGACTTTGTGCGGAAAAAACTTCAGATCCATTGCAGGCAATGGATTGGGTGAACTTATTTGCCCTTGCGGTGAACGAAGAAAACGCCGCTGGAGGTCGTGTTGTCACAGCACCCACGAACGGTGCCGCCGGCATTATTCCCGCCGTTTTAATGTATTACGATAAATTCGTGCAACCAGTCACGCCAGATATCTACTGCCGTTACCTGTTAACTGCAGCAGCCATTGGTATTTTGTACAAGAAAAATGCCTCAATTTCTGGCGCAGAAGTAGGTTGTCAGGGCGAAGTCGGTGTGGCTTGTTCGATGGCGGCTGGTGCTTTGACTGAAATTATTGGCGGTTCGGTAGAAAACGTTGAAAACGCTGCCGAAATTGGCATGGAACACAACCTTGGCCTGACTTGCGACCCGGTGGGCGGCCTGGTACAGGTACCATGCATCGAGCGCAATGCCATGGGTGCAGTTAAAGCTATCAACGCCTCACGTTTAGCTGTCCGCGGCAGCGGCGAGCATAAAGTGTCGTTGGATAAAGTGATCAAAACCATGTGGGATACCGGTCGCGATATGCAAAGTAAATACAAAGAGACCTCACGCGGCGGCCTTGCCGTGAATATTATTGAGTGTTAAGCCGCTGTTGAATATTGGGGGTCAGTGTCATTTGTAAACTTTGTTAACAAATGACACTGGCCCCCACATTTAACTATCGTTTGCTGGCATTGATCTACTGCTACAGCCCGCCTTGTCTCACATACTGTCGACTTTCATCACTACTTTCAGCATACGATTGCAACCTTTGTGTCGCATAATTGTCTTTTTTTTGAGCGTAGTTTTGTGCTAGCTTGAAAAGGTTCCATCAGCAGGATTGGAACTCAGGGCTATAGAAGTTTCACCAAAAGGAGCAGGAAATGTCGATCAGTAAACAATATCTGAAAACCAAACCAGCATGCAAAGTGACCTTCGTCGTGCCCGCAGAGCAAGCTCAGGCAGCAGGATCCGTTGCAGTACTTGGCGAATTTAACAACTGGGAGGCGGCTGTGATGAAAAAGCAAAAAAATGGCGATTTCAGCACCACCCTCACTTTACCCACCGATCAACAATTTGAGTTCCGTTATTTAATTGATGGTGCACAGTGGCAAAATGATGCAGAGGCCGATGGTTTTGTGCCATCGCCAGTATCTTATGATCAAAACTCAGTCCTGCGTGTCTAACGCAGGACTTTTTTCAGCGGTGTGGTTTATGGCAGTTAGCGGAAACGTTCCAATACTAAACAACCCACCGAATAACCCGCACCAAAAGAACACAACACGGCTTTATCCCCAGTGGTTAAGCCTTGTTTATTCTGGTGGAATGCAATAATAGAACCGGCCGAAGCGGTATTGGCGTAGGTATCAAGAACCAATGGCGCTTCGCCTGCCTCAGGTTCGCGACCAAGAATTTTACGTGCGGCAAACACATTCATATTGATATTGGCCTGATGCAGCCACAAACGTTTTAGATCATCAGGCGCTACATCTAACCGGGCCATCTCAGTCAAAATGACATCGGCGACGATCGGCAATAACTCTTTAAAAACTTTCCGTCCTTGTTGTTTAAAAAACGGCGTCAGCGGGTCAACTTCCGGATGACAATGATCGGTGTAACTGACATCACAGCGGATATTGTTGGAAAATTCAGTTTTTAAACTCATGCCGAGAATTTTCCAGCTATTGTCCGCAGTGCAGGTATCGGTAGCTTCAATAATGGTCGCAGTACACACATCGCCAAAAATAAAATGGCTGTCGCGGCTGGTGTAATTAACTTGTGGTGAGGCAAATTCCGGATTCACCACCAGCACCACTTTCGCCATGCCACCACGAATAGCGTTCACGGCGTTACTGATAGCAAAAGTAGCTGATGAACATGCCACGTTCATATCAAAGGCGTAACCAGACGCACCTAATTGTTGTTGTAATTCGATGGATAATGCTGGATAAGCGCGTTGGATATTGGAGGCGGCACAAATGATTAAATCTATATCCGCTGCGGTTTTGCCCGCTTGCGCCATGGCTTCTTTGGCGGCAACGATGGCCATTTCAACCATTTCCGGAATTTCATCTTCGCCGCGTTTGGCAAATACCGGCTGCATCACGTTTGGATCCAAAATGCCTTCTTTGTACAGTACATGACGCGATTTAATGCCGGAGGCTTTTTCAATAAATTCACAGCTGGAATATTCCATCGCCGCCACTTCGCCATCGGCGATGGCCGCTGCGTTTTCGGCATTAAATAAATCAACATACTGATTATAACTGGCCACCAATTCTTCATTAGTGACAATTGAAGCTGGGGTGAATACCCCGGAGCCACTGATCACAACATCTTTCATAATTACTCCACCGCGCTATCTTCGTCTGGGACACGACTCTTTGACAGGTCGCTTGTTTGGGATGTCGTACCAGTATAACCGAACTGCGGCTCAATGATGCAAAGGCTGTTTTGGTTTATTTAAACGGATCACCACGGTACCTGAGCCTTTATCCTGAATGGCCTGACGGTTTGGATCCCAGAAAATCTGCAAAAAACCAAGCAAACCCGTGGCAAAACCGGCGCCATAACCGCCTTGCCGACTAAAAGCCTGCCACAAATCCAAGGGCATCCCGTCCAGCCGGACGATTTGGATCTGACAGATCTTTTTGCCGATAGTCTGACCGTTAGTCCAGCCAACCAGCGCGGTGAAATAAAACACCGCCCAACCAAAACCAATGCCTAAATCCTGCAATACACCTTTGACCCATTCCATAATACTTTTGGTTTCGGGATCAGGCACATACCAAGCATCGGTCGCCGGTAATTGCTGTTTGACACCGTCGACTGCTGCTACCTGAGCTTCCGACATCGGATAATTTTTTAGCAATTCTTTGAGCATCTGCGCACGGCGCTCTTTTGTGAGTTGACTGTTTTCGAGCAGACCCGACAGTACATCGGTGGCCATTTCTTTACTCATCTCATTTTTTTGCATCATCCGGCGCACTGATTTGAGTTCTTTGGCAACACAACCGTCGTGGCAGCTTTCTTTTGCCAGCGTCACGGCAGCCAAGCCAATTTGCACTGAAGTTTCAACATCCAGCTCTTTGGACTTTGTGGTATTTTCCGGCGCTTCAAACAAGATTTCCGGTGCATATTCGGCAGATCCAACGGCGATAAAACCAGCCAGCAGCAATAACAACACCTGCCCGTACTTTTGCAGTTTCAGCCGCAACCACACCAGATAGACCAACAACGGCAACATTACCAGCAAACTGGCTTTGGCCAACCCCAGCACAATGAAGCCATCAATCGCCATGGCTACCCCCCGGCGCGCCGGACTAGCCAGCGGTACGCCTAATAACTCTGGATCGACATGAAAAGCATAAGGGGTAACAATGGCACGGGTTTCTTTAGCAGTCAGTGCAACGTCGGTATTCACCTGGCCAGGCTCTGGAATGTTGATTGGATGCATGATGTTGGTCCTTGCCGACGGCTCTGAAAACTGCTGCACTTTTCTTAAGTTATCTTACTGACGATTACCATTGGTTGTAAACAGTTCAGTCATGAGATAAACGGCATTTTTTGTTTTATAACCAATTACTTATGTTGCAGTGTTCGAATAGCTTGTGACAGGCCGTCCAGCGACAAATCATACATGCGTTGCTTCATCAACTGCTGGATCAATTCAATCGACTGATAATGCGCCCACCAAGCCACAGGTTGCGGATTTAACCAGACGGCTTTAGCAAAATGCCCGAGGAGTCGTTGTAACCAAACTTCACCGGCCAGCGCATTAAAATGTTCAACACTGCCACCCGGATAGCTGATTTCATATGGCCCCATGGTCGCATCGCCAACAAATATAAGTTTGTAATCAGCGCCATAGGTGTGAATGAGCGTGTCGACTGCGAGCATATCCTGCGGCCGACGTTTGGCGCTTTTCCAGACATGCTCGTAAACGCAATTATGAAAATAGAAAAATTCCAGCTGCTTAAATTCGCCATGGGCGGCACTGAACAACTGTTGTACCTGTTCGACGTGGTCATCCATCGAACCGCCAATATCAAACAACATCAGTACTTTAACTGCATTGTGGCGTTCATTTTGAAACTTTAAATCCAGCCAACCGGCTTGTTTTGAGGTGGCGGCAATGGTACCGGCTAAATCTAGTTCCTGCTGCGCGCCGGTACGGGCGAAACGCCGCAACTGTCGAAGCGCCAGCTTGATACTGCGATTATTCAGTTCAGCTTTACTGTCCAAGTCCTTGAATTGTCGTTGATCCCAGACTTTCACAGCCCGGCGCTGGCCACTGCCCTGTTGGCCGACTCTGATCCCTTCCGGATGAAAACCATAAGCGCCAAAAGGTGAACTGCCGCCGGTGCCAATCCATTTATTGCCACCGGCGTGGCGTTCTTGCTGTTCTTTTAACCGTTGCTTAAAAGCTTCCAGCAATTTTTCTAAGCCGCCGAGGCTTTGCAACGCTGCTTTATCTTCATCGGACAATTGCTTTAATAACCCAGGCAATAGCCATTCTTCCGGAATCGCACTGGCCAAATCAATCGCTGCAACACCGTGAAAATATTCAGCACAGGCACGGTCGAACTTATCGTAATGCACTTCATCTTTCACCAGACAGAGGCGTGCCAGCTGATAAAACTCATCAGCATCTGCAAACACCAACCGCTGTTGCAGTGCTTTGAGTAAATCCAGCCATTCGGTGATGCTGACCGGCACGCCATAACGACGTACCGTCAAGAAAAAATCAATCAACATTGGCTTATCGTCCTGCGCGTTTTGCCATAAACAACAGCTTTTCCACCAAAGCGACATCTTGCTCGTTTTTCAGCAATGCACCGTAAAGCGGCATCAAACCACCTTGTTGCTTACTCTGCGTCAGAGTTTCTGCCGGAATTTGTTCTGCCACCAACAATTTTAGCCAGTCGATTAACTCGGAGGTCGAAGGTTTTTTCTTGAGCTGCGACATCTCGCGTAAGCCAAAAAACAGCTCCAGTGCTTCGCTCAGCAAGTCACGGCGCAGATCCGGCAAATGCACATCAACAATTTGCGCCAAAGCCTCTTTATCCGGAAAGCGGATGTAATGAAAAAAGCAGCGCCGCAAAAAGGCATCAGGTAATTCTTTTTCGTTATTTGAGGTGATGATCACGATCGGCCGTTGTTTTGCGCTGATAGTCTGACCGGTCTCGTAAACATCAAACGCCATTTGATCTAGTTCATGCAGTAAATCATTAGGGAATTCGATATCGGCTTTGTCAATTTCGTCGATCAATAAAATGGGTCTGTTCCCTGCAGTAAAGGCCTGCCACAACTTGCCGGGTTTGATGTAATTGGCAATATCATGCACTTTACTATCACCAAGCTGGCTGTCGCGAAGACGTGACACCGCATCATACTCATACAACCCTTGTTGCGCTTTGGTGGTCGACTTGATGTGCCATTGGATCAAATCACATTGCAGGCTTCTGGCCAGCTGCAGTGCCAGCTGGGTTTTACCGGTGCCAGGTTCGCCTTTAATCAACAGCGGTTTTTCCAGCGCAATTGCTGCATTGACGGCCAGCGCCAGTTCGGCGCTAACAATATATTGCTCATTACTTTGAAAACTCATTGGATATCCTTTTTAAAACCACTTCTTTATAACCAATCATTTAGAAATAAAAGACGGCATAACTTATACCAAAACACTTCTTTAATTTTCAGATACAGCGGTTATGCTGAAGCTACACCTTAATATGCTGGAGCTTAGCATGGCTAAAATTTATGAAGACAACTCATTGTCAATCGGTAACACCCCGCTGGTCAAACTGAAACGCGTCACCACAGGCAACGTTTACGCCAAAATTGAAGCGCGTAACCCGAGTTTTAGTGTGAAATGCCGGTTAGGCGCAGCCTTGATTTGGGATGCCGAGAAAAAAGGTCTGCTTGGTCCTGGTAAAGAATTGATCGAACCTACTTCAGGTAACACTGGTATTGCGCTGGCCTTTGTTGCCGCCAGCCGCGGTTACCCGCTGACTTTAACCATGCCAGCCACCATGAGTCTGGAACGTCGCAAATTACTTAAAGCTCTAGGGGCGAATCTGGTCCTGACCGAAGGCGCCAAAGGCATGAAAGGCGCCATTGAAAAAGCCAAAGAAATTCAGGCTTCAGATCCAGATAAATACCTGTTGTTACAGCAATTTGAAAACCCAGCCAACCCACAAATCCATTTTGATACCACAGGTCCTGAAATCTGGAACGATACTGATGGTAAGGTTGATATTTTCGTGGCAGGTGTAGGTACCGGCGGTACCATTACCGGCGTTAGCCGCTATATCAAACTCGAGAAAAAACATCCTTTGATTAGCGTTGCAGTCGAACCTGCCGATTCACCGGTGATCAGTCAGAAACTGGCAGGCGCTGAATTAAAACCAGGTCCGCATAAAATTCAGGGTATTGGCGCTGGTTTTATTCCGGGCAATCTGGATTTAGAACTGATTGATCGGGTTGAAACCGTCACCAATGATGAAGCGATTGCAATGGCGCATCGCCTGATGAAAGAAGAAGGCATTCTGGGTGGTATTTCATCCGGTGCTGCTGTAGTGGCTGCAGCACGACTGGCGGAATTGCCGGAATTTGCCGGTAAAAATATCGTGGTCATACTGCCTTCTGCAGCTGAGCGGTATTTATCCAGTGCCTTATTTGCCGATGTGTTTACCGAACAGGAACTCACCGCGTAACAATATCTTGGATGGAATCTAAGGCCACTTCGGTGGCCTTTTACTTTACAGATAGCTAAAAAAGCAGCAAACTTCAGCAAAATTCCTGATTGCTCTGAGGCTTTACAATGCGCGCTTTGATCCTTTTTTTTAGTTTATTGCTGCTAAGTGCCTGCGACTCAGCCCCCTCAAGTACCACCGACAGCGCAGAAGTACCGGAACAAATCGCGGTTAAATTCTTTGAAGCTTTGTTGGTGAACAATGATTTAAAAACTGCGCAAAAATACACTGTGCCTACTTTAGGCCGGGTACTACAAAGTTTTACTTCAGCCAAAGCGGCCAGCCGCACTTTGCTGAATATGAAATTTGATGAAGTGACCATTACTATCGAAGACACCAACAAAAGCGTGCGTGAGTTTTATACCGATAAAGCTGATGTGATGCTGATTTTTACCGGCACTTATGACGGTGGAAAAAGAGTGGATATGCGGATGGTGAAGATGGTCGCATTAAAAGGCAAATGGCTGATTTCTGAAATTAAACCCGATCCTTTTGCCCGCGCTGGGGTTTAATTCAACTGCTGATGGTGCACAGCAGTTGATTCACCGGGTTGTAACACTTGCGCCTGTGATTCGCTGCCGAACAGTTAATTTTTGCTACGTTGAAAAAACCGTTGTAAAGCCTGCTGGCAGTCATCAGTTTGCAGCAGATGTTCAAACACTGCCAGTTCCTGATGCAACACTTGTTGTACTAATTGCTGTTGCGGCTGACGTAATAATTTCTTCGACTGCATCACGGCTTCTGACGGCAAAGCAGCCAGCTTTAACGCTTTTTCTGCCGCTAAGGCAAATAACTGGTCGTTGTTGACCACCTGATTCACCAGGCCAAATCGTTCTGCCTCTGCGCTTCCAAAGGCCTCACCCAATAACAGATATTGCGCCGCCTTCTGATAACCCATTAATTTTGGTAATAACAAGCTGGATGCAGCTTCCGGACACAGACCAAGTGCGGTAAACGGCATTTGAAACCGACAATCCGGCGCCGCGTACACCAGATCACAATGCAACAAAGCCGTCGTGCCAATCCCAATTGCCAAACCTGCCACGGCAGCAATCACCGGTTTGGTACACTGACTCAGCTGATGCAAAAACATCACTGTTGGGTGTTCGGCATTCAAAGCACCAGCGGCCACAAAATCGGCTAAATCGTTACCGGCACAAAAACAATCTGGCTGCCCGCGCAGCACAATCACATGGATATTATGATCAGTTTCAGCCTCACGCAGTGCCTGGGTGAGTTGCAAATACATCGCGCTCGACAGCGCATTTTTCTTGTCCGGTCTGGCAAGTGTTAACGTTAACACTTGCGCTTGTTGCTCAATCAGAATGCTCATTGTGATACTTCCTTTCCTACGAATTCGCGATTAAAGCCCAAGTGCCTGACCTTCACGGCGAGGATCGGCGCCTCCCTGCCAGCCAGTGGCCGACTTTTTGATCAGGTGTAATCCACTATTCAGTTCAACCATTTTGGCCTGATATCCTAATTCCTGCATTTTTGGTAATAATGCTTCAAGATCAGTCCCCTGCTCCAGCGCCAAAAAATCGTTGCGGTGGGTCACTTTCGGTAAATCTGCCGCTTGCTGCGGGTCTAGTTGCCAGTCAATCATGGCCACCAGCGCTTGGGCCACGTAGTTAATGATCCGGCTGCCACCTGGCGATCCGGCCAGCATCACCAACTCGCCTTGTTGATTAAACACCATCATCGGCGCCATAGAAGATCGTGGACGTTTGTTCGCTTCGACCCGATTTGCAACTAACAAATTATTTACACTGGCCTCCAGCGAAAAATCCGTCAGTTGATTATTCAGCAAATAACCATTGACCCACAAACCGGATCCAAAAGCATTTTCAATGCTGGTCGTCACACTGACCGCGTTGCCTTTGGCGTCAACAATGGAAAAATGACTGGTGTTTTCAAACTCAACCGCTTGTGAACTACTGAGCGCAGTAGCACCTTCCGGCTCACCTGATAACACATGTTGGGCATCCTGTGCTCCAATAAGCGCGGCACGTTTTCGCAAATAATCACCGGACAGCAATCCTTCTACCGGTACCTTGGTAAAGGCCGGATCTCCGATAAACCGCTCGCGATCAGCAAAGGCCAGCCGGCTGGCCTGCGCAAATAAATGCAACGCTTTTGCCGAATTCACTGGCATTGCAGCAATATCATATTGCTCCAACATCCCAAGAATTTGTAGCACAGCAAGGCTGCCGGAACTTGGTGGTGCCATTCCGCACACATTAAGCTTGCGGTAACTCTGACAAATCGGTGTCCGTTCAATTGACTTGTAGCCGGACAAATCGGCAGCACTCAGGTGGCCCGGATTCACCGCTGCCAGATTCACGGTCGCGATTAAAGCTTTCGCATTGTCACCCAGATAAAATGCCGTGGGTCCCTGGCTGGCGATTTTTTTCAGCAGTGCCGCATAAGCAGGGTTTTTGAGCAGATGACCAGCTGGCAGTGGCTTACCCTTTGGGTAAAAATAATCTTTGGACGCGGCGAAGCGTGATAAACCGCCGTCCTGATACAGGAAAAGCAATTTTGCCAGACGTGGTGAAACGACAAAGCCTTGCTCCGCCGTTTGAATGGCCGGTGCAAACAATTGCGCCCAGGGTAATTTGCCCCAACGCTGATGCGCATCAAAAAGTGCCCGAATGACCCCAGGACTGCCGACTGATTTGCCACCCACATAAGCCGATCTCCAGTCCAGTGTTTTGCCGTCGACTTTAAACCAGTCCGGATGCGCTGCCGCTGGAGCGGTTTCGCGGCCGTCGATGGTCTGCAGTTTTTTCTGCGACTGATCAAAGTGCAGCATAAACAAACCACCACCGATGCCGGAGCTTTGTGGTTCGACTAAACCCAACATTAACTGTACGGCGATGGCAGCATCGGTGGCACTGCCGCCTGCAGCAAGGATTTGTTGTCCGGCCTTCGTTGCCAGTGGATTAGCGCTGACAACCATCGCGCTGGTACTGTCAACCCGGACTTTTTGTGATATTCCGGTCGCGGCTTCCGGATCTGTCGCTTTATTACTGGACGGTGCTGATAAAACTGATGAAGAAAAAACTAAGGCAAAACAACAACTCAGGTTCATCAACGGTACTAAAAACTTCATGGGTGTTCCAATCTTTTCGCAAGAAGGGACAACCATAACTTATCTGTCGCAAACAGATCAATGCCAGCTAAAAATAAGTTAAGATAAGACTGATACAGAAACATTTTTTTGTTATTCCTTTTGCAATCGATTACCGAAAGAGATCCAAATCTTGATGCATGATCGCCTCTCCAAATTACCCGTTGCCGGCTTATCGTTAGCAGTTTTTTTAATTGTCCTGCATCTGTTGCGACAGGAACTAACGCCGTGGCTGGAGTTTGACCGTAGTGCCATATATCAAGGGCAATGGTGGCGGATTGTGACTGGTCATTTTATGCATACCAACACCTGGCACTTAGTGATGAATCTGGGTGGGCTGTTACTCATCATGTTGTTACACGGCATGTATTACCGGCCGTTACAACTGGTGGTAAATTTACTGCTGGGTTGTGTGTTGATTGGGTTAGCTTTGTTGTTCTGGAGCCCACAAATTAGTATCTATGTTGGCTTATCTGGATGGTTACATGCGTTATTGGTCTGTGGTTGTTGTATTGATATTCAGCGCCAATGGAGCAGCGGCTGGTTAATTTTAGCCGCAGTGTTTGGTAAAGTGATTTGGGAACAATGGCAAGGCGCCAGTCAGGATGTGGTGACGTTGATTGATGCTGAAGTGGCTACCGATGCGCATATCTATGGTGCGGTGATTGGTCTGTTGCTGTATGCCACTTCGTTGTTTGTCCGGCGATTTGCCGAAGCTGGTGAACAAGCACCAGCGGGCTAAGCTTTAGCCGTCAATCGCACTGCAAAAACCGCTAAAAAGGAGCTGCAGCGGTAAACTGCAGCAACTTACCGCTCACCGGATGGCAAAACTCAATACTTGCCGCATGCAAACAAAGCCTTGGGCTTTGCGCCTGATTTTTTGCATCACCATATAATGTATCACCAATGATCGGGTGACCCAGACTTAACAGGTGCACCCGCAACTGATGCGAGCGCCCGGTCACCGGGCTTAAGAGCAGGCGGCTGAGATCGTGGCTACTGTCGTAGCTTATCAGCTCATAATGGGTTAACGATGGTTTACCCTGCTGCTGGCAAATTTTATACAGCGGCCGACGCGCTGGATCTGCTGCTATCGGCAAATCAATACTGCCACTGGCGGGGTCAACTTCGCCCTGTACCAACGCCTGGTATTGTTTGTGAACAGTGCGGGCCTGAAATTGTTTGCTGATATTCGATAATGCAGCTTTGGTCAGCGGCAAAATCACCAGCCCTGACGTATCATAGTCAAGCCGGTGCACCACTTGTGCCGTTGGGAATTGTTGTTGCACCCGACTGACCAGACAGTCAAAATTGGCCGGGTGGCGACCTGGTACGGTAAGTAACATCGCTGGTTTATTCACGACCAACAGCTGATCATCCTGATAGATCAGTTGCCAGGGTTCCAAGGTTGGGGTCAGTATTTTTAACGCTTCAATCAAATCAGTCACAAATATCGCCAGTCAGAGAGATGCTGCGGTAGACAGCTGAAGAAAAGCGTATTATGCCAGAGCGCCAGGGCTGCGCCTATCCTCACCTGCTCTTGCCAGGCTTTAACTAGTGAGGCAACTTATAAGCGCCCAACAGGTTTTTCTCAATTCAACACAAGTACTTTATGACCAACGACAATTTTAACTATCAACCCCCAGTCACCAATCTTGAAATTGTTTTTCAGGACAAAGATCTGCTGGTAGTAAACAAACCCAGTGGGCTGCTGACCAATCCGGGCAAAGGTGAACATCTGGCAGATTGTTTGCTGACGCGGGTGCAAGCACAGTTTCCGACGGCATTATTAGTGCACCGACTGGATTTATCGACCTCAGGTTTGGTGGTGTTTGCACTGCGGCGTAAAGCCGAAGCTGCACTAAAACAGCAGTTTGCCGAACGGTTGGTGCATAAAACTTATCTTGCCAGAGTCTGGCGGCAACCGGACCCTGTTGCAGCGGAAATCAATCTACCACTGATTGCAGACTTAACAGCCCCTCCACGCAATAAAGTCTGTTTTGCTCAAGGTAAAGCCGCCCTGACCCGCTATCAATGTTTGACGGATGCTGATGAACATGCGCTGGTGGCGCTGTTCCCAGTGACAGGCCGAGCCCATCAGTTGCGGGTGCATTTACAAAGTATTGGCCATCCGATCCTGGGTGATGCTTTGTATGCGCATAGCGAAGCTCTGGCGGCAGCGCCAAGGTTATTATTGCACGCGATGGTGCTGGAGTTAAATCAGCCTTATTCCGGCGAGCGTTTGCGTTTTGTAGCACCGCCTGAGCCGGGTGCATTTGGCATCACCGCGCAGCTGGCCGCAGCATTGTTGCAACTGCAACAGCCGGTAGAGCCAAACAATACTCAAAAGAAAGGGTAATAAATACTGGTACTTAGCAAAAAAAAATGCCAGTCACTTTCGTCACTGGCATTAGCGTCACTTTAGTTTTTTAACACGACAACTTACAGCTCACGTTCAAACAATTTATAAATCCGGCGATATTCATCCAACCAGCTGCTTGGTTGGCGGAAACCATGAGGTTCAACCGGGAAAATCGCGGTTTCAAAGGTATTTTTTTCCTGCTCAATCAAGCGTTGGACCACCCGCACTGTATCCTGGAAAAACACATTGTCATCCACCATCGGCGCGTTAATCAACAGCTGGTTTTTCAGACCTTCGGTGAAATAAATCGGTGAACTGCGCTCGTAAGCAATAGGATCCACATCTGGTGTATTCAGAATATTGGACGTATACGGCTGATTGTAATAAGCCCAGTCGCCGACCGGACGTAACGCAGAACCGGCTTTAAACAGATCTGGCTGGGTAAACATCGCCATAAAAGTCATAAAACCACCATAAGAGCCGCCATAAGTACCAACACGTGCGACATCAACGTTGGTGTTGTCGACCAGCCATTTCACCCCGTCCATCAAATCCTGAGTTTCAGGGGTACCCATCTGGCGGTAAATGGCGGTGCGCCAGTCACGGCCATACCCTTTTGATGCCCGGTAATCCATATCCAGCACCACATAACCTTGTTGGGTCAGAATTTGATGGAAAAAGAATTCACGGAAATAATTCGACCAACCTAAATCACTGTTTTGTAAATAACCAGCACCGTGGTTAAAAATCACCGCCCGGCGCTTTTCACCCTGTAGATAATCTTTTGGCAGGTAAAGTTTCGCAAACACCGGCTGCTCACCATGGCTCGACGGCACTGCAATTACTTTCGGTGCCTGTAATGCCATCGCTGTCAGCTGTTCTGAAACAGTGTAAGTTAAGCGTTTTAACACACTGCCGCTTTGGTTTGCCATCACATACAGCTCTTCTGGCATTACTGAGGTTGAATAACGCACCAGCAACTGACTTTCATCCGGAGACAAATCAAAACTCAGATTGCCGGTCAAAGCTGTTAGTTGCTGGATTTTTTCAGCCGCTAAGTCCAGTTTATAAACGTTGTAAATGCCCGGATGTGTTGGGTTGGCGCGATAATAAATAGCTGTGCCTGCACGATTTAGCTTTGGCTGACTGACTTCAAAAGTGCCGCTGGTCAACTTTTTCGCTTTGCCGTTTAATGCTTTGACATACAGGTGCGAATAACCACTTTCTTCGGATAAAAAGTACAGGTTAGCGCCTTGGTTATACCAACCAAAATTATTGAAATCGTAGTTGATCCAGGCATCGTCGTGTAAGCGGTGTTGATTGACCAGTTTGTTGCTTTCAAAATCAACAGTCGCCAGCCACCGGTCTTTGTTGTCCCAGGCTTTTAGCATCACCGCCACTTGTGAACCACTTTGATCCCAGCGCATGGCCGACTGATCCCAGCTCCAGTCATTCAGTAATGAAATGTCACGTGCTGCTTTTTTCGAACTGTACGATTTGCCCTGACGTTTGGCATTTTCAGCTTTTACTGACGCCAGTACATCTTCGTCAAAGCCTGGTAAGGATTCATAACTGAGCGGAAATTGCTTGTTGTGCAGCACATCAACCAGCACCAGTTTATGCGGCTGTGGTTTTTGATCATGGACCCGGGCACGTACAGGCTGTGCGGCAATATCACCGGTCGCGGTAATATAATTTGGCATGATGTCTTTGCTGTTACGCTCATTTTTGCCAGCTAATGCCACCAAAATTTTATCGCCTTTGGGTGACAAACTGGCACTGTCAATGGAGACGTCTTTACCCAGATAAACCGGGGCTGGCGCTAATACATCACTTTGCTGCTGAATTAGTTGTTGCTGGTTAAACGCATCGGTCGCGTTTTTGTGTTCCAGCGCAATGAACTGAATTAATTTGTGCTGTTCTTTTGCCAGATAACTGTCCGGGATGGCCGGTGCTTTAGGTTCTGCTTCCGCTTTCAGACTGGCCAGCAAAGATAATTCACCGCTTTGTAAATTCAGACCATAAAAATCCCAGTCCTGCCGCCAGCTCAAACGGCCATCGGTTAAAAACATCACATCCATTTGTTGCTGGCGGTTGCGGGTTAACTGACTGATTTTGCCGGAAACAACTTCTTTGACGAACACCTGACCTTCAAAGGTCCAGGCGACAAATTTTCCGTCATTGGAAAAACGTTGATCTGCAGCACCAATATTATCCAGCTCATTTAATGCAACCTGTTGACCATTGTCTGTGGCGACTAAAGGCCGGGCAAACCAATCACGCAGTTCAGCGCCTTGTTGTTTACGCTGGTAGTAAATGCTCTGGCTGTCGGCTGACCAATAAGCGGCCTCCGGCTGACGACCCAACCAATCCGGGTGCGCCATGGCTTGTTCCATCGTCATCGGCTTGTTGCCGTTCGTGGCGGCCTGAATTTGTACCGGGTTCAGTTGATAACTTTGCGGCTCTTTCGCCTGAGTGGAAAAACTGGCACCAGCCAGCAAAATTGCGCTGAGCGTGACAGCCAGCAAAGGTTTGGAGAATTGTGTCATCTGGATTTTTTTCTATGTGATCTGGACTAGGGTGCCTCTCTTATACAAAGGTCCGTCCGGAAATTCAACCATCTGCGGCTGTTAGCTGAGTTCGCAGGATAAAGGGCTGCGGTTATTGCTTGTCAGGCAACTACATAGGACCTGATCAACATGACACCATGATTTTTGCGCTAAACAATATAAAAAAACCGCAACCAACGGCCGTACAGCATTGAAATCTGCCAGGCCAAGGTTGCGGTTTGCAGGAACTCAGTGTCAGCCAGGTAGCTGACAAGGGTGAGATGGTGGATTAAGCCGCCAGTTGCGAGGTTAAATCGCCAATTTGGGCTTTAGCGGCGCTTAAAGCAGCTTGTGCTGATTCAGCTCCCATATTTAAACCTTCGGCATAAACAAAATGCAGGTTTTTCAGGCCGATAAAGTTAAAAAATGCTTTTAAAAATGGCGTTTGGCTATCGTGTGGCAGATCTTTGTAAATGCCGCCACGGGTTGCAAAAAACACAACCGGTTTATCCGCCAACAAACCAACCGGACCGGTTTCGGTGTATTTAAAGGTAATACCAGCGCGGGCGATGCGGTCAAACCACGCTTTCAGCTGACTTGGTACACCAAAATTGTACATTGGCACGCCAACCAGAATCACATCGGCAGCTTGCACCTGAGCGATGCTCAAATCAGACAAAGCGGCAATTTCAGCTTGTTCAGGTGTACGGTCGTTGGCTGGTGTCATCCAGGCAGCGATTTCACTCATCGCCAGATGTGGCAACTGTTGCTGGTTTAAATCCAGACGGGTCACAGTCGCTTCGCTCGTTAAGGCTTGTAAAAAGTTTTCAATTAATTGATTTGACTGGCCTTGTTCGCCGCTGATTGAGCTATTTACGATTAAGATGTTTTTCATGGTGGTTGTTCCTTTGGTTAAGTCCGACCACTATAAATCCTATTAAAACGAATATATATCGCATTAAATTGCCGATATCATTCTATTTTTTTCATCTAACGAAATTCAGATCCAAGCCTGAAGTCGCCGCGTATAAGTCTACATTGCAATTCGCACCGGCTTGCCGCAGTAAGTAACGGCTAAGGGAAAGATAAAATGTTGGATAGATGTGGCTTAACCAGTCATCATGCTGTGGAATTTTCCCGCCAAGGTAGCTCGATGATAGCTCAGCAAGATCCCTCCCCAAGCATAGAGCTGGGACAATGGGAAGAAGCACTTAACGTGATTGCGGTACATCGCGATAAAAAGATGTATGCGGAACTGTTCAAATATTTTGCACCAAGACTCCGAGCTTTTGGCATCAAGATGTTCGGCAACGAACAACAGGCAATGGAAATGGTGCAGGACACCATGCTCAATGTCTGGCAAAAAGCTGCATTGTTTGATGCCAGCCGCGGTTGTGCTTCCACCTGGATTTTTACCATAGCGCGCAACGTGCGTTTTGACATGCTGCGGAAAAAACAAAGCCGCAAAGATGATATCAGCGCCGACGATTTATGGAGTGATGGCGATTATCCGGAGCAAGAAGGCAGCCATAGCCAACAATGGGACCTGTACCTGATCGCCGAAAAAATTGCACCGCATTTTCATGCGTTACCACCGGCGCAACGGCTGGTGATGGAAAAAGTTTATCTTGATGAGCTATCCCATCAGGAAGTTTCAGAACAATTAAGTATCCCGCTTGGCACCGTTAAATCACGGATCCGGTTGGCGTTAGACAGATTAAGAGAGGCAATCGATGGCCCACGCAGTTAAATTCCATCCCAGCCTGAGTTTGCTGGAACAATATACCGAAGGCACGCTTGCTGCTGAATTGTCGCTGGTGGTCGCAGCACATCTTGATTTTTGCCCGCATTGCCAGCAATTGCGCCATGATATCGAAGCCGATATCGGTTGTCAGTTAGCCCAGCAGAGCGCCGCGAGTGCTGACGGTGAAGAGTGGCAACAGATGCTGCAGCAGATCCTGAGTCCGGACGCTGCCACAACAACCCAGGGCTCAGTTGAAACAGCGTCGAGCACAGAGTCCGAGACAGTCGCGACGCATATCGAGCAAGGGCAACATCGGATTGAAATCCCGCGCAGCTTGCAACGACTGGCGGCAAAGCGGAAAAAATGGTTACAACTGGGCGGCATCGCGACCGCAAAATTGCCATCAGGTGATGATAACCATCTGTCTTTGCTGTTGATTGAATCGAATACCGAAGTGCCGTTACATACACATAAAGGCTTGGAAATTACCTTGGTGCTGGCTGGTGAAATGGTTGACGAAATGGGTAAATATGCCGCCGGCGATTTGATTATTAACACGCCTGATCATACCCATACCCCAAAAAATATCAGTCATGAACCCTGTTTGTGTTTGTCGGTGCTGACAGCGCCGCTAGAATTTAAACAAGGTCTGACGCGTTTGTTAAACCCGCTTCAGCGATTCTTTTACTAAATATGTAAAGCTGAACTGGTAAAGCTAAAAAGCAAAAACCGCGCTAAGGCGCGGTTTTTTTTATAAGATATCAGCGAACCTTAAGGCCGCTTAACTTAGCATCGCCACGCCACCTTTAAGATTGTACACTTCGGAAAAACCGGCCCGGTTCAGTACTTTTGCGGCGACCAGGCTGCGATTGCCAGAGCGACAGACCAATAATAAGCGTTGATCCGGCGTTAACGCTGAACTAATCAAGGCATCACACAGCCTTGATAACGGCCAGTGTTGAATATTAACGCCTGTTGGCAGATATTGATCCAGCTGACCAGCGCTTTGTTCGTAAGGCTCGCGCACATCAACCACCACTGTCAGTGGATATTCCGCCAAAAATTGTTGCACCTGCGGAGCATCAACCACAGCTTTGGCATCGGACCAACTGACTTCAACCACACCACACTGGTAACTGTTGGCCGCACAAAGCTGCTCACTTTGCGCCTGCAGGGTGGCAGTCCAGGCTGCCGACCATTGTTGTGCCTGTACCACTTCGGTTAACAGCGGTTGTTCTGCTTGTGCTAACCGCCAGGTCGTGAAAAAACGCTGGGCATAATCATGACTCGACAATAACAGGGTATCAGCGCCAACTTTCGTCAACAGCGTCCGAACACTGCTGGCGAACGCCAAAGGTTCCGAGCCTGCCAAATCTAACCGGCCAATCCCACCAGGCAGTAATAAATCACCAACAAAAGCCGCGACTGTCTGTTGATGTTGCTGCAACAGATAACTGCGGCTGTCATGGCTGTGGCCCGGCGTAGCCATCGATGTCAGTTGATACTGGCCACAATTAATCTGCGCCCGACCGATTGGCCAGCCAAGCTCATCAACTTGTTGGGGTTCTGACAGTGGTAACAACGCTGCTAAATCATCGCGGGCTGAGCTGCGGTCTTGATGTAAATGGGTGTCCAGTACCGCAACCAACTGCAAGCCCTGCCCTTGCACCATGTTGGCCAGACGATTGGCAAGCGGAGCCACCGGATCGATGATCACCGCTTGATGACTGTCGGCACAAACCAGCAGATAACTGCATAAATTTTCGTGTTTTAACTGCGTCAGGCCACTCATGGCCAAATCCGCCAACGGCTGTGCATCCGACAGTACCAGACAACATTGCTGCACTATCGCCGTTAACCGGCCAATTGCTGTGCAGGCTTGCTGGCATTCTTGCGGTGTCATCGCCGGACCAAACGATAGCCGGATTGCTCCCTGACTGCGCCATGCCGGCAGCCCCATCGCATCCAGCACAAAACTGGTCGGAATTTTTGAACTACAGGCAGAGCCGGAACTGATCCGAATACTGGCTGCATCAAATAAATCCATAATATCTTTGCTGTAAAAGCCCGGTACCGAAAAATTGATGGTGGTCGGAACAATGTCAGGTTCATTACTATTTAACACCATCGCCGGGAAGACCTGACGTAATGCGCAGAGCAATGCCTCGCGATGCTGCCACAACACGGATTCTGGCTGAAACACCGAGCCAGTCGTTTTACGCAGTTCGGTAAAAATAGCGTGCAATGCGGCAATGCCCGGTAAGTTTTCAGTGCCGGAGCGTAAACCGCTTTCCTGACCACCACCGGCAATCAGCGGCTGATAAGGCGCCCCATGGCGCACATACAAAAAACCAATGCCTTTGGGTGCATATAGCTTGTGGCCGCTAAAAGGCGCGTAATCGATACTGGTGTTGGCAATATCTAACGACATTTTGCCCAATGCCTGGACACAATCCACCATCCAGCTCACTGTTGGATTGGCACTTCGGATCACCTGCTGCAGTAACTCCAAATCTTGTTTAACACCGGTTTCGTTATTAGCGGCCATGGTGCAAATCATCGCCGCATCAGCGACATGGTTACGGATAAATGCAACATCCAATAAACCGCGGTGATCGACCGGGATGGCTTTCACGGTTGCACCGAGCTGTAATACATGGTTCCAGTGTTTCAGGCTTTCCGGCACCGCTTTGTGCTCGGTTGCGCCATACAATAACAACACGTCAGGGCCGGTGAGCCCGCGACTACGGGCATCCAGTAATGCCGATACAATTGAACTCTGGATGCCTTCGGTTGCCCCAGAGGTAAATACAATCTGACCACTACTTGCACCAATCACCTGCCTGGCCAAAGCCCGGGTCGTTTCAAGCTCCACTTTGGCTTTAATGCCAGTACTGTGGCTGCTGCTTGGGTTGCCAAATACGGTTTGCATATGATGCAACACAGCTGCGGCAGCACAAGGTAAAACCGGCGTGGTAGCATTATTGTCAAGATAAACTTCTTGCTGGCGCAGCCCTGCGGTGATTGTGGTAGATTCAGACACTGGATGCCCCTTATAACCGAATGCTATAACTTATATCTGCACATCATAAGCAGAGCTGCTTTGCGTCACAAGTGAATTTACGCCTGAATTTAAACTTCGGGAATGATTGTAGCGTGAAAGGTGTCAACACGACTGTGTCAACGAAGCGGATTTCACTAAAGCGCCCAATTTTTCAGGCTTTAAAAAAAACACTCCGCGTTGCGGAGTGTTTTAAAGATGGTTATTCCACTAAATCTTTCGGGATGTCAGGGCGCAAAGCCGACCAGACTTTGCCACTTTCTTTACCGTATTTACGTACGGCGAGCACCACTTCATCGTGTTTACCGGCTTCGGCGTATAATTTCAGCTGATGATAGTAGCGACGAGCCAATTCACGTGATTCCGGATGCGAGAAGTAAAACCGGGCGATTCGGCGATACAAACCACGAAAGCCGTTCAGGATCAGCACGTAAATCCGGTTTGATGAATGTAAGGCCAGTTCATGATTGAGGTTATAGTCAAAGTCAGCAAAAGCTTCTGGTGTATCTTCCAGCGATTCAGCACCGGCAAATACGGCGATCACTTCTTCACGGTGGGTTTTAATGGCGCCGCGAATGTAAATAGCGCTGATATTGGTGCGGGCAGACAACAATTCGTCAACCAACTCCGGCATCCGGTCTTGATCCAATCTTGCGAGAGTTTCCAGAATATTCAGACCTGAAGTTTCCCAGAAATTATTCACTTTAGTTGGTTTGCCATGCTGAATGGTTAACCAACCATCACGGGCCAGCCGCTGCAACACTTCACGAAGGGTAGTACGGGTCACGCCGATTAACTCAGAGAGTTCACGTTCTGCCGGTAAAATAGAACCAGGTGCAAATTTACCGTTCCAAATGGATTCAACAATGTATTCTTCGGCAAAACCCGCCGGGCTTTGTGCTTTTATGAGGTTGGTCATCCGGATTTGTCCGTTTTAGTTGTAGGTCTCACCATGATTGGCACTGATTGTACCAGAGCAGATTGAGTTAACAAGCCATGGCGCAAAAATTGCGCTTTGCTATTGATCGCAAAGGTTGTTTTAGCTCGCATTTTCGCTTAGATTGTCGCTTGGGAAATTTCTAAGTGATCCAACAAGGGAAATCAGATGTTTGCAGCAGTGGCTCGTTGGCCAAAACAACGCTGGCCTTGGGTACTTTTATCATTCAGCGCACTGACATTATTGTTAGTCGCATTGTATTTCCAATATGGCATGTCGCTAGGCCCTTGCACCAAATGTGTTTATCAGCGTTTTGCCATCGTCGGTATTTTATTGGCGGGTTTGGTTGGAATGTGGGGACGCGAGTCTGCATTACTGCGCTGGAGCGCATATATCGGTTGGGCCGTCGCTGCAAGTTGGGGTTTAAAAATTGCCCATGATCAGGTGCTGGTTGAAGAACTGGTTAAAAACGGTGGTTTCTCCACTTGTGCCGTTTTTGCCGAATTTCCAAGCTGGTTGCCTCTTGATAGCTGGATCCCGTTCATTTTTAATCCAACCGGCGTTTGTGGTGATGTTGCCTGGCAGTTCCTGGGTTACTCAATGCCATTTTGGATGCGTATCGTTTTTGCAGTTTACTTATTAGCGGTTTTGGTAGTGATGGCCAGTCAGCTGAAAAAACACAAATATAATCCTTACGATTAGCTGTTGTTTGCTGTCAGGTTTCGAATAAAGCCTGAATGAACAGAAATAAAAAAAGCGCGATTGCGCTTTTTTTATTTGCTGAATGTTCGAACTTAGCTAACGATAGCCAACAATTCAACATCAAACACCAGTGCGCTGAATGGCGCAATTGACGCACCGGCGCCACGCTCACCGTAGGCCAACTGATGTGGAATGTATAAACGATATTTAGAACCGACTGGCATCAGCTGTAACGCTTCAGTCCAGCCAGCAATCACGCCACCCACCGGAAACTCGGCTGGCTGACCACGATTGTACGAACTGTCAAACACAGTACCGTCAATCAAAGTACCGTGATAATGCGTGCGCACAGTCGAAGCACGCGTTGGCTTTTCGCCGTCACCCTGCACTAACACTTCATATTGCAGACCAGAAGCGGTCACAACTACACCAGCTTTGTTGGCATTTTCAGCCAGGAAAGCTTCACCTTCGCCTGCAGCTAATTTTGCCTGGGAAGCCTGAGCTTCCTGCATCCGGGCGCCAATCACTTCAAAAGCGGCGCGGATTTGGTCTTCAGACACTTCCGGCTCATCACCATAAAATGCAGCAGCCAAACCAGCTGCAACGGCAGCGATATCTAAACCATCAAACGGGTTATCAGCCAGTTGCTGACCCATTTGCAGACCGATGCCATAACTGGCGTGTTGTTCGAGCGTGGTAAATGTCGACATAAATAATCACTTCTGGTGATGCGCCATCAGGCGCAGTTTAAAATAAGACCTTTACTACCCGTCATCCTTAAAAAATGGTGGGTATCGAACAAAAGTCCCGTAAAAATTAATGACCAAAAAACCTAAAAATGCATGCTAGCCGAAATAGACGAATTTGTCTTGCCATAGCAGCCGTTTCAGCAGGGCAACTGTTGAAGATGCTGCCAAATATCAACGACCAATGCCTGGTCGGCATCATTCAGTTCACCGGCACTAATCGCCTGTTGCAGACTCAGCGCGACTTGCTGCTGCAGCGTATCTACGCTAAAAGCTTGCTCTTGTAACTGTAAAGTACCCACCGCCAGGTCGATATGGCCGCGTAAATAACCGGCGGCAAATAACTGGTCGTCACTGGCCGTAGCCACGCTCTGATCAAAATAATCAGCCATCGCATTAATATAAATATCAGTCTGTTGCATGGTTAATCCTCGTATCCAAGACGGTACATCACATAATCGTTGTAACCACACAGCACTTTCATCATGCCTTGTAGCTCGTGATCCAGAGCCGCATCACCACTGTCGCTGATCAGCGGCCGCCCGTTTAATTGTTGTAGTTTGGTTTTGGTCGCGACCAGCTGAATATTGTCACGGCCAATAGTGCGGATCACTGACGGCGATAATTGCTGATTACCGCGGCCAAAAATGTGCCCCTGACCACCGATTAAGGTGATGAGCAATTTAGTCGCATCGGGCTTGATGAAAGTCTGTAATTGACTGGCGGTTACATCTGACGCAATCAGCTCGCCATTTTCCACTACATCGACCCCGAGCAAAGTGTTCGGCAGGCCGAGTTCAGCCATTACCGCAGCAATAGTGCTACCGGAACCCATCACATAACGTACATCGGGCTCCATTTGCGCCGCCACAAAAGCGGCTAAATCATCCAGCACCAGCTCTTCGGATTCTTTACCGGACGATTTTACACTTTGCACATAACGTAGTTCGGTTGGGATCTGCATTTCACCAAAACGTTTGGCGCGCACTGTCCCCTGGCGAAATGCGGCTTCGTCGATGTCCATCACCTGCGCGTCCTGCACCGTGACCAGTTCGCCTTTAATCATTTGCGCTACAACTTTACCCGCCGCAGATGGCGTAATAGCGTAAACGCCAGAGTGAATTTTACAGCCAGCCGGAATGCCAAGCACTGTGGTATGGGCATCAACCACGGCACAGATGTTGCGGGCAGTGCCGTCGCCGCCAGCAAACAGCAGTAAATCAATGCCGGCTTTGGATAAACAAGTCGCCGCAGCTTCAGTGTCGGCAGCAGTTGATGGCTCGCTGACGCCTTGATAGACCACAGTCACTGTAAAACCTAACTCACGGGCCAAATCTTCGCCCATTAAACCAGCGACGGTCAAAATATGAACTTGTGATTGATAAGGTAATAATTCGGTAAGTGCTGTTCTGGCTCTTTGCTGCGCCAGTGGCACGGCGCCGAGCGCTAAGGCTTCTGCGGCGACACCGTCACTGCCTTTTAATGCAACACTGCCGCCAATACCAGCCCAGGGGTTGATGATCAGTCCCAATCTGAAAAGCTGTGGCTGCGCTGCGGGGAGAATTTCAGACATACCAGAACATCCTGCATCATTTATTACTGGTTTTATCACCGGACTGCTGATCGAATTGCTTCCTACAGCACCCTTCGAAAATATCGGGCGGCATTGTAACCATTGCGCTGCAGTTTTCCCAGCACCACGCCCTACTATCTCCGCCCGGTTTTAATTTTATTCCGGTATATATCCCGCACGGTTTGTTTCGGGCTCATTGCATCAAAAGCAATGCTGCTTTAGATTAGAAGGATCTGTTGATTGGTCGGACCTTATGATGTCGTCTTTGCTGGAAAATTTTACTGCGCTGCGTCAGGCTTTTAACGCACAACCTTACCCGGAGCTCGCAACCCGTAAAGCACAACTCACTGCGCTGCGTCAGCAGCTGTTGCAACAGCAACCAGCCTTACTGGCGGCTGCACGGGCCGACTTTGGCCAACGTGATGATAGCGAAACCAGCTTACTGGAAGTTATGCCAAGCATCAGCAGTATTGATTACAGTCTGAAAAAGCTACGCAGTTGGTTAAAACCGGCCAGCCGTCACGTCAGTTGGTTGTTTTTACCGGCTAAAAACTATGTTTGTTATCAGCCGCTTGGTGTCGTTGGGGTGATAGTGCCCTGGAACTATCCGATTTTTTTAAGTTTGGGGCCGCTTGTTACCGCTATTAGCGCTGGCAATAAAGTGATGGTTAAACTGTCTGAATTTACCCCACACACCAACCAGGTACTTAAAAGCATTATTGAACAGGCGTTACCGGGTAGCGCGTTGGTGATTGAAGGTGATGCCGACATCGCAGCCTCTTTTAGCCAGTTGCCATTTGACCATCTGCTATACACCGGCTCTACCGCAGTCGGTCAGCACGTGATGCGCGCCGCCTGTAACAATTTAACCCCAGTCACTTTGGAACTTGGCGGTAAATCACCACTGTTGATTGCACCTGATATCGACGTCAACAGTATCGCCGACCGCATTATGTTCGGAAAAACGGCGAATGCCGGCCAAACTTGTGTCGCCCCCGATTATCTGCTGGTGCCACGTGCGCAGTTAACCGCAACCATTGATGCATTAAAGCTGCAGTTTCAACAGTTTTACCCGACCGATGCCAGCTCAGATCAACATACCAGCCAAAAAAAAAGCCAATACACCAGCGTCATTAATCAGCGGCATTTTTCCAGGCTTTGTGGTTATTTAACCCAGGCCAATGAAAAAGGTGCCACTGTTATCAGTTGCGATGGCAACGACTGGCAACAACATTTGCAAAGTAGCAAACGGCTGTTACCGCTGCAATTGGTGCTGGACGCACCGCTGGACTGCGATCTCTGGCAACAGGAGATTTTCGGACCGGTGTTACCGATCCTGCCTTATGACAATTTTAATGAAGCACTGGAGTTTGTGCGGCAGCGCCCGCGTCCACTGGCACTTTATCTGTTTAGCCACGATAGTAAGCTACAGCAACAGGTACTGCAGCAAACTCACGCTGGTGGCGTCTGCGTGAACGAAACTTTATTGCATGTTGGCCAGGAAGATCTGCCATTTGGCGGTATCGGGCCTTCCGGTATGGGGCATTATCATGGCCGCGAAGGTTTTTTAACTTTTAGCCATGCCAAAGCGGTGCATCAAAAAGGCCGTATCAACAGTACCCAACTCGCCTACCCGCAACATAGGGCGAAGTTACTAAATAAAGTGATGAAGTTTCTACTAAGAGCTTGATCAAGTTGGAAATATCCGTGGCAGCGCTGCGCTGCCACCTGTTAACCGGCCGGTTGAATTTTCTTTGGTAAACTAAGCGCCAGTACCATCGATAACAAGGCACAACCAGCACCCAGCACAAAAGTGAAAGTCGAACCCGCTCCATCCTGCCAGGCAACGCCTGCGACATAAGCACCAACAGCGCCGCCGCCGCCATAAATCAATCCGGCATACAGTGCCTGACCGCGACTGCGTTGGTGCTGCGGGAAAAACTGTTGAATAAATTGCATCGCGCAGCTGTGGGCAATGGCAAAACTAAAAGCGTGCAATAACATACTGGCCGCCAGCAACCAGCCCGAATCCGCAACAAAAGCTACCATCAACCAGCGCACTGCCGTTAAGCCATAACACAGCCCCAACAGCTTCTGATAACTGCGGCCTTTTAAAATTCGACCGGCATAAAAGAATGCGACGATTTCAGCTGCCACCGCCAACGCAATCAGTAAACCGGCATCACTGCCGCTGTAGCCTAAATCGCGGGTGTAGAGGGTGAAAAAACCGTAAAAAGGCGCGAAGCTCATCTGCATAAAAAACGCACCGAGCATAAACTTCACGAAGGAACTATGGGTCCACAAGGTCCGGAAGCGCAGCGGCTGTGCATCTGTCTGCGGTTCAAGCCGATATTTCGGCAGCAGCCATAAAGTGGCGAGCATCAGCATTAAAAACAATAAGGCGCTGTGCGGCAACATCTGTGGTCCGGTGTGCTGAAACCACCAGCCTCCCAGCATCACCAGCACAATGTAACCAACCGATCCGGCCGTACGGACTTTGCTGTAGCGTGAGGTGTCGTTATCCAGATAATGAAAGGCTGCGCTTTCCAGCTGCGGTAAAATGGCCGTCCAGCACAGACTATAAAGCGCAAGTCCAGCAACCAATGGCCAATAACCACCCTGATAAAAACTGCAGAGCCAACCTAAAGTCGCAAGCACGGCACCAAAACGCATCACGCCAATCGGATCACGCCGACGTACCGCGAGCGCCGCCCACAAACTAGGGCCCGCAATCCGCATGCCGGTAACAATCGCCAGCAACACGCCAATATCATGCGAATTTAGGCCACGGCCATCGAGGAACAACCCGATATAGGGCACAAACACCCCGAGCACGGCGAAATAAGCAAAATACGCCAGACTCAGGGTGGATGCTGAAGATAATTTCACAAAAACTCCGGTGCTGGAAAATTAGAGCGTGTTGACCTTTGGTGGTTGGTTTTGCAGCAGTTTGGCTGGTTTTTATGCAAGGCATCGCCCGCGATCTGTAGTTATTCTACATGAGCGGGCGGCTCATCCATTAAAAGAGCATGCCGCAGAAAGGCCAGCCAAGCGCTGCCCGTAGGGTTCGATCGGGAGCCGCGTAGTTGGCGACTTCATTGGTGAGAAGGCGGCTCTCGATTGAACAAAATTCATACATCAATGGTCAGCACGCTCTAGCCGCGACCAATCCTGGCAATATCCGGCGTGGTCACCACAACCTGATGATTCTGCGCTTGATGTCGTAAAAAATGATCCATCAGCACAATCGCCAGCATCGCTTCGGCAATCGGCACCGCCCGAATACCAACACAAGGATCATGGCGGCCTTTGGTGATCATCTCCACCGGCTCACCGCTGGTGTTAATACTGGCGCCCGGAATACTGATGCTGGACGTCGGTTTCAGCGCAATACTAACGCGGATATCCTGGCCGGAGGAAATCCCGCCCAAGATGCCACCGGCGTGATTGGCGGTAAAACCGGTTGGCGTCAGAGCATCACGATGGGTAGACCCCTGCTGCGCGACGACGGCAAAACCATCACCAATTTCCACTGCTTTTACTGCATTGATGCTCATCATGGCATGAGCAATATCGGCGTCGAGGCGGTCAAACACCGGCTCGCCCCAGCCGACCGGCACATTGCTGGCCACCACATTAATGCGGGCGCCTACTGAATCACCGGCTTTTTTCAGCTCTCGCATAAATGCATCAAGCTCTTCAAGCTTGTCGACATCAGGACAGAAAAAATCATTTTGTTCGACTTGGTCCCAGTCCAGCTTTTCGGCAGTGACTGGCCCGAGCTGCGCAAGATAAGCCCGCACTTCGACGCCAAAGCGTTGTTTTAAATACTGTTTGGCAATTGCGCCAGCAGCAACTCTGACTGCAGTTTCCCGCGCCGATGAGCGACCACCACCACGATAATCGCGGATACCATGTTTGTGCCAGTAAGTATAATCAGCATGGCCAGGCCGGAACACGTCTTTAATCGCCGAATAATCCTGCGAGCGTTGATCAGTGTTTTCAATCAATAATCCGATGGAGCAACCAGTGGTCACGCCTTCAAACACACCGGATAAAATTTTGACCACGTCATCTTCCCGTCGCTGCGTGGTGTAACGGGAAGTACCTGGTTTACGCCGGTCTAAATCATGCTGAATAGCTTCTAAATCAAGTACTAAACCTGGTGGACAACCGTCAACAATACCGCCAATCGCCGGGCCGTGGCTTTCACCAAAAGTCGTTAATCGAAACAAATCGCCAATACTGTTGCCAGCCATGGGTTACTCCCCGAAATATTGCTGATGGGCTAAAAGTTGCGCTTTGGTCAGTGCAAACACACCAATGCCGCCTTTGCTGAATTCAATCCAGTGAAATGGCACGTCCGGCATTTGTTCGGCCAGCGCCACCATTGAATTGCCCACTTCACAAATCAATACTCCATTATCGGTCAGATGCGCTGCGGCTTCGCGTAGAATTTGCCGGGTAAGTTCCAGGCCATCCACACCAGAAGCCAGCCCAAGTTCCGGTTCATGATGATATTCCTGCGGTAAATCGGCCATATCATCGGCATCCACGTACGGCGGATTGGTGACAATCAAATCGTACTGCTGACCCGGTAAGGCACTAAAACAATCCGACTGAATTGGAAACACCCGATGCTCAAGATCATGCTGACTGATATTTAAATCCGCCACTTGCAGCGCATCTTCGCTGATATCCACCGCATCAACTTCAGCATCCGGCAGATAATGGGCACAGGCGATAGCGATACAGCCTGAACCGGTACATAAATCAAGAATTCGTTGTGGTGCGTTAACCGGAAACCACTGGGCAAATTGTTGCGTAATCAATTCGCCAATCGGCGAACGTGGTACTAACACCCGTTCATCAACATAAAATGGCAGCCCGGCAAAATAAGCTTGATGGGTTAAATACGCCGAGGGCACCCGTAAACTGATCCGTTGTTGTACTAAGGCAGCAAACTGACGCTTTTCGCTGCGGGTCAGTCGGGCCTGCAATAACGAAGGTTCAGCCAGATGGGTTAAATGCAACGTAAATGCCATCAGCACCCCGGCGTCATCCCATGGGTTATCAGTGCCATGGCCAAAATACAGGTCAGCAGCATTAAACTGGCTGACCGCAAAACGTAACCAGTCGTGAATAGAATGCAAATCTGCGACGGCTTCGTCAATGATTTCAGCGCTGAGTGCAAAAGGTTCGTGTTCAGTCATTTATTTAACTTTGCTCTTTGGGTAGACTTGCGCGCTATGAACAAGCCTAAGTTACCTAACGAAGAAGAAATCCAGCAGTTTCGCGACGCCATTGCTGACGCCCGGCCATTGGCGCAGGACAAGATACCGCCTGCCCGTCCGCCCCGCAACAAAAAAACATCCGTAAAGACGTCTGCAGAGCCCGAAACTCGCCATTTGTTCTATTTTTCTGATGAATTTGAAGGTTATCAGGCAGACGGCAACACCATCAGTTATGTACAACCCGGTGAAGATCCCCATCTGGCAAAAAACCTTAAACGCGGTGAGTTTCAGCCCGCAGTGGTATTGGATTTACATGGTCTAACTCAATTAGAGGCCAAATCCGAACTGGCGGGTTTACTGGCCTACTGTCAGCAGCAACATTTTAACTGCGCCTGTATTGTGCATGGCAAAGGCACTGGCATTCTGGCGCGCAAAGTGCCGAACTGGCTCATTCAACATCCGAATGTGCGGGCTTTTCACACCGCGCCGACCCATTGGGGCCGCGATGGCGCATTATTGGTGTTGTTGAAAACACCGGATAAAACGCCGGACATGCGTTAACAGCCAGCCCTATACTTGGCAGCTCAGCAGTGAACCAATAGTCCTAACTGGCAGTAATAAGTTTTAAGTCAGAAGGTGCCATCCGTTCCAGCAGTTTGCCGGCAGCCGGCGGCTGATAATCGATACACACCAAACCAGAAGTTTCAAATACCGGTGTACAACCGTTTTTAGTAAAGGTTTCGACCAAGAAACTGACCAGCGGCATATGCGACACCAATAAAAACCGGGCCTCTGGATTCTGTTCCATTCTGGCGTTAATGTAGAGTTGAACTTGATGGCAATCGCCTTCAGGGACCAGTTCCGGCAGAATTTCAATTTGCGGGCTGTTGTTTTGTTGTGTCAACATCAGCTCGGCGGTTTGCCGGGTCCGGACAAATGGACTGCAGACAATCCAATCCAGGCTTTGATAATGTTGTGACAGCCAATGGGCCATCTGACTGACTTCGGTTCTGCCTTTGGCGGTTAATTGCCGTTGACTATCCTGACTGCTGAGTGGCTCGGCTTCGCCGTGCCGCATGATAACCAGATTGACCATTGTGTACACCGTTGACAACTTCGCGCCCAACGCGAAAAGAGTGCGCTATGATAATGAAAGATTGCTGTCACAGTAACTGTTAATAAAGCATAAAATTTCAGCTTTATATTCCTATTCGATATGATGAGAAGCGGTTTTACTCGTCCAGATTTGCCATAACACGAGGCCTGAATTGAAAAAAAGCCATGTAGTGCAAAGCCCTAACGACCATCGCTGCTATCTTCCGCTGACTCTCGATAACGGTTTGCGGGTGTTATTGGTTGAACAACCGGATGCCGAAAAAAGTGCGGCGGCCATGGCTGTTAATGTCGGTCATTTTGACGACCCCTCCGACCGCGAAGGTCTGGCACACTTCCTCGAGCATTTAGTGTTTTTAGGTTCCGGCGAATTCCCGGACGCCGGCAGTTATCAGCAATTTATCGCCAGTCACGGCGGTAGTCACAATGCCTGGACCGGTACCGAACATAGTTGTTTTTACTTCGATATTGAGCACCGCCATTTCCCCCAAGGCTTGCATCGTTTCGCCGATATGCTGGGGGCACCGCTGTTTAGCGACGAAGCGGTCGACAAAGAACGGCAGGCAATTGAAGCCGAATTTTCAATGAAACTCAAAGATGATGGGCGGCGCATTTATCAGGCGCATAAAGAAAGCATTAATCCATTACACCCCTTTGCGAAGTTTTCAGTTGGTAATTTGTCGACATTGGACGATAGACCCGGCCAAACCGCTCAACAGGCTGTGCGCGATTTTTATCAGCAACAATATAGCGCCAGCCGGATGACACTGGTGCTGGTGTCGGCTGTGTCACTTGCCGAACAGCAACAATGGGCAATGGAGTTTTTTTCCAGGTTGCCAAGCCATCTGCCGGCAAAATCGTCGTTAAGTCAGCCGCTTTACCTGGCTGAGCATCTGGGCATTCAATTAAATATACAGCCGCATAAACCAACCCAACGTTTTGTGCTGAGCTTTGCCTTGCCGGATATTCAGCCCTGGTATCGTTTTAAACTGGTCAGTTTCCTGGCGCATTTACTGGGCGATGAAGGCCCCGGTTCGTTACTGAGCGGCCTGAAAGCCAAAGGCTGGGTCAATGCGATGAGTGCCGGTGGCGGCATTGACGGCAGTAACTACAAAGATTTCACGCTGTCATTTGAGCTAATGCCTGAAGGCATGTTGCAGCAAGAGCAAATTCTGCTCGAAAGTTTCAGTTATCTGGCGATGCTGAAACAACACCCCTTCCCGCAGAACTTGTTCAGTGAACGGCAGCAGTTGGTGCAATGGAGCTTTATTTATCAGGAAGTTAAAGCACCGCTGCAGCTAGCCAGCGACCTCGCAGTCAATCTGCAACACTATCCGATTGAAGATTATGTGTTCGGCGATTATCGGATGGAATTGCCGCCGCCGGAGCTTTATCATCAGTTGTTGAACTATTTCAGCGCCGATAATCTGCGGTTGATGCTGATAGCACCGGAAGCCGCAGTCGACCGCCAGGCTCGCTGGTATCACACGCCCTATAGCCAAATTACCGTAACCCCTGAATTGCTGGCACGCCTCACACAAGCGCCAGTAAAAGCTGAATATCGTTTGCCGATACACAACCCTTATCTGGTAGCAAAACTGGAGTTACTGGCAAGCGATGCCACCGCCGAACAACCCATCCGGTATTTCGAAAATGACGCTATGACCCTGTGGTTTAAACCGGATGCCGAGTTTCAATCACCCAAAGGCCATATTTTTGTGCAGCTGACCCTGCCTAATACGGTACAGGATTTAACCCAGCTGGCGCTGACAAAATTATGGCTGGAGTTGTTTTTAGATCAGGTCAACGAGCAATTTTACCCTGCTACCACCGCCGGTCTGCATTACAACCTTTACGTGCAACAACATGGCCTGACGTTGCATACCAGCGGTTTGTCCGGTAATCAGATTGCGTTGGTGAAAGATTTACTGGAACAATTGCCCCGGCAACAATTTCAGCCGGATCGTTTTATCGAAATGCAACGCCAATTAGTCCAGCATTGGCAAAACGCTGCCCGCAGCAAACCCATTAGTCAGTTATTCAGTAAGTTGTCGGCGCTGTTACAGCCACTGAACCCCGAAGCCGATCGACTGGCTGCGATTCTGGCAGCCACCAGCGTTGCCGACTTTGAACGTTTCAGCGCGCAGATGTTTGCGCAATTACATCTGGAAGCGATGATGCTTGGCAACTGGACCGAGCCAAATGTGCAATCACTACAACAACAATTACTCCAATGGCTACAGCAGGTGCCAGCCATTTGCGCAAAACTGCCAAAACAAAGCTACAGCACCGCAGATTTAGGACCGGTGTGGCTGGATTTACCAATCAGTCAAGACGACAACGCACTGGTGATTTACCTGCCGGCGCAACAACGCTCGCCGCAAAGCATGGCGCTGTTTATGCTGATGAATCATCTGGTGTCACCCGAATATTTTCATGCGCTTCGTACTGAACAGCAACTGGGATACTTGGTCGGCACCGGTTATGTGCCGATGAATTTAAAGCCCGGCATTGCGTTTTACGTGCAATCGCCTAAAGTTGCACCCGCCGATTTGTACTACGCCACCTTGATTTTTTACCGCAAATTTCTCGAAGAACTTCCTGAATTAACTATTGAAGAATTTGCTGAGTTAAAACAAAGCCTGCAAGGACAAATTAAAGAGCGGGATAATAGCCTGAGCAGCAGAGCAAAAAGAGTCTGGTTAGCAATAGGTCAGTGCGACCCTGAATGTCAGTTAGCCAGCCTAATCCAGCAGCAGCTTGAACAACTGACTTTGACGCAGTTTATTGACTTCTGTTACACCCTGCTCGCACCGGACTACGACGCGATATTTTTGGCGACAGGGCCGGCACCGGAGCACAGTCACATGCAACAATTGTCGGTTAAAGAACTGAGCAGCAAGCTCAAGTTGCACCAAGATGATGATCATTAAACCAGCACTATGCTTATTCGTTCCCCTAACGGGGTCGTCATAGCAGATTGGCTTTGACAGCGATAGTAAATTTATATAATTTGTTTATAACAACCAGCCCGATGTGTAGATGTGTGAATAATAAAAAGAAAACAGGCATTTACCTAGTCGTCAGCAGCCTGAGTTTAGTATCTTTGCCATGCTTTGCCCTTGACTGGCAAAAGACCATGCCCTATGTGCTGTCATGTATCTTGTTGTTTTCATTCGGCGCTTTATTACTCGCACACCTATCTATTCTGAAAATGCGTCGTTACCAAAACCGCCTTGAGCAAAGTGAAGAGCGGTTACGCCTGAGTTTATGGGGCAGCGGTGATGAACTGTGGGATTGGAATATCGGCTCTGGCACCTTGTATCGTTCCAGCTCCTGGCAACATCCGGTTGAACTGAAACCTGAAACCAATCAATTCCCGCCTAACCGTGACCAGATCCATCCCAATGATTTAGAACGGGTTACTGAACATCTTTATCAGCATCTGGCCGGTACATCCCCATATTTCGAAGCAGCCTATCGATTACGCGCTTCAGATGGTGGCTGGGTTTGGGTGCTTGACCGCGGCAAAGTTGTTAGTACCGACTCCGACGGTGTAGCCACCCGGATGACCGGTACCTTGAAAAATATTCAACTGTTAAAACACACTGAAGAACGGCTCGAATTGTTTGCCCGGTGCCTGGAAAACATTTCAGACGCCGTCGTTATTTGCGATACCAACTTTGTGGTGATTGAAGTCAACCACTCTTTTACCACCATCACCGGTAAAAGCCGCGAACAAGTGATTAAAAAGCCATTTGATCTGGCGATGTATCCTAACCGCTTTTTGCAGGAAATTGGCCTGGTGCTGCAAACACAAGGGGTCTGGCAAGGTGAAATTCAGGATCAGCGCATTGGCGGTGAGATTTATCAGGCAGAACTGAACTTTGACGTGGTCAAAGACGATCATCAACACATTACTCAGTATGTGGCGGTGTTTTCCGATATTTCCGAGCGTAAGCGTAAAGAAGCGGAACTCAGCCGGCTTGCCAATTCCGATACGTTAACCGGCTTGCCAAACCGGGCGTTGTTTTCCGCCGAATTAAGCCGCTTAGTAGAACGTGAAGTGAAACATGCGTTGTTGGTATTCGATTTAGACAATTTCAAGAAAATCAATGACTCGCTTGGCCACCAACTGGGTGATTCGTTACTGGTTAAATTGGCGGAACGCCTGACTATTCTGACCCGGCAAAAAGAACGTTTATACCGGCTCGGTGGTGACGAATTTGCAATTTTACTGGAAAATACCAACGATATTCATACCATCACTTCGATGGCGAAAGAGCTGATTAAACAGATTAATCTGCCATTTTTTATTAATCAGCACGAACTGGCCATTACCAGTAGTATCGGTATTGTATTGTACCCGGAAGACGGCACCGATCCAGAAGCCCTGCTACGTAACGCCGACACCGCGATGTACCACGCCAAAAGTGATGGCGCCAACCGTTACTTGTTCTTTAACGATTCAATGAACAAACTGGCGGTAAAACGACTGCAACTGGAAAACCTGATCCGGCATGGCTTAAAAGAAGATTATTTTACCGTCTACTACCAGCCGAAAATGGACATCTTGAGTGGTCAACTGGTTGGGATGGAAGCATTGGTCCGTTTTATCACCCCAAAACGTGGCCTGATTAGCCCGGCCTCCTTTATTCCGGTGTCTGAAGAAACCGGCCAAATTGTTGAAATTGGTGAAGTGGTACTGCGTAAAGCCTGTATGGATGTGAAACGCTGGATTGATCAGGGGTTATTTCATGGTCGGGTCGCGGTAAACTTGTCAGTGAAACAATTTATGCTGCCGTATTTATGCGAACAAATTGATGACGTGCTGCAGCAAAGTGAACTGCCTTCTTACCATCTTGAGCTCGAAATCACTGAAGGCACCGTTATGCAATCGCCGAAAATGGCGATTGATACCATGAAAAAATTACGCGCCCGCGGCATTCACCTGGCCATGGATGACTTCGGCACCGGCTATTCTTCGCTGGCGTACCTGAAGCAGTTTCCGCTGAATACACTAAAGATTGATAAAGCTTTTATCGACGATATGAATACCGCCCGTGGCCGTAATATGGTCGATACCATTGTCACCATCGCCCACAACTTAAGTCTGACTGTGGTGGCGGAAGGCGTTGAATATGCAGAACAATTACAGCAACTGAAACAACTGCGCTGTGAAATTATTCAAGGCTATTTCTACAGTAAACCGTTGTCAGCAGCTGATTTCACGCAATTCCTGAAAGATCAGAAGCAGCACAAGCCGAAACTGGCGGCGGTACCGGCAGCGCTCTAGCATCACTGCCGACAACCTTGTTACCTGCCAGGCACTTATCAACGGACTGCCATCAATTAAACACCGCATTTCGAAGCATATAAAAAAGGAGCCTGAGCTCCTTTTTTATTGCAACCTGACTGCACTTAATGTGCTGCAACAGTTGTTATTCATTGATTGACTGACAATTAAGAATTGCGATCCGGGTCAATACCCTGCCGAATTTTTTCCATCCGTTCCTGATGGTTCAGCCACATCTTCAGTGCGCCAATGCCAATCCCAGCTAATGGAATTAAAAATACCAGCACACCTGGATTTAATAATTTTGTAAAAAATTCGTCCAACCTCAACTCCTTCTTTATCAGTCAATGCCTTAAGCATGCCGCTTAATCGTTGTCAGTCTCAACAAAAGAAAAGTCATCGCTGCCATCGGCAATCCGTTTTTTACCAAAAACGGTGTGAAACTTCTTCTTCTCCTGGACATTCTTTTTATACTTGCTCCAGACTTTTTCATAGCTGGATTCGGCTTCCGCTTCACCGCGGCAAACCAATAGAAAACGTTGCTCTTCAGCGGTTTCCGGCTGGCGGGTACCCTCTTCCAGCTCAAGCATCGCTGCACCATGTTTCTCCAGCAGATTGCCCTCTGCCAGCGTAAACCGCCCTGACCGCGTAAACCCTTTAGGGAAATTACGGTCATCAAAAAAGCGACGTTTAGCCACAAAACTTTGCTGCATCACTTTTTTCCCCTGATCTCGTTGAATCTAAAGCTATCCCAATTAAACTGTGCGGAGTATGGTAAACAAAATTCCGATCGTAAAACAAATATTTTTTATGGTTACGATGAAATATATAAGGATCCGCTTTGGATACTGAGCTGTTAAAAACCTTTCTGGAAGTCCAAAAAACCCGTCACTTTGGTAAAGCTGCTGACAATCTGTACCTGACACAGTCGGCCGTCAGCTTTCGGATCCGCCAATTAGAACAAAGCCTTGGTGTCACCTTATTTAATCGCTTTCGAAACAACATCCAATTGACCACCGCCGGTGAAATGTTATTACCGCATGCTCAGGCCGTGCTCAGCGCAATAGCGTCAGCGAAACAGCAGCTCGCTTTAAATTACTATCCGGATAAACCATTACAGCTTTGTCTGAGCTCTGAATTGAGCGTGCTGTTTCATGATGCTGATTTTAATCAGATGATCAGTAGTGCACAGCAAAGCCAGCTGCAATTCATTCCAACCGCTTTAATGGCCCGACAATCCCAGTTGGTACAAGATGGCATGGTCATATTAGGCTCGCAATTGCCCGATCCACAGCCATGGCAGGCTTTGTGTCTTGGTTACCTGGAACTGGTAGCGGTTGGTTCAATCAACCAGGAGCAGACACAGGAAGGATCATTAGGACTGCTGCAGGTGCCCCGCATTCAGCAAAACGCGATTCAATTTAGCTGCGCTGAGCCCGCTGTATTACTGCAATGGCTGCTGGCAAATCAAGCCTGTGCTTATTTACCGCTGTTGATGGTTCAGGATGCTGTTGCACAAAAACAATTACAACGACTGGCGTTGCCGGAACTACGAATTCCGGTGTGGGCTTATAGTCAGAACGATGCCAGTTGGCCAATACTGTGGCGAACTACGCTACAACGCAGCACAATGCTGCTGGGAGCCGGTTAAGGTCGGAACCACACAAAGCCATGGCCGAGTGCTTTACGCAGCGCCAATCGCTTGTGGTTTTGAAATAGAGGTAATGCCAAAGGTCCAACGATAGCGCCAGCCAACACCCAAGGCGTAGATTTTAGTCCAGATCTTTTTGCCAACACATAAAACCAACCGCTAAACAACGGTGATAACAATAACAACAACATGCTGTGGCCCCTTTTGGTCACTGCTGACTGCATCAGCATAAAGCGTATTTTTACTGAACATCGATACAGCTTCAGGCCAAACCCTGATCTGCCGGCAAAAAAAAGAGCCGCATTATAGCAGCTCTTTTTCCGGCATTCAGCAATTGCTGCTGAAGATCCTGGCAAGTTAATAGAAGCTTTTCCCTGCTTCAGCCATCTGCAGTAATAACGCACTTGGCGCAAAACGACTACCATGTTGTGCTTCATAACGACGCAAATCGGCAACTAAGCTAGACGCAGTCATCGCATCAATATACCGGAACGGGCCACCAATAAAAGGCGGGAAACCAATACCAAAAATTGCACCGATGTCACCGTCGCGCGCTGAAGCAATAATGCCTTCTTCCAGACAACGTACCGCTTCATTCAGCATCTGCACTAAACAGCGATTACTGATTTGCTCCAGACTTAACCGACCGGCTGGCTGCACGCCCAATAGGCTGTAAACAGACGCATCAACTTCTTTTTTACCCTTTTTGACACTGGCGCCATAGAGGTAAAAGCCTTTTTCAACTTTTTTACCTTTGCGGCCATCGGCAATTAACTTGTCAAAAGCGGCCGGCGCTTTAAACCGCTCTCCAAGCTCCCGCTCTAAAATAGGCGAAATTTTCGCGCCAACATCGATGCCAACTTCATCCAATAAAGTAATTGGACCTACCGGGAAGCCAAATTTAGTCAAGGCTTTATCAAGTTTCTCAACCGGTTCGCCTTCGAGCAGCAAATTCGCCGCTTCATTCATATATAAAGCTAAAATCCGATTCACGTAAAAGCCAGCACCATCTTTCACTACAATCGGCGTTTTGCCTTGTTTACGGGCAAAGGCCACAGTGGTCGCGATGGTTTGCGGTGAAGTTTTAGCATGCGCTATCACTTCAACCAGCGGCATTTTGTCGACTGGTGAGAAATAATGCAGACCAATCACATTTTCCGGACGCGCAGCTTGTGCGGCAATTTGCGCTATTGGCAATGAACTGGTATTTGACGCAAAAATAGTGCCTTCATGACAATTAGTTTCAATGTCACGCACCATTTGTTGCTTCAGCGCTAAATCTTCAAATACCGCTTCTACCACGATATCGACATCGTGAAAACCGCTGTAGTCCGTTGTGCCGGTGAGCAACGCCATCTGTTTTTGCATTTCAGTGCGCGTGATGTAACGGCGTTTAAACTTTTTCTGCAGCAGGCTGTAACTGTATTTCAGCGCGTTACCAATGCCCTGCTGATTGATGTCTTTAATCCGGACTGCAATGCCGGCTTTGCCCGCCGTGACGTTGGCAATGCCGCCGCCCATCAAGCCACCACCAAGCACCGCAGCCTTTTTGACTTTGCCGCCTTTGACATCACCAGCGCCAGATTCTTTTTTCATCTGGGTGGTTGCAAAGAACAAACCACGTAGAGATTTTGAAACGCTGGTCATGCACAACTCGCCAAAGGCATTGGCTTCAACTTGCAGACCCCGAGCCATGCCACTATCAACACCAGCTCTGATCGCTTCAATGATTTTCAACGGCGCCGGATAATGACCACCGGTTTTGCTTAACGTTTGCTTTTGTGCTTGCGAAAATAAAATGCCACGACCAATCGACGTAAATTCCAGCAGCTGACCAACTAATGGCAATTTAACCGTTTTACGTTGTGGTTTACCGGCCAGCGCCATTTTCACCGCAGCTTCCAGCAGAATGCTTTTAGGCACCACCACATCGACCAGACCAGCCTTCTTGGCCTGCACTGCGCGCAATTGCTTGCCAGTTAACATCATATCCAGCGCTTTTTGCAGACCAACCAAATGCGGCAGGCGCTGAGTACCCCCACTGCCTGGCAACAAACCAAGCTGCACTTCCGGTAAGCCAAGTACGGTTTTGCCATCATCAGTGGCGACCCGGCCATGACAAGCCATCGCCAGTTCCAGTCCACCGCCTAAACATGGGCCATGAATAGCGGCAATTAACGGGATATTAAGAGCTTCAAGCTGACCAAACATCGTTTGACCCATCGCTGCAATAGCGGTGGCTTCTTGCGCGGTTTGACAACTGTCCAGCATGCTGATGTCGGCGCCAGCGATAAACGAATCTGCTTTACCGGAAATGATCACCAAACCTTTAATATTTTTATTGCTGCGAATTTCATCCAGTAAAGCTTTGATTTCGTCTGCAAAAGCGGCTTTCAGCACATTCATGCTTTCGCCGGCCACGTCCATGGTAATAACACCCACACCATCGTCGCGCAGCGCCAGGGTAAAAGTTTTTGCTACTACAGCTACTTCAGTAACGGTTGTCATTGTTGCGTCCGTCATTATTCAGTCTCCACAATCATTGCAGCGCCCAGGCCACCGGCAGCACAAGCGGTGGTTAAACCAATACCACCACCACGGCGGTTTAATTCATTTAAAGTCTGGGTAATCAACCGGGTGCCGGTTGCCGCAAATGGATGCCCATAAGCCAGCGAACCACCATTGACGTTAAATTTATCCATATCAATGTCGCCGATGGCATGCGAACGGCCGAGTTTTTCTTCGGCGAATTTTTTGCTGCCAAACATTTTCACATTGGCCAGCGCCTGCGCGGCAAAAGCTTCGTGCATTTCAATTAAGGTCAAATCGTTGAGCGTCAAACCTGCGCGCTCCAGTGCGATTGGCGTGGCGTAAGAAGGGCCCATCAGCATATCTTCCCACACATCAATAGCGGCAAAAGCGTAACTTCTGACATAACCTAACGGCTTGTAGCCAAGCGCTTTAGCGTGGCTTTCCGGCATCATCAGCACCGCTGAAGCACCGTCGGTTAATGGCGTACTGGTCGCTGCAGTGACAGTACCGTACTGACGGTCGAACACTGGCTTTAATTTACTATAAGAGTCTAGCTTGGAGTCTTTGCGGATATTGTTATCCATCTCCAGGAATTTATTGTACGGCTCAACATGGGCGGCCATTACTTCGTCTTTTAACCAGCCCTGCGCCCAGGCGTGGGCAGCGAGTGTATGAGAGCGATGTGCTAAGGCATCTTGATCGGCACGGCTGATGCCATGCGACTTCGCCATCTGCTCGGCGGTATCGCCCATCGATAAACCGGTGGTGTATTCGGCTACAGCTGGCGGTACCGGTAATAAATCTTTTAAACCTAAGCGGCGGAAAATCGCCAGTTTCTGACCAAAGGTTTTGGCTTTGGTTAAATCAACCAGCGCCCGGGCCAGCGCTTTGCTCACGCCAACCGGTAATACTGAGCTGGAATCTGAACCACCGGCAATGGCCACTTTACTGACGCCGGCCATCATCGCTTCGGTAACGCTGACCACTGATTGAAAGCTGGTGGCACAAGCGCGGGTGACGCTAAATCCATCGGTATGTACATTCATACCAGTGCCTAAAACAATTTCCCGTGCAATATTCGGCGCTTCCGGCATCAGTACAACTTGACCGTAAACCACCTGATCAATTAATTTGGCATCGAGCTCGCTACGGATCAACAATTCATTGACCACCAGTTTGCCGAGTTCCAGCGCTGACACACCGTGAAATTCTGTCGCTTGTTTGGCAAATGGCGTGCGTAAACCGCGGACTATCGCAATCCGGTCCCCTTGACGGGTGGTTAATTTAATCTGGCTGCTCATGTTGATCCTCTTTATGTGGACGCTTGTCCAAGTCCAATTTTGGTAAAGTGCAATACAGGTCTGACCTGTATTTTTTTTGATTGTAACGAGAGATCTGAGAAATTAAAACACTTGTTTTAATGAAGTCTGAACCTTATATATGGACTCAGGTCATAGCCTAGTTGTTTTTGCGTCGAAACGCTTGATAAATAGCCAATAATTTCAAACGAATAACTTTAGAAGAGTGCTGCTGTGAACGCTTTTAACCGGTTAAAAACATATTTAGATTCGCAAGTTCTGGGTCAGCCGGCCCTGACGGAAGGCATTTTGCTGGCGTTACTGGCCAATGGTCATTTACTGGTCGAAGGCCCACCTGGTCTCGCCAAAACCCGTGCAGTCAATGCGTTAGCGCATGGCGTCGAAGGCAGCTTCCACCGTATTCAGTTCACTCCAGACTTGCTGCCAGCCGATTTAACCGGCACCGATATCTACCGTCCGGAAACCGGCAAGTTTGAATTTCAAAGCGGCCCGTTATTTCACCACATTATCTTAGCGGACGAAATTAACCGGGCTCCGGCCAAAGTACAGTCGGCGCTGTTAGAAGCGATGGCGGAAAAACAAATTACCGTTGGCCGGCAGAGTTACAAGTTACCGGAGTTATTTCTGGTGATGGCCACGCAAAACCCGCTGGAGCAAGAAGGTACTTATCCATTGCCTGAAGCTCAGCTAGACCGGTTTTTACTGCATCTGAAAGTCGATTATCCGGATGCAGCCACTGAACTGGCCATTTTAAAGCTGACCCGCGGCGAAGCACTGGAACAAGCCACTGAGCAGCCAGAGCGAATGACCCAAGCTGATATTTTTGCTGCACGCAAAGCAATTTTACAGCTGCATTTTGCCCCAAGTCTGGAGCAATATGTGGTACAGCTGATTATGGCCACCCGTAAAGCTGCCAATTACAGCCCGCAATTAGCGCGCTGGATCGCCTATGGCGCCAGCCCGCGCGCCACTATTGCACTGGAACGTTGTGCCCGCGCTAAAGCCTGGTTGGCTGGTCGTGACTTTGTCACCCCAGACGATGTGCAGGGCGTGTTCCATAATGTGGTTCGCCATCGATTATTACTGACCTATGAAGCCGAAGCCGAAGGGATCAGTACCGATGCGGTGCTCGATGAAATTCTGCGTCTGGTCCCTGTTGCCTGAACAATGTGAATCGAGCAAACATGGAACAGCAAGCGCAAATCCGGCAGTGGCTGGCACAGTTACACTGCGATGGCAGCAATGTCGAACTCAAACAACTACTGCGTTATCAGCGGCATACCCAGCTATTTGATTTAACGCCTGCCCAGACTATTCAAAGCAAGCTTGCTGGCAGTTATCTTGCCAAAAGCAAAGGTCGTGGCATGGAGTTTGATGAAGTACGGCATTACCAGACCGGTGATGATGTGCGCACCATCGACTGGCGCGTCACCGCCCGTACCGGCAAAGTGCACACTAAATTATTTCGCGAGGAAAAAGAACGGCCGGTGTTTATCCTTACCGATCTCAATCATTCGATGCAGTTTGGATCGACGCTGTTATTAAAGTCGGTGCAGGCTGCTCACTTAGCGGCATTAATTGCCTGGCACGTCAAAAAAAGTGGCGATAAACTCGGTGGTTTATTGTTTCATCAACAACAAATTCGTGAATTAAAACCAGCCGGACGAAGTGTGGCGGTATTGCGCTACTTACACCAATTGATTGAATTACAACAACAATCTTTGCTTTGGGTGCAACAGCAAATGCAACAACCGACTGCAAGGTTGCCTGAAAGTAAATCCATCGACTTAGCAACCGCACTTGGTCAGTTACGCCGGTTAGCCCGCCCCGGTAGTCTGCTCTTTATCATTTCAGATTTCCAACAACTAGATGCGACCTGCCTGCGACATTTGCAGGCACTGCGCTTACACAATGAAATCCGCATCTGTCAAATCAGCGATCCGCTGGAGCAACAGCTACCAGCCCATGCGTCAGGCATCGCCAAAGTGTCAGACGGTAATCAAGAAGTGACTATGGAACTTTCTGGGATGAATTTAAAACGCGATTATCAGGCGCAACAACAGGCATTTAATCAGCAGTTACATCAACACTGGACCCAGCTCGGCTGCCGCCACTGGCAATTCAATGCCAGCGAGCCATTACTGGATCAATTCAGCGGGAGGCCACATGGCGAATTCGAACGCCGCTAATGTTGCGCCGCCACAGGCGTCAATGCCGGGACTAGCCGACATTCAGGAGCCGGTACTCGCTAATGACTGGTATCTGGCACCGGGCTGGTCAGTATTGTTTTTGATCCTGCTGGCGGTTCTTAGCTATGGCGGCTATCGGTGGTGGCGGCATTATCAACAACAAAAACCATTAAAATACGCGTTGGCCGAACTTGAAAAACTGGATTTAACCGCACCTAATGCTGCTGAAATGATCACAACGCTGCTAAAAAGGCTGCTGATGACCCGATCACCCGCACATCAGGCCCTAACGTTAAGTGGTGTCGCCTGGCAGCAATATTTGCTATCGAGCTTGCCCGCAAAGGTGAAGCTTGGCGAACCCCTGCCCGATTTACTGGCGCTGCATTACCAAAGCGCGCCTGCTATTGATGACATTCGCCGATATGCAGCTTTTGCTGCGCTTTGGCTGAAACACCTAAAGTTAACCAATGCCGGAGCAACTGATGCTTGAATTAAGCTGGCCCTGGTTGTTGTTATTACTGCCACTGCCCTGGTTGGTCAAAAGCCGGCAACAAAATGTAGCTGCCGCTGGTTTGCTGTTACCGCCACTGGCGAAAATGGCGCAGCAGCATAGTTTTGGCATAGCACGTCAGCAAAAACCAAAACAATGGTTGATGTGGCTAATTTGGACCTTATTGGTCGTCGCAGCAGCACAACCAAAATGGTTAGGTGAGCCGGTCAGCATGCCTCAACAAGGCCGCGATATGATGCTGGCCGTCGATTTATCCGGCTCGATGAATATCAGCGATATGGTGATTGATGGTCAGGCTTTTAACCGGCTGGACGCGGTCAAATATGTACTGAATCAGTTTATTGAAAAACGTCAGGGCGACCGGCTTGGTTTAGTACTTTTCGCCGATGCCGCTTATCAGCAAACACCACTGACTTTTGATCGCAAAACTGTGCAGCAAATGCTGGAAGAAGCGGTCCTTGGTCTGGTCGGTCAGCGTACTGCCATCGGTGAAGCAATAGGTTTGGCGGTCAAACGATTTAACACCTACCAGAGTTCGAATAAAGTGCTGATTTTACTCAGTGATGGCGCTAACACCGCTGGTAACATTCAGCCACGAGAAGCGTTGAAACTGGCCAAAGCCGCTGGGGTGAAAATTTATACGGTGGGTGTTGGTGCTGAACAAATGGTGCAACAAGGTATTTTTGGCCCGCAAATCATCAATCCATCAGATGATCTGGATGAAAAACTGCTGACTGAACTTGCTTCGGAAACTGGCGGTCGCTATTTCCGCGCCCGTGATTTAAAAGAATTAGCGCAAATTTATCAGTTGCTGGATCAGTTAGAACCGATTGAACGGGATCAGCTGACTTACCGGCCACAACAAAGTTTGTTGCATTGGCCGTTAGCTGCTGCCTTGCTGTTAACAAGTCTGATGTGGCTGTGGCAAATGCCATGGTCGTTGTGGCGTCGCGGGAGGACATCCTGATGCTGACTGATTTTCATTGGTTAAGACCACTGTGGCTGTTGTTAATACCGCTGGTCACTTTACTGTGTTTAATGGCATGGCGATTTCGGCGCGAACAAAGTCCGTGGCAACAACTTCTCGCCCCCCATTTGCAACAAACTTTGATCGCAACTCGACAGCAAAGCAGTCAACGCAAGCCTTTTATCATCGCGTGGCTGACGCTGCTATTGCTGGCTATTGCAGCAGCTGGCCCTAGTATTACGAAGTTACCGCAACCCGCATTTCAGCTGCAACGCGCTACAGTACTAGTGCTGGACATGTCATTATCGATGCTGGCGACCGACGTAAAACCTGATCGCGTCACGCAGGCACGTTTTAAAGCACTGGATTTTGCCACCCAACTAGGCGAAGGCGAACTGGCTTTGCTGACCTTTGCTGGTGATGCGTATGTTATTTCACCGCTGACACCGGATCACAACAATATCAAGTTGTTATTGCCGGACTTGAAACCGGAAATTATGCCGGTGCAAGGCTCAGATGTACAAAGCGCATTGACGCTCGCTGCACAGTTGCTGACCCAGGCCGGTTACCCAAAAGGTGACATAATTTTAATGACTGACGGTTTTTCAACAACGCACTTTATGCAGTTACGACCGATGCTCGATAACTTCCCCCATCGCATTTCGGTGTTGGCAGTTGGCACAGCAGATGGTGCTCCTATCAAATTAAGCTCGGGTGAACTGCTTAAAGATCAACAAGGCAGTATTGTGATCCCGAAAGTGCCTTTTACCCAGCTAAAAGAACTGGCTTCGCTGACCGGTGGTGTTTTTGTCCAGAACAGCTTTGATCTGGCCGATGTACAAAGTTTGTTAGCACTGTCACCACTGGATCTGGCCGGCCAAACGAGCACTGACAGTAAAATGACCGGTGATGAATGGCAGGATGCTGGTGTTTATCTCTGCTGGTTGTTATTGCCACTGGCGCTTTGGCTTGGCAAACGCACGGCAATCATGGTGATCCCGGCATTATTACTGTTACCGCCGCCAACACAGGCCTTTGAATGGCAGGATTTATTTAAAAGCCGCCAACAGCAGGCACAACAGGCGTATCAACAACAAGACTATCAAAAAGCCATCGAAAAATTTGAACAACCACTTTGGCAAGGCAACGCGGCCTACCGTGCTGGTGATTATGCGGGCGCCGAACAATTGTACCGACAAGACCCAACTGCCAACGGTTTATACAACCTTGGTAACAGTTTGATCCAACAGCAGAAATATCAGGAAGCCCTGGATGCATACAAACAAGCAGCCAGCAAGCAGTCCGATCTGTCCGGATTACAGCAAAATACTGAACTTGCCGAAAAGTTACTCAAACAGCAGCAGGAACAAGAAAAGCAACAAGGTCAGGATGACCAGCAGCAAGACGGCGACCAACAACAGCAATCTGACCAACAGTCAAAAGATAACGACAGTCAATCATCTGAACAACAAGAAGGTGAAGGTGAAAACAAAGACGGTCAACAAGGCAGTGACGCGCAGAACTCAGATCAACAAAATGGCGATCAACAAAATAGCGATCCACAAAATAGTGAGCAACAAAGCGATAGCGAGCAGAAAAATGCTGAAGACACTGAAAAAGCCGCCGCTGAAAAACAGCAACAACTAACCGAAGCTGAGCAACAGCAAGCAGATCAGTCCAAAAGCCCAGAACAACAAAAAGCCATCACTGAAGCCTGGCCAAATGCCACACCAGAGCAAAGTCAGCAATTAGACGGTTTAATGCGTAAAGTGCAGGACGACCCCTCGTTATTGCTGCGTAATAAAATGCTGCAGGAATACCAGAAACGCCGGCAGCAACGTTTACCCAAAGGAGCACAGGAAGAATGGTAACTTTCAGCAACAGCAGGTCTCATTGGTGCAATTCGCCGCGCACTATGGTGCAGTGCAAAAACATGAAGCGCCCATTATGGCAAAGCCTGTTACTGCTTAGTCTGCTGACGTTAACTTCGGTCGCACAAGCCGCGACCAGTCTGAATGTGCGGGTGGATAAAAACCCGGTGATGCTGGGGGAAGAATTACAACTATCGGTACAGGTGGATGAAAAAGTCAGCAGCAGTGCCATCGATTTTAGCGTGTTAGAAAAGAATTTTCGGCTCGGTCCCCCTTCAGTTAGCCAAAGTATGCAAATTATCAATGGCCAATCAAGCCAAAGCACCATCTGGCAACTGAGTTTATTCGCCAAAACTACCGGCAACTTTGAAATACCGGCTTTTAACGTGCGTGGGATCAGCAGCTCCCCAATCAGCATTGAAGTGATCCCTGCCAGCCAACAAACCACTGACAAACAAGTGTTATTTATCGAAAGTAGCCTAAGCCAAACCGACTTATACGTGCAGCAAATGGTGTATTACGACGTCAAAATTTTCTTTAGTGGCGACTTACAACGTGGCAGCCTCAGCCAGCCAGAATTGCCGGACACCACCATCGAGCAAGTGGGTAAAGATGTCGAAGGCACTGAATTGGTCAATGGTATTCGGTATCAGACCATCACCCGCCGCTACAGTCTGATCCCACAGCAAAGTGGTAGTTTCACCCTGGATGCCCCGTTTTTTAACGGTGAAATGATTGACCGTAACAGTTCGCGTTATGACTATTTCGCCAAGACCCAGACTATCTCAGCGCAAGGGCAAGCCGTTGAATTTCAAGTAAAAGCAATGCCAGTTGATTTTAAAGGTGATTGGCTGGTGTCTGAGCTGGTTGCCTTGACGGAAGAATGGACACCGCTTTCCACCACTTTGGTGCAGGGTGAGCCCGTAACCCGAACTATCACGTTGACGGCGATGGATTTAGCCGATCACCAGCTGCCTGACTTACAAATTAACTTACCAGCCGGCATTAAAAATTATGCGGAGCAGCCGCAAGCGAAAAAGGCCGAGCGTAACGGCCGTATCGTGGCGCAAAAAGTATTTACGTCGGCAGTGATAGCCACCCAAAGTGGCGAATTAAAACTGCCGGCGGTGCGAGTCCCCTGGTGGAATAGCAAAACCAACCAGCTTGCTTATGCAGAATTACCAGAACGCACATTAACCGTGACGGTGAATCCAAATCAGACCAGCCAAGCACCACCAGCGGTTGCCGCGGTGGAAACACCAGTTAGCGAAACAGCGGCTACACCACAAGTCATTTCCGATAATCGGTGGCAGTGGAATTACTTGTCAGGCTTATTATTGCTGATGTGGTTATTGACCGCCGCGGTTGCTGTGTGGGGCTGGCTGCTGCCCCGCTCCCGGATGCATACCCCGGCCACCAGCGCCCCACAGGCATCAGAAGTTAAATTTAATGCCCGAAGATTTAAAGCGGCGTGTCTTGCCAATGACCACATTGTGGCGAGCCAGCAGCTATTACGTTGGGCATCTCAGCAGCTTGACGCAGATATTCAGCAATTACCCCAATTAATCAAAGCATTGCCGCAAAGTGCACTACGTCAGGAAACCGAAAAACTGGCATATCAGGCTTATCAGGCGCAACAAACGCCATGGCTTGGCACGGCGTTATTTGAAGCATGGGCCAAGTACAAACATCTGCAGCAAGTTGAAAGTCCGGCGTTGTTAAAGCCGTTTTATCCGAAATAACCTCTCCCCGCCTCTGGTCAGTTGAGCAAGGGTTGAAATGACAGACATCGCTGTCAATTCAACCCATCTCGTCATCTTCGTAAATATGCGATATTCTGGATTTCTTTTCGATTGCTGCACACATTATCGAAATTGACCGGTCTTTAGAGTCAGTGATACCAATCATGTCAATTTTGGATAGCCAATTCTGGAACACCATGAGCAATAAACAAATACGATACGAAGCGTTGGTGCGGGCCTTTCATGCCGACTTATTTCGATATGCATTCTGGTTGTGCCATCAGCGCACTGTCGCCGAAGATTTAGTCCAGGAAACCTTTTTACGCGCCTGGAAAAGTCTCGACAGTCTGCAAGAAGCCGCTGCTGCCAAAGGTTGGCTTATTACCATTTTACGCCGCGAAAATGCCCGTCGTTTTGAACGTAAACAATTTGATTATCAAGACGTTGACCAGGATTGGCTCGAAGATGAACAAAGTGAAGGGCCAGAACAAACCGCCGAAAATCAGCAGTTACACCAATATATCGCCAGGCTTGCTGAGGAGTATCGCGAACCCTTGGTGCTGCAGGTGTTACTTGGCATGACCGGCGATGAAATAGCACAAACACTTGAATTAAATCTGAATACGGTAAACACCCGCTTGTTTCGGGCACGTCAGCAACTTCGGGAACTGTTACTGCAGTCCCCAGCCACAGGAGCCAGCCAGCATGGATGAGTTAGAATTTCGCCGTCGCTTGCTTAGCAACCCGACGACCAGTGACGAAGCAGTCGTCCAACAACTTGCTGCAGATCCGGATAAACAGCGCTTACAGCATGAGTTGATGATCCTCGATCAACAAATTAAGGCCAGTCTGGCCGTGCCGGTGCCAGCCGATCTCGCTGACCGCTTATTGCTAAGCCAAGGCCTGTTACAGCATAAAAAAATCCGTCAACGCCGCTGGTGGTTGGGGATGGCTGCCAGTCTGGTGTTGGTGGCCGGTCTGGTGCAGCAGCGCGACCATTTGTATCCGTGGCCGGACGATGTTGCCGGACACGCGCTGGCTCATGTGTATCACGAAGCGAAGCAACTGGACAACAACGACAGCCTGATTGATCTGGACCGGGTTAATCTGCTCCTGGCCGATTTAGGCGGCCAGCTCAGGTCCTGGCCTGGCACCATTCGGTATGCCAGTTTTTGTCACTTTCAGGGTACCCGCTCATTACATTTGATTTTTAATACCGCGCAGGGTCCGGTCACCGTATTTGTGCTGCCCAAAAACCATGGTTTGCAGCCTGGCGGCGACTTTTACGACGCGCAATTTCATGGGCACAATATGCAATTGGCAAAAGCAGATTTAGTGCTGGTTGCCGGTAAAAATCAGTCATTATCCGGCATCGCCACCACGTTGCAGCAACAATTACAGTTTCAGATTTAACTGCAACTGGTAGCATCTGTTGGGGTAACCATAGAAAAGCACTGGCTCTGTTTGCCAGTGCTTGTTAGCATGTCCCGCCATTTCAAGTCGTACCTCCCTCAAATTGCCTGCTGCGACAACCAACGCAACAAGCAGCGACCTGTTGATGACAATAACCATAACTACACCCGAAATCTTTGAAGATGCAGGCCTTCTGGCAAACAACGGTAACATCGCTGCAACTTCACAGATAAAGGGGATTGATAACCCTATGAGGTCAGTATCGTGGAAACGGGAACTATTCTTGCGCTGGTAATTTATTTCATTGCGATGTTAGCAATCGGGCTTTATGCCTATCGCCAATCGAGCAGTAATTTATCTGAATATATGTTAGGTGGCCGCAAACTCGGCCCGGCCGTGACGGCATTATCTGCAGGCGCTTCTGATATGAGCGGCTGGTTGTTGATGGGCTTGCCCGGTGCTTTATATCTGATGGGAATTTCGCAAATCTGGATGGCGGTAGGTCTGGTCATTGGCGCCTGGTTGAACTATCTGCTCCTGGCGCCCAGGTTCCGGGTCTTTACTGAACTTGCCAAAGATTCCATCACCCTACCGGACTATCTGGAAAACCGTTTTGACGACCACACCCGGATGCTACGATTGATTTCTGCACTGGTGATTGTGGTGTTTTTCACTTTGTACACCGCATCTGGCGTAGTCGCCGGCGGTAAACTGTTTGAATCAGTGTTTGGTATGGATTACATGTTCGGCTTAGTGCTGACCGCTGGCGTGGTCATTGCCTATACCCTGCTTGGTGGTTTTTTGGCCGTCAGCATGACCGACTTTGTGCAGGGTATTATCATGTTCCTGGCACTAGTGCTGGTGCCTGTTGTCGCGCTTGATATGGTTGGCGGTGTGACGCCAGTACTCAATATCGTCGCCGAACTTAATCCAAATCATCTGGATATATTTACCGGCACCAGTGCCCTTGGCATTGTGTCACTGATGGCCTGGGGCTTAGGTTATTTTGGTCAGCCGCATATTATTGTGCGGTTTATGGCGATTCGTTCGGTCAAAGATTTCCCGGTGGCACGCCGCATTGGTATGTCCTGGATGATTGTATCCTTGCTGGGCGCCGTCGCGACGGGCTTTATCGGCATCGCTTACATCAAACAAACCGGTGGGGAGTTAAAAGACCCGGAAACCATTTTTATTGTGATGTCACAAGCGTTATTCCACCCATTTATTACTGGTTTTTTACTGGCGGCGTTGCTGGCGGCAGTGATGAGTACCATTTCCAGTCAGTTACTGGTGACGTCCAGTGCTCTGGTGCAGGATTTTTATAAGACCTTTTTTAATAAAACCGCATCGGACAGCCATTTGGTGCTGATGGGCCGGGTTTCAGTATTTCTGGTAGCGTTGGTGGCGATAGTGATAGCGCTGGATCGCAGCAGTTCGATTCTTGGCCTTGTCAGCAACGCTTGGGCTGGCTTTGGTGCTGCTTTTGGTCCGTTGGTGTTGATTAGTCTGTACTGGCGCCGAATGAATCAATGGGGTGCATTAGCAGGCATGATTGTTGGTGCGGTAACGGTGTTGGTGTGGATCTATGGTCCTTTCACCGTCGATGGTCAGACGCTTGATCAATGGTTGTATGCGATGGTTCCTGGCGTGATTGCTTCTGTATTGGCCATCGTGGTCGTCAGCAAGCTAACGGCAGCGCCGAAAGTTGCGATCGCCGAACAATTTGATCAAATGTGCAAACAGATGAAACAAGCGCAATAAACCGTTAGACGCCGTGGTCAGATCTTCTGATCACGGCAGCCCTCAGGTTAATTGTCCCCATCGCGAAATTTTTGTTCCCACCCTGACATTTTCTTTGCTACATTGCTTGCCAGAGTGCCGTCAAAGGAATTGTAGTCTGTATGTATTTTTATGCCGCCCGTCAGCCCATCCTGGATCGAGACAAAAATCTTTTTGCTTATGAATTGCTGTTTCGAGATGGCCTGGAAAATGTGTTTCCGGATATTGATGGTGACGAAGCAACGTCGCGGATGATTGCCGGCAGCCAATTTAATTTTGGTTTGGACGATTTTCTGGGCGACAAACTGGGCTTTATCAATTTCACCCTCGATACCCTGCTGAAAAAATTCCCTTCAATGCTGCCAAAAGAACAGGTGGTGGTGGAAATTCTTGAAACGGTCCAACCCGGCAAACGCCTGCTTGCCGAATGCCAGGCGTTAAAAGAACAAGGTTATTTGATTGCACTGGATGATTACATTCACCAACCGGTATGGCGTCACTTCTATCCTTTTGTCGATATTATCAAAATCGATTTTCGCAATACCAGCAATGACGTGATTCAAGAGGTCATTAAAGCCACCGCCGGTTTTCCAAATATTAAACTGCTGGCCGAAAAGGTCGAAACCATTGAAGAGTTTCAACTGGCAATGGGCATGGGTTTCAGCTATTTCCAGGGCTATTTTTTCTCAAAACCGGAAATGTTACAAAGTAAAGCCTTGTCACCAGCTCAGATGACACTCGCCGAATTGCTGTACGAAACGTCCAAAGCCGAGATGGATCTGGCAAAAATTACCACCATCTTCGAACGTGACGTTAACCTATCTTATAAACTGTTACGTTATTCAAATTCAGCGGTGTTTAAACGTCGATCAGAAATTGAAACTATTAAACAGGCATTAGTGGTGCTCGGGCAGCTGGAACTGAAAAAGTTTTTATCGGTGCTGTTTACCGCTCAGGTCAGTAGCGAAAAACCTGCAGAGCTGATGCGTTTAGCCATGACCAGAGCAAAATTTGCCGAAGGTATTGCCACCCTGCATCGTAAAACCGACATCGCCAAAGCTTTCCTGACTGGCATGATGTCATTGATGGATGCGATTCTGGATGAACCCATGACCTCCGTCATGAGTAAATTGCCATTATCCAAAGACATCAAAGACGCTTTAATCGACAACGAAGGCCTGCTTGCAGAGTATCTTGGGCTGGTTAAATGTTATGAACAAGCCATGTGGCAATCAGCGAATGTTGCGATTGAAAAACTTGGACTTGACGCTAAATTACTACCTGATGCCTACCACGAAGCGGTGCAATGGGCGAATGAACAAATGCGCGCTCTGGGTGACAATTAAGATACCAGTCATCTTTGAAGATTCGGTGTTGTTGCCTTCGCTCGCTGAAGTGACAGTGCAGGCTGTCACTCAATTCCCTGGTCTCGGACAACGACGACACTGCTGCCAAAAGCCCGGCCCCCCACAGGTTGAGCAAGTAGCAGCAGTGATCTGCTTAAAAGCTGACAAACTCCGCAATTTTTGCCGCCAGTTTGTCGCCGATCCCTTTGACCTCCGTCAATTGCTTCGGATCCTTAATCGGTCCATTTGCTTTGATGTAGTCGAGAATAGCTTGCGCTTTTTTCTGACCGATACCCGGAATAGCGGTTAATTGTTCCGGGCTGGCTTTATTGATACTCAACTTTGCACCTTGTTGCTTGCCTGGTTGTTTGGCTGCTGCAGGTGTTACTTTCGCTGCAACCGGCACTGTTTCTGCGATCACCGGATTTAATAACAGCGCCGGGACCACCAGTGCCACCGCCCTCCATAACGATTTCATCTTCATCTGACTTTCCTTGTTTGGTTTTTCATGAGTAAAATATGCGCCGGGAGCCCGGCACTTGCTAGTTTGGAACTGGTGAACACCATTGTTCTGCAAACTTGTATTTAATCTAGCCTGTTAATTAATATTTATTTAACTTTTTATATACTTTTTTATTCTATTTCCGATGTGTTTTTAGATTCAGCTGCAATTAAGTATCTGGCCGTTATGGTTACAGGAACATCTGTCAGGAGTATTTGCCATGAAATATCTGGTTTTGTTATTACCTTTAATGACCGCCTGCACCAGCTATTCGCAGCACAATCGCCAGAATTACCAAATGGCGACCGTCACCCAGGCCCAACCGGTCTACCGCACCATCGAGATTCATAAACCCAGACGTGTGTGTGAAGAACGTCAACAAATTAAACGCCATGCTGATTCCGCAGCACCAACCATCGTCGGTGCTATTGTTGGTGGTGTGTTGGGCAATACCATTGCGCGTAACAGTTCCAATCGTGGCATCGGCACAGCCGCGGGTGCAGTGATTGGTGGTGCCATCGGTAATGACGTTGGCCAAAAGAATGGTACCGATGTCATGCATCATGAAACAGTATGTTATGAATCGGGAACCGATGTGGAATATCAAAGCGTGGTTGACGGTTATCAGGTAACCTATCAGTTGCAAGGTCGTGAATACACCACGCTGATGGATCGGGATCCTGGCCCACAAATGCCGGTCTATGTTGAACCGGTCAACAAACGCTAACAAAATCTGATCGCCAGTGCAGCTGCGATAACGCCGCTTCCTGGTCATAATTTTCACGCCGTCTGCAGCGGCGAACGTCATAAGGAATGCACATGCGGGTATTGGTGGTTGAAGATGAAGTGTTATTAGCGGAACAAATTAAAAATCATCTTTTACAGCAACAGTTTAGTGTTGATCTGTCGCACGACGGGTCCGATGGTTTTTTCAAAATCAGTGAATATCCGTACGACTTGGCAATTATTGATATCGGCTTGCCAAAACTCGACGGTTTATCGCTGATCCGCAAAGCCCGGCAACAGGATTTAAAAACTCCCATTATTATTCTGACGGCGCGTGGCAGCTGGCAAGAAAAAGTCCAGGGTTTAGACGCTGGGGCAGATGATTACCTGACCAAACCCTTTCACGTCGAAGAACTGATGGCGCGTTGTAATGCATTAATTCGCCGTGCCGCAGGTCAACCAGATCCAACACTGGTGGCAGGACCAGTTAGTTTAAACAGCCGTACCCAACAGGTGTGGTGTGGTGAAACCGAAGTCCCGCTGACCGCGTACGAGTATAAAGTTCTGGAATATTTTATGCTCAACCCAACCAAGGTCATTTCAAAAACCGAATTAACCGAACATATCTACGATCAGGACTTCGACCTCGATAGCAACGTGATTGAAGTTTTTGTGCTCAGGCTGCGTAAAAAACTCGACCCGGATGGCGAACTGAAACCAATCGAAACGCTGCGAGGACGTGGTTATCGGTTTAACCTGGCCGTTAACTGATGATGTTGTCGCTGAAGGTCCGCCAGGCTGTGATCAGCCTGGTGCTGATGTTGTTTCTGTTACCCGTGTGTTTTCTCGCCATCGAACGGGCTTTTTTCGCACAGCTTCTGACCAGCACCGAACAAAAACTAGAAGTGCATTTATATTCGTTTTTGTCCGAACTGACCTCTAAAAACGACATCGTTGAAATTAATAACAGTATTTTACCCGCTGATTTTTTACGCCCTGATTCTGGCACCAGTGCATTCATTGTCAGTGGCGACAAACTGATGTGGCAGTCAGATTCCTCTTTAAATCAAACCTTTATTCCGCCACAGCATGAAATGCTGCCCGGCAAACATGAATTTATTTCACAAGAACAAGATGGCCGGGTGTACTGGACTTTGTCATTTGCATTGTTATTTGATATGGGCGAGCGCAGCATGCCGCTGACCATTCACATTGTGCAGGACGAGCAGCTGCTGGACGCTCCGGTCAAAGCTTTTCGTAATACACTGATGCGCTGGTTTATCGGCATTGCCGCGGTGCTGATGCTGGTGATGCTGCTGGCCTATTATTGGACCACCCAGCCACTGTCGGCACTTGACCATGAAATCCGCCAGGTGGAAAGTGGTGAACAGCAACAGCTCAATGGCAGTTATCCCGCTGAACTTACCACGCTCAAAGAAGACGTTAATTTATTACTCGCTAGTCAAAATCGCCAAAAACAACGCTACCGGCATCATTTAAGCGACTTGGCTCATGCACTGAAAACGCCGGTCGCGGTGCTGAATACTTCACCACTGGCACAGCAGCCGGAACTGCGGGAACAAATTGATCGCATCACCGCCATGATTGAACATCAGCTAAAACGTGCCAGCAGTTCCGGTCAGGATGTCTGGCAGAAACAAATTGCTATTCCGCCGATTATTGGCCAGCTGCAAAGTGCGCTCCAAAAAATTTATCGTGGTAAACAGGTGCAATTGGCACTGGACTGCCCAGCTAACGCGATGTTCCGTGGCGATGAAACTGATTTGATGGAAATGTTAGGCAATTTACTGGATAACGCTTTTAAAGCCTGCCAGCAACATGTTGCTCTGACCGTGACGTTGCGGCCACTGACGATCAGTGTCGAAGATGATGGTCCTGGTGTGCCACCCAATAAAACCACTGAACTACTAAGTCGCGGTACCCGGCTTGATACGTATAAAGAAGGACATGGCGTAGGTTTATCTATTGTGCATGAACTTTGTCTGTCATACTCCGGAGAAATTGATATTGAACAAAGTCCGCTCGGCGGCGCATGTTTTCGTTTGCGATTTCCCGATCATCAATATTAGAATTAGCCGATCCCCAAATTAATCAGCGTGTTACCGAACAGCGGAACTCTATGAAATCAGTTATATATTTGTGTGCCCTGCTGGGCAGTTTTCAACTTGCGGCTGAAACGACTTGTGACCGTAACAGCCAACAACAAATTGACTATTCCAGATGCCTTGATGCACAACTTGAACAAGCAGAACGAGAATTGCAAACCTGGGAAAACAATCACTTATTTAAGTTACAGGAAATGGCCGAAAAAACCGGTCGTGACGATCCGCTGAAAGTGTTCAAAAGATCCCGTATTAATTTTAAGCAATTCCGCACTGATCACTGTCGCTGGCAATATCTGGCATTAATTCCAGACAGTCAGGCCGGCGCCAGCGTTTACAAAGAATGCACCATTGAACAAATAAAATTTCAGACAGAATTACTCAGTAAAGCAAAGTATTAGAAGATTTGATCTTATCGCGCAATGAGCGCGTAATTGGCACAGACGCTATGTTTACTCTAATGGCCTTGAGGCCAATTCGACTCAGGATAAGTTATGACCTTAAATAATGCAGTGATCCGGATCAAAAACCTTCGTTTACGTACCTTTATTGGTATCAAAGATGAAGAAATTAATAACAAGCAAGATGTCATTATCAACGCGACCATTGAATACAGTGCTACGCAGGCCGCCGACAGCGATGATATGAGCAAAGCGCTGAATTACCGCACCATCACCAAAGATATTATTACCCTGGTTGAAAATAACCGTTTCTCGTTGTTAGAGAAATTAACTGCCGATGTGCTGGCCATTGCAGCGGCCCACCCTTCAGTGCAATTTGCCGCGGTAGAAATCGACAAACCTTACGCATTACGTTTTGCCGATTCAGTGTCGCTGAGCTTATCCGTCAATAAAAGCACAAAGTAACTATACCCTGCATCCTTAAAGATTCGGTGTTGTTACCTACCCGAATCTTCAATGATTTTGGCTATATACTTGCACAAACAAGTGTTTAAACCTTGAATCAATAGTGTAAGTGTCGGCATCACGGCACGGCCATATTTTGGAGTCAGTGCATGCGAATATTAATTACCGGTGCCAGTGGTTTGATTGGTTCTGCACTGGTCAGATTATGGCAAAATCAGCATCAACTGATTGTCCTGAGTCGATCGGTAAAAAAGGTGCAGCAGCAATTTGGCAATACGGTGCAAGCCGTTGAATCATTTAGCGAAGTCGATTTCAATCAGCTGGATATGGTAGTAAATCTTGCTGGTGAGCCGATTGCCAACAGCCGCTGGACCTCGACGCAAAAAGACCGGATTTGTCAAAGTCGCTGGCAGTTAACGGAACAACTGGTGGCTTTGATCCAGCAAGCGACCACCCCACCCCATACGCTGATTAACGCCTCTGCAGTCGGTTTTTATGGCCGCCAGTCTGGCGATGCTATTGATGAAAACTATCAGTCGTACTACCCCGAATTCAGCCACGATATTTGCGCCCGCTGGGAAAATCTGGCAAATCGTGCCCGCTCAGAGCAGACCCGGGTTTGTATCTTACGCATTGGTATTGTGCTTGCCGCCAATGGCGGGGCTTTGAAGAAAATGCTGCCGCCGTTTAAATTGGGGTTAGGTGGTGTCATTGGCAACGGCGAGCAGTATATGTCGTGGATCCATCTGGACGACTTAATCGCCATTTTCGAGTTTTTACTGCAACATCCTGCGCTACATGGAGTGTTTAATGCCACGGCGCCGATGGCAGTCAGCAATAAGCAATGGACGAAAATCCTGGCGGAGCGGCTGGGGAAACCGGCGTTGTTGCCAATGCCGGCTTTTGCGGTAAAGCTGTTGTTTGGTGAAATGTCTGATTTATTACTGTTCGGCCAAAATGTGTATCCACAACGATTACTTGATCATGGTTTTACTTTTAAATTCAGTCAATTCCGGGCAGCTTTGCAAGATTTAACACTCTAATATCCCCAAATGCACTGGTTTTTCCTTTCAAACCAGTGCATTGAGTCAGTCCATCGATGCAGAAAGCTACTGCAATGCCCGACGCAACAACGTCGGCGCATCCAGGATCAACAACTTTCGTAGCAGCAGAAAACCGAGCCCGGTAATCAACAACATGCCAAGGCCAGGTCCAATCCACCATAAATTCCAGTGTAACGAAAACGGCAATTCAAACAGCCGCACTTGCAACACAGCAAGCAATATTTCAGCAAGCACAGTGGCAAACACCCCGGCCATCAGGCCAAGTGCTGCAAACTCCGCCAGAACGGCGCGCCTTAAAAATACCGTTTTGGCGCCTAAAGTACGTAAGATTGCCAGTTCCTGCTGTCGTTGCTCTAAGGTTGCCTGCACTTGCGCCACCAGTACCAATACCGCTGCGGCAAACACCAGCGCCAGAATAACGGTGAGCGCCAGCGACACCTGCGCAATAATATCGTTGATTTGCTTTAAGATATTATCTACTGACAACACTGAAATGGTTGGAAACTGTCGCGCTAGCTGATTCAGCAAAGGCTGCTGTGCCGGCGGTAAGTAGAAGGCTGTTAAGTAAGTAGCAGGGAAAGTTGCCATCAGATCCGGAGACAAAATCATAAAGAAATTTGGCTGCAGACTATTCCAATCCACTTTTCGAAAACTACTGACTTTGGCACTGAATTGCTGGCCGCCGACCGAAAAACCGATATTATCGCCGATGACTAAATCCAGCCGCTCGGCTAACTCGACTTCGACTGACACTTCAGCTTTGCCACCATTCACAAACCACTGACCTTTGACCACTTCGTTATTGGCGGGCATCTGGCTTAGCCAGGTCAGATTCAGCTCGCGACCAATGCCACGTCGCCGCTCTGTTGCGGCATTTTCGGTAGTCGCACCTGACGCCTTAGTCGCCACTTGATCAGACTGTTGCTCGCCTTTTTTCCGCTCCGCACTGTCGCGGTTTTCACTTTGTGCATCACTGGGCGTTTCTGCGTCTGGCTCAGTCAACATTTCGTCATTCACACTCAGCACGCGACCAGAAATCATCGGATAATAGTTACCGACGCTCAGCTGGTTTTGAGCGAGCAAACTGCTTATCTGCGGTTTTTCCGCTTCAGTGATGTTCACCAGAAATTGATTTGCCGCTCCTTGCGGTACTTGTTGTTGCCACTGGCCAATGAGCTCAGCGCGCAAAAAGTACAACAGCAACGTTAAAAATAGCGCCAGGGTAAAAGTAATCAGCTGAAAACTGTTTGGCCACAAGCGGCGGCGTAAATTGGCCAAAGCCAGCCTTAATGCACTGCTTTGGCCAGCGCTCATTGGTTTTGCCACTTTTACGATGATGGCTGCCATACCCAGCAATAAGGCGGCAAACGCCACACAAAGTAAAAACAACCAGGCAGACAACCACAGATCACCACTAAATAACCACATTAACAACCAAACTGCGATGGCACCTGCGGCCAGATGCCAGATATCAAATTGCCATTCTTGTTGGCGCTGACGCAGTACGTTAAGTGCCGGCACTGCGGCTAAACGCCAAATCGGACGTGCCGAGAACAAACCAGCACAAATCACGGCGGTCAACAGACCCAGCCATAACGGCCGGCTACTGAATTCGGCCTGATAATCGCCGAGCCATTTCACAATTGCCCACTGCGCACTGCTGCTGGCAAGTTGCCCCAGAGCCAGGCCAATACTGACGCTCAGCAATGTCACTAAGCTCAGATGACTGACATAAATTTTTCGGGCAGTTGCCGTAGTCACGCCAAGCGCTTTAATCACGGCAACAGACATGGCATGCCGTTGACTATATTGACTGGCTGCAACGGCAGCCGCGCATGCTGCTAACACAATGCCAAGTAAACCTGCCAATAGTAAGAATTTCTCAGCCCGATCTAAGGCCGAACCCACCGCTGATTCCCGGTCGAGTTTTTGCCAACGGTCGTGCAAAGTTAATAAAGGTTTCACGTCAGTTTCAAGTTGTGAAAGGACGGCATCTGAGCCGGAAAATTGATACCGATAACCAATCCGGCTGCCGGGTTGCACCACTTCAGTCGCAGCGACATCATCAACATGCATTAGCAGCCTTGGCGCATTACCAAACACACTCAGCGGCGCATCAGGCTCTTCTGCTATCACCCCGGCAACTTTAAGCTGACTAATACCCACTTCAATCATATCGCCGGCTTTAATTTGCAGCAGCTGCAATAAACGCGGCTCCAGAAACACTTCGCCTTGCGCAAAAGTCGGCACAAGTGGCGCATCAGCGGCTTCATTTTGACGTAACGTTAATTTGCCACGCAGCGGATAACTGGCGGAAACTGCTTTCACGCTCACCAGCTGCATTTCAGTACCGGCAAACACCATGGTGCTAAATTGCATTTGTTTGGCTGATTTTACCTGCAGCGTGGCCGCTTTTTCGAAAATTGCTTCATTAAACGGCAGGCTGGAGCGCAATATTTTGTCAGCAGCAATAAAGTTGGCGCTACGCTGCGCCAAAGCAGAACGGACACTTTCAGTGATCCCGCTTAAACTGACCACAGTGAACACCGCCAGGCATAAGGCAAAAGCGATCACCCATAACTCGCCGCGTCTTAATTCACGCCAGAACAGGCGCCAGGCAACTTCAGGCCACACTGGTCACCTCCGCTACAGCCATCTTTAAGTGTCCAGCCTGCATGGTGGCTTGTTTGGCACAACGCTTGGCTAAGGCCGGGTTGTGCGTCACCAGCACCAGCGTTGTGCCTTGCTGCGCATTCAGTTCAAACAACAAATCTTCTATTTTGGCACCGGTGGTTTCATCCAGATTAGCTGAAGGCTCGTCGGCAAATAAAATGGCTGGTTTGGTGATAAAAGCGCGTGCGATTGCCACACGTTGTTGCTCTCCACCGGACATCTGGCTTGGATAAAAATCAGCGCGTTCGGTTAATCCGACCAGCGCCAACAATTCCCTGCCACGTTCAGTCGCATTTTTGATACCTGCCAACTCGGCAGGTAAAGTAACGTTTTCCAGCGCTGATAAGCTTGGCAGCAACAAAAACGACTGAAATACAAACCCAACCTGACGGGCACGCAGCTCAGCGCGCGCATCATCATCTAACTTGTGCAACGGTTGACCTGCCAAATAAACTTCCCCACTGGTGGCCGTGTCGAGCCCGGCCAAAATACCTAACAGCGTTGACTTGCCGGAGCCTGATGCGCCAACGATCGCCACACTGTCCCCGCGGTTGATTGTCAAATCGATATGCTGCAGGATAGTCAGAGTTGAATCGGTCAACTGTACTTGTTTGGTCAGCGCTTTGGCCTGGATATAAATTTCTGGTGTAAATGACATGAGATTTTGCTTCACCATTTTGGTTTTGGTTTTCAGCCTGTCACTACAGGCGGCAACACAAAAGTTATTAATTCTCGGCGACAGTTTAAGCGCCGGTTACGGAATGCAACAACAGCAAGGCTGGGTGCATCTGTTGCAACAACAACTTGAGAAAAATCAGTCCTCTTGGACAATTATCAACGCCAGCATCAGCGGGGAAACCACGGCCGGTGGTTTAGCCAGATTACCTGAATTACTGACTAAACATCAACCGCAGGCCGTATTGATAGAATTGGGCGGCAACGATGGTTTAAGGGGCTTCCCAGCCGCGCAAATTGAAAAAAATCTGCAACTGCTGATTACCGAAGTGAAAAATCACCAGGCCAAACCAATCCTGATGCAGATACGTATTCCACCGAACTACGGCCCACGTTACACCCGGCAGTTTGTCGCGTTATATCCGGCACTAGCCGAAAAGCATCAAGCCGTCTATTGGCCATTTTTTATGGATGCCATTGCCGTCAAACCGGAATTAATGTTGCCAGACGGTATTCATCCAAATGTCACAGCGCAGCCGATTATCCGCGATTTTATCGCGCCGTTGCTGCAGAAATTGTAAGCTGAGGTGTCAGGGCAGAACCAAGCAGCCTGCTCTGAATATTTTTAATACGTGAGTGGTGAAATTGAACAATTGGCAGGAAGTAACGGGTTTAAAGCTAAGCTTCGCATGCATCAAAAGAAAAATGAGCGCCTGAATGGTTAGTAAGCTTATGAATTTGCAGGAGAAAGATAGGCATAGCTGGTTTTGATGGAGGTGGAATTTGTTGCAGCTGGAATTTGGTGGAGCTAAGCGGGATCGAACCGCTGACCTCTTGCATGCCATGCAAGCGCTCTCCCAGCTGAGCTATAGCCCCATCGTGACTGCTGCCAACTGGATTGAGGCAACATGATGGTACATCTGAATTTCCTAAGTGGCGTCCCTTAGGGGATTCGAACCCCTGTTACCGCCGTGAAAGGGCGGTGTCCTAGGCCTCTAGACGAAAGGGACATCCCAGGATTTGATAGCAGCGTGGCGTCCCTTAGGGGATTCGAACCCCTGTTACCGCCGTGAAAGGGCGGTGTCCTAGGCCTCTAGACGAAAGGGACACAGTGCTGTTATCGGGTGAATGTATTGGCGTCCCTTAGGGGATTCGAACCCCTGTTACCGCCGTGAAAGGGCGGTGTCCTAGGCCTCTAGACGAAAGGGACCCGCGGATACATTCTTGTCTTGTGTTTACTTGGCGTCCCTTAGGGGATTCGAACCCCTGTTACCGCCGTGAAAGGGCGGTGTCCTAGGCCTCTAGACGAAAGGGACACATTGTAAACTTTGGTGGAGCTAAGCGGGATCGAACCGCTGACCTCTTGCATGCCATGCAAGCGCTCTCCCAGCTGAGCTATAGCCCCACACCGTATGGACGTTACAACTCCATTGCTGAAGCGGCTTCGTCACAAGACGAGGCGCATTCTATGGGGCACGCTAATATGTGTCAATAGTTTTTTCCAACACCTTACTCGTTAGGATATTTTTTAAACACGATGCTGAAATTCCACGCAAAAACAGCGGTATTGTCTTGTTTTTCAATGGCTGTAATCGGCCTTTCTCCAACAGAAGATTGTCAGTTTTAGCAGTCGCTGTGCTATGATTTCGTCCGGATTGAAGTCTGCCGGATCGGTTATAACAGCAGACAGAATAGACAACTGCTAATTTAGGATAGTCATTGATGTACGAATCGTATTACGGATTTCACGAGCGGCCTTTTCAACTGACCCCTAATCCTCAGTGGTTTTTTGCCAGTAAACTGCACAAACGTGCCCTCGCCTATTTGCAGTATGGTTTAAGCCAGGGCGAAGGTTTTATTGTGATCACCGGCGATGTCGGCACCGGTAAAACCACCATCGCCAATCAGCTGTTGGCGCGTTTAGATCAACAAATTGTCGCCCGGCAAATTGTTACTTCCAGACTGGGCCCCGATGATTTATTACGAATGATCGCTTCGGTATTCAGTCTCAGCGTAAAAGACAATAATAAAACAGCTTACATCGAAGCAATTTCTCACTATCTGACGCTATTGCATAGTCAAAACAAACGCGCATTGCTATTAGTCGACGAAGCGCAAAACTTACCCTTGGAATCGATTGAAGAACTGCGGATGTTGTCTAATTTTCAAATCGCCGGAAAACCACTACTGCAAAGCTTTCTGCTGGGTCAAAACGAACTGAATGCTATTATTCAGTCACCGCATATGGAACAATTCCGGCAGCGTATTATTGCTTCGTCAAATTTATCGTCGTTGTCAGAAGAAGATTGTCAAGCCTACATCGAGTATCGGATTAAACAAGCTGGCGTCAGTCGTCCACTATTGGATCAAAGTTGCTTTGGCAGCATTTATCGATTCACTAATGGAATTCCACGTAAAATCAATAATTTGCTGGACCGCATTTTGTTGTTTGGATATCTCGAAGATAAAACGCTATTACAGCAGGCGGATGTTGAAGAAGTCATTACCGAAATCAGTGGTGAAGTGGCTCAGCGCCAACCAACACAATCGTTGCCAGTCCATACAGCACCGGTTTCAGTAACACCAGCACCGCCAACAGTATCGCCGGCGGAGCCTGCGCTCAACGCAACGCCAGCAAATCCATATCACGCCATGCTGGCAGAGCTTTCCGGTTTATTGGACAGCTCATTGGAGCATAAAATTAAGATGGCGAAAGAACTGGATACGTTGTTGAATCAACAACATCAACAAGTTATGCGTAAGCTGGAAGACGACAAAGGCAGCTAAGCTGCCTTTGTTTTACCGATGACTTCAATACTTTTACCAAACCTCAGCCTGTTCTGGCCTAAAGTGAACGGCAATGTAAGTCGTCAGAATTTAAAATCCAGATCAAAATGAATACGATTTTCTTTGTAATCCTGCGATTCACCGGCAAAATTCACGTCAACACGACGTACTGACAACGCTCCGCTAAGATCCGGATTAATCTTGCGATTAAAAGCTAAGGTATTAGTTGCTTGTGTTCCTTCGCGACGACCAGCACCGGGTAAACTTTCATCCAACTGATAATCGATCCTGGAGTAAGACGAACTCAGCGACAAGCTATTGCGCTGCGACAACTGCCAGTTGCTGCTGGCGTTAATATACCGATCTTCAACTTGTGCATCCCGCTCGAGATAAATATCACGCCGTTGACCAACTTGCAGTTGTAATTTTAACCGGCTAAAACCATAACCAAGGGTGTAATTGACATTACGGCGAACTACAATTTGCTCGCTTAACTCTTGGCCTGGTAACAAAATATTGTAGTAAGACTCACCTGGTTGTGGCCGATACTGCGCTGTCGGTGGTTGATAACAGTTTGAAAGACCTGGCGCCTGCCCCGGTGGACACAAAAACAAACCGTACTCGGCGTTGTCACCATTCAAGCTAAGCAATGAATTTACTGAATCAGACACCGTTAGTTGCATAGTCAAATGCTGTAAATTGTAACTACCGCTCACTTCAGCACTGCGTCCAAAAAACCGCCGATCCAGACTGCCGGTCAACTTGGTGCGACGTGATGGCTGAATGCTGAACTGGGTGCCAATATACTCGCGGCGTCCTTCATTCTCATTAACTTTATTAAAGGTAACGTTCCACCAGGAACGATCAGTTATTTTCCATTCCAAACCACCACCGATACTGTGATAGTTCCGATACCCACCAAACAAACTATTTACGTTGGTCAGTCGGCTGTTGCTTTCGTAACTCCCCTGGCCAATCATCGAAACCCGCCAGAAAAACGGCACACCAATCACGCCGTAACCACGACGGTTGTACAAATCTTCGCTTTGTTTACGACCGGTTTTTGAGGCGTCGGCATCAAAACCCCAGAAAAACTTACGGTTGCGGTCTGCCGACTTCAATTCAACGGCACCGGTCATGCGTTGCACATTCAGATCCTGGTTAAAAGGATCCTGATCATCAAATATCGGTTCTGATACCTGATCACTACGCGACTCCGACGCATTTAACTTCACACTGGTGTTCAGCCACTCCACCGTATCATTGCTGTAACTCATGCCGGCGCTGTTATTAATGACCTTCGCCATATTGCCGCTATTTGTTACTTCATCGATATAGTTAGAAAACTGCCCACCGGTTGAACGATAGGACTGGTTTGAACCGACCTGAAATGCCAGTCTATTGTTCAAAAAACTGGCAGTGTTGTTCAGCCGATAATTGGTATAAGTACTGTTTTCGCGCTGAGCGTCTTTATAAAATAACGCCATCTGGTCGATACTGAAACTCGATTTCAACCAAGGTGTACTGTACGACAGGATGATGCCGGGCGTCACAGACTGGGCTAAACCTTCATCAGTACCGGCGTCGCCAACCTCAACCTGATAAGCATAGGTACTGGTTGATAACGATGGGGTAATTTTGACATCGGCTACCACCGGAAATGCCAGTGAAATTGCAGAGAGTTTTAGTACAACCGCACCCACGCTGTTTCCGGCTAATTTAGCCTTCCCAGTGTGCTTTGGTGTGCTTTTTCGCAATGCATTGCTATTCCGCATAGTATCCATAACCGTAGCCATATCCTTTATCACGACTGTAATAAGCCTTGTTGATTACAAAACCAACAGCCAACTCTTTTGGCAACAAACTCAGCGCTTTATCCAGCTCATTCAGTTTGGTTTTATTCTCTTCCAACACCACCACGGCTTGACCACACATGGCAGCCAGCACCGCAGTTTCATTGACGCCCAGCAGAGGAGGTGCGTCAAAAATAACAATCCGATCCGGATAACGCGATGCAAACTCGTTCACCAATTCAATCATCTTGTCGCTGGCCAGCAACTCAGTCGACAAGTGATGCGGTTTGCCGGCGGTAATCAACTTCAGCCGTTCGACGTTGGTACTGTAAATAATGTCTGCAACATCAATGTCAGTTGAACTCAGATAGTCTGTCAGACCTAATGGTGTGCTGATTTCTAGCGTGCGCGACACGTTAGGTCTTAACACGTCGGCATCAACCAACAGCACAGTTTTGTCTTGTTCGAGTGCGATACTGAGCGCCAGATTGACCGAGGTGAAGGTTTTGCCTTCGCCCGGCCGACTGCTGCTGACTAAAATCAGATTCGGATGCTTTAAAGTTGAACTTAACCCACCAAAGGCGTTGTTGATGAGCTTACGCTTAATTACCCGATACTCTTCGTAAATCAGTCGCCGTTCGGTAGCCATGGATACAAAATTGCGGTTACTGAGGCTTTGCAGGTCAATTTCAATAAAATTGCGCGGCGATGCCTCAACTGCTTCAGCAATCACCGGTGGAGTTGCGGTAGCTTGCGCTGCAGCCGTAGTGACCTGCACCGCCGGCGCATTGATGGCTTCATCGGCTGCCGACATCGCCTTTTCAATCACCGGCTCTGCAGCGGGTGATGCAGTAGCTGCGGCACCCAGTTTGTCTAAGGCCTTTTCGATAGTACTCATAACAGACGCCCTAATAATTGCTTGGCGGTCAATCCGAACACCATTTCATTTGCCACCAAGGCACAATAACATAACATCAGCATTGCACTCAGAATGAGAAAGTACAGTAAATGCTTTTTGTTCTGTTTCAGCATTGCATCTTTTTGGGTATGAGAGACCAAACCAAACACCGGGAAATCGGCAATGGTTTTTAACTGTAATGCACTGGTGACCACCGGCGAAATTTGGCTACGGGCAAATGCCATAAACAAACCAGCTGCAATACCACCGAACAACACCAAAGTGTAAAACGCCAGTCGTGGCGGACCTGAAGGTTTAATCGGCACATGCGGTGGTTCGATGATCTTAAATTGCACGTCTTGTTGTGATTCATCCGCGCGGCTGGATAAATCCATCTGTTCACGGCGACTCAACAATTCTTCATATTTACTTTTGGTAATTTCGTAGTCCCGGTTTAAGCCAGCAAATTTTGCTTCGATATCAGGTACAATATTGCGCTGACGTTCCAGCTCTTCCAGTTTTTGACCATAATTGCGTACCCGCACATTCACCGAAGCTATTTCGTTTTCCAGGCGGGAAACATTCAGTTTTAATTCCTGATACACCTGATTTTGACTAAAACCAGCGCTGCTTTGCGGCGCTCCGGCAATGGCTTTTTCCAGGTTCGAAATTTCTTCAGCACGCATCTTTTTCAGCGACTCAATCAAACGCCCCACTTCAATGACATCCGGATGGACATCGGTATACCGAATAAGTAAGCCATCCAATTGGGTCTGCAAGGTTTTAATCCGATCGTCATACTGAGTTGTGAAGCCAGAATTTGCACCCGATGTGCTGTCACTGAAACCGGAAGCTTCGCCTTGTAACTGACGGCGAGCCGACTCAAGCTGCCCTTCCAGTTCTCGTTGGCGCAACTGAGCTTCTTCCAAGCGGGCTTTTTCAGACTCGATCCGGCTATAAAAACCTTGGTCTGACATTGGTCCCATGGCAATTTGTGACTTTTTAAATTCAGAAAGCCGCGTTTCCGCTTCTGCTAACCGTGTTTCATATTCGGTAATTTGACTATCAATGAATTCAGACGCTTTACGCTTATCGGCAACGGCGTTACCAACACGGCTTTCCACAAAAATATTAAGTGTTTCCTGCACCAGCCGTTTGGCAAGTTGAGGCGATGAATTCGCGTAAGAAATAACATAAATATTTTCACGGCCAGCAGCGCTGAGTTTGATGCTGTTTTGCAATGAGTTGATGAGATTTTCATATGACTGGCTGTCAGATGCTGAAATATCCAGATCAGTTGCCCGTGCGATTTTCTCTAAATTAGGCCGGCTCAATAAGGTCCTGGCCATCAACTGAATTTCCCGCTCCGGATTGTCCCGAATTGTTAAACCTTGTAACACCGGGTCAAGCACAGACCTTGTTTCCACGTAAATTTTGGCGTTAGCTTCAAAAGTCGGTGGCATATTAAATACCAAAATCCAGCCAATTGGACATACCAGCCAAGCGGTGATAACAATATATCTGCGTCTTAACCATACTCCCTGTAGATAGATGAGCAACATCTCAATCGCAAGGTTTAATTCCTTCATCGAACCACTCCAGACACTACAACAATCAGAACCAGGCTTCCGGAATAATTACGATATCACCGGGCAACATATCGACATTGGCGGAAATATCACCTTCACGAATCAAATCATCCAATTTGATTTCATAACTCACTTGTTTTCCATTTTTTGTGCGGACTAACTTCGCGCTGTTGCCACTGGCAAATTCTGTCAAACCGCCGGAAGCGATCATCAGATCAAGCAAAGTCATATATTGACGGTACGGATAGGCCTGAGGTTTTGACGCAGCGCCAATCACCCGAACCTGTTCGCTGAATGGACCTACAAAACCGTTGACTGAAACAGTCACTACCGGATCACGAATAAACTTCGCCAGGATTTTTTCCATTTCGCGGGCTAACTGTGTTGGTGTTTTACCAGCTACCGGAATGTCTTCAACCAAAGATGTCGTAATTTGACCATCCGGACGTACGATAAATGAGCCTGATAATTCCGGGTTACGCCAGACAAAAATAGTCACAGTATCATTCGGACCGATCAAGTACTTATAATCGGTAACTGCTGTTGTTAAAGAGTTTTGAACTGTTGCTGGTGGCAACTGACTGGTGCTACACGCTTGCAGAGTAAGTGCTGCGGCGATGGCGAGAATTGTAAATTGGCCTGACTTTGCATTCATATCTTGCGTCCTTATTGCTGATGCGTTTGTAATATAACCGAATTTTACCGTTATTGGGCGACAGACATAAAAAATTAATTTCAGTTTTATTTTCTCAAGCGTATACTTCTCCACGACAATAACTTAGTCAAGTAGGCAAAGTTGAAAACTGAAATAGTTGTTGCATTTCCAGGAAGAAGTATCAATGAATAAGGCTGTTCGATTCGGAAAAAATACACTGGCTGACAAGTTGTTCTTACTCGGGGAGACGTTATTACTGCTCGTCTCGAGTTTTGCAGCTTCCTATCTTTATTCTTTATACCAACCTGTTGATCAGGAAATGGCCGCGATTAATGCTGTGCTGTTTACTGGTTGCGTTATGTTATGCGCATTATCCGTTGGTCTATACGACCAAAAATTGCGAGAAGACACCGGCGGTGTGCTGAAACGGGTTGTTATCACCTTGTTATTGTCCGGTATTTTATTAGAACTGGTCATTTTCAGCATTGTCCCCTCTTTGCATCTCGGTCTTAGCTACAGCTTAATTGCAGCGTTTTTGTCGATGCTAACTCTGACGGCGTTCCGGATGTTATTTCACTACCACGACGTCACTAAAATCAGTCGGCGTAAAGTTTTAATTTTAGGTTCTGGTGAACGCGCTTCTATTATTGAACGTCGGATGCGTCGGAATGTAGACAAAAGAAACTTTGAAGTTCATGGTTTTGTTTTTATTGATGGCGATCAGCTTGGTCACATCCCAGAATCAAAAACAATACATTTTGATTACAAAACTGATTTGTATGAATACGCTGTTGAGAATGATATTGAACAGCTGGTCATCGCTTGTGATGAGCGTCGAAATATGCTGCCGGTTGAGCATTTGTTTAAATGTAAAACGCGTGGTGTCGATGTTATCGAAATTCTCGACTTTATTGAACAGGAAACCGGCCAGATTGCGGTGAACCTGATTTACCCAAGCTGGGTTATTTATTCCAACGGATTTGAAATGAATCATCGTTTCAAAACCAGTCTTGACCACCGTCTGAATGCTCTATTAGCAATTGTGGTACTTTGCCTGTTGTGGCCTTTGATGCTGATCACCGCGCTCGCCATTTATTTAGATGATGGTCGTCGTACCGGCACATCGGTCTTTTACAAGCAAATCCGGATTGGCATTGATGGTAAACCCTTCCCGATCCTGAAGTTTCGCAGCATGCGCCCTGATGCCGAGAAAAACGGTGCGAAATGGGCATCGGTTAATGATGATCGTGTAACCAAAATTGGCGGCTTCATCCGTAAGTACCGCATCGACGAATTACCACAGCTGTTCAACATCATTATGGGTGACATGGGTTTTGTCGGCCCAAGACCAGAACGTCCAGAGTTTGTTGAGAAGTTGGTTAAAGAAATTCCATATTACAATCAGCGTCATAACGTGAAACCAGGTTTAACTGGTTGGGCACAGCTGAAATACCCTTATGGCTCTACCACTGAAGATGCGCAGGAAAAGTTGAAGTTTGATCTGTATTACATCAAACACCGCACTCTCCTGCTGGATTTGGTCATTCTGATCAGAACCGTTGAAATTGTTTTGTTTGGTAAAGGCCGCTAATTCAGATGACGTTGTCGATAAACAAACTTAATGCTCTAACAGTTGACGTTGAAGATTACTTCCACGTCGCAGCTTTTGAGCAACAAATTACGCCGGCCGACTGGCAGCATATGACACCAAGGGTTGATCGGAATACCCGGGTATTATTAGACCAGTTTGACCGTAACAATGCCAAAGCCACATTTTTCTTTCTGGGTTGGGTTGCCGAACGTTTTCCTGATCTGGTGAAAGAAGTGCAGCGCCGCGGTCATGAAGTGGCTAGCCATGGTTTTTCACACACCCGGGTTCATCAGCAAACTCAGGCCGAGTTTAGGGATGATGTGGTAAAAGCCAAAGACATCCTGGAACAACTGACCGGCGAAGCCGTGATTGGCTATCGTGCACCGAGTTTTTCGATTAATAAACAAAGTGAATGGGCCTTTGAAATTCTCAAAGACATTGGTCATGTTTACAGTTCCAGCACCTACCCGATTAAACACGATTTATACGGTGTACCGGACTGGCCGCAACAACCTTATATGCGTCCGGAAGGTATCTGGGAAATCCCAATGCCAACCTTGACCATGTTAGGCCGCCAGTTACCGATCGCCGGTGGCGGTTACTTCCGGTTGATGCCTTATTGGCTTAGCAGTAAGTTAATCAGTAAATTTCTGAGCGAAGACCGCATGCCCTACATGTTTTACTTCCATCCTTGGGAAGTAGATCCGGAGCAGCCTCGTGTCGAAGGTGCCGGTCAGAAATCTAAATTCCGGCACTATGTTAATCTGGACAAAATGGAGCACAAACTGGACCGGCTTTTGACCCAGTTTAATTGGGGTAGTCTCGGCCAGGTGTATCAGCAGACACTAAAAAACTTATAAATTAACCAAAATCATTGCAGATTCGGGTAGGCGGCAATTGAGCGAATCCCTATGAGCATAGTGAACTATGCGATTAGGGTGAGAGAAAGCAGCCAACACCGACGAATCTTCAAGGATGAAGGGTATAAAAAGCAAACACAACTAAGGGATTTAGATGTATCAAATTGCAACCTTAGCCTTGGATGATCCGCAACAACAGGCCTGGGATCAGTTCGTCCGTGCGCAAGCCGATGGTTCATTTTTCCATTTGGCGGGCTGGCAGCGAGTGCTGAATAAAGCCCTGAATCACCCAACTTATTATTTGTATGCCACTGAAAATCAGCAGATCGTCGGTGTTTTACCGCTGGCTTGGGTTAACAGCCGTTTATTCGGCAATGCGCTGGTTTCAACCCCCTTTTGTGTTTACGGTGGTGCTTTAGGCGAACCAGCCGTGCGGCGGGCATTGGAGCAAAAAGCCATTGAAATCGGCACTGAGCTCGGTGTTGATCATGTCGAACTGCGCTATAAAGACGCGCAGGACAACGACTGGATCACCCGCAGCCAGCATGCAACTTTTGGCTGTGAACTCGCCGCTGACGACGCCGCAATTCTTGCTGCGATCAAAAAAAATCAACGCGCTTTGATCCGCCGCGCGCAGCAAAGCGATTTAACCACCCACATCGAAACCGATAACGCCGATTTTTATCAGATTTACTCCGAGAGTTTACGTAATCTCGGCACGCCGGTGTTTTCGAAAAAACTGATTGATGCGCTGCAACAAGCCTTCCCGGCTGACACCGAAATTCTGACCATTCGTCAGCAAGGTACTGCGGTTTCGTCAGTGTTTAATTTTTATTATCAAGGTCAGGTACTGCCCTATTACGGCGGCGGCAAGCCGATTGCGCGTGAGCTGAAAAGTAACGACTTCATGTACTATCAGCTGATGTGCCACGCCAAAGCCAATAAAGAATGTCATTTCTTTGATTTTGGCCGCAGTAAACTGGATTCCGGCGCCTACAGCTATAAGAAACATTGGGGCATGCAAAACCAGCTGTTGCATTACCAATTTAAGTTGATCAAAGCTGAACAACTGTCTAACTTGAGCCCGAATAACCCTAAGTATCAGCTATTTATAAAAATGTGGCAGAAGCTTCCACTAGCTATCAGTCGTTGGCTGGGTCCGAAACTAGCGCACTTTCTGGGTTAAATTATGGCAAAGTCAAAAATTTTGTATCTGTGCCACCGCATCCCTTATCCGCCGAATAAAGGCGATAAAATCCGCTCATTTAACCTGCTCAAGGCATTGTCTGAGCAGTATGAAGTGCATCTAGGTTGTTTTGTCGATGACGATTTTGATTATCAATATGTCGATAAACTGGCACAGTGGTGTGTTGAATATAAATGCCGGCCACAAAAAAAATGGCGCGCCAAACTGAAAGGCTTAACCGCCTTTCTGACCGGGCAGCCGATCACTATTCCCTATTATTCCGATGTGCAATTGCAACGTTGGGTTGACCACACACTGGAAAACTACCAGATTGAAACTGTGGTCGTGTTCTCCTCATCAATGGCACAGTTTGTCGATAAACCACAGTACAGCAAGCTACACCGGGTGATTGATTTTGTTGATGTTGATTCCGACAAATGGCGGCAATATGCTGACAATCATGGTGGACTGATGCGCTGGGTTTATCAACGCGAACATCAGCTGCTGCAAAAAGTGGAACAACAGTATTGTGAGCGATTTGACCATAGCTTGTTCGTGTCGCCCGATGAAGCCGCATTGTTCCGCACCTTAATGCCAGCAGCGCTGACACCAAAAATTCAGCCGCTATTGAATGGCGTTGATGTGCAGTTTTTTGATCCGGCATTACCTGCTGCGGCTGCCGAATTTGAACTGGATAAGCCTTATATTGTGTTTACCGGCGCCATGGATTATTGGGCCAATGTTGACGCCGTGCGCTGGTTTGCCGAGCAAGTCTGGCCAGGTATTTTGCAACAACACCCGCAGCTGCATTTTATGATTGTTGGCGGCAATCCATCGGCAGAAGTGAAAGAGTTAGCGAAACTAGCTGGTATTGTAGTGACAGGCCGGGTTGAAGACGTTCGCCCCTATATTCAACATGCGCTGCTCGTAGTCGCTCCGCTGCGGATCGCGCGTGGCATCCAGAATAAAGTGCTGGAAGCAATGGCAATGAATAAAGTTGTGGTCGCAACGGCGATGGCAATGGAAGGCATTAATGCCCCACAATCTGCTTGGTTATGCCAAACAGACGCCGCCGCCGAATTTACCGGACATTGCCTGGACGTGCTGGCAGAACCGGTTGCAACTATCGGCGCCCGGCAGTGGATTATCGAAAACTTTACCTGGGCAGCCACGCTGGAACCACTGAAACAGTGGATGCGGAGGAACTGATGCAACAGCAGCAGATTAAATTTAGCGCATGGTTGCTGTTGCTGGTTGCGGGCTGGGCTGTGGTGTTCTGGCCAACGCTGCAAAATATGGAACAGGTATGGCGCGGCTCCGACACCTACATGCACTGTTATCTGATCCCATTGATTGCGTTGTGGTTATGTTACGACCAGCGTCAACGCATCGACTTTAACCCGAAACCCAATGCCTGGCCATTGCTGCTGATGTTGCCGGTGCTGCTGGTATGGCTGGTTGGTTTCGCCTCAGATACCAATGCGTTATCTCACTTTAGTGCCGTGATCCTGCTGCAGCTTGGCCTCGCCACCTTGCTCGGTTTTGCCTTGTCAAAACAACTGCTGTTTCCGCTGTTTTACCTGATTTTTATGGTGCCTTTTGGCGAAGCGCTAAACCCGCCGCTACAAGACATTACTGCCAGTTTAAGTGTAGCGATGTTGCAATGGGCCGGTGTGCCGGTCTTTCGCGAAGGTTTGTATCTGGCAACGCCCATTGGCCAGTTTGAAGTTGCGGTTGCCTGTTCTGGCCTGCGGTTTTTAATCGCGTCCGTAGCAATAGGAACCTTGTTTTGTTATCTGACTTACCGGAAATGGTACAAACACCTGTTATTTATGCTGTCATTATTGGCATTTTCTGTTCTGGCCAATGGCTTTCGGGCTTTCTTCCTGATTTGGATAGCGGAAGTATCCAATATGGAATACGGTTTTGGCGCTGATCACTATATTTACGGCTGGTTGTTTTTTGGCGTGGTGATGTTTGTGATGTTTTGGCTGGGCGGTCGGTTTGCCGATGCCGAGCCAGCTGCAAAACCAGAGAATGCGGATACCACAGCTACACCGATGAATTTACTGCCGTTGGCCGGTTTTTTTGGTTTGCTCGCACTGACCTTTATCCTGAGCCAACAAGTTCAACTGACCATAGCACCGGCAACGCCGGCTGCTGCGGTATTACCTGCAGGTTTTACCGCATTGGATAAATCAGATTGGCAGGTCAGCTTTCGCGATGGGCTAACCCGAAACCAGGGCGAGAACGCCGAGAAGTGGCAAGTGTTTAGCGCCGATTACGGCCATAAACAGCAACAAGGTGAAATGATTACCTGGGCCAACTGGCTGTATTCCTCGAAACAATGGACGGTGCTGAAACAGCGCGACATTCACTTTGCACAAAAACCGTATCGCTTAATCGAGCTGAAAAATCACCTCGGTCAGTATCGCAGTATTTTGTTCTGGTATCAGATTGGTCAACGGCAAACGGTTGATACCAAATGGGCCAAGTTGTATCAGGTATTCAGCCTGTTGCAAGGCGACTCATCGGTATCCGGCGTGCGGGCGATTTCGGTTCCGGTCAGCATTGAACAGCTGGATTTAGCCAAGCTCGAACAGTTGGTATTACAGATGCAACCGCAAAGTAGCCCATCGTCGTGAGTTCAACTGCAGCAAAACAACCACCCTTGGTGGTGCATTTAATTTACTGCCTGGACACCGGTGGCCTGGAGCGGGTGATGCTCAACTGCATTCGCGGCATGGCCAATCAGGGGTTTCGGCATGCAGTTGTCAGCCTGACTCACGCCACCAGTTTTGCCAATCAGCTGCCAGCTGATGTGCCGGTGTATTGCCTGGGGAAAAAACCTGGTGCTGATTTATCTGTGCATCTGAAATTATGGCGATTATTACGCGATTTACGCCCAGCGATTTTGCACAGTTATAACCTCGCAACACTTGAGTACCACCCTGTCAGCTGGTTGGCCGGAGTGCGTGGCCATTTTCACGCTGAACATGGCCGCGATGTATCTGATCCAAAAGGTAACAACAAAAAATATCAGTGGTTGCGGCGGCTCATCAGCCCTTTTGTGCAGCGTTATATTGCCGTCAGTGACGATTTAAACCAGTGGTTATTGCAGCAAGTTCGTTTACCAAAAAGCAAAGTGCAGCTGATTTACAACGGCATCAATACCGACAATTTTAATCCGACTGCTGCAAAAAGTGCTGGCTTTAACTTTATTCATGTGGCGAGATTAGCCCCGATTAAAGATCAGGCAACATTAATAGCCGCATTTGTGTTATTACGGCAGCAATCGACCTTGCCGTGCCGGTTGTTGTTGGTTGGCGATGGACCACTTCGTCAGACATTGCAGCAGCAAGCGATGGATTCAGGCATTGGCGAGCACATCGAATTTCTGGGCGAACGTCAGGATATTGCCGCTTTGATGCAACAAAGTCAGGTTTTTGTGATGTCATCCCTGTCCGAAGGCATCCCGATGACGATTCTTGAAGCCATGGCTTGTAGCTTGCCGATTGTGGCCACAGCGGTTGGCGGTATCCCGGAGCTGATTCAGGCCAATCATGGCACTTTGGTCGCAGCCAAATCACCGGCTGCACTCGCCAATGCCATGCAGCTCTATCTGGAACAACCTGAACTTGCCGCCAGCCAAGGTCAGCTTTGCCGGCTGCGGGTCTGTGAAAAATTCAGCGAACCTGCGATGGTGGCACAATATTTAAGTCTGTATCGGGCAGTTCGCCTGTAGAACGCAACTCTGCTTTTAAGAAACAACTTTTAGGGAACAAGTATGTGTGGAATAGTCGGCATGTTCCGGTTAACAGCAGGTCAACCGGTGGATCAGCAATTACTGGCGGCGATGAATCAGGCGCAGTTCCACCGTGGCCCGGACGAAGGTGATCAGTTTATTGATGAGCGAATCGGCTTAGGTCATCGCCGGTTATCGATCATCGATTTAGCCGCCGGCCAACAGCCGATGAAAGACGAGTCCGGCCGCTTTGTATTGATTTTTAATGGTGAAATCTACAATTTCCCTGCCCTGCGCGAAGAACTACAAGCGCTTGGCCATCATTTTCACACCCGTTGCGATACCGAAGTTATTTTACGCGGTCATATGCAATGGGGTGACGCTTGTGTCGAACGACTGCAAGGCATGTTCGCTTATGCGCTGTGGGACGCACAGGAGCAACGACTGTTTCTGGCGCGGGATCGGCTTGGTATCAAACCGCTGTTTTATACCACCATCGGCGACACCTTTTATTTTGCCTCTGAACTTAAAAGCTTAAAACTATTGCCAGGTTTGGATAAAACCATGTCGCCCAAAGCGATTGAGCAATATTTTACACTGGGTTACATCGCTGAGCCGGATACCATTTTCCATTCGGTGGCCAAATTACCGCCGGCACAAACACTGGTGCTTTCTGTGAAGTCACCGGCATTGCAACTTGCCACCTACTGGCGCCTGAGCTTTAAACAGCAGTTAACACTTACCGATGAGCAATTTCAGCAGCAGTTAGTGAGTGAGCTCAATAGCGCCATCGCCAGCCATTTGGTGACCGAAGTGCCGCTGGGTTCGTTTTTGTCGGGCGGTGTTGATTCGAGCGCCGTGGTGGCCTTGATTGCCGGCATGTCTGATCAACCGGTAAAAACCTGTTCCATTGGCTTTGATGTCGCAGCTTATGATGAAACGGCCTATGCCCAGCAAGTGGCGGATCGTTATCACACGCAGCACGATAGCCGCATCGTTAAAGCTGACGACTATGAGCTGATCCCAAAACTGGCACATTTTTATGATGAGCCTTATGCCGACAGTTCAGCGCTCGCCACCTACCGGGTTTGTGAACTGGCGCGGAGCAAAGTAACGGTTTGTATGTCGGGCGATGGCGCCGACGAGCTGTTGGGTGGTTATCGTCGTTATAAATTGCTGATGGCCGAACAGCAAGTCCGTGACCGTGTTCCGGCCTGGTTACGCCAAACAGTGTTTAAGCCGCTTGGCAAGCTTTATCCAAAACTGGACTGGGCGCCTCGGGTGCTGCGGGCTAAAACTACTTTTCAATCGCTGGCGATGGATTTAGTTGAAGGCTACCTGCATGGCATTTCTTTGCTGAAACAACATCAGCGGGATGCGCTGTTTTCGGATGATTTTAAACTACAGCTAGGCGGTTACAACAGCCTGGAACTGTTTCGCCGATACGAAGCAGAATTTGATGGTGATGAGCCATTAGCCTTGTTGCAATATATTGATTTGAAAACTTACCTGGTCGGCGATATCTTAACCAAAGTCGACCGCGCCAGTATGGCCAACAGCCTGGAAGTGCGGGTGCCGTTTTTGGACCATAAATTTGTCGAATGGTGTGCCAAGGTGCCAACTTCGCAAAAACTTCGCGCCGGTGAAGGTAAATACGTGCTGAAAAAAGCAATGGAACCTTACCTGCCAAGCGATATTTTATACCGGCCGAAAATGGGTTTCCGCGTACCGTTGGCTGAATGGTTCCGTGGCGAGTTAAAGCAGCAGGTCAATACCCGGTTGCAAAGCGAGCTGATGCAAAAAAGTGGCTTGTTTAATATGCAAACCATCGCACGCTGGCTGAAAGAGCATCAGTCTGGCCAGAGCGACCACAGTACCGCACTCTGGACTTTGTTAATGTTTGAAAATTTTCTAAGCCAGGCGGCTTAAAGGACAGGCTTAGTGAAGGTTTTACATATTCTTGATCATTCAATTCCACTGCACAGCGGATACACTTTTCGCAGCAGAGCGATTTTGCAGCAACAACGTGCACTGGGCATTGAAACCTGCCATGTCACCAGTCCAAAACATGGCAACGCTGATGCAGGCGAAGAGCTGGTTGACGGCCTCAAGTTTTATCGCTCGGCCCAGCCACAAGGTTGGATGACCAAAGTTCCGGGCTTAAACCAGCTGGCTCTTATTCAGCCGCTCACCGAACGCATTTTGCAAGCGGTCGCCATTGAAAAACCCGATGTATTGCATGCACACTCCCCGGCATTAAATGGATTGGCCGCCCTTCGCGCTGCCAAAATTTGTGGCTTGCCAGTGGTCTATGAAATCCGAGCCTTCTGGGAAGATGCGGCGGTCGATCACGGTACCTGTAAAGAAGGTGATTTACGCTATCAACTAACCCGGCAAATGGAAAACTATGTGGTAAAACGTGCTTCGGCCGTAACCACCATTTGTGAAGGCTTGCGGCTGGATTTAGTCGGTCGTGGTTTTGCCGCCGACAAATTCACCGTGATCCCAAACGCGGTCAATATCGAACAATTCCAAATCTCGGCTGGTCGCGACCGCGAACTTGAACAGTTATTAGGCTTACAAGATTGTTTAGTGCTAGGTTTTCTGGGCTCTTTTTACGCCTACGAAGGTTTAGATTTGGCGATCCGAGCCTTACCGGCGGTGATTGCTGCGCAGCCGAATGTGCGGTTGTTGCTGGTGGGCGGTGGCCCACAGCAACAGCATTTAGAACACCTCACCAAAGAGCTTGGTCTGTCCGATTATGTGATTTTCACTGGCCGGGTGCCGCATGGTGCTGTTGACCGCTATTACAGTCTGGTTGACCTACTGATTTACCCACGTAAATCGATGCGCTTAACAGACTTAGTCACACCACTAAAACCACTTGAAGCTATGGCGCAAGGCAAGCTGGTATTGGCGTCTGACGTCGGTGGCCATAAAGAACTGATTCGTGATGGTGAAAATGGCTTTTTGTTTCCGGCTGATAACGTCCAGGCGTTCAGCGATACCATTATCCGCTTGACGCAGCAAAGCGCAGAGTGGCCACAAGTGATTGTGCAGGGCCGCAATTTTGTCGAGCAGGTGCGCAACTGGCGGGTCAGTGTCAGTCATTATTTACCACTTTATAACCAGTTATTGGCAGGAAACCGCTGATGTTGCGCCAACTCTGTATTGCCGGCCCCTTACCGCCGCCAGCCGGTGGTATGGCCAATCAAACAGAAAAACTGGCAGAATTGCTGCAAAGCGAAGGTATTACCGTACGCATTATTCAGACCAATGCGCCTTATCAACCGGACTGGGTTGGTGGTATTCCGGTGCTGCGCGCGGTCTTTCGACTGCTGAGTTACTTTGCAACCCTACGCCGTGAACTGACACCGGAAATGCAGCTGCTGCATATTATGGCGAACTCCGGCTGGTCCTGGCATTTATTCGCGGTACCGGCAATTCTGATTGCCCGGCAGCGCAATATCCCGGTCGTGCTGAATTACCGGGGTGGCTACGCCGACAGTTTTTTTGCCAAATCCTGGACTAAAGTCAGCTGGGCACTACGTAAATGTGCAGTGATTGTGGTGCCTTCCACCTTCTTACAACAAGTGTTTAATCGTTATGGTATGGAAGCAGTCATAGTACCAAATGTGCTGGATACCAGCTTATTTGTGCCACAAGTGAATAAACAGCTGCGTCCGGATGCACCGCATTTTATTGTGACGCGAAATCTGGAACAGATTTATGACGTGGCGACCGTGATCCGTGCTTTTGCCCAAGTGCAGCAACAAGTGCCACAAGCCCGCCTGACTATCGCAGGCACCGGACCGGAACTTTCCGCGCTGCAAAACCTGGTGTTTGAGCTCAATTTAAATCAGGTCGAATTTTGCGGTCGGTTAACCCCGCCACAAATGGCCGCTTTGTATCAGAGTGCGGATGTGATGCTGAACGGCAGTCTGGTCGACAATACCCCAAATTCACTGATCGAAGCGATGGCGAGCGCAGTGCCAATTGTATCAACCAACAGTGGTGGTATACCGCAGTTGGTAACCGATGGTATTGATGCGTTGTTGGTCGAGCCACAGCAACCGGAGCAAATGGCCGCGCAAATGCTGAAACTGTTACAACAGCCGGAATTTGCCAGCGAACTCTCACAGGCTGGGCTTGCCAATGTCGCCCGGTTTAGTTGGCCACGGGTCTGGGCGCTGCTGCAACAACAGTATTTGCAACTGCTGCCAGGAGGGAAAAGCAATGCTTAAGCCGATGCTCGATCGTCTTTACACTAGTTTTGTTGCCGGTTGTTTATTTCCGCTGCATGAGCTGTTGAAAAAACACCGCACTGTGCAGATTAAACAGCAGCTGGAACAATCGCAGTGGTTGAGCCAGGCGCAAATTCTGCAGGCGCAGCAATTAAGGTTGCAAGGGTTTATCCGTGATGTTTGCCAGAACGTGCCCTACTATCAGCGATTGATGCACGAACTGCGGTTGTCGGCTTCGGACATTCAAACCACCGCCGATTTAGCCAAACTGCCGTTTTTAGACAAAACCGCTATTCGTGGTCATTTTGCCGAATTAAAGCATGCCCATGCTGGCATCGTCCGCCCCTTTACCACAGGCGGTTCCAGTGGTACACCGCTGACCTTTTTACTGGGTAATGAGCGGATCAGCCACGACGTCGCAGAAAAATGGCGTGCTACCCGTTGGTGGGGTGTTGATATTGGTGACAAAGAAATTGTCGCCTGGGGCTCGCCGATTGAACTGAATAAACAAGATAAAATCAAAATCTGGCGCGACCGGTTGTTCCGCTCGACCCTCATTCCGGCTTTTGACCTGACTGAAACGACCTTACTTAAATTTATCGAGCAAATTCAAACCACCAAGCCAGCGATGTTATTTGGTTATCCATCGGTGTTTCATCTGATTGCAAAAACGGCGCAACAACATCAGATCGACCTAACCAAGCTTGGCCTCAAAGTGGTGTTCGTGACTTCAGAGCGGTTATATCCCTACCAGCGTGAGCTGATTGAACAGGTATTTAACGCGCCGGTGGCCAACGGTTATGGCGGCCGCGATGCCGGCTTTATTGCGCATCAATGCCCATCTGGCAATATGCATATTTCGGCAGAAGATATTATTGTTGAAATCATCGATAACGATGGCAATTGTGTACCTGACGGGCAAAGCGGCGAAATCGTCGTCACCCATCTTGCAACCAGCGATTTCCCGTTTATCCGTTATCGCACCGGTGATATCGCAACCAAGTCAGGCCAGCCCTGTCCTTGTGGCCGTGGATTACCAGTACTTGAGCAGATTGAAGGTCGCAGCACCGATTTTGTAATTGCCGCCGATGGCACCATGATGCATGGTTTGGCGCTGATTTATGTGATCCGGGAGCTTGCTGGTATCAGCAATTTTAAAATTGTGCAGGAATCACTATTGTTAACCTCGGTGCAGCTGGTGCTGGATCAAGGCGTCGACAGCACGCCGTTGTTGGCAACCATTGAACAGGGTTTAAAGGCCCGCCTTGGCCAGCAAGTACAAATCCAGTTCGAGCTTCGCGACGAGATCGCGGCCGAAGCTTCCGGTAAATATCGTTATGTGATCAGCAAGGTGACCCGCTGATGGAAAGTATTTTGTTTGCTCTGGATTTAATCGCCGTGGTGGCACTTTGCCATTTCGCCGCCAAACAGGATGATGCGGAGCGCGCAAAAGCAGACGAGCAGGAGAAGCGCGATGCGTGATGTGTTTTTTCTGCTGATTTTTCCGATGATTTTGTATTTTTGCTTTAAAAAGCCATTTATCGGTATTTCGATGTGGCTGTGGGTGGCATTGTTTTTTCCAAAGGCTTGGGTCTACGGTTTCGCCAGTGGTATTCGTTATAATCTGATTATTGTTGGCGCTGCGATCATTTCCTATTTGGTAATGAAAGAAAAGCAGAAAAATCAGTGGGATAGCCTGAGCTGGGCGGTGGTTTGTTTTTTAGTCTGGACCTTTTTTACCAGCCTGTTTACCATTTCAATTCCGGAAGTAGTCTGGACTGAATGGGTCGAGTTCTTCAAAATCTGCTTATTGTACTTTTTTGCAGTTGCCATTTTGCGCACTGAAACGCATATCAACACCATGATTTGGGCGGTGGTGTTTTCACTTGGTTTCTATTCGGTCGTCGAAGGCCTGAAATACATCAGTTCCGGCGGTGGCCACGTTCTTGCCGGTATGCCAAGCCATGTGCTGGGAGATCGCAACGACTTAGCGGTCGGTATTATCGTGATGATCCCACTGGTGGTTTATTTGCTCAGTGTCACCCGGCATAAAGTACTGAAAGCCGGATTAATTTTGGTTCTGATCATGGCGGTAGTTTGTGTACTGGGTTCAGGCTCCCGTGGCGGTTTTATCGGTATCACCATCGTTGCCGGATATTTCTGGTTCCATAGTAAACACAAATTAATCTACCTGCTGGTGGTGCCGCTGATTGCTTATGTGGGTCTGGAATATATGCCGGCCAGCTGGCACGAGCGGATGTCGACCATCGAAAACGCCGACCAGGATATGTCATTTTTGGGTCGGATCATGGCATGGAAACAAGCCATTTTGATGGCGATGGACAATATAACCGGCGGCGGATTTAAAGCCGGTCAGATGAATGCTATTTGGTTTCAATACGATCCACAGCACAATCTAAATTGGTTATTTGATACCTCAACCGTCTATTTTGATGGCGCCAAAGCCGCCCACAGTATTTACTTCCAAGTGCTTGGTGATCATGGTTTTATGGGTTTGTTCTTATTTTTACTGATTATTTACCTCGCTTTCAGTCAGGCGAAACAAACCGCCAAGATGCTAAAAACAAACCCGGTCAGCCCATCGATGGTAAAACTCAGCTCCATGATCCGGGTTTCACTGGTGGCTTATGTGGTTGCCGGTGCCGCGGTCAGTCTGGCCTATTTTGATTTGTTATTTGCGTTATTCGCAATCAGCCATGTAATGAGTAATATAATTAAACGCGAGGTGACAGCCCAACAAGCGCTGGCATCAAACGCGAACTCGCAGTTTGCAAGGGAAGGCTCAGGATGATTTTTACCCCGTTACTTAATCTCGGAATTAAGGTGCTGAATTTGTTTGCCGGCACTAAAAGCTTCTCGGTACTGAATTACCACCGGGTGATGCCTAACGCTGATTTGTCGTCAGAGCAGGCCTTAACGCCAGAATTATTTGAGCAGCAGCTGATTTGGTTAAAACGGCATTTTAAAGTACTGCCGCTGCCAGAGGCCTTTGCGCTGGCGCAAGCGAAGCAACTGCCGCGCAATGCGGTCGTGATTACCATTGATGATGGTTTTTATGATTGTTTTGCTTATGTGTACCCACTTTTGAAAAAACATCAGCTGACTGCCACTTTTTTCATCAGCACCGCCGGCCTCGAGCAAGGTTATTTGTGGGAGAATCAGATTTCCTATGCCATCTGTCATGCGCCACAAGATCTGATGCGGCTGCAATTGCAACAAAGCACCTTTTTGATAGGCACCACTGCCCAGCGTCGTGCCAGTATTGCTGCCATTACTGAACTCACCAAATATCAAACCCTGCAACAACGCCAGTTGATGATTAACGACATTCTGGCGCAGTGTAATTGTCCGGCGCATCTGCATCAGTTTTTAACCCGCGAGCAAGTCAGCATCATGCATCAAAACGGCATGACCATTGGCGCCCATACCGTGCACCACCCTATTCTGGCGTTGGAAACATTGGCAACAGCGCAGCAGGAAATATCGGACAGCAAACTGTTACTGGAACAAATCATCGACAGCCCGATTGAGTTTTTTGCCTACCCCAATGGTAAATACCAACAGGATTTTACTGACGATCATGTGGCTATCGTTCGTGATTTGGGGTTTAAAGCCGCTTTTTCTACCGAATGGGGCGTGGCGCAACCGGAAACCGATTGTGTGTATAAGTTAAAACGTTTTACCCCCTGGGATCGTAGTCCGGGTAAATTTTGTTTGCGCCTGGCGATTAATACCTTAGCCGAGCGCTACCATTTTAAATTTTTCAAAAGCCGGGTTCGTCAGCATGTCAGCTGAACCGGCACTAAGTGAGTGTTGATGATGAATATGTCTGCTACAGCATGGAAGCAAGCGGTACTGGTGCCTCAAGCTGATTCAATGGGCGCGATAGCGGTCGTGCGCTCGTTGGGCCAACACGGTTATCAGGTACACGCTGCATCGGTCAAAGCCGATGCTTTGGGCTGCCTATCATCTTTTGCCACCAAGGGTCACCAATGTCCGGCTTATGATAGTGCGGATTATTTGCCATGGCTTCGCGCAACTATCCGCACCTATCAAATTGCGGCCATTATCCCAAGTGAAGGTTTTTTGCTGGCAATTAAACATCATTTTGCCGAATTTGCGCCGCTGATGCCGATTCCTCAGGACGAACAACTGGTGTACGGCTGTTTATCAAAAGTTTATGTTTTTGATTTATTTATGAAAAGCGCAGATGAGCGCCTAAAGCAGCATATCTCACAAACCGCCATTATCACCGAAGCTGCCCAACTCGACGAACTGGATACCAGCAACTGGACAGCGCCATTTTTTGTCAAAGGGGACGGATTTTACAGTAAACAAGGTGATACAGCCTTGGTGGCAAAAGCCCGCGATTGGGATGCTGCGCGGCAAAAAGTCGTCGCCGCACTGGCCGATTTTGACAAAGTTCTGCTGCAGGATTGCAGTCATGGCGTAAAAGCAACGGTGAATCTGGTGATGCAGGATGGCCATATTCTGGCCGAATCAATGGCGGTTGCCAGTCATGAAAACCCACATACCGGTGGCTTAACGGCGCTGCGCCAAAGCTGGTGGCATCAGCCGATGTATGACGACGCCGTGCTGCGAATGCGTGCACTGGGTTGGAATGGTCCGGCCATGGTCGAATACAAATGGGATGCGGCGACTCAGAGCTTCGATTTTATCGAGCTCAATTCCAGATACTGGGCAGCGCTGAATCTGGATATCCTGGCTGGTTTGCATTTTCCGGCCATTCATCTTGATTACTTTTTTAATAAAACCAAACCGGCACAAGCAATTCGGCTAACCCGGATTATTCGCGCCCGGCATGCCTTACCGGCCGATTTTGGTTATATGTTGTCAAAACTACGCGATCCACAAGTTGCGACGCCGGCCAAGCTGAAAAGCCTGCTCGGTTTTTTCCTGTATTTTCTACACCCTGGCATTTATTCCGATTTGAATTATCCCGGTGATCGCAAACTGGCCTGGCTCAACACCAAAGCTTTTATGATGGAACTGATACGATCATGCCTAAACAAATTAAGTTAAGTTTATTATCTGTCGCGAGGGTGCTTGGCATCTTTGCGTTATGCCGCTGGTGGTTCCGCGACCGGGTGCGGGTACTTTGTTACCACGGATTTTCTTTTAACGATGAACATTTGTTCCGGCCAAAATTGTTTATGACCAAACAGACCTTTGGCGAGCGGCTGAATTATCTGGCGAATAGCCCCTATCAGGTAGTTTCACTACAACAGGCATTAGCCAATCCGCAGCCATTGCAAGTGGTTTTAACCATGGATGATGGCTGGTCAGGTACTTTTGAGCTGGTGCAACCGGAACTGGCGCACCACCATTTTCCGCTGATGCTGTATGTCACCAGTTATTATGCCGACAAACAAATTCCGGTGCTCAATGTCGCGCTGTCGTATCTGTTGTGGAAAACCAATAGCACCACCTTGCAATTGACTATCCCACAACTGTCGGTTGAAACAAGCTGGTCAATTGCCAGTTTGCCGTCTGCCGAATTGGTGAAACAGGTTTGTGCACTGATCGACCAACTGGAAGAGCCCGCTGACCGCGCCCAGATCCTGCAGCAACTGGCTGATCAGCTTGGTGTACAGTTGCAAAACAACGGGCAACAACTGTTTCGGTTACTCAATATTGAGGAATTGCGCGCTCTGCAACAACATCATGTGGATTTACAACTGCATACCCATCGCCATTGCAGCCCGTTACAGCCAGAATTATTTGGTCGGGAACTGGAAGACAACCGGCAGTGGTTGGCACAATTTCAGGATCCGGCAAAGCTGAGCCATTTTTGCTACCCAAGCGGTGAATACGATGCCAAACATTTGCCTTGGTTAGCGCAATATCAGGTAAAAACGGCCACGACCACCAAAACCGGACTGTTTGCTCATGGCATGGACGTACTGCAAATTCCACGCATTCTGGATGGCGAAGACGTACATATTCTGGAACTGGAAGCTGAACTTTGTGGTTTTATGACCCTTGTACGGCAGGTATTGCGGGTGAACGGCTGATGCAGCGCGACTTTCACCCCGATGCAGTACCTCAGCACGACATGTTGCAACCGGAGCCGACAAACATTTCGCCTGCGCCATTTTCCGGTAATCGAAATGTGCTGTTAATCGCTCTGGAAATGCCGCCGGCTCGGAGTGCCGGTGTCCAACGCCCTTATCGTTTTGCTGAATATTTGCTGGAACTAGGCTGGAACCCAATAGTGCTGACCGCCAGCAGCGATATTTATCAGCGTTTTGATCACGAACTGCAAATCCCAACCGCTTTAGCTGGCCGGATATACCGCGCCAAGGCTTATGATGCCAGCCGACTGTTTTCGATAGCCGGCCGTTCACCGGACTGGTTGGCGTTACCGGATCGTTATTGGCCCTGGTACTTGCATGCGACCAAATTAGGACAGCAGTTGATCCAGCAGTTTGATATTGGCTGTATCTGGTCAACCTATCCGGTATTAACCGCACATCTGATTGGCCGAAAACTATCTAAAACCAACAACTTGCCGTGGATTGCCGACTTTCGGGATCCAATTCAATGCCACTACAATCCGGCTTATCAGCATTTTAATACCGTGAATCGTTATCTTGAGCGCAAAATCGTGCAAAGCGCCAGCAAGGTCTGCACCACCAGCAATGAAGCTGCACAGTTATATCGCAGCATTTATCCGGAACAAGCCAGCGACAAATTCTGCGTCATTGAAAATGGCTTTGTTCCCCTGCCCGTCGCTACCGCTGCGGTACCGGATAAAATCACCTTGTTATATAGTGGTGCCTTGTACGGCAATGGCCGCGATATCAACGGCATTTTTCGCGTGTTGCAGCAACTGAAGCAACAGCATTTGATACATCAGCAAAACTTTGTGCTGCGTTTTCGTGGCAGTGCTAAACCGGAGCGCTACGCCAAAGAGCTGGCGGCTCACGATATTGCCGATTTAGTCGAATTCGCGCCGGCCATTGCTTTTGAACAGGCGGTTGCCGAAATGCAACAATGTTCGGCCAATATGCTGATCCAGGACGAGATTTTTAAGTATCAAATTCCCGGTAAACTATACGATTACATTCAGAGCCAAAAACCGTTATTGGCAATTTGTCCGGATGGCAGCGCGACCGCCAATGTCTGTCGCACCTTGCCTAATTGCTGGCGAGTCTGGCAAGACGCTGAACTGGCGACTGCCATCAGTGCATTATTAGCCGGGCACTTTAGGGAGCCACTGGATACAGCAACCGCCAACAGCTATAGCCGTCGTGCCCGCACCGTGCAATTAGCCTCGCTGATGCAAAGCCTGCTCTTAGAATATACCCAAAATCATTGAAGATTCGGGTAGGCGACGAGAGAGTGAGACTGGAGCGCCAGCCCGGCCCGGAGCATAGCTGTTCTATGTGACTGGGTCGGACTGACGCTTCAGCGAATGAACGAAGGCAACACCCCCGAATCTTCAAGGATGACGGGTATAATCTGGAATTATTGTGGACCAACTTAAAAACAAAACACTACAAGGTCTGATGTACCTCGGCGTCGGAAAAGGCGCCGGAAAACTGATTTCTTTTGTCAATACACTGCTACTCGCCAGGTTGCTGACGCCGGAAGACTATGGCCTGATGGCCATCGTGATGGTGATTGTCGGCTTTATCGGCTTTTTTAATGAAATTGGTTTAGGCAGCGCCATCAAACAGCGACTTGATATTAACCAAACCCAGTTAAATGGCTGTTTTACTTTGGCACTGCTGATTAGCTCGGCCTTGTATCTGGCCCTGTATTTCGCCAGTCCGGCCATCGCCAGTTATTACGAACATGAAGTGCTGACTGACGTGCTGCGGTTTATCGCGTTGACCTTTATTATTGGTGCTATCGCCACCGTACCTGACGCACTGATCGCCCGCGAAATGCGCTTTAAAATTTATGCCGGCATCGAATTTGTGATGATCTTGCTGCAATGCGCTATTACCCTGGTACTGGCCTGGTTTGGCTATCAGGTGTGGGCGCTGGCCTGGGGTTTTGTGGCGTCACAGCTGTTTAAAACTATCTGTATTTTGTATTTCAGCAACTGGCGGCCAAGTCGCTTTGGCAACATTGGTGCCGCCACCGATCTGATGAAATTCGGTGCAACTGTCACCTACTCGCGCCTGACCTGGTATTTCTACAACAATGCTAAAACCCTGATCATCGGTAAAGTGCTGAACCCGCAACAATTAGGGGTCTATTCAATGGCAGCGACTTTGGCAGCATTACCAACGTCACACATTACCAGTATGGTGATTCAGATTGCCTCGCCGTTGTTTTCAAAAATGCAGCAAGATTTAACCCGGCTCGATAACGCTTTGCGCCGACTAACTTCAGGTATTGCGCTGATTGGCTTTCCGGTGATGGCCGGCATGGCATTAACGGCTTCCGAGCTGGTGCCGGTGTTATTAGGTCCAAATTGGCTGGAAGCGATTTTCCCACTGCAGATTTTATGTATTCTCGGCTTGTTTAAATCCGTAGATCCATTAATCACCCAAGCGTTTATCTCCATTGGCAAAGCCAATATCACCGCGCGATATACCTCTTTATGTGCGGTCGTGATTCCGATCAGCGTGTATTTCGGCGCTGTGTATGGTGGTCTGGTAGGTGTCGCTATTGGCTTGGTCATTTCTTACCCTTTATCGTCCATTTACTTGTTTTACGCCGCGAGAATTCACCTCGATTTCTCAATGCGCCGTTATCTGAAAGCACTGCAAACGCCGGTTGAAGCCTGTATCTGGATGGCAGTGCTGGTGCTGAGTTTCCACTATGCCTCGGTACATTTTGGCTTTGACCACCTGTTATGGCTGTTGCTGGGCAAAACCTTTGTCGGCTTAATGGGTTATCTGCTGTTTTTGGTGTATATCCGTCAAAGTGGTCTGCGGGATTGTTATGAAGTATTGCAGGAGCTTGGCGTTTCGAAACACAAATTACAGCGCTGGCCTTTTAACCGGTTGAAGGAGCAACAATCATGATCACAAAAATTCCGGTCGTAGTGGTTGGCGGTAGTGCCAATGCGTTAGGCGTGTTACGTTCACTACCCCATTGTGATCTACATTTGCTCTGTGACAGCGAACAAGCCCCGGCCTGGCACAGTCGCTGGGGACAGAAGCATCGTTCAACCGACACCAAAGCTCCCACTGTAGTTGATGAATTAATGCAGTTGGCTTCCCGTGTTTCCGGCGGCAAACCGGTGCTGCTACTGACCGAAGAAAAGACCGTGGTTCAGGTGAGCGCCGCCCGCGAGCGTCTGGCACCTTTTTATCATTTTGTATTTTGTGATCCGGCAATGTTGCTGGCATTACAGTCAAAATCCGGTTTTCAGCAACTGGCGAATCAGGTCGGAGCGGCAATTCCGCAGGGACGGATTTTGACGAAGTTAGGCGATTTAGCTTTGATTGAAGACCTCAATTATCCCTGTGTCTTCAAACCGTTAGAGCAAAATGAAGCTTATGGCCGACGGTTTAAAAAAGCCTATAAAGTGGGCTCTGCGGCTGAAGTCGCCAGTCTGTATCCTGCAATTGCCGCGGTGATGCCGCAGATGATTGTGCAGGAATGGCTGGAAGGCGCCGACAGCGACATATATTTCTGCCTGGCGTATTTCGATGCACAGGGCAAGCTGGTCAGCAGCTTTACCGGTCGCAAAATACGCTCCTGGCCGTTGCAGGTTGGAGGCACCGCCAGTTGTACCGCGGCGCCGGAAGCTGCCGCTGAACTCACTGAAAAAACAGTGAAATTTTGTCAGGCCATTGGTTACATTGGCCAAATGGGCATGGAATTTAAATACGATGCTCATCGTGGTGGTTTTTATATGATTGAGCCAACGGTCGGTCGTACGGACTATCAACATGAAATAGCCACTTTGGCCGGTAATAATGTGCTGGCAGCGATGGTGGATAGCCTGGCAGGCAAGCCCTTGGTACATGCGGCTGCCCCCCAAAACACTTTTTCCAAAAAAGTCGTCTGGTATGATGAAATCGCCGATGCCAATGCACTCGCCAATGGTGGCTCCAATGTGCTTTTCCTGGATTATCAACGGGTCGCGGCAGTCTGGCGTTGGTCTGATCCAACACCAGGATTGATGTCGCTGTGGCGCCGTCTGAAAAGAAAGTTGTCATGATCCAATTTAGAGTAGCGCTATGGTCCAACGGCGAACTTGCAGCCTTTTTCAAAGGTTTGTTTAGCCAACAGGCATTGCCGCAACTGCAACAACAGCTGGAACAACAATATCAGCGCCGGGTGCTGTTGCTCAATTCAGCCCGCGCCGGTATTCGTATCGCCTTGCGTTATGCTGCGAACCGGCAACCCACCCGCCAGCTGGTACTTTACCCTGAGTATATCTGTACCAGCGTACCGCAAGCCATTCAAGAGGCCGGTTTTACCGGGATGGCAGTTGCCGTCAATCACGAGCTGAATATGTGTCCGCTGGCCCTGTCGGCTTTGCTTGAGCGTCAGCCACTGGCGGTGATCCTGCCACATATGTACGGGGTCGCTGCAGCTATTTCTGACATCGAAACCATGTGCCGCAATCATCAGGTGCTGTTAATTGACGATGCAGCACAAGTCGCCGGCATCGAAACTAACGGCAAATTACTGGGAACTTTTGGTGATTTTGGAGTGATTAGTTTCGCTCAGGCGAAAACCATTGTCAGTGGCGTGCAAGGCTCAGGCGGTGTGCTGTTGTTTCCAGCCGAAATTGACATCGACGTGCCGTTAAAACCAACGTCAGGCTGGAGCCGGCTTTGGCCATTGTGGCATTTTTGGGCCAGTTATCAGCAGGATGGTATCGCCAGTACCATCGACTATTACGTGCAGCGACTGACCCGGCTGCTGCGCAAAAAGTTGAGCCGGAATTCAACGACACCTTATGCCGATGGTTATGCCATAGCAGCACCGGATGCTGCGGTTGCACTGAAACAGTTTGAAACTTTACCAAGTCGTGTCAAACACTTACAACAACAAGCCACAATTGCCGCAGATGCTCTGGCCGGTTTAGAGCAGTTGCAGTTTCCACAGTTACAGGCTGGCCGCTATCTGACCAGACTGATTGTACGATCACCCAAGGTCGCACCGGCCAAACTTGCCAAAACCTGTTTGAAACTCGGCATCAAAACCAAAACCGCCTATGGCAATAGCAGCCAAAGCTTTGATGGCAGCATGACTTCCGGGTTACTGGAACTTCCGTGGCAAGGGTTGCAACCGGCAGAACTTACCACACTGCTCAATCAGCTGCGTTTGCTTGATCAGCAGCTGGTGTCATCGTAGTACTCACGAATAAGTACTCACGAATAAGTACTCACGAATATTGCGCTTCCACGGCTTTAGCTGGTTGGAAACGCACCTTGCAACAATATGGCGCAATAATCGTCGGTCTGGCTATTCACCGGTGTCGCCATGATTTGATTCGGCGGTAATTCACCTCTGGGTAAATACACCATGCCATACAAACTGACACCACTGCGCTGACGTTTTACGTAATCGAATTTTGCAATACTTTGCCAAGGCCCACCATCAGACCGATACCATAATTCAGCACAAGGGAGCGTCGCCTGCAACCGTTTAGGTTCAAAGGTGGTCGCCATCACCGCAGCACCATCTGCCAACGCCACTGCTGCATAAACTGGATTTCCGACAACGGCCTGTTCAGTGACTGCAGCAGTTGCAAAATGATAACGATAAATTTTGTTAATACAATCGGCAGCAGCATCCTGCCCCGCGTCCATGCCCCATTCAATAGCATCCGGATAAATCAGCAGCGCAATAGCCCGCCATTGCTGACTGCCGCCGGCAAATTTATGTAATGTTTGAAATTCATCGTCGGAATAATAAAAGGCGGACTCTTCGTCGGTGTCACCGGTCAGCACCCAAAGCCGGTTCCGATATCGATCGTAATGAATGGCATGCACGTGCTTAATGTCGGCGCGGCTAAACTGCCAGCAGCAGGTAGTCGTGCCAGCCTGCGGGTCAACCCGGATAATCCGAATGTCCCGGCTATGCCCGTTCAAATATTCACCGAAATAAACCTGCTGACTGTGCTCATGTACGGCCAAACCACCACGTAACGGTGTGGCAAAACGCCCAAACTCTGCCGGCGGCAGCACCTTCACCTGATAGCCTTGCGGCAGGTTTTGGCATAGATAAATCCGATCAAACACCACCAGAATATCACCATTGCCGAGTTGCAGCAGATGGCCGATACCAGCCGTTGGTCGTAACAGCTGTACCAAAGTGCTGCGGGCAAGCCTGTCCTTTAGTTTGCCTTTCAGGCTTTGGTCTTTGGCCGGTAGCCGGCATAAAAGCTTGAGCTGCTTGCTTTGATAGTCAAAACGATAAATGGACAAATCTTTGCTACATAAACAGCTGTGTTGATCAGACCAATGCACGACCATGCCTTGGTCGACCACGTTTTTTTTTGCCACGGCCAGCTCATTTACCACATCATTTCGCGCCAACATCAGGTCCTTTTTTTCTACTGCATTATCCGTTCTGGTCAGTTTGTGCGGTAATCGGTATTAATCACGCCGCGGTAAAATCGCCCATTTTGGGTTGTTATTAAAACTGATCCGGTCTTTTAAGCGGTTATGATAAAACTGCCAGACTATTTCACCGCCAGGCAGATCGGTGACATAAGAAGCAGTGCCCCACACCATCACATCGTAACCAAATTCTGCGTCGATATAACCACCTAATTGATAACGATTAAATGTCTCTAACCGGTAGGCAGGCAAATATCCATCCTGTACCGCCAGCCAACTTTGATACCAGCCACCATTCGGCTGGGTGATACTTGGTTGCCGGTAAGCAGACAGTAATTCCAGGGCAAAACCGGTTTCCAGCGCAGGTCCAGCCAGCACCCGCCCCACAAAACGTTTCATTGGACCAGCGGCAAAACCTAACTCTTCAGCGCGACCCAGTGCCAACACCACAATGTGAGTCATCCATGGCGAGGCGCCATTGGCAGTTTTGGTCATATCGTAATATTCACTGACATAGCTGGTAGCAAATTTGTCGCCATGCACCCACTGGCCTAGTGGTGAAGCTGCGCCAGCAGAATAAACAAACTCTTTTGGCGCTATAGTGTTACGGCCGAAAGTCCACAGTGCATTGTCTTTATTCGGCGTATTGGTAACGTTGTACATGCCCTCCCAAATCGCTAACGCTTTGTTGGTCAGGGTGACAAAATACTGCTGTTCCGGCATCACATCAGGTGTAATGGAAGCAGTGTGAACTCTGGTACGTAGCGCCCAACCCTGACCTCTGGTTTCGCCAGAATATAACGCACCTTCACTACCGGTTGGTCCACGGCCTAAAGTTGAACTTTTTGCAGCGGCGTTATTATCCATCGTGGTGTAAGCCGCTGAAAACAAGCTTTGTTCCAGGAAGTAATAATCACCAGTCAGTAAATATTGACCAGATGCCAGATCTGGATGATGCGCTACATCTGGCCGCCAGCCAGAATTGACCAACGGCACAATCGGATGAATTTTGTCATTGGCGGCAGTTTCATGCCAGTTCAGTCTTGGGATCCAGCCTGTAGGTCGACCACCTTGATTAATCGACAGAATTTTACCTAAACCACTGACTGTTTTTGCTTCGTCAAAAGTACGGCTGGCATCGCCTTCGCGCACATGAAACGGCCAGGAACCGCTCAATTCAGCCTGGCGTAACGCAATTTCAGCCAAACGCCAGTCTCCGGAATAGAACCAGCGAACTGTCCAGGCCGGGTATAAACCAAGATCAGGCCGCCCGCCGGCATTCGCCATTGGTTTTGCCCACAAGCCAGCTTCATAAAGAGTGCTGTCTTTACTTTGCCAGCTTTGATATTGGGTTTGAATGGTGGCATCGCTGATTTCGCGGCTACTATCAAAATTGGGGATCAGCCGCGTTTTACTCAAATAGGCCAACTGATGATTTAACGATACAACTGGCAGCTGTTCGCCCAGCCAGAACTGACGGGTCCAGCGGGTCATTGCCTGATGGGGTAATGCCGCTTGCTGATAAAGCACTGCCGGATTTTGCTGACCGCCCTTGAGCTTTAAATCGTACAGTTGATCCTGTAGTGCCAATGAATTGGTGATTTCACCGACATATCGCACCTGCACTTTATTCAATGCTGGCCAGAAGGTGGCGTAAAACGCCGGCCGCACTGAACGGTGTGGATCGGCGCCAAAATCGAAGCTGCGATCGACGCTATGATCAACTAGCAAAATGGTGGTGGCGATTTCGCCTTGCGTCCAGTAACTGAATTTATCCTGCTGCAGCATAGCTCTGGCCGAAACGGTATGTAGCGGCAGATCGGCAAACTTGGCTTCAATAGTTGCGTCAAAGTTATAATTTGCCGCTAGCATGGCGGTTTTGTCTGGCGCGCCTTGCTGCCGGCCTGTGGTCTGATTGACAAAATTAAGTTTCAGCGACGCCCCGGCTGCAATGGCAGGAACCACAGCACTGATGATAGCGTGTCGCACTGAGCCATCCGGGTGACGTTGTTTTACATCCGCCTGAGTCGGTAGCGGCTGACCGTTGAGCATCAACTGTGGAAACTGAGCAATTTCGCCTGCGACAAAAGGCCTAGCAAACTGCAACGGGTAATTCAGGAGCACCGTGCTTTGTGGATTGGTTACGGTAACAAAGTTACTGTCATCCACCTGTGATGTCGCTAACGGCGCAAAACGCGCGGTCAGTGTGACAGGCGCCGTGACTGTCAGCGAACATGCAGGCAGAGCCTGACAAGGATCACTCCAGCCAACAAACTGCTGCGCTGCATCCGGTACGGCATTAAATGCCAACACTGTGCCAGCGGTCACATTCACGCTGCAACTGCCGGTACATGGGGTGCTTAATGCTGTTGAGGTAATTTGGCCGAGCCCTATAACATTCAGCGTGACTGCTTGCTGCGCGACAGGTGGGTCAAAAGTGACTGTTAACGTCTGGGGTTGATTAACGGTGGCGATACAGGTTTGGCCCTGCGCATTGCCACAGAGGCTGCTCCAACTGCCAAAAGTAGCACCATTTAGCGGGCTGGCAGTAAACGTCAGCGTAGTTCCAAACGGAATTTGATAAGTGCACTGATCGCGGCAGGGTGACGGCTGGCCGCTGACCTGGACTTGACCAGCCCCCATAACCATGACTTTGAAGTTAACGGGTAGTGGTTGAAATACTGCAGTTGCGCTGGCTTTATTTACCGTACTGAGGTTAAGAGTACAGGCGGCGGTGCCATTGCAATCGTTTAACCAGCCGGCAAATTGTGCGCCGTCATCTGCTTTGGGTTCTAATTGCAAACTGGTACTTTGAGTTTCGATGGTGCAGTTTACGCGACAGGTTTGACCGCTGGAACTTTGAACTGCACCGGATCCGTTGATGGCCAGCTGTACGGTTTTTACGCTAACTGGTGTTGGTGGTGTTGGTGTTTCGGCTGTGGTTTCACCACCGCCGCAACCACTTAGACTGAATAAGCCCAACATGGCTATAAAAATTCCCCGAATCATGTTGCAACCCCTTCAATTAGCAAAACAGAATTTACTGCTGTAGTGCCTTAGTATGCCACATCTGGCTTTAGTTCGGGTTGAATCCGCAATTAGCGCAATTCTTTACAGCATGCTGAAAACTCTTTAATCTTGCCACAGGCTGTTTCTTCGCAGCCCCACAGCCAAAACTTGCTGTTTTTAAACACCTTAGTGCAAGGTGTCAGCGACTTGAACCGGATGTCTTATGCAAGTATTAACTGACGTAAAAAATGCCTGGAAATTTCTACAAGAAAATTCGCAACGGTTTCCATCCTTACCAAGATGGAGACAATTGCTGGAAATGATGCTGTTGTTTTTTATCCGCAATATTGGCCCTGGCTATTATTTGCAAGCACGTTGGTGGCGTCCGGAAATTCCATTTAAAGACAAGTGGTTACATACCAATAAAAAGGAATATAACAACTTCATTGACCGCTGGAACAGTCGGCCTTATCAAAAGACCTCGCAGCATAAAGTGGTGGAGAAAGCCGTTTTACAGTTGTTGGCAGTGCCGACACCTGAATTTATCGGGTTTTTACACTGTCGTGCTGGTGTACAGAAGTCCGGACAACCACTATGTACCCTCGAAGATTTTATTCTGCTTTGCCAACAGCTTGTCGGCCATCGCATCTGTTTAAAACCAGTTGAAGGCTACGGCGGGGCCGGTTTTGCGGCTTTTAACATCGAATTTCATGACCGGCTGCTGTTCACGCACCCATTTAGCAAAGCAATCACCGAAATCAGTGATTGGTGGCAGCTCGCGGCACAAAATCCGGATGGTTATATCGTTGAGCATTATTTACAACAACATCCGGTGTTGTCCGACATTAACCCGCATTCGGTGAACACTCTGCGCATTTGGCTGTACCAAGCACGCGGTGAAGTGAAAATTGGTGGCGCCTTTTTGCGCGTCGGCCGCAAAGGCAGCCTGGTCGATAACACCAGCAGCGGCGGTATGATTTGCCCGGTTGATATCACCAGCGGTATTTTGCAGTATGCTGCGAATGCGAAAAACCCATTACTGCAATCAAGCTGTCACCCCGATACCGGCGGCCAGATCAGTGGGATACAACTGCCCTTTTGGCCGGAATGTCTGGCATTGGCCGGCAGAGCGTTGCAAGCATTCCCCCATGTAAATGTCGCTGGCGTTGATGTGGCCATCGCGGTCGATGGCCCCAAGATGATTGAACTGAACGTGAAGCCAGATCAAATCGGCTGCGCTCGGATTGATTTACCACTTAAAAAAGTTGATCAGTGGTTGCGGGGCCATGACACTACACGCTGAAATCCCGGCGCGCAGTGATCCGCCAGTTGTCGTTTTTAGCCTTGCTGGCATCAGATACCGCTGCGTAGGCGACTGGCCAAACGTTTTGGAGCTCGAGCGTCTCGAACCGGCTACAGCAACCGGCTGGCCCTGGTTGCAACAACTCCCCTGGTTTTCTCAGCTCAAACAGTTTGAACAACAAAACGGCATTAACCAAGGCAGCCGTTATTTGCTGTTGCGGATTTATCAAGATCAGCAACTGCTGGTAATGCTGCCGCTTCGCACAAGCGACGATAACCGCACCTTGCTGGCGCTCAGCAATTATTACAGTCCGGAATTTGCTCCGCTATCCATCGATGTTGCGCCCAATGCTGCGTCCAACGTTGCGCAGCAGCAGCGTAATCTATGGCCACTGCTACAAGCGGCCCTATCAGAGATCTGGCCACAGTGGCGGCTACTGCGGTTACAACCGCTTTCACAGGCCACAGCAACACAGATTCAGCAGCAGTGCCCGGCCACCGTGAAAACCTTGGTCTCACCTTTTGGTCACAACTGGCAAGCAGCAGCAAAAAACAATACCGACTATTGGCAACAACGCCAGTCGCAGCTGGTGAACACCATTCGGCGCAAGAAGAAAAAACTGCTGCAGCAAGGTGCTACCATTCAAATTCACCGCCAGCTTACCCCTGACTTACTGGCCGCCTATTGGCACATTTATCAGCGCAGCTGGAAACAACCAGAGCCGAGCCCGGATTTTATTAACTGGTTGCTGGCATTCAGTAGTCAGCACGGCCAATTACGGCTGGGGCTGTTGTTGATCAATGACGCGCCGGTGGCGTTTCAGTTCTGGTTGGTGCAACAACAACAAGCTGCGATCGTAAAACTGTCGCAGGATCAGGCGTTTGATTCACTCTCCCCTGGCACTGTACTGATGGCGGCGATGATTGACGAGGTGATGACGCAGGATGGCGTCACCAACATCGATTTTTTAACCGGTAACGATGACTACAAAGCGCAGTGGATGGATCGATGTTTGCCGCTGCTGCAGCTGAACTTGTTTAATTGCCAAAGTGGCAGCGGGCGGCTGCATTATCTGCAGCAACAATGCCGCTGGCAGCTACGCCAGTGGCAACAACGGCTACAACTACTTCAGCAAAAATATTTGCGCCGCCAATCACCTGAGCAGCAAAATGATTAACGCCGAATATCAACAAGGACAACTGGGTTGGTGGTTAATGACCCGTTGGCAAAGCGCAGCACCGTCCGGCCAGACCTTACTGATTTTACCGCCGTTCGCCGAAGAAGCGAATCGTAGCAGACGCTTGTTTAGTGAACTGTGCCAACAACTTGCGGCCAACGGCTGGAGCTGCTATTTGCCGGACTTTTATGGTACCGGTGATAGCCAGGGCGACTTCACCGATATTGACCTCAACCTGTGGCAACAAGATTTATGTCAGTGGCTCGCCCGCGCCAAACTGCAACAGCCGGTGCATCTGCTGGCTTGTCGGTTTGGCGCATTACAATTGCTGGCGATGTGGCCGGCGTTATTGCAGCAGCTGCAGCCAGGAAAACTATTGTTTTGGCAGCCGCAACTTGATAGTCAGAAATTTTTACAACAGCTGTTCCGGCAACATCAAGCCAGTAATTTACTGCTGGCCGATAAAGCGCCTTCTGCCTCACAGCTGTTGGACAATGACTTAACGGTCGAAATTGCCGGTTATTGCATCACACCGAATTTTTATCGCCAGATCAGTGCCCTCAAGCCGGATCTAAGTCAATTGCAGCACCGCAGTCTGTGTTGGCTGGAACTCTCAACCTTGCCGCAATTGCCACTTCCGGTCGCGAAAGTCTGGCAACAACTAGCGGCAGATCCAGCCACCAGCAGTCAACAGTTATTAGCGTTACCTGCATTCTGGCTGCAGCAGGAACCGCTGCCTGCCGCGGCTTTAATCGAACACAGTTTGAGCTTTTTAATGGGTGGTTTGAATGACTAACCTGCCACAACCAAAACCGCAGGTGCTGCCAATCCAACTGAGCGGTCTGCATAGCCTTGGAATATATGTTGCCGGGTCAAGTGAGGTCGCCATTTTAATGGTCAGTGGTGGTGCACAAACCCGCCCGGGCAGCCACCGCATGCAACAACAGCTTGCGAGCTTTTTACTGCAGCAACAAATAAGCAGCCTGCGTTTTGATTTTCCGGGTTATGGCGATGCAGAGGGGCAACCCACAGATTTTATTCAGCATGCGAAGTGGCTATCGGAAGTGGTGGCGACAGCGCAACAAGCACAACCGCAGATTAAACAGTGGGTATTGTTTGGTCTTTGTGATGGTGCCAGCGCCATCTTGCTCAATCAGCAGGTGTTGTCTCAAGCCGCTGGTCTGATATTACTAAACCCATGGTGCCGGGCTGCGCACAACCATGCCAGAACTATGGTACGGTTTTATTACTGGCAACGTTTATGCTCAAGCGAGTTTTGGCTGAAATTGCTGCGTGGCCACAGCAAGCCCCTGCATAGTCTGCAGCAGTTTTTCCAGTTCTGGCGGCAAGCGCGCATCACTGACCACCGAAAAAGTAACGCACAGCAAGCGAAGGCTGACACATCGCAACTGACCACAGAACAGTTTTTACCAGCGCTCATCCACAATTGGAGTCAGTATCAAAAACCGGTGTTACTGGCCCTCAGTGACAATGACCTGACCGCACAGGAATGTGCGTCGTTACTGGCTGATTTGCCGAAACGGCAACGTCAGAAGATTGATGCTCATACCACAACCGAATCCATTTCAGGCGCGAACCACACTTGCAGCGATGCAAAACATTTGCTGCAATTACAACATTTGCTGTTGGATTGGCTCAGGCAAAAATTTCCAAGCTGAACCCAGGCTGCATTAGTCGACGGCCTGTACACAAAACTGTGGATCGGCAAAAGCGCCAATATACGGCGCCTGCACCAGTTTGCCGCAATAATCAGTCAGCACACCATCGCCGGCATGGTTTGGGTCGGGTGCTAATTCCAAAGGCTCCAGATAACTGAAATCTCCCAGATCAGCCGATTTAAACAAATCTTTTAAATGATCCCGTCCAGTGAAAAAGCTACGGCTCTGGATCAGATTTTGTTGCAACTGATGTGAACCACCGGCCCGGTTAATCACCCGACCGCTGATGATATTATTGCGAAGTACCGCGGTACTGTCTTCATAACGCACATCGACGCCCACAGTGTTATAAACGATGTTGTTCTCCAGCAAGGTATCGTGCGCCTCGTTGAGGTAAATACCAACATCATTCGGGCAGTGCATTATGATGTTATTGCGCATCACGCCTTTGGTGCTTTCCCGGCTGATTTCATCCCGGCTATATTGCTTGCCAGTGCCGCCACCGCCAAAAGACAACCCCAGACTGGTATGACCCAGCCCTTTAAGATTGGCTTCACACATCACTAAATTGCGTTCAAACACGCCACGATGTGCGTTACCTTTAATAAATCCGGCATAACTGACTTCATCACCGGCTGACTTTTGAATATCAAAAATAAAATTACCACTAACCCGCCAGTCATTCACTGCAACGATATCAACCGGTGTTGCCGGGCCTTTGGTGATCCGTGGCACAGTGTTATAAAAGGTATTGTTGTTGACCAGTCCGAAGTCCGGATAATGCCCTTTGTTACCGTTAACTTTTAACGCAGAGTTAAAATCCCGGAACACATTGTTTTGAATTACGATATTGCTGGCGCGTCCGACTACATGCAACGCATGCTGACAGCGGTCATGAATATCGCAGTCACCGATAAAACTAATGTTTTCAATCTGCCAGTAAGGTTGCAAAATTAACAGCCCTTCGCCTTTCATCGAAAACTCGACCTGATGCAGGCTGCGGCCGGTTAATCGGATGGGGCTATTTTCGGTCCCGCTTTGGCGGATCTCCATGGTGCGGTCAAATTCATAACGTCCCGGCAGCACATCAATTTGTTGACCAGGTAAAGCTTCACGCAGGGCTTTTTTAAGTTCGCTAATATTTGTGACTGTGACAATATTGGCACCTGCAAGCGGCTGATACTCTGGATGAGCACCAGCGCCATGCCATTTTTTCGGATCCAGTGGCCGGTACAGGAAGTTTTTGTGCTCAAAACCGGCAAAAAAATGCAGAATTGGCGTCACAAAGGCCACGCTCGGATAATTGACTCGAATATCATTTGCCACTTTTTGGCTATACAACGGCAGTGGTAAACCCAACCAATAAATACTGCGCGCCCATAATAAAAACCCAAATATTAACAACAGGTTCGCGATCACACCGGACCAAAAAAGATACTTGCGCATGATAATTATCCTGTCAAAGTTGACACAGAAGTTGGCTAAGATTGCAGTGTCAGAAAATCAGCCGTACTACCGATTGACCTTTTGTGCTGATTGTTTGTTTTACCGATTCACTGTGCTGCAGCGGTTGATGCGCTTTACAGCAAAATTTCCGCTACTGCGCCATGCCCCAAAAACGCTTGCGGGCTGGCCGTGGCGCCATAGGCACCGGATTGAAACACCACAAACCAGTCGCCGACCGCAGCTTGCGGTAGCTGGATTTTATCGGCTAACACATCCAACGGCGTGCAGAGCGGTCCGGCCACCTGCACCGGCGCAACTAAAGGCTGATCCAGTTTGTCGGCGAACGCCACCGGATAATTACGCCGGATCACCTGACCAAAATTACCTGAATTCGCCAGGTGATGATGCATGCCACCATTACACACCACAAATGTCTGAGCATGTGATTGTTTGATATCCACCACTTTGCAAGCATAGACCCCGGCTTCTGCGACCAGATAACGACCCAATTCCAATATAAATTCAAGATGTTGTAAGTCTGCAGGCAACTGCTCAAACAGCTGTGTCCAGCCTGCGGCCAGTAGTTCCAAATCCACCGCTCGATCGCTGGTGTAATATGGTACGCCTAAACCACCACCCAAATTGACAAATTGCAGCGATGCCGGGCAAAGCGGCAACAATTGCTGCAATAAATGAATAATTTGCTGCTGCGTCTGCAAAATGGCTTCCGCCTGCAGGTTTTGTGAACCGCAGTACAAATGAAAACCAACCAACTTGACCGGCATAGCAGCCAGCTTTGGTAACAGCTCAAATACCTGTTGCTGATCAATGCCAAATGCCTTAGCCCCACCGGCCATTTTCATACCGGCGGCTTTTAGTTCAAATTCCGGATTCACCCGTAGTGCAATAGTGGCGGTTTGTCCGGACTGAGTTGCAATACCACAAAGCCGTTGCAGTTCCCCCGCCGATTCAACATGCACACAACAACCGGCAGTCATTGCCGCAAGCAGCTCTGTGTCAGTTTTACCAGGCCCGGCAAAACTAATCTGCAACGCCTGCATGCCTGTTTGCAGCGCCAGTAATAACTCACCTTGCGAGGCTACATCAAAACCATCCACCAGCGTGCCAACGTGCTGCACCACCGGCAAATATGGGTTGGCTTTAATGGCATAATGCAACTTTAATTGCGCAGGCATTTTGCTGCGTAACTGGTGAATTTTCATGGATATTGCTTGGCGGTCATAGGCATAAAAACGCTGTTGGCTAAGCAAATCAGCAATTTGTTGCATCGACTTACCACCGATTTGCAGCACGCCATCCACTGTCCGTAAATAGCTTAATGGCACTGCGAGCTGTGGCTGTGTTGCGAACAACGGCGATAGCGGATCTGGTATGGATGGTGCGAACTGGCTATCTGCCGGCTCAGGCGTTTTCATTAAAAAAATCCTTATAAGTCAGACGCAAAGATTTACGATCTAATTTTCCATTGGCGGTTTTGGGCAGCTCTGCCAGCTTAAGCAGCGCTTTGGGACACATATAATGTGGCAATTGCTGGCGTAACAACGCCAGCAGTGCTTTTTCATCAACCGGTGCATCACAACAATACAGCAATAACACTGCACTGTCGGCATCACCAAATGGCACGCCAATCGCCGCGACATCATAAAGCTGTGGTGCACATTGGTACACCAGTTGCTCAACTTCAGCTGGGCTAATGCGAAAGCCGGAACATTTGAGCATTTCGTCCAGTCGCCCCAGATAATACAAATAACCATCGGCATCGCGGCGTACTTCATCACCCGACCAGACTGCAAGCGCTTTGTTGATGACGGCTGCCGGCTGCACCGGATCAGGCCGGAACCGTTCATTGGTACGTTTTTGGTCGTTCCAGTACCCCAAACTAACCAGTGGCCCGCGATGTACTAATTCGCCCGGTTCATCCACGGCGCACTCGCTGCCATCGGGTCGCAACACCAATAAATCGGCAAAAGGAATGGCTTTGCCAATTGAACCGGGTTTTGCACGCAGCATTGAAGGGTCTAAATAACTGGACCGAAAAGCTTCGGTCAGCCCATACATCAGATAGGGTTTGGCATAAGGGAAAATCTGCTGCAAAGTCGTCAGTAGCGGTTGCGGCATCGAACCACCGGAATTGGTAATAAACCGCAGCGAGGACCCGCCTTGCTCCCCCCAGTTTGCTCTGGCAAGGGCCGACCATAATGGCGGTACCGCTGCTAAACCAGTCACCTGATGTTGCACCACCGCTTTGACTACATCCTGCGGCAGCAGGTATTCCAGTAACACCAGGCTGGCACCACAATAAAGTGCAGTCAGCAGTTGATTAAAACCATAATCAAAACTAAAAGGCAGCAGCGCCAGCAATACATCGTCATTCGTTAACTGTAGGTACTGACACACGCTTAAGGTGCCGAGCATCAAGTTCTGCTGTGACAGCACCACCCCTTTGGGTAAACCGGTACTGCCCGAGGTATACATAATGGCGGCCACATCGCTGGCGACTAATGCCGGAATGGCAGGTGTGGCAATGGTTAAATCGACAGCAGGCAGTTGGCCAGGATTAGCTCCGGATAATACGACCAGCAGATCGTTAATGGCCTGCGGCAACTGCTCCGTCATCAGTAGCTGAACATCTGGCAGTGGCAGCTGAAGCGCGGTCAGTTGCGCCAGTCGGTGTTGATTGGTCATCAGCATCGAAGCCTGACAATCCTGCAGCACATGCGCCAACTGGGTTGGCTTTAACTGCGCATGCACCGGTACCACCACCGCGCCTAATCGTGCAACCGCCAGGATCATCACCACCAGTTCCAACTGTTTCGGTGATGCCAGCACCACCCGCTCACCGGCTTTTAACCCGCGCTGACTTAACAACAGACTACATGCCAACACTTGTTGGTGTAACGCCGCAAAGGTTAACTGCTGACTGCCAGCAATTAATGCGGTGCGCTCCGGCCAGCGAGCCGCCGCATGTTCGCTGAACTGACTGATAAAATTTACCGGCAATTGACCCACTCATCCATACTTGACACAAATCCCGCAGATAATGCGCTGGCACCGGCCAGGTTCGGGGCTTTGCTTAAGTTAATAATGTGGTAGAGTACAATGTGTTAACACCAAATGTCTATTGGAGTTCCGGGTAATGGACCAACCAAAAACAATTCAATCGCTGGTGCAGCAGATCCTGCAAACTGCCCTCGCACTTGACACCCAATTTACACCCTCTTCGCCGTTACTTGGCGCGCTGCCGGAATTCGATTCGGCTAGTATTATGACCATTTTGACGATGCTGGAAGATCATTATGGTTTTCAGTTTGACGACGACGAGTTAAGTGCAGAAATTTTTGCAACCTTTGGCAGCTTATGCCAATTTGTACAGAACAAACATCACGCTACCTGCTAACGCAGAACGTTGGCCTGAAGTCTTCTTTTATTTTCGTAAATCGATGGAACAGAATCATGAAAAAAACACTCCTTGTTACCTGTATCACAGCAGCATTGCTGCTGCAGGGTTGTGGTAAAAAAGACAGCGAGCAGCATCTGCAGGATGCGCTGAAGTTTGCCGCCAATAATGAAATTCCGGCGGCGATTATCGAATTAAAGTCTGCCATTCAGCAGCAACCGGAAGATGGCCGGTTACGCTTTGAACTCGGGATGATTTACTTAAAAGCCGGTGATGCTGCTTCAGCCGCAAAAGAACTGGAACGGGCCGCTGAATTTAAACTCGACAGTAAGACCATCGCCATTCCCTTGACCCAAAGTTATTTCCTGCAAGGCCAACATCAAAAAGTTGGATCTTACCTGACGGCACATCCGGAATTACCGGCTGACGTCCAGGAAACCCTGAAGTTGTATCACGCCTTATCGTTAATTGAAGCTTCGGATACCGATGGTGCCAAAGCAATTTTTGCCGATCTTGCTAATTCTGCCGATCCGGCAATTAAAGCCATGGTTGAAGCTCAAACGCAGGTGATGTCAGGTCAACATGAAGCTGCACTGCAAGCGCTGAGCAGCATCAGTGCGCCACATGCCATTTATAACGATGCATTATTACTCAGAGCAAAACTGCAAAATGTGCTGAAGCAATACGATGCTTCGATTGAAAGTTTTAATGCCTATTTAAAAGTTAACCCTGGTGCGCACCTGGCGCGGTTGATTCTGGCGCAAAGTTATATTGCCACCAATAAAAACGATGAAGCCGATAAAGAAATCGTTAAGTTATTAAAAATATTCCCTAAACAACCACTCGCTAACTATCTGAAGGCGGTGGTTGAATTTGAACGCAAAGATTTCCAAAAAGCCAAAGAAACCAGCGAAATAGCGATTGATAACGGCTTAAACTCCGTCAGCAGCCGGGTTCTGGCCGCGATTTCTTCAACCCAACTGGGTTTGGAGCAACAAGCATTAAACCACCTGCAAGCCGTACACAGTCAGCTTGGCACTTACCCGCCCGCGCAAAAGCTATATGTGGCCTTAAAACTGAAATTCGGTGACACCGCAGCCGCACAGCAACAACTGCTCAGCGATGAGAATGCAGCCACCGATTTACAATTAGTCTCAGCGACAGCCTTTCAGCTGGTGAAACAGCGCTCTGACAGTGCAGCGCAAGAATTAGTTGATAAATATGAAAAAAGCGGTAAAGCCACCGCCGATGATCTGATGACGTTAGGGAGTCTGAAACTCAGTATTCCGGGTATGGAACAACAAGGTCTGGCAGCTCTGGAAGAAGCCGCAAAACTAGCTCCGCAGGTGGAACAGACCCAGATGGTGTTAGTGACGGCTTATTTACAACAACGCCAGTACGACAAAGCATTGGAATTGGCGAAGAGCTGGGAAAATGACGACAAGCTGAAACATTCCAGTCTGAATATGCAGGCCTATATTGCCTTCCTGCAAGGTAATAACCTGTTGGCACAACAACATGTTGATGCTGCACTGAAAATGGATGCATCACATCCGTTCAGCCAGCTATTGCAGGCAACTTTGGCGCAAGCCGCCAACAAAGTAGACGATGCGATTAAAATCTTGTCCGGTTTATTGGAAAAACACCCAACTTATCTGCCGGCACTTGAACAACTATACGCACTGACCAGAAACGATAATGCGACAGCTGCCCTCACCAAAGCTGAAGCTCTGAACAAAGACAAACCAACCGATTACCAGGCAGCTTTGTTATATGCACGGATGTTGGCGGATCAAGGTAAACATCAACAAGGTCTGGATTTGCTAAATGCCACCGGCAAGGTAGAAACAGAACGTCATTCGTTCCATTGGGCACTGTTTATTGAACATCAGCGCGCTGTGTTAAAAGACAGCAAGGCGGCCGTAGAATCAGCAGCAAAATGGTTTGGGCAAAATTCAGCGGATCAAAACTCGCTGTATACCTATTTACGCATGCTTATTCTGGACAAACAGCTGGACAAAGCGCTGAAGCTGACCAGCGACGAACTGGCCAAAGCACCGGACAACAAAGTGCTGTATGGCACCCGAGTGCAATTGCTGGGCGAACTGGGTCAGTATAAAGAAGCACTGAAAGAGCTTGAAAAATTATCGGCCGAAGAAGCCGCCAAAGCCGACGCCTTGTTTATGAAAGGTCGATTATTGTTGGCTGATAAACAACCGGAACAAGCTTTAGTAGCGTTAACTGGCAGTTATCAGCAAAATCAGGCCAGCGTGACTGCACTGATGATTGCCGACATCTACGCCAAAACGGTGTCAGAACAAAAAGCAAAAACATTTATAGAACAACACTTTAACTACAAGCCAAATGATTCAGCCCTGCAAATCTACTACGGCAATCTGCTGCTTGGCACTGACAAGCAAAAGTCGACCAGCGCTTTTGCCAAGGTGCTGGATACGCAGCCGGAGAATGTAGCGGCCCTGAATAACCTGGCCTGGAGCTTACTGGAACAACAAAAAACCTCTGAGGCATTACCGCATATCGAAAAAGCCATCAAACTGGCACCGGAAAACCCGGATGTCCTGGACACCTACGCCACGGTGTTGTTAGCCACCGGCCAACAGGCAAAAGCCCTGGAGCAGTTTGAAAAGTCGTTACGGATCAGACCGGACAATGTCGCGGTACAGCTCAACTACATCGATGCATTACTCAAAACCGGTGATAAAAACACCGCTAAAACGATGCTCGATAAGGTAAAACCGACCGACAAACCAAGCGAAGAAAAATTGAATGCATTAAAGGCTCTTTTGTAATTCGTTCTTCAGTGAATGGTGTTACCTAGTAAATGAATTTTATCAGGCCTCAATTGAGGCCTGATTTTTTTAATTGGGCTTTAATCCTCGATATCTTTGCAGATAGCGTCGGACCGAATAGAAACTTCGCGATAACCGAGCTGAGTGCCAGAATAGAAAAAGCCAGACTTTGCATCTGGCTTTTTTTTTTAATTATCAATTCAAATGTTTACATTCAAATCGACATTATTTACGTGCTAAGCGACGACGGCCATACATCACAAAACCCATCAGACTCAGACCAAACACTGCCAGACCTGCTGGCTCCGGAACTTCAGGAATTAATTTAGCGTCAATTAACAAACCGAATTGAGCTGAAGTTGCTTCTTTTTCTTTAGTCTGAAAACCCAGACAGCCTGGAGCATTATCAGCAGCAGCACAAGCCTCATCTGACAGTGCAGTCAGTGACAAGGTTGTTTCAACGATATTGGTGGTGTAGGTGTAACCATCGTAATCAAACGAATCAGACAGATTACCAATTGAAATTACGAAAATGTCATCACAAGCAGACATACTGTCAAAACCACAATCATTGTCATTTGGCGTTTCGGTGAAGTTAATAGTGAAATTTAATACTTTTGGCGGAAAAAAGTCATCTGCTTCGACCGGTAAAAATGGTTTCAGTTTCAGCGTGGTTTTTAACTGCGCACCAACCAGCGTACTAAAAGACCCTTGCAAGGTGTTGTTCCAGTGCGTGATGATGTTAGTTAAAGCAGGAATAATACTGCCTGTCACCAAATCAGTACCTGAAGAAAAACTGTCAGTCAGAATTAACGCACTACGAGCAGTACCGATACCAGCGGCTTGGTTGGTGTAAGCGGCAGTACCGCCCCAGCTGATTTCAGTTGCATCCTGAATCTGAGTACCGACACCTGCATCAAAAGATGCACCAGTCCATTCTGAAAAAACTTCATACTCCCAGTCTGTTACTAAAGCAGCTTGCGCGATTTGCGGGAGTATTAATGCACAAGCAACAATTGTACTTTTTAATAGTGTTTTCATAACGTTCTCCATTAGATCCATAAGTTGTTCAACCGCGACATAGGAGTACTGCGTTAATGTCTTAATTTAATAAAGCATAATATAGGCCAAACTTAATTTGCCTATATTTTCATCAACTTACTTGGGGAACTAAAAGGTGGGTGTAAATAAATTTGACGTTGCTGACGGGGTGTGTTTCTACGAAAATTGCTTGCAAACACAATGAAAACCGGGACATGACTTATTTCAACTGGCTGCCGAAGGTGCTAATTTCTGGATTAAGGTGCCGGATCAAGGCATGAAGCGGTGTGTAAAGAAACGTCTCTACACGAGTATCACAAATCAGAATTTATATTAAAATCAGGATATTAAAGCAAAAAAAACCCGGAATAATCCGGGTCTTTTTTTACATCAGTGCTGTTTAAACTGCAGCTTTTTTATTGCGGCGCAGCGACAACATCACTAAAGATAAACCAAGGATGCCTACTGTTGCTGGTTCTGGAATAGTTTCCAGACGAGCTAAGAATTCGATTTGGTTGTTTGAAGATTCAGCAGTAACCAGAGTTACTGTACCATCTGGGTTAGTGATTGAAGTCACGCCGCTTAATGGGTTCAGCTTGAAGCTGATTTGGTACATTTGACCTTCTAAATCTTTAAACTTGATTGCTGGCAGTTGCAGATTCACAGAGAAAGTGTCATCACAACCAACAGCTGATAACTGTGGTGTTGGGCATTTAGTAGGGTCAGTGTTGTTTGGTGTTTCTTTGAACTGAATACCAACTTTAGCTGGAATTACGAACAGTGCTGGATTCACGATTGCGAACAACGTAGCTAACTCTAAAGAAGCCAGAGAAGCGCTGCCTGCTGGGATAGTCTGATTACGGTGAGTCACCAGGCCAGTTTGTACCCAGTCACCGTTAGTAACTAAGGTACCGCTTTTTGAAAGGATATCTAAACCGCTTTTCGCTGAAGATGAACCCCAGTTTACAGTACTGTATGCACCAGCGATTGCGCCAACTGCGCTGCTAAAGGTCAAACCACAACCATTTGCTGCGTTGGTAGCACCAGCGGCACAATCCAGATTTGTAGCAGTTGAGTTGATACGTGTACCTGAGTTCAGACCGTCAGCTAACCAACCGCTTTCAGTTGCGAAATCTACAGACATCAAAACTGCAGAGGCTTGAGTGCTTACTAAAGTAGCTAACGTCAGTGCGCCAGCTGTAACAATTGATTTTAACTTCATTTTACTACCACCATTTAATTTAAACTGCGCCTGACTTTCGTACGGCTGCGTTAGGACTAACAGAATAATGCACGTGGCATGCCAACTTTATTTCTCCATTAAAATCAACGCATTACATAAAATTACATGTTCCTATTTTTTGCTTCGTAAATTATTCTGACAGTTCTTGCATAGATTCAGCGATATATCGTCCAGGCGCCAGAATACTTGCCGGATCAAGGCAGCTTTTTAAGCGTTGCAATAACTCCAGGTATGATGCATCGCCGGTAGTATTGAGAAGTTTCATCATATCGACATCAACCCGATACGGATAAAAACCGTACCGGAACATCTGCTGATACAGCTCTTGCCGACACGCCAGCGCTTTGTCATCCCAGCTTTGACCGTCTAGTGCAATCGCTTGCCGATCAAACAACAAGCTAATCACCGCATCAAGACAACGCTCATTTAACAGAGTAAAAGTGACTCCTGGCTCAAAACCATGCCGCGTCAGTACCTCACTGATGATATTCATCAGTTCTCGTGCCGTTGCGGCTGTTGCAGGTCCGACAAAAGCACACCAGATCAATCCGACGCCGTCGCGATCTAAATCAAAATCAGCAGAAGCTTTATGCTGCTTGCGCCAATAAGCGCTGCTTAAAAACTGGCTGCTGGGCAAACCTTTCATCATATTATGAACAGGCCGCAACACTTTGAGCATGCCCGGAATATCCATCCGGGTGATCCACGCAATTAACTTCTGGTACCGTTCAATAAAACACAAAAGCTCGTCGCTGATAAAATTTAGCCTGGCTGCCGGCACCTTCGATAAAGCCCGCCGTACCTGGCGTTTGGCATTGGCAACTTGCTCTCTGGTGCCATATAAAGCGCCAGAAACATTCCAATTGCCGACCTGCCATTTTTGCTGCAATTCTGCCTTCAACGCTGCAGGCAGAGGAAAACCGGTCTGTTTTAATTCTTGGGCTCGTTGCCACGGATATTGCTGCATCCCACCCAGCACTCTGAATTCATTAGCAATGTGCGGCAGACTGGTAATAATACCTTGCTGTTTTAAGGGCGTGAGTGCGGAAACAATCGCTTCCAATGCTGCGTCGGTTTTAGCTGACAAATAAAATGCGATAAATTTTTCGGGCTTTGGCATCAGCCACAAGGTCATGCTTAACACGATGCCGAGATTGGATTGCAGAAACAGCTGATCCAGACCCGGCCCTAATCCCCACTTATACAAACCAGCTGCCCGGGCATTGTCAAAGCGATGGAAACCGGTTTGAATGATGCTGCCATCGGCCAGCATCACTTCAAGTCCGGCAATAAAATTTGCGTGTTCGCCATACGGTGTATGCCCAAATCCACGCTCAACGGTGTTGCCAACGATACTGCAATCCGGATGGGAACCGGTGCAATCCATCCAGTCGGTACCACCGGCACGCTGCAGATATTCCGCCAGTTCCTGCTGGGTTACACCGGCTTCGACCCGGATCACATGCTGTTGTGGTTGATAGTCGCTGATTTGCTTTAACCGGATCAAATCAATCAAAACAGCTTGCCGGCAGCTCGGAACACGGGAGCCATAGCCCCAGTTTTTACCCGAACTAACCGGATAAACCGCGATACCAAAGTCAGTGGCGATCTGAAGACAGGCGGCGAGTTCCGATTTATTCGGTCGTAAAATGGCCAGTACTTGTGAAGTCGTCAGGAAGGTTGCTGTAGCAGCTAAGCGGGTTTGCTCATTGTGTGTAATCACCTGCTCAGCACCGAGCAGGTGTTGCCACTGCTGTAAAGCAGCGGCAAAATTATCTGTTTGAGCCATGCGAAGTCCTTGCAAATCAGCAGCAAACACCATTGTTGTTTGCAGCAAATCGTTACCGGGTCAGAATTCCGGATTCTAAAGGTTGAAAACCAGCACCGGAAGGAGGTGTTCCGTTTGAGCCAGACTGCACTGTGTTGGCCAACGATTTTTCAATTTCAAATAGTAATTTTTTAAAACCTGGCGACAGACCGTCAAACAACATTGGTTTGTTAATGTAAAAAGGTGCGCGACGACCATGATAATCAATCACCGGTCCAATTTGATGAAACTTAATCCCGACAAAGGCCAGACTTCTGGCAAGCCGCGGCTCCATCATCACAAAAGCGTGTTCTTTTTTGGCATGAAATGCGGTCGAAGCTGCTGAAAAATAGAGACAAAGTGCTATATATGGAAAACAACGCAGCTCAGTGCCCGAATAAGTATCAACGTTAATAGCACCGGTTGCAGCGCCTTTAAACTTATCTTGTTCCCGGCGACGGAAATGCTCCAGCACCGCGAGTCTGGAAATCTCACAGATTTTCTCTCTTGGAAATGCTTGTGGGGAAAACTCATGGTCAGTAATAGAATGCAAACAGTATTTTTCGATTGGTAATTGTTCTTCGTTACAGGTAGACGTAATGAGTCGTACAGTGCCCGCCATATTGCCACTGGTCATATGTTTGACATAACAGTGAATTGAATGAGCATCAAAATCGTCGAGTTCCAGCTGGTTGGGCTTTTCTTCTTCGAATTTCAGTTCTTCACAATAGACTTTGTGACGTAGTCGGAACACCTGCTCTTTTAATTCTTCAGTATTGGCAATATGCGGTTGCAAGAACTGCGAAAAGTGCTTCGAAATATTATTCGCGTTATTACTGGCCAGCATGCCAATTACTTTTCGGACCAAGCCACCAATCACTGGAATTTTCTGCAATTTGTTTAAATGTTTCATAACCGACCTGATCAATTTATACCCGTCATCCTTGAAGCTGCAGAGGTCGACTTCGTTTGCTCACCTGAGCGTCAGTCCAAACCAGTCACATAAGACAACTATGCTCCGGGCCGGGCTGGTGTTCCAGTCTCGCTCACTTGTCTTCTACCTGCATCGTCAATAATTTCGTGTATCGAGGTGAAATGCTTTGCTGGCAGGACCGAACAAACCTACCGCAAAAGTACCATTCATTTTTCAGAACCTGAAAGGTCAACCGCCCCTGGCTAGTACTACAAACTTTTGTTTTGATTAAATTTTATTCTAAGCCTTTGTAATGGACTCAGTCACCGGCACATTTCTGACAAAGCCATCTCAAACTTATAGCAATATTCATTTCCAGTATAGAGACATGCGCTAACTTAAAGCAATTCAAACTGTTTCTCACGTTGATGGATCACTAAATCATGCTTTAACCAGTTTAATTTTTGCGGAATAACCGTCATCGCAGTGTCGTATCCCTGGCGTAACAAAATCAGTTTTTTCTCAATAGGTAACGCAAAATCGACCGAAGAAACCGAGCCGGTGTTGATAAGTACCGTATTGTGCCAGTATTGCGCATGGACATATTCCCGGGACATTGCGGTCATAAAAGTTTGGATCAGCATCAGGATATACGACACCAGAGGAAAATAACGGTGCTTTAAAATGGGCCGATCTTCGTTATCGCTTTTCAACCGGAAACACACCACCGGCACCGCCCGTCCCGACCAATCTTGGTGTAATGCATCTTCTGCCAGAATGACACCATCAGCCATCACGTGATTTTCAAAAGTTTTAAACGAGAACAGCAATGGGATCGACATCGAAAAACGTACAGCCTGCGACACTTTCATATCCGGCGTCCGTTCTTTATTAAAAATAACCGGCCCACCGCCATTGATATCGGTGGCTAACACGTGCAAATCGAGTTTCAAATCACGAAACAACACTCCATCCAGTTCTTTATCCATCCAGTTCTCAAACGTATCCCCACTGGACAAACCACCGGTTCGGATCAGATTGAGTAATGAAAACCCTTTAAACTGTTTAAAATCAGTATGTAAGGCCAATTTTTGCATTTCTTCTATCGACTTTCCGGCAGCCAGCATCGCCGCGACTATACTGCCGCCAGAGACGCCGACAACATGCGCATAGGATAATTCCAAATCCTCCAGCGCCATCAAAATACCCACATAGCAGGGTAATCTGGTGCCGCCGCCGGAAAAAATTGGCACAATTTCCTGAATTTTCTGAGGTTTTTGTTCTGGCACAGCCGTCATAACCACTCCGGGAATGCAACCTGGTTGCATAATAACTTTCAGTATGTACCAATTTGCTAAAGATGCTAATTCAGTTTCGCCCAAGCCACCGACTGGTTTACACTAAAACCTCGTTTACCTGATACAAGGATGAAGTGTGCAATGAAACTGTTTTGGATAACGTGCCTCGGAATTTTCAGCGTTGCTGCAACGGCCAATAATCTGCCGCAACTCATTCCCCAAATAAAGCCAGCAGTTGTTGCCATCGCTTTGTATAACCCAACCGGTTCGCCCAGGTTAAAACTCATAGGCAGTGGTTTTGTAGTCGCCCCGGGCAATCAAATCGTTACCAACCATCATGTGGTTTCAAAATTACCCGACGAAAGCAAAAACGAACGTTACGTTGTGTTATCCGGACATGGACAGGTTCCGGTTGTGCACCCTATTCTTTCCAGAAAAAATGACCCGATCCACGACTTAGCAGTGCTAAAAATTACTGCAACTTTGCCGGCGCTGAAACTCGCCGACAGTGAGTACACGCCTGAAGGAACCGCATTGGCATTTACCGGGTATCCGATCACCGGCGTGTTGGGGCTGTATCCGGCAACACATCAGTCGACATTAAGCGCTGTTACGCCTATTGCTATTCCACAAGACAACTCTAAGACGCTGAATCCAAAAACACTGCGGCAACTTCAGCAACCTTTTATGGTGTATCAGCTGGACGGCACTGCCTATCCTGGCAATAGCGGCAGCGCTTTGTATCGTCAGGAAGATGGCGTCGTGGTGGCGGTCATTAATATGGTACTGGTCAAAGGCAGTCGTGAAGCGGTGCTCAGCGACCCTAGTGGTATTGCTTATGCCATTCCGGTCGTACATCTGCATCAACTACTTGCTCAACCTTAAGGTCTGACTTACCCATGTTTGAAAACTTCCAGCCTGGTCATTTTGGTTTTGCCCTTGCAGCTTTGGGCTACGCATTGTTTTGGACTTTGCAGCTGACCGTAAAAACCCAAACTGCGCACAAACATTTATTAAGCACCTACACCATCCTCAGTGTGTTGTGGGCTTTTGATAATTTTCGCGGTAACGAACTGCCTTTTGTCGAACTCAGTTCGTTCCTGATTGAAAGCACGCACAAAATGCTACTGGCGCTTTTTTTGCTGGCGGCACTTAATCGTACCGACGTAACAATCAGCCAACTTTTTTCCACCGCAAAAATCAGAATTGTTTGCCTGATATTTGTCAGTTGGCTGGTGTTTGGTGGCTGGATATACGCCGATCTCGGCGCAAGGCTAATGGGAACTTTGCTGCTGACGGTGGTGATGTTGGCGTTGATTGAAGCAATTTATCGGCAGTCCGGCAGTCAAAAATGGCAGTTCAAGCCAATGATTATTGCCTTAAGCATATGTTTACTATTAGATTTTTATCTCTTGGCCGAAGCTGCCTTGTTAGGTAAAGTCAATCAACAAACCTGGCAGGCACGTGGTTTTGTGCATGTGATGATGTTGCCGTTTTTAGTGGTTGCAGTAAAACGGATTAAATCCTGGGGCATCAATGTTTATGTCTCCCGCGATATCGTGTTGCAAAGTTCCTTGGTGCTCGCAGCCGGCGTATATTTGTGTTTATTAGCGATTGTCGGTTATTACCTGAGCTACATCGGCGGCAATTGGACCACGCTACTGCAAGTGGTGTTTGTAGTGGTAGGCACCGCATTGTTTTGTACGCTGGTATTTTCTGATGCTATTCGCCGTAAGTATAAAGTCTTCATTGAAAAGCACTTTTTTGCCAATACTTTTGATTATCGGGAAAAATGGGTTGAATTAACCCGAGAGCTGAAAAAAGTCGAAATTGCCAACCACAATGCACCTGCGGTGTGCCTGACAGCCTGGTGCAAAGCAATTGGTTATAGTGATGGAGCTTTAGTTAAACTCCCGGCAGCAGCTGAGCCGGAAGTACTGGCGACGACACCGAACTATCAACTGAGCGCTGCCGATTTACAAATTGCCGCCATTTATCAGCAAAAATTCGGCAATAAAAATTGGTTGCTGGATTTCAGTGACCTGAATGACCACGACGTCAAAGCAATTCATCACGAGCTGAACGGGATGACCGAAACTTTTGCATTATTAGTGCCCTTCTATCAAAACAACCAATTATGGGGCTGTTGCCTGTTAAAACCATTGGCGACCGAGCATTTAAAACTGAACTGGGAATTGCGTGATTATCTGAATGCGGTATCAGAACAAATTTCCAGTTATCTGTTTATGAGTGAAGCCAGTAAAGAACTGTCTGAAAACGCCCAATTTATGGCATTTAGTCGAATGTCCGCCTTTGTCGTTCACGATTTAAAAAATGTGAAAGCACAAATCGATATGTTGCTAAAAAATGCCAAACGTCATCGCCATAACCCGGAATTTGTCGACGATGCTTTTGAAACCATCGAAGCTATGCAAAGCAGGCTGCAAAATATGTTGTCGCAGCTGACCCAAAAACAAAGTGGTATCGAGCATAAAAAAACTGTGGTGATGGCGCGGTTGTTACAACAGTTAATTACTGAACGTTGTGCCGAGCATGAGCCGTTGCCGAAACTGCAGATTATTCAGGACTGCGAACTGTATATCGACCATGAGCGGCTGTGCAATATCCTGTTCCATCTGATTGATAATGCGCAACAAGCGACAGCAGCTGATGGGTCAGTAACGGTAGAACTAGATGTGCAGAATGACAGCATGATCCTGAAAATTATTGATACCGGCTGTGGCATGAGCGCGGAATTTATTAAAGAACGTTTGTTTAAACCATTTGATACCACCAAAGGTAACGCTGGTATGGGTATTGGCGCCTATGATGCCCAAAATTTTATTCAACAAAATCAGGGACAACTTTCGGTATTCAGTGAAGTGAATATTGGATCTACCTTTACTATTCAGCTTCCTTTACACTAATAGAAACCTTTACACGGAACGTGATATGAAAACTTTACTCGCAATAGACGACGATTTGGGCATCCAGAAACAGTTAAAATGGAGTTTAACGGATTACGAAGTCGTTTTCGCAGAAGACCGTAATTCAGCCTTACAGCAAGTGCGCCGGTATGAACCTGCTGTCGTGACGCTAGACCTTGGTTTACCGCCAGATCCGACCAATGCCTCTGAAGGTATGGCATGTCTGACCGAAATTCTGCAGCACAACCCTGACACTAAAGTCATCGTCATTACTGGCAGCACCGACACAGAGCATGCACTGCAAGCCGTGGCACTTGGCGCATATGACTATTACCAGAAACCGATTGATGTTGACGTGCTGAATGTGATTGTCGCCAGGGCTTTTAAACTCAGCGAACTGGAAGCGGAAAACCGGGTACTGAAATCGGCGAACTACAAAAGCCAGGATATCATCGGAAACAGCGAGTCCATTCTGAAAGCCTGCCGCATGGTGGAGAAAATCGCTCCGACTGAAATTACCACGTTATTGCTTGGCGAAAGTGGGACCGGTAAAGAAGTATTCGCCCGCTCTATCCACAAACAAAGCCCAAGAGCAACCAAACCTTTTGTCGCCATCAACTGCGCATCGATCCCGGATAATTTACTGGAAAGTGAATTATTCGGTTATGAAAAAGGTGCTTTTACCGGCGCCCATAAAACCACTTTAGGAAAGATTGAAACCGCCAACGGTGGTACGCTGATGCTTGATGAAATTGGCGATATGCCATTGGCATTGCAGGCAAAAATGCTGCGTTTTCTGCAAGAACGGGTCATTGAACGGGTTGGCGGTCGTAACGAAATTGAAGTTGATGTCCGGGTGGTCTGTGCAACTCACCGCAATCTGGCGGAGATGGTGGCAGAGCAATCATTCCGTGAGGATTTGTTTTATCGTGTCAGCGAAATCACTTTAAATATTCCACCACTTCGCAACCGCGGTCAGGATATTGTGGTGATTGCCAAATCGCTGTTGCAAAAATTCAATCAAGAATTTAATACCAATATTCAAGGGTTTACCGAAGACGCTATCAATGCCATGCTCGGCCATCGTTGGCCCGGCAACATCCGTGAACTACAGAACAAATTGAAATCTGCTGTCATCATGGCGGATAACAAATTTATCAGTGCCGAAGATTTGGGTTTAATCGTCGATCACAATGCCAGTTCGCCGCTCCTTACTTTACGAAAAGTCCGGGAGCAAGCGGAAACACAGGCAATAAGACATGCTTATAACCTGTCAAACGGCAATTTGTCGAAAACAGCGGATGTGCTTGGTGTGACCCGACCAACGCTGTATGCACTGATCGACAAGTATAAAATGCTCGATTTGCGGGCCCCTGATTCTGACAATCAGAACCAGGTTTCACCGGATCAATTAGCTTAAGTATTGGTTCTACTCCAGCAGACGCTGGTGTTTTTGTGCTTTTTGCAACAACACCAGCTGCTATCAGCCCCTCGATAAATCCCCAAATACGCAATGGCGACGGTAGAGCAGCGGCATGCGAACGAGTATTGCACCCTAGCGAGCGCTGCGCTACTTCAAGGAAGACTGGTATAAACTCTGGGTCGACGTTTGCCTTTTCTGCCTCTCTACTTTTACCGATCCTCAATAGTGTAAACAAAAACTAGCGAAATACTCTACACCCAGCACTGCCCCACAATCTGCCCAACAATTCACCACATAGCCTTTTGCATACCATTTATGACGCAATAACTCGCCGCCTGCTTCCGCATTCAAGTTGCCAGTTGTTTCGTGATAGGCACAAAGTAGTGGGTATAAAAAAACCCGCCGAAGCGGGTTTTTTACAAGCGATGACTTACAGGGAAATGCCTTTTTTCTCAGCACGTTCTCTGATATAGCCTGTCCAGCTGCTTGCGGCTTTGGCTTGGCCGTTGTCGCGAGCTAACTGGTTATGGCGATATGCATCTTTAAGCTTAGCTTGATAGAAATAAGCTTCCATCAGTGCAATGTGTACCCGGCCTTTGTCTTTGACACCAACTTCCAGCGCTTTTTGCAGTGCTGGGACGGCGGCAGATTCTTTGCCGGCCATCAGCAATGCAGTGCCTTGACGACGATAGGCTTCCCCATCGTTTTCAAGCTTGGCAAGTTCACCGTAGTAAACTGCTGCTTTGTCAAATTCACGTGCTGAGTTGTAAGAACCTGCGATACTCGACAGTGTGCTGCGATCTTTTTTCAGCACACCAGCTTTCATATGCTTCTCAAGCAAAGCTGCTGCACGGTAAGGAACGTTATTATTGTTGTACATATTAGCCAACATTTTAATTTCGTTATCTGTCTTCATAAAACCTTGCTTATAAGCAAGCTCAAATGCAGCCAGCGCCTCACCGTACCGTTCATTTATACTATAGAACTGACCTAACTGAACCCATAAGCTTTTATCTTCAGGGAAGATAACAACCGCAGATTCCAGTACTTCAACAGCTTTTTTGAAATTCTTGAGCTCATAATAAGCACCAAGTTTCATCATATAAGCTTCTTTCTTCGGCGTTTTGTAACCTGCAATAGCCAGGTCTGCCGGAGAAATCACTTTATTGAATTGCTTCATTTCGTAATAGCAGTTTGCCATCCGAATATATACATCTGAATGAGTTTCACCGGTGAAATCCATCCATTTTGTATAATAATCAAGCGCTTGTTGAAACTTTTTGTCCTGAAGACTTAAGTCAGCAATATTACGAAGCAAACCCGCTTGATCAGTAAAACTAAGAACATCCAGCTTTACAGCATCCATCAGGTATTGCCGGGCTTTTACTGCATCTCTTTCGATGTAGAGTCGGCCCAGAAAGCTATATAAATAAGCTTTGTCAAACGGGGCTGTCGGTTCAACACCAGCCAAAGCCGCTATTGCTTCACTAATTTTTTCTTGACCATACAGTTCATAGGCTTTAACGATTGCTTTACCAACCTTCTCACCAACCGCTTGCGATTTTCTTGCTTTGCGTTCAGCAATTTTAGCGGCGTCAGGCGCTGCATAAGCAGTACTGACTGGTAACGCCATCACACCAATGGTGGCAAATACTACAAGAGCTGATGTTAATTTATTCAACTTCATAGTTAACCTCCGGCTGCATCAAGATTGAAGTCAAGCTGAACTTTTTGGCCTGTTTGCTTCAAAGCTTTGCCATTTTCAATCTTCGGTGAATATTTCCAGCGCTTTAGCGCACGGATTGCTTCACGGTCGAATACGCGTTTTGGTTCAGCATTGATCACTTCAACTTCGTCGACACTACCGTCTTCCATGATAGAAAACCGTAATTGTACCCAACCGTTGATACCATCACGTGCCGCCTGAACCGGATACTTAGGTTCAATCCGCACGATTGGTGTTGCGTCACCATCACGCATTAAAGCGCCTGAAGGATCACCAAGACCAGCACTTGCACCACCCAAATCGATCGTTGGCACATTAAAACCAATCGCACTAGCGTCGTTGTTGTTGCTTTCAGACACCACTTGCTGCTTCGGAGGCTCCGGAGGCGGCGGTGGTGGCGGTGGCGGAACCCGTGTCCGGGTCTGAGCTTTTGACTCAGGCGGAGGCGAGTTTAATTCAATAACGATTTGTTCCTTCTTCGCGTTGGTGAACGTATCATCCCCACCTACCAGGAATGCCATCAACACGTACAGGAAAAACGTTATTACCGCACCGACGATGAGTGATAGTAATAACCTAACCATAATTACTTAGTCTCCGCCGCGATCGAAATCTTCAGATCTGAACCAGCAATTTTAATCTGATCCATCACCTGAACTACGACACCGTGCTTCGCTTCTTTATCCGCTTGTACGATAACTGTGTCAGTTGGAGATTCAGCTAACAGCTTTTCGATTGTTGCGCCCACACGCTCAGGGTCAACAGCACGTTTATCTAACCAAATTTCGCCATTTGCGCGGATTGCCACGAAAATAGTTGCTGAAGGTTTAGTCTGTGCTTTCGCTGCTTTTGGTTTGTTTACGTCAATACCAGCTTCTTTCACGAACGAGGTCGTAACGATAAAGAAGATCAGCATGATGAAAACAACGTCAAGCATTGGCGTTAAGTCAATTGCTGCTTCTTCTTCCCCACGTCTAATTTTACGTGCCATAAATTACTCTCTATCAATGATGAGGCATGTTGTCAGCTAATTCATGCACTGCTGACTTTACCTTATCTTCCAGTTTGGACGTTACAAATACGCCTGATAAACATGCAACCATACCGGCCATCGTCGGGATTGTTGCCATTGAAATACCAGCCGCCATCAGTCTTGGGTTACCAGTGCCTTGTAATGCCATGATTTCGAACACCGCGATCATGCCTGTTACAGTACCTAACAGACCAATCATCGGACACACGGCCACTAACGTCTTGATAACTAAAATCCGCTCATTCAATTTGGTAGATGCCTCAGACACCCACGCATCACGAATTTTATGCGCATACCAGGAGGTTGTATCGGCCCGTGCGTGCCAGTCTGCGATAATACGATTACGCAATACCGGATACTCACGGGAGATAAACCATAAGCGCTCAATGATCAGAACCCACATCATGAAGAGCACAAAGGCGACAATATAAAGTACATCGCCGCCGGTAGCGATAAAATCCCTGACAGATTCCCAAAGCTCTATCAGGCTATGCATTATGCTTTCTCCTTCTCCGCATGAGCAGCGATGATACCAGCGCTTTGCTCATCCAGGATGTGCAGAATTGAGTTTGACTTCGTTTGTAACATTGAATGGATAAACAGTAATGGCAGAGCACATAACAGACCTTGAACAGTTGTTACCAACGCCATTGAAATCTGGCCAGCCATGATTTTCGGGTCGCCAGTACCGTGCAGAGTAATCATCTGGAAAGCACCGATCATACCGATTACTGTACCTAACAGACCCAGCAGAGGACCTACCGCTGCGATCAGTTTCAGAATGCCGATACCTTTTTCGATATCCGGAGTTTCACGCATGATAGCTTCGTCCAGTTTCAGTTCCAGGTTTTCAACGTCAACAGACTTGTTGTCGTGGTAAACTTTCAGGATCCGGCCCAGTGCATTGTTCGTGCTTGGGTTAGACAGGTTTTTCAGCTGAGCATTGATTTTTGATTGAGCTGCAGTCAGAGCAACATAACGCACGGCGCTGATTAATAAACCAATAATCAGTAATACTGTGATTACATAACCTGGTGTACCACCTGAGTGGAACTGCTCTTCTAATGTAGCTTCCTGAGTTTTCAAACGCAGAATCGCACCACCAGTCGGGTCAACGTACACTGCTTTCAGTTCACCGGCAGAAGCTGATTTGAATGCTGCTGCGTCATCCAGAATGTGACCTTCAGGCTGTTTTGCCAGAGGTTGCATTTCACGGGTGTCCGCATTGTAAACCAGGTAACCGTTGTCAGAAATCAGGTTGAATGCACCAATACGAGTAACGCTGCCAGTTGATGAAGTACCGTCTAAACCAACCACTGTGCCTTCAAATTTAGACACTTTAGCTGATTCAGTCATTTCTGTTTGCAGGGCGATCCACAGCTCTTCAAGTTCAGAAATTGTTGGTAACTCTTTTGCAGTTGACAGTTTCTTCAGCAGGTCTTCACGGCCTTTGTACTGAGCACTGATGTTTGAAGTGGCGATTGCACCGATAGTTTCTGTGGCAGAACCACGAACGATACCGAACATTTCACCTAATGTACCTTGAGCAGTTTGCAGTTCTTGTTCTTTCGCTGCCAGTTTGCCTTCGTTGTCAGCAAATTGTTGAGTTAAAGAACGACCACGCGATTCTTCTGCACTGAAAGCAGCTTTTGCTTTGTTCAGTAAAGCTTGCTTGTCAGCACGATCAGACAGGAACTCTTGTTCACGGGCCTGGTCGATTTTGCCTTCAGAAATGCGGTCTTTTTTAACTTGCTCTAACAGTTGATCCAGTTTTGCTGTGTCAGCAGCGGCAGTTAAGCACACACCGGCAGACAGGGTTACAGCAGCTGCGATCACTAAACCTTTAAACACTTTCTTCATTTATTCTTACTCCGCTGCTAACACTGGAAGTTTCAACAATTCAGGGGCAGCTTGTTTACCCGCAACACGAATCGCTAACTTGGTTGATTCCAGGTACTCTTGACCCAGAGCTTCCCACTGGCCTGATGCACGGCTGAACATCCAGGCTTGTTTCTCGTCCAGTGACTGAGCTAACAGCGCAATACGACCTACGTAAACGTAGTTCACAGTGATTTCCTGGCCGCCAACATTTAACTTATCAGTGTAAGTTGTGATTGCTGTGCCCAGATCTTTTTCAATTTGGTAAGCTTCGATCACCGTGCGGTACTGTTCAGAAGTGTTCACAGATGCGCTGGCTAAATAGCCGCGTAAACGTTCTACACGTTCCAGACGTTTGGTGACGTCGATTGGCATATCTGCCTTGATGAAGGCTTCCAGAGTATCAACCATTTTGTACATTAATGGCACGATACCTTGTTTGGTTCCTTCAATTGTACCGATCTGCTTGTCCAGCGAAGCTAAACCAGCATTTTGGTCAGCAACCAGACGTGCAACGTGATCGTTATACACTTTCAGGTTTTCGGTCTGTTCGACCAGAGTACGGTATTCAGCCAGCAATTCTTGTGACTGATCATAGATGTTGTTGATTTTTTCTTGTGACTGAACTGAAGCACGGGTTGTTTGAGCCGATGCTTTTTGCAGATCTGCCAACGTAGTTGCTGACGCAACTCCACTTACCAAAGTGAAGGCACCAACGAATGCTGATGCGATCAGGCTTTTACGGATGTTATTGTTAGACATAGTTCCCAACCAATAATTGCTGATTAACGTAACCTGTATAGTGAAGGCCAAATTTGTAAAAAAATATGACCTGGTTAGAGGGTAAACCGTCCGCATCATTGCAGCAAATCTGCAGGTTGTCAATATAACGGAGACCCCCTGCAGCAGTTGTTTTGCTACAATTTTTTGCTTGCAAATTTGCCCTTTTGGCTGCATTAAAATTTTAGTTTTTAAATTTTAATGCACCATTCATTTTTTCGCTTATTTAATGTTCGGCGTTAGTTTTCCCGACTCATAAAGCTTCACCATTTTTTCTAACGAAATGGCTTTTATTTTTGATCCCTGACCAGCAGCGCCAAACGCCTGGTAACGATCTTTACAAATATCCATCATTGCAACGACAGATGCCTGTAAATACTTGCGAGGATCAAATTCAGCCGGATGCTGTGCCATAAAACGGCGAATAGCACCGGTTGAAGCTAAACGCAAATCGGTATCGATATTGATTTTACGCACGCCATGTTTGATCCCTTCTTGTATTTGTTCCACCGGCACGCCATAAGTTTCCGAAATAGCGCCGCCATGTTCATTAATAATTTGTAGCCAGTCTTGTGGCACTGAACTTGAGCCATGCATCACTAAATGAGTGTCCGGAATGCGTGCGTGAATGGCTTTAATCCGGTCAATCGCCAGAATATCGCCTGTTGGCGGACGGCTGAACTTGTATGCGCCATGCGAAGTACCAACAGCAATCGCTAATGCATCAACCTGGGTCGCTTTCACAAATTGTGCAGCCTCTTCCGGATCCGTCAGCATCTGGTCGTGACTCAGCACACCTTCAGCGCCAACACCATCTTCTTCACCGGCAGTACCGGTTTCCAGGCTACCCAGACACCCTAATTCGCCTTCAACCGAAACACCACCAGCATGCGCCATTTCAACAACCTGGCGGGTGACCTGAACGTTATAGTTGTAGTCCATTGGCGTTTTGCCGTCAGTTCCCAGTGAGCCATCCATCATGACTGATGAAAAACCTAACTGAATGGCTTGCAGACATATGGCTGGAGAGGTTCCGTGATCCTGATGCATCACCACCGGAATATGTGGAAACTCTTCCACTGCCGCCAGAATTAAGTGACGTAAAAACGGTGCACCGGCATATTTACGGGCGCCAGCTGAAGCCTGAACGATGACTGGACTGTCAGTTGCGTCAGCAGCCAACATAATGGCACGCATTTGTTCTAAGTTGTTGACGTTAAATGCCGGAACGGCATAACCAAATTCGGCTGCATGGTCCAGCATCTGACGTAACGAAATTAAAGCCATAAGTTTCTCTCTTTTCTGTAGGGTCTCAGATTTTAAAGTGCGCGCAGCGCCTTGCTGTTATTCAACAATATTGCCAGTTGTTCTGGTCATTATGGTCGGTGCACACACCTACAATAAACAATGTTAAAAAGCGATTCAGTTGCCCAGCGCACGTTGTTCCAGAATTTCAACTGCTGGTAAAGTCTTACCTTCCAGAAATTCAAGGAAAGCGCCACCACCGGTAGAAATATAAGAAATCTGATCAGCAACGCCGTATTTATCAATGGCAGCTAAAGTATCACCACCACCGGCAATAGAAAACGCGTTACTTTGGGCGATTGCCTCGGCAATTGCTTTGGTACCTGCGGCAAACTGCTCAAATTCAAATACACCAACCGGACCATTCCAGACAATAGTACCGGCATTTTTCAGAATACTAACCAATTCAGCAGTGCTGGCTGGTCCAATATCAAAAACCATATCATCAGTGGAAATATCAGCGACTTGTTTTAATTCTGCCACTGTATCTTCGCTAAAGGCTTTACCTGTGACCACATCAGTTGGTACCGGAATGTTGCCACCGTTAGCCTTGGCGGCGGCGATTAAGCGCTGTGCTTCAGGAATTAAATCCACTTCACACAAGGATTTACCTACACCATGACCGGTTGCGGCGATAAAAGTATTAGCAATACCGCCACCGACGACCAACTGGTCGACGATTGAAGACAATGATTCGAGTACTGTTAGTTTAGTGGAAACTTTTGAACCACCAACAATAGCTACCAACGGCCGTTTTGGATTTTTCAGTGCTGCTGCCAAAGCTTCTAACTCAGCTGCCAGCAATGGGCCTGCACAGGCAACTGGTGCAAATTTCGCAACACCATGGGTGGTGGCCTGAGCGCGATGCGCGGTACCAAAAGCATCCATCACGAACACATCACAAAGTGCGGCCAACTGTCGGGATAAGGCTTCGTCGTTTTTACCTTCACCTTTGTTAAAACGTACGTTCTCAAACACCACCACTTCACCCTGCGCCACTTCAATACCCGCAAGGTATTCTTTGGCCAGGCGCACCGGTGCTTTTAATGCAGTTTGCAAATAAGCGACGACCGGTTGCATTGAAAACTCTTCAGCATAAACGCCCTCTTCCGGCCGGCCTAAATGTGAACACACCATCACTTTAGCGCCTTTGGCGAGCGCAAGTTCGATGGTTGGTAACGCTGCGCGTAACCGTGCATCTGAAGTGACTTTGCCGTTTTTTACCGGCACATTTAAATCTTCACGGATGAGTACCCGTTTTCCGGCCAAATCCAGATCAGCCATTTTAATTACCGACATGACAAGCTCCTTCTGAGAATGTAGATGAATCTGATTGCATCATGGCGCGGGCGGTATCGATCATCCGATTGGCGAAACCCCATTCGTTGTCACACCAAACCAGACATTTTACCAGTCTTTTATGACTAACGCGTGTCTGTGAGCCGTCCACAATGCAGGAATGTGGATCATGGTTAAAGTCGACCGACACTAAAGGCTCTTCAGTGTAATCGAGAATTTGTGGCAGTAATTGCTGACCTGCCTGTTTCAGCGCCGCATTAATATCTGCGACCGTGACGTCCTGATGCAAGGTGACACTTAAATCCATCGCCGTCACATTTAAAGTCGGCACCCGCACTGCAATAGCTTCAAACCGTCCAGCCAGATGCGGCATGATCCGCTCAATGCCGAGTGCAAGTTTGGTATCGACCGGAATAATCGAATGACTGGCGGCGCGGGTGCGGCGTAAATCCGGATGATATGCGTCTATCACCTGCTGATCATTCATCGATGCGTGAATGGTGGTGATGGTGCCGCTTTCAACACCAAAGTTTTGGTCGAGCACACTCAGCACCGGAATGATGCAGTTGGTGGTACAGGAACCGGCCGAAACGACCCGCATCGTTGGCGTCAGTTGTTGGTGGTTAATACCGTAAATAACGGTCGCATCAATATCCTGCCCCGCCGGGTGCGAAAAAAGTACTTTTTTTGCGCCGGCTTGCAGATGTAACATGGCATCGGCACGTGAACTGTAGACGCCGGTACACTCCATCACAATGTCGACCTGCAGCTGTTGCCAGGGCAAAGTAGCGGCATTCTCCTGGTGAAATAAGACGATCGGTTGACCGGAGACCGTCAGCTGTTCGCCGTCCAGTTGCACATCAAATCCAAAACGGCCGTGCGAGCTGTCGTACTTTAAAAGATGCGCAATACCTGCTGCGTCGGCCAGTTCGTTAATCGCCACCACCTGGATCTGCTGTTGTAATTGATTTTCAAATATAGCCCGCAAAATATTGCGGCCGATCCGGCCAAAACCGTTTATAGCAACTCGAATGGTCATACGGGTTTTATGTTATCCATGTTTCAAGCAATTGGTTGTGTAGGCAGCTAAGCAAAAGGGGCACTAAGCCCCTTTTCTTATCCAGCTGTTAGCCAAGCAATTCTTCGGCCGCTGCCAACACTTTGGCGGTGGTAATACCGAAGTATTCAAACAACTGCTCGGCAGGTGCCGATTCGCCAAAGCTGGTCATGCCGATAATTTTGCCTGTCAGACCAACATACTTATACCAGCAATCAACAATACCGGCTTCTACCGCAACACGTTTAGTGACAGCCGCTGGTAATACCGCTTCGCGATAGGCCGCATCTTGTGCTTCAAATACATCCGTTGAAGGTATTGACACAACCCGAACTTTTTTACCTTTAGCTGTCAGTTGCGCCGCAGCCTGCACTGCAAGTTCTACTTCTGAACCGGTGGCGATAAAAATCAGTTCTGGCGTACCAGCGCAATCCACCAGCACATAACCACCACGACGGATGTTCGCAACTTGCTCAGCTGTTCTCGGTTGTTGTACCAGGTTCTGCCGGGTGAAGATTAACGTGGTTGGGCCGTCAGTGCGTTCAATAGCGGCTTGCCATGACACTGCCGATTCCACCTGGTCGCAAGGACGCCAGTTCATCAGATTTGGCGTTACCCGCAGGGATGCAAGTTGTTCCACTGGCTGGTGCGTTGGGCCATCTTCGCCCAGTCCAATTGAATCGTGGGTATAAACAAAAATAACCCGTTGTTTCATTAGTGCAGCCATCCGCACCGCATTACGGGCGTATTCCATAAACATCAGGAAAGTGGCGCCGTAAGGAATAAAACCACCGTGCAAGGCGATACCATTCATAATGGCCGACATGCCAAATTCACGCACGCCATAATACAGGTAATTGCCGGCAGCATCTTCATTGCTGACGCCTTTACTGCCAGACCAAATCGTAAGGTTGGAACCTGCCAGGTCAGCAGAACCGCCTAAAAACTCTGGTAACAATGGACCAAAAGCGTTTAAGGCATTTTGCGATGCTTTGCGGCTGGCAATGGTGGCTGGTGTTGCTTGTAACTGAGCTACATAAGCATCAGATTTTTCACGCCAGTCAGCAGGTAAGTCACCCGCAACCCGACGGGCTAATTCAGCAGCCAGTTCCGGGTATGCAGCAGCATAAGCAGCAAATTGTTGTTGCCAGGCTTGTTGCGCGGCAGTGCCTTTGGTTTTGCCATCCCATTCCTGATAGATATCAGCCGGGATTTCAAAAGGAGCTGATTCCCATTGCAAAAATTCGCGGCTAGCAGCAATTTCAGCGTCACCCAAAGGCGCGCCATGGCAGTCGTGGCTGCCGGATTTGTTCGGTGAGCCATAACCAATAATAGTTTTACAGCAAATCAACGTTGGCTTGTCGGTTACAGAACGTGCTTCGTCAATGGCCGCACGCACCGCTTGAGCGTCATGACCATCAACATTAGCCACCACATGCCAGCCGTACGCTTCAAAACGCATCGGCGTATTGTCGGTAAACCAGCCTTCGACATGACCGTCAATCGAAATACCGTTGTCATCCCAGAATGCGATTAGTTTGCCAAGACCCAAAGTACCGGCCAGAGAACAAGCTTCGTGGGAAATACCTTCCATCAGGCAACCATCGCCTAAAAAGGTATAAGTGTGGTGATCGACGATAGCGTGACCAGGACGGTTAAATTGCGCAGCTAAGGCTTTTTCAGCAATCGCCATACCCACAGCATTAGTAATGCCCTGACCTAACGGGCCAGTGGTGGTTTCAACACCTGGTGCATAACCATACTCAGGGTGGCCTGGCGTTCTTGAATGCAATTGACGGAATTGTTTTAAATCGTCGATGGATAAGTCGTAACCTGTTAAATGCAACAAGGAGTACAGCAGCATCGAGCCATGGCCATTGGAGAGAATAAACCGGTCACGATTTGGCCAGGACGGGTCTTGCGGGTTGTGCTGCAGATAATCCCGCCACAGTACTTCGGCGATGTCCGCCATGCCCATTGGTGCACCAGGGTGACCTGATTTGGCTTTTTGTACTGCATCCATGCTCAGGGCACGGACGGCGTTGGCGAGTTGTTTACGAGATGGCATTATCACTCCTGCTACTGTCAGATCTTTATCCAAAGATTATGTTGTCCCTTCATCCTTGAAAATGCGGGGTTGTTGGCCGCCTTCACTCACCCCAGTCACATAGACAGCTATGCTCCTGGGGCTTCATTCAGTTGCCGCCTACCCGCATCTTCAATGATTTTGGGAAGTAAACGCGGTGCAGCTCTAACGGCTCATTGACGCGTCTGAATTTTTTACATGGTGGCATAAGTTCGCGGGCATTTTCCCAGAGCGTTGGCACAATGGCAAATTATAATATTCAAAAGCGACTCACCTTTTTTTAGCAGACGCGTTTTTTCTGCTAAAAAAGAAACCTTTCCTTAGTTTAATAATGTCAAATTTTTGATCTAACTTGCCGATAGCGCGTATAGTGATGGAATGAAAGACGTCCGGGCGGCAGAAAAAACTAGCCAAGGCAAAACGCTTTCAATAGAATACACAGCCCAAAATTCCAGCGCCTGGCGCATCAACAACCAACTTGTGGAACTCGTTACATGGCCCAACACATTTTTACCTCTGAATCTGTTTCTGAAGGACATCCGGATAAAATCGCTGACCAAATCTCTGATGCGGTATTGGATGCAATTTTGGAACAAGATCCAAAAGCCCGTGTCGCCTGCGAAACTTTCGTAAAAACCGGTATGGTGCTGGTCGGCGGTGAAATCACCACTTCTGCCTGGGTCGACATTGAAGAATTAACCCGCGCTACCATCCGTGAAATTGGTTATGTCCATTCTGATATGGGTTTTGATGCCAATTCATGTGCCGTATTAAGCGCCATCGGTAAACAATCCCCTGATATTAATCAAGGTGTTGATAAAAAAGATCCACGCGACCAAGGCGCCGGCGATCAGGGATTAATGTTTGGTTACGCCAGCAATGAAACTGACGTATTAATGCCAGCCCCAATTACCTATTCACACCGTCTGGTACAACAACAAGCAAAAGTCCGCAAAGACGGCACCCTGCCGTGGTTACGCCCGGACGCTAAATCGCAATTATCTTTTATTTATGTTGATGGTAAGCCAGTTGGTATTGATGCCGTGGTGTTATCAACCCAGCACTGCGATACCATTTCAACGCCCGACCTGCGCGAAGCCGTGATGGAACACATCATTAAGCCAGTGCTGCCAGCCGAATGGTTAACTAACAATACGAAGTTCTTTATTAACCCGACCGGTCGTTTTGTGATCGGTGGTCCAATGGGCGACTGTGGTCTGACTGGCCGCAAAATAATCGTCGATAGTTACGGCGGTATGGCGCGGCACGGTGGTGGTGCTTTCTCTGGTAAAGACCCATCAAAAGTTGACCGTTCAGCCGCTTACGCCGCTCGTTATGTCGCGAAAAACATCGTTGCTGCGGGCCTGGCTGCGCGCTGTGAAATTCAGGTGTCTTACGCTATTGGCGTGGCCGAGCCTACTTCTATCAGCGTTGAAACTTTTGGCACCAGCAAACTGACTGAAGATCAATTAATCGCTTTAATCCGCCGTCATTTTGACCTGCGCCCATACGGCCTGATTGAAATGCTGGATCTGGAACGCCCAATTTACCGCGCAACTGCTGCTTATGGTCACTTCGGCCGCAATGAGTTCCCTTGGGAACAAACCAACAAAGCCGACATTCTGCGCGCTGACGCTGGTTTGTAAGTCATTTCGCACTGAATGATGGAGAGCTTCGGCTCTCCTTTTTCTTGGCTGTTGATAAATACAATCCATTTACAATTAGTAGTTTTTTATTGCTATCCACAGCAGATGTTTTTATAACTAGCTTCCAATACCTCCAATGCAGCAACGCTAACAAGGAAAAAATATGACTGCAGCAACTCCAACCTCAGGCGTGCCTGTTAAACAAGGCTGGCTCAATCGCAGCCTGAACGCCATAGAACGGGTCGGTAATAAACTGCCTGATCCAGCGGTATTATTCGCACTGTTTATGGTCGCCGTTTGGGTTATTTCCTGGGCATTATCCGACATGGTTTTTACCGAAATTGATCCACGTTCCGGCCAACCCATTCAAATTGTCAATTTACTCGATGGCAGCTCGTTTACCGCCTTTATGGCGAAAATGGTCAGTACTTTTGTTACTTTCCCACCGCTGGGTGTGGTGCTGGTGGCCATGCTGGGCCTTGGTGTTGCCGAATACACCGGCTTTATCAATGCCGGTTTACGTTCAATTTTAGCGGTGACACCAAAAATTCTGCTGACACCTGTATTGATTGCGGTTGGTATTTTAAGCCATGTCGCGGTTGATGCCGGTTATGTGCTGGTGATCCCGCTGGGTGCTGTTATTTTCTATGCTGCTGGCCGTCATCCACTGGCCGGTATCGCTGCGGCGTTTGCTGGTGTTTCGGGTGGTTTTTCCTGCTCTTTGTTTATTCCAAGCAGTCTGGATCCAATGCTGGCCGGATTAACTCAGGCTTCGGCCCGTTTATCTTCGCACCCTGCAGCCGCTGAAATGTTGATTAACCCGCTGAATAACTTCTATTTTACTTCGGCATCAGCCATCGTGATTATTCTGGTCGGCTGGTTTTTAACCGACAAAGTAATTGAGCCGCGCTTAAAGCAAACTCAGGTCGATGGCGATCCGGCAACATTACCGACCATGGACGCGCTTAAACCTGAAGAACGCCGTGGTTTACGGTTTGCCATGCTGTCGATTCTGATCAGCGTTGCGGCGTTGGTGGCAACCGCCTACCCGGAAACGTCGGCCTGGCGCGGTACCGACGGTAGTCTGACCCACAGCACCGCCAATTTGATGCAGTCTATTGTTGGGCTGATTTTTATCCTGTTTTTAATCCCTGGTGTGGTCTATGGCTATGCGGCAGGTACCGTAAAAACGCATCGTGATGTGGTGCAAGGCATGAGTAAAGCGATGAGTGGCATGGGTTATTACATCGTGATGGCGTTTTTCTGCGCGCAGTTTATTTATGCCTTTGGCCAATCAAATTTAGGCGCATTGTTTGCGATTAAAGGCGCCGGTGCCTTAAAAGAGATGGCGTTGCCAATGGGCGTCACGCTGATTGGCATTATCTTTTTAACTGCTTCGGTCAATTTATTGGTTGGTTCGGCCTCAGCCAAATGGGCGTTGATTGGTGCTGTGATGGTGCCAATGCTGATGGAACTGGGTGTTTCCCCTGATTTCACTCAGGCAGCTTATCGGGTTGGTGACTCATCCACCAATATCATCACCCCTTTGATGCCGTACTTTCCGCTGATTGTAGTGTTCTGCCAGAAGTATGTGAAATCGACCGGCATTGGTAGTTTGATTGCGCTGATGTTGCCATTTTCAGTGTCCTTTATTGTGGTCTGGACCTGTTTCCTGCTGCTATACTGGTCATTGGGTTTACCACTGGGTATTGGTTCAAGCTATACCTTCCCAGCCCTGCCGTAATCAGTTCGCTGCAATGACTAAGGCGCCAAACCGGCGCCTTTTTCATTTCTAACAAGTGGCTATCGTCCATCACCCTGCCAACGGAATAACATCGCCGCCACTGACAAAAACACCACAATCATTCCTACCATCACCGACAGCGGATAAGTCAGCTGCGACAACGTGGCGCCATCGGTCATTATGGCCCGTGCTGCCGCGACTAAATGGGTCAATGGCAAAATATCGGCAAACCATTGCACCGCTTTGGGTGCACCTTCGAGGCTAAACCAGACACCGGATAAAATCATCATCGGCCAGCTCGCCATATTCAGTAAGCCACCGGTCAGCTCTTCTGAACGTGAACGGCTAGCAATTAATAACCCCAGCGAAATCATTGCCATGGCGCCAAGAATGGTCACCAGCAATAAATCGAAGTAACTGCCGAGCATTACAAAATCAAATAATAAGTCGCAGCCAAGATAAATACTGCCAGCGATAAACAGCACAATGCCAAGACGGGACAACACCTGGGCGCTGATAAATTCCAGTGCGGTTAAAGGCGTGGCTTGCAGCCGTTTTAGCACCGAGTTTTTCCGATAACGCACCAAAACATAGCCAACGCCGAACAAACACGAAAACATCATGTTCATTCCGAGAATGCCCGGCAGTGCCCAATCGACATAACGGATTTGCCGGCCAGTGACGATAGCTTTCACCGCATCTGGTTCTAATTGCAAAAACAACTTTTCGGCCAGATAACCTTTGGCCGAACTGTCATTCAACCAATATTGTTTCGCCGCTAAATCAACCAGTAAATCCAGCTGATGATGTTGCAGTTTTTTTAGCGCAGTTTCGCTTTGCGCATAAGGCACAAATTCCAGATACCGGGTTTGCAAAAACGCATGTGTTGTTATATCAATGGTTGCAGCCTCTTGCAGCACCCCTATTTTAAACTCGGCTTTATTGCCGTTGCCAAACACCACCGCAAAACCGGCCACCAGCAACACCGGGAAAATAAAATTCCAGGCCAAGGAGGATTTATCGCGCCAGAACTCTAAATTGCGCGCCTTAAAAACCGCTAAAAAACGTTTTAAATTCATTTGCTTATTTCCTTAAGCCGACAGGCTGTGACCGGTCAGTTTTAAAAACAAATCATCCAGGTTGGCCGATTTAATAAACAAACCTTCCAGCGAAAATTGCTGTGCCTGCAACAAGCGGATGGTTTGTTCAATATCACGGCTGTTAATCTGCAAATAACCGCCGGCTCTGCTCCAGCTTGCATCATCCGGCAATTCTGGATCTTGCCCCTGATCCGGTAGCCGTAATAACGCGCCGCTAAAATGTTGTGCCAGTAAGGCTTCCGGCGAATCGAGCGCAATAATGTTGCCTTTATCCATGATCAGAATTTGATCACAGAGCTGTTCGGCTTCATCCATATAATGAGTGGTGAGGATCACGGTGCGGCCTTGCGCTTTGACCTGTTCAATCAGTGCCCAGAAATTACGTCGCGCATGCGGGTCGAGACCGGTGGTGGGCTCGTCCAGGAAAATGATTTGTGGCTCGTTCACCAACGCTAGTGCCAGCAACAATCGCTGACGCTGGCCGCCGGATAATTTACGGTGATCGCGGTCCAAAATTTCAGTCAGATCACAAAGCTGGATCAGCTCGGCCAGGTCCGCAGGTTTTGGGTAAAACGCCGCAAACAGCTTTAGCGTTTCATGCACGGTTAAATAATCCTGCAACGCCGTTTGCTGAAATTGCACCCCAAGTTGCTGAAAATCGCTGCGGCTGGCTGGTTTGCCGTGGTAAAAAATCTCGCCCGAATCCGGTTGCACCAGCCCTTCCAGCATTTCAATGGTGGTGGTTTTACCAGCGCCATTCGGACCCAGCAAGCCAAAACAGCTGCCCTGTTTCACACTAAAACTAATGCCATTGACAGCCACCAGCTCAGCGTATTTTTTAGTAAGACCTCGTACATCCAATACCGTACTCATCCAGACTCCTGAACCAACCTGCTTATTTGTATGCCTTATGTTATACCTTTGTCCGGGAACGCCTGCTACCATAGCGCTTTTATTTTTCGGAAAACTTGTTGATGCGGATCCCGAGAATTTATCAACCTGGCGCTCTCGCGCCACAGCAATCCATGTCACTCGCTGACGAGCCTGCCAATCATGTTGGCCGCGTACTGCGGATGCAGTCAGGCGATGCGATAATTTTGTTTAATGGTGATGGTCATGATTATCCGGCCGTGATTACCGAGACCGGTAAAAAATCGGTGCTGGTGCAAATTAACGCTAAAATTGAAAATCAGGTCGAATCACCGTTAAAAATTCATCTGGGACAAGGTATTTCCAGAGGCGATCGGATGGATTTTGCCATTCAAAAAGCGGTTGAACTTGGGGTGACAGAAATCACGCCGCTGTTTACCGAACGTTGTGGTGTTAAGCTGGACGCTGAACGTCTGCAAAAGCGCACCGAGCAATGGCAAAAAATTGCAATCAGCGCTTGTGAACAAAGTGGCCGCAGTGTGGTGCCAACTGTGCATCCTGCGCTTAATCTCGACAAATGGCTGGGCCAGCCGACCGAAGAATTAAAACTGACCTTGGATCCGTGGGCCAAAGACACCATTAAGACCTTAACGCCGGTAACCACAGTACGGCTGGTGATTGGTCCTGAAGGTGGCTTCAGCGACCGTGAAGTACAACTCACCACCAGTGCCGGCTTTGTCGCAGTACAGCTTGGGCCACGGGTCCTTCGCACCGAAACCGCCGCGCTGACCGCGATCAGCGCCTTGCAATTACAGATGGGTGATTTGGCATAAGCCAGTCCGGGAGCAAAGATTTGATCAAGTTAGGCATTGTAATGGACCCAATTTCGTCCATTAATATCAAAAAAGATTCCAGTTTTGCCATGTTGTTACAGGCGCAAAAACGTGGTTATCAGCTGCACTATATGGAAATGGCCGATTTGTATTTACTGGAAGGCCAGGCCAGAGCCAGCACCAGACTACTGCAGGTCGAGCAAAACCCGGCCAAATGGTATGAATTTAATGGCCAGCAGGACATTGCGCTCTCTGACCTTGACGTGATTCTGATGCGCAAAGATCCGCCGTTTGATACCGAATTTGTCTACGCCACCTACATTCTGGAGCGGGCGGAAGATGAAGGCACTTTAATCGTTAACAAACCGCAGAGCCTGCGTGACGCCAACGAAAAGCTTTATACCAGCTGGTTTAGTCAGCACACGCCAAAGACCCTGGTGACGCGCGACGCGGCCAGACTGAAAGCTTTTTATCAGGCGGAAAAAGACGTCATTCTGAAACCGTTGGATGGCATGGGCGGAGCGTCGATTTTCCGCTTAAAACCGGAAGATGCTAACGTCAGCGTGATTATTGAAACCCTGACCGAACATGGCAGCCGTTATGCGATGGCGCAAAAATTTATTCCGGAAATTAAAGACGGCGACAAACGGGTGCTGGTCATTAACGGCGAGCCAGTGCCTTATTGCCTGGCGCGTATTCCGGCCAGCGGCGAAACCCGCGGCAATCTGGCAGCTGGTGGTCGCGGTGAAGCGCGGCCGTTAACCGACTCGGATTGGGCCATCGCCCGGGCTGTTGGTCCGGCGTTAAAAGCCAAAGGACTGATTTTTGTCGGCCTGGATATTATTGGCGATAAGCTCACTGAAATTAACGTCACCAGCCCAACTTGTATCCGCGAAATTGAAGCGGCCTTTCCAATCAGCATTACCGGACTATTATTTGATCAAATTGAGCTGCTGCTTCAAAAGCAGTCAGACTGAAATGGAGACGTCGATGACAGATAGCACCATGGCCAGTTTGCAAAACCATTTACTAATCGCGATGCCTGCGCTGGAAGACCCGCTGTTCGGCCGCAGCGTGACCTATATTTGCGAGCATAATACCGATGGTGCCATGGGCATTGTCATTAATCATCCGCTGTCGATTAACGTCTCCGACTTATTACGGCAGCTGGAAATTGAGCATAACGCCGATTGCGCGGCTGCCAAAGCGCGGGTCTGTGCCGGTGGTCCGGTGCAAAACGAACGTGGTTTTGTGCTGCATACGCCCAAAGAAGGCTTTGTCAGTAGCTTACGACTGACCGATGATTTGATGGTCACCACCTCCAAAGACATTCTGGAGCAGTTAACTTCCGAAAATGCACCAGAAAAATTCATTCTGGCTTTGGGTTACGCTGGCTGGAGCGCCGGGCAGCTGGAGCAGGAAATTGCGGACAATTCCTGGCTGGTGATCCCGGCCGATAACCAGATTATTTTTGATTTAAGTCATGCCGAAAAATGGCAAGGCGCCACCAAACGCCTTGGCATCCAGTCATGGCAATTAAGCCCAGTGGCAGGACATGCCTGATGAGTGAAAAACCAAATATTCTGGCCTTTGACTATGGCCTGAAAAGTATCGGCGTGGCTGTGGGTCAGCAACTAACCGGCAGCGCCAGCACCTTAAAAGCGCTAAAAGCTGTTGATGGTACGCCAGATTGGACTCAGATTGAAAAGCTGATCAGCGAATGGCAGCCTGGCCTGGTCGTCGTCGGTTTGCCGTTAAATATGGACGGCACTGAACAGCCATTTACCGCCCGGGTGCATAAATTCGTCAATCGGCTGCACGGTCGTTTTGGCCTCAAAGTCGTGACGCAGGACGAACGTTTAACCACAGTCGATGCCCGTGCCGATTTATTTGCGCAAGGTGGTTTTAAAAAACTCAGTAAAGATGCCGTCGATTGCTGGTCGGCCAAATTGATCCTGGAGAGCTGGTTTGACAATCATTCTGCCTGACAATGGTATTTCCGCATTGCTGGATCACGGCGATGGCTCGGTGCCACTGGGTTATTACCAGCATTACAAAGGCCCTTGCTACCAACTGCTGGCGATTGCCATGCACAGCGAAGATGAACTGCCTTACGCGGTGTATCGGGCTTTGTATGGTGATTACGGCCTGTGGGTGCGCCCGTTGTCGATGTTCACTGAAACTGTGACCATTCAGGGTGAAGAAGTACCAAGATTTCAGTTTGTTGGTACTGAACGCCCAGCACCGTAAATGTTAATGCAGGGGTCAGTGTCAATTGTTAACAGTTTTCTGTTAACAATTGACACTGACCCCGACGTTAACAACCCTTTTTCCTCAACCTTAGTTTTTCTCTGGTTTTTCCAGACCATCCACTGTGACATTCGCCAGAAAACCAGCACCTGACGTTTCATTGTTACGCAGCTTAATCATCAGTCGTAAGTCATTCGGTGAATCAGCATGGTGCAGTGCATCGGCATAGCTGATTTGGCTGCGCTGATATAAATCGTACAAAGCCTGATCGAAGGTCTGCATCCCAAGCTCGCGGGATTTCGTCATCACCGCCTTCACTTCATCAATTTCACCACGTTTGATTAAATCGGCCACCAAAGGTGAATTGAGCAGCACTTCAATCGCGGCGATCCGGCGTGAGCCATCCGGCGTTGGGATCAATTGCTGTGCGACAATCGCCCGCAGGTTTAACGACAAATCAAACAGCAACTTGCCGTGTTTTTCTTTGGGTACTAAATGCATGATCCGGTCAATAGCCTGGTTAGCATTGTTAGCGTGCAATGTGGCAATACATAAATGCCCTGTTTCGGCAAAGGACAACGCATATTCCATCGTATCCTGACTGCGGATTTCACCAATCAGAATGACATCGGGCGCCTGGCGTAACGAGCTTTTCAGCGCGGACTCAAACGAATCGGTGTCAATGCCGACTTCACGCTGGGTGATCAGACTTTTTTGGTGATCGTGCACAAATTCAATCGGATCTTCGATGGTCAGAATATGGCCACGGGACGTTTTATTGCGATAACCAATTAAAGCAGCCAACGAGGTTGATTTACCAGTACCGGTACCCCCAACAAATAACACCAGCCCACGTTTAGACATGATGATTTCTTTTAGGATCGGCGGCAGGCCTAAATCGTCAGCATTCGGAATGGTCGTAACGATGCGACGCACCACCATACCCGCCTGATCGCGTTGAAAAAACGCTGACACCCGAAAACGACCAGCCTCATTGGCCACAGCGAAGTTACATTCTTTGACTTTCAGAAACTCATTTTTTTGTTTTTCATTCATCGCCGCCAGCACAATGGCCAGCGAGTCTTCTGCTGTCAGCGGCGTGTCGTCGATCGGCAGCAATTCACCGTTAATCTTCGCTGCGACCGGCATACCTGCCGTGACGAACATATCGGACGCTTTGGCATCCACCATTTTTTGCAATAACTGAACTAATTCCACCTTAATGCTCCTAAATCCGGCCCATAGCACCAAAAGCGTTTTTGTCTTGTGCTTTGGCGAGCGCGTCTTGTTTGGTGATGAGGCCGCGGTTTACCAGATTCAATAAACATTGATCCATGGTTTGCATGCCGTGTGCGGCACCGGTTTGGATCACCGAATACATCTGCGCAATTTTGTCTTCGCGGATCAGATTTCGAATTGCTGGCAATCCGACCATAATTTCATGCGCCGCGACCCGGCCACCACCGACTTTTTTCAGCAGCGTTTGTGAAATAACTGCGCGCAATGATTCCGATAACATCGAACGCACCATAGCTTTTTCTTCGCCCGGGAATACGTCGATGATCCGGTCAATGGTTTTAGGGGCAGACGTGGTGTGCAAGGTGCCGAATACCAGGTGACCGGTTTCAGCGGCAGTCATTGCCAGACGAATAGTTTCCAAATCCCGTAATTCACCGACCAGAATAATGTCCGGATCTTCCCGTAATGCCGAGCGTAAAGCATTACTAAAACTTAACGTATCGCGGTGGACTTCCCGTTGGTTGACCAGACAAAGTTTGTTGTGGTGCACAAATTCAATCGGATCTTCGATGGTCAGAATGTGTTCATGGCGGGTGGTATTAATGTAATCAACCATCGCCGCCAGCGTCGTGGATTTACCCGAACCGGTTGGGCCGGTCACCAACACTAAACCGCGTGGGTTTTCGGCGATGGTGCGAAACACGTCAGGTGCCGCCAAATCATCAAGGCTCAGCACTTCACTGGGGATGGTCCGGAATACCGCCGCGGCACCGCGGTTTTGCACAAAGGCGTTGACCCGAAAGCGCGCCAAACCAGGCACTTCAAACGAAAAATCTGACTCCAGCCGTTCTTCGTATTCTTTACGCTGCTTATCCGTCATAATGTCGTACACCAAAGCGTGCACATCTTTATGCGTCAGCGGCGGAATGTTTAAGCGACGCACGTCGCCATCGACCCGGATCAGCGGCGGCACACCGGCAGATAAGTGTAAATCCGACGACTTATGCTGCACGCTAAAGGCTAATAATTCGGTAATATCCATGACAAAATGTACTCCTGTTTGCCAGAAACTAAAAAAATAATCACGAAAAGTCAGGTCCCAATGGATAACAACATAGCAGAACGACTGAATTCAGCCTACCGGCAGCTTGCAGAAATTAAGCAGAAAAACCCCAGTGTGCGTGCAGATGCACAATTAATCGCCGTCAGTAAAACCAAACCCATCTCATTGATTCAAGAAGCATATCTGGCCGGTCAACGTCTTTTTGGCGAAAACTATGTGCAGGAGTTGGTCGATAAAGCCACTGCATTAGCTGAACTGACTGATTTAGAATGGCATTTTATTGGTCCAATCCAGTCCAACAAAACTCGCGATATCGCAAAATTTGCATCCTGGGTGCACAGCGTCGACCGGCTGAAAATCGCCGAACGGTTATCGGCGCAGCGCCCGACAGACATGCCGACATTAAAAGTACTTATCCAAGTGAATATCAGCGATGAATCAAGTAAAGCAGGTATCGCCGCCGCTGAAGTTCTGCCTTTTGCAGCCCAGATTGCCGCTTTGCCAAACTTACAGCTGGCAGGCTTAATGGCCATTCCTGCCCCCGCAATTGATAGCGACAACAGCCTGGCTTTTGCCCGGATGCAAGCATTGTCCGCCCAACTACAGCAACAATTTCCGCAGGCCAGGGCTCTCTCGATGGGCATGTCAGATGACTGGCAACAAGCCCTGACTTTCGGTGCAACTATGATAAGATTAGGCACAGCCATTTTCGGCGCGCGGGAACCGCAACCTCATGAATGAAAACACAGTAGCTTTTATTGGCGCCGGTAATATGGCGCGTTGTTTGATAGCCGCCCTGGTGAAACAGGGTTATCCGCCAGAAAATATTATCGCCAGCAATCGTAATCCACAAAAACTGGCCGCGCTTGCCACCGACTTTGCCATTCAAACCACCGAAGATAACGTGCATGCGGCGCAAGTCGCCGATGTGATTGTGCTGGCGGTGAAGCCTCAACTGATGGCAGAAGTTTGTCAGGCCATGCTGGCCGGAGCGCCGGAGATCCACGAAAAACTTTTTGTCACTGTCGCTGCCGGTTTACCAGTCAGCCGGTATCGTGACTGGCTTGGTGATGTCCGCATCGTTCGCGCTATGCCTAATACGCCGGCGCAAATTGGTCTGGGAGTAACCGGGCTTTTCCCAAGCCAATGTTCCAACTACGAAAAATCTTTTGTCGATCAGTTATTCCGAGGCTGTGGCCGCAATGTCTGGTTGGATGACGAAGCACAAATTAATCACATTATTGCGGTCAGCGGCAGTGCGCCGGCCTACTTCTTTTATTTTATGCAGGCCATGCAACAGCAAGCAGAAACCCTTGGATTTAACAGTGAAGATGCCCGGGCCATGGTAGCGCAAACGGCGTTAGGCGCGGCGACCTTAGCGGCGAAGTCTGATTTGTCATTTGCCGATTTACGCGCAGAAGTCACCAGCAAAGGCGGCACCACCCACGAAGCGATTGAAACTTTCCGGGCGCGTGAGCTGGAACAGACCGTCGCTGCAGCGATGCAAGCAGCAATTGCCAGAGCCGAAGCGATGGCAACGACTTTATAGGTATGAGCGGGCATATACCCAACATCATTAAAGATGCGGATATAAAGCGTGCTGATGTTTTCTTTTAATGCAGGATCCTGATGTTATGAACGAAGCGTTTTTCTTTTTAATTGACACCGTGTTCACCCTGGTTTTAATGGTTGTAATGCTGCGATTGTGGCTGCAACTGGTGCGGGCTGATTTCTACAATCCGCTCAGCCAGTTTGTGGTGAAAGCCACCAATCCACTGATTATCCCGATGCGCCGATTTATTCCGAGTATGGGGCCGGTTGATACCGCGTCTTTGGTGCTGGCATTGTTGATTGCAGCAGCAAAAGTAGTCACCATCCAGTTGTTGCTTGCCGGACAAATTAACCTGGGTGCAACTGTGCTTGGCGCTGTGGTGCTCTTGGTAAAAGAGGCATTCAGCCTGTTGTTTTGGGTCATTGTGATCCGCGCCATTATGAGTTGGTTCAGCCAAGGGCGAAACCCGATGGAACATCTGCTGCATCAACTGACCGAACCATTGCTGAGCCCAATCCGTAAAATCATCCCGCCGATGGGTGGATTGGACTTATCGGTACTGGTGTTATTGGTTGGCCTGCAATTTTTACAAATTCTGGTGCAAAACCTGGTATCCGGCCTGTTTTGAGCAACTTGTGTTGAATACGTCACAGTATCTCGGCGCTGATTTGCTGCTGGCACTTTATGTCCAACCCAAAGCCAGCCGGGATCAGGTGATGGGTTTACATGGTGCTGAAATTAAACTGGCAATCACCGCGCCGCCAGTGGATGGCAAAGCTAATGCTCATGTCCGCAAATTGTTAGCTAAACTGTTTCAGGTCAGTCAAAGCCAAGTAAGCTTACACAAAGGCGAATTAAGCCGGCATAAACAAGTGCTGATTAAAGCGCCTTTTGTGATACCGGCAGAATTCGTTGATTTTGTTCAGAAAAAGGAAAATGAATCATGAAATCAAGCAGTTTTTCACTCGATAAATGGTTCGGGCAATTGCTCGGAGCACAGATCCGTCTCACCCTACTGTTGCTTTCAGTGGGTTTGTTAAGCGCAGGCCAGGCCAGCGCCGAGCAAAAAACGCAGTTAGGCCCCTGGGATGTACATTATATTGCGATGCCATCGACATTAATTGATCCGGCCATTGCTAAAGCTTATCAGTTGGAACGCACCAAATTTCAGGGGTTAGTGAATATTTCGGTCTTGAAAACTGCCGATCTGTCGGCGCAGCAAGTCAGTATCGAAGGTGTGGCCAAAAATCTGCTGGGCCAACAAAAAGAGCTGGTCTTCCGTGAAGTTGTTGAAGGTAAGGCCATCTATTATCTGGCGCAGCTGCCCTATCGCAATGAAGAGCGTTTTACCTTCACGTTGCAAATCAAGCAAGGTGACGTCAGCCAGCAACTGCAATTTACCCATACGTTTTACGTCGATTAATCGCAAGGAGCCAGAGTTAGCGGCTCCCGCTTTCACCCTGCTGAATGCCATTGCGCATCAAAAATTAAGCCTCTGATGGCGAAGGTACCCATGACTCAAAAAATTGTACTTGCCACCGGCAATCCGGGAAAAGTAACCGAACTTGCCGCCATGTTGGCGCCCTGGGGCTGTGAAATTATTCCACAAACCAGTCTTGGCGTCAGTGACGCAGACGAAACCGGCCTGACTTTTATTGAAAATGCCATTCTCAAAGCCCGCCATGCGGCGGCCATCACCGGACTGCCAGCCATTGCCGACGATTCGGGGCTGGCGGTGGATGCACTTGGTGGCGCCCCCGGCATCTATTCCGCCCGTTTTGCCGGTGCGAATGCGACAGACGCTGACAACATCAAACTGTTACTGGAAAAAATGGCTGATGTACCCGCAGGCGAACGTCAGGCGCAATTTCATTGTGTGCTGGTTTACTTACGCCATGCCAACGACCCAACGCCGTTGATCAGCCACGGCATCTGGACCGGTGAAATAGCCTTCGAAGTCAAAGGCCAGCATGGTTTTGGTTATGATCCGATTTTCTGGTTACCAGACTTGGGTATGATGTCGGCGGAACTGGAAAAAGCGCAAAAGGCGCTGATTAGTCATCGTGGTAAAGCGTTGTCACTGTTACAACAACAATGGCAGCATAAGGCTTAAATAATGCTTCAAACGATGCTACAAACAAGGCTTCAGTTGCCACCGCTGTCGTTATACATCCACATTCCCTGGTGTATCCAAAAATGTCCTTATTGCGATTTTAACTCCCATGCGGTGAAACAAGGTATTCCGGAACAGGAATATATCGCACATTTATTGGCCGATTTAGACCTCGATCTTGAATACGTGCAAGGCCGTACGCTGCACAGCATTTTTATCGGCGGCGGCACGCCCAGTGTATTTAGCGCTGAAGGTATTGCCGCTATTTTAAGCGGTGTGCAACGCAGAATTCCGTTTGCCGATGATATCGAAATCACCATGGAAGCCAACCCAGGCACGGTCGAAGCCGATCGATTTGCTGGCTACGTGAAAGCTGGCGTCAGCCGTTTCTCCATTGGTGTACAGAGTTTTCAAAACGATAAACTGACCAGGCTTGGTCGTATTCATCAGGGCGATGAAGCCAACCACGCCGCACAACTTGCGACGGCATTACTTACCAACAGCCCGTTAAAAAGTTTTAACCTCGATTTAATGCACGGCCTGCCGGAGCAAAGTATCGACGATGCGCTGAGCGATTTACAGCAAGCCATTGCCCTGCAGCCGCCGCATTTATCCTGGTATCAGCTGACGATTGAACCCAATACCGCTTTTGCCTCAAAGCCGCCGCTCCTGCCGGAAGATGATATTTTGTGGGATATTCAGGAACAAGGTCACGCCTTGTTAACGGCGGCCGGTTATCAACAGTACGAAACTTCAGCATATGCCAAAACCGGTTTTCAGTGCCGGCACAATCTGAATTACTGGCGCTTTGGTGATTATTTAGGCATTGGCTGTGGTGCACATGGCAAAATTACCCTGCCTGAGCAAGGCCACATTGTCCGCACGTTGAAAGTGAAACATCCCAAGGGTTATATGGATTTAAGTAAGCCATATCTGGATAGCGCGATGCCTGTGCCGGCTGACGAATTACCCTTTGAATATTTTATGAATCGCTTCCGGCTGCTAGAACCTTGCAGCATTGCTGAATTTACCGCATATACCGGGCTGCCTGCCGCAACAGTCGAGCCAATCCTTGTCAAAGCGATGCAATTAGGATTAGTTATCCAACCAGATCAGCACTATCAAATTTCGCCACATGGCGTGCGATATCTGAATGATCTCTTGCAGATGTTTTTATAAGCTTTGCAGCGAAAGCAGCAACATGATAAACAACTGGCTATGGCGGTATTATCGTAACCGTTGCCGCATCAACACCACAATCAGCTGAATTACAACAAAACGCAGCACATCTCGAGGTAACAATGAAATTAACCAAATCGACGCTGGCCCTGGCCGTCACTTTAGCCTTGCTCGGTGCCTGTTCGCCGGCCGAAAAAGCCAGCACTGCCAGCACCGAAGCTGCAACACCTGCAGCGACTGCAACGGTCCAGAACGAAAACGAAAAAATCAGCGCTTTTTTTGAAAAAGCTTTTATGGATCAAGTCGAATTAAGCCCAACGTCGCTCACCTATTTAGGCATTAAAAAAGACTACGACAAATGGGAGCCAATGACTGACGAACAAGCGGCGAAAACGCTTGAGCTGACCAAACAGCAGTTAGAGCAACTAAAAAGCTTTAATATCGAAGCGTTGGACGAACAATCAAAACTGAGTTATCAGCTGTTTAAGCAACAAGCTGAACAACAAATCGCAGACGATAAATGGCGTTTATACAACTACCCGGTCAATCAGATGTACGGCACCCACTCGATGGTCGCTTCGTTACTGATTAACCAGCACCAAATTGCCGACGAATCCGATGCCAAAGCCTATATCGCGCGGTTAAACGGCGTACAGACGTTGTTTCAACAGTTGATGACGCAGCTGGATAAACGGGTTGAACTTGGCATCATTCCACCAAAATTCGTGTTCCCTCACGTCATTGGCGCCAGTCAGAACTTGATCAAAGGCGCGCCATTCACGGAAGGCGCTGACAGTACGCTGCTCGAAGATTTCCGAGGTAAAGTCAACAAGTTAACTATTGACGATGCCGCCAAACAGATGCTGATCAAAGAAGCCGAAGTGGCGTTGGTCAGTAGCGTTAAACCAGCCTACGAGCAATTGATTAGCTACCTGACCACACTTGAAACCAAAGCCGGTACCGATGATGGCGTATGGCGCTTTAAAGATGGCGCTGAGTTCTACAACAATGCCTTAGCCCGTACCACCACCACCACCATGACCGCTGATCAAATTCACGATTTGGGTCTGTCTGAAGTAGCGCGTATCCATCAGGAAATGCAGGCCATCATGCACAAAGTTGGCTTTAAAGGTGATTTACAAGCCTTTTTCAGCTTTATGCGTGACGATGCCCAGTTCTATTACCCGGACACTGCCGAAGGTAAAGCCGCTTATTTAGCCGAAGCGACCCGCGTCATCGACGAGATGAAAGGCAAACTGGATTCGTTGTTTTTGGTCAAGCCTAAAGCCGACATGATTGTCAAAGCGGTCGAACCGTTTCGCGAGCAATCAGCTGGCAAAGCTTTCTACGAGCAGCCATCAATGGACGGCAAACGCCCTGGTGTGTATTACGCCAATCTGTTCCGAATGAAAGGCATGCCGAAATATGAGCTGGAAGCGCTGGCGTTCCATGAAGGTATTCCGGGCCACCATATGCAAATCGCCATCGCCCAGGAACTGGAGAACGTGCCGAAGTTCCGTAAATTTGGTGGTTACACCGCTTACGTCGAAGGCTGGGGTTTGTACACTGAAATGTTGCCAAAAGAAATCGGCATGTATCAGGACCCCTACTCCGATTTTGGCCGCTTAGCGATGGAACTGTGGCGCGCCTGCCGCTTAGTGGTCGATACCGGTATTCACGCGAAAAAGTGGACCCGCGAAGAGGCCATTACCTATTTAGCAACCAACACACCAAACGCCAAATCTGAAGTCGACAACGCGATTGAACGGTATATCGTGATGCCATCTCAAGCTACGGCTTACAAAATTGGTATGATCAAGATTGTTGAGCTGCGCGAAAAAGCCAAAACCGCACTTGGCGACAAATTTGATATCCGTGCTTTCCACGATGTCGTTCTGAAAAATGGCGCAGTGCCGCTGGATGTACTGGAAACGCTGGTTGATCAGTATATTGCGAGCAATAAAGCCGCTTAATACTGGTAATTGGTAAATGGTTTTGATGCAAACGCCGCTTTTTAGCGGCGTTTTATTTGGCTGATGCAAAAGGTGGGAAGGTGTAAGCACCACTTCGACGAATTGAGGCTTTGTGCCAAAAGCGGAAATTCACCGAGATTCGATTAAATCGGCGCTTTTCCTTGAAAGCGGACGTTGCTGAATATATCGAAGTCGGCAACTTAGAAATTCTCAGTCATTATAATGTTTACGATTCCATAAACATTTTTTACTTCTCTTGTTTTAATTGCAAACTAACAGTCTGTAACAATATGAAACCGCTAGTTATTTGAATGACATCTTCACTGTGGGCCGCGTTATAATCATTAAAAAGCCGTTATCAAGGTTGAGGCTATGCAATCGTTAAGTACTATTACGCTCCATTACCTTCAGGCTTTTGTGCTAAGTGCCGAGTTAGGGTCTATTTCTGCTGCGGCAAGAGCATTGGGTAAACGACAATCGCAACTAAGTGGCTGGATCCAGGATTTGGAAGCAGAGCTTAATTTGGAGTTGTTTACTCGTAGTGGTAACAGCCTGCAGTTAAGTCCTGATGGCCATACTTTATTACCGTTGGCACAGCATGCGTTGGCACAATCAAACCGCTTGCAAGCTGCAGCTCATGCGTTACAGCAACATCAGCAACTGGTGCTTGTAGTTGGGGTTGCGCCCCATATTCCACAGCAACTGTTAACTGATGCAATTGTCAGTTTTATGCAAGAGCAGCCTCAGATTCAGATGCGCATTAATACACATAGTGAAGAAGTCTTAACTCAAGGCTTGATCGAAGGAATATTTGATGTGGTGCTGTTGCACGAAAGTATCGAATTGCATAACAGCCGGTACGACTATTGCCGCGTCGGTTACTATGATGAAGTATTCGTTGTACGGTCGAGCCATCCGCTTGCCGGAAAGCCAAGTGTTGGGGTCGAAGAGTTAGCGCCATTTCGAGAATTAATTTGGACGGAGCATTATCAACAGTCTGCCGAGGAAAGTGGTTACAGTGGGCATTCTAGCCAGATTGCTGACTTTGGCACGCTCAAAGGTGTGCTATTAAAAACGGATTGCGTTGCCTTATTACCAACCTTGATGGTGGCATCTGGCATTCATCAAGGTCAATTGGCGTTGTTGCGGGTAAATAATGAGTTATCGACCATTCGCCGTCGTCTGGAATTGCGCTGGCCTCTGGGAAGCCAGCACAAAACTTTAATCAGCTGTTGGTTGCGGCTGGTCTGTCAAACGCTTAATAATCCGGACTCTGATACACCACCTTACCGTTGAGCATGGTCAATAAGAACTTCGCCTGGCGAATTTTAGCCGGTTTAGCCCGACTGATATCCTGATCAATCACCACCAGATCGGCAGCTTTACCGACAGTCAGTGATCCAGTTTGTTCAGCGAGACCTAAAGCTTTTGCAGCATTAATGGTATAGGCCGCAATAGCTGTATCCACATCAGGGAAAGCCTGACCTTTTAACTCCAGTGCGTTGGCGATACTGATCAGCGGATTTAGCTCATTGACGTTCCAATCGCTACTCAGAGTTAAATTTGCGCCGGCAGCAAGAAACGCCCGAACTGGCATTAAATGCGCTGCGCGTTCATGGCCTAACCATGGTTCCGCCCAATGGTGATCAGCATGCAAAGTACCTTCATTACCAATTTGCATATCAGCATCAACTGATAATTGTTTAAATCGGCCGAAATCTTCGACTTGCACCAATTCGAGATGTGTTAAGCCATATAATTGCGCCGAACCTTCTTGACGGGCAAATGCAACTGCATCAAGTGCATTTCGCGTTCCACCATCACCTATGGCATGAATATGCGCGCCGTAACCAATTTTATCGAGTTCCACCAACCACCACTTCATTTGATCTGGCGCTATATAATCCAACCCTGTCGGGAGGTCAGGATTAATGGTTTGGCGATATGGCTGCAGTAATCGAGCGGTGCCGTTATGTAATAAACCATCGCTGTAAAGCTTAACCTGATTGATCACCAGCAACCGGTTTGGATCCGGTTGATAAACTTTGCGGAAGAACTCCAGCTGCGGCGCTGCAGGATCGGCGGGGTAAATCCATGGCCGAATGCTCACGCGCGCAGTTAATTTCTTTTGCCGTTCAAGTTGTTGCCAGGTATCCAGCCAGCCACGTTTCCAATACAGCCGACCATCACCCACAGTTGTGATTCCGTTTTCAGCTAATTGGCGAAGTCCGTTGAGCAGCCCGCACTTGTGCGCATTTTGCAAATCAGGTTGTTGATTCCAGGCGATCTCAAACAAGCGATCTCCGGCATTATCCAGCAGAATTCCGCTGAGACTGCCATCGGTTTCACGTAAAATGCGGCCACCTTGGGGATCGGCAGATTTATCATTCAATCCGGCAAGCTGCAATGCCTTGCTATTGACCCACATGGAGTGAGAGGTTTGCTCCATAATGACAACTGGATTACTCGGGAACAGGCGATCGAGCATTTCTAGTGGTGATTCATCTGTCAGGGAAAGCAACGTTGCCAGCTCATGGCCATAGCCCATTAACCATTCATCTGACTCTGGGACCAATTCGCGCTTGCATTGAATCAGTTCTTGCTCATAACCACGGATATTACGAGCATCAGACAAATCACAATCTCCGCCAATTTCAGCGTCTGCCTCAAAGACATGGTTGTGGTTATCAATAAACCCAGGACCGATAAACGCCCCTTCTAAATCTTGCCAGTTACTCAAATTTGGATACTGTTTTTGCGCAGTCTCTGCATTACCTATAAAGGCAATACGGCCATCTTTGATCACCATTGTGTCTGCTGCTTGATGTTGATAAATAACAGCGTTCGTTAGGACAATTGCCGATTTATCGACTTTAGCTGTGGTATTTACTGCATCTTCATCAGCGCCTGCTGGCTTACAGCTGAATAGAAATGCGCTTGCAATGAGCATAGACAAGTGACTTAACTTCATTTTTGTGGTTCTCAATGTGATTAAACTTTCATCATCTTAGCAAGAAAAATAGACTGTGAAAGTTAGTCACTATCAGGAATAGATGATAGCAAACGACCTATTGATATTTCGATTTACTTAATTAAAGTCACTCGCTGAATCAATTTGTTAACTTTTTGAATTTTGCTAAAGGCCACTGAGTTGATAAGGGAAATCCAGAAAGTGTTGTCGATATTGAAAGCTTCAAAACTTGCTCCAAGTCTTTGTGCCACCCAATAAATTGTCTGAAGTCGAAGGAAATCTTCCGCTAAAACGGGCTTGATATTCAAACTCTAAAAGCTTGCAAAAGTAACATGTCCGCAACTAAGGCAAATACAGATTCGTTGTTTCGAGAGCACCTGATCTGAACAGCCGTTTTTCGCTCATAGCGTTGACCGGTTCTGTGCCAAAAGCCGAAATTCACCGAGATTCGATTAAATCGGCGCATTTCACTGTAAGCGGACTATTCAGACAAATAACAAACAGCTACTCACAAAAATTTCGAGGGTTCACTGCAGTCGCAAATTGTTAAAAACGCATGCATCATTCAAATGGCGTTTCAAGAGGTTGCGCGTTTTGAAGATAATGGCGGGATCAAATCCGTTTACCACTGTACCAAGCAGGAAAGAGTTAAGTTCGGTAAAGCGCAGTAAAGTATCGCATCTTGATGCTAAAGGTTTTTACAAATGAGGCTGAAATTATCCATTACAATTCTGATAACGCGAATTACGAAGAATTAACTCTCCCGAATTTTGCGAATATATTCAAAAACTAGTAAGGTTTGAACATAGCAATTTTATAAGTCTTTACTTTTAGGGTATTGCAGCGGCGTATGATGATAAATACAAGGAGTATGTATTGGAAAAGCAGCTAAAAGTATTTTTGAAGTACCGATGGTCTTTGCTGGTTTTTCTAATAGGCATCATGCTCAGTGTTTTGTTGGGATATCAAACGTATCAAAATAATTCGACGCGTATTCACGAGACAATGCAAGAGTCGCTTGACCAAGCCTCAGACAGCATCTTAACCAAAGTAAAGCTTTATCAGTATGGTTTACGCGGCGCCCGTGGAGCAGTTTTAACCGCTGGTGAGCATAGTATAAATCGAGCACTGTTTTATCGTTATAGTTTAACCCGAGATGTTGATCTGGAGTTCCCAGGGGCGCGCGGTTTTGGTTTTATCCGTCGTGTGCCTGCCAGCGAAAAGGAGCAGTTTTTAGCAAAAGCACGTGCCGATGGCTGGCCTCAGTTTAATATCAGAGAATTGGCGCCGAACTCAAACGAGCGGTACGTGATCCAATACATTGAGCCTGTAGAACGGAATACAGCTGCTGTGGGTTTAGATATAGCTTCAGAGCACAATAGATTCTTTGCGGCAAAATCAGCCATGCTTAGTGGCGAGGTCAGGTTAACCGGACCCATTACACTGGTGCAGGCGTCAGGTTTACCACAACAGTCTTTTTTAATGTTGATGCCCTTGTACCGTAGCGTCAAAACACCTGAGACAGAGACAGAAAGGGAGCAACAGGCCTTTGGTTGGAGTTACGCTCCACTGATCATGGCCGAGGTATTGGCTCATGTCAGATTAGATGCCGGCAAATTTATCCTTAGCCTGGATGATGTCACTGAATCAGAAACTCCAATTCGTTTTTTTAGTAATGGTTCCGAAGCCGCGGGCTTATATCCTATCAACACAGTGCAGACTATTTATGGTCGCAGCTGGCGTTTTAACATGGCGGCACAGCCTGCATTTATTCAAAGCATGCATTTGCAATCGCCTGTAAAGCTTAGTTTGTTTGGTGCTATTGCCTCTTTGCTTCTGGGACTGCTGACTGGCTTAATCGAGACTAATCGAAGAAATAAAGAACGATTGTTTGCACAGCAAGCCAAACTGGTTTCGTTAGTGGAGAGCTCAGCCGATGGCATTATTTCTTGCACCCTCGATGGCAAAATTTTAAGTTGGAACAAAGGCGCAGAAACTCTGTTCGGTTACTCCAGTGCCGAAGCAGTAAACACAGAGCTACAAAATTTGATTGCGCAGCCTTTGCTGACTGACGAACTCTCGGCCAGATTGCACGATGTTGCGCAAGGTAAATCAATCACTAATTACGATACAGTCCATAAAACCAAAGGCGGTTCACTGATTGATGTATCTATCACTTTATCTCCAATATACGCTGAAAACGGCAAGGTCGTTGCGGCATCAAAAACAGTACGGGATATTTCAGCACAAAAATTAGCCGAAGCTAAAGTGCGCGAATTAAACAGCAATTTAGAAGCCAAAGTAGCTCAACGAACAGCGGAGATCGCCAGTCTCAATGTATTGTTCAAAAACGTACTAGCCTCAGCATCCGACTTCGCCATCGTAGCCACAGATATCCGGGGAACTATCCAGTTATTTAATGGGGGGGCTGAGCTTTTGTTGGGCTATAGCGCTGATGAGATGATTGGTAAAACAACGCCGCTGCGCTTCCATTCTGTAGAAGAGCTGACACTTCGTCTCTATGCGGTTGAAGAGAAGCATTCGCTCTTATCTCAGCCGGACTTTCAAAACCTGATTAAGTTTTCTGAGCATCACGAGGGCTCCATGGAATGGTGCTACTTGAACAAGGAAGGAAGACAGATAGATGTCAATCTGGTGATCACGACAATACGTGATGATGAACATCGGCCGGTTGGTTATCTCTTTATTGCTACCGATATTACTCTGCAAAAACAAAAACAAACTGAACTGATAGCCACACAGCAACAGCTGCTCAGTCAAACAGAACAGCTGACGCTCGCTTATAAAGTTGCAGAACTAGGCATTTGGGAATGGCGGTTGCTTGATAATTCCTTGGTATGGAATGACAAAATGTTCGAATTATACGAACAGCCTACTGCGTTAAATCACAACGGCTTGAATTACTCGCATTGGGAGTCCAGAGTGCATCCTGATGATCGCAATGCAACAGCTTCTCTACTGCAGGATGCGGTTGCTGGTATCCGCGAATACACGCCAATTTTTCGCCTACAGTTGCCTTGCGGTAAAACTCGTTATATCCAAGGTGCTGCTTATGTTCAGCGTGATGCTCAAGGCGGAGCCATCCGCGTGGTGGGTATCAATCGGGACATTACCGCTGAACGTGAACTTGAGCTGCAATTGCGAGAGTCTAAACATTTAGCAGAAGCGGCAAATAGCGCCAAGTCGATGTTCTTAGCCAATATGAGTCATGAAATCCGCACACCGATGAATGCGGTTTTGGGGATGTTGCAGCTGATGAAATCAACGGAACTTTCGATTCAGCAACACGACTACACCAGTAAAGCGCAGATCGCAGCCAAATCATTACTGAATTTAATCAATGATATTCTTGATTACTCCAAGATTGAGGCAGGTAAACTTGAGCTGGAGCAGCAACCATTTAACACCGAAGCATTGTTGAGGGAACTTGATGTGGTGTTATCCCCCAGTCTAGGTAAAAAAAATATTGAGCTGCTGTTCGATATTGACAGTGCTTTACCCGCGGCAGTCGAAGGCGATAGGCTGAGATTACAGCAAGTATTGGTCAACCTAGCCAGCAATGCGATTAAGTTCACAACTGACGGTGAAGTGGTTCTTCAATTAACGCTACTGCAATTACAAGACAAAAAAACACGGATCCGTTTTAGTGTTCGTGACACTGGTATTGGTATTAGCCCATCTCAGCAGCAACGTATTTTTGAAGGTTTTACTCAAGCCGAAGCCTCAACAACCCGTCAGTATGGCGGCACCGGTCTTGGGCTGGTGATCAGCAAGTGTCTTGTTGAGTTGATGGGGGGAGAGTTGCAGTTGCAAAGTGAGCCAGGCAAAGGCAGTTGTTTTTGGTTTGACCTTGAGTTTAATGTTGCCACAGAAATGAAGGCAGAGCGCCCCGTTACTATAGGTTCTGATACTAGGGTGTTGATTGTGGATGATAATCCAACTGCTTTGGAGATCCTGCAAAAAACAGTAGAGCAACTCGGTGCGAGTGTCATGCTGGCGCGTTCTGGTGAAGAAGCGTTGGCCTGTGTTGAGCACTGCTTTGCTACAAATCAAGCACTGCATGTGGTGTTGATGGATTATCGCATGCCTGGCATGAATGGCTTGGAAGTGGCTCAGCGTATCAGAGCAAAATTCGCAGCAAGCGATTTGCCAGTGATGATTATGGTCAGTGCTTTTGGCCGTGACGAAATTATCAAAGCGCAAACTACAGAAGTTGTTCCTTACGCGGCTTATCTGACGAAGCCAGTTACACCACTACAAGTCGGATTGGTTATTGAGCGCTCTATTTCCGGAGATATATTAAAGCCATCTTTGAAAGTGCAACCGCAACTAAGCACCGCGCCTTTGCATGGTCTGCATTTATTGCTGGTGGAAGACAACGAATTTAATCGTGTGGTTGCTTCTGAACTGCTGGAAAACGAAGGTGCAGTGGTGTCTATGGCCATTGGTGGGCAGGAAGGCATTAATGCAGTAATGAAAGGAGATATCAGTTACGACCTGGTATTGATGGATGTGCAGATGCCTGTCGTTGATGGCTTAGCAGCCACACGACAAATCCGTGCTGATGCTCGTTTTGCATCACTGCCTATTATTGCGATGACAGCGAATGTTTATACATCCGATCAGGAAGACTGCCTGAAGGCAGGCATGAACGGGCATTTAGCCAAGCCTTTTGATTTAGATAAAGTTATTGAAACTATTTTATTTTTTACCAACAAGTCAGTTGATAAAGATACTCATATACCCATGTTAACCGATGAGTTGAACGAGCCTTCGGGGCTCCTCGCAATGCGCCCGTCTGGTAAAGCTGATGGTTATGTTGCTGGTCATGCAGATGGCGGCCTTGTTGAAACGACAAGCCAGAAAGTGCATGACGAAACGACTTACCTTGCTGAGATTGAACTGCAGGAGATTCATATTAATAGGAAAAATCTTGAAGTGCTGCTCAAGCCTTTTGGCGGGAAAGAGGCGTTTTATCGACGCTTAATCCAAGTGTTCGAACAAAACTTTGCCAGCCAATTACTGAGCCTACAGGAAAAAATTAAACAAAGCGATCATCAGGAAGTTCTGGCAATTCTGCATGCCATCAGGGGGACGTCTGGTACTATTGGACTTGCAACCTTGTATAAAGTGATTTGTCATCTTGAAACTAAGTGCAAGCAAGAAATTGACCGTTCAGAATCGGACCTCATCCAGCTTTATTCAGGTCTTATCGACCGGTTAAATTTTGTCGCGCAGCAAGAATTGTCTGATATCCATCAGTTATTAGCAAAGTAACAAGTCTCATCAGATGAGATTTTAAAAATTGCCTTACTTGTATTTTTATTGAGCAACTGGCTACGTCAAGCTTCGCTTGACACGAAACCAAAAAATAGCACCGCCGTCTGGTCTTGCTTTGTAGCCAATGTCGCCTCCCATCGCTTCAACTAAACTTTTACTAATGGCTAAACCCAAACCGGAACCGTCAAACTGGCGATTGGTAGCGCTGTCTTGTTGGCTAAATTGGGTGAATAAATAAGGTAAGAATTCAGGTTTTACGCCAGGCCCTTGGTCTTCGATTGCAATAGTGACAAATAAGTTTTCTATCGTTGCGACAACGTTCACCTGTGAGTCTGGCGGTGAGAACTTTATAGCGTTCGAAAGCAAATTTGACATGACTTGCATAAATCGTTGTGGATCAACGGTAATACTAATTGGCTGGCATAGAGGTTTTAGGTCAAGTTGAATTTTTTTATCTGCTAAGTAATAGCGATGTTCTGCAACCGCATCCTCGAGCATTGGTTGTAGTTGTGCCGCTTGCAGTTCGATTGACATTTTTGTGGTTTTAAGTTTTGAAAAATCCAACACATCGGTAATTAAGTGCTTCAGTCGGTTGGCATTATTAAGTGTGATATCAATAAGCTTCTTGGCTTTTAGCGGGATATCGCCAAATTTACCTGAATGCAGCAGATGAAGACTTCCAAGAATTGCGGTGAGCGGCGTGCGAAGTTCATGGCTAATGTTGGCGATAAAATCATTCTGTAATTTTTCGTACTGTTTCCGTTGGCTAATATCCGTTAGCAGAACGATATATTTTATATCATCGACGAGAAGCGTTTGATCAAGTTGTCTGATCTGTAGTTGCACATCAATTCTCTCACCGCTGCTGCGGCAAATCAGCGTTTCATACGTCTCTGCCACAAAGTTGTCGGGAAGATTTTTTTGCGTAGCATCCTGTTCTGGAATTTTCGTTTTCGTGAAGTATGCCGAAAAAGTGTCGTCGGTAAAAAAGCTGAGTACATGAGCATCCATCAAGCGAGCATGTGTCTGCGCCAGTAAAATTTCCGCCCCCGCATTAGCAAAGCGTATACATCCAGTTTCTGATACAGCAAGGATTGCGATATCCTTTGCGCCGTCCAACACCGAGCGTAAGAAATACCGGCTAGATTCAGCATCTTTAGCCAAGGCTTGCAGTTGATTTTTTGTTTTTAACAATTCTTGTTCAAAATTGGCGCGTTGCTCTGCGGGTAAAATCACCCAGCGGTAACACGCTTGTTGTTCAAAACGGCCTTCCTGAATATTTAGCAAAACGGGTAATGGCGTATTTGATTTTCGTTTTATTTTTAGGTAAAACTCTTTGATCACCCCCTCTTTACGCAACATTGGCCACAGATGTGTTTGTAGTAGAATATTTGCAGCAGGTGGGAATAATTCTTCAATACGGTTAACTTGCGCTTTTTTTCCAATGTAAAAGTCGTTTAATGCAAATTTATTGATAAAAATTATTTGCCCACATAGATCAGTGACGATGACCGGGCATGGCAAGGCGTCAAGTTCGAGGGAGGCGGTCAATTCTGAAGCTCAGGCTGGATAAACTGACGAATTGCATCAATCACTAACGGTGGATTGGTCATATGTGCAGCATGGCCAGTGACATTGAGCACCTGCAACTGACTATTTTTTATTTGTTGATTAACAAACTTACCTACAGCTATAGGTGCCAGCGCATCTTCAGCGTGTTGTAAAATAAGACTTGGTACCTGCAGCTTCGCGAAATCCGCTCTGTTATCGGCAAAGAAAGTTGCTTTAGCAAAATTCCGGCTGACAATTGGATCGGTTGAACAAAAGCTGTCTGAAAGCTGACCCGAAATGGCAGGATCGTTCCCGGTGCCTGCGACCACGGGTCCAAGATAACTTGCCCACCCCAGATAATTCTGATCCATCAGTTCAAGCAAACCTTCCAAATCATCTTTGTCAAACCCACCAAAATAATCAGGTGGTATATTCAGAAAACAGGGGGATGGGCCGAGTAATACCATTTTCCGAAACAGGCCTGGTCTGGCATTTGCCGCTAACACTCCGATACTGCAACTGACAGAATGCCCGATGAAAATCACATTCTCTTTCAGTTCTAAAGCATCACAGATTTCAAGAATATCCTTAGCATATCCATCAAGCGTTGCATATCGCTCAAAATTGTAGTTATCAATGTCAGACTGACCACTGCCGACAAAATCGAATAACACCTGGCGAGCTTGCTGGTTAAATGCGGGAGTGATTGCACTCCACATCGCCTGGCTACAGCCAAAGCCATGGGCATACATTAGGACTGGTCGGTCTTTTGTGCCATTGATATGTACGTTGTTACGCTGCAAAATATTCATCGCAGAATCCGCCTTTTGGTTAACCCACACAGTAGAAATTAATTTAGCTTGATTTGAAATTTAAACCCGCTAATGTAGGAAAATTCTGAATCAATTAAGCTTGCCGAAACTATATCGCTTTTAGCTGATATAAGGTAATGGTTAACAGCTAAAAATATGCATTTTTATTCGATGCTATTTTATCAAGTTTATGCACCCAAAAGTGGTTCAGGTTAGAACAAGGTTGGAGATTAGAATTTATAGCTGATTTCACTGAGTGTGTACCTGAAAAACCACAACTGTGCTTTAATCATATTTAACTTTTTAAGTATAAAAAGTTAAATTCAGCGCTAGCTTAGAACGGAGAGTCGTGGTCCATGGATGTATTTCGTTTTCGTTCCCCCCAATTTTGGACTGTACTCATTTGTTTGTTGTTTGCCATGATGATTGCGCTGGCGGCAATAGTAACGAATGTGTTACGTAATGATCAATTTGAAAGCCGATTTGACAACAACCATTATAAAGACCTTCGCGCTATGGAGCGGGTTCAAACCGAGTTAACTCAGCAGGCGTTACTAACCGCCCACCTTGTCAAAGAAAATCAAAACTTCGTTCAGTTGTTAGTAGATGCAGCCCAAGCCCGGAAGAATGGAGGCGCCGAAGACGCACTGTTGCCAATCCGCACGCAACTGCATCAAATTGCTCATCCCTATTGGACATACTTACAACAACGTGGCGTCAAGCAGCTGCATTTTCACTTAGCACCAAATGCGTTTACACTTTATCGTGCACATCGTCCTGATTTTCATAGTGATATTCTGGCAGAAGTTCGTCCTTTAGTAATGGATGTGTTTCATTCGGCACAACCGAATAGTGGACTAGAAGTGGGTCGTAATGGTCTTGGATTGAGAGCTGTGGTGCCATTGATTGTATCTGGCGAGGTAATAGCAGCCGTCGAAGTTGGGTATGGATTGACGGGTATCTTAACGTTGAATCAGGGTGAGCAGTTACCGACTGTTAACTACTCGGCTGGTGTTGCGTTTATTTTTAACAAAACAGTGCTTGAGGTTCTTGATGGAAAAGTTCGTGACCAGTTTATAGTCAACAGCGATGCTGCTTGGGTCACCGATCAAGATTTTTTAAACCAAACAAAAATTCTTTCGCAAATCCCGGAAAAAATCGATAAACCAACGTTTTTGTTCATCAAAAGTGACTCAAAACAATTATTACTGACTTTGATGCCTTGGTACCAATTTGGCTCAACTGCCCTAAATGCCGATGTTGTCCTTGCCAGTTGGCAAGATGTCACGCAGATGTACCAGGAGAAAACTCAGACTGATTTGATGATTAATCTCATTTGGTTTATCACGCTGGTCGTCGGCGTTCTCTTGGTCTACTTCATCAGTAAAAAGCTGCAAGAAAGTACCGCTGCGACCATGGCTGAGCAGCAAAAAGACTTGTTGTGGTCACAGCAGAAACTGAATGCTTTGTTTGAATTGTCACCTGACTCAATTTTATTAAACCGACTTTCGGATGGTGTCTATCTGGATGCGAATCCGGCTATGACTGAATTAACAGGGTATACCTTTGATGAGCTAAAGCAGCTTAGTTACTTTGACCTGACGCCGCAAATATATGAACAGCAAGAAAAAGAGCAGCTTCGCCAACTCAACGAAACGGGACGATATGGGCCTTTTCGCAAGCAATACCGGCATAAAAATGGTGAACTAATCGATATCGAATTACGGGGCGTGAAATTTATCAGTCCGTCCGGTGAGCCAATGATTTGGTCCATCATTACCGATCGACGTGAAAATATGAAATTGGAACGGTTGAAAACAGACTTTATTTCAACAGTTAGTCATGAACTACGCACCCCTTTAACCTCAGTGAACGGCTCTTTAGATTTACTACTCAGTGGTGCTGCTGGCGAATTGCCACCCAAAGCACAAAAACTGCTTGGTATCGCTGTTAAAAACAATAAACGATTGATTGCGTTGGTGAATGATTTGCTAGATATGGAAAAACTTTCCCAAGGCAAACTTGCGTTTAAGCCGGAGTTTGTTAGCAGTCAAGCGTTAATGCAAAACGCGATAGAGAACAATTTCCCCTTCGCCGAGCTGTATAAAGTCAGCTTGCGGTTAGGGAAAATACAGGATGTCCGTCTCTACATCGACGCAGACCGCATCCAGCAAGTGCTGGCGAATCTGATTTCTAATGCTGCGAAATTTTCACCTGCGGATTCAGATGTGCTCATTCATAGTCAATTAAAACCGCATGTTATTCGAATCGCCGTCACCGACCAAGGTCGCGGTTTAACGGCTGAACAAATTTCGAAATTATTTGAACGCTTTTCGCAATTGGATAATTCCAGCAACAAGGAGCAACCGGGTTCAGGCCTAGGGCTTGCCATCAGCCGTGAAATCATGGTGCAAAGCGGTGGACAAATTGGCGTTGAATCGGAGCCAGGCGTAGGCAGCACCTTCTGGATTGAATTGCCATTGGCGGAAAAACCGGTTTTACCAGTGCAGAAAAAGCGCATTTTGGTGGTTGAGGATGATGCTGATACCGCTTTTACTCTCAAAGAATTACTGCAAGCCAGTGGTTATGATGCTGATGTTGCCCATGAAGTGAAGCAAGCGTGGTTGTTATTGCAGCAACGGCAGTACGATTTGGTCACGCTTGATCTCAATTTAAATGGTGAAAGTGGCGGCGAATTCTTTTTAAAATTAAGAGATACAGCAGATTTTTCAAAATTGCCTGTATTAGTTGTATCCGCATTTATCGAGCAAGGCAAATTGCTGCTGAATGCCATTGCGCATACCGTTGATTGGTTAGAGAAACCGGTGAACACGGATTTACTGAGTACAAAAATTGAATACTTGCTATCGCAAAGCGGTACACGACTGACATCAGCCCGGATATTACATGTGGAAGATGATGATGACATCGTATCCATTATGCAAATGCAGCTTGAATGTAAGTTTCATTACCACCACGCCGGCAATTTGGCTGAGGCCAGAGCTAAACTCAGAAGCAACCGCTATGATTTAGTGTTATTAGATATTGGATTACCGGATGGCAATGGTTGGCAGTTGATACCAGATTTACAGTTGTATCATGCCAAAGTCCCGGTCATTGTTTTTTCAGCGCAAGATGTCAGTGTCAATCAAAAAAATCAGGCGACAGCGGTGTTTGGTAAAACTAAAGTGGAGCCATCAGCATTAGTTGAGCAAATTAGTCAGATATTAGGTGTGAAATAACCACAAGCCGGAGTCTTCATGCAGTTAGATAAAGTGTTACATGTCGAAGATGATGAATCCATTAGGATGATTGTCGAAATGGCGTTGGTTGATTTGTCGGGATTTACTTTACTCGCTTGTGAGAATGGTGCTGATGCGGTAGCACAAGTAGAACAGTTTGAGCCGGATTTAATTTTAATGGATGCGATGATGCCAGGTATGGATGGGTTGCAAACACTGGTTAAAATTCGTGAGAATCCGAATTGTCACAACATTCCAGTGGTGTTTATGACCGCTCGTATTCAACAGGCTGAAAAGCAACAATATTTTGATGCCGGCGCCGTTGCGGTTATAGAAAAGCCATTTGAAGCGACGTCGCTTGGAGACGATTTAGAGGCCATTTATCAGCGTTTTATCGCGTCCTCAGTAGCGATTGCTCAGGATTAATAGATGCAAACTCCTGCTTTGCCTTTGAATGAACAAGAACGGTTATCAGCGCTCCAACTCACGGGTTTATTAGATACTGAGCCAGAGCAGCGCTTTGACCGACTAACTCATTTAGCAAAACTGGCATTGGGCACTGAGATTGTGTTGATATCTCTGGTGGATTCTGAGCGGCAGTGGTTTAAATCAAAACAGGGTATCGATGCATGTGAGACGGGGCGGGATATTTCCTTCTGCGGACATGCCATTCTCAACGAGCATATATTTGAAGTACCGGATGCGAGCTTAGATGTCCGCTTTTCGGATAATCCGCTGGTCATCCATGCGCCATTTATTCGCTTTTATGCCGGAGTCCCATTAACGCGAAGTGGGCTGCGGATTGGTACCTTGTGTTTTATCGACTCCACCCCCCGGCTTTTTTCCAGCAAAGAGCGAGAAATTGCGACCGGATTTGCCAAAACAGTAGAGCAGGAAATTGAAGATCGGTTGCAAGAACAGGCTCATCAGCAACTTGCAGCCAGCGAGCAAATGTACCGGTCTGTGCTCGAGGGCACTCGCATTGGCACCTGGCAGTGGAACGTGCAAACGGGTGATACCATTTTTAATCAGCGCTGGGCAGAAATCGTTGGTTATACACTTGAAGAACTAGCTCCTATTTCCATTGAAACCTGGTTGAAGTTGGCTCACCCGGCTGATTTAGACGAATCAGGGCAACTCTTGCAGGCGCACTTTGCGGGCCATAGTCCATTTTATGACTTTAAATGCCGGATGAAACATAAAGACGGGCATTATGTCTGGGTCCACGATCGGGGACGGGTCGTGTCTTGGACCGATGATGGTAAACCTTTGATGATGTATGGCACTCATGCAGACATTACCGAACAAAAGCAGAGTGAAATGGCATTGTTGCAAAGTAGAGATCAATTCAAAACATTGGTCGCTAATATTCCTGGTATTACTTACCGCTGCAAGGCAGACGAGCATTGGACCATGCTTTTTATGAGTGGGCATATTGATTTTATCTCTGGTTATCCGGCAAGTGATTTTATTGATAATGCGGTACGAAGTTATGCCAGCGTTATCCACCCTGATGATTGCTCCTCGGTAGAACAGGAAGTGGCTGAAGCCATCACGAATCAAACGCCTTGGGTTCTTAGGTATCGTATTTTGCACGCCAATGGTTCTGTGCGCTGGGCGGAAGAACGCGGCGCCGCTGAGTTTGATGAGCGCGGGCAAGTGCTTTATCTTGATGGTTTTATTTTGGATGTCAGTAATGAACAAAAATTACAAGAGCAACTGGTTAAACTAACTCAGCAATTGCCCGGTGTAGTTTACCAGTTTCAGTTGTGGCCAGATGGACAAACTGCTTTTCCTTATGCCAGTGCAGGTATCGAACAAATTTATGGTGTAAAGTCGGAAGATGTCAGGACCGATGCCTCAATTGCATTTTCAAAGATTTATCCTGAAGATTTAGCTGCAGTAGCCCAGAGTATTGATGATTCGCGCCAACAGCAAAAAATATGGCAACACGAATATCGGGTATTTAAAAACGATCAAAGTTTAAAGTGGTTATCGGGCAAAGCGACGCCCGAACTTCTACCGGATGGCAGTACTTTATGGCACGGTTATATTGAAGATATCACCCAAAAAAAAGAATATTACCTGCAATTGGAATCACTCAACCAACAATTAAAAGTGGCACAGCAGTGTCTTGATTTAGCAAGCGAACAAGCCAAAATAGGTTATTGGCAGGCCTCACTGAAACACGGTTCGTTATGGTGGTCACCTATGATCTACCAGATCTTTGGTTTTGAATCAGATGAAATTGTGCCGAGCGTTGCTTTATTTAAAAGCACGGTCCATCCGGATGACGTGGCTAAAGTGGAACAAAGCGAGCAGCAAGCAAAGCTAACCGGTATTCATAATGTCGTTCACCGTATTATTCGCCCTGACGGAGAAGTGCGTTGGGTACATGAACTCGCTCAGTTAGTGCCTGAAGATGAAAACCCCGACTTGATGTTGATAGGTTCAGTGCAAGACATCACCGAAAGGATGAAATTGCAGCAAGTCAAAGATGAATTTATCTCGACTGTTAGTCATGAGTTACGCACCCCGCTAACATCCATTTATGGTGCTCTAAATTTGTTGCAGGCAGGCAATTTAGTTCAGCTTCCGCCAAAAGCCGAAAAACTAATTGGAATTGCCAGCAGTAATTGTCAGCAGCTTAGTCGGCTGATCAATGATTTACTTGATATTGAAAAACTTGTCGCCGGTAAAATGTTATTCGAAATGAAACAAGTTTGTATTTCACCGGTACTGAAAAGAGCAATGAACGATCATCAGCCTTATGCTGATCAGCTAAAAATTAGGTTAGTGCTTGATCTTGAACCGCAGCTTGATTGTTACCAACTGCAAGTGGATGAACACCGGCTGATGCAAATCTTAACGAACTTGCTTTCGAATGCGGTCAAGTTTTCCCCCTCTGGTGGTAAAGTGGTGTTGTCTGCCATGCATGTTGGTGATGAAATAGAGATTGCAATTCAGGATCAGGGTCCAGGTATACCCGAAGATTTCCAGCACAAGATTTTTCAGAGATTTTCACAAGCAGATGCCAGCAGCGCCAAAATGAAAGGCGGAACCGGTTTGGGCTTGGCTTTGTGTAAAGAGCTTGTTGAGGCAATGCAGGGGTCTATTGGCTTTCATTCAGGCGCAGGCGCAGGAGCGCGATTCTATTTAAGGCTTCCGATCGCTAAGTAAACTAATGTTCTCTCGCGCAAAATATCAGGAGTACACCTTTTGCCAACGAAGAAAACTCTTGAAGAAATTCAACAGGCAATGGCTTCTCTACAGACAAGCTTTTGGTCAACTTTACGGTTAAAAGCAACCCATTTTTCTGAGATGGTACTGCGACTTGAGCAAGGCGATTTTACTTTAATCCAAGAAATTATTAGCCTGGCACACCAACTGGCAGGGTCTTGTGGCACATTCCAGTTACCGCATTTAGGCTTGCTTGCCCGGCAAATTGAGGTGAATGCTCTAGATTTAAGCCGCCAAACGGCACCTGATCTAATGATTGTGCAAAAGTTGACTGAAGCTATTCGGGTTTTTGTCACAGAGGTTGAAAAGGGTTCTTTAGAGCCTGATTTTGAGTTAAAAAACCAATTTTCGCTTTCAGAATCACGACAGGATGTCTGGCTGTTACTTGAACCTTCAACCTTAAGAGATGAATTAAGCGCCCAACTCCATGCTTTTGGTTTCGAAGTCCGGACTTTTGTCACCTATCAAGAATGTATCATTGAGCTTCGCAAGCGCTCGCCAGCTTTATTGTTTTGTGCTGTGGCTCTGGGTAACGAAGTCTTATTCGCCCAGTATGAATTACTGCAAACGGTAAATGAAAAACAATCCTCGCTGATGGTTTTTTCCACTGAAGACAGTTTTGAACTTCGGATAGAAGCGGTCAGACACAAAGCACAGGGGTGTTTTGTGTCGCCACTTGATATTCCAAGTATGCTGCAACGGATCAGCAAGTTATTTGATGAAAGTACTTATTCGGATAAAAAAGTAAGCATTTTGGATGATGATCTGTTGCTAGCCGAACATTATGGTTGGGTGCTGAAATCGGCTGGATTTGAGGTTCAGGTCATTCGAGATCCTGATGAGGTGATTGCTTCACTGTTAACATTTAAACCAGATGTTTTGTTACTGGACATGCATATGCCAGCATTTTCTGGTGCTGAAATTTCAGGTGTGATTAGACAATATGATTCGCTAAGTAGCCTGCATGTCACATTTTTATCAGCAGAACACGATATTCGCCAGCAGCTACAAGCATTGTCCTTTGGTGCAGACGACTTTATAACCAAACCGATATCTAATGAGAATCTGGTGACCTCAGTTAAGTTAAGGTTGGCACGCAATCGAGAAATTAAATCTTTGATTGAGCGCGACAGCCTAACAGGCTTGGTAAAGCACGGTGCTATTAAGGATGCAGTACTCAGTGAATTTGACCGGATGAGCCGCAGTGGTGAGCATTTCTGCGTCGCAATGGTTGATTTAGACCACTTTAAAAACGTGAATGACAGTTATGGACATGCTACGGGTGACATAGTCATCAGTACCATCGCAACACTGTTACGTAAAAGGCTTCGGCGCAGCGATCGTGCCGGTCGATATGGTGGGGAGGAGTTTTTAGTCGTATTGCCAAAGTGCAGTGCTGCAGATGCAAAATTGCTGCTCGATAGCATTTTAGATTCCTTTAGAGAAATTCACTTTAGCGCTGGCCCACAACATTTTTCATGCACATTTTCTGCTGGTATCGTCTGTAGCTCTGCTAACTATTCAGACGCTGAAGCGATGATGAAAGCTGCAGATGAGGTGCTTTATCAGGCAAAACATCGTGGGCGAAATCAAGTGCAGATATTAGCAGGTCATTAGTATTCAATTTTTTGCAATGCGTCAGTTACGCACGCCGGATAGCTTCCATGCATTGAAGAATGAATTTGCACATGAGACAAAGTTATAGATCAAATTTCCAGAAGTTAAGTCTGCGGTCTAACGTTGTTAGAAAAGGAAGACGACTAATAATGTCCGCCATTAAAGCAAAGCAGAGATTCGTTCTTTCAAGAGCGGCTGATCTCAACAGCTGCAATTCGCTCATACCAGTCATTGGATAAATGATCCTACTTGTAATGCGCAAACGGCTTCGAGCACAGCGTATTTATTGAACGCTGAGGGCCAGGTCTTATTTTTGCCTATTCTAGTTGGACAGCAAAACGCACGACCTGACCCTTTTGGTGCCTGCGCTCAAATAGCCGAAAGCGGTGGTAGGTAAACGGCTACAACGTGGGAACAGTGCCGCCGTCAATCCTATACTCCGCACCAGCGATAGAAGCGGATCGTGGGGATGCCAGAAAAGCGATTAAATCGGCAACCTCATTTGGCTTGGCTGGTCGGCCGACCGGGATGCCGCCCAGCCAATCCATGATCAGTTTCTTGCCCCCCTCGTAGTCTGTTCCGGCCTCGGCAGCCGTCCGCTTTGCGAATTCGACGGAAGCCTCGGTTTCAATCCACCCCGGAGCAACGCTCAGCACCCGAACGCCCTTTGGCGTTACTTCTCTTGCCAACGACTTGCTGTATGTCGTGAGCGCCGCCTTGGCCGCGGCGTAGGCGGTTGTGGATTCGGGCAGTGGCAGCACCCGCTGGATCGAGCTCACGTGGATGATGACACCGGAGCCTTGAGCCAGCATCGATGGCAGAAGTGCGCGATCTAAGCGTACAGCAGGCATCAGGTTTAGCTTTAACTCGGCGAACCAGTGCTCATCGCTAATCGCAGCGAAACCACCACCAGGTGTCTTTGAGCCACCCAGTACATTAATCACGATGTCGACACCGCCCCAATCCTGCAGCATGGTCTCTGCAAAATGACTCACACCTGGTGCCGTCGACAGGTCGGCAGCGACGTAGGTTACCCCCGTTACCGGCTGTTCTGGCAAAGTACGGGCGGATGTTGCCACCCGGGCACCGGCATCCAGCAGCGTTTTCACCACTGCAGCGCCAAGGCCCAGCGTGCCGCCGGTAACGACTGCCCGCAGGCCATTCAGATGAAGGTCGAAGCTCATAATGTGATCTCCAGGCTAACGATAAGGCCGCGTTCAAGGCGGAAGTGCAATTTCAGGTCGATCGGACTTCCAGGAAAAGTGCCGACCGTGTGGCTACAAACGACATGGACACCGTCAACCAGTGCCAACGAAAAGGGATCGTTGGTATAGGTGTACAGCGTCGACGACTCGGTCTTCCACGCCTTAATCGCGTCGCGACCGGTATGAGTCTGGCCGTTATCCTTGACGATACCCTGTGCTGTAAAACAACGAGCGACATCGTCGGGACCTTGAGTGTCCGCCTCGAAATAAGCGGCAATTGGTTCGGGCAGAGTGAAAGCTGACATAGTGAACTCCTTGGTTGGGATGGTTCACAGCATGCGCGCTGGCGTTAGATTAGTGAATACCATAGAATTAGCATGGGCTATGAAGAAAGGAGTGCATAATGCGTGGATCAGACTTTGCTGAGCTCAAGGCCTTTGTCGCAGTCGTCGAGCGTCAAAGTTTTGCCCGGGCGGCAGAACATCTTGGCCTGTCGCCTTCCGCTCTCAGCCAGACTATTCGACAGTTGGAAGGCCGTATCGGCGCCCGTCTGTTAAACCGCACGACTCGCAGTGTTGCACCATCGGCAAGTGGCGAACTGCTCTATATGCGCATAGCGCCTTTGTTTCGGGAGATCACAGATGCTGTCGCACAAGTCAGTGAGGCAACAGGACAGATCAGCGGCACACTTCGCATCAACACGCTGGGGATCGCTGCGAGAACTGTCATTGCGCCAAGGCTTGCGAAGTTTCGTCAAGTATACCCAGAGGTGGTGCTCGACATCGTCGTCGACGACGCACTAGCCGATATAGTCGCTGGCCGCTTTGATGCGGGCATCCGCGTCGGTGGCAAGCTGGAAAAAGACATGGTTGCCGTGCGTCTGACGCCAGATCTCAAGATGGTTGCTGTCGCATCCCCGGACTACCTCGCTCGCCGCGGAACACCGAAGACGCCTGACGAGTTACATCATCATGCATGCATTAATTGGCGGCTCCAAATGGACGGCAGTTACTACCGCTGGGAGTTTAATAAACAAGGACAACGACTGGAAATCGCGGTGGAAGGCTCAGTCGTGACCAATCATGCTGACATCGGGGTTGCCGCGGCGGTCAGCGGACTTGGCATCGCCTATCACTTTGAACGAGACGGCGTGGCTGAACTGTTGGCGCAAGGCAAGCTAGTCCAGGTTCTTGCGGACTGGACAATTTCTCGTCCGGGACTCTTCCTCTACTATCCAAGCCGACAACATCGACCGGCCGTGCTCGGTGCGTTTATCGACTGTCTATTGGATCGAAAACCGTTCGATTTGCTTTAGACACTAGCTATTTAACTGATGCACAACGCCATCTTCGGAACTCTTAAATCCATCAATGTACGGGGTATTTTTATACAGCTACCATCGGCTTGAGTCTGACGAAGTCTCTATTTGCGAATGAATTACTGCTTTTCGTTTATTGCATTCTTCGAATGAATAATCATATCGATGGTGCAAAAAGACCTGACCCTTTTGGTGTTCAAATCGCCATCGCCCAGGTACTGGAAAATGTGCCGAAGTTCCGTAAATTTGGTGGTTATACTGCCTATGTCGAAGACCAGGGGTTGTACACTGAAATGCTGCCAAAAGAAATTGGCATGTATCAGGTTCCAGCACTTACCTATGTTGGTTAATATGTACGGAATCGGTTGAATTAACGTGAGTTAAAGGTTAACTTCTTTTAAGAAAAATTCATGAACGAAGGCAATAGAATTTGCGTCTTGCGAGTTCTTTGCCCAGGGCAAGATCACCAACGTTTTTTAAACGATTTCAACCCGATGTTTGAAAGTTTTGTGAACGGCGCTGGCATATTTAACTTCGTCTTTTACATCAGCGAGACCGGTTGTTAAGCAATCTGAACAAAAAAAGAACGCTTACGTTCTCGCCCTGATTCGTAAACAAGGATAGTAACAGATGATAAAAACAGCTTTTGCTGCAACTCTTGCAGCACTTTTTACTTTTACCGCCCCAGCCACTGCACAATTCACTTATACGCCAAAATCAAGTGATTATGTTGGTTTATATCTGGGCGTCCAAATCTGGCAAAGTGAACCAAGTGGTATTTTTGGTGAAGAAAATACGCTCATTGATTTTAATTTAAAAAAAGAACAGCAAATTAACGCCTTTATTGATATTAAGCACCCTATTTCTTTTCTTCCTAATATACGCATTTCGAATACCCAACTGGATACCTCAGGTAAAACTACTTTAACGCAAGAGGTTGGCTTCGACGATCAGACCTTTCCTATTGGTGATAAAGTTGATGCCAGTTTTAACGTCAGTTATGTCGATTACACCTTCTATTATGATTTGTTTGATAATGAAAGATTTTCATTTGAGTTGGGATTAACCGCTAGAGATTTGAATGGTGGCGTTACCGTTACCGGGGCTGCAAAAAGTTCTGTTGACAATTGTGATGATCCTAATCCTTCTCCTGACAGTCCTTGTCCAGACGAAGAAAATACTGCTATTTCCAGCGGTAAAATAAAAACTGACGAAATTAAGCCTATGTTGTACGTTGCCACCAACATGAGCTTGCCGTTAACTAGTTTAAGTGTATTTGCCCAAGCTGACTTTTTATTAATAGATGACCATACATTTTCTGACTATCAAGTTGGCTTAAGTTACAATCTGATGAGAAACAAAATGGCGGATTTTCATGTGAACTTAGGTTATCGAGTGGTGAAAATGGAATTCGAAAATTTAAACAGTTTATCTACCGATCTTGAATTTAAAGGTGCTTTTGTTGGCATGATTGCCCGCTTTTAAAACGGATGGTTCCCAATAATTCAAACAAGTAGGGAACCATCTCCTCTGATAATTTCAGGCCACCCATCGTTTCATCGCCAAATATTTGCATAAACATTTTTGCAGCAGATCTTAAAGATTCACGTATTTCATGTCAGGATGGCATAACGCTAAAGCCAAGGTCTGCGCAGATTGCTCGTGTCCGTAACAGCAACTACACCTTCAGTGTGATTGCTTTATAGGAACCCGGGGTCAGGTCTTGCACAAGACCTGACCCTGCATCTTGCAGTATGCTTTTTTAGCCACTCCTGACCATCAAGACGACAAGTGCACGCAAAGGCTGATATTGATGTGAGAGAGTATCAAATTGACACAACAAAACACCGCTTCGCCGATACAAGCAGTCGAGTGAGCCGATTAAAGCTTTATAGTTTTGACCGAATTTCGATTGCAAGCTTTAAGCGGTCTTTTAATCCATTCAGTCCGCCATTGATTCTTTTTGTGATGAGCGTGAAATCTTCTAGATCATCATCATCCGTCTTGTCATCAGCCAACTCATTGAGTCCCAAAGAAGACCAGAACCATGCAGCGGAAAGCAATGAATTGTGTGGCTCCACTAACAAATCAGGCTTATTTAATAGAGGTAAATTTAGGTGTTCTCCTGCGCGCTTGTAATTGGAACGTCCGGTTAGTTGAATAAGACCTCGCCCACGATACTTATAACCGTCTCCTGAAACGATATCACCGTTCCCAATCCGATTTGCATAGACATAATTCGCCAGTTTTTCGGGATTCCCAGCATATTGCATTGCAAAGTCCAATGTCGGAAAGCGTTTTGGCCACACCTCCATTAATCGTTTGGCACTGAAACTTAGATTTTCAGTCAAAATGTTAAATGAACCAGATTCATATGCCACTTGAGCTAGAAAACAGGCTAAACGATCACTAGAGTTAATACCGTACTTGGGGCAAATCTCATTGAGAGGTGCCACCCAACTGTCAGGATTTTTGCATTTTGGAAGCAAGGTTTTGAGTAAATCAGCCGTAAATATTGCCATGGGAATCTCCTTTTCACTTCGTGCAGCATAAAGTTTTCTGAATCATAATTAGAACTGAGATCACAGAGAATAGAATGTAGCAGGGTCGTTGAATTGTTCAATATTTAGGCGGCCTGTAAAGCCATTTAGATCATAGTAGCTCCGTACGGTGACCTTTTACGTTTGCGCAAACTGGCATACTGCTTGTTCAACAACTACATTCTGATGCATTGGCGCTTGTAGGATGCAGACATGCAAATGCTGAAGCAGGATAAACACTGGGCGCCGATGACTGAATATCGACAACCAGCGCGGCATCGCTTTCATTTTCTATGTGGATTGATAGTTACTGTTGGGTTGCTCACTGGCTGCAGTACGTCACCGCACCAAGCTGTAACAGCTGACACAACGATCACAGCTGGCTCAACGAGCACAATTGACGCAACAGCGTGCATCGGCGACATTCAACCTGTGCCCAGTGGTTTAATTGCCATTGACGATCCAGAGTTATTACAAGCAGCCATAGGCAAGCCAATGCAGGGCCGACTGTGCAAAGGCAAAGTGTTTGTGGCCACCCAGCCAGTTCTGGTTTACCGCGGGTGGAACCACGCCGATCCAAACTCTCAATTTGGCTCCTGGTGGACTTTTACCAGGCCTGCCAGCACCCGCGCACAATACCGGATTGACTACGCTATTTGTCCGAAATGGAATCCGCTTACCCGGATCAGCGTCTGCCAGGTGAAGGTTGGCAGCAAACTGGTCGTAGGCCCGGGTCAAAGTGCCGCTTGCCCTCTTGATCAGCTAAGTTATGCCGCCTCCCCTTACAATCAGGTCTTTCTGCCAAATACCCGGCCAAATAACCAACCAAATAATTTGCAACAACAGGTGCTACAGGTCGAGAACTGCAGTAATGACACAGCCTGGCCGGAACATTAGCCATTGATGTTGCTTGCCAGCCTGTGAAACAATTGCGTATGCTCGGCAAAACAACGTATTGGAAAATAAGATGATTGTGCTTCATCTGTACAACCCGGAAACCGAAACCTGGCAAAACGGTGATATCAAGCTGTTGTCGTTACCACTGCACGGCGATCAGCGGCTGTGGCTGAATTTGTCCAATGCCAGCACAGACGAACAGCAACAGTTACTGGCGAAATTTAATATTCATCCGGAAATAGCCGAAGACTTCCTGCGCGAACGCCACCCGCCAAAGCTGGAAAGTTCCAATGGCTTTACGCTGATGATTTTGCGCGCTTATGCCGGCAAAGATTTTAAGGATTATCCGGGCCATGCCCAGCTCAGCCTGCTGTTCTCCAATCAGGTGCTGCTCTACAAATGCCAGTTGCCGGAGCAGGAATATGCCTACGCCCTGCCTACTTTTGATTTGCAGCAGCCAGCAATGCCGATTAAGGATTGGGTAAAACATTATATTCATGCCGTTTCTGCCAGCTATCTGGAAAAACTGATCAATTTTGAAGATGAACTGTCCGAATTTGAAGACGCCATGCTTAACCATGGTGACGACCAGAAAATGGCGCAAATTATGCGATATCGTTCAGTGTTTCGAAAGTTGGACCGTAACCTCGCTTATCAAAAAGAAATGTTTGCCGATTTGTTGGATCTGGAAAGCGAACACCTGCTGAAAAGCCTGTTTCAACCGGTTGAACTGCGTGACTTTTACGAAAAATTCGAACGTCTGCTCAGCATGACGCAAATGTACTACGACCAGCTCGGCGATTTGGTTAGCGGTTATATGTCGACATCATCGCACCAAATTAACGAACGGATGAAACTCCTCACCATGGTATCGACGGTGTTTATTCCACTAACCTTTATCGTCGGCATGTACGGAATGAACTTTGACAATATGCCGGAACTTCATCTGGAAACCGGGTATTACTGGACAATCGCTGTCATGACCGTTCTGGCACTGGCGATGCTGCTGGGCTTTAAAATCAAACGCTGGTGGTGACAATTTTTAACAGTCACCAGCCAACTCGGTCAATCAGCGAAAAAAGATTGGAAATGTCTTTGAATTGACTATAAAACTGACGCGCAGCTGCGGTATTATCGCCAACTTTTAAAATAACCGGTTTCACCAGCGGCAATCTGCCAAACTGGTGTTAAGTTCTGGTGTAAGGACGCAGCGATGGCTGACACTCAACTACTTGATATCAAAGAAATTGTTCGCGACAGCTTCGATGAGCAGGAAGTTGAACAGCTTGGCGTCAAACTCAGCCAGCTGGAACCAGAAGAAATTGCAGTTGCGCTTGAAGCGATGCCGCTGGAGCAGCGGATCAGCACCTGGCAAAGCCTGCACCCCGATGAGCAAATTCATGCTCTGTCTTATATGCGCGACGATGCGCGTGAAAACATCTTTAAACAATTAGAAGCGCCTGAACTGTCCGTGTTGGTCGACCGGATGGACGTTGACGATCTGATTGAAATGCTTGATGAATTGCCGGCAGCGGTTTATCAGGAAGCCTGCTCTAAACTGGACGCCACCGATAAAGAATGGCTGGCCACCGCTCTTGCATACACCGACGAACAATGTGGTCGTTACGCTGACCACGATGTATTAACCATTCGCAATAACGCCAAAATCCGTGATGCCATTCGGTTATTTAAAAAACTAAATGAAGACGCGGAATACCATGACGCGCTGATGGTGGTGGACCGCACCGGTCGTTATGTCGGCATGTTATTGAGCATTAGTTTGCTCGGTCAGCCCAGTCATTTGCCAATCGTGGAATTTATTGATGACGAAGCGCCGGTTGTCGACGGTGAAATGGACTTGGACCAAGGCTCCGACATCGTGGCACGCTCCGGTTATACCGCTTTAGCGGTGATTGATGAGGAAGGCAAGTTGCTCGGCCGGTTATCCATTGGTGAAGCGCTGGAAAACGTCCGGCGCAGCCTCGAAAGCCAGTTTATGCACACTGCCGGTTTAGATGAAACCGAAGATTTGTTCGCCCCGGTAATGAACAGCGCCAAGCGCCGTGCCGTATGGCTGGGTATTAATTTGCTGACCGCTTTTCTGGCATCATGGACCATCGGTCTGTTTGAAGCAACCTTGCAACAGGTGGTCGCATTGGCGGTGCTGATGCCGATTGTCGCCAGTATGGGTGGCATTGCCGGCAGCCAAACCTTGACCTTGATAATTCGCGGTTTAGCTCTGGGGCAAATCACTCCCAAAACCTACTGGACTTTGCTGCGAAAGGAGCTGGGGGTGGGCTTGATCAACGGCGTGTTGTGGGCGGCAGTGATTGCCGTTGTTACTTACTTCTGGTTTAACGATCTGATCATCGGCACTGTGATTGGCCTGGCCATTGTGATTAATATTCTGGTGGCGGCAGCTTCCGGGGTGGTTATCCCGGTGCTGCTGGAAAAAGTCAAAATTGACCCGGCATTATCCGGCTCGGTTATTCTCACCACCATCACCGATGTGATTGGTTTTTTTGTGTTTCTCGGTCTAGGCTCCTTGTTACTGTTGCCTTAAATATTCCAAAGTTTGACGCTGACAATAGATTTTTAAAACAAAGCCAAATCACCAAGTCGTAACTATTTAAACTCATTATTATTTTTTGCAGTGTGGACAATCACCACAGCTGTAGCCGGAGTCTGCATGAAAATAGCTTTGTTATCCCGAAATGCCGAATTGTACTCGACCAAGCGACTGGTCGAAGCCGCCGAAGCCCGCGGCCACCAGATTGAAGTGATTGATCCGATTTTGTGTTACATGAACATCAATCACAATGCGTTATCTATCCACTACAAAGGCGAAGAACTGTCGGCTTTTGATGCGATTATCCCGCGGATCGGCGCTTCAATTACCTTTTACGGTAGCGCCGTTTTACGCCAGTTCGAAATGATGAATGTGTATTGCCTGAATAACGCCGCCGCTATCGGCCGGGCGCGCGATAAACTCAATTCACTGCAACTATTAGCACGCGACGGTATTGGCTTGCCGATCACCGGTTTTGCTGACAAACCCGGTGATATTCCTGATCTGATTGAAATGGTCGGTGGCGCGCCGCTGGTGATCAAATTGCTGGAAGGCACCCAGGGTATCGGCGTGGTGCTGGCCGAAACCCGCACCGCCGCCGAGAGTGTGATTGAAGCCTTCATGGGCCTGAACGCCAATATTCTGGTGCAGGAATATATCCGCGAAGCCAAAGGCGCCGATATCCGCTGTTTTGTGGTTGGCAATAAAGTGGTGGCCGCGATGAAACGCCAAGCTAAAGAAGGTGAATTTCGCTCTAATTTGCATCGCGGCGGCACCGCCAGTAAAGTCCGTTTAAGTAAAGCCGAACGGCAAACCGCATTAAAAGCGGCGCGCTGCATGGGTTTAAATGTGGCGGGTGTTGATATCTTGCGCTCCAATCAGGGGCCGGTGGTGATGGAAGTGAATAGCTCACCTGGCCTCGAAGGCATTGAAGCTGCAAGCGAAATTGATGTTGCTGACACAATAGTGCAGTATCTGGAACAACAAGTAAGCCGCCACCAAAGCAAACAACGGAGATCGTCTTGATGAGTGAAGTGCCGGAACCGGATAATGCCCCAGCCGTCAGCAACCGCCCGCCGCCCGCTGTCGCCGAAGATTTTGAGTTTGGCAACAGCACCATCACCCCAGGTAGCCGCGTGGTGGTGGATATCCCCTTTGGTAAACTTTACACTCACACCGAGCTTAATATCGGCGCCCATGTGCTGCATGGCAAAAGACCTGGCCCGGTACTGCTGATTACCGCGGCTTTGCATGGTGATGAAATTAATGGCGTGGAAATTTGCCGTCGCTTGCTGAAACTTCCAAAAATAAATAGTTTACGCGGCACTTTAATCGTGGTTCCGATCGTCAATACCTATGGTTTTGTACAACAATCCCGTTATTTACCGGACCGCCGAGATTTAAACCGCAGTTTCCCTGGCAGTGAAAAAGGCTCATTAGGCAGTCGGATGGCCTGGCAGTTCACCGACCGTATTCTAAAGAAATGCACCCATGTCATCGACTTACATACTGGCGCTATTCACCGTAGTAACCTGCCGCAAGTCCGCGCTACTTCCAGAGATAAAGTGTCGCTGAAGATGGCCGAAAGTTTTAATGCGCCGATTATTATCAAAGCTGCTAGTCGCGACGGCACCATGCGCGGCACCGCCAATAATCTGGGTATTCCGATTATTTTGTATGAAGCCGGTGAAGCGCTGCGTTTTGATGAGCAGTCGATCAAAATTGGTGTGCGCGGTATCGTCAACGTGATGCACAGTCTCGGCATGCTACGGTCGGTGCGAAAGGTCGAGAAAACCCAGTCGTTATTTTCGAAAAAAAGTAGCTGGGTCCGCGCCGAGCATGATGGTATCGCCCGCTATTATTATGGTTTAGGCCAAAAAGTTGAAGTGGGTGATGTGCTGGCGCATATCTACTCGCCCTACTCCGATTTTGAAGTCGCTGTGGTAGCAACTTTCAGCGGTATTATCATTGGCCGCAATAACTTACCGCTGATCAACGAAGGCGAAGCGCTGTTCCATATTGCTGAAGTCAGTGAACTGGATGAAGCGGAAAAAACCATTGATGCGATCAGCGACGAAGTCGATAGTGCGATGCCGGCGGTAATGGGCGGAGAATTTGGGTTGGTCTGAGCTATACCCGTCATCCTTGAAGATTCGGGGTTGTTGGCCGCCTGCACTCACCCCAGTCACATAGAACAGCTATGCTCCTGGGTCGGGCTGGCGTTCCAGATTCGTTTAGTTGCCGCCTACCCGAATCTTCAATGATTTTGGGTATATACCCGTCATCCTTGAAGATTCGGGGTAAAAATGAGCTCAGCGGCCTACTTGGCAATCACCACATCGTACTGCAGCAGTTGCGGCACCCGTTGTTGCAGCTGACTTTCGATATGATCAAGTTCCAGCAAGCGGGTACAAAATAACGCCGATTGTGCTTCAAGCTCATCGGCTTTGGCATCGAGCCCCAAATTTATTTTATCAATCAGCTGCTCGACACTCTGCCAGTCCTGGCTTTCACTACGTTCGAAATTATCGTCGGTCTGCCGCAGTGCGTCACGTAGCGCGCCCCACACCGCACCCACGGTATTTTTAGCCAGCTGCGTCAGATTTTCTTTCAGCTCGCCATGCAAAAATGCATCCATTTCATTCAGGCTTTGTGGTGCCAGATAAAAATGCTCGCCACTTCGGACAAACCGCGACATCAACTGATAGGTGGTTTCCTGCACCAGCGCTTTCCATTCTTCCTGTTGGGTCGGATTACCGACGCCAATCAACATACTTTCAATTGCTGATAAACCGAGCTCGACGCTGTCAACAGCGATGCCAACCACTTGCGGCACAAATTTGCGCATGCCCTGGCTGTATTGGGCAACAACTTCAGTATCTGCTTCGGATAAGGTAATCCACTGTCCCTGAATAAATAACTGGCGGTCATAGTTAATCTGAAATTGGGTGCGATCAGCGGTCATGACCCGGATTTGATCCGGCGAAATCAGAATGCCGTGCCGGAACGCCATCTGGCATTCATTGGCAAAAAGGTGGAAACTCAGCAGGCCAAACAATAGCAATAAAACTCGCAACTTTTTCTCCTGACAACCAGCCCGAAAGTTCGTGATGTGAAATGGCAGCATAACTTATTAAAACGGCCAGGGCAGCTGGCATTATCGCAGCCAGCGCACAATTTATCGGATAACAGAGTATCTAAGTTTGGTCAAACCAGTTTTTGGTAGGTCGGATAAACGCAAAGCGTGCCGTCAGACAGGGGCTCGGCCTGCATTTGGTATCGCACGCAGTGGCGCTGAGCTTATCCGTCTTTGTCGCAAAACAGGGGGTCGAAATAAACTCAGTGGATTAACGGATCAATTTTCAAAGCCGCTTCGATAATTTTCACCTGACTTGGTCCGTACTCACGTTTGACCGGCAGCTTTTCACTCCCCACGTGAACTTCAACCCCACCAAACATTTGCTGTTTGACGATGACTGCAGTTTCAATCATCAACGCCACACGCTGTGCTTCCAGCCGTTTGATATCTTCAATCATTGCTAAAGCGACGGTTTTTTGCGCTTCAAATTCTTCCACAAAAGCATTCATATGCTCGGTGGTCGCGTCCGATTTCTCGAGTTTTTTCATCTGCTCAATACTGGACTTAATTTGTTCCATTTCCACTTTGACCGCGGCCACATTTTGCCGCAGCGCCTGCTGTTTTTCGGCAACCGGGTCAATGCGCCGATTGATATTCAGCTGCAGCGAGCTTTCGGATGGTGAGCCAAGTACCCCACATTTAATGCCCAAATCGAGATAAAAATGCCCACCTACCACTTTACCGGTCAGCTTATCTTCGGGTCCGGCCACCACCATTCTGGCGGATACATCACAATGGTTAATTTGCTTCACCGCGTGGAAATCACCTTCGCATTCAATCTTGACGTACTGCGCTAAAGTACAACGGATGTCACCTTTTGCTTTGACCACCGTACTGTACTGTTCTTCATCAGTTCCGACATTTACCTGATGACCGATAATAGAACCGCCAATCGAAATATCACCACCTGATTCGACCAAATCGCCTTCAACCGCACCTTTGATAAAGACATTACCGCCTGCAATCACTTTCATGCCCTGGGTGACATCGCCGTTGACGATCACCGAACCACGGAACTGAATATGACCGGTGGCTAAATCGACTTTTTTCACCGCGTACACTTCATCAACAGTAGCGCCGGCATCCAAAATACGGGGCATTCCATCACGCGCCGCTATCAGTAAATCCGCATCAGTAGGGCTGACTTCAACGCCTTCACCGTTATTCCATTCGATAGGTGTACCAGGCGGTGCCAATGTTACTTCACTGCGGACATTAATGCCGTCAACGCCTTTGGTTGGCGGAAGGCGACGCACTATACCTTGCCCCAGCTGTACCGCAGGGATCACGCCAAAGTCGCGTAAATCAGCACGACTGTTGCTAATCATCACGGGTTTATTCACCCGCACCGACATCCCGGCAACTAAGGCTTCAAACCGCGCATTCAGTCCGGGTTGCATCACGCGGCCGACGGCAATCACCTGCGTTGTCACGACTCCGGGTTCAGCCCGGCTCGCCGTCGCGACTAAATGGACAATTTGTTCTTTTTGAAAGCCAAAGCTGATGCCGTATTCCTGAGCCCCTTTGACTAAATCATTGGCCGACACCGGCGCGCCGCCCCAGGCTGCAACAATAGTGGCCGTAGCAGTCATCGCATCGGGTGCGATATCAAATTTAACTTCAGCATTTTTACGCACGGCGATTTTGCGCTGGGCGCGGTAGCCATCTGGGATTTTTTTCAGTTTAAGTTCGGATTGCAGTGCCTGATAATCGGCAAGTAAATTAGTGAGTTGATCGTTCACCACAAAGCAGCGGCCAAAACCAGCTTCGGCCATGCCTTCGCGCACCAGCGCTGGGGTTAAAGGCAACAGTGTCACCATCACGTCGATAATGATCGTGTCTTGATTACGACTAAATTGCATTGAAATAGAGTTCACAGCGGGATCACAACTATAACCATAATTACTGGCTACTGAAGCAAATTTTCACTGTAAACGCAAGTGATTGCGTAAAATCAGTAACCTTTCTGCAAATTTTTGCGTTAAATTATTTGCGCAGTTTGTCAAATGCTTCAGCGCTGGTATTTATCTGAAGCGGGTTCACGACCAATAAAAAAACCGCCGTAGCGATTTCTTTATAGAGCAGCCGCAATCTTTGCGCCTGTTAACCATCGGAACAATAGCCAATCTTCAGATATAGTTTTCCTGATGTACCCGGATAAATAAATCCGTTCCGATTTTTGTGTAATCGATTTTATATTCTTTGTTGTTCAATGCTTGCACAAATAACAGAGTTTTGGTTTCGCCGAACACATCACTGCTGCCGATATCGACGATATCCATGTAACGTTCTTTTGCTTCCACGCGGTTGACAGGCACTTCTTCAGTGAAAATTCTAACGCCGGTGCGGGATACGATGACCACTGGATCAGTTTCATTGTTGATAACGATCAGATCGAGCTTTTTTTGCTTGTGAATTACGGTGTTGCGTCCGCTTACCAGAAAGGGTCTTTCGTAAGTACTCATAATTGTTTTCACCATCGTTTGGCTTGTGTATCACTGCATTATGATACAGGCAGAAAAATGTGTCCAGAGCCTGAAACGGCTGTTTAGCAACGGTTTTCCGGCATTACAACTGTGTCGGAGGTGTCATCAACCCATCTCGGGTACTGATGTAGTTCAGACGGCTCTGATTTACCATCCGGCAAAATTCAGCAGGTGTTATAGCCAGACTGTCGGCTGGTATAAACAGTTCTGCGCCCAGTAACCCGGATAAATGCCGCATTCGGTGCGCAAACATGGCCAGCACACCGTGGTAACGAATGTTGTCGATATGAAGGTCGGTACTTTCCAGCAACATCTCACTGGGGCAAGTGCCATCCGGGCAATTTCGACGCAACGCCACTATCAGTAAATGCCGTTGTTCTGTCAACAATTTTACAGCCAGCCGCAGCGGTAAATGCTGCAGAAAACCCGGGTAATTTGTCACTTTAAAACCAACATAACTCAGCTCGCCGCCGCCAGCGAGCTGCGGCACGCTGGCAAACGCAAACGCTTGCCATGGTAATAACCAACTGCCACGTCGATGGTGGTAACAAACCCCCTGTGTGTTGAGTTCGACCGCATAATAAGGCTCGGTTATTTTGCTATATCCGACAAAAATCGCCAGCAACAACAATAAAAACAACACCACCCAGCCTTGCATGGACGTTAGATCAGGGCTGATTGCCAGTAACAACACCAACAATATCAGCACGATAGCCGATGACAGCATTAATGCGCCGCCGCCCTGGCCACTGCGGCTTCGGTATAAATATCGCATCGGCTTAACCCGGGCTATCAAGATAATAAAGCGTGAAAACGGTCATTAAAATGGTCCAGACCACATAAAACCGAATCATCCGGCAACGTTCGCATGGTTTTTCTGCCATGATTTCCTCCAACGATTCGACCAACGCCGCCAGTGATGCGATAACTTCAACATCCACCATGGCCGCTTTTCCATACAATACCGTACTTTATTTTTATCTGATATGCACCGGAGCCGAAGTGTCTCAGCAACCAACCCGTTTAATTTTCATAATTCTAGCTGCATTGCTCGGCTTTATTGCTTACATCTGGTTCACCGCAGACAATAACACAGCCCAAATACGCGGCGGCAACAACCAAACCACGGTCAAAACGGCCAAAATTACCAGCGCAGAGTTATCGCGCCAGGTGAAAACCCTGGGTACAGCATTGGCTTATGACTCGGCCAAAATTGTTGCTGCCACCAGTGATTACCTGACGTTGCTTGATATTAACGAAGGCAAGCAGGTCAAAAAAGGCCAATTATTGGCACAGCTGAATGATACCGAAGAAAAAGCCAGAGTAAATGAGCTGAAAGCTTTACTCAATGAGCAAAAACGCCAGCTGGCGCGACTCAATAACCTGACACGTACTCAGGCCAGTGCTATTTCGCTACAAGATGAACAACAGGCTAAAGTCAACGCTACTCAGGCGCAGCTGGATGCGGTGATGGCTCGCCTCAGTGAAATGCAAATTAAAGCACCATTTGATGGCCTGCTTGGTTTACGTCAGGTCAGCGAAGGCGCTTATATCTCAACCGGCACTGTGCTGACCACGCTGGACGACATTTCGGTGATCCGGGTTGAATTTAACGTGTCTGAACGTTACATCGCGGATTTAAAATTGGATATGCCACTGGCCATTACCAATGTTGCTTATGGCGACAGCAAATTCGTCGGCAAAATTAAAGCGATGGACCCACGGCTCGACCCCGTCACCCGCTCGATTAAAGTACATGGCACCATCGACAACAGCGACCTGAAACTCAGACCCGGCATGTTGTTAAACGTCACGGTCGAACTAGCCAACAACAAAGTATTGCAGGTGCCGGAAAAAGCCATAGTGCCGCTGCAAAACCGCCATTATGTGTTTGTGGTGGCTGCCGATGACAGTGTGAAACAAGTGGAAATTTCTCTGGGGCAACGGGTGCCTGGCAGTATTGAAGTGCTGTCCGGCCTGGCCGAAGGCGATGAAGTTGTGGTTGAAGGTACGCAAAAACTACGCAACGGTGTGGTTATTACCCGAGTGGGGCAATAGCTATGTGGTTGTCTGATGTTTCCGTCAAACGCCCGGTGTTCGCCACCGTCGTCAATCTGGTGCTGATGATTTTCGGCATCGTCTGTTTCAGCATGTTACCGCTGCGCGAATTTCCGGATATTGACTCGCCGGTGGTATCGATCAGTACCGACTATCCCGGCGCTTCTGCCGAAATTGTCGAATCCAAAATTACTCAGCCGATTGAAGATATGATCAGCGGCGTCGAAGGGATTAAAAACGTCAGCTCCAATAGCCGGGTTGGCCGATCCAACGTCACCATCGAATTTAATATCAACCGGGATATCGATGCGGCAGCGAATGACGTGCGCGAACGAGTGTCGCGGGTAATGGACAACCTGCCGGATCAGGCGCGGGCACCGGAAGTATTTAAAGCCAACAGTGATGATGACACCATCGCCTGGTTTTTACTGTCCAGCGAAAACATGACCAACCTCGAACTGACCGACTACGCCGACCGCTTTATTACCGAAAGGTTTTCGGTGGTCGATGGTGTTGCCCGCCTGCAAATTGGCGGTGAACGTAAATATGCGATGCGGATGTGGCTGGACAAAGACGCCATGGCGTCACGTGGCGTGACAGTGCAGGATATTGAAAACGTGCTGCGCAACGAAAACGTCGAATTGCCTGCCGGTAATGTTAAATCGTCTGATCGCGATTTTATCGTGCGGGTGGTTCGTACCTACAAAACCCAGGATGATTTCCGTCGGCTAGTGGTTAAAAAAGGCGACAACAATTATCTGGTTCGTCTGGGTGAAGTCGCCGAAGTGGTGCTTGCATCCGAAGATGAAGAAAGCGAATTTCGCAGTGACGGCAAAAGTGTGTTGGGCATTGGCATCATCAAGCAATCCAAAGCCAATACGCTGGATGTGGTGAAAAATGCCCGCGCTGAAGCGGAACGCATCAAAGCAACCTTGCCAGCCGGCACCACCATTGTCAGTGGCTATGACTCCTCGGTATTTATTGCCGAATCTATTCACGAAGTTTACAACACCCTTGGCATTGCCCTGCTGTTGGTGGTGGTAGTGATTTTTGCCTTCCTGGGTAATTTACGGGCGACCTTTATTCCTGCCGTCACGGTGCCGGTAGCGTTAATCAGCGCCATTACCGTGCTGTATGCACTGGATTTTTCGATTAACTTATTGACGTTACTGGCGATGGTGCTGGCGATTGGCCTGGTGGTCGATGACTCCATTGTGGTGTTGGAGAATATTTACCGGCGCATCGAAAACGGCGAGCATCCACTACTGGCGTCTTACCATGGCAGCCGTGAGGTTGGTTTTGCGGTGGTCGCCACGACGCTGGTACTGATTTCGGTATTTGTGCCGCTGGTGTTTATGCAAGGTGACCTGGGTAAACTCTTTACCGAATTTGCCCTGGCAGTAGCTGCTGCAGTGGCATTTTCTGCGGTTGCAGCTTTAACCCTGACGCCGATGTTGTGTAGCAAAATGTTGACCCGGCAAAAACGCGAAAGCAAATTCAGTGCCTTTTTGCACCGTCGTTTTGCCGCCATTGAAGCAGGTTATCTGGCGCAGTTAAAACATGTGACCACCCATAAATGGCCGACCTTTGCCGTGCTGGCGCTGTGTTTTATCGCCAGCGCGATGCTGGTAAAAATCATCCCGTCTGAGCTCGCGCCCCAAGAAGATCGCGGCACCTTTTTTGTGATGATGAGCCCGGTTGAAGGCGCCAGCTACAGCAGCAACAGCCGCAATATGAAGCTGATTGAAGATATCCTGCTGCCCTACTACGAAAAAGGTGAATTAAACCGGTTGCTGATCCGGGTGCCAGGTTTTGGCAATACTGGTGGTATGGCGATTGTTGGTAGTGAAAACTGGACCAACGGCGAGCGTCGCACCGCAGAATTGATCCCGGAAATCAGCGGCAAGATTAATGAACTGGCGGATGTGCGAGCCTTTATCAACCAACGCAGCGGTTTAAGTGGCGGCAGGGGTGGCGGTGGCCGACCAGTGCAGTTTGTGATGCAGGGTAATACCTATGAAGAATTAGCCAAATGGCGCGATATTGTGCTCGCCAAAGCCCAGCAAAACCCCAATCTGTTGATGCTCGACCATGACTACAAAGAAACGGTGCCACAAATTTTGGTCGAAATTAACAGCGAACGGGCTGCTGATCTAGGTATTTCAGTCGGCGTGGTTGGCCGGGCTTTGGAAGCGATGCTTGGCGGACGGCGGGTCACCACTTTCCTTGATCGCGGTAAAGAATATGACGTGATCCTCGAAGGCGCGAACGAGGATTTTAGCAAACCGGACAATATTTCGAACGTTTATGTCCGCTCAGCAGCGACCAATCAGCTAATCCCATTGGATAACCTGGTGACGCTGCGCGAAGAAGCCACGTCATCCACGCTGAACCGCTATAACCGGATGCGGGCTATTACCATTTCCGCGAACCTGGCACCTGGCTATAGCCTGGGCGAGGCGCTGGAATTTTTAGAAGAAACCGTTCGTACTGAAATCACCGACAACGTTGGGATAGAGTACAAAGGCGAATCACTGATGTACAAAGACAGTGGCGAATCAACGGTGATTATTTTCGCGCTGGCGCTAATCATCACCTATCTGGTGCTGGCCGCGCAGTTTGAAAGTTTTGTCCATCCGCTGATCATCATGCTAACGGTGCCGCTTGGCCTTGCCGGTGCGCTGGGAGGTTTATATCTGGCGGATATGACACTAAACATTTACAGCCAGATAGGTCTGGTGATGATTATCGGGTTGGTGGCCAAAAACGGCATCTTAATTGTCGAATTTGCCAACCAGCTACGTGATGCCGGGGTGGAATTCGGCCAAGCGATTCATCAAGCATCGGTTCAACGCTTACGCCCTATCGCCATGACAGCCTTCACCACAGTGATGAGTAGTATTCCGCTGATTGTCACCTCAGGTCCAGGTTCTGAAAGCCGGATGGTGATCGGGATGGTGATTTGTGCCGGAGTTGGATTTGCCACATTACTGACCCTGTATGTGGTACCGGTGGCTTATATGGCGCTTGCGCGGCATACCCGCTCGCCTGAATCAATCGCTAAAGAACTGGACGCATTGCAACAGGCTAAGGATCAAAACATCCAATAGCAAACGGCTGGCCTGACAGTCAACAAGCTGCCAGGCCTTGTTTCATTCAACCGTGTTAAATAGTCGATGGTTAAATGTTCGGTATTAAATTTGTCAGCGCTAAGTTTGGCATAATTTCAGAAACAGCCTAAGCTTTGGATCTGGCTCACGTGACAAGGAATGACACAGATGATTGATGCACAGCGCAGCAGCCAAAGATGGATTTTCTGGTTACTTTTAATCATCGCATCCATTTATCTGGCACTGACCCTGAACTGGGTTTTAAACAACAAACAACAACAGTACAAACTGCAAACCACGCTCAACGCATTGCCGTTGCTGCTGCCAGTCCAGCAACTGACGCAACAACTGCAGACCGAACGCGGCATGTTAGCCGGGTTCGCCACCCAGCAATTACCTTCGCGCCCCCCGATCGAATTACAACAATTGCAGACGGATGCGGCATGGCGCGATCTGGAATTAACGCTTGCAGACCAGCAGGCCATCAGCGAAACCGCTCCGGATTATCTGAAGACTCTGCCGGAGAAAACTCAGTTACTGTTGCTACGTCAGCGAATTTCTGATCAGCAGCTCAATAGTAGCGACATCAAACGGGCATATTCAGCTTTGTTGCGACCATTATTGGATCTCGCTGACTATTTACAGCAAAAAAATGAACTGACCGGATTAACCAAGCCATTAGCGGCGATTGTCGTACTGACGGAAGCGCTGGAGCTCGCCGGGCAAGAGCGCGCCACCTTACATGTCGCTTTCGCCGAACAACAAATGTCTGCCAGTCGCTACCAGAGTTATGTCATTCTGGTGAATGAGCAAATGGATTATTTACAACAATTTGCCGCGCTGAGTTCGCCAGAACTGCAACAACAATGGCTGATGGTGCAATCTCAGTTTGAAAATGGGGCTTTTATTGAACAACGCGAGCAAGCGCTGGCGCAAGACTTTGATGGCGATGCGACCTTGTGGTTTACCCTGGCAAGCACCAGAATGGAAAAAATTTACCAATTGCGCGCTGAATTGTGTCAACAATTGCTGCTACAGGCACATCAAATGGACCTGCAACTTGAACAAGTTTTTCAGCAACTGGTGAAGCAACTGCAATGGTTGTTATTGATTTATCTGCTGCTGATCTGGCGCATTTATCGCCTGCATTACGGTGTTCGTTCAACACTGCAGCAGATCCGGCATTCACCGCAGTTTTAACTGCCAGAACTAGTGCCGTCACCGCTTATTATTTGTTAGACTGCCAGCCTTCCAGCGTTGTTGCAGCGAAGGTATTAAGTCTGCTGCAACGCTTTGAATTTATTTCATTTGTCGGGGCTGAATTTCCAGGTGTCAAACCAACCACTCATATCCTGTACCAACCTGAACTTTCTCTGGCACCCGCATGCCGGGTTGCAGCAGGTTGATTTGACGCTGTATGTCAGCGACCGGCTGGGAATTATTGGCCCGAATGGCGCAGGCAAATCTACTTTACTCAAATTACTGGCAGGTTTATTACGCCCGGCCAGTGGTGAAATTCTGTTGTGCGGTAAGCCATTGCCGCACTTTGCTTTATCGGAAAAAGCCCGCATCCTGGCCTTATTGGCACAAGACACTGAACAAGCCACCGCCAGCACAGTATTTGAGCTGGTCGAGCTTGGTTTACTGCCACACAAGCAATTATGGCAACGCACCGATCAAGACGACAAATTACGAATTTCTCAAGTATTGACGCAGGTTGGGCTGGCAGACAAAGCAACAGCCAGCGTTAGCAGTTTGTCAGGTGGCGAACTTCAACGTGCCCAGTTTGCCAGGGTATTATTACAAGGCGCCCGCCTTTTGTTACTGGACGAACCTACCAACCATCTCGACGTACAGTACCAGCATCAATTGCTGCAAAATATCGTTAGTACGGATTTGTCGCTGATAGCCAGCTTTCACGACCTGAATCTTGCCGCCAGTTACTGTAATCAACTGCTGTTGCTGCAACATGGCAAAGTGGTGGCTGCGGGCAGTCCGGAGCAGGTGTTACAACCAAAGCTCATCAGCGAAGTATTCGGTCGGCGCTGCCTGGTTGATTTGAACCCGTTTGATGGCAAACCCAGAGTCACCTTCGCGCCGGGAGCCTGCAATGACTAAGTTGCTACGCCCCTTTCGCTGGGTACTGCTGTTATTCCTCCTGCTGTTCAGCTGCCTGTGGTGCCTGAATACCGGCGCTGTTGCGTTGGACTGGCAGCTATTATGGCCTTGTTTATTTGATCAATGCCATGCTTCTGCGCAGCACCAAATTTTGCTGGAACTGCGTTTACCGCGGTTGTTACTTGGTTTGGTGGCGGGCGCAGGTTTGGCTCTGTCTGGTGCTTTACTGCAGAATCTAAGTCGAAATATGCTGGCCGATCCCTATTTGTTTGGCATTATTTCCGGCGCCGGACTTGGCGCGACATTAGCGACTTTGTTGCTGCCACAATACGCCATCGCGTTGCCGCTAGCGGCTTTTGCCGGTGCGTTGCTGGCGATGGTGCTGGTGCTTGGCTTCGCAGCTTTAGGTGGCTGGCAGCGGCTGGATACGGTGATCCTTGCAGGCGTTGCAGTCAGCTTTTTATTGAGTGCCGTCACGTCCTTGTTGTTGTATCAAAGTGAAGCCTTTGCCGCCAACCGGGTGATGTTCTGGCTGATGGGCAGCCTGGCACGCGCAGATTACCAGGCGCTTGCAGTCATCACCCCTTGTTTGTTGTTGTGTTTTGCGCTTGGTTGTTTATACCGGCGCCAGCTGGATGCACTGCAATGGTCGGATCAAACAGCCTACAGTCTGGGTGTGGCAGTACTTCCGGTGCGCTTGTTGTTCCTGTTGCTGACGGCGGCCCTGACCGCCTGCATCGTAGCTTATTGCGGCGGCATTGGTTTTGTCGGGTTGATGATCCCGCATTTGGTACGCTTACTGTTTGGCGGCCAAACTCTGGTGCTGCTGTGCGGCAGTATGCTGTGTGGCAGTATGTTTTTGATCTGGGTAGATGCCGGTGCCCGTACTCTGTTACCCGAACAGGAATTGCCACTCGGCGTGATTACCGCCGGCATCGGCAGTTTGTTTTTTTTATTATTGTTAAGCAGAAAAGGCCAGCGCCAGCTGTAATTTAACGCTTCAGAAGGTTTTATATGACCGAGAACCACCAAGACACTGTTTCAGTAACCGGCACACCAACCGCCAGCCGCCATCAACAGCGCCAGCAGAAACTAAAAGAACAAGTCGACCAACGAATTGCTGCTGCCACGCAGGATAAAGGCTTGTTACTGGTAATCACCGGTAATGGCAAAGGCAAGTCCACCGCCGGTTTTGGTATGGTGGCGCGCAGCGTCGGTCATGGTAAAACCGCCGCTGTGGCGCAATTTATCAAAGGCAGCTGGGAATGTGGCGAGCGTAATTTGTTGCAAAGCCATGGCGTGCCTTTTGCGGTAATGGCAACCGGCTTTACCTGGGAAACCCAAAATCGAGAGGTGGATCAAACCGCGGCAGAAGCAGTCTGGCAACAAGCCGAGCTTTATCTGCAAGATCCGGCCATTACTTTGGTGCTGCTGGATGAACTCACTTATATGATTACTTACGACTATATTGCACTGGATCGGGTGTTAGCGGCGCTGTTAAACCGCCCCGCCATGCAACATGTTGTGATTACCGGACGTGCTTGTCATCGCGCTTTGATTGAACTTGCCGACACCGTCAGCGAAGTACAATCCATCAAACACGCTTTTGATGCGGGCGTACGGGTACAACAAGGAGTCGACTGGTGAGAGGTTGTTCCGGAGTTCATTGTGTCTATACAGCATGCAAATCATTAAAAATTGCGATAACAGGCATGCTGTTTGCTGGCTTGATAACTGCACCACCGCTTTTTGCCGAACCCGCAGTGCCCGAAAAAGCCGCCGCAAAACGGCTGGTCGTATTGGCGCCCAATCTGGTAGAACTCATTTTCAGCCTTGGCGGTGGCGCGCAAATCATTGCCACAACCGATCATGCCGATTATCCGGAGGCGGCTCGCAGCATTCCACGCGTCGGCAATTACGCCGCCATTCAGCTGGAAAAAGTAGTCGCGCTGCAACCTGATCTGGTGTTGGTGTGGGATACCGGCACACCAGCGGCGGACATCAAAAAAATGCAGCAATTGGGGCTGAAAGTACTGCATTTCCAAACCACCAAACTGGAAGACATCGCCAGCCAGTTACTACAACTTGGCGCATTGGTTGGTCAGCAAACAACTGCACAGGAACTGTCCACAGCGTATTTGCAGCAACTTAACGCATTAAAGAGTCAGTATCAGACACAACCACCTGTCAGCGTATTTTACGAATTATGGGACAACCCACTGTCGACGATTAGCCGTGATGCCTGGCCGCAGCAGCATTTGAACGTCTGTGGCGTGAAGAATATTTTTGAAAATGCCAGCGCTGCTTATCCACAAGTAGGCCTGGAACAGGTGATTGCTGCCAATCCGGCGTTAATTATTCAACCAATTTCTGAAAATGAGCCAAGAACTTTAGTGTCGTGGCAGCGCTGGCCAGAATTGCGGGCCACTAAATATAAGCAAATAATTCAACCAGATAGCGACTTATTGCACCGCGCAACCTTACGCACACTCGATGGGGTGGCAACTCTTTGCCGCGAAATTGCAAAAAGTCGGCAATTTTATGCTCAAGTTCCGGCAGCAAGCGGCCGATAAGCAGGCTATTGTGTGCATAATCCAGCGACAGGCGGCGACAACATGAACATTCAACCAGCAAGCAACAGCACCACCAAAACATCTAATACCGATAAAACTAACACCGATAAAACCAGCACTGAAGCAGCCAAAGACAAACCATCCGCCGCGGAATTATCCCAGGCCAACCGGCAGGAACTGAATCAGACTATCTTGCAAAATCAACTTGAAATCAGCTTAAAATCTGACAACAAATCGATGAGTTTGTTGTATAAAACCATCACCGCTTCCATCGAAAAACGCTTAGCCGACGATGACAGTGTCGCAGCGCCGGAAAAAACCACCGCCAGCAATCCTTATAGCCAGGATCAGGACACCTCACCACAAGCCACTGCCGATCGCATCGTGGCATTTGCCACCAACTTTTACGCCAATTATCGCGAACGCAATCAGGATTTGACTGAAGAAGCAGCGATGGACGATTTTATGGCGAAAATTGGCGGTGGTATTGATCAGGGTTTTGCTGATGCCAAAGATATTCTTAAAGGATTACAGCAGCTTGAAGGTAAAGTAGCTTCAGACATCGACGAAACTTATGAGCTCATTCAGCAAGGTTTGCAAAGTTTCCGCGAAAAGACGTTAGCTGATAAAGCTGCTGCTCAACCGGCAGTTGCGAGCTAAACCAACTGATACATGACCCGCTACGCTGATGCTGCAGCGGGTCATGTATCTGCACTAGCGACAACTAGCGGCAAACATAAGTCGCCAGTGCTTTTTGCACTGACATAATATTACCGTCTTTACTAAAGGTTTTGCTGATTGCCTGCTCTGAGCCGCTCAACCAGATTTTTAAATCGGATTCCAAATCAAAATGACCTTTGGTCTCAGCCGCAAAACGCACAATCGACCGATAAGGAATGGACATATATTCCTTTTTTGATCCAGTCAGGCCTTGTTTATCAATCAAAATCAATCGCCGATTGGTAAACACAATCATATCGCGAATAAGCTTAAACACCTGTTCCGGTTTTTCGCCATCCGCCATGATACTTGCTAATTCTTGCTCAACTTCGGCCACATCAACTTCACCGGCATTGCCTAATAAACCACTGAATAATCCCATTTTTTAATTCCCTGTCTGACGAAAACCTTAGCTTAGCCTGCGAGTGACCTCTGATTCAATAGCGAAACGCTAATCGCGACGCAGGTGTCAACGCATCGAAATTCGCACAGACTTTAATAAGGCAACTGCTTGCCATCCCAATTTAGCAAGGCACCGTGGTCGGCCGCTTGCAGATGTTCAGCAACCTGCCACAACCGCAGCGCCGTCTCTGCCGTTGTTTGTAATTGCCCTACCGGCAGATTTTTAGTAAATGGCGCAGCCAACAAAGTATCGGTGGTGCCTGGATGTACTGTGGCTATCCACGTTTGTCGCTGCTGCCGCTGTAACTCAATGGCCGCCGTTTTCACAGCCATATTCAGTGCTGCTTTTGCCGCCCGATAGCTGTACCAGCCGCCCAGCTGATTGTCAGTATTACTGCCGACTTTTGCGCTTAAAACCAGAACTTTGCAAGGTTGCTGCAGTAAATAAGACCAGATGGTTTTGAGATGGAGCATTGGCACCAGATAATTGACCCACCAGCTTCGCCCCGCGCCAGCCACGTCCAATTGTCGGATAGTCTTTTCAGCTTTTACCTCCGCGAGTTGCAGTAAACCATGGCAAATAAACAGCACTTGCGGTTGATATTGCAGGCAAATTTCTGGAAGCGTTTGTTCCAGCGCTTGCAGGTCTTGTTGATGATAATCAAGCTGTTGCCAGACGATTGACGATACAAGTGTCGCTGGTCGCGCCTGACGGCTGACACCAATTGCTTGCCAACCTTTTTCAACGGCCAATTGCAGCAACGCCTGACCAATACCACTGCTAGCCCCTAACACCAGTAAACAGCCGCTCAACGTTGCGGCCCGCTTTTATGCTGCGCACTGAGTAGCTGTTCAGCTGCTGTGACTCCGGAAATCCAGGCGTTTTCCACCCGACCGCCTAAGGTCCAGTCGCCTGCTATAGCTAACTGCATTTTCGCATCATAAAGCACACCACAAGGCGCGATGGCCGGATTGTAGCTGGCATATAACCAACGATGGCACAAAGCAGCAGCCACATCGACCGTGCGCCCTAACACCCGAACCAGCTCGGCTGCGGCAAGTTCGGTGATCAGTTCGGCACTGGCTTCCAGTTCTTGGGCACTGAAATCGGCGCTAAAATGCAGCAACCATTGCTCTGGCGCTTCTGGCACATCGCGCAGGCGTGCACTTTGCCGACCGGGTTTGGTGGATTGACGCGTTATCCAACTGGCAGCGCCATCTTTCACAAAAATGGCATCCATACTGACGTGGGTGGGAGTCGCCAGTTCCAGCAACACGGCCCAGCACGGCATCAAACTCTGCCGTGGAATTTGTGTACAAATAGGCGCGCCGATAAGGAGCTGAAAGCTCTGCTCCGGCGGACAGGTCAGCAGCACCGCATCAAAACCGCCATAGCATTCACCTTGCTCAGAACACAGTTGCCACTGCCCGTGCGAATGACTGCTGACATTACTAGTGATAAAACTTAATTCATTGATTTTGCATTGATAATGAATATCAACACCGCCAAAAGCCGGCACCAGCATCTGATGCATGGTGCTCGTGCCGATATAACGGGTTTGTTGATCATCAGAGCGCGACAACACGCCATGTTCAGACACCCATGGCTGCATCGACCAAATCTGCGCCAGCCCTTGACTGCACCACAGTTCAACCTGCGCCATAAAACCAACATCACGGGCGGTAAAATACTGCGCGCCTAAATCCAGACTGCCGGCCAACGCTCTTTTACTACTCATCCGCCCACCAGGCCCGCGCGATTTCTCAAACACACTGACCTGACAGCCTCGTTGTTTCAGCACACTTACTGCAGCCGCCGCACTGACGCCTGCTCCAATAATGGCAATATTCACTTGAACTCCTGTGATCTAAAACAGCGATTGTCCAAAAAATCAGCAGTGCACGTTTTCAATACAAAAACAACCAAACCAGCACTCCCTACTCACGATAGCCAGCACTAAAATTTACCTTACTATTGGTTTAGACTACGATGCCCCCATGTTGACAGATCAACTGGATAAATAACCGGAGTATCTAATGAACACACAAGTTGCCACTTTCGCCGGCGGTTGTTTCTGGTGTATCGAAGCGGCCTTTAATCAACTGCAAGGCGTGATCAGCGCCACCAGTGGCTATATGGGCGGTCAGACCGCAAACCCGAACTATCGTGATATTTGTACCGGCCAGACCGGGCATGCTGAAGTGGTACAACTGCAGTTTGACCCTGCAGTGGTGAGTTACCGGCAATTACTGGAAATTTTGTTTTTCCTGCACGACCCGACCACGTTAAATCGTCAGGGCAATGACGTGGGTACACAATACCGTTCAGCAGTGTTTGTGCATAACGAACAACAGCAGGCTGAATTGCAACAGTTCATCGCAGAACTGACGCAGCATCAAGTTTACCCGGCAGCGATTGTCACCAGCATAGAGCCAGTTGCGACTTTTTATCCGGCGGAACAATATCATCAGGGTTACGCTGCGCAAAACCCCAATCAGCCTTATTGCCAGTTTTTAGTGCTGCCCAAACTTGCTAAGTTTCGGCAGCAGTTTGCGACATTACAAAAACCGAGCTAGCTGGCGCTTCATCGCCAGCAAACGCATCAAAAAACAGCTGTAAAAAAGCCGCGACGAGCGCGGCTTGGTGTTGATACTTTTAGTAATCTCTTTCTACAACCAGACTAGTAGGACAGTACTTGAACCGATAACCCAAACTCAACACCAGCGGTGCGATAACCCAGGTTGGTTTGATATTCTTTATCGAACAGGTTATCCACTTTTGCCCGCAGGGTAATATTCGGCTGCCATTGGTAGGCCAGGCCTAAGTTCCAAATAAGGTAGCTGCCTAATTCCGGTTGTAATTTACCATCCCAGGTTTTGCCAGAGAACGAGCGGCTCTGATACAAAGCATGGCTGCTGAACGTCCAGTCTTGCCATTGTTTGCTGCTGTTCCAGCTTACTTTATGCGCCGGACGTTTCACCAGTTTTAAGCCAGTTTTTTCATCTTTGCCGTTGAGATAACCGTAGCTAAAGTTTTGACTGGTACCCAATAAATCAAAACCAGCAGTGACTTCCCCACCTTCAACGCTCGCCAACAGCACATTGCTAGCCGTTTTGCCGCCGATAATCAGATTGGTTAAATCACGGTCAAACAACACCACATCTAACTGTAGCTTCGAACCGTTATAAGCAAGGCCTACTTCACGTGAAGTTGATTCTTCCGGCTTTAATAATGAGTTACCAAAGTCTGGCCAATATAAATCGTTAAAGGTCGGCACTTTAAAGGCGGTACCCTGGCTTAAACGACCGGTCAACTGTTCGGTAAAGCGATAACCGCCACTCAGCTGATAAGTATTTTTGCTGCCGTAACCTGTTACGTTATCGTGGCGACCGGTCGCGTCAAATAACCATTGTTCGCCCTGAAAACCGATCCCGCTGAACACACTTTGGTTGGTTCTTTTATCCTGCGAATATTTCGGCGCGTTTTTATTAACAAGCTCCTGATACCAGTTAGTGCCGCCAATCAAATTCCATTGCTGGTTCAAGGTCACTGTTGCCTGATAACTGGCTTCTTCGCGTTTGGTTTCAAATAACGAATCTGCCACTTTCAAACCATAGCTGGTATCACGGTCAATACTGTGTGAAAGCTTCAGCTGATGGTTGACCACGTCTTGCTGCAGGCTCCAGTCCAGCTGATGTGAATCTTGCTGGGTATTGGCTTTATCACCACCAAAGCTGGTATCAAACTCGTAATAGCCGTCATTGAGCTGCGACTGCCACTTGAATAAGCCAATGGCAGACTGATAATCGGCACCTGCTTTGAGATAACTTTGCTGATAACCATCATCATCCGGATCGGCATTTAATTTGGCAGAAAAGCCTTCTGCGCGGGAAGTACCGACAGTGCCAAACAGGTTTAGATTATCCTGCACCTTGGTGCTGCCGGATAAACTGGCTTCGGCCTGACCAAAGCTGCCGATATTGGCATTAAATTCAACCTTTTGGCCCTGACGGGTGGTAATGGCAATCACACCACCTAAAGCATCTGAACCATACCAGGCCGCTTTCGGGCCACGGATCACTTCGATTTTTTCAACCAGTTCCAGCGGTACCATCGCCAATGCCTGATAGCCCAGCGTTGCCGAACCAATCCGCACGCCATCGAGTAGCACTAAGGTATGGCCGCTGCTACCACCACGAATAAACACGCTGCTGTTCTGACCACGACCACCGTCACGAGCGACACTGACACCAGCCACTTGCTGTAACAACGCCGGTAAATCCCGCACCTGGCGGCGGTCAATGTCGACACGATCAAGCACGGTGACGCTGGTCAGCGATGCTGATACCGGCCGTGCCTGACGGTTGGCGTAGACGCTGATATGCTCAATTGCTGCCTGGTCAGTTGTTGCTGATGTATTTTTTGCTGATGAATGATCGGCTGGTAAATTATTGGCTGGTAAAGAAACCGCAGCTGTTGCGGCAAAAGCAAAGGTACTGAACACAGCAGTGCTCAGTATTGAGAACTTCAACATAATAACTCCATGGTACACGCCCACCGCGTGCAGTTGAGTGAATGAACTTCTCAGGCCGGTCTCCGGGCTGCACTGTCAAACTTTTCAGTTTGACCAAGATCGCACCTTCCCATCGACTGACAGTGGTTGAGCGATCTCCATCATGAAGTTCATGATGAGTGTTACCGTTGCGGGGGCAGCTCTGGCTTCGAACCAGATTCCCGTTTCACTGTTGTTTGCGATTGGCAGGATGACCAATGGCTAAAACAGCACCTGAAAAAATGCGGCCTCAGTGTAACGGCCGCGGCTACATTGTCAATAGAAATCCAGATGGCTAATAAGATGTAGCGCTAGAGTTTGATTTATTCGCGGAAATTTTGATACTGATGTTAGAAAAAGCTGTTGAAATAGAACTGTCCAGAACTGAATGGTACCGTTTACCGCTTATTTGCCCTCTAAAGCACTTAGGTTGTCAAATTATTGGATGCAGAAGAGGTTCGCTCGTTGCAGAGTTTCGCTTATAATAGGCAGCTAAGTTTTAATCGAAAAAGAGAAAGCCATGCCTTCATTTGATATTGTTTCAGAAATTGATATGAATCAAGCAAATAACGCGGTTGAGAACGCGAAACGCGAGCTTGAAACCCGTTACGATTTTCGTGGCGTTGATGCCAAAATTGAGTTTAAAAAAGACCACATTGAATTGACCGCAGAAGCCGATCAGCAAGTGATGCAGCTGTTTGATATTTTTGCAACCAAAGCGAGTAAGCTTCAGTTAGATGTCAGTAGTTTCAAACTTGAAAAAGAAGATCGTCATGGCAAATACATTACGCGCCATATCGTGATCAAGCAGGGCATTGACAAAGAACTCGCGAAAAAAATCGTTAAAATCGTCAAAGAAAGTAGTATTAAGGTGCAAGTAGCGATTCAAGGAGAAGAGTTACGGGTCACTGGAAAAAATCGTGACGACCTGCAAGCCGCAATACAGTTGGTTCGGGGAAGTGACCTCGGCCAGCCTTTCCAATTTAAAAACTTTAGAGACTAGTTAGTTCTTTATCAACCTGTAATTCAGAGCTACCACAGACAATAGGTTTGCGATATATACCCAAAATCATTGAAGATTCGGAAAGGCCACGGTGGAACCGCGGCAACTGAACGAATCTGGAACGCCAGTCCGACCCGGAGCATAGTAGTCCTATGTGACTGGCCGCGCTGGCGTCCCAGTCGGGCTGACGCCTCAGTGAGTGAAGGCGGCCAACAACCCCGAATCTTCAAGGATGACGGTTATACAAGCAAACTTATGAAATCGCTGTTGTGGGTGAGTAGCTCTGAACTAGGGTAAAGACCGGCACTCGAATACAAGTGGCAACACATATAAATGAACATACCTATGACACTGAGCCCACATGTTTTCCGTATTCTACTGGTCCTGGCGCTGATGATATGCAGCTATGGTTTTTTAAAAGATGTCAGTGGCGTACCCTCAAGCTGGATGCCAAATGACAAGCTGATGCATTTAGGGGTCTTTATGGTGCTGATGCTGTTATGGCAATTGAGTTTTCACGGCCGCACCTTGGCAGGGTTGGTGCTGATGAGTATGTATGGCGGCCTGATTGAACTGGCACAACATTATCTGACAGTCCGTCAGGGTGACTGGTGGGACTGGCTGGCCGATATCTGCGGTATTTTACTGGCGCTGCTGCTTTGGAGATGGCGGCCTGCCCGCTTTAAAACCGTCAGCACTTAAACCCAAGGTCATCGCATGGAACAACTTCAATCAGAGGTTTCAACCGGAATTTCACAAACACCTTGGCTGGTAGTTGGGCGTGGTGCTATTGGCCTGCTCGCTGCCAGCCGCTTGGCATTAGCAAATCAGCAGGTACATTTGTGGCTACGTCAGCCGCAACATCTGAATTTCCGGTTTAGTGTTGGCAGTCGCGATTATCCAATGCAACTTGCTGCCGCAAGCCACGGTCCTTTTACCAAAGTGCTGATCCCGGTCAAAGCCTTTGATACCGTCGCCGCAGTGCAACAGTTATTGCCGCATCTTACCGAAAACGCGCAAATCGTGTTATGTCACAACGGCATGGGCACCCTCGAGCAAGTCCAGCCGTTACTGTTGCCAACACAGAGCCTCTGGTTCGCTAGCACCACCCAAGGTGCTTACAAACCATCTCCATTGCAAGTGCGGCATACGGGTTTTGGCGAAACCATGCTCGGCGCTTGTAACGCTGCCGCCAGAAGTTCTGTCACAACCATAGCCAGCGAGCTGAATACAGCTTTAGGTCCATTGCAGCAAGTGCCGGATATCACACCTTACTTGTGGAAAAAATTGGCAATCAATTGTGTGATTAATCCGCTGACGGCGTTATTGCAGGTTCGCAATGGCGAATTATTAAAAGCAGAATATCAGGTGCAAATCAGTCAACTGCTGAGTGAGTTTGTATTGGTGGCGAAGGCCTGTGGCCAACAATTTAGCCTGGAACAGTTACAGCAACTGATTGAAAAAGTGCAACAAACCACGGCACAAAATTTCTCGTCAATGCAACAGGATGTCGCCAACCAACGTCGAACTGAGCTCAATGCCATCACCGGCTTTTTATTGCAGCAGGCGGCGGCTAATCAAATCCAACTTCCGGCACATCAGACGCTTTATCAGCAGCTAACTGCCAGGTTACAGCCCTGGCAGTATTAATTTCTGCAACAATTACCAGTCGTCGCTTACTCTGGCTTTTTATAAACCGCCACATTCTGATAACCCTGCTCTTTGAGCAGCAAAGCCTGCAGCTTACTCATCACGCCGCGATCACAATATAAATAATACTGCTGTGCCTGATCCAAAGCAGCGAAGCCATTGGCGATTTTGTAAAACGGTAGTTCAATTACCGCGTGATCGGTTAATTGCAATGGAAAACGCTCGGTTTCATCCGGCGCCCGTACATCCAGCACTATGGCACCTGCCGGCAATACAGTTTCCAGCGAGACGGTCGCAACCTGCTGCTCAGCCTGATATTCAATGGTTCGAATATCCATCACTTTGGCGTTAGTGCTGACATGCTCCAAAATCGTGAAGTCAAAACGTTGTTCCGCAGCATTCACTTCCGACAGCACTGCATTAACCGTTGGGCTTTTTGAAATGACCCCACAATACTCGGGCATCGTTTTGGCTAAATCTTCCACGCCAATTGCCCGCGCAATATCAATAATCTCTTGTTTATCCTGATAAATAAGTGGTCTTAAAATCAGCATTTCAGTAACGCGGTCAATCACATTCAAGTTAACGATGGTTTGGCTGGCCACCTGGCCGACACTTTCACCGGTAATCACAGCTTTGATATTCAGGCTTTCGGCGACTGTTGCGGCGGCGCGCATCATCATTCGTTTGAGCACCACGCCCATCAGGCCACTGTCGATTTTTTCCAGAATTTCAGTGACAACTGGTGCAAAATCGACCGACACAAATTTGACCTTGTGCGATAGGCTATATTTTTGCCACAAGTAAAAAGACATTTGTCGCACGCCAGTTTCATGTGCCGCGCCACCGAGATTAAAAAACAGGAAATGGGTGCGCAGGCCTTTGCGGATCATCAGATAACTAGCTACCGCCGAATCAAAACCACCGGAAATTAACGACAATACATCGCCTTGCGATGGCAGTGGAAAACCGCCCATGCCGTGATACATCTGGCGCACAATCATCAGTTTATCGCGTTTAATTTCAACATGAACTGTCAGATCCGGATTTTTTAACCGCACTTGCGCTGAGGCAATATGTTGATTTAATCCGCCGCCAATATAACGTTCGGCTTCAATCGAAGAAAAAGGATGATCGCCGGTGCGTTTGACCCGCACGCAGAAGCTTTTGTGCTCCAGCTGCGCGCGATACAGCTCCAGTACTTGCTCAAAAATATGATGCAACGACTCAAAACTACCGGACTGCATTTCAGCAAATTGCACGATGCCGGGAATACACTGCAGATGCTCAAGCAATTGTCGCCGCAGTTTGTCGCAGTCCTGTTGGGCAGTGACGGTCAAATGATCATAAAAATTGCGAACTTCGATGGCGGGGTCAAGCTGCAGCAAAATCGTTTTGATATTTTGCTCCAGTAACATAGTCTGGCGTTTGCGGACCGACTTACTTTTGATGGAAATTTCCGGATGTAACTTGATAATAAATTCGATCATAAGCCGCTGCCACCACAAAAAAACTGGCGCGCATTATAACGTCATATTTGATGAATGTGCGGCAAAACTAACATTCCCAGCTGTTTTACCGCCGATAAAACTGGCGCTGCATCGGGTGATAGGCAAAAACACAGCACCCAAAGCAGCAACTCGCATACTTTAACCGCCCGGTGGTGGCACCGGATTTAACTGGATTGGGTCAGATTCTTTTGCCTTACCCTGCATGATAGAAATTTCGACCCGCCGATTGCGGCGTTGATTCTGCGCCGTATCATTAGGAACAAGCGGTCTGGTATCGGCATGGCCAACCACGACCAACCGTTCTTTCTCCAAACCGGTGCCTTGCAACAGTTCGACTGCCACCGAAACTGCACGTTTGGCTGACAACTCCCAGTTATTACTGTTCAATTCGTCAGACACCTGATCGCTATCCGTGTGACCAGAAATGGTAATTTCTCCGGGAATGTCTTTTAAAATCACGCCAATTTGTTGAATGATTGGTTTAAATCTTGGCTGCAGAAAAGTTGACCCAGATGGAAAGGAGCCATTTTCCCGAATGCGGATAATAATTTGCTGACCGAGTGACTCCAGTTCAATGGCGCCGTCTTGAATTTGCTGCTCCATCTGCTCAGCAATCTTCTTCACCATTTCATTAATTTTTTCCTGCATTTCAGCAGTTTCTGCTTCAGTTGGTGCCTGTGACTGTTCATCGGTACTATCGCTGGCACCACCGGTTTTATCTTCACGCTGCTCCTGTCGTCCGCCAGCTGAATCGTCTTCGCCCGCCTGGAACTCCATGGTTTGCTGAGTCATATCAACAGTTTGTTGCTGAATGGTATCGATGGGTGTTGGATCAGGACGACCAGGGCGGAATTCCAGTGCAATGACGCTGGTACCTTTGGGAATATCTTTGACTTCAATTTTATTCTGCACACCGAAGGCGAATGCCATGGAACCTGCCAATTGTTTAAACTTTTGCACGTCCATTTCGGAAAACGACAATAACAGTACAAAAAAGCACATCAACAATGACATTAAGTCAGCGAAGGTTCCCATGTAGGCCGGTAAACCCGGCGGTGGGCACTTTGGACATTCAGCCATGGAGCCTCCTATTCGCTGTCAACTTTGACTTCACGTTTTTTCGACATCAGGTAATTGCGCAGGATCCCTTCAATGACTTTCGGGTTTTGCCCGTCCTGGATCCCCATAATTGCGTCCAGAATTAACTGGTTGTTGGTTTTTTCTTCTTCATTGCGAACGGACATTTTGTCAGCAAGCGGCATACAGAGGCAGTTGGCCTGAATTGCACCATACAGAGTGGTTAACAGTGCAACGGCCATTGCCGGTCCAATTGCCTTTGGATCGGACATATTGGCCAGCATCGCTACCAGACCAATCAAAGTACCGATCATCCCCATCGCCGGACCGAGGTCACCTAATTGCTTAAATACGCCGATATAAATACCATGGCGGCTGTAGGTCTGATCGATATCTTTTTCTAAGGTGCCACGGACAACATCAGCGTCGTGACCATCAACCAGCATATTGATGCCTTTTTGCATAAAGGCGTTGGGAATTTCGGCTTCTTCCAATGCTAAAAAACCACCTTTGCGGGCGGAGTCGGCCAACTGCACGGCTTTTTCAATCAATTCTTCCGGCGATTCCATCTTGAACATAAAAGCTTTACCAGCGGCTTTAAAGCTGCCGGCTAGTTGTGACAGGGTAAATTTCATAAATACGACGGTGATACTGCCGCCAAACACGATCACGATGGAGATAAAGTCGTAGAACATCATGAGATCGCCGGCGGCACTCAGATACATTGCCCAGACCATCATCCCGATCGTGGCGACCAAACCCAAGATGGTTGCTAAATCCACAAAACTCTCCCGTTTAAATCGACGCTTAACAACGAATTTATCTTAGCTTATCGTGAGTTATCGACCAATGACATTTATTGCTTAAATTAATTTCAACTACTTCACTAATTTAGTTGCCGTAAAAGCCATTCTGATTGACCATAACAGTTGGCTAAGGTAACTTTGCGCACTCTTATCAAAAGGTCGGGTTATGAGTAAAAAACAAGCAAATCCGCAGCAGTTTGAGCAAATGATCGCCGAACTTGAAAGCATTGTGCAGCAGCTTGAACAAGGTGACTTATCCCTTGATGATGCGTTGGCACAATTTGAGCGTGGCATCGCGTTAACTCGTGCCAGCCAGCAACAATTGCAGGCTGCCGAGCAAAAAGTACAAATTCTGTTGCAACCTAACGCACAGGAACAGCTGACCGCCTTTGACAATCCTGCCGGAGAATAACACGGTGAAGAGCTCATTAGCGCTTTATCAACAACGGGTTGAACAAGTGATGACGGCGGCATTGGCCGCGCAACCTATTACCGATCCAGAACTGCTGGCAGCGATGCAATATAGTTTGTTGTCTGGCGGTAAAAGAATACGGCCGTTTTTAGTTTATGCCGTTGGTCAGATGCTTGGTGCAAGCCTGCATGACCTTGATGCGCCAGCTGCTGCGATCGAATGTTTACACACATATTCACTGATCCACGACGATCTACCGGCGATGGACGATGATGACTTACGTCGTGGCCACCCAACCTGCCATAAAGCTTTTAACGAAGCGACCGCGATTCTGGCAGGTGACGCACTGCAAGCACTGTCTTTTGAACTGTTAAGCAGCCATCCCTATCAGCAGGTAGCTTACCCAAACCGTCTGCAGATGGTGCAGCAATTGGCGCGGCAAGCTGGCTACAGCGGCATGTGCGGCGGTCAGGCCATTGATTTGGCTCATACCAATAAACAGATGACAGTCGAAGCTCTGGAAGCGATGCACCAGCTAAAAACCGGCGCATTGATTGAATGTGCTGTGCAGATGGCCTGGCTGGCAAGTCCGGCGACAGCGCCAGAAGAACTCGAAGCCCTGGTGCGTTACGCCCGCGCTTTAGGCCTGGCCTTTCAGGTGCAGGACGATATTCTCGACATTGAAGGTGACACAGCCACACTTGGTAAACCGCAGGGATCTGATTTAGAAGCCAACAAAGCGACTTACCCGTCCCTGCTCGGTTTACCGGCAGCCAAAGCCAAGGCGCAGCAACTGTTTGCAGAAGCCAACGACGCTTTATCTGTGTTACCTTATGACACCCAACCACTCAGCGCATTTGCTCATTACGTAATTGCACGCAGCTTTTGACCAAGGTTCAGTATATGGCTCCCGATATTTTTGATTACCCACTTTTAGCCAAAGCCAATGTGCCATCCGACCTGCGTCAGATCCCGCAAGAGCAATTGCCAAAACTCAGCCATGAGCTGCGTGATTATTTACTGAAAACGGTCAGCCAAAGCAGTGGTCATTTTGCCTCCGGTCTTGGCACTATTGAACTGACGGTTGCACTGCATTACGTCTACAACACGCCGTTTGACCGGCTGATTTGGGATGTCGGTCACCAGGCTTATCCACACAAAATTCTGACCGGGCGGCGTGATCGAATGCCGACTATCCGCCAACTCGATGGTTTGCATCCTTTTCCATGTCGCGAAGAAAGTGAATATGACACTTTAACCGTCGGCCATTCCAGCACCTCAATCAGCGCTGCTCTTGGTATGGCCATCGCCGCCAAAGCCGAGCAAAAGCACCGTAAAGTCGTTGCAGTGATTGGAGATGGCGCTATTACCGCCGGTATGGCGTTTGAAGCGTTGAACCATGCCGGTGAAGTGAAACCGGATATGCTGGTTATTTTGAACGACAATGAAATGTCGATTTCAGAAAACGTCGGCGCGTTAAACCGGTATTTTGCCCGCATTTTATCCGGCAACTTTTACACCAGCCTGCGCGAAGGCGGCAAAAAGATTTTAAGTGGTGTACCACCATTGCATGAATTAGCCAGCCGCGCCGAAGAACACTTTAAAGGCATGGTCACCCCAGGCACTTTTTTCGAAGAACTGGGTTTTAACTATATTGGCCCAATTGATGGCCATGACGTGGAAACATTGGTTGATACCATTCGCAATATGCGCATGCTCAAAGGCCCGCAGTTGCTGCACGTCGTCACCAAAAAAGGCAAAGGTTACGCACCGGCCGAGCAAGACCCAATTGGTTATCATGCGGTCAGTAAATTTGACCCAAGCAGCTCCTGCCAGCCGGTGAAAAAGGCTGGCAAACCCAGTTTTTCCAATATTTTCGGCCAGTGGATTTGCGATATGGCGGCGCAGGACAACAAACTGCAAGCCATTACCCCGGCCATGCGCGAAGGTTCTGATTTGGTTCGGTTTTCAAAAACCTACCCGGATCGTTATTTTGACGTCGCAATTGCCGAGCAACACGCTGTTACTTTGGCGGCTGGCATGGCGATTGATGGTTTAAAACCAGTGGTGGCGATTTACTCGAGTTTCCTGCAACGTGGTTATGATCAATTTATTCATGATGTTGCGCTGCAAAACCTGAACGTACTCTTTGCAGTTGATCGGGCCGGCATCGTTGGCGCTGATGGCGCCACCCACCAGGGTGCTTTTGATTTAAGTTATCTGCGTTGTATCCCGAATATCGTCATTATGGCGCCATCCGATGAAAACGAATGTCGGCAAATGTTGTACACCGGCTATCAGCATCAAGGGCCGGCCGCTGTACGTTATCCGCGTGGTTCCGCCACAGGTGTCGCACCTGATGAGAACATGACTCTGCTGCCAATAGGCCAAAGCCGCACTATTCGTCAGGGTGAAGGCATAGCGTTATTGGTATTTGGAACTTTATTGCACAGTGCTGCCGAAGTGGCAGAGCAGCTTAATGCCACACTGGTTGATATGCGTTTTGTGAAACCGCTTGATTTGCCTTTGTTACAGAAGTTAGCAGCCAACCACCAAACACTGGTGACGATCGAAGACAATGCCATTGCCGGTGGCGCGGGTTCGGCTGTCAATGAAGCTGTCGCAGCACTTCGGCTGTCATTTTCGATGTTAAATCTGGGGTTACCGGATCAATTTATCCGGCACGGCTCACAAGAGCAGCTGTACACAGAACTGGGGCTGGATAGCGCTGGAATGTTGCAGCGGATCAAAGATTTTATCGCACACTAACTTAATGAAAAACCCAACTTGATGCAAAAGCCAGTCGCGACGAGCGACTGGCTTTTTGTTAGCTTCTGGATATTTTACATAACGTTAAATCAAACCAGGCGACACTATCAGCCAGTAACTTTTCAATCTGTGCTTCAATGTGATTGCTATCTTCAAACTCAAACGCATCAACCTGATTATCAAATAAGATAGTTGCAACACCGTTGCGGCCTGAATGCTTGACATGAAACAACGCCAGCTCGGCCAATTGCAACGACACTTCCCAGCCTATCAACTGCCCGCCTAATAATTCCAATGGATACAGTGCATAACCAACTGAACAGTTCATCGGCACCGCACGACCGTCCGGCAACTGAAACGGCTCGAGCGCGACCAGCTCGTTTAAGCGCAGTGCAAATTCCTTCACCAGATCTTGCGGCACATCGCGTAGCACTAGCATAAATTCTTCGCCGGCGTACCGCACGACGTAGTCAGAGCCGCGGGTTTCTTTAATCAATAAACCGCTGATTTGTTGCAGCAAACTGTCGCCTGCGCTGTTACCGTATTTGTCGTTGATCAGTTTAAAACCATCAATATCCAGATGAATAAGCGCAATACATTTATTCTGCGCCAGCATCGAATCACGGTTGCGCTGATAATGTTCAATGTCTTTTGGCAATTGTTCAAACATAAAACGACGATTTCGAAGTCCGGTCAGCGGATCTTTATGCGTCAGCTGTGACAATTGCTCATTGAGTTCATTTAAGCGGAAATTGCTGTTTTCAAGCTCCTGAGTACGCTGTTTCACCAGCTTGGTCAGCGAGTTCTCCCGCAATTGATTATTACGCCGCCCAAGCCAGAACAACCCATATAAAATGATTAATGCCAATAACAGCCATAAGCCGCGGTAAATTGCGGTTTCATCAAACCGGCGCGGGATCACCAGCGTCAATTCAGTTTGTTGCGCTAGTTCCCAGCTTTGGTTGTTTTGCCTGCTTTGTAATCTGAACTGATAACTGCCTGGTGGCAGGTTGGTATAAATTGCCTCGCGGCGAGCGCCAACATGTTGCCAACCAGCGTCAAATCCGCTGAGTTGATAACGGAACTCAAGTGCCGCCGTGGTTAAAAAGTCGATGGCGGTATAGCGTAAGGTCAGGTTTCGCTCATCAATCGCCATCACCAGTTTATCTTGTTGCGGCTGTAACAAATAATTCTGCGCTGACTGCACCTGCAACATCATTGGTTCACTGTGGGTATTTAAACCGGCTTTAAACGAAAGTGGCACCGCCACCAGTCCTTTTAACGTTGGGTACCATAACTGCTGGTCGCGTCGCGCAACCTTGCTATGACCGACACCATTACAACAACGCCCCGGCGCAGTACCGAGCTGGCGGTCATAGGGGGTCAGCACTTGTTCAAACACTGCTTTATTTTGATCATGCCGGGCTAAATCGGCCGGGTGAAAGCGAAAAATGCCTTTAAGCGTACTGGCCCAGACGTAACCGGATTGTTCGTCATCGTACAGACTGATCACCGGCTCAAAAGGTAAACCGTTGGCCGTGTCAAATTGCAGCCATTTACCATCAAATTGCCGGACAAACAAACCATCATCGATGGTAGCCGCCAACACCGAGCCGTCTTTCAGCCACAACAAACTACTGATATATGCATGATACAGCGGACTGCCAAGCCCGATACGCAGTAGTTTTTGCTGCTGGAACTGGTAGCCACCGCGGGTGGTTCCAATCAGCAATTTGTCCTGCTGCTCTTCGATATAGGTAATGACCGTGGATTCAAGTTCGTTGTTAAAGGCAAAAGGCGTGAGTTTACCTTGCTCGTACGTAAATAAGCCGATAGCGGTGCCGATCCAATAACCACCAGCGGCCCTGGGCTTCACCACCCGGCTTTTAACACCACGCAAACTGCCATCAATAAGTTCGACAGCGCCGGTTTGGGGCAGCCAGCGATAAACACCGCTGTCAGTGGCCAACAACCAATGCTCGTTGTCTGGTTGCAGATCCTGCACTGTATTTAAATTACCGGTAAAATTCAGTTTTGCCGGTCGGTACATATTGTCTTTGCTTAAAAATCCGAGACCTTGCTGTAAGGCCAGCAATAGTTCACCATCTGGCGCTTCGACCACACTTCTGACGACATCGTCCGGTTGCCCGCTACCAACAACGCGTTTTATTTTGCCACGTGACGCCCGGTAAATGCCGTCACCAAAACTGCCAAGCCAGACATTTTGCTGCCGATCCTGATAAATATCAGTAAACAAGGTAGAGCTGCCAAGTTCGTCGCGACTGATCACTTGCCAGTCCTGGCCCTGATGGCGATGAAATAATTCACTGTAGCCAGAGACCCAGTCACCGTTATGTTGGTCACGGAACAATTTGTATACCGGGCTGGACTCTTGCCGCGGCAGTTTACAGCGGACAATGTCGTTATCTTCACCGACATGGAAATAACCTTGTTCGCTGGCCAGGTGCATTTTGTTGTTATGCCATAACAAGTCGTACACCGGGTGTTGTGATAAATCAGCCGGCAGACTCAGCTTTTCAAGTTGGCCATTTTTAGCGATTTTATACAAATACTTACTGCTACTAACCCACACATGGTGCGGCGTCACTTCCAGTTGGTTGACCGGTTCTTTAACTTCCTCTACCCGGCTAATCTGCCCTTCTTTAATCCGGAACAAATTATCCGCCGCCACCCAGATTTCATCCGGCGCCACTTCAACAATCGACGTTACTTCGCCAAGAATGGGATAACGGTCGAATTTTAAGGTGCTGGAGGTTACGCCAGATAAACCGGAACGGGTGCCGATCCAGATATAGCCGCTGCTGTCCGTAAACAGGCGGGTAATCGCATTACTGATTAAATGACGGTTAGTTTGAGCGGTGAACACATCAAATTGATGACCATCAAACCGGTTCAGGCCGGTTAAAGTACCAACCCACAGGAAACCTTGTTGATCCTGAGTCAGTGCCCGGACCGAGTTGTTAGACAAGCCATCGGCGGCTGTCCATTGCTTGATATCATAATCATAAATTGATTGTGGCTGTGCTTGGGCATTGAGAGTGAAAAATGCTAAGCAAAACAAGCAGAAACGAGCAAAATGCATAGAAGCCTGCAACGGGTTCGGCGATTAAATCTGGAGTGGTAACCATACACTATGTAACAGGGCGCAGGCCAGTATTCCGGCGATAATATCGTCCAGCATCACACCAAAACCACCATGAACATTACGGTCAAACCAGCGGATAGGCCAGGGTTTGGCAATATCCAGCAGCCTGAATAATAGAAAAGCCACCAACAGATTGGTCAGCGACAGCGGCACTGCGAACATCGTAATGGCAAAACCAATCACTTCATCCCAGACAATACTGCCGTGATCGGCAGTGCCAATATCGCGGCTAACCACGTCGCAAATATAAACACCCAACAAAGTACCCAGCACCACAAAAGCCGCAGCCCACCAAATGCCAAACGGCCACACCAGATACAACAGCGGAATAGCGGCCAAAGTTCCAAAGGTGCCGGGAGCTTTTGGTGCGAGGCCACTGCCAAATCCAAGTGCCAACCAGTGTTGCCATTTGTTGAGGTTAAATGGATGTTGTTTCATCAGAAGTGCTGATAACCACTATGTTGATAAGTAAACGGTTGATCGCCTTGCTTTAATTCAAGCTTACCGGTAAGGCCAGTGATGCGGCCAATGCAGCTGATCGGTACACCATAAGGTGACAACAGCACTTCCAGCGAACCGCGTTTATTTTCCGGTACCGTGAACACCAGTTCGTAATCTTCGCCGCCAGACAAAGCGCATTGCAAGGCACTTTGCCAGTCACAGCTGTCTTTTAACGCCTGCGACATTGGAATTTTACTAACATCGACAATAGCGCCAACTTTCGAACGATTTAGAATATGCGGCAAATCACCACACAAGCCATCGGAAATATCCATCGCGCTGCTGGCGATGGTGCGAAGCGCCTGCCCGAGCGCAACACGGGCTGTCGGATAATGAAAACGTTGCAAAATATGTGCGCGATGTTTTTTACTGACTTCGACCTGATTTTGCACCAGTTTTAAACCAAGCGCTGCATCACCTAAAGTGCCGGTAACGTAAATATAGTCCCCGACTTTGGCTCCGGCACGGGTGATAGCTTTACCACGCGGCACAAAACCTTTGGCGATAACCGTGAGTGTTAAAGGCCCACGAGTGGTATCGCCGCCAATCAGCTGGCAGTTGTAATAGTCAGCTGTTTCGCTTAAGCCTTCAGCGAAAGCCTGCAACCAGGCATCCTCAACTTTCGGCAGCGTAATCGCCAGCGACAACCAGGCCGGTTCGGCACCCATTGCAGCTAAATCGCTGACATTCACTGCGACCAGTTTATGTCCCAGTGCTCTTGGGTCGACATCGGGGAAAAAATGTACCCCTTCCACCATTGTATCGGTGGTGACAACCAAATCAAAGCCGTCACGTACCTGTACCACAGCACCGTCGTCGCCAACACCAATAACTACATCAGTCCTGCTGCGGCCAGCCTGACTAAAACATTGTGCAATGAGTTCGAATTCGCCCATAAAAAAGCCGACTTTCGCCGGCTCTCCATCAATTTGGTCTGAGTAGTTTGACCGCTTTATCGAGGATGCCGTTGACGAACTTGTGACTGTCGTCGGCGGCGAAGGCCTTGGCCAATTCAATGGCTTCATTGATGACCACTTTGTAAGGGACATCCAGACGGAATTTCAGCTCATAAGCGGAAACCCGTAAAATGGCTTTCTCGACTAAATCGATTTCTTCAAACGGGCGATCAATAAAAGGTTTTACTGCTTCGTCCAGCACGGCGAAATTAACCGCAACACCACGCAGGATATCCTGAAAGTAGCTGACATCCAGATGCTTGGTGTTTTGTTCCAATAACAACTGTTGCTCTATATCACCAATTGGGTTTTTGCTGACTTGCCAGCTATAAACCCCTTGGACTGCCAGCGAACGAGACTGGCGACGTGCATTTGGTTTCATCTAAAAATCCTACAGTTGTGCTAACACGTTAACCATTTCAAGAGCAGACATGGCAGCTTCGCCACCTTTGTTGCCCATTTTGGTGCCAGCACGTTCAACAGCCTGTTCAATGCTTTCAACAGTCAACACGCCAAAAGCGACCGGTACGCTAAATTGCATCGACACTTGGGCGATACCTTTCACACACTCACCGGCTACGTATTCAAAATGCGGAGTACCACCGCGGATCACTGCACCTAAGGCAATGATGCCATCATATTTGCCGCTGGCCGCTACTTTTTGCACTGCAAGTGGCAGTTCAAAAGCGCCAGGGATGCGAACGACTGTTATATCGTTTTCGGCCACATCACCAACCCGTTTCAGGGTATCGAGTGCGCCATCTAATAAACTTTCCACAATAAAGCTATTAAAACGTGCCACCACAATGGCAAACTTTTTACCCTTGGCGGCTAAACCTGCTTCAATTACTTGCATGAGTTATCCTCGATATGGTGGGAAGTTATACCCTTCATCCTTGAAGCTGAAGCTTTGTTGCCTGCTCTCGTTCGCCCAATCACATAGAACAGCTATGTTCATGGGTCTCACTCGCTGGTCGCCGCGCTGCATCTTCAAATATTTTGGGTAAAAAAAACTGTAACTAAAAAGGCCGCATATGATAGCACAACAATAGCCTCATCCGACTAGTGTTTATTCACAATTGCGGCCGCGCCGGTTATTCAGAGACGTAATCAACCACTTCGAGACCGAATCCCGACAATGCATGGTAACGCTTTGGCTGACTGAGCAAACGCATCTTACGCACGCCAAGACTTGCCAGAATTTGCGAACCAACACCGACGTTGCGAGACGTGCCTTTCCATGGTGCTGTGACTGGTTTTTCGCCTTTGTCTTCAGCTTCGAAGTTCTGCACTGTGGTCATCAAATCTTCAGTGCTTTCATGTTTACCGAGCAATACCAGCACGCCGCCTTCTGCATTAATGCGCTTCATTGCACTGTGCAATGAAAAACTGCGGTTAGCTGCACGGTCTGCCAGTAGTAAATCGCTGAAGGTATTGTGTAAATGTACCCGCACCAGCGTTGGTTGTTCGGCGCTGATGTCACCTTTAACCAGCGCAAAGTGAATTTGATTATCGATGGTGTCACGGAACGTCACCAAATCGAACTCACCGACTTCAGTCGGTAATTTACAGGTTGCAACTTTCTCGATAGTGGTTTCGTGCAAGTTACGATATTCGATGAGATCGGCAATGGTGCCGATTTTAACGCCGTGTTTGGCGGCGAATTTTTCCAGATCTGGCCGGCGAGCCATAGTGCCATCATCATTCAAAATTTCAACGATGACTGATGCCGGCTCTAAGCCAGCAAGCCGGGCTAAATCACAACCTGCTTCAGTGTGACCCGCGCGCACCAGTACACCGCCATCTTGCGCCATCAGTGGAAAAATATGACCAGGCTGCACGATATCAGAAGCCTTGGCGTCACGCGCCACTGCGGCCTTCACGGTACGGGCGCGATCGGCGGCTGAAATACCGGTCGTTACGCCTTCAGCTGCTTCAATTGAGGCGGTAAAAGCGGTGGCAAACTGCGATTTATTTTTGTCGACCATCAACTGTAAATTCAGTTGTTTACAGCGATCGCGGGTCAAAGTTAAACAAATCAAGCCACGGCCATAAGTCGCCATAAAGTTAATCGCATCAGGCGTCACATAATCGGCCGCCATCACCAGATCACCTTCGTTTTCACGATCTTCGTCATCCATCAGAATGACCATTTTACCGTTACGAATATCGTCGATAATTTCTGCCGGGGTATTTAATTGCATAACTCACCTTGGGTTATAAAGACGTTGCAGGCTCAGAGGAAGCCACGTTGTTGTAATAATTCCAGACTGACACCTTGTTTTGCCGGTGTCTGATGGCCTGTCAATAATCGTTCTAAATATCGTGCCAGTAGATCCACTTCAAGATGAACCTGACGGCCAGCTTGTAACATCTGTAAGGTGGTGTGCTGCGCCGTATGCGGCACTATAGTGAGGCGGAATTCATCACCGGTCAGTTCGTTGACTGTCAAACTAACGCCATCAATGGTAATAGAACCTTTTTCAGCGATATATTTACTAAGATCGGCCGGCATTTTTAGATAAATCTGCCAGGCACGCCCACTTTTTTCGACACGGCTAACAGTAGCCACGCCATCAACATGGCCGCTGACCAAGTGCCCGCCCAGCCGGGTTGTTGGCAATAAGGCTTTTTCAAGGTTGATCAGCTGACCTGTTTTGTAATGTCCAAACAAAGTCCGCGCCAACGTTTCATTGGATAAATCCGCCTGAAACCAATCGTTGCCCAAAGCGGTCACCGTCAAACAAACACCGTTGCTGGCGATACTGTCGCCAAGTTTTACGTCGGAAAAGTCCAATGTATCGCTTTGAATTCGTAAAGAAAGATCGGTCGCGTGTGGGGATAATTGCACCAGCACGCCGGTCGCTTCAATAATACCGGTAAACATCAGTTAATGTCCTTTAAGACGAGCAATCAAACGTAAGTCATCACCAATTTTACAAACATCCTGCCATTGCCAGCGAGGTGCTTCGCTCATGTCGCTAAAAACTGGCAACTGCAGCATTGGTTGAGCGTTTTGCCCTAGAAACATCGGTGCCTGATAAAGTACCAATTCATCAATAAGGCCATCGTTCCAGAACTGACTCGATAACTGACTGCCCGCTTCCACCCACAATAAATTAATGGCCTTGCTGGCAAGCAGTTTAAGTATTGCTTCCAAATCAAAACGTTGCTTATTGTTTAATGGCAATGCAACACGCTCGATTTTTAATCCCGAACTATTGATTTCAGGCAATTGTAGCCCAGCCTGATGAATTATAAGAATATCACCGCCAGTGGCAAAGATTGGCTCGGAGCCAGTCAGGCGACCGCGACTATCCAGAATAACCCGCAATGGCTGCCGTATCTGGCCGCTTTCAAGTGGCGTTATCGCCGTTGAGCGAACATTTAATAACGCATCATCGGCCAGTACAGTCTGGGCAGTGGATAAAATAGCGCAGCTTTGCGCGCGTAGCAGCTGCACATCTTCGCGGGCGGCGGTGCCGGTTAACCATTTACTTTGGCCATTCGAAAGCGCTATTCCACCATCAATGCTGGACGCCAGTTTTAGCCGGACAAAGGGCCGCTGATACTGCATTTTGTGCAAAAAACCGGGATTTAATGCGATGGCTTCGGTTTGCAATAAGCCGGTTTCAACGTTGATGCCAGCTTCTTGCAACAATTTAACGCCCAAGCCTGCAACCAGCGGATTGGGATCTAACATCGCAACTACAACACGATGCACACCGGAGGCAATCAGCGCCAGTGCGCATGGCGGTGTTCGACCGTAATGACTACAAGGTTCGAGTGTGACGTAGCAGGTTGCACCTTTCGCAAGTTCACCAGCCTGGCGCAGGGCAAACACTTCGGCATGTGGCCCACCCGCTTGCCGATGATAACCTTCGCCTATAACTACACCATCTTTAACCAGCACGGCGCCAACATTTGGATTTGGCGAGGTTGTGTAACGACCAAGCGCAGCCAACTCTAGTGCTCGGCGCATAAATTGGTGATCTAGTTCAGAAAAACTCACCTATTCATCCCCTAACCTGGCAATTTCTTCACCAAATTCGCGGATATCTTTAAAGGAGCGATACACGGACGCAAAGCGAACATAAGCGACTTTGTCCAGCTTCACCAAACCGTCCATAATTAAATGGCCTAATAATTCACTTTGCACTTCCCGTTCGCCGGTCGCCCGTAATTGCGATTCAACCTGGCTGATCAGCAGCTCAACCTGCTCCGTCGGCACCGGACGTTTTTCCAGTGAGCGCTGTAAACCACTTCTGAGCTTGTCTTCATTATAGGGTTCACGTGAACCATCCCGTTTGATAATGCGTGGCATCACCAGTTCGGCAGTTTCAAACGTAGTGAAGCGTTCATGACAGGCGCCACACTCACGCCGCCGACGCACCTGATGGCCTTCGGCAACTAAACGGGAATCGATAACTTTGGTATCGTCTGCACGACAAAACGGACAAAACAAGGCGCTGTTCCTTAAAAAAATGGCCGCAATAGCGGCCATCATATCATCGAACCTTCAATCAACCATAGACCGGGAAACGGCCGCAAAGCTCAGTGACCTGACCTTTAACCCGTTCAACCACACCTTCATCGCCCATGTTATCCAACACATCACAGATGTAGTTGGCGACAATCCGGCTTTCAATTTCACCAAAACCACGACGAGTAATGGCCGGTGTACCGATACGCAGACCTGAAGTCACAAATGGTGAACGTGGATCATTTGGTACCGAGTTCTTGTTGACTGTAATGTGAGCACGGCCCAGCGCAGCATCTGCGTCTTTACCTGTGATGTTTTTATCAATTAAATCTAATAAAAACAGATGGTTTTGCGTGCCACCAGAAACCACTTTATAACCGCGAGCCTGGAATTCGTCACACATGGCAACGGCATTTTTCAGAACTTGTTGCTGATAAACTTTAAATTCTGGCTGTAATGCTTCTTTAAATGCGACGGCTTTTGCCGCAATCACGTGCATTAATGGGCCACCCTGACCGCCTGGGAACACTGCAGAATTGAGTTTTTTCTCAATTTCTTCGTTTTTACGCGCCAGAATTAAGCCACCGCGTGGGCCTGCCAGCGTTTTGTGAGTCGTGGTCGTCACAACGTCGGCAATAGAGATTGGGTTTGGATATAAACCAGCTGCAACTAAACCTGCAACGTGCGCCATATCAACCATCAGATATGCACCAACTTTGTCAGCGATATCGCGGAAACGTTGCCAGTCAACAATACCTGAGTATGCAGAGAACCCTGCGATCACTAATTTTGGTTTGTGTTCCAGCGCTAAGGCTTCGGCTTGATCATAATCAATCACACCGGTTTCAGGGTGCAGACCGTATTGCACTGCTTTGTAAAGTTTGCCAGAAGAGCTGACGTGAGCACCGTGCGTCAAGTGACCACCATGCGCCAGGCTCATGCCTAAAATGGTGTCACCGGCATTTAATAACGCCAGAAATACTGCGGCGTTCGCTTGTGAACCTGAATGTGGCTGGACGTTGGCATAATCAGCGCCAAACAGTTCTTTTGCGCGGGAAATTGCTAAATCTTCTGCAATATCAACAAATTCACAACCGCCATAATAACGTTTATGCGGGTAACCTTCCGCATACTTGTTGGTCAGTTGTGAGCCTTGTGCTTCCAGCACCCGTGGGCTGCAGTAGTTTTCAGAGGCGATTAATTCAATATGTTGTTCCTGACGTACCGTTTCGTTCTGAATAGCCTGGGCTAATTCCGGATCAAAACCGGCGATGGTCATATCACGCTTTAACATGCTTACTCCTGCGGCGGCACAATGGCTGAAAGTTGCGAATAAAGTAGCTAAAAAACTGGGCGCTATGATACATCGAAAAATAGCAGGATGCACTGTTAAAATAGCCATCCATACTTCTATTATTGAATTGATATACGAGAGTTTAACTGGCAGGAGCAGTTGCTTATGTAAAGAATATCATTCAGATCATTTACTTATCATTATGGCCTTGACATATTTGCATGCAACAGCAAATATGCTGTATATAAACACAGCAATCGAGGCATAGCTGACCAATGCGCAAAATCATTCACATTGATATGGACTGCTTTTATGCTGCTGTGGAGATGCGCGATAACCCTGCTTATCGTGATGTTCCGATAGCCATCGGTGGTAGCCGGTCAGAGCGTGGTGTGATCAGTACCTGTAATTATCCGGCAAGAGCTTTTGGTGTGCGCTCAGCGATGCCGACAGGTCAAGCTTTAAAATTATGCCCACAGCTGGTGTTAATCGCCGGGCAAATGGAAAAATACAAGGCCGCGAGTACTGCTATTCAGGCAATTTTTCATCGATATACGAATCTGGTTGAGCCATTGTCATTGGACGAAGCTTATTTAGATGTTTCTGATTGTTCTATGTTTTCTGGTTCTGCAACCTTAATTGCCGAAGATATTAGGCGGACTATATATGCCGAAACTGGTCTTACAGCTTCAGCAGGTGTTGCACCAAATAAATTTTTGGCGAAAATCTCCAGTGATGAAAATAAACCAGATGGTTTGTTTGTATTACCGCCACAAAAAGTCGCAGCATTTGTCGAAAAATTGCAGCTGCGAAAAATTCCGGGTGTAGGTCAAAAAACTTCCGAGAAATTGGCGAAATTAGGCTTACATCTATGCCGTGATATTCAGCATGCCGACTTGCAGTTATTGATCCGCGAATTTGGCAGTTATGCTGAAGTTTTACTCGAACGAAGTCAGGGTATTGATAACCGTCCGGTAGAGACGGAACGCGAGCGAAAATCTATTGCAGTGGAACATACATTCAGTACAGATTTGAAACAACTATCGCAAGGCCAGCAATGGTTGCAACAACTCTATACCAAGCTACATCAACGAGTGCAACGCTGTGAAGCAGCAGATCAAATTCAAAAAATTGGCATCAAACTGAAATTTCAGGACTTCCACCAGACCACTATTGAACGGCAGCATCATGAGCTCAACTTTCCGATGTTGGAACAATTATTGGATCAAGCCTGGCAGCGCGGTGAAGGTAAAGCAGTACGGCTGGTTGGAATTCATGTCGGTTTAAAAAATCCGCAACAACAAGCACAATTAGGGTTTAGCTGGGACTAATAGAACAGATCAAGCAGTCAACCAATAAAAGGAATTCAGAACTTTCACAGGAGTTACTAAGGTTTGAATAGAATTCATAAGTTATCAGCGTGCTTGTTCAACCTGAACAAAATATTGATAGTTAAATATAATTCCAATAGCGATACCTTGGCTCATGTTGTACTTTTTAGTGGCAGATGGAGAAAATTTAGAATTTTCGGTACTAGAAACTATATCAAAATCACCTGATTTTCAGGCAACAAAAAGCCGACTCTATGAGTCGGCTCTTTACAGAAACTTTGACTATATGCTGCTAATTAAGCAACTACAGTTACGTTCTCAGCCTGAGGACCTTTTTGGCCTTCAGTTACTTCGAAAGTCACTTTCTGACCTTCAACCAGAGTACGACGACCAGTGCCGTTGATTGCGCGGAAGTGAACGAAAACGTCTTTGCCGCCTTCACGCTCGATGAAACCAAAACCTTTATCTTCGTTGAACCACTTAACGGTACCGGAAATTAATTGTGACATAACATTCTCTTACTTTAACTAGATTTGCCATAAACTGGCGACTTAAATATTACCGGCCACGTTCGAGCTAGTACATATTACAACCCCATTATCAGTGAACCTAATAATTGGGTCAATAGGTATTGCTATCCCAACAGAAAATAAATTCCCTGCATACTGACCGCACCCACTGTTTGAAAGACTATCCTTTACAAACAATATGTTGCCATCACACTCGCTTAGTTTTTGAGCGGACAACTTTTCGAGTGTAGCACCATTTAACGAATATAAAACAAGCAAATTAAATTATTTTTTGCTTTTTTTTAATTGGTGCCGAACCATCATCTCCCCCCAGAAAAAACTTCGGAGTTTTCTTAATTGTTACAGCTGTTTCTGAATTTGCACCGTCAGCTTTTACAGGTTTTGGTTTAGGTTTAGCTTTTGGCAACTTTTTAGTGACAGTTGCAGCGACCGCTTTAACGCCGTTGAACTTCGCCTTTAATCCTTCGACTTCTGCCATTTCCAGCGGACGACGTAAAAACTGCTCTATCCGGACAAAACTATCCCAGTCTTTTGGTCCTACTAATGAATAAGCCTGGCCTTGTTGACCAGCACGACCGGTTCGGCCAATCCGATGCACATATTCTTCCGGATGTTTTGGCAGATCAAAATTTATGACATGCGACACTTGTAGTAAATCAAGACCACGGGACGCCACATCTGTGGTGACTAAAACCTGATGTTTATTGGTTGCAAAAGCCTGCATTACCGCATTTCGCTGTGCCTGAGTTAACTTGCCGTTTAATCCTACCGCGGCCAAACCTGCTTGCTGTACTACTAACGCCAGTCTGTCAGTATCTTCCCGGGTCGCAGTGAAGATAATAAGCTGCTTTATACTTTCTGCTTTGAGGAAGTGTTGCAGTAAATTTTCTTTGTGCTTTAAATTATCTGCGAAATAACAGCGCTGGCTGATGTCTTTATGTGGGTCGTAACCTGCACCAATGGCCACACGGTACGGATCTTTTAATAACGACAACGCCAGTTCATTGACATCGGCATGGTCAAGGGTTGCAGAAAACATCAGAGTCTGCCGCAAACGATGGTTAGCAGCTTTATGAATTGTATTCAGTTGCGGCATAAAACCTAAGTCCAACATGCGATCCGCTTCGTCGAGGATCAGCATTTCCAGACCTTGCAGGAAAAAGCTCTTATGTTCCAGATGGTCAACCAACCGTCCTGGAGTGGCGACGATAATCTGCGGTTTGCGCTTTAACAATTTTTCCTGATCGTTAAAATTTTCGCCGCCAACAATAAAGGCGCAGGTTAGCCGGGTATTGGCTACAAACAGTCGCAACTGGGCGTAAATTTGCGAAGCCAATTCGCGGGTCGGCGCCAGAATGACGGCGCGAGGGTCTTGCTGTGACAAAGGCCGGCTTTTTAACATCCGCTGCATCATCGGCAGCAAATAAGCCAAAGTTTTACCAGATCCGGTTTTCGACGATACGATTAAATCTTTGCCCACCATCACTGCTGGAACAGCTTCCTGTTGGATCGGTGTTGGCTGGGTAAAGCCCAGATGCTCTATCGAACGGATCAGTCTGGGATCAAGTCTTAAATCACGAAATGGCAATGTCGGCACTCTTGTTGATTGAAAAACCCTGATAGCATAACCGAAAATCGCTCTGCTCGTCAGCTTTTCCAAGTGCTGGCGCTACTTTGCAAGCCGGGCAGAACATGAAACAATACCAATATTGGTATCATCTAAAGAGCAGATAATGAGTAAATCACTGCAGGAACAACTGTTAAAAGCCGGTCTTGGCAATGCTAAAAAATTAACGGCGATTAAAAAAGAAAAACACAAAGAGCGTGTGCAAGCAGGCAAAAAAGGCGTTGTGGTGAATGAAGCCAGCATTCTGGCTGAACAAAGCCGGCAAGCGCAAATTTTACGGGATCAGGAGCTGAACCGCCAAAAAACTGAAGCCCTTGCCAAAAAAGCATTGGCGGCGCAGGTAAAACAAATTGTCGAACTAAACTCGCAGCAATATAAAGGTGACATCGCTTTTAACTTTACTGACGGCAATCTGGTAAAAAGGATCCACGTCACCTCGAAAATTCAACAGCAATTAGTGAAAGGGTTGATTGCGATTGCGAAATTAGGCGAACAATATCATCTGATCCCTATTCAAATCGCTGAAAAAGTGCAACAACGTTTACCTGAAGCCATTATTGTTTTAAATCAGCAAGATGAATCGATGCCAGAAGATGATCCATATGCAGATTTCAAAATTCCAGACGATTTGATGTGGTAATCCTCGCATCGATACAACATCTGAACCAAAAAAAAGGAACGCTGAGTGCAGTTGAGCCGCAGTAAAACCACAGTAGTGTCATATCTGGTGCTGGCACTATTTGGCACCGTGGCCAGCTGGCTCAGTTGGTTTAACCAGGATTTTCGGCTGGAATATGCAGTACCGGCAATATTCGCGACACTGATGCTGTTCTGGATCCGGAACAATCCCAGTTATTATGCCCAACCGTTTTATCGCAACGCCTGGCGTTTTAATACGGTGTTATTATGGCTGACTGCGGTTCCCGGACTACTGTTGATGCTGCCAAAGCTGGTTGGAGGTTTCTGATCCTGTGACGACATCCGCAGCCTGCCAGCTGTTCGAAGCAAACATTGATGATTGTCTCGAAATCAGCCGCTGTTTTAAAGACCTGTCAGCTATCACCGAATGGGGCGGTGAAGGATTTGTATTTCCAGTGCAACAACAGCAATTTTTACTGCAGCTGCATCGCCCTGACACCAGCAGCTACCTGTTGAAACAACAGGCAGCCACTATCGGCTTTGGTCAGATATGTCAGCGTTTTGGCAAACACCATCTCGCCCGTTTGCTGGTGTTACCGGAAGCTCGTGGCAATAACCTCAGTTATGCTTTGCTATTGTCGCTGATCTGCCGGGCATTGCAGCAAAACAGCAAACTGGATTTTTCGCTGTTTGTCTTTCGTCACAACACTGTCGCCTTGCATTGTTACCAGCAGCTTGGCTTTAAAATAACCGCACAGCCAGGTCCTGAACATCCTGGTTTATATTTTATGCAATTAAGTTGCGACGATGCGCGACAACTGCTCACTAGCAGAGGTTGGCATTTTCAGCTCACTGCCGCGTTTGTCAGCTGCCAACCTCAGGAAACTCACAATGCCGATCTGGATTGACGCCGACGCCTGCCCTAAAGTTGTTCGTGACATGTTGTGCCGCGCCGCTGAGCGCACTGGCGTGATGCTTACATTTGTCTCGAATCACCCTATCCCACTGCCAGCCAGTCGCAATATTAAAGTGATCCGGGTACAGGCTGGTTTTGATCGCGCAGATCAACGCATTGCAGAAGAAATTGTCACTGGAGATTTGCTGATCACTCAGGATATCCCGCTTGCCGCAGAAGTTGTCAGCCTTGGCGCCACCGTTATTACCCCCCGGGGTGACGAGCTGAACCGCGACAATATCACCGAACGTCTGACCTTGCGCAACATGCAGGAAGAACTCAGAGGAAGTGGCGTGTCTTTGGGTGGTCCGTCGCCACTCGATAACAAAGACAAACAGAAGTTTGGCAACGCCCTTGATCGCTGGCTGCAGCAACAGCCAAAGTCGTAATCTACTGTTTTAAATTATATAACTGATCGCATAAAACGACCAAAACGCAATCAACCCTGATGCCTGGCACTGATCCCTTTCACTGCCGGATTAAAATTGTTGGTTAATTGCCATTTTGGTTTGATTGGCGTTAAGGGCAAGGTCCGTTTTCGGGCGACCATCACGTAAGCGGCGCCAAAATAATGTAAATGTTGATCCGCCCATTGCCGCAGCCCGGACCGACTATGTTTATCCGCCAACATACTGGTACAAAATAAACGCTGCTCATACAGGATTTCAAACCCGAGCAAATGCAGCCAGTCAGTCACCCGCGCCATACTAAAAAAACGGCCACTCCACGGCAAACGGCTTTGAAGTCCCGGCCAGAGTTTGAGTAACCCGCAGGCGCTGATTGGGTTAAACCCGCTGATTAGCAGATAACCATCGGGCATCAGCACCCGGTGTGCTTCACGAATCACGTGATGCGGATCCTGCGCATATTCCAGGCAATGCGCCAGCAACACGGCATCGACCGCATGTTCAATCAAGGGTAAATCGTCCGGATCAGCAATCAACGTCGCCAGTTCCGGCGCGGTTGCCAGCCGGATTTGATGCTTAATACTGCAGGCACTGGTGTCCAGCGCGCTACTGAGGTTGCCCACTTTTAATAAGTGATAACCAAATATTCGTGGCCACCACAGATTAAACTGGGCTTCCAGCTGTTGCGCTAAAGCCTTGCCTTGCGCAAACTGTTGCCAACTTGCCGGAATGGTCGCTGGGGTATGCCGGCTTAATGCAGGTTTCATCCGAAGCCGCCTTTGACTGTTGCAACCCACTGGCTGCAAATAGAATTTCATGAATTAAAATCAGTATATACATCAGTTCAATGAAATACCGATTTACCAAATATAACTACAGAGAGTTCAACATGCACCAAGTTACCGCTTTACCGGCTTTTAAATACAACTATATCTGGTGCATCCACTCAGCTGGTAAAGCGATAGTCGTCGACCCTGGCGATGCGGACGTTGTCCAACACTACTTACAGGCAAACAACTTACAGCTGGTGGCTATCCTAATCACCCATCATCATTGGGATCATGTGGATGGATTACCACAATTACAACAGCAATGGCAGAATGCAACACTGTACCTGCCGGCTGCTGAGCAGCATAAAATCAAACATGCAGCACAGAATTACCAATACCTTAGCGCGGATGACCTGATAACCATCCCGGATCTGGCCATCAACTTTCGGATCATCAGTACACCTGGTCATACCCTGGGTCACATCTGTTACGTTGCCGAGGATGCAGAAAAAAACTGGTTATTCTGCGGCGATACGCTATTTAGCGCTGGTTGTGGCAGGTTGTTCGAAGGCAGCGCAGCCCAAATGCACCAGTCATTAACACTGCTGAATCAGTTACCTGCTGACACTTTAGTGTTTTGCACCCACGAATATACTATTTCCAACCTGAAATTTGCGCTTGAAGTTGAACCTGACAATCAGGCAGTAGTCGAACACCTCGACTTTTGTCAGAATTTGCGGCAACAGGGTCAGATAACCCTGCCGACAACTTTGAAAATTGAACGGTTAATCAACCCTTTTTTGCGCTGCGAGCAGCCTCAATTACAACAACAATGGCAACAGACTAATGCTCAAAACTTGTTCACATTTCTGCGTGACTGGAAAAACCGCTTTTGATCCAAACTTGCAATCAGTGTCGCAAAAGGTAACATACGCATTTTTTGCTACCGGCTTGGTGTCGGGTTGTCTCCAAAAAGGTACGTTTTAACATGAAAAAACTGCTGCTATTATCGCTGCTGATCTGGCTGAATGGCTGTGTAAATCAGCCCAAAACCGACTCAGTGTCAGCTTTGCCTAGTGAGCCTCAGCAGCAGGCTGGTACAAAAGCTGAACTCTCTAATGACCATCAGCCAGTTCCTTTATCTAATCATACTTCCGGGCAATCTCTGTCAGAGCTGCCGGATGTCTGGTTGCGGATCCAACAACAAATTCAGATTGAAGTTCCTAATACGCTTGATGTATCGCAACAACGCGACTTTTATCGCCGCCATCAAAGCTTGCTAAAACAAGTCTCAGTGCGGGCAGAACCCTTTTTGTATCACATTGTGGCAGAGCTTGAGCGTCGTAAGATGCCGGTCGAGCTGGCCTTGTTACCGATTGTTGAAAGTTCTTTTAATCCGATTGCCCAGGCTGGTGCGCCAGCGGGCCTGTGGCAAATGGTGCCACAAACAGCGCGTAATTTTGGCTTGAAACGCAATGAATGGTACGACGGGCGTAAAGATCCGATCGCTTCAACCAATGCCGCCCTCGATTATCTGCAGTACCTTTACAACAATCTTGGGCAAGACTGGCTCAATGCCGTTGCCGGTTTTAATTCGGGTGAAGGCCGGGTACAAAAAGCTATTGCCGCGAACCAGGCCAAAGGAAAAGCTATTGATTTTTGGTCACTGAACCTGCCAAAACAATCGACAATTTACCTGCCAAAATGGCTGGCGTTAATTGACCTGTTGCAGCACGCAGAAAAATACCAGGTGCAATGGCCGGCAATTGCCAACGAGCCCTACATTGGTTTTACCAGCATCACAGGCCCGGTTGATTTAAATCAGGTCGCGCAGCTGACACAATTGTCACTGTCCGACGTCAAAACCCTGAATCCCGGATTTAGACGTAGTTACACTGCGCATGGCGAGCACTCATTAGTATTGCCTCTGTCAAAAATGGCGTTATTTGCCAAAAACCGCCCACAACTGCGCGCCGTCCGGCTGACTGAAACAAGACAATACCGGGTAAAATCCGGCGACAGTCTCGGGTTAATCGCTAGCAAAAATGGCACCACAGTCGCGAAACTCAAGCAACTAAATCAACTCAAGTCCGATCAATTAAAAGTGGGTCAGCAACTGTTTCTGAGTGTAGCGTCCACGGCAGGATCAAATGGACGAGAACCATCGGCCAGCCGTCAATCTGCCAGCTATCAGGTGAAATCGGGTGATAATTTGTGGTTGATCGCCAAACAGTTCAAAGTCGATGGTGCAGCATTGGCGAAATTCAACAAATTGTCTGCCAACAGTCGGTTAAAACCTGGTCAAACCCTGAAAATACCTGCTTCCAGAAATAAAGCGACAGTAGGGACAACGGACAAAAACCGGGTCTACCTGGTGAAATCCGGCGATTCGCTGGATAAAATTGCGAAAAAGCAAAAAGTGAAATTAGCCGATTTACTCCGATGGAACGCCTTAACAACAGAAAGTCTGCTGCAACCCGGACAGAAATTGCAGCTAAAATAAATAAACTGCTGTGGTCTATTTAATCAAGGGTCAGGCAGATATTTTAACCAACTCTCGGGCGAGGTCAGTATGTTGCAAATAATGCGTCGGTTGCTTCAAGTTAGTGCTCTGCTTGTCGGCATGTTGCTGAGCACGTTTGCAGTTGCAGATTTTGAGTATTCAGGTCAGGGCCAGCTGTTTGAAGCCTCCGGACAAGCGCAAAATTTTCAATTTGGCTTCTCGTTTTTACAGCATGAGGGAGAGTATAGGTTTAATGCAGGCAAGCTCAGTATGGCCGTCGATGAAGTACCAAAACGTTATACATTGGAATTGGTGCTGAACGACCAGCAACAAATCTGGATCAGCGATTTCAGCAAACAGCCGCTGTCGGGCTTTGAGTGGGTCATTGGCAACCATCAGCTGCAACTCCGACAAGAGCCAGCTACATCAACAATTGCTGGGCAGTACAAGCTGACCATTGATAAAACCGATTATTTTTTTACCAGTAAAAAACGCGGCCAGATCCACTTTATGTTCAGTGATAAAGGGATCACCGAAATTGAAGTGGACAGTATGATGACGCCAAAACGTTAAACTTCAAAAGTTGATTGAGGTTTCTGCGGTTGTGGCTCCACTTGCAACTGCAGTGACGGCACTAAACCCCACAAAATACATATTACTGGCGCTGGCCATGTCCACCAAAATTCAGTGAATAACCCCAAACCAATCCACCAGCTATACAACTGCGCGGTGAGCTGAAATACCGCGCCAAAACAGCCGATATAAAACAATGAGGCATTGAGCCACCGCTTCGGCGCTGTGAATTTATTCATTGAGAACACCCGGTTCAGATTGCTGTAAGTGGCTAAAAGTATCCGTCAGCTGAAACTGTTGTAACGCCGTCCAGCAGGGCACCGGCAAATCTTCATCCTGACGCCGGCGGCGGAAAACTATCACATAACTGCTCAGGTGCATAATGGTCTCTAATAAGGTCGGCTGCGTAACTTCATTCAGACTCAGCCGATACATCACGGCATCACAGACCTCAGTTTCAAAACCCCACAGCAACATTAAATAGGCGCTGATCAGACAGTGGTCCGGGATCCCTTCCTGAAACATATCTTCTTCAGTCAGTTGTTGACTGTGATGCGGCATGGCCGACAATAACACCAACGGCCCCAGCACCTGCATCAAACCGGCCATAAAAGCCTGCTCCGCCAGATGAGCCCCACTTTGTTGGGTTTTCGCCAGTTGACTGGCCATCGTCGCCAGCTCAAACGAATCATCTAATAACCGCTGATGCAAATCAGGGCGAATTTTTCCATCATATTGGCTGTGTAACTGCACCGCAAAGGCGACTGCCTTGATCATCGAACGACCAAGCCTGGTGACAACCTCGGCTAAATCCAGCGTTTGCCGGCTAAAACCAAGATAAGCTGAATTGGCGATCTGCAATAATTTAGCTGCAAGCGGCGCCTCGCGTGCCAAAGACGACGCCAGTGCGACCGTAGAACTGTCTTCATCGGACAGCAATTTCATCAGCGTCTGATAATTACTGCGCTGGATCGGCAGCGTATTTATTTGTCCGAGCTGGTAACGACTATGTGCAGTAAAAGGTCCGTTGCAGAGTAATTCAACCCGCTGAAAAACTTCGGTAACCTGCTGCTCGGTAAAGGGTTTCCCAAGCACCAGATGCGCGCAATGGGTTGTTGCCAGCAACATGGCATCGGAATTATCTGCACTCATCAGCACCCGAATGGTCATCGGGCTGTGCTGACAGGAAAATTCAAGCAACGTTTCACCGCTGTCCGAAGGATCCAGGCGCTCAGTCAGCAACAAATCGATCGGCTCGTTATGTAGTAATTCCCTCGCAGCTGCAGCATCAGACAGATAATGACACTGCCAATGGGGCACAACCCTTAGTAATAACCGACGGATAGCGGCCTGATACGCTGGGTCTTGCTCAACGATAATTGCCCGCAACGGTTTCTGTTGTTCAGTCATTCGCGAACTGCTCCCATTGGGTTTGACCCGTGTTGGATGATACGTAAACAGCAAAGTCTGTGTCAGTTAAGGCACAGCTAAACACATACCCCTGAATTAAATCACATTGCATATCGCGCAAAATTGCAACTTGCCCTTTTGATTCAATCCCTTCAGCAACAACCACCATGCCAAGTTCATGCGCCATTCGAATCATATGCCGCACCATGCTGGCGCTTTGTGGTGAGTCTTCCAGATCAATTAACAAACTCCGATCCAGTTTTAACACATCTACCGGTAATTTTGCCAGATAGGCCAATGAAGAATAACCAGTTCCAAAATCGTCCATCGCTAAGTGCAACCCCAGTTGTTTCAGTTGCAGTAACAGCAGCCGGCTTTGTTCGATGTCGGCCATTAAAAATGTTTCGGTGATTTCCAGCTCTATCACGTCCGGATTTAACTGATACTTCTGCAACAGTTGTTGCACTTGAGCTGGCAAGTTAGGGTCCTGTAACTGTCGGCCGGACAAATTAATCGCCAGTCGCTGTAACCCCAGATTTTGCTGCTGCCATTGTTTGAGCTGGGCAAAACATTGTTCCAGCACCCACTGCCCAAGCAGTTGAATTTGGCCGTCGCGCTCAGCGATTGGAATAAACAACGCCGGTGAGATCCAACCCATTTTTGGATGATGCCAGCGCAACAAGGCTTCAGCGCTTTGACAATGGCCATGTAGCAGTGAAATTTTGGGTTGATAATGCAGCTGCAATTGTTGCTCTTCCACCGCCGCATACAACGAATTGCTGATTTCAAATTGCTGCCGCTTCAGCTCAACGATAGCCCGGTCATAGCGTAGGTAAAATGCTTTTGGATTCATTTCATTGTGGTGACAGGCCGTAACAGCGTTGTGCAATAATTGCTTGGCGCTGTCACCATCTTGCGGCGACAAGGAATAACCAACAGTAAAAGCCAGCTGCACTTTTTCAGTGGCAATCGACAGTTGCTGGGCAAATGGTTGCAACAACTGACCTATCAGTTGCTGCACTGCGCTTTCGTGTTTAATCGCTGGAAACACCACCACAAAGCGGTCACTGGCGACATACGCCAACAATGCTTTAGCGCTCAATTGCCGGTTCAACATCTGGCCAATGTTCAGCAACAACGCTTCAACTATCGATTCAGCCAGGGTGTCGACGAAGTTCTGGAAATTAGCAATGGTTAACACCACTACCGCAAATGGTCCGCTTCGCACGGAAATCAAATCTTCCATTCGCCCAAGCAAGGTATTTTGATCCAATAAGTCGGTCAATCCGTCAAATACATCGCTACTCAGGGCATCAACTAACGTCAGTTTTAACAGATAGTGATAAATATCCGAAATGCGGTGGCTGAGACTAATGGCATCGCCATGCTGGCTTTGCAGACAAATATCATGATCTTTTTTATGAAAAAACGTGGCCAGTTCGATTGGATTGATCTCGGTGAAAATATCTGACAACGCCTTTGCCCTAAGCTCAGACGGTGGCATCGACAGTACCACTGCCGCCGCATGATTAAAGCGGGTCACTACGCCACTGGCGGAAAGTTCAAGTAAGGCTTCATCGCTGGACAATAATAAATTAGTGCGCTGAATTTCCGCCTGTCGTCGTTCTTTTTCTGCCAATGCAGCTTCCACGTCTTTTAGTAGCTGTGCGTCATCCCAAGGTTTTTCCAGGAATTTCCAGGCAGCACCACTATTGAGGCTGGCCAATAAAGCTTCACGATCGGCATAAGCGCTTAAAATAACCCCTAACGTCTGGGGGTATAATGCTTTGACTTGCGCCAAAAAGTCACTGCCATTCATCCCTGGCATCCGAAAATCGGAAATAACCAGCGACACTGACTGCCCTTCAAGTAAAGCCAGGCCGGCGGCTGCGGACTCGCAAATAAACACCCGGTAACCAGCCCGGGTCAATACCCGCTGTAACGCGCGCAATATTGCAACTTCGTCATCGACCAGCAGTATTGCTTTTGACATGGCAAACCTCCGCTTTTATGGACACCACAGGCCGTTGAGCGACAAGGGTTTAACAAGATTAAAGCACAGTTGTTGGTTGCACGCGTCTTTGACATTCGCCACTATACCCGTCATCCTTGAAGATGCGGGGTTGTTGCCTTCGCTCGCTCGCCCCAGTCACATAGGACAACTATGCTCCTGGGTCGGGCTGGCGTTCCAGTCTCGTTCCTCGTCGCCTACCCAAATCTTCAATGATTTTGGGTATATACTCACAACACCACACCGCATGATTTGGCACCACACTTTTGGTATTGGCGGAGCTTGGCATGACCACTTCCGAACAGCAAAAGCAGCTTCTGTTGCAGACTGACCGCATGGCGTCATTAGGCCAATTAGCGGCCGGTATCGCCCATGAGCTCAACAATCCTATTGGCTACATTCTGAGCAACCTTGGCAGTTTTCAAATCTACCTGGCGGTGTTTAAGCAGTTGATCCGTTTATATCAGACACAGGCACAATGTACACCCGGAACGGCAGAGTTTCTGCAATTGCAGCGGCAAATCAATGAATTACAACAACAGGAAAATATAGATTTTTTATTGAAGGACTGTGAGGACTTGTTGGCCGATTCAGTGGCTGGCGCCATCCGTATGAAAGATTTAGTGCTGGATTTGCGCCGTTTTTCTCATCCTGATCATGCAGACATGCAACCAGTGGCATTAATTCCGCTGTTGGAAAGCACCATCCGGCTGGCGCGCAATGAATTTAAAGCGCATATCCAAATTAAGCGGGATTTTTGTGAGTACGAACCTGTAGTTATCGCACAAGCTGCTGCTTTATCACAAGTTTTTGTCAATATGCTGCTTAATGCAGCACAAGCGATTGGACAGGCACAAGGCACCATCCGGATCTCTGTCAGACAAGACAATCATCGGGTGCTAATCGCTGTAGCCGACAGTGGACCGGGGATCCGTCAGGAACACCTGCAACAAATTTTTGAGCCGTTTTTCACCACCAAGGATGTTGGTAAAGGCACCGGTCTTGGGCTGTCGATTTGCCATACCATTGTAAAGCAACATGGCGGCGAGTTAAGCGTGCAACCAACATCGGCGCTGGGTGGCGCCGAATTTTTGTTGAGTTTACCGCAGGCGCCGACAGACCGTTGACGGACTTTATTGCGCGTCCGGTTGTTGCTCTGGCGCTGCAGTAATAAACGCCGGTAATGACTGACAATATTGATAAACCCGCCACAAGGTCGGATATGGCGACATATCGAGGCCAAAACGCAGCGCATTGTAAATTTGCGGGATCAGACATAAATCCGCCCAGGTCACCGTATCACCAAAACAGCAGTTCCCTGCCTGATGCGCTAAACGAAGCTCAAGTGCCTGGAAACCTTGTTGTAACCAGTGCTGGATCCAATGTAATTTTTGTTGCTCTGACAATTGCAGCGGTCCGGTTAAATACTGCAATACTCGTAAATTGTTCAGCGGATGAATATCACAGGCAATATCCAAAGTGACTGCCCGAACCTTCATCGCCAACTGCAAATCAGCCGGTAATAAGGCTGGCTGTGGCTGTTTGATTTCAAGGTATTCCAGAATGGCCAACGACTGATTTAATGTCAGATCGCCATCGACTAAAGTGGGCACTAACTGTGACGGATTCAGCGATTTATATTCTGGAAGCCTTTGTTGCCCACCATCTTTTAACAGATGAACATAGTGCATATCGGCAGGCATACCTTTGAATGCCAAAGCAATCCGGACCCGGTAGGCTGCGGAAGATCGCCAGTAACTATAAAACTCCATGAAAAAGCTCCTTAAACACTAGTGAGAACATACGGCTTTTTGAATAGTGTGGCACAAGGAAACGAATGCTTGCGCCTGATAGCAAAAGGCCGCCAAATTCTGGCAGCCTTTTGTTATATAACTTACTAACCTAAACGCGGCGAATTATGGTGCTTGATAAGCAACCACTTGCTGATCAATAGCGCCAAAAATACTTTTGCCTTCAGCGTCCAGCATTTCCAGCCGGATCCGGTCACCAAACTTCATAAAACCTGTCGCCGGTTTGCCATCACGAATGGTTTCAATCATCCGGACTTCAGCAATACAGCTATAACCTAAACCGCCTTCGTCGATTGACGTGCCGTATTCAGTGCCTTGTTTATTTGACACTGTACCCGAGCCAATCACCGCACCAGCGCCTAAATTACGGGTCTTCGCCGCATGCGCCACCAACTGACCAAAGTCGAAGGTCATGTCAACGCCGGCATTAGGTTTTCCAAACAACTTGCCATTTAAATGCGAAATCAGCGGTAAATGCAGTTTAGCATCCTGCCAATGGCTGCCAAGCTCTTCCGGCGTCACTGCAACCGGGCTAAAAGCCGAGGCAGGTTTAGACTGGAAAAAACCAAAACCTTTGGCCAGTTCGTTTGGAATAAGGCCGCGCAGCGACACATCATTCACCAGCATCACCAGCCGGATTTGTTTGCGTGCTTGTTCCGGGGTTGAAGCCATTGCCACATCACCGGTAATTACCGCCACTTCACCTTCAAAATCAATGCCGTATTCTTCGCTGACCACTTCGACGTTATCACGTGGTCCGATAAAATCGTCCGAGCCGCCCTGGTACATCAATGGATCAGTCCAGAAACTTGGTGGCATTTCAGAGTTACGGGCGCGGCGGACCAGTTCAACATGATTGACATATGCACTGCCATCCGCCCATTGGTAAGCGCGCGGCAACGGTGATTCGCAATCTTGTTCGTTAAATACAAACTCATCCTGCACAGTACCGTGGTTTAATCCCTGATACACTTCGGCTAATGCCGGTGCCAGACTTGACCAATGATCCAGCACATATTGCATGGTTGCCGCGATTTGTGGCACTGCCACTGATTTTTTCAGGTCACGGCTCACCACGACCAATTTGCCATCACGGCTGCCATTTTTCAGACTGGCTAATTTCATTACTACTGATCCTTAAACAAGGGCCGCAGCTGTCGTTGTGTTGTCAGCTGCACCGCCAATTAAACTGATGTTGCCGGTTTGATTTTCCAGCTGTTGACATAATCCGGATTTTCGGTGGTTTCGGCTGCAGATCCTACTTCCAGCGAGTCACGGGTATCGAGCATCACCGCTACTTCGTCGGTAAATTTTTTCCGATATTCCCGCCCGGCCTGGAAAGCTTTCGGGTGCGGACCATGGGTGAAACCAGCCGGATGGAACGTCACCATGCCACGCTCGATATTGTCGCGACTGAAAAAGTCGCCGGCATGGTAAAACAGCACTTCATCATAATCGTCATTGTTATGATAAAACGGCACTTTTAACGCACCAGGGTCGCTTTCAATGGGTCGTGGCACAAAGGTACAAACCACAAAACGCTGCGCAACAAAAGTGGTATGCGCTGAAGGTGGTAAATGATACCGATGGCTCATCAAAGGCCGGATATCGCGCCAGTTGATGCGGATCACGCTTAAATCGCCATGCCAACCAATCGCATCCAGCGGATTAAACGGGAACGTCACTGTCGACACTTTATTGTGACGTTTTATCTGCACCGAAGTCGGGTTTTCACTGTATTGCGCCTGAAAAGCCGCATCGATTTTTGGTGTATCGAGCATCGCTGCATCAAAAATCGCATGATTGCCGACCAAGCCTTTTTCTGGCAACTGATACGAATCGTTGGTCGCTTCAATCATCAGCACAAATAATGGCTCGTTTGGCACTAACCGCCACATGGTCGAACGTGGGATCACCACGTAATCACCATCGCGCAGGGTTAAATGGCCATAATCGCAATAAAGCTCAGCACTGCCTTCATGAATAAACAGCAGATCGTCACCATCAGCGTTACGCACCAGATAGTCCATCGGCGCAGTCAAACGCCAGGTGCGCATTTTACAATGGGCATTGTGCAGTAAATCCGGCACCGCCCAAGGAGAATTGGCCTGATCTTCACCGATGTTATTGAAGTTAAATAACCGCGGCCGCAGTGGCCCCTGCCAGTCACTCCAGCCGGTTGGCGCATGGGTATGATGTAAGTGAGTCGCCGGACCAAAAAAGCCACTGCGCCCTACTTCACGTTCATAAATGGCCTGCTCCGGAAAATCTGCGTGCGCCTGACGTGATACATCACCTTCTTTTAACGGAAATGACACCCATTTACGCATCGGCTAATACTCCACGACGGATTTGATCTTCTTCAATCGATTCAAACAACGCTTTAAAATTACCTTCGCCAAAGCCTTCATTGCCTTTGCGCTGAATAATTTCAAAGAATACCGGACCGATCACTGTTTTGGTGAAAATCTGTAGCAAAATGCCATCTTTTTCCGGTGCGCCGTCAATCAGAATGCGTAGTTCACGCAGCATGTCGGTATCTTCGGTATGACCGACGACCCGGCTGTTAACCTTGTTGTAATAAGTATCCGGTGTTGGCATAAATTCCATACCGCGGGCACGTAATGTACGAACCGTTTCGTAAATGTTTTCCGTGGTTAAAGCGATATGCTGAATGCCTTCGCCTTTGTATTCACGGATGAACTCTTCAATTTGTGATTTATCATCAGAAGATTCGTTAATCGGAATACGGATTTTGCCACAAGGTGCGGTCATGGCACGCGACACCAGACCCGTCAGTTTGCCTTCGATATCAAAATAACGGATTTCGCGGAAGTTACCGATTTTCTCGTAAAAACCTGACCAGACATTCATATTGCCGCGACGGACGTTGTGCGTTAAATGGTCCAATACTTCCAGGCCTACGCCATGCGCAGCCATTTGGGTTTGCCAGTTTTCGTAAAATTTAAAATCTACATCGTACACAGAGCTTTGACCATAACGGTCTACGAAGTACAGCAGACTGCTGCCAATGCCGTATACCGCAGGGATATTCAGCTCCATTGGGCCAATTTGATTTTTGTATTCTTTAGCGCCGTTTTCGGTAGCATGTTTTAACGCGGCGGCCGCATCTTTAACCCGGAACGCCATCGCGCAGACGCTTGGGCCGTGAGTGCGTGCAAATTCTTCGGCCTGAGAGTTGGGTTCGCCATTGACGATAAAATTAACGTCGCCTTGTTTGTATAACCAGGCTTGCTTGGAGCGGTGTTGGGCAACTTCGGTAAAACCAAGAGAGACAAACAACTGTTTTAACTTGTTGATGCCCTCTGCGTCAGCAGCAGTGTATTCAACAAACTCAAAACCATCGGTTCCTAACGGATTAATAGGATCAAACATCAGCAGACTCCAAACATAAATAGTTGTTTTGTGACTGATATCTTGAGCTGTTTGGCTAAAAAAGGAAGGGTCGTGGCTAACATGATGCTAACAGTTCAAAACTGCCGTTTTGTACAATTAACTATACGAAAGATGCTATTTACCTAAAACCTGCTAAAAAAGCCCCGGATCGGTAGATCTTAGGGGCTATTTAGTACAACTAACCGCACAAAGCGTAGTTAAATTTTTACACTCTTACGATTAATGCCGTATTCACGCAATTTATTGGCGACGGCGGTATGACTAAGCCCAAGTTTTTTCGCCAATTGCCGCGAGCTTGGATAAGCCGGAAACAGTTTACGCAGCAAATTTGCTTCAAATCTTTTGACCGCTTCATCTAAGGTGCCATCAAAGTCTTTTTCCAGATAACCAAAATCATTGGTGTAGCTTGGCAGCTGTAGCTGTTCTTTATCGAGTTCATATCCTTCAAGCAAGGTCACAGCTCGGTATAACGCATTTTCCAGCTGCCGGACATTGCCAGGCCACGGATATTGCTGCACAAACTGGGCACAGGTTTCGGTCATTCTCGGCGCTTTTCGCCCCAACCTTGCTGAAAACCGGCTGATAAAATATTCGCTAAGCGGCACGATATCCTGCTTACGATCACGCAGCGGCGGCAACGCCAGCGTCAGGACATTAAGCCGGTAGTACAAATCTTCGCGAAACTTACCTTCCTGCACCAAGCCAGGTAAATCTTTTTGAGTGGTACAAATCACCCGTACATCAACTCGCACTTCATTTTCATCGGCAATACGCCGAAAACTGCCGTCCTGCAAAAACCTTAGTAATTTTGTTTGCAACTCGCGGGACATCTCTCCCACTTCATCCAAAAACACCGTGCCTTTGTTGGCTTGCTCAAAAATGCCTTTTTTCCCTTCAACAGTTCCTGGAAAGGCATTTGGGCCGTAGCCAAATAATTCAGATTCAGCGACATTGTCGGGCATCGCGGCAATGTTCACCGCTAAAAATGGTTTGCCAGCCCGACTACTTCCGCCATGACAAGCCCGCGCCAACAGTTCTTTGCCGGTACCGGTTTCACCCATAATTAAAATAGGCGCGTCCAGCTGCGCCATTTTTTTAGCTTCGCGCACCACTTTTCGCATCACATTGCTATTGGCGTGCAGACTGTTGAAACTTTCTTGATCGCCTTTTTTAAACACTACCATCTGCTCGCCAAGCCGGCTTTCAGATTTTAAGTTGATCACAGCACCTGCCAGAGTTTCATGGCCAGAATCGTCCGGCACCATGACTGGCAACACGTCAGCGATAAATCTTTTGCCATGAATTTCAAAACGACGGGTTTGCGCCAGCACGTCATCACTTTCCAGCCAGCGCAGAAAATTAAAACCTTTGACCATATTCGCCAGCGACTGGCCAAGAATGTCTTCTGATGCTACCGATAAAGCTTGTAATGCAGCGTCGTTAATAATAGTGACATTGGCTTTGGTATCGATGGCGATCACACCATCCGGCAGCGTTTTCAGCAGCGTTGACAGCTCGTTGTGTTCACGTTCTGAAGGTAAAAAAGAGGTGGTTCTGACATCGTCAACCCCAGGAATACGGCGGATTTTCGCCATAAGTTCCTGAAATTTTTCAAAATCAATTCCCGGAAATGCCACATACATCCGACCAAGCAATGGGTCGACTTCAATGCCACGTAAATCAATCTGGTAGTGCACCAGAATATTCAGAACTTCCTGAGCTATACCAACCCTGTCCTGACAATGGATCTCTAAACGCATCGCCTCACGCACCTTTTCCTGATGGGTTTGAGGCATGATACGGCACTTTTAGCCGTCGATACCAGTGCTTTTTGTAAACTTTTGTGAACAAGTTACCGTTTTGCAATTGAAGCGCTTACAAAATCAGCCAACGCTACCAGGCAGATTGCCAGCGAACTTGGTGTCGCTTTGAACCTGCAAAAAGTAAAAAGGCCGCCGCAGCAGCCTTTTCTATTTTAAAGACATTTTTGCAACCGGCTTATTCTGCCAGCAAGGTGTCGGTTTTAGCCGCACAAATAAAATCGTTTTTATGCAGACCTTTAATTGAATGTGACCACCAGGTCACGGTCAGTTTGCCCCATTCCAGCAGCAATGCCGGATGATGACCTTCTGCTTCAGCCAACTCGGCAACTTTATTATGAAAAGCCCAGGCCAGTTTAAAATTCTTAAATTTATAACTGCGTTCCAATTGCAAAATGCCGTCTCGAACCACCGGCGTCCAATCCGGGATCTGACGCATCAGTGTGGGTAATTCTTCATCAGAAACTCTTGGTGCATCGGCACGGCAGGCTTCACATTTCATTACAGCTAATTCAGTCATGTTTATTCTCAGTTTCTTAAAATCAGGATTTAACAAGGTTAGGCGGCAAACAATTCGGGCATATCCGATTAAACTTCGGCAACTACCCCCATCGGCTAACTGGCTTTTTTCTGTTTGGGTGGAAACTTTGGCGCGTGTAAGCCAAGACTTTTCGCAGTCTGCACTAATGCCATTAAATCCATCTGTGCTATTTCAAACAGATCATGAATTTTTTCAATTTTAAAATAAGCTGGCTGCATAATATCGATGCGATATGGCGTTCGTAGTACCTCAACAACATCCAGCATATGACGCTCGGGAATGTCTGAATGCATCGCATACTGCGTTTCACCCGGTGAGGATAAAATGCCACCGCCATAGATCCGTAGACCTTCTGGTGTTTGCATCAGGCCAAATTCAATAGTGAACCAGTACAACCTGGCCAGATATACGCGGTCTTCTTTGCTTGCGGCTAAACCTAACTTACCGTAAATGTGGGTAAATTCAGCAAAATCAGGGTTGGTGAGCATAGCGCAATGGCCGAAAATTTCGTGGAAAATGTCCGGTTCCTGCAAATAATCAAATTCTTCTTTGCTGCGGATAAAGGTCGCGACCGGAAATTTTTTATTGGCCAGCAACTCAAAAAAGCGATCGAAGCTGATGAGTGCGGGAACTTCGGCACATTCCCAACCTGTAGTGGCGCGCAGCACTTTGCTGACTTCTTCCAGTTGCGGAATGCGATCTAAAGGTAATTTTAACTTGTCTAAACCGGCCATATATTCATCACAGGCTTTGCCGGAAATACAGGACAACTGACGGGCGATTAACTCACTCCAAATGGCATTTTCTTCATCGCTCCATGCGATAAAACCATGCTCGTCGGACTGCTTCGAGACATAATTACTCATAACGACAACCTGTTGAAAATTGGGTAGCCTGCAGCTCTGACGGCCGGGCTTTGATGGCCGGATCCTAGATGATTGAGATCCGGCTGTTAATCACCTACGCCAAATTGGCCTTGGTATAAATGTAATTATTTTTGTACAGGCAATCACTTATAGGTTGCAAGCTAATGTTTCATTTGGTTTTTTTTGCTGTCCTTGCATCTTTACCAATGCCTGAGACAGGTCTGCAATGATGTCGACAACATGTTCAAGACCCACCGAAATTCGGATCAGCCCATCGCTGATGCCAGCCATCTGCCGCTCTTCTGCCGTGTATGGGCTGTGGGTCATCGACGCCGGATGTTGGATCAGCGATTCAGCATCACCTAAGCTCACAGCCAGACTCAGCAGCTGGCATTGATTTATAAAATAACGACCATCTTCCAGGCTACCATTAAGCTCAAATGCTAAGACACCGCCTGCCGCAGACATTTGTTTACCGATAAATTTGTGTCCAGGATGATCAGGCAAACCGGGGTAAAACACCTTGGCAATGGCCGGATGCTCTGCCAGATATTCCGCGACTTTTTGCGCATTACTGCAATGACGTTCCATCCGTACCGATAAGGTTTTCAGGCCGCGAATAATCAGCCAGGCATCGTGCGGACTGATGGTTGCGCCCATGTCTTTGAGTGTGGTGAGTTTGATGGTCTGAATTTTGTCTGCGTCCGACACAATAATGCCTGCGACCACATCGCCATGCCCATTCAAATATTTGGTGGCGCTGTGAATAACAATATCGATCCCAAAACGAGCGGGTTGCTGCAATAAAGGCGTCAAAAAGGTATTGTCGATCACTGACAATATCTGGTGCTTTTTACAGAAATTACCCAGAAATTCTAAATCTAACACCACCAAATTCGGATTAATCGGTGTTTCAGCAAACAACATTTTAGTATTCGGTTTGAGTGCCGCAGCGACCGCCTGGTGATCGGTCATATCGACAAAGCTGACTTCAATGCCGTAACGGGCAAACTGATGATTAAATAGCGCAAAACTACAGCCATAAATCGCTTTACTGGCAATCAGATGGTCACCTTGCTGTAAAAATGCCATGGTTGAAGCAGCGACAGCCCCCATCCCGGTAGCGGTTGCAGCAGCATCGGCCATGCCCTCTAAAGCGGCGACTTTCAGCTCCAGTTCGCGGGTGGTTGGGTTGCCTAACCGAGTATAAATATAACCTGGCTGTTCACCGGCAAATCGTGCGGCGCCTTGCTCGGCGCTATCAAACACAAAAGTCGAGGTTTGGTATAACGGTGTTGCCAGTGCGCCATACTGGGCATCTTTGACTTTTCCGGCATGAATACACTGGGTTTCGGGGTGTTGCGGGGCTTGAAACGGCTGTTGATTACTGCGACTGCTCATACTACAAATTGCCTTAGATGATTTTTCAATCACTAAAACAAATTAGTTATATTAAGCACAAGGCATGCAGACATCTGTCAGTCTATGAGCAAATGACAGATGCAACTTTGACCAGTCGAAAATGTAACATTTAGTTTGCAGTTGCTCCCGGAGCCAGCCGTTTTACCAGATCAGTCAGCACCTGTTTTACTAAGGATTTATCGCTGATAGCCCCGGGCAGTGGCCGTAATTGCTGCTGTGCAAAACGACCGAGTCTTGCCACCATCACGCCCGCCAATACCCCTTGCCCTAACCGCGCCGATAATCGTCCGGACAACTCAGCACCCACTAAATCGGCCCCAACATCGACAGCTATTTCTGCCGCACCGGTAAAAAATACCGTTTTCACGAACTGTTTCATCATGGCAAGGCTTCGCAACTTACCTACTGGCGCACCATACAGCACCGACAATTCACGCAGCATCAACGCCCCGCGCCACAAAACTAATAACATATCGGCAAGCGCAAATGGGCTCAGTGCAACAGCGACACCAGTTTGCATAGCTGCTTGGCGAATTTGTAGCTCAGCCGTTTTGTCGATGTTGGTTAATACGGTTAAATCAAACAGCTGCAATAACTCTGCATCAGTAAATTCAGCTTTTCGCTGCTGCTCGAAATGTTGCCAGTCGCTGTGACTCGTATCGCTCATCGCCGAAATCATTTGCTGACACATTGGATAGGCTTCACCAAATTGCATTGATTGCTGCAACCTGAAGCTTTTTTCGCGCCATTGTTGCCGCATTTTAAGCTGCCGCCGTAATCGCCATTCACGATAGCCAAACCGCGCCAGCAACAGCGCGGAAAGCCCGGTCAGTGCTGTGACAGCGGTCCCCTGCAACAGGCCACTTTGCCAACTGTCCGCCATAAACTGCCACCATTGCACACCCGCTACAGCGGTCAGGCTCAGTAGTGCCCCACCCCATAACCAGAGCCCACGACGACTTTCTGCGGTTTCAGCTACCGGCGCTTCGTTAATTTCAACTTTAAATTGCTCAGTGGTAAATTCTTGTGCTTGCTGCAATTTGCCAGCTAGTGCTGCCGCTTCATTTTGCTGCAGCTTTGGCTGCAACGATACAAAATCTGCTTCAGAAAAGGCAGTGGTCTTTTTCAGATCGTTCATTGCAGTTTATCTCCAAGCAAAAACTCCAGCGCCTGATCAAGCCGCAGCTGTGGCAGTATCTGCTGTGGCGCGAGTACCTTCGGTAAAAAATCCGGAAAAGCAAAAGCATGATGTTCAAATAACAGAGGTGATGGCATCGACATCGGAACTTCACCTGGAAAGATGGTCTGCCGCTCACCGCTTAGGGCTGAAATGCCTTGTAAACATGGCACCACACCTTCGCCAGTCTGCACTTGCCCGACGTCGGTGGTGACGACCGCAGCCAACGCCATGGCTTCGGATTGGCAATACTGAAAACGGCTGTCCTGCAGCGGTTGTTGCAATAGCTGCTGTAGCAACAAGGTCAGATTTTTATGCTGTTCAGGGGTTAATTGGTCGGCTTTACTGGCGGCGAATAACACTTTACTGATTTTCGGATTAAATAACCGTTGTAACCAACCGGCTGGACCATAGTGAAAACTTTGCAAAATCAGCATCAGTGCTTGTTGTAATTCCTGCAGTACATGGTAACCGGCGTTCAACGCTGACAAACAATCCACCAGCACCACCTGGCGATCCAGACTGGCAAAGTATTGTTGATAAAATGGTGTTACCACCAATTGTTGATAACTTTCAAAATGGCGCTGCAGCCGCAGCAATAACTTTGATGGCTTTGCCAGCTGCGAAGGTAACAATGGGAACAGCTGCAATAATGGTGTACCAGCTAAATCACCGGGTAGTAACAATCTACCGGGCTGCAACAAGCAGGCTTTTGCCTCGACTCTGAATTGCTGTAACAAGGCCGAGTAACGGTCAGTAAGTCGTTGGATCTGCAGTTCCGAATCGTCGTCTAAATCGGTTGCAGCCAACAAGTCCTGAAACGCCTGAGCAATAGCGACCCGATGTGGTTTAGCAAACAACTGCCAGCTAAATTCACACCATTGCTGATAGTCCTGCTGCAACATCGGCAAATCAAGCAACCATTCACCGGGGTAATCGACGATATCTAGCTGCAATTCGCGAAAGTCTGTGAGTCTGGCTGCAAGCCCCGACGCCGGTTTATAGCGCAGCGTCAGTGACAACTGACTCCAACTGGTGGTTGATACCGGCCACTTTCCAAGCTGAAGCTGTTGTAAATTTTGTTCAAAAGGAAAACGTGGTGTTTGCATCGCCTGCTGTGCTTGCAGTCTGCCACCCAGATATCTTTGTTGTCGTAATGGAGAAAAAAACGGCAGCTGAACTTCAGCAACAGGACCGGTTAATTGCTGCACCAGGCTGGTAATAAATGCGGTTTTCCCAGCGCCACTCAGACCAGTAATGCCGAGTCTGAGATGGCGATCGAGCAGACGCTGACCAAATTGCTGACTCTGCTGCGACCATTGTTCGTGTAACTTAGCCCATCCCTTCATGCACACTCCAGTGGCGAGCCACCCGCGGGCGGCTACAGTCGGTTAAATTCACGGTGTAACTGGTATTTACTCGACGTGACGTAAGTTTCAATTTTACGCAGTCTTTGTTCAATGCTATCAAACTGTTGTTGGATATGGCCCAGTGCTTGTTTCGGTGCTTCGCCACGTTGCCAAATTCTGGTTTTCACTTCCACCGGTTTTTCAATGGAAGGGACAAATGACGTCCCTTTGCGGGCTTCGGCTACAGATTTTTTCTCCAGCACTATCCAGCCAACAATGTAAAGTACCGGTAAAAATCCGCCAAAACCAAGTAACAATGAAGCCAGAGCAACCACGCGGACTAACCACAGCTCCCAGCCGAAGTAGTCTGCAATGCCGGCGCAGACGCCGGCTATTTTGCCGTTGCGGTCATCCCGCAACAATTCTTTCTTAAACTTTGTCATGATCCCGTCTCCAGTTTGGTGACTCTGCATCCAGAATGGCTTCGAGGGTTTTGATCCGGTCGGCCATTTTTTCTGCGCGGTTTGACAAGTCATTCAGTTGGTTTAATTCAGTTTCTGACAAACCTTCTGACATTTTGCGTTTACTGCGATAGTGCATAATGACCCAGATTGGCGCCACAAAGACCATAAACATCATTAGTGGCACAGCAAAAGCTTCTTGAATTTCCATTATTTACTCCGAAACGCCTGAAGATCAGGCGTTATTGTCGTTATTCAACTTTGCTTTTAATGCAGCCAGTTCAGAATCGATTTTGTCCTGAGCCGCCAGTTCAGCAAACTCGTCACGAAGCGTTTTCTTACCTAAATCATAGGACTCAACCTGAGCTTCCAGTGAATCAATTTTTTGCTCGTAACGCTCAAACTTATACATTGCATCGTTTAAGCGGTTGCTGTCTAACGATTTTTTCACTTCTAATCTTGAAGCTACTGTTTTTTGACGCATCAGCATCGATTTCTGGCGAGCCTTGGCATCGGCCAGTTTTTCCTGCAATTGTGCCACTTCATCTTGTAACTTGCTGACATGTGCATCTAAGTTGGCAATGTCGGCGGCGACTGAAGCAGCCTGATCTGCAGATTTTTGTTTTTCGATTAACGCTGAACGCGCTAAATCATCGCGATTTTTAGCAAGTGCCAGTTCGGCTTTGGCCTGCCAGTCCACCACTTCCTCTTCCAGACGGCTGACGACTCGTTGCAGTTCTTTTTTCTCAGCGATAGTTTTTGCAGAGGTTGAACGAACTTCAACCAGTGTATCTTCCATTTCCTGAATGATTAACCGCACCATTTTTTCCGGATCTTCCGCTTTATCTAATAAAGCGTTGATGTTTGAATTCACGATGTCTGAAAAGCGAGAGAAAATACCCATGATGATTACCTCATTAATTGTCTGATTGACTCGAGATACCTTATTCAGTTTCCTTGCCAACTTTCGAAACAAGCTTAATGCATTGTTTTATATAATTTTTATTTATTTTCAGCAACTACTTCTGAAATCATGCCGTATGAAATAGACTACTTATTAGTAAAATTCACTAATTTGTAGCAGCGACATGGCACGAGCATTCCAGCAAGACAATCTGATTGGCCAATCCAATAGTTTTTTAAACGTCCTTGACCAGGTTTCACAAATTGCGCCGTTAAATAAACCGGTACTGATTATCGGCGAACGGGGCACCGGCAAAGAATTGATTGCCGCGCGCTTACACTACCTGTCGCAGCGGTGGGATCAAGCGTATTTAACCCTTAACTGCGCCTCGTTAAATGAAAACTTGCTGGAAAGTGAATTATTTGGCCATGAAGCCGGCGCTTTTACCGGCGCCAGTAAACGTCATGAAGGGCGCTTCGAACGGGCAAATTTTGGTACCCTGTTTTTGGATGAATTGGCCAATACCCCGGGTTTGGTACAAGAAAAACTGTTACGGGTGATTGAATACGGTGAATTCGAACGGGTTGGCGGCAGCAGAGCAATTAAGGTTGATGTACGACTGATTTGTGCCACCAACGAAGATTTACCGGGGATGGCCGATCGGGGCGAGTTCAGAGCCGACTTACTGGACCGGCTAGCGTTTGACGTGATTACCTTACCGCCAATGCGCGAACGACGTGAAGACATTCTGGTACTCGCCGAGCATTTCGCCATCAATATGGCACGTGAACTTAATTTTGAACTGTTCAGCGGCTTTTCTGAAAAAGCCAAACGGTTGCTGCTCGACTATGAATGGCCGGGTAATGTGCGGGAATTAAAAAACGTAGTCGAGCGCAGCGTCTACCGCACCAATAATCCTTATGTACCAGTCCACGATATTTTGCTCGATCCTTTTGCCTCGCCTTATCGGCCGCAGACGCGTGTCAGAACCCAGGATCGCATTGCTACAGTTACCAGTGTAAAACCACCGATAGCTAAAGCGCTGCATTCAGGTGATAATGCACTGCCACTTATGGCTCAGGCTGAAGTTGTGATGTCGCAACAACTGCCACAACAGCCAGACTTTAATCAGCTACAGGATTTTAAAGTGTTGTCAGAGCATTACGAAGTCACACTGATTAAGCAAGCGCTGGCCGCCTGCCAGTACAATCAGAAAAAAACGGCGGAAGCACTCAACCTGACCTATCATCAGCTTCGTGGTTATATGAAAAAATACAAATTGTTAGACAGCCAACAATGAAATCATCTGGTTCTTTTGCTGCCGTTGTACTGTTGAGTATTCTCAGCAGTGCCTGTCAGCCAGTATTGCCAACAACACGGGTCCATGGCTTGGTGTATTGTGCGGAAGGCTCACCAGAGAGCTTTAATCCACAATTGGTCACTTCTGGTACCACCATTGATGCCATCAGCCAACATTTATATGACCGCTTGCTGGATATCGACCCCGATAGCGGCACACTGATCCCAGGCCTCGCGCAGAGCTGGCAAATCAGCGACGATGGTTTAACCTACCGTTTTCAGCTACGCCAGGACGTTAAGTTCCACCAAACCAGCTATTTCTCGCCATCCCGAGTCATGAACGCCGAAGACGTACAGTTTACGTTTGGTCGATTATTATCGGTACAACACCCATTTCATCAGACGGCCACCGAATACCCATATTTCGATAGCGTTGAATGGCAGCAACTGGTCGCAAAACTAACGGTGACAGGGCCTTATGAGATTGAGTTCACTCTGAGTAAACCCGACAGTTCATTTTTATCAACTTTGGCCACCGATTTTGCCGCCATTTTATCCGCAGAATACGGGGCACAACTAATCAGCAACAATACACGGGCTGATTTAGACCTGTTGCCGGTCGGCACCGGGCCCTTTTTGTACCGGCATTATCAAAAAGATGTACTGATCCGCTATTACCGCCATCCCAACTATTGGCGCCAATTGCCAGCAATGGAACAACTGGTGATTGATATAGTGCCGGACAACACCAAACGAATTGCCAAACTGCTGACGCACGAATGTGACGTTGCTCCAATTCCGCGCTTAGCAGAGTTGTCGTTATTATCAAAACGGGATGATTTTGTCATCGATGCCCAGACTAGTATGAATGTTGGGTATTGGGCTTTTAATACCCGGATGCCGCCGTTTGATCAGGTAAAGGTTCGACAGGCGCTGTCCTATGCCATTAATAAATCAAATATTTTGCAGGCGGTATATTTTGGGCAGGCAGAACCAGCCAATTCATTGTTACCACCCACATCCTGGGCCTATGATAAAAATCTGAACATCCAACGTTATGATCCGTTACTTGCGAAAAAATTATTGGCTGAAGCTGGTTATCCAGAAGGATTTCAAATGGATATCTGGGCCATGCCGGTACAGCGTTTATACAACCCAAATGCGTTAAAAATGGCTGAATTGATCCAGGCTGATTTAGCCCAGATTGGTGTGCGTGCAAAAATTGTGTCGTATGAGTGGAATACTTTTCGCCGGAAATTGCGTTTGGGTGAACATGATTCGGTGCTGATTGGCTGGTCAGCCGACAATGCTGATCCCGATAACTTCTTGCGGCCTTTGCTGAGCTGTGCTGCGGCAATTTCCGGCAGCAACCGGGCTAATTGGTGTGATGAAAACTATGACGAGTTGATCGCAAAAGCTGTGCATACACCAATTTTGGAAGAACGACGGGCTTTTTACCAACAAGCGCAACAATACCAGGCGGAACAAATGCCACTGGTCCCTATTGCTCACTCCAAACGTTTTCAGGTGCGCAGCCGTAATATCTCCGGTGTCCGGATCAACCCATACGGTGGTATTAATTTTACCGCGGCAGGTAAATCCTTATGATGTTTCATTATTTATTACGCCGGTTGTTTTTACTTAGCTTTGTGTTTGTAGCGCTGACGGTATTTGCATTTAGTCTGGGATATTTATTTCCGGGAGACGTGCTGGGTAATTTCACCGGCCTTCGCAATATCAGTCCGGCAGAAGAAATTGTACTAAGGCAGCAGCTTGGTCTTGATCAAAGCTACTGGCAGCAATATATCTATTTTAATCAGCGCATTCTCGACGGAAACTGGGCGTTGTCATTTTCCAGTCAACAAAATGTGCTGGATGAAATTATCAATGTGATGCCGGCGACACTGGAATTGGCATCGTATGCTTTGTTGTTGTCATTAATTGTTGGCATTCCGCTAGGGATCGTCGCTGCGGTGCGCAAAGACAAATGGCTGGACAAACTGATTTCCGGTTTTGCGCTGGTCGGCTATTCAATCCCGATTTTTTGGTGGGCTTTGTTGTTGATCATGGTGTTCTCGCTGACGCTTGGCTGGCTGCCAACGTCAGGGCGGCTGAGTGTACTTTATGAAATTCCGGCACATTCTGGTTTTATGTTGCCCGATATCTTACTTTCAAACGTGCCCTATCGCGAAGAGGCGCTGTTCGATGCGATTCGTCATTTGTTGCTGCCATCGCTAGTCCTTGCGACCTACCCGACTACAGTGATGATCCGGTTTACCCGCGAATCAATGCTGGACGTGCTGGAGCAAAATTACATTAAAACTGCCAGAGCAAAAGGTCTGACCCGCCTGCAAGTACTGTACACGCACGGTCTGCGCAATGCCTTGCTGCCGGTGACCCGGCAAGTCGGATTGCAATTTAGTACGCTGATCACCCTGGCAATGATTACTGAAGTCATTTTTTCCTGGCCTGGTATTGGCCGCTGGCTGATTGACAGCATTTACCAACGAAATTTTCCGGCAATTCAGGGTGGATTGTTAGTCGTCTCTTCGTTGGTGATAGCAGTAAATATGTTCACTGAAATTCTGCATACACTGCTGAATCCACTGGCAAGGAAGTTCTGAGATGAAAAAACTCAGACTCTATTACGAAGAACACAATAAAGGCCCGTTTAAACTGCTGTGGAAGCATTTTACCCAACAGCATTTTGCTTTTTTTGGTTTTATCACTTTGTTATTGTTGTTATTACTGGCAGTGTTGACGCCATTTTTAACACCCCATGATCCTTATCTGCAGAATTCACAACTGTTGCTGGTCCCACCCTCCTGGCAAAATTCCGGCTTGGTCTCCTACCCCTTAGGCACCGATGATTTAGGCCGTGATCTGATGTCACGCTTAATGCTTGGAACCAGTTATACCTTTGGTCTGGCGATTTTGGCGGTGCTGGGTTCACTGATCGTAGGGGTAATTCTGGGCGCACTTTCCGGGATGAGTAAAGGCGTTAAATCAAGTATTTTTAATCACTTACTGGATTTAGCGCTGACTATCCCTTCATTGTTGCTGGCCATTGTGATTGTTGCCGTGCTCGGACCAGGTTTGATGAATACCATCTGGGCCATCATGCTGGCACTGTTACCACAATTTGTGCATGGCGTACGCAACGCCATTCAGCAACAGCTTAAACAGGATTATGTAACGGCCTATCGGCTGGATGGTGCCAGTCAACGGCAATTATTGCTGTTTGTGATTTTCCCGAATATCTGGGAGCAACTGGTGCTGATGTTTACCATGGCCTTATCGACCGCGGTACTGGATATCGCTGCGCTTGGTTTTCTGAGTATTGGCGCACAGTCACCGACGGCAGAATGGGGTAGTATGATTGCCGATTCATTGGATTCAATTTATCTGGCCCCCTGGACTGTCGCGCTACCTGGCTTGATGATTTTTGTCACAGTGCTGGCGGTAAATCTGGTTGGTGACGGTATTCGGGTTGCGATGAAAAAACGGCGGGAAAACTGATGCAGCTTTTGGATATTCGTAATCTTACGCTGGAATTAAGCACACCTGACGGCATGATCCGGGCGGTCGACCGGGTTAATCTGAGCTTAAAGGAAGGTGAAGTTCGTGGCCTGGTTGGCGAATCGGGCTCCGGCAAGAGCTTAATTGCTAAAGCCATCATGGGTGTATTACACGAACGCTGGAAAGTCTCGGCCGATCGTTTTAATTGGTGTGGTCAGGATTTGCTGCGCCTGCCCTACCACGAGCAACGCCGGATCATCAGCCGCGATATCGCAATGATTTATCAGGAGCCCAGTCGCAGCATGGACCCTACTTCGCCGATTGGTGAGCAGCTGGCCGAGTCAATTCCGGATCATTTGCTGGAAGGTAGCTGGTGGCAACGCGGTTCACAACGCAAAAAGCGGGCTATTGCGCTATTGCACAAAGTGGGTATTCGCGACCATGCGGCAGTGCTCAGTAGTTATCCGTATCAGCTGTCGGAAGGCGTTTGCCAAAAAATCATGATTGCGATGGCGATTGCGAAAAATCCGAAATTGCTGATCGCCGACGAACCGACCACGGCACTGGAAAGTACTACTCAGGCGCAGTTGTTCCGATTATTGGCGAGCTTTAATCAGCTCAAAGGCACCTCGATCTTATTAATCAGCCACGAGCTGGAAACCGTTGCCCGCAACACTGATACCTTAAGCGTGCTGTATTGCGGCCAATTGGTGGAAGCTGGTGATACCGCCACCTTGTTAAAACATCCGTTGCATCCATATACCAATGCGCTGATTAAAAGCGTACCGGAATTTCAGCCGGATCTGGGTTTTAAACAGCAACTGTATGCGCTGCATGGCAGCATTCCGACCTTGCAACATTTGCCGATTGGCTGTCGTCTTGGGCCACGTTGCCCAAATGCCCGCAAAGAATGCGTTAAAACGCCGCTGTTCGAGCGTCAGCAAAACCATTACTTCAGCTGCCATTTTCCGTTGTCGGGGAAAACCAATGAGTAATCTGATTGAAGTCAAAGGCCTGAGCAAAAGCTACCAAAAAGCCCGAGGCATGTTTAGCCGCCACACCGTGCAGGCATTGTCGAATGTCAGTTTTAGCCTGGAAGCGGGTCAGACGCTCGCTATAGTTGGCGAAACCGGCTCTGGTAAAAGTACCCTGGCAAAATTGTTGGTAGGTATTGAACAACCGGACAGTGGCGAAATTCTACTGGCTGGCCAGCAACTGAACTGCGCTGATTATCAAAAAACCAATCATTTGATCCGGTACATCTTTCAGGATGCTGCCCGCTCACTGAACCCGAATCAAAAAATCGCCGATATCCTGCATGACGTGTTGCGCTACAGTACGGTGCTTAGTGTTGAGCAGCGCGAACGTAAAATCGCCGACACGTTAAAACTGTTAGGTTTACTCAACGAGCACGGTAACTATTACCCGCATATGTTTTCTGGCGGCCAGTTACAACGGGTCGCACTGGCCCGAGCTTTAATTCTCGATCCGAAAATTCTCATTCTGGATGAAGCTTTAACGGCACTGGACCCGTCGTTACGGGCGCAAATCGTGAACTTGCTACTGGAGCTGCAACAAAAAACCGGCCTGGCTTATCTACTGATCACCAATCAATTGCGGTTGGTGCGCCATATTGCCGATCAAACCTTGGTACTACATAAGGGCATAAGCCTCGATTACGGTGACACCAGCGCGGTATTTGAAAACCCTCAGCATGAGTACAGCCGTAAGCTAATGAAGAGTATTGAATATTAATTTGTATCGCCCCAGCGGTAGCGAGTTAGCTTGCTCATTTCCCTTTGTTAAAGCCTGAGTCTTAAAAACAAAACCCCGCCAATTGGCGGGGTTTTTATGCAAGCGATGCTTTATAACCTTTCAGGTTTAAAGATCCTGACTGGTCATTGCCGGTAAATTCCGGACAATTTCAGCCTGTTGCTTTAATGCTTCCTGCACTGCGATAAAATGTTGCTGGCCGATTTGCTGGGCAAACTGCTCCAGCTCGGCTGCTGCTGGCTCGGCAGTAGATGGTACATCTGTCACTTTCGTCACTAATACCAGTGAAACGTCACCAGATGCCAGCGCCGCAGTTCCGGCAGAGATTGGCTTAGTTGCGACTGGTTTTGGCAATTCGAAGGCTTTGGTTCTGATTTCTGCATCCAAAGCACCACCAAAACGCGGCGTGGCAGCTGCTGTTTGCAACGTCAGCTTTTCAGCGGCAATTAACTCACGAATGTCTTTACCTTCGTTAAATTGTGCCAGCAGTGCATCGGCTTTTGCCGTCGCCAGAGTGTTACTCTCTTTGGCAACCACTGCAGCTTGTACCTGAGCTTTCACTTCTTCCAGAGTTTTCACTTTCTCTGGTAAATGCTCAACTAACCGGGCAACGATTACATGTTGTGGCGCAAGTTCAATCACTTCAGTGTTTGTACCAGCACTAATAAATTCATCACCAAACACTGTATCGAGGAATTTCGGCAGGGCGAATGGTGCAACTGCGGTTTCACGAGAGAATAACGGCATGACTTTTACAGTGCTGTTAATTGCAGTCGCCGCTTCTTCTAAATTGTCGGCGATTTCAAAACTAACCTCGGCCAGCTTCTGCTGTAAATCGGCGAATTGCTCAGCAGCTTTTTCTTGTTGTACCGCTTCGGTAATTGCAGCACGAACTTCTGATAAAGGCTTGACGGTGCCAGCTTCAATTTCGGTCAGCTTGATTACATGGTAACCGAAGGATGTTTTAACCACACCTGACAAATCACCAGCTTTGGCCAGCGCATATACGGCATTTTCAAATTCAGGTTCCATCACGTCTTTGGTAATAAAATCTAAATCACCGCCATTTTCCGCTGAAACAGTGTCGGCTGAATGTTGCTTGGCCAAGGCGGCGAAATCAGCACCTTGCTGCAGCTGCTTTAACAAATCTTCAGCTTTAGCAGCAACCGCTTTATCTTCTTCTGCTGATTCCAACAGGATATGCGATACCCGACGACGTTCTTCAGTAGAATAACGGGCGGACTGCGCCTGATAATAAGCTTCAACATCAGCGTCAGTAACTTTAATGGTGCTGGCTAAATCAGTACCTTTAAGCTCGACATACTGCAGCGAAACTTGTTCCGGTGTCGCGTAGCTGCTTTGGTTTAACTGGTAATATTCAGCCAGTTTTTCGTCTGTGACTGCAACGGCCGCTGCAAAATCGGCAGCTTTTAACACTGCATATTCGATGTCGCGGTTTTGTTGTTGTAAAGACATCAAACTGCGCATTTCACCAGGCAGCGCAAACTCAGAACCGGCGACACCCACCATAAATTGGTTACGCACAAACTGCTCACGCAGGATGTCGCGGAATTTATTCGGGGTTAAATTGTTTTGACGCAATAATGCCAGGTAACGGTCATTGTTAAAGGTACCCTCTAACTGGAATTCCTGCATTTGCGTGATGGTTTTGATCAGCAAGTCATCGCTGATTTGCAAACCCAGTGTGTCGCTTTGTTGTTTAATCAGGGTTTCACCGATTAAGCGCTCCAGCACTGAATTGCGGAAGTTGTTCATATACTGTGGATCAGCGGCCAAAGTGGCAAACATCTCGCCAAATTGCTGCTCCATTCTGCCACGCTCGGTCTGAAGGCTTTCTTCAAACTTAGTCCGGCTGATTTCTTCGCCATTGACCACCGCAACCGCCTGGTCGCCGGTGTTGCCAAAGTAGCTGCTAACGCCGGATACGGCGAATGTCAGGATTACCAGACCCAGAATGACCTGAGCGACTATCCCTTTTGAACCTTCTCTGATCTTTTCTAACATGCTTGCTTCTTCTCTTATAACGGCAAAATGCTGGCTTAAAAAAAAAGCGCATCTTAACAGATGCGCCTTTCTTATAGAAGCTGTAACGGAACTCTTGCTACCTGCTGCTCAGAAGAACTGTGTCAGCGGTTTTGATTGACGAAGGTCAACCAGAATTCTTTTTAAGCTTTGCGACTGCACCAGCGCGCCGGCACAGTTTGCAAGTTTAGTTTACGCTGTCTTTTAACGCTTTACCTGGCTTGAACGAAGGGATCTTCGCAGAAGCGATTTGGATAGTTTCACCAGTTTGTGGGTTACGGCCAGTACGGGCTGCGCGCTCACGTACTGCGAAAGTGCCAAAACCAACCAGAGCAACTGAATCACCTTCTTTTAAAGCTTCAGTAACGGCTTCGATGAACGCGTCAAGAGAACGACCCGCTGCCGCTTTAGAAATGTCTGCACCAGCAGCAATTTTGTCGATAAGTTGAGACTTGTTCACAATATCATCCCCTTCAATTGTTATTATTTTCTACAACCAAATTGTAAGTACATTTTTGTAATGTCGGCATTGTTATATCAAGCATCCGAAATGCTTGCAAGCACAAATACAATGGACTTGAAAATTTCCTTGCGTCTCGCTAGCCCTTGTCGCACAAGGGCTGCAACGAAACTGCCCCTAAATTAGCACAGCCTGCGTAATTGAAAAGCCCCTAAACCACATTTTTTTGGGTTTTTTTCGCTTTTACGCTGCTTTTTTCCACATTTACCACAGACATACCGGTCGGCGGCTCTTGCAGCGCAAATTCAAGCACCTGATCTATCCACTGTACCGGACAAATTTCGATGTCGCCTTTGACGTTATCCGGAATGTCTTTTAAATCACGGACGTTATCATGCGGGATTAATACGCGTTTAATACCACCACGATGGGCCGCCAGTAATTTCTCTTTCAGGCCACCAATCGGTAAGACTTCACCACGCAAGGTGATTTCGCCGGTCATCGCCACATCAGCGCGCACCGGATTACCGGTTAAAGCTGAAACTAATGCCGTCACCATCGCAATACCTGCACTTGGGCCATCTTTAGGCGTAGCGCCTTCCGGCACGTGAATGTGAATATCACGTTTTTCGTAAAAATCTTCATTGATACGCAGCGTTTCAGCACGGCTTCTGACCACTGTCATGGCGGCCTGAATCGACTCTTTCATCACGTCGCCGAGAGATCCAGTGTGCGTAAGCTTGCCTTTACCAACCACTGCAGCAGCTTCAATCGTCAATAAATCACCGCCGACCGATGTCCAGGCCAGACCTGTTACCTGCCCAATACGATTACTGTCTTCGGCTTTGCCATAGTCAAAACGTTGCACGCCTAAGAACTCTTCCAGGTTATTCTGGTTAATCACCACGGTTTTCACCGTGGAATCGAGCAGAATTTTCTTCACTGCTTTACGGCAAAGTTTTGAAACTTCCCGCTCCAGGCTTCGAACACCGGCTTCACGGGTGTAATATCGAATGATGCCGACGATGGCACTATCTTCGATACTAATTTCGCCTTTTTTCAAACCATTGCGTTCAATTTGTTTATTAATCAAATGCTGTTTGGCGATATTTAGTTTTTCATCTTCGGTATAACCGGCCAGCCGAATCACTTCCATCCGATCTAACAAAGCTTCCGGAATGTTCAGACTGTTACTGGTCGCGAAAAACATCACGTCTGATAAGTCGTAATCAACTTCCAGGTAATGATCGCTAAAGGCCGAATTCTGCTCCGGATCCAGCACTTCTAATAAAGCTGCGGCAGGGTCACCACGAAAATCTGATGCCATCTTATCGATTTCATCTAGTAAAAACAGTGGGTTACGCACACCGACTTTGGCCATTTTCTGGATGATTTTGCCCGGCATCGAACCAATGTAAGTACGGCGGTGACCGCGAATCTCAGCTTCATCACGAACGCCGCCTAATGCCATCCGCACATACTTACGGCCTGTCGCTTTAGCAACTGATTGGCCTAACGAGGTTTTACCAACGCCAGGAGGACCAACTAAACACAAAATCGGGCCTTTAAGTTTATTCACGCGCTGTTGCACCGCAAGATACTCAAGGATCCGCTCTTTGACTTTATCCAGACCATAATGGTCTGAATTGAGAATTTCTTCGGCCAGCGCCAGATTTTTTTTCACCTTGGAGCGTTGCTTCCATGGCACTTGCGTTAACCACTCGATATAAGAACGCACCACTGTAGCTTCCGCCGACATCGGTGACATCATTTTCAGCTTGCTAAGCTCGGCCGAAGCTTTGGTTTTGGCTTCTTCCGGCATTTGTGCCGATTCAATTTTACGATTGATGGCTTCAAATTCGTCCGGCGCATCATCCAGCTCACCCAGCTCGCGCTGAATGGCTTTCATTTGTTCGTTGAGGTAATACTCGCGCTGGCTTTTTTCCATCTGCTTTTTGACACGACCACGAATGCGACGCTCCACCTGCAGGATGTCGATTTCGCTTTCCATCATCGCCATCAGGAATTCCAGACGCTCGGTGACATCGATGATTTCCAGCACTTTTTGTTTGTCATCAATTTTCAGCGGCATATGCGCGGCCATGGTATCAGCCAGGCGTGCAGCGTCATCAATACCAGATAAGGCGGTCAAAACTTCCGGCGGAATTTTTTTGTTGAGCTTGATGTAACCTTCAAACTGGCCGACCGCTGAGCGCAGAAACACTTCCTGCTCGCGGCTATCCATGTCCGGCGAAGTAACCACTTCGACATTGGCCATAAACAGCTCGTCAGTTTCAGTGAAGTTGACAAGTTTGGCGCGACGGCCACCTTCCACCAGCACTTTAACGGTACCATCGGGCAGCTTCAACAGTTGCAGAATAGTGGCGACAGTACCCACCCGGTACAAGTCAGCTTCGGCCGGATCGTCCAGCGTGGCATCTTTTTGCGCGACTAAGAAAATTTGCTTTTCGTTGTCCATCGCAGCATCAAGGCATTTTATAGATTTCGCCCGCCCGACAAACAATGGAATTACCATGTGGGGATAGACGACAACATCGCGTAATGCCAGAACCGGCATATGCAAACGTTCGACTGTTGCTTCTGTCATTCAATCTCTCTCGAATTAGTTACTGCAGGCGTGAATATCTGAGTATATGGGGTCAGGATCTGTCACTTCAATGCACCTGCTGAAAAAATGCTGGCAAAACATTAGGCTCTGTTAACCACTTAGGTATTTCTGGTTGGAAAGCCACTTTGCGGCACTGTTTTTTCTTGCCGAAAACCACTTCCACTAAGGGATACGGCTTTTTGGCAGTTTTTGTTCATCAGCACAGCGATCAAAAAAGGAGCCGAAGCTCCTTTTTATCTGGTTCAGTGTGATTCTGCCACCGCTTTTTCCGGATTTTCATAAATCAGGATTGGCTGCGATTCACCACGAATGACGGTTTCGTCAATCACCACCTTGCTGACATCCTGCATTGATGGCAGCTCGTACATGGTATCAAGCAATACGCCTTCCAGGATTGAACGTAAACCACGGGCACCAGTTTTACGCTCCATCGCTTTTTGCGCAATGGCTTTAAGCGCATCTTCGCGGAACTCAAGTTCAACGTCTTCCATCTGGAATAAAGCGGCAAACTGTTTCACCAGCGCATTTTTTGGCTGACTTAAAATTTGCATCAAGGCTGCTAAATCCAGTTCTGTCAGAGTTGCCAGCACCGGTAAACGGCCGATAAATTCCGGAATTAAACCGAATTTCACCAAATCCTCCGGTTCAACATCACGGAAACTTTCGGTCAAAGAACGATTTGATTCTTTGCTTTTTACTTCAGCACCAAAACCGATACTGGAGCCTTTGGCACTGCGTTGCTCGATAATTTTATCAAGGCCGGCAAAAGCACCACCACAAATAAACAGAATTTTCGAAGTATCCACTTGCAGGAATTCCTGCTGTGGATGTTTCCGGCCACCTTGCGGCGGAACCGAAGCAATAGTGCCTTCAATCAGTTTTAACAGCGCTTGCTGTACACCTTCACCTGACACATCACGGGTGATTGATGGGTTCTCTGATTTACGGGAAATTTTGTCAATTTCATCGATGTAGACAATACCGCGTTGGGCTTTTTCGACATCGTAGTCGCACTTTTGCAGCAACTTCTGAATGATATTTTCGACGTCTTCACCAACATAACCGGCTTCGGTTAACGTCGTCGCGTCGGCCATGGTGAATGGCACATCCAGTAAACGCGCTAAAGTTTCTGCAAGCAGCGTTTTACCGCTACCAGTTGGACCAATCAGCAAAATGTTACTTTTGCCCAGTTCAACATCTTGTTTGTGGGTGCTGGTGCGTAACCGTTTGTAATGGTTGTACACTGCAACTGCCAGAACTTTTTTCGCATGTTCCTGGCCAATGACATAGTCATCCAGATGGGTGCGGATTTCGCGTGGCGTCGGTAATTTATTACCATCGCGCTTCGGCGAAATGTCTTTAATTTCTTCACGGATAATGTCGTTGCACAGGTCAACGCATTCATCACAAATATACACCTGTGGACCTGCGATCAACTTACGCACTTCGTGCTGTGATTTGCCACAAAATGAGCAATACAACAGTTTGCTGCTTTTGTCGCCGTCGGTGCGGTGATCAGACATGGAACTACCTCTTTCACGTTGCAATGGTCGTTTCCTTCCGACCACCGCCAATTCAATTGTGAAGCACTTATACCCGTCATCCTTGAAGCCGCAGGGGTGTTGGCCGCTTTCGTTCACTCCAATAGCATAGACAGCTATGCTATTGGAGATTCGCTCAGTTGCCGCCTACCTTACCTGCAACTTCAATGCTATAGGGTATAACAGTCAATCCGTTGTGCTTTTTTGCAAACTTACCTAATAAGATCGGTCAAAAATTACTTGGCTTCGCTTTTAACAAAGATGGTGTCGATCAGACCATATTCCAAGGCTTGTTGTGCACTTAAAAAATTATCCCGCTCCGTGGCTTTGACAATCTCTTCGTAAGTCTTGCCAGTATGTTCGGCCATCAGGCGGTTTAATTTTTCCTTGATGGTCAGAATTTCCCGGGCATGGATTTCAAAATCTGTGGCCTGGCCCTGGAAACCACCCAAAGGTTGGTGGATCATCACCCGGGCATTTGGCAGACAATAACGTTTGCCTTTGGTACCACCAGATAACAGGAATGCCCCCATGCTGGCTGCTTGTCCGACACAAACGGTGGCGATATCACACTTGATATAGCGCATTGTGTCGTAAATGGCGAGGCCGGCGGTGACAGAACCACCTGGAGAGTTGATATAGATGTAGATGTCTTTTTCCGGATTTTCAGATTCCAGGAACAGTAACTGCGCGACTATTAAGTTGGCCATGTGATCTTCAACCTGACCGGTCAGAAAAATCACCCGCTCTTTCAGTAAACGCGAGTAGATATCAAAAGAGCGTTCACCTTTAGCCGTCTGCTCGATCACGATCGGTACTAATGCATTCACTAATTCATTCATATTTTGGTTTAACACCATCAGCTGGATCCCCTGGAAAAATGCGGCAGAAAATAAAATGGCCCGAACACTGCTGCCCGAGCCATTAAAACCGTCTAACTAAGCAAAGTCAATGTTAGTTGGCAGCTTGTGGATTCATTATTTCGTCAAACTCAGCAGCTTGCTCAGTCACTTTCGCCTGAGCCAGAACCAGGTCAATCGCCTGCTCTTCTAAAGCCACGTTGCGCATACCCTGTAACAGCTCTTTGTTGCTGTTGTAGTACTGCACCACTTCTTGTGGATCTTCGTAAGCTGAAGCGATAGTCGCGATTAATGCCTGAACGCGGCTGTCGTCTACTTGCAGGTTGTTGGTTTTAATCACTTCACCTAACAGCAAACCAACTTTAACGCGGTCACGAGCCTGATCAGCGAATAATGCCGCTGGCAGTTCTGGCAGGTTTTTCGCGTCAACGTTGTTACCAAAACGCTGCAGCGCCTGACGACGTAATACGTCAACTTCGCTTTCGATCAGTGCTTGTGGCACGTCCAGCTCGTGATTAGCCAGTAAGCCTTTGATCACTTGCTCTTTTACCTTGCCTTTGATGGTTTGGTTCAGTTCGCGTTCCATATTTTTACGTACTTCTGCATGCAGCGCTTCAACCGTTGTTTCAGCTAAGCCAAACAGTTTTACGAATTCTTCGTTCACTTCTGGCAGCACTTGCGTCTCAACAGACTGCAGTGTGATAGCGAACTGAGCCGCTTTGCCTTTTAAGTTTTCTGCGTGGTATTCAGCTGGGAAAGTCACGTCAATGGTGAATTGCTCGCCAGCTTTTTTGCCGATGATGCCATCTTCAAAACCTGGGATCATTCGGCCCTGACCTAAGTCCAGGCTGAAACCTTCAGCTTTGCCGCCTTCGAATTCTTCGCCGTCGATTGAGCCTACGAAGTCCATCTTCACGCGGTCGCCTGCAGCAGACGCTTTATCAGAAGCAGCCCAAGTGGCGTGTTGCTTACGCAGCGTTTCGATCATTTTTGCCATGTCGTCAGCTGAAATTTCAACAGTTGGTTTGTTGACTTCAACTTTGCTTAAACCGTTCAGTTCAACTTCTGGATACACTTCGAAAGTGGCAGAAAATTCCAGATCTTTGCCTTCAGCCAGTTGGCCTGGAGCAAAAGTCGGAGCACCAGCTGGTGTCAGTTTGTTGGCGATAATCGCCTGATAGAAATGGTTTTGCATCTGACGTGATGCCACGTCTTGCAGTACTGACAGACCAAACATTTTTTTGATCATGCCAACAGGCGCTTTGCCTGGACGGAAACCGTCGATACGACGATTTTTTGCAATTTGGCGGAGTTCTTTATCTACTTCAGTGCTGATTGCAGCGGCTGGAACCGTGATGTTAATACGGCGCTCTAAACCCTGGGTGGTTTCAACAGAAACTTGCATCTTGTTACCTCAAAATCAAAAACGGGCGTGGGGTTTACGCCATCATGCTTAAATCTGGCATGTTTCGCTTACTCAGCACTAGCCAACCAGATCCATTGTTTAATAGGACGCGGCATTATAGCGAGGGTTTTCGAAGACGTCGAGCATTTGTTTAAATCCAGCATTGGCGCGGCTTAGCGCCCTGTTTTCATGGAATTTTATGCTCATTTTTGTCATCAGGTTCGGCCAAAAGATGCTTCACCAGCAACCAACGGGGTTCCCCTTTACCGTAGTAATCTTCACTATAATTTTGCTCAATGAATCCCGATTTTTTATACAGATGTAGCGCCGCCAGATTATCAGGGGCTACCGTCAGCCACAATTGATGGGTTTGAGCCGGACAATGTAGCAGTAAATACTGCAACAACGCTTGCCCAACCCCCAAACCACGGCTTTGTTCGGACACCGCCAGCGACAAAATACCGAGACTGGCAACACCTTGCTGACCTGGCGCTGCCAGCAAATAACCAAGCAACTGCTCGCCTTGCCAGGCCAGTAGCAAAAAATCCGGCCACAAGTCATAGGCCTGCCGAAAGAAAAAATCCGGATACACCGCAGTGGCAAAAACTTGTTCTTCCAGCGCAGCGACGGCGGCAAGCTCTGCTAATTGCGCTGGCCGAATTTCAATTATGCTCGTTGTTTTCGCTACTGATGGATGATTGTGCATCTTGTCTATAAGCCCTTTCATTGAAAGCAGCAGTGTACCTAATCTCATGTATTGGCCGCAAATTTCCACGATAATCAAGGGGTCAAACCAGCTTTGCAGGCAAGTATCAAGCTGCTATGGTGCAAGCAGCTTTTTGTCCGCCAATTTTTTTAAAGTGATGCCGCTAAATGCCAGATATTGTGCAAAATAAAATGGAAATCGATTTGAATGCCGATATCGGCGAAGGGTATGACGACCGAGCTATCGTGCCCTGGTTGTCGTCGGCCAATATTAGCTGCGGTGCGCATGCTGGTTCAGAAGCTGAAATACGGCAGGCGCTTCAGCTATGCAAGCAACACAACGTTGCTGTGGGTGCCCACCCTTCTTACCCTGACCGACAAAATTTTGGTCGAAAAGCATTAGACATGCCGTTGCCGGAATTACGGGTCAGCCTTGGTCAACAGCTCGATTATTTCCTGAAGCTGACTGCCGAAGAAGGTGTAGCAGTATGCCATCTGAAAGCGCATGGCGCTTTGTATAACGTCGCCGCACAAGATCCACAACTCGGGGCAATGTTGTTGGAGCTGTGTAGCAAGTATCAGCTGCCTTTGATGACGCTGGCGCAAAGTCCGTTGCATTTAGCCGCCTTGCAGCAACAACTACCGGTGATAGCCGAAGCTTTTGCTGATCGTGCTTATCAGGCGAATGGCCAGCTGGTTTCACGAGCCCATGCCGGTGCATTGTTAACGGCCGACGCCGCCATTTCGCAAAGTTTGCAGCTGGTACAACAGCGGCAGGTACAGGCGCTGAGCGGCGACTTCATCACACTGCACGCTGAAAGCTTATGTTTACATGGCGACAGTCCGCAAGCGGTGACTTTAGCGCAGAAGCTACATCAGGCACTGTTACAGCAGCATATTTTGATCAAAGCAAAAACCTTCAAATCATTTTCATCAGAGGCACAATGGACCTTGTAAATTTATGGCCGTTGCTTGGCATCGGCGTGGTGATGCTGGGCTTTTTACTGAAGTTCAACCCGGTTTTGGTGGTGTTGGTGGCTGGCATTATCACCGGACTTGCTGCCTTGATGCCCATTCGCGAAATTTTGGCGCAGCTGGGTGAAGGTTTTTTAAAAACCCGCACTTTACCGGTGATTTTGTTATTGCCGCTTGCCGTGATTGGTTTAGCCGAACGCCATGGCCTGAAACAACAGGCGCAGAATTTTATCAAAAACCTTAAAGGTGCGACCGTTGGCCGTTTGCTGACCGTGTATCTGGCGGCACGGGAAAGTACGGCGGCTTTGGGACTGACCAGTTTGGGCGGTCATCCGCAAATGGTTCGACCGCTGCTGGCGCCAATGGCGGAAGCTTTAGCTGAGCAGCGCTGGCCGAGCATTCCTGAGCGCATTCGGGAGAAAGTCAAAGCGATGGCGGCGGCTACCGACAATATCGGCTTGTTTTTTGGCGAAGATATTTTTGTCGCCTTTGGTGCCATCGTGTTGATGCACACCTTTTTGCGCGAATCTGGTATTGAAACCAATCCGCTGCATATTGCACTGTGGGGCATTCCAACAGCCTTATGCGCTTTTGCCATTCATGCTTATCGGTTGCGGCAAATGGATCAGATGTTACGCCGGTTGCAGGCGCAAGCTGCCAGTGTCGAGGTGAATTCGACAACATCCGCGGCCAGCCCTGCCACAAAGTCGGGAGATCAAGCATGATTTCCTTATCTTTTTTGTACATTTTAGTCGGACTGATTTTACTCTGGACTGCGATTTTAACACTGCTGAATAAAGAGCAACCGAGACGTTTTGCCTCAGCTTCATTCTGGGGCTGTTATGCCTTAGTATTTTTAATCGGCGATTACCTGCCGCATGAAGTGGTCGGGCTGATGGTAGTCTTGCTGGCGCTGCTGGCCGGTTTTGGTGCCCTCAGTAGCGCCGTGCCGAAAATGTTGGCGCCGGAGCAACTACAACAATCACTGACGCGCATTGGTAAAAAAATCTTTCTGCCAGCTTTGCTGATCCCTTTTATCACCGTCTTTGGCGTACTGGTGTTGGGGCTGATTGGTAACGACAACTGGCGCTTACTGGATCCAAAAAATCTAACTTTGGTCAGCCTTGGGCTTGCCTGTGTGGTGGCTTTTATCGCCGCTTGCTGGCTGACCCGGGAAAGCCCGGCTCAAGGCGGTATCGAAGCTAAACGTTTACTTGAAGCCATGGGCTGGGCGGTGTTGTTGCCACAACTATTGGCAACGCTTGGCTTATTGTTTAACAACGCTGGTGTTGGCCAGGCAGTGGCCGTGCTGACCGAAACTTATCTGGCGGTCGATCACAAACTCATCGCTGTCGCAACTTACGCTATTGCGATGGCGTTATTTACGATGATTATGGGCAATGCCTTTGCCGCTTTTCCAGTGATCACTGCCGGTATTGGAATTCCGGTATTGATCATGCAACATGGCGCCAATCCGGCGGTGATGGCAGCGATCGGCATGTTCTGTGGTTACTGCGGTACCTTGATGACACCAATGGCGGCGAATTTTAATATGGTGCCAGCTGCGTTACTGGAACTCAAAGATCAACATGCAGTGATTAAAGCGCAAACGCCAACTGCGGTTATTTTGTTGATTTGTAACATTTTCCTGCTGTATTTTTTGGCGTTTTAGGCTTTTGAACATTTAGGGCTTGAACATATTGATATTTCAGCAGCACCCGAACAGGACTTCCAAATGCGAACAATACTTTTAACCGGCTTTGAACCCTTTGGCGGTGAAGCCAGCAATCCATCCTGGGACGCCGTAAAGCAACTGGATGGTTGGCAACCAGATGACGAAACTGTGGTTCGAGCGCGACAGCTGCCCTGTGTGTTTACCCAAAGTTTGTCGGTGCTTGATGCTGAACTGACCGCGCTGGATCCGTCGCTGGTGTTAGCACTTGGTCAGGCTGGTGGCAGAACTGCATTTAGTCTGGAAAAAGTGGCAATTAATTACAACGATGCGCGGATTGCCGATAATCAAGGGCAACAACCGCTCGCGACTGCCACGGCCGACGACGGCCCGGCGGCCTATTTCAGCACCTTGCCGCTGAAACACTTGGTGCAACAGTTACGACTGAACGGTATTCCGGCTGAAGTTTCTTTTAGCGCCGGTACTTTTGTCTGCAATCATGTGTTTTACGGACTGATGCATGCGCTTGCCGCTAAACCACAGGTGCGGGCTGGTTTTATTCATATCCCTTATAGCCCGGAACAGGCGGCACATCATCAAAGTGCCAGTATGAGTACGGCTTTAGTGGTGGAAGCGTTGAAAATCTGCATTCAACTCAGTCTCTTACAGCAACCGGATATTCTGTTGGCGACTGGTCAACTGGATTAATCAATCGCGCGATGTCATTTGTTGGTCGTCGACTGAGCAGCTCTGCCACAGTGACAAACCGAAACCCTCTGGCTTTCAGACCCTGAATAATTGCAGGTACTGCCTGCAAGGTTGCAGCGCGACTGTCGTACATTACGTGCAACAAAATGATCGACCCCGCCCGCGCATGTGTGACGGTATATTCAGCCAATAACTTTGGATCCTGAGTCAGCTGCGGGAAATTCTCCGGCGCAACATCCCAGGTCACAGCAATCCGCTGATGTTTCGCCAGATACCGCGGCAGCAGAAACAGTTTCTTACCATAAGGCGGCCGAAAATAATAAGGTTCGGGTGCACCACCGGCTTTGAGCAACGCATCGGTTGTTTCAATTTCGCGGGCAATAAAACCAGGCGTTTTAAATAACATCCGTTGATGACTGTAACTGTGATTACCTACCTGATGGCCAGCGGCCAGAATTTGGGTCAGTAGATGTGGGTGTGCTTCAAGTTCGGAACCGGTCAGAAAAAACGTCGCCGGAATATTTTCCGCGGCCAGGATTTGCAAAATTTGTTCGGTTTTGCCCGGCGTCGGGCCGTCATCAAAAGTGAGCGCGATTAACGGCTCGGTGGTATCAACCCGATGCACCAGGGTGCCGAGCATTTGAAAATCGGTCAGACTGGAAATGCGCCACAGTGCGGCTGAGCTGAACAACATCAATACCAGTAGCAACATCGCTTTGATTTGCATAGTTTTCCGACTTTGTCCTTGGTCGTAATCGGGACGCTAGCGCAGCATACAAGCCGCCTGCGACCCCCGATGGTAAGTGATGGGTCAACGCTCTGCGCCTAGACGCATGACAACGCTGACAAAAGTCTGAACGTTAAGCAAAATCAATGCCTTAATTTACCTAAAGCAGTTAGCCGAGCCACGACGCTGGTATAGCGCCGTGTGGGTATGAAAGGTACTGTACAACTTCAGGATCGATGCTGAGTCGCTGTAAATTATTTTGACACTTTCTCAGCTTTTTGCTGCCGTAGCCCTATCGAAACCCGATACGACAACACAGCAGCATCCATCGCGATTGAGGTGGTTCATTGAAGTGGTTAGTTAAAACCGGGTCACCCGATAAGGCAGTGCTTTTTTAAGCGCGGCTGCATCACCTTGCATGTTTTGGATTAACAATTCGGTGCTGACTGCCGCCAGCGTCAACCCTAAATGCTGATGGCCAAAATGCAGCCACAACCCTGGTAGATGACTTCGACTAATCACCGGTAGCGAATCAGCCAATGTTGGCCTTAGTCCCGACCAACAGGCTTCGGGTCCCACCTGACTGATCGAGCCTGCAAGCTCTGGCCATAAGGCTTCGCCGTGACGCCGCAGCAAAGTTGCCCTTTGCCAGTTATCGGCAGCTTTCAGTCCGGCAAATTCCACCGTCCCCGCCAGGCGCAAACCATGTTGCATCGGCGTCATAATCATTTTTCGATCAAAAGAAGCGACCGGGATTGCAGGCATTGATGGTGGGCTGGTCATCAGGTGATAACCGCGTTCTGCTTCAAGTGGCAGCTGATAGCCGAGAGGCTTTAGCAGTTGCTTGCTATAGGCACCGGTACAAAGCACCACTGTTTTTGCTGTGATCTGCTTTGTCGCTAAGGTTAATTGCAGCGGCGCCGTGGCTGACGATGCTAACGCCGGTACTGTTGCCTGTGCAATCGCCAGCACTTTTTGTTGTTCAAATCGCCCGCCCATCCCTAGAAACCATTGATATAACCGCTGATTTAATAATGAAGGCGACAGCGTATGACCGACTTCCTCAAACAGAATGGCATAACGCACAGCACCGGAAAGCCCCGGGTAATTTTGCTGCAGCTGCTTTTGGGTCAAAATACTTAATGCCACACCTTGCGCACGATAACCTTGCGCCACCTGCTCCACTTGCGCCAATGTGCTTTGCTCAAAGACCAGCAAACTGCCCTGATAACGAAGTAAATCACTGCAGCTTGCGTCGTTTGCCAGCCGTTGCCAGGCCGCAATAGCATCCTGCAATAATACCTTTAATGCCTCGGTATTGGCCTGCCTGGCTCCTCGCAACATTTGTCGGAGAAACCGGTAAAAAAACGGTAACGCCCGCCAGAAATAGCCTGGACGGATGGCTAATGGGCCGAGTGGATCGAGCAGGAAGCCCGGCAACTTTGGTAACAGAGCTGGATCTGCCAGCGGAAATACCTGTTCAGTCGCCAAATGGCCGGCATTGCCAAAGGAACAACCGGCTCCCACCCCATTTGGGTCCAATAACAATACCTGCTGACCTTGTTGCTGTAAACGGCACGCCGTCACCAGACCAATCACCCCGGCGCCAATCACCACAGTTATTTCTGCACTTAAGCTGGAATTGGCATCAGGCTCCGAACTGCTCTGTCCAGTAACGATTTTGGTATTAATCTGCATATTTCACCAAATTGGATATTGTATACAATCTTCAGATGACTTAGCATGCCAGTAAGTTGTTTCGATCACAACTCATAATCGCAAACTTAAGGAGTAATAAATGAAGGTCAATTGGCAAGGTGTTTATCCAGCGGTCAGTACGCAGTTTCATTCGGATCAGTCGCTGGATTTAGATGCCAGTCAGCAGATGTTGGATCGGCTGATCAATGAGGGTGTGCATGGCATTATCGTCTGCGGTACCGTCGGTGAAAACTGCTCGTTATCCGCCGCTGAAAAACGTCAGGTGCTTACTGCAGCCCAAGAAGTGGTCAAAGGCCGGGTGCCACTGATTTCCGGTGTCGCCGAAACCACCACCGCCCTAGCAGCCAGTTATGCCAAAGATGCTGAAAAAATCGGCATTGATGGCCTGATGGTGTTACCGGGTATGGTGTATAAATCACAGCCGCATGAAGCCATTCACCATTTATTGCAAGTAGCGAAAAACACCGCACTACCGGTGATGGTCTATAACAACCCGGTGTCGTACAGCGTGGATATTTCGCTCGATAGTATGGCCATTCTGGCAGAGCAGCCGAATATTGTGGCGGTGAAAGAATCAACCGAAGATACCCGTCGCATTAGCGAGTTATACAACCGTTTTGGCGACCGTTTTACCGTGTTCAGCGGCGTCGATGATATTGCACTGGAAAGCCTGATGCTCGGCGCCACCGGCTGGATTTCTGGTTTAACCAACGTGTTCCCACAAGAATCAGTGGCCATTTATAACCTGGCCAAACAAGGTCGTTACGCTGAAGCTTTGACCATCTGGCGTTGGTTCTTGCCCCTGCTACGCCTCGATACCATTCCAACTTTGGTGCAATGCATCAAGCTGGCTGAGCAACTGGCTGGTCGTGGTTCAGAGACCGTACGCGCGCCAAGACTGCCTTTAACTGGTCTGGAGCGGCAGCGGGTGGAAACTTTGTTCGCCGAAGCCATACTCACGCGTCCTGACCTTCGCAAATTCAGTCAATAAAATTTAATACAAAAACAACTAAGACGCCCTGACTTTAGTTCCGGGCGTCATTGCCAGATCAGCAATTTGGCGTCAAACCAAGGTTTAAAATTAGGAGCAGTGATATGAAACAAGGCACGTTTTTTTGTATCGACGCCCACACCTGTGGCAATCCGGTGCGGTTGGTGACTTCAGGTCATCCGGCACTGCGCGGTAGCACTATGGGTGAAAAAAGGCTGGATTTTATCGAGCGTTTTGATTGGATCCGTCAGGCGTTGATGTTCGAACCCCGTGGCCACGACATGATGTCAGGCGCTTTTTTGTATCCGCCTTGCTCCGAAAACGCTGACTTTTCGATCTTGTTTATTGAAACCTCCGGCTGCCTGCCCATGTGTGGCCATGGCACCATCGGTACTGTCACCGCAGCATTGGAAGCCGGTCTGGTGAAACCTAAAATCGAAGGCAAACTGATCATCGACGTGCCTGCCGGGCAGTTGCAAGTGGAATATCAGCGCCAGGGCGATAAAGTTACGGCAGTGAAAATTTTTAATATTCCCTCTTTTTTATATGCCAAAGATGTCGAATTTGAAGCACCGGAACTTGGCTGGTTAAAAATGGACATCGCTTATGGCGGCAATTTTTACGGCATTATTGAACCTCAGGGCAAATTTAAAGGTGTTGATCAGCACAGTGCTGCTGAGCTTTTACGCTGGAGCCCACAAGTACGGGACGCAGCCCGCAAAGTCATAGATTGCGTGCATCCGCTAGACAACAAAGTACGCGGCTTGTCTCATCTGCTATGGACTGGCGTGCCCAAACACAGTTCATCCAGCGCCGCCAATGCGGTGTTTTATGGTGACAAAGCCATTGACCGATCGCCTTGTGGCACCGGCACGTCCGCCAGAATGGCGCAGTTATTTGCCAAAGATTTACTGCAGCCGGGGGATAAGTTCGTGCACGAAAGTTTTATCGGCAGTCAATTTACCGGCACCATCGAAGGCGTGACCGAAGTTGCCGGTATCCCGGCAATATTACCCGGTATCGAAGGCTGGGCGCAGGTGTTTGGCGCCAATCAAATCACCGTCGATGACAACGACCCTTATGCTTATGGTTTTCAGGTAATTTAATATGCAACCTACTAACACTTTGTTCCCTGCGCATACTGGTCAGCACTATCTGGCAGGTCAATGGCAAGCTTTAGTACCGGATTTTTTCCCTGCGATCAATGCCACAACTTTTGAAGCGATGCCATGGCGGTTTGCTGATTGTCAAAATGACGAACTGATCCAGGCCTGTCAGGCGGCAGCTGCGGCATTTATCGAATATCGCGCCCGCAGCGCCAAGGATCGTGCTGACTTTTTGCGGCAAATCAGCGCGCAGTTAAAAGAACACAGCGCAGAACTTTTGCAAGTCACCGCGCTGGAAACTGCTTTGCCGACAGCCCGGCTGCAAGGCGAACTGAACCGCACTTGTTTGCAACTGGAGATGTTTGCCAGCAATCTTGAAACAACGCTGCAAGCAGCCATTTGCCAGCAGCATGCAGATCCGCAAAGTACTCCGCCTAAAGCTGCGTTAACCCTGACGCAAATACCGCTGGGGCCAGTCGCGGTGTTCGCCGCCAGCAATTTTCCGCTGGCGTTTAGCGTGGCCGGTGGTGATACCGCCTCGGCGCTGGCTGCAGGTTGCCCGGTGATTGTCAAAGCACACAGCGCCCATCCGGCGACTAGTGAATGGGTGATGCGGGCGATTGAAAAAGCCATCCGCATTTGTAACATGCCAGCGGCCGTGGTGAGTTTGTTGCAAGCCAAGTCCTATGCCATCAGCCATCAATTGGTACAGCAGCCAGAAATTAAAGCAGCTGCTTTTACCGGCTCGATGCGGGTTGGCATGGCACTACGCCAATCCATCAATCAAAGACCTGATCCAATACCATTTTACGCCGAGCTTGGCAGCTTAAACCCGCAACTGATCTTGCCGGAACTTAGCAGCGAAGTTGCACCTGTATTGGCACAACAATTGGTGGCATCAACCACCGGCTCCGGCGGCCAGTTGTGTACCAAACCTGGCTTGTGGTTAGTGCCACAAACCGCTGCAGGCGAACAGCTGCTGGTAACTGCGACTGCAGCCATCAGCCAAATTCCTGCGCAAAGTTTATTGCACCCAGGCATTTTCCAAAGTTATCAGACGGGCGCAGAACATCGTGCCGAACATGCCACGTTGATTGCTAAAGGTGCCAGTGCTGAACGTCAGGCGCAGGCCCTGCTTTACAGTTGCACGTTGGCGGAATTTAAACAAAGACCCCAATTGCAGGAAGAAATTTTCGGCCCCTGCGCTTTGGCCATCCGCTACCAGTCGCTCGCTGAACTTGAAGACTTTGTTTCAACGTTGCCAGGCCAGCTCTGTGCATCCTTGCATGCATTTGACGCAACAAAGCCAGAGCACCAGCAACTTCGACAGCAGTTGGCTTACCACACCGGCCGATTGATTATCGGTCAGATGCCAACCGGCGTCGAAGTTTGCCCGGCAATGCAACATGGCGGCCCTTTTCCGGCATCGACTGACCTTCGCACTACCTCGGTTGGCCTTGCTGCATTGCAACGATTTTTGCGGCCGCTGTGCCAGCAAAATTATCCAGATCAGTAAGATAACGCTGTCAATGTCGAATTTTCCAGCAATCGCTGGTGAATTTTTAACAAAAGGCTGGCAGCGGCTAGCCTTTTTTTTGGTAGTCAGTACACTGGTTACATTTACTGGCAACCAAGAAAGTTATGGCACTCGAATTTAAAACCCGAACCCAGGTCGTCGTCGAAGCAATTCGCTCGCAAATTTTATCCGGTCAGATCAAAGCCGGCGAACCCTTGCGTCAGGCAGCCTTGGCTGAACAGCTGAATGTCAGCCGAATTCCAATCCGCGAAGCGTTACTGCAACTTGAAGCCGAAGGTTTAGTAAAGTTCGAACCGCATAAAGGCGCCACGGCCACTGAAATCAGTCCGGAGCTGATAGACGAGTTGTTTGAACTGCGGGCCTTACTTGAGGCCGATTTGCTGGCACGTTCTATTCCGCTGCTAACCGAAAACGATTTAAACCAGGCTGAACAAACATTGGCAAGGCTGGATGCTGCATTGCAAAGCCCTGATCACGCCAATCTATGGCCGACACTCAATACCGAATTCCACAGCTGTCTGTATAAAGCGACGCGGCCGCAAAGCTATGAAATTGTTGGTAATCTGAATAAAAATGCCGACCGTTATATCCGGATGCACCTGCAACTGGCTGGTGGCATTCAAAAAGCCAGCTCAGAGCACCAGCGGTTATTAGATTTGTGTCGTAAGCGTGATGTCAAAGGCGCTTGTGCTGAACTGACCAGCCATATTCTGCATGCCAAAGACGAAATTAAACAATTTCTGATGCGTCAGGGCAGTAATTAGGCTGTTGATTTGCAACAAATTGCATACCCGATGACAGTGCCAGTGTCCGATGACGCTGCGCTTATCGGACCTACGGCCTTTATCTACGAACTACTTTGATATGCATAATGGCGATGAAAGGTCAGGCATAAGCAGACCGTCTGTGGCATGGATGCCGCAGCATAGCCCCCATGGATGGGTTCACGGCGCGTCTGCGTTGCCTGTCCTTTCATCACCAAAGCTAACACCAATCCTCTATCCAAAAATCTTAATACAATCTTGATAACCCCCCACCCCGGCAAACAGTACCATTAACACATCCACCGCTGCCGTAACGTCCCCCATGAGTACAACATTTTATCCCGAGCTTGCGAAATCCACCCATAGCCGTTTTTTAATATACCGGGTACTGGGTTATTTATTGCTGATGCTGGCTGGTATCAAAATGGCCGCAGTTTTGGTGGCAGTTTTTTACCACGAAAGTATTTTCTGGGTGTTTTTAAGCAGTGCCACTGGTACCGCAGTTGTTGGTTATTCGCTGGTGTACAAAGGCCGTTTTGCCAGTGACATGAAAAGTCGGCAGTTGTTTTTATTGACCACGTTAAGTTGGCTCAGTCTCTGTTTGTTTGCGTCTATTCCAATTTGGCTGATTTTGCCCAACTGCAGTTTTACCGACGCCTGGTTTGAAACCGTTTCCGCCGTTACCACTACCGGCTCGACGGTCTTTGCCGGTTTAGACCATATGCCAAAAGGCCTGTTGTTCTGGCGCGCCGTGCTGAACTGGATTGGCGGCATCGGGATTATTGTGATGGCAATTGCGGTGTTACCGGCGCTGAAAATCGGCGGCATGCGGTTATTTAAAACCGAAAGTTCCGACACCTCAGATAAAATTTTGCCACGTAGCTCCAGCTTATCGACGGCCATCGCGCTGGTTTATTTGGTGCTGAGCGTCTGCACCATGCTCAGTTATTATGTGGGCGGCATGACCGGGTTTGACGCCATCACCCACGCCATGAGCACCGTTGCCACCGGCGGTTTCGCCAATTACGACGCATCATTTGGTGTCTACAAATCACAACCCCATATTTATTGGATCAGCAGCTTTTTTATGCTGGCCGCTGCGCTGCCATTTGTACTTTTTGTCAGTATGGTGAAAGGCCATCGCCAGGCCTTGTGGCTGGATCCACAAGTGCGGGCGTTTTTGAGCATTGTACTGGTAGCGACTCTGCTGCTGACCTTCTACCAGGTGAGCCAGAACGACCGGAACTGGTTTGATGCTTTGACCCACAGCTTGTTTAATGTGGTGTCGATTATCACCACTTGTGGTTATGCCTCAGAGGACTATACCTTGTGGGGCAACCTCGCCATTATGCTGTTTTTTTACCTGACCTTTGCCGGCGCATGTTCGGGCTCGACTTCTGGTGGCTTAAAAATCTTTCGCATCCAGTTGGCGGCGTTATTACTGGTCAAACAAATGAAATTACTGGTACATCCCAAAGCAGTCTGGGTTCAAAAATATGGTAATAAAACTGTGGATGATCAGTTGCTTGGCACAGTGTTGGCGTTTTGTTTTGTTTACTTTGCCACTATCGCCTTTCTGGCGATGGCGTTATCCTTTTATGATTTAGATTTAGTCACCGCAGTCACCGGTGCTGCGACGGCTGTCGCGAATGTCGGCCCAGGTCTTGGCAGCATTATTGGCCCGGCCGGTAATTTTTCCAGTTTGCCGGATGGTGCGAAATGGTGGTTAAGTCTGGGGATGTTGATGGGCCGGCTGGAAATTCTGACCTTGCTGATTCTGTTTACTCCTTCTTATTGGCGTTATTAACATGACCTTATTTACATGACTTGGTTTGCTCGCGAAAAATTAGGCAAAACAACGGCACTGGCTGGCACTGTGGTCATTCCGGTATTGATTACCGTACTGCTGTTGCCACTGCGCGACTTTATCAGCCCGACCGACGTCGCTATGCTGCAATTGGTGTGGATTGCCTGGATGGCGCAGCAATTTGGTAAAAGCTGGGCTATCGCGACAACGGTGCTTTGTGTTGGCTTACTGAACTGGTGTTTTGTCGCGCCTTATTACACCTTGCACGTCGACGATTCCAGCAATCTGATTAGTTTTCTGGTGATGTTAAGCTTAGGTATTTTTATCAGCTATCTGTCGGATCAAAATCAGCGCCGCCTGCATAAAACCCGCCTCGCCATGTCGCAAATGCGCGCTATGTATATGCTGGCTAAAGGCGTGAATTCCTACAGTGACTGGTCGGCGCAGTGCCAATATGCAGCAAGGCTGCTGACCCGCCGTTTAAAAGCGACCGTGGTATTGGAACCCAGTGCAACACCGCCACAGCAAGTTGTCGGTCAGATAGTATTGCCACTGGGCCAACCAAAAGTTGCAGGCTGGATGCTACTGCAACAAGATGTGTATCGACGCCATCAGCCGCTCATTCATGCCGCACAGTCGCTGCTCAGCCAAAGCGCCAGTAACGTGCAACTGCAACAACAAGCACAACAACAACAGTTGCAGATGGAACTGGAGCAACACCGCGCCATGTTGCTGCGCTCGTTATCCCACGATTTACGCACCCCACTCGCTACCATTATGGGTGCTTCCAGTATGCTGGCCGATACTGATGTGCCGCTAACTCTTGATCAGCGGCAGCAGCAAGCCGCCAATATTTATCAGCAAAGCAAATTGCTGGACTTACATTTTGAAAAAGTGCTGGAGCTGAGTAAAGCGCAGCTAAGTAGCGACAGCCTGCAGTTTACAAGCTTTAGCTCTGACGAACTGATTGCCGGGGCACTGGCCCGCAGGCCGGACTTAACCGCAATAGTGCGGGCAGATTTTCAACTCTGCGCACCGCTACAGCTATCCGGTAACCTTGATTTACTGGAAATCGCGCTGGCCAATATGCTGGAAAACGCGGTGAAATATGGCCAGGCACCTTTTGAATTGCAACTGAGTGCGCAAACTCAGTCATCCACCGGTCAATACAGCCTGCAGCTCAGCCATCCGCTGGCGTCGCAAAACAAAGCAATACCGGATCGCAGCCATGGTTTAGGGACTTTAATTTGCCAGACGGTGGCAGCTTTACATCAGGGGCAATTCCGGTTGCTGTTGCCCACTTCTGTGCATGCGGCAACTCAGGTCAACGCAACATTGGAGTGGCGTGCATGACTTTACAGGCATTGATTATTGAAGACGATCTGGCGGTACAGAGTTTTTTGCAGACCTTATTACAAAGCCAGAATTTTCACCTACAAAGTACCGGCAGCGGCCAGACCGGACTACAGATCCTGAGCAGCCAGACTTTTGATTTGGTATTGCTGGATTTAGGTCTCGCCGATCTGGACGGCCAACAAGTGCTGCAACAGCTTCGCCAGTGGACCGCAGTGCCGGTGATTGTGATTTCGGCGCGTGGCAAAGAGCAAGACAAAATTCAGGCACTGGACGCTGGCGCCAACGACTACATCACCAAGCCTTTTAGTGCCGGCGAGTTATTGGCACGCATTCGAGCGGCTTTGCGCCAACATCAGGGCACAGTGCAAACCTTGCAGTTTGGTAATGTGCTGATTGACCCGGTACAACGGCAAATCAGCAAAGGCGGCGTCCCGCTGCACCTGACCAAAACCGAATATGATATTTTGATGTTGTTATTACGTCATGCTGGGAATGTATTGACCCACAATCAGATTTTGCGCCAGGTCTGGGGCGAAATGTATCAGGGACGGCCAGAGTATGTGCGGGTGCATGTGGCCACACTGCGGCAGAAAATCGAAGATAATCCGGCAACGCCACAGTTCATAAAAACCGAGGCTGGCGTAGGCTACCGTTTTAACAGTCAATAAGCCATCAGCGTCATAAAGCTATATGCTGCCGTACCCGTTCAGCTAAACCCAAACCCGCCTCTGACATCGTCAAATAAGTGTGGTCGGCGCCGGCGGCAATAATGGCGCCGGCTTCATCTGAATGCATGCTATGCGACACAATCAAACCCACAAAACCGGCGTCGCGCAGTTTTCGCGCGGCAATTAGTTTTGCTTCCAAATCGCTCATACACAGCATCACCGCTTTCAGATTACCTAACTGCAAACCATGCCAGAACACCTGATCTTCAGCGTCAGCAAAAAAAACATTATTACCGAGCGCCTGATGCTTAATGACCCGCGCCGGATCCGAATCCAGCGCCGCCAAATGGGTTTTATGCTGCAAATATTGATAAGCGGCAGTGCCGGTGCGGCCCATGCCCATAATCAACACTTCGGCATCGCCCAAGGATACCGGCTGTTCATCCGGGTGATGAATATTACGCTCAAACGGAATAAGCCTGGATGCCCAGCGCTCGTATAAGGGGTGGGCATAACGATTGAGCGGCGCTGACACCACAAAGGACAATGCTACTGTTAATGCCAGTGGGATCAAAAACTGCGGCATCGCCACACTCGCAACGATTAACGCAAATTCGCTGTAGTTGGTCAGTGTCAAACCAGTTAAAAAGGCACTGCGGGCCCGTAGTTTAAACATAATCAACAAGCCAAAAAACAACGCACCTTTGACCGGCAACAGCAACGTCATCAACGCGGCAAATAACCAGGCTTGTTGATCCGGTAACCCACCGAGGCCAATATTTAAGAAAAAACCAACCAGGAAAAACTCTTTTAAACCCCACAGCGTTTTGGAAAGCTCACCTGCTCTGGAATGGCTGGATAACAGCGCCCCAAACACCAAAGCGCCAAGTTCGGAACTTAAGCCCACCAGATGGAAACCGCCGCCACCCAGCACCACGGCCAGTAATACGCCGAACAAAATCTGTAAATCGTCATGACCGGTTAAATCCATCAGCTTAAACAGCAGCGGTTTTAACAACGGGATGGCAAAGACTAATAATGCCCAGGGCGATGGCGCGACGCCTTGCGAAAAGCTCATCAGCCCCATCGCAAACAAATCCTGCATAATTAAAATACCAACCGCCACCCGGCCGTGGAAAGCACGGATTTCCCGCTTTCCTTCCAGTACTTTTGCTGCCAGCACTGTGCTGGAAAACGCCAGCGCCGCGCCCAGCATCAAGGCGTGAAACCAATTTGGTTCAAAAGATAGGTAGATGATTGGCGCGTATAAAATAGCGGAAACCACAAAATGCAGCACACTGCCGCCCAGCACTTCGGGTTTGCCGAGACTTCTGACATTCAGTTTTAAACCAACAGTAAACAACAGTAGCAACACGCCAAGATGGGCGACGTGGTCGATAATACTTTTGCCGGTAGGCGGCAATTGCAGTTCAGCAGCGTTCAGGGTAATCACAAAACCGGCGGCGAGATAACCAATCAGCGGCGGTAAGCCGATGAGCCGCACCAACATGCCAAGACTAAAGGCAAAACCAATCCAGACTGCTTCTAATAACATAATACTCCTTGCATGCTTACAATAGCTGCACTGCCAGTTTGATTGGGTTCTGTGATATAGAGTAGGTTATTTTAGGCTGGGAATATTTTATCCAGCAAGCATTTGGCAGCAACAGCAGCGGCGTGCTTGCGCTGGATCAATTTACTGCCCTTGTTGTCACTCCAATCGAATTTTGCGTTGTAAAGCCAATTTAGCTTTGGCCTGCTGCCACTCACTTTGGGTAATGGCACTGGTTGGTTGATGCGCTTCGTTATCAACTTTGCTTTTTCGTTCGGCCAAATGAGCGATGATCTGTAATTGCTCAGCATCGGTTCTTTTATTCCAATCAACGATTTCCTCGATATGGCGATAACAACCGATGCAAATTTTGTCGCTGTTGAGCTTACAACTGGCGATACAAGGTGAATCCATTTCGCTTCACAACCCTCATTACTTTTTACACTTTCCAGCCTGTCTCCGGCAAATATACCGCAAAGCTGCGCAATCGACAGTAGTTTGTCGGTTTTGCCGGGTAAGTCAGCGCAGGCAACGTCAAAAGCTCTGCCCAAACTCAGCTATCTGTGGCAAGTTAAGCTGTTATTAAAAACTTAAAACCAAGTCGCCGACTACAGGCGATCTTAATTCAAATCAACATCCCCATCTGAGGAACATCGATGAAATCATGGCAATTCAGCCTGCTGGCCCTGGCCGTCAGCAGCAGCTTTACCCTGCAAGCCGCCGACACTAAAGCCGACACCGACAGCAAAAAACCAGAGTGGAACGTCAATAAGCCACAAGGCCAGTTTAAAACCATCAATATTAAAACTGAAACCGGCACCTGGATGAACCTGGATATCAGCCCGGATGGCAAAACGGTGGTGTTTGATTTGCTGGGTGATTTATATTCGATGTCGATCAATGGCGGTACACCAAAACAACTGACCAATGATATCGGCTGGCAGATGCAGCCGAAATTTAGCCCGGATGGCAAGTATATTGCCTACACCAGCGATGAAGGTGGTGGCGATAATATCTGGGTAATGAACGTAGATGGCAGCAATGCCAAAGCCGTCACCAACGAGACTTTCCGCTTGCTCAATAGCCCAGACTGGAGCCCGGATGGCGAGTTTATCGTCGCCCGCAAACACTTTACCAATACCCGAAGCCTGGGCGCCGGCGAAATCTGGCAATACCATAAAACCGGTGGCAGCGGCGTAATGTTGACCGAAAAAGCCAATGACCAAAAAGACTTAGGCGAACCGGCCTTTTCGCCGGATGGTAAATATGTCTACTTCTCGCAAGACAATACGCCAGGCAACACCTTTCACTACAGCAAAGACTCCGAGCAAGGCATTTATGTGATTAAACGCTTTGAACGCGAAACCGGCAAAATTGAAGTGTTGCTGGAAGGTGCCGGCGGCGCTGTCCGGCCTACGCCATCACCGGATGGCAAAAAACTGGCATATATCCGCCGCGTCGATTTCAAAACCACGTTATTTATCTATGACTTAGACTCAGGCGAACAGACTGAATTGTATAGCGAACTTGATCGCGACATGCAGGAAACCTGGGCCATTCATGGCGTATACCCAACGTTAAGTTTTACTCCGGACAATAAAAATATTGTGTTCTGGGCTGGTGGCAAAATTAAGACCCTGACTTTGGCCGACAAATCAGTCAAAGACATCGCCTTTAACATCAATACCGAAAAACAAATTCAGACCGCAGTGCGCGTAAAGCAAGAGCTGGATCAAGAGCAGATTGACGTGAAAATGCTGCGGTTTGTGCAAGCTTCCCCGGATGGCAAAACCATTGTCTATTCGGCGCTTGGCCATTTGTATCAGGTCGATGCTAAAGGTGGCACACCAAAACGCCTGACTAAACAAAACGACGAATTTGAGCTGTATCCACAGTTTTCACGCGACGGTAAAAAGCTGGTCTATGTCAGCTGGCATGATCAGAATCAGGGCAAAGTAAAAGTACTGGATTTACGCAGCGGCAAAGTGACTGACGTCGTCAAAGCTCCGGGCAAATATGTCGAACCAACTTTTAGCCCGGATGGCAGCACCATCGTGTTCCGCAAAGGCGGCGCCGGTAGTTTGCTCGATAAAAAATGGTCGTTAAACACTGGTTTGTATGCAGTAAAAGTGGCTGGTGGCGAGCCAACGCTGATTAGCCGCAATGGTTATGCACCGCATTTTTCTGATCGCAACGACCGCGTGTTCGCCCAGGATTTTGGCGCCTCGCCAACTTTACTGAGCATCGATTTAGCCAAACAGACCCAACGTACGTTATATAGCGCCAAATACGGCACCGAATTTAAAGTATCGCCGGATGGCAAGTTTGTCGCTTTTGCCGATCGCTTTAAAGTTTATGTGACACCTTTTGCAGAGCGTGGCGCGGTGATTGATATTGGCGGCTCGGATACCCAGTTCCCGGTGAAACAATTGTCGGTGCGTGCTGGCGAAAACATCAGCTGGAGCGGTAATAGCCAACAGCTGTACTGGAACTTAGGGCCAGAGCTTTATCATGCTGATATTAATCAAGTGTTTGCGATTGAAGGCAAAAAAGACTTCACCGCTAAAAATGGCCTGAACATTGGTTTTAAAGCTGACGCTTACAAACCTGAAGGCGTGGTGGCGTTCACTGGCGGCCAGGTCATTACCATGAATGGCGATACCGTCATTCAGGATGGCGTGGTGATCGTCGAAAACAACCTGATTAAAGCCGTTGGCAGCAAAGCCGAGGTGCAAATTCCATCAGGTGCTAAAGTGATTGATATCACTGGTAAAACTATTATGCCGGGCTTGTTTGATGCGCACGCGCACGGTGGACAGGGTGTGAATCAGCTTATTCCACAGCAAAACTATGCCAACTACGCCAGTTTAGCGCTCGGTGTCACCGCCATTCACGACCCGTCGAATGATACCCAGGAAATTTTCACCGCCAGCGAACTGCAAAAAACCGGTGCAATCGTCGGCCCGCGGATTTTCTCTACCGGCACCATTTTGTACGGTGCTTATGGCCCGGGTTACACCTCGCATGTTGATAGTCTGGACGATGCCAAGTTTCATTTAGAGCGGCTGAAAAAAGTCGGTGCGTTCTCGGTGAAAAGCTACAACCAGCCGCGACGGAATCAACGCCAGCAAGTCATTCAAGCGGCGCGGGATCTGGACATGATGGTAGTGCCGGAAGGTGGTTCACTGCTGCAGCATAACTTAAGCATGGTGGTCGACGGCCATACCACGCTGGAGCATTCACTGCCGGCGGCCAAATTATACGACGACGTGAAACAGTTATGGCAACAAAGCGGCACCGCTTACACCCCAACGCTGGTGGTGGCTTATGGCGGCATTTGGGGCGAAAACTACTGGTACGACAAAACTGAAGTGTGGAAACACCCACGTTTAAGCAAATTTGTACCGATGGACGAATTACGGCCACGCAGCATGCGCCGCCCGACTGCGCCTTTGCATCACTATAACCATTTCAGCATCGCCAAGTCGGCGAAGGAGCTGAGTGACTTAGGCGTCATCACCAATATCGGCGCGCACGGCCAGCGTGAAAGTTTGGGTGCACACTGGGAAATCTGGATGTTTGCCCAGGGCGGTATGACACCGCTGCAAGCACTAAAAACTGCCACCATTAACCCGGCAAAAACCTTTGGCATGGACCATCAATTAGGGTCGCTGGAAGCAGGCAAACTAGCAGACTTAATTGTGATCGACGGCAACCCGCTCGCCAATATTCAGGACAGCGACAAGGTATCGATGACCATGGTCAACGGCCGTTTATTTGACGCCGCCAGCATGAATGAGCTAAATGGCAAAGAAACTAAACGTTTGCCGTTTTATTTTGAAGCGCGTGAATAAGGGTTAGTACGAATCTCATCCCATGAAAAAAGGCCTGCAACAGCGATGTCGCAGGCCTTTTTGTTCGAGATTCTTAAGATCCAACGTTGTGGCAGATTATGGTTTTTTCGGTTGTTTCGCTGATAACTCTTCGTAGCCACCAGCGTTTTGCACCTTGGTATAACCCAGTTCTTTCAGCGCTGCTTCGGCAAGTCCGCTACGCCGGCCAGAGCGGCAATACAACTTAATTTCAGCATTTTTATCTTGGGTGACCGAACCAATTTTACTGCTGATCTCGGTATGGACAATATTGACTGCGCCAGGCAAATGTCCTTGGCTAAATTCCTCACTACTACGCACATCAATCCAAATGGTTTCGGCCAGTGCACTGCCACTGACCATGGCCGTCAGCAACAAAGCCAGAACCAGACCACACTTTTTAGATATAGGCATCAAACACTCCTTACTTAGTTGGATCTGTAATGCTGTTAAGATCATGCAGAGGGTAGATTAACACCTTACAATTCTATCATAAGTTAATTCTAATGTTATTTGCCTGAGGATCAGACACAGACTGCAACCCCACTCTCACTCCTTATTAAATTGCTAGGCGTCCTGAATTGTTTTCCGGTTATTCGGATCCTGGGCATTATTTTGTCAGCCTGAGATTCTTTTTCAATCCATGACGAAGTCGTCACTGGATCATCATTAGGCCGTCACTGGCACCAACATATTCAAATCTTTAAACTCACCAACCGAAGCAGCTATCACTTCACGGGCGATGGCGGTTTGTTCTTCGCTGTGGGTTTCAACCACCAGTACCACATCACCATGTTTGATCGCGGCCATAATCAAATCGGCAAATTGGCCCTGAGGTTCGCCGCTGCCGGCCGATGCGCCAACCACAGCACCGGCGACTGCGCCAAGACTGGCGCCCCAGCCTAATAACATCAATGGCGCTAACACTGGGGCTGCGACAAACAAACTTACATTAGCCGCGACTAAAGCGATGGTGGTCAGGCCGCCAAGACCGGTGCCGACAGCGGTGCCAATAGCACCATCTACCAACATATCTTTGAGCACCACATTACTTTTTGCTAAAGGATCAGGCGCCAGAGGTGAATCGGCGTCGCCGCTGTAAATCTGCAGTTGGGCGGCGCTGAAGCCACGTTGCGCTAACGTACTCATGGTGGACTCAGCCGGAGCAAGGTTGGTGAAAAAGCCTGAAACATGATGCCGGTAAGGGGTCATACAATTCTCCGGAGGCAGCGCTGAAGTGTTCAGCCATTGCTCGCAGACTAACAAAAACACCAACCTTCGTCTGTGCGTAACCGAACTCAGCAAAATTAAACCGGCGCCTGCGACTCTTGCTTCGCGGTGATCAGCGGAGGAAACCAGCGCAGCCGCAGCTGTTTTTCAACTTCCAGTATCAGGTAAAACAACACGCCAATACCAAGGATCATCAGGCAGCCTTGCCAGCCGATAGCTTCAGTACCAAACACCGGTTGCAGCAAAGGAATGTAGGTAATAGCCAGCTGTGCGACCATCACCAGTATCACCGTCAGCCATACCACTTTGGTACCTTTGAGCAACTGCCAGTTCAGCACACTGCTGCTCATATTGCGCACGTAAAACAGGTGAAACACCTCCAGCACCACCAGCATATTCAGCGCCATGGTGCGGGCCAGCTGTTCGCTGCCACCTTGCGCTATCGCATACCCAAAGACCACATAAACAGCAGCACAAAACAGCAGTGCGACCAGGATGATGTGCCAGACCAGGCTGCGATTGAGCAAACTGGCATTGCGATCTCTGGGCGGTTGTTGCATGCTTTGTGGCTCGGCGGGTTCAAAGGCCAGCGCCAGACCTAAGGTCGTTGCAGTGATGAGGTTAATCCATAAAATCTGCACGGCAGTAATGGGCAACGTCCAGCCAAACAATAAGGCGAGGATCACGGTTAAGGCTTCGCCGGCATTGGTTGGTAAAGTCCAGCGGATCACTTTGGTGATATTGGCATAGACAGTCCGGCCTTCCTGCACGGCAGCAACAATAGAGGCAAAATTATCATCCGCCAGCACCAGATCGGCGGCTTCGCGGGCTGCGGCACTGCCTTTGTCGCCCATTGCAATACCAGCGTCGGCACGTTTTAGCGCGGGCGCATCGTTCACCCCATCGCCGGTCATCGCGACCGTCAGGCCATGCGATTGCAAAGCCGTCACCAAGCGTAGTTTGTGCTCCGGACTGGTACGGGCAAATACATTACAACTAAGCGCCTGCTGCTTTAATTCGTCGTCCGACAAACTATCCAGATCGACACCGGTTAGCACCTGCGCCGGGTTTTCTAAGCCAATTTGACTGGCGATGGCCGCTGCGGTTTTGACATGATCGCCGGTGATCATTTTGACCACAATGCCAGCCGTGGCGCATTCTTTAATGGCCGCAATTGCTTCGGGTCTTGGTGGATCGATCAGGCCGGTCAAACCCAGCAGCGTTAGTTGGCCAATCTCAGCCAGTTTGAGTTCGGATAAGACGCTTTGCTGCGGCTGACAGGCAAACGCCAACACCCGTAAGCCTTGTCCTGCCAGACTATCTATCTGTTGTTGCCAGTAACCAAGGTCCAGTGCGACTTGACTACCGTCGGCCTGCCGCTGCGCGGTACACAAGGCAAACACCGCTTCCGGCGCGCCTTTGATATAAAGCTGCTGCGCATCACCCTGTTGGTGCAAAGTTGCCATCCAGCGGTGCGCGGCATCAAATGGCAGCGTCTCCAACCGTGGCTGTTGCGTTTTGATGTCTTCCCCAGCGCCCGCTTTTGCGGCAAACGCCAATAACGCCACTTCCATTGGATCGCCTTCGCCGCGCCACTGGTCGTCTTGCTGCTGCAATTGGGCATCGTTGCAAAGCAAAGCGGCCATGGCAATCTGCTGTAGCGCCTGATCTGGCGCTATGGGTTTAACCTGCTTAGTCTTGTCTGAATTTACCGGCTTTAATGTGCCAACCGGAGCATAACCCTCGCCAACAACTTCCAACACCTGAGCGGCCGTTTGCACCACGGTCACCCGCATTTCGTTACGGGTTAAAGTACCGGTTTTGTCAGTACAAATCACCGAAACCGCGCCTAAGGTTTCAATCGATGGTAATTGCCGGACAATCACCTGACGTTTCGCCATCGCTTGCACGCCAATCGCCAGGGTGATGGTCATCACCGCAGGTAAACCTTCCGGAATAGCTGCCACGGATAACCCCACCAACAGCACAAAGAGATCTGCCAACAGGTACTCACCAAAGGCATAGCCGTAGCCCAGCAGCAATAAAGCGATGATTAGAATAAACCCGGTCAGACGGCGGGCAAAACTGTCCATTTGCTGCACCAGAGGCGTGCTTAGAGTATCGACTTTATCCAGCAGCTCACTGATCCGGCCCATCTCTGTTTGCTTACCGATACCGACCACCCAGCCTTGCCCCTGCCCGGTACTGATTAACGTGCCGGCATACAGCATGTTCTGCCGATCGCCCAATGCGGCTGCCGCCTCCACAACCGCCAAATCTTTAGCGCTTGGCAACGATTCGCCGGTCAACATCGCTTCTTGTACGGTCAGGCTATTTGCAGCAAACAAACGGATATCAGCCGGTACTTTGTCGCCGGCTGCCAACAACACCACATCACCGGGCACCAATTGGCTGGCTTCAATGCTTTGACGGTTGTTATCACGAAGGACTGCCGCCTGCGGCGCCAGTAGCTCCCGAATGGCATTCATGGCTTGTTCGGCTTTGCCTTCCTGCAGATAACCAACCAGCGCATTCGCCAGCACCACCGCGATAATCACCCCGGTATCGACCCAGTGTTGTAATAACGCTGTGATCAGCGCCGATGCCAATAGGACGTAAATCAGCACATTGTGAAACTGACTGAACAACCGCCGCCAATTGCTGCGAATTTCCGCCACCGGTAAACTGTTTTCACCGTATTGGCTTTGTAAGGCTGCTATCTCTGCAACCGCCAAACCGTCAGTTCCGGTTTTTAGTTGTTCTGCGACTGCTTCTGCCGCCATGGCATGCCAATGCAGCTTTATCTGTTGCGGGTCTGCGGCAGCAGGTGTGACTGATGATGTCATAAAGCACGGCGTCCTCGTAAATAGCACACAACAAATCCCTGTGGATCCGCCAGGTCAAATGTTCCCAAAAACACCCTAACACACCTTCAGATCTCGTCTGTCTGATAGCGCTCACAGTCCCGCTCTGCCACAGGCCTTTTCACAACGCCAGCCGAAAAGCGTTCTGGACAAGCGCGCTACAGCTGACATACTCAGTCGTATACCACGCTTTGTTAAATGGCCTTTATGTTGAAGTTATGTCGTCTCAGTTGCTGGTTCAGTGGTGTCGTATTGCTGGGTATTTTGGTATGCAGCACGGCGCTGCAAGTTCAGGCCAAAGAACAGGCGAAAATCCGTTTTAGTTCACTGGCGGATGAATTCCCGAATGCGCCGGTGACCAGCTTTACCATGGCACAGGATCAGCAGGGTTTTATCTGGCTGGCCAATCAGTTAGACGGTTTACAGCGTTTTGATGGTTATCAGTTGGAAGCTTTTCATTTGTTAAAAGCGGCCGCGAGCGAAGAGCTGAGTATCAGTACCGTGCTGGTGGATGATAAAGACCGGCTCTGGGTTGGCACCTGGGGTTATGGCCTGGTGATGCTGGCGCCAGATCGCCGTACTCAGCAACACTGGCAGCTGGCCGGCAGCCTGGCCCAACCAGCGAATGGCCAGCTTGGCAATCTGGATCAAATTCAGGCGACTTTTCAGGATCAACAACAACGCCTCTGGGTTGGCACCACCGCTGGTGTGTATTTTATTGACCCACAACTACAACGCCAGCAATTACCTCCCGCGCTTCTCCAACTATTTGAAAAATTACGGATCTGGCAAATCAGCCAAAGTAGCGATGGTGAATTGTGGTTTGCAACATCGGCTGGCATGGTACAAGTCAGCGTCGACTTAACCCGGCAGCGGATTTGGTCGATGCAGGATGTCGATTACCCGGGCAAAACCAGTCGTTATCTGGAAGTGCGCACGCTATTGCCGGTGGCAGGCGGAGTCTGGCTTGCCAGCAGCGATGGCTTGTTTTTACTGGAACATAGCAGTCAAACTATCAAACCGCTGCCACATCACCAGGCGCAGGTTGCCCGCAGTAATACGCTGGCGCTGAGCCCGAAAGGCCAGTTGTTAATCGGCACCAGCGACGGTTTATATCAGCTACAGGCGCCTTTTAGCTATCGCCAGCAACTACAGAAACTGCTGCATGCCGTCGATGTCAGGGATGTGTTGTCCGATCCAAATGGGCTGATTTGGTTAGCAACCCGCAACCGTGGCGTGTTTACATTAAGTGTGCGGCAAGACCGTTTTAATCTGCTGACCGACGAGCAACAACGTTCCCATTTTGAACAAGGTTTACACCGTATCGCCAGTCAGTATTATCACCGTGGCACTTTGTGGCTGGGGCTGGAACAACATGTCCTCAGTTTTGACATGGAGCAAAAACAATGGAAAATGCATCCATTTCCGGAAGATAGTCAGGTCCGTCTGGTCACTGGCCTGACAGTTGATCCGTCCGGCGACACCTGGGCTGCCACCAATGCTGGTTTATTCCGGCTGGAAGGCAAAAAAGGCTTTATCAAAGAAATCCGACCTTTTTCTCTACTAAACAATGAGGTAGACATCAGCCTGATGTCATTGAGCCATAGTAGCGATGGCACTTTAAATCTGGGATTGTGGCAGCATGGCCTGATCCGCTGGCAGCCGCAAACGCCGGATCAACCTGGGCAGCAGTTCGACATCGCCCGGCATCAATCGGATGGCATTCAGCAAAGTGCGGTATCCCCGGACGGCCTGATCTGGCTGACCAGCGCCAGCAGTGGCTTGTATCGCTTTGATCCTGAAGATCAAAGCATTCGCCAATTCAACACCGCCACCAGTTCATTGCCAGTGCTGCCGACCAATAACTTACCCTGCGTCGCGGCCCCCACGAACCACGAAATCTGGTTGTGCAGTGACCGCGGTTTGTTAAAGCTTAACCCGGAAACACAGCAACTCACACAATGGACCACCGCTGATGGTCTGCCGGATCAACGCGTCATCGCCATCGAAGCACGCTCGGCAGATAGTTTATGGCTGACCACCCGCCGTGGTCTTGCACAACTGCAGTACGCCAACCAAAACCAGCCACAGCAAATCCGCAGTTTTGTCGAACAGGATGGTATTCCGTCGTTATTGCTGGAACCTCGCGCCTTAACCTCGGACGCCAACGGCAGTTTTTATCTTGGCACCGCCAAAGGAGTGCTGAGTTTTTCCCCCAAAGATTTGATTGCGCCGAAGGTGACCGCCAAACTGGCGTTGTCGGCATTACAACTGGATAATCATCGTTATTGGCAAGTACAATCGTCCGAACAACAACCACTGCGTATTCCTGCCGGGCACAAAATGCTCAACTTCAGCTTTAGTCTGCTCGATTTTGAACATAGTAAATTCCACCAGTATCGCTATCGTTTACGTGGCTTAAGTGACGAATGGCGGCATCAATCGCATCAGAATTCGGCCAGTTTCAGCCATTTACCTCCCGGACGTTACACGCTGGAAGTGGAAGTAGTTTCGGCGAGTAACCCGCCACCGCCACTGCGGATTTATCTGCAAGTGAACCGGCACTGGTGGATGTACAAACTGGTTTGGCTGCTGGCCAGTCTGACAGTACTGGTGCTGGTTGCACTGGTGATCCGGCTACGGCTACAACGACTACAACGCATCGCAGGCAAATTAAACAAACTAGTCAGTGAACGCACCTCAGAACTGGCGCAGGCCAATCAACAGCTGGCGTTACAGGCACGCACCGATTTTCTGACCAAACTACCGAACCGGCTGGCTTTTGATGAGTATTACAAGATGATCCAACGTCAGCGTAGCCGCAATTTTGAGCCGTTAACGCTGGTGATGATCGATATTGATTATTTTAAGAAAATCAACGACAACTACGGCCATGAAGCAGGTGACATCGTGCTCGCAACTATCGCCGCCATCCTGCAACAACGATTACGGCAGCAGGATATTCTGGCGCGTTTTGGCGGTGAAGAATTTGTGCTGCTGCTGCCCGACACGTCCGACACCGGCGCAGTGATTATTTGTGAGATGTTACGGCTGGCACTGCAACAACAGATAATCCAATATCAACAACACCAAATCAGCGTAACCGCCACTTTTGGCGTCGCCGAGCTCGATTTACAAAATCAGGATCTGCGCTACTGGCAAAATGCCGCCGACGAAGCGCTGTATCATGGTAAAGCGCAAGGCCGCAATCAAGTGGTGTTGTATGCCGATTTACATCCACCTATGCCGGATGTGGAAAAAGAACCACAGCGCTAACAGGTCGAATTTTCTAACCGATGATGCTCTTTAATCTGGTAATTAAACGATTAAATCGCATGAAGTGACAGATTTAATGAGCTAATGCCAATGCCCTGTTAAAGGTAAGCTGATGTGGAACTATGACTTTAACTCAAAGTTAAAGCGCACCACGCACTGACTTAACCAGGATATTTTGATGCAACTTCAACCGGCAATTTTTTTTGGCCATGGCAGTCCGATGAATGCCATCGAGCAGAATCAATGGACTGCCGGCTGGCAGCAATTAGTGGCAGATTTAGCAGGTGCACACCGACCCAAAGCCATTTTAATGATTTCGGCGCATTGGTATGGCCCAGGCTTGAAAATAACCGCGCAGCAATCTCCTAAAACCATTCACGATTTTGGCGGTTTTCCACCGGCGCTATTTGCCAAACAGTATCCGGCGCCTGGTGATCCAGCCTTCGCGGCTGCCATTATCGAACAGTTAAAACCACTTGAAATCAGCGCCGATCACCATTGGGGTTTTGACCACGGCAGCTGGTCGGTGTTATGTCATGCCTTTGCCGATGCGGATATTCCGCTGTTGCAGTTATCCATCGATAGCCGCCAAGCAGCGGCATGGCACTTTGCTTTGGGTCGGCAACTGGCGTTTTTACGTGAACAAGGGGTGCTGATTTTGGGCTCAGGGAATATTGTGCATAACCTGGCTAGAATCGACTGGCACGATGGCCCACCGCCGCTCGCAGCACAGCAATTTGCTGGCTTTGCCCGCCAGGCACTCCTGGCAAGGGATTGGCCAGCGCTGATCAACTATCAAACCCAAGGCGCAGCTGCCCGGTTTGCGGTGCCGCATCCGGATCATTATTTGCCGCTGTTGTATGTGATAGGCGCTAGTTTGCAGTCAGATGAAATCACCTTTAGCAACGATGCCCTGACTTATGGCAGTTTGGATATGTTGTCGGTGCGCTTTGGGTAAGCCTGTTACAAGTCCGTCTGTTATAAGTCAGCCAGCTTTTTCAGCTGAGTTAAGCGCTCGACACTCTGCTCAATCTCAGCAAGCTTCACTGGCTGTTGTTGCAAAGTGACGGCCAGTTCATCAGGCATTGCCGCCGGTACCGGCAACAGTTGCAACACGATGGCGTGCATGGCAGCCAGCAACAAGTAGCCGACAGGCAACCAAACAACTGTTGGCACTTTGCGTTTGATCACGGTACTGGTCATTTTGTTGTTGCCTCCGGTTTTGCCTTAGCTTGCGGTTTTGCCTTGGCGGGCGCAGGATGCAACCAGGCACGAATGTCTTCCCGCCACTGCGCTTTTTCGGCAGGTTCTAACTGGCGGCTGGCCCAAAAACCATATTTGAGTTTTTTATCCGATTTCAGTTCCAGCATAATCCGGTCTTTGCCTGGTACTAAATCATGAAACTCTAAGTCACCCCGTTTCAGCGTCGAGGCATATTTCAGCACCAATGCCTGAAATTCTGGTGTCAGGCCTTTTGGGGCATAAAGCTCAATCCGGCATAAATTATTGCGACACTCAGAATCGAGAATACGCAGCTGATTGTCGGTCACATTTTGCGCCAGATGCGCAATCATAAATTCGGTGGCTTCCGCCCACTTCTCATCCCGCGCTTGCGATGAAAAAGTCGCGTTGTCGGCGATCAGCTGCTGTTCCAGCCGACGCAGTTTATCCAGTTCCAGCTGTGCTTGTAACGCAGGTAATACCGCTTCGCCATGCTTTTGATAAAACGCCAGTAATGACTTTAGTGGCGGTTCGGTTTCCACGGTTTGCGATGTCAGTAGTTGCAGTTGCCAGTATGGAGTGACCGATAGCGGCATTAGAAGGTATAAGGCAGCACCAAGTGCAACAAGACGCCAGCGTGGCAATTGTTGCAGATAATGAGAAGCACAACGGGCGAACTTCAGCAGATCCCGCCACCAAGCGCCACTTTTCAGATAGACCCAACCTGCCTTGCCGTAAGCTGGCAAATTCTTCAAATGAAACTGAATAAAATTAATAACTTGCACCCGGTGCAGTGGCCACTTCATGTCAAACTTATTCCGAAAAACTAAAACGCCACCATGCTAGCACAGGACGATAAAATTGAGTTACGACAGTAAAAACGTAGGTGCGATAAGCGCAGCGCCATCGCACGCAGGTGTTCCGCGATGAATGGTGGGTGGCGCTTCGCTTACCCACCCTACCTCAATGTCCTAATCTGGCAAACACATCAATCATCAAGTCTGTTTCGCGCTGATTTCATGAGCATTTACCTTCACTTCACAGCTATTTTGCTTTTGAAGCCGGACCTTTGGCTTTACCCTGATTAAAAGACGCTTGACCGGAGGATTTACCGGTTTGTTGCTGCTTTTTAATCAGTGCTGCTTTCACTGGGTTCATCCCGGTATGTTTAGTCACCGCAATCTGGCCACCCGGTTTGGCTTTTTGTTTTAGCTCATCCCTGGTTTCTTCCGGCACTAAACAGGTTTTGCCTTTGCCGATAAGTTTCGCTAATCCCATATTACGCAAAGCTTCGCGGATCATTGGCCAGCCTTTTGGATCATGGTAACGCAGTAAGGCTTTATGCAAGCGGCGTTGGCGCTCACCTTTGGCCACCGGTACTTTTTCACTGTTGCCTTTAAGGTTTTTCAGCGAATTGAGTTCGGTATGGTAAATGGTGGTGGCATTGGCCATCGGGCTTGGATAGAAGTTTTGAACTTGATCCAGCCTAAAATCCCGCTCCTTGAGCCACAACGCCAGATTCACCATATCCTGATCTGTGGTACCAGGATGCGCCGAAATAAAGTACGGAATAAGGTACTGCTCTTTTCCGGCCTCTTTACTGTACTTGTCGAACATGGCTTTAAATTTGTCATAAGCGCCCATGCCGGGTTTCATCATCTTCGACAATGGCCCTTCTTCGGTATGCTCTGGAGCAATTTTTAAATAACCACCGACATGGTGCTGCACTAATTCGCGCACATAATTTGGATCTTCGACCGCTAAGTCGTAACGTACACCAGACGCCACCAGCACTTTTTTCACACCGGTAATTTTGCGCGCCGCGCGGTATAAATCAACCGTTGGGCTTTGGTCGGTGTCCATATGTTCACAAATGGTTGGATACACGCAGGATGGCCGGCGACAAGTTTGTTCGGCTTTCGGGTTTTTACAGCGTAATTTGTACATATTGGCGGTTGGGCCACCTAAATCCGAGATCACGCCGGTAAAGCCAGGCACTGTGTCACGGATTTGCTCAATTTCTTTGAGGATAGATTCTTGCGAGCGGCTTTGAATAATCCGCCCTTCGTGCTCGGTAATAGAGCAAAACGAACAGCCACCAAAGCAGCCGCGCATAATGTTGACCGAGGTTTTGATCATCTCATAAGCAGGAATTTTTTCTTTGCCATACACCGGATGCGGCACCCGCTTGTACGGCAGACCAAATACACCGTCCATTTCTTCAGTGGTCAACGGATAAGCCGGTGGATTGACCCAAATATGCCGATCGCCATGGCGCTGAAAAATCGCCCGCGCGCAGCCAGGATTGGTTTCCTGATGCAAAATCCGTGAAGCATGCGCATACAAAGGTTTGTTGACGCTGACCTGCTCAAACGCCGGTAGCTTGACGTACGTTTGCTCCCACGGCTTTGGCTTGGCCGGTTGCACCATAATTGGTTTGGCTTCAACAATTTGCGGCTGGGTTAAATCGATGCCTTCTTTGGCAAATTCGGAAAAAGTGCCACAACCAACATCATCCGCACCATAAGGGTTTGGAATAGGGTCAATTTTGCCGATTTTATCAATGGCGGTGGAATCCACGCCACGCCAGCCTGGCAACGGCTCTTTGCGAATAACTGCGGTGCCGCGAATGTCCTGCATGGTGTCGAAAGTCTCACCCGCCGCTAACCGATGCGCCACTTCCACCAATGGCCGCTCGGCGTTGCCGTAAATCAGAATTTCCGCTTTGGCATCAAACAAAATCGAACGGCGGACTTTTTCCTGCCAGTAATCGTAGTGGGCGATGCGGCGTAAACTGGCTTCAATGCCACCAATCACTACCGGCACGTCTTTGTATGCTTCTTTACAGCGCTGCGAATACACCAGCACGGCGCGATCTGGCCGCTTGCCACCGATATCGCCCGGGGTATAAGCATCATCGTGCCGCAGTTTTTTATCCGCGGTGTAGCGGTTGATCATCGAATCCATATTGCCGGCAGACACCCCAAAAAACAGATTGGGTTTGCCAAGCGTCATAAAAGCGTCTTTGCTGTTCCATTCCGGCTGGGCTATGATGCCAACCCGAAAGCCCTGACTTTCCAGCATCCGGCCAACCACCGCCATGCCAAAACTCGGGTGATCGACATATGCGTCACCCACTACCAGAATAATATCGCAGCTGTCCCAGCCGAGTTTTTTCATTTCCTCGCGTGACATCGGCAAAAATGGCGCCGTGCCATAACATTCAGCCCAGTATTTAGGATAAGAAAACAAATCGCGATCGGCGGCCATGCGGGCGACCGGTGCTGATTTACGTGAGGCTGGTACTGGAGTTTGCATCAAAGTTGTTGCTCAGTTAGGACGTATTTAAGGACTTTCGAAAATAGCCGAGCATTATAGTCAAGTATTGCTGCGAATGGAACCTTTGCCGCCATGCGGCCGCCCGATGCGACTTTAGGCTGTCGTTGGCGATTGTTTCCAATCGTTACTGTTTTTTCGAAAATAACAAGGTAAAACTTTTACCGGCAGCATCGCTGACATGCACCTGCAGCTGCTGATTTTCTGTCGCACGCTTTGCTGTTTGTTCTGGTGCGGACTGTTTCAATATATATTCAAGCTGTTTTGGAAAATCATGCGCCATATTCACGAACTTCAGACGCCCGGCTGTGCATTCTTCCAGTTTAAAAGCTACGGGTAACGGGTTATGCGCCACCTTCGCCAGATAAAAAATCTGTTGCTGCATTTGCACCAAACGCAGACTTTCCTGCTGCTTCACTTTGCCATCAGCCGCTATCGTCTGACCTTCACCTTCAAAAGTGTCGGCACTTAGTACTTGCCAACGTTCAAGCACAGTTGATTTGCCCATACTTGCCTGCCATTCACCACTGAGCCAGGTTAATTGTTCCAGCGTACAAGTAGCCTGCACCGCTGAGAACTGCAAACACAGCGCTGATAAAACCATATAGCGCCAGTGCTTTAGACATTGCATGATTTGTTTTCCTTGGATTATTGATTGTGCGTTATCTGCTGTTTTTTCGAAGGACAGCTGCCGTTTTGCCGATATCAACAGGTGACGAGGTTCATTATTGGCCAAGGCATTAGATCCGGCAAGCAGCCGCAGTAAGGTCGCCGTCGGTGGTTTTTTGTTATTTATTGATGAATTTTTTAACAAAAACACGAACATCGGTTGTAGCCATATTTTCAGCATCCAGTTACAATCCAATGCCATTTAGCCGCTGCTAATTTTCAAATCTCAAGTTTAGCTACAGCTATTTTCCGACAGAAATGTGGCGGGAATTTATCGACGTGCTTTCGAATTTTCTGATGTGGTGATAAGGAACAGGTCCGATGGTGAGTTATGATCAGGTAAAACAACTTTGCGACTCTTGGCAAGCTGCGGGACAAAGCATTGATATTGAAACCGTTGCTACCGAATTGAAGGCACCAGCTGGGGCAATACAGACCTGGTTAACGCTGTGGCAAAACGAACAACAAATCCCGGATTTTAGCAGCGATTTTATTAACGCCTTTCGCCAGCAAGCCACTGCATTCACGCGGCAGTTTACTGCTCAGCTACAGCACGAACTGCTTTCGGTCATGCAACAAAATAGTGAGCTACAGCTGCTATTACAGCAATCAGCCGATGACCAGGTATTTTTCACCAGCCAGCTCGCCCAGCAACAATTAGAAATTTCAGCACTGGATCAGGCACTCCAACAAGCGGCAACAGAAAAAAACCAGGTTGAAAACGCGGCTCAGCAGCAGCAAGAACAAATTGGTCAACTGACGGCACAACTTGGTCAACTGGAATTAATGCAGGAAACCGCCAACAATGAGCGGGATCAGGCGCAGACGGAAACGGCAGAATATCAACAAACAATAGCGCTTATCCGCCAACAGTTAGCTGAGCAACAGCAGCAAATATTGGCCGAGCAACAACAAATAGCAAGCCTGCGCCAACAACTACAAAGCAGCGAGCAACTTGCTGAACGCCTTGAACATAGTGAGCAAGCCAGACAACAACTGGCACAGGAACTGACCCACAGTCAGCAACTGCAACAGCAAGCCGCGGTGGAAAACAAGACCTTACAACAGCAGCTGTTAAGCAGCACTCAGCAACTGGCCGCCGCTGAAACTTTGCAACAACAGCTCAGCTTGCAACTACAGCAACAACAAGATTTGTTGGCGGCAAATACTGAACAGTTCGCGCAAGCAACAACCAGCCATGAACAACAACTGCAGCAATTCATCACACAGCTCGCAGCCAGCGAACAAATTCAGCAACAAAGCAGCCAGGAACTGGCCAGATTGATGCAACAACTGACCCAAAGCGAACAAGCGGTAACCGCCGCGAACCAGCAAGTGAATCAGTTGCAGCAACAAATCTCCTTCCAGCAGCAAAACGGCGCCGATGTCGACCAACAAGTGCAGCAGCTACAACAACAGCTGAATGCGCAGTTGCAACAACATCAGGAAAGCGAACAGCAATATCTGCAGCGGGTAGAGCAACAAGCAGCGCAGCAACAGACACTGGAACAACAAAAAGCCCAGTTAGTTCAAGAACAACAACAGCAGCACCAACAATTATCCGATCTGCAGGCTGAGTATGAAAATCTGCAACAACAGCTGCAGAACTCCGAATTGCCTGCGGTGAAAGCGGAACTACAACAAGCGCTAAAAACCCAGCAACAACAGCAATCACAGTTACAACAGCAGCAACAGGAACTGGCCACGCAGGCGCAACTGATTGCCACACTTAAAACCGAAATGCCAGACCATGAAGCGCAATTAAGGCAGTTGCAGGAAACCAATATTCTGCTGAAACAACAAAATGCCAGCGCCGCAGAGCATCATTCGACGCAGCGCGAAACGATTAAACAATTGCGGGAAAATCTGGCGCAACTACGTGAAGCAGCTCAGTTGTCACAGGTGTTACAGCAACAGCTCTCAGAGCAAAACCAACAATTGCTGGAACAAGTGTCGTTTGTCAAAACCAACAGTGCTTCGACCATTGAACGTTTGACAAGAAACTGGGAACAAGCGCAGGCGAAGATCCGCAGTCTGGAACAAGGCAGCCTGGCTTGAGCTTGGTTAAAAAAGTTTAACCTGCACACGGCTGCAGATGCTCTGCAGCCGTTCAACTGATCACTAGCAAGATGAGCTCTCAGCCAAGTCCTATTTATAGCTGCCCTGCGACAATAGTGCCAATCCCGAGCAACATAAACACAGCACAAGCCGCCAGTCGCGCCCAGGCCAGTGGCAACCTTTCTAAAATCCAGCGACCGGCAAATACCACCGGCACATTGGCTGCCAACATCCCCAGCGTAGTACCGATAATCACCAGCCAGGTTTGTGGATAGACCGCCGCTAGCAACACAGTGGCGATTTGAGTTTTATCACCAATTTCCGCGACAAAAAACAGCAAGCAACTGGCGGCAAAAGCACCGTATTTTAACACTTCACTTTCGCCACTGTCGTCTTTGTCCGGGATCAACAACCAAAGTGCGACGGCTATAAAGGACCCGCCAAGTAACCAGGCATGCCAGCTTGCCGGAATAAATTGCGCCACCCAGGCGCCAAACCAGGCTGAAGCAGCGTGATTGAGTAAAGTCGCCACCAGAATACCGGCAATAATGGCGCCGCGGGAGCGAAATCGCGCCGCTAAAAATAACGAAAGGAGTTGGGTTTTGTCACCGATCTCAGCGATAGCCACGCCGGTGAAGGAATACAATAATGCGTCCATATATGGGCTCAGCGGGATAACAGACAAAAGACAACGCTGCGACTCCCGCTTTGGGCCACAGTGCTGTCTCAGGTCTCATCAGACATTAGCAAGCAAAGCTAATGTCGTTGTAGCCATGTGCATGAGGCACAAGTATGTTGACCACAACGAAGCCGGACAAACCAGCAACAGATTACTCCCCCAAGCAGGAAGACTCGCATTGTAGCTGCTGGGCCAGTGCTGCGGCAAGCCTTAGCTTTAGCTTACTTGCCAATGCAACTGGTACTTCTCTGGGAATGGCCCAGGTCTGTCCGGAAAAAACTGTTGATTTACATAACAAATATCACCTTTACTCTGCAAATTTTCCAGAAGCAGAACTTGTTTCACCATCTCTGGAATAAGCTCGATGCCAACGTATTTCCCCAGACATTGATGCGGCCCGTAGCCAAAGACAAAATTGTGATTTACATCCCGTTGTGGATTAAAAATATCGGGCTTTTGATAGGCAAAAGAGTCGAACATCGCCGATTGCGTGAGTAAGCGGACAATAGTGCCTTTTTTAATCCGGGTCTGATAAAAAGTGCCCAGGCCGATATCATAATCTGCGGCGGTTTTGCGGAAAATATCTGGACTTATCGGCACAAAACGTAACGCCTCCCACACCATCGCATCAAAACCGGCAACATCGTTCTCCCGCGCCAGATTTTTAGCTTGTTGCAACAACTCTGGCCGCTGCAGGAAAAACTGCACTGTCTGCGCCACCGCTTGTGAGGTGGTTTCAATAGCGCCGATGAGCAGCCCGCCGGCGTTTACTCCGACCCGCACTAATGAAAAATCGACGTCGCTGGCAAAGGTTGATTTCACCATCCGCACCACCATATTGTCGCGCTTCGGTTTCATCGTCATACCAAATAAGCGATACAGTAGAATTGCCGGCAATTTTAAAACCAGTTGCAATAAACCGAGTAAACGCACGCTGACCACTTTCCGGGCCATCAGTACCGCAATATAAGCCACCAACTCTTCCGAGACTTTCGCGTGCTCGCTGATAATCAAATCATGATCCCGATCCGACAGCAGATCAATTGGCTGATTGTGAAACGCATCATACTGATTCCAGTACGACCAGCGAATGAGATCCTGTTCGTCTGAGCCATCCAGTCCAAAATACTGCTGCACCAGCAACATTGGCACCATCCGGCAGTATTGGTTCACAAACTCAATCTCACCCTTAGCTTTATGTAAAATGCTGGCCGCATTTTTAGCGACCTGCTGCCGAATCGCAGGTAAATCATCGCGGTTGAGCAGCCCTTGCATAATCGACTTTTCACGGTAATGCAAAGCATCGTCGTCATGCGCCATCAGATATCCGGCATCGGTCGCTGTCACACCCATTTTTGGTTTATATAAATCAACGGTAAAAGTCTTGGGTAGCTGCAGCATATCGGCCACATCTACATAGTTGGCCACCAAGGTGCATTGCGGCGTTTGCAACACCGGCCGTTGCGCCCGCAGCTGGGCGAAAAAAGCCAACCGGTGTTCGCTCTTGATCCATTGTTGCACCAGCGGGTAGCGCTCATTTTCGAGGGCAGCATCAAACTCGCTTAAATAATCCCTGTGTTGCATAAGCTCTCCTGGCCGCCATTACAGCGTTTTTAAGAATTCAATCAGGCTCATTCGATCGTCTTGACTTAAGCTGCAAGCGCCATAGTCATGCCCTTTGTTACTGTTACCCGCCAAACTGGTATCAAACTCGAATCCATCATAACCTTCGGTTTTGAGACCAACTTTTACCGGATCAAATTCTCGGGCGCCAACCTTAAACGTTTTTGGACGGTCCGCTGCGCAGCTCAGCAAATCAAACAAAGTAGGGACTGAACCATTGTGCAGATAAGGCGCGGTGGCCCAAATGCCATTGAGTGAACGGCCCCGATAGGCGAGCAGACTGTTATAAGGATTGGCGGTGGTATCCGGCTGATAGTTACCGGCTTTCAGACTATTTTGAACTGGATTATCTTTGGCTGAACGCACCAACGAATACACCCAGTCATAAAGCCGCACCGGCAACCATTTATCCGGATCTGGGGTAGCGATCACCCCTTTGGTCGCTGCCGTCAGAATTTGCACCACTGGGGCATCTTCCTGCACCACCAAATAACCAACATCGGTTTCCTGATAGGTATTTCGAAGATTGCCGGATTTACCGTGGTACTTCACACTGTTGTGGGCCATGGCTTCGTCAGTGGTTTGCGGATCCTGGATGCCAACCATATTCGACACCATCAGCCGATCGCCAGCTTCCCGGTCTAATACGATGTGGCAGCTCTGACAATTCTGCGCGTAAATCACTTTGCCTTTTTCAACTTGTGGCCGATTAATCCGTAAATCCTGCCCGGCACAATCCCGTAAATCGACCGCCTGACTCAGCGGACCATTTGGCAGATAATAGTCGCCACTCTGACTATTACGGCAGAACGGCCAGCGCGGTGACATCAGGGTGAGTAAGTGGCTTTCTAACCGCTCCAGATTAAATAAGTCGACCGATGATTTAAAATTAATAACTTGTTCTTTGTTACTCTGCCCAGTCAGGAGCGACGATAAATTAAAGTTTTTCATCCACTTACTGACGCCGGTTTCAGTATGCCAATCCAGAATGGCAAATACCCCGATCACTTCGCCGGCATTACGCCCCAAAGGCCCAAGGAATGAATTACCGGCTAAACCGTTCCATTGGACATAGTCGGAGTAGGGAATGTCCCACAAAAATGGATAACTAACCGGCGCATTTGGCGTATTAAAAATGGCGTTACGGATCCGGAACATATTTGGCTGATTTAAGTTCGGATAGCCCGGTGTATTGGAGCGTAAATTCGCCAGAATTTGCGTAAACTGCTCGTCTTTTAACACCGCATCTTTGGGATCGCCAACACCTTTGAGCACCAAGTCGACTTCGGCATCGCTCAGCACCCGCTCTGCGCCATTAAATCGGGTGACCGTTTTCAGAATTTTTTCTAGCTGCTGGCGATTGATCGCATGTTGCAGCACCCGATTATAGATACGGCCAAACGCATCAAGCCGGGCATAGCCGTAACGAAGTGGTTTTGTATATTCAGTTGCTTCTTTATCTTTACAGTCCTTACTACTGTCATCGCTGTTTAAGCATATGTAACTGTGATTAACAGTATTGTAAAGCTGCCGTGTTGCCGTCCACTTATCCAGTTCGGCTTCGACTTGTTCGGCGCTGCTAAAATCATTGTTCAGAGCCAGAACTTGTTCGATAAAACGCTCTAATCGCGGATTTTCTTTATCTGGTTTACGCTGGGTCTGGCTCATCGCATCAGCCATCGCAGTTAAGAACCCGACCATATCGGCCATCGCAGGTCCACCATCAATCCGTAGCGCACGCCCCTGATAATTAATCTGACCTGTATGACAAGCGCTGCAGGTTAAACCAACATATTGTTTGCCCTGATACCGTTCCTTCACAAAGCCGACCGGTAGTGCATCAGGATTAAAAAAAGTAGATTTTTGCGGCAGATAGCGATAATCATCAACAAATTTCGGACATAAAAACCAGCTGTTATTTTTGCCGTTGCGCTCACAGCTCAAAGCACTTTTTTCCGGTTGTTCTAACGCCAGTAAAAAGTCATACGGCAAAAAGGCCGAACCTTGGGTGGTGTTGTAAAACCACAGGCTGCCATTGGCGTCCCAGCCTTGATCCAGATATTCAGGCGTACTGTAGTTTTCACCAAATTTACCTTCGGCAATCGCCAGCGCGCCGCGGTCGGGGTCGTCATCCCATTGCTGGTAAATTTTGGCGGCAAAAGTGGCCAACAACGGCAACACCACCAGCACGCCGAGGAGAAGGTAAGTCAGACTTTTAGGTAAACGGATAAAAAACAGTACGATACGATAGAGCAGTCGGCTGATCATAGTGCACTTCCATCAATGAAGCTGAACCTTTATACCAAGATCATTGAAGATTCGGGTATAAACAACATTGGTCCTTGTTGTCGGTGAATAAAAGCTAGTTCAGCTTTAATTCCTGGTCAAATTTCAAGCAACTGGTAGAGTCTGCTAAGGTCTGTGGCAACCGCACAAAAAAGCTGATAAAAAAAGGGCAACCCCACTGCGGTTGCCCTTTTTTTATGCTGCGGTTTTTGTTACTTCAGTTTAAGATTTTACGCTGATAATTTTATCCACCCGGCCACGGGCGCGACTGGTAAACCGTTGCCAGCGTAAGCCCATCCGCACCAATCCCCAATAGGTCAGCGGCACTAACAGCAAGCTGGTTAAAGTGGAGAAAATCAAGCCGCCGATAATCGCAATCGCCATTGGCGCATAACTTGGGCCGTTACTGCCAATCGCTGCATCACCGAAGGTCAACGGAATAAGACCCAGCACTGTGGTGGAAACCGTCATCAGAATTGGGCGTAACCGCGTTTCACAAGCCTCAATAATTAAGGATACCAGTTCTGCCGTTGGCGATTCTTCACGCAACTGATTTATCCGGTCGACCAATACAATACCGTTGTTGACCACAATACCCATCAACACCAGCATACCAATCATCCCCATAATGCCCATGGTGGTGCCAGTAATTAAAAACGCCCAGAACACGCCAACAAACGAGAACAACAAGGAACCAATGACCGCCGTTGGCAATAACAGCGACTCAAACAACGCCGCCATCACCAGGTAAATCATCGCCACCGCCAGCAACATATTAATTTGCATTATGCCCTGCGCTTCATCCTGATACCGGAAACTGCCTTCAAACGACCAGCTGTAACCGGCTGGCAGTTGTAGCTGCTCCATTACTTTGGTCAATTCTTTTTTGGCATCGTCCATTTTTAAGTCTTTATGCAAATTCATGCCTATCGCCAGGCCGGTCTGGCGGTTCATCCGGCGAATTTCACCCAGTTGCTGCACAAAACTCAAAGTGGCAATTTCATCGAGGCGCACCACCTGATTGTCCTGCAATTTCACCGGAATAGCGGCCAGAGCTTGCTGCGATAAACTCACCGTTTCGTCATACAAAACCCGCAACTGCACTTCACCTTGGTCCGGCGTGCGGAAAGTCCGTAAGTTAGTGCCGCGCAGCGCCAGACTCACCATATCCGCCACGTCTTTGGCGTTCAGACCAAACCGCTGCAAGTTGTCTGGGTTGAGCTTAATTTGCAGTTCAAATTTGGCCTGACTGACTTCTGAGCGCACATCTTCCAGACCTTTGACTGAACTAATGGCCGGAATAAGATTGTCTGCCAATTCCATCAACTTGCCAGTCGAAGGGCCGGACAAATGCACTTGCATGCCTCCACCAGAATCGCCCCAGCCAAATTGCGGTTTGCCAAGCACCATCGGCGGCCAGTCTTTGCGGATCGCATCTTTAATTTGCGTTACAGTTTGCGGTAATTCGTCCTTAAACATAATGGTCGACACCGCAAATCCCGGCGTGTAATAGCTATACACCGAATCGATATGGAATTTCTCTTTATTGCCATAAAGATAAGCTTCCATGGTTTTCACCGATTGCTCGACTTCCACCAGGCTGTAATTACCCTGAATGTTGTAATTCAGGAACAGGCGGTTTTTATCACCACCGTCTTCATCACCACCGGAAATAAAACTCATCGGAATGGCGATACTCGCTAATAATCCAAAAGCAATAAAGGTTGAAGCGATCGGTTTACGCATAGTCCAGTGCAGGCAACGACTGTAAAAACGGTCAGTAGCACTTTGTGTAATGGCATGTTGCGTGGTCATGCCTTTGATTTTGGTTGATAACCAGGGGATCAGCGTCAACGCCACCAGTAGTGAAACCGCCAGCGAAATGGTAATAGCCACCGCTACGTGTTCCAGAAACACCGTCACATCCACTTTCTGACCAATAATATTGGGCAGAAACACAATCGCCGTGGTGGCAGTACCGGCTAGTACCGCCAGACTAACCCGATACACGCCCCGCTCGGTCGCCCGCACGGTGTCGCTGTCCGCTTCACGTTCCCGGAAAATACTTTCGGTGACCACTACCGAGTTGTCCACCAGCATGCCGACCGCCAGCATCAATCCCATCATGCTGAGGATATTTAGGCTGTAACCAAGGAAATACATAATGCCAAGAGTGATGGTGATTGATACCGGCACTGAAATAACCACCAAAAAAGTGGTCGGCATATGCCGCAGAAACAGATACAACACGATAAAGGACAACACCGCACCCATGATGCCGGAACTTAATACATTCGACAGCGAATCAGTGACACCCTTAGCCGTATCATCCATCACAAACAAGTTGATGCCAGTAAACGCCGGATCTTTGCCCACTGCGTCAATCACCGCCAACGCAGCTTTGGACACATCAACCAGATTGGCACCTGATTCTTTGAACACGTTCATGCCCACTGCAAACGATTGGTTCAGCCGGCGTCCTTCGACTCGTTTTGGCAGTTCAAGCTGCAACTCGGCAATATCGCCCAGGTGAATGCCACGACCAATCGGGATTTGTTTTATTTCATCCAGCGTGGTCAGTTCACCCACCGGTTTTACCAGCACACTGCTTTCAGTGGTGCGGATTTCGCCGGCGGTCATCGCAAAGTTTTGTTGCGACAAAATATTCATCAACGAAGCAACATCCACCTGCAAGCTACGGATTTTCTCCGGCTGCAACCGAATCGTTACCTGGCGTTTGTCGACGCCGTATAATTCAACTTTGGAAACGCCTGGAACACGTTCCAGTGGGCGTTTTATTTGACGTTCCAATAAATCATACGCCATTGATAAATCACGTTCGCTGGAAATCCGCAGCTGAAAAATCGGCATATCGTTGGTATTAAACTGAAACACCAGCACCCGCTCCACATCGGTCGGCAGCAAGTGGCGAATACTGTCCAGCCGCTCCCGCACTTCGATGCTTTTGGTATTGATGTTTTCTTCCCAGTTAAATTCCAGGCCAACATCCATGCCGTCTTCACGGGTGAAGCTGCGCATCGTTTTAATACCGGTGACGGTCGAGAGTGCTTCTTCCACCGGCCGGGTGATCAGCCGCTCCACTTCAGCCGGCGTGGCATTCGGGTAAGGCACGTTGACATAAATTTCCGGAATATCGATGCCAGGGAAATTTTCCAGTGGCAACATCCGGCTGGCGAGCATGCCAAACACCAGCATCGATAAAAACACCATACAGAGGGTGACCGGGCGTTTCAGCGCCAATCTGGTGATAGCTAAAGGTTTAAAATCCATGCGCCTTACTCCTGCACCAGAGTATTGATAGCCGTGTTATTCACCCTGATGTTGCTCGCGGTCATCCGGTAAATCACCGGAATAAACAGCAGTGTTAACAAGGTTGAACAAGACAAACCAAAAATCACAGTGATGGCCATTGGGGCACGGATTTCCGCACCGTCGCCACCAAACATCATCGGTAACAAACCGAGCACTGTGGTTAAAGTGGTCATCAGCACCGGTCTTAACCGCGTGGCACAAGCGTCTACGATGGCAGTGTCGAGTTCTTGCCCTTCATCCCGTAACTGGTTGATCCGGTCGATCAATACGATAGCGTTGTTGACCACAATACCTGCCAGCATGATGAGGCCGATGAACACAATCACAGACACTCGGGTACCGGTTAACCACAAGCCAAGTACCGCACCGGCACCAGCCAGTGGCACCGTAAACAGGATCAGCAGTGGCTGCAGCAAATTTTCAAACTGTGATGCCATCACCAGATACACCAGGAATACCGCTAATGTCAGCGCAATCACCAGTGAATTAAACGAGCGTTCCATTTCTTCACTTTGGCCAACCATCCGCACCGTCACGCCGTAAGGCAGCACCGTATTGCCAAGTAATTGGCGCACTTCAGCAGCAGCTTGTTCAATGTCGCCGAAGGCCAGATTGGCACTAATCACCGCAACGCGTTGTTGACCGATACGGGTAATTTCACTGGGGCCAATTTCGCGGCTGATGGTCGCAACAGCCGATAACGGCAACGGCAATTCACTTTGTGGGTTGATAATGATTTGTGCCAGTTCTTGCTCTGAATTGCGATATTGCTCGGCCAAACGAACCCGGATATCCACTTTGCGATCAGCAATTGAGAACTGCCCCGCCACTTCGCCACCGACGTAGTTGGCAACACGTTTTGCCACATCAGATGCGGTCATTCCAAGTTGCGACAGACGCTGATGATCAAAATGCAGGGTAATTTCCGGCTGACCGTCACGCAGACTGGATTTCACATCGGCAAACCGGTCTGTCGCTTCAAGTTTTGTCGCCAATTCAGCAGCGGCGGTTTTAAGCGCAGCCAGTTCATGGCCAGCCACTTCAATTTCCATTGGCGTGCTTAAGTTGAACAATTCTGGCGTATCAATTTTTGCCGTCACATCCGGCATTGCCGCCACGGTATCGCGCAACAACTGCATCAGTTGCTGTTCTTCACCAGCCAAAGCCGTTGGTTTTAATACGATATTTAACCGGCCCCAGTGGCTGCCTCCGATTGAGGGATCCACTGTCATCTGCTGACCAGTACCGGCCTGAGCATAAGTACGTTCGACGATAGCTTGCTGTTTGGCAACTTGCGCCAGTTGTTTCAGTACCACATCCGTACGCTCGATGGCGCTGCCGACCGGCAATTGCACTTCAACGTAAAACTCGCCCTGGCTCATCGCCGGGATCACATCAAAGCCTAATCTTGGCGCTAAGCTAAAACAAACACCGGTGATGACCAGCGTCAGCACCAACACCAGGCTTTTGGCTTGCAGCGATTTTTGCAACAACCAGCGGTAGCTTTGTTCCAGTTTCACCAGGCCACGTTGCACCAGGTTAAGAAATGGGTTAAACACAAAACCCAAGCCTTTGGCCAGACCGCGCCAAATCAGGGTAAAGAACGAAATCAGCATCGAGATTAAGTAGCTCACGCCGACAAATGGCAGCTTTAACCCCCACACCAGCCATTGATACCAACGTTGTGGCCGGGCTTTTTTCATCGTTTCAGTGGTCACAGTGGTGCTACCAAAACTACGCTCATGCGCCGCCATCGCCGGGATCAGCGTCAACGCCACCACTAACGAAGCCAACAAGGCATAAGTCACGGTTAAGGCCTGATCTTTAAATAACTGACCGGCAATACCATCAATAAATACCAGCGGGAAAAATACCGCAACTGTGGTTAACGTTGAGGCAGTAATCGCCATCGACACTTCACTGGCACCTTTTTTCGCCGCTTCCATCGCCGAATAACCTTGTTCTTTGTAGCGGGAGATATTTTCCAGCACCACGATGGCGTTATCCACCAGCATACCAATCGCCAGCGCAATACCACCGAGGCTCATAATATTCAGGCTGATATCCTGGGCATACATCAGGTTAAAAGTGGCGATAATCGACAGCGGAATGGAAATAGAGATAACCAGCGTGGTCCATAGATTACGCAGGAACAGATACAACACCAGCATCGCCAACAAACCACCAGAAATGGCTGCGGATTTGACTTCGGCTATCGCATCGCTGATAAAGGTTGATTGGTCATACACCAGTTTTAATTCATAACCGGCCGGCAGATTTTTTTGCAGTTCTTCCAGTTTGCCAAGCACAGTTTTCGCAACCTGTACCGTATTGGCATCACCTTCTTTGTACAAAGCAATTTCAATGGCTTCGCGGCCATCGACATAAGTAATACTCTGCCGGTCAACGAAGGCATCTTTCACTTCAGCAATATCACTGAGCCGTACATGACTGCCGTTCACGGTCGCGATATACAGGTTACGCATTTCATCGAGGGTATTAAATTGGTTGATAGTTCTGACCAGATAGTCGTTGGCGGCAGTTTCCAACCGGCCACCAGCTTGATTAATATTCTGGGCTTTTAACCGGTCATTGACGGCGCTGATATCCAGGTTCAGCTGCGACAGTTTTTCATTGTCGACCAGCACCTGAATTTCCTGGGTCAAACCACCGTCCGGGCGCACAGCGGCAACGCCGGTCAAGGCTTCTAATTTGCGGCGTAATTCTTCGTCGGCATAAGTACGCAGAACAACTTGTTGTGATTGTGACAGTGCCTGTGGCGCTGCAAGTGCTGTATTGTTTTTGTCAGCTGCTGGCGCTGTTGCATCTTTGCTGACCGTACCTTCATTGCGGCTCAGTGCTAACCGGATGATTGGGTCAAGATTTGGGTTAAAGCGCAGTAACAGTGGCTTTTTCACATCCAGCGGCAGCCAAAGCACATCTAGTTTTTCGCGGACTTCGAGACCGGCCAGATCCATATCTGTGCCCCACTCAAATTCCATAATCACATCGGAACGCCCGGAGCGCGACACCGACTGTACTTTACGAATGCCTTTGACAATACCCACACTTTCTTCAATTGGTTTGCTGACCAACTGCTCAACTTCAGCCGGCGCAGCACCCAGATAGTCGGTGCGAATAGTTAGCGTTGGGTAAGATAAGTCAGGTAACAGATTGACGGCGAGCCTTGCCATCGCCACCAGACCGAACAACATAATGCCAAGTGTAAACATCCAGATGGTAACGGGACGGGCAACTGCCAGATTGACCAGTTTCATCGAATTCTTCCTGTAGTTTTTATTGTGGGAGTGCGCCCGGCACAGAAGCCGGGCAACAGATGACTAAGTGGTTAGCTTTTTGCGTTGACGATATTGACGGCGCTTTTATCTTTCAGACTCGCCTGACCAGCAGTAACCACCTGATCGCCCTCAGCCAAACCTTCGATTACTTCCAGGAAGGCATCTGACTCATAACCGGTTTTTACCGTTTTGCGGCTGACTTTGCCATCATTCACCACAAAGACTGAGCTGGTGTTGTCCATCGCTAACACGGCACGTTTTGGTACCAGCAAGGCATCGGCTTTAGCGTCATACTGCAGTTCAACCTGGGCGAACATGCCCGCTTTTAACACTAAATCATTGTTATCAATACCGATTGTTACCCGAGCTGTACCTGACGTCGCGTCAACCACCGGTGAAATCCGCACTATTTGCGCCTGATGTTGTGGCATGCCAGCAAAATTCAGATAAGCAGTCTGGCCAACTTTGGCGCGTTGTAATTGATGTTCCGGTAAGTTGATCACAGCTTCCAGACGTTGTTGTGACACCACGTGGAACAAAGCTTTTGATGAATATTCGGTGATCAGCTGACCGACTTTGACATAACGGCGGGCGATCACGCCAGATATCGGGGCGCGGATTTCGGTATCGCGCAATGAAAGTTCCTGCATCTCGACAGCGGCGGTCATCGATTCTAACTGCCATTTTAATTTGTCATAGACATCAGCGCTTACAAGTTTGCGCTGATACATTTTTTCCATCCGGTCCATTTCGCTTTTCAGCTGACCTAACTCGGCTTTACCTTGCGCCAGTTGGATCCGTTGGCGTTCAGTGTCTAAAGTTGCCAGGACTTGACCTGCTTCTACATGATCCCCCTCTTCCACCAGAACGGTTTTCACCAGACCGGTCGCTTTACTGTTCACTTCAGCATCGGCTTTAGCTTCTAACGTCGAGGTGGTGCGGTAAGTACTGCTAATGGCGCCGCGGCTTACTTTGCTGGCTTCAACCGGAATGCTAACCACCACATCTTTTTTCTCAGTGTCCGGGCTGCCAGAAGCAGATTCACAGCCTGACAGCAACAGAACTGATGCAAGTAACGACACACTGATGGCACTGGCTAATTTTGATGGGGTTTTCATAAACATTTCCTTGGCTTTAAGAGCAATTTTAAACTTCACTGTGACCGATATAGCATCTGGCATGCCATGCTTGAATAGCATTATTTTATTCTTTTAAATCATTAAGATAAATCAATTCACCACGCCTAGAGTGCAACAAGATATTTCAGAGCATTAGCGAAAATCACTATCTATTAGTGATTTAGCTCAACACCCGGCACGACAGTTCACATATTTCACGAGTTTTAGAGCATGTACTCTAAGTAAAACAGGCTCTATACTGCGCCGCCACAGGTCTGACCACGAACTATAACCAAGATCTGTGACCAATTTTTATCAACCCTCAGGAAGAACTATGTTTAAACCATCGTCTATTGCAGTGGCGATTGCCTGTTTGCTGCACACCGGCCTGGCGCATGCCGAAGGCTACAAACTTTATGAACAATCGGTCAGTAGTATGGGCAATGCTTATGCCGGCCGTGGCGCGCAAATCAGCGATGCCAGTCTGGTCTACTCAAACCCGGCTGCGCTTAGTCAGCTCAAAGGACCACAATGGTCTGGCGGCCTGAATATCATTGACGCAGATACCCAATACCGCGATGTTGCCGCTGCCAATGCCAACGGCACCTCTGTGATTGGTCGCAGCTCAGGTAAAAATAGTTTAATTGAAGCGGTACCTTTTGCGTTTTTTGCTGATGAACTGAATAACGACATCCACTACGGCTTCGGCTTTTATGTGCCTTTTGGCTTGTCCAGCGACTATGACAATGACTGGGCCGGCCGCTATTTCGCCGACGAAACGGCGATTCAGGTGCTGGCACTACAAGGCTCAGTGTCGTATGAATTGACACCACAATGGTCAGTTGGTTTAGGTCTGAATCTGAATCATGCTGAAGGCACCTTATCCAAATACAAAGATCACAATGGATTGTGCGAAACCGGTAGCAAAATTAACGCTATTTATCAGCGGGATGTCTACAATGCGGCTTATTGTGACAGCCATTATGAAGTGTCAGGTGACGATGTCGCCGCAGGTTACAGTTTAGGCTTGCACGGTCAGCCGCTATCTGGCCTGAAAGTGGCCATCGTTTACCACTCAGAGCTGAAATTCCAACTACGGGGTGATTCGGTCATCACCAATACCCCAATCACCGGTGCCAATGTTGCTGGCTCACCAAATTTTATTGTGGTTGCTCCGCAACTACCTGCCATCGACAAAGCAACCGGCAAACTGGCAGCACAACCGAAGCTTGTTGAAGCCAGCAGGTTGGCTTTAACGACGCCGGCCAATATGATACTGAGTCTGGATCAGCAACTTACCACCGACTGGTCCTGGCAAGCCAGTGTCAACTGGACCGGCTGGAGCGCTTTTAAAAATATTGAAATTGTCAGTGACGATGCCAATCCATCGCTGTCACTTTCGACCAGCCAACCGCAAAATCTGGCTAAGCCGGGCTACATTGGTTACATCCCGGAATACTGGCGCGATAGTTGGTCAACAGCGCTTGGTTTGACCTGGCAATACCAACCGGATCTAAGCCTAAAAACCGGTGTCGCTTTTGACGAAAATCCGATCTCACAAAGTCACAAAACAGCCAGGGTTCCGACTGCTGACCGTTTGTGGTGGACCATCGGCGCCAACTGGACAATCGACAGCCACTGGACATTGGATCTTGCCTACGGTTACATGTGGATGAGTGCTTTAACAATTGACGAGCATGAGTTTAATGCCAATGATCAACGCATTTATAAATCGCAGTTGCAGGCATCTTTTAAAAACCATGCCCAGGTATTGGGCATGCAGCTGAATTACCGCTATTAAAATTTGCCTGACACTTTAGATAACAATTGTGAGTATTACTGTGTGATACGAACAAAAGCAGCGATGGTTGTTGTGGCAACACAACAACCATCTGTTGGTAATTAGCGTGCTTCTACCGTCAGATCGCCGCTAACTGTGGACATATCAATACTGCCATCGCCACTACCAGTGCTGAATTCCAGGCTACGGCGCGGGCCATATTTGGCTTTGTCAGCTTTTTGTGATGTCAGTTTATTGTCGATATCACCACCGGCGCTGGCCTCCAGCTTAAACCGCGCGCTCAGTTTTGGTTCCAGTTTTAACTTGGCCGAACCACTGACCGTGCTGGTGTTGATGCGAGGAGTCAGACTACCTTTTAAGTCGGCAGTAATTTCACCGTTCACCGCACTGAAATCCAGTCGCTCAGTGCCTTCCAGTTTCAGATCGGCTTCACCGTTCACGACTGACACATCAATTTCCGTCGCTTTGCTTTGCAGCTTAATTTCTCCATTCACCGATTCTGCCGACAGACGGCCACTGGAGCCTTGATCATCAATTTCGCCGTTGACAGTATTCAATTTGATCCGGCCAGAGTTATCAATGCTGTCGATTTCACCATTCACTGTTTCCAGGCTGATGTCATTTTTTAACTGTTTGCCGACAATGGTACCGTTAACTGTGGTCAGTTTGCTGCCGCCCTCCACACCACTGGCCGTGACATTGGCATTTACACCGCTAAATTCAATCTGACTGCCGACCGGCACCTCAATCTGCAACATCGAGCCTTCTTTATCATTGCTGTCGTGCCAGTTGCTGTAGGTACTTTGCGGCATTTTCACTTCAAAACGGGTAAAGCCATCTTTAGAAATCAGCTCAAAGCCTTCAGCTTTCTCATCAAGTTTGCCTTTGACACTAAACACATTTTTGCTAACGGCCTTAATTTCGACATTGCCGCGCATGTTTTCGATGTATATTTTTTCGTTGGCCCGAACATCACGCTGTTCGTTAATTTGTTCAGCGGCAAGCGCTGGCTGCGCCAAGCAGATAGCACTAATTAATAACAGCGCAATACGATTAGGGGCAAATGTTTTCATGGTAGCTCTTTTGATAATAGTCATAGTAATTCTCCTGATTAGGTCTGATCCGCAAGGACCACTTTTTGTAAATAAGCCAATTCTTGTTGCTGCAACTGGGAAAGTTGTCGTAGTAATCCGGGTTCATCCGGTTGATATTGCAGTGCCAGTAGCACGAGATCTGTCGCCTGCCGCCAAATTTTCAGTTGTTGTTTCCAGTCCTGATAAACTTCCGGAACTTGTCTGATCTGTGACAGTTGCAAAGCCCGTTGTTGTTCGTAATCGTTGCTCAGCCGCCACTGCGTTTCACTCGAAGCCCGGACCCGACCCGCAACATGTGCTTGCTGGTAGCCGCCTACGGTAACAGGTGCTGTCGTGGTAGAGCTTCCGGAAAACTCGCCATTATTTTCAGCAAGTTGTTGGGTATAAACATCATTATTGGCAAGCTGTTGTTCGGTTCCAAACTGCTGCCAAGGTGCCCATACGGTGAAAAGTACCGCTGCTGCAGCTGCCAGCCACCAGCCCGTCTGAACTTTGGTTGACGGCGGAGCTACCTCAACCGGCATTTGTTGTGGCGTCTGTGCCAGTCTGGCGGCTAGTTCCGGCCATAAATCACGTGGCGGCTCTATGCTGTCCGGCAATTGTGCCAGGCGCTGTTGTAAATCCTGTTCAGTTTTCATCTAACCAACCTCTTAATAGCTGACGAGCACGATGATATTGTGCTTTGCTGGTGCCCTCGGCAATTTGCAGCATTTCGGCAATTTCCTGATGCAGATAGCCTTCAAGCGCAAACAACACGAACACAGCTCTGGCCTGGTCCGGTAAGCGCAAGATGGCCTGCTCCAGTTGCGGATCGGCATGATCAAGCTCAAAAGCAATGTCCGGCACCTCGACGTCCAGGTTTAACCTCGACACTTTGTTTTTGCGAAACAAATCCACTGCCGAGCGACTGGCTATGGTATGCAACCAGGTCGAAAACGCACTGTCGCCACGAAAACCAGGTAACTGCTGCCAGACTCTGACAAAAGCTTCCTGGCAGGCATCTTCAGCTTGTGCTCTATCGGCGAGCAATCGTAAGCAAACTGCAAAAACGCGTCCTTTAAAATGATGATATATCAGATAAAAACTTTTCTGATCACCATTTTTAGCCTGCTGTATCCAGCCTTCGAGCTGATCCTGCATTCGATGTAAACTTCCGGATTTGTAACTGATTTGAAAGGTTTGTCGTACACCATAGCGGCATGGTTTAAAGGCCGCAAAAAAAAACTGCAGAAATTTGATTAAAAATTTTAGACATAAAAAAACCGGCTGAATTCAGCCGGTTAAAAACAAGACAAGCAGGGTATCGCAGGAATGTTACCTTTCACTTCAATCCGTGTCTGGTAAAGCTATTATCCAAAATGTCTGTGACAGTTGTGACACCAGACGATGACAGTTTTAAGACAGGTCGCTGTTTAGCAACAGCCCTCCGCTATCCAACAGCAATCACAGCTTTAAATCGCAATTGGCGCTTTGATTGCCGGATGCGACTGATAATTCTGCAATTCGAAATCGGTAAACTTAAAACCGAAAATGTCGGTAACCGCCGGATTGATCTTCATCGTTGGCAATGGATAAGGCTCACGGCTGAGTTGCAGCTCAACTTGTTTCAAATGATTCAGATACAAATGCGCATCACCAAAAGTATGCACAAAATCGCCCGGCTCTAATTCACAAACTTGCGCCACCATCATCGTGAGCAATGCATAACTGGCGATGTTGAACGGCACGCCCAACAAAATGTCGGCACTGCGTTGATACAACTGGCAAGACAATTTGCCGTCATTAACGTAAAACTGGAATAAAGTATGACAAGGTGGCAACGCCTGACGACCCGCAGCGGCATTGTCTTTCGGTGACAATCGGGTATCAGGCAACACCGCCGGATTCCAGCCACTGACGATCAGCCGACGTGAATCCGGTGTACGTTTGATATCGGCAATTAATTGGCTGATTTGGTCAATCACCTGGCCGTCCGGCGTTTGCCAGCTGCGCCACTGCGCGCCATAGACCGGGCCTAATTCACCGCTGTCGGTGGCCCATTCATCCCAAATCGACACACCGTTTTCTTTAAGATAAGCGATATTGGTATCGCCTTGCAAAAACCACAATAGCTCATGAATGATTGATTTTAAATGACATTTTTTAGTGGTCACCAGTGGAAAACCCTGGCTTAAATCAAAACGCATCTGATAACCAAACACGCTGATGGTGCCGGTGCCGGTACGATCGGTTTTCTGGTGTCCTTCGGCCAACACATGGCGCATTAAATCTAAATACTGTTTCATATCGCAGCTCCACGTGAGCGACGCAGATATCCCCAAATCATTAAGCCTACACCGGCAAAAATCATCGGCAGGCATAACCACTGCCCCATCGACATGCCAAGCGATAACACGCCAAGGTGCGCATCCGGCTCGCGGTAAAACTCCACAATAAAGCGGAAACAGCCATAACCTGCCAGGAATAATCCAGCGACATTACCGGCCGGCGGTTGCTTCGAGCGATACCACAACAACATCAAAAACAGCACTAAACCTTCCAGCACAAACTCATAAAGCTGTGATGGATGGCGTGGTAACGGGCCGGCTCCCGGGAACAATACCGCCCAAGGCACATCGGTCGGACGCCCCCAAAGTTCAGCGTTAATAAAATTACCAATCCGACCAGCGCCTAAACCAAGTGGCAGCAACATCACTACAAAATCACCCAGTTGTAGATAGTTTTTCTGGGTACGCCAGGCGAAATATACCATCGCCGTCATTACACCCAGCACACCGCCATGGAACGACATACCGCCTTCCCAGATCCGAAACAGATACAGTGGGTCGTCTAAAAATAGGCCAAATTGGTAAAACAACACATAACCAATACGGCCGCCCAGCACCACACCGAGAAAGCCGAAAAACATTAAGTCGCTGACCTGATCACGGGTCCAGCCAGAATTTGGTTTATCGGCAGCACGATTGGCAATGAGATTTGCCATCAGAAAGGCGATCAGATACATCAGGCCATACCAACGTACGCTCAGCGGGCCGAGGCTGAAAATAACCGGATCAATTTGTGGGAATACGATATAGCTGGAAGACATGCACTACCCTTGTGTCGATGGATGAATGATTGCGGTCGCAGGATAACACTGGCGCAGACATTTTCAAGCGGCAAAACCACGATAAAGTAACGGCCAAATATTACAGTTGCAATGAAACCAACTCAGGCCCGCAGTTGATTCAGCAATTGTTTTTGGTCGAGGAAACGTTGCACTTGCAGCCGGACTTGTTTTGGCGACTGACAGGCCAGAATTTCCGGTAACAATAATTTAAGTTCAGATAAATCAATCCGGCGCAGCAACCATTTGATTTTTGCCAGGTTGCGATGGTTCATACTAAAACGGTTAAAACCCATTGCTGCCAGGATCAACACGCCGATCGGTTCGCCAGCCAGTTCTCCACAGATACTGGTCGGGAATTGCAGCCCATGGGTTTGTTGTCCTAATTGATGTAAGGCACGTAATACCGATGGGTGCAGCGCATCGTATAAATTGCCAACTCTTGGATTGTTGCGATCCACCGCCAGCAAATACTGGGTTAAATCATTGGTGCCAACCGAGCAAAAATCGACCTTGCGCGCGAGTTCCGGCAGTTGATACATAATCGAAGGAACTTCAATCATCACCCCGACTTTGGGTTTGGGTACCACATGCTGATGATTGACTTCATCATCCACTTCGAACCAGGCTTGTTTAATCAGCCGCAGCGATTCATCGACTTCGGCTAAATCGGAAATCATCGGCAATAAAATATGCAAATTGCCATTGCCGATATTTGATTTGAGCATGGCACGAATTTGCACCAGGAAAATTTCCGGATGATCCAGCGTTAAGCGAATACCGCGCCAGCCTAAAAATGGGTTTTCTTCAGAAATCGGGAAATATGGCAAAGGTTTATCACCTCCAACATCCAGAGTACGCATCACCACCGGTTTATCCGGATAACCATTCAGCACTTTGCGATACAGTTCGACCTGCTCTTGTTCAGTTGGAAAACGGCTGCGGATAATAAAAGGAAATTCAGTCCGGTATAAACCTACTCCATCGGTAAATTCCGATTGGGTGGTTTCAAGCTCAATGGCAAGCCCGGAGTTCACCATCAGATTAAAGCGGGCGCCACAGGCACTTTGCCCCGGTAAATGTAGTTCCGCCTGATAACGGGCATTCAGCTCGGCGTCTTTACTCATTAATTGCCGGTATTCATGACAAATGGCGTCGGCTGGCGACACCAGAATATTGCCTTGATAACCATCGACAATCAGTTGCTGGCCTTGCCATTGCATTAATGGCAGTTCGTCGACACCCATGACGGCCGGAATACCCAAGGCCCGCGCCATAATGGCAGCATGCGAATTGACTGAGCCTTTCAGCGATACAATAGCCACCAGCTGTGCCCGCGGAATTTCCGCCAACATGGTCGCAGTGACGTTTTCGGCCACCAGTACCACGTGTTCCGGCAATTTATGATGACGCTGTTCGGTTTCGAGTAAATGATTGAGAACCCGCTGGCCTAAATCACGGATATCGGTACCGCGTTCACGCAGATAAGCATCGTCCATGTCGTCAAATTGGCGGGCAAACTTTTCCACTACCCGTTTTAGCGAACTTTTGGCACACCAGCCTTCAGCAATTTGCGCTTCAATCTCGTTGCCCAAACTCGCGGCATCTAGTAGCTGATGGTAAACATCAAAAATCGCCAGCGCGTCAGGAGGTAAATGTCCTGACATCCGCTCGGCCAGCCGATTAAATTCGGCTTTAGTGACTTTTACTGCGCGGTAAAAGCGCGATAGTTCTTTTTCCGGATCGTCAGATTTTTGCAGGGAAATCGCATCAAAATCACTGGCCGGTTGCAGTACAAACCCCTGACCAATCGCAATGCCCGGCGCGCCGATTAAGCCTTGCAACTGCCCGACATGCACATGTTTTGGCGAGCTTTGACTGGCCAGTTCGCGCATTTCAGCATTCACCAGCACCGAGGCTAGCTGCACGCCTAAAGTGACTAAAAACGATTCTTCATCTTCACTAAATACCCGCGACGCCGATTGCTGAATGGTCAACACGCCTAGCACTTTACGGTGATGAATAATGGGGCAACCTAAAAATGCGGAGAAACAGTCTTCACTGACTTCGGGGGTCACTTTAAATCGGGGATGTAAATGAGCGGCAGCTAAGTTGATCGGTTCTTCACGTTGGCCGACCCAGCCAATCAGACCTTCGGAAAAGCCAATCGCCACTTTACCAATCGCGTCTTTATTCAGGCCATCGGTGGCCATCAACATGAATTGTTGTTGTTGGTAGTCGGCCAGATAAACCGAGCAGCACTCCGTTTGCAGCGCATTTTTAACGTTCGAGACCAAACCGGCTAAAGCATTAGCCAGTGATGGTTCTTGCGCAACGTCCTGTACAATACGCCTCAGCTGGCCCAGCATAACGACCCCTTGATGTCACAGGGTGAGCTACCTCACCCCATTACTTTTTTTAACTTCACGACGAATAAACGGCAAAGCGACCGGGGCAAACTCTTTCATTACTTTACGGTAAACTTCCCGTTTAAAAGCAACGACCTGACGCACTGGATACCAATAACTGACCCAACGCCAGTCATCAAATTCCGGATGTGTAGTTTTTAGCAGATTAACATCTTCGTCCTTGCAGGTCAGACGCAATAAAAACCATTTTTGCTTCTGACCAATACATACCGGGTTTGAATCGCGACGAATTAACCGTTTCGGTAGTTTATATCTCAGCCAATGTTTGGTGACTGCCACTATTTCTACATCAGCGGGCGATAAACCTACTTCTTCATTTAATTCGCGATACATGGCTTGCTCCGGTGATTCACCGTCGTCTATGCCACCCTGCGGGTACTGCCAGGAATGTTGTCCATATCTGCGAGCCCAAAACACCTGTCCCTGGTGATTACAAATCACTATGCCGACATTGGCCCGAAAACCTTCGGCATCGATCACACTAACCTCTAGCTAATTTACAGCAGCTTGTGAAAAGATTCTTTCACAAAGTCGCTGCCACGGCAAACGGTATTTGGCGATGGGTTTACAAAAGTTATCCACAGTTCAGTAAACATACAGCCACCCATTGTGCACTTCTACACAGGAGTTGTAGATAAATCTGTGCACATCCTTGTTCTTATCCATGAATAACTTTTGAAAGAGTGGCCGGTTGCCACAGTGAATTATAAATTTATAGATGAATATCATTGAGTTAGGTAGATCACACCTTCATTGCAGTTGCTTGCACACTGTGCATAAGTTGGATTGCCGATAAAATAACCAGTCAAAGTCCAAAAAAAATGTTAGTTTGCCGATAGTTATTGCATAGGTGCTGCCAATGATTTTGCCCCCGGTTGATGTTGCTGAATTAATGTACCGTGCCCGGCAATTAGCGGGCCTGACGCTTGGCGAATTAGCCGCCAAGCTAGAGTTGTCATTGCCCCAGGATCTGAAACGCGATAAAGGTATGGTCGGACAAATGCTGGAGCAGGCGTTAGGCGCCAGCAGTGGTTCCAAAGCAGAGCCTGATTTTCCGCAACTGGGGATTGAACTCAAAACCCTGCCCATCGACAACGCCGGTAAACCGCTTGAAAGTACCTACGTTTGTGTAGCTGCACTGACTGATCTGAGCCTGCAACGCTGGCAAGACTCCTGGGTTTATCGCAAGTTACAACAGGTGCTTTGGGTGCCGGTGTGGGCGGAGCGCAGTTTGCCATTGGCTGAACGGGTAATAGGTTCAGCTTTTTTGTGGCAGCCTGATCAACAACAACAACTATCACTGCAGCAAGACTGGGAAGAACTAATGGAGCTGATTGTGCTCGGCGGTATCGATCAGATCCGCGGTGCGCACGGTAAAGTGTTGCAACTCAGACCCAAAGCCGCCAACGCCAAAGCACTGACCGCAGCTGTTGGTAGCGACGGCCAGCCTATTCAGACCTTACCCCGTGGCTTTTATCTGAAAGCCAACTTCACGGCAGAGATCCTGCAACGGCAGTTTGGAACCTGATACGGTTATGGCTGACGCTGGCGGCGTTTTAAAAGATCGTTTTTAACAACCGCCAGCTTCAACCCAAGATCCACACTAGATAAACAACCAGTACTCAATGACCACAGCTACTGCTGGTAACGCGCCATAATAGCGTCGTATTCACCGTTCTGACGGATCGCAGCCATTGCAGCATTAAAGGCGCCGACTTTGCTGTCAGCTACCGTTGTTTTACTGAACATGACATACACATCGTTATCACCCAGCGTAATGCTGTGTGGGCTGACTGTTTTGTCCAGCCCTTTGCGTCTGAGCATGGATGCAGCAACAAACCTGTCTTCCAGCATACCGTCAATTTCTTCATCGATCAGTCGTGCCAGATTTAATTCGCTCAACGACGCTTCAACAAAATTGGTTTTGAGTTTGTCATCACTGTATAGCTGCGTAAACTCTTCACCGTAATAGTACTCGCTGACAATGCCAAGCTTTTTACCGGCGCTTAAAAAGTCGGTCATGGTATTTTGCGGTAGTTCTGCCACTTCGGCTGTACGAACAAAGAGTACAAACTGCTCTTTACGGTAGGGTTCTGAGAAAAATGCATATTCCTCACGGGCCGCCGTTTTCGAAGCACCGAGCAACATATCAACTTCTCCCGCTTTTAACCCGGCAATCAGATCAACCCAAGTGCCTTGTTGGGGGGTAATTTCACAATTCATTTTGGTGGCAACTGCTTGTACCAGTTCGATATCAAGACCCGCTGGTTTTTGATCCATACCTACATATTGGTAGGGTTCCCATGCTTCAAAGCCGAGTTTTAACACACAGGCTTGTGCCACAGGTTCAGTGGTCGTGGCCGCAGGTTGCGCGGTTGGAGCTGGAGCGGTTTCTGTGACCGGGGGAGTCGCTGCATCAGCAGGAGCTGACGGGGTTACAGGCGCTGGCTTACAACCAATTTGTAATAAAACCAGCGTGATGCACGAGAGGAGGGTTAGAATTTTCATATGCTGCCTCTTGGTTTAGTCTATCCAAAGCAAGCTTAGTGCATATTTTCCAAATTAGTATTGTGCCGGATCGGGTTGTTGTTTCAAATTGCTTCAACCAGTTGCCAGACCTGCTCCACAACTTGCTGCTGAGCTTCACTACGCTGATACCAAAGGCCTTGTTCCAGACGCCATTCGTAATGTTGCTGCTTCTGTGTCTCTGCCACAGCCGATAGTTCCACCGATTCTGAATAGCGATTTTTCACCAGTTCAAAAGTGCCGGCAGCAGCTTGTAACAATTCACCGGTCGTGGTTTTACTGACAAAACTGAAGTGCTGATTCGCAACTACTTTAATCGACTGTAACTGGGTTGAGTCCTTTTCCGACAATAACTTACCGTCAAGTGTCAGTATCCGGGTTGACACTAATCGCCAGGTCCCGTCCAGCACAGAACTTACTGGCTGATATTTTTTGTCATTGTTGGTTAAAGCCAACCCATAAAACAGACTTGAACAAATCAACATCAAGCCTAATAAAAATCCAGAGTAATAATTCATCGCCAACTTTCCTATCTGGCTGCTTTACATCGCACTTGATACTAGCGACATTGCCAAAGACCTACCAGTGAAAAATCAACTGAAAAACCGAAATATCAAGTTTCTATCAGGTTTTTTGGATCGGCAGATTTACCACATGCAGGCAGTTAACCTTCTGTAGCTAATTCTCTAAATTTTTATAATGTGGTGGCAACTTGACGTTGTTTCCCCGGCACTGAATAACGCAAAATGCGTTGCAGCACACTCAGGTACTGCCGGGCAAAACTGTTACTGTGGTATGGAATACCGTGTTTGTTGGCGATAGCTGCGACCTGTGGTGCTAGTTGTAAATAACGATAAGCCGGCAAGTCGGGAAACAGATGATGTTCAATCTGACAGCTTAAATGACCGGATAAAATATGGAACCAGCGCGGCCCGCTAAAATTCGATGAGCCCAGCATTTGCCGGTAATACCAATGGCCACGGCTTTCGTTGTCACAAACTTCGGGCTTAAAAATATGCACTTCAGCAGTAAAATGGCCACAAAAGATGATGGTCGACGTCCACCAGTTGCGTAGTAAATTCGCCAGAAAATTACCAAACAACACCGGTAAAAACATCGGTCCCGCCAACAATGGAAACAGCAGATAATCTTTCAGCAACTGGCGGCCACCTTTGCCAAAAAAGGCTTTTTTAAGTTCAGCATCCGTGACTTGCGCCACCCGACCGGCTTTTTTCCGGCCGAAAAATACCCGCTCTGCCGCCATTTCATGGTACGACACGCCCCACTGAAACAGTGTACTGAGCATAAAATAGGTGACAATTTGCCAGCTATTTTGCAACCGCCAGCGAAAATCATCACTCAGTCGCAGCAATCCATACCCAAAATCGCGGTCTTTTCCGATGACATTGGTATAGGTGTGATGTTCAAAATTGTGGGTGCGTTGCCAGGATTTAGCATCACAGGCGATATCCCACTCAAAATTGCGGGAATTCAGGTACGGATGATTCATAAAATCATACTGACCATGCAATACATTGTGGCCAATTTCCATATTGTCGAGAATTTTCGCCAGCGCCAACAGCAGTACCCCCAGCCCCCACCACCAGGCCGACCAAAAACCGGCCACCATCAACAATCGACCGCTGATCGCAGCCAGCCGCTGGATCTGCAGCATTCGGAGCAAATAATGACTATCGGCACTGCCCACTTCAGCACGAGTTTTATGGGCGAGCGCATCTAAATCGGCTGCCAGCGCGCTGGCCTGTGTTTCGCTAAAATGCCCGTCAGTTGCAAGCGAGCCAACTTGCTCCGCTGCTACCGCATTTTCTACTGCTGTTTGTTGCCTTTGATCTTGCTGCTTATATTGCTGTTGTTGATCGTTCATTCTGCTTATTCCGAGATTAAATTCTGCACATTTTTAGCGGCTCGCCTGTGGTCATTGCGACCGCTAGAAAGCACGTTCAAACCAAGCTCAGTTCCACGGCAGACAGCGGCTGACTGATACATAACTGAATTTGGCCTGGCCCGGCATCCGAAGTCTCGCCAGTGACCAGATTACGCACCAAGCCCTGACTTTTCTGGCAAAGACACTGCATGCAAATACCGCGTCGACAGCCATAAGCCGGATCCAGACCCGCCGCTTCCAGGCTTTGTAATAAACTGCCCTCGCCGCTTTGAACGGTCAGTCTTTGTGCGGCCAAAGTCACAGTAATGTGATGCGGTCTTCGATCGCCATTCGCTGAAGGCACAGCACCTAAGCCAAAGGATTCCTGGTTGATGTTCGACGCCGGAACAGGCAATAACGCCAACTGTTGCTGCCAGCACTGGCTAAAAGAGGCCGGCCCGCAAAGATAAACCTGACTAGCCGGTTGGTGCAGCAACCAAGCTGTCACTTCAGCGACTGTGACGCGACCGCGACTTTGGGTATCAATGAGCTGCACCTTTAACAGTGGAAATTTTTGCTGTAACTCACGCCAACTAGCAGCAAATAGCAACTGATCAGCACCGCGATAGCTGTAAATGAGCAGCAGTGGCTGAGTCAGCCGGGAGATGGACGTTAACATGGCATGGATGGGCGTAATGCCTGAGCCAGCGGCTAGTAGCAACGCCGGCTGGTGTTGGGAAAGCGTAAAAGCGCCCCGTGCAGCGCTTAGGTGTAGCGACAGCTTTGGTGCTGAACCTGTAACTGGCACCGGTTGCATCGGCGGCTGCAACAATTGCTGCAACTGGTTGCTGATTACGCCCTGTGGCTGCTGCTGAATGGTCAGTGTGATCAGTCCCTGTTGCAAAAACAGCTGCAGCGACGAGCTGATACTAAAAGTACGACTGACGGCACGGCCATCAATTTCCAGCACCAGCTGCAGATGTTGCCCTGGAATAAAACCTTGCCAACGATGACCAGGTCGCAACGTCAGATGCAGGAAGTTGCCTTGTTGCTGTAACTTCAGCAGTTTCGCGTGGCTTAAATGCGCCCGAAATGTGGGTCGCACGAACCGGATCAGAGGCTCAAGATAACTAAGCAGCGATGGTTGCACCAATGCCACTTGGCAACACCAACGCCAGCATTGTTGCAACAACGCTGCGGCGGTGACGGATTTCTTGGTGATCTGTTGGTTTAACCGCTTGGGTTGCGGGGTAGAAAATAACGTCATGTGGTTGCACCTGAAAACTTCAGCGCACAGTTGTACTCTATTTTATTTTTATATTCCAGTGAATATTTTTAAACCTAGCTTATTAATAAGCTTATGTTTAGCGAGCTTAGGTGCATCTACCTGAGATGCATCAGATATTTTTCATAAAATAAATTTCTAAAAAGATTACAGTTGTGCGCTGGCATGGCCGTCATTGAGATTTACAGGAAAATGTAAATATCCGGTAACTTCCCCCAACAACAATCTGGTTATCTATATAAAAATCAATGCTATATTATGATTGCGTTGTGACATCAACCGGCACTGGCAACGCAGTGCCCTTATGCTCAGGAAGGATTCACCCATGTTGGCTGTTGTGGCATTTCTTACATTAAACCATCCGTTTTGGCAAAAATTACCACACTGGTGCAGCCAGTTACTTCTGGCAACGCTAATGAGCAGCCTAGTTAGCTTTGCGGCATCGGCCCAAACCGCCACCACCAGTCAGCTGCAAAACAGCAATATTCCCGGGCAAATTCCACCGGCATTACAACCCTGGCAGGCATGGGTGCTGGCAAAGCATCCGAATCATTCTTGTCCCTGGCTGGATGGCGAAGAGCAACAATGCTTATGGATTGGTCAGACTCGCATTGACGCCAGCCCCACCGGTGGCGAATTCAGCATCAATCTGCAGTTATTTCGACAAGGCTGGGTCACTTTGCCGGGTGATGTGCGGCATTGGCCGCAAGAAGTTGTAGCCCGCAATCGGATAGACGAAGCAAGCTCACCCGCTATTCGTGACCTCAATGGTGAACCGCAAATCTGGCTCACTGCCGGCAACTGGCGATTAACCGGGAAATTTCACTGGCAGCAAGCTCCGGAATATCTGCAGATCCCGACCCAAAGCGGCATATTGCAATTGCAGTGGCTGCAGCAAAAGGTCGCCCAACCGAAAAGACTCGGTCGCCAGGTCTGGTTACAACCTACCGACCAACAGAGTGCAGATTTGGCGCAGGACCAATTACAGATCCAGGTGTTTCGGTTACTCGAAGACCATATTCCGGCACGCCTCACTACCGTTCTCCAGCTCGATATCAGCGGTAATTCCCGTGAAATCGTATTATCCGGTGCCTTGTTACCCTCATTTCAGGCGTTGTCACTCAACAGCGAATTACCGGCTTTGCTCAATGCCGATGGTCAGTTGCGACTGCAATTGCAACCCGGGCGTTTTCAGGTTGAATTAGTCAGCCAAAGTTTTGCCCCCTTAGCTAGCCTGGCGTTGCCAGAGGCTAAAGCTCCATGGCCCGAAACGGAAATTCTGGCTTTTGTGGCAGCGCCTGAACTTCGCACCGTGCGGATCAGCGGCGCGCCAGCTCTCGACCCTAATCAAACGCAGGTACCACAGCACTGGCGGCAATATCCGTTGTATCAAATGACTGTCGGTAGCAGTCTCCAGCTGGAACAACAAAGCCGCGGTGCCACCCAAAGTCAGGATCAACTGCAATTGAATAAAACCGCCTGGCTTAATTTTAATGGCGATACGCTGACAGTCGCAGATACGCTGACCGGCGAGTTAGCCAGCAGCAGCCGCTTAGAGGTGATGGCACCTTATCAACTTGGCAGAGCCGAACTTGCCGGTGAGCCGCAGCTAATTACACAATTACCTCAACAACAACCTGGGGTTGAATTACGGCAAAACCCGCTACTATTGACCACAGTGAATACAGTGCCGTTGCCATCCGCACTGCCCGCTGCTTTACCGGTCAGCGGTTGGCAAGCCAGATTTTCGCAAGTAGAAATGCAGTTACAATTGCCACCCGGCTGGTCCTTATTTACTGCGACCGGTGCCGATGAAATTTACGGTGGTTACATCCAAAACTGGACCTTATGGGACATCTTTTTTGTGTTGCTGTTAGCCACTGCCTGCGGCCGAATGTTTGGCTGGCAACTGGCGCTATTAGCATTGAGTTGCATGTTGCTAATGTATCAACGTCCTGATGCGCCGCAGTGGTTGTGGCTGGTGTTGGTGTCGTTATTGGCGCTGCTGAAAATTGCTTCCGGCCGCGCCTTAAAATGGCTGCAACGGGCCAGCCAACTTTGCGCGGTGATGTTATTGCTGCTGTTATTGCCGTTTGCGATTGATCAAGTCCGGCTGGCAATTTACCCGCAATTGGAAAAACCATGGCACAGCATTCAATATCAGAACAGTTCAAACACCGACGAGCAACGTAGCGCAGCTTATGAACGTGCTGAGCGTCAGGCCTCCGCAAAAATGGCCGAACAACAGGTGGCAGCGGCACCGCCGGTGGCGAGTGTAGCTGGTGCCATGAGTTCGGTTGCCGTCAATGAATATCAGAAATTGAGCAAAAAATTAGCTGATCCCCTACCCACGCCATCCTTAGCGCAAGATCCAACAGCGCGGATCCAGACCGGCCCCGCCCGGCCGGATTGGCAATGGCAAACGGTTACGCTGCGCTGGCAAGGTCCGGTTCTGGCGGAAGAACAAACGCAATTGTATCTGGTACCGGCCTGGTTAAACCGACTCGGGTCGTTGGTGACCGTGCTGCTGACGTTGGCTTTTTGGTGGCTGTTAAGCCGTCAGTTATGGCGTGTTGACTGGAAGGTATTGGTACAAAAACCAGCGCCTGGCTCTGTGTCAGTATCGGTCATGGCATTGTTGCCGGCATTACTGTTACTGGGCGCAACCATCAGCCCTAGCCCGGCATTCGGTCAGAGTTTGCCGGATGCAGAGTTATTAGCCGAACTTGAACAACGTCTGCTCAAACGTCCCGCATGTCTGCCGGAGTGCAGCAGTATTTCGCAGCTGCATCTGAACGCCAACGATGATGAAATCACAGTGACGCTGACTTTGCATAGCCAGGAAGATACCGCCTGGCCGTTGCCGGTGGCTCTGAATCTAATCAGTCAAATCACCCTGGATCAATTTCCGGCCACTTTATACAGCAAGGACGAACAACATTGGTTGTTGTTGCCCAAAGGCCAGTATCAGCTGCAGCTGCAACTTCACGTGGCCAATATTTCGCAGTTAAATCTACAGTTTGCCCACCCCTGGCATCAACTAACCAGTCAACTACAGGGCTGGAGTCTGAGCCTCGATACGACCAATGCCGACGATCTGCCATCCTTATTGGAAAGCCGCAAGCAACTGCAATTGCAGCGCACCAGTAAAATTGCCACCCAACAACGGCTGGATCCGTCACAAAGTTCTATTGCACCAGTCGCAGTGCTGACCCGGCGTTTGCAACTTGGCTTGGAATGGCAGCTACATTCCACTTTAGAACGCCAAGGCCAGTCCAACGCCAGTTTGCAAATTGCGTTGCCACTGCTGCCAGGTGAGACACCAATCAGTAAACAAACGGTGCTGGATGGCAAAATTCAGCTGCAATTAGCGCCCGATCAATACTCGGTCAGCTGGGTATCGCGTCTGGCAAAAGCCGATCAACTGCAGCTGACAGCGCAACAACCGTCAGTACCACAACCACAATTAACCGAAGTGTGGCAACTGGCGGCAGGTCCGCAGTGGCATATCAGCAGCAGTGGCATTGCTGCCATCGCCGATGCCACAAGCCCGATGCCACAGCTGTGGCGGCCTTGGCCTGGCGAACAGTTGCAGTTACAGATCAGCCAGCCACCGGCCATTACCGGCGAAACCATCACCATTCACCGCGCGCTGCTTAGCCAACAGCAAGGAAAACGCAGTGCTGAACTGCGGTTGGTGTTGGATATCACGGCCAGCACAGCCCAAACTTACACTTTGCAACTTCCTGCTGCGGCAGAGGTTACTCAACTGCAGGCCGATAGCGACCTATTGCCGGCACCGGCATCCACATTATTACAATTGCCAATCCGGCCCGGTACCCAACAGCTGAGTATCAACTGGCAGCAACCAAGCGATTCGTTCTGGCAACATCAGACACCTGAGATCAATCTAGGTCAGGCCGCCGGTAATATTTATCTGCAATTGCAGTTGCCACCCGATCGCTGGTTGTGGGCAGTTAATGGACCTGCAATTGGTCCGGCGATTTTATTCTGGGGCATGTTATTGGTAGTGCTGGGGCTGGCGATAGTGTTAGCGCGCGTGATCGCGTCGCCATTAACCAAAAGGCATTGGCTATTATTGTTTGCCGGCATCAGTACCGTCAGTTTATGGATCCCGGTGTTAATTGCGTTGTGGCTGTTCAGTCTGAGCAAAAGAGGTCAGCTGCAACTGCCGTTGATGGGCGTGAAAGGTCGCCTGCAACAACTGAGTTTATTGCTGCTGTCGCTGACCGCTGTCGGCGCCTTGTTGCTGGCAATTCCTTATGGCTTGTTGTCACAACCGGACATGCATCTGACCGGTAACGGCTCCTATCTGCAAAACTTACAATGGTATCAGGATGCTGCAACCGGTGAATTGCCGGTCGCCACCAGTTGGTCACTGCCACTTTGGTGTTATCAGTTAGCGATGTTGTTGTGGTCGTTATGGCTGGCGACGGCATTAGTGCGTTGGTTGCCATGGGCCTGGCGTCAGTTAAGTGCCGGTGGTTTCTGGCCCGCACCAGCGAACTTGGTGACACCGGACATTAATACAGCAGTTGCTGATCAGGAAGTCGTTCAGCAGGATGTTGTTGACAAGGAAATTGTTGACCAGGAAGTTGTTGATCATAAAATTGCAAAAGACGATCTGACCGATAAAACGTAACCTCAAAAAATAGGGCCGCAATTGCGGCCCGTTTTTATTCAGTTGCGACGAACAGTTTAGTTTAAAGCAGCCACTGCCGCTTCATAAGACGGTTCATTCGCTGTTTCGGCGACTTGTTCGGTGTAAATTACTTTGCCTTGTTCATCCAGCACTACTACAGCGCGTGATAACAAACCAGTTAACGGGCCTGTAGCGAAAACTACACCGTAATCTTTGCCAAAAGTTGAACGGAAGCTGCTGCCGCTTAACACGTTCTCAAGGCCTTCAGCGCCACAAAAACGCGCCTGGGCAAAAGGCAAATCAGCAGAAATGTTCAGCACCGCAGTGTTGGTAAGGCTGCTTAACACCTGATTAAATTTACGCACTGAAGTTGCGCACGTTGGTGTGTCAACGCTTGGGAAAATGTTCAGCACCAGTCGTTTACCGGCAAAATCTGCCAGTTTCACATCAGCAAGACCTGCGCCAGTCAGCGTAAAATCCGGAGCCTTGCTGCCGATAGCCGGTAAATCGGCCAGTGTGGTAATTGGGTTGCCTTTTAAAGTAACAGTTGCCATCTTTTGCTCTCCTTGGTGTCAACCTATGGCTGACGGTTAATGTTCTGCAGATTATTAAAGTTCAGTGAATTAAAGCTCAGTGGATTAAAGTTCGCACCATGATTGATGCTGTCAGACATGGTGCCATCCTCCCGGCATTTCAACCCCTTTGACGCTAATAATTATTGCCAAAACCTTTTTTCGGACGACTTGGTTTTTCCTGCCGGGTGACCGCGATTTTAAATTCCGTCTCAGTTAAAGGTACTTTCACCGATTGCGCTGTAACGTCCTGATCTTGCCACGGATGCCAGAGTTTAAGCTGGTAATCAGCTGCCGGCAGTTCGGCGAACTTAGCAATGCCCTGCTCATCCGTCACGGCTAAAAATGGACTTTGTCCAACATAAACATAAGCTTGCATATAATCGTGAATATTGCAGCCGAGCGCGACAATACCTGGAGTATCAAACAGCACCGGCGCTTCGGGTTTACCCGCGTACAATTTTAGTTCAAACACTTTGGCCGGTGAAAAGGAATAAACATGATGGCGGGTTTTGTCCTGATTCGGAAAATCCACCGGTGTGCCAACCTGCACTGCCGAAACAAAAGGTCGGAAAGTGAGATCCTGCTGAGCCACCTCGGCAGTGACACTGCGAAAGGCTTTATTGGCCGGATCCAGTAATTCAACGACGGCGTCTGCCAGGGGCTGCCCCTGCTGATCGGTGATGCGAAGTTGCAGCGGAGCCGCCTGCAACGGCGTTATCGGTAATAACGTTGCACTAAGCAACAAGCCACAACTCAATAATTTCAACAACATAGCAGTCTGCCTACCTATCAATTGCATCAGTGATGTTCGAGTATAACAGGCGAATTCAGCCTGAATACCAGCAAGCACTGTTTTGTACCAACAAACAGAACTGCTATGCTTGAGTGCTATCTGGGTCAGGCGCCTTTATTCATGATATATATCAATAAACTGAATCTGTTACCAAAAAAATTGCTGCCATCAGCGGTGGTCTGCACTATGGGGGCGCTGCCTTTACAAGGACTTGCAGCCGAGCTGACGCCTAACATCACCCTCAAAGGTAAAGGCGAGTTCAGCGTCATGCAAGTGCAGCAACAACCCCATGGCTTACAGCCGTGGTGGCAAGGTGGCACCGGCCAGCTTGCTTATGAAAAAAATGGGGTGCAGGCCGGGCCACAACTGCTGGCACTGCAAATTGATACAGACAGCAGCTTATCAGCCACTTTACATGGCCAGTGGCATCGCATTCCAACCGCCGATTTAGGTGTCACCGAAGCCTGGCTTAGCTATCAGCCTTTGCCCATTGCAGGCTACCGGCTGCGTGCTAGAGCCGGATATTTTTACCCGGCGATGTCGCTGGAAAATACCGATACCGCCTGGTCGTCACCCTATAGCAGCAATTTTTCGGTGATCAACAGCTGGCTCGCCGAAGAATTACGTGCCCGGGGCCTGGAATTTAGCCTGAGCCGACCCGGCCGTTTCTTCAACTCAAACTCCAGCTGGCAAGGCGTTGTTGGTTTATTTCAGGGTAATGACCCACTGGGTTCAATCATCAGTTGGCGTGGTTTTGCCAGCCATCCATTTCAAACCAATCTTGGGGAAGAAGTGCGTTTTTCCAATTATCCCAGTATTCGCGAAGGCTTGCTGGCGCCGCAACCGGCCTGGGTGCAGCCAACGCGCGAACTGGACCATCGCACCGGCTACTATCTCGGTCTGCACTGGACCCATCAATCTGATACCGAATTGCGCCTTTATCATTACGACAACAACGGCGATCCGCTGGTATTCCGCCATGGCCAATATGCCTGGGATACGCAATTTCAAAGTCTGGCCTGGCAACAACAGCTCAGCGAAAACTGGCGGCTGGTTAGCCAATATCTTACCGGCAGTACCGAAATGGGTCCGCAAGCAGTGCTGCTGGATTATCAAAGCTGGTTTAGTCTGCTGCATTATGATGGCGGCAATTACCGGTTAAACCTGCGCTATGATCACTGGCAGCAGCAGGATTTGGATCAGTTTCCCGGCGATGACAATAACGGCAATGGCCATGGCTGGAATATCAGTCTGCAGCTGCCTTTAAGTACCGCATGGATGCTGGCGCTGGAATGGAGCCGGCTGAACAGCCATCAGGCCAATCGTGCACAATGGGATGGCTGGCCGGTACAGCAGAGTTTTCAGCAGCTGCAGCTGGTCGTCAATTGGCGATTTGATTAGAGTCGATAGCGCGAGCAAATCATTACTTTTAAATCAATTTACTTTAAATCAATGAATTACTCGAGATTGGCAGCAGTTCAGGATAATGCCAGCCACACCCCAACCAGCAACATCAGGCTACCGGCGATGCGATTGAGTAACCGCACATTATGCTCTTGGGCGAAAATCAGCCGCAGCGCTTTACCGCCACTGGCGTACAGCAGCAAGCAGCCAAATTCCAACAGCAGAATGATGCACATCAACACCGCCAGTTGCGGCCAGAACGGTAATTTAGCATCGATAAAAGGCGGCAATAACGCCATATGAAAGGCCCAACCTTTGGGGTTGGACACCGCGGTTAAAAAACCTTGCCAAAAAAGCTGTCGGCGGGACACCTCAATTACAGTACCAGCCGCCGGAATAGCCAATTTTCCTTTGGACTGCCACATCTGCACACCGACATAACAAAGATAAGCCCCGCCCAGCCATTTAAACGCCACTAACAGCTGTGGCATTCCGAGCAATATCGCAGCCACCCCCAGCACAGCTGAAGTTGCCACCAGTGCCACGCCGAGCATTTCACCCCACATCATCCACAAAGTGCGCCGCACGCCAAGGCTAATGCCCAGTGTCATCGACAACGTCATACAAAGGCCGGGAGTAATAGATACAAATAAAAAGGTCGGAATAAACACAGATAACAAAGTTAAATTAATCATGGAGTTGATCACCGGCTTCGTTGCTGGCTGCAGCCTCGGTACGACCTTTGGGTGGGCCAAACAAAATGGCTATTTTTGTTTTGAGTCCAGTGCCCTGCTGCCGGTCTTGTTGTAAATCAAGCCACATCCGCCGCCATTCAAAAAAAGTGATGGTCAGTGGATTCACCGATTCAAAATCTTCGGTGATGCCATAGACACAAGGCACTTCAGCCACTTCGGGTTGAAAAGTACCAAACAAACGATCCCAAATCACCAACACCCCAGCGTAATTTTTGTCGATATACAAAGGGTTACAGGCATGGTGCACCCGATGCCATGCTGGGGTATTAAAAATCAGCCCCAGCACGCCCCAATTAGCGCCCCAGCGGGTATGCACAAAAAACTGGAACGCCAGATTAATTGCCACCACCGCCAGCACCAGCTGCACGTCAAAACCGAGCAACACCAGCGGTGTCCAGAATAACCACATACCGGAAATTGGGTAAGTCAGACTTTGCCGAAACGCAGTGCTGAAGTTCATCAGCCGTGAGCTGTGATGCACCACATGCGACGCCCACAACCAGCGAATTTGATGCGAAGCGCGATGAAACCAGTAATAGAGAAAATCCTGCAGGATAAACAACAGCACTAAGTTGGTCAGATTAAACGGCAGCGAATACACTGCAAACTGGCTCAGCCAAAAGAAAAACGGTAATAACAACAGCAACGACAGCGCATCACCGGCCTGGTGCATTGCAGCCAGCCCGAGATTGGCCAGACTGTCACGCCAGTGATAAACGCTTTGGCGCTTGCGCTCCGACTGATACCACTCAAAGGCGATAAACAGGAAAAAAATCGGACTTAACAGGATTAAAATCAATTCAACCGGGATCACGGACAACCTCTGCACAAATATACCCGTCATCCTTGAAGATTCGGGGTTGTTGCCTTCGCTCGCTCGCCCCAGTCACATAGGACAACTATGCTCCTGGGGTCTCGCTCCTCGTCGCCTACCCGAATCTTCAATGATTTTGGGTATACTGCTGCGTCAGCAACTGCTTAAACTTCACGTCAATTACAGCGACTTTACGCCAACAGCCCAGTGCTGCAAACCATCCGGCCACAAAAAAACCATAATTTTTGCACTGCTTTTGTGCTTTGCTGCGCAATTTGCAGGCATTTCACAGGCCGCTCGAAACATCAAACTTAAAAGTCTTTTAAATTCAATTTCTTGCATCATGCTTTTGCTGGTATAGCCATTGCAGCACCGTTCACAGACATTGTCGCGAGACTGCCATCTGGCATCGCTAGACTGGCGCCATGCCAACTGCCAGCAGCCTGCATCAAGCGGCGCAATTCAAGGAGTGTCAATTATGTCTGAATTATGGCTACGCAATCATCCGCAACGCGACTTACTGGAAAAAGAACTGCAACAGCGCTTTTTTAAGGCACTGACCGCGCCTTGCCGCATCTGTCATTTTATGCTGACGCTCAACGGAAGTTCGCGCAGCGCCGAGTTTCAATTAATGCAACAACGGGCCCGGCAACACGGCATTGAGCTACAAGAAGGCGACACCGATTTAGAGCTGCAATTGGGTGATATTCAGCTGCGCTGGGAGCGGCACAGCGAGTTTTCCACTTACAGTTTTATTCATCCTGGCGCCAGCGCCAGCTTTGTCGACCCAATGCAGTTGCTACCGGATTTACACTGGTTCAGCGAGCTGCCAGGTCAGTTATTTAGAGTGGTGCAGCTGATTGTGCTGCCGTCGAGCAGCATCAAGTCCGAACCGGAAATTGCCGGCTTATTTGCCGCCGAACACTGTATCTCCAGTCTGGTGGCCAGTAATCAGGCACGTATTTGGACCGATTTTCGCAAACACCCTGAAGGCTCCGGCCGGATGCTGGTACAGGACGAAGGGTTGTCGCCAAGCGCACTGGCACGATTAGTCCAGCAGCTGTTTGATTTGGGAAACTATCGTAAACTCAGTCTATTAGGCTGGCCATTAACGCGTCAGGCGGTGCACCAGTTGCATCAACTCGAACAGCAGTTGTCAGATATCACCCACCGCATCGAGCAAAAACAAGGCTCGGACGAGCAACTATTGCAGGAAATCAGTCAGATGGCGGCGCAAACCGAACATCTGATCGCCAACAATAGCGCCCGGCTTGAAGCCAGTGGCGCTTATTATCAACTGACGCTGGACCGGCTCAAAGCGCTACGTGAAACACCGTTAGCCGGGCTGATGTCATTGCAGGATTTTTCAGAGCGAAGGTTAACCCCGGCATTTCGCACGGCGCAGTCGGTGTTGAGTCGTCAGCGCAGTTTATCCAACCGGCTCGGGCGCTCGACCGAACTGCTACGCACCCGGATTAACCTACAGCTGGAGCGGCAAAATACTGCATTATTGGCGTCGATGGATAAACGAGCTCGCCAGCAGCTGCATCTGCAAACTGCTGTCGAACGGTTATCAACGGTGGCGATTTGTTATTACGCGGTGCAGTTGTTAGACAAAGCGCTGACGTCGTTAGCAGCGTTTTATCCACCCTTACCCCTGCAAATTTTACAGGCTTTGAGTTTACCGCTGGTGATTGTCGCGACCGGCTGGGTTTGGTACCGCTTGCGAAAACCAGCGAAACAGCCGGTTTAACCGGCAGCCGGAAACTGCAACTGTAAACTCAGTTGTTGCGATTGTTGCTCTGGAGCTTGAGTTTGCTGATAACTGAATTCACCAGCCAGCTGCGCTGCCCAAAACCGTGCCGCTTGCAGCCGTTGCTGTAGCAACGTTGTGGCTTGAGCCGGGTTTACCACAAGTGCTGCAAGTTCTTGCGCGCATTGTCGGGCTATCACGTCACTCAGCTGCAGTTGCAGCCGGAAGGTTATCCGGGTCTGGAATGGCAGCAGTTCAAGTGTCACGGCACTACCCGGCGTGGCCAGCACACAAGCCAACTCCAGCAAACCGCAAGCCATTTGCCAGCCGCGATGGCGATCCAGCTTCAACAGTTCACTGATAGATTGCGGCTGCCAGAGCAGCTGAAGATCTCTGGTTGTGGCTTGTGGCTGATACAACTGCACCACATCGGCAATCAGTTGCACGACTTGGGCCACTGGTACCGAAGGTGGAGAGCTTACTGACGGTAAAGGCTGCACCACAGGCTCAGTGCCGGCGAGTGCTTCACAATAAAACTGCAGTAACCAGCTCAGATGCTGCTGCAAAAATAGTCCGCTATCGGCGGTGGCTGAAGGTGCGGCACAATGTGCCACCGCCAGGCTCACTTCCAACTGACACAAAGCCGCCAGCTGGCGTCGCGTATCCGTCTGTTGTTGCTGCAACGTCTGATCCTGTATGGTGCAGCAAAGCCTGATCGCATCGCCTTCTGCCGCCCGCACTACATAAAAATGCACCAGACAATACAGCTGCCGTCCCTGGCGGCTAACAAACCGGTAATGCTGCAGATCCTGATCCGGGCCATGTGCCAGTAACCGTTGTAAATCCTGCCGAAACAGCGCCAACGCCGATGGATGCAGCAAATCAAACAACTGTTGTGGCTCGGGGTTCGGCTGTGGGCCGGTAAAATCGAACATTCGCCACCAGATATCGGCATAGAAGGCGCTGCCAGTGCGTAAATCAAACTCAAACCAGGCCAGCTGACTGGCTTTGAGTGCCAGACTTTGCCGTTGTTCGTCCAGCAACAGTAATTGGCGTTGTTGCTGCACGTGTTGCTGCAACTGGTCCGCATGACATTCCGCCTGATACCGGCGTAAGTTCAAATGGCTCAACAACAAAAACAGCAGCACTAAAGCAGCAGAGCCCAACAACACCAATTCGTATTCGGCCAGCGGTAACAACTCGCGCTCGAACATCTGGTTATTTTTGATGTGTAAAACAAAAGGTTGACCATACCAATCCAGATGACGGTGTTGGTGTAATGCCACGGAAGGCAACAACGAAGCGGCCGCTGCTGTTGTGGTGGAAGTTGTGGTTGACGTTGCGGTCGAAGCTACGGCAACACTCCCGCTGCGACGTTCAAACAACAACTGCCCGGCATCCACTTCTAAGCCACTTGACCACCGTAGATCAGGCAACACCGTTGCCGGATCACGCCAGCCATCTGGCAAAATATCCTGCACCCGAAAGGCCGCGTAGACAAAACCTAATAGTGCCGCTTGTTTTTGCTCAGCGGTGGTTAAAGGCACATTGTGTTGATAAAGCGGCAACATCAACACTAAACCGGGTTGCTGCGCCCGTTCGCCATCCTGTTGCAATGAAACTTTGCCAGTGATGGCCGGCTGATTCAGACTGGCGGCGCGCATCGCGGTTTGCGTCCGTAATGGGTCGGTTAGCATGTCATAACCCAGCACCTGGCTATTTTGTGGCGTTGCAGGCTGAATATGACTGACGATGGCATAGTGCGAACGATCGCCGCCGGGGTGCAAAGTGACGGTTGCAACGGATTGCGCTAACCCCTGGCGGCGCTGTAACTCGCGGTTCAGCTGCTCCAGTAAGATCGGTAATTCGACCGCCCGACGGTAACTGACGACGCCAAGTGCCTGAATACCCGGGTAAAGCTGGGGTAACTTTAAGCTTTCGACATAATGTTGCCATTCGGCCTGACTGACATACTCAGACGACGACACATAAGCCGCATTCGCCGCCAGCAATAATTCGATATGTTTCAGTCGTTGCTGCAGTTGCTGTTCGATCCGGTCGGCATGTTGTTGAAAAACAGCATGCTGTTGTTGCCGCAAATGTTCGCTGTAATGCTGCCAGTAATAAATAACCAGCGGCAAAATAAAACACAATCCGAGCCAGGTTAGCCAGTTATGGCGACTAAACCATAACCGCCAGCCATGGCCAGATACCGGCTGACCAGGCTGACTGTGGTTGAGCGTCGATGGCAGCAACGGTTCGGTGATCAAGGACAAACACCCATGTTATTCTTTGCGTCCATAACATAGATCGCCGGCATCACCCAGCCCGGGCACAATATAGGCCTGCTCGTTCAGGCACTGATCGACAGCGCCAAGCCAGAAGGAAACCGGGAAGTCGAGCTGTTGCTGCAACAAAGCCAGACCTTCCGGCGCCGCTATTGCAGCCGCAATATGTAAACTGCGGGGTTCGCCGTGACGTTTGAGCAGCTCCCATACTTTTAATAATGACGAACCAGTGGCGAGCATCGGGTCAATTAAAATTAAATCCCGTCCGGCAATCTCCGGCGCAGCGCTGTAACCTAAGAAAATATCCAGCTCGCTGGCATTGGCGCCTTCCTGTCGATAAGCGCCGACAAAACCACTATCAGCCTGGTCAAACATTTGCAGAAAACCTTCATAAAACGGTAACCCAGCGCGCATCACACAAATTAATACCGGTTGTTGTTCTAAATTGGCGACGGTGGCAGTGCCAAGACCGGTTTGCAAGGTTGTTTGCTGATAAGGCAGTTGTTTCGAGACTTCATACGCCAACAATGCGCCCAAGCGTTGTAAATTCTGCCGAAAACGCCAGCGATCTTGCTGAATTTGCGGATCCCGCAGTTGCCGCAGTATGGTTTGCGCGATGGAAAGTTGTTGTTGTAATTGGAAAATATTCATAGCAGGTTCCGAAAATGACACTGCCTACAGTGTATACAAGGATTTAGCAATTTGCGTCTGAAAAATACCGGCTTTTACAACGCTGAACAGTTTGCCCTTGAAAAATAGTGGCCGCTCTCCCATTTCTGACGATAGCCGCGCTGATGGCAGCGTCTCTTTAACAAGGGTCTTTAGACTTGGGTTTTGAATGAACTGGCAAACCGCAATTATTTTAGTCGTTATGAGCCTGATGATTGGCTGGCTGTTATCACCTGTTTGGCGGCAATCGCTTAGAAAACAACGCATTGCCGCGACTCCGTTTCCAACCCGCTGGCGCAAAATTTTAAAGCAGCAATTGCCGTTGTATCGTGCATTACCGGCAGATTTACAGCTGCGACTGAAAAAACTCATTCAGCTGTTTCTGGCGGAAAAGCAATTTATTGGCTGTGAAGGCCTGGAAATAACCGACGAAATCCGCATCAATATTGCTGCACAAGCCTGTTTATTAATGCTGAATCGCCCCACCCAACTGTTTCCGAATTTAAAAACTATTCTGGTGTACCCGGCGGCTTATCAGGTGCCACAAACCCAGCCAGATGCAGCCGGTGTGGTGCATGACCAGGTGCAAATCAGGCTCGGCGAGTCCTGGCAACAAGGTAAAGTGGTGTTATCTTGGCCAGACAGTCAGCACGGCGCCGCCGATCCAACTGACGGCCACAATGTGGTGCTGCATGAATTTGCCCATCAACTGGATCAGGAAAATGGTGCTGCCAACGGGGCGCCGTTTCTGGCCAGCACTGAAGCGTATCGGGTGTGGAGCAAGGTTTTGGGCAGCGAATTTCAGACGTTGCAGCAGCGTTTGGCGCAAGGACTGCCTTCGTTATTTGACCCTTATGCAGCAACCAATCCAGCGGAATTTTTTGCGGTAATCACCGAAGTGTTTTTTGAACAAGGCCAGTTATTTCAGCAACAACATCCGGCGCTTTATCAGCAACTCAAGCAATATTACCGGCTGGATCCGGCGTTATGGAGCCAATAAGGTTTTTTAGAGCCTCGGAGCCGAGGATGACGGGTTTAAATTAGGTTTTCCTTATTCAGCCATGATTCAGTGGCTGACGACGATATTCATTGCAACGCCATCGTTGGAATATCGCCGCAGGAGGCATATATGAACAACACTCGTCCAGACAGCGCTCATCATCAAAGTAACCAGCCGAAGCTGTTACTTGCGCAAACTCACCGCGTGATCCAATGCGACATCAATCCTGAACTGGATCACCGCGGCAATGCAGGCAACAGCAATATGGATCGCCAACCTGCCAAGCAACATCTGGCAGAAAATGCCCAAGGCGGCCGCTGGCAGCAACTGCTGCAAAGCCTGAAAAAAATCATCCTGCCCGGGTTATTGACGTTAAGCACAGTACTGGTGCCGCAGGCTCAGGCGCGGGATGTCAGCATCAGCGTGCAAGGGCAAATTCAGCCGGGCGTTTATGGTCAAATCCAGGTCGGTCAACCGACGGTGCGGGTTTACCAGCAGCCGGTTTACCAACAACCTGTTTATCGTGAACCGGTGCACGTACATCAGGATTACGCGCCACAATTCGCACCACAAACAGTATACGTGCAGACTGTGCTGGTGCAGGCACCGAAAAAACATCGCAAACACTGGAAAAAATATTGCCATCATTACGGCGCCTGTCAGCAACGGGTGCAGTTTGTGGAAGTGGATTACCGGCCACGTCAGTATGAAAAAGTCTATGTTTACCATGAACGTGACCACGGCCGTCGTGAGGAAAAACGCCATTACCACCGTGGTCATGATTAATTCATGCAGCGGAGTTCAGCGCTCTGACTAAAAACGACAACCGGAAAAAAAGGTCGCACTTTGCCTGACAACTCAGGATAATGGCGGCCTTTTCGTCCATCAGGAACTTTTTATTCATGAAGATCAGCCAAAATACCGTGGTGCAACTGCACTATAAACTCAGTGATGAAAACGGCTTGCTGGAAAGCTCAGCCCAAAGCGAACCGCTGTTATATCTGCACGGTCACCAAAATATGTTACCGGCAATTGAAGCTGCACTTACCGACAAAACCATCGGCGATAAGCTGGATCTGGTGTTAGCACCAGCCGATGCATACGGCGAGCGCCGTGACGACGCAGTACAAAGCGTGATGGTCAAACATCTGCAAGGCGCCAAAAAATGGAAAGCCGGCATGACCGCAGTGGTTGAGACCGAACAAGGCCCACGCCAGGTGACTATCGTCAAAATCGGCATGTTTAAAGCTGAAGTCGATACCAACCACCCACTGGCTGGTAAAACGCTGACCTTCAACTTTGAAGTGCTGGATGTACGTGCCGCCTCTGACGAAGAAATTGCCCATGGTCATGCGCACGGTGTTGGCGGTCATCACCACCACTGATATCTGTATACCCTTCATCCTTGAAGTTGCAGGGTTGTTGCCGTCGCTCGCTCGCCCCAGTCACATAGGACAACTATGCTCCTGGGGTCTCGTTCACTCGTCGCCTACCTGCAACGTCAATGATTTTGGGTATAGTTTTAGTGCAAAACATTAGTGACAAACGAAGATGGATTAGAAAATTCAGCTGCAATGACCGGCCAAACCAGTTAAAATCCGCCGCTGAGCCAGCCGCCACTCTAAATGGAAATTACGTTGCCTACGCCCCCGTCAGTTGAAAAAATGCAGTTTGATAACTACCGTGAACCTTCCGCGCCGAAATCGTATAGCAGCGAAGCCGACACAACTGCACGTCAGCCGAAAAAAGTCCGTCGTAGCCTCATTCCCTGGCTGTTGCTGTTATTGCTGATCGCCGGAACTGTCTTGGTTGCATATGAAATGCACACCGCCAACTACAGCGCCAAACCCATCAGCGACTATGCCAAAACTCTGACTTATCAATTAAAATCTGGCCCGTCCAACAACATCGTTTACCCGCAAGCCGGCCCGTTCGATGAACGCCATGGTTACAGCCGACTGCCGCAATTATTACCCCGGCTGCTGGACCGTAATTTCCGCATTATGGCACAAACTGAATTTTCTCCGGCGCTGCAACACTACGCTGAACAAGGCTTGTTCCCGCCTTATCGCGAAAAAGTGCAATCAGGCTTATTTTTAGCCGATTGTCGTAACGAAACCTTATTCGATTTTAATTACCCACAACGGGTCTATCGTGACCCACGCGAAATCCCATTGGTCGTCGCGCATAGCCTGCTGTTTATTGAAAACCGTAATTTGCTGCGTATTCCGCCAATGGCCAACCCGGTGATGGACTGGCCACGTTTTATCATGGCGGCAGCCAGTCAAGTGGGTAAAGTGTTGTCGGTGGGCGGCCAGTCCGCCGGTGGTAGTACCTTGGCCACCCAGATTGAAAAATTCCGCCACTCGCCGCAGGGTTTAACCCGCAGCTTTAAAGATAAAGCGGTGCAGATTATTTCCGGTACCATCCGCGTTTATGCACACGGCACCAATACCATGGGTATGCGCACACGAATTGTGCAGGATTATTTAAACACAGTGCCGTTATCATCAGCACCAGGCCATGGTGAAGTGCATGGCGTGGGTGATGCGCTGTATGCCTGGTTTGGCAGTGATTTTGCCAAAGCCAATCAGTTACTCAGTAACCCGGAACAACCGGCAACCGCCAGTGAACGGGCGCAATATTTCCGCCAGATTGTTGCGCTGATGATTGCGCAGCGCCGCCCTTCTTATTATTTGCTGCAAGGCCATGATGATCTGGAAGAGCTCACCAACAGCCATATCCGGCTGTTGGCGAACGCCGGTATTGTCGATGCTTCCTTACGCGATTTAGCATTGTCACAGAAACTCACCTTCGTCCGCGCGAAACCGAACCAGTCACAAGCCGAACAGGATGCGCGAAAAGGCATCAACGCCGCCCGGTTGCGTTTAGGGAATTTGTTGAATCAACCAATGTACGATCTGGACCGGTTAGATCTCAACGCTCACAGCGCCTTACACGGTGAAGTGCAGCAAAAAGTCAGCGCCTATTTACGTAGCCTGGCGAACCCGGACACGGCCGCCAAATATGGTCTGATTGGTGAGCGGCTGTTAAGCGCCAAAGGCACCGCCGAAGTACTGTACAGTTTTACCTTGTTTGAAAAAACCAGTGACGGTAACAGAGTGCGGGTGCAAACCGACAGTACAGATCAACCTTTTGATTTAAATGAACATAGTAAACTGGAGCTGGGTTCTACCGCCAAACTGCGGGTGCTGGCCACTTACCTGGAAATTGTCGCCGAGCTGCACCAGAGTTTCGCTGACGAATTACCGGTCAACTTGCTGAATCTGGATATTGCGCCGCAAGACCATATCACCCGTTGGGCTTCACAATATATGGCGCAAACTTCAGATCGCAGCCTGACCGCCATGCTGGATGCAGCTTTACAGCGCACCTATTCAGCCTCCCCTGCCGAACGGTTTTTTACCGGTGGTGGTTTGCAGGTATTTAATAACTTCGATAATAAAGAAAACGGCAAGGTGCCAACTGTGGCCGAGTCGTTACAGCAATCGCACAACCTGCCATTTGTGCGGTTGATGCGCGATATCGTGGCATATTCCAGCAGTTATCAAACCCTTGGCAGCAGCTCGTTGTTACTGCGCAGCGATAAAGATCCAAAACGGGAAGAATACCTGCGCCGGTTTATCGATAAAGAAGGCACCGAATTTTTACGCAAATTCTGGCGCAAGTACCAGCAAAAACCGGCCGATGAACGTCTCGAAGTATTTTTTGACGGCTTAAAACAAACACCGGATCGCTTGGCCGCAGTGCACCGCTATTTATTACCGGAGTCTGATTTTGCGCTATTCAGCCGTTTTTTAATCGACAAACTGCCGGATGAACAACTGACACCGAAAAAACTGAACGAGTTGTATAACAAATACGGTCCGGGTAAATTCAGCCTGCCGGATCAGGGTTATATCGCCAAAGTGCACCCGCTGGAACTGTGGTTACTTAGCTACATGAACAAAAACCCGGATGCTAAGTTTAACGACGCCGTGGCGCAAAGCAGCGAGCAACGCCAGCAAGTGTATCGCTGGTTGTTTAAAACCAGTAACCGTAGCGCCCGCGACAACCGCATCCGCATTATGCTGGAAGTTGAAGCCTTTCTCGACATCCACCAGCGCTGGGCCAAACTGGGTTACGCCTTTGACCACTTAGTGCCGTCATTGGGCACGGCGTTGGGCAGCTCCGGCGACCGCCCGGCTGCGCTGGCTGAACTGATGGGGATTATCCAGAATGATGGCGTGAAGCTGCCCACCATCCGCATCGACAGCCTGCATTTTGCCGCCAAAACACCGTACGAAACCATGCTGCAATATAACGCCAGCGCGGGTGAACGGGTGATGCGACCAGAAGTGGCACGGGCGCTGAAGAAAACTTTGGGTCAGGTGGCTGAGCTTGGTACCGCGAGGCGGTTGACCGGCAGTTTTATCAAAGCCGATGGCAGCGCGCTGAAAATTGGCGGCAAAACCGGCACCGGTGATAACCGGGTCGCCACGCAAGTAGTACGTGGCAAAGTGATGGCATCAACCGTTAACAACCGCACTGCCACTTTTGTGTTCTTCTTAGGCGACAACTATTTTGGCACTCTGACCGCTTTTGTGCCGGGCAAAGGCGCCGACGGTTTCAGCTTCACCTCCGCCCTGCCACTACAAGTGCTCAAAGGCATGGCACCGCTGATTAAGCCTTATGTGGTGAAAAATAGCCCGATGTGTGCAGTCCCAACTAAATAAAACTGTTAAGCCCTTGTCCTTCAACTGTTTTTGAAGGACAAGGCCGCAATGCCAAGCTGCCCAACCGGCCAACCGGCCAACCTTGACCTAGTGTTCCAAAAGCGTTATTACACTTGCCAACTGGCTGCAAACGCCCCGAATCCCTGCATCAGCAGCTCCTGCCTTAAAGCAATCATTGGTCCTTCAGCACTTCGCACAGTACCTGTTTTTTTCCTTTTCAAAACAAGCGACTTCAGTTAGTCTTAACCAGCGTATTACCTATTAACAAAACGTTGATGTTACAACCGACTGAAGCTTTTGGTTCAGCATCAATTCGAAGTTCCAACTCAGCTAATTTTAGGGATAGATATGTCACTGATCCATGTTATCGAGCAACTGGGTACCAATGCAGCATTACAGCAATTAAGTCAGGCACAACTGATGGCGATGTTTAGTGATGCGGCTACCGATAAAAATCAACTGGAAGCACTTTTAAAAGGCAACGTTGATGGTTTGTCAGAGTTGCTGGAAGTTCCGGTTTATCGTTGCGTAACGGAAGTCGCGTCGCAAGATGATGATTCTGCTGAAGAAGAAAAAGTAGAACATACCATCCAACAGTCTATCAATTTACAGTAACTCATGAACTGAAAATTTTAATTGAACCCCGAGGCGGTACTGGCAGTTGTCAGATTATTGAGATTGCCAGTACCAACTCGGTGTTTTTTCGCAAAGTAGACCAAGTCTATTTGTTTTGAATTTTACGGATAAATCTAAACTTCTTCAAATAACTGAAATTGAAAAAAATGTGACGATAATTTGTATCTGTGCATTTCGCCTAGTTACTATTTTTCTTTTCAAAACAAACGACTTCAGTTAGTCTAAATAGGCTTATGAGCTATTAACAATAGCGTTGATGTGAGAACTGATTTAGGCTTGTGGTTCAACATCAAATCGAATTTCCAATCAGCTAATTTTAGGGATAGATATGTCACTGATCCATGTTATCGAGCAACTAGGCACGAATTCCGCATTACAGCAATTAAGTAAAGTGCAATTGATGGACATTTTTAGTGATGCGACCACAGATTCAAATCAATTAGAAGCATTGTTAAATGGCAATGTTGAAAAACTCTCTGATTTACTTCAAGTTCCGGTTTATCGTTGTGTAACAGAACACGCAACCGAAGAAGAGGAGTTGCCTGGTAATAATGAGTGTGAGAAATCAATTCAACAGTCTGTCAATTTGCCACAACTCCTGAACTGAAAATTTTAATTGAACCACGAGATCGGTACTGGCAATTTCAGACTACTGATATTGCCAGAAACCGTTTCGGAGTGTTTTCAAATAGAATACCGAAGTTATTAATTTGAAACTTCAGGAATAGAGTTTTAGCTAGATCTATTAACTGAAATTGAAAAGATTTAGACTCCATCAGAGCGTTGAAAACTTTGCCATAACAGGTTAAATGTTCCTTCTTCGTTTGATGGATCCATGTCTTTTAAAAATAGCCTGGTTCGGTTACGCTGAGCGGGCTTGTTAATTTTTTACAAATTTTTGATGTTAATAAAGATTTTTATGCCCATTTAAACATCAAATCATAGATCCAACGTAGCTAATTTTGGAGTTAAATATGTCACTTATTCAGGTTATCGAACAACTGGGCGCCAACTCGGCATTACAACAATTAACCCCGGCAGAACTTAAATCTTTATTTACCAACGACGAGATCGACAATATCCAACTGGAAGCAGTTGTAAGTGGTGACATTGAAAATTTAAATGCACTATTGAATACGATAGTATATCAGTGTGTTGTACAGGTTCCTGCTGAACAAGAAGATGAGCCTGTAGAGGAAGATGAACAAGAATCATCGAAACAATCTATTCATTTACAATAACTGAGATTCCGTGAACAGCCTTATTTCTATTTTGGGTGTGGTGTTACTACTCATAGTAACACCGGTTCTGGCCAATGAAAAATTATCTGAATTATTTGCTAAAATAGACCAGATTAAAGCATCAGACCCTGCGCAATTTAAAGTTTTATTGCAACAGATTGGTCAGTATGACCTCGCTTCCAACGATCTACAATACTATCTGTATTTACAAGGCTACCACGCTCAATATCTCGGCGAACATGACAAAGCTTTCACATTTTATGAAAAATCTTTATTAGCCGGTAATTCAATAGATATAGAGTACAAAGTTCTAGCACTACTTTCAAACTTAATGACTGTTAGACAAAATATTACAGCGGCGTTTAGCTACCTTTTTCAGGCTATGGCTCTGGCCGACAAAGTCTCGGATCCCAATCTTAGACCCATGGCAAAAGTAACAGCGTTAACAACATATATGAGCATGAAGCTCTATCAAGAAACACAAAACATTAGCTTGGAATTGATCGAAGATGATATCCAAGGCAGGTACAGATGCGTTGCTATTTTTTATAATGATTACAGTACGCAAGAATTGACACCAGACAAAGTATCGTTGGAACGTTTGCAAAAAGGTGCTGACTATTGCATTAGCCAGAATGATCCTTTAACTGCGTTGTTCGCACAAGCATTGGTAGCCAGATACTACCTATTCCATCAAGACTATACCCAAGTGGAAAAAGTTATTAATGCCCATCTTCCCGCAGTTGAAAAACTTGGTTTTGCTCACCTTATAGGTCATTATTATGTGCTTCTTACTCAGGCGCAATTGGCATTGAATCAGCCAGATTCAGCTGAAAAAACCTTAGGACTGCTTTTTACACTGCAGCATCAATTGTCTACTAGTGAACCTATGGTCGAAGGGTACCGTCTAAAAGCTCAGCTTGACGAAATACAGGGTCGTGACACTAAAGCATTGCTAGCTTACAAACAGTATGTACAAGCTGACAAAATTTACAAAAACACACTATCACTCCAGCAAACTGCTTATCATCTTGCAAAAAATGAAATCCTTAATAAAAACCAGCAAATCGCCCTGTTGGAGAAAAATAACACTTTACTGACATTGGAAAATGAACTGGCTGTTGCAGAAAATGACAATAAAAAACTACTGATTGCCTTACTATTAACCACCTTGGTTTTTATAAGTTATGTCGCCTTCAGAGCATTTCGTAATAGCAGTATCTACCGAAAAATTGCCGAAAATGACAGTTTGCTTGGCATTAGTAACAGATACTATTTTACAAAAACAGTGTCCGCATTGTTGGTGACCAGCAAACCAGCCCAGCAGATTGATGCCTTTATTATTTTTGATTTAGACTGGTTTAAACAGGTAAATGATCGACATGGTCATTTAACCGGTGACTGGGTGTTAAAAGCGGTCGTTGAGCATTGCCGGCAATTTGTTCGTAACGTCGATGTTTTTGGACGGATCGGCGGTGAAGAATTCGCGATTTTTTTACCGGCCTGTACCGCGGAGAAAGCCGCATTGCTGGCGGAAATTCTACGGGATGTGATTGAGCAAATTGACTGCAGCGGCAGTGGCCATCCGATAAAAACTAGCGCCAGTTTTGGGGTCACTTGCACCGACCGCTCTGGTTATGAACTGCGGCAACTGTTCCGTGATGCCGATATCGCCCTTTATCTGTCAAAAAACCAGGGGCGTAATAAAGTGACTTTATTTGAACCCACTCAACAAAAAGAAAACCCTGCAGCACTATGACTTATCCCATTCAAAAGTTTATTCGAAGCGCCCGTTTAAGTTTATCTGCAATGACCCAGGCAGAACTGACGCTGTACCAGAATTTGTATGCTGATCCTGTCACGATGCAATATATCGGTCCCTGTTTTGACAAAGAACAAAGTGCGGTGTTTTTTCAGAACTGCCTGAAAAGGATCAAAAAAGCCGATTCCGGCTGGCATTTTTTTGCTATTCAGCTTCATAACCAAAAAGATGCCATTGGGTTTATATCGCTGATAAAAAAACCATTTGTTGAGGCTCCATTTGAGCTTGGCATTATATTAAGTGCAACCGCCCGGGGTTTAGGTTATGCCGACGAAGCATTAACGGCATTATTTTTACACTGTTTTATTGGAGCCAAGGTACCGGCTTTATTGGCTTGTGTAGACCCACGCAACCTTGGCGCCGTGAAACATATCAAACACTTTGGTTTTGTTGACGCCCCTGCTGTGCTTAAAAAAAGTGCTGAGCTCAATAGCTATTTATTACATGCAACTGCTGACAACATCAGCTACCTGCGCACACTCAGCCAACAATTTTCCGAACAACAATTTGACAAACCGCAACCCGCTCTGGCTGAAGCCTGAACTTAACAGCAGTTTCATTTGATAACACTCTAAGGAATTCCCATGCAGCCAGGCAGCATTGTGATCGTTGGCACCGGTATTACGTTAGGCTCGCACATCAGTCCGTTATCACGCAGTTATATTGAAAATGCCGATGTGGTCTTTGCCGGGGTGGCCGATGGCATTACCGAACTTTGGCTCAAAGAAATGCATCCAGATGTGCGTAGTTTTGCACCGCTGTATGCTGAAGGTAAATCACGCCATATAACCTATCAAGAGATGATTGATTTAATGCTAGTCGAAGTGAGGCTCGGCAAAAAGGTTGTTTGTGCTTTTTATGGTCACCCCGGCGTCTTTGCTTACGCACCACATAAAGTGATTGAACTGGCTCGTGCCGAAGGTTATGCCGCTCATATGGAGCCTGGCATCAGCTCTGCTGACTGTTTACATGCTGCGCTAGGTATTGACCCGGGTAAAGTCGGTTGTCAGTATTTTGAAGCCAGCCAGTATATGTTTTATCAACGTAATATCGACCCAACAGCCTATCTGGTGTTGTGGCAAGTAGGCATCGCCGGCGATAAAAGCCATGCCCGTTTTGCCACCGGCGCCGCCTATCGCCAGGTGTTGGTTGACTTGCTGGCCGAGCACTACCCGCTCAGCCACGAAGTTATTTTATACGAAGCCGCCAGCCTGCCCTTTCAACAAGCGCGGATCACCCATTTACCACTCTCAGCATTACCCGACGCCGAGATGAACCTGAAAACCACCATGGTGGTGCCCCCTGCCCGCAAGCTGGAGAAAAACTTGCAGGTTCTGGCACGGCTGGCAGCTATACGCGCTGCTGAGTTGGAAGCTGCGGCATCCACTGCCGAGTTTGAAGTTCCTGAGGGCGAATATCAGGCCGCTGAGATTAGCAACTGAAGCATCAGCGCTAAGCCGCAACAACCTCCTGCATGGCGCTGCGCACTGCAGGGATCAACCGCCGACTGACTGGCACCTGCTGCCCGCCAACGAGTAACAACACCGCACCACTGCCACTGTCGGTATCGGTGGTGGTACGAAATTGCCGGACATGCCGGACATTCACCAGGTAAGAGCGGTGCACCCGGATAAATCGCGCCGGTAATTGCTCTTCCAGCGCTCTAAGCGTTCCGCTATAGAGCTGCTGACGACCATCCAACAGCAAGATTTCGGTATAGTCGCGTGCTGCCTGACAATAAGCAATCTCGTCAATCGGCAACAGCTGCACTTTACCGGCACTGGTTAAGGTTAGATTCGCCTTTGGCTCGGTGGCGCCATGTTGTTGCAGCTGTTGCTGTAATTGCAGAATTAACTGTTGATCGGCCAGTTGCAATTGCTGCTGGTGCTGATGTTGCACCGCCTGCTCAATAAACAACGCGCACAGCAGTAGTGTCATCAGTACAAAGGCCAGGATCTCCTGGAAAATACCGGTTAGCAGCACCGCGAGCAGCACATACAACAACAATAACAACGCACTGCTACCGGCACCGTTCGCAACCGGATAATCCACGTCCTCGGGCGTGCGCCAGCGTAAGGCAGCCAACACCGCGGCAATGCACACCGGTAAAAAAGTTGCGACGGCAATGCGCGCATCAAAACTGTCCAGCCAAAGCAGCACCGGCAGCGTCAGCAGCACAGTCGCTACCAGCCAGTAGTGCCATTGTGCGCGTTGATACCGTAGCGCCGTAAGTAACAACAGGCAACCGCCAAAACCGCAGGAACAGCACAAAATGGCCAGCAGCCGTAGATCGTGCATAGGATAAGGATATCCCACCAGACCCCGCACCATTTCCAGCCATAACTGACCTGCAGCAAAAAAACAGAGCAGCGCTAACAGTGTATTCTGCCAGCGTCGTGGCATGATCGCCGAATTGGCAAACACCGACGTTGCTGATTGCTGACTACGCAGCGCCAACACACTGAAATACAACAGCCCTGTCAGTAAAATGCCCAGCAGTACCAGACCCAGTTCGCTATGTTGCTGCAGATATGCATTGGCATCGCGATAGGGGCCAATGCCAATAAAATGAATGGGCTGGGCCAGTGTCAGCCAGCCATGTTGGGCCGACATCTGCACCACCAGTTGATTCTGGCCAGGGCGCAATAAGGACGATGGCAGATAAAAACGGCTATCCATCGCCCCCGGCACTTCATCTGCCGCCAGACCAGGACGACCATTGCGACCAATCAGTTGACCATTCAGATAAACCGCACTGGAGGCTCTGGCGTTAATAAACAGTGCCTGCGGCGTTGTTGGTTCTACTGTGGGATCGTGCGGCTGCGCTGAGGGCAACTCAAATGGTAACTGCAACCACAGCAGCCGCCCTTGTGGATCCGCAGTAACGTCGCTTTGCTGCTGACAGCCCACTTCTTGAAAGTCTGTTGGCATTGCTTGAACTTGCTGACCATCACACCAGGCCACAATCGCAAGCTGTTGCAACTGCGCTGGCATCATCGGCTGGCGCAATACCAGCCACAGGCAAGCCAATAACAACAACAGCAGCGTGATCCCACCATAACGGGAAAAATGAACTTTGGTCGGGTGCAACGTCTGCATTTACAACTCCAGAGTGGGGAAAAAGTCCGCCATTTAGCGGAAAAAACACTACCGCTCAGCGTTTGCGCTGTACTTTCCAATACCGCTGGCAGAATAGCACTCGCCGGCCGGTAACGGGCTTGCTTTACTTCGACAAAGTAAACCAAGGAGAGCATGTTATGTTATTGAAATATATAAGTACAAGCAGTCAATGTCGCCAAAAGATTGGCCGGGTATTATTGCTGAGCGTCAGTGCTGTTGCGGCAAGCGTTGTTCCGGCCTATGCGCTGGCTGTCAGTGGTACAGCTAGCAGCGTAGCGACACTCGCAACCAGCATTGCTTCGACAGCCGCAGTCACCAAAAAACCACGGCAGTACGCCAACGAAACAGCCATCAAGTTTACGGCTGGCAACGGCGATAGCATTGCCGCGTTCAGTGGATTCTTTATGGTGCCGGAAAACCGCCAGCGTGCTGGTAGCCGTCAGCTTAAACTGCATTATGTGCGTTTCCCGGCACACACCGATCAGCCGGGCTCACCGGTGGTCTATCTGGCCGGTGGACCTGGCGGTTCTGGTATTCACACGGCGAAAGGCCCGCGTTATCCGCTGTTTACTGGCCTCGGCCAACATGCTGATGTGATTGCGCTGGACCAACGCGGCACCGGTTTGTCCGCCGACATGCCAAATTGTGTGTCGAAGGTGGTGGTGGACGTGGCTTATGTATTGAACATGCCGGCTCAGGAGCAGCAACCGCTGGATGAGCAAAAGTTTGCGGCGCTGCACCAACAAGCAGCCCAGGAATGCAGCCAGTTCTGGCAGCAACAAGGCGCGGATGTACTCGGTTATACCACAGTGCAAAATGCGCTGGATTTAGATGATTTGCGTCAGCATCTGGGTGCCAACAAACTCACATTATGGGGCATTTCTTATGGCACTCATCTGGCGTTGGCGGCCAGCAAAATAATGCCGGAACGGCTGGATAAACTGATCTTAGCCAGTGTTGAAGGGTTAGACCAAACCGTCAAACTTCCCGAGCAAACCAGCCTTTATCTAAAGCGCGTGCAACAACTGATTGCACTGGATCCGGCGCAGCAAGCACGCTGGCCAGACATTGCAGCGCTGATGCAACAAGTGCTAACCCAACTGAAACGTGAACCCATTCAGCTTTATCTGCCGCAAGCTGACGGTAAAACCAGCCCATTTTTATTTCAGAGCTTACATTTACAACTGCTGACCTCAATGTCTTTGGCCGATCCGAATCAGCGTTTGGGTCAGTTGTTGCAGTTATATCAAGGTCTGCAAGCGCAACCCGAGGCGATGAAACCAATGCTGACCGAACTTATCAGCAGCGGCATCTTCGACGGGTTCGCCGCCGGCCCTATCCAGCTACGATTAATGCCGTTAATGACCGATCTGGCATCCGGCATCTCCCCAAAGCGGCAGCTGTTGTTTAATCAGCAGCAACCCAGCGCTCTGATCGGCGGCATGCTGAATTTCCCGATGCCACAGTTAAACGGCAGCATCCCGGGGCTTGATTTGGGCGAAGCCTTTCGTCAGGAAGCCAGCCACGCTATCCCTACCCTGGTGCTCAGTGGCACCCTCGACGGCCGCACTTATCTGGCCGAGCAACAACAGGCAGTGGCCGGACTCACCGCAAAACAACTGGTGACAGTGCGTTACGGCGGCCACAATTTGCTGGAAAGTTCACCGCAAGTGCTCACACTTATCCAACAGTTTTTAGCCACCGGAAAAGTGAACCAGCACCTGATTGAATTACCAGTCCCTGACTTAAAACTGTCAGCGGCTCAGTGATTAAGGAGATGGCGCCGCCTGCGATGCGGGCGGTGCTTTTTATGATTGGTAGTAAAGGTTGAAGTTTGAGCCTGCGACTAGCTTTTGTTTACCCAATTTTTTGACCCAAACCCAGTGCCAATAAAGTGCCGACCAGGGTTGTGATTACCACCGATACTAAGGATCCAATCAACACATACTCGGTCATGCTGCGGTCTTTGCTTTTATTCAATTCACCAAATCTGAAAATTGATTTCGCCGCCAATACAAAACCCACGGCTTCATAACTTCCGACCAGGGTAAAGGTCAGAATTAACAAGCGCTCTAAATAGCCGATTAATTCGCCCCCAGCGACAATACCACTGACCTGACTTCCCCCGCTGCCGCTGGATATTGGGTACTTTTTTAAGATGCTTCCAATCACAATCGAGGTGGGTTTAAGAATAAGCAAATAACCAAACAGTACCATCACCGCGTCCGGGAACTTCGGGTGCTGCAATACTGCATCCACCGTGACACCGCCAGTCAGATAAAGCGCAATGGCCGCAAGTACCAATACATGTAAAGCCTGATCAATCATAAAGGCTGAAAAGGTCTCACCATTCGGTATCGTGACCTTCCACAGATCAATCATAAAATGGCTCACTGCGACGATACCAACCCAGCAAGCAGCGACGCGCCAATCAACGCCTAGCACTATTGCCGGAATTAATATCGCCACACCATGCAACAGTGAGTGAAAGTACAGCTCCGGTGAGCGGTAGGTGTGCGCTTTTTTGGCTTTGACCCATTGCAGCGGTTGCAGGTAAAAGTCACAGAGGATGTGCATCAGCAAGAACAGCATCAGCACACTTAAAAATTCAGCCATGTTTTAGCCCTGCAACCTGGTTGATAAACCGCCAATTGAGTTCATTAATCAGCGGCCAACCTGAAGCTTTTAGTGACTTACTCGCAGTAGCGGTTGCCACATCCAGCTGTTCGGCCAATTCGTTAATCGATAAAACTTCCGTTGCTTGCAGCATCGGCAGCATGACTGCACATTGCCGCGAAGTTAATGCAGTGAGTTGGCGGTCAAGGTACTTAAAAAGCAACTCAAACTGTTCAGTCAGCTCTTGGCTCTCAGAGCTAAAAACCAACCTGTCACCCTTCAGGGCTTTTAAACCACGACCAGAAAGCACAAATGCTTTTCCCATCGATTGTGACACCAACGCCCGCAGATCAGCCTGCGAAGCGATGGCAAAACTTATTCGGCTATCAAATTCTTTACCAAGCGCTTTAATGCCAATTCGATAAATAAGGGTATATTTCAAAGCGCATTCAATATCATGCACCACCGACTGAAACTCATCGCCCCGCTCAATACTGTGTGCGTTTGCTACATTGCCCGCAGTGATCAATTGTTGGATATCTTTGATCCGCTGCAGCAGTGTTTCAAACTGCGCTGAGCTCAGCTTCGTTGAATTGACAATATCACCACTGATCACGGCAATAGCTTGCTGGGTAAGCTCCACAAAAAAACTCCTTTTTATATCCGAAACCAAATTTAGCCATTTTCAGCTAAAAATGCAAATTTAGCCATTTTCGGCTAATAACGAGCGACGGAGTGTGTGAGTGAAATATGGATCATTAGCCATATTTGGCTAATTTTAGCAAATTAGCTGTTTGCGGCTAAACGTTATCAGGGGTTTGATTGCGGCTTTGTTGTTTTAATACGTGACACTTTATCGGGTTTAAAAGCAGAGATTTTTGCGTAGATCTAATTTGAGCGAATTATAGTCGTTCAGATCAGGTGCTCTCGAAATAACGAATCTCAGCTTTGCCTTAGTTGCGGATATTAGTTTTTTTAAGAACCAGGCATGCCATCGGAACTAAATTGCAAAGCGTCTCCAAGAAACCACAGTGTTATTACACTTTAAAAAATGAAATTTCTGGGATATACCGAATGGCAAGGTATATAAGAATTGGTGGGACAATAATGCACATTGAGTAAGGACCCCATATATGCCAGAAGTATTCACCTCTATAAAATATACGCTTAGTTAGCCCTAGTTTCTCAAGGTCAAAGTATGACGGATGATTGACCTGAAAATAACGATAGTCAATTTCCTCATGATTCACCTCAAAATCCATCAATACTTGGTTGTAATGTTCGATTATTACCGCCAATGTTTCTTTCGCTATAGAGCCTTGGTTGATATTTAGTTCTAAATCGTCATGCATTTTTGACAGCAATTGCGCCCCACGAAGCATTCTCTCAGCCTCAACACTATAATTCTTTGCAAATTCCAGATTGCTGAGGACAAGAATGAAAATTGAAGCGTTTATTGCAAGTATACTAATGAAGTCCGAAAGCTTCTTGTTGTCAGGACTTACGACAAGCAAGCTTATACTTGCGGCAATAACTCCAATAGAAAACAATGATATGACCAGCTGCGAAGCATGATTTCTTTCTCGAAGGCGCCGATGAGCAATAAACCTGCAACCTTTACTAACCCACATTTTTTTTAAATAACGCCGTGCATACTTGTCAAGATCACTAGCGATGTTTAATTCTGGCGTTGGAGTGTCATTCATTATGTAATCTCCTCAATTGCGGCAGGTTGATATACCATTTGTTAAAATGCCCTGTGAGTTTTAAACTTCGACCACTATGGAGTAACAGAAACATTTGGTTGGATCATTTCTTCGCCCTGTAGCAAAACCAACGGGGGTCAGGTCTTGCCCCGTGCCCTACAATAAACGTTAGCTGATCAACGCCGGACATCCACATTTTACAGTGTGTGTGTCTTTTTTTACTGTCGGGCACGGCGCAAGACCTAATCCTGTTTTTCCTGCTGTTTTTCTGGGAACGAAAAATGCGTCCGAGTTTATGGCCTTGTTAGGTGTCCGCATTTTTCTCTTGTTTTCTTTAGATATCTTGATATTTGGAGTAAATGATCATAATTGTTCCGACAAAATACAGGAAGAATGATATTGTCGTAAATATGGATGCTTGGCGCGCACTTGCGCTCGCTATAGATTCTGCCGTTACTACCATTTCGGATGAGAGCCTTAGTGCAGTATTAACGAAGTCAAGATAGCCACTGTTGTACAGATTTTCATAGCGGCTTACTATATCTCTTGCCAAAGTCTCCATTTCTTCGACTTGATCTGCACGTACAGCATTAACGCTCAGGCCTGTGCCGATTATCCCTCCCTCTCTTTTTCGTCGCTCTTTATTCAAATCAGAAATCTCATGGAACCATATATCAAAGTTTAACTTCAAGATCTGAATTTCATCCGAGATTTGCAGCGTCTGGGAAAGCCCATTGCTATTTCTTGTTAATTCATGAATAAATGAGAAAAGATACTGAACTTCTAAATTGGGAGCATTAAGCTTACCCAATCGTTCCGTAGCCCAATACAAACGTTTTTGCATTTCTGTCTTAAATGTATCACCATCCAAGTTTCCACGCTGCACAAGCAAAGATAACGAACGCTCAGCGTTTGTCTGCCAATCATAAATTCTACGAAAATTCTCAAACTGTCGTTCTTGTGCTGCAATTGCATTCGCACTTCTTGAATCTGATGCAGCTCGATCAACTAGGTAACTATTAGTAACCCATGAAAAGAAAACGAGCAGGGCTCCAAGAAGCCCTGCATAGGGCTCGATGCTTTTTGCGAAAGATTTAGTAGCCATTTGCTTTGCCTAAGATTTGGCATAGGGTCAACGGGGTCAGGTCTTGCCCCGTGCACCGTGCCCCACAATAAACGTTAGCTGATCAACGCCGGACATCCACATTTTACAGTGTGAGTCTTTTTTACTGTCGGGCACGGCGCAAGACCTGACCCTGTTTTTCCGCCGCGCCTGCGATTGTTAGAAGCGGCATGAAAGTCACTCACTAACCAACAAGCCTCCCTTTGAAAATTTTAAGCCAATGCTACTCAGCAATAGACTTGTAAGATTTACAAAGGCAATAGTAACGCTAATAGATTGTTCTGCATCACTTTTACTGCAAGTTTTAGCCTGATGAAGAACTTTATTTCGCAAGCCTTGAATGCTTTCCCTTTCTTGCCAGAGAGGAACACTAGCACCTTCACGGCAATAGCTTCTAACGCCACTATCAAACTCGATATGGTGCTCGAGAATTCCGAAAACCAATTCCTTAAATCGATCAATACCTGTTTGTTTAACAAGCCCAGATGAAATCAGCTCAGCCAACGATTCCGTATGGACAAGGCCATACACTATCGGTTTTATCAAAACAGACTTTAATAAAACTTCTGTAGCTGTGGATGAAAATATTAGCGATGCAGTGGGCTCACTCTCTTGAAGTGACTGAGCCTTCTTCAGGAAAATTATTGCTTCCTCTGCCATATGAACATCCTTTTTATAGTATGACGCGAGACGCTCTGATACAAATTCGGCGATTGCTTGTTCTTTGTGTTCATCATATAGTTCAGCGGCAAGGGAATTTACAAACTCAGAGTATGCCTGCTCCTGTTCCGCTTCATACCAATCCATAGACATAACGATTCGCTCCTTCTGAAATGACATCGGCTTCAGGCTGGGACTAATCCTCTCGATGGAAGGGTTAGGTTTCGTCTTTTTGACATTCTCGGTTGAGACACGCCCACTTGCAGTTCGCTCCCGACATGGAGCAGTACTGAATCTTGACGCCAACTACCTTCCGATAGAACTGTATGCTAGTAATTCGCGAGGGCATGATCCCTCTTTGAGTCACGAGAAGTGACCCGCGATAGTTTGCGGGAATGACATCATCAGCCTTCCAGGTCGCATGAGGTGCTTCGTTGTACAGCCTATCAATCGTGCCTTCGTCAAGTCCATACCAAAGTCGAAGTTTCGTCTTGTTCTCTAGTAGGTGAGTCATCACGCCAGCAAAATCAGCGAACTCCTGTTCAGAGAAGTAGACTTTGAATGAGAGAACCTTTGCAGGACCGAACCCACCGTTATCAAGGTAGATGCCTTCTTCAGCGAAGTTCCCAACCTGGGTCCGAATACTCAGGTGCGGTGAGATGAGAAATTCGGCTTGGCGTTTGTTTTCGAACAGTTGCCAGCCTGATACAAAAATCGAAACAAGCGATAAAACGAGAGCGCAGACGCTCACGATGTGCTCATTCGATTTTGATGCTCCTCCTGTTTTCTCAAGCGCTACTGCTTCTTCTGCATAATCTGACTTGGACATGTGAGCCCTCTCTTTCACGCCTTGCGACATGGGCGAAATCTAAAACCAAGCGCACGGGCGCCTTGTTAGCAAACCGTGCAGCAACCAGCGCCTGCCGTGCAATTTAAAAACTAACAACTGCGCGATAACAAAACCACGCTGCCGACCCCGGGTCGTTGGCGCAAGACGCCAACGGTTTGAATTACTTTTACTGCCCTTTAAGGCAAGTTGCGCGATGAAAACCGGCGTTGCCGTAACGAACGGGTTAACCCACCGAACGTACCGCAAATGCGCAATTGCACCGACTTTGCTTTTGCAAACTAATGCCCGATTAAGATGCTAACAACACTTTACAAAAAAAACAAAATAACGGCCTTAACCACTGAAACACATTAAAATCAAATCCGCCAAGCGTTGGTAGCCCCTCTTGAACTGAATTGTTCTACTGTTTTTCTGGAATGAGCGAACGAATTAGACTAGCTAGTTCAATAGTAGTTTTAACATACCGTTCTGCTTCGTTCTCAGTAAGTACAAACTCTTCTTTATGTATTGCTTGGTTTCGCAACATCATTAACCTGCGATAGTCTTCATACAACGAAACAGGAAGATTCTGCTCGTAAACAATGCCTCGGAAGACTTTAGACATTTGCACGTTTGACGGCTCGTAGCCATGCGCCTGAATTAACATCGCTGTACTTGCCTCAACTTCTCTCCACGCTTCCGTAACAGCTGAGCGAGGTGATATTTCAATTAGCTGATTAATCTTGTTCAGTACATAGTTATAGCTATTACCGACACCATTCGTTTGTATCCCCATTTGTTCGTTAGTTTGAGCCAAACTAACTTCAGCTTGTGCCAAATCTTTGTCAAAATCAGCTTCAAAGTCCCCATACTTAAAGCGACTCAAGCTAGGTAGTAATTGACGAAGTTGACGCTTAAACAATAGCAAAGATACGAATATAACCAACGGCCAAACCGTAACTTCCCAGAAATTAATAAACAACTCAATAGAGCAATAAATTAGTTCAAAGGTTGTCTTCCCTTCCATTTATATACCTCGGATCTACCGTATTCATATAACTACTAGCGCATGAGCGACAAACCGCCTGCAGTTTGGCGTCCCTGTGGCACACATTGTTATGCATTTAATTTTTGCCAAACTTCTTTCTCGGTTGGAGCCATTGTTTTATTTTTAAGCTGAACTCGACCGCCATTAGATATTGCAGTTGCCCAAGAGATGATGTTTTTAATAGGCTTCGCTTGCCAAGAATTAGCAATTAACCATTGTTCAATAGCAGCTGGAGCGATGACAACTCCATTCTTAATGAGAACTCGAAGAGTTACTTTTATACGATCTTCATCGCTTGGATGAAGAGCTGATTTACTGCATGTGACTGAAAGTAACTTAAGTGCTTTTTCTAGTATTGGATGCATAATTTGACCTTATTTATATTGCATAACTATTAGCGCACGGGCGACAAACTGCCTGCGGTTTGGCGTCCCATCGACAGCAGGCCTCGAGTTGATGCGCCTTATTATACTTGCCTAGACATTATTTAGCCGCCAACGCGCGGCCTGTAGTTCCTGAGCTGTAAATAATGAAGAGTACCGCTCTTCAAGCATTATTGATTCAATCGTTAAGTCGGGCCGCCCCATTGCTATAACAGCTCTAAACCCATCCTGAAAATCGCCAGAGACCACAAGTCTTTTGGCCACCTCTACAGGGTGAGACGCATCAAACATTTGCCTAATTCGATTGGGCGGGTAACCTAAGTTTGCACATTCGTCCATTGCCGCTCGCAATCTCGCATTAAATTCATCTCTGATCGTCATTGATCAATTCTCCCTGTGGATTTGCATAACGCTCGCCTCAAATGCGCGCTTGCGCGTCACTTTGAAGGTGTTTGTTATGTGCGATATCACTCGTTCAATAGAATCTCATCGACTGTCTTCTTTATACCTTCCGCAACACTCGCAAATGCCTCATCTACATCAAGCCACGACTTAACGGCTTTTCCATCCTTGGGAAGGGCTTGATACTTTGCAAAGGGCATGTGCTGCCACATACAACTCCGAAGAATAACGGGAATGACTTTTGACGCGCCCTTTTCATGAAGATCAAGAGCCTTCTCTAGCTCAATATCGTAGCAGTATTCAGAGTTTATGAAGTCGATGCTCACGAGCAACACAATGATTTTAGAAGTTGCAAGGTTTTTTGAAATTTCCTGAGCCCATTTGTCTCCTGCGAGTATCTTTCTATCGTGCCATTCTGCAATCAGACCCATTCTTTTCAACGGATTCAAATGCTTCACAAACTGATCCTTGAGTGCCTCGTCTGCATGCGAGTACGAGATGAATATGTTGAGCGGATTGGATCCTATTCCAAAGGAGAGCCCAATCTTTCCACCATGTCCCCGGCCGCTGACAATCTGCTCCTCGTCTAGAAGCTGCCTCTTTATTTGCCTATATTTGTCTTCATCCCACCCGAGCGCATCTCTCAGTGCCTGGTTGGTTGTAAGGGGGCTATCCTTGTCCACAAGCGACTTGAGCTTGTCGAGAAATAGATCCCGATTAGTTCTCCTCGGTCTTTTTTTTACGACATTCCTTTCTGCCATTATCACTTCCCCTCGTTGGGCATTTAACAGTATTTTTTCAACGGCAAACAACCCGCAACCTTTCGCTACATTCAATGCAGCAAGCTATCCGCTTTTTATATAAACTTCAACAATATATAAATACTCGTCCCGTTTCAGGGGGGCAAGAAAGAAGGCATTGCGCCCGCAAGACTTAGAAAATTGACTTATGGTTAGTACTTAAGCATTTAAGGTTTGTATCCATAAAGTCTAATAGTACGATCTTGGCACAAAGTTACTTTCCAGCTGCTTTTGTCCCCGTAAAGCGAGCCGGTGGTTTGGCCGGTTTTGAGGTTTTAAAAATGCGCACTGTTTGAGCGATTTGACGTTAGCAAATCGCGAGTTTGCGCATTTGCCTCAAAATCGAGCCAAACTTCCGGGCTTTCGAGCGATCAGGGGTCGCCTTTTGTTGGTTACTTATTTTGGCGAAGCAAAATAAGTAACTCGCCGTAGGCGAAACCCGCGCAACGCAGTTGTTTCAAACAACAAAACCGTTGTCCAACATACCAAAAGCGAAAGCGCTTCGCCAAGCGCCGATCAAGTCAGCATCAAATACCCATTCGGAACTTTATGTTCCAGAAACTCCGCCAGCTGGGCTTCATTTAACGGACGGGCGAAATAATAACCCTGACCAAAATCACAGCGGTGTTGTTTTAGTAGTTGCAGCTGGGCGCGGTTTTCGACGCCTTCGGCCACCACTTTGAGTTCAAGCTTCTGTACCATGGCGATGGTGGAGACGATGATTTGATAGTCGGCATCGTTTTCGAGCATGCCAAAGATAAAGCTTTTATCAATTTTGATAATGTCGACCGGCATTTGTTTGAGGTAACTTAACGACGAGTAGCCGGTGCCAAAATCGTCAATCGAGAAGTAAAAACCTTGCGCTTTCAGCTGGCGCATTGCACTTAAGGTGATGTCAATATTTTGTACCAGAGTACGTTCGGTCAGCTCCAGCTCAAAGTGCTGTGCCGATAAACCCAAATCGTCCAGCCACAATTCCAGCAGCGCTGGTAACGCCGGATCTAAAAACTGCTCGGCCGACAGGTTAATCGAAATACGGATGTCCGGATAACCCTTACCAATCAATTCTTTGGCCAGCTGAAAACTGCGCTGGAACACCCAATAACCCAGCTCAATCATTTGTGGTGAATTTTCTAAAATGCCAATAAATTCGTCCGGCGTCACGGTGCCCCGTACCGGATGTTGCCAGCGTAACAAGGCTTCAAAACCCGCCAGCCGGCCAGTGCTCAGTTCGATTTGTGGTTGCAGACTTAAACTGAACTGTTTGAATTTAATCGCTTCTTTAATTTCACTTTCCAGCACCAACCGCTGCGCCAGTCGTTGATACATTTCCTGATCGTACAGCAGCGCCACATTGCCGCCACGATCCTTGGCTTCATACATCGCCATATCGGCCTGGCGCACCAGTTCATCCGGCGACACATCATGATGTTCAGTGGTGGTCATGCCGATGCTGGTCGAGATGTAAAATAGCTGCGCCCCCAGGCTTATCGGTTGTTTAAACGCATCAAAAATCCGATCAGCCACCTGATAGGGGTAATCCAGTTCGTTTGATTGCGTCAGCACCACTACAAATTCATCACCGCCAAAGCGACAAGCAATATCGGCGCTGCGGATACAAGCACGCAGACGCTGTGCTACTTCAACCAGCAGCTGATCACCGGCGGCGTGGCCTTTACTGTCATTAATCTTTTTAAAATCATCCAGATCCAAAAACAGCACCGCAATAGAGCCTGTTTGCCGCTCCAGCCCGGCCAGACATTTTTTCAACTGAAATTGCAGCATATTGCGATTGGGTAAACCGGTCAGCAGGTCAAACATCGCGATGTTTTCCAGCTCCTGGGTATTCACTTCAATTTGCTGATGCAGTTGCTCCAATTCCACACTGAGCTGATAAGCGGCCTGGGTTAACACATCCAGTTCGTCCTGAAATAACAAAGGATCATAAGCGCTATGCTGCCGGAATTGCCGGAACTGGCGCTGCGCCAACAAGGGTAAATGTTGTGCCAACGCCAGCAAACGCCGGCTTAAACGCAGCGTGCTGAAATAAATCAGCACTGCCAGCAGTACAAAACAACCACAGGCAAACAAAATAATCTGCCGCTGATATGCCGCCTGCGCCTGCACGAACTTGGTGGTGTCATCCACCAGCGCCAGGTAATAACTGCGGTTTTGCGCCAGCAGCGGCAGTAAACTAATCAAATAATGTTGCTCAGCCAGTTCTACATCAATGCCCTGCGACCGCGCTTCCTGCAGCGAGGGTTGATTCGATAATGCCCGGAACACTGGTCGCATCAGCTCCGGATTCGACAACGACAATAGTTCAAATTGCCGCAACGGGCTGTTGTCCGCACTGTCAATTCGAACTATTGCCACTTCTGAGCCAATGCCTTGTTTCAGCGACGATAAAATATCCAATAAGGTGGTGGAGAGCGCTACTACTGCGATGTCGGCATTGGCATTTTGCACCGGTACCAGAATTAATTTAGTGCATTGGGTGGCGCAGAAAATCGCCGATTGCGGCTGTTGCTCGGTCATCACCTGCCGCGCGACATCCAGCACCGAGGGCGGAATTTGCTCGGTCGAGGCATACAACGAATTCAGATTGGCATCCAATAACCAGATACTTTCGACATTCAAATGGACCGCAATCGCATCGTAGTGACTGGCCAAAGCTTTGGCAAAAGCGGTGAAATCGGGTTGCGAGCGCAGTTCCACTAAGTCAGTAAAAGACTCAAGCCAACTGCGTAGTTGATTTTCCAGCAGTAAATTCAGATGGTTAAACTGTTGTTGTCGCAGCTGCAGCTGTTTGTCCTGTTGCAGCCGGAAATCCTGCTCCATTTTTACCAAGGTAAAACTGGTCAGCAAAATACTCATCAGCAATAACGCGCCCAGCGTAATGCCCAATATTTTCCACGGCAGGCTTAAAAACGGCCGCATGATCAGAACCAGTACATGAGCTGGACTGCCCAGAGCTGATGGTATTTCGAACGGTTCACAACGGTATCCGGCACCACATTCGGCCCCAACCGACCGGTGCCGATAGCCCAGTGGTATTCCGCCGTGATGCGCCAGTTGCCGCCAAAGTCATGGCTGACTGAAAGCGCAGTATCACGTTGATAACCAAAGTAATCTGCAACCAAACCGCCGGTTTGCAGAGGTAACAGACTGCCTCCTTTGTCGTCTTTATTGCCATAAAAATGATCATAACTGGCATAGAGTGTGGTTTGTGGACTCAGGTTGTACCGCGCCAGTAGATAAGCGCCCTGTGCGAACTGCGTGCGCTGCACACCTGGGGCGTAAAACCCATACACCGATACCCGTTCCTGAAACAGCTCGCTCGACAGTTCCCAGTTCTCTTCACTGTAACGCCAGTTCAGCATCACCCGCTGTACGGTAAAATCACCATCGGCGAAAATATCGGTCATGGTGCGACGGTAGTTAAAATCTGAATCCAGTAAACTGACACCCCACTGACTTTTTGAACCGGTCGGCCGGAAAAAACTACTGATCTGATGCACAAAATCTTGCTTGGTGGCACCGGTAATAAAATTGCTGATAATGCGCTGACTTTGCTCTTTCGGGGTGGGCGTCGCGCCAAGGCTCCAGTTCAAATCAAGCTCGCCCAGAGTGCTGCTGTAGGTTGATTGCAGGGCAATCCCATCGGAACCAACGGCAATATCACGGAATGAATCAAAATATACAGACTGCGGTAACACGATCATCGGCCTGGTGATCGCTACATCACGGGTACTGGAAAAGAGCCAATGACTGTTTTTATAGCGGCCAGCATATAAATCGACCTGCCAATCCAGGGTATTGATGGCGGTCCAGTTCAGAAACAAATAATCAATCCGCAAACCTTGCTGAAATCTGTTGCCGCCATCGAGGTACATCAGCTGACCGGCCAATCGGAACGATGGGTCCAGTTGCCAGACCGAGTTCAGACCAAATTCGGTTAGTTTGGCCGACACATCACCATCGTTATTGACGAAGTTGCTGTCTTTGGCCTGCATTAATCCTTGTGCGACAAAACCATGCCAGTGCCAGTCGTCGGCTGCCATAGCCAGCTGCGCCTGCCCTAATGTCACGGCAAGCAACGCTTTTGCCAGTAACTTAGGGTTGAATTTCAATAACTTTTGCATTGTTTATCTCATTTCCGTGCGGTAAATAACCAATGGCACCAGGGGTAGTCTGGATCAGTTGTAACATTTGCGCTGCGGTCGCAACTTCAATGGGTGGTGTGCCAATGCCAGAAAAGGTTAGTTTTTGCCAGGTTTGCTCCAGCTGATAAGGAAACATTTGCAGGTCGGCCTGGCTAAATTGCTGATGGGTCACCGATTTTGCGGGCAGCATATAAACTTTGATTTTATCGCCGTTCGGCCAGATCACTTGTCGTTTTAAATAAATACTGCGAAGTTGTGACTTGCTCAGGCGATCGACTGCGACAGCGGTATGCGCCACTACCAGCGGCGGCTGTGGTGGATTATCGGCATACACCAGCATGCTCGGGAAGATTAGCAACAGGATTTTGGCTGACTTAATCACGCTGTCCTTCTGGAATTTTGGTCAGTTTAGGAATGATGCCGAAGTCTGCACAACCAGGATCTGGCAGAGTATATACTCTTCATCCTTGAAGTTGCAGGGGTGTTGGCTGCCTTCACTCATCCCAGTCGCATAGGACAACTATGCTCATGGGAATTCGTTCAGTTGCCGCCTACCTGCATCTTCAATGATTTTGAGTATAGTTGAAGCTTTTATATAATATCCAACAAAGCTATAAAAAGCAGCCATTTACGAAACCCAGTTTGCAATGTTACCGCTTGGGGAAAAAAAACCAAGGCTTTGCTTGTAAAACGGTGGTTTAAAGCGACACTATAGGAAACCGGTAGGATGCAGGAGAAGACAGCGTGAGCGCTTTTGAATTTGCCAGACAAGTCGGTGATGTATTTGTGTTACCCGATACCTGTTTAAAAATTAAAGAAGTCATCGACAACAAAATCAGTAGCCTGGATGAAATTGCGGAAATTATCGCTTTGGATCCGGCACTGGCTTCCCGTCTGCTAAAACTTGCCAACAGCGCTTTATATAATTTCCCCAACCCGGTTGATTCGGTTAGCAAAGCCGTGCTGCTGCTGGGCGAAACGCAAGTGTACAACCTGGTCGTCGCTTATGGCTCCACTGAGGCTTTTTCGAAAACACCGCCCGATGTGATTGATTTAGAAAGATTTTGGGAAATCAGTATTCATGCGGCGTTGATTGCCAAATTTTTAGGCGCCGTGGTTGGCATCAAACAAAGCGAGCCATTGTATTTATCTGGTCTGCTGCACAATATCGGTGAACTGGTGGTGGTTGAGGTGAATCCTGATGTGGCAAGGCTGTGCGCTCACTATAAAAAAGGTGTGTTGCCATGGATGCGCCAACAAGAGCTACTTGGTTTCAGCTATGCCGATTGCAGCGTGGCGTTGCTAAAACTTTGGCGCTTGCCGGATTCCCTGATTGAACCGCTGAATTACCTTAATTCGCCACAACTGCAACCGAAAAATAAAGTGGTGCAGGTGCTGCATTTGGCGTCCCGGTTATCATTATTAAATGCTGCTTTTGGTCAGTTTGAACTGGAAGATTTAATTGATCAGCAAATTATCAGTGGTCTGGGCTTAAAACGCCGTGATGTCGATGAAGCGCGTGCTTTTGCCAGTCTCGAAGGGATGTCGATTTTAAGTCTGCTGAACCCTAAAGGCTCAATGATTATTTAGCAGCTGCCAACCATAGATGTACCCCAAAAGTTTCATCTTTGAAAAAGGGCTCCGGATACATTTCCGGGCCCTTTTTTGTCTGCCAGCTACATCGTCAGTTGTGAACTATGCTCATCTCCGCCAGTAAATTATCCGCATTATCCACATATTGCATCAGCCACAATACATAACGAATGTCGACATGAATGGCGCGGGTGACCGCTTCGTTAAAGTACCAATCTTTACTGATTGACTCGTAAGTAGAATCAAAATTCAGTCCGATCAATTCGCCTTTGGCATTGAGCACTGCCGATCCGGAGTTGCCGCCGGTGGTATCGGCACTGGACAGGAAGTTTAACGGTACAGAATTTACCGGCACAGCGGCAGGTTTAGCGCAGTTCACCACACCACACCACCAGCTATCATCAGCCTTGGCGGCCAAATCCTGATGATAAAACCCCTGATACCGTTGCTGCTGATAAGCTTGCACTAACTTGTCCGGCACCAGAAATGGCGCGCTTTGTTGTTGTTTCGCCAGCATGCCGGCCACAGTGGTAAATGGTGTTTTATACACCCCATCAGCCGCCGGATAGCCATCAACATGACCATAGGTGATACGCAAAGTACCGTTGGCATCCGGATACACCGGGCGACCTAAGGTTTTGTTGTAGGCAATAACCGCCTGCATGTATGCCGGTCTGACGCTGGCGAATTCACCGGCCAGTTGATTTTTCTGCTGCTCCTGCTGCATTTGGGTTTCAAATAACGCCACCGCTAGTTTAATAAATGGATCATCACTTTGCGCAAATTGGGCGGGCGTTTTACCCAGCCAAGCCATCCTGCCGCTTAAGCTGGTTAAATCGCTGCGACTATACCAGTCTTGCAATAAGGTACTGATTTGCGCCGGAGTTTGGCCAGGCTTAAGCTGTAACGCCTGATCCAGTGCCTTGCTGCGTACAGCTTCAGGCTGCGCCAGATACACCGCCAGTTGCTCCGACCATAACGCCAGATCAACTTCGGCGGCAAACCGGGTGTCGAGCCGTTTTAACTTGCCCTGAAACATCGTCAGATCACGGTCCTGATAGCCCATTTCCCGCGCCGCATCTGGTTTTTGTTGCTCGACAGCTAACCGGTACAAATCACTGGCAGTCTGCAATAAATCGCTGCGTCTGGCGTTATCAAAATAATAGGTTTGCTGCAAAAACTGCTGCTCTTTGGCAACCAAGGCGCCAAGCTGCGTTACCGCCTGTTGATAAGCAGGTACTTCTGAGCTGGCAATCCACTGTTGCAGTTCTTGCTGCTGCTGGCGCTTAATGCTCTGAATATCGGTGGCCTTAAAGCCATCCAGTAAACCTTTGAGCTTTTTCATCCGGTTGTGATGACCTTTCACCACCGAGGCATACTTCACCTGATAATCGGCATTTTGCTGCCCTAACCGCTCAATGGTGCCAATCAACTCGGTGTATGTCTGAATGTTTGCCGGATATTCCCAACTCGCGGCAAAGTCGATTTCTTCGGCTAAGCGGTAACGGCTGGTTTTCCCAGGATAACCGGCCAGCAAAATACCATCACCGGCCCGCACACCACTGGCATTTACTTTCAGGAAATTTTTTGGCTGATACGGCACGTTATCGACGGAGTAGGCTGCCGGTTTGCCATCTTTCGCTACATAACCACGTAAAAAGGTAAAGTCGCCGGTATGGCGTGGATATTCGTAATTATCAATATCCCCACCAAAATTGCCCACCGATTCTGGCGGCGCGTACACCAGGCGCACGTCCTGGATCATCAGCTGTTTGATCAGAAAATATTCCATACCATGGTGAAAGCTCACCACATTACAGCGATAGTTCGCGTCGGTTTCGCAGTCTTTGATCACTGTTTTACGATTATTTTCAATCGCCTGGTAACGCGCTAACGGCGTTATATCAGCTGCCAGCCCACCACTGACTTTCGCGGTAACATCCAGCACCTGCTCGGTGATATACAGCCGCTCTTGTGGGCCGGCCGGTAATTCTTCGGCCAGCGTTTTGGCCAGAAAGCCCTGCGCCATTAAATTGCGCTCTTTGCTGGAATTTTGCTGAATGGCACCATAACCACAGTGGTGATTAGTGATCACAAGGCCGGTCGCCGACACAAAAGACGCCGAACAATAACCAAGACTGACGATAGCGTTCATTGGATATTGCGATAAATCAGCCAATTGCTCACCGCTCAGTTGAATGCCGCGGGCATCCAGTTGCGGTTGTAATTGTTTAAGTTGATGTGGTTGCCACTGGCCTTCGTCGGCAGTAACAGCAAGGCTGGCGAGGATGGCAGTTGTGAACAGCAGATACTTCATAGATTCCCTGTACGGATCGTTAAAAATAGCGCTGCAGATTACTTGCAGTCAGCAACAAAAGGCAACTGCTTGCGATCAATCCCCGGTCAACTTCGACCATTGGTAAAAATTGATTTACCACGTCGCAACCAACCCCTACCATGCTGTAAATAAATTGCAATCAAGGAAGTTCTGATGTGGTTAACAAATAAAATCCAGCCGATTTGGCAAAAACTGCAACCGGCACAACGTGGTTATGCACTGGCGACTGTCTGTGTGGGGTTATGGCTTCTGAGCTTTTGCAGTCAGCAATGGTTGTTATATGGCATGGCGCTGGCATTACTTTGCGCGGTAACCCAGGATATGTGGCAAGGCTTTTTGCGGATCTGGAACAGTCTGGCTGGTAAAGCCGTGATCGTGGTGTTTTATGCAATATTGGGTAACTTTTGCTTTGCGATGGCAGAAAGTCAGGTCAACAATCTGATTGGTATTCGCACCGACGTTGTGCCTTATACCGTCAATCTGACGGTGTTATTGCTGGCACCGATCTGGAGTTTTAGCCTGTCGCTGGTGGTGTTAACGTTATACACCATCCTGCATACCGGCAAAATTATGCTGTTGTTGCTGCTCCGGCCAATTGGCATACGCAGCCACCATCTTCTCGGTGATGAAGCCTATCCGGTGAAAACTTTATTGGCGCGTATTGTTTATTTACCGGTGTTTATGAGTTGTTTAGCAGTACTGCCCAGCGCTTATTTAACCGGTGATAGCTCGCAGTTAACTAATCTGTTTAATGGCGAGCCAACGTTAGTCCCGGTTAAAAACAACGACGATGCAATAAGTGCTGCCGATGCCCGCAGTGCGGCGAATGCAGCCGTGACGCCTCAAAACACCGTGGCTAGCGATGATCTCACCGGTTCTGCCACCACTGATTCAACGGCAACAACAGCTACAAACACTAAAGTGACGGCCAGCCATAATGCCAAAGGCAGCAATCAGGTGGAAATCAATTTAGGTAGTGCCATCCCAACCATCCCGTGGCTGAACCGCACTCTGGCTGGCTTTTTGTATCAGCTGGAAAGTATGGGCCGTTCAAGTTGTGTGATGTCCGGGCAAGAACATCTGGTCCATATCAATGACTACGAAGTGCTGGTGATCACCCCGGATAAAAAAGCCGAATCTGGTTATCAATACCAGGTCCGGCTTTGTGGTTCGGTCGGCTATCGCCAACCAGCGTCTTTACCGCCAGAGGCGTAGTTGTAGCCGTAGCGGGTATATAGATTAAACCGGCACAGTATTAGCAGTCTGTGCCTGCGTTTGCTGTTGCGCCCGCACGATCAGTCGATTCAATAGCGGGCCAATGGCAAACATAAAGACGGCAGTCCCCACCCCAACCCACCCGAGTACGGCAAACACTTCGCCATACAACGCCAGTGCATCGGGAACCGGTGTACCGGCTGGCATTGAGGCCAGAGCGCCCAACCGACCGGCAATAATTTCACCAAAGGCCGAGGCCAGGAACCAGACGCCCATCATCAGACTGACGACCCTTGGTACGGATAACGCCGTTACCGCTGACAGGCCAATCGGCGACAATGCCATCTCACCAACCACTAATACAAAATACGCCAGAATAAACCACCAGAATCCGGCAAGGCCGTTCGCTTCCGGATTCAACGCTGCGTATTGCAGAATAAAGTGCGCTAAACCGGCCAGTAATAAAGCAAAACCAAACTTTACCGGCGACGACGGGTTTAAGCCTTTGCGATCCAACCATGGCCATAACCAGGCAAAGGGGATCGCCAGGATAATAATAAATAACGAGGCCACAAAAGTGAGCTGTGACGAGTTAAAGGCAAAACTGACAAAGCCCAAATCAAAAGTCGGGCTGTTCATTACCCGGTCGGAATAGGCCAGCCAGCTACCGTAAGTTTGTTCGTATAAGCCCCAGAACACGGCAGAAATGGCGGTTAATACCATCAGCATGATCATACTGGCGCGTTCTAATACATTGCATTCAATAAACACGAATTTAAACCACCACACTAACAGCGCGATAGTCATTACCACGGCGACCACTTCAGTGGCAGTAATTTCAGCACCTTCCGCCATTCCCAATAACTGGCCGAGTGCACCGAAGTTAATGGTGGTTTGCAAAATCTGTTGCACCGCGACCACGCCAACCAGTGCCAGAATATAAATCAGCCATTCCCGTGACAAACCTGCGACTTTTTCTTTTAACAGCTCAGGATTGGCCGGTTCTGCCTGACCGTGCAAATATTTAGTACCGCTGACAAACACCACCAGTCCCAACAACAAGCCAATACCGGCCGAGCCAAATCCGTATTCCCAGCCATACGCCTGACCAATCCAGCCAACAAATAAACTGGAAATAACCGCACCTAAATTAATGCCCATATAAAACAAGGTGAATGCAGAGTCACGCCGTGGATCCTGGTCGTTGTATAAACGGCCAACAATGGTCGAAATATTCGGCTTTAAAAAACCAACCCCAACCGCCACTAAGGCTAAAGATGCATACATCACCTGTAATGCCAGCTGATCAGCACCACCTTCAGTACTTGCCTGGGTTCCTTTGTAGGCCATGCCAAGCATCCCCAATGCCATCAGCGCGCCACCAAAAGTGACGGCTTTACGCATCCCCAGATATTTGTCTGCCAGCAATCCACCGACCACCGGCAACGCATATGCCAGGCCGGCATAAGTGCCCAGCAGGATATAACCGGTTTTATCGGTAAATAAATGATGTTGTGTCAGATATAAAAACAGCAGTGCTTTTAAACCATAGAACGCAAAACGTTCCCACATTTCGGTAAAAAAGCAGACGTAAAGCCCGATCGGGTGGCCAAGCCATTGCCGTTGATTGGGCACTACAAAGGTAGAAGTCGTCATAGCATTCCTGAATTAGTTGTATTTTTAATTATGGTTTGGGTGAACAAGAGGTATATACCCAAAATCATTGCAGATGCGGGTATAACAGCGCATGACTATACCATGGAAAATTGGCTTTGAAAGCAAGGCTGGCAGCCTTTGCTGCTTGATTTAACCAGTGACCCGCTCCGTTCTCAGGCGATTTCCAACCGGTTTCGCCCAGCCAGTTTGGCTTGGTACAGCGCTGCGTCGGCCTGTTTAAATGCCTGATCCAAATCGACTCCAGGCTGAATTTGGGTAACACCGAAACTAGCCGTCAAGGGTATGCTTAGCGGTGGCAACGCTGTGGCTGGTTCGGCTGGCATCTCCGCCAGTGGTAATGAAGGCTGGGCGAAAGAAAGCTGCTGGACCAAAGGTTGCCGATGGATCTGCGTCTGTAATCGATGGATCCACAACACGGCACCGCTAATCGCGCAATCCGGCAACAACAACGCGAACTCTTCTCCCCCATAACGAACCAGCAAATCTGCCGGTTTTAATTGTTGCAGAATGATGGCGGCAAAGTGCTGCAGTACCAAGTCGCCAATTTGATGACCATGCTGATCGTTGACCTTTTTAAAATGGTCGATATCAATGATTACCAGACAAACCGGTTTTTTCTGTAAACGCATCTGCTGCAATATCTGGGGCGCAAAGCGGAAAAAATAACGGCGGTTTTTGGCTCCAGTCAGTTTATCGGTGTGAGCGTCATGGCGAAGTTTATCAATCAAATCATAGATATAACTTATCGCCAGACCTCCCACGCATAAAGTCTCCAGCGTTAGTGATACCAGCGTCGTCACTAAAATCTGGCTGGAATGATCAGGCCGGAGCATAAAACTGAACAGCGGGTATAACGCCGGCAAGGTCAAAAGCGCGGTTAACACGCTAAGTTTCAGGATCCGATCACCAAGATTACTGGGCAGTCCAAATTGCCTGATCGTGGAAAAACTTAGCAACAGAGGCAAACACATCGACGCTAAAAAGATCGGTAACCGGATATACATGTCGTTGTGAATAAAACTGAAATACCACATCAGCACTGACATCAGCGCTAAATGGAATAGCGGCCAGACTAAAAAATGCCGGTGTATTGGTTGCTGATACCTGGCACGAATACCGAAATAAAACAGATAGATACTGCTAAGGTACAATAAATTGGCACTGACGACTGAAGTTGCATACCAGCCAAAATAACGCAGACAAAACAGTACAAAAGCAGCAAAACCTGTGACAAAAAACCAGCTGAAATAACGCAGTGCTGTGCGTTGGCTGGCATGGGGCTGCACCGGTAACGACTGAATAAACAGGATGTACGCCAGAGTTGCTATCAGCAGCACCGAAATACTAAATAGCACCAGATTGATATCTGCGGTCTGAAGTTGCACCTGTACCGATCCTGACTCAAAAATGGCGATAGTTCACCATAGTCAACTATGTGATTTCAGGCAAATATTTGATTTCAGTTAAAGATTTACCTGGCTGGTGACTCAGGGCTGGTTTCCTTTGCCGCCATCTCTGGTGATGTAACCAGCTGTTGTTGCCAGAGACTCAGTTGATCCCGGTAATAATCCCAGACACAGGGACAACAACTGCCACTGCCACAACATTCATTACTGGCGGGCGGTTCGGGTTTTTCGATGATTTTTACCGGCATGGTTGGAGCTTCACTTCTGTTCATGGCATGCTGCAGGAAAGCTATTTTAACGGGACTGTGGGGCGAATGTCTTCTGCTTATTACACTCAAATCTGGCAAACCGTCCGGCAAATCCCGCCAGGCAAAGTGGCAAGCTATGGCCAGATTGCCGATTTATCCGGCTTACCCGGCCGCGCACGATTAGTCGGTAAGGCGCTGGGAATGGCTCCAGAATCAATGCCTTTGCCCTGGCATCGGGTGCTGCGCAGCAACCTGACACTGGCCTTTGCAGCAGGTACACCACAGGCATTATTGCAGCGCAGTTTGTTGTTGGCTGAAGGTGTTACTTTTCAGGGGCAACGCGTGGCGAAAACAGCGCAGTGGCAACCGGATTTAGCCGAGATGTTGTTTGCGCTGACATATTAGCGCCTGTTGCAATGCCCGGCCTGATCTGGAGAACGGCTTAACTACCCGGCTTAACTACCCGGCTTATCACTTTGCACATAATAGCTAACCTGCGACCGCGGGTTCAGATACTCATAAACCGCTGGCGGTAAGGCGGAAGGCTTCAACACTTTTTCAATAGCCAGTTTGCCCTCTTCCAGACTAATGACCGGCGCTTCCAGCCTTGGGATCTGTGGGTCGTAAACCAGTACATTCGGGTACAACAGTTTGTCGCTATTGACGGACATCACCAGGGCGACACGCTGATCAGTCAGCATCACCACTGTCCCTGGTGGATAAACGCCCATCATTTTGATCAGTTGCGCCATTTGCGCTGCGCCTAATTTCCCTTTCATGCTTTTAAACAAAAAAGACATCGCGTGGTGCGGCGAGCGGGCTTTGCTCGGATCTACCGGATGGCATAAGTTATCAAATTCGTTGACCACCGCCACGATTTTGGCCAGTTCATCAATTTGTTCGCTTTTCAGACCCGCCGGATAACCACTGCCGTCTAACATTTCATGGTGTTGCAAAATCACCGGATAAGCTTCAACCGGAAATGCTTCGGTCAGGCGCAATAAATCGACGCCGTACTTGGTATGCAGTTTTAGTAAATTAGCTTCGGGGGCAGTTAATGGCTCGGTCTTACGCAATATTTGCGTCGGGATTTTTAGTTTTCCCATGTCATGGAACAAAGCACCAAGTCCGGTCAGCTTGATTTTCTCATCACTGAGCCCGAGATTTTTTGCCAGCATCATCGACAACACCGACACGTTTAATACATGATAATAAAGGCTTTCCTGATCTTTGCCTGCCTGGGAAATCAAATGCAATACCAAGGCGTCGGCATTGATGATGGTATCGGCAACCCGATTAATCAGCTCGGTAGCTTCATCCACAGCCTGCAATGGACGACTGCCAATTTTCGCCATCACATTCCGCACCTGCACCATCGACTGTTCAAAGGCTTTTTCGGTCTTCTGAATTTGTCGGCGCTGCTCTTTTGCCTGTTCAATCCGGGCGTTTTTCTCCCGTTCCAGTTCATACCTCAACTGGGCCGCCTGCTGATTTAAATCAATCGCATTCGGTTCCGGCTCCGGGTTCAGGTCAATACTGCTTTTATCGGGAAAAAAATACACAAAGTCCAAATCCAGCGTCTGGATAATGGCAATTTGTTCGTAACTGTCGACTTTAAATTTATTGGAAATAAATGGATGTTTCATCCAATTCACCGGTAACTGGATGAAATAACCTATTTTTACCTGACTGGGACTTATTTTTGCTACTGACACCCGTCACCTTTAAAATCAATGGTCTGCTAATTGATGAGTCTGCCGGATTAGTTTAGCAATACCACATGCAGTTGTCTGTTTTGAAATTCACCGCACTAGCGGTAGTGTTGCTGTAGTTCAGAAAAGTCGTCAATAATAAAATCGGCAAGTTCAGCAAAATGCGCGTTATCAGCTGTGCGATACAAACAAGAAGGCATCCCGGCTCTGGCAGCTGTTTGTAAATCAAACAGATAATCCCCGACAAACAACAACTGCCGGCAATCCAGTTGCCACGTTCCGGCAATGTGCAACAAACCGGCCGGATCAGGTTTTGGCGTACAATCCTCGCGGGTTAACACCAGATCGACGTTAATCTGTAGATTTTTGATGCAAAGTTCGGTCGCCGATTTGATGTTGCGGGTTAAAATCGCCGTGGGGATTTTTTGTTGTTGCAGGTGCTGTAATAAAGCTGCTGCGCCTGGCATCCAGCAGGCTGTGGCTGCGCCTTCCAGTTCAAATTGTTCAATAATCTGCGCTGCCACGGCGACTTCCGCCGGATCGTTTAAAGTGGCCAGATGCTCCAGAATCGGGGTACCCGCCGGCCAGCCCAAGCGCTGACATAACAGTGAAAAATCCAGTCTGGAGTCGACTAAGGTGCCATCCAGATCAAAAATAATACCTTGATGTGTGCCTAATACTGTCATCGGATTTTGAAGGTTCGTCTGTAAAGCCATCGTTAGCGACAATTATTGCACATTCTTTCCGATTGGCAGCAATAGCAAATCAACCAAAACTGCGCTTGCCGGTAAAAACGCTATCCAGGCGTTAAAAACCATAAAGTTCGCACAATAACAGGCAAAAGCAGCAGCCAACGTCGTTGACGGATTGGATCACTCTGGCTGCTGCCCTTTCGGTAAATGGCTCTGTTGGTTACTTTGAAGCCCTGACATCATAACGGACTACGGTCTGGCGGCTTCGTTTACCTGACTACTGACCGTCATTATCTGCCCGTTAGCTGCTGGCAACTGCGCCAGATCACTGATTTCAACGTGGCCACGGCGATGGCGGTTTAACATCTTGTAATTACCTTCATTGCCGGCTTGCTGCGCAAAGCTGGTGATATTAGTGCCATTACAGGTGATCTTGTTTGCGGCATATCTTTTTGACACACCGTTATCCCGCATTTCCACCATAAATTTGATCGGCCGGTCCATTGCGGCACTGACGCAAAGTTTACTGGCCGGGTTATCGTCAGCGGCAACATATTCAACGGCATGAGCTGCAGTCGCAGTCGCAGTGATAGCCAGCAGGACGGCACAACTAACTAGTTGAAATTTTTTCATTGCTGTATCTCCAGAAAGTGATAGATCGCCGGATTGGCGCCTGATCTGTTGGCACTTGTAGCCGCCGGACACTGTCTGATATTGCCTGACACCGTCTGCAGTGGCTGATGCTTGCAGGTCTGAATTAATAGTGGGCTTATTGGCAAAAAAGGTTGTAAATACCAGATTTACGGCTGTAACAACTCTACGGTGAACGCATAGATATTTTTTATTTAATCCATTGATTTAATATGGGATTTTTACCTCACTCAGCTTCTGGAACACATTTTCTGTTACAACAACAAAAAAATCATCAGCCTTTTTGCAGGGTTAACGCGATTGGAGCACAATTTTCCGGAATGAGCTTGCCGCCTGAAACCAACACTATATACTGTATATAATTACAGTACATTATAGATAGAGGTATAGCTGATGAGCACTGTGTCCGAACTGAAGGCCAGTGGCCATATCTGGTCATTGCATGATCAAGCAAGCCCCGGCACTGTGCTCAGTACCGGTTTTGCTGAACTTGACCAACTGCTGGCCGGTGGTTTTCCGGCGCATACCGTGATCGAATTACACAGCCCCATTGGCATCGGCGAGCTGCGGCTATTGTTGCCTTGTTTAACCAGAAGCCAAGCCAGCTCGCAATTACTGGTACTGATCAATCCACCGATGCTGATTGGCAGCCAGATGTTGCAAGCAGCCGGTTTGGCTGTGGAACAGGTTTTAGTATTACAGCCAGCGTCAGCACAAGACGCACTCTGGGCAGCCGAACAATGCCTGAAAAGCGGCTGTTGTGGTTCTGTGGTGCTGTGGCAATCAACCCTTTCGATTGCCCAGCTAAAACGACTGCAACTGTGCGCGCAGCATGGCATGGCCAGTTTGTTTATTTTCCGCGGCCAGCAACAAAGCCAATTATTACTGCCGATAGCACTAAGTCTGCAAGTAAGTCCGGCATTACAAGGGGTCAAAGTTCAGGTGCTAAAACGCCGTGGTGGCTGGCCAATGGCGCCGGTGTTGGTTGATATGACGGCACGCTGGCCCAGGTTGGCGGTGCAAAACGCAGCCGCAAACTCTGCGCTGGTTCTGAGTCACAGTGCCTGAGGAGAACAGAGTTATGGCTTCGTTATGGTTATATCTGCATTTCCCAGCGCTGCAGCTCGACAGTCTGTTTCAGTCACCGCACCAGCCAGCGCCGCAGAAGTTATCTCACCCGCCATTGGCCGCACCCGAACCATCTCCTCCCCCCCTGTGCTTACTGGACGCAGGGACTTTCCTGATCAAACAGCTCAATACTGCCGCGCAGCAGCAAGGCATTAAAGCCGGGATGACCCTGAGCATGGCCAGCGCCCTTTGCCATGATCTGCAGGTACTGCCTTATCAGGCAGAGCAGGAACTGCAATATTTACAACAAATTGCCGCCTTGTTGTACCAAATCAGTGCCGATATTGCCTTAGATCCACCTTGTGCTTTATGGCTGAGAATTGAACCGATGTTGGCGCTGTACGGCGGTTTGGCAGCTTATCTGGGCACCTTGTCGCAGCACATAACGGCGCTACAGCTTCAGACCAGGATGGCGGTGGCCCATAGCGCGGCCGCGGCGCAATTATTATGTTTTAGCCAGCCGGGGTTTGTCAGTGACGACCCGGCATTGATTACTGCAGCCTTGCATCATTGTCCGCTACACCACTGTCAGTTGCAGTCCACAGGGTCTGGCCAGAAAATCCTGCAGCAACTGCAGGCAATGGGCATCAACAGTCTTGGCCAATTGCTGGCCATTCCAAGGTCTGAACTAAGCCGACGATTTAGTGCAGAAGTCATCATCATACTGGATCAGTTAACGGGTGACAGGCCAACAGTGAGCCAGTTTTACCAACCGCCGGAGCAATTTTGCCAGTCACTGGAACTGCTGTATCAGTTGGAACATAGCCAGCAACTGCAGGCCCCCTTAGGGTATTTACTGCAACTGCTGCAAAACTACCTGCAACTGCGGGATCAGCATTGTTATCAACTGCAGTTGCGACTGGAACTGCGTGATCACCCACCTCTGGTACTGAGTCTGCAGTCGGCTTGTGGTGAATACCAACAAGGGCGCTGGTTGACGTTATTTCAGTTAAAACTGCAACAACTGAAATTACCGGCACCCTTGCTGAAAATGCAACTGAGCGCCGGCCAGACGACGGCCCGGGATGGGGATAATCTGCTGCTGTTTGGAGCCCGTTCTCAAGGCGCTACAGCCGATGCAGGAACCACAGTGACCAAAGCTGAGGTCTTGCGCCTACGATCTTTACTGGCGGCCAAGCTCGGGGCCGAACGGGTACAACAACCGCAACTGTTTGCCGATCACCGGCCTGAACTGGCTAATGCTGCTCACGGCTCAGATCTGATTACTGGGGTTGGCGCTTTGGCGGCCAATGTTCAGCAGCACCAGTCCAATCACATACCAAGCGACTTACAGCAGCTGCGGCAAAATCGGCTGTACCTCCCCCCTCAGCTACAGGCCGCAAATCCATCACCACCAGTGACATTACCGCTGCGACCAGGCATGTTGCTGGCGCGCCCTGTGCCGCTAAGGATGCAACTGCAATTACAGCCCGGATTAGAGCGGATCCAGACCGGCTGGTGGGATCAAAACCAGGTGCAGCGTGATTATTACATCGGCCGAAATAATCAGGGGCAGTGGTGCTGGGCGTTTAAGAATACCAGTGGCTGGTATTTACAGGGGTACTTTGCCTGATGCGCTACGCCGAATTGTTTTGTCAGAGCAACTTCTCCTTTTTGACCGGCGCTTCCAGTCCGGAGCAACTGGTCAGCACTGCCGCCAGTCTGGGTTATCAGGCGCTGGCGTTGACAGACGAATGTTCGGTAGCAGGCGTGGTTCGGGCACATCGTCAGATCAAAGAGCAGCAACTACCGTTAAAGTTAATCGTCGGCGCATTTTTCCAATATCAAAGTTCACTGCAGCTGGTGTTGTTATGCCCGGATCGGACAGCCTACGCTGAATTGTGCCGCATAATTACCAAAGCCCGCAGCCGCGCAGTAAAAGGCCAGTATCTGTTGGAATTATGGGATTTAAAAAGTTGCCGCCATTGCTTGGCGCTGTGGTTACCTTGCGGTGAAACCGCGACAGACCAACACTGGGGCGAGTGGCTGCAAAAACACTTTGGCCAGCGGCTGTATCTGGCGCAGCAGCGCTTGCTCAAAGCCGATGATGCCCAAAACCAGCTATATCTGCAGCAACTTGGCCACAGTTTTAGCCTTAAATGCTGCGCTGTAGGCGCGGTGCTGATGCATGACAGCGCCCAATTACCGCTACAGCATGTGCTGACCGCTATTCGGCTGGGAACTACAGTTGCCGCAGCTGGTTTAGCGCTGGAAGCCAATGCTGAGCGCAGCTTAAGACCAATTGCCAAGCTGAAACCTTTGTTTTCAAAAGCATTACTGGAGCAAAGTGCTGCTATCGCCGATGGCTGCCAGTTTAATTTGGACTCGCTGCAATATGAATATCCGGCCGAACTGGTGCCTGAAGGACTAAGCGCCATGCAGTATTTAAAACAACTCGTGGCTGAAGGTTGCCTGCGACGTTTTAAAACCGGGGTGCCGGCGGATATTCAGCAACTGATTACCAAAGAGCTGCAACTCATCGAAGAACTTCATTACGCCTATTTTTTTCTGACCATCGCCGACATTGTCCGTTTTGCTCAAAACCAACAGATCCTGTATCAGGGTCGCGGCTCTGCGGCTAATTCGGTGGTCTGTTATTGCCTGGAAATTACTGCTGTGGATCCTCGGCAAATTTCGGTGTTGTTCGAGCGGTTTATCTCCAGAGAACGTGCCGAGCCGCCGGATATTGACGTCGATTTTGAACATGAACGCCGCGAAGAAATTATTCAGTACATTTACCGGAAATATGGCAGGCAACGTGCGGCGCTGGCGGCCACGGTGATTAGTTACCGGCTACGCAGCAGTGTGCGCGATGTGGGTAAAGCCTTGGGTTTCCATCCAACTCAGCTTGAACACTTTTTGCAGCAAATCAACCGCCGGGATCCCCATCAGCCCTGGTATCAGCAGTTGGCTGCTGTCGGCTTCGATTTGCAATCGGCAATAGCGCAGCAGTTTATTCAACTGGTGAACCAAATCCGCGGTTTTCCCAGGCATTTGTCGCAGCATGTCGGTGGTTTTGTCATTTCTGCCGGTCCTTTGTACGAACTGGTGCCGGTGGAAAATGCGGCAATGGCAGAGCGCACTGTGATTCAATGGGACAAAGATGATTTGGAAACCCTGGGGTTATTAAAAGTCGATATTCTGGCGCTGGGTATGCTCACCGCCTTGCGAAAAACTCTGCAGCTGGTCGCCACGGAGCATCAGCGGCCGTTGCAACTGGCCGACATCAGCCGGATGGGCGACGATCCGGCGGTGTACCAGATGATCCAGCATGCCAACACCGTGGGGCTGTTTCAAATTGAATCGCGGGCACAAATGAGTATGCTTCCCAGGCTCAAACCGGCGTGCTTTTATGACTTGGTGATTCAGATTGCGATTGTCCGGCCTGGGCCCATTCAAGGCGGCATGGTGCATCCGTTTTTACGGCGGCGCAGCGGCCTGGAAGCGGTCAGTTATCCTTCGGTTGCATTACAGGAAGTACTAGGCCGCACCATGGGCGTGCCGATTTTTCAGGAGCAGGTGATTAAACTGGCGATGGTAGCGGCTGGTTTTAGTGGTGGCGAAGCAGATAAGCTACGCCGGGCGATGGCCAGCTGGAAAAAAACCGGCGAGCTGACGCAGTTCTGGCCCAAGCTGCAACAAGGTATGCTGGCGCGGGGTTACACCGAAGCCTACGCCAAACAGATTTTTCAGCAAATTTGTGGTTTTGGCGAATATGGATTTCCGGAGTCCCATTCTGCCAGTTTTGCACTGTTGGCTTATGCCTCGGCCTGGCTGAAATATTATTATCCGCTGGAGTTTTTTACATGTTTGCTCAATAGCTTACCAATGGGCTTTTATTCGGCATCGCAGCTGGTGCAAGATGCCACACGCCAGCAACTGCGGATCCTGCCGGTCTGTATTCAGCATTCTGGTTGGGATCATCAGCTAGAACATTTGCCGGTGAGCCAGTTGCCCGATGCCAGTCAGACAGCGACTACCGGTCGGGCATTACGACTGGGTTTTCGGCAAATTAAAGGGCTCAATCAGCAACGTTGCCAGCACATGGTCGCGATGCGGCCCGCCAATGGTTTTGCCAACCTCGCCGCATTAAGCCACAGCGGCATGCGCAAAGACGATTTAGCCCTGTTGGCCAGCAGCGGTGCTTTGCAACTATTGAGTGGCCATCGATATCAAAGCCGCTGGCAGTTACAGGACAGTCTGACCGATTTACCCTTATTTGCTGATATGGCGCTGGCAGCTGTCGCACAAACCGCGCCCGCCTACCGCAGTAGCAAACAGCTGGAACTGCTCGCAGAACCTCAGTCGGTGGCGCCATTGCCGCCTCAGCACAAAGCCGGGGATCTGCAACTGCTCACCGAAGATCCGGCACCGTCACCGGACTTAGATTCAGCAGCGTTTACCCTGCCAGCCCCAGCGCCTATTGATGATTTAATTGAAGATTATGCCAGGCTGGGGTTAAGTCTTCATCAACATCCCATGGCATTGCTGCGCCAGGCGGGTTTACCACACAAGGTGAAAACAGCTGCGCAACTGAATAGCCTGAATGATAAAACCGCAGTGCAGGTGGCGGGTTTGGTGACTGCACGACAAAGCCCGGGCACTGCGGGTGGTGTTACTTTTGTAACGCTGGAAGATGAAACCGGCAATGTTAATTTGCTGGTGTGGCGCGCCACGGCCATCGCACAAAAAACGCCTTTTTTAACCGCCAGATTATTATGGGTGCATGGCATGTTACAACGCGAAGGTGAGGTCATTCATGTGATCGCTGGTCAGCTGCAAAGCCTGGATCATTTACTGCCAGAGCTGCAAAGTGCCAGCCGTAATTTCCATTAAACTAGGCATCGAACCAACATTGAGAGTAACTCACTTATGGCTGAGATTTTTGTTGTTGCTCAAGTTGTTGTACCTGTTGCCATAAAGCTTCACTTTCTGCGGTTAAATCAGCAAATAACCGCAAATTGCCACTGCGCTGCGCCAGCATTGCCTGCTCCAGTTTTTGATCGTATTGCTGACGCAGTTTTTTGACCGGGTCTTTTTTAAATAAACCAAACATCACTTACTCCAAATTACGAAAATCTAAACCATAGGCTTAAGACTAACTACGCAACCAAGGGCAACAAAGTTCATTGATACCGCGATAATCCGGCAGCAGCCTCCACCCAGGCGCAAAACGGCAGCGGTAATTCAGCGATATAACTGCATACGTTTGCAGACTATCACCCTTTAGCAAAAGTCTGCGCTTTAGCCGCTACACTCCGGAGCCGGACACTGTTAAACTCAAACCGACTTTGTGGACAAGGATACCTATTGTGATGCGCGCTGCCCTCTCCTTCACCAAATCTGCTACCGCTATATGTGTGGTTATGTTTTTCTCAGCACCGCTGCTGGCCAATAGCGAAGGCAGTTTGCAACAACGCCAGTATGCCCATCAGTTTGGTAAGGTCTCGATCGAAGCCTTGCAACAAGCCGACGGTCAGCGCGAATTTAAATTACAAACCGCCGGCAAGCGAAAAACTATCGATGTTGATGCAACGCAGCTACAGGTTCACAGCAACAATGCGTTATTTGATGCACTGTTCAGCCTGACACAACAGGAACGTGCACAAAACAGTGTCAGCGAAATTACCGACTGGGGCTTTAACGATCAGCAACCGGTGCCCTGTCCTTGTTTTGAAACCGGCGCCAAATGGCATTATGTCTGGACCCGCGATTTATCCTACAGTCTGGATTTAGGCTTGGGTTATCTTGACCCGGAACGCGCTACCAATTCGTTAATGTTCAAAACATCCAAAGTCCGGCCAGAGCTGATTGCCCGTGGCGTGGCGCCGACCGAAGTCGCATTGCAGGACACCGGCTCCGGCGGCAGTTGGCCGGTGAGTTCCGATCGGGTCGTTTGGGTGTTAGCCGCTAGCAACTTAACCGCCAAAGCGGCAGATGAAGGTTCCAGCAGTGACGCGCAACAAGCCTGGTTGGAAAAATGGTACCCCATTGCCAAACAAACCTTGTTGCAAGACCGCCAGCATATTTTCAGCAACAAGCTCGGTTTATACCGTGGTGAAACTTCATTTTTAGACTGGCGTGAGCAAACTTATCCAGGTTGGACCGCAAAAGATACGCTGTATCTTGCTGAATCTTATGCACTCTCTACCAACGTGCTGCATTATGTCGCGCTGGAACGCACCGCAGCTGCAGCTAAAGTACTGGAACCGGCGATGGCCGCACAGTTCAGTCAGTGGGCTGCGGCACTTAAAATCTCCATCAATCAGTCGTTCTGGCTGGCTGAGCAAGGGTTATATGCCAGTTATATTGGCGAAGAATATAACCCGCTACCAGTGCAACAATTTGATTTACTTGGCCTTTCCTTGGCCATCACCCATCAGGTCGCAAACAGTGCCCAGGCGTCGCAAATTCTGGCCAATTACCCGCTGACCCCGGCCGGGCCTCCGGTGATTTTTCCGGCACGGCAACAAATCCCGATTTACCATAACCGCGCTATCTGGCCTTTTGTCAGCAGTTATGCGCTGCGCGCTGCCAAACAGCAGCAACATACCGAGCTGTTTCATTTAATTGCCATGTCGTTGTTTCAGGGCGCAGCCTTTAATCTGTCGAATATGGAAAACCTGGAATGGTTAACCCAGCAAGAGCATGTCGATGACGGTGAGTTATCCGGTCCGGTGATTAATTCCGAGCGTCAGCTCTGGTCCGTGGCGGCTTATCATGATTTTGTTGCGAACAGTTTGTTTGGTATCGAGATTAACGCCCGCGAACTTCGGATCAACCCCTTTATTCCGGCGCTGACCCAACAAGCTTTGCAACTAGGTAAAGAACTGAAATTACAACAACTGCCGATTGCTGCAGGCCGCTTGAATGTCACGTTAAAACTCAATGGCAGCGCTAGCCGCGCGCAAAGTTACCGTTTACAAAAAGCGCTGCTAAACGGCGTCGAAACTGCATTAACCGCTACACATCAGCTGACGCTGAAAGTGGATGATTTATCCGGTGAGCAAAACGAGCTGGAGCTTGAACTGACCGCGGTTGACATGCCACGGCAAAACCTGACGCGGCTCAAAGCTGCCAATCCAGCCAAGCTAACCGCAACAGAGCAACACACCTTATTTGCGCCGAAAGAGCCGCTGCTGAGCCTTATACAAAACAGCAAAGGCCAGACTGAACTGACCTTCGATAGTAATGGCGAAGAAAAAACCCGCTTCACCTTGTACAAAAATGGCAGTAAGGTGACGTTAAAACGGGGAAAAACCGATTACACCGACACCGATCGCAGCAAGGTCAGTCAGTGTTATGCTTTGGTGCAGAGTTACCAGAGCAAACCTCATAACAGCAATTTAACCTCATTGCCGAGCAAAACCCTCTGTACTACGCCTGGCCAGCAAATCTTTGTCGCAGGTCAGGGTTTACAAAGCCCGGATCTTGTCGCCAGTAAACATCTGAGTTTGGATGTCTTTAAAAACTGGGGCTTGCCCGAGCAACAATTACAGCTGACTTTCAACGCGGCACATAGTGGCCCGCACCGTTTACAACTGCAATATTTTATCGACAACGGTCCAATTAATACCGGCATTACGGCAGTGGTTAAAACCGCCCGGATCCAATGTGGTGAAGCTAAACCGCAACAAGGCACCCTCGTCATGCCACATTTGTCGATTGCCACTGAACAAGGTGTTTCATCACAGCTGGAATTTCAGGCGACTGCCAGCCAAAGCTGTGCCATCACCATCCAGGATGGTTTTAATATGAGTTATTTACAGCATTTTGAGCTTTACACCGGCGGCAAAGGTGGTCGCAGTGGCCCGTTAAATCAGGCAGTTATCCATGCAGCCAGCATAGTTCCGGCAGCAGATTAACAACACACGACATTAAAATTTTAATCAAATGGCTCACCAATGACCGCCTGCAGTCATTGGCTGCCGTTTGCAGGAGCAGTTTTGAACCGGTATTTGTTGTTAGCGTTGTTCTCAGCGATTTGTATGGCGAGCAGCGGTATTATTGCCAGATATAGCCAATTATCCGCCGCCGAACTGACCTTCTGCAGGCTCGCTGTTGGCGCCTTGTGCCTTGGCTTGTTCTTGTTACTCAGTGGCAAAGGCCAACAACTTACACGCTGGCCAGACCGAATTGTTGTCATCAACGGCATCTTGCTGGCCAGTTTTATGCTGGGGTTTTTACAGGCCATTCAAAGCATTAGCCTGGCCAACGCTATTATGCTGGTGTATCTGGCACCACCGCTAACTGCGGTGGTTGCTCATTTTCTTTATGACGAAAAACTCACCTTGCTGAGCTTACTGTTTATTGCCTTGTCGGTACTTGGTTTTGCCATGCTGCAGCAATTTAAACTCGATTTAGCGCTGACGCCTGCGCAATTACCTGGTTTTGGCTTTGCGGTGTTTTCGTTGCTGACTTACGCTGGGTTTTTATTACTTAACCGCAAACCGCTATCCGCACAATCAACAACATCGGCAACATCGGCGCCATCCGCTTATCAGCGCAGTTTTTATCAATTATTGCTCGGCGCTTGTTGTGTAGTACCTTTTTTAACTAACAGCCACCTGCCACCGGTGACCGAATTACCCTGGATTTTACTTGCAGGTATTTTCCCCGGTTTCCTGGCGATTGTTGGTGCCATCGTCGCGCTGCAGCATTTGCCGGTCCGGGTGTTTGGCACCTTAGCCTATATCGAACCTGTAACCGTGATATTGGCCGGCTGGTGGTTATTTCAGGAAGTGTTGATGCCAGTGCAGCTGGCCGGCGTGCTGCTGATTTTAGGTTGTGGTGTGGCGCAGGCCGCACTTGCCAGACCATCCGCTGCGTAATCATCCCCAACCACTTGCCAGACCGGCCAAGCCTTTGCATACTGGAAGTGGAAATTCATCGGCGAGCACCGTCATGTCTCGAACAGTTTTTTACTGCGGCTTACGGTTTTCGGCACTGAAGTGTGCTTTGTTGCAGTTATTCTGTTCTGCACTATTTTCCGGGATCTGTACTGCACAGCCGGCAGTAGCGCCAGTGGTGCTGAAAATGGGCATTCACAACTTTCCACCAAATATAATTGTACATGCCGATGGCCGTTGTGGCGGGCCAGCGCTCGAACTCAGCCGGGACATTTTCGAAGCGGCTGGCATGCAGGTGGAACCCCGCTGTATTACCCCGGCCCGCATGTACTTGTTGCTCGACAGCGGCGACATCGATTTTTCCATCAATATTAAAAGCACCCTAAAACTATCCCGCCAGCATCTGCCGGTCGAGCCGCCTTATTCAAAGCTGCAGTTAGTGCTTTACAGTCACAACCACAGCAGCGAAGCGCCGCGTGATGATAGTGTGGCGGCGATCCGCGCTTTTGATTATCAGGGGCAACGGCAGCAGTTACTGCTGCGGGGCTATATTTTTGTCGACTTGCCCGATAGCGTCAGCGCCAGCCAGTTTTTTCTGCACCAGCGCAGTCAACATTTGATCACTTACGATGGCCCCTTTCGCAGCTTTCTCAATAAAGAGCAGCCCGAATTACTCAAAGAGTTACAGCGCAAGCCCATCACCAGCATCGATACTTTTTATATTTTATCGGCGCAATCAGAACATCAGGCCGCGATGCAACAGGCAATTACCCAATTTGCCCAAAAACATCGTTGTTTGTATTTAGCCCACTGTCTGCCACAACCATGAATTACCTGGCGCACTTATTTTTTGCTGACGACAATTCGCAATCGCGCATTGGCAACTTATTAGGCGACTTTTGCCGTGGTGTGGATATCAAAAGTCTGCCCGAGGCAGTGCAACTAGGGCTGCGCCAACACCGGGCTGTCGATGCTTTTACCGATCACAGTGCAGAAGTGCTGGCCGCTAAACAATACTTTTCAGCAGAGCGCCGCCGTTTTGCTGGTATCGCCATCGATATGTTGTTTGACCATTTTTTGATCCGGCATTGGGCGACCTTTCATCCACAACCTTTTAATTTATATACCAAGCAGCTGTATCAAAAACTTCAAACCGACCTGCCGCAGATGCCAGCTTCGATGCAGCCAACAGTGAGCGCTATTATTCGTCAAGATTGGTTTTTAAGTTATGCCGACATCAACCAACTCGGTCACGCGTTGGATCGGGTGGCGCAGCGCATCCGTTTTGCCAATCAGTTTGCCGGTGCCGCCGCTGATATTCAGGCGCATTACGTTGAGCTTGAGCAGTTGTTTTTGCAGTTTTTCCCGCGATTACAACAGCATGTGCAGCAACAGCACTGGTTAACCGCAGAAAAGCCTGCCCGATAACGCAGAAGCTTGCTAAACTAGCGCCTTTGATTTTTCACGACGGGAGCTTTTTTATGAGTCAATTTCCGGATGATGGCAACGGTGATATGTTGCAAGCAATGGCCGATGCTGGCCTCGATTTAACCCAAAGTCTGGCGCTGGATTTTTATCTGGTGTTTCCAAACCGCGACAAAGCCGAAATGGCATTAAACGCGCTGACGGCCTTAGACCAGCCTGGTGAAGTAGAACTGAATTTTAACGATCTGGAACAGTGGGAGCTGATTGTCAGCCTGACCATGGTGCCAGAGCACGCAACCGTAACCGCCAAAGAAGCTGAACTGGATAAGTTTGCTAAGAAATTTGGTGGTCATAACGATGGTTGGGGCGTGATGCAAAATCAGGACGGCGACGACGAGTTTGCCGATGATGATGATCATGATTGTGATGACCATTGCGGGCATCACCATTAATCCTCACCGTAAAATGAACAAGGCAGCTAAATGAGCTGCCTTTTTTTCACATATTGATGAGTTAATTCCCGAACAACAACTGCCAGAAACTCGGACTACGTTCTTTATGATATTGTTTTTTAAGCAAATCAACCTGCTTTAGCTGTTGTTTGGCTTGTTCATGGTTGTTAGCAACCAGACTCACTTGTACCAAATCCAGTTGCAACTGCACTTCTGTCAAGCCTTGCTGAAATTTAGCCTGTTTCTCCTTCGGAAATTGCACCAACTGCACTGAAGCAACCAGCTGCTGCAATTCGCTGATCTGCTGCTGCATCTGCGGCACATCGGCGGCTGTCATGGCTTTTTTATAGGCAAAGGCCATGGCTTTCATGGTGGCTTCTACATCGGTGCTGGCCGTTACTGTCGCCACCGGTTCTTCAGCATACACTTTGGCAGAAAACTCAGTCGCACCACACAGCAGTAATAAAGTTAAACTTAGACTCTTCAACAACGTCATTTTTGCACCACTATCTTTGAAAAGGCCGCCAGTCTAACATATACCCAAAATCATTGAAGATTCGGGTAGGCGACAACTGAACGAATCTGGAACGCCAGCCCGGCCCAGGAGCTTAGCTGTTCTAAGTGACTGGGTCGGACTGACGCTTCAGTGAGTGAAGGCGGTCAACAACCCCGAATTTTCAAGGATGACGGGTATAATTGGCGCAACGCTGAGCCCGCCTGTTGCGCCAAAGCAGGCCATTGGCTAGACTACGGCGGTTTTCTCATTCTATTTCTTCAGACAATTTTCAGCATATAGCGAGACTGCAGCCATGGGCGCACAATGGAAAAATAAACACAAAAGCGATACCGCCGCCGCCAAAGGTAAGATTTTTACCAAACTGGCCAAAGAAATTATGGTTGCCGCCAAAAATGGCGCTGATCCATCGATGAACTCCAAATTACGGCTGGCGATTGAAACGGCGCGTAAGGCATCGATGCCAAAAGACACGCTGGAACGTGCCATCAAAAAAGGCGCCGGTTTACTGGACGGCCCGGTCAACTACGAGCACGTGGTTTATGAAGGTTTTGCACCACACCAGGTGCCGGTAATTGTTGAATGTCTGACCGACAATAAAAACCGCTCAGCGCAAAGTATCCGCGTGTTATTCCGCAAAGGTCAATTAGGTAGTTCAGGCGCAGTGTCTTGGGATTTTGACTATTTAGGTGCCATTGAAGCCACTGCTTTAACCAAAGATGCCGACGTTGAAGTTGCCGCCATTGAAGCCGGAGCCCAGGATTTTGAGCAGGACGAAGAAGGCGGCGTGGTGTTTTACACTGAACCAACTGATTTAGATTTAGTGCAAAAAGCCTTACCTGAATTTGGTTTTAGCGTAAGTTCTGCCCGGCTGATTTATAAGCCGAAAAACCCGGTAACGCTGGACGATGCCGCCCGTGCTGAAGTTGAAGCTTTTTTAGATGCGATCGACGGCGATGACGACGTGCAACATGTTTACGTTGGTTTAGCCGGCTAAATCTATAACGTTTCCATTGTTATGATCTCAAGGCAGCTGCGGCTGCCTTACTTTTTCCTGCTATGGAGAAGTTATTGATGTGGACTATTGCCGTTGCCTCGGCCAATCCGGCGAAAATTAATGCCGTGCGCCAGTGTTTTAGTGACACCTTCCCAGACAAAACCTTCCAGATCACCGGCTATGCCGTGCCTTCAGGCGTGGCAGCGCAGCCGATGTGCAGCGATGAAACCTTACTCGGCGCAAAAAATCGCATCGAAGCGCTAAAGCAACTGAAGCAGGCCGATGTTTACGTCAGTATTGAAGCTGGATTAGATGGTGCTTTTACTTTTGCCTGGATGCTGATTGAACATCAGGGGCAACGAGGGATGGCGCGCTCGGCCAGTCTGATGCTACCGCCTGCAGCGCTGGATTTAATCAAGCAGGGACAGGAACTGGGTGACGTGATGGATCAGCTGTTTGGCACCGACAATATCAAACAAGCCGGCGGCGCTATTGGTTTATTAACCCACAACCGGCTGAGCCGGTCGTCGGTGTATCAACAAGCCTTATTGCTGGCGCTCATTCCAATGCTCAATCCACAGTGGTTTTAAGCCCTTTTCACCTTGAAGATCCAGGATACAGCTAAACCGGATCTGCCAGTAAAGCCAACTCCGCTGGCACAAAAGGTCGGCCTTTAGCGTTAAGTGCAGTGCCAATTACCAGCGCTTGCAGCATCACCGCACCATCGGGTTGGCGAATGACTTGCTGGCGAAAGCCAAATCTGAGTTTGGAAATGCTTTCAAAGGCGACGGTGACTACAAACTGGTCGCCACTGGTCAGCGAGTTCTTGTAATCCATCTCGCTGCGTACCACCACCAGATTCACTTTATCGCGTGCCAAAGCGGCAAAATCGATACCGCGGCTGTGCAGAAATTCGTGGCGGGCATGCTCTAAATAATTAAAATACACCGCGTTGTTGACGATGCCTTGCATGTCACATTCGTAATCACGCACTTTAAATTCGACACTAAACAATCCAATTCTCCTAATCTGGCTACGCCGATGTTGCTGGATGAATAACACCGGCTGCGCTGCTTCAGTCTAACTACCCTGCCGTCACTGCTGAGTTTGCCAAAAGCGTTTCCAGCGTATGCTGCTTAATGCCATAAAATGCTTTTAACTCAGCAATTTGCTTCAACACTGCAGCGTTATCACCAGCTTTCTTGCATTTTTGCGCCAGGATCATTTTGTTTTTGCTGGTGTGTTCCAGCGAAATAAATTCAAACACCTGAGTGTCATAACCATGAGCTTCCAATAATAAAGCGCGCAGGCCGTCAGTCAGCATTTCAGCTTCCTGCCCTAAATGAATACCGTGAATTAACAACGGTGACAACACGGCCGGGCTTTGTAATTGCGGCCGTAATTCTTTATGGCAACAAGGCGAACACATAATAATTTCAGCGCCGGTACGGATCCCCATCTCAATAGCGTAATCGGTGGCGATATCACAGGCATGCAATGCAATCATCACATTGATGCCGCGGGCCTGAAAGTGTTTCACATCACCTTGTTCAAACTGCAAGCCGCTTAACTGTAACCGGGTCGCGGCTTCGTTGCATAAATCAACCAGCGGCTGGCGCAGTTCGACACCTGTGACTTTGGCTGCAAGGGCCAGCGTGCTGGTCAGATAATCAAATACCGCGAAGGTCAGATAAGCTTTGCCGGAACCAAAATCCGCCACATGCAGTTGCTGCGAATGTGTCAGGCCGGTTTGTTGGATTGCTTTGGCGAGCACTTCAATAAACTTATTGATTTGCTTCCACTTTTTTGACATCGCTGGAATGATGTCGCCTTTGGCATCCGTAATGCCAAGTGCCTGTAGATAGGGCCGGCTTTGTTCCACATAACGCTGTTTGGCCTTGTTGTGCGTTAGATCAACCGCGGTTTCCACAGTAGCTACGGCCGATTTCACCGGATGTTTACTCAGCAACACTTTGCCTTTTTTGCTAAAGCTTAGCTGCTGTTCATGGCTGGAGGTTTGTAAATGGGCACTGAAAAACTGCTGGCCAAGCTGTTGTTTTAACAAAGATAATGCATCGGATAACGGATAATTATGGGTTTGATCAAAGGTGCGGTTTTGACTTAAAAATGACAGCTGTAGCTCATTTTTTAACAGCACCGGCCGGATCACCAAGCGCTGCAATTCCGGATCCGATCCCTGATACTTTGATAACACCAACCGCACTAATTGCGCGTTTTGAAAAGCATCTGTCAGCAGCTGCAGGAATTGCAAAAGCTTAGGATCGTCAAGGGTGTTGGTTTGAAGCGTTGGTTTAATTGCAGCAGTCATCGGCAGTCTCAGGGGATGGCACTTGGAAGAAGTGCCGCATTATAACAAAGACTTTCACCTATTTGGGCTTCACGCTAATCACCCGCGCTGCCGAAGGTAATTGTAGCCAGTAGGCAGGTTGATTGACCGGTGTTTGTTCCGGCAAAATCGGATTCACCAAATTAAACACCAGCGAGTCATTAAACTGGCTCAGCGGGAACACATGGCGGGTTACCGGATGTTGTTGCATAAACTGCTGTAATTTCCCTGACAACGCCAATTCCGACAAACCACGTTCTAGTCTCGCGGCGAGCGCGAGATTGTCCTTTTTAACAAAAAAGTACATGGCATAGGGGTACTTTAATAAAATGCCGGTATCAAAATACAAATCCGGATAATATTTACTGAACTGCCGCACTTCGGAAGGGCCTTCAAAAATACTGCGCGGAAAATAATCACAGCGCTTTTTGCTGAGCATTTGCAGCATCTGATCATAACCGTCGACGCGAAGCACTTTTAACCCGGCATATTCCAGAATGGTCGAATCCGGCCAGATATGGCCCTGACAGGCGGTGAGATTTTTCAGTTGCGACAAACTATCGAGCTGACTAAAAGCCATTGCATCGGCTTTGCGGATCAGCAAGCCGCGCCAGCCAAGGCCGCCTGCCAGTAACGGTACCCGGATCGGTAGTAAATCTTGCTCTACTTTTAAATCGGTTCCAAAGCGATGTAAATCGATGAAATTACCTTTCATCAGCAAATAATGCATATCGCCTTGAGCGGGTGGTTTTAATTCGCGGATTTCAGCTTTGCCAAACTCAGCTTCGGTATTTTTAAGGACCAACGCCAGTAAATCCTGATAATAAGCGTGGCTGGCTTCCTGAACCGATTGTTGCCCGAGCGTATGAATATACTGTACATCATCCGCCGCCAGCGTTTTGCCGCTTAGCGCAGCGATAAAGGTCAACAATATCCAACGCGCTGTAACGACTCTTGTTAATCGATTCATGTTGTTAAATCGCAGCACTCAGCAATAACCACATCCACCCTCTGATAAAACCAGCATAGAGGAAATCCTGGCGTCGGGCTAGCTCAGCTATTGGTTAAAAATACGCCCGACTGCTACTGAGCACAGGGCAGCTTGCAGCATGGTTTTAATCCTGTGCCGGAATATCCAGCAACTCACGGCGGATGATCCATTGCTCATCCGGCGGCAATAGCCGGCTTAAATCAAAATCGGCCAACGTCGCTGGGGTCAGCACTTCAATTTGCGGTGATACCCGTTTCGGCACTTTTTCGCCTTGCAAACTGCGCACGGCTAAATCGACGGCAATCCGCGCCTGCAGTACCGGTGAATCAGTCACAGCTGCCGCAAGCTGTTGCATCTGCAACATTTCAATCACTGCCGGATTGGCATAATAAGCCACAATCGGGCTTTGGCTGACCGGATTTCGAAGCTGGTATTGTGCCACAGCTTTGGCCGCAACGGCATTGGCCAGAACATAGTCCACGGCGCTGTGATCCTGATAAAACTGTCGCGTTAACCCGGCCTGATGAAAAGCATCGGGCGGGCCATAACCGGCATTCAATAAGGTAATATTGCCGTGCTGGATTTGGCTTTGCACGCCAAGATCAGCATCACGTACCCAGGCCGCACCTTTGGGACCTGGAAACCAGCCAAGCCGGATTGGTTTGGCCGATTGTTGCAGGATATACCGCAAAGCGGTGGCTGACATATCGGTAAAAGACACCACCGAATGGCTGGTGACGGCATTGCCATCAATGCCATTAATTAAATCAATCACCGGAATACCGGCTTGTGCCAGCTGCTGTAATTCCTGACTGAGGCCATCGGCAGCAATGGCAGCGATAATGTAAGCGTCAGCCTTTTTCTGCCGGCACTGCAGTAATTGCGCCCGTTGTTTGTCCGGCTGATCATAACCACCGGCTTCATAAATGCCGAGCATGACGCCTTGCCGGCTGGCTTCCTCTGACAACCCCCTGGCCACACCCCACCAATAATGATCTTTACCGTGGGGTAATAAGGCGCAAATCCGCCAGATTTTGCTGGCTTTTGCCAGTGGCTGATATTGCTGCGTTACCCCATCGGCCTGCACCGTCACCGGAAACCAGTTGTCGCTAAACGCCATGAACGGCCACCATACCAACAGCACTGCAATTAATTTGCCCATAGCACCGTCCTTTTTTGTTTCGAGTGGTTGCGAATTGCGGCGAAGTCCCTGATCCGACTATAGTCAACAGAATCAGCGCCGACAATTCACTTGGCAGCAACCTGTCCAGGTATTAGCATACGCAGCAACAACCCAAGGCTGTCACAGGATTTTTTTGATGCACTTCACCAGGATTTTTCAACTACTTCGGTTGGTCGCGCTGGCATTGGTACTGAGTAGTTGCAGCAGTATCAGCCAGCAGGAATGTGAAATTGGTGACTGGTACAGTATCGGCGTCAACGACGGTAAAGCCGGTGCTGACAGCAAACAATACCGCAAGTATCAAAAGGAATGCGCTGGCCATGGGATTCAAGCCGACTATACACGTTATCAACAGGGTTACGAGCAAGGTTTAGTGTTCTATTGTGACTTTGCCCACGGTGAAGCACATGGCCGCTCCGGCGCTTCCTACAACACCGCTTGCAGTGGCAGATTAGAGCACCAGTTCCGGCAGGGTTATGAACGCGGCAATCGTTGGTATCAGGTGAAAGCAGCGGTGAATAATCTGCAGTTCGAACTTGATCAACGTTTTCGTCAGATCCAACAACACCGCGATCTGATTTATTCCAACAACCAACGGCTGGCGCGGGAACAAAACGCTGACGTCAGAGCACAGTTGTTATATCGCAATGATCATTTAAGCGCCGAGTTGCAGCAGCTGAATACCGAAGTTGGCCGGTTACAGGTCCAGTTGTATCAGGCGGAACATGCGTATTCGCAAGTGGAACAACAACAGCGGCAAAATCAGCGGCAGCGCTAAACAAAGTGTTCATCGCGGCAAAGCGTCTTATCCGCCGCACCGCCGCTGACGCAGTAAGTGATGCCCTACTCTTTTGGATAAATCGACTTTGGATAAACCGGCCAGCCGGCTAATTGCCTACTGCTGCGGAACTCTCGTTTTTCGCCACACAACGGATCAATAAAACTCAGTTCAGCCGCCAATAATTGCAGCGGCTGACTAAAATCGAGCGCCGTTTTTGGCTGCAACTGCGGATAATATTTGTCATTGAGCAGCGGCATGCCGAGCCCCAGCATATGCACGCGTAGCTGATGGGTTTTGCCGGTGTGCGGCGTCAACTTAAACAAGCCCAAATTGCCCTGCCGCTGCAGCAATTCGATGCTCGAACGGGCATTTATTTCGCCCTCAACCTGCTGCATTAAAAACTTCGGCTGTGATTTCTCCAGCCGGTTGTGCACTTGCCATTGTTGACCAGGTTCCGCCGGAATGTGATCGGCAATCTGCGCCAATGCCAGATAACTTTTATCAATCTGACCGCTGGCAAATAGCTGGTAATAATCGGCGCGGCTTTGCACTTGTTTGCTAAACAGCACCAGCCCGGCGGTTTCCCGATCCAGCCGGTGTACTGCAACTAAATCAGGCGCTTGGTACTTTTGTCGTAACCGCTCCAGCAAACATTCGTTGATATATTCGCCACCCGGGATCACCGGTAGAAAATGCGGCTTGCAGGCGATGAGCAGATGCTCGTCCTGATACACCAATTCTTCACTAAACGGAATTTGCGGCTCGGCGCTGACTTCCCGAAAATAACACAGCCTTCGACTGGGGCTGAACGGCGTTTCCCGGCTGACAGTTTCACCACCAAACCAAAACACCTTGCCGTCCTGCAATCGCTCTAACCAGATTGTTGCGTCAATCCGCGGAAACTGCCAGCATAAAAATTCATACAAATTGACCCAGCCCTGATTGCTGGCTGGCAAGGTAATTTCAGAAGGACGATTGGCAATGGCCATAACAATAACCGGACTTTTACAACAGGCTTGAATGGGCCGCAGCATACCATATGCGTTATGATCGCAGCCATCAGCGGGCATTGACCACAGCAGTTTAGTCAGACTTTGTCCTATGGCTATTTGCGCTTTAAAACAGCAGCGCCAGCAATCCAGTCACACTAATCAACAGGCTGCTCAGCAGCAAATGACGGCGCAGCGCCGGGCTGCCAATCACCAGTACCAAAGCACATTTCACCAGGGTATTGCTTAACGCGGCGATAATTACCGCAGTAGCCACCAGCGCTGGCGCACTGCCCTGGCGCGCCAGTTCGGTCATCGACAAGGTAATAGCATCGACATCGGTCATACCGGCAATCGCTGCCAGCCAATACAATCCCTGCGTCGGCAGATAATGTTCCGTCAGTTTGACTGCAAGCAGTACAGCACCAAACAACAAGGCAAATTTACTGGCTTCCCATAAACTAAAAGGGTTGGTCAGCGGCACCGGATCTTGCTGCAACGGCTGTCGCTGTTGGCCCTGCCAGAAACAATAACCGGCAAAACCAAGCGTCACCAACGCCATCAGACTCAACGGCAGCCAAATGCCCGCCAGCAGTGGAAAATACACCAGCGCCACCATCACCATCATCCGTAATAACATCACTAGCCAGGCTAATAAAATGCCACTGGCCAGCATGGCTCCGGCTGCCGGATCCACTGCAGTTTTACTTTGTCGGGCAAAGCTTAACGTGACCGCCGTCGACGATACCAAGCCACCGCTAAAACCAGCAATGGCGGTGCCGCGCGCTGCGCCCAACCAACGGGTCGCCAGATAACCAGCCAATGACAGGCTCGAAATAAGGATCACCAACAACCATAACTTAAACGGATTCAGCGCTTGCCAGGGATCAATACTGGTATTGGGCAACAAAGGTAAGATGATAAAAGTCGCCAGTAATAATTTGATGGCGGCATATAAATCGCTGCTGTCGATTTTACTGACCAGCCCGTGCAGCGGCTGCTTAAAGGTTAAAATGGCCGAAGTTAAAATCGCCAGCACCACCGCAATTTCCGCCTGGTCATACATCACGGCGCCACCGAGTAAACAGACGGTCACCGCGCTGATTTCAGTGGTTAAACCAAGTGCCGGCCGCAGCCGATTTTCCAGCACATAAGCGCTGAGCACCAGCGCCAGTACGGCCATTACCGTGACCAAAAATAGCCATGGACTTGCTAATTGCAGCGATAACCAGGCACTGATGGCGCCGGCCTGAGCGAGCAGAATAAAGGTCCGCAAGCCACCAAAACTGCCCGGATGTTCAGCAGTTTTGTGTTTTTCCCGCTCAATGCCAACTAATGCGCCAATGGCCAATGCCAGCAAAAAATTGCGTACCACGACACCATCCAATTCCATCATTGCCAAAGTCTCAGTTTTGTCGGTTATGCCGTTGTTTCAGCCTATTGCAGTGAGATACTTTGGGCAATAACTACTTGATTACGGCCATTATTTTTCGCCTGATATAAGGCCTGATCGGCTTTTTCAATCAGCACTATGCTGGTTTCGTGCGCTTGTGGCACCAGCACGGCAATGCCAATACTAACCGTCAACCGGCCCAGCGGTGACGTTTGATGCGCGATATTCAGTGAGGCAAAAGCCATCCGCAACATGTCTGCCTGTTGTTTCAGATATTTAGCATCGGCCAACGGTACGACCAAAGCAAACTCTTCACCGCCATAACGTGCCGCTAAATCGGTGGTGCGTCTGGCGCCAAGCCGCAGCAGTTGCCCGACCTGACGCAAGGCTTCGTCGCCCTGTAAATGGCCATAACAGTCGTTGTAATTTTTAAACCAATCCACATCCAGCATCATCAGCCCCAGCGGCTGCTGCAAGCGACTGGCGCGTTGCCATTCGGCCTGCAGATATTCATCAAAGCGCCGCCGGTTGGCGAGCTGGGTTAAGCCGTCGGTGACACTGAGTTGTTCTAATTGCCGGTTGGCATCAGACAATTGCCGCGTGCGCTCCTGCACACGCTGTTCTAATTTACGATTGCTGCTGAGTAAATCTGAAGTCCACAATTTGCGAAGTTTGCGTTGCTCACATAATAACGCCTGAATAATCAGCACCACCGCCGCTAAAAATCCGCAGAACAACTGCATGGCAGTCGCTGTTTCAGCTGCATGTTCAGTGATAAAAGGCCCGTAACCCATCGTAGTGCCGACCCATACCAACAAAAACGTCAGGCCTTGAAAGATAAAGATAAAACTCTGATTAGCGGTTAAAGCTACAAACAATAACGGCATCAGTAATAAGGCAGGTTGCTGGAAACCCGGTGGCAACCAAATCTGACCAGGACCAAACAAAAAAAACGCCAGCAACAGCAGACAACACACTGCCTGATATTTCCAGCGGACTTTATCCAGCATCCGCCGCCAGCCCGGTTGTAGCCAGCAACTGATCAACAATGGAGTGCCAATAAGTGCCCCCACCATATTACTGACACTCCAGTTGGCGATGCCAGTCACATAATGCTCACCCCAGGACAACCCTAACAACCAATAAACGCCGATGCCAAATAACGAGGCCACTCCGCCACAAATGGCAGTGGCCGGTAAAAAGCGTTTCAGCACCCACTGCAAATCGCCAAAAGAATGCTGTAACGAGGTCACCCGACCACAAAAATACAACGCCAACAGAGCCGACAAAGTATTACCTGTGGCGGTTGCCAACATGATCAACAGGCTATGAGTAACAGAAAAAGGCTGATCGAGGCTGGCTAAATAAATCAGGATCACAGCCAGCGACGCGATAAAGATAGCCGGCCAAATCCGCCGGCCACACAGCAAAAACGCCGCCAGCGCCACACCGGTCGAAGGCCAGACGGTAATGGTTTCGAAGATAAACATCGTGATGAGCGCAAGGACCAGATACAGACTAAACATCAGTAATAACAGTACTGACAGTGGCTGACGTTTCGGTTTTTCCAGAAAGCCGATCCGCATCTTTTTTGTGCGCTGTCGTGGCAACTCAGACTCGGTCAACTCAAACGTCCCAAATTATTATTGTGATTGTCGCTTAAGCATTGCTGGTTTCGGCGGACAGTCAAATAAATAACCAAAATGGCCGGTGTGATGGTACCGGCCATTTTTATAACGATCTTAACTACGGCCTGCTCCAGTCTGAACGCTAATCAAGGCAGTTATTTCGTCCGGTACATCTCAAACCAGGCCAGCATCGTTTCAACTTTGGCAATCATCCGGCTTGGTTTATTGGAAATTCCATGCGGCGCGCCAGGCACCCGCACCAGCACAGTGTCCACTTTGCGCAGTTTTAACGCCTGATAAAACTGTTCTGATTCACTGATTGGCGTGCGACGGTCTTCTTCACCTGTCATCAACAAGGTCGGCGTTTTGACATTACCCGCCAGTGACAACGGTGAGCGTTTCCAATAATGCTCAACGTTTTCCCAAGGCACGCCAGGGAACTGATGATAGGTTTGATACAGGTAACTATCACCGGTCAGCACTTTACTGAGCCAGTTGATAATAGGTTTAATGACGGCTGCGGCTTTATAGCGGTCTGTTAACCCCACCGCATAAGCTGTAGCAATACCCCCGGCGGAACCACCAGCGATAAACAGGTTGTTTTCATCAACAAAACCAAGTTTAATCATGGCGTTAACGCCAGAATCGTGGTCGGCATAATCTTCTTCGGAACTGTATTTGCCGTTCAGCAGCATGGCAAAGCGTTCACCGTAACTGGTGCTACCACGGTGGTTGTCATAAAACACCACATAACCAGCGGCGGCATAACGCTGCATTTCAGCGCTGAAATGCGGGCCATACGCCAGATGCGGGCCACCGTGAATTTCCAGGATCAGCGGGTATTTTTTCGCGGGGTCAAAATCTGGTGGGGTTAAATACCAGCCTTGCATTGGTTCGTTGTCGAACGACGACTGGTAATTAATTTCCTGCACCTGCGCCAGTTTTTTATGCGCCAGTAAATCTTCATTCAACGCCGTTAACACCCGGCTTTTGCCCTGACTAATCACCGCGATATCGGCTGGACGTTGGCTGTTACCGTGGGTGTAGCTAATCACGCCGTTACTTAAATGATAATCACCACTTAAATAGGGTTGCGGTAATGCCGTGCCGGAAAGGCTGGCCGTAAGCTCTTCACGCTGGCCTTTTAAGTTTATTTTCGCCAGTTTGCGCAGTCCACGTTCGTCATATTGCACCACCAGCTCCGAATTATTCAGCCACTGTGGCGAAACCAGATCCAAATCAAGATCTTTCGCTACATCAGCAATAGCGCCGCTTTTCAGATCCAGTACTTTGAGTTTGCCATTGGTAAAAGGCACCTTGGCATTATTGCCCCAGATAAAGGCCAGCTTGTTGCCATCCGGGGAAAACTGCGCCGATTCTTCCTGCCCGGGCATTGTCGTCAGCGCTTTTAAAGCTCCACTTTGTAAATTCAGCTGATACAGGTTTTTATCCCGTGGCTGGTATTCCCATTCCGCATCCAGATTGGCGGAAAACACCAGGCTTTGACCATCCGGCGTAAAAGTTAAATCAGAACCATGGTGGCGCTCGCCTTGTGTCAGCTGACGCTCTTTGCCCCCCATGGCAGGCAGCACAAAAATTTGCCGGAACTCAGGTTTCAAAAAACCCTGACCATCGGCCTGATATTGCGCGCGGTCAATCACTACCACCGGTTCTGCCCATTTGGCACCGTTTGGTTTTTTTGGCATTTTGGTCAGCTGCGCCAATTTGGCCGCTGCACCAGCAACACTCATGCTAAACGCCAGTTGTTCGCCATCCGGTGACCAGGTTAGGTTAGCAGGACTTTTTGGCAACGCACTTAACAGCGCGGTGCGATTTTCAGCCAGCCAATGCAAATGAATTTGTCTTGAACCAGACCGGTCGGAAATAAAGGCTATTTTACTGCCATCCGGCGACCACTGCGGCTGACTGTAATTAAACTGGTCAACAAACAACGGTGTTTGTTGACCCGATTTTACATCGACCAGCCATAAAGTGCTGTGAGTACCGTCGGTCATAATGTCGTTGCTATTACGCACATAAACCACAGTTTTACCATCCGGTGACACTTGCGGTTCACTGGCGTATTCCAGCGCAAAAATATCTTCGGCGTTAAAATAGCTTGTTGGTAACACGCCAGTCTGGGCAGCAGTTTGAACAGCACTGGTGGTGGCAGCATTTGCCTGTACGACAAGCGGCAACTGGCTACACAATAATACGGCAGCAAGCTGGCATAAACGCCGGGAATGGAAAGTCGGTTTCATCAAAAGCCCTTAGTGAATTCTTATTTTTAGCATGGTAAACAAGCTACAACGGTGCCTGCAACAACACAATTTTGTCGCGACCAATAACCCTGATTTAACGGCACGCGGCAGGTAGAAAAGGTCCGCTAAGCTTTTAGTAAGTTAAATGTCGTTTTTTTATCAGCGACTGTCGCTGGTGGCTGGCTGTTATCATGGTTAGGCTCAGGGTTATCAACTTTCCACCTGACGGGTATTTCCACCATGCACATCCAATCTATGACGACACGCCATAATCACTGGCTAACCACGATTTTTCTGCTGTGGTCAGGCGCGGCATTAACCGGCTGTGGCGGCTCCGGCAGCCCGGACAGCGTCGTTATTCCCACACCAGTTCAAACGGTGCCACAAAATCCACCACCCGCAACTCAGCCGCCGGTAAATCTCGCCGTGCCAGACAACCGCACCGTGACCGAGTTCCGGGTAGCGTTGCTTGGCAACAGTCACGTCGCCAATCAGAATATCGCCGGACTGTTAAAAGAATTGCTGCAAACCGGTCGGCCGCAGGCAAAGGTGTTTACCCAAACGGCTGGTGGCCGGGGTTATCTGGATGAACGACTCAACGACAATGTTACCTTGCCATTGTTAACAGAGCAAAACTGGACTCATGTGATCCTGCAAGGGCAAAAATACTCGACCAGCGGGTTATACTCCTACCCCATCGACGCCGCGCTCTACTGGGTGGCGCTGATTAAATCACGCCAGGGCACGCCTATTCTATTTCCGGAACATGCCACTTTGGGCAACAATACTGAAGGTGCCCGGGTTTATCAGCTCCATCAATCGATAGTGCAACAGCAAGCAGCTTGCCTGACACCGGTGCCGCAAGCCTGGGCCAGCACCCTGGCACAGTGGCCGGACATACATCTGCATCTGAACGATGGTAACCACGCCAGCTTGTCAGGTGCGGTGCTAACTTCGATGTTGTTTTATCAGGTGATCACCGGTAATCCAGCCGACCAACTGCCCTATATCGCCGACCTTGGTCTATCGGCCTCAGTGCAACAACGGCTGGCCCAACAAGCTTCGGCCAGCTTACAACAACATCCGGCTTGTCCGTTTTAAGCCGCTTTTAGTGCAACCTTCCCACGCAACGGTCAGTTCAGGATGTCTCTGAAATAAAAAAGGCATCCTGATCCAGCTCTATGCGCCCTCATCTGACCAAAAAAAATACGACCACAATGGCGGCACTTTTGGGGCCACCCAACGCCGGCACTAATACTCTATCCATATGATTTAAATCATTTTTACATTAAATATAGCTTCGCAACTGAAGCTACACTTTGCAACTAACTTTACTTGCCCAGCCGACCTTCGCCGCAAATTCCCGAATTGCCTCTTTACAACTGTTGAATTTTTAATCTAGGATGGTCTCCACCTTAAATGGTATACAATATATTACATACAATATAATAAGGAATGTAGAGTGAAACACAGTCACCAAATCAACAGCTTACGTTTGTCCCTACTGGCAAGTGCGCTGGCCGTTGCGCTGCACTCGGCGCCGGTATTGGCACAAGACAATACTTCAGGCCTGCTGCGCGGCGTCGTCAGCTCCACCAGTGGCCAGCAACTGTCGGATGTCACCATCACCGTCAAGCATCTGGAACAAGGCTTTAGCCGCTCGGTGCAGACCAATAGCAAAGGTGAATACGTGTTGCGTGGTCTGCCGGTTGGCCGTTATCAGGTACTCGCCAGTCGCAACGGGCAAACGCCGGTAGAATTGCAACAGTTACAAATCAGCCTCGGTCAGTCGCAGGTGTTTACACCGGTACTGCCAGATAGTGGCGACATCGAACGAATTGGTGTAACCGCTGCGGCGATGCGGCAAATTGACACCGGCGACTCCACCGCCGGTCTGACTTTTGACGCCGACACCCTGGATTTAATGCCGGTCAACACCGGTTTTGAAAACGTCGCGTTACTGACACCTGGCGTCGCCAGAAGCTCGCAGTTTGATGCGTCGAGTTTCGGTGGTGCTTCTGCTGCTGAAAACGGCTATTTCTTAAACGGTATGAATATCAGCGCACTGCGTACCGGTATTGGTTCAATTAATTTGCCTTGGGAAGCCATTGCCCAGACGCAGGTGAAAACCGGTGGTATTTCGGCTGAATATGACCGTTTTATCGGCGGTGTCGTAAATGCCGTCTCTCAATCAGGTACCAATGAATTCCGATATGGCGGTGAAGTGCGGCTGGATCCATCGGCGCTTTATAGCGGCCATGACAGCGTATATAACCCAAATGGCAGTATGTCGATTAACAATCACGCTTCTGATGAAAATTTTCGTGAAGCCAATGTTTGGGTCAGCGGCCCCATTTTAGAAGACAAAGCGTTTTTCTATGCGCTGCTCAATCCAAGAAGATTCAACCAAGAATATGCCAACTCGGCCGGCACGGCTTTTACCGAACATGAGAAAAAAGAAGACCGCTGGTTTGTCAATCTCGACTGGTACATCACCGAAGATCACACCCTTACCGTCACCGCGCTGGATAACAGCGCTGATGAAAGCTGGCAAAGTTACAAGTGGAATACCGAACAAGGCACCGGCGATCATACCGGAACGACCTTAGGTTCGGCCGGTGGCAACATGTATTCGGCGCGCTACCAGGGCTTTTTAACCGATGATTTATCGATTTCCGCCACTATCGGTCGGGTCGAAGATACCCGCGACACAGTTCCGACCAATGCCTTACCCGGCGTCTGGGACTATGTCAATCTAAACGGCGAGCGCATCGGCGACTGGACCACCAACAACCTGATCAGCGAGACTTATCAGCGTGATCAGGCCAGGGTTGACCTGACATGGCAACTCGAAGCGCACACCTTACAGTTTGGTCTGGACAGTGAAAAACTGAAAGTCGATTATCTGGAATATCAAAATGGTGTTGGCGCGGCCCGTGGCTGGTGGGAGTACCGCACTTATCCTGCGATCCCACGCATTAACCTGCCAGGCGGTACTTACATTCGCCAACGGCAGCGTGATACCGGCGGCGAGACTGAAGTGAACTCTGCTGCAGTTTACCTGCAAGACAGCTGGCAAATTAATGATTCACTGGTGCTCAATGCCGGCCTGCGCTACAGCAACTTTGAAAATACCGCCACGACCGGCGAAGCCTACGCAGAACTCAAACGCCAGCTGGCACCACGGCTGCAGCTGATTTGGGATCCAACTGGTAACGGCGATAAAAAAGTGTTTGCTACTGTTGGCCGTTACTTCCAGCCAATCGCCGCCAACATGAATATTAAACAGGCCAGTGGCCAGAAAGATCTGCATTTTTATTACAAACCAGGCCAACTGGCCGCGAATGGCAGCCCGGTACTCAAACCTGACGGCTCGCCGGATATTGGCGCCCTCGTTGCGACCAACACAGTACAAAGTGGCGCGGTGGATGTGGAGCGGATTGCGTCAGATAACTTAGGCCCAATGTACTCGGACGAATGGACTTTAGGCTACGAGCAGGAGCTTGGGGATAACCTCAAAGGTGGCGTGCGTTTTGTTTATCGCGATTTAAAACAATCGATTGAAGACTCAGACTTAGGCCCGGTGGTGGCGCAGTGGCTGACGAAAAATAACGTGCAGAACAAGGTCAACGAAAGTTACTTCTACACTCTGATTAACCCGGGCAAAGACGTCAGCTTTTTCTACGATTTTGACCTAGATGGCAAAAAAGAACATGTGCAGTTAAGTGCCGCAGATCTGGCGTTACCAGATCCAAAACGCCGTTATCTGGCCTGGGAATTTACCCTTGAAGGCCGGCCAACCGAAGATTTGCAGATATTTGGATCTTACGTTTGGTCACATAGTTGGGGCATGACCGAAGGTCTGGTGCGAACCGATAACGGCCAGGCTGATCCGGGCTGGACCACTTCTTACGATTACGCCGATTTAATGGACCATGGTGCTGGTAACCTGCCAAACGACCGTCGTCACGTGCTAAAACTGAGTGGTATTTACGATTTAAATGACGACTGGAAAGTCGGTTTAGTGACCCGCGCTACCGCAGGCCAGCCGCTGAACCGTTTCAGTATTCACCCAACTGGCGTGGATACTTGTAAAGCGCCAAGCCTCTGGGCCGACTGGTGTGCCAGCCAATGGTATGATCAAGCTTCGTTCTACGATTGGGATGGTAAACCAGCACCACGCGGTTCAGCCGGTAACCTGGACTGGTTATATGAAGTCGATTTGTCGTTGACTTACCTGACCAGCGTGGCCGGTGGTGATCTGACGGTAAAAGGCACCATCTACAACCTGTTTAACTTCGATACGCCGCTGCGCGTCAACGAAGTGGCTCAGGTTACCAAAGCAGATGGCAGTTTTGCCGCCAACCCGGATTGGGGTGTCGCCACTCGTCTCCAGAAAAACCGCACCATGTCATTGGTGGTACGTTATCAGTTCTGATTGAACTGAGATCCAATAGCGGCGGACTAGCCTTCGGCTGAGTCCGCCCAACTTTTCCACATATAAACAGATATTTACCGTAGTGCGCGACTCGCCGCGTCAGCGGCAGTGCGCCAGATGGTCAATTGATGCCGATGAGCTTGACGGCGGGCTAGCCTGCAGCTGCATTGCACCTTACTTTTGATTGCAAAAGACTTGTTCAAAACCTTAGTGCAGGATCCCGGCCGACCACAACCAAAGCCACACCATAAACAGCAGGAGCAGCATCACCACACCACAACCAACTTTCAGACTTTCGGATTGTTCAGCCACTGGCCCTGCCGGATAACGGCCGCCGGTGATAAGTTTCAACAGTTTGATCCCAGCATATCCCAACCCCTGTAACACCAGATCAATCAGGATATCGATCAGCAAAAAACGAATGGTTCGGACAAGCAGCGACCACAGTGTTTCAAAAATGTGTTCCAAAAAATTGATTCCTTTCAAGTAAATATCGACAAGTGGCGTTAGAGCTCCGTGTGCCGGTGCTGCTACAGCAAAACATCAACGTTCGCCGCCCAGTCCTGTGTGGTTTGGTTGTATTTCAGAGACAAACCAGACAAGACAAGACTACGGATGTCGTTAGGGTTTTGGTTCGTCAAGGTCAGCCGCAGCAGTCGCTGTTGCAGATGGTAGATCTTTTTTCAGCAGTAACAGCACCAGATAAATGACAAATAACGGTGGCATCACTGCCAGCACCCCACCGACCAGCGCCATTAAAAAAGGCCGGTTAGTTTTACGCCGCCCCAATAAATAACTGACGCTGGTACCAAACAGAAACAGCATGACAACGGCTTGAATCGAGATATACGAAGGTAAATTCATCGGGTTATTCCTGTAAATCAAATACCTACAGCGACCGTGCTTTGTGTTCAGTGCCGGCGCCTGGGGTAAAAAATAACAACGTACAAAGGTCGTTGTGGTCTAAAATCGGGTCTGCAGTATGCCAGACACCCGCCGGCACTAACACAAAATCTCCGGTTTGTTGCAACAATTGTCGCGATTCGATGCCATCTTGTTCCAGGATCAACGTGGCCGCGCCTTTGAGTAATAACACCAGTTCAGCTCCGGTTGGATGCCGCTCCCAGCTTGGCCATGGCGCATCAAAACTAAAAGCCGAGCACAACATACCTTGCTCTAATTGCGGATGTTGGCCCGACGCCAGTTCTTGCCAGAAGGTGGCAGCCGGGAGCAAAGCGCCAAACTGACCTTCAGCCGAAAGATGTAAATAATGCTCTGTGATTTGAGAAACTTGCATCAACACCTCCGTCTATACCCAAAATCATTGAAGATTCGGGTAGGCGGCAACTGAACGAATCCCCAGGAGAATAGTAGTCCTATGTGACTGGGGTTCGTGAAGGCGGCCAACAACCCCGAATCTTCAAGGATGACGGGTATATAAGCTATTTGTGTTTTTCCTGACTAAGTCAGTTCACTTGCTATCAGCAGCCACATAAACCCAGGCCGCCTGGCCAGACAACAATGTCGTTGCCACCCGCTGATAATCATCAACTTCATAGCTGTCCGCTGCCGCAAGTTCGGCCGCGCTCAACGCAAACACCGTGCCTGCCACCTGATCTGATGACTCACCGCTGTAACGCAAAATAGGGTGATATTCCTGACCGCTGCTCGCCAGCACCTTTGGGTCCGTGATCCGCATTTGCGCCAGCTGATAGCCGACCAGCGCATCAGCCTTGCCGGCAAGCGCCCGGCCAAAGGTATCCAGCTGTACTTGCAGTTGTTGCAAGGTGCCATATGAAAACAAAAATTCAGTTTGTTGCGCCGGTTCCACTTTGCCTCCTTTCATCAAGATTTCACTATGAATCTGCCTGCATCTGCCGGCGCCGATGCATCACTACTAACGCCAGCAGGCCTAATACAGCCACCACAATGCCAACGGGTTTGCCGTACGTCATCGGTAAATTAAAACCAATGCTGGCGGTCAGAATATAAGAAAGCGTCATGCTGCTACCCAGCACCGCCGGGATACTGGCCACCCAGTGAAAACTGCCGCGATCGAACAAATATTTGGTTGCCAGCCACAATACGCTGGTCGATAACAACATGTTACAGAAGGCGAAATAGCGCCAGATCAGGCTGAAATCCAACATCGTCATCAAGTAGGCGATCAATAAAATCGGCACCGACAACAACAAGCGGTTACGCAGACTTTGTTTGATTTTAAAGGCATCCACGATGGTCAACCGCAGTGAGCGAAAGGCGGTATCCCCCGAGGTAATAGGGAAAATTGCCACTGCAATAATGGCCATCACGCCACCAAAGACGCCTAAATAACCGGTGGCGATATGATTGACTACGAGCCCTGGCCCACCTTGATCCAGCATGGCTTTTAGCTCAGGATATCCGCCCGGAAAGGCCGCAATACCCGCCAGTGCCCAGACACAAGCAACAATGCCTTCGCAGGTCATGGCGCCGTAATACACCGGCCGCACGTATTTTTCGTTGGTCAGACAGCGCGCAATAATCGGCGCCTGGGTCGAATGAAAACCGCTAATGGCACCGCAGGTAATGGTTAAAAATAGCAATGGCCAGACCGGCAGGCCATCGGCATTTGGCGCTAAAAAGTCGTGCCGGTGCTCGTCAGTAAAATAGGCAAAAAAATCGCCCGCCACCGGTAAATTTGGTGCTTCCAGCAATAAGGCACCAGCCATCAATACCGTCATCACAATCATCAATAAACCAAAGGCCGGATACAATTTGGTGATGATTTGATCGATTGGTAATAAGGTTGCCAAAAAGTAGTAGACCAAAATGACCAGCACCCAAAAGGTGTTACCGGCCAGAAAAGTCCCTTCAAAATACGATAAATTACTCAGTAGCCCAGCCGGGCTCATAATAAACACCACCCCGACAAAAAACAGCAGTGCGGCGGTGAACACCAACATTAAGCCTTTGAAAAATATATTGTAATAATGCCCGGCAATTTCCGGTAGGCTTTTACCATCTTCCTTAATGCTCATCACGCCGGAGAAATAATCGTGCACCGCACCGCCCAGAATATTACCGATCACAATCCACACCAGCGCCACCGGGCCATATAAAGCACCGAGAATAGGACCAAAAATTGGACCGACCCCCGCAACATTCAGAAATTGGATCAGGAAGGCTTTAGAAGGTGAAATGGCAACATAATCAACGCCTTCGCTAAATCTGGCTTGTGGCGTACTGGCATTGCTATCGATGCCGGCCTGCTTTTCGACAAAAGGACTGTAAAACTTGTAGCCCAACACCAGCAAGGTGATACAGATGAAAAAAATCAGCATAATAAATTCAACATAATAAAGGTTCCGATGAAAGTCCGTGGCAGCTCAGGGGGTTAATCTACCATTCTGCCACCGACAAGTGCATGGAGTTTATTTGGTTTTTTATGCGCTGAGTTGGTTAAGTCCTGCTAATCGACCATGCATCAATAGCAGCAAGGGCTCAGGCCTGATCAAGTGTGGCATGAAACATCCAGCGGACACCAAAGTTGTCATTCAGCGCGCCATAAAGCCCAAAAGGCTGCTCCGTCAACGGATCGGTCACTATGGCCTGTGCTGCTAACAAGGCAAAAATTTCGCGGGTCCGGCTGACACTGCCGCCACGCAGATACAGGCACAGCATATTGCCTGGTTTTGGTTGTTCGGTTGGGTGTAACCAATCCGACGCTGAGATATCCACTTCGTTTGAAGTCAATCTGGCATTGAGCACCCGCTCCTGCAACGCTTCCGGAAACATCGGCTGCATTGGCGAATCTTTCACTTTGATAAGATGTAGTTCACCGCCAAACACTTGCTGGTAAAAGCTCATCGCACTGTGACACTGGCCGTCATACAACGCATAAACAGATAATTGCATCGGGTTTTCTCCATATAGCCGAGGGATGTTCATCAGGCCATCCCAGAAAACAAAAAGCCACAATTGCAATACAACTGCAGCTTTTAGCTTAGTTTTTGCGGTTCATCAGAACTGGTGTCCAGCCTCAACATTAGCTTGCGCTTTTGACACTATCAACCCACTGCTGCACCCGTTTTTCCAGCAATTCGAGTGGCAATGCGCCGCCGTTTAATACCGTGTCATGGAAACCACGGATATCAAATTTGTCGCCCAGTTGCTCACGCGCTTTGGCGCGAATTTCCAGAATTTTCAGCATACCGATTTTATAAGAAGTGGCCTGACCCGGAGTCACCAAATAACGGCGCACTTCGGAAATCACCGCTGTTTTAGCCACCGGCGTTTTTTCCAGAAAATAATCAATGGCTTGTTGTTCGCTCCAACCTTTAGCGTGCATGCCGGTGTCGACCACCAAACGCACCGCACGCCACATTTCGGTGATCAGCCGGCCAAAATCACTGTACGGACTTTGATAACCGCCCATTTCTTTGGCCAGTATTTCCGAATATAACCCCCAGCCTTCAGAATAAGCGGTAAAACGCGCCTGAGTTCTGAATTTAGGAACTGCGGTCAGCTCCTGCGCAATCGAAATTTGCATATGATGGCCTGGGCTGCCTTCATGATAAGCGATGGCTTCCATTTCATTTTTTGGCATGGCTTTCATATCGGACAAATGCGCGTAATAAACGCCTGGGCGCGAACCATCGGCAGTCCCGGAGGAATAATGCTGCGCCGCACCTGGTTGTTCACGGAAGGCTTCAACCCGTTTTACCACCAGTTTGGCTTTAGGCAAAATACCAAAATACTGCGGTAACTTGTCGGCAATCACCGCTAAATACGCTTCTGAATCAGTAATATAAGCTTGGCGACCTTCATCGGTATCCGGGTAGAAAAACTGCGGATCGGTTTTGATAAATTGGAAAAACGCCGCTAAGTCGCCTTTAAAACCGACTTTGTCTTTGATCGCAATCATTTCCTGGGTCAAACGAGCTACTTCGTCCAGACCAATCTGATGAATTTCATCGGCAGTTAAAGTGGTGGTGGTCGACTGTTTTAAGCGTAAATTGTAAAACTCAACGCCGTTTGGTAGCGTTGATGCCCCCTGAGCTTGCGCACTGGTATGTGCAAGTTCCGACTGTAAAAAATCTCGAAGTGCAGTGTACGCCGGCTGGAACTGGCTGGTTAAGGCGGTTTTGGCGTCATTGCGCAATTGGGTTGCCTGCGCGTCGGTCAGCTTATCAGCCTTGATCAGCGCATCGATTTTTTTGTTGACGTCAGTCCAGAGCGGCGCTTCTTTTTGATCAGCCCCCACTTTACCATCATCACTAAACGGCTGACCGCTCAGCAAATTATTTAACTGAACTAAGACACCTTCATAAGCAAAACGCGGTGGCCGCACGCCAAGTTCGGCTGATTTTGCGGCGCGTTGCTGTAAATCAGCAATGGCTTTAGCAATCCCACCAATCCGTTTGATGTAGGCTTCTAAATCAGCAACTTCATCAACTTTATGAAAGTTCATCAGCATCTGCGGCAACATCGAATGCATACCGCGCATCTGATTAAACCAATAATTGTGGTCACGGAATTTCGCCGCGTCTACACTACGCTGGTACTGATAAATCCATAAATCGTATGAAGTTTTAGCTTCGATATCGAGTTTGCTGTAATCAAACTGGCTTTTCAGCTGCTCAACAGTCGCTGCCAGCCAGGCCAATTGCTGTTCTTCCGCTTCCGAGGTTACATCATCAATCTGATCGTATTTGTCTTTGCGTCCTTGCGCCGTCAGTTGCAGCGGACTCATCTGCAATTGCTCTTCGTATTTGGCCTCAAACCATTGGTTTAACTTAGCCGATTCTGATTCAGCAGCAACGGTTACCGGAGCAATTGCTGTTTCTGGGGCTGCAGCCGGCGCGGCCGATTCGGGTGTTGCTGCAGGCTGGCAACCCGCCAGCACAGTGGCCAGACTTAACGCTAATAATGAATATCGCACAGGGCAGATCCTTAAAATAGAATGGAAAAAAACCAATGTCTCGGTTTCGTAAATTCATTCCATAGTGCAGGCTGTGTCACGCATCTGCAAGACAGTGACCCAGTCAGTGGTAGCACTTGTTTGTAGATTGGTAGCATTTGCAGTTGTTATCGCTGTGCTGTGTTGAGGTATATCAGCAGTGACAGCCGGACTGCGTGCCATCGTCCGGCTGATTGAGCACAGCTTCAATCCGATAACCATCCGGATCCAGCACAAAAGCCGCGTAATAGTGATCACCATAATCCGGACGTAACCCGGCCGGACCATTGTCGAGCCCACCATTGGCCAAAGCCGCGGCATAAAATGCATCGACGGCCGCCCGATTTGGCGCGGCAAAGGCCAGATGAAAACCAGCACCAGCAATCACTTGCTGCCCGGCACGAAGTTTTAGAGCGAATTTATCGCCACCACCAGCATGGCCGTAGCCCACAGCGGCGTCCGGATCCCCCTCATCAAAATCCGTCCACACCCGCTGATAACCAAGGCTCGTCAGTACCGCATCATAAAACCGCACCGAACGATGCATATCTGTCACGCCAAACGAAATATGATGTAGCACCTAGCTGTACTCCTGAAGATAGAAACATGGGTAAGTCATTCATTAACCGGCAATTTACTCATTAGTTACTACAAATACAATCAATCCCAATCTAATAGCACCGCATTCAATTCCCAATCCCATTTTACCGCTGGAACCCCGCCATTAAACGGATCCAGTTGCAGCCGCAGCCCTTGCTTGCGACACTGCGATATCAGGTCTTCACAATAATTAAAAACGGGAAAATCATGTTCAAACGCGCACTGCTGAGTTGTTGTTTATTGGTATTGTTCACGCACGCCAGTCCGGTGCTGGCATTAAGCAATACTGCTGACCGTGTGGAGAGCGCCAGTCCGGCGAAAAAACCGGAACGAACGACATCAGCGCCAGAGCGCGATCGCGGTGATGGCCCTTATGCCCGGTTAATTTTGCGTGGTGGTACTTATATCAGTGGCGAAGGCGCGCCGCCGCTGGGGCCTGTGGATATCGTGATTGAAAACGATCGCATTGTCGAAATCACTGCTGTGGGTAACCCTGGGGTGCCCATTCTGCCAGAAGGCCGGCCAAAAGCTGCTCAAGGCGATCAGGAACTGGACGTCAGCGGCATGTATATTCTGCCCGGTTTTATTGATATGCATGGCCATATTGGTGGCTCGGCCAACGGCATTCCGGCCGAATACGTGTTTAAACTGTGGCTGGCGCATGGCATTACCACAGTGCGCGAACCCGGCAGTTTTAATGGTGTGGAATGGACCATGCGCCACGTCAAAGCTGCCGCCGACAACCGTATTGTCGCGCCCCGTATCGTGCCTTATGTCGGTTTTGGTCAGGGCTTAAGCAAGCCGGTATTCAGCCCGGATCAGGCGCGCAAATGGGTGAAAGAGATTAAAAAAGCCGGCGCTTCCGGTATTAAGTTTTTTGGCGCGCCGCCAGCTATTATCGCGGCGGCACTGGACGAAGCCAAACTGCAAAAGCTTGGCACCATGATGCACCATGCACAGCTGAATGTGCTGCGTACCAATGTGCTCGACAGCGCACGTTTGGGTTTAACCTCAATGGAACACTGGTATGGCTTGCCAGAGGCACTTTATACCGGACAGACCATTCAGAATTATCCGGCGCACTACAATTATCAGAATGAACAAGACCGGTTTGGCGCCGCCGGTGAGCTTTGGAAACAAGCAGCAGCGCCGGGATCCGAGCGTTGGAATGCGGTGCGCGATGAACTGATCCAACTCGATTTTACCATCAACCCGACGCTTACAATTTATGAGGCCACCCGCGACGCCGAAGCACAGCGTAACGCCAGCTGGCATCAGGAATACACCCTGCCAACTTTAAGTAATTTCTTTAAACCAAATCGCTACGCCCACGGTTCGTTCTGGTTTGACTGGACCACCGATCAGGAAATCGCATGGCGCGAAAATTACCGATTATGGATGCAGTTTTTAAACGACTATAAAAACCATGGCGGCCGCATCACCGCGGGCTCAGACGCCGGTTATATCTATAAAATTTATGGTTTTGCCTATATTCAGGAATTGGAACTGCTGCGTGAAGCCGGTTTTAACCCGCTGGAAGTGATCCAGGCAGCGACGCTTAACGGCGCTCAGGCGCTGGGTTTAGCTGATGAGATAGGTAGTCTGTTACCCGGCAAAAAAGCCGATATGCTGATTGTCGCCGAAAACCCACTGGCCAATTTTAAAGTGTTATACGGCACCGGCCATTATCAGCTCAACGCCAACAACCAGCCAGAACGCAGCAAAGGCGTGCGCTACACCATTAAAGACGGTGTGGTTTATGATGCGCAGCAGTTGTTGAGTGATGTTAGGAAGATGGTTGAGCAGGCGAAATTAGCTGAGCCTGCAATTAAAACCGCGTCAGCCGCGAAGGATGAATAAACAAGGTGGACGAGAGTAACGCCGTTAGCGTTACTCTCTTAAGCATCAAACAGCTTGAACAAACAACAATTGGGGATTAAGCCCGGCGCTGTGCAAACTATCAGACTGGATTTCTCGCCTGATACAACCACAACTTTTGCGTGGTTTCAGCGAACGACACTTCCTTTTCAAACACCAAACCGAGTTTTTCCAACACCCGCACCGAGGCGGTATTTTGCGGAAAAACCGTGGCAACTATCTTGTCGAGTTGGAGCTTTTCATAACCATATTGCAGCAGCGTCGTTGCAGCTTCTGTCGCAAAGCCCTGTCCCCAGTATTCCGGCAAAATCCGATAACCAAAAGCAAAACTATCGTGCTCCGGCGCTGGTCTTAATCCGGCAATGCCAACCACCAGCCCGGTCGACTTTTCAACACAAGCAAAGCGGCCAAGACCAACGCTTTCATCAGCGCGAAAATCAGCACTTTCCAACGTCGTCGCGGCCTCAGCCAATGAAGTTAACGCCGCTCTGGTGGTATATTTCACCAGCTCGGGTTCGGAATTAATCCGGAAAAATACCTCGGCGTCCTCGCTGGTAAAACGTCGTAGGGTTAATCTTTCGCTATGCAGCATAGGGTTCTCTGGAGCAGACATTTCAACGTACTATTTTGCGATAACTAGCGCGGTCGATATCAATCACTTCAACTGAAATGGAGCTTGGTGCTAGCGCAAGCACTGCGAGTTGTTGCAGCACGGTTTCTGCCAAATGGGCTTTTTGCGCGGCGCTTCTGCCAGATAAAATGTTTAACGACACATGGATAAAATCGGCCTTCGTGTTGCCGGTTCGAAAATGCTCAAACACCCTAGCCCGAACTTTAATATCGCTGCCATCTTCTTCAAAAAGCTGTGACTGAAAAGCGCCGGCAAAGACTTTGTCCATCACTACAGCACTTTCAAAGGCGGCTGAATGTTCAATCACACAATGGGGCATAGACAACTCCGCTAAAAAACATCACCAGTTATCAGACTGGTTTTTTCAAATCCGTCACTTCAGCTGCATTCAACACCCGCGGCACCGATCTTGGCGAACCATCAGCATTAAATAGAGGGGATTGCAGATACCTGCCACTCACCCGCTCAGAGATGAGTAACCACAAAAAGCTGCTAATGACCCTGAACAAACCATGTTGCTGTGGCTTGGGTGTCCCCAATGCGGTGTTGGTATTGAGTTGTGCAACTTTGTCGCCAAAATCGGCGTTTAGTTGCGGGTGGGTCAAACAACTGTGGATCAGTCCTATAAAAGCACCGCCACGACTTGCCATCGTGTTACCAATCGGCGTGTGACAACAGCGGGTATACCAACGGATCATGCCTTGCTCCGTGAGTCGTACCGCCAGCAATTGATCTTCACCTTGCAGGAACCTGAGCTTTGACTGCGCGACTTGGATAAGTTCTGTACCGCCTTGTGCGTCCAGTATCGGATGGTCAGAGCCTGAGTTGGCAGCTGTTTCGCGTAATCCAACCACAAACCGTCCAAAGGCCCGACAATCGGTGCAATAACAAATCAGCCGATTGTGCGTGCCGCGACAATCGACCTCAGCACGAACCAAACCACATTGACACTGTAATTGATGCATGATTGGCCTTCATTCATTAAGCTTACCGATGTTAACGATAATTTAATGAATGTACCTTGCTATGTCATCTATTTATTTCGTCTAAGCAGGAACAATTTGGTGGCCGATGGCGTCACTAACTCCAGTTGCCATCGGCCTCAATCTACTTAGTTTTTCACTTCCAACAAATACTTCGCCACTGCCAGCCGGGTTTCAGCGTCGAGGTAATCTTGTTTTGGCATGTGCGGATAGTCTTCACGTTTTTTCACCGGATTGGCGATGTAATCAGCCAGTGCTTGCGGGTCGTCCATGTATAACGACTGGATCACTTGCACTGGTGGACCAATCAGCCGGCCAGTGTAGGCGTGACATCCGGTACAGATGCCAAGATAGGCATATTTACCTTTATCAGCTGCCGCCACTGAACGTGGTGCAGCTGGGGTGTCGAGCAAATAACTGACCACTGAATCGGTGTTACTAAAGCTACAGGCTGGCCAGCTGCTGACGCCGACAGTCACATATTGCTGGGCATTATTAATACAACTGTTGTTGGTATTACCGACCCGCACGATGTCCGGGTTGCCTTGTTTCAGCTCTGTCGATAGCAGCACTTTAGCTTCGGCAATGGTGTCATAGCCATTGTTATACATCATATTATTTAAAATCATGATTTCATCAGGTGTTGGATCAGACCCCGGATCCAAGGTGGTATTCGGCGCATTTTGATGGTCGGTAATAATAATACCGGCGGTTTTATTGTTGAGGATCAGGTTGTCTTCAACGATGACCTTATCCGCCGCCATAATCAGAATACCGGTACCGGCCGGGATGCCCGCCACCATACTGCCCGACGCACCAAAGTTTTTGGTGTTGTTGTCGCTGATCCAGTTGTTGCGGATAATCACATCAACGGTGTCTTTGATTGGCAACCCTGGCGTCACAAAGGCCAGAATGCCGCCAGTGTTGTGATGCACGAAGTTATTTTCGACCACAGCATGGCGGCTGTTTTCAATTTCAATACCGGCCACGCTGTCGAATACTTCATTGTTGGCGACATGGATATAATCGCTCATGCCGACATAAATGGCGGCGTCTTCAATGCCCGACACCACGTTATGTTCGACGATGCCGTTTTCGCCCAGTTGCGGGAAAATGCCATACACGCCGGTGTCTTCGATGATGTTGTTGCGGATCTCAAAGTTGTTGCCGGCCTGGCCCATAATGCCGTTGCCTTTGTATTTGGTGATCAGGAAGTTCTCGACCACGATATTGTTGCCCGAATACAAAATGGCATCGTTTAAGTGACCGTCGCCAAACAGTTTTGGCCTTTTACCTTCAACAATCACCCCGCTTAACCGGATATTGTTTTTATCGATATACACGGTTTCAGTATAAGTACCGGGCCAAACCTCAATCACATCGCCCGGATTGGCCGCTTTCACCGCGTCCATAATCAGCTGACCGTCTTTCACCTGATGCACTTTGCCGGTAGGCGCGGCGTTAATCACCGACTTTTTCACATTGCCAGATGTTGTTGCACCGCCGGCGTTGTAGCTGACTTCCGGTGCGTAAGTGGGTGCCACCGGTGCTTTGGCGCTTAAAAACTTACCGGCAAAAAATGCCACGGGCACCAGTAACGCCAGCGCAATCGTCGTTTTTTTCATGGTTGGATCCTTTGATTATTAGATGGTGCTGAGGTTGTAGTCGTTGTGGAGCTAATATCCGAGTTCTGAACTGTGGCTGTCGGCGATTCAGCCACCTGAATTTCAGCTGGCAACGGCAAACCCGAAGGCAGCCTGGTTGGCACTGCCGGCAACAGGCTTTCGTCAGTTAAGGTGTGCAAAAACTTGCTGATTTGACCAATCTCTTCCGGGGTCAGTTTTGGCTCCCAGATATGCCAGTGCAACAACAGTTTTTGATCCGCCACTGCATGGCCGCGACCTTTGGTATAAAACTCTGCGGCTTCATCCAAAGTGGCAAAACGGCCGGAGTGCATATATGGTGCGGTGCGGGCCACGTTACGCAAGCTCGGCACTTTAAAGGCGCCGCGTAATTTAGTCTTTTCACTGTTGTTGCCAGCGCCCTGATCAAAGGGCATACCGGCCGGCTCGGGCGTACCAATCACCGCTATTTGCTGATTGGTAAACAGCGGCGGTGTGTGACATTCGGCGCAGCGCGCGACAAAAGAGCGAAATACGTTCAGCCCATTAATCTCTTCTGGATCAAGCGCTTCGTGATAACCATGGGCGTATTGATCGTAACGGCTATTCAGCGAAATCAACGAGCTTTGAAAAGCCGATAGCGCAGTAGCCACCTGCGACAACTCCAACTGCTGCGCTTCTGGAAATGCTTGCCGAAATAACGCCGGATATGCGCTACTTGCCGTTAAATCAGTCAATAACTGCTCTGCGGTATTGGCCATTTCGTGCGGGGCAAATAACGGGATCAAGGCTTGTTGCTCCAGTGAATCAGCGCGGGCATCCCAGAATAGTTTTTTTAGAAAACCGACATTCCATAAACTGGGCGCACTGCGCGTCCCGACGTCACCATGGGTGCCGGTACTGAGCGCTTTACCGTCCGTAAACCCTTGCCCCGGCTGATGGCAACTGGCGCAAGCCTGGCGATGATTACCCGACAGCAGCGGATCAAAAAACAAATATCGTCCCAAATCAATTTGCTGTGGACTAAAGCCATCACGTGTTTTGGGTAATGCGGTTTGGGTGCCGCCAACTCCCTTATTATGCAGCGAATCATAAGCGTCATAACGAGTCACCAGCTGACAAGTATTGGCCGCGGTGCGCTCAAAACTGGGCGGACAGTTGGAATTCAGGGTGATCGGAGCTGCAGCCGCAGCGGATGTGGCCAGCGCCAACAGCAAAGTCAGCATCATGGTAATCCCGCACCGATATAAGCAGCCACGGCGGCAATATCCGCATCCGTCAGCTGGCGGCTCATCAACGCCATTTGCCGGCCCGGTTTATCGGTTTTGTTACTTCCCCTTACTCCGCCCCGAAAATGCTGCAGCTGCAATTGTAAATAACCAGCGTCCAACTGCTGCAACGCTGGTGCATTTAACGTTGGATTGCCTTCAGCTTTGGCGCCATGACAGGCACCACAAGAACCAATATATAACCGGCGGCCTTGGTCAAGTTGCGCTGCATCAAGCTTGTCGCCTGCTACAGTTTCAGCTGTCGCCGTTTGCTGGCTGTAAAAAATCGCCAGAGTTTCAATCTCAGCCGCCGTCAGCGTTTTGGCCATCGCGGCCATTTGTTGTCCGGTCAGATCATTGGCGGCTGCACCCCGTTCGCCCAACTGAAACTGCAAAAGTTGCTTTTTAAGGTACGAAGCCGACTGCCCGGCAAGTTGTGGAGCTTTACTCGCCTGGCGCACTCCATCAGCATGACAGGCGTTGCAGGTGTCAGCTGTCGCGGCAAACACTCGTTCAGCGTTAAATAATAAACACAATAAAAACAACAATCTGGCTGAGATCAGCAGAACTTTTGGTGTTGGCATCAGACTTCAGCAGACGCTGCTCGTGCTATTGGACATGGGCTGTAGCTTGCTTTTTTGAGACTCAAGGTTCAAACCGAAAAGTGTGCAAAATTGTCCAGTTGGCTTTCTTTAGCGCTTTGCATTGTTACTATCAATGCGACCAGGACCCTCTCTGACAGGTTGCGAAAAAGCAGGTTGCAAATGAGCAGAGCCAAATTCAGATCCAGGGCCAACAACGAATAATAATTACAACAAACGGTAAAAAAACCGGTACTAAAAACGGAGAGAGCGATGTCAACAACAGCTAAGTCCAGAAGCGCTGCGCCTACCAGGTCAAATCAACCCGCATTTCATGCAACCGGCAATCTGCTGACATTCAAAGCGCAGCCATTAGCCCTTTGCATCACCTTGCTGCTGGCCGGTTACAGCACCCCATTGCTGGCGCAGGAAAGCGCCGCTGCCACCCAAACCAGCAGCACCAATAACAATAAAGATGCCGCCATCGAAACCATCACCGTCACCGCGCAAAAACGGGTGCAGAATGTGATGGATGTGCCAGTGGCAATCGACAGCATTTCCGCCACCGATTTAAAAGAAACCAACTCGGTGCTGCTCGGCGATATTGCCGATTACACGCCAGGCTTTAAATTCAGCAAAGACGCGGTGGTTCAGGCCAGTGCCACTATGCGCGGTATTTCCAGCAGCAATATCAGCACCGGCGGCGACCCGTCGGTGGCGATTTTTTTCGATGATTTTTACCTGCCACGCGCCGCGCAAAGTGTGATGTTCTCCGATATGCAGCGCATTGAAATTCTGAAAGGCCCACAGGGCACGCTATTTGGGAAAAACGCCGCTGCCGGTGTGGTCAATATGATCCCAAATGCGCCGTCGCAAGAAGACGAAGCCTTTTTAAAAGCCACGGTCGGCAACTATGCGCTGCGCCGTTATGAAGCGATGGCCAATACCGCGATGAGTGATGAATTTGCGCTGCGCTTGAATTTAATGAGCAATCAGCGTGATTCATTTTTAGACAACGTTTATCAGAACTACCAGGGCGAAGAGCTTGGTAACACCGATCATCAGGCAGCACGCCTGGCCACTTTGTGGCAACCGAACTCCGCCACCAAAGTGCAATTTAGTTACGACTGGGACGATGTGAATCAGGGTTATGCACCGTCGATTGGCCTGAGTCCTTACGCTTACAGCACCAACCCGCTTGATCGCACCATTGAAAACGATGTGATTGACGGTCATGAACGCCGTGATATGAGCGCGTTGTCGCTGAAAATAACCCACGATTTTAACGACGACTGGTCGGGCAAACTGATTAGCAGCAAACGGCAATGGGAAGTGTCAGGCCGTGATGATTCAGACGGCACTGCCGATAAAACCCGTTATTTGGACACCATCAACTTTGAAGACTCCGATATTTTCTACAACGAACTGCAAATTAACTATCAAAAAGATCGGCTGAGCTATGTCGGCGGCATCACCTACAGCACCGAAAATGTCTACCAGAAAACCAGCCTGAATATTATGGCCGACACTGTCGCCAGGCTTACCACCGCCAATCTCAATGGCATGCTGATCGGCGCTTTGCAGGGTGCTGGCTTGCCAGATGAAATGATTGCGCAAATGGGTCTGCCGGCCGATCACCTGTGGAACCCACAAGACTGGGCCAGCATTTTAAGTGTGATGGCGATGGTTGATCCCAGCGTCGGTGAGTTATTGCAAATGTTAGGCGCAGCGCCTTTTAGCCCGGAGTTAGTGGGTGCAATCGCTGCCACCGGCGATTTAACCTATCAGGCAATCGGTGCCGGTCTTGGCATCAACGAGATTTTTGGCCCATCCAATGCCGGAAAACTCTGGGCGGAAGATATCATCAACAGCGGCAAATTTACCTCTTATGGCATCTATTCCGACGTCGATTATCAACTCAATGACCAGTGGGGATTCACCGCAGGCTTACGTTACAGCCGCGATGACAAAGACTTCAGTTGGGAAATTAAAGAGCGTTCTTTTGGCGCGGCGATGCCTGGCCTGACCGACTTTTTATTTCCGGTGATGCCACGCCTCGATGCCGGTCATAGCTGGAGCAAACTCACTGGCCGCGCGGTGACCCGTTATCATCTGAATGAAGACAGCATGCTGTATCTGTCTTATTCAACCGGTTATAAATCAGGAGGTTACGATTCGTTAGACCCACGTTCAGCGCTCACCCCCTTTGCGCCGGAAGAAGTCGGCAACTTAGAGCTGGGCTACAAAGCTGATTTATGGGGCAAAGTGCGGCTGCAACTGGTTGGCTTTCAGATGGATTTAACCAACCGCCAGCGCTCGGTGAATAGCAAAGAGCCGGGCTCTGGTGTGGCGGTGCCGGTGGTGATTAACGGCGATCAGGATATCAACGGCGTGGAAATGATCCTCGACTACCAGGCGACCGACACGCTGAAACTGGGTCTGGTGACCGAATATCGCAGTACCGAATCCAAGTGGCAGCAGTTCTACAACGCCGAAGGTAATTTAGTGACCGATGTCGAAAAATCGTCCACCGCCGATTCTTATACCCTCAGTGCCGACTGGACTCCGGTGCAGCAATGGCTGGCCGGTGATATCAAACTGCATCTGGATTATGTATTTGAAGAAAATACCCGTGCGGACGACCCGGATTTATTAGAAGTTGCCAAAACCATTCCGGCTTATTTTGCCGACAGCAAAAGCGTCAATGCCAGAGTGAGCTGGGCTAGTGCTGACCAAAAATGGGAGCTGGCGCTGTGGGGTAAAAACCTGACCGACAGTGAAACCACCGGCGGTATTGGTGGCTGGGCAGCGGATGTGTTAGGTACTCCTATCACTTCGCTCAATCCACCGCGCACTTATGGCGCTGAAGTGCGGTATCAGTTCTGACCAAATGGGGTGCTTTGCCGCGCTTTACCTCTGGCAAGGAACACGGCAGTATCTGTTACAGGCAAAGCCCGGTGTGATACCGGGTCACTGAACACAGGAGCAAACCATGATTGGCAGGTTGTTGATGGTACTTTCGGCTGGCCTGTGGTTGGCGCTTGGTTGTATCAGCCAGCCGCTTGCAGCCGCAGAGTTTAAATTGCAGCCCAGATTGTGCCTGCACTATCCACAACAACAGTGTGAACTCAAGGTCAAGGTAAGTTGGCAACAACAGGAGCCAGCTTGTCTATACCAAAAAGCCGCGCAACAGCCACTGCTTTGTGGTGATGGCAAAGAGCAGCTACTCACTCTCAATTTAACCGCTCACACTCAATTTGAACTACGTTCACAACCTGATGGCGTTGTGCTGGATTCGCGTTTGATCCGAGTGCTGCAGGTCGATTTAAATGCCGGCGATCAGCTGTTAAAACGCAGCCGCGCCAGCTGGGGCAACCCATAATGCACCAGTTATTGTTGATTGAAGACGATTTAGAACTGGCAAAGTTAGTCGCCGATTTCCTGCAAAGCGAAGGTTATCAGGTGACCAGCTGTGGTAATGCGCAAAAAGCCAAAAAGCTGTTATTGGCGCAACGTTTTGATTTAATTGTTTGTGATGTGATGTTGCCGGGTAGCAGTGGTTTTGACTTAGTGCGGCAGATCCGCCAGCAATTTAAAGGGCCGATTTTATTTATGACGGCGCAAACCTCGGTCGGTGCCCAGCTGCAGGGATTGGAATTGGGAGCACAGGATTATCTGTTAAAACCTTTGGATCCACGCATTTTGCTGGCAAAAATCAGAATATTTCTAAGCGCCACGGATCCAATTGCAGCCAACACTGTGCTGGAAAACCACAATCTGACGGTCGATCGGATCAGCGGCTTGGTCAGTATGGCTGGTCAGAATATTTGCCTGACCAACGCCGAACATCAGTTACTGCTGGCACTGCTGGATAATTACGGCATGGCGATTAGCCGCGAGCGGCTGTTTCGCGAACAACTGGGCCGCGAATATGACGGCGAAGACCGCACCATGGACGGCCGCGCTTCAAGATTGCGCCGTAAATTACAAGCCATTGATCCGCATTGGAATATCCGGGTGATGTGGGGCCAGGGTTATAGCATCAGTTATGCCGATGTCCCACCCGCTGAGACGGTGAGGGAAACTGAGACAGAAAAGCCTGACCCAGCGGAGCCAAGCCAATGAGATCAACGCTGCTGCGGTTTTATCTGGGCATCGTGCTGGTGGTGTTGCTGCTATTTTTCAGTCTGAATCAGCTCTATAGCTGGGTCTATCAGCGTGACGATATCGCCGATGCCGCACAAAGTATGCTGCTGCACGTCAATGAATATACATCGCAGCACCGGCTTAGTTGTCGCATTTCTGATACCGACGATTGCCTGGATGCGTTATTTGTCACTTACCCATCCGGCATGTGGCAGCCGCAACCGGGTTTTTATTACGCCATTGAAGTGATGCGTGACGCCAGCGGCCATGCCTCGATGTGCAGCGAAGTAGCCGGCGGCGAGCTACTGTGTTTAAGTCAGCTCAACCTACCCGACGGCACCGATTTTAGTATTGATCTTGCCCATGTGTTTATTCTGCTGTTGCTGCTCTGTATGTTTTGGCTGAGCCGCAATGTGTTTCGCGATGTTGAAACGCTACGGCAAAGTGCATTGCAGGAAATTAAACTCGGCCATTTACCGGCATTTCGCCTCAGCGCCAAATCTTATCTGCAACCGCTCGCCCGCTCATTAAGCCGGATGAATCAACGTATTACCGACTTAAATTCATTGCAGCGGGAAATGGCGGATACGGTTTGCCACGACATCAAAACGCCATTGGCACGGCTGCGTTTTATTATGCTGAGCATCGAAGCGCAGATCAGCCCGGCGCATTACGCCCAGGTGCACCGCAATCTGCTGGAAATTGAAGAGAATGTGTATGACTACCTGCGACTGGCACAACAGGATTTTCGCGCAGATTTACAGCTCAGTCAGCTCGATTTACCGCAACTGGTGCAGGAACTGATTGATAAATTCGCCGCCAATTCCGAGCATCAGTTGGCCTTATTGCCAGGCCCAATGTTGATGATCCAGGCCGACCAAAAACTATTACAACGGGCGCTTTCGAATTTACTTAGTAATGCGCTGCGCTATTGTCGCGATAAAGTATGGATTGAACTCAGTATTCAAGGCACTGATATTTTGATAGATATTTGTGATGATGGCAGTGGCTGGCAACAGCCACCGGTAAAAGAAAGCAGCGCAGCTTATCCAGCAAATCTAATAAATCCGATAAGTCCGGCCGCAAGTTCAACCAATAGTGAGCACACCGATGGCGTCTCGCACCATGGCATTGGACTTGCGATTGTTTCCAGAGTAGCGCATCAACACGGCGGTGAGTTTATTCGCCTCGATCGGCCAGAAGGCGGCGCTATCGCGAGGTTACGGCTGCCGGTGGGATCGGACTCGGTATCAGAAACAGCGACTAATATAAATACTGCGGCAGACCAAAGCTGGTAAGCAGTTAAAACTAAAGATAGATCCTCTAGCTAGGCCACCACAATACTGCCAAACAGATGCGGCATGTTATCGCGCTTAAACAAGCGGCTCAGCAGATAACGTTCGCCCAGTACCGAATGCACCACACCACATAACAGCAGTAAAATGGCCGCAACAATCAGCATAAAAAATCCTTATATAGGGTTAACGCCCTGGCTCATAACTATCGGAGCGTGGCAGCTGTGCATCCAAATCATCCCAGTTTGCTTTTGATGACACAAAGTTATGTGACATTGGCCGCTCGTTGATCGGTGAATCCAAAATACCAAGCCGTAACCGAACTTGCTCCGGAACGGCAGCATTGGTACTGAATACCGGACATGCACAGATTTTGCAGAAATGGCGATGTTTGCCAGGGGCACTTTCAAAACTTGCCAATAGCTGATCACCAGCAGTTATGTTCAAATCGTTAACCGCGACAAAACCGTTGGTGGCGTATGCAGTGCCACTACTTTTGCGACATTTTGAACAGTGGCAGTGGATAATCGAAGTAATAGGCCCGGTGATTTCCAGACGAATGCCACCGCATAAACAACTTCCGAAGTACATGATTATTCTCTCTGTTAGCGAAGTGCAGACGAAGGTTTTAGCACTAAACAGCTGCCGTTAAAGCCAAACCAGTCCAGAGTAAGGCGCTGTTTTTAGTGAATTTAAACGACTTTGTAAACTGCCACAATGAATTTCCAGCTTGTGTCCATCCGGATCCAGAAAATAACAGGACTCGCCTTCACTACGATTCTGTCGCCACTCCCGGACGCCGGACGCCCTTAATCGCGCCACCAAAGCCGGGAAATCCGGTTTGGCTATATCAAACGCAATATGCGAATAATCATGGCTTGGTGATACTTCATCACAAGACAAGCAGAACCAGAACCCGCCCAGACTTAAATAGGCTCCGCCATCCCAGCGCACATGCGCTTTCATCCCAAGTAGTTCAGTGTAAAAAGCCAACGATGTTGATAAATCGCTGACGGCGATAGTTATATGATTGAGTCCGCTAAGCACATTGCCACCTTTACAAAATCTATGACGCTCGATAACCACAGACAGGAGATTATTCGTTACGGCATTATTTGTTAAGGCATTTGCCTGAAACTGCCCCTTGTTCAGCAATCGGCAGACCTGCTTTTTCAACATGATAATACAATGATAAAATCTTCCACTGGTCACCGTCTTGGTACAGCTGCACACTGTTCACACCGACAAAATCTGGCTTTATTGCCGTTTTTTCGGTTCTGGATTCAACCACACTGTAGGCCACGGCGAAACGATCATAAGACTGCACCATTCTGGAAATTTCACACTCGTAAAAGCCTTTTTCCTGCACCTTTGCCAATGGTTTCAGAAAATCTGGCAGCAAGCTGCGCCGCACCACTGGCTTGCCATCTTTGTAACGCCCACCAAAAATCACTGCGTCCTGATGGAAAATACGTTGTAGCGTTGCCGCATCTGCTGTGGCACCGGCATCATTGGATATCGCGTTCCACAGTGCCGCGACCGTTTCTGCTGGTGAATTCTCTGCCGCACCGCTGGAAAATGGCATTACAAACATAGGTACTAGCAATAACAAAAACTGTCGCATTTGAGTTCCTTGGTGAGGACTTTATGTTAACGATAACAATCCTAAGGCTGGCGTTTGATGATTAGCGGCTGTGCACGAATTCAACCTGGCGTACCACGCTGAGCGCCCGGACACCAGGGCGCGCGGCTTTGGGTATAAATATCCGGAATATGTTCGGGCACCAACGGCGTATCAAAACTAGCCAGCGCCGCAGCAATTTCGTCGCTGCTGCTATCACGCCAAAACAGACTGGAGCCACAACAATGACAAAAACCGCGGTAAATCCCGGCAGATGACTGAAACTGCACCAGTAGGTCGTCACCGGCAAGCAGTTGAAAATCAGCAAGTTTCACACTGACGTAAGTTGCAAAAGCAGCGCCATGCTGTTTCTGACACATCCGGCAATGACAATGGGAGGCTCGAATTGGCGTCGTTAGCTGAAACCGGACTTGCCCACATAAACAACTACCCTGGTACATGATTGGTGTTCCTTCCTGGCGGTGAGTGACAAGATGACTACTTCATTTCAATACCAGCTGCCCGGGCAAAAGCAGCGTAATTCAGCGCAGTATTCTGGTCATGGACAATTCGCCATTGGCCTTGTTGCAGCTGAAAAACATACGTCAGCCAGCTATGAAAACCTTCGGCTGCCTTATGAGGCCGATAGTGGTAATTAATCAGTGCCATTGCCACATCCTCCCCCACGACTTTATGCACCACGCTGGCTTCCCAGGTCCAGTTTGGGTCCAAAAACCACTGCTGGTGCAACTCGACAGTTTCTGCAACGCTGGTAAAAGCGTGACCATTCTGGACTATGGTGTACAGCGTTTCACTGTCGGTCAGGTGGGATTTAAAGGCTTCAATATCCCGCGCTGCAATAGCCGCAAAATGCTGATGTAGCGCTTGGTCAAAATTTGCGGTCATGGCAGATCCTACTTTTTCTAACTATCAACTGATTCATATATCCAGCCGTCGACAATCCGCAACGTCAACCATGGTCCGGAATGGTCGGCTCCACCAGTTTAGCCAGTTGTTCCAACGATTCCTGCCAGCCTAAATAACACATTTCGGTTGGGATCACGGCCGGGATCCCTTGTTGCACAATACTGATTTCAGTGCCGCAAAGCACCGTTTTCAATTGAACCGTGACCTGCATTTCACCCGGCAGATTGCTATCGTCGAACACATCGGTATGGCGGATCAGCGTATCCGGAATCAGTTCCAGATAAGTCACAGCAAACGAATGGCTGCTACCGGTACCAAAATTGGTGAATGACATCCGGTAACCACCACCGACCCGAACATCGATGTCATGAATAGTACCGATAAAACCATAAGGTGGCACCCAACGTTCCAACGCTCCCCGGTCGGTAAAAGCTTTATAAACCCGCGCTGCTGGTGCTCTTAACACCCGGTGTAACCGCACTGTACCTGTTTCATTCGACATTTTATGCTCCTTATTTTGGTATATTTACTCTCGTTGTCAGCCCGACCATGCGGTGAATGCCGTTGCACTGATACCGAGTTTTTAATACAACGCATTTTCGACGGCCATAATCGAATTGATTCGGGTAGAATCGACAACAGCTCTTAAACTTTTTAATGAACAACACTCAAAACTGTCTTAAAAATGTGCTGTGTACACCAGATATTTTAGCCATAGCTATTCGCTGGGAAAGTGATTGATCCTTAAACCCACAATGCTGAATAACCACATCATCCCTGTAAAAAGGACTGCAAAAGACCTATAGGAACGGAAACAAACAAACTGGTGACTCTGATAACCGCCGCATCATTCCGGTTCACGGTCTCACAACCAAATAATGACAAAATTCCCATGAAGATAGAAAATGCCAAAATTCCATATCCAATACTTTTAAACAGCAAAACAAAATACGATTTTTAGGAAATTTAATTTTTATTAATATTTATATAAATCAAATACATAAGACAACCTTTTCTCAACTCCCTTGTTGCAAAGGCCTTCCAACACCTGTTGTAACATGCAGTTTGCATATATTTCAAGTTGTTTGCTATCTAGACATCCAGACTTACTTGACTGGTACATCTTTAATAAACTTTGGCGACGATTTAGCTACAGGCAATGATGTCTGGCAGACGAAACTTTGCTGTTTAATGATTTACATCTCGCTAAGTTAGGTACCCGAAGCTAGTTTTTATACGTCGATTCTGTATCTCAACTGCTAACTGCTTTCATCGAAAATTGCAAATTCATCACATTTATGTTTCGCAACTCAGCAGCAATAGTATAATGCTGCCGCGGTTTGTCACCGTATCCATAAAACCTTAAAGAATCTTCCTGCTTGGCGATTTGTTTGGTTGTTTTATTCACGATATCGATGTGCTTTTGCACAGCAAGGGATTTTTGGTGTTTCTAAAGTTACATGCTGTTTTTTCTTTGTTCCTTTATGCCGCAGCATTTTTAGCCAGTACATTATTAGCGTCCAGCATTTCCCGCATCACTGATATTGGTAATCTATTTGATTTCAAACGCTTTCTGGCAATCAGCGTTATTTTGAGTTCAGTGTTGATTCTGGCATCCCCGCGACAACTGCGGGGTGCTCGATTGCAACCGACATCCATTGTGGCGCTTTTGACGTTCTTCATACTTGGGATGATATCAGCAATCAACAGTGCGAAACCTTATTGGGGGATGGTCGAACTGGCGAATTGCGGATTGCTGCTGATTGCATTTTTTACTTGTTGTATCTGTATGAATTATGTCTCAAAACGATCACTGTTTCGTGGCGTGTACATTTTTGTGGCGGCATTTTCGTTGTTGTTCTTAATGCAGTTTGTCATCAAGCTGTTGATCCATATGCTGGAGGCAAAAAAGCCGGGCATGTTTAGTTTGATCTCGGGTTTTGACAATCCACGGATCTTAAATCAACTTCAAGTCATGTTACTGCCACTGTTACTATTGCCTTTTATCACATTATCCTTAGCAAAATATCAGCGGCTTTCCGTGTTCTTAATGGCTATTCATTGGATGGCCATGATTCAGACTGAAGCAAGAGGTGCTATTTTGTCGTTAACCCTTGCCGGAGCACTTGTTTTATATTTCAACCGCGCAGCGGATCGAAAAACCATATTAAAACCCCTGGCACAATCCATATTGGTAGGTTTAGCACTCTGGGCTGTTCTGATTGTCGTGATACCTTACCTGCTGATTGGCGAGACCAATTTAAGGTTTAGAACTGGCAGTTCCGGGCGTGCCGAATTATGGCTATACGCACTAAATTCAATTCGGGATAATTTTTGGCTAGGTTTAGGGCCTATGAGTTTCGCTTGGGCAGAAGGAAAACCGCTGTTTAATGCACACCCTCACAACTCCTCGCTGCAAATACTTTATGAATATGGCTTTTTGGTTTTTTTAGTGTTGCTGATATGGGTGACGAGAGCTCTACACATTGCTCTGAAAAAAATCGACAGTGACTTACATCGGGAAACGGATACCGTTGTATTGTTCTCAATTCTATCGGCGTTGTGTTACTCGCAGTTGTCCGGGGTAATTGTGATGCCAATAACGCAATTGATGTTGGTGTTTCTAATTGCGCTTTATCATTATCAGTCAAATACTTGCAATATAAGCATTAAGATGCGATGGGTGATTCCAGCCAGTGCCTTACTCCTGGCAACCTTTATATATTCAACTTATGAGCATCAACAACTGCAGCATCTGAAAATGCCCCGCCTGTGGCAACATGGGCTGATTAGTCCAAAATAAGCTTTCGTCGTCTGTCATCAGCAACCACCGGGCCAAGCCACTTCGGCTGCGCCTTCATACTCGTAAAGTTATGCCGTAACACATTTTCTTTCCGAATTAACAGAGCTGCTGGACGTCACTATCTGCTGAACATTCGGCTCCAGCACATACACGGTCACCGCGCGGTCATCCGGATCTGCCACTTGCCGATCAGGCTTAAACTGTGGATCTTGAAAGATGCTTTGCCAGAATAACTGAGCTTCAGTCGCTTCATCAAACACCACCACGGTCCAGGGCTCGACCCGCTGCCCCATAAAATGTTGTACCACTTTTCGTGCAATACCATGCCGTCGAAAACGTTTCATCACAAACAAATCAGCAATTTCCTGTGCATCGTCCAGTGCTTCGGATGCTTCAAGCAAGGCAAAACCAGCAATGGCGCCATTCCAGCGCAATAGGTGCGCCCGCCATCTTGGATGGGTCCAGTACTGCGAAAAATACTCTGCACATAAAGAGTACCGGCCATCTTCTTTCAAATCGTAACCTTCTTCTACCGAGGTATCGTAGCAATAGAATTGAAAGACATTCCAAATCACCGACTTGTGTTCGTCGTTGTGTTGGCAAATTTCAAGCGACATCAGCATTCCTACTTTTACAGCTTCATATTCAAAATTCGGTAGCCACCTATATTGCTATGGTTGGTCGACGACCGATTTAACGTTTGGCATAGATAGCGTCAACTTAGTGCAAATGAGCGCTCCCGGATGCCAGGCTACACCAATTGCAGCACGGCCAACATGTCGTCACCTTCTTCATCCAGACCCACCTCAACAAAACCAAAGCTGGCATAAAAATCTTTGGCGACCGGATTTTTCGGGTAATAACAAATCTCGATTTCTTTCAGGCCTGCCTTTCCTTTCATGTCGGACAGCAGCATTTGTAATGCTGTGCGTCCAATATTTTTTTGCTGAAACTTTTGATCGACCATAAATCGCCAAATCGATATCTTATGACTGCCCGCATAAACCCACATAAAAAATCCAACCGGCTCGTCAAGCAAGTAAATGGCTCTTGTCTGATAACCTTCGTTGAATGCGGCTTCAACCAAGGACCATAAATTAGATGCAACGTATTGTTTTTGTTCTTCTGTTACCTTTAAATCACAAATGGCTTCGTAATTGTCTTTTGTTACCGGGCGTAACGATACTTCCACAACTTCTCCTAAAATCATTCGACTTCGGCTATTAAATCAACAGGGTTGAACGGCCAGAATAATCGACAACAAATTAACTTTTAACCAACCTTAAATCAACCGCAATAAAGAATATTCTGCCCATCACATTCAAACCAACGTAGATCAGAATCACGCCGCCTCAATCGCGAAAAGATTTAGAACAACAAGATTTGGGCTGTTGCCATTGGGGAAAAATGCAATTTAACCCGGTCTGTTCGCTGCGTTAAAAGCAGTTGTGATAGTTGACGGACTCATCGCCTGTACAGGTTTTGTCGACAGAAGCGCCGGTAATTGCAGATGATGCATAAGGCTTTTGTCTATTAAACCGAAACGAAAGGCCGTTGTTATCAATGTCTGGCATAACCCGTTTTAAGGTTGCAGTAGCTGCTTTACCCAACCACCGTCGAGATCTTTATACAATTCACGCAGGTGTAACCTGCTTTCCCGGAATGTCAGAAACTCAATTGCAACAGGCTTGATACAAAAGCCGCCCCATTGATCCGGTCGCGGAATTTGTTGTGCCGAAAATCTGTCGGCGGCTTCCTGTAAGCGGCTTGATAATTCTTGTTCAGCGGCCAATGGTTGGCTTTGCTGGAATGCGGTGGTCGTTAACTGCGCACTTCTGCTTCTGGTTTCCCAGTACCGATCAGCGTCAGCAGCGGTAATGGCTGTAGCGGTCCCCACCACACGGACCTGATAACCGACATGATCCCACCAGACCGTCATTGCCGTTCTTGGGTCTCGTTGAATATGCCGGCCTTTCGCTGAATCAACATAGGTACAGAATACAAAACCGGCAGTTCCGACCGACTTTAAATCAACAAACCTGCCGCAAGGAAAGCCATTTTCATCAATGGTTGAGACACATACTGCATTTTTCTGCTGCAGCGGACTCTGGACTAAAGCCTGCTGCCACCAACCTTCAAACTTAACTATCGGATCTTCCATTACATTTGGTCTCCAATCTTATTACTTTTTTGCATGAGCTGACGTCACTTAACTAATCCAACAAAGGTTGCATGTCATGCAGGCGTTGAATATTGTTCTAAGCCAGCGGCAGCAACGTCAGCTTTAGCGTGACTTTAGCAACACAATCCGATGCAGTATGGCCTGTACTGCAACACCCCAACGGCGCCCGGCAAGCGTTACAGCGGCGATAAAGAGCGGGACTATTGTTAATTTCAGAAAAAGCACTTAGATCCCTGTTAGTTACGTCAGATCGACGCCAATTTGCTAACCAATTAATGCTTTTTGCCTAAGCAATTTGGTTGACGTTGCTTTGCTCTCACCAAGCCACAACGCTACCTGAAAAACCGACCCATCTCAAGGCTTAGGCATTTCGGCTGAATCATTGCCATGCTGTCGGTTTGAAAGCAAAACGATATCTGGCGCCAGCAACAATGAGCTTTAATCTCCGGCCACACCGATTTATGACTTCGCGGAAAAAAAAACAGGCCGGCATTTTTAGCGGCCTGTTTTTCAGTGGAGACTCAACAATATAATTTTTGCATCGACATTAAAACACTTTAGATCCCCATTCCTCAGCATCGTCTGCCGGTCATTCTCCGCTGCTGCCAGTACAATAAAAACAAAGCGGTAAGCCACAACATTAAACCGGAAGGCTGTGAGATCAGGTTCGGCACCTGACGCAAATCTGTAGTAAACAGCCGCATGCTTTCTTCCTGAGTGAGCCCTTCAACGCCAAGTGCCGAAGTCACCGTATGGGTGGCATCAATAAAACCGCCATTTAAACCAAAAGCTTGCACTTGCGTCCACAACCAGAATTTGTCTCCGGTATCCACGTCGAAGTTGATGGTCAGGGAGCCCATAAATGGATTTTCTAAGTCGGAGTCAATCATCTCCAGCATGTGGCTCATAAAAGCTGCGGTTGTCTGCACGTTGCCAAAATCAAAGTCAAACGGCACGTCATACGAAAATTCCATATCCTGACTCACCCCAAAGGTTAGCCCCAACGAATAGTCATGTACCTCCGTTGCCCCAGGGATGCCCCAAAGCGCATAAGAATTAAAGAAGTCAAAATTGACGCTGTAACTTAGTGTTTGCGCCGCGCCCAGCCATTGGTACTCGGTGGCGGCAAAACCATTGACCGAGTTGCGTTCCAGCGCATCTGACGATGATTTTATTTTGATTTCCGGTAAACCGAGATTGTCCGCGTCCAGCGTCACCTTGCCGTAAAATTCTCCGTCCAGACTGCCGATCTCCGCATTGTTGGCCGCAAAGGCTATCGCAGCGGCAGTGGATCCGATCTCGTCCGGCGTAAAAGGCACACCACTTGGCAAACCCGGACGTTTTGGGCTGCCATCAGCGTTATAGAAGTTGTTCTGAAACGACGCATTAAAATGACAGGCGATATCAGTGCCAACACTTGTAACGGCATAGATTGCCTTGATGGCATTGCCCCAATTGCTGACAAAATTTGGGTCGGCTAATCCGGGACAACTTCGCTGATAGCTGCTCATTTCGGTATATTGGGAAATTACACCGGCTTTGACCGGTAATATCAGGCTACCTGTGACTGCAAAACTCAGGATCGCCAGCCAAAAACTCTTACGAGTGATTAACATAGCTCCTCCACCTTGCTGTTGCAATGCCCAAGCCGGGCACTGTTTCGGGGAGTACATAAGCAAAAACTAAACCAAATGAAAAATCTGCAACAAAATGAAGATGCTTATTTTTTAGCCAATCTTGAGCGTCATAAAAATGCAAAAAAAGCTGACAGCTATTGCATAGTTTTGCGTATTGTTGCAGAAATCAGCCGAGGTAGGTGCAGCCGCAATTGTCCCTGATAAGCAACAATTCAGTTACAGCCACTGTGCTGTAGTTATTGCTGGCCATCGTCTTTGTTATCATCCGTGTCGTCATCTTTGATGTCTTTTATAACTTCTTTCGTCCCTTTACCAATTGCTTTGACGGTGTCTCTGGACGCGTGACCAATCTTTGTGGTCACATCCCGCGTGGTATGGCCGATGGTCCGGCCAGTTTCTTTAATGCTGCTACAGGATGCCAGTACCCCGATGGCCGCTGCAGCGATAATAATTTTCGTGAAATGATGCAATGGAGACCCTCCGGTACAAATACTGTTTACTGTTTGGAAAGTACGTGCGCAACGACTGCATTGGCATGGCCGTGGCCCAAACCATGCTCAGATTTAAGCAGGTTCACAATTTCCATATGTTTCATGGCACGGTTAGTTTCCACAATCGAAATCCAATACTGAATGGGTTGACCATACTTGGTTTCGATGGAAGGGAAATAGCTGGCGGGACCTTTTACTTTTTCCGTTGCTGACATCACACTATCCTCTTTTTTAGGCAAGATTGAGGGTCTGTTGACCATTCGTATATGTTTTGCGTCAACTGAGCTGGTTTTTTAGATCGCCAAAGCTGCTTTGGATAGATGTTCTGCGCCAGCAGCTGTCAAGTCAACGAAAAATCATAAGCTTCTTTTAGTAGCGCTTCAATTTCTTTCAGCTCATCCAGACTACCGATTTTCGCCACATGGGTAAATTGCTTGCCATCATCAACAACCTTAATAAAGATTGGATGGTTTATTCTTCGCCCAACATGAATGGCCACCCTCACCACGTCTTTCATGATTGAGAGGTCGATAAATATGCGCACGCTTCGAAACAGTACATACCGGTCTTTGGCAATAGTCTCAACTTTGCCCAAGTGATTCACAAAGTCGGCAATAGCCTGATAAACCTCGACCACCGATTGCGGCCGGTCCCGGATTACATCGTCAGAATTGCCCGCACCACAAGCATGCCGCTGATTTTTGCGGCTAAACTCGCGCTGACATTGAGGACATTGCCACAGTTGCGGTGTCATTTGCAGGGTTAGCCGTATCGCCGCTTTACACTTTGAATCGAATTCACAATCAGCTGTTCCAACACGGACAGATCAAGATCGGCCAGTTGCTTAAAGTACAGGCAGGATTTGCTCATCTTGTGTTTACCGAGCTTGGCAAATAATGGCTCGTCGTTATCCTCACAACTCAGGTACACCACCAGCTCGCGACCGCGGATCGCAAACCCAGCCAGCGGCGCCTCACCACTGCGTCCGCTGTCATAGGTGTAACGGTACGAGTCAAAGCCGACAATACTGGGTCCCCACATTTTTGGGGCGTGTTGGGTAAGCTTTTCCAGCAGCGTCATCAGCACCAGACAATCAGCAGCCTGCTGCGCATTGGCCCGCGAGGCGATGTAGGCATCAATGCTAGCATCGGTAGCTTTGGTTTTATTTTCTGCCATCGGGGGCTCCTTCTTGGCGTTTTTTAGATGCATTGGTATTCATTAAAGTCCGGCAAAAACACCGCCGGTTATAAAAGTCGAGCCGCGCGTTAATTTTCTATTTTCTTCAGAACTAATTGGTAATTCCTGTACTATTTCAGCACGTCATGGCGGCAGTGACGACGTCTTCATGGCCTGGTAAGTTGTTGGTTAAAAGTCTTAAAAATCCCTCGTTTTATATACCCCGCTTCAACGGTGTAGATGCACAGCATTTCCACACTACCGACGCCCTCAGGAAAGTTTCGGATCACCTTCTCGTGGTCAATCACGACGTTGTCATGCACAGTCCTGCTTAAAAGGATTGCCTTGAGATCTGGTTCCTGAAAGCGCACAAGAATATTGCGATGAATTTCATCACGCCCGGTCGCCAGAATGATCCCATCGGTGGTTTGTTGTACTGCGTCTTCGGCATAGGTTGCAGCCCACATTACCGCATCTTTCAAATTGTAAGCAGCCAACTGCTTTTCCACGACTAGTACGCTTTCTTGTTGCATTATGTTGATCCCAGAACCGATTAATTTCAAGTTGCTAAAGCCTGAGCGGCTGGCGAAGCTGGTCCGCCTGAATGGAAAAATCAGGCCCGCCAATTAATCTTCCACAGCACGCCAAACCGGTCAATCACAATCGCATCACATGACGACCAAAATGTCTGTAGTGGCGTTAATATCACCTGACCACCCGCTTGTAGCGCACTGAAGATGGATTTGACCTTCGTTTCTGAATCAACACCAAGCAACACATAAAAGCCTTTCGGGCTTTCGTATTGGTCCGGAGCCACGTCCGCACCTGCGATCTCAACTCCGTCGATGCAAATGTTGGCATGAACAATTTTTTGCCCAAGCACTGCTGAGGATGCCGGGATCGGAGAATCCTGCACCCGCAGCATGGTGCCAATGCTACCGCCGAAGTTGTCAGCGTAGAAATGAAACGCCTCTTCACACTGGCCGTTGCAGTTGAGATGAAATGCTAGGCTCATGCTGTGATTTCCTTATCTGTGAGTGGTATCTAACACTACACTCAGCGACTCGAACTGGCGAATGTCCTGTGTTCACAGACAGCAAATGATCGGGCTTTCTATACCTGATTCAAAACCGGCTGGCCACTTTAACCACTGCCGGAGCCGACAGCGACCACCCGAGCAGACTCATTTTTGATGGCGCTTATTATCTATTTAAACCAAGGCTGCACAAACAAATGTCCAAATACCAAACAGCGCTGAGATAACCATTAAAATCCATTTGCCCAGATATTTACCGAGGAGTTCATGGACAAACGCCCTGCTCTTTGCACTACAAAAATGATGAATATCAAAGCATAAGTGAAAAATACAGCTTCACTGACCGGCACCTGGTTCAGCAACGACATAAATGCAGCGACAACGAACAAAATTGATAACGCGAAATATAAAATCGCCAAAAGAACACTTTTAGGGTGAGCAGTTGATTCACACTTTTGACTCCAGTTATGGTCGCTTCAAAACTACCGTGTGAAAATGATTAAGTATTTAGCGAAGCGTTTAGGATGGATTTTGGTAACTAGCATTGTTATGCTGGTTCTTACATAAACGGTCTTTGAAGTGGAAATACAACGAGTCAAATATGTCACGAAAGAGTTTTATGCAAGCTCACGGAGCATCCAATCGAAATGACCGATACGGCTGGGCATTTGTAAACCACGACGAAAAAATTGTATTTTTTGGTGCATGGGATCTCAACACTCAAGTTGATTGTGCATTGATCTTATCTAAGCACTGGGAGTTTAATGAGCAGGGGCGCAAACAAAACGCTTTTGGCGAGGCACTGGAATACATCAAACTTGTTGAGAATGAAGGCTACTCACTTAAAACATTCCCCATCATATGGGATGATGATTATGATAAACAGACTAAAACTGGTCGCGTCAAAATTAAAAAACACATAGAAGAGTTATCAGATATGACTCTAAAGGTACTTGATGGTGAGTATTATGCAGTAGGTAATCACCACCCGAATTATACGAAAAAACCCCCACCAAACATTGCAGATGATATTCTTGATATCTTTAACTATGAAGTCGATAGAACAGAACGGGAAAGTCTTATTCTTGCAAGAGTGGGGCAAGGGAAATTCAGACAAAATGTGATCGATGTATGGGGGAATGGTGAATGCTGTGCACTGACTCTCACCAACATTCGGGTGCTTTTGATTGCCTCCCATATTATCCCTTGGTCTCAATGCAAAACGAATGCTCAAAGATTAGATGGTGCTAATGGTATTCTTCTGTGCGCACACATAGATAAACTGTTCGACTCGCATTTATTAACATTTATAAAACAAGGCCAAAAATATTTATCAAAAATATCTCCTAAGCTTGACGCGAAAATATTGAACATTTTGGGAGTTGAATCTGGACAGGAACTATGTGTTGATTACATCAGCCACAAACATCAGTCTCGGTTTGACGAATATTTAAAAGTGCATAACGATTTTTTTGAAAATAAACTTGCACAAGGCCCAACAAAATAATTTTATGGACATCCGAAACTAAACGTACTTAAACAAAATTAATGCAAATAAAAACAGCATTTCATTACAAAAAATATTCATTACCAATTCAAACAGAGGCACATAAATACGGTCAAATAGTGAGATGGCCGATACGTAATGATTTAGTAAACTCTACTAAGTCTTTTTATAAATGGTTTGGGTTTTCGCGTTGACATTGATTCGAAATCCAACGTGCAGCAGCTTCTACTGGCCTTTTAGCTAAAGTTTCCGGCTCAATGTGCGCGTCAAATACTCTTTCGTGCCTGTCCAGCGTGACGGCGGTTGTGATGTTGGCAGTACCGCCGTTGGGTGATAGCTGCAGCGTGAGATCTAAGCTTTGGTACGCCTGCGCGGCAGCAAAACCGGGCAAGACGAGCAGAGCCAGCAAGAATAATAAAATTCGTTTTGGTACTTCCATGTAATCCCTGACACTCAACAAACTTGTACGGTTCGCTCTGGATGCCGTTGCTTGTGACACTTGCGCAGCCTTACCATGCTCACGGCGCTTAACAAGTGCACCACGAGGCGAAACTAAAAACTACACCGTCCAACTTCACCATCGACGGTAAGGCTCATCACCATGCTACGTTGGCTGATGTTCTGGCAGTTTATGCACCAAAGCGAGAATTAATGTCGCTATTGGTCCCAGAAGTAATGAAATAAAAAACCAGGCAAAGCCGCTGCGATTTTTGCCTTGCGCCAATACTGCGTTAATTAACATCAATGTGCCCCAGCCAACGAAATACTGACTGCCAACCTGAATGTACTCTGGACTCAAAAGATTCTCCTTTTAGCTGCAAACATCAAGCGCCAGCTTGTCAATTTGTGACAGGGTGAAACAAAGCAACTTGTTAGGTGCGAACATTTGCACATTGTTCTTTTGAAACATACATTTTCTTAAATGTAGTATCAGGTTCATTTTGATACTTAATATCAAAACTTATTTGATACCCATCATCAAATTGACTCTTAAAACTTGAGCTTTTGCAGACGTAATTCACTGCAACATCGTCATAATATGACTTTAGCTCGGCAATTCGCTCAGAACTGGACGTGACACCTGAAATGGTTAGTTGCAGAATGAAGTTTTTTTCTGATGCAGAAACTTCCTTTAATTCCAGTCTTTCATGATGAAATGGAATGAGGTTATCTATCTCGCCTGATACCTGTTTTGCATAATTATATTTTGTGTAGGCGTAACCACCAGCAAAAATAAGCGCCAATAAAGACACCAGCAAAATGTTTCTATTCTTTGAAGCCGTCCTGTTCATGTACAAAAATCCCCTTTACATATAACAACTTAATCCGATGCATAGCGCACTCGTGTTCCAAATTCTGCTGCTTCATTTCATGAAACTCACCCGCAGGAAGTTAACCTTTAATCCACAATAAATCAACCAACTCAATGCATCTTGTTACCTGGCAATCTTAATCTTTGCTGGCGCGGCAACGTCCAGACCTAATTCACCCGTGATCATCCGGGACCCCGAATTTTAAAGAACAACGCTCAAGGTAAGAATTCAGTGCGGCGTGGCGACTTGGCACAGCTACAGGAAAATGAAAACAACGCGAGGTGGAACATGCCATTAACTAAGACATCGTTATATTGCCAAACGACTGAAGTAAACCGCGCCTCGAAGCGGCGTCGGTTTTAATGATTTGTTAGCCTGAACCGGACTTACTGAGGATGTTGTTGACGCGCCGTATAAATACCCAATGCCATATCCAACATCCGATTGCCACTAAACCCGCAGCTGAGCCAATCTGATTGGGAACAAGCGAAACGACCTGCGCGGCGCACCACCCCATCCCCGATATCATGCCAAAGGACTTAAAGGTAGCGAGCGCTGGATTAGCAGCGGCCTCGGCTTTGAGCGATTTAGCGACATTGGCCACGATAAAGAAGTCTTCAATGAAATTATAAGGCAGAAGAAACATCAGCCACACACTGTTGGGCGAAGCTGTTCTTGCTGCCGGTGAAACCAGCTGCAGAGACTTAATGAGGTCCAATGCGTAGCAGAGCACCAAGGCCACAAACACCAAAGCAGCAACTATCGATCCGATTGGACCAAAGATTTTCAGCTCACTAAGAATACCGCCGGCGGCATCCGGAACAAAGAAAGGATAAACAAGCCCAATGCCTATTGGGATGCTGAGCAAGATCTTAAATAGAGTGAGTGAAGACATTTTTTTATCCAAGCGAACGTCCGCAACAGGACTAGCCACTTACTGGCGAGTGAAGTCGCGGACAATTGTCAGAAATCTACTCGGAAAGTACGCCCCAACCATCGGCATATCCCCCATGCATTTTTGCGCGTTCAATCAACTGAATTTCAAATTCGGTGATGCCTGGAGCGGTAACGAGCATCGATTTCACTAATAGCAACTCCATTTCCCCTTCTTCCCCTGGCCTTGTTTCGATGTTTTTAAATTTATTCCCTGCCTTACTATCAACCACGTACAGCATGGCGACTTGATCCGCAGCCTCTTCGGTCGGAAAAACAGCAATAAACTCAACTTCATATGGAATTGATAAATTCATCCCATCTGCGACCATTCTGCTGACGACCTCAGCGTTTTCAGCGATTAATTCATCCACAATTGTTCCTCCCTGTGCCGTGACAAAACATGATTTGAACATGAGATAAATTACGATAAATGCGTTTATTTTGTACATAGGCCTCAACGCCTTCCCGTGTAAAACGAGCCAATCAAACTAATTTCCTCAGCCACTGCAATTAATTACGAATTAACCTTAACCTGATTTAGTGCGCCGCGGCAACGCCGTCCCGCCTGGAATCAGACCCTGCCACATATCCTTTCTCTGATTTCATCACCCCTTGTCCACCACCAAATACCAGGCCTGGGTTGTTACCATGAAAAAAGCCTTGGGCGGTGGCCATCACCGGATTTTGTGGTGCATGCCCCATTGTATACAGCTTATCCACCGTGCTTTGCGGGATGGCTTGCTCAAAGCTGACGTTATTATCTTCCCAGTGCCGAAACCTTGGTGCATCAATGGCTTCCTGAATATCCATATCGAACAGCACCATATTGAGCAACATCTGCACATGTGCTTGCGGTTGTTGCGGCCCCCCAACAATGCCAAAACTTAACCAGGGTTGTTGCTTGCCCTGTGCGTCTGCCTTGGTAACAAAACCCGGAATGATGGTATGAAATGGCTTTCTACCCGGTGCTACGGTATTGGCGCGGCCAGGCTGCACCGACAAGCCCACGCCGCGGTTTTGCAGTGCAAAACCAGTGCCCGGCACCACAATACCTGAACCAAATGGCCCGGCTAAGCTATTGATAAAAGACACCATATTGCCGTCTTTATCAGCAACACTTAAGTAGGTGGTATCACTGGTGGTTAATGAGGGTTCAGGATCGGCGCGTTTCATCGCCTTATCTGCATCAATAAAGGCGCGACGCTTGGCAACAACCTCATCTGACAGCAACTGTTCGGGTTTCACCTGCATAAATGCCGGGTCGCCGACAAAATGTTCCAGATCGGCATAAGCCAGTTTTTTCGCTTCAATCAGATGATGCAGATATTCCGCCGAATTGTGCTTCATCGCCACTAAATCGTATGGCTCTAAGATTTTCAGCATTTCAAGCGCCGCGATCCCCTGGCCATTGGGTGGTAATTCCCACAGCTGGTAACCTTTAAACGACACCGACATAGGTTCGACCCACTCCGCGCTATAGTTGGCAAAATCGCTTTGCATTAAAAACCCGCCTAACTCCTGCACTCTTGCTGCAATTTTTTCACCCAGTTCGCCGCCATACAGCACTTGCGGGCCGTTCGCCGCAATCAGCTTCAGGGTGTTGGCATAATCTGGGTTATAAAACCATTCGCCGGCTGCTGGTGTTCTGCTGCCATCAATTAAAAAAGTTGCTCTGGAGCCCTTGTCCCAATTGATCTTGCTTTCGAACAGCGCCCATTCAATCGCAGTTGCTTTGGAGACCGGAAAACCCTTTTCTGCCAGTTCAATGGCTGGTGCCAGTGCTTGCGCTAAGGTTAGGGTGCCATGTGCTTCCAACAGTTTTGCCCAACCAGACAGCGCACCTGGCAAAGTTATCGATTCCGGGCCTTCGTCCGGCACACGGCGGCGCTCGGCCATTTTGTCGAACGTCATTAGGGCGCCAGCATGGCCGCTACCATTGATGCCGACCAGTCGCTGCTCTTTTTCCAGCCAAACCATCGCGAACATATCGCCACCAATGCCGGTCATATAGGGTTCGACCACAGTTAACACCGCAGCCGCAGTGACCGCCGCATCGACTGCATTACCGCCGCGTTGAAGCACCGTCAGACCTGCCTGACTAGCTAACGGCTGACTGGTCGTTACCACGCCATTCGGCGCATACACCGCTTTTTCCTGGAATTGTGTGGTTGGTGTACCAAGCCCGGCCCGAAATGAAAAACCAGCCACAATGGCTGATAGTGCGACCAGCGTGATGATCGCCAGCGCCCACAACAAAAACCGTTTTAGTCCGTTCATATTATTTTATCTTCCCCGAAATTTAACCAAAGTCTGTGTTAAGTGTTGCTGATTTGTCACGATTTTAAGCCGAAGGTCATGTTGTAAAAGCTATGGAATTTTTAGTCAGCATATATAACCTACTGAAAGCTCTGAGGTATAGTAATGCGGCCAGTCAGCAGATTATTGAACGATATTGCGATCTTATGCAAAAAGTAACAGCAGTTATTTAAATTATTTAACAAGTTTTGGCATGGTTTGAAGTGGCTAAATTCGGGAGTCTCACAAGGATGGCTAAAGACCACCATTTGGTAACAAGCTTGGTAACGAACCAGGTAAAAGTCAGGTGAAAAGTCAGCTGACAAGTTGGGTCAAAAGAGCTGCCGGCGAGACGGAACGTATCGAAGCATGTTTTAGTGGACTTGCTTACGCACCACATAGTCATGACACTTATACTTTGGCTTTAACCACCAGTGGTGTGCAAAGCTTTAATTATCGGGGTGAACTACGCCACTCCCTGCCCGGAGAGGTGGTGATTTTGCACCCCAACGAAACCCACGACGGTCAAGCTGGCACCGATAGCCCATTTGCTTATCGGGCGATCACCATCAACCCGTCTGAAGTGCAAAATATCCTGCTGGGGAGCAGCTTGCCATTTTTGCAAGGTGGCGTCACCAGAGATCCACGTTTTGTGCAAATCGCCACAAAAATGTTAGCTGAATTCGATCGTCCGCTCGAGACTCTGGAACAGCAGGATTTGATTTTTGCTTTTGCCAATTGTTTACAGCAAGTGACGTCCAACAGCATTCAACATACCCAAGCCAACTATCTGGCGATAAAACGCGTCCGTGAATACATCGACGATGTCATGACCATCGATTCCGCAATGCCAATCGACATTACGTTGGATGACCTGGCTGCTATTTCACAATATAGTAAGTGGCAAGTGACCCGCGATTTTAGATCTCTTTTTGGCACAACGCCGTACCGCTACGTCACGCTTAAGCGACTACAAAAAGCAAAAGCGTTAATTGAGCGTGGCATGCCATTAGCACTGGTTGCGCTGAGCAGTGGCTTTGCCGATCAAAGCCACCTGACCCGACATTTTAAGCAGTGTTTTGGCACCACGCCGAAAGTGTGGGCAAAACTGCATCGATGAAGCTGGAATCGCCGGTGTTGCAGAGAAGAGCAAATGAGCGGCGGCAAATTACCGACTGACGCACGCCTAAACAACAAGCAACTTGTTGCGCGTTCAGAGGACTCAGCCTTCGAAAGTTAAGGTTAAGGCGCTTGTTAACCTGTTATTTGGCACTGGAAAATGCCGAACGATACTTCACAAAACCACGTTTTACTTGTACTTGCTCAGACGAACAACTTGTTGCCGTGACTTGCCTCGTTAAATTTTTATAGCGCCATATGCAACAGCGGATAGTCTTTACCTTGCCCATCGATCGGCGAGCGTCCCGTCACTTTAAAGCCAATATGCTGATAAAAACCAAGCGCCTGCCCATTCTGTTCGTTGACGTCGACCTTCAACGCCCCCTGCTCTTCGATAGCATGGGTAACCAACATGGCACCAATGCCTTTTCCGCGCGCCTCTGGTGCGATGAACAACATCTCAATATTACCGTCATGGACGCCGCAGAATCCCTGAATTTCTCCATGGACATTTTTAGCGCACCTTAAATCAACGGCGTCAAAATACTGCTCCAGAATTAACGGCTTTAACTCCTGTAGATCAGCTTCGGCCAGAAAATCATGGGTTGCTCTGACCGAGGCTTCCCAAATTTCTATCAGCTTCAGGTGATCTTCTTTTTGTACGAATTCAATAATCATCACTAAAACTCGCTTGAAAATTTAACTACTAAATTTAGCCGCGCCACGAACCGACGTCGGCTTGCATGAATTGTCAGGCATCTTTGAAATACAATTCATGGCAATGGCTCCATGGTAATCCTCCCATTTTTAACCGAAGTTAAAAGTAGAGTTTATGCAGCCATCAATGGCGGCTTTCCGCCATTGGCTTTGTGCGGTCGTTCATGATTGTAAAACCATAACCATTTTGTGGCATAGTCC
>NZ_LXWK01000017.1 GCF_001669775.1 Rheinheimera sp. SA_1
TGACATGCTCAGTATTACTGACTAAATATTTTACTATCTGGTCACTCATACTCAGTTAATTCGTTTTGCGAATCTTCTTTCACGAGTGCCCACACAGATGATTGATTGCTAATTGTTAAAGAGCGTGCTTCGACTTCGAAGCGGGAGGCGTATGTTACACTTCCCAGAATTTAAGTCAAGCAGCAGAATTCACTATTTCAATGAGCTCTGCTGCTCAACCTGACTTGCTTTGAAAACCCCGAAGGCTTTTCTGCCTCACTTCGACTTTCGGGCTTCTCAACCCCTCGTCGCTGCGAGGCGGCCATTTTAGTCAGTTTTAAGTTCGTGTCAAGCGTCTTTTTATCGACTTTTTTCATTTCACTTTAAACTCACTCAGTTCGCTGCTTTCGCTGCTCACCGTGGCATGGCGCGCATTATAGGGCGTATTTGAAATGGCGCAAGCGGGAATTTGAAGAAATATGACATTTTGAATTCAACCGCGCATTAAACAAACAACTTGTATTTTTAACCGGCATTTTCAACACCAAACCCGGTACAAAACTGCATTTCAGCGAGAAATCCTTTTCTCTGCTTTATATATAAAGAGAAACGTGTCAGCGCAAATTAGGCGCTAACCACATCTCAGCTTGTTCTTTGCTGAAGTTTTTGCGGGCGGCGTAATCCAATAATTGATCGTCCGCTATTTTACTTACCGCAAAGTACTTACTATCCGGATGAGCAAAGTACCAGCCTGATACGGCAGCGCCTGGCCACATGGCGTAACTTTCAGTGAGCTCCAGGCCAATCTCTGGTGTGACATTGAGCATTTCAAACAAAGTGCCTTTTTCGGTGTGCTCCGGACAAGCCGGATATCCCGGCGCCGGACGAATGCCCTGGTAAGCTTCGCGGATCAGCGCTTCGTTATCCAATGTTTCATCTGCGGCATAACCCCAATAGTCTTTGCGTACTTGTTGATGCAGGTACTCAGCTAAAGCTTCGGCCAAGCGGTCAGCCAGAGCTTTCACCATAATACTGTTGTAGTCATCGTGCGCGGCTGCAAACTCAGCGGCAAACTCATCAGCGCCATAACCGGTACTGACAGCAAAAGCACCTATATAGTCGGCAATGCCAGAAGTGGCTGGCGCGACAAAATCCCCTAAACAGCTATTCGGTGCGTTGTTACGCAACTGCAGTTGCTGACGCAGATTATATAAACGGTGTTTTTCGACGCTGCGGCTTTCATCGGTATAAACAATAATGTCGTCGCCTTCACTATTGGCCGGGAACAGACCGAAAATGGCCCGGCCTGTGACTTTGCGCGAACCAATCATCAGATCCAGCATGTCATTGGCATCCTGAAATACCTTGCGCGCTTCGATGCCAACTTCCGGGTGATTTAGGATCGCCGGATACCGACCGGACAACTGCCAGGTTAAAAAGAACGGCGTCCAATCGATAAACTCGCGCAATGTCTGCAGGTCAACATCTTGCCAGATATGAATGCCTGGCTTTTTCGGCGCTGGCGCAACTTTGGTTAAATCCAATTGGAATTTATTATCGCGCGCCTCAGCGAGCGTTAGCATCTTCTCACCAGGGCGGGCGCGTTGATGTTGTTCTACAGCACGGCGATATTCGTCATTCACTCGCGCCAGATAATCTGGTTTTTGTGTGGCACTAATCAATGATTGCACAACCGACACACTGCGCGATGCATTGGGTACATAGACCACGCCGTGTTGATAGTTAGGCGCAATTTTAATAGCGGTATGGGCTTTTGATGTGGTGGCGCCACCTATTAATAGCGGAATGGTAAAACCAAGCCGCGTCATCTCTTTCGCCACATGTACCATTTCATCCAATGACGGCGTGATTAAACCCGATAAACCAATGATATCGACATTCAGTTCCTTGGCCTTTTGCAATAAGGTCGCGCAAGGCACCATTACACCTAAATCAATTACTTCATAGTTATTACACTGCAGTACCACACCAACAATATTCTTACCGATATCATGCACATCGCCTTTGACGGTCGCCATCAGCACTTTACCTTGCGCTCGAGCGCCGGTGCCGGCTTTTTCCAACTCTATATAAGGTTGCAGATAAGCCACTGCTTTTTTCATCACCCGGGCAGATTTCACCACTTGCGGCAGGAACATCTTGCCTTCACCAAATAAATCGCCAACCACGTTCATGCCGTCCATCAGTGGACCTTCAATCACATGGAGTGGCCGATCGACTTGCAAGCGAGCTTCTTCGGTGTCGATATCGATGAAATCGGTAATCCCTTTAACGAGTGCATGCTCCAACCTTTTACTGACCGGCCAGCTGCGCCAGGCTTCGTCTTCTTTGACTGCAACGCTGCCATCGCCTTTAAATTGCGCGGCGATTTCCAACAAACGTTCAGTGGCATCATCACGACGATTGAGGATCACATCCTCGACCCGCTCCCGCAGCAACTCAGGGATATCGTCATAAACCGCCAATTGACCGGCGTTGACGATGCCCATGTCCATGCCGGCTTTGATGGCATGATATAAAAACACCGAGTGAATGGCTTCGCGCACCGGATCGTTGCCGCGAAATGAAAACGACACATTGGAAACACCACCGGAAATTTTGGCGTATGGGCAGAGCTTTTTGATCTCACGAGTCGCTTCAATAAAATCGACGGCGTAGTTATTGTGCTCTTCAATGCCTGTCGCCACGGCAAAAATATTTGGGTCAAAGATGATGTCTTGTGGCGGAAAACCAATTTGTTCGACCAGGATTTTATAAGCGCGTTGGCAAATTTCGACTTTGCGTTTTTGCGTGTCGGCCTGCCCTACTTCATCAAACGCCATCACCACCACGGCAGCACCATAACGACGCAGCAATTTCGCCTGATGTAAAAATTGCGCTTCACCCTCTTTCAGCGAAATGGAATTGACCACTGCTTTTCCCTGAATGCATTTCAGCGCAGCTTCAATCACTTCCCATTTGGAGGAATCGACCATAATCGGCACGCGGGAAATGTCCGGCTCAGACGCCAGTAAATTCAGGTAACGGACCATAGCGGCTTTGCTGTCGAGCATCGCCTCGTCCATATTGATATCGATAATTTGCGCGCCGCTTTCGACTTGTTGCCGGGCGACCTGCAGTGCCGCTTCGTACTTGCCGTCGAGAATGAGCTTTTTAAAACGGGCTGAGCCGGTGACGTTGGTGCGTTCACCAATGTTGATAAATCTGACTTGTTGCATTACCACTCCAACGAAAAGGCTTCAAGGCCGGCCAGATTAAACTGATGCGACACGGCTTTCGGTTGGCGCGGTTTTACGCCAGCAACCACGTCACTGATGGCTTTAATATGCTCTGGCGTGGTGCCACAACAACCACCCACAATATTTAAGAAACCTTGCGCCGCCCAGTCTTTAATTTCTGCCGCCATCTCAACGGCGCCTAAATCGTATTCGCCAAATTCATTCGGCAAACCGGCATTAGGGTGCACTGAGACATAACATTCTGAAATGCCGGATAAAGTTTCGACATAAGGCCTTAATAAATCCGGGCCTAAAGCGCAATTTAAGCCAAAGGTGACAGGCTCCACATGCGCCAGCGAATTGTAAAAGGCTTCGGTGGTTTGGCCGGATAAGGTGCGGCCGGAAGCGTCGGTGATAGTACCGGAAATCATCACTGGTAATTTATAGCCAATTTCATCAAAGACTTGCAGTACGGCAAAAGCAGCTGCTTTGGCATTTAAAGTATCAAAAATGGTTTCGAGCATAATGATGTCGGCGCCACCTTCAATTAAAGCATGCGTCGACTCCGTGTAAGCAGCGACCAAAGTATCAAAATCGACATTACGATAACCCGGGTCGTTCACGTCCGGCGAAATCGATGCGGTGCGATTGGTTGGGCCTAACACGCCTGCGACATAACGCGGTTTGTCCGGTGTTAAAGCAGTAAATTCATCACAAGCCTTGCGTGCTAAAGCCGCCGATTCCCGGTTAATGCGTGCCGACAGATGCGACATATCATAATCAGCCATCGCAATGGGTGTGGCGTTAAAACTGTTGGTTTCGAGAATGTCTGCACCCGCAGCCAGATACTGGCGGTGGATTTCCAAAATCACGTCTGGTTTGCTCAATACCAATAAATCGTTATTGCCTTTGAGATCGGATGGCCAATTGGCAAACTCATCGCCGCGATAATCAGCTTCCTGTAACTGATATGACTGGATCATCGTGCCCATAGCGCCATCCAGCACTAAAATTCGGGTTGATAATAAAGTGGAAAGCGCCGCTGGCGTCAATCTGGCTGTTGTTGGCTTACTGCTCATTGCACCCGCTCCTGGCCAATTTGTTGGATATCAAATGGCGTCGCCTGATAGACATAATAGTTCAGCCAGTTGCTGAACAATAAAAAGGCATGACTTTGCCACAGTTTCTGCGGCCCTTTTGCTGGATCGTTCTGTTTGAAGTAATTTTCAGGAATTTTTGGATCCAGACCAGCACCGACATCGCGTTGATATTCGTCGTTTAAGGTGCTGAGGTCATATTCAGGGTGCCCCGTCACAAACACCCGGCTGCCACTGCTATTTTGTAATAAATATGCGCCGGTTACATCGGCTTCTGCCAACACATGAATATCGGGATGTTGCTGGTATTTTTGCTTCGGCACCTGGGCATACCGTGAATGCGGCACTAAAAACATATCGTCAAAGCCTCGCACCAGCGGGCTTAACGGTTGCACTACGTCTTGCCAGTAGACGCCGGATAATTTGTCGCCACGAATTTCCCGTTGTAAACCATAGTAATAGTACAAAGCCGCATGCGCCGCCCAGCATAAGAACAAGGTCGAAGTGACATGCCGATCAGCCCAGGCCAGAATTTCTGACAATTGTGGCCAGTAACTAACATCTTCGTAGTCAACTAGCCCTAAAGGAGCACCCGTGATAATCAAACCGTCGTAGTTTTGCTGTTGTACATCAGAAAAATACTTATAAAAACAATTCAGATGACTTTCCGGGGTATGTTTGCTGACATGATTATCCAACCGGATCAGATCAATATCGACCTGCAACGGGCTATTTGCCAACAGCCGTAACAACTGAATTTCGGTGGTTACCTTATTTGGCATTAAATTCAGAATGGCAATTTTCAACGGTCGAATATCTTGCTGAGCCGCCCTGCTTTCAGTCATCACAAATACATTTTCCGCAGACAAAGCTTCGACGGCAGGTAATTGATCAATAACTTTAATTGGCATAACAGCTCCACACAGGATAAAAGTGCTGCTACTTTGGCGAAAAACAGCGAGAAAGTCAACTTCTACACGTTTAGATGGCTAAATAAAAATTGGCAGATACACAGCACACCTCTATGCTTTGGAAAGGTCGTTCAACGAGAATCACAGATGTCCCATTTTCGTAATAGCTTGGCGATTGCACTGTTTTTTTGGCTGTCTGCAGTTACAGCGACAGAGCAGATCGATATTTATATCCGGGATGATGTGTATGAAGACTATCTAAAATTTGTTGATGGCCGTGATGTGTTGTCGATCACCGAATTTAACAGTCCCTATCTGCGGCGGGATGTCGCCGATATGGTGGTGCTGCAACAGGCATTGGCACTCGGTGGTTTTCAGAAAAAATTCAATTACATTCCGGGCAAGGTCAATTTTCGAAATACCAAAATGCTGGAAAATGGCGAGTTGCTGTTAAGTTTTGACAGTTATTGGCTGACTGATGCCAAGGCGATTGCTGACAAAATTTACATCAGCGATCCGGTGATCAAAAAAGGTCAGTATCTGGCGGGAATGTTTGCCAGCCCAAACAATAAAAAAGTATTCGCTGTAACATCGGTTGACCAATTGGCAGAGCTGACCGCAGTGTCGACGCCAAAATGGCAAACGGATTGGCAGACATTATCAACCTTGCCATTAAAAAAATTGGTGCGCGAAGACGAATGGTTAAGCCAAGCCAGGATGGTGCATATGCAGTGGGTTGATTTTATGCTGATGCCATTATTTAACGCGCCAAGCGGTCATTATCAGTTGGAAAAAATCCATTTAAAAATGGTGCCAAAACTAGCCGTGCTGTTAAACGACAGTCGGCACTTCGTGATTAGCCGCAATCATCCACAAGGGAAAGCGGCATTTAGCGCTTTAAATGCCGGATTAAAACAACTGCGATCCACCGGGAAAATTGAGCTGATTTATACCAGAGCCGGTTTTTTGGTGAACCATGCGCAGTACAATATTTTAAATACTCCAAAAATCGTCAACTGACGCTTTAACCGAGCTCCACATTTACTCGTATTCAATTTTTACTGGACATAAAAAAACCAGCCGCAGCTGGTTTTTTATCAAAGGTTAAAGTGTCAGTACACTGGAACTCAATCCGACCGCTGTGATAGCGGCCTTAAAGTTTTTACAGCTCTTCAAACTCTTCCACTTCGGCAGCGACATCTTCAATCACCGCCGCGGTACCTTTTTTCGCAGCTAACAACAAGCGGCTACGCAGTTCTGTTTCAATTTCAAGCGCAATGGCTGGGTTGTCTTGCAGGAACTTCATTGAGTTCGCTTTACCTTGACCAATTTTGTTGCCTTTATAGGCATACCAGGCACCGGCTTTATCAATCAGCTTTTCATTCACACCTAAGTCAATCAACTCGCCGTTTTTACTGATGCCAGAGCCATATTGAATAATAAATTCGGCTTGTTTAAACGGCGGCGCCACTTTGTTTTTCACCACTTTGACGCGGGTTTCGTTACCCACAACTTCGTCGCCTTCTTTCACTGAACCGATACGGCGAATATCCAGACGCACTGAAGCGTAGAATTTTAAAGCGTTACCACCGGTGGTGGTTTCTGGTGAACCAAACATCACACCAATTTTCATCCGGATTTGGTTGATGAAAATAACTAAAGTGTTCGAACGTTTGATATTACCGGTCAGTTTACGCAGCGCTTGTGACATTAAACGCGCTTGTAAACCCACGTGGCTGTCGCCCATGTCGCCTTCAATTTCTGCTTTTGGTGTCAGTGCAGCCACCGAGTCGACGATGATCACGTCTACTGCCGCTGAGCGTACTAACATGTCACAAATTTCCAGCGCCTGTTCACCGGTGTCTGGTTGCGAGACCAGTAAGTCGGCAACATTCACACCTAACTTAGCGGCATATAGTGGATCTAAAGCGTGTTCAGCATCGATAAAAGCACAGGTTTTACCCATTTTTTGTGCTTCAGCGACCACTTGCAGTGTTAAAGTAGTTTTACCTGAAGATTCAGGGCCATAAATTTCGACGATCCGGCCGCACGGTAAACCGCCAATGCCGAGGGCGATATCCAGACCTAATGAACCTGTTGGAATGAAATCGATCTCAAGCGCGGTGCTGTCCCCCAACCGCATAATAGAACCTTTACCAAACTGACGTTCAATTTGACCTAAGGCTGCGGCCAGTGCTTTTTGCTTGTTGTCGTCCATCTGAATCTCCGGCTAAAAATCTGAAAAGGCATGAAATGCTGTATGCTCATACAGTAGTTGAATGCGTTTCCTCTGTCAACAATAAAATCAGTTGCTGCAGGGCAAAATCAATCGACTGTTGACGAACAGCTGAGCGATCACCGTGAAACAGTAATTTGGTGGTGACCGTATGTCCGAATACATAAAAGCCAAAACAGACAGTCCCCACAGGTTTGAGTGTTGAGCCGCCATCTGGTCCGGCAATGCCAGACACTGCCACAGCCACCTGCGCATTGGCCGCTTGAGCAGCGCCAACCGCCATTTCCGCTACGGTTTCTTCGCTGACCGCGCCAAACTGCAGCAAAGTGGCACTTTTCACCGCTAATAATTGTTGTTTGGCTTTATTGCTGTAAGTGATAAAACTGCGATCAAGATAAGCGGAGCTGCCGGCAATGGCGGTCAGGCTATAAGCGATACCACCGCCGGTGCAGGATTCAGCAGTGGTGATAGTGGATTTTTTCCGTAATAATAGCTGACCAAGTTCAGTCGCCAATAGCTGGGTTTGGGCAGGAACCGTCATCTTTAGTCCAATGCAGGAATACAGAACCTCATTATGCCGTCAGAACTAAAAACCGAGCAAGCCTCCAGCACATTTCTCCCCGCTCACACGCCGATGATGCAACAGTACCTTGGCCTGAAGGCTGAAAATCCGGACATTCTGCTGTTTTACCGGATGGGTGATTTTTACGAATTATTTTACGACGATGCGAAAAAAGCATCGGCGTTGTTGGATATTTCGCTGACCAAACGCGGCCAGTCAGCAGGTTCGCCGATCCCGATGGCGGGCGTACCGCATCATGCAATGGAAAACTATTTGGCGCGACTGGTAGCCCTTGGCGAATCGGTGGCGATTTGTGAACAAGTTGGCGACCCTGCGACCAGCAAAGGCCCGGTTGAGCGCAAAGTAGTGCGGATTGTGACGCCAGGCACCGTCACCGACGAAGCGTTATTAAATGAGCGGCAAGATAATTTACTCGCAGCTTTATATCAGCAGAAAAACCAGTTTGGGCTGGCCTATCTTGATTTAACTTCCGGCCGTTTTTTACTGACCCAAGTATCACAACTGGATGATTTATACGGCGTATTACAAAGATTAAATCCGGCAGAATTGCTGTATAGCGAAGATCATCAGCTGCCGGATAACATCATTAAAGGCAAAGGCGCCAGACGTCGGCCACTGTGGGAGTTTGATCTTGCCAGCAGCGAACGCGCGTTATGCCAGCAATTTGGTACCCGCGATTTACAAAGTTTCGGCGTGAATGACGCACCGGTCGCTTTAATGGCGGCCGGTTGTCTGATGCAGTACGTCAAAGATACGCAGCGTAGCGCCTTACCACATTTACGCTCGATAGCGCTGGAACGCTCGCAGGATCATATCGTGCTCGACGCCGCCACCCGGCGTAATCTGGAACTGACGCAACGCTTAAACGGTCAGTTTGAACAAACGCTGGCCTCGGTGCTGGACCAATGTCAGACCGCCATGGGCAGTCGATTATTAAAACGCTGGATCCATGCGCCGCTGCGTGATCAGTCGGTGGTTACGCAGCGGCATCTGGCGGTAGCAGAATTGCAGCATTATTGGCTCGAGCTACAACCGCAGTTAAAACAAATTGGTGATATCGAGCGTATTGTCGCCCGCTTGGCGCTACGTTCCGCCCGGCCACGCGATTTCGCCAGATTACGCCAGGCGCTGCAGCAACTGCCGCAGTTGCAACAAGCATTATCGCCACTGCAAGCACAGCTTTTAACGCAAATCCGCCAGCATTGTCAGCCACTACCAGAGCTTTGCACTTTACTTGAGCGCGCCATTATCGAAGCGCCGCCGGTGTTGATCCGCGATGGTGGCGTGATTGCCGATGGTTATTCAGCAGAATTGGATCAGTGGCGCGCGCTGGCCACCGGTGCTACCGATTATCTGGAACAGCTGGAACAACGCGAAAAAGCCCGTACCGGAATTGCCTCGCTGAAAGTTGGTTTTAACCGGGTCGCAGGTTATTTTATCGAAACCGGCCGTGCCGCCGCCGATGCAGTACCGGCCGATTACATTCGTCGGCAAACGCTAAAAAACAACGAGCGGTACATTATTCCGGAACTGAAAGAATACGAAGACAAGGTGCTTGGCAGTCAAAGTAAAGCCCTGGCGTTAGAAAAACAGCTTTATGATCAACTGTTTGATTTATCGGCGCCTTATCTTTCTGAATTGCAGCTGTTAGCTTCGCAGTTATCAGAACTGGACGTGCTGAGCAATTTTGCCGAGCGCGCTATCACCTTGAATTATCAACAACCGAAGCTGGTGGCTACCACAGGCTTGACGATTGAAGCGGGCCGCCATCCGGTGGTGGAAACGGTCAGTAGCGAGCCTTTTATCGCCAACCCGCTGTCAATGCATGACAAACGCCGGATGTTATTAGTCACAGGCCCGAATATGGGCGGTAAATCGACCTATATGCGCCAGACTGCACTAATAGTGCTGATGGCTTATATTGGTAGTTTTGTGCCAGCCGCAGCTGCGACTTTAGGGCCGGTGGATCGCATTTTTACCCGGATTGGGGCTTCTGACGATCTGGCGTCCGGCCGTTCGACCTTTATGGTGGAAATGACCGAAACCGCCACCATTTTGCACCACGCCACGGCGCAAAGTTTAGTGTTGATGGACGAAATCGGCCGTGGCACCAGTACTTATGATGGTTTGTCGCTGGCCTGGGCTTGTGCTGATTATCTGGCGACCCGGCTTAAAGCGCTGACGCTGTTTGCCACGCACTATTTTGAACTGACCGAACTGGCCAGTTTGTTGCCGGGGGTGGTGAATATCCATCTGGATGCAGTGGAGCATGACGAACATATTGTGTTTATGCATCAAGTGCAGGATGGCGCGGCCAGCAAAAGTTATGGTTTGCAGGTGGCGCAGCTGGCTGGTGTGCCGAAAAAAGTGATTGAACAGGCGAAACAGAAGTTAGCGCAGCTGGAGCAAGGGACACCTGCGTTTCAAGCTACGCCAGCGCAACCAACATCAGCCGCACAACCGCTGCAACAAAGTTTGTTGTTAGAAGCTGCTGAACATCCGTTACTGGATCAATTGCGGCAGTTGGCGGTGGATGATTTAACACCACGGCAGGCGCTGGAATTACTTTATCAGTTAAAACGCCAAATTTGATCAAGGTTTAAGGCAGTGGCATTACGTCCACTGCCACTTCTAATAGATGCTCCCCTAATCCCTGCAACACGCCTTTGAGCGGCACTACATCGGCGTAATCGCGGCCGTACGCCAGCGTCAAATGCCGCTCATCCGGTAGCAAATTATTGGTCGGGTCAAAATCGACCCAACCTAACTCTGGATCATAAACCGCAAACCAAGCGTGGGAGGCGTCAGCGCCAACCAAACGCTCAAAGCCTTCTGGCGGCTGGGTTTCCAGATAACCGCTGACATAACGGGCCGGAATACCCACGGCGCGCAGGCAGCTGATCGCGAGCTGGGCAAAATCCTGACAAACACCCCGCCGATGTTCCAGTACTTCGCTGACTGGCGTTATCACTGAACTGAATTCTGGATCGTAACTAAACTCGTTAAAGATCAACGATGTTAATGCCGAGACGTTTTCCAGCACAGTCCGGTGTGGCTGTTGCACTTGCGCCCATAAAGCGGCGGCACCTGGCAACAACGGGATCATCCGGCTGGCAAAACGGCATTGCCGGGCTAACAACAGGTCTTTGCTTGCCAGGATTTGGTTGTGTGGCGACTGGTTGATAAAACAATGCTGCAACTGGTCGAAATCCACACCTTTGGCCAATTGCCCGGCTAAATAACGCGGTTGCACTTCAACAATCGAAGACGCCAACACCGACAATTCCTGATGCGGGCTCTGCAAATGAATAAAATGCCGCACATTGCCAAAACTATCGAGATGCGAATACAAGCCACTGGCGACAGGTGTCACTTGAATTGAGCTTTGCAACACCTGCTGATAAGGCAATTGCCGCGGTTGCAGACAGGCCAAATTGTAGCTATTGGCAATCGGCTGCTGATATTGGTAGCGGGTCAGATGGCTAAGCTGATACTTCATGCACGCTCCGGTTACTGGCTGCTCGCCGCTTCATTTGCTTCTTCATTAAAAGCACTGTCATCAAAAACTCTGCCAGGCGCTGTGCTGCTGCGCATGATTAAAGTACGACAAGGTTATGCTGTCCGATAATTGGCGCAATCGGTGCTGCAACTGATTCAGCAACATGCCAAGCGCTGGCGTGGCTTGTTGTTCACTATCAAACAAACTTTGGGGGTCTGCCAGTTGTAACAACGACACCAGCTCCAGCGCAATCCGCTGCTCTGGACTTAACATCGTTGATGCGGCCAGCTGCGGTAATTTGGCACATTGCCGCTGAATACGGGCGCACTGATAACCCACAGATCTGGGGGTACTATCGTCCAGCAATAACAAATCAATAATTGCCAACGGGTGGAGTTCACTGCGATAACGCCGCCGATACGTCATTAAGGTATCGGCCATCCGTAGCACCGCTTCCATCAAAGCCGCACTGGTCGGCGGTGCTGGTTGCTGCGGCACGAACACTGTTTGCAATAACGCCGAGGTTTGCAGCGCCCGTTCCAGATGCTGGCCTAAATCCATCATCCGCAGCGTCTGCGTGCGGCTCATCGTTTCATTGTTCAAGCCATAAATAGCGGTTTGCAGCAGAATGATTTCATCTAATTGGCGCAGTAACGCTGCCGGTTGTTGCCATTTTAATTGCTGCGGCCACTGATAAATGGCGCTTTGTAGTTTATCTAATACATACCAGGTATCTTCGCCGAAATACTCCCGCACTGACTGCGCGTTGAATAGCAGATGTTTCAGCACTGCGACAATGCCGGTCGAATTTTGTGGCTCAAACATTTGTTCCATCAAATCCGGCAAAGACAAATGCGCTGCAGCGACCAACTGACTGCCATTGGCTTTCAGGCAAAATCTTAACAACGCCAGCGCATCTTCACCTGCTTCCGGCGCATGCTGCGGATTAGCCTGTGGATTGGCAATCAGCGGCAACGCCGAGCGCAGCGCCCGACAAATCAGATTTAACCTTTCGTTATAACGCCCTAGCCAAAATAAATGGTCAGCCACCCGGCTTGGCACCAAACCACTTTGCCGTGACAACGACAATTGCTGGACGCTACTTTGCAGCAAACTGCTGGTTTGACCGCGATCCGCCAGCACCCAGACATCCTTTACCGTGAGCTCAGCCTGCGGCACTTCGGCGTTTTGTAGTGCCATGGCATCCAAGGCAAGTCTGGCATAAGCCCCCGGCAACACACTGACTTTTTCCGGCTGCAACAAACTAAATAATCGCAATTGCCCTGCCAGCATTTGTTCGCCTGCTGCCGGATGCCAGCAGGCTAGCTGACTGAGTGGTTGTAATTCGATGGCAATATAAGCGGCGGGTTGTTGCTTAATTTGGGCTTTGAGTTCTGTATAAGACTCGACTGCCGTCTTATCTGCCACTAACCGACTTAAGTGATAGCGTCGGCCATCCCGCTGATCCACCAACCGATAATTCGCAGGTGCCGCCCAAAATTGCTGCAACTGCACTTCATCACCAAGCCACAACGCCGGCGCCGAAGGCAATAATAATGGCTCGCCCAATAACGCCTGGCACAAGGCTGGCATAAAGGGCAATAACAAGCCGCTATCCAACAAACTGGTACCCGGCGGATTGGCGCAAAATAATTGCTGCTGGCGAATACTTTGCAGCAAGCCAGCGCAACCACTGCCAGATGGATCCAGTTCCAGCGGATCGGTTTTCGCATCGGCTAAATAGCGTAATAAACTGGCTACCGGCTGCAAACCGGTCAGCGTTTTTAGCCAGAGCCGACCATCTTTAAACATCAAATCCGCGCCATGCACCAGCGCGATATCCAGATAATTAGCCAGGAATGCTTGTTCAAAATAACCGGCGTTTTTCGCCACCGGCGCCAATAAACCCACCAAGGTACTGCGATCGGCAGCAGGTTGTTGTAACAGCTGCAATAACTGGCGAAAAAATCCGGCCAGCTGGGCTTTTGGGAGTGCCGGTAATTGACTGCCACAATGGTTAAACGCCAGCCGGTGTTCCAATAAATAGCCCAGGCCATCCGGCAACTGGCTAAAATCCGCCAGCACACAAAACTCACCGGCAGCATTTTTGCCGACATCGGCAGACAATAACGGCAACCAGGCGCTGGGTGCGGCCCCTGCATTGGCAACGTTGAATAGTCCACAGGCTGGCAACAGATAATTGCCTGAAAGATAAAGTAAATCAGCTGGGATGATATTGTCTTGCAGCAATTGCTGCGGGCCATATAGATCGGCCAACACCGCAGCCAGCAACCGGTGGCGCTGCGCCAGTCCCAGTTCCAGCTGTTGCCATTGCGCCTCATCGATCAGCCAGGGCGAACCATCCAGCGTACGGGCGCCACTTTGCCATGGCTCGCCATCAATACCATTTTCACGCAGTTCATGCTGCAACTGCTGATGGAACTGCAGACGATCCACTGCGCTCATACGATGGTTCCTTTTGCGGGCCGATTTGTCGGTCGCTGTTTGTCCGGCAGCATCAGGCCGACTTTTGCTGCGTTTGCGCTGCCAGTGGAGCCTGACATGGTGCCAAAATCGCCTGATGCAAACTGATAATACCAGCCTGAATATGATCAATCAGACTATGCAATTGCTCGGTCGATAATTCCGCTAACGCCTGATGCTGTAATAATGACTGCAACTGATACACCTGCTGCAAAATACTAACACTATGCGGTAAACCACGTGCCGATGCACCGACTCTGTTCAGACAATAAGCAATAGAACGCGGAAAATCGGCATAAGTCAGCAGATAATCAATGGCATCGACATCGGCCGCCTGATGCGCCACATAATGCTGATAAGATTCCACCCCGCCCAGGGCATTCAAAATCGAGGTCCAACGAAATTTCGGCCTTTTGATTTGGGTGGGTTGTAACTGCTGTAGCACCATCACATCCATAATGCGGGTGGTCATATCGGCGCGTTCAACATGACGGCCAATATTAAACAAATCAAAGGCCTCGCTACGCAGCATGGTACCGTCCAATACACCAACCACCATCTGACAACGACGGCTGACTTCACTCATCAGCTGATAACGCTGCTGTCGGCTCACCGCCATGCTGCAGTTTTGCTGCAGGAACAAATCAAGTGCATTCAGCTCTTCCCACATATCACGGGGAATAAGTGGCCGGATGGTGCGCGCATTGTATTTCAGCGCACTGCTGGTATACAAAATCGACACCGGGCTGTCGGCTGCATTTATTAAATACGCCATCACCGCTTTTTCGGTATCGGCGACACTCAGTTTTCCTTGTTCACCATCCACCGCCGCAGCTGCTGTTCCCAAGATAGCTTTACTGTCCTGTCCCAACACTTCAAGCAAAATTGGCCAGCCAAATTGCGTATCCTGATGACTGTCGATCAGCAAGTGACTGGTGGCGTTAATCAGCCTGGCCGTGTCGTCAAGCCGCTCTAAATAACGACCGAGCCAGAAAATATGTTCTACCGATTTTAATAACATAAGTTACACCTCATCATTGATGATCCAGGTATCTTTACTACCACCGCCCTGCGACGAATTCACCACCAAAGAGCCTTTGCGTAGCGCGACCCGACTTAAACCGCCGGTACTGCAATACAGGTCTTGTCCTTGCAAAATAAAAGGCCGTAGATCCAAATGCCGCGGCTCCAGCTCGCCGTCACATAAGGTTGGTGCTGTCGATAACGCCAAGGTTGGCTGGGCGATAAAATTGCGAGGGTTAGCGATAATGGCGGCAGCCATCTCGTCCCTTTCGACCTGGGTGGAACGTGGCCCAATCAAAATGCCATAACCGCCGGATTCATTGGCCGGTTTCACCACCAGCTGATCTAAGTTCGCTAGTACATAACCACGATCTTTTTCATCCGAGCATAAAAAGGTCGGTACATTGTCGATCAATGGTTTTTCGCCTAAATAATATTCAATAATTTTAGGCACATAAGCATAAATCACTTTGTCGTCAGCCACCCCGGAGCCAGGCGCATTGGCAATCGCCACTTGCCCCTTGGCCCAGGCTTTAAATAACCCAGGCACGCCAAGCACTGAATCCGACCGGAACACGGTGGGATCGAGGAAAATGTCGTCAACGCGGCGGTAAATCACATCCACTTTTTGCCGGCCATGCAAAGTGCGTAAATACACACCATCATCTTCGACGGTTAAATCGGTATTTTCCGCCAGCTCAATGCCCATTTGTTGCGCTAAAAAACTATGTTCAAAATAGGCTGAGTTATAAATGCCGGGCGTTAACAACACGATACAAGGCACATCACCCGGCCTTGGCGAAAGCGAGGCCAGCATTTTCCACAGCTGATGCGGATAATCGTCGACCGGCACTATGGTTGAGTCGGCGAACAGTTCCGGAAACACCCGTTTCATCACGGTGCGGTTTTCCAGCATATACGACACGCCCGACGGCACCCGCAAATTATCTTCCAGCACCAGAAAACGCCCGGTCTCATCGCGGACTAAATCGGTGCCACAGATATGCGCCCAGACGCCAAAAGGAGGCGACACGCCCCGACATGGTGCAAGAAAATTACGCGAATCGAGCACTAAATCAGCCGGCAGGATGCCGTCTTTTAGCACTTTTTGCTCGTGATACAAATCATCGATAAACAGGTTCAGCGCCTGCAACCGCTGGGTTAAACCCGCACTGGTTTTGCGCCATTCCGACAAAGGAATAGTACGCGGCATCACATCCAGCGGCCAACCTCGGTCGATATTCTGCCCTTCGCTATAGAGAGTGAAACATACGCCCATCGCGCTAATTGTCTGATTTAACAGCTGTTGACGGGCTAACAGCTCGGCACGACCATGTTTATCAATAAAACGGGCAATTGCCGCAGCGGGTAATCTCGGCTGACCGGTCGCCGCGACCAGCTCGTCATAACAACCCTCGGTAAAGGGATAACCACTAAAACTGCTGGTGTGTATCGGTGCTGTCATCGGCATCGTCCTCCTGATCTTTTTTATGCCAGCTACGCGGATTCAGGCGACAGCTGTTTTGGTGCAAAATGCATTGCTATAGGGACATGGAGCAAGGGGTGTGCCAGTGGGGATTTTTCGGTTGGGATATTCCAGCGAATAACGGCACAGTGCCCACTGTCCGCTTTCGGACACCCTGCGTTCGACTACGCACAGTCTGCTGAATTTTAATCTCAACCAAAAACAAATAAGCCACTGATTTAATTAAACAAAAAACAAAATTTAAAACTGGTGCGCTTCTTGCCATAACCCTACAACTTAATGTCCTTCAGGAAGTTGTATCTTGGACCAACCGCTTCAACCGCAGCAGCTGCAAGCCCGGCGCCGACGTGTGTTTATCATCAGTGCTTTGGTGGCACTCAGTCTGAGTCTGGCCGGCTGGTTTTTACATCGGCTGCTGACCCCGGAACTGCAACGCAGCGAACTGCGTATCGCCACTATTAAACTCGGCGATATTGCCAATACTATCAATGGCGCTGGACTGGTGATCCCGGTGCATGAAGCGCAGGTCGCCAGCCCCATCAGCACCCGTGTCAGTAAAATTCATGTCAAACCAGGCCAAACCGTGCAAAAAGATCAGCTGCTGCTGGAGCTGGATGATCATGATGTGCAGCTGGCGATTGAAAACCTGCGCGAGCAAATCGCCCAGCAAGACAGCTTGATGCTGAGCCTGACCGTGGGGATGCAGCAACAACTGAAAAAATTACGCAGCGACATCGAGTTACTGCAACTTGACTTAGCCAGCTCCAGAGTACGACTCTCTCGTTTTCAGAAACTCGGCGCGCTGGGGATTACCTCGCAGGATGATTTACAAAGTGCCGAGCTGGTGGTGAAACGGGCCGAAGTGCAATTAAAACAGCAGCAGGAAGCGATAGTCGATACCCAAAAAGCCACCGAAGCCACGCTGGAAAATGCCCGGTTACAACAGTCGATTTTCCAAAAACAACTGGCGCAACAACAAAGAGTGCTGGATCGAACCCAGGTCAAAGCGCCGTTTGCCGGCATGCTCACCTGGTTGCCGACCGACGAAGGTACCGCAATACAGGCTGGCGAATTGGTTGCCAAATTGGCCCAGCTGGATAACTACCGGGTGGAAGTGTCGGTATCGGACTTTTACAGTCGTTATCTAGAGCCCGGTCAGCCAGTGCGGCTAACCTACAATCAGGAAACATTAATCGGGGAAGTGCAAACCATATTGCCGGAAATCAACAATGGTACGGTACGGCTTTATGTCAGTTTGCAACAGCCAAACCATCCACTATTACGCAATAAACTGCGGATTGAAGCCAATATTATTACTCAGCAAAAACAACAGACGTTGATCGTTGAACGGGGTACGGCGATCAAAGGCAGCGGAGCGCAGCAGGTATATCTGCTCAAAGACGGTGTCGCCGAAAAAACCATGCTGGAGTTTGGCCTGGCCGACTCAGGGCAAATTGAAGTGCTGAGCGGCGCCACTGCCGGTATGGAACTGATTATTTCCGAACTCAACAGTTATCAGCATTTAACCCAGATCCGGGTTTCAGACTAACGCATGCATGACCAGCACCGTCATGCCACGAACACTTTTAACAGGGGAACTACCAATGATTAAACTCAGTGCGATCAGTAAAAACTACCAGACCGACAAAGTACAAACGCGGGCGCTGGATAATATCAACCTGCAGGTCCAGGCTGGGGAATTCGTATCCATTATGGGTCCTAGCGGCTGCGGCAAAAGTACTTTGCTCAATATCATCGGTTTACTCGACCGGCCAGCATCAGGTCAGATTGAAATTAATGGCCAACTGCTCGGCAAATACAGCGATAGTCAGGTGGCGAAACTACGCAACCAGACCTTTGGTTTTATTTTTCAAAGCTTTCATTTAATCAACGAGCTACGCGTGATCGACAATGTCGAACTGCCCCTGCTGTACCGCAAGATGCCAGCAGCTGAAAGGCGTGCCAAAGCCAAAGCAGCGTTGGAAAAAGTCGGGTTAACGGCGCGGATGGAGCATTTCCCGAACCAATTATCCGGCGGTCAACAACAACGGGTGGCGATCGCCAGAGCGATGGTTGGCGAGCCACAAATTTTGCTGGCCGATGAGCCGACCGGTAACCTCGATAGCCAGATGGGCGCCGAAGTGATGTCGCAATTGCTGGCGCTGAATCAGGCTGGCACCACCATTGTGATGGTGACGCACAATGAGCAAGAAGCCAAACATTCCAACCGCATCGTGCGGGTATTTGATGGTCAACTGGTGCAATAACGGGAACTCCAATGCTGAAAAATTATCTGTTAATTGCCTGGCGAATTGCCCTGCAACGTAAGTTATTTACAGTCATCAATTTGCTATGTATCAGTCTGACTTTATTGGTGTTATTGGTGCTGACGGCGTTACTGGAAAATACCTTTGCGCCGACCGGCGTCGAGGGCAAAAGTCCGCGGATGTTGCAAATTGTCACCATGGTGTCGCTGAACGAGGAAAAGGGTAATTTCCGGCACGGCCCGCTGGGTTATAAAGTGATTACCGATTACATCAAACCTTTGCCATCGGCCGAATTGGTGGCTGCAGTCAGTATGCCGGAAAGTGCTTCGGTGTATCAGCAAGGCCGGATCACCGATTTATTGCTGCGCCGCGCCGATGCGGCATATTGGCAAATTCTGGATTTTGAGGTGCTCGATGGCCGTGTCCCTACAGCTGAAGATGTTGCTGCCGGGCGGTTTGTGTTGGTGCTGAATCAAAGCACCGCCACCCAACTGTTTGGTAAACAAAGCGCTGTTGGCCAGCAACTCAATGTGGGTGGTCAGCAATTTACCGTGATAGGGGTGGTCGCCGATGTGCTGCAACTGAATTCGTTTGCCGATATGTGGGCACCCGTCAGCACTTATCCCTCCAGCGATTATCAGCATCAGCTATGGGGCAATTTTTCGGCGTTGATCCTCGCCCGCTCTGCCGCCGATTTTCCGGCGCTACGCCAGGAGCTCGCCACCGCCGTCGCTGGTTTTAAGTTTGACGACCCGTTGAAGTGGCAGGAAGCAAAAATCTGGGCGGACAGCAAACTAGAGTTTTTTGCCCGGATGTTACTGCAGAATCAGACAGAGCCTGAATCCGGTGCTGCCAGTTTATTGCTGTTGATTAGCTTACTGATGTTGTTGTTTATGCTGTTACCGGCACTGAATCTGGTCAATCTGAACACCGGCCGGATGATGGAACGCAGCACGGAAATTGGTGTACGCAAAGCGTTTGGCGCCAGTCGACAACAGCTAATCGGGCAATTTCTGGTCGAAAATTTACTGTTATGTTGTGTCGGTGGTCTGCTCGGTTTAGCCATGGCCGCCGGTACGCTGGAATTGATTGAACAGTCCGGCGTCATCCCCTACTTGCAAGTGGAAATTAATCTGACGGTGTTTGCCCTAGGTATGGTGATAAGTATGGTTTTCGGGCTGCTCAGCGGCATTATCCCAGCCTGGCGCATCGCTAAACTGGACCCGGTTCACGCCTTAAAAGGAGCGCGTCGATGATCCATCATATTTTTAAACTGGTGTGGCAACGTAAATCACGCCATTTGCTACTGAGCCTGGAAATTTTACTGGCCTTTTTAGTGGTGTTTGCGCTTTGCGCTGCAGCGGGCCGTTATTATCAGCTGTTTCAATTGCCGACGGGCCTCAGCCATCAAGCGCGCTGGCTGGTGTCGATTGAAGGACAAGACCACGATGAACTGACCCAAACAGCTACCACAGCCAGCAATACCGAGCCGCTGATGGCGCAGTATCAAAGAGCTTTAAAACAAATTCCGGCGATGCAGCAAGTCAGCTTCACCGATTTGCCATTGTATGATTTGTCGCGGCAAACCACCCTACTGCAGCGCGCCGACACCGGGCAAAGTCTGGGTGTTGACCAGATTTCGGTCAGCGATGACTTTTTCGCCGCCGCCGAACTACCACTGATTGCCGGTCGTAGCTTCAACCAAACCGACAATGGCGCCGCCCATCAACCGGTGGTGATTGACCAACGGCTGGCGGATACTTTGTTTCCGGGCATTGATCCGATTGGCCAATTGCTGCGCGATGACGCGACCAGTAGCAGCACCAGTTATCAGGTTATCGGACTGGTACAAGCGCTGCGCACTCAGGGCGAACTGATGGCAGTGGCGCCGACCGTGATTACCAGATTATCCGAACAAAGTGTGCCGGCTATTTTGCTACTACAACTGGCACCGGGTACCGATCGGGCCATTGAACAGCAGTTGCTGCAACAGCTAAAACAAGTGCGCAGCGACTGGCGGTATAACATGGAACCTTTGACCCAAAAACGCCAATCAATGCTGCGCACGCAGATGATCCCGCTGTTTATTTTGGCAGTGTTAAGCGCTTTTTTGTTATCGATGGTGGCGTTCGGATTATTTGGCGTGTTGTGGCAACATACCAGTCTGCGCATTCCGGAACTTGGTTTGCGCCGGGCCATTGGCGCCACCGCCGGAAACATTTACTGGCAAATCATTGCTGAACAATTGCTGCTGAATTTACTGGCGGTCAGCATTGCGCTGGTATTGCTGGTGCAGTTGCCGCTGACCGGTGTGTTGGGTGAACACCTGAACTGGCCGCTATTTTTGATGGCAAGCCTGGTCGCCACCTTGATCATTTGTTTGTTATCGTTGATCTGTGCATTATATCCGGCCTGGCGCGCCAGCCGTTTAACGCCGACCGAGGCTTTGCATTATGAATAACCATCACTGCCGGCAGAGGCTGCCTGTACTCACTTTAACCGGGAAACCTGACTGATGCAGCCCGTGTCGCGCCCTTTGGTGCTGATAGTAGAAGATGATCCTGCGGTGCAAATCTCGTTGGCGCTGCTATTAAAACAAGCCGGTTACCGCACTTTACTGGCCGACGATGCGGATAGTGCGCTGGCATTACTGGCGCAGCATCCGGTGCAATTGGTGGTGCAGGATATGAATTTTTCGCTGCAAACCAGTGGCGAAGAAGGCTTGGCGCTTTTGGAGCAAATCAGACAACACTGGCCGTTGCTACCGGTGTTGCTGATGACCGCCTGGGGCTCGATTGCGTTGGCTGTTCGTGGCATGAAGCTAGGCGCGGCCGACTTTTTTACCAAACCGTGGGACAATCAGCAACTGCTGGAGCTATTTCAAACCACCCTTGAATTAGCCACACCGGTCAGTGCGCCACTTACCGGTCGCGCGCAGCTCGACAGCCAATATGACTTTAGCGCGCTGATTGGTGAACATCCGGAATTTGTCCGCCAACTGGCAACCATTGCCAGGGTCGCTCGTACCAAAGCGCCGGTGCTGATTTACGGCGAAAGTGGTACCGGCAAAGAGCTTATTGCCGATGCGATACATCGCAATAGCCCCCGGCAGCAACAACCGCTGGTCAAAGTGAATATGGGCGCTATCACCTCATCGTTATTTGAAAGTGAAATGTTCGGCCATGTCCGTGGTGCTTTTACCGACGCCAAGGTCAATCGGGCTGGCCATATCGCCAGCGCCAGCCAAGGCACTTTATTTTTGGATGAAATTGGCGAACTGCAAAAAACCGATCAGGTGAAATTACTACGCGTGCTGCAAGATCAACGGTATCAGCCGGTCGGCGCCAGCCAGAGCGAGCAGGCGGATTTTCGGCTGATCAGCGCCACCAATCAGGATTTAAGCCAGTTGGTGGCAAACGGTCTGTTTCGCGAAGATTTATTGTACCGGCTGAATCTGATTTGTATCCGGCTACCGCCCCTGCGCGAACGCCGCTCGGATATTCCGCTGCTGGCCAAAGCGTTGTTGCTGCAATTAGCCCGCGACTATCAGCTGCCCGGCGTACAATTAACCCAAGGCGCCAGCGATTGGCTGTACGCCCAGCCCTGGCCAGGCAATATCCGGCAGCTGAAGCAAACGCTGGAACGGACTTTATTGCTGGCCAGTGCCGAAGGCGATAAACAGCAACTGGATCAACAAGATTTTATCAGCGCGATGTCAGAGCCAGCCCCTACCGGCGGCGCCGCTGCCATGCATGGTCGCACCTTGGATGAAGTGGAAAAGCAACTGATTGAACAAGCGCTGGCGCAATTTCAGGGCAACCTGAGCCGGGTGGCAAAACAGCTTGGGCTTAGCCGCACGGCTTTATACCGCCGCCTGGAAAAACACCAGCTGAGCGTGCCACGGGACGAGCCTTGAACCAGGTGCTACTTTAATGAAAACCGAATATCGTCTACGCAGTTATTTGCTGCTGTTGCATGGGGTGCTGTTCCTCGGCACTGTCAGTTTGTTTCAGCAACAACCGCTGTTGATGCTGGCGCTGGAACTGCTGCTGGCCGGTAGTTTTTGGCTGTGCTGGCATTTGTGCCGGCAAAGTTTACAACCGCTACGCTACACCGAATGTTTCCAGCAATTGCTGTCAGAACAAAGTTACAACCATCGGCTGCACGCCAACAGCGATCCACAACTGCAGTCACTGGTGCAATGTTACAACGATTTACTGGCAAGATTGCAGCAAGAGCGACTGCGGATTGGTGAGCAACAAGGACTGCTGGATCAGTTGCTGGAAGCATCACCGGTGGCGGTGCTAGTGTTTGATTTTGACGATCGGCTTAGTTTACTGAACGCCAGCGCCCGGCAATTGCTGGGGCTTGCCGATCCGTTAAACCGGCCACTCTGTGACTGGATTGACGGTGATGCCCCATTTTTCCCGCAGTTCAGCGCCATCGACCAACAACGAGTGCACAGTTTGCTGCCGCAGTTGCAGCAGTTATTACCCAATCAAAGCAGCTTATGCAGCGACAGTGAAGGGCGGCGGTTTCGCTGCCAGTGTAGCCAGTTTATCGACCGTGGTTTTAGCAGGCGTTTTTTGCTGATTGAAGAGCTGACGGCAGAGCTGCACAGCTCCGAGAAATCGACCTTTGATAAATTGGTGCGGGTGATTGCGCATGAAGTGAATAACACAGTGGCCGTGACAGGTTCAGTGTTGCAATCGGTCAGCAATTACCAGCAGCAGTTAAAAGCGGACGATCAACAGGATTTTGCCGTTGCCATCGCAGCGGTGCAAAAGCGCAACCATAGCCTGGGGCAGTTTATTGACCGCTGTAGTCAGGTTGTTAAAATGCCGGCCGCTGAGCTACAACCCACTGATTTGGTGGTTTTACTCAGCGATGTGATGTATTTATGCCGCGACAACGCCCAAAGCCGTGGTGTGCAGCTGCAATGGCAGTTATCTGCAAATCCGGTGTGGTTGCTGCTGGATCCGGCCTTATTTAGCCAGGCCGTACTCAATATTGTTAAAAACGCGCTGGAAGCAGCTGAAACCGGCTTACTACAGCAGCCAACTCGGCCGGCGAAAGTGCTGCTGACTTTATTGCCACAGTCATCAAGCTGGTTGTTGTCGGTCACTGATTCCGGTGATTTATTGCGGGATGTCGAAGGCGGCCAGTTGTTTACGCCCTTTTTTACCACCAAAAAAGGCGGTCAGGGCATTGGGCTGGTGTTTGTCCGCGAAGTGTTGCAACGCCACGGTCTACCCTACCGCTTGGCCAGCACTGACGATCAGCAAAGCTGTTTTGAGATTTGGTTTAGCAGCAACAAATCATAGAAGTGGTCGCGACTCCATAAAAAATGCCAGCCACTCTTCGTGACTGGCATTAGGTGACTGGCATTCTAAAAACTTAAATTTTATACCTAAAAACTTACTCTTGAAAAAGAGTCTCGATATTCAAACCCTGATGCGTCACTATTTCCCGTAACCGGCGCAGTGCTTCGACCTGAATTTGTCTGACCCGCTCGCGGGTTAATCCAATTTCGCGGCCAACATCTTCCAGTGTCGATGGCTCGTATCCAAGCAAGCCAAAACGGCGCGCCAATACTTCACGTTGTTTGGGATTGAGCTCTTCGAGCCATAAAACCAAATGCTGACGAATATCGGCATCTTGCAGTTCGGTTTCCGGGCCCAGTTCTTTTTCATCTGCCAGAATGTCCAGCAGCTGTTTTTCGGAAGAACCAGCAACCGGCGTATCCACTGAGGTGATTTTTTCGTTCAGTTTCAACATTTTGCGAACTTCTTCAACCGGCCTGTCCAATGCAGCGGCAATTTCTTCCGGCGTTGGTTCATGGTCCAGGCGTTGTGACAATTCACGTGCCGCTCGCAGGTAAATATTCAACTCTTTCACCACGTGGATCGGCAACCGGATGGTCCGGGTCTGATTCATAATGGCGCGTTCAATGGTCTGGCGGATCCACCAGGTGGCATAAGTTGAAAAGCGAAACCCACGTTCCGGGTCAAATTTTTCCACGGCGCGGATGAGGCCAAGGTTGCCTTCTTCAATTAAATCGAGCAAGGCGAGACCACGATTGATGTAACGCCGGGCGATTTTCACCACCAACCGTAAGTTACTTTCAATCATCCGTTTGCGGGCAGCCTGATCACCTTTCAGTGATAAGCGAGAAAAATAGACTTCTTCTTCAGCGGAGAGCAAAGGTGAAAAACCAATCTCACCGAGGTAAATCTGTGTGGCGTCCATCGCTCGCGCACTATCGTCGCGGGTGAAAACGTCTTCTGTGGTGGCTTCTTCATCAACGGCCAGCGCTTCCAAATCCGGCTCGGCGCCTTCATCGTCCAGCGATACTGCATCTTCCGTTAAATCAGCTTCTTTAAAATCAACGACTTCATCTTCTTCTTTATGTCCCATATCCATCTCCCAACCTACCAAGGTAGTTACACCTAACTGCCAGAAATCCTTTCTTTTCGTTATGAGCTTGTGTGTTATTTTAGGTATTTGAGCGGATCAACGGATTGGCCACGAAAACGAATTTCAAAGTGCAGCTGAACGCGATCTGCATCAGTGTTGCCCATTTCTGCAATGAGTTGACCAGCTGACACCGAATCACGCTCTTTGACCAATAATCGATGGTTGTGAGCATAGGCGCTTAGGAAATCATCGTTGTGCTTGATAATCACCAGATTGCCATAACCGCGAAGGGCATTGCCGGCATAAACTACCTGGCCTGCTGCCGCAGCTTTGATCGGAGTCCCAACAGCACCACCAATGTCCAGGCCTTTATTACCATGCTCCTGGTGCGAAAATTTCGCTAAAATCGGGCCTTTTACCGGCCACAACCATTGCGATACGTTCCCATTACTGGTACTCTTGTCGGTTTTTTCAGGTTCTGTGACCTGTTGATTCTGACCATAACGCGTTTGATTTTGCCGCGCAACTACTTTAGAGGAATTTAATGGAGTCTTTGATTTTACAGGATTTGAATAATTCTTATTTGCTGAACGGTCGGTTAAAACCGGGCCCCGCACCGCAGTTTTGTAGCCATTGTCTTTACCTGTTACTAACACCTGACCAACATAAATAGTATAAGGCTCTGCAATCCGGTTCAGCCGTGCCAGATTGCGGTAATCCATACCAGCGCGAAAAGCGATCGAAAACAAGGTATCGCCTTTTTTAACCTGATAGGTTTCAGCCTGCAAACTGCCCTTTAGCCCATAGCGGCTTTGTGAATTGCTGACCGGTGCTGGCCCCTGACTGCTGGAACAGCCCTGCAGCAGCAGGCAAAGCGCCAAGCACGATGCCAGACCATGTTGCGGAAAAACCCAATTAGCCATAGATGTAATACAACACCCCGCCGAGCGCGACCGTGCCCCAGCCAAGCCAGTCCACGATATCCCGCAGCTTTTGCTGCATTTTTTCACCGCCCCAGTACATTAAACCCGCCACCAGGAAAAACCGGCTGGCGCGCCCAATAAATGATGCAATGACAAAAGGTAAAAACGCCATATGCATCAAACCAGCACCAACGGTAAATAGTTTATAAGGAATGGGTGAAAAGCCAGCCACAAACACTACCCAGACACCGTATTGGGTGAACCAACGTTCAACCAGGGCAAATGTTTCCTGATAGCCCATATATTGAATAAACGGCAATACCACAGGTTCATACAACAACCAGCCCAGCAGGTAACCGCAAATACCACCCAGCACTGAAGCCAGCGTGGTGACTGTGGCATAACGCCAGGCTTTTTCCGGATGAGCCAATGCCATCGGCGCCAGCATCACATCAGGTGGTATCGGGAAAATAACCGATTCGGTAAAACTCAATCCCATTAAATAACGTTCAGCATGACGATGCTTGGCCCAGGTCAACGCTTTGTCATACATCCATTGAAAAATCTTCAAAACATTAACCTCTACATACTTTAAAAAAAATCATGCAAGCTCGCCGGGTACCAGTGGTACAAACCGAACCGCTTCAACATCTTTTTGCGAAAATTCTTCGCCGTTTCGGGTATAAACCCTGAGCACCTGCTCCTGACTGCCGACCGGGATCACCAGCCTGCCGCCATCGGCCAGTTGCTGTAATAAGGCTTCCGGCACTTGTGTCGGCGCAGCGGTGACAATAATGCAATCAAAAGGTGCTTTGGTGGCCCACCCGAGCCAGCCGTCACCGTGCTTCATCGAGACGTTATGTAAATCAAGCTGTTGCAATCGACGTTTCGCCTGAAACTGTAGGGTTTTAATCCGTTCCACGGTACAAATTTGGCCGAACAACCGAGCCAGAATGGCTGTTTGATAACCAGAGCCGGTGCCAATTTCCAGCACCTTTTGCGGTTTCCAGTTTTCCACATCCAGCGGGTCCAGCAATAACTCAGTCATCCGCGCGACTATATATGGCTGGGAAATGGTTTGCCCCTGACCTATGGGTAACGCGGTATTTTCATAAGCTTTATGCGCCAATACCAATTCGACAAACAAATGCCTTGGGATCTGCGCAATAGCGTCCAGAACTTTGGCGTGACGGATACCGTCCTGCTGAAGTTTTTGGGCCAGCAGCGCTGCGCTGCGAGGAGTTGCCACCGCCATCATCAGAGCTCAATGCCGCTGAGCCAGTCACGCAGCGGTTCAATGCTGCGATAAGCGGTCATATCAATATGTAATGGCGTAATGGATGCGTAACCGTTGGCGACTGCATAAAAGTCAGTGCCTTCGCCGCCATCAAGTTCGGGTCCAAGCGAGCCGTACCAATAAATCGAACGTCCCCAAGGGTCGGTGGTGCTGGTCATGGTTTCAGCTTTGTGCCGTCGACCCAGCCTTGTGACCTGAATGCCTTTAAGCTCGTCGATAGGAATGGACGGTACATTAATATTCAGAATTTGGTCGGCCGGTAACGGGTGTGATTTGAGTTTTTTAATCACCTGTAAGGTGACATAAGCAGCAGTTTCAAAATGCTCGTCGGTATGCCCGGCCAGAGATACTGCGATGGCTGGTAACCCGAGATGACGGCCTTCAGTGGCGGCAGCAACGGTCCCTGAATACAACACGTCATCGCCCATATTGGCACCGTGATTGATACCCGCAACCACTAAATCTGGCGCTTGCGTACACAACTGACTGATCGCTAAATGGACGCAGTCGGTCGGCGTGCCGTTCACCGCAATAAAGCCATTGTCGAGACGTTGGGTTCGCAGCGGGTTTAATAAAGTTAATGAGTTGCTGGCGCCACTACAATTACGATCCGGGCCCACAGTGGTCACCTCGGCAATCGACGTTAAAGCCTGGTGCAACACCATAATACCTTTGGCATAGACCCCATCATCATTACTTAATAATATCCGCATTTAACACTCCAACATAACTTGTTCGCGGCCAAGATCCTGATATTTAACCAACTCACGCAACACCGATGTCGCAAAACACCCGCTCGGCAACGCAAACTGCAGCGCGAGTGTATCATCTTGCCACTGATAACTCAGCGCTTTTGGCACCAGTCGGCAGGAACGCCGTTCGGTATTGACGTTGAGATCACAGAGCGCCTGCACCCAATGTTGATAAGGCGCCAACTGCTGCAATTGCCAGTCAAGTGCAGCGCCGGTTTCCAGTACTTTGCCAATGCCTGGCAAAATGGCCGTTGGATGTAAATCCTGTTCCTGTAAGCGCTGCGATATTTCGTCGGTGAGTTCCGGCACCGAAAATACCGAACCCGAGCCGTCCAGCTGCACCACGGCACCCGGTAATAAAGTTAAAAACAATTGCTCACGCACCCGCGCCGACACCTGTTGATTAAACAACATCGAGCGGCTGGCTGATAAAGCTAAACCACGCAGTTGTCGATCCGGAATACTTTCACCGGCAAATAACCGCGCAGCTAGCTGGAGGTTGCCACCAAAATGGCCGAAGCGTTGTTCGCCATAATAATTCGGGACGCCTTGCAAAATGAGCTGCAGTTTTGCTTCCAATTCTGCTTTGTCACTGACGTTACGAAGTTTTAACTGAAAATGGTTTTGTTTAATCGAACCTAATTTTAACCGGCGTTGATGACGCACGGTTTGCAGAATCCGCACCCCTTCGATATTCCAGTCCTGATAAAGCAGCTCTTGCTTAATCGGCACCGGCAAACAAAACCATTGTCTTGTCACTGCATGGCGGTCTTTGAGGCCAGCGTAACTGACCAACCGAGCTTTTAAACCGGCGGCAGCGGCAATTTGCTTCGCCACATACTGGGTGTTCTGACCGATTTTTTCGACCAGTAATAACAGATGTTCGCCATGGCCGGTTGGGGTGAAACTGAGCTCTTCATCGACAATAAAATCATCGGCTTGGGTGCGCAGATTGGCGGTGGCTTGTGGCTCGCCATATAAATAGGCTAAAGGCGGAAATGCTGGCGCTTCAGCGCGACTGGTTTGTGGTGCATCGGTTGCTACTTCGGCTTGCGGCGCACCTGTTAATTCAGTTGGCTGCGCTGGCAACATTTCTGAATGCCCGGTCATGGTCTGCCCGGTCATTGCGCTTTCACCAATAACACCACAGCTTCCACCGCAATCCCTTCTTTACGCCCAACAAAACCGAGCTTTTCAGTGGTGGTAGCTTTGACATTCACTTGCGATAGGTCAGCCTGTAAATCTGCGGAAAGCACTTCACGCATCGCATTGATATGCGGCGCCATTTTTGGTGCCTGCGCCATAATGGTCACGTCGAGATTCCCCAGCTGATAACCCAGCGCTAAAACATCAGCAAACACTTTGCGCAATAAAATCCGGCTGTCGATGCCTTTAAAAGCAGCATCGGTGTCCGGGAAATGATGGCCAATATCCCCTAGTGCCACCGCGCCTAACAGCGCGTCCGATACGGCATGCAACACCACATCACCATCGGAGTGTGCCAGTAAACCTTGGTCATAGGCTATTTTGACACCACCTAAGGTGATCGGGCCTGCTCCGCCAAAAGCGTGCACATCAAAACCGTGGCCAATCCGAAAAGGGGTCATTGTTGCTCCAGATAAAAACGAGCCAGGGCTAAATCTTCTGGCTGGGTAATTTTAATATTGTCAGCGCGCCCCGGCACTAACAGCACCGGATGTCCGGCCCATTCCAGTGCTGAAGCTTCGTCTGTGATCGCAACGCCTGCGGCCAATGCCTGAGTTAAGCAGTCACGTAATAATGCAGTTGGAAAAAGTTGCGGTGTTAGGGCGTGCCATAACTGCTGACGCGAAACCGTATGGTCAACTTTGAAAAGTGGCGATGCGCCATCCCCACGTTTCATGGTGTCGCGAACTAAGGTCGCCAGAATACCGCCGGTTTGTTTTGAAAAGCATTGCTGCAATAAGTTTTCAATATCGACAAAGTGTACCAGCGGACGTGCTGCGTCATGCACCATCACCCAGGGAAATTGTTCCGCATCAATCACAGCTAAAGCGTTGAGGACTGAATTGGCGCGTTCAGCACCGCCAAGTACTCGCGTTACTTTTGCTTGGTGTACTAAAGAAGTGGCTTCAAAATAAGGATCGTCAGCAGACAATGCCAGCCAGATCTGGCCAAGTTGCGGCAGTTGTAATAGCCGACCAACCGTATGTTCAAGAATGGTTTTGCCAGCGAGTTGCAGATATTGCTTCGGCCGGTCGGCCTGCATCCGTTGCCCGATGCCAGCGGCAGGGATTACCACCGCAATCTTCATTTTTTACCTTGGGCGGTGATTAATCGGAAAAATACTTCGTCTTGTTTGATTAAGCCCAGCTCGTTGCGGGCACGCTCTTCAATGGAATCGAGGCCTTGTTGTAAATCGGCAACATCGGCCTGCAGCATCTTATTGCGTTTTTCCAGTTCCAGATTACTAGCCTGATGCGTTTTCAGCTCTTCTTTATGCTGCAGATATTCTTTGACGCTGTGCTGACCGAGCCAAAGCCGGTATTGCAAAGCACCACAGATAATCAGCAGGATCAGTACTAAAATGCGCATACAGCACCTGAACGGTTGGAATGAGCTTTATTATGAAGGGTCAAACCGCTGCTGAAAAGCCCTCAAAGGCGCAATTTAGCTGGTGACAGGCAGAAATATTGCGCTTGGCAGGCCGTGCTCGCCGTTATCGCAGGTCTTTTTTCGCCGGATGGGGTTTGCCGAAGTTCTGCCAGTTCAACCGGCTCGCCAACAACATTTCGCGCAGGCTTAATAAACGAGGTAATTTGCGTTCCTGATTGCGCCACTGATGCCCACAACAGACCGCCACCATCACCGCTTTCCCCGGTTTTAGCAGCAGCTTTTGCTGATTGTCCGGCTCTTGCGGCCAACCCGCCATTGCAAACCAGCCATGTTCATTACAATGAATACGCTGGCCTTCAGGGTCAATTTCATCAATTGAATCAAGACGGATTTGTTCAAGCTGATTTTGCTGAGGGTCTTTGATGTACACCGGCACTAAAAAGCCAAGTTTGGCGTACTTATGGTAATAACTGAAAATACTTTCGGATTCATCAACATGCGGCACCGGACAAACCTTGCTTTGGCTATGTAACCAACAGGCATTCTGGCTGTCGAGAGTCAGTGGCGACGGGTGCTTTAAAATCAGCGATGCGGCTTCACGTACGTAAAATGGCAAGCTGGCCAATCGTTTGGTCAACAGCAAAAGCTGTTCGGGCGGTGTCTGTGACAGACGTAATAACTCTCGCTCGTACAAAGTGTTGCACAGCTCAGTGTAAGTCTGTTGATGCTCCGGACTCAACCAGAGTTCGTTTTGCGTACTCATGCGCCGATGTTAGCTGTTTTCCAGACACTGTCAAAGCGATCCATGGTGAATCGACAGATGTTAACTGTGGGGTCAGAGTCAATTGTTAACATTTTTCCGTTAACAATTGACTCTGACCCCACAGTTAACAAACCAGCAAAAAGGCTTATTGGCCTTTGATTTCTACCCGGCCACGGTACGGCGCTTTGGCGCCCAGTTCCTGCTCAATCCGCAGTAACTGGTTGTACTTTGACACGCGATCTGAACGGCATAAAGAACCGGTTTTAATTTGACCAGCAGCAGTACCTACTGCTAAATCAGCAATAAACGCGTCTTCAGTTTCGCCTGAACGGTGAGAAATAACTGCAGTGAAACCAGCATCTTTCGCCATTTTGATTGCAGCTAAAGTTTCAGTCAGCGAACCAATCTGGTTGAACTTGATCAGAATCGAGTTACCGATACCCTGCTCAATACCACGGGTCAGAATTTTGGTGTTGGTCACGAACAAGTCATCACCCACCAGTTGCACTTTGCTGCCGATTTTATTGGTCAGATCTTTCCAGCCATCCCAATCTGATTCATCCAGACCATCTTCAATTGAGATGATTGGGAATTTATCGGCAAGGCCAGCCAGGAAGTCGTTGAATTCATAGGACGTGAATTCTTTGCCTTCGCCGGTCAGTTTGTATTTACCGTCGTGGTAAAACTCTGATGCAGCGCAGTCTAAAGCTAAAGTGATGTCTTTGTTCAGCTCGTAACCGGCGGCAGTGACGGCTTTAGAAATAACAGTTAATGCTTCTTCGTTTGATTTTAAATCCGGGGCAAAACCACCTTCATCACCCACGGCTGTATTTAAGCCTTGCGCATGCAGTTCTTTTTTCAGCTGGTGGAAAATCTCAGCGCCCATCCGCAATGCTTCAGCGAAAGTTTTGGCGCCGACTGGCTGCACCATAAATTCCTGGATGTCGACGTTGTTGTCAGCGTGCTCGCCGCCGTTGATGATGTTCATCATCGGCACTGGCATCGAATACACACCAGGGGTGCCATTTAAGTCAGCAATGTGCTGATACAACGGGATTTTTTTATCAGCAGCTGCAGCACGCGCCACAGCTAAAGACACGGCTAAAATAGCGTTGGCGCCCAAATTTGATTTAGATTCAGTGCCGTCCAAGTCAATCATGATCTGGTCGATGTTGGCTTGCTCGTAAGCAGATTTACCAACCAACGCCGCTTTAATCGGGCCATCGATATTGGCAACAGCAGTACGGACGCCTTTGCCTAAATAACGGCTTTTATCGCCATCACGCAGCTCTAACGCTTCACGGGTGCCGGTTGAGGCGCCTGAGGGTGCGCAACCCCGGCCCATCACGCCACTTTTCAAAAACACATCGGCTTCAACCGTTGGATTACCGCGTGAGTCAAGGATTTCACGGGCGACGATATTGATAATTTCAGACATTGTATTCCCCTGTAGACCAAAGCAAAAAAGCCATGCCGACCGGCATGGCTTTTCCTGTTATTTGGTCGTTTGTTGCTTCTGATATTTATATGCTGCTGCGACAAACCCCTGGAACAACGGATGACCGTCGCGTGGCGTCGAGTTAAATTCCGGATGGAATTGCCCGGCCACAAACCAAGGGTGGTTCGGTAGTTCAATCATTTCCACGAGCTGATTATCCGCAGATAAACCAGAAATTATCAGGCCAGCCTCTTCAAGTTGCGGGATGAGGTGATTATTCACTTCATACCGATGGCGGTGACGTTCACTAATGACGTCTGCACCATAAATTTCGCGGGCTTTGGTATTGGCCTTGAGGTTACAGTTTTGGCTACCCAGACGCATGGTACCGCCTAAGTCGGAATCGTCGGAACGTAATTCGACCTGACCTGCACTGTCCAGCCATTCGGTGATCAAACCAACCACCGGGTAAGGCGTGTTCTTGTTAAACTCAGTTGAATGCGCATCTTTCATGCCTGCCACATTACGGGCAAACTCAATGAGTGCGACTTGCATGCCTAAGCAGATGCCAAGGTATGGAATTTTGCTTTCACGGGCGTATTTGGCAGCAATAATTTTGCCTTCAATGCCACGCTCGCCGAAACCACCAGGTACCAGAATGCCATCCAGGCCTGCCAGAATGCCGGGCCCTTTGGTTTCAACATCTTGCGAGTCGATGTATTTGATGGTGACCGTTAAGCGGTTTTTCAGACCGGCATGGTTCAGCGCTTCGTTGACTGACTTGTATGCGTCTTTTAATTCAACGTACTTACCGACCATACCAATGGTGACTTCGCCGGTTGGATTGCTTTCTTGATACAACACCTGTTCCCATTCGGCCAAATCGGCTTGCGGGCAATCAAGATGGAAACGGCGAACCACTAAATCGTCCAGGCTTTGTGATTTTAACAAGGCCGGAATTTGATAAATGCTGGAGACGTCTTTCAGCGAAATCACTGCCCGCTCTTCCACGTTGGTGAATAAAGCGATTTTGGCTTTTTCGTTGGTCGGAATAGTGCGATCAGAACGGCAAATCAGGATATCCGGCTGAATACCAATCGAGCGCAGCTCTTTCACTGAATGTTGGGTTGGTTTGGTTTTGATTTCGCCTGCAGTGCCTAAATATGGCACTAAGGTTAAATGCATAAACAGTGCGCGTTCGCGGCCAATTTCGGTGCCGAGCTGGCGAATTGCTTCTAAAAATGGCAAGGACTCGATATCACCAACAGTGCCACCGATTTCGACGATGGCAATGTCATAACCTTCAGCGCCGCTGACAACGCGCGCTTTGATTTCATTGGTAATATGTGGAATGACCTGAATGGTGGCTCCTAAATAATCACCCCGGCGTTCCCGGCGTAATACTTCCGAGTAAATTTTGCCTTGGGTGAAGTTATTCAGTTTGGTCATTTTGGTGCGGATAAACCGCTCGTAATGGCCTAAATCGAGGTCAGTTTCAGCACCGTCTTCGGTGACATAAACTTCACCGTGCTGAATTGGGCTCATGGTGCCCGGATCAACGTTGATATACGGATCCAGTTTCAGGATTGTTACCTTCAGGCCACGTGCTTCTAAAATTGCCGCCAGCGAGGCTGCAGCAATACCTTTACCTAAAGATGAGACAACCCCACCCGTCACGAAGATGTATCTTGTAGTCATGAGACCCCTGAGGCACGTTGAGTTTTTGGATATCGACTTTTCGCAATTCAATAGCTTAGCGGTGAATAATCACTACCTAGCTTGGGAATTACAGATTTGATATCAGGACGGGCGGAAAGTATAGCAAAGCTGCCGCCAAGGCTCAATCGAAAGGTTTTACTCCAGGCTGCAATTGGATAGCAGATAACTGGCCACGAAGTGGCGGTAGCTGGCTATTATCCAAAATCGCTGATCAGAGCGTGTCAGTATATTTTACACTTTAAATAAAACTAAATAAGGAACACATTATAAATCAATAGGATTTATCGCAAAAACTGCATGGCATTGATTATGCTGGAGGTAAAAGCCTGAAGTCCATATTGGAGTCCTCACTTGGTGTCGAAAATCAACTTTCACCCGAAAAAGCTTAGTCTTGTGATTGCGACGATCTTAGGCGTCAATCTCAATACTTCTTATGCAACATTATTAAATTACAACATTATCACTGAGTCAGGGTATGCCATTGGCCAGACGACTCCCTTAATCAATAGTTCCACCCATAGCGATCCGGCAAGCTCCAGCGTGTATCTGGATTACAACAGTTATGGTCAGGATCCGAACACCCGTGGTGCAGCTGCCGGTAATGACTATGGCTGGATGTATTCCCGCTCTGGTGGTCAGGGTTCTTATTTCACCCACTATTCAGTGGTCACTCAAACGGTAGATCTGCAAAACGATTCAGCCTTTGATCAGGACTACAACTACAACTTTGCCATCAACTTTGGCTCGTTGTCGGCGTATAACTTCAGTTTTAACACTGCACTGGAATACTCGATGGCGGGTTATGAAGTTGAGATTTCGGTGAATAATACCGCCTTGTGGCAAAGCTCATTTACGTTAACTACGGATCTGGCATCAGGTTCGGTTGGCAGCGGCAGCGGTGTGTCGCTGGCTGCTTATTCTGAAGGCAACAACTACTTCAGCTGGCCGGAATACTCCGGCAACCTGGGTCTTGGGTTACTCGGCAGTGGCCAGTCTCTGACACTGAGCTACAGCATCAAAACTTTTGTCGCGGGTAATCACGCCGCCAGCTGTAACGGCTACGGTTCCCCTGCCGGATTTTCAGAACTGGAAGAAGATTGTAACGGTTATGGTTATGGCGGTTATGGCAGCTACGGTTATCTGAACTTCAGCGGTGATACCTACGCCCAGTTTGGGGATCCAAATAGCTTTAGCGGTACACCCGTCGCTTTTAATAATCAGAACATCACACCACAACGTGAGGTGATTGCTGCACCGGGTACACTCGCGCTGGCCGGTTTAGGTCTGGCTGGACTGGCATTTCGCCGTCGCAAACAACAGTCTTAACCACTGGGTTCATCTGCAAAAATATCAGCCAGGGCATCCAGCATGCCCTGTGCTTGTTCACCCAAATCAAACCCATGATAACGATGCTGAAAACTGGCAATAGCCTGATGTAATTTTTGATCGCGGTAGATTTTGTCGATGACGCTGGGGATCAACTGTAATTCGCCACCTGGCGGGATAAAATACGCCAGATGCTGCTCACACAGGCGCACCGACAACACTAGTTGCTCCAGTTGTTTTGGCAATAACAACAACGGGCGACCGGCCAACAACATCGCCGATAAAGTACCGTGGCCGGCATGGCAAATCACTAAATCGGCCTGCGTTGCGACATCAGCCATCTTCACAGGCGCTGGACTCCAAATCAAATTTGGAAACTGTGCTGGCTGTAGTTGATGCTTCCTTCCCACATGCACCAATACTGAATCGCTCAGTAAATTTAACTGCGTCAGCAATAGCAGAATTGCCGGATAATCAGCATGCAGATAGGCAAAAATACGCTGCTTTGCCATCACTGGCCATTGCGGTCTGACACCCTGTTCAATATCGAAGGCTGAACCCCAATAGGCGGCATCCGGACGTACCCGGTAATGATCAAATTCAGCGAAGGTGCAGAGAAAATGCTCCTTCGCCTGATAAAACAGCTGACTAAAACGGGAAAACTCGGTCAAACCGGCTTGACGCATCAGTTGATTAACACTAGATAACAGCAAAAGTTCTGCGTCGCTGGCCGGATTGGGATCAGCTTGTAAATCGGGTAGCGGTGTCAGATCAGGAGGCAGAAAAAAACCCGTACCCAAAATAGCATGAGGAACGCCGGCCATTAAAGTCGCAATTAATGCCGTAGGCGCATGATCTAACACCACTACATCAGGCTGAAATTGTTGTAGCAGCGTTTGCCACAATCCAACCCGACGCTCGATTTCAGTTACATCATGAAAGCCATTGTTGTACAAAATCTCCGCCAGGTTACGGGTTGGGTTAAACCGATGTTTTTTTTGCACCGCTGGCGCAGGCACGATGTCAGTAATTTCAAAAAGCATTTGCCGCGCCGTTGTGACATTACTGACGATACAACTGACTTTCCAGCCTTGTTGCAGCAACTTGACGGCCAATCGGCGAAAATTAAGCACATGACCATAACCTTGCCCGAGCTCCCAGCAATACAGCAAATGACGTTGAGTCATCAGTTCTCCTTGTTGTGATCAGAGAGAAAACGAAGCCGTGGCGTGTTAAGTCCTGCAATACAGCATTTAATCCCGGCCTGACTTTTCGAAGGCTTTGGCCTGTTGCCAGGCAGCTTCCATTTGTTCCAGGTTTGCTGAGCCTACCGGCGTGGTGCTGCCCGCAAGCTGCTGCTCGACACTGCGAAACCTTCGCTCAAATTTGGCATTGGCCTGGCGCAAGATCCCTTCCGGCTCCAGACCATGTTTTCGCACTACGTTCACCAGCGCAAACATTAAATCGCCGAGTTCATCGGCAAGCTCGTCTGAGCCCGGCGCTGTTTGCTCGACTTCCAGAATTTCTTCTTTCACTTTATCCCAGCAACCATCCACCGATGGCCAGTCAAAACCGACACTGGCGCAGCGTTTTTGTAGTTTATAAGCCCGGCTGAGCGCCGGTAAGCTAGCAGGCACGTTATCCAATACACTGTCTAAACCGGATTTTTTACGTTCGGTACTTTTCAGCGCTTCCCAGTTTTGCAAAGCGCTTTGGGCGTCAGCAACCGCGCTATTTGTCGCAGTTGCTGTTGTTTCAGAGCCGTTTGCTTCAGAGCCTTCAACTTCAGTCCCAGCAGCAAAAATATGCGGGTGACGCCGGGTTAACTTGTCGCAAATGGCCGCCACACAGTCATTAAATTCAAACCGGCCTTGCTCAAAGGCCATCTGACTGTAAAACACCACCTGGAACAATAAATCGCCGAGCTCGTCTTTTAAATCGTCCAAATCACCCCGTTCAATGGCGTCAGCTACTTCATAAGCTTCTTCGATGGTGTATGGCACTATAGTCTGAAAAGTCTGGGCTTTGTCCCAGGCGCAGCCCTGCTGTGGGTGGCGTAAAGTCGCCATAATGGTGAGAAGTTGATCGATAGAAGACATTGATTTAGATCCGCGGGTTGAGAGTTTAGACATGGGGTCAGAGTCAATTGTTAACAGATTTCTGTTAACAATTGACTCTGACCCCACACTACTTAATGCGAACGCTTCGCCTCAATCACATCATCAATCAGACTGACTTTGGTCAGCAATTTATTCAGTGAATCCAGGTTATATAGTTCCAGCGTCATATTGATAATGGCGGTTTGGCGCGCGACATCGGAATTACTGCTCATCCGCAGCACATTGGCTTTTTCATTGGCCAGAATACTGGTGATATCACGAAGTAATCCGTTACGGTCGTGCGCCACGATGCGAATCGTCACTTCGTAGCCAGAGGCATATTGGTCGCCCCAGGTCGCTTCGACCACCCGCTCCGGATGTTGCTCCTGCAGATTTTTAAACTGGTCACAGTCATCACGGTGTACCGCAATACCGCGGCCTTGGGTGATATAACCAACAATGGCGTCACCCGGTAACGGCTGACAGCAACCCGCCATATGCGTCATCAGATTACCAACGCCCTGCACCACCACATGGCTTTTCGCCGGAGCCGGCGCCATCGGTTTGGTAATAAGCCTAGGATCAATTTCCGGCGGTTCGGCTTTGGCGTACTGGCTTTGGATGTAATGCACGACTTGGGTGACTTTAATCTCACCGCCGCCAATGCCAACCAGCAATTCTTCCATCGAATTGACATTAAACCGATGGATAACTTTCACCGGTTGATCCAGCAACAAATTCAGCCGGTGCAATTCGGTATCCAATAACTCTTTCCCAGCGGCATAGTTTTTATCGCGATCCTGCAACCGGAACCAATATTGCACTTTAGAGCGGGCACGACTGGATTTTAAATAACCCTGATTCGGGTTTAACCAATCCCGGCTTGGATTGGGCTCACGGCCAGTCAGAATTTCTACCTGATCGCCGGTTTTCAGCTGATAGGTAAAAGGCACGATGCGGCCGGAGATTTTCGCACCAATACAACGGTGGCCGACATTGGAATGCACATAATAAGCAAAATCGAGTGGCGTGGAGCCAAGCGGTAAATCGACAATATCGCCTTTTGGTGTGAATACATAAACGCGGTCTTCAGTGACCTGATTTCGCAGCTCTTCTGCCAACGATGAATCGACCACCTCTTCCTGCCAGGCCAGAATTTTGCGCAGCCAGCCAATTTTTTCGTCGAGCGCCCCTTCACGGCCAGCCGGACCACCTTCTTTATAACGCCAATGCGCCGCGACCCCGAGTTCTGCATCATCGTGCATCTGTCGGGTACGGATTTGAATTTCAATCGGCCGGCCTTGCGGGCCGAGCACTACGGTATGGATCGACTGATAACCGTTTTGCTTAGGCGTGGCGATATAGTCGTCGAATTCTTTTGGCAAATGCTGCCATGAGGTATGTACGATGCCGAGAACGGCGTAACAATCCTGTACTTTTTCAGTGACGATGCGCACGGCGCGAATATCGTAGAGCTGGTCAAAGGCCAGGTGCTTTTTCTGCATCTTTTTCCAGATACTGAAAATATGCTTCGGTCGACCGTACACTTCAACCTTCAGGTTTTCGTCTTTCATCCGACTGAGGACACTGTCGACAAATTCCTGCATATAGTGTTCACGGCCAAGGCGTTTGTCTTCGAGCAAGGTGGCGATTTGTTTATAGGTTTGTGGATGCAAGTACCGGAAAGCTAAATCTTCCAGCTCCCATTTCAGCTGGCCGATCCCAAGTCGGTTAGCCAACGGGCCGAAAATAGCATTGGTTTGCTTCGCCGCCAGTACCCTGGTTTCTTCGTCAGCGTTTTTGACATCCCGCAGATAACAGATTTGCGCCGCCAGTTTAATTACCACCGCCCGCACATCTTCGACCATGGTCAGCAGCATTTTTCGTAAATTGTCGGCTTGCTGAGCATTAGGAGTTTGGCTGGGGCCGACCGGAATGGTACGGATCGCTTCCATTTGTTTGACGGCCGCCAACATCACCAATACCGGTGGATCAAACTGACTGGTCAGGGTGTCACAGGTCAGGACATCGGCTTCGACCAGCGGAAATAACAAAGCAGCGGTTAAGGCGTCTTTGTCCATCCGCAAATCGGCCAGAATTTCCACCATTTCCCAGCCGGTACGCACTTGCGGGCAGGTTTGTTCGGTCAGCGCATGTTGTTGCAACCATTGTTCGGCTTCGAGCAAACAATTGATTTTTTTCTCCGGCAAACCAAGCGAACTGAGCCAGGCTGTGGTTTCGCCCGGGTTGTATTCAGTACTGTGAGAATGCCGAACCGTGACCATAACTTACTGCCTCGTATGCGAAAATAACGCCATCAATTCCAGATGACTGGTATAGGGAAACATATCCATCATGCCGATCTTATCGAGCCGGTAACCCTTGGCCAATAACACTTTAGCATCACGGGCAAAGGTTGTCGGGTTACACGACACATACAATACCTGTGCCGGTTTTAACCGTGCCACTTCATCAATCGCACCCAAGGCACCAGCCCGCGCCGGGTCGAGCAATACTTTTTGGTACTTTGGCTGATTCCAGTCCGCTTTTGGCCAGGGTAAATGCAAATCGACCTGAGCGAAGCTGGTGTTATCCAGCCCATTAACACTGGCATTCTGGCTGGCCGTTGTCACCATTGCCGCCACACCTTCCAAGCCTACCACCATGCCAGCTTGCTTGGCTAATGCCAAACTGAAATTACCTATTCCACAATATAAATCAAGAATTTGATCGGTTTTTGCAGGTGCCAGCCAGGCAATCGCCTGCTCAACCATCGCCTTGTTCACCACCGCATTAACCTGAATAAAATCGGTGGGCGCGAAGCTTAACTTTTGACCATTGGCCAGCTGATAAGTTGGCGTGCGTGGTGGCGCTTTGGCCGAAGCAGTTGTAACAAGCTCCGACCAATCACTGAATTGATCAGGCTCAGCTTCGCCAATCCAGCAAGCTTCTGGCCAGGCTTGTTGCAGTTTTTGCTGATCAGCCTCCGGTAGCGGCCGGATGTGCCGGACCACCACAAAAGCCTGGCCGTCGGCATCCAGCACTTCAACATGGGTCACGGCCGAGCCTTGCTTTAAAGTAGGTAAAGTTTGTTGTAGCACAGCGAATACCGGCGCGATCACCGGGCTTAACACCATGCAGTCAGTCACTTCGGTGATTTCTTTACCACCGGCTTTTCGAAAACCTACCGTAAAACTGTTGGTTTTTTTCTCAAACCAAACGCCAATTCTGGCTTTACGCCGATAACCGGCATCTGGCCCGGCAAGCACCGGCTGCCAGGGCAAATTCTCAAGTTTAAGTTGGTGCTGTAACTGCTGATCCAGCGCTTGTTGCTTTAAGATGCGGCTGTTCTCTGCACTGATATAGTGCAACTGGCAACCGCCACAAGTGCCAAAATAGCGACATTGTGGTGCGATACGAAGCGGCGAACTTTGCAGAATTTTGGTCACTTGCGCTTTTAAATAGTGTGCTTTTTGCTCGGTGACTCTGACCTTCACCCGCTCGCCAGGCAAGGCGCCTTCGACAAAACAAATTTTTCCCTGGTGATAGGCAATGCTCTGCGCTTCCTGGTCCCAACGCTCAATATCCAGCTCCGGATGTTGCGGCGAGGTAATAGCTTTAGCTTTTGATTTATAAATAGATACCATAAAAATTGGGCCTTTGAATGCACGATGCTTGCCGCTGGCTCCCCCTTAGGGCGATCATAGGTTTTTTGCTGTGCTTATGTCATGATGGCAATTCAGCTGACCATTGTAGCAAGCGGCAGACAAGATGACGAAGATTGGTTTACGCGATTGGATATTACTGATTACTTTAGTCCCGACTTTATTAATCAGCCTCTGCCTGGGTGGTTATTTCAGCTACGCCCGTTATCACGATTTACAACTGCACCTCGAAGATCAGGCCAGCAATATCGCCGAACCTTTGGCCATTGCCAGTGAACAAGGCTTGTTATCCGGTAATAGCCAACATCTGCAGCGGCTGCTCAATATCAGCCACCGTAAAAATTCGCCGTTGGTAAAAAGCATCGCCATTTTTGACCATAATCACCGCCTGGTCGTCACTTCTAACCTGCATAAAGACTTTGCCAAACTAACACCAACGGCAGACTCAGCCCCTTTAACACAAAGCCAGATTGACGATCATGGTGACTGGCTGATCATCCGGGTGCCGGTGAAGCTGGAAGCCAGCCATATCAACGAACTGGCGTTAGATTCAGCGACTCCGTCCAACGAACTCGGCCGTATTTTGCAAACTGAAGGGCAACTTGGCACCGTGGTGGTCGAGCTCCAGAAAGACAAAGTGTTGTTGGCGCAACAAACCTCAATGCTGGTGTCGCTGCTGATTATTCTGCTGGGAATGAGCATCGGGCTGGTGCTGAGCTTGCGGTTGGTTGGCCGGCTGACTTCGCCATTACAGCAACTCAACAACCAAATCGACAAACTGGCTGAAGGGCGTTTTACCAGCGATCTGGAGCTGCCGTTTTTTGGCGAATTGGATCAGATGCGCCTTGGCATTAATCAGCTCGCCATTGAATTAAAACGCTACAAAGATGATGTGCAGCACACCATTGATCAATCCACCAGCGACCTGTTTCACACCATGGAGCAGCTGGAAATGCAAAACGTGGCGCTGGATTTAGCACGGCGCAAAGCGCAGGAAGATAACAAGTTAAAATCGGAATTCCTGGCGAAAATGAGCCACGAACTGCGTACACCACTGAACGGCGTGATTGGTTTTACCCGGCAACTGCTAAAAACTGAACTGTCGCACCATCAGCTGGATTATCTCAATACCATTCAAAAATCAGCCAATAGTTTATTAACGCTGGTCAACGACGTATTGGACTATTCCAAGTTGGAAGAAGGCCGGATGCCGATTAATCCGGAGCCGTTTTCACTGCGCGATATGGTCAACGATTCGATTGAATTGCTGGCGGCCAATGCCTTTGAAAAACAGCTTGAGCTGGCGTTGTTGATTGATCCGGCTTGCCCGGACGACATTATTGGCGATCCGCTGCGGATCAATCAGGTGTTGCTGAATATTGCCGGCAATGCGATTAAATTCACCGAACAAGGCAGCATTGTGGTGAAAGTGCTGGCCACAGAGCTAAACGATGACAAAGTCACCTTAAAATTTTCGGTGCAAGATACCGGTATTGGTATTCCGGCGGCGCAGCAAGAGCAGCTGTTTTATGGCTTTTCACAGGCCGATGGCAGTGTTGGAAGGCGTTATGGCGGCACCGGTTTAGGCTTGTTTATTTCGCAGCGACTGGTCGAAGCAATGAACGGAACTATTGGCTTTGACAGTCAGCAGGATCAAGGATCAACCTTCTGGTTTACCGTGGTTTGTCGTCGCCATCCGCTGAGCGTTTCTGAGGCTTTACCGACGGCGGTGCTACAGCAAAAAACCGTGTTGTACATTGAACCGCAGCAGTTTTCGCGGGAAAGTACCTTGTCGTTACTCAATAGCTGGGGCATGCAGGTTTCAGCCTGTGCCACGCCAGGGCAACTGCAGCAGGCGCTGAGTCAGCATCAACAATTTGATATGGCGATTATTGGTCGCGCAGTTTCTTTAGATCAGGTCAATCAGTTGGTGGAATTAATCCGGCAGCTCAGTCAGTCTTGCCAGCATATCTATTTACTGGTCAATACCTTATCGCCGAACTTACGCGAAGCCCTGCTGCAAAGCGGCGCGCAGGCTTGTTTATCCAAACCGGCGCATCAGCGTAAATTGGCCACAGCTTTGGCGCGGCCTTATCAAAGCCAGTTCCCACTGCCTGTACAAAACATTCCACTGCCACCAAAAAGTCAGCTTAAAGTACTGACGGTGGATGACAACGACGCCAACCTCAAGCTCATTAATACCTTGTTACGTGATCTGGTCGAAAGCATCGATTCTGCCCACAACGGCGCTGAGGCCTGGCAAAAAGCCTCGCAGTCACATTACGACGTAATTTTTATGGATATTAATATGCCGGTGATGGACGGTGTCACCGCTTGCCAACGTATTCAGCAAAGTAGTTTGAATGAAGCGACGCCGATTATCGCCGTCACCGCACATACGTTGGATGGTGAACGGGAGCGACTGATGTCCTTGGGTTTTAGCGAGTTTTTAAGTAAACCGCTGGATGAACAAATGCTGCATTTTGCGCTGAAAGAGTGTTGTCCACATGTACCGCCGTTGCCACAACGGCAGCAAGAACAGCCGCCAGTGCAGACGCTTAATTTGCCACAAAGCCGGCAAATCGACTGGGAACTGGCGTTGCACTGCGCCGCCGGGAAAATTGATTTGGCTAAAGAAATGTTGCAGATCTTCCTGCAAAGTTTGCCGCCGACGCTGAGTGAACTGGAATTGCTGGTGCGAACCGAACAAGTCGAACCGCTCATTCAGTTAGTGCATAAACTACATGGCGCCACTTGTTATGTTGGAGTACCGCAGTTAAAGCAATTAACTGAATTATTGGAAACCGAACTAAAGCAGGGTAAAACAGTGGATCAGCTGGAGCCGGAATTATTTGAATTGCAAGACCGGCTGCAGTCGTTGTTGCTAGAAGCTAAACATTGGGTGTGGTGATTATTGCAATCTAGCAAGCTGTGATAGCTCAATGCTTAAGAACATTTCAATTGTTTGCAAAGGCCGAGCGCTAAAAGTTTTCATTCAATTTGAAGACGATTTGTCGTTGCAGTGAGTGTGGCAGACGATTGAGTCGTGTCCGTTATCCAGCTCGTTTCGATTTTCTGCAGTGCCGAAAACAGTGCAAACAACCTCACCTCAACACTCATTTGTGTAGTCAGGTTGGTACACTTGAATTGATAACTTACAGTTAAATCAGTATGTTGGTGTTCATTCTGTTTCGCAGCAGCACCTGTATCATTGTGCAACTGATGCAAATTTGATTGTTGACTGATCTGGGTACATTCGCCCCCAGTAATACTAAATACTTTTCCCCCTTCAGCAAGCAGCATTTCAGCTTGTTCAATACGTTGTTGCTGCTGCAGACTTTGCGCCTGATGTTCAAAACCGACCAAGTCGGCGGCGGTTACCAAAAAAGTAATTTGTAAGTCGCGGTCAAGTTTAATCAGCTCCATTTGGGCAACACCATGTTGATGAGCATGGTTTGCAGCAGCCTCGCCTGTAGTTGGCATCATTGGCGCCATAAATAACAACAATGTAAATGGGATAATACGCATTCAAACCTCTTGGTAAATTTAGTCGCCAACCGGATCCAAGCTCACCAGTAACCGGGGGGCAGTTGATTCGGGAGAGCGATGCCAGATAGCGCCGGCCCCATTGCCTTGCCAGGCAGAACCTTTTAGTAGCGCAACTTCTGCCGGCCGTAATTGTTGTGGGATTTGCAGTTGCCGATATAACCCAGGACTCTGCGCTTGGTTTAACCATTCAGTACCTGCGCCGACGTAAGTGACTAACAAACGCAAAGCAACATGATCAGTATGAAAACGCGGGCACATCGCCTGTTGCAGCAGTTTCAGCCGAAAACCCACGGCAGAACAATCCATCAGGCAGGTCAACATCTGACTTAATAACTGCAAATCGGCGATAAATTCAGTTTTACCCGGTGCGTCAGGTAACTTTTGTGCTAACAAAGCTGGCAGTTCTGCTGGCTCAACCACGGCTTGCAACTGTAAAAAATCTGTAGTGCCGGATGCTTGCAATGATGCTGCAACCAGGTACTGACTGTATGATTCGACGGCTGGATCGGGTTGACGCTGCCAAATCACCATATTGACGGTTGGTTCAAATATCTCAGTCAGAACCTCTGCATTGTCGCTTTGGCGTTGCTGCATGGCTGGCAATAACTGAAAAGCGGCTGGCATCAGGCAAATTCTGCCTGAAATGGATTGGGAAATAGCCGCCATGCTGCTGTCGACAACCCCAGCTCATCGTCGGTCAGCAAACATGCCGCTAACTGTTGCTGCATTTTTGATTGGTCCAGTTGTTGGCCAATAAACACCAGTTCCTGGCGGCAATCGCCATATGGCCCCTGCATCATCTGTTCGATCGCTTGTTGTGATTCTGCGTCCGCGGGCCATTCATCGATAGGCACCGCCTGCCAAAACAATCCGGCCATGCCATACCGCGCCATGCCGCCCGCCTGATGCCATTGCCAGGCATAATCAGGTTCATGGGCGAGCCAAAAATATCCTTTCGAGCGCAGCAACTTACCTTGCGGCCAATCCTGGTGCAAAAACTGATAAAAACGCTCCGGATGAAATGGCAAGCGAGCCTGAAAGGTAAAGCTGCTAATGCCGTATTCTTCAGTTTCTGGCTGATGCTCGCCGCGTAATTCTTTTAACCAGCCGGGCGCTTGCTGGGCTTTTTCAAAATCAAATAAACCGGTGCCAAGCACTTTATCTATGTCAATCTGGCCGTTCCTGGCCAAATAGATCTGAGCGGTGCTATTAAGTTTGCGCAAGATGGCCTGTAGCTCTGTGACATCGGCTGCGCTGACTAAATCGCCTTTACTCACCACCAACACATCACAAAATTCAATTTGCTCGATCAGCAGATCGGCGACACTACGCTCGTCGTCTTCGCCTAAACTTTCGCCTTTGTCCTGTAAGGATTGGGCTTCACGAAAATCTTTCAGGAAATTCAGTGCGTCGACGACGGTGACCATGGTATCGAGTCTGGCGATATCGGATAAGCTCTGCCCATCTTCGTGCTCAAAGGTAAAAGTTTCCGCAATCGGCAAGGGTTCAGAAATACCTGTCGATTCAATCACTAAATAATCAAACCGACCTTCGCGCGCCAACCGGCCAACTTCCAACAGCAAATCTTCGCGCAAGGTGCAACAAATACAGCCGTTGCTCATTTCCACCAGCTTTTCTTCAGCGCGATTAAGGCTGATTTCGTTTTTGACGATGGCGGCGTCAATATTCAGCTCACTCATGTCATTGACGATCACCGCAACCTTGCGACCCGCTCTGTTATTGAGGATCTGATTCAGTAAGGTCGTTTTTCCCGCGCCTAAAAAACCCGACAATACCGTAACCGGCAAGCGGTGATCAGTAACAGCTGTCATGATTGTTCCTTCATTGTTGGTTGCAAAAAATTGTTTAATAAATGCCGATTAAATAAATGAGCCGCGATTAGCACCAAGCCACCGGCAATTGCCAGCATTGGTTCGATCGCTTCAGGCACAAACAGCGAAAGTAACAACACGCTGAACCCGGATGCGCCCAATAACAGCGGACTCAGATTGCGGTGTTTAATCCAGGCAAGTGGTAGGCTCCATACCAGTACCAGACAGATCGGCGCCAGCAATAAATAGTGCACCCAGGCAGACTCAAACCACACGCCAATAGCCCCAACGCCCCCCAAAGCCAACAACAGAGGCGTCAACAGACAATGCAAAATGCATAAGCCCGACAAGCACACACCGAGAAAATCTTTCACTGGTTTTACCTTTTTGCTGACTGAGCATGAACACCATTAAGAGATGTTATACTATCACATTATGTCAGGCAACCTTTGCTTCTATTTGCAATTGCAAACAGCAACAGCCAGGGCTGCAGATAAATGATTGGGGTTCTGGCGTTTGATGGAATCGACGACGCAGCAACTGAAGGCTGCAGAAATAAGTGGGTATTCTTTTGTCTGTACGGAGGAATAACAAACAAGCGCGATGATTACTTTCATCAAGTTGAGTGCTATTGGTATTGCGGATACTGTTCTTTAGTGCAACCGGAATTTAACCAGAATCAATCTAGGCCGTTTCAAAAATCACTGTCGCGCAAGCAAAAGCTTGTTCGTCGGTGATCGACAACCAGGTCTTTTGTGCCCCCAGTTGCTCAGCCAAAGTTTTGGCAGCATCGGTGAGCGTCAATACCGGACGGCCAAATTCATCATTACTGACTTCAAAATGCTGGAACGAAATTCCGCGGCCAATCCCGGTGCCAAGCGCTTTGGATGCAGCTTCTTTGGCAGCAAAGCGTTTGGCAAAATAACGCGCTGGCTGGGCATGTTGCTGATAAATCGCCTGCTCATTTGCCGTTAACACCCGCTGCACCAAGCGCGGTGAACGGGCCAGGCTTTGTTCAATCCGGCTGATTTCAACTAAATCAGTACCCAGCCCAACAATCGCCATTAGCGACGCGCCTCCACCATCAGTCGTTTCATTTCTGCTACCGCCGGGCCTAAGCCGGTAAAAATAGCCCGCGCTATTAAAGCGTGGCCAATATTTAATTCATACATTTGTGGGATGGCAGCAATCGCCTGCACGTTATGAAAATGCAACCCATGACCAGCATTGACGATAATCCCCAGCGACGATGCATATTCAGCGGCAGCGCGAATGCGTTCCAGCTCTGCTTGTTGCGTTTTAGGGCAAGTCGCATCAGCGTAAGCGCCAGTGTGAATTTCGATATAAGGCGCGCCAGCTTTGGCGACCGCATCAATTTGCTTAAAATCGGCATCAATAAACAACGACACCAGAATATTTTCGGCCGCTAAGGTTTTGACGGCGCTGTCGATTTTGCTGAACTGGCCAACGATATCGAGACCGCCTTCAGTCGTCAGCTCCTGACGTTTTTCCGGCACCAGACAGCAAAACTCAGGCTTTAGCTTCAATGCGATACCCAACATTTCATCGGTGACACCCATTTCAAAATTCAGCCGGGTTTGAATGGTATCGCGCAGTAAAAACACATCACGATCCTGAATATGGCGGCGATCTTCACGTAAATGCACAGTGATGCCATCGGCACCAGCCTGTTCTGCCACAAGCGCGGCATGCACCGGCTCCGGATACTGACTGCCACGGGCCTGGCGTACGGTGGCGACATGGTCGATGTTGACACCTAAATAAATCGGTTGCATCAAAAAAAATCTCCGGCTAAAAATTGTATTATCGATGAAACAAAGCTCTGCTGGCTAACGGCTTATTCCCAAGCAACGGCTGCATTAAAGTGCGGCTCAGCTGCTTGGCCACCCGCAGTGCATCGTCGTGCCACTGTTGCCGGGCTATCGCTAGCAAACTATCACCTGACCAGCCTGAGCCGGATATCACCTGACCAACGGCCGCAGTACCGGTACGAATAAAACCCGCTTCCGGTTGCCATTGGTATAAGGCTTCAGCTTCGAGTGGTTGTTGTAGCGCGTCAAATTCTAAATCCACCGGCACTCCGAGCTCAGTCAGCAGTGCCAGTTCAAAATTACGTAGCACCGGTTGCAGCAAACCCGGATGCGGCTGCGCGGCTTCCAGTGCATGAATGCTGTGTTGATACAAGGCGAACAACTGATCACTACCAACGTCTTGTGGCCAGATACGGCACAGCAACTCATTCAGGTACATGGCGCTAAACAGAAAATCGCCCTGAAACTGCAGTGCCGGTTGTTGTTCTTCCAAAGCGCGGACTGTTTTGAGCTCGCCGCGACCGCTGAGTTGCACCGCCAGCAGCGCAAACTGTGGCCAGTGACTGCGCCCGCCTTGCTTTTTTCCGGGACGTCTGGCGACTGCGCGCAGCCGACCTTGCTCGGGCAATAACAAATCCAGCAGCAGCTTATCGTCGCGAAAGGCGATGCTATGCAGCAGGTAAGCCGGCGCAAAGCCTTGTAGCATTTTTAGTCTTCGCCGTAACCGAGACTGCGTAAGGCGCGTTCATCGTCAGCCCAGCCCGATTTTACTTTCACCCACATTTGCAGGAATACCGGCTGTTCGAACAAATCTTCCATATCTTTTCGCGCTTCACTGGCAATGGTTTTAATCCGCTCACCGGCTTTACCAATCACCATCCGTTTTTGCGTATCACGTTCCACCAAAATCAGCGCGGCGATGTGGTAGTGTTTTTCTTCCCACTTAAAACGTTCAATTTCAACGGTCACTGCATACGGCAACTCATCACCTAAAAACCGCATCAGTTTTTCACGAACGATTTCCGAAGCCATAAAACGTTGCGAGCGGTCGGTGATGTAGTCTTCCGGGAAGAAAAACTCACAAGGTGGTAATTGCTGCTGCACTGTTTCACGCAGCGCTGTCACGTTAGTGCCTTTTTCGGCGGACAGCGGGATAATCTGTAAAAATGACAGCTGTGAACTCAGCCACTGCAAATGCGGCAACAGTTCTTCTTTGTCTTTGTACAAATCGACTTTATTCACCACCAAAATCACCGGCTTTTTCGCCGCGATCAGCCGGTTTAACACCATCTGATCGTCTTCGACCCAACGGGTGCCTTCCACCACAAAAATCACCAGCTCGACGTCCAGAATTGAACTGGCGGCCGCTTTGTTCATCAGCCGGTTGATGGCGCGTTTTTCTTCGGTATGTAGGCCTGGTGTATCAACGTAGACCGTCTGATACTGGCCGACGGTATCAATACCAACAATCCGGTGCCGGGTGGTTTGTGGCTTTTTCGAGGTGATACTGACTTTTTGACCAATCAGCTGGTTTAATAAGGTCGATTTACCAACATTTGGTCGGCCGACAATCGCAACCAGTCCGGCAAAGGTTTCACCGCTGGTTTGAGGCATTTCAACTTTCATTTTTTAATTGTTCCAACACCAGCTGAGCACAATCCTGCTCGGCCTTGCGACGAGAACTGCCAGAGGCAATCACAGCGGACATCCCATCCACTGTACATTTCACGGTAAAGGTCTGATCATGCGCATCACCGAGGATTTCGGTCACTTCATACACCGGTAGCGGCAGACGCCGGCCTTGCAGAAATTCCTGCAACAAGGTTTTTGAATCTTTTTGCACGCCAGGCTGAATGCTCAGCAATCGGCTGCCAAACCACTGCAAAATCCGCTCGCGACAAGCTTCAGCACCACCATCCAGGTAAATTGCACCCAAAATGGCTTCGACAGCATCGGCCTGGATCGATTCCCTTCTGGAACCACCGCTTTTTAGCTCACCTGGCCCTAATCGCAAAAATTCCTGAATATTCAATTCCTTGGCGATTTCAGCTAAAGTCACGCCTTTGACCAGCGATGCCCGCATCCGGGTTAAATCGCCTTCACGGGTTTTCGGGAAATTCTGATATAACGCTTCAGCAATCACCAAACTTAAAATGGCATCGCCTAAAAACTCCAGCCGTTCGTTATGTTGCCCTTTGCAGCTGCGGTGGGTTAATGCCTGCTCCAGCAGCGCTTGCTGCTGAAACTGGTAACCCAGTTTTTTCTGCAATGGCACTAAAGATACTTGCATGCCTTTCCTTAAAATTACTCGCTGCAGCAATATACTGCCAGCTTGTCCTCTGCCCATATGTGGCGGAGGTTCAACCAAGAATGTAGTCACAGATTGCAGCCAATATTCACTGTATCAGCGTAGCTGCTGTGGCGCAGAATATCCTGTCCCAGGCCTGCCAAAAACAGGGGGAACCTGATACAACCAGCGATTTTTCGGCGCTGCTAAAATGCTGATCCCATCAATAACAGCGGCCAGCATTGCTGGCCGTTGCATACTTAACACAGATTTCAATAGCTGCGATGACGGTTATTCAATAGCGCCTAACCGTTCAAAACGAACACCAATCGGCACCCAACCAGGCACCCAGCTATTTGGATCTTCAGTGAATTCAAAGCTCATCCATTTTAGTACCGCTTTTCCGACTAGATATTGCTCTGGTACAAAACCCCAGAAGCGGCTGTCACGGCTGTTATCGCGGTTATCGCCCATCACAAAATAATGCCCTTCAGGCACGATAAACTCGCTGGTGGCGGTACCTGGCTGGCGATAATAATTGTGAATAGGTTCCGGCAACATGGCATTTTGCAAAATGTCATAAGTCACTGCGGGGCCTTGTTCAGTAAAGCGTTTTAGCGGATAAGGACCTAAAAAGAACTCGCCTTCCGACTTTAATTCCTGACGCATTGGTTCCAGGGTTGGACAAGGCTGCGCTGCCGACTTATCGCAAGCTTTTTGGATGTACAACTGCTTGTTTTTATACACAATACGGTCACCCGGCAAGCCAATCACCCGTTTGATAAAATCAACCGTAGGCTGTTCAGGATATTTAAACACCGCCACGTCGCCATGATCTGGTTTGCCGGTTTCCAGCAAAGTTTTCCGCCAGACCGGATCTTTTACATCGTATGAGTACTTCTCAACCAGAATAAAATCGCCAACCAATAAAGTCGGCATCATTGAACCGGATGGAATTTGAAAAGGTTCATATAAAAATGAGCGGAAAATGGTGATGATCGCAATCAGCGGGAAAATCGACTGCGCCGTTTCAGCAATGTAAGACTGCGGTGCAATCTGTTGTTTCACTTCATCGGTAAGCTTGGCCCCGGCAGCAACTTCTGCCTGTACCAGTTTCACTTTACGTTTTGGTGCCAGTACCACAGCATCAAACAACCAAATCAAACCACTGCCAATGGTCAGTGCGACTAAAAAAATTGCAAAATACCCTGCCATGAAAAATCCAATCCTCGTTACTGTTCAGAAGTTACTGTCTGGAATTCGGGAGCTTACCGCTGATTTGACCTTCGCGCTGCCATCAACAGCGCATTTTATTGTTACCAGCTGTAACCAGACGACAAAGCTACTGCTTTGTCGTCTGTCCGGGCTTATTTACCGACTTTCAGAATGGCTAAAAACGCTTCCTGCGGCACTTCGACGTTACCGACCTGCTTCATCCGTTTTTTACCATCTTTTTGTTTTTGCAGAAGCTTTTTCTTACGGCTGATATCGCCACCATAACATTTCGCTAAAACGTTTTTCCGTAATTGTTTGACAGTGGTCCGGGCAATCACGTGGCTGCCAATCGCGGCCTGGATCGCAATATCAAACATCTGGCGTGGGATCAGTTCTTTGAGCTTTTCAGCCAGTTCCCGACCACGGCCCTGGGCGAAATCTTTGTGGCTGATAATCGCCAGTGCATCTACACGTTCACCGTTGATCAGAATATCAACCCGCGACATATCGGATAACTGGAACCGTTTAAAAGCGTAATCCAGGGATGCATAACCACGGCTGGTTGATTTTAACCGGTCGAAGAAATCCATCACCACTTCGGCCATCGGCAATTCATAGACCACAGCGACCTGACGGCCGTGGTAAGTCATGTTCATCTGCACGCCACGTTTTTCGATACAAAGTGTAATGACGTTGCCTAAGTATTCTTGTGGCACCAGAATATGCGCTTCAACAATCGGCTCGCGAATTTCGTCGATATTACCAACCGGCGGCAAATCACTTGGATTGTCGACCATCACCAGCTCACCGGCTTTGGTCAGTACTTCGTAAACTACCGTAGGCGCTGTGGTGATCAGATCCAGATCGTATTCACGCTCCAGACGTTCCTGAATGATTTCCATATGTAACATACCGAGGAAACCAATCCGGAAGCCAAAACCCAAAGCACTGGAACTTTCTGGTTCATAAAATAATGAAGAGTCGTTCAGACTTAATTTTTCCAGCGCGTCGCGGAAATCTTCGTAGTCGTCTGAAGACACCGGATAAACCCCGGCATAAACCTGCGGTTTAATCCGTTTAAAACCTGGTAACACTTCAGTGGCTGGGTTTTTCGCCAGCGTCAAGGTATCACCAACCGGCGCGCCCTTAATTTCTTTGATACCGGCAATCACAAAACCAACTTCGCCGGTGCTTAAAATGCCGGTATTTTTGGCTTTTGGCGTGAAAATACCAACTTTATCCACTTCATAAACGGCGCCGCTCGACATAATTTTGATTTTGTCTTTGGCCTGAATGCTACCGTGCTTGACACGAACCAGCGACACTACACCCTGATAGGGGTCGAACCATGAATCGATAATCAGCGCTTGGGTTGGCGCATTGACATCACCTTCCGGACACGGAATGCCTTTAACGATGGTTTCCAGCACGTCTTCAATACCAAAACCGGTTTTCGCCGAACACTGCACGGCGCCAATGGCTTCGATACCGATGATGTCTTCAATCTCTTCGGCGACCCGCTCTGGCTCTGCTTGCGGTAAATCAATTTTGTTCAGAACCGGCAGTACTTCCAGGTTCATTTCTAAGGCGGTATAACAGTTGGCAACCGTCTGCGCTTCTACACCCTGGCCTGCGTCTACCACCAATAACGCACCTTCACAGGCGGCTAAAGAACGACTGACTTCATAGGTAAAGTCAACGTGTCCTGGCGTGTCGATAAAATTCAGCTGGTAGGTTTCGCCGTCTTTGGCGGTATAGTTCAGAGTGACGCTTTGCGCTTTGATGGTGATGCCGCGTTCACGTTCCAGGTCCATGGAGTCCAGCACCTGTTCCTGCATTTCACGGTCAGATAAACCGCCGCAGAACTGGATCAAACGATCCGATAAAGTCGATTTACCATGGTCAATATGCGCTATGACCGAGAAATTGCGGATGTGAGATATTTTTGCCATTTTTTCCAATATAAAACTGAGCTGACTGGTCGATCGACGCTGCTGCAAATGCCGCTGCACAATCCTGACCACAGATTAAAATTGCCGCGAATTGTACTTGAATTAGCGTGTGGATGCTATGTGTTCTTTGGCTTTGCGCCAGAACAACCCAGCGTAGTGCGTTGTAATTATGGATATGACAAAAATCGGAAGTTGTAACCGGACAACCATGACCATTGAATTAATGGTTTTGAATGGTCAAATTGGGCAATACCGCCAACAAATGCACTTGTTGCTGCACAGAACCAATCCCGGCACTGAGTTTGCGGGCGAGCAACATGCCGGCAAAACCACCAACCAGAGCAGCCAACAACTGGCCGCCTTCGCTCCAACCGCTATAAAATGCCAGGCCTAAAGCAGCAATAAACATCATTAATGGCAGCAAATAGACTAACAGAGCCGATCGCACCAGAACGTCTTCAGCAATACCGATCCGCACTTGTTGTCCAACCAATAGCTCCGGCGTTGCTGGTGTTTGTTGCAGGAAAAACCGGTAATCACGGCGCGTCATGGCTTTAGCCACCACACCGCTGGTGCAGCTGTCATTGGCGCTGCAGGACTGACAACTACTCACCACTTTAGTTTGCAGCCAGACACCTGCAGGTTCGATTTGCACCACGGTGGCAATTTCTTCTACCATTCAAAGGATCTCCGGAACTGCATTGCCGTATTGAATTTGCGTGCTCGTTGACGCTTATTGTACGGCATCTGCTAGCCGGCGTGCCAGCTCGACATCCAGCGGCCCAATCACGGTAATATCAACTTGCTGCTTCGGCTGGACCAAAATGGTTGTAGCACCATCGCGGTAGGCTTGGGTTGGAACACCCGCACCAGGCTGCACAAAGACCGAAATCTGATGCAGGCCGTCGGTCAATAACCAGGATGCCAACACCTTACCGTTATTGGTCATCACCGGCAGTTGCTGACTTAACAGCTGGTACCCATCTGGTAACCAATTCAGCGCAAACTGATGATCCGTCTGGACAGTTGCTTCCGGCAACATCACCGGCTCGACAGGTAATTCAGCCGTCATCAGCTGTGCAAGTTCCGGTGGCAAGGTTGGCTTGACTTGTAAATGCACCACCATCCAACGTTCCAGCACCTGATTGTCGACGTCTACGGTGTCCACGCGCAGCGGAAAACCGGTTTCTGCATCCAGCCACAACCAATAACTGAAACGGCTGCCGGCTAAAGCGGTCAAACGCAATAACTGCGCGGTACGACCGGACAACGATGTACTGCTGCCAGGCACCGCATCATACAACTTCATAATTTCAAGTTGGTTGTGAAATAAAATGGCCGGAAGTTCTTTGATATAGTGATTGATGGTGACTTGCACCGGGCTATCGGCCGTCGAATAATAAACACGATCGCCGCGCCGAAAGGTATCGGTGCCCGCCAGGTCTTGCGGAATCAGTTGCTCGAGTTCGGTTTTTACCGGCAACGCTCCTTCTGCCTGATGTACACCGTGCAGCCAGCGAAAGGTATTAATTTGATTGGCACGAACCTGCACAAAGGTCAGGTCGAAGTTAAATTGCCTGACTGCTTGCTGGCTGCGTTCGAACTGTAGCCAACCATCGCTATTGGCTGCTGCTGGCAACGCCAACAGCAGCAAAACGATGCACCAGAAAAATGCTGGCATTATTAATTTCCGTGAGGTTGTTGCTCAACAACTGGCGTCGCCGATTCGGCGGCTTTGCGTTGGGCAGCGGTTTGTTCCATTAACCGGATTTGCTGCTGACGTGCCTGCATCAATTCCTGTAAACGACGTTGTTGCTCCAGCTTAAGCTGTTGCTCTTGCGCCGCAAAACGTGAATCAACCGTGGTCTGGCTTAAACTCACCGGTGTCGCGACACCGCCGATCGGGCGGGTTTGCAGCACAGGTAAAGGTGAAGTCAGCGCATCATCAGGTGATTGCTGATTCTGCTGCACACCAACAACCGCAACTAAAGCAACACTGGCGGCAATGGCACCTTGCATCACTGATTTCATCCACGGCTTGTTGGCCGAAGTTTTGAATCTGTTCCAGCGTGAAGTCGAAGTTGCCAGTACTGGTTGTAACTGAACCTGAATGTCCGGTTGCAACTGATGCACTTCTTCTTGCTCAAGTAACAATTCAAAACGGTTGGTAAAATCTGTATCTATCTGATCCGGAAGTTCTTTACGAATTACAGAACCGATCATCTGGTAGCGTAACCATTGTTGTTGCAAGTCCGGATCTTGTAACAAAGAGTCGAGCTGTTGCGCACTGATGCCTTGATTATCACTCGCGGCAGAAAGCCAATCTTGTTTTTCAGACGACATACATGTTCCTGTCTTTTATATTGGTCAGCTGATTAAAGGCTTCAGCTGGGTGTCAATTGCTTCACGAGCCCGGAAAATCCGGCTTCGCACTGTGCCTATCGGACATCCCATTACTTCAGCAATCTCTTCGTAACTCAGACCATCCATTTCACGCAACGTGATTGCTATGCGTAATTCTTCCGGCAGTTTTTCAATCGTATCAAATACCACATGGCGGATTTCTTCGGTTAATAGTAGCTTTTCCGGAGAATCCTGTACCTTTAATGCATCACTTCCTTCGTAAGAGTCTGCCTCTTCGGCGTCTACGTCGGTGGACGGCGGCTTGCGCCCGTTCGCCACCAGATAATTTTTCGCACTGTTCACAGCTATCCGATACAACCAGGTGTAAAAGGCGCTGTCACCACGAAATCCGGGCAATGCACGGTAAGCTTTTATGAAGGCTTCTTGTGCTACATCTGCCACGTCGCCATGATTAGAGACATACCTAGAAATTAAGTTCGCCAATCGATGCTGATATTTTTTTACCAGCAGATTAAAAGCTGCTTTATCCCCTTGTTGTACGCGCTGGACAATCTGCCAATCCAATTCTTGCTCGCTCATCCGAGCTTGTCCCCTGTTGTGCTTACTGCCTAAAATTGCAACCGGCTCTTGTCAAACGTAACCATATGACGAAGCCGGAATGAAAAAGTTCGGTTTAATAGATAAAAAAGTTACAATAGATTGATCTTGGCCGCACTGAATGTCATAAAGCTGAGGACTGCGGCGGGTATCACGCCGTTCAACCGGACGAAAATTTAGTGGATTCGTCATCGTCAGAACTGGTTTTTGTCGGATAAGTGTATCGCATGCAACAGCAAAAAGAACATCAATGTGACGTTTTAATTATCGGTAGCGGCGCGGCCGGTTTATCGCTGGCGTTGCAGCTGGCCGATCAGCTGCAGGTTATTGTCCTTAGTAAAGGCCCACTGCGCGAAGGTTCAACCTTGTATGCGCAAGGTGGTATTGCCGCAGTCTTCGACGAAAACGACAGCATTGACTCCCATGTCAGTGACACTTTAATTGCCGGTGCCGGGCTTTGTGACGAAGCTGCCGTGCAGTTCACCGCTGAACATGCCAAAACCGCGATGGAATGGCTGATTGCTCAGGGTGTACCTTTTGACCAATATCGCGACGAAGATGGTGTACTGAAATACCACTTAACCCGCGAAGGGGGTCATAGCCATCGCCGCATTTTACACGCTGCCGATGCCACTGGCCGCGCGGTGCAAATAACCTTAGTTGACCAGGTGAAATCCCATCCGAATATCCGCTTGCTGGAAAACTACAATGCGGTCGATTTAATCACAGCCGAAAAACTGGGTCTGCCTGGCCAACATTGCCACGGCGCTTATGTCTGGAACCGCAATTCTGAGCGGGTTGAAGTGATTGGCGCGCGCTTTGTCGCCCTTGCCACTGGTGGTGCCAGTAAAGTTTATTTGTATACCAGTAATCCGGATGTCGCCAGCGGCGATGGGATAGCGATGGCATGGCGTGCCGGTTGCCGGGTCGCTAATATGGAATTTAATCAATTCCACCCAACCAGTCTTTACCACCCTGAAGCGCAGAATTATTTAATTACCGAAGCAATGCGCGGCGAAGGCGCCTATTTACAGCGCCCTGATGGCAGCCGTTTTATGCCGGACTTTGACGAGCGTGCCGAGCTGGCGCCACGGGATATTGTCGCCCGTGCTATTGATTTTGAAATGAAACGTTTAGGCGTTGCTTGTGTTTATCTGAACATCAGCCATAAGCCAAAAGACTTTATTATTGAACACTTTCCGACTATTTACGCCAAATGCTTAAGTGTCGGTATTGATATCACCAAACAGCCGATCCCAGTGGTGCCTGCTGCGCATTACACCTGTGGCGGCGTGATGACCAATCTCAACGGTCAGACCGATATTGCCAATTTATATGCTATCGGTGAAGTGGCTTATACCGGGCTACATGGTGCCAACCGGATGGCCAGTAATTCATTGCTGGAATGTGTGGTGTTTGCGCAAAGTGCCGCCCGGCATATTCTGGATAACCTTGCTACGAATTCCGCGACGCCGAAATTGCCGCAATGGGACGAAAGCCGGGTCAGTAATTCCGACGAAGAAGTGGTCATTACCCACAACTGGCATGAACTACGATTATTTATGTGGGATTTTGTCGGTATCGTCCGCACCACCAAACGGCTGGAGCGGGCGTTACACCGGGTCGAGCTGTTGCAACGGGAAATCGAAGAGTATTACCGCCACTTCAGAGTGAGCAATAATCTGCTGGAACTTCGCAACCTGACGATGGTCGCAGAGCTGATTATTCGCTGTGCAATGGACAGAAAAGAAAGCCGCGGCCTGCATTATACGCTCGATTATCCGGAGCTGGATCCGCTGCCAACACCGACGGTGTTAACACCACCACTCCGGAGCTAATTGCATCATTTAACTGTGTTTTTCCGATATTTAAAAATCAGAAACACCACATAAATTTGTAAAGCTGCAGTGGCCAGCTGGCCGATAATCGACTGCAGCTCAGTATATTTTTCTGCATAAACATACAACGACAGATTACCAACGGCGAATGCCAGCCAGGTAAATGCCGGCACCCCTGCCGAAGTTTTGGTTTTTAATAAATGCCACAGTTGCATTAAGGTTGCCGCCGGGAAAATCACCGCCGGAATATAGCCAATCCATTCAATTAAATTCATCAGAACCACAGCATCGCCAGCAGTAGCTGGTCACAAAAGGTTAAATTAAGGAAAGCGGAATATAACGATAAGTTTGCAGAACAACAAGACTTAAACTGCTATGCGCTGCTGCCAGCGTATTAACTGGCAATGCCGGGCCAACACCCGAAAATCGGCAATGCTGAAATTATCCTGATAAAGCCAGCGCTGGTGAATGTTGTGCTGCGCATCCTGCCAATACAACCAAATTCCCCAGCTGCAAATCAGACTTTGCGGCAGTAAAATACCTGGCGGTAATGGATCGCCAAGCCAGCGCAATTCGCCGGTATTAGCTATCGACAGCATGGTGATGGTCAGCGTTTGTTGCCACTGTTGCAGCAGCAAATAACAGGCCGCCAGCATTGGTACACTGCTCAACCATAACCACCAGCCGGTCACTGGCAATACCAGCACCGACGTAAAAATTAACAGCAAGCCGCCACTGTAAGCGAGATGCCGCCAGCGTGATGGCCGCAGCGCCAGACTAGACGCGTACACGCCGGACAATGGTTTCTACCAGACTTTGGATGGCCGGATCGGCCGCTTTGCCATGCCCCATAAACCAGGCAAATAAATCCGGGTCGTCGCTGGCGAGAAGTTGTTCAAATACTTGTTTTTGTTCAAGACTCAGCGCGTCATAGCCATCTTCGACAAAAGGAGCCAACAGGATATCCAGCTCCAGCATGCCACGGCGACAGGCCCAGCGTAATTTCGGTTTGGACATTAATTCTGGCATTACAAACTCTCTTGGTGAACGTCGGAATATTCTAACAAATAACCCGGTCTGGGGTTGTGCTTTTCTATGTTTCACCCAATGATCTGAATATTTGGGTTGAAAGCGAAACACCTTATGCAAAGTTCCTGGATCAGTGCTGATCAACTGGCACAATTATCAAACGATGCCGAACAGGCATTTATCAGTCCATTACCGGCTTTTTCGGTGATTCGGATCAGTGGCCCTGATCAAAAAAAGTATCTGCAAGGGCAGCTCACTTGTGATGTGAACAGTCTGCAACCTGAATCCTTCCTGCGCGGCGCGCACTGCGACGCCAAAGGCAAAATGTGGGCGACTTTTCATTTACTGCAAGCGGGTGATGATTTACTGATGTTAGGGTTTCGCGATGAAATTCAGGCGTCCTTGCTGCAGCTGAAAAAATTTGGGGTGTTTTCCAAAGTCAGTTTTACTGATACCGCAGACACTCTGGCAGTGCTGGGCGTCAGCGGCACGGCTGCGGACCGTTTATTACCCACTTTAGGTTTGGCTGCTGCGCCAACGACCGGCTCTGTCACTGCTTTGACCGGCGGCCAATTATTAGCATTAGCACCACAGCATTATCTGCTGGTACTCACGGTTGATGCCGCTCGCACTTTAATCCAACAGCAAAGCACGCTACTTGCCGCACCTACCCGCTTTTTACAACAGCATATTCTGCATGGTTTGCCCTATCTGGAGCAGGCGATCATTGGCGAGTATGTGCCGCAAAACCTTAACTTACAGGCCATCGACGGTATTAGTTTCAGCAAAGGCTGTTATATCGGGCAGGAAATGGTGGCACGGATGAAATATCTGGGTAAAAATAAACGGGCGACTTATATTCTGACCGCCCAGAGTGAAGAAACTCCGGCAGCAGGCAGCGATATTGAAGTACAATTGGAGCAGAACTGGCGACGCAGCGGTGTTGTCATCAACGCAGTGAATATCCATGGTGAGTTGTCCGTGTTGGCCGTATTGCCAAATGACATCAGTCCAGAAGACCATTTACGGCTGGCCAGTGACCCTGACACACAATTCAGAGTCAACTCCCTCCCTTATTCTTTAAATTAAATTGAGGTTTGCATGACCATTCAATCCGACAAAGTCGTTGCCATGCACTATAGCGTCAGCGACGCTGCAGGCAACGAACTCGACAGCTCTTTTGGCGGCGAGCCATTGGTATTTATTCACGGTAGCGGCTCGCTGATCATTGGCCTGGAAAATGCCCTGGTTGGCAAACAAGCCGGTGACAAATTTGCAGTGGAAGTGCCGGCAGCAGAAGCTTATGGCGATCGCCATGAAGAATTGACCCAGGCCGTGCCACGTCAGCTGTTCGAAGGCATGGAAGTAGAAATCGGTATGCGTTTTCGTGCCGCTGGCCCGGATGGTCGTGAGCAATCGGTGATTGTATTAGATGTAACTGAAGACGAAGTGGTGGTGGATGGTAATCACCCGTTATCAGGTATCGATTTAACTTTCGCCGTTGAAATTCTGCTGGTGCGCGACGCCACCGAAGATGAGCTGGCACATGGTCATGCCCATGGTATCGACGGTCACGCTGGCCACGGTCACTAACAAATGTAAACAACGGGGTCAGAGTCAATTGTTAACAGATTTCTGTTAACAATTGACTCTGACCCCGTGATTAACAAATCTACCTTCATCGCCTCTTGGTCTGACCTGTAAAAACTGTTATAAAATCTGCATTGTTGTCGCCTGAGTCAACCCAATGTCTTTTAGTTATTTGCCCCGTATCAGCCAAACACCACAGCAATTGATTGATCCGTCTGGACAACCACAGTTTGGGCTTTTTGAACAATCGGTGCCGCAGCTTAATTTCAGCCAATTTGATTACCGCACCGTGCTCGATCAACCAGCCGGCAAACTGGCGCGGTTTTTCGCACAAAAGCAGTTTCAGTTTGTCACTGTCAGCGGTGACGGCTGGCTGCTGGCTGTCGCGATTGCTGATATTCGTTACGCTAGTTCCGGTTTTGCTTATTTATATCAAGCAGATAGCGCAATCTTTGAAAAAGGTTTGTTGTTACCACTGCAGTTTGGTTGTCAAATGAGCGTTTCTCCGATTGCTGGTGTTGCCACTTTACATGCTGGCAAAACCCGCTGGAGCATTGAGCCAGCGACCGACAGCTGGCAGTTGCAGGTTGATTGTGGCCCGTTGCAAGCCAATCTGCTGCTGCACAAACAGCAACAACCGCCGCTGGCGTTATGCGCACCAACCGGATATCAGGGTTTTACCTACACCGAAAAAAACAATGCACTGCCAGTTACCGGTCAACTGTCGTTGGCCGGGAAAAATTTTCCACTCCAACAAGCGCGCGCCGGTTACGATTTTTCTGCTGGTTTTATGCGCCGTCAAACCAATTGGCGTTGGGCCTCCATCAATACGTTGCTGGAGGCCCAACCCTTTGGCCTTAATCTGGCAGCTGGTGTCAATGAAACTGGTCTTTGTGAAAATGCGCTTTGGCTTGATGGAAAAATTCAGCACCTGAGTCCGGCACAATTTCAGTTTAATCGTTACAACCAAGAGAGTCGCTGGCAGATCCGCACTTTATGTGATGAACTGACACTCGACTTCACGCCATTATTTTGCCGGCAGGAAAAAGTGCAGGCTGGTTTGCTGGCCAGTAATTTTCGCCAGTATGTCGGTCATTATCAGGGTGAGATCCGCTTACGCGATGGTCAGGTGCTGCAACTGAAGCAATGTCTGGGATTGGCGGAAGATCATTACGCCAAATGGTAACTCACACCACTTAACATACTGTTTAGCCTATACTTTTATTATTTATGCTGTTTTAAACAAGGAGTAGCCGATGAAAATATCAACCCGTGCCGCAATCAGCACCAAGACAGCATTGCTGCCAGTTGCCACTGTGTTTGCCCTGCTACTAAGTGGCTGTTCACCCAAAGAAGTCGGCGACGTCAGCCTGGGGCTTTTTACTACCAAAGATATTAAAATTCAGACCTTTAACGACCCGGCAATTGCTGGTGTCACCTGCCATATCAGCCATGTTGAAGCCAATCTCGATTTAGCTGATCCATCGGATATGTCGATTGCCTGCCGCCAGACCGGCGAAATAACCGCGGCGATGCTGAGTAAAATTGATAAATCCAAATCCGGGGAAGTGATTTTCTCCACCTCAAAAAGTATTTTGTTTAAGCACCTGAAAATTCGCAGGATTTTTGATGCTGATAACAAGACTTTGGTGTATTTGTCCTATTCAACTAAAGAAAGTGCCGGCAGTGACAAACACTCGCTGACCACAGTACCGCTGTGGGGCAGTCAGGCCTGGCAAGAGCTGGAGCAAGCGAAAGCAGTCACAAAATAACAGCCTATTTTTTTGGTTCCGACGGCCGCATGTTCGAACGAGCAATTAGCTAAACACCAAAGAAAAAGCCGGCATTGCTTGCGCGCCACCGGCTTTTTTCATTCATTACGAACTAACTACAACTTATAAATATTGTCCGCTGCGTCACGGTCAATCAGCTTAATCAGCGGATCCACCCCAACAAACTTCGCGTCTTTACTGACAATAATTTCCAGTTTGTTTTCACCGCTTTTTAGCAGATGTTTCTGGTTATACAGCTGCTTAGGCTGCTCAGCAAACTCATCCGGATCCAGATCAAACACACCAATATCAATCAGTTCTGACAACGGCTGTTCAGTCTCTACACCTTTACCATCGGCAGTCAGTTTGGCCGCATGAATGGTCAGACTTAGTTTAACTTGGCCATCCGGCAGCTCTTCGCGTTTCACGTCTTTTAACCGCAAGTCGTACAGGGTGATATTGACAAATAGGTCGTCAATAAATGCCTGATCCTGCTCGTTCACGCCCGCTTTTAAGTGCCGGACCAAATCCAGCGTGGTTGGATATGGCGTTTGTTTATACTGGAATTCCTGCAGAAAGTTCTTCAGGTTCTGGTCCAGCACGGCAACGCCCAACCGATCTTTCAGTGACATCATCACCACTGAACCTTTGCGGTAATGGATATATCCCTGATTTTCCGCCCGTAACAACGGCATTTCTTCCACTTGCTCGCCGCCACGATCACGCAGATAACGATCAAGTTCATATTTCAGGAATTTACGCAGTTTTACTTCGCCATACTTGCGTTCCATCACCCGCAGTGCACTGTATTGCGCCAGCGTTTCCGGGATTACCGCACTGCCCTGCACATTGGCGCTCCCGACCTGATGGCCCCACCACTGATGCGCCATTTCATGCGCAGTCACGTAATAAGGCATGTCAATTTCGTCGTCATCGCGCAAGTCGCTGATAAAGCCAATTTGCTCGGAAAAAGGCACAGTATTGGCAAAAGCCTGGGCAAAACTACGATAGCCAGGAAACTCAATAATCCGTAACTGTTGATGCTGGTAAGGACCAAAAGCATCATTGAAATAATCCAGTGAATCTTTCAGCGACATCAGCATCCGGTCGACGTTCCAGTGGTGATCCGGATGGTAGTACACTTCCATCGACACGCCTTTATACAGCTCTTTTTTCACCGCCAGCCGAGCTGATAAAAACGAATAGAAGTTAAACATCGGCTTATCCATCTTGTAATGGAAGTACTTTCTGCCATTTTCCAGCCATTCTTTTTGCAGGTAACCCGGTGCAATTGCGATTTGATCCGGCGCTGTGGAGACCGTCATTTCAAACTGAATAAAGTCTTCGCCACGGCCAAAACCGCTTTCGTTATAGCGACTGCTGTCTTCAAGTTTAAAGGCTCGCTGGACAGGCGCTAAATCACGTTTGCTGCGCTCATGTCTCGCTTGCAACTCCATACCTGGCTGATAACCAAACTGCGGTAACAACGATGAATTATTGATAAAAGTGCCGTTTTCTACCAAAGAAGTATCGACATTACTGTCAACAAAACCCTGGGTCTGCCGCACTAAACTGATCTCAACCGTCGTCACAGCCCCCGGCGCCAATGGCGTCGCAAATTCCAGCCAAGCGGTATTAAAACGTGGATCCACCGCCGACAAAGTTCCGCCTGGTACTTTAATTGTGACCTCACGGCTGTATTCCGGCAGATGCACCAGCATTTTACTGATCGGCGTACTGAACTTGTTACTCATTTGCTGCACCACAGTCGCCCGCACCAACCGTTGTTCCGGTACGATATCGACAGTGGCTTTGACATCGGAGGCGACCAGAATTGGGTCATCCTGATGTTTTTTCAGCATTTTTTCATAATCGGCCTGGATGTCCATCTGCTGTTCAGCGGTGGAAAACTGGTTTAACACCCGGGTGTTGTAATAAATCCAGCTACCGGAACCAACAAACAGCGCAAACCCCAACACGATGGCCAACTGACCATTCAAACCAATTTGGTAGCGGAATAACCGGCCACGGGTTTGCAGACTTTGCGCCGGACCACGCTGATAAAAACCGTAACCCAACACAAACATTCCCAATACCAGTCCGGCCCAATACAGCATGTACCAGCTGTGGCTTTCTAAGGTCCAGCCAAAGCGGTTTAAGTCGGAAAATGGTGCTGAGGGCGAGAAGCCAAAATGGTACATCCGATGACTAAAGCCCCACGAATCCAGCACTAATGTGGTGACAAAATACACCACAAAAATGAGCATCCCGATGTATTTATTCGGACTCAACACCTGAATAACAAAGGCCAACACCACCAGCATCATTGACGGCAACAACTGGAAATATGCAAGCCGGATCAGATACTGGCTGATATCCAGAGTCTGCATGCCATTCAGTAATTGATAGCTAACAGTTGTCAGCATAAATACGCCATACAGCGCAGCCATCAACAACCAGACCGCCGTCAGTTTTGACAACCAGAACACCATATTCGACACCGGCAGACTGTCGACGATGTCGCCGATACCGGAGGACCGTTCGCGCCAGACCACCTCGGCACAGTAATAAATGGTGATGATGATAAATAACAAACCGGTCGAATCAGTGATCACGTTCACCATGGTTTGGGTCAGCGGCCAATCAGGCGTACCGTAAAATCCTTGTGGGTCGATCAGTGGCGCGATCAGATTAAAAATGCAGAACAAACCCAGAATAATAAACGGCATGCTGAAAAATACCTGACGCATTTCAAAGCCGGTACGTAACAAAAACTGTTGCCAGAACGAAGATTTTCCAGCAGCAGTTTTCAGCACCGACAAGCCGAATTCCGGCACTACCAGCGCTGCTTTGGCCTTTTTACCGGCCGCTTTGGCTGCCAGCGTCAATTTGCCAAATACCCCGCCAAAAGCCAATAACAGCACCACACCAACACTGATCCAAATCAGGCGGTTGTAAAGCAGTACACCGCTGAAACTGAGCAACTGGCTGTTTTTATCGTGGATGGTCCAGTATCTGGCGATATCACCAAAGGTTCGCAAGCCGAACGGATCTAACAATGCAGCTAAAGTCCGGTAAGAGGGTTCGCGGCTGAAATTTCCGGCGATCACATAAAACACAAAGACCGCCACGGCCACCAGATACATCGCCATCATCGAACGGAATTTGTTGGCAATTGCAAAAAACAGCGCCGACAACACAAACAAGGTCGGCAGCGAAAACATCAAAAATGCTTGCAGATAATACGTCAGCACCGTTGGGCCAAAGCGTTCCTGATCCACCCAAGGCATCAGTGATCCAATTAAAATACCAAGCGGGACACAGGCAAATACCAATGCCACCACAGCATAAGAGCCGATAAACCGCCCCAACTGATATTGCCAGCTGACCAGCGGCTTGCTGTACACCAGTTCTTCCATTTGGCTGGCATTATTGCGAAGTGCAGTACTACCGACAAAATTTACCACCAAAAACATTGAAAAAATCGACATGATCAACAAAGTCTGGCTAATGGCAAAAGGACCATTGCCCCAGACTTCACCACCACCGCCGATCTGCACAGATTCAGACGAAGCAGCAAAAAACGTCATCAAAAAGAACAACAAGGACGTCACATAAAACGATGGCTGGCGCAGGTAATAACGCCATTCAAAGCGGATAAGTTGCCAAAACATGGTGAATTCCTCAGGCAGACTGCCGCTGACGTGAATTAAACAAAGTGGAGAAATACACGTCTTCCAGCCCGGCTGGCGCCGCGTCAAATCCTTGTGGTTGCGAAATCGCAAACACATTCAGCACAGTCCGGCCAGCAAACAAGCGTTTGGAAATCACCGGTAATTGCTGCTCCAGCTCGACCGCTTCAGCTTGCGACACTGTTTTGCTCCAGACCTGACCTTGCAGTTCGTCCACCAGTTTTAATGGCTCGCCTTGCAATAATATTTGACCACCGGCCAATACCGCCATTTGCGGGCAAAGTTCAGCCACGTCATCAACGATATGGGTGGATAAAATAATGACTTTTTCTTCACCCAGACTCACCAGTAAATTGTGAAATCTGTTGCGCTCTTCCGGATCCAGACCCGCGGTTGGTTCGTCAACAATTAACAGTTTCGGGTCGCCTAGCAACGCCTGCGCGATACCAAAACGCTGGCGCATCCCACCAGAGAAGCTGCTAACGGCTTTGTCTTTATGTTGAAATAAATTGGTATGCGCCAGTAACGCATTCACCGTTTCATGTCGGGATTTTTTCTCGGATAAACCTTTGAGAACGGCCAGATGATCGAGTAAATCAAAAGCGCTGATCCTTGGATAAACATTAAAATCCTGCGGCAGATAGCCCAAAGTACGGCGCAGTGCGTTCGGGTTTTGTAAAACATCAATACCATCAAAATTGATGGTGCCGGCATCGGCGCTTTGTAGAGTGGCGATGGTTCGCATCAGGCTCGACTTACCAGCACCATTCGGTCCCAGCAAACCATACATTCCTTTTGGAATATTCAGGCTGACATCGGCCAATGCTTTGACGCCATTGCCGTAAGTTTTTGATAAATTTTTGATTTCTAACATGCTTCTTCCTGGCTGCTTTTTGAAGTGACGACAAAAAATATGCTGTATGGTCAATAAATGCCGATCGCAACTCGCGCACAAGCGTCGATGGAATTTCACCAGATAGCAGAATGACAGAGCAGGGTGAAATTACCAAAGCAAAATATTTACAAAGTATTTCAGTTTGTTTCAAAACCGGCAGTCTTTGCTTGAGCCAAGCCCCTGCGCGCGATTAAGATGCTTTGCAAACACAAGGAGCGCTAATGACCAAGCCACTGATTTTATTAATTGAAGATAATCGAGAAGTGCGGCTAAGTGCGCGTTTTATTCTGGAAGATCATGGTTTTAGCATCATGGAGCTAGAAAATCCCACTCAAGCTATCGACTATCTGCAACAGCGCTCTGCTGCTTTAATTCTGCTGGATATGAATTTTGCGCTGGATACCACTTCTGGTGACGAAGGCTTACGATTTTTGCGCTGGTTGCAACAACAACCGCACAATATTCCGGTGGTCGCCATGACCGCCTGGTCGAATACCCAGCTTGTAGTTCAGGCAATGCAGCTGGGCGCCGGTGACTTCATCGAAAAACCCTGGCAAAACCAACGCTTAGTGCAAGTAATTTCCCAGCAACTAAAGCTAAAAAACCTGCAGCAAAAAAACCAGCAGCTGAGTTCAGCCTTACACGACAGCGAACCTGAACTGGTGTGGCAAAGTGCCAGCATGCAACGGCTGATACAACAATTGCAGGCGGTTGCTGCCAGCGATGCCAATATTCTGCTCACCGGCGAAAATGGCACCGGTAAAAGCCAGCTGGCACAGTTTATTCATCGTCACTCCAGTCGCAAAGCGGCGCCACTAGTCAGCGTCAATATGGGGGCGATCCCAGAAACTTTGTTTGAAAGCGAAATGTTCGGTCATAAAAAAGGCGCTTTTACCGACGCCAAAGAACAGCGTACCGGCCGTTTTACCCTGGCACAGAGCGGTTCATTATTTCTCGATGAAATCGCCAGTTTGCCGTTGCCACAACAAGCAAAATTATTGCGGGTGCTGGAATCGGGGCATTACGAAGTACTGGGTTCCAGTGTCACCGAACAAAGTGATGTACGGTTACTCAGCGCCAGCAATGGCAACTTTGCGCAGTTAATCAGTGATGGGTTGTTTCGTCAGGATTTATATTACCGGCTGAATACGCTGGAATTTCGGGTACCTGCCTTGCGGGAGCGGCCAGAAGATGTAGTGCCGTTGGTACGTTTTTTCCTGCAAAAACACGGACTACGTTATCAGAAAACGGCACTGCGATTGTCAGCCGCAGCTGAAAAACAACTGCAAACTTACAGCTGGCCCGGCAATATCCGGGAGTTGAGCCATCTGATCGAACGCGCAGTGCTGCTATCTCAGAACACCGTCATTGAGCTCACTGACCTGGCTTTGCCACGCACGGTGATGGCTGAGTTCGCTGCCGGGTCGATGCAAGGGCCAGCTACAGTGCCGGAGTTACAGAAATTGCCGATGATGACGCTAGAGCAAGCTGAATTACAGTTGATCCGGCAAGCGCTGGAGTATTGTCAGGGTAATAAACAAAAAACCGCCGACGTGCTTGGCATCACCAAATCGTCATTGTATCGCCGCTTGGAAAAATATGGCCTGGAATTCTAAATCACTGTTTTCTCAATCGGTTGAAGCCAGTACCCTTTGGTTTTATTGGTTATTGCTACTGATAAGTACCACGCTGGTATTATTGGCAAGCTGGATTTGGCCACATTGGTGGCTGTGGCTGTTACTGACTTTGCTGTGGTATTTACTGAACCGCCAGCAATATCTTGCCCGCAAACGAGTGTTAGCTGCTTTTAATCGCGCCAGCGTGCAGTTGGAAGCTTTGCAGAATCAAGACTACAGCCTACAGGCTAAACCGGCTTTTCAAAGCGGTATCGCCGCCACTTTTCAAAACCAGCTACATCAGTTGGGAGAGCAACTACAACAACGGAAAAGTTTTTTCGATGAACAGCAGTTTTTGCTATATCGGTTAATCGACCAGCTAAATACGCCAATTTTAGTGGTTGATCACAAACAACAACTCAGCTACGCCAATAGTGAATTTAACCATTTATTTGGTCGGCCCTGGCAGAGTTTACGCCATGCTTCGGCCGCTTTACTCGGGCTATCCAGCGAACCAAACTGGCATTTTGTCGACCAGGATCGGCAGCGGCAATGGCAAATCCGTCATAGTCGGTTTTTGGATCAAGGTCAGCGGCATCAGCTACTGGTGTTTATCAATATTCAGGCAGCACTGCGGGAAACCGAACTACAGGCCTGGCAACAGCTGATCCGGGTGCTCAGCCATGAAATTCGTAACTCGTTAACACCGGTGTTGGCGTTATCTGAGTATCTGAAAAGCAAACTGCCGGCCGGGCGTGAGCAGGAAGCTTTAGACCTCATTAGCCAGCGTAGTCAGCATCTACAGGATTTTGTCAGCCGCTACAGTGAGCTCAACAAACCGCTATTGGTCCAGCGCCAACAGCTGCATGCCAGTCGGTTGGTGACAGCGTTGCAATTGTTGTTTAAAGAACAGCTGATACAAGCCAGCGGCGAAGAACTGGAATTCTGCAGCGACGGTATGCTGCTACAACAGGTGCTGATTAATCTGCTGAAAAACGCTATTGAAGCTGGCAGCCCGATTGGCACTATTGAATTGAGCTTCCGTCAGACTGACGATCATATCGACATCTGCTTGCTCGACCGGGGTCAGGGCATTGCCAATCCGCAGGATTTATTCGTTCCCTTTTACACCACTAAACCGCAGGGCCAAGGCATTGGCTTAGTGCTGTGCCAGCAAATCATCGGACGGATCGGCGGTGAATTAAAGCTGCATAACAGAAACGATGGCAAAATTGGCGCCTGTGCGCGGATTTTGTTAAACCATGAGAAAGGGACGGAGTATTATAAACAATAAATTCCGCCCCCTTTTATCACTTTATCCGTCCGGTTTCGGAATAATGCGTCCGGAATCGGACGGCACTGAACTTCGGCAAGGCCACACTCCAACATATAACCTTAAATATCAAACATTTAACCATTGGCACAGGCATTGCTTTTACTAGAGCAGAACGCAGCCTCTTGGCCATTTTATGCAAATTCTAAAGCCATACTGCGACGTAGTTTTCTGTTCAGCAATAAAGGTTTAGCCAGATGGACGTACAAAAAGCCAAAACAAAAACCCCCTGGAAAAAGCCATGGGTGTTGCTGGTTGCAGCAGGCTCGCTGGTGTTGGTTGGCACTTTAGTCGCCTCCCCTACCCACCGCTACAAAATAGAAAAGTCCCAGCTGCTGTTCGGCGAAGTGAAACGCGGCGATTTGCAGGTGACGGTCGATGGTTACGGCGTATTGCGCTCCGATAAACAAAAACTAATCAGTGCTTTATCAGCCGCGACCGTGGAAGAAGTGGTGTTAAAACCAGGTGCTGTAGTCAAAGCCGACGATGTGATTTTGCGGCTTAGTGACCCGGAGTTATTACAAGATATCGAAGCCGCCAGTATGGCGACCAGTCAGGAGCGCGCCAATTTACGCCGCCAACAACTGACCAATCAGCGAGAATATCTAACCGAAGAAGGCCGTTTTGCTGAGCTCAACGCCAACTATCAAATGGTTGCCCTGCGCCATACTGCGGAGGAAGATATGGCGAAAAAAGGTATTGTGTCGCAACTGAGTTTTCAAACCACGGTGCTGCAAAAAGCCCAACTGGCAGAGCAAGTCGAACTGCAAAAAGACCGGCTAAAACAATTGCAGTTGGTCAATCAGGAAGCGCTGACCATTTCGCAAGAGCAATTAAACCAGGCGATTTCCCGCGAGTCACAACTTCGGCAACGGCTGGAGCGGCTGACGGTACGTGCTGGTATTGCAGGCGTATTGCAACGGTTACCGGTCGAGCTGGGCCAAAGCGTCACCGCTGGACAAGAACTGGCGCTGGTCGGCAGTACCGCCGATTTAGTCGCGTTGGTGCGGGTGTCACAAAGTAAAGCTGAGCAAATTCAACCAGGGCAAAAAGCCCGCATTAATACCAGACGCGAACAAGCCGACGCTATTGTCAGCCGGGTCACGCCACAAGTGGTTGAAGGCACCATCGAAGTAGAACTGCAGTTCACCGAAGCGGTGCCGACCTCCGCGCGGCCGGAACTAAACATCGACGCGCAGATTTTTACTGCAGCGCTCAGCGATACGCTGTACGTCGAGCGGCCAGTCAATTTACAAAGCCACAGCGCCGGTTCGTTATTTAAGCTTTCCGCTGATGGCCAGAATTTAACTGCCACTTCACTGCAATTTGGCGAAGAAGCAGGTCGTTTTTTACAAATCCAGCAAGGTGCTGCGGTGGGTGAACAGCTGGTGCTGTCCGATATGACGCTGTACCGCGATGCTGACAGCATCCATCTGTTGCAATAATTTGCTTCACATTTTCCAAAGGAATGATCATGCGCGAACAAAAAATCAATATGCAAGGCATCACCAAAGTCTACGCCACTGACGAAATGGAAACCCATGCCTTGCGCGGCATCGATTTGGCGATTTATGCCGGCGATTTTGTGTCGATTTGCGGCCCGTCCGGCTGTGGTAAGTCCACTTTACTCTCGTTGTTGGGATTGCTGGATATGCCAAGCGGCGGCAGTTATCAGATTGAAGGCAAAGAAGTCAGTGGCCTCAGCCTCAGTGAAGCGGCCTATATTCGCAACGAAAAAATTGGCTTTATCTTTCAGTCATTTAACTTAATTGACGAACTGACGGTGTTTGACAATGTCGCGTTACCACTGCGGTATCGCCGTCAAGCTGTACCCAAAGCCGAGCTGGAAGCGCGGGTGATGGCTTGCCTGAAAACCGTGGATATGACGCATAGAGCCGGACACCGGCCGAACCAGTTATCAGGTGGTCAGCAACAACGCATCGCCATCGCCCGCGCACTGGTGGGTTCGCCCGCCCTGCTACTGGTCGATGAACCAACCGGTAACCTCGATTCCAGGAATGGCGACGCGGTGATGGATATGCTCTGTGAGCTGAACAACAACGGCACCACCCTATGTATGGTGACGCACGACCCTCGGTTCGCCGATATGGCCAGTCGAAAGCTGCATTTGTTGGATGGTCGTATTCTGGATGCCGACGGCACGCCATTGCTGCAACAAGCATCTGTGGATCAGCAACACGCAGCCCCATTACGGCAAGTCGCACCATGATCATTGGTTATCAACTGTTGCTGCTGCATGGCCTGCTGTTGCCAGCAGTATTGCTCACGGCAGCCGCGCTATGGCCAAAGCCACAAGATCCATCAGCAACTGAAAACCCAAGACAAGGATAGGCCGATGATTTCCAGCAAAGATTTCACCACAGCCCTTTATGCCCTGAGTAAAGCCAAAGGCTACGCCGTTACTGTGGTGCTGACGCTGGGCCTGACGCTCGGCACTTTGGTGGCAATGTTTAACCTCAATTTCCAAATTTTGGCGGCGCCGCTGCCTTATCCGGAAGAAGCTCGGTTGATAGCCGCTACAGCTGCCTGGTTAAAACCGGATGGTTCCATCAATAGGCCGGTGGCGACGCCCAAAGTCATCACGCAAATCTACCAGCAATCGTCAGATAAACTTAGCGATCAGGCACTTTATGGCAATTCTGATTTTGCCACGCTGCGCGACCTGCCGCACTCACCCAGCATTCCACTGGTGTACACCACGCCAGGTTATATGCGGATGTATCAGATGCCGCTGTTACATGGCCGCGCTTTTAGCCGCGAGGAAGACGTCGGCAGCCAACAGCCGGTCGCAGTGATCAGTGAACGGTTGTGGCGAAGCCAATACAACGCTGATCCAGCGCTGCTTGGTCAAAAAATTCAAATCGGTCAGATTGCTTTTACCGTGGTGGGTATTGCCGCCGCCAACTTTGCTGAGCCAAAACTATTTGGCCCGGACACTGTGCATGATGTCTGGCTACCGTGGGATTTTAATGGCGGCTTTCAACTGCTCAGCCCAAGCGGGCTGAGCCGCAATCTGTATTATCTGGCGCAGCTGAAAAATGCCAACGACCGTCTGGCTTTTGAGCTGGAAGTACGGCCACAACTGGATGCCTTGTTTCAGCAGGCACGCAGTGCAGCGAATCAAGGCGGTCCAAAATTTAGTGTCCGTTTTCATGCCACGCCGCTACGGCAAGTGCTGGAAGGCGATAGTCGGCAGGCAACGTTATGGATGCTGGCAGGCAGCCTGGTGTTATTGCTGATTGCCAGCGCCAATATCACCAATCTGATTTTATCGCGTGCCGCCAGGCAACAGCGCACTATGACCATCCAGGCCGCACTTGGGGCGCAGCGCCATCATCTATTGGCGAATGTGTTCGCAGAGTTATGCGTTTTGATGACAGCTGCGCTACTGCTGGCTTTTGCCATCGCACAGCTGGCGTATGTGTTACTGCAATGGTACGCCACCACTACCTTGCCCCGGCTACAGGAGCTTGGCTTCAACTTGCCAACGATGTTGTTTGCGATGGCCATCAGCCTGCTGCTGACGCTGGGTTTTGCACAACTGATTAGCCGCCAGTTAAATTACCGCGTACTACAACAAAACCTGCAAAGTAGTGGCAAAGGCAGTGGCGTGCAAATCAGCAGCCGCATCCGCCAGTTGCTGATTTCAGCGCAGGTGATGTTAGCGGCAATGTTGTTGGTATGTGCCTGTCAGGTGTTATCACAATCACTGGCGCAGTTACGTCAGCAGATTGGTTTTGCCACGGCTGACCGCTATCAGGTTTTGCTGGAAGATATCGCTGCCAACCCGGCCAATGTAACCAGTGAAGTGCGCGCGGCACAAGAAAGGCAACGCGGTGCCGAACTGCTGCAAATTCGCGACTTGTTACTACAACATCCGGCCATTGCCGATGCATCTCTCAGTACCAATGCGCCTGTTGGTTTTAACGGAGTTTCCGCTGGTTTTGCCGCTTATCTGCGTCAAGCAAACCAGCAACAGACCCGGTTGGAAACGCGTGAAACTCGCACCGATCAGCACTATTTGCCAATGTTTGACATGCCGCTGCTGCAAGGGCGCAATTTTACCGCGCAAGAAGTAGCCAGCCAGACACCCGTGCTGATTATAAACCAGGCGCTGGCAGAGCAACTGAGCCCGGATGGCAAGGTGCTGGGTCAACGTCTGTACGGCAGTGGCAACAACCAGGCATTCGAGATCATTGGCGTGACCGCCAACCGTTTTTTGCCTGCGGCCAGCGGCGTTGATGAATTGCCCTATCGCAGTTATAGCCCAAGAGCTGCTGACAACCTGTTGTTGCAACTCAAACCCGGCAGGCAGATTGACAAAAAAGCCCTGAATGCCTTGTTACAACAGGTATCGCCTCAGTTACGCACTCTGGACATCTATAGTATCGAACACAATGCCAATCAGGTACTACTCCGCAGTTCGCTGGCCGCAGCTATCACCACCTCATTGGTGCTTATCAGCTTTGTACTTGCCACTATCGGCACTTATGGCGTGTTGAGTTACAGCGTACAACTGCGCCGGTTTGAGCTGGGAGTGCGAATGGCGATTGGCGCCCGTCCCACCACTATTTTGCGCCAGTTACTGAGCGAGAATCTTAAACCTGTTGCTGCTGGTTTAGTGGTGGCGGCATTGCTGCTGGTCGCGCTTTGGTTAGGTTTGCAACACACAACATTGGTGATTGAGCTGTCGGCCGGTGGTTTTGCCCTACCTTTGCTGCTGATAGTGCTGATCACCACAGTCACCTCGCTGCTTTCGGTCTGGGACATTATCCGCAAGCCAGCCATCTATGCATTACAAGGACAATAATATGCTGCGTTTTTCACTTCATTGCTTGTTTCAGACGGCATCACTTTTGCTGCGCCGACAGCAGCTGTATGCGCTGACCATTATTTTAACTCTCGGCCTGACGTTGGGTGCCTTGGTTGCCACTTTTAACTTAAATTATCAGCTATTTATGGCACCGCTGCCCTACCCGGATGCCGAGCGGCTGCAGTTAGTGCGCGGAAGTCAGTGGCAGCAAGATAAACAGGTCGCCGCCGAATGGCTGCCGGCGCAAGGGCAGCTGGATGTTTACCGCAAAAACTGGCCGGAAGTGGACAGCAAAGCGCTGCACAATATCGGTATTGATGTAGCGCAAAATTTGCCCGGCAACCCGTCCTTTAACATCGGTTATATCACCCCGGAATATTTGCCGATGTTTGACGCGCCACTGGCGCTTGGCCGCCACTTCAGCCAAAAAGAAGGGTTGGACAGTCAGGTGCCGGTGGCGGTGCTGAGTTATCAGGTCTGGCAACAGCATTTTGCTGGTGACCCGGCGGTACTTGGTAAAACGCTGCAATTTCGCGGCGTGTCTTTTTCGGTGGTTGGCGTGCTCGCTGAGCGTTTTGTCGAGCCGGTACTGGCCGCGCCAGGCTGGTCGACCGATCTTTGGCTTAGCTACGACTTTAACGATGTCGGTACGCTCAACTGGAGTTTTAGCAGTAATCAGATCCATCTGCTATTAAAACTCAAAGCTGGTGCCAATCCACAGCAGTTAGCGCAAAGGTTAGCGCATAGCTTTGAACAATGGGCGGCACCGGAATTTGCCGCAGCCAATCAGAGCAATGCTTTTTTGAAAAATAGCACTGTGCGCTGGCGCCTTGAGCCGGTGCGCAGCCGGATTTTGGGCGATGCCGCCGGTCTTAGTCTGAGCTTATTGGCGGGCAGTCTGCTGCTGTGCGCCATTGCCATCGCCAATATTGCCAATCTGGTGCTTGGTCGCGCGATGGCTCAGCAAAGATCGCTGACCATCCGCATAGCATTGGGTGCCAGGGCGTCGCATCTGTTTCGTCAATATCTGCTGGAGTTTTCGGTGCTGGCCATTCCGGCATTGTTGTTGTGCCTGAGTGTGGCAGAAGCTTGTTATCAGAGCTTACAAGCAGGTTATGCCGGGCCGTTGCCACGATTGCAGGAGCTTGGCAGTGGCACTTTGAGCGTACTGTTCGCCATTGCCCTGTTGCTTGTGCTTTGCCTGACGCTGGCGCTGTGGCTGACCCGGCAGCTGAATTACCGCCAGCTGCAACAAAGCCTGCAGCAAAGTGGTAAAGGTTCGGCGGTGCAAGTATCCGGACGCACCCGCCAATTGCTGTTGATGTCGCAAACGCTGTTTTGTCTGGTGACCCTAATTTACTGCAGTCAGATTTTTGTGCAGGCGCTGGCCAAGCTGCGCCAGCCATCCGGGCTTGATTTACAAACCTATCAGGTGGCGCTGACGCAAGGCTCGTTACTGGCAAGCTCACAAAATGAAGAACGTCGGCAGTTGTTTGTGCAGGCCGCCGAAGCGGTAAAAGCGCAAAGCAACGCACAACTGGTTGGTGTAGGTGGTTACCCGCCAATCTCCTTCTGGCAAGCCGGGTTTCCCATGTCATCGGTCAGTCAGCACGCCGATCAATCCGCACCTGCGCCAACCTATCGGTATAACGGTGACGCTGCATATCTGACTGCGCTCGGACTTACCTTAAAAAGTGGCGAGACATTCAGCCGGCAACAAATACAAAATCAGGAAAGTGTGGTGCTGATCAGCCAAAGCCTGGCCCGAAAGCTGGCGGCAAATATCAGTACAGGTGTGAGTACAGGTGTGAGTGCAGGTGTTGATACCACGGGCAATGATCCCATTCGTACCATGCTGGACAAACCGTTGTACCTGCGCGGCGCCACCTCGCCGAGCCGGATCATTGGTGTGGTCAGCGATCTGATCCTGCCCGGTCATGCCGATAGCGCCGCGGTTTACACCCCAGCGACACCAACTGCCTTTCCACATTTGCTGGTCAGGTTGCCCGATGGCCAAAGCCTCAGCCGTGAGCTGGTGAATCAGGCGTTGGCGCAAGTACATCCACAGCTGAAAGTATTCCGTTTTCACTCCAGTGCTGAAATTTTTGCCAGCCATACCCAGGATGCCAAAGTGGCAACAGTGGTGACTGCCGGTTTGTCGTTACTGGCGTTAGCGCTGGCTGGCCTTGGCATTTTTGCGGTCATTCGCACGCAAATTCAGTTACGCCAATATGAACTGGCAGTGCGCCAATCACTGGGCGCAAGACCACAACATTTGCTGCAGTTGACGTTACTGGACAGTTTAAAACCCTTGTTATGGGCGGTGTTGGTGCTGACGGTTGGTTATAGCGCTTTGCAGCTGAGCCTCAATTTTGGTTGGTCCTTTGATTTTGCCGGGCAGCTACAAATAGCCCCGCTGAATGCGATATTAGCGCTATCGACGGTGCTGCTACTCACAACGCTGATTGTCGTTGGCTGCATGCGGCCGTTATTAACCAGGCCGGTGGTGCACGCCTTGCGTGGCACGACGACGCAATAACCGCAGCGCAATAAGCACGGCACAATAAGCAAAGGAGAAATTTAGATGTCACTTTACCACTGGTTCCGTCAAAGCACCGGCTCGTTATGGCGAGATAAAAGCTTCGTTCTAACCGTCGTGCTGACCATGGGCATCGCCAGTGGCGTGTTTTTATGGGTGTTGAGTCTTGGCTGGCAAGTACTGTTCAAGCCGTTGCCTTATCCACAGTCGGAACAGCTGCATCTGCTGCAATATCAACGATTGGATGCAGCGGCTAAATTGCAATCATCAGCGATGCTGCATCCGGCGGCAGAGCTGCTTTACCGGCAAGGACAACAATGGCAGTCAACGGCTACAGCGCAAGCGCCAACCCGATCTCCAATGACCCAGGCTTTATTACATCTGGAGCAGGAAATTGTGATGTCAGATCCGGCGCAGCCACGGCTGAGTGCCGCTTATGCCACACCAGAGCTGCAAAACATGCTCGGTATGCCGTTGCTGCTGGGGCATGGTTTTACCGATGCGCAATTGCCGGGAGCAATGAACCCTGGGGTGATCTTAAGCTATCAGGCCTGGCAAGCATTATTCCAGCAAAGACCTGACGTGCTGAGTCAGCACATCACCATCAACGGCGTCTCGCATCCGGTGTTGGGTGTGCTTTCGAAGTCCTTTGTACCACCGCAACTACGCTCGCAATTACCGCCGGTTGATCTGTGGTTGCCCTGGGATTACAACAATGCCGCCTTTAAAGGCAGCTGGCAATTGGCGGATGAGCAGAGCTTTTTGCTGCTCAAAGGCGAACCGGCCGCGTTGCAGCAATGGCTGGCGAGCATAACGCCGCTGGCGCAACAACAGCTGGCAGAACAACTGGCGGGCGAAGCGAATTTCGCCGGTTGGACTTTACATCTGCAATTGCAGTCGGTGCAGCAGTTGATTGGCAGTGGTAGTAGCGCTTTACTCGGTTTACTGCTGCTCGGTGGTGTCGGACTGTTAGCCATTGCCACCACCAATATTCTGAATTTGTTTTTATCGCGGCTGATGCTGCTGCAAAAACAACTGGCGATCCGGGCCGCGCTAGGCGCACGTCGCAGCCAGCTTGGACAGCAACTGTTTGCCGAGGCTTTGCTGTTGATGCTGCTCTCAGCGGGCTTTGCGCTGGTGTTGGCACACGGCGGCTTTTATGGCTTAACACATTGGTTTGGCAGCATGTTCCCACGCAGCAGCGAGCTTGGCTTGTCATTGTTTAGCTTTGGCAGTGCCTTGCTGTTGGCTGTGCTACTGGCACTGCTGATTGCAATTTTATCGCTACAATCCGTGCGATATCATCAACTGAGTCTGGCGCTGCAAAGCAGTGGCAAAGGTGCCGGGGTGCAGATCCCGGCGCTGTTTCGCCGTAGTTTTATTTTGCTGCAATTAAGCTGCGCCATTGTGCTGGTATTTATCAGCAGCCTGGTGGTGCAGGATGCCTGGCACAAACTGCAGCGACCGCTCGGTTTAACCAGTCAGGATCTGTTGCAGGTCGAATTTTCGGTGGCTACCCTCGATTGGCAAGGCTGGGACAGTTACGCCCCGAAAGTCGCTGAGATGGCTGAGCAGCTGCGGCAACAGCCGGGGATTGCCGGTGTCAGTTTTGCCTTTAATCCGCTGGTCGATCGTTTCCAGATGGCCACCACTGAAGTGGGCTCGGCCACGGGTGCAGCATTAGGCACAGAGCGGCGCTTTTATCCCATCCACCGCAATGTGGATCAGCATTATTTTCAGGTAGCCGGGCAGCCATTGCTGGCCGGTCATGGTTTTACCGCTGCAGATATCCGCAAAGCCCATTCGCCCCATATGGTGATTAACCGCACCTTTGCACTACAACTGCTGGGAAATCCGCAGCTAACGAACCCACAGCAACAGACCGCTGTTTTGCAACAAGTGCTGGGACGACGGCTGCAGCTGGATATGGAAAAACAGCCGTTTACCATTGTTGGCGTCACCGAAGATATCCAGTTGCCTGGTCTTGCGGTAACACCACCGCGGTTTTATATGACGAATTTAGGCACTGCGTTATGGCTGTTGATAAAACTCGAACCCGGTGCGACCTTCAGTCAGGAGCAGATGATCCGGACTTTGCAACAAGCGCATCCACAGTTTGCGCTGACCCGGTTTGGTTTGTTATCTGATCAAGTCAATGCGCTGTTTTTGCCGAAAACCCTACTGCTGTTGGGTGCTATCGCCCTGGCGCTCTTTACCGTGTTGCTGTCCGGTATCGGCCTGATTGGCGTGATGCAATACAACCTGCAATTAAGACATAGCGAGTTTAGTATCAAGCTGGCGCTGGGCGCCCAATTCAGGCACATTCTGCGTGAATCCGGCGGCGAATACCTGCAGCTACTGGCAGGCGCAATATTACTGAGTAGCCTGCTGCTTGGCGCTGGCTGGTTTATCGTGCAACAGCAACCTCAGTTGCTGCCGGGCCTTGATGTGCTCACCTTGTTCAGTCTGGCGATCTACGGTCTGGCCTTGTTGCTGGTGACGCTCTGTGGCGTAATCGCGCATTATCTGCCGCTGCGGCGATTAAAAACCAGCGCCATCAGCATTGGATTACGGGGCGAGCATTCATGACTCACAGGAAGTGGCTCCAGCAGCCTGGGTAGCTCTTGGGATGCAATGTTGTATTCGCATATTCATTATGATCACTTGAATAAAGTAGATATAAAGCGGTTGGGCCCGAAGCCAAAATATCTGGTGCCGCTGGCAGTGGCCGACCATTTGCCACAACAACAACTGCAAATCACCGAAATGGCCTGGTATAGCCAGTTGCAGCTTGGTGCGTTGAAGGTGCAAGCGCTGCCGGCACATCACTTTAGCAACCGCATCTGGGTGCCGTTTTTATATGAAGATTTCGGTGACAGTTCCTGGAATGGCTGGTTGCTGGAATTCAACGACAAGAAGTTGTTTTTCGCCGGAGATACAGGCTATTCGCAGCACTTTGCTGACATTCAACAGAAATATGGCGACATTGATATTTGTTTGTTACCCATAGCTTCTTACTACCACGACACCGATGGTGATTGGTATCGGTATGTTCACAACACGCCAGAAGATGCGCTGAGTGCGGCCGTAGATTTGGGTTGCAAACTGATGATCCCCCTGGGGTTATGGCAACGCTAGCTGGAAAATGGGCGACCACAGCACTCACGCCCCGCTACAACGGTTGCTTACGATGCAACAACGGCTGAAAGATCAACCACAAGGCCAGGTGCCGCTGTTAATCCTCAACGAAGCTGACAAAGTAAAACTCTAGCGTATTGTTAACTTCGGGGTCAGAGTCAATTGTTAACAGATGTTGTTAACAATTGACTCTGACCCTATAATTTACAGTTGTGCCCATTGTCGTAACAGATTGTGGTAGTGACCAGTGAGGCTTAGTACTTCGCTGCTGTCACCGACTTGCTGGCGCAGCTGTTGAATAGTGCGATCCAGCTCGAATAACATCGCGCGTTGTTGATCGTCTTTCACGATACTTTGGGTCCAGAAAAAGCTACACACCCTTTCGCCGCGCGTCACTGGTTTTACCTGATGCAGGCTGCTTGATGGATAAACAATTAAATCACCGGCCGGGAGTTTCACTTCATGCGCGCCGTAAGTGTCGAGCACCTGCAACTCACCACCATCGTAGTCGTCAGGATCGGTCAGAAATAACGTGGACGATACATCGGTGCGTAAACTTAAAGTGCTGCCGGGCAAAATCCGGATCGCGCCATCGACATGCAAACCATAATGCTCCCCTCCGCTATAACTGTTAAACAGCGGCGGCACAGTGCGATAAGGCAGCGCTACCGTTAAAAACTGCGGATGTTGATACAATTTTTGCAGAATATATTCGCCGAGCTGGCGTGCCAGCGGACTGTCGACAGGCAGTTGACGATTTTGTTTGACCTGCGCGCCTTGCGGCCCGACCGTCGCCCGGCCATCGCCCCACTCGCCAACCGCCAGCAATTGCCGCATCTGGGCAACTTCGGCTTTGCTCAGAAATTCCGGAATTTGTAACATCATAAAATATCTGCCTTTTTATTCGAACGAAGCGCAAGTACGACGCAGTATCGCAAATATTGAGCATGTCGAAAATGCTGAATACGCAGAAATCAAAAAGCCGGGATCAAGGTTTTCCCTGATCCCGGCACTTCGGACACTGAGGCACAAAACCCCAAAGTCCGGCGCCTGGAATGTTGATTAAAACGCGACGTTCACACCCAGTTTGGCCGAGCGTGGTGTGCCCTGGTGGAAACGCGAGCCACCATTATTCAGACTGCCAATGTATTCTTCATCCAACAGGTTATACAGGTTAAATTGCACTGTCACTTCCGGCGTCACCGCATAAGAAGCCATCGCATCAACCACCCAATAATCAGGTACTTGCAGCACTGAGCTGGTTGCCGGATTCAGGTTGGTGGTATTCGAACGGGCCACTGAATCCATGTAGCGTACACCACCACCGATGCTGAAGTTTTCCTGACGGTAGGTGCTCCACAGCGTGAAGGTCGTTTTTGGTGTCCACTGGATCACTGCACCATCCGTTGGTGATGTAGCAAAACGCGAACCACGGCTGATTTTTGGATCCAACAACGCCAGACCTGCACTCAGTTCCAGGCTATCAAGCGGCATACCGACTAAACCCAGCTCGACACCTTTGACAGTTTTTTCACCGATAGGCACGTAAGTATTGACGTCGTCGCGCACCAGCTCGTTTTTATTAACGCTTTTAAATACCGCAGCGGTCGCAAACAGTTTCTCGTTGCGCAGATTCCATTTGGTGCCAAGTTCCAGATTGCTGCCTTTTTGCGGTTCCAGTGCCGGGTTATTCTGGTTGGTCGCGGAATTGCTCAGCTGGAAGCTGGTGCCACCTGGTGGCAACTGTGACGTGGCATAACTTAAATACACCGAACCGTCTTTGGATGGTTTGTAATTAGTGCCAATTTTGTAGCTCAACAGGTTATCGGAAGCCTGTTCATGGCTGCCAATTTTGGTGCCGACCGGAACCGTTTGCGGTGTAGCAGCCGCCTGCAGGGTAATGTTATCGGTGGTGGTATTGTAGTGCTCAGCCCGCACGCCTGCAGTTAATTGCCATTGAGCGTTTAGATCAATGGTATCCATCGCATAAATGGCTGCGGTATCGGTCGAACCTTCAGCTTTGGCGCCGGTTAATTGCACCGGAGCAAAAACATCGGCAGTCGACGGGTTATACAAATTCGCAGCAACCTGCGTGACACCTGCTGGCGTACCTTTAGTGTAATTCAGCTGGCTTTCGTAACTGAATTCAACACCGGATGCCACAGTGTGCTGCAGGCCACCGACGTTGAAGCTTGCCTTCAGATTCGTTTGGTTAATTAAAATCTGGTTTTTCTGATCTTTGCCCTGACGTGAACGGGAAACCGTCCAGGTGGCAGGATCATTTTTGGTCGCAGCCGGAAAGCCAAGTGCATTGACACCTGTTAATACATAGTCCTGCGTCGCCACACCATAACGTGAGGTATTGGTTAAGGTCACGTTTTCAGTGAAATCGTGCTCTACCCGCAACGTCAGCATATCCGCCAGCACATGGTCATAATCTGACGCTGAGCCATAAAAATTGCTGCGATCCACTGCAGTTAAAGCCGGACCACCACCTTGCGGGAAAGCCGCAGCATAAGTGCTGCTGTAAAAACCTTCCTCGCCAACCGTTGGCAAGCCGCCATCCTGAATATTGTCTTGTTGTACATGTAACAGGTTTAACACGGTGCGGGTTTGGGTGTTGATACCAAAAGCCAGTGAAGCTGCCAGGCCAGTGCTGTTGTTTTCAACCACATCACGGTTGGGCACACCGCTGTCCTGACGCATTACATTCACCCGAATGGCGGCGTTTTCGATCGCGAGACTGCGGTTTACGTCGGCAGTCACCCGTTTATGCGAGCCAGAGCCAACAGTCGCAGTACCGGTGGTGGAATCTTCCAGGCTGGCCATTTTTGTACCCATATTGACATAACCAGACGAGCTGCTGCGGCCGTTATCTACGCCAGCCGGGCCTTTGGCAATTTCGACCATATCGGTGTTAAAGACGTCACGGCTGATGGTGCCTAAATCGCGGATACTATCGACATAAATGCTGCCCTGCGTATCAAAACCACGCATAAAAATGGAGTCGCCGGTGGCAGTGTTGCCGTTTTCACCCATCAGCATGGTGATGCCCGGCGTATTACGCAAAGTGTCGCTTAAGCTGACGGCGGCCTGTTGCTGGAACAGCTCTTTTTTAACGATGACTATGGTTTGTGGGGTGTCCACTAACGCCTGAGTCTGCTTTGGTGAACTCGCCTTTTTTGCGATAAATTCAGGCTCGATGCTATCGGCCTTTACTTCAACTTCAGCCAGTTTACCGGCTTTGGTGGTGGTTTCAGTGGTTTGCGCTGCCATCGACATGGCCGGAATGGCCAGCAGTAACGCTGATGTCAGTGCTGACTTGGTCATAGAATGTTTTTTCGCCTGAATAAACGCCATGTTGCCTTTTCCTTAAATAAGTTGGCGTCGATACAGGACGCCGGTTTGTCTGGTCGGGAGACGATGAAAATCGCGGCGGATCTTATCGATAACTATTCGCATATGCAAATGATTTTCATTTGTGGAGGAAATTAGCAAATTACTTCAGGTTGCCATCAGCACGGTTCATCAAAAAAATCACCCGGTACGGATAAAGGAAAGATTAGAAAAATAGCGGCATCCTGATGGCGGATCCTGTTCAGGCAAGCGACAATCAGGGCGATTTGGCGGGTTTTGCTGAAGGTAAAAACTGGTTTTTATGGCGTTGTAATTGTTGGTTAAATTGTTGAATTAACTTGCGGTTTTTGTTGTTAGCTACAAACACCAGATGCAGGCTTTTATGCTCGCGCAGGCTTTGGCTAAATTGCACCTTGCCCGCTGCAACAGCCTTAATGTCAGCGTCATGTTTCAGCAAAAACTGTAACACTCGTTTGTCGATGACAGCGGCATCCAGCTCACCACGAGCCACCTGCAACACATTGTCCTTGTCGGTGCTGTTTATTTTCGGTCGCAGCGTGTTCGCGGCAATTAACCGGTCAAGTTCGGTCATATTCAGATAATCCTGCACCACGCCAAAACGGTAGTTAGCCAGTGCCAAAAAGTTGGTTAGCAGCAAGGGTTTTTCAACCGACTCGACCAAACCAAGCTCGCTATAACCAATAGCACCGGATAATAACAACTTCGGGTCTTGCAACGGGTATTCCGGGTAATAAGCCAGATGCCCATTCACCCCGCTGACCACCTGACTGACAGCGTTATTCCAGGGCAAAAAATCTACCTGTAGCTGATAACCGATTTCGGCAAACACCTGGCGCAACAAACCGGTGGTTTCGCCCCCCTCGGGCAAAGCAGCACCGGTATAAGGTGCCCAGTCGAGACTGGTGAAACGCAGCGGTTGCAGCTCTACGGTCGCGGCTTTAGGCTGGCTGGAATTATCGCCAGCTGCTACGGCAGGGAAATAACTGCATAGCAACAAAACAGTCGCCAGCCGCAGCTGGTGACTATTTTTCATCGGTGACCAGGGTTTGCTCTGGAAATCGACTGTCATCTGCCGATACTTTTTCATTTCTGAATATTGTTCTCCTTGGTAGTCCTTAGCTTTTACCAACAGCTTTAACTACGCAATTTCGCCAACTGATTATCAATCTCCGTGGTGATCTGTTCAATCGCCTGGCTGATATTTAAGTTAGTGCCGGAGAGCTGATTCAGATCACGGGTAGCATCATCAATAGCGGTAATATTGCGATTAATTTCCTCACTGACCTGATTTTGCTCTTCCGCCGCTGCAGCTACCTGAAAAGCGTTGTCGGCAATGGTTGATATACCGGCAGTGGCAGCAGATAGCTGAGTGTATGAGCTTTCCGCTTCGACCAAGGTTGCACTGACTTTATTGGTGTTGGCGGTGATTTGGCTGACGGTATTCGCCACTTGTTGTTGCAAGCCGTGAATAAGGTTTTTGATTTCATCAGTCGAACTATGGGTACGCGCTGCCAGCGATCGCACTTCATCGGCGACCACAGCAAAACCACGGCCTTGTTCACCGGCCCGCGCAGCTTCTATCGCGGCGTTCAATGCCAGCAAATTGGTTTGCTCGGCAATCGCCTGAATAGTTTCAATAATACCGTTGATTTGTTGACTACTGTTGGAGACGGTTTGTACCGCTTGCCGGGTTTGTTCAAATTCACCGGCAACATTTTTAAAAGCACCCACGGTATTCTGGAATAACTGATTGGCAGCGGTTAAAGCCGCTAACGAGCTTTGTGCCCCCTCCGCAGTGCGACCGGCTAAACTGGCGACTTCATGGGCTGTTGCAGTCATCTGATGCATGGCTGACGCGACGTTCTGCACTTCCGCGGCCTGTAAATTGGTCGCCTGATTGGTTTGGCCACTGACGCCCACCAACTGCTGGCATTGTTGCTGCAATTGCCCGGAGTTTTGTTTTAGCGCCAGGATCATTTGCCGCAGCTTGGCGGTAAAGGCGTTAAAACCTTCTGCCATATCACGTAATTCCTGGTCACGACTGCTGGCCAATTGCCGGGTTAAATCGCCTTCAGAACCTGCCAGTTCTTTCATCAACTGGCTCATATCAACAATCGGTTGCGTTGCTGATTTTAACCAAACCGCGGTGAGCAACACAAACCCAGCAAGTAACACTAAACCCAGAATAATCATCTGACCAGTAGTCGCCGCTGCATCTTCCGATAACTGTGCCGACAACTGATTCGCCACGCTGAGCGCGACGTCTTTGGGCACGGCAATCACCACTTGCCAGTCGGCGTTAGCGGCTTCAACATTGAGTTTGCGGCTGATCACAAAGTCCTGTTGGTAGGTCGATAACTGCGCCTGATGATCGGCCAGATGCCGGCTGAAGTCGCGATCCAAATCAGGCAGCGGCTGGCCAAGTTTGTCCGGAAAACTGTTACTGGCCAGCAGTAACCCAAATTTACTAACAAGGTAAATCCGCGCTTTACCATCGTAAAGATGTTCGGCTTGTTTCTGCAATAAGGTCTGCAACACCGGCAAATTCATATCGACGCCGGACACTCCGCGAAATTCACTCCCCACCAATACCGGATACACCAACGATGTCAATAGCACTGAATTACCTGGCGTTATTTCCCATAAATAAGGTTCCATCAAGCAAGGTTTTTTCTGGTCACGACTACACAGGTACCACTCGGCTTCCCGAATGCCATGCTGATTTTTTTTGTCGACATACTTCACCGCCGGATCCGGCACCTGCACAAACTTCACCCCACCGTTTTCCCTTACCCAGTAAATTTCCATGCTGCCGGTTTTTGAACTGTGCGACTGCTCCAGCGAAAAATTGCTGTCGGCATTGTCATAACCATTGGGCTCGAACTGGCCAAACAACGAACTGATGCCGCTGTTGGCGCTAAGCAGCTCGCCGGCCATTTGCTGCACCTGCTCGCGGCTATACGGCGGTTGTTTGCTGCCATGGGCGGTGGCACTCAGCACTGCGGAGAAGTATTTGGCGAGGTCAAAATTGCGGTTAATTAGCGCTTCAGTTTCAAAGGCTATCGACGCAGCTGCTTCGTCTAAGGTTTGCTCCGCTTGTTGCTGCATCGACTTACTGAGCGCGGTGGTGGCGGAATCATTATTGCGGCTCATAGAATACCAGCCTACGCCGGTCATCACACTAATACTGATGGCAACGAACAGCGCGACGCCAAAGGTTAACTTAAATCGCAGAGAGCTTAATTGCATCGAATCATCTTCCTATACATCATTGAATTTTATATAACTTTCAGAACTGGAAAGTTCGCGCTACCGATAACGATACTTTAGCATCACCATAAAATGGCAGCGAATAATCGGTATCATCAAAGGCTAAGGTCCAGTTAAAACCCAAACCGCTGACCAGATAAGCAACCCGCCAATGGTGGTAAGTGCCATCGGTGTCGCGCAGGAATTTGTCAGTTTGGGTGGAGGTTGAACGGTCGGCGGTCAGTAATAAACTGCCGTTTTCATGCAGTGGAATGGTATGAAATAACGCCACGATGTAATGACCACCGCCAGCACCAAAATAGTCGGACGCATACCAGTAGCCAAGTTTAGTGTTGTGATATGTCAACTTGACGTAGGCTTCAGGAAAATTAAACGCTTCGCTGTTGGCACTGCTATCGCCATGATAGGTGTATTGCGCCACGCCCACATCAATCAGCCAGTCATCATTGAGCTGATGCCAGTAACCAACAGTGGCGTCAAATTCGAGATCGGTGCCGGGCGAAAATTTTATATTTGACGCCCAAAGTCCGGCGTACCAGCCATCACCACTACTCCAGTCCAGACTCGGTTGCAACGCCGGATCGTGGTCAGTGAGGGTAATGCCATTAAATAAGTAATTCGAAGTGTACGTGACGGTTGAGCTGACATCAGCCTGGCAATGTATTGAAAAGAGCAAACTTAGTGCAAAAAAAGCAAAGGTGGGATGTCGTAGCATCAGTTTCTCCGGAAGGAAGTGACAGCAGAACAGCAGACTAAAGGTATAGCAGGGGAAAACTGGTATTCGCCAGTGAAGCGGGAAAATAAGCGGGAGTTAAATTCGCTAAATAGCTGAATCAGAAACAAAACCAGAATAACCGCTGGTTGCGATTTGAATTGTCAATCGACCGTAGGGCGCTACTCGCCGCGTTAGCGGCAGTACGCCGGATGGCGTCACTCACCGCGACAGTGGTAGTGCGCCGGGTGGCAACAAAAATCCACGCAAAAAAAGGCGGACTTGGTAAGTCCGCCGTACTTTTTTTCATAAAATTAAAGGTTTGTGTCTGGCGCTTCGGCACCAAAGCAACCGCAATTAACTGCCCTGTTTATCGGTATGACGCATATGTGGCTTGATCTTCAGCGGAGTATTTTTACCATATGAACTCATTCATAAATTGCATTAAAAATGCGCTGTTGATAGTGTAGTTAATATATGGACACACAGGTATCCCACTATTTAAAGGTTTGTTAAATGGACTCAATTCATGACCCGATAAGGCACTTGCGCTATCTCCGTCAATCATTGTCACAAGATAATGAATCTATAGGGTTTTTCATATCTGCGGGGTGTCCTTTATCTGTCCCCATGGATGAAGATAAATGGCCTTTAATCCCTGATGTAGCCAATCTCACCAAATATGTAAACTCCCAGCTTGCCACTGATGTTGACTATATAAAGTTTCTTGAAGAACTCGAAAAGTCAGGAAGAAACAAAGAAAACATTGAAGAGGTATTAAGTTTCCTACGAATGTTGCTCTCTGTATCAGTTGGAGGAGACGTTAGAGGTTTAAATCAAATTCAGATTGAGGAAATTGAAAAAAAAATATGTCGTCTTATTTCTTCAAAAATTGATGTTAATCTGCCTAATGATGAGACTCCATATCATTATTTTGGAAAATGGATACGGTCCATAGACAGAAAAAATGCGATTGAGATTTTTACAACCAATTATGATTTGCTTTTAGAACAAGCCCTTGAAGAATTAGAAATACCCTATTTTGATGGATTCGTTGGAGCAAGGCGGCCATTTGTGGACCTTCGAGCGATAGAAGATAACCTAATTCCCAGCCATTGGGTGCGCTTGTGGAAGATACATGGATCTATAAATTGGCGCATGGAAAAATCGGGAGTGAAACATTTTGTTTATAGAGTTTCAAATATAGATCCAAATAATGTAAATATGATTTACCCATCTCACTTGAAATATGAAGAAAGTAGGAAAATGCCATATTTGGCATTAATGGATCAATTAAATAGATTTATTAGGAAAAAATCTTCATTTTTAGTAATGGCCGGTTATTCATTTAACGATGGTCACATTAATGATTTAATAATTGGCGCTCTAAAGTCAAACCCATCAGGTATGATAGTAGCTCTAATGTTCGGTAATTTTGAAGACATTGAAAACCCTTTAAAATACAATGAAGCATTCAGGTTAGCAAAAAACCAACACAATTTAAACATATGGTTTGATGACTGCGCAATTATCGGGACAGTGAAAGGATTGTGGGTTAGAAATCCCAGAAGCGAAGATCATGACGATAGAATAACAGCATTGGTAACTCATGACGCCACGGAAAACAGATACTTTGTGAAGCTCGGTAACTTCCTAAACTTTACACAATTTCTTGTTAGAATAATTGGTTCTGACGAGGAATCTTAAAATGAAAAATAATGATTCAATAGTAGGTGAAGTACAAGATGTTGATGGCACAAATGTCAGTGTTCTTATATCAAAAAATTCTTTAACGGGCTTCATATATATAGATGGCCAAGGCTATAGAGTTGGTCAAATTGGAAGTTTTGTTCGTATTCCACAGGGATATAATAATCTCTATGGAATAGTCAGTCATGTAGGAGCGAGCGCCTCACCGAAAAGTACGGAAAAATCTGATATCATTGATAATCGTTGGATGAAAATCCAGCTAATAGGTGAAAGTGCACGTAACGGATTATTTAGTAGAGGATTGTCACAGTACCCAACTATCGGAGATAATGTTTATATAATTTCAGAAAAAGAACTGAAAAATATATACGGGCAACCAGATGAACCGTACTTCGTCAAATTAGGTCATATAACTAATGCAGAGTCTATCCCTGCACTGATTGATATAAATAAACTAATCACTAGACATTCTGCCGTTCTTGGTACTACTGGCTCAGGTAAATCTACAACAGTTGCAAGTATCATAGATGCTATTTCAGATAAGAAACGATATCCATCTTCAAGAATTTTAATGTTAGATCTTCATGGTGAGTATGGACGTTCATTCAAAGATAAATCAAATCTGTTTAAGATAAACTCAGACCCTACCGCAAGAATTCCAGAGCTAGAGCTTTATATACCATATTGGGCTCTAAATTTTGAAGAGCTGATGTATGTTTGTTTTGGTGAATCATTACCAGACAAAGAAAAAAACATGCTCATGGAAAGAATTCATAAATTAAAAGTTATCAATTTAAAATCCCACCCCAAAACTGGTTGCAATGTCGATTCTTTGAGTGTGGATTCTCCCGTCCCTTTTGATATACACAAGCTATGGTATGATTTATATATTGAGACTTATGGAACGTACTATAAGAGAGACGGGGAAAAACCTTTGGAATCATTAGCATTTGATGTTGATGATAATGGAGAACAGCTAGTGGGAAACTATAGAAATGGAATTGCACCAATATTCAAAAATGTCAAAAATGAAAAAGACGATCCAGAAAAAATAAATCATGTTTCCAGTGCGCTAGGTGGTAGTGGTATTAATATTGGAAGATATTTAGTGACTCTTGGGGCAAGGCTCCGATTACCGAGATATAACTTTGTGTTTGATCCGACCCCATTTAGACCAGATGAACACGGAGCAATATCTGCTGACGTCGACAAGCTAATTGAAGATTGGATAGGTTGTAAGCAACCCATAACTATTTTAGACTTATCTGGAGTGCCATCAGATATAATTAAAACTGTCGTTGGTGCGGTGTTGCGAATTATTTATGAAGCACTATTTTGGTCTAGAAACTTGTCCCAAGGTGGGAGGCATCGGCCAATACTTTTGGTTATGGAAGAAGCCCACATCTATCTTAATAATGATAAAGAAAATATGGCCTCCATGGTTGTTGAGAGAATTGCAAAGGAAGGCAGAAAGTATGGTATTGGCGCCATGATTGTTAGTCAAAGACCTTCTGAGATAAATTCAACAATCCTTTCACAGTGTGGGACATTTTTCGCTTTAAGACTTACAAACACACAGGACCGTGGGCATATATCTTCAGTATTATCTGATAATTTGAATGGCTTAACCAATATGTTGCCTATCTTGAAGACTGGAGAAGCAATTATAATAGGTGAAGCTGTAAAGTTACCGATGAGGACATCCATCTCACCTTTGCCTAAGCCATTCAGACCAGATAGTCAAGATCCTGTTGTGTATGATCAATTTGCTTTAGATGATACACAGGCACCCGGTGGGTGGGGTATTGCCAACGAAGATAATCCAAATTATTCCGAAGTTATTGAAACGTGGAGAAATCAAAATCCACGAATTAGCCGTGTTATCATTAAATAAGGAGATTGTTGTGGAAAGAGTAAGCGTTTCGTCAAGTAATATCGATTCTGTAGGATATGATGAATACTCATCGACTTTAGAAATAGCATTTCACAATGGGAGCGTGTATCAGTATTTTGACGTACCACAACAAGAATACATTGCTCTAGTAAACGCTGGCTCAGTTGGTGGGTATTTAGCGAATAACATAAAAGGTAAATACCGATATTCAAAAATATAACATTTTACTTAGGCCTCGCTTCCAAACAATTTCGAATAATGTATTAAATCAGAAAATTCAAAAAAACCGGCGAAATGCCGGTTTTTATTTTACTACAGTTCATTCATCTTAATGAACTATATCAACTGCCGTGTTTATCGGTATGACGCATATGCGGGAACAAAATCACATCGCGGATGCTTGGCGCATTGGCCAGTAACATCACCAGACGGTCGATGCCGATGCCCTGGCCTGCGGTTGGTGGTAAACCGTGTTCCAGTGCGGTGACGTAATCTTCGTCATAGAACATCGCTTCATCATCACCGGCGGCTTTTTGGGCTACTTGCTCGTGGAAACGTGCAGCTTGGTCTTCGGCGTCGTTCAGCTCGCTAAAACCATTGCCTAATTCACGGCCGCCAATGAAAAATTCAAAGCGGTCAGTGATTTCCGGGTTGTGGTCGTTGCGACGCGCCAATGGCGAAATCTCAGCCGGGTATTCAGTGATAAAGGTTGGTTGTAACAGCTTGGTTTCGACCAGCTCATCAAACACTTCCATCAGAATACGGCCATGGCCATAGTTAGCTTTGACTTCAATGCCAAGCGATTTAGCAAATTCCGCCACTGCTTCGCGCGTGGTCAGTTGCTCAATCTTCACTTCCGGGTTGTAGTGCAGAATAGATTCCGTCACTGACATGCGGGCAAACGGTTGACCAAAATCAAAGGTATGACCCTGATACGGCACTTCAGTTGTACCCAGCACCGACAACGCCAGACCACGGAATAACTCTTCGGTTAAGTCCATCAGGTCGTTGTAATCGGCATAAGCCCAGTAGAATTCCAGCATGGTAAATTCTGGGTTATGGCGGGTTGATACACCTTCGTTACGGAAGTTACGGTTCAGCTCAAACACTTTTTCAAAACCACCCACCACCAGCCGTTTTAAATACAGCTCTGGTGCAATCCGCAGGAACATTTGCATATCCAACGCATTGTGGTGCGTTTCAAACGGACGAGCCGAAGCGCCACCCGGAATGCTTTGCAACATCGGGGTTTCGACTTCTAAAAAGCCTTTGCTGTTAAAAAACTGCCGAATATAGGCCACAGTTTTTGAACGGATTAAAAAGGTTTTGCGCGACTCGTCATTGACGATTAAGTCTAAATAGCGCTGACGGTAACAAGCTTCCTGATCGGTTAAACCGTGGAACTTGTCCGGCAGCGGCCGTAATGCTTTGGTTAATAAACGGATTTCGTCTAACCATACCGTGAGTTCGCCGGTCTGGGTTTTAAACAGCACACCGCTGCCACCGACGATATCGCCTAAGTCCCACTTTTTAAAACCTTCGTTGTAGACGTTTTCCGGCAGGCTATCGCGCGCCACGTACAACTGCAATTTGCCGCCAACATCTTGAATCGTGGTGAAACTGGCTTTACCCATAATGCGGCGCAGCATCATCCGGCCAGCCACAGTCACACGAACCTTTTTCTCTTCCAGTTCTTCTTTGGTCAGATGCTCATACTCTGCATGGATCTGATCTGAAGTGGCATCGCGGCGAAAGTCATTTGGAAAGGCATTGCCCAGTTCACGCAACCCAGCCAGCTTATGTTTACGCTCAGCAATCAGTTTATTAACGTCCTGATGTTCTTCAATTGGATTGTTCTGTTCAGACATAGTAAGTTCCTGATAGTAAGCTAAATTACAAACCGGCTTTTAAGCTGGCTTCAATAAATTTGTCGAGATCGCCGTCCAATACCGACTGGGTATTACGGGTTTCCACACCGGTACGCAAATCTTTGATCCGCGAGTCATCCAGTACATAAGAGCGGATTTGACTGCCCCAGCCGATATCCGATTTGGTATCTTCCAGCGCTTGTTTTTCGGCGTTTTGTTTTTGTAATTCAAACTCATACAGCTTGGCGCGCAGTTGCTTGTAAGCATTGTCGCGGTTTTTATGCTGCGACCGGTCATTCTGACACTGCACCACAATATTGGTTGGTAAGTGGGTAATACGGACCGCAGAGTCAGTTCTGTTAACGTGCTGACCACCGGCACCTGACGCGCGGTAGGTATCAATCCGTAAATCGGCCGGGTTGATATCAATTTCGATATCATCGTCAACTTCAGGGGATACAAACACCGAAGCAAACGAGGTATGGCGGCGGTTACCCGAGTCAAACGGGCTTTTGCGCACTAAGCGGTGCACGCCGGTTTCAGTACGTAACCAACCGTAAGCATACTCGCCGGTAAATTTGATGGTGCAACCTTTAATGCCAGCGACGTCGCCGTCGGTAACTTCATAAAGTTCTGGTTTAAAGCCCTTGGCATCGCCCCAACGCAGATACATCCGCATCAGCATGCTGGCCCAGTCCTGGGCTTCGGTGCCGCCAGAGCCGGATTGAATATCTAGGTAACAATCACTTGGATCGCTTTGGCCGGAGAACATCCGGCGAAATTCCAGTTTAGCCAGTTGTGCTTCTAAATCAGCGAGTTCGGTTTGCGCTTCAACAAAGGTATCTTCGTCTTCGGCTTCAACGGCGAGTTCAACCAAACCGGCGACATCTTCGAGGCCTTGATCCAGTTTATCGATGGTATTGACGATTTGCTCCAGCGCCGAACGCTCCTTGCCTAAGGCCTGGGCTTTTTCCGGATTGTTCCAGACATTGGAGTCTTCGAGCTCGCGGGAAACTTCTTCTAACTTTTCTTTCTTGGCATCGTAGTCAAAGATACCCCCGAAGCACATTAGTGCGTTCAGCTAAGTCTTTGATACTGTTATAAACTGGATTAACTTCAAACATGATTTTTAATGGCGCCTTAAAAATAAGGCGGCAATTGTAGCAAAATTTCAGCAGCAGGTGCAGCCTTTTCCTGACTTACAGACGTCTGGGGCGCCGATGATTTTTGCATGATGGTCGCTGACGCTTAGGGTAACAATGGAAATTGCACATAAAAGCTAGCACCTTGCCCAGGCACCGAGTCAAAACCAATCGTCCCCTGCATCGATTCGGTCAGTTGTTTCGACAATGCCAGCCCTAAACCCGTGCCGCCTTTTTGCCGGGCGTCACTGCTATCAGCCTGTGAAAACCTTTGAAAAATAAGCGGTTTAAAATCTTCGGGTATCCCCGGACCTTGGTCCTGTACCAAAATTTGCAGCCGTTGCTGCTGCCGCTGCAACAAAATATGTACTGTACTTTGTGGCGGTGAAAACTTCACTGCATTGGAAATTAAGTTCGCCATGATCTGGGCAAAACGTAATTTATCGATCTGAATTTGCCACAGCTCAGCGCCAGCTTCAGCTGACAGTTGCAAAGTGACTGCACGCTGATGTCCGTAGTGGTGATTGTCGGCCACGCATTGTTCGACCAGCGCCAACACCAGCTCTGGCTGCACGACAAACTGCATCATGCCAGCCGACAATTTTTCAATATCGAGTAAGTCGTTGATTAAGCTGCTTAGACGCTGACAATTATTGGTGGCCAGCAGTAGCATTTGCTGTACCTGTGTGGGTAATTCTCCTAAAACTCCGGACGAAACCAGCGCCAGCGCAGCGTTGATTGAGGTTAAGGGCGTCCGCAATTCATGGCTAACAGTGGAAACAAATTCGCGTTTCAGCTGCTCCAGCTGTTGCCTTTCGGTAATGTCCTGCGCTGAAGCATACACTTTGCACGTCGCTGGATCGCGAATAGAAGACCATTGTAAGGTCAGGTAATGACCGTCTTTATGCCGGTAACGATTGATAAAACCTGACGCAGCTTTACCTTGGCTTATTTCAGTGACTACATCTTCAGTTGGCAATAAATCTGCCGGGTGGATGAAGTCAGTAAAAGGCCGGCTTAGTAATTCGGCTTCGCTATACCCGGAAATTCGGCAAAATGCGGCGTTGACCCGTTCAAAATAATTCTGATCATTGGCAATACACAACACATCACGTGACAAAGTAAAAAATTGCTGTAATTCACAGCGGAGTTGTTGTTGAGCGGTCACATCCTGCACCGAGCCGATGAGCCTGGCTGTAGTACTAGTCGCAGGCGAAGTCCACTTCGCTACTTCATGAACCCAGCGAATGCTGCCATCGGGTAAGATAATCCGGTGCATCACGTTGTGTTCACCGCCAGCTTCAGCCAATGCTTCACTTTGCCGCACCAATGATCGGTCTTCCGGATGGAGTTGCTGATAAAACGAGGTTCTGCTCGGCGAAAAATTGGCTGGTGATACGCCAAAAATGTCATACACCATTGGTGACCACCAAAGTTCATCGCTGTTCATATTGGCTTCCCAAAAGCCAATTCTGGCGTGCCGGCTGGCCATTTCCTGCCGTTCCAGCAATACCTGATAATCCCGCTGCAAAGCCAGATGCTGGCTGAAGGTATGCACGGTACTGGCCACCGACGCCATGGCGGTGACAAAGTGTTGCTCGTCAACACTCCACTGACGCGGGGCAGTGACCTGTTCGATACAAATCACACCGCAGAGACCCTGTTCAGACTGGATCACCGCATCCAGCATCGAATGAATGCCTGCGGATTGCAGATAACCGTCGTTAAATTCCGCAGTCGCCGGATGGCTGGCTGCATCTGAAGCAGCAATTAATACATCCTGACTTAACGCCTGAAAATACTTCGGATAGCTGCTGCGTTGCAGACAGAAACCGTTTAAGTGCGATTTATGCTGATATTCAAATAAATCAATACATTGTAATGCATCTGCAGCGCTAAATAACCACACACTGACCCGGTCGGCATAGAGCGCATGGCTGATTTGTTCGGTCAGAAAACGCCAGGCCTGATGGGTATCGCTGGCAAACAACAGCGGGGATGCCAGAATTTTCGTTTGTAGTGCCAGCAGTTGCCGCCCCTGACGAGGCGCAGCGGTGGTGTTGCCGGCAGATACTGCTGACGGTTGCGTCATGAGAAACGTTGACTCGCGGGTTTTGCGGATGAGGTTATTAGGTGTAGCAGCCTGCCAGATACACAGCAAGCCCGACCCACCGCATGACACAAAGCTGCACTGTTCTAACACCGCAGCTTTGTTACCTGGACAACTAGACGGCCGTCATTTGCCGCACTAACAACTGCAGGTTTTGCTGATCGCGAAAATCATTGATATCGAGCTGATACGCCAGCTGCACTTGCTGCACATTGGCATTAGGCCAGGTTTTATTGTCGGCATTAAACCAGATGGCATCGACCAGCGTGCCATCGCCAGCCTGTAACATCATCTTCAGATGTTTATCTGCCAGCATCCGTTGTTGCACCAGCTTAAATCGACCTTCAAATACCGGCTCCGGGAACGACTGCCCCCAAGGCCCGGCTTGTTGCAGGATGGCGGCCATTTCCACCGTCAGATCACTGCTGGCCAGTTCCCCATCGGTGTAAATCACGGCCGTCAGCAGCTCAGGTGTCAGATATTTTTTGGCGATAAAATTCAGTGCCAGCTGGAAAGTTTCCAGCCGATCTTCGGCAATGGTTAAACCAGCCGCCATGGCGTGGCCACCGAATTTTTTAATCAGTCCGGGATATTGGCTGGAGATTTCTTCCAGTAAATCACGGATATGCACACCATGAATTGAACGTGCAGAACCTTTTAATTCTCCGTCATCACCCTGAGCGAAAGCAATCACCGGCCGGTGATACAACTCTTTCACCCTGCCTGCGAGAATACCGATCACGCCCTGATGCCAATCGGCATGGTACAAACACAAACAATCGGGTAACTGGGCTTCGGTAAAAGATAATTTTTGCAAAAAAGCCAGCGCTTCGGCTTGCATACCTTGTTCAATTTCACGCCGTTCGACATTGAGACTGTCAAGCTCAGCGGCTAAGCGGCGGGCAATATTAATATCCGGCGCCAGCAAACAAGAAATACCAATCGACATATCATCCAGCCTTCCGGCCGCATTTAACCTGGGCGCCAGTGAAAAACCAAAATCGCTGGCAGTCAGTTTTTCAGCTTTGCGATTGGCGACATCGATCAGTGCCTGAATACCGGGCCGTACTTTGCCAGCGCGGATCCGCTGCAATCCCTGATGCACTAAAATTCTATTATTACTGTCCAGCGGCACCACATCAGCCACAGTGCCAAGCGCAACTAAATCCAATAGTTCGGCCAGATTAGGTTCGGGGCTGATGCCAAAATCACCGCGTTCGCGCAAGGCTGAGCGCAGAGCTAAGAGCAGATAAAATGCCACACCAACACCGGCCAAGGCTTTACTTGGGAATTCACAACCCGGCTGATTTGGATTGACGATGGCATCGGCCGCTGGAAGTTCGTTGCCGGCCAGGTGGTGGTCGGTGACTAACACCTTCACCCCGGCTTTTTTCGCCAGCGCTACCCCTTCGATAGCGGAAATACCGTTATCGACGGTGATGATGAGCTCTGCACCCTGCGCCACCGCCAGTTCGGCCATTTGTGGTGACAAGCCATAACCAAAGGCAAAACGGTTGGGAACCAGATATTCCAGATGTTTAAAACCAAAAGCTTTGAGCCCGGCCAATAACACGGCAGTACTGGTGGCGCCATCGGCATCAAAGTCGCCAACTATAATAATTTGTTGTTGTTGATCAAGCGCCTGGGTTAATAATACCACTGCTTCGGTGATGCCTTTGAGCGCCGCGAACGGCAGCAAATTGGCGGCAGAGCGTTGCAACTCTTCTGGTAAGCCAATACCCCGATGTGCATAAATACGTTGCAACACCGGATGCACAGGTAAAGAAAAAGCGGCGCTGCTTTGCACCGCTCGTAACTGCAATTGTTTCAGCCGGAAGGTCATACTGGTTTGCCATTAACGAGCATTTAAGGTCGCGACCAACGCCGCTGCGGGCTGATATCCGGGAATTAAGGTGCCATCAGCCAATACAATGGCCGGCGTGCCGCTGATGCCAAAACTCTGACCGAGATTATATTGATCAGCTACGGTATTTTTGCATTGGGCTATGGTCACTTTGTCACCGGCTTTGGCTGTATTCATCGCCAGTTGCGGGTTTTTCGCACACCAGATGGACTGCAGCTCAGTGTAAGTCTCGCTCGAAACACCGCCACGTGGGAACGCCAGGTAGCGCACGGTAATACCTTGATCTAAATAGGTTTGTATCTCGCTGTGCAGCTTACGGCAGTATCCACAGCTGGTGTCGGTGAATACCGTAATGACGTGTTTTTCATCTTTGGCTTTAAATTCGATCACCGAGCTTTGCATCGCTTGAATGCCAGACTTGCGTACTTCCTGCAGAATTTTATCGTTGACCAGTTGTTTGTTGGTTAAGTCGTAAATATTGCCTTCAATCAGAAACTGCCCATGATTGGCGGCGAAAAACAAACCTTTGTCGGTTAACACTTGCTGTACTCCCGGGATCACGGAATCAGCCACTGAATTCACTTTTAAACCAACCTGAGCTAGTTCAGCTTTCAGTTTGGTGTGGTCATCAGACACTGTTGCTGCAGCCAATGAACCGGTCACCATTGCTAACACCAGACCTAACACAACTTTTTTCATCATTTAATTCCTGTATGTCATCTATAAAGCCATCAGCCGCGAGGATGATGTTGTTGATGGATCTGTTGCAAGCGCAATTGCGCTACATGGGTGTAAATTTGCGTTGTCGACAAATCACTGTGCCCGAGCAACATCTGTACGACCCGCAAATCGGCCCCATGATTCAATAAATGGGTAGCAAAAGCGTGTCGTAAGGTATGGGGTGACAAAGGCGTGGAGATTGCCGCCACCTGTGCATAAAATTTAATCCGGTGCCAAAAGGTCTGCCGGGTCATCTGACTGCCGCGTTGACTTGGAAACAGTACATCGCTTTGGGTGCTCAGCAATAAACCACGACCTTGCGCCAGATAACGTTGCAGCCATTCTACCGCGACTTCACCAATCGGCACCAGTCGCTCTTTGCTGCCTTTACCGGTGACCCGAATCACCCCCTGACGCAGGTTCAGTTGTTGCATCGTCAGTGTCACCAGTTCGCTGACTCTAAGACCGGCAGCGTACAACAATTCCAGCATCACTTTATCGCGAAACTGAATTAAATCATTCACATCAGGTGCTGACAACAAGGCATCAACGTCGGCTTCTGATAAAGACTTGGGTAATGACAAACCGATTTTTGGGTTGAGCAAGGAGGCGATTGGGTTATCACTAATCTGGTGACTCTGATGCAGCCACTGATAAAAATTACGCAAACTGCTGAGTGTTCTGGCGGTGCTACGCGGTTGCATACCTGCATCATGGCGGTGCGCCAGATATTGATTGAGCACATCAGCAATGGCCTGACATAACTGGCGCTGATGGCTATGCAGAAAAAACGCAAACTTTCGTAAATCAGTGCCATAAGCCGCCAATGTATGTTCACTGACGCCTTTTTCCAGCCACAGTTGATCAAGATATTGCTGGATCAATGCGGCTTCTGCCGCTGGCAGTTGTGGTGTCACGGCCCCCTGTTTCGGTCGACCTTTTGCTGTCAGACGTGTCATTGTTCGTTCCCTTTCACCAGCGCGTGTTGCTAACCAAAACGCCAGGATAAGCTGCCATAATCAAACCGGACTGCGCTTTCTGCCACAGCACGCTTCTGGTAAACTGCCGGCCATCCCATCGTTGCCTGCTGCTGAGTTTGTTATGTCGTTAAAAATCGCCGTGTTTTATGGCTCAACTACTTGTTACACCGAAATGACCGCGGAAAAAATTCAGGCTCTGTTAGCGGTTGACGCAGCGTTACCAACTGGCAGCAGTGTAACACTCCATAATCTGAAACAGCAGCCTCTGGCGACGATGGCCAATTATGATGTGCTGATCCTGGGAATTTCGACCTGGGATTTTGGCGAACTACAGGAAGATTGGGAAGCGCACTGGGATGACATTGCTGCTGTTGATTTGTCCGGCAAAATAGTAGCCATTTACGGCATGGGCGATCAGCTGGGTTATGCCGAATGGTTTGTTGATGCCATTGGCATGTTGCACCAGGCGATCAGTGACCAGCCCTGTCAGCGCATCGGCTTCTGGTCGACACAAGGTTACGATTTTATCAAATCCAAAGCGGTTACTGATGACGGTGAATGGTTTTATGGGTTGGCACTGGATGAAGAAAACCAATATGACCAGACGGACGAGAGGTTGTCATTGTGGTTAAATCAGATTGTCGAAGAAATGATTGAGTTGGTATAAAGCCCAACTTAGCATGCTAAAAAACCGCGTGTGGCGATGAACAGCCGGGTTTAAGCGACCAACACCATACTGTGCAGAAAAAGACCACAAATGTTAAAAAAGTACTTGCGATCTAAATTAGTAATGCATAGAATGCCGGCCATTGAAGGGCAAGTCAGCTGAAAAGCTGAACACGCAAAGCTTCAGGTCTACAGGTAAATCAACAATTTACCCACGACGGCTGAGCTACCATCGTTCAAAGCGATGTAAAACATATCCATATTGATATGCCTGCGTGTTCTGCTATGACCTGCCTTTCCAGACCAAATTTTTGTTCAAGTAACAAACAACTTTAGGATCCGGAGCTGGCTATGAAATTGAAATTTTTACCACTGATTGCTGTTTTTGCAACCCCACTTTTCGCAACTTCTGCCAGCGCCAATGAGCAGGTTGCTGAATCAATTTGTGCATACATTGCAGCAAACGATAAAAACAGCCTGCGTAAAACTTTATCTGACAGCCGCATCCGCATCAAAAACGTCTATGACGGCGTTAGCTGTGACGGTCTGCCGATGATCCGGTTTGCTATCAAAAACAACGCTGCTGATGCCGCTGAATTCATCATTAAACAGTTACCAGGCAGCTTCGTCGCCAAAATGGGTGACTCTGAGTGGGCAGCCAGCAATGGTTTTGCTGCATCACCAATTCTGGAAGCGATCAAAGCGCGTAGCGCCAGCTAATTCAGGACTCTGAATCTGTATAAAAAGGCGCTGCGGCGCCTTTTTTAATGGATGTTAGGCTACGATTTGGTGATGTTCGAATTATCACCTTCAGACGACAACCATGAGATCAAGGCAGGCGCAGCCCTGACCAACTGCCACTGCTCGCAGCCATTAAAAGCGGCATATTCAGCCAGCGCTTGTGTCATTGCCTGGCGCAGACCATCGGTCAGACGAGTTCCTTCGTTAAACACCAGATGCTGCACCAATAACACTTTTTCGGCACGCACGGCTTTCACATCCATCTGCCCTATCAATTGTTGCCGATATAAAATCGGTAAACTGTAATAACCAATTTTGCGTTTTTCGGCCGGTACATAGACTTCAATCTGATAATCAAAATCGAACCAGTGCTGTAAACGTTGGCGCTGGATCACTAAATTATCAAAAGGGTTTAACAAACTAACTTTGCGGGATACCGGCGCTAGTTCCGGCAAATTTTGCGGATAAAAATAACGCTGGCCCTGCTGCATAAAACTGCCAAGTTCACCACCCGCTTGCCGCTCCAGTAATTGCTGCTGCACCTCTGGCTTTAATCCAGCACGTAAATAACTGATTTGCGCGGCACTACCACAACCATGGCTTTGCAGGTAACGATCAATCAGATAGCCGACAAATTCTGCATTGGATGGAACCCGCAGATCCAAATCCGTCGGCAACACCCGCTCGGTTAAATCAAACACTTTTTGAAACTTTTCGCGGCGTACGACCATCAGCTCGCCTTGCATAAACAGCTGCTCCAGCGCTTGTTTCGCTGGTTGCCAGTCCCACCAGGGGCCATTTTTTGCTGCAGTGGCGGTAAAATCACTGGCTTTGAGCGGGCCCTCGGCGGTGATCCGGGCGCGCACCAATTGCATCATCTGGTGATCTGGCGCAAACCAGTGTTTTTTCCCTTGCTGCAATTGTTGTTTGCGAAACAGACTAAAGCGAAAATCCTGCATCGGCAGATAAGCCGCGGCATGCGACCAATATTCAAAGATTTTCCGCTGCGCCAGCAGTTCGTCGAGCCACTGCGGCTGATAATTGGCGATGCGGCTTTGCAGTACGTGGTGATGCGCCCGCTCGACAACATTAATCGAATCAATCTGCACATAACCAAGCTGCTCAATCATGGCAAGCGTGGCCGCTTTGCCCCGCCTCTGCTGATGAAGGCCTTGCTGCTGTAAATTCAGCTGCACCCATTGCTCTGGACTTAACGGCATACTTGACATGAATTGTGCTATTCCCTGTATTCGGTTAAATGTTGCGTTCACAGTTGCGGCTAAAACTTCAGATAAAAATCACGAAGTAACGCCCGATATTCGGCGCTGTAACTGCCGTCAAAGGCATGGATCAGCAACTGCTCGCTAACAACCTCAACCACTGAGGGCGCAGTAGGCGGCAGCCGACTTAAACTAAATAAACAGCGCAGCGGCGGTTTGCCCGCTTTGCTTTGCACCCAACATTGCCGCTGTAACAACCAGCCAGATTGTTGTGCCAGCATCATCAATTGCAGGGCGCCAGCTGTTGGCAACACCAGACTAAACACACCGTCAGGTGCCAGCAACCTGGCCGCGGCTGTCAATAAATCAGTAAATGATAAAGTATCAGTGTGCCGCGCCTGATTACGTTTGGGATCCGAGGCTTTGAGACTATCGACAAAAAACGGCGGATTGCTAATGATCAGCTGGTAGCGCTGGTCAGACGGATGGTCAGCACTGGCCGGATAGGTTAGAATGTCGCCTTTGATCAAACGGATCTTGTCGTGCCAGGCACTTTGCCGGAAATTTTCCGCGGCAACATCAGCAGCTTGCGGATCCAGTTCTAGTGCGTCGAAGATCACAGCAGCCTGCTGTTGGCAACGTTGCGCCAGCATGAGCGTCAGAATACCGCTGCCAGTACCGATATCAAGGATAGCGCCAGCCGCAGGCAACTGCGTCCAGGCACCTAACAGCAAGGCATCGGTGCTGACTTTCATCGCACAATCGCGGTGATCAACATAAAATTGTTTACAACGAAAACCTGTGCTCATCACCAGCCCGGGACCGAAAAAATCACCACGCAGTAGCTTATTGAGCTGCTGCCAATTGTCAGCAGTGTAAGGCATCTACAGCGCGCTTGTCAGCCTGTAAGGTGCAAAGCTGTTCTGGCACGACTAAAGTTAATTTGTTTATTTAAGAGATAAGGTACTGTGACTGTGACTGAAGAAATCAGCCAAGCCGAAATAACCTCCTTTAACGATTTTCAGTTTGATGACGACGTCAACAAAGCGCTGAGTTTTGCTGGTTTTGTCAAACCAACCAGCATTCAGCAACTGGCGATCCCACCGGCGATGGAAGGTCGGGATATCCTGGCGAGCGCCCCGACCGGTACTGGTAAAACGCTGGCGTTTTTATTACCGGCTATTCAATACCTCATTGATTTCCCACGCCGTGATCCTGGTTTTGCCCGTGTGTTGATCATGACACCGACCCGCGAACTGGCGTTTCAGATTTTTGAACAAATCAAAGTGCTGACTCAGTTTACCGGCCTCAATGTAGGCGTAATTACCGGCGGCATTAACTACGGCAGTCACAAAGAGACCCTGGAGAAAAACAACGATTTACTGGTGGCGACACCGGGTCGGTTGATTGAATATCTGAATGAAGAAAGTTTTCAGGCCGACGAAGTTGAAGTGCTGATTTTAGATGAAGCTGACCGCATGCTGGACATGGGGTTTGTCGGCGAGATGGACCGCATTATCGTTGAAGCAAAACGTCGGCGCCAAACCATGCTGATTTCGGCCACGCTGGAAGGCGTTGCCATCAGTCGTTTTGCCACCCGAGCGCTAAAAGAGCCATTGTTACTGGAAGCCGCCCCCCCGCGCCGCGAAATGGGCAAAATCACCCAGTGGATCCATTTAGCTGATGATGGTGAACATAAACTGGCCTTGTTGCTGCACCTGTTAAAACAGCCGGAAATGACCAAAGTGATCGTGTTTATCAAGACGCGCGAACGGCTGGCGACTTTAACCGGACAATTAGAAGCCGCCGGCATTAAAACCTGCTGGTTACAAGGCGAAATGCCACAAGATAAACGGATGACCGCGGTATCGCGTTTTAGCGCCGGTCAGGTACGGATTTTATTGGCCACTGACATTGCTGCCCGTGGTCTGGATATCGACGATATCAGCCATGTCATTAACTTCGACATGCCACGCACTGCCGATATTTATATTCACCGCATCGGCCGCACCGGCCGTGCCGGTAAAAAAGGCATCGCCATTTCACTGGTAGAAGCACACGACATTGGCATCGTTGGCAAAGTTGAACGTTATACCGAACAAGCGCTGAAACGCCGGGTGATTGAAGAGTTACGACCAAAACACAAAGAAGCCAAGGCGCCTGGCAAAACCAAAAAGCCGAAGACTGTGGCCAAGAAAAAAGCCCTGAAAAAAGCGGCAAAAGCCCGCGGTTAAACGAGTTGTTAACTTCGGGGTCAGAGTCAATTGTTAACTGTTTTTTGTTAACAATTGACTCTGACCCCAATTGTTACAGCATCCAGGCGTAACTAAACTTCATAAACACTGAACGTTCGGCACGGGTGAGATCCTGTACTTCGTCGTCACTAAAAGCGTTGTCGCTGTAGCCGGCAAAGAATAAGGTTTGTGGGTTTAACTTGTACGAATACAGCAGCTGCGAGCCCAGTGTTTTAGAACGTTCGGTGACATCGCCGGTGTTATTCAGCGGGTTTTGCTCGATATCCGAATAAATCAGCGCCAGCCGTAAAAAACTGCGCACTGAAAACTGGTAACTCAGCCGCAAATCCGTCAGATTGGCGGTAAAGACTTCAGCCGCATCAGCGTCCAGCGTACGATAAATATGCCGTGCCTGAATTTGCATATGTGCGTCGACGTTCCATTTCAACTCAGGTGAAAGCTCTAAACCATCGCCCAGACGGTTATTTCGAAAATCGAGTTTTTCCCCCACTTCGGCTTCAAAACCCAGAAACACCCCAGCATATGGCTGCAATTCAGCGCCGGCACCAAAGGTATTTTCTGTGAACAACTGACTATTGCCATCCACCTGCAAACGGCCATCATCGAGTCTGCTACCGACCCGGTCGCGTCTGGTTAAGCCAACAAAACCATAAGATTGCGCAGCGCCCCACAGCTGTACTTCCATCTCAGCTTCTTTTTCCAGCAACTCGCCATCAGAGTTGTGAGTAATATCCCAGTCGCCCCACAACTGCAGCCGGTTCCACCAGCGGCTTTCGGAAAACCACTGATAAGTAGCACCGTGGGTTTGTTTGTTAAAATCGGTTTGTGGCTGATAGCCCATATCGGCACGGAAATTCTCGCCCATCGCCTGATAACGGCTGTACCAGCTCCAGTCGCGATTTTCATGTTGATAATCAAGATACTGCGAACCATCGCTGATGCCTTTCGCCGATGCCCGCAGCGCCGCTTCACCACCCAGTTGTGCCGAGAGCGCCGTTGGATATTCACTGTCGCTATGCAGCACCTGCGCAATCAGCCGGTTTTGATCATTCCACTGATATTTCGCATCCAAACCATGCACGAAGTTATGATAATCGTCCGATTGACGTAAGGTGCTGATCCAACCCACCGACAATTCCGACGTTAAATCGTTGCGATAACGCAGCACGGCGTTTTCACTTTTCTGATCCAAAAAGGCGATATCGGAGCTGATGTTGCCCGGCACGATGAAGGTGGTGGTTTTGTCGTTGGCAGCAAAAAACGCAAACGACTGCGATTCGTGGCGGCCCGTTAACTTCACCCCGGCATCCGGGGAGGATACGTTGCGGGTATAAACCAAATCTAATGGCGACGAAAAGTAGTCGGCGTTATCGAGGAAAAATGCCCGTTTTTCGTTAAAAAACAAGGCAAAAGTATCGTTAACCGATACCTGTGCTTCGTCGGCTTCGACCTGCGAAAAATCCGGGTTTAACGTCGCGTTAAAGCTGATGTCCGGGGTGATTCCCCATTTCACATCCAGACTCGGTTCCAGATTATTCTCTGTTTGCCAGTCGCCTTTGCTGTTTGCTGCCACGTCACGCTGCTGGCTCGCGCCTGTGACCAGCGCCGGTACTAAGGTAAAATGATTACTTTGTTTGGCGCCGGCAAAACCGTTGGCCGCCGTCATCTGACAAATCCAGCACGGATTAGCCCGTTCAATTTTATTCGTGGATAAACGATGTTTGACATCACGCGGATAATACCGCAATAACTCCAGCTTCCAGGTTTGGCTGGCGAGCCGGTCGTTAAAATTCAGCATTCGCAGTGGAATTGCGACTTCCACCTGATAGCCCGTCGCGGTGATTTTACCCGCACTGTGCCAGATACCGTCCCAGGCATCACTTTCCATTTTGGTAATTTCATTTTCAATCGAGTCGGCCTGCACACCAAACGGATTGATAAAAAACTGGTAGGCTAATTTGCTGTCATTGTAGGTATCGATTTTGATCCCTACATTATCGTCATCCCAAATCTTGTCGCGGTCGCGATAAAAGGCCCTGATTTTGCCCGGGTCTGGGTCTTGCGCAACAAAAGAAATATAAAAAAACTCACCATCTTCCATCACATAGGCTGTGGTTTTTACCGGCGCCGGCGTATTTTCAGCAGGTCTGGTTTCATAGATGATTTCGACCGGTGTGGCTTGTTGCCAGGCTGCTTCGGATAAATCAGCATCGATCACGATGCTGCCGGTGACTTTGGGAATGGTAATTTCGGATGCTTCACCGGCATGAAACCACAAGCCGCCAAACATCAGCATATAACGACAAAATTTAGTCATCAGGGAGGTGTCTCAATAGAAAATTAGCGTGGATCACGTGTCGCGGCCAAAAAAGCAACAAGGCTATACCCAAAAATCAGATACGGGTGCCCGCCGACAACAGATTAAATAGCGCCACACTATAAAGAGCAGCGTAACGCTTTACAAATTGATGCGTCCAAGCAGCATAATCTGTCGACCAAGACAAAGCCGCCCACTGGCGGCTTTGCCGGATACAGCTTAACTAGCTGATTTTCATATAAAGAAGCGATTTACCTTTCCCAGTAAGCTTCTTCTAAACTATCTTCTTTTTCCGGTAGACCACGCGACAAACGTGGCGCATTTTGCACCAGAATGGCGTAGCTGACGCGGTTGGCGTATTTACAAATTTGCGCAAACGACGAATAAGCCAAGTAAGGCAGTTCATGCTTACTGGAAAGTGGCAGCGCATGGCGGTGGTAATAATTGGCGGCAATATCGTGCAGTATGGCCGCTAAGGCACCATCACCTGCACCATTGGTATTTTTAATCCGCTCCGGCCCGCCTAAATAAGGGTCGATATGCGAATAAACTTTCACTGGGTTTTTACAGTGCTGTTTTTGCACCGGACGGCTGAATTCAAACTGGTTGTAATCAGCAATAGTGCCGGATTTTATTGGATTGGTCGTTTCGCGTTTACCCGGCTCATCGGTGTAACCACACAAATACAGGCCTTCAGGTCCAGCGGTCACCAACACCATATCGGTCAGTTCCAGTACCGCTTCGGCGGCTTGCAGCGGGTCGGCAAAACCGGTTAAGGCTTCGGCTTCCAGTTCGTTCATCGCCAGCACATCGACATAATCACGCACCGTCGCTAGAATCAGCTCGCGATGTTCTTCCACCAGATGTTTGGTACCAAGACTCATCACCACCGGTACACCGTGTTTTTTGGCAATTTCCAGCAACCGTTGCATGGCTTGTTGGATCGGCTGGCCTTTGGCGCGCAGCGGATAAGCACTGACCACCACCGCTGCTGCTTTAGCGATAATATCTTCCGGAATATAGGCTGGCGTGAGCGCATCCATTTCACCTGGATCGATGACAAAAGTCCGCTCACCATCCGGGGTGATCATGGTAATGCCACGACCAATATCGCCAGACACCCCTTGCAAATGGTTCATATCCACTTTCGAGCTGGTGTGACATAAATAGTGATAAGCCGGACTACCGAGCTGAATGCTGGCCGACATCACGCCCAATAACACCGATTTATCGTCAGCCAGCACCGAATAGTTGTGAATGGTGTTGCCGATGGTGCCTCCGGCGAAATGGTCAGAAATAGCGCCGTTTTGCACCAGTTCCTGATAAATCTGATCAGCCTTACCGTGTTCAACTAAGTTAGATAAGCCTTTGCCAATGGTATACTTTTCTAAAAATTCGTCCGACACATTGGCAATCACATCGACAATGGTCTGATCTAAACCCACCACATAAGTGTCCAGTTCTGGCCGCACTTCGAAGCTTGGGAGTTGTAGTTTTGGTTGGGAAACCGGGAAATAATGCTTCAGTTTACGGCGGCCGGGAAATTTCATGCTGGATTCTCAGAGAAGGTCAGGCCAGTATTTTAGCAAAACTGGCTGTAAAAGCGCAGCCGCAATTTTACAGCGGCAAGCATTGGGTGTTTCGGTTCAAACCAGGTGGCTAAGAATCTGCCAACCGACGTAAAAATACCAGTTCGCTGTTGGATGATGCAGCAGCATTAAACTGATAACCACTCAGGTTAAAATCTTTCAGGCCCGATGGCTGATCAATCTGTTCAGTAATCACATACCGCGCCATCAAACCACGGGCTTTTTTGGCAAAAAAGCTGATAATTTTATAATCACCGTTTTTAAAATCGCGAAATTGCACTTTCATTATCGGCCGTGCCAATAACTTTGGCCGCACCACTTTAAAATACTCCTGCGAAGCTAAATCCAGCAGCATCGGCGCGTTTAACTGTTCCAACTGTTGATTAAGTTCGGTGGTGACGATGTCGCCCCAAAACTGGTACAGGTTCTGGCCGCGTTTATTTGCAAGCGAAGTACCCATTTCCAGCCGGTATGGCTGCATCAAATCCAGCGGTTTCAGCACCCCATACAGGCCACTTAAAATGCGCAGTTTTTGCTGGGCATACTGCACCTGTTCGGCTGTTAAACTGGCGGCGTCCAATCCTTGGTAAACATCACCGTTAAAAGCAAATAGTGCTGGTTTGGCATTCTCAGCAGTAAAAGGCAATTGCCAGTCAGCAAAACGCGCGGCATTTAAACCGGCCAGTTTGTCGCTGATATGCATCAACTGTGATAACTGCAGTGGTTTGAGTTTGCGACAGACCTTAATCAGTTCACTGCTGTGTGCCAGCAAGGTAGGCTCTGTCGCCGAAACATCAGGGGCAGGAGTTTGATAGTCTAAATCTTTTGCCGGAGAAACAACCATTAACATTGAACTGAACCTTGTACCGCGAAAAGCCGGCACTATAGCAAAACTACGCTAGTTCAGGCCAGTCCGGGCTAGTTCAGACCAGCTCAGGCCAGCTGTAATAATGAGCTCAGCTCTTTCATTACCGCCTGAAACCGGCGTTGATTGGCATCCGACAACTCACTTTGTTCGAGGATCACCACACAACGGCGCGCCAGCCGGGCACTGTCTTTGTTCACCCCACCAATTTTACTGATGGTTTGCAGCAGATTCAGGGCCAGACTTGGGTTGTAGGGCATATAGTCAAAGGCTTTATTAAAGAACTCCAGCGCCCGGCCAAAATAACCATTCTGGTAGGCGTCCAGGCCATCGTTGTTCAGGGTCTTAATTTCTTCTCGCAAATTATCGTGTTGTTTGTGTTCGTGTTGGATCAGCACCGTTAGCGTATTTGCCAGCAAATCTTCGTGATTCACCACTTCGCTGAGTTTTTCCATATATTCATCAGAGCGTGACAAATTACCGGCCTCAAAATAGGCCTTGGCTTTATCCAGACATGCTTCCACCGACAAAGTACGGCTACCCTCCGCTGCATCACTTTTCACCAGCAAATCCCGCGCTTCGTCAATATTGCCTTTGAGAATATTGATGCGCGCCCGCACCGCCAGCTCTTCGTGGATATAAGTTTCGAGCGAAAATCTTTTGCCGATATTGCCAAGAATTTCATCGGCCTTTTTTAATAATCTGGCTTGCTCCAGTTTGTTGACGTCTTTCGCCTGCTCAATAATCGCCCGCACATAATTCAGGAAGTTATCGGGCGTGTCGTAAATGGAATAACGCGCTGCATTCAGTAACCGTGCGTACACCTTCACTGTATCTTCTTTTAAACCGTTGATTTCCGCCAAATTGGCCAGGGCTTTTTGCCGCTGATAGTTTTTGGGTGATAATTTGGTGACTTCACTTAAGGTTTCATAAGCGTCTTTCAGCAGCTGCCGTTTGATGAACAACCGCGCTAACCAGTCCAGCGCTTCGACTTTGGTTTCGTCCATCCGCGACAATTCACGCAGTTCAAACTCGGCTTCCAGCCAACGCTGCTGACAAAACCGCGCTATGGCCTGGCCTAAACGAGCCCAGGCATAGTCACGCCGTGTCAGAATATGGCCATAAAGTTGCTCTGCTGCCTGAAAATGTTCCATCTGCAGCAGTAATTCTCCTTTGAGACGGACGGCAAAAATGGCAAAATCAGGGTCAGATTTAATCACGGTTTCGCAGGAATTGGCCGCTTCAACAAATAAGCCCTGGTGAATTTCATCATAGGCTTTGGCCAACGACGTTTTTATCTGCAAAGCGCGCAGCAGGCGCTTTTCCAATTGAATAAAGGTAAAAGGTTTCAGTAAATAGCTGTCAGGTTGCAGTTCCACTACGCCGTGAACTATCTGCCGCTGACTTTCGGCACTGATAATCAAATAACAACATGAGCTTTTTAATAAACTCAAATGACGCAGTGCTTCAAATAACTGATAACCGTCTTTACCCTCACCGAGGCTAAAATCGGACAGGATAAAGTCATATTCAACTTCGGTACAATTGGCAATAGCAGCATTGGCATCGGACACTGTTGCAATATGTTCGAAACCTATTTTTTGTAACATGCTTTTGATTGACGCGCGCACAGGATCACAATCATCAACGACCAGGACTTTTTTGTGTTTGTAAAATTTGGGCGTCAACGTCATTACGGCCTTAACAAATCAGAATCGGCGATGGGCGGCTCTCGGGTGACAACACGTAAAACGTGATAAAACTACTATAGTAACACGATAAAAATTGAGCAACTGTTTGGCAGGAATTCAACATTTACCCGCATTATTTGTTGTAATATTCCTACAAATAAATAGAATCGAAGGCAATTTCAGCATTTAGCTGACCAATAAATGGTAATTAAACGATATGAGCACATTATTAGCCCAACTAAAAGCTGTGACGACCGTTGTTGTCGACAGCGGTGATTTAAACGCCATCGAACAATTCCGGCCGGTTGATGCTACCACCAACCCATCTTTGTTACTGAATGCCAGCCAATTAGAGTTTGCGAAACCTTTATTGGCTCAGGCAGCTGCTTACGCAAAAGCCAAAGCTGCGGATCAGTCGTCACAACTTAGTCTGGCGTCTGACAAATTCGCTGTTGATGTCGGTACCGCCATCAGCAAACTGGTGCCGGGTCGCGTTTCAACTGAGGTTGATGCCCGTTTAAGCTTTGATACGCAGGCCACTATTGCCAAAGCGCTGCAGCTGGTTGCGCTGTATCAGGAAAATGGCATTGGCAAAGATAAAATTCTGATCAAAATTGCCTCCACCTGGGAAGGCATTCAAGCCGCCCGCGTGCTAGAGCAACAGGGCATTCAATGCAACCTGACGCTGTTATTCCATATGTGTCAGGCTCGCGCCTGCGCCGAAGCTGGTGTGTTCCTGATTTCGCCTTTTGTTGGCCGTATTCTGGACTGGTACAAAGCCAGCACCGGTCAAAGTTACGATGCCGAAACCGACCCTGGCGTGATTTCAGTACGGGAAATTTACCGTTATTTCAAACAACATGGCCATAATACTATTGTGATGGGCGCAAGCTTTCGCAATATCGGTGAAGTACTGGCGCTGGCCGGTTGTGACCGTTTAACCATTGCCCCGCCATTGCTGGACGAGTTGGACAAACAAACGGGTGATCTGACAGTGTATTTAAAAGACACTGGCGCCACCACCGCAAAACCGGCCAGTCTGACTGAAACCGAATTCCGCTGGGCACTGAACGAAGACGCCATGGCAACCGAAAAGCTGGCTGAAGGCATTCGTAAATTTGCTATCGACCAACGTAAACTGGAACAAGTGATTAGCCTGGCGCTGCAATGATCCACGCCCGACACACCACTGATTTTGCACAAGGAGTTTAGAATGCCGTCTGCAGTTTGGCGCGAGCTGGCGCAACTTGCGAAACAACCATTAAACCTGCGGCAGGAATTTGCTGCAGATCCAGAGCGCGCGAAGCGATATGCGCTAAACGCCTGTGGTATTGAGCTGGATTATTCTAAAAACCTGATTAACGACGCCATCTGGCAACATTTACTTGGACTGGCGCAAAATAGCGATTTAACCAGCAAACGGACACAGATGTTTGCCGGTGATAAAATCAACAGCTCTGAGCAACGCAGTGTCTGGCACACCGCGCTGCGCGCGCCTTTGTCAGCGAATCTGACTTTAGATGATGCGGATATCAGCGCCGAAATCAGTGCCTGCCATGCGCAGATGTTTGCGTTAGTCGAGCAACTGAACAGCCTGCAATACTCTGGTTATACCGGAGAGCCGATCACCGATTTAATTTGGATCGGCATCGGGGGCTCGTTATTGGGCCCGCAAATGGCGGTAGAAGCACTCACACCTTACAATATCAGCCCGCTGCAAATTCATTTCGCCGGTAATATTGATGGCGCTGTAGTCAGCGATGTGGTGAAAGGTTTGGATCCGGCGACAACACTGGTGTTTGTGGCTTCCAAATCCTTTGGTACTGAAGAAACCAAACAAAACGCTTTGGCCATTCGTCAATGGTTTACCGACAACGGCGCCGATCAGGCAGCGATTGCCCGTCATTTCTGGGCTACCTCGTCAAATATTAAAGCTGCAGCTGAATTTGGCATCGAAAGTGACCATATTCTGCCGATGTGGGATTGGGTTGGTGGCCGGTATTCGTTGTGGTCTGCCATCGGTTTTCCACTTTGTCTGATGCTCGGCACCGTGCAGTTTAATCAGCTGCTGGCTGGCGCCCATGCCATGGATCAACATTTCCAGCAGGCTGAACTTGCCGAAAATATGCCGGTGATTTTGGCCTTGTTGGGTGTTTGGTATATCAATGGTTTAGGTTGTCAGACCCAGGCACTATTGCCATACAGTCATTATCTGCGACTGTTGCCGTCTTATGTGCAGCAACTCGATATGGAAAGTAACGGCAAAGGTGTCGATATCGCAGGTGACGCTTTAACTGCGGCCACTGCACCGGTGATCTGGGGCGACGCCGGCACCAACGGCCAACATGCCTACCACCAGTTATTGCATCAAAGTGCATTGGCGGTACCTGCTGATTTTATTCTGCCGATTAAACCAGCCCATGATCTGCAGGATCATCATCATCGCTTAGCCGCGCATTGTTTTGCCCAGACCCAGGCGCTGATGCAAGGCAAAACGCTGGACGAAGCCACCAGTGAAGTTCTGGCTGCCGGCGGCACTGCTGCACAAGCGGAAGCACTTGCGCCGCATAAAGTATCGCCAGGCAATAAACCGAGCAACACCCTGTTGCTGCCAGAACTGTCGCCGTTTTATTTAGGCGCGTTATTGGCGTTGTATGAACATAAGGTGTTTGTGCAAGGCGTGCTTTGGAATATCAATTCCTTTGATCAATGGGGCGTCGAGCTTGGCAAACAACTGTCGACACCGATTTATCAGGTGTTGTCGGGTCAGCAACAGCATCAGTTTGATGCATCGACTGAGCGGTTGATTAAGTTGTTTCAGCAATAATCTGTAGTGATGATTTCGCGAAGTTATCTTTATTAGGGCCGCAGTTTGTGGCCCTTTTTTATACAGTAATAGTGCCCTCCTCTTGTCTGCCGGTTTTCTGCAATCAGACCAATCCAAACCCGCCTTCATAAAATTTATCGCCAATTGTTCATTTTCAATTCATTTTTCTGTCATCTGACTATTTTAATTTGTCACAAAGTGTGATATCAATTTTGGCGATAATAACAACAACTCAGCGAGGTGCAGTATGGAAAGCTTTGAGGACTTACTGAACATGTTGGAGCGCCCAGCCGCGAAAAGCAGTCGAGCGGTGAAGCGCAAATGGCGCGAAATCGAGGCCGTCAAAGAACGGCAGAGATTACGCAAAGAGCTCGAAGACATTGACTTTAGTTTCGACGACGACCTGATTGAACAGCTGATGTAACCATTTAAAGCCCTCCTTTTTTACGGTGGGCTTTTTAGTTTCTGGCGTTCAGCAAACCGCACCATAATGACTGCAGCTTAAAGGCTGCGGTCGTTATCTCTAATGATGAGTTACTGCCAAAAGGTTGATGTTCTCACCTAGCCGCAATAAAGTGGACTGCCGTTACCTCTATACCTGCCATTGCACAGCTGTTTTGCCCTGCGCTGTTAACCACTGATTGGCCGCAGCAAAATGGCCGCAGCCCAAAAAGCCACGATGTGCCGACAAGGGCGACGGGTGTGGCGCTGTCAGAATGTGATGTTTGATACCATCAATCAGCTTTTGCTTTTTGATGGCGTGTGAACCCCACAGCAAAAACACCACAGGCTCGGATTTGCTGCTAATGGCGCGAATGACGTTATCGGTAAATTGCTCCCAGCCTAAATGCCGGTGCGAATTCGGCTGATTGGCGATAACTGTCAGCACGGTATTGAGCAGCAATACGCCCTGCGTCGCCCAATTTTCCAGACAGCCATGTTTGGGCATCTGAAAATCCGGATACTCGAGGGCCAGCTCTTTGTACATGTTTCGCAGCGAAGGCGGGATAGCGACACCAGGACGTACCGAAAATGACAAACCATGCGCCTGATTCGGCCCGTGATAAGGATCCTGCCCAATAATCACTACTTTCAGATTGTCAAAATCAGTGAGTTTAAACGCCGAAAACACATCGGCTTCCGGCGGGTAAATCACTTCCCCGGCGGCGCGCGCCTGCTTAACCGCGTCTATAGTTTGCTGAAAATAAGGCTGAGATTTCTCAGCCCCAATCACATCATGCCAGTTTAGATGCACTATCGAATTCCTTGAGCGAGAGTCGGGTAACCCTAGTTATCTGAAGCTATCGCTGCAAGTAACCAACAATTACTTTTCCAGCGACAACAGAACTTTACGCAATTCTACAAAATCCGCCGCCATATCAACAGCTAAACTTGCCTCACCGGCAACGGCAGCGAGCGCCGGCGGTAAAGCGATTGGATTACCGAGAATATTCTCGACCTGCTCTTTAAATTTCGCCGGATGAGCAGTGCCTAAGAAAATCCCAAATTCACCAGGTTGCAGTTCACGTTTTAACGCGCGGTAAGCGACAGCGGCATGTGGTTCACTTAAATAACCCAGCTGGGCCAATTGGCGCATTGCCAATTGCGTGTCTTCTTCATCGACCATGGTGGTGACTAAATCGCTACGCTGAATGACACCTTGCGCCAGCAAGTCTTCGACCCGTGGCCAGTTATTTGGCGCGCTGACGTCCATCGCATTGGATAAAGTTGCGACTGTCGGATTAACCTGCCAATCGCCACTTTGCCAATAACGCGGCACAGTATCATTGGCATTGGTGGCAGCAATCATTCGTTTAATCGGTAAACCTAACACTTTGGCAATTAAGCCCGCCGTTAAATTACCAAAGTTGCCGCTGGGTACCGAAATCACGATGTTGTCGCGTTTATCGGCTGGCACTTGCGCCACAGCTTCAAAGTAATAACATATTTGCGCAAACAAACGGCTGATATTTATCGAATTGGCCGAGTTGATATTCAGGCGTTTGACCAATTCGCGGTCATTAAATACTTCTTTCACCAACGCCTGACACTGGTCAAAATCGCCATCCACCGCCAGCGTATGAATATTTTTACCCAAAGTGGTGAACAATTTTTCCTGCAGCACACTGATTTTTCCTTTCGGGAATAAAATCACCACTTCGGCACCAGCGCGTTGGTAAAAGGCATGGGCGACTGCAGCACCGGTGTCACCCGATGTTGCGGTGACAATGGTGGTATTGGAAACGCCCGAGCGTTGCTGCGATGCCATTAAAGCACGCGCCATAAAACGGCCGCCAAAATCTTTAAAGGCTAAGGTCGGACCATGGAATAGCTCCAGACAGGCAACATCCTCGGTCACCCTGGCTAAAGGTGCACCAAAAGCAAAAGCTTCTGCCACCAGCGCTGATAATTCAGCTTCTGGTAATTCATCGCCAATCAATGCCTGTAAAATAGCGGCGCTGCGCTTGGCAAAAGGCTGCGCCAATAACGCATCCACATCGAGCGTTGGCCAGCTGTCCGGGAAAAACAACCCTTGTTGCTCGCCCAAGCCAATCCGCACCGCTTCTAAAAAGCTGACTTGCTGAGTTGGTACTTTGATATTTCTTAACTGCATTTCACTGAATCCTGTTTTATGTACTGCTTACAAAATCGGCTTTAAAATTCTGCTGTTAATCTGCTAACACCCGCGCACCAGCTGTATCCAAGGTACAAATATGGGTCATTGCATCCTGATTTTTTTCATAATGTTCGCGAAAATAATCCGCCGCAAATTGCGTTTGTTGGTCGTTCTGACAAACCGCAAACAACGTCGGCCCGGCACCGGAAATACCAACATGACCAATACCTGCCGCCATTAATGCTGCGCGAATGGGCGTCAGCTCCGGAATTAGCGGCAACCTTGCAGGTTCTGCCACTAAATCCTGCAACGCGGCAAAAGCTTCGGTTTCATCCTGGCAATACAAAGCGCTGACAAACCGCGACAACATATTGGCAAAACGGATGCTGTGCTTCAGGCTCAGCTCTTTTGGCATCACTTCCCGCGCCGCTTTGGTCGACAGCACAGTGCCCGGATAACACAGCACTACTTGCCAGTGGGCAAACCATGGCAAAGGCCGACACAGCAGCGGACTTTCCGGCAGCATCAGCTGTAAACCACCGTACAAAGATGGCGCGACATTGTCGTAATGCACCGCGCCACTGACGCCACCTTCACAAACAGCGGTCAGTTGCAGCAGCTCAAAATCCGATAACGGTTTACCGAAATAGTCATTAAAGGCAAAACAAGCCACCACAATAGAGCAGGCGCTGGAACCTAATCCACTGCCAACCGGCAGATGCTTTTTCAGGTGCAACTTTAATCGTGGCAAAGTCTTACCGACCTTTTGCTCAAAGGCGTAAAAGCACTTGATCACCAGATTGTCGGTGACATCACCCGGCAACTGATGCACATAACGTCCTGAAAGCTTAAGCGTTAATTCAGCCGCTTCAGCTTCGATCACCAGCTCATCCCCCAATAACTCACCATTTTTTGGCGCAAAAGCAGCGCCCAGTAAGTCAAACCCAACCGAAAAATTGCCGGTTGAAGCTGGTGCAAAATACGACTTCATCGTTACATCTCCTGCTGCCAGCCAAGGGTCCGCATCACATCACCAAAGACCCCAGCCGCCGTCACCGCAGCACCGGCGCCATAACCACGCAGCACAAACGGAATTGGCTGGTAATACCGGGTGTGAATGGCCAGCGCATTTTCGCCGTCTTTGACTTTGGCGAGCGGATGGTTGCTATCTAATGCCTTAACCGACACCTTACACTTGCCTTGGTTAATTTCGCCGATATAGCGCAGCACCTTGCCTTGCGCCTCCGCTGCCGCCACTTTGTCGGCAAACCAGCTGTCTAGCTCTGGTAGCTGTTGCATAAAGTCGCTGACGTTGCTGCCTGGAGCAAAATCTGCCGGTAGTACCGATTCCACCGTCACATCGGTTAAATCCAGCTGCATACCGGCTTCACGGGCTAAAATCAATAACTTACGCGCCACATCCATGCCAGATAAATCATCACGTGGATCAGGTTCAGTAAAGCCCAACGCCTTAGCTTTGGCCGTCACATCGGACAGTTTAACGCCCTGCTCCAGCTCGCCAAACATATAGGACAATGAACCTGACAAAATTCCTTCAAATGCCATAAGCTCGTCACCGGCGTTCAGCAACCCCTGTAGCGTATCGATGACCGGCAATCCAGCACCTACGGTGGTTTCGTACAGGAAACGGCGGCGGTTTTTCTGCGCCACGCTGCGAAGCTCGCGGTAATACTCCAGGCTCGCGGTATTGGCTTTTTTGTTAGGCGTGACCACGTGAAAACCAGCGGCTAAGAAGTTGGCGTATTGCATCGCCACCGGCTCGGCACTGGTGCAATCAATCAGCACCGGGTTGGTTAAATGATGATCCTGTACAAACTGTGTCAGCGCGGCCAGACTAAACTGGGCTTTTTGATCGGTAATGCGCTGCTGCCAGTTGCTTAAATCGATACCCTGCCCATCCAATAACAAAGCTTTGGAATTGGCGATACCGTACACCGTCAGCCGCACATTACGTTGCTTTAAGAACTGCTGCTGGCGTTGGAACTGCGCCAGTAATTCGCTGCCAACCACACCACAACCGACCAGAAACACGTCGATACTCGGTACATGGCTGAAAAAGTTTTCATGGCATACCTTCACCGCATTACGACAGGCTTTTTGTTCCACCACTGCAGAAATAGAACGCTCAGAAGAATCCTGCGCAATGGCCACCACATTGACCCGAGCCTGTGATAACGAAGCAAAAAACTTCGCTGCTACACCCCGGTGCTGGCGCATGCCATCGCCGACCAGACTGACAATTGCCATATCCGACTGAATGGATAACGGCCGTAACAACTTACCTTGCAATTCCAGTTCAAACTCGGTTTCCAGCGCTTGTTTCGCCACGCCTAAATCAAGTTGCGCCACACAAAAGCTAATGCTGAATTCACTGGAGGATTGAGTAATTAAACTGACTGACACCTGCTCGCGCGCCATGGTGGCAAAGACGCGGGAAGCCATCCCTACCACGCCTTTTAGGCCAGGGCCCGATACGGTGATCAGCGCCAGATGTTCCAGGCTGGAAATGCCTTTCACCAGTGAATCGCCATTGTTATTGGCATCGATGCAGGTGCCTGGCGCCGCCGGGTTTAAGGTGTTTTTAATATAACAAGGAATTTGGTAACGCGCTAACGGGCCAATGGTCTTTGGATGCAGCACTTTGGCGCCAAAATACGACAGCTCCATTGCTTCGTCGTAGGACAAGTGGTCGATCAGCTGCGCCTGTTTCACCTGCCGCGGATCTGCGCTGTACACGCCATCAACATCGGTCCAGATCTCACAAACACTGGCGCGCAGACTGGCAGCGACTATGGCTGCTGAATAATCCGAGCCATTGCGTCCAAGCAGGCATAATTCACCTTTGGCGTTGCTGGAAACAAAACCCGCCATCACAAACACTTGTACCTGCTGCGGTGCGGCACTAATCGCGGCTGCAAGTGCCACCTCTGACGCGGCAACATCTGCCACTGCGTTTAAAAAGTCGCCCTGACTTTTCACGCACTGTACTGAATCCAGCGCTGCCGTCTGAATATGCAAACCTTGCAGCAGTCCGGTCATCAGCGCGACACTAAATTGCTCGCCTAAACCGAGGATCCTGGCTTTGATGTGATCCGGACAATATTGTAGTAAAGCAACACCCTGTAACTGGGCCGAAAGTGTTGCATATTGTGCTTCACGCACCTGCGTTAAAGTGTTATTGGCCGCTTCTGACAACTGCGCCTGCGCTTGTTGCTGCAGGCCAGATAACCGTTGTTGCCATTGTTGTAACACCGGCAGATAGTCGGTGCCCAAAAATGCCAGGTCAGTCAGTTCCACCAACATATTGGTGACACCCTGGGGTGCCGACAGTACCAGCGCAATAGGTTCTGCGCTAAGTTGTTGTTTTACAATGCCAGCAACTTCCAAAAATCGTTCAACTGACGCTAACGACGAACCACCAAACTTCAGCACCTTCATGTGTTTTCTCCTTTAAGAAACGCAAAAGGCCCGTGACTGGTGAGGTCACGGGCCTTTTTCAAGACAATACGCCGCCGACCTCCTACCCCGCAGGGTTGGTGGTAATAATCGTGGTGGTTGTATTGTTATTTTTATATTTCATGACGCTCATATGCTCAAAGTTTTAGACGTCTGTCAATCTAAATGCATAGAAATAATTGTTTTTTTGTCGTTAAACCAACACTTTTTGCCGTTGAACGACAAATATTCCAGTTTTGGTCGCACTGAAGGTGAACAAATAACCTTCGGCTCTTAGTTCACTTTCTTCTGATATTCGGTCTCACCAGCCAGATAACTGCAGACCCGATTACGGCCAGCACGCTTGGCGTTGTAAAGCGCCATATCGGCACAGCGGATCACATCATCATGCAACAGGTGTTGTTTTGGCAGCAATTCAGCCACCCCCATGCTGATACTGGCGCGAATGGTTTGTTGGTTAAACAACATCGGATATTCGGCTACCGCCTGACAAATCCGTTCCGCCACTTCTACCGCACCATCCAGACCGGTATCGGGCAGAATAATGCCAAACTCTTCACCACCGTAACGGCCGAACAAATCAGAATCACGCAGTAAACTGCTGATAAAAGATGCCAGTTGGATCAACACAAAATCACCACCCAAATGGCCATATTTGTCGTTTAGATCTTTGAATTTATCCAGATCAAACAAAATCAGCGACAAAGGATGGTGATAACGCTGCGCCCGATGAATTTCCTGCTTCAGTTGCTCTTCCCAATACCGACGATTCAGCACCTTGGTCAAGCCGTCCTGACGGTTCGCTTTTTCAAGCTCAATCAGCGTTTTACTTAAATGCTGCTGATACACAAAAGCATCGGTAGCATCTTCAATCAAAATGCAAATGAGTGGCTGTTCAGACTGCTCAGAATTTAACGGTAACATGCTGCAGTTTTGCGCCATATATTGGCTGCTGCTGGTGATGGGTCTTAGATGCGGTAACTTAAAAATATACTGCCGTTGCTCCCAGCTGCTAAAAGCCGGAGTGTTTAAATCCAGCACGCTCATCAGCTTCCGCTTCAGCCAGGCTTCCGGCAAATCGGCAAATACTGTAAATAACGATTTGCCCTGCACTTCGGACAACTGCAATGAAGCGTGACGTTCGACAAAAGCGTTTAGATAATGGATCTGATATTCGTCGTCGACCACTATCACACCGCTATTGAGTTGCGCCAGGATCGGACTGCTTAACCAGGCATGCGACATCAATAATCTTCCAGGATCCGATCAAGAATACGTTGGATATTGGTAACGGCTTCACCTGGGATCAGCAAAATCATGTCGCAATTAAAGGAGTGATCAACCAGTTGATAACTGATGTCAACTTTCAGCGCATGTTCCCAGTGAAACGAGGTACTGCGCAATAAACTCGACAAATCGCCTTTCACCGAAGACAACACCCGTGGCGCGCTGTAAGACAGGCTATTTTCGATTTGATCGGCTAAACCGTTTAAGAAGGTGGTAGTTAGAATAGAACTGATATCGGTCAACATTTCAATTTCAGAAACATCGCCCACTTCATAACCAAGTAAGGCTGAGATCTTATGGGCGTTTTCCATCTGATATAGCACTATGGCTTCGCCACGCACACCTTCATTGCCGAAAAAACCCTGGCTGACCAGTGCGGCTTCGGTATCCTGATAGCGGTTTTCAAATTCAGCAGGGATATGGCTGGCGCCAACTAAGGCGATCGAGGGTACTTGCAAATGCACAAAAGTATTGAGAAACCGGGCAAGTTTGTCACTGGCAAGTCCCATCGCCACATTGATGATTTCCTGCAGACAATCGCGTTGTTCTTCGCTGAATCCGAAAGTACTCATATCAATCCATACTGTTTTAAAATACTGTGCAGCTTGTCTTCATTGACCGGCTTATGAATAAAAGCTAAAGCGCCGAGTTCCATCACCCGCTTTTTCATCTCAGGTTGGATATCAGCAGAAATGACAATGACAAAACAGTCGATACTTTCGGCTTTGATTGCTTCCAGCACACCAATACCATCAAGCTCTGGCATGGTTAAATCGAGAAAAACCAGCCCAATTTCCTGTGCACGTAGAATAGCAAGTGCTTCTAAACCGTTACCGGCAGTCTGAAATTCAGCGTCAAAAGATTCAGGTAAACTCTTGCGCACTTGTTTACGCGCCAACAACGAGTCATCACAAATAAGCACTGGCAAAGCCATTAGGTACAGCCTCAATTAATTCTAATTATTCTGCGAAGTTACGGGCAAAATATAACCAGTAACCCTAGCTAATGCAACAGATACCCACAAATTGCCATACCAAATTTGCGGTTATTAACAAGCTTGCTTTAATTTTCAGCAAACCTGAAATTCAGCTATAGTTGCAACTGGAAAATGGCTTGAAACAACAACTTGCATCATGCTAAATCCAGAATCTTACAAATACCGGAACTAAATCTGACATTTCTATTTTAATTGTTGTTTTTTTTAGCTAATTTTACAGCACCGGATGGATATCCAAAGCTGAAATCACAGGTAGTCAGATGCAGCAAAAAAGTTTATCAAGGAAACTGCTGACCAAAGTGTTGTCAGTTTATTTCGTTTTAACCTTCGTGGTGACCCTGGGGCAGATTGTTGCTGAGTACTTTAATACCAAAAACCATATCAACGGCGAACTGGCAACGCTGCAACAAACGATCTCTGGCAGCTTGACCAGAGCCATCTGGGAGCTGAACACCACACAGGCGTTGATCATTGCCGATGGCTTGCTGGCGATCCCATCTATCGAAGGCATTATCGTGCGTGATGACAGCGGTGCTGTGATTACCCAGTTAGGTCAATATATCGATATCAGCGAGCGCTACAGCAATCAACTGGTGAAAGAAGGTGTGCGCCTGACCGAGCAAAAATCGGGCTTGTTTGGTTATACCTTTCCGCTGATTTTTGAATTTTCCGGCCGCGCCACCCAGGTTGGCGATGTGACGTTATTTTCCAGCCGCACTATCGTACTGGATCGGATTAAAATCGGCATCTACTTCCTGATCGGTAATGCCCTACTTAAAACTACCTTTTTAATTATTCTGTTTCTGATCGCCTTCCGTCGACAACTGACCTTGCCGCTGGCTGAATTAACCCAACAAATTGAAGAGCTTGAGCTGGATAATCTCGATGGCGCCAAAGTTGAAATTCAGCATGGGGATACCAACGAACTCAGCGTGATGGCGGATGCCTTTAACCGTTTAATTGCCAGGGTACAGGATTACAAAGGTCAGCTGGAAAACACCCAAAAACAACTACTGCAATCGAATGAAAAACTGGATCAACACAATCTGATTCTGGAGCAGGAAGTTGCCCGTAAAACCTCTGGCCTTAGCCAGGCAATGATGGATTTACAACAGCAAAAACAAGAGCTTGAAGTCAAGCAGCAAGCACTTCGCGAAGAAATAGAACGCCGTCGTCACACCGAAGAAGCCTTGCGCGGTAAACAAACCGAACTAGAAAAACTGGTCACCGACTTACGTCAGGCACAAGACCGGTTAGTACAATCAGAAAAAATGGCCGCATTAGGTGGTTTAGTCGCAGGTATTACCCATGAAGTGAATACACCGGTTGGCATTGGCGTGACTGCGACCAGTTTCCTTGCCGAAAAACTATCGGCACTGGAACATGCGTATCATGAAAAAAGCTTATCACCCAAGGCGCTGGAACATTTTATTGAAGAAGCCAAACAAGGTACTGAGTTACTGAACACCAATTTGATCCGCGCATCTGAGCTGATTGCCAGCTTTAAACAAATTGCCGTTGATCAAACCAGCGAAGCGATAAGAACCATCCAACTCGCTGATTATCTGAATGAAATCATTCGTAGTTTGCAGCCACATTTCAAAAAAACCAAACACCATATTGAGGTGAATTGCCCGGAAAACCTGATCCTCAGCTGTCCGGCCGGTGCCATTTCTCAGATTTTCACCAACCTGCTGATGAATTCCTTGATCCACGGTTTTGAAGATATGACCGAAGGTAATATCAACATCACCGTGGTTGATGAAGGCAATGTGGTAGACATCAATTATGCCGACAACGGCAAAGGTTTAACGCCGGAACAACTGGAAAAATTGTTCCATCCGTTTTTCACCACTAAACGTGATCAGGGCGGCAGCGGTCTTGGCACCCATATCACCTACAACCTGGTGCGCCAAACGCTGGCCGGCAGCATTCAGGTAAAAAGCGAACCTGGCCATGGTCTGGCTTACCACATTCGCTTTCCGAAGGTGTTGAAGCGCTAGCCATGCTCTAAAACAAGGATGGCCACTGGCACGTTGCTGCAACATTGAACAGCTGAGTTGTTGGTGGCCATGAAGCTGTTGTGCCGCATCGGGTAATCGGTATACTGGCTTTTTTTCAAAAGAGTCCGTCCGATTATGTGGTTTAAAAATCTGCGTGTTTACAAAATTACCGAAGCCTTAAATCTGGAGCCTGAAGCCTTAGAACGTGCGTTGACTGAACATAAATTCAGTCCTTGTACCGGTCAGGAAGCGGTCCGGATGGGCTTTACCTACCCGCTGCATCACAGCATCAAGCAGTATCACCACCAGCAACAACATTTGCATTTGTTCGCAGTAAAGCGTCAGGAAAAAGTACTGCCCGCAGCAGTCATCAATGAAGAATTGCAGCCAAAAATTGACGCGCTGGAAATGGAAAAAGGCCGGCCACTGGGTCGTAAAGAAAAGCAGGCACTTAAAGAAGAACTGATCCAAACTTTATTACCACGGGCATTTAGCCGTTCTACTGTGACCACAGCTCTTTATGATGCTGAAAATCAATGGTTTATTGTGAACAGCAGTTCAGCGGGTAAAGCTGAAGATGTACTCAGTTTGGTGCGTAAGGCACTGGGTTCGTTACCTGCACTGCCTTGGATTGACAACAATCAGCTGAATCTGGCCATGCAGCAATGGCTGACAGATCAGGATTTACCTACTGCTTTTAAATTGGGTAATGAAGCTGAATTAAAAGCTCCGGACGAAGAAGGCGCCAAAGTAAAATTCAGCAACCATCTGCTGACGGCGGCTGAAGTGCAAAGTCACCTCGAAGACAAGCTGGTCACTAAACTGGAGTTTGTGGTTGAAGGTCAAGCCAGCTTTATGGTCTGTGACGATGGCGGCCTGAAAAAGCTGCGCTTCCATGAAGTACTGGCCAATCAGAATGATGAATTAGGCTGGGATGATATGGTGCTGCGCCTTGATGCCGATTTGCTGGTGATGGCCAATGAACTGGCAGTATTACTCAAAGCGCTGCAGCAAGCGGTAACGCCAGCGGCTTAAGCTGACATTGCAGCCAGTGAGCCACAGCGGATATTGCAGCTCACTGGTTGTTGTCTTACAGCACTGTCAGACAAACAACGCTTTTGCTTCATTGTAAGCCAGTGCAATTGCCGGCTCCTGCATAAATGCCCTTTTACTGATTAACCCCACCAGCACATACGCATCCAGTAATTTATCTTGCTCCCGCCGATCCCGGTAATAATTGGCTGAAATAAGCCCCAGCCGGATAAAATCTACATAGCCGATACTGCCTTTAAATTCAGTCAGTTGCCAGCTGTGCACCACGTCAATAAAGGTGTCTGAGAATTCCCAGTTTTGCAAAATTGCTTCGCCAATCGGTGACGAAAACTCATCAATCGCATGCAATAAAAAGGTCTCTTCTCCGAAGACTTGTGGATGTTTTTCCGCTTCGGCCAGAATCGGTAATACCCCAATCCGATGCACCAGGGCAGCCAGTGTCAGGGTATCCAGATTCAGGTTGTCATGTTTGTGCTTGGGTAAATAAGCTTGCAGGCAGGCCATTGCCACGCAAGTGACATGCACCGTATCACGCCAGAGCTCAGCCATTTTGCTGGCGATTTCCGGAGTATGGCTGACGAAAAGTTGTTCCAGCGCCATTGCAGTTGCAATATTTTTCACCTGACTTAAACCAATCCTGGTCACCGCCTGGTTTAATGTCGACACTTTAATACTGCGTCCAATAAAAGCACTATTGGCAATTTTTATCATCCGCGCCGCCAACGCCGGATCCAACGCGATCACTTCGGCCATCGCATGCAGATTGATATCCGGATCATCGGCAGCCTGGCGTACTCTGACCGCGATTTCCGGCAAGGTTGGCAGCACCAGCATATTGGTCGCCAGTTTTGCCATTAACAAGGTAACTAATGCATTTTCGGCTGACATAACCCATCCTGTACCATTAAAACAAAGCCCAGCGCCGACATTCAGTTTGTAATTCAGTTTCGCCGTATGAGACGGCTGGTACTTTTCCCCACACCGGTGCAGGCCAGGCCGCATCCGAAGTGAAACGGCCGATATGATGCAGATGCAACTGCGGAACCATATTGCCAAGCGCAGCAATATTCAATTTATCCGGAGCGTAACATTGTTGCAGCAACCGGCTGAGCTTTTGGCTTTCCCGCCACAATAACTCTTGATCCTCATCAGTCAGATCAATGATTTCACGCACATCTGCTCGTCTAGGCACCAGAATAAACCAAGGGTAGTTTTTATCATTAATTAGCCGTAACTGGCACAAAGGCCAGTCACTGATCCATACCGAATCTTTAGCCAGCTGCGGATGTAACTCAAATTCGCGGCTAACCACTGCAGTTGTTACCGTCATGCCATGCCCTTATCTGTGACCTGAGACATTGGCTGCCTGCAGCTCAGATGCTGCTGCATCCGCCCTAAAATCAGCTGACAGGCCATCAAATCTGTACTTCGAGCCGACATTTCCAGCTCCGCTGCCAGCTGCGTGATCTCCGGAAACCCCATACTGCCGGCGCAACCTTTCAGGCTATGTGCTTCATATTGCAGTTTGGCTAAATCTGCAACCTGCTGATAATGTTGCAGCTCATTAATAAGCGAAGGTAATTTTTCGGCAAAGTCACGTTTTAACGCAATTATGGCCGGGTCTTGTTCTAACCGCAGCGCCAACTCTTCTTCCGCTGTGCGTTCCTTGTGAGTGTACTGTTTGATCATGGCGTAAAAGTCCTTTTGCACTATGGGTTTGGCCAGCAAATCCTGGCAGCCGGCTAACAAATATCGTTGATGATCTTCACGCATCACATTGGCGGTTAAGGCAATTATAGGCACATCAATGCCGGCGTGCCGGATTAATAAGGTCGCTTCTTCACCCCCCATTTCCGGCATCTGCATATCCATAAACACCAAATCAAATTCAGTAGCCAGCAGTTGTTCAACCGCTTGGTGACCATTGGCGACCATCACATAATCGACATTCATTTTGTTCAGCAATACCGAGACCAAGAGCTGATTATCGGTATTATCCTCTGCCACCAGAATTTTCAATTTACTGCTATGAAAATTATCTGGCTCAGGCTGCACACTGGCAGCCTGGTGTTCGTAAGAATCCACCAGACTTACATGTTGGGTTTCACAATTCATCATAATCTCAAAACAACTGCCAATGCCTTTAACACTTTCAACCCGGATGTCGCCCTGCATTTGCTGCATCAGCTTTTTCGAAATGACCAGCCCAAGCCCGGTTCCGCCAAAATTACGGGTTACCGTGGCATCAGCCTGAACAAAGGGCTGGAACAATTTATTCAGCTCGTCAACGGACATGCCGATACCGGTATCTTTAATTTTGATGATCAGTTGCTCGTCTCCGGTCAGGTAACTGACATGGATCACCACTTTGCCGCGCTGGGTAAACTTCAGTGCATTACTGGTCAGATTTAACAACACCTGGCGAAACCGCAGTTCATCGGTCTGTAAAAATTGGGGTAACGGATAATTCAACTCCAGCACGCAATTCAGATGTTTTGCCTGCGCCTGACTATTGGTTTGCTGATAGATATCATCAATCATCTGCAGAAAATTAAATGACTGGCTGGATAGCTCGAGTTTTTCGGCTTCAATTTTTGACAGATCAAGAATATCATTGATTAAATTCAGTAAATGGTCACCACTGCGCAGTACCCGCTGCAGGTAATCCGCCAGTTTTTCCCGTTCGGTTTCAATCAGCGCTTGTTCGCTAAAACCGATAATTGCGGTTAGCGGGGTGCGGATTTCATGACTCATATTCGCCAGAAACACGCTTTTCAGCCGGTTGGCTTGCTCGGCGGTTTCACGCGCCTGAATTAATTCCTGATTCGCTGCCGCCAGATTGCTGTTGGCCAGTGCCAAATCCTGCGTTCGCTGTAATACCTTATCTTCCAGTAATTGTTTATAGGCACGCTCCCGCTCCCGATAAACCCGCAACTGGCGCACCATCACATTAAAAGCGGCAAACATGTCGCCCAGTTCATCCTGCTTTTTAACAACCAGTAACGAGCTTAAATCACCCCGTCCAACAGCGGTCTTTGCCTCTGTCAGTACTTTAATCGGCTCAAAAATATAACGAACCAGAACCCAGTAGCACAGCAGAGGCAAACCAAGCGCGAATACTAAACTGCTGCCAAACAATATGAGCGGCAGTAAATTCATGCCTTCATGCAATTCGGATTCATCCACAGCGCTCACCAGCATAAAATCACCAGGTAATGACGCAGCTAGCACCAGCATCGGTTTTCCCAGCAGCACCACTGATTTCAGCCGTTCAGCTGCGACTGTTTGCTGAATTTGCCGGAAATTGGTTGGGGCAAAAGCACTCCCTACCAGATTGGGTTTGTCAGCGTAAGCAATATTGCCGCTGCCGCTTACTACCAAGGTTTCATGGTGTTCCAGTAGCTTGTCCTGCACCACGGAGTCAAGCTCCCGCATATCGACAGTGGCAACCAGATAACCCCATAACCGGTTGATATCAGAACTATTTTTAGCTGGTTGATAGACCTTTTGCGCCACGATCACTTTCAGATCATTTAAATCAGTTTCCCTGGAAATAAAAATTCCACTGTCATCGACCATGCTTTGTAACGACGAGAAATATTCACTGCGAAATTTGTTGACCGCGATATCAGGCAACGCATGAGCCGGTGCCGACGCGATCAGCTCACCGTTTAGTTTCAACAGTTTGACTTGTTGTACATCGTTGTGTTGCTGTTGGTATTGCAAAAGCAGCGGCTGTACGGCGAGATCAGAAGGTGCTGCTTCTGCCACAAAATGCTGTAACGTTGTTTGTTTTGCCAGCGTTATTAACGCCTGCTGCTGATAATTGAAGAAGTGTTCGAGTTTTTGCTGTTGGTTGCCAAGATGCCGGGCAACTTTGATATAGGCTTGGTGATTGAAAGTGGTACTGCTGTAGTAATAAGACAGGTAGCCGAACAAGACAGTGGGCAGCACTAACAACGGAAACATATAAATAACCAGAGTTTCGCGTAGTCTCATTAGTCTGTTGAACCCAAATCCGTCTGAATCTTCATGATATCCAGCATACCGAGCAAAGGCAGTGGTCACAACCTGTTTGGCGGCTAATATTCGCCGAGTTGGGTAAATAGTCGCGGCGACAGCACTCACTATCGCCGCGGATCAGTTCTTTTTAGCCGAATATCGGGTAAAAAACCATCACCCTAAGCTGCAATCCAACCTGCTGAAACTTCCAGGAAGGCAGCTCCGTACCCGCCTGTCACTATGAAAGATAAGTCGCCACAAGAGCAGTCACCGGCGCGGCCGAAGGTTTACCATGTTGCCAGTCGCCCCCATCGACACCACTGCCGGCTATATCGATATGGACATAAGGCAATGCAGATTCGGCAACGGCGGAAGCCTGGTCCAAGCCCGCAGCGACCACCAGAAATGCCATCGGGAATTGGTGACCGCGGGCGGTAACGGATGAAGGCGCATTGTTGCAACTCAACACATCGTCAGCGCAACTACGTGGTTTGATAAAAGTGAAATCTTCACGACGACTGCGCGATACTTCACTTGGGTCGCCCCAGATATCACCCTGCCGCGCCAATGTGGCCGACAATCCAAGTTGTAATGCGGCACCATTTTCAACCAAAGCAGTGTATGGACCCACAGCTCTGGCGGCATGACCGGTTAAAGTAGCGACTGAAAACAAGGTTGGATTCACCGCATCAACGGCGTCTTGTTTCAGGTGAGACATCAAATCGGCCAGCACCAGACGCCCTTCGGCATCTGTATTCCCAATCCGAACGCGCACGCCAGCATGGCTTTTAATAATTTCATCCGGCACAAAAGCATCTGAGCCGATACTGTTCCGAACCGCACCAATTTCGGCAATAACTTTTAATCCGGCTGGTTTTAGTAAGGCGACTGTTTTTAAAAAGCCAGCAACCGCTGCAGCTCCACCTTTATCACGGCTCATCCCGGCCATGCCGCCATTTATTTTTACATCAGCGCCACCTGTGTCGTACACCAGACCTTTTCCAGCGAACAATAATGTCTGGGTTACAGTCCCTTCCGGCACATATTCGAGACGGATCACCGCGGGTTTATGCCGCTCTACATGCAACGAGCTGCGGGCAACCGCCATCATTAATGGGTACTGCTGCTGTAGTGTTTCGACGTCCGTTTGTACCTGCACCGACACGGCTGAATCGGCAAAAGCCTCGACACAATAATCAGCAAAACGTCGTGGCGTCATCCGCTCTGGTTCAGTACCGCATAAATCACGCGCCAGTCGTTTGCCAGATTCAATGGCGGTAAGTCTGAAGGCCAGAGATTCGTCTATGCCAACCAGACCAAGTTGTTGTACAGGTTCTACCGCCGTTTCAACTAACGCCTCCCGGCCTTCTAACGGCTGCCACAGTGCCTGTGTCATCCCCAGATACACGACTTCGGCCGCCTTGGCAAAAGTTGGGCTACCGGCATTTTGCACCCAGACTACAGGCCTGACCGCGCCAGCATTTTTGGCCAGAACAATAGCTTGTTTTGCGGCGTCGGCAAAACTACGCACGTCGTCATAATCTCGGCCAAGTGGCCCGACCGGAGCAACGATACAGCGATGACCAGGCGCCAGCGCCGTGTGCAACAATACCGCTTCTTTACCAACGCGTTGATCAATGGCAGCAATCTGATTGACCTGCTGCTGCAGGTTATTGTCTGGAATTTCTGTTACTTGAGTACAAATCAAAATAAGTGCGTCAAATTGTGGATCGGTCAAAGCCGAGCTTAAGTCTGACACTGCAATGCAAAGAGGTAAGGCCATTGTTTTCATTATCCTTCTTTTGAAATTGGCAGCATTATCGGACAGTACTTCAGTACACACAAGATGATAGCGCATGATGCCATTCATGTGGCTGTCAGCGGCAGACTACAGCGCCGTTACCTTCCTTAGACAGAGAGACCAATTACAAACAACTAAACACCAGTACTGCGCACGTCAATCATTCATTTACTATTAAGATAAATTTATATAACTTACCTACAAAGTTTTCCGAAGAAAAACATCTACTTATTTTTCTACATTTATCTCAAAAGGAATTTTGATCATGACTATACGAAATCTACATATATCTGCCGCTTTGCTCTGCTTTGCATTGACGGCTGGCCATGCTGCAGCTGACGTGTACACAACCCTGGGCGGTTATTATAGTAAAGTAGATAAACCTGTAGATCGTAGCGGGAGTGGTGGCCAAATCGGCGTTGGCTATACTCTGACTGATCAATGGAGTCTGGAACTTGGCTACGACCAGTTGATAGACCAGTCTCCGCAATGGCCTGGTTTTGCCAACATTAGCAATCCAAACAACGGCGGCGGCATCGTCTTCAAATCAGGACACAAAAGTTCCGGTTTATCAATGAGTGTATTGGGGAAAACCGCTCTAGACGAATACAACACTTTGTTTTATCGGGTCGGCGCTATCAACAATAAATCCGAATCCTGGGTATTTCAGCATGGCAGCGCAGCTTGTACAAACCAGACTGCAGATACCTTTACTTATGATTTCATTTCTAACAACGTCCCGGTAGGAAAAGTGCGGGCTTGTGGTTATTCAAGTACCAATACTGCGTTGCTGTATGGCTTAGGCATCGATCATCAATTTAATCAGCAATGGTTTAGCAGGGTTGAAGTGGTGGGACTCTCTGATCCTGATACTCAATCGCTTTATGCATTAAAACTGGCTGTCGGCTATCGCTTTTGACTATCAGAGCACATGTCACCTGTGGTGACATGTGCTATTTGAGAGGAACTCAGATAATTTTATTTTCTTGCCATTCTTTTTCTTTACGCAGTCGCTCCTGACGTTTTTCGCATGGATTGTCACAATCACAGGCTTTTTCGATGCCTAAGGCACCTAAACCACCGCAGGAACCGGCAATCGTTTTACGTTGCACCATGTAACCGATGGCCATTGCCGCGAATACGATCAGCATCAGAATAAATGTCAGTACAAAAATTTCCATTGCAACCTCAATCAGAATCACCGCTATCTGCAGACACAGAATCAACAGACAACATCAGGTGATGTGCATTATAACAACGTTCTTGCATGCTCAAAAGCATAAAGCCAACCCGAAGGTTGGCTTTGTCTATAACTCAGTGATTAACCACCGAAATCATCCAGCAGGATGTTGTCATCTTCTACGCCTAAGTCTTTCAGCATATTAATGACCGCTTTGTTCATCATTGGTGGACCACACATATAGAATTCACAATCTTCCGGAGCCTTGTGGTTCTTCAGGTAGTTTTCAAAAATGACGTTATGGATAAAGCCAGTGTAACCAGTCCAGTTGTCTTCCGGTTGCGGATCGGACAACGCTACATGCCACTTAAAGTTTTCGTTTTCCGCTTGCAGCATATCGAAATCTTCAACGTAGAACATTTCACGTTTCGAACGGGCGCCGTACCAGAAGGTGATTTTGCGTTGTGATTTTAACCGGCGCAGCTGGTCAAAAATGTGCGAACGCATTGGCGCCATACCAGCACCACCGCCGATAAATACCATTTCGTTGTCGGAGTCTTTGGCGAAGAATTCACCAAATGGACCTGAAATCGTTACTTTATCACCGGCTTTCAGGCTCCAGATAAACGAAGACATTTTACCGCAAGGCAGCGTCAGGTTATTTGGCGGAGGTGTCGCGATCCGCACGTTTAACATGATAATGCCTTCTTCTTCCGGATAGTTCGCCATCGAATAAGCACGGATGGTTTCTTCGTCGACTTTAGATTCTAAAGTGAAGAATTTAAACCGTTCCCAATCACCACGGTATTCTGCAGGGATATCAAAATCCGCATACTTAATATGGTGTGCTGGTGCTTCAATCTGGATGTAACCACCAGCGCGGAACGGCACTGATTCACCATCAGGAATTTGCAGCTTCAGCTCTTTAATGAAGGTTGCTTTGTTATCGTTAGAAATAACTGAACAAGCCCATTTTTTGATGCCGAAAATTTCTGCTTCAACTTCAATTTCCATATCAGTTTTAACACTGACCTGGCACGCCAGACGACAACCTTCGCGACGTTCGCCTTTGGTCAAATGACCAAACTCAACCGGCAGTACATCACCGCCACCTGAATGAACGTGCACCCGACACTGGCCACAAGAACCACCGCCACCACAGGCTGACGATAAGAAAATACCTTTATCTGCCAATACGCTTAACAGTTTCCCACCAGCACCGGTTTTAATCGCTTTGGTTGGATCACCGTTGATACCAATGATAATTTCACCGGAAGATACCAGTTTCGCTTTAGCCGCCAGAATCATGACGACTAATGCAACAACCAGTAAGGTGAACATACCAACACCAAGATAAATCTCAGTATATTGCATTGTGTTTTCCTTCTACTGCTGATGATTACAGGGACACGCCTGAGAAGGACAAAAAGCCCAGACTCATCAGACCAACCATGATAAAACGTGAGCCTAAACCGCGCAAAGCCACAGGCACGTCAGCGTATTTCAGTTTTTCACTGACAGCTGCCATCACTGTGATCGCCAGAGTCCAGCCAACACCACCACCTAAACCGAATACTGCACTTTCGGCTAGGGTGTAATCACGTTCAACCATAAACGCCACACCACCGAAAATCGCACAGTTCACCGTAATTAACGGCAGGAAAATACCTAACGCGTTATAAAGTGATGGCACGTATTTATCGAGAAACATTTCCAAGACCTGCACTAAACCAGCGATAACACCGATGTAGGCGATAAAACCTAAGAAGCTCAGGTCGGTATCCGGAAAACCTAACCAGTCTAAAGCGCCTGGTGCCAAAAACTGTTTAAACACGATGTTATTTAATGGAACTGATAACCCCAGAACCACTGTCACCGCAATACCTAAACTGAATGCAGTTTTGATTTGCTTGGAGATTGCAATAAAAGTACACATACCGAGGAAAAACGATAACGCTAAGTTATCGACAAACACGGCACGGACAAACAAACTTAAATAATGTTCCATGTCATGGCTCCTTAGTGTTTCTCTTGTTGCTCTGGACGCCAGGTACGCAGCATCCAAATCAACAGGCCGATAATGAAAAATGCGCTAGGTGGCATTAATAACAGACCATTAGGCTGATACCATCCGCCCGCACTGATCAGTGGCAGAATTTCGACGCCAAGCAAAGTACCAGAGCCAAGCAGCTCACGCACCACGGCAACAATGACCAGTAATACGGTGTAGCCCAGACCATTACCGATACCATCCAGGAATGACATTAGTGGCGGACTCTTCATCGCATATGCTTCAGCACGTCCCATCACGATACAGTTGGTGATAATAAGACCAACAAACACTGACAGTTCTTTTGCTACGTTGTAGGCATAAGCTTTCAGAATTTGGTCAACCACGATGACCAGGGATGCGATAATCGTCATCTGCACAATAATCCGCACACTTGATGGAATGTGGTTACGGATCATCGAGATAAACATACTGGAAAATGCCGTAACCAAAGTCAGCGCTAAACCCATCACCAACGCTTTGTCTAGTTTGGTCGTCACGGCAAGCGCCGAACAAATACCCAATACCTGCAATGCAATCGGGTTATTTGCGAACACTGGTCCGAAGACAAGGGCCTTCATTTCTTTTGCACTAGCCATTGTTTAATGCTCCTTGACGAACTTTAGTCAGGAATGGCGCAAAGCCTTTTGCACCAGACCAGAATGCGAAGGTGTTTTGCACGCCGTTACTGGTAATAGTCGCACCCGACAAACCATCCACCTGGTGGGCAGAAGCCGCGTCGGCGTTACCTGGTTTCAAAATTTTGATTGCCGGATTGCCAGCGTCGTCCATCAGCTTTTTGCCAACGAACTGCGCAACCCATTTCGGGTTCTGAATTTCAGCGCCCAAACCAGGTGTTTCGCCATGTTCGTAGTAATTCAGACCTTTAATGGTATTGCCGTCTTTATCCAGCGCCAGAAAACCGTGCATGGTCGACCACAGGCCATAACCGTGCACCGGTAACACTAGCGAAGTGACGTTTTTCGATGCAACACCGTCGGCATAAGCTAAATAAACCGGCGCAATTTTCGCGCGGGTTTTGATTTTAGCCTGGTCGTCTTTCTCATCAAGAGAAATACTGCCTGCCGGGTCTTTCATCATCTTGCGGTAATCGTAAGTCAGTGGGTCCTGGTCAACAAATTCACCGGTATCCAAATCAACTAGACGGATTTGCACATGCTTTTCGAACTGAGCTTTTACATCAGTACCTTCTAACATGCCTACTGCCGCCAGAATATTTTTCTGTGCATCCAGTAGTTTGTTCTCATTCTGCATTGGCCGTAAACCAACTGCGGCTGTGGATACAAAAATCGCACAGATCAGGCACAGACCAATAACGACAAAAAACGTTTTGCCGATACTTTCATTATTGTTAGACATTGCGTGCCAGCCTCCGCTTGATATTGCTTTGCGCAACCATAAAGTCAAATAATGGCGCGAACAGGTTAGCGAACAGGATCGCCAGCATCATCCCTTCTGGGTAAGCCGGGTTTACCACGCGGATCATCACGACCATAAAACCAATCAAAATACCGTAGGCCCATTTTCCGCCATCGGTAAATGACGCTGAAACCGGGTCTGTAGCCATAAAGAATAAACCAATGGCAAAACCACCTAACACCACATGCCAGTACCAAGGCATCGCGAACATAGAATTAGTGTCAGAACCAATCAGGTTGAACATAGTGGCAAATACAATGGTGCCGATCATCACGCCTGACACGATGCGCCATGAGGCAATTCGCAGGTAAATCAGAGCTAAACCGCCAATCATCAGCGCTAAAGTTGAGGTTTCACCAACAGAACCCGGAATAAAACCATAAAACGCATCCCACCATTGCTGGTTGATTGACCAGTCAGACACTTCACCATTGGCTGCTTTAGATAACCAGGTGGCGCCAGCATAACCGTCGACCGCATTCCACACTTTGTCACCGGAAATTTGCGCCGGATAGGCAAAGAACAGGAAGGCACGACCTGCTAAGGCTGGGTTTAAGAAGTTACGACCAGTACCACCAAACACTTCTTTGGCAATGACGATACCAAAAGTAATACCTAAGGCCGCTTGCCACAGCGGAATCGTCGCCGGCAGGATCAATGCGAACAAGATAGACGAAACGAAGAAACCTTCATTGATTTCATGTTTACGCACTGACGCAAACAGCACTTCCCAGAAACCGCCGACCGCAAATACCACGGCATAAATCGGCAGGAACCAGCAGGCGCCATAAAGCATTTTACTGCCCCAGCCGGATTCTGCAGTGAGTTCGCCGCCCAGCAGATGAAACAATGCGACTTGCCAGGTATCAGGCACTGTGACAGTTGCAGACAATACCTGTGCAGCCTGATCACCAATGTTAAACATGCCAAAGAACATGGCCGGGAATAACATTAACCAGACAAAAATCATGATCCGTTTTAGGTCGATACTGTCACGGATATGCGTGGCTGACTTGGTCACTTTACCTGGCGTGTATAAAATAGTGGCAACGGCTTCATACAGCGCGTACCACTTTTCATGTTTGCCGCCTTTTTCAAATTGCGGCTCAATTTTTTCTAAATAATGCTTCAAACTCATCTTAGCCTTCCTTCTGGATGGTCGTCAGACAGTCACGTAATGCCACGCCAAAGTCGTATTTACCAGGGCAGACAAAGGTACACAACGCCAAATCTTCTTCATCCAGTTCCAAACAACCTAACGAAATGGCACCATCGGTATCACCCACTAACAAATCACGCAACAAAAGTGTTGGCAGAATGTCTAATGGCATCACCCGCTCATAGTTACCGATTGGCACCATAGCGCGATCAGAACCGTTGGTGGTGGTGGTCATATTGAACAGACGTTTTGGGCTTAAATGCGATAAATAAGCACGGGTGACTGAGAACTTGGTAGCACCAGGCGAAATCCAGCCCAGGAACTCTTTCTCATAACCTTCTTCAAGCACAGATAACTGTGAATGAAAACGTCCCAGGAATGCGTGCACACCAGTCGCGATTTTACCTGCCAACACTGATCCTGAAATAATACGGTGTTGACCTTCATTCAGCTCACCAGCAATCAGCTCTTCTACCGAAGCGCCCAGCACCGTTTTGACTAAACGTGGATTTTTCACGACAGGGCCGGCCAGCGAAATCACCCGGTTGGTGTCCAGCTCGCCTGTGGCAAACAGTTTGCCGATGGCAATCACATCCTGATAATTGATGTGCCAGACAATTTTGCTAAGAGAAACCGGATCTAAGAAATGGATATGTGTACCTGGTAAACCTGCAGGGTGCGGGCCGGCAAACTCTTCGACCTGCACCTGCGCCGGTGCAGTAACTTGCAACGATGGAGCTTTGCACAAGTACACTTTGGCGTCAGTTAACCGAGCCAATACTGTCAGACCTTGTTGCAATGCATTGCCTGCTGCTGCAATCACGACAGCCGGGTCTGCCGCCAGCGGATTGGTATCAATCGCGGTGACAAAAATTGCCCGTGGTGTACTGTCGATAGCTGGGATTTGGCTGAATGGACGAGTGCGAAACGCAGTCCACAAACCAGAATCCAGTAATTGTTGTTTAACCACTGCGCGATCTAGAGTTGCCAGCTGATCTGCACCAAAGGCAGTAAACTGAACTGCGTCATTGCTGCCATCGGCTTCAATAACGACAGATTGCAACACCCGCTTAGCACCACGGTTGATCAGTTTGACAGTACCCGCGACCGACGCCGTAAACTTAACGCCAGGATTTTTTTTGTCTTCAAAAAGACCCTGACCTTTTTTTACTTTATCGCCAACTTCAACCAGCATTGTTGGACGCATACCGACATACTCTTCACCCAGTACCGCGACTGATTTCACCGCAGGGCCGTCATGAATCACTTGTTTAGGACTGCCCGATAGGGGAATGTCCAATCCTTTTTTGATTTTAATCATACGTACTTGCACTACTTTAACGGGAGGGAACAGGGCCTGGTTTTTCAGCTGCACACCTGGCAGCGCACCCGGTAATTCATGGCAGAACGACCACCTGAATTCACCAGATACACGTACATAGCGGCGGATTTTAGCATTAAACCCACAGGCCAGCTATGATAAATAACAAAATTCTGTCGCTGACGAAGTGACTGAAGCCAAGTGTAGTCAAGTTTGATTTGTTTGCTTATAAAACCACCAAATCGCTGCAAGTCACTGGTCATTTTCCGACAATTCATCGAAATTCACGGAGATTACTGTTATCTGTCGTCGTACTTTTGCCACTGATTGCGTCCGGCAATAATGGCCTACCATTCATCCATGTCGTCAAAACAAAGCCGCCCCTGAAGGCGGCCTTTCTATCTTAAGCTAAATTAGCCAGTGTCACCATCGGCGAAACATCGGCGTCATAATTGACATGGCTGTAGCCAAATCCAAACAGACGCAGAAACTCCTGATGGTAACCTTTGTAATCGGTCAGCTCGTCAATGTTGTCAGTCTGTACTTGATCCCACATGGCGGCAACTTTCGCCTGAACATGATCAGCCAGCTCTTTACCATCCATCCGTAACCGGCCGCCATCGTCTAATTGACGTTGCGGGTTATAAAGAGCGGTCTGGAACAAACCGTAAATCTGCTCGATACAACCTTCGTGCGTGCCTTCTTCTTTCATTACACGATATAACAAAGAGATATACAGCGGCATAATCGGAATTGCTGAACTTGCCTGAGTGACCAAAGCTTTTAAGGATGCGACATAAGCATGGCCATGCTGCGCTGATAATTTGCCGGTAATTGCGCTGGCAGCACGGTCCAAATCTTCTTTGGCGCGACCGATGGTCGCTTTACCGTAAATTGGCCAGGTCAATTCTTTACCGATATAAGTGTAAGCGACAGTCTGTACGTTTTCAGCCAGAACGCCAGCGGCATGCAGCTGATCCAGCCAACGCTCCCAGTCTTCGCCGCCCATGACTTTGACGGTATTGAAAATTTCGTCGTCGTTGGCAGGTTCTACTGAAACTTCTTCAATTTCACGTTTGCTGGTATTGAGGTTTTTTGCAGTGTAAGACTGGCCAATTGGTTTTAACACTGAGCTGTAGATTTCACCACTGACTGGGTCTTTTCGGCGTGGCGCCGCCAGGCTGTAAACCACCAGGTCAATTTTACCCATCTCACTTTGAATGATATCAATGGCTTTGGATTTCATTTCATCGGTGAAAGCATCACCATTTAAGTGTTTGTTCCACAAGCCTTCAGCGGCGGCTGCCTGTTCAAAGGCGGCGGTGTTGTACCAACCGGCTGATCCAGTTTTACCTTCGGTGGCTTCTTTTTCGAAGAAAATACCTAAGGTTTTTGCGCCTGAACCAAAAGCCGCAGTAATACGAGATGCCAGACCATAGCCAGTTGATGCACCAATCACCAACACGTTTTTCGGGCCATTGGCCACTGCACCATGCTTTTTAACGTAAGAGATTTGTTCTTTGACATGCTCTGCACAGCCGACCGGGTGGGCATTGGTACAGATGAAACCACGGATTTTCGGTTGAATAACCATAAGAAAAGAACCTGTTGTTGGTTAAAATTGCCGTTAGTGTAAAACTTTAACACGACAAACAGGTCTGATCAGCTTTGAATTGCAGCGATCTGAAGGAAAAACCAAACCGCCAACAAAGTTATATCTTACATATCAGGTCGATGCTTTTTCCCGTTTAGACCCGCCAAAACATTTTGGCGATGCCGGAGGTTTTTCCGCGTAGTACTCGTACCACTCACCTGGGGTATAGGTATGTAGCGCTAAAGCATGAATTTTTTCAGCAAGTTCGGTCGCAACTATAGCGTTGACGGCACGATGCCGTTGTAACAACCGCATGCCATCAAACAGTGGTGTCACTATCACCACTTTAAAGTGCGATTCCACGCCAGGCGCTACGCTGTGCATATGGCTTTCATCGATCACGTCCAGGAACACGGGGTCGAAGGCTCGTAACAATTTCTGCTCTATCGAGGTATGGATCAACATAGCTGTCTGTTCCTTCTGTTCGTCTTCAGTCTCTACTCTAGATGCCACGATGGCGCTTGTCAGCTGTTCATTAGCTGCAAAAAAAGATATTTATTTTACCTTGCCAAAGCCGGTTAGGCTGGTCTAAAGCGGCTTTTCTATATAACGAAAAGTTAAATTAAGCCTGGCTGAACTGGCCTGAGCTTGCTTGGGAACCCGATGTAGCCAATGTTGTTGACAGGGTCCTTGCATCAGCAATAAATCACCGTCCTGCAGCGGTAAACTCAGTTGATATTGTTGATGTTTATGCTTCAAATCAAAACGCCGTGCTTGCCCTAGACTCAACGAAGCAACATCAGGACAAAATCCTAATTCGGGTTCGTCATCACTGTGCCAGCCCATATGGTCACTGCCATCCTGATATAAATTCAGCAGCACACAATTAAACTGCCGGTTCAATTGCTGATTGACCCAGGCGGTCAGCTTTTGCACCAGCGGATGCCAGGGTTGTGGCATAAAAGTAACGCCCGAATACCGGTAACTACAATGTGTATCCCCCATCCAGACTTGCTGGCGGGGGATACTGACCATATTACCGAACAACCGAAGCTCTGGTTGCTGCCACTGCAATTGTTGCTGCAATGTTTGCATCACCGCAGCAGAGCGCTTTGTATCTAACCAGCGAGGCCACAACCAAAGTTCTGCATCCGGCAACACAAATCTTTGGCAGCCAACCGCAGACCGGCTTTGGTTGTCGCTATCACTCAGATCTGGCAAAATAGCCCCCTTTTCCCCGACTGCTGTGGACATATGACCAACCAATGCCAACTTGCCGGCCAGACTTTCACGCTTGACCGTTATCCGCCGGAGCAAAAAAACCGCAGTTTACAGGCCTGGGATTCAGCTGACGAGTTATTACTTAGTCATGCGTTACCGTTTTTGCAGCAAACTGCCACGTCCGTTTTATTATTAAACGATCAATTTGGCGCCTTGGCCTGCGCTCTAGCCGTTTATAAACCGGTACAATTAACCGATTCTTACATCAGCGAACTGGCAACCCGGCACAACTTTAATCAGAATCAGCTGGATTTAAGTGTACTAACCCAAATCAATAGCTTAGCGCCGTTACCTGCCGCGACACTTGTGTTGTTGAAACTGCCAAATAATCACAGTTACCTACGCTATCAGTTACGTCAGTTAAAACAGCAACTTGCCCCTAACAGTACTATCCTCGCCAGTGCCAAAGCAAAAGATATTACTCCTAATCTGTTGGCAATATTTCAACAGGAATTAGGGCCAACCAGCGCCTCGCTCACGGTGAAAAAGTGCCGGCTGATCACGACGACTATTGACCCGGCGCTGCCATCACCTACCACGCCACAATTTCCGATACGCTGGAAATCTGAGGACGATCAGCAACTTATGGTTAACCATGCCAATGTGTTTTCACGGGAACAGCTTGATCAGGGCGCTCGTTTTTTATTGCAACACATTCCGGTGTGTGCACCTGAACAACGCGTGATTGATTTAGGTTGTGGTAATGGGGTGCTGGGGCTTGCGATGTTAGAGCGCCAACCCCAGATCAAGTTGGTATTTGCCGACGAATCTTATATGGCGGTTGATTCAGCCAGGCTGACTTTAACAGCCAACCGGCCCGATTTATTGCCACAAGCGGAGTTTTCGGTGGATGACTGCCTGAGCCAGCAAGCGGCGGAATCAGCAGATTTTATTATCTGCAACCCGCCTTTTCACCAGCAAAATGCCATCACCGATCATATCGCCTGGCAGATGTTTACTGATGCCAGACGGGTACTGAAAAAACATGGCCGACTGCGAATTGTCGCCAATCGTCATCTGGCTTACAGTGAAAAGCTGGCCCGATTGTTCGGCGGTTGTATTCATGTCGCCAGTAATGCAAAATTTACTATCTTAGAAGCCATTAAAAGGAACTGAAAATGCGTCGTCTGATATTTGTCTCGTTATTGTCATTAGCTGCCTGTAGTAACCCGGTTCCATCGTTTATTGTGGCACCACAGGTATTCTGGACTCAGTCAAATCAACTGAGTAACGTCGCTATCAGCATCAATGTGCAGGACAATCGTCCAACTGAAGGCACTTTAATTATGCGCGACGGTGACAAAGTCAACTCCTACCCAACCAGTAACAATCTGCCGCAGCAATTACAGCAAGTGCTGACGGATGCGCTGACTCAACAAGGTGCAAGAGTATCAGCCGCTGAACCTGTGGTGGTGACAGTGCAAATTAATCAGCTGGAAGCAAACGCTGAGCTGAAAACCGTTGAGCACGTGGTGAAGAACAATGTCGAACTGACGGTGTTGATTGAGCGCAATTCGGGTTCATTTAATAAAAGCTACAGCGGTAAAAGCAGTTTCTCAGGTCCATTTAAACTGGACACCGCCGTAGCCGAGCGCGAACTGCGGGTACTGACCGAACAGGTCCTGGCCAATATTCTGCGCGACCCAAGCTGGCAGGATTTTTTGAGGAACTAACCAATGCGTCAGCTGTGTTTTGCCTTATTGGTATTGATTAGTTTCGGCAGTGCCGCAAAAGGCGAGTTTATTCAAAAAGATAACTTGTTTCCGCGGGTGAAGTTTGAGACCAGCGAAGGCCATATCGTGGTTGAGCTTGATCGCAGCAAAGCAGCGATTACCGTCAATAACTTTCTGACCTACGTCGACAAAAAGCTTTATGACGGTACCTTGTTTCACCGACTGGAACCGGAATTTGTGCTGCAGGGCGGTGGTTATGACCGGGAATTAAAACCGGTCAAAAACTTCGCAGAAATTATCAATGAGTCCGGCAACGGCCTGAAAAACCGGCTTTATACCATTTCGATGGCGAGAGAACTGGATCCACATAGTGCAACCAGTCAGTTTTTCTTTAATTTGAACGACAACCCTAGTTTAGATCCTGGTCGAACCTGGGGTTATGCGGTATTCGGTACCGTAGTCGAAGGCATGGAAGTATTTGATAAAATTAAATTGATTGAAACTCAGTTTAACGAGAAATTGGGTTGGGATAATTTCCCGAAAAAACCTGTTGTCCTGATCCGGGTTATTTTACTGCCCGCCGTTTAAATCCGACTATACTTGCCCTAACAACCACCGGCCCGCACCTTCCTGGTGCCGGTGGTTGTCATTCGCTTTTCAGCAACTGTTTCCGGCCGTAACCTGATTGCACCAAGGTCTGTATACCCAAAATCATTGAAGATTCGGGTAGGCGACGAAGGAGCGAGGCCCCAGGAGCATAGTAGTCCTATGTGACTGGGGCGAGCGACTGAAGACAACAACCCCGAATCTTTAAGGATGACGGGTATATTCATCAGGTGAGGCCAATATTGGCGGGGCATGCCATGTTAGATGTGTTTATCGAACAGAAGTCACAGCAACTGATTTACTACGTGTCGCGATTCCTGCGTGGGCAAATTCCGCATCGTGAAATGCACCTTTTTATCTGGGATACCTTGGAAGAATGGGCCCAATTACAAGTCAGTCATCACACCCCGGCAACTTTCCGTGAACAAGTTTTTTGGCATGTGCTGTATCAGTTAGAGTATTGGTCTGAGCAAGAATTGCTACACGATAAAATCCTGCGCAAACAACTTCAGAATTGCTTAGGATATTTGCGTGGTAAGGTCTGTTTACCACTCGATTGTGTTGGGATCCGCCCCTGAAACACACTGCTTTTATATTCCCCCGCTGAAATCCAGCTTTTACTTTCTTCAGTCAACGCACTTTGTTAAGGTGCAACCTATTTGAAAGATCGCTCCGGAGTAGTCCTCTGATGTCTGAAGTTGTGGCCGCACCGGCCAGTTTTCGTCATGCCTTACAACAATATTATGATCGCAGGTTGTTATACATCTTTATGCTGGGTTGTTCGTCTGGTTTCCCATGGGTACTGATCGGTTCTGCGATGAGTGGCTGGCTAAAAGACGCTAACTTATCTCGGGCCGCCATCGGTTATTTTGGATCTGTTACCGCAGTCTATGCGCTGAATTTCTTATGGGCACCTTTGGTAGACCGACTACGGCTGCCTTTGATCTATCAGCAGATTGGACAAAGACGCAGCTGGGTGCTGACCATGCAGACTTTGATCGTGCTGCTGACACTCGCCATCGCCTTTACCAACCCGGCAATAAGCCTGCTGTGGACCTCACTGCTAGCCTTATTGATTGGGCTGTTTGCTGCCACCATGGATGTGGCAATCGATGGCTACCGCATTGATATTATCGGCCAGGAGCCTGCCAAACTGCCTGCAGCTGCCGCTATGGGTGTGGCAGGCTGGTGGACTGGTTATTCATTACCTGGTTATTTTGCATTCCATTATGCCGACATCATCGGCTGGCCAAAAGTTTACCTGGGACTGGCCATTATGCTGGCGCTGTTAGCGGCCATCACCTTATTCATCAGAGAACCAATCACTAATCGCGATCTATTGCAGCAAAAAGCTGCCGAGCGTTACCAGCAATCGTTAAAGCATCCGGTGATGTTGTGGCTGCTGGTCACGGTCATTGAGCCTTTTGCCGAATTTTTCCGCCGCAACGGTTTATGGCTATCGGTTAGCCTGATTGTATTTATTCTGATTTTTAAACTGGGCGAAGCTTTTCTGGGTCGGATGTCGATTCAGTTTTATCGGGAAGTTGGTTTTAGTAACGACCAAATTGCTGAATATTCAAAACTGATTGGCTGGGGGGCGACTATGGTATTTACCCTGCTCGGAAGTTTACTGAATGTGCGTTTTGGCGTGATTAAAGGCTTAATGCTGGGTGGTATTACCATGGCGGGCAGTAATCTGATGTTCGCCTGGATTGCGCAAGTCGGCCCGGATGAGAATTTGTTACTGTGGACCATTTTACTGGATAATTTTACCACGGCGTTTTCGATTGTGGCTTTTGTCGCCTTCCTGACCAGTTTCACCGGCGTCGCTTTTTCAGCCAGCCAATATGCGTTGCTGGCATCGATTGGTAACTTTGCCCGAACGTCGATGGCGTCATTTGGTGGCGCGCTGGTTGATAAGCTGGACGGGAACTGGACGCTGTTCTTCCTGATCACCTCGCTGATGGTGATCCCGGCCTTGCTGCTGTTATTGCTGATCGTGCGGATGCTGAAACAACGTCAACAGGAACACAAAGCAGACTAATGTCAATCGCGAGGTCAGAGTCAATTGTTAACAACTGTTCTGTTAACAATTGACTCTGACCCCAAGCGTTTACAAACAACAAAGCCGCATTGCTGCAGCTTTGTTGTTTTTGCTACTGAATAAACAGTTTACTACTACTGCTGACTCAATACCTGTCTTAATCCGTCCGCTGGGTCTACTTCCAGTGCCTGACAATACCGGACAAATTCCACCACATCCAATCTACGTTCCTGGTTTTCTACTTTTCCTATGAAGGAATGTGGGGTGCCCAATACTTCAGATAAACTGCGCATGGTGTGGCCTTTATCCTGCCTTTGCCGCTTTAACCAAACACACAGTCTTTTGTTCTCGTCAGAGATGACGCTTTTAGTACCTTTCATAACGTTTTCTTCTCCCAGCGTTAAACGCCTTTTTTTATGTCAAACACTTCCTGCCAAATAAAAATCCAAACCTCATTGGTGTCCCAATAAGCAATAATAATCAGTTAATTAAACCATAGGATGCGACGAGCGTATAGTTACAGTCGTTAAAATTTGTACGCAAATGGCGAACACTTACATATCTTACTGATAATTAACAATAAATCGGTTGAATCCGATTGTGAGCTTTTTTGAGCAGTAATAACCGCCAGCAAAAAAACGCTTATTTAATAATCAACAGTAAAGTTTATGTTATCAATTTTGCAGCATCTTAACTGAGAACCTCTGGATGAGCTATGGCAGGAGTAACAATTGTGGAGAAAAAACGCACAGAACAGACCAGTCAAATTACTGGTCTGTTGGGAAAGAGTAAAGAGGGATTACACTGAAAAACTTGAACCACAACCACAGGTGGTCGTGGCGTTTGGATTTTGCACAATAAAACGGCTACCTTGTAAACCATCGGTATAGTCAACGATGCCACCCATCAGATATTGCAGGCTCATCGGATCTACCACCATGGTCACGCCGTTTTTATCGACGGTGAAATCGCCTTCATTGACCTTTTCATCAAAGGTGAACCCATACTGGAAACCTGAACAACCACCGCCAGTGACGTACACCCGCAGTTTTAAAGCCGGGTTTTCTTCGTCGGTGACCAATGTCAGCACTTTATTCGCAGCCGCATCCGTAAATTGGATCGGAACCTGAACTTCAGACATAGAATTACCTCAGCGGAAAAATGGATGCAAATTATCTAATAGTTGACTGTTTTATTCAAGTATTTCCCAGTCGACGGTGCCGCCACTCAGCGGTCGGCCGTTTAGATTGAATCAATGATTTCTGCGCTTTCCAGCCAGGGTAGACTTTGACTAACCTTGGCGGCTTTTTGGCCACGGCTGGCCGGCACGCTAACGGTGACTTCCACCTGCTCTGCGATAAACGCTGATGGCAATACAAATTCACCTTCAAAAATCTGAAAATGTTTAAAGCTAAAGCGGCGATCGGCTTTACTAAATCCAGCAAGCTGCAACAAATCAACACTGGCTTTTTTACCGGCCTTTTTGCCAACCAGAGTTAAAGTGATCTGCCCTTTCGCGAAGTTTTTCTGTTTGTCTTGCTCTATCAACACCAGATTAAACTTGTAGCGCCCGACTGCATTTCCCGGCGACAAGGTGAAACTGTCAATAATCAAACTGTTCGCTTGCAAATCTGGTGAAATAATTTTCTGATAAAACGCCAGTTCTTTGCGCGTTTCGAACAATTTTTGTTGTTCTGATTTTAGATCCTGCATCTGCAACTGGCTGGTATGTCGCTCGACCGCCAACTCTGCCGTCAGGTAATCGACCTGTTTGCGCTGATCGGCCAGCTGTGTTTCTGCACTATCCAGTGCACTTTGCTGCTGTTGCAATTGCAAAGTCAGGTGTTGTTGTTGCTGATGCAACGACCAGTTCCCCAAATAGTTTCCGGCGATGGCGCCTGTCATCAATGCTGCAGCGACTGTCAGTACTGTGGTTCGATGCTGGTTGAACCATTGTTTACTCTGTTCAAGTTTCATCAGCACACTCAAAGTGTTATGTTAGAAAGTATTCCATCTTTCAGCCGGTACTCCAGCATGAAATCCTGGCGTTTATCGTTGCCACCGCTTCGACGAAAATTAGCCTTTCCGGTGACATCTTTGCAGCTTTGTCTGCTGGGTCTGGTTGGCGGACTGATTGCCGCGATACTGATTATTCTGTTTCGGCTCACCATTATCGGTATTCAATCGTTTTACCTGGCTCACAGTGATGACTTTACCACGTTACTGGCTGGCGAACGCGCCTTACTGCCGCTGATAGCTGCGGTATTTATTAGCTTGCTCGGCCTGATCATTGGCCTGAAACACTATCGGCTTGGCATTCCATTTGTGATCCATCGCATCAAACTCAAATACGGCATGATGCCGCTGCCCAATACGATCCACCAGTTTTTTGGTGGCATCGCCGCCCTGGCCGCCGGGTTTTCGGTGGGCCGGGAAGGACCATCAGTGCATTTGGGAGCCTTTGGCGCCAGCAGTCTTGGTAGTTATCTGCGATTACCTTACAACAGCATCAGAATTCTGGCCGGTTGTGGTATCGCAGCTGGCATTTCCGCTTCATTTAACACGCCACTGGCCGCTGTTATTTTTGTGATGGAAGTGGTACTGCGGGAATATCGCATCCATGTCTTTGTGCCCATTATGCTGGCTTCGATGATCGGTGCTGTCGCCACCCGCACCGTGTTTGGTGTTGGCAACGAATTGAGCAGCATCGCGATGATTAGCCTGAGTAACTGGCACCTGCCTTATCTGGCGCTCTGTGGTGTGGCGATGGGGGTGGTCGCAACCTTCTTTAACAAAAGCCTGATGCGCACCATGCGCACCTTTCAGCACTGGCACCTGGGTTTTCGGTTGCTATTGGCGGCATCGGTCACGGTAGGCATTGGGTATCTGGTGCCACAAGCACTCGGCGCAGAAACCGGCGCCATTCATTATGCAGTGACGGTGCCCGATGAATTATTGCTGTTATTTGCCATTTTTCTGGCCAAAATCATTCTGACCGTTGCCGCACTTGGGCTGGGGATCCCGGGTGGTATTGTCGGGCCGGTGTTTGGTATCGGCATCGTGATGGGCACCTTACTGGCCTTTGTTCCTTCAATATTCTTAGGCAATCACAGTGTCGCCGGCAGTTACGCGGTGTTGGGGATGGCGGGGATGATGGCGGCTACGTTGCACGCGCCGCTTGCTGCACTGGTGGCGGTAACCGAACTTGCGGCAAACCCGGAACTGGTGGTACCGGCGATGCTGGTGATCACTACTTCGTATGTCACCGCAGTGCAATTTTTCCATACCAAATCGATTTTCCTGCAACAGCTTGATTTTATGCAGTTACCCTATAAATTATCGCCGGCCGATGATGTGCTGCAAAAAGTGGGCGTGCTCGCGATGTTACAGCAAGACTACCAAATCCTGGAAAATCCGTCCGATGCACAAATCATTCAGACGCTCGATTCTTTAACACCACAACAGCAACTGTTGATCAAAAGCAGTTATGCGGTGGACCAGCACTACGAACTGGCCAGTTACGATTTAACCATGTCGATGTCAGATCAGAGCATGCTGAAGTTTATCCCGGTCGCGGCCATCAGTCATCAGGCGACCATGGCGGAAGTGTTTGCCGAGCTTGGTGAACAACGGGAAGGCGCGGTGCTGATTTACGATGATGAACACGCCGATCAACCGCTGGGGCTGGTCAGCTGGGAGCAGGTGCGCACCTTGTTGATGCGGCAGAATAATTTACTTTAAGTGGAACTATTGATGACGTTATTACTTGTTTATAAAGCCTTACATATCGGATTTATGGTGGCCTGGTTTGCCGGTATTTTTAATCTACCGCGGATCTTTGTCTATCACGCGGGCAATACCTCGAGTGACGTTGATGCCATCTTTAAAATCATGGAACGGCGTCTGCTGTATTTTGTGACGCCTTTTGCCATTCTGACGCTGATTTTTGGCCTGTTGTTAATTCACAGCTACGGCGCCGCCTGGTTTAAGGCAAGTCATTGGCTACATTACAAATTATTATTGGTGATATTGCTGTACTGTTACCACGGTTATTGCTTTAAGTTGCTTGCCGATTTTAAACACAACCGCAATCAGAAAAGCCCGCGCTTTTACCGGATCTTTAATGAAATGCCGGTGTTAGCAATGTTTGCCATTATTCTGTTGGCAGTGTTGAAACCGACTTGATCCGGTTCGTGTTTAGCGGCTGACTTTGCTATACTGCGCGCCAGTTCAGCGGCTCCGAGCCGCTTTCTGTCACTTCCGGTAAAAGGCATCCAGCATGAGCTTCAAAGGCGAACATATCCTCTCGGTTAAACAATTCGATCGCGACAGTATCCGGCAGATTTTCGAAATTGCCCACAGCATGGAACCTTATGCTTACCGTAAAAAACGCACCACAGTGCTTGAAGGCGCCATTCTCGGTAATTTATTCTTTGAACCCAGCACCCGTACCCGCGTTAGCTTTGGTTGTGCATTCAACCTGTTAGGTGGTGAAGTACGTGAAACCACCGGCATGCAATCCTCGGCCTTATCCAAAGGCGAATCATTGTTTGATACAGCCCGCGTCATCAGCAGCTACAGCGATGTGATTGCGATGCGCCATCCGCAAGCCGGTTCAGTAGCCGAATTTGCCGAAGGCAGCCGGGTACCGGTGTTAAACGGCGGTGACGGCGCCAATGAACACCCGACGCAGGCACTGCTGGATTTATTCACCATTGAACGCGAGTTGGCAGCTTCGCAGCAAAGCATCGACGGCATGCACATTGCGATGATTGGCGATTTAAAATTCGGCCGTACCGTGCACTCGTTATCCAAGCTGCTGGCTTTGTATAACAACATCAAATTTACGCTGATCGCCCCGAACGAACTGGCAATGCCGGACGAAATTATCTCTGCGATAGAAAATGCCGGTCATCAGGTAACTGTAACCGATCAGTTAGCAGGTAATATCAACGCCGACATCGTGTACCAGACCCGCATCCAGGAAGAGCGTTTTCCATCGCAGGAAGAAGCCAACAAATACCGCGGTAAGTTCCGGTTAAATCAGCAGATATACACTCAGCACTGCAAATCAAATACCGTGATTATGCACCCGCTGCCGCGTGATTCACGTCAGGAAGCAAACGAGCTCGATAACGATTTAAACCTGAATCCGAACCTGGCTATTTTCCGTCAAGCCGACAATGGTGTGCTGGTGCGGATGGCGTTATTTGCGCTGACGCTGGGCGTTGAAAACCTGGTCAGCAAGTATGAAAAAGACGTGCCGTGGTTTTCCAATAAAGGTTAATACCTGTCAGTGAGCCGGTTGTGGTCACTCGTTATGCATCAGTGACCTACCGCGTGCGCACTGCTGAAACTTCCCGAATTTTGTAATGGATTTTAATCATGACTTTATCTGAACAACTGTTTGAACGTGCCCAACAAACGATCCCTGGTGGTGTCAATTCGCCGGTCCGTGCTTTTAAAAGTGTTGGCGGCACGCCGGTCTTTATCGACCGCGCTGATGGCGCCTACATCTATGATGTTGATGGTAATCAATATATTGATTACATCGGTTCCTGGGGACCAATGCTGTTAGGGCACAATCATCCGGCTATTCGTGAAGCAGTGATTAAAGCGGCCGAAAAAGGCCTGAGTTTTGGCGCGCCCTGCCCGGCTGAAATTGATATGGCTGAATTGGTAACCAAATTAGTCCCTTCAATGGAAATGGTGCGGATGGTCAGCTCCGGTACCGAAGCGACGATGAGCGCGATTCGCCTGGCGCGTGGTTATACCGGGCGCGACACCATCGTCAAATTTGAAGGTTGTTACCATGGTCACGCCGATTCATTGCTGGTCAAAGCTGGCTCAGGCGCGCTGACACTGGGCGTGCCGAACTCACCAGGCGTTCCTGCTGATTTTGCCAAGTACACCCTGACCTGCGAATTTAACAATTTACCACAACTTGCTGAATTATTTGCCGAAAAAGGTGCTGACATTGCCTGTATCATTGTTGAACCAGTGGCGGGCAATATGAACTGTATTCCACCCAATCCGGGTTATCTGCAAGGTTTACGCAGCCTCTGTGACCAATATGGCGCGGTGTTGATTTTTGATGAAGTGATGACGGGTTTCCGCGTTGCTTTAGGCGGCGCTCAGGCTTATTACGACGTGAAACCGGATTTAACAACTTTGGGTAAAATTATCGGTGGCGGGATGCCGGTGGGTGCTTTTGGCGGTAAAAAAGCCATTATGCAGCACATTGCGCCACTCGGCCCCGTCTATCAGGCCGGTACTTTATCAGGTAACCCGATTGCCATGGCGGCGGGTTTAGCGGCGCTGACTGAAATCAGCAAGCCAGGTGTGTATGAAAGCCTTACGGCAAAAACCACTCAATTGCTACAAGGCTTAACAGCTGCAGCGGCAAAACATGGCGTGCCACTTTGCGTCAATCAGGTCGGTGGTATGTTCGGTTTGTTCTTTACCACTGCCTCAAGTGTTAGCAGTTATGCCGAAGCGACACAGTGCAATATCGAGGCTTTTAAGAAGTTTTTCCATCTGATGCTGGCTGATGGAATTTATCTGGCACCTTCCGCTTATGAAGCTGGCTTTTTAAGTCTGGCACACAGCGAAGCAGATTTGGCAGCAACTATTGCGGCTGCTGATCGGGCATTTGCTCAACTTTAAACTGCAATAGCTGGCGGCAGTTTAGGGTTTATCCTCTGCTGCCGTTCCCGCTTGTTTTAGCCAGACCACATCCGCCGTACCCGACTTTTCCTGAACATAATACAGCTGATCCTGTTGGAAATCGGCATAGAGGCCATCGGGTAACGTGTCGGCAGAAAGTACCAGCTGTCGTGGTTGCTTGTTGTGCCAGGGTAAAAACATCAATTGTCGTGACACATCATCCCCCGTAAGCCAATACAATCCCTGATGATTGGTCACCCAACGCTCGGCAAATCCAACACGCCAGTCCACTGTGGCCGGCAATGGTTTCGAACTACCATCGGTTAACGACCACAGCTGTAGCTCTGGCTGCTGACTTAACTGCAGCACCAGAAAACCTTCTGGCCCACAGCGCACATCGGTGACTTGTTTTTTCAATTCGGTTGGTTGTTGCTGTTGATCAAGTCTAAACAGACTCCAGCCTTGTTCTGACCACTGCGTCCAAAATAATTGTTGTTGGCAAACCGTCACTCTGGCCGGGCGTTCGATCGGTTGCAATGTCAGCTGACCGGTGAGTACATCTATCTGATACAGCTGCAAATCGACTAGCGCAAACAGGTTATCGCCGAACCACAACAGCTGGCTAATCTGTCGTTTACCTTCAAAATGGGTGAGCTGCGCCACAGTATCTGCGTGTTGTAGCCAGATCTGAGCCGCACCGGAGCGCTCTGAGACAAAAGCAATTTGTCCGGCTTTAATTGCCATCGCGTAATCGTCTTTGTTGCTGGCAAAGGACAGATCCGAAACAAAGGCCGATTGGATGGTATTGCCTTGCATGGTTAATGGATAAACATCTTTGCCATGACCAAACGTATTCACCGCGACAATATCGTCCCCCTGTCGTTTTGCTAGCCGGAAATAGCCATGCGCAGTGTTCAGCCGGATCACCCGCCCTGACGCCAATGGATATACCAGCAATGACTCGGCAGAGCTGATTAACAGATTCTGACCCTGCCAGGGTGCGATGGAGTTAATGACAAAGGAAAAATCTTTTAGCCGTTCCATCTGCCCGCTTTGCAAATCAAACTCAAACAACGAACTGGAATGGAAATCTTTTTCCAGTACCAGGTACAGCTTGTGCTGTTGGACCACCAGATTTGCCGGACGGCGGAAATTGCTGGAGAACTGAAACAACAAACGGGCACCGCTTTGATTGGCGGCAAGGCCGGCGATTGGACGTTGCCATAACTGACTGTTACCGCTGGCAATATCCTGCTCTAACCAATACAGATGATGATCATCGCGAGCCAGACTCTGCATAAAAATACGCTGACAGCTAAACAAAGCTTCAGGTTCACTGGTCGCCAGAGCCGTCGACTGGCGATAAAAATGACATTGCCCCTGGCGGCTGCCTTGAAATAAAAAGTGTTGCTTATCCAGCCAGACGGCCTGACTCATGGCATCAAAACCAGTGCTGGATAACGTTTTACGATGATTGGATAAATCATGCATCAACCAGCGCCATTGCTGCTGTTGTGGTGCGAGGTAGTGATAAAACATCGACTGCTGATCAGGATGAAGCAACGGCGCTACTTCATCACCGGCCATCGCACTGACAGTCAGCATCTGACTGTAAACCGGTTGCCGGGTCTGTTTGCCCAGGTTGAATAAAGTGACAGCAAACACCAGTAGAACCAGAACTATCAGGATTGCGCTCAGCAACCAGTACCATAAACTTGGTCTGGTCTGATCCGGCCGACCTTGTTGCAGATGAAGAGTACTGGTAAGCGATTCCGACTTGAAAGGCAGCGGTACCGGAGTGACGGTGCCAGGCCCGGCCATTTTTGCTTCCGGCCAGCATGGATTCGCGGTTTCGCCAGCAACCTGCGCTTCAGCAGCAAGGTTGCCAGCCGATGCTTTCTCCAACTGCAGCTCTGCCTTCCAGCGATAGCCTCGTTTGGATAAGGTTTCAATACAGTCTTGTCCATCCATCCCAGGCTGCAGTGTCTTGCGAAGACTGGCAACCGCGCGCATCACGGCGCCATCGGTGCCTTCACCTTCAGGCCAGATGTCGTCCATTAATTGATCTTTGGAAATAACCTGTTGTGGGTGTTGCAGAAAATAATTTAACAGTTGATGCAAGCGGGGTTCAAGTTTACAAACCGTCGCAGGTTCATCGGCGCGCATCAACCGACCGGTCGCCCGCTCAAAGCGCCAGTTAGCAAAACGAATCAGAGGTTCGGCATAATGCATGAAGGCCTCCCCGGGCAAATTAGCTCCGGGGAGTATACATGAAAGTAGTTGTTCTTTAAGACTATTAGGAGTAACAAATCGTTATTGGAAATGGGTTTTACCGCTTACTAAAGCGGCTATAAATCCCCGTTAGGCTATGTGCGCTTCACAAAATGGGAATAAGAGCAAACATTGATCACCTACTTCATCTGTATCTTCACGATCATCATCGTCTGACGCGCGGTCAATCTCAATGGTTATATTCAGCTTCGCTGGTTGTGCTGTAACTGACATTGCTTCAGCATACTGGACATATAAAAAAGCTGTTACGAACAAACTAATTGCGCAAAAAAACTTAAGATGTTTCATCATAAACCCCTGTTGTGTTGTAGAAAATCCAACACCAATAAAGCAGAAAGGATGACATTTTCACCTGATGAAATATCGACAAAATACTGATAAATTCCTGCTTAATGCATTTCAGCAATATCCAGATTGCCAATCGTAGTCGAAGGCAGATAGATATATTGCTCATCCAGACTGACTGAAAATCTGCGGGTCGAATTGATGCTTCCCTGATCTACAGCAGTAAGTTGCCGGCTTGCAAGATCAAAGCGGCGGATTTCCAGCTGGTTGTTATCCAAAATCGTGCTGTAATATAAAGCTTTCTCTCGCAGTACAAAATGTGGCAGCAAAACACCTTTTGAATCAATCGGCAGTTCAATTACCTCGCCATTGGCGCGTAAATGCAATTCATAACCCGCATCCAAGCTGCGTCTCACCACCTGATATTCACCATTGGGGCTTTCTTGGTAATAATCTAAATCCAGCGCAACCACCGATTGGCTCAGGTTTTTAGTATCGGTTTTAGAAATTTGCCAGCGTCCTTGCACTGCACTGCTGAAATAGACAAAACGTCCATCATGGCTCCAGCTCGGCCCGCGTACAGTCTGCCCTTGATTGCTTAACAGTAATGGTTTTTCCCCGACAGCAAATATCCAGATTTCATTACCAACACTTGCCAATAAACGCTTGCCATCGGGTGAAAACACCATTTCTCGGAGCATAATCCAGTTTTTGAAATCGCTAACTTGAACCTGACGACCATCAGGGTAATGGAACCAGAACTGAAACAAACCACTGCGGTTCGATAACACAGCAGATGGTAAATCATCGCGTAAACCAATCTGGATCATTCGTTCACTACGACTGGATTCAAAGATAAGTTCTTTTGTTGGCTTGGGATTGGTAAGTTGGTTATTTAGCTTCATAAAAGTAACCAGTCTGAATTGACCTACCGTTGCTAATATGCGGTTTTGCGTGCTAACAGATACCTCAAGAGCGTCATTGTCGGTCTGAAACAAGGTTTCTACTTTTTTAGTTTTAATATCTATAGTGGAGATACTGTTTGGCGTTGCTGGATAAATAATCTTTGTATCATGGTCGTACCAGTCAACATTTCCCGGATAGTTGTTTTCGAGTTGAATTAACATTTCGGTTGTGCGCTTATCTAGATCCAGCAACCAGATTTGACCGCTGCCACCACCGACATCACGCAGAAATACAAGCTGGTTACCTTTTTTCGCAAAACGTGCCGCAAAATCACCGACACTGGTTGGGGGCGGAGTGGTCAATTGCTCCACTTTCCCGCCAAACACTGGATATAACATCAACACCGTGTTCGGCGAATTTTCCGGATTGTTCGGAAACACAATTGAAGCTCCGTCAGGAGACCAACTTAATCTGCCAACCAAGCTATTATTACTGCATTTCGTAAGTACTTCGTCACTTGCAACTTTTTTTAAATCACTGCTTAGAGTTAGTAACCTTAATTCACAACTATGGCCACGCGTAAGTTTAATGTAAGCCATCGCTTTTCCATCTGGTCGCCAAGCAACGTTGGAAAGGTTTGCAGTGTCGTCAACCAGCACCTTCAGTTCTGAACTTTCTAAATTTTTCAATATTATCTGCTGCTGAGACTGAGCATCGATATGATTAAAAGCTAAATAATTACCATCTGGAGACATAGCAGCATGTACCTCCAGCCCTTTTAAACTGGTCACTGGCTGAAAGCGTTTAAAAGGTACACCAGCCACGTTCTGTTCCTGGACATAAAACTGTTGCCATACCAGATATAGCAAACCACAACCCAGCATAGAAATCATCGCTACCCAATGATACCAACGGCCAACGCGTTTAGATCCGGTCTTTACAATAACGGGCTGTGGCTCTGGAGTGGCGCCGTTGTCAGCCGGTTCAGGCTCGATCAGGGAATCCGGTAAAGTGACTATTGAGGCCACTTCTGCCACTGGCGCAATAAAGCGAAAGCCGCGTTTGGGGATAGTTTCGATATAACGAGGTTCGCGGCTGTCATCGCCAAGCGCCACCCGCAATACCCGGATCACGCGGGAAATACGACCATCGGACACATCACGCACCCCCCAGACATCCGCCAGAATTTCATCTCTGGTGATCAGGCGACCCGCATTGACGATAAAGTAGTTCATTGCCTTCTGGCATAAATTGTCTAAATCAGCGGTGGCGGTAACTTCGCCAAATGCATCGACTTTTACCAGTTTGTCTTGCTCTGGTAAGTACCACCAATCACCGACTTTTAGCTGCTGTTCTGGTTTAGATGACATAACCTGCTCAATTGACCTGCGTTAATGACATGCGTTCCTGACCTGAATTGTCGATCTGCATTGTGCTTACTGAAAATCCCGCTATTGTACAACTCCAGCTGTTTGGTATCCCCGGCATTGTTGCAACTGCAGCAACGGACTGCCAGCATGTTACTTAATTGCACAATCAATCACAATGTTGCTGCAAAGGCATTTCAACCCATATCACTGGCAATAACAATACGTTAACGCAAGAATCTTCAACAAAACGGCCACTGATCTTGCTGACAAACTGTTTTTGCACATTTTCGGGAACGGCCCGGAACAACGAATTTACGCCAAGCTGTTGAAAGTAAGTACTAAAAATAGGTAAAGCACCGCTACCGCCGGTCAATCCAATGGCTTTATTATCATCACGTCCCAGCCAGACCGTCAAACTGGTTTCATGATCAAAACCGGTAAACCAGCTGTCGCGATAATCGCTGGAAGTACCGGTCTTTCCGGCAAACTTTTGTCGCGGGAATTGTGCCGCCAGGCTTTGTGCCGTGCCGCTTTGGGTCGCTTGTTTCAGCGCAAACTGTAATAGATATGCGGCGGACGCATCAACCCGTTGTTGTGGTTTTGACTGACGCTGATACACCGGTGTACCGTCATGCGTGGTGATGGCAGAAATCGTGGCAAGCTGCCGATATTGACCTTTATTGGCAATGGTTTGATACAGTTGTGCCACTTCCAGCGGACTCATTTCGACTGCGCCTAACAACGATGAAGGTTGCAGCTTCACTTCCCGCTCCAGACCCAGCTGCTGCAATGCTTGCTGCAACGCTGGTAACCCGAGTTGTAAACCAAGCCGCACCGTTGGCACATTTAACGAGTCACTTAAGGCAGACATCAGACTGACATTACCCCGGAATTTTTTATCGTAGTTCAGCGGTGACCAGTTACGGCTGCCACTTTTCAGCGTCAGAGGGGTGTCGGCCAGCACCGTTCCGAGGTGAAAACGATGAGGTTGTGCCAAAGCCGTCAGATAGACCACCGGCTTGATAATGCTACCAATTTGCCGTTTGGCGGATATCGCCCTGTTATAACCGGCAAAGGTGGTATTGCGGCCGCCAACAATGGCCGTCAATGCCCCTTGTTGATAGTCTGTTGCCACCACGGCCGCTTCAATGGCTGAGTCCAGTTTGGCGACTCTTTGCAAAACAGCTTGCTCGGCGGCTTGTTGCGCCATCGCATCAAAATAGGTGAACACCCGAATACCGTTTTGCAGCTGGGTTTTATCTTTTACCAATGCCCGCAGTTCCTGACGTACCTTGTCGATATACGCCGGGAAACGGCCTTTCAGATGCTCGCCAATCGGGATGACATCCAATGGCTGACTGGTGGCGGCAAACCACTGCGTTTGATCAAGCAAGCCGTGCTCGCGCATCATACCCAGAATTAAATCGCGGCGATCTTCCGCTCGTTTTGGGTAACGCCTCGGATCGTAATGCGATGGTCCTTTGATAATGGCAATCAACAACGCATATTCATGCGGCCGCAGTTCCGCCAGCGGTTTACCAAAATACAGTTTGCTGCCAAGACCCAGGCCATGCACCGGATTGGCTTTAAACTGCCCCAGCGAAATTTCGTTCAGATAAGCTTCTAAAATCTGGTCTTTGCTGTAGCGGTAATCCAGCACCAACGCGATCAGCGCTTCATTCACTTTTCGAAAATAAGTCCGCTGCTGATTGGTATACATATTTTTTGCCAGCTGCTGGGTCAGGGTTGAACCGCCCTGCACTGTTTTTCCGGCTTGTAAATTAGCCCAGAATGCCCGCAGCACCGACCAGGCAGACACGCCGTGGTGGCTATAAAAATCTCGGTCTTCTACCAGCAATAAGGTATCTTTGATGGTTTTCGGCACCTGATCCAAGACCAGTAATTCGCGATCTTCCTGTTCAGCGGCGACTAAATGCTGCAACAGTTGCGGTTCTAGCTGCGAGTTGGTCAGGGCTTGGCCTTCGCGGCCGGTACTGAGGCTTTGGATAAATTCACCGGCAAAACCGACATGCAGCAAAGTTGCGACCTGATGGCCGGCCGGGAAATCAAAAGCACGGCGAAACACCGAAACCGTCTGACCGTTGACATGGAATTGGCCCGGGCCGCTTAACCTTGAGTCTTCCCGATATTGTAAACGCTGCAATTCGTCCAGCATTTGCGCTTGCGACAAATGTTTACCTGGCGCCAATGCCAAAGGGCGGCCATACAGCTGCGCCGGAATTTGCCATTTCTGGCCGGAAAACAAGGTGGTAATTTTGCTGTCGAGATAAATCAGATAGATAAACAAAGTCAGCGCCAGCACGAGGCCAGCTTTTAAACAAAACCAACCAATGCTGTGATACCAGGGTTTGAGCGAACTGGCTTTTTTAGTTCTTGGTCTTCTACTGGTCATTTTTGCATCGCTTTTTTGGTTTTATTAGTAGGCATCGCTTGTAACGGATCTTCGGGCCAATAATGTTTAGGGTAACGACCTTTCATTTCTTTTTTTACGTCCTGATAAGCATTTTGCCAGAAACTGGCCAAATCTGCGGTTTTTTGCAGCGGCTGGCGCGACGGTGACAATAAGGTCACAATCACCGGCACCCTACCGTTGCCAACAGTGGGTGTACTGCTTTGTCCAAACATTTCCTGAATGCGGATAGCGAGCTCGACTTGCACATCTATCTGGGCTTCTTTCTGGCCGCCAGCCTGACCAACCGACTGATAAACAAGCTTAATATCGGTGCCGAGCACTGAACGCCAGCTGGCTGGTAGCAGGCTATTCAGCTGCTGCTGTTGTTGGTAATTCAATTGTTGCCATAAAAGTGGGTACAAATCGAGTTTTTGCAACTGTGTTTGCGAACTAATATTCGTCAGAAACGGCTCCAGCCAATGTTGCATCGTGCTCGCAAGTGTCGGTAGCGACAGATCCGGCCAACCTGCTTCAGGTTGCAGCTTGCGCGCTAACGCCAGCCGCTGCTGTAAATTCTGTGCTGCATCGGTCCATTCCAACAGCTGTAAGCCCTTTTTGCTCAGATAATCGACCCAGGCAGCACTACGATCGGCAGGGCTCAGACTTTGACTGAGGTTTTTGCGTTTGAGCACCAAAGCGCCCAGTTGCTGTCGCTCCTCCGCCAGAAATCGCCCGGAACTTTCGTCAAAAGCAAAATGTTTGATGGTGGTCAGCTGGTTTTGCCATTCCTGCGTTAACGCATCAAGCGTTAAGGTTGCAGCGGCGCTGACCCAGGCGTTATTGCCAACCAGGCGTAAATCAGCCACCACCAGATAAGGGCTGTGCGCCAGTGCATCGTCCGGCGGTAATACCGCGCCTGTGCCATTGGCCAGTAAATAACCCTGACCACGTTGCTGGGCGATACGGTCAGCAAATGCGTGACTGAGCAGTAACCCGGTGATTTGTTCCGGCCAGGATGCATGCAACATGTCTGCAGATTGCCGAAGTGCCTGAAATAACTGTCGCACTTGTTGTTGTGCTTGTTGCCGACCATGCCCGGCACGAAGCTGCGCCAATTGCGCTAAGACATCGGTGCTGTCAAACCGCCGGTTTTGTTCCAGTAATACCGCAAGCCAGGCAGCTAAGGCGATCGCGCCTTGATAACCATCCTGCTCAAACCGCACTGCGTGCAATAACATTGATGCCAGCCGTGGATCTGTTGGCAGCTTCAGCATGGCTTTACCATGGGCCGTCAGCTGATTTTGTGCATCTAAAGCGCCTAGCCAGCGTAAACATTGCTCCGCTGCCTGCAATTGCGCGGAGGGCGGCAGGTCCAGCCAGAATAAATCCGCCACCTGACAACCCCAGCCAGCGATTTCCAGCCGCAGCGCCAATAAATCAGCCTGTAGAATATCCGGTGTGGTAAAAGCCGGTCGGCGCGCCCATTTCTCAGCAGTATCAATCCGATAACAGAAACCAGCACTCAACCGTCCAGCCCGGCCAGCGCGCTGGGTGGCGGAAGCCTGACTAATTTGCACCGTATCCAGTTTACTAAAACCAAGTTTTGGCTGATATACCGCCTGACGTGCGACACCTGAATCAATCACCAAACTAATGCCGTCGATGGTCAGACTGGTTTCGGCAATATTCGTCGCCAGCACTATTTTACGCTGGCCTTTTGCTGCTGGCGCAATAGCCCGTTGCTGCCCGGCTAAGGATAACGAGCCGATTAACGCAAATACCTGCACATCTGGGGGTAACTGTTGTTGAGGGAGAGTCTGCTCGGTCAGATATGCATAAGCCCGTTCAATCTCGCGCTGTCCCGGCAAAAATACTAAAAAACTGCCCTGATGGTCGCTGAGTAACTGTTTCGCCAATCTGGCACTTTGCAACCAAACATCTTCTTGCGTTGGCGCCACATAACGAATGTCGACCGGATAACTTCGGCCAGCACTTTGCAACAATGGGGCGGCCAGTTTTTCACTCAAATCAGCACCGGCCAAAGTTGCCGACATAATCAGCAGTTTTAGCTGGTCATTGAGTTGCTGCACTTCCAACGCTAACGCCAATGCTAAATCGGCCTGCAGTGAACGTTCATGAAATTCGTCGAAAATTAATAAATCGGTGGTTTCCAGGGTCGGGTCTTGCTGAATTTTCCGGATCAGCACCCCTTCGGTAACTATAAGCAACCGAGTGCGGGCGGAATATTGTTGCTCAAAGCGAATTTGGTAACCTACGGTTTCGCCAACCGCCTCACCCAATTGCACCGCCAGATAACTGGCGATACTTTTCGCCGCTAACCTTCGAGGTTCGAGCATGATGATCAATTGACCGGCGAATTGCGGTTGTTGCAGCAAAAATAACGGCAGATAGGTCGATTTACCCGCGCCAGGGTGCGCAGTCAGCAGTATTTTGTTGTGCTTTGCCAGCGCTTGTAACAGCGCCGGGCAAATTTCCGCGACAGGTAAGGTCAAAACAGGGTCCAAATGAAGGAGCCGTCATAGCTCCTTTTTTTATGTTTAAGGATCAAGCCGTTTCCGTCAGTAGCGTTTGCGCAACCAACCGAATACCGGTGCCGGTAGCGCCGGCGCCCCAGAACCCATTGGCGGTATTATGGAACGCTGCCGCTAAATCAATATGCAACCAGCCTTTGCCATCATTCGGCACAAAACGGCTTAAAAAGCCGGCGGCGTTACTGGCGCCACCGGTTCCACCGCCTTTAATTGGGCGGCTATTGGCGGTGTCAGCATAAGGTGATGGACATTGTTGTTGGTGCCAGCGCTCCAGCGGCAGTGGCCAGGCGGCTTCCTGCACTTGTTCGGCGTAACCCAACACGCGGTTTTGCAACGACTTATCCAAAGCAAACAACGCATTATATTCAGTGCCAACCGCCATCATCGCTGCGCCGGTTAAGGTGGCAGCATCAATCAACAGCGGCGCACCGGTTTGCGCTGCACATAACAAACCATCGGCAAGCACCAATCGACCTTCGGCATCAGTATTCACTACTTCCACACTCACGCCATTTTTGTAAGTCAGAATGTCGCCCAGCTTGTAAGCGCGGCCATTGATCAGGTTTTCGGCACAGCACAACACCAGTTGTACCCGTTTGGTTAGGCCTTGCAAAATCGCCAGCGCCAATGCAGCAGTGACTGTTGCAGCGCCGCCCATATCGCATTTCATCGTCAACATGCCTTCAGAGGCTTTAATTGAATAACCACCGCTGTCGAAGGTAATGCCTTTACCGATCAAAGCTGCAGATACCGGTGCATCTGCATGACCGGTTGGATTAAAATCCAGCACTAACATTGCCGGTACGCGATCACTACCGCGACCTACCGCATGCAGACCAATCCAGCCCTCTGCTAATAATTCATCACCGGCAATAGTGCGGGCGGTAATACTGCCACGTGGCGCTACCGCTTCGATAAATGCGGTGGCTTCGGCACACAAGGTTTGTGGCGATAAATCTTCCGGGGTTTGATTAATTTGTTTTTTGGCCCAGGCGAAACATTGTTGCAATTGCACCAGTTGCTCTACTTGTTGCTCAGTGCCGGCCCAACTGACGCCACCAAGCTTTTTCGCGCTGCAAAATCCCTGATAAAACGCCCATTGTTTGTCTACCGTCCAGTCGCTACCCGCCAGCTGCACTTGTTGCACCCCCAAACCATCCAGGCTGCGGCCGGCTTTTTGAATTGCTCGCAATTGCTCCTGCGCTGGCTGATGAATTTGATATCCATCCACTGTTGGCGTTAAGGCTGGGTTTTTACCAAAACGGGAGTCGGCGGCGTTGGTGGTCAGAGAGATTTGCAGCAGTTGCGTCATATTGGACCTTCATTGATTAACAAATAACAGCGAGTAAAAAAAGAAGAAGCCGGAGTGTAGCACAGCCTTTTTTGAAGTTCACCGGCTGACGTTTCCAGTTTCGGCACCTGCTTATACCCGTCATCTTTGAAGATTTGGGTATAAACTTCAGCATTAAAAAGCGACATGGTGCAACATCTTGGCGCTTAAACTAATAAGCAGCAGCGCGAACAGCTTTTTCAGGGTAGCGACCGGCAATCGATGCGCCAGTTTGACACCCAAAGGCGCGGTAAAAAAGCTGACCACTGAAATCAGCAGCACCGCTGGCAAATATAAATAACCGATACTCCATTGCGGCATGCTCTGAGCAGGCGCCACTAAAGCCCCACTGATGGCATAACCCAAGGTGCCGCTGATGGCGATAGGTAAACCCAGCGCCGCCGAAGTACCAATCGCTTGCTGCACTTTGACATTACACCAGGTTAAAAACGGTACCGTTAGTGACCCGCCGCCAATCGCCACCAACGCTGAAACAGCACCAATGCCAAAGCCGGTCGCGGCCAGCGGCAAAGTTCCAGGTAAACTACGGCTGGGTTTGGGTTTGATATTCCACAGCATCTGCACCGCGACATAAGCCATAAACAGGCTGAAAAACCAGGCCAGCGCTACCGTCGGAATAAAAGCTGCCACTAACGCTGCTAATAAAGTCCCGACAATAATGCCCGGACTCATCCGCCACACCACTGGCCATAATACCGCCTGATGCGCATGATGGCTGCGGGCACTGGCAAAAGAAGTCACCACAATAGCGGCTAAAGAGGTGGCAAGTGCCATATGCACTGATTCGGCAAACCCCAGACTCAGAAATAAACTGGTCAGCACCGGCACCATAATACCACCACCACCCACCCCAAGCAGCCCGGCAAAAAAGCCCACCGCCGCCCCTAACAACAAAAATGCCCACCACAATTCCATTTTTACTTCCTTCTGTTAGCGCTTTGTCATCTTCAGCAACACATGGCCATGATAATTTGATTCACAAGGGCCAAAAACTGGTCTAGATTGTAACGTTCATTTTTGTCGTATGACCAGCCAGTAAATTAAGGTGACGAAGCAGGGATCAATCTGTATACTTCGGCGGCTTTTTTCATAGTGATTGCGATGGTGCTTATATTCTGCTATCTATAGCCGCCATCTTTTTGCTTGGCACTGTTTTACAGGAGATTACCATGCCAGAAGGCAAAACTAATAAAGCACTGGGTCTGTTAGCTTTAGCCGGCGTCACCCCTTATCAGGAGGCTCCGGGCGAAGAGTACATGAACCCGAAGCAACGCGAACATTTCCGCAAAATTCTCGACGCCTGGCGTCAGCAACTGCGCGAAGAAGTGGACCGTACCAAAAACCACATGGCTGATGAAGCCGCCAACTTCCCGGATCCGGTTGACCGTGCCGCTCAGGAAGAAGAATTCAGTTTAGAGTTACGTGCGCGGGATCGTGAACGTAAGCTTTTGAAAAAAATTGAAAAAACCTTACAGAAGATCGAAGACGATGACTTTGGTTACTGTGATACCTGCGGTATCGAAATTGGTATCAAAAGGTTAGAAGCCCGCCCGACAGCTGATATGTGTATCGACTGTAAAACTCTGGCGGAGATCAAGGAAAAACAACTCGGCGGTTAATGATGACCCCTGACGTTGCCCGTTTCCGGGGCCGGTTTGCGCCATCGCCATCCGGCCCTTTGCATTTTGGCTCGCTGGTGGCTGCTGTTGGCAGTTATCTGCAGGCCAAATCGCATGGTGGCGAATGGCTGCTTCGCATCGAAGATATTGACACCACGCGCGTGCAACCTGGTGCAGCTGATCATATCCTGCGCACGCTTGAACAATTTGGCCTTTTTTGGGACCAAACCGAAACTTATCAAACACAACGCCTGCCGCTCTATCAAACCGTTTTTGAACAATTACTGCAGCAACAAAAAATCTATGGCTGTAACTGTAGCCGTGCCCGGATTCAAAGTTTGGGCGGCCATTACGACAACCATTGCCAACAGCGGGCGCAGTCGATTGAACCGCTGGCGTGGCGACTAGTCCCAGGTGAAGTGAGTCATGCTTTTACAGATTTAGTGTTTGGCCACATCGACATACCGGATGCGATTTGCCGTGAACACTACAGTATCAAACGTCGTGATGGTTTATTCGCTTATCAGCTGGTGGTGGTGGTCGATGATTTACAGCAGCAAATTGGCCAGGTGATCCGCGGTGCCGATTTACTGGAGATGACCACCCGGCAGCAGGCACTTTGTCAATTGTTAGGGCAAACAGCACCTGCATATGGCCATTTGCCGCTCGCCGTCACCGCCCCTGGCCAGAAACTCAGTAAACAAAATCACGCCACCGATATCAGCAGCCAGCCGCTGTCGCAAAGTCTGCAACAGGCGTTGATTTTATTAGGCCAGCAGGTTCCCGGCGAACTGCAAGGTGCCGCCGTAACCGAATTATTAAGCTGGGCGCTGGCCAACTGGCAACTCAGTAAAGTGCCCAAAACCACTGAAGTGCTGATTTAATATCAGCAAAGGCTAAAAATTCAGCGGAAGGTGCAGGCTTTTCATGACATTCGCCAGCGATTTCATTCATTTTTTCACCAGTCTGCGGTAAGATGACGACGTTTTTTTTCAATGGACAGCCTGCTTCTTTTCCGCTGTCGCCCTTGTGTACAGGAGAACCACCATTATTTCCCGAGTTTTAGATTTTTGCCGTCGCAAATTTGGCAAAAAAACCGCCAAAACCATCCAAGCGACTGAACAGGGATCCGAGCTGGACTCCACTGTTGAAACCGAACGTGACAAATCAAGTAACGACGGCGAGCCGCGTTATCGCGACAGCGAACCGCGGCAGCACAGCAAACAATATCATGATGATGCCACCCGCCGCCGACCGCGTCCGGAACGTGGACCACAAAGCCGTAAAGGGCCAAAGTTAAATCCTCATCATCAATCTGCGGTATTACCAGCGTTAACAGTCCTAAACCGAGATCAACACGGTGTGTCGCGTAAAGACATCAGTCCGAATGCCTTAAAAGTTTTGTACCGCTTAAACGATGCCGGTTATGAAGCCTATCTGGTCGGTGGTTGTATCCGCGATTTATTGCTCGGTCAGCAGCCAAAAGATTTTGATGTGGTGACCAACGCCCATCCGGATCAGGTGAAGCAAGTGTTTAAAAACTGCCGGCTGATTGGTCGGCGTTTTCGCTTAGCACATGTGGTGTTTGGTCGCGAAATTATTGAAGTAGCGACTTTCCGTGGCCACCACAGTGCCGGGGAAGATGAAGAAAATATTCCAACCGGCGTGCGCAGTGACCACGGTCAAATCTTACGCGACAACGTCTATGGCACTATCGAAGAAGACGCTGAGCGCCGCGATTTTACCATCAATGCTTTGTATTATTCAGTCAACGACTTCGCTATTTACGACTTTGCCAACGGTGTGCAAGCCATAAACGAGCGTAAAATTGAGCTGATTGGTGACCCACAAACCCGTTATCGCGAAGATCCGGTGCGGATGCTACGTGCCGTGCGTTTTGCCACCAAACTGAATATGGATATTGCACCGGCAACCGCTGCCCCTATTGCGGAACTGGCGGTACTGCTGAAAAACATTCCGGCGCCTCGTTTGTTTGACGAAAGTCTGAAGCTGTTTATGGCTGGTAAAGCTTTTGACAACTTTGTGCTGATGCACGAAAGCGGCATTCTGAAACAGCTTCTGCCACAACTGCACAAAGTGCTGAAGCAAGACAATGAAGGCAAAGCCTTTAATATGATTGCCAGCGCGCTGCAAAATACCGACCAGCGGGTCGCCGAAGACAAACCGGTGACGCCGGCGTTTATCTATGCCGCACTGCTGTGGTATCCGGTAGAACTGCGGATGCAGACTTTACTGGTCGAAAGTGGCCTGAACGATATCGATGCGTTGAATATTGCGATGACCGAAGTGTTGGATGAAGTGCAGCGCGTGATTGCCATTCCAAAACGTTTTACTATGTCCATCCGCGATATCTGGGCTTTGCAAACCCGCTTAGGCAAACGCGCTGGTCGTCGTGCCTTTAAACTGATGGAATTACCAAAATTCCGCGGTGCTTTTGATTTCCTGCAGCAACGGGCTGCCGCTGAAGGTGGCGCGCTCAGCGAATTGGCTTTCTGGTGGCAACGCTTCCAGGCAGCCGATGAAGCTGGCCGTGAAGAACTGGTCGCCAACCTTGGCAAAGAAGGCATCGACAGCAAACCAAAACGTCGACGCAAACCGCCAGTGCGCCGTAAACCAGCGCCTGCCGCGGAATAATCATTGATGGCGACTGCACAAGCTCCTGTTAACAAAGAATCGGCAGCTACAACGCTGCCTACCCTTTGTTACCTTGGGCTTGGTGCAAATTTGCATCAGCCACTGATGCAGCTGGAACAAGCAGTTGTCGCGTTAGCGGCACTTGAACACTGTCAGCTGCAAAACGTTTCTTCGTTATACGGCTCCAAACCAATGGGGCCGCAAGACCAACCCGATTACGTCAATGCCGTTGCCGCGATCGTAACCACTTTATCCGCCGAACAATTGCTGGATCAGTTGCAAAAAATTGAACTGGAACAAGGACGTCAGCGCAAAGATCAGCGTTGGGGCCCAAGAACTTTGGATTTAGATATCCTGCTGTATGGCGAACAAAACATTCAGAATGAACGTTTAACAGTGCCGCACTATGGCATGAAAGTGCGTGAATTTGTACTCTATCCGCTGGCCGAGCTGGCGCCTGAGCTACACTTGCCCGATGGCACAGCATTGGCACAGCTGTTGAAAGCAGTGCCGCTGAATGGTTTGGTGGTGTTAGCCGCACCGCCAGCAATCGACCGGTAATTTCAGAGCGAAGTCGCAGATAATAGGTTGCGACAAGGCGTCAGATATGTAATCTTGCGCGCGTAAAATTCAATGGTCGGATGAGGATAACATGGCAAAAATTACCACTTCTGCGTTGCTGAAACTGAAGCAACAAGGCGAAAAAATTACTGCGCTGACAGCCTACGACGCCAGCTTTGCCAAACTTTTTGCCGATGCCGGTGTTGAAGTGCTATTAATTGGCGACTCGCTTGGCATGGTGCTGCAAGGCCATCCGGATACTTTACCGGTTAGCACCGCGGAAATTGCCTACCACACCCGCTGCGTCCGCGCTGGTGCACCACAAGCTTTTGTTATCGCTGACATGCCTTTTATGAGTTACGCCACCATGGAGCAGGCGTTTGCTAACGCCACGCCGCTGATGCAAGCCGGCGCTAATATGGTGAAGCTGGAAGGTGGTGAGTTTTTACTACCAACTATTAAAGCGCTGACCGAACGTGGTGTGCCGGTTTGTGGTCACATTGGCCTGACGCCGCAGTCGGTGCATGTGTTTGGTGGTTTTAAAGTACAAGGCCGCGATAGCGCTGCTGCCGATCATATCCTGCAACAAGCCATTGAACTGGAACAAGCCGGTGCACAGCTATTGGTGGTGGAATGTATTCCATCGGCATTGGCCAAACGCATCAGCGAAGCGTTACGTATTCCGGTGATTGGCATCGGTGCCGGCGTCGACACCGATGGTCAGATTTTAGTGATGCACGATTTACTCGGCATCAGCAGCGGTTATATTCCGAAGTTCTCGAAAAACTTCCTGCAGGAAACCGGCGATATTAAACGGGCGATCAGCCAGTATATTACCGATGTCAAACAAGGCGCTTTTCCAAGCGCCGAGCATAGTTTTAACTAAAGCGGTCAGCGACCTGTTTTGCTCAGTCACTTTAAGGGCTGGGCTTGTTGCCAGAGGACTTTATGCACATTATTTCTGAATTGTCTGAACTGCGCGCCACCGTTGCTACCTGGCGCCGTGCTGGTTTAAAAGTTGCCTTTGTGCCAACGATGGGCAATTTACACGCCGGCCATTTTAAGCTGGTGGATGAAGCACGGAAGCTGGCTGACAAAGTTATCGTCAGTATTTTTGTTAATCCAATGCAATTTGGTCCAACTGAAGATCTGACGAAATATCCAAGCACTTTACAAGCTGACTGCGACGGGTTAACCGCGCATCAGGCTGATGCAGTCTTTACGCCTTCCGCTGAATTGATGTACCCACGCGGCCTGGAAACCCAAACCGCTGTCGAAGTACCCAAAGTCGGTGATTTGCATTGTGGCGCCAGCCGCCCTGGCCATTTTCGCGGTGTGGCCACTATCGTTACTAAGTTATTTAATCTGGTGCAACCGGATGTGGCGCTGTTTGGTAAAAAAGACTATCAACAACTGGCGGTGATCCGCCGCTTTACTGAAGATTTGTCGTTGCCAATTGAAATTGTCGGCGTAGACACTGAACGCGCAGCGGACGGCCTGGCGCTAAGTTCCCGCAACGGCTATTTAACACCGGAGCTACGTGCCACCGCGCCGCTGATTTATCAGCAATTGCAATGGCTGCAACAACAGATCACCAGCGGTTTTGCCGATTTCCGGGCGCTGGAGCAACAAGTTGCAGCCACTTTACAACAAGCTGGTTTCCGACCTGATTATGTCCATATCTGCGACCGGCAAAGTCTGGATTTGGCTGACAGTCACAGTTCGCCTTTGGTGATTTTACTGGCGGCTAATCTTGGTACGACACGGCTGATTGACAATTTAGAAGTTTGAATCACATATACCCAACAACTGCCGTGACTGCTTTTCTCACAAAGACACTTATCGAAGTACATTATTCTGCTATTTACTGACAAGGAAATAAAAAATGGCGACACAAAGATTTACCCTGGATGCCGATGGCAATATTGATTCAGCAGAAAGTTCAATCACAGTCCAAAAAGGAGAAGTGGTTACTTTTGAACTCGAAAATAACAGTGGTTTTCCGGTATTAGACTGGGGTTTATATTTTAATAACCCATTTAGCTATAACCAGAGTATGCGTTATTCCTTTGGCTCTACAGAACACAATGGCAATCTTTATAGCGCGCAACAAACCGTTTGCACAGATACGGATACTGATAAAGTGGCCATGTATAATGCTTATGCCATTTATGTGTTAGTAGAAACACCTCAAGGCCAGCAACATATTTATCAGAAAGATCCGGAAATTATTGTTGAAGGCGGCGATATTATCATCTAAATATGGTGGGCCTTTAGGAGCCTGATGTTGCATTTAGCAAATCAGGTTCCTGTCTTAATAAGACTTCGAACTCAGGCTCTTCTTGTATTGAATGTGTTGAATAACCTGCACTCATGGCTTTCTTGATTAAATCGATTGCTTTAGCTCTTTGCTGACAAATTTCTGCAATTTGCGCAGCCATAATAACGACAGAGTTGTCCGGATAGGCAATACCGCTGTTTAAAAAATTCACTGCGGAATGACAGTTGGCAGATTTTGCCTGATATAAGGCTAAGCGACTTTGCAATCTCAGACTTTCAGGCGAAGTTTTAAGACGTTGTTGAATTAAATTTATCGCTTGTTGATAGCTATGAACCGACTTCTCCTGCTGGCCTGCCCAGCGATATCCGTCAGCCAAATTGGCCCAAAATAATAGTTGTTTTGGGTTAAGTGCAACGGCTTGTTCAAAAAATGCGACTGATTCTGAATATTTTTTCTGATAAAAAAGCGCAGTTGCCACGTTTGAATAATTGTTGCCATTTGGAGCCATTTTTAAAGCTTTCTTAAAAGTATCCAGAGCACCTGCAACATCGGCCTGGGCAAACTGTACAGCGCCTAAAGTTTGCAAAATTTGATCATTTTCCGGGCTTAACAGACTGAGTTCTTTAAAAGATTCAATAGCTTTGATTAACTGCCCGGTTCGATAATAAAAAGTCGCTAGTGCATTCAGATTAAACCAATTCTTCTGCATATCGCGCGCCTTGGCAAAGGCATATTCTGCTTGCTGCAAATCACCAATGGCTTCATAGACTCTTGCTAAACCATGCCACAATAACGAATTGCTTTCTGAAACTTCCAAAGCTTGCAAATACAAAGCGATAGCAGCTTTATGATCTGCTTTCTGACTTTGAATTTCCGCCAGCAATTGCAAGACATCCGCATCTTCACCAAATTTCCTGGCCAAATCATCGCTGGTTTTGACTGCGAGTTCAAACCAGCGTTCGAAATCACGCAAGCGGGCAATTTTTAAATATGCCCGATTTAATTCCACCCAGGCTGCTTTAAAATCCGGATTTAATTGCACGGCAGCTTGTAATTCCTGCACTGCTTTTTCGAGGTTTTCCTGATAATCAAACCGATACAACAGACTCAAACCGGTTAAATAATGCTGATAAGCCCGATCGTCAGTGGCACTGCCGCGGGATAATTGGCTGGTCAGTTTGTCCGGGAGTTGCCATTGTAATAACCCCAGCACCGCTGTGCGGATCTGCTGCTGAGCCTGATCCCAGCCATTGAGTGTCAGATCCAGTTCAGTACTGCGGATCACCCGATTATTGCTGGCATTGACTAAGGCCAACCTCAGCCGGCGGGTGGCACCTAAATGTTGCACACTGCCTTGTAATACTAAATCGACAGCAAACTGGCGATGTAAATCAGCGACGCTGGGTTGCTGCAATTGACTGATTTCCGCTGCCGGGATCACCCAGTAATCCTGATTTTGTTCACCAAGCAGCGATAAATCGTGACTGAGGCTCAGGCTCAGGCCTTTAATAAAACCGTCCAGCGCCGGATCTGCACCGATGTTTTCAAAAGGTAATAATGCCAGCGTCTGGCCATTCCCTAGCACATCATCCCGGTCTACACTGGTTTTACCCAGATATAAGCTGCCAGCCATGGTCAGAAGCAGGAGTGGCAACCAAACCACAGTGCGGGTCAGCGGATACAACCAGCCGAGTCTCGCACGTTGCTTTAACTCGCGTTGCAACTGTTGTAACGCCTGCACCATTTGTTGCATTGACGCCGGTCGATCCAAAGGAGCCGCAGCCAGACACTGCCGGATGATTTTTAACAGCGCCGGCGGTAATGAAGACGGCGGCAACTGCAACTGGTGATGCTCTTTGATCGCTTGCAAAGTTTGGACGGCAGTTGCCTGCAAAAATGGATGTACCCCAAAACTGAGTTGGTACAACATCACGCCAAAACTGAAGATATCGGATTGCACACTGGCCTGCGCATTCACTTCGGTTAATTCCGGAGCGAGATAAGGTAAAGTACCTTTCAGCGCGCCCTGAGTGGTTTGTTGTGACCAGTCAGCATCCGGTGTTTGCAGCTCAGCAGCGGCCGCTTCGGCGAAAGGCAACCCACACTGACGACTGGCCATACCAAAATCGAGTAACTTGATTTGTTGTTGTTTACTCAACAGCATTACATTGGAAGGCTTTAAATCACGGTGGATCACACCAGCCTGATGGGCACAATCGATACCTTGCGCCATCTGAATCGCAATATCCAGCAGCAGTTCAAGTTCTGGTTTACCAGCGGCCAGCAGTTGTTCCAGCGTCTGACCTTCGAGCCATTCGGTAACAATATAATGCTGCTCGCCGTAACGGGAAATATCATACACAGTGACAATATTCGGATGTTGTAGCGACGATAATAACCGGGCTTCTTCCAGTTGAGCCTGTTGCTGACCGACGGCCCCTGTTGCAGCGCGCAGCACTTTGATCGCGACAAAACGACACAGACTGGCGTCATAAGCCCGGTACACCACCCCCATGCCGCCTTCACCGGCTTTGTCCAGCAACTGATAAGGCGAAAATGGTCTGGCAGACGTGGTGGCAGATAGGTCTATATCCAGCAAGTGGCCACATTGGCGGCAATGGACATCAAGCGGAGAATTCGGCGACTGACACTGACTGCACTGCATCATTGGTAATGTTGCGAACTTAAACGCAGTAAATCAAGCGCAGTGTCCTGCTGCGGATCATGCTTTGGCTGATAGACACAAACCCGGTTTTTCCCCAAGTGTTTCGCCTGATACATCGCCTGATCGGCGCATTCAATAAAACGATAGGCCAGATTGTGCAATGGCAGATGATAACCCGCCACGCCAATACTGGCAGTGACTGCAATTGGCGTTGTTCCGGCTTTTAATTGCAGCCTGACAATATCCTGGCGGATCCGTTCCGCATAGCTGATGGCGCCTTCCAGCGCGGTGCCGGTCACCAGCAGGACAAACTCTTCACCACCAAGCCGGCCTACCACGTCACTGGTACGTGCCAGATCCTGTAACAAGCGGCCAAGCCGTTTCAGTACTTCATCACCGACCAGATGCCCGTGCTGATCGTTAATTTGTTTAAAATTATCAATATCCAGAAAAATCAGACTGCAAGGATGACCATAACGTTTGGCTTGTTCCATCGCGATGGTGATTTGTTCTTCCATCATATTGCGGCTGTAGACACCGGTCAGATCGTCTGTCAGTGCCCGACTCAGGCTAATTGCACTTTTCAGTGCTAGTGCCAGTTGTTGCTGCAAAGTGCGCAAAAAGGTGTGCTGCACTGCACTAAAAGCACAATGCTGCGATTGATGATCCAAATACAGGACGGCGAGCACTTCATCACCATAAATCAGCGGCAAAACCAACAAACTGTGCAGACCTGGTGGTACTGGCTTTGTGCCTAGCCGAAATTCAGAAATTTGTGCCAACTGGTCAATGACCATCAACTCACGTTGTTGATAACAATGCCTCGCTAACAACAAACTGAATTCGGTTTGCTCAGTCAGCTCTGGCTGACAAATGGCGTTGTATTGATAAGCGGCATAACTTTGAAAACGCTGTTCACGCGGTGCAAACATCAGTACAAAACCGCGTTCTGCTCCCAGCACATCCGCGATCAACGGCACTGCTTGTTGTAATAAATCCTGATGGCCCTGAGTCTGATTCAACAGGGTGTTGAGTTGCTGCAATAAGGTATTTTGCGCCGACCAGGTATCGGCCTGTTGCATAATGCTGGTGAAGTGTTGCTGCAGCTCGTGCTGGTGTAGCGCTAAACGAGCAGGGTCCTGACTGACCTGATGTAAAGCAAGCAAGGTTTGCTGTTGAATATGTTCAAATTTTTGCTGCAATTCATGCAATGCCCAGATAGCAAATTCCTGCTCCTGCACTTCGTCCTGCAGCATTTTCAACTGTACTTTTTGTGTGCCAAACTGCAATTCAGCTGCTTTGGGTAACAGCATGGCTTTGCCTGGAAGCAATATCTGCTGATCGAGCAAAGTACCAAAACGGGACCCTGCATCTTTAATCATCACCCCTTGTGGCGTCAGCATAATTTCTGCATGCTGGCGTGACACACTGGCGTCTTCCAGCACCAGCTGATTACCAGGTGCCCTGCCAATGGTCAGTGGCTGGTGGTCAAGTTCCAGCCGCACTGATTTGTGCTCGTCAGCCTCACGCCAGAACAAATCCAGCACTAGGGGTTCGCTCATGTTGTAACTCTCTTCTCAGACATCTGGCTACCGCAACAACAAAGTTTTCACAATGTTCAGGGCAAGCGTTAGCAACGAAGTGAAAAGATTATCACAGCGCAGTGCATTGGAATAGCAGTGTGCGCATGACGGTGTCAGAACCAGCCTGTTTGTGGGTGTTCCAAATCACAAGTTTCAGTTTTGGTCATTGTGATCCGTTGGCTGCAACACTTCAGCTGTCGCTTTTTTTTGCCGGCCACTTTGCAGCAAGGCTTCATGCAACAGATATTCAATCTGACCGTTCACACTGCGAAACTCATCATCGGCCCAGCGCTGAAGAGCCGTCAACATGGCCTCATCAAGTCGCAGCGCAAAGGCTTTTTTGGCCATTTTTCCACCTCTTTTTTGCCTGAACCGCCAAAATGCTCATTCATTCTGGCCAGTTCAGTCACACGCATTTATTTAAATATTGAACCCGAATAATCCATGTATAACCCGTAGTGCTTAATAAATAGTGCCGGTATTCACCACAGGCTGCACGCTGTGGTCGCCGCAAAGCACTACCAGTAAATTGCTGACCATAGCCGCTTTGCGCTCTTCGTCCAGGTCCACCACGCCTTTTTCGGCCAGTCGGTTCAGCGCCATTTCCACCATACCGACGGCACCTTCAACAATTTGAGTACGGGCCATCACCACGGCGCGGGCTTGCTGGCGTTGTAACATGGCGCTGGCAATTTCCTGGGCATAAGCCAAGTGGCTAATCCGGGCTTCAATCACTTCCACCCCGGCCTGTTGCAACCGGTTCTGGATTTCAGTACGCATTAAGTCAGTAATTTCATTGCCTGAACTGCGCAGGCTGATTTCATGCTCGTGCTCTGCTTCATAGGGGTAACTGGACGCCAGATAGCGGATAGCCGCTTCACTTTGAATACTGACAAAGTTTTCATAATCTTCGACTTCAAACACCGCTTCGGCGCTGTCGACCACTTTCCATACCACCACCGCTGCAATATCGACCGGATTGCCGGCGTGGTCATTTACTTTTAACTTGCTACTTTCAAAGTTACGCACCCGCAAACTGACTTTTTGCTTGCTGAAAAACGGGTTAGCCCAGCGCAAGCCATTGACAAAATCAGTGCCGACATAACGACCAAACAGCTGTAACACTGCCGACTGATTCGGGTGCACCATATAAAAACCAAACCAGCAGATAAAGGAACCGATAGCCCACAACAAGGCAATAATTTTCAGAAAACCGGGCAGCAGGATCAAGGCTGCAATTGAAGTCAGTTGTGACGCCAGCAAGACCGACAACATGCCAAAACCTGATTTACTGCGGGCTGGCATTTCTTTATGAACGATTACATTACTCATAACTCACCTCAATGTGATATCAATTTGATATCACATTAGATCATGTATCGATCAAAAAAAAGGGGGGGATGAAAAAATATGCAAAAATGCGGACATTGAGCAAGGTTCACATGGCCGGCAAATCTTGCTTACCAGCCATGTATGTTGACCCGCAGCCTTATTTGGCAGCTTTAGGCGTGCCGCTCCATGACTTACTGACGACCCGCCACTGACCGTTGATTTTGGTCATAGCCAAATAATCCACGCCAAGCCATTGCGGATAATCCAGCATCACTTTCACTAAAGCGCCTGTGTCGGTGATATCCAAAATCTGGTATTGGCGGTGGCGATCTGCTTCATCTGGCGCAGGTTGAAAACCTTTAGCCCACTCTTCACCGGAGACACTGACAACTTTCTGTTGCTTGCCGGAATAGCCAACCACCACGGTGTCTTTTAGGATCACCTTAAAAGCCGTTGGCGCACTGCCTTGTTCAAAAGCCTGCATCATCGTTTGCATGGTGCTGTCGATGGCGGCATATTCGGCGTGTAGCTGCAGCTGTGTGCTGGCCATGGCAAAGCCACTCAGGCCCAGACTCAGACTGATGGCAACGCAGGTTTTGGTGAGGCTTTTGCTGATGTTTTTGAAACATGTGTTCATAACTCAATTTTCCTTTTTGAATAAAATCAAAGATTAGTTGTTCGCGGTGGTTCGTTGTTGCTTAAGAATTTGCACTACGGCACTGGCGACCAAAGGTGCCGACGGATAGTTCTGGCCTGTGACTAACCGGCCATCCACTTCGATGTAGGGTTTTTCCGGATCCGGTGCTTTAAACAGGCCACCGTTGGCTTCAATGGTCTGGCGCATCGAAAATGGTAAGTGCTGAAAATAAGGCGCGGTTTTGTCTTCAAAGTCTTCCGGGTAGCCGGTGACCCTCTTGCCAGCCAGCAGATACTGACCGTTGCTGAGTTTGAGTCGGACGATGCCAGCCGTGCCATGGCAGACCGCCGAAATCACCCCGTTGTTTTGCTCATAGATCTGCCGTGATATTTGCTGCAAGCGCACGTCATCCACCACCTGGTACATGGCGTTGCTGCCCCCGACGTAATACACCGCCTGATAGCGACTGGCATCGATTTGATCCGGCGTATGCGTTTTGGTGAGGCCCGCCATAATGCGTTGGTCTTGCAGGCGCGCAGTTAAACGTTCGCCCAGTACTGAGGGGTCTATCGGCACGGCACCACCAGCCGGCGACACAAAGTCGACGGCATAACCGGCAGCATGGAAGGTATCCCAGGCATTGACCACTTCGCCAAAGCTGATGCTGGCAGGCAATGTGGAATTACCGTGGAATTTGACGTTGGAGAGTACAAACAACACCCGACCGGCTGGGGTTATTTCTACGCCCGTTTTGGTTTCACTGGTTTGGGCCTGCGCTGTGGGCAATAGTCCGCTTAGCAGCAGACAAAACAGCAGTTGATAACATTTTTTCCAAATCATTGTGCAAAGCTCCATTAGTTAAAGGAGCCTTCACCCTAAGCGATAATGTTTGGAATCAATGTCTTACTAGCGGTTTCCGTACTACTGAAAGCTGTTTTAGCAGTTATACCCGTCATCCTTGAAGATTCGGGATTGTTGGCCGCCTTCTCTCACCCCAGTCACATAGGACTACTATGCTCCTGGGGATTCGTTCAGTTGCCGCCTACCCGAATCTTCAATGATTTTGGGTAGAAATCACCTACTCGCGGGATAAATGACGCTCGCGGAACAAGGCAGGTGTACAGCCATTGGCTTTTTTAAAGGCGGCGTAAAAAGTCGACAGCGACTGAAAACCAGCCGCCTCGGCAATGGCTTCCAGCGTCTGGCCGGGTTGTTCAAGCAGCAGGCGCTGGGTTTCGCCGATCCGCAACTGCGCTATATATTGTTTAAATGAGGTGCCGTTGTTGTCATTCAGCAATTGCGACAAACGCGCTTGCGGCAGACCTAACCGCCGCGACAGCCGGGCGAGTGTCAGGCTTGGATCCAGATAAAGCCGCTCCCGCGTCATCAAATCGGCGAGCGCTTGTAACTCAGTGGCAGCCTCAGCGGCCGGAATACGCCGATCCTGATAAGGTTCGACCGGTGCCTGACCTTGCCGCCAGGCCCAGGCGACGGCCCCACACAGATAAAGCACAAAGGAAAAGGACAAGGCTCCGACAATATAAGAGGTAAAACCTGAGGTGTAATATGCCAGCCAAATCAGCCAAAGTCCGGTGGTAACAGCAAGCAGCAACATTCTGGCAGTGCCTGCTGGCAAACGATGGCGCTGCTGCACCAGCACGGCGGTACTGACAATGAGATAAACCAACCAAAGCAAGTTTCCAGTCGTCACAATAGGGCCGTGCCAGATCCTAGCGTGGTCGGCATAAGGCCACAGCAGATTAAGCGAAATAGCAATAATCGCCAGCGCACTGCCATGCCACAGCTCAAAACGCCCCAAAGCAGTGGAATTGCTCAGGCTGGTGCGGATAAAAAAATACAAAGAGGGGCCGATCAGCAAACAGGCGGTTAAACCTGCTTGCATGACTAAAGCAGGCGTGTCGGGCAGAAAATAAAATGCCACTGATTTACCGGTGCGCACACTGACCATCAAAATCAGCACCGCCAGCGCACGTTGCGCCAGCGATGTTTTCGCGGCAAACCACAGATACAGTGCCAGCGCCAGGCCATTAAAAGCACCCAGCGCCGAGAAGAAAAACAACAGGTGTTCGCTTAACATGGTTTCAACATCGGTAGTCCACTCCCTGGGACGACAAATCGCTGCCGAATCATCCGGTTATTCGTGTTGATCTGCAATGGGTTTTATCAACTCAGTTACAGATCAACATCACTTAAATTAAAGCCACCTAAACCAAAGTCACTTAAGCCAAAGTCACTTAAACCAAAGTCACTTAAACCAAAGTCACCTTAGCAAATTTCCGTTTCCCGACCTGGAAAATAGTGCTGGAACCTTTGGCGAACTCCAGTTTGCTGTCTTCCACTTTAGTGTCGCCGTTTAATTTCACCGCACCTTGTTTAATCATCCGCATCGCTTCTGACGTGCTTTCGACCAGACCTGCTTCTTTTAATAGCTGTGGAATAGCAATGGCAGCAGCTTCAATCGCCACTGTCACTTCCGGGATATCATCCGGCAAAGCGTTTTTGGAAAAGCGCTGGGTGAAGTCGGCGTGAGCAGCTTCGGCGGCGGCTTCATCATGGAAACGGGCGATAATTTCTTTTGCCAGTTCAATTTTGATATCACGCGGATTGCGACCTTCGGCGGCTTGTTGTTTCAGCGCGGCGATGTCTGCCAACGGCCGGAAGCTAAGTAAATCGTAATAACGCCACATTAAGTCATCGCTGACCGACATCATTTTGCCGAACATTTCGGTTGGGCTATCGGTAATGCCAATATAGTTGCCAAGCGATTTTGACATTTTCTGCACGCCGTCGAGGCCTTCCAGCAACGGCACCATAATAATGGTCTGTGGCCGCTGGCCTTCGTCTTTTTGCAGTTCACGACCCATCAACAGGTTAAAACGCTGATCGGTGCCGCCCATTTCGATATCGGCCTGCAGCGCAACTGAATCCCAGCCTTGCACCAGCGGGTATAAAAATTCGTGAATGGCGATCGATTGGTTGTTGGCGTACCGCTTTTTGAAGTCATCACGTTCCAGCATCCGGGCGACTGTTTGCCGGGCGGCTAATTTGATCATGCCAGCAGCACCGAGCTGTTCCATCCATTCGGAGTTAAAAGCAATCCGGGTTTTTGCCGGATCCAGGATCTTAAATACCTGATCCTGATACGTTTGCGCATTGGCTAACACGTCTTCACGGGTGAGTGGTTTACGCGTGACATTCTTGCCGGTCGGGTCACCAATCATGCCGGTGAAATCGCCGATCAGGAAAATAACTTCATGGCCGAGCTGCTGAAAAGTGCGTAATTTGTTGATTAAAACTGTGTGGCCAAGGTGCAAATCCGGAGCTGTTGGATCAAAGCCAGCTTTAACTTTTAACGGTTTGCCTTCCTTTAATTTAGCAATTAGTTCTTCTTCTAATAACACCTCTTCACAACCACGCTTGATCTCGGCTAAGGCCTGTTGCCACTGCGTCATGCGTTACTCCTTCGGATAATTTTTCGCCTGAATTTATAAGCCCGCATTCTACTGCAACATTCCTTGTGATTAAACGCACAAAACTCTTGGATCTTGCAAAAAATCGTTATATGCTCATTTTTTACGTGGTTTCCCCCATAATAATAAGAGATGCGCCTTCTATGTTTTCATCTTTGCCCACTAAACATCGCTTAGTCATCGTTGGCTTAGCCTCATTATTGTCTGTACTGCTGTTGATCCCTTCAGATCCTGCCGAAGCTTCGAAAGACTCGGAAAAGAGCAGTTTAGAAATTGGTAAACGTTATAGCCTGGCCGTTCCGGTCGTCACTGAATCCTTGACCCAAACTGCCGACAGCACCCTGCCGCAAGAAGACAACTCTTTAGAGTGGGTTTCGGTAGAAGTTAAAAGAGGTGATGTATTAGGTTCAGTGTTCCGCAAAGCTAAAATTGACCCGCTGACCATGCAGGCGATTTTAGACTCTGGTAAAGACGCTAAAACCCTGACCCGCTTATTTCCAGGTGAACAACTCGAATTTGGCTTAGCGGCCGACGGTTCTTTGCAAGAATTACGTTATACCATCAGCAACTTAAAGACCTTACGGGTGCAGCGCACCGGCGACAACACCTTTGAATCACGTCAGCTGCAAAAAGAAATTGAAGTTCGCACTGAAGTGGTTGCAGGCGTGATTAGCGGCAGTTTCTGGAATTCGGCAATACGCGCTGGTTTATCTGAAGCGCAAATTCTTGATTTAGCAAACGTTTTTGGTTACGACATCGACTTCGCGTTAGACATTCATTCCGGTGATACTTTCAGTGTGATGTTCGAACGTAACTACGCTGAAGGTCAGTATATTGGTAACGGCGCTATTATCGCCGCACAGTTCCAGAACCAGGGTCAGGTTTATCAGGCAGTTCGCCACACCGATGGCAACTTCTATAAGCCAGATGGTGGTGGCATGCGACAGGCCTTCTTGCGTGCCCCGGTCAGCTTCCAATATGTCAGCTCTAATTTTAATCCTCGTCGTTTACATCCGGTTCTTGGTAAAATCCGCGCACACAATGGTGTTGATTATGTTGCCCCTGTTGGCACGCCAATCATGGCGGCTGGTGATGGTAAAGTCATCGATTCTGCGAAAAAAGGTGCTAACGGTAACTACGTCTTTATTCAGCACGCCAATAATATCGTGACCAAATACCTGCACTTATCCAAACGTGAAGTAAAACGTGGTGATAAAGTGAAACAAGGTGATGTGATTGGACGTTTAGGCGCAACGGGCCGTGTCACCGGCGCCCACCTGCATTATGAATTTGTGGTTGGCGGTGTGCACCGTAATCCAAGAACAGTAAAATTACCGCAAGCCCATCCGTTGGAAGGCGTGGCGAAAGTGAAGTTTGCCAATAACGCCAAGCAGTTAATCGCTCAGCTGAAATCGCATGAACGTGTGGTACTGGCCTCAAACCAGTAAGCTTCCAATCTGATGAACAACGACCAGCTTTATATCGGGATCATGTCAGGCACCAGCCTGGATGGGATTGATGTGGTGCTGGTCGATTTTGCGCAAACGTCCCCAAAACTTTTAAACTCCCTATTACTGCCCTACCCTGCAACCTTACGCGCCGAACTTGCGACCATCAGCCAGCCTGGTGCTAATGAAATTGAACGGCTGGGTCTCATCGAAGCCGATTTAGCTGATTGTTATGCCGCTGCCGTAGCACAGCTGCTGCAACAAAGCGGCGTTCAGGCTAACCAGATTGAAGCCATTGGCTGTCATGGTCAAACCATCCGTCACCGCCCGAATGCGCGACAGCCTTTTAGTTACCAGATTGGGGATATGCACCGGCTTGCTGCATTAACCGGTATTCGGGTGATTGGTGATTTTCGACGTAAAGACATTGCCTTTGGTGGCCAGGGTGCACCTTTGGTACCGGCATTTCATCAGGCGATCTTTGCTGATCCTGGCAAAGGCCGCTGCATTCTCAATATCGGCGGTATCGCCAATCTGACGTTATTGCTGCCGCATCAACCGCTGCTTGGTTTTGATACCGGCCCCGGCAACTGTTTACTCGACAACTGGGTTGAACTGCACCAACAACAACCTTATGACGCCGCCGGTGCTTTTGCCGCCAGCGGTCAGTTGTTACCAGATTTACTGCTGCAGTTGTTGTCCGATCCTTATTTTGCCCAAACCGGCCCCAAAAGCACCGGCCGCGAGTACTTTCAGCTGCAATGGTTGAACCAGCATTTGGCCGGCCGCAGTGTTGCTGCAGCTGATGTGCAACGCACCTTAAGCCGTTTTAGCGCTGGTACTATGGCGCTGGCAATTAGCCAGTATCCGGTATCAGATATCTTCGTCTGTGGTGGTGGTGCTTTTAACCCGGTACTGCTGGCTGATTTACAGTCGTTATTGCCGCAGTGTTATATAGGCACCACAGCAGAGCTTGGTGTGGCGCCGGACTGGGTAGAAGCAATGGCATTTGCCTGGCTGGCTTATGCCTATGACATGCGGATTCCGGGCAATGTACCGGCAGTGACCGGCGCCCGGCATGCGGTGGTATTGGGGTTGGAGTTTTTGCCCTGCTAGTTGTTGCTGGTTTGAACTGAAACCAGCAACGCAGCCCAGTTTACTCGCCAGCTTTCACCTTCAACACATCCGGCTTAAACAGCTGACTGATATCAGTCACCACTTGTTGCCAGCCGGTGCCTAAAGTCGCGACCAGCGATGGATAACCATCTTCTGGCTGCGCTAACTCCAACGCAAAACGTTGTTGGATGGTATGTTCACCATTCACCACACTGTACTTGCCGCTAATCAGCACTCTGCCTTGTTCAGTGCCATGAAACTGTTCCACCTGCACCAGCAACCTTTGTTGTGGCCCTTGTGGCGCACGGTCAGTCACCCGGTGACCCGGCAGTGCCGCCGCAAGCTGCTGCTGTAATAATCGCGTCAGCTGCTGATCCAAAGCTTCTGCCCACTGGTGCTGGCTGGTTTTCACCAGCTGCACGTCCGAGGTTTGTAAAATCAGCGCATTGGTGTTGAGGTAATTCGCGACCATCACCGGCTCGATCACAATCACCGATGCGTTCATCGAGGCGGACGCTGCGGTATTTGCCTGTTGCGGCAACTGATAAAAATTCAGTTCCTGCACCGAGCTGCAACCGCTTGATACAGTAACCCCTAACGCCATCATTAAGCTAGCAACTGTGCGCTTCATGGTTTAACTCCTTGTTTTGGCTCAGGATCAGTTTTTGGATCAGCGCCTAAAATTAACGCGTTACTTTGCTGATTTAATGTCTGCACTACGGGCTGTAAATCGCGCAGCACTTTGTCCATCGCCTGCAAATTGCTGTTAATCCGCTCATACACCGGGGAACCTGCGCTAAAGCCATTCAGAGTTTTACGCATTTCCAGCAAACTTTGTTGCACCTCCGCCGGCAACGCCTGGGTGGAATCTTTACCAACCAGCGCATCTAAGCTTTTCACCAGTTGCTGACTTTCCAGCATCAGTTGTTTGGTTTCGTTTAAAGTGGCCGAGCTATCCGCCAGCACTTGCTCAACAGGCAGATTGTTGATTTTATCCAGCGCCTGCAGCACTTTTTGTTCAATATGACCTAAGCCAGAGCGCGCCGTTGGCAGGATTTTATAACCGGCGAATTGGTCCAGTTCCGGTGTAGCCAGCGGTGTGATCTGGACGTTGGCGGCTGCAGCGTCAGTTGCTTCGCTAGCAGCATCGGCAATCGCAGTGACCACAGCTTCGGCGCCGCTTGCAGCTGTAGGATTGGTGACTGCGTTGACCACAGCTGCGCTTGTACCTGCGGCATCGCTTGCAGCAACTGCTGCGACATCTGCAACGACATCTGCCGGCGCCTGTGTCGGCGCATCTTCAATGATATTTAAATCGATATACAAACCACCGGTCAGTAAATTGCCGGTTTTTAACACTGCCCGCAGACCTTGTTGCACTGCCTGATCCAGTTCTGTTTGTAGTTGTGGCAACGTTAAACTGTCATACAGCCGGCCGGCTTCGACCCGAATTAACACCGGAATACCGCGGTTAAAGGCAATTTGCAGCGGGTTTTTCATATTAAAAAAATACGGCACTGTCATCACGGTACCAATGCGCACACCGCGATATTCCACCGGCGCGCCGGAAGTCAGGCCACGCACTGATTCGTCGAAAAACAACAGGTATTCCAGATACTCATTATAAAGACCATCCTGAATGCTCTTTTTATTCTCGAACAGCTGAAACTTGCTATTGTTAGCCGCTTGCGCTCCCACCGGCCAGCCATCGAGCACATCGAAGGTCACACCGCCGCTGAGTAATGTGGCAATTGAACCCATTTCAATCCGTACCCCTTCGGCCGACATATCCAGCGCCATACCGCTGCTTTGCCAGAACCGCACATTCTCAGTCACCAGCGCATCATAAGGCGCGCGGATAAACAGCTGATAACGCATGGAACGGCCGGCGGTATCAAATTCACCAAGTTCTACCGTCCCTACGTCATAACCCCGGTATAGCACCGGATCGCCAACCGACAATGAAGTGGCATCACCACTGGTTAAAAATACCCGCACACCCGGTGCATCCGGTGGCGCGATTGGCGGACTGTCTAAAAGTTCGTAGTAAAATTTATCAGTGCTGCCTTTGCCTGGTTGCAGTTCAATATAAGCACCTGATAACAATGTATTTAAGCCGGTCACGCCACCGCGGCCAACGCTTGGTTTGACCACCCACAACTGCGATTCATCGTTTAACAATGCATCACTGCCCGGATTCATCCGCGCTTTGATCACCACTTGTTTTAAATCCTGCGACAATTCCACCGAAAACACTTTACCAACATCAACACTGCGGCTTTTGATGGCGGTTTTACCCGGAATAATACCTTCAGCGTTACTGGCTAATAAGGTCAGCGTTGGTCCTTGATTTTTATAGGTATAAACCAGCATCCAGGCGCCAATCAGCACCGCCACCACCGGAACTATCCAGATGGGTGACCACTGGGTTATTTTCCGTACCCTGGCTTTTACCGCTTGTTCAGTCACTGCCTTGTCTCCAGTTGTTCAGTCGGACTTGGATCCCACAATAAGCGGGGATCAAAACTCATCGCCGCCAGCATGGTGATAATCACCACACAAGCAAATACAAAGGTACCCATGCCGGGATAAACACCGACCAGCGCATCAAACCGCACCAAGGCGGCTAAAATCGCCACCACCAGCACGTCGACCATCGACCAGCGGCCAATCCAGTCGACCACCGGATACACCCAGGTGCCATGCTGACTGCGCTCACTCAGCGGCAAGGTGGTTAAATAACAAAGCCAGAACATCACAGCGATTTTCAGCACCGGGATCACCACGCTAGCCAATAACACCACAATCGCCACCGGATAAGCACCGTCCTGCCACATCAAAATAATGCCGCTGATAATGGTCGATTCGATGCTGTCGCCGAGCGAAACCGTTTCCATCATCGGCAAAAAATTGGCCGGAATATATAAAATAGTGGCGGTGAACAATAACGCTAAAGTCTTTTGGACACTGTCCGGAATACGTTGCCGCACCTTAGTGCCACAGCGGGAGCAGGTCGGTTGCTCCAGTGGCACCAACGCAGTACAGCAATTACAAACCTTGAGCTGCTGGCTTAAACCCGTCTCGCCGGCGATTTTACCTTGTACCGGTTGCGGCGCTGGTGCGATGCGCGACCATAATTCATGCCGGTCGACCACTTGAAAAGTACGCAGGTGTAACAGACAAAAAATACAAAATGCCCAAAAACTCATGCCGAGTGAGATTTCAAAATGGGTTAGTAACTTCACAAAGCTGACAATCAGACCAATCAGGAAAATATCGACCATGCTCCAGGGCTTCAGCGCATACAACAAGCGCGCAGTTTGCACCAGAGCAGGCAAGCGAATATACATGCCAAGCTTTAAGTAAACGATGGCAATCATACAAAAGGCCGGAATTGCCTGAATAAACAACCAGACCAGAATGGCGAGCCATGGGTAATTTTCGCTCAGTAATACCGCTGAGGTATCGAGGAAATCCATATCACGATGGCTGCCTGCAGCATCCATCCCAACAAAAGGGAATAAGTTGGTCAGTACCAACATAAACAAGGCGCTGATGGCATACAAAATAGGACGAATTGCCGATTCCCGCTGCCGTGCATCCAGTTCATGACCACAACGTTGACAATCGGCTTCTTCACCGTCTTGTAGTGCTGGCAGTTGTTGCAGCAAATCGCAATAACGGCACAACACCAGCTCGCTGGCTGGTGTTGTTATCACGTGCTGCTGTGCTGTTGACGCCTGAGTCGACATCACAACAGGCTCAGATTGCCTCTTCGTCTTCTTCGCCGGTACGAATGCGGATCACGCGTTCGACGTCAAAGACAAAAATTTTACCATCGCCAATGCGGCCGGTCTGGGCAGTTTTCATAATGGCTTCAACGCAGCGATCCACCTGATCGTCGGAAACCACGATATCCAGCTTCACTTTTGGCAGGAAATCGACCATATACTCGGCGCCCCGGTACAATTCAGTATGACCTTTTTGCCGGCCAAAACCTTTGACTTCAGTGACCGTCATACCTGTGACATTGATATCGGCCAGGGCTTCGCGCACGTCGTCGAGTTTAAAAGGTTTGATAATAGCTTCGATCTTTTTCATAAGCTGCTCTACCGCTGTTTGCGCATGGCCGAGGTGATCGGGTAGCGTCTGTCTTTACCAAAGTTCCGGCTGGTGATTTTTGGTCCCACCGCCGACTGACGTCTTTTATATTCATTTAAATCAATCAGGTTTAATACCCGGCGCACTGTTGCCTCAGCATAGCCCATCGCGACTATCTCAGACAGCGATTTATCCTGCTCCACATAAGCTTCAATCATCGCATCTAAATCGTTATAAGGCGGCAAATTGTCCTGATCGGTCTGACCCGGCGCTAATTCTGCTGAAGGCGGCCGGTCAATCACTCGCTGTGGGATTACCGGAGAAATGGTATTACGATAGGCTGCCAGCCGGAATACCAGCGTTTTCGGCACATCCTTAATCACCGCAAAACCACCACACATGTCTCCATATAAGGTGCAATAACCAACTGCAACTTCGCTTTTATTACCGGTAGTCAGTAACATGCGCCCGGTTTTATTCGACAACGCCATCAACAGTACACCACGTAAACGGGCCTGCAGATTTTCTTCGGTGGTATCAACCGCCTTACCGGCAAAAATCGGCGCCAGTTGTTGCATAAAGCTGTCGTACATCGGTTCAATCGACACCACGTCAAACTCAATGCCCATGGTTTTCGCTTGCTCGGTGGCGTCTTCCACGCTCATCGACGAGGTGTAGCGAAACGGCAACATCAACGCCTGCACTTTATCTGCGCCAATGGCATCTGCGGCAATTGCCAGTGTTAACGCTGAATCAATACCGCCGGATAAACCAAGCACCGCACCTGGAAAGCCATTTTGCTGGATATAATCGCGGGTTGCCATGACCAGCGCCTGATAGACTTCGGCTTCAAAACTTAAAGCTTCCGGCAACTGTAACTGATGGCTGGCGCTGCAAACACCTTGCTGCTGGTGCAAGTCGGCACGGTAAATATCGCGGGTAAAAGACGGCGCCTGCAATACAATCTGACCGCTCGGGTCGACCAGCATTGAACTACCGTCAAACACCAGTTCGTCTTGCCCTTGCGCCTGATTCACATAGACAAACCCCAGGGTCAAACGCTCGGCCAAAGTGGTGAGCAAATGCTGGCGCTGGGCAATTTTGGCAGTTTCATATGGGGAAGCATTCAGCACCAGCGCCCAGTCGGCACCCGCTGCTTTGGCGGCAGCTGCCGGATGGCCTTGCCAAACGTCTTCACAAATCAGCACGGCAAAGCTTTGGTGTTTAAATTCGAAGGAGAAAGTTTCTGTGCCTGCAGTAAAATAGCGTTGCTCGTCAAATACGCCGTAGTTAGGCAGGGATTGTTTAAAATACCGACCCAGGAGCTGGCCATTACCGATAACACTGGCTGCATTATACAGCGCATTGTCTTGACGCCATGGGTGACCGACCACAATCACGCCTGGATAATTGGCTGCCACTATCGTCGCCAGCCCTTGTTCAACCAGCTGCATAAAATCGTTACGCAGTAATAAATCTTCCGGCGGGTAACCGGTTAACGTCAATTCCGGGAAAATCACCAGATCAGTACCAGCTTGTTCAGCTAATTCAATCACCCGCTGACTGTTTTGCTTCACAGCACCAACCGGAAATTGTTGTTGCACCAGACTGACGGAAACGGACTGCGACATAAAGCTGCGCTCTTTAAGAAAAATTCCGCGCTATGGTAGCGATTTTCAGCACTATTCTCAAATTGAGTTGTGCCGGGGCAGACATTTTGCATCAACAGCTTCCGGCAAGCTGGAGTTTATTTTTTGTCGGGTCGGGGTCTTTTGCCGAATTAACTTTACATATTTGCTACCTTAAAAATTACCCACTATGGTTAGGCGATGCTGCAATGTGTGATGCAGCATGCAGAACTCAGTAAATAAAGCGAATCAAACGGTGCACGGATTGCATCGCCTAAGAAAAGGATTTCCTTATGCCCTGTCCCAACACGACCCGTACAACAGTTTTTCACCACGCAATACACCACCCGGCATATCATTCAAGGTTTTATCCACGCCAAGCTGGCTTTAGCCTGCTTGAATTATTGATCGTGTTTAATTTACTTGGATTGATGCTGGCCATTGGTTGGCCGTCCTTACAGGAAATGTTGGCGAGACAACAGGCACAAAGTTATATCCGTCAGTTTCAGCAACACTTAAATTTTGCCCGGATTATGGCCATCAGTTCCGGGCGTATGGTGACTTTCTGCCCCTGGCATGAAGGGGAGTGCCTGAATCAGTGGTGGCAAATCCCGATCCAAATCCAAATCAATCAGCAACAGAAAAATACCGAACTGCAGTTATTGCGGCTACTGGATCGGCCAAAAGATGCACATTGGCTCTATTACAACCGCGAGCAAATTCAGTTTCGACAAGACGGCAGCCTGCAAGCCCTACAAAACGGTACTTTTATCTATTGTGCCAAACAATACAGCTGGCATTACACCCTAACGTTAAGTCAGGCGGGTCGTAGTCAAAGCGAATTTGTACCAACACCTTGTCCACATTGACTGGGCTTGCAATGTACCCGTTACCCTTGCCGCTGCAGGGGTAACGGGCAGGTAACCTGAGCAAAGGGCTGTCACTGCTGATGATCGGACTACAGTCAGCAACTGGTCAATCGTAGTTACTGCTGCCAGCAATCGGGCGCTGGCGTACTTTCTTTAATGCCGTACTGATCAAGTTTGAACTGCACACAGTCTGTATCTGCAAGCTGTGGTCCGGCAGCATCAGCAATCAACCGATAACCGTCCGCTGTCAGTTCAGCAGAAATAACAAATCGTCCGGAACCGATCAAATAACTGGTTGTAGGGTAACCCAGCTCGGTAAGATCACCGGTATACCGAGCCTGTTCTGCTAACAACAGTTGTTGCAGGCTGGCAAGTTTGAGCAGCTCACCACTTGCTTCCAACCGGTAGCTGTTCAGCACATATTGTTGATAACCGGGCAGGACAATCGATAGCAGTAGTCCGATGACGGCAATCACCACCATGATTTCAATCAATACAAAACCTGCTAATGCTGATAGTGCAGCTAAAGGTGCGACAGAATGCGCGACAATGGGTGTTGAATCATCTGCGGCACGCATCAATAGACCTCCGATTCATGCTGATAAATCGCCATCCGCTGCCACCTTGGGTAGTGACTTTCATGTAAGGCTTCAGTACAAAACCGGCAATCGGCCCGGATGCCGCGGATCTGTGGCAATAACAGAGTCCCTTGTTGGCGATCCTGTAATGCTAGCTCACCGCTACTCCGTCTTATCACACCAGGCGTACCAAAAGGCGCTGGCATAGCGGCCAGTTGCTCAGCTGAATAGATCGGCGTTCCCTGAAATATGTGTCTGGCTACCAGCTGCGTTGCTTGTCTGGCACCTGCACAAGTTTCGCTGCTGGCAGCAACTGGCAAATACAGCACACCGGCAAAAACTTGCGGTAGCGACACCGGAGCTGCCGGTAAGTTGCCATACCAACCGGCAGTAACTGCTGCTGTTGCTGCTGTTGCTGTTGCTGTTGCTGTTGCTGTTGCTGTTGCTGTTGCTGTTGCTGTTGCTGTTGCTGTTGCTGTTGCCAGCGTTGACAGACCAAAATCATCAAGCTGCAAATGACGCTGCGTTAAATGATGCGGCTGGATGGTAAAAGCCGGCGAATCCGGAATAGTCAGCACCCAGAGCTGTGATTGCTCTTTTCTGGTGGAGAGCAACAATACCACATCAGCTGGTTTACCAGACGGTCCGGCAGCTGGGTCGATACCGGCCATTTTTTCCCCGTTATCAGTCGCTTCAGCATCGTCGTCAGCCAGTTGCTGATAATCCGGCAACAGTGCCCGGCTGGCGACCAGCTGCACTTTAAATTCTGCCGCTGCATCCGATAAATCGGCCACAACTCTGCTCTGAAACTGCAGTTGATCATTGAGATCAACCTGCACCAGGCGGCCCTGGCGGTCGACCAGATAAATCCGATCGATATAACCATCCGCATTACGATCCACCACTGCCGGTGCTGCCGTTAAATCCTGAAGTACAAACGGCAATTCCACCGTTTTGACTGCGCGCTGATACTGTTGGGAAGCAAGCTGTGTCCCGGAAGCGGCATCAACCAGCCAAAATGCCGGTTGCACCGCATCAGCACCGGATACCATCAATAAAGCAGAGGTTGCCCCGGTAGCCGTTTTCAACAGCGCAGCGACCGGCGTTTGCACCGAACCTGCCACCGGCGCTTGCCACTGCCACAGCGCTTGTGGATCTGCCGGATCGGTTAAATCAACTGCCGAATACTTTTGCATCAAAGGCTCCGGCCACACCAGTGTCAGCTTTTTCGGTGATGCATGCTGTGCAATCACCGCCAGCTGATCCGAGAGCTGTTCCGCCGCAGGAACCACCATATTACCTTCTGACCAAATAAGCTGTGGTGGGGTCGCGGCGGACCACCAACGCAGCACCCCGCTTTCATTACTAAACCGCAATGGTTGGGGTGTTGCACTACCATCTGCTGCCCATGGTACAACACGACCATCAGGGCGCGGGTGTTGGCAAAATGTCGGTTTTTCGCCAATCAGTGTGACCAGTTCATCGTCAGGCAGCTGTTGATACTGCCCCGCTATATTCAGGCGCCAGGCGGCTACCGTTGCAGTAACACTGGCTTTTGCTCGCGCGCCGGGTTCAGCAAGTACCCCGATAGTGGTCGAGCAGATAACTGCTAACAGACAATTTTTCAGCCATTGCTTTGCTTGCAAAACACATGAAGACCCTTTCATAACGCCTCCTGCGGTAGTTGCAGCTCGGTCGTCAGTACCAGGCTGCTCCAGGCTGTCAACTGTTCGTGTTGGTTGCTTTGCTCCACCCAGCGACAACGGGTGGCAGGTTCAGACCAGACGGCAAGTTCCGCCGGACAAATAACCAGCTCACCGGTACCGGTCATTTGCGAATACCTGCTAATCTGCTGCAAATGTAAAGCTTTTGCGAGTTTCAGCTGCTGCAACTGTTGCTGCCCGGCAATACCAATTTTCTGGCTGAGAAGCCCAATCAATAACGCGCTGAGCGCCATTGAGCTGACCATTGCGATAAAACACAAACACAGGATCAGTACAAATCCATCTGATTTCATCACTCACTCCTTTGAGTTAAAGATTATTAAAAGTGACAGCACTTGACACTAACAACCGGCGATATTGATCGCCTGGCGCCTTGTACAGTCGTTGCCCCAACTGATACTGCTGCACATTGGTATAGGTAAGATCTGCGGTGATACTGCGTAGCAGTACATAAAACCGCAGCTGGATGATTTTGCCACTTTGCCCAAGCCAGACCGCATCCGGGATCTGATCGGACGGTTTGCTGTAGTCCATCTGACCATCAAAATTACTGTCGACCCCCAGTTCAAAATGCAACATTTCCACCCCATCAATCACCGAACTGGTATCCATCGCCAACTGACCGGATAACTGCCGTACTAACCGTTTGCGCATCAGTACCGGGATGTTCTTACCTTCGTGTTTTTGCAGCGCGACATACCAAAGTTGATGCACATAAGGCCAATAGGTTGCTGCTGGATAAAGCCCAGAGCTGTGCAAGGCGACAAAGCTGGCGTGCCGTTGATATTGCTGCAAATAAACCCGGTTGGCTTTCAGTTCAGCTTTGAATACCGGCGCTCCGGCCAAACGTTTTAATTGCAAAAAATCGGAGCCTTTGCGTGCGACCGTCAGACAACCAGGCGTACCAATATGACCAACAGTACCGCTGTAAATACCGACAAAACCTTGGTGTAATTTGGGAAAACTACCGCTATCAAGCGGACCTGAACAATCGGCGGTTGGGGTCATTAAAGTTGTAGGCGGTAACTCTTCAAGCTGAAAACCGGCCCAGAAGTTCTGATTCAGCAGTTCCTGTTGCATAAAACTCAGCACAAATTGTGCACTTTGCTGTAACTCGCTCAGTTGGGTAGTCTGAATAAAAGCGCGGTAATTCCATTGCCAGCCGGCAATCAACATTAAGGTACAGAGCAGACCCAACGCCATGCTGACCATCGCTTCAATTAAGGTCCAACCGTTGCGGCCAACGCCGACTGTGCGGCTAATTCCAACAGTGCAGCCAGTGTCAACAATACGAATAGTGCGAACATAGATCGGTTGCATATCAGACTCCCCCGCCTGCACGTAACGCGACATGGGAAAAACTGGCAGGGAGTGGACACAAGGTTGATTTAGCGGGGAATTTGCTAGCCGTTACCCCGCGCCAACTTAACTGAATTTCCGGTTGGTCGGCGCCCGCCACAATACAAAGCTGCGCCGAAGGTAAGCCGGAAGAAGAGTCAGAAAGCAGCACTGAAAGTTGTTGCTGAACTTGGGCTTGCAACAATTGCTCTGCGTTACATTGCGCGACATCCTGGCACAACACCACGGCAGCAGGAGCTTGATCAAAGTTGCCGTGAAAAGACGGTGCTGCAGCCGGCACCGACTGCAACGAAGCGGCAACATCCATCACCATCGCCGTCGCCAGTAAACGTTGTGTTGCCAGAAGTACCTGCTGCCGCGCATACACCTGACTGGCCAGCGCGCCAAGCATGCCCATGCCAAACAACAACAGGCACAACAGCACTTCAATGAGGGTAAATCCTTTGGTCATTGGTGTATCCTTGCACCAATCAATAGACCATTAAATTTAATCATTAATTTACATTTATCAAACAAATTATGGTAAATATTTTAATCTGATGAAAAAACATTGGCTTAGTACTGAGCGTGTCATCGCAGATAATTGAGCCACCAGCAAAAAAAATGCCAGTCACTTTTAATGACTGGCATTCCATTTCGGGGTCATTTAAAGAATATCGCCGTTATCCAGCAATGTATTCATCAGCTGATTTTACCAACATTCCCGGACTTTCTCTGCAGTTCCAGACCCTGCAGCAGTGCGGGCTCCAGCTTGATTCAGCGTTAAAATACCACAGCTGGTGTCCTTCGCCTGTGCGTTTATCGGCGTCGCAGTCAAAGTAAAGGTTTGCGCCGTTGCAACCAGACTTAAGGTATAAAAACTTTCTAAATCATTGCGACAGCTACTTGCAGGCAATTCAGTCGCCACCCCGGCATTATCTTCGCTGTAATCCATGTTGGTGGTGTAAACCCGCTCCATAAACTGCGCCATTTCAACCACGCAGGATGTCGCTGTTGTACGCCTGGTATTTAACATATGGCTGTTATATGACGGTAGCGCCACGGCAACAATAATCCCAATAATCGTTACGGCGACCATCAGTTCCATCAGACTAAAACCACGTTGTTGTCGCATCTGAAACTCCATTAGTTACTAATCTCATGCCAGGATTGCAGGCCACTGTTTTTATTAACGTTCGCCGGTTCTTCACAGACATTGGCGTTCTCACAGTTGACTAAGGCCATCACCTTGTCACCTTTTTTAGCGAAGGTCACCACACTGTTCATACTACCGACTTTAATACCGCTGACTTCGACCATTTCTGTTCCGACTTTTACCTGGTCGTCAGTACTAAAATCTTCATCATCGCTGGTATCAAAAAAGGTTTTTTTCAACCGGCCACCCACATAAGGCGACACCGCCATCACATAACCTGAACCGGTTGGATTACAGACATTGGTATCAGGGATCATGGTGTTCATCACTAAATCACCACCAATCACCACTGGTAAATCCACAATCCGTTCCCGCGCGTCAATTAAATCCATATACCAGCCTTTTTTCGCTGGGTCCAAGGTATTGGCAGCCGTCACCACCCGGTCGTCCCCAACTTTTGTCATGGTCCGTTGCACCAGCTCCGAACGGGAGCTCACCGTTGGTCCATCAATAATGCCATACCAGGTTTGAGTTTGGGTATCGCTTGGGTCGTCCTGATTTAAGTATTGACCTGTACCAAAAAACACCCAGCTTTTACCGGTTTTCGGGTCAATACTGCTCATCACACCGCCAGTAATTTTCTGACGGTTGCCGCTAGAGTCTTTGGCCTGAAACAATGGTTGCCCAGAATTTGCAATTGCCCAGCTACTGGTCGACGCCGCCGATAAGTCAAATTTCCAAACGTTACCGTGTAAATCACCACCATAAACCCAGTCGACACTGCCGTCAGAATCGATATCCAGCACATTCACTTCTGAGATACCGTTAGGATCAACAGCAGTACCGGCTGATGTCGGCAATTTAGCTAAGATGTTGCCAGTTTTAACATCAATCACTAACAATCCGGATTTGTGGGTACTGTTATTAATGCCATAACCCACCAGAATGGCCCAGTCGCCGGACTCCATTCGTTGAATTTGTGGTTTCCCTAAATAAACTCCCATTTCAGTATATGATTTATCCCACAATACTTTATTACCATCGACCTTTGTCGGATCTGTGACATCAATCGCATATAAACTGTTGCCCCCCCTGCCCATGCCACCGATCAGGATACTCTTCCAACTGCCATCAATGTAAACATCTGCAACAACTGGCGAGCCATCAACCGAAAATTGGTGTAAGTATTTTGGGTCAGAGTAGAGCTTCAACAAATTAAAATCGCCACTGATTGGAGCCATCACCGCCGCAGGAATAAATGCAAAAACTTCCACGCCGGTTTCAGAATTAAACGCATGCACCATGCCATCGTTGCCGCCGACATAAAGAACTGAATCTCTAGCTTTTACGGGTCCATTGATAAAGGCACGATAGTCGGCGGCTCCGGGCCAGCTAAAGCGGTGATAACTCATATCAATAGGCTCGCCTGTCAGCTCAGGCGATGAATTTACGAAATCACCTAACACTGACATGCGGGTACGATAGATACCACTGTTTATTTTTTCTTTGGATCTATCGCCGCGCAAATAATCGACAATCAACTCCTCGCCACCCAGTCCTTTATCACCCAATGCTTTTTTTTCTGCAACAGTCAGATCTGCCCAGGTAAAGTTACGTGCTTTTGTGCTGCCATTTCCGACCAGAATATTACGATCATCTGGGGCTGGCACTTTCTCGCTGGCCTTCCACACTGGTTTTTTAATGTCTTTGACATCGTAAGACCATAAATCACCAGCCCATTTTCCGGCCTCATACCGAGCCTGATATAAATTGGATTCTGTTTGCAACGAGTTAATTGCAGTAGCAGCAATATTTGAAGCTGCTCCAGTCCGCCCTTCGATGTCACTTAAAGTTTTAACCAATCCGCTGACAAAGGTTTTCGGGTCACTGGCGCTAAAAAAGCCACCCCAGCTATTTACACTTGCGTGGAAAAGATCATTAACTTTATTCTGCTGGGCGTTGCCCCCCCACCAATTCACGGCAGAGCCAGCACCGACAGCCTCCAATGTTACTTTTTCATCCAGTGAACCGCTAACACCTAACCCAACGCCAAATGTCACCATATGCTGCCAAAATGCTGGGTTGGTACCTAGTGTGCCTAGTATTGGCACTGTATTGTCCAAATCTGGCCTTAAGTCTGTTTTCCAGTACTTCATCGCAACGTCGGCCAAACTATTTGAATTTCCGTCTTTATAAGGATTAACAGCTTTATATGTATATGGTGGAAGCTTTGGGCTAGTCATCGTCACACCATCTGTACCGTCTTGATTACCGACACTTGAAATACTGTCACTGTAATAACCATCAGTCATTAGAATGGCGAAATTCTGCCGGCATTCTACTAATGCCGATGTCGAACTGGCAGGATTTGTTCTCCAAGGTTCGTCTTTGATAAAATATTGACCAGCAGCATTCAAAGCCCCAATCAACGGGGTGCCGCCATCAGCTGTTTTATTGTGTAGCCAGGTGAAAAAACCACTGCGACTAGTGCCAGTAAAAGGGGCCACGCTTGAGCTAATCACACCACTGGTATTCAATGCCCCATAACCAATCCTGGTGACTTTACCTTGCTCTTGAAACGCTTCAGATACACCGGCCTTTGATGACATTAATCGAGTGCGGTAAAACGAAAACCAGTTGGCGAAATTTTGTCGCTGTGCTGCAGTCTGACTTGACATTAGCACCAGGTCATAACAGCTGTCTGACATTGCGCTCGAAGTACAACCATCGATATACTTAAAATAAAAAGCTGTACCATCACTGGTACTGGAAGTACTGCTGCTGATGGTAAAACCAGTAGAACTACTCGGATAATAATAGTCCGCAATTAAGGCCCGATATTCATCACTAAGGTCGATTTTTGAAGATGAGGTATTGTAGCCATTGTGAGGGGCATTGGTGTAAGAAGGCGTGTCATAATACGTAATACCATCGGGTTTAAATGGGACTTTATAGGTAGTTTCAGGGTTGTAATACACCTTGTTTAAGTGGCTAGAAGCCAGATATTTACGGCCAGTAGCCCGGCAAAGCCGAACATTTGCGCCGGCATAAGGTGTAGTGCTTGAGGTAGTGCAATTTGAAGTCAGGTTAAAATTGCTGTCCAACTCATCCGGCATAAAGCCCCAGCGCATCGAACCCGAATCATCAAGAATAAACATAATATTCGAAGGAACCGCGGTTCCGGTCTCCAGCGGCACGGTCGAAATATCAATCGCCGCCTCGGCAGTACAAGCGCCAAAGGCCATGCTGAGTAACAACCAACTATATGTGCGGGTATTGTTCGTTTTCTGAAGCGACATATTCGTTCTCCTGCAAACTGTTACTTACATCCGCCAGATGGCTTGTAAGATCACACTGGCGCGGCCAGCGGTTGGGGTGGTTCGGGCAGTAATGCGATAAGTCTGACTTTCGCACAGCGGATCATCTTTCACTTTGCAGTTCGGTGTCCGCGGATTAACCCAAAATCCCATGTTTTCAACTAAAAATTGACCGGTAAAATTCTGACCGCCAATATTGACGGCGACTACACCGGCATTGCCCCAGGCCGCCGGCGTTTGCCAGACATCCGGCGTATTGGCAGCTGGCGCCGGTAACGTAGCGGTATACCAAGCTGAACCGGCCGGCGGAGGGAACAAAGTAGCTGCCTCACGAATGGTGCTTTCAACCACTTGTTTGGCGAGTTCCCGATCGTTTAAGTTTGAGGCCATGCGTTCCTGCATGGTGGTGCTGCGCATCGTACTGACCGCCAGTAAGGTAATAGCGACCAGCAACAGCAAACTGATCACCAACGCCATCCCCTGTTGTTGCTTCAGTGGTTGTTTCAATTGTTTTCCCATCATCACACCTTCCTATTGCGCAGGTTAATGACCTGACTGATTTGGCGGATCCCAAGCGCCACCGGCATCGTTGGATTATCTGCCAAAGTTAAAGTCGCGCGGATGGACATCACCATGCCCCAATCCACCACTAAGTTGGCATCAACATAGTTATTGGCACCCTGCACCAGATATTGCAGCTGCAAATCCTGAACGTTTTGCACCACTTCCTCAATTTGCACCGCGCCGGCCACCAACGCTACCCGATATAAAGAGCTAATACCGCCTTGTGTGCCAACAAACCAACCAACGGATTCGAGCGGCATTACCAGGCCAGCATCGTTTGATAAATTCCGCTGATAACGACTGCCATCTGGTGCAATGCCGAAATTTAAATTGTTATTGGCAGGTGCGGCGCCGCCCAAACCATGCGTGATGTTATTTCCGGCAACCGCAGTAGCTCTGAAGATCACGGCCATCTTTGAATCACAACCCAACAAAATATCATTCGGGACTATCGCGCCCAGATTCTGATTGATCACCATTGAAGGGACAGCGACCGCATTGTGCGCGACCACTGTAGAACTGACACCACGGCCATACATCAAATGTAAGCCGTCGGTATTGGCCAGTGGCGGAATAGCTCCAGCCGTAAAATTGGGAATGGTTGCATTTTCATAGCCTTGTACCCCACCAACCCAGTTCGACCACCAGGGTAATGGATTCAACACATTCACTACCTGCGTCGCCACAATATTGCCACAGCCGGAATACCCGGCATGCTGCACGTCACGGCTTAATAACTGAAAGCTGACCTGACTGGCTTGCTGCATCTGGCCCATTTGTTCATTGACCAGATTGGTACGGCTGTTCGCGATATAAACACCAATCACCCCCCCAATCAGAAAGGTCCCAAGCAACAAACTGACCATCAGTTCGATCAGGGTAAAACCAGCTGTGGTTTGCTTATGTTGTAACTGCATCGTCATATTCTCACCACATGGGTAATGTTCATATTGGCCAGACCGCCAATCGCTCTGGAGTCATCCCAAAATACGTTAACGGTGTAAGTCCGCGTAGCTACCACATAGGTGACTTCACCACAGCTGGTTTCAGCCGTGCCTAAACTGGTTCTGATTTCGTTCATCCAGTTGGCATGTTCCACACTTTGAATACTGCCCCCAGCGGACAACGCTTTACAATTTTTCGTCAGCACAAAAGCACCGGCTGCAGCTGCGACCGGATTGGCACGGATCCGCTCGGCCATACTAGCCGCCAGCAACACCGCCACCGTACGTTGATGCGCGCTTTGGGTATTGCGCAAATTCGCCGTTTGCAAACCGGCAATACCTAACAAACCAACTGACAACACCAGCACCGCAATCAGTACTTCCAGCAGCGATACGCCGGTCTGACGCTGCAAACCCCGGCCAGCATTACATGTAGAATTTACTCGTTTATTCAGCATCATTCCTCCCAGTCAGTCTGAAAATTACGGACAAGTGCCGGCATTGTCAGTTGCAACAACCCGGCTACGTCCGCCGGAGCTAAATTGAATCTCGCGGGTATTCGGATTCACCGATTCCTGAGTAATGCACACCCGGATCAGATCCGACAAAGGAATATTATTGGCAAAGCCACGCGCTAACCCTTGTGGTGTAAAACGAATGGCATGTGTCGCGGCCGTAAGATTAGGGCCGGAGGAAATCCGCATCGGTGCTGTCGGGATAATGCCTGTGCGGGATACCGGAAGCACTGGCGTTGCCAAAGCAACGCCGGCAGCGCTGACCAGCCAGCCTTCCCAGCCTGCGGCAGAAGGCACGGTACAGTTGGTGCCGTTATTCGAATGGCAAAACACCACACTTTGATTTAACCGGATAGCTTCAGTGCGGGCAAAAGTTAAGGCACTCTGGATTTCACCAGCCTGACTGCGTAATTTACTTTCGCCAATCACGCCGCTAAACGAAGGTATAGCGATGGCCAGCGTAATCGCCAACACCGCGATCGTGACCATTAATTCCATCAGACTAAAACCTCGGTCGGCTCTGATCCTGCTTATTCTCACAATAAAGTCTCCTGTGGCGTTTTCTGACCAACCCAGCCAACGCAGGTGATAAGTGCGAGTTTAATATAAAAGAGTAAATTTGATTCAGGCGAGGGTTTTCTGACAAACGGCAAAAGCTGCCGACAAACGGTAGCTTGCAGTTGATTTATTCTGATGAAATGACTCGGTGTGATGAATTGACGGCTGTGGCACCTTACAAAGCATCCTCAGAAACACGCTCATAATCAGGGGATAACGGGCAACAACAACTGCCGGATCCGGCTTAATTCGCGGCGGCTAATCTCAAGTAAATCATCACTTTGCCAAAGTTCCAGCACATGACGACCGTCGGGTAGGCTGTGTAAAGCTTTCAATCGACGTTTCAGCACCAGCGTATGGCGATGAATGCGCAATAGCTGCTCCGGATACAAATCTTCAAACTGCTTCAGACTCAATTCGGTCAATGCTTCGCCACCGGCAAACACCATCCGCACATACTTTTCATCGGCCTGCAGGTAAAACAGCTGTTGCAATTCGATGCGCCGTAAACTGCTACCACTTTTGTAGCTCAGCCACTGCTGTTCTTGCTGTTTTTCAAGATGGGCCTTGGTGGCAAGACCGATGCGTTGCAAGCTGGTGGCCAGCCGCTCGGCCGAGACAGGTTTTAACAGATAATCGGCTGGCGCTACCTGATATGCCGCTAATGCGTGTTGCGGATGCGCCGTCACAAACACCACAGCAGGCGGTGGTTGCAGCTGCATCAGTTCAGCCGCGACGCTTAAGCCATTGCGATCCGGCATTTCGATATCTAAAAACACCAAATCAGGTTGTAATTCTATGGCGAGCTGTAAGCCAGATCCACCATCAGCCGCCTCACCGACGACCTGATAAGCCGGATGCACCAGTAATAACCGTTGCAGCCTGGCCCGTGCTAAGGGTTCGTCATCGACGATCAGCACTTTCATCCTTCCACCTTTGACGTGGTGAGCGGGATCACCAGTTTCACCCGATATTCAACCTGCGTCACACCGGTACTCAGCCTGGCTTCATCGCCAAACTGCAGCTCCAGCCGGCGCCGGATATTCTGCAGCGCCATGCCATTGCCACCTTCGGCCGGTGGCAATTCACCGGCAGGATTGGTGAGTAAAATGGTTAAATACCTTGTCGACAAATGCAGTTCGAAACGAATAACTCCGGGTTTACTGCAACGCTCAATACCGTGGCGTACAGCATTTTCCAGCAGCGGTTGTAATGTTAAGCACGGTAACATGGTGTGCGGCAGTTCTTCCGGCACCAACCATTCCAGCTGTAATCGCCAGCCTAACCGCCATTGTTCCAGCGCCAGATATTGCCTGGCTAGTGCCAGTTCTTCCTGCAGTTCAACCTGTACGCCGGCATTTAACGCCGCGCGAAACAAACTGGCTAAATCAAGTAAGGCTTGCTCGGCGGCTGCGGGATCTTGCTGGGTGAGTTCAGCCACAGTATTGAGGCTATTAAACAAAAAATGCGGCCGAATGCGCGCTTGCAGCGCATCGAGCTCAGATCGCGATTGCGCGGTGAGCCGCCAGCTGTGTTCAACATAAAGGGCAAAGAGTTGGATACCCATTACGCCAACAAGCAACGCAATCAGCAAGGTTTGCAAAATGAAAGGATAAAAATCTGCCGGTCGTTGCCAGCCACTGGCATGCAACATCGAATAAGCGGCGGTACTGACTGCCAGCGTCACCAGCAACAACAGCAATAACGCCAGCGCAGCAAGTTGCTGTGGCGGCACCTTGTACAACCGGCGTTGAAACCGGCACAACAAGGCAACTGTTAACAACGCCACCCAATGCACAAATAACGAGGTCAGGCCTAATCTCGACCAAAAATTACTGCTGATATCCGGTGCCAGCGCCAGCAAAATAGCCAGCGCCTGCGCCAATACCATCACCCGAATCACAATCCTGCCGCGACAAAACGCCGGTAGCAACTGCTCAAACTGCACCTTATTCGCCGATGATTGGCCAGACGGAGCAGTTGGAGCGCTCATCGGCAGGCCTTAACGCAGTTCGACCGGAACAGCAAACACCACGTTTTCTTCACGTCCCGGGTGTTCAATCACTTGCTTGCCACCCCAGAGCGTCAGTTGCTGCACCACTTGTTGCACCAACACTTCCGGCGCCGAAGCACCCGCAGTGACACCCACTGCTTTCACGTCGGTCAGCCATTGCTGCTGAATATCAGCTGCGGTATCAATTAAAAATGCCGGGCAACCCATTTTTTCAGCAAGTTCACGTAAACGGTTGGAGTTACTACTGTTTTTAGCCCCTACCACCAACAACAAATTCACTTTGGCAGCGAGTTCGCGCACCGCGTCCTGCCGGTTTTGGGTGGCGTAACAAATATCATCTTTACGCGGCCCTTCAATCTCCGGATATTTCGCTCTTAATGCGTCAATCACATCGGCGGTATCGTCAACTGACAGGGTGGTCTGGCTGGAAAAACATAGCTCAGATGGGTTTTTCACCACCAATTTGGCCACATCTTCCACTGATTCCACCAGATAGATGCCACCGGCCGGGTTATCGTACTGGCCCATGGTGCCTTCAACTTCCGGGTGACCTGCATGGCCAATCAGAATACATTCAATGCCTTTGCGACTGGCACGCGTCACTTCCATATGCACTTTGGTAACCAATGGGCAAGTGGCGTCAAACACTTTTAAGCCACGATGTTTGGCATTTTCCCGCACCGCTTGCGATACACCATGCGCCGAAAAAATTACAATATTGCCGTCCGGCACTTCGTCCAGTTCATCGACAAACACCGCGCCACTGCGCCGCAGACCATCAACTACAAACTTGTTGTGCACCACTTCGTGACGCACATAAATTGGCGGCTCGTACAGCTCTAAGGCACGGGAAACGATGCTGATCGCCCGATCAACACCAGCACAAAAACCACGCGGATTGGCCAGAAAAATATCCATGCTTAGTTACTCACCTGCACAATTTCAACATTAAAAGTTAAAGTCTGGCCCGCCAGCGGGTGGTTAAAATCCACGGTCACTGAATCGCCAACCACTTCGCGGATAAGTCCTGGAAGTTCAGAACCATCAGGCATAGCAAAACCAACAATCATCCCAACCTGTGCCGGCGCTTCCAGCGAAAACTTGCTGCGATCAACATAATAAATATTGTCCGGGTTGGGCAAGCCATAAGCGTCTTCCGGCGCCAGCGTAAATACTTTTTTATCACCGGCCTGTAAACCAGCTAACTCGGCCTCAAAAGCTGGCGACAAACTACCATCACCCATTTGCAACTTTGCCGGTTTGTTATGCACCCGGGTGCTTTCAGCAGCACTGCCGTCAGCTAGTTTTATATCAAAGTGAAAGATCACGGTGCTGCCAGCACCAATTACAGCGCCCTTTTCCACGTGATTGGCCGCTTCGTTTACCGTTTCATTCGACATCACAAACTCACTTTTGATTAGATTCTTCCGAAAGATCCGGCGAAAAGCTGTCCCAAATCAGCAAGGCAGCACCGATGGTGATGGCGCAATCGGCAATATTAAATACCGGATAATGCCACTGCTGATAATAAACATGTAAAAAATCAACCACATAACCATAGAGGCTGCGGTCAATTAAGTTACCGATAGCACCGGCAACGATCAGCACCAGCGCCAGTGATAATTTCCATTGCTGCCGTTTCAGTTTGGTCAGCCAAACACTCAGCGCAATCGAAACCACCACCGCGATGCCGGTAAACAACCAGCGCTGCCAGCCACCGGCGTCACCTAAAAACGAAAAGGCAGCGCCGTAATTGCGGGCATAAGTAAAATTAAATACCGGCAACAGCTGAATAGATTCGCCAAATTCGAAGTTTTGGATCACCCAGACTTTGGTCAGTTGATCTGCAACCAGCACTAAAATGGCGAGCCACCAGAACCGCCAGCCAGATTCTTTAAATATTGACACTGTACCGCCTGTCATTATGCAAACACCCTTGGCTCACCTGCACCTTCCACGTTATCGACGCAGCGTAAACAAATTTCCGGATGGGCAGCGTTTGCACCCACATCGTGGCGATGATGCCAGCAACGTTCACACTTAGCGGCGCTTGATGCAGCAACCAGCACTGATAAACCAGCGATATCAGTGGCAGCGGCTTCAGCCGGTGCTGCTGTATTTGATACATCAGCAGTTGAGGTAATCAGCACAAACCGCAGCTCGGTCGCGACTTTTTGCAGTGCAGCGGCTAAATCACCTTGTGCGAACAACGTCACTTCAGCCTGTAACGAAGCACCTACTTTGCCTTCTTTACGCGCGCCTTCAATCACTTTGTTGACTTCATCGCGCACCAGCAGCAATTGTTGCCAGAAAGCATCGTCTAACTGACCGGCAGGCACAGCATTGAAGCCTTGATACCAGACTTCGGTAAATACAAAAGTCGACGGCCGGGCTGGCAGGATTTCCCAGATTTCCTGGGCGGTGAAACTCATCACCGGCGCCATCCAGCGCACCATGGCTTCAATGATATGATAAAGCGCCGTCTGACAAGAACGACGGGCATGACCATCCGTTTTGGCGGTGTACTGACGGTCTTTAATCACATCCAGATAAAAACTACCCAGTTCAACGGTACAGAAATTCATCAGCTTCTGGCTGACCACGTGGAACTGATAATCATCATAAGCAGCGATAATTTCTTGTTGCAGCGCGGCGGCACGTTGCACCATCCACAAGTCCAGCTCAACCAGTTCATTCAGTGGCACTAAATCGGTGGCCGGGTTAAAGCCGTGCAAATTCGCCAGCAGGAAACGCGCGGTATTGCGAATACGGCGGTATTTATCAGCGGCACGGTTCAGAATTTCATCGGACACTGTCATTTCAGAGGTGTAGTCGGTTGTGGCGACCCACAGCCGTAAGATATCCGCACCTAGCTTGTTCATTACGTCTTGCGGCGACACCACATTGCCCAGAGATTTGGACATTTTGCGGCCTTCACCATCGACGGTAAAACCATGGGTCAGCACTTGTTTGTAAGGTGCGTGGTTTTTGATTGATACGCCGGTCATCAAAGACGACATAAACCAGCCACGGTGCTGATCCGAACCTTCTAAATACAAATCAGCCTGCGTGGCGCCGCCAAATTCTGGACGTGGGTCGATCACACAAGCATGGGTGACGCCTGAGTCAAACCAGACGTCCAGCGTGTCGGACACTTTGACATATTGACCGGCTTCATCGCCAAGCAATGTTGCAGCTTCCAGATCAAACCAGGCCTGAATGCCTTGTTGTTCAACCAGTTTCGCCACTTGCTCCATCAGATCTTTGGTATTTGGGTGCAAAGCGCCGGTGTCTTTGTCGACAAACAATGCAATTGGCACGCCCCAGGTACGCTGACGGGAAATACACCAGTCCGGCCGACCCGCGACCATTTTTTCAATCCGCTGCTGACCCCAGTCCGGGATCCAACGGGTTTGTTCGATTTCAGTCAGTGATTTGCTGCGAAGACCAGCTTGTTCCATGCTGATAAACCACTGTGGTGTGGCGCGGAAGATAATCGGCGTTTTATGGCGCCAGCAATGTGGATAGCTGTGGGTATAAGATTTGTGCAGCAATAATGCACCGGCTTCCTGCAGCGCAGCGACCACAGTGTCATTGGCTTTAAACACATGCTGGCCAGCAAACAGCGGTGTATCCGGCAGATAAACGCCATTAGCACCGACCGGGTTTGCCACTTCCAGACCGTATTTCAGGCCGACCACAAAGTCTTCCTGACCATGGCCAGGCGCGGTATGTACAGCACCGGTACCTGAATCGGTGGTGACGTGATCGCCAAGCACCACTGGCACTTCGAAGTCGTACAATGGGTGTTTTAATTTCGCCAGTTCCAATGCTGAACCTTTGCAAAAGCCCAGCGCATGGTATTTTTCGATATTGGCGCGCGCCATCACGTCTTTGACTAAGTCGGTGGCAATCACCAAACGTTCAGCACCAACTGGGCCTGCTTCAACCTGCACCAGGCTGTAGTTTAACTCGGCATTTAAAGCCACGGCGCGGTTGGCGGGAATGGTCCATGGCGTGGTTGTCCAGATCACTACAGAGATTGGCCCCTGGCCACGATGGTTCTCCGGATGATCAAATTTATCAGCCACGGTTTCATCGACAAAGCGGAACCGCACATCAATGGCTGGCGATACTTTATCCTGATATTCCACTTCAGCTTCCGCCAAAGCTGAACCGCAGTCAGTACACCAATGCACCGGCTTAAAGCCTTGTTGTAAATGGCCATTGTCGATAATACGCGACAATGAACGGATGATATTGGCTTCAAAGGCAAAATCCATGGTGCGGTATGGGTTGTCCCAATCGCCCAGCACACCTAAGCGAATAAAATCGGTTTTTTGCGCTTCGATTTGCGTCAGCGCATATTCGCGGCATTTTTGCCGAAATTCTGCGGCCGATAATTTCACGCCTGGTTTGCCGTATTTTTTCTCGACCACCAGCTCGATGGGCAGGCCGTGACAATCCCAACCCGGCACATAAGGCGCGTCAAAATCGTCCAGCGTTTTGGCTTTGACAATGATGTCTTTCAGAATTTTGTTAACGGCGTGACCGATGTGAATGTTGCCGTTGGCATACGGAGGGCCATCGTGCAGGATAAAAGTTTTTTTGCCTTTTTTGGCGGCGCGGATTTGGCCATAGAGGTCGGCTTGGGTCCAGTTCGCCAGCATTTGTGGCTCACGCTGCGCCAGATTGGCGCGCATGGCAAATGCCGTATCCGGCAAATTTAATGTATGTTTATAATCACTCATCCCATCTATCCCGTGTTAGCTCTGTCATTGACATGGTAGAGCGTGCTGACCTTTAATGTATGTTTTTGCAGCAGTTTGGCTGGATTTTCTACAAGGCAGAGCCCCGACGTGTAGTTATTCTACATGAGCGGGCGATAACGCCGTAGAAAAGTCAGCCAAACGCTGCCCGTAGGGTTCAACCGGGAGCTGCCAGCCCTTTGTCACTCGCCACTCGTTTAGAAGACTAAACGTCGTGGCTCCTTTCGCGGGCTGGCGGCTCCCGGTTGCACAAAATTCACACATTAAAGGTCAACACGCTCTAAGCATGCCTGATCATTTTAATTTGAAATACTGAAATAAGACCGCGCAGCGGCGGCATCCAGTTGAATTTGTTGCTGAAGTTCAGGCAACGACGCAAATTTGCGCTCGGCGCGGATTTTATGGCGCAGAATGACTTCGATTTGCTGGCCGTATAAATCCCCCTGAAAATCAAAAAAATGTGCTTCCAGTTGTTCTTTTTTCCCTTGCAGCGTCGGTCTGGCGCCAATATTGGCCACCCCGTGAAAATGCCCCTGCTCAGTAAATGCTTCGATGGCGTAAACTCCACGCACCGGCAACTTATTGCGATACAGCCAAACGTTTGCGGTTGGAAAACCTAATTGCCGCCCGACTTTTTCACCATGCCGGACTCGTCCCATCAGCGAAAACGGCCGTCCCAGCATCGCTTCGGCCAGTGTCAGCTCGTCGCGCTCCAGCGCCTGACGGATCAGAGTACTGGAGACCCGGACATCGTCTTGTTTTAAGCTGGCGGTATTGGTTAAACCAAAACCATATTGCTCTGCCGCTTGTTGTAACAAGGCAAAATTGCCGCTGCGGTTTTTACCAAAACAAAAATCGTCACCAACGATTAAATGCTGCACATTGAGTTTTTCCAGCAGCAAACCGGTTATAAACTGCTCCGGATCCTGCGCCGCAAATTCGCGGTTAAAACTGGCGCAAAGTAACCGGTCTAGCCCCTGCACTTTTAGCCAATGGTACTTTTCGCGAAAACGCGTTAAACGGGCGGGCGCTGCTGCCGGATTAAACAATTCCAGCGGTTGCGGCTCAAATACCATCACCACCGCCGGCAATGAACGGGCTTTAGCAATCTGTTGCACTTGGCTCAAAACCGCCTGATGCCCCAGATGCACGCCGTCAAAATTACCGATGGTTAACACGCAACCCCGATGATTTGGCTTGATATTTTGCAGGCCGCGAATTAACTCCATGCCGCTATAACTACTCTGATTTGCTGTGTAAACGGCCGATTATAACTGCATCAGCTTTTAGTTTCAGCAATTGTCTGCCGTTTCAGCTGGTTTATCCTGACGCCGAACAGCCAAAGCAGCGCGAAATAGGCCGGCGCTGCGATCACCACCAATAAAGTTAACTGTTGTGCTTTAGCCGAAAAAGCCATTTGTTGCCATTGGCTAATCGCAGGGGATACCCACCACAGCACGGCCGCCATCAGAGTTGCAGCCAGTACAGCTTTGGCAATCAGCCACAAAGTGGCTGTGCCACATTGATAAATCTCACGTTTAACTAAACCATGATAAAGCAACCAGGCGTTTAACCCGCCCGACATTGCCGTCGCCAAAGCCAGGCCAACATAACTGATAAATGGCGCCAACATCAGGTTAAACACCATATTCGCCACCATCGCGATAATGCCAATCCGCACCGGTGTTTTAATATCCTGACGTGCATAAAACGCCGGGGCCAGTACTTTAATCAGCATTAACGGCACCAAACCTGACGCATAAGCAATCAGACTTAAACTACTCTGACTGGCATCAAAAGCGGTAAATTTACCATGGGCAAATACCGTTAATAAAATCGGTTCCGCCAGCACAATTAGACCGGCCATCGATGGCAAGCCAAGCAGACAAATAATGCTGATTGACCAGTCTAAGGTACGTTTAAATTCCTGGTGGTTGTCGGTGGCGAACTGCCTGGATAAGCTCGGCAAAATCACCGTGGCGATGGCAATACCAAACATGCCAAGTGGAAACTCCAACAACCGGTCCGAGTAATACAACCAGGCGACAGAGCCAGTCATTAAAAATGACGCAATAATGGCATCAAGCAATAAGTTAATTTGACTGACCGAAACGCCAAATAGCGCCGGCAACATCAGTTTGCGGATACGGGTGACATGTTCATCTTGCCAGGCCCAGCGCGGTCTGACTAACAAACCGGCTTTTGCTAAAAACGGCAGTTGAAACAAAAATTGCAACAAACCACCTAAAAACACGCCCCAGGCTAATGCCGAGGATGCATCATCAAAATAAGGTGTCAGATAAATCGCCGCGCCGATCATCGCGATATTCAAAAAGACCGGGCTAAATGCAGCAACAGCAAATTTATTATAGGTATTGAGAATGGCGCCAGACAAAGCGACAAAGGTGATAAACCACAGATATGGAAAGGTAATTTTTAAAAGTACACTGGCTTGCAGGTACTTTTCCCCCTCAGGTTCACCACTGAGGTAGGCTTCGAACCAACCCATGCCGAATAATGCCATCAGTACCGGCGAGCCAATCATGCCGAGCAAAGTCACACCGGTGACAATCAAACCCAAGGTGCCGGAAGCTTTGGCCATCAGTTCACGCACTGCATCGTCGCCGTGTTTGGCTTTGACTTCCGACAACACCGGTACAAAAGCCTGCGAAAATGCACCTTCAGCAAATAACCGACGCAAGAAATTAGGAATGCGGTTGACCATCAAAAACACGTCAGCCATAGCGCCAGCGCCTAGAACATTGGCCGTTACCACATCGCGAACCAGCCCTAACACCCTGGAAATCAGCGTCATGACACTGACAATCATGCCGGATTTGAATAACTTAGCGGACACGCCACACTCCTTCTGTCATAATGGAGCTATTGTCACCTGAGACCTTCGGGAAAGCCAGCAGCAGCGGGATTTAATTCTGCTTTTCGCCGGTAAAATCATTTGACAAGGGCTTACAAAATAGGCATATTATGCGGCCTTTAAAGAGTCCCGGTTTAGTTTTTAGGAGTGTTACCTTGGCTAACATTAAGTCTGCTAAGAAACGCGCTATTCAATCTGAAAAGCGTCGTCAGCAAAACGCAAGTCAGCGCTCAATGATGCGTACTTTCATCAAGAAAACCTACGCAGCAGTGTTAACTTCTGATGCAGTAGCTGCGCAAGAAGCGTTCAAGAAAATGGTTCCAGTTATTGACCGTATGGCAGACAAAGGTCTGATCCATAAGAACAAAGCTGCACGTCATAAGTCACGTTTAAATGCCCACGTTAAGGCATTGGTAACAGCCGCTTAATTGACACCAACAAAAGAACGCCGAAAGGCGTTTTTTTGTACCTGTTAAAACAGGGGTCAGAGCTAATTGTTTATATTTTTAACAATTAGCTCTGACCCCTTTTTTTATGTCAAAAAAAATCCCACCAGTTGGCGGGATTTGTAGTCGTGCTATTTACATACTGCAGATTTTACAACTTCGGGCAATACAGATTGTGCATCAGACCAATAACAGCTTCCGCTTCTCTGCTATTCATACTGTAAAACACTGTTTGCGCTTCTTTTCGAGTTTTGACCAGCTTATTGCGACGCAACAATGCCAAATGCTGTGACAAAGCCGATTGACTCAACCCCAGTTTATCGTTCATTTCACCAACCGATAATTCGCCAGCGAGTAGATGGCACAGGATTAACAACCGACGTTCATTCGATACAGCCTTCAGCAATTTAACTGCTTTAGCCGAGTTATTCACCATATCTTGTAAGTTCATTTCAGTTTCACCGTGCATGTCTAGACGTCTCATTATCTACCAGCAGCCCTGCTGTATACAATAGATTAAAGTGAAATAAGTAACTTTTTTACGCAAAAAGTGAACTGGTAAGACCTTATTTATTACATATATTACATTTTTGCTAACAAAATTCAATCCGCGTCACTTGGCTGAAACGAAGCTGGCCATGTTTGTCAGCGAACTTTCCGCACATTATAACGCGCTAATTCAGCTAAATCATACCAACCTTTTGTTAACGTTTGTATCTGAATGCGTGAACATTTGGCTGCAACTGGCCATTGGCTAAATGAGGCAAGCTCCGCAATACAAAGGTTCATTGCAGGATGCGATAGAATTGTTCACGTGCTAAAGTGAACCCAGTTTCCTTCTAACCACTCACCGAATCGAATTGAGCCATGACTAAATCACTGCTGACCCTGACTGCCGCTTTGTTATGCCTGACGACTTTGCCTGCGACTGCCGACGAACAATTGGCCTATAAACTAACTGAAGAATTAACGGTTGAGATCGGACCGCGACTGGCCGGCAGCCCGGCAGATGCCAAAGCAGTTGCTTGGGCCAGCAACAAGTTTCAGCAACTCGGATACGATAAAGTCTGGACAGAACAGTTCACCACGCCATTTTGGCAACGCGGCAACGCCCGACTGGAAATTATCAGTCCTTTCCCACAATCGCTGGTATTAACCGCGTTAGGTGGTTCAGTTGGCACCGGTGCTGAGGGGATCTCTGCCAGCATCGTGATGTTTAACAGCCTGGAAGATTTAATGCAGGCCAAGCTAGAACAGGTTTCGGGAAAAATAGTTTTTATTAATAAAGCGATGACCAAAGACAAGATTGGCTCGCAATATGGCAAAGTTGTTGGCGCCCGCTCTAAAGGTGCGGTTGAAGCGGCCAGATTAGGCGCCAAAGCTATCATCATTCGCTCGGTCGGCACTAGCAACAACCGCTTTGCCCACACTGGTAAAATGAGTTACGAAGAAGGCGTCCCTAAAATCCCGGCTGTCGCCATTTCAGTGCCGGATGCCATGCAGCTAAGTAAAATTATTGCAAAAGCACCGGAAGCAAAATTACGACTGGATATGGAAAACCATACCCAGGACGCCGTTAGTCACAATGTGATTGCAGAAATTACTGGTTCAGACCGACCGGACGAGATTGTGCTGATTAGTGCGCATTTGGATTCATGGGATCAAGGTACCGGCGCTTTAGACGACGGTGCTGGGGTTGGGATTGTGATGGCGACCGGCGCGCTGATTAAAAAGTTGGGACAGCCGAAAAGAACCATCAGAGTTGTATTGTTTGGCAATGAAGAAGGTGGTTTAGTCGGTGCCAGAGCTTATGCAGCAAAACACGCAACCGAATTACCAAAACATGTTGTTGCCACAGAATCAGATTTTGGTGCAGGCCGGATTTGGCAGTTTGACAGCAAATTTGGTCCACAATCTTTAAGTTTCGCTAAAGAAATCCAGCAATTACTGAGTGGCCACGGTATTTCACTTGGCAATAACAAAGCTTTCGGTGGCCCGGACGTATCGGTGATTGCAGCACTTGGCGTACCGGTAGTCTCACTGGAGCAAGATGGCACTGACTATTTCGACTATCACCATACGCCGAATGATACTTTTGATAAAATCGATCCAGCCGCACTTGCACAAAGTCAGCAGGCCTGGATTATCACCACTACTGCACTTGCAAACTCGACCTTAGATTTTCGAAAATAATGGCCAAACCAATTAAACCCGTTTCGCTGCTGTCGCCTGATACAACACGTCATAAAAGTAGCAACAGCAACAAGCCAGCAGAAGTCGGGCTAACCAGCCCGGCGAAGGCTGTGCCTCTGAGTACCGGAACAAATGGTTCAGGCGCAAAGCACAGAATATTGAGCTGGTCTTTGGCCGTGTTGCTGCTGGCATTGCTGCTGACACCAAAACCAGAATTGATTGTCTACCAACAGCTGAATATTCAGGCGAAAAGTGTGTATTGGCCAGGTTTTTTTGGGATGGGTGCAGGCCTGACCGATAGTCAGATGTTGGTTTTTTTTGATAACGAGCGTCGTGAAATGCGGTTGTGTTATGCCGGAGAACCAGCAGTCCAATGCAGCAAATATCAAATAATTTATCGCGGTGGTTTGCTGGATGTGGGTCGTTATTTATTGGACCTGCATTAAAACAGGTCCAATTCAATATTTTTAAAACACAGTTGGTGGCAAATTCGCACACCAGTGTGGCCAGTCAAACGTCAGATTGACGCTCTGGATCGATCCGGAGACTGATGTTTACGCTGACTGTTCCGCATCAGCCAGATTTGCAATCCAACCACAATAAGCACCAGTGCTGACGGGTACATATATTTATTGCTGCTCAGTTGCCACAACAACAACCCACCGGTAGCGTATACAAAAGGCTGTAATTCATAAAGCCAAAACGGTAACGAGCCGTGATGGGATGTACTGTGTTTTAAATCGCCCCGCCGATGATCTGAGCGCAGGATCCAGACTAAAGCACCAGCAACGATCAGGATTAATCCCGACAGCACTGCCACTAAATGACCCAGCAACGACATCGCAACAGCGCCGGTGCTGATATACACGTAAGGTAGAACCTCATATACGCGGTTGGGCAACATTTTAAACTCCATGTTGGGCAGAACTGCACCGTTTTCCAATTGTAGTGTGAAACTAACATTCTGTCGTTTTTACACCCATCTGCTAAACCAGCTGCAACCGACAAGCCACCTGCGCCATTTACGCGTCGGTGTATTTCGTTTGTCAGCCTGCTACCGTTATAATCCACTCTCAGGTGGATCTGGGGACAAATAATGGTTGATGATGACTTTACGCTCTTTCTGCAAGAAATGGCAGATGTCAAACGGTTGAAAACCGACGTTTTAACTGATGAGAACGGTGAACACTTGCCAACACTGGCACAATTGGCCCGCCGTAAAGCAGCCGAACTCGAACCTGAGTACGATGCCAACTATCTACGGATGGAATATGTTGACCTGGTAGCGCCTGATGAAGTGCTGGCTTACAAAAAAGATGGTGTGCAGGAAGGCGTGTATAAGAATTTAAGGCTGGGTAAATATCAAATTGACGCGACTTTGATGTTGTTAGGAAAAAACCTGACCGACGCACGCCGCGCTTTGTTTGAGTTTGTAGCGGATTGTCACCAGCGTGGGATCCGGACACTGTTAGTTCACCATGGTATGGGCCGCGATAGTAAACCGCAGCCGGCAATTTTGAAAAGCTACACCTATCAATGGCTGAAACAAATTCCGTCAGTGCTGGCCTGTCATACCGCACAGAAAAATCACGGCAGCTATGCCGCCACTTATGTGTTACTGCAGAAAAATACTGAACAAAAACGTGAAAACCGGGACCGGCATCAGAAAAGTTAACGCCAGCAGTATCACTGTTTACCGAAATTGCATTATAAATAATAGAACTACATATTATTCACTATGTTATATGGTGAACCACACCAGCGTACATCCGATATAAAAATACCCTCAACAGAGGGTATTTTTATCAGCTGCTATCCGTAGCAATTACAACGGCATCTCGATGCAGTTGTCAGGTCTGTTTTACATCAAACAACAGGCCTCGGCTGTGGTTAAAACTGCCGATAACGCCATCAAAATCACCACGACAGCGATTGCGGTAAAGCCAAAACCACGACTGGACGCTTTACTCATAAACCAACCTCAAATTATTTTTGTTATTTTGTGTCCGTAATCGCGCTCATAGAGCAGCCGCTACAGTACGTCAAGCAGTGTAGTCAGTTTTGGCTGTGGATACAACATACAAACCGAAGCTAAGTACTTATCGTTGCATATATTTTCGGCAATATTTATTTTTTAGCGGCAAAATACATCATCCTTGAATGCACAAAATTGGCGGCTAAAGCTGCTGTCGGGTAATCGCTTGGCATTTCCTCATCTTGTTGCTCGGTCTGCGAGATCACAAAACCGGCTTGTTGATAGGTTTTTAACGCGCTGGGGTGATCTTCACTACAGGTATGAACCCAGACCCTGCTGGCTTGCCATTGCTGAGCCAACGCGATAGCGGCTTGCGCTAATCTGGTACCAAGCCCACGGCCAATAAAGGCCGGTAACAAACCAAAAAACTTCAGCTCAACACTGTTATCCTCATGTTTGCGCAGTTCGACAAAACCAGCCGGTGTGCCTTCTTGATACAACACCCAGGTACGGACATTGCCGGCTGTCAGGTAATCCAACCATTGCTGATAGGTCCAGCTTAAGCGGCTGAACCAATGCCAGTGCGTGCCAACAGCGCAAAATAAAAACTGACTGAGATCCGGACTGGCGATTTTCGCTTCGGTCAAGGCGACCCCTGCCGGCCACTCCGGCAATACCACTGCGGCTCCCTGATAATCCAGATACCAGGTGGTGACGTTTACAAATGCCATAACGCTTTAATATTCCTCGATGTTCCGTAATTGCCTTGGGTGATTTGAGCGCCCTGAAGCTCTTAGCAAATCCCCAGCTGCGCTACCAGTCACAAAACCCAACGTTAATCTTTGCGTTTAATTTGTGCCAGTCTGGCAGCTATATGCTGTTGCGCCGCTTCTTGCTGCAAGCTCTGGAATTGTTGTCGAAATTCAAAAGCGACTGCGTCGTCCTGACGATAACAACTACGCAGTGCCAGCATCGAAAGTTTGGTTTGACGCACCAACTCGGTTGGCAAACTTGCCAGCCCAGCCGTCAGCTGTTTTGCCCTGGTGAGTAACTGATCTTCCGGCCATAACTCTTTCACAAAACCAGCCGCCAGTGCTTGTTGCGCCGACAAACGTTCGCCACAGAAAATCATCGCGGCGGCCTGCTGCCAACCGACCAATTGCGGCAATAACCAGCTATGACCACCACCCGGATGAATGGCGAGCTGGAAAAACCGGCTTTCAAACCAGGCTTGTTCGCTCGCCAGCCGAATATCACAGGCCATCGCCAGATTCATGCCGGCACCTAAAGCCGGACCATTCAACAAGGCGATAGTCAGCAGTGGGCTGTGGGCGACTGAGGTAAAAGCCGAATAAATTTGTTGTAACTCTTCGCCATCACCCAGCGCCGCTTGTTGCAGTGAAGCTAGATCGGCGCCAGAGCAAAAAGAATCGTCGCGGCCGGTGACCGCCAGCGCTTTAATATTTGGGTCCAGTGGTAATTGTTGCACCGCTTCGGCAATCGCCAGAGCGCTGTGTGGGGTCAACAGGTTTCGTTTTTCGGCACTATTGAGCGTCAGTACGGCTAAATGGCCGTGTTTTTCTAGTTGAAATGCTGACATTAATAACCTCGTTGTTGGCAGACCAGATTCAGCAGCGGCAAACCAGCCAGACTGCGACGGTAATTTTCAGCAATTTGCGCCACCGCCGTATCGGCATTGGTGACCGCTGAAATATGTGGCGTCAGCAGAATAGCAGGATGTTGCCAGAACGGATGTTCAGTCGGCAAAGGTTCGGTGCGGAACACATCCAGACATGCAGCAGCGATATGACCGCTGTCTAAATTCTGTAATAACGCCAGGTCATCTACTATAGCGCCTCTGGCCACGTTGACCAGAATTACCCCTGGCTTTAACAACGCCATTCGCTGCTGATCCAGCAAATTTTCAGTCAGTGCTGTGAGCGGTAGCAAACAAATCACCAGATCGGCATCGCCAACCGCATCGGAAAAAGCAGTTTCACCAGCAAAACACTGCACGCCCGCCAGCGTTTTTTGTGATGCCGACCAGCCACTGACTACAAAACCCAAACCTGCAAAATGACTGGCAACCGCCTGACCTAACTCGCCGAGACCCAAAACACAAATAAACTGCAATTTGCGCGGGCTTCTGGCTTTCCAGATTTGCTTACGCTGCTGTGCACTGAACTCATCGAGTCGCAACTGATAATGCTGTACCACACCTTGCAGGTATTGCAGCATCGATTGTGTCAGCATTGGGTCAACAATTCGCGCCAGCGGTAAATCCGGTAAAGTTGGATCGATCAGAATATTGTCAACGCCAGCACCAAAGGATTGCAAAGCTTTCAGATTGGACATCTGTGACAAACAACCTGGCGGCTGACGCCATAATACCGCCATGGTAACAGCCTCTGGCTCCTGAACATCAGGCCAGATTTCGATAGCCACGCCGGGCAGTTGTTGTTGTAGCTTTTGTTGTAATTGATCAAGTTTACGATCGGGGATCACCAGCGCAATAGACATGTCCACTCCGGATAACTGCAGTTAAGGCATTTTAACAAAGCGCACCCGAGCGTCCAGCAGATTATCGATCTGCCTACCACGACTGTAGCGCTCGCCATGCGATGACCGACACTGCTCGAAATTTCCACAAATTGTCATAAATCTGTGACCAGACAGTCATACCTCAGGCTTAGCCTTGCCCTGACCGCAGCTTGGTATAAGAACAGCGCAGGAGCCTTTATGATCAGCGTAGAAAAAATGGTGCAACAACATTTGCCGCAACTGCAGCAACAACCCTGGCTGGAAAAACCAGTGACCGGGGCGCTGAAACATTTACTGCATGAACAGGACTTTATTGCTTTTTCCGAGCAGTACCCCCATCTACAGGGCATTGAATTTATTGAGCAAGTTCTCGATTATTTCAAATTCAGTTACACAGTACGCGACAACGAGCTGGAACGTATTCCAACTTCTGGCCGGGTAGTGATTATCGCCAATCATCCAATTGGATCCTTGGATGGACTCGCGCTGGTAAAGCTTATTCATGACATTCGCCCTGATGTGAAAGTCATTGCGAATCAATTATTAAGCGCAGTGACGCCGCTCCACGCCATGTTATTACCGGTGAATAATATGCAAGGTGGCACCGAGCGGCGCTGCATCGACCATATTCACCAACATCTGGCGCAGGAAGGCGCTGTGATTGTGTTTCCGGCTGGCGAAGTGTCCAGGCTAAAACCGAATGGCGTGCGCGACGGTAAATGGCACGCTGGCTTTTTAAGGTTTGCCCGATCTAGCAAAGCACCGGTGTTGCCGGTGTATATTGATGCACGCAACTCGGCATTGTTCTATGGCGCCTCGATGCTGTACAAACCGCTGGCGACCATGTTGCTGGTGCAGGAAATGTTCCGGCAGAAACATAAAAGCATCAGCATGCGAATTGGCGAGCTGATCCCTTATGACAGCTTTGCACAGTTGCCGATGGAAACCCCAGCTATCGTCAAACTGTTTAAAAAGCACTTGTACCGACTGGCGAAAGACAAAAAACCGCTACTACGAACTCAAACCGCTATTGCTCATCCGGAAGATCGGCGTGAACTGCGTAAAGCCATCGAAGCTTGTCAGTTTTTGGGGCAAACCAGTGATGGTAAACAAATTTTTCTATATCAATCGGCCAAAAGCTCGCCCATCATGCGCGAAATCGGCCGGCTGCGCGAAGTATCATTCCGGGCTGTTGGTGAAGGCAGTGGCGCCCGTCGCGATATCGACCGCTTTGACAGCTATTACGAGCAATTGATTTTATGGGACAAAGACGATTTGGAGATTGTCGGCGCTTACCGGTTTGCCGACACCAGTAAAATCATCGCAGAACAAGGCCTGCAGGGGCTTTATACCGCGTCGTTATTCACCTTTAATCAGCAAATGCAGCCCTTTTTGGCGCAGGGACTAGAGCTTGGCCGCAGTTTTGTGCAGCCGAAATATTGGGGCAAACGCAGTCTGGATTATCTGTGGTACGGCATTGGCGCATATTTGCAGCAAAACCCACACATTCGCTATTTATTTGGTGGCGTCAGTCTGTCAAACAGTTATCCCAAAGCGGCGCGCGATTTACTGGTGTACTTCTATACCCTGTACTTCAGCGAAGAAAACGACACTGCTATTCCGAATATTCCGTATCAACTGCCGTTTGAAACTTTGGCGCAGCTACAACAGCACTTTTCCGGTACCGATTACAGCGCTGACTTTACCCAGCTCAAACACCTGCTGGCGCATATGGGCCTGAATATTCCAACTTTATATAAGCAATACAGTGAAATCGCTGAACCCGGTGGCGTGCAGTTCCTGGCTTTTGGCATTGATCCAGACTTCGCTGATTGTGTGGATGGTTTGGTGCTGGTGGATTTAACCCGGTTAAAACCGGCGAAAAAACAACGGTATTTGGGTGACGATATGACGCAGCAAATCCAAGCCACTGTTGAGGCATAAAATTTGGTCTGATCACACTCGTTAGAATACCTGAAAAGACAAAACCGCCATCTGGCGGTTTTGTTCTTTAAATACCAAGCATATTTAGTGCTTTGGCACTGAGCCTTTTAAACCGTAAAAACAAATATAGGCATAACAAAACACTGGCAGGATAAACGACAATTGCAAACCAATGGTATCTGCCAACACGCCTTGCAATAATGGCACTATCGCACCACCCACAATCGCCAGACACAATACGCCGCTACCCTGGCTGGTGTATTTACCAAGACCGGTCACCGCCAGACTAAAAATGGTTGGGAACATGATGGAGTTAAATAAACCAACCGCCAGAATAGCCCACATCGCCACCGAGCCAGACGTGGTCATCGCCACTATCACCAGTACTGCAGCTGCCACGGCATTAAATGCCAGCACTTTACCGGCTGCAATTTTTTGCATCACCGCGGCACCAATAAACCGACCGACCATAGCGCCACCCCAGTAATAACTGATGTAAGCGGCTGCTGTTGCTTCCGGTAATCCGGCAATATGCGGTTCACCTAAAAAATTCACCAGAAAACTGCCGATGGCCACTTCCCCACCGACATACACAAAAATACCTAAAGCGCCCAACATCAAATGGCTGTACTGCCAGGCTGAACCAGCATCGGCATCGGCAATGTTGCTTTGGTGATGTTCAGCGACTGTCGGCAGTTTCAGCATTGCGAATATTGCAGCCAGTACTAATAAAGCCGCTGCCAGCATCAGGTACGGCACTTGCACCGCAGCAGCTTCTTGAGCTTTAAATTCAGCAGTTCCGACTTCGGCAGCTGCCGCCGCCAGAATTAATAAACCACCAAACCAAGGTGCGATTGTGGTGCCAAAGGAGTTAAAAGCCTGGGTCAAGGTTAACCGGCTGGAAGCCGTCGCCGCTTTACCAAGGGCTGTGACATATGGGTTGGCGGCAACTTGTAAAATTGTAATGCCAGATGCCAGTACAAATAACGCAACCAGAAATAGTGGATACGCTTGCACTGAAGCCGCTGGATAAAACAACATACAACCGACTGCAGCTATCAGCAAGCCAATGACGATGCCGCGCTGGTAGCCGGCTTTTTTCACCAGGTAACCGGCCGGAATAGACACCAGAAAGTAAGCGCCAAAAAAGCAAAACTGGATCAGCATGGCCTGGGTGTAATTCAGATCAAACACATTTTTCAAATGTGGGATCAGAATATCGTTCAGACAGGTAATAAAACCCCAGATAAAAAACAAAAAGGTCAGACTGGTTAAAGCAAAATTATAATTCTGCCCGTTATCCGTCTGACCCACGCTAGCGCTGGTGGGTGTTGTTATTGACATACAATTTCTCTTGTTATGGTTTGTCTATCCTGTGTGTACTTAGGCTGCGACTGATGCAGTTCTCTCCCCTGCCATGCTGTAACGCCAAGGCCTGCGCCGCAAATAAGCTGTTTGTACTATACCCGCGCCCCTGCTGATTGCAAAGTATCCGCAACAACATACGTATGTAATTTTTCAACAAAACTGCGGGTATTGCTAAGACTGAGATTATTTCTCCGCGAAGGTCGTATTGCCCGCTTTGCTACGTCAACCTGTGGCATCAAACGAGTTTCGGGCTATGGATATAAGCGCTAAAGATTGTTTTAAATCAAGTTTTCAGACAAAGGCACCCCATCCAACCACCATAGTTTGATCCAGCCCAAAGTTTTCAGCAGCCGTCGGTGCACAATGCGCGCAGTTGCATAAACCCATCCGAAGATGAAGGAATTGATCATGAAAACAACTCTTAGTATGTTGGCGCTGGCCATCGGCACCCTGACTTCCGCGTCAGCGCTGGCCGAAATGTCTGTGCATAATATTTCAATCAATGTTGGCGCTATCAATGTCGCACCAAACGACAGCAGCACTTCACTCAACGTGGTGGAAAGTGTTGCAGGTCTGCCGGCTGGTTCGACGGCTGTTGACGTCAATAGCAATACACAATTAGGTGTGACAGTAGATTATAAAATTGACCACAACTGGACACTGGAACTGATTGCCGCAACCCCCTTTAGCCATGATATTGAAGTTAAAGGTTCGGCCATTGACGGCCTGGACATTGGCAACACCAAACATTTACCTCCTACTTTGTTGGCGCAGTATCACTTTGATCTTGGCGACAGCAAATTAGACCCCTTTGTTGGTTTAGGTCTGAACTACACCAAGTTTTTTGATTCCTCAGCGTCTGGCGCGTTAAAAAGCACTTTGCAAGCGCTCAAGGTAGCCAACGCCAATGATGACGTTGATTTAAAACTCAGTGACAGCTGGGGCCTGGCAGTGCAGGCTGGCGTGAACTACAAACTCGACAACAATTGGGGTCTTCACTTTATGGTCAGTAAAATGGACATCGATACTGTCGGCGAAGTCAGGCTCAATGGCGGCACCATTCAAAGTGTTGACGTGCAGATTGACCCGCTGGTGGTAATGGCCGGCGTGCGCTGGAGTATGTAATTTGTTAATTCGGGGTCAGAGTCAATTGTTAACAGGATAAAGTTAACATTTGACTCTGGCCCCAGAGTTTACATTTAGCTGTGAAGTTCAATCACCCGATCGACCGAAGCAATAGTTTCAGGGCGATGGGCGATAATGACTCTGGTGATCGACAGTTGTTGCATCGCCTGGCTAACAAAAGACTCGGTTTTGGTATCAAGATGACTGGTGGCTTCGTCCATAAATAAAATCCGTGGCTTGCGGTATAACGCCCGCGCCAACAAAATTCGCTGCTTCTGGCCACCTGACAGCGCCGATCCCATATCGCCAATCAAACTGTTGTAGCCCATCGGCATTTTACTAATGTCATCAGCAATCGACGCCATCTGCGCGCAGGCGATGATCTGTTCCATGTCAAAACTGTCATCAAAAAAGGCGATATTGTCGCGAATAGAGCCGGATAACAGTTGATCATCCTGCATCACCGCAGCGATTTGACCGCGATACTGCGCCAACCCTAACTGTGCCAGTGGAATGCCGTCTATCAACACCTGGCCCTGTTTCGGTTGCAACAACCCCAACATCAGTTTCATCAGCGTGGTTTTACCACAACCAGAAGGGCCAACTAAGGCCACTGATTCACCGGCCTGAATGTTCAGACTAAGATCAGCCAGCACCGGCCCGGTCACATCACTGTAGGCAAAACTCACACCCCGAATTTCCAGATTGCCGTGGATCTGATGTGGCCGCACTTGTTCAGGGTAAACTTGTTCCTTTTTGGTCAGGGCTACATCACCCAACCGCTCAAAATGTAAATTAAGCATGCGGAACTGAATGGCTTTTTCAATCAGTCGCGCCATCCGCTCCATAAACTGGCTTTTATAGGCCATAAACGCAAACAACATACCGGTACTAAAACCACCGGCCAGTACCAGTTTCGCGCCTAAATACACCACCAGAATATTCTCCAGACCAAACAACAAACGGTTGCAGGTCTGAAAACTAATGTTAAACACGCCAAGCTGCATATCTTTGTTGGTGGCTTCGACATTCAGATTTTGCCAGCCGCCTTCGCGTCTTACCTCGGCGCCAAACAGTTTAATAGTCTGAATTGCCCGCACTGTTTCGATGAAATTCGATTGCTCTTTGGAATCCGCCAGAATTTTTTGCTCAGTGATATGCCGAACTTTGTGGTACAGCGCCAACCGGAACAAAGCATACAAAGCCACAGCCGCTAGCACCACCACCGAGAGTTGGGGACTATAGATAAAAATGACAACCAAAATCGCCAGCGCCATCACCCCATCGATCAGGGTTTCAATCAGCCCCGTGGTCAGCAGTTCACGCACCTGATTGAGGGATCCAAAGCGCGATAACACGTCGCCGATATGGCGTTTTTCAAAATAACCTAAAGGTAGCCGGATGAGATGATGAAATAGATTCGACGCCATCTGAATATTCAGCGAATTACCAAAATGCAGCAGCACAAAACTGCGCACTGTATTGGTGGTCACTTCAAACAGCAGTACCAACGAAAAGCCAACAGCGAGAATAATCAATAGATTGTCGTCAGATGTTAGCAGCACATCGTCCACCACCAACTGCATATAATAAGGCGCAACGAGTGTGAACAGTTGCAGCAATAACGACAGCGACATCAGCAGGAATAACGAGCGTTTAAAGCCGGTGATTTTTGACCAGAAATCCGATAAGCCAAGTTTACTGACGGTCTCTTTGCTGCTGAAATCGGTGGTTGGCAACAATTCCAGCGCAATGCCGGTAAAGTGATTGGAGACTTCTGACAACAACATCGTTCGCTCGCCGTACGCCGGATCCAAAATCACGCAGCGACCGGCTTTGACTTCTTTCAGCACCACAAAATGATTCATGTCCCAGTGCAAAATGCAGGGTGTGCTAAGCGCAGCCAAATCATCCAGTTCAATCCGCAGCGGCCGGCTGGTCAGCTCCAGTCGTTCGGCGAATTTCATTAAATCCAGTAAAGTGCAGCCTTCTATCGATAATTCGAATTTTTGCCGAAGTTCATTTAAATCAGTGTGATAACCATGAAAGCCGCTGACCATCGCCAGACAAGCTAAACCACATTCCGCGGCTTCGGTTTGCAGCACTAAGGGTAAACGCTGACCACTCCACCAGGTAAGTTGCGCTGCCGGATTGTTCATCATAACCGTCCCTGAATACTGTAAATCGGGTCAAATAACCACTGTAATAAACTACGTTGTTCAGTGACAATATCGGCCTCCAGCGACATGCCGGCTTTGAGCGGCAACTCGCGGTTATAGGCACTGATTTGCTGCGCACTCAGTTTTAGCCGCAACCGGTAACTCGGTTCCTTCAACATCACGTCGGTCACTTCATTGGGCAACAGCACCGTGCTGCTGACTTCAATAATTTCGGCTTGATGCACGCCGAAACGCTGATATGGAAATGCGTGATACCGAATACGTGCTTGCTGACCGGGTTCGACAAAAGCGATGGCCCGGGTTGGTAAGTACAAAATGGCCTCTAGCTGATTGTGCGCAGGCAGAATACTCAGCGCCGACACGCCCTGATTCAGTTGCTGACCTTCTTTTACCAGTAGCGCACTGACTACACCTGCGACCGGCGCAATGATCAAGCTGCTTTGTTCGTGTTGCAGCCGTGCCAGCTGGTTTTTATGTTCGGAGATTTGCTGCTCCAGCTGCGTCAGCTCTTGCTGATATTGCAGCGGCAATTGTTGCAACAGATTTTGCTGCTGTGAAAGTTGCTCCGACAGCGCCAATTGCTGACCATTCAGCACTTTGTCCTGCTGCTGCAAAGACAACAATAAATCGCGTTGCCGGTTGAGTTCAATTTCCGAAATGTAACCGGTGCCGTTAAGCTTTTGCAGCTGAGTGACTTGTTGCTGGTTGAGTTTCAGCCGCTCGCCAAAGGTGCGGATCTGTTGATTTAATTCAATAAGTTGCAGCTCTAGACTGCTAATTTTTTGCTGGGTTTCTGTCAGCATTAATTGATGTTTCTGCTGATTTTTATGCTTTTGCGCCAGCAATGCGTCCATCATCGACTGCCGTTCCTGCAATAAAGTGGCATTCAGTTCCGGCTGGCCTTCAGAGTAAAGGCGGGACTTTAACTGCAACAAAGGCTGGCCTTGCGTCACCAGGTCGCCTTCTTTGACCAGCACGCGACTGACCACCCCTGCACTGCTGGTTTGTAACCGGACTACGCCTTGCTCTGGTTGCAATAAACCAACAGCGGTTTGTTTACGCTGATAGTCGCCGCTCAATAAAAATATAAGACTGATCAAGGCGATAGTGCCAATTAACCAGGTCAGCCATACCAATGCTGGTGGCCGGGTTAAGCTGACTTCACCTTGCAAACGTTGTTGTTGCCGGGCGACAGCTTCAGGGCGAAATAGTGAATTCATCAACTCTCTTATTATTGTGGGTGTAGTGAAAATACTTAATGCCAGAATATTTGCAGAACCAGCATATCGGCTCTGGCTGAGCGCGGCAATCGAATTAAATCAGCGGTCGATAACCGGGAAAACGCAGTGACAAAAAAGCCTGCACAAGGCAGGCTTTTTCCGAAATCCTTAGAATTACCCCAAGAAAATCCGACCATTGCGGAACATCCGCATCCACGGGCTATCTTCTTGCCACTCATCCGGATGCCAGCTGTTGCTGACGGCGCGGAATACCCGCTCCGGGTGCGGCATCATGATGGTGACGCGGCCATCAGTCGTGGTAAGTGCAGTAATACCGTTCGGTGAACCATTTGGATTGTTCGGGTATTGTTGCGTCACCTGGCCATGGTTATCGACAAACCGCAGCGCGATGGTACCGCTTTGCTCGGCTGCAGCTAAAGCTGCAGCATTAGCAAATTCAGCATGGCCTTCACCGTGCGATACGGCGATCGGCATTTGTGAGCCAGCCATGCCAGCCATCAGCACTGACGGGCTTTGCTGCACTTGTACCAGGCTAAACCGTGCTTCAAAGCGGTCTGATTTATTACGCACGAAACGTGGCCACAAATCCGCACCCGGGATCAGCGACTTCAGGTTCGACACCATCTGACAACCGTTACAAACACCAAGTGTGAAAGTGCTGTCGCGTTCAAAGAACCGGGCAAATTCAGAGCGTGCTTTGTCGTTAAACAGAATGGATTTTGCCCAACCTTCACCGGCGCCTAATACGTCACCGTAAGAGAAACCACCACAAGCGACTAAGCCGTTAAATTCTTCGAGGCCTCTGCGACCCGACAGAATATCGGACATATGCACGTCAACCGCAGTAAAACCAGCGCGGTTAAAGGCAGCTGCCATTTCAACGTGTGAATTGACGCCTTGTTCACGCAGCACGGCAATCCGTGGTTTTACACCTTTGAGAATATAAGGCGCAGCCACATCTTCATTTAAGTCAAAGCTTAACTTGACGTTGAGGCCCGGATCGGTTTTATCCGACTTGGCTTCAAATTCTTGTTTGGCACAATCTGGGTTATCCCGCAGCGCTTGCATTTGATAAGTGGTTTCAGCCCAAATGCTGCGCAGACGAGTGCGTGAATCGCTGAAAACCACGTTGTTGCCACGGCGTACCGTCAGCTCGTCGCTGTTGTTTACCGCGCCTAACAGATGGCTGTTGGCTGCCAGATTAAAGTCAGACAGCACTTGCTGCACGTAACCAAGTTCTGAATCTGCCACCTGAATGACTGCACCCAGCTCTTCGCTAAACAACACCGATAAATCATCTTGTGCTGCCAAGCCAAGTGATGATACATCCACAGTCCAACCCGCTTTACCAGCAAAAGCCATTTCCGCTAATGTCAGCAACACACCACCGTCTGAACGGTCATGGTAGGCAAGCAGTTTTTGCTCAGCCGTCAGCTTCTGCACCGCATTAAAAAAGTTGATCAAAAGTTCTGGCGAGGCCAAATCCGGTGCCGATTGACCCAGCTGTTTGTACACCTGTGCTAAACAAGAGGCACCTAAGCGGTTTTCGCCGAGGCCTAAATCAATCAGTAATAACGACGAAGCGCCTTTATCGGTGCGAAGTTGTGGCGTGACAGTTTTACGCACATCTTCAACCCGGGCAAAGGCGGTGATCACTAGTGACAATGGCGAGGTCACAGCTTTTTCTTCACCGTTTTGTTGCCATTTAGTTTTCATCGACATCGAATCTTTGCCAACCGGAATAGTCACTTCCAGCGCCGGACACAACTCTTCACCAATGGCTTTGACCGCAGCATATAAACCGGCATCCTCGCCCGGGTGACCGGCCGCAGACATCCAGTTGGCCGACAATTTAATCCGTTTTAATTCACCAATATCAGTGGCGGCGATGTTGGTAATGGCTTCTGCCACCGCCAGCCGTGCTGAAGCAGCAAAGTCTAACAGGGCAACTGGCGTACGTTCGCCCAATGACATGGCTTCGCCGTGATAAGTATCAAGTGCAGCTGTGGTGACCGCACAGTTCGCCACCGGCACCTGCCATGGGCCAACCATTTGGTCGCGCGCTACCATACCGGTGACAGAACGGTCACCGATGCTGATTAAAAAGGTTTTTTCGGCGATAGTCGGTAAACGTAATAACCGTTCAGTCGCTTCAGTAACGCTAACACCAGCGAAATCTAACGCCTTACCGGCCGTTTGTTTTGACTCCACATCGCGGTGCATTTTTGGCGCTTTGCCAAGCAGCACTGACAGCGGCAGGTCAATTGGCGTATTACCAAAATGCTTGTCTGACAGCGTTAAGTGTTTTTCAGCGGTCGCTTCACCAACGACCGCATACGGGGCACGTTCGCGTTTACAGATTTGCTCAAACACCGGCATTTTGTCCGCCGGAATGGCCATTACATACCGCTCTTGCGATTCGTTACACCAGATTTCCAGCGGCGACATGCCTGGCTCGTCGTTCGGGACGTTACGCAGTTCAAACTTGCCGCCAACCCCACCGTCGTTCACCAGCTCCGGGAAGGCGTTGGATAAACCACCGGCACCCACGTCGTGAATAAACACGATTGGGTTGTCCGCGCCTAACTGCCAGCAACGGTCGATCACTTCCTGACAACGGCGTTCAATTTCCGGGTTCTCGCGCTGCACTGAAGCAAAATCTAAATCTTCCGCCGACTGACCAGAAGCCATCGACGAAGCGGCACCACCACCCAAACCGATATTCATCGCTGGGCCGCCTAAAACCACCAGCTTAGCGCCAACCGGTAAATCACCTTTTTGCACGTGTTCAGCGCGAATGTTACCCAGACCACCAGCTAACATAATTGGCTTGTGGTAACCACGCACTTCGTCGCCATTGTGGCTTGGCACTTTTTCTTCGTAGGTGCGGAAATAACCTAAGATATTCGGCCGACCAAATTCGTTGTTAAAGGCTGCGCCGCCGAGTGGGCCGTCGATCATGATATCGAGGGCTGTCACAATCCGATCTGGTTTACCAAAATCGGTTTCCCACGGCTGTTCAAAACCCGGGATCCGTAAGTTCGACACTGAAAAACCAACCAAACCCGCTTTTGGCTTTGACCCAACACCGGTCGCGCCTTCATCACGAATTTCGCCGCCAGAGCCGGTTGCAGCACCTGGGAATGGCGAAATCGCCGTTGGGTGGTTGTGAGTTTCAACTTTCATCAGCACATGAATATCTTCATGGTGATATTGGTATTCCTGGGAATCTGGTTTTGGGAAAAACCGGCCGGCTTTAGAGCCTTCCATTACCGCAGCGTTGTCTTTGTAGGCTGACAACACATAATCCGGCGTGACTGCCATGGTGTTTTTAATCATTTTAAACAGCGACTTAGGCTGTTCTACACCGTCGATGGTCCAGTCGGCGTTAAAAATCTTGTGACGGCAGTGCTCAGAGTTGGCCTGCGCGAACATATAAAGTTCGATGTCGTTTGGATTACGGCCTAAGGTGTTGAAATTGCTGACCAGATAGTCGATTTCATCATCGGCTAATGCCAAGCCTAAGCGGATATTTGCTTCAGCTAAAGCTGCACGGCCACCAGCTAAGATATCCACCGAAGCTAAAGCTGCCGGTTCTGCTTTACGGAACAAGGCTTGAGCCTGCTGCAGTTCTGTAAACACCGATTCCATCATTCGATCGTGCAACAGCGCCGCTACTTGTTGCTGCTCAGCTGCCGTTAAGGCGCGGCTGGTATCAACATAATACGCCAGACCACGCTCTAAGCGTTTGACCTGAGTGAGACCGCAATTGTGGGCAATATCAGTGGCTTTGGATGACCATGGCGAAATGGTGCCTGGACGTGGCGTGACCAGCAATAAAGTACCGCTGGGTTGATGACTGGTGATGGTAGGTCCGTAGGTCAGCAATTTATCGAGTACGTTTAACTGATCAGCGCCTAATTCAGCGGTCAGATCGGCAAAATGAACAAACTCGGCATACAAACTGGTGACAGGCAACGCCGCTTTGGCGCATTGATCAATGAACTTTTGAATTCTGAACTCGGACAGTGCTGGTGCACCACGCAGGATCAACATAGGCTTTTTTTCCCGTGGGTTGAACGTCGATGGAACCTCAAATCAGGCGCCGCATTATATAGAAGATCGCGTCTAAAGGGTATGAGTAAAAACTGACTGCTGCCCGGAATTTTGGTATAACAGGCGCCTGAAATTTAGGAAGAGTGTAGGTTGATGCGGTTTTTGATGTTGATTTTAATGCTGACTTCAGTGCTGGTGGCTTGTACACCGGCGCCTGAACCTATGCATTTACATCAAATCTATCAACGGGATAGCATTCGCGTTGGCATCTTAAACGGCCCTACCAGTTACTACGTTGCCGCCGACGGCCCCACCGGTTACGAGTACGAATTAGCGGTCGCTTTAGCCGACCGGCTAGGGGTGAAATTAGATCTGGTTCCTAGTTTTCACCTCGAAGAATTGTTACAAAAACTCAATTCCGGCCAGGTCGACGTGATCGCAGCCGGTTCAACCGTTTCACAAAGCCTGCGTCAGCAATATCGACTGGCACCCGCTTATCAGCTGAGCGACGAAGTGCTGGTGTTTAAACAAAGCAGCAAAAAACCCAAAAGCCTTGCTGAGCTGACGGAGCCGGTGGTGGTGATCCAGGGCTCTAGCCAAGCCGAAACTGTACTCGCCAAAAAAGCAGAATTTCCGGATCTGACTGTCAGCTTGAACAGCACCGATGATTCGACCGAACTCCTGCAACAAGTGGCTGAAGGGAAAATCAGTTACACCGTGGCCGATTCCCATGTGCTGGCGATTAATCAGCGGTTTTATCCGGATCTTGGAGTAGCGTTGGTGCTAAAAAGCAAACAACCGGTCGCCTGGTTATTGCCCAAAAATAACGACGATTCACTCTTTAGCGTGATGGTCGAATTTTTCGGTCGAAGCTATGAAGGCGCCGAATTGCTGACGCTGGAGGACAAATATTTTGGCCATGTCCGCAAATTTAACTATGCCGACACCTTGGATTATATTGAAGCCATCGATCGCACCTTGCCGCGCTATCGCGCCTTGTTCGAACAACATGCCGGTAGCCACGACTGGCGGTTTTTAGCGGCCATTGCCTATCAGGAATCACGTTGGGACCCTAAAGCCCGCAGTCCACAAGGCGTGGTTGGGATGATGATGTTAACGGTTCCCACGGCGACTTTAATGAAAGTTACTAGCCGGGTCGATGCGGCGCAAAGTATTCGTGGCGGCAGCCGTTATCTGCAAAGACTGCTGGATCGAATTCCAGAGCGGGTCAACATGCCGGATCGACTGTGGTTTGCACTGGCGGCTTATAATATCGGCTACAACCATGTCGACAGTGCGCGGCGGCTGACTGAAAAAGACGGTGCCGATCCGGACAAATGGGCTGAAGTAAAACAGCGCTTGCCGCTACTGAAACAACGCAAATACTACAGCCAGACCCGCACCGGTTATGCCCGCGGCGACCATGCCGTGTATTACGTGGAAAATATCCGCCGTTATTACGACACATTGCTGTGGGTTGATGAGAAAAAGCAATCAGAGCTAAAAATTCAGCAACAAAAACAGAAGCTTGCTGAAGAATATGCTGAGTTACCTACCAACGCTGCTGCGACGAAGCAACTACCGGCAAAAGCGCCGGAAAAAAAAGCAGCAGCCGATGCCAAAACCAACCAGCTGCAGTCACCTGCAAAAACCAGTAAAAACCAGTAAAAATTAGCAGCAGTAAAAGCTTGCCCCATAGTTTCCAGCCATCAAGCCGTCTTGAGAATGCCGACATAGCTGGTTATAGTGAAAATAACTCCAGCAACTCGGCCAAGAGTTGTGATTAGCGAACACAGGACATCACCCATGCTCAGACGGAAAAAACCAAAGATGCTGCGAAAGCGTCGAATTATGGATGTCAGCGCCGTGCGGCGCCGGGTCAAACGCAGCCTGGCGGTAATGAAATTACATCGTCGGCAACGTAATTATCAGACCATCACCCAACATCAGCACCAGTCAGAAATGCTAACCTGATGCTGCCCTTGACTATGGATAGCCTGACGACGCTTAAATAATCCGAATCTACTCTCCGGCCGCTTGAGATTTCAACATCGCTGCTAGTTCCTTTTGCTGCTTATGGTGTTGCCGGCGCTTACGGAAAAATTCCGACAGTTTTGCCCCACACTCTTCCGCTAGCACACCACCGGTCACCAGCAACTGGTGATTGAGCACCGGATGTTGCACCAAATTCATTACCGACCCGACAGCCCCGGTTTTAGCATCAAAGGCACCAAACACCAGTCGCCCCACCCGACTATGCACCAGCAAACCGGCACACATCGCACAAGGCTCCAACGTCACATACAAAGTTGTCTCAAGTAGCCGATAATTCTGTAGTTGCTGCGCCCCTTGCCGCACTGCCAACATTTCAGCATGCGCCGATGGGTCATGCTGACAAATCGACATATTCCAGCCTTCGCCAATAACCTGATTATCTTTGACCAGCACTGCGCCGACCGGAATTTCACCGGCTTGCTCGGCTTTGTCGGCCAACATCAGCGCGTGACGCATCCAGCGTTCGTCGGAATGTTGCTGACTGTCAGCGTCACTCTTAGCATCGCCCCTGATATCCCTGACAATAGGCGGCTTAATTTCATCCATCTTCTGGTGCTCAACAGTGAAGTAATCAGGGAATTTTACCATTGTCGACTGGTAAAATTGACTATTATCTGGTGCAACAGAAAATACCTTGCCACAACAAATATGTAAGCTACTGTTTTTAAATGACTATTACTTTGGTATAACAATTGCTGTCGTCAGTTATCAATCAGAGAAGAAGGAAATAATCATGGGTGTTTTTGATGTAGGATTTGTCGCTGTGGTATTGGCTTTTGCATATGCTTTTTATGAGCAACACACCAAAACCAAAGTGAAGTTACATAGCGGCAGCGCAGCCAACGATACGTTACAACAAGAAATTACCGAGCTGAAAAAGCGGGTTGCCACTTTAGAAGCCATTGTCACCGACAAGTCTTATACCCTGAAGCAACAGATCGACCAGTTATAAATTGCTCTAGGTGCGCTAATAGAAAGGTGCGCTGATAGCAGTGACTACAGTATTGAAGATATTCAGAGATACAAAAAAGGCGCCGAAGCGCCTTTTTTATTATTTATCAAATGGTTATTCCCACTCAATCGTCGCTGGTGGTTTGCCCGACACGTCGTACACCACGCGTGAAATACCATTCACTTCATTGATGATCCGGTTCGACACAAGACCCAGCAGCTCGTACGGCAGGTGCGCCCAGTGTGCGGTCATAAAGTCGACGGTTTGTACCGCACGCAGTGACACCACCCAGTCGTATTTGCGGCCATCACCCATCACGCCAACTGATTTTACCGGCAGGAATACCGTGAATGCCTGACTGACTTGTTCGTACCAGCCGGATTTATGCAGCTCTTCAATAAAGATGGCATCGGCTTTGCGCAGTAAATCGCAGTATTCTTTTTTCACTTCGCCCAGCACCCGCACGCCTAAACCAGGGCCTGGGAACGGGTGACGGTACAGCATATCGTATGGCAGACCAAGCGCCAGACCCACTTTGCGCACTTCGTCTTTAAACAGTTCGCGCAATGGCTCAACCAAGCCCATTTTCATTTCCGCTGGCAAGCCGCCGACGTTATGGTGTGATTTAATCACATGGGCTTTGCCGGTTTTCGAAGCAGCCGATTCAATTACGTCCGGATAAATGGTGCCTTGTGCTAACCATTTGGCATTGCTCAGTTTTTTCGCTTCTTCGTCAAACACTTCGACAAAAACCCGGCCAATGATTTTGCGTTTGGCTTCTGGCTCAGCTTCGGTAGCTAGGGCATTCAGGAAACGGTCTTCGGCTTTGACATGAATAATGTTCAGACCAAAATGGTCGCCAAACATGTCCATCACTTGCTGGCCTTCGTTTAAACGCAACAAGCCGTTATCGACAAACACACAGGTCAGGTTTTTGCCGATAGCGCGGTGCAGCAGCATCGCTACCACCGACGAATCAACGCCACCGGACAGGCCTAAAATCACCTGATCGTCGCCAACCTGACGTTTGATATTGGCAATAGCCTCTTCAATAATGGTGGCTGGTGTCCACAGTTTTTCACAACCGCAGATATCAACAATAAATTGTTCCAGCATCCGCATGCCCTGACGGGTATGGGTCACTTCCGGGTGGAACTGCACGCCGTAAAATTGCTTGGCTTCGTTCGCCATGGCGGCATGTGGGCAAGTTGGCGTCTGCGCTGTAGTGACAAATCCGGCCGGGATTTCCACTACTTTATCGCCGTGGCTCATCCAGACATCGAGTAAACCGTGGCCTTTATCATTCACGTGATCTTCAATACCAGCGAACATCGGGTTATTGGCGATAATCTCGACCTGGGCATAACCAAATTCACGTTTGTCTGAACCAGAAACTTTGCCGCCAAGCTGTTCAGCCATGGTCTGCATACCGTAGCAGACGCCTAATACCGGCACGTTGGCTTCAAATACATATTGCGGCGCGCGCGGCGAACCAGCTTCAGTCACACTTTCCGGACCACCGGATAAAATAATACCGGTTGGGTTAAATTCAGCGATTTGCTCTGCAGTGACATCCCAGGCCCAGAGTTCACAATAAACGCCGATTTCGCGGACACGACGCGCGATTAACTGGGTATATTGCGAACCGAAGTCGAGGATCAGAATACGGTGGAAATGGATATTTTTGCTCATATCAACCTTGTGTCGGTAGCGGGCCGGCAAGCGCCGACCGGAAAAACCACGCTGGCATGCACCAACGATAAAAACAACGCCGGCATGGCTGCCGGCGCTTTGAACTTAGCCAATACGGTAGTTTGGCGCTTCTTTGGTGATCTGGACGTCGTGGACGTGGGACTCGCCCATACCCGCTGACGTCACTTTGACAAACACTGGCTTGGTGCGCAGGATGTCAATGGTCTCGCAACCGGTCAGACCCATCGATGAGCGTAAACCGCCCATTTGCTGGTGAATGATGTTTTCGATTGGGCCTTTGTAAGCAACCCGGCCTTCAATGCCTTCCGGTACCAGTTTTTCCGCGTTGTTGCTGCCCTGGAAATAACGGTCAGATGAGCCATTACGCTGCGCCATGGCGCCTAACGAACCCATACCGCGGTAAGATTTGTAATAACGGCCCTGATACAGCTCAACTTCACCCGGCGCTTCTTCAGTACCGGCAAACATTGAACCGACCATCACGCAATGTGCGCCAGCCACTAACGCTTTGGACACATCACCTGAAAAACGAATACCGCCATCGGCGATAATACAAACGTCAGTGCCTTTCACGCCTTCAACTGCATCAGCAATAGCCGTGATTTGTGGCACACCACAACCGGTGACAATCCGCGTGGTACAAATAGAACCTGGACCAATACCGACTTTTACTGCGTTGGCACCGGCATCTGCCAGCGCTTTAGCGCCTTCAGCTGTGGCCACGTTACCGGCGACAATTTGTAAATCCGGGTACATAGCGCGGGTTTGTTTCACCCGGTCAATCACGCCTTGCGAGTGACCATGGGACGTATCAATCAGCAGAATATCAACACCGGCTTCAACTAACGCAGCAATCCGCTCGTCAGTGCCCGGGCCCACACCAACCGCAGCGCCTACGCGCAACCGACCAAATTCATCTTTACAGGCATTTGGTTTGCTGGCGGCTTTGTAATAATCGCGAACGGTAATTAAACCTTTCAGTTTAAAGTCGTTATCCACGACTAAAGCTTTTTCGATGCGGTGTTTATGCATCAGGTTTAACGCGTCCTGACGTGGTGAATCTTCGTGGACTGTAACCAGACGCTCGCGTGGGGTCATCACCGAAGAAATTGCCGCTTGTGGATTGGTTTCAACGTTTAAGTCACGGCCAGTCACGATACCAACTAAGTTGTTGTCAGCATCGACCACCGGGAAACCGGAGAAACCGTGTTGATGAGAGAGTTGTTGTACGTCGCGAACTGTTTGTTCCGGACGCACTGTCACCGGATCACGCACCACACCACTTTCGTATTTTTTTACTTTACGAACGTTGGCGGCTTGTTCTTCGATGGTCATGTTTTTGTGGATAAAACCCAGACCGCCTTCTTGTGCTAAGGCAATAGCAAGGCGTGCTTCGGTCACTGTATCCATCGAGGCTGACACCATCGGGATATTCAGAGTGATTTTGCTGGTCAGTTGAGTCCGCAGATCTGCGGTGTGGGGTAACACTGTGGAGTGCGCTGGGACAAGTAACACGTCGTCAAATGTGAGCGCTTCTTTCACGATCCTGAGCATTGCAACAATCTCGCTGTGTGGATTAAAAATCTGGGAATGTTGCGGCGCTATTTTAGGCGCTTTTGCCGTCCGTCACAACGCATTTTTTAGTTTTGTGGTAGATTAACCACAGGATCACCTATTCACACACCGTAAAACTGACCTTATGCAACAAGCCGACATCTACACCGTTTCCCGCTTAAACTCTGAAGTTCGCCTGACGCTGGAGCTACAATTCCGGCAGTTATGGCTGGTCGGGGAAGTGTCGAATTTTGTCGCTGCCAGTTCAGGCCACTGGTATTTTTCTTTGAAAGATCAAGCGGCTCAGGTCAAAGTAGCGATGTTTAAGACCAGCAATCGCAACGCAGCCTTTACCCCGCGCAATGGCCAGCAAGTGATGGTGCGGGCGCGCATTAGCGTGTACGAACCACGTGGTGAATATCAGTTATTAGCCGATTTTATTGAACCGGCCGGTGATGGCTTGCTGCGCCAGCAATATGAGCAACTCAAAGCAAAATTGGCTGCCGAAGGCTTGTTTGCGCCTGAGCGGAAAAAGCCATTGCCATTGAATCCGCGCACCATTGGCGTGATCACTTCCCCCACCGGTGCCGCCATCCGCGATATTTTAACCGTGCTACAACGCCGGGCGCCGGGCCTTGAAGTAATCATTTACCCATCTTTAGTGCAAGGCGCGCAGGCTGCCAGCGATTTAACCGCCGCTCTGCAAATGGCGATCCGCCGCAATGAATGTGATGTGTTGATTATCGGACGAGGCGGTGGTTCGTTAGAAGACATGTGGTGTTTTAACGACGAAACACTGGCGCGCACAATCGCGTTTTGCCCGATCCCAATCGTTAGCGCTGTTGGCCATGAAATTGATTTTTCCATTAGTGATTTTGTGGCAGATCTGCGTGCTGCTACGCCTTCGGCCGCAGCCGAATTAGTATCGCCTGATCAACAACATCAATTAACCCAGCTGATGCAATTGAAGCAACGACTGGCGCAAAGCATGCGCCAACGTTTAGGTTTTGCCGCGCAGCAGTTTTTACATCAGCACAGTAAATTGCAATTGTTGCATCCGGCCAGACGGTTGCAGCAGCAACAGCAACGACTGGATGAGCTGCAAATCCGGCTGAATCAGGCGATGCAACAACGCTTAACGCGTAAAGCGCAGCAGCTGCAATTGCAGCAAAAATCATTGGCTTTGGTATCACCGCAGCAACGTTTACAACGCCAGCAACTGCAGTTGCAGCAGTTACAACACAAGCTGCAACAGGCGATGGCAGGCCAGCAGCAAAAACAGCTGCAGCGTTGGCAGCGGTTATCCGGCCAGCTGCATATCGTCAGCCCGCTCGCCACCTTACAACGCGGTTATAGTATTGTGTTTGCTGAAGATGGCGCGGTGATTAAAGATCAGCAGCAAGTTACTGCGGGTAACAAGGTGCAGGTTCGTCTTGCCAGCGGCGGTTTTTCGGCCACTGTCACAGAGCTTAAAGCAGCAGACTGATCCGGCTGCGGCAATCTCTCAACAGTTGTAGTGAACTTCCTTACAGACCCTTACAGATCCGGTTCAAACTCACAACAGTCCTCCTGCTTACCTTTGGTTAACCTTTACCTCACTTAAAAGGAGGTTAACCATGCGAAATATCAATACCCCAAAGCCATACAAGCTTACGCTCGCTGCCGCGCTCATCAGCGCTGTTTTACTCAGTGGTTGTGGTGATGACAAAAAAACCGAAACAAAGGATCTAACCGGCGTCTGGCAAAAAGCCGGCTATGGCGAAGTCTGGCAAATTAGCCCAACCAACATCGTCAGTTATTATCACAACAAAATGGGTTGTGTAAAAAATACTGAGTATCCAGCCCAAAGCAGCCAAAAACTGCTGACGTTATTAAAACTCAATGAAACTGGCGACGAGTTCAGCATGCCAGAGGATGGCGGTTACATTGGTCGCTGGAGCCGGATCAAACAGTTGTCTGAAGCGTGCCAGAAACCGCTGAATGGTGAACAAAGTGCCAGTGTTAACTTTGAATTTTTCTGGCAGGACGTGCAGCAATATTATGCATTTTTACCAGAGCGCAAACTCGACTGGCAGCAAATTTATCAACACTATCAGCCGTTATTTGCCACGGCCACGCCATTGCAGGAACAACAGTACTACCGGGAAATCATCCGTCAATTTAACGATGCCCATGTCGATTTAACAATCGGTGAGGATTTTTACGTCTCCGGCGTCGCGACTAAAGGTTTCCTGGTGGATATCGCGGCACAAACTGATGATCCAGAGCAAGCAGCTGAGCTGGAAACACAAATTCAACAAAGCATCGAACAGCAAATCGACAGTTTGTTACTTGAACCAGGGTTACAACAACCACTGCAGACTGAACATATCAGCTATGGCCTGCTGCCTGGCAATATTGGTTATGTGCGGTTTAATCAGGTGAGTCTGCTGTCCGGGAGCTCAGTTGAAAACAACCTTGATTATTTGTTGGGTTTCCCGGCAGAGCTGAAATTGGCGGATACCGCCATGCAGGAAATAAAACAGAAATTGGCGGGTACCCAAGCGATGGTGCTCGACCTGCGTTTTAACTTCGGCGGTGATGATCAGTTGGCTTTTGCATTGGTCAGTCATTTTAACCAACAAAGCCGGGTGATTGGCAGTAAAAGCTTGCGTTCGGGCACTTTAGAGTCGCTGACGCTACCCGCGGCAGCCAATCCTTATCTGCAACCGTTGCTGGTCCTGACCGGCGGTATGACCGTCAGCGCGGGCGAAGTGATGGCGCTGGCGCTGCAAAGTTTGCCGCAAGCAACCTTGATCGGTGAGCCAACCCAAGGCTCCATGTCCAATGCTCTGGAACGTTCCTTACCCAATGGCGGTCGTTATCGACTCAGCAATGAACTGTATCTGGACCCGCAAAAGCAGCTGCTGGAAGTACAAGGTATCCTGCCAGACATCAGCACGGCCGCTTATGTCAGCCTCGATCAGCCGTTGGGTAGCGTGACCGCCTTAGATGTGGCCTTGCAACAGATCAAAGCAGCGCCGCTGAATAGCCCGGACCAGGCCGGTGTGCAGCAAGCGATCAGCCAATTCCGCCAGCAGTTTAATCAAGCGGGCCTTGCTGCTGCGCTCGTTCGCAACGGCAAAGTGGTGCACAGTTTCGCCGATGGCATGGCCGATATTGAGCAGCAGCTAGCGATGACCGCCGATACGCCAGTGCTCACGGCATCGATCAGCAAAACCATGCTTGGCACGGCAATGGGTTTGCTGAATATTAACCCGGCAGCACCACTTCCTGCCTTGCCACTGCGTATCGACTGGCCGGTCGCCCACGCCAAACCGTTGTCGTGGCGCGAATTGGCACAGCATCAGTCCGGTATTCTCGACCACTCGCAAACGCTGATTTGTGCCATTTACCTGCAAGACGACGGTAGCAGCTTGTTTAACTTGCTGGCAGAAGATCAGCAACCTTGCGCCGCACCGCAGCGCGATCACCAGTTATTCCTGACCGACTATTTGCAACAATCAGGCGCGTTTTATCAGCCGGAAAATTTCGGCACGCCAGGTGAAACCCATTACAGCAACGTCGGCGCTGAACTGGCCAGTCTGGCGCTGGAGCAGCAGCTGGGCGAACCTTTTGCCAGCTGGTCCGCCCGGGAAATATTCGCGCCATTGCAGCTGAAAAATACCAGCTGGCCGGCGCTGGATAGCGCCAATACCGATAATAGCGATAGCAGCGCTCTGGCAACGGCCACCGAGCAAGTGCCAGCCCAGCTGTACATTCCGGCTGGCGACGAATTAATCCAGCTACCACGCTACAGTTCCTCCGATTTTTACGCCGGTTCTTTGCATAGCTCTGCGCATGATTTAGCACGCTATTTGGCCGCTATCGCCAGCAAAACCCCGCAATATCCGCTGCCTGGCTTTAACGCGACCAAGCAACAAACCGTGCTTGGGTTGAATGTTCCCCGCGTGCCTGGTGCGGAATTTCCGGGCTTGTTCTGGCATAAGTCCGGCGATTTTGTTGGTCACACCGGGCTTTTTGTCGGTGCCAACAGCCTGATGTATTACAACACCGCCACTGAAACCGGTCTGGTGCTGCTGCTCAATAGTGATGGCCAGCATTGGTTAGCCCCGGACGCGGCAAAAACCCAAGCCTATGAAATCGCTTTGTATCAGCTGGCCGGGCAACTATACCGCCATGCGTTAGCGCTTTAAGCCCGCCACTCACCTTTTACTGCAGGATTTTTTGTATGCAAACTATGATTTTTCACACCACCGGCGAGGCGTTGCCGAAATCTTTTCGATTGTCTTTGTTGGTGGCTGGCCTGGCGTTGACGCAGCCGCTCCAAGCCGACGACCTTCACGTACCCGTAGCAGCCAGCAGCGAAGAACCAACTATCGAACGCCTGAGTATCCAAGGCAAAAAACTAAATTCTGACACAGAACCAACAGCCGCGACGGTGCAGCTGCTTTCGGTGGCCGGGGTGATGAACGACCCTCTCACCGCCGTATTCAGCCTACCAGGTGTTGTTTATGCGGATGGCGATTACGGTGGCCAGCCCGCGGTGCGTGGATCGTCACCAGATGACAATGCGTTTTTAATTGACGGACTACCGGCCGGCTACCTGTTCCATATTTTTGGCAATAGCATCCTCAATGAGAATCTACTACAGGATTTCCAGCTCCATCCGGCAGCCTTTGGTGCTGAGTATGGCAATGCCACTGGCGGGGTATTTGCAGCTAAGCTGCGCGACCCAAGGCAACAGGACATCGGTGGTGTGGCCGACCTGAGTTTTATGCAATCTGGCTTGCTGCTAGAAGGCGCCATCACCGACACCCAGGCGTTTTACACTTCGTACCGGCAAAGTAATCTGCAGTATTTTTTCAAAAAAGGTGATGAGTTGGATGACGATGTAACGTTATACCAGCCGCCGACCAGCTCCGATTATCAGGCGCGCTATTTGTGGCAACCGGACGAGCAGCATAAATTCACCCTGACGGCCGCCGGTGCCCGTGATGAAGCGCGGGCGAACATCGCAAAGAACTCCGAACAAGGCAGAACAGACCCGGATACCATCGGCGATGCCTACATTCATGCCCGTTTTGACAGTCAGCTGGCGCAATATCAATACCAGCTGCCGGGTGTTTATCAGCTGCAACTGAGTCTGCAACAACTCGACGATCAACAACAAACCGGTTTTGGTGCCGGCCAGTTTATCCGTTATCAGGATAAAACCCGCACGGTACAGTTGCTGAACCAATGGCAATATCACCCTGATCATCAATTGCACTTTGGTCTGGAAACCCAGCAGCGCAAGCTAGATTATCGCTTTGATATCGTGCCTTATTATTGCACCGATCATCAGCCGGACTGCTTTGAACAACGTGGTGACCGTATTCAGGATCAAGGCGATATCAGCTACCGTAGCGACAGCGCTTTTGTGACTGAGCAATGGCAATTATCGCCAGCCTGGAATTGGCAATTGGGTGTCAGGCTGGAACAGCAGGATTATCAACAACGGCTATCACCACAGGGGAAAAAACAACGGTTGATCCTACCCCGTAGTCAATTAAGTTTTGCCGCGACCGATCAGCTGGAACTGCTGCTTAAAGCTGGTCGATACAGCAGGTTTGGCGATATTGATAGCGTGCTGCCAAAAACCGGCAATCCCGAATTATTGCAACCCAAGGCCGACCATCTGGCGTTTGGCGCCAATTATCAGCTAAACGACCACTGGTCAGTCAGCGCTGAAACTTATCTGAAAAAACTCAGTCGTTTGCCACTGGCGCTGACCGAACAGGATGCCGATCAGGCAAAACACTATAGCAACGATACTTCAGGCCGGGCTTATGGCGTGGAATTGTTGTTACGCAAAACGCCAGAAAGTAAAACCGCTGGCAACTTTGACGGCTGGGCATCGCTCAGCTGGTCAAAAGCTGATCGCACCGATGAACGGCGCCAGATCACCACCGAGTATTATCTGGATACGCCGCTGATTGCCAATCTGGTGCTGAACTATCAACTAAGTAACAACTGGAAATTGGGCGGTCGGCTGACGGTGCGCTCCGGTGCCAAATACAGCGCTATTGTGGGCAGTAAACCCAACCCTTATAACCCGGGTTACCGGGTGGCGGTTTACGGTGAGCACAACGCTGAAACGTTGCCACTGTATCATCGGCTGGACTTACAGGCTGACTATGACAGCACGTTGTTTGGTTTACCGGCTACTTACAGCTACGCCATTTTGAATGTGCTGAACCGGCGCAATATTTCCGGTTATTATCTGATGGCTGGCAAAGACGATCAGGCGCAAAGCTATCAGATCCAAGCTGATGAAAATATTGGTATATTTCCATCTATTGGTATCAAAGTAAAATTTTAAGCTGTTGTTGGTGTGGTCTCGAGTTGCGGGGAAAGACACCAACAACATAAAAAATTACACTTTTTAAACATCTACTGTCGGGGCTTAACAGGTATCATTTGCGCGACGTAGGGCATGTAGCACTGGCAACGCAGATGGGAAGATGGTCGATGGGAAGATGGTCGATGGGAAATTGGTTGACCCGAATACGTTTTATTGAAACATCGCAATTTAGCGAGTTTTTAATATGAACATCCGGCGGCAATGGGTGCTGGGTCTGTTGCTCAGCCTGAGCTGTGGTTATGTCCAGGCCGAAGGCGCTGATACGATAAAGAGCTGGTTCGAAGACTTCGAAGGCACACTGTATCTGGGCGTTGGTAAAGGTTTTCACAATACGCTGGTGCCGGGTTTGGATCAGGAGCACGACATTAACCAAGGCCTGTTGTTTGTGGTCACTGGGGATCTGCGTTGGGGTAACTTTTTTATCGAAACGCCAATCCACCGCAGTGGTGCTTATGTTTACAGCGCGACCATTGGCTATCGGTTTTATCAGCAACAGGAACATAGCTGGGATCTGATCGCCAGCAATTACAATGTCTGGATACCTGACAATAAACCCAGCACTGCAAGTCCGCAGTTAGATGGACTAACAATCCGCAATGGCGATTCAGTCCATGCATTGCGTTACCAGTATCAGTATCAACAACATGCTATCGGAGTAGAAGCCGGGGTGGATTTAATCGACCATCGTGGCTTTATTGGCCGGGTAAGTTATAGCTATTTATTGCCTTGGCGTAATCTGGACTTATATTTGAATGCAGCTTTGACTTTCGAAGCTGCAAAAGTGGTGAATTATTATTATGGGGTGCATCCGGATGAAGTCCGGCCAGACCGGCCGTTATATCGGCCTGGGGCAGGTCTAAAAACCCATCTGGGGGTAACGGCGATTTATCCATTGGCTGAAAACTGGCAACTGGATGGCAGTGTCGGCCTGAATTTGTTCAGTAGCAGTTATTTAGACAGCCCTTTGGTTACCCGCTCGCACGAACAAGTGGCGATTGTGATGGTGCGTTATGTCTTTTAACCATCAGCAACTTTTCTGGTTGCTGCTGACGGCGACGCTTGCTCTGCAGAGCTTCTTTGCGGGGGCCGCCGATGCCGTCGCCGTGGTGCTTAAAATCACCCCGGATACCTGTGTCAGTCTGCAACAAGGACGCACGTGCTACAGTAAAGTGACCGCCCGCTGGCACAGCAATCAGCCGCTAGACTTGTGTCTTACCATCGAAGATCAGGTGCTGCAATGCTGGAAACAACAGCAACAAGGGCAACATCAATTTGAATTTGCCGCAACCTCGACCAGTGTGGTGCGTTTGCTGCGAGACCAACAGCAACAACCCTTAGCGCAGGCGCAGATTGCGGTAAATTGGGTGCACCAGGCCTCCAGAGCCAAGCGGCACTGGCGCTTGTTTTAGGAGTCCTTATGGCCGGTTACGGTACAGTGTTATTGGTGGAAGATGATTTGTCGCTGGCGAGCTGGGTGACCGATTACCTGCAACAAAAAGGCTATCAGGTGATCCATCACAGCCGCGGCGACACGGTCATGCCAGCGATGATGCAGCTGCAAGTCGACGTGATATTGCTTGATGTGATGTTGCCGGGGATCAATGGCCTGGAGCTGTGCCGTTTGTTACGCCAGCAGTACGCCCTACCCATTCTGATGTTGACAGCACAAGGTGAAGAAATGGATGAAGTGCTGGGTTTACAACTCGGTGCCACCGATTATCTGATTAAACCAGTGCGGCCCAGAGTATTGCTGGCACGAATTGAAGCGGCGTTGCGCAACCGGTTGCCAGTCGCCGAACCCGCCGCTTTACCACCAACCAGGCTTCAATTTGCTCAGCTGGATATTTGTGCAGAGGCACAACGCGTATTGTTATTTGGCGAAGAAGTACCACTGACCAGCGCAGAGTTCAGTTTGTTATGGTTTCTGGCCTGTCATGCCGGTCAGATCTGTAGCCGCGATCAGGTGTTTCTGGCGTTGAAAGGCCGTGAACACGATGGCCTCGACCGGCGTTTTGATGTGATGGTGTCAGTGCTGCGCAAAAAGCTGGCCGATGACGCCACCAATCCCAAGCGGATTAAAACGGTGTGGGGCAAAGGGTATTTGTTTGTCGCTGACGGCTGGCAACAGCAATGAGCCGCCAACTCACACAAAGCGGGATCAAACCCTTATGCTAAAACTGTCGATAAGTCTGATGCTGTCGGCTATTTGTGCATTATTTTTGCTCGGCAGTTTACTGGACCAACTGGCTGGTCCGGCTGAACCGACAGCCACCTCTGATCAGCGGTTAATGCCGCTTTTAGTGCAGCAATTGGCCCTGGCAGCCGACCAGCAAAGTGCAGCACAACTAGCAGATTGGGCCGCGCAACAAGCTGCTGTCTGGCAATTGCCTATCCGGCTGGAAAGCGCAGCAAATCTGGCGTTACCTTATGAATTACAACAGCAATTACATCAACCTGCTGGTTTACAACTGGCCGGCGCAGATCATCAGTATGTGCTTAAAGCCTTAGACGCCCATCCCGATTGGTTGCTACGGCTGCAATCGCCTAGCCAACCAGACACTCACCCGACCGACTTATGGCTGACGTTATCGTTGTATGTTGGAATTTGTTTGATCATGTTGTTCTGGCTGCTGCCGCTGACACGGCGCTTATGGTTACTGAATCAAACCACGGCGCAATTTGGTCAGGGCGATTTAACCGCGCGGCTGGCGCCTTCGGCCTGGTCTTATATTCCGGCACTGGAACAAAGCTTTAATCAGATGGCAGCACAAATCACCCAGCTGCTGGCCGACAACCAGTTGCTGGCAAGCTCATTATCCCATGACCTGCGTACACCGCTGGCCTGTTTCCGCTTTGGTCTGGATGCTGCGCTGGAATGTGATGATCCACAACAAAAAGATTATTACTTGCGCCGGCTGGAACAAGATCTGGACCGGATGGAAGCCATGGTGAATGCCTTTTTAGAATACGCCAGCATGTCGCGGCAGCAACAGCAACTGACTTTTAGCCAGGTCGAACTGCGTGCCTGTTGTCGTCAAGTCGCCGAGCAGTGCCAGCCGCTGCTGGAGCGGCAACAGTTGAAATTGCAACTGAGCCTGACCGGTAGTGACATCTGGCTGGAACAAGCCAATCTGATTTATCTGCAACGGGCTTTATTAAATGTACTGCACAACGGCTGCCGCTTTGCCAATCAAAGGCTGCAGCTACAGATTGAACTGCATCATGGCGAAGCCTGGATTTTAATCAGCGACGACGGTCCAGGTATTGCCCCGGAAGATGCCGAGCGAATTTTTCAGCCTTTTGTCCGACTGGATCAGACCAGCGATACCACGACCACTACCCAATTTGGCTTAGGGCTGGCAATAGTGCAGCGTATTGTCAGCTGGCATCGAGGAAGGGTCAGTGTGCAGCAGGCAGAAGCTGGCGGCGCTTGTTTTGTACTGAAGCTGCCGTTGCATCGGGGTACTACTGATTAACTCGCAACAGCACGTCCTTATGCGCTGGAGTGGTGTTTTGTATCACTGTAAAAACTTTTGCAGTAACGCAACCCGCTGTGGCCGCTGAAACAGCTGATACAGCTCCAGCCATTGCTCTGCGCTCATCCACGGAATGCCTTGTCGAATTTGCAATTGCGCCTGATCAAACTGCCAGCTGATGCGCTGCTCAGCCTGTACTACAGCAATGTCCGCCATCAAATCAAGCTGCGTGCCATCTGCAGCAACAAAACAGGCGAAACAACGACTTTGATAATACGGGTGTGGTGCCACTTCAACCGGACGCAGCGTGCGGCTTAACTCCGATGATATCTGCGCAAAATCAGCAGCGACACAGACTAAATCCACATCCCGTGCCTGACTGAGTAAACCAAGCTCGCAGAGTAACAAACTACCGCCAACGCCAAAGCGGTAACCTTGAAGCTTAGGTAGCAGTTGTTTCAGTAAGGTAAATGCTGGCAGCTGTTCAAGCAGATCCTGACGGTCTGTTGCAAGCTGACTACCGTCTGCTGCGGATTTCTCCATTCGTCCTGCTCCAATCGCTTCAATAGAAAAGCCGCACGGATGCGGCTTTGTCGTCAAAATTTGTTATGAGCGAATAGCCATTAAGGCTTATGCTGACCTGGTTTTTTCTTATTCGCCAGATTAGCCCGAGCCTTTAACAACCGTTCACGTTTGTAGGTCTGATGCGGTGTTAAATTGCTACGACGTTCCGCAAATGGGTTTTCGCCACCGCGGAATTCAACGCGAACCGGCGTTCCCATCATCTGTAAAGATTTACGGAAATAGTTCATCAGATAACGTTTGTAGGAATCTGGTAAATCTTCTACCTGGTTGCCGTGGATGACAATCAATGGCGGGTTGTAACCACCGGCGTGAGCGTATTTCAGCTTCACACGACGGCCTTTCACCAAAGGCGGCTGGTGATCTTCCTGCGCCATGGTCATGATTTTGGTCAGGAGTGCTGTACTGACGCGGCGGGTAGCCGAATCAAAAGCTTCTTCCACTGATTCAAATAAATTACCGACACCAGAGCCGTGCAAAGCAGAAATAAAATGCAACCGGGCAAAGTCGATAAAACCTAACCGGCGGTCCAGCTCACGTTTCACTTCGTCCTTGATGCTATCGTTCAGGCCATCCCATTTGTTGACGGCGATCACCAGCGAACGGCCGGAATTGAGCACAAAACCTAAAATACTCAGATCCTGATCAGAAATACCTTGCTGCGCATCCAGTACCAAAATCACCACGTTGGCATCTTCAATCGCCTGCAGCGTTTTGACCACCGAGAATTTTTCCACCACATCATCAATTTTACCGCGACGACGTACACCAGCAGTGTCAATCAGGGTGTACTTACGATCGCCCCGCTCCATCGGAATGTAAATAGAATCGCGGGTAGTACCAGGCATATCAAACACGATGACGCGTTCTTCACCGAGAATACGGTTGGTCAGTGTCGATTTACCAACATTCGGCCGACCAACTATCGCCAGTTTAATGTGTAAATCGCGCGCTAGTTTCTCAGCGTCTTCATCCACCGGTTCCAGCGGTTCACCGGCGGCATAGGCTGCTAAACGAGCGGCTTGTGACTCAGATAATATCGGAACCAACGCCTGTTGCAGCAAATTGGTGACGCCTCGACCATGTGCAGCGGCGATTGGGTACACTTCACCAATGCCGAGACTGTAAAAATCGGCGATGGCAGTGTCGGCATCTAAACCATCAGTTTTATTCGCCACTAAAAACACTGTTTTATTGATCCGGCGAATATGATTGGCAATCGCGATATCAGCGACATTAACGCCGGCACGGGCATCCACCATAAATAGTACGATATCGGCCTCATCGATGGCACGCAGCGATTGCTCGGCCATTTCCAGTTCAATGCCTTCTTCACTGCCGTCGATACCACCGGTATCGACCACAATAAATTCCAGACCTTCATAATCAACCGAGCCGTATTTACGGTCCCGGGTTAACCCTGGAAAATCCGCCACTAAAGCATCGCGGGTGCGGGTAAGACGGTTAAATAATGTAGATTTGCCGACATTTGGACGGCCAACCAGGGCGACTACGGGTAACATGGAATTTCCTCAATCTTATAGAGCGAACCGACTTGGTTCACCTGACCTCTGGGTCAAATCAAACAGTTTGTTCCCTGTGTTCATGAAGCTGCAGCCTCAATGACTTTGGGTGCCCCTTGCGTACTAAAAATAGCTGGGCTACAAACTAAAAAAACAGGCCTGCGAACAGGCCTGTTTCTGCACTTGTTTCGGGCAGACCTTATTCAGGCAAGTTCAGCAAGGTGATTTCACCGTTGCGGCTTTGCAATAATAAATATTCACTGGTTGCAACAGCTTCGGCATAAAACCCAGAACTGTCAAACTCGTGACGTGCCAGATATTCGCCATTGGTTTTGTCAAACCAATGCAGATTGCCTTCGGCATCACCGACCACGATATACTTTTTGTAAACCGTTGGAGCTGTTACAAAATGGCGATGTAACACCAATTGCGCCCAGCTTTCCAGACCGCTACGGGCATCAATAGCGTACATTTTACCTACAGAATCAACTAGGTACAGCACATCTTCTTCAAGAGTCATAGCACGGAAACTGGCATATTCACGTTTCCATACTTCACGGCCGGTACGTAAATCAAGAGCCACCAACTGACCGTTGTAGGCGATGGCAAATACTTTTCCATCGTGCACAATCGGCGTCGAATCAACGTCGATAATCCGGGCCAAATCAGTAGCGCCTTTCGCCAGCGCTATCGGTTCTTCCCAGGCTGGTACCCCTTTGTCAGAAATCAGTGCGCCAACTTTACCGTTGCCGGTGCCAAAAATAACACCACCGTTGGCAGCCGCGACCTGGCTAATACCACGCAGAGTCAACAGGCCATTTTCAGTTTCGTGCATCCAGCGTTGCTCGCCGGTATCAGGTTGCAGCGCGAAAATACGGCCACCACCTGTGCTTACCAACACTAAACCTTCAGCCGCTACCGGAGCCGCCAGCACTTCGCCGCCCACTTTCACCGACCAAACTTTCTCGCCGGTTTGTGGATTCAGCGCAAACACAGCACCATCTTCAGTACCAACCAGCACTTTGTCGAAACCGACGGAAACTGCACCACCGATTTTCGCCGAACGGCCGTTCCACCAATGGCTCAAACCGCCAAACAGCGGCGCATCATCACCATCACGTAAATCAATCGACCATAACTCGCTGCCACTGCTTAAATCAAAAGCTGTCACTTCGCCATTACGGCTGGCGGCAAATACTTTGTTGTCAAAAATAGTGGGTTTGAGCTGCACATCATAATGACCAATGCCATCGCCAACCGAGCTACTCCAGACTTCCTGCGGTTCCACTTTATTCGTGATATCCGGCAGCGTTGGCTCGTCATCTTCTTTGGAAGAACAAGCTGAAAGGGCTAACAGCAGAAGTACCGCTACGCCGACAGGTTTTACCGATAACTTCACATCAACCTCTTAACTGGCAACATGGGCCAGTTCGTTCAATTTCACTTGTAACAACGGATTTTTGCCTGCTTCAGATGCAGCCAGTGCGGCCTGATAAGCAGCTTTCGCTTTGCTCTCGTCACCTGATTTCAGCAGCACATCCCCTTTCAGTTCTTGCTGCTGTGCGGTAAAGCTCTTGGGTAAAGTGGCATTTAAAGTACTGAGGGCAGCTTCAAAATTGCCTTGCTCAGTTTGCACCCGCGCCAGCCGAAGGGTGGCAACGGCGATAATTTCCGGAGTTTTGGTATTGGCTACAACCCAGGACAACTGCTTCTCAGCAACGACAAAGTCTTTGGCCTGCACAGCTTCTTTGGCGGCCAACAACGCGGTCAGCACGGCATAAGAACTACCTGGGTTTGCTTCAATAAAGGTTTGGGCTTCAATCAGCCAAGCAGACTTATCAGCGCCTTCAGCCGCAACTTTTTCAATCAAAGCAGCATATTGCGAAGATTGCCCCTGAATAGATGCAACTTGTTGTGCCTGATAAAACCGAAAACCATATAAACCGGCTAAACCAATCACCACACCGGCAATAATAGACACGCCATTTTGTTTCCAGAAACGTTTAATCGCTTCAACTTGTTGTTCTTCGGTATTGTAAATTTCCATCGTTCACTCCGTTACGACTGCAAAAGCACGGTGGCTAAATCAGCGATGTCGACTGTAGTTTGTGGTTGATCGGCACGCAGCCATTTTAAGGTCACCTGACCAGCGGCAAGTTCAGTGTCACCGAGCAATAACCCAATTTCTGCGCCGGACTTATCGGCGCGCTTCAGTTGTTTTTTCAGATTTCCGCCACCGCAGTGCAGCACAATTCGCTTGCCTGGCAAGACGTTGCGCAGCTGTTCGGCAATCGAAACTGCAGCAAGTTCCGCAGCTTCGCCCAGCGGCATTAAGTAAAGGTCAGCATTGTTGCTGACTGCGGGCACTAAGTCCAGACTTTGCAGCAATAACACCAGTCGTTCCATGCCCATGGCAAAGCCTACGGCCGGTGTTGCTTTACCGCCTAACTGCTCGACTAAACCATCATAACGACCACCGGCGCACACAGTGCCCTGTGATCCTAAATTAGTTGTCACCCATTCAAACACGGTACGGTTGTAATAATCCAGCCCCCGAACTAACCGTGGATTAATCTCAAAACTGATGCCAGCGGCAGTTAACCGTTGCTGTAAACCCGCTAAATGCGCGGCCGACTCTTCATCTAAATGATCCAACAGTTGTGGCGCTTTGGCCAACATCTCGGCCATTGCCGGATTTTTACTGTCTAACACCCGCAGCGGATTACTGTACAAACGACGTTGACTATCTTCATCCAGCAACTCTTTGTGCTGCTCCAGATAAGCCACTAATAAATCACGGTAAGCAGCGCGCGCTGCATTCGAACCCAGCGAGTTCAGCTCCAGTTTTACAAAGGGCGTTAAGCCAAGTTTTTGCCACAATCTGGCAGTCAGTACGATGACTTCGGCATCAATGTCCGGACCTTGCATACCAAAAACTTCCAGGCCGAACTGATGAAACTGGCGATAACGACCTTTTTGTGGCCGTTCATGGCGGAACATCGGCCCCATATACCACAACCGTTGTTCCTGGTTATACAGCAGACCGTTCTGGTTCGCAGCGCGCACACAACAAGCGGTACCTTCTGGTCTTAAAGTCAGACTGTCACCATTGCGATCGGCAAAAGTGTACATTTCTTTTTCAACGATATCGGTCACTTCGCCAATTGAGCGTTTGAATAACTCGGTCATTTCGACAATCGGAAAGCGGATTTCTTCATAACCGTAACTGGCAACAATGCTACGTAGCTGTTGTTCCAGATATTGCCAGACCGGCGTTTCCTGCGGCAGACAATCGTTCATCCCGCGGATGGCTTGAATTTCTTTAGACACTTTAACTGACTCTTAATTAACTGGTTTTTCATTCATCCGCTAAAACGGATGCTACGAGGCTGTTGCACTCACAACCTTTGACTGATTTTTGGCAAGGTTAATTATTCAACTTGTTTGATATCAATCAGTTGTTTTTGTTGCGCTAAATACAAACGGACCTGTTGCTCTAACTGCTCGGCGACACTTTCGTTGTCGATACGCAGCTTTTGCCGCTCGCCTTTCAGATAAAAACCACTTTTGCGATTCGCACCGGCTACACCCAAATCGGATATAAGTGCTTCACCCGGGCCATTAACGACGCACCCTATCACAGAAACAGTCAGCGGATCGATGACATCTTCCAGCCGCTGTTCCAGCTCGTTCATGGTTTTGATCACATCAAATTCCTGCCTTGAACAGCTGGGGCAAGCGATAAAATTAATACCGCGGGAACGGATGCGCAGCGATTTTAAAATATCAAAGGCAACTTTCACTTCTTCCACTGGATCGGCGGCCAGCGAAATACGAATGGTATCGCCAATGCCTTCGGCCAGCAGCATGCCTAAACCAATGGCTGACTTTACTGATCCCGACCGTAAACCACCGGCTTCAGTAATACCTAAATGCAGTGGCTGTTCAATTTGTTTAGCCAGTAAACGATAAGCACCAACGGCCAAAAACACGTCCGATGCTTTGACACTGACTTTAAAATTATGAAAGTTCAACCGATCCAGAATCTCAACATGCCGCATCGCCGATTCGACCAGTGCTTCCGGCGTTGGCTCGCCATATTTTTCCTGTAAATCAGCTTCTAACGAACCGCCATTCACCCCAATCCGGATCGGAATGTTTTTATCCCGCGCTGCATCGACTACGGCGCGAATGCGATCTTCGCGGCCGATGTTGCCAGGGTTAATCCGTAGACAATCCACGCCATATTCGGCGACTTTTAACGCGATGCGATAATCAAAATGAATGTCCGCCACCAAAGGGATCGGCGATTGCAGTTTGATGAGCTTAAAAGCTTCGGCCGCTTCCATCGTTGGCACCGACACCCGGACCAAATCAGCGCCGGCGTTAGCAATGGCCTGAATTTGCGCCAGCGTGGCTGCGACGTCAGTGGTTTTGGTGTTGGTCATCGACTGCACTGCAATCGGCGCATCACCACCAATCAACACATTACCAACACTGATTTGTTTCGATTTACGGCGGATAATTGGACTTTCTGAAAACATGTTAAGGCTGTCCATCAAGAGTTAAACGTGCGACTTGTCCGGCGCGATAGCCCGACAAATCAACAGCAGTCTGATTAAGTTGTACAGTCGCGGCCGCGGCATTGCCTAAAGTGACACTGAAAGGCAATTGCCCGGTCAACTGCAACGATTGCCCCGCTGACTGGATGCCATACGCCAGCCGCTTGCCAGTCGCATCCTGCACTGTAACCCAGCAGTCAGCGCTGAACGTCAGTTGCAACTGCGCAGTGCTGGCAGCAACTGACGGTTCAGTCGATAACGCTGCCGGTACATCAGTGGTCACCTGGTTTTCTGTCGTCACCGGTGCAGTATTTGCACTTGGGCTTGTTACCTGATCCGTAGTGGGTGTTTCGTCTGCAGCGACAATTTCATTTGTTTGGGTCTGATTGGTCACTGCAGGGCTTGTAACTAAGGGATCCGCTGTCGGCGGCGCCACTGTTTCTGCAGGATTCGATGTAACTGCAACAGGTACATTCGTTTGGTTTGACGTCACTTCGGCTGTTGAAGTCGCTAATTCGGTGGCTGCAGGCTGGGCACTGACAACATCGGCTGGTGTGGCACTACTTTGAACAGTGGCGGGCTCTCCACTGACCCGATATTCCGGCAGCACCGAAACCGGCTGTGAATCCAATAAATGGGTTTGCCAGAACCAGATCAGGAACAAACCAATCAGCAGCACGACCAGCAAATAGGTGGCCAGCATAAAACGGTTGTCCACCGCATCGAGCCGGTTTTTCTTCGAGAAACTGTGCATCGGCTTGGCTTGATTGCGCAGGTAGGCGGCCTGTAATTCAAAATTTTGTAGGATTTCTTTTTCCGACAACTTCAGCAGCCGGGCATAAGCCCGCAAATACCCGCGCATAAAAGTCGCCGAAACGGCCGGATCCCATTGTTCAGCTTCAATTTGCTCAATCTGACTGACTTTCAGCCGCAGGTGAGTCGCCACATCAGCGGTGGTCAGCCCTTTTAATTCGCGGCTTTGTCGCAAGAGTGCGCCAACGCTATCGGCTTGTGCTTCTGCTGTTTTAGTCATAATGATGGTAGTGCCGGATCCCTGAGATAAATGGTTTGGCCAATCGACAGCGGTTGATCTGCGGTCATATTGTTCCACTTCAATAGCGTATCAAGTTTGATGTTGTATTTATAGGAAATACTGAACCAGGATTCACCGTCAGCCACTTGATACGACGCTGGCGCTGGTTCGGTTGAATCTGCTGACGGCAACTTCTTCGGTCTGCTTTTGACCGCCTCTGCTGCTGCCGATAAACGTAACACCTGCCCTGTGACGATAAAAGCTGAGTCGTCCAACTGGTTCAGTTCTTGTAATTCAGGCACCGATAAGCGGTAACGACTGGCAATGTTGTACAACGTATCACCAGCGCCGACCTTATGGGTCAAGACTTCAGTGCTGACGGTCGTTTCTTGCTGCTCGGCCGGCGGCTTCGTATCAGGCAAACTTGTCACAGCATCAGCGACAGTTGCTGTCTCCGTTGCCGCTACTTCCGGTGCTGAAAATTCGCTGGTCACGGCCGCTGCCACCGGCAAAACAGCTGCGGTCGTTGGCTGTTCTTCCGGTAAGGTCGACACGGGTGTCAGTGCTGCCGTGACTTCAGAAGACGTCTGCAAATTTTCGGCTTCGGCTGGCAGATCCGACATTTCGTCACGTGGTCGTTCCGGCAAAGCCGCATTATTGATGTTGGTTGCAGCCAAAGATTGGATTGAGGCTTCGCTGGCTGCTCTTGACGTTACAGACGTCGACGAACCTGATGCAGATTTACGTTTCACGATCTTCATTTTTGGTTTGTTTGGCGCAGTGGATTGCTCTGTCGGTGACGTCAGCAACGTGGCTTTAAAAGCCTGTTTCATTTGTTCTGGTTTGCTTTGGCTGAAATCACTACTGAGTAACATCGCTGCTTCGTTACTGCCCGGATAAACTGACAACAGGAATTTTTCGGCAGTCTGCTGCTCTACCACATCACCACTTTGATAGGCCACCAAGTAGCGGATTAAGGTGGCTTCGGGTGATACCTGCCCCAATTGATGCAAACGGGCTTGCCATTTTTTCGCTTCAGTTAAATTACCAATGGCGTATTCAATCACCGCCATATTATAAAGTGATGAAGGGCGGTTGCTGTTGTGTTGTAACGACTGGCGTAAAAACTGTTGATAACGCAGGTAATCTTTTTGGGCTAAGGCACAAAACGCCAGATTTTCGTAACTATCTGCAACCCGGATATAACCGGGGCGCTTAATTGCGGCTTGCAGTAATTCTTCGGCTTCAGTGTACTTATTAATTTGGCAGAGGAAAGAGCCGAAGTTGTTGTAAGTATCTGCGTTGTTGCTGTCTTTGCGCAACGAAGCGCGGTAAGCGTCTTCTGCTTGATCAAGTTCACCGACTTGTTGGAAATAATAGGCTAACGCATTGTCGACGTCTGACATGTCGGGTGCCAGCTGCTTGGCTTTTTCCAGATTATATTTGGCTTGCGACGTGTCGCCACGCTGCAAATAATTGAGCCCCAAAGACATCCGGGTGCGGGCCGCTTCTTTCATATCGGTGCGCGGTTTTCCAACCCGATCAGTATCCACAATGGTAGATTCCGACACACAGGCACTGAGCAATATCAGACAGAACACACTGGCAACAACCAACTTATTTTGCATTTTGATGCGAAAATCCTTGTAGTTATCGGACAAGTTATCAGACAATTTTTACAGCAATTTCCTCGCCTTTAAGCTGCTTTTTCGCCAGACGTTTGGTGCGGTCAATCACATCGCCGACCAACTGACCACAGGCGGCGTCGATATCGTCACCACGGGTTTTGCGAACCATCACGGTGTAACCATGCTCTTGTAACACCTTGTTAAAACGGTCGATCCGGGAATTACTGGACCGCTTGTAAGGTGAACCCGGGTATGGGTTAAACGGGATCAGGTTAATTTTTGATGGTGTATCCCGCAATGCATGCGCCAGTTCGTGCGCCTGCTCCATGCTGTCATTGATACCGTCCAGCATCACATATTCAACTGTTACTTTATCATTGGCTCTGGAGTCTTGCACATAACGCTTGGCCGAGGCTAGAAATTCTTCCATCGGGTACTTTTTATTAACAGGAACCAGCTGATCACGCAACTCATTATTCGGCGCATGCAACGAAATGGCCAGAGCGACATCGATTTTATCTTTTAATAAATCCAGAGCTGGCACCACACCAGAGGTACTCAAAGTGACCCGGCGTTTTGATAAACCAAAACCATAATCTTCCATCATCAGATCCATGGCCGGTACCACATTGTTCAGATTGAGCAATGGCTCGCCCATGCCCATCATCACCACGTTAGTCACAGGCTTGACGCCGGTGTCACCGTAAGAGCCGATAATCTGACCGACCCGCCACACTTGACCGATAATTTCTGACACCGTCAGATTGCGGTTAAAGCCCTGCTGCGCCGTTGAGCAGAAGGTGCAATCCAGCGCACAACCGACCTGCGAAGATACACATAAAGTGCGGCGGTCTTTTTCCGGGATCCAGACAGTTTCAACTTCCTGGCCGCCTTTGAGCCCCATCACAAACTTGATAGTGCCGTCAGCACTGTCCTGACGTGTCACCACAACAGGCGCTTCAATCACGCAATTGCGTTTTAATTTTTCACGCAAGTCTTTATTGATGTTGGTCATTTTGTCGAAGTCGTCGACGCAGAAATGGTAAATCCATTTCATTAACTGATCAGCGCGGAAGGCTTTTTCGCCGAACGATACCAACAGTTCTTTCATCTGTTCGCGTGTTAAATCTAACAGATTCACTTTGTTGTCAACTGTGGTCATTTCTGGGCACTCCTCGGGCAACTTCAAACGTACTAAGACTGGATTTTGTCTGCACCATCAGGCTATTGAGACAAACAAAATACAACCGGGTTCATCATGGCGCAAATAGACAGAAAGGGGGCTAAGCCCCCTTTGCAGTATATACCCTTCATCATTGAAAATTCGGGGTTGTTACCTTCGTTCATTCGCCCCAGTCGCATAGTCAGCTATGCTCCAGGGGTCTCATTCGCTCGGCGCCTACCCGAATATTCAATGATTTTGGGTATAATATAAACCCACATCCTTCGAATTTTTTGGGGTTGTGGGTCGTTGCTGCGTTTTACTTCAGCTTATCGTGTACGGGCACACAGCTCAGCGTCAGTGAAGAAAAACGCGATTTCACGGGCAGCAGAAGCAGCAGCATCTGAACCGTGAACAGCGTTTTCGTCGATGCTGGCAGCGTAATCACCACGCAGAGTGCCGGCAGCAGCATCTTTAGGATTGGTTGCGCCCATGATTTCGCGGTTTTTACGCACGGCATCTTCACCTTCCAGTACCTGAACCATTACCGGGCCAGATGTCATGAAAGATACTAATGCATTGAAGAAAGGACGTTCTTTGTGTTCGCCGTAGAAGCCTTCAGCTTGTTCACGGCTCAGGTGCAGCATTTTTGCAGCGACGATACGCAGGCCTGCAGATTCGAAACGGTGATAGATTGCACCGATGTGGTTTTTGGCAACTGCGTCAGGTTTTACGATTGAAAAAGTACGTTCTAAGGCCATCGAAGACTCCATTAATAACTGGTTAAAATTTAGCGGCCGCGAATTATACGCTATTGCCAGACAAATGCCTATTTCTCAAAATAACATTTCTGGATGCAACCACAGCCCTGACAGATTCTGCCTGACACGCATGACAATGCTGCGACAAAGTCCCTGCCGTTGTCACGCCGATAGCAGCTCTGCACAAAAGACCTGGTCTGAGATAGCACAGCCATAAAAAATGGAGCTATTGTTAGCTCCATTTTTGAGTGGCGTTTACGGCATTGATTCGAACCAATCAATTTGTTCAAATCAAAACGCCATGAAACAACTGTTTTAAAAATCTATCAACCCGAAGCTCAGAATTTCGCCAGCACTTTCACGGTGCCATCAACGGCTGTCGCATCGATGTAACCAATGGCTGTAGCATCTGCAGCAACAGCCGCCTTCATCTCTGCATCAGAACTGAGCTCTTTTGGCGGTGTGCCTTTGCCGGTAAAGACTAATTTAGACCAATAAGCTTTCATCTGGCTGGACGATTTACTCAGTACTTTACTGTCAAATTCGCCGCGGGCAGCCGCAGATTCTGCCAAATTCAAGGGGGTAGCTTTGCTGCCATTACTAAAGGCAGTGCCACGACCGGTAAACAGTCTGGTAATCTCAGCCTGATCAACAGTCGCAGCGTTAGACGGGTGAACAATGACTGCAACTTCGGCCATCGCCGAAGAAGCGGTGATTGCCGTTGTCAGGGTAATAGCTTTGAACCAGTTCATGGTTGTCTCCAATACTTAAAATACTAAATCTATGCCCAGGGTAACAGCATTACTGTCACCCGCGACTTGTCCACCATTGATACCATCGTCGGAGACATCGTCGAATTGAAATTTAAACGCTGCAGAGCTGTGGAAATCCCAGCGTACTCCTGCACTGATAGTGCTGTGCTTTTCGCCTTCAGAATCAAAATCAGCGAGTGATATATAAGGAGTCCATTGTTTAATGCGATAACCAGCTGAAAGGAGGTAGGTATCAAAATCACCACCATCCAGCGTCAGCCGATTCACTTCAGACAACAGCAACCAGTTGTTGTAGTCGATGTTGGCAGAGAGGCCGGCAAATTTTCCACGGCGGGTATCTTTACCATCCCAGGTGACCTGAACACCATTACGATAGCGTTCGTTCAGGTAAGTCATGTAGGTCAACCGCACGTCCAGCCATTCGCGGTTAAAACTCAAGACACCACCGACAATATCTTTCCAGATTTCGCGAACCGGCTGCGATCCGAAAAATTCAGACAGCAGTTTATTTTCACCATCATCTTCGCGCCCGGTATACATATTACCGGACATCGACCATTCACCCAGTTGATAGTTAAACTGCGCGTTGACGCCGGTATAATTAAAAATCTGCCAGGTATAGTTGTCCGCAGCTGGGCGCACCCATAAATACGCATAACTGACATCAAAGAAATCGGAATAATAATACAGAGGTAAACGTTTTTTACCGGCCTGAATGGTCCAGTGTTCGTTCAGTTCATAAGATAAATATGCCCATTCAAATCCTGCTTCAAAATCGTCCGCACCACGACCCACTAACTGCACTGTGGCCGTTAAGCCTTCAGTTAAGTCAGCGGTCATCTGCAAACCAAATTTCGAATCCGGTTTAAAGGTCCATTCATCTTCATACACGCCGACAGTCGGATAATTCGCCAGGAAAGTCGGGCCTAAACCAAACTCTGGCACACCGGTACCGCTGGTCAGTTTCCCGCCCATCACCGATGCAAATCCGGAAATATTCACCTCTGCCTGCACTGAATGACTGCACAAAGCCGTAATTGCAGTCACGAGCAATACCTTCTTCATATCTTCTCCTCAGTCTCGTCAATCAGCGGTTGAAAGCTCGGTTCAAAATCCTTAGAAGACTAAATCCACACCGACTGCTATCAGGCTGTCTTTTTGGTTGGTCATATTATTTTCGGACGACGTCAGTTCTACTTTAAAAGCGGCTGCTGGATGGAAGTCATAACGCATGCCGAGATTCCAGCTGGTGTTTTCAAATTCCTGCCCCATTACGATGGAAGCAATGGGCAGCAATAACGGGAAGTTAGCTGGCAGCCCGGCGTAAATTTCCGGCTTGGCATCATCTTCATCTTTTTCGTAGGAAATATATGGAGTCAGACTGTCAAAACGATGACCTAATGAAACGTAATAAGAGTCCTGATTGGCGTAGAAGGTATCTTTGACTTTCACATGGGTATATTCAGCGACCATCAGCCAGTCATTGCGATCATAGTTCAAACCTAAACCGAAGAAACTGCCATCATCTTCATCAAAATCAATGGCTTTGGTGATAGAGTTTAAACCAGCACCATTCAAAGCACCGAATAATGGATTAAACACCGGCGCGTCAACTGTCACCTTACCAACCAGATAGGCCACTCGCACCGACAACCAGTCCTGACTCAGCTCCCAGCTGGCACCCAGAATGTTATTGATCTGCGCCGGCGCTTTGGTGCCTTGCAACGTCACTTCACCATCGTAAGCACCAAACACTAACTGAATATTCGATTGCATATCACTGATGCTGCCTGAGTGATACAACGAAACGCCTTCAATGGTATCAAAGCCTAAGTTATAGACACTTTGTGGTGTCCGTAACCAGTCGTAGGCATAACCCACATCACGGAAATCAGAGTATTTATAAAACGGAGTGCGTAAACGGCCGGCATTTAAACGCCAGGCGTCGTCAAGTTGGTAAGTTAAAAAGGCCCATTCAAATTCAGCATCAAAATCGTTATTGCCGCGAGCCATCAGTTGGGCAGTGACTGACAGTTTTTCACCGAGATCAGATTGGAATTGTACGGCGAACAAACTTTCGTTTTTGAAATCAATCTCATCAGTGTAACCGTAAAGCGCATCACCACTGCTTGCTTTACCGGCTTTAATCGAGGCAAAACCGTTAATGTTCACCTCGGCCTGTGCTGCAACGCTGCACAAAGCTACAGCAACCATGGTCGCTAAACACGTTTTTTTCATCAGAACATCTCCAGTCACTTAAGGCTTTACTCTCACTAGCGTAGCCAACGAGTTTAAAAAAACCAGCGAATTCAAAACTATAAATTTAGTTCCCGATCCAGCTGAAATATTTGGGGGCGGGACTTTATATTAAGTTTCAATGATTTACAACGAATTGTATGGAAATGGCTTACAAAAAAACCAGCCATGGCGGCTGGTTTTGGAATATCAAGAAAAACAGTGGGTTAAAACAGGTACATCAAATATACGTGCAACATCCCCGAAGTTTTAACGATTAAAGCGGCTGAACTTCGTCACGAACTTAATGCCCTTCGCTGACCATATTGACGGTGTATTTTGGAATTTCGACCACCAGATCTTCATCGGCAATACGCGCCTGACAACCTAAACGAGATTCCGGCTCTAAGCCCCAGGCTTTATCCAGCATGTCTTCTTCGAGCTCGTCACTTTCATTCAGGCTACGAAACCCCTCGCGAACGATGACATGGCAAGTGGTGCAGGCACAGGATTTTTCGCAGGCATGTTCAATAGAAATGCCGTTACGCAGCGCGACATCCAGTACAGTTTCGCCTTTTTCGGCTTGAAGCGCCGCGCCTTCCGGGCAAAGCTCGGCATGGGGTAAAAAGATAATTTGTGGCATGTTATACCTCGTCGACTTTATGCCCTTGCAGGGCTTGCCGGATTGAATTGTCCATCCGGCGGGCGGCAAACTCGTCGGTGATATGATTGGTTTTATCAATAGCAGCTTTTATCGCAGCGGTATCATCGCCTTGACTGACGGCTTTGAGCGCTGATAACGCTTGTTCGATGTCCAGTAATTCAGCTGACCCCAACAAATGCGCGTCGGCAGAAATAGCGGCACTAACCGCTTCCCACACCCGGCTGGCTTCCACTTGCTGTTCACGCAGCAACCGTTGTTGCATGTCGTGCTTGGCGTACTGCATCGAGCTTTGGATCATGGTGGCGACTTGATCGTCGGATAAACCATAAGAAGGTTTCACCTGGATACTGGCTGTCACACCGCTGGATTTCTCCTGCGCAGTCACGCTGAGTAACCCATCGGCATCAACCTGGAAAGTCACCCGAATATGCGCGCCACCGGCGGCCATTGGCGGAATGTCGGTCAGATTAAACTTGGCTAGTGAGCGGCAATGATCAACCAGCTCACGCTCACCTTGCAGCACATGCAATGACATCGCAGTCTGACCGTCTTTAAAGGTGGTAAATTCCTGCGCCCGCGCCACCGGAATAATGGTGTTGCGTGGAATAATCTTTTCAACCAAGCCGCCCATGGTTTCTAAACCAAGCGACAGTGGGATCACATCCAGCAATAAAGTGTCGGCATCGGATTTATTGCCGACCAGCACATTGGCCTGAATAGCAGCACCAATAGCGACCACTTTATCCGGGTCAATCGAGGTTAACGGCTCAGCGGCAAAAAACTCGCCGACTGCAGTGCGCACCAAAGGCACCCGCGTCGAACCGCCGACCATCACCACTTTCGCCACTTCATCGGCATTTAAACCGGCGTCACGTAAGGTTTGTTTACAGGCGCGGATGGTTTTGCGCACCAACGGCTGAATTAAACTGTCGAATTGTTCGCGGCTTAAACTCAGCGCTAGAGCGCCGTTGGCAGTTGGTAACTCAAAAGCGTATTGGTCGTGCGCAGAAAGTTGTTCTTTAATCTGCCGCGCCAGCTGTAAATGCTGACGTAAGCTTTGGTGCGATAAGGTTGTTTCGCCGCTTTGTTGCTGCAGCCATTGCACGATAGCGTGATCAAAATCATCACCACCCAGCGCCGAATCACCACCGGTGGCCAGTACTTCAAATACACCACGTTTTAAGCGCAAAATGGAAATATCAAAGGTGCCGCCGCCTAAGTCATACACGGCAACCACACCTTCCTGACCGGAATCCAGGCCATAAGCCAGCGCGGCAGCGGTCGGTTCGTTCAATAACCGCAGCACATTTAAACCAGCCAGTTTGGCGGCATCTTTGGTCGCTTGACGCTGCGCATCATCAAAATAAGCGGGGACGGTAATAACCACACCCATCAGCTCGCCACCTAAGGTTTGGCTCGCGGTATCGGCCAGCGTGGCCAGAATTTCGGCGGAAATTTCGACCGGGTTTTTTACGCCTTGTGCGGTATCAATCGCTACCAGACCTTGCTGATCAACCAACAAATACGGCAGTTGTTGTGCTTGCGCTACCGTTTCGGCATAACCACGGCCCATCAGGCGTTTCACTGAAAAAATACTGTTATGCGGATCAGCAATTGCCGCCGCCACTGCAGCTTTACCAACGATGACTTTATCCGCCAGATACTGTACGACGGATGGCAACATGTCGTCACCGGCGGCGTTTTGCAAGGTCCGCGCCTCGCCACTGCGCACAGTGGCTACCAGCGAATTGGTGGTACCCAGGTCAATACCTGCAGCGAGCTTATGTTGATGTGGCGCGGCGCTTTGGCCAGGTTCAGCGATTTGTAATAAAGCCATAGTGGGATTTAATCTTGTAGTTGCTGTTCGATTAACTCCAGCTCATGCTGCAGTTTAAAGAAAAATTTAAGTTTGCGGATTATATCAGCCGCTTGCAGATCCTGCTCGTGGTGATTGGCTTCCAGCGCTTGAGCGAGAAGCTTAAGCAGGACATTTTTCTGCTGTTGGATTTGTTGTTCAGCTTCGTCAATCAACACATAAGGATCAGAAGAATGCAGGATATCGCCGAGCAATTCGCGCAGTTCCATTTGTTGCATTAAGAAGCTGGTATCGGTAAAGCTGCGTTGCTCATGGCTGATTTTCACCCCACGCAGCGCCAGTAAATGCTCGGCGCGAAGTAGCGGTTGTTTCAGACTGTGATAAGCGTCATTGATATTGGCAGCCTGTTGCACTGCGAGTAACCTGTCACGCTCGGAACCCGCGGCAAAATTGTCCGGATGAAAATTCCGTTGCAGTTCTAAATAGCGGGTACCGAGCTCAGTCAGATCAAGATCAAACTGCGCCGGCACCTGAAACAGCTGGAAATAATTCATCGAACCGCCAAATCAGACCGTAAAACTTTCGCCGCAACCACATTCGCCATTCACGTTCGGGTTATTAAACTGGAACCCTTCGTTCAGGCCTTCTTTGACAAAATCCAGCTGCGTGCCGTCGATATACACCAGGCTTTTGCCATCCACAATCAGCTTCAGATCGTCATGGTCAAACACCTGATCGTCTTCGTTCAGTTCGTCAACAAATTCCAGCACATAAGCCAAACCTGAGCAGCCGGTCGTTTTCACGCCAACGCGCAAGCCCAAACCTTTGCCCCGATTTGTCAGAAAGCTGCGAACCCGATCGGCAGCAGCTGCAGTCATCGAAATCGCCATAACTACTTAGCTCCCGTGACGAGATTTATAGTCAGCAATCGCTGCTTTAATGGCATCTTCTGCCAGAATTGAGCAGTGAATTTTCACCGGTGGTAATGCCAGTTCCTGCGCGATGTCGGTGTTTTTGATCAAAGCTGCTTCGTCCAGGCTTTTGCCTTTAACCCATTCGGTCACGAGTGAACTGGAAGCAATGGCACTGCCGCAGCCGTAAGTTTTGAACTTGGCATCTTCAATAATGCCGTCAGCACTGACTTTGATCTGCAGTTTCATTACATCACCACAAGCCGGAGCGCCAACCATGCCAGTGGCAACAGTTGGGTCATCTTTGGCAAAAGCGCCAACATTGCGTGGATTTTCGTAGTGATCTATTACTTTTTCGCTATAAGCCATGATTTGTTACCTCAATTAACTGAGCGCCAAAGGGCGATCCATTAAAAATTAATGCGCCACCCAGGCTACTGTATTTAAATCCACACCATCTTTGTACATGTCCCACAGCGGCGACATGGCGCGAAGCTTATCAATGGCTTCGTGCACAATTTTAATGGTGTGATCAATCTGCTCTTCGGTAGTAAAACGACCAATACTGAAGCGGATTGAGCTATGTGCCAATTCGTCAGTCAGGCCTAAGGCCCGCAGCACATAAGAAGGTTCTAAACTTGCTGAAGTACAAGCTGAGCCTGAAGATACCGCGATATCTTTCAGCGCCATAATCAGCGATTCACCTTCAACATAGTTAAAGCTGATATTGGTAATGCCTGGCACACGGTGGTTGGCATCCCCATTTAAAAACACTTGTTCGATGTCCTGAATGCCATCCCACAACCGCTGGCGTAAAGCAGCAAAACGGGCATTTTCTGCCGCCATTTCCAGTTTAGCGATACGGAAAGCTTCACCCATCGCAACGATTTGATGCGTTGGTAAAGTGCCTGAACGCATACCACGTTCGTGGCCGCCGCCGTGAGTTTGGGCTTCTAACCGAATACGCGGTTTACGACGCACATATAAAGCACCGATGCCTTTAGGGCCATAAATTTTGTGGGCAGAAAACGACATTAAATCGACTTTTAACGCCTGTAAGTCGATCTCAACTTTGCCGGCGGCCTGGGCTGAATCGACATGGAACACAGTCCCGTTGGCACGGCATAATTCGCCAATGGCGGCGATATCCTGAATCACACCGATTTCGTTGTTGACGAACATCACGCTAACGACAGTGGTATCCGGGCGCATGGCGGCTTTGAGTTTATCTAGATCTAATAAACCGCTGGCTTCAACTTCTAAATAGGTCACTTCAAAACCTTCGCGCTCTAAGGCACGCATGGTGTCTAAAGTGGCTTTGTGTTCGGTTTTGCAAGTGATTAAATGTTTACCCTTTTTGTGGTAAAACTGCGCGGCGCCTTTAATGGCTAAGTTGTTGGACTCAGTCGCGCCTGAAGTAAAAACGATTTCGCGTGGATCGGCGTTGATCAGGTCAGCAATCTGACTGCGGGCAATCTCAACCGCTTCTTCAGCTTGCCAGCCAAAACGGTGTGAGCGTGAGGCCGGGTTACCAAAATCACCATCCATCGTCAGGAATTGCATCATTTTTTCGGCCACACGCGGGTCAACCGGGGTGGTAGCGGCGTAATCTAAATAAATCGGTAACTTCATGCTCTGCTCCGTCTGCAGCCTACAGCTGGCAGCTGACTTCAATTTCAGTTTCAGGGTTCTTTAATTTGCGGTTGTCCTGCCGCTTGGCCACGCTTTGAATTTCATTCTGGCTGACCAATTCACCCAAAGTAATCTGGGTTAAAAAATCTTCAATCCGGGTACTTAAGTCGCTCCACAGGGTGTGGGTCAGGCATTTGGCGCCGCCCTGACAATCCGATTTTCCCTGACAGCGAGTTGCATCAACAGATTCGTCCACTGCACTGATCACTTCGGATACCGAAATTTCAGCGGCTGGACGACCCAGCTGATAACCACCACCAGGTCCGCGGACGCTGCTGACTAGACCATGTTTACGTAACCGGGCAAATAATTGTTCAAGATAAGATAAGGAAATTTCCTGTCGCGCCGAAATGTCAGCCAGTGGCACCGGCCCGGCGTTGGTATGTAATGCAACATCCAACATGGCTGTCACGGCATACCGTCCCTTTGATGTTAACCGCATCTGATCTCCACTTCACTTCGACCACAGAATGGCGCAAATTGTACATTCCTGACTGATTTAGTCAAGTATTAAAACCTACTAAAACAGTCAAGTATTATGCCCATCATCCTTGAAGCTGCAGGGGGTTGGGCACAGTGCAATTTAAACGTATGCGACCAATCCTGGAATTAAATGGTCGGATCAAACTCTTCAAGGGCTTTTTTACGTTGTTCAGCCGCTTCGCGCTCCGCTTCCAAAAAGGCTTCATCGCTGATATTCATCGTTGGCACCACATCACAGACATTGCCGCCCAGCTGATTGATACTCAGGCACAATTCGGCGACTTTATTGTCGAGGCAGTGCATGTGATCGAGCATCCGACCTATCGCATTGGCGACCGGATCCGGGTTATCACTGGCGACGGCATAAGCATCAAAGCCAAATTTTTTCGCCAGATTTTGCCGCTGTTCACTGACTTCTGAGTCTTGTTTGGCGACAATTCGCCCCGGAATGCCAACCACTGTCGCACCAGGCGGGACGTCTTTCACCACCACGGCATTGGAGCCAATGCGGGCGTTTTCGCCGACATACAATGGACCTAATACTTTGGCACCAGCGCCGATCACCACATTGTTGCCCAATGTTGGGTGGCGTTTGCCCGGATTCCAGCTGGTGCCACCTAAAGTGACACCATGATATAAAGTCACGTCATCACCAATTTCCGCGGTCTCACCAATCACCACGCCCATGCCATGGTCGATAAAAAACCGTCGGCCAATTTTCGCGCCAGGGTGAATTTCGACACCGGTTAACCAGCGGGCGATGGTACTTAAAAACCGTGCCAGCCACTTCCAACCCGCCAGCCATAACCGGTGATTCATCCGGTGCCACCAAATGGCATGCAAACCCGGATAGTTGGTCAAGACTTCAAAAGCACTGCGCGCCGCCGGATCGCGGTCAAATACACTGCGGATATCTTCTTTAATGCCAGCAAACATAGAATGTCCTTGTGCCCAAAAGGCCTGCGCCACTAGTTTATTCGGTTGGATTGTCGAGCTTATGCTTACGCTGCATCGAGGTTAAAATGCCACGTAATATATTTAATTCAGCGTCTTCCGGTCGCGCCCGGGTGAACAACCGTTTTAATTTGGTCATCACCACACCCGGGTGTTGTTTGATGATAAAACCGGTGTCGTTCAGGGTTTGTTCTAAGTGCAGATAAAAGCGCTCCATTTGTTCAGAGCTTGGGTATACCGTATCGTCAGCGGCAATGGTCTGCGGCTTAGCAGCTAAAGCGGCGACCCGCACTTCATAAGTGACAATTTGCACGGCCATCGCCAGATTCAGCGAGCTGTATTCGGGGTTGGCAGGAATGCAGACGTGGAAATTACACAATTGCAACTCTTCATTACTCAAACCACTGCTTTCGCGGCCAAACACCAGGGCAACAGGTTTTTGCTGTGCTTCGATCACCGCTTTTTCACCACATTCGCGAGGTTCCAGCATCGGCCAGGACAAAGTACGGGAACGGGCGCTGGCGCCAACAATCAGGCCACAATCGCTAATCGCATCTTCCATTTTTTCAACTACTTTGGCGTTGGCTAACACTTCACTGGCACCTGCCGACAACGCATAAGCCTGGCCATCCGGCAGCTCTTTTGGTGATACCAGCCATAGCTGGCTTAAACCCATGGTTTTCATCGCCCGGGCCACCGAACCAATATTACCGGTATGCGTGGTACCGACCAATACAATACGGATTTGATCTAACATGAGCTGAAAATTCCCGGAAAATGCACTGCGGCGGAAAAAAGAGCGGCATTTTAGCATAATGAAAATGCGACTGCGCAGTAAAATCAGCAGTCTGGACATCTAAAGATCGAAAAAGTTGATTGTCACGTAACCTGCGATGCAATTCTAAGTTTGCCACTGCAAAGCGCGCTCAGCTTTGCTAAACTAGCGCCGCTCTGTTTCAGAGCGTCTTCTCAACAATAAGGATTAAACGCATGAAAGCTTTGACCCCGTTCGTTGTACTCTCCACTTTGTTATTCTCTGCAGCACCGGCCTTTGCCGCTACTGCCAACGAAGCCGCCATTCAGGCAGCTGTTAATCATCCGGTGCGCAGCGCCGCCAATAAAGCCCGCGACGTCCATCGTCACCCGGTCGAAACCTTAAGTTTTTTTGAAGTCACGCCCAAAAGCACTGTGGTTGAAGTGTCCCCTGGCGGTGGCTGGTACACCGAAATTCTGGCTCCGTTATTAAAAGCCGAAGGCAAATATTACGCCGCACATCAACCTGCTGATGCAACATCCGAATATGCCAAAAAATCACTGGCCGCTTATCAGGCTAAATTAGCTGCCGATCCGGTATTCAGCAGTGTGACCGTCACTGGTTTTGCTGCTGACAAAGTGTACGCCATCGCCCCTGCCGGTTCTGCGGATGTGGTGGTGACTTTCCGGAACCTGCACAACTGGTATATGCAAAAAGGCGAAGAAAGTCTGCTGACGGCTTATAAAAGCTTTTACGCAGCGCTGAAACCAGGTGGTGTGTTAGGTGTGGTTGAACACCGTCTGCCGGAAACGAAAGCAGCTGGCGACTGGACAAAATCTGGTTATATGCCACAAAGTCTGGCTGTGAAAGTCGCGTTGCAAGCCGGTTTTGTACTGGAAGGCACCAGTGAAGTGAACGCCAATCCAAAAGATACGGCTGATCATCCAAGTGGCGTCTGGACTTTACCACCATCACTGGCACTGAAAGAAAAAGACAAAGCCAAATATCAGGCGATTGGCGAAAGCGACCGGATGACATTGAAATTCCGTAAGCCAAAAACTGAATAGCCCGACAGCGCATAAATTGTAACTTAACAAGTGGATCCTTCGATGAAAGTTCTTGTGATAGGCGGCGGTGGCCGCGAACACGCTCTGGCGTGGAAAGCTGCACAATCGCCTCAGGTCAGTCAGGTGTTCGTGGCGCCGGGTAATGCCGGTACTGCGCTGGAATCCAATCTGCAAAACGTCGCAATTGCGGCGGACGATGTGCCGGCGCTGTTAGCGTTTGCGCAGCAAGAGCAGATTGCGCTGACCATTGTTGGCCCAGAAGCGCCATTAGCACGCGGCGTGGTGGATAGTTTCCGCGCTCAAGGTCTGGCGATTTTTGGCCCAACCAAAGCTGCAGCACAGCTGGAAAGTTCCAAAGCATTCGCCAAAGACTTCCTGGCCCGCCACCAGATCCCAACCGCCAGTTACGGCACTTTCAGCGATGTATCCGATGCCAAAACATACGTCGCCGAACAAGGCACACCCATCGTCATCAAGGCCGATGGTTTAGCCGCGGGTAAAGGCGTGATTATCGCCCAGACCGAAGCTGAAGCATTTGCTGCGATTGAAGATATGTTGTCAGGCAATAAGTTTGGCGACGCCGGCAGCCGTGTCGTCATCGAAGAGTTTTTAGTCGGCGAAGAAGCGTCCTTTATTGTGATGGTGGATGGTAAAAACGCTTTGGCATTTGCATCTAGCCAGGATCATAAAGCACGCGACGACGCTGACAAAGGCCCGAACACCGGCGGTATGGGTGCTTATTCTCCGGCTCCGGTGGTAACACAAGCGGTACACGATTGGGTGATGTCACATGTGATTTACCCAACGGTAAATGGTATGGCTGCGGAAGGCACTGTTTATACTGGCTTTTTATATGCTGGTTTAATGGTGGCGCCTAACGGCACCTGCAAAGTACTGGAATTTAATTGCCGTTTCGGCGATCCGGAAACTCAACCCATCATGCTGCGCTTGCAGTCTGATTTGGTGGAACTTTGCCAAAACGCCGTTGATGGTAAGCTGGACCAAACCCAGATCCAATTCGACAGCCGCGCTGCTGTGGGTGTGGTGTTGGCCGCAGGTGGTTACCCGGATGATTATCGCAAAGGTGATGTCATTTCAGGTCTGCCACAAGCGGATAACCTGGAAGCCAAAGTGTTTCATGCCGGCACTAAACTTGAAGAAGGCAAAGTGCTGACGGCCGGCGGCCGGGTGCTCTGCGCCACGGCATTAGGCGCGAATGTCACGGCAGCCCAGCAAGCGGCCTATCAGTTGGTTGACCAGATCCACTGGGATGGTGTTTTTAGTCGTCGTGATATTGGGTATCGGGCTATTGCGCGTGAGAAGCAAAGCTAGTTAACCACCAAAATACTGGCCGGACAATTGCTCCGGCCAGCTTATTTCTAAGCTGTTCTGCCCCGCCCCACTTGCCAAAAATCTGAACTTGATTAAGCTGGTTCGCATATTCGCTATTCATTCTTTCTCCTCCGCTCAGGAAAATCCAATGCACACACCAAAATTAAGCAAACTGGTTGTCGCCGTTGCTGTTAGTTTATTGTCATGGCAAGTCACCGCGACTTGCAGCACCGACTTTACGCCCATCCAGCAGATCCAGGGCGATGGCGCGCAAAGCCCGCTCGCGGGTAAAACCCTGACCACCCAGGGTGTGGTGCTTGGCACTATGTACCCGGGCAGCAAACAACCGTCATTACTAATCCAAAGCCTGAAGGCGGATAGCAATCCAGCGACTGCTGAAGCTTTAATGATTGCCGACAGTCAGCTCGCAGCGCTTTATCAACCGGGTCAGTTGGTGCAACTGACCGGCACCGTGCGTGAACTCGGCAAAATGACCGCGCTGACCAATATCACTGCCAGTGCGGTTTGCGCCGAACAGCAACCTCTGCCAAAACTGCAGCTACAGCTGCCGGTCAAACAACTCAATGACTGGGAAGCTTTGGAAGGTCAATATTTGGTGTTCCCGCAAACGTTGGTCGTCAACGACAGTTACCCTCTGGCGCGTTACGGTGAAATTCTGTTGGCTGACAGACGTTTGATGGTCTCAACTGAAGTGAAAAAACCGGGTGCAGAAGCGCAGACTTTTGAAAAACAACAACAGCTGCATGAAATTTGGCTGGACGACCACAGCGTCCGGCAAAACCCAGAGCCGATCCCTTTCCCAACCGGTGGTTTATCCGCTGACAAAACAGTGCGGGTTGGCGATGAAGTGCGTGGCGTGGAAGGCTTTTTAGTGCAAACCAAAGCCGGTTACCGTTTGTTGCCGACCAAAGCGCCGGCATTTGCCAGCGCCAATCCACGAAGCAATACGCCAAAAACCAAACCAGATGGCGCGCTGCGTGTCGCCAGTTTTAACGTGTTGAACTTTTTCACTGGCGCCGGGCAAACACCACAATTTCCGACCAAACGTGGTGCCAGCAACGCCGACGAGCTAGTGCGCCAGCAAGGCAAAATGATCGCAGCGCTAAGTGCGATGGATGCAGATATTATTGGTCTGCTGGAAGTTGAGAACAACGGCTATGCCACCGACGGCGCTTTAGCCACCATAGTGCGGCTGCTCAATGAAAAACTCGGCAGCACTGTTTTTGCTTTTGTCGAAACTGCTGACAAACCGGGCACCGATCAAATCAAAGTGGCATTGATTTACCGCATCGCCAGCGTCAAACCTTTAGGACAACCGGCGATGAATATGACCGGGCCTTTTGTGCGGGGCAGCCGCGCACCACTGGCACAAAGTTTTGTGCATCAGGGTTCGAACACTGAGTTGTTGGTGAGCGTCAATCACTTTAAATCCAAAGGAAGTTGCCCGAAATTACCTGGTGCCGACAACGATAACAACGATGGTCAGTCATGCTGGAACGCGGCAAGGGTTATCGCCGCCAAAACCCTGGCTAGCTGGCTCGCCACGCAGCCAACCGGACAAAAAGCGACCCATCAGCTGGTGATTGGTGATTTAAATGCTTATCGGTTGGAAGATCCGGTCACCACGCTGGAACAAGCTGGTTGGCAGCATTTGCCAGGTGCCACGTTAGACAAAAACGGCGCAGTGCATTGGTCTTATGTCTACAAAGGTCGCTCAGGCAGTCTTGATCACGCGTTAGCGACCAAAACGCTGGCGGAAAAACTGGTGCAGTTTGAACACTGGCATATCAACGCCGATGAACCGGCGGTGCTGGATTACAACACCGAGCACAAATCAAAAAACCAGCTGAAAAACTTGTATGCACCAACGCCGTTCCGATCTTCAGATCATGATCCGCTGGTGATGGATTTTAAGTTTTAAATTCAGTAATTTAATAAGACTGTAGGGCAGATAAGCGAAGTGCCATCTGCCACTCCCCTCATAATATTGCAATCTTGCGCACAATGGTGGATGGCGCTGCACTTATCCACCCTAGCGTGCTTTGGTTATAACAACGGGTTCTAACCGATAAGCTTTAACCACTCACCGTCAAAATCGCCCGCACCATCATTGTCACAAGGCAACCAATGCCAACACCCCAAACAATCGAACGCAACAACGCTTTATCTATTAAATACAACAAGATGTACCCAACACGGCAAACCACAAACCCCCAAGCCAAGCCCTGCATGGTACTGTCATAATTACCGGCAATCACACAACTGAGTAAGGCTGCCAGAAACAGCTGCAACGCCTCAAAGCTGTTGTAATGCGCGGCAGTAGCACGTTGGCCCAGCCCTTCCAATTTCGCCTGCTGCGCCCGCGGATGGTGATTGTCATATCCTCCCAACTGATGCATGGCTTTGGCGACCGGAATTTTTGCCAGATAAGGCAACAAAGCAACTACTAATAATGCCAGTAATAACTCGCTCATGGTTTCACCGCTGCAGGCTGACAGACAAAGGCCAGCTGTTTTTGATCAATGCTGAAGCTAAAACGGCTGACGCTGCCGTCACAGTGATCGCTTAATTCCAGCCAGCGCTGCCAGCGTTTGTCACCAGGTTGCCAGCTGAGAAGCTTTTGTCCGGCGGAAGCTATCAACAAATCCCGGTTCCACCAGCGAAAATCTTGCGCAGTTTCCGGCAATAACACCAGCTGTGCGCTCTGCTGCATATTCTGCGTTTCGTACATTTTAAGAGCTAAGCGCTTATCATTACGTTCACTGAAATACCCTTCATTGGTGCCAGGACGCCAGGCCAAACCACGGCCGATATTACGCGCCAAAGTGGTGAGTTCACCGTTGCTGTTACGATAGGCAATCTGATGATCAGCTTCATCTTTTCCAAGAATAAACAGCAATACATCATCAGCCGGCCCCCAGGCGTGATAGCCCACGCCAACCACTTCGGGCAACATCACCGCCGGCTCGCCGGTCACTGGTAACCGCCACAGCCGTTGTTTGCCATCGGCTTCCACCACGACAGCCGACAACGCCTGATCGGCCGGCAGTACCGTTGGCGAATACTCGCTTAAGGCTGTGCTTTGAAACAAATCGAGAGTGCCGCTTTTAATATCATACCGGGCGATGTCCATCTGACTTTTCTCACCACTGCCCTGCTGCGAGGTGAAATACAGCTGGGTGCCGGTCAGATTAAAGGCCGGCTGATTGTGATAACCGGTGTTGGCATTTACTTTTTTGACGTTAGAAATTTTGCCATCCAGTAAGTCAGCCAGAAATACATCATAAGCCGGGACTGCGGCCGGAGCAGGCGCCTGAGTTGCTGCTGTCGCCGCGACCTTGGCTTTTGGTGCACTGGCGGTGTTCGCCGTGGCTGTCTGGGCGCAAGCATTACTGCACAAAGCGGCAGCTAAAATAAATACAGAACAATAAGTTAAAGCTGACATCTGACATCCTATCCAATGAGCCGGTGGCAACACCACCGAAAAGCGGTTGCGGAACTTTCACTTTATCCTTTATGGTAGGTTCAGGGCAATTATAGATAAGAGTAAAAATGTCAGATAAAAATCCAATTATTGCCGTGACCGGTTCCAGTGGTGCTGGCACCAGCACCACTACAAATTCTTTTTCACATATTTTCAGAAGCTTAGGCATCGATGCTGCTTTGGTCGAAGGGGATTGTTTTCACCGTTTCAGTCGTCCGGAAATGGATGTGGCTGTTCGAAAAGCCAAAGAACAAGGCAAATACATCAGCTATTTTGGCGCTGAGGCCAATGATTTCGGCGCCCTTGAAAATTGCTTCGCGCATTATGCTGAGCATGGTATTTCCAAAGTCCGCCGTTATTTGCATACCTTCGACGAAGCCGTGCCTTATAACCAACTGCCGGGCACTTTTACGCCATGGCAAGATTTACGGCCGGATACCGATTTATTGTTTTATGAAGGTTTGCACGGTGGCGTGGTCACCGAAGACAATAATGTGGCGCAACATGTCGATTTATTGATTGGCATGGTGCCCATTGTGAACTTAGAGTGGATCCAGAAAATCATCCGCGACACTTCCGAACGTGGCCATTCGCGCGAAGCGGTACAAGCCAGTATCGTGCGTAGCATGGATGATTACATTAACCACATTACGCCGCAGTTTTCCCGTACCCATATCAACTTCCAGAGGGTGCCGACAGTGGATACGTCGAACCCGTTCAGCGCTAAGGATATTCCGTCGTTGGATGAGAGCTTTGTGGTCATTCGCTTTCGCGGCATTAAACACGTCGATTTCCCGTATTACCTGCAAATGATCAACGGCTCTTTTATGTCGCGGGTCAATACGCTGGTGGTGCCGGGCGGCAAGATGGGATTGGCGATGGAGTTGATCTTAACGCCACTCATAGAAGAATTGATGCTGAAACGCCGCCAGGCGCGTGGGCAGATTAACTGGCTTGAATAACAATTAACATTTGGGGTCAGAGTCAATTGTTAACAGATTTCTGTTAACAATTGACTCTGACCCCGATGTTAACATTATGCCCAGTTCAGGATCACTTTACCTGATTGCCCCGAACACATAATTTCAAAACCCTGCTGGAAATCGGCCATTGGCATTTCGTGGGTGATGATTGGAGTTAAATCCAAGCCTGACTGAATGAGACTGGCCATTTTGTACCAGGTTTCGAACATCTCACGGCCGTAAATGCCTTTGATGACTAAACCTTTAAAAATGACTTTGTTCCAGTCCACCGCCATGTCTGATGGCGGAATACCGAGCATGGCAATTTTACCGCCGTGATTCATAGTATCCAACATTAACCGGAAAGCTGAAGGTACACCGGACATTTCCAGACCAACGTCAAAACCTTCGGTCATGCCAAGCTCTGCCATCACGGTTTTTAAATCTTCTTTACTAACATCAACCGCACGGGTAGCGCCCATTTTTTTCGCCAGTTCCAGTCGGAACGGGTTCACATCCGTGATCACCACATGGCGGGCACCAACATGTCGAGCGACCGCTGCGGCCATAATGCCGATCGGGCCAGCGCCGCTGATCAGTACATCTTCGCCCACTAAATCAAACGACAGCGCCGTATGCACTGCATTGCCGAACGGGTCAAAAATAGCAGCGATGCTGTCTGGAATATTGTCCGGAATCTTAAATACGTTAAAGGCCGGGATCACCAGATATTCGGCAAAACTGCCCTGCCGATTCACGCCTACGCCAATGGTATTGCGACATAAATGCACCCGACCGGCGCGGCAGTTGCGGCAATGACCACAAACTAAATGGCCTTCACCGGAAACCCTGTCGCCCAGCACAAAACCACGTACTTCTGAACCCATGCCAACCACTTCGCCAACATATTCATGGCCAACCACCATACCGTGCGGAATGGTGTTTTGCGCCCATTCGTCCCATTTAAAAATATGGACGTCGGTGCCACAAATGGCAGTTTTGCGGATTTTAATCAACACATCGTTCGGGCCAACTTCGGGCATCGGCACTTCAGTTTGCCAAATCCCCGGTTCTGCTTTTAATTTCGCTAATGCTTTCATGCTGTTACCTCAGGCGATAACGCCCATATCTTTACCAATCCGAATAAAAGCGTCGATGGCTTTATCCAGCTGTGCTTTGCTGTGTGCAGCAGAAATCTGAGTGCGAATACGCGCCTGACCTTTTGGCACCACCGGGAACGAGAACCCGACCACATAAATGCCTTGCTCCAGCATGCGGCGGGCAAATTCTGAGGCCACTTTGGCATCGCCCAGCATCACCGGAATAATGGCGTGATCTTTACCGGCCAGAGTAAAACCGGCAGCCGACATTTTTTCACGGAAGTACGCTGCGTTATCCCACAGCTTAGCGCGTAGATCATCACCTTGCGCCAGCATTTCCAGCACTTTAATCGACGCCGTGACAATCGAAGGTGCCAGACTGTTCGAAAACAAATAAGGGCGTGAGCGCTGACGCAGCCACTCAATCACTTCTTTTTTACCTGAAGTATAACCACCAGAGGCGCCGCCTAAAGCTTTGCCGAGGGTGCCGGTAATGATGTCAACGCGGTCTAATACATCGCAATACTCGTGGGTGCCACGACCATTTTTACCCACAAAACCAACGGCATGGCTATCATCAACCATCACCAGCGCGTTGTATTTATCAGCTAGATCGCAAACCGATTTTAAGTCTGCAATCACCCCATCCATTGAAAACACACCGTCGGTGGCAATCAATTTATAACGGGCGCCATCGGCATCGGCTTGTTGTAATTGAGCTTCCAGTTCGGCCATGTTGTTGTTGGCGTAACGGTATCGTTTGGCTTTACACAAGCGCACGCCATCTATAATGGAGGCGTGATTCAGCGCATCAGAAATCACCGCATCTTCTGCACCTAAAATGGTTTCAAACAAACCACCGTTAGCGTCAAAACAGCTGGAATAAAGAATGGTATCTTCGGTGCCTAAAAATTCACTGATTTTTGCTTCGAGTTGTTTGTGAATGTCCTGAGTACCGCAGATAAACCGCACCGAAGCGACGCCAAAGCCATGGCTGTCGAGACCTTGTTGCGCGGCCTGAATTAACTCTTTGGAGTTAGCCAGACCTAAGTAGTTGTTAGCGCAGAAGTTTAAAACTTGCTGACCACCAACTGTGACGTCGGAAAATTGTTGTGAAGTGATAATACGTTCGGCTTTGTATAAACCTTCGTTTTTCACATCATCGATTTGTTGTTGGATATGGGTAAGGAAAGAGGTGGTACTCATAAAGCCTCCTGTAGGGGGTTAAGGCTATCAAATAAAAACGCGGCCATTGTAATGGTGAAAGGGATTGAAAGCAGCGCTTTTTTTCGGCTTTGCGGTAGATAAACCAGATGGTCAGAGCAGCGCCAAGAGTGTCAGGCGCTGCGTTTGATCGTTCAGTTCAACATCAACTGGCCGGCGAGATGCTGATAATGCTGCTGCAGTTTCTGAATGCGCGGCATCGCCTGGTGGGTGGCATAAGGTTTAAATAGCAACAATACCTTTAATACGCCCTGATATGCCTGCTGTTGATCGATGGCAGCATGCGGCGCCTGAGTTTTTAAATAACTGATCCAGAAGGTCACCACCAGTTTGATGGTATGGGCAAAAGTCGGAATATCCTGCTCATCAATCGCAATGACTTCGGCCTGTTTTAACGCCTGCAACACCGAAATCACTTTATTCAGCACGCCCTTTTGCACCAGCAGATAGTCCTGTTGCAAAGCTTCATCCCGCGCCAGAATATCCGGCAGATTGGCGTAGAAAAAATGAAAACGCCACATAAGTTCAAACACCACATCTAAGTATTGCGCTAACGCATCCAGCGCTTCCGAAGCACGGCTTGGCGGCTGAATTCGGTTATCCAATAGCTTGGCGTATTCTTTAAAAATATGCCGGACAATGTCTTCTTTATTGCGAAAGTGGTAATACAAATTACCCGGACTGATGCCAAGATGGGCTGCAATATGATTGGTGGTTACCTGCCGTTCGCCCTGCTGATTAAACAGTTCGATGCTGGCCTGCAGAATTTTGTCTTTGGTGCGTAGCTTCTTGTCCATAACCTGCATGGGCTTATTTTTTTATGAATTATTTTGATATAGTAACGCCAAACCGATGAAAAACTCTAGAGTACTGTTGGCCCACCTCCGGCCAGCTGCTTTTTTCGCCACAGGGATAACGACAACCATATGAAAACCAAGGCGATTTACCCAGGGACTTTCGACCCACTGACCAATGGCCATGCCGATTTAGTGGTGCGTGCCGCCCGTATTTTTGATGAAGTCATTCTGGCAGTGGCGGCTAATCCCAGTAAACAACCATTATTCAGTCTGGCTGAACGGGTGTCTTTGGCCGAGCAGGCCTTTGTTGATTACCCCAATGTCCGGGTATTAGGTTTTTCTGGTTTATTGGCGCAGTTTGCCAAAGACCAAAATGCGCAGATTTTATTACGTGGCGTGCGGGCGGTGGCTGACTTTGAATATGAGTTTCAGCTGGCCAGCATGAACCGGCAACTGAACCCGGATTTAGACAGTTTATTTATGACGCCGTCGGAAAAAAATACTTTTATTTCATCGACCTTAGTTAAAGAAGTGGCCAAACATGGCGGCGATGTGTCGCGTTTTGTGCCTGTCCATGTTGAAACTGCCCTGAAGTCAAAATTAACTCCATGAAAAAACTTGCTGCACTCTGCCTGCTGTCGCTGGCGCCCGGCGCTATCGCGACCCCTTGGCTTGATACCTCAGATAATTACCTGCGTCAGTCGTTGCAAACGCTGGCACAAGCCGGCTTGTTGACCGGCCCGATTAATACCTACCCCATAATGTGGAAAAACATTGCCATCGATTTAAATAAAATTGATGTCAACCGGGTGGAACCACAGCTGCGGTTTGCGGTGTTGCACTTAAAATCGGCACTGGATAGTAATCGTGCCAGCCACAGCAGCGGCCTGAAATTAAGCTACAACTCGCATAACACTGCGGTGCAGAGTTTTGGTGAACAGTATTTTGAAAAGGCAGCCGTGACTTTGTTTAATGAAGCACAGGGCGACAACTGGGCTGGGCGGTTACAACTGACTTATCGCGATGAGTTTGCCGCTGCAACATCTAACACTGGCGTTATCGCAGAAAGCCAGAAACTGGTCGCCGATGGCAGTTATTTGGCGGGGATCTGGGGCAACTGGGTGTTAGCACTGGATCAGGATCCGGTCTGGTGGGGGCCGGGTCAACAAAGCAGTTTGTTGTTAAGCAACAACGCCAGACCCATTACCGCAGTAAGGTTAAGCCGCCATAGCTGGCAAGCCGATACGCGGCCATGGCTGCAATGGTTAGGTCCATGGAATATCACGACTTTCGTCGGTCAAGACGCCGAAATGGAAAAACTATTTTCCAGTGATGAGCCCAATAACACCAAATACTGGGGCGGTCGCGCCACTATTCGGCCCTGGCCAGCAGTGGAACTTGGCCTGAGCCGGGTTATCCAATGGGGCGGCACCGGGCGCAGTAATTCCTTTACCACCTTATGGGATTTAGTCAGTTACGACAAAACCGACGAAATTCCGGCCGATCAACGCGCCGCTTTGGATCTGAGCTATCACCTGCAGGCCTTTGGCTGGCCGTTGACCGCTTATGCCGAAATAGCTGATGACGACAATAAATCTGGCCTACCGGATAAAGCTCTGACCTTATTCGGTTTGCGCAGTTATTGGGGTGAACAAAACGCCGTTCATACCCTGAATCTGGAATATTCCGATACTTTCCTCGATTGTGAAAACAGCCTACAGCGCGGTAATTGTGCTTATCAGGGCGAAGTATTTCCGCAAGGATATCGTCGCTTTGAGCGGGTGATCGGCAGTGGTTATGGTGCCGATGCGAAAGTTCTCAGCGCCGGTTATCAGTATCAGACGTTAGGCGGCATTAGCTGGTCCGGGCATCTGTACCGTGCAGCTTTTTATGATGAAGTGGTCGCCGGGCAGCTGACATCTGATAGCGTTTGGCAACTAAAAATGGAACATCGCCGGCCAGTAATGAAAGGCTTATTAAGCATTCAGCTGCGGTTAGCCGAAAAGTCCGAGTTACGACCGGAGTTTGACCAAAGCTTTAGTGTGGCCGGGAGCTGGGAATACCGGTATTGATTGTCATGGGTATCAGGATGCCGAAAAGCATCCTGGCCCCAATATCAAACAAAGCATTATCAAACAAAGCCATATCAAACAAAGTATTACAGCTTAATAAAAATCTTCTTCCGATACAGCACCAGCGACACCAGCCAGAATAACAGCACGTGCAACAGCGCAAACACCAAGGAGGCAAACTTTTCCGGGAACACAGTTGCCAGCAGGTCAAACCCCAGTTGATACACTGACAGCGCCTGCCCTGCTTGTTGCCAAACCAGTAATTCGCCGATGATCACCGCCCATATCCAGGACAACATGTAGATAAACAATGGGTTAGAACCATAAACCTGCAAAGGTTCTGCCACAGCACGCCAACCTTTGATATCGACCAGCCATACCATCAGTGCCAATAACCACACCAATAAACCACCGCTTAGCGCGACATAACTGCCGGTCCATAAGGCTTTATTGATCGGGCAATAATAACTGCTGCCAAGCGCCAGCAATACCAGTACGGCGCCTACCGCTAACAACCAGCGAAAACCTTGCTGCTGATTGCGTCCGGCCAGACCCGCCGCCACCCAATACCCCAGCAACACATTCACCACCGCTGGCAGACAACTTAAAATACCCTCCGGATCAAAAGCGATACCAAAACCCTGATATAAATGTGCTGCACCAAACAAGGTTAAATCGAGCTGCCGGACAATATTTCCTTCCAGACCATAAGGGTCACTGCCTAGCTGCAATAACAACCAATAGCCAACTAACAAAGCCACCGCAACCACAGGTAATTTCAGCTGTAGCGCACTCGCTGCGTTATTGCCTCGTCTGAGCGCTAAAATCAACAACGCCGCCACGGCATAACAAACAGCGATCCGTTGCAATACGCCCATCACCCGCAGTGTGGCAAGCTCCTGACCCCAGAACCAGTTCAGGAACACACCGCATAAAAACATCAGCGCACTGCGTTTGAAAATTTTAAGTACCGTTGCCCGGTCGAGACTGGCATGTTTTAACGCGTAAAACATCGCTGCGCCGACCACAAATAAAAACCCCGGAAACACGATGTCGGCAAAAGTAAAACCATGCCAGGGTGCGTGTAATAACGGGCTATACACATGCGACCATGACCCCGGCGTATTCACCAGGATCATCAGCGCAATGGCTAAACCACGCAGCGCATCAAGCGCGACAAAACGAACAGGTTGTTGCATCAGAAACTCCGAAAATTTGCAGTCACCCAAAGCGAAAACGCCAGTGCGGACACACTGGCGTTGACAGAAACATCAGTTAAAAAATCTTTTACCACTGACGGATTTTATGGCCTTTAAAGGCGTAAAACAGGATAAATGCATAACAAGGCAGCATCACCCAATAGGCCAGTTGACTATCACCAGAGCTATGGGCGAAGTAACCGTACACCAAAGGCAATAATGCGCCACCGGCAATACCCATGATCAGTAAAGCCGAACCTGTTGCAGTGAATTTTCCTAAGCCGTCCAATGCCAATGGCCATACCGAAGGCCATACCAGCGCGTTGGCAAAACCTAACAAGGCTAAATAGATTATGGTATCAGGCACGGTCGGCACACCGAGCCATCCAAACAACAATGCTGACACCTGATGACTTTCAGCAGAGCCAAACATCACACCGAGCGTAAATAACAGACCAAAGATGGCAGAGCCCTGCAGCGCCTGAGCTTGTGATAAATATTTCGGAATGCAGCTAACGCCAACCAGGTAACCCAGCACCATAAAGGCCATCGTATAAGAAGTCAGCGCGCCAAAATTGGCTACATTTAAGTTCTGACCATACAAACCAATGGTATCGCCGGCAATCACTTCAACCCCAACATAAACGAATAAGGCCACGACGCCGAGTACCAGTTGCGGGAAATGCAGCACCGAAGTTTGGCTCTGAGTCCCTGCAGCAACAGTGTCATTTTCCAGCTCTGGTTCAGGTAATGGCGAAAACTTCACGAAGGCCATCAGCACCACCAGCGCAATGGTCATATAAATGTACGGTGTCACCAGGCGGTTGGATAATTCAGCGATCCGACTGGCTTTTTCTGTATCGCTTAATGCGGCCAGTGCTGCTGGGGTGAATTGATCCATACCTGTCAGGATCACCGCCGTAAAGACTAACGGCACCACAAAACCGGCACCTTTATTGACCAGGCCCATAATACTGATGCGAAAGGCGGCACTTTCCCGCGGGCCAATACAGACGATATAAGGATTCGAGGCGGTTTGCAGAATGGTCAGGCCAGTGCCTAAAGTGAACAAAGCGATTAAAAACAAGCCGTAATAACTGGTTTGCGCGGCCGGAATAAATAACACCGCACCAACAGCCATGATGCCTAATCCGGCCACCATACCATTTTTGTAGCCGATCCGGTTCAGCAGCATCGACATCGGTAGTGCCATCACCACATAAGCAATATAAAAAGCGAAAGTCACCAATAGTGCCTGGAACTCGTTCAGTTCACAGACAATTTTTAAGAATGGGATCAACGACCCATTGAGCCAGGTGACAAAGCCGAACACAAAAAACAAGGTGCCGATGATGACCATCGGCAGCAAGGTATTTTTACCCTGCTCTTTTTGAATAACCATTTCCATTTCAACCTCTGTTGCTTGAGTTGTTGTTATTGTTATCTGGTGCTCGTTGTCGGCGCCAGTATTTTGTCTTGCAAAAAAATATTCGACATTTACTACTGCAATTTGCCACCAATCCAACATTGTTGGGTCACTCCGGCATTATCCAGCAACACCAAATCAGCACGATAACCCGGCGCAATCCGGCCCATCGTTGCTGACTGGCCAATAAATTCAGCCGGATACAAACTTGCCATCCGCAGTGCTTCGCCCTGCTCAACACCAAGCTCAGTCACCGCGTATTGCACAGCGCCCGCCATATCCAGTACCGAGCCTGCAAGCTGACCACTTTCGGCCGTTAACTTATTGCCAGTACGGGTCACTTTGCCATCAAAAAACGCAAATTCAGTGTCGGTGGTGCCGACCGGCGACATCGCATCCGTCACGATAATTAACTTACCACGTGGTTTGGACGCCAACGCCAGCTTGGCTGCAGTTGGATGGACATGGTGACCGTCGAAAATAATGCCACACCAGGTATCAGGGTTGGCCAGCGCTACGCCGACCATACCGGGCTCGCGTGACGTCAGCGGCGACATGGCGTTATATAAATGGGTGAAACCTGTAGCGCCAGCGGCAATAGCGGCCTCTACCACAGCGCCATCGGCATTGGAATGGCCAAGGCAAACAATGACATTCAGCGCCACCAACTGCGAAATTTGCGCTGGTGAAATGTTCTCCGGCGCCACTGTCACCATCTTTACACCGAGATCGGTACGGGCATAAATCGCCAGTTCCTGCTCCGACAAAGGCCGGATATGCGCCACCGGATGCACACCTTTTTTCGGCACCGATAAATGCGGGCCTTCAAAATGCACGCCAAGTACACCTGGTAAGTTGCTGGCAATGGCGCTGGCAATCACATCGGCAGCTTGCTGCATCACGGCGACAGAATCGGTGATCACGGTCGGTAATAACGCGGTACTGCCAAAACCAGCGTGCGCTTTGACCATGGTACGCAGAGTTTCTAAGGTCGGTGCAGTATTAAATAATGCACCACCGCCGCCGTTCACCTGTACGTCGATAAAGCCCGGCACCAGTGTCAGATTTTGCACTTCTTTGACGTTGGCGGCTGAGACCGAGTGAATCAAACCATTGCTGAAACTGACCAGCACATTGTGTTGCCAGTTTTCACCATCAAATAACTTCGCGACCGCAATCTGTTCTGTACTCACGCTATTTCCTGCTAATTCTGCTGTTTCGGGCTTGCGAATGAATCAATCACTTCAAAAGCATTCGAAAGACAAAATACACTCTTCATAAATATTTGAAAAGCCATTCCGCCAACATCAAACCGTTTTAGTGACCTTGTTTAACCCCGGCGGCGCATCCGGATTCACGCCACGACTGCGGGCAACGGCTTCCACATCAAGATAAAACCGTTGTAAAACTAACAGCGGCAATACTCGTGGATGTGTCACTAAATCGCCATGGTCTAAATGTACCAGACTGGCGCCACGGCTTTGCACTTCATTAATTTGCGCTTTGTGTGCGGCATACGCTTCGTCGTGCACTGTCACATCAATAATAGCGAATTGATCTTTGACCAGTGTTACCGGGCCATGCAAAAACTCGGCGCTGGAAAAAGCTTCGGCATGAATACCACAGACTTCTTTGAGCTTCAGGGCAATTTCCCGGGCTATGGCATAGCCAGGACCACGGCCCAGCACCACACCATGCTTCACATTCGCCACACCTTCAGGTGTCAGCTGCGCCGGTAATGCTTGCGCCTGCAGTAACAGCTCTGGTAACGCATTCACTGCCTTTAATAGTTCCGGCTGCTGCGACCAAACCGCGACTAATTGCAGCAAAGCACTTAACGTCGCGAGATAACTCTTCGTCGCTGCCACGGCTTTTTCGGGACCAACAAACAATGGCACCACAAAATCAGCCTGATCCGCCAAAGGAGAAGTAGTGTCGTTCACTAAAGCCACCACCATAGCACCAGCGGCTTTGGCCATTGCGACCTGCGCCAGAATATCCGGGCTGCGACCTGACTGTGAAATTACCAACACCAAGGCGTCAGCAAGTTGGAGCTGTTTGTTGTAGACGCTGGCAATCGAAGGCGCCGAGTGCACGACCGGCAAACCAATTTCAATTTCAATCAGATACTTGGCAAATACACCGGCGTGATCAGAAGATCCACGGCCAACCATATACACATACTTTGGCGCACGTTGGTTAATCTGGCTGACGATAGCGGCGATCGTGCTGCTGTTAGCAGCGAGTTGCTCGCGAATACGGGCCGGGGCTTCAGCGGCTTCTTGCGCCATAATAGTCGGGGTCATTTGCTGTTACTCACTTCTTCAGTTAACGATTGCCGTTTTGGCGGAATTTAATAAAGCTTGTTGCTGACGCGCGTACCAAATAGCACCAAATTCCGGTGCCGCCAGCGCTGGCGTGATCTGTTGCTGCACTTCAGTGTCCAGATAAGGCACTAATTTGTAAGCCAGTCCGCCAATCATCGAAAATCTTGGTGGCTGTAGTTCAAATAGTTTCAACGCGATTTGGTTAATAAAACCGGCACCTTGCTGCACCACTTTCAGCGCAGCGGCATCTCCTTGTTCGGCGGCTGTAAACACAAGCGGCGCATAACGGGCATAAACAGTGGGTGTGGCATGCATAAAATGGCTAACAATATCCAGCGTCGCACTGGTACCGATGGCTTCTGCCAGTAATTCACTGAGCAAAGTCGGCGGTGTCAGTTGATCTTTGCTGAGCAGTACCTGATGCACCAGTTGCATACCAAACCAGGCACCACTGCCATTATCACCGTACGGAAAACCATGGCCGCCGATATCCAACAACTGGCCTTTGACATCGGCCAGTCCGCAGGAGCCGGTGCCGGCAATAATGACTGCACCATCGGCGCCATCATGAGCACCAATACAGGCAATGTGTAAATCGCTGGTCAGATGAAATGCGGCAAATGGATGTTTCCATTCAGAAAATAACTTGAAGTACTGCGGCATATTGACACCGGCGAGGCCAGCGCCAACGATCAGCCGGGCCATATCGTTGAAAGTCATACCCGCTGCAGTTAAGGCTTGTTGAGTGGCGGTTAAAATTGAATCAGTCGCTACTTTCATCCCACGCAAAGGATTAGCGGGTCCACCCAGACCTTCGCCTAACAGTTGATTGTCGGCAGTCACCAATACGACGCGACACTTACTGCCACCACCGTCAATGCCAAGATATAAAGGCCCCTGTTGCCCTGAACTCATACTCATCCACCAACCTCATTGCATCGCTGCTGCTCTTGACAGTACGCTGTGATTTTTTTACTTGCGTACCAGTGCTGGAAAAATGTACATTACCTGAATTGACAGCGTTGTCATTTTTCAGTTCAGCATATAATAATTTCGACAAATAACAAGACCCTTGTTTAAAAATCAAACTGAAAAATGTAATAAAACTACAAAAATTTATAAATAACTGTCTGATTTCAGCGACTTATCAATTTAACTTTGATTGATTTTGCAGCAAACTGCACGCGATTTCAGATATTGAAAACAGCCAGGGTTTAACCAAGGCGCTGGCCATTGTCACAGGGGATGTTTTGATGAATACAGCAAAAACGAGCGTTGCAGCGCTGCTCGCACTTTTCCACAGTCCGCTGCTGCTGGCGCAGAACTTTACTGAACAACAGCAGTTACAACAATTCGCCAGCAACGCAAAGCTGGAATTCGCTATTGAAAGTAACTTTCACAGCGACGGACCTACCGGGCTTATCAAGCTGCAAAATAGTTCGACCATCAATTTAGCGGCTGGTCGTGGCAACTGGCAGATTTATATCCATGCCATCCGAAAATTAACTGATGCCGCCCCGTCTGGCCTGCAGATTGAACATGTGCAAGGTGATTTACACCGGATAACAGCCACTAGCGGATTTAAAGGCCTGGCTGCAGGTCAGCAGCTGGAACTGCGATTTATCGCTTCATCGTCGCTGATCAGTTTCTCCGATTTTATGCCACGCGCTTTTATCGTGGCGGGCTCGTTACAACCGGAGTTGTTCGCCAATACCGACAGCGAACAGCTGAGCCAGTTTGTCGCGCCTTTTGCTAAACCGGAACAACAGTTACGCTATACCAAACCGAAACCGGATTTATACCCAATCGCCACCGCGAGTAGCCGCTATCAGCAAAATCAGTTGGTGAATGACGGCGACATTTCTGCTGCTGCAGTGCAGGTTCGGATCATGCCGACGCCAAAACAAGCGGTGTACGGACGTGGCCGCACCGAAATAAACAGCAGCTGGCAGATTAATTTTCAGGGCCGTCTGACCACGGAAGCCACTTATTTACAGCAACAGCTTACTGCTGCAGGTCTCACCCTCAAAAGTCAAAGCGGCGTCAACGAGAAACATCAGCAGAAAATTGTGCTGATGGTCGACCCAACAATTGAAGGTGCTGAGCGCTACAAACTGGATATCAATGCCGACACTGTGCTGATCCGCGGTTCCGACAACGCTGGCGCATTCTATGGTTTGCAGTCATTGCTGAGTTTAATTCCGGTGCAACTGAGTAAAGGCGTCGCCAGTTTACCCAGAGTGTCAGTAGATGATGCGCCACGTTATCGTTGGCGCGGCATGCATTACGATATGGCGCGTAACTTTCACGGCAAGGAAGTGACGTTACGGCTGATCGAACAAATGGCCCGCTACAAACTGAATAAACTGCACCTGCATCTGACTGAAGATGAAGGCTGGCGGCTAGAAATTCCGGGTCTGCCAGAACTTACTGAAATTGGCGCCAAACGCTGTTTTGATTTAACCGAACAACGTTGTCTGTTGACCCAACTTGGTACCGGGCCACATGCCTCGGGCTCTGGTAATGGCTATTACAGCACCGCTGATTTTATTGAAATTTTAAAGTTCGCAGCTGCCCGTCATATCGAAATTGTACCGGAAATTGATATGCCAGGCCACGCCCGCGCCGCCATCAAATCGATGGAAGCTAGGTATAAAAAATTGCTGGCACAAGGCAAAACTGAAGAAGCCAGCCGCTATTTACTGAGTGATCCCGCTGACAAATCCAAGTATATGACGGTACAAAGTTACACCGACAACTCGGTCAATGTCTGCATGGAATCCAGCTATGCCTTTATTGATAAAGTGGTGTACGAACTGCAACAAATGTATCGCCAGGCCGGCATTAAGCTCAATACCTATCATATGGGTGGCGATGAAGTGGGTGTTGGCTCCTGGGAAGGCTCGCCTGCCTGTCAGGCGTTATTCGCTAAAAATCTACCTGCAGTTGCCGGCGTTGCCGATCTGAAACCTTATTTCGTCAGCCGCGTCGCGGCGATGTTACATAGCCGCCAGCTGGCTTTGGCTGGGTGGGAAGATGGCTTGATGTACGACAAGCTGAATACCTTTAACCGCGACCAGTTTGCCAATAATCAAGTGATCGCCAACGTCTGGGACAATATCTGGGAATTCGGCGTCGGCGACCGTGCGAACCGGTTGGCCAATGCCGGTTATCAGGTGATTTTGTCGCATGGCACCCATTTGTATTTTGACCATCCGCAAGAAGCACATCCGGAAGAGCGTGGTTATTACTGGGCAACCCGCTATAGCGACAACGCCAGAGTCTTCGGTTATATGCCAGATGAACTTTATGCCAACGCCGACAAAACCCGTGATGGCGAAGTCATTACCGATTTAGAAGCTCTGATTGGACGCGCTTTACCGGCATTGGAAAAACCGGAAAACATTATTGGCATGCAAGGCCAGCTGTGGTCAGAAACGGTTCGCACCGCCACCCAGCTGGAACAAATGATTTATCCACGGTTGTTGCCGTTGGCTGAACGCGCATGGCATCAGGCCAGTTGGGAAGGCGCCAGCGCTGACAGCAAGCGACGAGATGCTGACTGGCAAAGTTTCGCCCGGGTGATGGCACAACGTGAATTACCCAAACTGAGCAAAGCTGGCGTTAGTTATTATCTGCCGCCGCCAGGAGCAGTGGTGATTGACGATGAACTCAAAGCAAACAGCGCATTGCCGGGGTTGGCAATAGAATACAGCCTCGACCAAGGGAAAAGCTGGTTACCTTATACCGCAGGCAATCAGGAAGGTATCAAAGTGCAGTCCAATGCACTCGCTGGCGGCAAAGTCTGGTTGCGGAGTAAAAGCGCCACTGGTGATGTCAGCCGGGTGACGACTACTGACTAAAGACAATCGACGGATAACCACAGGCCAGGCTGGTAAGTACCGGTTTGGCTTGTGGTTATTATGGTTTGTTAGCTACCCGGGTTTACTGCCAAGCGTGCTAAGACCTGTTGTTCCACAGAATTTGTGCCATCACGGCTGTCGTACGTTGGGCGGTATATCCAGTCGAAGGATGTTCCCCTTCCCCGACCAGTTGCTTCGCAATATTTGCCACATGATACTGTTGAATATGCGCCGGATGGTCGATGTGCAGGCTTATTGAGTTGGTTGCTGTGGTTAACTGCAAAGGCTGATCATCAAACACTGAAAAACGAATAGTCCCCAAACTGCCAATGATTTCGACCTCATCACGTCGGGTATCAGCAGCAAAATTCCAGAAACCACTGCCGCTTGCGGTACTTCCATCTGCCTGCGGTGCAAACAACCAACAAGCCGTTACCGCATCTTCAGCGGCATACAACCCTTGTTGATTCAGTGCTATCCCCTGCACTTGCGTGATATCACCGAGTAAATACATCAACAAATCAAGACCATGGCTTGCCAGGTCGACAAAATAGCCGCCGCCAGCCTGCGCCGGATCGGTGCGCCAATTCGCTTGCCCGCTTTGATCAGCAATATTCGGCTGTCGGCTAAAAGCCCAATTCACATGCCGCACTGCACCAATCAGTCCTTGATGCAACCATTGCTGAACCTGCAAAAACCTTGGCAACGAGCGCCGGTAATAAGCAACAAACAACGGTCGTTCCGCTTGTTCAAAAGCAGCCACCATCTGTGCGCACTCAGCCTCATCAAGCGCCATTGGTTTTTCGACACAACAGATTTTACCGGCAGCGGCCACCTTTAACGCATAAAACAAATGGCTGTCCGGTGGTGTTGCTATATAAACAGCATCTATTTCAGGATGTTGAATCAGTTCATCCGCATCACTGAACCACAATGGCACCTGGTGGCGACGCGCATAATCTTCAGCTTTGACAGCATCACGGCGCATCACCGCATGCAGCGAAAAGCCCGCAGTCTGTTGATAAGCCGGGCCACTTTTGACTTCAGTGACATTGCCACACCCAATAATTCCCCAACGGATCGTCGATGTTGTCATCTTACTGCTCTTTTGCTGCTATAGGTTTCAGAATTCTATTTTATCGGGAATTGTTCATTATGGGCAAAAATTCCACTGTTCTTCACAGAACAAATACAGCTGCAAAATAACGTGGCAAGCCAGCGCTTATGAATATCATTTTATTTACTTACGGCTTCAGACATACCTGCTACTCAGCATTGATGACACATCAGCAAGCATATAAATAAAATCATGAATTCATAATAGAAATATCAAACTAAAAACCACCAATTCAATGAAAATTGATAAAACATAACGCAGATGATTTAATGAAATAAAAAATAAAAAAACAGGACACAATAAATGTATCCTGCAAAGACCCTTGGATAAGGATTGGCAAATAAAACACAACATCCGTGTCAGCTGGCAGAGATTGTTACCAACTACCAATAACAATCGCTGTAGGGAGATAGAAAATGAACTGACTCCAGCGCTTCAGCCCATCCGACACCAGAATAGTAACGACAAATGACAACGTTGTCATCATGTTTTTTGTGTTTTTTTTCAGCAACATTCAACAACAAACAGACTTGAATACAGCTTCGCGCCACATATCGAAAACCAGCAGCGACAACAACATCTATACATCTGATAAATATAAACAATTTATCAGATGTATATCATTAACTGCCAGCAGTTTAGCCCTATCCTGATCCAGTTGACCGCCCGGTTGTTGCCGCCAGTCTGTTATCGGCATCTCGGTCCACCGGGTTTACGTCACAGCCGCCGGAATTGAGGCGAAAATGATTATTGGTAACAACTAGCTTATCGCCAATATCCGAGGCAGGAATACTAGCCGAAAATTGACAACCTAATCATTTTATCCATTTCAGATATGTTAGACGCCCGATAATTTTGTGCAATTTACGAAAATGGCGAAAGTTATGAAGACTGAAAAAATGATACTGACTTGGAAATAACAAGCTGTTGATACAGGTTGCCAACCAAACTATTGCACGTGCCAAACCGCACCATTAATGAAACAGGAGATTGTATGATGTTAAAAAGCATTGCTATCGCTACTTTATTATTCAGTACCGGAGCTATAGCCGACAATAAAACAACCAGCATGAGTGTCGAAGAATTTCAACAAACCCATGTCAGCCAGAATTGTGGTTATTGGATCGAGCGCGAGATCGAAGTTTGTGACGAACGGGTGGTTTATGACAACGAGGCTTACAAACAATGTAACTACAACCGGACTTCCACCACCAATCCAAGCATGTTTCCAACGACGTACAGCATCAGCATGGCGGTCAATGCACAATGTTACAACGACAAAACACTGGGGGTCCCGGGCTACACTCCCCATGCGGTCTATGCACTGAGCGGCGAAGAAATTAAATATCGTCAGGTCAGCAGAACTGAACGTTACAACTGCCGCATCGAAACCAGAATGGTTTGGGTACCAGGAAATCCAAGAACTTGTGGTAATCCGGACTACTAATACCAGATAGCTAGCACCGGATTTCGATAAAAAAGGGGGCCCCCTGCTTCGCCCCCCTTTGTTTTATCGATGATTCGTAAATAAATCGGTTATGAACGAATGTTTTTAAGCAACTAAACTACGGCTGTCACGCTGTTTTATAGTTGTTTAGCCAGCTCTTTGTTGTGCTGCATGTTTTAATGCGTCCAGCCAGACCCGGTGTGGCAAAAATTCACGGCTGGCGCCGGCCACCAACTGCTGATTACTTTGCAATAATTCCTCGCTACGCCTGATCTCATAAGGCGTTAACGGTTGCAGCTGGGTCTGGAACTTCATGCCGTAAAGCACATACAGAAAGTTTTTCTCATTAAATAAGTCAAAACGACTGAAGAAATCGCTTTGTTGAGGTGGGCGTAATTTAAACATCGCCAGCCGGTTTTTTAACTGTGCCGACAGCTTCGATTCATCACGGTTGTCTTGCCAGAACGCTGAGTCCTGGCGGTCCGACAGAAAATAATGCAGTTTGATAAAATCGACCACACCGTCCCAGACATAACGCAATACCTGATTGTAATAGGGCTGGCAAACTGTGACATCGGCGAGATGACGAGGAAAATGCCGCGCCAGTAATTCGGCGGCAAAATCGGTCACCAGAATAGACGTCGCTTCCAACGGCTCAACAAACCCCTGCGCCAACCCTAAAGCAACACAGTTGCCGAGCCAGAATTGTTCACGATAACCAATCGGCATCGGAATTTGCCGTGGTGCAAAAGTTGCCGGATCCAGCCCCAGATAACTGGCGAATTCACGACGCGCTTCATCGTCAGACATATGTTTACTGGAATACACAAAACCGGTGCCCCGGCGGCTGGTCAGCGGAATATCCCAGATCCAGCCCGCAGCATGCGCGGTGGCCGTCGTATAAGGTGGCAGTGGCTGGCCATCGGCAATGGGAATTTGTTGCACCAGTGCCCGGTCGGTCAGCAGTTCATCGGCCTTGCTGATAAAAGGAACTTTTAAAGTTTTATCAATCAGGATCGAGGCAAAACCACTGCAATCGACATAAAAATCAAAATGCAGCTTGTCTCCGGCGCTGGTAGTCAGACAGCGGATCAACCCTTGATCGTCAGTTTCAGCGCCGGTTACGGTGGCAATCTGATGCTCAACCCGAAAACGTTGCTTGGCATTTTTCGCCAGTAAAGCGGCAAATTTCAGCGCATTAAAATGGTAAGCGTAGGCGAGCGGCCCCTGATATTCGGCTGAACTGCGTTGTTTGGGCGCCAGTCCAAGTTCGGCAATCCGCGCCTGAATGCCAATATCATCAAACGGCAATTTTTCCTGCTGCGTCAACCAATAAGGCGAAATATCAAAACCCGCCGGATATGGACTGTCAAAAGGGTGATAGTAGTGATTGTCGCCGTGGGTTTTCTTGTCCAGCCAATCAACAAACTTGATGCCTTGTTTAAAAGTGGTATCACATTGCAGCAGCAGTTCAGCTTCGGAAATGCCGAACCGCTCCAGGCCTTTCATCACATAAGGCACGGTGCCTTCACCAACCCCAATTGTTGGCACATCGGCCGATTCAATCACGGTAATTTGCACATCTGGATCGGCGCGAAGTTCGTGGCCTAAATGGTTGGCCGCTAACCAACCCGCTGTGCCCGCACCGACAATCGCAATTTTTTTAATTTTCATCTGCAAGTACCAACTATAAAAACATCTGCCACGATCAAAGCTGCGTTTGCCAAATGCCCGGCTCAACCTGTCGTGTATAACTGGCGCGCAGTCATTAAAACGACAACTTCACCAAGCACTGGTATTGAGCGACAAACGCAGTATTCCACATTTTGTTTAGATAAAAAAACCAGCCGAAGCTGGTTTTTTTCAAGTAACTTCAGCTTAGAAGCTGTAGTTCACGCCGAGTTTATAAGTGGTTTCGCCTTTGAACGACCAGGCCGGGAAACCGTCCTGCAGCGCAGGCTTCACTTCAGTACCGACGGCAGCAGCACCGTACTGTACGTCGTCTTCAGCGGTCATGTTGACAATTTCCAGACGCACTTTGGCGTAGTCAGTCACATTCCAGCCTAATGTCAGGTCCAGAGTGCCGAAATCGTCGTGCATGCGGTTACCGTAATATTTACCGTATTCACGCACCATGTACTCTGAACGCCAGTTATACGCCAGACGAGCTGAGTATTCATGGTCTTCCCAGAAACCAACGAAGTTAGCACTGTGTTTGGAAGATTCAGTAAATACCGACAGACGGTCGGTGTACACTTCAGCCGGCGCATCAGCTTCGGCAAAAGTGTAGTTACTGGCAATACCAAAGCCGTTACCAAACGCATGGTTCAGCTGTAACTCGATACCATCAATAGTACCGCCACCAGCGTTCACATAAGTGTTGACGGTCCAGTTATCAGCAGGCACCAGCAGGTCGTTATTCACAGCACCGATTTTCTGGTTGAACTTGGTGTTCGCAACGATGAAGTTGCTGATATCTTTAACAAAATATGTCGCAGATACCATATTGCTCGGGCCGTAGTAATATTCAAGGCTTAAGTCAGCCTGTGAAGATTTCATTGGATCCAGGCCTGGGTTACCAAAGGTGATTTGCTCGTTGCCACGACGGTCATCCGGATAACCAGAGATGCTGGCCGTGAACAAGGTGTCGTAAGTCGGACGGGTAATCGCCTGACCAGCTGACAAACGTAACATCACATCAGCTGCTAAATCGAATGTAACGTTGAAGCTTGGCAATACGTCGCTGTAATCACCTTCTACTTTCTGGATGTTCGCGCTCCAGCCAGTGTTGACACCCAGATCGTTGGACGAAACACCGTCAATCATATGGCCTGAAGAGGTAACGTCTGTGCTGATATAACGCAGACCGAAGTTACCGCGGAAACCTTCACCAGCGAAAGAAAACATGCCGTACAGCGACAAGTTATCTTCTTCGATTTTACCGTAACCAGGACGGCTGTACCCGAACTTGCTAACCAACGAGTTGGTCGCGTTAATCATGGCATTTACATCGCCTTTCGGGATGGTATAACCGGCATAACCTAAATCCATAGTGCCGTTATACAGGTCACTGGTTTTGAATTCATTTTTCTTACTTGGATCGTAAATCGCACGGTATTCTGAACGCTCGAATTCATGGGTGGTATAACGCACACCCGTTTCGAATTTGTTCAACACACCAAGATCCAGATCATAGTCGGCATCTAACTGCAGATATTGTTCTTCATCCGAGTTCGGGCCTCTGGTACCGGTCCAGGTAGAAGTACCCACCGTGGTGTCCAGTTGCGCCTGACTGAAGCTCATATCACGGCCGTTGATGCTAATCTGATTGCCAGTGGCGTCAACCTGACCTGCCCATTTCACCTGACCAAACTTGTCACCCCACCAACCATAACCAAAGTTAGCGGTCATCTCGGTGCCACCTTCGGCTTTAGTGCTACCAGCAAGACCAGTTAAGGTAAAGCCTTCACCGGTATATTTGGCGTTAAATTCAAATGAATCTGAAGTCATTTCGCCTAAACGTGCCCAGTTCTGGAAGAACACTTTTGAAGCCCGGCTGTCCGGCGTATTACTGACCACACAGACACCAGCGGCGTTGAATTTGGTACAGTTAGATGGACCATCACCCCAGTCAGTATCGGTGTTGATGTACATGTTGGCGCCGAGACTGTCAGCACCCAATGTCATCGTCATGATGTGCGCGCCGAGCTCAATTTTGTCGTTCGGGCGGAACTGGAAAGTTGCATCCAGTGCTTCACGGGTTTGTTCCTGCAGGAAGCTTGATGGCTGGATCGATGAACGATTGCCCCAGTCCAGATCGGCTTCAGTACCACGGCGTAAATACTCGCGGTCAACATAAGCGGCCGAAACTAATACACCAAAAGTTTCTTCGGCGTTTTTCCAGCTGTATAAGCCAGAAACTTCCGGCGCCACGTTTTCATTGACGCTGCCGTATTCGCCTTTCACTGACACAAATGCGGTATTCGCAAACATATCCAGCGGCTTACGGGTTTTAACGATAACAGTACCGCCAATACCACCTTCAACCAGGTTGGCCTGCGTTGATTTGTACACTTCCATACCACCGATCAGTTCTGGTGGTAATAATGAATAGTTAAATGAACGGTCGATGTTCATTTGGTCGTACCAACCGGTTGATGCGACATTCTGGCCATTTAAGGTGGTCAGAGTCATCAAAGGATCAGTACCACGGATCGTAACCGAGCTGCCCTGACCGAAAGTACGGCCGACAGTGACACCGGCAATACGACCCAGCGCTTGACCCACATCAGAATCCGGTAATTGACCGATGTCTTCTGCAGAAACTGCGTCAACCACACCGTCAGCGAAACGTTTGGTGTTTAATGACTCGCTCAGTGAGCGACGGATACCACGGACTTCGATAACTTCAACGTTTTGTTCTTTGGCACCATCATTAGCTGCGGCAGCTTGCTGAGCAAAGACTGGCATTGATAATGCTGCAACCCCTGCTACTAAACCGAGCTTAACTGCCAATGCACATTTATTCATTTTAGTGTGCGACATGAGCTTCTCCCATTCCTGTTTCTTATCGTGTGCGATGTGTTTTTTGTTGCCCTGCAATGACAGCGTTGTCATTGAAATTCAACATACACAAAATAATTTTGATTTGCAAACCCCTTTCGTTGAAATTTTAGCCGAAATTTTCTGGTCTGTGATCTGAGTCTTATTAGGGTAATTATGAATTTTCTAATTTAGGTTCTAGATTTCCAGATGTGAAAAAATAAATAACTACTTGATTTTAATTAAAATTAAAAAATATACAGAATCATGTATGCGCTTACTGGTTAATTTTTGACAAATAAACAATTGCCGTCCGGACAAAAAAGATGTATCCCTAAGTTTAATTTTCCTTACAAATTGACCATCGCTGTCATTTGTATCTGGAGCTAAGGCCATAACAGCAAAAATATTTATCCAAAATCAGCCATTTAAGCTCCGCTGCCATGTCACATTTTGTTTAGGGTAAAACGGATGAAAGTAACCATTAATGATGTTGCCGAACTGGCCGGAGTTTCGATTAAGACCGTGTCCAGGGTGATGAACAATGAGCCTTCGGTAAAGCAGGCAACGCTCGATAAAGTGACAGCAGCCATCAGCCAACTGAATTATCAACCGAATGCGGCGGCCCGTAATCTGGCGAGTACCCGCTCCTATAGCATCGGTTACATTTATGACAACCCAAACGCTTATTATGTGATTGATATGCAAAAGGGTTTATTGGAAGCCTGTCGCAAACACGGCTACGAATTGCTGATCCACCCTACCAATGCCAAGTCGGTCGGTATTGTGCAGGAAGTGATTGATTTAGTGCAGCATGCGCGCCTCGCCGGCATCGTGCTGACCCCGCCATTTTCCGAGATGCCGGAAATTGCCGAAGCACTCGACAGTATTGGCGTCGATTTTGTGCGGATTATCTCGGGCTCGACCCCATCACCGAAACTAACCAACTGCGTGCTGGTCGACGACTTCACCGCGGCCTTTAAAATTACCAACCATTTATTGGAACTGGGTCACACCGACATCGCCTTTTTATGTGGTGATGAAGAGCACAGTTCCAGTGGTGAACGGCTGGCAGGTTTTAAAGCTGCGTTAACCAAACGCGGCATTCAGGCGAATCCGAAGTATATTGTGCCGGGCAGTTATTCGTTTGAATCTGGAGTCAAAGGCGCGAAAACATTACTGGCATTAGCGCATAAGCCGACAGCTATTTTTGCCTGTAACGATGAAATTGCAGCGGGCGCCTTATTCAGTGCGCGCCTGTCGAATGTGGAAATTCCGCAGCAGTTGTCGATTGTCGGTTTCGAAAACAGTCCGTTCTCGCGCCAGACCTGGCCGCCGCTGACCACAGCGCATCAGCCCAACAGCACTATTGCGTTGCAGGCGGCCGAACTGCTGTTCCGCCATGCCAGACCAGGTGTGCATCTGGCCAACACCGAGCAACAGCCGGTGTTTATTCCGGAACTGCTGGTTAGGGAATCGACGGCAGTCTGCCCACGTTAATACCTAAGTTGGATACGCCAATAAAAAAAGCCCTGTGGTTTTACCAACAGGGCTTTTTTAATGACATTCAGTTTACTTTAGGCGACTGGCATGCCCGGCGAACCTGTCATCAGGTTAAGGCGCAACTGCCTGCATCATCAATGCTGCGATATAAGCACCATAAGTACCCAGCGCATAACCTAATACCGCCAACAACACACCTACCGGTGCCAGTGACGGATGAAAGGCTGACGCTACTACCGGAGCTGAAGCTGCACCACCGATATTTGCCTGGCTACCCACCGCCATAAAAAACATTGGCGCTTTAATCAGCTTTGCCACCAACAACAACAGGCCAGCATGGATACTGATCCAGACGATGCCAACGAGGAACATGACTGGATAATCCATCACGGCCGTTACATCCATATGCATACCAATGGTCGCGACTAAAATGTAAATAAACACCGAACCAACTTTTGACGCGCCGACGGCTTCCAGCTCGCGTACTTTGGTGGTCGATAACAACAAGCCGAAAGTCGTCGCCAGCACCACCAACCAGAAGAACGTGCTGGTCAGGCTGTACATCGCTAGTTGCGGCGCGTTCACTTCAATCCATGGCGCAATCCAGTTCGCCAGCAGATGTGATAGGCCCGCCACGCCAAACCCAATCGCCACTAACTTCATTAAATCTGCAGTGGTTGGATTTTTCGAGTTTTCCGCCTGATACTTTTCAATTTTGGCTTTTAAATGTTCGATGGCTGTCGTATCAGCACCATTGGCTTTATCAATACGAACCGAGTTGGCAGCTATCCATAACAAGATCGCAGTCCAGATGTTGGCTACCAACACATCAACGGTAATCATCACTGAGAAAATATCACCACCCACGTTGTAAACTTCTTTCATTGCCGCCTGGTTGGCACTACCACCGATCCAACTACCGGCAACTGTTGCCATCCCACGCCATGCTGCATTGGCACCGTCACCGCCCAGTTGTTCCGGGAAAAACTGACCTACAGTAAATAACGCGATAGGAGCACCAATAACCACACCTACAGTTCCTGTTAGAAACAGGATTAACGCTTTAGGCCCAAGCCCAATGATGGCTTTAAAATCAATACTCAGCGTTAATAACACCAGACAAACCGGTAGCAGATAACGCGAAGCCACTTTGTACAGTTCCGATTTTTCACCATCAATAATGCCGAAACTATTAAACAGAGCTGGAATGAAATAACACAGCAAAATTGATGGGACATAACGATAAAATTTCTGCCATCCCGGGTGAGAACTATGGCTGGTATGAAACACAAAACCGAGGGTCAAGGCGAGTAAGCCCAGCACCACGGCATCATTGGTAATTAAAGCGGTTGATTGCATCAGCAGATCCCCAACTGTTATTCGTGGACAAGGTTAACGTCGCAATGCAGCATCTTGGAAACTTAACCAGCTCACAGCAACAGTCGCAGTGAAGTGTGGTTTAACGCAGTTTTTCTGGGGCTAAAATCGCTTGGTCGACCAGACTTATATTTTTTCTATTTGATCGCAATCTAGCATAGAACTTGGCTTTGGCAAAGCTGGTCGGCCAGTTTGACGGTCTGATGCTATTTTTTTGTGATAAGCGGTAAAAGTATAGGTTAACTTAGATAAAAATTACTCATGTTCAGTCCGGTGTTTGTACAGCTGATTAAAATCGCACCACTACAATAAGGTCGATTGCGACCTTGGGCATAGCACTTTAGGCATAGCACTAAAGTAGCGTTGCACGTCTTCCTAACCACCACTAGCATCGAAAGACATCAAAGCGATAGAGCATCGCAACCCTATCAGTCAGAAGGACATCCAAATGAAAGTGTTAATTACCGGTGGCGGTGGTGGCATCGGTTTTGCGGTCGCGACCGAATTTGCCAAGGCTGGTTACGAAGTCATTCTGGCCGATTTAAATGCCGAGCTAGTTAACAGTAAAGCGGCAGAACTAACAGCGAACGGTTACCAAGCCTGCGCTGTGCTGCTCGATTTAAATTCACAACAATCCATTGAACATACTGCAGCCACTGTCGGCGCCGTTGATGTGCTGATTAACAATGCTGGCATTCAACATGTTGCCAGACTGGAAGATTTCCCGGAACACAAGTGGCAACAGCTGCTGCAAGTAATGCTGACTGGCCCGGCAATGCTGAGCAAAGCGTTGCTGCCTGGCATGCGCGAGCGTAATTTTGGCCGAATCATCAATATAGGTTCTATTCACGCGCTGATAGCCTCACCGTTTAAATCGGCTTATGTAGCGGCCAAACATGGTTTGTTGGGTTTTAGCAAAGTGGTGGCACTGGAAAATGGCGATATTAACTTCACCATTAACACCATTTGCCCGGCTTATGTTCGCACCCCTTTGGTGGAGTCGCAAATTGCTGCGCAGTGCAAAGAGCACAACCTCACCGAACAACAAGTGATTGAGCAAATTATGCTGGCGCCGATGCCGCAAAAAGCCTTTATTGGTGTTGATGAAATTGCTGCCACCGCGCTGTTTTTATGTCAGCCCGCGACAAGGCATATGACCGCCCAAACGCTGGTGCTGGACGGCGGCTGGACCGCCCGCTGACAATCACAAAAAACTCAGGCACAATCAGGGACTTCTCTGAATGATTCAAGCGCCGCCGATGATTTTATCGCAGGGTAATATTGGCCTTGGCACCATTGCCGCTTTGTCACTGTTGTACCTGGTGGTGCTGTACAGTGTCGGTCGGCTTGGCCGGCGTGTTACCGGCCATCACCCGCTGGCGCCCTGGGTGTTTAGTTTTGCTTTAGCCATTTATTGCACTTCATGGGCTTTTTATGGCGTCACTGCGCAAGCAGCGGTGAATGGTTGGTGGATCCCCCCGACTTACATCGGATCGTTATTGCTGTTCTGGTTTGGCTTTGGCCTGATCGCCCGCATCGCTATTGCCTGTCGCCGTTACCGTATTACTTCTGTCGCCGATTTTATCGCCACCCGTTTTGGCCATTCGCGCCTGCTCGCCGTGCTCACGACACTGATTGTACTTACCGCCGTGATCCCTTATATAGCCCTGCAACTGCAGGCGGTGTCGACCAGCATCAACGCGCTGGTGGTCCGCGACGACAACCTGCATTGGTATCAGGATACCGGCCTGTACGTTAGTTTGTGGCTGGCCGTGTTTGCGATGTTGTTTGTTGGCCGCAGCGCCAAAGCACATCAGCCAAATCCGGGACTGATGACCGCTATCGCCTTTGAATCACTGGTGAAATTACTGGCGTTGTTAAGCGTCGGTATTTTTGTCTGTTGGGGTTTGTTTGACGGCATCGGCAGTATTTTCAGTCAGGCAGCAACCCATCCGGCGGTCAATCAATTACAACAAAAAGCATTGCCGACATCGGTGTATTGGATCCACGTATTGCTGGGGTTTGTGGCGACTTTATGTTTACCGCGGCAGTTTCACGTCAATTTTGTCGAAATTCAGCACTTACGCCATCTGCATTTATCGCGACTGGTGTTTCCAATTTATTTATTATTGATGAGTGTGTTTACGCTGCCCATTGCGCTGGCCGGCATGATGTTACTGGGGCCAGATGCCAATATTGATTTGGTGGTGCTGCAACTGCCGTTATCGGCCAATCGCACAGATATGGCGTTGCTGGCTTACTTAGGTGGATTTTCTGCCGCCACCAGTATGGTGATTGTTGCGACCGTGGTGCTGGGCATTATGATCACCAACGATTTACTGACGCCGCTAATTTACCGCCAGCAACAACAACCGGCTGACGGCAGTCCCAGAATAAAAATCGCCACCTTACGCCGGATCTCAATGCTAACGGTGCTGGCACTGGGGTACTTGTATTATCGCTGGATTGGCACTGAAACTGGCTTAGCCCAGCTTGGGTTGATGGCGTTTGCGCTGATAGCGCAGCTGTCGCCAGCACTGATTTTGGGGCTGACCAGCCGCAAAGTGAATCGTCAGGGGGCACTGGCCGGTTTAAGCTCTGGCGCTTTGCTCTGGGCCTACATTTTATTATTACCGGAATTAGCCCGCGCGGGGTTACTGAACTGGGACTGGCTGACCCAAGGCCCGTTTGCCATCAGTTGGTTGGCACCCACGGCGCTGTTTGGCGGCCAGTTCGACAGTGTCAGCCTCGGGGTGTTGCTCAGTTTATCGGTGAATGTTGCGATGTTACTGCTGGTAAGTCAGCTCAGTAATACCCGCGTTGGTGAATGGCTGGAAAGCGGCCGCTTTTTGCGCCGGGCACTAAAAACTGAAATAGTGCCGGTGCCGCAATTGACGGTACAGGACTGTTATTTACTGGTCCGCCGTTTTGCCGGCGAACGTGAAGCCCGCCAGCTGCTGCAACGGTATCTGAAAACCAGCAATCCGGCGCTGGATAAACTTGCTGCATCGAATTTATTGCAAGGGGTGGAGCGCTCTTTAGCGGCGGTGGTCGGTGGTGCTTCGATGCGGCTGCTACTCAATGCCGCCAGTAAAAACAGTCAGTTACCGCTCGAATCAGTGGCGCGGTTTGTCGATGAAGCCAGTCAGGTGTTTTTGTAATCAGGCGTTACTGCGTGCCACCATCGACAATATCAGCATGGGTATTAGTGTGGTCGACGCCGACTTACGCATTCTGGCCTGGAATCAACGTTATCTGGAAATGTTTGCTTATCCGCCTGGTTTAGTCGAAGTCGGCAAACCGGTGGCGGAACTCATCCGTTATAACGCCGAACGTGGCTGGTTTGCGCCATTATCAACACCCGGCGCTGCAGCGGAGCCGATGTTAGATCCACAGACCATCTCGCAGGAAATCAATAAACGGCTGAACTTCTTACGCCAGGGCAGCAGCTATAAATTTCAGCGGCGTCAGCCGGATGGCCGGGTATTTGAAATGCAGGGCAACCCGCTTCCAGGTGGTGGTTTTGTGACGACTTACAGCGATGTCAGCTCTTTTATTGAAGTCCAACAAGAGCTAGAGCAAAGCAATAATACGCTGGAGCAACGGGTATTGAGCCGCACCAGCGAGCTGGAACACCTGAACCAGCAACTGGCTCAGGCCAAGCTGCAACTGGAAGAACAAACCACCAGCAAAAATCGTTTTTTCGCCGCCGCCAGTCATGATTTGTTGCAGCCGTTTAATGCGGCGGCGCTGTTTTGTGGTTTGATCCGCGAACAGGCGAATGACGACAATATCCGCTCCTTAAGTAAAAACCTGGCCGCATCATTAAATTCGGCTGAAGAACTTCTTGCGAGCATTCTGGAGCTAACCAAACTTGATTCCGGCGTGGTGCGGGCGCAACCAGGACCTGTCGCGCTGCGGCAAATTCTCGACCAAATCGCCCGCGAAGCCGCGTTATTGGCCGGTGACAAAGGCCTGCAATTTCACTATCGGCCCAGTCAACTTAATGTGCTGACTGACGAAAGGTTATTAAAACGGGTGGTGCAGAATCTGGTCAGTAACGCTATTCGTTATACCAATTCCGGTAAAATTTTGCTTGGCGTACGGCGTTGCCGGGATGCAACAGGCAAACCGGCGGTGCGGATCGAGGTCCATGACACGGGAGTCGGCATTGACGAAGCAGTACAAGGGCAGATTTTCCAGGAATTTCAGCAAGGTCCACAAGCCGACCACAAAGGGCTAGGCATTGGGCTGGCCATCAGTCAACGCATCAGTTTGTTATTACAACATCCGCTGACCCTGCAATCGGCACTTGGCCGTGGTAGTTGTTTTGCCGTAGAGCTGCCCATCACTACACAACAAACCAGCACGCCACAGAGCACACGCTTGCCTGAACCTGGAGCGAATTTCGCTGGTAAACGGATTTTGCTGTTGGATAACGAACCGCAACTGTTAAACGCTGTGGCCGAATTGCTGCGCAGCTGGCAATGTGAAGTGTTGGCAATCACCCAGCCAAACGAGGCATTGGCACTCGTGCAACAAGGTCCGGCACCAGATTTGCTACTGTTTGATTATCATCTGGACCAGGGCGCCACCGGCGTCGACGTTGCCACCCAGCTGCAGCAACATTTTGGCGTGCAATGCCCGGTGGTGATCCACTCAGCCGATCAACAACAACAAACCCGCGATCACGCGCTGAATGCCGGTTTTCACTTTATGCTGAAACCACTGAAAGCGGCGACGCTAAAACGCTTGTTGCAAAGGTTGTTGCGTTAGAAATTCTGAGCGCGCACAAGCATTTACCCCGCATATCGGTATGCAGAACACCCATGACCGAGCGGAAATAAGCTGAAGATGTTACTCTCAATATTCCCGTCCCCGCTTTGTTCGCCGTAGGAGCTTTTTGATGTCACAAATTGTCAGCAATGCCGCCATTAGCCGCGCTTTATTAGTGCTTATTCTGGCTGCCGGGGTGTTTTTCTTTATTGGTTTTCTGGTGCCGGTGCTGGCCGCGCTGATCATCTGCTTTGCAAGTTGGCCGCTATTTTCGAGGTTAAAACACTATTGCCGCGAGAGCTCAATGTTGGCAGCCACTGTCGCGTTGATCCTGATGGTGATTGGTCTGGTGATCCCGCTGGCCATGGTATTTTCCTATGCGATGGACGAAATTCGTGGCTGGATTTTCTGGCTGACCAGCGTCAATGAATATGGCTCACCGGTGCCAGCCTGGATCAACGCCCTGCCCTGGGTTGGTGAAACCCTGGCCGAACAATGGCAATTGTATCTGGGTCAGCCACATCAGCTTGGACAAGTGATCAGTATGATTAGCGGCGAGCAATTGGGTGGTATTTCACGCTGGGTGCTGACCTTTGGCTGGAACACCGCCGGTTTATTGCTGACCTTATTGTTTATGCTGATCACCTTGTTTTTTCTATACAAAGATGGTGAAAGATTGGCCTGCCAGCTGGATACCGTTGGCGAGCGCATCTTACCTAGTCGCTGGAATCGTTTTTCGCGTGTGGTGCCGGCCACTGTCAGCTCAACGGTCATTGGCATGACCATTATCGCCATTGGCGAAGGTTTGGTGCTGGGGACTGCCTATTGGATTGCCGGGGTGCCTTCCCCGGTTGCGTTTGGCGTGCTCACCGGCTTTATGGCATTAATCCCTGGCGGCGCACCACTGGCTTTTACTTTGTTATCAGTCTATCTGGTGGGCACCGGCGATTTAACCGCTGGTGTCGGTTTGTTTTTGTGGGGCAGTATCGAGTTGTTTATTGTTGATAAAACCATTAGGCCCAATCTGGTCGGCGGCCCGGTAAAATTACCTTTTTTACCGACATTTTTTGGTCTGATTGGCGGCGTGCAAACCATGGGCATGGTCGGGTTATTTATTGGCCCAGTGTTAATGGCGTTACTGGTGGCAATTTGGCGGGAATGGTTACATGAAGAAGATGATCCCGCTACGCAGATTTTAACTGATTAACAGTCAGGTATATTCGATTTTATCTTATGAGCTGTCGTCAGGTACTATGGCGTTGTTCCGTAACTTGCTGATCGCTGCTGCAGTTTTACAGTTCTGCAGCAGACTTTGTCAGACCCTGACGTACGAGCACTGGTGATGTTGTAGTTTATACCCAAAATCATTGGAGATTCGGGTAGGCGGCAACTGAGCGAAGCCCCAGGAGCATAGCTGTTCTATGTGACTGGGGTTCGTGAAGGCAGCCAACACCCCCGAATATTCAAGGATGAAGGGTATATCCATCACAAGGCTTTTTGCCCCGACCACTGCGCCGGGGCTTTTTTTATGCTGCTTTTTAAAACCTTTTCTTCGGTTTTAGTCTTCACTATCCTGCCGGAATTTCAGCTGCACACCTTTGATAAAGTTGCGTAACACCTGATCCTGACAAGCGCGGAAATGGTGATGATCCGGACGGCGGAAAAACGCGCTCAGTTCGTGTTTGCTTAAGCGAAAATCTGACAACAACAACAACGCCAGAATATCTTCGTCTTTTAAATCCAAAGCGATTTTTAGTTTGCGGAACACAATATTGTGATTCAGTTTTTGCTCTGGCTCTGGCTGTGGACCTTCTTTACGGCCTCGTTTTTCGATAATCAGACCATTCAGAAATATCGCCAATTCAGGATCCGCAATCGCGACAAAGGCAGCGTCATCGTCTTTTTTCAGCCAGTCACTGATTTGGGCGCGGCTGACTTCAAGGCCACCGTGCGCAAAAATCTTGATCATCGTACTGTCGTTAAAATCAAAGGCGTAACGCAGCCGGCGTAAAGTCTGGTTATTGGTCACAACGATATCCTGAAAAGGGTGCACTGCAATATTGCAGTGACGAAGTCAAAAACAGCTGACACTGTAGCAGATTTTCCGCTGAAAATCCGCGCTGCTGTGCCTTCAGTTCAGCTTGAATAAGGCGCAGCATTTCAGTACAACACCAAAACCCCGGCATAAGTAAAGGCTGAATGCGTGGGCTTCCATGTTATAGTCGGCAACTCAGGGTTATTTGCTGCAGGTGTTGTTGTTGAAAAAAATCGCCGTGTTTGTGGATGTACAAAACATCTATTACACCTGTCGTCAGGCTTATGGCCGGCAGTTTAACTACCGTCGTTTCTGGCAGCAATTGCAACATCAAGGCGACATTGTGCAGGCTACCGCCTATGCCATAGACAGAGCGGACGATCAGCAACGCAAGTTTCAGGATGCGCTGCGCCACATTGGTTTTACCGTCAAACTCAAACCATTTATTCAGCGCAGTGATGGCAGCGCCAAGGGCGATTGGGATGTCGGCATCACGATTGATGTGCTGCAACAAGCCGAAGCGGTCGATGAAATTGTGTTGTTATCCGGCGATGGTGATTTTGATTTATTGCTGCAAGCAATCCGGCAGCGATTTCAGTGCAAAAGTACCGTTTATGGTGTACCCGGCCTGACCGCGCATGCCCTGATTAACAGCGCCGACAGCTATCAGCCGATTGCCGATGATTTGTTAGGCGGTTGAAAGCGCCAAAGCGTCAGCATACAGTTGCACCTGATCCCGCCCTTGTTGTTTTGCCTGATACAGTGCTTTGTCAGCGTGGGCAAATAATGTGCTGTAGTCTTCGCCAGCTAGATACTGGCTCACACCAAAACTGGCGGTGATATTGGTTAAGTCAGCGACGCGGACCAGCCGTAACTGCGCCAGGATCCGGCCGGCAATAATTCCAGCCGCATCGGCACTGGTATCAGGTAACAACAACACAAACTCGTCACCGCCATAACGCGCCAGCAAATCAGTTGGACGTAAATATTGGCGGGCAATCTGGCAAACAGTGGCCAACGCCTGATCACCAACTTGATGACCATATTCATCGTTAATCTGTTTAAAGTGATCGACGTCAAATAACACCAAAGACAGCGATAAACCGGTGTGCTGATGACGTAAAATTTCCAGACCCGCTTGTTGCTCCAGCCATTCGCGGGTGGCGGTTTGGGTCAGGCTGTCGGTGAACGCCACTTGCCGCAGCCGGATATTGTCTTCAATCAGTGCCGGTAATGCCAACCCAAACAAGGTGTTGGCAGCTATCACCGTGATGGCAAATTGGTAGACCATCACAAACTCCATCAAACCAAACAGATGTACCCACAACACTATCAAGATGCTACTGATGGCAACCCCAATCACATTCACCAACGCAGATTCAGTACAGGCCAGCCACATATGTGGGATCAATAAAAAGAAGATGGCAAAAGCACTGTTCTCTGAGTGGGTCAGCTTGGCGAGTAGCATCACCAACATCACTAAAGTGATATTCAGCAAAATTTTTGCACTGACGCCGCGGCTCCAGCGTAGTTGTTGAAGTCCGGCAACATCGGTCAGCCGCAACAGCGCCGATGGCTTGAGTCGTGTCAGCAAAGCAAATAATAGAGGCGCTATTACCACGACGCCTGCAAGGTCGCCAATCCAGAACGGCAACCAGGTCGCGCTGGCTTCAGCAGCAGGCAACATTTGACATAACACCAGCTGTGTGATCACCAGCACTGAAGCGGCCAGCGCACTGCCTGCAGCAATCAGTAAAAATTGCAGGACCAATTTTGGAAAATGTCGAGAGCCATGCTTGGCCAGCACTCGCAGCAACCAGGCTCCGGCGCCGTAAGGTAAGATATGCGCCAGTCCAAATAATAAACCGGCTTGCAGGCTTTGTTGAAAATCCAGAGGTAATTGATACTGCTGCACACTAAAAAAAGTGATCAGCACACATCCAGCCATCAGAGCCGGGACTGCCCGCAACCCCAGCACAAGCATGGCGGCAAAAGTAAGCCCGGCACTTGGAAACCAGACACTGGCATGCGCCGTGTATTCGACAATCAGACCACATAGCCAAATCAACAGCCATAACACGAATAAAGCGAAATCACGAGCAAGCCCCGACCGCTGCAATAATTGCATCAATCTTCCGGTCTGGGAATTCGCTACCACAGTTGGTTCTGCGTTACCGCTCGTCACAAGGTTCAACCTACCACAAACATCAGGAAGCGGACTGAAGTCCGCAAAGCATCACCATAGCAGTTTCTGCTGTTGATCGTGAATCCTTTGGCTTAAAATTTTACCCGATGTTTGTGGCGAGCTCGCGCGTGATTTTTGGCTGGCGCAGCGCTCTTCAGAGGTTGTCAGGCAATTTTAATTTTTCGAATAAAATGCCGGCTAAGGTGCGGTTATTGACTTCCAGTTTGCGCAAGATCGCCGACACATGCTGCTTGACGGTGGTTTCCTGCACATTCATTTCATAGGCGATTTGTTTATTCAGCAAACCATCGGCAATCATCTTCAGCACCCGAAATTGCTGCGGGGTCAGTTGTTCCAGGCGGCTGGCAAAATCGCGGTCGATCAAATCTTTGGCCTGCGCTACTGCGGTTTGCAGTTCCGCCGGTAGCCAGCGATCACCATTGAGCACCGCCGCCACCGCATCGGATAACACTTCCAGCGGTGCTGATTTAGGTAAATATGCAGCAGCACCTAGTTGCAACGCTTGTTTAATCACGGCGGGGTCTTCAATCGCCGACACCATCAACACGCTGATATCAGGGTATTCGGTGCGAAGTGCGGTCAGGCCAGCAAAACCTTCGGCATCCGGTAATTTTAAATCCAGCAGTATCAATTGGGTATCTGGGTTGGTGCGAAGGAGTGGCCAAAGCTGCGCCATACTATGCGCCTGGAACAGCTCGGCTGAAGGTCCAAGAATAGTCTGCAATGCTTGTGACAGGGCAACACGAAACAGCGGGTGGTCGTCAGCAATTATGGCAATCATCAGTGGCCGTCTGGTAAGTTCGGGACAACAAACATCATGAACCAGTGCTTACGCCCCGGCAACATGTTTTATCCCCGTCATCCTTGAAGTCACAGGGGTGTTGGCTTCGCTTGCTCACCCCAATCGCATAGAAATCTATGCTCATGGGGATACACTCGCTTGCCGCCTACCTGCGACTCCAATGATTTTGGGTATAACAGTTAAAAACCAGTTTTAGAACCGGTAACCCACTGACAGACTCACAGTCCGTGGGTCGGCGTAATAACCGGTGATGGTTTGCTCACCAGCCAGCAGCGCAAAGTTGTAACCGGCGATCCGCACTTCTTTATTGCCTAAGTTACGACCTTGCAACGACACATCCCAGTGACCGTCCGGTGCGTACCAGGTCGCGCCAGCGTTAAACAAGGTGTAGCTGCCAAAATCCAGCATTGAAGGCAGTTCAAAAATCTGCGTGTCGCTGCGGTGTGACATCGCCGCGTTTAACACCAGCTCACCGCCGCCAACTTCCAGCACATACTTACCACCAAAAGTGCCGGTTAGTTTTGGCGTGTTGGCGAATGACCACAGGTTAGAAACATCAATCACCGATTGTGACGGAATATCAAACACCCGCACTTCATCAAAACTGGCGTCGGTGTAACCAACAATCAGATTCAGCTGCAGTGCATCAGTCGCCGCCAAAGTGGCTTCCAATTCCAAACCATCGATACTGGCGCTGGCAGCGTTCAGCACTTGTGAAGCGACGTTATTGCCAACAGCACGCTGAACTGTCACTTGCATATCGTCATAAGCTGAACTGAATACCGCAGCGTTTAGGCGCAGGCGACGTTCAAACCATTCGCTTTTTACACCCAGTTCAAAGGTATCGACTGTTTCTGGCTGGTATGGCTGATCGGCGCTTGGGTTTAAACTTTTCACTGCGCGCATATCAAAACCACCCGATTTAAAGCCATCGGTGTAGCTGCCGTAATACATCACGCTATCAGTCGCCTGAAATTCAAAACCAACACGGGGTGAAAAATGATTAAAGCTGGCGCTGTTTTCAAAGTTAGTTTGCACCTGCAAAATCGTCCCGCCACTCACTCTCGGGTGCTTGTTGCCTAAGTACATATAGCGGAACACGTTGGCATCTTTGTCATCTTTGGTGTAACGACCGCCTAAGGTGAAAGACCACTGATCACTATATTGATAAGAGCCCTGGGCATAGGCTGCGATGGAGTCGGTATCGACACAACCACCGTTTTCTACCGTCACACCGGCACCTGCGACGATTACAGTGCCAAAAGCGCCACAGGCTTCGCCGCTAAAACTGTAAATGCCAGAAGCAAATTTCAGTTTATCGCTGTTATACAGAAACTGCAGTTCATGTGAAGTTTGTTCGTCTTCATAAAAAGCCGGTACGTCTAACGAGGCTAAACGAGTCGAGTCGAAATCAATATTGGTGTCAGTCACCCCTTCACGTTTGGCCGACACTGCTTTGATGGTCCAGTCGGCATTCACATCCCAGGTCATCGTTAAAGACTGACCACTGGTTTCAACCGAGTTATCTTCCGGCATCGAGGTGTTGGAATCAAAGACGTTGGTTGGCGGCGCTTCTTTGGTCAGTAAACTTGGCGTCAGACGATGGCCCCCCTTAGAATTTGAATCATCCTGGGTGTCATCAGCGGCAAAAGCAAACCGTAAGTTATCTAACGCCTGATATTGCAGACTGATGCGGCCAGTGACGATGTCTTTATCGTAGTTTTCCGCGCCGGTATTTAAATAAGTACCAAAACCATCACGTTGATACACAGCACCAGCCGCACCGATAAACAGTTTGTCAGTAATAGCGGTTTGACCGGATAGTTTTAAGTCTTGTTGACCATAACTGCCCAAGGTGCCACGCACTGCGAATTCGTTATCGCCACTCAGTGCCTTAGTGACATATTTCACCGCACCACCAATGGTGTTGCGGCCGTATAAAGTGCCCTGTGGACCGCGCAATACTTCGATGCGTTCTACGTCATAAATATCCAGCGCCGCGCCTTGTGGCCGTGCCATATAGACGTCGTCGATGTAAATACCGACACCAGGTTCAAAACCCCATAGTGGATCCTGCTGGCCGATACCGCGAATGTACGCCGTTAAGGTGCTGTTGGTGCCACGCGACACTTGTAACGTGGTGTTCGGCGAGTACTGCTGCACCGAAGTAATGTTCTCAATGCCTTTTTGTTTTAAGTCTTCAGCGCCGATCGACGTCACCGCCACCGGCACCGTTTGCAGATTTTCGGCAGTGCGCCGGGCTGTGACCTGGATCACTTCCAGCGCCGCGGTTTCTTTGTCTTTAGCTTGTGCAGCCTGTTGCGCAGCTGCCGGCAATGCTGTGCCAAACAGAACAGTGCTAATGGCAACGGCGAGTAAAGTAGGTTGTAAGGCTTTGTTATTGTTATGGGCCATAAGGCGTCTCCTGCTGATCTGTCGGCTATAGCCTTCATCCTTGAAGTTGCAGGGGTGTTGACTTCGCTCGTTCGCTGGGGCGCCAGTCCGACCCAGTCACATAGTACACTATGCTCCTGGGTCGGGCTGGCGTTCCAGTCTCACTCACTCGTCGCCTACCTGCACCATCAATGATTTTGGCTATATCTTGCTAGTGGTTATTTTTGTTTAGTTGTCTCTACTTTAGGCCGATCTGAGCAAATGTTAATCTGTACCTTAGTACTATAGAGATGTGAAGGCGGATAGATCAGACTGCAGAAAAAGCGAAGAAGGATGTTTTTATGCTCGATGCTGCTTGGGGTTCGATGCTTGGCATGGCAGGTCTGCTGGCTGGTTTGTTGCTGCTGATTTTACTGACGATGCGGGGGTTTAACCTGTTTATTCTGGCACCACTCTGCGCTTTACTGGTGGCAGTGACCAACGGTATTCCATTCTGGCAAACGGCTGGCAGCACTGATTTTATTCATGGGTATATGAATGGCTTTGCTGGTTTTGTCAGCGCCTGGTTTTTAATGTTTTTATTAGGTTCTTTGTTCGGCAAACTGATGGAACATACCGGCGCTGCCGATGCAGTGGCGCTCGCAATCATCAATAAACTGGGGAAAGCCCATGCGGTGGCGGCGGTAGTTTTAGCCTGCGCCGTGTTGACTTACGGTGGAGTCAGTGTGTTTGTGGTCGCTTTTTCAGCTTACCCGATGGCCGTTAGTTTGTTTAAAGATGCCAATCTGCCACGACGCTTTATTCCGGCAGCGCTGGGATTGGGCTCGGTGACTTTCACCATGACATCGGCTGGCTCGCCGGAAATTCAGAACTGGATCCCCATTCAATACTTAAAAACCTCACCTTACGCTGGCTGGGAAGTGAGCCTCGTGGTGGCAATTTTTATGGCCGCAGTTGGTTATGCCTGGCTGCGCAATATGATTAACAACGCCGTGGCTAAAGGCGAAAAATTTGAAGGCCGCGACAGCGATCCCATGGTCGGTGGCCGCGCGCTGCCACATCCGCTGCTGGGGATTATTCCGTTATTCGTCGTGCTCGGCTTATCCAACTGGTTGCATCATAGCCTGCAACAAGCAGCGTTAATTGTTGCTCTTAGCGGTGGTGTACTGACGTTGTATTTACTGAATCGACGGTATGTGCAGAACCTGGACAAAGCGCTGAATGATGGCGTTACCGGCGCATTACTGGCCATTGGTAACACTGCGGCAGTTGTTGGTTTTGGCAGCGTCGCTAAGTTGACACCCGCTTTTGACAGCATAGTGCAACAAATGACCCACCTGCCCGGGCCTGAGCTATTGGGCGCCGCCATTGCTGTCAGCGTGATTGCCGGTGTCACCGGTTCTGCCTCCGGTGGGCAAGTGATTGCGTTGCCCGAAATAGCCCCAACTTATCTCGATCGCGGTGTCGATGCTGAACAGTTACACCGGGTGGTGGCCATTTCATCAGGTGCTTTAGATTCACTGCCGCATAACGGTTATGTCGTCACCACCATTCGTGCTATCTGTGGCGAATCGCACCAAAATGCTTATGGACCGGTGGCGATTGTCACGGTTATTGTGCCGCTGTTTGGTACTCTGCTGGCGATTGGCTTATTTGAATTGTTTTAACCGGAGTTGCTGATGCCTGTTTATATGTGCTCGTTTTATCCTGCAAAGCAACATCGTGCTGCAAAGCCCGGCTTTTGGTTGGCTCTGGCGTTGTTACTGAATCTGTCGTGGCTGCTGTTTATGTGTCAGGCCGCAGCGGCAGAACCTTTGTTAGTCAAAAAACAGGCTTTTGAAATCAACAACTTTCAAACCCAAAACCAGCAGACTATTGCCAAAGTGCGGGTCGGCTGGGAAGCCTATGGCAAGCTCAACGCCGATAAATCCAATGTGATTCTGATCACCCATTATTTTTCCGGCACTTCGCATGCAGCTGGTAAATATCAACCAGAAGACGCAGCACCAGGCTACTGGGATGCCATTATTGGCCCAGGCAAAGCCATTGATACTAATAAATATTATGTGATTAGCAGTGATACGCTGGTCAATGCCAACGTCAAAGATCCCAACGTCATCACCACCGGTCCAGCCACGATCAATCCCTCGACCGGCAAGCCGTATGGGCTGAAATTTCCGGTAGTGACCATCCGCGATTTTGTTGAAGTACAACGGGCGTTACTCGATAGCCTTGGCATCGATAAACTTTATGCGGTGATTGGGCCTTCGATGGGTTCTTTTCAGGCGATTGAATGGGCGACTTTATATCCTGACCGGGTGCAGCGGTTAGTACCAGTGATTGGCACTGCTTACATTGACGCCTGGACCGCAGTGCGGCTGGAACGCTGGGCGCAACCGATCAAAAACGACCCACACTGGCAACAAGGTGATTATTACGGTAAAGCCCAGCAACCGGACGCAGGCCTCGCCCGTGCTTTGGCTTATATCACCCAGGATGCCACCAATCCGGTTGGCTTTAACAGTCGATATGTTGATATGGCAACTGACGCTGCCGCACATCAGGATATTCTGGCTGAACCGCTGGCCTGGCAACAACTGCTGGCACAGGCCAAATTAAGGGCGGTTCACCAAGACGCTAATCATTTGTTGTATCTGGTGCGGGCATCCCAGTTGTGGCGCGCCGGGATGGGCGATAACTGGCAACAGAGTATTAAAAAGATCAAAGCCAAAACCTTATTTTTACCAGCGACCGGTGACTTATTACTGCCGCCTGCCATGGCGAAACTGAGTCAGCAGCAGCTACAGGCAGCTGGAAATCCGGCGGCGCTCACTGAAATTCCTGGACAATGGGGTCATTTAGATGGGGTTTTGGGGATTCAGGCGGTTGCCGCACCACTGGCGGAATTTTTAGCCCAGCCCTGAAGCTTTAACAACAGCATTTCGGTTTTATTCTGTCCTGTTCTGGCAACTACAGCCTCACCGCTGTGGCCAGTTGCGACCAGACTGATGCCTTCAGCCTGGTCGCTTTTTTTACTACAGCGTAAACCGCGATACCGCCTGCGTCAGGCCGCTGGACAAGACTTTCAGCTCATGCGCCACTTTACTACTGTGCTGGGTCGCTTCGCTGTTTTGCGCAGACATGCCGGCAATCCGCTCAATATGTCCGGCGACTTCCTGGCTGGCAGCATTTTGCTCGTTCAGACTTAACGAAATTTGTTCAATCACGCTCAGCACTTGTTTAAAGCTTTGCTGAATTTCAGCAATGGCACTGCCCGCTTGCGCCGCCAGCTCCACGCCCTGATTCACCTGCACCACACCAGTGCCCATCTGGCCTACGGCATCGGAGGTACCGGATAAAATCAACCCGATCATCGTGGAAATTTCACTGGTTGATTGGGTGGTCCGTTGTGCCAGCATCCGAACTTCGTCTGCCACCACCGCAAAACCACGGCCTTGTTCACCGGCCCGCGCCGCTTCAATCGCCGCATTTAACGCCAGTAAGTTGGTTTGGTCGGCAATACCTTTAATCACACTGACAATATTGGAAATTTGCTCGGACTGTTTACCCAGCTCTTCCATCCGGTTCGAGGCTGTGCGTACCACCACTGCAATCCGCTCCATACTGGCCACGGTATTGTTAATGACAGTGCCGCTTTGCTCAGCCCGCTTGCCAGAATCGGTGGCGATTTGATGGGCTTCTGACGAACTGCCGGACACATGATTAATACTGACACTTAACTCTTCCACCGCTGCCGCAATAGACGATGAAGCACGTGATTGTTCATTGGCAGAGGCATTGAGCTCTTCAGCGGTTGAAGCGACCACTGAACTGGCCGAGCTTAATTCACCGGCTGCGTGTTTAATTTCGCCAAGTAACTGACAAAGCTGCGTTTGCATCACATCAAGGCCCGCCAGCAATTCCGCCACTTCATCACCGCCACTACTGTCAATGCGATTATTTAAGCGCCCACCAGCGACTGCAGCCACCAGGTTTTTGACCACGGCTAACCGTTGTTGCAGCGTATTTTTCATATACACGGCCATGCCAACAGCCACGACTAATATTAAAATACCGCCTACAACTAAACTGGTAAAAGCCAGACTTTTTGCCGAAACAGCATCAGCGCTACGAACTTTTAGCTGAGCCCGCTCCACATCCATAAATTCTTCCAGTTCGGCGCGGATTTTTTCCATGTACATTTTGCCGTTGCCTTCAGACACAAAAGCAATCACTTGCTGGCGTTTCACCGGATCATCACCCGCTTCACGACGTTTCGTCACTGCAGGTTCAATGGCGTTTTCCAACCACTGCTGATAATGTTCTTCGATATCATCGACTAATGCAGACTGCGAAGAATTCCCACGCATAAAGTCTTTTAATTGCGATATCCCGGCTGCAGCACCTTTTTTGCCTTCCAGATATGGTGCCAAAAAGCTTTCTTGCCCGGTGATCACAAAACCACGCTGCCCAGATTCAATATTCATTAAATCTTCCGCCAGCAAATTGCCAGCGAGGATCACATTATATGTTTGTTCATTGAGTTCTACCGCGGTCTGCATTTTTTGCATGCTGCTTAATGAAGCCAAAGTCGACAGCAAGACTAACAACAACACAATTCCAAACGACAACATCAACTTTTTAATTAAGGTCATAGCGATTCCTATTTTGGCTTAGAGACAGACAAGCTGGCAGATGACTATTAAAGTCATTCGTGAAACTTCCGTGGCCTGTGATGATGATGGCTGGGGATCTGAATTGTTACCGTAACGGAGCCCTCATCGACCAGCATAGCCTAAATTGTCAATCGAAACCGTTTAGCGGCACATAAACTGCAATTAATTCCAGCGCCGGCAAATTCGATTGTTTTCGACGTCTCCAGCCCTATTTCGATCACTGCGCCTGTCACCCACTTTACCGCCAGACCAGTGATGAGGAAAAAGCATGCGCAGGGCATTTCCACCGACATTTTTTCAGAGGAACCCAGCTATAATGAAGCCATTCGAGTCTCATTACTCCCTGTTGTATGCATTTATGTAGTCTGATTGTCTTGTTGCTGTTCAGCAGCACCGCGATTGCGGCGGTGCCGCTGAAATTTTGTTACGAAGATAAATTACTATTTCCTTATTATTTAGGTAGTGGTGCGCTGATCCCAACCGATCGGCCTGGCGCCAGCATCGAGCATTTAAAATTATTAATGCAAAAAGTGCCGCAACTCCGGCTGGAACTGGTACGGATGCCCTGGAAACGCTGTCTGGCTGCGATGGCGAACAATACTGTGGATGCCGTCATCGCCAGTTATCATCCGGAACGGGCAGAATTTGTCCGTTACCCACTCCTACAACAGCAGCCTGATCCCAAACGCGCCTTTGCAGAGCATCACACCTGTCTGGTCAGTCGCGAAGACGCCGAATGGAGCTGGGATGGTCAGAAAATTGTTGGCGGCAACGAAATTGTGATTGGCCGGCCCTTGGGCTACGCTGCTATTACCAGCCCGGTCGGGCAAAAGTTTCAGATGCACTATACCTTGTCCGGCACTATGGATTTAGACTTGCTGAAAAAAGGCCGGATTAACGCGGTGACCACCTTGTGTAACATCAACGGTCAGCCATTTACTGCCCGTTTTATTGCCGATCGCGGCCTAAAAGTGCTCTATCCGCCGCTCTACAGCAACACCGGCTATCTGGTATTCAGTGTCGATTTTTATCAAAGGCAGCAGGCGTTAGCTGATTTGTTGTGGGAACAGCTGGCGGTAAATAAAGGCTCTGACATCTACCAGCGTTATCTGAACGAACAATAACGACGCTTATGTCATCCTTGAAGATTTTGGGTATATACCACCAACTGCTTAAACCTGATTCACCGCTCTAGCAAAACAAACCAAATCGTCAATTTGCACGCTGATGCCGATCATTTCACCAAGCTGATGTTGATGATGGCTCGGCGCCAGACAGCTGATCTGCTCATTCATACCCACCTGCAACTGATACAACATATGGGCGCCACGAAAAGCCCGGCTTAGCACTTTTGCCCGTAGTGGACTGGCATCATCATGCAGAATATCATCCGGTCGTACCAATAAATCGACGGCAGTACCTGCGGCGAAACCGGTGTGCTGAGCTTGTCGGAACAAGCCAAGACAAGTTTTTACCTGATAACCATCCAGCATTTCACCCCGGATCAAATCACCTTGCCCGATAAAATCAGCCACAAACCGGTTCGACGGCTGATGATACAACTGATAAGGCGTGCCCCATTGTTGCAAACTGCCGTGCGCCATCACACCAATCCAGTCGGCCATGGCAAAAGCTTCATGCTGATCATGAGTCACCATCACCGCCGTAATATTAAGCTGCTTTAGAATGTCACGGATATCACGGGCCAGACTGTCCCGTAGGTCAGCGTCTAAGCCAGAGAAAGGTTCATCCAACAGAATTAACCGTGGCTCTGGCGCCAATGCCCGGGCTAGCGCCACCCGTTGTTGCTGACCTCCGGACAGTTGATGAATAAAACGACCTGCCATGCCCGATAGCCCAACCAGCTGCAGTAACTGCTGCAGTTTTTGCTGCTGTTGCGCCTTGGGTTGGCGCCACAAGCCAAAACAGATATTTTCGCCCACGGTTAAATGCGGGAATAACGCATAATCTTGAAATACCACGCCAATCTGCCGTTGCTCCGGATTTTGCTGAACGCCCACCGCGCTGACGACTTCACCATTCACCAGCACCTGCCCTTGGCTGACCGGTTCAAATCCGGCGATCGCCCTGAGCAAACTGGTTTTACCGGAACCTGAAGGGCCAACCAGACAACCAATTTCACCGGCCTGCAGCGAAAAACAGATGGCCTTGACCACTTGTGATGTCTGATAAGCGACACTGACCTGTTGCAGCTGTAACATGGTTATTCCTTGTTTCCGGTTTTATCGATGGCTCTGGCCAATAACAGCACCGGCCCCAGCCCGACCAGTACTATGGTTAAAGCAGGCAAAGCTGCAGCCGCCAGTCGCTCGTCGGATGCCAGCTCAAAACTTCGCACCGCTAAGGTATTAAAATTAAAAGGCCGCAGTAACAAAGTCGCCGGAAGTTCTTTCAGCACATCGACAAACACCAGCAATAACGCCGTTAACACCGAACCACGCAGCAGCGGTACATGCACCCGCCACAATACTTGCCGCGCATTCAGGCCTAACGATCGCGCTGCTTGATCCATACTGGGTTTAATCTGCCCCAGCCCTGCTTCAATACCCTGTAACGCCACCGCCAGAAAACGCACCGCGTAAGCCAGCAATAACGCAAATAAAGTACCGGAAAACAATAAACCACTACGAATGCCAAACTGCTGCTCCAGCCATAAATCGAGCTGATTATCAACAAAACCAAGTGGCAACATCACGCCAATCGCAATCACGGTACCGGGAATGGCATAACCCATGCCCGACATTCGCACCAGCAGCTGCACCAACCAGTGTTTATGTAGCCGCATGCCATAAGCCAGCAGCAGCGCCAGCGAAACCACGAGTACAGCAGCCCCCAGCGCCAGACTAAAACTGTGCCATAACAAGCGGCCAAATTCAGCGCTCAACAGCGTAGGCCATTGCTCAAACGCCCAAAACGCCAGTTGCGATGCTGGTATGGCAAAACCCAACAACAAGGGCAGCAGCGCCAACAGCAAAGCCAAAAGCGCTTTAACACCAGAAAGTTGCCGGTATTGCACCTGTTGATGCGCCTGGCCTGAATAATAAAAATGCAGTTGTTTGCGCGAGGCTAGTTCCAGATAAATCAGTAACAGCACCATGCTACACAGCAGTGCCGCCAGCTGTGCAGCACCCTGCTGTTGACCCATACCAAACCAGGTGCGGAAAATGCCGGTGGTTAAGGTCGGTACGCCAAAATATTGCACAGTGCCATAGTCGGCGAAAGCTTCCATCATCGCCAGCGCCATACCGGTGACCAGCGCCGGCCGCGCCATCGGTAAGGTCACCCGGAAAAAATGCTGTCTGCGGTTCAGACCCAGACTTAAACTTGCCTCCGCCAGTCGCTGCGACTGGGCGGCAAAAGCTGTACGCGCCAACAAATAAACATAGGGATACAACACCAGAGATAACAGCAGGATAGCGCCGCCTAAGGAGCGAATTTCAGGGAAATAATACTGACCATAGCGCCAGTGAAAAGTATCCCGCAGCAGGCTTTGCACTGGACCAGCAAAATCCAGCAGGCCGGTATAGGTGTAGGCAATGATATATGCCGGCATCGCCAATGGCAGCAGCAAAGCCCATTGCAGCAAATTGCGACCAGGAAAACGATAAAACACCACCAGCCAGGCCAGGCTGGTGCCAATTAGTAATGCACCAATGCCAACGCCAAATGCCAGCAACAAGGAATTTTGCAGATAATCCGGCAGTACCGTGCTGGTTAAATGCTGCCACAATTGCCAATCCGGTTGCAGCACACTCTGCAACACCACCAATAGTGGTGCGCAGAGCAACAAACACAACAGCAATAATGGCAGTTGCCGCAGGCTCAGGTTATAACGCATCTAAGCTTGCCTGCATTAAAAGGTCCAGCATCTGACACTGCGGTAACGACGGCATAGACTCAAGCATCAGGCTTATTTCCAACCCGCCTGATCCATCAACATCAGCGCTTTGCTGTTCAGTTCACCCAGTTTCACCAGTGGCAACGGATCCGCTTTAAAAGTACCAAAACTTTCCAGCACCGGGCTCCATTTTACGCCTACCAGCACCGGATACTCGTGATTGGCGGTGGCATACCAGTTTTGCGCTTCAGGTTGCACCATATACTCAATCAACTGCTGCGCCGCAGCTTTATTCGGTGCATATTTTGCGACACCGGCGCCGGAAATATTGATATGCGCGCCACGGTCCGCCTGATTTGGCCAGAACACTTTGACCTGTTGCGCCGCTTTAGCATCAGCCGGCTCGTCAAACATTCCGGCCAGGTAATAAGTGTTGGCAATGGCGATATCACAGACACCAGCTGCAGCGGCTTTGATCTGATCCCGATCTCCCCCTTTTGGCGGCTGGGCAAAATTCGCCACCAGACCTTTGGCAAAAGCTAAAGTTTTTTCTTCGCCGATTTCAGCAATCATCGCCGCCAGCATCGACTGGTTGTAGATGTTGTCAGAAGAACGAATACAAATGCGGCCGCGCCATTTGTCTGATGCTAAATCTTCCAGTGTCGATAATTGTTTTGGGTCCACTTTGCCTGGCAGATACATGATCGGCCGTGCCCGAGTCGTCAGACCAAACCAATGCTTAGCCGGATCACGTAAATGCGCCGGAATGGCAGCATTGAGTGCATCAGAAGTAATGGGCTGCAGCAAACCCTGAGTTTGAGCTCGGTACAAGCGGCCAACGTCAGTGCTGATCAGAACATCAGCCGGACTGTTGCGCCCTTCACTGGCCATCCGGCTAATCAATTCATCCGGTTTACCAGTAATTAAGTTCACTTGGATGCCGGTTTGGGCGCTAAATTTATCCAGCACCGGTTTAATCAGTTCTTCCTGGCGCGCCGAATAGACATTTACTTGCGCCGCTTGCGCGGTGCTGGCAAAAGCCGCAATGGTTGAAAAAGTGGCGATAGCGGAAAAAGTCGAGAGTCCGGAAAATAACAAGGCCAGCACAGCATGTTTCATGGGTTGCTCCTTTGATTTAAAAAACGCGCAGTTGATGCTATTAAACAACAGCGCCAACTTTTGAGACGCTAGTATAAACATGAATACAAATGGTTCTCAAAAATTCATCGCAGCGCTTGTCTTAATAATCGCATTAATCCCACGGGTACAACCGTTAATCCCATGTCGGTCAGGATTGGTTGCCAGCAGACTACTGCATCGCCTATGCTACAGAACACTTTTGAATTTTCAGGTAGATAACGATGAAATTCACCAGCACGATCAGTCTTTTAGCGCTAATAACTACAGTAACCAGCGCCAGCAGCATCGCCGCACCTACCCCACTTACCGCCGAAAAAGTCTGGCAAGTGGCCAGACCGTCTGGTTTAACTGTGTCGCCGGATGGCCAACGTGCCGTGTTCAGCCTGACCAAATTCGACCTGACGACCGATAAAGGCAATGCCGATTTACAGCTGCTGGAACTGGGCAGTGGCAAAATGACGGCACTGACCAGTCATGCTGACAACGACACCCAACCCGCCTGGAGCCCGGATGGCCGCCAGGTGGCCTTTTTATCCAAACGTGGTGCCGACCAAAATCAGTTAATGCTGATCAATGTGTTTGGTGGTGAAGCCAAAGCCCTGACCGATTTACCAGTCGCTGTGACAGCGCCGACCTGGTTTAACGATGGCAAAAAGATTTTGTTTGTGGCCGAAGTGCCCAAAGATTTTGAAGGCGATTTTAAGAAATTAAAAACCCGGCTCGAAGCGGAAAAAAAGCAAAAAACTACCGCCAAGATCAGTGAAAACCGGGTGTATCGGTTTTGGGATCATTTTCTCGATGAAAACACTTTCCCGCACTTTTTCAGTCTGGATGTAGCGAGCGGTGACATTCGTCAGCTGTCAGTTGGTTTTCATAAAATCATGAATTTACAGGGAAACCCTCAGTTTGATTTGGCCCCGGATGGTAAAACCATTGCGGTTTCTGCCAATAGCTCAGAGCCACCCTACAACCGGCTGAATCAGGATATTTATCTGCTGAGCACCGACGGCAGCGGTAAAGCGGAAAATATCACCAGTGCCAATCAAGCAGACGACAGCAATCCGGTGTTTAGCCCGGACGGCAAAGCCCTGATGTACGGCGCGCAAAAACGGCTCGATTTTAACAGCGACAACGTCAAGCTGACCCATTTTGACCTGACGAAAAAAACTGCCACTGTGCTGGCGGCCAATGTTGATCTGTCGCCAACAGACTGGTATTTCTCTAAAGACGGCAGCATGTTGTATTTCACCGCTGACGATAAAGCCAAACAATCGTTGTTTTCAGTGCCCACCCAGGGCGGCGCGGTGAAACAAGTGTTGCGTCAGGGCAGTAACGAACAATTCCAGCTGGCCGGTCCACAGCAGTTTGTGCTGGTGCAACACAGCATGAGCCAAATGCCGGAAATTTTCCTGCTCGATAATAAAAGCCGCACCTTAAAACAAATCAGCCAGCTTAATACCACACTGCAACAACAAACCAATTGGGGCAAAGTGGAAGAAGTGTCATTTGCGGGTTCAGATGGCAAACCGGTGCAAATGTTTATTACTTACCCACCTGATTTTGATACCAATAAACGCTGGCCGTTGCTGAATGTGCTGCATGGTGGCCCGCACAGTTACTCTGGCGACAATTTTGGTTATCGCTGGAATTCACAGGTGTTTGCCGCCGCCGGTTATGTGGTGATCCAACCGAATTTCCACGGTTCCAGCAGCTTTGGCGAAGCTTTTACCGCCTCTATTCACGGCGACCACGCCACTAAACCTTTTTATGACTCTGAAGCCGCCGTCGATTATATGGTGTCGCGCGGCTTTATCGACGAAAGCCGGATGGCCGCAGCGGGCGGCAGTTATGGCGGTTATCTGGTGAATTGGATTGCCGGTCATAGCACCAAATACAAAACGCTGATCAGCCACGCCGGTGTCTACAACCTGATGGGGCAGTTTTCATCGGACATTACCCAGAATCGCTCTGAAGCTTATGGCGGTTCGCCGTGGCAAAATACCGCTTCGATGCAGTCAATGAATCCGGCGATGTTCGCCGACAAATTCCAGACGCCGATGCTGGTGTTACATGGTGAGCTGGATTACCGGGTGCCGGTCACTCAGGGGTTGGAACTGTACGGTGTACTCAAAGGTAAAGGGGTTGAAGCGCGGTTGGTGTATTTCCCGAATGAAAACCACTGGATTTTAAAACCAAATAACTCATTGCTGTGGTACCGGGAATTTACCGGCTGGTTGGAGCGTCATATTGGCAAAGGTGCGACGCCTTAAACCCTAAAAACAAGGCAAGTTATTGATGTTGCAGTGTTATCAACAGCAGGTCGAAAGCGGCCTGCTGCATTTTGATGAAGCGCAGTGGCAAGTGCTGCAACAGCTTGCGACGCTGGCCGGCCAGCTTGATGGAGCTGGCGAGAGCTACAAGGCAGGCCACCTCCCGCCCCAGGGCCTGTATATTTATGGCCCCGTGGGTCGTGGCAAAACCATGTTGATGGATTTGTTTTACCAGCAACTGGCCACCCCAAAAAAAATCCGGCTGCATTTTCATCATTTTATGGCACGGGTCCATCAGGAATTACATCAGCTGAGCGGCCAGCCAGATCCTTTGCAGCGCATCGCCAAAAATTGGGCAGCGCGTTATCAAATCCTGTGTTTTGATGAGTTTTTTGTCACGGATATCGGTGATGCCATGCTGCTCGGTACCTTGTGGCGTGAACTGTTCGCACTCAACGTGATTCTGGTTGCCACCTCCAACTCAGCGCCTGCTGATCTGTACGCCAACGGTTTACAACGCAGCCGGTTTTTACCGGCCATTGCTTTGCTGGAGCAACATTGTCAGCTGTTCGCCCTTGATCACGGCATCGACTACCGGCGTTTGCAGCAACATCCGATGCGTTTTTATTTACAGCAACCTGAGCATGGCCAATTAGCTGCTCTGGCAACGACCCACTTTGGTTTTGTACAGCCGATGTCGAAAATCCAGCTGCTGGAGCGGGACATCCCCTGTTTATGGCGCAACGAGGTCATCATCGGTTTTGACTTTATGGCACTGTGCAGCGGTCCGCGCAGTCAGCTCGATTATATGGCACTGGCCAGTCAATTCCGGGCGATTGCAGTGGCGGATGTGCCGCAATTTACCAAAGTATCGGACACCGCTATTTTGCATGGCGTCGAAGAAAATTATCAGCGTGAACAGCAAGATATTTTTGTCAGTAAGCTCGACAATGAAGCCAGGCGTTTTATTGCATTAGTTGATGAATGTTATGAGCGGCAAACTTTATTACTGCTCAGCGCCGAAGTGGCTATTGCCGAGTTGTATCAAGCCAGCCAGCTGAGTTTTGCCTTTGAAAGAACCATTTCCAGGCTCCATCAAATGCAAAGCTGGACGCCGGTAAATTTTGCCAGGTGATTGCGGGGATCCCCTGCAACTTCAAGGATTAAGGGTATTTAATTTGCTCTCTTGGCTAAAGCGGTAAATACTCAAAGCTTAGCTAAAACCAACCAGAGGTGATGGAGTGCGAACAGGCATTTGGTGTTGCATGCTGCTTGCGCTGGTCTCCTGCTATCTTGGCGCCTCAACTTTGGTGCAACAGGTTTACAGTCGCTTTATTCCACTGGAACAAACTCAGGCGCACACTTCTTCGACCGCTTTGGTGCAAGATAGCTCCGGCCAAATCTGGCTTGGGACCCAACACGGTTTATATCGTTTTAACGGCACTGACGTAAAACTGTTCCGCGCCGACCCTACTAATCCCAATACCTTATCAGCCGATTGGGTCAGCTCCTTGATGGTTGATCATCAGGGCACCCTGTGGATTGGCACCCGTTATGCTGGATTAAACCGCTTTAACGCGGACACCGAACGGTTTGAACGGATCGCGCTGCCGGTCACCAACAATGCCGGTGCATCCGCCGAAATTTCAGTGCTGTATCAGGATCCGAACCAACAAATTTGGGTCGGCAGCTACGGCTCCGGCCTGTTTCGCTGGGATCCCAAGCTACAGCAACTGGAACATTTAGCCTTGCCGGCTCAAGTCGACGGCGTCTCCAGCTTGCATCTGAACGATGTGATGATGGATGACCAAGGGCTATTGTGGCTAGCGGCGGGAGATGCGCCAGTGCGTACGATGGCTGGCGCCAGTGGTGGGTTAATCCGTTGGCAACAGTCGGCCAAGCAGCTGACAGGTTTTCTGAAAACCGCAGATAATGTGCTGATTGGATCCGTGAATAAACTACGACAAAGCGCCGATGGCACGATATTGCTGGCCAGTTTCAGTGGTGGATTACTGCAAATGGCAAAAAATCAGCCACAACCGGTCAGTCACATCCAACCAGAAACCTTAAAGTTGGCACAACTGACCGATATGTTGATCGATCCGCAAGGTGGTCTTTGGCTCGCCAGTTTTAATGCCGGACTCTGGTACCAACCAACTCCGGACGCGCCCTGGCAACACTTCCAGCATTTACCTCAGTTCAGCACTGGCCTGCCAAGTAACAATCTTTATGCACTGATGCTCGACCGGCAAGGCACGTTGTGGACCGTCAGCCAAACCCGCATCAGTGGCTTAAGCCGCTTTTCGAAGCAAGTTCAGACCTTACCCCATGTCAGCGATCAACCCAATCTGTTGCCGGTGGGTGACGTGCTGGGCATTGATGCAGTCAACTTTGAAAAGGTCTGGTTGGCCAATCGGGATGGCGGGCTGATGCTGTTTAATCCGACCACCAAACAGCTGCAGGCAGTGACGCCGCCGCTAGAGGAATTGGCGTTTTCGGCACGGCAAGTGGTTGAAGATCAGCAGCAACGGCTGTGGATCGGGACTGAAACAGGTTTGTGGCAGTATCAAAGTGACACCGGGCAATGGCAAAAAATACCGTTATTGCTGCACAGTCTGCAACAACCGGTGATTAAATCGCTGTTTGAAGACCAGCAACAACGATTGTGGATCGGCACCCGCGGCCATGGCTTATTTATGCTGGATGCTGCACGCAAAAACCTGCGGCGTTATCACAGTCATGGCCAACCTGCGTTTCCATTTGATGACATCAATATGGTGTACCAGGATAGTTTTGCTGGTTTATGGGTAGGTTCTGCCGATCAGGGTCTGGCGCGACTCGACCCCGCCAGCGGCCAGTTTCAACGCTGGCAACAGCAACAGGCCAGCATTCACGGTTTGCAATTTAATGGTATCCAACTGATTGTTGAAGAAAACCAACAGCTGTGGATTCACGCGGGTAATGTTCGGCACCGGTTGATCCGCCAGCAGGGTCAGCCTGCCAAAGTGCTTGGGTTTAAACCCTATCTGACTGACGCCGATATGGACACAGAACTCGAACAAGCTGCGTTATTCCGCTTACTGTACCGCAAACACTGGCTCAGTGGCGCCGCCAGTTACCTGAATTTAGACGAAAGTCTTGGCATGCAAAGTGTCACCTGGATTGGTTCCTGGGATACTCTGGATGGCCACATTTTCCGTGGTGGCAAAGAAGGTATGGACTATTTCCGCATCGCCGATTTACCCCAGAATTGGCCACTCAGCCCGCTGGCGCTGACCAACCTGAGTTTGTTTAATCAGATGATCCCACCGGCGCAGAAAGCAAGTCAGCAGCTATTACCGGTAGTGATTGGCGCATTGGACAAACTTCAGCTTTTGTATCAACAAGATATGTTCAGCATTCACTTTGCAGCTGCCGAATTTGTACTGCCGCGCCAACTGGAATACCGCTATCAGCTGGCCGGTTTTGACCGCGACTGGATCCTGGCACAACGGCCAGTTGCCACTTACACAAGACTGCCCCCCGGCACCTACACCTTTCAGGTCGAAGCCCGCATCAGTGGAGGCAGCTGGCAAACTTCGCGGCAATTGCCAGTACACATTTTACCACCCTGGTGGATGACCTGGTGGTTCCGCAGTGGTCTGATAGCTTTAGTGCTCTTCACCGGCTGGGCTTGGTATCAGCAAAAAATGACCCGCCAGCTGGAAATGCGGCGCAAGCTCGAGCTTCTGGTTACACAGCGCACTGAAGAGCTGAGCCATAAAACCGATCAGCTGCAAGAAAAACATCAGGCATTACAACGCTCCTATCAGGACGTGACGCTGTTGCAGCAAATCAGCACCGAAATCACCGCGTCGCTGGATCTAAAACAAGTGCTGACCCGCTGTCATCACCATTTAAGCGAAATTCTGGATGCCCATGTGTTACTGATTGGTATTTATCGCGAGACTGAACATAAACTCGATTTTGCCTTCTGGATGGAAGACAACCAGTTAGCGCCGCGTTTTGATATTGATTTAGAACAGAATTGGGCACCGGGGGTGATTTGTTTTAACAAACAGCAAGAGATCCTGATTGGCAGCAACGAGGATTTTCTCAATTATCTGCCACAAATTCCTGAGCCGCTGTACGGCAAATTAACCCAATCGGTGCTTTATTTCCCACTGACCGTCAGTGGTAAACCGGTAGGGGTGTTCTCGGTGCAAAGTTTAGAGCCGCATGCTTACAGCGAATCGCAAATTGCGTTACTAAGAACGCTCGCCAGTTATGTCGCCATTTCGGTTGCTAATGCTGATTCATTTGAGCAATTGCAATTGACCCAACAACAACTGATCACCCAGGAGAAAATGGCCAGTTTAGGCGCGCTCGTGGCAGGCGTAGCGCACGAAATTAATACGCCGTTGGGTATTTGTGTCACGGCTTCCAGTCATTTACAAAGTGAGTTGGAAACCATCCAGCAAGCACTCGACAGTAAAAATATTCAGCAAAGCCAGTTCCAGCGTTTTTTGCAACATCTGCGCGAGGGCTTGAAAATCCTGCAGGTCAATACCGCGCGTGCTGCTGATTTAGTGCAAAGTTTTAAACAAGTATCAGTTGATCAATCGAACGTCACATTGCGGGAATTTTCACTGCGCAGCTATCTTCAGGACGTGTTACTGACACTGAAACCTCAAATGCACAAAGCCGGATGTGCACTGGATTTTCAATGTCCGGACGATATTGAACTGTATACCGATCCTGGCGCTATTGCGCAGATTATCACCAATCTGGTGCTGAATTCGTTGTTACACGGCGTCAATCAGGTGGAAAACCCGCGGATCCAAATCAGTTTTATCCAGGAAGGTCGCATGGTGATCCTGAAATTTGGCGACAATGGTGTAGGCATGGATCAACGCGCGCTGGCGCACATTTTTGAACCTTTCTACACCACCAAACGCAACAAAGGCGGCACCGGCCTCGGTACCCATATTGTCTTTAATCTGGTCAACGGTAGTTTAAAAGGCCTGATTGACGTACAGAGTTCACCTGGCGCCGGCTTACATTACAAAATTAGTTTTCCGGCACGGCGTGATTACTAGCTTTTGTGTTAGCCGGTGGCGCGACCAAGATAAGCAGCAAAATCCGGCACCGATCGCTGATAATCCTGCTGTAGCAGCGTCGAGTGCACGATAAAATCGGCGGTGGCTTTATTACAGGCCACTGGAATATTCCACACTACCGCCAGCCGGATTAACGCTTTCACATCGGGATCATGGGGTTGCGACGACAACGGATCCCAGAAAAACACCAGCCAATCAATTTTTTGCTCCGCGATCAACGCACCAATTTGCTGGTCGCCACCCAATGGCCCGCTCGCCAGACAATGCACCGACAACTGTAATGCTTCGGAGATCAGCCGCCCTGTGGTGCCGGTGGCGTACAGCTGTTTGTTCTGAAAAAAATCGGCATGTTGCTGTACCCAGGCCAGCAGTTCAGCTTTTTTACCATCGTGCGCGACTAAAGCGATAGATTTCATGGTTCAGTTCCCCGGTTAATGTGTTTCATCATCCTGGTTTGCACCAGAGGATAAAACAATTGAATCAAATACCTGCCAATTAAAAATGACACACCCGTTTCATCCTGCTAACTTAACAACAACATCAATCGCAGGCTCCTGCCTGCAACTGTGAGCGCCACAGCGGAGGATTAGGATGAAAAAATGGCTGTTTTTACTTTCAGGTGTTGTTGTTGGCGGAGGTATTGTCTGGTTTGGTTTAACAACAGCGCAGCCAGCGCCATCGAATTTGCCACAACCACCTACCGATAACATAGCTGAGACTTCAGCCGACACGCGGCAAAATGCAGAATCAACACCAACAGGTACACCGACTGCCCCAATCATCTCGTCTACGACCGTGAACAACAAGCGATACGAGCTCTGCGTTGACCCACAGGCAGCAGAATGTGAGCTGCGTAACGACATTGATTTAGCTGCAGCCCTTTGGTTTAGCCCTCACACCCTCGATAACAACGTTATCGAGCAGGTAATGATGAGCACTAATTTTGACCAAATGCAATTGCAACTGCTGCAACGAGCCAAAAGTAGTGAAACCATAACTAAACAAGCTGCATATCAACAACAATTTCTCGATCTGCAACAACAATTCCCAACCGCCTTAGCAACCACCACCGCCTGTACTGAACAGTTTTGTACACTGGCAGTCAGTCAAACCGACAACAGCCAGCAGCAAGCTTTAATAGATACTATTGCCGCCCTGACACCTGTTGAAAATGGCCATTTATATGTCGGCGAAGGGAAAGATGCCGCCGGTAATATTGAAACGCGTATCTTGTTCGCACTGTCCCCAAATCTCGAAGCGGTTTTCAAGCCCTGATCACCACACAAAAAAAAGCCCGGCGATTAGCCGGGCAAACAACCAAGGTCCACGTAAAACTCAGTTATTGGCTCACGACGATGCGTTTCATCGCTGTCATGTAACCACGTAAGGTTTTGCCGACGATTTCCACCGGGTGTTGGCGGATTGCGTCATTCACTTCAATCAGGCGGATATTATCAACACCATTGTTGGCGGAGTTCACACCCTTACCCAGCAATTCAGGGTTGATGGTATTCACCAGCTCGCGCAGCATTGGTACTGCAGCGTTAGCAAACAGGTAGTTGCCGTATTCAGCGGTATCGCTGATCACCACGTTCATCTCATACAGACGTTTACGGGCGATGGTATTGGCAATCAGCGGCGTTTCATGCAACGACTCGTAATAAGCTGATTCTTCAACAATACCGGCTTCTACCATGGTATCAAACGCCAGTTCCACACCGGCTTTCACCATCGCCACTAATAAAATAGCGCGGTCGAAATAATCTTGTTCGGCGATATGCTCAGCAGACACCGGCGCATTTTCAAAACCACTTTGACGGGTTTCTTCACGCCAGCCCAGCAATTGTTTATCGTCATTTGCCCAGTCGGCCATCATCGTTTCAGAAAACTTACCGGCAATGATGTCGTCCATATGCTTAGCAAACAGCGGCTGTAAAATGCCTTTGAGCTGCTCAGCCAAATCAAAAGCTTTGATTTTCGCCGGGTTCGACAGGCGGTCCATCATATTGGTGATACCACCGTGTTTCAGCGCTTCGGTAATGGTTTCCCAGCCAAACTGAATGAGCTTAGCGGCGTAACCTGCTTCGTAACCGTCAGCAACCAGCTTGTCATAAGCCAGAATGGCACCGGTTTGTAACATGCCGCAAAGAATGGTCTGTTCGCCCATTAAGTCCGATTTCACTTCGGCGACAAAACTTGATTCCAATACACCGGCACGGTCACCGCCGGTGGCAGAAGCGTAAGCTTTGGCAATCGCCAGGCCCTGACCCTTTGGATCGTTTTCCGGGTGTACGGCAATCAGCGTTGGCACGCCAAAACCACGTTTGTATTCTTCCCGCACTTCGGTGCCAGGACATTTTGGCGCAACCATCACCACGGTGATGTCTTTGCGAATTTGGTTACCTTCTTCGACGATATTAAAACCGTGCGAATAAGCCAAGGTGGCACCTTGTTGCATCAGCGGCATCACCGCTTTTACTACAGAGGTATGCTGCTTATCCGGCGTCAGGTTTAATACTAAATCTGCAGTTGGGATTAAATCTTCGTAAGTGCCCACCACAAAGCCATTTTCGCTGGCTTGCAGGAAAGATTTGCGCTTTTGCGCGATGGCATCAGCACGTAAGGCATAAGAAATATCCAGGCCAGAATCGCGCATGTTCAGGCCTTGGTTCAGACCCTGAGCACCACAACCAACGATGACAATTTTCCAACCTTTTAACAGGTTACAACCATCAGCAAATTCTTCTTTTTGCATGAAACGACATTTGCCCAGCTGTTTTAACTGCTGACGCAGATTCAGAGTATTGAAATAATTAGCCATGATTGCGTACCTAAAATTAGTTTCTTTGCCTGCATCGCGCTAAGCGCTGATACGTTAGGGCAGAACAGCGGCTTGGTTTTTTGCTTACGTCAGGTAAGCGGTTCAAGCAGCGCTGTTTTGATGAGGTGAGAATAAGCTGTTGTTCACATTGCGTGAAGTGATATATTCACAAGATAGTATTTCACTTTTTGCAATCATCGTCATGTGGTTGCCCTAAACATTAAGGTCAATCGCTATGGATATCCGCAGCGCCCAGCTATTTCAGCATCTGGCCAGCAGTTTGAATTTCAGTAAAACCAGCGAGCAACTCTATGTGTCACCTTCAACGTTAACGCGGATTATTCAGCGGCTGGAGGATGATTTAGGCGTGCAATTGTTTAGCCGCGACAACCGCTCAGTACGCTTGACCCCGGCCGGGTTGCGTTTTCAGCAGTTTGTGAAAAAGTATCTGGAAGACTGGCATCAGCTGCAGGTGGATTTGGCATTGACCAGCGATGAGCTGCAAGGCCAGCTGCGGTTATTCTGTACTGTCACCGCCAGTTATAGCCATTTACCGGATATTCTGGATAAGTTTCGGCTGATCTGTCCCAAAGCAGAAATTCAGCTCACCACCGGCGATGCGGCGGCTGCCCTTGAAAAAGTTAAAAACGACGAAGCCGATGTCGCCCTTGCAGTTTACCCACCACATTTACCGCTGAATATCGCTTTTGCCAGTATTGCCAAATTACCGCTGCAACTTATTGCTCCGACGATCCCTTGCAAAACCAATGATTTGCTAGCGTTAACCCCCATCCCGTGGCAGGACATTCCAATGATCGTGCCCGAGCATGGACCGGCGCGTGCCCGCTTTGATCAGTGGTTAAAAACAGAGGGCTTCAATCCATTAGTAGTAGCAAAAGTTGAAGGCCATGAAGCCATGGTCAGTATGGTGGCGCTTGGTAGCGGTGTGGCGATTGCCCCGGATGCAGTGGTACAAAATAGTCCAGTGCGCGAGCGGGTGCGCACCGTGCCACTGGACTATCAATTCGAACCGTTTGAACTGGGCATTTGTATGCAATCCAAAAGGTTACATGAACCTTTAATGCGGGCGTTTTGGCAGGTTGCTGCAGAAAAAAAGGCGGTTTAAGCGAGTTCGTTCACGCCATCAAATAATCAATTTTCGCAAGTTTGGACGGATCTTTACCTGCGGCTAGCAGTCAAAAACAACTTGGGCAACAATAAAAAAACCGACAATAATGTCGGTTTTCGAATGACTTTACTCTTTTGAGAGCTGGTTACTTAATCACCCGCAAATGCGAAGGCTTTTTCGGCTTACCGGAGTCATCTGTTTTTGGTTTTTCGGCCGCTTCTACAGAAGAATTTCCACTAACATCAACAATTTCATCGTCTGCCAACTCTTCGGCATACAACTCGTCATCGAGCATTTCGTCTTCATCTTCTTCCGGTGTAAACATAGTACCAGCCCCATTTTCGCGGGCATAAATGGCCAGTACCGAACGCTGCGGAATATATAGTGCAAACGGACTACCGCCAAAACGAGCGCTAAAAGTGACGGCATCATTACCCAGCAACAAATTACCGACAGCTGAAGGATTGATATTCAACACAATCTGGCCGTTTTGCACATGCTGGGTCGGTACTTTCACCCCAGCCATCGTCGCATCCACCACCAGATAAGGCGTCAGATTGTTATCAACAATCCATTCGTAGAATGCACGCAGCAAATAAGGCCGATTGGGGGTCATTTTCAGTTCTTCAGTCATTGCTTAATACCTCGCGCCACGACGAATTTCCCGCTCGGCATCGGTCAGCGACTGCTGAAAGCCATCACGTTCAAATAACCGAATCATATAATTTTTTAAATCTTTACTGCCAGGGCCGGAAATTTCAATACCAAACAACGGCAAACGCCACAGTAGTGCTGACATATAAGTATCCAGCAGACTGTATTCTTCACTCATAAAATACGGTGTTTCCTGAAACAGCGGCGCAATAGAGAGCAAACTTTCGCGCAAGTCCCGCCGGGCTTCCACCGCATCATCGCCATCCTGCAGGATTTTCTCAGCCAGACCGTACCAGTCGTGTTTGATCCGATACATCATCAGCCGGGTTTTACCACGTTCGACCGGATACACCGGTAGCAACGGCGGATGCGGAAAACGCTCGTCCAGATATTCCATAATAATATCAGCCTGGTACAGCGCTAAATCACGATCCATTAAAGTCGGCAACGAACCATAAGGATTCACTTCATAGACGTCTTCCGGCAAATTATCGCGACTAACCAGCAATATATCTGCAGTGACACCTTTTTCTGCCAGTACCATTCTGACCTGATGGCTGCTCATCTCGTCGGCAGCCGTAAACAACGTCATCGCAGCACGTCTGTTGGCAGATATCGCCATGAATTCCTCCGGTAAATTTAAAACGGCAAAGGGGCCACCAGGCCCCTTATCAGTCAGTCAATGCTGACTTAATGAACATCTTTCCAATATTCTTTCTTCAGTAGGAATGCCAACACAAAGAAGATCAATAAGAAAATCATGACTTTAATACCCAGGCTACGCGATTCCAGTTTGGAAGGCTCGCCAGTGTATTCGAGGTAATTAACTAAATCGGCTACCGCACGGTCGTACTCTTCAGTACTGAGTTCGCCAGTGCCATCAGTGACAATACCTACATACACTTCTTTTGATTCACCATCAACCAGCCGTGTTTCATGCTGTTTGCTTGGCACGCCTTGCAGCTCCTGCAACACGTGTGGCATACCGACCAGCGGGAACACTTCATTGTTCACGCCGAATGGGCGGCTTGGATCGACATAAAAAGAGCGTAAATAGGTATAGAGCCAATCCGGGCCACGCACCCGCGCCACGTTGCTTAGATCCGGTGGTGCTGCACCAAACCATTTGGCTAAGTCAGTTTTAGGTGCGGCGTTTTTGATGTGGTCACCGACTTTTTTTGCGGTAAAAGCCAGTTGCTCCATACCCACTTCATCCGGAATACCGAGATCACGGAAAGTTCGTGAATACCGCTGATATTCCATCTGGTGACAACCCAGACAATAGTTCTGGTACATCCGTGCGCCACGCTGTAACGACTCTTTATCCGTCAGGTCAATCGGTGCTTTGTCCAGGTGAACAACGTGACCGCTCGCTGCCAAAGCAGCGGATGATGCGACCAGTGCCACTGCTGCCAATAACTGTTTCAGCATTATGTTAACCTCACAGGCAATGGTTTAGTTTTTTCGTTTTTGCTGTACAACCACAGCAAGCCGAAGAACGCAAAATAAGTGAAAGAGAAAATCTGTGCCAGCAGGGTATAAGTTGGTGTCGCAGGTAATACACCCAACACACCTAACACCACAAAGCTGATGCAGAAGTTAACCAGGTTCCATTTGTGCAGCGCACTACGGTAACGCATTGAACGCACCGGGCAACGGTCTAACCACGGCAACAACGCCAGGAAGATAATCGCCAGGAACATAAAGATCGCACCAAACAGCTGATCAGGAACTGCCCGTAAAATTGCATAGAAAGGTGTGAAATACCAAACCGGTGCAATGTGATCAGGAGTCTTCATTGGGTTTGCCGGTTCAAAGTTTGGCGGCTCCAGCAAGAATCCACCGCCTTCAGGGGCGAAGAAAATCACACCACAGAACACCAGTAAGAAACCAACCACACCGACAATATCTTTTACCGTGTAATACGGATGGAAGGGGATCGCATCAACGATGATCTTTTTGCCACCCTTAGTGAAATATTCATGGAAAGTGAATTTATCAGAGACGTTGTTTTCAACTGGCTGACCGTCATTTGGACGTTTAACATCAATACCGTCCGGGTTGTTTGAACCCACTTCATGCAGCGCAATAATGTGCAGGAACACCAGAATCACCAGCACCAACGGTAAGGCAATAACGTGTAACGCGAAGAAACGGTTTAAGGTTGCTCCGGAAATAACGTAGTCACCGCGGATCCACAACGTTAAATCTTCACCAATTCCCGGAATAACCCCGAAAATCGAGATAATAACCTGAGCACCCCAGAACGACATTTGCCCCCATGGCAGCAAATAACCCATAAAGGCTTCGGCCATCAGCACTAAGAAAATCAGCATCCCGAAAATCCACAGTAATTCCCGTGGTTTCTGGTAAGAGCCGTACATCATGCCACGCAGCATATGCAGGTACACGACTACGAAGAAGGCTGACGCGCCGGTACTGTGCATATAACGCAACAACCAGCCGTAATCGACGTCCCGCATGATGTATTCAACAGAGGCAAAAGCACGTTCGGCAGAAGGTTCGAAGTTCATCGTCAACCAGATACCTGTCAGGATTTGGTTGACCAGCACTAACATCGCCAAACTGCCAAAGAAGTACCAGAAATTGAAGTTTTTTGGTGCCGGATATTGCATCACATGGAGGTTCATTTTCTCCATAAACGGCATGCGATATTCAATCCAACTCATTAGATTTTTAAACATCAGACAGTCCCCTCGTCAGCACCGATAAGCAGCACAGTGTCATTTTCGCTGAGCATATATGGTGGGATCATCAGGTTTTTCGGTGCCGGAACACCAGCAAACACCCGACCCGCCATATCATAGGTGGAACCATGGCATGGGCAGAAGAAACCTGAAGCGATACCTTCGACATGTGCGTCAAAGTCATTCATTTTATAGGTTGGAGAACAGCCAAGGTGAGTACAGATACCAACAGCAACAAACAATTCAGGCTTTTTCGAGCGATGTTGATTCTTTGCGTAATCCGGCTGTTGCGGATCTTCAGAACCTGGATCCCGCAAGTTTGGCTCAACCTTCGTCAGGGTTTCAAGCATCTCTGGGGTTCGTTTTACGACCCAAACCGGTTTACCGCGCCATTCAACCCGAATTAGCTGGCCTGGTTCGAGTTTACTGATATTCGCCGTCACAGCTGCACCAGCTTGTTTGGCTTTTTCACTCGGATTCCAGGAAGCTATAAAGGGAACAGCGACTCCAACTGCACCAACGCCACCTACTACTGAGGTTGCGATAGTGAGGAAGCGACGGCGACCATGATCGACTGGCGCATTGCTCATCCACTCATCTCCACGTTAAAGCTTAAATTATAAGCAATTTAAGCTGCTGAATTTCAGCGATTATTATAAGTTGCAAAATACCGAGGATCATAATGAAAAGCCCTGCCTGATACAAGGATAAAGGCTGAATCTCTTGGTTTCACAGAACTATTTTTTCGACTTTTTATTGATCCGGCACAAGCCAGCTGACAGTAAGCGGAATTTTTACAAGATGCTAACTGCCAGTGTGACAAAGGTCCACGTACAAACAGCCAAAACTATAGCAGCCAGCTGCAAGAAAAGCGCAATGTCAGTTTGATAAATACGTTCGACATCGCTGAAACGGCTAACAAAGATCAAAAAAAAACCCAGCACATGGCTGGGTTTTTTGCAGTAAAAACGAATTAACGTTTTGAGTACTGTGGACGTTTACGGGCTTTATGCAGACCGACTTTCTTACGTTCAACTTTACGCGCATCACGGGTTACGAAACCGGCTTTACGCAGTGCTGGACGCAGAGTTTCGTCGAACTCCATCAGTGCACGGGTGATACCGTGACGGATAGCACCGGCTTGACCAGAAATACCACCACCTTTAACAGTGATGTACATGTCAAACTTGCCAACCATTTCAACTAACTCTAACGGTTGCATTACAACCATACGAGCAGTTTCACGACCGAAGTATTCAGTGATAGTGCGTTGGTTGATAACGATGTTACCAGCGCCCGCTTTCAGGAATACACGTGCTGTAGAGGTCTTACGACGACCAGTACCGTAATATTGATTCTGTGCCATTATCGATATGCTCCGGTTAGATGTCTAAAACTTGTGGTTGCTGGGCAGCATGTTGATGCTCTGCGCCTGCATACACTTTCAACTTACGGAACATAGCGCGACCCAGTGGACCTTTAGGCAGCATGCCTTTGATCGCAGTCTCAAGCACCATCTCAGGTTTCTTTTCCAGCAGCTTCTCGAAAGTGATTTCTTTGATGCCACCTGGGAAACCAGAGTGAGAGTAGTACTTTTTGTTTTTCGCTTTGTTGCCAGTTACAGTCACTTTGTCAGCGTTAACTACGATGATGTAGTCGCCGGTGTCAACGTGTGGCGTGTATTCTGGCTTGTGCTTTCCGCGTAAACGAAGAGCGATTTCAGTTGAGATACGACCCAGGGTTTTGCCTGCGGCATCAACAACGAACCAGTCGCGTGTTACGCTTTCTGGCTTAGCAGTAAAAGTTTTCATCAAACTATCCAAAAAAAATTATCAGTTACACCTCACATAACCTTCGGGCAAAGATTATGTCGTTTATCGAACCCCTTCGAGTTCATCAAACTGCCAGGCTACGGCAGATTCAGGCTGTAACGTGGGCCGGTGGCGGATTATATAGAGAAGCTTGGGTAAAAAATAGCTGTTTTGCAAAAAAAGTCAGCAATTGCGGCCAGATAAACTGTGCATCAGGGTAAATGAGCCAATGACAGATAATCGTGCGATTGCATCTCCTGCAACCGGCTTAAGCAGCGTTTAAATTCAAAGGCTAAAATACCCTGACTATAAAGCTGCTCCATCGGTAACGAAGCGGAGATAATCAGCTTCACTTTGCGCTCATAAAATTCATCGACCAAAGCGATAAAACGCCGCGCTACGTCATCATTACTCTGCCCCATCGGCGTCACTCTGGATAACAACACCGTATGGTAAATTTTACTCAGTTCCATGTAGTCATATTGGCTGCGGGCCGATTCACAGAGTTCGGAAAACTCAAACCAGACAATACCTTCCGCTTCCCAGCAGGTCTTTAACGGCCGGTGCGCGATTTCGATAGTCGCCTGCCGTTGACGAGGCTCCATCGACAAAGCATTGAAATAGTTCAATAAATTCTGATCGGCGTCCTGATCCAGCGGATAATGATAAATTTCGGCCTGCGTTAAAGTGCGCAGCCGGTAATCGATGCCACTATCGACATTGACCACTTGGGTAAACTGCTTGATTAAGGCGATGGCCGGCAGAAAACGCGCCCGTTGCAGGCCATTTTTATAAAGTCCGTCCGGCTCAATGTTCGAAGTCGCCACCAGTGTGATGCCCCTAGCAAAAAGCGCTTGCATCAAAGTACCCAGAATCATCGCATCAGTAATATCAGAAACAAAAAATTCATCAAAACAAATGATATCGGTTTGTTGCTTAAAGCTATCAGCCACCAGCTCCAGCGGATTAGGCTGACCAGCCAATGCGGTCAGTTCCTCATGCACTTTATGCATAAAACGGTGAAAGTGAATGCGTAATTTGCGATTGGTCGGTAGACACTCGTAAAAGGTATCCACCAAATAGGTTTTACCGCGGCCAACGCCACCCCAAAAGTACAAACCCTGCAATGGCTGAAGCTGGAGCTGCTTGCCGGTCAACTTCTGCCAGAAGCTTTGCTTCGCCGGTTCTTGCTGACAAAAATCATCATATAGGCGTTGAAGTTGCTTCACGGCATGTTGCTGGGCAGCGTCAAATTGAAAATCATCGCGGGTCAGGTCTTGTTGATATTTTTGCTGCGGCGTTGTCATGCGGGTGTCTTCGTGCTGCTTTTTGGAATATCAGCAAACCATCTGACATTCAGGCCAATAAGAATAGCTGATATAGTAACACGCCTTACCACTCTGGATAAGAAGTTAGGTTACACTAGAAAGGATTTAAGTAGTTTCAGGAGTCGTTATGAGTATATCCATTGCGTTAATCTGGCTGGTTGCCGGAATTGTGATCGGCGCCATCGCCAGCCGTTTTTATAGTCTTCGTCAATTTAATCAGCACAAACTGCAGCTTGAACTGGATGAAAGCCGCCAGCAACTGCAACAGTATCGCTCCGATGTATCCAGTCACCTCGACACCACCCATCAGTTGATGGCGCAATTGCAGGACAATTATGAAAAAATTGCCCGTCACATGGCGCGGACCAAAATGCAGCTGATTGAACGTCCAGGATTTTCGCAGGATACCGATTTAAACTATTTGTCGACCGACACCGCTGAGCATATTCGGATGTCGCTTGGTAAAATTGATGAAAAGCGCCGCAAAAAAATTGAGCCTCAGGCTGAACAACCACTTGATTATGCGGGTCATTCCAGCGGCATCATGAAAACATTCCCCGCACAAAAAAATTCTGGCGTTTGAAACTTTTTGCAAAATGATGAGTCTCTGTAGGCACTGTTCCTATGGAGACCATCACGATATGAAAATGAAGTTATCTGTGCTCACCGCCAGCCTGCTGGCTGCTTCTTTGTTTACCCATTCTTCTTATGTATCTGCCAAAATTCCATTCTTTGGAGCCGAGTCCGGACAGGAAATGCCCAGCCTCGCGCCGATGCTGGAAAAAATCACCCCGGCAGTCGTCAACATTAATGTCGCAGGCAACCGCGAAGTCAGACAACGGATGCCAGACGCTTTTCAACAATTTTTTGGTCAGGGTGAATTACGCCGTGAACAACCATTTCGCGGGCTTGGCTCTGGCGTCATTATTGATGCCAAAAAAGGCTATGTCGTCACTAATGCCCACGTAGTGAATCAGGCCGATGAAATCCGCGTCACCTTAACCGATGGCCGCACTTTTGAAGCGAAAAAGATTGGTGAAGATCCAGAAAGCGATGTGGCACTGTTACAAATTAACGCTGAAAATCTAACTGAAATCAAAATCGCTGACTCAGACACCCTGCGCGTTGGCGATTTCACCATTGCCATCGGTAACCCTTTTGGTCTGGGTCAAACCGTCACCTCAGGTATCGTCAGCGCTTTGGGACGCGGCGGCCTTGATAACGAAAAAATTGAAGACTTTATTCAAACCGATGCGGCGATTAACAGTGGTAACTCCGGTGGTGCGCTGGTCAATTTACGTGGTGAATTGATTGGTATTAATACCGCGATCATTGGACCTGCCGGCGGTAACGTTGGTATTGGTTTTGCGATTCCGTCCACCATGATGAATAATCTGGTCAGCCAGATCATTGAATTCGGCCAAGTGAAACGTGGCATCCTTGGCATTGAAGGCAATGATTTGAATGAAGAAATTGCCAAAGCGATGAAAGTGAAGTCGACCAAAGGTGCATTTGTCGTTCGTATTACACCAGACAGCGGCGCCGACAAAGCCGGGTTGCGTTCTGGTGATGTGATCGTCAGCCTGAACGGCAAAACAATCCAATCGATGTCAGAATTAAGGGCCAAAGTGGGTTCGATGGGCGTCGGTAAATCGGTGAAAATCGGTGTGCTGCGAGAAGATAAACAGCTGAGCTTTGAGGTGAAGTTATCCGAAAACGATCAAGCCAATGTGACAGCTGGCACTATGCATGAGATGCTGGCAGGCGCTAATTTTGCTAACGGTAACACGCAGGATGGCACGGCTGGCGTCATGCTTTCTGAAGTGGCTGAGCGCTCCCCTGCGGCACAGCTAGGTTTGCAAAAAGGTGACGTAATCATTGGCGTTGCCCGCACCAAAGTGAACAATGTAGCTGAACTGCGGGACATCCTGAGCAAGGCCAAAGGTGTGATCGCCCTGCAGGTACAACGCGAAAACGCGGTTTATTATGTATTAATCCGTTAATAGCCTCCCTCTGACCACTCAGGCTCAACTGGCAGTCCTTGCCTGGGTCTGAGTGGTATTTTGCAACATTTTTCTGCTACATCTTCGCCCACTTCAATGCTATGCTTCTTCGATTCTGACTGTTCTGAATAAATTAAATTAATGAAATCGCTGATTTTTATCATTCGAAGCATTGCTTATGGTTTAGCACTAGCCTTGCTTTGGCTGTTGCTGTTCCAACAAAATGGCGTCACGCAACTCAATCAGTGGTTTCAACCACAAAATCAGGACCAACCAGCGATTTCTTACGCCAAGGCCGTTCGCGCTGCCGCACCAGCGGTGGTGAATGTATATACCGTCACTACCCAGCAAGATCCCCGCTCTTATCAGAGACGTATTATCCAGAATCAGTCTTTAGGTTCGGGCGTCATTATGCGTGCGGACGGGTATATTCTGACCAATTACCACGTCGTCAATGGTGCAGATCAAATCGTGGTTGCGTTACAAGATGGCCGGCAACTTGAGGCCGTGTTGATCGGCCAAGACCGGTTGACAGACTTAGCCGTACTTTATGTCAAAGCCGATAATTTACCGGTGATCCCACAACTACCGGACATCGAACCCCAGGTGGGTGACTTAGTGCTGGCGATAGGCAATCCATTAAATCTGGGACAGTCGATTACTCAAGGCATCATTAGCGCGACTGGTCGTGCCGGCCTTAGCACCAATACTTACACTGATTTTATGCAAATGGACGCAGCCATCAATGCCGGCAATTCCGGTGGCGCTTTAGTCAACAGCAATGGCATTCTGGTCGGCATCAACACTGCAGCCTTTCAGCGCCAACGCAATCTGGAAGTACAAGGTATTTTCTTTGCCGTGCCGTATAAATTGGCCTTTACCGTCATGGAGAAACTGATTAGCCACGGCCGTGTGGTGCGTGGTTATTTGGGTTTAAGCGGTGAGCCGGTGATTAATTCATCCGGTGAACGGCAGCTTTCCACGGCACAAAAGTTCTATGGTATGAAAATTACTGACGTTGAAAACCTCGGACCCGCCGCCGTTTCTGGCTTAATTGCGGATGACATTATGCTGGAAATTCAAGGCGTGATGCTTACAAGTGTCAATCAGGCACTGGATATCGTAGCAGAATCGGTACCGGATACTGATGTGCAGATTGTGATTGAACGACGTGGTCAACGGATGGTTATTCCAACACGTATTGGTACCAGGCTTGATACTGAATAGGTACATTAATCTCCTGTGCATAAAAAAAACCGCCAGCTGGCGGTTTTTTTATGACTTCAAACCAGTTTTAGGCTGGTGCATTAATCCGCTCAATTTTCGCGCCTAACGCCTGCAATTTATGCTCAATTTGCTCATAACCACGGTCGATGTGATAAATCCGGTCCACAATCGTATTACCACTCGCTACCAGACCGGCAATCACCAGACTGGCTGAAGCCCGCAAATCGGTTGCCATCACCTGCGCGCCGGTGAGCTGCGTGGTGTGCTGGCACAACGCATTGTTGCCTTCGAGCTGAATTAAAGCGCCCATCCGTTGCAATTCCGGAACATGCATAAAACGATTTTCGAAAATCGTTTCGGTGACAACACCAACACCTTCCGCCAGCACATTAAGTACCGTGAACTGTGCCTGCATATCAGTTGGGAAGCCAGGATGGGGAGTGGTTTTCACATTCACTGATTTTAACTGGCGACCCGTCATATTCAGCCGGATCCAATCATCGCCCGTGGTAACCTCAGCACCGGCTTCACGCAACTTTTCCAGGACGACTTCAAGTTCACCCGGATCAGTATTACGGCAAGTAACATCACCGCCTGTAACAGCAGCAGCCACCAAAAAAGTACCGGTTTCGATCCGATCCGGTAATACCCGATGCTCAGCGCCAATCAAACGTTCAACACCTTCAATTTTAATCGTTGCACTGCCAGCACCGGTGATTTTCGCACCCATGGCAGATAAGTACGTTGCTAAATCAACGACTTCTGGCTCACGTGCCGCATTTTCAATAATAGTCACGCCATCGGCCAGCACCGCAGCCATCAGCAGGTTTTCAGTGCCGGTAACGCTGACCATATCCATCGCGATATGCGCACCTTTCAGTCGCTCGGCTTTGGCTTTGATATAACCATTTTCGACACTGATCTGCGCGCCCATTTTACGCAGACCTTCAATATGCAAATTCACCGGCCGCGCGCCAATAGCACAACCGCCAGGCAAGGATACTTCCGCGTGACCAAAGCGTGCTAACAAAGGACCTAATGCCAGAATGGAAGCGCGCATAGTCCGCACTAATTCGTATGGTGCCATCTGGCTGTGGATGTGACTGGCGTCAACAGTGACCCGATCACCATCCCGCTGTACTTCAGCGCCGAACATGCTGAGCAACTTAAAGGTGGTATCGATGTCACGCAACACCGGCACATTGCTGATAACCGACGGCTGTTCGGCCAAAATGGTCGCGAATAAAATAGGTAATGCGGCGTTTTTGGCACCAGAAATAGTGACGTCGCCATTCAGGGTGGCGCCCCCTGTGACTAAAAATTGTTGCATTTACTTCGACACCGCAGGAGGGTTAAGGAGTTTTTCACGACGCCACTGCACTGGCGTGAACGCTTTGATCGACAACGCATGAAGCGAACCATCGGCAATTTCTGCCATCAGCGGTGCATACACCAGTTGTTGTTGTTTCACCCGGCTTAAGCCGTCAAAACAGTCGCCAACAGCAGTAATAGCATAATGACTGCCGTCAGCAGTGACATAGACTTCAGCCAGTTGTAGCTGCTCAGTCAGACGTTGTTCGATTTGTTTACAATCCATCAATTGACCTGCTCAGTCGGATCATACCAGTCTACTTTGCTGAAAATAATACTGAAACAGCATCAATCGCGCACGCTAAAAAGGTATGTCATAAAGAAAAATAACCCGGCGATTGGCCGGGTTGTTTGTTGATTCAACTTGAAGACAGCCTGTGCTGTCCGGGATCAGCGACCCCTGACCAAGGCGCTTAGTATATCCAAAGCGCAGGCGAATTTCAGCTAATCCGTTGGTAAAAGTGCCAACACATCACTGACGTTCGCCAAAGATCTAAGTTGTTCAGGCATTTGCTGAAACTTCAGGCTAATGCCAAGCTGCTGTGCTTTGGCCAGTTGCTGGATTAACCAAGCCAGACCCGCCGTATCCACATGCAGCAAACCACCAAGGTCAAATACCGCTTGTTTTGGCATCGTCGCCAGCAACTTAAATGGCCAGTGGGCAACAACGGTGTGGCAATTCAGCTCACCGACAAATTGCAACACGGCACCATTTTGCTTAATTTCAAGCATCTTTCTTTTTCTCAGGCGCTTTGATTGGCGCTTTGGCTTTCTCTTCCAGTAAGGCGGCTACGCTTAACAAACCTTGCTGACGGATCAGGCTACCCAATTCCGACCTTTTGCTGTCCAGCAATGAAATGCCTTCTGCAACCATGTCGTAGACCAACCAGGTGTTGGTATCTTTCATCCGGCGCAGCTTAAATTCGATTTTGATATCTGGTTTGCCCGGATCGATGACGCGGGTTTTGATAGTGATAATTTTACGTTGTTTATCAACCGGTTGACCTGGTTCGATAATCACTTTTTGATTGGTGTATTGGGTGAACACACCGGCATAAGTGCCTACCATGTAGTTCTGAAACGCCGTGACAAATGTGTTGAAATCTTCTTTTGGCACGGTGTTTAATTTCACGCTTTGGCCAATCACATAACCAGCGGCATAACGGCTGTCGATGTAAGGCACCAGCTCTTCACTGACGATGGTGCGCAACACTTCGGCATTTTGCTTGATTTTCGGCTGATCAGCGGCAATACGCTGAAAAGTTTTGTCAGCCAGAACTTCCATCATTTTATACGGGTCGTCATAGGTTGGCACTGCAGCTGTATTTGCCTGAGTGCTAAAACCGGCGGTGGCTAACAGCAGAGCGCTGGCCAAAGTTGCAAATAATTTCATTATTGATTCCCACGATTAAATAAGAACTGACCAATCAGCTCTTCCAGTACGATTGCGGATTTGGTGTCTTCAATACGATCACCATTGCCAAGAATTTCCACGCTTTCGTCGACGAACCCAGGTTGTAAGCCAATGTACTGCTCGCCCAACAAACCTGAGGTCAAAATCGCCAGTGAACTGGTTTCAGGGAAGTTGTTGTAACTACTATTAATTTCGAGCGTTACCACTGGCTGGAACTGTTCAGGGTCCAGATGAATATTGGCAACGCGCCCTACAACCACCCCACCGACTTTCACCGGCGAGCGGACTTTTAAACCACCAATATTGTCAAATGTTGCTAACAGCTGATAACTTTGATCTGAACCGGCGACGCCGGCATTCGCCACTTTTAATGCTAATAACATCAAAGCGGCAATTGAAAGCGCTACAAAAGCGCCGACTAAAATTTCTAATTTACGCGTGGTCATTTTCTCATCCACCAAACATGACAGCAGTTAATACAAAATCAAAACCCAGTACCGCCAGTGACGCTGTCACCACAGTTTGAGTTGTCGCCCGACTGATCCCTTCCGAAGTCGGAACCGCATCAAATCCTTTGTGCAGCGCAATCACTGTCACTACAAAAGCAAATACCGTACTTTTGATAATCCCGTTCAGGACATCCTGTTCAAAATCAACGTTGGCCTGCATCGCCGACCAATAACCGCCAGCGTCCACACCGAGCCAATCCACACCGACCAAATGACCGCCTAAAATACCTACAGCGGTAAAAATCAACGCCAGCAACGGCATACAAACCACGCCAGCCCACAGCCTTGGCGCAATAATCCGGCGTAGCGGATCAACCGCCATCATCTCCATACCCGATAACTGCTCGGTTGCTTTCATCAAACCAATTTCAGCGGTCAGCGCACTACCGGCGCGACCTGCAAACAGTAAGGCGGTCACCACCGGCCCCAACTCGCGCAGTAAACTTAACGCCACCAATGGCCCTAACATTTGTTCGGCACCAAATTTCGACAGTACGGTGTAACCCTGCAACGCCAGTACCATGCCGATGAACAAGCCTGACACCACAATAATCAGCAGCGACAACACACCGACGACATAAAACTGTTTGATATATAGAGGCCAGGCTTTGACAAAACGGGGACGGCCCCACAATGCACCAGCCAACATCAGCGTCGCCCGGCCAAACCCCTGAATGGTTTCCAGGGTGGCAGCGCCCAATTGTTGTAATTTATCCAGTATCAAGCTTTTAACTCCATCAGCTCTTGCGCATAATCGGCCGCTTTAAAATGAAACGGTACCGGGCCATCGGCCAGTCCCTGCAAAAACTGTTGTACCAGTGGCGACTCATGCTGACGTAGCTGCTCTGGCGTGCCGTGACCAATGACCCGGCGCTCAGCGACTACATAAACATAGTCCGCAATGCTCATCACTTCATTGACGTCATGCGAAACCACTATGGAGGTTAGCCCTAAAGCATCGTTCAGTGAGCGGATGAGCCGCACTATCACGCCCATTGAGATCGGATCCTGACCGGCAAAAGGTTCATCGTACATAATGAGTTGTGGATCAAGGGCAATAGCCCGGGCTAGTGCGGCCCGTCTTGCCATACCACCGGAAAGTTCCGCTGGCATTAAATCGCGGGCGCCGCGCAGACCAACTGATTCCAGCTTCATCAGCACCATCATCCGGATAATTTCTTCCGGTAGTTTGGTATGTTCTCGAATAGGGAAGGCGACGTTGTCAAACACGGTCATGTCGCTAAACAAGGCACCGCTTTGAAACAACATGCTCATTTTTTTGCGGGCCTGATATAAATCACGGCGGCCCAGTGTTGGGATGTCCTGGTCTTCAAACCAGATGTGACCGGCGTCAGGTTTTAACTGGCCACCGATTAAACGCAGCAAGGTGGTTTTACCGATACCGCTCGGGCCCATGATTGCGGTGACTTTGCCACGGGCAAATTGCATGCTCATGTCGTCATAAATCACCCGCTCACCACGGCTGAACGTCAGGTTCTGGATATCAACCAGTGGTTTCGCCACAGCTTTGTCCATCATTGGTTCCAACTTATTTCCCTTTCAAACGCTGATCAGTCAGCTTCACAACAGATATCGATCGCAAAACGGCGCGCAATATAAAGTCGACGCTCTGCGGATGCAACATCGTTGTTGATTCATTCAGCAGATTTTACCTGTTTTACCGGCGTGCGTCCGTATATTAAATTGTAATAATCAGTTGCAAAAATCGAAATGTTGCGCATTTCTCGTTTTTTTTTGCATTTCAAAGACAGAAGCTGGAAAATATCGGTTTCGCCGTCTCCATCAACGAGCAGTCATGACGCCAGAACGGCTTCTTTATAGATCATGGGGTTGCTTTAGTTGATACTCGTTCGCATTTTGTCGCAGTTAACTGAATATCAGCTTAATAACAGGCCAGGTTTTACCCCTGTCCCTCTGGAGAATAGACCGTGACGATTGATTATTGTGCCAAAGCACGCCAGGTTTTCGCCATTGAAGCTGCCGCGATCAACGGGCTGAATCAGTATCTGGATCAACAGTTTGCACAAGTATGCCAGCAGATGTTCGCCTGCACAGGTCGGGTCATTGTGGTGGGTATGGGTAAATCGGGTCATATTGCCAACAAGATTGCCGCCACTTTAGCCTCGACCGGCACTCCGGCATTTTTTGTCCATCCGGGCGAAGCCAGTCATGGCGACCTTGGCATGATTACCACGCAAGACATCGTCCTGGCGCTGTCAAATTCCGGGGAAACCCATGAGGTCCTGGTGTTAGTACCAGTCCTTAAACGACTTGGTATTCAATTAGTTGCCATGACCGGCAACGCGGAATCGACCTTGGCTAAACTCGCCGACTGGCATTTGTGCGTCAAAGTTGCTGAAGAAGCTTGCCCGCTTGGCCTCGCACCAACAGCCAGCACCACCGCGGCTTTGGTGATGGGGGATGCACTGGCGGTGGCGTTGTTGGAAGCACGTGGTTTTTCTGCTGATGATTTTGCCCTGTCGCATCCTGGTGGCAGTCTGGGCCGGCGATTGCTGCTACGGTTACAAGATGTGATGCACCAAGGCAGTCAGATTCCATTAGTCCCCGCTTCAGCCACAATTAAGGAAGCTTTGTTAGAAATATCAGAAAAAGGTCTCGGGATGACCGCAGTCGTTGCAACCGATGGTACACTCGCTGGTATCTTTACCGATGGCGATTTGCGCCGGTTGCTTGATTTAAGAATTGACATTCATCAGACCGCTATCGCCGATGTGATGGTAAAAAATTGCATTACCGCCAAACCCGAAATGCTCGCTGCCGAGGCGTTAAAAATTATGGAACAGCGCAAGATTAATGGCTTAATCGTGGTCTCTGCCGGGAATATACCGGTCGGTGCGATGAATATGCACGATTTGTTGCGTGCAGGAGTCATGTAGTGGCTGAGTTGGACAGTAAGTTATTCGGCGAATTGTATCAGCCGCTTCCTGATGGCGTTGCCGAACGGGCACACGACATTCGGTTGTTGATTTGTGACGTGGATGGCGTCTTTTCCGATGGCCGGATTTACCTTGGCAATCAAGGAGAAGAGCTAAAGGCTTTTCACACCCGCGATGGCTACGGGATTAAAGCGTTGCGGCACGCAGGCATAGAAGTAGCGGTGATTACAGGTCGTAATTCTGAAATTGTCAGTGCCAGGATGAAATCGCTGACGGTACCTTATGTTTATCAGGGGCAGGAAGATAAAATGCCAGCCTTTGCCAAACTCCAGCAACAACTAGCGCTTGCTCCGGCACAAATTGCGTATATTGGTGACGACCTATCCGATTGGAACGTGATGCAACATTGCGGTTTAGCGGTTGCAGTCAAGGATGCCCACCCATATTTGCAGCGGCACGCCCATTACGTCACCAGCCTGAACGGCGGTTTTGGCGCGGTACGAGAACTTTGTGATTTACTGCTGATTTGCCAGCAAAAATTTGCCACCTTTAGCGGCAGCAGCACATGAAAAAACAATTATTCTGGTTTTTACTGGTAATCACCGGCAGCAGTATTCTATTTAGCTTGCTGGTCGATGACGACAAACCGCAGACGATGGCGGTGGAAACTGAACTGCAACCTGATTTTGTTGCCTATCAGCTTATCCGGACGAGTTTTGATGCGAAGGGCAATATGTCCGGCATGATCCGAGCCACTCAAATGTCGCATTTTGAACAACTGGGACAAATTCAGCTGGAAGAACCGGCTTACACTATTTTCGAGCAATTCATGCCAAAATGGCAGGTCAGCAGCAGCAATGGTGTGCTGTATCCTGACGACAAAGTAGTACTGGAGCAAAACGTATTGCTGGAGAACCTGAAATCCGGCGAATTATTTAATAAAGTCGAATCTGATCAACTTGAATATGTGTTTGACCAACAGGTTATCTCCACTAATCAGCAAGTTGTGATTTCCGGCGACGGTTTTGCGATCAATGGTCAGGGCGTCAAAGTCAATCTGGTCACCCAAAAATTACAACTACATCAACATAAAGGAACAGTGTACCGTCATGATCAATAAAACCCTGTGGGCACTGCTATTTAGTCTGTGTGCATTCACTGCTCATGCGCAAAACAAGGACTTTGCTGAACCGGTCAGCGTCAACTCCGATAATTTTGACGGCAGCGTCAAAGAGAAAAAGCTGATTTACATCGGCAATGTGGTGGTTAAGCAAGGTTCTTTGCTGATAAAAGCCGATCGGCTGGAAGTAGACAGCTCAGCCGGTCGAGGCAAAGAAGTATTTACTGCCTTTGGTTCTCCTGCGGTTTATTCACAGTTACTCGATGCTGATAAGCCAATTCAGGCGATGGCTAATGAGATTAAGTACGACGTCTCAAGCCGCGTGTTGACGCTCACTGGTAAGGCCGAAATCAACCAAAGCGGCAGCCTGGTTAAAAGCGAAAAAATTCAATATGACCTTGAAAAACAAAAATTAAATGCTGAAAGTGGTAAAGACACTGAACGCGTGACCACCATTTTCACTCCTGAGAAAAAATAACTTGAAAACACTTGTCGCCTCCCACCTGGCCAAAAGTTATAAAGGCCGCCAGGTGGTTAAAGATGTCAGTCTGTCTGTCAATGCCGGACAGATTGTTGGTTTACTTGGCCCGAATGGCGCCGGCAAAACGACGACCTTTTATATGATTGTTGGCCTTGTCCCTTCAGACAAAGGCACGATTTCGTTGGGTGGCAAGGATATTACTTTTGATCCGATCCATGCCCGCGCCCGTCAAGGCATTGGTTATCTGCCGCAAGAGAGTTCCATTTTCCGCAAGCTGACGGTGTTTGATAATTTGATGGCCATTTTGCAAACCCGCAAAGACTTATCCGACGATCAACGGGAACAAACCGCCGACGAGCTGCTGGACGAATTTAACATCACCCATATCCGCGGCAGCCTCGGCATGAGTTTGTCCGGTGGTGAGCGGCGCAGAGTCGAAATAGCCCGAGCACTGGCCGCAAATCCTGCTTTCATTTTACTGGATGAACCTTTTGCCGGTGTTGACCCCATTTCAGTACTGGATATCAAAAAAATCATTCAACATTTGCGGAACCGCGGTATTGGCGTGTTGATCACTGACCACAATGTGCGGGAAACCCTTGATGTTTGCGAAATTGCCTACATAGTCAGTCATGGTGAACTGATAGCGTCCGGTTCACCGGCTGAGGTATTAGCAAATCAGCAGGTCAGAGATGTATACCTCGGCGAGCAATTCAGGCTATAGTTAGCAAAAAGCCAGTTCAGACTGGCCGTCAGGAGTGACCAGAAGTACATGAAGCCATCTTTACAACTCCGGCTTGGACAGCAACTTACAATGACCCCTCAACTGCAACAGGCTATTAAGCTGTTACAGTTGTCGACCATTGAATTGCAACAGGAAATACAAGAAGCGCTGGATGCTAACCCGCTGCTGGAAGCGGATGATGATTACAACAGTTACACCGAAAGCAGCAGCGCGGAAGTCACCGATGCGCGTGACCAACCTGACATTCAGTCGCAGGCCGAAACAGACAGTTACAGCAGCGATGAACATTATGATCCGGAAGTGCCTGATACCAGCGAGGCAATGACCGAACAAAACATCAAAGAAGACTTGCCGCTCGACAGTAACTGGGACGATATGGTCAGCGCCACACCGGTGGCAAATACCTATAACGGTGACGAAGATACCGTTTTCCAGGGCGAAACCAGCGAAACTCTGCAAGACTATCTGCGCTGGCAAATGCGGTTGACCCCTTTTTCTGAAACCGATTTGACCATTGCCGAAATTATTATCGAAGCCATTGATGCCAACGGTTTATTGACGATCAGCTGCGAAGACATTCTGGAGTCGCTCGGTTTACCAGATATTGAAGCCGATGAAGTTGAAGCTGTGATTAAACGCATTCAACTCTTTGATCCGGTTGGCGTTGGTGCCAGAACTATTCAAGAATGTTTATTAGTGCAACTGCGGCAATTTGACCCGGCCACCCCATTCCTTGCCGAAACTTGCGACATTATTCGAAATTACAGTGAATATTTAGCCAATAGAGATTTCCGTTCTTTGATGCGGGTGACTAGACTCAAAGAAGATGACCTGCGGGAAGTGATGCGACTCATTCACAGTCTGAACCCAAGACCTGGTGCCGACGTCATCCGTGAAGAACAGCAGTACACTGTGCCGGATGTGTCAGTGAAAAAAGTCAAAGGCCGCTGGATGGTGGAACTGAACCCGGATGCGTTCCCGAAGATTAAAATTAATGAGCAGTATGCGGCAATGTCCAGAAATGCCCGCAACTCGTCCGACAGCCAGTTTATCCGCTCGCATTTACAGGAAGCAAAATGGTTCCTGAAGAGCCTGGAGAGTCGGAACGAGACCCTGCTGAAAGTTGCCAACTGTATTGTGCAACAGCAACAAGCGTTTTTTGAACATGGCGAAGAAGCCATGAAACCGATGGTACTAAACGACGTGGCAGAAATGGTCGGCATGCACGAATCGACCATTTCACGGGTCACCACCCAGAAATTCATGCACACACCCAGAGGAATATTTGAACTTAAGTTCTTCTTCTCCAGTCATGTAAGTACGGAGAGTGGCGGTGAATGTTCATCAACCGCCATCAGGGCTTTTATTAAAAAATTGGTGGCAGCGGAAAATCCTGCAAAGCCGTTAAGCGATAGCAGGATGGCAGAAATTCTTTCTGAACAGGGCATCAACGTAGCGCGGCGGACCATCGCCAAATACCGTGAGTCTCTGTACATACCGCCGTCAAATCAGCGCAAGAGCTTGCTATAAGTGCTCACTAAAGAAGGAAATGTCTATGCAAATCAATCTAACTGGTCGTCATGTTGAAATCACTGAAGCACTGAGAGAGTATGTAGACAGCAAGTTTTCAAAACTTGAAAGGCATTTTGACCACATCAACAACGTGCATGTTGTGCTCAATGTGGAGAAATTAAAACAAATTGCCGAAGCAAAAATGCATTTAAACGGTGGAGAGGTGTTTGCAATCAGCGAAGATGATAATATGTACGCAGCCATTGACACACTGATCGACAAGCTTGATCGACAAGTCATTAAACATAAAGAAAAAATTTCTCGTCACTGATTACGGACTTATGAACCTAAGCTCAATGTTATCGAAGGACTGCACAAAAAGTGCGGTCCTTTTTAATAGTAAAAAACGCATTCTGGAATACGTCGCCGAACTTGCTCACAAGCAATTACCGCAGTTACCGGAATCCACTATTTTTGAAGCACTGATGGCCCGGGAGAAGCTGGGCTCCACCGGTATTGGTGGTGGTATTGCCATACCTCATGGCAAACTGAAAGACGTAACCAGCCCGGTGCTGGTGTTTGTCGTCAGTCAGGATGCCATTCAGTTTGATGCGATTGATAACCAGGCGGTGGATATTTTCTGTGCCATTCTGATCCCGGAAAATCAATGCCAGACGCACCTCACCACCCTCGCTGGTATTGCCCGTTTACTCAGTCAAAAAGATTTGACCCGTAAAATCAGGCATATCGGCTCTGATCAGGAGCTCTATCAGTTACTGCTCACTCACTCCGAGATGGCGGCCAGCAAATGAAACTCCTCGTCGTCAGTGGTCGCTCAGGGTCCGGTAAATCAGTCGCGTTGCGGGTGATGGAAGATTTGGGCTACTACTGTGTCGACAATATTCCGGTCAATCTGTTACCTACACTAGCAAACGCTGTCATGGGTCAGTACGAAAGGGTCGCCGTCAGTATCGACGTGCGCAACCTGCCGCAGGAGCCGGAAGAACTCACCGAAATATTGTCCTATCTGCCACGCAAAGTAGAGCTGACTATTTTATATCTGGATGCTGATCACAGCAGTCTGATAAAAAGGTTCAGTGAAACCCGCAGATTACACCCATTGTCGCACCAGGCGATGTCGCTGGATGAAGCGATTCAGCGTGAACAACAACTGTTAGACCCAATATCCAGCCGCGCCGATCTGTACATCGACACCACTGAACTGAACGTACATCAGCTAACCGAGCAGCTGCGTGAGCGTATTCTCGGCCAAAAAACCGGCCGCCTGGTGATCTTGTTTGAATCTTTTGGCTTTAAATATGGCATTCCCAAAGATGCCGATTATGTGTTTGACGCGCGCTTTTTACCCAATCCACATTGGGAACCTGAACTAAAAATATTAACTGGCCTTGATCAGCCGGTGAAAGATTATTTGGCAGCGCAGGCTGTGGTAGAAAAATACACCACCCAAATCAATCAATTTATCAGTACCTGGTTACCCGACTTAGAGCGGAATAACCGCAGTTATTTAACCATTGCCATAGGTTGTACCGGTGGTCAGCACCGTTCTGTGTATATGGTCGAGTGCCTGGCAAAAAGCTTTAGTGCGCTGCGTGAAGATGTACAAATTCGTCATCGGGAGTTGATTAGACATCATGGCAAGTAGTTTTTCCAAGACTGTAACTATCGTCAACCAATTGGGCCTGCATGCCCGCGCTGCCACCAAACTGGCGCAATTGTGTCAGCAGTTTGATGCAGGTATCGAACTGCAACAGGAAGGCCGTACCGCCGATGCCAGTAGCGTGCTGGCGTTATTGATGCTAGCCAGTAGCAAAGGCAAAACCGTCGAAGTAGTCACCCACGGCAATCAGGCGGAAGCCGCTTTGCAGTCGGTGGTGCAGCTGATAGAAAGTGGTTTTGACGAAGAATAGCATTATGGCGCAGGCTTTTTGCCAGAGGCCTGCATTAAATGCTGATTTTTGGTCACTTCAATGGCTGTAACCTTTTGATGCATTCCGGCTTTAATCAGCATATAGGCTGTCACGGGTGCTGTGATAAACAAAAACAACGCGATCAGCAGCTGCTGCAGACTTAACTCGTTTTGTACAAAGTTAAAAAACACCATCGAAGCCAACACTAAACTGCCGAGGCCAAGCGTCGTGGCTTTGGTAGGCCCATGCAGCCTGGTATAAAAATCTGGCAATTTCACCAGTGCCACTGAACCCAGCAACACAAAAACCGCTCCAATCAGCACCAGCGCTGCAATCAACCATTCAATCCCGCTCATGCCTTATCTCCACCGTTATTCAATAATATCGCCACGCAGCATAAACTTGCAGACCGCTACCGTACTGACAAATCCCAGCATGGCAATTAGCAGCGCCGCTTCAAAATGTAAGTTACTGGCGCCGTAAATACCGTAACACAGCAATAACGCGATGCTGTTAATGTACATGGTATCTAAAGCCAATAATCGATCCGGCATACTTGGGCCGCGTAATAAGCTCCACAAATTCAGCAGCAAACCCAGGCCAATCAATAACATCGCTACAAACACAATTTGCGTCAACATCCGAACATCTCCTGTAACGGTTGCTCATAACGTTGTTTAATTTCCCGCATAAGCGCGGCTTCATCTGCTAAATCAAGCACATGAATAAGCAGGAAACGCTCTCCGACATCTTCATTCGGATCATTTTGATAAGGCAAAATTTCCGCACTGACCGTGCCAGGCGTTAACGATACCGTACAGGCCAGGATCGACAAAGGCAAAGCACCACGTAACTCAAGCGGAACCATTACAAAGCCAGGCCTGAGCAGCCGGTTAGGCCCCAGCACAATCCGGATCACCTGCACATTGGCGAGCACGATATCGCCAAGCACCTTCAGCAAATACAACAGAGCCAGTCGCCAATGGGTAAAAGGGGTGTGCTTGTCACGAAAACTGGCCGTTATTAACGGGATCGCCAATGCCAGAATGGTTGCAGCGACCAGATGCACTGGCGCTAAGCTGTTGTTTAGTAACAACCAAACCACAAATAACATCACACTGCGGGCCGGAGTTGGGATGAGTTTTTCAGTCCAGCTAGCCATCATTGGTTACCTCCAGCAGTCATTACAGCAAGTGGCGTCTGCAGCTGCTGCGCTGTCGCCAGACAAAACTGCATCACGGCGTCACCGAAGATCACCAGCAGCGGACTGCATAGCAGCAAGCTCAGAACGGCATAAAGCTGCGGCAAGCTGGCGCTCTCGCTCCCTGCCTGTTGCCGGTTCAGGCGCCAGAACAAAGTACTACCAGCGCGAGTTAACGCTATTAACACCAATAAACTGCTCAATAACAGCACCGACCAGAGTGCCGCCCGCTCGGATACCTCGGTCGCCGCTTGTAAAAGCCAGATTTTGCCAACAAAACCCGACAACGGCGGCATACCAACCACCGCCAAAGCCGCCACAATAAATAAAGTTCCAAGCAACACCGGTTGTTGCAACGGTCGGCCTGAGACCAGACGATCCGCCACCGTACCTCGCTGCTGGGCGATGACATCTGCCAGCAAAAACAGGGCTGCCGCTATCAAAGTCGAGTGCAGGCAATAATAAAGTACCGCTGCAATTGCTGGCACGGTGCCAATCGCCAACACACTGATCAAACTACCAACCGACACCAGCACCAGATAGGCCACCAGCTTTTTCAGACTTTGCGCCGCCACCACACCAATCGCCGCCAGCAACAAGGTTGCCAGACCCGCCAGCCACAACAGTTGCTGACCGAAATCCTGCAGCGGATGGCCCGGTTCAGTGAACAAGGTGCCAAACACCCGTAGTAAACAATAAACGCCGATTTTGGTCATCACCGCAAACATCGCTGCTACTGCTGGCGCGGCGGACGAATAAGCAGACGGCAACCAGAAATGTAGCGGTAACACGGCGGCTTTCAGACCAAACACCAACAACAGCATACCCGCAGCTGCTTTCACCAACAGCGCCTGAGACGGCTCCAGTTGGTTGATACGCAATGCCATATCAGCAATATTCAAAGTACCCAAAACCGCATACAGCAGAGCCAGCGCTAGTAAAAATACCGCAGATCCCGCTAAATTCATCAGCACATAATGTAATCCGGCGCGCGCCCTGGCCTTGCCACCGCCATGCATCAGCAAGCCGTATGATGAAATCAGCAGCACTTCAAAAAACACAAACAGATTAAACAAATCGCCAGTCAGAAATGCACCGTTAATCCCCATTAGTAAAAAGTGCAGCAGCGGATGATAAAAAGCACCCTGGCCATCTTCGCCACCGAGGCTAAACAACCATGCCGCGAACGCCAGTACTGCGGCCAGCAGCACAAACATTGCCGCCAACCGATCGTGCACCAACACAATGCCAAAGGGTTGCGGCCAGTTACCCAATAAATAAAAACTACTAACCCCGGTCGAACTTTCGACCAGACCCAGCACACTGACCACCAGTAATAACAGCAGACCCGCGCCGCTAAACCAGCGCTGGCGCGATAACTTCGCCTGAAAAGGTGGTAATAACAGCAGCGCAGCGGTCAGCAGTGGCACTAAGATCGGCAGGATAGGCAAATGATGCATCATGCGCTGTCCTCTTGCGATTTGCCGCTATTACCGTCGACATGGTCATTACCAAGATCTGCCCGGGCGCGTATCGCCAGGATCACCAGAAAAGCGGTCATCGCAAAACCAATCACAATCGCGGTCAGCACTAAAGCTTGCGGCAGTGGATCGCTGTATATGTCAGAACGCCCCAGCACCGCCCCTTTGCCTGCTGTCAAACCACCGCTGACAAAAATGAACAGATTCACCGCATAGGACAACATGGTTAACCCCAGCATCACCGCAAAAGTTCGGGCACGTAACATCATCAGCACGCCGCAAGCAGTTAAAACACCGATCACAATCGACATCAACAGTTCCATCATGATGGCTCCTTATGCACCGGGCGGTAGCGGGTGGTGATTTTGCCAAGGTTGGCCAAAATCAGCAGACTGGCGCCGACCACGGTGAAATACACCCCTAAATCGAAGGCGATAGCGCTGGCCAGCTCAATTTGCCCAATCAGCGGCACGTCAAAATAATCAAACCAGGAGGTCAGGAAGGGTCGATCAAATAGCCAACTGGCAAGGCCAGTAACTGTCGCCAATAAAATGCCAATGGCAATTAACGTGGAATACTCCACTTTTAGCCTTGGTTTGACCCAGTCCACACCTTTGGCCACATACTGCAAAATCATCGCTACCGCAGTGATCAGACCTGCGACAAAACCGCCACCAGGCAAATTGTGGCCGCGGAAAAAGATATAAACCGAGACTATCAATGCCAGCGGTAACAGCGCCTGTGAAATCACCGCTAACAACAGTGGATGGCGATCCTTTGACCACAGCCGGCCTTCACCATCGGCACTTGCCATAAACCGCGGAATACCGGTTAGTAATTTCAGGATGCCCAGTGCCGCGATCCCCAATACCGTGATTTCACCCAAAGTATCAAAACCTCGGAAATCGACCAGGATCACATTCACTACATTGGTGCCACCGCCACCGGATTTGGCATTTTGCAGGAAATAGCTGGAAATCGATGCTGAATCATTGGTCATCATGGCGTAAGCCAGGCTGCCAACCACCACACCAATCGCCGAAGCCAGGGTAAAATCACGCACTAAATGTCCGGAGCTCGATTGTTTCACTGACTTATGCGGCAAGAAATAAAGGGCCAGCATCAACAGCACCACGGTCACCACTTCAACCGAAAGCTGCGTTAAAGCCAAATCCGGTGCCGAAAAGCGTACAAACGCCAGACTGACCATCAAGCCCACCACTGAAATCATCACCAGTGCCAACAACCGTTGCCGCACCACCATCACCGTTGCTACCGCAGCGACGATCAGCAAAATAGCGCCAACGATCACCAGCCCATCAAACGGCAAGGCTGCTCGTTGACCACGCAATTGTTGCAGCTCTAATAACGGTGCACCGGCTAAGGCCAATAAGGCTAGTAATAACAATAAGATGTAACGCTGAAAGGAGCCGTTTTCGATCTGTTCAATGCTATTGCGACAGCGCCGAACCAGCCGCTGAATGAAGGCTTCAAACCGATAAATGGCTTTGGTTTCATTAAATCCGGCCTGAAACATAAACAAAGCTTTGCGATTGATATACAAAAGAATGCCGCCAATCAAAGCCACCACACTCATCAGCAACGGCACATTCAAACCATGCCAAATCGCCAGACTATAGGCCGGCGGTGGCGCAGCCAGCACTGCTACTGCGGCTTGTTGTAGCAAACTGCCAATCATCAGTTCCGGAAACACCCCGACCAGCACACAAAGCGCTACCAGAATTTCCATCGGCACCCGCATATAACGCGGTGGCTCATGCGGCGTTTTAGTCAGTCCAATCGGCTGACCATTAAAAAACACATCGTGAATAAAACGCGCTGAATAAGCGACGGCAAAAATCGCCGCGACAGTGGCCAGCACCGGAATTAACCAGCTTAATGACCCGAGTACGCCTTGGTGGATGGTTTGGGTAAAGAACATTTCCTTGGACAAAAATCCGTTCAGCAAAGGCACCCCGGCCATCGATGCCGATGCCACCATCGCGAGTGTGGCAGTGACCGGCATAAAGCCCCATAAGCCATTGATCTTTCGCATATCCCGCGAACCGGTCTCATGGTCGATAATGCCGGCGGTCATAAACAACGAGGCTTTAAAAATGGCGTGGTTAATGATGTGGAAAATAGCGGCGACCGCAGCGAGATCGGTATCCAACCCAAGCAATAGCGTGATCAAACCTAAATGTGAGATGGTGGAATAAGCCAGTAGCCCCTTGATGTCATGCTGGAACAACGCAAAATAAGCGCCTACCAGTAAAGTGGAAAGGCCGGTCAGGGTGACGGTCAAAAACCATAAATCGGTACCTGACAACAATGGATACAGCCGCGCCAGCAGGAAAATCCCGGCTTTCACCATGGTCGCCGAATGCAAATAAGCACTGACTGGCGTGGGTGCGGCCATGGCATTGGGCAGCCAAAAATGAAATGGAAACTGCGCCGATTTGGTAAAAGCACCCAGCAATACCAGCAATAACACCACCGGATAAGCCGCATGCTGCTGTAATTTCGCGGTTTGCGGTAGTATTTCTGATAATTCGTAACTACCTAAAATCTGGCCGATCAGCAAAATACCGGCCAACAGCGCCAAGCCACCTGCTGCGGTGACGGTTAACGCCATCCGCGCGCCTTTGCGGGCGTCCGGCTGATGCGACCAGTAGCTAATCAATAAAAACGAACTGATACTGGTCAGTTCCCAGAAAAACCACATCTGCAACAAATTACCGGACAGCACAATGCCCAGCATCGCCAGCATAAACAACAACAAAAAGGCGTAAAAACGCGGCATTGAATCGCGTGTAGACAAATAATAACGGGCGTACAGAATAACCAGCAGACCGATCCCGAGGATCAGTAAGGTGAATAACAGCGACAGTCCATCCAGTTGTAAACTGAAATTCAGACCCAGGAGCGGTAACCAGGCAAAACCATACCGAATGACTTCACCTGCCAGCACATCAGGGATCAGCGGCACTAACAGCGCCAATGCCAACGCCGGAAACAACGCAACAACCAAAGCCTGATAACTGCGCGACCACTGCCTGGCTGCCAACGCCATCAGGCAGCCGAATAACGGCATTAACAAGATCCAAAACAAGGTCATCACAAATTTGGTTCCTCAGTGTTGCGAACCTTCGGCACCGTTCGGCGGTTCATTGGATGGTAGCGGTTGATGAATTACCCTTTATTTAGGTGTCAACCCTGACTATTGCAGAAAAGATATTGTCCTTTAGACGCTGATTTTAAACCGATAAACCGATAGACCGGGCGTTTTACAGGATAAAACGCCCGGTTTTACACGCATTTAGTGGCCGAGGCTACCCGCAGCACCAGGCACATAATGATGGATCCAGCCCATCTGATACATCCAACTGGTCACTTCAGGCAATAATACCGACGTACAAGTCAGACCAACAACGGTTAATACGATCGTATACGGCACTGCCATCCAGACCATTTTCATATACGACAACCGGATAAGCGGCGCTAAGGCACTGGTCAACAAGAACAGGAACGCGGCCTGACCATTCGGTGTGGCGACGCTGGGTAAATTGGTACCGGTATTAATAGCTATCGCCAGTAATTCGAATTGCTCACGGCTAATTTTTCCCGCTTCCCAGGCAGCTTTCACCTCGTTGATGTAGACCGTGCCGACAAACACGTTGTCGCTCACCATCGACAACACACCATTGGCGAGGAATAACACCGCCAGCTGTAGTTGGCCGTCAAAGGTTAATACCCAGGCAATGACTGGTGTAAACAGATGTTGGTCGATAATGACCGCTACAATCGCGAAAAATACCACCAACAAGGCTGTGAATGGCAACGCTTCTTTAAAAGCGTGGCCAATTGCATGCTCGTCAGTCACACCACAGAACGTCGTCGCCAGAATAATCACCATCAGACCGATTAAACCAACAGACGCAATATGCAGACTCAGACACAGGATCAGCAGCACGGCGATAATGCCTTGCACCCATAATTTCGCGACATCATTGGTGGTCAGTTTCGCCGTCTGATAATTATCGTAGGCCAACAACACGTCCTGTACCGCTACTGGTAATTTGATACCAAAATCAAACAGTTTAAACTTCTCGACGACTACAGTGGTCAACAAACCAGCGATCAATACCGGAATTGAAACTGCCGCCATCCGCAAGGCAAACTCGGCAAAGTCCCAGCCAACGGCGGCGGCGATAATTAAGTTTTGTGGTTCACCCACCATCGTGGATACGCCACCTAAAGCGGTACCTACCCCGGCGTGCATCAGCAAGTTCCGTAAAAATCCGCGAAAGGCGTCTAAATCACTGCGCGACAGTTCAGCCACTTCGTTGTCGGCACTGTGGTCGTGCTGATCGATAAAGCCTTTACCAGAGGAGATTTTATGGTAGATCGCATAAAAGCCGACAACGACGGCAATAATCACCGCAACAACGGTTAACGCATCTAAAAATGCCGATAAAAACGCCGACATAAAAGCAAACGCCAGCGAAATACCAATTTTTGAACGCACGCGGATCAGTAATTTGGTAAACACAAATAACAGCAGGTCTTTGACGAAGTGAATACCGGCGACCATAAACACCAGCAGCAAAATAACTTCAATATTTACCGATACTTCATGCATGACTTTTTCGGTACTAGTCATGCCCATCGCAATCGCCTGGATTGCTAATAAACCACCAGGTTGCAGCGGATAACATTTTAATGCCATCGCCAGAGTGAAAATAAATTCTATAACCAATAACCAACCGGCCACATAAGGCTGATTAATAAAGACGATTGGATTGATAAACATAAACGCGATAATGGTCAGTTTGTACCAATTTGGTGACTGCCCAAGGAAGTTTGTATAAATGGCGAGCGACATGCCTGATGCTTTCATACCTTGTACCCACAGTTTTTATTATCGATTATCGACGCTCAGAAGCGGTTCTGACCGTTCAAAGATAGCGTACCTTCGCAGCAGTGTATAAGTTTCATCAGCGTAAAAATTTAAAAAATGCTGAAAAACACTATCTATGTCAGGTTCTTATACCGAGTCAGAATGAAATTGTCTATGTCAGGCAGATGAAGATATAGCTTTAAACCATTAAATAGCAGGAAAACACGGCAGATTTCCATGACTGGAATAATTGGACTGCTGGCAACTGTAAACTTGATGTTGCCAGCATTAAATTTGGTCAACCCGCCAGAATTCAGAACGAAATCCGGTCGATCATCCATGGACCTTCAGTGAAAACTGTCGGTTATTTTTGGTTAAGCAACGACAATACAAACGCATATTCGTCAGCGACTTCAATCATCCGCGAAAAACGGCCTGACTTACCGCCATGACCGGCTTCCATATTGGTTCTGAACAACAGTGGGTTTTTATCGGTTTTATGAGTCCGCAGCTTGGCAACCCATTTTGCCGGTTCAAAATACTGCACTTGTGAATCGTGCAGACCGGTCGTCACCAGAATGGCCGGATAGCTTTGTTTTTTCACCTGATCATAAGGTGAATACGACAACATATAATCGTAATACTGTTTTTGCTTCGGATTGCCCCACTCGTCAAATTCATTGGTAGTCAGTGGGATAGACTCATCCAGCATTGTGGTCACCACATCAACAAAGGGCACATGTGCCGCCAGACCACGGTATTTTTCCGGTGCCATGTTGGCAATAGCGCCCATCAGCAAACCACCGGCACTGCCGCCCATTGCAAACACTTTATCTTTAGCCGCATATTTTTCTGCTACCAGATAATCGGTCACGGCAATAAAGTCGGTAAAGGTATTGATTTTCTTCAGCAACTTGCCATTTTCGTACCAATCACGTCCCATTTCCTGACCACCACGAATGTGTGCAATCGCGTAGACAAAACCACGGTCAACCAGCGACAACACGCTGGAGCGGAATGACGGGCTGGTGGAGCTGCCATAGGAGCCATATGCATATTGATAAAGCGGCGCAGTGCCATCTTTTTTCAGGCCTTTTTTGTACAACAGACTGACCGGAATTTTGGTGCCGTCAGCGGCAGTCGCCCACAGCCGCTCGGTTTGATATTGAGATTTGTCAAAACCGCCTAACACTTCCTGTTCTTTCAACAAGCGTTTTTCGCCGGTTTGCATATGCACTTCATAAATAGAAGGCGGTGTAGTTAACGAGGTATAACTGTAGCGCAGCCAGGCACTGTTTTGCTGCGGATTATTATCGGTTCTCGCGACATAAGCCGGTTCATCCGACGCCAGATATTGGGCTTTGCTTAAATCACTCCACGGCATGATCCGGACCCGGTTTAAGCCATCGCTAAGTTCGTTAATGGCCAAATAATCAGTAAACAACTGAAAAGAATCAATAAAAACTTTCGGGTCATGGGCCAGCAATGGCTGCCAACGGCTCCGATCACCAATCTCAGTATCTTTGACGCTCATCAACCGGAAGTTCGGCGCCTGCCAGTCGGTTTTGATGATCCAGCGATCGCCCAAATGGTCTACTTCATATTTAAAATCACGTTGCCGTGGCGCAATAGAGGTAAATTTACCGCTTTTATCCGAGCTTTTCAGCACCAGCATTTCATTGGAAACGGTACTGCCAAGCCAAATCGTCACATATTGATTGTCGTCAGTATTGCTGACGCCCATATAAAAACTGGTGTCTTTTTCTTCATAAAGTAACTCAGCACTGGCGACGTCTTTACCTAAAGTATGGCGACGAACCTTATTGCCGAGCAAAGTTTGTTTATCTTTTTCGATAAAAAACAGCTGTTTGCTGTCGGCAGACCAGGCGATTGATGCATCAATGCCGCTGATCACATCTGGCAAGTCTTTACCGGTGCGTAAATCACGGATTTTCACATTGTAGTTACGACGGCCGGTGGTATCTTCGGCATAAGCCAGTAATTGCTGATCCGGGCTGACCTGATAATTGGCAATCTGATAGAAATCTTTGCCTGCCGCCATTTTGTTCACATCAAGCATAATTTGCTCGGCGCCACCTTTGGCTGGCTTGCGGGCATAAATCGGGTACTGTTGACCGGTTTCAAAGCGACTGTAGTAGGAATAGTCACCTTTGACAGCAGGCACTGTGCTGTCATCTTGTTTAATCCGGCCGATGATTTCGTCCGCCAGTTGTTTACTCAATGCCTGGTATTGATCGGCATATTGATGATAGTACTTATTTTCCGCATTCAGGTAAGACAATACTTCCGGCGCCTGCCGCTTGTCATCCCGCAGCCAGTAGTACGGGTCCTGGCGATCGCCGTTGGCGGATTTAACGGTATAAGGTTTCATTTCGGCGATTGGTGCGGCGGCTTGTGGCGCAGCGGCGAGCTGTACACTACTGAGCATCAGAATGCCGTAGCTTAAGGTTGGAATTATTTTGGTCATGGAGGATTCTCTTCAACATTGCTTCATGTGATTATTGCTTTAAAGACATCAAAAGTTAACATAGCTAAAACACTTCAACCAGTGGCATGCGACAGATAGGCCATAATTAGCTGCTGTCGCCACAAGATGTTTTTCAGTGCAATCCCGGAAAGCTATTCACAAAAGCAAATATTTAGGCTTATATTATAAAGCTCAATAACGTAGAGACATGATCATGGCATTAATGACAGTAACTGAAGTCGCCACTTTCCTGGCCATCCAGGACATCCGGGTAGAACGGCTGGCACGTGAGAATCTGCTGGTTGCCGCAGGTAAAGACGACAATGGCAAACCAATGTTTGATGAAGAAGATGTAAAACGCTATAAAATTCTGGCCGAACGTTTAGGCGGGATTTAATCAGTACAAAGGCGGCAGCCACAGCTGCCGCAGTTTGTCACGCGCTCTTTGCGCTTTTGCTGCACCATTCGGCAAATTTTTGTACCACAACCAACAAAAACCACTATAAATCTGCTTCGCCAGCTGCAGCTTTTCCAGTAATGCAGCAGTCGCTTGCTCGCGATGTTCCAGATAATACAACAGCATTTTGCTTTCTTCGCTACGGCTCATATCCAGATTGATGGATAACGCTGCCAAATCAAAACTACTGTCCGCCAACTGACAATACTCAAAATCAATCAGCCACAATTTCTGCTGTTGCAGCAGAATATTACCACTGTGTAAGTCCATGTGACATAACACAATATCTTGAGGCAATCTGACAAATTCCTCTGCCGCGGCTAACAAACGTTGCCAATCAGCATGATCACTTTCAACCCATGATGCCGCTGGAATATCTGCTTTAAGCTGCTGCAGATAAAGCACCGCATCCAGCACCGGCGTTTGCACTTTCAGCCGGTGTAAACTCACCAGCTTATTGATCAGTTGCCACAACTCACCATGGTGTAATTGCCAGTCAAAATGCCGGCTATGGGTCAAAAATTCGCTGACCAGCATCCGCTGATGATTGTTTAGACACAAAGGCGCCGGTGCTACATCCACCGCTGCAGCCGCATGTTGGCAGCGCAGCTCTTGTTGCCGACAAACCCCCTCTACAAAAGGCGCATAATGCCGCAGCAAATAATGCCCGCGATGGGTATGAATATAATAATTATCGTTAGTGCTGCTGGCCGCCAGCTTTTGCAACGCCAGCGGCTGATGATTGGCAAAAAACTCTAACCGCTGACACAGATGCCAGATTTGTTGCTCTGTTGAAGTTGATAACTGCTGCGCCATGCCAGATACCCCACCGCGGCTATCACGGTATAAATCACGAAAAGTGCACTGAAGAAATACAAATCTTTTTGCAGGTACATATAAATAGACGCTGCATCAATCACCACCCAGTACAACCAGTTTGACAGTACTTTTTTCGCCACTAACCAGGTGCTTACCACTGCAAAACAACTGATTTGTGAGCCTAAATAAGCAAAATCAGTATCAGTGTAACTGGCCATCAGATAACCCATCAGTAACCCAACCGCGCTGGTCGCTGCGATCAGTTTCAGATGCGGCCACAAGCCCCATTCGTTGACGATTTGCGGCACGCCATGGCTTTGTTTGGTCAGCCGTTGCCAGTTCAGCCAACCATAAATCGCCATGCCGGCATAATACAACTGCAATAGCGCATCGGTAAACAGCTGAGATTGCAGCATAATTTGTAAGGTCAATACCGTACTGACAAAAGCTGCCGGCCAACACCATAAACTATGCCGGATCGCCAGCACCGTATATGACAACGCCATCAACGTTGCCATCAACTCCAGGCTGGTTTGCAGTTGCCAGCCACTGATCACGCCACTGAGTAATTCAGTCATGGTCGTAAGTCACCATGAATAAACTTCACCACAAACACCACTTTGCCATAACGCTCAAACGACCAGCGAATGCAATGCTGTAAAGCCTGCATCACCGCATCATAGTCACCAAACACCTGGGTACTCATGGTATTGGTCAGCACTGTTAAGCCTGGCTGCAGATTCAGCTCTTCGATAAAACCCAGGATCGGCGGAATATACTCGGTCGACAGTGGATATTTACTGATTTCAATCGATAGTTGCATCATAACCTCTTAAAACTGATAACTGGCGCTGACACCAATACGGCGCGGCTCACCAAATTGTTCGTACACGTGATCTTCATATTCATCCCGCGGGTCGTTGCCAAAATAGAAACCACGCACGCCATACTCTTCATTGAGTGCATTGCGGCTCCAGATAGCTAACTCAAGCTCGTCCAACTGGTAACTGACTTTCAGATTCAGCAAATTCATGTTGTCAGAACGCGCCTGATGCGAGTCCGAATAATAATATGCCGCTTTATGTTGTACCCCACCATGCACTGTTACCGCGTCAGTGGCCAGCCATTCCAGCGCCAGACTGAATTGTTGTTGCGGCGCATGTGCTTGTTCGCGGCCAGTCATGTCGACACCTTTGTCATTCACAAAATCGCGGATTTCGCTGTGCAGCAGGCTAGCGTTGGCAAATAACACCAGCGCAGGGTTAATTTGCAGGCGATTTTCCATTTCCAGACCGTAATTACGGCCGCTGCCGGCATTGGCCAGGAACCCGATAAACTTGGTGCCACGGTTGATCCAGGAATTTACCTGCATATCGTCACGCCACATATAAAAGGCGGCAACGCGACTGACCAATTGCTGTTCGGCCGTCGATGCTTTCACACCAAATTCGGTATTCCACAGCGCTTCAGGGCCAAAAGTTGGTCGTTGCTGCAATTGCGCCGCAATATCAGCAAATTCCGGGTCAACAGCTTTTGCCAGGGCTTCGCCGTTGACGCCACCCACTTTGTAACCGCGAGATGCCAAACCGTAAATCAGCGCTTGCGGCGCCAGTTGATAGTCCAGGCTGAGTTTACCGCCCCACATCCAGTCGTCGCCTTGTTGCACGATGAGATTCGAATCCTGATAGTCATCGTTGTAACGCTCAGCCCGGGCTCCGGCAGTCAGTGTTAAATCCGGCGCAATTTGCTGTCGATATTCGCCATACCAGGCCAGATTTGTGCGCTTTAACTCACTTTGAAAGCGTGAGACTGTCTTGGCGAAATTATCAGCATAGTTGCGTGTGAGATCAGTTTGTTGTGAACTGGCGTAAAAACCTGACACCCAGCTGCCGTCTTTCGCCAGCCAGCGCTGATCAATGCTCTGAGATTTCCGGTCACGTAAATATTGGTCGGTGGTGGAGTAGGCCCAGGGATGGATGATTTGAAAACTCCAGTCTTCATCAAAACCATAATCAGATTTGGCGTCCAGCAAGCTCAGCTGAGTATGTGAATCAGCCACAGTCCAGCCGGTATAACTGGCTTTGAAGGCACCCGCCTTAATATCCTGCTTGTCTTGACCGGGTTGGTCTGAAAGCGTGACTCTATTGCGATCCAGCGAAAACGCATCATAGCCATTATCGACATCATGCCAATTCAACAGCACATCAAGCGTCAGCGTATCGGCAGCAACCACCCGTACTTTGCCATGTAGATGGGTTTCATCAATATTGTTGGTGTCTTTGCGATGTAGATATTGGTTCTGAATAAAACCATCAGAGGACTGATGCTCGGCCGCAACACGATAGGCGACTGTGTCAGAAATTTTGTCGTTATGAATCAGGCTCAGCTGGCTGCTGTGGTAGTTGGCAAGGGTTGCCGCAAGCTTGGTTTCCCGTTCAAACTGTGGATCTTGCGACACAAAATTCAGCATGCCTGCCATCGCATTGGCACCAAAACGGGTCGCTTCCGGGCCGCGGAACACTTCCAGTTGTTGCAAATCCAGCAATGAGGGTAAACCGAGTAGGGAATAATCGATGCCGTCGACCAATAAACCAACTGATGGATTAATGGTATCCACAAATTCGCTGCGCTCGCCAATGCCCCGAACCTGCAAATGGCGGCCACGCGAAGCGCCGGCAGCGAAATTCACATTGCCAATTTGCTGAAGTAAATCATCAAGATGTTGCGACGACTGTCGTTTGGCGTCTAGCTCTGAAACGACAGCGAGGCTGCCAGAGATTTGTTGAACCGAACTTTTCCGGAAATCGCCTTTGATGGAGATGCGTTCAATGTCAGCTGATTTGGCGGCAGCTTCGGTCGTATCAGCAAATACCGGAAAAACCAGTGCACCGTTGACGGACAAAGCAAGAGCGGGGACCGATAAAGCAAGAAAGGCAGGTTTTAAACGCATCAACAGACGACTCCAAGTTAAATTGAAGGATCATCCGCGTATAAGGAAGTCAAAGACACCATCCCTCCGCCGGTATGATCCGGATCAGGTTCTTAGGGTTCGCCTTGCGGCATCTCAGCTTTCGCACCCCTTGGTTTTGCGCGGCAGTGTAGCGGCTTTTGTAGCAGGTCGCAACTGTGGGTCGACAACAGTAAGCCTGGATTCGTGATTGGGAGCTGCACCCGGCAGAAACTGGCGCGACTGTGAAAATCAGCTAACTTTAACGGAACACTCTTCAGGCATGTATGATAAGAAAAGGATTAATATGACAAAAAGCTTTTTTATATTCATAGCTTTGGGACTTTTATCAAGCCATGCTGTGTTGGCAGAAAATGCAGATGAAGTGGTTTACTCGACTGAAGGTTATTGTGTATTGGGTAATGAAGGGGTTTCTGAAGATTACCTCAAAGCCTATGCTAAAAAATTAGGGACAACGCCTTCAATGCGCCTGTGCCATAGTTTTAAAGAAATAGTTGCTGAAGCCCGGCCAAAAGATTGGGACTATCCAGAAGGACGAGCGTACCCTGGCAGTGTCGTCATCTTAAGCCAGTCGCAGGTGACCTTGCTGAAATCGCTGAAAAAGACTGAACAATAATGTGCCGATAACCCGCAGCTTCAATAGCCAGCGCAAGGTTTCCCCACTAGAAATGTTATTGCTGAATATAATTATCCGAGGTGTATAAGGCACTGATATGATAGCCCTTTAGTAGACGCAGTTTCAGAGGATGAAGTCTGATGTTACAGAAAAAATCCACACTCATGTTCATATTTGGTACCACTCTAATGCTGTCAGGTCCGAGTCTGGCTGAGACTGGTTGCGTTGCAGTGGATCCCAAACAACCATTGCCAGAATCTTCGTCAGCACGAACGATCAGCAAAATAAGCTACATCCGCCATGATATTTTTGATTTAAGTCATCCGCAGACGGTCTGGTTCCATCGGTTTGCCAATGAGTATCATGTGATCACCACTGAACCGACTATCCGCGATGACGTGCTTTTTCGCGAAGGCGAACCTCTGGATTTAGCAGTGCTGGCTGAGACCGAACGCTTGTTACGTAGTCGTCGTTATCTGCGCCAGGCTGAAGTTCAGGTTACAGAGTATTGTGAAGATAATCAGAGTGTTGTCGTGACCGTGAGTACATGGGACAACTGGTCACTATTGCCAAAAATCTCCCTTGGCCACGAAGGTGGTGAAACAAAATCAAACATCGGCTTTGCCGAGGACAATCTGCTCGGTACCGGTAATCAACTGCAGGCCGAGTATTTCAACGACAGCGAACGTGATGGCTATCAGCTCAGGTTTTTATCGCCAAATATTGGCGGTAGCCATTGGCAAACCGCGGTGCAATACGCCGACAATTCTGACGGAGAAAGTTATCAGTTCCAGCTGAATAAGCCCTTTTACCGGATCAGTTCGGATTGGGCTTTTAACTTTGAATTATCCAAAGAAATCAAAGATATCAGTGAGTACGAACTTGGTGATGAATACAATGAATATCGGAGCAACCGCGATTATGCCGAAGTCAGTGGTGGCTGGAAAATCAGTCAGTATGACAATCAGGTGCAACATCTGAATGTTGGGGTAACGCTGGATGATCATCATTTTTTACCCAATGACGACTCAACGCGACCACCACCAACCGACCGCGATTTATCGCAAATTTGGGTTGGATGGGACTGGTTTCAATCTGATTATCAAAAAATGTTCAATTTTTTCCAGTTTAATAAAGTTGAAGATATCAACTTTGGCTGGCAAGCCAGCGTCCGGCTGGGTAAGTTAAATCAAGGCCTGGGTGCTTACACGACTGGCTGGAATCTACAGGCAACTCTGGCCAAAAACTGGCAGCTTACGCCAGTCAGCTGGCTGACTTATCGCAGTGAATACAAACAATTAGAAGGAAAAGAGCTCGCCAGCCAACAGCTGTTTAGCAATCAGTTGCGACACATTTATCATCTGTCCGATAACCAGGTCTGGATCAGCCAATTCCAATGGAATGTCGGTAAAAACCTGTTCCGTGATCAACGTATCACCATCGGTGGAGATGACGGCATGCGGGCTTTTCCGCTTTATTATCAAACAGGTAATAAATCGGCGATAGCATCGACTGAATATCGTTACATCACTTCGTGGCATTTGTATCAATTGGTGGATGTAGCATTGGCGGCTTTTGTCGATGCGGGGCGCGCCTGGGACAATCCAGATCGCACGACACCGATCGATAATGATACTTTATATGGCTATGGTGTCGGCATCAGGTTGTTACCAAGCCACGCCAGTCGCGGCAGTATTATCAGTATCGATTTGTCAAAACCCGTCACGGATAACCCGGAACTATCGGGCTGGCGCTGGCGGTTAATCGCGAAACGGGAATTCTGATAATCGCGCTGCCGGAGCTATTATTGCTGGCATGTCGGACAAAATACCGTACTGCGTTGGCCGAGCCGCAACTCGGTCAGCGGGGTTGCGCATTGCAGACAAGGTTGGCTGCCACGACCGTAAACCAACAATTCTTGTTTAAAATAACCGGGTTTGCCATCAACCTGACTGAAATCTTTTAGAGTAGTGCCGCCTTGTTCTATGGCACTGGCGAGCGTTTGTTTCACCACAGCGACCAACACATCACATTGCGCCAAGGTCAGCTCTTTGGCCGGTTTGGTCGGCAAAATCGCTGCTTTAAACAAAGCTTCATTAGCATAAATATTCCCAACGCCAACGACTACATGATTGTCCATCAGCACTAATTTGACCGCAGCACTGCGTTTTTTAAAATTCTGATGTAAATGTTCAGCAGTAAATACAGTGGTCAGCGGCTCTGGCCCAAGCGACGCCAGCATTGGGTGAGTTTCACCTTTGGCCTGCCACAACACCGCGCCAAAGCGTCTTGTGTCATTCAACCGCAGCAATGTTTGATTATCCAGCAACCAGTCAACATGGTCATGTTTACCGGGTGTGGTACTTGCTGGCAGCATTTTGAGATTCCCGGACATGCCTAAATGGATCAGGATGTCGCCTGCCGGTAAATGCAACAACAGGTATTTCGCGCGCCGAGACACTCCGAGTAGCGGCTGATCCCGTAATTCGATCACTTCATCAGGCACCAGCCAGCGTAACTGCCGTTGCCGCACCACGACCTGCTGTAAACGACGATGCTGCAAATGTGGCGTGATGCCAAGTCTGGACACTTCAACTTCTGGTAATTCTGGCATCAGGGCCTCTGTTTTTCCGTTGGATGACTTAGTGACGCGGGGATCAGTTGTTCTGCCTGTGACGTCGTCACCTGAAATATGTCGACAAAACCTTGTTTTTTAAGATAAAAATCTCTGCCATTTTGATAAAGCCCCCACTGCGACACGTTGGCATCTCCAGCCAGCAGCACCCCCACCTGACGGACGGGTTGCGGCGAAAGCTCAATCTGTTGTGGCCAGGGTTTTAATTCGGTTTGTTGCCATAATTCCGCTAATTCGGCCGGATTGATCCGATCATCCACCACGGGCTGAAAGCGCCAGACCGGGCCCGCCTGATGTAAATCAGTACGATCAAACTGTAATTGCACCAGCACATAACCATCTGGCACCAGTTTAAAAGACTGCAAATGTTGCTGCCGTAAAGTCATCAAGTGTTTTGGCGCAAAATAAAACAACAGCAGCATTGCTAACACGCTGTAAATAATTACATTATTCCAACCACGACGACTCAGAGCCATGATAAATACCCAAAATTGAATGCAATTGCAGTGTAATTCATTGCGTCAAATTCAACTAGCGGCCATCTATGCCCAAAAGTAAAATTCGCGGCGATAGAGGTGTGAATATCCGAAGTGCAATAATGCTGCTCAAAGACTGTCGGACTGCTGTTACTAAGTCGATAGAGTACGATGCGTTTCTCAGACCGACGCAATTGAAGTTTTGAAGTTTTGAAGTTTTGAAGGTTTGAAGGTTTGAAGGTTTGAAGGCGTTAGAAACACAAAACCCGGCAGATGCCGGGTTTTGCTTATTCGATTACTTGATTTTCGCTTCTTTGAAAATCACGTGCTTACGCACTTTAGGATCGAACTTTTTGATTTCCATCTTTTCTGGCATGGTGCGCTTGTTTTTATCAGTAGTATAAAAAAAGCCAGTGCCAGCAGTAGAAACTAAACGAATTTTATCGCGCATTTTCTAATCCTTAAACCTTTTGACCTTGCTTACGCAGATCTGCTAAAACTGCATCGATACCATTTTTATCGATGATACGCATAGCGCGCGTAGTTAAGCGCAGAGATACGAAACGGTTTTCGCTTTCAACCCAGAAACGGTGAGTTTGCAGGTTAGGCAGGAAACGGCGCTTTGTTGCGTTGTTGGCGTGTGAACGACGGTTACCTACCATCGGACCTTTACCAGTAATTTGGCATACTCTTGACATGTCGGTGTTTCTCCAAAAATTACATCAGCTCGAGCTATATTCATTCTTCCGGCCAAGAAGAATGCCCCGGATTTCTGAAAGGGCGCAATTTATACACGATCAGCAGGCAAAACTCAAGGCTATTCTAGTCTGGTTTCGCGCAAAAAATGCATGCGATCCCTACAGATCATTAAAGCCAGCCACGTTCAGCAAAGGAAATAACCTCTGCATCGCCAACCACAAAATGATCTAACAACTTAATGTCGACTAAAGCCATGGCTTGAGAAAGACGTTCAGTTATAGCGCGGTCAGCGCGACTCGGCTCAGCAACTCCGGATGGATGATTGTGAGCCAAAATAACGGCGGCGGCATTATGCGCTAAAGCGCTTTGAACTACAATACGCGGATACACTGGCGACGCATCAATTGTGCCGTAAAATAACGGCTCGGCTTTAATCAGCCGGTGTTGGCTGTCTAAATACAACAACATAAAGACTTCACGCTGTTCCATGCCGATGCTGTATTGCAGATAATTTTTTACCAGGCCGGGTTCAGTAAAGACGGTTTCGCGCTGCAAATTCTCATATAAACAGCGGCGGCACAGCTCTAATACCGCCTGAGTTCGCACATATCGGGCCAAACCCAAACCTCTGCAACTACAAAATTTTTGCCGGCTGGCGGCAAAAAGTTGCTTTAAGCTGCCAAATTCACCCAATAATTCCCGCGCCAGCCCTACTGCATCCAAACCGGCGAGACCATTACCGAGAAATACTGCCAATAACTCAGAATCCGATAAAGCTGTGGCACCGCGCGCTAACAATTTTTCACGTGGCCGGTCTGCTTCCGGCCATTGTTTCATGTTCATCTCTCTTCCTTGAGTTTATACCCTCCATCCTTGAAGATACGGGGTCGTTGCCATCACTCATCCGCCCTAGTCACATAGATAGCTATGCTCCTCGGGTCGGACTCACTCAGCGCCTACCCGCATCTCCAATGATCTTGGGTACATACCCTCATCCTTGAAATGTCGGTCCGCTAGTGTCATCCCGGATCTTCAATGATTTTGGGTATAGTTCATGTTATCTTATTGCCACGAATTTCAGGCTGGGTTTCCCCGTAATGACCTCTGTGACTCCTTCCCTGCCGCTGCAGGGCAAAAATATTCTGCTTGGTATCAGCGGCGGTATTGCTGCTTATAAAGCAGCGGATTTAGTCCGTCGTTTAAAAGAGCGTGGTGCCGATGTCCGGGTGATACTGACCCCGGCTGCTGCTGAATTTATTACTCCTTTGACGTTGCAAGCCTTGTCTGGCAACCCAGTAGGTCAGTCGTTGTTAGACCCTGCGGCTGAAGCCGCGATGGGTCATATTGAACTGGCGCGCTGGGCCGATTTTATTCTGGTCGCCCCGGCATCTGCCGATGTGATTGCCCGGATTGCCCACGGTATGGCCAACGATTTACTGACCACCTGCATTCTGGCCGCCAGCGCGCCACTGGCCGTTGCACCTGCCATGAATCAGCAGATGTATAAAAACATAGCTACTCAAAATAATTTAGCAACCTTAAAATCACATAATATTCACATTTATGGCCCAGCGGCTGGAGATCAAGCCTGTGGTGATGTCGGCATGGGGCGGATGTTTGAGCCGCTGCAGTTGGCAGAGTTGCTGGTTGAGCACTTTCAAACAACGGGCAGTACACCAGCTAAACCACTGACAGGCTTAAAGTTTGCCATCACTGCAGGCCCTACCCGTGAAGCCATTGATCCGGTGCGTTATATCAGCAACCATAGTTCTGGCAAAATGGGTTACGCCCTAGCTTCCGCTGCTGCAACATTGGGCGCAGAAGTCACATTGATCAGTGGCCCGGTACAGCTGGCAACCCCTGGCGGGGTCAGCCGGATTGATGTGGCAAGCGCCTTAGAGATGCAACACGCCGCTTTAACTGCTGCAAAAGTACATGACATTTTCATTGGCTGTGCCGCTGTAGCGGACTACCGGATGGCGGAAGTAGCGCCGCAGAAACTTAAAAAATCCGCAGATAATGATTTACTAACACTGCAACTGGTGAAAAATCCGGACATTATCGCAAGCGTTGCCGCCTTAACGTCACATCGCCCATACACAGTGGGATTCGCCGCCGAAACAGAACAAGTAGCGCAGTATGCAAAGCAAAAATTACTGAATAAAAACTTAGACTTAATTTGTGCCAATGATGTCTCGGTAGCTGGACAAGGCTTTAACAGCGAGCAAAATGCCCTGACTGTTTATGGTCGACAGTTTGAACAAGCGCTGCCACTGCAAGACAAAAACACCCTGGCACAGGCCCTGATCACTTTGATTGTTGAGCAATACCAAAATGAAAAAAAACATTGAACTGAAAATTCTCGACCCACGCATCGGCACTGAATATCCACTACCAGCCTACGCCACGCCAGGCTCTGCCGGCCTGGATTTACGGGCTTTATTAGATGCGCCGCTGGAATTAAAGCCAGGTGAAACCTTTTTGATCCCAACCGGCATCGCCATTCATATTGGTGACCCGAACCTGTGCGCCACTATTCTGCCGCGCTCTGGCCTGGGCCATAAACACGGTATTGTGCTGGGTAATTTAGTCGGTTTAATTGATTCGGATTATCAAGGTCAACTGATGGTTTCAACCTGGAACCGTGGCACCGATACCTTCACCATTCAACCAGGTGACCGTATAGCGCAACTGGTATTTATGCCGGTGGTGCAGGCCGATTTCAGTCTGGTGCTGGATTTTGACCAAAGTGAACGTGGTGAGGGTGGTTTTGGCCATTCAGGTCACCATTAATTGATCGCTGCGATGAATCAATGAGAAAAGCGCATTTATGAGTACAGTGCGCAGCGCCAACCGCAAAGATGAAATTCTGCAGGCCTTAGCGGCAATGCTGGAAAGCCATCCGGGCCAGCGCATCACCACTGCCGCGCTGGCAGCGAAGGTCGGCGTGTCGGAAGCTGCGCTGTACCGGCATTTTCCCAGTAAAGCGCGGATGTTTGAGGGGCTGATTGAGTTTATCGAAACGACTTTACTCAATACCATCAATGCGATTTTACAAGAGCACAAACAAACCGAAGTCCGGGTAGAACTGATTTTGCAGATGTTGCTGGTATTTGCCGATCGCAATCCAGGTATCTGCCGCATTCTGACCGGCGATGCACTGCAGGGTGAACAAGAGCGGTTGCGCGAACGGGTGGCACTGCTGTTCGACAAGCTGGAATTGCAGCTGCGCCAATGCCTGCGCGAACGCAAGTTGCGGGAAGGTAAAGGTTTTATTCAGGATGAAAGCGATCTGGCGAATGTATTACTGGCGTTTTGCGAAGGTAAAATTCACCAGTTTGTGCGATCTGGGTTTACCCGGATCCCCAGCCAGCAATTTGCCAGTCAGTGGCTAGTATTAAGGCAAAGTTTGTTTAGTGAGATTCCGGGCAGCCTATAACGCATAAAGCCGCCATTAACCGGCAAATTTCTGATAAATCGCCACGCCCCACACCACTGCAACAATAGTTAAACTTAACGTCACTGCAGCCGAGCCTAAATCTTTGGCACGCCCGGACAACTCATGCCGTTCTAAACTCACCCTATCGGTTAAAGTTTCAATCGCCGAATTGAGCAGCTCAACAATTAACACTAATAGCAGCACCGATACTAACAACGCCCAATGCTGCGCCGATTGCGCCAACCAAAATGACAATGGCAGCATCACAATCGCCAAACCCGCTTCTTGCCGAAACGCCGCTTCAAACCGCCACGCCGCGACAAAACCTTTGCGTGAACATTCCGTTGCTTTCAGAATTCGGCCGAAACCACTGCCATTAGGTTTATTGATCACTGTTTCACCATTGATTTGATTAAGAAATCTGAAATCCGCAACATTTGGGGTCAGAATGACTCTGACCCCATTGATTCCAGCAACAGCGTTATCGCATTGTCAGCTTAAGAAAAACTGAAGCCGCTTATACTTTAACGCCATATTGTGCGCGATAGGCCGACACAGCTTCCAAATGCTCCACCAGCTCAGGTTTGCCTTGCAGGTAATTAATCAGGTCGTTCAGGCCAATAATCGACACCACTTTGGTACCAAAATCACGCTCAACTTCCTGGATCGCCGACAATTCACCCTGACCACGCTCCTGCCGATCCAGTGCAATCAGCACACCAGCAAGCTGTGCACCCTGCGCCTGAATGATTTGCATCGATTCACGAATAGCCGTTCCAGCGGTGATGACATCATCCACCAGCAAAATGCGACCATTCAGCGGCGAACCGACTAAACTGCCGCCTTCACCATGAGTTTTGGCCTCTTTCCGGTTAAAGCAATAAGGCACATCCCGTTGATGTTGATCAAACAGCGCCACTGCGGTAGTGGTTGCGATCGGAATACCTTTATAAGCCGGGCCAAACAGTACGTCGAATTCGATGCCGGATTCCTGCACCGCAGCGGCATAAAAACGGCCTAATTTGGCTAAATCCCCGCCGGTATTAAACAAACCGGCATTGAAAAAGTACGGGCTGGTGCGACCGGATTTCAAAGTGAAAGAGCCAAATTTCAGCACCTGACGACTCAGGGCAAACTCAATAAATTCAATCTGAAAAGCTTTCATTACTACCTCAGGCTCAGGCTAAAACACGTTTTTGTTCGTCGATGATTTCGCGGATGGCAATCTTTGCCAGTGACATCATGTCTTGCATTTCTTCAAAGCTAAATGGTGCCGCTTCTGCAGTGCCTTGAATCTCAATGAGTTTGCCGGTTTCAGTCATTACCACGTTCATGTCGGTGTCGGCTGCTGAATCTTCAGTGTATTCCAGATCGGCCACTGCTTCGCCTTTGTAGATCCCTACGGAGACTGCAGCAACCATATATTTTAATGGGTTGGTTTTGATGGTGCCTTTAGCGCGTAAATGACTTAACGCATCACATAAAGCCACACAAGCACCGGAAATAGCGGCGGTGCGGGTGCCGCCATCGGCCTGGATCACGTCACAGTCGAAGGTGATGGTATTTTCGCCTAATAAGGATAAATCAACAGCGGCGCGCAGGGCACGACCAATTAACCGTTGAATTTCCATGGTACGGCCGCTTTGCTTGCCACGGGCAGCTTCGCGATCGTTACGGGTGTGGGTAGCGCGTGGCAGCATGCCGTATTCAGCGGTGATCCAACCTTTGCCCTGGCCTTTCATAAAGCGCGGCACGCCTTCTTCAACCGAAGCAGTACACAGCACTTTGGTGTTGCCAAATTCCACCAGCACTGAGCCTTCGGCGTGCGCGGTAAAACTACGGGTGAAACTGATCGGACGAATTTGACTGGCTGTTCTGCCGCTTGGACGCATGAGGAACCTCTGTTTGCTGAATACACTGAATTTCAATCGGCCATTATAGGGGCATGCGCGCCGTATTGCCATCCGCAGCGCCCTTGCCAGGGCTCCCCTGCGCAAAGTAATTGCGGTTGCAGCTTCAATCAGGACGGGTATACTCAGTTTTTTGCGGTAATTTAGTGCCGTATTCATTGCCGTATTTTTTACCATGCTTTTGAAAGCACAAGTTGCAGTAAAGCAGCGGTAAGTTTATCTATTTAAGGACCCTTCCATGATCCATAGCATGACCGCCTTCGCCCGCCACGAAATTAAAGCCAGCTGGGGCAACGCCGTCTGGGAAATCCGCTCAGTTAACCAAAGATATCTCGAGAGTTATTTTCGGTTACCTGAGCAATTTCGCGGTATTGAAGGCCTGCTGCGCGACAAACTGCGCCAGACCTTAAACCGCGGCAAACTGGAAATTAACCTGCGTTACAACGCTGCCAACGCCAGCGGCGAGCTGAAAATTAACGACGCCTTCGCCGCGCAGTTATTACAATCAGCCCAACAATTACTGGAAAAATGCCCGCAAGCCCAGCTCAACGTTGCCGACATTCTGCGCTGGCCCGGCGTGATGGAAACCCAGGAAGCGGACATGGACAGCCTGCAAACTGAACTGCTGGCCGGTTTTGATATCGCCTTAAAAGATTTCCAGGCCGGCCGTGGCCGTGAAGGAGCCGCCATCGAACAAATGCTGCGCGACCGCCTCGACCAAATCTCCGGCCACGTCGCCACCCTGCGCACCCACTTGCCACAAGCACTACAATGGCAACGCGACAAAATGCACACCCGTTTGCAGGAAATTAAAGCCGACATCGACAATAACCGCCTCGAACAAGAAATGGCCTTCCTCGCCCAAAAATCCGACGTCGCCGAAGAACTCGACCGCCTCGACGCCCACATCAAAGAAACCCGCCACAGCCTAAAACAAGGTGGAGCCGTCGGCCGCCGCCTCGATTTTATGATGCAGGAATTTAACCGCGAAGCGAATACCTTGTCTTCGAAGGCGATTTCTACTGAGATTACTAATACTGCGGTGGAGTTGAAGGTTTTGATTGAGCAGATGCGGGAGCAGATTCAGAACGTGGAATAATGCAAAACTATCAATAAAAAAATAAATCCTGTGACATCTCTGAGTATATAGAATTCTATCAGAAACCACCATTAGTCCCCTTTTTTAGGGGAAGCTAATGGTAGTAAAACTGTTCTGTTGAATTTCATTTAACCGTACAACCGGATCAAATGCAGAGTTAGCTTCTTCCTCGGAAGTTTTAAAACTGCAGGTAGAAGTAAACATGGGTTTGCTGGTGATGCAATTGATTTGGTGTTTCACATACAGACCAACGTCAATTTCGAATAGCTTCCTTTTCCAAATAATTGTCAATACTTGCCCCGCCTGAACATAACTACACAATCAGGCAAAGCAGCTATGCAAAAATTGTTTATTTATCAATTGCTAATTCTTTAGCTCATATGCGTTATTGAAATAAACACCAAATTTTTTAACATCTAGTACTTCAAAATTTTCTTTACCGAACGACTCAACCACAACATCTTTAATGACTACAGGTAACACTTCATACAGCTCTTTTAGCGCATTAGCTCGCCCCGTAACTAATTCATAAAAACTAGCACCATCGATAATTCTCACAGAATCATTTAATTGAACTTGCTTCCCTAGCGCTCTATCTGATGGTTGAAATACTCTGTCAAATCGAGCTGGTGACTTCGGCACTACAGTTACAAAATACGCTGTATATCCATGATATGTACTTGATTTTTTTGATACTTTCTCGTGCAAAGAGCGATGTTCTTCAGCCAACCGCCCTCCAGTCAATGTATTGTGCTTATTCTTTACTTCAGCAATAATTTTTTTTTCTTTATTTATTAAATCGAACTCTGCACCAACATTTAAATCTTGCCACCCATTTACTTTACCTAGTATCTTTTGGTGCAAAGCACCAATGTGATTGGTCAAAGTTTTTTGACACTGACGAATCATTTCTGATTTTTTCCATGTTTCATGATCGAATCCAGATATCGCAGCATCAAAAATTGTTGCGAATGGGTCGATAACATTCTTGGAAAAGTCTTTTTCGACTGATTTTTGTCTATTGAAACCAATTTCCAATACTTCTTTTACCAAGGACTTTAAATCACTGTCATTAATAAATTCTAAATACGACATCATTGCTCCCGCAATTCTCTAAAAATATGCACAGAAACTAAATCATACGTACCTGAAAAAGGCAATAGCTTACCAAGAAGATTCCACCGTAGATGGGACGATAAAAACTCTATCTATATCAGTGCGATTTCAAAATTTCAGAACCTACTGCTTGAAAAAGCTGGACCGGCCTGTAAAAATACTGTATATTGGATCAGTATTTCAACCTCATGATTGGGGAAATTTTAAATGTTACAAACCCAGAATAGCTACCCTTGCAAACACTATAGCGTTGAAATTCTTGCAGATATTCTATCATTACCAAAAAGAGCGATAGAGGCTAGAATTTCGAAAGGTGAACTCAAAGCAGATCCATCTACTGGCTTGATCTCCAATGAGCAAGTTGAGCACCTTCCTGAATTGCAGTTTTTTAAAAACTCAATTTGGGAACAAGAACTGAATATCAAGCCAGTTCGTAAATTTAATCTTGTTGAGTTGTTTGCTGGGGGAGGAGGTTTAGCTCTTGGCATGGAACAAGCTGGTCTGGAGAGCATATTTTTAAATGAGCTTGATAAATATGCATGCCAAACACTAAGACACAATAGGCCGAACTGGAATGTAGTTGAAGGCGATATTTCGAAAATTGATTTCAGCGCTATTGAAGAAACAGTCGACATTTTGACTGGTGGTTTTCCATGCCAGGCATTTTCATATGCAGGAAAGAGTTTGGGCTTTGAAGACACTCGCGGCACATTATTTTTCGAAATGGCAAGAGCAATTAATGAGCTTCAACCAAAAGTCTTCATGGCGGAAAATGTTAGAGCTTTGTTAACTCATGAAAATGGAAAAACGCTAGAAACAATTAAGAATGTAATTGATGAGCTTGGCTATGAACTTATTGAGCCTAGAGTATTAAAGGCGATTTTTTTTAAGGTTCCGCAAAAAAGGGAACGATTAATCCTGGTTGGTATTCGTAAAGATCTCGCAAAGAATGTTGAGTTCATATGGCCATCCCCGTTTCAACGCATTATGACTTTGAAAGACGCTTTTTACAAAGGCGAACTATATGAATCTGATGTGCAAACGTCTGAAGGTCAGTTATACCCAAAAAGAAAACAAGAGATACTAAAGCATGTTCCACAAGGCGGCTATTGGCGAGATCTACCAGATGACTTGCAACGAGAATATATGCAGGGAAGTTACTTTCTTGGTGGCGGAAAAACTGGAATGGCACGGCGACTGTCTCTTAATGAACCAAGCTTAACACTGACAACGTCACCTGCACAAAAACAAACTGAAAGATGTCATCCTATTGAGACTCGTCCATTGCAGGTACGAGAGTACGCAAGAATTCAAACGTTTCCTGATAGTTGGGAATTTAAAGGGTCAACGAACGCCGCTTATAAGCAAATTGGGAATGCAGTGCCTGTGAATATGGCCGCTGCTCTCGGCAGATCTTTAGTGCGGTTACTAAATAATATTGAAAAAATGTAGCTTTTTAACTAAGCGGGAAACATGTACTGTCTCCCGCTTAGTTAAAACGATAGACAGCATTTTTAGTTCGAGAATTTTTGCATCACTAAAGTTGCATTAGTCCCACCAAAACCAAAGCTATTTGACATGACAGTATTCAAAACTGCACTTTTCGCTTCGCGCACGATATTCAACCCTTCTGCAGCTTGGTCAATCTCGTCAATATTTATGGATGGAGCAATAAACCCGTGTTCCATCATAAGCAAAGAATAAATAGCTTCATGAACACCAGCAGCTCCTAATGCATGTCCTGTCATTGCTTTAGTTGCACTAATTAAAGGGCTATTGTTACCAAAAACCTGTTGAATTGCGCCTAGTTCTTTCACGTCGCCAACAGGAGTCGAAGTACCATGAGTGTTCAGATAGTCGATTGGAGCCGTGAGGTTCTGCATTGCCATTTGCATGCAACGAATAGCACCTTCACCACTTGGAGCAACCATATCGTAACCATCGGAAGTGGCACCATAACCTACAACTTCAGCATAGATTTTTGCACCACGAGCTAGTGCATGCTCGAGTTCCTCAATTACCAATATTCCACCGCCACCAGAGATTACAAAGCCATCGCGATTTGCATCATAGGTACGAGATGCTTGCATTGGTGTGCTGTTGTATTTACTGGATAATGCTCCCATCGCATCAAATTCCATGGCAAGAGTCCAGTGAACCTCTTCTCCTCCCCCTGCAAAAATAACATCTTGCTTGCCCAGCTGGATGAGTTCAACAGCATGACCAATACAATGGGCACTTGTAGCGCAAGCAGAGCTAATGGAGTAATTGACACCTTTAATCTCAAAAGGTGTGGCCAGACAAGCTGAGCACGTACTAGACATTGTCTTTGGAACGGCATAAGGTCCAACGCGCTTAACGCCTTTTTCACGGAGCGTGTCAGCAGCTTCAATCTGAGTTTTTGAGGATGCTCCCCCAGAACCGACGACTAAACCAGTGCGTGGGTTTGAAACCTGTTCTGGTGTCAATTGGGCGTCAGCGATTGCTTGTTTCATTGCGATATATGCATAAGCCGCAGCATCGCCCATAAATCTTAGAGCTTTACGATCAATCAAAGCGGCGGTATCGATATTAATTTGCCCCCAAACTTGGGATCGCAAACCCATATCGGCAAATTCTTGAGAAAACGAAATCCCAGATTTACCAACTTTTAGAGATTCCAACACCTCATCTTTGTCGTTACCGATACTAGATACAATGCCTAATCCGGTGATTACTGCTCTTTTCATTTAAACCCCAGTAGCTTTCGAAAATAAAGTTCATTCTACGGTGTTTTGGCGTTCAACTGGTCTAAGTTCAGATTCCGCCATTTTAAAGATTTAAATGACTTTACTCGTTGAAGTGAAGGTTTGTGGAAACTTCGTTGGTACTTTTGTAGCTAAACTTGTATCAAAGCAAAGTACAGCTGGAGTTCTTTAGACATCATATTAGAAAGCCTTACCGTTTAGGAGTACTCAATGAGAGCTTAATATGAGCAAATCGTTGTTAGGTTTTTTGTGACCTTCTCTGATCTGAGAGTCAGCATTTTATCGTCACCCTATTCATTCACTAACGTTGGGCGAATCGTACTTTCAAACGCATCCATTAATCGGATTTTATGAAGTAGCTTTTGCTGGATTGCTGGCAAGCTGGTGTCGTTAAAACTAGCCTTGTAGCACCGACATGATTCTTTCAACTCATTCCAGGGTGTCCCACAATCTGACTCTCTAAAATGCTCGTCTGCGAGACGTCGCTGGCCATCTGTATTAATATTATTGCAATAGTAGTTAATACAGAAAGATTTCCCCTCTCGACCATCCAAAAACAGCACTACATCAGAGTCGGAAGTCCAATCCTCTATCGCAAACCGTATTGCCGGGTAGCCATACCAATGCACAATCGAACTAGTGAGCTCTTTATCCAGCGTTTCAGCCAGAACACTACGCAAAGAATCCTGATACAGCTTGATCATCTCCACTTTAAAATCTTGCGCTTCCTTAATTTGCGTAAGATTCTTCAACACAAAATGCAGATTATCTTCAGATAGGCTTGGTTTAGACATCACATGCTCCAGATGCAACAAAAATTCACGTAAAAGGACAGCCCATTTATTCAGTGGTTGACTAATAAACCAATCACTCAGATTGATTTTCAGGGCGCTAATAAATGCCGGATAGCTGACTCCAAGCCATTTAGCATGTTCCGACGGCACGGTTCCGGAAGGAGATAAAACAACATAAATGGGCCTTTTATCGGAAAATTTATTTTCCACATGCCCTTCGTAGTCGGTGAATGGATTATTTTGGTGATGAAAAATCTTGTTTTCTATCACCATCACCCAGTCAGTGCTGACCAGTAAAAGGTCGAGTCGTTTTCCCATCTCGGTGCTAACTTCCCTATCAGGCGGAGAAATCAGCGAACAATCAATACTCTTAGAGTCTTCAGGAAGACAATCAACCAAAGCCTTTAACACCAGGTTATCGAGTCCATGGGCAGCACTGTCATCCAGGAAAAATGACAACAGATCAGAAGTCGGATTCTCGTAATACCCCCGGCTGCCGATACTGAATATCGTGAGTTCACGCTCCTCACCCTGGTGCAAGGTTTGCATTTTTTCTATCAGTGCACGAATGTTGTCTACCGCCTGCGTACTCGTATCCATGGATGTCTCCAGCCCTCTTTTCTTCAGCGCTCGCTGACAGGTGAGTTGTATGTGAAAGTTATATCGTGATAGTCCATGCGGCGCCGAGAGTTTTTAAAGCCCGGTTTGACAGCGAACAACCGTCAACCAGTAAAACAAAGATATTGCCTTTCAAGGGGCAGCCATTGCAGCCTCGTCCTACTGTCATACGAAACGCCTTTGCAAGGTTCATCTATGCAACCAAAACAGGCCTTCCACGTTTTCCACAACCATTAAACCACAAATTACTGGTTACCACTTTGGCAACCAGTTTTGTTTTTTTTTGCAGAACCTAAGACTGAGCCACTCTATACCTCGTACTTCTGCCCCCTGCTGCAATCTTCACCAAACACCCCATCTCTACTAATTGCGCCAGATGTCGGCTGGCGGTTGCCGGGCTAACTTCGGCAACTTTACCGTATTGGCTATTGCTGATACCTTCGCTGAAATCGCCGTCCAGCAAGCGGTTTAGAACTTTGACTTGCTCTTGACTCAGCCGGGTTTGATCAACCCGTTGCCAGAACCTGGTTTTTTGTAGCGTTTGTTCGATATCGGCCAGTACCTGTCTCAGGCTCGCTGCCAAAGTGTCGAGAAACCAGACCAACCAGGCGGTAATGTCAGTATTCCCTTTTTGGCTTTGCTCAAGGACATCATAATAACTGCTGCGTCGCTCCAGGATGGCAGCCGACATGGCATAAAAGCGGATGGACTGATGCTCTGCTTGCGCCAACGCGAGATCGGTCAATAACCTTGCTAAACGGCCATTGCCATCCTCCAGTGGATGGATAGTGATAAACCAGAAGTGCGCTATACCAGCGCGCAGCAGCGGGTCTAAATTGGCATCTTCCTTTGATCGGTTAAACCAGTCGATAAAGCAATGAAGCTCGCTCTCCAACACCTGGCGAGGTGGAGCTTCAAAATGCACTTTGGGTCGCTCGATTCTACCTGAGACAACCTGCATTGGCGCGTCGCCGCGAAGCTGCCCGCCCTGTACCCGCTGCATTATTTGCTCTCTCTGAATGAGTGAGCTATCAGACGGAAACAGCCAAAAATGCCATTGCAACAATCGTTCTAGCGTTAATGGCTGCTGCCAATTTCCAACCGCATCAGTCACCATCGCGGCAAGTCCGTCAGACTGAGCTGTCGTCGCAACAGTTTGTGTTTCAGCAATCCCCAGCTTTCGGGCCAATGATGAACGCACTTCACTATGATTCAAGCGCTCGCCTTCAATGGCGCTGGAAGTCAGAATATTTGCCAGCATGGTATCCAGTGCAGCCTGTTGGTTTTGCTGAATACCCATTTTGCCCAGCAACATGCCCTGCAAAAAATGTAATTGGCGTAACATGGGAGCCAATGCCGCATCGTCATAACGAAAAACCTTTAATCCTGCATGCAGCTGACTAGGCCAATCAGGTTGTTGCCAAATCCACATGAGGTAGTTTCCCGATTTGTGAGGTGAATACAGATATTAATCTAATCACCACATGAGGCGAATAGCAAGATTAATCACCTCATGAAACGTCATTCAGATTGCGATGATTCATTCATCGTAAACACCAGAGAAACAAACATCACTGACTTTCCTCCTTCAGCAAAGTAAGATTAATTATGGGGCCGACATGCAATATCTTTTTTGAATTCACAATCTCCATGAAACATCGGAGTTATTAGATGACTATCCAAGACAGATTAGTAGACAGAGTTAAACGCGCTGATCATTCTGTTTTCCTGCGAGCTGATTTTGCTGATATCGCCGATTATGCTCAGGTGGGTCGTGGTCTACGAAATATGGTTAAAGAAGGATTGATGATGAAAATTGGCCACGGTCTGTAAGTTCGAACCAGAGTCAACAGTATTTCCGGTAAGTTGATGCCTGATAACATAGCGGGTGCGTTAGGCGTCCTTCTGGAAGCAATAAAGAGATTAGGTATCGAATATCAGTTTGATGAGTTATCACAAAAATACTACGACGGAAAAAGTACACAGGTTCCAGTCAACCCCATCGTCATACCTAAGAATCCGCGCGTGACTCGTAAAATTGCAATAGGGAAATGTTTGCTGGCCGTAGCTACACGGCCTGATATGTACTAGCTCAGACTTGATCTGAAAGTTACCAGTTTTGTGCTGGTGTCTGTCAGATCAAATCTGAACTAGTACAACTTAACGTCGAGTTGCTGTTCGTCACGCTCGACAAAAATCCGAAAGTGTTTTCACCAAATACCATGTACCACGACTACGCGATTAATGAAGCATTGTTTCACTGGCAATCCCAAAACAGCTCACGACCAGACGCAGGTAGAGGTTTGGAATATATCCAGCACAAAGAAATCGGCAAACGGCTGTTTTTATTCGTACGCGAACAAAGTGATGACGAATTCGGCAACACCATGGGCTTCGTCAACTTCGGCGAAGTCGACTACGTGAGCCACACCGGCTCACAACCAATGAATATCGTATGGCAGCTCCGCAATCCAATGCCTGATTTTATGTGGCACAAGACAGCTAAATTGGCGGTGGGATAACGGATTTCCCTTTACCACTCTTCCACCTGCAACCGCTGTTTAATTCCTGCCGTCTGGAACTGCAGTGCCACAAACACCACGTCGAAATCCGTGCAGTTGTATACGACCTTCAGTAATGACATCGCGGCTTCGACAAAAAAACGTCGTTGCTCGCTGTCGCTGCCCCAAGTCATAAATGCGTTGTTGGCAGCTCCTAGTGATAGCTAAGTGCGGTGAGCCCATTCAGCCCGACATACGCAATAGGTGGTGTGTGGTTTCAAGGATAAGAATTCGTTGAGCTGGTGCACCAATGTGAAACTATAGTTTCACAGCTAGACAACTTCCCACCAGGCTTGTTGCCACCAGTCGGTAATTTGATGCCGCTCCAGCCAGCGCACCCGTTTTGCTGGTGTCATGGATAGGGTCTTGATATGACGATGGTATCAACACAGAAAGATGTCATGTCGAAAAAATAATAAAAAATCGACACATGAAATTGATATGTCGATCAGATCGACATACACTGACTCATGAGTTGATTGATGTCGATTTAGACTGGAAATTTAAACATGACTTGGCAAGCAGAGCAGCCTTACAACCAATTACCCACATTACCGCCAAACCTGGATGCCATAGAAACCAGGGCTGTGCTAAAAGCCTGTATTGCTGCGCGAGCCGCTGTAGCAGAATTAAAAAAGGCTGGGGAACTCATTCCTAACCAAAGCATGCTCATTAACCTGCTGCCGTTGCTTGAAGCAAAAGATAGTTCAGAAATTGAAAATATTGTCACAACGACCGATAAGCTTTTTCAGTATGCACTTGAAGATAAAGGCGCCGACCATGCAACAAAGGAAGCATTACGTTACAGAACGGCGTTATACCAAGGCTATATCCAACTTGAAAAGAAGCCGCTTTGCACAGCGACGGCCATTGGGGTATGCAGTACGTTAAAGCACGCTGAAATGGATATTCGTAAAGTACCCGGTGCTTTTATAGGTAACCAAACAACAGGTGAAATTATCTATACCCCGCCAGTTGGAGAAACCATTATTCGCAACTTGTTAACTAACTGGGAGCGATTTCTTCATGATGACGATGATATAGATCCACTGATAAAGATGGCGATTAGTCATTATCAATTTGAAGCCATCCATCCTTTTTATGACGGAAATGGCCGAACAGGCCGTATTTTAAACGTTTTGTACCTGATTGAATGCGGTCTTTTAACGCTCCCTATTTTGTATTTGAGCCGTTTCATCGTTCAGCACAAGCAAGACTATTATCGCCTCTTGAACCAGGTCACCAAAGATCAGAATTGGGAAGAGTGGCTGATATTTATGCTAAAAGGTGTCGAGCAAACTGCACTATGGACTTGTGAAAAAATTACCGCGATGAGAGCCCTGATGGAAAGTACCGCCCATTACATCAGGGCACAGCTACCCAAAATATATAGCTATGAGCTTGTTCAGCTTATTTTTGAACAACCCTATTGCCGTATCAGTAACCTGGTTGAACGTGATATTGCAAAACGACAAACGGCTTCAATCTATTTAAAACAATTGGCTGATCTTGGTGTGCTGCAAGAAATCGATTCAGGAAAGGAAAAATTATTTGTACATCCACGGTTGATGACGCTCATGACAAAAGACAGTCATACTTTTAATGCTTTTTGAAAGGATTGCCGATGTCCCGTCATCTCGTGTTTATTTGCCATTATGTTGTAAACCGTTTTGTCGGTAACTCTCGATGGCTCTTCAGTTTAGTGCTACTGGCGTTGTTAAGCAGCAACGTCATGGCGCAATCGCCAAGCTATGCCCAGTATTCTGAAAGCGCATGTTTGCTGATTGCCGATCAAGTGAAGCGATTTGAACAGCAACCGCATTTGCCGTCTTATCAGAATGCGCTGAAAAACCAGCGCCGGCATTGCCAACAGCCTGTTCCGCAGCAGCCAAAACCGTATTTCGATGAGTCAACTGTGGAGTCACAAAAACCGGTGGCAAAAGTGCCATCGTCGCCTGCTGTTTTGGCGCCTCCAATTGCCCACATCAATCAAACGGTGCAACCACTGCAAGCTGCGACCAATGGCCTACAGCAACAGCTGTTGTGGCTATTGCCGATGGTATTTGCAATTTTGGTGCTGCGTTTGGTATTCAGAGGTTATTGGGGGCTGAATCGCAAAGAAATGCTGGGCCGAATGGCCGAAGTGCGGCTGGCAAAATTACTGGCCAGGCAGCTTCCGGAAGCCTATACCCACTACCACAATTTAGTTTTAAATACTGCCCAAGGTGATCTAACAGAGATCGACCATCTGGTGCTCAGTCCTTTTGGTATTTTTGTCATCGAAGTGAAGAATTATCATGGCTGGGTATTTGGCAAAGAGCATCAGGAAAAGTGGGTGTTGCAACATTATCGCCGCAAGTACCAATTCCAGAATCCAATCAGACAAAACTTCAAGCACACCGAAGCCGTGGCCTTTCTATTAGAGATTGATAGCAAAGCTGAACCAACCAAAATTTATTCGGTAATTGCTTTTAGCCAATACGCACAATTTAAAACCCCGATGCCAGACCATGTTCTGCATATCGAAGAAGTTCACCGCCATATCCGAAAAATAAGCGCTTTAGGGCGCAAGATTTCCGATGAAGCTTTGCTTCTTTGTACCGCAAGGCTCAATCTGGAGGCTGCCAAAGCACCGACACAAAGAAAGGAGCATAAAATCCAGCAACAAGGCCAACAGGTATTGCGGGAGATTAATTGAGAGGGATGAATTGAAGAGATAGCACCTATCTAGGTTATACTCTTTGACCTGCTCGTGTACGTAAAATCAAATGCGACCTGATAGTTCATAATTATCAGCCATCCCCCTGTGGTGGTCTGATCAAAGACTCTGCAGGAATACCCAGCCCTTGATGCAGTCGCCAGATCATTTTTAACATCAGTGATCTTTTGTAGTTCAGGATCTCATAGACACGGTTACTTTTGCCAAAAGTCGGCTCAAGATCCTTGACAGTTAAACCTTTTCGCTCCATTTCAAACTTTATCGCTTCGACAGGATCCGGTAAATCCAGCTTAAAATGTTTTGCTTCATAAGCTTCAAGCAACGTCACCATCACGTCCAGTTTTTCACCGTCTGAGGTATCTGCTTCGGCCATCATTAGACGTTCAATTTCTTGCAGCGCCGCATGGTAGTCGGCATCCGTTTTAATCGGTTTGATGTCCATGAATGCTCCTTTGGCAGTTAAATTGTTTGTTCATCAAAGTTGTTTTATTAACTGTGCGCTGCAATAAAACAAAAGTATTGGGTTCGTCAGCGTAAAGCCAAAAATGCCTGAACTGAATTGTTAAGTTTGCCGCTGACTTCCACAAACTTGAGCACTGCAACAATCACATCCCATCACAAAACTCAGCCTAGCGACAAGCTAAAGATAGTAGCTAAACAACATTCAAATACTCTCAGTGATTTAAAACACGCCCAGCAAAAACTACTCAAACCTCACTCCAACTCCTGCCGAACCCTTAAAAACCGCGCAAACCGCGGAAGTCCCTTATTGGTCAAACCGTTGTAGCGAAAGGTGATCACAGTGCCGATTGGCGGCGGATGATGCCGCAGCGCGTCGGTTAAACCACTGCCGAGTCCAAAAGTTTTACCCTCGGCGGTTTTCACCACTAAAGCGCCAGTCATGCCCTGGTATTTGCCTTTGCCAGGTCGGTAGCCGATGACTTGCGCTTCGGTGTCCTGATAACTTTTTAGTTTGAGTAAATCGCTGCTTCTGCCGGTTTTATACAGTGCATCCTGATGATGTAGCATCAAGCCTTCAGCGCCTTGTTGTTCGAGTTGGCGCAGTTTTTCCAGCAACTGTGCTTTATCAGCAATTCGAAATTGCGGTATCAGGGTTAAGTAAGGACTCTTTTGTTGCTTGATAAGGGCTTGCATGGCGCTGATACGCTCGGTAAAAGTACCGGCGGCGTTGGGTAGTTCGAAGATATGATATTGAATTTGTTGCCATTCGTGGTCGATGGGCTGCAGTTTACTGACAATACTAAAAGTGGCCGCAAACTGATTGCGGCCGCTCCAAAGTTCGCCATCTAACGCTGTTTTTGGAAAGTTAGTCACAAACCAGGCGGGTGCAGCAATCACCTCGCCGCCACGGCTAATCAGCTGCTTGCCGTCCCAATAGGCCCGCACGCCATCGAGCTTTTCGCTGACCCAATACTGCTCTACAGCAATCCCGTCCCGGTAGACTTCAGCCAGCAGCAAATCGGGTTTACTGGCTGCTTTCAAGAAAAAGCAGCAGAGCAACAGCAGCACACGGCACATCACCAGACAAGACATAAACACACCTTGGTTAACTTTTAATTAACCAAAAGTGTAGTCAATGCGCTGTGTTCGACAAGTCGATTATTAACACAGATGCAACACTAAGACTCCGCGGCCAGCGTTGGCGTCGGCTTTTGCTGCCGCCGTTTTTCCAAAAACAGCCGATCCAATGTCAGGAAAACCACCGGTGTGGTCAGCAAAGTCAGGATCTGGCTAAAGGCCAAACCGCCGACAATGGCGACACCCAGCGGCACCCGCAGTTCTGAACCGGTGCCAAACCCCAGCAGCAGCGGCACTGCACCTAAAATGGCCGCCAAGGTCGTCATCATGATCGGCCGAAAGCGCACTAAACAGGCTTGATGGATAGCTTCTTTAGCGCTTAAGCCTTGTTCACGCTGGGCTTGCAGTGCAAAGTCGACCATCAGAATGCCGTTTTTCTTCACAATGCCAATCAATAAAATGATGCCGATTAACGCCATAATCGAAAAATCCAGCCCCCACAGCCACAACAAACCGATAGCGCCAATGGCCGCTGACGGTAGCGTCGACAAGATGGTTAGCGGGTGGACAAAACTCTCGTACAACACGCCAAGAATGATATAAACCGCTAATAACGCAGTTAAAATCAACATCGGCTGACTGGCGAGCGATTCTTGAAATGCCTGTGCTGCGCCCTGGAAATTACCACTCACTGAGGTTGGCATATTGAGCTCTGCCCTGGCTTGTTGCAGCGCTTGCACCGCATCGCCCAAAGCCACGCCAGATGCCAGGTTAAACGACAAGTTGGCTGAAGGCTGCATGCCATGGTGCGCAATCACTACCGGGCCACTTTCGGCCGGCAGCACTTTGGCAAAAGATAACAACGGCACCATTTCACCGCTCAGTGGCGATCGCAGGTAAAAATAATTCAGGCTATCGGCGGTGCCCCGCTGCTCCGGGCTCACTTCCAGGATCACGTTGTATTGATTGGTTTCGGTCTGATATTCGTTAATTTGCCGTTGACCAAAAGCGTCATACAGCGCCTGATCCAAATCTGCCGCGCTAAACCCCAGTCTTGCTGCAGCCTGGCGGTCCAACTCAAGTCGGATAATATTGGCATCCCATTGCAGGTCATTGGATAAGTCGGTGAACATCGGATTTTGCCGCAATTTAGCGGTTAACTTATCGGTCCAATTGGCCAGCTCATTGCTATCCAAAGCTTTTAGCACATACAAATACTGCGCCCGTCCTTGGTTTGCGCCCAGATTAATATCCTGCGCCGCCCGTAAAAACACCTGCAAACCAGGAATTTCGGCAAACTGTGGTCGCAAGCGGTCAATCACTTCACTGGCCGTTGCACTGCGATCATCCGGATCGCTCAGCACCACCCAAACCCGGCCCGAGCCGGTGGAATTGTTGCCGCCAACCGCATGGTTAAAGCCGGTGATATCCGGGTCGTTGCGTAAAATTTCTTCCAGTTGTTTATGCTTGGCTACCATATCTTCATAGGAAATATCCGAAGCGGCCTGGGTCGAACCAATCACAAAACCGGTGTCTTGCAGCGGGAAAAAGCCTTTGGGGATCATCACAAAACTGGCGACACTGCCGGCAACCGTCAGCAAAAATAACCCAAGCATAGTGCGCTGATGATCTAAAGCCCAGGTCAGTACCCTGTCATAGCGATGCGCCAGCCGGTCAAAAAATCCCGGATGCGCCGGGTCATGGTGCGGCGCTTTGTCCATAAAGAGTGACGCCAGCGTTGGCGCCAGGGTTAAACACACCACCACCGAAATTAAAATGGCTGCAGCGGCAGTGAGTGAAAACTCCAGGAACAAGCGGCCAATAATACCGCCCATAAACAGCAGCGGAATAAAAGCCGCTATTAAAGACACGCTGATAGAAATTACTGTAAAACCAATCTCTTGTGCCCCTCTAAGCGCCGCTTCGGTTTTGCTGTAACCCAGTTCCAGATATCGGTGGATGTTTTCAATCACCACGATGGCATCATCCACAATAAAACCCACTGCAATGACAATCGCCACCAAGGTGAGATTATTCAGACTAAAACCAGCAACATACATAAAGGCGCAAGTGGCAATCAGTGATACCAACAGCACCGCAGTGACGATTAACGTGGCGGACCACTGTTTTAAAAACACCGCCATCACTGCAATCACCAGCACCACGGCGATGGCCAAAGTCAGCTGAACTTCGGCCAACGAGGCGCGAATAGTGCGGGTGCGGTCGTTAAATACTTCCACTTTGATATCGGCTGGCAGCGCAGCCATCAGTTGCGGCAAGGCGGCCTGGATGCGATCGGCCGTTGCCACAATATTGGCGCCGGGCTGACGGCGGATAATCAGCGCTACACCTGATTCGCCGTTCGGCCAAATTTGTACAAAATCGTTTTCGGCGCCGAGTTTTACTTGCGCCACATCCCGCAAATACACCGGCGAGCCGTTGTCATAACGCACAATCAGCTGGTTATAGTCTTCGACGGTAAACATCTGATCATTCACCGATAAAGTAGAAACCCGGCTCGCGCCAAACAAGGCACCTTTGGGTTGATTGACGCTGGCTTTTTGCACCGCAGTGCGAATGTCGGCCAGCGTCAGGCCAGCCGCCGCCAGCACTTCTGGCTTGGCCTGAATGCGAATGGCCGGTTTTTGCTGGCCACCAATAAACACTTCACCAACACCGTTAATTTGGCTCAGTTGCCGCGCCAGCACGGTTTCGGCGAGATCACTGACTTCAGTGCGCGACAGCGTTTCGGAGGTGACACCAATAATTAAAATCGGGCTATCGGCCGGATTGGCTTTGCGCCAGGTCGGCAAATTTGGCATATCCGGCAGCCTGCCAGCAGCCTGATTCAGCGCTGCCTGAACTTCTTGCGCTGCGGCATCAATGTCTTTATCCAGCACAAACTGCAATGTGATGCCGACTGAACCGAGCGCACTGGTCGAGGTCATTTCGGTAATACCCGGCATGGAGCTTAACGCCACTTCCAGCGGTGTCGCCACAGCAGAGGCCATGGTTTCGGCACTGGCGCCCGGCAGCCGCGCATTCACTTCAATGGTTGGAAAATCGGCTTCAGGCAACGGCGCAATCGATAAGCGCGGAAATGCCAGAATCCCCATCAGCACCAGCGCGCAGGTTAGCAGCACAGTGCCGATTGGATGGCTCATGCACCAGACAAAAAGGCCTCGGCTATTCATTGCGCAGTCCCTTTTTTGCTAAGTTCAGCGCTGGCTTTAACAATGCCCGTTGCTGCAGGCGTCACTGCAGAAATAGTCGCGCCTGGCCGCAACCGGCTTTGACCGTCCACCACCACTTGCTGGCCAGCACTGACGCCAGTCACCACGGCTAATGCGCCTTCGCTATGCAGTAATTGGATTGGCTGCACCGTCGCTTTACCTTGTTCGACGCGCCAGACAAAGCTACCTTGCGGCCCTTGTTGTACCGCTTTTACCGGTACGGTCAGCGCCTGCTTTAATTGTTCAGTATTTACTGCCACCACCACCGATTGCGCCGGCCACAACCGGTGATCGGGATTGGCAAAATCAGCTTTTACCCGAATGGTGCCGCTACCGCTGGCAACTCTGTTATCCACCACCGTCAGCGTGCCGGTAGCCAAAAGCTCGGCACCATCCTGCAAATATGCTTGTACTACAACGGGTTGCTGTTGCCGGATTTGTTGCATCAGTAATTGCAGCTGTGGCAAGCGTGCTTGCGGCAACGCCATTTCGACACTGATTGGGTCCAGTTGCACCACTGAGAACAGCCCTTGGGTATCGGAAGGACGCACATAGTTACCGGCATCGACATTACGAATGCCGACCTGGCCACTGATCGGTGAGGTGATTTGGGTAAAAGACAACTGTACTTGTTGCGCATGAATGGTGGCTTGCACCCGGCGTAATTCGGCTTGCAGTTGCTGCACTGTGGCTTGTTGCTGATCTTTTTGCTGCGCTGAAATCGCCTGGCTTTGGCGTAAATCCTGGTACCGTTGTAAATCACGTCTGGCACTATCGAGTTGCGCCTGTACTACATCCAGTTCTGCTTTGGCTTGTGCCAGCGCTGCATTGATGGCACGGTCATCAATCCTTGCCAATAACTGGCCAGCCGCAACCAGCTGACCTTCTTGTACCAGAATTTCCTGCAATAAACCGTCGACCTGCGAGCGGATTTCAACGCTTTGTTGTGGTTTCACCTGCCCCAGCCCACGCAGCCATAGCGGCACGTCCTGCACTTGCACCTGCGCCAATTGCACCGGGACAGGTGGAGCTGATGATTTTTCCTGTGCCTGAACCATGCCTGATAACAAACACCAGCCGGTTAATAAGCTTACTGCTACTTTCATCCATTGACTCCATGCGACCGGCATTTTGGCGCCAGTCTATTGTGCATAATCGTATTTACGGTAATTAATACCGACAGCATTCACTTATTCAAACGCCCCACACCAGAGTCGGGATCAACAGATGCGGTCAATTCCACTATAGCATCGACCAACAACCAAATTCAGATGCAGTCGCGCGCTTTTTGAGGCGGGATTTACCCACCAGATGACAAATAAAAAAGGGCAACCGAAGCTGCCCTATTGCTGCATTATTGACCAAACCCGTTTTTTACCAACGCAATTATTTACCAAAGCCTGGGGCTTTAATATCAAGCTGCGTCACTTTGCCATAACTGGCCGCCAGTGGCGCAATCGCTTCTGCTTTGCCAATCAACACCAACTGCAGTTTGTCTTTTGGAAAATAGCTGTTGATCAGTCTTTTGCTATCAGCCAGCGTCATATTTTCCACTTTGCTTTGAAAACTGTTGATGTAATCTTCAGTAAAACCATACAGATACATATCAGCCAATAATTCGGCTAATGCAGCGTTGGTTTCAAATTTGGGTGGGAACTGACCTTTCACATAAGCCTTAGCCGAGTCCAGCGTCGCTTGATCCAAACCCTGCGACCATAACTTCTGGTAAGTTTTTAAGGCTAAATCCAGCGCCGCTTTGGTGCTGTCGGTTTTGGTAAAACTGCTGATCGCAAACAAACCGGCGGCAGAATACCGATCAAAACCAGAACGCGCGCCGTAAGTAAGACCACTGTTAACGCGTAACTCATCATTCAGCCAGGAGGTAAAACGGCCGCCGAGCACGGTGTTAATCACGCTGATCCCAACATAATCCGGGTTGGATTGGGTCACGCCAGGGCCACCAATTAAAAACGTCGTTTCAATGGCATCACTTTTATCAACCACCAACACCTGACTTTCGGCAGGCGCTGTTAAAGCAGCCGTTAAATCCAGCACCGGCAGCTGTTGGGTATTTTTCCAGCTGCCCATCAACTGCTGCAACTGCTTTTTCATCGCCACCGTTTCAAAATCACCAGCGACCACAATGGCAGTATTGGCCGGTTGATAATACTTTTGATGAAAAGCAGTTAAATCTTTGCGGGCGATCTGCTTCACCGACTCCGGCTCACCATTTTGAGCATAACCATAAGGGTGTTTGCCAAATACTAAGCGGTGAAAATACTGGTCGATCACCTGACGCGGGCTTTCTTTGGCCTGGGTCAAAGCAGCAATTTCCCGCTGCTGCATTTTTTTAAATTCGGCGTCATCAAAGGCAGGTTGCGTCAAAAGCGCTTTGACCAGCGGCAACATGGCTGCGCTGTCTTTGGCCATAAAATTCGCTTGCACCATCGAGCCTTCCAGCGAAGAACCTGTGTTCAGGCTGGCCCCTAAAAAATCAATGGTTTGTTCAATGTCGCTTTTGGTTTTACCACCGGCTCCCAGCATCAACCCCTGGGCGGTCAGATACGACAAACCCGCTTTCTGATCATAAATAGCACCGGCCTTTACCACCGCATGTACAGTGACTAATGGCACCTCATGTTGCGGTAATAAATACAAAGTTAAACCATTGTCCAACGTCACTTTTTCATAAGCAGGTAATTTAAATTCCGCTGCCTGTACGGTGATTGCCAGCACTCCACAACACAACAGCGCAGTTCTGGTTACTAAACCAATGAATTTCATAGATCTTTATCCTCTTTGGCATCAAGCACAGCAACAGAGCGGTTGGATTTTTTCAGATAGGTTTGGGCGACGCGCTGTACATCGGCAGCCGTGACTTTCTGATAGTGTTTTGGTGCATCAAACAAGCGCTGGAAATTGCCAAAATACACCTCATAAGTGCCAATAGTGTCTGACTTGCCATTGATGGTTTCCATTGCCTGATAGAATTGCATCAAACGGAAATTTTTTGCCTTTTCAAGCTCTTGCGTCGTCACGCCATCTTTGGCCAGCTTGTTAATTTCAGCAACCAATGCTTGTTCGAGTTTCGCAGCTGTAACATCCGGGCTCGCCACTGCCATCAGATAAAACAGGTTGGGATCAAACGACATCGGCAAATAACCAAACACTTCCAACGCGATTTGTTTGTCGACCAGATTTTTATACAGTCTGGAGCTGTTGCCTTCACTGAGAATGGAAACCATCAAATCCAGCGCATAATAATCGGCATGCGAGGTTGCAGGCACATGGTGGCCTAACATCACATTGGGTGTGCTGACCGAGGCTTTTTGCACGTAAGTGCGACGCTCACCGGTTTGCACCGGCTCTGTCGTCCGCAGTTTTTCTGGTGCAGGCTGAGCTGGAATTGGCCCAAAATACTGTTCGGCCAGACGCTTCACTTCGGCAAACTTCACCGCGCCCGATACCACCATCACCGCATTGTTCGGCGCATAATAAGTTTTGTGGTATTGCTTTAAATCGTCCAATGACCAGCCTTTGATATCCGACTCATAGCCAATCACCGACCAGCGGTATGGGTGAGCCTGAAATGCAATGCCTTTAAGCTGTTCGTGCAAAGTGCGGAAATTCGAGTTCTCAAGCCCGGTGGTGCGCTCGGATGCGACGACCCCACGCTCGCTTTCGACCATTTTGGCATTGATGTCGAGGTTGGCGATGCGATCGGCTTCTAAATCAAAAATCGTTTCCATGGCCGCCGTCGGGAACCAGTTGGTGTACACCGTCAAGTCTTCGCTGGTATAGGCGTTGTTGGCGCCACCGGAATTTTCCATGGTGCGGTCGAACATTTTCGGGCCATATTTTTTGGCACCGTTAAACATCATATGTTCAAAAAAATGTGAGATGCCGGTAATGCCAGGCCGCTCATTGCGCGAGCCGACTTTCCAGAATAAATAACTGTTGGCATTGGGAATTGACTCATCTTCCAGCACCAGAATTTTCATCCCGTTGTTCAGGGTAAAACTTTGGATCTGGCTACCATCTGTGGCTGCTGCCGGCTGACTGGCGACAGCCAGGCCAAGCATCAACGCCACCAGCGAATATTTCATCTGGAGCTCCTGTAATTAAAAATTTGTTTTTTCTAATGTAGTTGTTGTTCACAGCCTAAACCAACTTACAGCTTGCATGCCAGCCTGTTTGTTCATTTAGTTGTAACCGGAGGTTAACCCGCAATATGCAACTTCGGATACTTTCGCGGCAGGCTCCCTGCTTAGGTTATTGCGCAAAAACAGCAACTATGTAACTGACTTAGGTAAGTTTGTGCTGTCGCATTTGAAGACAAGTCACAAATTATAAAAATTATTTTAGTATTTTTTCTCAACAATTCATACAGTTAAAAAATACATCAGCTGGCTAAGTCAATATTCCCGAAAATCTGTCTGGACAGACCGACAATACTGATTAATTTTTAATCACCATTATTTAACACCATAGTCACAAGGAACAGTGATGAATCGTAACTCTGTCATTTTATTTATTGCGCAGTTTATCGTGTTGGTGATCCTGATTTGTTTTGTCGCTAACTTACCCGCCGTCGAGCAATTTAACTTAAACCAATGCAAGCAGTTACAGGAAGATCTGGAGAAAAATCGCAACTTGCAGCGTAAAGGCTACCGTTTACGGGATGCCGAAAAAATCAAAGACACTGAGCAGCGACTGCAAAAACAACTGTTTTACCACTGTGAAAAACCTATTGTCACTCAAACAAAAGCCACAGTGCGCCGGCTATTACCCACCTCACGCCATCCGTCATTTGAATCAGACCGCAGTATGGCTGGCGACTTCTATGCTTCAACCATCGAAGTCAAAGCTCCTTATCAGGGCAAACAACTCTCGGCCTGGCTTGGCTATTATCAGGAACCGCGCTTTTGTTATGGTGTGCGCACCACCAGCGTCATCGTTGAATGTGCCACCCGTCGTCAGCAAGCAATGCAGCAATTCGAACAGGATTGGCAACAACATCCGGCCAACTTGTCCGACCAGCGTTAGCAGTGGTAAGCTCGCGGTACTTTAGGCGCGCACAATTGCAGGCACATTAATGAAATCGAATTTAAAACAAGCAAACAGAGAGCTGTGGTGGTTCGGCTGGCGTTATATCCCACTGATTGGTTTTTGCTCACCGACCATTCGCGAGATGACGGCATCAACTTTAGCCGTCAGCATGCCGCATGGCTGGCGTACCAAAAATCATCTGGGCAGCATTTATTTTGGTGCTTTGGCCATTGGCGCCGATTTAGCCGGGGCATTTTTGGTATTCAGTAAAGCCAAAGCCCGTGGCGTCAACGCTAATTTCGCGTTTAAAGATGTGCAAGGTCAATTTTTAAAACGACCGGAAGCTGAAGTCTGGTTTCGCAGCAATGACGGTGCTTTGATTGACGAAATGCTGGACGAATCCTTGGCCACCGGCCAGCGCATTAACAAAACCGTCTCGGTGACCATTACTTGTCCTTCGTTGCACGGCGATGAACCAATGGCAATATTTCAACTGACGCTGTCAATTAAAGCTACGGCCAAACGCTGAACTGTCACAGCAGCTAATTTGACGAAAGTATTGGCTCGCTTGGCAACCGCGGCTTGTGAACAGGCTCCGGGCATAAGCAGCAGTGCGATCGTTAAAAGTTTGCAGCAAGCAATCACAGCACGTAAAATCCAGCCTTTGTGTTTATGCAGGTCTTGCTATGCAACATTTACCAGGTAATTTATTTATCTTGTCCGCACCAAGCGGCGCTGGCAAATCCAGCCTTATTCATGCGTTGCTGGGCCAGCATCAGGATATGCAACTGAATGTCTCACACACCACCCGCGCGCCAAGGCCTGGCGAAGTGAATGGTGTGCATTATCACTTTGTCAGTGTCGATGAATTTAAAGCATTGATTACCGAGAACAACTTTTTAGAGTGGGCCGAAGTGTTTGGCAATTACTACGGCACATCCCGCACCGCCATTGAACATGAACTGGCACAAGGCCGCGACGTCTTTTTAGATATCGACTGGCAAGGCGCGCGGCAAATTAAAGCGCAAGTCCCGTCAGTACTCAGCATTTTTATTCTGCCGCCAAGTGTGGTTGAACTGGAAAAACGGCTGAATCAGCGTGGCCAGGATAGCCAGGAAGTAATCGCCAAACGCATGCAACAAGCGCAAAGCGAAATCAGCCATGTCACTGAATATGATTATGTTTTGGTAAATGATGATTTCCAGCTGTGTTTACAGCAATTACAACATGTCGTACTTGGTCAGCGGTTGACGCTGCAAAAACAGCAACAACACCAGCAGGCATTGCTGACTGAGTTGTTGGCGAATTAACCGAAATAGCGTAGACTAGTCGGTCTTGTCAGAATTTGAATACCGGAGTGGTAAATGGCTCGCGTAACAGTTGAAGATGCAGTAAATAAAATTGGTAACCGTTTTGATCTGATCCTGGTCGCAGCACGCCGTGCACGCCAACTGTCAGTAGAAGGCAAAGAGCCAATGGTTGATGTTGAGAACGATAAATCAACAGTTGTGGCACTGCGGGAAATCGAAAAAGGTTTTATCACCGCTAATATCCTGGACCAGCAAGAACGTCGCGACCAGCTGCAACAGGAAGCTTCTGAAATGGCCGCTGTAGCCGCCATCATCGGCACCGAGCAGTAATCCAATATTTCGGGCAGCTGCCAGCTTCTGGTATCCATCTGAAGCTCAGCTGCTTAAATCATCTTTAATTAAGTTCTACTACCTCAATTATTTCAGCCAACAGCTGTACACCGTTGGCAAGCAAGCAAAATCCACGTATATTTTAGGCAGATAGCGGGCGTCAGTGTGACTTCCCGATATGGAGCTTATTGCAGTGTATTTATTTGAAGGTCTGAAACAACAGATCAGTGTGTATTTGCCGGCCGAGCAGGTTGCCATGGTGCAACAGGCGTATTTGCTGGCAAGGGATGCACATGCCCCGCAAACCCGCTCCAGTGGTGAACCTTATATTACCCATCCGGTCGCCGTGACCAGCATCCTTGCAGAAATGCGGATGGACCATGAAACCCTGATGGCCGCGTTGTTACACGATGTGATTGAAGACACCGAATACAGTAAAGAAGATCTGGAGCAGCGTTTTGGCGGCACTGTGGCCGAACTGGTACAAGGCGTATCCAAACTCGATAAAGTAAAGTTCAAAGATATCAAAGAGTTTGAAGTCACCAACCTGCAGAAAATGTTTATGGCGATGACGCAGGACATCCGGGTCATTCTGATTAAACTGGCTGATCGCACCCATAACATGCGTACCATCGGCGCCTTAAAGCCGGAAAAACGCCGCCGTATCGCCAAAGAAACCCTCGAGCTCTATGCGCCTATCGCCAACCGGCTCGGTATTCACAACATCAAAAACGAACTGGAAGACTGGGGTTTTCGCGCTTTATATCCGATGCGCTACCGGGCTTTAGAAACTGCGGTGAAACAAGCCCGTGGTAACCGTCGTGAAGTGATTGAAAAAATTCAGAGTGAAATTGAAGCGCGGATTGGCCATGCCGGTATTAAGGCCGAAGTGTCGGGCCGCGAAAAACATCTGTACAGCATCTATCGCAAGATGAAAAGCAAAGAGCTGATGTTTAACGATGTGATGGATATTTATGGTTTTCGGGTGCTGGTCGACAGCGTCGATAGCTGTTATCGCATTTTAGGTGTGGTACATAACCTGTATAAACCGATTGAAATCCGCTTTAAAGATTACATCGCCATTCCCAAGCAAAACGGTTATCAGTCACTGCACACCTCATTAATTGGTCCACATGGTATTCCGGTCGAAATTCAGATGCGTACCCGCGAAATGGACGAGATGGCCGACAACGGCATCGCCGCACACTGGAAATATAAAAAGCCCGGTGAACAAGGCGACACCACAGCGCAAATCCGCGCCAGACGCTGGATGCAAAGCTTGCTGGAAATACAGCAAAGCGCCGGCAATACCTACGAATTTGTCGAGAACGTAAAATCCGAGCTGTATCCGGATGAGCTGTATGTGTTTACGCCCAAAGGCAAAATTGTTGAATTGCCGATTGGCGCCACAGCAGTCGATTTCGCTTACGCCGTGCATACCGACATCGGCAACAAATGTGTTGGCGCGCGGGTCGACCGCAAACCTTATCCATTAAGCAAACCACTGGAAACCGGTCAGACGGTGGAAGTTATTACCAGCACCGGCGGTAAACCAAATGCCAACTGGCTGAACTATGTCGTCACCAGCCGCGCTATTATGGGTATTCGTAACTTCCTGAAAAAGCAGGAACAAAGCGAAGCCATTGCGCTGGGTAAACGGCTGCTGACCTCTGCCCTTGGCGAAGTACCCTTTGAATCTATTGCTCCGGATCGGGTGGAGCAAGTGCTGCAAAACAGCAAACAAAAAACCCTCGACGAGCTTTTTATCGATATCGGTCTTGGCAATCAGTTACCGATTGCCGTTGCGCGGCGGATGCTCGGTGAGTTTGATGAAAACAGCAGTACTGACGAAGTGCTGCCAGCCAAACCAAAAGCATTTATTGTCGGCTCAGAGGGTATGCTGACCACATTTGCCAAATGTTGCCGGCCTATTCCGGGTGATGCCATTGCCGCCAGCGCTTCGCCGGGCAAAGGTCTGAATATTCACCGTTCGGAATGTCGTAATATCCGCGGCTGGGAAAAAGAGCCGGGTAAATACTTCCCGGTCCGCTGGGATAAAACCGGCGACAAACAGTTTTTATGTGATATCCGGGTGTTTATTGTCAACAAACAAGGCATGCTGGCAAAACTCACCACCGTGATTGCTGGCTTGGATTCCAATATTCAGGATCTGGCAACGGACGACCGCGATACCGGCGATTATGTGATTAAAATCACCTTGTCGGTACGGGACCGGATCCATCTTGCTAACGTCATGCGCAAAATCCGGGTCACGCCGGATGTGCTGAAAGTCTATCGAAGGAAGTAATAGTCTATGTCTAAAGTTATTATCAGTACTGAAAAAGCTCCAGCCGCCATCGGCACTTATAGCCAGGCGGTTAAAATTGGCACCACGGTGTATTTATCCGGCCAGATCCCACTGGTGCCCGCGACCATGCAGTTGATTTCAGAAGATTTTGCTGAGCAAGCAGAGCAAGTGTTTCAAAATTTAACCGCCGTTTGCCAGGCTGCTGGTGGCAGCATCAATGACATGGTGAAAGTGAATATTTTCCTGACCGATTTATCCAAATTCGCTACCGTGAATGAGATTATGGCTCGCCATTTCAGCGCGCCGTACCCGGCGAGAGCAGCCGTTCAGGTCAGTGCTTTGCCACGCGCATCACAAATTGAAATTGATGGCGTGATGGAAGTTCCGTCAACTAACTAAAGGTCCGGCAGCTGGATCCGACTGGAGCTCCCACTGAAATTAGCCAAACCTGAGATTGCAACCAGCATGAAGTCCGTGTTCATTCAGCGCGGCTGGTGGTTGCTGATACTTTTTCTCGCCGGATTTACAGTACAAGCTGAGGTTCCGAAGCCACAACTTCGCTGGTGTCTCGATCATTTCCCACGTTTTCATGAATTTCATGGCCGGAATAAGCCCGTCGGCCCTTCGGTCGCGGTGATGGAGGAACTGGCAAAACGCGCTGGTTTTACCCTTGAATACAGCGCCCGCACCCCGCTCGCCCGCTGTTTTCGGCAGATTGGTCTTGGCGAAAGTGATCTGATGATCAATCTGAACTTAACGCCTGAACGGGCCGACATGATGTATATGTTTCCGTATAACGAAACCATTCCGGAAACTTTGTATTTACGCGGTGACGATTCGCGTTTTATCGATCAGCTCAGTCAATTGACGCCGCTAATCCTGGTAACAGTCCGTAACTACAGCTACAACCCGACATTGATGGCATTGATGAAGGATCAAACCCAGCACCATATTGAAGTCGACAGTATTTCTGCCGGTTTTGAATTGCTACACAAAGGCCGGGTAGATGGCCTGATAGTGCCGACGCAAAGCTCATTAGAAGTGATCCGCAACCAGCCCAAACTGCATTACCAATTTCGAAGAGCCGACTTAACCTTTAAGTTTGCGGCCAAAAGATATATCAACATTGGTCTGTCGAAAAAAAGTAAACATATGTATCTGAAAGAAAAAATTGAGAAAACTGTCGCTCAGATGGTCAGCGACGGCACTGTGCAGCGGTTATACGGCGTACACCAGCATTTGCAGGAGCCGACCTATCTGCTGACCGAGCCAACCAGACGGCGACCGCCAAATTAACATCGCTGACATTGGCGTCATCAGATCCATCAAGCCAGTGAAGCACAGCACAACTTTTATCCAACGCTACTGGCATTCGGGTATTCCGGCTTGTATGCTCATTTTAAACAACATGCCGAGTGGCGACTCAGAGCCAGCACAACGCTCTTGAAATGTCCTCAATATAGCGGCGGCACCATGCGAACACTTCTTCGGCCATTTGCGATTTATCTAGTTGTACAACTCTGCCTCACCTGCAGTATTGTCATCGGTCACGCCAATGCCGCAGCGCCTGAGTTGGAATGGTGTCTTGATGATTTCCCGCCCCGTCACTCCTACCTGCCAGGCCAACAACCCAGCGGGCCGATGGTCGACATGATGCAGAAACTCGCCAGGCAAAGTGGTTTTACGCTCAAATTCAGTCCGCCCACCCCAACCGCCCGTTGCTTATTATTGATGCAACAAGGCAAAACTGACTTAATGGCCGGGTTAATGTGGAGCGAACAACGCGAGCAATATATGCTGCTGCTGCCGTTTGACGAGGCCAAATCTGAGACTTTATTTGTCCACAAAGACCAGCAGATTGCCGACGAAAACATGCTGCAAAACCTGCAAGTGGCGCTGGTGAAAAGCCGCAGCTATAGCAAAGGCTTGATCACCCTGCTCGAACAACAGCAGGTCAAAATGCGCAGAGTCGACGATCTGGAGCAAGCCATGGCGATGCTGCATTTTAAGCAGGTTGACGCTGTAGCCGGGCCACTCCACATGACGGAACGGTTGCTATCACGCAACCCCAGATTAAAACACAGTATTGTGGTGAACGCCTGGCAACCGCCGAGTCGGCGTGAATTACAAAACCATCTGGCGTTATCCAGAATGAGCCCCAATTTCCAACTTCACCTGCAAATTAGTCAGCAGCTGGAAAAGCTGGTGATAGCAAAAGAAACGCATTTTTATGAATAGCACTGACATTCAGTTAAAGCTATACCCAAAATCATTGAAGATTCGGGTAGGCGACGAGGGAGAACGACTGGGTCGGACTGACGCTTCAGCGATCGAGCGAAGACAACAACCCCGAATCTTCAAGGATGACGGGTATAAACTGACCTTTTTACGTTAATCCGTTATGATAGCCGGAGCTTTTCCACCGCAGGACGCTGATTTTGCAACGAACTTTACTGAGCAATCTGGCCATCGCCGAGCTAAAAGGCGTCGGCGCCAAAACTGCTGATTTGCTCAGCAAACTGGCGATTGAGTCAGTGCAGGACTTATTATTCCATTTGCCACTCCGTTACGAGGACCGCACCCGCGTCTGTCCGATTGGCGACGCCTGGCCGCTGCAAAGTGTCAGTCTGCAAGGGGAAGTGGTCAGCAGCGACATTACCTTTGGCAAAAGACGCAGCTGGGTAGTGGTGTTGCGCGATGGTTCCGGCACCCTGACCATCCGTTTTTTTAACTTCAGCGCCGCGCAAAAAAATGCTGTGGTACCCGGGGTGGTACTGCGCTGTTTTGGTGAAGTCAAACGCGGCATGCGCGGCGTGGAAATGTTGCACCCTGAGTACAAAATCATTAAAGATCAGGAACCTGCTGAAGTCGCCGAAACCCTGACCCCGGTTTACCCCACCACCGAAGGTTTAAAACAAGCCAGCTGGCGTAATCTGACCGATCAGGCGCTGCTGGAGCTTCGCCGATGTAGTCCGGAAGAATTTTTAGCACCGGTGTTACCGCCTCAAGGTTGGTCGTTAAGCCAGGCGCTTAGTTATTTACATCGGCCGCCGCCTGATGCCTCGTTGCAACTGTTAGAAGCCGGCCAACATCCGGCGCAGCAACGGCTGATTTTTGAAGAATTAGTAGCGCAGCAACTCAGTATGTTGCAACTGCGTAGCCAATGTCAGGTGCAACCGGCCAAACGTTTTGGCCATGACCAAACTTTTACACCTTCATTTCTAGCAAGCCTGCCGTTTGTCCCGACCGGCGCGCAGCAGCGGGTGCTGCAGGATATTTTAGCTGACCTCGCCAAGCCTGAACCGATGCTGCGTTTGGTGCAGGGCGATGTTGGCTCCGGCAAAACGCTGGTGGCTGCGCTCGCCGCGTTACCCATTATTGCCGCCGGTAGCCAGGTGGGGATGATGGCACCAACGGAGTTATTGGCCGAGCAACATGCCAGCACCTTTCGCCGCTGGCTGGAGCCATTGGGCATTCAGGTGGCCTGGCTTGGTGGTAAAACCAAAGGCAAAGCGCGTGATGCGGAACTGGCGGCCATTGCGAATGGCGAGGCCAAGTTTGTGATTGGTACCCATGCGTTGTTTCAGCAGCAGGTGCAATTTGCCGATTTAGCGCTAGTGATTATCGACGAGCAACACCGCTTTGGCGTACACCAGCGGCTGGCGCTGCGTGAAAAAGGCAGTCAAAGTGGCTTTTTCCCACATCAGTTGGTCATGACCGCCACCCCTATTCCACGCACGCTGGCGATGACCGCTTATGCTGATTTGGATACTTCGGTGATTGACGAATTACCGCCGGGTCGTACACCGGTCACCACTGTGGTACTGCCGGACAGCCGTCGCGCCGAAGTCGTTTCCCGGGTCGAAAAAGTAGTGCTGGAGCAACAGCGGCAAGCCTACTGGGTTTGTACTTTGATTGACGAATCTGATGTATTGCAATGTCAAGCCGCTGAAAATACCGCGGTGGAATTGGCCGCAGCGCTGCCTGACTTGAAAGTCGGGCTGGTGCATGGCCGGTTAAAAAGCAGTGAAAAACAAGCAGTGATGCAAGCCTTTGCCGCCAACGAAATTCAGCTGTTGGTGGCAACCACAGTGATTGAAGTGGGCGTTGATGTTCCAAACGCCAGCCTGATGATTATCGAAAACCCGGAGCGGCTTGGCCTGGCGCAACTGCATCAGCTGCGCGGCCGGGTTGGCCGTGGCAGTGCGGTGTCGCATTGTGTGCTGCTGTATCACGCGCCATTATCCGGCACCGCTCAGGCAAGGCTTGGCGTTTTGCGCGAAAGTAACGATGGTTTTGTGATTGCGCAACGTGATTTAGAAATTCGTGGCCCGGGTGAGCTACTTGGCACCCGGCAGACGGGTGTGGCTAACTATCGCATCGCCGACTTAACCCGTGATGCAGCTTTAATTGCCCCGGCGCAACAAGCGGCGCAGCGGTTATGGCAACTGGATAAACGCGCTGCAGAAGGCTTGATCCGGCGCTGGCTGGGCTATCGGGACATATATGCGCAAGCTTAGTGGTACGCGCAAGCTTAGTGGTACGCGCAGGCTTAGTGGTATGCGCAGGCTTAATAAGAAAAGTGTTTGCCATTAATCGCTAATGCCAATTTTATACACCGCCGACACCGATGGATGGGATAACAGCAGCTCTGCTTCGGCCAATAAAACCGCAGGATCCACAATGCCATCCTGACAGGTCAACGCCAGCTGCAGACAATCCTGCTCGTGAAAATGCGCCACCACAGGTTCAGCGACATCCAGCACTAACGGATGACGCACATCATAGCCGCATTGCTCAGCAACTTCGGTCAAAGTCACATCATCGTCCGACACATCCACCGCTACATAAAGTTTCAGCATATTTTTCTCTTATAGTGATGTTGCCGTGCGTCGCCCGCGGCGTAACTGGTAAGCCGCGTCCAGTGAATACACCAGCAAGGCGGTCCAGATAAAGACAAAGGTTACCAGCTTACTGCTATCCAGCGGCTCGTGGTAAATAAAGACGCCAAACACAAACATAAAACTTGGGCCAATGTACTGGAAAAAGCCCATGGTCGACAATTGCAGACGCCGGGCTGCGGCAATAAAACACAGTAGCGGCACAGTCGTCACTACACCGGCGGCTACCAGCCATAAGTTCAGCGTCAGGCTGTTTTCAAGTAAATTGGCCGAGGCTGAATCGGCGAACGTTATCCAGTAATATAGCGCCAGCGGCATTAATAATAATGATTCCACAAACAAACCGCTCAAGGCATCCACCGCTAATTTTTTGCGAAACAAACCATAGAGTGCAAAACTACTGGCCAGCACCAGCGCCACCCAAGGCAAAGAGCCAAAATATACCAACTGGATCAGCACGCCGGTAAAGGCCAGCGCCACTGCCGCCCACTGTAATTTACGCAGCCGTTCGCCAAGAAATACCATCCCGAGCAATACATTTAACAGTGGATTGATGTAATAACCGAGGCTGGCTTCGAGCATATGTTCATTATTAACTGCCCAGATAAACAGCCCCCAATTACCGGCCAGCAACAGGCCAGTCCCAAGCATAGCCGCCACCATTTTTGGTTGTTTTAATACCGCCAGCACGCGCGGCCATTGCTGCATCGCGGTTAAAATCAGCGCCAGTAACAAAAACGACCAGACGATGCGATGAAGCAATATTTCCATGGCCGGCACAAAGTCGATACTTTTAAAATACAGCGGCGCGATGCCCCAGAGCGTATAAGCGCTGGCAGCAAAAATACCACCGACTTTTTGTTCACGAGTTAATTGCATGGTGCGGATCCGAGCCAAAGCGACCACAGGGGTATGGCCAATAAAATGGGCGCCAGTGTAGCCGAATTTGCGACTTGCAGCTTGCTATTTACTTGAAGAAAGTCGCTCAACCGACCAGATAAGTCCCGGTTCCCAGCGCGATATGTACACCCAGTTCATTGTGCAATTCCATCCGGCAGACACAAACTTTATTACCAGCGCGAATGACTTCCGCAGTGGCGATAAACTCGCTGCCACGACCCGGCCGCAGATAATCGCTGCGCATATCAATGGTGCTCATTTTGCCCATTTTAGCGACCAGCACTTCATGTTCAACACTATTGAGGCGGCGCAGCGCACTGGCAATCGCCATAATGCCGCCAACGGTATCCAGCACCGTTGCAATCACTCCGCCATGCAAAATTTGTTGTACCGGGTTGCCGACCAACTGTGGCGAAAAATCAAAACGCACTTCGGCTTTGTCGGCAGAGAAGGCGGTCACTTTCAGGCCAAGCAAACGGTTAAATGGCATTTGATCAAACACTTCGGCGATAAAAGGTAAAAGCGTATCAGGCTGCATCGGCTGCTCCTCTGAGGTTTGCTGCCGTTATCTTCAAGGATGTCGGGCACAAACCACAAAACTGGTAAGAGCAGTTAATGTAAAGCGCCAACGCCTTGCTGTAAAGTGCCGTCAGCTACCCAATGGCTTAGCGTTTTAACTCAGGATCGCCAAGCACCTCGAACTGGCGCTGCAAGCGACTGCCATCACTGGCGGTGATCACCAGCTGATGCTGTCCGGCGGTGGTTTGGATCGCCATCTGATGCGGCATCCGGGTCTGGCCAAGATACTGCTCATCCAGATGCCAGTACAACAGCGCTTTGTTATCGCGATGTACGGCGCGGAAAATACTGTGCCCCAGTTTACCGTCCAGCTGCAGCGGCAAGCGAATTTGACTGTCGCTGCTGGGGTAAAGTAAATCGAGGCGCAGATTGTGTTGCGAGGTATTAGACTGGTCCTGCATCTGCTCACAACCCGGCCAATACGGCGGTAAGCCCTGATACTCCGGATGTTGTGGCTGATAAAAATATGCCATTGCCACCGGTAGAATTAAACGGGTCTGTTGCTGCCGTGCTATTTGCGGCGCACATCCTGCTGGTAACTGATAGGTACCGGTTGGATCCAGCCACAGCTGCTGCTGAAAACTGTGGGCAGTTTGTAGCTGACGCTGTGCTGGCAGTTCGGTGGTACTGCGTTGACAGGAAAAGCGTACGCGGTAACCGTCGTTGGCACAGACTTCAACCTGCTGCAGCGCTGTGACGGGTTTATTCAACCAGGGCGAGTCCGGCAACAACCGGAAGGCATCAAATAACACCGGCCCGGCGCTACGGGCACCCGCCAGAATGGCTGCCGGCGAACCGTCGGCATTGCCGGTCCAGACGCCGATAGTGTAACGGCCATTCGAGCCAATCGCCCAGGCGTCGCGCAGACCAAAGCTGGTGCCGGTTTTCCAGGCGATTTTCTGACTGTTGACATAATCGCGCCAGGAACCTTCGCTATCCGGCCGTTCGACATTGAGCAAGGTTTGCATCGTCAGATAAGCGGCGCCGCTGCTGATGGGCATACTGAGCGTTTCGGCTGCGGCTTCTGACGGAGCTTTTTCTGCAACTGCTTGCCCGCTATCGGATTGATTCTCTGCAAGCGGCAAAGCCGGAAACTGTAAATTTAACAGCGGCATAGCCGTGGCCGTTTTAGTCAGTGCCGCCAGCTGCATCATCGCGGCGTAACTGCGACTAAGTTCAAACAAAGTTGCTTCAGCGCCACCCAAAATCAGCGACAGTCCATAATGATCAGCACCTTTATTGACAGTACTTAAGCCAAAAGCGGCCAGTTGCTGCTTAAACCGCCCCACTCCATACTGATGCAACATCCGTACGGCCGGTACATTTAGCGATTGCGCTAATGCGTCACCGGCTTTGACTGCACCGCGAAACTGCAAATCAAAATTCACCGGCGCATAACCACCAAATTTACTGGGTACATCGGGCAATAACGATTCTGCTGTCAGCAGCCCTTCGTCCAGCATCAAGGCATATAAAAAGGGTTTTAAAATACTGCCGGTAGAACGACGACTTTGAATAATATCGACGGCACGGCCGTGGGTTGTTATGTTTTCAGCTGCAGCCTCTGCAGTTGAAGTCTCAGCAGCGACACTGGCATTACCAACATAAGCCCGGATTTTCATCTCCTGATGGTCAATCAGCAGCAGCGCCGAATTATGCACCCCGGAAATCGCTAAAGTACGGGCATGCCGAGCCAATAACGCGGTCATTTGTTGTTGTAATTGCTGGTCCAGATCGGTGTAAAACAATGGCTGTTGTGGCCATTTGCTGCGTAAGGTTTGTAGCAAATGAGGGCTTTGCGCTGGCCAGCCGGCTGGTTTTTGCGACAAAGGTTCGAGCAAAGCCAGTTGTAAATCAACCGCTTGTATGGCACCGCGCTCTGCCAGTTTTCGCAGCAGCTGATCGCGTTTGTGCAGCAACACATCAGCACGCCGGCCGGGGTGAATAAGGCCAGGACTATTCGGCAGCACCGCCAGCAACGCCGCTTCGGCCCAGCTCAGCGCTGCCGGTTCGCGACCAAAATACCACCAGCTCGCGGCCGTTAGCCCAACAATATTGCCGCCATAAGGCGCGTGATTGGCGTAAAGCTGCAGAATTTGCGCTTTGTCATAATGCCATTCCAGTTGCAACGCCAGCCGGGTTTCCTGAAGTTTTTGCGACAAGGTTCGTGGCTGATTGCCGTACAACAACCGCGACACCTGCATGGTGATTGTACTGGCGCCACTTTTCACTTTGCCAGCAACCAGATTGCCCCACAACGCCCGCGCCACCGACAGCGGATTGATGCCGGGATGCTGAAAAAAATACTGATCTTCAAAGGCCAGTAGCGCGGTTTGATATCGCGTTGGCAGCTCTACCGCCTGATAAGGCAAGCGCCACTGCTGATCTTCGGCAATATGTAAGTCCAGCAGTTGACCTTGCCGGTCAAACAGCGCGGTCGACCACTGCGGGCTGGTTAAACGGGCTGGCCAATCCGGCACCCACAGCTGATAACCCAGCGCACCCAGTAACAACCCGGTGGCAAGCGCAGCTACCGAGCGATGGCTGAACCATCGCACCGGCCGCTTTGGCCAAGCTCGGAGCCGCGCTTTTGCTATAGAAAGTGTGCGCCAACTCAGGGCTGCACCTCCACCCAACGCCCCAGATTATTGGCCCGGATTTTCGGGTTATACATCGAGCTTGCAGTCCAACCCGGCAAATAATAGCGACCGACAAAACTGGCATTTAACGTCGCCTGCAACCGGATGCTTTCGCCTGCTGCCAACGGGAAAAAGCTTTGCAGTCGATCATCACCGGCATGCTGGAAATCCAGCTTGGCCGCTTTGGCATCGTCCGACAGCACGGTATTGCGCAGTTGCCAGCCTGATGGAAACACCTGCATCAGCGCTAAGTCTTTCACTGGTGCAGCTGTGGTGTTTTTCACGGTGATCTGAGCAATAAAATCAGTGCCCTGACGGATGCTGGCCGGATCAATGGCTTGGCCCTGTAAGTCACTAAACTGTACTTGCAACTCCAGCCCTTCAGCCATCGCCAGCTCTTGCCCTTCGGCCGGAATACCTTGTTGGGTCAGCGTCAGATACAGTTCGCTGGCGCCGGTATTTTTCACGCTAAAAGAATCTGCTTGGTAGTCGCTGATGGCCTCGGTGTAAGCCGGATCGGTCAGTTGCCAGACGCTTGCTGCTGGTTTTGTTGCGGTGGTGACTGGAGTAGTTGCAACAGCCTGCCCGGCACTTAACGTAATTTCAGAAGTGAGATCAGTTGCACCCTGCGCCTGACCAAACTGCTGCAATAACACCGCCATCGCCCAGGCTTTTTCAATAGTGTTATGGCCGTTTTGCTGTTTTAACTGCTCAGCCAGATCCAGCGCTAATGTCCAGCGCCGTTCCGATTGCTGTAATGCCGCCGCCAGTTCCAGCTGAACTAATTGTTGCATCATTGGCGAGCGCAGCACGCCAGGCAATTCTGGTTGTTGCCCAGCCTGCTGCAGCTGACCAGCACGTTGCTGCAGCGCCAGTGCAATATCCGGCAGGCTTTGTTCGGCATAAGCCAGCGCCAGAAAATGCTGCGCCAGCGAATGGGATTTCACCGAACCGCGCAGCAAATCTTCGCGCAAGCGGTTCATCGCACCAACATCAGCAGTGTCGGCCATCGCCAGCAACCACAAACGCCAACCTTGCAACACCATCGCATCCGGGCTGCGACCATTAAAACCATTAGCAGTCTGACGGCTATTGGCAAGCCAGTTTTTTAGCATGTCCGCAGGTACGGAATGGCCTTGTTGTTGTGCGCGCAATATAAAATAACCAGCGTAAAGGTTCGCCCACTCTTCGACCATAGTGGAGCCCGGCCAATAACTAAACTGGCCGCTGCCTTGCTGATACTTCCCTAACCGGCGCAGATGTTGTTGGATGGTCTGCTGAATTTTCAGCGACTGCTCTGGCGTTGGTGTCTGATACAGGCTGCGATACAAAAATGGCAGTACCTTGGAAGTCGATTGCTCCAGACACATAAAGGGATATTCATATAGCTCTAGTTCCAGCCTGGTAAAACCAAAGTCTGGCGAGCGACTGGCGGTGAGCCACTGCTGATTCGTACCCGGCATGCCCAGCTGTTCAGCGCGCGGCTGCCAGCTTTCACCCGGTTTGAGCAAGCGACTGATACTACGTTGTTGCGGCGAATTGGCGCTACGCACCGGTAAATGAATGACTTCACTGGCCGATTGCCCGGCCATACTGGCGGTGACGGTCAGTTTACCCATGCCGAGCAACTGATTGGCTTTCACCCTTAATAAAGCGGTTTGTTCGCCCGGCTGGCTAAAGGTCAGCTCAGCTTCGGCTTGCAACACGGTTAATAAATCATCCGTTTGCACTGTGACTTTGACGGTTTGCGGTAAAGCTATAGTTTTACTTTTATCCGTTTTATTCGCCGTTTCGCTAAAAAACACCGCTACCGGCAGCGCAAATTCTTCGCCTGGTCCAATTAATCTGGGCACCGTGCTTAAAATCGTCAGCGGCTGGGTCACTGTCAGGGTACTTTCCTGCTGACCGTAGGCATAACCATCACCGGCCACCACCATCACCCGCACCGCGCCCATATAAGGCGGCAATTTGATTTGTTGCGTGGCCGTTTCACCTGCTTTTAGTTGCAGCGGGCCATAAAACTGCACTATTGGCTTAAAGCGCCGTTCACGCTGGCCATCGCGTTTTGGAATTAAATCCGAACCACCGACCGCCAGCAAATGCGACAAATCCGCACTATAAGCACCGACGACATCGTCAAACAAATCCCAGGTCCGCACGCCTAAAGCTTCACGTTGATACAAAGCCGGATGTGGTTCTGGCACATGAAAATCGGTAATGCCGAGCAAACCTTCATCCACCAGCGCCAGGGTATAAGTCATGGCACGACCGGTTTTTTCGGAAATCTCAATGCTGAATTCACTTTCCGGCATCACTTCGGACGGGGTTTTTAAAAGCGGCTCTAAATGACTTTTCGCGTCGCTGACCGCTAAATTTAAGATGCCGTAACTACGTAATGGCGTATCACTTTGCCGGTTATGATGCGGCTGAATTTGTGTCACATGGGCATAGACATTCGGCACCATGGCGTTGGTGATGGGGATCTCGAGCAAGTCCTGATCTTTTTTCACCGCCACCCAGCGTTTTTCCAGCACTTTCGAGCCATTTTCCAGACTCAGCAACACCTTGCGGTCTGGCCCTGCTGGTAAATGCACTTTGGCGGTATCGCCGACCTGATAACTGGCGGCGTCGCTGCTTAGGCTAAGCCGGGTGGCGCCATCGCGACTGGTGCTGTCGCCATAACCCCAACCGATATAAATCTCTTCGCTGCTGCAATGATTTTCCGGGCTTGCTGCGCCAACACAAGCGGTGAGCCGATAACGACCCGCCGGATAATCCTTGCCGTACATCAGCCAGCTGGCTGCGCCCTGCGCATCCGTTACTATGCTGCGATCTTCGACTTGTTTTAGCTGTTCATCGCTGACGTAATTGGCGTTGTCATCGTCCGATTGCTCCCACCACCAACGCCATTTCAGCTGCTGTAACCGCAACTGAATAGTGCCGTTGGCGACCGGTTTACCTGCTGGATCCAGCAACATCAGCGCCACAGCGGCGCTGGCTTTTTCATCGAGTGTGGAATGCCTCACTTCTTCCGGCAGCTGCAGGCCGACCCATTGCGGGTAAGGCAACACTGTTGTTTGGCGGTATTGGGTGCTGAACTGGCCGTTCGGCTCAAATACCCGCTGAATAAACATCGCTTTGAGTGCACCAGGGCTTGGCGTATTCAGTTCCGGCTTAAACTCGAGCTGCGCCTGGCCGTTGGCATCCAGTTTGCCTTCAAAAATCTTCTTCGATTCGGCGGCAAATTTGCGGTTCACATCATCAAACTGATAGTTGGCGTAGCCTTCAAACTGGGTTTTCGTCGTGGATAGTTTTAGCTCAACATCGGTTTTTAAATGTTGTGCCAGCGCCCCATTCAACCAGCTTGAAGTGAGTAGCAGCTGCCGCGCCTCTGCAGAAATCGGCGTTTTCGGTAAATCCAACTCGATTTTTAGCCGATTAGGCAGAATGTTTTCAATTTTCAGCGTGGTATCAAAATAGCTGGCGCCCACTTTGGCCACCACATGCCAGTTGCCGGTGGGCGCATCGTCATCGGTGGCTAAATCAAAGCGGTAAAACCCATCCAGTTGCTGACGCTGCACCAGGGTTTTTACTTTTTGGCTTTTCGGGTCAAACAGCTCCAGCGTCACCGGGAAATCATCCGGCAGTTGCTGGTTTTTATCCTGCAAAATCAACATTAAATGAATAGCATCACCCGGTCGCCACACATTACGTTCGGCGTAGAAAAAGCCTTTCACACCTTCGGTACTTTTGACGCCGCTGGTATCAAACTGGCCGGTCGGTAAACTTTCATTGGTTGGGATGCGCAAATAAGCCACGTCACCATCGGCCTGCGCTTTGAGGTAAAACGGCACCCCTTCCGGTTTAATGGTGGCAAAACCATTGGCATCCGACACCGCGCTGCCAATTTGCTGCTGTTGGTAGTTCATCACGCTGATGTTCTGGCCGGCAGCAGGCTGGCCGGTTTGCAAATTGGTGGTTAAAACATGTAGTTGCTGATCGCTGCCGAGCTTACTCAGCAGGCCGATATTGGAGGCGATAAACACTTTCGAGGCGTTGACGTTGTCGTTATAGCTGGTGAAATAGGCTTCTTTACACGGGTTACGGCGCTCATCCCAGTCGTAATAACCTTCTGACTGATAAAACCGCCACAAATGCTCAGGAATCTCGTCGTGGCGCTGATAACTACCTTCATAATTCAGCCGCTCCAGCTCTACCAAGGGTTCACTTTTCAGCTTGGTGTCGCAGGCGTACAAACTATGCTGCGGTAGCACTCTGGCTTCCAGGCGCAAAATGCTACCGCGGTGTTTGCCAACCAGCGCCGTCACGTCCAGTTGCACTTGCTGTTTTTCATCCAGCGCTGCGGTTTTAAGCGTGAGTTCCTGCTGCGCGATATACCGGCCGACCTCGCGATTGGTGTAATCACTTTGCCAGTTGCGCGGCGCGCCTTGCAAAAACTGGCCGATATTGCTGCTATAAATTTCGAAAATCTTCAGCTGCACCGCTTTGACATTGGTCACTTCCACCGGGATCAGTAACCGCTCGGCCTGTGGCAGAATAAAACCGCCATCCAGGAAACTGATTTGCGGCAGCATCGAGCTGACCTGCAACTCGACGGTTTGATCAGTGCCCAGCAACTGGCCATTGCTGGCGCCAATTTGCCGTGAGATCCAGATCCGCACTTTTTGTTTCAGCGGTGAGTCGGGGAATAATTGCAGCACGTTGCCATGCACTTTGCTGCGCACTGTTTGATCATTAATTTTCACCTGACCGGTGAAGTCTTGTTTGGCTAATGGCTGTGAAAACCGCAGTTCAAAGCGTTGTTCCTGCTGTTGCTGCACCTGAGAAGTCAGCAAGCTAAATTGCTCTAATGCCGGAATTTCAATGCTTCTTTTGGCGCTGAATTGTTTGTCGGTTGAGGCTTTGACGTCTGAGTTAGCGGCGCTGTGTTTTGTGTCGGTTGGCGCATCCTGCCATTGCAACACCATGGTTTGCGCCGCCGTGGTTTTTTCAAGGCCCAGCACTGTGGCGCGCCACAACCGCGGACTGACCGCTTGCCACTCCAGCGTCAGCGCTTTCTCCGGCTGTTGGCTGATGGCAAACATGCTGTTGATTTGGCTTTGCGACACCGGATCCAGCGTATGCACTTCAAATTGATAACTGAGTGCGGAATTGTTGTCGGCTTGCTGGAAACCTACTTCACGCAGGCTGATTTGTTGTGGCAATACCTGTACCGGATGGCTGAAATCGGTGTCGGGCGTTGTAGCAGGGGTGGCGATTGGCGAATCTAACAGCAAGCCTTTACGATGTAAGGTCAGCTGCAGTTTTTCACCGGAAGGCAAAGGCCCGACCGGCGTCAATTGTAAGGTGGAGGTATCGAGCCACAAAGCGCTGAATTCATGCGCCGGCGCCATACTCACGCGCTGCAGTTCAGTTTTCCCGACCAGCGCCGCATCCACCACCGGCCGGTTAAAGCGGTACAGCAGCTTTTGCGCAGCACCGATAAAACCTTGAGGATATTCAGTCAGATACTGTTGCCATTGCTGCAGTGCTGCATCTTGCGCAGCCGCTTGTTCGGTGCTTTGTGAAGTAGCAGTCTGGCCACTATCGGCTGCAGAGTCCGAAGGCGGCAACCGATTAATCAGCAGCGCCAACCCCGCAATAACCACCGCCACCACCAAGCCGATTAAAGCATGTTGTCGATTCATCATACCGTCCTTGAAATGCGAATTTTGAGCTTACTATTACTTCGTGAAATTGCCCGAAGCAAAGCCGCCAGATAGGTGCACTAGCCTAAGGGATAACTGTATTTTTTGAAATGAAAATGGCTGTGTTGCTGGAAATATATTGCCCATGACAATCTTGGTGAAGCGGCGTATTGAAAGCCAAAAATATAGGGAAGCGAAACAAATGTAGGTCGGATAAACGCAAAGCGTGCCATCCGACAAGTGCTTGGCTGGCATGGTTTTACCACACGATGGCTGGACCTGCACTTGCCAGCCACTTTACATACATAAATGCTTTCGGATAATTCACTTTGAGAGAGTAGCGTAAATTCAGCTTAATTTTGATTTTGCCCCGAATAACTCTTGTTCCAGAACATCCACAGAGTCGCTGATAAATAGCTTTTGTTCGGTGTCTGTAGCAATTTCATATACCTTATCAATACCACGCTCTGTCAGAATGCGAAGCTCCTGATATGCATCGGTGTTAATCCAATGTCCGCGACCAAGCACTGCCACCTGTTCACCATGCGCCAGTACACCTTCCTCAAATTTGACATCCACACCGTAAACACCAATATACTGATTTGGCGACACGCTTAATGCCGCAAGGGTTTGCTTTCTTTTTGTATTCTCATCTTCAGTTAGAAATCCCCCTCGATCCTTTGAGTAAGATGACTCATCATGAACAGTGTCTGGCTGAATGATGATCTTTGCATCCTTGCTTCGAACCAATGCAAAGTGATTTTCGCAACGGATTAAAAAATCGTTTGCCAGTTCGACAAAGGTGAAAGTTTCCCAAGCTTTTTCTGACGAAACATGTGACCCAGAATTACTGGAAGTAGCTCTTTCTACTCGCCTGGATGCCTTGATTGAATAAGCTGAACATTGTCTTTGTGAAAACGGTGCATTTAACAAAGCAGGCAACGTGTTGAGTTCACCTTGAATGCGCACTAAATCTCCATCTGTACACTTTGAAATCGTCGAACGGGCATTTGCCTTAAAGGTGCGAATCAGCTTTCTTTTGCCCCAGAAGTACGAATATGTGTAAACAGATAACCATATTGCTCCACACGCAAAGCACGAAGTGAGAGTTACTCGGTTGAACTCTGACGCCCATACATTGGCAAACCAGTCCGAATACTCAGTGAGCTTCCAGCCCAATAATGCAAAAATTATGATCAGCACTTTGCCCGAAAAAAGGCCAATATAATGTGTAATTGTTTCGTTGATTTTCAATATCAGCCCTCAGGGTCACCCATTAGTATCAGCCATGTTTTTATATCATAGCTACATCGCGTACTGCCGCTGACGCGGCGAGTATCGCCCTACGATCTGTTGCTGTGTGGGTAGACAAGCGGTTGTGCACAAACAGCACATGGTGATTTTTCTTTACTGCAAATAAAGCGTGCCGTTTGCTTTGATGATGTCTAACCACTGTTGCGACATCTCCAGCGCATTGTCGATTTCCTCTGGTGTCAGCTCAGTCTGCGCCCGCTGTTGAAACCATGCATATTTGCTATGCACATCATTATCTTGGGCTAGTTCAAGGATCAATTGGTTGATTGCATATGCTTGCATTCGACCATTTTCACCATATTTTTGCGAATGGTGCATTTGCGAAAGTTGCATCAGGGCGTTCATGCTGCCGTGTTGCGAAGCAGACTCCAGCACAGCCAATTGCTGTTGAATAAAGGCATCGCGTTTTTTGACATAGGCGTCACGGTCAAGACCGGCATTCCCTGTTAATTTCATATAAAATTCTGGGATTACCAGCCCAATCATTTCCTGTGCCGGCACATAACCCTGCAAAGCTGCCGCGGCGAAATAGTGATAAAACTGCTGACGCTGCTGCACGTCAACACCTGCACAAAAACCATAACGTTCGGTCAATTCAGCGACTGCCGCACCATCGTCCTGATATTGATGCGCTTGTTGCAAACTCTGCTGTAATTCATCTTCGGTAACTGGCACCGCCACACAAAACCGCAGATTCATCGCCAGAATATAGGCCGCTTTCACATCGCCGCTGTCTGCTAATTTTTTTAGCGCCGGTAAATGCTGTTGCAGCTGTCCATCCAGCGTCCATTCGGGCCGTTGCATGATCACCAGCTGTCCGTTTTGGCTTAGCGTCGCCGTGGTTTTTTCGATTGTTGGCTGATATTGGGCTGATGGCGGATTTTCCACATTTTCAAGCTTGGTTTTCGGTGTTACTGCAGTACTGAGTTGAATGTTACCCACTTCTGGCAACGCGTTGTCGCTGGTTATGTTTGAATAAAGCAACATCAGCGCTGCAACAAAAATGACGACCGAAAACAAAATGGCTATCGTACGGCTGTTAAAAAAATGCAAAGGTCGTCGCATCAATCTTCTCTTAAAGATTTGTTATAAAACGTCTATCAAAAACGTTTTATTAAAAACTTTGGCTATTTCACCAATTCAGTAACAAGCAGTCTACCGTGAAAAAATCCCGCTCGCATCCACTAAAGGCATACATAGATTGTACATATAGAGACAGCCACAGTGCTTTTGATTACAATGCCGCTTTTGCCCAAACAGTGAACCCACTTTGACTGATCTGCTGCACAGCACCTTAAAACAATACTTCGGCTACAGCGAATTCCGCCCTGGCCAGACTGAAGTTATTGCGGCGGCAATGCAGGGGCAAGACAGTTTTGTGCTGATGCCAACCGGTGGCGGCAAGTCGATGTGTTATCAGCTGCCGGCGCTGTTATTGCCTTATGTCACAGTGGTGGTTTCGCCCTTGATGTCGCTGATGAAGGATCAGGTTGATAGCCTACAAGCGATGGGCATCGCCGCTGATTTTATCAATAGCAGCCTCAACCGCGACCAGGTGGTGGACGTGTTTCGCCGTTTGCGCCAGCAACAAATTAAACTGTTATACGTCGCGCCGGAGCGCTTGTTGCAGCCGCAATTTCTGGAGCGGTTGTCTGAAGTCGGCGTCAGTTTGTTCGCCATTGATGAAGCACATTGTGTGTCGCAATGGGGCCACGATTTTCGGCCCGACTATATTGCGCTGGCGCAGTTAAAACAGCATTTCCCGCAAGTGCCGCTGATGGCGCTGACCGCGACCGCCGATCCGGCGACCCAGCAGGATATCCGCCAGCAACTGCGTTTAGTGCAGCCTTATACCAGCATCAGCAGTTTTGACCGTCCCAACATTCGTTACACGGTGCAGGAAAAATTTCGTCCCTTCGAGCAGCTGGTCGCCTTGTTAAAACAACAAGAAAATCAAAGCGGTATTGTTTATTGCTCATCCCGCAAAAAGGTTGATGAGTTGTACACACAACTGAAAAACAAAGGTTTTGCCGTGGGTGCTTACCATGCCGGTTTAACCAATGAAGACCGCGCCAGGGTACAGGACGAATTTAAACGTGACCATCTGCAGCTGATTGTCGCGACCGTAGCTTTTGGCATGGGCGTCAACAAACCAAATATCCGTTTTGTGGTGCATTTTGATTTACCCCGCACCATCGAAGCTTATTATCAGGAAACCGGCCGCGCCGGACGGGATGGTGTCGCCGCTGAAGCGGTGATGCTGGTAGACCCGGCCGATATCGCCAGGATGCGCAGCTGGATCCAGGCCGAAGAAAATCAGGCACGTGCCGAAGTCACCATGCAACGCTTTAATGCGATGGCGGCTTTTGCTGAGTCCCAGACTTGTCGCCGACTGGTGCTGCTGAATTACTTTGGCGAAGCCAGCCAAAAACCTTGTGGCAACTGTGATATTTGCCTCGACCCACCCAAAGGTTTTGATGGCACAGTGCTGGCACAAAAAGCGCTTTCTTGTGTCTACCGGGTTGGCCAGAGTTTCGGCATGCACCATGTGATTGACGTGCTGCGCGGCAGTCAGAACCAGCGTATTCTGGAATTGGGTCAGGATAAGTTATCGACTTATGGTATCGGCAAAGACATCGGCCACGATTACTGGTTGTCGATTTTACGTCAACTGATTCACTACGGCATGTTGCAACAAGACATCACTCAACATTCGGTATTGAAGCTGCTGCCAGCCGCCCGGCCGGTGCTGCGTGGTGAATTGGCGTTGCAACTGGCGGTGCCGCGGCTGGTGCCAGCCAAAACTACCAAGCAAGCAAAAGAGCCTAAAGCGGCGCAAAAACAAGATTACGATCGGGTGCTGTTCAGTAAATTACGCGCCTTACGTAAACAAATTGCTGAACGTGATGATGTAGCGCCTTTTGTGGTGTTCAGTGACGCCACCTTAATTGCCATGTCGCAGCAGATGCCGCAAAACCAAAGCGAATTTTTGGCGGTAAGCGGCGTGGGCCAAACCAAACTCAGTCGTTATGGCGATGATTTCCTGCAACTGATTGCTGATTATCTCGATAGCTAACCTATGTCTCAGCCCCTTCAAGTCACCGCCTTTCATGTCAGCACTGTTTACGTCAACAGTGGTCATGTTAAAAAAGCACTCGCCGAACAGATCCCTGAGCGATTGTTACTGACACCACGAGTACCGGCAACCTTTGCAGATCCATTTGAGCCACTCAAAGCCTGGCTACAAAACATCAACGAATTCAGTCAAATCCAGCCGGAGCAAGGCGCGGACTGGATCCAGATCCGCTTTTATTTCCAAACGCAGCCGTTTTGCCTGCATTATGAGCACTATAGTGATTGTTACTGGATTGATGCTGACAGTCAGGCCAGCCTTGTGTTACTGTCACAATTAGCTGGGTTTATTGCAAGCATTGAGCATAATCATAGACTTAGCCAGCCTTAATCTTCTTTATTACGCACAGCGTGCAAGCAGCTATTAGAACATGGGGAGGTTTGGGTTGTTCACAATATGGTGGCCTACATACCTATTTTCGGGTCTATATCCGGGCTTATTTTCAAGTAAGAATCGCAGCCTGCTTTTGGGACTTATTTGCACCCTGCTGTGGTTTCCACTTTCGGCGCAGGCTTTTCCAACTGAAACCATCCGCTTTGATGAAAATCTGAAGCAACAACAACTTTACCCCAAATTACATTATCAAATTGCCGACAGCGAACTGGCGGTTGAAGATATCGTGTTTGAGCCCGAACGCGCGCATGCATTTTTAACGGTGATGGCGCCGAATCAGGTGTTTCATGTCAATCCTGGCGCGGTTTGGTTTATCGCGCGGTTGCATTATCAGGGTCAACGCGCGACCAAACTTGTCCTTGATTACAATTTCCCGTCTGCCGATCTGGTTGAATTTTATACCTTTGACCGGCAAAGCCATGAACTGCATAAAATTAATCGCGCCGGTACCAACCTGCCGTTCAGCGAGCGCCAGCTCAGTAGCCGCAGTTATGCCGTTGAGCTGACGTTTAAAGCCGGTCAGGAACTGGATGTGTTAGTGAAAGTGCAGGATGGCGCTGTAGTGCAATCGCATTTCACTTTAATTCAGCCGGATAAGTTTTATCAGCAGCAACTGACCAGCAACTTGTTTGATGGCATCTTGCTTGGCCTGTTGCTGTTGATGGCCGCTTACAACATCTTGTTATATCTAAATATTCGTGAGCAGCTTTATCTGTATTTTGCCGGATTTTTCCTGTTTTTCACGCTGGTGATTTCCATTCTGAACGGCGCTGGTTTTGCTTTAATGTGGCCGGAATATCCGGAAGTGAATCCGGCAATTTTTTACGTCGCAGTAGGCGCTTGCCTGGCTTGTTTAAGTTTATCTACCAGCACCATGCTGAATCAAAATCCGTCCTGGTGGCTGTGGCTGAATTTATTCTGGTCCGGTTTGTTGTTATTCAGCCCCTTATATATCGATTTTAATCAGCGGCTGAACTTGCTGTTGCTGGTGCTCGGTATGGTAATGGGTAGCAACTTATTGCAGGTACTGCGGCATACCTTCAGCGGTAAACCGCGCGCCCGGACATTCAGCTTAAGTTGGTTGTTATTTTTTGCCGCCAGTCTGGTACTGCTGTTATCGCAGCTGGGTTATCTGTCCGATTCACGGTTATGGCAATATTTATTAGTCGCATCTGTTGTATGCAATATGGCACTGATGAGTTATGGCCTGGCGCAGCGGATGCAGCTGGCGACCGAGCTCACCACCCAGGCGCACCAACAAGCGATTAATTCGTTAAAGCAGTATTACGACATTTACCACAACGCGGTGGAAGGTATGTTCACCACCACCATGCATGGCCAGCTAATTGCCGCCAACCGTGCTCTGTTGAACATTCTGGGCTACCAGGAATTGAGCCAGATGGAAATTGACGTCAAACGGTTTGGGATGGCGAAATATTATGCCAACCCGGATGATCGCACCCATATGGTTCGGCAGTTGCAGCATAGCAACAATAAAAGCTTTGAATTGCGTGGCTTACGATCTGATGGCACCCCCTTCTGGGCGCTGATGTCGGCGCGTCTGGCACATGATGCCAATGGCGAAGCCTTTATTCACGGCTCCGTAATTGATATTACCGAGCAAAAAGTCAGCCACGAGCAGCTGGCTTATCTGGCGTCGCACGATCCACTGACCGGCCTCTATAACCGCCATCATTTCGCCACGCTGGCACAACAAGCCTGGCAACGGCTGCAGGTTGAAAAACACACCAGCGCCATTTTATATATCGATATTGACCAGTTTAAACTGGTGAACAGCACCTGTAATCACAGTGCCGGCGATGCGTTATTGCTACAAATCAGCGATCAGCTGAAACGGGCGCTGGGGCAAAGTGGCATTCTGGCGCGTCTGGGCGGAGATGAATTTGCCGTGCTGCTGCCGGGTAAAACCGCACAGGAAGCTTTTGCAGTGGCTTACAACCTATTGGAAGTGGTCAAAGAATTCCGCTTTTTCTGGCAGGACAGTTTGTTTAGCATCAGTGTCAGCATTGGCATGACTGAAATCACTTTTGATGATTTATCGGCCGAGCAAACCATCAAAAAAGCCGACTCCGCCTGTTTTGTTGCCAAAGAAAAAGGCCGCAACCGTATTCATTTGTTCCACCCGGACGATGCCGAATTACAAAAGCAACAAGCGGAAATTCAATGGGTACAAGTACTGCAACGGGCGCTGGAACATGACAGTTTTGTGCTGTATATGCAGCCAATTCAAGCCATTCAGCATCGCGATACCGTCGCCAATTACGAGCTGTTATTAAGGCTGCGTAGCGACGACAACACAATCATTGCGCCGGGCAACTTCCTAAGTTCAGCTGAGCGTTATGGTCTGATGCCACAAATTGACCGCTGGGTGATCCGCAACTATTTCCGCTGGCTGGCGCAACATCCGCAGCATCTGGAAGTACTGGGACATTGCAGCATCAATTTATCCGGCGCTTCCTTGATTGACCCGCTGTTCAAAGCTTATGTGCTAGCGCTGTTTGAAGAATATAAAATTCCGGCTCGTTTTATCTGTTTTGAAATTACTGAAAGTATGGCGATTTTAAACTTACAAAATACCTTAGATTTTATTCATCATTTCAGAAGCTTAGGCTGTCAGTTTGCGCTGGACGATTTTGGCAGTGGTTTTTCATCTTATGGCTACCTGAAAAACTTCCCGGTCGATTACATCAAAATTGACGGTAATTTTGTCCGGGATTTACTGACCGACAAGTTCGACCGCGCTATCGTCAACTCCATCCACGATGTGGCAGCGGCGATGGGTATTAAAACAGTGGCGGAATATGTTGAGAGCACCGAAATTCTGTTGGAACTGCGCAAAATGGGCGTCGATTATGCGCAGGGTTATGGCATCGCCAAGCCAAAACCGCTAAGCGATTTGTAACCGGACTTCGATGAAACTTGCTGTTGGCGCTGCGGGATCAGTACAATACGCGCCCCAACTGAGGTAGCACGATGGCAAGGTTAGAACAATTATCACAGCAAGTGCTTGCCGTGATGACCGAAATTGGTCAGGATTACTCGAAATATCAACAAGATCGCGGGTTATTCTGCCGCAGTGGTTGCGGTGAATGTTGCCAGCATCCGGGCATTGAAGCGACAGTGCTGGAGATGTTGCCCCTGGCATTCCGGCTGATAGCCGAACAACGCGCCGATCAAGTGCTCAGTGATCTAGCCGAACGTGACGACGCCCGTTGTTACTTTTATCAAAGCCATTCTGAAGATCGAAAACAAGGTCAGTGCAGTGTGTATCAGCAGCGTCCCGGCATTTGCCGTTTTTTCGGCGCCGCCGGCACTACAGGCAAAGCTGGTGAATATCAGTTGTCGACTTGCCGCAATATCAAAACCGACCACCCCACTGCTTATGCCGACACGTTGATTGCACTGGAATCAGACCCGCCGCCGCTCATTCGCCATGGCCAGGAACAAATCCGCCAACTCGACCCGGAACTTGCCAGTAACCCAATGCCACTGAATCAGGCGCTTGCCACTGCACTCGAGAAAGCGCTGTTTGAGCAGTATTACCAATCGGCAGAGTGATTTGTAGGCATTATGTGCGGTTGGTCCAGGCTGATGGCGCCTTTCGTGCGTGGAAAACCGCCGTGACCACGACATGGTTATTTTGCACAAAATACAAAATTCGATAGGGAAAACGGTGAATTGAAATCCGCCTTAGTTCTCGGTAGATTTCTCTGTAAATGAACGGGTTTCGCTGAATTTTTTGCAAGGCATCGTCGATACAAAGCAGGAAATCATCACCAAGGCCAACACGTTTTCCCTGGTAGTAGTCAAACCCCTCAGCGACGTCGAATTCGGCTTCTTTACGTAGCTTCAATGTGTAACTCATTCCTTGGCGAGGATCCTGGCTTTAACACTTTCCCAAGATGAACCAAGATCTTGGTCAATGTTAAATGCCGCAAGACGCCGATCAAGTTCGGCTTTCTGCGCTTCAGTAAGTGCTATTTCACCATCTTCAGCCACAATGCTATCCCACAGCGCTTCGGCAAGAACGATGCGCTCAGAAACCGTAAGCGATTGAATTTCCATAGAAACCTCATTCAAGAATGAAAGTAATGATTAAACGCCTGAATAATTTTAGCACGAGTTTATGTACGAGACTTCACACCGTAACCTAATCAACCTGCCCAACATCCAGCAAACCATAACGCTCAATTTTCTTCAGCAATCCCTGACGGGATAAGCCTAACGCGCGGGCGGCCTGGCTGCGGTTGCCCTGGCTTTGTTGTAAGGCGCTCATTAATAAACTGATTTCCAGATTGCGCACTTGCTCATCCAGCGACAAACCCGTGGTAGGCTCGCTATCTACCGCCGGTGATAATGTTGAACCACCAGCGGATCCAAGCAGCTTGCTTGCCTGAACCGGGCTCGCGGCATCCATATGCAACAACTCAATATCAGATAACTGCACCACCCCTTGTTGCGAAATTGCCACCACACTTTCCAGGGTGTTTTTCAGCTCCCGCACATTGCCGGGCCAGCTACGTTGTAAAAACCACTGCAAGGCTGGCGCTGCCAGGGTTAACGACTGATTTGCTACCCCAACTTTGGGTAGTGCTTGCGCCAACTGCTGCAAAAAATGCTGAATGAGCAAAGGAATATCTTCGCGCCGATCATCCAAGGCCGGGGTTTCCAGCGTGATGCCTTTAATGCGGTAATAGAGGTCTTCACGAAATTTGCCTTGTGCCACTAAGTCAGGCAACACCGCATTGGTGGCACTGACCAGCCGCACGTCGATACGTTTTTGTTCGCGGCCGCCAACCGGGTAATACGTGCCTTCCTGCAACACCCGCAGCATTTTCACCTGCATTGGTAGCGGCATTTCACCGATTTCATCTAAGAACAAAGTGCCGCCATTGGCCATCGCCAACAGCCCTTGCCGGTCTTTATCAGCGCCGGTAAAAGCGCCTTTGACATAGCCAAACAACTCGCTTTCTAATAAGTCGGCTGGTATAGCACCACAATGCACCGACACAAAAGGCCCGTTGGCGCGCAAACTCAGCTGATGTAACGCACGTGAAATCACCTCTTTGCCAGTGCCGGAAGGCCCCGTCACCAACACCCGAACTTCGGTCGGGGCAATGCGCTGAATTAAGGTGCGAATGGTATCCATCTGCCGCGAAACCCCAACTAACGTCTGTAAAGCACCGGGCGCACTGCTCTGGCGTTTTAACTTGGTTAGTTCCAGTTCCAGCTGATGTTTGCTGATGGCGCGTTTCACCACCACCGCCAGCAAATCCGGATCCACCGGCTTGGCGATAAAGTCCCAGGCACCGAGCGAAATCGCCTGCAACGCCAGTTCACGATCGGCGTGGCCGGTCAGAATAATCACTGGCTGCGCGTTCAGTTCGGGCAAAGCGGCTAAGGTTGCCGCTGGGTCAAACAACGGCGGTAACGACAAATCCAACAACAATAAATCAAACGGCGTTTTTGCCAGTAACTGCCGCGCCTGAATTAAATCAGCGGCGCTGCTAACCTGATAGCCCTGCTGACTTAAAAAACGTTCCGCCAGTAACCGAAAGGCCGGCTCATCATCGACCAGCAGAATTCTGGCCACTTCAAATCTTTCCAGACTCATTACTCTGCTTCCTGTGCTTGGGTGTAGTTTGCCTGGTGGGGCAACCGGATCTCAAAACTGACCGGCCAGCCTAAATCAGTGCGATGGCGAATTTGCCCCTGATGGGCATGGATGATCCGTTGCACTATCGCCAAACCTAAACCGCTGCCACCGGCTCTTTTACTGACAAAGGGCCGAAACAAAGTGTCGGTTAAAGCGGCTTCCAAGGCCGGGCCATTATTGTGCAGCCTAATCAGCATCTCTGGCCCGGCCAGGATGGCGCTAATCAATACCGCGCCATCCGGCTGATTACGGACAAATGCCAGTGCGTTATCAAGCAAATTAATAAACACTTGCTGCAAGCGGTGTGGATCGGCATTCAGCTGTAATCCGGCTGGAACTTGCAGCTCAAATTTGACCTGCTGCCAGTCAAACTGGCTGCTTAAACTTTGTAATAAAGCATGTAAATCAATGATCTGTAGCTGCAAATGCAATCGACCTGCATACACCAGCATATCGGCAATCAGCCGGTCGGCGCGTTTCAGCTGGCTTTGAATATGGCCACGCAGTTCGGCATCAACACCGGCCGACGCCATTGAAATAATGTTAAGCGGGTTACGCAGCTCGTGCGCCATCGCCGCCGCCAGCGCGCCCAGCTCTACCAGATGTTGCTGACTGAGCCGGTATTTTTCGGCAGACGCCAATGCCAGCGCACGCTGCAAATTAGTGCAGCTGCTGACCAGCAAGGAGCCAAACACTTCGGTGAGTAGCCGCAGCCCTGGTGGTAACTCAGCCTGCCCCTGCAACGAAAATTGCCATTGTTGCTGCTGCTCGCGACAACAAAAGACAAACTGCGGCGCTCGATCGCTGCTCGGGCTGTTTTCGGCGTCGCTCGCCGGATCGGTGACCTCGTTATGGTGAAGCGTTGCCGACGTCGCCAGCAATTCGCCGTGACTGTAAATTTCCACCAACAATGGCTGTTTCAACGGTTTACTAATCAGCTGGCTTGCCGTGTGCGCCAGTTGCTGCCAATCCTGCGCTTGTTGCAAATCACTGAGCCAGTGGCTGACCATTTTTTCACTCAGTTGCACCCCGGGATAAATTAACCGTTCAGCCAGCCGACTGACCGGGCGGTAGCTGGCGGCCGCCAATAGCAGTAACAGACTGGAATATAACCATAATTGCCAGCCAGGCACTGCGGTTAACGCCGGCATCCCGAGCTGTCCGAAAATAACGCTGATCAGCCCCATCAGCAGCAGCAGCAATAAGCCCATCACCAGCACCAGCAAGGCGCGACTGGCAAAGGCATTCACCGCCAGCATCTGATAACGCACTACGCTATACACCAGCAGCACCACATAACCCGGCAATAGCAACATCGGGTACGGAAACCAGTTCAGCGAAAACGATGGAAAGACAAAACTGGTTGCCAATAACAAACCTAAACCAGCGGTCATGGCGATGGCGGCAATCGAACGGCGCTTATTGCCCCGATGTTGCAGAAACCCTTGCCATAACACCAGATGCGCGACGATGCCCAAAAGCACAGTACAAGCCAGATTGAGCCAGCCCCAACGCTCGAACACAAAAAATTGTGGTAATTGCCCGACGCTCACCAGCGAGGCAGAAGGGTTGGACCAGCTGATTAAGGTGATAATCAAGGCACCGAAAAACAGCATCGGCGACAGTTTTTTCAGCTGCAATAGCCAGCTTTTACTCTGGGGGGTCACCACAAATTGCAGCGCAAAATGTAAATAAAACGCCGGCATCAGCGGGTTCGACAGCACTAACACTTTACCAAGCCATCTGGAATCTACCAGCAACGCCAAATGGCCGGCGCTCCATAAGGTCAACATCAGACAAAAACCGGCCAGCGCTGATAACACCGGTTGAAACCTGGCGTGCCACCACAACCAGACCGCGGTCCAGAGCGCACAAAACCCGGTGACGGCCATTGTCAGGCCAAAAACCAGCTGCTGATCCATATTACTCCTGTCAACAATGTGTACAGACGTCTTGTAGGCGAAGCGTAAACGAAGTTCACACCCATCGCAACCAACATAAAAAATATTGATATAGATCAAAAGAATGCGAGTTATTTGGCGATGGCCTGATTCTGGCATTTCAGGGGCAATCGTGAGCTATAGCTAGCCTCAAACCAAATTGTAATTAACCGGAGTGTGTTTCATGGATATCTCATTGTTGTTGTTGGAATTAATGACGGTATTGCTGCTGTTGGCATCAGGTGTTGGCTTAAGTCGGTTGCCACTATGGTTACAAAGAGCAGCAAAAAGCGGGAGGAGCAATTGATGGATTTTGACAGTGTCCAGCTCTCCGCCATTTTATCGCGGATCCAGTTTGCCTTTACCGTTAGCTTTCACATCATTTTCCCATCGATCACTATTGGTCTGGCCACGCTGATTGCATTGTGGGAAGGCCTATGGCTGAAAACCGGCAACCCTTTGTACCTGCAACTGGCCAAATTCTGGATCAAACCTTTTGCCATCACCTTTGGTATGGGCGTGGTGTCGGGCATTGTGCTCAGTTATGAATTTGGCACCAACTTTTCAAAATTCTCTGAACTAACCGGCGCGGTACTTGGGCCTTTAATGGCTTATGAAGTACTGACGGCGTTTTTCCTCGAAGCCGGTTTTCTGGGGGTGATGTTATTCGGCTGGCAAAGAGTTAGCGCCAAACTGCACTTTTTCGCCAGTTGCACCGTGGCGGTTGGCACCTGGATCTCAGCCTTTTGGATCATCGCTGCCAACAGCTGGATGCACACCCCGGCCGGTTATGTGATGGTTGATGGCAAGTTTGAAGTAGCCAGCTGGCTGGAAGTTATTTTTAACCCATCGATGCCGTACCGCCTTAGCCATATGCTGCTGGCGACTTTTTTAACCGCCACTTTTGTGGTGATGGCGACCAGCGCCTGGTATTTACGCCGCCAGCAACATCAGGCATTTGCCCGCAAAAGTTTGTCGTTAACCTTATGGCTGGCGCTGGTATTAGCACCGTTGCAAGCGGTGGTTGGTGACTTCCACGGCCTCAACGTCAAAGAGCATCAGCCGATCAAACTGGCAGCAATGGAAGGTATTTGGGCCGAACGTGAAGCCAATGTGCCGCTGCTGCTGTTCGCAATTCCGGATCCAAAAAATGAAACCAACCACTTTGAAGTGAAAATACCGGGCTTGGCCAGTTTGATCCTAACCCACGACTGGCACGGTGAACTGCCTGGGCTGAAATCGGTGCCCAAAGCCGATCGGCCCAATGTACCGCTGGTGTTCTTTTCATTCCGGATCATGGTTGGTCTTGGTGTGTTGATGATTTTTATCGCAGTCGCCGGTTTATGGCTGCGTTGGCGTGGCACGCTGTATCAAAGTCGCTGGTTTTTAACGGTCTGCAGCTTTATGGCCCCCAGCGGCGTGATTGCGGTGCTAGCCGGCTGGTATGTGGTGGAAGTGGGCCGCCAACCCTGGCTGGTTCAGGGGCTGGTACGCACCATGGATGTGGTATCACCGCTGCCACCAGAGCGGGTGTTGCTGTCGCTGAGTTTATTTGTGATCACCTACAGCCTGTTGTTTGGTGTCTATCTGTACTTTTTCCGCAAACTGATTAAAAAAGGCCCACCGAGTCTGGAAGAATTGCAACAGCTGCAAATTGGCGTCAAAGCCTCGGGTTATGCGGTGTCGTTTACCAAAGCGCTGGCGGCTGATTCACCGGTGACACAAAGCAACACTTCACAAGAAGGAAAAATCTGATGGATCTCGCACTGTTTTATTTTCTACTGCTGGGCTTTGCCATTCTGATGTACGTGTTGCTGGATGGCTTCGATTTAGGCATCGGTATTTTGTACCCCTGGTTTAACTCGGATGAAGAGCACGACCATCTGATGCGATCTGTCGCGCACGTTTGGGATGGCAATGAAACCTGGTTAGTGTTTGGCGGTGTTATTTTATTCGGCGCCTTTCCGGCGGCTTATGCGCTGCTGCTGTCGACGCTGTATTTGCCGATTATGCTGATGCTGATTGGCTTGATTTTTCGCGGCGTGGCTTTTGAATATCGTTTTAAGTCAACCACTTCTAAAAAATGGTGGAGCCGGGCTTTTTCATTGGGTTCAACCTTGGCGGCCTTTTGTCAGGGGTTGATGTTAGGTGCTTTGGTGCAAGGTGTGCCGGCCGACAGTATCAGTCAATCCAGCCTGGTGTTGCTAACGCCATTTACCCTGCTGACCGGCTTGGCGGTGGTCGCGGGTTATGCTTTACTGGCCTGTGCCTATTTAGTCATGAAAAGCCGGGGCGCCATTCAGCACAAGGCAGCACAACGCGGCCGGGCCCTGGTGTGGGTGGTGATGCTGGCGATGGCAATTGTCAGCTTGTGGACTGCGCTGAGTAGTGATCAAATCTGGGCACGCTGGTTTGGTGGTTGGCACGCGCTGGCACTTTTACCACTGCCATTGTTGGCGTTAATGGCTGCTCGCTTGTTATATCGTGATTTAGGTCGCGTGCGCAAAAGCCATCATCAGGCGCGGGATGTGGCTGAAAAACATGAAGATCGGCCATTTTGGCTCGCCGTCAGTTTGTTTGTACTAGCCTTTATGGGGTTATTGGTCAGCCTGTTTCCGGCGTTGTTACCAGGCCAACTTAGCTATATCCAGGCGGTGGCGCCAGATGCAAGTCTGTGGTTTATGTTGCCTGGGGTGCTGATCTTTGTACCGTTAATCTTGTCATACACCATCTGGGGTTATCGCATCTTCGCCGGTAAAGTCGAAGATTATGAGCAGGGCTATTAATCGATGAAACAAATCATGAAAACGGTCACCCATCAGCTGTCGAAAATATCATTCAGTCAGCGCCTGAATCATTCAAAAAACCTGCAACTGGTCGGACAAATGTCTGTCATTGGTCGCAAATTTAAACAAATTTCCAGTGCACAATTGAGCAACTGGCAGTGGTTTTTGTTGCTTTATGTTGCCGGAACCGGCTGTTTACTTTTACTGGTCACTTTTTTGAAAGTTGCTATGAAATTGATTTAAATCAATACAATTGGTGGCAATGTAAGCGTATGTTCGACGCGGTTCAGATCGAATTAGTCGAAAAACTACCGTAACCATTGCCACCGCTCTCCTCTTCTTAATCGATTTTCCTGCATCGTGTTGCCTCTTGCATTTTGAAATATGCCGCTGCTATAGTCAGTCCATGGCAGTGTTGTACCGCCAAGAACAGGATCGACAATGATGCGTTGGTTAAACCTCTCGATAATCTTAATTTACCTCAGCATTTTGCTGTCACCGCCGGTTAAAGCGGTTACGCAGAATCGGGTTGATTTGGTTGGAAGTGGTTTATCTGTTCAAAACGCCATCATGCCAATGTCCCAGCATCTGCCTGGCCATTCGGTTACCCAGTCTGATACGCCGGATGACGGCGCAGTCCTTACTTCAGATATCGTCTCTGTCAGCACCCAAAATATCACCCTGCTGCCAGCAGTTTTACCCGCACTGCATTCTTCAGCCAGATTACTGGCACAACCTCGCGCTCCACCAAGCCTCAGCTAATTATTCACCTGATTTAAATTTTTTAAATTGTCGTGTTGGGCAGCTAAGCCCGCACCTATTCAGTGATTAGATGAATTCGCAGTGACTGCCTCCTGAGTCATTGCTACTGAGGTTATTATGAGAAAATTAACTGTTTATACCCTTGATCAAGTTGACCATTTAGTTCAGCCAGCCGAGTTCCAGGACGCCACTTTAACGTCGCCTGCTTTAAGCATTTTCACCGATTTTCGCACCAGCAATCCGATGTTACTGGATGCGGATACCAATGCGGTTGAAGCAGAAGAGATGATGCGCCAGGAGCACAGCTGGTTAAAACTGGTGGTCGACCGCCAGCAAGAAATGGTTGGCGTACTGAGCAACGACCACTTCACCAGTCAGTATCTGATGCAGCATGTCAGCAAAGATGTCAAAGCCAAAGATTTGCGCGTCGCCGATTTAATGCGGCCGCGCGATGCAGTGATGGCGCTGTCTTACCAGCAAATTCAGCACTGCACCGTCGGTGATGTACTACATACCCTGCAGCAAAAAGGTGAAGCTTATTGTGTGGTGATTGACCGTGACAGCCACCAGATCCGCGGCATTATTTCTGCTCGCGAAATCACCAATCGGCTGCACTTACAACCAGTGAAAATTGAAAAAGTGCCAGCATTACTGAATATGTTTGACCGGATGTATGCCTGATTAGCTTCGCAGTAAACAGCTGGCATACCAAGGGCTGCAAATGCAGCCCTTTTTTATTGCAGTGTCGCGGCATCAGTGCGGTTGAAAACAACAGTGGTGCCGTTTTGTGATCTAGGCCTAAGGTTGATAGTTATCCCCCTGCATCCGATACATCAAATCAGTCAGATACTGAATCCCATTTTCAGCGGACAAGGCATTAATTGGCGCTTGTCCCATGGTGTAGGCATTGCTGCTGGTTAACCACTGTGCAAACAGTTGATCAGAGCCAAAACAGGACAATCCTTGTTGGTAGAACTGATCCGCCTGATATGCATCAATCGCATGAGAACGGATCAATCTAAGTGCATTTTCTGAAACTGTGGCCATCGCATCACCTCCGGTAAGTGGAAGATTAACTATAGTCCACTTCCCAAAACTGCAACGGCCATCAATCCCTGACTGAGCTATATATGCGCAAACCCTACTTTACAAATGGAGAAGCTGGACAGTGTTGCCTGAAATACGATGATCAAAGCTTTTGATTTACCAAAAGAAAAACCGATGGCAAGACCACCGGCTTTTCTGATTGACGACAATAAAAATTATAACGTCACAGATTTACTCGGACTGCATTTCGTGGTGCTGCCAGCTTCACAGACCTGATAGCTGAAAGTACCGCGAGTCGTTGGCGCATCAGTATGTGCACCATCGTTTGGTGTGGTGATGATCTTCACGCTGTTGCGGTACAGATCCACATTGCTGGTGGTAGCGTTGGTCCAGTTCAGGTCGACATAACGTTTGCCCTTGCTGCTATAGGCGCGGGTGGTCAGGGTCATGGCGGTGCCACCTGAAGTGCCACAACCTTGAGCGGTCAGGTAATCGCTGGCTGCTTTCGCCTGTACAATACCGTAGCCGAAGTACACGTCTTTACCGGTAGCGCCCGCGTCTTTCGCGGAGGCTTTTAGCGCACTACGGATTTGCTCGCCTTTACAGGTCGGGTGATTAGACCAAACCAGTGCGGCAACACCTGATACGGCTGGCGTCGCCATTGAAGTGCCGCTCATATAACCGAAATCGCTGCCAAGCACCGATACAGTAGCACTGGTCGCGGCTAATAATGCAGCGCGGTCTTCAAAAGCTGCGCCAACAGCCGGGATACTGGTGGTGTTGGCAGAACCTTCACCTAAAGTGGCGTACAACATACCTGCGACATTGTTGATAATCACTGCACCAACACCGCCAGAGCTCTGGCAATTTTTCACTTTATCGTGGAATGAAATCACGCCACGGTCAATCAGACAGACTTTGCCGTTGGCCGCTGTATTCACTGCTTCCGCTGTGCCCATAAAGAAGGTTGCGGCTGAAGCAGCACCAACGTTTTCCATGGCAGATGACGCTAAAGCGCCGTTATTGGTAGATAAACTAGCACTGGTCGCCATACCAGCCGGATAAGTAGATAAGGTATCAACACCACCGGCGGTGACTTCCACACACACTTTTTCATCGGTTTTCGCTTGCTTACCGGTTCCGGTGGTACAAGATGGGAATTGCGAAAAATCGGCGATGACGTTATTGCCGTCATTGGCACCAATCATCATCACAGAGGTATAACCAGCCGGATAAGAACGCACGTTATTACCATCGTTACCGGCAGCAGCAACGACTAAACCACCACCATCGACAAAACTCTGGAAGGCAGTTGATTCCGTTGAATTCGAACCGCCACCGCCCAGACTCATGCTGATAATTTTGGCACCAGCGGCTTTACATTTTTGTGCGGCATAAGCGAGATCAGAAGAATAGCCCCAACCTTCAGCGTTAAACACTTTGATGATGTGCATCGGTACACCTGGCGCCATGCCCACGACACCTATACCGTTGTCGGCAGCGCCAATCGTACCCGCCACGTGCGTACCATGTGGACCACCATTCTGGTTCCAGTTACCGGTGCCGGAATCGTTATCACCGGAGATACTGCCCCAGTTAAAATCGGGGTTAGATTGATCTAAACCTGAGTCAATCACACAGACTTTTGGCGCGGCGCCCAGGTTAAATGGCACTTGATTGGCCTGCGACTGATAGACCGCATAAGGGGTCAGCTGGTCTTGCATCGGGTTACCGGCATCATCATTAAATAGCGCCAGCGGGCGACGGATATGGTCTTGTTCAATCAGTTTAATATGCGGGTTTTTCAAAATACCGGTCAGTTCATCAAAACTTTTATCAGCGAATTCCACCGAAATAAAGCCATCGGCTTCAAGTTTCACTTCGCCACCCAACTGGCGGCTCAACGCTGTGACAATACCTTTGTTGGCATTATCAACCTGTAAAATGACACGTTCAGCAGCCGTAGCTGCTTGAGAAAAACTTAACGACGCAAAAACTGCTGCCGCTATCGGGGCTACTTTGATAAGTTTCATATGATGTTCCTGTTGCCTGTAGTTTGTTTTATTTGTCTGGGCGGGCATCCTGCCGCATTAATTATTAAACCCAACGCAAGTTCATTGCATTAGTGTTGCCTAATTAAATGCCAGATCAGAACTTTGAAAACAAGTGGTAAACAGAAAATAATTTACAGCTGTGATTTTTTGTAATCACTTTCAAACGGATATGAAAACAGCCGGATCAACACCTATGGCCGTGAAAGCGCCTTCATAACCGGCCGCCGTGGTTCAGGGAGATGGACCTGCCAGCTAAAACGACTAGGTTTAATTCATTGCAGATCACCGGGCCGGCGTTTATGTTGTAAATGATTTTGGACAACTTTCACTGCTCCGGCCATTTAATGGAAAACGGCAGACAACCTAAGTTAACAATACTGCCCCGCCACCCAACCCGAACTCCAGGCCCATTGGAAGTTGTAACCACCGAGCCAGCCGGTGACATCTACCACTTCGCCGATAAAGTACAAACCGGGTTGGTTTTTTGCTTCCATGGTTTTTGACGATAACTCATTGGTGTCGACACCGCCTAACGTCACTTCAGCAGTGCGGTAGCCTTCGGTACCGTTGGGCTTAAACACAAACTGATGCAACAAGTCGGCAATACGCTCACGGCTTTTTGGGTTCAGCGCTTTCAGTGGCTGATTGGTGAATAAATTCTGCTCCAGCAGTTTTTCCACTAACCGCTTGGGCAATAACCGGGTTAAGGCGGTTTTGAGTTCTTGATCCGGGTGTTTCTGCTGCGTCTCATTTAAAAATTCTGCCACATTTTGCTGCGGCGACAAGTTGACTGTAACTGGGTCTCCAGGCAGCCAGAATGACGAGATTTGCAAAATGGCAGGCCCGCTTAATCCCCGGTGTGTGAACAACATATCTTCCGGAAACAGGGTGCCGTTGGCTTCGGCGGTGACAGGTAACGCCACGCCACTGATTTCTTCATACAGCGCTTTATCGTCTGGTTGCCATGTTAATGGCACTAAACCAGCGCGGATTGGCAACACCTTCAACCCAAACTGCTCCGCTAGCTGAAAACCAAAAGCAGTAGCCCCTAAATTCGGTAAACTGAGACCACCACTTGCCACAACCAGGCTAGCGCAGCTGCGGCTGATACCACTGGTTTTTAGCAGGTAACGGCTTTCCAGGCTGCCGTCATCCTGTTCTTCCGGACGACCTTCGACATGCTCAATCGCAGTAATGTCCTGCTGCAGCGCAATCACCACCCCGGCTTTGTCGCATTCCTGCTGTAACATCTCAACAATATCTTTGGCGCTGTCATCACAAAACAGCTGCCCCAGAGTTTTTTCGTGGTAGGGAATTTGGTACTGCTGCACCAGCGCGATAAAATCCCACTGGGTGTAACGGCTTAAAGCAGATTTACAGAAGTGTTTGTTTTGCGACAGAAAATTTGCCGGACTAGTGTACATATTCGTAAAATTGCAACGCCCGCCACCGGACATCAGAATTTTCCGGCCAATGCGTTTACCGTTGTCCAGCACCAGCGTTTTGCGGCCCCGCTTTGCAGCTTCGATGGCACAAAATAACCCGGCAGCACCGGCACCAATCACAATCACATCCCAACTTTGTTCTGTACTCAACGCCTGTCACTCAACTTTTTTGCAAAGCACTATTGTCGGTGACTGGTCGGACAAAGGCAATTCAACTGCAGAAAAAGCTAAAAACAGCGGATTTTTCGAACTAAAAATGACAAAAAGAGCGGTTTTAAAATAAATTTTAATTACTTTTTGGAATAACTTATACCGACATCCACACAATTGACATCTGTAACTATTTGTAACACAACACAGCCGCCATCGGTGTTGCCATCAAGTTCACCGATCTGAGCCGTGACTGCCCCAGGCTATAAAGTTTAACTGTTTGTGAAACAACGTCCCGTTTATATGAACTTTTGTTAATTTAGCAAGCTTTACATCATTCATATATTGATGAAATATTGCCCAACCTGCTGCAGATACTAAAAAAGATAGCAGGATCCAATCCAGGCAAATAACCAACATGTAGTGAGAACATTAATGTCGAAAACTCCATCTAAACTGCATAAAATCGCCCTTTGTACTCTGTCCGTATTTTGCGTTGCGGCTCAGGCGAACACACAACAACCAGCATTAGACGTACCAAATTTAACCCAAGCCAGTGCGACTACTGCCAATGAAGCGAACACACAATTTATCGTGGTTTATAAAGAACAGGGCATGGGCGGCGTTGAACTGATGTCTGCTGAAAATACTGACGGCGCTGTCAGTGTGATGAATTTCCGGGCTCATGCCGCACAAGAACTTTCGGCCTTAGCCGGTGTTGAATTGCAATATATTCGTCCAATGGCAGTCGGTGGTCGTCACGTTGTCCGCGCTGACCGTCGTTTGTCAGCCAAAGAAGCCAAAGAAATGCAAGCCAACCTGGCCAAAGATCCGAAGGTTGCAGTCGTTGAAGAAGATCGGCTATTACAAATTATGGCCGTGCCAAATGACACCCAATACAACAGTCAGTGGCACTATTATGAAAGTACCGGTGGTTTACGTGCGCCAGCCGCCTGGGACAATGCCACCGGCACCGGTGTGGTTGTTGCCGTTCTGGACACAGGTTACCGTCCACATACCGACTTAAATGCCAATATCCTGCCTGGCTACGACATGATTTCCGACACCTTCATTGGTAACGATAGCAATGGGCGTGACAACAACCCACAAGATCCGGGTGACTGGGTCGCTGTTGGTGCTTGTGGTGATGGTTATCCGGAACAGGCGCAAGACTCCAGTTGGCACGGTACTCACGTTGCCGGCACTATTGCTGCCCGTACCAATAACAACCTGGGTGTGGCCGGTGTCGCTTATAACGCCAAAGTAGTACCAGTACGCGTATTAGGTAAATGTGGTGGTTACACTTCAGATATCGCTGACGGTATTATCTGGGCTTCAGGCGGTACCGTGTCTGGTGTGCCAGCCAACGCCAATCCGGCGAAAGTGATCAATATGAGTCTGGGTGGTTCTGGTGCCTGTGATTCAACCACCCAAGCCGCGATTAACTCAGCCCGTTCACGTGGCACCGTCATTGTAGTGGCTTCGGGTAACGACAACGCGAATGCCAACAACTTTAACCCTGGCAACTGTGCCGGCGTGGTCAACGTTGCTGCCACCAACCGCAGCGGCGGCCGTGCATATTACTCCAACTACGGTACTTCGATTGATGTCGCGGCCCCTGGTGGCGCGATGAATTCGGCCAATGACGTGAATGGTGTATTGTCGACTTACAATACCGGCACCACTACGCCTGGTTCAGACAGCTACGGTTATTCTCAGGGTACCTCAATGGCAGCACCGCATGTGGCGGGTGTGGCAGCGTTAATCCTGCAGAAAAAACCAACGGCAACACCGGATGAAGTGGAATCAATCTTAAAAACCACCACCCGCACTTTCCCGGCAACTTGCACCAACTGCGGTACAGGGATTGTTGATGCAGCAGCGGCGGTCGTGAAAGCATCTGGCACCACCACCACGCCAGTGACCAGCACCACCAACAACATCAGCGTCGCTGCCAGCCAGTGGAAATATTACACGCTGGCCGTACCTGCAGGTAAAACCACTCTGACCATCAACATCACCGGTGGTACTGGTGACGCTGACTTATACGTGCGTCGTGGCTCAAACCCAACCACCAGCACGTACGATTGCCGCCCTTACAAAACCGGCAGCACCGAAAGCTGTAGCTTCACCAACCCGGTGGCAGCTACTTACCATATTGGTATTCGTGCTTACTCCGCAGTCAGCGGTTTGACGCTCACCACGTCATATCAATAAGTCAGAACTACATAAGTAGAAAGTCATAAGGGCGTCACTGACGCCCTTATTCTTTACCAAAAACCGAATTTAGTTATTCAGACCTTTCGTTATAGCCTTGCTTTAACAATTGCCATTCGGTCGACGTAACATGCCAGCTCTGACCTTTATCCGCAGCTAAGCCGGCCTCTTTATGCAACGAACGTTGTAACCGCGCTAACGTTTGCTCTTTCCAGTGTTCGCCTGTTCGCTGGCCACATTTATCAAAATCAATCAGCCAGAATTTGCCATCGGGACCTTGCAAAATATTGTGGCAATTTAAATCCGAATGATAAATTTGCGCATCATGGAAACGGCGGATCATCGCCCCAATCTGCTGCCATTGCGCGGGCGATAAAGCCTGCTGACGCAATAACTTTGCTAAATCCAGACTGCCATCAACCAGCTCCAGCAAAATGTCGGCGCGATAGCTGATTTTACCGGTTGAAAATAGTGCAGCCACTGGCCTTGGCACCGGTAACCCAAGTTGGTGCATCTGCTGCAATAACTGAAATTCTGCCATGGCGCGACTTTGTGGCACCGGCACTTTCAGGAAACGGTCTTTATTTAATTTGCCGATGAGGCCACCGCGATAATAATGCCGCAGCACCCAACGCTGTTGCTTGGCTTGTACAAACCATACGGTGTTGCGGCCAGTAGACTGGCCAATCACTGCATCAAACTGTAACCAGCAGTGCGGGTCAAAAAACGATTGGCTCGGTTTAGTAAAACCACCAGCTTCCACCAGCACCGGGTCGTACCAGATTTCATCAGCGCCATCGCGTTTCAGCCGACGAATATCGCCTTCACTCGGCAACAGCTGTAGCAGTTGCTGGATTGTACGCTGGGTGGCGCCACCATGTTGCTGATACAGGGAAAACCCCCGTTTGGCCAGTTGTTGGCGCTGGTTTGCATCTTGCAGTAAATCAATGGTGCTTTGCGCCAGCGCAGCTGCAGAATCGACAAAAACCACCGCGCTGCGTTTACCTAACCATTGAAAAACGGTCGCAAAATTAAACACATGCGGCCCGGATTGAATAGGCTTGGCCAAACTCATCGGCTCCAATGGGTTATGTCCACCACGGGCAATCAGCGAACCACCAATAAACACCAGATCCGCCAGCTGATACCACAACATCAGCTCACCCATGGTATCGCCGAGCAGCACTTGTGTCTGGGCAGTGACTGCTTGCTGCAAACTACGTTGCGCTTGTGACAAGCCGGCATCGGCCACCAGTTTGCTGACCTGTGTAAACCGATCCGGGTGCCGTGGTACCAAAATTAATAAGGCATCTGGTTGCGCGATCAGCACTTGAGCAAAGGCCTGCAACAATATTTCGTCTTCGCCGGCATGAGTACTGCCTGCCACCCACACCGGGCGTGCGCCCCACCGCCTTTTCAGTTCAGTTGCCTGCTGCACCAAATCAGCTTTGTGCTGCATATCAAATTTCAGATTGCCGGCGCTTTGGATTTTCTGCCGTGAAGTGCCAGGGATCAATGTTGACGATAACGGTCCCAACAGCGCCGAAAACCGGCGGCGGCTGGCTTCATCCTGGGTCAAAATCTGCGACAGCTGCCGGAGCATCGGTTGCACCAGTGCACTAAAACGCCGGTAACCACGCGCCGATTTAGCCGACAACCGGGCATTCACCAAAACCACCGGCATGTGCTGGGCCGAAGCCTGACGGATTAGATTAGGCCAGAGTTCAGTTTCCAGCAGCACTATCAACTGTGGCGAAAATTTCGCCAGAAAACGCCGGTTGGCACCCGGTGTATCAAAAGGTAAATAACAATGGTGTACCCGCGTGCCAAAAGTGGTCTGAATACGCGCCGATCCGGTCGGTGTGGTGCAGGTGACAGTGATCGGTAAATCCGGATATTGCTGCAGTAGTTGTTCAATTAACGGCGTCGCCGCCACTACTTCGCCCATCGACACCGCGTGTACCACAATGCCACCGACCGCTGTTGCAGGCACAGGTTGCCATGCAAAACGCTCGGCAACACGCTGACGGTAGGCCGGATCGGCTTTACTGCGCCATAAAAAAAATAGCAGCATCGGCAAACGCAGCAGATAAATAAGCAGGGTATAAAGCAGTAAACTCAGTCGGGACAAGGCAAGGGTACTTATGAGAGCAGAGACAATAGCATGATCATACTGGTGAAGTGCCTTGAACGCCAGCCACAGCCGATGCTGTCAGCACCGAAAACCATTTGATATACTGCCGCCACCTGCTGTTACAAGTGCGATCCTATGACCCAATCGAATGCCAAAGTTCTGATGATCCCGGTTTCCAGCCCGCAAGGCATCGGTGAATATATGCGCTCATTAATTATTGCGCAGGCGCTGCAAGCCAAATGGCCGTCGCTCGACATCCAGTTTGTGCTAAATAAACACGCGCCTTCAGCTGCCAGCTGCCCTTTTCCCACGCATTTATTAAACAATTCCGCCACCAAAGAAAAAGCGGCAGTGAACCAGTTACTACAACAGCTCAAACCAGATCTGGTCATTTTCGACTGCTCCGGCCGCGCATCGCAGGCCAGACAAGCGAAAAAACTGGGCGCAAAAGTGGTGTTTGTCAGTCAGCATCAGAAAAAACGCGCCAAAGGATTTGCCCTTGGCCGGTTACCGGCGCTGGATGCCCACTGGATCACCCAGTTTAAGTTTGTTGACGGTGATTTATCGCCGTTGGAACGGTTTAAACTCAGGCTCTTTAAAAAAGATGCGCCGATCTTTACTGGTCCAGTGTTTAGTACACCAGCGCCTGAATTGCCTGTTGAATTCGCTGCACTGACCGGTAAAAACTACAGCGTCTGGGCTGCAGGTGGTGGTGGTCATCAGGTGCAGGGCAAAAGTGCCACTGAAGAATTTTATCTGGCGGCGCTTGAAGTTGCGACGCCTGAACAACCGGCGCTACTGGTAGCCGGCGCCAATTTTACCCAACAACTGCCATCCACTGACACAGTAACAGTCGTTAAATCACTGCCCAATGTGCAATTGATGACGTTATTGAATCAAGCCGCGTTGGTGGTTTCCGGCGGCGGCGATATGATGGGCCAGGCGATTGTGCTTGGCAAAAATATTGTGGCGGTGCCGGTGGCGAAAGATCAGCCAGACCGCGTACTGGCCTGCGCCGCGCAAGGCTTGATTTACCCTGCTACTTTAGCCAAATCCGATATAGTGGCACAATGCCACAAAGCACTGCGTACGCCATTGGTGGCGCAATATCCAGCTGAGCCCGGCTTGCAAATTGTGCTGGCCGACATCGCGCGATTGCTGGCTTTGCCAACAGCGTTTTAAAGGAAACAAATTGATGAATCAAACTGCCAGTTTTTTTGCCGCCCTTGAGCGCCACCGCGCGGTGTTTGCCGCTGTTGAACAATATGCTGAACAATCGCAACAATTGCTGGATGCGGTCCTGAATTGTCTGAAAGCCGGTGGCAAAGTGGTATGGATGGGCAACGGCGGCTCAGCAGCCGACAGCCAGCATTTAGCGGCTGAATTTATGGTGCGCTACAAAGCCGAACGTGGCCCGCTGGCATCCATTGCCCTGACCACCGACACTTCAATTTTAACCGCTCATGCCAATGACTATCATTTTGACACGGTATTTTCCCGTCAGGTGCAAGGGTTAGTGCGCCAGCAAGACGTGGTGATTGGCCTGACCACATCCGGCAAAAGCCCGAATATCAACCTGGCATTACAAGCCGCCAACGAGATTGGCGCATTTACCGTGGCGCTGACCGGTCGTGATGGCGGCTTGGTGAAAGACATCGCCAAGTTACCTATTATTGTCAATTTCGATGAAACCGCGCGTATTCAGGAAGTGCATATGTTTATTGGCCATTGGTTATGTGAAGCGCTGGATCTGGAAATCACCGCATGATTGATATCACCAAATTAAATCAGCTAAATAATGCCCGGGTGCTGGTGGTCGGCGATGTGATGCTGGACCGCTATTATCAGGGCGACACCCAACGGATTTCGCCGGAAGCACCGGTGCCGGTGGTGAAAATCAGCAAAATTGAAGACAAAGCAGGTGGCGCGGCCAACGTGGCGCGTAATATTGCCCATCTCGATGCCAAAGTGGGTTTGCTGGGGTTGATTGGTGATGATGCCGAAGGTGACAGCCTGACCACCATTTTGGGACAGGACGGTATTTATTCAGCATTATTGAAACAAGCAGAGTTACCTACCATCGCCAAAATGCGGGTGATTTCACGCCATCAACAAGTGGTGCGGCTGGATGTGGAGCAAAACTTTAGTCTGGCGCACAGCGAAGCTTTAGCCGACAAAGTAGAAGCTTTGCTGCCGGACTACGATTTTGTGCTGGTCAGCGACTACAACAAAGGTTCGCTCGCTACGGTTGGCCGGATCATTCAAAGTGCTAAAGCCGCCGGTAAATATGTGTTGGTCGACCCTAAACAAGCCGATTTAAGCGTATATCGCGGCGCTGATATTCTGACGCCAAACTTATCCGAATTCCGTTTAGCCGGTGGCGACACCAGTAACGATGAAGCGATGTTCAGCTCTGCCCGCGCTATGCTCACGCGCTGTGGGATTGCGGCCATGCTATTAACCCGCTCTGAGCACGGCATGACGTTGATCACCCAAAGCGAGCAGCACCATTTTCCGGCACAAGTGCTGGAAGTCAGTGATGTGACCGGCGCTGGTGATACCGTGATCGCCACTTTAGCCGTGATGTTAGGCGCCGGCATGGCACTGCCACAAGCGGTCGAAATGGCCAATTTAGCTGCCGGTATTGTCGTTGGTAAACTGGGCGCCGCCACCGTATCTCCGGCTGAACTGGCCAGCAAACTGAATAAACACTTGTTTTCGCAAGGCGATGTCTACCAGACTCCTTTTGATAAAGTGCTGCAGCATATTGAATTTGCCAAACAAAATGGCGAGCGTATCGTTTTCACCAATGGCTGTTTTGATATTTTACACGCTGGCCACGTGCGTTATCTGGCGCAGGCCAAGGCGCTCGGCGACCGTTTAGTGGTTGGCCTGAACAGCGACGCTTCGATTAAACGCCTCAAAGGCGAAACCCGGCCGGTCAATCCGCTGAATGAACGCGCCATTGTGCTGGCAAGTCTCGCCAGCGTCGATTGGGTACTGCCATTTGGTGACAACGCTGACGAGCAAGACACACCGTTGCAGTTGATCCTGAAAGTAAAACCGGACGTGCTGGTCAAAGGTGGCGATTACAGCATCGACACCATTGTGGGTGCTAGCGAAGTGCTGGCCGCCGGCGGTGAAGTAAAAGTGCTGCAGTTTGTTGATGGCTGTTCCACCAGCGCCATTATCAAAAAAATTCAGGGATAACGGATTTTGACCGAAGCTTTCATGACCGCTGTTTCACCTTCGATTTCGCAGCCACTACAGTCGATTTGTATTTTACGGCTGTCCGCCATCGGTGATGTTTGCCATGCGGTCGCAGCGGTGCAAGCTATCCAGCGGCATTATCCGTTGGCTCAAATCACCTGGATTGTCGGCAAAGTCGAAGCGATGTTACTGAAAGACCTGCCCGGCGTGGAGCTGGTGGTGTTTGATAAAAAGCTCGGTTTTAAAGCATACGCCGACTTAAAACAAAAACTGCAGGGTCGCCAGTTTGACGTGCTGCTGCATATGCAAGTGGCGCTGCGGGCCAATCTGGCGTCCCTGGTGATCAATGCCAAACGCAAAATTGGTTTTGATTGGTCACGCGCCAAAGAGCTGCATGCGCTGTTTATGCCTGAACGGATAGCGCCGCAGGCAACGCCGCACGTGCTGGATGGTTTTGCCGGTTTTGCCCGGCATTTGGGCGTACCGTTTTTGCTGGAGTCGACAGATAAACCACAGTGGCAGATGCCGCTTAGCCAATCCGATGTCGATTTCGCCACCGCGCAATTACAGCCATTTCGCGATCAAGGCACCAGTAGGTTTTTAGTGATTTGCCCGGCCGCTTCCAAAGCCGAACGCAACTGGTTGCCGATGCGTTATGCCGCGATCGCCGATTATGCCGCGAATTTAGGCTTTGTGGTGTTACTCTGTGGTGGCCCAACGGCAATGGAATATCAGCTGCGTGATGACATTTTGCAGCAAACTCAAAGCAATGTCGTTGATTTGGTTGGTAAAACTACGCTGAAACAATTGCTGGCGCTGTTACAACAAGCGTCGGTGGTGATTGCACCCGACACCGGCCCTGCCCATATGGCAGTGACGGTCGGCACACCGGTAATTGGCCTGTACGCCCACAGCAATCCGGATCGCACCGGACCTTATTTGTACCGGCAATATGTGGTCGAGGTCTATCATGACGAGTTATTGCGTCAGACCGGCAAAACGGCAGCGCAGCAGAAATTTGGCAAGCGGGTGAAAGGAAGTCACTTAATGGAACAAATCAAAGTGGAAGCGGTGAAAACCATGCTGGATACAGTGATAACACAGGAAAAGTTGTGATGACAATGGACATCAAAGAGGTGCGCGATATGGATAATGCGCAACCTGACACTGTTAGTACGCCAATAGCTTCGGCGGCAAAAGAGCCCCTACGCAAAGCGGCCTTTCTCGACCGTGACGGCGTGATTAATATCGATCACGGTTATTTACATCAGCCGGAACAGTTCGATTTTATCGACGGAGTGTTTGATGCCTGTCGCCATCTACAAAACCTCGGTTATTTGCTGATCGTGGTCACCAACCAATCCGGCATCGCCCGTGGTTATTACACTGAACATCAGTTCGCGTTGCTGACTAGCTGGATGAAACAACAATTTGCCGCCCATGGGGTGAAAATTGATGGCGTGTATTATTGCCCGCATCATCTGGAAAAAGGCCAAAACCCTTACAATATCGATTGTGATTGCCGTAAACCACGTCCGGGAATGTTCAATCAGGCGATCCGCGAATACGGTATTGACCCTTCGCAAAGCCTGATGCTCGGCGACAAAGCCGCAGATATGCAAGCCGCCGCTGCCGCCGGTGTGGCGCGAAAAGTGCTGGTGTTATCCGGTCAGGCACTGAGTGATGAAGATAAACAACAAGCCGACGAAGTCTGGGCTTCAGTGCACACTGCACTGACGGCGGTACAAAGTTAAGACCAAAACTGAAAGCAATTTATTGTTTTAGTTTGAATTTTTAAAGGAAATCGCCATGCAGCGCAGAACATTTTTAATCGGCAGTACTGTGCTGATCGCGGCGACCGGGCTGGGTCTGAGCGCAGGTAAGTCGCTCCATACTTATGATTTGACAGCTTTATTACAGCAACTGCTGTCGTTTCGCGGCAAAGACATCAAACACAGCGGTGCCTGGTCGGCAAGCGTTGTATTTCAACACTGCGCCCAAAGTATTGCCGGTTCACTCGATGGTTATCCACAGCAGAAATCGCCGTTGTTTCAGCAGAGTGTTGGCAAGTTGGCACTGAGTACGTTTCAGGCCGCTGGTGCCATGCGCCACTCATTGGCAGAACCTATTCCGGGCATGGCGGCGCTTGACCCGCAACAGCCAACACCGCAGGCCCTGGAATTGCTAATTAGTCAATTACAACGTTTTTTGCAAAGCCCGGAAGAAGCGCTGCAACCACATTTTGCCTACGGCAAGCTCAGTAAAATTGATTATCAGGCCGCCCACTGGCTGCATATCAGCCAGCATTTGTCTGAACTAACCACTGCGTAAATTTAATCTAAAACAACCACTTCAGCAAAAAGTTCACATTCACTTCGTTGCTTTTGACCGCTGCACTGTTGGGGATATGGTATTTATTGCGCCACAAACTGATCTCAGTTCCGAGATACACTTGATCCTGCACACCCAGCCAATGCTGGATTGGGAATTTTAGCTGCGAAGTGAAATTCACACTGGTGGCTTTTTCGCCGTGGGCGCTGCTGTAATCAATAAATCCGTCGTACAACACCGCTTGCGCGCCGAATTGCAGCGGCAAGGCCCAAGCTAACGTTGCCTGATAATTGTTGGCGCCAATGTCATTTTGGCGTCGGTATAAATTCAACTGGGTGAATTTCATTCCCGGAATGGCTAAATCCAACCCAACGCCATACAGAAAATTGGTGAAGCGCTCGCCTTGTTCAATGGTGCTGGCGAGCAACACATCTTTTAGCAAACCACCCGCAAGCTGCCATGAGGTATTTTTACCCAGACTAAAACGAGGTGACCATTCACCATAAGACAAATGATCTTTTCGGCTGCTGACGCTGTGATCGATAAACAAAAAACTGTCGCCCCAACTGGTATTGGCGGCGTGTTCCAGCGTCAGCACATGGCGTTTGGGGTCGCCAATCCGATATTCGGTACCATACAGATATGTCAGGCTGGCTTGTTGCCAATTGATGGCGGCATGACTGTTGAAACAACAGCCTGCCAATAAAGACCACAGAATCGTCGTTTTCATCGGGGATCACCTAGCAGTGAGCAGAAACTCAGTGTGGCTGATGCATGCCAATAGCGCGAATCTGTCTGCGGAAAAAACCTGCTTTTTAACTCAGACTTCCTGTAATGCTTTCAGTGCCTTGGAGTGAAACTCACGGTGTTTCATTACCAAGAGCACGATGACGGTGGCTAACATAAACAGCCAAACGTTGATAAACCACGCCAATGCCGCCAGTGAAAAATAGATCGCGCGCAAGCCGTAGTTAAAGGAGTGCGCTGCTTGATCAATCACTTTGGCGGCGCGGTTGGCATACAGTTGCAGTTCGTCTTCCGGCAAATTATGGCCTTCAGGTGCAGCACCAATCAGCACCCCACCAAAGCCATACTGGCGCAACGACCAGGTAAACTGAAAAAAAGTGAAAACGTAAATCAAACCTAAAAACAGTAACTTAAACTGCATCAAGCCGTCGACTTGATCAAGCCACGGCATCACTTGCATCAGCACCTGAGCGATTTTATCGCTGGAGGCGATGGCGGTTAGTAAACCAGCGAGGATCAGCATCGAACTGGAGGCGAAAAAACTGACGTTACGCTCCAGCGTGGAAATCAGCGCCACATCGGCCATTTTATTATCGCGGGTCAACATTTGCCGCATCCAGTCGGTACGCTTGCGACGCAGCTCAAATGACAAACAACTGACAGTGCGCGCTTTGCGTTTGGCGAACAAGGTATAACCCACCCAAAGCGCAATAAACCACAGCACCGCCACCACATCTATCCACGGAAATTCTTGCATCACTCGGGTTGACTCCATGCTACTGAATAAATTCGGTTCTGCCGGCTATTGCACCGGTAAATCAATATAAAAACAAGCACCTGTTGGTGAATTTGGCTGATAGCCAATTTCGCCGCCCATTCGTGCCATCAGCTCTTTGCTGATCGCAAGACCAAGACCAGTGCCACTAAGCCGCCGCGTGGTGGAACTGTCAGCCTGCGAGAATTTTTGAAACAAGCGTGATACAAAATCAGCGGGCACACCGGGGCCGCGATCAGTCACCGACACCCGCACTTTCAGAGCAATCAACCGCACTTCAATCAGCACCAGGCCTTGATCGGGCGAAAAACGAATAGCATTGGCTAACAAATTGGCAAACACCTGCTGCAGACGATTTTCATCCACCAGCACCTGTACTTCGTCGGTCAGATCGGACTGGATTTTAAGCTGCACACCTGTCTGTTGTGCCAGTGGCAGGTTCCGGTTTTTCGCTTGCAATACCAGCGGCATGATATCGAGCTGCTGCATGTAGAGCTGCATTTTGCCGGCGGCCAGTTTTTCAATATCCAGAATATCGTTAATTAACAACGATAGTTGCTGACCATTTTGCTGAGCGATATCCAAAAGTTGCTGCTGTGCCGGCGCCACATTTCCCACGACACCAGCGGCCAGTAACCCCAAAGCACCATTAATTGCGGTCAACGGGGTGCGTAGTTCATGACTAACGGTGGACACAAACTCTTCCTTTAACTGCTCAATCCGTTTGCGCTCGGTAATATCGCGGATCAGAAACACGGTCAGGCCTTGTTGCTGATGATCGATATAGGTTTGATTAAGTTCAATTAAAATGGATTGCCCGCTGTGGTGCAATGCGGTCAGTTCCAGCGTGGCGTCCTGCGGTATTAATTTCGGCGCTTCGACAAACAGTTGTTGATAGTTTTTACCGCGTAACTGCTCCTGCTGGTAACCAAACAAGGTCAGCGCTGCCGGGTTGACCTGCTCAATGTGCCCGGTTTTATTCACCACCACGATGGCGTCGGCCACGCTGTTGAGCACAGTGCGAAAATAAGCATCACTTTGTTGCCAGGCATCGGCGGTTTGCGCCAGACGGCGGTTGGCGATAAACACTGACAACACCAACAACCACAACAGCAGACAAACGCCCCAACAAATCAATCGGATCGGCCAACTTTGCAGCAGAATATGCGACTCAAGTGCGACTACAGCTAACTGCCAGCGTGAATCTGCCACTTTTAAATCTAACAAGATGGCATCGTTTTGAAAGACCGTTACCTCGCCGACCAGCATTTCGGTCAAGTCCTGAGGACCAAAGCGGCGCATCGCCACCTGCACATCCAACTCACTGGCCTGGTTGAATAAAACCTTCCAAATCGACTGAATATCCAGCACGGTGCTGACGATCCCCCAATAGCGATCATCGGGCAAAAACACTGGAATACGATGGACAAAGCCAATTCCACCCTGCACTAAATTCAGTGGCCCGGCCATTTGTGGGGTACGGTTTTGGATCACTTTGGCGATTTCCGGCCATTGGTCGGTCAGATCCGGATAATAAGTTCCCAAAGCTTTTTCATTACCAAGTAGCGGATAAACATACGAAATACGGTTATCGGGGGCAATCGACATATTACGGATATGCCGGCCTTGTTGCACCAGATTCGGCAACAGTATTTCAAATTCACTGTCGCGCACCTGGCCATTTGATGCTCTGATATAAGCCGCCAGGCCAAAACTCAAATTAAGCGGTACATTCAATTCTGATTCGATTAATGCCCGCAGCTGACTGGCCGACGACACCACCTGGCGCATATTCAGGTTGTGTTGCCGTTCCCGCTCCTGAAACACCAGATATTCGGTGATGCCCGCCAGACTGAAAAACAGTAAAACCAGCACCGTCCATTGCCAGCGAAACAGAGGTCTGGATTGTACTTTCATGCAGTTTCCTGGTGCTGGAGAGATGACCGCAGGCCAATGCGCTGCGACAAGCTGCTAAACAGGCTTGCAGGTTAATGATACACTTAGCCGGATTTTCCGGCAGATTAAATTTAGCAAGCGCGAGGAGCTTTTTGTGACCACACTGACCATCCAAACCCCTGACGACTGGCACTTACATTTTCGTGACGGCGATATGCTCAAAGAAACCGTTGCCGCCACCGCCCGCTGCTTCCACCGCGCTGTTGTGATGCCAAATTTAGTACCACCAATTACCACAGGCGAACTGGCGAAAAGTTATCGCGAACGTATTCTCGCCGCCCGCCCGGCAGGCAGCAATTTCCAGCCGATCATGACCATTTATCTGACCGACCAAACCACACCGCAAGACATCGCTGACGCTAAAGCCGCCGGTGTATTAGCCGCCAAAATGTATCCGGCCGGTGCCACCACCAATTCACACTCAGGCGTGTCGAGCTTAAGCAGCCTGTATCCGGTGTTAGAAGCCTTGCAACAACACAATATGTTATTGCTGGTGCACGGCGAAGTGACCGAAGCGCATGTCGACATTTTCGACCGCGAAAAAGTGTTTATCGAAGAGCACTTGTCGCAAATTGTCGCAAACTTCCCGGAACTGAAAGTGGTGCTGGAACACATCACAACGGCAGACGCAGTGGAATTTGTCAGCAATAGCTCGGCTAAAGTAGCGGCAACTATCACGCCGCAACATTTATTGCTGAACCGCAACGATATGCTGGTAGGCGGCATTCGTGTGCATAACTACTGCTTGCCGGTTTTAAAACGCAGCACCCACCAGCAAGCGCTGCGGGCAGCTGTGAAAAGCGGCAACCCGAAGTTTTTCTTAGGCACTGATTCTGCGCCACACGCCAAACACCGCAAAGAAACCGCCTGCGGCTGCGCCGGTTGTTACAGCGCCTGGAGCGCGATTGAGTTGTACGCGCAAGTGTTTGAAGAGCTGGACGCGCTGGATAAATTCGAAGCCTTCGCCAGCCACTATGGCGCCGACTTCTACGGTTTACCGCGCAACAGCGGCACCATCACGCTGGTGAAAGAACAATGGCAAGTGCCAGACGAAATCACCCTGCCGGATGGCTTGCCGATAGTGCCGTTTTTTGCCGGACAAACGTTGAGCTGGAAGTTAAAAGACTAAAGCTTCAAACAGCCTCAGGCTCCGGCGCGTTGAACGCAAGCATCACCTGCTGCAACTCGCCGGAGCATAAAATAGCGAGCCCGCCCGGGCTCCTGTATTGTTAAAACGACGGCTTCACCGCTGACTGGCAACTGCCGGTTTCGCAGCTATACTGCAAAAATCTGCTCTTTTCCTGAATCTCTATCGTGAAAATACTCAGCTACGGATTGCTGGCATTATGGTGCAGCGCCGCAGTTGCCATGCCAGAACCTGAATTTAATCAATTGCGTCAGACAGTCTTTGCGGCCGCCAGGCAAGACTATCAGAGTGGCGTCAATCTGATTGATGACATTTTGCAACAACACCGGCTGCAACTGACGCTGGAACAGCAGATCCGCCTGCTTTATAGCAAAGCTGACTACAGTCACAGTATGAATCAAACCAATAATGCTATTGCCATACTGGCACAGGCAAAAGCGTTGAGTCTCGAATCAAGAGATCCGGCCATTTTGTATAGCTACCATAATATTCTGGCCGACATCTTCTCGAGCCTGGGGTTGTATCAACCTGCGATGCAACACTACCGGCAAGCGCTTGAGAAATCTCAGTTTTTAAACAATATTCATTACACCCGGCAAACCGAAAACAATCTGGCGTTGATCCTGATCAAACAACGCCAATTCGCTGAAGCCAGACGTTACCTGGAAAAATTTTATCAACACGGTGTGAACACTGATGATCCGTCGGTAAAAGCGATTGCGCTGAACAATCTCGGCGAAATAGCATTGGCAGAAGGCAATATCGGCACTGCACGGCAGCTGCACCAACAAGCACTGGCGATGCGGCTTGAACATAAAGTGACAACTCAGTATTCCTGGTCTTATCTAAATCTGGCCAAAGTAGCCAAAGCAGAACAACAATGGCCCAAAGTCATTGATTTCGCGCGGCAATGCCTGGAATTACGTGCTGGCAAACTGGATCTGGAGCTCATTGAGCCCGGTTTACTTTTGGCCGAAGCACTCGCTAGTACCGGTTTGATCGACGAAGCCCAACAACAACTAAAACAAAGTCTGACCATTGCTATCCAGCGCCAACAGGCTGAATGGCAACTTCTCGCCTGGCAACTGCAGGTAGAATTCTATCGCGAGCAACAGCCGGAACTGGCCCTGCAGGCGATGCAACAGGCGCTAACAGCCCAGCAAAAATTAGCCGAACAACGGTATAACTTGTCGATTGCGCAAAGTGCGGCCGAATTTGGTTTGCTAAGCAGAGATGCCGAATTACAACAAAGCCGGCGGCAGCACGAATTGACGCAACTGGCGGCGACAGCGCAACAACAAAGGTTATGGCTGGCGATTGGCGCTGCGCTGTTGATCTTAGCGCTGACGTTATTTTTTGTGCTGAACATTCGCCGGAAGAACCTGGCGCTGGAACAAAGTCTGAACCATTTACAACGCACCCGTAAGCAGTTGGTTGAAGCAGAAAAAATGGCTTCCCTGACCAGTCTGGTGTCGGGAATGGCGCATCAGCTAAATACGCCATTAGGAATTGTGCTCACGGCCGTCAGTGGCTGTGACGAACAATTGCAGCGACTGCAACAGAAGTTTGAAGCCAAAACCCTGTCAGCCACCGATCTACAGCAAGGTTTAGCCGAAAACCGCGACATGCTGCAACTGGCCGAGCGCAATACCAATAGAGCAGCCGAGCTGGTGCAACGGTTTAAACAAATTTCCGCCCAGTATGAACAGGCCGAACCCGAGCCGCTGGCGCTGCAGTCATACCTCAGTGATTTGATGCAAGGCTTGCTGCTCAGTTTCAACCCGGCAACACCGGTACAATTGCAACTGAACGGCCCGGATGTGACGATCATCAGTTATCCGGCGCAGCTGAATAAAGTGCTGACGGCGCTCACCGAAAACGCTTTACACCACGGACTGACTGACCTGCCTCAGCCGCAAATCAGCCTGAGTTGGCAGCTGCGTGAAGCGGCAAACACCGCAGAGAATAAAGTCGTGCTGCAATTTTCCGACAATGGCGATGGCATCCCGCCGGAGCTGGTCGCCAAAGTCTTCGACCCTTTCTTTAGCACCAAACTCGGCCAGGGCTGCCTGGGTCTTGGCCTGAATATCGTCTTTAATACCCTGCAAAACCTACAGGGCCAGATAGAACTGGCACAAGCCGAATCCGTTCCTGCCAACCAATCGCCAGCAAACCCCGCGAAAGCAAATCTAGAGAGGGCAATCAAAACGCAAGCTGGTTGCAGCTTTGTGATCACCCTGCCTCTGGACATCCGCCACAGCCGCAAACCACAAACCACCGCTGCGGTCGTAGGTTAATCCACCCAGCCAACGAAACTGCTCAAATTTTGACTCATCAATCACGAAACTACGCAAAGCCAGATTTTGCGGCTGGACAACCACCCCAAGGCACAATACAATGCCCACCGTCGCGCACGCATAGCTCAGCTGGATAGAGCGCTGCCCTCCGGAGGCAGAGGTCTCAGGTTCGAATCCTGATGTGTGCGCCATATAAATCAACCACTTAGAGGAAACTCAAGTGGTTTTTTTATGCCTGTCACTTTCTCCATGTAGCACCTATGTAGCAGATTTATAGCAGTTGCTCGCTGAAAACACTGTTCTGGTGCGCGAAAATAAATTTCTAGTGATTATCCGGTGATGTAACTTTTGATCTCAAGCCCCAATATTGGGACGCAATTGTTTTACAGATAAACGATTCAATTTTAACTTTTACTGCATGGGAAGTTGTAGGTTTCGGAGCAGCCATGCTATTGGTCAATAGCGTGCCGGTAGTTTCTGATTTCTCACTGCAGTAGTAATTTTGGGTTAGTGCGCATATTGTTAGCAATTGTATTTGACTGGATTTTTTTGTATCTATTACCACCACAAAGTAACTTAATAAGTGAATTGTAGAAATTAATACCGACCCCACCAGAGAATTGCGAGTGTCGAGATTAATTTTTCCAGTTACATAAAATTATCAAGTTTATGACAATCCCTGATGCGTAAAGTGTGTTTATTACCCATACTCATTTGTTGAATAATAGTTGTTTGATACATCGAATTGTAAAAGCACGTCAAAACCGGTTCCTTTTTAAACGAAGTATATGGCTCGTTTCGGTCTACCGTCGATGTGAGCTTTTAATGCCTGAGGCCAATAATATTAGCATCATAAATGAGCTATATTCAGGACAGGAAAACATTAATTTCACCTTGAATTAGACTAAAGAATAAAAAATTTCAAAAGCACCAGCGAGTACTAATTTTTCAATTTAAGTCAGCATTAAAAAACCGTATACAATTTTTGAATTGCACACTAGCTTCGCCTTAAAAATTAATGTTTAATAAATAGTTCAACTATCTATATTTATTAAAACATAATATCTCACAAGTTTAAAATTAAATTCACTTGCACAAACATATTAATGATTAATTTAATATAAAAATCTTGCAAGTCAAATACTTCACAAGTATAAAATACACATCTTCTATTTATAAAAACTATATCCATTGTCTTTGTATATTTTCTAAATCTATTTCCTCAAACCTTGATTCGTGTAAAACCAAATCAATTTCCTTGCATATTTGACGCCTCTTAGTTTCGTCAATGATATATAGTATTATAAATTGTAGCAATTGGGTAGAAGGCAAACCGACACCTGATAGTCCGCTACCAATTAGTGGAATATTTAGTTTCTCTCCTCCAGTACTATTTCTAGAACGCTCGAAAAGGCCATTCATAGCATTGATCATTGTTAAAAGATCTGAGCTTGCTTTGAAAGTCTGTAGATTTGTATTACTTAAAGCGAAAAGCAAAAAATTGTGTCCATTTGCTACGATTTTAGCTGTGGTGCCGATCGGGTATTTTTTTATCTTCCCTCTCTTTCCTTGCACTGATTCAAAAGGAATGTTCAGAAGGTCATTTGTAACGGCTCGATCAAAAGACTCCGGATGACCACCAAAAAATTGTTTTATGACCATTCCATGCAATGAATTTTCTGAAACTGGCTCACCTAGCTCGCTGTCGAAATACTCATTGACGGATATAGCTTTATAGCCATGTTGCTTAAAAATATCTCCATAATAGATATTAATTATCGTATCAGTGGCGTTTATTTTTATAGTTACTCGTCTAGGCTGATGAACTCGGATAATGCCAATTATCACACTAATCACGATGAAAATAAGATGTGTGATGAAACACTGTAAATTCCAACTGGGGTAGAAAAATGCGATAGACTCTGTAATTGTCCAAAGAGCACTATAGCACAGAAATATTGACGCAAAGAATCGCCAATAATGGCGCTTTAATCCAAGCAGTATCGATTTCAAATTTAACACCATGATCTATTAATTTCGGGCAGTAGTGGCAGTAAAAGCAACAAAATTATCGTTTGAATTATTCATGAAATAACAAAATCACTCATTCGTCGCTTTTATTTTCTATTGCGTGATATTCTGGGATGCTTTCGCAATTCATTTAAACCAAGAATTTGCCGAATCCTATTTAAATCATTTGTTGCATCTGGAATGTTTTCAAAAATCTCAACGATACTATGGTCATCACTAGGAATTTTTCCAGTTTTTTCTAGAGACCTAACAAATCCAATACTTGATTTAGCACTAATTACTGCATCAATTAGTTCCGACATTGTTAAATTATAGTCATTAGTTAAAAATCGAGCTAAAGGATTGGATTTAATCTTCTCTATTCTATCCAATTCGTTTAATCGCTTATCTTCGTTCATGATTATTTTTTCTGACTCACTAGGCGAAACAGCTTTCATCAAAGACTCTAGGTATGTCTTTAAAGTCGAATTTATTTCTCTTAACCCATCAACTTGGTGGGAAAGTTCGGTGAATTTTTTTTGCTCTGACATTCTTTGCAAAAGATCACGAAACAACCCTGCCCATTGTTGCTTTAACCAGCTTTCTATATCAGAGAACTTTTCAAATGTTTTAGTTGCGTTATTTCTTGGGAGAGATAGAATTTTTTCAATAAACTTAAAAATATTTACCGAATCAACATGAGCATATGAAATATTAATGTTATTTTTATTTCTTAAATATGTTTGATATTCAGAATAGACACTATTTTCAATTAAAATGTATGTGGGCACGTCACGTTTGTTAGCTTCTTCAAATTCTTTTTTTGTGACGCTCTCATAACGATCAAAAAAATCCTTATCTTGTTTTCTATCTCCTTCACTGACTTCGGAACCATATCTACCTCCAACAATTAAAACGAATATGTCGGTATTAGAGATTTCTTTATAGCAAGATTCGTCTAAAGCCATATCTGGAGAGTAAGCAATACTTCCCTTTTCAGACAAGACTGTTTCGTAACCTAATGATTCAATAAATATATCCATTGAAGCTCTAACATGCTTCAGATCATAATATGTAGAACTAATGAAAACTCGAGGATTAGCCAAAGCACACTCCTTTGCTATAAAAATTTAATATTTTGTATAATGCACAAGCCTTAATGAAGTACGCAATTTAAGAACACAGTTAGACATCATCGCCATCCTTTCTTAAATTCCTTAGGGCTCGTCTAATAAATACAAATGGCACTCCTTTTTCAGAGAGTACTGATGTTATTACCTCTTCAGGTACACCATCATTAATTAGTTCGTTTATTAAGTTTCTCGCTTCATCAGGTTCAAGTCTGGGGCGTACATGTTGGCTGTCGCTTCTATGTTGGCTGTCATTTTCAATCATTCGAACCCTACGTTCCATAGAACGTGTAGAACTTAATATTTCAAGTAATATGTCATTTTCAGATCGTACCTCGTTTTCTCCGGTTTCCGGAAAATCAGAAAGTATGTCTTTAAGTCGCTGATCGAATTGGCTCCAGTAGGTTTCAAATACTTGCTCCAAGATTTTCTCTTTGAGCCTCTGCTCCTTAAGACTGTTATTTAAAGTTACAACCAACTGCCATATACTGTCTTTAACAGGAAATGTGTGATTAAACTGTGCAAGAGGATTTCCAACGTCTGTTGGCTGCAGATCAATTAAGAGTGTACAAACACGATTAGACGATAAACCCTTGGCTAGGGCACCAGCTTCGAAGAGTATCCATGGTTTATTCTTGTTTTCTTTAGTTAAACATATAATTCCGATGCTTGTATTTTGGAGCTGATCAGCGATTTCATTGAACCAAAGAGAACCTCGGTCAATGTCTTTTGTTGACATCCATGGAACTGCGGCTTGTATTACACATTGAAGCCATTCATCCAATAATTCCGCGACCGCTCGACTTCGTTCCCCTGACCAGCTTAAAAATATACGCATATATACCTATAACTCCTAATAGGATACTTCAACGACAAGATCCCTAAAGTTGCTGCCGCAGTTAAGATTTGTGAAATTTCAGGCTATCCGTTTTTCAAAGTAAGTTCAACAATATATATACTTTAGTTCCTATTTTATCATTAATAACTAGGTTGAATGCTCTGCAATACACAACAAATTGACACATGAATAGAACAAAAGTACTTTTAGCTTTGCTTTCGAAAAACCTAATTATCGGTCTTTGGCACAAATTTTTTCTAGCATCTGTACAGTTATTTACAGAACTCCAAGTAAAGGCGAAGAGCGGCCTACGGCCTGTTCCAACCGCCACTGATGCAGGCGGGTAATAATTGACCTTCCTGCGTAAAGCAAACCTTTCAACTTGAACGTGATCTGATCATCAAACCAACTGGTTTTGATCAGGCCGGTTTGCTGGTCGGCTTGAACTTCGTAATAAGGCCGGATTAACAGGTCTTTGCGCTTACAGGACACTCCGCCCATCAATTGCACGTAGCTTTTCCAATCGCCTTTGTCAGCAGCTAAACGAACTGCTTCAAATTGCTCATCTTTTGAGTTATCAGCTTTTAGACGGCGCAGTTCGCGCCACGGTGTAACCGGCGCACCGCCAATTTGCTGAAACTGGCGAATCCCCCAACAACTTGCCCATGCTTCAACACGCTGTGCGGCAACAGTGGCATTCCCACCATCAATATCAGCATCAAGCCCTTGGCCGTCGATATTTTTAGAAATGTATTTAGCTATATAACCGGTGGCAGAACCTTTTTCTAAATCAATATCAACCAGCTTCACGCGGTTTTCCTTGGCTCCTTTTTCGTCGCCATCTTCTGCCAGCGCATATTTCATCACTACCGCACTAAAAGCAGCAAGTTGCTCTGGTGCCATAAACAACATCATATGCCAGTGCGGTGTGCCGTCATGTTGTGGCTCTGCAACTCGCATCCCTTGAATGTTTATTTCCTGGCGCGCCAGTTCAGCGCGAATTCTTGCCCAGACTTGGTTTAAATATTGTTGAGCTTGATAAGGTGTCGCGCCATTCCAGTTTGGGATTCGATCGCCAGAACTGGCGTAGGCACAGTGATATTTAGACGGACATGTCAGCGTAACAAAAGAGCCAACATGTCCATGCTCTTTGGCAATCTCTTCAATACCACGCATACGGGTCATCAACTCACCTTTACGGATTGTTGGGTTGGATACGTTCTTGTCGGAAATTTCTTTTAGTGAATACCGCTGCTGATCTTGGTTAACAATATAAGTTCGTGCCATAAAATCAGCTGAAGCGGCTTTTGCGGCTAAGCGGTTTTTAAGTGTTAAATCGCTGCAATACTTGCCTGCCCTTTTACTGACTTTACCAAGTAGCCTCATGACTTCTTCAGTTTTGCGTTTCTGGATTCTGCGCAATTGCTTGCGCCACCAAATTGCATCTTGCATACGTTTCAGGCAGCCGGAAAAGCCGGTCTTTTTTGTGAGTTTTGGCGGTAACAAGCCGAGCTGTTTCATATATGCAGCACATGCATAATATGCGGCTTGGTTCGCCTTCATCCGCACTTGTGCGTTAACGGCATTAATTTCCGAAAAATTTCCGAAATCTCCGGCATTGGTGCGGATTTGCGCGTTAACGGGTTTCTGAAATATTTTTGGAAATTTCAGAATTTTTTCTGAAACTGATTCAGAAATCGTTTCTGGAATTTCTAAAACTATTTCGGAATTTTTCGGAACGGTTTCTGAAATAATTTCAGAAACTGAGTTTGAGTTTTCTGAAACCGTCAGTGCATTTCCTGCATGAATTTCAGAAACGAGTGCGGAAATTCTCTGAAATTCCGGCTGCAATTGAAAACGGGCTATATTGAGTTCACGCAAATACATCCGGTTCATTCGGCGGGAATACTCTTCGGACAAATCGAACCGGCGTTTCTCGCACATATTAAAGTCACGCAGGAATATCACCGGCAGTATCCGGTCTATTTCAGCCGTCACTAACCGAAGATCGGTATTTGCCTTGACGATATTTGCTGCTGAACGGTAGTTATTAAACAGTATTATCTGAATGTCATAGGGCAAGCCCTCTAATTTACTACGCAGAAACTTCCGGTCATCTGCATGCAATGACAGGTAAAAAGCAGAATCAACTTCATCAAGTTGTTGTAGCAAACGCTCTAACTCGGACAGCCTAGGAATAGTCATCAGCACACTCCGAGACGGTTAGAAACTTTGTTCCGGCCGCTACTGAAAGGCGCGTCCAGCGGATGCCAAATAAAAGCACTTCGGTTTGCTGCAAAAGACCATATTGCAACAAGGTATTTAGCGAAGGCTTTAGACATTTTGCAGGAGCAGTTCCAATGACGACAATTTCACCAAAGCTTCGGCCAACGCTGGTACACCATTCAATGGCATTGTTAGGATCTGCCACAAACCAATTCAGTAACACTTGCACCATTGGAGATAGTTTTGGATGGCGGATTAGCATAAAGACACTCCGCACTGGCTCAGGTGACTGAACTTCTGCAAGTTGCTTAACCACAGATCTAAATCATCTTTCAGGTAACGCACTGACCGGCCAATTTTAATAAATGGTGGTGCAGGTGTGCGGTTTTCGCGATTACCTTCCATCCGCGACTGGCGCAGGAAAGAACGACTCATTCCGATATACTCGGCAGTTTCAATTTCGGATAGGACTTTTTTGCTTGGTGAGTTCATGGGTTATCTCCTGTACGTTGATGAACGACGAGATAATCAATGATGAAAAATGGCCGATTAGGATTTTGGTGAATTAATGATGATTCTGGTGAATTTTAATTAGAATTGACGAGAGCCTTTTTCTAAATTAGTCTATTTACGAACTGGAAACACGCCCCTTGTGGGCTGATAGTAGTATTTACGAAATTTTCAATCTTATTGGAAATTCGGGATTGGCCTCCGTTACTACTCGATACACGCCGTGGCGGTATAGTGCTTCTTAAATTATTTAGAGATCTACCTTGATGGTGAGCTCTGTCGTTGTGATGTAGCCATAAAACACACAACGGCATTAATTTTTGGATTAACTATGCCACTTAAAACTTCGGCTCTTGCCTCTGAACAACATCGTCACTATCAAAGTCACTCTTTCGAACAATATGCTGCAGGCCTATTTATGGCTGACGGCTGGGAAGTTTTTCAGCCCTACTTAGATCACGGCCGCAAAACAGATTTGTTGATCTCGGACGGTAACGTTTTTTATCGTGTACAGATAAAATCGTTAGAGACAACCGATGAATCGGTCATTGTTAGAAATCAGTGGAAAAACTCCAACACAAAAATTGACTATGTCATCTACTTCTCACAAAAAGGGAATTGGGGTTACATTGTTAAACCATTCTCTCGCAATCAAACCCGTTTAAATTCCGCCGGAGGAATCAGGTTTCACAAGCATCAAAAGCACTTTTCTCAGGCTTTTGCCAAAATATGATTTACCGGAATTCGTAATACATATATGTTGCGACGCGAATTGCATTTGGGCATACCGTCGCAACCATTAACCATCTAAACGATGCATATTGTTGAGCCGAAGACTAGCGGGTATGCTCTATCGCAAACATCATAGAATGTGGAAATTTCATTTATAAGAAAAAATAATTCGTGGGAAATCTCAATTAAAGTATATTCAACTTAATTACTTAAACTATAATTTCAGAATATATAAACACCTTTCCAAAATTTTAACATTCGATATTATGATGATGTTTAACCTCTTTCTTGCACGAGTCATATTTTGAAAGAGCATTTTCACTGGCTTATAATGCGCACGCCCAATATATGTTAATTCACCGTTTTTATCATAAGAAAAAAACTGATCAATGGTTACTGCCACGCCATCAAATTCCTGTCCAATTACTCTGTGCGAGGTCTGCTTTGTACCTTCTGAATATTTTTCATGAAATTCATTATTATACTGAGACGGGGTAAATCTCAAAACCTCCCATTTCGAGCAATCTAAAGATGAAACATATGCTTTCGCATCCTCTATATTTTTAAAGTAATTCAATTCAACATTACCTTTATTTATTAATTTTAAATTTCTTTTTTCATTAAATATCATTTTTACAAATGTTGATATTTCTTTGTTAGTTCTTATTTTTTCGGTCAAGTTATACTTTAAAATTGAATTAATTAAATTTATTTTTGAATCGATATCTCTTGACTCCTCCAAGCTAGAAAGAGTTTGAAGTTTATCATAAGAAAATATACAACCACCTCCACTCTGTCTAACACTCTCTATTATATCCTGAAGTTGCTCAGGGTATATACGTTGAACCTCATCAATAAAAACCGCATCGTAATTAGATAACTTAACGTTTTTATAGTTTTTTATAGGAATAATATCCCAACCTTTTTTTCTTAGAAATTCTTGCCCGTCATTTAAGTATCCGCAGTGAATAATCAATGTTTTCTTTTTTAAACTCCGTAAGCTCTTAACAATATCGTACACAAGCAATGTCTTCCCTGTGCCTGCACCGCCTGTTATCGATACGAAAAATTCCGTTTTAAATGTTTGCAATGAGGATATTACTCGGTTCTTTATCTCTTCTTGTTGATTTGTCAGAAAGTAGCAATTTTCAATGAATTTTTTTGTCGAGTTAAATGGTGAAACTAAATAATCGGAAGGATTAAACAAATCATCAATATCATTAACATCCTCAACAACCTGTTCACGTAATAATTTTTCTAACATTGAAAGTTCCACCTTCTCCAATCTTCCAGAGTCGTTAAGGTAGAAAAGTTCGGCAACACTAGACACGAAAGAAAAGTTATGAACTTTCTTTCCAAGATAGCTCAAATATGATTTATTCCTGACCAGCTGATTAAGCATTTTATCTTCACTACTTGAACTTTTGATTTCGACATTAATCACGCAGTCAAAGCCAAATCTCAATAGATCAAATTCCTTGCTTATTTGTGGTATTTTATAGCCAACATAATATCTATCAAAAATAATTTGATCATCAGTCAAGTCATACAGAGATTCTGTAAAAACACTTAGGTCTTCAGCTTCTTGCTCTCTGATACCTACGCCGTAATATTCTAGAAAAATTGCATAGAGATCATCTTCCAATGAATTGCAAGCCTGAACCAAAGACAATATATTTATGCTTTTCATTTACGTTCCTTGAATGAAATATAAAAATATGAAAGATCTACATTAAACCAGCTGGACTTAGTAGCCAATCCTGCACTTAACGATTCCAGCTATTGATGTAGCTTACCTCTTACTCTGCTTATTACGTTCCTTAGACTGTCCAGCGTGTAAGAACACTCTACATTTCCACGATATTTATCGCGCCACGAGATAATGCCATTTGTTTCACCCATAAGAACATTGTGCCGATCAAAAACTCTTGAGTCTTCCTCTTTTTCTGCCTCCACACACAAAAATCGGTGGATTTCTTTTGCTTTCAACTGTGGTTTCGCCATTAATATTCGTGCTAATAATTCTTCAAATTCATTTTTGAATTGGTTGTCAAAAGCACCAGTCTTTGTGGATTCTTGATTATCCGGTAGTTCATTTGATGGTTGATTGATATCAAACAGCCCAATGCTAATTAAGTCTGTGGTCTGGATACAGATATCTACAAAATTAAAATTTTGACCAGCGGCAGAAAGTATCCTTTTCGGGTGATTTTCAAAGATTTTTGATTCTAATTTGGTAGCATCATCAACCGCAGTTCTCGAACCAGAATTTATGGTGTTAAGCATATCAACAAAACTTGCCATCAAACTGTCGCATTCTCTTGGATAAGCTTTGGCTGGTATTACAGACCAGCTTATTTGCGCTAGATCAGCTTTCAACCATGAACCGATATAGCTATTTGGCCACGGAACATCAAACGGATATTCAGACGATACTACTGTGATTTTTTCACGTTGAAGCAGATTCATCTCAGTTGACGTTACCTTTCCCTTGCTCAAAAGTTGGACAACTTTTGAGCAAGGGATTGAAACAAGCCCCTTGTACCAAGCTATGGCAAACCCCTTAAACTTATTCGCATGGTAACCACCTAACACATAGTGAGATGGTGGTAAAAAAAACACTGGCTGCAACTTATCCTGTTCAATCAAGTAACGCACAGTTCCTTCAGTCACCCCAAAATTAGCAAGCTCATCAAGTCGGTAGTATTTCCTATCTGTTGTCACTAAATTCATGTCGTTTTTATCCAATCAAATTCACAGCAGCCGCTTTATGCTCGGGCGCTAAGTGGGCGTAGCGTAAGGTCATGGCAAGATCGCCATGTCCTAACAGTTCACGAACGGTATTTAAATCGACACTGGCCATTACCAGTTTGCTGGCGAAGTGGTGGCGCAGGTCGTGAAAGCGAAAGTTGGTGATACCGGCGTCTTCCAGCAGTTTGTCCCAACCTTTGCCAATGTCAGTCATGGCTTTGCTGTTTTGACCTTTAAACACAATACCGGTGCTGTCTGTATCAGCTTGCCAGCTTTGCAAAGTGCGGAACGCTTCACCGTTGAGAGGTATATGGCGGGTTTTGCCTGATTTGGCATGTTCAAACTGCACTGTCAGCGTTTTGGTATCAAAACTGACGTTTTCCCAGCACAGGCTTAGAATTTCGCCGCGCCGCATGCCGGTATTCATTGCCAGCAGCACAATGGGTTCCAGATGATCGGCAAAGGCTTTGCAGTTCAGGCAAGGCAATAATTCATAGCTACGGTCTTCCCGATGTTTGTTGCCGTTGCTGCGCTCTTGTTTGATTCTGGCATCCCGCTCGCGCATGGTGGCGCGCAGTGCCTTTTCTTCGACTTTGGACAGGTATCTAATTTTCGAGTTGTCTTCAGGCAATCGTTTCACTTTGTTCAGCTCGTACTTTTCAATCACCTCCCACTCCACCGCTCGGCTTAAGCAGCTTTGCAGATTGGTGATCTGCCGGTTAATGGTGGCATTGCTATTGCCCTTCGCTTTGCGCTCGATACGCCACTGTTCAATTAAATGCGGTTTGATATCGGCTAACTGATAATCCATCAGATGGGCAAAGCTGGTGTTAAAAACGTCGATGCGCGCTTTGGCCGTTTTCGGATTTTGGGAATAGAGCCAAGGGGCGAATTTGGATTCGATAAACTTTCGAAGTGTCGCCAGCTCGACTTGCTTCTGCTCAATACGTTCTTGTTTTTTCACTTCCTGAACGTCAGTGCCTTTAGACACCTCACCAATTTTTTGCTTGGCGAGATCTCGGGCAAGTGCTGGCGTAATTTGCCCTTCGCTGCCTAACTTGTAGTTCACTTGTTTACCGTTGAGCCGGTAATAGAGGTAATAATGGATTTTCCCTTCAGGCGTAATACGGGCATGAAAACCGGTGATTTCAGTGTCATTTAAACGCTGGTCTTCCGGCCTGAAATTCTTGATGGACGTGTTGCTGATTTTCGCCCTGATTGCCACTCAGTTTTCTCCCATGTAGCACCTATGTAGCAGTTCTATCGTGCAGTCGTGAAAATGAATGAACGATGAAGAACAAACCGCCTAAAAAAACCAGATATGTTTCAGACAGTTATAGCGCAACTTTGTTTATAGTGGTACATGGAAGTTTATGATTTAATTAGCTTTTTCTCGCTCCGGAGGCAGAGGTCTCAGGTTCGAATCCTGATGTGTGCGCCATAAATGTCAAAACCACCCTTGCGGTGGTTTTTGCATTTATGGGGTATACACAGATTTGAACCTCCTTCGACCAAAACGCCGGGAGCGTTTTGGCACAGCGCAAAGCGCTGCCCGAAGGGTGAGGTACAGGATGTACCGAGTCAATCCTGATGTGTGCGCCATATAAATCAACCACTTAGAGGAAACTCAAGTGGCTTTTTTATGCCTGTTAGAAAATTTTATAGCAGATTTATAGCAGATTTGATTGTTCTCCCCACTCCTTTGTGAAGTGAAGCGCATGTTCCTCCTCTCAAATAGGTAATTTTAATACGTAGCGAACTGACTGTAGCCATTGCGCTAAATCAGGTAAGCTCTACATAAACAGGTATTAACTTCATCTTTGGCTTGCAAAAAGCACAATGTTGCCATAATGTTAAATTTCAAGCGTTTTATCAAGGAGTGACTATGCACGCTTTGTTCAGATTTAGAGATCTCTCCTGTCCCGAGAATGAAACAATTAATCGGCACCAGAGAATCATTGCGGAGAAAGGATTTGTCTACTGGGGATGGTGGAACAAAGGGCATGAAAAACTTCCTTTAACCTCCTTAGTAGAATTGGGGCTGACTAAAACTGTAAACGATATTTATCTTTTCGACTCTGCACAAAGAAAATTTTATCTAGCAAGTTGCGAACGGATTTTTCATGATGTACCTAATAGGATACAGAGCCCAGATCTCAGTGCAACTCCTAATTATTATTTAGAAACTAAATGTTTAATGTGGCTGAAGCTACTATCCATAGTAGAAGTAGACGAAAAAAATATCATCGGGGTAAAATCATACTGTGATCTTTCCGAGTTATTCGTTAAGGATAACCATTATGATATGTTTAATAACAAAATAATATTCGACTCCGCTGAACTTTCCGAGCAAAACAGAACTATTTGGATTGTTCGTGAAAGGAAATCTGAAGATAAGCACCATAAAATAATGCTATCTACAATGTCATCCATTGAACCTAGACATTTTGATAGTTCTGTGAACTTTTCCTATAGAGATAGTATCCTTTGGATATCAGACCCGCACTTTAATAGTAACGGAAAACACGCCTTCGAGGTGCATTCTGATAGCTCACAGAAGAATACGCTTGCAACCACTCTCCGGCACGCATATAACCTAACCGATAATAAAGACATAGCAACTTTAATAATATCTGGTGATATGTCATGGTCAGCTGAGAAAAATGAATTTGATCTCGCAGGAGATTTTCTAAGCACCATTTGTACAATAGCTAGCTTGGATAAATCATGGATTGGTTTTTGCCCAGGAAATCACGATTTAGCATTCCACGCCGATGACATGGGAGCAATAGATGAAAGTAATATTCAAGCGAATTTCAATGCTGCCAAGGACAACTACTCTGAACTATACAGGAAGTTTTTTGATTTGAAGCCAAACGAGTTCTTATGCTTAGGACGTCGTTTTGTTCTTGGTTCTACAAAGCCGGTAGAGATTGTTTTTTTGAATAGTGTAATGCTACAGCAGAAGAAAGAATCTTTTCAAGGTTTTGGTTTTATAGGACAAGAGCAATTAGCTCATGTCGAGCAGATGATGAAGTTCAATGGTAGCAAACCTAGAAATCTAACCAGAATCTGTGTAATGCATCATCATTTGATACCAGTCTCTTTGACAGAACATGGCTATGATGATGCTCGCTATAGTACTGTTCTTGATTCAGAGAGATTATCTAGATGGTTGACTAAACATCAATTTGACTTTCTACTTCATGGACATATGCATCAAAATTTCAACTGCAAAATTGAACGTTCCGTTATTACTCACAAAGTAACTTCAATTGATAACAGACTTAATAGATTAAATATTTTATCTTTGGGAAGTTCCGGTGTAGTTACTAGCCATACTGGTGAATCAAAAGGGAATTGGGTTTGCAAGATAAAATTTACTGACGAAGACATACTGTTTCAGTACAAACAAATATCTCCTGAAGCAGCAAATCTGTCAGGAGATTATGAGTTAAGGTTCCCCTACAATGATTAAATTAATTATAACTGACCTTGATAATACCTTATATGACTGGGTTGGTTTTTTTTCACAGTCTTTCGAAGCGATGCTTGCTGAAATATGTTCAATTACGGCAATTGATAGAAATACACTTATTTCAGATTTCAAAAAAATCCATCAAAAATACCATAATTCAGAGCGACCATATGCGGCATTAGAGCTACCGTCGATTATTGAACACTATGGAACAAATGAAAAATACATCATATACAATAATCTTGAACCCGCTTTTTCAAAGTTCAAGATTACAGCTGAATCAACTTTAAAACTATATCCGAATGTTTTCGAGACACTGAAATACTTTCACTCACGCGGCATAACTATAGTTGGACATACAGAATCTTTTGATGTCAACTCCTCAGGACGAATAAAAGATCTTTCTATTCGAGACTACTTTAAACATCTGTATACTCTTAAATCAGATTCATCGTCGCACCCAGACATTAAGAGACCTATTTTGATGCCTGATGATTTAAATTGGGTGGTGCAATTACCTAGAGAAGAAAGAAAACCAAACCCTAAATTGTTGTTAGACATATGCAGCAAGGAAGGAGTAAAACCAAACGAAGCGTTATATGTTGGCGATTCGGTGCCAAAAGATATTTCGATGGCAAATAAGGCTGGATTGGTTTCTGTTTGGGCAAAATATGGTCGCGAGTTTCATAATGCGAACTGGAAACTCCTTGTAGAAATAACTCATTGGACTGATGAAGACGTAAAACAAGAAGAGAACTTGAAATTTGCATTTGGAAATGAAAAGCCAATGCATTCAATATCTGATTACTCACAATTAATCCAGATAGTTTCTTCATATCAATAAGTAGTCAGTACAGTTATTTACAGAACTCCAAGTAAAGGCGAAGAGCGGCCTACGGCCTGTTCCAGCCGCCATTGGTGCAGGCGGGTGATAATTGCCTTGCCAAGTTGTAAAAACAAAAAATCTATTTATAGAATAACATCCTAATTTACCACCGGTGATCATTCTGAATTTACCGATCATTGAAAAACATGCGCACCACAAATTCAATAAACGCCTAAGGACATTAAAAAGCGAGGAGCAGAAGCTAATGTCTTAATCAGGCGACGCTATAGCAGTCGCTTGGATTAAGAGAGTAATTAATCCGAACACCCCGGTAAGCACTACTTGGATAATGATTAGTTGCTGTAAATTCTTGTTCAAGGTTCCGGTATTTGCTTATAAGATCAGTGGCATTAAGACAAATGTAAGGCTACCTTTGTCATTAGCTGGTTGAATGAAGAAACGGTGATTGTGGAGTCACTGTCTGCATTCAAACGACCCGGCTCAACAGGGATTCTTATCAATTTCGTCAAGCAAGCCGCCTTGATATTAGGTAATATCATTACAGATGACTAAGAACACACAACGTACTTAAAGTGTTGATACATACGCATCAGGCGCCTGCCAGTCCGAGCCACCGTTCCTCCATTTGTGCCAGATACGTGCTGCCACGGTCGTTAAGCACATTTGGTAACTCATCACCCGGCCAATCTCCGTTCGGATCCGCTCTACTCATGTCCAAGTAAAGCACGTATTTGTGCCTGAAATAGTCTGTTTTGAACATGAAGAACTCTACTGCGATAATTTCTCTAGTCCAGTTTTTTTCTTTACACAAATCTTTGTATGTTCGCCTATCACTTAACATTACAACAACTTGATGATAGAGATCTTTTATCGTAACAACCACCATTGCGACTATAAGCAGGGACATAAAGCCAAGAAAGACCCAAGAGTGAATGTCTATTTGATAAAAAATGTAGAATAGTATGACCGCGGGAATAAAAAAAATGGCTCCCACTATTAAGGATAACAATACGTCAGGCAATTTGTCAGTTATTGCTAAAGTTATAGTTCTCGTAATGTAAAACCAAGGGAAAATTGTCAGCGCGATGACAAAATAAAAAATTGATGGTACCAACAGCCAATGCTCACCAAATGTATTGTAGGTGATGGATTTATAACCAGAACTAACTGAGAAGATTATGCCTAAGGCGCAACCAAACCTCACTAGGAAATTTCGATTTACTGAAATAGACATGGGATTTGATTTGTTCCCTTTATAGAACCCGCTAGCGATGAGTATTTTTTTACGTTGAGTAAAAGAAAGTTGTGTTTTAAGGTTGCCGGAAAACCAAGCCATACATCTTAAAACCAGACGGAGGATTATTCGATTACTTTTTTTATACGACAGACTATCCGAATCATTGAGACGGCGTTTGTCACGACGGAGCGACGTAGTTATATCAATATAATCGGTCATGAAAACAATACATTTTACCCATAACCAGCAGATAAGAAACAAAGCCGGATCTAAAACTAGGATTGCGCACTGCCCCAAACGACCGATATAGCCATCGACACGTCTAAACTTGCACCACCGGTTGATGGAGCGAAAAGAGTCAGAAAGAGACAAGGAAAATATGATGTCACCAGCACTACTCATAAAGTGGTCATAGTCGAGTTTACAAAAGTAGCTCAGCAGACGTTTCTCCAGTAACTTGCCAAGTTTTCCATAATTTCGGCATGAGTCTGTTGCAGTTTCCGACAACCAGTCGTTATTTAGATTAAATGCCCCCGCAAGAGATTTATTGACGTGTGCATCTTCTAGAATACATGTAGCTTCTATCGCATTTTTCTTGATCAGAATGTCCGAATTCCCTCGCAATATGCTTATAACAAGTTGACCAAGTTCATTGCGAAAATGCTGGAGACTCTCAACTCTGCCTCGAAAAGCTGTCCGCAAGAATCTCAGCGGGTGGATCAAGTCCGAGTAAACGTTCCTGCGGCTTTTGCCCTGCGTAGGTGAAAACTGCATTATTTTCTGCCAACAATACTCGGCCATACCCCTAGCAACATCATCATCTGCCACCTCAGCAACCAGCACCAACGCCTCACGCCATCTCGAGTCTTGAGGTATTGATGCAAGTGGAAGTTTCTGCGGATCTTTTAATAAAGTAATCGCAACGAAGTACTCGGTAAACCGGCGATGGACAAATGAGAATCGCCTTTCAGGCCCCTTGCCAATCCGAGCAATGTTAGCCCCGACTAAAATCTCCAATGACCAACGGACTATTTCTCTATCTTCGCTGCGCGCCAAACTAATTCTGTCTGTAAGTTCCTCAATAGGCCCTTCCAGACCATAATGATAGAAAAGCTCGTTGGCAGCCAATTGCGCATGAAAGAGTACATCTTGTTTCGTTAACGTTTTCCCGTTTTTCTTCTTGAATTCGTTCATCTGGTCTTTGCATTTTTCCAACCTCTCATCAAAATAGTTTTGGTACAACTCAGATTGATTAGCAGGTAACTGATGTGGCTTAGTGCGAGAGTACATTTGCAACAGACCGCAAGTAAAAGGGTTGCGAAGTATTGGTCCCAAATCTGGTCGTGTGCACAACATCTCAGATACTTGGCTGGTGCGAAAAGCTGAGTTTCTCTCAATCGTCGAGTAGATTTGTCTCTCGGTGAATGGCCGTACTATAAGTTCAGCGTCGGCAGAAAACTTTTTCGAAGGCTGACGATACTGCCGGGAGCTCAAGATGCCTCTGCCATGACTGGCAGACAAAAACCGATAGACAACACTTGATAGCTCGTCGATGAGATTGGATGCATCGTCCACATCAAGTACCTGAGGCAGTTCATCAAAAGAATCTAAGATCAGGTAAAATCGTCCAGCATCCAACAAAGCAGAGAACATGGTTTTATCGGATTTGTCGACCTTTTCATTCAAAAAATCACGCTGATACACTTTCAGTCTTTTCATGACATCATTGATAACAAAAGCTTCGAGATCCTCGGTATTTGGCGGATTTTCGGCTGACCATCCGTCTTGTTTTTTCCATTCGCGTAAATTTATATATATCGGGAGTTTTCCAGTTTGTTCGAACTCGTCAAGCAGGTCTTCGGCAAGTTTTCTCAAGGCGACACTCTTCCCAGATCCTGGATCGCCTAAAATCAAAAATATTTTATTGTTAATGTCCTGCTTGATGGCAGAAAGCAGATCCGCAACTTTCCGATTCTTTCTTGCAACCTTCTTTAGTTCTACCTGCGCACGGATCGGCTCATATTGCTCTACGCTCCAGTTTGAATTCTCATTGATTTCATCAAGGTCAGTTGCCAGCCGTTTTTTAAGGCCTAGTAACTTTATGCGAAGCTCCGCCTCAGAATAACTGCCTAATCCATTGTGTTCGGTTTGCTTCATCACCGTACTATCTCTCATCAAGTAATTGACGATGAAAATACCCATAAGTACAAAGAACAGTACTAAGGCAGAGGGGGTGGGGGCAGGAATATCGACGATCACTTTGACCAGCCATGGAGGCCCCTCAAAGTTCGCTAATAGCTTGTGGATCAATTGCGACCAATATGATTGAGAGAGTGCCACCACAGATAGGACACTAATAGAAGCCATCCTGACTTTGTTTTTTCCGTAGTTTTCCGGGTGCCAAAGAAATTTCGTCAGCCAGATTATGGCTACAAACAGCAGCCCGACAATCATTGCAGCAGCGGGGTTGTCAGCAATGAGAAATGGATAGACTGAAACAATAAATGCCACCAAAATAAAAGCCAGTAAACGTTGTTTACCCGACATTGAATAAAAAAAATCCGATGGATTCATGAATCACCTTACACATTAATCATAATGTTTTTTATCTCAGACATTTAGGTTGAGATAATACGGAATTTTAAATTACCTTTAAAGCATTAATATTTCAGCAAACTGTAAACGTCAAGTCATGAAGTACCTGCAGAATAAAAAAATATTTGTTCCATGTAAAATCGTGTTTTTTTCAGCATACTGATTTGAAAGAGCTACAAAAGTACATTATGTTTAAAACTGTCACTCAATCTCCTAATTCTGAACGACCATTTCTGTCAGAGAGTCACGTCTTACCTAAATGGTACTTAGATCTACTCTGGCATTTTTCTACGTCTGTTAAAATCCTATCTACCAGATTGTAAAAACTCTTCTTTTTCAAGGTTCTCGGCTTTCCATGTCTATCACTCCAAATCAACTCGTCTGTGCCAACTTCATCTAAAATTTCTTCAATGTCATAAAGACGCTCTGCTCTGATACTATCGGCTTTTAACATTCGCCATAGTTGACTCGGTTTGTGGTCTGGAAACTGCTCCATCATCCTAACAATCAACTTGTCGAATCCCCTTTTACCGTCATCTGTGTCGATGTCTGACATTCGCAAAATTTCTCTAAGTTCAACCAGACAAGTTTCCGAAACTCTGAGGTCATCAGTCGAATTCTCAATATGTGCAGTTTCAAGTTGCTTTGATGCTAACAGCTGCTTTTCGATAAGTTTTAACCGGCCTTCACTTTCCTTAATAGCTTGTGGCTGGTCAATCATGAATTGAAACGCGGAAAAAAAGTCAGCCCCATTATTAGCTTCCCGAAGCCCTATCCAGAAAAAACCATTTTCACTTTGTAGTACAGAATTGTTGTCGCCAACCCAACCTTTTAGATATTTATTCGGTAAGTCAGCCTTATACGGATTTTCACGGCTATTTATGAAAATCTGGTGGCTTTCCTCAATTGCAATTTGCTCTATCCAGATTGTTTTACGTTGATACAAGCGGTTGAGAGTCCATTTCGGGATGGACGTGTAACCCGATAAAGTACCAATACCAAGACCATACAATTCCTGATTGCAGATGGTGCCAACCTGCTTTGGTACATAGGCTGAAAAAGTTAATTTTCCTTGTTCGGAAAAATCCCATAATTCATCCTCACTCAGATGTAATTTTCTGGCAGCCGAACCTAAACGGTAATATTCCATATCAATCCTTATCCAATCAAATTCACAGCAGCCGCTTTATGCTCGGGCGCTAAGTGGGCGTAGCGTAAGGTCATGGCTAAATCACCATGACCTAACAGTTCACGAACGGTATTTAAATCGACACTGGCCATCACCAGTTTGCTGGCGAAGTGGTGGCGCAAGTCGTGAAAGCGAAAGTTAGTGATACCGGCATCTTCCAATAACTTATCCCAGCCTTTGCCAATATCGGACATCGCGTTGCCGTTTTGGCCTTTAAACACAATGCCAGTGCTGTCTGTGTCCGCTTGCCAGCCTTGTAAAGTACGGAATGCTTCTACGTCTAGCGGTATATGGCGGGTGACGTGTGCGCCATAAATGTCAACCCCCCCCTTTTGGTGGCTTTTTCATTTATGGTCATATTTTTGATGAGAACCTGTTGTTCGACCAAAACGTCGGGAGCGTTTTGGCACAGTGCAAAGCGCTACCCGCAGGGTGAGTTGCAGGATGCGTCGAGTGAGTCCTGTTGTTTGATGGATACATTGATTTGAACCTGTTGCGCCACACCAAAATCCTCACTCACACAACAATTCCCTCCAACATCACTAAACCAACCGCTGCTTCAAAGCCCGCGCATAAGTGCGGCTCACTTTCAGCACCTTGTCATTGACCAATACCGCGTGATATTCCGAGTTATAGAGCGGCAGCAGTTTGACGATGTGCGTCAGGTTGACGACGGTGGATTTGTGAATTCGCACAAATACATCGGGTAGCCGTTCGTTGATCAGGCTTTTTAAGCGGGCGCGCATGACGTAGGTTTCGGCTTTAGTGTGGACGCACATGTAATCGCCAGCGGCGTCAATCCAGATAATATCCTGATAGGGGATCAACTGGATTGGGTTGCGGCCATCCTCGATCACCAGCTTCTGGCGTTCGATACAGTATTGCGGCTCGATGGTTTCAGTACTGTGGCCGTGAACGTTTTTGGTTATTTCTGCAACTGCTCCCAGCATTTGCGCTTTGTCAGCCCGGCTGGTGGTCATCTCTCGTAGCCGGCCGATGGTTTCGGCGAGTCGTTGCTGTTTTACGGGTTTGAGTAAGTAATCCAGCGCCCTGACTTCAAAGGCTTTTACGGCGTGTTGATGAAAGGCGGTCACAAACACAATAGCCGGGCATTGTTCCGGTTGCAGTTGCCGGATCAGGTCGAAGCCTGTTTGTTCCGGCATTTCGATATCGAGAAAAATCAGATCAGGCGATAAGGTGTTGATGAGGGTCAGCGCTTCGGCCACGCTGGTTGCTTCGCCGATCACCCGGACTTCAGGAAATGTCTGCAGCCTGATGCGAAGGCCTTCGATGGCAGCGGGTTCGTCATCGACAATCACCGTGTTTAGTATCAAGGTGTTGAGGATCATGTTGCCGCTCCCTGCGCCGTCGACTGCGCAAGTTCTTTGGGGATACAAATTTTAATCCAGGCGCCTTCGTCAGCCCTGTTGCCAAAACTTAATGCGCTTTGCTCCGGGTAAATCAGCGCTAACCGCTCTTCGCAATTGTGTAAACCGATACCGGTAGAATCAGCCAGCGCTTGCTGTTCAAAACCACTGCCGTTGTCCAGCATACTGATCTGCAGCTGTCCGTCGTGATGGCTGAAATTGACGGTAATAGCGTAACTTTGTTGCGACATCCGCATGCCATGTTTTAAAGCATTTTCTGCCAGCGGTTGCAGCAATAAAGATGGCATCAGGAAATTTTTTACTTCCTCGTCGGCCACAATTGAAACGTTTAGTTTGCTGCGAAACCGGCACTGCTCTACATCAAAATAGGTTTGTAAAATCAGGATTTCTTCCGCCACTGTCACTTTCGCTAACGGATCTGTGTACAAGCTGTAGCGTAGCAAATCACATAGCTTTTCCAGCATCGAAACCGCATGTTGGTTATCTTGCTTCAAAATTAAGGTGCAAATGGCATTAATGCTGTTAAACATAAAATGCGGGTTGAGCTGATAGCGCAGCATTTTAAGTTGCGCTTCTTTCGCCAGATGGATAGCGTCTGCCGCCTTTTGCCGCTGCTCCATGGTTTCGAAAGTTGCTTTGGAGGCGTAATACAAGGCGGTCCAGGTCAGTAAGATCGTTAACGAAGCGGAATTCCAGGTACCAAAATCGAACCAGGTCATCCACTGCCACAACTGGCCATACAGCCACTGTAGCGTCAGCCATTTCCACTGCGTCCACACCAGGCAACTGAGAAAGATCACCGCCAGATGCCAGATCACTTTTAATGGCAACTCTTTTGCGCTGACATGGCGATACCAGGCTCGCAGCAGCAGGGTTAAGATAAAACCGAAACAAGTATCCAGCAGCAGATGCGGCAGACTGATCTGCCAGGGCTCCTGACTGGGAATTTTAATCATCAACTCCGTCAGCAAAGCGTACACGGCCCAGCCGCCTGTTTGACAGAGCCAGAACAGTTGATTTCGGGTTAAAGCTTGTAACACCAGTCAATTCCAATTTAATGAAGCGAGCAGCTGCCTGTTCGAGATCAGCTGCTCGTTTCTAGTTACTTATTGCGTGCTAACGCGCTGAAATTTCGACACAGCCCAACTGCATGATATTTTGCGAGCTCACTTTTTGCGAGCTCGTATTTTGAGCGCTCATTTCCAGTGCACTCTGCTGCGTCACCAACAGGATATCCGCCACGGCCAGACTATGTTGTCCGGTAGCGCTTAACACCATCGCATCCAAAATCCGCGTGTCCATCGCCGGCTGACCAGCACACTGCAGCGCCACTTCCACAGTATGCCATACCCCGGGCTGCATACTAGTGAGTGGTTGTGCCAGCGATAACTGCCGCTGGCAACGACCTTCCAAATCACAAAGCGCACCCAGGCTGAGCTTCGCCGGTACTTGTTGATCAAAACGTAGGCTAAATCGCAGTGCCTTGGCCTGGTTGAGTTTGGCAGCAGCAACCGGCTTGAGGTAACGCAGGCTGGCTGTGGCTGGCGCAGCTGTATTCCAGCGCAATTGCCGGCCATCTTCCTGATAAGACAGATTCACCGATTGCATGGCCAGACTTTGCCCATCCGTGCTGACCCCATAAGGTGTGGTGATAAGCGTGGCAGAGTCTGATGCCTTGGCGGTACTGCTGTCGGCTAACACCCAGGCCAGATCTGCAGCTAAATTGCGTAAAAATAGCGGCTGAATACCATCATCAGAGCTGGCTGCTGTTACTGGCGATACCTGCTCGGACAAGGGGCCCAGCTCTGTCTGGTCGGCATAGGTTAAACCATAACCATAAGCAAACAAGGGGTCATAGTTGGCATCGCCTTTATTCAGCACAAACTGATCATCAAACCGCGGCCAGGAAAAACTGAGTTTGCCCTGAAAATCATATCGAGGCTCGCCCTGACTGTCGGCCAACAGCACATCCGCCACCCCCTGGCCTTCGGAACCTGGCAGCCAGGCCACCACAAAAGCATCCGATGCGTTCAGCTCTTTATTCACCCACAGCGGCCGACCGGTTAAAAACACTGTCACCACCGGAATACCTTGTTGTTTCAGCTGTTGGATCAGCGCTAAATCACGTTTGTCGCCAAGCTGGTATTCCAGCTGCTGAATATCACCAAACCATTCGGCATAAGGGTTTTCGCCAATCACCACCACGGCGACATCGGGTTTTTGGCGGTAGCGGCCATTCACCGCCAGCTCCACTTTGCCACCCGCGCTTTCCACTTGCTGGCGAATGCCCTGATACACCGACGTCGCGTTGGGGAAATCGGCGTTACTGTTGTCAGTGCCCTGCCAGGACACACTCCAGCCACCGGCTTGTTTGGCGATGTTATCTGCGCCATCACCAGCCACCAGCACATGGCTTTTCGGCGATAACGGCAATAATTGCCGGTTGTTTTTTAACAGCACCAGGGATTTACGAACCGCATCGCGCGCTAATTCTTGATGCGCCTGACTGTTAAATACCGCACGTTCTTTAGATTCTGGCCGACTGGACGGTTTACCACGCGCCAGCAAGCCCCAGCGAATTTTCGCCCGCAAAAAGCGCCGCACCGCATCATCAATCCGGGTCATCGGAATGACCCCCTGCTCTACCTGACGAATGGTATTGTGATAAAAGGCTTCAAAATGCTCAGGCACCATCAGCACATCAACGCCAGCATTAATAGCGCCGGCACATTGTTCCAGTGAGCAACCTTCAACAAACTTATGGCCGTTCCAGTCACTGACCACAAAACCATCAAAGCCCATTTGCTGTTTCAGCACATCGGTCAGCAGGTATTGATGGCCATGCAACCGCACGCCATTCCAACTGTTAAAAGACACCATCACCGACTGCACACCGGCCCGAATGGCGGTCATATAACCCGCGGCATGAATATCCCGCAGACCTTGTTCATCAATCAGCGTATCGCCGCGGTCGATACCTTTTTCAGTGCCGCCATCGCCGACAAAGTGTTTGGCCGTAGCGATCCGGCCGAAACCCTGCAGGAAATCCTGGCCTAAAGTGCCCTGCAAGCCTGACACCATCTGCCCGGCATAAGCTTTGACGATGGCCGGATCTTCAGAATAACTTTCATAAGTGCGGCCCCAACGGTCGTCTCTGACCACGGCCACCGTCGGCGCAAAACTCCATTCAATGCCGGTTGCAGCCACTTCTTTGGCGGTCGCCACCCCAATCTGGTGGATAAGCTTTGGATCATGGGCGGCGCCAAGGCCAATATTGTGCGGAAATAAGGTGGCGCCATAGACATTGCTATGGCCATGCATCGCATCCGTGCCCCAAATGGTCGGAATGCGGCTGCCATCTTCTTTGGCATCAACCGAGGCTTCGTACATGTCGTCGGCGTATTTTAACCAAACCGCCGGCGCTGCTCTTTTTTGACCATAAGGTGCAGTATTGCCGCCATTAAGGTAGGAGCCAAAACCGTACTTACGCATTTGCGCCACCGACAAATAACCAATTTCCGGTTGGATCATCTGCGCTACTTTTTGTGCCACTGTCATCCGGGCCAGTATCTGGTCCAGCACCTGTTCCAGTTGCGGATCCTTTGGCAAACCCGTATTGACATAAGGCCACTGTACCGCTGTTTTTTCTGCATTGTTTTGTGCATTGTTTTCTGTCTTTTGTTCTGAATAAGTGGTTTTCATAACGTTAACCGCTGCCGCATTGGCCGAAGTCGCCAGCAACAGGCTAAGCAGTGCGAATTTATGCTTATGATTCATGATTTTATGAATGGCTTTATGAATGGTTTTATACATGGTGATCTTGTTATTGATCATGAAAATTATCCTTAGCAGACCTTACAGCGACCCAGCCGTGGTATTCAGGCCTGATCAAAAAAAACCGCCCAACAAAGCTGAGCGGTTTATACACGGACATTCAAAACTAGAAATTAAAACCTGCGCGCACACCGTAATAACGTGGCATGCCAAAACTTCCTTTCGGGAAGCCTTTGCCAGTGTTGCTCCAATGCTGCACCACTTCATCGGTGGCGTTGCTGATAAACAACTCAGCAAACCATGCTTGATCCATAGGTTCATACTTGAACGAGGCATTGACTGAGGTAAATGCATCACGGCTGTCGTCAATATAGGAAATAGCTGCGTCAGACACCGCAAAGTTCATGTCGTCCAGATGCTTATCCAGGTTCCAAATGGTGTTGTAGGATTTATCTTTCCAGTTCACATTCATCCAGCTGTGAATGTAGCCCCAGTCGCCTAAATAAAAGCTGTGGGTGTAGCTTAAATTGGCACTGAACTTAGGCACCATCGCCAACTGATTGCCTTTTAAATTGGTAGTCAGCAAGGTATTTGTCGGATCAATCGATTCTTCATACGACAAATCGAACAAATACTCCGGGTCATAATCCCATTTGGTGATCCAATCATCGGTGATGCGGGCATCGGTCCAGGTGACATAACCGGAAATCCGGCCACTTGGATAAGGTTTCCAGTCAAACTCCAGTTCTATGCCTTTAATGGTCGAACCCGGCACGTTTTGCGTGTAATAAGCAATCACCGGCATGTTTTGGAAGTCCAGCACCGGTTGACCATTTTGATCCAGTACCGGGCTGCCGTCCGGGTTCTCTATTGCCGCCAGACGCTCAACATTGCCGATCGAGCCGACAGAGGCGTATTGCATATCCTTGTAATCGGTAAAAAAGAACACGCCTTGTAAATTCAGTGAGTTATCAAACAAGCTCGTCTTAGTACCTAACTCGTACGTCAGCACTTGTTCCGGGTCAAACTGGGTTTCAAAACGCTGCACCTGGCCAGTTCTGTCGTTGACCACTTCAAACACATCGCCGATGCCACCGGCTTTAAAACCTGAGGCGACATAACCGTAGACCATGGTATTGCTGCTGACGTCGTAATCAAGACCAAGCCGGAAATCGCTGTTTTGCCAGCTGCCTTTGTTGTCGTTGGCAAAAGCGGATTTATAAATAGCCGGATTTTCAAAGGCATTCACCGGTAAATTCGACAAGATGGTGCGGTTAAACCAACCCGGTGCGCAGCCATCGGCATTGGAGCAGCGTAACGTGCGTCCGCCTTTATCCTCTTTGGTTTCATCACTGAAACGGTAACCTAACGTCAGGTGCAATGCTGGGCTCAGGTTGTAAGTCGCCTGTCCAAAAGCGGCCAAGGCATCGGTAGAACGATCCGGCTGATCCCAAAACGCTTTATCATCCATCGGGTTATCGTAATAGCCGACAGTGGTGGTTTTTTCATGGAATATGTTAACCCCGGCTATCCAGACCAAATCGCCAAGCTCATCCGACTGTAACTGCAGCTCGGTCGAATAAGAGCGGGCACCGGTGCCATCGAGGAAAAACATCGCGCCGTCCCATACATCCAGACCGACTTCAATATCCTGCGCCGACTGCCGCTTCATATCTTCAAAACCGGCAAGCCACACCAGGTTGAGCTCATCTGTCAGTTCATAGTTCAGTGAATTTCGAAGATAGGTAATATCCAGTTCCAGTTTACCGGGCACGTTCACGACCGCCTGATAGGTATTGTCGCTCGGTAAAAATGTCGAACAGTCGCCGCCAAATTCTGTCGGTCGGCCCCGCAGTTTTTCACAGTTCACCATCTCGACCGAACCGGCACTGTCGTTTTTGTAATATTGGAACACGGTATGGTTAGAAAAACGGCCCGCCGCAGGTTCCCATAAGGTACTGACGCGAAACGAATGCTCGTTGGCATTGTTGTAAAAGTCTTTTTTATCCGCTGGGGTTAAAGCCCGGACTTTCTGCGCATCTGGATTGGTGCCTGCAGGATCTATCCACCAGTTTTCGCGCTGGGTTAGCGTCTGACCAATGCCCTGATAAGAGTTTTCTGAAACGACTTCAGCGTCCAGCACCCCTGCTGGCAAATAGCGGGTGTCATATTGGTTTGGATCCCAATAGCCTTCGACATAAGAGTCACGTTTGAGTGTTTTACCGGAAAATCTGATGGCAAATTCATCTGAAACTGCCAGGTTATACATGCCACCGGTGCTGACGGCATGAAAGCGGCCCAGCTCGCCATTAACGTTGCCGTAGCTGCGGTCTAGTTCTGGTTTTGCCGACAGCACATTAATGCTGCCAACGGTGGAGTTCCGGCCAAACAAGGTGCCTTGCGGGCCACGTAAAGCTTCAACCCGTTCGACGTCGTACATTAACGCCAGGGCACCCTGCATCCTTGGTGAGTAAATACCGTCTAAGTGTACGCCGACGGCCGGATCACCTAATTCGGTAATGTTGGTCGAACGAATACCACGCATAGTAATCACCGGCGCGGCCTGTTCAGAAGACACTGAAATGTCGAGGCCTGGCACTAAATCCGCAATATCTTTGACATTGTTGACGCCATGCTGCTGCAGCAGGGATTCACTGAGTGCTGAAATCGCCACCGGCGTTTCCATCAGTTTGGTTTTGCGTTTGGTGGCCGTGACCGAAATCACTTCCAGTTCGGTGTCATTGGTTGTACTGGTTGCTGCGGCTTTTTCTGTGGTCGTTTGGGTGGTCGTTTTGGTGACATCCGCTTGCTGCGCCACGGCAGAAAAAGCGCATGCCATCGCTATCGCAAGCGAAAGTGCGTTACGTTTATGCATTGTCTAACCCCTGTCTTTGGTGTTTTTTTTGCTTTGTGTTTTTTTGCTTTTGTTTTTAATGGCAAACCAAACTGCGGGGTTCACCAACGATTTCACCATAGTGAGATGCGAAACACAGCGATACAGAGATTCGACAAGGCGAGTGGGTCGTACTACAACACGGTTTTAGCCACCGGGGAGGCTAGAAATTGACCCAAGTTAACATAAGGATTTGTAAGTGAAACGACGCGATTTAAGTAGGACTGCGGATTTGTAAGTAGAGACTTAAAGAAAGTCCGCTATTCCACAAAACCAACATTGCCCAACTGCTGCCAATTTAGCTAACATGCAATCCCGACTCCGGAAACGTCAGCTCCCCTTATGAAATGGATTATATTGCTTGTTTTGATACTGACGAATAGCCCGCTATGCGCTGTTGAACAATATACCAAAGCTGAGTGCGACCGCTTAAAGCAGCAAAAAGAGCAGATCCACAAACGCCTGAACGCTGGTTATGGTTTTGCTGAAGGCGAGCAGTTGGTTAAACAAGATCGTGAGTTATTTCAGAAAATTGCATCACACTGCACCTCGCCGGATGCCAATGTCTCGCTGCAAGCGATGCCGTCACAAGCGAAACGCGAACCGATGCAGAATGTTGTGACGGCCTATACTGTGCAACCCACCCCAGCAGCCAGCAATCCGCCACCGCAACCATCGGCCAGCCGTTATGTCGAGAATATCCGGCAACAATTCAATTGGGTCGGCATGGCAATTATTGGCATTTTGGCAGCCTTGAGTTGGCTGATATGGCGCAAGCTGTAGGTTAAATTGGAACCCAGGCTTAGGCGCCAAGTACCTAATCAAACAGACTCATTTGCCCGAAATCGTCGTTGCCCGCTGGTGTTGGGTTTTGCTCTGGATTTACCACAACTGCGCGGGATGAGGTTTTTTGACCAGCGCCCTTCACTACTTTTCCCGCGACACCACTGCGTAACATCGAAATTTCGTCTTTGGCTTCACGGTGACTGCTGCTGAAATCGACCGGCGGTAGCGGGTAACACTGTGATCCGGTGCGAACTCTCATCTCGGCAGGCATCCGCCAGGGTTCAAAAATCCAAACATGAGACACCTGCCCAAGTTCCGGCAGCCAACGACGGACAAATATGCCTTCCGGGTCCAGCTCTTGTGCTTGTTTCACGGGGTTGTAAATGCGCAGCACCTGTTGGCCGGTGGTGCCGCTTTGCATCTGAATTTGTGGGTAATGGATGCCGGGCTCAAAATCGACAAAGAGCTTGGCCAGATAATCCGACACCGGCTGCCATGGCAGCTTCAGGGTGTAACAAGCAATGGACACCAGCATGGCGCGCATCCGAAAATTCAGCCAACCGTGGTAAATCAAATACCGCATACAGGCATCGACCAGCGGCCAACCGGTTTTGCCCTGACTCCAGGCAATAAATCTACTTTCGTCCCACGGCCGCTGTAGCGCATCATATTTACGATTAAGATTCATCAGCCCGGCGTCCGGGTTGCTTTCGAGCTTCTGGATAAAATAGCAATGCCAGACCAGCCGCGAGCGAAAGGCTGACAGATTACGGCACCACAGCCGGTCCGGGTGATGTTGCAGCGTGAAATCCAGTCTTGCCAACACTTCGCGCAGGCTGACGGTGCCGTAAGCCAGGTGCGCACTTAATCGCGAGCAGCCACTTTCGGCGGTCAGTGGTGAACTAATCAAGGATTGATAACGCTGACTGCGCTGCGCCAAAAAACTATCTAATAAAGCCAAACCTATGTGCCGACCGCCGGGCTGCCGGCCCGGGCAGGTATATTCATCGTCACAGATTTGCAGCGGTAACTCAGCTACAGCCAGAGCTTTACTACCAAGCGCGGTCGCGTTGAAATCCCGGGGGTTCAGCAACTGTAGCGCAGTTGGCACCGGCAACGGCGGTTGTTGCGACCACTCTTCCCAATGTAGATGCCAGCGTTGGTGCCAGGCGTCGGTATTTTTGTCTGCTGCTTTGCTTCCTGTTATTTTTTTCTTGCCAGAGCTGTTTTTCCGGGAAGGCCTGCGCACACCATTTTGCGCGTATTCACACCAGGTGACTGCATGCTGTTTACACCAGGCCGCCACCTGGATATCGCGTTGATAAGTCCAGAGATTGCCGGTTTCTTCATGACTGTACAGCACAAAAGTACCCACGCTTTGCTGCAGCAACGTTAAGGCTTCACAGACCGAACTGCGTAAAATCAGCAAGCTGCCACCAATCGCAGCGAGTTGTTGCTCAAGATCTAACAGCGAATCCCGCACAAACAACCACTGCCGGTTGCTGGTTTCGGCCAATTGCCAATAGGCGTCTTCCAGCACATACAGACAGAGCACAGGGCCGCTTTGACTGGCCGCAACTAAGGGCCGGTGATCAGCTAAACGAAGATCACGTTTGTACCAAACCACCTGTACTGTCATGGTTTTTCCTGGAGTTTTACCGAATGGGAGTAAACGAAGTTGCTGATACAACAGCGGTTAAACGTCGTTTTCACAGAGAAAGATCAGCAAATAATCGGCGACAGCAGAAATTTAAGTAAAAAAACGCCAGTCGTTTGGACTGGCGTTTCGGGTTGGTTAGAAGCGTCGCTATTGATGATTAGCTAAATGATTTCAAAACCGGTCAGCGTTCATCACTTTGGTCCAGGCTTTGACAAAGTCACGCACGAACTTCTCTTTGGCGTCGTCCTGCGCATAAACTTCAGCGTAAGAGCGCAGTACCGAGTTCGAACCAAACACTAAGTCGACCCGGGTGGCGGTAAACTTCACGGCGCCACTTGCCCGGTCAACAATCTGATACAGGTTTTTACCGGCCGGTTTCCAGCTATACGCCATATCGGTCAGCGTGGTGAAAAAGTCAGTGCTGAGCACGCCAACTTGATTGGTAAATACACCATGTTTGCTGCTGCCGTGATTGGCGCCGAGCACCCGCAAACCGCCAACCAGCACGGTCATTTCCTGCGCTGTTAAGCCCATGAGTTGCGCACGGTCCAGCATCAACTCTTCCGGCATTGCCGCGTAATCTTGCTTCAGCCAGTTACGGAATGCATCATGAATTGGTTCCAGCACGGCAAAAGACTCAACATCGGTTTGCTCGGCAGTGGCATCACCCCGACCTGGCATAAAGGGCACTGTAATCGCAAAACCAGCTGCCCGCGCCGCTTGTTCGACCGCTGCGGTACCACCCAACACGATTAAATCGGCGATACTTACTTTTTTGCTCAGACCAGCCTGCAGCTGGGCTAACGTCAGCAGCACTTTATGTAAGCGTGCCGGCTCGTTGCCTGCCCAATCTTTTTGCGGGGCTAACCGGATACGGGCGCCATTAGCACCACCGCGGAAATCAGAACCGCGGAAAGTCCGGGCACTGTCCCAGGCGGTCGCTATCAGCTCGGACTCCGGCAAACCAGTGGCCAGAATTTTCGCTTTAAGTTCAGTGACTTCGGCTTCTGATAACTGATAATCCACGGCTGGGATTGGGTCTTGCCAGATTAAATCTTCAGCCGGTACATCCGGGCCGAGATAACGGGCTTTTGGCCCTAAATCGCGGTGGGTTAACTTAAACCAGGCGCGGGCAAAGACTTCGTCGAAATAGGCCGGATTGGCGTAGAACTTCTCGGAAATCTGGCGATAAGCCGGATCCATTTTCAGCGCCATATCGGCGTCGGTCATCATTGGGTTACAACGGATCGACGGGTCTTCCACATCCACCGGCTTGTCTTCTTCGCGAATACTGACCGGTTCCCACTGCCAGGCTCCGGCCGGGCTTTTGGTCAGTTGCCAGTCGTAACTGAATAACAGATAAAAATAACCGTTGTCCCATTTGGTTGGGTGAGTCGTCCAGGCGCCTTCGACACCGCTGGTGACGGTATTGCGACCGATACCACGGCTTTGGTGATTCATCCAGCCAAAACCCTGTTCATGAATGTCCGCACCTTCCGGCGCCGGGCCTAAGTTGGCGGCGCTGCCGTTACCGTGCGCTTTACCCACGGTGTGACCACCGGCAGTTAACGCCACCGTTTCTTCATCATCCATCGCCATCCGGGCAAAAGTCTCACGCATATCGGCGGCGGTTTTTAATGGATCCGGGTTGCCATCAACCCCTTCCGGATTGACGTAAATCAGCCCCATCATCACCGCAGCAAGTGGGTTTTCTAATTCGCGGCCATCACTGTAACGGCTATTTTCGTTGGCAGTTGGCGCTAACCATTCTTTTTCCGAGCCCCAGTAAATATCTTTTTCCGGATGCCAAATATCGGCACGGCCACCGGCAAAACCAAAGGTTTTTAATCCCATCGATTCATAAGCCATATTACCGGCCAGGATCATCAAATCGGCCCAGGATAATTTGTTGCCATATTTGCGTTTAATCGGCCACAACAAGCGGCGGGCTTTATCCAGGTTGCCGTTATCCGGCCAGCTATTCAGCGGCGAAAACCGCTGATTGCCGGTGCCAGCGCCACCACGGCCATCGGCAATGCGGTAAGTACCGGCAGAATGCCAGGCCATCCGGATCATCAGGCCACCATAATGGCCCCAATCGGCCGGCCACCAGGCTTGACTGTCGGTCATCAGTGCTTGTAAGTCGGTTTTAACAGCCGCCAGATCAAGAGATTTAAAGGCTTCGGCGTAGTTAAAGTCAGGGTCCATCGGATTGGTTTTATGGTCATGCTGATGCAGAATGTCGAGATTCAAAGCGTTCGGCCACCAATTCTGGCTTGAAGTCGTGGCTGAGGTGTTTGCCCCGTGCATTACCGGGCATTTACCTTTGCTAGCTTGTGAATTATCCATGGTGTAGATCCTTTAGTTATGATTTGAAGCAATTCATCGATTGCATAGAGCGGTACACGTCATTAAAGGTAGTCGTAAAATAGAATTAGCTAAATCAATTTTTATCAGTGAATTCAATCGTTTTTATCGATGACTTTTTAACAGAAGCATCGCCAGTCAACGGCGGCGACCCAATATTAGATTATGGCGTACTACCGCTATGCGCGGTGAGTACGCCCTACGAAGTTTTGCTTTCTAAAACAATATGTTAAGTGCATCTTGAGCGTAGGGCGTGACTCGCCGCAGGCAGTCCGCCGCACAGCCAGCGATTTATGTTGACAATACCGCGCCAAAAACGGTCTCATATCACAAGATTTTTACAAGGACGGTACTGGGTGCTACTCAGACTTTTATCAAAATATAAGGATTAGCATGAAGTTGGTGCTCAAAGTTGGCGTAGTCTTGGCCATGGTACTGCTCGCCTGGGCCTACTGGCCTGGCTCAGATAGTGTCGCTGTCGAACTCGCCAAAAATGCGCTTGAGCAACAAAATCCACAAAGCTCAGCAGGCTTGCCGCCACGATCGGAGAGTACAGCTCCATACAAGCCTTCGATAACTACGAACCCAACGGACACAACGCAGACCTGCCCGTCCGCTGAGCAGCTCGGAACTTCATTGCAGAAACTACAGCAACAGCGCGTTAGCCTGACCAATCAACTGATTGATCTGCATATTAAACAGGGCATTAAAAAACCGGTGACACTGCAGACTTTACAGGTAGTTGGTGGGGATTTGGAGGTTTTTCAGTTTCGGCAAGCGGCGAGAAAAGAAAACTTTGCCTATTTCAAACAACAGTTTAGGCACATCAACTTCAAAGTCGATAAAGACACTTTCTTCAATGTGCAGGCTGCCATCGGCAAACAGGATTATGATCAGCTGTTGCAACTGATTCAGCAACATGACACCGCTGATCGCCCGTATTTATTCACGCAAATGGAATTAAGTTTGCTGGGTCGTGTCGTTATCGCTAATCCACAGATCCCGTTTTCGACTATTCAACAATTTATCGATGCCGGTATCCAACCATTTATTGGAGATCTGGCAGCTTTTACGGCGCTGGATTTGCCACTGCCGCTGATTGATATGGTACAGCAACACTATAAAGACGATTTGCAACAGCAATGGCAAGACAATTTCCGCGCTTACAATTTAACCTTATTGGCGGCTGAAAACTCAAGTGCCGAGCTATTTGATTATTGGCGTGCTTTGGGTATCCCGGCCAGCATAGATCCACAAGCCCCCAATGCTTTTGATCTCATTCCATTGCCGACTTCAGAGCAACAACTGGATCAACAAATCAGCAAGGTGCGCACTTTATTGACCGCAGGGATCCTGCCGCGGTCTGCTGACGTGCGAAGCCAGTGGCTGTTACTCTTGCCTGAGCAAGAATCGCAGCACCTCAGTGAATTACTGCAGCAACAACCTGCAATGCCAATTGAAAAAGGTGGACCAGACGCGACGCCATTGCTGGCGCTGCAGCAATTGCAGACTGAATTTAACCAATTACTACAACAAGTTGCGGCTTGTCCAACAGCACAACAATGGCCAGTAGGCGCTGTGATAACCAGGGATTTGCCGGAACGGGCTTATCTGACCAACCTGAAAATGCAGCAGCAGTCATCGCAGTATATGAAAGATTTATCTGCTGAGGATCTCGATAATACGAAGAAAATGAGCGCGTTGATTCAGCAGAAAGATTGGCAAGGACTTCAGGATCTGATGCGACAACAGCAAGAAATACCCGCAGAAGATGTGGATGTCACTGTCATGATGTTTATGATGATGTTTAATGCAAGCTCAGAAGATGTGCAGCAGCACTTAGGCAACTTCAAGCAAATAAGCAGTGAACAGGCCAAACAATTGTCAGGAGTCGCGTCACCGGCCCATCGTGAGCTGTTTAAAGCAGCTGGTTTTATACTACCTTACAATGCCGAAGCTGAAAAACTGCATCAAATTTTCCGGGAAAGCGAGCAATACAAGAAAAAAGCCGAGCAGCGGCGATCAAGCTTACAACAGCAATAAAAGCTTGAGTAAATCCAGAAGATCTATGGACGCTCCCATAGATCTCCCGATACTCCCCTCGGCGTTTTCAGAGAAATTAACAGCGAACAGCAGAAGTGTTTACTATGCTGAAATAAAGTCGGCTAGGGAAAAGCTTCTCAGATGAAATTCGCTTCCTTATGGTTGTTTTGCAGTGTTTTCAGCTGTTGCCCGAGCAACGCAGTGGAAGTAACGTTTTACAGTAAAATGCCGCCAAACTGGTTAACGTTGCCAGCGCAACCGAATGAATCTATTGATAAAAAACTTATCCGACAAATACTAACCCACACCAACGACGTGCATTATCAGTTTCATCTGGTGAACCATACCAAAGCGATGCAATTAACGTTGGAAAATCCGCAAGGCTGCATGGCCGGTGTGCTCAGCACACCGCAACGGCGGCAACTTTTCCATTACAGTAAACCATTTACCATGGTACTTGGACTGCGCTTGTATGTTTTAAAAAATAGCCGTATGCAGCGAAAATTGCAGTTCCTACAAGATCAACACGGCAAAGTCAGTTTAGATTCCGCTTGGGCAAAAAATGCCAGGGTGCTGCTTGGACTTGATGCCGATCGTTCTTATGGTGCCGAACTGGATCCACTTATTCGCGCTCCGGAAAAATCGAAATACTTATATCTCAGACAAAGTGGCGTGGGTATTGGGGAATTATGGCCAATGCTGGTGCAGGAGCGGGTGGACTTAATCCTTGAATATCCGTTTATGTTGCCAGAAGCTTTTAAACAACAGGTTCATTCTTTTCCGGTGGCGGAAGCAACTGCCACCACAGCAGCTTACTTTGCTTGTAATAAGGGCAGTGCCGGTGCAGAAATTATCACTCGCTTAAATACATCAATCCAAAGTCTGGTCTTGACTGAAAGCTACCTGCAGTTGCAACTCTCTGAAGTCGAATTATCAGCACAAACCGAATATAAAAAACAATATATGGCGCTGATGTCAGCAGCCAACTGAAATAAAAAAGGTGCGGGTTTTCACCAGCACCTCACACTACTCCCTGCCAAGGATCTAGTGTTAAATTTGCGACTGTAAGTAGTTCTGCAAACCAAACATTTTGATCTGACGCAATTGCTGCTCCAGCCATTTAGCATGGTCGTTTTCGGTATCATCAAGCAGTTGCTGCAACATAGCGCGGGTCACATAATCCTGTTGTGTTTCACATAACGCCATGGTTTTTTTCAGTAAAGCACCAACAGCATATTCAACGTTCAGGTCGTTTTGCAGCATAGCTGGTACATCTTTGCCAATTTGCAGCCCATCGCGGGTCACCATATCCGGCGTGCCTTCGAGGAATAAAATCCGCTCGATAATCAAGGAAGCATGGCCTTTTTCGTCTTCCACTTCGTGGTCGATGCGCTCGAATAACTTGTGCAGGCCCCAGTCTTTATACATCCGTGAATGGATAAAATACTGGTCCATGGCGCTCAGCTCGTTGGCGAGCAATAGATTCAGCGCGTCGATAATCTGTTGTTGACCGTGCATTTGTTATTCTCCTACTTTCGACTGCAGGTAATTCGGCAGACCCATCACGCCAATCTGATACTGCTGCGCGTTGATCCAGTCGATATGTTCTTCTTCGTGCTCCAGAATTTCCACCAGGATTTCCCGGCTGACATAATCCTGATGTTGTTCACAAAGGGCGATGGCTTGTTTCAGTAGCGGCAGTTGCTCTTGTTGGAATTCTAAATCGCACTGCAGCATTTCTTCGGTGTCTTCACCGATGCGTAACCGGCCAAGTGCTTGTAAATTCGGTAATCCTTCTAAAAACAACACCCGCTCAATCAGCTCATCGGCTTGTTTCATATCACGAATGGATTTTTTGTAGCAGATGTTGTTCAGCTCAGCCAAACCCCAGTTTTTGTAGATACGGGCGTGTAAAAAATACTGATTAATGGAAGTGAGTTCTGAGGTCAGCACTTCATTCAGCACGGTGATGATAGCGGGATGGCCTTGCATGGCTTGGCTCCTGATTGGGGCATGTGAAAACGACATTTATATATAAAAAGTGTCGCAGCAATTGTTGACCATTTTAGTCAACTGCTGCCGAATGTCGAGGATTAAAGGCAAAAAACATGAATAAAATCATATGCATGCAATTGAGAACGCTTCGCTTTAACACCAGAATTCTTGTTAGGTTTTGTATCTGAATTTTCAACAAGAAAAACCTTCAACAAATCAACCGGCTAGCGGGAAGAGCATTATTTAGTAAAAATGCGGGCAGCAGGTTGGTAAATTCTGTGCTGCCCGCAGTAAGTTGGTAAAGGCTGGTTCGCGGTGTTATCTGGAAAGTTGCCGTAACCGGTACAAATCCCGACCCACTTCGTAGATGCAAAATAGTCCAGCCAGCAGGAAAATATTCCGCAGCACCCGGTCTAAATCGGCAATTGTCAGCAACGTTGGCAATGGATTGTCTGTCCCCACTAACAAGGCAGGTGATAGCCACAACAGCAGAAAACTCAGGCTAAACCCCAGGTTTAACACGACATTGATGCTCAAGGTAAGTTTGGTCCAATACGGCCGCCACACCCACCATAGATTGGCCAGCACTGACACCACTAACAATGCCGAAAGCCATGGCACCCATTGCTGAATTTCCGGATTAAGCGCCACCCGGATACTGGCCAACGTCTCGGCCGACATCCATAGTGGATACCACAAAACGATTAATAAAAAAGCGGAAGTCGCCAGATCTGTCAGTAAGTCACCGGCACTCATTTGTTGCCAGGGCCGGCTGACCGACGGTAAATCCTGCACCCGCCATTGTTTCGACAGCAACCAGCTATTGTCAGCACCACCAGCGCTATAAGCGTAAAACAGCAGCGTCACCACCATAAAAGCGGTCGCTGCCGAATCAAAAAAACCAAATAACAACTGCATTAAAAACTGCAGCGTTTTGAAATAATCCGTCTGCAAAAAATGAATACTGCTACCAAGACATTGCAGCAAAAATATCAATCCAAACACATAGATCAGGGTTTGTTTATACACCGGCATCAATTCGGAGCTGACCAAAGGCGTCGGTGGCACATAGGTCGCCGCCACTTGCCGCGGATGCCCCCACAGTTGCAGGGTTGCCGCTACTTCGTCGTCGGTGAGTTTGCGCCCCAGTTCATCCTGCTGACTTTCCAGCTGATCCAGCAAATGCGAGCTCAGCTCACGGCCGATATCAGTTCTTTTGTCTTCAGGCAAATAACGTTGTACTGCATTGATGTAACGATCGACCAGTTCCATTATGGTTGCTCCAGTAAGTTGCCAAGCGCGCCGTTCAGCTGTTGCCATTCTTCGGTTAGTTGCTGCAGTAATTCGCCGCCCAGGGTAGAAAGTTGGTAGTAGCGACGTTCACGCCCTTCGGCTTGTTGCCATTCGCTATCCAGTAAGCCTTGTTCCGCCAGTCGCCGCACCAGCGGATATAAAGTGCCTTCATCGATGTCGATGCCGGCATCCTGTAATTGTTTGCGCAGTGAATAACCGTAATGCGGCTGCTTTAGCGACGACAACACCGCCAGCACCAGCACCCCACGGCGTAGCTCACCACGCATTTTGTCTAATCGGTTTTCGGTCATTGTTGATCCTTGCTTATGGCCGCTTTGGTCAGCCCGGACGCTGCGTTGAACCTTTGTTATGGGTACTGTATGTCGCATACTGTATAACACATACTATGCGACACACAGCAAATACTATGCGTCATACAGTAATAATGCAAGTGCGAAGCAAAAAAAAACCAGTGGTGCCACTGTGGGATCTCGTAATCAGTGAAAGAAATTCTCACCATCCCCGAAACAATTCTCACAATCCTTAGGAGTTAGATACCCGTGTATACTTTTATACATAAGTTATTGATTTAAAATAAATTAAACAGGATTTTCGCTTATCAAAAAAACTTGCCTTTAACTTTAATTTGGGTTAAAAACGACCGTATGAAGTTAAGTTAAATGGGCTGACTAATAATGACTCCATTTGGTGAGCGTTTAGAGCAACTGAGAAGAAAGAGAGGCCTAAAACAGGTCGAACTAGCAGAACTGGTTGGTATCAAGGCGAGCTACGTCAGCGTTTTAGAACGAGGCCACAAGGGCGCGCCTTCAAAATATGTCCTCAGAAAGATTATCGAAAAACTCCATTTATCAGAACAAGAGCAAAAAGCACTCTTACATGATGCAGAAATCTCTGACTTTACTTTAAAAATCCTTACTGGTATTTCTCGCTCAGAATTTGAGCTAATACATCAATTGAAAAACGTACTGGGTAGTTTGAATGAGGATCAGATTTTGATTATGAAGACTGTCTTGAACATAAAGTGCGAAAGACGTTTTAGCAGAGGAGGCATGATATGAAAAATTAACAGGGCACGACAGATGCCGGCCCCGTCAAGTTTTTAAGTAGATATCTACCTTCGCAAGTAAAGTATCCACTTCCAGACCTGTCGCGTCAACCGGCCTTTATCAACATTTCTGTGTTTATAAATTTTATTACCTGAATTGGTAAGGGATTCGTATGACCAAAATTTTATCCGTTGGGCCTTCAGGTCCATGGCGGCAGCCCTGTGCTGTACCTAAAAAACCACATCAAAGAATGAGAGAGCCAGTTTCTCCCTCAAAAGGAAGAGTCGTTGGTTATTACTCGTCATGCAAAAATAACCGAGGAACAGCGTGGGAATCACAACTTGAACTCAAAGCCTGCACACTATTTGAGTTTTCCCCCTCAATTCGAAGCTACCAAGAGCAGCCGATCACTCTTTGGCTACCAGCTAGGTACGACAAACTCAGTCGATACACTCCGGATTTTGAAATTACAGATATAAATGGATTGGTTAGCTACGTTGAGGTCAAACCGGAATCAAAGCTAAGAGACCCATTGATTAGAGAGACCTTGCTGGCAGCGTCAACTTTGCTGGAAAAACAAGGCTATCCATATTTTGTGCTCACAGAAAAAGAACTACTCCAACAACATCTGATTCGCAATCTTACAGTACTTAAAGCATATAAGCGTTACGAGTTTGAAGCTAATGAACTATTGCGAGCAATTAACTGGATAACTATTCAGGGACAAAGCACCTATCGGGATTTCTCAAGTTATATGGGGGGACCAAAAGCAGTGCTTGCACTGATAGCACAACAACTTGTCGCGACAGATTTATACCAGCCCTTATCACTTACTACCCCTATTTGGCCAACTGAGGAGAGCAACCATGAAAACAACCTGTTTAAAGGTCGGTTTGCACCTGACTTTGAGTAACATACAGTACCAAATAGCTAAAATTTTACTTCCGAATATGTTCCATCTTGAACGCATAGTTGATGGTAATCATCCCATTTTTAATGGGCGTTAGAAGTAGAAGGTTGTGTTATTAAAGCCTGTTTGTATTTCGGTGGTATACCTCCAATGGCTTTGTTTGATCGTTCATTGTGATAAAACCTGAGCCACTCAACTGAGAGAGGTGTCTGGATAGAATTTATATTGTGCTGTAAACGTCCGTTACGATACTCTAACAATAGATACCGCCATTCAAAAGGGAGAGGGCATGGCATCTGCTAGGCAGGATTTTGAAAGCTTTGTTCGCTGGCTATACCACCCTGAGAGGCAAGTTCCCAGTGACGTTCGCCGCTTGGCTACTTTGGCCCTTGCTAACTTTGACGAATTAGCTGGAACTTCGCGACAACGAAGTCAGCGTTCCACATTTCTCGTCAATGTAATGCGGCGGGAGCTTGCTGGCGTAGCTGAGGTGCCCCCACCCGACATTGCTGAAGCAAACGCCGGTGTTTGGTCTTGGAACAGGTTGCGTCACCTGACACTCGGTCCATTTCGGGGATTCCGTGCACCTGAACCTTTCGACCTAACAAAGCAGATCATTCTATTCTACGGCCCCAATGGTAGTGGGAAAACCAGCCTTTGCGAAGGATTAGAATATGCCCTTCTTGGAGATGTCGAAGAGGCCGGAAGCAAACGCATTGCGGCTAGGACGTATCTAGCAAATATCCACGATAGACGATTCGATCCACCAGTGCTAAAGGCATCAGATCACCAAGGTCGTGAAGTGGACGTTGTTGCCAACCTAGACACCTATCGCTTCTGCTTCATTGAAAAAAACCGAATCGATGCATTCTCGAGAATCGCTGCCCGACCGAGTGCACATCGAGCTGAACTGATTGCCACGCTATTTGGTATGGATCAGTTCAATGAGTTCGTAAGAAACTTCAACGAAAGCATAGATGGACAACTTGTCTTGAGCAGCGAGCAACAGAATGCCTTGACACTTCGCCGTAACGCGTTGGCAGCAGACCGAGCAACCGTTGAAGGTGCCGCTGCCTCCCTTCAAGTATTGGACGAAGAGGAATCTTCTCTGGCGATGGAGTACGCAGTTGACCTTACATACCAAGCTCTCAAGAGCTTGATAGGTACTGCTGATGCTCCGGCTCGTCTCCAAGAACTTGATGATATTTTGGGGGCGATTCCACCGAATGTTCTTGGCATCACGCGTCAAGGCCTCCAGGACGCTTTTGCTGAGGCACATCAATGCTCCGAAGAGCTTGATGCAGTCATCAATGCTCTTCACGCCAAAAGCGACCAGGTTTCCTTCAAGACACTCTACAACTCTGTTCTCGCCTTACAGCAGACCATTGGAGATCGTTGCCCCGCGTGCGACACGCCGCTCACAGGTGTTGTCGTAGATCCGTTTGGGAAAGCAACCGATGGCTTGCAGAAGCTTGGAGAGCTGGGTGCCCTTCAAGATAAACACCAAACCATCGAGGTAAAACTGGGTCAGGCATCGCGCGCGTTACGGCAGATGCTAACCTCACTCTGCGCATTTGTAACCGCTCATCAAGAAGAGGAAACAGCAATCGGTCGCTGGGTATTGCAACTTCCTGCCGAGCCTGTCGGACGATGGTGGACAGATATCTACCCCCAGACGCCCGCAGGTCCGCACGGATTGCCTTCACTTGAAGATATTCTCGCCTTTGTAGACCGCATGGTTGCTCAAGACGATGCGTCACGGAGGGCTCAGAGAGAACGACAACCACACATCGACGAGCGTCGGCGACTCAACGAGTTTCAACTAAAGGTCCAAGCGCAAGATCTCAAGCGGCAACAACTGCAAGCGGATATTGAAGCAGCGCGTAACCGCATCAAAGCTTTCGACGAAACAAATGCTGGTTTGACCGCGCAAGCGGATCAGGAAGCACTAGATATCGCCCGCGACACACCTTACAAGGCTGCCTATGACAGATTTCTTGAAGCCTTGAGGTCTTATAGAGATCAGCTTCCCGGTCAGCTATTGGCTGGCCTAAACGAAGCCGCCAAAGATCTCTATAACGCTTTCAATCGTAATGATCGCGAAGAAGACAAGCTATCAGCGCTGTATCTGCCTTTAACCGGCGATGATAAGATCGAAATCTGCTTTCAGGGCAATCCTGATGTTCGCGTCGATGCACTTCATGTTCTTAGTGAGGGGCATATTCGCTGTCTCGGACTGGCAATCCTGATGACCAAAGCGAAGAGCATCGGCTGTCCAGTTATCGTCTTCGATGATGCCATCAACGCGATCGACCATGACCATAGAGGTGGAATCCGAGAGGCTATTTTTGAAAGCGACCACTTCACTAACACCCAATTGATCGTCACCTGTCATAGCAACGAGTTTATAAAAGATATCCAACAACATCTACCTGCTCAGCGTAGGAATGGGTGCCAGGTCTACCTGCTCAGGCATCACGATGGCAACTATCAACCGAGAGTGACCGGCAACATATCGAGCGCGAACTACATCGCAAAAGCCAGAGCAGCAAGAGAAGCGCTGAACGACCGAGATGCGTTGGCGGCGTCCCGCCAAGCCTTGGAGATGCTGAGCGAGAAAACTTGGCGCTGGCTTGGAAGTCATGATCTTGGTGTGCTAAATCTTATGCTCGCTGGCGTCGGTGCCGAGCCCGGATTGAGAAACTTATGCGAAGCATTGGTCAAGAAATTGCGAGATTCCCAGACCTTTAATCACGCGAACAAGGAACCTCTTCTTATTGCATATAGCCGTGTTTTGGGTATTCCAGCCAACAATCTTGTCTGGACCTATCTCAACAAAGGTACTCATGAGGAGGCAGACCGCGATGACTTTGACGGGGAACTTGTGGAGTCCGTTGTCCAAACTCTTGAAGATCTGGACCGCCTCGATCTGCGAGCTCGGCGCTAGCAGTCGTTGCTACTCGCGTTGTCTCTACTGGGCAAAGCAATTAACTTCGATAAAAGGCTAATGCAGCGAACTGAGCCAGAGCCTAAAGCTTATGAGTACTGCCGGATAGCACGGTTTTGACGCGGACGCCCAGATTGTTATGGCGAGCTTTTCTTACATGGGCCATGTGAGTATTCTCTAGGTTTAGCGACAAGGTGTATGAAGCCAGTGACTTTGCACTTTGGCGGTTCGAGTATTGTTCCGAATAGCCACTCCGTCTTAAGCATCTGGTTCTGAGGCGTCAGTGAACGGGCTAACCTAAATGGAAATTTCTGGATGAAGAAGCAGGCTATGGGAAAGGAATCTCCTTTTATCTCGCGTGTCCTTCGGCACCAAGATGGGTGCCACGGCCACATTAATGATAATGAGCTTGATCCGAGTCAAGCCCCAATCGTGATACTGGGCGAAGCTGGAATGGGGAAAAGCCGCTTGCTCACTCAACTGGCCACGAAGGAAGGTTGGGACATCGTGCGAGCCGACGAGATCGTTCTGACTAACAACTGTGCCTCGACAGTCTGGCTGATCGATGCACTAGACGAAACAGCAGACACTACCGCTGACAAAGCATTGAAGGTGGTGTTGCAGGAACTGAAAAGAAGTAACTGCTCATCCTTCATTATATCCTGCCGCACCTCGGATTGGTCGCACGCAAAACATGCAAGCTGGATCCGAGCCGTCTGCGGCAAAGAACCCGCAGTGCTACACCTGCAACCATTCGATGACGAAGGTATCCATGCATTTTTGCGTGTACACCTTAATTCAGAGCAAATTATCAAGCTCCAGTCACACCTCGAGCGCTTCGGCCTTACCCGCTGGCTTGACAACCCGCACACACTGAAACTAATTGCCGAAAGTGCTGCGCATGGCAAACTCCCCCGCAATCGCTCCGAACTGTTCCAACACGCAGTGAGACAATTGGTGAGCGAACATAATGACCTAAAGGAAAACAACGCGTTCGCTCTTAAGGATGCTTTCGAGTTGGCAGGAGCTGTTTGTGCAGCACTTCTGCTTACCGGCCACACAGCTATTTCTCTTGAGATAGAACCTACCCGAGTTACCGATTTTCCGATCGTCGAACTTAAGCAAATACCAAACGGCAATAGGATCAAAGATTTGCTGGGCACTCGCCTCTTCAGGGCGCTAGACAATAATCGCTTCGAATGCATCCACCGTAGCATCGCCGAATACCTGGCTGCTTACTGGCTGACATGCGAACCCCTGCCAGGCAGAAATCAGCGACGATTGCTTGCAATTTTCCATCAGAATGACATCGTGCCTTCTGGCCTACGTGGTGTGCACGCATGGTTGTGCATGAGTCCGATACTGGCCCAAAGAGTGATATGTATGGATCCAGCAGGCGTCGTTGAGCACGCGGACTTGGCCAGACTTAAGCCAGAATCAGCTACGCTGCTACTAAAGCAATTAGAAGAGTGCTATTCGAGTAATCCAATGGCACTTTCGTGGTGGCGTCCCAGCGCCGCCGTTGAACTGACCAGAAAAGGCCAGATGGGCAAACTTGTAAACATCGGCGCAGATCGAAGTAAGCCAGTGCATCTGCGCCTACTTGTTCTTGAATCCCTAGAGGCAACGGCGGAGCTTGAACAGTTCAAAAAACTCTTGTTGGATCTCATGCTCGATAGCACCGATGTTTATGCCGTCCGTCGAGCAGCAGTACAGGCATTGCTTGACCTCTTATCAGGAGGTGAGTTCCTTGAGTGCATTCGCGCTTTGCACGAATTTGCAGACTTGGACTCCGTCAGGCTAGCCTTCGACCTTGCTTGCTTGGTCAATTTCGACGGTGTCGAAGATAAACTACTTGCCACTCTAATAATTAGCTGTTCACATCAGAACGAACGCTTCGGTGAGCTGGATAAGTTCGCTCCGCTGAAGTCTAACTTCCCGGCGTCGCGATGCCCTTCACTGTTGAGTTATCTGATCGACCAGGCGCCCCAAGAGCCTTTCTGTACCGAGCGCTATACCCAGCAAGATCAAGAATTTCGGGAACTGCTTATTGCCCTGACTTTGGCGGCGATGACAGACAAGACGCTATCTCCGGCTCAAGCTTGGTGTGTGTTCAGCTTCCTCTGTTCAGGTTCTTTGTACCAATATTTGGACCTCGCCATCACTGAACGTCTGTTCATAGATCACACCTTTTACCAAGCAGTTCAACAATATGTGATGTTCGACTGCGCAGATGGCGGGAGCCTTGTCCAACGGTATGAGCGATTGCAAGAGATCGGACTTTATTGCTCGGAAAGCGACGTGATCGCGATGCTGGCGAGACTGGACGCCGACAATCTAAAGGACGAGCGCTGGAAGACTCTGGTAAGCCTCGTGCATCATGATAGCGAGAGTGGTGTGCAATTGCGCTCCGCCGCACTAAGCTTTGCTGGCAGCCATCCACAAAGGCTGGCTTGGGTAAGTAACATCGAACTGGACTTCCATCGGCAAGCACATCGGGAACAACAACGCCGCGAAAACCAGGCTCGCGCGGAACAACAGCGTCAGGATGACACTGCTCTGCTGAATGAGTTCAAAGCTGCAATGGCTGCTATAAGCAAAGGCGATCATCGGTACCTAACGAGACTGGCGCAAACCTACCTACGCAGATCCCGCCGCAGCCTTGATGAAGGGGCAGGAAATGACGCTTTCATGCAGTGGGTAGGGGATGAATTGGCAGCAGCAGTTTTCGACGGTTTCGAAAACTACCTACGAAATATTCAAGGACGCCTATCGTTTGAAGCGATCAGCCAATACTTCGCCCGATTAAGTCAGTGCGAATGCAACGACCAGGATATGGCAGAGCTTTCCGCAGAGATCATCTTGGCTGCAGCAATCGAGCATATGCGTGCCCGAAGTTCTTTGGCATGCTTAGCGGACGAAGCTCTGTTTGCTATCTTTCTTTCAACTAAACATCTCTTCTTCAAGACACCCGATAAGCTGGAAATACTGGTGTACAAGACTCTAAACGAACGCAAACTTCTGATGAAGGCTATAAAGCTCTGGTTCGAACCTCACCTCTTTATCGGCGAGAACATCCCGCAGCTTTACCCAGATGACTTGGAGCTCTATAAGCAAACGGAAAAAATTCTGACGAAACTTGCAAGCAACTGGCTAGAGTGCCAACCTGACCTGCCCGAGCACTCTCAGCACTGGTGCTTGCAGCATCTTGCTTTCAATGAGCCAGACACACTTCCTCGTGCTCTGCGGCATTGGGGGCCCGAAAATTCTCGTCCCATGCCGTTATTCATTGAAGCTGTGCAACTCATAGTGAACTTTGAGGAAATGTCGGTACTTCTCAACAGCACTCCCGTGCCCCCTGAACTATTGCTGGCACTTAGAGAGTTTCAGATGCTCACACCCAGTGTGGCCACCACCATCTGGATTATCGAAAAATTCCGGAATTACTATCCAAAGAGATACTGGGTTAAAGGCAACCTGATCGATGAAGACTGGTCGAGTCAGCAAAGCGAATACTTACAACTCCTGATCTTTCAGCTAAGCGAGCAGCAAACCCTTGAAGCACAATCGGCCATGGACTTTCTGTGCGAAGCCCCCCGTGATAGTTACACCGATTACCTGTGTGAACGCCGCGCCTTGCAACGCCAAAACGGCCAGAGACAGGCATATCAGCCCCTCATGTTAGAAGCGCTGCTGGCAATTAAGTATGACGAACCACCGCGTACAGGGGCAGATTTGCAGGCTTTTATCCTCGAACAACTGGAAGATATACAGAGACGAATCAAGAATGACGAGCTCAACTCTTGGAGTTTTTTTTACAAGGACGACGGAAAAACTCCACAACGAGAAGAACATTGCCGAGATCGCCTGATTATTATGTTTGAACATACAACGGCAGATATCCGATTCTATCCCGAAAGACGCGTAGTTGACCAAAAACGCGTAGACATTATGTGCGAGACCATGGGTATCACACTGCCCATCGAAATCAAGCACGCCTGGAACGGGAGTTTGTGGGACGCGGCCGACCAGCAGCTCGATGACAGCTACGTCAACTTCCATAGTGGTTCGGACCTGGGCATCTACCTTGTGCTGTGGTTTGGCGAACAATCCAAGAAACCTCGCCGTCCAGCAGATGGAAGCCAGCCCCCCAGCTCCCCGGAGCAGCTTAAGACGATGCTGGAAGAGCGTAGCAAAGCTGCCAAGAGCGGACGCGTGACAGTAGTGGTGATGGATATGACGCGCAGCCAGCGCGCGAAGTTACCCGTAAAATTACATCCATAGCGCATAAGTAAGGTATAACTTACTTTTTGTAATGTTTGTGCTCAAAATCCATACCGAGTGCAGAATTCAATAGGTATGAGACGTGAAGCAAATCAAGACGTTTGACTTGCTTGGTTGCTTCACTGAATTTTTTAACTAAATCAAATCTTTAACCTTTTTAGCTTTATCCAATTTTTTTATATCATTAGTCCAAGAAACAGTCCGATTAAGCCGTTTTAGGTTTTCTATCAAGGTAGTGATATCGTCAGCATTACCGTCTGCATATAAGTAAAGCTTCCTGAGAGTCTTTTCTCTTGGCTTATGGCCTTCAGGCAAGGCTTTGTCGCCCAGCAATATAGTTTTCTCCTCTTCTTCAACAATCTCTTTTGGTAACTTACCCGATATTTCTGACCAAGATTCACGAAGTTTTTTTATCTTCGACTGCAAGGGCAAAGCTTGAGGAATAGAGCTATTCAGTCCTTGAAAAAAGCTTTCGAAATCGAATTTGTTGTTTGGATTACCGTTTTCAATTAGCAGCTCCTTCTTAAACCAGTCCTTAACATAGTCTTCAAGGTATAAATAAAACTGCCCTTTATAGTGATTCCCATACAGCTTCAGCTTCACCATTCTTTGAGTGTTTCTCATGAAAATGAATAACTGATCTTTTGTTGATTCATCTTCTGAATCAAAGAACATCATAAAAAGGAACTTTCCACGCCCATTATTTAATTCAAATACAATAGTCGGCTCATTTCGTTGAATAGCTTCGGCGAAAACACCTCTTAACCCTGATAGCTCATATCTGTCATCCATATACACCTCTACTTGAACTGTGCAAAAACATTTGATAAAGGTGATTATTGAAACCACCGCTCATACAGAATTCCATTACATCGGGCGGCTATATTTCCGAAAAACCAGAACTTTAAGCTCAAAGCCAATAGCAACACCCCCAAAAGGAGACCATCCAGAGTGATTCCCACTTTATTAGATATTTTTATTGTCTCCGGGACTACATCGCTAAGCACCAGGCCCAAGAATCCTGCAATAAAAAATGCTGCGGCACCCATGATCGCCACAGCCCAGTCAGCCAAATCGGAAAATTTTTCTTTCTTACCCTTAGTGATTTTTAATACTACACCGTCGAAAATACGCATGAACAAGTCCTTAAAAATATGATACGCAATAAACTTTTAACACAACCTTGGAGTTATCTAACTTCAACCAAATGTGTACTCTCTCCAGGGAATTTGACTGACGTGTATGTTGACTAAAAAATTAGTAATATCTCTCCGGCCTCTATATGAGGCAACACCACGCTGGTCCTGAGCCATAAGAACAATGGGCATGTGCGGGAAAAGCGGCATAAATGAAGATATTGCCTCTTCACTCTGATGTGGAGAATCTAAAACATGCTTTTTCACCACAACAATAGCAAAAGTTACACCTTGTTCTTTGATAACAGCGCCTTGGAATTTCATTATTTTACCTCGACTAAGTCTGCAAACTAATTTGAAAAAAGTGCCAAGACTACCTCAACACTTCTGATACCTAACTGCACTAATGTGGCATTGAGCGCCAGTGCGAACACACGTTTTCCCATCGCCCGAAACGGAAGCGAGGGTAAGTGGTTACATGAACAACTTTTAGTTTATTCATAGCTTTCCTCCAAATAATGGGGAGGTAACTCTTGTTATGTGATGCAACTCAATATATTCTCAAGGCTGTCTAGGCGCTTTCGGAATATCCTGATTGGGATGAGACCTCCGGTAGTGTTCCCATAGAGTTTGCATTCTCGGCGTACTCTATACACATCACAAAAATAGGTATTGGCTAACGCCAATACCTATTTTTCTTTTCGAACCCCTTTAAATGGGGATTTGTCCGATGTCTTAACATCCATAAACTGACCTGTTTCTGTATCTCGTTTAACCCAATGCCCGCTAGGTGTTTGGGTTTGAGATCTTCCTGTTACAGCTCCGTGACGGCGGTCATCGCCCGATTTACCATTAGTTGCCATACATATATCCTCACATTTCGTTAGATTAATCCTAACAATGTAAGCCTATTGCGTAAAATATACCTTGTCAAGATCTTTCCGTATGGTAATGTTAGATATATCATACGGCGCATTTTTATAGGGAGAGAACATCATGTCGCTAGCTGAAAGATTGAGATTACTAAGAGCGGATAAAAAGGCTTCCCTGCAGACGGTAGCGGACGCCGTTGGAATATCTAAGCCTCACGTTTGGGAGTTAGAGAAGGGAAAAACTCAAAACCCATCGTTTGAGTTGCTTAAAAGCTTTGCCGATTATTATGGTGTCACATTAGATCACTTGGCAGGAAATGAAGCAGGAAATTCCCGTTCCCAAAAATTAAATGCTATGTTTAGAAAAATTGATCAAGAAAATGCTTCAGAAGAGGATTTAAAAGTGATAGAACAGGCCATAGAAATGGCGTTATCACTGATAAAAAGTCATAAACAAGGATAGTATGCTCGCACTTGATTTAATGGAACTGGCTGACTGCTTTACACCTGAAGAGCTAACCAAAAGTATATTTAAGCAATGTCCTCA
>NZ_LXWK01000018.1 GCF_001669775.1 Rheinheimera sp. SA_1
CCTCATATAGTAGCTCCGGTTCCTGTAGAGGAAATTGCTCTAAGTACTGGTATTTTAAAAATCCAGCCCTTGCCGGATGTTTGCGAAAATATTGAAGGGATACTCCTGCCTGATAAAGAAAAGTCTTGTGGAGTAATATTTTTTAACGATAAACGTCCGATAGGACGGCAAAGATTTAGTATCGGACATGAATTGGGTCATTTTCTTATACCTAGCCATGCCGGTGAGCAACGAGAGTGTTCATCAGTTGACCTCAGCAGGTATGACGGTAATGAGGAATCTGAAGCTAATGAGTTTGCGAAAAGACTACTCTTGCCAGAACATCTTTTACTCCCCGAACTTAAAGATAAAGTGCTCGATATAACTTTGCTCAATCAACTTGCAGATCTATTCCAGATGAGTTTTGAGGCAACGGCTAATGCAGTTATTCCGCTGAGTAATGAGGCCGTCGCAATAGTTTTTATCAAAGACCGAAAAGTTAGATACAATTGGCGAAACTTCAGACACTTCAAACATAAGCTAAAGGTAAATAAAAACGATGATTTGCCCGAAAGCTACCAAGTATTTGCTTTAAAGCAAAACTCTACTTCCGATTTTGTTGAATTGGCGGTTCATGATTGGCTAAACGTTAATATGGGACTCCAATCGACATATTCACTTCATGGGCAAACTTTTGTTCAAGAAAATGGCTTCTCAACAATTTTGCTGAAGATAACTTCGCCAAGCTAATCCACGACAACATTTTGTGACTCTAACTCCTGAACTTGCTATCTAACGGATTCGGAGAAAGTTTGCTGTTCATTTTATAGATTCTGAGAATACTCCGTGAATCACCAATTCTCATAATTCACGGAGCAGCTTAGATTAAGAGTCCAACTGATTTCACCATTTACGAGATCCCACAGCCACCTCATCCGCAGCACCACTGGTTTTTCCAAAGGTCAAAAGTTATCTGAAAAGCGGCAACACCGAAGCATCAAAAGCCGACAACGCCGGAAAAATTTGCCGGCGTTGGCTGTCCGACAAGCCAAACCAGCTGGCTAAACTGGCAAACAGCTGCACATTGGCGGTGGTTGGGATCATCCGCCCACCACCAACATCGAAATCGGAGCCGAGCCGCTGCTGCAGTAACTGACCGTAGATATCGCCACCTTGCACTGCGCCGCCCAGCACCAGCTGATTGCCGGCCCAGCCGTGATCGGTGCCATCGCCATTGGACGATAAAGTGCGGCCAAAATCGGACATGGTAAAAGTTGTGACTTGATCGGCGACCCCTAACTCAGAGGTCGCGGCGGCAAAGCTGGCCAATGCAGCACTTAGCTGACTAAGCAGCGCCGGATGCACGGTATTTTGATCATCGTGTGTATCAAAACCGCCCATACCGACAAAAAACACCTGCCGGCCGACGCCAAGTGTCGCCTGAACACTGATCAGCCTCGCCACCATCTGGAGCTGCTGCGCCAGATTGTTGTCCGGGGCAAATACCGTTTGCAGTGTTGGCGCCTGCGTCAGCGCATCCGCGATGATCAAACTACGTGCCTGCGCCGCACTGTTCGACTGCGCATACAGGTTCGCCAGCGGCTGCGTTTGTGGTGCCAGTAACGCCGTTTGCAGATTTTTCAACAGCGTTGCCCGGCTGCCGGCGCCATTATGCGCAGTTAAACCGGACACACCTTTGGCCGACATGCCAAAGGGCTGAAGTAACTGGCCACGTTGCCATAAGTTGGTGCCGGATAAACTGATGCAGCTGCTGAACTCAGGATTGGTCTGCAGCAATTCCAGCATCTGTGCGCCCCAGCCACGATCGAGACTTAGCGGCTCCTGCCCGCGCATCCAGGTCGCTTGTTGATCATTATGCGAATACAGATTTTTCGGCAATAGCGCTTTGCCTTGCTGAACTTCCAACTTACTGGTGGGTTGCTGCAGCGCACCAACGCCACTGATCAGCGCCAATTGTTGGGTGGCAAAAAGTGGCTGCAACGGCGCCAGTGCCGGATGGAAACCAATGCCATCGGCCACTGCGGTTAGCGGACTGATCGGCAAAGCCCCTGTCACCGCCAGACTTTGCCGCGCTTGTACATAAGCCGTCAGGCTATCGCCAGCCAGCGGCACCAGCATATTGGCCGAATCATTTCCGCCAAACAAAAATACACAAACCAATGCTTTATAACCGCTCACTGGTGTCGATTGTGCCGCCAGCGCTTTGCTCATCGCCGTCAATTGCAATGTCGACAGCGCCGCCAGTCCGAGGCCGCCCTGCAGTGCCCGTTTTAATAAGTCGCGTCTGGATAGTTGATCCATATCGGGTTCCGCCTTAACGCTGCACCGCGTATTGCGGCGAAATCAGGATGAAATACAACAGAGCAGCCGCTTGTTGCTCAGCACTTTGGTTGCTGAGCCCGGCAGCCAGTTCAGTCAGGATTTGCCGTAATTGTAATGGCATATCGCCAGCCAGTAACAACAAGGCATAGTGGTCCAGCAGCGCTGTCAGCCCTTGCTGGCGCAGCAGATCGGCATAAGGTTTAAACCGTCCCAACATCTGGTATTGCCCGGGCGTGGTCACCGCTTCAAAAATGCTTTGGTAGGTTTGGTTGTACAGATGGTTTTGCAGATTCAGCGCGTTGCTGTCGGTGACAATTTGCTGCTCTGGCGCCACTAAAGCCAGCTGCTGTAAATCGGTGGTCGGCGCATAGTCCGGGCGAAAGAAATTAAAGACTGACGGCGATTGCAGCGGCGCCTGCGCATGGCTGTCGGCCAGATTAAACGTGAACACTCGCCCGCTTGGCGCTGCGGACTGTAATAACCGCCAGAGGTGGCTGGTTTTAAGCAGCGGCTCGCGTAATTTACCAAAACTGCTGTTTTGCAACGAATCGGCGCTGCGCGCTTCTTCATCGAGCAAAATGGCGGTCACCACCGCCGTTAAATCGCCACGCTGCCCCTGGCCATTATCGGCAAATACTGCGCTGACCCGCCCGACATAAGCGGGCGTTGGGTTGGAAGTGACCAGCCGCTGGATCAGCTGTTTACTGATAAAAGGCCCGACATTGGCATGCCCGGCCAGATTATCCAGCGCCTGGGTTAAATCTTGTTGTGCACTTTGTCCTGCCGGTAAAACTGTGTTATTCAGCAGTTTTTTCTCGCCGGTGGCATGGAAGTCAGCAAAAGCGATCATTGGGTTGATGTAATCCGGCCGCGGCCGGTCAAACCGCACTGTACCAGCGCTGGTCCAGCCGGTGAACACATGGGCAAAACCTTCAATAATGCTTTGATCGTAACTTGGGATAGTTTGGCCGTTGTTGTCGAGTCTGGGTTTACCGTCCGGTTCCAGCTGCACCAGGCCGATGGTAAACAGCTGCATCACTTCGCGGGCATAGTTTTCATCGGGTCTGATATTACGCGTTACATCTGGTTTTTCGTTGCCAAGGTGGCTTAGATACACCCCCATCACCGGCGATAACGTGACTTGCTCCAATAACTGCCGGTAGCTGCTATTGGTGCCGCTGCCATAGCGCAGTAACAGGTCGTAATAATTTGCCAGTCCAACCGGCTGATTATTCAGGCCATTGCCTTGATCCGACACTACCATTATTTCCGACCAGGCAAACGCCAGTCTTTGCCGTAATTGATCCGGTGCCGTCAGGGCGATACGCCACCAGGCCTCCAGTCTGCTGATTGGTGCCGGCCGGTCCTGGCCTGGTGGGTTTTGCAGCTTGTCGGCATGGGTTGTGATTGGCAGCGCTAGTTGTTGCGCTATCCATTGCTCAGCGCTGATGTTGCTGGCCTGGGTGATATCGGCGGCTGTTGGTCCGAAACTGGCTTGTTGCAGCAATCTGGCCGCTTCAGATGCGGTCATCGGCAAGGGCTTTATTGTGACCTGCACCGTATCGCGGGCGCTCAAGCCTGCAGCATCGGTGACTTCCAGCTGAAAACTAAAAATGGTACTGCGAAAAAGCTCGGGGGCGGTAAACTCAGCGCCGGCCAGTGTGCTATTGCTGATACTGACCACAGGCCCGCTTTGTTGGCTCCAGCGATATTGTAAAACGCCAGCATCAATCGCACTGCCGTTCAGCTGTATTTTTGCTTTGGCAATGGTCTGAATATCAGCCCCAGCTGAGACAACGGGCGGCTGATTAGCCGTCACCGGCGAAGCTGCTATCGGCGCTGCTTCGCCACCACAAGCGGTTAACACCAGTAGCAACGGCCACCAAGATCTGCTGCGTCTGTGCTTCCGGGCGCTATTTATCTGCATGGACATAGTCACTCCACTGTCGATTACCACTGCTGTCACCAATTGCTGCTGCCATTAACCCCTGCTGTCATTAACCATAGTGAAGTTGCCGCACAATCTCCAAACACCGAGAGTAAAGGTTTGGTAAAGTTGCCGTCAGTAACAAAATTGGCCGAGATAAATTCATCGCCTTTCTGGCCAGCTGCAATCGCATTATGGTAAAACTAGCGGTATCAACGAGGGCGAAATGTCAGCTGTTATTGGCCTGACCCAGGAAAAAGATGAATACCACCACACAACCTGCCGAGAAAAAATCCAACGGTTTACTTGGCAATCTACTTTTTAACATTGTGCTGCCAGTTATTATTCTTAGTAAATTCAGTACTGAAGAGTACCTTGGCCCAGTTTGGGGCTTAGTGGTCGCTTTGGCTTTTCCGGTCGGTTTTGGTCTGTGGGAGCTACTCAAATCCGGCAAAGTGAATTTCTTTTCTGTGGTCGGTATTATCAGCGTGCTGCTGACCGGCGGTATGAGTTTGCTGCAACTCGACCCCAAATATATCGCGATTAAAGAAGCGGCGGTGCCAGGCATTATTGGTTTATTGGTGTGGTTTAGTCAGCACAGTAAATTTCATCTGATTAAAACCTTATTGGAAAACGCCCAGCTGCTGAATATGGCAAAACTGCAGCAGGTGCTGGAAAGCAAACAGTTGGTGCCGCAATTCGAGCATAAATTAGATGTCACTAACCAAATGTTGGCCGGATCGTTTTTTCTGTCATCAGTGCTGAATTATTTACTGGCGAAATGGATTTTAGTCAGTCCGCCCGGTACCCCGGCTTACAACGAAGAACTGGGCACCATGACTGCTCTCAGTTACCCGGTGATCGCCCTGCCCAGTATGGTGCTGATGATGGCGGCGATGTGGTATTTATTCACGCAAATCAGCAAGCTCACCGGCGAAGATATCGACAATTTCCTGCAATAAAATAATCGGGGTCAGAGTCAATTGTTAACAGAAATCTGTTAACAATTGACTCTGACCCCGAATGTTATTCTCTGACCTCAATTATTCCATTCATTTAAGCTCCGCCCCCTTTTTTATTCATAATTTTCTGCTTCACTGAAATTGCACACAACAGTGGTGTGTTTCATAAAAAAGCTGAAGGAATCAATAATGAATAAATATGGCGCTGAGTTTTTTGGGACTTTCTGGTTAGTGTTAGGCGGTTGTGGTAGTGCAGTGTTGGCCGCGGCCTTTCCGGAACTAGGCATTGGTTTACTTGGGGTATCACTGGCGTTTGGTCTGACTGTGTTAACGATGGCTTATGCGATTGGCCATATTTCCGGTTGTCATTTAAACCCGGCCGTTTCGATTGGTTTATGGGCCGGCGGTCGGTTTGAAGCGAAAGAATTGCTGCCTTATATCGTGTCGCAAGTGCTGGGCGGTTTGGCCGCCGGTGCCGTGTTGTACATGATTGCCAGCGGTAAAGCTGGTTTTGATGTCAGTGCCGGTTTTGCCTCAAATGGTTTTGGTGAACATTCGCCTGGCGGTTACAGCATGCAGGCAGCGCTGATTTGCGAAGTGGTGATGACAATGATGTTTCTGGTAGTCATTTTAGGCTCCACCGATAAACGTGCCCCAAAAGGCATGGCACCTATAGCCATCGGTTTATGTTTAACCCTGATCCACCTGATCAGCATTCCAGTCACTAACACTTCTGTTAACCCGGCGCGTAGTACCGGTGTGGCAATGTTTGTCGGTGACTGGGCGGTGGCGCAACTCTGGTTGTTCTGGGTTGCACCTATCGTTGGTGCCGTACTTGGGGCCGTGGTGTATCGGGTGATTGGCAAAGAAACGACATCAACATAATGAACGGCTGAGGCTGTGGTCAGAGTGCAATTCTGACCGCAGCCTCAACATAGGTCAGGGCTGTCGCTGATTACGCAGACTTTGATTGATCTGCTCAACACAAGCTGCATCAACGGTTTTTTTACTTAGCATCAGATGAATATCTGCCCGGTATAACTCAAACGGCAACACGACCAGTTGCTGATACATTGGCTGCTCCTCAAACCTTAACCGCACTGAAACCTGGTCGGCCAGGGTAAAATCCGCCCTTTGATTTAACACTAATGCCATCCGCTGCTCAGCATCAAAAATGGGCACAGAACGCTGCTGCACCGGTTGCTGTAATTTAAGCTGTTCGAATTCGGCGCCATAAAAACCTTTTGGATTAAAAGTGCCAATCAGTTTGCGGCGGGCTAAATCAAAAAATGCCGTTTTGGTGGTGACTTCAGGATAACGTTGCACCACCAAAGGGTGCACAATCACCACATTGGCTTCATGGCGGTAGGGTTTACTGAACCAGGCGAATTTGGCGCGTTCATCGGTATAAGAAGCGCCAAATAACAAATCAACTTTGCCAGATGCTAAATCATTGAGTGCCCGCGATTCCGGCATGCTGAGCAATTGCAGCTCACTGCCAAGATCCTTCAGTACCTTGCGGATTAACTCAATATCTGTGCCGGTGACCCCCTCATCGGTCACCACAATATAGGGTAACCAGCTGCTGTTATAAGGCAATCGGATCTGCGCCGGACACTGCGCCAACAAGGCAGAACTGCCGCAGCAGCACAGCAGCAATCCGCATCTTAACAACCACTTCCTGCCTGATCCCATGCTTTTTCACCTTGGTAACCCACTGTGGATCACTATAGCTGAAGCATTGGCTTGCTGCAGCAGGCTTATTGCGCAGCCAAAGCCTGGTTAAAACGGCTAAATGCCAGCGCTAAATCAGCGATTAAATCGGCCGGATCTTCCAGACCAATATGCAAGCGGATCAACGGGCCACTATATGGCCAAACTGTCGCGGTGCGAAGCGCCTGCACATTCAGATTGGCGATGATCAAACTCTCATAACCGCCCCAGGAAAAGCCCATTTTAAAATGCTGCATGCCTTCGATAAAAGCGGCAACTGCGTTGGCATCGCCCTGATGTAACACAAAAGAAAACAAACCATTGCTGCCGGAAAAATCACGGACAAATTCGGCATGGCCCGGGTTTTCGGCTAAAGCCGGATGACGGATATGCGCCACTTCCGGCCGTTGTTGCAGCCACTGCACCACTTCCAGCGCGTTCTGCTGATGTTGTTTTAACCGCACGCCAAGCGTACGTAGGCCACGGGCTGCCAGATAAACATCGTCGGCAGAGGCACAATACCCCATCAGATAACCGGCTTCGCGAAGCGTAGGCCAATGTTTGGCATTGGCGCTGGCGGTACCCAGCATTGCATCCGAATGGCCAACGATGTATTTAGTCGCGGCCTGAATCGAGATATCCACGCCATGCTCAAACGGCCGGAACAACAACGGCGACGCCCAGGTGTTATCGAGCATCACCACGATATCGTGTTGTTTCGCCACAGCGCAAATGGCCGGGACGTCCTGCACTTCCATGGTGAGCGAACCTGGTGATTCAAGGAAAATTACTTTGGTATTGGGTTTGATCAGTGCAGCAATACCAGCGCCGATCAGCGGGTCGTAATAAGTGGTTTCAATACCGAGTTTTTTCAAAAGCTTATCGCAGAGACCGCGGGTCGGTTCATAAGCATTGTCGACCATCAGCAAATGATCACCAGTTTTCAGAAATGCCAGCAAAGCACCGCTGATCGCCGCCGCACCACAAGGATACAAAGCGCAACCACTGCCGCCTTCGAGCTCACAAATAGCATCGCTGAACGCAAAATGGGTCTGAGTGCCACGCCGGCCATAATAAGGCACCTGATCACCACGATGAATAGTGGCGTGTTTCAGCTCGGCCATGGTGTCAAACACAATAGTCGATGCCCGCACCACCGGCACGTTGACGCTGTAACCGGTCCATTTTTTACTACGACCGGCATGGATAATTTTACTTGCGATTTTCATGGGTAAACCTCAGACATCCAGATGGCTTTATTCTAGCGAGACTCGACAACGTTGTCGCCTGTTATAACAGCAATCAAGCACATCATTCTGCAGCTTATTAGACTTAAAGTATCTCCAGGCTTCGTTTGTACATCAGCCTCAGTTAAAATACCTGCCCGGCGTCAACCCCCCCCCCCAAAGAGCGGCACTCATGTCTTTTAATGCCTTATACACTGATTTATCAAGTTATTACGATTTGATGTGTGCCGACATCGATTACCAGACCCAAAGCCAGGGCGCGATCCGGCTGCAGCAGTTTTTTGGCAATGGCGGAATTCAGCATCTGGATTTAGCCTGTGGCACCGGCCCGCATATTGAACATTTTCTGGCAGCGGGTTTTCAGTGTACCGGGCTGGATCTGAACCAACCGATGCTGGATTTAGCCCAGCAACGTTGCCCACAAGCCCGGTTTTTACAGCAAAACATCTGCGATTTTCAGCTCGAACAGGCGGTCGATTTCATCACTTGTTTTTTATATTCGCTGCATTATGCCGGTGATACCTCAGGCTTAACATCTTGTATTCGACAGGTGCTGGCCGCGTTAAAACCTGGCGGCGTGTTTTGCTTTAATGCAGTGGATAAAGACCTGATTGATAACAACGCCAAAGTCCGTCACAGCACCAGACAGATAACCAAAGATGAGCAACACGACTTTATCTTTGAATCGGGCTGGTTTTATTCTGGCCATGGTGACAAGCAATCACTCAATCTGAGCATTGCCAAAACCAGCCAGGGCGTAACGCAACAGTGGCAGGATCAACATCCGATGGTCGCGGTCAATTTTGCGCAGCTGCGGGCACTATTGGAACCGGCTTTTGAAGTGATTATGCTGGAGCATGATTATGAAAAAATAGTGCCCTGGGACCAGACATCCGGTAATGCATTATTTGTTTGTATTAAAAGGTGATGAGTTTTTACTTTAAATATCAACATGCAACGGGCATCAACAGCCTATACGCTTCTACCAACACCAGCAGCCAAAAATTGCGCGAAGGTATTCACCGCTTACTCGGATGGGATACTGGCTTTTTACTAAAACGCCCTCATTCAATCGGTTCATTCAGACACAACATCGTGGCTGCTGTTGCCAGATATTCGAGTTGTGGTTTGGCAAAATAATACCCCTGAAAAAACCGGATCCCCATCGCTGCCAGGTAATCCAGCTCGGCGCGGGTTTCAACCCCTTCAGCCAGCACCTGGGTATTCACTTCCAGACACAACTGCAAAATGTCCTGCACTACTTTTTGTTTGGCCGGGAATTGTTCAATATCGCGGATCAGCGCCATGTCCAGTTTCAACACTTGCGGTTTTAACGCATCCAGCCAGGATAAATCGGCATAACCAGCGCCAAAATCGTCGATAGCAGTTATAAAACCACGTTTGGCGTAACTGTCAAAAATCCGCATTAACTTCACCCGATCGACAATTTGCTCGGTCTCGGTCACTTCAAACATGATTTTATGAATATCAAAACCGAACATATCAGCCGCTTCAATGGTGGCACGGATACAGGTTTCCGGGTTGTACACAGCATTGGGCATAAAATTGATGCTGAGCATTTTATCCAGCCCAAGTTTGGCGGCGGTTTCGATGGCTTTGACCCGGCACGACTGATCAAAAAAGTACTTGTTCTGATCGTTAATCCGCTCAAACACCCAACCGGCACCTTCACCATTCGGGCCGCGCACCAGGGCTTCATAACCGACAATCTGTCGGCTCTGCCAGTTGATAATCGGCTGAAACGCCATTCTGATGTCAAAACCAAGCGCCTGACCACTCAGACAATCCATACAACTTTGTTGTTTGATCCGATCTGGAAATTCCATGCTGAACCTCTTGTTACCGACAATGGTAGTGTGGCGAATGTACAGTGACATTGCCAGCACAACAGGGACAAAGGCTAGAGAAAAATTGTCAGTTCGCAGCAAAGATGTCGCCAAAATTGCATAGCAGTGCAACGCATGCCACCACAAGGCGCCGTGCCACAGCACCAACTACGGAACAAACCGGCAATCGGCTGCCTTAGCGCTGGGTTTGTCGCCGATAGTTGCTTACACTCGACATCTGCTTGTCTACGGATTGGTTTCGCACAGTGCCAGAACTGACTTTGCCTTTTGTGTTATCACAGCTGCTGGCTTTATCCGCCTTCGCCGCTGGCATTTGTGCTTTTCAACTGAAACAACGCCAGCCGATGTTGTTGTGCTGGTTTTTATCCGCAGCACTGAACGCCAGTCATTTTTTGGTGTTAGGCCAACTTGCTGCCGGGCTGTTTGTTGGTGTTACCGCCATCCGTTTTTTGGTTGCAGCTTATTATCCTAAACCGATATTGATGTGGTTGTTTTTGGTGCTGTCGACGCTACTGCTGTGGCTGGCCTACCAAACTCCGCTGCAACTGCTGCCCTTTCTGGCCGCCATCGTCGGCACCATTGGCAGCTTTCAGAAAAAAGTGCTGCTGGTGCGAAGTTGCATGGCCATCGGCGCTTGCGCCTGGATTTGCCACAATATTCTGGTGGGTTCGCCAGTTGCGGTAATAATGGAACTGGCGTTTTTAGCGAGTAATCTGGTCGGATTTTTGCGCCAAAGGCGAAAGGATCAAGCGCAGCAACCAGCTCAGTCAAACCCAAAGTAGTCGTAAGCACAGCATAAAATTCTGCTAAAAGTTCATCTTAAACAAATAAATCTGAAACAAAAAAAAACCATAAATAACAAGTATTTTCTGGCTGATGGTGTTTGTGATGAAAAAAATAATTTTGGGGATGGTCGCGTTGCTGCTGGTATCCAAAGCGGCTCAGGCAGACAGTTATGTCTATATTACCAATTCAACGGCAGAACATGTGGCGGTTGATGTGAAGCATTTCAGCAGTGGCTCATTATTGACGGCAGGTAGCCAATGGCGACAGGAAGCCACTGCGATCCCACCTTATGCCACACGCCGGGTCCTGGCGTTTAACCGCAATCAGGGCGTGAAACGCAATCAGAGTTATACCTTTGAAACAGCGCTGACCGCCAATGGTTCGACCGTGGTTGCTATGCAAAAAATGGTCGGCACCTGGGTTGGCAGCAACATTGATCATAGTGCGCGTGCTGACGATTTTCAGGCCCCATGGCGCAACGACCGGCAAATTGCCCGCCACCAGACCAGTTATCAGTTAAAACCCACCACCGTTGGTTTTAAAGCCAGTTACACCGGTGGTTATGACGATTTTTACTACACCATTAGTCACAACACCCAATCGGAAACTCTGGCCAGCGCCAATGCGCTAAAAGTATTGTCCTATAACATTTATGCGCTGCCGCTGGTGGCCTCGGATATCGAAGCACGATTGCAGGAATTACCTGCCCACTTGCGGGGTTATGATGTGATCCTGTTACAAGAAGCGTTCTCGGCCGATTCGCCGGCGATGCTGCGTGCGCTGCTTAGCGAATACCCTTATCAGACCACTATTTTGCGCAAACCACTGGATGGCGTGAATGTTTACAATGGCGGAGTTGCTATTGTCAGCCGTTATCCAATTGGCCGTACTGAGCAGGTGGTGTTCCCGGATTGTACCGGCACCGACTGTTTTGCCGACAAAGGCTTTGTCTACGCCGAAGTGATTAAACAAGGCCGTGCTTATCAGGTGCTGGCAACGCATGCCGCCAGTTTTGATTCCGACGAAGCCCGGCAAATGCGCCAGTCGCAGTTCCGGCTGATGCGGCAGTTTGTAGAGCAGAAGAACTTTTCCATCGCCGATACCGTACTTTATGGCGGCGATTTTAACGTGAATAAGCTGAAATTTGCCGACGATTATCAGGCAATGCAGCAAAACCTCAATGCCACAGTACCTGTTGCCACCGGTTATACCGCCTCAACTTTTGATCCCAGAGTCAATTACTACGCAGCGAAATATGACACGGTGGAATATCTCGATTATGTGGTGTTTAGCAAAGCGCACCGGCAACCTTCATTCAGCCGGAACGAGGTCAGAGTGCCAAGAACCACCGTCGATGCGCTGTGGCAGCGCTGGGATTTATCCGACCATTTTCCGGTACTAGGTGAGTTTCGCGAGTAATTGCTTTGATGAAAAATAAACTTGTGGTGGCCGGACTGACGCTGCTGGCGGTGAGCGCGATGTTCTGGTGGCAACCGCCGGCAGCCGGTGACCTGGCAACGGACGTTCAGGTGCTGGCTCCCGCTCCTGCACCTGCTCCCGCCGCGCAGCATCAACCAGCCACAACGGTTACTCCAGTCGCAGGTCAGATGCAGGGCGCAGCCACAATGGCCTTATTGCCAGAAGAGGAATCCTTGGTTTCAACCCGGGAACGCAAGGCGGAACAACTGCGGCAGCAAGTCAGCGAGTACCGCCGCCTGCGTCAGGCACAACCTGGTAATCTGCAAGCCTGGCTCGACCGCTTGTGGCAACAATGTCAGGATATCGACGTCAGCCAATGCCAGCCATTGGCCGATTTAGCCAGCGAACTAAGTAGCGCAGAACTGGCTGAATTACAGCGATTGCTGAAAAATTATCAACAGTATCAACAACAACTTAGCCAGCTGACGATGTCCTCCGATTTAAACTCATTACAACGTTTTGAGCAGGTAAAAACCTTACGTCAGCAGCTGTTCGGCGCATTGACAGAAACCCTGTTTGGCCAGGAACATCAGTACGCTGCTTATCAGTTTGCGGTACAGGATCTGCAAGTCAACGAAGCGCCAAATTTATCGGTTTCGCAGCGTCTGGACAAACTGGCACAACTGCAACAACAACTTCGCGGCGCTGAACCTGGCTTGATCAGTCCGGATTCGGCCTATCAGCAAGCATTGTTGTTACTGAAGGATTTACCACCAAGCGAGCGCGCCGATTGGCAACAACAATTGCGTACCCGTTACTTTGGCAAAGATGCCGCTGCGGTGGAGGCTTTTGAAGCGCTGCAGCAACAGCAACAAGTCCAGATGCAGGCCTATCAGGCAGAACTACAGCAACTGGAGCGGCACTTCGCGATGCTGAAAACGCAACAAGACGACGCCAGCTGGCAACAACAATATGCGCAGGCTCTGACGGTGCTGCGCTTGAAGCATTTTACTAATTGATGGTGTTGCGATTGCAGCCTGCGTAACCTGAAGCAATACAATGCCAAGCGGGTTGACGATTAACAACCATGCAGCACACCCAGACAACAACAGTTATTCAGCAGTACCGATCGCTTCCGCTCCCTCAACCGTACAGAGCAGCATGGCAAGCGCTGGCTGGCCATGTATAATGCCAGCATTCTACCCAATTCAAGTTTGCTGCAGGCTGACAGTCGTCAAAAAACTTTGGAAGCTCATGAAATATAAAGATTTGCGTGATTTTATCGCCCAGCTGGAACAACGGGGTTTATTGACCCGCATCAAGCAGGAAATCGACCCGGTGCTGGAAATGACCGAAATTGCCGATCGCACGCTGCGTGCCGGTGGCCCTGCCTTATTATTCGAAAATCCAAAAGGTTTTGATATTCCGGTACTGGCCAATTTATTTGGTACGCCGGAGCGGGTGGCGCTGGGCATGGGTCAACCTGATGTCAGTGCTTTGCGCGAAGTGGGTAAATTGCTGGCTTTTTTAAAAGAGCCGGAGCCACCAAAAGGCTTAAAAGATGCCTGGGACAAATTACCGATTTTTAAGCAAGTGCTGAATATGGCGGCCAAAGTGGTGAAAAAGGCCCCTTGCCAGCAAATCGTATTACAAGGCGACCAGGTTGATTTAACCAAACTGCCGGTGATGACCTGCTGGCCGGGCGATGCCGCGCCGCTGATCACCTGGGGTTTAACTGTGACTCGTGGCCCCCATAAAGAACGGCAAAACCTCGGTATTTACCGCCAGCAGGTGCTGGGTAAAAACAAAGTCATAATGCGTTGGTTGTCGCATCGCGGCGGTGCTTTAGATTTTCTGGAATGGCAAAAAGCCCATCCGGGCGAGCGCTTCCCGGTGGCGGTGGCTTTAGGTGCTGACCCGGCGACGATTTTGGGCGCAGTCACGCCGGTGCCGGATACCTTATCTGAATACGCTTTTGCCGGTTTACTGCGTGGTGATAACACCGAAGTGGTGAAATGTTTAAGCAACGACTTACAAGTACCGGCCAGCGCTGAATTTGTACTGGAAGGTTATCTGGAACCGGGCGAAATGGCGCCGGAAGGCCCCTACGGCGACCACACTGGTTATTACAACGAAGTCGATTCGTTCCCGGTGTTGACGGTAACCCACATTACCCATCGCGAAAACCCAATTTATCACAGCACTTACACCGGCCGACCGCCAGATGAGCCTGCTATTTTGGGTGTGGCGCTGAATGAAGTCTTTGTGCCGATTTTGCAAAAACAATTTCCGGAAATTGTCGATTTTTATCTGCCGCCTGAAGGTTGTTCGTACCGGCTTGCGGTCGTGACCATGAAAAAACAATATCCGGGTCATGCCAAACGGGTGATGATGGGTGTCTGGTCGTTCTTGCGCCAGTTTATGTATACCAAGTTTGTGATTGTCTGCGACGATGACGTCAATGCCCGTGACTGGCAAGACGTGATTTGGGCGATCACCACCCGGATGGATCCGGCGCGCGATACCACTTTAATTGAAAACACGCCGATTGATTATCTGGATTTTGCTTCGCCGGTGTCGGGTTTAGGCTCCAAAATGGGCATGGACGCGACCAATAAATGGCCAGGCGAAACCAGCCGCGAATGGGGTGTGCCGATAGAAATGACGCCGGCGGTGAAACAAAAAATTGATGACATCTGGGATGAACTGGGTATCGAACTGCCTATTTCAAGCAAAGGCTTATTAAGATGAGCAGCCATCGGGTGACAGTTTTGCCAAGTGGCGTTACCTTTGAGGTGACCGCCGGCCAAACTATCCTCGATGCAGCCCTGGCGCAGGGCATCGACTTTCCTTTTCGCTGCCGACAAGGGGTTTGTACCTCGTGCGTCTGCAAACTGAAAAGTGGCACTGTGCACTATCTGCCACCAGAGCCAGTCGCAGATATCGACAAAACTATGAATTTTACCTACTGTTGTCTGGCGTATCCGGATAGCGATTTGGTATTACAGCATCCATTTATTCGCGGCTGATGCCGCCAGCACAAGAACTGAACTCATGACTGAAGCTCAACAAAAAGCCGCCTCGAACAAAGTATTATGTACTGTCAGTCGCATCGTGCCTTTGACGCCAACTGTGCAGCAAGTCATTCTGACCCCCAAAGCACCGGTGGAATTTAAAGCCGGGCAATATCTGCAAATTTACTTGTCCGATACCGATAAAAGACCCTTTTCTATCGCCTGCGCACCGGGTTTTACCTTTGAAGGTCAGCCAGCACTGGAATTACAAATTGGCGGAGCCGTGACCGACGCTTACGCTAGTCAGGCGCTGGCGCATTTAACCGAGCATTTGAATGCTGGCTCTGAAGTGCTGGTACAAGTGGGCTTAGGCGAAGCATTCTGGCGCGAAGAAAGCCCAAGACCGATTATTCTGCTGGCCGGAGGCACCGGATTTTCATATGTGCACAGTATCGCCAGCGCTATTGCCAATGCTGACGTGAAAAGGCCGGTGCAACTGTACTGGGGTTTACGCCATCCACAGGCCGGTTATGCCGAAGCGGAACTGGCTGCCTGGCAAGCCGCCCATCCGGAATATCAGCTGCACATTGTAGTGCAGGAACCCGGCGCTGACTGGCAAGGCCGCACCGGTTTTGTCCATCAGGCGGTACTGGACGATCATGCTGATTTGGCAGGGTTTGATATTTATATCGCTGGACCATTTGCCATGGTCGGTGTGGTGCGGGATGCGTTTCTGGAGAAAGGTGCGGTGCGGGTACAGATGTATGCGGATGCATTTGCCTGGTTATAGCCGGGTCATGTCTCGGTGATGTGGTTTAGTTGTGCTGGATCTCGCCATCGTCAGCCTGAATGACGCTGGTGATCCCCACGCCAAAATGGCGTGTTTGGCAATGCGATGCCCGATGTAATATTCAAACCGACCGCAGATGAAGGTTTTATCTCATGTCGATGCTGCAACTCATTTGCTTTAGCAGTTGGGTCCTGCTGCTGTTCTGGCAGTTTCCCCGCAATTTTTGGCCAAAACTTCGTGTCGAAAGTGGCTATCAGCACCTGGTATTTGCCACCACCTTATTACTCGGGATCCTCTGGAGCATTCAAGCCGGCATCCATGATGGACTAAAACTGCATTTCCTGCTGCTGACCACTTTAGTGCTGTGCCATGGCTGGCGTATTGCTATCTGGTTATGTCTGCTGCCGACGCTGTTTCTGGTATTTATCGGTAAACTGGCGCTGGCCGATGCAGGTTTATTTGCCATTAGTCATTATGTCGTACCAGGGCTTTTTAGTTACCTGGTGTTTTTACTCAGTTACCGCTACCTGCAACGCCATTTGTTTGTATACATTTTTGTCGCTGGCTTTTTGGCCGCAGCCCTGACCATTTGCCTGCAGTTACTGCTCAGTTCTGTGTTGTTTTATCTGGATGGTCGGTATGACTGGCAGACTATCAACGCCAACTATCTGCTTTTTTCTCTGTTGATTTGGTTCCCGGAAGCCTTACTGAATGGCGCGGCGATCACCCTGATGGCGATTTACCGCCCCGACTGGCTACGTACCTTTTATGATCGGGAATATCTGTCGCCGGAGCGTTGAACCTTGCTGCTGCTCCTGATTTCGGTCACAATCAATGAAACAGGTCTTACCAGAGAGAACAGTCATGCCGCATCTGACCCAGATTAAAGTCCGTGGTTACCATTTAGATATATATCAACACGTCAACAACGCCCGTTATCTGGAATTTCTGGAAGAGGCGCGCTGGAGCTATCTGGAAGATGGTGGTGATGTGGAGTTTTTCGCCAAAATGCGGCTGGCCTGGGTGATTGTGAACATCAATATCAATTACCGCCACGCAGCGACCAATGGCCAGACACTACAAATTGCTACCCAGTTCAGCAAAGTGGGTGGCAAAAGCGCCGTGATCCATCAGGTGATTAGTGTGGCAGGCAGCGACACTGTGGTCGCTGACGCCGATATTACCTTTGTTTGCCTGGACCAAAAAACCGGCAAAGCGGTCCCTATTGAAGGTGAACTACAGCAGCGCTTGGCCAAACATCTGACCGACTAATATCTATGTCTGAAATTAGTGCCAAAGCCCAAAGATCAAGCCATACAAGGTAAATTGCACTGTGCAGTAACCGCCGTTGATCCAGAATAACGTCATGGAACGACGTTCAAACAAATAACAAACGCCAAAACTGGCGGCGATCCAACAGAACCCGGCGGCAAAACCGGCACCAACCCCCAGCATTAAACTGGGCGCGGGGCCTAAAAACAGCGCAAACACCGCAGCGCTCAACAAATTTAACAACAGCGCACCGCCAAAAATCACTTTCATATTGCCTTGCTGCAGCTGTTGCTCGGTGAGCCCAACTTCCTGCATCCATCGATTGCCGAACAACACCGGGCTGTACCACAAACCGCCGAGCATAAATGCCGAAATTGCCGCAACCACGACTGCTAAATAATTGATGTCCATCTGGTTATCCTTCGAGTTATGTCAAATGACCCAAAGAATATAGCTAAGGATTTATCGAAATAAAACTGCCGAAAAATTCAGCAGCAGACCAATCCTGGCCTACTGCTGCGTTCAACTAAAGCGGTGTTCAGTAAGGGGAAGCCGGAATGTAAAAACTCGTACTGCGGCCATCAATACTTAAGCGGGTTGGCGCGATGCTCGTGGTATTGTTGGAAAGGTTATAGCTGTCGCCTGGCAGCAATTTGTAACGCAGTAAATCGGTGATCCGTACCGGTTGACCGCAGACAATCTGGGTGTATTGCGTTTGTGCATCAGCGCGCAATACATAGACTTCGCTGGCACCGTCAACGACGCCAACACCGTTTGCTGTGACAAACAACGACGTCGCTTCAGACACCGCAATCACCCGGCCACTGGCACCTAATTTAGCCTGGAATACTGCTGAACGGCCCATCCGATCGCGTTGGCGGAAATGGGTGTCGGTGATGGTATTGGCCAGCAGCGGGAAGTTGAGGAAGTTGGTGCTGATATTGATGGTGTTATGGCAATAATTGGTCACCACTTCACTACTGACCGCGCCTGCCACGCCATCCGGATCATACACAAACTTACCCAGTACATGGTTACCGGCCGAGGTTCCGCCCACCACACCACCTTTGCCGTAGACATGCTCCAGCGCCGTAGCCACTTTGGTCCCTTGCCAGGCGTTTAAATACGCCGACTGGTCACCACCGGCAATAAACACCGCTTCCGCCGCTTTAATTGCCCATTCCACATAAGCGGAATTAGCTTTGGTGGTGGTATCGATAATTAAGGTTTCGACCGATGCAGCATTGGTCAGTCCTTGCAGATAACTGTTGTAGGCATTGGTGCCAGAGGTACGTAGCACAACGACATTACCGCCTTTAATTTGCGGGCTGACACGCAGACTAAATGCCGCGTCCACATCAGCACCACCGCCCATCAATAACAATGAACCTTGCCCGGACGTTAACGTCGGGCAATTGTCAGTGCTGGCACCGGTTAAATAAGTAGTTAAACCAGAAGGTTTGGCAGGTCGGCTGCCATAACTGCAACTGGTGGTTGGCGGCGGTTCAGTGCCACCACCGCCGGTCGCGCCCTGGAATGTCACTTTGAGTTGATAATTGCCAGTGCCGCTGTAGCGGCTGACTTTGACATAGTGCTTACCAGCTGCCGCCGCATTGTAAGTAGCGGTTTCCGGATTACTGCTGCTTTGGCCAGACAAGATATAACTACCGCTGCTGCGATACAGATAAAAATCAAAATCGGCATTACTGCCGTGACTTAATTGCACTGTGATATTACCGGTGCTGGTACTGTCAAAACTGTACCAATCAACATCACTGCTACTGCCAATGGCGCCAGTGACTTGCTGATTACTGCAAAGGCCGCTATCAGCGGTGCCTTCAGTGTTGTTGCTCTCGGATTCTTGTAACAGACAGGCCTGCGCATTGCTTGACAGCAATAACGCAACAGCGCCTAAAAGGATGTTTGCTTTCATTTTTGTGATCCTGCTTTATTGTAGTTTTAAAAGTTTTTTAAATGTTGGTGGCATTCATCCGTCATCCTTGAAGCTGCAGAAACTGCGGTTTCAGGGACATGGGTTATAGCCAGTGTGGTCACATCACGTCCGGGTGATACAAAAAGCATCCTGCAAGTTTTTTAGTAGTCAGACCCGCAAAAGCCTGAACACCAAAATTGGGGAATGTCGAAGGGGAAGCTACTCGTCGAACCACTCAGAGAGGTGGTAATCGGCAGCAACACAATGCAGATTGGCAGGCTTGGGTGACTGCGCTAATGATTTGTCGATGTGCTGATTACTCAGAATCGTCATTTCAAACCTGCATAAAATTGCTGAATTAGTGAACATTAATATGATGCGGAGGCGGTGCGCTGTCAATCAGGCAAATTCGGAAAAAATGTAAACATAAAAATAATTATTTGCAATAAAATGGCAATTTATTTAGGCTATTCATCTCATCACGCTAATGGAACCCGCGTTTTCGATACGCATGTTCGATCACCCCAAGCGTCAAACAATGGGTTCGATACCCAAATATCTTTGAGTTGTCAGCTATCTAAAAGGGATTTTTATGCTTCGCAAAATACTACTCACTGCATTGGTACTCCATCACACTGCCGCTTGCGCCAACTTTCTAACCGGATTGCAGGCGTACGAGAAAAAAGACTACGCCACGGCGCAATATGAGTTCTCAGCATTACTGCCCATCGCCAATGAGCAGGCGGCATTTAATCTGGCGGCAATGGCTTTTAACGGCGAAGGCCAAGTGGAGAATAAGGCCAAAGCGCTGGCTTATTTTGAACTGGCCGCCACTCTTGGTCATCCGGACGCTGCAGCGATGGTCGCCAAAATGAAACCGGCTCTAAACGCTGAACAAGCCGCGACTGCTGCAGGATTACTCGCGAAATTACAGCAAAGCGTCGTGATCAGTGACGTTGAACCAGAAACAGAAAATAAACCGGACCTACAAGCGATAGAACGGGTTTCACCAAAGTATCCCCAGAATGCAGCCCGCAAAGGACAATTTGGTTATGTAAATATCCGTTATGTGGTCGACGAGCAAGGTGGAGTGATCGCTGTCGATACCTTAGATTCGTTCCCCGAAAATGTATTTGAAAAAGAAGCGATGGCAGCAGTAAAGCAGTGGCGTTATCAACCGACGGGTAAAAAACAGCTTGGTTCGGTAAAAATGACTTTTACCATGGGGCCACTCCAGCAAAAATCACTGGAAAGATGGCTGAAAAAATATCAGATCTGGGCATATGCTGCAGCGGGATCTCCGCAGCACCAGGAAGCGCTTGGTAGTCTGTTACATTTGGCATACAACAATTCAAATGTCGGCTTAGATAATGATGAACAAGCCGCTTTTGATGCCAATAAATTGCCTGCTGTACTCTTTGCCAAAAATTCAAATATTCCCAGTGCAACGATTGAACACTTTCATGGTTATGCCAAAGTCGAAGTTAATGACGAAGGAATTGTCACCAAAATTCTCGAAGCTAAGTATCAGCGAAGCAAATCAGCCGAGGAAATTTTGCTGAATAAACCACTGCCTAATACACGAAAGGCTGGGGTATACGGCTTGAGCAGTCAGATAGATGAAAAAGTATCGATCCATCAATTTGTTCCAGCCAACCCACTCTACCAATACAAATATTGGTGGAAAACAGCCGCCAAAAATGGGGATTTAAGAGCACAGCGCTTCTTGGCCGCGACGAATAAACAATGGGAAGACTACCTACTGAGCAAAGACGATCCCCAGGTACAAACCTGGGTTGGCGCCCGCATGCTGCTCGATGGCGACGCGGCATCCGGCAGAGCATTACTGGCAAAAGCTCAACAACAAAATTATCCGCTGGCACTGGAATTAAAAGATACGTTGTAAGAACCAGCGCAATCCTAGTTAACAACAGCCAGCTGCTATTCAGGCCTGGCTGTTATTTTTCCAAAAAACTATTCGCAGCCAATTCGAATTTGGGATCTGTTATCAGCACTATGCTTCCCAAAGCGCCAGCTTCTCAGCAAAACTGAGGCTGGCATGCGCCGGGCTGGTCGAAGGTAATTCGCGAATGAGGATCTTCGGATCGGGCCAGCAGTCTGGCAACTGCCGCTGATATTGCCGGAAACTTTGTGCAGCTTTGCCGCCATTAAGCCAGATTTGTTGTAAATCAGGGAGTTGCTGACAAAGTTCCAGCAACGGATTAAAACGAATACTACTGCCGACAATGGCGCTGTCGAGACTGCCCGCACGCTGGCAGCTGCCGATCACATCCCACATCGCCACCTGTGCCGCCAGCGCCTGCTGACAACGGCTAGGGTAAGCCAGACTGGCATCAATACCAAACAGCTGCTCGAGTAGTGGCCAGAACTGATTGCGCGGGTGACCATAATATTGTTGGCTGTCCAAGGACGCCTGACCCGGCATACTGCCGAGGATCAGGATTTTTGCAGTTGGCTGGTACAAAGGCGCCAGGCCTTGTAGCGCTGGTAGCTGTGGTAACGACAAAGGTAATTCGGTCACCGCAGCACTATTTTTAGCCATACCATTAGCCTTTGGTAGTAATACCAATAGCCACGAGTTCTGGTTGATACTGCAGCGCTTTTTGCCAGCTGGCAGCAGCTTGTTCGGCCTCGCCTTCTTGCGCCGCGCAATAACTTAACATCGCATATAAATAGGCGTTGTTGCTATGATCGCGTAACCAGTGCTGAATTTGCTTACGCAGCTGCAGTACGGAGCGCCCCAGCGGGATCTGCTGGATCACATTCCAGGCCAATGGCAAATCAGCCAGCGCCAGCGTTTCCAGCAGCAGTTTTTCGGCTTGCTCAGCCTGGCCACTGACCGCCAAAGCCCAGACTTTACCCAAAGTTGCCGCGACCGATTTGCGTTCTTTGGCACTTAAGTTTTGCCAATAACTGGCTTGTTCATCAAACAATCCTTGTTGCGCCAGCGCACTAATCGCTTGCGGATAAACCTGATAACGATGCTGCGCCCATAGAACCTTACTAAACCACTGATATTTCAGCGCTTGTGGTACTTGTTCCAACAAGGTTTGCCACTGACCGGCCTGCTGCAACGCTGCCAGATAACTGCGGCCTAACGGCTGATTTTTAGGCTCCGCCGCAATTTTAGGCGTTAACACCGCGACTGCTTTTAATGCATCACCTTGCGCCAGCCATAAATCTGCCAGCAACAAACTGCTGTCCGCATCATCTGGATCCAACTCAGCCGCACGTTGATTGGCTTTGGCAAATTCACCGGCCCGCAGCGCACTGTAACTGGCCATGGTCAGTCGGGCTTTGTCCCAAAGTGGTTCAGATTTGGCAATTTCAAACAATTGATGAGCGTTTTGCCAATCCTGGCGGGCAAACGCCAGTACACCTTGTTGCAGCGCCTGGCGGGCACGCCGCTCTTTGCGCGAACGTAAAAAACTAAAGCTGATGCGCGGCAAATGGAATAGGCGTTTTAATAACCACCACAGCCCCCACCACACCAGACCAGCTCCCAGCAGCACCAGAATGAGGCCGACAAAAGTGGCTTCAATAGTGACGCCGGCGACCACGATCATCACATAACCCGGGTGATTGGCCAGCACCGGTCCGAGCAGCATCGCAAGCCCGAGCACAATGACAAATAAGGCCAGCCGGATCATAACGCCAGCTCCGCAGCAGCAGTACCCTGACGATAAGCTTCAAACAGTTGTGGGCTTTTCAGTGGCGCCAGCAACGGTAAACTGACCTGTAATGCGGATAACGCAATTAAATCATCAGCCATCAGCTGCACCGCAGGTTCAGTGGCGGCAAAATAACGTTGCAGGCTGTCCGCACTTTGCTGAATAGCCGCAGCATACACCGCCTGGTTGTGTTGCATCGCTGCCAGTTCTGCCAGCAATAATTGTTGGGTTAAGGTATTGCGCACGCTGATTTGTTGTTCAGCCGTCAAACTGACGCCATCTTCCGGCAAGCTGGCACGTACCTGCACCAGACCACGCCAGAAATTCCCCCAATACAGCTGTAAATTTGACTGCCAGTCGGCAGCATCGTCAGTGACTTCTTCCTCCGACTGATTATCCATCGCCCGCTCCGATTGACGCAGTGGCAAAGTCTGGCTTTGCTGGCGCAAATTCGATAACGTCAGGTGTAACTGGTGCATATCCGGTGTATTGAGCTCTGACAACATATGTTTGTCCTGGCTGATGGCTTCGCGCACCGCCACCAGACTGGCATCCTGCATTTGTTTTAATCGTTGATCGGCTAAATCAAGCACCTGCGCTACGCCGCTGACATTTTGTTCCAGAAACAGCTTTTGCTCGGCTAACCGCAGGAAATATTCCACTTCCAACAGCTGCCAGCCTTTGACGTTGCCACTTTGCTGTTCCAGCTGCAGCTGTAATTTATTCAGTTCCAGCTGGTTTTTTTCCGCCTGTTGCTGCGCTTTGCTGTCCCAATTGGCGACCACATCAACCAGTTGTTGCTGCATTTCCTGCTGCAATTCCAGCTGTTTGCTCTGAAACAAAGTAGTTTGGGTTTGTTGTTGATTGGATAAGGCTTGTTGCTGCTGTTGCAGCGCCGCCAATTGCGGTTGCCAAATATAGAAAAACCAGCCGACCAGTACCGCACTGCCAAGGGCCACTAACAATGAAATCACGGCTAATACAGTCGAACCGGCAGTGCGGGGACGCACGGCAGCCGATGGGGTTACCGGTGGAACTTTAGCTTCATTGGCCGGACGAATAACCTCGTTATTCAGCGCTGGACTGAGCTCGCTCATGGAATTTCCTTCTTAACTGGCAAATGGCGTCCAACAACGCCTGGTCATTGGCACTGGCGGCCAGAACAATGTTGGTCGCCGGGATCCCCATCGCGACAGCAGTTTCTGCCATACGCTGGCTGACCATAATCCATTGTCGTTGTTGCAACCAGGGTAACGCAACGTCGGGCAAAGAGGTCAACAGCAGGGATAAAATTTCATTACTGGTCACTACGATACATTGTATTTGCTGCGCACGCCACTGGTCAGACAAGCGCTGACCATCTAACGGCAACGGTACTCTTTTGTAACTTTGCACATAAGTGACTTTAGCACCACGCGCCAACAAACCTTGTTTAATCAGTTCTCGCCCGCCATTACCGCGGATAATCACAATATCGCGCTCAAACACATCCTGTAATTGCGGTAACGCCAGCACCCCTTCACTGCGTTGATCGGCTGGCGCCACGACCGGATGACCACAACTGCGCTCCAGCGCCGAGGCGGTGGTCGCACCGACGGCCAGCAAGGGCTGCGTCAGACTTTTTAAATCGAATTGTTGTTCCAGGCAAGTCACCGCCGAGACACTGACAAAAATAATCAGCTCAGCGCTTTGTAGATGTAGCAGATCACGATGACGCAGCGGCATCAGCTGGGTGGTGATCAGTGGCTGATAGACATAACCAATAGCCAGCTCATCCAGCCCGGCCAGCAGATTATCGGCTTTCCCGGCAGGTCGGGTGATCAGCACACCAAAATCATTGGCTGGCAGGTTCATAGGCTACTCGGACGCCTGATAAACAGCGGCCAGAATGACGTCGGCGCCCATAGACAGCAGTTGCTCTGCTAATTTGACACCAAGGGCTTCGCCGTCAATCGCCGGGCCATGTGCTTCGGCTTGTAAAATATGTTTACCATCAAGCTGCCCCACCAAACCACGCAGCCAAAGCTGGTCGCCCTGGTGAACGGCAAAAGCGCCAATCGGCACCTGGCAGCCCCCTTGCAGACGACGGTTCATCGCACGCTCGGCCAATACCGCTTGTCGGGTTGGCAGATGTTCCAGCGGTGCTAACCATTGCTGAACTTGCAGATCGTCACTGCGACATTCAATGCCGACTGCGCCCTGGCCATTGGCGGGCAGGCTTTTCTCAACGTCAATAAAAGTGGCGATCCGCGCTTCAAAACCCAACCGGATCAAACCGGCAGCGGCCAGAATAATGGCATCGTATTCGCCCTGATCCAGCTTGTTTAAACGGGTGTTGACGTTGCCACGCAAATCGCGGATTTGTAAATCGGGACGTAGTGCTTTTAACTGGCACTGGCGACGTAAACTGGAAGTGCCTACCACAGCGCCATGCGGCAGTGCATCGAGGGAAACATATTGATTGGAGACAAAAGCGTCACGCGGATCTTCGCGCTCGCAGATGGTTTGTAGTTGTAAACCTTCGGGAAATTCTACCGGCACATCTTTCATGCTATGCACGGCGATATCAGCACGGCCTTCCAGAATGGCGGTTTCGAGTTCTTTGACAAACAAACCTTTGCCGCCGATTTTGGCTAAAGGGGTATCCAGAATTTTGTCGCCCTGAGTCGACATCGGGACTAATTCAACGTCTAGCTGTGGATGAAAATGCTGTAAGCGGGCTTTGACATACTCCGCTTGCCACAAAGCGAGAGCGCTTTTGCGGGTGGCAATCCGAATTCGTTGCGTCATGATAAGAACCTGTTTTTGAAGACTGGACCAGTCGCGGCCTGTCACGCCCTCCGGTCAAAAACTGGCGCTATTATACCCAAACAACCTGAAGAAGCGAGTTTCAAGTAGATTGGGTGTATACCCTTCATCCTTGAAGATTCGGGGTTGTTGGCCGCCTTCACTCGCCCTAGTCACATAGACAGCTATGCTCCTAGGGTCTCGCTCAGTTGCCGCCTACCCGAATCTTCAATGATTTTGGGTGTATACCCAACTTTAATGATGAAGGTAATAGAATTATTGATATTGAAAGTCGTGTTGATACAACACATTTTGCTGCTGATCAACAATTTCGACCCGCCAGCTACCCAGTTGATCCGGCAGCAACCACTTCTCGCTGTAGGTTCGCCAGGGTGAATCTTCAATCGTCAGCAGCGCTTCGGTTTGCACTTGTCCGGCAAAAGACCAACGATGAATAAGTTGCTGACCGGCATATCCCTGCAGTTCAGTAAACAAATACAAACGTTGAATGTGTTGCTTCGCCACCAGCGTGTCAATGGCGGCACCGGGTTCTAATTGTTCCATGGTCGCAGCCAGCACAATCCGGCTAAAACCTTTGGGCAATTTGCGACCGGTGATCGGCATCTCTGCCGATGGTGGTGGTGTTAATTGCCTGGACGCAGTTTCAGCCACTGCCTTCGCGGCTGTTGGCTCTGCTGCTACTTGCTCAGTCACTACATTTTGTCGCATAACTGACGGTGTGGATGTCGGCTCCTGAGCAGTGCTGCGGTTTTGCGACAGTTCTTCCACGCCGGGACTTTCCGCCAATTCTTCAGTCGCCACCGCGGCAACGTCACTCGCCGGATGATAATCAGCAGCGACAGCAGGCGGCACTTTGCCGACAAATTGCTGCCACAAAAGATAACCAGCCGCAGTTAGCAGCACCAATAACAATAAACCCAAAGTCACTTTCAGTTTAGACAGGCGAGCCGGTGGTGCCGTGATGGGCAACACCACGGGTTGCGCCGCATGCAGCTTAACTTTCACAGTGAGTTTGGCAGCCTGTTCCGTCACAGCACACTCTCTTTAAAAATAACGTTCAAAATAGCAATACAACCAGCTTTCACATGCCCAGTTCGTTCAATCCATTGCCTGCAAACTTCTGTCACCGTCGTACGAGTCTTACTAAACGCTGGTTCCAACTAACAATTGTTGTTGGATAAAGCGGCTGAGATCTGCCACTTCCTGCGCGCACACACTGTGTTCCATCCGGTAATCCTGCCAGCGCACATTAAAACCGGCATATTTTAAAGCGTTAAAAGCCAGCTGGCCAGCCTGCATTGGTACCACCGGATCGGCAGTCCCGTGCGCCACCAGCACCGGCGTTGTTTTATTCAGCGTGGTCATTTCAGTTTTTAAGCTGTCCGGTAATGCCATATAAGTCGACAACGCCATCACCCCGGCGATTTTGTACGGCAGTCTTGGTAATAAATGTAGCGCAATGACCCCGCCCTGACTAAAACCAGCGAGGATAATTTTTTCCGCTGGAATACCACTGGCAATCACTTTATCCAGTAGATTCTGCACCAGCAGCGCTGATTGTCTGACACCGGCTTCGTCAGCGCGGTTTTGTAAATCCCAGGTTTTAATGTCGTACCAGGCGCGCATCACCATGCCGTTATTGATGGTGACGCGTTGCTCTGGCGCATGCGGGAACAAAAACCGGATACCATGACCGGCAGGTAACCGCAGTTCCGGCACTATCGGCGCAAAACCATGGCCGGAATCGCCAAGACCATGTAACCACACCACAGCCGCTTTGACTTCACCACTGGCTGGAACATCAACAAAAGGTAACTGATTCATTGCTTTACTCTAATTTCATTCAAATTTTAACCGCCACAGCAGCAGCGAATGTGCGCAGCTGTGTGCAGAGGCGGATAGAATTCGTATTGGTTTGAAGTTGCTTTTAATGTTCAAGATTGACCGGCACACCAGCTTGTTTTGACGCTGCATCATTCAGCAACTGCCAGAACTCACTACCAGTGCGGTTATCCATCCACTGCCCATCACGGTATTCAAAATGGTGGCCATTAAATTTGGTCGCCACCCACAGCTGATGCAAAGGTGGTTGTTTATTAATGATTATTTTACTGCGATCAGGAAAGGTAATGCTCAGCAAGCCACCGTGGCTTTCATAATCGAGATCCAAATCCAGTTTTTCAATGGCTTCTTCCACTGCCAGCAAAACACTATCGGTCAACTCATCATATTCTACGTCATTCATCGGCTTCACCTGTTTGCTTTTGCTGCTAAGGATGCGATTATAGAGCGCTCAAAAATTAAAGAAACAGAAACGATGAAAGCTGTGATGCAAACTCTGTTCGTACTGATGCTGGCCAGCCTTGGGCTGACCGGTTGTGGTCAAAAAGGTGATTTATTTTTGCCGACAACTCCACCACCGGTGGCGACTCCGGCCGAACCCGCGGCTAAACCGGCGCCAAAAGCTATAGATCAACAGCCCGAACCAACACAGCCTGAACAACAGCAGCCTACAACAGCCGGGACTGCCTCGCCCGATACATCACAACAAGCACAACACAGCAATCGCGACACAAAAAGGTAACGCCGGTGGATTATTTTAATTATCAGGGGCCGCAGTTACAGGCCGAACAAGTCAGTTTAGCTGCCATCGCCAGCCAGTTCGGCACCCCGACTTATGTCTATTCCCGCGCCACGTTAGAGCGCCATTATCATGCTTTCACCGAAGCAGCTGGCAAGCAGCCGCATCTGGTGTGCTACGCCGTTAAAGCCAACAGCAATATCGCTTTATTAAATCTGCTGGCTCGTTTGGGCAGCGGTTTTGATATCGTGTCTGAAGGTGAATTACGCCGCGTGCTGCAAGCAGGTGGCAACCCAGCCAAAGTGGTTTTTTCTGGCGTCGGTAAGTCTGAAGCTGAAATTGAGTTTGCGCTGCATACCGGCATCAAGTGTTTTAATGTCGAGTCCGAGCCTGAATTACACCGGATTGCTGCAGTCGCCGCGCGACTTGGCAAAGTGGCACCCATTTCTATTCGGGTGAACCCGGATATTGACGCCAAAACCCATCCGTATATTTCAACGGGCCTCAAAGCCAATAAATTTGGTATCGACATCAACCATGCGCTGTCGATTTATCAACAAGCAGCGGCGTATCCGCAGTTAAAAGTCTGTGGTGTCGATTGTCACATTGGCTCACAACTGACTGAAACTCAGCCATTTTTAGATGCACTGGATAAATTACTGCTGCTGATCGACAAGCTGGCCGCAGCTGGTATTGTGCTGTCGCATATCGACATCGGCGGAGGTCTTGGCGTGACTTATCTAGATGAAACGCCACCGCATCCAGCCGAATACGCCGCCGAAGTGGTAAAACGGCTGGCTGCTTATCCACATTTAACATTGTTGTTTGAACCAGGCCGCGCCATTATGGCCAATGCTGGTGTGTTGTTGACCAAAGTTGAATATTTAAAACCGGGGCAGGAAAAGAATTTCGCCATTGTCGACGCTGCGATGAACGATTTAATCCGGCCGGCGCTCTATAGCGCCTGGATGAATATTGTGCCGGCGCAGTTGAAACCTGAACTTACAGCGCAAACCTATGATGTGGTAGGTCCGGTGTGTGAAACCGGCGATTTCCTCGGTAAAGATCGCGCTTTAGCGATAGAACCAGGAGATTTACTGGTGGTGCGTTCGGCCGGAGCCTATGGTTTTACCATGAGTTCCAACTACAACAGCCGTTTACGCGCTGCTGAAGTACTGGTCGATGGCGATCAAGTGCATCTGGTACGGCAACGGGAACAATGGCAAGACTTATGGCGCGGCGAACAGCTGCTGCCCGCTTAACCAACAATAGATAAGGTTGGCATGTTATTACAGTTTTCTAAAATGCACGGGCTTGGCAACGATTTTATGGTGGTTGATGCCGTCAGCCAGAACGTGTTTCTGACCAAAGAGCAGATCAAGCAACTGGCCGATCGCAATTTTGGTGTCGGTTTTGATCAGTTACTGATGGTCGAACCGCCTTATGATCCGGATCTGGATTTTCACTACCGCATTTTTAACTCCGATGGTTCGGAAGTAGAACAGTGCGGCAATGGTGCCCGTTGTTTTGCCAAGTTTGTCCGCACCAAAGGCTTGACCAACAAGTACAAAATCAACGTCAGCACTAAATCTGGCAAAATTGTGCTTTATATCGAGCAAGACGGTCAGGTCACGGTCAACATGGGTATTCCGCAATTTGAACCGGCGAAAGTGCCGTTTAAAGCGCAAAAGCAGGAAATTAACTACATTCTGCACGCCGAAAACGCCACCACTTTGTGTGGTGTGGTGTCGATGGGCAATCCGCATGCGGTAATTACTGTCGATGATGTCGACGTCGCGCCCGTCTTAAACTGGGGCCCGGAATTTGAACTGCATGAGCGTTTTCCGGAGCGCGCCAATATTGGTTTTATGCAAGTGCTGAATCAGGGCCATATCAAACTTAGAGTATGGGAACGTGGTGCAGGCGAAACTTTAGCTTGTGGCACCGGAGCTTGTGCCGCAGCGGTCGTTGGTCAGATGCAAAAAACACTGGGGCCAAACGTCAGGGTTGATTTACCTGGCGGAACCTTGCATATTCGTTGGAACGGCCCTGGCCAACCGGTGAAAATGACCGGTCCGGCCGAGCATGTCTATGATGGGCAGCTGGTCTTGTGAATGAAGGCTTTGTGAATGAAGGCGTTGTATACCCTAAATCATTGAAGATTTGGGTAGGCGACGAGAAAGTGAGACTGGAGCGCCAGCCCGGCCCGGAGCATAGTTGTCCTATGTGACTGGGGCGAACGAGCGAAGGCAACAACCCCGAATCTTCAAGGATGACGGGTATAAATGAAGGTGGCATGAGCGAAGGTGTAATGACAGATCTGCCGGAATTAAAAGAAGAAGAAAAAGCCGTGCTGCACGATCAGTTCGTGTACCAGTATTTGCTGGAACATCCGGCGTTTTTTCAGCATCATCCGGAATTACTCAATCGTTTACGTTTACCTCACGCCCAGCGTGGCGCGGTGTCGTTAGTGGAACGTCAGCTGGAAATGCAACGTGAGCGGATCCGTGGCATGGAAGAAGACATCACCCGGCTGATGAGCATTGCCCGCCAGAACGAACATATCTTCTTTGCATTGAACCAGTTACATCTTGATTTATTGTCGGCGCGTCAGCGTACCGATATCACCATCGCGCTCAGCACCTTTGCCAACCGCATGCCGCATGTGCATGCCTGTACCTTGCTCGATTTTAACCATGAAGCGATGGGCGATAATTTCAGTGGTTTGCAGCTGGTACTGCAGCACCGCTTGCAACACCGCAGTTATTATTTTGGCCGGTTAAACAAAGACGAAATGGCCACCCTATTTCCATCCAACATTCATTCAGTGGCGTTGTTGCAAATCAGTCAGGGTGATAAACCACTGGCATTACTGGCCTTTGGCAGCGAACTGGACGACCATTTCCAGCCGAGCATGGACACTTTGTTTATCGACCATATCGCCAGGTTGTTAGCCGTGGTGTTACCACGTTATGACCAGCGCTGACCTTCATCCCAACAACGACTCCAGCCCCGACGCCCTGGCGGCTTTTACGCCCTGGCTGAGCCAATTTCTGGCCTACCTGAAATTTGAACGCGCCTACAGCAACCAGACTTTATCGACCTATCAGCAACAACTCGACAGTGTGGCGCGGCAGTTGGCGGCAAAACACAGCCACTGGCGCGAATTAACCCAACTGCATTTGCAGCAGCATTTATTGTCTTGTCGCGCCAGCTTAAAACCGCGCAGCCTGGCGCTGCGCGCTGCCGCCTTGCGTAGTTTTTATCGTTATTTGCAGCAGCAAAAGCTGATTGACCACAACCCGGCTTTGTATTTAAAAGTTCCGAAGTTTGATAAACCGCTGCCGAAAAATCTCGATGTTGATCAAATGCATAAGCTGCTGGATTTGCCAAAGGAAGACGAACTAGCCTGTCGCGATCAGGCCATTCTGGAGCTGTTTTACAGTTCAGGCTTACGGCTGGAAGAACTGGTGAGCGCCAATGTTGCCGACATTAACTGGAGCGAAAAACTGATCCGGGTACGCGGTAAAGGTAACAAAGAACGGGTGCTGCCTATAGGTCGGCTGGCCGTCACAGCGCTACAGCGTTGGTTGCAAATCCGGCCGGATTTTATTGGCAGCGAACCCGAAGCGTTGTTTTTAAGCCGGCAGAAACTGCGGATTTCCGCCCGGCATGTCCGCAATCGGGTGAAATTATGGGCGAAGCGTCAGGGCATGGATCAAAACGTCCACCCACATATGCTGCGCCACTCTTTTGCCAGTCATCTGCTGGAATCGAGTGGTGATTTACGCGCGGTGCAGGAACTGCTTGGCCACGCCAACTTAAGCACTACCCAAGTCTACACCCACCTTGATTTTCAGCATCTGGCCAAGGTTTATGATGCCGCCCACCCCCGGGCAAAAAAATAGCCATCCCCTTCATTGTTATATTGCATCAGCCAAGTTAAATAAATTGATTGTTAACGCAACTTTGTTGCGTTATGTTTTAGCCATATTTTCAAAAGGATTTGATTTGTATGTGTAATTTCCGTTTAAAAAAGTCACTTACCGCGCCAATGTCTCTGCTTGTTTTATCTTTATTCAGCACGCTGCTGTTACCATCCGTTCAGGCAAACGACAACTGGCCGGCGCTGTTGGCACAGAATCCAAGCTTTTTTGACTTCACTATTTCCCCGGATGGCAAACATCTGGCGGCAAAAATCTTTCGCGATGGCAGACGCACCCTGGTGTTTTTCGACAGCGCGACGATGCAAACCGTAGGCTCTGCCAGCATGGGAGGAATGAAGGAAGTAGGTGAATATCATTGGGTCAATAATGAGCGGGTGGTATTTCAACTGGTTGAATCAAAAGCCTGGGAAAAACAACCTTTGTATTATGGCGAACTGTTTGGCGTGAATATAGACGGTAGTCGCAGTCAATTGCTCTTTGGTTACCAGGCTGGCGACGAGAAAGCCGGTTCACGCCTTAAAGTCCGTGAATCCCGTAGAGCCTGGGCCGAATTTATTGACACGGAGCTGGATGAAGACGACCAGATCCTGATTATGAGTACACCGGCAGATAAAGTAGGCGCCAAGACGGCAGAAATCCTGAAAATAAACGTCTATACCGGTCAAACCATCGGCCAAGGCAAAGTGCCGGTATCCTACGCCAACGTTTTAGTCGACAGTGATGGCAAGCCACGGGTGGTCACCGGTACCAACAAAAAAGATGAAACCGAAGTGTATATTCGATCATTAGCAGCAAAAGAGTGGACAGAACTGCCGCAACAGCTATTTGGCTCCACATTTGCACCAATTGCCGTGACCAAAGACAATAAATCACTGTATGTATTTGATAACAAAGGGCAAGATAAAACAGGCGTCTTTAAGTTAGATCTAGCCAGTGGCAACTATGAAGCTGTGTATACCGACCCGTTGGTTGATGTGACGATGGTCAGCAGAACGGCAGATTTACGTTCTGTTTATGGTTTACGGGTCGATGATGGTTTTCCGGCCTATGCATTACTGACCTCGGCGTTTGAGGAAGCTAAAGTGTTTAAAAAACTGTTGGCGGCCTTTCCCAGTGAACAAGTGACCATTACCAGCAGCACCAAAGATGGCAAAAAGTGGTTGGCAGCCGTCAGTTCTGACATAAATCCTGGCACTTATTATCTGTATGATCATGAAAAGGTGTCGTTAACCAAGCTTGCTGACCGCAACCCGCATCTGACCGGTAAAACCATGGCGATGATGGAACCGATCAAATTTCCCTCTTTTGACGGCAAAGAAATTCACGGTTACCTGACGCTGACCGAACAACAGTCCGCAACCAAACCGATGGTGGTGTTGGTGCATGGCGGTCCGCACGGTGTGCGCGATCATTGGGGTTTTGACTCAGAAGTACAGTTGCTGGCGAAATCTGGTTATAACGTATTACAGGTCAACTATCGCGGTTCTGATGGTTATGGTGCTGAGTACAAAGCCGCTGGTTATCGTCAATGGGGTGACGCCATTCAAAAAGATATCATTGCCGGTACCGAATGGGCGATTGCACAAGGGCACGGCAAAGCAGGTAATGTCTGTATTATGGGCGGTTCTTTTGGCGGATATTCCGTGGTGCAAGCTGCCACCATCAAACCAGATCTGTATCGTTGTGGTGTTGCGGTCGCAGGTATTTACGATTTAGCCTTGATGTCAAAACTGGGCGATATTCCACGTTTGGGATATGGCAAAGCATATTTACAAAAGGTGATTGGCGATGATCCAGCACAACTTGCGGCTTTCTCGCCGGTGAACCGGATTGAGCAACTAAAAGCGCATTTGCTCATTGCGCACGGCAGACACGATGAACGGGCGCCGATGGAACATGCCACCGCGTTAACAGAGGCGCTGGACAAAGCCGGCAAACCTTACGAGTGGCTGGAGTTTACCGATGAAACCCATGGTTTTTACTCCGAAAGCAATCAGCAGCTTTATTTCACCAAAGTGCAGCAATATCTGGCGCAGCACCTAACGAAATAAGTGAAAATTTTGTCTGGTGCGGCAGTTTCGTCTGGAAATGCCGCACATCATTCTTTGTTCCCACCGCCATTTTTTTCCGCCCTCCCTTCTACAAACTATTGCGGCAGCTAATCATTTTGTGACTTTCGGCACTATGGACGATGCCGTAAAACGCTCAGACTTCAACTACAGCAACCTCTGCTTTTCAACTTCCAAGGACGACGATGAAATTATTTACTGTACTAACCGGCCTGTTCATCAGCACTTTTATGCTTACACCATCTTGGTTTACCCCTGCATGGGCTGGCGGCGTGTCGACCGCCCAAGTTACGACTCATCCAACGTCTGCTGTGCAAGTCACCGAACTTGATTTATATGACAACAAACGCCAGCGGCCGGTGAAAATTACCCTCTGGTATCCGGCACAAGCAAGCTGTGAAGACGCCAGAATTTGTCTGGCGCAACACACCAAGCTGGATAAAGCCGTGGTGTTTTCGCATGGTGCGATGGGTGCTGCCAAAGGTTATAGCTGGATTGGTAAAATGTTCGCTGCACAGGGTTATGTCACTGTTGGGGTCAATCATTATGGAGAATCCTGGGTCTATGGCCAGGAACATGTCAATCCAGCGGCAGCACTGCAGTTTTGGGAAAGGCCGGTGGATATCAGTTTTGTGCTGGATGTGCTGCAAAGCAATCTGCTGCCTGCAACGAAGGCAACTCCAGCAACGCCACAACGGATATTTAACCGTGACATCGCCTGGGATCAAATCATTGCCGTCGGCCATTCTTCTGGTGGCGCCACTGTTTTAACCATGGCTGGCAGCAAGCTAGCCTTTGCTGATGCCGCAACTTACTGCGCCACCGCAGCAGCTGCGGCCGACAGAAGCTGTCATTATCTGAAGTTTCAGACCGAAGCCAATACCAAGGGTTATAACCCAGAGCAGAATTTTTTCGATGCGCGGATTAAAAGTGTGATTGCGCTGGATCCGGCACTCGGCCACGCCACCACAGCACAAAGCTTGCAGGCAATGACTATTCCGGTGTTGGTTATTGGCTCTACCCAAAACGATTTTTTACCTTATGCCCGGCATGCCGGTTATTACGCTGCCACCATCCCGGCGGCAACAAGCCTGGTATTTGCAGCGGGTGAAGGCCATTTTGTCTACCTCGACCGCTGCAAACATCAATTTCAGGCCATGGGCGTTGCACTTTGTACCGACCGGCCCGGCATCGACCGCACGCTGGTGCATCAGAAAGCTGGCGCGGCGATGCTGAAATTTATTCAGGGTTGAATTCTCGTTGTCGTGAAAGCAGCCTGAACTTGTGTTCAGCTGCTTTGCCTCCTTAATACACTCACCACTGCGAGCACGACTTTAAAAGCTCAACCAAAACACCGTTCTCTGTCCAGCCTGCCCTTTTGCTCACCTTTATCTTCATCAACGCTGATCTTTCAGGCGCTGTAAATTCTGCATTTCAGATCTTGTAATCAATCAATGTCAATAGTAGTATTTATCATATAAATATCACTATTAGGTTATTGGCGGTTGGAAAGGATGGTTGCATGAAAGTTCTGGTTACCGGTGGGGTGGGTTATATCGGCAGTCACACTTGGATTGCCTGGTTGCCGAAGGCGATCAGACTGGTCATTTTTGAAAACCGCAGCAGCGTCCAAATGCTGATAGCCAATTATCCGCAAGGTCTTGATTTTAAGACGGAGTCTGCCGATGAATCACACTAAAGCTGGAACTACTTTGCCCAATGAATTACCGCTGACCCAAACGCACCGCCGGAAAAATCCGTTATCTGGTGATTGGGTGCTGGTGTCGCCTCACCGTAATAACCGCCCCTGGCTCGGTGCAACCGAAGCACTGGCTGAAGATCAGTTACCGCAACATGATCCGGCTTGCCCTTTATGCCCACGCAACACCAGAGCCAATGGTGAAACCAACCCGGATTATGCATTTACCCATGTGTTTGTGAACGATTTTGGTGCTTTAACCCCGGGATCTGCCGAGTTTGCAGCAAGCCAGGATGCACTGTTCAACTACAGCGCCGCCCCAGGTGAATGCCGGGTGATTTGTTTCTCACCGGATCACAATAAAACCTTGCCGGAAATGTCGTTACCAGAACTTTCTGCAGTGATCAGTACCTGGCAACAGCATTATCAGCAACTGAGTCAGCGCTACGCCTGTGTGCAGGTGTTTGAAAATAAAGGCGCCATCATGGGCTGCTCGCAACCGCATCCACATGGCCAAATTTGGGCACATGCGCATTTGTCGACCGAAATCACCCGGGAAGACGAGCAGCAACGGGCGTATTTTCAGCAACATGGCCGGGCATTACTCGCCGACTATACCGAGCGGGAAAGCTTTGATGGCAGCAGAACCGTGTTTGAAAACCAGCATTGGCTGGTGGTGGTGCCGTTTTGGGCCGCCTGGCCCTTTGAAACGTTGCTGTTGCCCAAAGACAATTTACAGGCACTGCACGAGCTTGATAGTGCACAAAACGCTGCGCTGGCCGAAGCATTAAAGGTGCTTACCACCAAATACGACAATCTGTTTCGCTGTAGTTTTCCTTACTCAATGGGCTGGCACAATGCGCCGGCCGGGCTTGGCGAACCCCAATTGCACTGGCGTTTACACGCGCATTTTTATCCGCCGTTGCTACGTTCGGCCACGGTCAAAAAACATATGGTGGGTTATGAGATGCTGGCCGAGAGTCAGCGCGATCTGACACCGGAAACCGCAGCCGCTATTTTACGCGCCGCGCCGACCCTGCATTACAAACAAGGAACCCCTGATGACGTATGAATTTTTACAACAGCAGTTTCAGGCACTGTATCAGCGTCCGGCACAAGGCATGGCCAGCGCTCCGGGTCGGGTCAATCTGATTGGTGAATTTACTGATTACAATCAAGGCTTTGTATTTCCTTGTTCACTGAATTTCCGCACTGTGGTGCTGTTTTGTCCGCGTTCGGATCAGCAGTTGGTCGTGCATTCGGTGAATTATCCGGGCGAGCATGACTCTTTTGCACTGGACCAACCGGTTGTGGCGGGACCTTCACAGTGGGGTAACTATATCCGCGCTATGGTGTATGTGCTGCAAGGTGCTGGTCTGCAACTTGGCGGCGCCGATTTGTTAGTCAGTAGCAATGTGCCGCAAGGTGCCGGGTTATCGTCATCAGCAGCGCTGGAAGTGGCGATTGGCGGCGCTTTTAATCAGCTGAATACGCTGGGTTTGTCACTACAACAAATTGCCTTGTTTGGCCAACAGGCCGAAAACGATTTTATGGATTGTCAGTGCGGCATTATGGACCAATTGATTTCGGCCAAGGGTGAACAAGACCATGCGCTGCTGATTGATTGCCGCGATTTACAAACCACAGCTGTGCCCCTGCCCGCTGATTTAAAGCTGGTGATTATTAACTCCAATTATCCGCGCAAGCTAGTCGATAGTGAATACAATCAGCGCCGTATCGATTGTGAGCAGGCGGCGAAAAAGATGGGGCTGCACAGTCTGCGTGATGCCACTATGACGTTACTGGAAGCAACCAAACCCTTGTTAACTGACACCGAATTTCGCCGCGCCCGCCATGTGATCAGCGAAAACAACCGGGTGCTGGCGATGCAACAAGCCCTGATCAGCAACGATATGGCGGCACTCAGTAGGTTAATGCGCGCCTCACATTTATCATTGCGGGATGATTTTGAAGTGACGGTACCGCCGGTTGATGGCTTGGTGGATATTTGCCGCGAAACGCTGGGAGATGACATCGCGGTGCGAATGACCGGCGGTGGCTTTGGTGGCGCTATTGTTTGTTTATGCCGGGCAGAACATGTGCCTGTACTACGCGAAGCGGTGGCGAACACCTATCAACAGCGTTTTGCGCTACAAGCAGATTTTTATCTGTGTAGTGCCGGTGGCGGACTGCTGATTGAATGATTGAATGATTGAATGATTGAATGATTGAATGAACTGACCACTACGAATAAATGACTGACAAGCGATTGATAACAATAAGGAATACAGCATGAGCGCTTTCACATCCACCTTCGGTCGCCGCCCTGGCCTGGCATTTAATTCACTGTTGGCGCTTAGTCTGCTGCTGGCTAGCAGCACGCTGGCCGCTTCGTCAAAGCAAACAGTGCCCGAGCAACTTTATCCGCCACTTTCTGCAGAAGTACTGCCAGAGCTGGCAGCCGCCGGTCGTTTTTCGGTCGGGGTGAAAACGGTGCAAGTCACAGATCCGGCACGGTTTGACCCGCTCACTCAAGGTCCAAAAGCCCGTAGTCTAACGCTGGAAATTTGGTATCCGGCAGCAAAAAATCCGACCAAACCCCTGACCTCTTATCAAAATCAGAGCCGCAGTGGCGTGCCATTTAGTCTGCAGGCCGCCGCCATGCGCGATGTGCCGGTGCTGAACAATATCGCCGAAAAATACCCCTTAGTGGTGTTGTCGCATGGTTACACCGGCTATCGCACCATTATGTTTTATCTGGCCGAGCATCTGGCAGCTCAGGGTTACATTGTGGTCGGCATCGACCACACCGATTCGACCAACGCTGAAGTTGATATGAAAACCGCGCCTTTTGCCGGTTTTGTCAGCACTTTGCTCAATCGATCACGCGATCAGCAATTTGTGCTGGAGCATTTGCGCCGTGAGCCTGCACTCACCGGTTCACAACTGGATGGCAGCAAAGCGGCGGTGATTGGTTATTCGATGGGCGGTTTTGGCGCGCTCAGCACCATTGGCGCTTGTTACGATTTTAATCCGATGACGACGGCTGCTTTTACCGGTCTCAAAGATCCGGCGCAGCTTGCTGCGATGCAGCAGTTACTCAATAGTTGTGCCGGTGGCCAGTATCCGGCCACAGCTGCATCAGCGCAAACCCCGCTACAGCCAGATCCAGCCTGGCAAGCCGCTATCGCGCTGGCGCCCTGGGGTGGCCAGCATCAGTTATTTTCTGCAGCTTCTGTGGCAGCACTAAAAGTACCAGTGTTGTATGTCGCGGGTGATTTGGACGATGTTTCAGGCTACGCTGGGATCGAAGCCCTTTATCAACAAACTGGCAGCAAAGCGAAGTATCTGCTGACTTACCACAATGCCCGGCACAACATAGCACCGCACCCGGCTCCAGCCGTTGCCAGCAGTAGCGAACTGGATGTGGGCCATTATCATGAGCCGGCCTGGTCAGTGCGGACGTTAAACGAAGTGAACAAACATTTTGCGCTGGCGATGCTGGACTGCCATGTGAAACTGCAAATCGCACGTTGTGCATATTTGGATTTACCGGCCAGCCCTGATCAAAGACCTATCGCTGGCAAAACACCGGATACCTGGCGTGGCTTTGACAATCGTTATGCCACCGGCATGTCATGGCAGCAAGGCGCTGCCAAGCCATAAAGAGCGCAGCTAAGCAATAAAGAGCAAAGCTAAGCCTTCAATGCTGTTGGCTCCGGCAGTTAACACGGATGATTTCAAAGCAGCGGCTGGATTTCTATCGAAGCCGCTTTTACAACAACCACTGCGGCGATAAATTGCAGTGGTTTTCAAGCACTCCCTGAACACCATGCAGCTGATAAATAAACAAATTTCCTGCAAGCGGCTGCTGTGCAAGTTGCGCTTCGGATAACCCCAGCCTGGATGAAGTGATAAATAACAAATCCAGATTGGGGCCACCAATGGCCACGCTGGACGGTTGGGATACCGGAAGACTTAATTCCAGATCGATACTGCCATCGGGCCGGTATCGCAGCACTTTTCCCGCGCCCCAATGCGCATTCCATAAATAACCAGCCGCATCAATAGTTGAACCATCCGGATGCGCGTTGTCCGGCGTTTGCGCAAATATCGAGGGATCACCCACACTACCTGTCGCAACGTCGTATGGATATTGGTTGATTTGATGTTTGGGCGAATCGGCATGGTATAAAGTGCGGCCATCCAGGCTCCAGCATAAGCCGTTGGAAATACACAAACTGCCAATTACTTGCTGCGCCTGGCCTGTTGGCTCTAACCGATACAAAGCGGCCTGAGTGTCAGAAATTGCAGCGTTTTCGACCATAGTCCCGGCCCAGAATTCACCCTGACGATTGACGCGGCCATCATTAAAACGGTGTCCGGCCAGATGTAATTCGGGTTGGCTGAGCCATTTCAGTGCTTTGGTCTGTGGGTTGTAGAGGGCAAAACCTTCGGCAAAAGCGGCAATAAGCTGGAAATCCTGTGGTGGCCCATCCTGCAAAAACGCAAAACTGCCAATTCGCTGCGGCAAGGCAAAGACGCTGAATTCGGCACTGGCAAGACTATATCGCTGCAACAAAGCCGCTTCAATATCAATCCAGTAAATGGCCTGTTCGGCATGATGCCACAGCACATTTTCGCCGAGAATATTTTGCGACGCTATGCTGGTTAACAGCGCACCAACGGCAGCATTGTTCACCTTTCCCAGTCCTTTTCCCGAAACAGCAGATGGCCGAGCTTATCATAGCGTTGCCTGAAATCAGACAAAATTTACGTTGGTTGCACCAACACCAACCGCTACTCGCCCGCTGTTGGTGCATTCGTCGCCACAGCACGGCTTTTTAGCAAAAATTCAGTTGCCAAAGCACATTTTTCCCGTCAATCTAACTATATTATAAGATATATATGAATTATAAACATGAAAACGCGTTATTTGCTTTCGATTGATCAAGGCACGACCAGCTCCAGAGCTGTGGTTTTTTCCGTTGATGGCAAACCGGTCGCTTGTGTCCACGAAGAATTTACCCAGCATTATCCGGACAACGGCTGGGTGGAACATGATCCAGCCGACATCTGGCGTACAGTGCTCAGCACCTGCAAACAAGCCTTGGCGCAGCTGCAGCTCTGCGCCGCTGATATTATTGCGATTGGGATTACCAACCAGCGCGAAACCACGTTGGTGTGGGACAGAGCCACCGGCGAGCCGTTATATAACGCCATTGTCTGGCAGGACCGGCGCACCACCGCTTATTGTGAATCGCTGTACAGCGAACATACCGAAGCCTTAATCACGGCAAAAACCGGTCTGCTGCTGGACCCGTATTTTTCCGCCAGTAAAATCCGCTGGATTTTAGACCAGGTACCAGGCGCCCGGGCTCGTGCCGAGCGTGGTGAATTAGCCTTTGGTACCGTTGATACTTTCTTATTGTGGAAACTGACGCAGGGCCAGGTGCACCGTACCGACGCAACCAATGCTTCCCGCACCATGTTATTTAATATTCATAGTCAGCAGTGGGACGATGAATTACTGCAACTGTTTGATATTCCAGCATCGATGCTGCCGGAAGTGCTGGATTCTTCCGCCGATTTTGGTATGACTGCCGCAGAATTACTGGGCGGTGCGATACCGGTGTATGGCATGGCCGGCGATCAGCAGGCGGCGCTGTTTGGCCACGCATGTTTTGAGCAAGGCATGGCCAAAAGTACCTACGGCACCGGCTGCTTTCTGATGCTCAACACCGGCGATCTGCCGTTAAAATCAGCCAACAGGCTGCTAACCACCGTAGCTTATCGGCTGAACGGCCAAGTGACCTACGCCATCGAAGGCAGTATTTTTATGGCTGGCGCCACCATGCAATGGATAGTCGAAGGGTTGAAATTATTGCGTCATGCCGGTGAAAGCGAGGCGATGGTGAAAGATGTACCGCTGGATCATGGCGTGTTTTTAGTGCCGTCATTTACCGGCCTTGGCGCGCCTTACTGGGATCCAAACGCCCGCGGCGCGATTTTAGGGTTAACCCGCGATTCGGGCATCAGCACCATTGTCGCCGCGGCTTTGCAGTCCGTGGGTTACCAGACCAAAGATTTACAAAAAGCGATGGAACGCGATGGTTTAAGGCCTAAGGTGCTGCGGGTAGATGGGGGTATGGTCAAGAACAACTGGGTGCTGAGTTTTCTGGCCGACATTTTAGGCGCCGTCGTCGAACGGCCACAAATTATTGAAACCACTGCACTTGGTGCTGCTTATCTGGCTGGATTGCATGCTGGTGTTTACCACTCCACCAGCGAACTCGCCGCCATGTGGCACTGCGAACGCCGCTTTGAACCCAGCATCTGCACTGAACAGCGCAATCATTTATACGCGCAGTGGCAACATGCGGTGGCGCAAGTACGGCTTTGAAGGTGGGGTATTGCATGATGAAAGCGCTTTGCTTATCCACCCTAAAAAATAATATTAATCAATATGTTAAACAGAGAACCTTCAACACTGCGATGAGTCAGTGCGCCCAATGTTCACCCGGTTAAGCCCTCGGTGTGAAGTAAATGTCGCCGCCAGTGCACTTTGCTGGCGATAAAATTTTTTAGGTTTTTACCCAACGATATAAAAAAATATTGATACCACAAATCGCCAACAAGCCAAAAGCGGCAGGCCAAATCAACATACTTGAGGCGTGATTCCTATCGAAAAAAGTGGCTGAAGGCATTTTTGATTTACCAAATTCAGAGACTAGAACATCTTTAATATATGGGCATCGCCGCAACTGAAAATGGTGCAAGGAAGCCTTCAGAATATTAGGTTCAATACGTTTGCCAAAGAAAACTGAAGCAGAGTGCGTCGATTTTATATAAACATACTCCCCAATCTCGCCTTTCCAAACTCCAGATACACGGTATTTAGCCGTATTGTTATCCAGCATCTCGATCTTCGGTCCGAGCGCTATGACGACATCAGCTTCCTCGTACAACTTCCCGACATAACTCGCTTCAAGACCTTCAAATTTTGCAATTTCACATTCAGTGACAGAAGCAAACAAGCATGGAATAAAAATCACTAATGCCAATAATGGTATTTTCATAGGTGCCTAATGGCTCGCGCTGGCTTGCATGTCACCTTCTGACGAGCCTCATAGTTGAAGCAGTGACTGTACCAGCCTGACTGTAACTCTCTTCTCTGGAAATTGTATTCGTATCTATAAACTCAAAGGCGAGTGAATGTTGATGATTTTTCTGCTGGCTTTCAAGATTGGTAGCGTCCTGAAACACGAATGACAAGGCATTACCTTTTAAATTGTGGTCAAGTTTTAACCTTGGCTGATTGCCTTGAGGACAGTAATGGGTAGCAAGCAACTTATCTCCGTCTAAATGATATAGCGTTAGCGAATGGGACACCCCTTTGTTGATCCAATTTTCAATTAACACGCTCCCCTTGGCCGTGATTTCAAATGAAATATAGAAATTTTCGCCATCACTACCTTCCTTTTTCCACTCCCCAACTAACGTTTTCAACTTGTTAAATGAACTTGCTGATACCGCCACAGCATCCGCGTGTACAGAGATTGAAAATAAAATAAGGAAAAAAAGACAAAAAGTTTTCATAAGTTCAGTTCCATATAACAGATAACGCCGTACGCGTATGAGCGAACTTGTGAGTGTCTTTGGCCCCGAATGCCGCACTTTTTGATTGCGGTTTTCAGCCTCTCGACTCACAGTGAATTTGATCACTGTACCTTTATGGTCAACTTCACCGCGATATTCAAGCCACTGCGGGAACTGGCTACGGAATTTATTTCCGATAGTTTCTGAAAATTCATCCATTTCCGAAACCTTGCCTGATCTAAGCCTGTACAGCGTATTTTCAGCGGACAAAAAAACCGCAAGTTCCAAATCCAACTGCATTTTTTATGAATTAAAGTCATAAGAAGTTAATCTTGAATCCACATTAAATCAACCGCCCCCAAAATCCGCCAGAAGCTGCAAGCGTAATAACGGTTACGTGCCCGCACAGCCTCCTTCAAAAAACTTAATCGAAAAACGGTAGCTAAAAACATAAATTTTGGGTGATTGCTGAATTGTTTAAACATGACGGTATTCGGTGTGCGGAGCCAGTCTCACGCGCCCCCACTCTCTGGCCTTACCACTACTTTTTTACCACCTTCTACCCAAATGCCGCTTGTCAGTAAAGCAGGATCGCCATATCATGAGATATATATTATTTGTCTGATTTATTAATTGGTGATGGCGATGAGCGAAACTGCGCAAATCTATGATGTACTGGTGGTTGGGGGTGGCATCAACGGTACGGGTATTGCGGCGGATTGTGCGGGCCGGGGGCTGGATGTGTTGTTGTGTGAGCAGCAGGATCTGGCGTCTGCGACATCGTCCAACAGCAGTAAATTGATCCATGGTGGTTTGCGTTATTTAGAACATTACGAGTTCCGGCTGGTGAAAGAAGCGCTGGCCGAACGGGAAGTGCTGTTAAAAAATGCGCCGCATATTATGTGGCCGATGATTTTCCGCCTGCCGCACCAGCCGCATTTACGCCCGGCCTGGCTAATCCGTACCGGGTTGTTTTTATATGACCATCTGGCAAAACGGGTCACTTTACCGGCGTCGCGGGGCATTCGTTTTGGCGCGGACAGCCCGCTGCAAAGCCATATTAAAAAAGGTTTTGAATATGCCGATGGCTGGGTGGATGATTCCAGACTGGTGGTCAGCAATGCGCTGGCAGCAGCGCAGTATGGGACAAAAATTGCTACCCGCACCCGTTGTATTCAAGCGCGGCGCCAGCAAGATCACTGGCTGGTGACCTTACAACCGGCACAGCAAGCCGCTTATCAGATTAAAACCCGCGCTATCGTCAATGCCGGCGGCCCCTGGGTTGCCAAGTTATTTGATGAAGCATTGGAAGACAAATCGCCACAGAATGTGCGGCTGGTGAAAGGTAGTCATATTGTAGTGCCGCGCCTGCATACACAGCCGCACGCTTATATGTTGCAAAATCAGGATCAGCGCATTGTGTTTGTGATCCCGTTTGAAGATAACTTTACGCTGATTGGCACTACCGATGTCGAATATCACGGCGATCCGGCCAAGGTGCAGATAAGTGACGAAGAAATTTGTTATTTGCTGCAGATCAGCAACCACTATTTCAATAAACAACTGACCGCGTCTGATATCGTCAGCTCGTTTTCCGGAGTGCGGCCGTTATTGGATGATGAGTCGGCCAGCGCGCAAACTGTCACCCGCGATTACAAACTGGAACTGAGTACACAGCAGGGCAAGCTGCCATTGCTCTCGGTGTTCGGCGGCAAAATTACCACTTACCGTAAACTGGCCGAAGCGGCCACTGATAAACTAACTGAGTTTTTCCCGGGCGCCAGCGGTCGCTGGACTGCCAACCAACCGCTGCCAGGCGGCGATTTCAGTTCGGTTGAGGTACTTTCAGCAGAGCTTCGGGCGGCCTACCCCTGGTTGCCAGAACTACTGCTACGCCGCTACTTGCGCAGTTATGGCAGTCGCGCCCGGCTTTTCCTGCAACAAGCGGTAACTCTCGCTGATTTAGGGCAGGATTTTGGTCATGGCCTGTTTGCTGCCGAAGTGCGGTATTTAATGACCGAGGAATGGGCGCAAAGTGCTGAGGATATTCTGTGGCGACGCAGCAAACTCGGCTTGTATTTCAGCCCGGCGCAAACGGCGGTTTTGGCCGGATTTATCGCGCAGCAACCAGCGACAGCTGCGGTTACTACAGCTATTGCAACTGCCGTCGCAACTACCGCCACAGCCGCTGTTGCAACAACTGTTACATCAAATACTACGCCTGCCCTGGCGACAATTGGCTAATGCAGACTGCGCCAGATTAGATCAGCCTGCCGTCGAAACTGCTTCAAGCCACGTTCGGGCACAGCTTGCTGTTTTGCGCCTGCTGCTGAAACTGAAACACGGTCGCGAAACCGCGCAAGGTGCAGGCCGTGACGTCAGCCGTCGTTGCTTCGATACCAACCGCCTGCAGCACTTTGCTAAAACAGTCCTGCAGTGGATAACCACCAATCACCACCACACTGCTGTCGGCATTGAGCTGCCAGTCGGTGGCGTGCAATGCCGCGCGAACGTCACTGCCAATCAACATGCCTGACAGATAAGAGCAGGCCTGAGCGCCATTTTCACCGCCAAATAACTGCCGGGTGCGTACACTAAACAAACCATGCACCAGATTGCCGGCATCGGCCGTTAAAGTGAAGTCGCTGCCTTGGCTAAAGGCCGGCCAATCCAGTTGTTCTGACGAACAAGGCTGCTGGATAAGCACACTCTGGCGGCTTAATAAATCAAACAACTCGCCGGTCATCGCCGTCTTAAAATATTCAATCACCCCTTCACGCAGCAGCACCCATTTGGTATGAGTGCCGGGTAAACACAACAAATGCTCGCCCTGCCGAAACTGCGGGTTCAGCTGCAAAAAGCCGAGAATTTGCAGCTCTTCGCCACGCATAACGTCAAATTGCAGATTGGCCAGTCGACAACAAAGTCCAGGCATGATGGTCAGTTGCAGCTCTGCACAACTGAACTGAAAGCCAGTCCCCACAATTTGTTCCGGTACAATAGGGCAAGGCAAATAAGCCGTTTCATGCCAACCGATGCTGGAGCCAATTTGTCCGGCCAGCAGCACCGGCAGGTTGCCATATTCCGCCAGCCAGGGCGCAATCGCCTGTTGCAGCGTTTGGGCAAAATCGGTTTTTCTTTTTCCGACACCAGGCCCGGTGACTGTGCCCTGTAACAGCACTTGTTGAGCCGCATGAGCTTGTTGATCAAGTGGCGTTTGTTGATCGACTTGGATCTGGCACAAATAGGCCCGTAGATGGCTGGTACCCCAGTCCACTGCGATATAACGGCTATTGCTCAAACCTCAGGTCCTCCCACCATCCACACAGATGGCCTGCCCTGTGATCAATGCACTTTGATCGGATGCCAAAAACAACGCCAGATTGGCGACATCCTGTGGGGTAATAATTCGTTTCAGCACCGCTGAATCAAGCCATTTTTGCTGCTCTTCTGCGGTAAACCAGCTAGCGAGCTGGCGTTCGGTGGCGACCCAACCGGGTAAAATAGCATTTACCCGAATGCCGCTATCGCCATAATCTTTGGCCAGCGCTTTGGTCATGCCAATAATACCCGCCTTGGCGGTAACATAACCTGCCATCTGCTGTTGCCCGGTTAAAGCATTGATAGAACTGAAATTAATAATGCAACCTTGTTGGCGCGATTGCATCAGCGCAAAGGCCATTTGTGAAGCAAAAAATGCCGGATCCAGATTCACCTGCATACATTGCTGCCAATCCTGTGCTGTCACCTGCTCAGTTGGTTGCCGGCTGTCGTTCGCAACATTATTCACCAGCACATCCAGACCGCCGAGTTCAGCCGCCGCTTGTCGCATCGCTTGTTGTAACTGCCTGGGCTCACGTACATCAACCTGTTGAAACCATACATTGCTGTCAGAAAGTTCGGCCTGCAGTGCAGCCGCAGCTTCGGCATTAATATCAATAAAAGCCACCCTTGCCTGCTGCGCCGCAAAAGAGCGCACCATCGCCGCACCAATGCCGGTGGCTCCGCCGGTGATAAACACAATTTTCTGCTGAAGACTTGGGTAAAAGGTCGTTGCAGTCACCTGAAAGACTCCAATATTATCTGATTTAATCAGAAGGCTGCTGCGAAGATTACAGTGCAGTCAATACTATTGCACAGCAGCATTTAAGCCTTCTTCAGCGTATTTCCAATGTGGAAAATTGCTGTAATAAGCGACAGTTAAAAAAGTTATATCATATCTGTACGTATTTTAATATGATATATAATGTTAACAATCATTGATGAACCGTAGCCCTATGAGTAACCCTCCAATTCAGAATCTGACCCATCAGCTCACTTATGATTTAGGTTTAGCCATAGTGCAGGGCGTTTACCCTGTAGGTACCGGTTTACCCTCTGAAGCTGATTTATGCATTGAATACAATGTCAGTCGCAGTTCGACTCGCGAAGCGGTGAAAATGCTGTCGGCCAAAGGGCTGATTTCATCCAGACCCAAACAAGGTATCCGGGTTCTGCCGGAAAGCAGCTGGAATATGTTTGATACTGACGTGCTGAAGTGGATTTTAAGCAGCAAACCTTCGCTGGCCTTGCTAAAAGAATTTACCGAAGTGCGGGTAGCACTGGAACCCAAGGCGGCGGCATTGGCGTCGTTATCGGCGTCTTATCAGCAACTGGAAGTGATTGAAAAAGCCCTGGCCAGAATGGTTGATGCCGATCGCGGCCTCGACGATCCACTGGAAGCCGATATTGCTTTTCATACTGCGGTGCTGGCCGCCAGCAACAACAGATTTTTTCTGCAGCTGACTGAATTTATCAGCACAGCGCTGCGCGTGAGTATCCGTTACACCAATAAAATCAAAGGGGTGCCGGGCGCAGATGTACAAAAGCACGCCGAAATCCTTAACACTATCAAATCAAGAAACCCAGAGCGGGCGAAAAAAGCCGTCGAAGCCATTTTGGATGAAGCGCTGGAATTGATTGAATCCAGGTTGGAATAAACCACCCGGCCAAGTCTATTCATCTTTGACTTGTGGTGGATGGCGCTTCGCTCATCCACCCTGCAAAAACATATAAATCAATACGTTAAACCGACATTAACTCAAACACCAACGACGTTTGCGGGTGCACTATCGGCAATTGCATGCCAAATTGCTGCAAGGCTTCACCACTGAAAACCTGACCTTCAATCTGATCAAGGATTGAGGCCGAGTATTCTTTAAAACTGCCCCGCACTGGCCATACTAACTTGATCTGATAATGCAGTTCTGGATCCAACCCGATAAACCGATAACGAGGCGGCAAAGTGCGGGCGGTTTCGCGTACCGAGTTATAGGCAAACAGCGCTTTGGTTTTATCAACGCTCACCAAGCCAAAATTAATCGAATCACCATCACTATCCAGCCGGAATAAATCGGCGTTGTGAATAAAATCACGCTGCTGTTTATGCAGTGCTATCGCCGCGGTCAGCGCAGTCTTTTCAGCCGCCGTCAGTTCGCGCGGATCCATTTCAATACCCATGTGGCCAAACATTGCCACCGCCGCCCGCATCTCTAAACTCACCCGACGCCCGGTAATATGGCAATCCCGTGGCCCAACATGCGCGCCCATCACATCGGAGGGGAAGAAAAACGAACAGCCGCGCTGGATATTTAACCGGTCCAGTGCGTCGTTAGAATCGGACGTCCAAACCCTGTCGGTATGTGCCAGCACGCCGTAATCGACCCGTGCGCCACCGGATGAGCAACTTTCGATTTCCAGCCCAGGATGCGCGGCTTTGATCCGATCCACCAGCGCATACAGTGCCAGTGTTTGCTGATGCACCGCAGGTTTGCCCTGGAAATTGCCCGGATGGTTTAAATCGCGGTTAATGTCCCATTTGATATAACGGATCAGCGGGTATTCGCGCAGGATCGCGTCGATAGCACCAAATAAATAGTCAGTCACTTCAACACGGGTTAAATCCAGCACCAGCTGATTGCGAAACTTCATTTGCCCATTACCGGCGGTTTGTAGCACCCAGTCCGGATGAGCGCGGTATAAATCGCTGTCTGGATTGACCATTTCCGGTTCAAACCACAGGCCAAACTCCATCCCCAGTGCGTTGACATGGTCAATTAAGGGCGACAACCCATCCGGATACACGGTTTTATCGACAGTCCAGTCACCCAAACCGGCAAAATCACCACGCCGGCCTTTAAACCAGCCGTCATCCAGCACAAACCGCTCCACACCAAGCGCTGCCACTTCATCCGCCAAGGCTTTTAAGGTGGGCACATCATGCTGAAAATAAATGCCTTCCCAGGTGTTGTAGTGCACCGGCCTTGGCTTTTGGCGCTGCGCTTTACTCAGCAAATGCTCACGGACAAAACCATGGAAATTGCGCGATAAGGCACTAAAACCGGCATCCGACCATGACGCATATAATGTGGGGCTTTGGTAACTTTCGCTGCTTTGTAGCGTCAGCTCACTAGGCAGCAATAATTCACCCATCTGCACATAACTGCGTCCTTCGGCCAGTAATTCCACCCGGCTGCGGTGATTGCCCGACCAACCTAAATGAAAACCAAAACACTCGCCCTGTTGCTCACCGGTGTTTGTGCTGTGCACCAGCAGGCCCGGGAAATTATCATGCGAGGTTTTGCCCTTCCGGTTTTCCCGCACAAAGCTGCCTAAAAACAAATCGACGCTGCGGCGCTGAAATTCATTCGACCAGCGGCCTTCAAAACTGGTGAGCTGGGTTAAATGATCCGGCAGTAATAGCGTAGGCGCGGCACACCACTGTAGCTGTAATGGCTGCGTGGTTAAATTCCTTAAGGCAGTGGTCGCCTGCAACACATTGTGCACCGCATCGAGCTTTAACGAATGGCTGAGTTCAATGCCGCGCAGTGCATCCACACTGACAAATTCCACTTGCTGCGCCGATAACTGCCGCACTTCAGTCAGTTGCGGCCCGACCGACCAGGCTTGCTGATCATTCATAAGTTCCAGACCGGGCGCACCGGTAAAACCTTCGCCATTGAGCGGAGTCAGTGACACCGGCGCTTCAATCACCACCGAACATTTGGCTTCCTGGCGAGTGCTCAAAAGCGTCAGCATGGTCGCTTCCGTTGCAGCAGACAGCTTTTTGCCAAAATACAACAGTGCGGGCGTGCGGTGACGGCAATCGATGAATACACTCAGCGACTGGCTTTCCAGCCGGATATAAGAAGGGATGGCAGTCATCAATCAGTTCCTTTTCGCGTTCTGGATAATTTAGCTGCAGTCAGCCCACACAGCATTAGACAGTCAGCATAAATAATAATAGTATATATCATATAATTAATGTGCTAACAGATACAAGACCCGGCAGCAGCATTACAACCCTGCCAAAATGATGCCGCAACAAAGCGGTGGCGCTGAACACAAATTTGCGAGCTGATTGCGAGGAGAGAACGATGTTAGGTGTGTGTTATTACCCAGAGCACTGGCCGGAAACCATCTGGGCTGACGATGCCCGCGAAATGGCGGAGCTGGGTCTGAAGTATGTGCGGATCGGCGAATTTGCCTGGTCGAGATTAGAATCGTCACCGGGCGTATTTCAATTTGACTGGCTGGATCGCGCCATTGAGACTCTGGCTGGCGCCGGCTTAAAAGTCATTATGTGTACCCCAACCGCCACGCCGCCGAAGTGGCTGATTGATTTATACCCGGATATTTTACCGGTCGATATTAAAACCGGCACCGTGCGCGGTTTTGGCTCACGCCGCCACTGCGACTTTTCCAGTGAAAACTACCACCGTGAATCGATGCGCATTTCCGAAGTACTGGCCAAACGTTACGGCCAGCATCCGGCGATTTGTGGCTGGCAAACCGACAATGAAATTGCCTGTCACGACACCGCCCATAGCGGCAGCCACAACGCAAAAATGGCCTTCCAACGCTGGTGTGAAGCGCGTTATGGCGATGTTGATACCCTCAACAGCGCCTGGGGCAATGTATTTTGGTCGATGGAATATCAAACCTTTGGGCAAATTGAACTGCCGATATTAGCCGTCACCGAAACCAGCCCGGCGCATCAATTGGCCTACCGGCGTTTTAGCTCGGACATGGTGGTGAAGTTTCACGATGAAATGGTCGATATTATCCGTGCCCATGCGCCAAACCAGTTTGTGACGCACAACTTTATTCCAATGCACGACACCCAAACCGATAACTTTGCGCTCTCGAAAAAACTCGATTTTGTCAGCTACGACAACTACCCACTCGGTCGCACCGATTTGTTTTTTGCCGATGCCCCCACCGCACAATTTAAAAAATATATGCGCACCGGCCACCCGGATTTTTCCAGTTACGCCTTTGATCAAAGCCGCGGTATCAGCAAGCGAGGTTTCTGGGTGATGGAGCAACAACCTGGCCCGGTGAACTGGGCCCGACATAACCCACGGCCAGAAGCAGGCATGGTGCGGTTATGGTCCTGGCAGGCCTTTGCTCACGGTGCTGAAGCGGTCTGTTATTTCCGTTGGCGTCAGGTGCCGTTTGCGCAGGAGCAAATGCATGCGGGTATAAAAAGAACTGATAACTCGCGGGCAGCGGCGCATAAAGAAGTGGCGCAAGTGCGCGATGAGCTGAAGTTATTAGCACCTTTCACCGACCATTTCAGCGGCGATTTAGCCACGCTGCCATTACAGGCAAAAGTAGCCATTGTGATGACCACCGAGAATCAGTGGGTCACCGAAATTGAACGCCAGGGCGATAGTTTTAATCAGCATCAGGTCGAATTTAGCTGGTACAGCGCCTTGCGCCAGTTGGGTTTGGCGGTTGATTTTGTCTCGCCTGAGCATGATTTAACGCCTTACCAACTGGTGATAGCGCCATGCATGCCAATTGTCAGCCAGGATTTTGTCGACCGCTGTAAAGCGACTTCAGCAACTTTGGTGTTTGGCCCGCGCAGTGGCGCCAAAACGGCAGAACTGAGTGCAGTGCCCAATCTTGGCCCTGGTTTATTGCAGCAGTTGATTGATGTCAAAGTGCTGAGCACCGAAACCATCAGACCAGATTGTTATGCTGAGCTGCAGCTTGATGGCGACCAAACCAGCTACCAAAGCAGCCGCTGGCGCGAAGAATTGGCACCCGGTGCTAACGTTTTGATATTGGCGCGCGATGAATTCAAGCAACCTGCAGTAGTCCAGCAGGGTAATGTGGTGTATGTCGGCACCTTAAGTTGTGAAGAGTTTTTAATTGCGCTGTTCCGTCAGCTGGCTGAAAGCGTAGGATTGCCGATGTGGCAACTCGGCAGCGACCTTCGCACCATGCAACGTGGCCAGCTGCAGTTTGTGTTTAACTACGGCGCCACAATGCAGCAGTTTACCGCCCCGGAAAATGCAGAATTTGTCATCGGCAGCAGCAACTTGCAGCCTTATGACGTGGCGGTATTGCGGCTAAGTTAAAGAAGTAGATGTTGAGTGGATGGTGTGGGCGAGGATTGTAAAATAGTGGTGGAGGCGATTCGCTTATCCACCACCAACAAAAGAAAGTCTTACTGCTTACTCACATTCACCGGCATGCTCTTTAACGCCTGCTGCGCTGCTGCAGTTTTCAGTAGTTCCAGCAACATCGGGTCGGTTTGTGGATGAGCGGCCAGATATAACTGGATTTGCCGTACCACCTGGCGCGAGGCGAAAAACTGGGTTTGCCGCACTTTGAGATCGGTCAGCGATTGAAAATCCGGTTCAAACGCCAAGGTCAGCTGTGCCCGGTTAATCTGTAGCATTTTCCACTGAGCGTTGACATCTTTCACCAGGATCAAGTTTTGGTCAGGAACAAAACCCAGCTGCTGCAAGGTGCTGTCCATCACGCTACCAGCCACAGCTACAGCTACAGCGATAAAATCCTGCGGCGATTTGCCTTGTTGGATTTGCTCTATCACGGTGTGGTCGGCGGAAAAGTAGCGGTAGTCAGCATTGATGAGCGGCGCCAACCAGATAAACAAATGTTCGCGCGCCGGTAAGCGAGCCAGAGAGTAAATCAAGGTATTGGGCTGACTGCGGGCTAGTTCGAATGAACGCGCCCAGGGTAACACTTCGGTACGACAGGGCAATCCGGCGCTGCGCAAAATAGCCTCCACTTGTAAATAGGCTGAGCCAGCCACCACTTGGTGGTTCTTTACCACCTGATGAGGTGGTAAATCTTCGGTCAATACCCTGAGTCCACAAGCTTCGCTCTGTGCTGCCAGCAAAGCGCAAGCTAACACACTGAATATCCATTTCTTCATGAGTGCCTCCGGTTGAATATTTCAGTATAGCCAGCCAGAAAAAACACCACAGAACTTCAGGCTACTAATCGGAAAATCCTTTTTTGTGAGTCTGCCAGCCGTTAAAACTGACATAAAAAAAGCCAGTCACCGGGGGTGAACCGGTTACTGGCTAAACACACAACGCAGGAGAACTATTTTTCCAACACCGCCTCGAACCGGCCAGCCCAACGGGTTTGCTGGCCAAAGGCGAATTTGTTGAGTAGCAGCGCGAAGGCGACGCAGCTAAATAAGGTGACGGGCATCAGATGGATGTAATGCACAGTGGTATAAAAAGGCGAAAAACTAAACGTCAGCGAACCATACAGCAGCACACCAAAAATCACCGCGGCGATGGCTGCCCGGGCATCAACATTGGTAAACAGCAGGCCAACGATAAAAATCGACAGAATCGGCATACTCAGCAAACCGTTTAACTGCTGCAGCAAATTGATAATGCTGTCGGCTTGCTGATAAACCGGCACCAGCACTAAGGTCAGCACCGTTAAACCCAGCGTCACGTAACCGCTGAGCTTAAACACATTGGGGTTTTTCTCGAAATAAGCCTCGTGAATGTCACACACGTATAAGGCGGTCGCGGAATTCAGCAGGCTGTTGTAAGTCGAAAGTACCGCTGCCGCCATCGCTGCGGCGAAGACGCCACTAAGCCAGCCCGGCATTAAATCGCCGACAATCCTGCCGTATGCTGCATCGCCAATATCGCCATAAAGTTTATAGGAGACAATACCCGGCACCACCACGATCGCCGGCACCACCACAATACGGATAATGGCCGCAGCAAACACACCTTTTTGCGCTTCTTTGACATTCGGTGCCGCCATCGCGCGCTGCGTAATGGTTTGATTGGTACCCCAATAATACATCTGGATAAAGATCATCCCGGTCAGCAGCGTTTGCCAAGGCAGCGGCGAATCGGCATCGCCAATCAGCGTCAGTCGCTCCGCCGGAATACCAGAGAAATCAAAATCAATGGCGAACAACGCCAGCACGACCACCAGCACCGCCATACCCAGCACTAATACGCCATTATAAGTATCGGATACGGCCACTGCGCGCAAGCCACCAAAGAAGGCGTAGACAGCCCCCACCAAAGCGAAAATCAGCGCGATATACATCAGCGGAATATCCACTTTAAACATGGTTTGCATTAATAATGCACCGGAATAGACCACCGCCGGCATGTAAATAAAGGCATTGCCCAAGAAGAACAAACCGCCAATCACCGCACGGATGTGCTTGTTATGATAACGTTTTTCCAGAAGTTCAGTGGTGGTGGTGCATTGATAGCGGTAGTACACCGGAATAAATACTTTGGCCAGAATAATCAGACCAATCACCGCCGCCAGCTCCCACCACACCAGCAACATCATTTGATTGCCGTTCATGCCGACCAGCTGATCGGTGCTTAAATTGGTTAAGGTGATAGAACCCGCGACAAAAACCCAACTCAGGCCACCACCGGCCAGAAAATACTCTTTGTTCTGACTGTTTTCATCACGTTTTTGCCCGCGGCATTTCACATAAGTGAGGCCACCAATCAAGGCACTGACGATAATAAACACCGCCAGCTGAATCATGTTATCGGACATCTTGTACCCACAATAGTTATAATTTTAAAAACGAAGGCTCAGCCATGTGCGCTGCGGCTGATTTCCAGTTTGATACTTTTAAGCAGTTGGCTGCCAGGGTGCTGTCCGTTTGGCCGCTGCCCGTCGGGTTGAAGGTTATGCAATTGGATCAACCGGTTAAGCCTGGTAATCGACAACAACATCGCGTGTAATAACAACAGATAACCCTGTTGATGCAACTGCTGTAACTGTTCGGCGCTGAGTAGCTGCAGTTTGTCTTCATCGACGGTCGCCAGCCCTTTAATCAACTGGCTGCTACCATCGGCTTGCAACAAATGCAGGTCTAACTCTTTGATCAGGCCCAGCGCGTTCACTGTTTTTACAAACTGAAATGTCAGATATTCCTGTTGTAAGTCTTTATCCAGCATGGCTTTTTTCCGACGCAGATAATCCGATGGCTGGCCATTTTCAGTAAATAACGGCATCGCACCTGGTGCGGCCCCCTGTTGCAGCACCCTTGAATCATCTACCAGCATCAACTGTGATGGATCTGCCCCCAACAGCAGCGGATAAGTCTGCATGCAGACCGGCTGATAACTACCAAGCCATTGGCCTTGTTGCAGCCACAGATTCTGCGCCGGCGTCACGCTGTATAACCCCGACAATAACCATTGCCCGGTCTGCAGATGACGGCTGAAAAATACCGCAACATCGGCCATCACCTGGCTAATTTCGCCAAGCCGCACATTGAGCAAATGCTGCGACGCGGCATAGACCAACGCGGCATCAGCCGTCACAACAGTATCCAGGTGACTGGTAGCAGACAAAGGTATGCGCATGTCCATCAATTACCCCCGACTACCGGCTAACCAGCGGTTGATATAATCACGATGCGGCGGCAAAGTTTGCAGCATTTGCGCTGTCAGCTGCTGATTGCGGCGGATAATTTGCTGCGCCTGCGCCTGCTGCTGATACAAATAAGCCTGCGCCGTAAAGTCCGGTTTAAAACCCATGCCATACAACACGTATTGATAACTGGCCGCCGGAAACAACTCCAGCGCCCCATGAAAATCGGAAATCTGCGGCCCGCGGTGTCGCCACAGCTGTAAATCATCCAACAAACTTTGCGGAATAGTGGCCGGGTCCAGATGTGCCTGCCAATAAGGCTCTGGTCGTTTGGTCAACATATAATGCAATTTCAGAAAATCCAGGATCCGCTGCCAGCGATATAACATTTGCTGATTAAAACGACGCGCCACTAATGGCATGGTCGCTTGATCTGCCGGTAAGTTGTCGGCAACAAACCGCGCCGAAATTTCCACCAGCATAATGGCGGTGGCTTCCAGCGGCTCGACAAAACCGGCCGACATCCCAATCGCCACACAATTGTGTTGCCAGAATTTAGTGCGGTGGCCAGTCGCAAAACTGATTTTGCGGGCTGCAACGCCTTCGGCAGCCTTGCCGATGTAACGCCGCAAATTAAACTCAGCTTCATCGTCACTTAAATATTTCGCGGCATAGACATGCCCTACACCACGACGATGGGTCAGGCCAATATCCCAGATCCAACCGGCATTTTGGGCTGTGGCAATGGTATGGCAAGGAATAGGCGCATCCGGGCTGTCGTAAGGCACCTGCATCGCCAGCGCGCTATCGTTAAACAACAAATGATCAACAGATTCAAACGGCACGCCTAAGGTTTTGCCCAATAACAATGAAGCAAAACCGGTGCAGTCAATAAATAAATCGGCTTCGATAGGCATGGAACCATCGGTCAAATGCAAGGCTTTAATCTGACCATCGGCGGTTAATTCGCAGCGCTCAACGGTGCCAATACGCTGCTCGACACCCAGTTTGGTTTTACAGTGTTGTTTGAGTAAATCGGCAAATGCACCAGCATCCAGATGATACGCATAATTACATTGCCCCTGATATTCCCCCTCGGCCAACGACCGTGGAGCCAGCCCGGCTTCACAAATCTGATGCTGAAAATTGCTGTCAATCGCGAACTGACTGACATCGTCGACATAAGGCGCTAAATCAATTCGGCCGTAGCCCATCGGCACGGTAAAAGGATGGTAATAGAATTCTTTGTTGCAGTTGGTGTTACTGCTTGGATCACTGCGGTCTTGCGCATCAGATCGCACCCAATTGACAAATTTTCCGCCTTGTTTAAACACGGCATGGCAATGGGCAAACACATCGGCTTCTTTTAAGCCAATTTGCTGCAAGGTATTTTTCATCGTTGGCCAGGTGCCTTCACCAACGCCGATGGTTGGAATATCGGCCGACTCCACCAACACCACCTGCAACCCGTCGGCGGTATTGCTGCGATGCTGTGCGGCGATAATGGCGGCGCTTAGCCAGCCGGCGGTACCACCACCGACGATAACCAGTTTCTTGACTGCTGTTGTCATCAGGTTCTGACTCTTATCCGGGATTTTTACAACCTAACATGCCGGACGAGCCTGCAACAACAGGCGGGTCCGGCAACGTCAGTCACAGATTGATCCGGGACAGCACAAAGTGCCGCCCGGTGTTTTCATCAGAACGAACCGCGTACGCCAACAGAATAACGCGAGCCGTTATCTTCGACCGAGTAAATCTGGTTCTTGAAGCGACCGGTTTGCACCAGTTCTTCTTCAGTGATGTTGATCCCTTCGATAAAGAACGTCAGATACTCGTTGTAGTCATAACTGGCGCTGATATCCCACTGGCCAAAAGTTTCGGTGTTAATCGGCTCGCCGTTAAAACCGTTATCCAGTGCCCGCAGGAAACCTTCGCGGTTGTTAAAGGCGATCCGCGCCTGCCACACATCCTGTTCATAAAACACCACCAGGTTTTGTGAATCGCCAAGTCCTTCCAACGCAAAACTCTGGGTGCTGTCAGCGGTGACTGACAAGTCGCTGTCAACAACAGTGGCGTTGGCAGACGCGCCAAAACCATTGTCAAACATGTGGGTCAGGGCAATTTCATAACCGGTGATACGTGCTGACTCGCCGTTTTGTGGCCGGGTCACAGTGTAGATTTCCGATGAACCGTTCAGCTCATTGGTCGTGCCCACAACTGCGGTGTTACAAAGGGGAGAATTGGCCACATTACAACCAAAGGCCGGGCCGGTGCGGCTGGTCATATTGTAAGTTTCAGTACCGGTCAGGGTAACAATAAAGTCTTCCACTTCTTTGCTGAACACAGCAAAGCTAAACAGGTTGGTATCGTTGTAATACCATTCATACGAAATATCCCAGTTTTCCGCCTGGAACGGTTTTAACGCCGGGTTACCGCCGCTGGCCGTCAGGTTCTGCCGGCGTGGTTCGTTAAAAGTGGTGGCCGGGGACATCTGATCCATGGTTGGACGGGTGATGGTGTCGTAGCTGGCAAAACGCAGCACCATATCTTCAGCAATCCCAAGCTTAATATTCAGATTAGGCAGTAAATTCGAGTAGCTGGTGCCTTGATTGATGGTAGTCGCAGGACCAAACACGTTGGCAAACAAAGTTGCATCCGCTGTTGGCACGATGTCAGTGACAAAACTCTGGATCGCCATCACCGACACATCCGTCGACGCATAACGCGCGCCCAGATTCACCGTTAACGGCATCTCGCCCAAATCATATTGCAGGGTGAAATCCATATACAGGCTGGTGATGTCTTCGTTGATGGTGTACCTGTTGTTTTGCAGTGCAGTGACAATAGGGAAACCAGAATCCGCCAGGAACTGGTTCATTTTGTCACCATCATAGGTATAGAAGGTATCAATCAAACCAGGGAAGAAGTTGTTGGCGGTATAGGATTTGAAATCAATTTTATCCAGTGGTGCCGCAGTGCCATAACCACAGAACACGCATTGCGAGCCTAAGATCTGGAACGCTGATTTTTCCCGCTCCTGACGATAAGCACCAAAGTTGGCTTTTTCAAACACGCCGTTTTCAGCGATGTATTCAAAATCTGCTTTAAATTCATTGATATCATCGGTATTGGTCGGCTGATTGCCTTTTTCGTTGTAGTGCATCCGCGCGCGGCTGGCATTCGGCAAGCTGCCGTTGACAAAACCGTCGTGGGCGACTGTTGGTAAACCGCCGGTGGCATCAAAGGTATAGTTATTGATCATGCCCACCACGTTAAAGCGGTCGCGACCTGCACGGTCGTTTTCAGCGCTGGTGGTAGAAATATCAAAATCAGCTTTCAATTTTTCGTTGATGGTCCATTCAACATTTAAACCAAAAGCATCATTGGTCACATCACGTGAGTTGCGGGTATGCGACACAAAGTCAGTTGCCGGATCACCGCTGCCCTGGTGTAAACCTACTTCCTGAGTAAAACGCAGCAAGGTGCCGGTGGTTGGATCAATGTCGGCGCTGCCAACGCGATCCGGTTCAAACCAGGACGCTAAGTCAGTCACCTGCGAATCCACTTCAAACTTCGACACCAGACCGTCCAAAGTCACAGTCACATCTTCTGATGGTGCAAATTGCAGCACTAAGCTAGCGTTGGTCCGTTTGCGATCTTGCTCGTCGATGATCTGATCCCAGTTACGCGGGATATAAGCATTACTGAACAGCACACCGTCTTCTTTATTCGAAATCGTCTGACCGCCGCGCCAACCTGCGGTTGCGATTTGATTGACCTGTACTTTGCGTTGTTGCTGACTGACCGCCAGCAACACACCAAACATATCGTCGCCAAAAGTGTTACTAATCAGGAAGGAGCCTGAGGGAGAGGTTTCTTCTGACAGGCTTTCGTACATGCCTTTGATCGACCCTGCAATACGTAAATCGTCGTAATCAAAAGGCCGGGCTGTGGTCACATTAATAGTGCCGCCGATGCCACCTTCCTGCAATTTAGCCGAGGTACTTTTATAAACGTCGGCGCCGGTGATTTGATCGGCCGCCAGCACGTCAAAGTTAAATTCACGACCCGCACTGTCCGTAGCCAGTTGCCGGCCATTGACCAACACGGTATTAAACTGCGGACCAAAACCACGAATGGTCACAGCTTGACCTTCACCACCACTGCGGTCAATCGACACCCCGGTGATCCGTTGTAGCGATTCCGCCACGTTTAAATCAGGGAATTTACCCAGGTCTTCTGCTTTGATCCCGTCCGACACAACAGACGATGATTTTTTATCTTCCATCGAAGATTTCAGACTGCTGCGAATACCTGACACCGCAATCACTTCAATTTGTTCCTGCTCTGCTGCAGGCTGCTGCGCCTGCTGTGCCATCGCCTGAGTGCTGAACAGACTGGCAATTGCAACGCTTAACGCCGTTCTTTTACTGATAGTTGATATTTTATAGTTATGCATGATGTAACACCCTGTCCTTTTTTTGATTTTATCTGTCGTCTGTCTTATTAGCCTATTTATCTTATAAATACTTCAATTGTGATTAAACTTCAACCTTTTTTACGTCTTTTGCCGTCTGAGGGTCGGTAGCCGGTTGTCGCTACCCCGGTCTGTTTATTCGAAACTGTGGTCTCTGCCAAAGGCGTAGACGATTTGCTGCTGCCAGATTTGTCCGGCAACTAGTAATGCGGAAGGAAAATCCGGACGATTGGGTGCATCCGGCCAGTGCTGCGCCTCCAGGCATAAGCCTTGCCGGGGCATAAAAGGTGCCGTCAATCCATGCCCGGCGTAAAACTGTAACCCGGGTAAGGTACTGCTGACTGTCAGACTGATGTTACTCAGCGGAGAACTTAAGATGGCCATCTGCTGCATTACGGGCAGCGGTTGGTTCTGTTCATGCGTCTCAGACCCACCAATTTGCGGCGGGAACAAATAACAGTGATCAAAACCACCAGTCTGGCGCAGCTGCGGATCAGCCTCTGCTAACTGCCGGGCAATTGATGTAGGCTGGCGAAAATCAAAAGCGGTCTCCGCCACCGCCTGGCGCTGCCCCGTTGGGATCAGGCTGGCATCCACCGGCAAAAATGAATCGGCAAAGATCTGCAACTGATGGCCATCGATCCCGGCACTGCCATCCAGATTAAAATAACAATGATTGGTGAGGCTGATCACGGTACTGCTGTTGGTGGTGGCTCTGAATTGGATCTGCAGTGCGGTACCTTGCAGCCTGATCTGTTGCCACACCGACAGATCGCCCGGAAAACCACAGTCACCATCGGCACTGTGTAAAAACAGCAGCAGCTCGTCCGCCGATTGCTGCAGCACTTGCCACGGCCTGTGGCTAAAACCCTTGCCACCATGCAAACAATGTTCACCGCCCGCCGTCTCCAGTTGCCGGATCTCAGCACCAAACCGCAATAGTCCACCGGCAATCCGATTGGCATAACGGCCGATTGTTGATCCCAAAAAACCATCATTCTTAATATAATCATCAATTTGTGGATGGCATAACGTCAACTCTTGCCCATCGAGCTGAATCGAACGAATAGTGGCACCGTAAGCCAATACTTCGACCCGCAAGCCAGCCTGGTTTTGCAAAATGAGAGGAGTCATGACCGGATTGGGTATCGGTGAAGAAGAACTCAGGTTGAATGAAACATCGGGTAAAGAGCTTTGCATCTGACTGCCTGCCAATAAATATACTATTTATCAGACAATATAACATCAACACACCCTGCCAATGCAAGCCTGTTGCAACAGAAAATAGTCAGGGAGAGCTTTTTAATCTGGATGTTTGAGTGAAGATGCTGAACAATAGCGCCCTGTATCAAAAGGAGCATATTATGTTACACAGGAAAATTATCGCGGCAGTTTTGTTAACAATCTCGTTAGGAGCCTGCACATCTACTTATTTACAACAAAGTTATACTGACCCAATCGCCTACAATTTAACGCAGCCGCAACTGCAGCAAGCAATCATGGAAGCAGGTATATCACGAGGCTGGATCATGACGCCTGTCAACCCGGGTGAAATTAATGCGGAGTTGAATATTCGCGCGCATAAAGTCATTACGTTAGTGAAGTACGACGCCACTTCGTTTTCTATCAACTATGTTGATTCAGTGAATATGAATGCTAAAAATGGCAAGATCCATCGCCAATATGCAAACTGGATCAACAACTTACGCCAGGACATCAAAGTCAAAATGAATTTGGTCAGTTATCAGAACGCAACGAAATAATACCGGCGTTACCACTCGCCGGTTTTGAGGATCCGCACCACCACAAAACCGGCAGTCAGCTGATGCGATTTTGCAAATAACGGGCTATCAGCATAGACGGCATCAGCCAGATAATCGTACCTGCTATATACACCAAATCGCCAATCACCTTGTTGCAAGGTCATCCCATTGGCAAACCGCCAGCCGCTGCTACCACTTGTTGCGGTATAAACAGGCCTGCTGCTGGTTTGATACTGCGGCGCCACGCCATAAAAGTATTGATGATAAGCACTGCTGCTATGCGCATAAGCCAGCGCTGAGCTAAATTGCAGTTGTGGATAAATCTCACGCTCATAACGTAGCTGCGGTTCTACCCGCCAGCCGATCGACTCGGCTTGTTTAAAATCAGTGGCGACTGCAGCTCTGACCGGCAGATGCACTGCCCAGTGTTCGGCGATATCTATTTTAAGTACCGGCCCGGCTTCGCCAATCCAGTCCAGCACCGGCATCCCAGCCCGCAGCAGATTGTCGTCATTATCGACCGCTAAAGCACCGGCCAAACTTAAATCGATGGTCCAGCCATCACCTTGTGCCAGCAAACCGCTGGCACCGAGCCTATCAATCTGCAACTTCGGACTGCGATAAGTGATATAGGGTACAGGCAGCACAAAACGACTGGACTGCGCCGCTCCAGGGTAATGTGGTTGCGAGCCAACAAGCACGCCGACACCCAACTGATAATCTCCGGCATGCGCCTGTTGCTGGCTTATCAAGCCACCACTCAGCAGCAGCGCCAGCAGCCTAATGTTTTTGACGCCTGTTTTCACGGCGGTGTTGCCTGAACCTGGACAAATGGGTAAACCCTGCAGACGATTCATCAGCAGCCGTCCTGCCAGTTGCGGAAAATCAACGAGGTATTAATGCCACCAAAAGCAAAATTATTGCTCATCACATAATTGGTCTGTAGTAGCCTGGGTTGCCCGATAATGTAATCGAGTGGTGCACAAGCCGGGTCGACCTGGGTCAGATTTAACGTCGGTGCATACCAGTTTTCCTGCATCATCATAATGCTGGCCCAGCTTTCAATCGCACCGCAGGCACCTAAGGTGTGGCCAAGATAACTTTTCAGGGAACTCAGCGGTATGTTGGCACCAAATACTTGATGCGTTGCTTCAGACTCGGCGATGTCACCGCGATCAGTCGCAGTGCCATGCGCATTGACATAGCCAATGGTCGAAGGCTCCAGCTCAGCATCGGCCAACGCCAGCCGCATCGCTTGTTCCATCGTCGGCGCCGATGGTTGCGTCACATGTAAACCGTCTGAATTGGTACCAAACCCCACCACTTCAGCATAAATTCTGGCGCCGCGGGCTAACGCATGTTCAAGTTCTTCCAGAATTAACGTACCGGCACCTTCGCCAATCACCAGGCCATCCCGTTGTTGATCAAAAGGCCGTGGCGTTAATTCCGGCTGGGTATTGCGGGTGCTAGTGGCATACAAGGTGTCGAATACGGCGGCTTCGGTCACACACAACTCTTCAGCACCACCGGCCACCATCAGTGTCTGGCGGCCAAATTTAATCGCTTCGTACGCATACCCAATACCTTGTGATGCCGAAGTACAGGCGGAACTGGTGGTATAAATCCGGCCTTTGATGCCAAAAAACACCCCTAAATTGACGGCCGTGGTGTGCGCCATCATCTGGATATAGCTGGTGGCGGTGACGCCGGCCATGGTCTGATGCTCCAGCATCCGGCCAAAAGCGGTGATAGGTTCGGTACTGCCGGTGGATGAGCCATAGGCAATACCACAACGGCCATCGGTCAGCGCTGGATGGCCCAGTAAATCTGCGTCTAGCAGCGCAACTTCGGTGGCGCGGGTTGCCATTAACGACACGCGGCCCATTGAACGGATTAGTTTGCGCGAATAATGCGCCGGACGCACAAAATCCAGCACCGGTGCGGCCAGCCGGGTATTCAGATCGGCATAACAGTCCCACTCAGGCATCTGGCGGGTGGCACTACGTCCTTCGGTGATATTTTGCCGAAAAGTTGGCCAATCCTGACCCAAGGCGGTAATGGCCGACATACCGGTCACAACAACACGTTTCATTAAATCATCCCGCCATTGACTGAAATGACCTGCCGCGTAATGTACGCCGCCGGTTCAGAACATAAAAAGCTGACAGTGGCTGCAACTTCTTCCGCTTTGCCAGCGCGGCGCAGCGGGATCATTTGCATCATCTCGTCCAAGGGTAAATCGGCCACCATATCGGTTTCTATCAAGCCTGGCGCGACACAATTGACGGTAATTTTGCGCTTGGCCAGTTCCAGCGCCAGCGCTTTGGTGGCGCCAATCAAGCCAGCTTTGGCTGCTGAATAATTGACCTGGCCACGATTGCCGGCAATGCCAGATACCGACGAAATAGTGACAATCCGGCCGCCTTTACGCAGCTGGATCATCGGCATCACCAGCGGGTGTAATACATTGTAAAAACCGTCCAGATTAGTGTGGATCACCTGGTCCCAATCTTGTTCCGTCAGCGCCGGAAAAGCACCATCCCGGCTGATACCGGCATTGCACACCACCGCATAAAAAGCACCATGTGCTGCCACATCCTGTTCCAGCACTTCTCGGGCGGTGGCCCGATCAGCCACATCAAATTGCAGCAAATGCGACTGCCGACCCATGGCTTTAATTTCTTCGACCACAGCAGCGGCGCTGGTAGCATCCGAACGACAATGCACCGTCACATCAAAACCATCTTTGGCCAGCTGCAGCGCAATAGCGCGACCAATACCTCGACCGGATCCGGTGACCAGACAACGTTGCATTTACGACTCCTTGAGCCAGTCGAGATGATTCTCTGGCTGAAACACATTTAAATTGGCTTGCACCAACACCACGCCATCGGCGGTAATTTCACATGAAAACACACTTAAGCCTGAATTTTCCATTACCAGCTTGTGCGCACTGATTTCCAGCGTGCTGCCCGCTTGGAATACCGTCACAGTCGGCTGATATTTGCGACTGCCAAGTAAAAAGCCAATTTTAATCGGCTCTGCCTTCGATAGCGCCAGCGCACCGGCATAACAGGCCACAGTTTGCGCCATATACTCCAGACCCACATAAGCAGGCACACCACCAAGTTCAGAGCGGTAAAATGGGCTTTGTTCGCTGATATCAACCGCGCACAACACGGAATCGCTATGGGCATGGCTAAAACGGCTTAATAAAATCATCGGGTGTTCATGGGGCAATAACTGCTCCAGAGCGTATCCGGTTATCATCAACGTATTCTCGAATCTATGTAGCTAACACAATTTAGTTAGCACCATTTAGTTAATACAATGGCTGCGTTATTCCCGCCAAAGGCAAATGAATTACTGAGACAGCTGCTCACCACCTGACGCTGGCCAGGTTGCACAAAATTCAGTGGTGGCAAAGCCAGATCCGCAGCATTATCCCGTACCTGCGGCACTAAATCATCAAAGACATTCACGTCAGACAATAACAGCCAACATAAGCCGGCTTCAATGGCTCCCGCTGCACCCAGCGTATGACCGGTGATACTTTTACTGGAACTGGCTGGCACTGCTGCCGCGCCTAGTCGCTCTAACACGGTACTTTCCATCGCATCATTGAGCGGTGTCGCCGTGCCGTGCAGATTAATGTAACCCAGCTCACTGGCTGCCAGACCCGCTTCCGTTAAGGCTTGCCGAATCGCGGTTTCTGCACCTCGCCCTTCCGGATGTGGTGCTGACATATGATAGGCATCGGCAGCTGCCCCAACACCAGCAAGGCGGATTAGCGGATTCCTGGCTATTTCAATTGCCGACGGGTCAACGACATCGGGCTCACGCTCCATTAAAAACAGCGCCGCCCCTTCGCCAATATTAATGCCATCCCGTGCCGCGCCAAACGGCTGGCAATAACCAGCAGCAATAGATTCCAGTGCGGCAAATCCCTGTAACGTCATTCGGCACAGCGAATCCACCCCGCCAACAATCACCGCATCTGCTAATCCGGCGCGCAGTAAATTACGGGCGCTGATTAAAGCCCGAGCACTGGACGAACAGGCCGTTGAAATAACGTACGCAGGACCGGTTACCTTCGACAACTGGGCGATAAAATTGGCCGGTGCCACCATTTCCTGTTTTTGATAGTCGTAACCGGCTGGCCACTCGCCTTGTTGTAACCGTAGTTCAAGTGCCTGCTCACCTTCAGCAATACCCGAGGTGCTGCTGCCAATCACCACCGCTATCCGATCTGCACCATAAAGCGCTCGTGCGCTGGCCACTTCGGTCTGAATTTGTAACCAGGCGCAATAAGCCAGATGATTGTTGCGGCTATAGACTGCAGCAAAGGCCGGGGCAAAGTCCGGTAATGGCTCAGTCACCGCACCAACCACCACCGGTTGGCCGGCTAACAATAAATCATCGCGCCATACCATGCCCGCTCGACTGCCGGCGACTGCCGCCTGCCACACCTGTTGTTTAGAGGTGCCAAGCGCACAACAGATGCCTAAAGCGGACAGTACCGGTGCGCCGGAGCTTATACTTTTGTTCATAAAAATTCCTGCTCCAACGTCGTCAGTGTCAGCTGATAGTCGGCTTGCTGCAGCACGGTAACCTGACCCACTGCCAGCACACCGCCGCCGCTGATCTGCAGTATTGCTTGCTGTTGTACCGGATCCAATACCTGACGCAGCCCGGCCTGTTCAGTCAGCTGCAAGCCTTGCAAACGTGGTTGTATTTGCGCCACCGGCCATAAACTCCACTGCATTTCTGCCAGTAACCGCAGCGCAAAAGTGCGCTCAGAAAAAGGTGCCACGCCCTGATGTTGCAACTGACCATCGGCCGATAATTGCACCCGCCATAATTCATGACCTACCGGCGATAACGCCACCAGTAACAGTTGCTCTGGCAACATTTGGACACTCAGCAGGAATTCCTGCGTAGTGGTTGCGCTTTTAAACTGCACTTGCTGCAACAATTGTTGTGGCTTACCAGGCCAGCCGGAACTGAGCTGGTACGAACCTCCGGCGACCTGATAAACCAGGCCATGCGCTGGCAACAATTGACAGCTGGCCAGACTAAGCGCCAAGCAGAGTGACAGCCATAATAAAACTAAACAGCGCATATCTCACTCAGGGTTTTCAGCCGCCGTGGAGTATCAGCGACAAATGGATTTTTTTCATCCCAGGCATAACCGGCCAAAATTGACGAAATCATCTGACTGATTTGTTCCTGCCGTTGCTCGCTGAAAATGATGTCCTGAAAACGGCCGTCATACCAGGCTTCGACAAACTGACGAAAGGTGTTGATGCCTTTGCGCAGTGGGATGCTGTACTGGCTATTCCAGTCAACGGTTTCACCGGCCAGGTGCTGAAGCACCAGTGGCACTGCGGTACTGGCTGAGCGCAGTGCAATGGTCACGCCCGACGAAAAGACCGGATCGAGGAACTCACCGGCATTGCCCAGTAGTGCATAACGATCACCCGCCAGCGCACCAACATTGGCGGAATAACCGGTTAAATTGCGCACATCATTAATCGCTTCCGCGTTTGCCAGCAAAGCAGCCAGGTCGGTTTCGTCAGCCACTTTTTGCCATAACGCAGCGGCGGAAGACTCAAATTCCACAAAACGGCTGGTCGCACCTACCACGCCTAAGCTGGCGGTGCCGTCGCTGAACGGGATCAGCCAATACCAGACATCCTGTTGGGTTGGGTGCACGGTGATGAGAATTTTATTGCGGTCGAATGACGGGTCGGTAATACCGTCGCGAATATGACAAAAACAGGCCTGTCGCACCGGAAAACCCGACGGCGTTTCCAATTTTAATAATTTTGGCAGCACCCGGCCAAACCCAGAGCCATCCAGTACAAATCGGCTGGTTAGTTCGCTGACTTCCCCTTGGTCATTGCGCACGCTGAGCGTGACCCGCTGTGCATCCGGATAACTAAAATCAATCACTTCCAGACCATAACGAATATCGACCCCTTGCGCTGCAGCAGCATTTGCCAGCAACTGATCAAAAGGTGCCCGTTTGACCTGAAAGGTGGTGCCTGGGCCAACCGAAGTTTTCCGGGTAAAATCGAACTCAGTGCGCATGCCATTTTTTAAAAATGCCGCACCGTTTTTAAACTGAAAACCAAGCTCAGCAGCGTGCTGCTCCAACGTGTCTAACAAACCAGCTTCGGCCAGAAATTCCATACAATGTGGCAACAGACTTTCGCCGATGGAAAACCGTGGAAAATGCCCACGTTCGACACAAAGCACATTTTTTCCGGCCCGGGCTAATAATGCGCCGGCACAAGCGCCTGCGGGGCCTGCACCTATAATAATGACATCATAACATTGACTATCGCTCATCGGCCCTGCGTCTCCAAATTACCGATCCTTGTTATTAGCGGTGCTGTCAGCACTGCCACCAAAATACCCGTTAAAATGGTTTGGCCAAAACCAGCAATCACCGGTGTCTGACTAAAAGCCAACATGCCAAAGGCCAGCATACTGGTGATGGCTGACAAACCCACCGCCAGCTGAACTTCTGCTGCCTCCAGTTTTGAGGCGAAAAAAATGGCGTAATCCAGCGCCAACGCCACCACCAATAACACCCCAACCAGATGAAACAACGTCAGTGCTTGCCCCAGCAGCAGACTGACATTCAGTGCACTACACACGGCAATTTGCAAAAACAGCGTGATAGCGAATGCGCGCTTGACCCCGTAATACCAACCCAGCAGCAATATCGCTACCACCACCGCCGTTGCCAAGCCGATACTCAATTGATGTCGCACTCCGGCCACTTTCGCCGACGCATCTTCGATCGGATCAAATAGCTGGGCAAAACCCAGCTGCGACAATTGCGCCAATTGTGCTTTGCCAAGGGTTGATTCGCGCAGCAGAATTAAACTGACTTTGGCCGGGGCACCTGCATCCGCCGCAGGAGTGTACAGCTGTTGCTGGACAAAATCGGGTAAATCTTTGGCGGTTAACCATTGCGATATCGGTAATGGAACTGCCACGCCAAGCTGCTGTAAAAACTGCTGCCCGACCGCGGATTGATAAGCCTGTTGCAGTTGTTGCTGTAACTGTTGCTGCGCTGAAATAGTCGGCAACCAGTCAGAAACCGCCTGCCAGTCGCGCAACAAGCCTTGTTGTTGCCATGCCTGCAACAAAGGGCGTAACTGTGATTCTCGTTCCAGCAATTGTTCAGATTGATCAGCGCTGACCAATAAAAACTTGTTATCCCATTGCTGGCCACTTAGTTTCAGCATGTGTTGTTCATGCTGCTTCAGCGTTGGATCCAACTGATTAAAACCGCGTACATCATCGCTGAATTTCACCAGTAGTAAAAACAGCAACGCTGAGAACATGGCACCAATGCCGAATAACATCCAGGCCTGACGCCGGTTAAACCGTTGCCAGAACTGCACCAGTAAATTGGCACCGCGACGGGCGCTGGCGGCAACTTGCAACGACTGCTGCTCAAGCGCCACCGGATAAACAAAACACACCATCAGATAAGCAGCGGTTAATCCGGCCAGCATAAAAACCGCCACCTGATTCAGAATAGTCAACGGCAGCAACAGCAATGCCGCGTACCCGAGCAGCGTCGACAATAAACTTAAACTGAGCCCAGGTAACATCCGCCGGAAAAATGCCGGGCCTTGTTGCACGGCCAGCAAACCGTGAAACGAATAATCAATCGCCACGCCAATCAACGTGGTGGCAAAAACAAATGCCAGTAAATGCGGCGATTCAAAAAACCACACCACTGCTACCAGACCAGCAAGCGCAGCGCTGCCTAATGTGATCACCGCCAATAACAGCGGTTTAGCGCTGGCAAACACCCACCACAGCAACAACACAATCGCCAGCATCGACAAGCCGCCATACCAGCTCATTTCCGCTTTGGCGGTGCTGGCCGCTTTTACCGCATGGAATAACAAGCCACTATGCTGCCAGCGCAGCTCTGGATATTGTTGTTGCAACACATGCAATTGCTGCAGCAGCATGGCATGCAGCGGTACCGCTAACTCGGAATCAAATGGGTCAATCGCCAACTCAGCGTGCAACAGTACAAAGGGTTCATTTTCAAACTTACCTTTTAACCAGCCGGCCGCAGGCGTTAAGGCGTGAAATTGCTGACTTAAACCGCTGGCGGTTTGTTGCATGGCCGCTTGTGACAATAACAACGGATCACGTTCCAGCATATTGTCAGCCAGCGGAAGTGGGCTTAATAATTGCTGCCAGGCGGCGTCAGCCAGGCGCTGATACTGCTGACCCGCTAATTGCTGGCTGGCAGTTTCGGTGGCAATAAGCCCGGCAGCGCCCTGGTAATAAGCTTGCAATTGCTGCCAGTGTTGTTCCGGAGTGATCCAGCGAAGCTGAGGGTTTTGTTGCTGAAATTTTGCGGCAACCGAGGCAAGCTGCGTTTCGGATAAACCGGTCAGTGCCAGCCGGATCTGCCGGTTGGCGCTATGATTGGCGACTAAATCCCGTTGCCAGTCGGCATCGCTTCCCGGAAAAGCGGCCGTGATACTGCTGCTCCAATGTCGCTGCGGCAATTGCCAGCTCAGATAAGCCGAGCAGAGCAGCACCAACGCCAACCAGCAGCTCCAAATCAGGGTGGTTTTTTTCATAAAGCGGTTTTAGCGCTGTCAGGCGCAGCGGTTAATAAAATTTCACTGCGGTTACCGGCAAGCTCGATCAGTTCAATCCGTGAAAGGCTACCTTCACCACAAAGCACAATATGACGGTAAAAATTGGTTAACGGTGCTTGCAGCGGTACCAGCTGCACGCATTGCCCGGTTTGTTCTTGCCCGGAAGGCGCTTGCCCGGCAGAAGATTGCACTGGTTGCAGACTAAAATATTGCTGTAAAAAGGCTTGGTCTTGCTGCAATACAGCCAGCATTAAATGGCCAATCAATTCAGTGCCGGCTTGTAATTGAAAAGTGCCCGCCAGTTGTTGCTGCACGCCTTGTTTGTCGAGTCGCACCGCACTTTGCACCGGCTGTTCGGTGACCCAATCCAGACTTTGCGGCGACAGTTGCAGGTAACCCTGACTTTTCAACGGGCGCTTTAGTCCACGGATCCATTTCTGCTGCGTGAATAACAATTTGCCTTGTGGCAATTGCCACGACGCCATTTGTTGCAGCGCGGTGGCCTGTGGTGTCTGCGCCTTGTCAGAGACTGGGGCAGCAGCAGCAGCGCTGGCCGAAGCCAAAACCCAAAGCAAAAAACCTAAGCGCCAATTCATGCTTCAATCCCAAGTTTGCTGAGCAGTATTTTCGGCGATTCAAAACACAGTTGTTGGGTCGCCTGATCAACCGCCACCTGTACGGTACTGGCTTTGGTCAACGTCTGGCCGCTTTCAACGTCAGTGATGCGGTAGTTGATTTTTAAGCGGTGTTCCCATTCGACTAAAGTGGCAACAACTTCAATCTTTTTACCAAATCGCGCTGAGCCACGGTATTTCAGATTCAGCTCGACAATCGGCCACATGTAGCCAGAAGCTTGCATCTGCGGATAATCATAATCAAAAGTGCGCAGCAATTCGCAGCGGGCAATTTCCAGGTATTTGACATAATGGCCATGCCAGACAATCTGCATGGCATCGACATCAAAAAATGGCACTTCGAGGATCACGCTGACTTTTTTCATCATTTATTCCTGATACTGCTTTTCCTAATTTATACCCAAAATCATTGAAGATGCAGGTAGGCGACGAGTGAGCGAGACTGGAGCGCCAGCCCGGCCCGGAGCATAGCTGTTCTATGTGACTGGGGCGAGTGAGTGAAGTCAACACCCTCGCATCTTTAAGGATGAAGGGTATAAGGCCCAATGCTGGTTCTGAATCGCCTCGATGAGTACCCGTAAACTGCCTTCCAGCGGCCGATCTTCAGTGACCAATGGGTGCTCTTGCTGTAATTGATCCAGCATTTGCTGCAACTCCGGGATCAGACTGTCATGCTGCAGTTCCTGTTGTTGCATCCGGATCTGCACCCCTTGTTGCACCGCCAGTAAGGACGCGGCCATCACTTGTTCGGTCAGCTGCAATACCCGCAGACAATCACGCGCGGCGATAGTGCCCATACTGACTTTATCCTGATTATGGCATTCCGTAGAGCGCGAAAACACGCTCGCTGGCATCGTCAGCTTTAACGCTTCGGCGGTCCAGGCGGAGCAACCAATCTGCACTGCTTTAAAGCCATGGTTGATAAAACGCCGCTCTGGTGCCGCAGCGCTTAAATTCGAAGGCAAACCGTTGTTGTATTTGGTATCCATCAATAGCGCCATCTGCCGATCATGTAAATCGGCCAGATTGGCGACAGCAGTTTTCATGCTGTCCATCACCATCGCGATATGGCCACCATAAAAATGACCACCATGTAACACGTGTTCGCCAATGCCATCAACAATCGGGTTGTCGTTGGCGCTGTTCAGCTCATTTTCGATGGTATGCCGAAACCATGGCAGGGCGTCGCGCAGCACGCCGATAATATGCGGTGCACAGCGGATGGAATAACGGTCTTGCAGCCGGTCGGCATTGCGCGGATGTTCGTAATGATTTAAATCATGGCGGATCCAGCTTGCCACTTCATTTTGCCCCTGATGCGGTTTGACGCTGAACAAAATCTCATCAAAATGATGGCTGTTGCCTTTCAGCGCCAGACTCATCAGCGCGGTGATCCGGCTCGATAAGCGGGTCAGATACTCCGCCCTTTCATACGCCAGACAAGCCAGAGCGGTCATCACCGCCGTGCCATTCATCACTGCCAGGCCTTCTTTTGGCCGCAACGTCAAAGGCGTTAGCCCAAGCTCAGCCAGCACTTCCGCGGCTGGTCGGCGCTCGCCACCAAACATCACGTCACGCTCGCCAATCATTGCGCCTGCCACATAAGACAACGGCGTTAAATCGCCACTGGCGCCGACACTACCTTCTTCCGGAATGCAAGGCACGATGTCTTTGTTCAAAAAGGTCAGCAACATCGCCAGCAAATCACGACTAACGCCAGAATATCCTTGGCTCAACGAACATAATCGGGTGGCGAGCACCGCCCTGCTTTGTGCTTTACTCAGCTCCGCACCCAGGCCACAGCCGTGAAAACGGGTTAAATGGATTGGCAATTCATAGACTTGCGCCAAAGGCACCCGCACCGTCACGCTATCGCCGTAACCAGTGGTCACGCCATAAATCACGCCGTCTTCTACCAGCAATTTATCCAGAAAGGCCACCCCGGCATCAATGCGTTGCCAGAAGTCAGCCTGGTCTGTCAGCTGCACTGGTTTTTCACCACGGGCAATCGCCGTCACGTCATAAACACTGAGCCGCTGTTGCCCAAAACAAATCGCAGCGTCCGACTGTGCTGCTGGGCCAGTTTGAGGGCCGGTTTGGGTCGCCAAAAATTCGGGTGAGTCAAATACGGCAGAATTCACGATGCTGGATCCTTGGCGGCAGTGTCTGGTAACTGCCAAAAATTATAAAAATTAAACCATTGCAATGGGTACCGCAGCGCATAGCGCTCCAATACCTTTGCATATTCAGTAATATACAGTTGCAGCGCCTGCTGCCGGCTTTTACGCGGCAGCACCACCTGTTCGGCGACAAATTCCAGCGTCAGCTGATAACCCTGGCCCTGCCGCACACAAAACAATAAATGCACCGGGCATTCTAATACACTAGCCAGCACCCAGGGCCCAATAGCGAAAGGCGCATCTTGCCCCAAAAATGGCGCATACAGCACTTTATCGGGCGCACTGACCGAAATCCGGTCGCCAACAATCACCACAAACTCGTTTTGTTCAACATATTGTTTGAGCTGCATCACCAGCATCGGATCGATGGTATCGACCTGGATTAAATTCACTTCCACCTGCGGATTGGTCTGATGCAAAGCTTTGTTAAAAGCTGCGGCGTGGCGGGTAAACACCAGCACATGAATTTTGGTCTGGTATTTGCCGGTCGCCATCGCCCGACATAATTCCTGATTGCCCAGATGGCTGCCAATCAGCACGCCACCCCGACCCTCTGCTATCAAATCTGCAAAATGCACTGGGCCTTGTTGTTGAATTTGTTCAGGTTTTATTCGACCTAACCAGCCATCAATTTTCGCCAGTGCTTCCAATGCGAAACAACGAAAATGCCGGAACGCGTCCAGCCAGCCCGGCATTTTCGCAAAAGGGCTGACGTGACCAGAGAACTGATGGACTTTCTGTAGAAAATCTAACGAGGCGCTTCGGGCGCGTTGGTTGGTGCAGACGAAATACCAAAGCACTGGCGTCAGCGCCAGTAAAATCAGAAACTTACCGCCAAGGCGATAACACAGCAGCAAAACCCGGATCCCCAGATAGCTGCCGCTTTCTTGCTGTTGTGCCCAGTGCTCAGACTTTCTCACACCAAATTGTTTCATAGGGTTGCTCTTTGCCACTTGCGCCACAGCAACTTTGGCAAACGCCAGAGCATGCCAAAAAACAGCCGGGTGTGCATTTTGCTGATCAGCCAGTTGTCACGCACCACCATAAAATGCGACCGCCCGCCCGGCGGATAAATCACTTTCGTCGGCACAAACACCACCGGCACTTGTTGCCAGTACAAACGCACCATCACTTCAATATCAAAATCCATCCGCAGGCCAGGCCGTTGTGCTGCAAATAACTGCATACAAGCGGCCAGCGGATAGACCCGGAAACCACACATGGTGTCTTTGACGCTAAAACTTAAGGTTTCAACCCAGACCCAAAAATGGGTGATGTAGCGGCCAATCTTACGGCCGGTCGGGATCGAATCGTCATACACCGGCGCCCCGCTAATCAGCGCTTGCGGTTGTTGCTCTGACAACTGCCACATGGCAGGAATATCGGCAAGATTGTGCTGACCATCGGCATCAACCTGTAGCACATGGCTAAAACCCTGTTCCGACGCCAGCGTTAAACCGGCCATCACCGCGCCGCCTTTGCCGAGATTTTGCGGCAAGGTCAGTAACTGCATTTGCGGTACGGCAACGGCAAGTTCCGCCAGCACTTGTTTGGTCTGTTGATCAGAACCATCATCAACCACCAGCACCGGCAAACCAAACGGCAGCAGCGAATGCACGGTGTGGGCGATGGTATCCGGATGGTTATACACCGGGATCACAAAGCATTGTTTTAAGGCGTTTTTATTCAACAGCCGGTCCCCACTTTAACCGCCCTGATGCCACAGTTCGCTCATCGCAGCGATAACTGAAGGTGCTGGTATCGGCTTTTTGCACATCAAGCTCTAACCGCAGCTGACAACCCGGTTGCACCATCTGTTGAAATTTCAGCACTTCCACCGACACTACCTGCCGGTTGCCGAGCAAAAATTGCTGACTGAATTGCACTGCCCAGTCCAACTGCGCCACCCCGGCCAACACTGGCGCATCGGGGAAATGACCATCGAAATAATGTAAGTCGGCGCTGATGTCCAGCAATAAGCTGATGCCCTGATCGCGGCTTTGTTGCTGCAACAGGTTTGGAAACAGTTTTTTCATGATAAAAACAATAACTCCAGTTGTTGCCGCGGTAATTTGCCCTGGGCATTAAATGGCATACTTTGCACATAACGAAAGCGCCGTGGCAACAATACAGTTTCAAAACGGCTGGCTAAAGCCTGTTTAATTTGTTGGTTGAGAGCATGTTTGCCTGATATCGCTAGCAGCTGCTGGCCAGCTTCTGTCAGTTCGACTACCAACGCCAGTTGCTCACGGCCATGACCTACGCTAACAGGCAAGATCAAGGCTGCAGCCTGGCGCACAAAACTAAGCGAGCTACAAAGGTTTTCAACATCCGCCAGCGACAACCGCTTTTCTGCCAGTTTGACAATCCGATCGACCCGACCTTCCAAACTAAACTGATCCGCAGCATGCAACCTGACCAAATCAGTGGTAGCAAACCATTCTTCTACGAGATAAGGCGATCGCAGCAGCAGACAACCCTGCTCATCCTGCGCCAGCTGCATTCCGGCAAAAGCCTGCCAGGCTGGTACAGTTTCAAAGGTTTGCGTCTGCCGATAACCAATGCCACCGGTTTCGGTACTGCCATAAATTTCAGTGATCGCAAGACCACTTTGCTGGTAAAACCGCGCCGCATCAGCTGTTGCCAGCGGGCCACCAGAGCTGAACACCGCCGCAAACTGTGCCGGAAATTGTTGCACCATCGACACATCATCGTAACGGCTTAAATGCGCCGGGCTGCTGATCAGCATCACCGGTTGCGGCTGCTGCGCCAGTGCCAGCCATTGTTCGGCAAAATGAATCGTCGGCCGCTGTAAAGTCCAGCCAGCAGCAAGTGGCCATAACACTCTGAATAACAAACCATAAATATGCTGATGTGGCACTGTTGATGCCACCAGCATGCTGGCGTGAGCCGCTAAACAATCAAAGGTCTGTTGTAATACCTGAATTTCAGTTTGCAGTTGCCATAAAGATTTGCTCACCAGTTTGGGTTGACCACTGGAACCTGAAGTGAAAAAAACCAGCTCTGCCTGTAACGGCAAGCTGGTGTGGGCAGTGATTTCGTCCGGGTTCGCAAAACTGTTGGCGTCCTGATTTACTGCCGGTAATGCCGTGTCAGCGAGCAGTTGCTCGTCCGCATGTAATACCGCTTGCGCCAGCGTCTCAGGCAAACCATTGGGTGCCAGCACCACGGTTTTCCCGGCCTGTAACAAAGCAAATAACCACAGGCTAAACTCTGCACTATCGTCCAGATACAATAACACCCTGGATCCGGCCATGTTTGAGACGACGTCCCGACAGGCTGCCAGTTGCTCTAGCCAATAGCCGACTGTTATTGCAGAAGCTGCTTCGGACGCTGTGCTGGCAAACAGTGCTTGCGCTTTTGACGGCCAGCGAAAATGCCAGTGTTCAGTCATGTTTTTTAACCTGCTGCCGCACCAGCCATTCGATGCCCAGCAATAATCCCATCAGGCCATAAGCGATGCCGCCGTTATACCAGGCCCACCACTGCCAGTTGCCGACCCATGCCAGCCAAAATGCAATGGTGCCGTTGCCGATAAAAAACAGACACCAGACCTGCGTCACTTTTCGGGTATAGACGATGGCCTTGGGCGGTAAATCGCCTTCCATCAGCCGGGCAAATCGCTCGATCATGGTTGGCGGAAAAAATAACGACCAGCCAAACAGCAGTAACAATCCGGCATTGATCCATACCGGGTAATACAGCAATGCCAGTTCGGTCTGTCCCGCCAGTAACGCCAGCAATAACATCAATAATGTCAGTGCGGCAAAACCACGCTGAGCACTGCTGAGTTGTTTGTTGGCAAGCCGCACCACCACCAATACCAGCAACGGCAAAGGTGCCAGCCACAGCCAGTCGTAACTGACCATGACAAACACCCAGATTGGCACCAGCAAAGCGGCCAGGCTAAACAGCATGTTTTTCAATGGCGCAGGCAAAAGTATCAGGCTTGGGCTAACTGGAACACTTCGTCGACGACATGCCCAACCGTACGCACCTGCTTAAAGGCTTCAGGTTCAATTTTACGGCCGGTCAATTCACGCAGTTTAACCACCAGATCTACAGCGTCGATGCTGTCTAAATCCAGATCCTGGTACAGATGTGCATCCAAATGGATTTTCTCTGCATCCAGTTCAAATTCATCGACCAGAATTTTGGTTAAAACGGCCAGAATATCTTCTTTTGTGTTCATGTCAGTTCTCCACGACTACTTGCTGTGCGACATAAGCTGCCAGGTTATTAATACTGGCAAAGTGCTGTTGGGTTTGTTTTTCGTTGGCATCTATTTTGATGTTGTAACGTTTTTTAATGGCCAGACCGAGCTCCAGCGCATCAATCGAATCCAGCCCCAAACCATCGATAAACAATGGTGCGGCATCGTCAATATCACTGAAACTGATGTCTTCTAACGCCAGGCTTTCTATGATCAGTAATTTAAGTTCGGTTTTAAGTTGTTCCATGATTTATAAGTACCTGATGATAAAAAGTTTCTAAATTTCTAGTCAGTTGCCGCGCTGCTAACGAAGACGAATCCTGATGCCGATATGGCTGTATATCAAACTCCTGGAGCACGGCAATGGTTAAGGTCGGCCGCTGCGCTGGCACCTGATGCCAGGCTTCCTGTTTAGTTAAAGTTGTCGGCTGGCAGTGGATCAGACAAGCCAGAAAATTACAGCCACTGCGCAAAGCTATATTGGCAGCGCCCCGCTGAAAATGCTGCAAAGTTCCCGGTGTCGTACGGGTACCTTCCGGAAATATAATCAAGGTATTACCTTGTTGTAGCGACAAGCTGCAATCTTGCAATAACGCATCAGGATCGGCATTGGTCAGGTAACCGGTTGACTGAATTACCCCGCGCATAAAAGGGTTTCGAAACAACTGCGCTTTCACCACACAATCTGCTTTCGGCAACAATGAAATCAGCGCCACTACATCAATCAGACTAGGATGATTGGCAATCAGAATTTTACCGCTGGCCTGTGCCAATTCAGCATCATCCGGAAAATCAAAATGAAATACTCCGGTTACCCGCATCAGTCTGATAAAAAACTTAAAACTGCGATGGACCAGATAACGGGCAGCTGTTTTTCGCTGCCCGACATCACGGATCCAAAGTCGCTGTACCGGCAATACCAACAAAGATAATATCAGTCCACCGATACCAAAGACACTAAAACAGAAGCCGGTCGCCAGGATCCGATAGCCATGATTAAGCCGCTGCCACATGGACTCTCCGCTGCCAATGCCAATTGACCCGACTGGTTGGAATGTTGCAGTCGGCCGCATCCGACAGTAAAAACGCCTGCAGCGACCGCGCTTCCTCAACTACTGCCTCTGCAGTGGCTGGCTGGTGTTGTAAAGAGACGGGGATGCCCTGCTTGTTCGATAACAACAATGCCATGGCCACCGGCGCCGCGGGCTGCGTGGTAAAACACTGATAAACCTCAGGTACCGGCTGATCGGCATACACCACCAACACTTCAGGACAATCGGCTTCCTGGAGCATAGCGAAGGCTTCCAACAGCGCATAATGCAAGCTGCTGTCACCGGCCGCTACCGACGAATGTTCGGCCTGATGTTGACTGAAAATACTATATTGCCCGGCAATCGCATTGTGAACAGATAAGGCAAATTGGGTTGGAGATAACGGTTGTTGCGTAGCGACATCGCGTAATAATTCGAGTGTTTTGTGCAGATCACCGTGTCTGGATGCAAAGACTAAGGGTGTAGTGCTGCTGATAGGCTGGCTAAAAGCAACATGAAAAGCAATTTTGGTGAGCGGACTTAAGCGGCGGCGTTGCATGGCCGGTACTTGCGGTAAACCGGGCCAGTCATAACCATCGGCAGCGGTTTCGGAAATGGTGGTATCCTGGCCTGTAACGGCTGGCCAAAAAAGCCAGCTTTGAATGAAAAAATCCATGGCAACTACTCAGCTAAGTCATGTTCATGTAGCTCTTCTATAAAGACGCGAATTCGCGGACAATAGCTGCATGTAATCCAATTACTATACCTAAATCGCCACAAATTTGTAAACATGAGATTACAGTTCAGAGCGCTCATTTATGCTGACATTGCCATCACACGTACCGAATACTGACACAGGGAATGCTGCCAACATTTGGCTCTCATTTACTTTTTTTCAACCGAATCAAGAACTCCCATTTACCTTATTGGATGCGTCTGAACTGCAGTGGATCAAGGGGAAATCGGCAAAGCGGGCAGCAACTTTTGCCTGGTCGAGGGCATTGTTACGACAATTATGTGCAGAAAAGCTCAAAGTTGAACCATATCAGGTACAAATCAGCCTGCCGGCAGCAAATAAAATCAGCCTGCGGGTGGCGGGGGAAATCGTGTATTGTTCAATCAGTCACAGTCAGCAGTTGGTGGCGGTGGCGATTAGTACCGATGCTGACATTGGCTTAGATGTGGAACTTATCTCATCGCACCGCGACAAGCGCCGTTATGCCGATTTATATCCGGCGTTGCGGCATGACTGCGATTCAGACCAGCAGTTTTATCAACGCTGGACGGCCATCGAAGCGTCGATCAAGCTACATGGCGGCGAGTTATTTGCAATGTTGGCACAGCAACAGCCGGCGCTGGCTTTGCAGCTGAAACACTGGCAACAGCAGAACTATCAGTTTTGTGTTGCCAGTCACTTTGCCATCAAATCCTGCATAGTTCAGCAGGTTAATAGCCAAAGTGTTACGCTGATCGAGTAAACAATGGCGTTAGTTATTGGCCATCAGCCGGCACTAAAGTCCGCTCTGCCAATTCTGCTGCAGATTTTTGCTGCCATACCGGCCAGTATTCTGCTTGCTTAGCTTTAACATCATCTTTGTTTTTCAAAAACCAGGCTTCTGACTTGGGTGAGTTCTGCATCAGCACTGTTTTACTGATGAACTTTTGCACATCCTTATCTGCAGTATGGAACTCGCTGGTACCATTGCCACGCACTGGCCAGATTGAAAAACGGGCAACCCAGGCGCCCATCCGCGGCGTGACCATGGCGTAGTAGGTTTTACCACCTTCAACTTCGGCTTCCAGGAAATCCGCGGCTTCTGAAGTTACCATAAAGATATGTTTGCCAGCTGGCACTTCAACCGCAACTTTGCTCGAGTTTTCGACGATACCGATAAACTTCGGCTCACCAGCAGTCACATCAAACAATGGAGCGGAGATGGCTGAGCCAACAAACGAAGAACGCATAAAAATAATCTGCGCTTTGTCGGCGGCCGGTTTGGCCAATTGCTGTTGTGGTGCTTTGATCATCGAGGATGAGGCACAACCGCCAAGCAGCAACATAAAAGCGATAAGTAGTCCACGTAAAATCATTGTTGTTCCTTCAATTTTAGTTATTAGAACTTTTGCTAATTGCAAAAGGCACAGGACAATAACAAAAATCACAGCGAGATAACATCGGGTTTGGCAGATTATTTTGATAACCATTGAGAGTGGATCATTTGACCAAAACTATGTATTTGCCGCAGTGACTTTAGAGCCGACAATTCAGCCATTAAGGTGCATCTGCGCGACCAAACTGCAATAATTACCGCTGCAGTGACCGCTCCCAGCCTATTCGAGAATTTATGCGCATTTACAAAGCTCTCTCCCCTATTAAAGCCTTGTCCTTTGATCTCGACGACACCTTGTACCCCAACGCCGATGTCATTCACCAAGCAGAACTGGCGATGCAGCAACGACTGCAGCAGCTGCTCGGTGATGTTGCCTACAATCAACCGGACTATTGGTGGCAGCAGCGTAAAGTACTGGCGGCAGTGCAGCCGGATATTCGGCATGATGTTAGCCGCTGGCGTTTGCTGGCGCTGGGACATGGCTTAACCACCCAAGGCATCAGCGGCTGTGAGGCTGCAGAAATTGCCGAATTAGCGATGTCGGCCTTTTTAACCGCCCGTACGGACATCAAGTTACCGCCGCAGGTCCGGCCTTTACTGGAACAGCTTGCAAGCCGCTTTCCACTGGTGGCGATCACCAATGGCAACGCCGATATTCAGCAAATGGGTATTGGCGATTTATTTCAGTTTGCGCTGCGCGCCGGGCCGGACGGCCGGATGAAACCTTATCCCGATTTGTTTTTGAATGCAGCAACTCGCTTAGAGATTGAGCCTGCTGCGCTTTTACATATTGGCGACCACGTCAAATCTGATGTACTGGGTGCATTACATGCCGGTTGCCAGACGGCCTGGCTAAATTTGACGCCGGGCTCGCTCAAAACGCTAAAAACCCTGCCACATCTGGAAATCAGTGATGTGCTGGAGTTAAAAGCACTGTAGTAAACACATCGACTATTGCTGATTTTTCGATGTTCACTTGCGAAGTGGCCTTTTGTTGTTAATGCTCAATCGAAGCCGCAACCAGCGACGGAGTGCCACTCGCTATGTTCAGTGTGAATCAAACCAGTGCCGGACTGATGGAGGCATTTGCCCGCAACCATTGGCTGACCGCCGACAGTTCACCAGACCTGCAAAAGCGTTATGTTCTGCTGTTTGATTTGTATATCAAAGCCCGTAGCTATGCGCTATTGAATAAAACCGGTTTTATACTAACTTTGCTTGGTGTGCTGTCGATGCTGGCCTGGCCGGTAATAGCATTTATCTACCATGACGTCGAAGCCTTCTTTGGTTTTGGGGAATCAGCGGCGATTCAAACTGCAGTATCTGGTCTGACTGCTTTTGGTTATGCGTTGTATAGTCATTACAAAAAACGTCAGCAACAGATGGAAAACCTGATGCGCCGGTTATGCCACAGCGATCAGCCTTATCAGCAACTTGTACCGCAATTATTGACAGACATTGAACGCATCGACAGCGGTTTTGCCTTTGCCGAACATCTACCCGGCGCGAAAAAACCAGCTGCCGATGCTGACCGATCGTCTCCATCATCCAACTAGGTCTTTGTAACAACCCGCTGATAAAACGCCAGGAGTTCAGACGCAATGACTGCCGGTTGCTCCAGCGGTAGCATATGGCCACTATCAGGCAACACCACCAATCGTGCATCCGGAATTAACGCAGCCATCTGTTGTAGCTGTGCCAGCGCAACCAGCCGATCGTCTTGGCCCGCGATAATCAGCACCGGGCAGCGGATCTGCGCCAACTGATCCATCAATGAAGGCCGCAGGCTGGTCTGGCTAAGTTGCATTTGCAACACCTCATGACCAAGTTCTTGATCCATCGCCAGCAAAGGTTCCGTCACTAACGGATTCTGCAGCTGCGACGAATGGACAAATTCCACCAGACGTTTACGCGACATCCCCTGATATCGATGACTACTCAGCCATTGCAACACTTGTTGCCGCCCCTGAATTTCCGCTGCAGGCAAAGATCCGGCGCTCGCTGCAATCAGCACCAGCGACTTCACTTGCTGCAGTTTGGTTGGCGGATGGGTGAGCGGTTCGGCACTCGATAGGCCCAGCAGATGTGACAACACCAGATATCCACCCATCGAAAAGCCAACCAAATGAGCAGCTTGTGGCGCGGCGATGGTCGCTACCATGCCACTCAGATCGGTTTGTTGCCAGATTGCCGCGTGCTGAATGGCAAATTGCTGCTGCAACTGCTCACCAGCTGCCGTTTGTAGCATCGGTTGCCACAGCCGCTGATCGCACATTGTCCCCGGCACGAACAGCAGCGTGTCAACCAAGCTGCTTCACCATAAATACACTATTTGGATCCAGTACATAGTCAGCAAATGGCGCACAATATTCAAAACCAAAGCGCTGATACAAAGCGCGGGCCGGCTCAAAAAAGGCCATTGAACCGGTTTCCAGATAAAGTTGCTGATAACCACGTTCCCTTGCGACTGCAATAAGATGCTTCAGCATGGCGGCAGCAATGCCTTGGCGGCGAAAATGATCAGCGGTACGCATCGACTTAATTTCAGCGCTTTGGCTATCTAATTGTTTCAGTGCACCACAACCTGCTAATTGCAGCTCGTCCTGTTTTTGTATGGCATGAGTTTGCCCGGATTGTTTTTGCCCGGCATCAAGCGGCAGCCATAAAGTCCAGAAGCTCACATCAGCCGCACGCAGGCCAGTGAGATCCAGCGCATGCACACTTTCCGGCGGTGACGTCAGGTGCATATCGCGCAGATGTTGTTGTAGCAGCGCGACAATTGCGTCACCTGTCAGGTCGTCAGATTTAATCAGCATTGTTCACCAGCGCAGTTGTCGTCATCGCATCCCTCAAAATGGCATTTTGATCAGGCACGTTTTGTCGCAGCATACCCAAATCTATTCCTGAACACCATTGGCTGTTGTTGACTGCAATTACAGCAAATTTGGCTGCGGTCATCCTGGTCAGCATGATGAAAATCCGCAAACGGGTTTAGCCCATCGCCAACCCCTGATATACTGCCTTTATCTGAAAACCACTGTACATATATATACCCCTTGCCTGAAACGCCGGTTTCAGCGATGACCGGTATAGCGATAGGCTGCTTCAATGGACGTTTCATTATTACTCGATGGTTTAAACGACAAACAACGCGATGCCGTGGCGGCGCCGAGTCAGCATATGCTGATTTTAGCCGGTGCCGGTTCGGGCAAAACCCGGGTGCTGGTGCACCGGTTGGCCTGGCTGATGCAGGTCGAACGCGTTGCCCCGTACAGCTTGTTGGCGGTAACTTTCACCAATAAAGCGTCGCAGGAAATGCGGGCGCGGATTGAGCAAACCGTTGGTGTCAGCCTGAATAATCTGTGGATGGGCACTTTCCACGGTTTGTCGCACCGCATGCTCCGCGCGCATTTTGCCGAAGCCAACTTACCGCAAACTTTTCAAATTATCGATTCGGACGACCAATATCGTTTAGTACGCCGGGTACTGAAAGCGTTGAATCTCGACGAAAAACACTGGCCACCAAAACAAATTCAGTGGTTTATCAATGGTCGTAAAGACGAAGGCGAACGCCCGGGCAAAATGGCGCATGGCGGCGATTTTAACTTAGAGACCATGATCAAAATTTACGCCGCTTACCAGGAAATGTGTGACCGCGCCGGTTTAGTCGATTTTGCCGAAATACTGCTGCGAAGCTTTGAGCTTTTGAAAAACAACAGTGAAATCCGCAGCCATTATCAGCAGCGCTTCCGGCAAATTCTGGTTGACGAGTTTCAGGATACCAACGCCATTCAATATCAGTGGCTGCGGTTACTGGCCGGCAACCATGCACGGGTGATGATAGTCGGTGACGATGACCAGTCGATTTACGGTTGGCGCGGCGCCAAAGTTGAGAATATTCAGACATTCTTAAAAGATTTCCCTGAGCCGGTGACTATTCGCCTCGAGCAAAACTACCGCTCTACTTCCACTATTTTAAAAGCCGCCAACGCAGTGATTGCCAACAATCAGGGCCGTCTCGGCAAAGATTTATGGACCGATGGCGAAGCAGGCGAAGCCATTTCGCTGTACAGCGCCTTTAATGAACTGGATGAAGCGCGGTTTATTGTCAGCCGCATTCGCGAGTGGCGCCGTCAGGGCGGCAAGTTGATTGAAGCGGCAATTTTGTACCGCAATAACGCCCAGTCGCGGGTATTAGAAGAAGCACTGATTCAGGACGGCATCAATTACCGCATTTACGGCGGCCTGCGCTTTTATGAACGGCAGGAAATTAAAGACTCGCTGGCGTATTTGCGCCTAATCAATAACAGGCAGGACGACGCGGCGCTGGAGCGGATCATCAACACGCCAACCCGCGGTATCGGTGATTCCAGCATGGATAAAGTGCGTGAATTTGCCAAGCGTGAGCAACAAACCTTGTGGCAAAGCCTGCAGCAGATGGTGTTCCAAAAAGAGCTGACCGGCCGCGCCGCCAATGCCATCAGCGCTTTTATGGAGCTGATTAATAGGCTCGATGACGAAATTCGTGATTTGTCCTTAGACGAACAAGCCGATCACGTCATTCATCAATCTGGCTTGCATGCCATGTATCAGGCGGAAAAAGGCGAAAAAGCCCAGACCCGGATTGAGAACTTAAACGAATTGGTCAACGCCTGCGCCAACCAGAATTTTACCGCCAACGAAGAAATGAGCCCGCTGTCGGCGTTTTTATCACAAGCTGCGCTGGAAGCCGGTGAATATCAGGCGGAAGAACATTCGGATGCAGTGCAGCTAATGACTTTGCACAGCGCCAAAGGTCTGGAATTCCCGTTGGTGTTTATCTGTGGTTTGGAAGAAGGCATGTTCCCGAGTCAGCAGTCCGGCGATGACCCGACCCGGATGGAAGAAGAACGCCGGCTTTGTTACGTCGGGATGACTCGCGCTATGCAAAAACTGTATTTATGCCACGCCGAAAGCCGTCGGTTATACGGGCAGGAGCAATACAACAAGCCATCGCGGTTTTTGCGGGAAGTTCCATCTGAGTATATCGAAGAAATCCGCCTGACCACTTCGGTCAGCAAACCAACCCAATTTAACCGTTTTGGCAGCGCCGCTACCCACAGCGCTTTTGAAAATACCGGTTTTAAACTGGGGCAACGGGTGCTGCATGACAAATTCGGCGAAGGCACTGTGCTCAATTATGAAGGCACCGGCAGTCAGTCGCGCATTCAGGTTAACTTTGATGACCTGGGCAGCAAGTGGCTGGTGACTTCTTATGCCAGGTTAGAGGCGATTTAAGGTGTCTGCCGACCTGGGCTTGCGCCAGCAGCTGGCTGAACTGCAGCAGCAGTACTGGCAACTGCGCTGGCGTTTGCCGCTGTGGTTGCAGGTCGATGCTGCTGAGCGCGACGGGTTGCCGCAGACGCTTGCTGAACTGCTAGCCTATCAATCCGAAGGAACCGGCTTTTGGCTCGGCGAATTTATTGCTGATTTTCCATTAGCCGCAACTACAGCCCAGATTAAACACAAAGGCCAGTTACTTGGCGTTGAAGCCGACTGGATTGTGATCAATGGCTTAGCTGGTATTGATTGGGATCTGCTGGCCGCCAGCAGTGGTTGTTTACGCGCCGGTGGCCTGTGGTTGCTGATCACCGTAACGCCGGAGCATTTTGCACTGCAACCCAATCCTCAAGCGCAGCGGATGTTGTCTTATCCGCTGCAAGCTCATGATCAAGCGAGTAATTTTCAGCAGTTTTGGCTGTCGCAGCAACAAGATTGGTGGTTGTATAACGAAGCGCTGGGCTTACACCGCCAGCACTTAGCTAAAGCACAACAGACCGTACTGACCGAGCCAAGCGCATCAACACAAACAACAGACTCGAAGCACCCTGCTGACGCAGAGTTGGTGCCAGCTCCCTTTTCTTCTTCGGAGCAACAACAAGCCGTTGCTGCCATTTTAAAAGTAGTTTCAGGCCATCGCCGTCGACCGCTGTTGCTGACGGCTCATCGGGGTCGCGGCAAATCGGCAGCTTTGGGTATTGCGGCGGTGCAGCTGCAACAACTAAGCAAGCAAAAACTCATTATCACCGCACCAAATCCAGCAGCTGCCGCCGTGGCTTTACAGCATGCCAAAGCCTATCTGGCAGAGTTACAGCCGGATGCACCGCTGGCGCTGCAATTCTGGCCCATTGATTTGTTATTGCAGCAACAACCAAGCGCCGATTTAATCATGGTCGATGAAGCCGCCGCCATTCCATTACCACAATTACAACAACTGACGCAGCAATACAGCCGGCTGGTGTTCGCCACCACCGAACATGGTTACGAAGGAACAGGTCGTAGCTTCAGTTTAAAGTTTCAGCCTTATTTACAACAACATTGCCCCGGCTGGCAGCAATTACGGTTGCAAACACCGGTACGATACGCCGAAGATGATCCGTTAGAGCGGCAAATTTTCCGCAGTTTTTTGCTGGCCTGCGAACAGCCAACACCGGCTTATGATCCCGCTTTGCCGTTATTCACCAAGCTGCATCCAGCGTCGGAATTACTGGCACAACCATCCTTGCTTGCCGGTATTTTTGGGCTGCTGAGTCTGGCTCATTATCAAACCGAAGTGACGGATTTATGGGCTTTGCTCGATAATCCACAGTTGCATGTGCTGGCGCTGTATCAGCAAGCAGGCAATGAACAAGAACCAGGATCCACACAACAATCATTGCAACTGCTCGGCTGCGCCGTGATGAGCTACGAAGGTCAATTGCCACCGCAGCTAGCCACTCAGGTTTATCAGGGTGATAGAAGGGTGCAAGGCCACTTGCTGGCACAAAGTCTGGCCTTTCATCTGGCAACACCGGAATTGGCAACCTTGCCACTGGCGAGAGTGCAACGGATAGTGATCCATCCAGCCTGGCAGAACAGCGGGCTTGGCCAGTATTTACTGAAGCAAGTGCAACAACATTGCCAGCAGCAGGGCGTTACGGCAGTTGGCAGCAGTTTTGGCGCGACTGCGGCGTTATTGCGTTTTTGGACTGGCCAGGGATTTCTGCCAGTTAAACTCAGTCAACAAGCCGAACAAGCCAGTGGTGAGCCTTCGGTTTTAATGATCAAAGCCTGCGACAGCGCGCTGGCACCCACCATGGTGCAGTTACACCAGCAGTTCGCCGCCAACTTGTATCTGCAATTAGCCGATAGCCAGCGTCACTTAAACCCACGACTGGCACTACAGCTCTGTCAGCCGCCAGTGACCACTATCGACACCCCAGCAAAACAACAACTGGTATTATTCGCGGCTGGCAAACGGCCCTATGAATTGGTCGAATTGTTGGTACTGGCTTGGTTTAATCAGCATGCGCACAGTCTGCCGATCGATCTAACGCCTTTGCTGGTGCAAAAGCTGTGGCAAAAGCACAGCTGGGCAGATCTTTCGAAACAGCATAATGGCCAGGGAAAACAGCAACTCATCAATCAAATACGCCAGTTGATTGCCACTTTCTGCTTGAATCAACCCTAACGGCCCTAGCTTGATTGACCATTAACATGAGCCAAATCAAAACACCGGCCGTAACTAACAGCTAAGCTGTAGTGGAACCACTTCGGTGTCTTTTAAAGGGTCGTCCGTGAATGTGCCGATATCTCTTGCTGTTTTCGTGCATTTTGGTGTGTTTTTCGCTGCAGGCGCAACCCGCTGCCCCGATTAAAATTGGCATGTCAGCACCGTTTTCCGGGCGGGCCGAGTGGTTAGGCCTGGATTACCGCGCTGGCGCCAATCTGGCTTTTGAACAGTTAAATCAACAAGGTGGAATTAACGGCAGACCCATTCAACTTATTTCGCTGGATGATGGTTACGAGCCACTCCGTACCGTCGACAACACCCGGCAACTGGTATTTAACGATAAAGTGCTGGCGTTGTTTGGCTATATTGGCACTCCAACCTCAAACGCTGTGCTGCCATTATTGCGCCATGAGCAAATTCCATTTATCGCCCCTTTTACCGGCGCCGATATACTGCGCCAGCCAGAAGATCATTTTATCTATAACTTTCGCGCCAGTTATGCGCAGGAAGCCAGTGCGCAAATCAGCTATCTGGTTGATCAACGTCAATTTAAAAAAATCGCGTTGCTAATTCAGGCCGATGAATTTGGCGCCAGTGTCGAGCGTAATTTTCTGACGGAGCTGCAAAAGCGGCAGTTAAAACCTTTGGTCATCAGCAGATTTAAACGCAATACCGCCGATTTAGCCGATGCAGTGGCAGCGCTTATTGCGCAAAAGCCCGACGTTGTGCTGACGGTCGGTACTTATCAGGTGCTGATTGACGCAATTCAACTTGGTGCGGCGAAAAAATTTAACCCGTTGTATTCAGTAGTATCTTTTACCGGCGTGTCGGAGCTAAATAGTTTACTCGACCACCGTCATCAGGTGCTGGCATCGATGGTGATGCCGGATCCAAACCAGTCAAAACTGGCATTGGTTGATGCATATCGCCAACAACTACAGACTCAGGCAATTAGCAAAGCGGGACAGCCTGCTGCAACGCTTCCGGCAACTGCACGTCTAAGTGATGCCCGAATGAGTGATGTGGCGCTGGAAGGTTTTGCCGCTGCCACAATATTGGTCGGCGCACTCAAACAATGCGCCGCGACCATCACCCGGCGCTGTGTGTTGCAAGCGTTACCACAACAACAGCTGTACGATTTTCAGCTGCAATATGATGTACAGCGACACCAGGCTTCACAGCAAGTGTCGCTGGTGTGGCTGCGTCAACGCGGTCTGCAGCCGGTCAGTGACTAAAATAACCAGCACAACGTTTGGTACCGCTTTTCGTCAGATAATAACGATTGCAATTGGTGTCATAACTGCTGCCGGTAGCGGTGATCTGCCAGCCAGAAACATAAACGCCATTTAAGTGCGTCCAGCTGCCATTTTGCTTCAGACTCCAATGCTGATGCGGGCCGGTAGAAGCTCCACCATTGCACAAGGCCTGTGGTTGGGTATTGGCCGGATTGGCAATTTTGGTGTTTTTACTGACGGAAGCGCCGGTGTTGTACTGAATATTCATCAAATGATAATAAGTGGTCGACCAGCCGCCACTATGCACTACTTCGGCAAAACAGGACGAATGGCGTTTAAAACTGCCCGCCGCAGATGCAGCCACCCAACGACCTGACTGATTACTGCCCCAGCCGCCACCCTGACTCATGTCCAACGATGACATCGGATAATTGCCACTGCCGGTATTGGTATGTGCACCACCGACATGCCAGGATTGGCCGGTCGGAAACGGAAATTGTAAAAAGCCATTGGCCGGACCGGCCAGAATAACCGGGTCATCCATCGTTTGTTGATCAGCGGCTTGCTTCTGTTCTGTTTGGCTTGAAACTGCTGAAAATTCTTCAGCAAACAACTGCTGATAAATGTCGTTGAATTGCCGCGCCGCGCCTTGTTGCTGTAAAGCTTGAGCGTCTGACAAAGCTTGCGGTTTTGCACTTTCAAATAAAAAATCTAATGCTGATGGCGCCTGACGATTACTGAATTCGGCAGCCTCAGGGTGGCTTGGTGCGCTGTATACCCGGGTCGCCAGTTGATCAGCGACATCCTGAAGCTGGCCGGCAAAATCGGCTTTTGCCGATAATTTGCCAAAAGGCTTGGCTAGTTGTTTTGCGCTCAGATTAGCATTTCGCAGCACGCCACTCTGTTGTTCCATCAAAGCCAATAACACCCGCGGGCTGATGCTGCTGTAACCGGCCCAATGCGAAATATGCTCGGCGTACGGCAATAAATGCGGCGCCTGACTGGCGAGATAGGCTTCAATATCAAAGTTAAACATTTCATCGTAGCTGTAGATCAGCGGGTTGACTGGCTGGTGTACCGCAGAAGCGTACGTACTGCCGGCCTGCACCGAGGTAGCTGCGGCAATGCCATCAGTCTTGGTTGCAGGAGTTGCAGCCGCCACCGATAAGCTGCATAACAATAGCGAAAGTGTTGATAGGTTCCTGGTGTTCATAACGACCTCTTATTTTGATTGTTTGTAGGGAAGGACAGCCAGAAACTGGCTGCCGTACCCACTGTAGTCAATGCTGAGATCGTCAAAAGCTAGGACAAGAAATATCAGAAATTTGTCACTGAACTATCATCAAAAATGCTTCAGAATGTCATTAATTAGTAAATTTAAACTTGAAAAGGAGAGAGGGAAAGCCAATACAGGAACAGCCACGGCGATTTCCAGCCTGACTTTTATCGTACAGATGACAAATGTCACCCCGCTTTGATGACGAATGCCCCTGCTGTCAAACCAGCGTTGGGCGCACACTCCACTGAAGCCTTCACAGCGGAGCACACTGATGACCACGCCCTATATCGACATTCGCAATCTGAATAAAAAATTCTCGCAACACCCGGTGCTCAACCAGCTGAACTTAACCATTCAGTCCGGTGAAATTGTCGCCATTCTCGGCGAAAATGGCGCAGGAAAAACGACCTTGCTGAACATCTTGCTCGGGCTGCTGCCAGCTGATAGTGGCGATGTGCGGTTGTTTGGGCAACCAGTCAGCGCATTGCAGCAGTCGATGGCACTTCGCGCCAATCTCGGGGTGATGCTGCAACAAGCCAGTTTGCCGGGCAATCTGACGGTGCTGGAACATCTGCAACTGTTCAGCTGTTATTACCCCGATCCGCGACCGCTACCGGAACTGATCCAAAGTTGTGGCCTGAATGACATTGTGCAGCAAAGGTTTGCATCTTTGTCAGGTGGCCAGAAACAGGCCGTGTTATTTGCACTCGCCATCATTGGTAAACCAGTGTTGTTGTTTTTGGATGAACCCACAGTTGGCCTGGACGTGGCCGCGCGCCAGGCGTTCTGGCAGCAAATCCGCCAGGCCAAAGCCGATGGCATCAGCGTGATCCTGACCACCCATTATCTGGAAGAAGCCGATCAACTGGCATCGCGGATTTTGGTGCTGAAAAACGGCCGTTTTATTGCCGATGGCAGCCCGGCCACCTTAAAAGCTTTTAGCCAGACCCGGCAAATAAGCTGCAGCACCAGGTTGTCGCAACAACTCATTAGCAGTTGGCCGGAAGTGCAGCTCGTCGTTCAACTTGCCGCACAGTTAGCCGCACAGCAGGACAATCCGGCAGCGCAACTTTTACAAATTCATAGCAGCCAACCCGAACAAACCTTACGCCGGTTACTGGCGCTGGACGAGCAACTCACGGATCTCACCGTCAGCAGTGTCAGTCTGGAACAAGCATTTTTACATCTCACCAACAGCAAGGAGCATAGCGCATGAATACGCCCAGGATGCAAACCAGCACTATCAAAGCGGCCACAATGCCATGGCTCAGCTGGCGACAAACTCTGAATTTACTGGTGATGGAGGCGAAACTTGATTTGCTGACGTTATGGCGCACGCCGGGTTTTGTCGCACCTAGTCTGATTTTTCCGGTGATGTTTTATCTGCTGTTTGGGGTTTTTATCACCAAAGGCGGTCAAAGCGATTATTTGCTGGTGACTTATTGCTGCTTCGGCGTGATGGGCCCGGCGCTGTTTAACTTCGGCGTGAATGTCGCCACCGAAAAATCTCAGGGATGGCTAACGATGAAACAAATTGCGCCGGCGCCGGTGTCGGCTTATCTGTTCGGCAAAATGGTGTCGAGTTTGTTGTTTGCGCTGGTGATTGTGATGCTGTTGTTTGTCTGCGCTGCGCTGTTTGGCAATGTCCGTTTATATACCAGTCAGTGGCTGGGACTGGCGGGATTAGTGTTAGTTGGCACCCTGCCATTTTGTTTGTTCGGACTCTGGTTGGGGCTGACGTTAAGCGCGAAAGCTGCGCCCGCTGTGGTGAATCTGATTTATCTGCCGTTGGCGTTTTTAGGCGGTTTATGGCTGCCCATCCACATCCTGCCAGGCTTTATGCAGCACTTTGCTCAGCTTTTACCAAGTTTTCATTTTGGTCAATTGGCACTCAGCGTGATTGGCCGTGATTTACCGCAGCCCTGGTGGCAGCATCTGCTTGCCTTGCTGGTTTTCACAGTGGTATTTGGCGTGCTGGCTAGCCGTGCCTTTCGTCAGAACAGGAGCGCCTGAGATGTCCTCGAAAACTCTATTGATCACCTTTGGCTCGGTACTGACGCTGGGTGTTTTTTTCAGTCTGTTGCCAACACCAGAAACTGCAACGGCACCAGTGGCAACAACAACTGCTTCACCTGAAATCAGTGATCCAGCGAGTTTTGTGCTGGGGCCGGTGCAACTGTTTGATGGTGAAAAATGGCTAGGCCAGCGTTATCTGGAAGTGCGGCAAGGTCGGATCAGCCAGATTAGTGAGCACCCGATAAAAACCGATTTACCCCAAATTGAAGGCGAAGGCCGCAGCCTGCTGCCGGGGCTGATTGACGCACATGTCCACACTTACGCCGATGCGCTGGAATTAGCACCGCAATATGGCGTCACCACCGTATTGGATATGTTTATGTCGGCGCAGTTAATGAAACCGCTGCAGGCGGGCCGTGACGAAACGCCGAGCCAGCAACGCGCCGATTTATACAGCGCCGGCACCCTGATCACAGCGCCAAAAGGCCACGGCACTGAATATGGTATGCCGATCCCAACCATCAAAACGCCGGAGCAAGCCGATGCCTTTGTGGCGGCGCGCGTCGCGGAAGGTTCTGATTTTATTAAAATTGTCTATGAGTCGAACAAAGCACCCCGCAAGTTTTTCCCGTCGATTGATGAAGCAACATTAACTGCAGTGATTAAAGCTGCGCATCAGCAAGGCAAACTGGCGGTGGTGCATATCAGCGATCAACAATCGGCATTAGAAGCGGTGCGCGCCGGTGCCGACGGCTTGGTGCATGGGTTTATTGAGTCCAGAGTGCAGCAAAAACTGTTGGATCTGATGAAGGCACAAAATGTGTTTATTATTCCAACCCTGGCAGTGCATGAAGCGATGACGGTGCGCCAACATAACGCCAAATATGTGCTGAACCGGAATGATTTAAAGCTCAGCGCCAATCAGCGCCATAATTTAAAACAAGGTTTTACCCAGTTTAATATTCCGCCGGCATTATTTGAAAATTTGCTCTACAACACCCGCGTCATGCATCAGCACGGCATTCGCATTCTGGCCGGTACCGATGCGCCGAATCCCGGCACCGCCCATGGCATCAGCCTGCCGCTGGAAATGTTGTTATTGCAACAAGCCGGGTTGAGCATTGATGAAGTGCTAAAAAGCGCGACCTCTTTGCCTGCCAGCAGTTTTGGCTTAAAGCAGGTTGGCTTGCTAAAAGTGGGGGCTAAAGCCGATTTGCTGTTGGTCGGTGATGTGCAAAACGATTTAACAACGTTATTCACCCCAGAAAAAATCTGGAAAAACGGTGTGCGGATTAACCCGATCATCAGCGCCGCGGCCAGCAAAGTCACAGCTGGATTACTGGCTGATTTCGCCCAAAGCCACAAAACCATCCAAGGGCTTGGGATCAGCGCCAGCAGCGACAGTATGATGCAGGGCCAGTCGAGTGCGAAAATGAGTTGGATAGCAGAAGGCTTTCAGAGTACCGGTGCCATCCGGGTTGATGGTGCGATCAAACCTGGCTTTAGCTATCCGTGGTCTGGCTTAACCTATCTGCCCGGAAAAAGCATGGAACAAGGTGCAGACTTGACTGCTTTTACTCATGTCAGTTTCGCAGTTCGCGGCACACCGGGCAGCTATCAACTGCAGCTATTTAGTGCTGGCAGCATGCTGCCGGTGGTCGCTGATTTTAACGTCAGTAACGATTGGCAAATAATCAACATGCCACTGAGCCAATTCGCAGGTGCTGAACTTTCGGCCATCAGCATGCTGTTATGGTCAGCGCCAGCCAACGCCCCGCAACCGGAGTATTTTCTGGAACTGGATGAAATTAAAATCAATTAACATTCGGGGTCAGAGTCAATTGTTAACAGAATTTTGTTAACAATTGACTCTGACCCCACAATTAACAACTACTCGAAATACTCGGCAGCTTTAAATGTGGTGGCTTGTTGATCGCGCATTGAAAGGGACGGCGGCAATGCTGGTAACTGCGCCAGCGGCCAGTCAATCGCGAGATCGGCATCGTCCCAGCGGATACCACGCTCATGCGTCGGGGCGTAATAGTCGGTGGTTTTATAATGCACATCGGCACTGTCGCTCAGTACCAGAAAACCATGGGCAAAACCTTCCGGAATAAACAATTGCTGCTGGTTTTGTGCCGATAAAAACTGTCCGACCCACTGGCCAAAAGTGGCGGAAGATACCCGTAAATCGACCGCCACATCAAAGATTTCACCTTGTACCACCCGGATTAATTTCGCCTGCGGCTGGGCGATTTGATAATGCAAACCGCGCAGCACCCCTTGTTTTGAGTGCGAATGGTTGTCTTGCACAAAATTGAGTGGCCGCTTTAATAAAGTTTCATATTGCTGTTGCTGAAAACTCTGCAAAAAATAACCACGCTCGTCGCTGAACACCTTGGGTTGTAAAATAAGCACATCAGGAATCGCGGTTGGGATCAGTTGCATCAGCTTGTCTTCTCACGGAACATTTTGCTGCATTGTGCGTTTTTTGCGGTAAAAGGCAAGGATTTGTCCGGCGATAGAACCGATTCGAAGCAGATTGCTCTGACCACGCCATTTAGGCTGCCGCCCACCCTGCTTTTTCTGCTATGATCGCCCCATTGTCTGCGGCCAGTGACCAGCGCCCAAGCTGGCAACACCTGCCCTTGTTCTCGTTTAACCACCTCGTATTCACAAGGTTTAGCATGATTAACTATTTCCGTGTCCTGGGTGTTAAAGCCACAGCGACCGATGAAGAAATCAAAAAAGCATATAAACGACTGTCGAATAAATATCACCCGGACAAACTGTTGTCCGAGTCGGATGACGCCAAAGATCAGGCTGCGCTGCAGTTACAACGGGTGAAAGAAGCCTACGATGTACTGTCTGATGCTAAAAAACGCGCCGCTTTTATCAAAGATTTTAACAACGTGATAGTGCCGGACCCGACCGCAGCGATGAAAGAGCTGTGGGACCAATATTACCCAGCCGGTTAACGAAACACAGACAGGAATAGCCATGAGTAAAAAATTCGATCAGGCCAGATTACAACAACTGAAAACTGATGCCTTTGAAAACATTGAATCTTATAACGATCCAGATACGCCAAAAGCGCTGGGAAATTTCACCAGCCAGATTAAAAAAGTATTAGAAGCCGATCCGGAAATGCTGCAATCAGTACCGGAATATTTACCAGTGGCTTTGTTTGGCCGGGTGAAATTCACCGGCGAAGCCAAATTAAAATGGTCGCAGTGGCTGAAAACCAACACTTTCCCACTGTGGGACGATTTTAAAACTTCAGTCGCTTTTAATAATGACGATTTACCGCTGGTTAAAACCATCCGCGGTTATGACGAAAACCTGCTGATCGAAGCCTGCGCCGTGCTGTTTATGCTGTCGAACGAATCTTCTACCCCGGCTAAACGCAGTAAAGACGACAGCGATGAAGACGGTTATGAAGAAGATTATGATGACGACGACCGCAATGAAGCGCAGGATGATTACGAAGGCCGCGACGAAGAAGACGAAGACGGCTATGACGATCAATATGATGAAATTACCTTTAACAGGGAAGGTCGCTGATGAATAGTCTGATTGAAATTGCAGTCGCGGAAATTAAACAACTGGCAGTGGTTGAGCCAAAACAAGCCAGCAAAAAATTTGAGCTGATGGCCAACACCATGTCAGACGCGCAGTTGGTTGAAGTGATTGAAAATATTGATATTGTGACGCTGACCCAAATCAACAGCCAACACGATATCTCGTTCCCATCGATTATCTCCGAGCTGATGACGCCGGAAAAAATCCGCGACATCGTCTGCCAGCAGCCGTTGTACTGGGAAGAAAAAATCAAAAACAATGCTGACGAGCTGAAGCAGCACACCTTCGATTTTCTGACCTATTTAATCCGTACCCAGGAAAGCGAAGAAAAGCAGGCTGAAATTCTGGAATGTATCGCTGAAGATCCGGCCGGTCTGTTTTATTTATCCATTCCGTTTATCGAGTTATATCGCGGCGAAGTGATTGAAGATGAAGACGAAATCCACGATTTGCTGCACGAAGAAGAGGAAGATCTGGAAGAAGCCATCAGCTATACCGAGCGCAATATCAACGAAGAAGTGCATGGTTTAGGTTATGACGACCCACGCAGTTTGCTGGCGCTGATCCGTCAGCTGACACCAGCGGTGGAGCAATCGATTAAAAGCCTGGTTCGTAACGAAAACTCCGGCTGGGAACATATCATCAACAAGTTCGCTACTGAGCTGGTGATGCAAGCCAAAGAGAAAAACCAAGCCACCGACGAATACGCCGAAGTGGACGATATGTTCAGTTTTCTGGATTAAGCACTGAGTTAAGCACTGAATTACGCACTTAATTAAGGGATCGACATGCAGTTAGCGTTACGCGACGCCAATCAGGGACCATTTTTAAGCAAAGTTATCGCTTATGGTCAGGCGCAGGGCAAGCTCAGCGCCTCAGATCTTGAGAACATCAAAAGCAAAGCAGTGTTGATGAGCCTCAAGTTCGCCGACAAGTTTTATAACAAGTACAAAATGCATCTGCTGGAACAAGCGGCGCACGACATTATCGGCGTCGCCAGTTTAGGTTTAGCCGAGCTGTCGGAGCAGGATTTAGACCGCGCACTGGCGCTACTGCAAAGCCCGGAAGGCATTGTCAAACCGTTCCAGAAAGGCTGGAGCATGCTTAGTCAGGTCAGTTTACTGAACCCAAGCCGCAAATCTTTGTATGGTGACGTAGAAGCGCAGTTGCTGGCCGATATTGCGAGCCCACCAGACGCTGAAGAATGGTCAGGCTTGGCACAATATCAACATGCACTGCAGGAATGGCAGCGCCGCCAGGCGATTGCGGTATTAAAACAGACGTTTTTTTATCACACCCAGCTCGACCCATTCGAGCACTTTAACCTTGAAGGCATGCTGGCCGAAGTGGTGTTGTACCGGTTGTGCTGCAAAGGCGACAAGGTAAAACAGGATTTAAAACAACGGCTGAAGAACATCGAACTGCAAGACAGCTGGTTTGACGTGACCTTCCTGCAAATCCAAACCCAACAAACCATCAGCTTGTTACCGCCTGGTTTTGCCGCAGCGGTGAACGAAGATATCGGTGATAACTTTGCGCCGGCGCTGCTCAAAACACTGCAGTTTGCCAAAGGTTATCAAAAACTACTCGCCGACAACGCCTCACCGGAACGTCGCGATGCGTTTGAGCATAAACAAGGCATGCTAAACCCGCTATTGGGCTGGCCGCAGTATATTGAGATGTAATGTTAAATATGGGGTCAGAGTCAATTGTTAACAGAAATCTGTTAACAATTGACTCTGACCCCCACGCAACCTGCTGTAGCAAACAGATTAAAACTGATACCTCAAACTCAACAACCAGCTGTTGACATCATTGGCTGCCAGATTGATTTGCTGATAGCCACCACCCAGTTGCCAATCATTGGTGAGTTGATATTGCAGTTGTAATCCAAGCATCCAGTCATTGCCGTCAGATTCGGTGCGAAGCACGGTATTATTCACCCGGCTTTCAATCTCGGAATCCCAAAAAAACACCCCTACCGGTAATTCGAGGCGCAGCCTGTTATCTTGCCACAAGGTAAACCGAAACGCCGCACTCACACCATCAACCAGCACCGGACTCACCGCTTTGAGCAATTCATGGTATTGACCGGGCGTCAGACTTTCACCACTGAGCTGACTGCTGGCATCCCCTAAATCCTGATAACCCAACTCAATCGCGACCGACGGATGCAGTTGATATCCCAAAGCAACGCCGTAGGAAAAATCACTTTTATCAAAGTCGGTGATCGCGGTACCGGAAGGAAGCCCTGCCGCTAATGAGCTTTGCTTGCTGTCTGCACTGCTGTGACCCGCAGAGCCTTGCAGATACCAGTCAGCACTCTGGCTGATCGGGCTAAATAGCAGCATCACCGCGGCTGCGGCTCCGGCTGAACTGCGACGGAACACCGCCGCAGTTCCTAACAACAACAACGCCCATAACGTCATGCTGCCGCCGCTGGATTTGTTCTCGACCACCACTTCTTTAAAGGCCGTCACAGTGACCAGCACCTGGCCGGTTGCCGTCCCCCCCAAACCATCCGAGATGCTGTAGCTAATGGTATCAACACCATCAAATCCGGATTTTGGGGTATAACGCAACCGCTGACCAGCTTCGATACTCACTGTTCCCTGGACGGCGGTGGCCGCAGTGACTGTCAGGTTGTTGCCGTCGACATCGGTATCATTGGTCAGCACCGCAATCACTATTGCGGTTTTGTCGTTGGTCGCAGCCACATCATTCACCGCGATCGGCGCGCTATTGCTAAAGACATCAATCACCAGCTGGCTACTTGCAGTGCCGCCTTTACCATCGGTGACGCTGTAGATCACCGTATCCAGACCGGTAAAGTCGGTATTAGGCAGATAACTTAGTTTTTGGTCAGCCAGAATCGTCACTGTGCCAAAACCACTAACCGCCTGGGTAATCGTTAAGCTATCACCATCGGCATCCGTATCATTGGCCAGTACATTCACTACCACTGCGGTATTTTCTCTGGTCGATGCCTGATCGGCCACAGCAACTGGCAGTCTATTGCTACTGATGGCAACTGCAACGCCACCAGGGTCAACAATTGCACTATTGGCAATACCGTCAGCGTCATTCGGACCACCGTCTTCTACCCGAACCTGCACACACCAGTGACCTTCGGTTAAACCAGCAGTCCAGGCGGCATCACCCGGCGGCGGACAGAAACCACGTTCACCTTGGGTACTGGAGACTGAGTTTTGCCCGTTGCTGACAAAATCTTTCCAGCCGGTGGCATCGTTAAATTTACGATAAATTGCATTGGCCGGTACCGGTAACCGCTGTGGCAAGACCAGACTGTAGCTTTTACCCTGCTCTGGCAAACCATAGGCAATAAAGTCAAAGATACCGCCAATATTGACCGCCGATGTATCGGTATCGACTGCATCGTTTTCAATTTTCAGACCACCGGCATCCGTTTCAGCAGCCACAGTACCTAAACGTAGACAGACCCCGGGTTCACCTTCGGCCACGAACTCAGTCTGCCCTAACAATTCGGTCGGCATCACATTACATTCGCTGATCGCATCCTGATAATCAGGGATACCATCACCATCCGAATCAGCAAACCCTTCCTGATTGTCAGGGACCAAATCGCCGTCAACGTCACTGCTACCCAATACCGGCAGACTAGGTCTGACGACAATAAATACTCGGGAGGTGGTCGATAAATTTGGCGAGCCATTGTCGGTAGCAGTGTAGCTAACCTGATACAAACCAGGACCCTGCTCAGCCGGATCAAAACTCAGTTCTGTATCTGCTGGAGTGACATTTTCGAGTCGGCCAAAGTCCCAACTGCCGGTCAGTTGATCCTGTGTATTGGTGTCGGTAACAGTGGCAGTGACAGTGACCACACCATCGCCTTCACTAATCGTCAATCGGTTCAGATTATTCTGCTCGACAGCTAAGGTCACCACAGGCGCAATATTGGCTTCAGTGATCACGATACGACTACTGCGTTTGCTGCCGCGATTGACACTGCTGTCCAACGTGATATCGATATTTTCTGGCGAATCGGCGAGTCCATCCTCCAGCACGTTAAAACGAACACTTGTGCTGGTGCCGGAGCTGATTTCAGCGACACCTGAGACCAACGTATGATCATTCGCCCCGGCACTGCCACTGACCGAATATGGCACTAACACCGGATACGAAGGTGCCGTTCCATTCAGGATCACCTCAACCACCACTTCATTGCCTTCGGTAACTAGCTGATCTTTGCTCAGAGAAATCAACGGATTCACGCTTACCTTCTGCGCTTTAGTCGCGGTATTGCCATCCGCATCTGTGGCTTGCCAGTACACAATATGCTCGCCCGGCTCAAAGAACAGACTGCCATTGATTAACGACACCCGCAGTCGACGGCCGTTGCGATCAACTGCAGTAGCGTTGCCAAGCGGTACCCTGGTAAAGAGCGCAGTCGCATTGACGGTGATATCCGCAGGCACAGTAATGACTGGCAGATTGGTAGCATCGCCACCGGTAATAATCAGACTGACATTGGCTGTGCCACGGCCGCCTTTGCCATCGCTGACGGTATAGCGCAAAGTGACCGGCCCTGCATACAGTTCCGGCACCGTCAGAGTTAGGCCCTGTGCATTAAAGGTAACGGTACCAACGCTCGAAGACGCACCATCAATCGTCAGTGGATCGGTATCCACATCAGAATCGTTGGCCAAAACCGCTAACTGATACTGATTGTTGCTGGTCCGTTGCAGGTTAAAGCTGTCATCAGCGGCTATCGGTTGGTCATTGACCGCCGTCACGGTAAGACTAATGGTCGCCGTATTTGAACTTAATTCAGCATCTTTGGCGATAAACCCAATACTGTCGGTGCCGTTAAAATCCTGCGCCGGGGTGTAGATCAGTAAATCACCTTGCAGAGTCGCTGTGCCATGTACAGGTTGGGCTGCAATTTCATAATTCAGCTCATCCCCATCAGCATCCTGTGCCGTCAAAGTCAGGCTCAGCTGGCTGTCTTCCTCTGTACTGGCGGCACTGTCCGTCGCAACCGGCGCCACATTTCCTGCCACAACTGTGAGGTTAAACGCCGCTAAACTGGTACTGGTGGTGCCATCAGACACGCTAATCACAATCCCTGAAGTTACGCCGACATCAGCGCTGGCCGGCGTACCAGACAAGGCTCCACTGCTGGTGCTAAAACTGGCCCAGGCTGGTTTATTACTGATACTAAAGGTTAAAACCGCACCTTCATCCGGATCTGAAGCTGTTGGCGTGAAGCTGTAAGGCGTTCCGACGTCGACTGAAGTTGCCGGAGTTCCGCTAATCACCGGCGACTGATTCGCCGGTTGCACCGTAATACTAAATGGTGCCAGCGCAGCGCTCTCGGTACCATCAGTGACACTGATGACAATACCGCTGATAGTACCCACATCAGCAAGCCCTGGTATACCGGTCAGCGCCCCGGAACTGGTTGAGAAACTGGCCCAGGCTGGCTGATTACTGATACTGAACGTCAGCGTTTGTTCGTCGGCATCCGATGCTGCGGGTACAAAGCTATAAGGTGTTCCCTGCACCACAGTGGTTGCCGGTGAACCACTGATCACAGGTGCAGTATTTGGCAGTTCCGGTGTTACAGCATTCGAAGCCGCCGAAGCTGCGCCTGTCCCGACACTATTCACCGCAACAACGGTAAAGGTGTAAGCCGTGCCATTGGTTAAGCCTGGCACTGTGACAGGTGAACTTGCGCCTGTTGCTGTCAACCCGCCAGGATTAGAAGTCACGGTGTAACCGGTAATAGCGGCACCACCGTTCGAAGCCGGGGCGGTGAACGCCACTGAAGCAGAAGCATTACCTGCGGTTGCAGTGCCGATGACTGGAGCTCCTGGTAATACCGCATTCACAGCAAAACTCCGACTCACTTGCGTTGCAGCTAAATAACTGCCGTTACCGGCCTGATCGGCATTAATAGTACAAGTACCTGCGGTAACAAAAGTCAGCACACCGATGGAGGTGATGGTACAAACTCCGGTTGTCGACGAAGTAAAGGTAGGTGTCAGACCCGAATCCGATGTGGCAGTCAGTGTTGGGCTGGTCCCAAAGTTCTGCGCTCCCGGATTGGCAAAGGTAATGGTCTGAGCTGCGGCAGGCGTGATCGAGTTGGATGCAGCTGATGCCGAACCTGTACCTGCCGAATTGGTTGCAGTGACCGTGAAGGTATAAGCCACCCCATTGGTCAAACCGGTGACAATGATTGGTGAATTGGCGCCAGTGCCGGTCAGTCCGCCAGGATTTGCAGTCACGGTATAGCCGGTAATAGCGGCACCGCCAATACTGGCAGGTGCAGTGAAAGCGACACTTGCCTGGGTATCACCGGCAGTTGCGGTGCCGATGGTTGGTGCTCCAGGCACTACTGCACTAACAGTAAAGGTTTGACTGACTTGTGGTGCCACCAAATATGAACCGTCGCCAGCCTGATCGGCATTGATGGTACAGCTGCCAGCAGTGACAAAAGTCAGTAAGCCGCCGCTGGTAATGGTACAAACCCCGGTGGTGGCTGAAGTGAAAGTCACCACATAACCGCCTCCGGCTGAGGAAGTAGCGGTCAACGTTGGCGTGGTGCCAAAATTCTGAGTACCCGGATTATTAAAGGTAATGGTTTGTGGGGCGGCCGGTGTCACCGAATTGGATGCCGCCGAAGCAGCGCCTTCACCCGCGGAGTTGGTGGCGGTGACGGTAAAGGTATAAGCCAAACCATTGGTTAAGCCCGTGACCGTCACCGGCGAACTGGAACCAGTGGCAGTGGCACCACCTGGGCTGGCAGTGACGGTATAACCACTGGCAATTATTGCCGCGCCACCGGTGCTGACTGGCGCAGTGAAAGTGACGGTCGCTTCAGTATCGCCAGCAGTTGCCGTCCCAATGGTTGGTGCACCAGGCACTATCGCATTGACGGTAAAGGTTCGGCTTACTGTGGTCGCGGCGTTCCAGGCGGAATTCCCCGCCTGATCGGCATCGATGCTACAACTACCAGCAGTAACGAAGGTCAGAGTTCCAGTACTGGTAATGGTACAAACTCCGGTTGTCGACGAACTAAAACTAACCGCAAGCGTGGAAGATGCACTGGCTGTAGGCCCCAGATCGGGTGTTGTACCAAAGTTTTGTGCCCCAGGATTCGGAAAGGTAATGGTCTGGTCGCCTTTAGGCGTCGCCGAAGCCGAAGCGCCAGAAGCAACACTGGTGCCGATTGCGTTGGTTGCGGTCACGGTAAAGGTATAAGCAGTACCGTTGGTTAAGCCCGTCACTGCGATAGGGGATGTGGTAAAACCAAAACCACCGGCTGAAATACCGCCGGGGTTCGAAGTGACGGTATACCCGGTGATTGCGGCACCACCATTACTGCCCGGGGCACTAAAAGCTACAGACACTTGACCATCACCTGCGGTTGCGGCGCCGATAGTCGGGGCATCAGGTGCCGATAAGGCATTGCTTGTAGTGATGCCATTGCCGGTTAAATCAGCCACCACCACAGCAGCATCTGCACCCGCAGTCCAATCTTCAGCTGCCGCAAGATTATAAGTTGTAGCATCTACTGAGCTGGTGCCGTTTTTATTCAGTATTAAGTTCACGGCATTGCGGTCTGTCGCACTCAAGGTCAAGGTAAAACTGCTACCAGAAGTAATTTCTACATCTGCGGTATCGGTCAGGCTATAAGTTGCAGCACCTTCGCCGGTCAAAGTAAATTTATTGGCAACGACGTCGTTGGTTGCACCCGCCAGTTTAAGAAAACCAGCGCCGGTCACTACCAGTGCACCTGTTGCGGCATTATAAGTGGCACTGGTCACAGTCGGCACCGCTACATTGCTGACGGTAATACCATTGCCAGTTAGATCAGCAATCATGACTGCAGCATCCGCACCTGCCTGCCAATCTTCGGCAGCAGCCAGATTGTAGGTGGTGGCACCGGTTGATGAGGTGCCATTTTTATTCAGCATTTGGTTTATTGCGGACCTGTCTGTTGCGCTGAAGGTCAGGGCAAAGCCAGTACCAGAAGAGATTTCAACATTCGAGGTATCCGTCAGGGTATAAGTGCTGCCACCTTCACCTGTCAGTGTAAATTTATTGGCAACAATATCGTTGCTGGCACCACTGGCCATTTTCAAACCAGAGCCAGTAACTGTGAGTACGCCGGTGCTCGCATCATAAGTCGCCGATGTCACTGCAGGTACCGCCACATTAGAGACCGTTATCCCATTTCCGGTAAGGTCCGCTGTCGCCGCCGAGTCTGCGATAAAACCAGCGGCCCCGGCCAGATTGTATGTGGTGCCACCGGTAGAACTGGTGCCATTTTTGTTCACAATCAGATTCACTGCTGCGCGATCAGTAGCACTGAGCGTCAGCGTAAATGCCGTAGCCGAAGATATTTCGACATTGGCGGTATCGGTCAGCGTGTAAGTGCTGCCCCCTTCGCCATTCAAGGTGAATTTATTGGCGACAACATCATTCGTTGCGCCGCCTGTTGCAGTGAAGTTGGTACCGGTAACGACCAATGCACCGGTGTTGGCGTTGTAGGTAGCAGACGTGATGGTTGGGGGCGGGACTACTGCATCTGCAAACACCAACTCATCCAGACTCACATACATGAGCTGATTACTACCGTCAGTAATCCTGATCTGATCCACGTTCTGAAATTTAGCTGGCGTCAGGCCGTTTAGCTGCGTGTAATCATTATAAAAACTAACTGAGTTATCAATAGCTAATGTTTCACTGCCGGTAGATACCCCATCTCTAAACCCCTCAAATTTTATATGGGTATGTGCACCCAGATAATTGACAACCCGAATCCCCTCAAAGGAAAAATCTTCGCCACCCTGTGTTCTGATCACCGTCGACGCCGCGTCCCCTGCATCAGGAACCACACCGTCATCAATTTCATCTAAGCCATTATTGGCGATATCTGCCCAAAACTCCCAATGTTCGCCGGTATTGGTATCTGTCCCCAAGTTTGCAGCGTAAATTTCTATCACCACACCAGGAATATCAGCCGAATTCGCTTCGCCATCTGTGACCGTAGTACCAAGTACGTCTCCATTCGCTACACCGGAAAAATTCATTGAACCGGAAAACAAGCGACTGGCATACAACTGCCGGGCTTTGGCGGAAAAAGGTATTTGCGTCTGAATATCGCCATAACCAGATTCCAGTGCCCAGTCTGCATTTTTCGCAGCGGCACCAGTGGCATTCGACGATGCAGCGACATCTGCTGAAGTCAGTTGTGCCAACTGACGGATAAAAGCGTCACCACGGCTGTCACGAGCAACATCACAACCATAAATAAGAATATCGCCGTCTTGCAGCAGACTGGCGCCTATTTGTTTGAATTCTTTGCTATATCCCGCCACATTTGTCTGGTCGATGATGGTACTACCCAGTCTTATCTGCCCCTGCCCCCCATGGCTCACCACATGAAGTGCCGCGATATTTGTTCGATTTGCCAGTTGTTGCGCCATAAAAGCCACGCCATCCTGACCAGATGGCAGAAACACCACTTCAACAGCTGGGTCTAACTGTTCCAGCAGTGTCGAGGCATCTGGTACTGCCGCATCGACAAAGACAATTTCTGGCGCAGGCATTACATGAATATCAAGAGGTGATGCCTGCACTGGATTTAACATCGCTAAGATAAAGCAACACATCCATGCAAAACCACGACTAATGCGCCTACCTAACCGGAGTGAATGAAGGGGTTTCATATAAGCAACTGGGATTGACTTGCACCCTGACATGTTAACGCTCCTGGCAAATTGCCTTCCAACCACAGCCGGAAAGGTGATGAGTAAATATCAAAAACGACTGCAATCATCTGAACTAGATAAATGATTCAGATGATCGCAACTCTGTAAATAACCGAAGGTGCTACCCGTGCGAAGGGTATATCCCCACTAAAGCGATGATAAAATTCATGCCCAGATACGGACTTGTAATAGGAACGGGCAACCCACCTCCCACCGGGTTTATCGTTACTGACCCAGCAGTTGTCACGCTACCATGTATACCACCAAGGTTTGCTTTGGTTGCATCTGGAGCTGTTGCGGTAAAAAGACCATTCACAGCTGCATTGGTTGGCCCGACTTTCGCCGTCATCGCAGACAGGTAGCTGGTATTACCAGGCGTTGGAGGTACCATGGCAGCAGCTGTCGTCGTCGCTAGATCCAAGGTTGCGGTCACCGCACTAACAGCGCCGGTAAACTGTGCTGTTGGTGCATGTATCGGCAGTTGTGCTGTGGTTAGGCTGACACTTTCATGACCGGCCATTTGCCCTAAAGCGATATAACTTAAACCAGCACCAGTCCCTGTTCCAACCGGACTGCGACTTTGTAAATTCGGCAAACCAAAGGTCGTATGGCCATCTCCGCCATAATTGGTCCCTAAGATAGAAAACAATGCAGCATTGCTCGCAATGGCCAGAAGCTGCCCTTGACAAAACGCCCAGCCATTCGGAGCAAAAGTACCGGCAAACATGCGGATTTCACCAATAAACGGATCAGACATTCGAACTCTCCTTAGTAAGGTTTTGGTGCGGTTTGGTCGTGCCAAACCATTTTCAAAACAATGCCCGACAATTGGATGCGTTACTACCTGCCTGCGTCCGCTGCTGGCTTGCTTTGGTGGGTTAAAGTCTCACCACATTGTTGAATGGTGAGTCATTCAAAAATTTGCTTAAAAAACAAACTCCATCAACCGTAGATCAAATCAGGAAAAACATCAACCCGGCACCGAATCAGAAACATCTGATGGTTGCCAATACAGCTGCTCATAGCCACCTGCCCCCGCCACTGACTTAAAATCATGCCGCAGATAAAATTGGCAGGCGCCGGTATTTTGTTGATCCACCAGCAAACTAATCGCCAATTGCTGTTGTCGTGCATACTGCTGCAAAAACTTGATCAATTCACTGCCAAAGCCCCGACCACAATGGTTGGGCAAAAATGCCAGATCTGTAAGGTGCAAATTTTCAGGATGCCGCACCACGATCAGTCTGCCAACCGGTTCGGCATGACACAGCAGTAAGTAACTATCGGGTTTGGGGGATTGTTGCAGGTAACTCTGTTGCTGCAGCTGATATTGCTGTTGCAGCAATTGCTGAACCATTGGTTCAGGCAACCCACAGTGTTCGAAATATCGATGATTGGCGGCAAAAAGCTGCTGAAAAAAAGCTTCGTCTGCGGGAGTTGCAAGTCGAAAGGACAGCCCGGAATCCTTACAACTCAACGATAGCTGCATACTAGTTCCTTAATTTAATAGTGGGGTCAGAACAAAATTAATCCCATTCTTTGTGCATGAACACGCGCACGCCTGATCACAACACAAACCTGTCCTTGTTGATGTGTAGTTTTAGCCTAGGCTATTTCATTTGGATTGAGCCTGATATTCCGAAAAATAGCATAACCAACCCTAGGCGGTTGAAATTTGAACGAATATCAAATAAACCCTGATATCCAATTGTCATAAATATTTACACACAACACTAAAAGTTAAAATATTTCATTTAAAATCAATCAATTAATTATCTGATCAATTATTGCATAAATATTTAATTAAAAATAAAATTTGTTAACTGGTGATTTAATGTCCAATCTAATCAAAAATTTATGCTTACTTTTTCTCAGTTTATCTAGTTTCACCGCAGTATCTGGGGTTATTACCATCAATACTGGAACTGAGGCACTTTTCAGTCACTATACTTGGCGCGACGATGGCAGTGAATACGGTGAGTCTATTCACCATCCAAGCCAAAAATTATCAACGTTAAACGATACTTTCCAACTGACCCTCAATGATTTAACGCCGAAAAACTATCAGTTTTATTTTTACGGCGGCTGTGGTGACGATATCGTATGCTCTGCGATGGGTTGGCAATATCACGATGTTCAATGGCACAACCTTGCAACGAGCTCAGCGAGTTTGTTGTGCAACTATGCCGGGCTATCGGCTGAGATGTGCCCACAAGTGGTCGCAGCGCCAAACACCACTATGCAAATGGGGCACTCCAATGGCTATGACAATTATGACGACACAAAAGAGCCTTTTAGTAGCACCAGTGGATACATCAGAAACGACTCAAAGCGTACCCGTCAGATTAATGAGTTAACAAATGAAATCACCATCGTCCGAATGTACCAATATTTTGGCTTGTACTCCGAATTAGCAACCACCCCAACTTGGGGCAGTCAATTTAAGGTTCCTACTTCACCCGAATTGTGGGACTGGTTGGGGGGCTCAAGTACAAAGACTTTTTATCATCATACAATGCAGATTTTTAACTATCGTTGCGACAATGTGCTGACATTAGTTAACTGTCAGAACACCTCAAGTGAAAATATGTACCTTAATTGGAATGCCAATGCTTCATTCCAACCAAACTCAGTCTCTGCACCTGCCACCAGTGCTTGTGTACTGCTTGGATTAGCAGGTCTTGCCTGGCGGCGTCGGCGCAGCATCCACTGAACACGATCATGCAGCAGCTAAAATTAGCAGCCACAGGTATTTTGTTGTAAGTAACTGTGCTGTTACAGCTGATATTACTGCTGCAACAATTAGTGAACTATCAGCTCAGGCAAGCCTGAGTGTTCAAAATACCGATGATTGGCCTCTCCATCCTGATTTGGGGAGGTGCCCAAACTTAATCCATGGTACTGCGCTGCAGAAGCGGTCAAACCTTCAATCCAGCGGACTTTCCTCCTGCTACAACTAAGCCAGCCGCTCGCTGAATAAATACAACGACACCCATTTCACTATAGCTTCAAAAAAATAGTTTCTTTTCTAACGTATGATAACTGGCGAATTTTTAACCAGTATTCTAGCTTTCACTTGGCTTATTGCCAAAGCACTTAAAAATTTCACTCCGCCACATGAAGGGAACACATCATGGCACCATTTCTCGTTACGCTGCTAAGCTCCGGCCTACGCTTAATTGCAAACGCAGTATTGGTAAAAGGCTCTGAATTTATTAAAGAAAAAACCGGCATCGACGTTGAGCATGCAACCCTTACTGACTCTGATACTGAAAAACTCAGACAATTCCAAGCTGAACATGAGGAAGAACTGCTACGTCTTCAACTGGAAGACAACAAGCTAGGGCTGGAAGAAACCAAAGCTTATCTGGTGGATGTGGCTGATGCCCGTAAAAACCATACAGCGGTTCAAACCAGCGCAGATGCCCCTTGGTACGTAAAAGCTATTCAACCAGCTTTGGCGGCATTTATTGTCGTTGCGACTGTTGTGCTGTTTGGCTTGTTTGTGTACTGGAGTGGAAACTCAGGCGTGCATGATAAAGATGGTGCACCGATTCCCAAATTAACCGATCCACAAAGAGAGATCATGATCTACATACTGGGCGTGTTATCTGCTGCGATCACCCAGATCCTGGGGTATTACTTTGGCAGCTCAAAAGGCAGCGCAGAAAAATCCAGAAGCATGGAAACTGCTCTCAGAAATCAATCGGAGGCAAAATAAATGAGCCTGCTGGATGAACAAATTGCCTTTCTGAAAGATACCCGGCGTTTGCTGGGCAAAGCCGAAGAGTTTGGGTTTGAAGTCAGTGGTGGCGAATTAGAACGAAGCATTGAAACTCAATCCGCTTTGGTGCGCACCGGACAGGAAAAGACGATGGACAACGCCCATATTCGTCGCTGCGCCATAGTGCTGAATTTTTTCAAAGCCGACCAGGACAAGTGGCGCCTTATCCAGTCTGCTGCCGAGCTGGAACCTTTAGGTAACTATTGGGAAGAGCTGGACCCGCGTAATAGCTGGAACGGCCGCAATGGTAATGCTAAAAACTTTGGTCGATTTGAGCGTAGTCCAGGTGCTTGGCCAGCGAAAACTGTATCATTGCTGGACAGACCGCAACAAGCGCTGCCTATCCCAGATGCTGCCGCTCAAGCTGATGCCGGAAGATCATCAGCCATAATTCTGCCCGCAAATGAACAGCAAAAAGCCAAACCCATAATTCGCCGTGGTTCAACAAACCAGACTGCGATTAGCCTGCTACAAGAATTATTACTTCAAGCTGGCATGCTGACTAAAACAGATACTAAAGGTGAATTTGACCAGCACACAGAACAAGCAGTAAAGGCTTTTCAGCTTGCAAATGGATTAGTGGCCGATGGTATTGTCGGAGAAAAAACCTGGGTTACCTTGCAGCAAGTGACTTCAGCAGGACAAAGCGGCACTGTACAAAAGCCGCGTTATCTTGGCGAACAAGATTTTGTCAATGCCGCCTTAGCGCTGAACTTAGAGCCAGCTATTGTAAAAGCGGTCTACAAAGTGGAATCAAACGGCAATGGATTTGTTGGTGATCTACCCAAAATACTGTTCGAAGGCCATGTGTTTTGGGAGCGGTTGAACCTAATCGGCAAAAATCCGCTGAAACTGGCTGTTGGTAACGAAACCATTCTTTACCCCAAATGGACCAAAGTCCATTATTTGGGCGGAGCCAGAGAACATTTACGCCTGAATCGTGCTGAGGCTATTCATCAGGACACGGCTCGCGAATCTGCATCCTGGGGGCTGTTTCAAATCATGGGTTACCACTGGAAAACTCTTGATTACCTGTCTATCGACGATTTTGTAACTCGTATGCAGCAACATGAAAGTGAACAACTCGAAGCCTTTTGTCGTTTTATCCAAAAGAAAAAAGCTAAAAGCGGCATGTCGTTACGGGATTTGCTGGAACAAAAAGATTGGGCCAACTTCGCACTTTATTACAACGGCACTGGCTACCGTCAAAATGCCTATGACGACAAACTCCGTGAACAGTATCGAAAGTTCAGTACCCTGAGCTGACTTACAGGGTACGACCTTATACAAATCACACAGGCGGTCTGTTGCACCGATTGCAACAGCCCTCATTCCAAAGAACTCTCCACCTGCTGCTGTAACTGCGCCAGCCGCTCGGCGATTTGCTGGCGATCTTGGGCCAGTAATTCGCGTTCGGTGAGCAGCTCATAGCTTAAATTCAGCGCTGCCAATACGGCTGCTTGTTCGGCGGTCAGGGTTCGGCTTTTGCTTTTCAGCTCGGCAATTTTCTCATTGAGCAAAGTGGCGGCTTCCTGCAACCCTTGTTGCTGATGCTGCGGCGTTTTTAGCTTGTAGTTGCGTCCGGCGATGTCGAGGCTGACTTCAGAAAATTCAGTGTGCAACATCGGGTTAAACCTGAGCCGGGAACAATGCTAACAACGCCTCCAGCTTCTGTGCTGTGGCGGTTTGTAACTCTTCCTGTTCCATCGCCTGCAGCTGAAAATTTTCCAGCTCTTCGTGCTTTTGCTGTAACTGTTGTTGGCTTTGCAGTAATGCCTGATTTAACTGCTGGTTTTCACTGACTAAACGTTGAATGGCGGATTCTAACTGACTGAATTGATTATTAAACATACAAAAACTTATTCCAAAATAGCGGGGCAAGGGAAAGCCGCGCAGGATAACAGCTGTCGGGGAAAATCAAAGCGAAATTTCTATTTTTACACGGCACAATTAACATTTGGGGTCAGAGTCAATTGTTAACAGACTTCTGTTAACAATTGACTCTGACCCCAAATGTTAATGCCTATGCTGAGGGTTGTGCATCCGCAACTGGCATCGACGCCTTGCGCCGGAACCGACTCAGTAACAAATACACCACTGGCGTGCTGTAAAGCGTCAGCAGCTGACTGACCAACAAACCGCCAACAATGGTTATACCCAGTGGCTGACGCAGCTCGGAGCCTTCGCCCATACCAAGTAGCAGTGGCACGGCGCCCAGCACCGCCGCGCAGTTGGTCATCAAAATTGGCCGCAATCGTTGCCCGGCAGCCTGCAACACGGCTTCTTTTGGTGATAAGCCCTGGGTGCGCTCTGCTTCCAGTGCAAAATCAATCAGCAGGATGGCGTTTTTCATCACAATGCCAATCAGCAAAAATAACCCCAATAACGCAATCAGGTTTAAATCGGAATTGGTCAGATACAGCGCCAGCAAAGCGCCAATCGCCGCACACGGCAAGGTGGAAATAATGGTCAGCGGCTGCACCATACTCTCGTAAAGTACGCCAAGCACTAAATACACCGCCAGCACCACGCCAACAAACAACCAGAAATTATCCTGACTTTCGAAAATTGCATTGCGCTGATCTTCACCGTTAATGCTGTGCACTGTCGACGGCAACATCAGCTTGGCCAGCAGCTGGTCTATCGCCGCTGCAGCCTGTAATGCGGTGACGCCAGGCGCCAACGCATAACCAATGCCCATCGAAGCAAACTGGCCGTCGTGCCGCACTCTATCGCTCACCAGGCCATAACCATAGCTGGCGATCGCACTCAGTGGCACTCTGCTGCCATCACGGCTAATCAGCATCAGCTGCTTCAACACTTCCGGCTGCGCGGTATAACCCGGCGCCAACTCCATCACCACCCGATACTGGTTCATTTCATCGTATAAAGTTGCCACCTGGCGCTGGGAAAACGAGTTGTTCAACATAGTGGCGACAGTACGCATATCCACGCCCAACCGCTGCGCCGCTTCACGATCGATATTCAGCACTACTTGCTGCGCATCTTCGCCGCCCGGTGCATCGACGTCCGTCAATTCCGGCAGCTCTTTCATGCCTTCAGCGACTTTTTTGCCCCATTCCCGCAGTGGTTTTAACTCACTGGATAACAACAACAATTCAAAATCGCTGCTGCCAAAAGGCGACGACAAGCGGATATCCTGATCCACACTTAAAAACACAATGGCACCTGGCACTTTCGGCGCATTCATTCGGATCCGATCTACCACCGCCTGCGCCGAGATTTTGCGCTCGGCCAAAGGTTTTAAGCGGATTTGGATGCGTGAATTGCTTAAGCCCATAGCGCCGCCACTGGCGCCGGTGATGTCGGCAATGGCCGGATCTTTCAGTAAATACTGGCGGAATTCTTCAATTTTTGGCTGCATCACCTGATAAGAAAAGCCATCGTCACCACGGACAAACCCGTTCAGTTGACCGGTATCCTGATCCGGCAACATACCGCCGGGTAGTTGGTTATAGAGCCAGCCGGTGCTACCAAAAATCACGGCCATCACTAACAGCACCCAACGTTTATGCAGCAGCACTTTGCCAAGACTACGCTGATAACCAGCAGCAAACCGACTAAAAGCCCCGGCTTCGGTGCTGGTTGCTGGGCTGGTTAAAGTGTCGGTGGTTTTTTTAGTGAGCGGTTTTAATAACAAAGCCGACAAACTCGGCGTCAGCGTCAGTGAAATCGCCAGTGAAATCAGCATGGCGCCGGCTAAAGTAATCGAGAATTCGCGGAACAGCCGTTCGACCAAACCGCCCATAAATAAAATCGATAAAAACACCACAATCAGCGCTGCATTCATCGCAATCAAGGTAAACCCGACTTCACCGGCACCTTTACGGGCAGCCGCCACCGGCGATAAACCGGCTTCAATATGCCGTTTGATATTTTCCAGCACCACAATAGCGTCATCGACCACCAAACCCGCCGCGACAATCAGCGCCATCACTGACAAATTATTCAGTGAAAAATCACACAGATACATCACGCTAAAAGCGCCAATCAGCGACACCGGAATAGCTGCGGTCGGAATAAGCGCGGTACGGAAGCTACCTAAAAACAGCCACACCACGATCACTACCAACAATACCGAAATAAACAAACTCAACTGCGCTTCACTTAAAGTAGCGCGGATCACCGGCGAGCGGTCCATCACCACCGATAAATCGGCATCGGCTGGGATCAACGCCTGCAACTGCGGTAATTGCGCGTAAATAGCATCAATGGTGGCGACAATATTGGCACCACTACGACGGCTGATTTGTAGAATGACCGCACTGCGCTCATTATGAAAACCCGAGGCATAACGGTTTTCGGTGGAATCGGTGACGGTTGCGACATCGGTCAGCCGAATGGGCGAGCCATTTTGGTATTTAATCAATAAGTTCTGATAATCAGCAGCGCGGCGCATTGTTTGGTTCGTCGCCAACTGCCAACGCTGATCGTCCAGTTCCACCAGCCCAAGCGGCACTGTGGCATTGGCACCACTGATCGCCGTGCGCACTTCGTCCAGCGCAATACCAAAATGGCTGAGCATCGCTGGATTTAATTGAACCCGCACAGCTGGCAAGGAAGCTCCGGTGACTTCAACTTCACCAACGCCCTGAATTTGCAATATTTTCTGGGCGATCACTGTGGCAGCGGCATCATACAACACGCTCGACGCCAGATTGTCTGAGCTTAAGGCCAGCGCCATCACCGGTTGTTGTGATGGGTTAAATTTACGGTACATCGGGTTACCAGGCATTCCGGCCGGTAACTGCGCGCGTACCGCGTTAATCGCCGCCTGCACTTCGCGCGCCGCTTCGTCGACATTGCGATCGAGTTTAAACTCCAGCCGGATCTGGGTTGAACCCTGATTGCTGTTCGAGCTAATGCGGTTAATGCCAGCGATGCTGCCGAGTGCCCGTTCCAGCGGTGTGGCCACCGTTGCCGCCATACTTTCCGGGCTAGCGCCTGGCAAACTGGCGGTCACCACAATCATCGGAAAATCGACCGCTGGTAGCGGTGACACCGGCAGCAACCGCCAGCACAATAATCCCAGCAGCAAGATAGCGGTGGCGATCAGACCACTGGCGACCGGTCTTTCGATAAATGGATGCGCCAGATTCATCAGACGGTTGCCTCTGTCGTGGCTGTAGCCATCGGCTTCCGACTTAAATGCCGATCAAACCACAGATACACCACAGGCGTCGTGAACAACGTCAGAATCTGGCTGACAATCAAACCACCGACCATCACCAGACCCAATGGCTGACGCAATTCAGCGCCAGAACCACTGGCCAGCAATAACGGAATAGCACCAAATAACGCCGCTAAGGTGGTCATCAGAATTGGCCGGAAGCGCAGCAGCGCAGCCTGATATATCGCTTCGCGTGGCGTTAAACCGTCATTTCTTTGGGCTTCCAGCGCAAAGTCGACCATCATAATGCCGTTTTTCTTCACCAAACCAATCAGCAACACGATGCCGATCACCGCAATCAGGTCCAGCGGCTGGTTCATAATCAGCAGTGCCAGTAAAGCGCCAACGGTGGCCGAAGGTAAAGTCGATAAAATGGTCAGCGGATGAATAAGGCTTTCGTACAAAATCCCCAGCACAATGTACATGGTCAGCACCGCCGCAAAAATCAGCCACAAGGTGTTGGAAAGGGATGCCCGGAACGCCTCTGCTGCACCCTGGAAACTCAGTTCAATTTCGGCCGGTAACAGCAGTTGTTGCTGCGTTTCTTCAATGGCCGCCACCGCTTCACCCAATGAATAACCGGCGGCTAAATTAAATGACAAGGTCACCGACGGGAATTGCCCCTGATGATTAATCAATAAGGTAGCCGGCCGCTGCGTCACTTTGGCCACCGCCGACAACGGCACAGTGCCGCCGGACGCTGTAGTTAAAAACAGTTTGTTCAGCGCATCGACGCCTTGTGCCTGGGCAGGGTCCACTTCCAGAATCACCCGGTATTGATTGGCCTGGGTAAACAAAGTGCTGATCTGCCGTTGGCTATAAGCACTTTGCAGTGCCGCACCAACCTGACTGACGCTAATGCCCAGTCTCGACGCCGCAGTGCGGTCGATATCGATATAGGCCTGCAAACCTTGTTGCTGTAAGTCATGTGCCACTTCCGATAATTCCGGTCTGCTACGCAGCGCCGCCAGCACATCGGGTAACCATTGCCCCAGCACTTCGCTGTCCGGCGTGGTCAAGGTGAACTGATACTGCGTGCGGCTAACTTTATCTTCGATACTCAGCTCCTGCACCGGCTGGAACCAGCCTTTGATCCCGCTAACATCGGCCGCTTGCTGCTCCAACTGGCGCAAAATAACGGTCGCGCTTTCGCTACGACTGCCATGCGGTTTTAAATTCAGTAAAATCCGACCGCTATTGATACTGCTATTGCTGCCATCAACACCAATAAAGGAGCTTAAACTGGCCACATCCGGGTGTTCGAGCAAGTTTGCCGCGAGCGCTTGTTGACGCTCGGCCATCGCCTGAAAGGAAATATCCTGCGGCGCTTCGGTCACCACCTGAATAACGCCGCTGTCCTGCACCGGGAAAAAGCCTTTTGGCACCGCCAGATACAGCAAGCCTGTTAAGACCACAGTGCCGAACATCGTCAGCATCGCCAATCGCTGATGGTGCAATACCCATTGCAACATCACGCCATAACGGCGAATGATCCGCGACATCCAGTCGTGTTCATCATCATGCGTCGGCATTTTGGTCAGTAACCGGGCGCAGAGCATTGGCGTTAACGTCAGCGACACCAGCAATGAAATCAGAATGGCCACCGCCAGCGTCACCGCAAATTCATAAAATAACCGGCCAACCACATCGGCCATAAACAGCAGCGGGATTAATACAGCAATCAGGGAAAAGGTCAGCGAAATCAGCGTAAAACCAATTTCCTGCGCGCCTTTCAGTGCAGCTTCCATTGGGCTCGCGCCTTGCTCACGATGGCGGGCGACGTTTTCCAACATCACAATTGCATCATCCACCACAAAACCGGTGGCGATGGTCAGCGCCATTAAGGTTAAGTTATTCACTGAAAAATCAAGCAAGTACATCACGGCAAAAGTACCAACCAGACTTAAAGGTACCGCCAGACTTGGAATAATAGTGGCTGGAATGGTGCGTAAAAACACAAAGGTCACTAAGACCACCAAGCAGATAGCGAAAATCAGTTCCATCTGCACATCATGCACCGAAGCACGGATGCTCTGGGTGCGGTCAGTTAAAATCTGCACCTTAACGGCAGCAGGCATAGTCGCTGTGAGTTGCGGCAATAATTGCTGAATTAAATCAGCCACTTCAATCACGTTGGCACCTGGCTGGCGCTGAATATTCACCAGCACGGCAGCTTCCTGATTGGCCCAGGCTGCTAAGAATCTGTCTTCCGCGCCTTGCTCCACAGTCGCGACATCGCGCATCCGCACCGGCGCGTCGCCACGCCAGGCGATAATCAACTCTTCATATTCTTTGGTGCTACGAATTTGGTCGTTGGCGTCTAGCATGGTCGAGCGAAATGGACCATCAAAACTGCCTTTGGGTTGATTGGTATTGGCGGAGGTTATCGCAGCGCGCAGTTGCTCCATACTCAGGCCCAACGAGGCTAACGCCGCCGGATTGGCTTTGACCCGAATGGCCGGGCGCTGACCACCGGCTAAACTGACCATACCGACACCCGATACCTGCGCCAGCTTTTGCGCCATCCGGGTATCGACTAAATCATAAACTTGCGGTAACGGCAGGGTATCGGAGGTGACGGCCAGCGTTAGAATGGGTGCATCGGCCGGGTTTACTTTGCGGTAAATTGGTGGTGCCGGTAAGTCATTTGGCAACAAAGATCCGGCGGTATTAATGGCGGCCTGCACTTCCTGCTCGGCCACGCCCATATCCACCACTAACGCAAATTGCAAAGTCACCACCGAAGCGCCATTGGAGCTGGCCGACGACATTTGTTTCAGGCCTGGAATTTGCCCGAGCCTGCGCTCCAAGGGCGCAGTGATGGTTCTGGCGACAACATCGGAGCTGGCACCAGGTTGAAAGGTAAACACCTGAATAATCGGATAATCGACCTGCGGTAACGCTGCCACCGGCAATAACCGCCAGGCCAGCATCCCGGCGATTAACATTGCCAGCATCAATAACGATGTCGCAACCGGTCGCAGAATAAAGGGTTTGGACATATTCATTAGTTAGCCTGCCGCGCTGGTCTGGCTTTTTTTACCGGAGCTTCGCTTTTTACCGGAGCTTCGCTGCCCGCATCCGCAATCACTTCGACCTGCCGGCCTGGTCTTAATCGGTCCAGGCCTTCCAGCACTACCAAATCACCGGCAGCCAAACCTTCTTCCACGGCCACCAGGCCATTGTCAACGGCGCCTAATTTCAGCATTTTAATCTGCGATTTTTGCGCTTTATCAATGGTATAGACATAAGTGCCTTGCGAGCCATACTGCACCGCATCTTGCGGAATAGTCACAGCACCACTTTGTACCGCTACGTTGAGCCGCACATTCACAAACTGGTTCGGGAACAACTCTTCATGCTGATTGGCAAATTCGGCTTTCAGTTTTAAGGTGCCGGTGGCCAAATCAATCTGGTTATCGAGGGTGGTTAACACGCCGCTGGTCAGTTGCTGTTGTTCCGAACGGTCCCAGGCTTCCACCGACAGCGCCACACCTTTGCGATAAGCGTCGCGTACTTGGGCTAATTGCGTTTCCGGAATGGTAAATTGCACCGCGATTGGCGAGCTTTGGGTAATAGTCACTAAACCGTCGGTGCTATTGGCCTGCACTAAATTACCAGGGTCAACCCGGCGCAAACCCAACCGGCCGCTAATTGGCGCTTTAATTTCGGTATAAGACAGTTCAAGTTTGGCGGCGTCGATTTGCGCCTGATTTGATTTCAACGTGCCTTTGAGCTGATTGACCAGCGATTGCTGATTGTTAAACTGCTGCGCGGAGATAGAGTTTTGCTGCTTCAGCTTTTGATACAGCGCCAAATCCTGCTCGGCATTGACCAGCTGCGCCACATTCTGTTGCTTCACGCCTTCGGCTTGCGACAATTTCACCTGATAAGGCGCTGGATCAATTCGTGCCAGCAACTGGCCAGCTTCGACTTTTTCGCCTTCTTTGAATAATACTTCGAGCAACGGACCACTGACCCGGCTTTGCAACACCACGGTATTAAGCGGGGTGACGGTGCCAATGGCTTTGATTTGTACTTTTAAATCAGAACTGCCGGCAGCGACTACCCGCACCGGCACCGGCGCATTCCAAGGATTGGCACCGGCAGCACCTGGGCTGCCTGGACGTGGGCCACCCGCTCTAGGACCGCCTTGGCCGACCGGACGCTGACCTTGTTTGGCGGCTTGGCCGCTGGCCGTAGCAGCGTTATCAGCTGACAGATACCACCAACCGCCCATCGCCAGTGCCACGAGACTTAAACCAGCGATAAGGGTGCGTGTAGTTAACTTCGGCATTCTGAATTTCCCTGCAAATGCTCATGACTCTGTGAGTTCAGTCGCCAATATCTGTTTGCGTTATAGCAACAGCCGGCGGTCGAGCGGTAAATTACGACTAACCTGGTTGGTAAGTTCATACCAACGATGAATTTTTGCTGCATCCTAACGATTATTTGCGTCAGCACCACAACTGCTGCGGCCTTTCCACCAGCAGCTGCGACCATTACTTCTGATTAACAGCCACTTTCAATGAGTAGCCGATCCCGGATTAAGTTAACGCCGCAGACCCAAAGTTGGCCCGAATGGTGAAACTGCGATCTGCTGGCGAACATCGTCGGGTAAGGCCTGTAATTGCGGCTTGGTAAGGCGCGCCAGATATAAACAATTGCTGACCAGCCACTCAGACCCGGCATCCACGCTGAACTGATGCTGCGTCAATAAAGGTGCAATCAACTTGTGATCCAGCCCCCATAACGTCAGTAAGTAAGCGGAAATTGCCACGTCTGGCCTGATACTGTCAGTCTGCTCTGCTTCCAGACCCGGGTCATCCAACATCCAGCCATTTTGCAACAACAACAGTTGACCAAAACAGCTCAGGATTGATGTTACAAATACATGATCCTGCTGCATTCGTTTCAGCTGACTTTCTTTGGCTAAGGTGCGGCAAGCCGAAGCAAACTGCAGCGCCCGCTCCATCACCTGGCCATGCTCTTTCGCTGAAACCGTTGCCGAAGCGCCTTTGACGGCCAGCATCAATACCAGCATTTCCACTACCTCCATGCCGAGGCGGCTGACAGCGATATCCAGCGACAGCGTTTCACTGGCAAAGCCCATATAAGGGGAATTCACCAGCTGCATTAAGCGCGACACGACGACCGGATCATTTTCCAGTAACCGCGCCACTCTGGCCACATCGACAGTCGGATCCGCCAGCTGCTGGCGTAATTTGCTACTGACCGCCGGGAATACCGGATAATGGGTAAAGGACGCCAGAATACGCCGCGATAACGCCGGTAACGGCAACGTTTTCAGCCGTTCAGCATTTCGGAATAACTGGACTAAGTGTTCAAAATCAACAGATTCGCCGATAAAGGCATGGAAGTGATCCAGATGATCCAACACCACATCGTCATGCAGGGTATTGGTCACCACCACCCGCAAAGCGAGCGGTGCCATAAAACACACCAAGCGCTTTTCTTCAACGCCTGCGACAATATCCTGCGCATCAAAAAACAGCAGATCGGTGCTGTCTTCATTGCGCGGCGCCGCAGCATAACTGCCAATCGTCGGAAAGCTACGCAGCTGCCAACGCGCATCGTATTTAGTGCAGTATTTATTTAAGAAACTCAGCAAGGCCGGGTTAAGACTGATAGCAACAACCTGAAACATGGGAATGTCCTTTGCAAGAATGGCTCAATGTAACAGTAGCGGGGGCGGCGCTGTAGTCAATTTACATAACCTTTGCACTTACATCGGGTTACAATTTGACCGCACAAGTCCCGAAAATGTCACTTGTTTTGTTTTTGTAAATGAATTAGCTTATTTTTCTGTTAATAACCTAATTCAGGAACTCGTCATGAAACAACTTTTCACCATTGCATTATTGGTTGCCCTCACTGGCTGTGGCTCAACCGCGAACGACACTGCAAAACAAAGCAGTGCCACAAACAAAACGGCCGCCACTGCAGAACAAGACAAGCCAAAAAAAGATATGATCTGCAGATCAGAAAAGGCACTGGGTTCGAACATGAAAACCAAAGTCTGCCGGCCAAAAAGCTAATAATAAAACTTCTACTCTTGGCCCTCTGGCGTTGACGATTGCGTGGGATTTGCAGCCCACGGCAATTGTTAACCGCCACACCGCTGATAACAGGCCGGATCCCGCGGGCAGTGATTTCCCCTTGAACAAATCAGTTGCGCTGGCTTTTCCAGACTTCGCGCCACCCAATTAATATTCAGAATATTCGCCACTGTACTTAATGTGCTTTTTATCGCCGGCGGGATTTTTCCAGCGCCGCCTTGACTGTTGCATAAGGCTTTTAATTCCTGCGCCATCGCATCCGCATCCATACCCTGCGCGTCAATCGCCGGGTTTAAATCAATGCCGGCACACAGCACATGCGCGTTGCCAGCCAAATCCAGCACCTTAGTCGATTCACAGCAATAAATTCTGGGTTGTCCCTGCACTTCCAGTAACGACAATTGCGCTGAACTTTGTTGCCCTTCAACATCAAACATCCGGAACACCGCCCAGTGCTGACAAGGATCTTCCACTTTGCGCATATTGCCCCACGGCAGCGGAATGCCATTGCCGCGATATACCGCCTTGAGTTTGCCTGGGGTGTAAGCATCAAAATAGTGCCAATGATGATAAGGCGACACTGCCGTCATCCGCCGCATCGCCACCGAGGCTGACACACCGGCGCCCTGATGCGAACTGATTTCATAACCATGGCGGTCTAATAACTGCCGGAATGGCATTTTTGGGCACAACAAAGCGCCGGCGAAAAAGCTTGATTCAAAATCGCGCCAGGCATGCAGAATGTCCTGCGGCGCCATATCAGGTGAATCTGAACTTACGACTTCCTGCGCGCCGCCCACCGACATGCCGCTTTTGACACCGTCTTTGTTATGCAGCACCGCATGGCCAATATGCACCGCCAGCTCGTATTTCAGCCGGGTTGGATGGTTTTTCAGAATACGGTTTAAATGCAGGGTTTTTGGCGGCAAAAAAAACGAGGTGGAGACGTTTTTACTGAATACACCCAGCTCATCCAGTACTTCTTTCGGCGCTTCATCAAACCAACTGACGCTAAGTCCAAGCTGTTTTACAATCGCCAGCAAATCTTCGACGCTGAGCGGCATCCGCTTTAAACCAACTTCTTCAGCAGCGCGTTCCAGCTCTGGAAAATGGTTTTGATGATGCTCCTGGTGCGCACGGATCAGCAGCTGAGCAAACTGTTTACCGCTGATACCGGTTTGCGACAGCATTTCCGGAATGGCTATTTGCAAGATGTCGTTGGAGAACAAAAAACCCGGCTCCAGTGCCATGCCATGAATGCCACCCCGACTGCCTTTAGCCGGTGTGATATCCAGTTGCTGCTCTTCACCGTCGAGAAACCACTCCAGATCTTTTTGAAAAACCTGGGCAATTACCGTCAGCATTTCGACACTAGGCACCCGTTTGCCGCGTTCAATCATCGACAAATATGACACCGACGGCGCGTATTCCGGGTCAATCCGGATACAGCGGGTCGACAAGTCTTCCATCGTTAAGTTATTACGTTTCCTCAGGTTTCTGATTTTAGTCCCGAGGAAATGTGATTTTCTGAGTAAGCTTTTTGTTGAAGTCATTTTGTAAAATTCACACTGTGAAGTTTTAATTGTCAAATTATGCACAAAAACAACATAGACTAGTTTCTAAGCAACAGCAACGACTGCTTGCAGCAATGAATAGCCAGAGTGAGCGAGGATAACCACCATGACGATGACACAACGCAACGAGCAACATGATCAGCAACACACGCAGCAGAACCAACCACAAATGCTGGATCATTTTATCCGCCAGGAAATCAACGCCATCAGCGCGTTAAATGATAGCCACTTACGGCAGATCCTGGATTACTCCAAAGGCTTTCTGGATAAAGTCTTCCCACTGGAGCACGGCTCGCACAAAGATGTTCTGAGTTATGTGGTGTACTACCAACATTTGTTGGCGTTTTTAAAAGATGGCAGCAACAGTGGTTTAGCCGATCCAACCCAGTTTGTTGCCCTGTGTGGCTCCAAGCAAAAACCACAGTCAGTGTTATTACGCGGTGAAGGTCGTCATGTCGAACTGGTGTTCTGCGGCAGCGGTCAACACGGCGCCCGCGACAACGCTGGCATTGAAGATATTCAGTTAGAAATTGCCGCCGAGCAGCCAGAGCTGTCCCCACGTTGGTTCAGTATGATGGACGGGCAATTGCGCAGCGACCAGCTGCCAGGATGTCGCGGCACTTGTTTTACCGCGAAAGATGGTGGCGATTATCAGCTTTAACGTAAAAAAGGGGGCGGAGCTAATTGCAATACAATACGCTCCGCCCCCTTTTTAGTTATTGCTGTTTAATTTCAGGCTGATAAATCTTGTTATTCAGCACGTTATCTTGATTTGGATCCCGAACCTCTAAACCATTTGGAACAATGGCCGCTGCCGCAGATTTAGCCGCCAGCGCCTGAGCTAAGGTTTGGGTTTGCACTGGGCAAGTACCGCTACTCATATATTGCAGAGCAGCGCTGAACATCTTCTCGTTGCTGTCACCTAGTGGTCTCGTCAAATCATCCGCCACCGCACAACCTTTGACATCAGCAGCGAATTGTGGCGCCGGGGCAGGCCGTAAACCATCCGCATATTCACCAAAACCCTTGGCATTGACCCCACTGAACTGAATAGTGCTGTACGTCACTCCACAGTTATCCGTTGGATAAAAGCCATAAGGTTTGCCGCAGGTTTTACTACCAATCAGGATCACTTCCAAATCTACGCCACGTAAAGCATTGATAAATGCTTCACTGGCAGAGCAAGTATTAGCCGTCGAAAGCACAAAAATCCGGCTCAGACCTACGACAGGTAAATCCTCGCTCGTCAGGACACCCGCCTGATAGTCAATTTTTTTGCCATAAAATGGCATTGGCTGCAGCGCACTTCCGGTCTCCGGATTGGTATTCGGATACTTGTCATTAAACAGCGTTTTCTCAAAATAGCGGCCCTGAATAATATTCGGACCTGCCACCATATAGCCAAACTGACCAGCCAGTGCTAGCAAACCACCGCCGTTATAGCGTAAATCAATCACCAGTTCGCTGACATTATCACTTTTGAATTTATTAATAGCGTCAATTAGTTGCGGTTGAGCATTGGCGATATGGGAATTAAATTGCAGATAACCGACTTTGCCTCTGGGGCTGTCGATTACTTTAACATTCTGTACCGGACTGGTCGGCACATCAGCGGAAACCAGGGTGTAGCTTCGGCGCACACCTTGCTGGTCAGCAAAAGTGAACTGGTGACTTTCGCCGGCTTTTGCCGGAAACAAACCCGCGTTAATTTTATCTACCCCAGCCTGGGTGTTGTCGTTGACAAAATCGACGCCGTCGACTTCCAGCAATTTTGCGCCACGGCCCAGATTTTGTGCTACGGCCGGTGATGCACTTTCAGTGAACGCGATGACAAAATCCCGCGGTGGCGCAGTTGCACCGGCTTTCCAGCTGATGCCATAACCAGAAGTCACGCCACTTTGCGTACGTTTTTTATATTCTGCGGTATTTTCCTGATAATGGTATTTGTCCTTCACCGCACCAGAATCAATCACGGCGGTGGTTCGCAACAATTTAAAATAATCCGCTGTGGTATAGCTCGAAGGGTTAATGTCAGACAGCTCGCGGTACCATAAATAAGTACGGTTACTCCAGCTGCGCAACCACATTTTCTCGTGGGCAGCAGTGCCGGCTTTATCCGGATATGCAGTATTGGAGTATGGGTCGAGACCACTTCGCGGTGCGGCACAAAAGTTTTTTAACGTACTTTCGGCCGGGAATTGACCGGCAACCCAGTCGGGTGCCACCGGTATAGTACCTGTACCTGGATTTGGTGCCGGTGGTGTGACCGTGGTGCCACCACCGCCACCGCCGCCACATGCGGTCAACGTCAGAGTAGAAATTAGCAGGAAAAGACTGCTGCGTAATTGAACAGACTTCATCGATATCACCTCAGTTCGGTCGCCGGGACAAGCATTCACCGGGCATTTTTGGGCTCGTATATTAGCAACTTTGTAACATGTTGCGTATTTTTGAGCAATGCAAATATTGGTATTTCCTGCATTGCGCTGTTCGTTGCAACTGCCCCGACACAGGTTCCCTGACTTTCCATCATGACTGCAAATAACCCCGCTTAATAGTTAAGCCATTGTTCATTTCTGCAGCCCTACCATCAGTCGCATCCCCTCAGACCTACACGGTACTTTATGTTAAACAAAATAATATTATTCAGCGCCTTAGCCTTTAGCCCGCTGTTGTGGGCTGACAGCTATGATCTACAGCAATGGCAACTGTCCCCCACCCTTGGTTATGAAACCAACTCGCTGGGGAATTTCACCAATGCCGGGCTGAAATGGGGTGCTCATTCGCATCGCCATCAGTATGTTGAACTGGTCAGCAATCTCAGTATGTTCCAACCCGCCAATCAGTTCAGCGCCGACACTTCATTTACCAACCTAGATGTTGCAGTACGGTTTGGCGTGTTCAGTCAGATCAACCTTTACGCTGAACTTGGGGTCGCTCTGGATGAACTTTTTGTCGATGGTCGTAGCAGCTATTACGATGATGAGTATGATGACGGCTATTACTACAATGACAACTATCAGGATTCGTCCCGCCCGGACTGGTTTGTCGGTGTAGGGGCCGGCTGGCGACTTGATTGGCTGAGTGTGAATCTGTATGCGCGGTATCGTTATCTGGAGAGTCTGGAGGAGCAATTTTTACAGCACAACTTTGACCCATACCAAAAAATTCCGGATCGGTATCAGTGGTTTACCGGATTGGAACTCAGTGTGCATTTTTAAATGCGGGAGAGACAGCAGGAGTGGAAAAAGTGCTGAAGCAACGCTGGAAAGCCAGCAGTCACTTTGGGAGAATCCGCTCCGCTAAAGTGACTGCCGTACCGCCAAAAACTTTTGCCGGTTACCTGTCATGAAAACAGGTAACTGAATTAATCATAATGGATACAGCCATTTTGCCAAGTCAAATTTGCAATTTTCGGTAATATTTTTTGTCATTTGTTGAACGGGTGTCGCCAGTTAGACGCAACACGCTGAGACCGACAGCGACTTTCATGTGTCTGCAGACCGCCCACCAGAAACCAGAGCAATTTGTCGCCTCTGCTATCCGCGGTTCCAACTTCATTGTTATGATAAATTCTTTTGCGGTGGAGCGCGTGATGGAGCTTTATTTTCACTGGTTTGATTTATTAGGTATTGCGGTGTTTGCAATCTCCGGCACCTTAGCGGCCTGGCGTAAGCAGATGGATGGCTTTGGGGTGTTGGTACTGGCCACTGTGACAGCCATTGGGGGCGGCACCATTCGTGATCTGATTTTAGATGTACCGGTGATTTGGCTGAGCAACAACGATTATTTTTATGCCATTTTCGCAGCCACTGTGCTGACTATTTTACTGGTGCGTAAGCGTCTGACCATTCCGAATAACACCCTGCAAATTGCCGATGCTGTTGGTTTGGCATTTTTTGTGGTGATGGGCACGCAAAAAGCGCTGGATCATGGCACTTCAGGTTTTGTCGCCATTATGATGGGCACCATGAGCGGTGTCTGTGGCGGGATGATCCGCGATGTGTTGTGCCGCGAGATCCCGCTGGTGTTTCGTGGCGAACTGTATGCAGTGACCTGCATTTTTGGCGGACTGGTATATATCGGTTTGCTGGAGCTTGGCGCGGGCAAAATGCCGGCCATGTTGTGTGGTATGACGGCGCTGTTATTGCTGAGGCTGGCCGCAATTCGCTGGCATCTGACGATACCGGTATTTAGCCGACACGGCAAAATTGATCCCTGATTTGTTCGCCCCAATACCTGTAAAGATGAAGCCTATAAAACACAAACCCGGCAGGAAGCCGGGTTTGTTTCATCTAAAGCCTGCTATTACTCAGGCATGTCTTTGTGCAAAGTCACCGGCTGCGATTTTTTCCGCATCTTGATATTAATCATTTCGACCACCACCGAAAACGCCATGGCGAAGTAGATGTAACCTTTTGGTACATGCACATCAAAACCTTCAACAATCAGCATCGCGCCAACCATGATCAAGAATGACAACGCCAGAATTTTGATTGATGGGTGTGCGTCAACAAAATCACCAATCGATTTGGCGGCGAACATCATCACCAGTACTGCAGCAATAATAGCAATCGCCATAATTTCGATGTCATTGACCAGACCAACCGCAGTAATGACTGAATCCAGTGAGAATACGATATCGAGGATCATGATCTGAATCAGCACCATCATCAGGTTGTTGGCAACAACTTTTGGACCTGATGCTTCTTCATGCGCACCTTCCAGACTATGGTGAATTTCCTGCGTCGACTTCGCCAACAGGAATAAACCACCACCGATCAAAATCACGTCCCGGCCTGAAATCTCATTATCCAGTACCGTGAACCAAGGTTCGGTCAGTCCCATCACCCAGGAAATCGAAAATAACAGCGCCAAACGGGCAAACATTGCCAAGCCTAAACCAACACGGCGGGCAAAAGCACGTTGCTTTTCTGGTAACCGGCCGACTAAAATCGATAAAAAGATAATATTATCAATACCTAATACAATTTCCAGCGCAGCAAGGGTGCCAAGGGCAATCCAGGCTTCCGGACTGGCAATCCACTCAAACATAGCCATTTTCCTTCGTTAGTTACTTTGTCTTTGGCTAGTCTACCAGCAGCCTTAAAAACCGCCAGCAGTTAACAGCGCTACGCGGTTGATTGCGCAGAACATCGCCAATGCCCGACAAACGCTGAATGTAGCTGAATTCAGGTTCAATGGCGCTGGTCGCGGTACAACTGCAGCTGTTATGCTGAAAAAAACCACACATGGAAGCCCGATCTGATGAAAAGCCTGGCGCATACCCTCACGAAAAACCTGACCAAAAAATTCCCGCTGTTGCTGACGCCTCTGGCACTCTGCTGTCAGGTTGCTTTAGCCGCTCCCGCGGACTTATCCAAAGCCATTGCTGAAGATTATCAACAGCATCTGTCACCTCTGTTCCAACATTTTCATCAAAACCCCGAGCTCTCCCATCTGGAATTTAATACCGCTAAACGACTAGCCGCTGAATTAAAAGATGCCGGTTTTACGGTGACGACTGGCGTTGGTAAAACCGGGGTGGTGGCAATTTTGAAAAATGGCCCGGGGCCGCTGGTGATGATGCGTGCCGATATGGACGGTTTGCCGGTGGAGGAAAAATCCGGTTTAGCTTATGCCTCGAAGGTCAAAACCAAAGACTGGGATGGTAAAGAAGTATCGGTGATGCACGCCTGTGGTCACGATGTGCATATCACCAGTCTGGTTGGAACGGCGCGGCAAATGGCGGCGCGCAAAAAGGAATGGTCCGGTACGCTGATGTTAATTGGTCAACCGGCGGAAGAACGGGTGGGCGGTGCACAAGGCATGATGGACGATGGTTTGTATCAGCGCTTTGGCAAACCGGATTACGCACTGGCGTTTCACGTCTCCAGTGAAATTGAAGCCGGCAAAATAGTGGCAGTTGAAGGTTCACCTTATTCTGGTGTCGATAGCGTGGATATAATTATTCATGGCGTAGGCGCGCATGGTGCCAGTCCACACCGGGGTAAAGACCCGATCGTATTAGGTGCGCAAATAGTGCTGGCGCTGCAAACCATCATCAGCCGTGAACTGGCGCCAAAAGAGCCTGGCGTGATTACTGTCGGTTCATTTCATGCCGGTTCCAAACACAATATCATTCCGGATCAGGCGGTACTGCAGCTGACGGTGCGGAACGATAATCTGCAAACCCGGGATTATCTGATCAAAGCCATTGAGCGGGTGGCAAAAAACCTCGGCCGCGCAGCGGGCTTACCGGAAGATCAATTACCTGAAGTGAAAGTCGACCCACAAACCACGCCACCGACAGTCAACGATATTCCGCTCACCCAAAGACTAAAAGCCAGCTGGCGCAAAACCATGGGTGAACAGATTTTTGATGAGAATTATCGTCGTTTAGGCATGGGCGCTGAAGACTTTCCGTTTTTAACCATCAACCCATATATTCCAAGTACTTATTTCGCAGTCGGCGGCACACCGGCAGCTGCTTTTGCCACCGAGAAAAGCGGTGGCCCGGCAGTTCCAAGCCATCATAGCCCGCTGTTTAAAGTAGAACCAGAACCAGCCATTCGCACCGGAGTTGAAGCGACAGTGCATGCATTATTTGAACTGATGCCGGCAAAACAATAATGTTAACTGAGGGGTCAGAGTCAATTGTTGACACTTTTGTTAACAATTGACTCTGACCCCTCTATTAACAATTTAGGTTAGTATTTTGGACTGACTTCAAACACCGTCAGGCTACCGCTAACTTCGCTGGCCATTAACAACAAAGCTTTACCAGTGGCACTTTGCGCTGCCGGTACAAACACCAGGCTTTCTGGTCCCAAATCACCAGCTTGCAGGTAACTGCCAGTTAAGGTCGGCGGTGATTTTTCGTCGTCGATGGCAAAAGTAACGTCAAAATTACGGTTGTGGAAATAATCGACAAACTTCACCTGATACGGGTTGGTCACGTCATAGACAAAGACTGCACTTAACCGCTCAGTGCCGACAAAAGCGTAAGTTTTATCACCGACCTGACCCACAGCAACGGCTTCCGGCTCCGGACCTTTATCATCCGAACGGTTGTCACCGCCATTGGCTAAATGATTGCTGTTAAAACCGGATTCACCTTGTAACGAGGCACTGATTTTCTCGAAATCGGCAGCACTGTCATACACCTGGGCGCCGTTTTGATCCCAAATACTAAAAGAGCGACTACCAAAAGCATACAACGCGTCATAGTCGCCATTGGCGTTTTTGCCCAGTGCTTTGGTCACTTTAAGCCGGGCTAAACCGTTGCTGCTATAAACACCCGCTTGTTTTGCTACCAATTCTGCTGAACGCGGAATAGCGCTGACCCGTGCTTCTTCGCTATACGCCGACCAGTCACGAGAATCACCTTCGTTGGCTGATACGATAAACGTCGCGCCTTTCCATTGGTAACTGCTCAAAGTATCTGGCTGATATACGCCAAACAGGCCAGGAATGGTCTGCAGATTAATCCCGTCTCTGTCACCGGTATCAAGAGCATTTTCCGGCAAACTGTAATCTTTAAAACCTAAACCAACAATTTTGTCGATTTTAGCCGCAGCAATATCGACCACCGCCAATGCATTGTTGTCCTGCAGTGATACATAAGCCTTTTTGCTGTCAGCTGTGACGGTAATGTATTCAGGCTCGATATCTTGCGCCAAAGTGGTCCCTTCCGGCGCCGCAATCTTCAGACCTTTTTTCGCAAGTGCCGCTTTTTGACTTTCAAAAGCGCCAAAACCTAACAATACCGCCTGATCTGGCCATTGATTGTTGGCGCGTTTCACCAGGCCAATGCTGCCTTCCGGATCAACACTGTAATTGCTTTCCGGCTCGCCTTCGTTCGCGATAATTAAGGTTTGGCCATCCGGGCTGAACGTCAGCATGTCTGGCAAGGAGCCGACTTTAATGGCTTTGTTAAAAACTGGCGTGGCGGCGGTCAAATCATAAATGAGGACAGCGCCGGCTGCAGATTTCACTTTATTTTCAACGGCAATCGCCAGCCAATTGCCAGAAATCGCAATGGAGTTGGCAAAACCTAAAGTGAGGGTTTCATCGGCCGCAGCGGCATTTTTCACCACGGCAGTGGCTGGGATCGCCAGTGGCGTGCTGGTCAGGTTATTGGCTGTCAGCGCATCACTGAGTGCAGTGCTGGTCAGGGTTGCGGCATTGAGGATTTCAATCCGGTTGGCAGCGCCGTTGATCAGGAAAATGCGCTTAGATGCACTGTGGTACTGGGTGATTTCAGCAGCAGCCTGACCATAAGTACCGGTGGTAAAACGGCCAATCGCCTGAGTGCTGACACCAGTCTGGGCATTTTGACCAGCAGCGCCAGTCGGGCCTGTTGCACCCGGCGTACCTGCAGCTCCGTTGGCGCCCGCTGGACCCGTTGCACCATCGTCCCCTTCCAGGCTACAACCGGCTAAACTGACTATAATGGCCATTGCGATCAGGCTGATGCCAGATTTTTTGAAGTTCATTGCTGCTAAGCTCCTGTTTAGTCTGAAAATTAAACAGTAACTTACGGTACGGATCTGACAGTGGCGTGACGTTCGGATGACATTTGCGTGGCATAACCATGGCAAATTTAAGGCAATAACTTTGCTTCGTTGGTATTGGCTGGTTGACGGGCAACCGGCGCTGGCCTTTGCTCCTGCAGCTGATATTTTCTTTTCAACGCAGCGACTTGTTCTGCATTGTCTATCAGAAACCGGTCGAATTGGCTGAGCAACTGTGGATGTTTGACCGTCGACAGCAAAAACGGTAACTGGGTAAATGGCAATTGTTCGGCAATCACCAGTTGATCTTGCGCTGCAATGGAACGCAAATAATGCTGCGCCACATTAAACTCAATATTGGCACCATCCAACCGGCCCTTTAACACCAACCCCAGCGCTGACGCCACATCCGGTACGTCCACCATCCGATACTTATACTGATTTTTCAATGCCAGCCATTTGGTGGGTACAAAACCGTGGATCACCGCCAGACTGCGAAACTGTTCCAGTGAAATATGCTGTAATTCTGGTTTTACTAAAGTACTACCAAGGGTAAAAACCACCGGCGCACTGAAGGCTTTCGCGATCCCTGGTTCGTTATATTGTCGCCACAAAGGGTTATCAGGGTAAATGAAATCGATGCCAGAATTGGCCGACTGATACAGACGTTTCACCGGCAGCGGCATAAATTTAAACTGATGCCCGGTTTTTTCTGAAAACAATTGAATTAAATCAACAAAATAACCACGCTGCTGCCGCTGACTGAAATCATAATGGGGGTAAAAATCTATCTGCTCGATACCAATGACATAGTTTTCCGCCCGCAACGGGCCGTGAAAAAACGCCAGAACTAAGAGCGCCAGCCACCGCATCATAGGTGTCACTCCAAAAACTGCTGAACTACAACCAACAACCCTGCAACTTCAAGGATGACGGGTAAATACCAAACAACCTGAGGGCGTGCTTGGGTATATTAGAAATAATAGTCTATTCCCAGCTGTACGTAGTCATCCCGACGAAACCACCAAATCGGCTGATCCATACGATGGGTCTGGAAGAACCAGGCATCCAAACGCAACCGGATGTTATTATTAAAGCGGGTTGAGGCTTCTAACATACCACTACGGCTGCCGCGGTCATCCAGGTCCTGGGCAAAACCAAACAAAAGTTCAGTGCCTGCTTCATCGTTCCACGCCAGTCTTGCGCCTAAAAACAGGTCACGCTGTCCAGGCCCGGTTGCTGCCATGCCACGGCTGTCATACTGATATTCCATCAGCCAGCCAAGGTCGTAATTGCTGTCCATCACCCCGACCATACTGTATTCAAAACCGGCAGTGGCAGCATAAAAATGACCAAGTGGGCTTTGGTCATAATCACGATAAATGCTTTCCAGTTTCCAAATCCAGCTATCAACAATCCATTGCCCTTCCAGCCCGACTTGTTTCATCTGCGGATAATAAGGCGTGTAAAAACCGCTGTTGCCAAGCGGCACTAAGCCGGGTTCACGCGAAGTGCCCTGAAAATACGACCAGGCCAAATCCAGCTGATCAAGCTGTTTGGCGTAACGCAATGCCCAGTCCAAATGGCGTTGTTCACGGTCTGACTGGTACACAGCTTCATCCGGCAGTAAAGGCAATGGCAAACGTAACCGGCCATCAGGCCCAGCTAAAGTGCGTTCACGAAAATACGGCAGCACAAATGTCTGCAAGGTGCCCCAGTCGCCGAAAAGATTGTATTGCAGCATTGGCTGTCCCAGTTTGGACTCACCATCAATATTGTCGACTAAATCGGTCTGGTTAATCACATCCACCAAATGCTGCGATTCGGTAACGCCCCAAAATACCTGATCTACCCCTAGTTTCAGTTCCCAGCCGCTGCCCACCCGCAACCAGAACGCCTGACGTAGATCGATTAAATTACGTTCCGGATCACGCTGATCAACCCGGAAATAAGGGCTAAAGGTAAAACTATCGGTTTCATCAACCGACTGCCAATACCATTCTTGCAATAACGAAGCGCTGATACTCGATTGTGCTTGTTGCTGCAGGCCTTTTTTAGCGTACCAGCGGCTATCCAGCCCAAAAGTGCTGTCGCTTTGCAGGCGATCAGTCCAGTGTTGTGGCGGTTGTTCGGGAACTTGTTGCACAGGCGCCGCCATCGGCACACGCACCGTCTCTGGCTCTGCTGGAACTGCTGGAACTGCTGGAACTGCTGGAACTGCTGGAACTGCTGGAACTGCATTTTGTACGGGTGCTGCAGTGGTAGCAACCATGGGTTTACTGACCACGGCCTGTTGAATTAACCGCATCGTCGCTTGCGCTGAATAACCCATTTTCGGCATACCGGCAGCTTTACGACCAATACGTTGTTGTTTTTGCAAATCACGCCAGCGCTGCTCGTCAGCTTCGACTTTTTGTCTGGCACTTTCGACGTCAATCGCGGCAATTTCATCAGCTGTGGGAATAGTTAACACGGCGCCAGCTTGCACGTGGTGCACGTTGTCGCCAATAAAGGCGCGTGGGTTTTTCTGCTGCAGCGCAATAATCACCTGGTACATGCTGTAAGGTGCATCACCACGGGCGGCCTTGGCCAGACTCCACAAGGTGTCTTGCTGCGTGACCGGGCCCAACTCGGCGGCGGCTAACGGCAAGGCTAATGATGCCAACAACATTGCCTGAATTTTATTGAGTTGCGTCTTTTGATACATGCCTGACCTTTATCACTCACTTGCCGAACCGAACCAACAACTTTTCAATAAGCATGGCTCAAAAATCTGATTGAGCAATTTTTGAGCCATTTCGAATGACCGCCAGATGCCGGTTATTTGGCGCGCATTAATGCATTGGTATCAAAATCTGCTTCGGTACGGCCTTTACCAAACTGGATCTCATGCACCAGTAAATCAGTACTTTTACCGGTTTGATGATTGACCATACTCAGCTTCAATGGCCGCCAGAATTTGTTCAGATACAGCTGATAATCCAACATCTGCAGTGTTTTTAACAGCGCATTTTTCTTGTCGTAGTATTCTACTTTCAATACCTTATAGTCTTTTTGGTCAATCCAGGCAATGGTTTTGCTGTAGCCGGAAAACTCATCAGTTGGCGTTTGCTCCACCACAAAAGCCGGCACATCCTGCAGTGTTTCATCACGCAGATAGGTGAATTTAAACTTATCCAGCTCAAACGAACTCAGGTCTTCATAGGCAAATTCGCTGCCCATAAAAGGTCCGGATTTGTTGCGCGAGGCGATACGTTTGACTCGTTTGACTGCCGGTAAATACAACCACTGATCATCTGGTTTTCCGACATGCGAATGGTTGAGAAATGCCGTGCCGCGCACATCTTTGGGTTCATCAAAAATGGTCAGGCCTTTATCGCCTTCGTCTTTGATTTCCAGACTTAAAGTGCGGATTTCTCGTTTACTTTCGGCGCCTTGCGCGTTGCGTAATACCATGGTGGTTTTACTGTCGCTGTCGGCCCAGCCTTCATCCCGTTGTTTGCGCTCCTGCGCTATGGTCAGGCCTTTGCCGCCATCGTCAGCCAGTAACGGCAAACTGCCGAAGCCCAGGCTGCAGCATAACAAAGCAGCCCCCATCATCTTGCGGTTAACCATGTTGCTTCTCTCCTGTAGTTGTGGATACGACGGCGGTTTTTTTACTACGATCAAACTGCAGTAAAAATGCCGGTAAAAATAACAAATCAATAATTAGCGCCACCACGATAATCATGCCGGTTAATAAACCCATGTCGGAGTTCAGCCGGAAATTCGACAACATCAACACGGCGAAACCACACACCAGCACCACAGTGGTGATCATCAGCGCATGGCCAACACTATGAAATGCATAACGAATGGCTTGTTCAGTGTCCCGCCCTTCATCACGGGCAATTTTATATTTGGCTAAAAAATGCACGGTATCATCGACAATAATGCCGAGGCTCATCGACGCCACCACCGACAAACCAAGGTTAATTTCGCCCGACCACAGTTTCCACAAACCAAAACCAATCACCGCCGGAACCAGATTCGGGATTAAGCTGATTGCCCCCAACCGCCAGGACTTCAGGCTGAGCACCAGTAACGCTGAAATAATAAACATCGCCAGCGGTAAGCTTTGGATCATGCTGGTCATATTGCGCTCGCCGATATGAGCAAACATCAGCGCGGTACTGGAAGCTTCCATGGTGTATTGCGGATAATGTTCGGTCATCCAGCTGCGGGCTTTTTGCTCCAACGCCAGCATTTGGGTGCTGCCAAGGTTTTTCAGTGCCACCGCGACTTTGGTCGCCTGTTTATCTAAATCGAGCTGGTTGTTTAAATCCAGACCAAAGGGCAATGACATTTCAAACATTAACAAATATTGCGCCGCTTCATCTTGCTGCTCCGGCAAGCGATAAAACGCCGGGTCGTCGCCATTCATGTTTTTATTCAAACGCTTAAACACATCGCTGATGGTGCTGACATGGGTAACTTCCGGCAAGGTTTGCAAATACAGCGCAAATTCGGCAATCGCTTTTATAAACGCTGGATCATTGACGCCGGATGGCTGGCCACTGTCGATAGCAAAATCAATCAGCGACACGCCGCCAAGCTTTTTCTCCAGCACATCCACCGATTGCCGGTATTCAGTGGCAGGTGCAAAATACTTCACCGCTTCGTCGTTAACTTTGTTCTGCAGCATCAGCCAACCGGTGACCAGCGTAATCAGTGCAGTCAAAGGCAAAATAACTTTGTAGTGGCGGATCACCCAGTCGGCCAGCCGATCCATTTGGGTGGCTTTGTCGGTCGGCTCGGCATAACCGTGGCTGATTGGAAACACCATCAATAACGCCGGTAACAACAACATGGTGAACATCCACGCCAGCATGACGCCAACGGCAGTCATATTGCCCAGGTCGCGCAGGATCGGCACTTCCGAGAAATTCAGCGTTAAAAAGCCAACAGCAGTGGTGACACTGGTGATCAACACCGGCATGGTGTTAATCCGTACCGCTTTGCTGATGGCTTCCGATTTGGTTAAACCTTCCCGTAACAAAAACTGTGTCGAAGCAATCAAATGCACGCTATCCGCCACCGCGAGCGTCATCACAATAGTGGGCACATTCACCGTTGCCGTGCTTAAAAATAGGCCGGCCCAACCCGCCAGACCTAAAGTGGCGGCAATTGTCAGCACGATAATCACCACCACTGCAGTCGCCGCCAGCACCGATCGCAGCATAAAACCCAGCATCAGCACTATAACCACAAACATCAGCGGCACCAGGCTGCTGGCGTCATTTTTGGCTTCGCTGCTAAATGCATTATTCAGCGCGATAACGCCGCCATGATAGAATGTCAGATCCGGATGCGCTGCCGCTAGCCGATCGGTGACCGCTCGTACACTGTTGTAGACGTCCGACACTTCCTGATTCTGATCTTTTTCCGGTAGTTGCACCGTGATATTGATGGCAGTCATGCTGCCATCGTGCGACACCAGCCGCCCGACTAACGCCGGCTCGGCCAGCGCAATCGCTTTGATACTGGCCGCTTTGGCCGCATCCAGCTGGCTTAGATCCAATAACAAATCTTCCACCTGCAGGTCGTCATCAACGGCCGCGGTATGTTGAAAATTAGTAATGGAATCAACCCGTAATGAATGTGGGGTTTGCCAGGCTGCGTCAGTAAGTTCCTTCACCACCGCTAACACTTTGGGATCAAACACATCGCCGGAAGCCGGGGTAATGGCCACCAGCATATTGTCACTTTTATTAAAGCGCGCCTGCATTTTGTCAAACGCCTGCATTTGTGGGTTTTCCGGCGAGAAGAAAATCCGGAAATCACCGCGGAAATACAGATTTTTGGCGCCAAATGCCATCGCAAACGCCAGAGCAAGCACCCAGGCCAAAGTCCAGTACGGATGCCGCAGCGCGCCAGTTAGCCAGAATTGTTTCATCCCATCTCCTTGTTATATTCCATCAATTTGTTTGACCGTCAGCTAACAGCGGCTCAGACGCCAGCGCGGTCATCATCCGCTGCCAGCTCGCGTGATAGTCCCATTCTTTGGAAAGTGGTTTCCAGTTTAGACCATCCAACAACAGGTTGATGCCAAGCAGCATCGTGCTCTGTGGTTCCAACTGGCCGAACAAACCCAGCTGCTGGGTTGGTTTAAATAACGCATTACTACCAAAGGCTTGCGCCCATTGCACAAATGCCAGCGCATCAAGGCTCTGCTTGGCCGGCAGTTGTAATGAACCTTCGGCTATCGCCTGTGCAATGAGTTGCTGGCAGATAGTCACCAGTTGCATCTCCAATTGTTGGCGTAGTGCCAGTCGCGACGGTGAACTTTTTTCAATTACGCCCGGCGTATTGGCGGTTAGCAAACACAAAAATAACGTCGGTTCGGTCATGGAAAACTGATGGTAAGCCAAATGCAGCGCCAGCACCTGCTCGCGACTGTGACCCGGGATCTGCAGCGCCCGTGCAAACAGCTGTAGCTGTCGCTGCAAGCTGTCGACGCTGAGCGCAGTAAATAAATCTTCTTTGCTACAAAAGTGGTTATAAATGGTGCCTTTGGAGACTGACGACAAGGCAGTTAATCGGTCCATGGTCAAACCGGCAAATCCGTCCTGTTGCAAAATGTGCTGCGCCAGGGTCAATAATTCCTGTTCCCGTAGCTGCTTGGCCAGCAGGCGCTTGGGCGTGGCTTCAGAAGCTGGTTTGGCTGGCATCAGCGCGGCACCAAAATTATTGACGATTCGTCATTCTAGAACACAAACCGCAGAACTCAAGGTTAATTTTTTAATATGCATGGCAAGTGTCACCGAAATGCAGATAGCAAAAAGCCAGTCTGGTGACTGGCTTTTTGCATTTTTTGCGAAGTCTCTAGTACCGCCAGTACATCGGCGTGAACAGCAGCAGAATCGTCAGAATCTCCAGCCGTCCCAGCACCATGCCAAAGCTAATCAACCACTTGGCGCCATCGGGCAAACTACTGAAATTGCCATCCGGCCCAATCACCGGACCAAGTCCAGGACCGACATTACTGATGGCGGTGGCGGCGCCGGTGAGCGCAGTCACAAAATCGAGGTCAAACATCGACAACCCCAACGCCAGCGTTGCAATGGAAGCAAAATAGACAAAACAAAATGCCAACACCGACCCCAGTAGTTGGTCGTTGACCGGTTTGGTGCCATATTTTTGCACCCAGACCGCATTCGGATGCACCAGCAGTTTAAATTGTTTGATTAATAACAAACCGGCCAGCTGGGTCCGGAAAATTTTCAATCCACCGGACGTCGAGCCTGAACAAGCTCCGGAAAAGGTGATGTAGAAGAACAAAATCACCGCCAGCCCACCCCAGGCCGAATAATTCTCTGAGGCAAAACCACAGGTGGTAATCACCGACACCACGTTAAATACGCTGTGGGTCAAGGCATCCAGCCAGGGTCTGGCATTGTGTTCATGCTGATACCAAGTCAGCAGCAACGCACAAAATACCACTATGGCTAAAAACGCCCTGACTTGCGGATCGCGAAATAAAATCCATTTATGTCCGCGCAAAGCACCGACCAGCAACACCAGCGGCAACGCCGATAAAATCATAAACAGGCTGGAAATCCACAACAAATGCGGCTGATCATTAAAATGGCCAAACGAGGCATCGTAATTGGCAAAACCACCAGTGGCGACTGTGGTCATACCGTGCGTTATGGCATCAAAACCGGTCATGCCGCCGAGGAAATACAACGTCATGCAACTGATGCTTAAAATCAGGTACACCACGCCGATGTACATCGACAGGCTGGAGCTTCTTGGCAGTATTTTTTCAGAAATATCGGAGTTTTCGGTTTTGAACAGCTTCATGCCACCGATTTTTAACGCCGGTAAAATCGCTATCGCCATCACGATAATACCAACCCCGCCAATCCACTGCAAAATAGCGCGCCAGAACAATAAACCTTTGGGCATGGTATCAAGCCCCGTCAGCACGGTAGCGCCAGTGGTGGTGATGGCAGAAACAGTTTCAAATACTGCGTCAACATAAGCCAAATCAGGCAACACCAACACAAAAGGTAAAGTCGAAAACAGACAGATCGCTAACCAGCAAAAGGCGGTCAATAAGAATAAATGGCGTTTAATCAGCGAGAATTCGTGACGGCCTTTGTACACCAGAAAATAACCAACACTGACAGTGGTGAAGGCCGAGATCAGGTAACTCCAGAAGCTTTTTTCGTTGTAATACACCGCAACGGCGGTAGTGATCAGCATAGCGCCAGATAACATCACCAGCAGATAACCAATCACCCGATAGAATAAAAACCGACTTGTTGCTGAGCGCACTGCTTCTCTCTCAAATCAGCTGCCATTTTGATTACAGGCAGCGTCAGGAATGACGGGTACTATACCCTTCATCTTTGAAAAGGCAGGGTATAAAAACTTTTTTGCAGTGTAGCGAGTTATCTGCCAATTAGAAAGCTAGCTGCCTACAAGCTGGTCAAAACACTCTTTTAATTTGCATTTAATTTACAACTTGCTACACCTTACAGACGTAAAGTTCGGATCAAGGATGAATGAATGGCACTCGCCATCGTATATAGCCGTGCCCGACTGGGGCTGGAAGCGCCGCAGGTCACAGTCGAAGTGCATTTAAGTGCCGGATTACCTGGTTTCCAGCTGGTTGGATTGCCGGAAACCTCGGTGCGCGAATCGAGAGACAGGGTACGCAGCGCCTTGATTAACTGCGGTTTTGAATTTCCGGACCGCAAAATCACCGTCAATCTGGCCCCGGCCGATTTACCCAAAGAAGGTGGCCGATTTGATTTGCCGATTGCGCTTGGCATTATTGTCGCCAGCGGCCAACTGCCGCCGACTGCGCTGGTTGGTTATGAATTTTACGGCGAGCTGGCATTATCCGGCGAGATCCGACCGATTGTCGGCGAAATTCCACTGGCGATGGCTTGTCTGGCGAGTGGTCGACAAGCGGTATTGCCACTGTTAAATGCCAGTCAGGCACAACAGGTACCGGATGCGCAGCTGCATGGCGCCAGCCATTTATTGCAAGTGCATAGTTTTTTGCTCGGCCAACAGGCATTACCTGCGATCCCACCACTGCCGCCGTTACCTGCACTGATGTGCGAGACCATCAGCTGCTTTTCCGATGTCAAAGGCCAGCAACATGCCAAAAGAGCGTTGGAAATTGCGGCCGCTGGTCAACACAACATCCTGATGTTTGGCCCGCCTGGCACCGGTAAATCAATGCTGGCGCAGCGCTTGCCCGGCTTATTGCCGTTATTGTCACCGGAAGAAGCATTACAAAGTGCTGCGGTGTATTCAATTGCCGCCTTACCAGCGCAGCGCCATTGGCGGCTGCCACCGTTTCGCCAACCGCACCATACCAGTTCGGCGATTGCATTGGTGGGCGGTGGCTCGGTGCCAAGACCCGGCGAAATTTCGCTGGCGCATCAGGGCATTTTATTTTTGGATGAGTTGCCGGAATACGATCGCAAAGTATTGGACGTCCTGCGCGAACCTTTGGAAACCGGTACTGTGCATATTTCCCGTGCCGGACGTCAGGCACAATTTCCGGCACAGTTTCAGCTGATTGCTGCGCTCAATCCAAGCCCGACCGGTCATCATCAGGATGGCCGCGCCAGTCGCGAACAGGTTTTGCGTTACTTAAACCGTATTTCCGGGCCATTACTCGATCGGATTGAAATGCAAATTGAAGTGCCATTATTACCCAAGGGCATGCTGACGCAGACCCAAACCGATGAAAGCTCGCAGGATATAGCCACCAGAGTGGCCGCCAGCCGTGTTCGTCAGCTGGAACGGCAGGGTAAAGCCAACGCCAGGCTCCAACCGGCGGAACTCGCCAGCTATTGCGCATTAAGTGAGACCGATAGTGATTTTCTGGAGCAATGCCTGGTGCAGCTCAAACTGTCAGCCCGCAGTTATCACAAGTTGCTGAAAGTCGCGCGCACCATCGCCGACCTGCAACAACAAGCGGATATTTCGCGCAACCACTTGCTGGAGGCGTTAAGCTACCGCGCTTTTGACCGGTTATTGCAACATTTGCAGCAATAAAGTACAGCCAGACTTGCATACCCGAAATCATTGAAGATAAGGCGCCATCACGGAAATTCATCCGCTGGTCATGCAAGCTAAGTCGATTTGAAACATAGGCTCTATACTAAAACGGAATTTAAAAAGGTGTTGGTTTAATGGCAAATGTGCAACTGCAAAAACTGTTACGCTTTAACCTCTGGTACTGGCTGAGCCTGGCGCTGCTTGATTTCGCGCTGATGCTGCTGTGGTGGCTGTTGATGCCGGATTACAAATTTGAGCTGCCCTATACGGCATCAAAAGTAGCAATGGTGATCCTGGAAATTGTCGTATCGACCTGGTTTATCCGCTGGTCGTTTGCCCGCCAACTGCCGCCAGTACAGGTGTGTGCCGCTGCGGCTTTGATTTTATGCGTATACACGCCGCTGAATAATTTATCCTGGATGCTGGTCAAAGAACCAGAGCACTTTTTGCCGGAAATGTTACTAAGCGAACTCGATACCACCAGCCTGCCATTTTTTATCTGGGTGCTGTGTTATCTGACGTTCTGGCGTTATCAGCAGCAACAAAGCAAATTGCAGGAATCTACCCGCTTAAGTCAGAATATTCAACAGCTTGAGCTACAAGCATTACAACACCAACTCAATCCGCATTTTACCTTTAACGCCCTGAATTCTGTCTGCGCTTTGCTGGAAGCCGAGCGTTATGACGATGCTGAGACTATGTCCGAACAACTATCTACATTCTTACGTTATTCGCTGAGTAAATCGCCGGACAGTTTAGTCCGCCTTGCTGACGAACTGGCTGCGATTGAAGCCTATCTGACTTTGCAAAAAACCCGGTTTGGCGACAAGTTAAAAGTCATCTGGCAAATTGATGAAAGTTTAAAAGCGCAGCAGATCCCGGCGTTATTGCTACAACCCTTGATTGAAAATGCGGTGAAGTACGCCGTTGCCACCCGCCAACAAGGCGCCACTATTACCATTCACGGCAGCCATCAGCAGGAGCAGTTACTGCTTGAAGTCACCGACGATGGGCCAGGTTCGACGTTGGTGTTGGATGAAAGTTGCAGCTCAGGAGTTGGCCTGACCAACATCCGGAACCGCTTAAAACAACACTTTGGCGACCGGGCCAGTCTCGCGGTGTTGGCGTTGCCGACCGGCTTTCAGGTGAATATCTGTTTGCCCTGGCAAGGGAGTCATGGATGAGCACGCTAGTCTGGTCACAATCGCCACTGCACCGTTTCTGGTACTGGCATCTGGTGTACTGGTTCGGCTATCTGCTGCTGAAGTACACCCATTTGGCGGTGTTATTGCCACTGCAGAACGAACAGCCCTGGCCTTATTTGGGTACCTACACCTTACTGGCACTGATTAACCTGGTGGTCACCGGCTTTTTAGGTCAGCGTGATTTGGCAAGCACCATGCCGCTACCGCAACAAATGCGCCGTTTATTGTACTGGATAGTGCCACTGTGCCTGGTGTTACTGCCGCTGCGACAAACGCTGATTACTACCTACTCGACCAATAGCAAGGGCTGGAAATCGTCGTTTGCGGAACAAATGGTTTCAACGCTACCGTTGGTGTTATTGCCGTTACTCGGTTGGCTGGCAGTGTATTTGCTGATCAAAGCCAATCAGGGTTATCAGCAGGAATTTGTGGCGCAACAGGCACTGCTGAATCAGGCCAGAGCCGCACGGTTAAAAGTGTTGCGGTATCAGTTAAATCCGCATTTTATGTTTAATACCTTAAATGCACTGAATTCATTAATTATCAGCCGTCAGGGACTCCTGGCCGAGCAACTGATCCAAAACTTGTCGACTTTTTTGCGCCATTCGCTGAAAAACAAAGATGAAACGCTGATCCCATTGCCACAGGAACTGGATGCACTGGCGGCTTATCTGGCTATTCAGCAGGTGCGGTTTGGCGAGCGGCTGCAGTTAAACTGGCAAATTGCCGCTTTGCCGAAATTACAAATTCCTCCGTTATTGTTGCAGCCGCTGGCAGAGAACGCCGTGTTGTTCACGGTCGCGGAAATTTCCGGACCGGTGCAACTGGATATCAGTATCTACACCACCGAACAGCAGTTGCTGATTGAGATTAAACGGCACATTGGTAATTCAGATCCGGCGGCTGGCCCTGCAAACGAAGCTGCTGAAGCACAAACCACCGCAGCGGAACCCGCACATACCGATACCACAACCTGGCCAGCCAGCCTGCAGCAACTAGCCGAACGGCTGGAGCTGATGTTTGGCGCTGATGCCAGTTTGCAATTACACCTGTCCGGCGCCTCATTTGCAGGCCAGTTATCTTTACCTTTGGAGTCTGCTTATGTCCGCAATTAATCTGGTGATCGCTGATGATGAACCTTTAGCAATCAGCAACTTAAAGGCAAAACTGGCCACTTATCCGCATTTGAATATCGTCGCCTGTTTTGACAATGGCGACGACACCTTAAGTTATTTACAACAACACCCGGTTGATTTGGTGTTTCTGGACATTCAGATGCCGGGTATTAAAGGCATTGATATTCTGAAGCAACTGAATAAAGCCTCGGCGCTATCGCCGCCATTACTGATTTTGGTAACGGCTTACGAGCAATATGCGTTTTCAGCCTTTGAGCATTTCGCCTTTGATTATTTGCTGAAACCTGTCTCAAGGCAGCGGCTGGCGCAATGTTTATTGGATGCCCGTACCACGCTGGATAAACAACCGGAACTGCCGGCAACGGTCAGCCATAAACTGTCGTTTCGTACCGGCGCTTCGACCTTATTGCTGGACGATATTGAGATTCTGCAGATTGAGGCGGCGGGCAATTACATGTGTATTCAAACGCTGACCGAAAGCCTGGTGATCCGCGAAACCATTAAAGAGTTACTGCAGCGGTTACCGGCGCACTTTGTGCAAATTCACCGCTCGACGCTGGTCAATCTGCACCATGTTCACAAAGTGCAGCCGCATAACAACGACTACCAGTTCCGCTTATCCGATGGCAAGTGGGTGAATGCTTCCCGCCGCTATAAACAAAACTGGCAGCAATTGCTGGCCGAGATTTAACTGGCCTGTGGCGTTGTTGTCGGCGCTGCAGGTGCAGAAGAAACAGTAGCCTGAGAAACCGTTGTTTCGCCGGCGGCTGGTTGCGCAACTGTTGGCTGAGCAACTGCCGGTAGTGCACTGGTTACTTGAGTAGGCGGCAACACCTGCTGCAATTGCCGTAAATCATAACCTGACGGCTGCTGATAAACCCGCAAGTCAAACTCGGCAATCACCGCAAAGATATGGTCGAAAATATCGGCCTGTACCGCTTCATAATGTAGCCAGGCGGTATCGCTACAAAAGGCATAAATCTCCAGTGGAATGCCGGTTGGCCCCGGCGCCAGTTGCCGCACCATTTGCGTCATCTGCGGGTGGATATCCGGATGTTGGTTTAAGAAAGCGGTCAGATAAGCGCGTAAAGTGCCAAGATTGGTTAAACGGCGGCCATTCAGCGCACAACTTAAATCCAGACTTTGATTAAAAATTTCAATTTCCGGCAGTTTTTGATCAAAGTAAGACTTTAATAATAATGACTTTTCCAGCTGCGCTATATCGGTTTGTTGTAAAAACCGTACACTGCTGGCGTCGATAAAAATCGACCGTTTCAGCCGCCGGCCACCCGATTCGCTCATGCCACGCCAGTTTTTAAAGGAATCGGAAATCAGTGCATAAGCCGGAATACTGGTGATGGTATTGTCCCAATTCCGTACTTTCACCGTGGTCAGATTCATTTCAATCACCGCGCCGTCGGCACCATATTTTGGCATTTCCAGCCAGTCGCCCAGCATCAACATTTTATTGGCGGACAGCTGAATACCGGCGACAAAACCTAAAATTGGATCTTTAAATACCAACAACAAAATGGCGGTCATGGCACCAAGGCCACTTAATAACAACAATGGCGACTTGCCGGAAATCATCGATAACGCCAAAATCACCGCCAGCACCGAAGCCGCCAGTTTTAAACTCTGAAACAACCCCCGTACCGGCGCTTGTTTACCAAAGCCATTGTTCTGCATCACCGCTTCAATGGTATCAAGCAGCGAAAAGCCACTTAGCAAGCCGTACAACAACACCCATAGCTGCGACAACAAAGTGATCAACGCCAGCGTTTCACTGCCACTGCCCAGCCAGATACTGGCCTGCACTTCCAAAATCATGCCTTGCGCCGTCAGCGCCATGCGGCTTAATAATTTATTCCGTGCCAGCGCCTGGCGCCAGCTGGTATCTACCACATCGGTTTTTTGCCGCATCCAGCGTAAGATGCCCTGATGTAACACCAAATGCAGCACCAGCGCGGTGAGAATAATCAGCGCCATCACCATCAGATAATAAGCTTGCTTTGGATCGAGGGCGTTTTGCATCCCGGCCCAGGCCATAAATTGCGTTTTTAACACGGTCGGTGGTTCCTCTTTGCGCATAAAAGAACAATACGATAGGTAATCACAAAATTGTTCCTAAATTCAATACACTTGCCAGACCAGTGCTTGCTTGCTAAGGTAAACTCACTTCGATCCACTGGTTACCTAGATGACTGTCTTGCGTGGTCTGGTGCTACTTCTCTTTGGCCTGTCTGGCCACGCTGCTGCCGCTGAACCGGTTGTTCATTGGTTGTTGTCTGATTTGGCACCGTTTCGCATTTTATCCGGACCAGCCCAAGGTCAGGGTTCCTCTGATCTGATGGAAAAAATGTTGATGGCACAACTGCCACAATATCAGCATCGTTCCCGTTTTGTTAGTTTTGAACGGCGTGAAGTGCTGCATGGCGACGCTTCCGCTTTATATTGCAGCTTTGGCATTCTGAATAATGCCAAACGGCAGCGACAGATGTTGATGTCGGTACCGGCTGGAGTGGTGATGCCGGTGGCGTTGGCCACAGTCGCCGACAGCAAGCTGGATCAGGAACTGCAGCAGCTGCAGGTGCCGGTGGTCGACTTGCAACAACTGGTCAGCCGGCAACGGTATTTAGGTTTACTGGAATCGGGTCGTGGTTATCCACAACTGATCGACCAGGCCCGCACCATTCCCGGTGGTTTACTCGGTGATCACAGCGCCATCGACCAAAACCCGGTCGATTTACTGCTCGGCGGCCGGGTCGATTACCTGCTGGAATACCCACATCGGGTAAACTTCCTGCTGAACTCGTCGAAACAACCGACCGCAACACTCCATTTTTATTTATTGGCTGGCGATGACAGCTACCAAACCACCTATGTGGCCTGCAGTAAACACCCGGCTGCACCAAAGCTTATCAACGATATTAATCAGCAACTGGTGAAACTGTGGGCGAATCCTGAATATCAGCAAAAAATGCTGAGCTGGCACGATGACAAAAGCAAACTGGCACTACAGCAGTTAATGCAACAAGTGCAATCACAGCTGGTGAACCAACAAACCAAGCCCAGCAGCACTGCACCAAAAACCGCCCATTTGTAAGCTGGCGGTTATCGGAACTGTAAGTCTTCGTCCGGAGTTTGGGCCGGGATCGCCTCTTCGCTAAATAACGACAGCAAATCAATGGCACTGCCCTGCCACACCTGGCCTTTGCCACCGGCAAACAACTGGTCAGCCAAACCTTGCTTAAACTGCTGTAATTTCTGCACTTTTTCTTCAACGGTATTGCGAACAATTAATTTGTACACAAAGACTGCTTTGTCCTGACCAATACGGTGTGCGCGGTCGGTGGCCTGATTTTCTGCTGCCGGATTCCACCATGGGTCATAGTGAATGACGGTATCCGCCGCAGTCAGGTTTAAACCGGTGCCACCAGCTTTTAAGCTGATCAGAAACACCGACGTTTCACCCTGCTGGAAAGCGTCAATTTGATCCTGGCGTTTTTTGGTCTGACCGGTCAGCTTGCTATACGAAATACCCATATATTGCAGCTCTTGTTCAATCAGATTCAGCATGCTGGCAAACTGACTAAACAACAGAATTTTCCGGCCTTCTTCAATCATTTCCGGCAGGGTGTCACGCAGCCACTGTAACTTGGCGTTGTGCTTCACCGATTGCGCCTGTTCAATTGGCACTAAGCGCGCATCACAACAGGCTTGACGTAATTTTAATAAAGCATCGAGGAATTCAATTTGGCTGGCGGCAACGCCTTTGCGCAAAAACAACTCCCGCACCTTGGTTTCCATCACCAGCCGGATACTTTCGTACAAATTACGCTGATCCGATTCCAGCTCTAATAGCTGAATAATCTCGGTTTTTTCTGGCAGTTCGGTCGCGACCTGCGATTTAGTCCGGCGCAGCATAAAGGGCGCAATTTTCGCCTTTAACGCATGGGCACGTTCAGCATCAGCATGTTTTTCAATAGGTTTGCGATACACCTGCTGGAAATGTTGTTCGGTGCCTAATAACCCCGGCAACACAAAATCGAATAAGGATTTCAGTTCACCCAGGTGGTTTTCCAGTGGCGTGCCAGAAAGCGCCAGCCGGAAATCGGCTTTTAATAGCCGCACCGATTGCGCCGCCTGACTGCCGGAGTTTTTAATATGCTGCGCTTCATCCAGAATCACCGCACTAAAACGGTAACGCTGATACAGCGCAATATCGCGCACCACCAACGGATAACTGGTAACGATAATGTCGTAATCCGGCAACAGTTCAAACAAGGCCTGGCGTTTTGAGCCATACAGCTGTAATACCCGCAGCTCTGGCGTAAACCGCGCCGCTTCCTGCTGCCAGTTACCGAGCAAACTGGTCGGACAGACAATCAGCACCGGCAGCGTTAACCGCCCTGCTTCGCGTTCACTTTGTAAAAAACTCAACGCCTGCAAGGTTTTACCCAGGCCCATATCGTCGGCAAGCACGCCACCCAGGCCATACTGGCGCAAAAAGCTTAACCAGTTCAGACCTTGTTGCTGATAAGGCCGCAGCTCTGCTTCCAGCGCTTCTGGCTTCGCCACTTCGCTGATGCCGCTAAAATGATGCAACTGACTGGTCAGCCGCTCTAACCGACCGGCATTCAGATACTTCACTTCGGCAGCACCGGGTGCTGGCAATAACGCCGCTTTATAATCCGGCAATTCCAGCATTAACATTGGTTTACTGAGGTTCAGCAATTCAACGATGGTGTCGATGAGTGGCTGAATAAGGCTCACTGGCAACGCCAGTTTGCCTTGCGGTAAACTGAGCCAAATATGCTCTTGCGAAGTGGGTAACCCATATTGGCGCAGCCACTGGGTGATCAATGGCAACAACGGTACTTGCTGGCCGTCGATATCCACCTGAATACCCAGTTTAAAACCACTTTCTTTGCCGTCTTCAACCTGCAAATATGGGGTCGAAGCTAATATATCCAGATTAAAATCTTCGGCTTGCTCTACCCGCCAGCCGTCATTGGCTAAATCGGGTAACGCCTGTAACAGCGGTTGCCAAAGCTGTGGATTGTCAGGGCCTTCACCGATGCCAAACGAGGCTTGTTGCCATTGTTGTTTCGTTTGTTGTTGAGCTGCCAGCCCATCAACAGCAGCTTCAACGACTGCGTGTTCAAATTCATCCGGCTCGGCCAGCTGCACCAGCCCGTATGCCAGCAACTGCTCCAGCGCTGCGGTTTCCAGCGCCCGGCTGCGTTTAATAAATACCGTGCGACCTGGCTCTTTCACTTCAGTTTGCGATTGGCGTAAATCCAGCGGCAATACAAATTCGCCGTAAGCAAAACCCAAACGTGCGGTTGGTCGTTTATTGCCGGCAGTTTTTTGCTGTTGCATCCGTAGTTGTAATACCGGAATGGGCTCGACATCGAGCCGCTCCAGCGCCACACCTTTGGGCACCGGCAGGCTGACTTTACCAAATAGTTTTTGCAGTTTACTTAAACTGTCCTGCACCACAGCAACCGGTACCGGCGGCATTTTTGCCAACAGTTTTAATTCGCGACCGCTTAGTTCTGTGGTCAAAGGACCAATCACAAAATGGGTGGTATCGAGATAACAAGGCGGATTGGTGTAGACCACTTCGAGTTCGGCATCGTCGCCTAAATCCCACATCAGCTGATGACCGGCTTTGCCTTCCAGCCATTTCAGCTCAAGCTCGCGCGGCTCGCCATGTTTCAGTTCGTGCCGCGCTTCACCAAAAAAACAACGACCAGTGGCCAGCAATTGTTGCAGTAGCTGATAACCCCAGTCGTCTTCTAACAACGATTGTTCGCGGATGTTTTGTGAACGGAACAGGTTAATCAGCCGAAAATCGGCTTCTTCAATCCAGTACGGCACCAGATAACCGGAAAATTCATGCTGGGTGATGGTTTGGCCTTTGGTGTAAGTGCCTTTTTTGCTTTGCTTCACCCTTCGTGGGTACAGCTGCAATCCAGACTGGCCATAGCTCAGGATATAGAGCACCACGTCTTTCAGTTTTCCAATGCTCGGATCGGTATTGGCCAACCGCTCGACATCGTTAAACCATTGATTCAGCTGACGCATCGGCAGCTGCGACAACCCCTGCTGTTGCTGCTCGTATGCTTGCTTTAGTTTTAACAGCACCGCCAGCACATGTTTACAACGGCCACCAATCGGGCAGCTACAGGTGTCCGTTAAACGCCACTCGGCGCCATGCGGTTTTAACGAGATAAATTGCCGGTATGGGGACAAAGCTTCACCCCAGACCTGCGCACTGATCTGGGCCAAATCTTCACTGTATTCAAGTTTAATCACTTTACCCGCTTGCCAATAGGCACGGGCACGCTGGAAAGTACCAGGATCAAACCAAAGCTGCAGCGTAGCTGCACTAATAGGAAATACCGCGTCAGACATGGGGTCTACAATAAATTCAGGCCAAAGGACGTCTATGCTACCTTAATTCGGCCGCTGGCCAAAGCGTCAGTCGACATTTCGTCCAAGACTATCAGCATTGCGCAACATTCCAAAGCTTTGGTATTGTCGGTGCATAGCCTCTTCATCCATAAGGATATTCCGATGCGTTTTACCCCAATTGCTGCCCTGTTACTGGCAAGTTTTACTTTTCAAAGCCTGGCGGCTGAGCAGCGCCGTTATACCATTCTGGTCGACAACGGCGTCAAAGCCGGTGAGCAAATTGTTGATATTGCAGACAATGGCGAACTGAATGTCCGTTTTATTTTTAAAGACAACGGCCGTGGCCCGGAATTAAACGAATCGATTAAACTCAATGCCGACGGCACCATTGCCAGTTACAGCGGCCAGGGCAAATCGACTTTTGGTTCGGTGATCAACGAAAAATTCCAGCGTGAAGGCGACAACGCCAGCTGGCACGCCGGCGAACAAAAAGGTCAGACGAAAGTATCTGGCGCCGTCATGTATTTACCGGTCGATGGCTCGCCGGAATTAAGCTCCATCGCCATCAACGCCATCGCCAAAAGCGGCACTAACAGTATCGCGTTACTGCCGTCCGGCACTTTAACCCAGCAACCGGTCAGCGATTTAATTGTCGAAAAAGGCGGTGAAAAACAACAGGTTCAACTGTTAGTCCAAACCGGCGTAGGCCTGGAGCCAAATTTTGTCTGGGCAACCAGCGGTGAAAACCCTCGTTTATTTGCCAGTATTGCCCCTGGCTATTTAACGCTGATTGAAGAAGGCTGGCAGGACAACGCCACTAAAATGGCCGCGATCCAGCAACAGGCAGAAACCAAATTACTGACCGATATGGCCACCAAAATTCCGAAGGAATTAGCCGGCCTGACGGTGCTGCGTAACGTGCGGATTTTTGACAGCAAAACCACCAAAGTCGGCAGCGCCAGTGACGTGTATCTGCTTCGCGGTAAAATTACCAGCATAGTGCCAACCGGCACGCTGAATACGCCGGTGCAAAACGATATCGACGGTAAAGGCCGCATGGTCGTGCCGGGTTTATTTGATATGCATGGCCATATTTCACGTTGGGAAGGCCCGTTACATCTGGCTGCTGGCGTGACGACCTTGCGTGATATGGGTAATGATAACGCCACCATTCAGGCAATTATCGACGAAACCGAGCATCAACAATTGCTGGCACCAACTGTGGTACCAACAGGTTTTCTGGAAGGTGAAAGCCCGTTCTCTGCCCGCAACGGTTTTGTGGTGAAAGACCTGGCCGGTGCCAAATCGGCGATTGATTGGTACGCCGCCCACGGTTATCCGCAGCTGAAAATTTATAACTCATTTCCAAAAGAAATCTTAAAAGATACCGTCATTTACGCGCATAGCCGTGGTTTACGGGTCAGCGGCCATGTGCCGGCATTTTTAAAAGCTGAAGATGTGATTGCCGCCGGTTTTGATGAAATTCAACATATTAACCAGATGCTGCTGAATTTCCTGGTCAAACCCGACACCGACACCCGCACCCTGGAACGGTTTTACCTGCCAGCAAAACAAGTGGCCGGTTTAGACTTGCAAAGCCAAAAGGTGCAGGACTATATCAAGCTGATGAAAGATAAAGGCATTGTGGTAGACCCAACCCTGGCGACTTTTGACTTCCTGAAAAAAGTCGATGGTGAAGTCGGTGACCCATGGAAAGCCATCGTCGACCATTTACCACCAGATTTACAACGCCGTTACGCCACCGCCGAGCTGGATATTCCAGACGCAGCAACCGCCAAACTTTACGCAAAATCCTACGCCAAGATGGTTGAGTTTGTCGGCATGATGTACAAAGCCGGCATCCCGGTAGTAGCAGGCACCGACGAACTTGCCGGTTTCACCCTGCAAGGTGAGCTGGAATTACTGGTCAAAGCCGGTTTAACCCCTGCCCAAGCGCTGCAAGTAGCTACGCTCAACGGCGCCCGCTACAGCAAAGTAGAAGCCAGCAAAGGCAGCATTGAAGTAGGCAAAGACGCCGACTTACTCCTGGTCGACGGCGACCCAACCAAAAACATCAGCGACATCCGCCAGTTAGCCATGGTGATCACCCAAGGCCAGGCCATCTACCCGATGGATATTTACCAGTCGATGGGGATTAAGCCATTTGTGACTGCTAAACCGGTTATTAAGCAAAGTGCTGCGGCGCCGGGGAAAGGCGCTGGTAGTGCTAAGCATGGGCATCGGCATTGATTGATTGTTGTTGATTGATCGGTTGAATTTGGAATTCGTGTTGAGGCCTGTTTTTACAGGCCTTTTTAATGTCATCGAATTCGATGGGTTTAAAATCGGATTTTGTTATTAAGTTGGTCTTTGTAGCCGCGAATTAACTTAGCTTAATCTGAAATTTTGTAGTATTTCAACAAACATAAACCCGTCGAATTCGACGGGTTTATGTTGAGAATCAACTCGAGGCGACGATCTAAATTGCATTGCGACAACGCAATCAGTACCTCTAATTTTTTAACATTGAGGGTGGTAGGATTTTCATGTGCATAGTGATTTTTACGATTGGGCTGGCACGCTCAACCTCAAAATTATCAAAATGCCCCACCTTAACTGTCGCATCGAAATTGATGACGACGTTTACGTTCGCCATGAAAATTCCTATACTGGAAACGCTGTGGTGGATAGGCTCCCGGCGCTAGAGCTGCCAAACACCACGGTTCCCCAGGAGCCGGCTTGGGGGTTTTGACCTAAGCATCGAGCTTAGCCGATATAGGTTTGTTTCTGACCGCGAAACCTCCAACTTTATCAGTGCCGCACGGGTTATCGTGCGATTGTTTTTTTTTCAATATACCTGACGCCACCCACTACAATCACCGATGCCAAAATCAGACGATATATCGCCACAGCGGTATTCCGTCTTCGAAACGGATTGACATCTATCGGCGTAAACTCTACTCGTATCCACGGCAATGCAGGGGGGCGGTATCTATGCTGAACGATTAAAGGCTATTCGTCTGGTTTATCCCCGACCATGCAGGGAACTGTTGCGGAACATGTATGGGTCGCCCGTGATTGACGGTTTGTCCCCTGCCGTGTGGGGAACGGGTCAGGTCGGCAACTTAAAAACCGTTGATGTTCGGTTTATCCCCGTCCGTGCGGGAAACGGCATATCAAACTTGACCAGCTCATCGCCAATGTCGGTTTATCACAGACCATGCGGTGAATGGCAAAGGTACGACCGGCACGACTGGCGAAACCACGGTTTATCCCCGGCCATGCGGGGAACGGATCAGCCTGTACTACCCGGCATTCGCTGCACGCGGTTTATCCCCGGCCATGCGGGGAACGGCAGAGCATCCATTGCTGTCTGATTCAGGGTTTCGGTTTATCCCCGGCCATGCGGGGAACGGCCTTTTAGAGGTAGACCCCTTGTATGTATTGGCGGTTTATCCCCGGCCATGCGGGGAACGGAAATCCGATTGTCACCGGTGTAAGGGATGGGGCGGTTTATCCCCGGCCATGCGGGGAACGGAATTGGCGGCGCATTATTTTGTTTATTGCCAGCGGTTTATCCCCGGCCATGCGGGGAACGGCTGATTACCTCGATCATAACCTTCGTTGGTGGCGGTTTATCCCCGGCCATGCGGGGAACGGCCGCTTCATAGTTGCACCATTGCTCGGTTTTGCGGTTTATCCCCGGCCATGCGGGGAACGGCTCGGTCGGGTGAGAATTAGGTAACAAGTCACCGGTTTATCCCCGGCCATGCGGGGAACGGGACCTAGCCAGATGTTCATTTTTCGCCTCTGGCGGTTTATCCCCGGCCATGCGGGGAACGGTTCTTTCAATTCTGCGGTCGCTTGGCCGATATCGGTTTATCCCCGGCCATGCGGGGAACGGGCTGTCGACATATTTTACGCCACAGAGCAATGCGGTTTATCCCCGGCCATGCGGGGAACGGTCAACGAGTTTGGCAAACAAGCTGCACCAAAACGGTTTATCCCCGGCCATGCGGGGAACGGTGAGTATTGCCATGATGAACCATTGGCGGAGACGGTTTATCCCCGGCCATGCGGGGAACGGGACGAAAACGAAACTATTGCAGAGTTTGGTTGCGGTTTATCCCCGGCCATGCGGGGAACGGGAGCGCTGAAGGATGAGGCAAGTAAAGCTGACCGGTTTATCCCCGGCCATGCGGGGAACGGGCGTCAGACATTGAGATGATTAAACAGGCTGGCGGTTTATCCCCGGCCATGCGGGGAACGGTGCTGGTTATCAGGTTTAGTGATGCTGGCGCACGGTTTATCCCCGGCCATGCGGGGAACGGTTTGCAACTGTTGCCAGTGCATCAATGACAGGCGGTTTATCCCCGGCCATGCGGGGAACGGCCAGCAACTTTGAAATGAGCTGCGCCCCTTCGCGGTTTATCCCCGGCCATGCGGGGAACGGCTGGTGCAGCAGGAATGCGAGCCGAAAGTAACCGGTTTATCCCCGGCCATGCGGGGAACGGTCAACCGAATTGAACGGCCGCTGCAGTTAATGCGGTTTATCCCCGGCCATGCGGGGAACGGCTGGTGCAGCAGGAATGCGAGCCGAAAGTAACCGGTTTATCCCCGGCCATGCGGGGAACGGTCTAAAATTAAATTCGAATCATCTGGATCAAACGGTTTATCCCCGGCCATGCGGGGAACGGGCATACGGCAGCCAATACCGTGGAAACCATGACGGTTTATCCCCGGCCATGCGGGGAACGGGCAGCTGCAAATCCAACCCCTGCGACTCCAGAGCGGTTTATCCCCGGCCATGCGGGGAACGGAGGACTCCACCGGATAAACCCTGGCTTAATTGCGGTTTATCCCCGGCCATGCGGGGAACGGACACCAGGATAAGTTAGCCGAAATTGCAGCGCCGGTTTATCCCCGGCCATGCGGGGAACGGCGACATTGGCAATCCGAGCGCAGTTAATGACTCGGTTTATCCCCGGCCATGCGGGGAACGGTACCTGAAAGCCAAAATCGACAAAGAGCTTGGCGGTTTATCCCCGGCCATGCGGGGAACGGCAGCACGACCAAGGCCAACCAAAGCACAAAAACGGTTTATCCCCGGCCATGCGGGGAACGGTGCTACAGATAGTCGCACCATGCCTGCCTTGGCGGTTTATCCCCGGCCATGCGGGGAACGGGTCTACATCAGGGACTGGAACGAAAGTTAAAGCGGTTTATCCCCGGCCATGCGGGGAACGGGAATATTTCTTCAGTACCGCTAATCCCGATACCGGTTTATCCCCGGCCATGCGGGGAACGGGTGCGGGTCAGCGCATCCAGTTTCAGCAACTGCGGTTTATCCCCGGCCATGCGGGGAACGGCTCTAACAAGGTGTTAGGTAAAAGTTTCACCGCGGTTTATCCCCGGCCATGCGGGGAACGGTTTTCAATAGCGATCACGGCGCTGTGCTTCCACGGTTTATCCCCGGCCATGCGGGGAACGGTGGCGATACCATGATCCATGTGGATACCGCCACGGTTTATCCCCGGCCATGCGGGGAACGGTTGCTGCATTTTGTCGGCTGCTAAACTGGCTGCGGTTTATCCCCGGCCATGCGGGGAACGGGTAATGTCGCGTAGTTGGCTAACGCCCATACGCGGTTTATCCCCGGCCATGCGGGGAACGGGTGTTGCTTATCGATTTGGATGGTCAAGAAGACGGTTTATCCCCGGCCATGCGGGGAACGGGCACTTTTACCCGAGATTGAATAATTTTTTCACGGTTTATCCCCGGCCATGCGGGGAACGGACTAAAAGTATATACCTGAATTTTAAACAAAAAAACAGGCTCTGTTTTTCTACCAAATTTTCCGGATTTTTAAAGAGCAAGATAATCGTTAATTTTGCGAATCGTCAGGAAGAAAAGTGACCAGCCTCAAACCATCAAAGTCGACAGGTTGACGACGGTTTTTGCCGTAAGTGATAAAGTCGAAACCTGATTCGGTGTTGGTGGCCCACGCCATAATGGCATTGCCATCTTCTGCCATAGCGTCTACTTGTTGCCATAACATTTCGCGTACACGCTGACTGACATCTCCCACATACACACCTGCACGTACTTCTAATAACCACACTGCTAATCGACCACGTAATCTCGGCGGGACAGCTTCGGTCACAATCATGCACATACTCATAATTAACCGCTCCGATGACCAGCATCGCCAATTGATGGCGGTTCAGGGAGTGCGGGTGGTTGTGCATCCGGGTATGGTTCTGGTGGTTTAATTTCACCTGCGGCCAGAATGTCTTCAATCAGCGGGATCAGCCTTTTGAGCGTGCGATCAGTGCGAAACAACTCGCGACAGGCCAGCCGAACTTCTTTGTCTGGTGATATCGGATCTTTCGCCGCGATCCGAAACGCCAACGGCACCACGGTGTCGAATTTGATGATATCTGCGATGTCATAGACAAAACTCAGTGGCTTACCAGTGTGTAAATAACCAATGGCTGGGGCATAACCGGCCGCCAGAATTGCCGCTTCAGTGATACCATATAAACAAGCAGTAGCGGCGCTGATACAACGATTGACGATATCTCCTGCCTCCCAATCTTTAGGATCATATTTGCGACCTTGCCACTGCAAGCCATATTGTTTGGCTAACAACTGATAGGTTTGACGTACTCTGGCACCTTCAATACCCCGTAACTGATCAACACTGCGCCGCAGTGGCGCCTCTTCGCCAAACCGTAGTTCAAACATTTTTCGCACTACTTTTAATCGCAGTTGTTCATCAAGTGCCAGACTTGCCTGGTACAACAACTTATCGGAACGGGCACCGCCAGGCTGTCCGGCAGAATAGAACCGAACGCCGCCCTCGCCCACCCAGGTAATTAACGTACCAACTTCAGCCGCCAGCTTCATAGCCGCATGGGAAATTCGGGTGCCTGGTTCCAGCATCAAACAGGCTATGGATCCCACCGGAATATGCATACGTTCGCCATTCACTTCATCCACCACCACAAAGGCACCATCTTTGACGTCAATTCGGCCCATGCCAATAAAAATCATCGAGTTACGATCTTTAAGTGGGATAGGCTTTAGCGGAATAAAGGCCATGGCTAATTGTTTCCTTTGCCAGATAAAGCCAAAAGGCCAGTGGGCTGTTTGGATAAAATAGTCATTTGTGAAATGGCCAGCGCGTTCAGTTGTTGCAACCGATCTGTTGCAGCTTCACCCTGATGGATCAGAAAAGCATTCATGGTTTCAAGGTTAGCAAGACACACCAACTGATGCATGTTGGCATGATCACGCATATTGCCGGTTAAAGTAGGGTTTTGCTCCCGCCACTGCCTTGCAGTTACCCCAAACAAAGCCATGTTCAGCAAGTCGGCTTCATCGGCATATACATGGTTGATCTGGCCTGGCGTTAAAGTGTCAGGTATTAAATTCTGCTTAATCGCATCGGTGTGGATCAGGTAATTCACCTTGGCTAAATTGCGCCGAATATCCCAACCAAGCTGCTGAAATTCCTGCTCTTTTAGCCGCTGAAACTCTTTGATCAGATAAAGTTTAAACTCAACAGAAATCCAACTAGCGAATTCAAAGGCAATATCTTTTTGTGCATAAGTGCCACCATATCGGCCAGCTTTGGATATCAGACCAATGGCGTTGGTCTGTTCAATCCACTGTTTTGGCGTAAGGGTAAAGCTATTGAGGCCGGCTTGTTTTTTAAAGTCATCGAATTCGATGACTTTAAAACCAGGATTATTCAGTTGCTCCCAAATTCCCAGAAATTCAATTGTATTGCGGTTACGCATCCAGTTTCCAATAATGGAACCAGTACGCTCAGCATGTTTAAAGCGAGCCATATCGGTGATACAGATATATTCGATGCCATCCTTGCCATAAGTTGCGATCTGCTGTTCCAGAACTTCTAGTTTTACAGCCATCAAAGATCCTCCTTGAATTTTGATTATTAAACCCGCCGGATTAACATTAGCCCGCAACCAAAGGCTTTGGCCCGCCCTAATCCCAGCGCTACTTGCGTCAGAAATAATTCAGGTTCGTTGACAGTCAACACCCCCTCATAATCTACTGCACTGTAACTAATCAGCTGTGACTGGCTTTTCTTGCGGGTTTTATGCTGAGATGACGCAATAATCGTTGGTTGCACTTCAAACCTGACACCCAACTTGGCCGAGCGTTTCTCACAAGTAAGCCAATCAATTGCAGCTTGGTTCATCTGCTGCTGCAATTGCTGTTTATCAACGATACCTGAAGCTTGGGCCGTTTTTCTGGCGTGCATCATCACATCATGACGTTGCCCTCTGCTACTGTCTGAAGATCCACCTTTATAAGACACAGTCGGATTTGCCCTTAACCGAAATGCCAGCCTTTCTCCAACAACCAAGCGTGGTTCAAACTTTTTGGTCTGAACCTGAAATAACTCAGACAACTGCGCGGGCGCTGTTGTCGACAACACCAGATATTCTGGCATCCCTTGTGATCCGACAAGGCCACTGGCCTGATCTTCGCGAAATAAAAAATTACGATCTGCCTGCTCAGTAAACAACTGCCACAACAATTGATGGCTGGCATAGCTGCCTTTTTGCTGCACTGAAATCAAAGCCTGATGCGCGGCACTATTCGGCCAGAAACGAACTCGTGATAAATACATGCTAGCTCTCCATGCTGACAGTTAGCTGATGCTCTGTCCGTGCTGAAAACTGCCACTTCAATCGATCGCCGGGTTCATCCCATAACTGCACGCTCTGCGTAACCATAGCACCTGCCGAAATTAAGTCCTTAGGGCCTTGCCAGTAATAGCTATGTTGTTTCGAAAAACGTAACCAGCTACGATCTTGTTCAGCAGAATTTAGCAAACAAGGAAACTCTGAATCCAAAGCTTGCTTTAAGGTTTCTGTTTCAACCAGTTGCGGCTTTAATGGTGCAGCCAGCGGACAAGACTTTCGCCCAAGATATAAGGTAAACCGAGGCTTTAACAACGCATCTGCAAGCCCCGCCAGACTTACTTTTGTTTGCCCGGTTAACCAGATAGCCACTACCCAAAGTCCGTCACTCCGGTAATCACGAGTCGATAGCACTGTATTTAACTTAAATCCAGGTCCTGTAAGTTCACTTTTACGATGCCGATGTGTCCTTTTTTTATCTGAAGAAGGCACCTGAGCAGTATGATAATCCCGCACCAGAACACCCGAGCTGTATTCTTTTATAGCAAACTGAACTGACTGAAATAGGTCTGTTAATTCTGTTTGTTGATCTCGCCGGATTCCCATAGCCGCCGCTAATAATCCCAAAACAGCAGAACGGGTCGGATGCAGCGCAGTGGGTCTGTCACCACCAACAGCAGCTTCCCCCCAACTCGCCATTGGGCCGTATAACCGAAAAACCAGATATTGCATAACGCCTCCTGTATTAATCGGCGACAAAAGCCACTAACTCACTAAAACTGCCTTCGCCAGCCACTGCATTCAAAGATTTTCGACTGTCTGCACACGGACCATATACAGCATCAAAGTTGTGGACTTGCTGAAGTAATTTACTGATTGCTTCGGCAGCTTGATCTTCACCAAATACTGGTTTTAAAAATGCCACGGACAGCGAACGAGGTTGTTGTTCTCCCTTTTCGGCCAGCACAAAACTGGCATAGGCTCTGGAAGCAAAAGAATTTTGTTTCCCTTTTGGCGAGACTTTTACGGCAGCTTCAACCAAGGCGGCAATTGCTTTATTTGCCAGCTCGAGGTCATTGTTCAGGTTTTCGACTAACAGTTCTTTATCGATGCAGATATAGCTATAGAACAGCGCGGCGGCAAAACCGGATTCGCCAATATGTGAAGCGCCGCGATCATCCATGCCATCATTTAAATCATCAACTGCGGTGAAATAGTCGTCTTCAACAGCAACACTGTGCACACTGATAGCGTGCGCGACCTGACATGCAGCTTCAATATTAAATTCCGGACTGGATGCCAACATACGACCAAACAGCGCGATATCAACAGCCGACGTTTTACGGGTTAACAGGTTCAAATCCTCTTCTGATGGAGCCCGGTCTTCCGCTACTAATTGCTCAAGCAGCGAAAAAGTTGCTTGCTGCTCCTGAGGGCTAATATGCGCAAGCTGCTCAATTTCTACGGAATCTTTTTTAAGTTTGCCAAACTGCCCGGCAATTGCGGCTGTCCATTCAGTTGCTTTTTTCTCAGGAATTCCTTTAGCAATAAGCTGCTGCAGAACCTGCTCACCAAAACGTTTGGTCCGGATCCCGATATTTCCGGCCAACGCTTGCTCAAATAAATCTGAACAACGCCAATTCCGCTTTAAACTCTGCGAGCTGACGCGAAGCCTCTCTGAACCGCCCATTCTGGCTGTTTTAGGCCGTCCCAGATCGTCCCTGTTCAGGTTTGAAGGCGCATAAGAAGTTAATAAATGCAGTTGAATAAATTTACTCATATGATTTTCCTTAATTCACTATCAGATTTAATGGTTCAGACGTGAGCTTTCACACTGTAATAATCCAGCGCCCAGCGCACCGCGACTCTTTTGTCGGCACGACGCGGTTGCTGCGTATAATGTTCACCAAACCAATCCAGAATATCGGCTATCAATGCTTCTGGATTTGCTTTGCCACCGAGCTGCCGTACCAGACGATGCAGTCGACGGAAGAAATCCTGACTGGTTTTGGCCCCTTGTAATTGCTGTAAACGAAGTTCGCTGACGACCGCTTTGTCCGTCTTAGCATCCAGCTGGCCGAGGCTGGCACCAAATGTTTTTTCCTGAGCCTGACTGACATGTGAAAGTATCGCCGCTACGGTTGCCCAGGCTTCAATGCTGTATGAATGTTGCTCACGAATCTCAGCAGGTAAGGCCAACCACAACACTCTGAAACCTTCCGTCAGCATTGCCGCATCAGCACTGCCACAACGGCGTAGTTCTGCTCTGTAGCGGGCTGGCGCCTTCGGGACGTTAAGTTCGGCTTGTGGCAGCATCATCTGTTGCCACCACTGCTCTGCCTGCCATTTTGCTTTACTCACTAACTCTTTTTGCTGCCCACTCATGCTTTAGCCTCCTGCATATTTTTCGCTGGTGTCGCTGTTGATAAAGTCGGAATTTGGTATGCCTGTTTAAAACTCTTTATTGATTTTCCGCCGACAAACCATCCAGTGAGGGCGCCGCGGGCTTTCACCGAGCGGGCAATGTCTTTCTGGCTGTCGCTGACTGAAAGTACAAGTTCGTCGAACAAATCGGTTGCGGTATGTTTTAATGCCAGCAGCCACTTTAAAGCTGCATCTGGCGTTAGCGAATCAGTTGCGTGCTCATCGGACAGTATCTGTGCGATCGTTTGATAAAACGCTTGTTCCGACCTTTGCCAAAATTGTAAATCAACAAAACTGGTGTCACCTTTGACATCTGCAGGTTTGCCAAACCAAGCAGCTTTCACTTGAGTGCGACAACACCATACTGCTTCTGCAGCTAGTTGCTGAACCGCCTTGATATCTTTAAGTAATCGCTCACGCTGCTTTGGCTTTATATGAAAAAGCGGTAACTCTGTTGAATACCAGCCTCTTGCTTTCATATTGTCCATATCGTAGCCAAAGGCCCATAGCCGTTGATACTCACCTTTAAGTCGGCTATTTCTTTCACTGCTGCAGGCTGTTACAACTAAAGCTGGAATATTGCCTTCATCTTTATCTTGCAAAGTTAACGCTTGCCAGTATTTGTAAGTAACACCGCCAGGTTGTCCCTTGGTAGATAAATTGTCTTCTTCTGGTTTTTTCGGATTCACCCGGTAATGTGTTAATGGATGAAACCAACTACCGCTGTAGTTACAACCGTAGTTTTGTGTCCGATAGTGGGTCACATAACTCTCGCACGGTTGCTGACTCAGGTCACATTGTGCTGAACCATGTTGCACTTCCAGTCGGATCCGCCTGGGCATCGCCCAGTACATATGCAGGGGATGGACATCTTTGGTGTAAACCTCAGTTCCTTTAAGTTTGCTTTCTTTGGTAGGGCCTAACCAGGGAAATACTGACACGCTATGCAAATCTGGATCCTGATACCGAAATGTTTCCCTACTCAGTACATTCAGCCAAAGTTTTTGCCACAACGACGCATCGGCATCATGTGGCAACACCAGCGTGGTTAAAGGACCACCGCCCCTTAAACCAGTACGATGACCCTGCCCGCCGGAAGGTGCATTAATTTGTAAGGTAAATAAGGCAATGGCGGCCATAGGCAAAGTCAACTGGCTGTATAAACCCCGTTTCACAAAATGGTCGGTGTTCAATTTCAGCGTATTGCCACCCGGCGCTTCGATCAACAGCCCGGAAACCGGGCCTGCTTCTGCTTGCTCCAGCTCGTCAAAATCCTGCATAAATCGGGGTGTATTCGCAGAGTCTGCAACAAGTTCAAACGCATGCCGGCCTTTCTCAAGAGCTTCATGCAGAACAACGGCTGTTGGCGCTTGCAGATAAAAATCGAACCAGAACTCTTCATCTTTCGGCGCAAATAATGTTTGGAATGCCCCGATGGCAAACTGATATGCCGCTCCCTGGAAGTCAGCGCGGGGAAACGCAAAATCGGCGATCTGTGGATTGGTAATGTCACTCAAACTGATATGACGCCGCTCGCCGTTTTGCAAACGCACCGGGATCCATGGTTCAAAAAGTAAGTTCATTTTTTCCTCCTGAAAAGAGTGGTGCCACAAGCACCACTCCTATGACTTAATCAGATTTTCGGATTTTAATAGGCCAAGCCTTTAATCCGTATTTCCTGGCATCAAGTAACTGTCCAGATTTATCCTTTTTAAAGCGACGAAAAATTAAAATGTAGTCATCAACATCGTCGGACTTAAGCATGATATTGCCCTTTTTAGCTAGCGGGATGACTAGTTCACGTTATTGCAAACTAGATCTGGACCAAGTAGTATCGACGATGCAACCCGTAAGCGTACTTGGGGCAAAGCGCCCCCTTGAACGCTCTACCTAAATCAGATAAAACAAGAGTACGTTCGAAAAAGGAACAAGTAAAGTTTTTTATAAGTAATGATGCAAAGCATTTTATATAATAAATTGAAAACCTACTCTCATACGCGTATCCTTCCATCTTCTCTGCAAAGCAGAGATGAACCTTAATGATGCAACGCATCTGATGGTGTATTTCTACCTTTCCCCGCATCCGCGGGGATTATTTTTTGGAGAACCCTGTCTCTGTTGAATAGCAAAACATTTGATCATCCTCTGCAAGCCAAAACCTGGTAAACCTCGCCTGCTTAAACTGCGCTTTTAATTGCTCTGCTTTTACGGAATGACTTTCAGAAAAATTCTGTAATTTGTCAGCCTGGTGTTTCGGGAGTTTTAATTTACTGAGTGCCAGCGCATTTTGCTGGTCATATGCCCATAATATTATTTGCCCGGACTCTTCCCTTTTTAATACAATAACTTCAACACTTTCCATATCGCTGTAACGGGTGCTGATTTCACTATCATCTTCACCCCAACAAACATGGCTATCGGCACAATAACCTTGATACCAATCAATGGTTTGCTGCATCGCTTTATTAGTTTTCCGTTGAATTTCGCCAAAATGCAATTGTTCAGCTGTTTGTAATGCTTCCGGAATGTCATGAGTTGCCTTCTCTCCATAAACAGATTCGATCAATAACCGGGCATCCTCTGGCATGCGAATAGCACCGTGCTGCATTAACACCCTTAAACCAAGCCATAATCTGCCAGGTGAACGGTACACCAGTTCGGTATTTCGAAATTGCGCCGACAGCCAATTCGTGTCTGGTGATTCTGAGAATTCCGGACAATGCAGATATAACACTGGTTTTTGCCGTTGATCCTGAATACCTGATTGATAGCAGCCATGTGTATCACGGGTATGCCGGTGCAAACGGCCTGCACGCTGAATTAAATCATCGATAGGGCATATATCAGAAATCATCACATCCGCATCGGCATCGAGACTCTCTTGAAAAACTTGGGTCGTGATGATGATTTTTCCAGCACGCTCTTTAACGGTAGATGTTTTACCTAAAATAGTTAGCACTGAGCTTTCAGTGGTCTGGCGGTCGAGTAGCGTAAAACGACTATGAAACAACAAGCATTGACCAGGAAATTGCGTACTCACGAGCTGATAAGCCGTTAATGCGTCCGCAACCGAATTGCGGATCCAAACAATGGATTGACCCAGACTCACCGCGGCTTCTACTCTGGCAAGGCAAGCCGCTACTGAGTGCAAAAAAACAACTTGAAGCTGTCGGCAAACATCTTCACGCGACGACAACGCCGACTGTAAAACACTTTGATTCCCAACCTGAGTTGCTAACGGAAATGAATTGTTTGATTCTGTCGGAGCGGTAAGACCAAAAACGTCCAGCCAACGTGTTATCAGCTCCTTGCGTTGCCTTTCGGCAAGAGTTGCGGTCAGTAATATGACACTGCCTCCCTGCCTAGCATGAAGCTGCAACAAATCTTGTAGCAATACCAGCATATATTCATCTGCAGCATGGACTTCATCAAATATCAGCACCTTACGGTGTAAACCAATCATTCGCAGTGCCTGATGCCTTCGCGGTAACACCGCCAACAAAGCCTGATCTAAAGTACCAACCCCGACAGGGGCCAGTAGTGCTTTTTTGCGAGAGTCAGCAAACCATTGATGGCAAACTGCAGTTGCCGTCGGCTCATCGGGCAAGTAATCAGCATCACTGAATGCGCTTGTTTGAAATAAGTCACGAAAACTCTGTTCCATATCTCTGGCGCCATGTGCCAGCACAATACTAGGCGCATTGCCTTGATACATCTGATGATAATGGCGAAGGATCCGTTTAAACATGGCGTTCGAAGTCGCCATTGATGGCAATCCAAAGTAAAAACCATCAGCTAAATCTGCTGCCATTATTCTTTGGGTTAAAGTCAATGCGGCTTCGGTTTTTCCAGCACCGGTCACATCTTCCAGAACAAATAATTGGGGGCAGTTCTGAATAGGTACCTCAGCCGCCCACTGCTGCAAAGGAGTGGGTTCGAAACCGAATTGCTGTTTGAAAGTGCTAAATGGTTCGACTGGAAAAGTATCAAATAATCCGGTATCTGCCACGGCGAGTTTGGCATGGTCCAATGCCACCAACCAATAGTCTGCCAGTGAAACCGCGCTTTTCTGATACTGAAAGAAACATGTATCTGATCCAACCCAATCTGCCAATATACCGATACCCGCCAAATGCCAGCTTATTTGCCGGAAACGCTGTTGAATTTCAGGTGTGAAAAAATGTGCTGACCACTGCGGCTTAAAAAGTGACGCGACATCTTTAATAAATTCAGTAGCATGTTGAATATTCGCGTCAACCAAATGATCTTCCAGCTCAACGTTACGACCTTGCTGCACTGGCTTCCCGTGATGCCCCCAAGTAGTTTGAAATAAGGTCACCAGCCCTTTATCAATTTTGGCCTCTGCAAGTGAAAGTCCTGTCAACTGAAGTAAATCCAGATCTTCGTCGATAGCCATTCGCCATAATGCCCAACCCAACATGTCATGACGGGCTTTAGCTCCATCATAGGGTCTGCGCACCTTAAACTGATGCAAATCCGTAGTATCGAATGTTTTTAAAGCCTGAAAAGCACCGGTGAATTTTCCTAAATCATGTATAGCCAGAGCAAAAGTGAATAAGCTTTGTAACTGCGCTGGTTGCAGTTGCAGAAAATCAGCCAATTCCTGACACAACTTATTGTCCGGGTTCAGTAACTGCCAACCCACCGCCGCCACATCCAAACTGTGATAAGCCAACAAGTGATACTCTGGCCCAGCCTGCTCTGGATCTTTTTTGGCTTTGCCCCAGTACCCCATGTAACTTGCTGTTGTCATTCAGTATGCTCCTTGTGTCTAACACCACCCTACCCACATCTCCCCATAATCGCAACACTGCACAAAAAACCACTACATTCACTGAACAGGTGCGTTTTTCTCAGCGTTGGCTGAATAGCCATGGCGCCAATTCGGCTTGGTTGTGCAGCACCAGTTGTTGTGATTCCGGGGAGTGTTGTTCGGGTTTGAGGCTGACCTGCATTTCTTGTAGCAGGTATTGTGCGAGGCAGGCGCGGGTGGGTAGGCGTAACATGCCGTCGGTTAGGCGGTAGTCTTCAGCGATGACTTGTTGTTGGGCGGTGGAGAGGCGTGGATCGGGGGTGAGTTGAATTTCCAGCTGTGTTTGCCAGCCTGGGTCTTGGGCGGCGCCGAATTCGGATTTATCCAGCAGTTCGGCGTCGCCGCGAAAACGGCTCAGCACAAAATCGCGGTATTGCCGGTGTTTTTCGTCGTAACCGCGCACGTGCCAGCGCAGGCCGGTGCGGACAAAATGATGAGGGGCAATAATCCGGCCTTCGGCGGTGGGGTTTGACAGCGACAAATAGGCTAAATCGACCCGCAGCTGTTTGCGCATGGCCTGCACCAGAATCCGGATCAGGCTCGGTTCAATCGGGCGCGCTGGTAGCGTTAAGGCGAAAAATGGCCATTGGGTGCTTTCGCGGTCGCTGGAAATTTCAAGGTAAGTTTGCTGCGACAAGCTCAGCCAGTTCAGGTATTCCACCACGTCGCCGGAAATCAGCTGGCAGCAAAAATCTGCGGTGGGCCGGAAGCCTTTGATACTGGCATCCAGCTGCAATTGTCTGGGATACAATTTTTGGTAACTGGCTAAATCGGCTTGCGCCTGACCACGGCCAAGCGCCATATGTTTGATTAAATGACTGGTACAAACCCGACCTTCCCACCAGGCTAATAATTCAATCAGCCAATACCTTTGAGTCAGTTCGAGTTTTGATTTCATTGCACTTCCTATGCAGCCTATTCAGCGGTCTTTGCCGTGGTTAACAATTCACCATACATGGAAATAATTTGGTCGCAAAATAATTTGTAAAGCAGAGCAGGAATTCAGCTTAATTTTGTTCTGACCCCGATAATGTTAGCTCCAGCTTACCGTTAATTTATCAGCTCAAACAAGATATTACGCAGTTTCAGTGAGAACACTGATAATTTGTTCGAACTAACAAATTAGGTGTTTTCAGAAGGTAAATTCGCGCCAACTTGTGAGATCAGCGAAATTGTAAGATCTCGGTCAAGAATCACCGAGGGGCAGATCTTGAGTTTTGCCAACCAGCAAAGGCAGCATTGAAGGAGGTAAAGATACTATTTACTGCTGGTCGACGGCGACCCAACCAAAAACGTCATGGACATAAGCTGTATTGCTGCACCTCATCGTCGCTGATGCGCACTTCTATCGACATGCCCTGAACACCGGGAGCCAAAAGTATGAGAATGACTGCAAAGAGCGAAGCAGAAATTCAGCTTAATTTTGTTCTGACCCCGATATTAATAAAGATAAAAACCAAAAAAACAAAGCCCAGTCCAAAGTTAACCAACATCGTTAACTCTGAACCGGGCCTCGTTTTCTTAAATCAGTGTGTGAAATCAGATTACTAAATCAAAGTACCAAATCAGCATTTGGTCTGACGGCGGCTAAACAGCAGCGCCAATAAACCTAAACCCAATACCGCCAGCGTTGGTGCGGCTGGTACTTCGGCTTGTAATGGCGTTAAAGCCTGAGTCACTACCACGTCATCAATAAAATTGCCGACAGTGCCGGTATTTAATGAGGTGAAACGGATGGTGCTGCTGATGCTGTCGGCGACGAAGCTGCCGCTGAATTTGTTCCAGGCGCTGGTGCTGTGTTGTTGTACCAGGGCTTCGACGTTGCCAATGCTGAACTCAAAGGCTTCTTTGGTATTGGCGCGGGCGCGGTAATAAAACGAGAAGTCGTATAACTGGCCTTTGGTGGTGGCGAAGGTTTGGAAAATTGACCAGGCGCCGTTGTTTTTGCCATCGGCATTCAGTTCGGCGTGGTGTTTGCCTTCTGGTGCCATCACGCCATTCAGGTGATGCCAGATTTCAACGTTGCTGCCTTCCCAGCCCAGCACTTGCTCTGCGTTGAAGTAGTTCCACTGATTGTTGCTCAGTGGGTTTGCTTCAAAACCGCCGTTGACAATGAGTGATGCCTGAGCGCTTGGTGTAACTAAGGTCGCTGCCATTACAGTTGCTGCTGCAACCCACATTTTGAAACCAGAAAACTGCATACTTCACCCTGTTCAAAAAATCGGCAACAACGCCATTGCCACGCATTCTACTGATCAGAATCTGGTCTGAACAGTACTTGGCATCAATTAAATTTGAATACCAAAGTTGAATATGCAAACATACAGATTATTGTAAAATATATTAAGGAAAGTTATGAAATACTTTGCACATGCAATAATATCACTAATGTCTTTGAAAGCCATTTGTGCTGAGCCTGTTAATCATTGGACATTAGATCAAAGTACATTCTCTAGTTTTGCGACCAATTACAGTGTGCAAGTTCAGAATACGAGCTTCGTACCAGGCATGTATTCTGATTCGATTCAGTTTAATGGAGGAAACTCAATTTTAGTTGTTCAAAACGACAACATTAATTTTGGAGTTCAGCCCTCGACCATTAGCCTGTGGATCCGACCAAAGCAGCAAGAAAGCAGTCGAATCATTTTCAATAAAAAAGGCGCTGATATTCCAGAGGTTAATTCAGGTTATCAACTTCGAACTACAAATAGAGCAGAGTCGTGGTCGATTTCTACATCTTTTACAAATAGTGGAAATTCAGTCGGCTGCAGTAATTGTGGTTCAAGCTATAGCTACAATAGTTGGTATAACATTGTATTAAAATACACTGGAGATAGCTTTGAAGTATATGTAAATGGCCTCTTAGATAGTTCAATACCATCTGCCGGAGTAAATCTATCGAACAATGACTCTGAACTCCATATCGGTGGCACCATAATTCAGAATGGGCCAACAGAGGTCATAGTTAATTCGTTTAATGGTGACATTGATGACATTCGAACATATAACACATCATTAAGTGCCCAAGAAATTCATGACCAGTACCAGGAAGGCCGCAACGTAATTACACCATCGCGACTTGGTGCATATACAAAACAAGCTCCAGATGGTTCTTTGTATACAAAAGATGTCGTATACCAAGCTCCTTCTGATGGTTTTATCGTGTTCTTTACCAGTGGAAATTATTGTAATGATAACGACTATATTTTCTATGTTCGCAGACCTTCAGAGGCTGAAGAAACAACCATCGGCCGGATGAGAGAATATAATACGTCAACGATACCAGTAGGGAAAGGCGATTACTGGAGAGCATTGCATCATGTTAAAAAAAGTGGATGTATATTAAACATAAACTTCAGACCACTTGGTGGAAGCTAACATCTACTTGATAGATTAAAATTGATATTACAATAATTATAAAAGCGCCGTTTATAGGCGCTTTTCTCTACATTTCAATATCATTGCATTGGTCATCACACAATTAACAACTAGCGGGCGACAAACTCCAGCACTGTGGCGTTGATGCAGTATCTGGGCTGACCGTTGGGCCCGTCCGGGAACACGTGGCCTAAATGGATGCCGGAACTTTTGGCGCGAATTTCCACCCTTTGCATGCCATAACGGTTGTCGGGTCTTTCGATCACAGAGCCTGCGACCGGTTTGGTGAAGGATAACCAGCCAGTGCCGGAATCAAAGCGGTCGCGGGTGTCGAACAGCGCGGCGCCGCTCAGTTTGTCGATAAACACGCCGTCCGGGGTGTTTTTGAAAATCTCGTATTCTTTGCAAAACCGGCCGTCGGTGCCTTCGTCAAACGCCACGTTAAAGGCTTCCGATTCGCCCAGTTTAAAGTGGCCCAGCGTTTTGTAGAATTCAGCGGCGGTCATGGTGCCCTGGCGACCAAACACTTCTTCGCCTTGTTCTAAAAACAAAATAGTTGGCGTGGCCCAGGTTGGGGTTTTGATGGTTAAACCATCCAGCTGCGCTGCAGTGCGAAAAGTCATCGGAATAGTGCCCTGATAATCGTTCGCCACTTCTTTTTTAAACTGCTCGCAATAAGGGCAATAGCCTTGTGCATCAATCACCACTATCTGCTTACCCAGCAATAACTTGCTGTTGTCGGTGACCACTTTTACTGCCTGCATAGCTGCGTCAAACTTCACACCGGTGGCATGATCCGGGCAATAACCGTTCGGGTTTTTCGCCAGATAATCCTGATGGTAGTCTTCGGCAGGGTGGAAGGTATCCAGCGTTTTGATTTTAGTGGTGATTTGGTTGTAGCCTTCAGCGGTGAGTCGCTGCTGATAGGCAGCTTTGACTTGCTCAGCCACCTGCTGTTGCTTGAGGTTACTGAATAAAATGGTGGAGCGATATTGGGTGCCAATATCATTACCCTGCCGGTTTAGCTGCGTTGGGTCATGCTGTTCAAAATAAAACTGCAGAATTTGCTGCAAACTGATTTGCGCCGGATTAAACGTCACCTGTACTACTTCAGCGAAATTATCCGGATTATGTTGATGTTTGCGCTTGGTAATTTCGGAATAAGTCGGCGATAAACTACGGCCGTCGGCATAACCGGACACCGCATCCACCACCCCAGGCAGCGCCTGATAGCGTTTTTCCACGCCCCAGAAACATCCGGCACCCAGTACTATGGATTCCAGCTGTTTGCTGGCAGGCATCGGTTTAGATAAATCGACCGTTACTGGCACTGCAGCAACCGGTTGGCGAAACAGCATGGTGTTCAGTAAGGTGCTTAAGAACAACAGCCCTACTAAAATCGCCAGATAACTAAGAATTTTCATCCACTTACTCCTCATCCGGGTCGTTCCCCCGCTCATCGTTCTGCGCCAGTCTGCAAACTAGCGTGGCACTAACCCCGCAGGCAACAGAGTACCTACAGGCGATAAGACAGTATTCATACCGGATAACTTTCATACTTTGTTGAATTGAGTATCTGGGTATACGGCCATCCCGACGATTTAGCCTTGTACAGCAACGACGACAGTCAGCAACCCTTTGCCAACAACAATCAATCCTCCACCGTCAATCCAACGCTAACCTTTGGTCAACCCATGGTGATTAATCAACAATCTGCGCTAACAACGGCGTGCCGGCGTTTAGTTCCAAAAAGGTGATCACCACGCCATCAATCACGTTATCCAGCCGGCGATACGGCATGATCCGCACCGTGAAGCGGCGTTTGTCGCTGGTTTCAATTTGTTTCTCTGAAAACACCAGCGTTTGTAAGGTTTGCAGTGCGTCCTGATGCAGCTGCGGATACTGCAGACTGCTGGTTAAATCGCTAAGTGGCCGACCGACATCGCTGTCACGCAAGTTAATAATTCTGGCGGCGCGATTGGTGTAACGACGGACATTAAGGTCTTGATCTAAGAACAAAATCGCTATTTCGATGCTGTTCAGCAGGTTTTTTAAATCACTTTGCGCCAGCGCTAAATCATCGAGTTTTGATTGCATTTCGCCGTTGATGGTTTGCAGCTCTTCATTCATCGACTGCATTTCTTCTTTGGAAGTGGTCAACTCTTCGTTGGTCGATTGCAGCTCTTCATTGGTCGACTGTAATTCTTCATTGGCCGATTGCAGCTCTTCGCGGCCAAGCCTGGCTTCCTCCCGCAATGACTGCATTTCGTCCAGACATTTCGCCAGTTCCTGCGCATCGGCCTTTTCGCTACCGGCTTTGCTACCCCGCCGGTTTCCTTGACGCTGCACTGCGACATCCCGAAACACAATCAGCACTAAGCCTTGCAGCGCCGCCGGTTGCGCCAGGGCCTGCACTGTCACATCCACCCGCTGCACGGCGCCGTCTTGCTGAATTTCCAAACCTGGAAACTGCAAGGCGGTGGTTTGGGCAGCGGCTTTTTTCAAAACAGTACTCAGTGGCCCGCGTAAACCATCGCGCGCCATCGCATGAATATTCCAGTTGGCTTTACCTGCGGCCGGTTCCAGATATTTGCCGGTGCGGCCGCTGATGTAAATAATATCGCCGTCCGGATTTACGACTACAGCCGCAGGCGCATACACCTGTAATAACAGTTGATCAGCTGCATGTTGCAAGCTGTCCGGGTTAGCGTTGGCCGGGCTGACAGGAGTCACAATAGCGTCCTTGATTAAAGTCGAAAGGGGTGGGAAAGATTGTATCAGCTGTGCTGAATTACGGCTTTGCTGCTGGCGTCTATCCTGCTGCCGATCCTGATGTAAATCCTGCCGTACAAACAGCCGCAGCCTGCCATCAATCGGCGTAAACAAATGGCTGTCGCGACCAACCGTTTCCGAGCTGCCCAAGAGCAACACGCCGGCCGGGCGTAAGGCATAATGAAATAACGGCAACAATTTACGTTGTAGCGCCGCATCAAAATAAATCAATAAGTTACGACAACTAATTAAATCCAGCCGGGTAAAAGGCGGCGCCTGCAACACATTATGCTGCGCGAACAACACCATGTCGCGGATTTCCGTTTTAATCTGATAACCCTGTTGCTGGCGTTTAAAAAACCGGGCCAGCCGCGCTTCACTAACGGTGTCAGCAATGCTTAGCGGATAAATCCCGCGCCTGGCCGTCGCAATGGCATCAGCACTTAAGTCCGATGCAAAAATTTGCCAGCTGACTGGGGAGGCGGCATCGGGTGAACCTGACCCTAAGGCCGCAGCTTCGGTGGCTTCAATCAAACACATCGCCAGCGTATACGCTTCTTCGCCAGTGGAACAACCTACCACCCAGGCCCGCAACTGCTTTTGCTGCTGTCGGCTTTGTAATAGCTCGGGCAGGACTTTGTCGGAGAGTTGCTGCCAGACCGCGGCATCCCGAAAAAAACCGGTCACGCCAATTAATAATTCTTTAAACAACAGCTCTGCTTCCTGCGGATTTTTCTGCAATAGCTGAATGTAATCAGCAAGTTCAGTCTGATGATGGATCATCATCCGCCGTTCAATCCGCCGCTGCAAAGTGCTGGGTTTATACTGCGAAAAATCGTGTTTGGTCTGTTGTTGCAGAATTTGCAAAATGGGCTGCAACAAAGCGTTATCAGGTGTTGCAACGATAGGTTCCGCCGACATTCTTAGCCGTTGCGTTTGACCAGAGAGCTGTGGTGAGTTCTTCAGTGAAGAGTGTTGCTGTAGCGCAGTCGCAAGCTGATCTGCTGCAGCAATTTTATCAACGACACCAGCGGCAATCGCATGCTCTGGCATTGCTGCAAATAAAGCTGTAGCTGGTTGCTGCGCCAAAGTGAAACCACCAGCGGCTTGAATGGCCGCGAGACCAGCAGAACCGTCTGCGCCCATGCCCGACAACACCACACCAACCGACTGCTGCTGATAGCCCAGAGCTAGCGAGCAGAATAACTGATCAATCGGCTGCCACTTGGTATGCGGCTGCGAAGGCGGTGATAACAGACAACACCCATCGACAATCGTTAGCGAGTGATTTGGCACATTGACATATATATGGTCGGCTAACAGCTTTAGCCCTTGCGCTGCCGGCAATACCGGCAAAATGGTGGAACGCTGTAACAGTTCCGGCAAAATCGACGGCTGATCCGGCGCCAGATGCTGCACCACCACAAACGCCAGCCCGGTTTTCGTCGGCAATGCTGCCAGCAGCAGCTGCAACGCATTCAGGCCACCGGCCGATGCGCCAATGCCGACCACGGTTTGTGCGGTTAACATAAGGTACTAATTTTTCACTTCCGTCTTCATCAGAATAAAATGTTTGCCAGGTAACTGGGTTACCAACCAGGCCTGTGGCTCCGGTTGGCCTTGAAACTGCAACCACTGTGGCTCGCGCCGACTGCCAGCCTGCAATCTTAATAAAGCCGCATGGAGCAATAACTGACTTTCTTTGACCAATAAACTGAGCAGAGACACGCCGGTTAAATGGTCGCGCCCGCACCACTCCCGCCCGGCAAAATCGGCAGCAGCATGATTTGACGAATGCACCAGGCCGGTCGCGTTCAGAATAAAACAAGGTTGCGGCAATTGTTCAAACACCGCGCCATATAACTGCAGGTCTTCGGCTAACAATTGTTCATTACTGGCCATTTGATTGTGCATTAAATCCAGTTCGACCTGAAAAACCTGTAACTCATGCAACACTTTTAAACTGACTTCAGCGCCCTCTCCCGACAAGGTCTGGCCAAGCAAACTATGCAAGGTATCCATACTGACCGGCCAGTTAAAACTGGGGTTTGCCGCACCATTTTCCAGCTGTACTTCCGCTTCCAGACGTAACAGATTGGATTTATCAAGCTGCAGAAATGGGTGTGCCACGCTGAGCTCCTTCAAAGAGTGTTGCAAAAGTGTACCCAGAGTAGGCTTGTTCAGCCAGTGATGCAATCAAAGCCGCTCTGGTCAAGTTTTAAAGCTGCAACCGCCACCACATCAACAGATGACAAGCCACCACCACCCAGGTCAGGCGGCGGCGTAATTGCAGGTAAGACGGATGATATTGCTCGTCCAGTGCAAACCAGCGCTCGCCGAGTCGCAACACAATAAACAACAGTAATTCAATGGCTAAGGTATAAGACGCCGGCAACAACCCAGCCAGAAAACTCAGCACTGGCAAACTAACTGCAAATACCGCCAACGGCCGCACCGACGCCTGCTGCGCCCACACCGGCCACAACACACCCGCCATAAATCCCAGAATAATAGCGCTGTACCGCTGAAACATGGTTAAAGCGTCCAGTTCTGGCCAGATTGGGAAAAACGTCAGTAAGGTTAATAAGACAAAGGGCAACAGCCCGAGGTAACCTAAGAATTGTAAAAAACTGATAGCAGGCATCAAGTTACTCTTTTGCAGCAGATGAGCTGCGTGTTGGCAATAGTCGCTTCATATTACGCGAGCCTGCTTGATTTAGATTGCCGGGCTTGGCTTTTTGTCTCGTGATACCCTCAAGTCACCGCTCAATTCACCGAATGGGAAGGTTTGAGTTGAAACTTATCTACATAAAAACCTGCCGCTGACACTTTACCTTGTAGCTCGATGGGATCGCCCACTTCAATTTTGGCGAGTAACGAAGACGGCTGATCGCACCACTGATAACGTCCGTAACCACGAAGCTTCGCTTCCAGGCGATAGCCACATAAACCACTCGAACGGGTGAACATGAGCTTGCGCTTAGCTGGTTGATTATACACGTCAACAACTTCGGCCATCTGTACTGCAGGCTTGCTGGTACTGTGATGAAAGGCTAACACTCCAAGCTGCAACAGCATCACCGCACCGGCCAGCGACAAAAAAATAGCATTGGTCGTAAATTTATCTGATGTTTTGATCTCACCCCAAAACCACGAACTTTGGTGGAGTTGTGCTTTTTTCCATTGGCGCCAGCAGACGTAAAACAATGGAATGGTTAACAGGAAGATGACTGGAAAAGAGGCATCAAACATCTGCTGACTCATACTGAAACTGTTCCGATCAAGCACTATCAAATAAGCTACACCGACAATTACAGCCAAACCCGAAACACTATTGCCCTGGCTCTTTTCGATCGGCTCGTCCTCGTCGTTGACAGGCTTGTCTACACTATCGTGCTGATAGCTCACATTCACCATCTGCCGCTCGCCGGACGGAAGCTGTTGTTCTTCGTAAGTAATGCCGCGTTTAGTAAGCTCTTGCTGCAGCAATACCACCCGCTGCGGAAACTTGTCCCTGTTAATTGAGGACAACGCGCGTAGCAATTCGTCAGCGGTGTAATTCGGGTAATTTGGTTCCATAGTCGACGACTTCAATTCCTTTTAATGACAAATGGCCAGTTACCAGCCCGCTTGCCCCAACACCACGCCAATAAAAATCACCAGCCCGACATAATGATTATTTAAAAAAGCTTTAAAGCAGCCATCGCGACCTTGTCTGGCAAGGCGATGCTGGTAAATAAACAGCACCAGCGCTACCACTAACGACAGATAAAACGCCTGACTCAGCCCGGCCAAGGCGCCCGCCCATTCTAATAAAGCCAGCATGCCTAACTGCAAAATAGCGATAATAAACAGCGCATAACGCCCGAACAGCCGGGCGGTGGATTTGACACCAATTTTTTCATCATCGTCTTTGTCGACCATGGCGTAAAAGGTGTCGTAAGCGACGGTCCAGAGCAAATTAGCGCCATAAATCAGCCACACTAACAACGGCAACTGGCCCTGGATCGCCATAAAACTCATCACCATACCCCAGCTAAAAGCCGCGCCAAGCACCACTTGTGGCAGATGGGTGTAACGTTTCATAAAGGGGTAACTGGCCGCCAGCAGCACTGCGACCAACGCCAATACCGCCGATTGCCAGTTCAGAAACAGTAATAACAGCGCCGACAGCGTCAGCAATAGCGCAAATAACTGCAAGGCTTCAGTGCCGCTGACAGCGCCAGTGGCCAGTGGCCGTTGTTTGGTGCGCTCGACAGCACCGTCAAAATTACGATCGGCATAATCGTTAATCACACAACCGGCGGCGCGCATCAGCACCACGCCCAGCGTGAAAATCAGCAACATGTCGAGGGCGGGTAAACCGTCACTCGCCAGCCACAATGCCCAATACGTTGGCCATAACAACAAATAGGTGCCAATGGGTTTATCCAGCCGCATCAGCTGCCGGTAATCACGCCATTTTGAAGTCTGAAGTTGCCAGTTCATTGCTTAAATAATCCTGCTAAAAACACTTCCTGCACCAATAATTCATGTTGCTGCAAAGCAAAAAACGACCGGCGTCCCCAGACTTCCGGCTGCTCGCCAAGCGCTGGTAACTGCAAACCTGCGGCAAAACAGGCCACTTCAATCTCACCACGCACCAAATCTGCTTGCTGGAAAATATAATGGCCCAGTGGCTGTTCGCCGAGATCGGCCAGTGGTGTTAAAGCCTGTAAGGTGTGATCCGGCAGGAAACTCTGACCAAATACACAAGGCTGTTCGCCTAAATACAAAATCACCTGCCGCTGCATGCCGATGGTTGTCTGCCAGCGTTTAGCCAAAGCTTTCGGTAATGCAATTGTCTGCTCACTTAAAAGCTGCAACCGAAATCCCGGTTGAAAGGCTTTTAGCTTTTGCGTCAGTGAACCCGGACATAACAACCAGGGTGCTAAAGCCACAGGCAACTCCAGCGCAGACGCCTGTTCCGGCATCTGTGTCTCTGGCAATTGCACTGGTGGCAACTGCCAGCCAGCATAGGAAAAAATTTCATCACACTTCATAAAAAACATCTAATGGTTAGCGCGAAAACTGGCGGCATCATAACAACTCCATCAGCATTTTTCAGCAGATCTGCCGTTTCAGGCCGTGACAAATCCCCAGCGCTTCATTAACCTCAAAAATCAGCACAAGCACAAAGCTCGGAGTACCGCATGCAACAGGCAGATATTGTAATTATTGGTGCAGGCCATGCCGGTTATCAACTGGTGAAGGAAATCCGTAAACTCAACACCGAGCTGCACATTTTGCTGCTCTGTGCCGATAGCGGCGACTATTATTCCAAACCGCTGCTCTCCAATGGCTTTAGTAAAGGCAAAACGGCCGAGGCTTTGGTGCAAAAAACTGCCGCTGAGATGGCCGTCGAATATCAGATCGAAATTCAAAGTAACTGCGAAGTGCACGAAATTGCTGCCACCCAACAATTGCTGCACAGTAGCCACGGCGACATCGGCTATCAGCAGCTGGTGCTGGCGACCGGTGCCAGCGCTTTAACGCCGCCTCTGCCCGCTGCGGCCTTAGAGATCAGCCAACCAATCAATGATTTAGCCGACTATCGGCAATTTTTAGCGCGCTGCGCCGGGAAACAACAGGTTTGTATTTTAGGCGCCGGACTGGTCGGCATTGAATATGCAAACGATTTGGCGAGCGCAGGTTATCAGGTGTCGGTGATTGCACTGGAACAGCAACCGCTGGCACAACTGATGCCCGCTGCACTTGGCGATAAGCTGGCGCAGGCGCTGATGCAATTGGGGGTAACGTTTTATTGGGGTAGCCCGATTGCGGCAGCAAAAACCAACGGCGCCTCTTGTGAACTAACCCTCAGCGATGGCCGTACATTGAGCACACAACTGATTTTGTCAGCAATCGGTTTACGACCAAATATTGATCTGGCAAAAAAAGCTGAGTTGACCTGTGGCAAAGGCATTCAGGTTGACCAATATTTACGCAGTAGCAATGCCAATATTTATGCCATTGGTGACTGCGCCGAAATTTGCAGCCATGTGCTGATGTATATCACACCGATTAATTTGTCGGCCAAGGCATTGGCGGCAACTTTGGTTGGTCAACCAACACCGTTGCTGTTGCCAGCGATGCCGGTGCTGGTGAAAAGTCCGGCGTTACCGGTCGTAAGTTGTCAGAATAGGCAGCCGGATCAAAGCGATTGGCAGATCAGTGGTGAGGGCAACGACTTACAAGCTTTGTGGTTCGACACCCAGCAACAATTACAAGCTTTTGCGTTAACAGGAAAAATGGTTGGGCAAAGGATGCGTTTAATCAAACAAATGGCTAATTTACTGTCTGCTGTAGGATAGCCAGCGCCGAGTGACTCAGGTACACTTGTTAACATAATCAATCGACTTAAAATCAGTGTGGTTTAGATGAAAAACTTATATGCGCTGATCCTGATCAGCAGTGTTGTGTGCTCTGCGGCCATGGCACAGGAAACTCCGGCGGCCGCACCCGCTAAAGCAAAAGTGGTTTATTACGGTTTTGACCCGGATATCGTGACGAACTACGTTACTGCCGGGCAGAAAAACCTGGGCTATGTGCGGGTCACTATGGAGCTGATGATTAAAGACGAAAAGTTCCTGCCGATGATTGAACACCACGAGCCGATGATCCTGAATGCGATTGTTGGGGTCTTTGGCAAAGAACAAGAAGACGCAGTGAAATCACTGACCGGCCGTGAAGAAATCCGGTTGAAAATTCTGAATAATCTGAATGAATTACTGACGAAAGAAATTGGTGCTGCCGCAGTGCAGGATGTGTTATTCACCAAATATTTGTATCAATAGCAGTAGCTGTTACCTAAGTGGTGGATGACGCTTCGCTTATCCACCCTGCGGCATTTTTAATCAATAAAACAATAGGTTACACAAGTTTTTGTAGGGCGGATAAGCGCAGCGCCATCCGACTCATCGAAGCATCGAAGCATCGAAGCATCGAAGCATCGAAGCATAAAGTAACGTGGTTTATTTATTTCCGCATATATTCAATCATCCACCGCCACAACAATTAAACCGACTGCGCGGACGCAGCAGGACGCTTCTGTAACAACGCCAGGCCAATACCGGTCAGCAAACCCGCTAAATGCGCCCAGTTCGCCGTGTTCACCCACAACAAATCTGCAAAACCTAACACCAGAAACAATAACGCCACGCCAATATCAGCATGATTTAACCGCAAGTGTGGGCTCTGAAAACGCCAGCCATAACACCAGGCAAAACCCATCACCGCATAAGCGACACCGGACAATCCGCCAAACTGATCGTTGTGCAGCAGAAATTGTGCAGTATTGCTAATAACTGCAGCCGCCAATGACAGCACCAACAACACCCGGGTTCCCAAATGAATTTCAATCCGGCCGGCAAACAACCACCAGGCCAGTAAATTAAACATCAGATGGGCAACACCAAAATGCAGCAGTGCCGGGGTTAGCCAGCGCCAGCTCAGCCAGTCGTCTTGAAATTGCCAGGGATTAAAAAACTTCAGTTGGTTGTAAACAACACCCGGCCAGATTTGCTGCGCGACAAACACCAGCACACAAAGCAGCGCCACCGTTTGTGTCCAGACGCCAGCCATACTGCGCATTCGCTGCCATACAGGCGCTAAGCCGAGACTGGCCGTGCTTGCAGCTGGTTGATTGTGTGCCCATGCGGCGCTGCTGTATTTCGGGTCATTCGGTTGTTCAATAAACGCCGACAACTCCAGTTGCACCAGTGCCGCTACGGCCTCTTCGGCGTACAACTCAGCCCGGTCTGCCGCCAGCACCACCACACTCACCGGCCACTGACAACTCAGACAATAAGCCGCGAAAGTCTGGGCTGCACCGGCTGAATTCAATTCAGCCAACTTCAGCATCACCGGTTATTCCGCGCTGCTGACATGTGGGAATTTGTGCCGCCAGCCTTCAAAACCGCCGTCCATGCTATACACATCTTCAAAACCCTGCTGCACCAAATATTGCGCAGCACCCTGGCTGGAATTGCCGTGGTAACACACCACCACTACCGGCTGCTCAAAATCGTGTTGCTGGGTAAATTGCAGCAAAGTACCGTTGGTCAGATGAAAAGCACCGTCGATATGCGCATCGCTGAAATTTTGTTCATCACGAATATCAACAATCACAATTTCGCCTTGCTGCAGTCTGGTAAAAGTATCGCTGACTGATATATGTTTAAACTCTTTCATTTGATGAGAAATCCTTAGTGCTGTCTGCCGCATGGTACCGCAGCACCAGCAAAATTGCAGCTGTCTGTTTTTTAAAACCGACCAACGACCAGCGCTTTACTTGCTATTAATTTAATGTTAACAATGCTAAATTATTTATCGCTTGTTTTTGCATCAACTTGTAGGAGACACCATGAGCAGCCTGATTACTTTAGTCGTCATCGGCCTATTACTGCTGTACGTTATCAGTATTTTCAATCAGTTAGTCAAACTCAAAAACCGTTTTCAAAATGCTTTTGCTCAAATTGAAGTGCAACTGAAACGCCGGTACGACCTGATCCCGAATCTGGTTGAAACGGCCAAGGGTTATATGGCGCACGAGCGCGATACCTTAGAAGCGGTGATCCAGGCGCGTAATGCGGCTGCCGCGGAATTAAAAGTGGCGTCCAGCAATCCGGGCGATGCCGGTGCCATTGGGCAGTTGGCCGGCGCAGAATCAGCGTTGCAAGGCGCGATGAGCCGTTTCAGTATGGTGATGGAAGCCTATCCGGATTTAAAAGCCAACGAGAATATGCTGCAGTTATCAGAAGAGCTGACCAGCACCGAAAACAAAGTTTCTTTTGCCCGTCAGGCGTTTAACGACGCAGTCACCGAATACAACAGCTATCGCCAAAGTTTCCCGCCGGTATTTTTTGCTGGTTTTTTCGGTCATACCCAAGATGCAAAATTGCTGGAATTCGCCGACAGCGCCGCTATTCAGGCTGCGCCTAAAGTGAGCTTTTAATCGCCGTGGCGGTGGATTTTTTTAAAGCGCAAGACGAAGCGCGTCGCAACACCAAGCTGCTGGTCCTGTTATTCGGACTGGCGGTTTTTTGTCTGCTAGTGCTCACAAATTTGCTGCTGTTAATTACCTTAGGGTTTCTCAGCACTGAGCAAAGCCAGTTGCTGTTTTCACCCTCAGCACCCAATTGGTGGTCGGCTTTGCCCTGGCCAATCATGGGCTCGACCAGCCTGGGCATCTTGCTGCTGATTGGCATTGTGGTTGCGCTTAAACGTGCCGAGCTGCGTCAGGGCGGCCAGGTCGTCGCCAAAGCGCTCGGCGGCACCCGACTTGATCATCAGATCGCTGACCCTAAACAACGGATGTTATTAAACGTGGTTGAGGAAATGGCCATTGCCGCGGGTGTGCCGGTACCCCCGGTCTATTTAATGCCTGAAGCGGGGATCAATGCCTTTGCTGCGGGTTATGCCCCGGCCGATGCCGTTATTGGCATCACCGAAGGCTGTTTGCAGCAACTGAACCGCGATCAGCTGCAAGGGGTAATTGCGCATGAATTCAGCCATATTCTAAACGGCGATATGCGGATGAACATCCGGCTGATAGCCCTGCTGCAAGGCATTTTGTTTATTGGTCATGCTGGATATTATTTGCTGCGTAGCGGCGGTCGCACGGCTGCGGCGATCAGTATTGGCAGTTCCCGCTCGAAAAACAGTAACGGCGGTGGCATTTTTGCGCTGGCGCTGGGTTTAATGGTGCTCGGTTATCTCGGTTCTTTTTTTGGAAATTTAATCAAAGCCGCCGTCAGCCGGCAACGTGAGTTTCTGGCCGATGCCAGCGCGGTGCAATTCACCCGCAATCCACAGGGTATCGCTGGCGCGCTCAAAGCCATCGGCGCTGTGGGCAGTCGCGGCAGCAGAGTCAAACACCCTAATGCAGACGAAATGAGCCATCTGTTTTTTGGCGAAGCCATCTCGCGCTGGACCAGCCTGTTTGCCACCCATCCGCCACTGGCAGAACGCATTAAACGGATTGACCCAGCCTGGCTGGGTCAATTCCCGCAGGCAGCCGAGCCGGAAGCTGCCAACTTCACTGACAACTCTAACAAAAACGGCGACACCAGCAACACCGATGCAGCTACGGCCAGCGGCAACAACCCGGTACAGCAGATGCTGGCAGCGATCCCGGCATTATTGCTTCACAGCAGCCGCCACGCACCTACGGCGCCAGCGCTGGTGTGTGCTTGTCTAATCCAGCCGGAGCATCTGGCCCGTCAAATGCATTTTGTGAAAGAACTCGGCAGTGCGACGCTACTGGCTGATGTTGACCGTTTGTATGATCAGGTGTCGCAGTTAACCCCTCGGCAAAAGCTACAGTTGTTGCAGTTGGTGATCCCAGCGTTAAAACAGCAAACCGCCCAACAGTTTTTGTACTTGCAACAGCTGGTGGAAGCGCTGGTGAACTGCGATGGTCAGCAGGATTTACTGGAGTGGAGCCTGATGTGCTGGCTGGAGCATTGTGTCAGCACACAATTTGACACGGATCAGATTTATCGTGGCGACCGGGCCAGTCGTTTGTCTCAGGTCGAAGCTGCCGCTTTAGCGCTGCTAAGTGTCTGTACCCGACTTGTTGCTGAACCTGATGCTCAACAACAAGCCTGGCAAGCGGGTCTGTCGGCACTTGGGTTACCGGCAAATACAATGGAACCTGCCGCCGATCTGGTGCATTTAAAAATGCTGTTGCCTCAACTCATTCAGACGGCACCCATGCTGAAAAAACAGTTGTGGCAGATGGTGCAGGCCGCCATCTTGGCCGATGAAAAAGTCAGTCAGGACGAGGGGTTATTGGCTGATGCCCTGGCTTTATTGCTGGAAGTGCCAAAACCAGACTTGCTCCGTTAATTCGCCACCGAAGCACCAAAGCCCGGTCACTGAAACCTGCCATGGTTGATTATTAGGCGGTGTTCGGTAATTTGTGCTTTAGCTCTGCCTCTGGCTTAGGTAGAATATGCGCCCTTTAGGATGTGGACCAAGCCCAATGTCAGACCAACGCCTGTTTTTAGTGTACGACGCTGCCTTTGACGATATGGATGCAGAAGGCTGTCCGGCGTTCGGTTATGTACTTTTGTTTAATGAACAGGATGTCGCAGACTATCAGTCTGGCGAAAATCCACCTTTCCCAGCTGTTTCTTTGTTATTTACTGATCATGCTGATGGCACCATCAGCGGCGATTTATTGGGCTGGGCGCAACTTGACCATGAAGTCTTTCAAACCTTCCCACTGGGTTATTTCTTTATGTTGATGGAACAAGCCGCGCAGGTTGCTATCAATGCTTACCGTCAGGTCGGTCAGGTTCCGGATCAACTAGTTGCCTTAAACTTACCGCACGATGATCTGATCCAGTTTGATGTGCAATTTGGCGAATTAAAACTATCCGACAGCGACGCTGAATTGCAGCTGGCACAACAAATGATGGTTGGCCGCCCTTACCTGGATTCTTAGCACGTCCTTTAATCCAACGCTTCTTCCAACTCTGAGCTCACTCGCCGCAGCCACTTGCTGTGGTTGCCAGCAGCCCGAATCCAGGCATCCAAAGCCTTAGCTACTGCGTATAGCGCGTTACGCTCAGTTCAGAATTCATTCAGATGACCCACCACAAACTGCTGTTGCCGGCGAAAATCTGTGCCCATTGTGGCCGTCCTTTTAACTGGCGCAAAAAATGGAAGCTAAATTGGCCGCAGGTTCGTTATTGCTCAGATCGTTGCCGAGCACAGAGATAACACTTTTGAGTTGCGCCACTGCACAAAAAAGCTTCTAATGTTAAAAAACACTACCGGAAGCAAAATTAATGAAAACGAAAATTCTGTTTAGTCTTTCTTTGCTCACTTGCTCGTTGTTTAGTCAGGCCTACGATTTAACCCAACTGCAGCAGCACCTTGATCGTCAACAATTCCGAAAACTCCACCAAGCAGTTGAAAAGCTGCCAGAAACCCCGGCGCAGGCTGAGTTGCGGGTGTTGCAGGCCAAAGCGATGCTGTCGTTAAAAGATGACGAAGCATTGGAAGCATTAATGCCGACTTTGCTGAAAGACTTCCCAAACCACGCCGAACTGATTTATCTGGCAAGTGCCAATCAGTTTAATCTGGCGCAATCCGGCAGTATGTTTTCAGCACCAGGTCGTGCCAAAAAGGGCCTGGCTTACCTGCAACAAGCGGTGAAACTTGAGCCTGCCAATATGACCTATCAACGAGCGCTGATTGGGTTTTACCTACAAGCTCCGGGCATTGCCGGTGGCGATGAAGACGAAGCCCAAAAATTGGCTGATGCGCTGTTGAAGCAGGATCTGATCCAGGGCACGTTGGCCCAGGCCGACATTCTGCAAAAAAATGAAAAAGCCAATGAAGCCCTGGCGTTGATTGAAACGCAGTTAGCAACACATCCGGAAAATACGGATTTACTCGAAGCAAAAGCTGCATTTCTGGCCCGGGAGAAAAAAGCCGCCGAAGCTTTTACTTTGTATCAGAAAGCTTTAACGCTATATCCAACCGAGCTGGAAAAATATGGCAGTTTGTATCAGCTGGGCCGGTTGGCCGCTGTTGAAGGCCAGGACGCAGCAACTGGCACCCAGGCTCTGCAACAATATCTGGCATTTTATCAGGACAGCGATAACCCGATGTACCCTTGGGCGATGCTGCGTTTAGCCCAAATTCAGTTACGCCTGAATGACAAAGCCGCCGCCACTGCCACCATCGAGCCGTTGCTGGCACAAGAACAGACTCAGGAACGGCTGCAAAAAGAACTGAAATCCTTTCAAAAGCAGCTAAAGTCTGGCAAAAGCTAACAAATCCTCCGTCAAGCCATCTGCTCTCTGTTCAGGCAGTTCGAATGCGAATTGCCTGAATGTTTTCCTCACAACCGCATCCAGCACTGGTCAAAACTGACACCATAGATTTATACCCAAGCAACCTGAAGAGGCGTTTTCAGGGCTGCGTAAGCGACATATTGCTGCACGATACCGCAGCCTCCTCCGGACGAGGCTAAAAAATCTTGTTGCCGCGTTAGCCCTTGTCGCTTTGGAACAACCAAAGCTTCCAAGCGCTGCCTTGCCTCAAGACTTTTTATCTCCCGCTGAAATTCGCATCTCCAAGTTGTTTGGGTATACTACAACTTTTCAGCCGCAGGCCGGAGTAAGCCGTATGGTCAAACCTATAGATATGTCGATGGTCGAAAACGCACTGGCTGGTTTTACCATTCCGCCGCAACCAGAAGTGCTGATTCGGATCAAACAGGAAATTGAACTGGAAGATCCGGATATCAACACCATCGCCGCTTTGATCAATATGGATGTAGGGATTGCCGGATTTACCCTGAAAGTGGTGAATTCAGCCTATTTCGGCTTACGTCGTAAAATCAGTTCGATTGAACATGCCTGTAAATTCCTCGGTTTAAACCGGGTCATTAAGCTGGTCAGCAGCGTAGTACTGCGCTTCACCCTTAGTGATGGGCGCAGCGACCCCTTCACCCTGAAACTATGGAACAGCGCGATGAATGTCGGCAGCGCCGCCATGCTGATAGCGCAGCAGCTGCGTCTGGGCAGTGACTGCGCCGACGATTGCTACACCCTTGGCTTGTTTCACAACGCCGGCATGAGTTTGATCCATGCCCAGTTCCCCGATTACGCCAAAGTATTGAAAGTGGGTCTAAGCCAACAACTGCCGTTTGTCAGCATCGAACAACGTTATTTCCACACCAGTCACGACACTTTGGGTTACCTGATCGCACAGTCCTGGGGCCTGGCACCGGAAATCGCCCAGGTGATTGCCTGCCATCACAATCCAGAACAAGTATTGTTGTCTACTGATTTATACGAAAAACGCTTGTTTGCCATTTTAAAACTGGCTGAACATTTAACCGGCGAAGAAGCGGCCTTATTTGATGTGACGCTGGAACTGGAATGGCAGCAGTATGGTGAAGCACTGCTGGATATCCTGGAACTGGACGAAATGCAGCTGCCGGATTTAGGTGATTATCTGCTGCAAAATGGCGTAGAAAACCATTTTCACCGCTGATATTTTACCGACCGGGCCACATCGTTACGGCATGCGCCGCCAGGTTTCGCGTTCGACCAGTTTGCCATCAGCAAAACGTTCGTTGTGCCATAAATCGCCATCGAGCCGGAACACAAAACGGTAGGTTTCGCCGATCATCGGTGCATATGAAGCATATTGTGGCGTTTCGCTGTAATTCTGACCTTCTAATTTAATGCCCCCGGCAGCTGCGGCGTAGAATTTACCGTCTTTGTGGCTGATAAAACTAAAGTGGTTACCACTGATAATTTTCACACCTTGCATCTTTGTTTTGGCGTAATCGATCTGCTGACCTTGTTCATTCACTTCGCCTGATAATAACTGCCAGCTGCCTTCCAGCGGGTGGGCTTGCAACGGCAGGCTAAACAGGGCAACGATGAACAACATGCCCACCGCAAATAATGTCTTAAGTCCTTTCATGGTTTGATCCTTGTTGATATTTAATAATCGGCAGCTTTGAACCGACATCAGTTCAATCCGGCGCTGCCGCAAAAAAGTGCAATCCAGCAGCGTTTCGCACCGGTTCAGGGCAGGAAGACGAATTTGAATACGTATTCATCTTGTTGTTACCGGCAATTCAAGTTATCAAAGCAGGCACAACAAGTAAAACGGCATTTTAAGACCGTTACGCCGGCCCATCAGCGCTGTCCACACTATAAAATTTAAAGCAAAATTTACAGCGAAAATCATCATCGGTCATACCGAAAAACCAGGCACCAAGCGATTAATCGCATCTGCTATGCTAGGTTCTGTTGACCTTGAGAACAAAAAAATGTCTGCCAACCGCAGCAGACTCTATTCAGGACGGGGAAGAATAATGCAGCAAGCCAAGCCCAATCTTAGCTTTTGGCAAATTTGGAACATGTGTTTTGGTTTTTTAGGCATTCAGTTTGGTTTTGCTCTGCAAAATGGCAACGTCAGCCGGATTTTCCAGACCCTTGGCGCCAGTATCGACGAAATTCCAATTTTATGGATTGCCGGTCCGCTGACCGGTTTACTGGTACAGCCGATCATCGGTTATTTCAGCGACCGCACCTGGAATAAATTGGGACGGCGTCGTCCTTATTTCTTTTATGGTGCAGTGCTGACCACAGTCGCGCTATTTTTTATGCCCAACTCGCCCACTTTGTGGATGGCAGCTGGCATGCTGTGGATTTTAGATGCATCGATTAACATCACCATGGAGCCGTTCCGGGCTTTTGTTGGCGACAATCTGAATAAACAGCAGCGTCCGCTGGGTTTTTCGATGCAAAGCTTTTTTATCGGCGTTGGGGCTGTGGTCGCATCTGCCCTTCCGTATATTCTTTCTAACTGGTTTGATGTGGCCAACACCGCTCCAGCTGGTGAAATCCCGGACTCCGTTAAATATTCGTTTTATGCCGGTGGTGTAGTGCTGTTTATTGCCGTGCTGTGGACGGTGATGAAATCGACTGAATATAGCCCGGAGCAACTGGAAGCTTTTGGCGATGAAATTGAATCCTCAGCGCCGCAAATCCACAACGACCGTCGTTATTGGCTGCCGGGGGCAATTTTTACCGCGCTGGGTCTGGCGGGCGTTGTGCTGGTATATGCCAAATCGCTGGATCAACAGTTGTATGTGCTGGGTGGATGTTTATTGGCCTTCGGTTTATTGCAATGGCTGGTGAGCGTTCTTAAAAACGGCGACAAAAAAGATGCAGGCCAACAAGGCATGCTGGTGCAAATCGTCGATGATTTATTCACCATGCCCACCACCATGCGTCACCTCGCCGTGGTGCAGTTTTTCTCCTGGTTTGCACTGTTTTCGATGTGGATTTACACCACGGCTGCCGTCACTTCGGTGCACTACGGCAGCTCAGATCCAACCTCAAGCGCCTATAACGATGGTGCCGATTGGGTTGGTTTATTGTTTGCGATTTACAACGGTTTTGCTGCTATTGCCGCGATCATTATTCCGTGGGTGGTGCGCAAAACTTCGTTGCAAATCAGTCACAGCATCAACTTAATCTGCGGTGCTTTAGGTTTGATGGCGTTTTTATGGATCAAAGATCCGGCCTTGTTATGGATCCCGATGATTGGTATTGGCATCGCCTGGGCCTCTATTTTGTCGCTGCCATACGCCTTGCTGGCCGATTCATTACCCAGCCAGAAAATGGGTGTTTATATGGGCATGTTCAATTTCTTTATCGTATTGCCGCAGCTATTAGCCGCTTCGATCCTCGGCACCATGCTGAACCTGTTCTTTAACGGCGAAGCGATTTATGCGTTGGCTACAGGCGCAGTCAGCTGGGTGATCGCGGCCGTTTACGTGCTGACGATTAAAAATCGCAACGTCAGCCACTGATGTTTAACAGGAATAACTGATGAAATTTGCTTTAAGTTCAACATCTTCACTTCGGGCTGGCCTGCCGTTTTTTCGGACGAGCCTGCTGACTTCGGCGTTGTTACTGGCCGCTTGCCAGCCCGCAACCGACGACAGTGCCGCCAACAATCAGGCGACAGCACCAGGCGCGCCGGGTCAAGTGTCGACCTGGGCTTATGCTGGAAAAACCGGTATTGGTACGTCGTTCGAGCAGTATCTGGACGGTCAGTATCAGGATAAAGCGTCCACCGGTGCTGTATCAAAAGTCTGGTTTTCGCTGGCCAATGGCATCGTGACAGAAACAATGCACGGCCTTATTCATCAGGCGCAACTACGTGAATTGCAGTTTGTAGTCAAAGGCGCAGATTTTGTCGACGAAGAAAAAACTGCCACGGTTTCCAGCATCGATTATCTGCATAAAGACGCTGCCGGTCGGCCATTATCGCTGGCGTACAAAGTGTTGAACAAGGCCAAAAATGGTCAGTATGAAATTGAAAAGCATATTTTCACCGATCCGGACAGTCAGACATTGGTGGTTAAAAGCTGGTTCCGGCCTTTGGTCGATGGCTTAGAGCTTTATGTCTATCTGGATCCGGCGCTGGCCAATACCGGCAGCAATGACAGCGCCAGCGTTAAAGACGGTATTATCCATGCTACCGAAGCCAACAGCAGTCTGTCGTTCCTTTCGAGCCCAGCTTTTGTTAACACCCAGGTTGGTTTTGTTGGTGTATCCGACGGTTTAACCGATCTGAAAAACCGCCAGCCGTTCGTAGGTTATCAATCGACCGGCAGCACCGCCGGTAACGTTGCCGCTTTAGCTCAATTGCCAAGCGTCGCCAAAGGCGCCAGCGGCGAAGTTAGTCTGTTACTTGGTTTTGGCAGCACTACAGAACAAAGCACCGCCGCCGCCCAAGGCACGCTCGCCAAAGGTCTGGACAAAGTATTGGCACAGTTTAACGGTGAAGGTGACGCCATCGGTTGGCAGGATTATCTGCAAAGCTTACCGGAACTGGAAAAGCTTAGCGCGATGGCGATGGATCAAGGCAAACTGCTGTTCGCAAGTGCTCTGGTGTTAAAAGCGCAGGAAGATAAAACCCATGCCGGCGCTTTAATTGCTTCGTTATCAAACCCTTGGGGTGATGTGAAATCGGCCGAGCAAAGTCAGACTGGTTATAAAGCAGTCTGGCCACGCGATTTTTATCAGGTGGCAATGGCGCTGCTGGCCTTGGGCGACAAACAAAGCCCTAAAGTTGCGTTTGAGTATTTGCACCAGGTGCAGGTGAATGAAAAAACCCCCGGTTATCAGGGCGCACCAGGTTGGTTCCTGCAGAAAACTCATGTTGATGGCACTTTAGAATGGGTCGGCATTCAGCTTGATCAAACCGCGATGCCCATTATGCTCGGCTGGCGGTTATGGCAAGACGGCATTTTATCTGATGCTGAAATCAGCAACTGGTATAGCCGGATGCTGAAACCCGCGGCCGACTACCTGGCCAAAGGTGGTAAAGCTAAACTCGATTGGAATGACATCGATTTAACACCACCTTTCACCCAACAAGAGCGCTGGGAAGAACAAGGCGGTTATTCGCCATCGACCATCGCCGCCATTATCAGCGGTCTGGTTAGCGCGGCCGATATTGCAACTCTTGCTGGTGATACCAACAGCGCCACGCTCTATCTGACCAAAGCCGATGCTTATCAGCAAGCGCTGGAAAGTCTGACCTTTACCACCAGCGGCAATCTGAACAAAGCGCCGAGTGATGGTCAGTATTATCTGCGCATTAACAGCAATCAGGACACCAACGATAAAAGTGCGCTGGAGAATCGTAATGGTCAGGGCGAAATCAACGAAAGTGATGTAGTCGACGGTGGTTTTCTGGAGTTAGTCCGTTATGGCGTACGCCCGGCCAATCATCCGGCGGTATTAGCAAGCTTAGGTGAATTGGACGATCAAACGCTGCCAGATGGGCAGCGGGTAAAATATGAATTCAGCTTCGACGGCATTGCCGGTACCCTGCCAGGCTGGCGTCGTTATGGATTAGATGGCTATGGCGAAGATATCGCGACCGGTCAGGGTTACGCCAAAGGCCCGGATGACAGCAATCTGCCAACACAACGCGGCCGGGTCTGGCCAATTTTCTCCGGTGAACGCGGCCATTATGAGTTGGCGCGGTTGTTAGCCAGCAAAACCAGCTTAAGCCCGGAAGATATTCAGCCACTGCAACGCAATTATGTGCAGGCGATGGAGCAATTTGCCAACGCCGGCTTGATGCTGCCGGAGCAAGTGTGGGACAACGTTGGCAAGAATGACGTATATCAATATACCCAGGGCGAAGGCACCAATGGCGCAACGCCGCTGGCCTGGAGCCACGCCGAATACATCAAATTGCTGCGTTCGGTGTCGGATCAAAAAGTTTGGGATCGTTACAGCCCGGTAGAATTAAGGTATAGCACCAAGCCAGTACAGCACTAGTACAAGGTATTAACCAGCTCTCCCGCTCCCGGTGTGTTGACGCGATGCAACCATCGGGAGTTTTTTTATTGCTTAAAATCAGATATTTGCGTAGGGCGTACTCACCGCGCCAGCGGTAGTACGCCGTATGGTGACACGTAATTTAGCAGCTCAATGGCGGACTACCTCCGGCGAGTCCGCCCTACTTTTTACTGCTTGCGCATACACACTATCACCAGCGATGCTGACGCCATAACTGCTGCTGCGCCGGGGTTAAGAATGTCCAGGCGATAAACCGGCTTTGTTTATTACCTTGCGCCATTTCCACCACTTGCTGCCCGGTTACACCAAGTTTTTTAAGCATCGCCTGCAATGGTGCAATATGTTCTTTTTTCGATACCAGGCTACTAAACCAATACACCTGATGACCCACAGCAACACTTTGTTGCATCATCCGCTGGATAAACTTCAGCTCGCCGCCGTCGCACCACAGCTCATGTGAAAGACCGGCAAAATTAAGCTCTGCCGCCTCGCTGGCAAGGCCAAGATTATCTCTTTTACGCGCACTACCGGCAGCAGCTTCTTCAGCAGAGCTGTGAAATGGCGGATTACACAAGGTGACATCGATGTATTCGCCAGCCTGCAGCAGATGATCGAAAATATGCTGGCTGCTGGCCTGCTGACGCAGTTCAATTCGATCAGTAAGCAGATGCTGCGCCAGTATTTCTGCACCGTGCTGCAGCGCGCCCTGGTCAATATCCGAAGCCAGCACCTGCCAGCCAAAATGCCGCGCTGCCAAAAGCGAATAAATTAAATTGGCGCCACACCCCACATCCAATAACTTCAGCTGGCTTTTTTTAGGCGTTTTGCCCTGATGACTGCTTTTAAGTAAATCAGCCAGATACAACAGATAATCCAGTCGTCCCGGTACCGGTGGGCACAAATAACCTTCCGGCAAATCCCACAACGGCAACTGATAGTGATGCGCCAGTAGCGCCTGATTCAGTGTTTTCACTGCGATAGGATCAGCAAAATCAATACTTTGGTCGCCGCGTGGCGTAGTGACTAACAGCGCAGCCAATGCTGGATAACTTAATGCCAGCGCGGCCATATCATAACCTGCCTGATGCGGATTGGCCGGATGTAAGCTGTTTTTGCTGGAAGTGGCTTGATCAGCCGTCGCTTTCGCACTCGACGCAGCGCGCTGGCTGCGTCCTTTGGATGTCTTCATCAATGATCGGCCTGGTTAGAACGAAGGGGTTGGCAACACGGCACCACAGGAACGGCGCACGATGATTTTCGGTTCAATTTCAGTTTGAGCAATACCTTCCCGATTAATCAGCCGTAATAAATTCACCACCAGCATTTCACCGGCAAGGGTGGTATTTTGCTGAATAGTGGTGAGTGCAGGCGACGAAAATGAAGCGACCGGAATATCATCAAAACCAACAACAGCCACATCAGAAGGCACATGAAAACCTTGCTGTTGCAGTGCGCGCATCACACCAATGGCGATTAAATCACTGGCGGCAAATATAGCATCTGGCTTATAACCGCTAGCCAGCAACTGCAAAGTTGCATCAAAACCGGCTTGTTCAGTAGAAATGGCCTCGAGCTGCGGCACTTGCGCCGGCTTGATGCCTTTGATCGACAATGCTTGCACAAACCCCTGATAACGTTCAAAAAATTCAGGGCTATGCTCGGAAGCATTGCCAATAAAAGCAAAACGGCTGCGGCCAAGGCTCAGCAGATGTTCACCTGCCAGACGGCCACCTTGCTGGTTATTACTGCGAATGGTGAATTCCGGATGACCTTCGACCCGCGCGCCCCAACAAACAAAATGAGTTTCCTGCGCCAGTAACTGATTGAGTTTTTCTTCGTAATCAACGTAATCGCCATAGCCCAACAAAATAATACCATCGGCTTTTTTACTGTCTTCGTAATCGGCGTGCCAGTCGTTGCTCAGCTGCTGAAACGAAATCAATAAATCGTGGCCTCTTTTGGTACAAGCGCGGGTGATACTGCCAAGCATCGCCAGAAAAAAAGGATTGATTTGTGATTCATCAACGGTCGGATCTTCAAACAACAATAAGGCCAAAGTCCCACTGCGTTGTTTACGCAAATTACTGGCGTTTTTATCGACTTTGTAATTGAGCTGTTTGGCAATCGCAAAAATGCGATCTTTGGTTTCCTGATTAACGGCCGGGCTGTCACGCAAGGCGCGTGAGACAGTGGATTGCGACACACCGGCCTGGTAAGCAATGTCAAATGAAGTAGCTTTACCTTTCATCGAACCCCCTGCGACAAGCACAGGTTACAGAGTTGGATCCAGACGTAGTTTATAGCTGATACCACACTTACCTCAGACGTAGCCGAAACTCGGGCTGCACCGGCAAAGTTGCCAATACTTTTAGAGTGCTAAGGTGCCATATTCCAGCCTAAAAAGGCAAGGTGAAAGCGCAGCTCCCGCTAAATTAGCGGGCAGGCGGATTCAGATTAAAACGTTTTATCTGACTGGTCTGAACCTGCGCTGTGAGTGTGACGGTACTCCGTCCAGAATCAACAGCCGCTAAAGAATGCTGTGTACTGCTCATCGGTACGCAAGAACCGAGCAGATGCAGTACCAGAAAAGCCAGTAGCTGATTACGGATCACCACCATGGGGCGTGGTTGAAATTGTGGCATTGTGCGCTCCTGCTTTTGCTCCAAAAATCGAGCGTTTGAATCATTCAAGGCCGGCAAAGTCTGTCCCCACTTTTCCAACTTCAGCGGGTGCGAATACAAAGCAATATCATTTTCGACCTTAATTACGGCTGAACGCAGTGTAAAAAAACTTCGTGACCCGCTCTGTGACCAATCAGGCTGCTTTTTGTGAAACATTGTTATTTAGCCTTAAGCTCAACTGCAGGGAATGCTAAAGTGGCAAGGTGTAAGTTGCGAAGAGTTGTTGTGATGCGCCTGATATTCATATTACTGACCCTGTTGCCGATGTGGGCTATGGCTGATCAATGCGCAGCCAGCACCAGTCCATCCACGGCCAGTCCATCTTTTGATTGCGCTGAAACCGGTCGATGGCAGTTTTCGCTGGCCATCGGTGCAGGTCATCGCTCAAATCCATTATTGGGTGGCCGCAATTTTCCGCTTTATCTGATGCCGGATTTAAACTATTACGGCAAACATTGGTTTTTCGATAACGGCACCCTTGGTTATAGCTGGGCCTTAACCGACGAGCTGCAATTGAGCCTGATCTCCCGCCTGAATGAAGAAAAAGGTTATTTCCGCCGTCATCATCTAAGTAATGTATTCACCGGTCAGGTGTCTGGTAGCTCGTCATTGATGGGCCCGGCTCAAAAGTACCAACAAGAAATCGAACTTTCGGTGGCCGAGCAGGCCAAACGGCCAACAGCATTTGACGCTGGCTGGCAACTGGATTGGTTCACACCCTTTATCCAATGGAAATTGAACTGGCTACACGATGTGTCGGGCCAGTATCATGGACAACATGCCAGTATCGCTGCCAGTCACGGCTGGCAAAATCAATATGGACATTGGCAGCTCAGCTCTGCCCTCACCTGGAAAAGCAGCCAATTGATCAATACTTATTACGCGTTAGATCAAAGCACTGACGCCGAACTGGACCGGCTTGGACACAGCTGGCAACCAGAACTTAAACTCAGCTGGAATTATCCACTAACCCGCGATTGGTCGATGTTGGCTTTTTACCGCTATCGCTGGCTCGACGATGCGATAACCGTCAGCCCGTTGGTGGCGGAAAACTCAGTTCGCTCCTGGTTTTTAGGAGTGAGTTACCGATTTTTCTAATGCATGGATGTAAATTGGTGGTGATTTCAATACTGGGTTTACTGGCTGGCGCCGTAAACGCAGCGACCCCTTGCGACAAAACAGTCTGCTGGCAAGTCGCGCCGACAGTGTGCCTGGTTGATCAACAACAACGGCCCTGTCAACTCGCTGTGTCCATGCAATGGCAAAGTGCCTTGCCACAATCGGTTTGTGTTTTTCTGGATGAACAACAACTGGATTGCTGGCGTACAGTCAATCATGGTCAGTGGCAACAGCAGCTACAATTAACCGGACCTGCCAGACTCGAGCTTCGGGATCAACAGCAACAGGTTTTGCTACAACAACAGTTAACCGTATTAAGCCGTCAGCCGGAACGCCGTCGACGGTTAGTCGCGCCGTGGAGTGTATTTTAATGAGCAAAATTTTATTGGTCGAAGACGATGAGCGGCTGGCCAGTTTGGTGCAGACGTTTTTACAACAACATGGTTTCGATGTGCGGCTGGTGAATCACGGTCTGGCCGTGGAAGCCACCTGTCGTGAGTTTCAGCCGGATTTAGTCGTACTGGATCTGATGTTACCTGGTCTCGATGGATTTGCGGTCTGCCGCGCTATCCGCCCTTGGTACAAATTACCTATTTTAATGCTGACTGCCAAACAAAGTGATATTGATCAGGTGCTTGGCCTTGAATTGGGCGCCGACGATTATGTGATTAAACCGGTTGAGCCCCGCGTTTTATTGGCCAGGATCCATGCACTATTACGGCGGAGCCAACCAGCAAGCACGGCCGATGCCAACAGCCTGGAATTTGGTAAATTGCAGCTAAGTCAGGCCGCCCGCGAAGCTTATTTTGATGGCGCTCTTGTTGAACTTACCAGCTACGAATTTGATTTGTTGTGGATGTTGGCCAAACATGCCGGCCAGACAGTACGCCGTGAAGCGATCCACAAGCAAATTATTGGCCGTGAATACGATGGTTTAGACCGCACTGTCGATGTGCGGGTGTCGCATTTACGCCGCAAACTGGGTGATAACGCCGACACCCCATTTCGGATCAAAACTGTCTGGGGTAAAGGCTACCTGTTCGTCGCCGACGCCTGGAACTGATATGCGTCGTTTGTTCCTGCATTTTTACCTGTTTATGCTGCTGGTGCTGGTGGGCATCGGCTGGAGTGTCGACCGGCTGTGGCAGCAAAGCCAGACCACTGAACTGCCCGGCTGGGTGAGTCTACTCGGCCAAAGCCTGGCTTATCAGCTGAGTCAGCCAGAAACCCTGCCTCAACAAGTCGCTGGCCAGCTCAATCTGCCGTTGCAAAGCCTGCCACCGGATGCCATTGGCTGGTCAGAGTCGGAACAGGCAGCGCTGGACCGTGGTCAGTTAGTGCCTTTGTTCAGCGACAACATGGTGTATTTCTATCAGTTGCAACCAGACACCGGTCAATTGCTACAATTTGGACCGGTGCAGATTGAAGCCAACAACCATTCGGGTTATTTGTTCACACTGTTGTTTTTTGCGTTGCTTGCTGTTGCCGTGGCGTTGTGGTTATGGCCGCTGGCGCGCGATATTCAGCAGCTGCAAGCGCAGCTCCGGCGTTTTGGCCAAGGGATGCAAGTACCGGAACATCAACTACCGGCACATTCGCTATTGGCGCCGATTGCGCAAAGTGTGCAACAAATGGCCGAACAAATTCAGCGTCTGGTGAGCCTGCAACGCGAAATGACCCATGCCGTGTCCCATGAGCTTCGCACTCCGCTGGCCCGGCTTAATTTTGCGCTGGAGATGCAGCCGATTGCTGAAACGGATAAACAAGCGATGCTGCAGGATGTGCGGGAACTTGATCAACTGGTCGACGAAATGCTCGACTACGCCAGACTGGAAGCGCAAGTAGTGACGCTGCAGTTGCATCAGGTTGATGTCGGCGAACTGCTGGATAATCTGGTGGAGAAGCTGGCTCCTTTGCCCGGCGCGCCCATTCTGCTGCAACGGCCGCCGCATATTCAGCTGCTGTGTGATGGTCATTATCTGGAGCGGGCTTTGCAAAATCTGCTGGTGAACGCCAAAAGGTATGGCCGGCAACAAGTGTTGCTCAGCGTGCAACAAGACCATGATCGGGTACAGTTTGTGGTAGAAGACGATGGCATTGGTATTCCCAAAGCGCAACGCGACAGCATTTTGCAGCCGTTTGTCCGATTGGATCAAAGCCGCAGCAAAGGTCATGGTGGTTTTGGACTGGGTCTGGCGATTGTCAGCCGCATCGTTAGCTGGCATCAGGGGCAGCTGAGTATTGGCGATTCGGTATTGGGTGGCGCCGAGTTCAAACTGCAGTTACCGAAAAAACCCCACAGTCTGAACCTGATGCAAACAGCTAATTAAGGTGTATCAAAGGCCTAAGTTCGACAGGAAGTCGTCATCAACCATGTCCACCGCTTCGGCAGCAGCTTCTGCTTGTTGATTTTGGTGAGCATTGGCCAGAATGTCATCGACATTTTCGTGCGCCGCTTTTTCAAAATCGTGTAGCTGGATAAATTCGGTTTTATCCATCGCCAGTTCCATATAAAAAATATTGTGCAGTGGCGTGCTGAACGTTACCCGGCGCGCTTGTGGCTGATCAAGCTGGGTATTAATTAAAATCTGTACTTGTTTGTTGATGGCCATCATTTTTGGCTGGCTTTGGTTGATCGAGGTTTGCAAATCAACCCGGACGCGGTTGGTGAAATCACCGACGATCTGGTTCATCAGTTCGCCCATCACATTACCTACTTCATCCGAGGTATGGAACTGCGCCAGTTCTGATTCCGGCATTCCCATACTCATCATATATTTACGGTAAATTTCCAACGCAGCTTCCGAGGTGAAGTTAATAATCACCAAGCCAGAAAAACCACCGTCGAACAATACAAAACAACCCAAATCCGGGCGCAGACAAGTTTTCTGAATTTTTTGTACCATCGGTGAATACGCGACCTGCGCGTTGCCTGCCGCTGATAAAACCTGAGTCACAGACGAGCACAGTGTCAGCAGAATTTCTTCAGTGGTAATAACTTTATTTTTTCTCATGTAGGCTCCTGATTGGCCCGGGTAACAACAAGAATGACCGGCAATATAGTGGATTGACAATCACGTGCAGACTGATGCCGCTAGAGATTATGGGTCGGGTTGCTTCAAATACTAAGCCAGCCGGCAGCTGCATGCAACTTTGTTCCGCAATTGATTGCGCAAACAGCTCTTTTCGAAAAGATCGGCATGCGTTAAGGTAATGAATGCAACCAACCAAATGATTTGCAGGGAAAATGCACTGATGCAGTTCGCCGCTGAACCAAATGCAGATAAGTCGTATATCCGACAGTTAAAACGGCTGATCAGTAGCTTATTATCGGTCAGCAAATTCCAACATTCGATGTACGGCCAGGCCAGTCAGTTTTTTGAACGGGACGCCAGCGCACGGCAAGAACTGCAGCAACTGGAACAAAGCTGGCAGCACAGCCAGCACCAACTGAAAAGCGCCACCGCCAAAACCGAAGCCAGGCTGATTGCGCAGGTGCAGCAACACCGCCAGGCATTTGTTGATGCCGAGCAGCAGTACCAGCAAAAACGGCTGTACCGGCAAAGCCAGCTGGTGATGTTGTGTCAGCAATTTCTGCAATTAAGTGAAGGCAACAGCCGCAGCGAAACTATTTTACGCTCGTCAAAACTGCTGGGCTCTTTGCAATTATTAGCACCCAGTGAAGGTGAGCAAATTACCTCGGTGCAGCAAAAATACAAACCTTTATATAAAGCCGCCCTGAGCTTGCGATTACTTGATCACCTGTTGGAACGGGGTTTGATCACCAACAGTTATATTCTGCAAAAAGCCGAACTGCGGCTGTCCGGTGGTGAGCCGGATCAGCCATGTCCATTTCGCGATGACGTACAAATCCCAATGCTAATGGCGCTGCTGCTGCAGGACGTTGGGCATTATCATCCGGATGCGATAGCCATTTTATGCGGTCCGCATGGCGAATTACCGCGCAGCCGCGAGCTTGACGTCGAAGAGCGGCAACAATTTCTGGAAGTGAGTTTACAAGCCAGTTTACGTTTTTTGCTGCATGGTGTCGCAGCACCGAAATATCGCGGCAATTCACGGGCAGAGCGTGACGAATTTGATAAAAACGAGCAGGACAAACTGGCATTTGCCGCCACTTTATTGCGTAACGCCAATACACCCGGCGTTGGTATTGGCAATCTGGTGAAAATTCCACAGGTCTACGCTTCGGCAGTATTGCCTGGGCGTAATCGTTTTGATTATCAGGCATTGCCAAAAGTTGCTTTGATTGTCAAAAATGGAGCCAGTCAGGGTCGCTACGATCCAAGAATGGCTGATGCTTTGCTGACGATTACCGGCATTTTCCCGCAAGGTTATGGCATTGTATTTTTGCCCAAACCGCAGCCCGGCCAAGCGGTAGAACGTTATGAATTTGCCATCGTCAATTCGCTGTACCCGCTGCAGGCCGAAGTTCCATTGTGCCGTATTGTTACCCGTAATCTGCAGTTCCGGCATATCGGTCAAAATTGCACTGTCAGCGTGGCGCACAATCTTTATTTCAAACCAGCACGACAACAACTGGCGATCATCCCACAGGCCAGGCTGAGCGATATTTTGAGTAAGTTATCCTCCGGTTTTGAACCCGGCCAGCTGCGCCATATGTTGCCGCGTTATTGGCATCCGGACGAGTTTTTCGCCGATCCAAAACATCAGAATTTGTGGAACCGCACTGAATTACTAAGCAACTAGGCTACTCAGCAAATAACTATCCCTTTTTCCAGGAGCCGAAATGTCGGAAGCTTTCCTATCTGAAAAACAAAAAATGCTCAGCCAACAATGGTTTAACCCGCGGGATCCGGAACTTGCCAAGGCCAGGTTAACCGCAAAAAAACTCTGCCGTGAATTAAATGCCTGCACGCCTGAAGCTTTTAAAGCCGCGCAGCACATCGCCAAGCAGCTCTTCGGCAAGGTGCAGGGTTGTTATCTCGAACCGGATTTTTACTGTGACTATGGCTTTAATATTGAGCTCGGCGCGCGGTTTTATGCCAATCATCATTGTGTGATGCTGGACGCAGCGCCGATCCGCATTGGCGATGATGTGATGCTGGGCCCGGCGGTGCAGCTTTATACCGTGACTCATCCACTGGATGCAGCCCTGCGGCAAAGTGGTATCGAACAAGCAAAACCCATCATCATCGGCAATCGAGTCTGGATTGGCGGCGGCGCTATCATACTGCCGGGCGTCACCATCGGTGATGATGCGGTGATCGCTGCCGGCAGTATTGTCACGAAGGATGTACCGGCGGCTGCACTAGTCAAAGGGAATCCCGCTCGCTAGTGGTTAGTTGTTAACTGCGGGGTCAGAGTCAATTGTTAACAGACTTCTGTTAACAATTGACTCTGACCCCATATGTGCACAAAACCGAATGATTCTGGCACTTTCACAGCGAAATTATGCACTTTTTTGTGATAATGCTTTGGGTACAATAACCGCCTTGTTGTTGTCCTGGATTTCCCGCTGATGAATCGAACCACCCCATCGCTGGCCTTAATTATGTTATTGGCCGCGGTGATTGCCACTACGCCGCTGGCGATTGATATGTATCTGCCAGCCATGCCGCAACTTGCGATTGCTTTGCAGACCGATGGCTTGATGGTGCAACAATCGCTGAGTATTTTCCTGGCATTTTATGGCATTGGCATGCTGCTGTTTGGACCGCTGGCCGATGCGATTGGCCGCCGACTTTTGGCTTTATGGGGTTTGGCCATCTTCTTTGTCGCCAGCGTTTTACTTAGCCAAACCGAAAGTATCGAATGGTTTTTAACCTGGCGTGCGTTGCAAGCCTTTGCCGGCAGTGCAGCGACTGTGGTGATCCCCGGGATTATTCGCGCGTTGTATCAGGAACATACCGCCAAAGGTATGTCCTATGTGTCGATGATGATGATGCTGGCGCCGTTACTGGCACCAGCTATTGGTAGTCTGGTGCTATATGTCGCCAGCTGGCCATGGATTTTCGTAGTGCTGGCTGGTTATGCCTTGGTGATTGGCTCTTTTGCGGCGAAATATTTGCCGGAAATTAATACCAAAGCCGAACGCAGCAAACTGGACTTTTTTGGCTCCTATAAAGTGGTATTTGCCCATCGCCAGGCGCGGCCGTTAATTGCTATTTCAATGTTCGCTTCGTTTAGCTTTTTCTGCTTTTTAACGGCAGTGCCCTTTGTTTATATTGAATTTTTTAAAGTCGACGAACAAACCTTCAGCCTGCTATTTGGCATTAATGTGCTGATGTTGATTATGGCTAATTTCACCAATAGCCGACTAGTGACTCGTTTTGGTAGCCACAGAATGCTGAAAGCAGGTTGGTGCAGCGCGGTGTTATTTGCTACCGGCTTGTTGGTGGTGAGCGTAGCGGAGTTACCGTTATTGTGGACGGTGCTGATGATAGCGCCATTGATGGCAAGTTTGGGCTTGATTGCCACCAATGCCGATGCGCTGATCCTGATTGCCTTTCCAAAACACAGCGGCACTGCGACAGCGGTGATTGGCACCTTAAGGTTTGGTTGTGGTGCTTTGGCCGGCCCTTTATTAGCGCTATTCGCCAATGGTGGCACGGTACCTTTTGCTGCCTTGATGCTGGGTGGTGTGGTGGCGATTACTATTGCCCGCTGGTTTATTCAGCCGGTGCCCGCTGCAATTTCCAATGAAAGTCCGGCTGAAAGTGCTTAAGCACAACACCAACCATCAACTTTGCGCCAGTTCCGACTGAAGCAACGCCAGAATTTCCGGACTGCGTCTTAACAAGCGCAGTTTGGCAAATAGCTGTTCCGCCTGCGGATATTGCAGTTTTAAGTAGCTAAACCACTGTTTGATGCGGTTGGAATAATACAAACCTTTATCGCCGGCGATTTCGAATTCCGAATAACGCATTAACAGTGCCAACACCTCAGGCCAGGGCAAGGCTTCAATTCCCGTGCTGCCGCCACCGCCAGCAATCCGCAGTGCCAGATTCGGCTGTGCCAAGGCGCCACGGCCTAACATAATATCGGTACTTCCAGATTGCTCTCGGCAAAGTGCAGCATCGGAAGGCTGCCAGATTTCACCATTGGCAATTACCGGAATGTTCACCACCTCCCGAATTTTAGCAATCCAGGGCCAGTACGCAGGCGGGCGATAACCATCAGTTTTGGTGCGCGCATGTACGGTAAGTTCCGTCGCACCGGCGGCAGCGAGCGCAATAGCGTTATCGAGTGTCAGACTGGTATCTTCATATCCCAGGCGCATTTTGGCGGTCACCGGAAACTGTACTGGTACCGCTTGTCTGACCGCATGCACGATACGGTACAGTTGCTCGGTTTCGCGCAGCAACACCGCGCCACCTTTGCTTTTATTGACGGTTTTGGCCGGGCAGCCAAAATTTAAATCAATACCTGGTGATCCTAACTGCACCGCACGAAAGGCATTTTCGGCCAGCCACTGCGGTTCTTGCCCCAGCAACTGCACCCGTACCGGCGTACCGGCGCGGGTTTTGCCACCTTGCAATAATTCCGGGCAGAGACGGGTGAACACCCGAGCGGGCAGCAGTTGATCAACGACCCGCACAAACTCGGTGATGCACAGGTCAAAGCCGCCGATTTCGGTCAACATTTCCCGCATCAGGTGATCAACCACCCCTTCCATCGGCGCCAGAATAATTCGCATGTCACAGCCTCAGTCAAAACGGCCGCCAGTGTAATAATTCTGCGGCTTAAAAGCCATCGCAGTCGTGGACACATTGGTTTTTACCGCCAGCCTGTTCTGAGTTACACTATGCAAAGTTTACGAGTCACAGAGTGCCGTCATGAGTTCAAGTAAAGCGTTAAAAAAGAAAATCAGTAAAAGAGCCAAGCAGAAGAAAAATATCCAGGTGAAAAACTCGATCCGGCTGAAAAATGCCAAATTGGCCGAGAACACAGCAGCGGTAGCTGCGGAAACGGCCGCTGAGGCAAATGTCGAAGCAGACGCGTCAGTCGCCGAAATCCCAGCTGTAGCCAGCAACTAATTGATGTAACGCAGTTTCAATTACCGCAGCTGCAGCTGCACAGTGACCAGCGCATGGTCACTGCTGTAGCCATCAACGGCGAACACCGGTTGTCGCAGATGTTGATCCACCACCCACTGTCGCTGCACCAACGGCGTAAAATCAGCCGATAACAGAATGTAATCCAGCACCGAACCTTTGGCGCCGTAATAATGGGTGGCCGGGCGCTCCGCTGGGATCGCTGGTTGTAACAACCAACCGTCCTGCAGTTGCAACTTCATCTCTTCGATCTGCGCTGGTTGCTGCTCACCTGGCTGAAGACTTTGCACCAGGATCTGCAGCAACGGCGAGCTCAGTTCATCGTTAAAATCACCCAGTAACATCACCGGTAACTTATCCTCTTCCCACTGTTCAGTGATGGCTTCAAGCAATAAACCGGCTTCATTACCACGCTGCACACAAGCAGCCCAGCGACTGAGCGCTTCGGCGGCAGGTAAGTTTTGTCCTTGAGCCAGCGCCAGCGGCCGCCGCGATTTCAGATGCACCACATAACAATTACAAAGTCCGATGTCTGGCAGTTGCACTAAGGCACGCAATGGTGCCCGGCTGAAACTGAAATGACTTAAACCTAATGCATTGGCCGCAGCTTGCGGCACCTGCACGGCGTTGCTCTGCAGGATTGGATACTTAGACGCCAGCGCCACCACCGGTTTTTGATAGACATGATCATCAATTAAGGTCGGATTTTCGGCGACCGCGAAGTGACTGTAACCAAGTTCCAGCGTGAGTTGTTGCAGCGCTTCGCAGCTGAACACTTCCTGCAACGCAAGCACGTCTGGCGCTACGTCCAGCAGCACCCGGCGCAGCCAGTCAGTTTTTTGTTGCCACTGTGCGCTGCTGTAAATATTGTCAAACTCATAACTGGCTTGCGGCGGCTCGGTAAAATTAAGCAAATTTAAAGTACTGAGCCGCAAGTTAGCTGCGGTAGATGTTTCCGATAATGCTGCGGATAATGCCGGAACAGCAGCCATCTCAGCGGACATTTCAATCACTGGGTTGGTCCGGATTGGACGGCGCATGTGGCTGCATGCCTGGTGAACTGCGCAATAAGGCCTGTAATTGTTGCAGCTCCTGGCGAATGGTTTTTAATTCTTCATGCATCTGCTGCTGTTCCTGATCCTGCGCTTGTTTATCTAAGGCTCGCTCCAGTGCATGCTCTTCATCGCTGAACGTTTGCATGGTGTTGACGATGATGGCGATAAACAAATTCAGCATGGTAAAGGTGGCCACCAGAATAAACGGTATAAAAAACAGCCAGGCATAAGGGAACATTTCCATCACCGGCCGCGAGATACCCATCGACCAGCTTTCCAGCGTCATCACCTGGAACAGGGTGTAAAAAGAAGCGCCAATAGTACCGAACCATTCAGGGAAGGCCGTGCCAAAGATTTTGGTGGCAATCACTGCAAATACGTAATAAATCAGCACCAGCACCATGCCAATCGAGGCCAAGCCCGGCATCGAGCCAAGTAACGCCGACACTACCCGTTTCATCGATGGCACAATCGACAACACCCGCAACACCCGCAACACCCGTAGTGAACGCAGTACTGCCAAGGGGCCGGACGCCGGAATAAGGGCAATCGCCACCACCGCGAAATCAAATAAACTCCAGGCGTCTTTAAAAAACTCGCTGCGATAAGCGAATATCCGCAGCAGCAGTTCCAGCACAAATATCCCCAACAGCAGTTTGTCTAAACTCACCAGCAAAGGGCCATATTGCGCCATCAGACTGGCGGAAGTTTCCATGCCGAGCAACACGGCATTGATTAAAATTAACGTCAGAATAAAACGGCCAAACCAGTTTTGTTCAACCAGATTGATAATACGTGCCTGCAAACCGGTTGGCGCGTCAGGTAAAGAATTAGTCATGGAATACTCCTGTCATCACATTGGCGGCGATTGTAGCTATTGCGCGGAAGGAAGCCCAGATCTTTGCACTTGCTAAAATAGCCGGGCTGCTTTTAAATCTTTAATAACATCCAGGGAGGGACCATGAGTTTTTTAATTCGTCTGACGTTTATCGTTATTGTGGCTTTTTTGGGTTGGCGTTTCTGGACACAGAGCAATGTTGGCAGCTCGGTTGAACAGATCACGCAACAGGTGATGAACCCCAAAGCAGCGTATTGCCAAAGTCCGCTCGGATGGCGTCTGGGGAATCTGGATCCGGCGTTTAATCTCACTGAAGCGCAGGCAATCAGGCTTATCAGCACTGCCGCAGAGATGTGGAATAATGCCGTTGGCAAGGAGTTGTTGCGTCATGATCCGGCGCAAGGGTTTGTCATTGATTTTAAGTTTGACGCCAGACAACAGCAGCTCTTAAAACAACGGTTATTGCAACGTAATCTGGCTCGCTATGACGAAGCCATTCAACCTGGACTACAAAATCTGCCGGAAAAATTTGCTGAACTTGATACCAAGATTGCGGAATTTAATCAGCAAAAAGCCCAGTTACAACAGCAAATCAGCCAGTTTCAACCCAACGCCCAAAATGCCGAAGCACAGCGTCGGCAACTGGAGCAGCAACAACAAAGTTTAATCCGCGAAGCAGACTGGCTGGAACAACAACGGCAACAGTTGCTACGCGATCAGAATTATCTGAATGAAACCATCCGCCAGCGTAATGAGCTGGTGCAAACCGCAGACCTTCCAACCGAAACGGCACCTTTTGAAGTGGGGCTGATGACGATTAAACAGCAGCAGCGGCAGATGACCTTATTTGCGTTTTCGTCCGAAACCGATTTAGTCGCCACCATCGCCCATGAATTTGGCCACGCTATTGGCATCGAGCACACACCAGAGCCTGATTCGATTATGTTTCATCAACTGAACGCCCAACAACAGCAGCTGACTGCAGCTGATTTGCGCGCCTGGCAAAGCACTTGCCAGACGCAATAAATCCTTGCTGACTGCCAATATAGGCTGGCATTAGGCCGGCAAGCGGAAGTAATTAATTTTGTCACTCAGGGTATGAGCAATTTTCTGCAGATCTACCGCAGCACGCTGCACTTCAATAGCGGCGCCATTGTTGTGCTCAGAACTTTGATAAATATGGTGAATATTCTGATTAATTTCATCAGCCACCACACTTTGCTGCGTTGCTGCGCTGGCAATTTCACTACTCATATCCCAGATCTGACGAGCGCTTTGTTGCAACGACTGTAATCCCTGGTTGCTGTTTTCAACATGGATTTCCACTTGTTGCACTTCGGCATTACTTTTTGCCATCGCCTGGACTGAGCTTTGCACACAGTTTTGCAGCTGAGTAATTATTTGCTGGATAGCCTGAGTCGATTGTTGCGTGCGATTGGCTAAAGTTCTTACTTCATCAGCCACAACGGCAAAACCACGACCTTGTTCACCGGCCCGCGCCGCTTCGATGGCAGCATTGAGTGCCAGCAAATTGGTCTGATCGGCAATGCCGCGGATCACTTCCACCACCTGGCCAATTTGCTGACTGTTATCCTGCAGTTGTTGCATGGCACTGGCAGATTCAGCGATATCCAGGCGTAAGTTGGTCATCGCCAGTTGGGTCTGCTGCATCACCTGGCTACTGGTGCTGGTCTGCTCACACACCTGTTCGGCCTGCTGCGCCGCTTGTTGCGCACTGCGTGCCACTGAGCCGACTGAAGTCGTCATTTCGTTCATTGCAGCACTGACCGATTCAATATCGCGGAGTTGCCGCGACAAACTGGCGGTGGCGCCGGCACTATTTTGCTGCAACTGTTGTGAATTGGCCCGTAATTGCTGACTGGCATGACTGACATCGTGGATCACTTTGACCAGTTGCAACACCATCTGTTGCAACGAGTGCAGCAGACTACCGGATTTCACATGCTGAGAATCCATTTTTACATCCAACCCACCACCGGCAATATCCCGCACCAGACCAGAAGCGGTGGCCGGTTCGGTGCCAAGTTGACCGAGGATCCGCCTTGCTACCATGGTACCGGCAATCACACTGCCGATAAAAGCCAACAAGGTGAATAGAATTAAGCCCATTAACTCATGGCGATAGGCTTCATCGGCACTTGCATCAACCAGCTTCGCCTGATCCAGCTGATACTGAATTAACATCGAAATTTGTTCGCTGATCGGATCGATATGTTGATACAAAGGTCCATCCAGCGCCGAAAGTTGACCTGTCACCTGACCATTAAAGTCGGCAATGACCCGGATAGTCTGAGCAATTTGCTGATCCGCGACCTTGAGTAAAGGTTCTGTTGCCGTAATTAAATTTTGCTCATCCGGCTGATGCGGTTGTTGCTTGTACAGTTGCCAGTCCTGGGCAATTAATTGCTGCGCGGCTTGCAGTTGTTCTACTGCTTCTGTGGCGCTGAACAAGCCCTGATTGGCTTTATTCACAGCATCAATCACGTTCACCGCGTAAGCATCAGCAATGTGTTTCAGACTGGTGAGTGGAATGACCCGATCCCGGTACAACGATTCGATACTGTGATGCATCGACTGAATTGCAAAATAACTTTGCACGCCTAATCCAAGCATTAACAACAGCGGCACCGCAAAAGCATAAAGTAAGCGGGTTTTGATAGTTTTAGCAGTCGTCATCGGAAATTCCAATATGGCGCTCAAAGACACGTCTGCTACTGCGTGCGCAGCAAATTCCTGACCCATCTTTGAAAATTGTCATCGCCTGGAAAGATCCTAATCCAGCGAATTTTATCAGCAAGACTGAATCGTTTTAGAGTAAGCGTCAATTGCACTTTAGTCGATATCTAATTGCGCCAAAGATTGATTTGACGCAATTTACAGCAAATTTCGAGGCAAGATCAGACGGCGGGCAATTTTTTATCTTGTTGCATTGCGACTAAGTACAACAATCGGTCAAGATTAAGTTTTTGGTATGGCATCTTTCGCACCGGCTTACCCGGGCGTTCGATACTAAGTTGTTGGTCTTCAAAGGTAAGTGTGGCATTGCACAGCAGGATCTGATTGCCGTCGATCCGGTACTGACAATGAGCTATTTGCAGAAATTGCATAATACGCGAACGCGCTGAACTAATCATGGGTGTGGCACCTCTTGTTGCTTTTTATCCCCCATAGTGCTGGAAGCCGTAACTTCTGCAACTTGGGTATTAACTTGTTTTTTATAGGGTTAGCGCGGTTTCACCATCACTCTCAGCGCTTTAACTGACCCGACATACTGGCACGCCCCCTCTGGCCCGAATGACGACAGAAAGTCCGACCTGAAGTGGGACTGTCGATGATCGTCTCTGGTGAAATCGCAATGGTTCTGACCGCAACAGGCCAGATGAAGTTCCACTGAATATGCCTAAAAAAGCAACAAAGCCGTTAATCTGGCGAAAATCAGCGTTAAATGGCAGGCACCTGATGCAGTTTCAGCCACAGATCATCCAATATTTTGGGTGCATCAGCCGCAGCGCCGCCAAAATTCCAGGACGAAGCTTGAGGTGAGATGTCACGCAGCACCCCTTCACCGGTTTTGTCCCAGGTCGACAGGTAAATTTCTGCACCGGCCCAATCCTGAATACCGAGCGCTTGTCCCTGATAATTGACGGTGATGACCTTATTCGTCAGATCAACATGCAGCTTTGGCGCAGCGCCAAGTTTGCTGCCGGTTTCAGCCGCAGTAGCGCCTTCGGCATTAAACACCGAATTGCCCCAGCCAAACATAAAATGCCCAAGTTGCCAGCTTTTACCCTGTGGCAGTTGCTGATTTAAACCGGGTAATGCAGTTGCTTTGGGTAAATCCGGGCGATTGGGCAGATGGATAAAAATGGCAAAATGCACATTGTCAAAACCATTGGCAGGTGCCCAATACTGACTGATTTGCTGCATCTGAATTTCCAGCTGCAAATTGCTACCGCCAGCTTTTGCCGTGACGTTGCGGATATCCAGTTGTTGCTGCGAATGTTCATGTTGCGGCTGCAGATACAGGCCAGTTGGTCCCTGATCATCGTTGTGTGGATCTGCAACTTTGGCTTGCCATTCAGGCGTTGTAACCTTGGTCTGATAACGAATTTCGGCGCTGACCGCTGCTAATGTTGGCGCATACAATCGCAGCTTATACTGTTGTTGCCCTAAATCCCGTACTGGCACTGTGATGCTGAAATGGCCTTTGTCGTCAGATTGCAGCGGCGAAAATTTCAGAAAATCACCGTTTTGTACTAATCGCAGCGGCAGGTTTGGCTGACCGATTGTACCTGCCAGCACAAAATCTTTGCTGAGCGGCTGCGCTGCTAGTTGTTGAGTGAATTGTGAAGTGAGTTGTAGTTGTAACAGTCCATCCGGCGTAATTTGCGTTGCAGATGATGTTGTGGCAGAAACTACTGTTGCAGATGGAACTGTCACCGGCTTCAACACCAGCACGGCTCTTGCCGGTAATTCCAGCGTCAGCCGCCCTTGTTGATCGGTGTTCACTTGCTGCAGTTGCGTGCCCTGTTGCCACACAACCTGCCACTTTGAATTGCCAGTGATTTGCGTCGGTAACGCTGCCAACAACAGCGGGCTGTCGGCAGTATTCATCAGCACCAGCATTGGTGATTGCTGCTCATTCGAATGGCTGGTTTTCGTTACAGCGGGCGACATCCGATATGCCAATACTCCGGCGGCATTTTCATCCGCCTGCAATAGCGACCAGTCACCACGACTGAGTACCGGATAATCTTTTCGCAACCTGGCCAGACTTTGGATCAACTGATACATGGTCGACTGCGTTTGGAACTGATCCTTGGTATTGCCCCAACCGCCCTGAAACATCGCTTGCCGGGTTTGGGTCAATAGCTGCTCATCGCCCTGATAAATCACCGGAATACCGGGAATGGTAAACAGCAGCGCATAAGCCTGAATAAAAGCCTCCACACTGCCAGCGGCTAAAAACCGCTTGGTATCATGATTGTTGAGAAAAGTCGGTAGCAGATGCGGCGTTTTAAACTGGCTGCTATGTTGCTGCAACCGATACCCCAGCAGCGCCGGCGGCCGGCCTTCAGCCAGCACCGCATTGATATCAAAATACAGCGGAAAGGCGATCACCGAGTTTAACTGGGGTTCGGCAGCCGTCCCCAAAAATGCCTGTAACTTTTGTTCACCATCATTTTGGAATGGTTTTGACGCCGCAAATACTTCACCAAAGGCCAGAAAGTGTTGTTTGCCAAGCTGGGTTGCCGCTGCAAAAATACCATCCGGTGCGTGCAGAAAATCGCGCCAGAACTCATGTTCGACATATTTGGCGGTATCAATGCGAAAGGCGTCGATGCCGACTTGCTCCAACCAATAACGGTAACTTTGCTTGAGCGCCTGCCGCACCTGCGGGTTGCTGGTGTTTAAATCGGCGAGGCTTGCCAGTTGATAGTGAAATTCCTGGCCCGGGATCGCCGGATCAACAATCGGCGGCGTCCAGTGGTAAATATCTGCGGCGGCATGTTCCGGGTTCAACCGATTGATCTGTGAAAACGGCCACTGGCTTGGCGCCGGTTGCTTGCTGGTCTGATTTTCATACAGCACAAAGTTTTTTGCGGTGTTGTTAGCATCGTAGTCACCGGCATAGCCAAAAAAACTGCCTGTGTGATTCACCACAATATCCTGAATTAAATACATTTTTCGTTGATGCAGGTTATTGGCTAAAGCCTGATAGCTGGCTAAATCACCATAATGCGGGTCCACTTTGGTGAAGTCCGTCGCCCAATAACCGTGATAACCGCCATATTGCGCTTTCTGGCTCCACCACTGCTGCGCCACCGGCGGAGTTAACCATAAAGCAGTTGCACCAAGATTTTGAATATAATCAAGTTTACTTTGAATACCAGCTAAGTCGCCGCCGCTGAAGTGGCTGGATTTGGCCGGATTGTATTCGCCAGCGCCCTGATCGTTATTACTTGGGTCACCATCGGCAAAACGGTCGGTCAGTACAAAATAGATGACCTGATCCCGCCAGTCTGGTGAGGGTAGCTGCAAACCGCTAGCTTGAGCAGCTGCAGGCCAAAGCAGCACAATACTTAGCAAAAAATTTGTCCTGTTCTTTAAAAACTCTTTACCCCGCCACATGAGCTGCAGCCTGCAGTTCAACAAAACGACGATGGTCAATAAAGTTCAGTCCACAGCGGCGAATAAATTGTTCGATTGTGGCCAAATCATATTTTTGCGCAGCCGCATTGCCGACTTTTAATTGTTTTGGATCTGGGTAAATTCCATACCCTGCCAACAGACAGTGCCATGACATTGAAGGATAATATTGATCTATCTGTTGACGGAGCAGCTCATCACTTAAATTCTGACCGCTCAACCAGACTTTAAGGATCTGATACAAGGATGGAGGAATACGTGGATTATTTGCGTTGGCGCGCCAATATTCTGTGTCCTGACGCGAATTGACCCGGTAATGCGCCACAATATAACTACGGATCGCTTCAAACCGCTGATGCACACTGGCATTAAACTGTTCAGAGCGCTCATTGCTGAAATTACCGGCCTGATAATGTTCGATAAAGCCCTGCACTGTTTCCTGAACCAAGTGTAACGCCGTCGCTTCCAAAGGTTCGATAAAACCTTGCGACAAACCTACCGCAACACAGTTTTTCACCCAATGCTTTGATAGCTGACCCACTTTCATTTTCAGATGGCGGCATTGCAAATCGCTGTCCAGCAAACCCAGGCTTTGCCGGAATTCGGTTTCGGCCTGATCAGCACTGCAAAACGCGGATGAAAACACATAACCATTGCCGTTTCGGTGCGTCAAAGGAATAGTCCAGCGCCAACCGTGTTGCATCGCGGTTGATATAGTCTGACAATCTAGTTTCGTCTGCCCCGGCGTCTGCACAACAACTGCCGAATCATTAAACAGATTGTCATCAAAACTGATAAATGGTACCTGCAATGCTTGTTGGATCAACAGACCGCGAAAACCACTGCAATCGACAAAAATATCTGCTGCCACTGTAAGGCCGTCCCGGGTGACAAGCGCAGCAATATCGCCACCGGCAGTCAGCTCAACATGCTCGATGGTATCCTGCAAATGGACGACCCCAAGCTTTGTGGCATTTTTTGCCAGAAACTTCCCTAATAATGATGAATCAAAGTGATATCCATAATTAATTTCAAAGGGAAAATTTTCATTTGCAATAGGTGCCAGCTGTTGTTGAGCCAGGTAAGTGGCCAGAAAAAATGGATCCGGATGCCCTTCCACATCAATCCCCTGCCGTCGAACATAACTGTTATAGAAAAATGCTGGGGCGGTGTAGTCGTCTGGCTGGGCGGCAAAAGGGTGAAAATAGGAAGTAAAACCGGGCTTGGTGCTCCAGCCATCAAAACGAATGCCGGTTTTATAAGTGGCATAACAGGCTGGCATCCAGTCGGCTTCCGCCAGACCCAGAAAATCCATCAGGCCTTTTAATTGAGGCGTTGAACCTTCGCCCACGCCAATAATGCCGATCTCAGGAGATTCGATTACCGTAATGGCTACCGGTTGATCCTGCCAGCTTTTCGCCATTAGATTCGCGGCCATCCAACCAGCAGTTCCTCCCCCAACAATAACAATCTGTTTGGTTTGTGGGTGCATGTCCGAATTCTCCTGTTGTACTTTGCCGTAGTTTCTACATTGTTTGTTCACAAGTTCCAAGCTAAAAAAACGCCCGCAGTCGAGAACAGCGGGCGATTATTTCAACCGGAACGACTCAGCGTTAGAAGCTGAAATTCACACCGAGATACATTTGACGACCAAACTCAGAATATTCACCATTAAGCATTTGATTGCCATAATGGCCAATATTTGGCTCGTTGGTCAGGTTGTTCACTTGCGCAACACCAACCAGACCGTTTTCGAAGTCGTAAGACACCTGCCAATCCACCACAATATACTCATCAGCCCATTGGAAAGAACTGCCGCCCGGAGTTGCACCGGCATAAACGTATTCATCGCGGTAACGGGCATTGATATGAGTACTTATCTGACCCACTTCCCAGAACACTGTGGTGCTCCAGACATTTTTCGACAAGCCTGGCAGCGGTAATTGCACTGAGCCAAAGTTTGAGCCGCCGTCCACTGAGGTTTCACTTTCGGTGTACGAATAACTGGCGTTCATCCCTAAGGTTGAAAAAATTCCAGGTAAGTCACTGAATACAGTAGTGTATGCCAGCTCTGCACCACGGATATAACCGCCTTTGTTGTTATTACGGGTCGTCTGATATTGACCTTCCACTGTGCCTGGAGGTGCAGTTAAGCCGATTTCTGCCCAGGAAATATCACCTTCATTAAAGGTCACACTCTCGATCAGTGATTCAATATCTTTCCAGAAAATAGCGGCGGTAAATGCACCTTCTTTACCCATGTAACGCTCGTAAGATAAATCGAGTTGAGTTGCACGGAAAGGGTCCAGGTTCGGGTTACCTTTTGACCAGACGTTGTAACGTGGACTGACGCCATCATTTGCAGTGTCAATCCAGGAACCTGCACCACCACGCAGTTGGTACACTGGCGGACGACCGATGACTTTTGAGGCCGCAAAACGTAACTGCTCATCTTCGTTGATGGCGAAGTTCAAGTTTAATGACGGTAATACATCGTTGTATTCCGGACCGTATTTAATATGTTTGTAGTCGGTACGTGCGACACCGTTATCATCGACAATTGTATCGCCTTCACCTTCGCGGACTTGCTGGATACCTATCGACTTTGTATCGGTTTTGACATAACGCACGCCCACGTTGCCGGTTAATTTGTGGTCGAATATTTCGGTATCCAGGTTTGCCATCAAATAGGCTGCGGAAACTTTCTCTTCTACACTACCACTTTCGATCAGCGTCCAGTTATGGTCCCAGGTCTGCTGAGCTTCATAATTACCTTTACCAAAAACTGAATCCGCGATCCCCAGCAAATCCAGATCCAGATAGCTCATACCTTTTGCTGATTTGACTGTGACAAAATTAGTCAATTCTGCTGGTCGGCAAGGGTGGTTGTATTTGTTAAATTCACAGCCTTCAACATTGACAACAGAGCCATTTGACGACACATAACCATTTTGACCTTCGCGACGGCCCCAACGGAATGTCGAACGTTGATCGGCAAATGTGCGGTCGGACAGACGAACGCCAGACTCAACTGAGGTAATCACATCACCTTCAAGTTCATATTTAAAATCAACTTTGGCGCTGTCGATTTCATCTGAATACTGATGCGGGAACTGTTCCCAAATGCCTAAACGCATGGCGCTGAGATCGGTTAAATCGGTGTTGATATTGATTGCTGGGAATCCACCGGCCTGGTTCATAAAGGTAAAAGACTGACCCGACTTTTCATTCCAGCCCTGAACGACCGTGTTATCACCCAGCGTCCGTGGGCCAAACTGATAAGAATGCATAGAGGCAATACGGTCTAACCGGGTTTTGTTACCTTCACTATGGGCAACATCAGCATGAATGGACCAGCGCTCTTGCTTCCAATCCAGCGACAATCCGGTACTTTCGGTGTCAGATTTGGTCGACTGATCTTCAGTCCGCATTTCAATCCACGGCCCGGTTAATCCGGTCAAATTAACGGTACCACCGGTCACATAACCATCCTGCACTGTTGGATTGGTCAGGCTGTAGGTGTTTGCATCGCGGTTCATACCTTCAATATTGATACCGTTCTTTTTGTCTTCTGACTCAAAATCGGATTTGAAGTAATCCAGCTTGGCGGAGAATTGGTCATTCGGTTGATAAACCAAGGAACCTAACACCCCTAAACGGCTGTCACTGCCTTTTGAGAAACGAGTCTGGAAACCATCGGTGATTTTTTCAGTTTTCCCGTCGCCGTTAACATCACGTGCTGCGGCATAAGCTCGTGTTGATACCTGATAAGAGCTGTTTGGCTGCTCGAGGTGAGCTACACCAAGGGCGACACCCAAAGTGTCTTCCAGATATTTGCCTTGATAGGCAAAAGAAACACGTTCACCATTTGGATCGGCGTCGACGTCCGATGCGGCATCGTTATGTGAAAAACGAACACTACCAGAGAAGTTATGTTGTTCTTTTGCATCCAGCGGATTCACAGTACGCATTTCTACCGTACCGGCAACACCACCTTCCACTAATGAAGCCTTCGGAGATTTATACAGCGCGGCCTGATTAATCAATTCAGATGGATATTGGTCGAAAGCGATCCAACGGCTACCTGCAGTGTAACCGCTGGTGCTGGCTTGTTCCCGGCCGTTTAATGTGGTCTGAATGAAGTCACCATTCATACCACGAATGTTGAGTTGTGATGACTGACCGCTGTCACGAACCGTGGTCACACCAGGTAAACGACCCAGAGCGTCGGCGATGGAAATATCTGGCAACGACCCTAAATCACCGGCATCAACAACTTCGCTGACCGTGTCATTAAAGCGTTTTTTATCCAAGGATCCTAGTAAACTACGACGTATCCCTCTTATTTCAATAACCTCAAGCTCTTCAGAAGCCTGTGGCTTGGTCGTTTCGGCTTGCTGGTCAGCAGCGCTATATGCACTGAAGCCCGCCGTCGCCAAAGCGAGCGTCAGTAAATTTAATTTGTAGTGTTTCATGCCCTTCATCCCCGGTGTGGTGTTTTTTAATTTTGGTGTTGTTCGCTCCACACCAACAGGTATGAAGTATGACAACCATGCTATTACTAAGTGGATTGTGGTTACGACACAACATGAATACGTATTCAAAATGCGTTATTTGCGCCAATCAGGTGCGAAGCTGGTGATTATTGCCCCAACAAAGTGCGGAATTCGGAAAGGCAAATTCTTTTAGTCTGAACTGCAACGGTTTGGAATCAACAATATCGCTGCTTTATGGCAGGAAGCAGGCCGAAAAAGTCACATATTCCCAACTTGAAAAAGTGAAAATTACTGAGCCGAAATGGCGCACGCAGGTATGGTGCTTGTGCAGAAAAGACCAATGATCTGCTCAACTATGGAAGGAAAAAGAGGATTTACTGAAAATTAACTTCAAAACTGAATGTGCAATGCATACGTATGCATTCTTGATTGGGTAGAACTGAATTGAGACCACAACACTTGCGTTTACAGCAACATCCGATTCTTTTGATGCGTCACACTCTACATCATACAAGCAGTGACGGTCGTCATTGCGACGACCTACTCTGCTTTGTGAGTTATCAAAACAACCGTTGCCATTTAACAAACAGCTCAGTTTGCCAATCGTTGCTATCGTCGGCTTTATAGGTGGTCTGACTAAACTCCAGGCCCCATTTCACTTCATCAGCCTCTTCACGCCACTGCTGCTCTGTGCGCCAGGCAAGGACAGTCCGGGCTGGTAATTGAGTCTGAGTCCACTGCGATGCTAAATCGACCCGCCCACCATCCAAGTTCAGCTGTAACCAGGACAATTTATTGTGCCAACTGGTGTTGGTATCCAGATGCGTCAGAATGCCGAGATTCACAGCGCGGCTGTCGTTATCATACGGGCTACCCATACTGCGACCATAACGCCGGTAGCCATCCTGGTGAAAAGTGTGTTCATACAAACAGTTGGCTTTAATGTCATCAGTACAGTTTACGGTGGTATCGACCCGATCAAGGTAAATACGACTGTTGATTTCATGCAGATAAATCTCAGCACCTAACTGATAAGCATTTTTATATAACTTTAGTTTTCGACTGTTAAAATCGTCGCCGGTCTGGGTGCCATACACCGCATAAGGCCGCCCGGCGATAGTACCAGACCAGCGTAAATCAAAGCCTGCCACCATGTTCTCAAACCCTTCCAGCGTGCCACCACGGAACAAGCCGTTAAACCAGTCACCGAGGCTATTGCCGTACCCATCACCGCCGTACTGCATCACCCAGTTAAAGCCAACTTCAAGTTGCGGCAGCGGTCTGCTGCCTAAACGTGCCTGCCATTGTTTCGCCGAAGGAATCGAAGCGCGTTCGCTAAGCTGGCCGAAGCTCGTGGTAAAAGTCCATGGTGGTAACCAGTCGTCACTCTCAGCAACGCTGGAATGGCGAGTGAAGGTGATACCTGGCACTGGCCGGGCGTTGATGGCGACAATGGTACTGCTGTCCCAGCTTGGGCCCCAGTATTTATCAATAGCGCCAACGCTGACAATCCAGTTCCAGGCTTTAAACCCCAGATAACTGCCATCGAGCCGGGTGTCGTTTTTATCATAGGGGTCTTTAATTTTGCTAACTTTCAGCTGACCGCTGATATTGTCACTTTGATAGTTCGCTTGTATTGCCGCTTGTGCCTTATCACGCAGAGTATCGCCATAACGAACCACCGAAGGCTCGGCGGTTTCACCTTCGAGGATCACCCTGCCTTGCAAAGTACGGTGATCCCGCTGGTAAGCTGCGGTTACCCGCTTTACAACTTCATTCAGATGCGGCGGTAGCTGCTGAGAATTGACCTTGCGAATGTCATGGATCACGCCCTGCCACATCAGCGGAAAGGTGGTGACAGGTTGCTGGATCACGCCGGAATCAGCTAGCAACTGAATATCAGAGCGCAGCATCAGATCATCGGTACCGACCCACCAGGCTGCCTGGGCACTCGTTGCCGTCATCAATGCACTGAAAACAGCTGTCAGTGGCAACCAACGATTCAAAGATTTCAAAGTGTGATCCTTAATCCATAAAGAAGGTAAAAACATTGCCGCCGATTATACGGACTTAACTTTGAAGCGCCAATGCTGATTGGTGAGTTGTTCCTATAATCCAAACTACAGCCATACCGTGCAGTCAAATTTCGATAACACTTACGCTGCTGTTTTACATACAAATTTTGGCTTTTTATAGTCAAAAGCCTCCGTTTACCGAAGGCTTTATCATTCGATTACTAACTGCAGACTAATGCTCTTTCTTCTGAAGATTATCCTATGCTTCCACAAATCTCACCGTAATATTATCTGCATCTAACCCCTCTAAAACAATATCGCCACCTTGCGCCAGACCTGTTAATGTTTTTTCTTTTGCTGTGGTAAATATACATTCATTATTTCTACCTGAGACTTTCACCTTAATAAGTTTAGAGCCAAGACAGTTTCTATAGACTGTAATTGCTAATTCTTGATTCCCAACTTTAAATTTCGCTGCATACGGAATTACATATAGAAATACAACCAGAATACAAAAAAACATTAAGATAGTATCGACCATCCACCCCCCCCCAAGCTCAAACCGTAATTTTGCGGCAAATAAAAGTAAAACTAAGAACAATATTAATCTAAAAGAATTAAAGTAAATATTTGTATTAAGTACAATTTTCTCATTCATACTAACAACCTTTTGTATCAGCTTGGTCGTCATAATCGGTACACTTATTTTCACCTAGCGCCTTGTCTATAAAACCTGCCCCGATGCCTACAAAAGGCGTTTGAAGCGTACTAAGAGTTGATGGTAACACTGCTTGCCCTATCGCTCCGAATTGTGCAGATTTTGCAAGGCTAGACCAAGGTCCTGAAAGAGCTCCAGAAACTGTTGAAGCAATTACAGAACCAGCTTTTACTTCACCTGTCGAAATAACCTGACCAATAGCATCACCTGCTCCCGACGCTATAGCACTTGTTGCTGAGGCTGATATTGCAGCGCTTACTGTACCAGCTTCCATAGCTGCAGCAGAAAGAGGGGCTGCATATACCGCTGAGGCTCCGAAAGTAGCACCAATTAATCCACCGGCTGCAGCCCCTACCCCAAAAGAGGCTACTGAATTGCTCCAATTACCCGTAGACAATCTGGCAGAAATAGCACCACTAACGCCGCCCACTAAAGCTCCTATGCCTCCGGTTACTAAGTTTAAAGCTACCTTACCCGAAGGATCTGTGTAATTTATGGGATCATTCCCCACATAAGCATAAAGATTCATCTGGTCTTCATAGCCAACAGGGTCGGTCTGCAAAAAGCGCCCTAGCTTTGGATGATATACCCGTGCTTTATAGTGGTATAAACCCAGGTCTTTCAGATAGTGCTGACCGGTATAACCAAACCGGTTATCGTTACCACTGGCCGCTATACCATAGGTGTCGTATGCATAAGTTTTTACCACAGTCCCGGTGGAGTTGGTTAGTGCGGTAATGCTCTGCTGGTGGTCTTTATGGAAATAACGGATAGCACTAGTATCTGTCGCTGCCCCTTCGTATTGCAGTAAAGGCCAATCTGCGGTGCCCGAACCATGCACATATCGTTTAACCATAGTTCCAATCGAATTGTACTCAGCAACCAATGCATCGCCGGCATATAGGAAATGGGTCGTGACCCCAGCAATGGTTAAAGCGGCAAGCCGGCCTTTTGGATCATAGTTAAAAGTTGCAGCCTTGCTTCCGGTGACTGTTTTTAAACGATTTTCTGCATCAAAGATGTAAGAATTCAAGCCATCGTTAGTCAAATTACCATTAAGGTCATAGGCCAGCGCTTTACCCGCAACCGAGCTGTATTGGTTTAAGCCGTTAGGTGTATATGTACCGGTGGTATTTTCATTACCAGTGTACTGGAAGTACTGGTTACTGATTTCCAGGCGCTCAATCTGATTGAAATTATTATATTGAAAACCAAAACTTACATCATGGTTGGTGCCTGTCAGGTTTTCAGCAATTGTTTCAACCCGCAGTAGCTCATCCGGGGTGTAAGTTGTGGTGCTATTGTTGTTGCGGCTCAGCGCCGAAGGGGTGCTGTCGCTGCGATACGAAACACTAATCAGTTGATTGGCTGCATTATCTTCAATACCGCTGAATCTATTCGTTTCGTCATATTCGTACTCAAAGTATTTGTTATCCGGAAAAGTCAGCCGGCTCATCATTCCGTTTTTATTATTGCGAAAACTGATGGTACGATTGGTTCCATTCGTGTTATCGGTGCTTTGCACCAGCTCACCAAAACCGTTGTAAACATTGGTAATGCCATTGCCGTTTTCACTTCCGAATCTGGCATAAGTTTCCAGGCCGGTATTGGTATAACCGTAGTGGACATCCGCAACGGTACCGGTTAAGTCTTTTAGAATTAACCTATTATTATTGTCATATTGATAATCAATTTCAGTTTTGTCCCGGTTTATCCTTTTACTGACATTGCCGTTTACGTCATATGATAGTTCGACATAATCATTGCTGTTGTACTGCCCGACATTCGTTGGATGTGGATAATACGTATTTTTTAACCGACTATGCCCGTCATAGCTAAAGCCTGTTTTGTTGCCATTGGCATCATTCACACTACTCAGCAGATTATTCTGATAAACAGCTGTTTTGTAGGCCTGCTCTAAAGGAGTTCCAACCGCTTTACGGATCTCAGTAATTTTATTCTGAGTATTATAAGTAAAACGGGTAACCCGGTCGTAAAGCTCGCCATTCTTTTGTGCAATACAAGCATCGGTCGATAGGTAGTTGTCATTTCTGACCATCTCACATTGAACTCTATCCAGTGCATCATAAGAATACTGCTTGATATGGGTTTTATTGCCTTGACTACCGGTCACAGTCTCTGAAAGTTTCGCCCCCCAGTTGTCGTAGGTATAGCTGATAGTCTTATGTACATTAAAACCGCCCCAGTCCGCCGGTTGCCCCATTTCGTCTGGCCAGCTACTCAACTCGCCGGACTCGGTCACCTGCAACAGGCCCTGACTATTATAAGTATGACGGACCGCAGGGTATTGTAGTGGACCACTGCCATCGGGATCTGGGCGCACTTCTCCAGTCATTTTCCGGGCGTTGTCGTAAAACATTTGTGTCTTGTAGCTTTCTGCGACAGCCAGGCATTGGGTTGAAGTGATTAACGCAGTCAATGCCAGGATTGATTTCATATTATTTTTCATTGTTGAATTTCCTATTCACAGCTCTGCTTGTTTGCCATTGGTTGATATTCAGAAATTTTGTTACCAATATTGTCGTAAACAAAACAGGTCGTCCTGGTTTCACCGCCATAACTTACTGATACCCCTTTAAGCCAGAGGTTATTAGCAGTATTTTCGGAACCGTAGTGATAAGTCTTTAAAATGGTTTCGGTAGCATTTGTACAAGCAGTGTCGGTTGCTGAACCTGTTAAGCACTCACGCTCAGAAGTCATTAACCATACAGGCGAGTCAGCTTGAACAATAGAATTCCCATTTAACTTGTAATAGGCATAACGCTGCTCGTAGTTGTAGGATTTTTTCGACACTATCCCTTTACTATCGGTTGGTGCATCTTGCGTCTGCACGAACCCGGAAGCGCAGTGATAACTGAACGTTGTCGTAGCCCCAGTCGTCTGCCCTTTAGGATCTTTAATCCATGCTGGTTTATGCTGAGTGTTGATTGCGGGGCTACAGTTATTCTGATAATCCGCAGTAGTTACCAATTCCGGGTCTGCATGACCAGCGGCTGGTTTTTCGCGTTTTTCAGTGATATTGCCGCGCAAGTCATGTTGGAAATGTACAGAATTACCAAAGGTGTAGCTAATTTTTTCAATATTGTTTTTGTAATCATTTTTTATTGTGAATGAAGCACCTTGCTCGTCATCCCTGATAAACTCAATAGCTCCAGTCAACGAACTTGTCCTTATCCATATATCCTGCCCATGAGGACCTGTTGAAGTAACTTCAGTGGGAATGTAATTATATTGAGGTGGGGCGGAGCGCTTATAAGACCATTCAGCATCGTCTTTCGTAACTTTAGTAACGATTCCTTTCTTCGAAATGCTACAATTACCACCACCCGAACATGACCACTCATTTCCCCTTGCATAGGAAGTGGTAACAGTGCCAGAGCTGGATGCACTGACAATATCTGAAATTCGAGGGTCGTTTTCTATTAATGCACCGCCATTGCAACTACTAACACCAGCGCCAAAATTACAATACAACTTATGCTTATATATGACTCTACTACTATCCGGAAGATTTACTGTTAGATCACCTTCGCCATATACAAGAGAATTGCTGGGCCAGCTGTACTTAATCTTTGACCAAGTATGAGCTGTTGAACATGCATCAGCGAACGGGTCACAGTAATCGACTGCGTTGTTAATTGCTTTTATTTCATCGACTAGAAACCAATTCCAATTGTCTTTTACTTCATTATTACTTTTATAGCTATACTTTAGCTGTAAACCAGTGTTCGACGTAACCGATTGAATACGGCTGGATAAAATAGCATGCAATGGATTAAACACAGCGCTCGTTTTATAGTTAATTTTTAACTGATAGCCGGAGGGATAAGTTACTTTAGTGATGGCTGCAATATATTTATCACCGAAAGCCATTGTATTAAACGGAGTTGGAATATGCATCGCTGTCGAATATTCGTAGACCACACCTGAGCTATTGGTAAACTCAAAAGTATTTGCACTCAATTTTTTTAGCTTTCTCTTTGGGCCTGACGTTGTCTCATAATCAACAAATGCTGCAGATTTGTAATCTTGATAAGGTATATGCTCTGTACTACCACCAAATGTAAAATTTAATCGACCGCCTAAAGACACACTTGAACTACTATACATGTAGCCCCAAAAGTTATCAAAAGCGACATAAAAGCTATCTTCGTGAGACATCATTTTGTGTTGCAATGATAGATCGCCAGCTCCAATTGATATGGTATCTAATACAATGCTACTTCTACCAGAATTAATACCAACACCTGCTTTATCACTTACTTTATGTTGCATTGGTGGTTCTATTGCTGGCGCTGACAATACATTGCAGCTGTAGATAGCAAGCCCGGTTATCAATAAATTTTGCTTAATCTGCATATCTGGAAAACCCTTTAAAAAATTTAATTATTTACAATACTTACATTAATTCGATTGCCAGCGGCATCATAATCATAATTTCTGTCGCCATTTACGGCGTCATCAGTTTCAATCAACCGGCCAAGATCGTCATATTTGTAGAGAACAACTTTAGGCGCTGTTATCACGAAACTGGCTGAAGTTGCGATACTGTCTGCCATGCCAGCTTTAAAGCTTTTCGCTTTTATTGTGGACGTGCTGGATAGGCTAAACGGGCTGTTATAAAGCGTTGAACCTGCATGAACATCACTGCCATCAATGGTGTAGCGAATTTGCGCACCGGCAGTACCGCTAGTTAGTGTCACATGGACAGGACCATTATGGTTGCCGCCATTCGGGCTGATTGCAGGTGCTACGACTTGGATCACAAAACTGGCACTACTTTGCGCACTGTCGGTCATACCCGATTTAAAGCTTTTTGCTTTAACCGTGGTGTTGGCTGTAACCATAAATGGTGTTGAATAAAGCGGTGAGCTTGCCGTGACATCGCTGCCATCGACGGTGTAACGGGTTTGTGCACCTGAGGTCGCTGTCGCCAGAGTGACCGACACCGGCGCACTATGGGTGCCGCCATTCGGGCTGAAGCTGGGAGCTGCTACTGCTGCTGAAGCTTTAAACGTTGCGGTTACCGTACAGGCGGCGGTGATGGCGCCTGTGGTAAAAGGACTGGTTGTAGTCGTTCTGCCACAACCAGAAATGCTGTCGATGATAAAGCCGCTATTGGCCGTTACGTTGAAACTTGCGGTACCGCCAGATGCAACATCGACATAACCAGGGCTAATACTGCCACCAGCATTAGCACTGGCACTCACCCGAATTGGCGCAGCCTGAACCGTTACAACATTGCTGCCATCTGAATAGGGCGAGCACAAGGACGTGTTACAGGCTTTTAGTAAAAACTGATAAATTGCACCAGCTTTACCAGTAAAACTATGAGTGCGGCTGCTCCCCATATTTAACTGGCCCGTCGCAGTGCCATTCTCATAAGGCTCCAGTAAGTAATAAGTCGCCCGGGCTTGCGCGGCCCAATTGACAGTGACGGTGGTGCCACTTACTGAGGCTGTCGGTGGCGAGGTCTTATCCGGTGTTAAAGGTGCAGTAACAACATTACTTGCTGCCGAATAAGCCGAGCACAAAGACGTGTTACAGGCTTTTATCAAATACTGATAGGTTTTTCCAGGCGTTATATTCTGCTGATAGGTCGTGGTATTACCAACCTGTACCTGCCCGGTTGGCACGCCACTTACATAAGGCTCTACGATGTAATAAGTCGCTCTTGGCGCAGCAGACCAGGTCAAATCCAGATACATACCTTGCAAAGTCGCTGTTGGAGTCGACGGTTTATCCGGAGTTAAGGGTGGTGTCACCGTTTGGCTATACGCCGAAAATGCCGAACAACCGGAGCCATCACAAGCTTTGAGCCGATATCTGTAACTGCGGCCGGGCGTGATATTTTGCTGATACAAGGTTGTATTGCCAACGTTCACAGTGCCGGTTGCAACACCGGTTTCGGAATATTCAACCTGATAGTTGCTAGCGCCACTCACGGTGCCCCAGGTGACATCGATATACATGCCAATCAATTTAGCGTTTGGTGATGCAGGCGTTGCTGGCACCGCATTGGCTTTCCAGGCCAGCACGGTGCAGAGCAAACCCAGCGCTAAGCTGGCCATATTTTTGATTAACATAAACAGTCCATTTCCTTTTTTACTAAATTTCTAAATTCTGAAGTTTTTGAGTTCATCACTGGTAACTGATGTTCATTTATCCTTGGCTTCACCAGCTGGGAAATATCCAGTTCGTTTAATAACATTACTCTCTGCAGCCGTCCCAGCGATACCTGAAGTTATTGAATTCATTTATAGATAATCATCTACCCTTAACTTTCAAACCAGACGGCAATGTCTATATTTCAATCATTTATTCACCACGCTGACATCAATTCTGTTGCCCGCTGCATCGTATCCATAAATACGATTGCCATTGATCGAGTCCGTAACTTCGGTTAATCGACCAAGATCGTCATACCTGTAAATAACAACCTTAGAAGCTGTAATCACAAAATCGGCGGACGTTACGAAACTGTCCGCCATCCCGGCTTTAAAGCTTTTTGCTTTAACCATAGTGTTGGCTGTAACCATAAATGGTGTTGAATAAAGTGGTGAGCTTGCCGTGACATCGCTGCCATCAATGGTGTAACGGATTTGTGCACCAGAGGTCGCTGTCGCCAGAGTGACCGACACCGGCGCACTATGGGTTCCGCCATTCGGGCTGAAGATGGGGGCTGCTACTGCTGCTAAAGCTTTAAAAGTTGCTGTAACCGTACAGGCGGCGGTGATAGCGCTTGTGGTAAAGGGGCTGGTACTTGTGGTTCGGCCACAGCCCGAGATGCTGTCGATGATAAAGCCACTGCTTGGTGTGACGGTAAATGTAGCAGTTTGCCCCTGCTGGACGTTGATTGAAGTAGGAGAAATACTACCGTTGCTGCCAGCAATTGCGGTTACCGTATAAATTGTAGTTGCCTGAATTACATTTACAGACGTTATTGAACTTAGGCTCGAACACATAATTGAATTACAGGTTCTGACAAAAAGCTCGTGAATGCCAATATCCGGTAGCTTTACCGTTACTACTTTTGAACCCGCAAAATTTAGCGGAATTAATTGCAACACCTGAACCTGCCCACTAGGTTTGGTTACTCGAAGCTGAATTTCAGTTGCATTAGAATCATTAGGATTTTGCACTGTAATTGAAAAGTTTTGATTAGCTATAACGTTCGTTGTAGACGAAGTTGGTGCAACTGGGGTTTTCAAAGACGCAGGTGTAAAAGTGGCCGATACTTCACAAGTTGCAGACACTGATCCAGTGTTATATGTATTACCAGATAACGTACCTGAACAGCCTGTCACATTGCTTATACGATAGTATTGCTGCGGGGTTACCGTAAAGGTCGCTACAGAGCCCTTATCAACCAACCTAGAGGCGGGAGTAATACTTCCCCCACTGGTTGCAACAGCGGTTACCTGGACATTTTCTTTTATGGTTATAATCTTGCCTGAACTATGCCCAGAACACTCAGTGAGGTTGCATGTTCTGGTATAAAATTCATATTGCCCCGGAGTTGACAACGTGACCGTTACAGTTTTACTTGTGCCTGCGTTGATTCTAATAAATTTCGGGGCAAGCTCGGCACCCGCAAATCTGGTTCTGAGCTGCACTTCAACAGCAAGCGGGTCGTTAGGCATGTAGACCGTCACAGCGATGTTTTGATTCGCAGAAAACGATGTACCACTTATTGACGGTGCACTTGGTGTTATTAGGGCTGCATTCACAGATGGCACAATTAATGCCGACGCTAATAAAAGCAACAATGATAAACTCAATTGGAAACTACGCACTACCAATACCTCAATTAAATTAATATATGATTTCAAGTTGCACTAGCTGCTTTCAGTTGAAATCAGTGATTCACAACACTGACATCAATTCTGTTGCCCGCTGCATCATACCTATAAAGTCGGTTACCATTTATCGCATCAGTAACTTCGGTTAGTCGGCCGAGAGCATCGTATTTGTAGGTAACAATTTTGGGTGGTGTTATCACGAAGTTGGCCGAGCTCAAAGCACTGTCTGCCATGCCAGATTTAAAACTACGGGCTTTAACAGTGGTATTGACTGTGACCATAAAAGGTGTCGAATAAAGGTTTGAACTCGCTGTCACATCACTACCGTTTGTCGTATAACGAGTTTGCGCACCTGCAGTTTTAGGTTTAAGAGCTACTGACACTGGAGTACTGAAGGCACCCCCGCTTGGGTTGATTTCAGGGGCGGCAACTGGCACTAAAATGATGTTGTAAAAAACATTCGTTTCAGGACTTGGATTAAATCCATCACGGAATGCTTTTACTCGTAAATTTGTCAACGATGAGATAGTAACTGGGTTGCTAAACGCAGGCGAACCACTAGTTACTGCATCTCCATTGATTGTATAGCGGTATGTTAAATTAGGCTGTGAAAGCACGCTCACCTGAACACTCGCGCTATAGGCTCCTGCGGCTGGTGTCAATTGAGGGGCTGTCAATGGCGATTCAACTACTCTTGGTGCATCCAGAAACTTTGTCGGATCTGTCGGTAGTCGATTGCCGTTTAAATCAATGCAATACCACTTAGAGGACCCTGAAATCGGCACAGCATTAACAAATGGACCGTAGGTACCATTTACAGGCTTCAATTCCGGAATCCCCACTCCAGATGTGGTCGAATAGCATTCTTTAACGTTGCGAATATCCCAGTAAAAATAAGAGCTATTGTAGATATCTACTGTTTGTGGCACCCATTCAAAACGCTGCACTTTAGGTGAACCAACTATTGTATAGGTCGCGATGGTTTCAGGGCCTGGATTAAATCCTGCACGATATGCGCGTACGCGCAGTGTTGCAGTACTATTTATAGTCAGCGGGGCGTTCAATACTGGAGCATATTGGTTAACCTCACTGCCATTTAAAGAATACCTGTAGGTTATGCCCGGTTGCTGTATGACGGTTACACGGAGCCCTGTATTATAGATACCTGCTGGCTTCGTCAATTCAGGCGCAGTTAAAGGCGCTTCAACAATTCTTTTAGCTTCAATAAACTGATCAGGATTAGCTGGATATCGGTTGCCATTTAAGTCAATGCAATACCATCGAGATGAACCTGTGTATGGAAAAGAATTGGTCGCAGGTCCGGAAACGCCACTGATTGTTTTTAATGCTGGGGCGCCTGTCCCAGAGGTCATTGAATAACATTCTTTTACGTTTCGAATATCCCAATGAAAATATGCAGGGATGTTAATTTCGCTCGGACTTTGCACCCACTCAAACCTAACAACGCTTGGTGTAGCAGCCTGTACTTCGCAGATGAATAGAAACTGCAAAAAAAATATAGTTACCGAAATTAATATTGAGCAACATTTACAAATCATAAAAAACAAACCATCCATCTGCAATATAAAAATTAAAAGTAACCTTACAAAACATTGCAATAATTAGATCGGCAGGTCAGCATTACTATATTCAGCCATTGATTCAACAATACTATCACACTCAGGCAATTTAATAATTGCTGCCATTTTCATACCTTTCATCAATGATTTAATGTGTTGAATTGATTTATATAATCATCTAACCTTTAGCTACCAATCCAGACGGTAATGTCGATATTTCAATCAGTTTTTCACCACGCTGACATCAATTCTGTTGCCCGCTGCATCGTATCCATAAATACGATTGCCATTTATCGAGTCCGTAACTTCGGTTAATCGGCCAAGTGCATCATATTTGTAAATAACAACTTTAGGTGCTGTTATCACGAAACTGGCTGAAGTTGCGATACTGTCTGCCATGCCAGCTTTAAAGCTTTTTGCTTTTACTGTGGTCGTGCTGGATAGGCTGAACGGGCTGTTATAAAGCGTTGAACCTGCATGTACATCACTGCCATTAATGGTGTAGCGAATTTGTGCACCTGCCGTACTGGTAGTTAATGTCACATTGACAGGAGCATTATGGCTGCCGCCATTCGGGCTGATTGAAGGTGCTGCGGCTTGGATCACAAAACTGGCTGAGCTCAAAGCGCTGTCTGTCATGCCCGCTTTAAAACTTCGGGCTTTAACTGTGGTATTCGCTGTGACCATCAATGGTGCTAAATAAAGTGATGAACCAGTTGTCACATCGCTGCCATCGACGGTGTAACGGGTTTGTGCACCTGAGGTTGTTGTCGCCAGAGTGACCGACACCGGAGCACTATGGGTGCCGCCATTCGGGCTGATTGTGGGGGTGACTACCGCTGCACCTATGACCGTGAGTTGCCTGGCGACATTGCTGCAATAATTACTGTAGTTACAGGCATATATTCTGTACTGGTAGGTTCCTGCACCATTTGCTGGTCTTAAAGTAACTTGATAACTACTTTGCCCGCTCACCCAATTTATCGGCCCCTGCTGCAGTTGCTCCGAACCACCCGGTACTGTGACATAAACTCCAAAGTCGGAATTCCCTGAAATATGACCGGCCCCCGCAGACCAGCTGAGTATTGTGCTTTGCCCCAAAGCAAGGCTTGACACAAGCGATACATTCACAGGTGCGGTTGGTGCAGCTGGAGTCGTTACTGTCAAAGATTTATCGGTGTAACTACAGTAATTGTCATAGTTACAGGCATAAATACGATATTGATAAATGCCAGTACCATTTGCCGGTGTCAGAGAAACCTGGTAACTACTCTGGCCACTGGACCAGCTAATTGGACCATGAGATAGTTTTTGGGTGCCTCCGGGTGGAGTCACGTAAACACCAAAGGTTGATTTTCCGGCAATGTGACCGGAACTTGCAGTCCAGCTAAGTGTTGCGCTTTGCCCGATAGTGATACTTGCCGCCAGCGTCACATTGTTAGGCGCTGCAGGTGCAGGTGGCACGACAACAGTGATTGATCTATCGCTGTAACTGCAATAGTTGCTGTAATTGCAGGCATAAACCCGATAGTTGTAAGTACCCATGCCTTCGTTGGGCTGCACATTTACGCTGTATGTTGGTTTGGATGCAGACCAGGCAATAGGACCGTGCAATAATCTTTGCGCCCCGCCCGGTGGAGTCACATAAACGCCATAATCAGAACTGCCTGTCACATGGCCTGTGCCAGTGCTCCAGCTAAGACTAATCGATTGACCCGGATACGCTGTGACTGAACTGGCATTGAGATTTAACGGAGCCGATGGTGGGGTGTTCGCTGATGCGTAAGAGGTAAGTAATAAACAAAAAATAAAGTTGCAGAATCTAACAATTCTCACACTGGTGCTCCATGCAGCTATCCGACAGATTGCAGAAAAACGTACCAAAATTGGGCGCTATGGTAGCTAAATACAGCTTAACAAGCAATTTTAGTTAAATTTTTGGCTGTAACGAATTAACAATTTCGTTGGAGCTATTTGAGATTAAAAAAATCTATTTAATTACAGGTGGTTAAAAAATGCCAGTAAGATGGCCTAAGCAGAGGTCGGGAGCATTCCTTTAGACTTTGTGATTTAGACTAAGAGCTTAAGCATTAGTCGCAATGTTCGTAGCACGAAGGCGCCAACTCAGCATTTCGCAACATTATACTTCGATCAACTACGCCCACGATATTCTCAGCCGATGCGCCAAACAGATAGTTAGCAACAAGAATCTGCAAAAATTAATGTCTTAATAATCAGACAGCCACGGCCTTAATTATTTAAGGGAAAAAGCTTTTTCAATGCCAGTACTGCGAGTTGGGGCAATGACGAGCAATACATTTTTAGTATCGGAATCGGAATCGGAATCGGAATCGGAATCGGATTTTTTTAGAACTGACGCCAGGTAAATCAAAGGCTCAGCCCTATGACCAAACCTTTGTTATAAGTATGAACCGGAGCGCTAAACTCCGGTTTTATTAGCAGAACAGACCATTCGCGGTAGTCTAAACAGCGAACATCCAGATTAAAAACCGCATTACCAGATTTTCACCCGCACATCGTCCGGACGGTGCATACCATCACCCGGCTTCACGTCGTACGCCTGATAAAACTCCGGCATATTCGATAACACACCTTGTACCCGGTACATGCCAGGTGAGTGTGGACCGGTGATCACTTGCTGACGCAGTGCTTCATCACGGAATTTCACTCGCCATACCTGTGCCCAGCCGATAAAAAAGCGTTTTTCACCGGTAAAACCATCTATCACCGGCGCTGGTTTGCCTTGCAAAGAGGTCTGGTACGCGCGATAAGCAACTGTCAAACCACCGAGGTCAGCGATATTTTCACCCAGACCCAAAGCACCTTGCAGTTTTAAATCATCAATTGGATTAAAAGCACTGTACTGATCAACCATCAGTTGCGCTCGTTGCTGGAATTGTTCACCATCTGCTGGCGACCACCAATCCCGTAAGTTGCCATCACCATCCGAACGACGGCCCTGATCGTCAAAACCATGAGTAATTTCATGGCCAATGACACCACCGATGGCACCATAATTCACCGCATCATCGGCATCGACGTTAAAAAATGGTGGTTGCAGAATGGCGGCCGGGAACACAATTTCATTCAAGGTGGAACTGTAATAAGCATTCACCGTTTGTGGCGTCATGCCCCACTCGCTGCGATCGACCGGTTTACCCAGTTTGTCCACCATCCGCTGATATTCGCACTGACTGCTTCGCTGCATATTGCCGATCAAATCATCTGCACTGATAGTTAAACAGTCATAGTTGCGCCACACGTCAGGGTAACCAATTTTAGTATTAAATTTTTTCAGTTTTTCCTGTGCCGCCACTTTGGTTTCAGCACTCATCCATTCAAGTTCATTGATGGCTTGCTCAAAAGCGACCCGCAGATTTTTGATCAACTGATCCATCCGCTCTTTTGCCTGCGGTTTAAAGTAGTTTTCAACATACATTTTGCCAACCATAAAACCCAGCGCGGTATTAACGGCTTCAACAGCGCGTTCCTCGCGTGGTTTCTGCTCTTGTAAACCACTTAACACCCGACCGTAAAAATCGAAGCTGGCTTGATCAAAACCACTACTCAACAGGCTGGCGTGGTTTCGCAATAAATGAAACTTCAAATAGGTTTGCCATTGAGCCAGGGTCACTTGTTGTGAAATGCTGGCAAAAGCGGTGAAATACGTTGGTTGGCGCACAACTACATCGGAAACTGCGCCTAATTTGGCGGCGCTGGTAAATGCATGCCAGTCAAAACCAGGAGCCTGAGCAGCCAGTTCAGCCAGGGTCATTTTGTTGTAGGTGGCATTACGGTCGCGATTCTGTACCAGGCTCCACTGTGCTTCCGCCAACTTTGTTTCTACTTCGAATACCGTAGTTGCAGCTGCCGCACCATTTTCCCACCCAGCCAGCTCCCAGAATTTTGCGATCATCCACTGATACTGTTTTTTGATTTGTTCAGATTTTTCATCTGTTTTCAGATAATAATCGCGGTCCGGCAAACCCAAGCCGGACTGACTGGCGCCAACGATATATTGATCAGAATTTTTCTGATCCTGACTGACAAATAACGATACTGGTGTGCCATAACGTTCGGCTTGTAAGGTGCCCCAAAAAGTTGCCAAATCAGTAGCAGATTTCAGGTTGTCGATGGCGGCAAGGCTTGGCTGCAGAGGGGTTAAGCCGAGGCTGTCAATTTTGGCGGTGTCCAGATAAGCACGGTATAAATCACCAATTTTCTGAGCATCAGTGCCGGCTTCGGCTGGTTTGGCGGCTGCTTCTTTGATCAGCGTCAGCACATGCTTATCTGCTTCTTCCCGCAGCTCGTTAAAACTGCCCCAGCTGGCTTTGTCGGCTGGAATGTCAGTTTTTGCTAACCAGTTGCCGTTTACATAACGGAAAAAGTCTTGCTGAGGTTTGATTTGTGTATCCAGATTTGCCAGTTCAATCCCAGATTTGGCGGCGATTACTGCAACTTCTGCCGGTGCAGTAACGGCGGGTTCTGCGGCGCGTTCACAGGCTGTCAAGCCGAGGGCGGCGGCGATGCTAAAGGCAATGAGTGTTTTTTTATTCATGGTTTTATCCTGCTGTAGCGACAAAAGAAGATTTCAGGCCGAGTGTAGTGAAACAACATTGATTGTCCAGCCTGCAACACGTCTGTGGCAGGCTTCTGCGATAAAACGATGATTTGACGGGGTTATTGCCGGTGATGTTCACCAGAAAAGGAACGGCGCAACCGCAGTTTTGCTGGTTTTATGCTGCAGTTGCGCCGCTTTTTTCCTGCGGTATATGCCTAAAATTACACCTGATAGGCTGAAGTCTGTGTCCGCAATTTCGCGGCCAGCTCGGCCAATGAACCACTGGCTTCGGCACTATGCTGCGCACTGCGGGTGACTTCACCGATACTGATACTAAACTCGCTGATATTTTTGTTGATGTCTTCGGCGACTATGGTTTGCTCCTCCGTTGCCGCCGAAATTTGTACGTTCATATCAACGATAGTGCCGACTGAACTTCTGATTTCGCCAAGCACTTCACCAGCTTGTTGCGCATTGTGCACGCTGCTGTCGGCATGGGTTTGTGACTGTGCCATGGCGGTCACTGCTTCTTTGGCAGCAGACTGTAGGTTTTCAATCATGGTGCGGATCGACTCGGTGGCTTTTTGAGTATTGGTGGCGAGGGTACGCACTTCGTCAGCCACCACGGCAAAACCACGACCGGCTTCACCGGCCCGTGCCGCTTCAATGGCAGCATTTAACGCCAGTAAGTTGGTTTGTGCAGCAATCGATTGGATCACCGCCAGCACCTGGCTAATTTTTTCCGACTCGCCATTAAGCTGCTCTATCACCTGGCTGGCGCCTTTAATTGCAGACGACAATTGTTCAATCGCCTGAATATTCAAGGTCACTTTGTCGTAACCACTCTGGGTTTTTTCGTCGGCCTGATTGGCGCGCTCGGACGTTGCCAAAGCACTGGATGCCACTTCCTGAATCGCCGCCGACATTTGGTTGATCGCTGTAGCAATGAGGTTGGCTTGTTGCTCCTGCGCAAAAGCCGTGGTGCTGACTTGCTGGCTGATGCTGCTCATTTCTTCAGAAGCTGCCGCCAGCATCGTCACCGCCGAACCAAGCTCAGTGAAAAACTGCTGCACCCTGCTGATGGTTTGATTAAACGATTCGGCGGTTTCGGCAATTTCATCCTGGCCAATCGCTTTGACCCGTAGCCGCAAATCTGAATTTTGTCCGACGTGGGTAATAACGTTGCGTAAATCAGACAATGGCCGCTGAATAGAGCTATAAACCAGCCGCGCCAGAATCGTCAGCGAAATCACCACCAAACTAACCAGAATAATAAACATCTGCATCGTACCGGCGGCAGTATCGTGTGCATGTTTGGTGTAAAGCTGTGCTTCATCCAGCTGCAGCTGAATCAGCTTATCCAATGCCTGACTCAATGGATCAGCGACAGCATACAATTGTTGATTAAATTCATTGTTTTCAAGTTTTAAAATTGAAGCATCATCAATCGCTGTGCGGTACTGCACAATTTGCTGCTGCCATTTAGAAATCCAATCTTCCGCTTTCTCCGCGAGGCCACGTTCATCGTCGGTCAGTTTAGTGGTTCGAAATGCCTGCCATGAATCGGCGGCGATGGTGGTGGCCTGTTGGATTTGCGCTGAAGCTGCTCTGGCATCCAGCAAACCGGCACGGTGTTTATGCAGAGTGTCCACCACGGTCACAGCGTAAGCATCTGATACTGCTTTAATTTGCTGCAATGGTTTCACTCGGTCTGTAAACAGACTATCCACCCCAGTCGCTAATTCACGCATATTCAGAATGGAAACAAGGCTTAAAAATATCAGCACTAGCAACGGCAGTGCTGCCAGCACAATTAACCGGCTTCGGACTTTGAATTGATTCAACATTTGATGCACCTCAAAAATACCATTATTTAACAGATCCTTAGGCTAATTTTCTCCACTCAGTTTTAGCTTAGTTCAGGTTTAAGGATTTGTCGTTTTTGTACCTTCCCTGGACATCGGATGCGGCTTGATTGCGTTTTGCCGGTAAATTCTGGATGATAGCGCCAGCAAAACCACAACTCATTTAAGGATCAATAATGTCTGCAACCTTGCTTGCTTCAATTGCCGGTTTACCAAGTTTTCTAAGTTTCTTTTTTCTCGCTGTCTTGTTGTTGTTGTTATTCGCCCGCATTTATAGCTGGTTGACGCCGCATGATGAAGTCACGCTGATCCAGGCCAATAATCCGGCGGCAGCCGTTGCTTTTGGCGGAGCACTGATTGGTTTTGGTTTACCGTTAGCCAGCGCCATCACCCACTCCATTTCGTTAGCCGATTGTGCCATTTGGGGCGCAATCGCCTTAGTTATCCAGAGCCTGACATTTGTGGCGGTACGGCTGACCATTCGCCGGTTGCCGGAACGTATTACCCAGGGCGAACTGGCAGCGGGTATTTTTTCTGCCTGTTGCTCAGTGACGGTTGGCCTGATCAACTCGGCCAGCATGACGTTTTAACGAGCATGACGTGTTAACCAGCTAGACGTTTTAAGGAGTAGTTATGTCGAATTCACTCAAGCGCAGTAAAAAAGCCGCCCTGATCCTGATGGTTCCCACCGCAACTTTATTGTTGGCTGGCTGTGGCAGCGAAGAGCCAGTACAAACTGCGGTTTATCAAAATGCCGAAGAGTGCGCGGCTTTTTACAATCCACCGGCTGAATGTAATGCCGAATTTGCCAAAGCACAGGAACTGCATGCGCAAGTGGCGCCGAAGTATCAAAGTAAAACTGAATGTGAAACCGATTTTGGTGCTGGAAATTGTGAGATGCCAGCAACAGCGGCGGTCAGCACTGATCCAAATGCACCGGTGCAACAGCAGCAACAAGCCAGTTCAGGCTTTTTTATGCCAATGATGATGGGCTTTTTAGCCGGTCAGATGCTGAACCGGGGTGGCGCCGGTCAGGCTGCACCACAAAAATCAGTTCCCACCCAACCGTTGTACAAATCACGGGATGATCAAAGCACCTATCGTACGGCCAGCAATCAACCGGTGGCGCGTCAGTCGGGCGTGACGTCTGTGATGCCATCGCAGATGCAGCCAAAAGCCGGCAATGTGGTCAGGCGGGGGGGGTTTGGCGCGCAGGCTCAGCAACGCCAGTCCATGACCAGTGGCGGTTGATACCTGATGAAGAAAATTGCGATAGAACAACGCCCGGGTTGGCGTGAATATGCGGAAAGTGTTGGTTTTGATTTCCACACTTTTGACGGCGAACCGTACTGGGATGAAACCGGTTATTACCAGTTCAGCATGCGTCAGATTGAAGATGATTTAGAAGCGCCGACTGAAGAACTGCATCAGATGGCGTTGTCGTTAATCCCTGACATTCTGGCCGATGAACAAAAGCTCATCGCGCTAGATGTGCCACCCGCCTATTGGGACTGGCTGGCTGAATCCTGGCGTACGTCCCAACCACATTTATACGGTCGTCTCGATTTAGCTTACAACGGTCAGGGCCCGGCGAAATTACTGGAACTGAACTACGACACCCCAACTTCGTTATTTGAAACCGGTTTTTTCCAGTGGGTCTGGCTGGAAGATCAACAAATGCGTGGCCGTTTGCCACAAGGTGCTGATCAATTTAACTCGCTGCAAGACAAGCTGGAACAAGCCTTTGCTAACATGCCACTGCGTCAGCCGTGTTATTTCAGTAGCGTTGAAGGCAATATTGAAGACAAAGGCACCATCAATTATTTAATGGATATCGCCAGTCAGGCGGGCATCGACTGCCGTTATTTACCGCTGGAACAGTTAGGTGAAATTGATGGTCAGTTAGTTGATAGCCAAAATTATCCGATCCAGGCGATGTTTAAACTGTATCCGTGGGAATTTATGCTGCGGGAAGAGTTTGGCGCACATTTGTTGACATCCAACACACAGTGGCTGGAACCTGCCTGGAAAATGTTGTTATCAAACAAAGGCATCCTGCCGTTGTTGTGGCAAAAATTCCAGAATCACCCGAATTTGCTACCGGCGTTTTTCGAAGCTGCTGATAGCAAACCGTTAGGGCAAGGTTGGGTCCGTAAACCCCTGTATTCGCGTGAAGGCGCCAATATCGAATTGATTGACCAGCAAGGGCAACGTTTAGTGGTAGATGGCCCTTATACCGATGCGCCTTTTATCCGCCAGGCGTTCACACCGTTGCCAAAATTTGATCAGAGTTTTACCTTGATCGGATCCTGGCTGGTCGGCGATGCGGCCGCAGGTATAGGCATCCGCGAAGATGCCACCTTAATTACCAAAGACAGTTCGCGGTTTTTACCGCATATTATTTTGGACTAGGCTTCGCGCCGCCTTTCTCAAGTTCTGTTAAACCAGCTGCCAGGCCGTTAAGCAGAAAGGTAATTTTATTTGGCTTTTCATCTGTCGCAAAAAAACCGACATGCATGACTGGTTGATTGAGAATGGCGGCACGCATCTCCGCAGACATTTCAAACACGGCTTTACAACCACCAGGTAAACAAACCGTCATCGGTACTTCAGTACGATACTGGCCAATCGCCACGCCGACAGGCTTTTGCAGATAAACCCCCAGTGGAAAATTCAGCTGCACCACAATTGCTTTTGATTCAGCAACTTTCGCCATTTGCACCGCAAACCGCAAACCAGGCTTGGCAGGATCGGTCAGGTTTTGAGTTAACACACAATCTGGTTGGCAAAACATTTTCCAGTCGCCAAAACTGGTCTCATTGGCGTGCACTGATCCCGAAGCCAATAAACCGGCTCCGAACAAACACTGGGTCAGCCATTTGAAAACATCATGACGATGATTCTTGGTCGCGGCGGTTTTAAATTGATTAATCACGATGAGTCACCTGTGGATTGAGAACATGAAAACAGCACGATAAGTGTGACTGTCTATTTTCTGAACCTGAAAAAAAGAAACCCTGTCATAAACAGGGTTTCTTCGTCAATACATATACCCGTCATCCTTAAAGATTCGGGGTTGTTGGCCGCAGATTAAGCAGCTTTACGTTGACGACGGCTCATGGCTAAACCAAACAAGCCCAAGCCTAACAGCAGCACTGGAGCTGGAGCTGGCACGTCCGTTGGATCTGGCAGCGCTACACCACCAACACCAGAGAAACCGAAGATAAAGGTTGGTGTTGCGTCACTACCGTTATCACTAGTGCCATCCTGATTTGCATCCAAGCCAGACCAGCCCAGAGAATACACTTCAGCACCAACTTCACCTAAAGCGTTTAAAGCGGCTGTTTTATTACTGGCAGCACCATAGAAAATATCAAATGAATAAGTTCCACCTGCCACTAAAGCGCCGAAGTCAAAATCAAAGTTTGCACCGTGATCTGTTGGGCCAGCAGCAACGAAGTCACCGCTGACTGAGCCTGGGCAACCAGACAATGGGTTTGAGCTACAGAAACCGTCGTTACTGGCAGCCAGTACCGCAGTTGCAGCTGCAGTGCCACCGATAGTGACATATTCATTAAATGGTGATGGATCAGTATCCCAGTCGAAAGTACGGCGATACAACAGGTTGTTGATATCTGCTCCGCTGGTATTTTCGATGGTTACTTTAACCCGGAACAAATTGGCTGTTTCAGCTGCAAGAGCAAAAGAGTGCGTAATTTTTAATGCAGAACCCATCAGCGTTGTTGAACTGGCAGTGCTTGCGGTAGAGCTGAACGAGTCCACTGATAAACCAGCAGTGCCAGCAGCGTTGTTCGCATAGCCTGAAGTATTATTGTCAGCGATGGCGACACCCCAGCCTTCACATAAACAGCCATGTGAAGTGGCTTCATATTCGCCATTGGCCGTTAAATAACGTAAACCAACTGCCGTAGTTCCTGTCACTGAACCAATGTCACCACCGATGTTCAAATTGCCGTAGTCATCAACGCCTAATTTTACATTGCCGTCTGTGATGATTGCACTGGCATTTGCCTGCGCCATAGCGCCAAGCAGAATTGCCGTTGCAGTGAGAGTTTTGATGAATTTCATATAGATGTCCTTTGCTGCCTGTTTGATGCGTAAGTCGGCGTTTACTGTGGATCAGTATGGCTCGCCAGCACCCTGTTACAACAGTAAACTGCAGCATCCATGCCAACACCCATCCAGTTGATTTAATTGAATAATTATTGAAATCAAATATGCTTTGTAATATTTTTTGACACCTGTAAACAAAATGAAAATGCAGTTATGGGTACATTGTTTCCATAAGTAATCCGCAATTCACCCTGTTGGTAATTACATCTACCAAAACCATTCTTTCGTAAAGAAAAACATTAAAATTTAATTCAGTGAATACTGATTTTCTCCGCCAAATATCCCGTTACTTTTCATTCATCTGCCTGCATGTCAAAAAACCATCATAAAAATATCACTAAATTAGCATCTTTTTGGTTTTGACAACGCTGTCATTTGTTACATGTTAGTGCAACCACCAAATGCTGGAGCAATGGACTGTTGGATGTCAGTGGTGGACATACCAAAAAATATGCGGGCCTATGCGCCCTCTTTAAACACCACAGGCAGGAACATTGTTATGAACACTTTTAAATCGAACAGTCGCAGCAAATTGCTGTTACTGACGTTATGTACACTCTCAGTCAGCCCACAACTGTTTGCTGCTCCGGCGCAACCAGCCAAACCCAGCCTTAGCTGGCAAGAAACCTATCTCACTCTAAGCAATGGCAGCGTCAATGTGCCAATCAGCTGGAATATGTGGTGGGGCACCAATGGCAATCAATGGCAGCTGAGCCAGAACGGCGTGGTGGTGCATACCGCAGCCTTAACAGCAAACGGTCAGAATGCCCAAAGTGGCAGTAAAACGCTCGCCGTCACCGCGGCTGGAACCTACGACTACATCGTCAGCTTATGCAACGTGGTTGGCAGCGAGCGCAGCTGTACTGCCAGCGACAAAAGAACCATTAAAGTTACTGGCTCTGGCGGGCCAGGCACTCCGGGTGGTTTTGATCCCTGGACCCAACTTAATTTCGCCGGTTGGCCCAAGCCGATGCAGCAACAAAATGTGCCTTATCAGAACACCAGCAACAAAATGGTTGGTGGTTATTTTGTCGAATGGGGCATTTATGGTCGCAACTACCATGCTTATGATATTCCGGCAAAAAATCTGACACATCTGTTCTACGGTTTTATTCCGGTCTGTGGCCCGAACAGCTCGTTACAACGCGACAACCCGCAGGGTTACAGCGCTTTGCAAGCGCAATGTCAGGGCAAGCCAAATTACACCGTGGTAGTACACGACAAATGGGCGGCGCTGGATAAAGGTTATCCAAATGACAAATGGGATCAGCCGATCAAAGGCCTGTTTGCTGAAATGTACCGGCTGAAAAAAACCAATCCGCATCTGAAAATTCTGCCATCGGTTGGCGGCTGGACCCTGTCCGATCCGCTGTATGCCATTGGCACCAACGCTACTCACCGCGCCACTTTTGTTGCTTCAATGGTGCAGTTTATTAAAACCTACGACTTCTTCGACGGTATCGACATCGACTGGGAATTCCCAGGCGGTGGTGGCGCCAACGAAGCGCTTGGCTCACCACAGGATGGCGCTGGTTTTGTACTACTGATGCGCGATTTACGACTGGCGCTGAATACGCTCAGCCAACAAACCGGCCGTACTTACCAACTGACAGCAGCGATGAGCGGCGGCGTGCCAAAACTCAGCCAGGTCGATTGGGAAAGTGCCCATCAATACATGGATTACATCAACCTGATGACCTACGACTACTACGGCGCCTGGAACGGTACTTTAGGTCATATGGCCGGTTTATATCCGAATCCAAGTTCACCGCTGGCTGGCTTTAGCGCGCAGGAAGCAGTTGATCATCTACTGGCCCGCCAGGTACCGGCCGGCAAAATTACCATTGGCGCAGCGATGTACGGCCGTGGCTGGAAAAACGTCGCCAATGTCAGCGGTAATAATCCGTTTACCGGCTCTGGTGGCGAAGGCGTTGCCGGTAGCTGGGAAAAAGGCATTGAAGATTACAAAAAAATCGAAACGCAGATGATGGGTGGCGTTAACGGCACAGGCGCCAATGGTTTTGGGCTGTATTGGGACGACACCGGCAAAGCCAGTTTTGTCTGGAATCCCGTGACCAAAACGTTGGTGAGCTTTGACACCAAACGCTCGGTGCAGGCCAAAGGTCAGTTTATCCGGCAGCACAACTTAGGCGGCATTTTCGCCTGGGAGCTGGATGGTGACAACGGTCATATCCTGAACGCCATGCATGAAGGTCTCGGTCACCCGAAACAATAACAGCACCGATCGCCAACAGAATTCAGCGCTGTCTGGACGAAGCGCTGGTAACTGCGTAACGAATACCAATACATTCGAAGGTCTTTATGAAACATATTCAAAAGTTAACCCTACTCGGGCTTTGTAGCCTGAGTAGTTTCAGCAGCCTCGCCATTGACTGCAGCAATATCCAGCAATGGACCAGCAGCAAAGCTTATACCGCCAATCAGCAAGTTCAACACGAGCAAAAAGCTTATAAAGCCAACTGGTGGAACCAAAACCGCAACCCGGCCACTTACTCCAATCAATATCAGGAATGGAGCAAGCTGGGCGATTGTGATGGCGTGCTGGTAAATCAGCCGCCGCAGGCCAGCATCAGCGCTCCAACCGCCAACAGTGAATTCAGCAGCGGTAGCACCGTGACTTTTGCTGCCAATGCCAGCGATGCTGACGGTAGCATCAGTAAAGTCGAATTTTACTTAAACGGCGCATTGTTCAGCACCGATACCAGCGCGCCTTATCAGGCAAGTTGGACAGCGATCACCGGCAATCAGCAACTGTATGTGATTGCTTATGATGATAAAAACGCTAAAACCCAAACCGCCGCTGTGCCGTTTAAAGTCAATGCCGTCAGCAACAATCAGCCGCCGCTGGTCAATATCAGCGCGCCCTCCAACGGCAGTCAGTACCGGGTCGGTGAAACAGTATTGTTCAGCGCCACGGCCACAGATGCCGACGGCAGCATCGCCAAAGTGCAGTTTTTGCTTGATGGTGTATTACTGACCGAAAAAACCGCCGCGCCTTTTAGCACCAGCTGGACCGCCACAGCGGGCAGTCATAGCCTGAAAGTCAAAGCCATTGATAACTTAGGCGCCACCAGCGAAAGCACAGTCAGTTTTAGCGCGCAAAGCGACCAGACCGGTCATGACGCTTGCCGGCCAGATGGTTTGTACCAAACGGCTGGCCTCAACGTGCCATATTGCACCATCTACGATGCCAATGGTCGTGAAGTGATGGGACCGGATCATCCGCGGCGGATCATCGGTTATTTCACCAGTTGGCGTCATGGCAAAAATGGCATGCCGGCTTACCTGGTCAACCAAATTCCGTGGCAGAAAATCAGCCATATTAACTACGCTTTTGCCCATGTTGATGCCAGCAACAAAGTGTCGATTGGCAACCCGGCCGATGTGGGCAATGCCGCCACCGGCATGGAGTGGCCAAATATCGCAGGCGCTGAAATGGACCCGGCTTACAGCTACAAAGGTCACTTTAACCTGTTGAATAAATACAAAAAGCAGCATCCACACGTCAAAACGCTGATTTCGATTGGCGGCTGGGCTGAAACCGGTGGCTTCTTTGACGACAGCGGCAACCGCATCGCCAGCGGCGGGTTCTATACGATGACCACCAACAGCGATAACAGCGTCAACGTCGCGGGCATTAACACCTTCGCCGACTCAGTCGTCACTTTCCTGCGCACTTACGGTTTTGATGGCGCCGATATCGATTACGAATATCCGGCCAGTATGAAAGATTCCGGTAACCCGGATGATTTTGCCATTTCTAACCCACGCCGCGCCGGTTTAATGGCGTCGTATCAGGTGCTGATGAAAACCCTGCGCGAAAAACTGGATGCCGCCTCTGTCGCCGACGGTAAACACTATTTACTGACCATCGCCTCACCTTCGTCCGGCTATTTGCTGCGTGGCATGGAAGTGTTTCCGGTGACCCAGTATCTCGATTACGTCAACATTATGAGTTACGACCTGCATGGCGCCTGGAACGACCATGTTGGCCCGAACGCGGCGTTATTTGACGATGGTCAGGACAGCGAGCTCATTGCCTGGAGTTACTACAATGCCAGCCAGTATCAGCGGATTGGTTATCTGAATACCGACTGGGCCTTCCATTATTTCCGCGGTGCGATGCAAGCTGGCCGCATTAATATTGGTGTCCCTTATTACAGTCGTGGCTGGCGCAATGTGGTCGGCGGTAGTTCCGGTTTATGGGGCAAAGCAGCACAAGCCGATCAGAACAGTTGCCCGCCAGGCACCGGTGGTTCACCACAAAACCGTTGTGGCGCGGGCGCCATTGGCATCGACAATCTGTGGCATGACCTTAGCAAAAATGGCGCTGAAGTCCCAGCTGGTTCCAACCCGTTATGGCACACCAAAAACCTGCAGGATGGCAAACCAGGCAGTTACTTAGCCGCTTATGGCTTGAACCCGGTCACCGATCCGGCCGATCAGCTGACCGGCGTTTACCAGCACAACTACAGCAGCACGTTGGTGGCACCATGGCTTTGGAATAACAGCAAAAAAGTATTCCTGTCGATTGAAGATGAAGAGAGTATCCGCCAGAAAGCCAACTATATTGCCAGTCGCAACATTGGCGGCGTGATGTTCTGGGAACTGGCTGGCGATTACAGTTATGACAGCAGCAAAGGCGAGTATTTTATCGGCGATGATCTCACCAGCATCTTCTACAATACGCTGAAATCGGCTGCGCCTTATGGCCATAAACGGGATCCTAAAGCGTTACCGGCCGCCAGCCTTGATCTGCAGGTGAAAATCGATGGCTTTAAATTGGGTGATGCCAATTACCCAATCAACCCAAAACTGACGCTGACCAATAAATCCGGCCAGACCATTCCGGGCGGCGCTAAAGTCAGCTTTGATGTGCCGACGGCAACCGGCGATAACTTCACTGATCAAACGGGTTATGGCACCAAGGTCATCCAAAGCGGCAGCAATTCGGCCGGCAACAATATTGGTGGTTTGCAGAATGATTTCCACCGCGTCGAGCTGACCATCCCTTCACACAGTCCGTTGGCCAATAATGCCGCTGTGGTGCTGACGCTGAACTACTACCTGCCGATCCCGATGCCATCGAACTGGCGGGTAGCGGTTGGTAGTCAGAACTTCGCGCTGAAACAAGAATATCCGCAGTTGCCGGCAGGAACCATCAGTGGTGGAGGTGGTGATACCGGCGGTTCCTGCGCTGGTGTACCCGCCAATGTTCCGGAATATCCAAACTGGCCGCGTGGCACTCATGCAGCCGGCGGCGACTACATCAGTTATCAGGGCAAAATTTACAAAGCCAAATGGTGGACTACGTCAGTGCCGGGCTCTGATGGCAGCTGGCAATTTGTCTGCGATAAACCATAGCCCTTATGTGCTCAGTGTTTGCAACCTGAGCACTTAAAACAGAGACCTAAAAACCTGTTGTTTATCAATAACCCTGTGGTTCTGGCCACGGGCAATTTTGCAGGAAAATTCCAATGAAACTTTTTAAGTTATACAGCATGACTTTGGCGACAGTTACCTTACTACTCAGCAATCTGGCCTGGAGCCATGGTTATGTCGAGTACCCCAAAGCACGGCAACAAATTTGTAAAGACGATGGTGGCTACTGGTGGCCGGCCGATGGCTCTGGCATTGCCAATCTGGCTTGTCGCAGTGCTTATCAAAAGTCCGGTGGTTATTCGCTCACTCAACATCATGAATACTCAACCAATGTGCCGGATTACGGCAATATGACTGCGGTCAAAGCCGGTATTAAAAACGGTCTACTCTGCGCAGGCGGCGATCAGCGTAAGGCTGGCATGGATTTGCCATCCCCACACTGGCAAAGCACGATTATCGATGTGAAAACAACGGCCACCTTAAAGGTTCGATTTCGCGCCACCACCCCACATAATCCGAGCTTTTGGCAGTTTTATTTATCAAACGCTGATTACGACGGCGCAACCACAGCATTAAGCTGGGAAAAGCTGACGTTGATCCATCAGCAAAACGATGTCACAGCACAAAGTGGATATTACGAAATTGATGTACCCATGCCGAAAAGCCGCAGCGGCAAAGCGGTGCTTTATACCCGTTGGCAACGGCAGGACGTGGTGGGCGAAGGTTTTTACAACTGCTCAGACTTACAGTTGGTCAATGGCGATACACAGCCCGCACAATGGTATGACAAAGGTGCTTATCTGACAGCAGCGCAGCTGGGTAAAGTCGGCGAAAAGGCGTTATTGCGGTTGTTTGATGCGCAGGGCCAGGAACAAATTCAGCAGAGTCTCGATATCAACGCCAGCAATGTTGCCAATCAAGCCTGGGCGCTGGAACTAGCCAATCAAATCAACACCTTGCACGGGTCCACGCTACAAATTGGTTTATTGCAAAATGGCAGTGTTGCATTGCAAAACACGGCTACAGCCAACCGGATCTATGTGCGTGACGCCAGCGTTTTTGTAAATCTGGACTTAAAACCCGCCAGCGGTGGCCTCACTTGCGGTGGTTTGGATCCGGCGAAAATTTTTGCCTGGCCGAATTGGCCAAGAACAGACCATGCCGGACGTCCCAGCTATGCGGATAAAAACGATGTAATGTCAGATAGCGGTAAAGTATATCGGGCGAAATGGTGGACACAGGCTAAACCGGGCAGTGACGGTAGCTGGGATTTGGTGTGCAGCTTGCCGCTATAAAATGCTGACACAACAGACGAACCTAATTCGCCAGCATAAATCAACATAGCCTTCATCAAACAGAGTGACCAGCAACAGCAGCTGTCAGGCAGATCCTGACAGTTTGCTTATAACGCCGTTAAGGTTTACGACCACCGAACAGCAACAACAAGCCACCAATAGCGACAGCGCCAACGCCAGCCCACATTGGTACGTTGATGGTTTCTTTTTCTTGCACAGATAATTCGATACTACCCAGTTTTACGGCAGTGGTATCTTTGGTGTAACTAAAACCACCGTAAGCCAGTGCGATGGTGCCGCCCACCAGTAATATGATGGCGATCAATTTTAGAGGATTCATTTGTATTGCCTTTTTTTATTTGAGCCCAACAGTATTCATGCATCGGCGACGCATCACGTGGTGAACTACCCCAGTGAACCACAGTCTTGCACACTTAGCTATCAAAGCCTTCGAGCACCGGTTATTCACATGTCGGCCCAACACTCAAAATCAGCATATTAATGCAATAAATCAAGATAAAACAGCACAACAAACCGAACCAACTGCGAAGCAACCATCTCGTGAAACCATGGACAACCAAGTAATTTCACCATAAAAACCACAAATTACTGTTGGATATTTATCCACATTTCATTTAAAGTGCGCGTCATTACCTGTCCCGCCGCAGATCCGGTGTGCTGACCCCGCCGTCAACACTGTCGCGGTGATTTTCCACTACACTGTGTTCATTCAAATGTCATATATACCCAAGATCATTAAAGATGCAGGGATATAAACCTTAGTACTTGAACAATTTACCGAGAAGGAATCAAACAGAGCGTGCGTACCACAGAAATAGTTGATGGATTTCGCCAGTCGGCACCTTATGTCAATGCACACCGTGGCAAAACCTTTGTGGTAATGCTGGGCGGTGAAGCGATGATCCAACCGGGTTTTCGCAGTATTATCAATGACATTGCTCTGTTAAACAGTCTCGGTATCAAAATTGTGCTGGTGTATGGGGCAAGGCCGCAAATTAACCAGGCGCTCGAGCAAAATGGTCTGGCCGCGCAATACCACAATCGCATTCGGGTCACCGACGATGATTCCTTCCGTCTGATCAAACAAGTGGCTGGCGCGCTGCAGCTGGATATCACCGCGCGGTTGTCGATGAGTTTGTCCAATACCCCAATGCATAACGCACAAATTAACGTGGTCAGTGGCAATTTTGTCATCGCACAGCCTTTAGGTGTCGATGAAGGCATTGATTACCACCACAGCGGCCGCGTGCGCCGGATAGATGTCGCCGGTATTCGTCGTCAGCTGGATCAAAACTGTATTGTATTGATGGGGCCAGTCGCAGCCTCGGTAACCGGCGAAAGTTTTAACCTGACCGCCGAAGAAATTGCCACCCAGGTTGCGACTAAACTACGCGCCGACAAAATGATTGGCTTTACCGACATTGGCGGTATCGTCGACGAAATGGGTGAGATTATCGCCGAACTAATGCCAAACGATGCTGAAAAAATCATGCTGGCACTAGAAGAACAACCCGGCGCCTGCACCGCGACTTTGGCGTTTTTACATGCTGCGATCAGCGCCAGCCGTGCTGGTATTCCACGCTGCCATTTAGTCAGTAACAGCATGAATGGCGCTTTACTACAGGAACTGTTCTCGCGTGATGGTATCGGTACCCAGATTGTTACCGAAGCGGCTGAGCGATTACGCGCCGCCACCATCAACGACATCGGCGGTATTCTGGATTTAATCCGGCCGCTGGAGCAACAAGGTTTGCTGGTCCGTCGTTCGCGCGAACAGCTGGAAATGGAAATTGACCAGTTTGTGCTGATTGAACGCGACGGTCTGGTGATTGGCTGCGCCGCGCTTTATCCGTTTCCGGAAGAAAACGTCGGCGAATTTGCCTGTCTGGCGGTGCACCCAAATTACCGCGATGCGGACCGGGGCACTTTGCTTTTGAAAAACATCATTCAGCTGGCGCGGCAGCGCAAATACAAGACTTTATTTGCGCTAACCACCCGCAGTATTCACTGGTTTTTGGAACACGGCTTTGAGCTGAAAAATGTCGAAGATCTGCCGGAGAAAAAGCAGCAGTTGTACAACTATCAACGCCGCTCAAAAATTCTGGCGCTGGATTTAACCTGATTTGTTAATTCAGGGGTCAGCGTCAGTTGTTAACAGAGTTTTGTTAACAACTGACGCTGACCCCACAGTTTACAATTGCTGCTAGTTGTTTGTTGAAGTCAATTGCGCCACAGCCAGCTCCAGCCGTTTAATTTCCCGCATCGTTGAAGCACGGTTCATCTCCAGCCAGATCCAGATTTTGGTGCCCATTTGCGCTTGAAACGCCAACAGCAACCAGACACCCCAGTAACTTTGTTCAGCGCTTGGCACGGTCAAAAACTGATAACCGCAAAACACAATCGCCGCGGCCAACAAGATCGCCAGCAGATAAGCGATAATCATCAAAGGTCGTAATCCACCGTTAAAACCGGAACGGATCATTGGCCCCAGCCCTTGTTCTTCACGCATCAGTTTATCCAACTGGTAAGCTTGTGCCGCCAGTTCCTGTTCAATTTTTTTATCGAAGTTACTCATGGTTAAATCCTTATGAAGGTAATTTGAAACAGCTGTCGTCAATCGTCCAGGCCCAGGCTTTCGTCACCCAGCTGTGCTTTCAGTTGTTGTCGCGCCCGGTGCAATCTGGATTTCACCGTGCCAAGCGGCACTTCCAGCACTAGCGCTATTTCGGTCAGCTCCAACTGATGAAAATAATGCAGTTGCAACAACTGCTGGCTGCCACCATCCAGCTCGCTCATCGCCTGATGGAGTGTCGAATATTGCGCAGCAGGTTCTGGTGCAAGCCAGGTTGCGGCCTCTTGTTCGCACAAAGAATTCACCAAACGCTGACCCGCGCTTTTTTGCCAGTCCAGCACTTCCCAGCGCACTGCTTTATACAGCCAGCTGACAAACACTCTGGGGTCATCCAGTCGCGATATCCGCCGACTCAATTTCAGCCAGACGTTCTGCACCAGATCATCAGCCACCACCGGATCACCTGACAACGACGTAGCAAACAATCGCAGCTTGCGCTGATAAAACTGATAGAGCAGCGTCAAAGCCCGCTCATCACCGGCCTGAAACGCCAGCACTAACAAATCAAGCTGTGCTTTGGTCATATTTTCCTTGGGCAAAAAAAACTATCGACCCACAAAAGACGAGGCAACCCAGGTTCAGGTTCGTTGATGCAGAAAAATTTTTACTGAAGTTACTTTTTCACTCCAGCCATGCTCACGTCAATCCGACAACGCAACTTGCGCCACCACTTGTTTGGCCAAGGCGCGGGCGGTGGTCCATTTACCGCCGGTGACGGTGAGTAAATGGTGTTGCCAATGCATGCTGTATTCACGACTAGCGGTACTGACCTGATCACTGCCACCAAGCAAAGGCCGTACACCGGCGAATTCGCGCACGATGTCGTTAGTGCTGCGGGGAGTTCTAAAATAATGATTATAAAGATCAAGCAAATAACAGCGTTCGGCTTCGCTGCACACAATTGGCTCAGCCAGAGTTTGCCGCACTTCGGTGGTGCCAAGCAGTGTCAGCCCTTGATAAGGCAACACAAACACAATCCGGGCTTCACCCGGAACTTCTAACATATGACCGTACCGGCCAAGCGGTGGCAACAGCAGATGGCTGCCCCGGACTAAATCCAGGCTTTGTGGCACTGGCAATGCCGATTGTTCTAACAGCTGATTACTCCAGGGCCCGGCCACATTCACCAGCCGATCGAACTGCCGCCACGCACTTTCGCCTTGAAGTTGCACCGCAGCATTGGCAGTCACCGCCTGCACCGGACAATGTTGATGGATCACAACGCCCTGTTTTTCCGCCTGCGCCGCCACCCAAAGACCGAGTTGCTGGTCCTGCATCTGACCATCAAAGAACAAAAAAGCCCCCGTTAATCCTTCAGCTTTTAAACCCGGACTGCAGCGCAAAGTTTGTTCAGCATTGAGCCAACGATGGCGACCAATACCTTTGCGGGCGGATAATAAATCATACAGCCATAAACCAATTTTTAACTGCCAGCGCGGCCGGCGGCCAGCACGATAAATAGGATAAAGAATGGGTAAACGCCGCGTCAGATGGGGGGCTTTTTTAATCCACCAGCGCCGCTCCTGTAAAGATTCATGCACCAACCGCAGCTCGCCTTGCTCCAGATAACGCAAACCTCCATGCAGCAACTTGCTGGAAGCGGCGCTGGTTGCTTGCATCAATGCATCACGTTCAAATAATTCCACCTGATGCCCGGCCAGCGCCAACTGCCACGCTGATGCCAGACCATTAATGCCACCGCCGATCACCGCTATCCGCACTTTGTGTCACCTGTTCGCTAAGCTATTGTTACAGCAAAGCAAATTAATTGGCATTTGTCGAATTCAGCAACAAATTGCCCGTCAGTTGCGGTATATTCATCTTGAATGGAAACAGTGGCAACGTGATTAAAAACAGCTAGAGTTGTTGAACTTGCGGTACCGCAGTGTGACAAATTCTAGATGCTGCTACCCACAACCTCAGGAACTTTATTTATTGCATCGACTGCCCGGAACTGATGTGCTGAAGTCGCAGGAAATTACTCTGACTGCTCCGCTGGCAGATGTGTTGGCAAGGACTTAACTCAATGAATCAATCTCAGTTTGGCAATACTGCGGCCACTAAAAGTGTCAAAGATTTGCTGAGCAAAATATATGATGCAACACCGCGTAAAGACTCAGTGTATGAGCAGGCAGCCTATTATTTTTCCGGTGTCGAGCAACAGGAAATTGATCTGCTCCAGGAGCGGGAAACAACCTTACAGCGCCGGCTCGATGATGCCAACAAAGGTGCACGCAGCAAACTCGAAACTGCTTTACAGGAAGTCCGCCAGCAACTCAAAGAAAAACTCCGCCAACAACAGGACAACCGGCTTGAACGGATACGGCAGTTAAAGCAGCTGGCGCGGCAACTGCTAACGTTGATCAGCGGCGATACACCACTGGAAACGCGGCAGCTGTCAGCCCGGGCTCTCGGCACTATTCAACTGTTGTCTTCAACCCGCGGTCGCCATGTTGCGATCATCAACCAACGACACAAACATGCCTACAAAGCCATTCTGGCGATTCGGTTATTAGATCAGCTGTTAGAAGATCAACTGATTAAAAACCGTTATGTGCTAAACAAATTCAACGACAGCACCCAAGCCAATGAAGCTGGTGAAGTGCTGTACTCACCCTTTTTGGAAGAAGTGCAGCTACCCCTGGTGATCGCACTGTTGTTGCAGGATATTGGTCTGCAACATCCTCAGGCACAACACATTTTACGCGGTGAAGATGGCACGCTCGATGAATACCGCACTTTGGCGCCAACAGAGCGGCAGCAACTGCTGACCGTCAGTTATGAACAAAGCCAGCTTTACCTGAAAGAAGGATTGGGACTGGACACCTATGTTGGCAACTCCAAAGCCGAGCGGGATTTGTTTGTGTACATGGAGCAGGATAAACAGAACTTTATCAGCCACTTACTAAAAAGTGCCATTCAGCCGGAAGACGGCATTGGCAACCTGTTGAAAATTCCGCAGGTCTATGTATCGGTGGTACTGCCGTCCAAAGCAAATTACCAGTATGAACAAGTCCCCAAAGTCAGCGCATTACTGAAAGCTGGTGTGACCAAGGGCTGGTATCCGGCGGCGATTGTCGACAGTCTGCTGAAAATCACCGGTTTTTTTCCACAAGGTTACGGTATTACTTACATTCCAAAAGACTCCGATAAACAGGATCTGGATCGCTACGAGTATGCCATCGTCAATGGTCTATACCCGCTGGAGCCGGAACAACCGATTTGCCGCACCGTCACCCGCAATCTGACCTACAACACCTTTGGCATTAATGTGGTGGTCAGTGCTGACAACAATCTTTATTTCCAGAGTGCGCAGCAAAAGCTGGAGAAAATGAGCGAAGAGCGGCTGAAAGAAATTCTGAGTAAGCTGGTATCAAACCTGGAAGAACGCACCACGATGGATTTAATTCCCAAGTGCTGGCATCCGGATGAGTTTTTTACCTTTTTGAAAAACCAGAATTTGTGGAACCGGGTAGATACGATCCGCAATTAATTGATTAGTTGTCGGCTGCAGCTTTAACTTCGGCGGAAACCTGACACAGCGGCGGGGTCTCGGCAAACAATCGTCGATACGCTTGCTGTAAACGTTCCACTGTTTCAGCGGTGGTTTGCAGATGTGCCGCCAGATACAACATCCGCTCCAGTTCGGTTGCGCTGAACACTTTTCGCAGTTCGGTTTGTCCGGGATGAAGGCGGTTTTGCTGCTCGACAAAGTTTTCCGATACCAGAATTAAATCAACTCGTTTTAATGCCAGCATTTGCCGCAACTGATGGTTTTGCCCAACGACCACCAGATTTTTAGATTCGCGAAAACCGTGCTGCAACAAATATTTGTAGTTGGCCTGCCCCTGTTCAATCCCGACAATAAAATTACGGGCTTCACTGATATCACGTGGTGCGACTTCCGGGCGCGCTGCAGCAGCATAAAATGAAATACGCATCGGACACAAAGGGACAACCCAGTTGTATCTGGCTAAACGTTCATCGGTTTGTAACAGCGAAAAAATAAAGGTTTCCGGCTGCTCATTGGCCATTTTTACAGCTCTGGGCCAGGGTAACGCCTGAATTTCATAACCTAAACCAGCTTCAGAGAACAGCTGTTGCACAATATCGACTGACCAGCCATGCAACTGGCCTTGTGCATTCAACTGTTGATAGGGCGGAAAAATTTCTGTGACCAGTTGCACCGGCGCCGCCAGTGCTTGGAAACTAAGCCCCAGCAACCACCCATAACACCGCATGTACCTTTCCTGCAGGCCCCAAACTTACATAAGCATAGGATGATTTACTAAGGACGCCAGTGCCATTCAAACCTGGCTAAACCAAAGAACATCAACAACTTAAATCATTTATTTCACATTTATGTGAATAATCTGTAGTAAGCTCAGGAACGTCAATACAGCTGTGCATTGTGACAACTGCAATCTTGGCAGGGTCGGACGCATATGTTAAATAATGTCGCTAACTGTGGTGGAGGATCAGGGATGAAGATGCGAACTACAAAGTTTCGGCCATGGCGACTGTTCGTGTCCGCGGCGCTTCTGCTGACGTTGGGCTGGTGGATAGCAGACGGGACTATCTTCTCTCTGAATCCCCCTGTGACCGACAATACCCTCAGCAGCGACACAACTGATACAAGTGCGGCAAAGAAAAACAGCGGAGCAAGCACTGGCACTGTTGCTCTCGCTTCTGGCAACGCGCTAGCGACGCCGGGTAGCAGCGCTGATGTTGTAGCCGAAGCTGCAGACAGCTGTGCCAACAGCGCCGTGATGCAACATCAATTAAAACAAATCTTACAGCAACGAAAACAGCAAAGTTTTCAGTTGATCCAACAGTTGCAGCAAAATGGCACCATAGCCGCTGAAGTCGCAGTTATTATTCATCAGCTGGGCGGCGATATGCTGTTAATGGCACAACAACGCGCAGATTATCCGGCGAACCCCAATACCCTGATCCGTTTTGAACAACAGCCACGCGCTATACCACGCGCACTGGCATTATTGGTACTAAAAGCAGCGTTGTCCCACAACTATCGGCCGGTGGTGGCTGCATTGCAGGCGGATGTAGCGCCACAACAACTGGCGTGGCATGGTCAAACTTTATTGACAGCTATTCTGGCGGCGGATCCAAATCTCAGCCCGCTGACACTGCAACAACTGATTGAAAGTGGCCTGCAACCGGTGTTTGCTGATTTGGTCGCAGCCACGGCGCTGCAGCTACCGGTCCCGCTGGTCGACACCCTGAATATGGCCTTTACCGGCGATCGGCAGCAACTGTGGTTTCATCAGTACCGCCGCAATAATCTGACCTTACAGGCCGCCGCTGATGGCAACGTTGCTTTGTATGATTATTGGCAGGCGCAGGGTGTACCGGCGTTAATATCGGCGGCTGATTTGAATGCTTTTGATGTATTGCCATTTCCCGCCACCGAGCCTGAACTCATAGATCGATTACCTTTGATCCGGAATTTTATCAAACAAGGTTTATTACCCCGGCAGTTCACCAGCCTGACCAGTTGGTTATTGCTGTTGCCAAAAGACGATGCTTTGCAGCTGAGTCAGCAACTGGCCGGAACCGGGTTAAACACTGCTTCTGCAGCCACAGACCTGATGCACATAGGTTCAGCTTCTGAAATATCCGATGCCATTATAAAAACGAATCAACAATTTAAGCAGCATATCGTCATTCGACAACACTGTAACCAGCTGTATCAGCTTGGCTCTGTGTTGTTATCACTGGACGATGCCGCTCAACATTATGGCGCCGCCCTGCAAAGCCGTTTTCGGCTGAATACCACACAGATTGAACAAACTATCCAGCTGCATACACTGCAACAACAGCTTGAATTACTGCTTGAATCACAGCAATGGCAGGCGTTTATCCGGCAAGCACAGCAACAACTTATCCTGTTGCCACCAGAGCAGCGTAGCGAATATGTATTGCAGCAATTATTGAACTATCAAGCACCTGCCGAAGTATTGACGATGCAATTGCAGCGTCACTATCGCCACCACGGGGCTCCATCACCCGACATCATCGCTGCATTTTCACAAAGCCAAAACCCCAAACTGCAAGCACAGTTACGACGCCTGCGCTGGTGGCAACCAAGCCAACAACCTTTACACCAGGCTGGTGGCAATTGATGAAATCGATTACCTGCCAGCAGTTGCACTTTGCTGTAAATATTGCGCCAGACTCAGATCAGTGTTTCCCAAAGCACGTTGGTATAACCAGCGAAAAGCCCGGTCGTCCCGCGGCATCTCCAGTTGTTCGGGTAAACCACGGACTTGCTGCTGCGCATCCAGCGGCAATAAAAACCGGAAGCTATAACCAGGCTCCATGCCCATCCGCAGATCGGTTAATACCAGCGCTTGATCAGATTGCTTGGTCAGCGTGACAAAACCATGGCTGAACCAGTGCAGGCGAACCACGGCTGGTTGCTGTTGCCACTGTTGCCATAACGCCGCATCACGCGGATAGGCTTGCCAATGAATGGTTTGGGTTTTATCCAACAGTGAATAATACCCTTCGAAATATTGGCCTTCCTCAACCACCAATAAACGCCACAACAGTGTATTAAAAGGTGTTGCTGTCACCAGCAATTTGGTATTAGAACCAGCTGCGGCCGATAGGGAATGAATCTGTGATGGTAGTTGCGATTGCGCCAACGCTGTAACCTGTTGCTGCGCCAAAAGGCCAAACCCCAGGTAAGCCGTACTTAGTAGCAACCCCACACTATTCCAGCGTAAGCTTCGTCCGGCGAGCACCAACGTTGTACCAATCAATAACGGCACCGTGTAAAGCGGGTCAATGACAAACACACTGCCGGTGCCATAAGGGTAATCGGTAAACGGCAAGCCAAGCTGGGTGCCGTAAATCGTTAACATATCCAGCAGCGGATGGGTCACCAGCACCAGCCACACTGCCAATAGGCTGGTTTTGAATAGCCCTGGCCTGCGACCGATTTTCAGCCACAGCCAAGCCAGCAGCGGCGAAATGAGCGTCAGATAAAACAGCGCATGACTTTCAGTGCGGTGGTAAGTCATATCGCTGATTGGGTCGCCGTGGGAAATCAATACATCCAGATCGGGTAAGGTTCCAACCACGGCACCCAGCAAGGCGGATTGCCATACCGGCTGTTTACGCCGGAATACCGCGACACTGACGGCCGCGCCCAAAGCAATTTGCGAAAGAGAATCCATGAAGCTCCTGTTGGGTTCATTCGTTACCGGGTGGAGCCTGATAGCAACCCGGCTTGTGTTAGGATTTATGCGAGGTCTGTCACGACCCATTCGTCACAAAGTTTGCAATGTTTCCGCCGTCTGCTGCGCCTGAGTCTGCTTCCTGACCAGGTGTTTTAACAAGGTATAAAACAGCAGTGACAACACGATGGTAAAACCGCTGGCCCAAATCAGTTTATCCAGTGACGGATTCACCAATAGGAAATAACCCAGCTGACCAGCAAGGTGTATAAAATAATGTCGGCGTCTGTGCCAAATAAACTGGCTCACATGCCTCCTGCCAGCAACATCAGCAACTACCAGGCCTTGTCTGCAAAAGCTGGCGCCAGCAGTTGCACCCGCGTCCCGCGATGCGCACCGATACTGTAAATCAATGCAAAACTGGTGATCAAACTTAAAAACAGCGCCTGAATGATATAGACCGGGATCTGTTGCAGCAGCTGCATACCCAGCACAAAACCAACAAAGGCTACTGGAATAAACAACACCAGCCAACAAAGAAGTGCGCTGATAAACCAAATTCTGAAAATTGGACTGGCAAACATCACAACAGCACGTTAATTTCAAAGCGTCGAGGTGCGCCAAACGCCGTAGAAAAGCCAGCAGCAGCAAGCCCTTCGAGTGCCAGCTTTGGGTCAGTAATCCGATGAAAAATCTCAGGGGCTGGTAACTGTGCCAGAGTTTTTGCCACTTGCCAGTTACCAATCACCTCGGGTGGCGGCAACACATATTCGAGGCTCAACCCGCGCGCGATATCAAGTTTCAGCAACTGCACCATCTGCTCCTGTGCAGGCGCTGCGGTGACAGTCCATTGCCGCAAATCGACAATCCGGGCCCAGCGTTTTCCTGCCAGCTGCTGGCAAAAAAAGTCCAGTTCCGCGGCATATCGGGCAGTCAGTTCATCAGCATGTACACCAACAAAACTGACATACAGCGCATCGCTGCTTTGTGCGATAGTCAAAAACGGCTTTATTTGCGGCATTATTCTGACCTCAGTTGATCGAGCCAATATGCTAACGCACCGGTTTGTTGTGCGGGCGCTATCCCTTGCAACACCAGCGTTTGATATTCGGGCAACAGACTGACTTTACGGATGGCTTGATTAAGACCAGCCACCACAGCCTCCCCCTGCTTGCCTTTGGAGCAGGCGAAATACACCAAATTGACCGGCTCTGCTTTCTGTATCCGATAATAGGTGAATTCCAGTCGCGCGCGACTGGCCACTTTTTGATATTCCAGTAAACCATCAATAAAACCACGTTCTAACATCGGCAGCATACTGCCCATATCTTCGCTGGAACTGGTTCTGGTGTACAAAGCACGGCTATGCCGATTCTGCGATAGCAGCAGATCAAGCTGCTCGCCATAACTACGATTCAGCTCTATTCCCAGCAACGGACCTTTCGGTAACTGCAATAACTGATGCAACGATAACTGACCCGCCCGCTGCATCGCTTGCAACCTTGGATGCCAGGCTGAGTTTTTCAGCATCACCAGCAGCAGGGCGTCTTCAACCATATAAGGTAACGTAAATAAATATTCCTGCTCGCGCGCTGCGGTCTTTTTTAACCAGGGAATACAGGCATTGCCGGAGGTTTTAATCCATGCTCTGGCACGATTTCGACTTAGACTTTCTGTGCGGTAGCTGTCCGGATAAAACGCTAGTACTTGTTTTAGCAGCAACCCTTCCGGATTCTCGCTTGACTGCGCGGCTTTTAAAATGGCTACTGAATCCACCACAATCAAAGGCTCAGCCGGCAATCGCGGACAGAGTGTCAGAATCATCAACAAAGCCAGCCACAATTTCATTCAGTACATTCCAGCTGCAAGTCAGTCGTTACATAGATGCCGCGAAGCAGCGCAGTATGGGCCAGCGGCTTAGCCAACGTGATCTCTCATTAGCCTAACAGAGTTTTAGCCAGGTAAAAGTCATGCACTTGAATTGTGCCACTTATGGCACCTCCCAAAAAATCGTCACCCCCTACTACCTCACAGCAATTTATTGATTTTAAAGTAACTTATTCTTGACAGCCACAAGCTGAGCTCAGAAGATAGGAGGAAGAACTTTTCGCTGCACCAAGGCCAGGGACGTCTGCCTTATGTTACAAATTCTGCATAATTATGACCTGCAATACCAACCCAATTGTTTGTGGCCCGTCGGCGAATTTCACGCTTATGAAACGCTGCAGTTTGAGCCTTTAACCGAGGCCGACAAAATTGCACTGTTACAGCAATTTCAGCCCACCTCGCCAGCGATGCAACTGTGGCAACAACTGCACTTCATCTTATTGGGAGCCGACGCCGCTGATTTCGAAATCTTTACCCGGTTATTCAGCGAGTTGCCTTTTTTGCAGCAAAACATGGTGTATAGCCAGCTGATGCGTTCTTCCTTTGTTGGTAACTCAGTTGGACTGGATCTGGCGCCGTTGTACCGGCTGACCATTGAATCATTCTGCCGCGAAAATACCGGGCGTTGCCAGGTGCAACCGCTCCAGGGCAATGGCAACGAAGAATTTGCGGTGTTTATCACTAATCAGTTTGTCTCATCGCTGCACGGACCAACGCTAACCGTGCTGAATTACGCCAGTGCTCTGAAACAGATTGGCATGCACCCTATTGTGATTTGCACCACGTCCGTCGCCAAATCGACCCATCTGGTGTACCCAATGCCAACACCGGTATTTTTTGGCACAGTGCGCGATGAATATTTTGCCAGCAATACCTTGTTTGATCTGGATCTGAACCAAACTCAGCCCAATCCGGCCGGTTCCGCAGTTAAGTGCTGGGGACAACAATTTGATTTTATGCAAACCACACCGATGGATGATCCTGCCCATCTGGTTGATTTAGTAAACTTTATTAACCAACTAAACCCCAGATTTATTATCGGCGTTGGCGGCTTGAACCCGGTGCTGGAATTTATTGCCAAAGCACGGCCAGTGCTGAGTGTGCCTTGCGTCACCGCACTGGTGCTACCCATTTATGCGGTGCCGGTACTGCATCGCGAGCTGACAGAACACGACCAGCAGCGAGTCGAAACCCTGGGTATCCAGCACCCGGTGCTCAGCAGCCGGTTGCCGTTTCGGCTAAGGCAGTTTGATTGTGTAAAAACCAGCAGCGTTAACGACAAAGTGCTGAAATTTGTGGTGGTGGGTTATCGGCTGGAAGATGAAATTCGTGGTGAATTTATGCAAACCATGCTCGCGATTAAACAACAGTACCCGCAAGCGTCTTTTGTGCTGATAGGTCCAACCGCCATTGCCGATTACCCGGCAACGCTTGAGCACTGCACTTTATTTACTGGCCGCATCAGCAATGCCATTGACCTGATTGCCGATTGTCATTTTATGCTCAATCCCAAACGCCAGGGTGGCGGCACTTCAGCGGTCGAAGCGCTAAGTCTTGGTATTCCGGTGCTTACGCACGCTTTTGGTGACGTCTACCAGTATATTGGCGACCCTTTTGTGTTTGAAACCGATGCCGATCGGCTGGCTTTTATTCAGCAGTACCTGACCGATGCGGAATTCGCCGTGGCCTATCAGGATATTTGTCTGGAGACTGCAGCACAGGCCACAGACACAGCGGCAATAGTGCAGGAACTGTTGCTGACCTATGACGCCTATTTGCAGCAATTACAATACGATGGCAATTCCGGACTGACGGCTGCTTAGGGCATAGAATGAAAAAATAAACTGGTGATTGAACCCAGCAGGTTAAACCGTCAGTGTTTTGCAGTACTCCACCACCTCTGCCGTCCACATCGGATCATGATGCAAGCGCTGACTGACAAACTGCATCCCCAATTTTTGCATCACTGCAATGGATGGCTGGTTATCAGGCACCGCCAGCGCGGATAAATAGCGCAACGGCTGTTGTTGTGCCGTTGCATGCTTCGCCACAGCTTCAGCGACGGCGTTAGCTGCTTCAGTGGCAAAACCAAAACCCCAGGACTCACGTTTAAACCGCCAGCCTAGTTCCAGATTATCCAGCTGCGGGTTTTCGGTAAAAAAGCCCATCGGTCGCACTAAAATCCAGCCAATATAACAAGCTGGCAACAGCTCACAATCAGCGCGGGTCGTGACTTGCCAGATACCATAACCCAAAGCGGGATTTCGATATGCCAGCATTCTGGGCAGCATCCGCTGTTCAATTTGCTCCATCGTGGTACAAACACCGGCACTCAGAAACCGCATCACTTCCGGGTCCTGATCCAGCTCAAATAAGGGCTGTGCATCATCACGATCAAATAAGCGAAAACGCAGCCGCGCAGAATCGGGGACTTGCAGAATTTCTGTCGTTTGGGTCACGGTTTTGCTCCGGTTGGCAGTTGCTGCAGGCTTAGATGTAGTTATTTCGGTTTATTCAGCAGCGCTTTGAGATCGGCAAATGGGTTATGTGTTGCCGCCGCGGTTTTCTGTTCAGAAGTGCCGCCATACATCACATACTCGTGGTATTTGTTGTGTTCATTGTCGTGGCAATAAATACACAATAATTCCCAGTTGCTGCCATCGGCCGGGTTATTGCTGTGATTGTGGTCAATATGGTGCACCGTTAATTCACGCAAATTGGAATAGACAAATTCCCGGGCACAACGACCACAAACCCAGGGATACATTTTTAACGCTTTATCGCGATAACCTTGTTCCTGTTGTTGATAAGCCTGTGCGCCGTTGCTGGTTTTACTCATAACTGTCCTGAATAACTTCTCTGATCAATACTGGTTTGCAGATGCAACAATGCACCTGGTTGGATGGTCGGATTTTAACAGCCTTCAGCAGTGAAGCAATCATTGATTTGCCTCAAGTCTTTTTTACTTCGCTATACACTGGTCGCGCCTGCTTGCTGGCAGATTTGCTGATATAGTCGGCTTCTTTTTGTGGTTTATTGAAGGTGTTTTATGACAGCAGTAACTCCGCCACTTTATGCCATCGGCACCCCAGGCCAACCCTGGAGCGAGGCCGAAACCAGCTTATGGCGCTCACAGCAACAAATCAAACGTAGTTACCAGCAACTGGTATTACAGCCATTGTTTGCCTTGCTACAACAACCGGACATCTGCGCCCAGGCTGAGTTGATTCAATACGGCACTTTGGACTATCAACAATTTGGCTTGGGCCAATACCCATTGTATGCAGTGCGCAGTAAAGATTGGCAAACTGATAAGCCTTTAGCGTTAGTGACCGGCGGTGTGCATGGGTATGAAACCAGTGGCGTGCTGGGCGCATTAGATTTTATCGCCGGGAATTTTACGCAATATGCCAATAACAAGATGAATTTATTGGTATTGCCTTGCATCAGCCCTTGGGGGTTTGAAACCATCAACCGTTGGAACCCGCATGCGGTAGACCCCAATCGCTCATTTAATGCGGCAGGCCGAGAATCCGGAACGGCACAAGAAGCTGCCGCTGTGATGCAGTTGCTGCAACCATATTTGGCAAATGTGTTAGTGCATGTCGATTTACATGAAACCACCGATTCTGATAATAGCGAATTCCGCCCGGCCAAAGCGGCGCGTGATGGCACGGTCAATACCAACTGGAATATTCCGGATGGCTTTTATCTGGTTGACGATCTGGACAACCCGCAACCGGCTTTTCAGCGCGCAATTATTACAGCCGTTGAAAAAGTCACTCAAATCGCCCCAGCCGATGACGATGGTTGTTTAATTGGCGAACCATTGCAGCAATTTGGCGTGATCCATTATCCGAAAAAAGCGCTGGGTTTATGTGGCGGCCTGACGGCAGCGAAGTTTGTCACCACCACTGAAGTCTATCCGGACAGCCCGAATGCCACACCGGCAGAGTGTAATCTGGCGCAAGTCACTACAGTAGTGACAGCATTGGATTTTGCGCTGACGGCCACGGTGTAAGCAGGCTGTTTTATCAGCATGACATCGGGTTTGATGCGAAACCCGATGACACGCTTATGGCATCAGCTGCGACTTTTGCTGTAAAAACTCCAGGAAAGTCTGCAGCAACGGGCTTTGATAACCGGGTTGCAACACCAGACTTAAATGGCGTCTTAGCTGCAGCGGGTTTGGCAGCAACAACAACTGACCGGCGGCAATTTCGTCCTGCACCGCCAACAGCGGCAAACAGCCGATGCCAAGCCCTTGTTTTACAGCTTGTTTAATCGCTTCTGGCCGTTGCAGTTCCAACACTGTTGCCGGCGTCCAACCAAGGCGCGTCAGCTCATTTTCCAGCACAGCACGGGTACCTGAACCACGTTCGCGCACTATCCAGCGCACAGCCTGTAAGGCGGTTGCAGCGGCTGATGGCTCCCCATCTTCAGCAATAGCGGTATGAAAGTGCGGCGAGCCAATGAGCACCAGCTGATCTTGCTGCCAGTATTGCACGCTAAATTCAGAGCTCAGCAGCGGCCCTTCAATAAAACCGAGCTGTGCTTGCTGCTGGCGTAACTGCATTTGCACTTCGCTGCTATTACAAATCTGCAGCTGAAAACCAATGTCTGGATAAAGCGTCGTAAATTCCGCCAACAGCGCCGGCAATAGATAACATCCAATGGTTTCGCTGGCGACCAGCCGTAATTCACCGCGTGCCGGCGAAGGGTCAACCAGCTCTTGCTGCAATTGTAATAACTGCTGCAGTTTTGGTAATAAATCGAGCGCGGCCTGAGTTGGCAACAATTGGCGGTTTTGCCGCAAAAACAACGGATAACCAAGGCGCTGCTCCAGCTCTTTCAACGCCTGGCTAGCGGCAGGCTGACTAAGGGCCAGTTTGTCGGCCGCTTTGCTTAAGCTCTGCCAGCGGCAAATCGCATCTAACAATAACCAATGGCGTGGACTGGGGTAATTCATTCGATTTACCAATGCATCAAATTGAATAAATCCATTATTGTTATTTTTATCCTTCACTACAATAGCCGGATGTGAATCGACTCAGCGATGTTTCTGATGCAACCCAAATTCCAGTTACTGTTCAACCGCGCCAACTGGCAAACACAAATGCCAGCACAGATAGCGCCGCTGCTGTTGCTAGGGCTAACAGTGTTGCTGCTAGTTGGGTATCAGGTTTTTCCAGGCTGGCAATTGCGCTTCAATCCGGTATTTGCGGCTTTAATCTTGGGTTTGGCCGCGGCGTTGTTGCTGGGCTTTAACAACGCTGGACAACGCTGTTTAGCATCGCTGGCAGAACCAGCGGCAAAACAGGCGCTGGCGTTTTGGCAACAACTGGCATTACGCCTTGGCATTGTGCTGTTTGCACTGAATATTTCCCCAACGGCCTTATTAAACATCGAACCATGGCAATTGCTGAAATTGCTTATGTTAGTAGTCATGGTCCTGGCACTGGCGTTATGGATCGGCTGCCGCTGGTTTAAATTGCCGCCGGAACTGGTGCTGTTGGTCAGTGCCGGTTTAAGTTTTTGTGGCACCTCGGCCATTTTTGCCACTCATGCTGTGCGGTCGTCATCGCAAAATTCTCAGTCTCAAACTAATCAATCAGCGCAGGGCTATCTGACTCAAAGTCTGGCGGCAGTGCTCTTGATGGGATTACTGGCGCTTGGTATTTATAGCGTTTTATTGCAACAACCATGGCTTGGCAGCGCCGACCTGGCATGGTTGATAGGCAGTACCGCACCAGAAGTCGCACAAGCAGTGGCAACAGGCAGTCAGTTAGCCGACGATGCACCGCAGGCCATTATTGCCAAACTGAGCCGGGTCTGTTTGTTATTGCCGTTTTTATGCTGGCTTAGTCTGTTGCAGCACAAAAAGCAGCATCAACAGGATCCGTCAGGCGCAGTGGTGTTTCCATGGTTTATTTTGGTTTTTGTTGGCTTGCTGCTGTTGCAACTACTGGTGACGATCCCGGCATGGCTGCAACATCTTGCCAGCATAGTGTCACAAGGCTGTCTGGTATTTGCCATGTTGGCAACCGGTCTGCAGACCAGAGCGCAGGATTTACGCCAGTGTAGTTTACGGTTATTTAGCTTTGCCGCACTGGTCATGCTGTTGTTGTTCGGGCTGGCACTGCTGATGCTATAGCGCATACGTGAACGCGTACCATAACTTAGGCATTGCCAATTTCTTGTCGTTGTTATTGGCACTAAAGTTGCAAAAACTTTGCAAGTTTTATGTCTTTGGCCAGCATCGTGAAATTAGATCAATCCTTGTCCTACAGCCTGCAACAAATCCGTGCTGGGCAACACATCACTCAATATAAGACCACCAAGCCAGCTGACAGCACTTTCACGCCATCGCCCAACCCGACGGGATCGACCGGCAGTACCCCGGTGACTAACCCCGGCAAACCTGTCATCAACCCCAGCACCGGTGAAGACGACAGCACGACCACCAAACCCAGAACTAATCTCGATTTTACCCAGATGAGCCGCAGCCAGCTCAACGACTGGGTAAGCAAAGCCAAAGCCGCCGGCAAGCTCACCAGCGAGCAGGAAACCGCCTTTAAAGCACTGACTTATTCAGCAAAAACCGGCAGTTCGTCCAGCACCGAAACGCAAGACAACGAACAACTAAATTTCACCGAAAAAGCAAAACAAGGGCTACAAAGTGCAGTAAAACGCCGCGATCGCAGCGGCATTATGTTTTGGGCCAATACGTTATCGGTGATGAAAAACTTTCAGGGTGAAAAGCTGGCCACGACAGCGCCGAAGCCTTAAACAACGCTTTTGCCGGAGCTTCTGTATCGGTTTTACTGTTGGCTCGGGTTCAGCCACGGATCCAGGTTACAACTTTTGCACCAGCTCAACCCGGCGATTCAGTTGCTTCCCGGCAGCACTGGTATTGTTGCTGGCCGGCGCCAAAGGCCCCACACCATGCGCCTGCAACCGGCGGGCATTAATCTGATAACTGCCGGTCAGTTTGCTGACGACCGAATTGGCGCGTTGCTCGGATAATTTTTGATTGACGGCACTATCACCTGTGTCATCAGTGTGACCCACCACATAGAGCTTTAAGCTGCTGTGTTGCTGCAATAACTTGGCAATTTCGGCCAGCGCAGCGTCCGACTCTGGTTTGATTTCAGCCTTGCCGGTATCAAAATAAATACCGTAAATCAGCGCCTTACCAGAACTATCCAATTGCCGTTTTAACTCGCCGGCGTCGGCTTTAACTAAATCGGTTTGCACCGCTTTGGTCGATAAAATCAGCTGCTGCACCCGCACTTTGCCGTCATAAGCACCGATAAACAGCGCCACATAATGATCCTGTCCGCCGACACTGAGCTTACTCAGCAGGTAATACGGGTTGCGATGGAAGTTGTAGACCGAGTCCTGCACCGAAATAGCTCCGCCCAAGGTTTCGGCGGCCTTGGTGTCACCACACTCAGCCAATTTGCAAAGCGCTAGCGTGCTAAAGCCAGCTTGGTGCAGTGCATGCTGATAGTTTTCAAACACTTTCAGGCTGGATACCTGATCGATTTCATAAGTGTGGCGGGCTAAATCACCTTGTAAATTCAGAACAGGTTTACCCGGCACTGGTACTTTGAAGGTTTCAGTATCGACCTTTACAAAACCTTCTAAGTCGGCGCCCGGATAACGCGATAACAACGGATGATCTTTGGCCAGCTCGTCCGCAGAAATGGCCGCTACTTGCAGCTCTTTCACCGCTAACGCCGTGGTATCCACTTTGATCAGGTCCGTGGCCAGTTTTTTGCCTTCAATGATCACCTGCTGGGCCCAGACATTCTCTTCATAACTGCCTACATACCAGGCCGCATACACCGGGCCTGCGGCGGCATCTTTTTTAGCCAGTACATAATAAGGTTTACGGAAGTAGTTATAGACACTTTCGCGAATCGACAACCCGGCGCCAATAGCCTGCCCTTCTTCATAGCCACAAGCGGCCAGCTCACAGCTGAACACTATGTTAAAACCGGAGTTTTTAAGTGCTTGCAGGTAATTTTGATACACCTGCAACGAAGAGACTTGTTTAATTTCATACAGATGGCGAGTAACGGCACCCTGCGCTGTGATACTGCTAAAAGTTTTGTCAGCAGCCACGGCGCTATTTGGCAGCTGGAACAGATCATAATCAATGTGACGGTAATATTCTGGATCAGCACCTGGGTAGGCACTAAACAACGGATGGGCTAGTTCATTTGCTTGTACTGAAGTGACCAGCAACGAGCTTAAACTCATCGCAGTTGCGACACAGAAAACAGCAGAAGTAACAAATGGGCGGGCGATCGTGAATAACATGCGAAGTCCTTTTTGCAAAAACCGATGGTGTTCATAGTGTTGCGGCTGAAGATGACCGCCAGTGGCTGAATATATTATGAATTGAATATAAGGTTAAGCTGAAGTTGCATATTGGAAACGTTATCGGTACATGGCAATCGACCGCCGGGTTCAATCGTCCATGATGCCCGTAACTGGCCGTACTTGTTGTTCTGAAAACTTTATGCTTACATAGAATTTACTTTTAACTTTACAAACTCAGCACTCGTTGCTGATCATCACAGCGGAGCCGACGATGACCGAACAACATTTCCCCCTCACCGATTTTGAACGGGTCGACAGCGATACCATGCAACAACGGGCGGCGGCGCATCTGACGCTGATGCAACGCCGGCATACAGTGCGCAGTTTTTCTGACGAGCCGGTGCCGCAACAAGTGATTGAACAAGTGATTCAAATTGCCGCCGGTGCGCCAAGTGGTGCCAATCATCAGCCGTGGCATTTTGTGGCGATTAGCGATCCAATGGTGAAACAACAAATCCGCCAGGAAGCAGAATTACAGGAAGCGGGCTTTTATGGTGGTCGCGCTGGTGAAGAATGGTTGCAAGCATTGAAACCTTTAGCCACAGATGCGCATAAACCGTATTTGGAAACAGCGCCATGGCTGATTGTGATTTTCTCGCAAAAACGTGGTGGCATCGACAATAACGACAGCGACACCAATTACTATGTACATGAATCTGTGGGTATTGCGACTGGCTTTTTAATTCAGGCCTGCCATCAGGTCGGGCTGGTGACACTGACGCACACGCCAAAACCGATGAGCTTTTTAAGCAAAATTTGCAATCGCGACAACGACAACGATCGGCCTTATATGCTGCTGGTGGTGGGTTATCCGGCGGCGGACGCAACGGTGCCTGCACATGCGCTGAAGAAAAAACCGTTTGAAACTGTTTGCACCATGCTCACCAGGTCATAGCAGCCAACACTAAATCAAAAACGCCGCCAGACTAACACGTCAGCCATTGCATAATGCTTCAGTATTTGGCAACCGCAGTTGTTGCTCTGGCGGCTCGACCGGCACCTTCGGCGCTTGCCAGCCCAGTTTGATTTTATGCGCCAGCAACTGCGTCGTGCCCTGTAAGTTGATGTTCTTTAACTCTGACATCAGCTTGATTAATTCAGCGTCGGACAAGCTTAACGGCTCTCGGACGGCGCGTTGTCGCACCGCTTCAAAAATATTCAGCATCAGCCTGAATTCATTGTTATTAGATTCCACCACTGCTTGTTCAATTCCCGGATATAACCGCTGATACCGCTCCCAGTCGTCCATGGTGACCAGCACATTGAGTAAATTCACCCCGGCGCGGCTTTGCGACACTTTGTTGTTCAGCCTGGCATATTGAAAAGTGGCCTGCCGCAATGCGGTGATGGCTGGTTCGTACTGTGCCAGCCGCCAATGCAAATTGCCGATACTATTCAGATACATCGGGATTAAGGTGGTAAATTTGTGTTGCTCAGCCAGCGCCAGTCCATGCTGATAATGGGTCATGGCGCTTTGGTAATCTCCGGCAAAAGCTTCGACAATGCCCAGATTCAGCAGCAGTTTGGCCCTTGATTCCGGCGGATTGGGGAATTTATCGGCGCAATTAAACCAAAAACGGGCACCTTGCCGAAACTGTTGCTGATAAGTGACAAAACCGGCGGTTAATGCGATTTCCCCGGCAGCAATGCCTGTTGGCACCAGCGCGTCAGCCCGACTTAAACTGTCGCGGGCTTGCGGGAACAAATTGCGTGCGGTGTAAGCCCGGGCTGCCAGCAAATACCAGTCACGCTGGTACCAGGGCGGCGCCTGCGGCAACGCACTATTCGATTGCTCAAAGTTGCTAATCACCTGCGCCGGGTTTTGCGCCAACATTGCAGCACTTCGCTGATACAACTCGGCGGTTGGCGGCGGCGCGGCATACAGTAAAGTACTGTGCCAGCTAAGCAGCATCGCAGGTAACAGCGCTATCATTTTGATGTTATTACAGAAGTTCACATCTACCTCGGTTCTCGCTGTCGCGCGTCCTTGCTGCTATGTCTCTGGGTTTTAGTGATGATTGATTAGCGATGATTTAGCTTCATGGCTGTTGATTCAGGTTGATTGGGTAAATCAGCCGCATCGAAAGTTTCTCAAATTCTGAAATGCCAGTTGCAGGGCTGTATGTAGCATAGCAAACACAACACAGATTGCCCGCAGCGCACTTTGCTACCGCACTGCCAAAACGGCTTATCTTCGGTTAAGGTAGCCGCAGTGAAAATAAACAGGAACTTTTGATGTATAGCCAGACCATTCAACCGCGCTTTAATGAAACTGATGCCTTAGGCCATATCAATAACACTGTGGTCGCCGCCTGGTTTGAAGGTTGTCGCGACCCGCTATTCCGGCTATTTACGCCAGAATTAAACCCGGCGCAGTGGCGGTTAATTCTGGCCAAGTTCAGCGTCGAGTTTCATGCCGAACTATTTTATGGCGAACCGGTGGAGATCCGAACCTGGGTCAGCCGGGTTGGCACCAGCTCTTTTGACGTCAGCCAGCAGGCCTGGCAACTGGGCAAACACTGCGCCAGCGGCGTAGCGGTAATGGTGCATTATGATTTCAACGCCAAACAAAGTGCGGCGTTAACAGAAACTCTTAAGGCGCAGTTGCTGGCGCTATAACCAAGGTGAAAACACAGCAGGTTTAACCGTAGCGACTATTCGCAACTTTGGTTAAACCTGCTGCTGATGCTTGGGATATCTATATGGTATCTGCTCGTGCCGGCGATCAGAATTCCTGCGCCACTGGCCGCAACACAATTTCACTGATATCCACAGCCGCTGGCTGCTCCATGGCATAAGCTACAGCCCGTGCCACAGTTTCTGCCGGAATAGCTAATTGGTAAAACTGCTGCAGCGCGTCTTGACTGGCCGGATCTGAACTGCCTAATTTCAGCTCGGACTCAACGGCACCGGGCGAAATCAGCGTGGTGCGAATACTGCTGCCCACTTCATGGCGTAAGCCTTCAGTGATGGCGCGTACCGCGAACTTGGTGCCGCTATAGACAGTACCGCCCGGACTAAACACTTTGATCCCGGCCACTGAGGCGACATTAATAAAATGGCCGCTATTTTGTTGCTGAAATACCGGCAGCGCCGCAGCAATGCCATTCAAAACCCCTTTAATATTGATGTCGATCATTCGCGACCATTCGTCAGTTTTCAACGCACTTAACGGCGCTATTGCCATATAACCGGCATTGTTCAGCATCACATCGACGCGGCCGAACTTCTGTAAAGCCAGCGCAATCAGCGACTCGACGTCAGCTGGTTGGGTAACATCCATTTGTTGCCAGACGGCACTACCGCCAGCCGCGTGGATCTCATCACTGATCCGCGCCAATTGTTCAGTACGACGGGCGCCCAGCACCACATGGGCACCCAACGCAGCCAAATGGCGGGCGGTGATTTCACCCAGGCCACTACTGGCACCGGTGATCACCACAACTTTATTGCGGATGTTGCTGTCTGTTGCATTCAAAGCATTTGCAGCGACGATATTTGACGTTGTAGACATGATAATTCCTCATCTGAATTTATGGGTTGGTACTGATCTGATTAAGTACTGCCAGTAAATTGTCTGCCCACTTTGACTTCCGGTAAATGAATGTGTCAGGCTTTGACAATTCCCATGTATGGAATCATTCGAATGCAAAATCAGCTGGAATTGCTACGGATCTTCTGCACTGCGGTAGAACTGCAAAGTTTTAAAGCGGCAGCAGTGCGGCTTGGCATCTCACCGCAAGTCGTCACCCGCGCGGTGCAATTTCTGGAACAACAACAAGGCGAGTTACTGTTTCACCGCAACACCCGCCAGGTGCAGGCTACAGCTGCCGCGGAACTGCTGGCGGCGCGCAGCAAACCTTTGTTGTTGGAGCTTGATTTGCTGCTGCAAAAACCACGGCTCAACACCGCCGAAGGAGTCAGCGGCAAGGTGCGGATCGCAGCGCCGCTGGCATTTGGCCGCCAGTTACTGGCGCCAGTGCTGGCCGATTTGGCACAGCGTTATCCACAGTTGCAACTGGAGCTGATGTTTAATGATCGTCGGGTCGATGTGATTGAAGAAAAAATCGATATCGGCGTCCGGGTCGGTTTTATTCGTGACAACCGATTTATTGTCCGGCAGATTGGCGCGGTGCAGCTGGTCACGGTCGCCACACCGGCACTGCTGCAACGTTACGGCACACCAGCGGCTCCGGCCGGGTTATCGCAACTTCCATACAGCGCCTTGCGTGATCAAAATTCCGGCCGGATCTGGCCCTGGTTGTACCAAAACAATATGGAGTGGCAACCGGTACATCCGCGTTTTATCTGTGAAGATTCCGACACCGAATTTCAATTGGTGCAGCAAGGGTTGGTGATAGCGCAAGTGCCATTGTTGCTGGCGGCTGCGGATCTGAGATCAGGGAAGTTACAGTCCGTATTGAGCCAATTCGAACCCGAGCCCTGGCCGTTATATATTTACCGGCCACAACGCGGGCCGGTTCCGGAGCGGATCCGGGTGGTGTTTGATGCGCTCAGTACACTCTGACTGACGACTCACTGTCACCTTCACTGACGACTGTTTTGTTCAATTTGGGGATCCGCTGCCATCGCTCGTTATATCTAACGTATTTTGTGCAGGCCACAACAGCGGCAAATTCTGCAGGCAGCGCTGCCAACCGTCGTTATGTTTGGTGCGTACTTCTTCGCTTGGGAATTGACTGTGAGTTAGCGTTAATTCACAGCGGTTCGGCGACAGTTCGCGAAAATGCAGTTCGACCAGGCTATCCTCGACAATATGCGAATTCCAACTAAACGCAATGTGATGGTAACGCTCGATAGCGCGGTACACGCCATAATGGCGATAGTCACCCGTCGGCAGATGCATAATCACTTCATAGTGGCCACCAACAGTAAAACTGCTTTGTACTGTACTTTTTGCTGTTGGTTGTTGTGAAGCAAACAACCAACGGCTAAGTAGCGCCGGTTGTGACCAGGCGTCGAATAATTGCCGTTTACTGCACGGCAGCACCCGTTTAATCACCACCGGATCCATTAGTTAGCTCCTGTTTCTTTGATAAAGGCCGCCAGCTCATCCAGCCGCCCGGACCAGAATTTCGCATGCATGCCAATATAATTAGCCACTTCGCGCCAGACATCAAAATGCAGATGGCAATACAACTGCCGTTGTTGCCGGGTTTTATAGATCAGCTGCGCAGCTTCCAGCATCGCAATATGCTTGGACGCAGCACTGATATTCATCTGCACTGCTGCGGCAAGTTCACCGACTGATTTTGGGCCAGCCGCTAATTCCGCCAGCAACATCCGCCGCCGGCGATCGCTTAACGCATAAAATACTGCGTCTAACCTTTGAGCATTTTCCATATTAGGAAACCATTTATCAAAACGATCTCAACTATAGAATAAATGGTTTTAATTTCAAATAATTAGCAAGAATTATAACTTTCCAGTTTGTTATTTCTATTTATTGTCAGAACGTTAGCATAAAAGGCAGATGAGCTTATCGCCTCATCACCACCCCAATTTCAAGGAGCATTATTATGCCTAATATCTGTCTGACTTTTGGCACCCAGGTGGCCAGCAATACAATTCAACAAGCACTGACGACAGTCGAAGGTCTCGCCAGTTGGTGGACCAACGACACCAAAGGCAATCCGGCCGCAGGCGGCGAGTTGGTATTCACTTTTGGCAATAATGGTGGTTTTGTAATGCGTGTGCTGAAAAACACGGCGGACCAAGTACAGTGGCAATGTATCCAGGGGCCGGACGAATGGCTTGGCACCCGTATCGAATTTGAACTTAAGCAACACCCAAACCACTGTCAGCTGATGTTCCGTCACGCCGGCTGGGCGGCCGAAGTGCCGTTTTTTTACCACTGTTCCACCAAATGGGCGACCTTTTTGCTCAGCCTGCGCGACTATGTCGAGCAAGGCCGCGGGCGGCCATTTCCTGACGATTTGAAAATTGAAGCCAATGGAATGTAAGAGGAACCGAGCATTGCAACGGCGGACTAACGCCCCCTACAACCAACCGCGTTGCCGGGCGATCCGGGCCGCGTCAATGCGGTTGGCGGCGTGCAATTTGGTAATGGCGTCTGACAAATAATTGCGCACCGTGCCTTCGGCTAAATAGAGCATGGTGGCAATTTCAGCGGTGCTTTTACCTTCGGCGGTTAAGCTTAGCGCGCGCCGCTCTTTGTCATGTAATGGGTTGTCTTGCCCCAGTGCCAGCATCGCCAGCTCTGGCGCTATCACTTTGCCACCGGCCATAATTTTATCAATCGCTGCCAGCAATTCTGTGGCAGGGGTGTCTTTTAGCAAAAAACCATCGACGCCAGCCTGTAGCGCCCTTTTAACATAACCAGCGCGCGAGAAAGTGGTTAGGATCATCAGCTTACAGCGCTGTTGCTGCCAGGTTGAGTCGTTTTTCACAAATTCAAGCAACTCCAGCCTACTGCAGCCCGGCATTTCGATATCGGTGAGAACGAGATCAAACACCTGCTGGCGTAAAAACTGTCGTGCTTGCAGGCCGTCTTCCGCTTCCACCACTTCATGTTGCCCGAGCAGCCGCAACAACGATGCCAGGGTACTGCGTAAAATGGCCTGATCTTCGGCAAACAAAATTTTCATGCCACCCCCTGGATAAAATCATTTTTTGGGTCGTGCGCTGCGACTTGATGCTCTGCTTTAGACGCAGCAAGCTGCAGCGATTGTGGCGAATGCTGCGGCCAGGTCAAGGTGAAACAAGTGGGCGCCAGTTGCCAGCAAAACGCGCCACCGAGTAACTGCAACCGCTCCTGAATACCGGTTAAACCATGGCCCGGCGTGATCGCCTGACACTGGCCGTCATCCTGCAATCGCAATTGCCATAGTGCGCCGTCACCATGGGCACTGAGCCATAACTCGCGGCCCTTGCTGTGTTTCAGCACATTGGTACAAAGTTCGGTGATAACCAACTCAATGTCTGGCGGACTATCGGCGGCCAAGACGCGAAGGTCGGCATCCAGATGGCAAATCCAGCCATTGCTACGCAGCTGACTGAACAAAGTCGGCACTAACACTTCCAGACCTTGCTGGCGATAACCACTAATCGTCTCGCGGACCAGTTGCAGACTTTGCCGGGCTAATTGTTGCAGCTCGGCCAACTGCGCCCGTGCTGCCGCTGGTTGTTCGCGATCCAGCCAGACTTCGGTTAATTCAGCTTTCCAGGCGATGGTTGCCAGACTATGACCCAGCAAATCATGTAAATCCCGGGCGATCCGCTCCCGTTCCAGTTGCCGTGCCATTTGCTGTAACTCTTCATCCGAACGATGCTGCTGCAGCTGATGATTGAGCCGCATTTGCTCCACTAAACCCGAAACACTGACCCCCAACACCACCACCACGGCATATCCCTGCAACCACACTGACGGGTAAAACCACCAGAACAATGCCGCTTGCCACGACAGCAGCACCAGCATGCCAAGCGCATACCGTTGGTTGCTACACCAGAATCCAATAAAAAACCCAACATAAGCAAACATCGACATACTGCCGGAATTGAGCGGGGTGATTGCACTAGCCGTAAGCACCATGCCCGCCAGCAGCCACCAGCGTTCATGCAGTTGGGCGCTGCCAATCCGATGGAAAATAAGCAAAAATACCGCGAGCGCCAGCAGCATAGCGGCCCAATGCCAACCATTGGTTTGTTGCTGCAACAATGGCGGTAGAAAATAAAAACCGAGATAAATCAGATAACCCCAGCGTAAAGCACCTTTTTGCATCAGATTTCCTCTGTTTTTGGGGGGGCAGAGTCAGTTAATTTTGGGGTCAGAGTCAATTGTTAACAGTTTTCTGTTAACAATTGACTCTGACCCCAACAACACTTAAGCGTCTTTTAACAACTTTTTCGCCCAGCCGTAATTTGGCGCTTGCTGTAGCGCTTGAGTCCAATCCGCTTTGGCTCCGGCCTTGTCACCAGCTTCTGCTTTGGCTAAACCGCGCCAGATATAAGCTTCAGCCTGACCCCAGCAAATGTGCTGACATGGCTGCGCAAAGGCTGCAATTGCCGCATTGGCATGAGTTAATACGGCTTTTTTGCTGCCACCAAATAAGGTTGGCGTTTGGAAAGCCAGGATGGCCGCCGCTAATTGCACCCGTGGATTGGTCGGTTGCAGTGCCATCGCCTGCGCCAGCGCATCGTTGGATAACTTGCCATAATAAGCGCCTTTGATTGGTGAATATCCGGCTTGCAGACCGCGGCTTAATGCCAACAGCGCCAGCGCTTCTACTTTGAGTTCAGCGGCGGGTTCGCTTTGCAGCAACCCTGCTAAGCGGTCGACAGCTGCCGTTAATGCCGGTTTCATTACTTCTTCGTCGGCACGCACCGAGGCCGTCACCGCCAGTCGGTACTGGGCGTAAGCGAACAAATAATCGTCTTGCGCTTGATTGGTTTGTTGCTGTAAAGCCGAAACATCCAGTTGCTGCGCGGCCGCATCAATAGCATTCAAGCTGACGGCATTGGCTTGTTCAGCCAACACAGGCTGCGTCAAACCCAGCGCTGCCAAAAGCAACGCCGCGCCAAAAGTGCGTGTCACGGAACGGCCTGCTGCTGTGGTTGGTGATGTATGTTTGATTGTGAAGTTCATGGTGTTGCTCCTGCAAAACGCCCCCGTGGCGTTGTTGCAGTGATTGTGCATCCAGGCTTTGGTTGAAGTTAGTGTCAGCAATCAGCAATGTGAGGTGACAATTGTCAGAACATGTGCGGCTTGCGCCACCATCGTGGAAAGCAATCAAGGGCTAAAGCACTGACGGCCAAACGCGGCCGTCAGTCTGTAAGTGGGGTTGAACTGTTTAGTGACAGGGGCAGCAACTACTCAAACCGGTCCAGCTCCATCACCTTATGCCAGGCTTTGGCAAAATCCTGCACAAAACGATCTTTACCATCGGTGGCGGCATACACTTCTGCGACTGCCCGCAGCTCGGCGTGCGAGCCAAACATCAGGTCAACCGGTGTGGCAGTCCATTTCAGCTGATTGCTTTTGCGATCCAGTCCTTCATACACCGCTTCGTCTTTCGCCGATTTTTGCCACTTGGTTGCCATATCGAGCAAATTGACAAAAAAGTCATTGCTTAAAGTACCTGGTTTTACAGTCAATACACCATGCCGATCACCGGCGGCATTGGCATCCAGCGCCCGCATGCCTCCGACCAACACTGTCATTTCCGGCACCGACAACGTCAGCATTGACGCCTTGTCGATCAGCGCCTCAGCTGGCGATAAGTTGTTGTGGTCTTTTGCATAATAATTGCGAAAGCCATCAGCCTGCGGTTCCAGCACGGCAAAAGATGAAACATCGGTTTGTTGCTGCGATGCGTCCATCCGGCCAGGCCGGAACGGCACTGCCAGCTTCACTCCACCGTCCGCTGCGGCTTTTTCAATGGCTGCATTGCCAGCCAGCACAATTACATCCGCCAGCGAGACTTTTTTGCCACCTTTCAACCCTTTATTAAAATCCTGCTGCACTTTTTGTAAGGTCTGCAACACACTAGCGAGTTCCTGCGGATTATTTACCGCCCAGTCTTTTTGCGGCGCTAGCGCCAGTCTGGCGCCATTGGCACCACCACGCATATCAGTACCGCGGAAGCTGGCAGCCGACGCCCATGCCGTTCTGACCAACTGCGGCACTGTCAGGCCGCTGCCTAGCAATTTCGCTTTTAAGTTGTTGATATCGGTTTGATCGATTAACGGATGATCAACCGCCGGTATCGGATCCTGCCAAATCAGCGCTTCGGCCGGCACTTCTTTACCAAGGTAACGTGCACGCGGGCCCATATCGCGGTGGGTTAATTTAAACCAGGCTTTGGCGAATGCCAGCTCAAACTCTTTCGGGTCGTTTTTAAAGCGCAGCGAAATTTTGCGGTATTCCGGATCTTCTTTTAGCGCCAAGTCGGTAGTGAACATGATAGGTGCATGGCGTTTGGTTTTATCGTGGGCATCCGGCACCAGATTCGCAGCCTGATTATTGGCCGGGATCCACTGCGTGGCACCGGCCGGGCTTTTGGTTTTGACCCAGTCAAAGCCAAATAAGTTATCCAGATACTGGCTGGTCCAGGCCGCCGGACTTGCAGTCCATGCACCTTCTAAACCGCTGGTAACGGTATCTTCGGAATGGCCTTTGCCACATTTGTTTTTCCAGCCAAAGCCCTGGGCTTCAGTGCCTTCGGCGGCCGGTTCTTTGCCAACACAATCTTCCGGCTTGCGGGCGCCATGGGCTTTACCAAAAGTATGGCCACCGGCAATCAAGGCGACGGTTTCTTCATCATTCATCGCCATCCGGCCAAAAGTTTCGCGGATATCTTTGGCTGCGAGTAGCGGATCCGGTACGCCATTTGGCCCTTCCGGGTTGACGTAAATTAAGCCCATCTGTACTGCAGCCAATGGTTTCGCCAGTTTACGATCACCGCTATACCTTTTATCTTCCAACCATTTTTTCTCCGAGCCCCAGTTCACCTGCTCGGCTTGCCAATCGTCCATCCGGCCTCCGGCAAAACCAAAGGTTTTAAAGCCCATCGATTCCAACGCCACGTTACCAGTGAGCACCATTAAATCGGCCCAGGATAATTTACTGCCGTATTTTTGTTTGATCGGCCAGAGCAAGCGGCGGGCTTTGTCGAGGTTGACATTATCGGGCCAGCTGTTAAGCGGTTCAAACCTTTGCTGGCCGCCACCGGCACCACCACGGCCATCAAAAATGCGGTACACCCCGGCTGAGTGCCAGGCCATCCGGATCATAAAAGGCCCGTAATGGCCATAATCCGGCGGCCACCAGTCTTGGGGCGTGGTCAGCAGGGTTTTGATCTCGGCTTTAACAGTGGCTAAATCTAAGGTGTTGAATTGTTTGGCATAGTCAAAATTTGCGCCATAAGGACTGGACTCAGCACCATGCTGGCGCAGCGGCGATAAATCCAGTTGTTGTGGCCACCAAAAGTCGTTGGTGGTGATGCCTTTCGTATTATTTGGGGCATTGTTTTGGGTGTCGTCATTGGCCAAAGCCAGCCCTTGCTGGCAACTGATTAAAATCGCCAGCGTGATGGCGGATAAAGTCGGGGTGGTTTTTTTCATGAGGTGCTACCTGTCCGGTTATGGCTGCACTGCGTTGGCTCAGCCTGAGTTATTGGAATACAGCCCATTAAGTAAAGCTGCTTTGAAATCCTTTTCATCGATTTAAACAGATTGAGTTCATCGATTATTCTGATAAAAACTACAGTTGAACTTGGTTGCACCAGGCCAATATCCGCGTATTTATCCGAACCTGTTATCTCAATCTGTTATCCAAAACATATGGCGCTGGAGAATTAATCAATTCGCTTAATAATGCGCCAGCGCTTAGCATATTCATCAACTGGATAATTAGGAGATCTGCTGATGAATGCCAAGCCCGGACGTCCATCTGGCGAGAATGCCACCCGAGAACAATTATTGTGTCAGGCACGATTATTGTTTGCAGAATGGGGTTATGAGCGGGTCACCACCCGAATGATTGCACAGGCGGCCGGGGTGAATGCCGGCATGATCCGTTACTATTTTGTCGACAAAGCCGGGTTGTTTGAAGCCATGCTGCGCGAGACTATCGCCCCGCTACTGCAACTGGCGCAGCAACAAGCGCGAATTGCTGAACTGCGCGATCCGGCCGCCGTGGTGGCCGCTTATTATCAGGTGATGACACCACACCCCTTGTTGCCGACGTTGATTTTCCGCGCCCTGCACAACATCCATTCGGCGGAACATCAGATTGTCAGCAAAGTGTTTGCAGGTTTTGTGCAACAGATGCTGCACAACATGCAGCAAGTGCTACAGGCACCTGATTTGCTGCAACCGGGCTTGCAGCCGCTCAATGCGCTATTAACCTGTTTCAGCCTGGCGATTTTTCCGTTTGTGCTGCCACCTTTTATGAAACAAGCCATCGGCCTCGAGCTGACTCCTGAATTTCTGCAACAACTGGCGGTGCATCAACGTCATGTGTTGCAGCATGGTTTATTGCAATCACTTGCCGCTGAACCACAACCGACCGCACCTTCGCTTCCAGATACCGGAGTAAACCATGATTAACCGAATACTGCGGCTGACCCCAGCTGCAATGGTGTGCGCGCTACTTTGTGCCTGCCAGCCGCAAGAACCGCTATCGGCTTATGGCACGCTGGAACGGGAACGGATTTTACTAACTGCCCCAGCCACTGAGCTGGTTATGGCGGTGAATGCGACTGAAGGCAGCCGGATTAAGGCTGGCCAGCCATTGTTGCAACTTGACTCCCACCTGCAACAGCTTAAAACCGACAAAGCCCAGGCTGAAGTGAAACGTGCCGAAGCGGCACTGGCGCTGTTGGTGCATGGCAACCGGGCTGAACAAATTGCCGCTGCTGCCGCCCGTCTGCAGCAGGCAAAAGTGCAGCAAGCCGACAGTGAGCGCCAGCTCCAGCGCGCCCGGCAAATGCGCCAGCAAGGCTTGTCCGCCCAGGCTGATTTAGATACCGCCGAATTTGCGCTGCAACGAGCTAAAGCCAATCAAGCCGATTTACAGCAACAATGGCAGGAAGTGCAGGCAGGCAGCAGACCTGAGCAGATTGAACAAGCGCGTTTTAGCCTGGAAAGCGCGCAACAAAGTTTATTGGCCGAGCAAAAACTGCTGGCCGATTTAAGCCTGGTCGCCAGTCGCGACGGTGTGTTGGAAGACTTGCCTTATCATCGCGGTGAACGGGTGCCACAAGGCGCCGTGCTGGCAGTGATCGCCGCCAGTGATGCGCCTTACGCCCGCATTTATCTGCCACAAACCGCGCTGGCCACCATTCAAACCGGCCAGCAGGTGCAAATCCAGGTTGACGGGCTTGCTGACGCCATTGATGGCACGGTGCGCAAAATTGCCAGCGAAGCCAGTTTTACTCCTTATTTTGCCTTGCATCAGGCCGAACGCGCACGGCTGATGTACGTCACTGAAATCAGCTTACCAGCCAATCTTGCTTTGCCAACAGGCGTGCCGGTGCAGCTTATTCTGGGAGCACAAGATGCAACTCGCGATTGATGTGCAGGGCATGAGCCGGCGTTTTGGCGATTATCTGGCGGTGAATCAGCTGGATTTACAAATTCCGGTAGGCTGTATTTACGGTTTTCTGGGGCCAAATGGCTGTGGTAAGTCGACATCCATCCGCATGCTGACTGGCTTATTAACGCCAACTGCCGGCCAGATTGAAGTACTGGGACTGCAACTGCCACAACAGGCCGAAGCGCTGCGGCAGCAAATTGGTTATATGACACAAAAGTTTTCGTTATACGACAACTTAACGGTGCTGGAAAACCTGGAATTTGTGGCCGGTATTTATCAGCTAAAGCGGGCAGAGCGCAAAAGCCGGGTTGCTGAATTATTAAACTTGTACCAGCTGCAAGAGAAGCAAAAAGTACGGGCGGGTAGCCTCAGCGGCGGCCAAAAACAACGGCTGGCGCTGGCTGCTGCCACCATTCACCGCCCGGCCTTGTTATTTCTGGATGAACCGACTTCGGCGGTGGATCCGGAAAATCGCCGGGAGTTTTGGGAGCGGCTGTTTGATTTAAGTGACGCCGGCACCACCATTTTAGTCTCCACTCACTACATGGATGAAGCCGAACGTTGTCACCGGCTGGCGATTTTAGAGCAAGGTGAAAAACGCGCTGATGGTTCACCGGATGCGTTAATGGCCAGGATGAATGCCGATGTCTTTGAAATCAGCGGGCCGGATTTGCGTGAAACCCGCCGGCAACTGCTGAGCTGGCCAGAAGTGCTTTCTGCCGCGCAGCTTGGTCAGCGGTTGCGGCTGCTACTGCGAAAAACCGCCCGCTGGTCGCTGGCCGATTTGAGCGCCAGACTTGGGCCTGCCTATAGTTGCGAGCCAGTCCGCCCTTCCCTGGAAGATGTTTTTGTTGCCAATACCGGAGCTGCCTATGCTGAGTCTCAGCCGCATTCACGCGATATTCCATAAAGAGCTGTTGCAGTTATCACGCGACCGCATCACCTTTGCGATGATTGTGATGATCCCACTGGTGCAACTGATGTTATTTGGTTACGCCATCAATACCGATGTGCGGCAGGTGCCGGCGGCACTGGTCGATTTAACCGGTGGTAGCAGCACCGCGCGTCAACTGGCCGGCGATCTGCAGGCGTCTCAAGCGGTGCACTTTCAGGGCGATTTTTCCAGTCTGCAGTCGGCCACAGCAGCGATGACCGCCGGCGATATCAATGCAATTTTGGTGATCCCGGCCGATTTTGAGCGGCGACTGGATGATCTGCGGCTTGGTCTGCAACAGCGGCCACTGGCGCAATGGATCACCGATGGCTCAGATCCGATGCTGGGTAATGCCATCGCCGCCATGCGACAAATGCCGCTGCCCCAAACGGCGCCGGTGCATCGGGAAGCGGCAGTGCCGCCAAGCGGTCTGTTTGAACTGGTCAATTATTACAATCCACAACGGCGCAGCGCGGTGAATATCGTGCCGGGGCTGATTGCGGTGATTTTGACCATGACGATGATTTTATTCACCTCGGCCGCCATTGTGCGCGAACGCGAGCAGGGCAATATGGAATTTCTGATCAATACGCCGATTCGCCCGTTGGAGCTGATGATTGGTAAAATTCTGCCGTATATTGCTATTGGGTTAATCCAGGTGGCAATTATTCTGGGTCTGGGCCATGGCCTGTTTGCCGTGCCGCTACCGGCGCAGTGGTTTTCGCTGTGGCTGGTGACTTTGTTATTTATTCTGGCCAGTCTGACGCTGGGACTGCTGATTTCTACCCGCGCCCAGACTCAATTACAGGCAATGCAACTGACGGTATTTATTCTGCTGCCGTCGATTTTATTGTCAGGGTTTATGTTTCCTTATGTCGCGATGCCAAAACCGGCGCAGTACATTGCCGAGTTATTACCTGCCACCCATTATGTGCGGCTGGTTCGGGCGGTGGTATTGCGGGATGCACACTGGACAGTGCTAACCACCGATGTACTGGTGCTGGTGGCATTTACGGTGATTGGTATGACGCTGGCAACCCTACAATTTCGCAAACGGCTGGATTAATTCTGCTGAGATTATTGTCGCTGCAGTGCTGCAACTTACTCACTAGATGCACACTAGCAGCGCAGATAGTTGATGCCGAAATCGGCAACTGACAGTACAATGCCCGAACGCATTTGTTTCATAGATCAGCAGCAGGAAAGTAAAAATGGCAGCATTTGGTAGTGTATTTATGCCTGAAATGGCAATGGCTCAATTCGATGGTAGTGCCTGGGATGCCGCAGCAATAGTCCCGGCCAACAGCATCAGCCTGCACCCGGGTGCCCATGTGCTGCATTACGCCAGCACCTGTTTTGAAGGCTTAAAAGCTTTCCGCCATGAAGATGGTTCAGTCGCCATTTTCCGGATGGACAAAAACATCGCCCGGATGCTGCAAAGCTCAGAGTTATTATCGCTCCCTAAATTCGACCCGGCCTTATTGAGCCAGATGATTATCGATATCGTCCGCCATTACGCCGCTGACGTACCGACGCCTCCGGGTTCGATGTATATCCGCCCAACCCATATCGGCACGGAGCCGGCCATTGGTAAAGCGGCAACGCCAACTTTAACCTCGATGCTGTATGTGTTGCTATCGCCGGTCGGTGATTATTTCGCCGGTGGCAGCCGCGCTTTGCGTTTATTGCTGGAAGACAACGCCCGCTGTGCGCCACATATGGGCATGATCAAAAGTGGTGGTAACTACGCCAGCGCGTTGCAACCGACGATGCAGGCCAAAGCCAAATATCAGGCCGATCAGGTGCTGTTCTGCCCGAACGGCGATGTGCAGGAAACCGGCGCCGCCAACTTCCTGCTGATTGACGGCAACGAAATTATCACCAAAGCGCTGGATGCATCTTTCCTGCACGGCGTGACCCGCGACACGATTTTGACCTTGGCCCGCGATTTAGGTATGACGGTATCTGAGCGTGAATTAACGGTCGAAGAGCTGCTGGAACGTGCGGCCAAACCAGGCACTGAAGCGGCGTTATCCGGTACTGCCGCAGTATTGGCACCTGTCGGCACGCTGATTTATCAGGGCAAAGAAATCAAAGTCGGCACTGGTGAACCTGGCGCTACCACAGCGAAATTACGCCAGGCACTGAATGATATTCAGTGGGGCAAAGCTGAAGATAAACATGGTTGGTTGACGAAGATTTAAGCCAGTCGACTGACTACTTACACCTCACGAAGCAGGCATCATGCCTGCTTTTTTTACGCCGCCTGTTAGGCAATACCAGAAACATCGTTCCTCCTTATTACAAATCTATCCAGAAAACCCTTGCGGTCAACACAAAAAAAGAACAATATACTTGCACAATCAAGCATTGGTCAATCTTATGTGCGAACTTATGCATTTAAGAACCAGCGACTTAATATTGGCAAAGGACGATTCATGGACACACAAAACCCCGCCGTAGATTTAGTGCTGCAAAGCGCCTTGCTCTGGTCCGGCATGATTAAAAAAGCCGATTTACAGCTGAGTGTGCATGGCATCAGCTTCAGTGAATTTTGTATTTTGCATCGACTCTTTCAGGCACCGCAACATCGGCTTAGCCGGATTGAACTGGCAAGTGCCGTTGGCCTCAGTGCTTCAGGCGTGACCCGGTTGTTGCAACCGCTGGAAAAAATGCTGCTGGTGGAAAAAGAACAAAATGCCCGCGATGCCAGGGTTAGTTTGGTGAAATTATCCGACAGCGGCCAGCAGATTTATCAGGATGCACACCAGACCTTTGGTTTTTTTGCCAACCAGTTTATGTCGCCACTCACTTCCCGCCAGCAGGAAACGCTGGCTGAGTTATTAGCTCGGCTATAAATAAAAATAGACAGGAATGTTATGACCGATTTAACCCAGGGCTCGTTACGCCGCCACGTCTGGACGATGGCACTGCCAATGATGGTTGGTATGTTTGTCCAGTCGCTATATTTGTTTGTTGATCTGTATTTCGTCTCTGATTTAGGCGCTGAAGCCATTGCCGCCGTCAGCGCTGCCAGCAATCTGACAATGCTGATTATGGCACTGACGCAAATGCTGAATGTCGGTTGTGTGGCGCTGATCGCCCGCTATACCGGCGCCCGCGAGCACCAAAACGCCAATATTGTGTTCCAGCAGGCAATGCTGATGGGCTTGGCTTTGGCCCTGCTGACATTAGTGCTGGGATTTGGACTGAGCGGCCTTTATATACAACTGCTGACCGCGGATCCTGTGGTTCACCAGCAGGCGCAGCAATTTCTGCAGGCCTATTTGCCGGGTCTGGCTTTGATGTTTGTTTCTACCGCTATTGCCGCCGCACTACGCGCTGTTGGCGTGGTGAAACCGACCATGCAGGTGCAACTGATCACAGTGCTGTTGAATATCGTGTTGGCGCCAGTATTGATCGCCGGTTGGGGCACTGGTTATCCGCTGGGCGTATTTGGTGCAGGCCTTGCCAGCAGTATTTCGGTGACGGTCGGTGTGCTGCTGCTTTGGGGTTATTTCCTGAAAAGCGATCATTCGGTGCTACAAGTGCCGAAACAGTGGCGCTTTGACGGCAAAGTCTGGCGGCAAATCACTGCTATCGGCGTACCGGCCGGTGGTGAATTTGCGCTGATGTTTATCTTTACTGCATTTGTCTATTGGGTCATCCAGGACTTCGGTACTGCAACCCAAGCCGCCTTCGGCATTGGCAACCGCATTTTGCAGGCGATCATGATGCCGGCGATGGCCATTTCATTTGCGCTGCCAGCTATTGTTGGCCAGAACTTTGGCGCCGGCCAGTCCTTACGGGTCCGGCAAAGCTTCCGGATTGGTATGCAGCAAATGGCCTGGGTGATGGGACTGCTGTTTATCCTGAGTCAGCTTATGGCGCATTCGCTGATGGCGCTTTTTAGTGACGATCCTTTGGTATTGGCCGAAGGTGAACTCTTTATGCGGATCATCAGCCTGAACTGCCTGAGCGTGGTGCTGGTATTTAGTTGCTCCGGTGTTTTTCAGGGCCTTGGCAATACCTGGCCATCCTTGGCCAGCTCATTTTTGCGGGTATTTGTGTTTATCCTACCGGTGTTGTGGTTATCCGGACGCAGCGATTTTTCACCAGCGATGGTCTGGTATTGCTCTGCAGCCAGCGTTTTGCTGCAAGGCCTGTGCAGTTGTTACCTGGTGCGCTGGCAGATGCGCAGCAAATTAACCGGCTTGCAGGCTGTGGCCTGAAGACATAGTTGATGGCAGGATACGGAAGGGGTAAACACGGATAGGCACCGGTGCCCCTTACTTCCGATACAACAACGCCAGCAGCTGCGTATATAACTCCTGCGCCTGCTGGTTGGGCAAAGCCGCCAGTGTCACGGTGCCATTGGCGGTGCTGAATTGGACCTGCACCAGTTGCTGCCGGCGAAAAAATAGCGACTGCGTCAACTGCACTTTTTGTACTTGCTGAAGCGGCAGCACCTGCCAGTGTTGGCCGATGCCGCCATGCCACAGGTACAACACCTGATCCTGCACCAAAAAACCGTGCCAGCGACGATAAGCCCACCAATCTGCCAGCTGCCAAAACCCCACTACCAGCAACACTGTGACCGAAAGCGCCGCTGATGTCGGGCTGATAGCCACGATGTTGGTTTGCCATATGACCAACAACAGCAATCCGAGCAACACCGCTGCCACCAAAAAAATGCAGCTCCAAACGACTAATAAACGCTGGAAATAGGCCGGAGCATACTGCTGCAACGACATTTGCCGGACATCTGATAACCTGACCAGCTGCTGCGCGCCCAATTGCTGATCGATGTCGGCCATGGTTTGCCCGAGCAGCACAAATTTACTTTTTCGTTCCTGTGAATTAGCAAAGCCATGAAAAACAAGTGAAAAGTGACCTAGCCACCGCGCTAGCCATGGCTGACTGATGGTCAGCATCTGCACCCTTTTGGTCTGGATCCGCTGCGACTTTTTCAACAGGGTGCCTTGTACCAGCTGCAATTGCCGGTCATCGCGCACAAAATGCTGTGGGTACAACCAAATCAGCGTCATCAATAACAATGCCAATCCAACCAGCAGCAATACACCCAGGCCAGCCACCAGTTGCAGCTCAAAACTTTGTTGTAGTCCGGATTGCTGCAGCAGTTCCCGGCCTTGTGCCCACAGGCTTTTAAACAAGTCGCCATTCAGCTGTGATTGCACAGCGCCAAACACCGCTAGTAGGGGTAACCATAAATGTTTGTTGTAGAGCGTCGCCAACCAAATCCGGAAAAAAGGGGTAGAAGGCGCGCTGTGATCAACTTGCTCGCCGCCTTGAAGCAAAGCCAATTGCTGTGAGGTCAGGCCGGTCAGATAAAATTCCTGTTGTTGGCTGCCGGCACTATCAAGACTGACGGCATAAAGATGCAGCGGTCGAAAGTAAAAAGGCTGTTGTACCTGCAACTCCTGAATCCGCGATTTAGCTAACTGCAAATGTTCTTTATGCAGCAATCCGCGCCGCAGCTCGATGCCTTGGGCAGTCACCCGAAACCGGGTATAACGCCAATTCAGCACTGCGCTACCGACGATTAATACCACCAAACCAGCCAGCAGATAAGGGAAATAGGCTTCAAAGCTTTTGCTAAAGGACAAATAAGCGCCACCAATAATAGCCCCGGCCCATTGCACCACAGCTTTAATCAGCAGCGGCAACAGCGCCCAAATGGAGCTGCGCTGCCAATTTTCAGATGAATGTTCCGACGTGGAAGGCTGCTCTGGTGTCTCAATGTTCGGCATCAGTCTCTCCACGCGGGATCAGCCGACTCAGTTGTTCAGAGAGCGCCTGTGCCAACTGATGCTCAATATCCGCCAGCGAGGCTTCAGCATCCAGACCACCGGCGGTATACACTTTGAGCGTAGCCAGCCCAAAGCGTTTTTGCAGTGGCCCCTGACTGATGCTGACATGCTGCACCCTTTGCAGTGGGATCAGCACCGCCTTGCGCCATAGCACACCGGATTGCAACAGAAAGTCCTGGGTACGGAGTAAAAACCGCTGATGGCGGATTTGCAGCGGCAGCCAACACCAGCTCGCGAGAAACACCAAAGCGGTGACAACCCAAAGTAGCCAAAATATCCAGTGTGAACCGCGCCACCAGTGCACCATCATTAATCCACACGCCACAACCACGAAACTTAGCAGCCACACCCAGCGGCGTTTGGTCAAAGCTGACGCCGGTAACAGCAGCCACTCGTCAGGCAGCGGACCAGACAAAGTATGGTCGTCCAGAAATCCGGTATCAAGCAGCTGGTTGGTCATGGCAGAACCTTAATAATTTACACAGTGCGCAGCATATCGCAAAGGTTTCGCCGATGGCTAACCCATGTTAAAAATGTTGCGAATAATGGAGTGGATTTTTTTGTATAGAGCAGGTACGTAATGACGTTTCCAGTGTGGTGACTGCAAGTAACCGGGGACAGAGGGAACCATCAGGACATCCACTTAATTCCATATTGATTAAAATGCTGTGACATTCAATCACGCCCTTTATCCATCAAAGGGCGTGTCGTTCCGATAATCCACCGTTACAGCAAATTCTCAATCAAAGCCGCATTTTGGCCAAAACTGAACACATTCAGTTTGCCGCATTGTGCCATGTGGTTTTGACTGGCGTAGGGCGTGCCGGTCTGGCTGATATTGCCTTCCCAGCCCTGACCATTTTTGACAAAAGCCTTTAACTCGAACCAGCCGTTGATGGTTTTGCTGCAGTCCATGTCGACGTCCAGCATCCAGTAATGCGCGCCAAAACGATTGAGCGGTGCGACGCCATAACCGTCAGCGGCTACGGTGCGGATGGCGCCCCAGCCTGCTGGCCAGCTGTTGGTGGTCCAGTCCAGCGCTGTGCCCTCGGCGGTGGCAGTCTGACTGGCTTCGCGACCATACCAATCCAGGTAATTGTCGTTCGCTTTCCAGGGCGCTGTGGTGGCATTTTGCAAATTGCGGTGACGAATTGGCATGGCACATTGCAGGTTGGTGGCGGTGCAATTGAGGCCAAGCTGCTGCTGAGCTGCGACATGATCCAGCCCACCACGGACAAACATATCCTGGCCACTTTGGGTTTGTGCCTGAATAAACACCACAGTCCGCTGATAATTACCGCTTTGCGGTGGCTGACTGCTGCCAATTTTGGCCTGATGGTGTATGGCAAACGCATCCGATGCCGGCACGTTGGCCTGGATCCGGCCATCGGCGCCAACGCTGATCACTTCGCCACTACAAGCGGTTTTAGCGCTGTTGAGCTGGCCTTTTAACACGTTACAGTATTGGCCCGGTGCCATGCCGGTTGGCAGCGATGTATTCAGGGCGTAACCTTCGCGGTTAATCGCCACAAAACCTAAACTGGCGCGGCCAAAGGCAATTTGATTGTTGCCGTTATCCCACCAATGGGTGGTGCGCCATTCCGCCGCAGTATTATTGCGAAATTGCACCGCGCCTGCGATATAACCCCAGCGATGTTCACACTTCCAATCGTTGCCAAAGCAATTCAGGTTGCCGCTTTGATAAACCGCAGCAGTCGGCGGTCCTTGATCACCATTGCTAAAACCATAACTCGACATCACCTGCGGATAACCATAGGGGTAGGCCAGCATAAAGACGTTGGCCAAATCGTAGAGCCGGCCGTCTTTATACGTCACTACATTACCGGCACCGCCGTGACCTCGCTGGTTATCGTGATTGTCGACAAACACCACCGCTTGGGCACTGGGCAAAAAGCCCCAGCTTTCGCCAAAGTTCGAGAGGCTCGCCAGCCGGCCGGCTTTAAATACATTGCCCAGTTGCACTGAATATTTAAATTCGGTCACCAGGCCAATACCGGTATATTCGTTGGCTTTGACCGCTTCGCCGCCTTGATCAATCACTTCCTGGTAAATCAACGGGCTTGAAGTTAACTTGCCTTTAATAGCGGCAATATCGGCCACCGCCATATGCTTGGCCGCATCAATCCGGAACCCTTTGACGCCAAGCGCCAATAAATCATTTAAATATGCGGCCAGGGTATTTTGCACATAAGGAGCGCCGGTGTTTAAGTCCGGTAACCCGACCAACTCACAGTTTTGCACCCGCCAGCGGTCATTGCCATAATCGCTGCCATTGATGGTGCAGCTGTTGTGAAAATCCTGCGCTGAGTACATCGGGTAAGCCCGATTACCAAAATTGGAACCGGCAATCCCGACACCACCGCCACTGGCCATATGGTTAATGACTGCATCGACATAAATATCCACCCCGGCTGTTTGGCAGCGCTGCACCATATTGATAAAGGCTGCACGGTCACCACTGCGGCTTTGCAACTGATAACTGACCGGTTGATAGCGCGTCCACCAGGCGCTGCCCTGAATATGCTCGGTCGGTGGCGACACCTGAATCGCGGCATAACCCTGCGGACCCAGATAATTTTCACATTCGCTGGCGATATCGCTCCAGCGCCATTCAAACAAATGCACAAAAGTAGTTTTTTGCGCTGCAAAAGCCGGACTGACCGCCAGCAGAGCTCCGGCAGCTAATGGGATGTAGTTCATATTCTTCCTCGTCGTTTGGATGTTTTTATAGTTCTGTCAGGTGCCTGTGTTGGCGTGCAGCTCTTCTTGGCTGCTGCGAAAGACCTTAGTCGCCCGCACCATGATTAAAAAACAATCAACCATTGAATACGTTTGCAGGAAATTTACATCTACTGCACTGTTGGATAATGTGCTGAAGTGGCACAGAACTTAAGTGCAAGCCACAAGTTAAGCCGCCATAAGGTTAAAATCATGTTTTAATCCTGTTTTATTTATGTCTCTTCACGATGTTGTGCCTGATGGTCAGGTTGCAATTTCAACAGGAGAACCGTATGAAAAAAACCATCTTTACAACATTTGTCGGCCTTAGCGCATTAGGTTTAACCGCTTGTGGTGGCGGCGGCAGCGATAGCGGCGTTGCAACCAATACACCACCACCGGTGCAAGTTGCACCAAGTGCCTGCGGCGTCTTAAAAGCAAATGAACAGTGTCTGCAGATCAATAATCGTCATTTTATGTTGATTAGCCCGGCGGCCAAGACCGCGCCTTCGCCGATTGTGCTGGCCTTTTATGGCTCGCCGCCATCTTATGGCACACCGCAGGAACTGGACTCTTTTTTAGGTTTACATGCGCTGGCCGACAGCAAAAACTACTTAATTGCCTTGCCATTGGGTGGTCAGGATTGGACCTGGGAAAGTAATGTGCAAGAGGGCGGCAATCCAAGTGCCGATACTGCGCTGAGCCTTGCCATCATCGACAAGCTGGTAAGTGAGCACCAGGGCGACGGCAGCAAAGTAGCAACAGTCGGTTTTTCTGCGGGTGCCATGATGTCGTATCAGCTGGCTTGTCAGGTGCCACACCGGGTCAAAGCAGCTTTTGCGATATCCGGCCAACTTCGGGGCAGTCTGTCAGCCTGTAAACCGTTAGTTCCGGTGGTGCTGCACCATTTACACGGCACTGCTGACACCGATATGCCACTAGCAGGCCGGGTCGCGCAGTCAGGTAATGTGATCAATAGTCTTGATAGCACTATCGAGCGTTTCCGTCAGATCAACGGCTGCAGCACCAATACCATCGTTAGCGATGCTTTCAAACTCACGGCGAAGGATCAATCTGCCAAAACCACCAGCTTTCAGGGTTGTATTAAGCCAACACAGTTCACGATGGTTGAAGGCGGGCAACACCATCCGGAGTATCTGAAACCAGTGTTGCATCAATTGTTAGCCACCAGCTTTACCAGCGGTTTTTAAGCCGGGATCGGATTGCTAAATTCGCGGTGGTGCGTCAGGATTATCCATCCAATCCGGAGACGATCACGGATGAATAACCTGACGAATACCCTGATGAATACCACTTGGCCAAGTAGAATGATGCAGCCGTGGTGGTGGCTGCTTTTTTTACCATGGTGCAGCATTGCAGCAACCGAACCGATGGTCGAAAAAAAGCCAGGCGCAGGCCAGCAAATAGCGGCGCTGCAACCCGGCGAATACCAGCGGAAAGTCGCCAACAACCGCAAATATTTGCTATACGTGCCGCGCTCGTTAAACGCCGGAATGAAAGCCCGAATGAAAGCCGGGAGCAACGCCAGTACAGCAGCGCCACTGGTGCTGTTTTTCCATGGCGGTGGCGGTCATATGGAACAAGCGGCCAAAGCTTATGGCTGGCGCGAAACCGCTGAGCGCGAAGGTTTTGTGCTGGCTTTTCCCAATGGTTCCAGCGCGTTTCCACGCGGTCATCTTGCCACCTGGAATGCCGGACATTGTTGTGGTTACGCCCGCGATGAAAAAGTCGATGACATCGCTTATGTGAAACATGTGCTTAAAGATATCCAGACGCAACTGCCGATCAATCCTCAGCAAATTTTCGCCACCGGCATGTCGAATGGCGGCATGCTGGCGCATCGTTTAGCATGCGAAATGGCCGACACCTTTCGCGCTGTTGCTGCTGTTGCCGGTACCGACAATACAGTGCAGTGCCAACCAAGCCGTGCTATTTCGGTGCTACATATCCATGCCCTGGATGACAGCCATGTATTGTTTCAAGGTGGCGCCGGTGAAGATGCCTTTCGCAACAAAAGCAAAGTCACTGACTTCACTTCGGTTGCTGACACAATCAAACGCTGGCAACAACGGCTGCAACTGCCCGCCACCGCCAGCCGGGTGCTGCAACAACCAGGTGTGTACAGCGATCGCTGGCAAAGCACGAATGGCCGTGTTCAACTGCAACTGGTGGTCACCGAAAGCGGCGGCCACTCCTGGCCCGGCGGCAAAGCGGTGCGTGGTAAAAAGCCTTCAACTGCGATTGATGCCAATACCTTGATTTGGCAGTTTTTTCAGGCGCAGTTGCCGTGATCAAAGCCTGTTCGCTCAGCGGCATGCCACCAAGGCACCTTTGACCAAAGCCAACATAAACAATAAGATGGCTGCCTCCTACACCAAGTACCCGGACCCAACATGAAAATAGCTTTAATTATCATCATCATCGCCTGCATCGCCTATTACTTTTACAACAGCGCCAATAACCAGAAAAATTCAGTGGTGAATCAGGAACAAGGCAGTGTTTTCCTGGCTGAAAATGCCAAAAAAGACGGCGTCACCACCACTGCTTCAGGCCTGCAATATCAGGTGTTGCAAGCTGGCAGCGGAGACCGCCACCCAACCGCCACCAGCACAGTGCGCGTGCATTACCACGGCACGCTGATTAACGGCACTGTATTTGACTCGTCAGTCGAGCGCGGCGAAACCATCAGCTTTCCATTAAACCGTGTAATTTCCGGCTGGACCGAAGGTGTGCAACTGATGAAAGTCGGCGACAAATTCCGCTTTTTTATCCCGTCAGGTCTTGGTTACGGCAACCGCAGTACCGGCAAAATCCCGGCCGGTTCAGTACTGATTTTTGATGTGGAATTGTTTGAGATCCAATAAAAAGCAATTGGGTCAGTGTCATTGATTCGCATACCGCGAGGTATAAAGCAGAAAATCAACGACCTGACCCATAGCTCTTTACTTCAAATCTTTACTTCAAGCCTTCCAAAATCCGATAAGCCAGTTCCACCCGCTGTGCGTTCGGGTAACGTTTATTCGACAGCATTACAATGCCAACCTGCCGTGACGGAATAAAAGCGGCGTAGGCACCGAAGCCGTTGGTTGCGCCGGTTTTATGCACCCAGCTGCTTTTTACCGCAGCGGTTGGCGGGGAAATCAAAGTCGCGGCGCTGCCTTTGACAAAATCCGGATCAGTCATCGCAGTCAGGGCTGAGAGCGGCAACGGATAATCGAGCATTTCCCAGCCCAATCCCTGGTACATCTGTCCTGCTTGAGCGTAACGTTGTTGGGCACGCGCAATTGCAGCCTTCAGCACTGGAGAACTAACCTTCTCCGGCTGCAGATTAACCTGCACCCAGCTCGCGACATCCCGCACACTAGCCTTCGCCCCGCCAGCTTCGTCCAGTAACACCCCGGTTCCAATCCGCACCGGCTTGCCTTCGTTGTAGCCCCAGGCATATTGGGTATCTAAAGCTTTGGGAACTTGCAGATAAGTCTGCTTGAGCTCCAGCGTTTTCGTCAGCCCGGCAAAGGCATCGGCATAAAATTTGCCATCAGCTGCAACCGCCAAGTGTGCAAACAGGCCAATACTGGTATTGGCATACACCCGCTGCGTACCAGGCGCATATTGCGGCTGCCACTGCTGGTAATAACTTTGCATACTGGTTTTGTCGGTGACGCTATCCGGTACAAATAGCGGCAGACCACCAGCGGTATAAGTCGCCAGATGCTGCATATTAATTTGCTGCCACTGCGGGCTGGTCAGCGCTGGCCAGTGTTTGGCGACCGGATCAGTGAGCGCAATAGCACCGCTTTCAATGGCCATCGCGCCTAATACCCCGGCGTAGGTTTTGCTAATCGAGCCCAGTTCAAACAGGGTATCTGGCGTCACAGCCGTTTTTTTGACCAGATCGGCCTGACCAAAGCTGTAATGATAGGTCTTGCCTTGCCACAACACGGCGACTGCCATGCCGGGAATTTGCTGCTGTTGCATCAGCTGGCTGACTTGCTGACTTACCGCAGTTTTTAACGCCGCTTCGTTTTCAATAACGGTTGTGCGCGCCTGTACCTGGTGGGCAGATAACAGGACCAACGGCAGCGCACACCAAAGTGCCACACGGGTTTTGCTGAAAAACATAAAGATTCCTTGGCTGATTGAGTGAATAAAAGGGTTTGCCGGCGACAATTAGAGTGCGCCAGTTGACATCGCTGGACAAACGGTTAATTTGCACATCAGCTGTTAGAAAAACTTACAGGAAAGCCATGACCCGTCGCTATATTCCGCTCAAATCACTGCGCGCCTTTGAAGCCGCCGCACGGCATTTAAGTTTTACCCATGCCGCCATCGAGCTGAACGTGACGCACTCGGCGGTCAGCCAACAAGTGAAATTGCTGGAAGATCAGCTGCATTGCCCACTGTTTTTACGGGTGCCGCGTGGTCTGATGCTGACGCCTGAAGGTGAACATTTGCTACCGGTGCTGAATGAGTCTTTTGACCGGATTGCCGAGCTGTTAGATTATTTTGCTGGTCGTAAAGTGCAGGAAAAACTGAAGATTGGCGTAGTCGGCACCTTCGCCACCGGTTTTTTGCTGCCCCGCCTCGCTGCTTTTTATCAGAAATTCCCGCATATCGAATTGCAGATCTCCACCAACAACAACCGGGTTGATGTGGCCGCCGAAGGGCTGGACTATGCCATTCGTTTTGGCAGCGGTGCCTGGCATGGCACGGCTGCGTTGTATTTATGCGACAGCCCGCTGACACCGTTGTGCACGCCGGAAATAGCCGCCCAGCTTACGCAACCTGCGGATCTACTGAACTTCAGGCTGCTGCGCTCTTACCGGCGCGACGAATGGACCGCCTGGCTAGAACAGGCCGCTGGCCCGCAGTTGCCGCCAACCCATCCGGTGATGGTGTTTGATTCCAGCGTCACTATGCTCGAAGCCGCCCAGGCCGGCATCGGTATTGCGATAGCACCAGCACGGATGTTTAGTCATCTCATCAGTAGTGGCCGGATCCAACGACCTTTTTCGTCCGAAATCAGCCTCGGCAGTTATTGGCTAACCCGGCTGCAATCTAAAGTGGAAACCAGCGCTATGCGCGAATTTGCTCAGTGGCTCAGCGCGGAGTTGGTCGCGAGTGCAGAGCTGCGGCCAAGTGAAGGGCTGCTGCCAAACACAGAGTTGTAGGCCAGGTACAACTAACCGTAAATAAACATCTGAAGACACCCATGCCACTGCAGCACCACTGCAATGCAAACGTTCCTGCTCTGTCGTTTTGACTACTCAATAAATGTAACCCTGGGGCATCAAAACTACTTAACACTGATACCCTAAGGTTTCATATTGATACCTGAAGGTATCAACTTATAACAAGCAGGAGCGTTCAGCATGACCACATGGACTATCGAAGAACAGGAGAATTGCGTGAAAGCGGCCATCACCAGCGCGGCCTTTCTCAGTTGGTTAACCGGTTTTCATCTGTTAAAAGACATCACGCTACTGTGGTTTCAGCTCAGCACGGTCAGTGAGGTGATTGGTGCTGCGATCGTCCTGCCGTTGATTTATTTCATGTACAAAATGTGGCAACAACCCAAGCTGCTGTCGTATGGCTGGAGGTTGCGGGAAATATGTGGTGACTTTCCGGACGAGTATTTGCGCTGTCGTTTTCAGCGGGCGACCACGCTGGCATTTCAGTTAACCATCATGACGGCTTTTTTCGGCCATGTGGCGACGCAGCTGGTGCTGGTACATGGTCATCCGCAGTGGCTTTCCTATCAACAGGTACCATTGCTGACGGTATTCGTCGGGATGCTGAGCTTTTATCTCAGTCTGCGCAATGTGCTGGATGATCAGGACGAGCTTACAGAGGAAACTCGATAATGGACGAACAATCCCTCTACAACCGAATAGCCGAACTGCGTGCGGCCAAAGGTTTATCGCAGCAGCAACTGGCCGACGCTATTGGTGTTTCACGTAAAACCATCAGTACCGTCGAAACCAGCAGGTTTACACCTTCGGTGATTATCGCATTACAAATGGCTCGGTTTTTTGATGTGCCGGTCGAACAGATTTTTAACTTTGCTGATTTTCAACAGGCGGAAAAATAGGCATAGGTCATCGCCGAATGGTGCTCACATTAATCAATAACAGCACTAAATACCGTCGTACAAACCATCATATTCAACTGTTGTTGACCGGATTGGTCGGGTGAAAAACTCGGGATAGTTAACCAATATTGCTCCGCCCCCTTTTTATTTTTGAAATTCCCTGAAATAAAGTTGCGGCTAGCTCCCTCTGTATTATGTTGATTCAACCAACCGCAAATACAAGAAGGTGCATTTTGGGAAACTCAGTGAAGAGTCGGATTTTTATTGGTTATGCCGCAATATTCCTCGTCACCCTGGTTGCAGCGGTGCTATTGCTGCAAAGTAATCGTCAGCTCATGCAGCAAGTCGGCGGATTTGTCGACCGCTCAGTGCCGGCATTACAAGCCGTCTCTGCCGTACAAAATATCACCGGGCAGCAAGTGCTGGCAGGTTATGAGTTATATGGCACCGTGCTTGAAAGCGGCAAATTTACTGCCCAACAACAGCAGATGCGGCAGGCAATACAAAGTCATCTGACAACGTTGGATAACATCGGTGGCCAGGCATTACAACAAGAGCAACAGAAACTGCAACAAGCGCTGCAGCAACTATTAAAGGTGATGCAGACCGCCCCGGTTGATTGGGATCAAGCCCGTATTGAACTGAATCTGATCAATCAAACTGCCAGTAATCTCAATCAACAACTGGAAAGCCTTGCCGCCAACATTACCGGGGATGCACAAGCAAGTACTGAAAATATCAGCAGCGCATTGTCGAAAAATAGCAGTACCGTGGTGGTGTTATTGCTGTTGATCGTATTGGTTGCCATCGGTTTTTTCCTACTGGCACAAAAGCAAATTGCCAATCCGATCATTCAGTTATCCAGCGAGTTACAACAAGTGGCTGACAGCCGCGATTTAACCCGCCATCTGCACACCGACACTGTGGCCGAAGTGAATAGTGTGGCTGCCAGTATCAATCAGCTCCTCGGCGTCTTTAAAAGCGGCATTGCCGATATTTATCAAGCGATCCGCGGTATTAATCAGGCGGTTGAATCCCTGGCGGGAAGTTCAGCACAATCCTCAAATGCCGTAGCGCAGCTCCAAAACACCATCAGTCTTCTCGTCAACAGCATGACGCAGCTGGAACAACATATGGAAGATAGTGTTGGCCGGTCGATGCATGCCGCCACTTCAGCACAGGCCGGAGCAACCGTGATGTCGCAAAGCCAAATTGAAGTCCAGCAGACTGCGGATAGTATTCGTCAGCTGTCGGGCGACATCGAAACCAGCGGCCAAATGTTATTGACCTTGCAGGTGACCGGCACCGAAGTGTCCGGCGTGGTGAAAACCATTGCCGATATCGCCTCGCAAACCAATTTACTGGCGCTCAATGCCGCGATTGAGGCCGCGCGGGCGGGTGAATCCGGACGTGGTTTTGCAGTGGTGGCCGATGAAGTTCGAACACTGGCAGTGCGGACGCAACAATCGACCGCTGAAATCAACAAAATGCTGGCAAAAATAGTCAGCTCCATTCAGGCCGCCGTTACCAATATGCAGTCCAACCGAGAAACCGCGCAACACTCGGTCGAGCTGGCTTGTCAGTTAGTGCAAACCCTGGAAAACGGCCGCCAGCTGATCCTAACGCTGGCCGATGTCAGTCAGCAGGCCGCTGATTTGGCTAATCATTCCCAGCAAAAAGCCAGTGAACTAAAAAATGAGATCCTGGCATTTGAACAAAATGGTCAATCGGTCAGTGCCGCTAATCAGGCGGTAGCGTCGACCAGTCTGGCGTTAACCGGACTTGCCGGACAGTTGCGCAACACGGCAGCGCTATTTAAGCATTAGGAAAACCAGCTCGCCTGATATCAGGCTGCAAGCCGATGGCCTGAATGGCAGGCTTGCAGCGCGGTATTCCACTAAACAGTGAAAGAAAATTGCCAGGTCGCAGGTCTGATGCCGGTGTTTCATCCATTCAGGTTATTGTTATGCTGCAAGCCGCATTACTCCTTATCGCCCTGTCGGCTGCGCTAATCGCGTGGTCACTGCAAGCCGGTCAATATGGCTCTTTTACCGCCATCACTACGTTTTATACCGAGGCGACTCCCGCGCTACTCGCCCGGTTGGCCCTTTACCAGATTTGGGTACTTTGGGCCGTCGTCATACTGGCGCTGCTTGCGCTGCGTTGGCGGCTGGCGCAGCAACTGCTGGCGATCTTGCTGCTGCTGTTTAGCATGTTGCCGTTGCTCAGTTTATTTGGCAGTCAGCATTATATTGCCGGTCTGGGTGGCTTTCCGATTATTGGCTCAGGTCAGGGCGTGATTAAATTTCTGGCGCTGCTGGTGATGGCCATTACGTTATGGCGTTGGCCCGTCGCCAAACCGGCAGAACGTTTCTGGCTGAATTTTCTGCCGGTAGGCCTGGTATTACTATGGATTGGCGGGATGAAATTCTTGCCGTTTGAAGCCAAAGGGATCGTCGATTTGGTGAGCAGCTCGCCGTTACTGAGTTGGTTATATTTGCTGGCCAACGAACAAGCGGCATCGAATTTAATTGGCATTTTTGATTGGCTGGCGCTGGTACTACTCGCAGCCAGTTACCGCTGGCCAGGATTGTTTATTCCGGGTTTTCTAATGTGCGGCTCGGTATTTTTTACTACTCAAACATTTTTATTTAGTTTCGCTGGCGCCTGGGCATCACCGGCGGTGCTCAGTAGCAGCGGGGTTTTTATCATCAAAGATCTGTGGTTTATCGCCAATATGCTGTTGTTATGGCACGCTTGGCAGCAACGGTGGCCACGACAACGGCCCGAATTCGTGTCTGAGTAAAAAAGGCTCTAAAAGCAGACTTCGCGAATGGTAGGAAATTGTTAATGAATTTGCTCCAGCCCTTATTAATGCAAATAAAATAAGCCGGTTAAACGGATTCGTAATGGGCTGGCGGTTCCGTTCTGGCGAAAATTTCAACACACTGTTGCTCAATGCATTTTAGTGGCTTGGGGACAGATTTTCATGCCGACAGTGAGCAGTATCAGCAACAACAGAAAACCCATTGCACCTTTCTTGTTGTGGCTGTCCTTTTTTGGGCCTCTTTTTAGCTTATGTTTTGGCATAGCGGCATGCAGCACCGACCAAGACCAGTTTTCGGCCAGCACAAATACTGCGAGCAAAACCGCATCCGCCAGCTTTGACAATCCGATTATTAAATACAACACCACAGACCCAACCAACCAGGCGGGTGATCTTATCTATACCGCAGATCCAGCGGCGATGGTGGTCGGTGACACTGTGTATCTCTATACCACGCATGATGAACAGTCTTTGGCAGGCAATGACTACCGCATGTACGACTACCGGCTTTGGACCAGTACCGATCTGATCCGTTGGCAGAATAAAGGCACGGTCTTTCGATACTCTGACTTTGCCTGGGCCCGCGGCAACGAAAAAACCGGCAACGCTTATGCTCATCATGTTATCCAGCGCCAAGATGCGTCCGGCAAGCCCAGGTATTATTTTTATGCCGCAGTCGAGGGTGGCCAAACCGCCGGGGCATTTGGTTTTTCAATTGGCGTTGCCGTGTCAGATAGCCCTAATGGGCCGTTTATGGACCCGCGCGGCATGCCGATGATTTTGCTGGAAGATACCGCCAAAGATAAAGATCACAGCTGGCGCAATATCGACCCAGCGGTTTTTATTGATGATGACGGCCGGGCGTACCTGTATTGGGGCAATAAACAATTATGGTGGGTAGAACTTGAAGCCGATTTAGTCCATCTCAAAGGTGAAAGCTACAGCCTGGATGCAAAAGGCCGGATGCAAAACCGCGATACCAGCAAAGTTAAAATCCATGCTGTGGATAGCCTGCCGAATTTCGAAGAAGGCCCTTATCTGTCAAAACATAACGGCATTTATTACCTGGTTTATGCGGCGGGGTTTCCGGAGAGTCTGGCTTATGCCACCAGCACTGCCGTGACCGGCCCTTGGCAATATCAGGGCATCATCATGGATCCACTGCCGAACACCACCACCATCCACCCCGCCATGTTTGATTTCAACGGCCACACCTATCTTGCATATCACAGTGCCGACTTGCCCGGCGGCGGCAATTACCGCAGATCAGTCAGCATCGACCGGGTGTATTTCAATCAGGATGGGACCATTCAGAAAATCATCAGGACGACAAAACCCTAGTCACTCAAAGCGCAATTCAGATCAAAAGGAAACCTTGAAGATGAACAACAAAGGAAAAAATTGGCTGCGATCTGCAGCCGCCGTATTAACCAGCTGGCAGAGGGTTCGACAGAGCATAATTCTGGCATTTTGTATATTTACGGCGCAGGCGATGGCCCAAGCCAACGACCAGATGACACCGATCGCCATTCCTAAACAAACTCAGGCGATAGAACTTGGCACCCCGCCACTTCCGACTCCAGAGTCCGGTGTGCTGACGCAGGAATCATGGCATACCCAATATGGCAGCCGGTTTGCGCGAAACGTGACTATTGCCACGCTGACACCATTTCTGCCAGAGCCGGGCAAAGCCAGCGGCGCCGCGGTCATTGTTGCGCCCGGTGGTGGTTTTCGCACCTTGTCGATGGACAATGAAGGCTGGGATGTCGCCCGCGCCCTGGCCAAACAAGGCATCGCCGCTTTTGTGCTGAAATATCGGTTAACTCAAACACCAGCCGATATGGCTGACTTTCAGCGCTCGATGGCACAGATGTTTTCGCGCCGGCCACCACGGCCAGATCCGGCACAGATGTTGGTTCAGCTGGCGCCACAGCTTGAAGATGCTCACGCCGCCTTTGCGCTGGTGCGCAGTCGCGCGAGCGAATGGCAGATTGACCCGGATCGTATCGGCATGATCGGTTTCTCAGCCGGCGCCATGCTGACGATGGCGACAACTTTGGTCGGCAAAGACGCTAAACCGGCGTTTATCGCCAATATCTACGGCCCGCTCGATGCTGTGGCCGTCCCCGCTGACGCCCCGCCGCTGTTTGTGGCACTGGCTGCAGACGACCCGCTGTTCGCCCTTGGCAAATTTGGTTTGATTGAAAGTTGGCACGCCGCGAAAAAACCGGTCGAGTTTCACTTTTACGAACAAGGCGGCCACGGCTTTGGCATGTACCCAAAGGAAACCACCAGTACCGGCTGGTTTAATGCTTATTCCAGCTGGTTAAAAATGCACGGGATGCACAAGCCTAAAGCCTAAGAAGCAAGATCAGCACTGCGCCATAGGACCCGCCAAGGGTGGATAGGCGCAGCGCCATCCACCACTTGTATATTTGCACGATTCAAAACGACCGACACCACAAATAAAACTTTGCCGAATCGTCTCACAAAGACGTTTTTTCAATAATTTAACCATCAAACCACCATGCGCCATCCCCATGGCGCAAAGGCGCTGCGCTCTACCCCCGCTTCGGATAACCAAACTGATATGAAAACCATGCAAATTTTTTGTTGACGGCTAAAAACCTATCTACTACATTTGTAGAAATGAAAACTACAAACGTAGTAATAGGAAAAACCATGAAGCTCAGCGAATTCGAACTTGATGTGATGCAACTACTTTGGCAACACGAACCTTGCACAGCAGCACAGCTGCATGAACGTTTGTCGCAAAGTAAAAAAGTAGCATACACCACGGTGAAAACCATCGTCGATCGTCTTGAACAAAAAGGGGCAGTTGCCCGCGCCGGCCAGCAAGGCAAATCGATTATTTATCGTTCCTGTGTGGACCAAAGTACGTTGTCAGATCAAGCGACGCCGGGGTTTATGCAAAGATTCTTTGGTGGTGATTCAAGAAGCTTAATCGCTCACTTTATTAAGCAGGAAGAGCTAAACGAAGATGATATTGCATATTTGCAAAGTTTATTAAAAGACAAAAAACAAGCGAAGTAGGAAAATATCATGATGGATTATTTAATGACCTGCACCGCCATTAGTATCAGTGCATGGCTTACCAGTATCTTTTTAAAAAATGCACCGGCCAGAATAAGTTTCTATCTGCTGATGTTTGCCCTCGTCAGTTGGTTTATACCGTGGCAGCTTGTGCCTGATACTTTTACTAGCAAAGTGCAGGTTGATGCATGGTTCGACATGACACCTGTCAATCTGCAGAGTCCGGTGCTCACGGCACAAGACCAAAGGGGCGCCCAGCAACTGCTGGTTACTCAGCAGCCGTGGTATCAGCAGTTCACCTGGGGACATCTGCTTATGGTAGTTTTTGTGGTGGGGATTGCACTATTTTTGCTGCGGCTGCAAAAGTATCTGGCGACGATTAACATGCTGAATAAAAACGCCATTCATAGCAAAAACCTCACTCCGGCAGGTCGGGCATATCCGGTGAAAGTGACACAACTAAACACGCCAGCCATCGCCACCGGTTTATTCAAACCCACCATCTGGATTGACGCCAATCTGCTGCAACGTCCTGAATTAGACTCAGTGTTATTGCACGAAACAACCCATATCAGGCAGGGCGATATCATTTGGTTATGGCTGATTTGTCTGACCGAAAGTCTGTTCTGGTGGAATCCAATCTGCCGGCTGCTTTCTGCGAAAGCCAGGCAAGTGTTAGAACTTAGTTGTGATGAAAGTTGCTTTAAACAGTTACAACAAAAATACCAGTTTGATTTGGCCAGCTTATTATTAAAACCTTTGGCTGGTTCATCAAAACAATCTTTGGCTGGGTCGCCGATATTAAATATCGTCAACAGCAAAGATTTTAATATGCAACGAGTGAAAATGTTAAACAAGGAGAAAGTTATGAAGATAAAACATCTGGTGATATTAATGGCAGCAGTATCCGTCAGTGCTGTTGCTGCGGTGCAATTTAGCGATACTAAAACAGCAGATCCGGTCACCCAGACCGCACCATCAGCAAACAAAACAAATTTAAGCGAAGCATTTAACACGCAGCAGACAGCGTTATTACAGGCTGCAGCCAAAGCAAAAAGTGACGATCCAGCTGATTTAAAGCAGGTTGCAGCCAATATCCATGCCTGGCAGAACAATCGTACTGAGCTGACCTTGCGTGAAGAACAAACAATGAAGCTGCAAGCTTTTACGTTGCTGGCGCATGTGCAACATAAGCTTGGGCAGTTTCAGGACGTGATCACCACGTTTGAAGCATGGTACCCGGCAGGCAGTGACGTACCATACTTCCTTAGAAACTTCACCGCCATTACTTATCTGAAGTTGAATAATCCGGATCTGGCACTGAAAGAGCTCGCAATTCTGCAGCAAGCTATCGGTGAAGATATTCGTCCTGGTTCACTTTATATGCTGGCACTGGCTTATGCAGAAAAAGCCGATTATACCGGGGCGCTGAAGACGCTGTCCCACCCTAACGTGCTCGATAATCAGCCAACCAAGATGTTGAAATACTACATCTACAGTCAGCAAAACAATGTGCAACAGCGTGACTTGGTGAAAGCGACGTTGCCAAAAGACATCGCCAGCAAACCGGCAATTATGCCTGGAGTTGACCTCCCTGGTTCACCGCTGCTGCAATTGCTATCTACTACGTAATTGCCAGCACTTGCTTGAGCAGCGATGTTCATTACTCTGTCAAATCTACGGTTTGCCGGAGTTTTGTTATTTAACCTCAACTCTGACTTCTTTTTCTAAACTGCGCCGCTTTGTGGCGATTGCCGCACAGGGCCAAACTGCACCAGCGACGTTTGTGGGCTTTGGTGCGGTCGTAGAACCACAAAATGCAGTCTGGATGTTCTCATTGCCTGACCAACGCAAAGTCGCCTTCGGCCAATAACTGGGGCTGCGGCAGCAGAAACCGCCACAGGTAGCGGGCACCACACTCAGGTGCGGTATCAGACCCTCGAAGTGCAGGGCATCGATGTGTTTTACCGCGAGGCGGGTTTACCCCGCCGCCAGTTATTCTGCGTCCGCTGACCGAGGCAGGTTGCGTCGGATTCGGCCATCCAACAGATCTTTAACCCCGGCATGTTTAAAGTGATGGGTAAAATCCAGTATGGCCGCTTCCAGCTGTTCGCCGCTGCCTTTGGGCGATTCATAACCACCGGTTGTCACATAAAACAGCTGGTCGCGCACCATCACGTCTAGCTCCATCGAACAAAGCCCAGACGCCATTGCAAACTGATAATTGATTCTCATACTGCACCTATTCTGGTTGCATCAATAACTGTGTTTAACACAGCGACAACTGCTGCGCTGCTGACCAACATAGCATTGGGTGAACCACAGGCGCCAATATTTGCCTGATCACGGCTGGGTGATAGGGGAAATCCAAAACCCAACTCCAACCTTAATTCCAGCAAGACAAGTGCTGCATGAGAAATCCTCAAGCAGAATTCCAGCTTATTCATTTTTCTTCATGGTCGCGTCGGCGTATAAAGCTCAGTAAGCAGCGACATTCAGACGTATAGACTTCCAAAGCAATTGAATGAAACGAAGCTCAGACTAAATGCTGCAGTAAAAGCTGCAAAGCACTATTGGTAACACAAGGCAAGACGAGGCAGAAAAAGCAAGCATTGCAGTTTTGCCGCCAACATTGGGGAGCGGATCACCATGAAAACTGATTTCACATTTTCGATTAAAAGTATTTGTTTTGACGAGCATTATTCGCCGTCCGACAAAACGCGGCTGACCACCAACTTTGCCAATTTGGCGCGAGGCGACAGCCGCCAACAGAATCTGCGCAATACCCTGAAGATGATTAACGATCGCTTTAACTCGCTGGCGCATTGGGACAACCCGACAGGCGATCGGTATGCGGTTGAACTTGAGATCGTTTCGGTGGATATCAATATCAAAAACGCTGGCAACGCCTTTCCGTCGATTGAAGTATTAAAAACCAACATCATTGACCGGCACACCCAGGAGCGATTTGACGGCCTGGTAGGGAATAACTTTTCGTCCTACGTCCGGGACTATGATTTCAGCGTGTTGCTGTTAGAACACAATAAAAATCAACAGCAATTTAGTATTCCGGATAATTTTGGTGAGCTGCATGGCCGGTTATTCCAGCATTTCGTCAACTCAGCAGCCTACAAAACTAACTTCAAAAAACTGCCGGTGATCTGCCTTAGTGTGTCCGATAACAAAATCTATCAGCGCTCTGCCAATCACCATCCGGTGCTGGGGATTGAATACCTGGCGAATGAGTCGTCGTTGACGGAGCAGTATTTCAGCAAAATGGGGTTAAAGGTTCGTTACTTTATGCCCGAGAGTTGTGTCGCGCCGTTGGCCTTTTATTTCTTTGGCGATTTGCTGAATGATTACAGCAATCTGGAGCTGATCAGCACCATCAGCACCATGGAAACATTCCAAAAAATCTACCGGCCGGAAATTTATAATGCCCATGCTGTGGCGGGGCTGCGCTACCAGCCTGATTTAAAAAGCCAGCAACATTCACTGACCAAAATTGTGTATGACCGGGAAGAACGGAGCAAGCTGGCAATTTTGCAGGGTAAATTTGCCGAGGAACAATTTATCAAACCTTATCAAAGCTTGCTTGAACAGTGGTCGGCCACTTACGCCCGCTAATTCAAATAACAGTTCATACAAGAATCCAAACAACATTCTATTAAAATTCAGCGCGGTATGATGATGAATACGAAGACAAAAAAACTATTACCTACCTCCACTGCCGGCAGTTTACCCAAGCCACTCTGGCTAGCAGAGCCCGAAACCCTGTGGTCGCCGTGGAAACTCCAAGGCGAAGAACTGACCGATGGCAAAAATGATGCACTGCGCATCGCCATGCAAGAGCAACAACTGGCAGGGATTGATATCGTCAGTGATGGTGAGCAAACCCGGCAGCACTTCGTCACCACATTTATTGAGCACTTAAACGGGGTCGACTTTAGCAAACGCCAGACCGTACGGATTCGGGATCGCTACGACGCCAGCGTGCCAACAGTCGTTGGGCCAGTCTCCAGGACCAAACCGGTGTTTGTCGAAGATGCGATGTTTTTGCGCCAGCAAACCGATAAGCCAATTAAATGGGCGCTGCCTGGCCCGATGACGATGATCGATACCTTGTACGACGATCATTATAAAAGCCGGAAAACGCTGGCCTTCGAATTTGCCAAAATCCTCAATGAAGAAGCCAAAGAATTAGAAGCCGCCGGGGTTGATATCATCCAGTTTGATGAACCAGCTTTTAATGTGTTTTTTGACGAAGTAAACGATTGGGGCATCGCGGCGTTAGAGCGCGCTATTGAAGGCCTGAAATGTGAAACCGCCGTGCATATTTGTTATGGCTACGGCATCAAAGCCAATACCGAATGGAAGAAAACGCTGGGGTCAGAGTGGCGGCAATATGAAGCCGTGTTCCCGAAACTGCAAAAATCCGCCATTGATATTATTTCGTTGGAATGCCATAACTCGCAGGTGCCGCTGGAACTGCTGGAATTGATCCGGGGTAAAAAAGTGATGGTGGGCGCTATTGATGTGGCCAGCAATGTCATTGAAACGCCTGACGAAGTGGCCGCGACGCTGCGTAAAGCGCTGCAGTTTGTTGATGCCGACAAGCTATATCCTTGCACCAACTGCGGGATGGCGCCGCTGTCACGCCAGGTGGCCAGAGACAAGCTGAAGGCGCTTAATGCCGGTGCAGAAATCGTCCGGCAAGAACTGTTGGCAGCTGCCAGATAGCATTCCAACTTCACCTGGTCGCGAGCCAGTTAGAGCGCCATTAAGTTGCAAGATTGCCTGTGATATTCCGGCGCACTACCGCTATCGCGGTGAGTGACACCCTACGGTAAATATCAAAATTTATGTGTAAAACAAGGGTGGACTCGACCCTGCGCCAAGCGCTGGGGCAGTCCGCCATTGGCAGAGCACCACCTTTATTGACAAGAAGTAGTCGTTTATGAATGTCATCGAATTTGCACATACCCACCTTGCCAGCGTTTTGGCATTAGCCGCTACCGGTGTCTTCGCCGGCCTGCTGGCCGGTTTATTGGGCGTCGGTGGCGGAATCGTCATCGTACCGGTACTGTTTTTTCTGTTCCAAAGTTTTGGCGTATCCACCGATTCCGCCATGCTGGTTGCCACCGCCACGTCACTGGCCACCATGATCCCAACCTCGCTCAGTTCCATTCGTTCGCACCGGCAACAAGGTAATGTTGATTTTGGCTTACTACAACGCTGGTCGCCCTTTATTGTCGCTGGTGTGTTGGCCGGAAGCTGGTTAGTAACGCGAATAGACGGCAACTGGTTAACGCTGCTATTTGGCGTGATTGCGCTGTTATCTGCACTCAATATGCTGTTTCGAACTGGCAAACCGGCGCTGTTTCCACAACTGCCCGGGAAGTCAGCGCAGCGCTTGATGGGCAGCGGCATTGGTTTCTTTAGTTCCATGGTCGGGATTGGTGGCGGTACCATTTCGGTGCCATTACTGACGCTTTACAACTACCCGGCACATAAAGCCGTTGGCACCGCGTCAGCCATCGGCTTGCTGATTGCGCTGCCAGGTGCACTCACGATGTTAGTGCTCGGCAACACCCCAAACGACGCGCCCGTCGGCACTGTTGGTCTGGTTAATCTGCTGGGGTTTTGTTGTATCGTGCCACTCACCGTCTTGTTCGCACCGGTCGGCGCCGCCCTGTCCGCCCGGTTGGATGCAGTTAAACTGAAAAAAATCTTCGCGATTGTGTTGCTGTGCACTGGCGGACGAATGTTAGGGCAGTTGTTGTTTTAGCCATAGAAACTGTAGAAACTGGGGTCAGATCAAAATTAAACATTCGCTGCGCCGGCTGAGCGTGGCAAAAAGCACTGTATGCTCCTGAAATAGCAGGAAGAAAATAGTATGATGAACCAGGAAAACAACAAGCGATGAAAACCCCAAAAACTGTAACAGCGCTGGAAGATTTTGGCCGTGTTCAACTGTCACCTTCATTTTTTATGCGGGATTTTTTGTATTCAGAAATTTCGCAAATTGAAGGGATCCCAAATGTGCCTGATCATCCGGAAATTGCCATTGCAGCGGGCCGCGAGCTTTGCCAGCGACTGCTTGAACCACTGCAGGCGAAATTCGGCCGGATCAGTATTCGGTCGGCTTATCGTTCACCCGCAGTCAATGCCAAAGGGGCAGAAAACGGCAATCAATACAATTGTGCCCGCAATGAAGCCAATTATGCCGGCCATATCTGGGACTATAAGGATGAAGAGGGTTGCATGGGCGCCACCGCCTGTATCGTCATTAACGCTTTTCTGCCTTATTACGAACGAACCGGTCATTGGCAAGCACTGGCCTGGTGGATCCATGATCACCTACCGGAATACTCCAGCATGTACTTTTTCCCAAAACTGGCTGCCTTTAATATTTCATGGCACGAACGCCCGAAAAAGGTGATCAAAAGCCATATTGAATTAGGCAAAGGCATCCTCACCAAACCAGGTGAAGCAAACTTTGCAGCTGACCATCGTTCGGAATATGCGCAAATGTTAAAAGAGCTGGGTTTGTCATAAGTTTGAACTCTGAGCCTGCGCTCAGAAATAAGGCGGACCGCGGCGCTCCAAAACACACCGTAACGCCTATGGTCATTTACAAACAAATCACATCTCAATAGACTAGAATAAAATTTTTGCAACCTAAACCCTGCCTTGATAACTATATCCGCCAGATTAAAGTTGTTGCCTGAATTTTTCCACTGAGTGCAGAAAGCCCACATGTCCATCGAACAGCTGCAAACTGCTGTTCGTTCATATTCATTAAACGAGGATTGTTAATGCAAAAAGTATTCGTTTTATTGGTATTGTTGTTGAGCTCAAACATAGCAAAAGCAGCAATCATCGATTTTCACTGGAACGCAGGCTGGCAGGATATTTTCTCTGGCTATGTAGATACTAAGAAAAACTCATTATTTATCAATAAATTTCACGCCTGGACACCAGGTCTGAATCACTATTCGAGCCCGTTGTTACCAGACTTTTCTGATACCAGCTTGTTTCCGAATAATGAATGGGAACTACGTGCCATTACGGCAGATGGTTCTGGTTATGATATTGAAGATAATTGGAACGGTATGTTTGGAGATACTTGGGGCTTTGCTTCTGATCTGTCGCTAGACGAAATCAAATATACTAACGGTATGGTCCCCAAACATGAGTTTTTCGGATTTTATGCTGGTATCGGGATCACCAAAATGCATTTTAATCTCACCGGGCATTATTCTTATTACCCGACAGGGGCTTCCAGGTTGTACGACAAGCAACGAATCAGTTCAGCCTATTCGTTTCTTGCCATATACAGTTCATTTCCTTTCGTGCCTGAGCGGGTAGAAGAATTTACCGGACCTGTAGACATTGTACACTCCAGTGGTTCACATACTATCCAGCACAGAAACACAGTATCAGAATCATCCCCGCTGCTGATGTTGTTATGCGGTGCTTTGCTGTTAGCCGTCAGAAAGTCGCTGCTGAAAACTAACAGATAACAGCAAATGCTAAAATGAAAAAGCCCTCAGCTAATTGAGGGCTTTTTTGTCAGTGCCAACGAAGCGCCTTGCCCGCCGGCACTCCACTGTGTTTACAACTGTCGAACCGTTATTGATTTGATTTTTCTTTGCCATGCTTTGGTGAGCGCGGGCCATATAACAAACCGTTGCGCGCTTCTGGCGATAACAAACGGGCGGACGCTATGCCAGCAATCTCAAAGCCGGTGTCCAAAGCGGTTTCCAGAATCTGCGTCACTGCCGCTTCGACCAACATCCCGACGACACCAAAGCCGTTGTTATTATTGTTTTGTTCGCTGCTGGCAGCACGGGCACTGCCTTGCCATAAGATTTCATTGGTTTTGTTGTCAACGAGTTTCGCCTGCACCACCACTACAGTATCACTGGAGAGTACGGCGTAAGAGGTGCCGTACTGCTGCACTTCGATATACATCACCGCATCCGCACCAAAGATCTCATGGAGCTTCTTTGCAGAAACCGCATGGATGTCTTCGGCAACAGTCAGACCGTTGTTTTTAAAGGTTTCATCCACCAGCGCCACCGGAAACACATAATAACCAGCTTCCGCCAGCGGCACTGTCACATTCGCTAACACCCCATAAGGCGCAATGACTTCAGTGGTATGGTTGATCGGCGGCAACACCAAAATTGACTTTGGATTGCTCTGCTTAAAAGCGGTGTAATCCATGCCGGTTGGAACCGTTGCACAACCGGTCAGAATGATGGCTATCGCTAAAGCGGCAAATAATTGAATGTTTTTCATGATTTACCTGCTTTCGCATTTTTCAGTAAAAAGTCGATAAATTGTGCCGACTCCGGATACAGCGCTTTTTCTTTGCGTAAATAAGCAACACCCGTCTCCATCTGACCACTTTCAATATACAAGTAGCCTAAGTGAGCATTCAGACCCGGACCCACTGGCAGATTTTTCGCAGAACTCTTAGCGATGGTTTTTTCCAGCGCTGCAATTTCCTCAGTCACCGACGAATCTTCGTTTTTAAAGTGCGCGTAGACAGCATCTTGATAAGCGCCGTAATGATAGAGCGGCTTGGTTGTTTGGCAGCCGCTTAGCGTTGCCACGGCCACGACCACTGCTAAAAATTTTAGCCTCATCACCATTGGCATCAAAGAGGGTCTCACTGCGGTTGCCATTGGTTATTTTGGATGCCTTCCACCAGTTTGTTTACTGCTTCGCGCATGGCCAAATCTAACACTTTACCGTTGAGGGTAGCGTCATAGCTGGCAGTGCCGCCAAAACCAATCACTTCACGATTTTCCAGACTAAATTCACCGGCGCCCATTACGGAGAACACCACAGCTGAGGTTTCTACATCCACAATATTTAACGCAACTTTGGCATATGCCACTTGCTCTTTGCCTTTGCCGAGCAGACCAAACAATTGTTTGTCGCCGGTTTGTTTACGGCCAAATTCAGTGACATCACCGGTCACCACATATTTAGCCCCAATTACTTGTTGATTGGCGCCGGCAAACTGCGCTTCTTGTGCTAATTCGGCCATATTGGCGCGGTCCATCACCAAAAAACGATTGGTTTGTTGTAAGTGGGTCAACAGAATGGTTTTGGCTTGTGACCCCAGCTGGTCGGTTTCAGCGTTAAAAATACCATTTTGGAAGTTGGAGCGGTTTTGGAATTTGCCAACCACCAGTTTGCTTTTTGGGCCTTGGTAAGCCTGATAGCTGGCGTTTACTTTTGGCGCTTCAATAGTGCGGGACGATTCATGAGCACTACAACCAGCCAACACAATCAGGGGCAGTAACAATGCGAATTTGCGGGATAATTTGAGGGGTAATTTATGGAACGTACTTTTCATTTAAATGTCCTTTTCACGTAAAAATGGCGGTAATAACTACAAGCTATCCACATTTAACTGCAAGAATTTTAGACGCAGCCTGAACAAGCCAGACTTTTTTTCGCCGGCTTTTTTCGTACCAGGCGCACGGTTTGCAAATGCTGTGGCTGCAAGCAGCACTTTGCAGCGGATTAACCCGGCAATGGAGTCGTTCTAATGTGATAAATCTCCCCGAAGTTTCCCCCCCAAAGGAGGTTGTGACGGGCAATCCTGTTTTTAGGGCTATCAACCTAATACAGTACGTAACGCCCTTTGCACTTCAGCACTGCTACTGCGTGGCGACAAACGCAAGGTTCTGTAACTGTCCCCACGGAAACTGCGGTCCACTTCAACCACTAGTAACATATCGGCGCCGTCGGGCAAAAACGACAATTCCACTTCTTTCACCCCCGACAACCACTGGCGCGGGCGGAATTCAAATTCCTGATAACAGCCAACTTTGCTGCGTTTACCTGGCACTTGCAGAAATCCTTTTTCCACATCTACTTTTTGCAGCTGATAACCCAAAGCCAGCATCGCGTCGATGCAATTGAGCATCAGCGGAGTGGCATCTATGCGCAATAAATCGCTGTCGGTCGGATCCAATGCCATATCAATATCGGCTTCGCTGGTTAACCAGACCTTGCTCACTGTGTGATGTGGCAAATGCGTCACCGGCAGCTCGTCAACTAAGCGCAATTCAAACGGCAACTGATGCCGCGCACCAGGCTCCACCAGCATGGCATCGGCCAACCGAAAACGTTGCAAACAAAAATTCTGATAAAACTCGCCGTTGTCGGCTTTGACCTTCACCCGTGTCATCAACGCTAAATCAAAACCATTAATTTGCTGTGCCACAGCACCACCCAGGATCTGAATTTGGCCTTTCAGGCTACCACCAGGCACACACTGATTTGTCTGCAGTTGGGTATCAATCTTACAAGCGCCAATACCGGCTGAAGCAAGGAGTTGTTTGAACATCTGATAATCCTTATTAATGAAGAGTTTTCCCTGCGCCCTATTTATGGCCAAAGCGCAGTTTTGACAAGCACTACCAGGGTTTTAATTGTTAACAAATGTGACATGTTGGGGAAACATCAAAAGCTGAGGGGGCGAACTTGCGACACTGTGAAGCAATCGCATCACGTAGCAACAAGGGTTCGGTCACAGCTGCAACATCGACACAGGACCGCCTGCCCACAGTTCCATCATTGGATAGCGACACGAATAACCAGCAAATCAACCTTCGTTGGTCAGTGCTTTTTCGAAAGTAAAAACAAGTTTCGAAATATCACGAATTTATCATTTTTTTGCCTTATGTCTGTTTTGTTTCTGTGCATTCCTGCGCCTAGGCTGCAATGACCGGCCCACAACCCACGCACAGAGGCCGGAATATTCAGCAGCAAAGCTGCCATAAAAATCTTCCGATGCAACAAGGAACAACATAATGAAAATCCACTTACCTGGGCTGGCGCTTGCGCTGAGCTTAGTTTTACCTGTGAGTCAGGCAGCGGTACCTTTTGTCGATCAAACTCTGCAGTTTCGTCAACCCAATGGCCAAAAGTTGACGATTTATTTATCCGGCAACAACTATTTTGCCGAGCAGCGCCTGGCCGATGGCAAACTGGTGGTCTATGACAATAACCTCAAAGGTTATGCTTACGCCGTGGTGAGCATGGATGGCAGTGAACTGCAATCCACCGGGCAATTGGCGCAAACGCCTATCAGCAAACAGAGCGACACCGGTTTATTGCAAAACCAGCAACAGGGATTAAGCCCGAAGGCCAAAGCAGCGTTAGTTAAGCAAGCGCAACAAACACTGCTTGGCAACGAGGAGCCTCACCTGCATGGTCCGCAACATCTGACCGAGGGTTCCAGCAAGGCTGCCGATACCAATCCTCTGGCGCTGCCTTCAACAGTTCGAGGCCTGACTGTTATTATTCAGTTTCCAAATCAAACCGGTACCATCAGCAAAACCCAGGTGGAAAGTTTCCTCAATGATCTGACTTACACCGGTTTTGGCAATGCGCAGTCCGTGCGCGGCTATTTCCAGCAGGTGTCTGGCAACAAGCTGGATTACCAAAATACCGTCACCCGGTATTACACGGCAAAGAAAAACAAAAGTTATTACACCGACAACAGCCTATCGTCGTCCGTGCGTTCGCAGGAACTGATCAGCGAAGCACTGAACTGGCTGGAATACACCGAAGGTTTTAATTTTTCCACCCTGACCACCAACAGCAGCAAACAAATCCTCGGTTTGAATTTCTTTTATGCCGGTGAAGCAGATAGCGCCTGGTCCAAAGGTTTATGGCCACATATGGGCGGTTTATCACCACGTTTTTGCGCCGACGGTGTTTGTACATCGCTTTATCAAATCACCAATATGGGCACAAACATGGCGATCGGCACTTTCGTGCATGAAAGTGGCCATTTATTGCTCGGCTGGCCAGATTTATATGATTACGACGGCAGCTCGGAAGGTTCTGTTGCGGCATTCTGTGTGATGGGATATGGCGCCATCGGGGCACAAAACAAGTTTAAGCCCACACCACCGGTTGGCGTCTTTCGGCACTTAGCTGGCTGGGATACCGTCACTGAACTGAATCCCGCGCTGAACAGTCAGGCACCGACCGGTCAACTGAGCCATACCTCCGGCGCCCGCCAGCTGTATCGCTGGGGGAATCCGGCCAATACCAAAGAAGCGTTTTATATCGAAGCGATTCATCAAAGCGGCCAGAACCAGTATCAACCTGATCAAGGGTTGGCGATTTGGCACGTGGATCCCAGTGGCAGTAACTCCAACGAATGGAAACCTTATATTCAGATGGAGCACGCCGACGGCAAGCGGGATCCGGAAAATAAACGCAATCGCAGCGACGCTACTGATCTGTATGATGGCAATACCACCGCTGAATTTAATAAAAACTTTCCCAATGCACTGACCAGCCGCGGCACCAACGCTCTGTGGTGGAACGGCAGCGATTCCGGGCTGAATATCAGTCAGATCAGCAGTCCGGCCAGCACTATTAACTTTACCCTGGCAGCTGCCAGCGCAGGCGACACCTACAGCGGAACGCTAGCGGCGGGCGCACAGGCAATAGTACCGAATAACAGTTATTTCCAATATAACGGCGGCACTCTGCGCCTGACATTGAGTGCAGCCAGCGGCACCAATTTTGATTTGTACCTGCAGCGCTGGAACGGCAGCAGTTGGGCCAACGTCGCGCAATCGACCGCCAGTAACTCGAATGAAAGTTTAAGTTATGCCGCAAGCAATGGTTATTACCGAGCTCTTGTCAGGTCAGTCACAGGTGCGGGCAGTTATCAGCTGAATATTCGGAAGTAACTGAGGTGTAAGATTAATCAGAACTTCACCAGAGCCTGACTTTTGTCTGGCTCTGTATTTTCGGATGCGATGAAAAGCACTCAAAAAGGACAAGGACTGAATAAAGACAGCCGCGACGCCTGCAAATTCTGTTCAAAATCAAACGACATGGCAAAGGAAATGACTGTCCAGGATTGCTTGCTGCTTGAAACCAAAATCTTCGCTACACTGGCTTTTATTGCATCCACGAAGCACTCCATATGAAAACTGTATTAATCCTCGGCGCGAGTGGTGCCGTTGGCAGCCAATTACTGGCGCAAGCGTTGCTTCACCCTGATGTTACCAAGGTCGTAGCTCCCACCAGACGCCCCTTGGAACCGCATCCAAAATTAGCAAACCCAATCATTGATTTCGAATCTCTCCCCACAAATGCCCCATGGTGGCAAGCGGATATCGCATTCTGCGCCCTGGGGACGACGCTAAAACAAGCAGGTTCAGCACAAGCTTTTTATCGTGTTGATCACGACTACATTGTACGCAGCGCCGAACTAACACACGCCGCCGGCACCAATACATTCGTGTTGAACTCCACCCTGGGCGCAGCGGTGGATGGCTTTGGCCTGTATCTGAAAACCAAAGGTGAAACTGAGCGGGATGTCGGATCTTTGGGTTTCACTTCGCTGACCATTGTGCGGCCGTCGTTACTTGATGGCGCTGTCAGAGCTGATAGACGAATTGGTGAAGCGGTTGGTTTAGTGCTCAATCGATGCCTGGGGAAACTTGTACCCATCAAATGGCGAGCCATCTCTGTAGAGAAGGTTGCAAAGATGATGCTTAGCGCCGGGTTATCCGCAAATCCTGGCCTTCGGGTGATTGAATCTGCAGAAATTCATCAATCTTTTGATTAGCGATGTTTTTGGCGGGTTTTATCTTTGGGTGGCGGGTTTGATTCGTTCTTGCCATTATTTCAAATAAAATTCCAATTTAGGAACAAACTTGCACAATCTGCCCGAAAAGTGGATGGCATGTTTTACCTTCCTCTCTTAAAACCTTTACATAACATTTAAATCATGAATTGGTCATGTTTCTGAAGGCAAATCGGGTTTTATCCTCATAAAAAAAATGCTGTTATGGTCGTGGAAAAACCCACAACAAGGACAGTACTTATGAAAAACTCAACAAAGAAAAAAACTTTAATTGCAGCAGTAGTCTTCGGTGCAGCATTTTTTGCGGCCAGTTCTTATGCTAATCATTGTGCGGCTGACACTTGGTTCTGCACTATGTTTCCAAGTACCGCTTATTGTTTAGAATGCCATCAGATGTAATCGGGCGGTCGGAGGTCAATGTTATATGTGATAACATTGACCCTGTGCTCTAGAGCTCCATATAGCTTAAAAAGCGAACAGCAGAGCAGCCAGAAAAGGACGCAGGCAAGGCGTGTAAATTGCGCAATAGTTGTACCGTTGAATTGCGTCTTTCTCAACTGCAATACATGGCTGTCCTGCTTTATCGGAAAATCTATGTTAAGAGGTCTGAAAGAGGACCACCACAGCGAACGGCTCATTGGACAGCCGCCAACCCTGGTGTTTTTTTGATGTAATATTGCCCCCAAGGAGATGAACATGGCCCGTCAAAGTATTAGTATTTCTCTCAGCCAGCCCAATGATGAATGGTTGCAACAACAAGTCGGCGCAGGCGCTGAATACAGCAGTAAAAGCGAGCTGATCAACGAATTGATCCGTAACACCCGTCATGCCGAGGCGCTGAATCAGAAACTCTTAGCGGCTGAGCAAAGCGGTTTTACTAGCCAAAGCCCGATCGGGATGCTACAGGAATTTAAACGTGACCTTGCCAACAGTGGTTGAAGTCGAGCTATCAACACTGGCAAAAGAAGACTTGCGACGGATTTATAGCTACGGCGTGCAGAGCTTTGGGGCAGAGCAAGCAGAGCAGTACTTTAACGCATTTTTCAATATGTTTGACCAGATTACGCAAAACCCGTTTTTATACCCAAAATCATTGACGATGCGGGTAGGCGGCAACTGAACGAAGCCCCAGGAGCATAGCTGTTCTATGTGACTGGGTCGGACTGACGCTTCAGTGAGTGAAGGCGGCCAACAACCCCGCAACTTCAAGGATGACGGGTATATACCAATCCATCGACCACATCAGGCCTAGCTATCGTCGCTGTCGCTGCGGCAGTGACCATATTTACTACCGGATCCAAGGCAACAAAGTACAAATCATGGCGATTATTGGTGCGCAGGATTTGCAGTATTGGTTGGGGTAAGTCAGTTAAAAAGTGGCTGTCCAAAATTGCCTCATTTAGCCGATAGAAATTTAGTCGACCAAACGATGTGACTGTCGATGATTTTTTTCCTTCGGTTAGTTCCAGACAATCTTCTCAGCCGACATCGATGACACAATCTTAACTTGGTTGGCTGTAACCAAATCTTGTGTGTTTGCGGTAAATTCATTAAATGAAATTTGCGGGTCGACGGCATCAACACCAACCCAGGCATTTTTCTGCGATTTTTTGGCGGCATACAAGCAGATATCTGCGACATCAATCACTTGATTCCAGGAGAATGTTGGGCTGTCGCCTGCTGTTATCGGATAACAGGCGAAACCTATAGAGCAGGTCATATTGATTGACTGACTTTCGCTGACGGCAAAGGCGTGTTGTTCGACCGTTTGACGCAGGCGCTCTGCGTAAGCTGCAGCATTTTGACGGTTCATCTGGCGCATCACCACCAGGAACTCTTCGCCACCCCAACGAATGGTATAGTCGCTGCTTCGAAACACCTGTTTCAGCAGTTCACTGACACCAATAAGAATAAGATCACCGGCGGTGTGACCGTAGTTGTCATTGACCATTTTAAAATGGTCCAGATCAAGCAGCAAAAACACAAAATCCTGCTCATTGCTGTCGGCCGGTACTTTGGTTAAATCCTCCGGTAATTTTTGCATCAGAAAACGCCGGTTATGCAGTTTGGTGAGTGGATCGGTTAGGCTTTGTGTTTCCATCACAGTATACGCCCGTTCCAGTTCAATATTTTTGGCCGCTAATTCCCGGGTACGATCTTTGACTAACTGGTGCAATTTCATGTTCAACTGCATTTGCAGCCGACGTCGGTAGATCATAAAAAGCACACACAACAACAGGGCGACCAATACCGCGCCGACATTACGCTCAAATTCGGCCTGTTTGGAGATTTGGTCCAGCAGCTTTAATTCTTTTTCATGACTGATGGCTAAAAGTTTCTGCTCATTGGCCAGTGCTTCAATTTTTCGATCTTTTTGCAGTGACTCGTTTCTGGATCGCAAGGCAGCTATTTTCTGGTCACTTTCGCTATTAAACACTTCATTGTTCAGTTCGCTATAACGGCGGTGCGCCATTAACGCTTTAGCAAACTTACCGGCCTGTTGGTAAATATCCGCCTGCAGTTTATATAGTTGACTCAGGCTGGATGTATTTTCCAGTTCAGCGGCAATACCGATAGCTTGCTCAGTGTAATCAAGCGCGGCGGCAATATTACCCTGAGCCAAATAGGCTTTGGCCAGATTTTGCCTCGGTTTTACCGCCGTTGTTTTATCACCGCTGGTCGTGGCTAGGGCCAGTGCTTGGGTTGATAGTTCAATCACTTTGGTAAAATCAGACTTGGCTAGATAATAGTCTGCGGAGCTATTTAGCCCCTGAGCGATTAAATTTTTATCATTGAGTTGGGTTGCGATGGCCAGGCCGCGGGATAGGTTGGTGAGTGCGGATTGGGGATCATCTAAATCTTGTTGTATCGCTGCGATATTCAAAAGTGCCAGCGCTTCACTTTGAACGTCATTTAAAGCAACCGCAAGGTCGAAGGATTCAAGATAGATATCAAGTGCCGGCCGGGTTTTACCTAATCGGTTATAGGTGACACCAATGTTGTTAAGTAATGCTTGTTGTGCGCCTTTATCACCACGGGATTTATGCAGATCCAACGCGGTTAACATCACTTCAAGAGACTCTTCATACCGTGATTGGTTGGCGTAAACAATACCCAAAATATTGAGTACTTTACCGACCATCAATTGATTGTTTTCTTGTTCCACTTTGGGTTGAATGCTTTTAAGCAATTCAATAGCTTCTGCGTACTTACCCATGTAGTAATAGATAATGGAAATTTCATAATCTATTTGCAAGGCGGCATCGGCTAAACTTTGCTGTGCAGCAATGCCGCCTGCGCGCTGAAAGTGCCTTAAAGCGCCATCATAGTCCGACTTAATCCGTGCGATAACCCCCTGAATTTTCAGCGATTGGACTTGTAAGTTGTAATCATGAATACGCTGTGCGCCCGCAGCTAAAGTTTCGGCATTCACTGTGGCAGCATCTAATAAACCTTGGCCAACTTGTAAGGTTGCCAGCAGGTGCAAGGCGTCCAGATAAGCAAAATCCTTTTTCTCTCTGGATCCGAGTAACTCAACCAGGCTGTTGGCTTGTTGTAAGGCGTACGGCGGATCCTGCTTAAAATTTTCTTTGACCAATTGCTGAAGTATGGTGATCTTGCGATCGAAGGTTGCCGCTGGAAGTTCAGCTTCAAGTTGTTGCCGGATTTGTGCCGCGGTATTGCTGTACGCCGCGAATGAACAACATAAGATAAGCAAGATGAAAATGCGCATACACTACTCCGATGTTGTTACGCCACAGGACAGTGCTGTCTGTAAACAAGCTATGCTATTCGTTAATTCACGCTCTGAAAAGATAAGATTTCCTACTTACAGCAGACAAGTGCTGGTTGTTTGCCATGTCTTTATAGTAACTCTATGCGCTTTCATTTTGCGCAACATATTGATAAAAATAGAAAATAACTCTGCACTTCAGTGTAAATGCTAAAAGCCAAAAGTTCTAAGTGTAGAGTTCCACAAGATTTTAGGACACCACAAATCAGCTGTTTTGAGCTAACGTCATGGTGGGTCTGTCCAAGATTGCTTACTGAGATATGGACTGCAGGTTCTAAGTCACCAGACTAAAATCGACCAGTTTTTATTGGAGACACCAGCATGCAACCATCGACCGCTTTCGCATGACACCAACGCCATTAGCTCCTTTGCCAAACAGGCTTTAGTAGCGGAAGGGTTTGAGCTGCGGCATTAAAACTGAGCTAGTGATTTAGTCCCGAAAAAGAGCTTGCCGTTTCTGAATAGCTGTTTTAAGTTGATTGTGAATAAGTTACAACTGTAATGAAGTTGCCGGAAAAGGAATTCGCTGGAACAGGAAGTTTGATCGTCGCCGCAAAACTTAACTCTCCCACCAGTTGCAAATCAGTTTCACTAGTAATGGTGGCTTTGCCACTGGCCACTGAGCCAAACACAGCAGTAAATTTCAATTGGTCCGATACTGGTGACATTCAAAGGGCTAGGCGCTCTGCAATTTTCTCTAGCGTCGAGTCAAATTTAAACAGGACAAAAGGCAACATAGCAAAACTATTTTTCTCAGCATTACATAAAATGTTTCACTTAAACGCCCCTTCACTTTCCACCTTCCCCCCTTAAAAAGAGCTTGCTGTTTATCAAAAGCTGCACTAATTTGGATTTACAAATCTTATAGCTGTTAAAGAAGTTGCCGGAGAAGGATGTTTGGCAAGTTCGTTATTCTTGGCTTACTTTGCCTTTAGAGCTTCTAAAACATATTCCGTACTCTTCTTTTTGAAATTTCAGACTTACTTGGGGCAGGGCAAAACCAGCTCCTAAAGGACCAAATAGGAATTTGAAGGAGAATTTCATGGGTGATGAAAACACGGATAACCATCAACCTGCTTCCATTGAAACCCTGGAAGCCAGAAAACGAATTGTTGCAGAACTTACGAATACTTATAAGGCTGAACGCTACGTCTACCTTTCAGTTTCTATTCTCTCTTTTATATTAATCGTTTTTCTTGCATTCGACCTCTACAAAGAAAAAAAAATTAATACAGAACAGTTAGTCATTTTTCTTGGCCCTGCAGGATTTTTGACTTATGCGGTTTCACGTATTCTCTTTATGTGGTCCAACTCTCTTAAAATCATATTTACAGGAAAAATTTAATCATGGATACTGATAAATTAAATTCAGAATATGAAAACCTTAAAGAGACCTTAAATTTTTACAAAATAGAAAAAGTCGCAAAAACCAGTCGCTTGCTCAGTATATTATTCATTCCATTACTTTTCATACTATTTGTATACGGCGGATATAAAATAAACAATCTTCGTCATGAGATCAGCATACTTGAAATTCAGGAAAGACACGCCATTGGCAAGTCCAAAAAAATACAAGAAGAAATTGTTGAACTGCAAAAAGAAAAGGCTATAGCAGAAGCAGATCTGATAAAGGCATTGGGTTATTCTCCAGCATTTATTGAAAAAGAACTAAATGACGATGCACAAAGCACAGCAATAGCGGCGAACACTGCAATAAAAGACATTACCAAAAGTAGCTGGAATAATAAAAAAGGTATCGAAGTTTACTACTACAACAAAACCATTGATGAAAAAAAAATTGTCGTAGGGCTTGAATCCTTGGGATATAAATTCATAGCTGCAACCCCAGGCAAATATATGAATAAAAAACAGACTAATGCCATATGGTTCGGCAGTGATGTTCCACTGGACGATATAAAAGTGGTTGCGCTGGCATTAATAAGGGCTGGAATTCAAATAAAGGCGGTTCGTCCCTATAGAAATTCAAAAGAAAAACCAGACTATAAAAGCAATCGAATAGAAGTAGGAGCATCAATTGATATTGAAAGAAGTAACCCACTAACTATCGATGAAATAGTCAATGCCAAAGAATTCACGCGCTGAATATTTATTCCGCCAAAAACTGTTATTACAATAATATTGAAATTTAATAAAAACAAAAGATGGTATTCATCAATAATTAAATCCAGATAGGGTGACATATTGCTGTAACTTTAGTATTACATTGAAATTTCAGATTACCGCCACTTTGGCACTTTTCAGAACACACGAATTTTGGGAGGCTCTGATATGAAAACTTTGTATCAGTACGCAATAGTCAGGTTTTTACCTCATGCACAGACAGGCGAATTCGCCAACGTCGGCATTGTGCTATGCGCCCCCGATCAAGCTGTGTTTGAATTCCGGCTGGCACCCGCCCGCTTTGCCCGCGTCACGGATTTTTTTGAAGATGTCGACGGCAAGTTATACAAAACCACCATCAACACGGTGCAAACCGAGTTAACCCGCATCCAAGACTATGCCGCCACAGTGTTACCCAAAGAGTTGGTCGCCGTGATGCAGGAATTAGTGCGCCCTAGGGAAACGCTGGTGCATTCTTTTGCATTAGCTCAGACCTTCGCACTGTGCTGGTGGATAAAAAACCTGCTGCCATTGCCGACCAGTTATTTGAACAACTGGTACACTGGACATTCCTGACCGAAACCTATCGGGAACAGCTGATGGTGCGCGCCATCCGGGCGCAGCTGAAAACAGAAAAGCTGACCCATTTTACACAACAGCCGCTGATCGGTCGTTTTGAAGAAATCACCTTGCCGCTGGTCGCCAAAACCAACGACACCTTTGTGATCCGCCCGCTGGCCTTCCAGCAACAAAACGCCACCAAAATGATGGATCACGCCCAAACCTGGCTCGGTCGCTTTGCGCGTTTAGCGCAAAATGATGTGCTGAAAACACAAAATATCCTGTTACCGCTGCAAGGCCCAACCAATACCAACCCAAAACTAACCGGCGCATTTTTTGAGGTCAGCCGCGAGTTCGAACAGTTAGGTTTTTATACCATCCCACATCATGACACCAAAGCCATTAGCACCTTTGCCAAACAGGCGTTAGTGGCAGATGGGTTTGCGCTTCAGCATTAAAGCTACGTAGATGATTTAGTCCCTAAAAATAGTTTGTCTTTTTACAAAAGCTGTTTTAGTTTGGTTAAATCATCGACACGCTGCGTTATGGATTCTTTCTCACCGCAGTATGGCCAGCAGGGAGCGCCATTTGAAAGACATTCACGCCGAAAAGAAAATTGCCGTACTTATCGACGCGGAAAACGCACAATATTCCCTACTTGGTGCTGTGTTAGCAGAGCTTGCCAAACATGGTCACATTATTGTGAAAAAAGCATATGGCGACTGGAGTTCACAGCACCTTAAAAACTGGAAAGAAACGCTGAATGAGTTAGCGATCAATCCAGTGCAGCAGTTCTCGTACACTCAAGGTAAAAACTCTTCCGATGCTGCAATGATTATTGATGCAATGGACTTACTCTACTCCAACAAATTTGATGCATTTGCACTGGTTTCGAGTGACAGCGATTTCACCAAACTGGCTTCAAGATTAAAAGAATCGCAAATTTACGTATTTGGCGTTGGTGAGCAAAAAACACCGATAGCTTTTCGTAACGCCTGCGACGACTTTATACGAACCGAAGTACTACGCGCACCAGAAGCAGAAGAGCCAATAGAAATAGTACCAGCAAAGCCACAGTCCAATGGGCAGAGTAACAAAAAAACAAAACGCGATTTATGTTGTGACACCCGTTTAATCAATATTTTACGTAATTCTGTGCGCGACAACGCAGACGCCGAAGGTTGGGCGCAAGTAGGCGGCTGTGGTTCGCTTATCAAACGGCAATACCCGGACTTCGATACCCGCACTTATGGATTCCCAACCTTTACTCAGCTATTTGATGCCACTGAATTATTTGAAATGGATAAACGGAAGTCTGGACATTCGAGGTTGTTGGATATTTACGTAAAGGATAAAAGGGCTTAAGTAAAAATACCGCCAGTAGGTTTAAATTCGTTCTATACACTATTATGTATTTTGATGGCATACGTCCTACATCTAGAACGCAGAAATTTTGAGCCCGCTCAATTAATAAGACTAGCAAATAGAGCTTTAGCTAATATGACAAATTTCAAAAGAAAAATATCTTTCAGAATGAGCACTATAATATCTGCAATTTATCTAATACTATGCGTATTTCTTGCATATCAGCTATTCTATGGGGAAACGACGAGCAAAGTAGAAAATTTGATAGGCGGCGCATTTGTAACTATGCTTGCTGTTACAATTCAGCATCTTGTGAACATAGAAGATCAAAGAAACAATGAATTCTTGAAAAAGCATAGAATAATAAACATTCTTGAAAGAAGAGACGACAAAGAGTATTACAAAAAAATTGTAAGCAATTCAAACAACAGTATTGACATGATGTTTTATACAGGCAGAAGATTCGTAGATGATTTCTGCCATCATACAGAAGGTGACAATTACTTAGTAAAAGCACTAACAAGAGGAGTAAAGGTTAGAATGCTGCTCGCCTGCGAAAATAATGTAGAAGATTCCGAACGTGGAGATCTAAACAAAACAATAGAAAAATTAAACAAAACAAAATCCATCTACAATGAACTCCTGGAAATCAGACAGTACAGTACAAAGCCATCCCATAACATTTTCGCCACAGAACAAGATATTATTGTTGGCCCATACTTTAACCTAAGTGGACGAAGGTATAATCATTCTATTCACTTGCTTGCTCAGGCTCCATATGCTGCTGGTTACAAAATGTATTTCGAAGAAATATGGAGCCAGTCAAAACCATGCTGACGATAAATATACCATCTAGAATTCATATTACACTAATAGCAATGCATGAATGTGACTTAAGAAAGAACGGAGGCATAGGGTTCTCTATACAAAATATGGGAGCTCAGGCAAAATTTTATACATCACAAGAAAACAACGTGACCATAGAAAATAGAAAAGAAAATTGCAAAAAATCTATGGAAATAGAAAATATATTAAATAACATCTGCAAATTTATGAATCTAAATAAATTCGTAGAAATACATGTCAGTAATTTACCAGATTTTCATTCCGGACTTGGCAGCGGAACATCGCTGATACTTGCGTGTATTGAAGGATTACTAATTATAAACGATGTTACATATGAAGATAGAGATCTTATAAATTTATCAAATAGAGGTGGAACTTCAGGAATAGGTATACAAACTTATTTCACGGGTGGATTTATTCTAGATGTCGGAGTAAATTCAAACAATACTCGCCACTTACCGTCATCATATGCCGAAAACATTTCCCAACTTCCATCAGTAATTCATAGATCACCCATGCCAGCATGGAAAGTCGGAGTAGTTATCCCTGACGTTTTTTCCAAAATAGATGGGGAGATTGAAATGAATTTTTTTAATCGCGTTTGTCCAATACAAAAAAATGAAGCGCTTGAAGCATGTTATCTAAGTGTTTTCGGCGTCACTGCGGCTATTGTTGATAATAACTATAATTCTTTTGTTAAATCTATATCTAGAATTCAAAAAACTCGCTGGAAGAACGAAGAAATAAATGAACATTCTCTAGCATCACAGCAAATTGAATACCTATTACATCTTGGTGCGGATTGTGCAGGAATGAGCAGTGTCGGTCCTGCCTTGTATTTTTTTGCTAAAAATATAAGTGAGATAAAAAGTAATTTCATAGATAGATACGGAGGCTACGGTTTTGTTTCAGACATGAATAATACTGGGAGAACTGTATGTTTGAACTAGTATTCTTTACTTCAAATAGAACTAAGACGATTCATGCTCGCTATCTATGTCGTGATTACGAAGTAAAAATAGTAAATTTTAGAGAAAAAACCTACCATGCAAACTATAAAGAACCAAGGACAAATGATAGGACAGCATTGCTAGAAGATAGTTTTTCAAGTGCATTGGAACAAGCAAAACGAGCTGGAATGGATAATCAGCCTTTTATAATTGAAGATACATCTGTTGTAATTCACGCTCTTAGTAAAGAGCAAGAGTTCCCTGGGACAGACGTAAAATACTGGATGCAAGACACAAAATTCGAAGACATAGATTTTGAACTATACTTTAATGGAAATGATAGAAGTGTAACAGTTCGATCTGACCTCCTACTTTACATACCTAAGGTGGGCACTTTTACTTTTACAAGTAGCACAGATGGGAAAATAATTGAAAGACAAAATGACGAACTAGAAACAAATACGATATACCCGTGGCTAGACAACAAAACATTCAACAAATGGTTTTGCCCTGGAAAAGAGAGTGTTTGCATAAGTGAGCTACCTATAGATATTGCTGATAAATATGATTTTAGACGAGATGCATTCTCTGCGATGCTCAACAAAATAGCATCCCTCGGAATAGTTAAGAAAATAAGTCCAGACAAGTACTATCCAAATCATACAAAATTTTATGACGAATCAAGCTGCCATATAGTCGTAGGATTAACATGTTCAGGGAAATCGACAATTGCTGCACATCTCTCCCAAAAATTTAACTTCTTCCATATTGAAGCATCTGATTTCATGCATTTAATATATCTAGAAACTCATGGAGAAAAAAGCGAAGTAAAAATTGGTGCGTTTGCCAAGGATTTGCTAGCCGTCAAACCAACAGAAGTTGCAAAAAGAGTTTTGAATTTCTTGGAGATCTATCACTGGCCAAATATTGTTATAACAGGTTTTAGGAAAAAGGAAGAAGTTCACTTTATAACCGAAAACTTGATAGCGGGGTCTATAAAAAAAGCGTTTATCGAAGCTCCAGCAGAAACGAGACGGGAGAGGCATGTAAAAAGAAACAGAGATATCTCTGGTTACACTCAAGAAGAATTTAGCATACGAGATTCCAGAGAATTGGAAATGGGCCTGGAAGCAATTCAAGGAGATAGCTCAGTGTTAAAGATTAGTAACGCCTCCTCCATAACAAGATACCAAACAGCATATGAAAAAAAGATGGATCCAAAAACTTTTCACATTGATTCATTTACAAATACAGAAAAAATAGAAGACCTTAGATTAAAAGACTTAATTGTTATCGCATTATATAAATCTAAAAACAAAGGCGAGCAAAGCGAGTTTCTTACCACAGGTGAAATATGGAAGATAGTAAACAATACAACACCTTTGGAAAAGCCGAAATTCATTAACAATGTAGCCCGTTTATTAAATAAAAATTTCGATGTTTTTTTTGAAGTAAAATACGATCCAAAAAACAAAAAGAAACTTTACAGATTATCAAACACAGGCACAGGCCACGCACGAACGATAATTGCTAGGTGCACATTTGATAGCAGCAAAACATAAAGAATTTTACTTCAGCTCATGAATTAAATAAAATTAATTATTCTCAAAAACTTAAATTACTAAAAAATACATATTATATATTATTTACTGCACAATAATTTAAACGTCGCATATAAAAAATACATAACAATTTATTTTTTATATACGTCAATTGCATATAAACACAATATTGCAAATTTTGTAACTCAATCCAGCATTAATAGAAATCACCCTGCCATCAAAAACGTCCGATAAGAACTATTCCCCGTTACCAACTGATAAGGATACCCCAAATCCTCCAAATGCCCTTCAATCTCAGCCGGATCAGCAATCTCAAACCCAGCCAATACATCGCCAGTGGCAGCCCCATGGTTGCGGTAATGAAACAAAGTGATATTCCATTTTTCACCCAAGGTGTTGAGGAAGTTCATCAAAGCGCCGGGGTATTCCGGGAAGTTAAATTGGTAGACCTGCTCTTGCACTAAACGTGGTGGCATGCCGCCGATCATGTAGCGGACGTGCAGTTTGGCGAGTTCGTCGTCGGAGAGATCCTGGAAGTCGTAACCGGCGTCGAGCAGTGCTTGGGTCACTTGTTTCAGCTCTTCCGCGCCGCTGCGCAGTTTGATGCCGACAAAAATATGCGCTTTGTTATCACTCGCATAACGGTAGTTAAACTCGGTGATGGCGCGGCCGCCGAGGGTTTCGCAGAAGCGGCGGAAACTGCCTTTTTCTTCCGGAATAGTCACGGCGAACACCGCTTCTTTTTTCTCGCCGAGTTCACAGCGCTCAGACACATAACGCAGCGTATCAAAATTGAGGTTCGCACCCGACAGCACAGCGGCGAAGTTTTGGCTGTGGTCGGCGGTGGCGGCATATTTTTTCAAACCGGCCAGCGCCAAGGCTCCGGCCGGTTCGGCGACAGCGCGCAGGTCTTCAAAAATGTCTTTAATCGCGGCGCAGATTTCGTCGCTGGAGACTGTGACCACATCGTCGCAATACAGCTGCGCTAACTTAAAGTTTTCGCTGCCGATACGTTTTACTGCGACACCGTCAGCGAATAAGCCAACTCTTGGCAAAGTCACCGGCGCGCCGTTCAGCATCGCCACTTCTAAACAATTGGCATCATCCGGTTCGACGCCAATCACCCGCACATTCGGCAGCACGGCTTTGATATAGACCGCCATGCCCGCCAGCAAACCACCGCCGCCGACCGGGATAAATACCGCGTCGAGCTTGTTGTGCTGGGTCAATAATTCTTTGGCAACAGTGCCTTGGCCTGCGATGACGTCGGCATCGTCGAACGGCGGAATGTATACCGCGCCCTGCGTTGCCGCCAGTTCAATGGCAAAACGGTTGGCTTCATCAAAGGCCGTGCCGTGCAGCATCACATGGCCCCCACGTGCGCGCACCGCCGCCACTTTAATTTCCGGCGTAGTGATGGGCATCACAATAGTGGCATTCAGGCCGAGCTTGCTGGCCGACATTGCCACGCCTTGGGCGTGATTGCCAGCCGAAGCACACACCACCTGAGCGGTTGGGTTTTGCAACGCCACTTTATGCAGTTTATGAAAAGCGCCGCGTAGCTTAAACGAATACACCGGCTGGTGATCTTCACGTTTTAAAAACACGTGATGACCCAGCCGCTGCGCCAGTTTTGGCATCGCTTGCAGCGGTGTTTCCACCGCCGCCTGATACACCGGCGATAGCAGAATTTCGCGTAAATACTGCTGTTGCAGGGTTAGCGCTTCGCTTTCGGTTAAATCGCTTAGCGGATAATTTGGGTTGCGGATTGATGCTGATGCTTCAACGCCAGGCGTTTGATCCGCATGGGCTTCAACCGAGAGCATTTCAACCGCCGGATCGACTAATACCACTGAAGTTTTTAAGGCCGCCTGACTCATACATCTTCCAGCTTCGATAAATCGCGCACTGCGCCTTTGTCGGCCGAACTTGCCAATAAGGCGTAAGCCTTCAGCGCCGGGCTGACTGAGCGTACGCGATCAAGGGGTTTCCAGCCGAGTTTGCCTTTGGCATCCATCGCTTCGCGGCGAGTTTGCAATTCGGCGTCGCTGATGCGGATTTGAATGGAGCGGTTTGGAATATCGATATCGATGCCGTCACCTTCCTGCACCAGCGCAATGGCACCGCCGCTGGCTGCTTCCGGTGACACGTGGCCAATCGACAAACCTGAAGTGCCACCCGAGAACCGGCCATCAGTGATTAAGGCGCAGGCTTTGCCGAGGCCCATCGATTTTAAGTAGCTAGTTGGATACAACATTTCCTGCATACCCGGGCCGCCTTTTGGCCCTTCGTAGCGGATAATCACCACGTCACCGGCGACGACTTTACCGGCCAGAATGGCGGCGACTGAATCGTCCTGGCTTTCAAAAATCCGCGCCACGCCGTTAAACACCAGGTTGTCTTTATCCACACCAGCAGTTTTGACGATACAGCCATTCGGCGCTAAGTTGCCGTACAGCACGGCCAAGCCGCCGTCTTGCGAATAAGCGTTTTCTTTGCTGCGGATACAGCCTTCAGCGCGGTCGTCGTCCAGACTTGGGTAACGGCAACTTTGTGAAAAGGCCTGAGTGGTGCGGATGCCGGCAGGTCCTGCGCGGTAGAATTCTTTTACCGCTTCGTCCTGGGTGGTCATGATGTCAAAGCGTTCTAACACATCACCGAGCGAGCTGCCCGCCACGTGCGGCGTATTTGGGTTCAATAAACCAGCGCGATTGAGTTCGGCCAGAATGGCGATGACGCCGCCAGCGCGGTGCACATCTTCCATATGATATTTTTGCGTCGACGGCGCCACTTTGGATAAATGCGGCACGATGCGCGATAAACGGTCGATATCGTTCATGCCAAAATCGACTTCGGCTTCAATGGCGGCGGCGAGTAAATGCAGCACGGTATTGGTGGAGCCGCCCATTGCGATATCCAGCATCATGGCGTTTTCAAAAGCGGTTTTATTGGCGATGGAGCGTGGCAGTGCGCTCACATCATCGTTTTTATACCAGCGGTTGCAGAGATCCATAATGCGCGAACCGGCACTGATAAACAGCGCTTTACGATCGCTGTGGGTCGCCAGCATCGAGCCGTTGCCCGGTTGGCCTAAGCCTAAAGCTTCCACCAAACAATTCATTGAGTTAGCAGTAAACATGCCCGAGCAGGAGCCGCAGGTTGGACAGGCGCTTTTTTCAATTTTCTCGCTGTCTTCATCGCTAACGTTCGGGTTAGCGGCTGACACCATGGCGTCGACCAAATCGAGCTTGATAATTTGATCAGACAGTTTGGTTTTACCGGCTTCCATCGGCCCGCCTGAGACAAAAATGGCAGGGATATTCAGGCGCAGCGCGGCCATCAGCATGCCAGGAGTGATTTTGTCGCAGTTGGAGATACAGACCATGGCGTCGGCGCAGTGGCCGTTCACCATATATTCGACTGAGTCGGCAATGATTTCGCGTGATGGCAGGCTGTACAACATACCGCCGTGACCCATCGCGATACCGTCGTCGATGGCGATGGTATTAAATTCTTTGGCGATACCGCCCGCTTCTTCAATGGCTTCGGCCACTAGCTTGCCGAGATCGCGTAAATGCACATGGCCAGGGACAAATTGGGTAAAAGAGTTCACCACGGCGATGATTGGCTTACCGAAATCGGTGTCTTTGACGCCAGTGGCGCGCCATAACGCGCGGGCGCCCGCCATATTGCGGCCTTCGGTGGTGGTGGCTGAACGTAATTTAGGCATGCGGTTTACTCCTGCATTTCTTTAAAAATAGGCTGACGTGTTGTTCAAGGCTCGACAGCGGATAATGTGAAAATTGTTCAGGGCCACTTGGTTGTTTGCCATCGCCTGTGGCGATAGTCGTGCCGGGCTTTGCCCGTGCTGTTATGGGTCGAGCTTTTCTAGCTTCGGAACTTTTGGGGTCAGAGTCGTACTCTGACCCCAAAGATCTTTATTTTTTCATCGATACATCTGGTTTTGGTGGCGGATGGCGCTTCGCTGATCCGCCCTACGGTGGTTGAAGTTGGAAATAATCTAGCTTTAAACGCCGTAATCTATGCCGCCATTTCATCTATTTTAATGCGTAGGGTGGATAAGCGCAGCGCCATCCACCATCGGCAATTCCCAATGCATCATGGGTTATTCGTTTATACCACCATGTGGCGTACTACCCTTCGGGTGAGTACGCCCTACGGTTTGGCGCAATATTCAAGCGTAGGGCGTACTCACCGCGTCAGCGGCAGTACGCCGCACACGCCGAACTTGCCGCTCCCCATCAAGCGCGTAACACCGCCGCGGCTGGTGCGTGCAATTCCAGATGTTGCACATCGTATAACTTATTCAGCTGTGCCGTCAGCAGGCTGATCGGTTTGTCGCTTAGAATATTTAAAGTCACTAATAAACCATTGTTGTCGGCCATCGGTTTCATTTCCAGGCCGCACAGCTGAAAACCGCGGTAACGGGTGACTTGTAATAAACGTTCAACCGCTACCACTTCTAAACCGGTCTGGATCGTTAAGGTATGTTGGGTGCTCATTGAATTGGTGCTCATGGTTAATCTTCCCACTGTGGCAAATCGGTCATCATGTCGTGGTTGGCGGCGCCTGGCGGTACTAAGGGCCAAACGTTGTCGGTTTCATCAATGCGAACGTGCAATAAATACGGGCCGGGCCAGGTGAACATGGCGTCGAGCGCGTCGGCGACTTCGTCTTTGCGGCTGATGCTATGGCCCGGAATGGCAAAAGCGGCGGCCAAAGACACAAAATCCGGGTTGTCCGATAAATCGGTTTCGCTATAACGACCATTAAAAAACAGCTGCTGCCACTGTTTCACCATGCCAAGGCGCTGGTTGTCGATCACCACAATTTTCACCGGCAGGCGGAAGCGTTTGATGGTGGCCAGTTCCTGCACATTCATCATAAAAGAGCCATCACCGCTCACTACAATCGAAGTATCGTTCGGGCGGGAGATTTTCGCGCCAATCGCCGCTGGCAAACCAAAACCCATAGTCCCCAAACCACCGCTGCTTAAATGATTACGCGGCGTGTTAAAGCTCATATGCTGTGCCACCCACATCTGGTGCTGGCCAACGTCGCAGCTGACCACTGAATTGTCCGGCATCCGCTCGCTCAGTTGTTTCAGCAATAACGGTGCATAAATGCGCTCGCCCGGATGATCGTACCGCCAGCCGTGTTGCAGTTTCAGGTTCAGACAATATTGTTGCCAGTCGGCGCAGTTGGTCGCCACTGCCATTTGCGGCAGTAACGCTCGTAAATCGCCGAGCATGGCGCAGTCAGCGCGGCGTAATTTATTCAGTTCGGCCGGGTCGATATCGATGTGAATAACCTTGGCTTCAGGCGCGAATTTTTGCAGATTGCCGGTGACACGATCATCAAAACGCGCGCCTAAGCAAATTAATAAATCGGTTTGTTGCACCGCGATATTCGCCGCCTGGGTGCCGTGCATGCCCAACATACTCAAATAATAAGGGTTCGATTTATCCACCGAGCCCATGGCTTTTAAGGTGGTGACGCTTGGCATGCCGGTGGTTTGCAAGAAGTCGTTTAGTTCGGTTAACGCACCCGCCATATGCACGCCGCCGCCGATGTAGGCGATTGGTTTTTTCGCGCTGGCGATCAGCTCGCGTGCCAGTTGCAGTTGCTGCAATGGCATAGCGGCTTGGGAAGTTTCCACAGCGGCTAACGAGCGCGGCACCACATACTCAACCTGCGCCAGTTGCACATCTTTTGGAATATCAACCAACACCGGGCCAGGGCGACCGCTTTGCGCCAGTACAAAGGCCTGGCGTAAGGTATCGGCTAAATCATTGACGTTCTTCACTAAAAAGCTGTGTTTGGTCACCGTCAGCGACAGGCCCAATACATCCACTTCCTGAAACGCGTCTGTGCCTGCTACTGCTTGCGACACCTGACCGGTGATGGCAACTACCGGCACTGAATCCAGCAAGGCATCGGCCAGCGAGGTGATGAGGTTGGTAGCACCAGGGCCAGACGTCGCCATACAAACGCCGGTTTTGCCGGAAGCTCGGGCAAAGCCAATCGCCGAAAAGGCGCCGCCTTGTTCATGGCGACAGAGGTAATGTTTGACCGGGCTTTGATAGAGCGCGTCGTAAATCGGCATGATAGCGCCGCCAGGATAGCCAAAAATGCTCTCCACACCGTGCTCTGTCAGCAACTTGATCACTAATTCCGCGCCCGTCATACCCTTTTCCTTTTTCGCATTTGTTAACTGAGGGGTCAGAGTCAATTGTTAACAACGATGTTGTTAACAATTGACTCTGACCCCCATAAACGACAAAACCCCCGGACCTTTCGGTGCGGGGGTTTTGCTGGTATCTGGTTTCTTCGTCTATCTGAAACCCAAACGGCAGCCCCCGCGGCGACTAATAATCACCACGACGAGGACCACAATAATGTTCAGGTTGTTTACTAAATTCATTTTGGTATTAATAACTCTGTTGGTTATCTATTGAAACAAGGTGCCCAGCTGAGCTGGTGCGAATTGCTATTAGAAATAGCCGTCTGAAAGGCCTAAGTCAATCGTTTTTTTGCTTTTGCCTGAAAATAGCCGTTCAAATGGCTATTGGCGGCCGTTGCATGTTAAATAAACAACATTTCAGGGAAAGATGTAACCAGTTTCGGCAGGCGTTTCACGCTGGCAAGCCAGCCGACAATTGAGTAGACTCAGGCGACAGACACACTATTTTCGCTGCCGGAGCGCTGTCAGGCGTGGATCAACTTGAGCTGTTTGACTTACCCAACCCCTGCATTGGGGTCTGCCAAAGCAATAACCGCGGTTATTGCATTGGATGTCTGCGCTCGCGGGATGAACGATTTAACTGGCCATTAAAACCAGCGGCGGAACGCGCCAAAATTCTGAAACTGCTGGAACAACGCCGCGCCCGCCGTGATGCCGCCCGTCAGGCCGGTAAACCGGACGCAGGTTTGGAAGCCGATCAAACGCCTTTTACCCCGGATTTATTTGGTTAAATCCAGTGAGTTTCTTGGCTGGCGGCGGTGAATTAATTTAGCTGAAATGCCTGCCTGATAACTTCCAACGCAGAAATTTCGGCAACCAATTTGCCTAATATTGCCGCACTCTATACAGTTAGAGCAGCCTTTAAATGACTGGATCCCGCCATTGCCAGCAACTCCCCGCAACGAATCCAACCCGGCTACCAACTCGGTTGCCAATTCAGACTTGCAGCAGCAATTACTGCAAATACAACATCGCTTCGCCGATTCCATCTGGCGCAGTTTTATTATTATCATCCTGATTGGCGTACCGCTGTCGGTGTCGCGGTCCCTGATGAGCGGCTGGCTTCCCATTTACACTTTGCATCTGGCCTATGGTCTGTTGATCATTCTGATCGCCCTCAACACCAAACGTTTGTCATTGCAGATGAAATCCTCGTTGTTGCTGTTTACCTTCTGGTTGATTGGCGTGCCGGGGATTTTCACTTTTGGTATGGCATCGCCCGGCGTTTGGTGGCTGGTAGTCAGTTGCCTGGTTGCTCATGTGCTGTATTCCATCAAAGTTGCCATTGGATTAGCGCTGCTGACCCTGGTGACTTTAAGTCTGATTGCCTTTGGTTTTGTCAGTGGCCTGTTACAACTACAGGTCGATGCCAATTTGTATTTGCAGCAAGCATCGTCATGGGCGACCTATATCATTGTGAATTCAGTGATGTTTTATGTGGTGATCCGCGCGCTGCTTTCATACAACGAGGCCAGTAAAGTCACCACCAAACATCAGTTCCGGCAATGGATTGACGATTTACCTTTGGGCGTGTTGGTGCGCGATAAAAACGGCCAGCCGTATTACCAGAATCATGCTGCAACTTCGATGCTTGGTCCGTTGTTACATCCTGATGCCAGCGGTAATGACAAGGTGGTGATCAGCGGCACCGAGCTCCCTTATCCACCGCAGGATATGCCGGGCATGCGCGCACTTCGCGGTGAAACCTGCATTGTCGACGATATCGAAATCATTAAAGATGGCCAGCGCCGTCAACTGCAAGCCTGGGGCCGCCCCGGTTACAACGCTGAAGGTGAACTGGCTTATGGCATTGCTTCGTTTCAGGACATCACCGAACGCAAGCGGCTGGCGCTGTTAAAGGACCAATTTGTCTCTACCGTCAGCCACGAATTGCGGACACCGCTGACGTCAATCCGCGGGGCGCTGGGGTTAATTCTGGGCAATACCGTCGGTGAACCGCCAGCTAAAATGATGAATATGCTGCAAATTGCTAATCAAAATTCACAACGGTTATTGCGGATCGTCAATGACATTCTGGACTTACAAAAGATTGAAGCCAATCAGCTGGAATACCATTTTCAGCCGGTTGATTTGGCGCAGCTGCTGCACGATGCCGTGCAGGAACTTGCAAGTTATGCCGATGCCCATCAGGTCAATTTCCATGTCACCGTCACTGCGCCAGACACCACATTGTCGGCCGATCCTGACCGGATGATGCAGGTGCTGGCGAATTTAATGTCAAACGCCGCCAAGTTTTCGCCAGCCAACAGCAGTGTTTCATTGCATCTGGAGCAGACCAATCCGGATCAGCTGCGCCTGACCGTGACGGATCAGGGCCTGGGGATCCCAGATAGCTTTAAAACGAGGATTTTTCAGCCTTTTAGTCAGTCCGACGCCGCCGATAACCGCGCCCGTGGCGGCACCGGGCTTGGGCTAACCATCAGCAAAGCCATTGTCGAAAAACATGGTGGGCAGATCCGCTATGTCAGTGCTGCCGGTGAAGGCAGCAGCTTTATTATAGATTTACCAAGGCATCAGCAAAATGGGCACGAAACGCCGCATCTTTGAGAATGAAAGGTATAAGCTTGCGGCATCTCGCCATCTTTAATTGTGATAAATCCGCAGCTGCCATGGTGCGAGTGTGGTAGCAGCTGCCGGATCGGCCTGTTCAGCCCAAGCCAGTTGAAAGCTGCTGTCCGGTAACTGCCCGGCGGTTAACGTCAACGGCTCGGCCGACATATTCAGCACAAATACTGTGCTTTTGCCATTGAGTTGCCGGGTGATTTGCAGCAACTGACCTGAGGTGTCTGTTGTGGCTGTAAACTCGCCGGCCACACCGAGCTCCGGTCGTTGTTTTTTCAATTGGATCAGCATTTTATATAACGACCATAACGAGGTTTTTTGTTGCTGTTGTTCAGCAACGGTCAGACCACCTTTGAGTTGCGCCGCTAAAAACGGTGCCCACCAGTCGGTACCATGTTGTGGCGGGAATAAATCGGCCGACTCGACCCAGGATTTTGCCGCCGTGGTAAAGCCGGCTTGTGCGGTTTGATCCCATAACATCGGTGCGCGGCGTTGAATATGCTCGGCATCAGAGGCCTGGGTTAAGCCAATTTCTTCACCATAGTACAGATATGTACTGCCAGGGGATGCGAATAACATCGCCGCCGCCAGCTTGGCTTTTTGCTGATCACCTTGTAATTGCCAGCCAGTGCGCGGTTGATCGTGGTTGGTGATAAATGGACTGAAGTAACCCATCGGCACACCGGCGTCGATGCGCTGCTGGTAATTTTTTTGCAGTTCGTGCTGCGAAGCGCCAGTTTTTTCTTGCTCCGCAGCTGCATCTTGCATGGTGCCAAACTCAGCTTTCACCCCACCAGCACTTTGTAACAACGCCAGTACTTTATAACCAAAATCAAAATCAAAACCGGCATCCAGCGCTTTGCCTTCGCCATAATATTTGGCAGCGACCGGCAAATCAGCCCAGGCTTCACCAACCAGCATGGCGTTGGGTTGCACCGAGCGCACATAAGCACTGAAATCCTGCCAGTAAGCGATAGTTTCTGCGGTGTCAGCTTGCTGGCCCGGGCCGTTTTCAATGGCGTAACGCACCGCATCTAAGCGAAAACCAGCCACGCCTTTATCCAGCCAGAATTTGGCCATTTTTTTCATTTCCGCCACCACATCCGGGTGCGTCAGATTTAAATCGGGCTGCGATCCGCCAAAAGCGGCGTAATAATAAGCTTTGCGGGTTGGGTTAAAGTGCCAGACCATTTTCGGGTCCACTTTGCTGGCATCCCAGGCCGGACCCCAGCCGTCAGCGGGGATTTCGTCACGCCAGATAAAATAATCTTTATATGGCACTTCACCGGCGGCCGAGCGTTTAAACCAGTCGTGCTGGTCGGAGATATGGTTAATCACTAAGTCGAGGATAATTTGAATATTTTTCGCTTTGGCTTCCTGCACCAACCCTTCAAAATCGGCCATATTGCCGTAATCGGCTTCGACTTGATAAAACTCGGTGAAGTCGTAACCATGGTACGAAGGGGCTTCAAAGATCGGCGTTAACCATAAAGCATCCACACCAAGATCTTGTAAATACGGAATTTTTGCGCGGATACCATTAAAGTCGCCATGGCCGTCGGCATTAGAATCGGCAAAACTGCGCGGCCAGATTTGATAAAACACCGCGTCCTGCCACCAGGCTTTGCCGGGTTGAGTTTGTTGAACTGGATCAGCAGCCTTTGCTGTGGCCGTTTCAGCCGCTACCGCGGGTTCAGACGTGGCTGGTGTTGGTTTTTCAGCAGCGGGCTGACAAGCACCCAATAACAACGCTATTGAAAGCGCCAGTGGCTTATACACAAATTGCAGTTGCATCGTCTTGTCCCTGTTGTGATTATGCCCTTCATCCTTGAAGTTGTAGGGGCGTTGGCCGCCTTAACTCGCCCCAGTCACATAGACAGCTATGTTCCTGGGGGCTCGCTCAGTTGCCGCCTACCTCCAACATCAATGATTTTGGGCAGGTGCCAGCGCAGATGCAACTGGCTTTATTATCACCACAGCTTAGACCAATTAACCTCTACAACAACAGTGCTTGCATACGTTTGCAGTTATCCCCTTCATCCTTGAAGATGCAGGGTTGTTGCCTTCATTCGTTCGCCTACCTGCATCTCCAATGATTTTGGGTATAACAACAGTTTACTTAAAGCTGTAAATCCTATTGTAAAATTTGTTGTTAGCCCGTAAAAGCCGTCACTTTGATTTCAATTCGCCACGCCGGATTGGCTAAACGTGCTTCAACTGTCGCGCGGGCCGGTGCATGGCCTGGCGCAATCCAGCTGTCCCAGGCGATATTCATGCCGGTGTAATCGGCCATATCGGCCAGATAAATCACTGTGTCGACCACCGCGGTTTTATCGGTGCCACACTGTGCTAACAGCTGATCCAGCTGCGCCAGTACGTCTTTGGTCTGGGCCACAATATCGCCGCCAGTGTGTTCTGGCACCATACCGGCACAGAAAATAAAACCACCGGCGATCACCGCTTCTGAATATCGGTTACCCGGTAAAATTCGTTTTATCGTCATGCTGTTGTTAGTCAAAGTAAGGCTCCAAAAAAACGCCGCGCATTGGCGCGGCAAATAGTGGTTGGGAGCTTAACTGTTTTCAAACAAACTGGCTATTCGGTCTGACCTGCTGAGTTTTTCAGCGGATTTTTGATGCCTTCTTTAGTGATATCAATTAAATCGTAAGCGGTCATTTGTGGCACTGCGGTCTGAATTTGACGCTCCAGCGCATCGAGCTGCTGTAAATTGTGGCAAATCGCTTTACCACGTTGTTCCAGCGCATCACCACGGCTTTCCATTTCCATTTCGATTTCATTGCCGAAGGTTTCCATTTTCTTGCCGAACTTTTCCATCCGTTGCTCGAAATTGCCTTCGCCCTGCATCATTGCCTGGCCCATCGTCATCATTACGGCGCCGGTCAGTTGGGCAATCGATTGATCCATCGCTTGCTCAAACTCAGCCGCTAACTTGCCGTCGGCCTGATTAATATTGCTGCCGTTAATCCGGATTTCGTCGCCATTGGCAATGACCAGGTGGTCAATTTTGATTTTCAGACCACTCAGCGCCTGATCAACGGAGCTTTTTAACTGGTTGTTGTCGACTCCAAAACCGGCAACCACTTTACCAACCGCATCAGAGGCCAGTTGCATGGCGTCTCCCACTAACAACAAGGTTTCTTTACTTTGTTGGCGCAGGCCAGACTGATATTGCTGTAAAGCTGCGGTGGTTTTGGCGTCGGTGCTGACTTTTTTATTGTCGAGCCACAACTGACCATCGGCATTAATGCGCCACAACTGCTTTTCCGAACGTTCTAAATGCACGCTGGTTGGGGCAATCACTAAATCATCTTTAAACTGGAGGGAGCAATTGTCAGCAGCTGCGGCTGACAGGGTCAAGGAGGATAACAGGGCAGTAGCGATAAGCGTTTTCATGTTTGAATTCCTTTTATGGTTGATAAGCTGGCAACGCAAAGCTTGTGCCATTGCTTTAAATCTTTGTTTTTAAATAACATTAACCATGTGAACCCTTTATGAACACTGGCTAATGTAGTGGCAAATGCTAAATAGTAGTCAGAATCGCCTGTTTTTGCTGCGTCCGTTGCAGCGGATCAGCCCAAATCACCACTATGTCAGACTGAGCCATCCATATAACAAATTTGCATAAGCCGGAAAGAACGATTCTTTCAGATTTATCCATATAGACGGCTAAAATGCAGGCAATTGATTAGAAATAGGTGTTGTTATGCTTCTGGCTTCACTGACTGCACAAGCGAGCCCGCTGAGTGCGCAGCAAGTTAAAGATTTACAGGCGCTGGTCAGCCAGCTGAATCCAATCCAGCAAGCCTGGGTCAGTGGTTATCTGGCGGCTGCCGCCCAATTTGCCGGCCAACAGGCGGGAACCGTTGCGGCAACCCAAGTGGCTGAAGCTTCTACCCTTACTATTTTGTATGCTTCGCAAACCGGCAATGCCAAAGCCGTCGCCAATAAAATCAAAGCGGCCGCTGAAAGCAAAGGTTTTGCCGTAGCGCTTGCTGATATCGCCAGTTACAAAACCACTGCGCTGGTCAAAGAAAAATTCCTGATCATCGTCGCATCGACTTATGGTGAAGGTGAACCGCCGGAATCGGCCGTCAGTTTCCATAAATTCTTATTTGGCAAAAAGGCACCACAATTGCCGCAACTGCAGTATGCAGTGCTGGGTTTGGGCGATAGCTCTTATGAATATTTCTGCCAGACCGCCGTTGATTTTGACACCAAACTGGCCACTTTAGGCGCCAAACGTTTACACCAGACCGCATTACTGGATGTCGATTACGACGCACAAGCCAGCGAGTGGCAACAACAAGCGCTGACCCAGTTCGAGCCGTTGTTAAAAGCTGCCAATTCAGCCCCTTCAGCGCAAGTGATTGCCTGGCCAGGTGCAACTGATGGCCATCATAGTTTGTACAACAAACAAAATCCGTTGCTGGCCGAGTTATCCGCCAATCAGAAAATCACCGGCCGCGATTCGACCAAAGATGTGCGCCATATCGAAATTTCACTGGCTGATTCTGGCCTGACTTATCAGCCGGGTGATGCACTTGGCGTGTATTTCCACAACGATCCGGCTTTGGTTACCGCCATACTGGCCGCAACCGGCATTGCTGCCGACAGCAAAGTACAGTTTGATGGTGCTGAGCATACAGTGCAGCAACTGCTGACTGAGCAGCTTGAACTGACCCAGTCCTACCCGTCTTTTGTTGAAAAATATGCAGCCGCTACTGCTAATGCTGCATTGCAACAACTGGCCGCTGACAAAACCGCGTTACGCGAATTTTTAGCCCAACATCAAACCGCCGATGTGGTGTTGCAATATCCGGGTTCGTTAAGTGCGCAGCAGTTGGTCGACAGCCTACGCAAACAGCAACCACGGTTGTATTCGATTGCTTCGAGCCAGGCGGAAGTGGGTGAAGAAGTCCATTTAACTGTGGGTGTGGTGCGGTTTGATAACTTTGGTCAAACCCATTTAGGCGGCGCTTCCGGCTTTTTGGCCGAGCGGTTAGCTGAAGGCCAGCAGGTGAAAGTATTTGTTGAGCACAATGATAATTTCCGCCTGCCAAACCACGACACCCCGGTAATTATGATTGGCCCAGGCACCGGTATTGCGCCGTTCCGGGCTTTCCTGCAAGAGCGTGATAACGCGGGTGCCACTGGTCAAAACTGGTTGTTCTTCGGTAACCCGCATTTCACCCAGGACTTTTTATATCAGGTGGAATTACAGGATTATTTAAAACGCGGTGTGCTGAGCAAACTTGATGTAGCTTTTAGCCGCGATCAAGCACAAAAAGTCTATGTGCAGGATAAACTGTTAAACAAAGGCGCTGAAGTCTGGTCCTGGTTAGAGCAAGGCGCGCATATTTATATCTGTGGTGATGGCAGCAAAATGGCCAAAGACGTACATCAAGCATTGCTGCAAATTGCGCAAACTCATGGCGGTCTGAGCGATGAAGCTGCCAGCGATTATTTCGAACAACTGCGTGAATCTAAACGTTATCAGAAGGATGTGTATTAATGACAACGCCCCAGCAGCCAACACAGCTCCCAACTCAGCACTCAATTAACCCTGAGCTGCAAGTGCAGGGTGCGCTGTCTGATAACGAACGGTTAAAAGCCGACAGCCATCATTTACGCGGCACTATTACCACCGACTTAAAAGACGAAATTACCGGCGGTTTCACCGGCGATAACTTCTTATTGGTGCGTTTTCACGGCATGTATCAGCAGGACGACCGCGATATCCGCGCCGAACGCGCCGAGCAAAAACTAGAACCGTTGCACAATGTGATGTTACGGGCGCGGATGCCAGGCGGCATCATTACTCCAACGCAGTGGCTGGCGATCGATAAATTCGCCACTGAAAAAACCATGTACGGCAGTATCCGTTTAACTACCCGGCAGACTTTCCAGTTCCACGGCGTGTTTAAACCAAACATTAAGCCAATGCATCAGATGCTCAACAGCATCGGCATTGATTCGATTGCTACAGCCGGCGATGTGAACCGCAACGTGCTTTGTACCTCAAACCCGGTGGAGTCGGTGTTGCACCAGCAAGCCTATCAATGGGCGGTGAAAATCTCTGAACATCTGCTGCCAAAAACCCGCGCTTATGCCGAGATTTGGCTGGATGAAGAAAAGGTTGAAACAACTGAGACTGAGCCGGTACTGGGCGATACCTATCTGCCACGTAAGTTTAAAACCACAGTGGTCATTCCGCCGCACAACGACATTGACGTGCATGCCAACGACTTAAATTTTGTCGCTATTGCCGAAAATGGCCAGCTAATCGGCTTTAACGTGCTGGTCGGCGGTGGCCTTGCCATGACCCACGGCGACAAAGGTACTTACCCACGCCGCGCTGAAGACTTTGGCTTTATCGGCCTCGAACATGTGCTGAAAGTCGCCGAACATGTGGTGACTGTGCAGCGTGATTATGGTGACAGAGTTAACCGCAAAAACGCCAAAACCAAATACACCATCGACCGCATCGGCGTCGACACCTTTAAACAGGAAGTGGAAGCCCGTGTTGGCGTGAAGTTTCAGCCAAGCCGCCCTTATGAATTTACCCATCGCGGCGACCGTTTTGGTTGGGTCGAAGGCATTGACGGCAAACACCATTTAACGCTGTTTATCGAAAACGGCCGTTTGCTGAATTATCCGGGCAAACCTTTAAAGACCGGTGTATCGGAAATTGCCAAAATTCACCAAGGCGATTTCCGGATGACGGCCAATCAGAACCTGATTATCGCCGGAGTTGCTGCGGCAGATAAAGCGCAGATTGAAGCCATTGCCCGCGCTCATGGCTTAATTGAAGACTCTGTGACCGAACAACGTAAAAACTCAATGGCCTGCGTGTCGCTGCCGACTTGTCCTTTGGCGATGGCGGAAGCTGAGCGTTATTTACCGACTTTAGTGACGCATGTGGAAGGCATTTTGGCCAAACACGGCGTAGCGGATGACCACATTATTCTGCGTGTCGTCGGCTGCCCGAACGGTTGTGGTCGCGCCATGCTAGCGGAAGCTGGTTTAGTCGGCCGTGGTCCTGGCAAATACAACCTGTATTTAGGTGGCAATACTGCCGGTACCCGTATTCCAAAACTGTATTTAGATAACGTCGCCGAAGCGGAAATTCTGGCCGCGCTGGATGGCCTGATTGGCCGTTGGTCGGTTGAGCGTCAAAGCGGCGAATGTTTTGGTGATTTTGTGATTCGGGTGGGTGTAGTGGCTGAAGTGAAAGTTAGCAAAACTGATTTTCATGCCTGAGATCCAGGCCTGGTTTTCATGCCTGCTTTTGATCCCTAAAGAAGGGCCGGAGTTTTAACACAATGAGTTATCAGCAGTTATTACAACTGGAGCCTGCCGCACAACAGCAGGCGCTACTGGAACTGAACCAATTGCTTGCGCCGTTAACCGCGCAGCAGCGTATTGAATTTGCGCTGAAAGAACTGCCTGGCAACCATATGCTCAGTTCCAGCTTTGGTATTCAGGCGGCGGTGATGTTACATCTTTGCACCAGCGTCCAAGCCGATCTGCCAGTAGTTTTAACTGACACCGGTTATTTATTTCCAGAAACTTATCGCTTTATTGATGAGCTGACCGCCAAGCTGCAGCTGAATCTCAAAGTCTATCGCAGTGAATTAAGCCCAGCCTGGCAGGAAGCCCGTTTTGGCCAGCTCTGGACCAGCGCCGAAGGCCTGAAACAATACAACCAGCTGAATAAAGTTGAGCCGATGGTACGGGCGCAGCATGAACTTTCAGTGCAAAGCTGGTTCAGCGGTTTACGCCGCAGCCAAAGCGCCAGCCGTGCCGATACGCCAATTGTCAGCGTACAACGCGATGTAGTGAAGTTCTGCCCTATTGTCGAATGGAGCAACAAAGACATTCACTATTACCTGCAAGACAATAACTTACCTTATCACCCATTATGGGAGCAGGGTTATGTCTCAGTCGGCGACACCCACTCCAGCCGACCGCTGGAATTTGGCATGACCGAAGAAGAAACCCGCTTTAACGGCATGGGCCGCGAGTGTGGTTTGCATGTGGATGGCGAGGGGATTTAATAGAGTTTCCTACCTTTTAAGCCTCAGTTTATTATCAAACATCTCTTAGATCAGTTGCGGCATACTCTGTATGCCGCACATTCAAATTGTTGCTAAAAGCGTTATCAACTAACAAAATCACTACCTTGTGCGGGGGTGTTTCTGGTTTTGAAATTCTTAGACGCCTAAAAGGCACAGCGTATATAGTGTAGAAATATCGATACCGCTCAACGACCTATATAGGCTTCAAGGATGACAGAACTCACGATGATACGCACTGTTGTTAACTGTTGTGCTGATGCGCTGTCTTGGATTAGCGATCTAATCACTGAACGTCAGGCGGAATTGCAGGTTGATGCGACTGTTCAACTGGTTAAAAAGCGTATTTCAAGTTACGAAATAACGTGAACTAAAGCCACACTGATGGCGATGAGCTTTGTATCTAAATGGGTCTGTTCAAGGAAATTCAACACTAAGCTTTCGCTTTTGAAATGCCTGACAGACCCAACAGGCTCCTCATTGTCGCTAGTCGTGGATCCAGAAACTGAACCCATCGAACTTATCTGAAGTCCACCAAACTTTCCCTCCATAACGGAAATTAGTCGCCCCAGCATTGCTCTGCACCGGTACAGTCACAACCTCACCTTTTCTCGTGGCCTGGTGATCGTCGATTTCTGGAACTACTAGGCAAATATGTCCGGGAGCGTTTTTATCCTTACGTCGCGCCGAAATAATACAAACTGCGCCAGCATTGGCTTGTCTCTGAACTTCGGTCAAATCAAAACTACGCTGCCAGCCAAATTGGCTGCCATATGATGCAAACCAATTAAAAAGGCTATTTGCATTTAACTCCTGAACTGTCTCATCGTATTTCGCAGTGACTTGTTGGCCTGCCTGCAACTGCAGTAATGCTTTACTGGTCCACCAAACTCTCGGAATATAGACATTTGCTAAATAACAAAAGTCATATGCATAAATGTTGCAATATGTGGTGCTACCTTTGGGCAGATATCTGGGGCTTTTTTCGACCGCCAACCAATTCACAATCTGATGCAATTGTTTCACTTTATCAGTTGATGTCGTTGCAGTCCGTTTTGGCTGACCAGCTTCATTGAGTGGAAAAGCACGGCTTCCAGCATCCCGGCCGACAGGTTTTGTGGTCGCGAGGTGCACTGCAGAAATTGAGTTTGAAGCCACCGGCGCTACAAACTTATTTGCAGGCTCTAAATATTGACTATGGACAAAACCTTCCAGTTTTTGACCATCCAATACAGTACTGACTTTCCACCAGTCGGCGGTTGTTGAGTTTTCAATTTTATCAACAGCGTGCCCGTAATGTAGCATCGCTAGTTTTGTTGATGGGGCTACGACCGGTTTTGATCTTAAGTGAAGCGAAGTTGCGGTTACGCGAAAGGACTCCATGACATCTCCTTGTGTTCATTGGTGCCACGAACGACTATTGTGACTAGAAGTGGTTGATTCCGCCCAAATGGGCTAAATGAGCCTAGTCGAATATGGTCAATATTTCCGCCGACAATGTGTGATTGCGAATGGTTGAGCCGATTGCCCCATTTCCATCAGAAATAACTCAATTGCGTTAAATTTTTGCAAAATAACAAAACTTTTTTCAAACGTGCTTCGACCAAGCCAGCAGATCACTAACCCATCTGCTTTGGAAAAAAGATATGTTTGCCAAAAATTTATTGAGATCGACCCTGCTATTCAGTATGGCTGTGCTGCCATTGACCAGCGCCGCCAGCAGTCCCGCTGTGCAGGTGAAGGTGAAACCCAGCAGCCAAGCGGCTGAAACCACTGAAAAATTCACCCCAACCCAGCTCAAAGCAGATTTACAAAGCCTGCGTGATTTTATCGACGCCACCCATCCTGACATCAGTCATTCGGCCTCGCCGCAGCAGCTGGCACAAGCCTTTGCCAGCATTGAAAACAGCCTGACCAAACCGATGACCACCAACGAATTCTGGCATCAGACCGCTAAGCTGAATCCGCTGTTTAATGACGCGCATTGGTCGGTGAATCTGCCGGAAGCGGATGCCGATATGCAGCAACTGATCAAAAAAACCGGCGGCGTGTTTCCGCTGGAAGTGCATATGCGGCCAGATGGCGAACTGACTGTGCTGGCGCTGGCTGGTGGCGGCGAGACGCCATGGCGCGGTGCCACCATCGAGAGTATTAATGGCGTGCTGGCACCGGTGCTTAGCCGTCAGTTGTTAGCACTGCGCCATGGCGATACACCGCTAAACCGGGCCAATTTGCTCGGGCCGTCTTTTCAGCTGTATTACGCCAGTCTTTTTGGTTCGCCTGCTGAATTCAGCTTGCAGTTAAAACTAAACGACAAAATCAGTGAAGTAAAACTACCAGCCAGCAAGCAGGCTGCTGTCATTGGCAAAACCAGCGAAAATTTCCTCGATAATTTCAGTTACCGCGCGATCAACGCCAATACCGCTTATCTGAAACTCGGTACCTTCTATTGGCCGGATGAACAACAGATTGGCACTTTTACCAAAGAAGCTTTTACTCAAATCCAACAATCCGGCGCGAACACGCTGATTATTGATGTGCGGGAAAACCGGGGTGGTAACGATTCGGCCTGGATTGACCATCTGATGCCTTATTTGGCAGACCAGCCATTTCGGGTGGGCTCGCACAGCAAAAAGAAAGTGATCGCCAGCCGCGCCAGTGCCACTGAACCTGCAGGTCTGGTGATCGAAAGCGAATTTAAAACCTGGTATCAACCGCAATTGAAAAATCCGCTGCGTTTTCAGGGCAAAGTGGTGGTGTTGACCGGACGGCGCACTTACTCTTCAGCAGTGCAATTTAGCAACGTGATGCAGGATTTTGGTTTTGCCGCACTGGTCGGTGAAGGCAGTTATGCCCGTTCACGCAGCACCGGCGGCATTCAATTTTTTACATTGCCACACAGTAAATTAGACATCATTGTGCCAAGATTTTGGGCGGCAAGGCCACAAGGCGGATTTACCGAACAACTGCTAACGCCTGACTGGTTGATGCCGGATGATGTAACAGCCCCCGAAGCGCTGGTGCAGGCTGTTACTGCCCGGTTGCAGCCTCAGTCGCAGTGAGGTTTTTATTCCATCACCATTTGTTCCAGTGCATGCAATTTTGCCTGGTACATTTGGCGGTTGGCCGGGTCGTAACTGTATTGCAATGCCTCATGCAGGGCACGTCTGGCAGATTCAGGCTGGCCCAGTTGAAATTGCAGCTTGGCCAACGCCAGATTCGCTTTGTGCAGATAAGGGGCTTTTTTTAGTAACTTTTCATAATAGTACACCGCATCGGCAGTTTTGTTGTCTCGCTCGGCCTGATAAGCCAGATAAAACCAGACATAAGGATTATCGTCATCAGCCAGACGCAGTTGGTTGTTGAGCCTATCGATCAATGGCTGGTTTTGCATTTGGTCTGCCAGCACCAGGTAATTGCTGGCCAAAGTGACAGGTTGAGATGAATAACGCATACCGAACTCATACCACTGCTGCGCCGCCAGCAAATCGCCTTTGCGTCGGTACAATATCGCAATCAGATTGATGCTTGCGCTGTAGTGAGGATCCTGGCGCAGGGCTGCCCGGCTTAGCCAGTATGCCTGATTCAGATCACCGGCCAAAAATGCATCGGCTGCCAAGTTGTTATAGATCATCGCTTCAAAATGCCTGTTGTCCAGCTTGGCACCAAGCCGATCTAAGCGCCCGGGAAAATAATCAACAGCAACGGCGGTTCGTTGAAACTTCATAACGCCTTCGTCTTTAAGCGGATTTTGTTCGAACAAATAACTACGCACATGCGCTGAACTCAGCACAATGTTGGCTGAAATATCCAACACCGGTTCGGCATAACTGGCGCGGTACCCTACTTCTATATCTACCAGCTGTGCCAGTGCCGTCACCAACAACGCCAACGATACGCAATTACCGGTCATATTGGCCATGGTAACGCTGGCCATCGTGTTTTTACCTTCGTAGTTAAAGTTCACCAGATGATGTTCAAGATACCGATACAATCGCTGGTGTGGTGCCAGTTCCTGCTGCGCCGGGGCGTTGAAAAATGCCAGAAAATGCTGTTGTTGCGCGGCAGTGAGCCGGTAAAAATCGCTGGTTGCCGGCAGCTGAACTTTTTGACCAGCAGTTGGCGCAAACCAATGCTCGCTTGTCGCTGGCAAAATTGGTGCATTGTTGACTATCAGAGGTTGGCGGGCGCAACTGCTCAGCAGCACGGCACAACACAACAGCAGTTTGGTGTTCAGCCATCCGGTTTGTCTGCCCGTTTTCAAAGCCATTTGCATCATCCATCGCCTTCTTTATAAATATTGTTACGTTCCTATAACCTTGATAACAGAAAACCCCTATTTGATTCCAGTAGTTTTTGCCCTGAATGCGACAAAAAATGCGCCGGGCTCTGGTTGCCAGCCATTACCTTTACCGGCACAATCGGGCGCAGGGAAAAACAAGGCAACTCAACATGACAACCACAACAAAAACAACAAGCAGCTTTGGGCTGGTTCCACAAATTATTCTGGGGATTTTCTGCGGGGTGGCACTCGCCAGCTGGTCGGCGGAAGCTGGTCAGGCCGTCGCAATATTCGGCGCGCTGTTTGTAAAAGCACTCAAAGCAGTGGCGCCTATTCTGGTGTTTATTCTGGTAGCTTCCTCTATCGCCAATCGAAAAATTGGTGGCGCCAGCAACATGAAACCCGTGTTGATACTGTATTTAACCGGTACTTTTTTGGCGGCATTGACCGCAGTTGCCGCCAGTTTTTTATTTCCTACCACCTTAGTGCTGGCCGGTACCGCTGAAGCGGTGACACCGCCAGAAGGTATCGGTCAGGTGATTAAAACGGTGTTATTTCAGGTGGTCGACAACCCAATTAACGCACTACTAACCGGCAACTTTATCGGTGTGCTGGCCTGGGCTATCGGTTTAGGTCTGGGGTTACATCATGCCAATAAAACCACCAAACAAGTATTTGCCGATGTGTCGCATGGCGTGTCGATGCTGGTGACTTTTATTATCAAACTGGCACCTATTGGTATTTTTGGTCTGGTCGCGGAAACTGTAGCGACGACCGGTTTTGCTGGTTTAGCCAGTTATGGCCAACTGCTTACGGTGTTAGTTGGTTCTATGTTGTTGATTGCTTTGGTAGTTAACCCCGCACTGGTTTATGTCACCACCCGCAAAAACCCGTACCCACTGGTGTTTACTTGTCTGCGTGAAAGCGGCATTCCGGCGTTTTTTACCCGCAGTTCAGCTGCCAATATTCCGGTCAATATGCAGCTGGCTGAAAAGCTGAAACTGGACGAAGACACTTATTCTGTGTCAATTCCACTGGGCGCGACCATCAATATGGCCGGTGCCGCCATTACCATTACGGTGCTCACGTTAGCCACAGTGCATACGCTGGGTATTCAAGTTGATTTTGCCACTGCGATGTTATTAAGCGTGGTGGCGTCGATTTCCGCCTGCGGCGCTTCCGGTGTCGCCGGTGGTTCGCTGCTGCTGATCCCACTGGCTTGTGGCTTATTTGGTATTTCCAGTGACGTATCGATGCAGGTGGTAGCGATTGGCTTTATTATTGGCGTGGTACAGGATTCCTGTGAAACCGCACTAAACAGTTCCACTGATGTGGTGTTTACTGCAGCGGTTTGTCAGGCGAAAGCATAATCATTACAAGGGCTGCCGTTTGCGCAGCCCATTTTTTTGCGGCAACCTTGGTTGTTGGCGACAACGCTGAGCCTGTCTGTAGTCCTGCTGTTATTACTGCTGCCGATATTCTGCAGAACTGCGCTATGCTAATTCCATTTAGTTATATCTGAGTGCAATCCCTTCTTGGATTCAGGACGTTTAGACGTCTAATATCCATACTGCAGATAAAAAGCGACCCAAACCATGGGAGCAGGAGCCAAGCGTGCAGTACTTACCGATTTTCACCAACCTCAAAGGCAAAGCCGTATTGCTGATCGGCGGCGGCCATGTGGCGCTGCGTAAAGCCCGCACTTTGCTGAGCGCTGGAGCGGTATTGACAGTAGTCTCCCATCAATTTGAAGCCGAATTTTATGACTGGCAACAACAGCAACAAGCCCGGTTGATCCAGGGTGATTTCGACGATTCGCAGCTATCCGGCCACTGGCTGGTATTGGCCGCCACCGATGATGATGCGGTAAATGCCGCGGTACATCAGGCCGCTAGCGCCCGGCAGATTTGGGTCAATACCGTTGATGATCAGGACAAGTGCGAGTTTATCTTCCCGTCGATTATCGACCGCTCCCCGATTTTAGTCGCCATCTCCAGCGGTGGTACCGCACCCGTGCTTGCAAGACGCCTGCGCGAAAAACTGGAAACTTTATTACCCCAGCATCTCGGGCCTTTGGCTGAATTAGTGGGTAAGTTTCGCGGTCAGGTGCAGCAAAAACTGCAGGGCTTTGCTGAACGGCGGCAATTCTGGGAAAAAGTTTTTAATTCTAATATTGTTAGCCTGGTACAAACCCAGCAGCTGGATGCCGCCGAAACTGAGCTAGCCCAGTCGCTTGACGAGCATCAAACGTCCAAAGGCGAAGTGTATGTAGTCGGTGCAGGCCCGGGTGACCCTGAGCTATTAACACTCAAAGCGTTGCAACTGATGCAACAAGCGGACGTGGTAGTGTATGACTATCTGGTGTCAGAACCCATTATGCAGTTGGTACGCCGCGACGCTGAACTGATTTGCGTGGGCAAAAAAGCCGGTGCGCATTCGGTGGCGCAGGAACATACCAATCAGCTGTTGATTGATTTAGCCCTGGCCGGTAAAAAAGTCTGCCGGTTAAAAGGTGGCGATCCGTTCATTTTTGGCCGTGGCGCTGAAGAAATTGAAGTGTTATTGCCACATCAAATTCCGTTTCAGGTGGTGCCGGGCATCACCGCCGCCGCCGGTTGTGCCGCTTATGCCGGTATTCCGCTGACCCATCGCGATTACGCGCAGGCGGTGCAGTTTGTCACCGGCCATTGCCAGAAAGACGGCAAAGAGCCGGATTGGCACAGCTTAAGCCGGCCCAATCAAACCTTAGTGATTTATATGGGGTTGATGAAATCGGCCCATATTCAGGCGCAGTTACTCGCAGCCGGTCGCGCAGCGGATACCCCGGTAGCAATTTTAGAAAATGGCACCCGTCCAGAGCAGCGGGTGATCACAGGTACTTTGGCGCAACTGGCTGAATTGATTGAACAACATCAGGTGCAATCCCCGGCGTTATTGGTGATTGGCGAAGTGGTGGCGCTGCAAAGCAAACTGGCCTGGTATGGCAAACAACCAACTGCTGCGGTATTTGCGCAGCCGCTGGCGAGCCTGGCCTGAACTTGATACAAGATTGAAATACATAGCATTTATTCGTTTTTAAATTGAGGGTCATCCCTGTGCAAACCTTAACCCATTTACAACAACTGGAAGCCGAAAGCATCCAGATCTTCCGCGAAGTGGCCGCCGAATTCGATAACCCGGTGATGCTGTATTCGATTGGCAAAGACTCGTCGGTGCTGTTGCATCTGGCGCGTAAAGCCTTTTACCCGGGCAAAATTCCGTTTCCGCTGCTGCATGTTGATACCAATTGGAAGTTTCGCGAAATGATTGAATTTCGTGACAAACTCGCCGCGAAATACGGTTTTGATCTGCTAGTGCATAAAAACCCGGATGGTCTGGCGATGAACATCAGTCCTTTTGTACACGGCAGCGCCAAACACACTGACATTATGAAAACCGAAGGCCTGAAACAGGCGCTGAACCACTACGGTTTTGACGCGGCTTTTGGGGGCGCCCGCCGTGATGAAGAGAAATCCCGTGCCAAAGAGCGGATTTATTCATTTCGCGACCAATACCATCGCTGGGATCCAAAAAATCAGCGGCCAGAGCTGTGGCACACCTACAACGGTCAGGTGAATAAAGGTGAAAGTATCCGGGTATTCCCACTGTCTAACTGGACCGAACTCGACATCTGGCAATATATCTATCAGGAAAATATCGAAATTGTGCCTTTGTATCTGGCGGCATACCGGCCGGTGGTCGAGCGCAACGGTACTTTGTTGATGGTTGACGATGAGCGGATGCCGCTGGAGCCGGGTGAAGTGCCAGAGCAGAAACTGGTGCGGTTCCGGACTTTAGGTTGTTACCCGCTGACCGGCGCCATTGAATCGGACGCCGACAGCTTAACCGGCATTATCGAAGAGATGTTGTTATCGCGCTCTAGCGAGCGACAAGGCCGGGTGATTGACCACGATTCCAGTGGTTCGATGGAAAAGAAAAAACGTGAGGGCTATTTCTGATGTCAGTCGCTATTGAATTAGAACAACTGGGGATTGAAGAATACCTCAAACAGCAACAGCATAAGTCTCTGCTGAAGTTTTTAACTTGTGGCTCGGTCGATGATGGCAAAAGCACCTTAATTGGCCGCTTGTTGCATGACAGCGCGCAGATTTATGAAGATCAGCTGGCTGCTTTGCATAAAGACAGCAAAACCCACGGTACTACGGGCGAAACCATCGATTTGGCGCTGCTGGTCGACGGCTTACAAGCCGAGCGCGAACAAGGCATCACCATTGATGTGGCGTATCGTTATTTCTCGACGTCCAAGCGTAAATTTATTATCGCTGACACGCCGGGCCATGAGCAGTACACCCGCAATATGGCGACCGGCGCGTCGAATTGCGACCTCGCCATTATTCTGGTCGATGCCCGTTATGGCGTGCAAACCCAGACCCGCCGCCATAGTTTTATCTGTGCTTTGCTCGGTATTAAGCATTTTGTTGTCGCCATTAATAAAATGGATTTAGTCGGTTTTGCTGAAGATCGTTACGAGCAAATCAAACAGGATTATCTGGCGTTTGCGGCGCAGCTGGGTGCGCAGAACAAAAATGGCCCGAGCATCGATTTTGTGCCGCTGTCGGCGCTCAACGGCGACAACGTGGTCAATCGCTCCACCCAAAGCCCTTGGTATGTTGGCCCGACTTTGCTGGAAAAACTGGAAAATGCACCGGTCACTGGTTTTAATTTAACTGGCGAAGCGCGGTTGCCAGTGCAGTATGTCAATCGGCCGAATTTAGATTTTCGCGGTTTTGCCGGCACTATTGCCGCTGGTGAATTTAAAGTCGGTGATGCGATTACCGCTTTACCATCGGGCAAAAGTTCAGTGATTAAATCGATTGTGACATTTGATGGCGAGCTACCGTCGGCCTTTGCTGGTCAGGCGGTGACTTTGACGCTGACCGATGAAATTGATATCAGCCGCGGTGATGTGATAGTGCCAAAACAACATCACGCCAGCTTGTCGAACCGCATTCTGGCCAAAGTGGTTTGGATGCACGAAGAGCCGTTGGTACTGGGTAAAAGCTACAACATTAAACTCGCCACCAAAAAGGTGGCCGGCAAAGTGACGGCCATTGCCCATGCCATTGATGTGAATACGCTGGCCGAGTTCCAGGCGGAAACTCTGGGCTTAAACGGTATCGCGCTGGTCGAACTGGAGCTAACCGAAGCTATTGTGTTTGACCCGTATAGCCAGAATCGCGACACCGGTGGTTTTATCTTTATCGACCGCTTAAGCAATATCACCGTTGGTGCCGGTTTGGTCGACAGTGCTTTGGCCACAGTGCAATCGCAGACGCAATTCAGCGACTACGAACTGGAACTGAACGCTTTTGTGCGCAAACATTTCCCACATTGGCAAGCGCTGGATATTTCAAAACTGAAATAATGTTAACTTCGGGGTCAGAGTCAATTGTTAACAAAAATCTGTTAACAATTGACTCTGACCCCACAATTAACAACTGTCCCAATTATTTGGAAATTTTATGAGCAATATTGTCTGGCAACAGCATCAGGTTAGCCGCGCCGACCGCGAAGCACAGAAGCAGCAACAGGCTGTGGTGTTGTGGTTTACCGGTTTAAGTGGTGCCGGGAAGTCGACAGTGGCAGGTGCTCTGGAACAGGCGTTGCTGGCACAGGGTGCGCACACTTACCTGCTGGATGGTGACAACGTACGCCATGGCTTATGTGCCGATTTAGGTTTTTCCGAAGCGGACCGTAGTGAGAATTTACGCCGGGTTGGTGCTGTCGCAGGGTTGATGGTCGATGCTGGCTTAATAGTGCTGAGCGCCTTTATTTCGCCGCTGCAAAGCCAACGTGATGCAATTCGTCAGGCCTTGCCAGAAGGAAAGTTTATAGAAGTTTATGTTGCGACATCGCTGGAAGAATGCGAAAAACGCGACGTCAAAGGGTTATATCAAAAAGCCCGCCGCGGTGAAATTAAAAACTTTACCGGCATTTCTGATCCATACGAAGCCCCGGAGCAGGCCGATATTGTGCTGGATACCGGTTTGTTGTCGTTGGATGAAAGCGTGCAACAACTGCTGCAGTTACTGCGCGAGCGTGGCATCATCAGGGCATAACCTCAAGTGTAGGAACAGATAGCAATGACGCCAACCATCCAGCAACTAAACCACTGGTTACCGCAGATCCGCCGGATTGCTGTTGCCGCCGGTGACGCCATTTTAACGATTTATAATCAACCCGAAGCCGTCGCAGTGCAGCATAAATCCGACGACAGCCCATTAACCGCCGCCGATTTAGCCGCGCATCAGCTGATTATGCGTGAGTTAACCTCATTAACACCGGACATTCCGGTGCTATCAGAAGAAGCAGCGGACATCCCCTGGTCTGTCCGTCAGCAGTGGCATAGCTACTGGCTGGTCGACCCGCTGGATGGCACCAAAGAATTTATCAAACGTAATGGCGAATTTACCGTCAATATCGCGCTGATTGTGGCGGGCGAACCGGTGCTTGGAGTGATCCATGCACCGGTGCTGGAAAAAACCTACAGCGCTGTATTGGGCCTTGGCGCTTTTGTTGCTGATGCCAAAGGTGAGCGTCAAATCCATGCCGTCACACCAACACCAGGTGAAACCGTGCGCTTGGTCGGTAGCAAAAGCCATTATCAGCCGGAAGTCGAAAGCTATTTAGCACAGTTCCCTCAACATGAATTAGTCGCAGTCGGCAGCTCGTTAAAATTCTGCATGGTGGCCGAAGGCACGGCACATATCTACCCACGCTTTGGCCCGACCATGCTCTGGGACACCGGTGCTGGTCACGCCATTGCGGTGGCTGCAGGTGCGTCAGTGCAATACGTGGGTATCGAAGGCCCGGCGTATCAGCGTGAAAATTTGTTGAATGGGAATTTTATTGTGCAGGTCGCATAAAGCCTTAGTTCGAAGCGAGTAGCAACGATGCAAATTATCTCAGCTTAATCGTCGTAAATACTGCTGTTGTTTCAACCGCTGGCAACCGATAATAGCACTATAGTCAAAAGGGTGCGCTGCAACGGGCAGTGCGGGCTGAATGTGCCACGGGGATCGGAATGAAGCTGCTACGTCATCTGCATAAAGCGCCACTTCGGGTGCTGCGGCTGCAGCGTCGCAAAAGTATGATCCGGATCCGCTTTAGCATGGTCCGATTGAAAATTGCGTTAGCGCAGGAAAAAGACGAAACCCGGCAGATGCTGCGGATTTACCAGCATTATGTCACCGGCGATGTTAGTAAGACCGATTTGGCACGTGCCAACGCCCAATTAGCCGATGTACTGCGGGCCACTGGCCTTGGCATTTTTGCGGTATTGCCTTTTGCGCCGATCACCATTCCCATTATCGTTAAACTTGGCCGCAAGCTCGGCATTGAAGTGTTGCCAAGCGCATTTACGCCGCAAGGTAAACGCCGTGCCGCCAGGATCCATCGGATGCGCCGTACAGCACGAAGCAGACCATCATCGCTGATGAGCGACCATGCATCAGCAGGCACCGACAAAGAGCCATAAAAAAAGCAGCAGAAGCTGCTTTTTACGCTTAATCCGGTTGAATATCCGGATTAACCTTTAATCGTCATATAAGCCACCACCGCAATCAGTAACGGTGCGACCACTGCAGCCATTAACCGGTACCAGCTCAGCACGTGTTTGTGCATTTCTTCAGCCAAAATCACTTTGATTTGTGGCCAAATCCGCCAGCCGACAAACACCGCAGCCAGCATACCACCCAGTGGCATCAGTAAGTTTGATGCGACAAAGTCCATCAGATCAAACGGCGTTTTGCCAAAAACTTTCATATCTTCGGCCATAGCGCCAAACGACAATGCCGCCGGAATACACAAAATCACGTAATTGCTGACACTGACAATGACGGTAGCTGCTTTGCGGCTGAAACCATATTCATCAATCAGGAATGCAACAGCAGGCTCCAGAATGGAAATTGATGAAGTCACAGCAGCAAACAACAACAATGAGAAAAATACTAACGCCAGAATTTGACCACCAGCCATTTGCGCAAACAGCGCCGGCATGGTGATAAACGTCAGGCCAGGGCCTGCGGCCGGGTCGACGTTAAAGGCAAAGACGGCAGGCAGAATCATTAAACCCGCCAACACGCTGGCCATGGTCGCTAAACCTGCAATCCACAAACCGGCATTCACCACTTTAGTTTCAGGGCTTAAATAAGAGCCATAAGCAATCATCAGACCGGCACCAACAGATAACGAAAACACCGCTAAACCAAGCGCGTCCAATACCATTTTAATCGATAATTTGCTCCAGTCTGGGGTAATGAAATACATCACACCTTCGATGGCACCAGGTAACGTCAGGCTGCGATACACCAGGAACAACATCAGCGCAAACAGCACTGGCATTAACACCTTACAAATCCGTTCGATACCCGCCTGCACACCGGCAATAACAATTGCAGCAGTAATAAACATAAAACCTGCGGTATAGATTAACGAAGCCGTTGGATCGGCAATAAAGTTGGTAAAGGTATCACTCAGTACCTTGGCGTCGGTGGTCAGAATATCGCCTTTGACCGCTTCGACAATGTAGGCAATGGTCCAGCCACCCACCACACAATAAAATCCAAGAATTAAGTACACACAGAGCACCGAAATCCAGCCCGCCCAGTGCCACTGGCCTTTGCCCAGATCACGATAAGCGGACGTGGCCGATTTTTTTGCACCACGGCCAATCATCATTTCCGCCAGCATCATCACCACGCCAACGGAAAACACACAAGCCAGATAAACTAATAAAAACACACCGCCACCATTGGCACCGGCAACGTAAGGGAATTTCCAGATGGCGCCAAGGCCGACTGCGGATCCGGCTGCTGCCAGAATAAAGCCGATGCGGGAGCCCCAGCTGCCGCGGGCAATTGTGGTATTGGTCATGGGTGGTCCTGAAGTAATGATGCTGTTGTAATAGTTATTTGCCCTGCAATGTAGAGGAAAGTGGTCGTTTAATGCAACCAAAATAGTTGACTAACTGGCCGGAGAAGTTAAAACGCAGTAAATGCGCCATAATCGCGAACATCGCTAAAAGCTACCTTTTTTCAACGAAGCCAACTAAGGTTAACCAAGCAAAGTTGCTGAGGGAGCATCTAATGATCAGCCGAATTCTGGCCGGAATTTTATGTTGGTATTGCTGTCACGCGCTGGCCAACACCAGTCTGACTTTGTATGCCTACCATACCTCGCCTCCTTTTGTGATCAATGCCGAGACCGAGACCGGTCTGAACTACGATCTGGTTCGTGCGCTGCAACAGCAATTCGGCGATAGGTATCATCTTGAATTTAAACAACTCCCCCGCCACCTGTTAAATGAACGACTCAATGCCGGTTTGCCGACCATTGTGCTGTGGGCCAGTCCCGCCTGGTTTACCAATAAAGCGCAACCTTATCTGTGGTCCAATACTGTGTTTGTTGATCGGGATGTATTTGTCACCTTAAGTGACTACAGCGGTAAAGTTAAGCAACTGACCGATTTAGCCGGCAGTACCCTCGGTGCTTTGCGCGGTTACAGTTATCCGGGGGTGAATGAGCTGGTGAGCCAACATCGGGTCACCCGGCTGGACGCCGATACCGATAAAGAAAATCTGGCGCGGTTAATCGAACGCAATGTTGATCAGATTGTGATCACACGCTCCAGCTTTTTGTACTATGCCAGGCAGCAACAACATTTGGGCAAAATGAAGATTGTCGGACAGCCTTACCCCAATTACCCGCGGCAACTGTTACTGACCCAGCAATATCAGAGCGTGTTGACTGATTTTGACCTGGCCATTTCAGCATTACCAAAACAACAGTTCTGGACCTCCCGCCTGGAGTTGTATGGCCTGAAACCCGAATAAACCTGAGCAATTTGCACTTCTAAACATAGTCAGCACGGTCGTTCATTCTAGGCAAAAAGGTATTGCTGGTTGCTGTGCCCTTCGCTGCGAAGTTACACTGACGCTCATTTGTGGCTTTAGCCCAACTTTTTTATGCAGCAAAGGCATTTCCATGCGTTTAGATAAATTTATCTGTGATTGTACCGAGCTGACCCGCAGTCAGGCGGGCAAGATCATCCGCCAGGGTCTGGTGACTATTGATCAACAACTATGTAAACAACCCTCGACCCAAGTCAGCACCAACCAGCAAATTGCCTTGGAAGGTGAATTATTAAAAATCATCGGTTTACGTTATTTTGTGATGCACAAACCTGCCGGTTATGTTTGTTCAACCGATGATCCCGATCACAATACAATTTTCACCCTGATGGACGAACCGATGCAGTCACGGCTGCATACGGTCGGCCGGCTGGATTTAGATACCACCGGCTTGCTGCTGATCACCGACGACGGCCAGTGGTCGCATCAAATCAGCTCGCCCAAACACGAATGCGCCAAAACCTATCGCGCCTGGCTCGCCGATCCGGTTGACGCTTCGGCTATTGTTTTGTTTGAAGAAGGCGTGATGCTAAATGGGGAAAAACATCCGACCAAACCGGCCCAGCTGGAAATTGTGAATCCACAGGAATGTCTGCTGACCATCCACGAAGGCCGTTATCATCAGGTAAAACGGATGTTTGCTGCGATTGGCAATAAAGTAGAAAAGCTACATCGCGAGCAAATTGGCAGCTTTAAACTGGGTGCCGATTTAGTCGAAGGTACCTATCGCGAATTAACGCTGGCAGAAGCGGCGACTTTTGCAGTTGTCGCCAAATGATCACCACCGTGGCGGTTTACTGATGAACCAACCAGGCAGCATGCAGCACTCTTTTCTATCGGCTGATGCTGCGCGCTCCTCAGGCAACTTTTGGCTGTACCAAAGCCTCGGCTGGAGCTTGTTCGCGTTACTACAACTGCTGTTGGTTGGCGCCGATCAACCTTTAACCCTCAGCAGCCTGACACCGGCGTTGTTACTGCTGGCTTTGGCCATATGTGGCACCTTGCCGCTGCGACTATTGTTCCGTCGTTTGCGCCGCCGTCCACGCAGCACCGCCGCCACGCTCGGCTGGTTATTCGGTGCTCCACTGCTGCTGTCGATATGTGTTGATGTCAGTCATTATCTGTTGTTATGGCCGTTATCCCAGCTCCACCCAACACTAAACGGTGTGTTTGATGCACAGCCGCTTGGCGCAAAAACGCCATTTTTACTGCCGCTGTATATCTTCTGGAGCAGCCTCTACCTGACCTTAAGCCGTCAGCTGGATATCCGCGCCGCTGAGCAAGCGAAGCTGGGATCCGAACTGCGACTGCAACAAAGTCAGCTGCAGATTTTATTGGCGCAGCTGAGCCCGCATTTTATGTTTAACTGTATTAATAACATCCGGGCGTTAATCCTTGAAGACCCACAAGCGGCCCGCAGCATGCTGGCGCACTTTGCCGATATGCTGCGTTACCAGATTGACGCCGACCAACAAGTGCTGGTGCCACTACGCAGTGAATTAGCGGTGCTAAAAGATTATGCCGCGCTGTTGCATATTCAATTTGAGCAGCGGCTGCAGCTGGATTATCAAATTGACCCGAGCTGTTTATCGCGCTTATTGCCCAAGCTGACACTACAACTGTTGTTTGAAAATGCGGTGAAACATGGCATCAGCCTGCAACCACAAGGTGGCCGGATCAGCCTCCAAATCAACGCCTTGGACGCGGTTGGCTGGCAAATCAGGATGCGCAATAGTGGTCAGTTGCAGGTGTCGACAGCAACCACTTCCGAAAACAACTCTGAGAACAACACTGGCAGTGGTCTAAGTAATCTGCGCCAACGCTTGGCGCTGATTTTTGGCGAAAAGGCGACTTTACAGCTGCAGCAACAGGCGGATGAAGTGGTAGCGACTTTGCAAATTTTGGCAGCTCCGCGAGAGACCACCCAGCTCGCAACTGACCAGCATTCGAGCACGGAGAACCTCCGATGAAAGTCATGATTGTGGAAGATTCGCGGTTGGCACGGCTGGAACTGAAAGAACAGTTAAAAGCCCATCCGCAGCTGGAGTTGGTGGCTGAAGCGAGCGATGTCGATATGGCGCTGACGCTAATCAAACAGCACCGGCCTGAGCTGTTATTGCTGGATATCGATCTCTGCGGCGCCACTGCTTTTGACTTGCTGGCGCAGCTGGAAACAGTTCCGAAGATTATTTTTACGACAGCGTATGCCGAACATGCGCTAACAGCTTTTAATTACCCGACGGTGGATTATTTACTCAAACCGATAACGGCTGAGCGGTTGGCGACGGCATTGGCGAAATTGCCGGCTGATGTAAAATCAGCGACATCTACGGCAGAGGAACCAGCGTCAGACAGCAATGAGCGGCCACTGGACAACAACAGCAACTTTTTTGTCAAAGACGGCGAGCGCTGTTTTTTATTAAAAGTGGCGGATGTCCGTTGGTTTGAAGCTATTGGCAATTACAGTAAAGTGCATGCCGGACAACAAGCGCCGATGGTGTATCGCTCGTTAAACAGTATTGAACAACGCTTGCAGCCAGGGTTGTTTTTTCGGGCGAACCGCCATCAGTTGGTGAATCTGACGGCCATTCAATCCGTCGAACCGTCGATCAGCGGTGGTTTGGTGTTAATACTGAGCTGTGGGACTGAAGTGGAAGTATCGCGGCGGCAAAGTGCAGTGTTAAGGCAGCAACTAGCGCTCTAACTTAACCCCTGTACCCTTCATCCTTGAAGTTGCAGGGGTGTTGGCCGTCTTCACTCGCCCAGTCACATAGGACAACTATGCTCCTGGGGTCTCGCTCAGTTGCCGCGGTTCCACCGTGGCCATTCTGCAACTCCAATGATTTTGGGTATAACAGTGACTAACGATTAACGGTTACTGCAAACGTTTCGCCGGGAAGGTACCAAAACCGCGCACCACCAATTCCAGCGCGGCTTTGCCTTTGCTGATTTTACCCAGCGTTAGGTAGCTGGTGTCGTCTTCCAGGTATAACTTGCCATCAGCTGAAGGCGTCAGTTGTTGCCGTGCACCTTCTTTGGTCTGGCAAATCAGCACTCCCTTTTCCAGCGTAATCAGTCGCTCAGTACCGTCGTCAAAACTGTAGTTACCGGTAATGGCCCACAAAGTGGCTTCCGGCAAGGTGACAGGTGTTGGTTCCATCGGTTTACCCACCGCGATAGCCGCCAGTTTCACCGCCATGGTGTAACTATCAAAGTACGAACTGTTTGCCAACACCGCGACATACACTTGCTGTGCCGGGATGCGGATAATGTACGAAGAGAACCCGTCAATACCGCCGCTGTGTTCATGCGTTTCTAAATCGGCCAAATCTGCTGACATCCAGCCATAACCATAAGGTAGTGGCTTGCCGTCTGAGCCCGGATGTTTGACAAATGATTGTTGCAACAGCTCCTTTGGCAACAGCTTGCTGGTATAAAGCGCTTGATCCCACAGATTTAAGTCATCGACCGTACTGCGCAGTCCGCCAGCACCTTGTGGCCGGGTCATGCTGATCACATCTGCATTGCGAAAACCAGTCGCTGTTTGTTCATAACCTTTGGCGCGGTTTGGCACGATGTCGCTGGCAACATCATAACCGGTGCTTTTCATACCAAGTGGCTGGAACACATGCTGTTGCAGGTAGTCAGCGTAGGTTTGTTTACTGGCAGCTTCGATAATAGCGGTCAACAGCACGTAGTTTGAATTGGAATAACCAAAGCGGCTACCCGGTTTAAACTGTAATGGTTGGCTGGAAAATAACGCCAGCAGTTCCGGTAAAGTGGCATCTTTGGCTTTGTTTTCCCGAAATTCCGGCATCCGGCTTAAATTAGGAATACCACTGCTGTGCGTCAGTAATTGTTGAATAGTCACTTCGCGTCCCGGCGCCGGATAGTCCTTTAATACTTCACCAACTTTATGCTCCAGCTTAATTTTACCGGCCTGCACCAGTTGCAGCACCGCCATGGCGGTGAATTGTTTAGTTTGTGACGCCAGGCGCAAATTGCTGTCAGCACGCATTGGCGTGGCTGTTTCCAGATCGGCCAGACCATAACCACCGCGTAACAGCAGATGCGGGCCTTTGCGGACAATGACGGTAAAACCAGGTTGATCGGCTTTGGCTTTTTGCGCCACCAACTGCTGCATTTTTTGTTGTAATTCGCTGTCGCTAAAAGCAGCAGCCTGGTTGCAAAGCCCCAGACAAATGCTGGCTGACAGTGTGGCGAATAGAGTTGCTGATAAGGTTCTTGGGGTGATTTTCATAGGTATATCCTCGACTGACTAAATGGGCTTGATGCAGTGGATTTTGCGGCAACTGCAACAGTCGAGGGCTGGTTTTAGGATAAACGGCGTTTTGCCGATGTAAGTGGTAGCACACAAAACGAACGTTTTGGACGTCCGTTTTGCTTGTTAAGAGTGGAGTGAGTTCAGCTTAACTTTGTAAGATTTTAAGCGGTAACGCCAACATATCGTCGCCAGAACTCGCGAAATACCAGATGATCGCCACTAAACTGCCAACTGTCAGCAAATACCAGACCGTCGAAAACGCCTGGCCATAACGATCCAGCGGTAACAAATGGCTTTGATGCCGGCCACGCCATTCAAACACAATTTCCAGGCTGCCAATCAGCAATAAAAAGCCTAATAGCGCCAGGCCAAAGCTGTAACTGACATAAACCCCCACCGCAGCGCCAATCACACAAGCTACTAAGCCGGCGACGCTATTCATTGAAAAGCTGATGCTTTTAAGAATATGGCCACCATCGAGCGGTAAAATCGGCAGTAAGTTAAACAGATTCAGTAAAGCGTTAAAGGTGGCCAAACCTGCGAAGAAAATATTGCCGGTGACCCAATAGGCGATAAGACAAACCAACGACAACAGCAGTCCAAACGTTGGCCCCATAATAGAAATCACCACATCCTGCCAGCGGGTATTAATTTTTTCGTCCGACAGCGCCAGGCCGCCTAAAAACGGGATCAGGTAAATCCCTTTGGTTTTCATGCCAAAATATTTCATCGCTCGGATATGGCCATATTCGTGGAACACCAGACATGCCAACAGCGCAAGCGCAAACTGTACTGAAAATAACCAGGAATAAGCGGCCATACTGGCACCGGCCAGCACCACTTTAATAACTTTGGCGCTTTTCAGCAGTTTAAAACCCAAGGACGCCAAGCCGACCAGACTCATTTTGCTGGTATTCACCGGCGCGATTTCCGGGCTTTGTTGTTCGATATCTTTGCTTTGACGTTCGCCATCGAGCTGCGGTTCATCGTTGATCAACAACCGGTAACGCAATAAAAATGGCTGCCAGTTTAATTCGGTTTCAAGACGAACCTGGATCTGCATCGGTTGTAACTGTGGATTTGCTGCCGCTTCCTCAGATGCTGCGCCCTGCTGTTCAAACTGCAGCTCAAACTGATGCACCCGCACCGCGCCCAAATCGGCACTAGCCACTTGCTGCGACACCAGTTGACCGTCCCAAAACAATTGTTGCCAGCCGGCCATCGACCCTTCCAGCCGTAACTGTTTGCCCAAACACTCAATTTTCAGTAATTCCACTGCGACTCCACCTGCTGATACTCAGCGAATACAAGGCCGCCATTATGCCTGCCGGAACTCTAAACCGGTAGCCAGCAGTCAAAGCCTGTGCAAAGTGTATCAAGTCGTCATTTCTAATTATAACTTTCTAGCCTATACTTATATCATATTTATCTAATGTAAATATCAGCACCATTCCCAAGGAGCAACCGATGCGGATCCTGCCTTTGTTTTCAATGCTATTGAGTCTGAATTTCCTGCTGGTGCAACCAAGCTATAGCAGCGACTGGCTGACGTTACAGCCCGTCACCACGCCACAATGGCTGGAACTGAGCAGCCAGGTCGAAGCGGTATCGCAAGCGACAGTTTCGGCACAAACCTCCGGCCGAATTGTAGAGTTACCATTTGATGTCAATGACTTAGTACCACAAGGCGCGGTGATCGTGCGGTTCACCGATGTCGAACAGCAGGCGCGGTTGAAACAAGCCCAAGCCAGCGTGCGTGAAACACAAAGCCGCTTTGATGAGCAGCAACAAGAACTCACCCGGGTGCGCGATATTCATAGCAAAGGGCTTGTTGCGAAAGCGGCGTTGGATGTGGCACAGGCCAATTTTAATGCTGCTAAAGCGCGCTTGGATCAAGCTAAAGCGGCGCAAGCCGGTGCCAGCGAACAGTTGGAACAGACGGTGGTGCGGGCGCCCTACACTGGTATTTTGCAACAACGATTTGTAGAAATTGGCGAACTGGCGATCCCAGGTAAACCTTTGCTGCGCGGACTCAGTCTGGAGCATTTGCGGCTGGTGGCGCAGCTCCCACAAAGCAAATTCGCAGCGGCGCAACAAAGCCCAAATGCTGAACTTTTGTTAAGTAATGGCGATGTGATTGCGCTTGGCGCGCCAAAACTGACCATTTCCCCGCAGGCCAATAGCCGGAGCCATAGCTTTCAATTACGGCTGGAACTGCCAAAAGCAGATTACACTCCTTATCAGCTCTACCCCGGCAGCTGGCAACGTCTGCGGTTGCAAACCGGCAGTTCCGATCAGTTGTTGATCCCGCAAAGTGCCGTGTTGTGGCGCGGTGAAGTCAGTATGGTGTATCTGAAAAGTGGCGGATCCATGGTTTTGCAACCAGTGCGGCTGAAAACTGTCAGCCACACACAATATCAGCTGCTCAGTGGTTTAACCCCCGGCGCTGAAATTGCGACAGATGCGAAGGCGCAACTTTCGCTGCGGCTGTTAAACAATTCCGACCCATCGCAACAGCCATAAAGGAGCCGGTTTATGCACAATTCAGCAAAGCTTGGTATCTCCGGCAAGCTCGCGGCGCTCTTTAAACAAAACCAAATCACGCCGTTATTGGCGCTGGTGGGTTTTTTACTCGGTTTATTTGCGGTGCTGGTGACACCCCGCGAAGAAGAGCCGCAAATTGAAGTCACCTTTGCCAATGTATTTATTCCCTATCCAGGCGCTTCTGCGGCGATGGTCGAGCGGCAAGTAGCCATTCCAGCTGAAAAAATCATTGCCGAAATTGCGGGTGTCGAGCATGTCTATTCAGTGTCAGAACCAGGCCGCGCGGTATTAACAGTTCAGTTTACCGTTGGCGAGCCCCGTACCGATGCGCTGGTCAGGTTGTATAACGCTTTTTACGCCAAAGCCGACTGGCAACCGGCTGATAGCAATATCGGGCCGGTGCTGATTAAACCCAAAGGCATCGACGATGTACCGGTGTTTGCGCTGACCTTGTGGAGTAAAAACCCGGCACTGACCCCTACAGATTTATTCAAAGCGGCCAAAGGGCTGGAAGAGCAATTACAACAAGTGGCTGGTAGCCGTGATATTTACAGTATCGGCGGTCCGGGCCAACAAGTGTCAGTGCGGTTGGATCCGGCGCGGTTACAGGCTTATCAACTGAGCCTGCCACAACTGCAACAAGCGTTAACGCAAAATAATACCCAGAGTCATAGCCTGGCCATGCTGGAAAATAACCAACAAATCCAGTTGCAGGCCGGTAACTTTTTAAGCTCGGCGGAACAAATAGGCCAGTTGGTGGTTGCAGTGCACCTGTCTGAAGCGACAGCAACGGGCGAAACTCAAGCACTTAGCCTGCCAGTTTATTTAGCCGATGTCGCCGACATTAGCTATGGCAGCGGCGAGCCGCAAACTTACGTGCAGCATCTGCAACTGCAAGATGGCAAACTACAGCAAAGCCCGGCGGTGACTATCGCCATCGCCAAACAACCAGGGAAAAATGCCGTTGATGTGACGCAGGCGCTGGAAACCAAGCTGGTGTATTTGCAGCAACAATATCTGGCGCAGGATATCGAAGTCAGCATCAGCCGCAATTATGGCGACACCGCCAAAGACAAAGCCGACACCTTGATTCATAAACTGTTGTTCGCGACCTTATCAGTGGTGTTGCTGGTTGGTTTTGCGCTCGGCTGGCGCGAAGCTTTTGTCGTCGGCATGGCGGTGATGATCACGCTGGCGCTGACGTTATTTGCGTCCTGGGCTTATGGTTTTACCCTGAACCGGGTGTCGTTATTTGCACTGATTTTCTCGATTGGCATTCTGGTCGACGACGCTATTGTGGTGGTGGAAAACCTGCACCGGCATTGGCTGGAAGGTAAAACCACCCTCAGCGAAATTATTCCGCTGGCGGTGGAAGAAGTAGGTGCGCCGACAATTCTCGCCACTTTCACTGTAATCGCCGCTTTGCTGCCGATGGCTTTTGTCAGCGGGTTGATGGGGCCTTATATGAGCCCGATCCCAATTAACGCCAGTATGGGCATGCTGATTTCCTTGTTGGTGGCCTTTATTTTCACGCCCTGGTTATTTTTAAAAGTATTTGCCGGAAAACCAGCGCCCAAAAATACTGGCCATGATGATAGTAAGCTGCAGCAACTTTTCAGCAAATTAATGAGCCCGTTTTTAAAGGCACGGCAGGGACGCAGCAACCGGCTGAAACTATTGTTCGGCTTGCTTGGCGCCATCGCGCTGTCGGTGCTATTGGTCACCAGTCAGATGGTGGTGCTAAAAATGCTGCCTTTTGATAATAAATCGGAGTTTCAGGTGGTGGTGGATTTACCTGAGGGCAGCACGCTGGAACAAACGCAGGCGGTGCTGAATCAGGTCAGTCTGGAACTGTTAAAACTTCCGGAAGTGACTCATTTACAAACTTATGCCGGTACCGCGGCGCCGATTAATTTTAATGGTTTAGTGCGGCAATATTATCTACGGCAATACCCGTGGCAGGGCGATGTACAAGTTAATCTGGCAGGCCGGTTGGATCGAGATGAACAAAGTCATGCCATTGCGCTGCGGGTCAGGCCAGTGTTGGCCGCATTGGAGAAAGCCACCGGCGCCAGTATCAAACTGGTCGAAGTACCGCCAGGCCCGCCGGTGATGGCGCCATTGGTGGCGGAAATATATGGCCCGGATTATCAAAGCCAGCTTGATGCCGCCACCGCCTTAATGCAAACCTTTGCTACAGTTGAGCATATCGTAGATATCGACAGTACGGTCGAAGCGCCGCAACCGCTGTGGCAACTGGTGGTGGATCAACAAAAAGCTGCGCAATTGGGCGTGTCGGTCGCGACCGTCAGCCAAGCTATTCAAATGGCGGTGCAAGGGGTCCATGCCGGTTATTTACGGGATGAGCACAGCCGCAGCCTGACGCCGGTGGTACTGAAGCTGCAACCAGGCGTCATCGCCGACTGGCAACAACTGGCGCTGCTGCCCATTCCGACGCAACAGGGCGGCACTGTCGCTTTATCTGAAGTGACCCAACGGATAAAAACCGTGCGCGAAAATACCATTTACCGCAAAGATTTAAGACCGGTGGTGTTTGTCACCGCCGATTTAGCCGGTGGCATCGACAGCCCGCTCTACGGCATGCTGGACGTGAAAAGTGAATTAGCCGACGCTTTAAACCCTGTTCCACAACGATTATTCAGCGCGCCGGATCACACCGATGAGCTCAGCATTAAATGGGATGGCGAATGGCAAATCACTTTTGAAACCTTCCGGGATATGGGGATTGCTTATGGCATTGGTTTGATTATGATTTACCTGTTGGTGGTGGCGCAGTTTAAATCTTATGGTGTGCCGCTGATTATTATGGCGCCTATTCCACTGACTTTAATCGGCATTATGCCGGGTCACTGGCTGCTGAATACCCAGTTCACTGCAACCTCGATGATCGGCATGATTGCGCTGGCTGGCATTATTGTGCGCAACTCAATTTTACTGGTCGATTATATTCAGCAGCAACTGGCGCAAGGTATCGCGCTGGAGCAAGCGGTGATCCACGCCTCTGCGGTGCGGGCGCGGCCGATTGTGCTGACCGGGTTAGCCGCAATGCTGGGAGCATTTTTTATTCTGGATGACCCGATCTTTGGCGGCCTGGCGGTCGCGCTGATATTCGGTATTCTGGTGTCCACCTTACTGACGCTGGTAGTGATCCCGGTGGTGTATTACGCCTATCATTATCAACGGAGCAGCTGAACACGCTGCCCCAACAAATTTAACGACGGCCTTTCATAAAATCAGCCCGTCCCAGCAGTGTTTTCAGCATTTTAAAGCGTGGTTTATCGCCATGCTTAAACACATTCAATGCTGGATGATGCGCATTAAACGCCAGACTGATGCGGGTAACGTCACCGCGATACGGCAACACCCGATGCCCGAGCCAACTGGGGAAAATATACATGGTGCCATCAACCGGCGTCACCTGATATTCGGGCGTACGCAGCGGTACATTCAGACTGATATTCAGCGGACAACTTTGCTGATTGAGAAACACAGTTTCACCGCCAACATCATCCCCACCGCAACGCACATAATAAAAACCGGAGGCGATAATACCGGAGCGGAAATGATCATGGGCTTTATTAAAATGGCCACGTTCGTTGCAGTTGGCCCAAAGCTCTATTTGCCAGAGTGTTGGATCCAAAGGCGTCGGCAGCTGAAAATACTGCTCTGCCCACGCCGTTAACCGGGTATAAATTTCGCTGACAAATTGCTGCAACGCCGGTAGTTGTACAAACTGCAAATCCGGCGGTGAATGCCAGCCACCAACATTGGTTTTATTCACCCCGAGCCTGGCTACCCGTAACTGCAGCACTTCCGCCACCAATTCTGGGTTCAGCGTTACCGCATCCTGCAACGTACTTTGCAAAATGTGGGTTGGGAATAACGAAATCGTTTGTAAATTTTGCATCGCTGAACAACTCAAAAAGCAGCTTGAAATGTGGCAATTTAATGGGGAATTTCATAGATAGCAAGAGCAGTCGTCGCCTAAGCGTTACCGGCCGGGATCTGACTTGTTGCGGCAGGTGGGGTTGAAACTGAACCGGTTTTTCTGACGTTGTACCGCAAACACCGAAATCTTTGGACCTGATCACCGGTATTTCGCTGCAACCACAGGCAAGTCTGTCCCTTTTGTTTATCACAACACTAACACCGGAGCGAACAATGAAAGTCATGTTCCTAACAACTACTTTGGCAGCAATGTCGCTGCTGAGCCTGAATCCCACCAATGCCAGCGCCGCCACTGCTGCCACCCCGGATCAATTTATCAGCACCTTCGCCAAAATCTTCGGTGAGCACAAAGGTGAACGTAAAGGCCACGCTAAAGGCGTTTGCTTTAGCGGCGAATTTCAAGGGGATATAACGCTGGCAACTTACAGCGACTCACCTTTATTCAGCGGCGACGTCTTTCCACTGACCGGCCGGTTTTCAATGGCTGGCGGCAACCCCAATGCAGCGGAAAACAGCCGTAGCCCACGAGGTTTTACCGCACAAATTAAGCTCAGCAATGGTGAACTACAGCATTTTGCACTGTTATCCACGCCGGTATTTGGTGCCAAAGATCCGGATAGCTTTTTGGGTTTGTTGCAAGCCACTATTCCCGATGCCGCCACCGGCAAGCCGGACCCCACAAAAATTGCCGCTTATCGTAAAGCCCACCCGGATACCCAACTGCAGGCTGAGTACCTTTCGAAAACCGCACCACCTGCCAGCTACGGCAGCACCCCTTATTTTGGTTTGCATAGCTTTTACCTGAACAATGCCAGCGGTAAACAACAGGCCGTGCGCTGGCAAATAACGCCGGTCGATGGCGTCAAAGGCTTAACCGCCAGCGAAATTGCCGCGCCAGCCAAAGACTTTCTGCTGCAGCGGTTAACGGAACGTCTGCAACAAGGTGCACTGAAATTTAAACTGGAACTGGTATTGGCAGAACCGGGTTATCCACTGCTGGATCCGTCACAAGCCTGGCCCGCCAGCAGTAAAGTTGTGGCTGGCGGTGAATTTCGTATCACTCAAAGTGGTGGCGATCAGTGTAAAAACATCAACTTCGACCCGAACGTGCTAGCAAGCGGCATTACCCCTTCGGCCGATCCGGTGCTGTTGATGCGCTCCGGCGCTTACGCTATTTCATTCGGGAAGCGGCTGAGCGGACAGTAATAAAGTTGCGGTGCATTACAACCATTTCAGTGGCAACATCCGACAGTGTTTGCACACACCAAGGAATTCAGCATGAAAACAATAATGACTCACACTTTAGTCGCAGGCTTGATTTTAACTTTGCCCATATTCACGCAAGCCCAAACGAAAATAGACCTGACAACACTGGATAACGCCATGACCGGGCCACGCAGCCAGGTGTTGGTGCTTGGTACTGTGCATTTAAGTGAATTACCGGCAGGGTTTGATGCTAAAACACTAAACCCGCTATTAGAACGCTTGGCCCGTTTTAAGCCAGACATTATCACCATCGAAGCCTTGTCCGGTGAAGAATGCGACTTGGCGCTGCGGCATCCGGCCAAATATGGCGCCGATTATTGTGCCTCGACAACACTTGCGAAAACCGCAACCGGGTTGGACGTGCCGGCAGCGATGGACGCAGTCGATACCATGTTAAAAACCTTTCCGGCAAAACCGACGCCAGCACAGCGTCGTCAGTTGGCGGCGTTGTTTTTGGCCGCCAATGACCGGGCTTCAGCTTATGTGCAATGGCTGCAGTTGGCGTCAGTCGAGCAACGTGCCGGGGACGGTTTGACTGAAACTCTGGTGACGATGCTTGGCGAAATCAGCCAGCGTAATAATGAAAATTATCAGATCGCTGCGCGCCTTGCAGCACGACTGGGTCTGCAACGGGTGTTCGCCACCGACAATCACACCGGCGACAATATCGCCTACACCGATAAAGACGCTTTTGGCCGGGAAGTGATGGCTGCCTGGGGTGCCGGCCGCGGTGCTTTTGATCAACGCGAACCGCAGGTGCAGGCGTTGACCAAAGCTGCAGATCTGCTACCGCTGTATCGATATATCAATGAGCCCGCCCATTTACAGGTGCTGGCCGAAGTGAACGTCAGCGCCGCGCTCCGGGCCAAATCGACGGCCGGTTATCCACAGATATGGGTCAGTGGCTGGGATATCCGCAACCTGCGAATGGTTGCCAATATCGCAGAAACATTCCGCGAAAAACCCGGCGCCCGGGTGCTGTCAGTAGTCGGCGTTTCGCACAAACCCTGGTTTGATCAATGGCTTGGTCAACTACAGGGCGTAGATGTGGTGGATGTAAGGGCGGTGTTGAAGTAAGGCTGACTGGCTTATTGCAGGCTTACCAATGAGAGACATTCCTGGCCTTTGGCCGTCTATTTACTTAATTTCGGAGCTGATCAACACTGATGGCAACGAAACTCTTACGGCATCGGTGCCGGTTGCTATTTCAAATGTTGATACAACCAGCCATTTTGCGATTCGCCATGATTGGTCTGTTGATCATAAGCTGCATTCTCGTCTTTGAGTTTAGTCATTAACTCATTCCCGATTGCGTTCGCCGCGTGCTCTAGCTCTTTACAGCTGGCAAAAGTGCCCACAGCTTTAATTTTCGTATCAATTTCTTTTGCGGTAGCAACAGCGAGCTCACCATGGCCCAGTTCGTGAAGTTCCAGCTGTGGGTACCAGCTTGCCCAAACATCCTGAACCTCTTTCGCCGCGGCTTCGAGTTTTGGCATGGTATACACCAAGTCTAACGTCGTTTTAACTGCAGTGAGTTTGCATTGATGCAGACTGTTGTTCCACCAAAACTGCCATTTAATGTAATAAGCGGCGTGGCCGTGAAAAACTTTGCCATCCTGTCTGATCGGTGAAGCTTGGTTCAAAGATTCACTTAGCTGTTCCTTCGACGACGCTGATACTTTGTAATGAATATACTTTTCATTGATGACAACTTCAGCACTGGCGATCACAAAGTAAAAAGCACTGAAGATAATTAAGTATTTCAAAGACTTCTCCTTATTTTACAGCAAAAAACGTCCGCGCTAAGCCAACACAGTTCACTCAAAATGATTCAATGAGGCCCACATTTCAGGACACCCACATTTAGCACATTTCAGGACACCCACAAAAAGCAACCATCAGCCCGCAGCCTGAAATCGGGTTCGAAACTGTTCTTTAAACCGCCTCGATAACGCCAGTTGTTGGCCGTTCTTCAGTACCAGTTCGCCATCGCCGCTGGGTTGGTAGCTGATATTGTCGATATGCCGATGGTTGACGGCGAAGCTGCGGTGGATGCGGCTAAAACCCTGAAGTTCCAGTTGCAACATGGTTTGGCTGAGCGTAGCGCGTAACGGGTAAATGCGGCCTTTGCAATGCAGGTTGACGTAATTGCCGCAGGCTTCAAGCCACTCTATGTCACTGATCGCCACCAGAAATTCGCGGTCGAGTTTTTTCACTAAAAAGTGCTGTGGCGAGTTGGGTTGAAGGGGAACTGCCGCTGTTACAGCTTCATTTTCGGTGTTCTGTCCGGCTTTCACGCCCGGCTCATCATCGCCACTGATCAAGGTCGCATCGCCGGTCAGCCGGTGATAGACAAATTGCAACAACTGATACAACCCGAGCAGAAACAGATAACCCCAGGCATCTTTGCGGTATTCATAAAACAATTCCCGCAACCAGGGGCCAAAGTCGTAACCACGACCAAGCAGGCCATAGACTAACTCCCGGCAACCAACCATCAGACCGGTGTGCGCCAGTGAAAATAATAACGAGCCGAGCAGATGTGCCAGCAGCAAAGCGCGTAACTGAGTGAGCCGCAGCGGATGACGATCAAACCACCAGACTAGCAACGGCGCCAATAACAAAGTCGCCAACATGCTGCTGTATTCCCACAAAAACGGTTCCCACAACGGCAGCATATTACCGGGTTGCCGGTTGTGTTCCATCCAGACAGATGTTGCGTTGATAGTGTTGTTCAGTAATATATAAAGCGCCAACGCCAAATAACTATACAACACCTTATGCCGCTCAAAACGCTGTAGCCAATTAATCCGTTCACCGTTGGTCACAACCATCCACCTCTTAACCCTGAAATCCACAGCTTAGCCACCGGGCGCTTGGCGTGGCCCCTGCGCTCCGACATGCTGCATTCCATCAAGCCTCAACCCACTGGAGTCACAGCATGACACAAACTGAAATTAGCCGTCGAGATGTACCTGACATAGGCCGCCGTTACGATCTGGACTGGTTGCGCATTCTGGCCTTTGCCGTGCTGATCTTATACCACGTCGGTATGTATTACGTGGCCGATTGGGACTGGCATATCAAAAGCAGCGTCACCAGCGTGGTATTACAGGACTGGATGATCCTGACCAATCCGTGGCGGATGTCGTTATTGTTTTTATTAAGTGCGATGGCGCTGAGTCTGGTTCAGCAAAAAGTTGGCGCTGCGGCTTTATTACGCAACCGCAGCAGCAGGTTATTGATCCCACTCCTGTTTGGCATGTTCGTGATCGTTACGCCGCAGGTGTATTTTGAAGCACTGAGTCAGGATTTAATTGAACCCGGTTATCTGGCGTTCTGGTGGCAATATATTAATCCTTCGACCGATTTACTGGTGGATCATCACAGTCCGATTGGCCTGCTGACCTGGAATCACCTGTGGTTTTTACCTTACTTATGGTGCTATACCATGCTGGTGTTACTCTGCCGCAAGCCGCTGAATGCGCTGGCGAAAGTCTTGCAACCTGTCCCAGGCCGCTATGCCTTGTTAGCACTAGTTTTGATATTTGTACCCATTGTTTATTTCCTGCAACCGCTGTTCGAAACAACGCATGCCTTGGTGGATGATTGGTACAGCCATGCCAAATATGTTGCGGTGTTTATTGCCGGTTATTTGCTGGCGCAGCATAAAAGCTGGTGGCAAGCGGTGATTGACCATCGCCGCTGGTTTTTGGCACTGGCACTTTGCTGTTATAGCTTTGCAATTGCCGATCGGCATGACGTGTTTCCGGCATTGGCGGCGCAGTTTGACCATTCGGTGTCTGTGCAGTTGGTGTACCGCTTAAATTCGGTGCTGAATCATTGGGGCTGGTTGTTGGCGGTGCTTGGATATGCAGGGTTTTGGCTGAACCGGCCGGCGTTCAGCTTTGATCAAGACGGCAAAATCCGTCGTTATTGCACAGTCGCCATTTTGCCTTGTTACATGCTGCATCAGAGCTTGACCATTGTGTTTGCCAGCTGGCTAAAACCACTGGCAATCCCGGTTAGCATCGAAGCGCCGTTGCTGATTATCCTGACCTTCGCCGGATGTATAGCAGGTTTTGAACTGATCCGTCGCCTTGCACTGCTGCGCTGGTTGTGTGGCATGACGCCGCTGCAACAACCAACTGCCGCGAAGCAGAAGGTGTTAGCAGTGGCTTAAACTCAATATTCAGACGGCGTGTCGTAGTTTGCGGCTGAAGATCTGCATATAAAGGGCAGGCACAAACAATAACGTCAGCACGGTGCCAACACCCACGCCGCCGATCAACACAAAGGCCAGCGGTCCCCAGAAGGTATCCAACGTCAGCGGGACAAACGCCAACATTGCCGCCAGTGCCGTTAGCAATACCGGTCTGGCGCGGTGCACCGCCGCATCAACCACCGCATCACGCGTCGACTGGCCGGTCGCTAGATTGTCAGTAACCTGCTGGGTTAAAATCAGCGTATTGCGCATTAGAATTCCAGCCAGGCCAATCATGCCTAACAACGCAACAAAGCCAAACGGCTGGCGGAAAATCAATAAACCCAAAGTGGCGCCAATCAGACCCAACGGCGCCGTGGCCAGTACCATCCACATGCCGGTGAACGAACGCATTTGCAGCATAATAAAAATCAGCATCAAGGCGACCATCAGCGGCATCAGTTTCTGGATTGAAGCGTCGGCTTTGCCGGATTCCTCCACCGAACCGGCCTGCGCAATTTTATAACCCACTGGCAGCGAGGCCTGCAGTTCCTGCAGTTGTTGCCACAAACGGTTGGAGACATCGTTTGGCTGCGCACCTTTAACATCGGCAACCACCGCCAGATACGGCGTGCGGTTGTACCTTTTCAGCAGCGGTTGCTCATATTCGACTTTCAGCTCGCCCAGCTGGCGAATGGACACGGCCTGACCGCGGACGGTTTTGATTTCCAGCGTTTCGGCTTTTTGCGCTTGCTGACGCTCTAACCTGGCCACCACTTCGACGGTGCGAATATCTTCCCGCAGCTGCGACACCGAGACGCCGGTTAGTTGTAATTGCAGTTGCTGCGCCACTTCAGTCGCAGTCAGACCATAAGCTGCCATGGTATCGGCCTGCAGTTTTAACCGCAGCACCGGTACCCGTTCGTCCCACTCCAGATGCGCGCCAACGATATTGGCGTCTTTCACCATCAATGCCTGCACCTTCGTGGCAATTTCCCGCAGTTTCGCCGGATCTTCGCCTATCACCCGGAAACTAACTGGCCATGGCACCGGTGGACCAAACAACAAACGGCTGACGCGGATCCGCGCTTCGCTGAACATGCCCTGGTCGATATGCTGTTGCAGCAACTGCATGATGCGATCACGCGCAGCGGCGTCTTGCGCCACAATCAATAATTTGGCAAAAGCCGGATCTGGCTGCTCTGGATTAGCGGAGATAAAAAACCGCGGTGCGCCGGCGCCAATAAAAGCCGACATGGTCCGCACATCAGCATTCCCGGCCAGAAGTTGCTCCAGTTTACGGCTGGTGGCGTCGGTATTTTTCAGCGCCGTGCCATGTGGCAGATAAATGCTGACCAACACTTCCGGCCGGTCGGAACTTGGGAAAAACTGTTTTTGCACCAGCTTGTTCATCGCCAGCAAGGACAACAACAACATCAGCACTGTGGTAAGGATCACGGTTTTTTTCTGCTCAACACACCAGACAATCAATGATCGCAATTTCAAATACAGCGGTTTTTGGTACATATCTTCATGATGGGCTTTGACATCTTTGAGCAATTTCACGCCAAGATACGGCGTAAAAGTGACAGCCACCAGCCAGGATAAAATCAGCGCCGAACCCACCACCCAGAAAATATTACCAGTGTATTCACCCACCCCGGAGCGGGCAAAACCAATAGGCACAAAACCGGCAATGGTGACCAGCGTACCAAAAGCCATCGGTGCGGCCGTGGCCGACCAGGCAAAACTGGCGGCTTTGATCCGATCCATGCCCTGTTCCATTTTCACCATCATCATTTCGATGGCGATAATGGCATCGTCAACCAGCAAGCCCAGCGAAATAATCAGCGCGCCTAAGGTGATCCGATCCAGGTTAATTCCCGCCACTTTCATCACCAGAAAGGTCAGGCCTAAGGTCAGCGGAATGGCAATGCCAACCACTAAACCTGCTTTAAAACCAATCGCCAGAATGCTCACCGCCATCACCACCAGCACCGCGACCAGAAATTTCAGCTGAAATAAATCCACCGCCGCCGAAATAGCTTCCGCCTGATTGGTCAGCTGATGTAATTCCATCCCCAGCGGCAAACGGGCACTGGTTGCGGCAATTTCAGCCTGCAGCGCCTGACCCAGTTGCAAACCGTTTTCGCCGCGCTGCATCACCACACCTACCAATACTGAATCCATACCGCCGGTACGCGCCAGCATTCGGGCTGGTTCTTCGTAACCACGGCGGACTTTGGCCAAATCGCCTAGCGGCTGAATGGCGTCTTTCACCCGAATGGGTAATTGTTGCAGTTCTTCCAGACTGTCGACGCGCGCATCAATGCGCAGCGCCATCGACGGGCCATTGGTTTCAATTTGTCCGGCCGGAATTAACCGGCTAAAACCACTGATTTGCTGTCGTAAGTCGGCGGCTGAAATGCCAAGAGTACTGATTTTTTGCTGATCAAATTCGATATAAACCCGCTCTGGCCGGTCGGCAATCAACACTGCTTTTTGCACGCCGGGCACCAGACTTAGCTTGTCGCGCAACACTTCGGCTTCCCGGCTCAGCTCACGAAACGGCAAACCGGGCGCACTTAACGCCACCAGACTGAAATACACATCAGAAAAAGTGTCGTTGACGATAGGACCAACCACCCCTTCCGGCAATGACGCACTTTCTTCGAGCATCCGCTTGCGCACCTGATAAAACAAGTCAGGCACAATTTCAGCTGGAGTATAGTCTTTAAATTCAATGGTTAAAGTGGCAGCGCCTGGCCGGATATGGCTGTCCAGCTTGTGGACGTAGCCAACTTCCTGAATGCGTTTTTCCAACCGGTCGGCCAGTTGTTGTTGCATTTCATCGACCGTGGCGCCCGGCCAGTACACTGACACCAGCATGGCGCGAATGGTAAATGAAGGATCTTCTGCCCGGCCCAGGCTTAAAAAAGCATAGGTGCCGCCAATAAAGGATAAAATGATAAAAAACAAGGTGATGGCGCGTTCCCGCACCGCCAGCGCTGACAAATTAAACTTCATTGTGGCAGCTCCTGTACCGCCATGTCCGGCTGCAGTAAATGGGCACCCAACACCACCACATGACTGCCGTTAGCAAGGGAAGTGCGGATCGAGGCCATTTCACCCTCCAGCACCAGAATTTCTATCGGTGACGCCTGCACTTTGCCATCCGTCACTTGCCAGATTTGCGGCTGGACACCACGTTCATCCAGCGCGCCGACCGGCACCTGCGCTATCTGCGACTGATCTTCTTGAAAATGTACCTGCACCACCCGGCCGAGCGCGACCGTCGTTGGCGCGTCCAGTAAACGATAGCGCGCCTGACGTGACAAACTTTGTGGGTCAGCGCTACCGGCAAAACTGCGCAGTTCCAGCTGCACCGACTTACCGTCGATCAGCACAGTGCCGCTCACCGGCGGCGTCAGATTTTCGGGTAACTGAATTTCTACTTCTGCTTGTTGCACCGTTGCCAACGATGCCATCGGCTGACCGGCCGTCACTACCTGGCCCGGTTCGCTGCTGATTTGGGTGATAATGCCATCGTCCGGCGCATGTACTTTGGCGTAGGTAAGGGCATGACGCGCCTGCTCCAGCTGCGCCTGGCTGCGGTCCCGATTGGCACTGGCTTCGTTGTATTTTAACTGCACTTGTTCCAGCGCCTGCTCGCTAATAAAGCCTTTTTTAATCAGCGCTTTAGTCCTGGTTAATTCTGCCTGCATCGTGTTGACACTGGCTTTGGCAGCATCGACCCCGGCCTGCGCAACCCGCACCGCTTCAGTTAAATCTTTTGGATCCAATTGCAGTAGCAATTGCCCTTTACTGACTAACTGACCAGGCTCAATCAGTCGTTGCTGTAACCGTCCCGACACCTGAAAAGCCAGTGGCACTTCGGTACGAGCCCGCAGCACACCGGTAAATTCCAGCTGGTGCTGTTGTTGCAGCTGCAACGGAAGCGTTTTCACCCAACGGCCATTTTTGCTATGATCGACCACGACCGCCGGATCAGAACACCCATAAATTTGAAACAAAATGGTGATAACCAGCAGCAATTTGATGCAGCGCATAGATCCCTCGGTATGAGTCTGTCATTATCAGACGATTGCGTTTAGAAACTAATTATTGAACGACTTTGTTCAATAAACAAGAGAATTTTTATGACAGCCACCAGCGGCAGACCCATCGATCGTAGTAAAGACACAGCAATTTTGCTGGCTGCCCGCAAACTTTTAATTCAGGAAGGCGTCGGCGCAGTCACGATGGAAGCGGTGGCGACCGAGGCAGGTGTGTCCAAAGCCACCTTGTATTCCCGCTACAGCAACCGCAACGAGTTAATTGAAGCGGTACTGCGTGCCCAATCGGACTTTTTTATCGAAAGTTTAAACCCGGATATCCGCAACCCAGACCAACTAGTGGAAGCACTGGTCAGTTTTAGTGTGCGGTTGCTGGAATTTTTATGCAGTGACGATCAGATCTGCCTGATGAATACGCTGCATGGTCACCAGGGGATGCCAGACGATTTACGCCACCGCATGTATGAACTGGGACCACAAGCAACCTGTGACCAGTTTCAACAATGGCTGGGCAACGCAGGCGCTGCCGGTTTGTTACATTGCCCCGATCCGGAAGCCAGCGGCGAGCTGCTATTTGGGATGCTGGTCGGCATGGATATGTTAAGGCGGATGTTCCAACAACCACCCAAACACGCCGGTTCAAAGATTGAAAGCCATGTCCGTAACGTGATTACGCTGTTTATGCAGATGCATCAACAGCCGGGCGGCTAAGCGACCGCCAGACCGGCGCTGTCCGGTTTCTAACGCAATCAGTTCCTCAATTAACAACAAATGTTTCTTTAACGTTGATACTCAATCCGAATCAAGTTAATTTCAGCTGGCTATCATCGGCAAAAAGCAGAGGTTTGGTACAAATCTGCGCCTTAAACCATCAATGACTGTCATTACAAGGAACGTTCTTATGCTGAAAAAACAGCTGATTCTGGTCATCGCAGCCCTCGTCGTCAGCGGCTGTGCTTCAACAAAAGCCGCGGATGAATATCCCAACTTAGCCGTTACTCAAAACGAAATACAATCGACTAAATGGCTGCAATTACAACGATTTGTGGCTCGATATCCGATATCGGCTGCAGCCAGTTCCATCGACGGATGTGCAACAGTGGAGTATGTCATTACGCCACAAAATGAAATCAAAGATCTCAAGGTTATCGCATCAACCCGCAAAGATTTTGCTGAAGCAGCAAAATACGTCATTAAAAAATGGCGATGGTCCGACTTACCAAAAAATATCATTACCCAACCGGTAAAAACCCAAACCCGCTTTGAATTCTGTCTGGATAAACCAAACCAACCATGTGCGTTGAATATTCCGGTACATGCCTGTCCGGGTGAAGATGTGCTGTATTCGATTGGATCGGTGGTTAAAAGGTAAACACGAAAACTTTAATGGCTTTCTTGACTTAGCTGCTTTCCAATCAGCCTGCTCCTCCTTTATAAATAAAACTGTTATTACCGCCATTACCTTATGTACCGCTACAGGAAAAAGGACACCCACACATTAGCAGGAAAAAGGACACCCACACATTCTAAAATGTGGGTGTCCTGAATTACTAATCTACTGGAATACACTGACCAAGCTGCTGGCTCATTCTAAAAAGTGGGCATTCTAAAAAGTGGGTGTCCTGAATTACTAATCTACTGGAATACACTGACCAAGCTGCGGGCACATTCTAAAAAGTGGGCATTCTAAAAAGTGGGTGTCCTGAATTACTAGAATTACTAAAAATGTGGGTGTGCTGAATTACTGTTAAGTGATTGCCAGTATCGAAGAGCCGAAGGTGATTGCACAGATCCTAAAACACCTGAAGCAGAAAGCGGACAAGTACGACATCAGCACAAGCAACCGCCAGAACGAGCGCCTCCTTTGGTTCCACGCTTGCTCGACCCATCTCAGCGTCGTCTTATTGATGAACGGCCTCAAAGCCTACACTGCCAGTTTCACAGTGGCCGTTGGAGCAACTTACATCCGGCGAAGCAGCAGTCAGTGATTTTACTGCAAAGACGAATCTTATCAGAGCGATTTGGGCTGGTTCGACGGTAAAAGTTGTGATTTGAACGTTAAATGAGTGAGAATATTTCGGGTACAAGATATCCTAGGAGGGCGAAAAGCCTTTTTATACTTCATATACTCTTTTGTAGAACCATCGCCTCAGGTATGCTGCGGTATCGTGTAGGTGCGGATATGGGAGAGTTCAGTTGTTGGGTCAGTCATTTCAGGATCTGTTGGCGCGTGCCAAGCAAGCCACGGCGCAAGCACGAGTGCGGGAGGCCTATCAGCTTTGGACTGAGGTTCTCCGTCTGAAGCCCACCAATGTTGAGGCGCTGTTCAATCTGGGCATCATCGCCATGACCAATGGCGATGTGGCCACGGCGGTGGGGCTGTTGCAATCCGCCCATCAGGCCGCGCCGACGGAACCGATGGTGCTGTTACATCTGGCAAATGCCCGGGCGCAGACGGGCGATGTGCAAGGCCAATGGGATGCCTTGCAACAGGCGTTGGCGATCGACCCCTATTTCATGCCAGCCTTGTTAGGTCAGGGCCAAATATTGTATGGCCAGGGCAAAAAGCGCGCCGCGGCGTCGATGTTCCGCAATGCCATCAAGATCGCGCCGCTCCCCAGCGAGTGCCCGGAATGGCTGAAAACCCCCTTGGCGGAGGCGCACCAGGTCGTTTACGATCACATGCAGGAGCTGACGGCCCACCTTGAGGGCGCCTTGGGCAGTACCCGTGCCGCGTTGGAGGCGTCGGTTTTGGAGCGCTGGGACGAAGCTGTGTCGATCCTGTCGGGCAAGACCACACCTTATCATTCGGTGTGCAATCAGCTGCATGTCCCCCGTCTGCCGGCTATCCCTTTCTATAATACCGAACTGTTTCCGTGGGTTGCCGATTTAGAGGCCCGCACGGACGATATCCGCGCGGAAATGATGCGGGCGTTGAGCGACCATGGGACCGACTTTACCCCCTATATCAACTATCGCGCCGGTCAGCCGGTGAACCAATGGCAGGAACTGAACCAGTCGACCCGTTGGGCCAGCTATTCCTTATGGCGGGCAGGAGTACCGGATAAAGCCAACCTAGCCCGGTGTCCGGCGACGGCCGCCGCCTTGCAAGCGGTGGAAATGGCGGAAATTGGCGGCTTGTGCCCCAACGCCATGTTTTCCGCCCTGTCGCCCCATACGGCCATCCCGCCACACCATGGCGAGACCAATGCCCGGTTGGTGGTGCATTTGCCCCTGATCATCCCGGAAAACTGCCTGTACCGGGTCGGGTTTGAACATCGGCGGTGGCAGGAGGGTAAGGTGCTGGTGTTCGATGACACCATCGAACATGAGGCCCGTAACGATAGCGACCTGTTGCGGGTGGTGCTGATCTTCGACGTGTGGAATCCGCTTCTGTCCAAGGCTGAACGCGACATGGTGAACGCTGCCACCAGCGCCGTGAGCGCCTTTTATGCCGCCGAGTAGCGGCCCAGAAAACCGGACATCCACCAATTTCCATAATGGACCATTTGTGGGACCATTTGTGGACACCCACAAATCATGACACTTGTGCAGGTCGCGGGTGAGGCGCATGCATGACCATTTGTGGACACCCACAAATCATGACTATTAATCACTGACCATTTGTAAATAAAAAGAAAACCAGACACCCACCAATTTCCATAAAAACTTGACATTAACTTTTTTGCAACCAAATTTAAAGCCAAAGGATTTTTTGACTGTCAGGATGACATCATGCCCAAACCACGTAAATTGCAAATCTC
>NZ_LXWK01000019.1 GCF_001669775.1 Rheinheimera sp. SA_1
GGACTATGCCACAAAATGGTTATGGTTTTACAATCATGAACGACCGCACAAAGCCAATGGCGGAAAGCCGCCATTGATGGCTGCATAAACTCTACTTTTAACTTCGGTTAAAAATGGGAGGATTACCGTGACATTCCAAGATTCAAAATGACCGTCGAAGCAATCGCAGCTGACGCATCTGCCCGGCATCACCATAGTTTTGCCGAGCGTGTGCGTACCTTATTGTCGGAAGCCGATTCATTTGGCTCGAACTTGCCTGTCTCCCCCTCATTCTTATTTCATTAAAAATGAAGCATTTTGCTGCTTTGTGTTGGTGACATTCGCAAGCAGTTCGGCCACGGTTTTCAGAACCTCATCTTTATTCTGATTAATAAAGAAATGATTGCCGGAAAACATTGTTACTGAACATGATTTTGTTGTTTCATGCTGCCATTGCGATAACTTTTGTTCGGACATTTTGTCCTGAAATCCACCAAATACCGCTATAGGAAAACTTACTTTCCCTGGAACCCGTTCCTTTGATTCAGAAACCAAAAAATCAGAGCGTAAAATAGGCACATAAACATTCATAAGCTCGGTATTTTCCAATATCAACTCAGGAGTGCCACCATACTCTTTGAGATTCTCCACAAACTCATCATCTGGCAAATGAGTGATTTTCTTGTAATAGACTTCGTCATCCTGCGGCGCTGAACGACCAGATACAATAATTGTTTCAGGGGTTCTTAACCCGCAGTTCATCAATCGAGCGGACACATGATGAGTGATCAGTGCGCCCAGACTATGGCCAAAAAATACAAATGGTTTATTCAGGTAAGGCTGGATCTCTTTAATGATTTGACTGCATATTTCATTCAGATCTGAAATCAAAGGTTCGGGAAATCTGGATTCTCTGCCAGGAAACTGTACACAAATCACTTCAACATGATGAGGTAACAGCTCATGCCAGTCCCGAAATGCTGAGGCACCGCCACCGCCATAATGAAAGCAAAATAAACGTAATGTGGCATTTAGCTTTGGCGAAAAACAATGAAACCAATTACTCATAGTATTTATCCATTTTGTTTTTGTAATTTGCAACTTCGGCAAACTTCGTACCTTTTTAAAAAAACAGCAGAATTTCAACTTTTATTAGTCAAGTAAAACCTGCTCATACGTATGATCTTTAGGATTTGAAGAGGTGCTTCATTCGTGATCTAATTGATTTACCAGATAAAAAGATCACATTCGCAGGCCAAACGAATGAAGCATGAACAAGATATCCGATTCTTAAACGCTTTTGAATGACTTTTTTCGTCAGTTGAGCTTGATACGCTTGGACGACAAACCGGATTTATGAAACGACGCTGCCAGGTCACGCCCCACAAGTTTTGCATGGCGCTGGTTAGCGCCCTTGGCTCTGCGACAACGAATTCAATTGCTGATATCCAGCGTCAATTTAATCATATGCATGTCACTGGCATACAGCTAAAATCATCTCATAAACAATTGGTTAAGATGGCTGCACCTGAGTTCATGCGAGAGGTGTTTGAAAAAGCATTGGCTGTGCATCTTCCAGACATCCTTACTCTGAGGGATAAGTATCAGGATGTTTTTGACCGCATTATTTTGCAAGATGGCACCAGTTTCGCGGTACATGACAACTTAATGCACTATTTTCCAGGTCGTTTAAATGTACACAGCCCTGTAGCGGTTGAGTTGCATGTCACCTATGACGTATTCAAAGGACAACCACAGAGCGTAAGCCTGACCGAAGACATTGCGCCAGAGCAGGATTACTTGCCATCAGCGTCATCATTAATTGGTTCTTATTTATGGCTGATGCCGGTTATTTTTCAAAGAGTTATATTCAGAAACTGCAAGATGCCAGCGCTTTTTCATCAGCCGCATGAGCAACAGCGTGAATCCAATGGCCGTTTGCAACAACAGCCAGCACGCAAAACCACTGCAAACATGGCTAAAAGAATTACCCAGTACAGGAGCGTTGGATTTAGACGTGCATTGGCCTAAATAGCTGTTCCAAATAGTAAATCACCCGAGGCAGGGAACTCAATTCGATTTACACGATCAGATCGGTCGCCACACTAATAAGTCACTAATCCGCATTGAGTAAGAACAAAATAGCATTTTTATACGGCGCAGAAACCCGCCGCTTGAAGAAAATTGTACATAAAATCCCGAGATAAAGACCTGTGCCTTCAGGCAAATGCGGTGTTATTGGTGCTAAAAGGTGAAATCAAGTCGCAAGTAGCCCGTGTGTTGCAAGCAGGCCGTTCATCAGTTTGGTATGAAGCAGCATGTATAGATGGCCTTAAAACCAAGGGGGGTGGGTGACCTGCAAGTCAACCAAAAGGCTTGATCTGCGGCGTATTAAAACTGCTGGTGAACCATGTACCAAGGACACTGGGTTATCCGCGGTCGCATTGGAGTAGTGAATTATTCGCACTGCAACTGCATAAGCTTTACCGTATCGTTATTCATAGCTCAACTCACAAGCGGTGATTGCCACAGGTAAGCATCGCCTGGCGTCGTACGGCACCGACGCTGTATATCCAAGACCCGGATAAAGAAGCTAAGTTAGCGGCCATGCAGGAGGCACTGGAAAATTGCAGCGCGGAACATCCGGTGTTTTATCAAGATGAGGTGGATATCCACCTGAATCCGAATATTGGTGCCGACTGGGGCTTTAAAGGTAAGCAGCGTAAGGTAGCTACACCCGGCCAGAATAATAAACACTATCTGGCGGGGGTATTGCACTGCCAGACAGGATAAATCAGTTATGTTGGTGGTGAGCGCAAGACCAGTGATTTGTTTATTGTGCTGTTAGAGCAACTGAAAGGGCAATACCGGCGTGCGGAAAGTATCATGCTAATTGTGGATAATTACATCATCCATAAGAGCAAAAAACGCAGAAATGGTTGAATGAGACCCCAAAGTTCAAGCTCTTGTTTTTACCGGTATACAGCCCATGGCACCACAAAATTGAAAAGCTATGGCATGCGCTGCATGAAACGATAACCCGTAACCGTCAGTGTAAGAACATGGATGACTTGTTGGAGCAAGTATACCACTTTATGAACACCAGCGGCGAGGAGATCCAAGCAGCAGTCAGGCAACTGCTTGAATGGGTCAGTGTTGTTGATTGGTCAAAAGTCAGGAAGGTAATTACATTATATTGTTAGATTATTTCCGGGGATCCGTCAGGTAGTACGCTCTGAGCTTTTTCGCAGTACCAGCAACGCTGTCGCCTCCACTAAGGCTTTTTCTTTACGGTTTAGCTCGCGTTCTAATTGCTTAATAAGCTTTTTATCTTCTCTGACCTGTTTTTCTCAGCGACCTTGCGCTGAGTCTCGCTCATCGTGCCCATGACACAGTCACTGCGCCATTCTTTAACCTTCTCAACCCACAAGCCTTTTACACGGCAATACTGGCTAAATTCGGCTTCAGATAACGGGGCGGTTTTAATGACCACAGCTAACTTTGCTTCTCCTGACCAACCATCAGGCTTTTGACCACTTACCGGCATTGCAGATCCTTGAGCTTTTAACTGATTACGCCAATTTTACAGCGTCTGCTCGCCAATGCCTTCCTCTCTTGCCAACAGCGCTACCGAGCGACTAACTGGCGGTAATAATTTCTTTAAGATCGCTTCTTTTCTTTCTGGGGATATAGCCATTTCAACCTGCTAACCACCCGCCGTCTAACTCAAACTACTGTGAAAAGAAGACAGGACAACTACTCTGACACGGCGGGATAGTATCAAGCATAAAGCACCCGCTATTCGTCTTCGGTTCACTGAATTAAATCAGCCCGAGACCGGTCAATGCCCCGTCGGCATCCAATCACTGATAGCTATTTTTGCATTTCAATTTGGTTAGAGGTTCTGACGACTTCATTTTTGCTGTTTAGATAAATGAGTATGGGATTGTATCCAATGGTTTCTTCTTCATTGCATTGCTGATAAGCAGCAATGATAATTGCATCGCCTGGCTGGGCGCACCTTGCCGCGGCACCATTTAATGAAATAATGCCTGAACCAGGCTCAGCCAAAATTACATAAGTATGGAACCGCACGCCATTATTAACATTGTAAATATCGATTTTTTCAAATTCTCGCAGCCCGGCCATTTCAACTAAGCTTGAATCAATGGCACATGAGCCGTCATAGGTAAGCTCTGTAGCTGTAACCCTACACATATGTAATTTGCATTTTAATAAGGTAATGTCCACTTTTCCTCCTAAGTAAAAAGACATTTGTTATTCAGCGTTTGTCAAGCGTACAACCCGACTGTTGTGTCAACACTGACATGTTCGTAAATAACAAAATTAAATTGCCGTCTACACACATTCGACGATTAAATATCAAAGTTACTCACCTTTTCCTACTCAATGCGTCGTTCACGCTTCATCTTTATATACTTCTGGTAATCATTAAATGCAGAACTATCTTGCGCGAGAGCGCCAAGGCTCTTATTGGTTATCAACGTATCCAACATTTTGGACATGTGATTTTTACTGCTGAAAAGGTGCGGTGTGGAGTATACCAAAACACTTATCTCCAATGCCTACGCCTCTGCTTCACTGATAATGGGCGTTTTTCCACCCAGAAGCAGATTCACCATGACAGGGCTTTTAACCGACTCGACGACATGCTTAACATAAGCAACAGAACACAAGCCATCCATGCTCATGACATCGGCCCCTGCATCCCGATAGCGGTTTGCCTGGCAATTCCCTGCTGCACATCACTGTTGTCTGTTCTGGCCACAACGACCATCTTGTCATGCTTGAACTTCATGACCGTATCTAATTTACCCAGGTATTGCTCGGTTGGAGTAGTGACTTGCTTATCCGTGTGACCACAGCTTTTCGGGTAGGCTTGATCTTCGAGTTGAATACCATAAATATCCATTGCATTTATAGCGTGAATTAATGTATTGAGATGGTCCGTATCACCATAGGCATTTTCGATATCCATAATCACTGGAATTTTGACAGAAGCCTTAATGTGACGATTAACGGCAAGTACTTCGTTCATGCTCATTAATCCGATGTCCGGATAACCCATGCCACTGGCAGAGATGCCATAACCTCTTACAAAAACAGCCTCGAAACCAGCATCCTCGATTAGTATTGCACTAACCACATCAAAACAGCCCGGAACTACGAGTAATTTGCCGTAACTTATTCTCTCTTTCAGGTTCATAGTGCTTTACCCATATTATTAACCATCCCGCCCCTTATAATTCACCATCTGCTTACGGGTTTAAAAGAAACAGTCATGTGATTGTCCGGCAGCACACTCATCGCTATAAAACAGAGCCAGCTACGCATAAATTGTTGCTTTATGACCAGCACATATGATTAAAGATGTTTTGCCTGCTTCCTTTGCATCAGAGTAACGTTTTTAACATGGGATATTCATTACCATGTTGTGGCGACCAATCCATGATGTCTTTGTTAACCGCGTAGGGTTTAATTTTTTTAACAAGTAAACGATGTTGCAACATTAGCCAGGTTAACACAACAGCTTTTTTATTAAGCGGCAAAATTTGGATGATAAACTTTGCTCTGACAGTTTTTTGCAATTAAGCAGATATACTGATCCACAGAAACACTCGCTTGAACCTGGCGGCATCAGAAACCAAGACGTTTATCCCGTTTATCCCGTTAATACAACATCCTATTGACTCTGCGTCAGCGGTCAGGAAATCACGAGGCATTATCCATCCACTAGCCCCATTTCATCAGTGCACGCATCGCTTAACCGCTGTGAATGCGCCATCCGCTGACATAGATGGAAGCACCAATCCTGCTCTGCCGCGACCGTCAATCGGCAACAATAAATGGCATCTGCAAGGACAACATGTTTTATCGGCTAATATCCGTCTATCAGCCCGTTGCAAAAGCAATGCAAAATCGGTGAAATATAAAAAACGCCAAGCGATCTCACGTGTAAGAAGAAATGGGTTCGTGGGAGCCTATGCACCAGCGCTGACAAGCAACTACTTGCGCCCCCTTGAAACCGTTGTGGCGTTGCCCTGAAACCTAAAGCCAGCAAGCGGGCAGCATATGCATCAGCCAACACCACGTATCGAGACTCCACTGCAAATTTCGCTTACAGAAACTGCCCCGCCAGCCTCTCACAGCAAGGCAGGCAATGATCAGAACCGCACCTCGCCGAGAGGTTACCTCCAATGCAGGCACCAGCCGATAAGCTCAGTCAGGCTGTTATTGAGTCTGCATATTATTTACATACCTCACAGTTGACACCGGGTTTTCACTTGAGTCTGCATATTATTTACATGCTTCACAGTTGACACACGATTTTCACTTGGTCATATTAAATACAAGATTGTCGTTCACACTAAGAAAGTCTTGTCGTTTGAGTGAACTTCAAACCTGTGGCCGACGGAGAAATATAGTAATAATGCGTGTAGACAGTGAAGCTGTTCCAATACCCAGATTTGTAATACCTGAAGTCACAAGTATTGGATGAAAAGATACTCCTATTAGAAGTGAATTTAAGAGACAGAATTTATCGTCGGCGGCACGATAAACCAGGTTGTTTATATACGGATATTGCGATGACTTTTCTGTCCCAGGGCAGACGCTGATAAATATCTAAAGTGCGTATAGGCCGCTCCAGGTATTAACTTTAACGAGAACAATTGTCGCTTATGGAAACTGGTATCAAATATCACATATGGCAGTACTGTGGGCACTGTGGATGCCAGCCGGCGATCGGCGATTGTTTCGAATGTCAGACCTGTTCACTCGGCCCACAACGATATTTGTGCGGCCGCTGTATGAAATTATACGAAAGGGATGAGATTCACCATCCAGCTAAGGAAAGTTTTCATCCTATTGCAGGGCTACACCAATTTAAACCTCTCATTCCTGAGTCAAGGCAGTTCACTGATGACTGGACGGCCATTCCATTACCTGATGTTCAAAAGCCTCAGCTACCAAGAATCAGCCTGATCAGACCGGAATTTTCGTCACCGCACGGCGGCTGCATTGCCGGCTATGGATTCGTGGTGAGGTTAAACAATTTAAGCATCATGCTTACGGCGCTTCATGTGCTTGATCCTATTATAAAAACCAACAATGTTGACTGTTCCATTAAAAATATCAACCACACAGGTGATGAACTGCCAGCTCTGATGCTTAAGGTTAATTTATACGACGTATTAGAAACTCGTTGGGTTTTGCATTTAGTAGCCACCTGCCACTCGATGCTGTCCCTGCGGCATGCGAGAATCGACGTCCCGGAACCCGATGCCAGCGCGGATATAGCGGCATTCGAAGTGAACGATAAGCCGGTACTAAATCCTTTGAATTTAGCAAAAAACTTGCCGCAAAAAGGGGACGCAGTATGGTTACACGTTAAAAAGGAAGATTGTGGCAACCTCATTTCGGCAGTCGTGGTTGAATGCACTGAGCAGACCCTGATCTTTCGCTTTGCTGAAATAAACGGCACAGAACCCAAATATACCAGCGGTGCCCCCTTGGTAGATCGCTCAGGAAAAGTAGTTGGAATAAATATTGGTGCAGGAAGATATGCAGGGCAGCGTTTTGGCCACGCCAATCATGTCGCCAATATACGCCGACACTTAGAATCAACTAACTCCATCAGTTTTCGTTCATCGGCCTATTAAAAGCAGGGAGCTGAAATGCAACATCAGGACCAGAGTGTTATCGATATTTTTAAGCAGGTCGTAGCCAAATATCCTGACAACATCGCACTGAAATATCAGCAGGAGCAAGTTACCTACCGGCAGTTGGATCAGTTGTCTAATAATGTGGCTGAATGTCTGCGCAACAATGGTGTTGTAAAAGGCGATACCGTATCAATATTCATGTCGCGCTCCATTAATATGTTTATCGCTATGGTCGCTGTACTGAAATGCGGCGCGGCTTTCCTGCCACTGGATACCAATAATCCAGCCCTCCGTAACAGGTTCAGTATACAAAAAGCGTCCGTAAAATTAATGATCACGGATTTGCCGTGTAATGATTTGCTTAGTGCCGACTTACGATTGATTGAGAGCAATAACAATTCGGTTTTTTGTAGTTCTTTGGCAGACTTTGTTTGCACTGATACAGGTAAAGACGACTTAGCCTATGTAATGTTTACTTCCGGGTCCACGGGGGAGCCCAAAGGCGTCAAGGTTCCCCATAGGGCGATCGTTCGTCTGGTGATTGACACAAACTATATCGACATCAAGACGTCTGATGCAATTTTACAGCTTTCTTCACCTGCATTTGATGCTTCAATCTTGGAAATATGGGGAGCGTTGTTAAATGGTGCGACCTTGGCCATTTACTCAGGGCAGATGTTTGATCCTAACATCTTCAGAAACGAAATCCGACAACATAACGTCACGATACTTTGGCTTACCGCCGGGTTATTCCATATCGTCGTAGAGAATTTTATTAACGCACTATCTCCTTTACACACACTCTTGGCGGGCGGGGATGTACTAAATCCCAATGCGGTCAATAAAGTGTTGGATACTATCGAAGGTATCACGGTGATCAATGGATATGGGCCTACAGAAAATACAACTTTTACCTGCTGTCATCGAATGACCAAGAATAATAGACCCGCAGGTACAGTACCTATTGGCACTCCCATCACCGGTACCGATATTTTTATTCTGGACGACCAACTAAAGATGGCCTCACCCGGGGAATTGGTGGTTGGCGGTACTGGTATATCCCTCGGATACATAGACGGGAATCGCGACGCATTTTTTAACGATACCAGTAAGAGTAGTGGATTGTTGTATAAAACGGGAGATATCGTACGTTATAACGACAAAAACGAAATCGAATTCCTAGGGCGCAAAGATAATCAGGTTAAAATCAGAGGTTTCAGGGTGTCCTTGGATGAAATAAGGTCGTCTTTATTAGATCTTGAACTTGTCAGTGATGCGGCGTTATGGGTACAGCAAGACCCTGGTGGTGATCAGTTTTTGGTCGCTGTTCTGAAGCCGGTTAAGAACGAAAAGCTGGAGTTGAGTCAAATACGTAAAAAACTCGCTTATACCCTGCCCAATTATATGATTCCCGACCAGTTGATTGAATCTGCAGAGCTCCCCCTTACTCGTAACGGTAAGCTTGATATTCAATCAATCCTTTTAAACCAACCCTAACCGTGGCTAAAAATGATGAAAACTATGAAGACTGAAGAAATCAAAAATATATTAACTCGTCTGTTTAACGAAAAAGATGCTTTGAAGAATGTCGACGGTGACGCCGATATTTTCGATCTTGGCGTTTCCTCTCTGACTGTGGTGGAGCTGCAAATCAAAGCAGAGGAAGCATTACAGTTAGAAACAACGACAAGTGATCTGATGCGACACTCAACTTTAAATGGCTGGATTAAGTTGTACAGCAACCTCAGTCAGCAGACTGCTGTCTAGTTGCTCTGAATGAGCCACAAATAATCATCATCAGTTCCCACAACATCTAAAAATTTGGAGTTACCTTTTATGAGTGAGAGAAAGTTTAAATTTACCCCAGAGCAACTGGCATTTTTCCGTGAAAATGGCTACATAGGTCCACTCGACCTGTACGAAGCCGAGTTTATTAAAGAAAAATACCGCGATATCCGAGCAGACATTTTCGACAGAGCTAACTGCGCCTATAACCTGCCACACAATAGCTTGTTGGCTGGTTATGACCGCCATCTCGATATCGAGTTCTTTACAAAACACATCTCTCAGCCACGGATTGTTGACAAGGTACAAGACATTTTAGGCCCTGATCTGCTGTGTTGGCGTTCTGAAATGTTCCCTAAATATCCTGGTGATGAGGGTACTGACTGGCATCAGGCAGACACTTTCGCACACGCATCAGGCGCACCGCAAATAGTTTGGCCTGGCTCTAGTGATTTCGGTGGCGCCATTACCGTGTGGACGGCTTTAACTGATGTAACCGAAGCAAATGGTTGCCTGCGCTTCATCCCTGGTACCCACGAAGAAATGTTCTACGACGAAACCAAGGATATGAAGTATTCACCGGAGATGGTTAACAATCTGCAGAAAAACGGTATCAAGCGTGGCTTCTTCGGTTACGACTACAGAAACCTGCAAAAAGACCCGAATTTTGTACCAGACGAGTCTAAGGCCGTATCTATCGAAATGAAGGCGGGCCAGTGTGTTATTTTCTGGTCCACGTTGATGCACGCTTCATATCCAAATTCAACCACAGATCAAACTCGTTTGGCGGTGACCGCTCGGTATGTTCCGACCAGCTGCCAAGTGTATCCAGGTACAGATACAGTGGAAGAATATGGCAGCATTTTGTCTCTTGATAAATATGGTGTCGTTTTGGTGGCCGGTGAAGATAACTTTAAGCACAATAAAGTTATTACTGAGAACCTGCGCGGTGTTCCATTTAAATAAGATTGAGATAATTGAGATTTATAATTTTTGTGATTTAGCTGAAAAGTCATCCCCGACAATGCCGGGGATGACTTATCACCGGTAAATGTTTGAGAGCGTAAAAAAATCTGGGTAAGTGGTATTCTACCTATGTATTTGAAAGGACAATAGAATGCCAGTATCAGACCAGCTTATCGATCAGTTGTTAGCTGAATACAAATCACCTGAAGACCTGCTCGGTGAGCAAGGTCTGCTCAAGTAGCTAACCAAAAACTTGCCGAACGAGCGCTTGAAGCCGGGATGGAACAACATCTTGGTTATGCCAAACATGATGCCGCCGGTAAAAATACAGGCAACTCCCGTAATGGCAAAAGCCGTAAAACGGTGCGTAGTATCCATGGTGATATTGAGATTGACACGCCGCGTGACCGCAACGGCAGCTTTGAACCGCAGCCGCTTAAAAAAGGTGAAAAGAGCTGCGCGGCTTTGATGAACGCATTATCTCGTTATAAGCCCGATGCATGTCGATTTGCAACATTCAGGCCCATTTTGAAGATGTCTAAGGTGTTGAGAAAAGGGGATCTATTCAATTGTTTCTGTCGTAAATTTTTTCATTCTTGCCTTTTAACTTTCCGTTGTGGAAAGTTGTGACTTTACAGTATGGAAAGTATGTGTCATGCTGAAATTGTCACAGATGCAAAAGGAGTGAACAAGATGTCAGATCAACAATCTCGAGTCAGTGCGGCGCAAGCCAAAAACATATTGCAACAAGCGGAGCTGCATAGTGTGCAAATGCTCAGACCGCCGCTGTGGTTGAACCTGCTAATGTCGATAACCAGTGGAGTGTTGATTTTTTCTATTGCTCAGGTGAACGACAATAACCCTTGGGCATTTATCGCTATTCTGGCCGCTGTTGTACTGGCGCTCTGCTACGGTTTTTATCATTATCGCAGCCGCTTGCTAGGTATTAAGCCCAAAGTGGTGCCGTATTCATATAGCAGCGCCAAGTGCTTCGGCATTGTTTTGATACTATTTTGCCTGCTCAGCATTGGGAGCCGCTCCCTGGCTCAGGAGGGCAATGGCTGGGTTGCTTATGCCGGTGCATTGTCTGGAGCTGTGTTATTATTGCTTCTCAACCATTTTTACCCTGCTGGGAAGTTGGGCAGGGAGTACTAAAGTGGCTGAAACGGGTAAATTCGATCCTTTGATCCATGCGCCGAACAGGTTGCAGATCTGTGCGCTACTTGATGCTACTGCCGAAATAGAATTCAAAGTGCTCAGAGACAAATTGTCGGTAAGTGATTCGGTACTGTCTAAGCAATTGAAATGTCTTGAAGAGGCGAAGTATCTGATTGTGCACAAACGTTCGGAGATGGGACGGCAGCGCTCCTGGTTGTCGTTATCCAGCAAGGGCAGGCAGGCATTTCATGCGCATGTTGCGGCGCTGAAAGCCATTCTTGGGCAAGCATAGGTCTGAACAGGTGTATTGGTTTTGCGCTGTGCAGACCGATAAAATTATTAAAGGTTCAGGTTCAGGTTCAGGTTCAGGTTCAGGTTCAGGTTCAGGTTCAGACAAGTCAATTGTGACTCAAAGGCCCTGTCGGCTGAAACAGCTGCAAAGCAGCATGCAAAGTACCTGCAATGGCTGGGGCAACATTGATTGGATTGCTGGTTGAATTGCCGAACGTGCAGGTTGTTCAGGAAGCGGCACAAACTGCAATAAGGCCGGATTAGGGGGGTAGCTATGGCAGTATAGCTACATTCAGGCATGGATACCTGCTGGTGAAAAAGCTAAAAAATATGCGGCAGGCTTGCCCGGTATGCCAGCCCGCTATAGGCCTGGTATGGTTTATCAATACTGTGTCGGCTTTGCTGCAATATAGTCAATCTGGCCAGGTATTCAACGATGCTGCTACAGTTTTGTACTGAGAGTGCCGGCTGGCAACGAAAGTTGTTTGAACTGTCAGCGCCGACCTTGCTGGCATCAACTGCCGTCGGACAAAATATTTCTGAACTGCCAGAGCAGAGGGCTGAATTCACATCATTCCTGCTATGCAGGTCATTGTGTTTGAACATGATGTTGCCTGTCATTGCTGCGTTATGCGGGCTGTGACAAGTTTGAATTTAGCATTATTTTGTTCGACTACGTCAGCTCTGCCTGATGGTCTGCTTGACCTGCTGTTGCTAGGCCGACAGACTCCTGACATCAACTCTGTATGACAAATGTCTGCAGGTCCTTGCGACGAGGCTCGGCGTCTAATCCGCGCAGTCGATAACTAGTCGTCCCTGAATAACCCATTTTCTAAATGGAAGATCAGGGCTCTTTTATAAATCTGCAAGTCTGCACTAACAAGCCTGCATCATCTGACGCTGACTTTGCATACCGTGCCAGAAATTTGCCAGCAACCAGCTCTAAATTTTGAGCCAAAAAAGCCGGAGCTTTTTCAGGATTTTCCGTAGATTCTGGCCTGCACCACGTAGCAGCGCGTTCATCGCATCGCCGCTAATGCCTTTAAGGTGATTTCGGCCTAACCAGCCATCAGTTTTCATGTGTCCTATGATGGCTTCTATGGCGTTTCGACGTTTGCGCTTGCGTTTAAAATGCGTGGTGATACCACGCCGCTGCCCCGCAATAAACACCCGCACATCGGCTGGCGCGTCGTTTCCTTTATATATAACCCCGATCCGTAAAGCACTGATGGACCGGCCTGCCGGTATGTGTTGTCACCGCTTCCAATGTCCGTTTGAGCGTATGACCATCATACGGATTGCCGGGTATTGCCAGGCTTGCAACAACAAACTGCTCTTTTATCGTGGTGGCTATGCTGACTTTCACACCAAATTCATACGCTTTGTGCGTTTTGCCTTTCCCGATACATTCCACTTCCGGCGCACGCAGGCTGTAAAGTTTATCTTTGCTGCGTTTATGCTGGCTTTGCAGTTGTTTCGCCTGAGCCAGTTTGGTCTTAAACAACGGCTCTAACTCTGGTTTCGTTGCCAGTTGCCGCTCTATGGACCGGCTTACCCGACCCAACCAGGTTTTTAAGGTTTTGGTTCCTTTGGCCAGCCGTTTGAACTGCTTGGTCCGCCCATAACCACTTATTTGACTTAGCAGCTCTTTGCCTTTGCGCTCAAAAGTTTGTTTCAGGCTCATGCCATTGACCCTGGCTAGGTCTGCCAGTTGTTCACGGCAACGATTAACAGCTTTGCATCGGTTGGAAAGGCCACCGCTTTTTCCATGACGGTACTGTCTACCACAACTTCCGACAGGCTGCTTTTATCAACGGTTTGGCTTTTGATACCCGCATCGACGGTCAGGCAGAGCAATAGCTCGCAGCCTTTTGCCCCAATGCGATTGCGAAACTTGGTCATCGATGTTGGATGTACCGGCAAGGTGTGACAGAAGTATTCTTCACCACAAAAGTACTGCCAATAAGGGTTTTCTACCCAGCGCTGCACCACCTGTTCATCTGACATCGCATACGCATGTTTCAAATACTGCAGGCCACACATTAGCCGAATACTCTCGCCAGGGCGAGCATCGTCACCGTATAACGGCGCAAATTCGTCATGCAAACGTTGCCAGTCGATCAGCGCGTTTAACTTGCAAAGTTCATGGCGCAAATCGAGCAAATTGACCAAAGGCTGGCGAAACAAATCGATTTGGGGTTTTGGTGAATTCTGACGTGGTTTCATCTCTGAAACTCCCGGATTTTAAACGTGTACACATCGAAAACTGGGAGTTTCAGATTAAATGAACTGTATAGATCGTCAATAGGATCAATAATTTAATTTATATTCAGGGACGACTAACTAAGGCCGTTGATGTTGAGTTGACTCCGCCAACGCCGGTCAGACTGATATCTTCAAACCATCCTCATTATACCTACTTCAGGGCAATTAATTGGCTAATTTGAAATTTTAACACACCATGTGCTTTAAGCTGTGTTAAGTTAACATCTTGGTGTGTTATATATACTGGTGTGAGCGCGTTGCTGGGTTTTTGCGGAAAAATATCCCATTAACTGTTTGTGCTCGTGAAAATATGGTTATAAATTGATTGAAGATTTGGCCTTTGTGCCGGGTGATTATTAAGATAATGTCACTTTAGTTTGCTTTGATATAACTCCAGAACGCAGCAGCATGGTTTCTGCATTGCCTGAGGAGATTCGGCGGCAACTTTGGTAGTTGGGACCTTTTGTCTGGGATGGGAATAGGATTTATTCGCCAGCTGGATGGCCACAACGTTGCTTGTAGAGGCAAAAATAACAAATGATCCCATAACGACATGATAAGAGAATTACTCAAGCGTCTGACTGAGTCGGGAGTCTACCTTTATCTGGAAGGAGACGAACTGAAGTTCAAGGCCAAAACCGGAGGTTTTACCGAGGCGCTCAAAGCAGAAGTGAAAGCAAATCGTCCGGCAATTATTGAGTATCTCTGCTCTATACAGCAGACCCAGCGTAATAGTACGGCGGCGCTGCCGCCGATTGAAGCAGCGGCTGCGACCAGTTCCGCACCTCTGTCTTTTGCCCAGCATCGTATATGGTTTGCCGAGCAGTTAGGGGCCGGCAAAGGACAGTACAATACTCAAGGCATGTTGCCGATAGCCGGCGTTTTGCAACGGCCCGAGCTGGAAAGGGCGCTGGCCACAATTGTAGAGCGACACCAAGTGCTGCGCAGTTGCTACCATCAAATGGATGGTGAACCGTATCAGCAGGTTTTGCACGACTACCAGTTACCGCTTTGTTATCTGGACCTGAAGATGCTGGATGGCGTCGCACAGCAACAAGCGGTAACGGACTACCGTGCTGCACAATTGCAGTTGCCTTTTGATTTGTCGGTCGATTTGATGTTGCGGGTGGGCTTGTTAAGCTTATCAGAACAACGCCACCTGATGGTTTTTACGCTGCATCATATTGCCAGCGATGCCTGGTCCATTGCTCTGTTCAGTCGCGAATTCAGTGACCTTTATCAAGCATACCTTCAAGCTGCTCCCAATCCTTTACGACCTTTAATGCTGCAGTATACCGACTATGCCTGCTGGCAGCGCCATTGGTTTGCCGGAGCCGCAATGACGGCTCAGTTGGATTATTGGAAAAACCAATTGGCAGGGATCCCGTTCAAACATGCATTGCCGCTCGATCAGCCGCGCTCGCCGACTTATCAGCCGGTCGTGGGGCGAATGTTCCACTTGTTGCTGGATAAAGCAACGACGGCGCAACTGCGGATGATATGCGAGCGGCATGATGTGACCTTGTTCATGTTGTTGCACAGCGCTTTTGCGCTGTTGCTATCCCGTTATAGCAACGAGCGCGACATTGTGATGGCAACCTTGCTGGCAGGCCGCAACCAGAGCGCTCTGGAACCGTTGATCGGTTTTTTTGTCAATACGCTGGTATTGCGTAGTGACGTTGTGCTTGAGCTCAGTTTTGCAGAGCTCCTGCAGCGAAACAAACAGATGATTCTTGCTGCCTACCAGCATCAGCATCTGCCGTTTGAAATGCTGGTTGATACTTTACAACCAAGTCGTGATCCCAATGTGAATCCACTGGCACAGATTCTGTTTGTGCTGCAAAACACCGAGCAAAAATCGACGGAGCTACTGCGCTCTGTGGCAACAGAAGGGCTGTCACGCACGCTATTACCTACGGTAGAAAATGCAGCAGTCAAGTTTGATCTCGAACTGCTGGCTACTGAGGTCGGTGATCGTCTGTTATTGGGGTGGGGTTTTAATCAGCAGTTGTTTGCCGAAGACTCAATACAGCGCATGGCGAGTAACTTCAACCATTTGCTGGACAGCCTTTGCAGCTTTAGCCAAACCGGTCAACTCCCGCAGCTTGCCGAGCTGAGTGCCTGTTGTCTGGTTGAGCAGCAGCTGTTGCTCGGCCCATTCAGAGGCAACCCGGCACCACTAGCTGCCGCTGAGTTGCTACAGATGTTTGAGCAGCAGGCGCGGCATAATCCTGATGCCAAAGCGCTGGTGCATGGCAAGCAGTCGCTCAGTTATCGCGAGCTAAACGACCAAGTCAACCAGTTAGCGGCTTTTCTTACAGAATTGGGACTGAGGCCTGGCGACAATATCGCTGTTTGTTTTGAACACGGCATCAATCTGGCATGGGCTATTCTGGCTGTTGCCAAAATGGGTGGCTGCTATCTGCCGCTTGACCCCGGATATCCGGAGCGGCGGCTGGATTATATGTTGAAGGACAGTGCGTGCAAACTGTTGCTCAGTGATGGTTATTTATTGGAAGGATTGGCTGGTTTGAGCTGGTGTCGCAGCCTGTCGCTTGATTCAACGAGGCTTCGTTACCAATTGGCTGGCTATGATAGCCGCAACCACAGGCCGGCTATCAGTGCAGACTATCCGCTTTATATTATTTACACTTCAGGCAGCACCGGGACACCAAAGGCGACAGTGATCAGCAGACACAATGTATTGCGTCTGGTCTGCAACGACTTTATGTCATTTAGCGGCAATCGGACCCTATGTGCAGCTTCGCCGGCTTTCGATGCTTTCACTTATGAATTTTGGACTACATTGTGTCATGGCGGCTGCTGTGTGATGTTTGACCTGAAACAGGCTGGCATTGCCGGTTTGGCCGCTGTGCTGGCGGAGCAGCAAATAACGGCAGCCTGGCTGACCTCGGCGTTTTTTAACCAGGTCGTCAATGAGGATGTGCAGAAACTGGCTCCGCTGAAATGGTTGTTGGTCGGCGGCGAAGCCTTGTCGCCTGAACATGTGACCAAAGCCTTGCGCAGCCTGCCTGACACTCAATTAGTGAACGGCTACGGACCGACCGAAAGCACCACTTTTGCGACCAGTCATCAACTGAAGCCGACAGCATCCTACGCAGCTGGCAGCATCCCGATAGGTCGGCCGTTGGCCTATACTGAAGTGCTGATTTTTGATTATGCCGGGCAATTGGCTCCTTTGGGGGCTATCGGCGAGTTGTATCTTGGCGGTCAGGGGCTGGCGCATTGTTATGCCAATCAGCCCGGCCAGACCGCGGCTCAGTTTGTGCCTCATCCATTTGCCGGCAAGCCGGGACAACGTCTGTACCGCACTGGCGATTTGGCTCGTTTTCTGCCCGATGGGACCTTGCTGTTTGTCGGCCGGGCTGACCACCAATTGAAGTTGCGCGGTTATCGCATTGAATTGTCTGAAATTGAGCAGGCTTTGTTGCGGTTGGACAATGTGCGAGCGGCCGCAGTGGTCGCGCGTGATGACCTGATGGCGCAGACTTGCCTGGTTGCATATCTGGTAACCGCAACTGCAGCAGAAGTCGGGGACGAACAGGCTCAGGCTGCTGCTGAAGCGCTGCTGAAAACTCGCTACCTGGCAGCTTTGGGTCAGTTGTTGCCAGCTTACCTGATTCCCAATGTGATTGTGTTTGTAGCGCAGTTGCCACTGACGCAAAATGGCAAAGTGAATAAACAGGCTTTGCCTTGCCCTGTTGCGGCTGATTTGCAGTTGCAATCTTATATGGCACCATCAACCAGCATGGAACAGATTGTCTGTACTTTGTTTCAGTCGGTTTTGAACCTTGAACAGGTCGGGGTGCACGATGATTTTTTTGTGCTTGGCGGTCATTCGCTGTTAGCGACCAGAGTGATCAGCCAGTTGCGTCAACAACTGGCTCTTGAAGTGCCGTTGCGGCAATTGTTCGAGCATTCTGTGGCACAAGCGTTTGCGGCCAGGCTGGAAGTGCTTGCTGCTAATGCTGGTTCGCTTAAATTGCCAACGATGACGGCCTGCAGCGAAGCGGGTAAATCTCATCCGCTGTCGTTTGCTCAGCAACGTTTGTGGTTTGTTGATCAGTTGGGTCATGGTTCAGCACAATACAATATGCCTGGGACCTTGCGTTTAACCGGCGATTTTAATGCGCCTGCTTTTACCCAGGCAGTAGACAGCGTATTGCAGCGGCATCACATCCTGCGCACAGTTTATGGCCAGCAGGACGGACAAGCCTTTCAACAGGTCCTGACAGACTATAATTTACCTCTGCAGCTGATTGATTTAACGGATGCGGTGCCGGCTGTGGCGCAAACGCAGATTCAGCAGCACTATGCAGCAGAAATGGCCGAAGCATTTGATTTAAGTGCTGATCTGATGCTTCGGCTTCGGGTATTGCTATTACCGGATGCCAGGCAACTGGTTATTTTCTGCATGCACCATATAGCCTCAGACGGCTGGTCGGTTGAACTGTTTAAAAAGGAGCTGAAGTCCTACTACCACGCTTTAAGCGCCGGAATGCCAGTTTCGCCGCCACCTTTGGCTGTGCAATATGCCGATTATGCCTACTGGCAGCAAAGACCTGAAATCATTGGCTGGTTGGCACAGCAACTAGACTACTGGCGCAGACAGTTGGAAGGCCTGCCTCAGCTGCATAGCCTGCCAACAGACAGGCCGCGGCCTGCTCAGCAAACCTTTCAAGGACATTTTTTCCAACAGCCGCTATCCAAAGAGCTGACTGCGCGTATCCGAACCTTTTGTCGGCAGCAGGATGTCACCTTGTTCATGCTGTTACAAACTGCTTTTGCAGTGTTGCTTGCTCGTTACAGCAATGAGCAGGACATCGTGATCGGCTCAGCTATCGCGGGGCGGACAGAAGCTCAGACCGAAGAGTTGATCGGGTTGTTTTTGAATATTCTGGTACTGCGCACAGATTTGTCCGGTAATCCTACAGTTGTCACTTTGCTTAAGCGCAACAAAGAGATGATCCTGCAGGCCTATGAGCATCAGCATCTGCCGTTTGAACGCCTGGTCGAACACCTGGCGGCTGAGCGCAGCCTGAGTCACAACGCGGTCGTGCAGATCCTATTTGGTGTACAAAACAATAGCCGTGCTGAGCAGGTCGAGCTGTCGGATGACATCGCAGATTTGCTGATGACCGACCAAGGCTTTGTCGTAATGCCCATGATGACCCGTCATGATCTGAAGCTGGATGCGACTGAGGTTGGCGACCGTTTGTCTTTGTCGTGGTTGTACAACACTGCGCTGTTTGACGATGCAACGTTGTTCGCTCTGGCTGACTGCTATGTGGCTTTGTTGCAGAACATGATGGCATATCCAGACTGCAGCATTGACATGCTGGATGTGCTGCCTGCCGACTGTCGCGAGCAAGTGCTGCGGCAATGGAACTGTTTTGAGTCTGCTTACCCTGTTGATCAATGCATGCACCAACTGTTCGAACATCAGTTGGTGCAACATGCGGCAGCACCGGCACTGATTTTCGAGCACATCATGCTGAATTATCAGGAGTTGAACCAGGCGGCAAATCAATTGGCTCACTATCTGCGCAAACAAGGGGTAGGACCGGAGAAGCTGGTTGCCGTTTACCTGCAGCGTTCGGTCCAGCAGGTCGTTACTTTGCTGGCGATACTAAAGGCGGGTGGCGCCTATGTGCCGCTGGATGTCGGGAGCCCGCCTCAGCGTATCGATTATATGCTCAGAGATTGCGGGGCTCAGTGGATAGTGACCGACCTGCAGCATGCGCTGCAATTACCGGAGCGGAGCGCGGCCCTGCTGTGTCTGGATGCTGCGGACACAAGGCTCGCACTTGACCAAAGTCCGCTGGATAATCCTTACAGTGGCGTATGTGCCGGCAACCTGGCCTATGTTATTTACACTTCGGGTTCGACCGGCAATCCGAAAGGCGTGCAGGTGCAGCATGATCAGCTGTGCGATTTCCTGCATCACGCCGTAGCAGAGTTTTTACCCGAGCATATCCAAGGTGCTGTGGTCAGCTCGACCATGGTGTTTGATGCGACTGTCGGGTCGTTGTGGGTGCCGCTGGTTGCCGGCCGTTTTGCCGAATTGCTGCCTGAAGGCGCCGCCGCGCTGGATCGGCTCGGTGATTGCCTGTTAGATGACGAAACGGCGTATCTGTTCAAATTGACGCCATCGCATCTTGAAGCGGTACAGGCGAAAGGCTTTGTCCCGCCATCGCCAAGAGCCTGCCATCTGCTGGTGGTGGCAGGTGAACCACTACCGCCGGCCACATTGCAGATATGGGCCGAACACATCCTGCCGGCAGCTGATTTTGTCAACGAATATGGACCGACCGAAACGACGGTCGGCGCGACCATTTTCCCGATCGCGCGTGCGAAGCAACCCTGGCTGCTGGCGAATATTCCGATCGGTAAAGCGCTTGGGGTCACTGAATTATATGTGCTCAATGCTGACATGGTCCCGCAGGGGCCCGGTGCACTCGGCGAATTGTATATCGGGGGCGCCGGGGTGGCGCGTGGTTATCTGAACAATGCCGCGATGACTGCCGGCAAGTTTGTGCCAAACCCGTTTGCCCGGGAAGCCGGAGCGCGGTTGTATCGTAGCGGTGATATCGTCAGGATGCTGCCGGATGGTGAGCTGCAGTTTATCGGCCGGGGTGATCATCAGGTCAAAATTCGCGGGTATCGAATAGAGCTGGCGGAGGTCGAAGCGAAGCTGACCGAACTTGCAGTTATCTCGCAGGCACTGGTAATAGCCAAAGAGGTTGCCGGTCACCAGAATTTGGTGGTTTACCTCGTTGCCGAGCGCAGTGAAGCCGACCCGGCAGAGATAGCGTTGCTGAGTCAGCAGCACCTGATGCAATATTTGCCGCGTTATATGGTGCCTGAACACTATGTGGTTCTTGATGCCATGCCTTTGAATCAGAACGGTAAAATAGATAGACATGCCTTGCCGGCGCCAGGTCGGCCTGTCGGTGCGCAGGCCACTTATCAGCCGCCTGAGACGGATATCGAACGGAGCCTATCTGAACTGTTCCAGCAACTGCTGCAGGTGGAGCCGGTCGGTCTTGATGACAGTTTTTTTGCCCTGGGTGGCCATTCCTTGCTGGCCACTCGGTTGATCAGCCAGGTGCGCGAGACTTTCGCTGTGGAGCTGCCATTGAAGTCGTTGTTTGAACAGGCCACCGTCAGAGCTGTAGCTGCGCGGGTGACCGCATTGATATTCAATAAGAAGTCTGTTGAAACCCAACAACAGCTAGCCCAGTCAACGGATGTGGAAGAGGTGATATTAGAATGAGTGTCAATGACCTGTTTGATGACGCTGGGGAGCAAGGCGTACTGCTCTACTTAAAAGGCGGCAAGCTGGCCATCAAAGCGAAAAAGGACGCGCTGACACCCGAGCTGAAGGCGAGGATAGTCGAGCATAAAACTGCGATTATTGAATACCTGCAGCAGTTTGAAACCGAGGAGAGCAATTATTTACCACCGCCGGCAGTCAAAGCCGAGCGTAGCCTGCCGTTGCAACCTTCGTTTGCCCAGTTGCGGCTGTGGTTTCTTGATCAGTTGGCAGGTTCAGTTCAATACAATTTAACTGGACATTTTTTGCTGGAAGGGGAACTGCAACGGCCGGCGTTTACACAAGCCTGCCAGCTGCTGCTGGAACGCCATGAAGTGCTCCGAACCTGTTTTGTCGCTGTGGCGGAGCAGGTTTATCAGCAAATCAACCCGATTGTAGCATTGCCGCTGCAATTCTTCGATTTGTCCGACTCGGAGCAGCAGACCAAACAGTTGCAGCAACTGATTCGAAGCTACAGCCTGCAGCCGTTTGATTTGTCAAAAGATTTAATGATCAGATTGCTGGTGATAACGTTCAGCGAGCATAGCCATCTGGTTTATTACACCTTGCATCATATTGCTGCCGATGGCTGGTCGAAAGGTATTTTACAGCAAGAGCTGAACCTGCTGTATCAGGCTTGCCAGCTCGGTGAGCCCAATCCGTTACCGCCGTTGGAACTGCAATATGCCGACTACGCGCACTGGCAGCGGCAATGGTTGCAAGGCAAAGTGTTGGACCTGGCGCTTGGCTACTGGACAACTCAACTGGCGGACTTGCCTCAAGTGCACAACTTGCCGCTCGACAAGCCTCGCCCCGCAAGACAGCGTTTTATTGGACATCTGCATCAGCATCGGCTTGATACGGTATTAAGCGAATGCATTGATACTTTTAACCGCAACAACAATACCACGCTGTTTATGCTGATGCACACAGTGTTGACGTTGTTCGTCAGCCGTTATAGCGGCGAGCGGGACATTGTGATAGGCACTGCTATTTCAGGCCGGGTATTGCATGAATTTGAACCCTTGGTCGGTCTTTTTATCAATGATTTGGCTATCCGCGCACAATTGATTGATAACCAGTCTTTTGCCGAACTACTGCAGGCGCATAAGCAGACCATTCTGGAGGCTTATGCGCATCAGCACGTACCGTTTGAAATGCTGGTAGAACAGCTGAATCCGCAGCGCAATCTGAGTTATTCGCCGTTGTATCAGCTAAAGATCGATGTGCAGCATAGTGTCGAGTCTTGGGAGCAAGGCTCCGCGGCAGAGTTGGCAGGTGCTGCAGGTCCGGCTGAACAGTCGCTGGATGCTGTTACGGAGTACAGCCTGAAGAACGATTTGCACCTGAATGTAATCTACGGCAAGACTGGAATTCTGTTGCAGTGGCGTTTTAATACAGATTTGTTTGCTGACAGCACGATAGCGCGTTGGTCCAACAGTTTTGTGCAGTTGCTGGGCCAGGTCATCGCTAATCCGCAACTGTCGTGGCAGGCTTTTGATTTGCTTTGTGAGACTGAACAGCGGTGCGTGCTGGATTTTGGCCGCGGGCCGGCAGCTGTCGGTGAATCATTGCCTCTGCTGCATCGGCACATCACAGAGCAGGCCAGCCGGACGCCATCTGCTGTTGCAGTTTGCTGCGGTGCATCGACGCTGAGTTATGCTGAATTGGAGCAGCAAAGTAACCAGCTGGCTCATTACCTGCTCAGTAAGGGGGTACAGCAAAATAGCATTGTGGCTATATGCATGGAACGATCGGTGGACATGCCGATCGCCCTGTTGGGGGTTCTCAAAGCCGGTGCCGCCTATTTGCCGATAGAGCCACATTTGCCGTCGGAGCGTATTGACTACATGCTGGCAGATTGTCGTTGCCAATGGGTAGTAACGGACAGCAATCTGATGCAGGAACTGGCATTTGCCGGTTGCCGGGTATTGCCTGTTGATGCGCCTTATCGGCACAGTCTGCTGGCCGGCCAACCGGTTAGTCCGCCGCCGTTGCAGCAGACGTTGCATGATCTGGCTTATCTGATCTACACCTCAGGTTCGACCGGCACCCCTAAAGGGGTGATGGTGTCGCATCACGGGCTCAGTACTTATTGTGACTATGCAAAAGAGCGTTATTATCAACCTGATTTAGCTGGGTCTCTGGTCGCGACTTCATACAGTTTCGACCTGACAGTCCCGGCACTGTACTTACCACTGCTCAGCGGGGGCCAGGTCCGGTTGCTGCTGGAGCACGACGAGCTGGCTGCTTTGGCTGGGCAGCTACACCATAGTTCGCAACCTTTTCTGCTGCGCCTGACACCGAGCCATATCGCCGGCCTGTTGCCATTGCTGACAGAGCGGTCAGACATTGCGCATACTTTTGTCATCGGCGGGGAGGCATTACCGGCCAGGTTATGTCAGGCCTTACAGGTGCTGTTGCCAAATGCCAGATTGTATAACCACTACGGCCCGACCGAAGCCGTTGTCGGTTGTTGTTCCTACCAGATTGGTGCAGTAACCGAACAGACTCAGCGGTATCAGCCTATTGGGACGCCGATGCGGGATACGCAGTTGCTGGTGCTCAATGAAAGATTGCAGCTATGTCCGATAGGAGTCACCGGTGAACTCTATATAGGCGGTGGCGGATTAGCGCTGGGTTACAGCAACAACCCGGCACTGACCGCCGAACGGTTTGTGCATAATCCATTTGCCGGCTCCGCCGACAGCAGAATGTATCGGACCGGCGATCTGGTCCGCTGGTTGCCTGATGGTAATCTGCAATATGTCGCTCGGCTGGACCATCAGGTTAAGCTGCGAGGCAGACGGATTGAGCTTGGGGAGATAGAGCAGGCGCTCAGTGCGGTGCAGGGGGTGCTTGATTGTGCTGTCAAAGTCTGGAATGACAGTAATGGTCAGCGGCTGGTTGCCTGTGTGGTTTCTGCGGCCAGATTGCAACATGATCTGATCGATGAAACCGAACTGCTGCGGCGTAAAGAGCAATTGATTATGCAATACCGCAAGCAACTGGCTGCCCGGCTGCCGGACTACATGGTACCGCAGATCTATTTGTTTCTTGACAGCCTGCCGCTGGCTAGAACCGGTAAATTGGACCGCAATCGGCTGCCGGATCCGACAGAAGCAGATTTAATAAAGTCCCAGTATGTGGCACCGCGCAACGACACGGAAAGCAGATTGTGTCAATTGTGGCAGCAAGTGCTGCAGTTAACACAAATCGGTATTGATGACGACTTTTTCCTGTTAGGCGGCCATTCTTTGCTGGCAACGCGGCTCATCAATCTGGTACGCAGCAGCTTCGGGGTCGAGCTTGACCTGCGGGTGTTGTTTGAAACACCCACAGTAGCAGCTATGGCTGTGGCCCTGACGCAGCTGACGGCCGATAGTGTCGTGCTGCCGCCGGTCGTCCGAAGTGAACGCAGTGCGATGATGCCGTTGTCATATGCCCAGCGACGTCTGTGGTTTATCGATCAGTTGGGCGAAGGCAGCCGTCAGTATAATGTTTCCGGCCAGTTTTTTATTGAAGGGGAATTCCAGCAGAGTGATTTCGCTGCGGCTGCGCAAGCGTTGGTGGCGCGTCACGAAGTCTTGCGCACTAACTTCGTTGCCGTTGATGGCGAGCCGGGGCAGTTGATTCGCCACGATGTGACAGTCCCTTTCTGGTATCACGATTTCAGCCTTCTTCAGCCAGCGCAGCAACAAACGGCCGCCGGCGCACAGATTAAAGCGATGTTCGCAGCAGCTTTTGATTTGTCCACTGATGTGATGTTCAGGCTTGCAGTGTTGAAGCTGGCGCCGACTCAATATGGTCTGTTTTATGCGATGCACCACATAGCCTCAGATGGCTGGTCAAAAGGCATTGTGCAGCAGGAGCTGACGGCACTAGTGGCCGGCCAGACGTTACCGGTGTTGGCGGTGCAATATGCCGACTTTGCCATCTGGCAGCAGCATTGGCTGCAACAACAGATGCTGACACAGCAGTTGAATTACTGGCGTCAGCAACTGGCGGACCTCCCGGTTGTGCACCAGTTGCCGCTTGACGGGCCAAGACCTGCTTACCAAAACCATCAAGGCAAAGTCATTCAGCAGCAGTTGAATCGGCATGTCTCAGATAGTCTGGCCCGAGCCTGCCAAGACCAGGGCGTGACACCTTTTATGGTACTGGAGACCGCTTTTGCCGTGTTGATTGGCAAATACAGCGCAGAGCGCGATATTGCGATCGGAACGCCAATAGCCGGCCGTACCCATGGCAGTTTAGAACCTTTGATTGGGGTTTTTATCAATACGTTAGTGCTACGGACTGATCTGCGTGGCAACCCAACCTTCAGCCAGCTGCTGCAAAGACAGCGGCAAATCATTCTGGATGCTTTTACCTATCAGCATGTACCTTTTGAGTTGCTGGTTGATGAATTGAGACCAGAGCGGAGTTTAAGTCACAACCCATTGGTGCAATTGTCCTTTGTGATGCAAAACAACGACAAAGACAGGCTGAGCAGTGGTAGCGCTGCAGCGCAGGATCAGGCCGGGTTTATTGTGACAGACAGTTTGAGTATCAAATATGAGTTGGAACTGGCTGCGACAGAACTGGCTGATGGCTGGCAGCTTAGTTGGGCGTTCCAGTCGGCCGTCTTTGCACAGCACAGCATTGTCGCGATGGCGGCGAATTTTCAGACCCTATTGCAGCAGCTGTTGGAGGATATGAACCGCGGTCCGATGATGGAGCGTGGTATTGACGCTGTGCGCTGGCTCAGCGAACAAGAAAAGCAGTTCCTGCGTAGTTGTAACGAAACTGCGGCACCATTTTCGGCCGTGACCATTCATCAGCAGTTTGAGCAACAGGTGCTGGCTACGCCAATGGCAACGGCTGTTGTCGATGCGCAGCAGAGCCTGAGTTACGCTCAGTTGAACCTGCTGGCCAATCGTCTGGCCAACCGGTTGCTGGCGCTAGGCATCCGCTTGGACGAGCCGGTCGGTGTCATGGCGGAGCGCTCGGTTGAATTAACTGTTGCTGTGCTGGCTATTTTGAAGGCGGGCGGCTGCTATGTGCCGCTGCCGCCAGAATATCCGGCAGCCCGCTTGCAGTATATGGTGCAAAACAGCGGCCTGACGAAAGTAGTCTGTTGTGCGGCAGTCAGCAGTACAACGCTACCGGAACATCTGCAACGAGTTGCAGCCATGCAACCACAAGGCGCGGAGCAAAATCCATCAACTCGGGTCGACGGCGACAACTTATGTTACGTGCTTTATACCTCGGGTAGTACCGGCGTGCCAAAAGGCGTTGCGGTCAGCCATCGGGCTCTGGTCAACCGTATAGATTGGATGCAGCAACAGTATCGTCTGGATGCCACCGACAGAATCTTGCAAAAAACGCCATACAGCTTCGATGTCTCTGTGTGGGAGCTGCTGTGGCCGCTAACCAGTGGCGCTACTTTGGTGCTGGCCAAACCTCAAGGCCACCAAGATGTTGATTATCTGGCCGGGATCATTGCTGAGCAGCAAATCACCCTGCTGCATTTTGTGCCTTCGATGCTCAGCGCCTTTCTGGCGACCAACGGTTGGCATCGTTGCGACAGCGTCCGTCAGGTGGTCTGTAGCGGAGAAGCACTGAGCCGGCAGCTGCAGCAACAATTTTTTGGCGCGGCGGCACATTGCGACGTGTCGTTGGACAATTTGTATGGCCCGACCGAGGCGGCTATTGATGTGACCCATTGGCGCTGCATCCCAGATTCCAGCCGGGTTCCCATTGGCAAGCCTATCCAGAATATCCAGCTGTATGTGGTAGACCAGTTATTGCAGCCGGTCGCGACCGGCTGCACCGGCGAACTGCTGATCGGTGGTGTGGCATTGGCAAGGGGCTATATCAACAGACCCGGTCTCAGTGCTGCAAGTTTTATTGCTGACCATTTGTCCGGAACTGCCGGGGGGCGCTTGTATCGCACCGGAGATTTAGTCCGCCGGGGTCATGACGGCAATATCGAGTATCTTGGCCGGCTTGATCATCAGATTAAAATTCGTGGGCAGCGGATTGAACTGGCAGAGATTGAAACAGTACTGGCTGCCGTCACTGCCGGACGTGAGCTGGTGGTACAAGCTAACGAGGCAGCGCAGTTGGTTGCTTATTATGTTGCTGAAGGGGACGAGCAGCACTGGCAACAGGTGTTTGCTCAAAGGGCAGCCGCCATGCTGCCAGGCTATATGCGCCCTGCGGCCTATGTCCGATTGACGCACTTGCCGCTCAATGACAACGGTAAAATAGACCGCAAAGCATTGCCGCAAGCGGCAACGGTCAGCCAGCACAGTTATGTGGCGCCGACCAGTCCGCTTGAAATCAGACTTTGTTTGTTGTGGCAGCAAATTCTGCAGGTTGCTCGGGTTGGTATCCATGATGATTTTTTCAGGATGGGCGGCCATTCGTTACTAGCTACCCGGTTGGTCAGCGCTATACGGCGGCAGTTTGCGGTTGAGCTACCGATCCGGGCGCTGTTCGAATTTCCTACCGTCGCTGGCTTGGCCGACAGGTTGCAAGCATTGAGCGAAGATTTTGTGCTGCCTGACATCGATAAGGCTGACCGGCAGCAGGCGTTGCCCCTGTCTTATGCGCAGCAGCGCATGTGGTTTCTTGACGAGCTCGGCGAAGGGAGTGCCGAGTACATTATGCCCGGTTACTGTATATTGCATGGCGAGTTCGACGAGGAGGCGCTACGTCGGGCTTTACATCAGGTGCTGCAGCGCCATGAAGTGCTGCGCAGCCATGTGGCTGATGAGAACGGCGTTTTACGCCAGGTGATTGTCGAGCAATTTGAACTGCCGCTGGCCATTTATGACCTGAAATTGCTGGAACCGTCGGAACGCCTGCGTCAAATTCAGTGGTTGCGGAATAAGAATTCGACGGCCCTGTACCAACTGAATCGCGATTTGATGCTGCGAGCCGCTTTGCTCAAGCTCAGCAGTTCAGAACAACTGCTGCTGTATAGCTTGCACCATATTGCCGGCGACGGTTGGTCGATGGGGATTCTGGCGCAGGAGCTGCAAGCTTTGTATCAGGCCGAGCGGACCGGTGTGGCAGCACAACTGCCCGCTTTGCCGGTCCAGTATGCAGATTATGCCCAGTGGCAACGCAGCTGGTTGCAGGGGGATGTGCTCGAACAGCAATTGGCGTACTGGCGGCAGCAGTTGGCCGGGCTTCCTCCTGTGCACTCGCTGGTTCTGGATAAACCCAGACCAGCCAGACAGCAGTTCCAGGGACATGCGTTCTCACAAAAACTGGATAGCCGGACCACTCGTGACTTGCAACTTATCTGTCAGCAGCAGGGGGTCACCTTGTTCATGCTGCTGGAGACAGCTTTCAGCGTACTGTTGAGCCGTTACAGTAATAGTACGGATATTGTGGTGGGAACCCCGATAGCCGGGCGCATTCATCAGGATCTGGAACATCTGATAGGCCTGTTTGTCAATTCAGTGGTGTTGCGAACCAATCTATCCGGCAATCCACAGTTCAGCCAGTTGCTGGCAGAGAATAAACAAACCATTCTGGCGGCCTACGATCACCAACATCTGCCTTTTGACATGCTGGTCGAAGATATTCGTCCGGAGCGGGATATCAGCTACAACTCATTGTTTCAGATTTTGTTTGTGGTACAAAACGCTGAACATGAGCCATTGGATATCCAACTGCCGCAACAAGGCTTGTCGGCTGTCAAACCTGTCAGCATCCGGTTTGATATGGCAGTGCATGTCGCGGAAGTGGCAGGTGAGTTACTGCTGGTTTGGTCGTATCGCGATTCGTTGTTTTTTGACGAAACGATGCGTCGTATGGCGGAGAATTACTCGACCTTATTGCAAAGTATCATTGCACAGCTAACCGGTCAGGCGCCGGCCGGTGGCATTGAACAGTTACCTATGCTGTCCGCAGCCGAACAGCAGTTGTTGCTGGTGCAATACAATAGCTCCGCTGCCGATTTTCCAACTGGTCAGTGTGTGCAACAGTTGTTGGAACAACAGGTTGCGCGAACGCCGGACAAGGTGGCGGTGATCTGCCAGGACGAGGCTATCAGCTATCGTGAGTTGAATGGCAGAGCCAACCGGTTGGCTCGTTATCTGTTGGCCCAAGGAGCCAAACCCGATAGCCTGGTGGCTTTGAGCGTGCGGCGTTCCATTGACGCTATGGTGGCATTGTTCGGTATTCTGAAAGCCGGCGCAGGTTATGTGCCGATAGATCCGCATTATCCGCCGGCCCGCTATGACTACATGCTCAGGGATAGCGGCGCAACTATTATTGTGAGCCAGTTGGGTGAGCTGGATACCCAGGATACCAGCGGATGTCATGTCGTCTATCTGGACGATATGACGTTCAGGCAAACTGCAGCAGCCACAGCGGCAGACAATATCGAGCCTGAAGCTATCGGTCTGCAACCGACTCATATGGCTTATATGATCTACACCTCCGGCTCTACCGGGCAACCGAAAGGGGTGATGGTCAACCATCATAGCGTCATCAACTTTTTGTACAGTGCCACCGCACTTTTTATGACGGACGACATTGATGGTTCTATTGTCAGCTCGGCGTTGACTTTTGATGCGACTGTGCAGTCGCTGTACCTGCCGTTGATGGCCGGCAAGTTTGTCGAACTATTGCCGCCAGACGACGAGCAGTTGTTTGTCGCAATGAACGATTATCTGCTGGACGATGAAAGCAGGCTGATTTTTAAACTGACGCCAACCCATTTAAAAGGCATGGCAGCCCAGACCGTGGTGGCACGGAATCCGCAATCCCGCCACGTGTTGGTGGTCGCCGGGGAACAGCTGACACGCGAAACTTTACAGCCTTGGTTTACCGAACGGCTGCCGAATTGTCGTTTTATCAACGAATATGGCCCGACTGAATGTACGGTCGGTAGCTGTACCTATGAAGTGACCAGTCTTGATTTTCCGACAGCTTCGCACAGCGTGCCTATCGGCAAACCGATGCACAATGTGCGGTTCTACGTACTCGATGGTCATCGCCAACTGGTGCCAGCCGGGGCGATAGGTGAACTTTATATCGGTGGGACATCGCTGGCCAGAGGTTATCTGAACCAGCCGGAGATGACGGCGCTGCGTTTTGTCGCAGATCCTTTTGCCGATGCGCCGCAAGCGCGCATGTACAAAACGGGCGATCTGGTGCGTTGGCTGCCAGATGGCAATATTGAGTTTGTCGGTCGAGTGGACCATCAGGTCAAAATCCGCGGCTTCAGGGTCGAGCTGGGGGAAATAGAGGCAGTGCTGGCGGCACAGCCGCAACTGAGCGATGCCGTTGTCACCGTTGATGCAAAAGGCGACGATGCGCAACTGGTCGCATATGTATGCCCGAGTCAGGACTACCTGCGGGCTCGGGCGGATGAATACAATGCTGAACATGTTGAACAGTGGACATTAGTCAACGATGACAAATATGCCGATTCGCTGGCGGTGGCGGAACCGGCAAAGGACAACTTTACCGGCTGGAATTCTTCATATACCGGCAGCAGGATTGCACAGGAGCAGATGCTGGAATGGCTGGAAAATACCGTCGCCGACATTCTGGCGCTGCAGCCCCGGCATCTGCTTGAAATCGGCTGTGGCGGCGGCTTGTTGCTGTATCGCTATGCCAGTCACTGCGACAGCGTCTATGGGATGGATATTTCTGCCGTAGCTCTGGCTGGTTTGCAGCAGGAGCTCGATCAACGAGGTTGGGATCATGTGAAGCTGCAGGTGGGAGATGCTTTGCAGCTGGAACAACTGGCTGGCCGGGAGTTCGATACGATAGTGATCAATTCGGTGACTCAGTACTTCCCGAATCAGCTGTATCTAGAGCAGGTTATTGCCAGGTTGTTACCCTGTCTGGCTGATGGCGGCCGCATTTTTATCGGCGATGTTCGCAATCTGGATTTATTGCATGCCCATCTTGCTGCAGCCGAGCAAAGCCACCTGAATCAGAGCTGTCCGCTGAAAACGGTCGCCGCCAGAGTGCAAAGACGGCTCCAGCAGGAACCCGAACTGCTGATCAGCCCGTCGTTCTTTGCGCAGCTGCCGACACGCTTCGCTGCCCTGCCAACAGTGGATATTCTGGTTAAACGCGGGGTCGGTGACAATGAGCTGCTGCGATATCGCTATGACGTGATCCTGCGCAAGCATTCGGCGCAGCTGCGCCAACCGGCTGAATTGGCCTGGTCGGAGTTTTGCGGTTTCGATCAGCTTGAAACCAAGTTACAGGCCACCGCAACCGGCAGTTTCGGCATTTATGGCGTACCCAACAGCCGGATCGAGGCTGATCTGGCTCTGGCGACCGGTCTGGTGCAATGGGCGGCAGAGCATTTGGTCTATCCGTTGGCGCAGCCGGGGTCGCTTAGCGTTGCGGCCAATGCGCAGTTGCAAAGGCTTGAGCAGCTGTTGACCTATGCCGGACAGCAGGGTTTCCGCGCCGGCATGACCTGGTCGCAGGAACAGCCAGGGATGTTGGACCTGATCTTCAGCCGAGAGCAGGACAGGGCAATACTCGCCAGAACGGCCTATACCCGCGGCAGGTTGACCAATTTCCCGCAAATGGCCAGGGTTGCTCAACAGCTTGGCGGCGAACTCAGGCAATCCATTCGGACTATGTTGCCTGATTACATGACACCAGTGTTGTATATCGCTATGGAACAGCTGCCGTCGACGCCCAGTGGAAAAGTAGATAAAAAAGCGTTGCCGAAGCCGGAAGACAACGATTTGCAGCGCAGTGCCTATGTGGCGCCTCGCAATGAAACCGAACAGACATTGTGTACGCTGTGGCAGTCCTTATTGAATCTTGAAAAGATCGGTGTCGACGATGACTTTTTCGCTCTTGGCGGCCATTCACTGCTGGCGACTCGGCTTATCAGCGCTATCCGTCAGCAGTTTGCCACCGAATTACCGCTCAGAACTTTGTTCGAGAACCCAACCATTGCCCAGCTTGCCGTCAGCCTGACCCAGCATAGCGAGGTCTTTGTACTGCCTGAAGTTCGTAGGGCAGACCGCAGCGGTCCGTTGCCGCTGTCCTTTGCCCAGCAAAGGTTGTGGTTTATTGACCAGTTGGGTCAGGGCAGTGCCCAATACAATATGCCGGGCAGTCAACTGATCCGGGGGCATTTCGACGATCAGGCATTTGAGCTGGCTGTGCGGACTTTGTTGGAGCGCCACGAAGTGTTGCGGACGCATTTTGTCGCAGTCAATGGCGAGCCGCAGCAAGTGATTAAAAGCGACTTCCAGCCGGATTATTGCAAAGTCGACTTGACTGCATTGGATGCGGCTGCGCAAATTGCCGCAACCAATCGTTACGTCGCAGAACAGGCCGACAAGGCATTTGATCTCAGCTGCGATCTGATGTTCAGAGTAAAGGTGCTGCAGCTGGCTGCCGATCTGCATCTGGTACTGTACACCACACACCATATAGCCGGCGATGGCTGGTCGGTTGGCATTATGCGCAATGAGTTGAGCAGCCTGTACGCTGCCTATCGCGAGGGGCGGGCCAATCCGCTGGAGCCGCTCAAGGTGCAATATGCCGATTATGCCCAGTGGCAGCGGGACTGGTTGCAAGGCGAAGTATTGGCTGGTGCTATGGCCTACTGGCGCCGCCAGTTGGCGGACCTGCCTATTTTGCATAGCCTGCCGCTCGACAAACCGCGGCCGGTCGTCCCTGCTCATGATGGACTGGTTTATCGGCAAGTACTGGACAGCGCCTTGACCAGCCGTCTGAAGCTATTATGCCGCCAGCAGGAAGTGACCCCTTTCATGCTGTTGCAAAGTGCGTTTGCGTTGCTGCTCGGCCGTTACAGCGACAGTGATGACATCGTGATAGGGACTCCTATCGCCGGGCGAACCCATGTCGATATAGAACCGTTGATCGGTTTTTTTATCAACACCTTAGTATTGCGGACTCGCTTGGTAGCGGAACAGTCTTTTGCCGAATTGCTGCAAGCCAATAAAAAAGTCATTTTGGATGCGTATGCCCACCAGCATATTCCTTTTGAAAGCCTGGTCGATCAACTGTTGCCAGAACGGGATATGAGCCATAACCCGCTGACTCAAATCCTGTTTGCCGTGCAGAATATGGAACGCGGCTTTCTTGATCTGTCGGAGCAACAGCGGGACGCTATTGCAGCCACCGATGCTAGTCGCGAGGTTCGGCGCAGCAATATCAGATTTGATTTGGAAGTGAATGTGCATGAACTTGCCGACGTAATGACGGTGAGCTGGGGTTTCGATGCCGCCTTGTTTGAGCTGTCGAGCATAGCGCAGCTGGCGGCATCCTATCAGCAACTGCTGCTCAGCATCGCGGACAGCATGCAAAGGGGGTTGTGCGGCACTGCGCCAGTCGATGCCGGTCAATATCGCTATTACAACTATCTTGAACAGCGGTTGGCGCGGCCGGCACAGCCTAACGATATCCTGCTGTGCCGAGCCTATACGCTGAACGCCCAGGTTAATGCCGAACTGATGTTGCAGGCGATGCAGCAGGTTGCCGAGCGGCATCAACTGCAAAGCCGCAGCGCTGGGCAGGTGCCGGCTGTTGTCACGCTAACGGCGTCGGACGAACTGCATGAGCTGATTGCCGCCCACCAAAGTGCGGCTGCCGATCCGGCCCGATGCGAGCCTTTGTTGTTATGCCGCAATCTTGCCGACAACCGATATATTCTGCTGCTGACATTGGGTGAGCACAGTGCCGATAGCACCAGCTTTACTATCCTGGTGCGTGACATCGACCGACTCTACTGTGCATTACAAGCCGGCAGGTTGTCGCCGCTGCCGGACTTATCGCAGCAATATCTGCATTGCCGGCAACAGCAGCTCAACCCTGAATTGAATGAAACTGCCGTTGAAAAGCTGCGCAGCCAGTTCAATGGCATGCCGCCGCTGCTGCGACTGCCTCTGACTGCCGCTCGCAGCGAACCGGCGCTGGTTCGGGCGGCTGCTGTCGAGACAGTCATTGAACGCGCTTTATATATCCGCCTGCAGGCTCTTAGCCAGCAACTCGGCAGTTCGGTCGAGCTGGTGCTGGTATCTGCTTTTGCTGTGCTGCTTGGTCGTTATGGCCAGACGGACGACTTGTGTATCGGCATGGAAGTTGATGACCGGGTCCGGTTCCGCACTGGCCAACTGCTGGGTAATTTTAAACGTTATGTGCCGCTGCGCTGCAAAGTATCGGCTCAGCTGCAGTTTGCCCAGTTGGTCAGCCAGAACAGAGACCGGCTGCAAAGTGCGCTCAATCTTGGCATGTTGCCATTGGAAAGGCTGCTGGAAGCGCTTGATGTGCCGGTCAGCAGCGCACATGCAACTTTATTCCAGGTCAGTTTTGCATTGCGTCATCAGCGAGCGGTGCCTGTGCCGTCTTCAGTTTTTGCGCTGGCTATGCTTAGCGATAATTTCAGTTGTACCAGCACGTCCGCTTGTGCCCAGGGACAGGATTTGGCATTGGTACTCGATGAATCCCTGGCCGGTACCACTGCAACGCTGAGCTATGACTCGACGCTGTTTGACGCATCAACACTCAGTCAGTTGCTGGCCCGCTTCGTCAGCCTGTTGTCGGCTGTTGTGAACTGTCAGGGCGCTCCACTGGCCGAATTGTGGCTGCCGGAAACCTGGATCAGCCGACTGCCATTGGCCGCGGTTGAATCGATGCAGCCGCCGGTATCCGTGGCGCTTTGGTCACAGCGACTCGCTGCGTTTTCAGCAGCAGAGCCTGATACTGTGGCGGTGCAAGAGATGACTTTTGCTGAACTCGAACACAAAGCCAGCCAGTTGGCAAACCGGCTTGCAGGCTGTCGTGGCCAACTGGTGGCATTGGCTTTGCCTTCTGCAGTCGAACTGGCAGTCGCTATCACTGCCGTCATCAAAGCTGGGGCTCGTCTGGTCAGACTATCCGGTACGATACCAAGCCTGCGTACAGAACAGATCCTGGCACAATCCGGCTGTCAGTGGCTGCTAGACAGTGTTGAACCGCAGCAGAGCGGCCTGCATGCCATCACCGTCGCCGGGCATGTCACTGCGGAACCGGCAGTTGAACCGGGCATCGTCTGCTATGAGCTGCTGTTTGCTGCGACCGGCCAATTGCACCTATCAGCACTCACTGAGCAACAACTGAGTGATGCGCTGGCGCAGTCGGCTGCGACAGTACCAGCGCAACTGGCGCTGCTGCTGAGTGACAGCTTTGTCGCGACGCCAAGGCAAATCCGGGATCAGCATGATATGACCGTGGCGACAGGTGCTGTTGGTCAGCTGTATTTCTGGTCCGCTTCGCACTGGGTGCGCAGCGCCAACCGCGGGCGTCGCCTGCCGACAGGCAGCATTGCGGCAGTGGTGGCCAAACCTGTTCAACGCGCGGCGCGCCAGGCAGTCTGCGACCGTCTGACATGGGCTTTGCAGCGGCACCAGGCTGTGGTGGAAGCTGTGAGCCTCGCGATACCGGGTTCTACCAGTCTGGTCAGCTATGTGGTGCTTGATGGCAAAGTGCCACTCCTGCAGGGGGACAAATGCCCTACTCAGGTATTTGTGACTGATTTGCGCCTTAACAAAGTGCTGGTGCCTTTACCAGCAGAAGTGTTGGTGGTGCCATATCTGCCGCGGCTACGCGATGGCAGTCTTGACCTGGCTGCACTGCCGCAACCGATGCAGCTTGCTGCGACAGCCGAACCTTATGTCGCACCTGCCGATGAGACTCAGATGTTGCTGTGCGCAGTCTGGCAGCAACTGCTGGACCATCAGCAGCCTGTCGGGGTCAATGATAACTTCTTTGCCCTGGGTGGACATTCATTGATAGCCACCAGGCTTACCAGTGTGATCCGCGAACATTTTGCGGTGGAACTACCGCTCAAAGTGCTGTTTGAAGCGCCGACCGTTGCTGCGTTGGCGGCTTTTATCAAAACCGCAGTGCAACAGCAGGACCATGCGTTTGTGTTGCCGTCGATAGCGCCTGCTGAACGATTCGGCGGCAATGGCGAACCAACCGAGGAGTTTGAGTTTTAAATGGTTGCTGAATTAATTACCCAACTGAAAAACGCTGGTTTTGAGCTGCACGTTGAGGCAGGCAAACTAAAAGTCCGAGCGCAGAAGGGAGCGATGTCCGCTGAAGTTTCTGAGAAAATTAAGCGGTATAAACATGAGCTTATCGAATTTCTGCAGCTGGATGATAACGCAACTGGGCCGCTGGCGTCAGCAGCGCAGTATGTGCCATGGTTGTCCTATGCCCAGCAGCGGTTGTGGTTTATCGATCAGTTGGGTCAAGGCAGTGTGCAGTACAATATTCCCGGGCGTCTTGAGCTGCATATAGCGCTGGACATTGAGGCACTGCGTAGCGCTTTGGCTACTTTGCTGCAGCGCCACGAAGTGCTGCGCACCCGGTTTGCTGAAATTGCCGGCGAGCCGCGGCAAATCATCAGTAACAGCTACGATTTGCCATTGACTGAGCACGATTTGAGCCATTTGCCGCAGGCAGAGAAACGTCTGCAGTTGCGTCAGTTGGTTAAAGCGGAGGCGATGACGCCTTTTGATCTGAGTGCGGATCTGATGCTGCGGCTGCGGCTGATTCGGCTGGAACAAGCGCATTACCTGCTGTTATATACTCAGCACCACATCGCCAGCGACGGCTGGTCAATGAACATTCTGCAAAAAGAACTGACCGAACTGTATCACGCTTATGCGCAGGGTAAGTCAAACCCGTTGCCGCCATTGCCGATCCAGTACGCTGACTACGCTAAGTGGCAGTTGGAATGGCTGCAGGGCGACGTGCTGCAACAGCAACTTGACTATTGGCAGCGGCAATTGGCCGATTTGCCAAAGGTTCACCAACTGACGACCGACTACGTCAGGCCACTGCAGCAGTCCTTTGAGGCAGGGCGCTACCGCCAGCAACTAAGCCGCGACTTGTCGGCAGCCATCAGACAGTTGTGTATATCCCACGAAGTGACGTTGTTTATGTTTCTGCAAACGGCTTATGCACTGTTGATAGCCAGGTTCAGTAACAGCAACGATGTAGTGGTGGGGACGCCTATTGCCGGCCGCACTCACAAAGATGTGGAAGGGCTGCTGGGCTTTTTTGTCAATTCGTTGGTGCTGCGGACCCGTTTGCCGCAGGAGTCGGATTTTGGCGCTTTGCTGGCGGCCAACAAGCACATGATTCTGGACGCTTATCAGCATCAGCACGTGCCTTTTGAAATGTTGGTTGAAAAGCTGTGTCCTGAACGGGATTTGGCATATAACCCACTGTTTCAACTGCTGTTTGTGGTGCAGAATAATGAACAGGGGTTGTGGGACAAACCATCGCGCAGCGAAATGGGGCCGCAGAGCGATGAGTTGAGCGACAGCTTTGCGACGACCAGGTTTGATCTGGAACTGCATGCCTATGAAACCGCGGGCCAGCTGTCATTTAAGTGGGTGCGCAATGTCGCACTGTTCTCGGCCGGGTCGTTGCAAAGGCTGGCCAGTGCTTTTGAATTGTTGCTGCAGTCGATAGTCACTGCGTTGCAGCATCCGGCAACGGCCGGCACCAGAGTGTCCGGCCTGGCTTTGCTTGATGACGGTGAAATCGCCAATTTGCAGCATCACTGGCAGGCGACGACGCAGCCATTTTTGCAGCATAGCTGTGTCCATCAGCTTTTCAGCCAGCAGGCAGCCAGCACTCCGGCTCAGGTAGCAGTGCGCTTTGGCGAGCGGACTTTTAGTTATGCCGAACTCGAAACCACGGCCAACAAGCTAGCGCATGCGCTTGTTGCCCAAGGCGTCAGGCCGGGCGATTTTGTCGCTCTGGCAGTCGAACGAACTGAATGGATGCTGGTAGCTGTGCTGGCGGTCTTAAAGGCGGGAGCAGCTTATCTGCCGTTGGACCCCGACTATCCGCCGGCCAGAATACAGCAACTGCTGGCGGATTCTGCTGCGGTTGTGTTGCTGAAACAGACCGGTCATTTGAACAATGTGACTTTTGCCCAACCGGTGCTGCTGCTGGAGCAAGCCATCGCCGAAGCGGCTTGGCCCACCACGACAGTGAGCCAGGGCGTCGGGCTCAGTGCAGATTATCCGGCTTATGTTATCTATACCTCGGGTTCGACTGGTCAGCCCAAAGGGGTCGTCGTCAGCCATCGCAATCTGATGAACTATCTATGCCACGGCTTGGGCTACCTGCCGACGCATTTGGCCGGTTCGGTCGTGTCAACTGCGTTGGTGTTTGATGCCACTGTTTGCTCGTTATGGTTGCCGCTGATAAGCGGTAAGACCGTCGAGTTGCTGCCGCAAGATGGCAGCATGATTGAAAAACTGGTCGATTTTCTGCTGGACGACGACGAGGCGATGTTATTCAAACTGACGCCGTCTCATCTGGTCGCTGCATTGCATTCGGCCATGCTGACGGTCAATGAGCAGGCTCGCCATGTTCTGGTTGTCGGTGGGGAACAGCTGAGCGGTGCTTTGCTGAGCAAATGGACCAGCTATTTCCCACATTGCACTGTGATCAATGAATATGGCCCCACTGAAGCAACTGTTGGTTGCAGCACTTATCGTTATTTGGCCGCAACTGCCGATGCCGAACCGCCGGCTGCAATAGCAACCGGCAGTGTTCCTATTGGCCGACCCATCCAGAATATGCAGCTTTATGTGCTCAGCGATACGCTGGATCTGCTTCCTATTGGCACGCCTGGTGAATTGTACATTGCCGGTGCCGGCGTGACCGATGGTTATGTTGGCCGTGCTGCGGCCACGGCCGAACGTTTCGTACCCAATCCGTTTGCCCGCCAGCCGAGTGAACGGATGTACCGAAGCGGTGATTGGGTTCGGTGGCGGCCGGATGGCGAGCTGGAGTTTTTGCGTCGGATTGATGAGCAACTGAAAGTACGAGGTTATCGGATTGAGCCTGCGGAAATTGCGGCCACTTTGAGCGCTTCGACCTTGATCAGCAATGCCATAGTCGACCTCCACCAGATGGCCGAGCAATCGCCACAACTGGTGGCTTATGTGTCGCCATCCCAGCAGTGGCTTGTCCAACTGGCGGATAACCATAACCAGGACAATATTTCGCAATGGACCGGTGTCTTTGATGACACCTACAGCGATCCGACCACAGGCTACCTGGCCGATCTGAACTATGCAGGTTGGAGCAGCAGCTATACCGGTCAGACGATTGCAGCTGATCAGATGGATGAGTGGCTTGCTGAAACCTTGAAAGTGATCAAGGCACTAAACCCTGGCAATCTGCTGGAGATCGGTTGCGGCACCGGGCTGCTGTTGCTGCGCTATGGCGCCAATTGCCAGCGTGTACACGCAGTGGATATTTCCGCAGCTGCGCTGATGAATGTCAAAACAGAGCTGCAACGCCGTAATTGGCAGCATGTACAACTGCTCAAAGGCGATGCGTTGTGCATCGCCCATTTACCGTCGGCCCTTACATTCGACACTGTCGTCTGCAATTCGGTGGCCCAGTATTTCCCCAATGTGCGCTATTTTGAGCAGATGTTGGAGTTGGCGCTGGCAAGGCTCGATACAGGTGGTCGGATCCTGCTGGGGGATATCCGCAACCTCGATCTGTTTGCGGCTCATGTGACGGCAGTCGAGTATGGCAGGCTCAGCAGCGCAATCCAGCTGCAGACACTGGCTCGGCGTGTACAGCGAAGGATGCAGCAGGAGCAGGAGCTGTTACTGAGTCCAGGTTATTTTGCCTGCCTGCAGCAGCGATTTTCCGGGCTTGGCCGCGTTGATATTCTGGTCAAACGAGGCGTCGCTGAGCATGAGATGATTCGTTATCGCTATGAAGTTGTCCTGACCAAAGGCCAACCTGCAGCCGAGGTTGCGTTCAGTTGGTTTGATTTTGCCGGTCTGCAGCAAATGCGCGCGTTAGTGGAAGCGACCGCTGAAAGAGTCTTTGGCATCAGTGGCATAGACAATCCTAGGATCAGTGCCGATCTGGCTTTGCATACTCAACTGACCGAACTGAGCAGCAATTTGCACCTGCAGCCGCCGGACAATCCCGGCAGCTTCAGTGCGGCGGCGATGGCGCAAGCGACTGAACTTGAATTGCTGCTGCAGCATGCCGAGCAGTTGGGTTATCGGGTTGCTTTAACCTGGTCGCAGCAGGCTCCGGGCCAATTGGATGCGATTTTCAGTAAAGACACGATGCCTCAGGTACAGGCCCGTCATCGCTATCAAAACGGCTATCTGGCCAATCATCCGTTGCTCGGCAATGTGGCAGGGGTTTACACGGAACAGCTGAAAAGCTGGTTGGGGACCAGGCTGCCAGCTTACATGCTGCCTGATGTGTTTGTGGTGCTCGAGCGTATGCCATTGACTATCAACGGCAAAATAGATCGCAAAGCATTGCCGGTGCCGGATGAGCAGGACTTGCAAAAAGCCAGCTATGTGGCGCCGACCGACCAAACGCAGCAGCAGCTGTGCGAGCTATGGCAACAGGTGCTTGGCCTGCGCCAGGTTGGTATTCATGACAACTTTTTTGCGCTGGGCGGACATTCATTGCTGGCTATCCGCCTGATCAGCCGGATCCGGGCCGAATTTGCCACTGAAATTCAGCTGAAAATGCTGTTCGAAGCTCCGACGGTGGCAGAGTTGGCGGAGCAAATCCGCCACCGGCAGGATGAGGTGGTGCTACCTGCGATTGTGCGAGTAGATCGCGCTATGCCGCTGTTGCTGTCTTATGCCCAGCAGCGGTTATGGTTTATCGATCAACTGGGCGAAGGCAGCACCGAATACAATATGCGTGGCAAGCTGTCGCTGGAAGGGGATTTGGATCTGGCCGCGCTGCAAAAGGCGCTGTCGGCAATGCTCGAACGCCATGAGGTGCTGCGTACTTGTTTTGTTAGCGAAGATGGCGAACCACGGCAGGTGATCCTGACGGATTATCCGTTACCGCTGCGTTGCTATGACTTGTCCGGACTTAACGAGCAAGCCCAGCAGCAGGAGCTGGCAAACCACAGGCGACAGGAAGCCGGCACTGCTTTTGATTTGCGTCGTGACCTGATGGTGCGACTGCGTCTGTTGCAGTTCAGCAGCTGCCGCCACATCTTGTTGTATACCATCCATCATATAGCCGGTGACGGCTGGTCGATTGAAATATTCCAGCAGGAACTTGCGCTGATGTATCGGGCTTTTGCTGCAGGCGAGGCTGATCCGCTGGCACCGCTGCAGATCCAATATGCCGATTATGCCGCCTGGCAGCGCCAGTGGCTGCAGGGAGAATTGCTGGCACAGCAGTTGGCATTCTGGCAGCAGCAATTGGCAGGGTTGCCGCAAGTGCATAGCTTACCGCTTGACAAACCGCGGCCACCGCGCCAAAGCACCGTAGGCAGAGGCTTGCACCATGTGCTGGATGGCAGGCTTGGCAAAGCGTTGAAAACTATATGTCAAAGCCGGGATCTGACGTTGTTTATGCTGCTGCAAACGGCGTATGCGGTACTGTTGTGGCGCTATAGCAACAGCGATGACATCGTGATGGGCTCGCCGGTTTCAGGTCGTAGCCATCACGACATCGAAGGTTTGGTGGGCTTTTTCGTTAATACATTGGTGCTGCGCAACCAGGTTTCCGCTGAACAACGGTTCAGCGAGCTGCTGGCACAGAACAAACAGCAGATCCTGGCAGCCTACGCTCACCAGCATGTGCCGTTCGAGATGCTGGTAGATGAGTTGGTACAACAGCGAGACATGAGTTACAACTCATTGTTTCAGCTTCTGTTTGATGTGCAGCCTCAATCAGGTTTTATCTTTCCCAATGCACCTGCAACCGAGAAATTTCGCTTGGTCGAGCATCTGGGCGTTCGTTTCGATTTAGCTGTGCATGTTTCGGATTATCGGGACGGCATCGCGCTACGCTGGTCATACCGCGACACTTTGTTTGAAGACGACACTATTCGGCGTATGGCGCAGAATTTCGAGGTACTGCTTGACAGCATCGTCACAGTGTTGCAGGACAACAGCGGCCAACCGGAGCCTGCACTGTACCAGTTGAACTGTATTGATATCGCCGAGCGCGCCACTTTGCTGACAAAGTGGAATGACACTGCGCGCGAAGCGCCGCATCGCTGCGTCCATCAACTGTTCGAAGAGCAGGTTGAACGCACGCCGACTGCCGTTGCAGTGATTTTCGCCGAGCAGCGGCTCAGCTACCGTCAACTCAACGAGCAGGCCAATGCTCTGGCTCATCAGCTGCGCGATTTGGGCGTTGGAGCTGATGTGTTGGTTGCGCTCTGTGTTGAGCGTAGCATTGACCTGATGATTGCGCTGTTGGCCATTCTGAAGGCCGGCGGTGCCTATCTGCCGGTTGATGCCAGCTATCCGCTGGCTCGTATCGAATATATGCTCAACGACAGCGGTGCCGGTGTGGTCGTGACTCAGCGCAGCCTACAGAAACGATTGCCGCTGGCAGGGCGCACCTTGCTGTTGCTGGATGCAACCGACTTAGGTTCTGCGCGGCCCAGACAAAGTTCGCCGCCCGAAAACCCGGCTTTAACACCGGATAACTTGGCTTATGTCATTTATACTTCGGGCTCTACCGGCCACCCCAAAGGCGTAATGGTCAGCCATCGCAATGTGGCTAATTTCCTGTCGGCGGTCAAAGAGCGTTTTCTACTGGATGCTGTAGTCGGTTCTATTGTCAGCTCGCCTGTTGCTTTTGATGCCACTGTCCAATCCTTGTATCTGCCGCTGCTGCATGGACTTTATGTTGAACTGCTGCCGGAACAGGATGATCTGATTGCCAATCTAGCCGACTATCTAGTGGATGATGAAGTCCGTCTGCTGTTTAAAATCACGCCTGCCCATTTAAAGGGATTGGCCCAGTCTGGGTTGGTCAGCCCGCATACCGGTGCCAACCATGTTCTGGTGGTCGCTGGCGAACAATTGACGGCTGATGTGTTGGCGGTATGGCGGCAGGAATTATTGCCCAATGCGGTCTTTATTAACGAATATGGTCCGACCGAATGCACGGTCGGCAGTTGCATCTTAGACACCCGCGACTGGCGGGCACCTGATGCCATCAGCGTGCCGATAGGGCAGCCGTTGGCCAACTATCGCTTTTATGTGCTGGATCCGCAGATGGCATTATTGCCGGCAGGCGCGGTCGGAGAATTGTATATCGGCGGAGCCGGCGTTGCCCGTGGTTATCTGGGACGGCAGGATTTAACGGCCGACCGTTTCGTGCCGGACTGTTTTAGCAGCGAATCTGCTGCCAGATTGTACCGTACAGGCGACTTGGTACGCTGGTTGCCGCAAGGCAATATCGAATTTCTCGGCCGGATAGACCATCAATTGAAGCTGCGCGGTTATCGGATTGAACCGGGAGAAATCGAAACTCAACTGAAACAGGCTGCAGCAGTTCACGATGCCGTCGCGGTGACCCGCCAGTTAGCTGATGATGTCAGCTTGGTGGCCTATGTCGTCGCCAAACCGGCCGAAGCGGCATTGGCATCACAGCTTAAAACGATGCTGCAGGGCCAATTGCCGGCCTTTATGGTGCCTGCTGTGATAGTGATACTTGCCGAATTGCCGCTGACACCCAACGGCAAGGTAGATCGACAGGCGCTGCCGGCACCGGATGCACAACACAATCCGGCAGATGGTTATGTAGCGCCGCGCAGCGCGCTGGAGGCCACTGTGGCCGGGATTTGGCAAACAGTGCTGGGGCTCGCGCAAGTCGGCATCCATGACAATTTCTTTGCGTTGGGCGGCCACTCTTTGCTGGCCACCCGGCTGATTAGTCGGATCCGGCAGGTCTTTGCTGTTGAGTTGCACCTGCGTGAATTATTCGAGGCGCCGACCGTGGCTGAGTTGGCGGCCCAACTGTCGTTTGCTGACGGCCGTTTTGTGCTACCGGCCATTATGCCGGTGGCAGCCGGGCTGGCGCCGTTGTCTTATGCGCAGCAGCGGCTGTGGTTTATCGATCAGTTGGCGGGCGGCGGTTCGATTCAATACAACATGCCAGGCCGCTATCTGCTCAACGGCCATTTTGTCCCCGATGCTTTCAGGCGTGCTGTCGCGGCTATTATTGAGCGGCATCAGGTGTTGCGGACCAACATCGTTGTGGTGGACGGCGAAGCCAGGCCGCAGTTGCAGCAACAATTTGAGCTGCCGTACCGCGAACATGATGTTTCGCAGCTCGACGGCGCCCAAAAAGCCAAAGCGGTGGAGCAACTGATAGCGGAAGAAGCCTGTACCGCTTTTGATTTAGCGGTTGATCTGATGCTCCGCACTAGAGTGGTGCGACTGCGGGACAAGCAGCACCTGATTCTGTTTACCTTGCATCATATTGCCAGTGATGGCTGGTCGATGGGGATTTTCAGCCGTGAACTGACGACGCTTTATGCCGCTTTTGCCGAATGCGCGGTCGACCCGCGGCCTGCGTTGAAAGTGCAGTACGCTGATTACGCTCACTGGCAGCGCCACTGGTTGCAGGGGCCAGTGCTCAGGCAGCAGCTGAATTACTGGCAGGAACGTTTGGCCGGTTTGCCGGCTGTGCACGGCTTGCAGCTTGACAAGCCGCGCCCGGCAAGACAATCGTTCGAAGGAGGGCGCTTCCGCCAATTGTTGGATGCCGCCGCCACCGCGAGGCTTAAAGTGTTGTGCGAGCAGTACCAAGTCACACCATTTATGCTGCTGCAGAGCATTTTTGCTGTGTTGCTGGCCCGCTACAGTGGTCAGACGGACATCGTGATAGGCACGCCGGTTTCAGGCCGCAGCCACCAGGATACCGAAGACCTGATTGGCTTTTTTGTCAATACGCTGGTGCTGCGCAGCGATTTGTCCGGCAACCCGGATTTTGTTGACGTGCTGGAGCAAAATCGCCGCCATGTTCTGGATGCCTACGCCCATCAGCACCTGCCATTTGAGATGTTGGTGGAGCAGTTGAATCCTGAGCGAGCCTTAGCATTTAATCCATTGTTTCAGATACTTTTTACGGTACAGAACAACGAACAGCTATCGCTCGACTTGCAGGCGGATGGCGAGCAGGAACCCAATTTCAGACAAGTGTTGAGCAACAGGTTGAATGCAACTTTTACCCGCACCAGATTCGATTTGGAGGTGCAGGTGATTGAACTGGCTGATGGCTTGGCCATCCGTTGGATTTACAATCTGGCTTTGTTTGAGATTGACAGTATGGTAAGGCTGTCACAGAGCTTTATGCAGTTGATTCACAGCGTGATGGATTCGTTGCACCGCGATGGCGGTCGCACTGCGGTGGATACGCTGGCACTGGTGGCCGCACCGGCACCGGTTGCCGTACCGCCCGCAGCCGGTCAGTCTTTGCAGCAACTGGTTCAGTTGCCGGTTTTACCGATAGTACAGTTGCGGCCGGCCCAGTTGGTCGCGGTATGTCTGATGGAGCCGGTAAACGCCGTTTTGGCGCTTTTAAACGCCGGCTGTGGTTTCAGTTATATTCCGGCTGACGTACCGGCGCTGCGGGTCGCAGCTCTGCTGGCACAGAGCGGTTGTTGTCTGGTCGTGGTGGATGCCGACACCCGGCCTTTGCTTGAACAGGCTCAGCGTGCATTACCAACTCAGACGCTGCAGTTGCTGATGCTGCAGGATATCGGTGCTAATCTGTCGACTGCCGGGGCTGGGCTCAGTGAAGTCGCCATGCAGATTGGTGCAGACCGCTATTCGCCAGCAGCTTTGGCTGCGCTGGTGCAGGGATTTGCTGCCATAGACCCGCAGGTGGTTCAGGTGATGTTCGGCGCAACGGCGACTGTGCTGGCAGGACTGCATGAGCGGCTTGGTCCAGCCGAGCCTGTTACAGCTCCGGTCGAACCTTGTTTACGGCATGGTGTGCAATGGGCACCGCCTGGCGCTGTGGCAAATTTTGATATCGCGGGTCCGGCCTTACCGCTACACAGTGATGGTTTTTACCGGACCGGCCTGCTGGCTCGTCAGGGCGCTTCCGGCGCTTTGATATGGTGCCGGCCATCAAATGGAAATCCGCAGCGTGCGCTTTATGAATTGCAAAACAGACTGCAAAAACTGCCTGCCATCCGTCAGGTTCAAGTACTGCGGGATGCCAGCGCCGGCTTGGTGTGCTATTACGCCGGCGATCTGACCGAAGCGGTGCTGTGTCAAAGTCTGCGAGAGCAGACGCCTGTGCTGCCGCTACCGAATCTCTATGTGCATCTGGATCAACTGCCGCTGGGTACATATGGCAACGTCGACATCGCAGCATTGCCGCAACCCTGGCGCCAGCAGCAACGGCCGTTGGCGCCGCGAACGGATATCGAACGCGCGCTACTGGCAATTTGGCAACAGGTATTGGGGATAGAGCAGATAGGCGTCAAGGACAATATCTTTGCCCTCGGCTGCCATTCGTTGCTGGCGACCCGACTGGTCAGCCGTATCCGCAGCACTTTTGGTAAAGAAATTGCCCTGGCGGCTCTGTTTGAACAGCCGACTATCGCCGAGTTGGCAGATCATATTGCGGCAACGCCGGATATTGCCATGCTACCGGCCGTTCAACGGGTACCGCGAGACGCTAAACTGGCCCTTTCCTATGCGCAGCAGCGTTTGTGGTTTATTGACCGGTTGGGCCAGGGCGGAGCGGCTTATAACATGGCGGGCCGTATGACATGGCGCGGAGAGTTGATTGAACAGGCGTTCAACGCTGCCGTAACGACGATATTTGAACGTCATGAGATACTCAGGACCCTTTACCTGGAACAGGACGGTACGCCATATCAACAAATCCAGCCGGCCACGGCGGCTTTGGTCGATTTCATCGACTTGTCTGCATGGTCTGCAGCAGAGAAAACCGACGCAGTGGCGGCGCAAATACAGGCTGAAGCCCAAACGCCTTTCGATCTCAGCACAGATTTGATGCTGCGGTTTCGTGTGTTGAAACTGGAACCGCAGCAGCATCTGGTGCTGTACACCTTCCATCACATCGCGGCGGATGGTTGGTCGCGGATGCTGTTGCAAAATGAGTTGTCGGCGCTTTATCTGGCATACAGTGCCGGGCATGTGAATCCGCTGCTGGATCTGAAAGTGCAGTATGCCGATTACGCGGCGTGGCAACGGCAATGGTTGAATGGCGAATTGCTGCGGCGGGAACTTGATTACTGGCATTGTCAATTGGACCGGCTTCCCGCGATGCATGGGTTGCCGCTGGATAAACCAAGACCGGCGGTCGCCGGATTTACCGGTCGCAAAGTGCTGCTGGTCCTTGATGCGACCCGGACCGCCCAACTGAAGGCGCTGGCAACGGCACAAGAAGTCACGTTGTTTATGTTGTTGCAAAGCGCATTTGCGGTGTTGCTTGGCCGTTTCAGCAGTGAGACGGATATTGTGATGGCCACGCCGGTCGCCGGGCGCAATCATGCCGATGTGGAGCCGCTGCTTGGCTTTTTTGTCAACACGCTGGTGTTGCGCTGCAACTTGGCCAGAGCCGATCGTTTTGTTGATCTGCTGGGGCAGAATAAGGCGATGTTGCTGGCTGCTTTTGCACATCAGCATGTGCCTTTTGACATGTTGGTGGAACAGCTGAGCCCGGTTCGTCAACTGAGCCACAATCCGCTGGCACAAATCCTGTTCGCTTTGCAGAACAACGAATTGGGCGTGGCAGATCAACAGCTGCAGCTAAATCGTGAACTGGTGCGCAATCAGGCGCGTATCGAAGGGAGCCCGCACGGCATCAAGTTTGACCTGGAATTGAATGTGATGGAAGTCGCCGGCGAGCTTGCCTTTAGCTGGGGTTATGATACGCAACTATTCGAAGCGGCCGGCATCGTTCGGCTGGCCGATTCGCTGGTGCTGTTGCTGGATGCGGTGTTGCTGGACGTTGCTGCGCCGATATACAGCTTGCCGGTTCTGACTGCACAGCAGCTTGAGCAGCAGCTGCTGTGCGGCAATCTTTGTGTTGCTGCCTGCCCGGCTGCAGGGTCGATACATCAACTGGTGGAGCAGCATGCGGTCAACCAACCGGCTGCGGCGGCATTGTTATTCGAAGACGAAGCCGAACTCAGTTATGCCGAGTTGAACCGCCGGGCAAACCGACTGGCTCACCAATTGCTCGCCAGAGGCGTGGCGGCAGAACAACCGGTCGGGATTTGCATTGAACGCGGCCCGGCGATGTGGGTGGCTGTGCTGGCGGTACTGAAAGCAGGCGGTTGTTATCTGCCGCTGGATCTACAGTATCCGACTGAACGATTGCTGTTTCAACTGACCGACAGCAATTGCCGGCTGGTCGTTTGTTGTGACGGCGGCCGAGCCAGGCTGCAGGCGGATGTGCTGCCGGTATTGGCACGGCCACTGCTGCTGGTCGACTGCGACACCCGACAGCAGTTGCCTGAGCATAATCCTGCTGTGCCGGTCGTGCCGACACAACTGGCTTATCTGATCTATACCTCCGGCAGTACGGGACGGCCGAAAGGCGTTGCGGTCACGCATGGCGGTTGGGTTAACCTGGCTTGCGCCCAGGTCGAACGTTTTGCCGTTCATGCCGGCAGCCGTTGCCTACAGTTCGCCTCTATCAGTTTTGATGCGGCAGCCTTTGAAATGTCGCTGGCTTTCCAAAGCGGAGCTGCGCTCTGTCTGCTCAGCACCGCCCAGGCCAAGTCCCCACAAGCCGTGGCGGAAGTTATCAACAGGCGGCATCTGACGCATGCCACCTTGCCACCGGCGTTGTTACCTTATCTCGACCAGGACAGCTTGCGGTTGGAGACGCTGATAGTCGCAGGGGAAGCGGTATCGCAGCCGACGGCTGTGCTCTGGTCGCAGGGGCGTCGCTTCATCAACGCCTATGGTCCGACGGAAACCACTGTCTGCGCTGCGGCAGGCTTGTATCGGCAAGGCGAGGTCAGCATTGGGACTGCCTTGGCTCATCAGCAATGTTACGTATTGGACCGCTATGGCCAGTTAGTACCAACAGGTGCTGTCGGTGAACTTTATGTCGGTGGCCGGCAACTGGCCAGGGGATATCTCGGTCAACCTGGGCTTACCGCCAGACAATTCGTGCCTAATCCTTTTGCCAGCGAACCTGGGCAGCGTTTATACGCCACCGGAGATTTGGTCAGACAGCAAGCCGATGGCAGCTTGCTGTTTGTCGGACGGTTGGACCAACAAGTGAAGATCCGTGGTTTCCGTATTGAGCTGGCCGAGATAGAACAGCAATTGCGGTGCCAGCCGACTGTGAATGACTGCGTTGTGATTACGCTTCAGTTTAACGGTCAGCCATTGCTGGTTGCATATGTTGTCAGGCAGCCGGATGAGCAGACGGACATTCGACCTGCGCTGGCGGATGCGATGGCGGCGGTGTTGCCTGAGTACATGCAGCCGCAGGTTTATCTGTTGCTAGCACGATTGCCGCTGACTGCCAACGGCAAGCTTGATCGTGCCGCTTTGCCAGCTCCGCAGCCGGCGGACTTGCGCTTGGTCGCTTATGTCGCTCCCAGAAATCAGACAGAGATGCTGCTTTGTACGCTGTGGCAACAAGTACTGGGATTGGAGCAAGTCGGGATTGAAGACAATTTCTTTAGCCTGGGCGGTCATTCGCTGTTGACGACCCGGCTTGCCAACCTGATCCGGCAACAATTTAACAGGGATATTCCGCTTCGGACCTTGTTTGAACAGACGACGATAGCTCGACTGTCAGAGCATATTTTTGCGACGACGGCTGAGCGGCAGCTGTTTGAACATGAACGCCGATTAATGAGGTCTGACATTTTGATAGAAGATGGAGAACTGTGATGGACCGCACTGAAATGGCATCTGCCGCTCTGACAACTGCTCAGACTTTGTTGGAAAGGGCGTTGGCGCAAGGCGTTGTTCTGTATCTGAAAGACGGTCAATTGCGTTTTAAAGCGGAGCAAGGCGTACTGAGCGATTCACTGCGTACCGAGCTCAAGGCTAACAGGGAGAGCCTGATTGCCTGGCTAACGGAATTAAACTGCCATACGGCGACCCAGTTGCCGCTCATCGGGCCTTATCAGTACGGCGAGCAGACGCCGCTGTCCTATGCGCAGCAACGATTATGGTTTATCGATCAGCTTGAGCAGGATAGCTGCCAATACAATATTCCCGGTCAGCTGCTGCTGCAGGGGGCGTTTGACGTGGCGGCATTTAAGCGCGCAATAGCGGGGGTAATCCGGCGGCATGAAGTGCTGCGGACCTGCTTGGTCCAGACTGGCGAAACCGTCTATCAGCATGTGCTCGAGCAATATGAATTGCCCTGGCAACTACAAGACCTGTCAGCTTTGGATGAGGCGGCGCAGACGCTGAGCCTGCAGCAGTTGGTTGCAGAAGAATTAAACCAGCCGTTTGATTTGGCGCGAGATCTGATGGTCAGAGTCAGATTGCTCAAACTGCATTCCCAGCAGCATCTGGTGTTGTACACCTTGCATCATATTGCCGCTGACGGCTGGTCTATGGCTATTTTCCATCAGGAACTGACGACTTTGTATCACGCTTTTGCGCGTGGTGAAGCAAACCCACTGGTGCCGCTAGCTATCCAATATCGTGATTTTGCCTTATGGCAACGGCAATGGCTGCAAGGTGAATTGTTGCAGCAGCAGATGCGTTACTGGCAGCAACAGTTGGCAGATTTGCCTGAATTGCACAATATGCCGCTTGACCGGCCAAGGCCGCTGCGTCAGCAGTTTACCGTCAAGACAGTGCGCCATACGCTCGATGCGCGGTTGTGTCAGCAATTGAATTCTGTGTGTCAACGTCATGATGTGACTCTGTTTATGCTGGTGCATGCGGCATTGGCAGTGACATTGGGCCGTTTCTCCGACTCCGAGGAAATCGTAATCGGCACGCCGGTGGCAGGGCGTGGCCAGCAGGCGCTGGAAACGCTGATGGGGTTGTTTCTGAATTCGCTGGTGCTTCGAACCCGGTTGGACTGGCAGTCGAGCTTTGCCCAGCTGCTGGCCAGCAATCGCCAATTGATCCTGGATGCATTTTCGCATCAGGATGCCCCTTTTGAGCAATTGGTTGAGTTGCTGGCCCCTCAGCGGCAGCTATCTCATTCGCCACTGTTTCAGATTTGGCTAGTGATGCAAAACAATGATCAGGTTGCCTTGTCGTTGGCCGAGCATGAAGGCAAGGCAGTACAGCTGTCGGCGGCAGCTGTCGGTGGCGAATCGTTGCGGCACACCGCCAAATACGAGTTGAGCCTTTATGTCAGTCAGACAGCAAAAGGATTGCATTGTACCTGGAAGTTTCAGGATGCACTGTTTGACTTGGCGACTATCGAGTATGTTGCCGGTGAATTTGACCGTCTGCTCACCGAGCTTGCACAGAATGTCAGTGGCCGCCTTGCTGACTATGCCATTTTTCGTGCTACGGATCGTCACAACGCGATGGTCGAACCTTTACCAGCTCGCCTGCTGGATGCTTTTGCCGTGCAGGTGCGGCAACGACCTGCGGCGACGGCTTTGGTTTGTGGCGCCCGGAGCTACAGCTATCAACAGTTGGATGAGCTGAGCGGTCAATATGCCACTTTGCTGGCCAGGCATTGTCAGGGTGAGCGGGTTGCGCTGTTGTTTGAGCATGACGAACAGATGCTGCTGGCAATACTGGGGGCGCTGAAAGCTGGTAAAACCTATGTGCCGCTGGATAGCAGCTATCCGGCCGGTCGTTTGCGGTACATGTTGGAACATGCAGAGGTCGCGTTGCTGCTGACCACCGAAAAGCTGCGGGCGCAGGCTGTCGAGCTTGCTGCAACCAATTATCTGGTCGTTGATGCTGCGGCTATTGCCGCTGTGACCCCTTGGTCTGATTGGGCCAGCCACCATGTGGCTTATATTCTCTATACCTCAGGCTCAACCGGCACGCCCAAAGGAGTTTATCAGGCACAAAGCCATGTGGCAGCTCTGATTGACCGCTATATCGCCTCGGTCGGTATGCAGCCGGCGGACCAGGTTTTACAGCTTGCTTCGTTCAATTTTGATGCTTCGGTCATGGATGTCTTTGCTGCGCTGCGGAGCGGCGCTTGTTTGCATCTACTGGATGTCAGGCAGACGTCGCCTGATGAAGTACTTGGTTATATGGCGGCGGCAGGCATCAGTGTGTATCACTCGACGCCGACTGTCGTTAAATATCTGGATGGAGCCAGCGGCCGTTACGATTTGTCGGCAGTGCACCATGTTGTGATGGGCGGTGAAACGGCCGACCCGGCCACAGTCAAGGCTTATCTGCGGCTGTTTACGCAAAACAGTTGTTTCATTAATGGCTTTGGCCCGACTGAGTCGACGCTGGCGCTGCAACATAAACTCAGTTACGCAGCACTGCAAGCCGGTCAAAAACCCAGGCTGGGTTATGCTGTCGCCGGTATCAATATCTGTATTGAAACACCGGACGGCACAGCTGCAGCGGTTTATCAGAGCGGCGAGATTGTCATTGAAAGCAACTGTCTGGCGCTGGGTTATTGGCGGGACCCGAGCCTGACGGCCGAACGTTTCAAAGCCGGCCCGGCTCAGGTACGGCGTTATTATACCGGGGATCAGGGCAGGTTGTTGCCTGATGGTTCGGTCTCCTATCTGGCTCGCAACGACAGCCAGGTGAAGTTGCGGGGCATCCGGCTGGAGCTTGGCGATATCGAACAGCAGCTGTTGAATGTGGCTGGCGTGGTTGCTGCGGCAGTGACGTTGCACGAACAGCAGTTGACCGCCCATGTTGTCAGCGAGCTTAGTGTGACCCAACTGAGTCAGCAACTGATGCAGCAGTTGCCGCACTATATGTGGCCAGCCAACTATCATGTTGTGACGGCTTTGCCGTTGACGCCCAGCGGTAAAGTAGATCGCAAAGCCTTAAGCGAGCTTGCCGCCTTACAAGGTGTGGTTTATGCAACAGAACTGCAGGCTGCCGCCCCGCGAAACGCCGGTGAACGTCGCATGGTGGCTTTGTGGCAGACGTTGTTGCACAGAGACAGTATCGGCGTATTCGACAATTTTTTTGCCATCGGCGGTCATTCATTGCTGGCCACCCGATTGATCAATGCGATAGCCCATGAGTTTGGCACCCGACTGAAGCTACAGACCATATTTGAATATCCGACAGTGGCGGATTTATGTTTGCAGTTGGAAGAGTGCATGGCGGTATTACCGGAACTGGACAGCCAGATATCCATAGTAGAAAGAACCGAGGCGATGCCGCTGTCTTACGCGCAACAACGGCTGTGGTTCATCCATCAACTTGAACCCGATAGCGTGCAGTACAATCTGACAGGGGCGTTGCGTCTTGGGCCAGCCGTAGAGCCGACGGCTGTGGCCAATGCGGTCAAAGCGTTGCTTGAGCGGCACGAAGTGCTGCGCAGCCGCTATTTTATTGACCAGGGCGAGCCGCGCCAATCTATAGTCGACCAGTTTGAAGTGCCGTTTGTGCTGCAGGATTGCTCAACACTGGATAGCCAGCTGCGCAATGTCGAACTGCAACGTCAATTGCAGGCAGAAGCGGACACTCCCTTTGATTTGTCGGCTGACTTGATGCTACGCACCCGTTTGTTGCGTTTTAGCGATGACCATGTGCTGTTATACACTTTGCATCACATCGTTGGAGATGGCTGGTCGCTGCAGTTGCTGAAACAGCAGCTGTACCAGCTGTATCAGAGCATCGTGACGGCACAGCCGCACGGTTTGCCCGAACTTAAAGTGCAGTACGTCGATTATGCCAACTGGCAGCGGCAGTGGTTGCAGGGGGGGAGTCTGGAGCATGAGTTGGCCTATTGGACCGAGAAGTTGCAAGGAATGCCTGTGGTTCATGCTCTGCCGCTGGATAAACCTCGCCCGGCCGAACAGCGTTTCCGCGGCCGTAGAATACTGCAACGGCTTGATGCAACACTGACTGCAGAGCTGAAGGCCGTTTGCCTGCAACTGGATATAACGTTGTTTATGTTGTTGCAGACGGTATTTGCGCTCTTGCTGGCGCGCTACAGCAACGAGCGGGACATTGTGATGGCCACTCCGATAGCAGGCCGTCAGCATGCTGAGCTTGAAGGGCTGATCGGTTTTTTTGTCAATACGTTGGTGCTGCGGACCGAGTTTATGGCAACCGATGATTGTAAAACGCTGCTGCAGCGCAATAGGCAAAGCATTCTGGCTGCCTACAGCCATCAGCAACTGCCGTTTGAATTGCTGGTAGACAAATTGAATCCGGCGCGTCATCTGAGTCACAATCCGCTGACCCAGATCTTGTTCGTGCTGCAGAATAATGAACGCAGTCTGGTTGAACTGCCGATTGTTGACAGTCAGGCTTCGATTACGTTACTGGAACAGTCGGTCAGCGTCAAGTACGACCTCGAACTGGTCGCGGCGGAAACCGGCGATAGCCTGTTGTTGGGCTGGAGCTATCAGCATGCTTTGTTTGAAGCTGGCACAGTGCTGCAACTGGCGTCCTACCTGCGTTGTCTGTTGGCTGCTTTCGTTGCTGATTTGCGCGCAGGCGGCGGTTGCCGGATAGACCAACTGCCTTTGCAAAGTGCTGCTGACCTGGCGGCTCAGCAACAGGACCATCACAATGCCGTAGTGGAGTATCCGCACACGCAAACGATTGCCCAGCTGTTCTGGGCGCAGGCGGCGGTACGAGGTGACGCGACTGCGTTGGTCTGTGGCGATGCGCAGTTGAGTTATCGTCAGTTGCAGCAACGGGCGCATCGCCTGGCGAATCGACTGCAGCGACAAGGGGTGGGGCCTGAAGATCGGATTGGTATTTGTGCCATCCGTTCCATCGACACTGTCGTTGGCTTGTTGGCTATCTTGCAGGCCGGTGCTTGTTATGTGCCGCTTGATCCGGCGTATCCGCCGAAGCGACTGGCCTATATCGCACAGCACAGCGGCCTCAGCCTGATTCTGGCGGATAGGCAGGGTCAGCAAGCCTTGTCGGCTGTCGACAGCTTGTCGCAGCTGGTCAGTGCCGATTTGCTGGCTGACACCAAGCTGCTACCGGACTGCGCAGAGATGGCGGTGCAGTGTGCTGCCGCGGCCGACAACCTGGCCTATATCATTTATACCTCAGGCAGCACTGGTGAGCCCAAGGGCGTTGCAATCAGCCATCGCAATGTAACGTCGCTGCTGTGGAATCGTTTTGTCGAACTGGGCCCGGAGCGCACTGTAATGTGTGCCGCGTCATTGTCCTTTGATGCCGCTACTTTCGAACTGTGGGGGGCGCTGCTGCATGGCGGCAAATGCGTGCTGGTCGAGGAAGGGGCACTGGCACTTGACAGGTTGAAAACCGAGATCGCCAGGCATGGTGTGGACACGGCCTGGCTGACAGCCGGTCTATTCAATCGGATAGTCGATGAAGATGTGCAGCTGCTGTCGCCGCTGCGCAGCCTGTTGATCGGCGGGGAAGCGCTGTCGGTTTCTCATGTCGAGCGTGCCGGCCAGGCGTTGCCGGCAACCTGCCTGCTGAACGGTTATGGCCCGACCGAAAATACCACTTTCAGTTGTGTTTATCAGATCCCGGCTGCGACTGTAGCCCGCAGAGCATCAGTGCCCATCGGTCGGCCGATTAGCAATGCCGCCGCCTATGTGCTGGATGCGACTGGCGCGCCGGCGGCGCCTGGCGTGATCGGTGAGTTGTTTGTTGCTGGCGACGGGTTGGCACGAGGTTATCTGGGGCTTGCTGGTTTCACCGCAGCAAAATTTCTACCGGATCCTTTCGGTAAAGCTGGAAGCCGGATGTATCGCACCGGGGATTTGGTCCGGCGACTGCCTGACGGCGAGTTGGAGTTTATCGGGCGAGCGGATCAACAGTTGAAAATCCGGGGATATCGGATTGAGCCCGATGAAATCGCGACAGTCATTAAGCAACTGGCTGTCGTGCGCGATGCCGTTGTTGTCGCCAGGCCGCAAGCCGGTGGTGAATTGGCATTGGTGGCGTATCTGGTGCCGCATAGCGCTGACGCTATAGCGGCTGTTCGTGAGCACATGGCTGCCTTGCTGCCTGAATATATGCTGCCAAAAGCCATTGTGACGCTGGCAGAACTGCCATTGACCATTAATGGCAAACTGGACAAGGCAGCTTTGCCGTTGCCGGATGTGTCGGCTTATCTGCGCAGCGGTTATGCAGCAGCACAGACGCAGCTTGAACAGTTGTTGACGAAGCAATGGGCTCAAGTGCTGCAATTGGAACCGGGTCAGATTGGCATCCATGACAATTTCTTTGCGCTCGGCGGTCATTCGCTGCTGGTGGTCAAGTTGCAATCCGCCTTAAGCGAGGCCGGTTATCCGGTGCAGGCCAGAGATATCTATGCGGCGCCAACGCTGCAGCATCTGGCGGCTTTGCTGGAGCAGGGGTTAGCCATTGCTGCTGAAGTACCGATTCCGCCTTATCTGGTACCGACTCAGGGACCGCTGTCGTCTGAGCATTTCAACTTGCTGTCGTTGACCGAAGCCGAATTGGCAGCGTTAGCGCAGCGGATACCGGGCGGGCTTGGCAATATTCAGGATATTTATCCGCTGGCGCCGCTACAGGAAGGTTTTGTCTTCCACCACCTGATGGCACCCGGTCAGGATCCTTATTTGCTGAATATCGTCTATCGGGCACTTGATAGCGCTCAGACCGAGCACTTTCTGGCAGGCATGCAGGCGTTGGTTGACCGGCATGATGCCTTCAGAACCGCTTTTCTGGCCGACACTATCAGCAGACCGGTACAGGTGGTCTGTCGCAGTTTGACATTGCCGGTCCGTCGGTTCACGTTACCGGCTGCCCTTTCAGTGCGCGAGCAGCTGCAACATTGGTTTACCGAAACAGTGGTACAAATTGCCAGCGCCCCTTTGTTGCATATCAACCAGTTGACTGCTGCCGACGGCATCAGTTACCTGCATATGCAGATCCACCATCTGGTGCTGGATCATGAATCATTGGCCATCATCAACGACGAACTGCGTGCCTATGCCGCCGGACAATTTGGCCAACTGCTGCCGCCGACGCCTTACCGGGCTTTTGTTGCCTCGGCGCTGCATCAGGCGAGAGCGCTGGATGCCAAGGCTTATTTCAGCCGACGCCTTGGCGATATTGCTCAGACGACAGCACCTTTCCAACTGAGCGGATTGCATGTGGACGGCCAGCAGATAGATGCGGTCAGCCGTACGCTGGACACTGGGCTGTCACGTCGCATCAGAGCATTGGCGGCAGAGCGTCAGATGAGCCCAGCAGTGTTGTTTCATGCGGTCTGGGGGCTGCTGCTTGGGCGTTGTACCGATAGTACGACTGTCGTTTTTGGTACCGTGTTGCTGGGGCGGATGCAGCCGTTTGCCGGTGCCAGGTCCATGGTCGGTTTGCTGATGAATACGTTGCCGCTGCGGCTGGATCTCGATGGCGACAGCGTTGACGGCTTTATCCGCCAGACTGATCTGGCGCTGCAAGAATTGCTCGACTATGAGCAGGCTTCATTGTCGCATGCTCACCTGTGCAGCGGTTTGGCCACTGAGGTTCCGTTGTTTACTGCAGTGCTGAACTATCGCCATGCGGAGCCAGCGCCGCAGCAGCAGGCAACGGAGCGGCAGTCCTACGCTGAAAAACTGGGTGGACGGGAAGGAACCAGTTACCCCTTCAGTCTGTCGGTCAACCACTACCGGGAGGATTTTTCGCTGCATATGCAGACCGATAACCGGGTTAGTGCCGACCAGTTGCTGGAACACTTTGTCGCTGCAATTGCAGCACTGGTGCAGGCGGCATTGTGCCGGCCGGAAGCAGCGTTGTACTGCGTTAATGTGCTGTCTGCCAGCCAGCAACGCCGACAACTGACTCAGTGGAACCAACCAGTCTCTGCAGCGGTGCCAAACTGTTATCTGCATGGTTGGGTGGAGCAATATGCCCGGAGCACTCCGACCGCTGTTGCGGTGCTGACTGACAGTACAGCCTTTAGTTATGCCGAACTGAACAGCCGCGCTAATCAGGTGGCCCATTATCTGCGGGCTCAGGGCATAGGCCCGGATTGCCAGGTAGGTCTCTGTCTGGAACGCGGAGTCGAACTGCTGATAGGTTTATTGGCGGTGTTGAAGGCGGGCGCCTGCTATTTGCCGTTGGACCCGGCTTATCCGCCAACTCGTTTGGCAGATATGCTGGAACAGAGCCGCTGCCGTTTGATTTTGTCGGAACTGAGTATGATTGAATCGTTGGAACTGCTCAGTCATTATCGGGTGCTGCCGTTGGACCAGTCGATACACCAAGCTGCACTGGGTCAATATTCAACTGAGGATCTGGCTCCGTCTGCAGTCGGTCTGTCACCGGACAATCTGTGTTATGTGATTTATACCTCAGGATCTACCGGCAGCCCCAAAGGGGTTGGCGTGACTCACCGTGGTTTGGGCAATCTGGCGGCAGCACAGGCACAACGTTTTGCTGTCGGTCCGCACAGCCGCTGTCTGCAGTTCGCTTCTATTGGCTTTGATGCGGCCATCTTCGAAATCTGTCTGGCATTTTATAGCGGTGCGGCTTTGTGTCTGTTGCCACCGCTCGATGCTAAATCACCGGCAGTACTTCGTGAAGTGGTCAGTCGTCACCAGGTCACGCATGCGACTTTACCTCCTTCGGTCCTGCATTACCTTGAACCGCAGCAACTGCCGGTTACAGACCTGATAGTCGCCGGTGAAGCTGTGCCTGAGACGTTGGCCGCCCGCTGGTCGATCGGCCGCAACTTTTATAATGCTTATGGCCCGACAGAAACCACTGTTTGTGCGACCGCAGGCTTGTATTGTGCCGGCGAGGTCAGTATTGGCACGGCATTGCCCAATCAGAGTTGCTACATCCTGGATCAGGACGGCAACCTGTTGCCGGTCGGTTTGACTGGTGAGCTTTATGTGGGCGGTATGCAGCTGGCCCGCGGCTATCTGGGGCGGGCCGCGTTGACGGCGGAACATTTCGTGCCGGATCCTTTTGCCAGCCAGCCTGGTCAACGGCTTTACCGCACCGGCGATCTGGTGCGCTATCTGCCGGACGGCACGCTGTTGTTTGTCGGACGGATCGACCATCAGGTCAAACTACGGGGTTTTAGAATAGAACCTGGCGAAGTGGAGAAACAGCTTTGTCTTCAAGCCGGGGTTAAAAACTGCGCCGTGCTGGTTCCTGCCGGATTGGCGGAGCCGCAGTTAGTCGGATATGTAGTGCTTGATACCGAGCTGCAGTCGCAGCTGGAGCAGTCGGATAGCCAGCACCAGTACAAGACCGCGCTGCGGGATGGTTACTTGAGGCAGCTGGCGCTCAGTTTACCTGATTATATGGTGCCGAAGGTTTTTCTGTTCATCAGCCAATTGCCGTTGACGGTCAACGGCAAACTGGATCGTGCGGCATTGCCATTGCCGGATGAGCAGGATTTGGTTAGAGCTCATTATGTGGCCCCGCGCAATGCGGTGGAAGCAGAGCTGTGTCTGCTGTGGCAGCAACTGCTGAAATTGGAGCAGGTTGGGGTGGACGATGATTTTTTTATGCTTGGCGGACATTCGTTGCTGGCGACCCGGCTGCTCAATGCCATTCGTCAGCGTTTTACCGTCGAATTATCGCTCAGCATGCTGTTTCAATACAAAACAATAGCGGCATTAGCGCAGGTCCTGATTGTGCAACAGCCTGAGCAGAGCATTTGGCATGACGGTTCGGATGACTTTGAAGAGACATTATTATGAGCGTGGATGTACTACTTGAATTGACCCGCAGAAAAGGGGTGTTGTTTTACCTAAAGGACGGCAAGTTGGGCTACCAGGCCCGTAAAGGCAGTCTCAGCGATGAGCTGAAAACGCAGATTGCCGCGCATAAGGCGGCAATTATTGCTCATCTGCAACAGCGGCAGTTGCTGGTGCAAAGCGATGCTGCACCTGAGCTGAAGCCAGCAACTGACCGTGCAGCGCTGCCATTGTCTTTTGCGCAACAGCGGTTGTGGTTTATCGACAGGCTGGGGAATGGCAGTGCCGGGTATAACACTCAGGGCAGTTTTTGGCTGCCGGACTGGCAGCCACAGCTATTTGCCACCGCGCTGCAAGCCTTGCTGGAGCGGCACGAAATCCTGCGAACTACATATCCGGTTGAAGCGCTTCATCCCGACGAACCTTTGTGCCAGCACATCCGGCAGCAATATCAGTTGCCTTTGACCGAACATGATTTTTCCGCTTTGCCTCACGCGGCCCAGCAACGGCAGTTGCAGCAACTGACTCAATCGGAAACGGGCCGGGTATTTGTACTCAGCACCGAGTTGCCGCTGCGGGTGCACCTGATCAAGTTGTCCGGGCAGCGCCAGCAGGTACTTTATGTAATACATCACATTGCCGCGGACGCCTGGTCGATGGATATTTTCCAGCGTGAGCTGAAACAGCTATATCAGGCATTATGCCAGCAGCAACAGGCGCCGCTACCGGCTTTGCCGGTGCAGTATGGCGATTATGCGGCCTGGCAGCGGGAGTATGTCAGCGGCAGCGTGCTGGAAAAGCATCTGACCTACTGGCGCGCGCAACTGGCTGGTTTGCCGCCTTTGCATCAGTTGCCGCTGGACTATGCCCGCCCGCCGCAGCAGAGTTTTGCCGGCCATACCTTTTCTCAGTTGCTGCCACAGGCGCTGAGCAAGCGCATCCGCGAGTTCTGTGCCAGCCACGATGTGACCTTGTTTATGTTGATGCAAACCGCTTTTGCACTCCTGCTAAGCCGCTATAGCGGTGAACAGGATATTGTGATGGGAGCCGCCGTTTCCGGCCGGCCTGATGCCAAGGTGGAAGGGCTGATAGGTCTGTTCCTGAATATGCTGGTACTGCGCAGCGACCTGACAGGGCAGCCCGACTTTCTACAGCTGCTCAACCGTAATAAGGCGATGATTCTGGCCGCTGTCGAGCACCAGGCAATGCCATTCGAGCAACTGGTTGAACAGCTGAGCCCGGAACGTCATCTCAGCCACAATGCACTGATTCAGGTGCTGTTCGGTGTCCAGAATACGGCACGGGATATCCGCGATCCGGCCCTGGCTGGTGCGATGCTGGCGCAGCAGGACTTTGTCGTACGTCCACTGAGCAGCAGATTCGAAATGAAGCTTGATGTGGTGGAGTTGGGCGAATTTATCTCATTGTCGTGGCTTTATAACACTGCCTTGTTTAAAGATGACAGCATGCAATTGATGGCGCAGGGATTTGCGGTGCTGTTAGCAGCCATGCTGGCTGAACCGGGCCGACAGGTGGATAGCTTTGCCCTGCTGTCGGCTGCTGAGCAGCAAAAAATACTGCGGGACTGGAATCCTTCTAAGGTCAGCTACCCGCAAGGGTTGCTGGTCCACCGGCTCATTGAAGAGCAGGCGGCGCTGTGCGCTGAGCAACTGGCGCTGGTAGACGATGGGCTACAGCTGAGTTTTGCCGAATTTAACCGGAGGGCAAACCGGCTGGCCCATTATCTGCGCTCGGTGGGCGTTGGCCCAGATGTGGTCGTCGCCGTGTTCCAGCAGCGTTCTGCTGCGCTTATCATCAGCCTGTTGGCGGTGTTGAAGGCGGGTGGTGCTTATGTACCGCTGGATGTAACCAACCCGGCAGCGCGTACCGACTATATGTTGCGCGACAGTGGGGCCAGAGTGGTACTGACCAGTGAGGCTGCTGCCAGCCAACTGGCTTGTAGCGCTGCACAGGTGATTTGTCTTGATAACATCGCAGTAGCGGAAGCTATTGCGCTTTGCCCGGCGCATAATCTTGATCTGCCGTTGCATCCCCGCAATCTGGCCTATGTAATCTACACCTCCGGTTCGACCGGCCAACCCAAAGGCGTTGCCGTCGACCACGGCAATGTCTGTGATTTTCTGCTGAGCGCCATCGCTTCTTTTATGCCTGATCATATTGCTGGCGCAGTGGTTAGCACACCGTTGGTTTTTGACGCGACTGTCGGTTCCCTGTGGGTGGCTTTGGCTGCTGGAAAATATGCCGAACTGTTGCCGGAAGGGGCGTTGGCCATCGATCTGCTCGGCGATTATCTGTTGGATGACGAGACGGCGTATCTGTTCAAACTGACGCCATCCCATCTGGAGGCCGTTGCAAGCAAAGGGGTTGTCGGCACGAGTCCGCGTGCACGCCATGTACTGGTCGTTGCAGGTGAGCCGTTACCGCCGAAGACGCTGGAGTTGTGGGCAGGGCACCTGTTGCCCGGCGCACAGTTTTTTAATGAATATGGTCCGACTGAAACGACGGTCGGGGCGACAGTTTACCCGGTTTGCCTTCGGGGCAATGCCTGGAGCGAGGCCAGTGTACCTATTGGCAGGCCGTTGGGCTTGACCCAGCTGTATGTCCTGAATGAGGCGATGTCGCCACAGCCGGTCGGCGCCTTGGGTGAGCTGTATATCGGCGGCGCTGGGGTGGCCAGAGGCTATCTTGGCAAAGGATCGCTCAGTGCCGCCAGGTTTGTACCGGATCCGTTCTCGACAAGGGCAGGTGCCCGTTTGTACCGCACTGGCGATATCGTCAGATATCTGCCGGATGGCGATGTTCAATTCGTCGGCCGGCGCGACCATCAGGTCAAGGTTCGCGGCTTTCGGATTGAACTGGATGAGATTGCTGCCGTTTTGCTGGGGACAGGTCTGGTCAGCGAAGCCATAGTTGTGGTGCGTCAGGTTCATCAGGCGGCAGCTTTAGTCGCCTATCTGGTGCTGGCCGGCGAGCCGGCTGAAGCACCAGATGAACAAGTAGTAGCAGCCGATTGCCGTGCCAGGCTCAGCGCTTTGTTGCCAGGTTATATGGTGCCCGAATATGTTGTCGTGATGGCTCGGCTACCTTTGACACACAATGGCAAAGTAGATCGCAATGCGTTGCCGTTGCCTGGCATGTTATCCGCAACAGGCAGCAGCTATGAGCCGCCGCAAAGCCGCAACGAAAGCTTGCTGTGCCAGCTGTATGCGGCATTAATTGGTGTGACTCAGGTTGGGCGGCATGACAACTTCTTTACGCTGGGTGGTCATTCTTTGCTGGCAACCCGATTGATTAGCCAGTTGAAACAGCATCTTCGCCTTGAAATTCCATTGGGAGAGGTGGTCAGGCATCCGGTGGTTGCCACGCTGGCAGCGCGGCTTGATTCGCTAGCCGGCGTGCTTGCTGATCCGTTGGAACCGGTTGCAGCCAAAGCTTATTATCAAGTGTCGACTGAGCAGAAAAAGGCTTGGGTCAACAGTCAGATCAGACAGTCCTATCAGATCAAATCACATTTTGTTCAGCGCCTGATCCATTTCCGGGAAGCCGATGTCCACCGCAGCTACCGGATAGAGAAAGCGTTGCTGGCGTTGCTTGAACGCCATCAAATCCTGACGACCACGTTGCAGCTGGTTGACGGTTGTGTCATGCAGAAAATCCACCGGATAACCGCCCTTGCGCTGGAGCAGAATACGGTGGACCTGAGCCAGGTGGCAGATAAGAAACAGGCGATGGAGCAGATTCGAGCCGGTGAATTTGACCGGATTGTCAATGTTGCTGTGTTGCCGCTTTTCACATTCAAATTGATCAAAATGAGCAACTATTATGCAGTTCTGCTGCTGACGATAGACCATGTTTGCGTTGACTTGGTCTCGATGAATGTGCTTGAAAAAGAGCTGAAACTGATCTACGAGTCGATGTTGTGGGGACGTTATCAACCATTGCCTGCCAACAGGCTTTGCTATCGTGACTATGCGGAGTGGGAACATGACCAGATCCATGGTGAACCGGCTGTCGGGCATCGCGCCTACTGGCACGCTTTGGTCAATGACAACCTGGCTGCTCTGAATCCCATCCGGCATTTTTGCGATTATCAGCCGGCGCGTATGTTGTCCTACCGGGCAGCTTTTGCCGAGCAGGTGCAGGGGGTTCAGCAGCAGATTGGCATACCGGAGTTTAGCAGTATTGCTTTTGCGGCAACCCGTTCTATTTACACTGAACCTATCAATGTCAAAGGCTACCGGTTTTGCCTGGACGAACGCTTGTACCGGGCGCTCCGGCAGCGGGCTGCCAAGCAGGGCGTGATGTTGTCGGTGCTGACCATTGCAAGTGTCTGTGCGTTGCTGTACCGGCTGACCGGTCAGCAGAAGTCTTTTGTCTCTGTGTTCAGCGATACCAGAATATATGACAGCCTAACCGAAATGGTGGGTTGCTTTGCCCAGGATATTCTGTTTTTAAGCGAAGTGGATGAAGAAGCTGATTTTGCCCAATTGTGTCAGCATATTAGCGCTAGGTTGGACCAGATACGTGAACACAAAGTGTACCCGATGATGCAAGTAGCGGCAGATTTGGATTTGTCGCTGGCGGCGATTCAGACGGTTCGGATTGATTTTATGAACCGCGACGAACCGGTTAAGCCTTTTAAGCCGCAGCACACAGTCGGCGGTCTGGCGGAGATTGGAATGACACTGCGTTTTTGCGCCTGTCCCAATACGTTGTTGATTGATTGTTACTATCTGGCGGATCTGTTTGAACCTCAGACTATCGAGTCGATGATGACATTCTACAACAGGTTGCTGGGTTTGCTGGCAACCGAAAACCAGTTGATGCTGGCGCAGTTGCCGGCTTGGCCGGCCGATAAAACACTGACAAATACAGGTGAATGAAAAATGGAAAACAACAACCAGTCAAGGATTTATAAGGCCCAGCGTCAGCGTGAGCTGCTGCAGCACTGGCTGCGGGAATTGCAGACTATCACGGCCATTGATCTGATTTGGATTGAAGGCAGTGTGGCCAATCCGCTACGGGAAAATGCCGGTTCCGATATCGATATTCGTTTTGCGCTGCAAGACAGCGAATTTGACCGGTTATGGGATTCGCAGCGCGAGCTGTTTTTTGCTCCGTTGGGCGAAACTTATTCATTGACGCCGTTTCGCCGGGCAACCCGCAGCGGCATTTTGATTGAAGCCGAAGCTTATAAGACATCGCAACTGGCAGCGTTGCGGGTTTACGACTGGGAAATTCTGTTCAGCCGCCAGCCTGATCTGCTGTCGCCTTTTATCGCCGAGACGTCCACTGGCGGCCAGAAATGGCCAAACAAGGTGCCACTGAATCTGGAGATGGTGCATAAATCCTGCCATGAAATGATGCGCGCCTTGTGTATCGCCTCGACACCGTTTTTCAACCAGAATCCGGCTTCAGCGATCCTGGAGTTGGAGATTGCCCGCGCCAATGTCATGCAACTGATGTACTGGCTCTGTGGCGTATCGGCATTTGCCCGCTCGAAACATCTGGAACAGGTGCTGGCGGCCGATGATATAGAAGATTATTTGTATACCCAGCTTCGTCCGGGGGAGAGCCCGTTTGATCTTGCCGCCGTCGCACGCGCCACTTTACGTTGTTATGAAGTGCAGATCAGGCTGATCCAGGCTTTGTACCAGCACATTGGACAACCGCAGCTTTATCCGCAGCAATGGGTACAGTCCCTATACGATAGCCTGACTACCATGCTGTCGAGCATCACATTGGCCGACTAAAACCAGCAGAGGAATTCCTGGCATGAACAGAAATGAAACCCTAAGAGATCTCTCGTCAGAAACGAGCAGGGTCAAAATAGTACAAATGACCGACTTACCGCAACTGGTGTCCGCCTTTCAACGCAGAAGTCACAGCGTAGGTTTCATTGGGGGCTGTTTTGACGTTTTGCATATTGGTCACATCGAGGTCTTCAGATTTGCCCGCAAGTATGTCGACTGCCTGTGCGTCGTGCTGGATAACGATACTTCGATCCGCAATAACAAAGGGAGCGGCCGGCCGGTGTTCAATCAGCAGATCCGCTCAGAACAGATTGCGGAGCTGGAGAGCGTTAGCCTGGTGACCGTCTGGGACAAGGATATTCCGTCTGATCTGGAGCTCGCCAACCAGCGCTGGCACAGTCTGCTTGAAAGCTGCCGTCCTGATGTGTTGATCACGAATTCGGAAGCGGATCCGTACTGGCGGGAAAAGCTGGCCCGTTGCAACATACTGGGCATGCAGTTTCTTGATTGCCATTTGAAGCGGCTGACCAGCTCGACCGAACTGGTGGATTCGCTCGGGGATAATCTGGCGCAACTCAATTGATTTACGCTGGCTGCCGTCTGCGTTTTGCAATAGTGCGACCAGCGCTGACGCTGTACGCCAGCAGCAGAGACTGCAACTGGCGGCGGTGTCGCAATAAGCCAAAACAATAACAGGGGATAACAATAATGACTAACAATTTAATGGGATTTAACGTCGCTGATTTGGCCGAAGTCGGTGGTCTGCGAATGATGCTGCCGGTTGAGATTGACCCTGAGCAACTGGACGAGTGGCTCAATGATAATGCTGATCACGCCCGGCAGTTGCTGGAACAGAACGGTGCTCTGCTGATTCGACAACTACCGGCGCATGGCAGTAAGAAACTCGAAAAGGTGATGTCGAAGCTGTTCGACGACTCTTTGCTGGAATACAACTTCCGTTCGACTCCCCGCACCAAAATGCGTGGTCGTATTTACACTTCCAGTGAATATCACGCAGATGAAACTATCCTGCTGCATAATGAAAATGCCTACTGTAACGAGTGGGCAATGAAAATCGGCTTCTATTGTGTCAAGGCATCGGAAGTCGGCGGTGCTACGCCTATCGGTGACAGCCGTAAAATTTATCGCGACATTCCGGCGGATATCCGTGACCGTTTTGAACGAAAAGGCTTGTTGTATGTGCGGAATTATGGCGACATCGACCTGCCGTGGACCGAAGTATTTCAAACGACAGACCGCAGTGAAGTGGAACAGTATTGCCACAACAGCGACATTGAGTTTCAGTGGATAGGCCAGAATGGGCTAAGGACCAAACAACGGGCTGGCGTTTCCTATCTACATCCACGTAGCGGTGAGGCCGTCTGGTTCAATCAGGCCCATCTGTTCCATATCTCAAGTATGCCGGAGCAGCATCGCCACAGTTTGCTGGATACATTCAAAACCGAGGATTTGCCACGCAACGTCTATTTTGCAGATGGTGAAGAGATAGATGATCAGTCACTGGATATCATCCGGCAGGTTTATCGCCGGCATGAAGTGGCATTCCAATGGCAGGATGGGGACCTGCTGCTGTTGGACAATATGCTGTTTGCTCACGGCCGCCATCCGTTTAGCGGCAATCGGCGGATCCTGGTTGGTATGGCGACGCCGATGAGCAGCCAAGCCCCGGAGCTGAAAGCTGTGGTCTCTGCAGTCTGAATGCAGACGCATATTGCAACAATACGAGGAGTATCACTATGACGGCCAGCAATCAAAGATTTGTCGATTTCTCAGAGCGTGAATTTGTCAGTGCGATTCACAACTATTATTCCGATTATCTGCCGGAGTTTCTAGCCAAGGTCAGGCTGACCAAATGGCACCACACCAAATGGCGGGGCCTGACGCTGATGAAAGACCCGATGAGTCTGTCTATCTATCAGCAGATGTTGCAGGAGCTTAGGCCGGCAACCATTCTGGAGTTTGGCACCTTCGAAGGGGGTTCTGCCCTATGGATGAGAGATCAACTGGCAGCGTGCGGTATTGCATGTCAGATCCATACCTTTGATATCAACGCCGACCGGGTGCGGCTGCCAGCCTGCGACAACCTGCACTTCCACCAGTTGGACAATCACCAGATAGAGCAGTTTGTAGCAGATCATCAGGCGCTGTTTGACAATCTGGCGCATCCGGTGCTGGTTATCGAAGATGCACATGAAAATGCGGACGGGGTATTGACGGTGCTTGACCACTATCTGCGACCTGGTGACTATTTGGTGGTCGAAGATACGCTATCAATATGGAAACATGACATGCTGAGCCACTTCATCGTTGATAAAAGCTACCTGGTGGATACCCACTATTGTGATCTCTGGGGTTATAACAATAGTTGGAATATCAACTCGATTTTTAAGAAAGTGTAACTAAAGATGTCATTTGATATGTGCGGCATTTTAATGTAATAGTATCAAATTCAACAAACAGCTGAGCAAGGATCCGCCGGTAGCTATGCAGCATCTGACTGAAGGTTTAATTGTTATTAAAAATCTGACGCATCGTTATAACGCTCAGCAATGTGCGCTGAACGATGTCAATCTGACTATAGGCCGGGGGGTGTTCGGGCTGCTAGGTGCCAATGGTGCAGGCAAATCGACGCTGATCCGTATCCTCTGTACTATGATGTCGCCGACTGCGGGAGAAGTCAGTATTTGCAACTACGATCTGCGTCAGCACAGAGATCAGGTTCGGCAGTTGATCGGATATTTGCCGCAGGATTTTGGTGCCTGGCCGAGTCAAACTGTTACAGAGGTGATAGATACGCTGGCGATGCTGGCTGGCATCAAGCACAAAGCCGAGCGGCAGCGGCGTATCGAATGGGTATTGGCAGCTGTCGGCCTTGACGGCGTTGCCGGCCGCAAAATCAAACAATTGTCCGGCGGTATGTTGCGCCGGGTCGGAGTGGCGCAGGCGCTGGTACATGACCCAAAAATTCTGATTATGGATGAACCGACGGTAGGACTTGATCCAGAAGAGCGTCAGCGTTTTAGGCAGTTAATGACCGAACTTGCCGCCGATAGGGCGATCATTTTGTCCACTCACATTGTTTCAGATCTTGGCTCCGCCTGCAGCGATATGGCGCTGATCCACCGTGGAAAGCTTGAATTTCGCGGTACGCCGGCCGACCTGATAGCTGCAGCGGCAGGTGAAGTGTTTGAACTGGTTTGTGATGCCGCCGGCGAAGTGGCATTGACCGAGCAGTTCGAAATTGTTTCCCGCAGCCGTCTTGGTGCTGCGGATGTGTTGCGCGGAGTGGTCAGGCAGGGGAATGCACCAGCAGGGGCTGTGGTAGCCGGCGATATCACGCTGGAAGAAGCGTACCTGGCTTTTGCCATGAAAAAAGAACGGGCAGTGCTGCAGTCATAAGCACCATAACTGAACCGCAATGAACTGATAACTTATTCTCGCGCAAAGGGAGTCATCGTGAGCATCAATTTCAATAACGTATGGGCTTTTGCCCTGTGTGAGCGGCGCCTGACGACCAGGACTAGCCGCTACTGGTCTTTTGTGACGCTTTCTTATGTAATAGCTTTGGGCCTCGTTTTTGTCAAAACCGTCTGGTATACCTTTGGTTCATCAGTTTCCGCCAGTTTGAGCATTGTGTCTCCCCGTTTCAACTTTGCAGACAGCGGCAACTGGTTTTTATTGATTTTTATGACTGGTCTCGTGTTTTTTGCCGCTGACGTGCGTGCAAGAGATGAACGCGAGCGGATCCACGAAGTGTTGGATGCCCGTTGTTACAGCAATCTTGAGCTGATACTGGGGCGTTTTGTCGGCATGCTGCAGGTTGCCTGGCTGCCTCTGCTGATATTGGCCTGCCTGGTGCAGCTAGTGGCCTGGGCGCTGGCTGTGAGCGGTTCTGCTTTCGGTCAGCCGATAGAACCTCTGGCCCTGTTCAGTTTTCCCTTTTTTAATGCTCTGCCGGCAATGGCTTTCAGCTGTGCTTTGGTGATGTTGATATCGATGCTGATCAGACAGCGCATTGTCGCACTGGCTGTTGCGTTGGTATTACTGTTTGGAATCTATGCGTTGTCGTTGGGAAGCTTTTCTTATCCGTTGAAAGCAGCGCTCGATTTGGTGGGAAGCTTTCAGGCCACGCTGAGTTCGGACTGGCTGAGCGCCGTGGTTTATGACGGTTATGGTTATGTTCAAAGGCTGGCGCTATTGTTGTTTGCGCTGGGCTTTCTGCTTCTGTCTGCCAGATTGCACCCGAGGCTGGACAGCGGCAGGGCCTCTGCGATGGTGTGGACGGCGCTGGCCGGGCTTGCGGCAGCTGTTGCATTGTTAATCACAGTGTTCTGGGGGCGGCAGGCGGTGCTGGAAAAAACCGCTGACTGGCTGGCAGCTCACCAGGCGATGCAGTCGCAACCGGCACCGGATCTGGTGCAGCTGAAGGGCCGGCTCGACATCAGGCCGGGGGATGCGCTGTATGCAGAGTTGCAGCTGACGGTGCAGACGCCACAGACGCAACCATTGCAGCAAGCCATTTTTACCTTGAACCCGGCACTGGTGATAGACAAATTGGCCACTGAAGAAGGCTTGGCGCTGCAGTACAGTTTCAGCAATGGCCTGCTGCTGTTTCAACTGCCGCAACAACTGGAGCCGGGGCAGACGCTGACACTGCAACTGGTCTACCACGGCCGGCCGGATGCGCAGTTCGGTTATCTGGACAGCTATCTAAATCCGCGTTCGCCTGGGTCAGAGCAAGCGGTGGCCTTTATGCTTGGGATAGAAAACGGTTTGTTTGACCCGGGTTATGTGGCGCTGATGCCTGGTAATTTCTGGTTGCCGCTTAGTGGCGTTGAGATGGCGGATCAACGCCGGGATCATTTTAAACTGGCGCTGGATGTGACTGTACCAGCTGGATGGCTGACGGCAGGACCGGGTAAACGTACGGAAGTAGCTGCCGACCACTTTCGCTACACCACAGCGACCGAAGTGGCAGAAGTTGCGCTGATGGCTGCGCCATTCAAAGCTTATCGCACCAGTATTGATGGCATTGAATTCGAATTGCTGCTGCATCCTGAGCATACTGGCAATATCAGCGTATTGGCAGCAGGCCAGCCGCAGATTGAGCAGTGGATAGCATCGCGGCTATCTTTGCTGCAAGAGTCAGGGTTGCGTTATCCGTTCTCAGCATTTTCACTGGTGGAAGTGCCCAACGGGCTGCGCGGTTATCGCGGCGGATGGCGCAATGACAGTGCTTTGGCTCCGCCAGCCATGGTGCTGATGAAAGAATCAGCTTTTCCATCGGCTCGCTTTGATTTTGATTCTGTGGTTTCGCTTGGACGCGGCTGGCCGCAAAAAGACCTGAAAGATGGTGTCGGCCTGATAGTGGTCAAGCGGCTACATGAATTTTTCCGCAATGATTTTCTTGGCGGCAATTTGTTTGCCGGTTTTGCCCGTTCCGTTTTCCAGCACCGGCTGGCTGCCACTGGCAACGATGCTGCAGCGCTTGATTACACCATGCATCAGCTAACGACTTTGCTGGTATCGGAGCAGCAGGATTATTTTTTTCCTGCACGTTTGAATGACGTGTTCCGGTTGATGGCCAATACGATGGATACTGATCCGACCCGCGGTACTACTGTCAGCCAACGAATGATCGACTCTTTTGGCACCGATCAGTTTGTCTGGGATGCAGTCTTGCGCCAGCCGTTGAACCAGTTGAACGGCGCTGCTGAACCTGGTTTGACGGCGGATCTGCTGGCTTTGAAAGCGGGGGGGATGGCGCAGATCATTTATCAGGTGCTGGGGCCACGAAAAGCGGGGCTAGTCGTAGCAGAAGTTCTGCAACGTCAGAGCGCCGGCACTTACGACCGTCAGGCATTGAGCGCAGCTGTGCGGGTATTTGATGCCAATCTTGCTGGTTTGGTTGAACGTTGGTATCTGGACAAAGGCTTAGCCGGTTTTACTTCCCGCGATGTTACGTTGTTCAAGCTGCCGGGTGGCAACCACGGCGATGATCGCTATCAATTGAGTTTGACCATCAATAACGAAGAAACAACAGCGGGTTATGCCCGTCTGGCTTGGAAAACGGAAGACGATAAAGAGCCCGTGCTATCCGAGCCTTTTTATGTGCCGGCCGGCAGCAGCGTCGAATATGGACTGACGCTGTCACAATTGCCGCTGGAAGTTTATTTGACGCCTTATGTTGCGCTGAACCGCCAGCAGTACCTTGTCGCGCGTTTCTCTCCGGAGCAGGTGAAAACAGCTGAGATTGTGGCCTTTAGCGGCGTCCGGGCCACTAAGCCGGTTCATCATGATGCATTGCGGATTGTGATGGATGACCTGTCCGCCGAAGTCAGCAATAGCAATAGTCAGGCCGTCGGCATGCGTTTGGCCGGGGACGGTGCTGATCTGAAACGCGGCATCAATATCGATAACGGCTTGCCGGTTTCGGTCAATTGGGATGCCAGACAGTGGAGTCGGCGCACTTTGGACAGTGCCTGGGGGAAATACCGCCGGACTTTAATCTACGTTGCCGCCGGGCAGGGTCATAGCACTGCGGTGCTAAAAGCGAATTTGCCGCAGGCAGGGCAATGGCGGTTGGAAATTCACATTCCGGATGTGGCGCCTGTTCGACAGAAAAAGCTGGGTGCTTTGTCACTGGAGCTGGTTGCGGCTGGCCAACGTATTCCACTGACTTTCGATGGTAATAATGCTGCTTTTGGCTGGAATGCTGTTGGCGAGTTTGCGCTGCCCAAAGGTGAGGTGGAAATCATGCTGTCAGATAAAACCAGCGGCGAGCTGATGATTTTTGATGCGATGGCATTACATGGCAAAGACCCGCAGCTTGTGCAGGCACAAGCTGCGACGACGGACGCCAAATAAGGGAGATAAATTCGTGGTGTTGTCAAAACTACGGCTACTGGCAGCCATGTTATTGAGTTCATTAATATTGTTCGGATGTAAGCAAGAAGCGGCGCAGCCTGGGGTTGAGTTTAAGGCACCGGTAACGGTCGCCGATGTCAAGTTGCAAACGATTGAAGAACATGTAATTGCAACTGGCACGGTACGGGCCGTAGAAATCATCAGACTGACAGTACTGAACGGCGGGCTTTTGCATATTGCCAAAGGGCCGCACGGCCGTTATGCGGAAGGTGACAATGTTGCCGCCGGGGAAGTTATAGCCAATATCACCGGTGAAGAGATCCGTATAGCACTGAAACGCCAACTTGCCGAACAAAAGTTACAGGAAGCGAAGGTCAAACTGGATGCGATTCGGGCATTGTTTGCCGAGGAACTGAGCTCGGCCACGACATTGGAGCAGACCAAATCGGAATATGAAACAGTCAAGCTGGAGCTGGAAACTTCTATTTTCCGTGAGAACCGCAGCAAAATCAGTTCACCGATAGATGGTGTCATTCTGCGGCTTGGTCGTGACCAGGGCTTGCCGATGGCTAATGGCCAACTGGTTGAACCTGGGCAATTGATAGCGGAAGTCGCTTCGCTGGATACTGTGGTCGCTGATGTCGATTTGGTGGGTAAGGATATTGCCCGTGTTTCACCGGGTTTTAGTGTCAACGTCAAATACTACGCCTGGAAGAATCAGAATTTTCAAGGAACGGTGCAGCGGCTGCATCCGACTATCGATCAGCAATCCAGAGCATTAAAAGCGGAAATTGCGGTCAAAAATCCCGATCATTTGTTGAAACCCGGCATGTTTGTGGAAGTCGCCATTGTCGCGAACCGACGCGAAAATGTGCCTGTTGTACCGCAACAGGCAGTGACCCGCAGAGGCGGCAGGGAAGTGGTGTTTGTGCTGAACGGCCAACGTGTGGAGCAGCGTTATGTGGAACTGGGCCTGCGCAGCGACAATATGGTGGAAGTGACGCGGGGGGTTGGCAATGGCGAACAAGTGGTGGTGCTTGGTCTTGAAACGCTGACCGACAAGATGCCCGTACGTATTTCGGTTAACAGGACGAGGTTGCTGTGATCAAGGAACTGGCCCGAATGGCCACCATGCGCCCTGTCGCTGTGTCAGTGCTGGCTCTGGTGATCAGTGTTGTCGGCTATTTTTCTTGGTCTCAACTGACTATCGACCTGCTGCCGGACTTGAAAATGCCGACTGTGCTGATTTCGCTGGAATCGGGCAACCGGCCGGCGGAACAGATGGAACGGATGTATGGCGAGCGGATCGAGCAGCAATTGTTTACGGTACCGGGCCTGCAGTCGATTGAACAGGTGGTCCGCAACGGCAAATTGATCTGCCGGGCTTCGTTTAGCTGGGACAGCGATATTGACTTGGCGTTGGTAGACGTCAATCGGGCTGTTGCTTCGCTGGCGGCAGATCCGCAAGTTGACGAAATCAAAGTCCGCCGTTTTGACTCACTGCAGCTACCGGTGATTACGTTGGGGCTCAAAGCACCTGAAGGGACAGATTTGGCAGAATTGCGCTTGCTGGCAAAGCGTCAGTTGGCACCAAATCTTGAACAACTGCCAGGGGTTGCTGAGGTTCGAGTCAGTGGTGGTCGCGTCAAGCAGGTGCAGGTGCAGCTTGATCACAGCAGAATGCGTGCTTATGGCATTACGCTGGCGCAGGTAGGTAAGGCAATAGCTGAACATAACATCGATTTCGATGCCGGCACGCTGGAACAGCAGAACGAAGTATTTCTGGTGCGCGGTCGGTCAAGGTTCTTCACGCCGCAGGATGTGGAACAGGTTGTACTGAAGTTTGTTGAATCGGACAATCTTGATGTCAGAGCCGTCAATGTCGGTGATATTGCGGACGTTGTCGTCAAGGATGCCAATATTACTTCGCTGGTCAGGGTCAATGGTGTCGAAGGGCTGGGATTGTTCATCTACAAGGAAGCGCAATCTAATACGGTCGAGGTGGCTGAGCGGGTAAAAGCGGCGCTGACGACGCTGAATCAAAGCATGCCGGGTCTGGAAGTTTCTGTGGTGTCCGACGAGGCGGCATTCATCGAGGACGCCGTCAGCGATGTCAAATCGGCAGCACTGACCGGCATTGTCCTTTCGGTGCTGGTGTTGGTGTTTTTCCTACGCAGCATCGGCCCTATCGTCATTGTCAGTCTGGTGGTGCCGGTATCTCTGTTAGCCACAGTGTTTGTGATGGATCTTACCGGTTACAGTCTGAACCTGATTACGCTGGCCGGGCTGGCGCTTGGCGCCGGTATGCTGGTGGCCAATGCGATTGTGGTCATTGAAAGTATTTTTCGTTGCAGTAGCGCCGGCGACAGCCCTGAGCAGGCTGCCTATCATGGTGTCGCTGCTGTCGGTAACGCAATAGTTGCCAGCACGCTGACGACCTGCATCGTGTTTCTACCGGCTCTGTTTATTGATGGACTGGCATCAAGGCTGGTTGCCGGCATTTCGCTGACTGTCGTGGTCTCGTTATTGGTTTCGTTGCTGGTGGCTATTCTGTTGGTGCCGGCTTTGTCGGCAATCTTTATGCGCAACCAGAGCATTCCGCTGGATCCGGGGGCCGACCGGGTCGAACGCTGGACTTATGCTTTACTGGGCAAGCCGCGCAGAGTGCTATTGTCGGCGGCTTTGCTGTCGATTGCGGCTTTCTTCGCTTTGCTGGGGCTGGGCAGCGAGTTGTTTCCGCCGCAGGACCCCCGGCAGATCACGGTTAAATTGACAGCCCCACCGGGACAACGTCTGGAATCCACGGTCGGTAATGTCGCCAGTGTCGAGGCCATTATGGCGCAGGCGGCAGGCAGGCTGGACGCAGTGATGTCGGAGATCGGTGATATCGAACAGGATGACCGGGTCATCCGGGAAGATTACCGTGGTGAAAATACTGCTGAAATTCGTTTCAAACTACAAGAAGGTGAGCAAAGCCGAAACGAACTGATAGCTGCGGCGATGCCAGCGCTGGAACAGTTGTATGGGACTGACATCGACTGGTTGCTGGCCGGCGGTTTTCTGACCGAAGCTTTTGGCGAACAAAATGGCGGCTTGCGAGTAGAGCTGGCGGGTCAATCGCTGGAAGGGCTGCGGCTGGCGGCGCAGCAACTGAAACAGCGCATGCAGCGTTCCAGTCTGCTTTGGAATGTGCAGACATCTTTTGATGGGGCGCCTGGCGAACTGCATTTGCAGTTGAACCGCCAGGTTGCAGATAGTCTGGGGATTGATGCTCAAACAGTCAGCGATGCCGTTGCTGCGGCGCTGGACGGCCTGAAAGTGACCAACTACCACACAGGCGATGAGACTCGCGATATTACGTTGGTGCTACCCGATATTGATGCCGAGCGTCTGCTGAACTTCCCTATCAGCGGCGAATCGGGTCGGTTGTTTACTGTCGGTGATGTCGCCAGATTAACAGAGGCTCCCGGCGCCAGAGAAATATTGCGACGGGATCAGAGCCGTATTGCGGAGGTCAGGGCTCTGGTTGCGACAGGGCATGCCAATCCGGCTGCTCGCGCCGAATTGCAGCAGATCCTGACAACAACAGAATTACCGGCCGGGATCCGGGCCAAATTGGCCGGCCAGGAGCAACAGCGGTTGGAAACCACTGCAGAGCTGAGTTGGGCGGCAGTGCTGGCATTACTGTTGGTGTTGATGGTATTGGCTGGCTGTTTTGAATCCGTGCTGGCGCCACTGGCAATTTTACCGGCCATTCCACTGGCGTTGATCGGTGTTGCCATCGTGCTGGTGCCTGTTGGCGAACCTATTGGTGTAATGGCCATGCTTGGTTTTGTCGTGTTGATCGGTGTTGCGGTCAATGATGCGATTTTACTGGTGCAGACCACCAACAGTTTGCGCGACGAAGGGGGAGATTACAGGTCCATCTTGGCGAAAGCGGTGCGCATCAGATTAAGACCTATCATCATGACCACATTGACGGCCGTCTTCTCAATGCTGCCATTGGCGGTGGATGGCGGCGCCGGCGCCCAGCTGCGCAGCCCGCTGGCCTGGACTATTATCGGCGGCGTAATGGCTTCGACATTGGGTTGTTTGACTGTCACACCTTGCCTGCTGTTGCTGCTTGAGCGATTGCGATTGCGTTACAAATCCCCAGCCGCGGTGGCGCATGAGCCAGGTTGATGTAAGGACGCCCCTGACCGCATGGAGCATCCGGCGTCCTGTTGCGACTGCGATGCTGTTTCTGGCCATTGTCATGGTGGGGTTTTATGCCTGGCTGAAAATCCCGGTTGAGTTGGTTCCGGCAGTGTCTGGCGATCAGCTGTTTGTGCGCTTTTACCGTCCCGGTGCTGACCCGGAGGTGGTGGAGCGGGATATTCTCAAACCGTTGGAATCCAGAGCCAGTCAACTGGCTGGAGTCGTCAGGACCTGGGCGCAAATCAACGGCAGCGAAGGCAGTTTTAATATCGAGTTCGAGCCAGGCAGCAATTACCGCGTCCGCGAGCTGGAGCTGCGGCGTCTGGCCGCATCTTTACAGCGGGAGCAACCGGAAGGCAGCCAAATCAGGGTGTCCAGTCAGGACTCTACGGCATTGTCCCGCTTTGTGCTGAGCATTCAAGTCATTGGCGGTGACGATATCAATGTGATCCGGGAATTAGTGGATAACAGTATCAGACCACATCTTGAAGCGACACCGGGCGTCGGCCGCGTTTTGGTCTTCGGTGGAGCTAGGCGTGAACTGACCATCAGTATCGATAATGACAAGGCTGCTCAGTACGGCATCACAGTCAATGAAATAACTACAGTGCTCAGAAAGGCGACGGACGGACAACAATTGCTGGGTGGTGTGGAAGTATTCGATCAACGTTTGTTGCTGGTGATAGACCACAGGCCCGAGACTATCGAAAAGTTAGCGGAGCTGCAGATTCGACCGGATTTGCCGGTGCGGCTCGGTGAACTGGCGGACATTTCGCTCGGTAATGAACCGAGACGTACCGTCTCCAAAGTCAATGGCGCTCAGGCTGTATCTTTGATGATATTACAACAGCAGGATGGCAATCTGATTGAGTTGGGAGCCATGTTGCGTGCCAGATTGGCGGCCTTGTCGACCGAATATCAACCTTATGGCATTCGCTTCCATGTCAGTTTTGATGCTGCCGAGAAGGTGGCGGAGCAGCTTTATTATCTGAAGCATTTGGCATTGTCGGGTTTCTTGATTGCTTTGCTGGTGTTGACACTGTTTGTCAGAGACCTGCGAGCGGCCGCTGTAGTTGCCAGCGCGGTGCCGGTCAGTTTGCTGGCTGCAGGCGCCATGTTGTATTTGGGCGGCTACAGTTTGAATATTATCACTTTGTTCGGTCTGGTGATCGGTGTCGGTATGCTGGTCGATAACAGCATTGTCGTTTATGAAGCGGTGCAGAGAAGCCTGGAACGGGGGACTGCACCCGAGCAGGCGACGATTTTGGGGGGGCGCCGCACCTTGCGTGCGATTCTGACCGCCAGTGCCACCAATGCGGTGGTGTTTCTGCCGCTGTTGTATATCAAAGATATGCCCGTACTGGCGACGAATCTGTTTAGCAATATAGTGCCGGCCATTTTATATCCGTTGCTGGCTTCGCTGTTGGTTGCCATCGGCCTGGTACCATTGCTGACTTATCGTTTTGTGGCGCCGTTGACGCGCAAGGAATTGCAGCGGGCGACGGTGCAGAGATTGCATTCGGCTGATGCGGCGTCTGGCAATGTCGTCAGGGAGCTGTTTTGCGGGTTGCTAAAAAATGCGATGCGCCAGCCTGCCGCCTTGCTAGCCGGGGTTATCGTTAGTTTGTTGCTGACACTAGTTATTGCCTTGCCCTGGGTGTTGGTTCAGACGATGTCGCAACAGCAGCAAGAGCAGCAACAACTGCGGGTTGAAGTGGAGTTGAATACCGGCGGCTCGCTGGAAGCGGCCAGCAGAGTGTTTGAACAATTGGAGTTTGCAGTACTGAATCTTGAAGGCATCAGCACGGTGGAAAGCAATCATGATGAATTGCAGGGCTCATTAACTATCAATCTGCTGCCGGCGGAAAAGCGTCCGCCAGAAATGAATGCTAGCCGGGTACACAGAGCCATCAATGCGGTGGTTGAGCAGTTGGGCAATGTTCAGATCAGGCCGCTCAGCACGCTTTCGACTAACGATGAGAATAGTGAAAGCCTGACGGATCAATCGTTGCAAATTGGCATTGCCGGCCGCGATATGCAGCAGTTGAACCTGATGGCCAAGCAGCTGAAAGAACGGTTGGCGGCCATCCCTTTTGTGGGTTCGGTTAACCTGCTACAGGGGAATGCCGTAGCTGAATTGCATGTGGTTGCAGATCACAGAGCCATGTCGGCATACAGGCTGCTGTCGGCGGATGTGTATGCGACGCTATTTGGGCTTGGCCGTGAAGGGGTGCGTCTGCCGCACGCGTTTCTGTTGCCGGACGATTCGGAAGTGCCATTGGTGATCAGACGGCAGGAGAAGCCGCTCAGTGATGTGACACAGAGCATTGAAGATTTGCCGTTGCATACCGGCAGAGGCGTGATTATGTTGGGAGACCTGGTTCAGACGGCACGTAATATCCCACCGCAGACCATCAGTCACTATAATGGCCGTCGTGAAGTTCGGCTGGCTTACCGGTTGGATGATGATGCTCCTGTGTCTGGTCCGGAGCGGTTCGATTTGCAGCGGCAGATAGACGAGGCCATTGAGGCGGTCTACCAGCCGCCGGGTTATACCATTGAAATAGTTAGTTCGGCCGCTAGTCAGGACTGGCTTAGATTGGTAATGCTGCCGGCAGTGCTGTTGCTATATGCGTTGCTGGCTATCGCTTTTGAATCGCTGATGCTGCCGCTGTTGATCCTGATAGCGGTGCCGCTGACCATACTGGGGGCTGTCTGGGCTTTGGTGCTCAATGGGCTGGGACTGGATATGATGGCTGGCCTTGGCGTGATAGTACTGCTCGGCTTAACGGTGAATCCTGCCATTTTGATTGTCGACAGAATGCAGCAGAAAAGGCGCAGTAGCGATTATTCTGCCGGTAAAGCAGCTATGTCGGCGGCGGTAGAGCGGGTCAGGCCAGTACTGATGACGACTTGTACGACAGTCGCCGGCTTGTGGCCGTTGGCGCTGTCAAAAGGGCATGAACTGGAGTTGTGGCCGCCATTTGCCACAATCGTGATAGGCGGGCTGACCGTCTCGACCCTGCTGACTTTGCTGGTGCTGCCCATCGGTTATGTGCTGCTTAGCAGGCTTGAAGCGAATCTGCGCTTGCTGGGCTGGTGGAAACTGGCGGCGGTGGCGCTAGCGGCCGCTTGTGGGGCGCTGTTGCCATATGCAGGGCAGCTTTACACCGATGTCTATTGGGGTACAGCTTTGTTTTGCGCTTTATTTGCGCTGCTATGTTATGGCTGCCTGGCGCTGCACGGCCAACCAGGCTTGACGCCGCCGGCAACTGGTTCCATGACAGTTGAAACACGCTATCTGAGCAAAACTTACAATATGCCGGGACCCTTTGCCAAAGCCTGGCATAAACATCAGTTGCAGGCCGCTCGAAGTGGTCGTGCCAGTGTTGCTGAACTGAAACAACGAATGATGGTCGCCGCACCGTTAGTTGCTGGTGCCTGGTGGTTGACTATCAGTTTGCAGACTGCGTTCTGGCATGTTTGTTGTGCGATGCTCAGTGGAATACTGAGTTGCCGGTTACTGCTGCTGTGTCGATCTTTATGGTGTTTGTATCGGGGTGATACGACCAAAGATCAGGGGCTATTTGCCAAGCGACTGTGGGTGGTGATGCCCTGGCTGGTGCTCAGCATGTTGTGGTTCTACGGTAACGCCAGCCAGGTTTTGCTGGCCGCTGCAGCGCTGATGGTCTTGCTGCTGCAGTCGGGCAGAAGAACGGCCCGGCTTTGCGCGCGGGGAGAACTGCCGCGGGATCCCGGCGCAGGTCTTGTCAATGCCGTCCGCCGTCAGTGGCGCGGCAGCTGTATGGTGCTGTTTTCATTCGGCTTGTCAGACCGTTCCTTTACCGCTTTGTATGCGCTGAGTGTCACCATCAGGCCGGGAATGACCGGTGTGCTTGGGCCGAATGGGGCAGGAAAAACGACGTTGTTCCGGCTGCTGTCGACAGTGCTTGGCAGCACCTGCGGCACTATCTATTACGCGCATTACGAGAAGCGTACGCTGGGTCAGGCTATTGCTCAACTGGTCGGTTTCTTGCCGCAGGAATTCGGTTTGCCAGGTCATCTGACTGCACGGGAGTATCTGGAGTACTTTGCTATTTTATATGGCATTGGCAATAGAGCGCAGCGCAGTGCCAGAGTAGAGGAACTGCTTGATGAGGTTGGGCTGGCAGACAAGCAGCATGACTGCATCGCCTCTTATTCCGGTGGGATGCGTCAGCGGGTGGCTGTGGCCCGGACGCTATTGAATCATCCTCCGGTCATTCTGGTGGATGAACCTACCGCCGGACTGGACCCGCGTGAGCGGATCCGTTTTAGGAATTTGTTGGCTAAGTTAGCTAAGGACAGGGTTGTGTTGTTTTCGACTCATGTGGTTGAAGACGTTGCCGTAGCCTGTGATCGTGTTCTGGTGATCAAAAACGGTCGGTTGCTGTTTGACGGCAAACCGGTCGAATTGATGGTAATGGCGCAAGGCAGGGTCTGGCAGCTCAGATTGCCGCAAGTGCAGGCACATGCCTTTGAACGTCAGCATCATGTGATTGTCAGTCAGCCTGAACCGAATTATATGATGAAGCTCAGAGTGATGGCCGACAGCCAACCTCATCCGTCGGCTGAGCTTGCTGAGCCGACGCTGGAAGATGGTTATCTGGCGATCTGTCAACAACATGCGAGGAGCTGAGTTTGTCTAGAGTAGCTGATGGGTTGACCTTAATCCGGTTGGCGTTCCGGTTGCAGCTGGGGAATCGCTTCTGGCTGGTGCTGCCAGTGCTGCTATTATGGCCGTTGGGCAATGTATTGCTGCTTTTGGTCGGATGGCGGCAACAGGCCTTTATCGGTGCCGACGTGCAGAACTATCTGACCGGGCTACCGCTTTATTGTCTGGCTATCGGCTGCGGAGCCAGACTGATTGCCAGCGAAGCGGAGAAACGCACTATTGAGGTTGGTTATACGGTTCCTATCGGGATCAGCACCATATGGTGGGCGAAATATACTGCGATAGCTCTGTTGCTGAGCGCAGCGCTATTGGTGTTATGCACCTTCAACTGGTTGTTTCTGACTGAAATACCACTGATGGCAGTGGCAGGAGCCTTGCTTAGTGCGATGTTTTACCTGAGCTTGTCGATGTGGTTTGGTGCCTGGTTCAAAAATGAGTTGCTGGCAGGCATGGCCAGTGTGGCCGTGTTGATTGTTAATCTGAATAACACTGGTAGCAAATGGTTGCCGCTGTTCAACCCGTTGCAGCAGGAGCAGTTGGGGGCAGTTCAGCTGCAGGCACAACTGCTGCATAACTATCTGCTGCTGCTGGTGTTGATCTTATGTGTCGTCAAACATGCGCATTTGCTGGCGAATAATAGAGAGCGCATGCTGAACTAAGTTGGCTGACGTTCAGGTGTCGTCGGACAAAATAATTCTGCATTGCCGGAGCATAGGGCTGAATTCACATCATTCCTGCTAAGCAGGCCATTGTGCTTTAGCATTATTTTGTCTGTTAATGCTGTGTTGTGCGGGTTGTGACAGGCTTGAATTTAGCATTATTTTGTTCGACAACATCATGCTTCAGGTCGGCACTAGATCCGCACTGTAGGCCGGCAGCAACATCGGATAGTTGCCGAGATCTGTATGGAATGTCGGCATTATCATTGAGATGCCAACAGCATCAGGCACCGCCAGCCAACAGTTCGATGCGGTACTTGCATTGGCAAGCCGGTGCTGCCTTTATTACAGCCGACAGCCGGAGCGACGACGGACCAGCCGCTGCACACCTACATGAGCACTGATTCACACCTAACCAATCTGCTTGAAGACCGGTCGTCGTGAAGCCACTATGCCTCGCGCGCAAGGAGATGCAGTGTTTGGCGGTGACAAAGGTGAACGCGCATACATTATGGCTCGCGTGCACGGAGAGCCGCAGCGCAGCCATTATCACGGCCAAGCTGCAACCCGATGAGCGAGCCGATAGCTGTTGAGTTATCGGGCCGTTGGCCACTAGCCCGGCGATAACCGCTAATGAGAGGCTAATAACATCATGCCGATCACTAATTTTCTTCCCGCGCTCACAACGTCTTTCTTTTACTCTGCCTGATCGGCATGCGTCAAGTTTGCACCTTGTTTTCGCATCGATTCACCCGTTAGGGTCACCCTCACTGCTCTGTTGATCAGTCGATCTAAGATCACTTCTGCGAAGGTTGCTTTACCGATTATGCGGTACCATTTGTCTACTGGCAGTTGGCTCTCGACCATCGTCGACACTCTGCCGTTCCGGGGGTCGATGATTTCGAGCAGGTTACTGCGCTCACCGGCATCCAGCATTTCCATGCACCAGTCGTTCAGGGTTAAGATCGCGACCTGATTGAGCTGCTCCAGCAGTTTTGGATAGCTGCCGTCGGCTAGCGCCAGTCGCATTTCCTTCAGCAGCGTTTTGAGCCGGTAATACCGCACCGCCATGTCTTGGCGGATAAAATAACGGCCAAGCGCACAGGCTAGATAACTTTTGCCACACCCTGCGGCACCTGTTAACAGCAGGTTCTGCTGATGGCTTTACCAGTGTCCTTCCAGTAATTGCCGGATCTGCGCTTTGGTAAAACCACGACTCGCGCGGTAATCCATTTGCTCCACCTGACCGGCTAGCCTGAATCGGGCTTGCTTCTCTAACCTGTGGATTTTTCTTTGTTCCCGCGTCACCAATTCATGGCTCAGCAGTAACTGCAGCCGCTCTTCGAAGCTCATATCTCTGATAGAGAGTTTCTTGTTCTTGTTGTTGGGTCAGCGCTTGTTTCATGCCGTTTAAATGCAGCTGGCTTAGTTGGTCATCAACGCGTAATTGCATCTGTATCTCCTTGTGTTGGTTATGTTTAATGGAAGTATCCTTCGCCATGGACGTTGTCGTGGCTGATGGACTACAACGGATCGTGTTTGGTTTGGCTGATGGATTGGCGTTCAAGACCGTTTTTGAGCATGGTGCGGATGTTATGCAATCTGTTGGCGCCGGTCAGATAGCCACGTAAACAGGCGGCTTCCAACCACTCTTTGCCATAAGTTTTTGCTTGGCCTAACATCGCCAGACATGGCCTGACCGCTTGCGCCGGATGATCGGGCTGGCGAATAAATTCATGCACCCAATGGCTGGTGTATGGACCGATTGAAGATGCCCAGCTCAGCAAACGCTCTGGTGACCATTCCAACATGATCTGATGATTGGCTGGTATATCTGCAGGCTCGCTACTGTGCTGACCTTTACGCTAGCTACGATTGTGCTCAGCCACAGCTTACTGCCGTGATAAAACACCACTGTATGCGCGTTCACATGGGCTTCAATTCGCTTGTCCTGCAAGGTGTAAGGTAATGTTTTTCTATATCAACGTGTTAATCCTTGCCGACCAATACTTGTTTGACGAAGGTGTACTAATAAGGTTGAGCCGGCAACGGTTTTAGTGCTGGTACGTCTAATTGAGCGAACGACGACGCACGGCTGCCCGGGATTTTCTGCAAGGGTTTTTGGTGCAGCCGTACCAGCAACCCGCTAATCCGTTGATTCAGTTGCGTCAGACTGTGGAACACTTCATGGCGCAGCACGGCTAAGATCCAGCTTGTGACAATTAGCACACAGACTTCAGCTTTAGACTTGTCCTTGGGTTTGCGCGATCGACGTGCCGAAGTGAACTGCCAGCATTTGTTAAGTCGGGTTCACGTCAGGATCGGTGTTGCGTGCCACACTGACGGCGCTTTTTAAACAACCCGGCACCACTAACTGCGGCACTCCGCCAAAAAATTCGAAGGCGTGCTCGTGGCTCATCACCCAATCTTCCAGCTGCTGGGTGCGGGTTGCTTCAGCGAAGGTGAAATTGGAAACGCCCAGCACTGCCACAAACACCTGTGCCTTGTAGAGAATTTTACCGGTATGCGGGTCGACGATCTGCATCGTTTGGCCGCAATAATCGATAAAGAGTTTTTCACCGACGTTATACGTTTGCCGCATTGAAGGCTGCAATACGCTGGCCCACTCTTTTTACAGACGGCAGAAGTAGTTATAGCTGTAATGATCGGTGCCAGTGCGCTGCGCATATTCCTGCCACAACAGCACCAGCGTCACGCCTTTGTGGCCAGGTTGTTTCAGATTTTGATGAACTACAGCCCAGTTTGGGATAGGTTTATGCTGCTTTTTATACATGGGTTGGGTATTGAGGAAAGAGCGCTCCAGTGTGTCATCCGTCCAGAGTTCGCTCAGCGGCCAGGTCTGGATCCCAAGCTGGGCAGCCCGATGGTATAATAGGACACGGTACTGGCGGAGACATTCAGGCTAAGCGCGATCTGCCGGTGTGTCATTTTTGCCTGGTATTTCAGGCGAAGAACTTCTTTGAGTTTTCTCACAGTAATTGGCCTCGCAGACATGCACTTTCCTCAGGATTGAATGAGCAGAAAGTGCGCGTTTAACGAAGCGGGGAGATAATGTCACGCAATAACATCCATGCCGATCAGGGTTTACCATCCCAAGGTAAAAGTGATCGGCTTGCGATGTTATTGAGCGATTAGCGTTGATGTTATTACGTGATCGGCATGAATGTTATTGGGTGATCGCCATGCGTGAAAATACGCAAATAAGTCCCATCTGGCAACCAAACGACGATTGTTGGTTCAAATTGGTTGAAAATAGCGCCTCCGTCTGGAATATACTGCAAGCGCAAGTGCAGCACAGCGCCGGCAACGCCAATTTCGGCACACAACTGTCGTCGACTTTTCGGTGGTTAGCTGGTCGGGGATGATGTATTGCTGAGTGAGCCAAGATGCTGTCAGCGGGTCGTCGGAAGACTCGCCACTGACAGCTTATTGCAGCAGTTGATATTATTGACTCCAGCAAACAGCTGGAAGAAGTCAGAGCTGAAAAATTCGGCGGCCATTCATACGTTCGGCCGGGATGCCGATTTCGCGGCACACTTCAATCATTCTGTTCGACTCCAACAACTGCTTGGAGTTTTCCTCGTATTCCAATCCCATAAAGTACTTGAACCAGGGTTCGAGGCCCAGCGCATAGATGCAGACAGCTTTAGGCTTCAGTATCGCGACGACGCAAAATGCCTGCTGGCAGTCTGAACCGTCAAGGCGACGCGAGTCTTTGATTGCCTTAGGGACCATTTTGGAATGTAACGCTCCATAGAGCCAAGTATAGGGAGCCCCGACACATTCCATGCCGATAGCATAGATGTCGATATCAGCCAGCACATCGGCCATGTGGCGGTATAAATTGATATCCGGGTTGGCGGAATCAGCGCCGAAAAAACACTTTTTACCTGCCAGCTCGATAAGCCAGGCCGTTTTGCTGCGGACATTCAGGTCGCCATGCTCGCCGAGAAAAGGGATACTGGTGATCTTGCCTGCGGGCAGCGGAATCTCATCCAGCTCATCGACTTCGATGACATCAAATTGCAGTTGCTTTAATAACAACCGGATGGAAGGGTCGGCTAAGGTACCACCATTGTTTTTCGGTACAATTATCTTGCCTGTTTTATAACGCAACTGGAGCAGCGTCTCAAGATTGACATGGTCCTGGTGATTATGAGTTAGCAGGATATAATCGATTTTTGGCGGCAATTCGCTGAAGCTGAATGTGTCGCCGGCGTACTGCGGACCGCGGCTGGCGATGACCGGATCTATCAATATTGCCACGTGCTGGCTTTCGATCAGAAAGCCGGCATGGCCGGTGTATTGCAAACGAACACCTGTGTTGACCGGCTGGTATGGGACAGCAGGCGCGGTGTCGCTGAACAGTTCCCGGTAGTCGAGCCCACCTTGAGTATTCAGGCCGTGAAATAGTGCCTGGATTTCTGCTTCTTTAAGCGGGATTTCCCGGGCCCGGCATAACTGATCTACAAAAGCGTTGTTGTAGTCAATGCCGATTTGCAGATGGTTTTCATCCGGCAGCCGCGGTGTGCTGAGTACAAAAGGTCTATCATGTACCCGTGAAATCAGGCCGAAGGACAAGCTCTGCAGCTGTGGTCTGTAAAACCGGCTCTTATATAACAAAGGTTCGATCAGTCGGTAGGAAGGGCGGTGCTGCAAGTCCATGCAGAGCTCGACATAACCGCTCAGCTCAGAGGGAACCTGTGCGTACAAAGCTTCTATAGTCTGACCGCTGGTGTGCTGGGCAAGTAGCTCGTCCAGTTGGTTGATGGCTTTGGACAACTGCACAAGCTCGGCGCAATCGGTATCTATTTTGGTTAGCAGGCGCTGAATGTCTTCAACCTGTTCTGCACTGCAGTTAAGAAATTCCCCTCCGGTGACGACCGCTTCCTTGGCCGCGCTGATATGCAGTTCGTAATTGTTAACAAACGACATCATAATACGCTTATGGGTATTGACGATGTAGCGGGCGCCGGTCACTGGCGGCAGCAAATAAGACCAGGCATACCATTGATTGAACAGAGGCTCGAAATAAGCATCTTCCTTCAGATAAAACAGCTTTTCGCTCATTGGTGTTTTCCTTTGTAATTCTGCCGTGCCGTGCCGTGCCGTGCCGTGCCGTGCCGTGCCGCTACGCGGTCGCCGGGTATGCCATGGGTTCCTGGATGCGGCGGTAGTCGTCGGAACCGGCCATCAGTTCTTCATGACTGCCCTGAGCTATCACCATGCCCTGGTTCATGACGATAATAAAATCGGCATGCCGCGTCGTGCTGAGACGATGGGCGATAGTCACCACAGTACGGTTATACTGCCGTGCCCAATGGTTGATAGCGTCGGTGACATATTGGTCGCTTTCGTTGTCAAGTGAGCTGTTGGCTTCGTCCAGCAGCAATATTTGCGGGTTGCGCAGCAGCGCGCGGGCTAACGCCAGTCTTTGCCGTTGACCGCCTGACAGGCGACCGGCAATTTCGCCCAAGTCGGTATTGTATTGTTGTGGCAATTGCTCGATGAAATCGTCAGCATGCGCCATTTTCGCGGCAGCCTTAACCAACTGTAGGTCGGCCTGCTCCATGCCGTAGCTGATGTTGTCATAAACGGTACCGCTGAACAGACTTTCTTTTTGTGGCACGTAAGCTATCCGACTGCGCAACTGAGTTTCGCTGAGATCTTTGATATCGATACCGTCGAGCAGGATCCTGCCTTCTTTCAGGCGGTAGAGGCGTAGTAATAAATCGAACAAAGTCGATTTACCGGCACCGGAAGCGCCGACAATCGCTACATGACTTTCTGCCGGAATTCTGAGGTTAATTCCCTTTAGCACCGGGACGTCAGGTCTGAGCGGGTAGCTGAAATGGACATTGCTGAATTCGATGGCACCTTGCGGGGCGAAATCTTTGACCCGGCTCGGCCAGGCATGCGTTTCCTTTTTCAGGAATTCGATCAGTTTGGTGGCTTTGCCGACCACGATATGAACCGAGGCATAAACCTGCATGTACTGCTGAGCCGATGTCAGAATCAGCCGGGCAAAATAAGCGAATGCGAGCAGGGCGCCCAAAGTTGTGGTGCCGTCGTAAATTTGTCCGGCAACGTGCCAGAATAAAAAGCCCGACCCTATATAAGCGGTGGAGCCGACCAGAGTTGTCATGATCAATTGCAATACTTTGATGCGAATAGAAATGTCTGTGGTTCTGGCCGTACGTTGGCTGAAAGTAGCCTGTTCGTGGTTTTCCTTATTATAGGCTTTGATCACTTTGATATTGCGCAGTGCTTCACCGGCATAACGACCGATTTCGGAGATGGTCGATTGCAGCTGATGCCCCATCTGCCTGAGTTTTTTTGAAATCAGCATGTAAGGAAGATAAATCAACGCCGTGCCCAGCAGTACCACCAAGGTCAGCCCGGCATTGATGATCACTGCGCCGATGATACCGCCAATCAATGACAAACCGGCATTGAGCAGCAAGGGGCCCTGCATGGTCAGAAAGCGGCTGACTGCATTGGTGTCTGCAACCAGCCGGGTTTGAATTTCCCCACTGCTGTTGCGCTCGATGTAGGACACGTCGTAGCGGATGATATTGTTGAAAGCATCGTTGCGGATCTGCTCGGTGATTTGGGAGGCGACTCTTTCAAACAAATAGCCACAGACGGCATTGAACAATGCCATCACCAAAATGAAGCCAATAAAGTACAGCAGCAAATCGTTTAAAAACTCGGCGCCTGCAAGCGGGTCGTCTGGGAAACGGTTGACGAAATATTTAATGGCAAAGCCAATGGATACCGACAACGCTGTGGCCGCCATGCCTGTCAGCATAATCATTGCAATAGCCTGCTTGTAGCGGCTGACATAAGGCCTGAGGCTACTGATGGCTTTGAACGCATTTTTACGCAGTTCATTGTCGGCTGCAGCCTGCTTGGGTATCTTGCTGTGATTGTTCATCGTTCCCTCAACTGCCGCCATCCTGCAGCACGATAAGCCGTCCGAAACTACTAGGCATCAGGATGCCTGCTGCCTCTGGTCGTAAAGGTAGTTCCAGATAGTGACCATGACGGCTGAACTTTCACGTAAAACCTCGTAATGGTCTGCCTGCGGATCAATATGTAGCTGCGCGTTGGGCAGCAGATCATAGATGCGTCTGGAACTGGCGATATTGGTCTGGACATCTCTTCCGCCACTCATCACCAGCGTTTTATGGCTGGCATATTTGGCCAACGCTTCATAGTCGACAGCCTTGTAAGCTAGGTAATTAGCGCAGTGACGACGCAGATAACACTTGCGGGTGAAAGGCAGATCTATAGCTTCCGGCTGGTTACCGTTCTGTTGCAGACGGCCTGTGCTGATTTTGTCGAAGACTGTGGTCAACAGATCTTCATCTGTTGCAGCCAGAGTCAATAAGGAATCGATTTCGGCAGCAAACTGAGTGGTATATTCTTGCGAATGCAGCATGGCATATTCGCCATGCAATAACACCATATCATTGATAATATTTGGAAAACGATTGGCGGCAGCTAGTGCCACCCCTGCGCCTGAGCAATAGCCAACGACAGTACAGCTGGTGATGCCGGCGTCATCAAGGACAGCCTTCATATCAAACACATGGTTCTCAATGGTAAACTCATGCACTGCAACGGACCGCTCCGAATCTTCAAGAATATTGCGGGTTTCCCAGCTGATCACATTATAGTGCGGTGCAAAAAAGTCAAAAAAATGACAGGCAGCGTCGACTTGCAGGCCAAAAGGGATAATCAGAGCTATCCAGGGATTGTCAGCTTTCAGCTCGCCCACTGCATAGGTTAAAGCAAAGCCATCGTGACTGACCGTTGAATACTTGTGCATAGCGGCTCCTGTGCTGCCAGGCCCGGCACATCGGCTGCACCGGCCCGGTTAAATCAAATCTCACGTTGGCTGATTGAGCTTTTCCATATGTTTACGCAAGCTCAGCGGACGCAGATCGGTCCAGACTTCATCTATATAAGCGAGACACTCGGCTTTGCTGCCTGATTTTCCTTCACTTCTCCAGCCTGGAGCATTTTCCCGATCAGCTAGCCAGATTGAATATTGGAGCTCGTCGTTGATCACGACGTTATAGAGACGGTTGTCTTCGGTATCGTTAGCCATATTTAACTTTCCTGTTTATTACTATGAGGGGGGCGCCCGTCAGCCCATCAGTGAACGGATGACAACGGCTGGTCCGGCGCACCAGGTAGATCCAAAGTATTGCCTGGTGCAGGTGGCAAAGCAGCATCCGACAGGTGTTTGTCAAATGCGCATATGTTAATGCTTGATGAGCAATTATGCTTTACCTGCCTAACTTTTTAACAATCTATATCAGCCTGTTCCCGTATGGCAAGCTCATGGGCATTTTTTTTTGTCCCGTCGAGTCGTTGCTGCATAGGTTGGTTGAGACTGGTTACAGTTATGTGAACATAGCATTCAATAAATATGCTTTGCCAACAGCACGTAAATAATTTTGGGATGACGGATAAATACATTCAAAACATGTGTTTTATTTGTTACATTCATGCAGTCGGGTTGATGATGACCGGCACTGGCTGGACGCAGAAAGGGGAATAACCCTGCTATCAGACCGATATTCCGGTCATTTCGCCAATGGGTCAGGCCTTTGCTAAAGCTCTGCCAGATCACAGGTTCTGTCAGTGCGCTGTTGCATCTTCATCATGCCCGCTGTGGTGTTGCGAGTTAAGACGGCGGCAGGTTTCTTTGCCGTCAGGGAGCATTAACTAACTAGAACATGGAATCCGACTTCACATGAACGAAGCATCCACCATCGAAGTTCCGTTGTCTGCCCACGAGGATGATTTTGTCCATCACCAATTGGCTGGTCAGGGCATATTCCCGGCGACAGGTTACTTACAGCTGATTTATCAGTATGCCCAGTCTCAGTTTGCTGAGGAGTCAGGTGGGCAGACGATCTTTTCTTCGCTGGTCTGGGTAGCGGCGTTACATCAGCAGCACAGCTTACATGGTCGAATTCGTCGCGAAAGGGCAATTTCTCATTTTGAGCTGATGTCTGCACAAACTTTGTGTTGCCGCGGCGAGTTGCACTGGGGCAGTGCAGAGGTCGACACTTCACGTTTCCAGTCTGTTGCGACTGGCCTTGTCAGCATCGAACAGGCGGATATTTATCAGCAATTTGCGCAGCGGGGCCTGTGTTATCAGGGACGTTTCAAGACGCTGGAAACTATACAATGGGATACCCGGCAGGCACACGCAGCCGTAGTGTTGGCGCAGCCGGCGGCGGCCGGGTTTGACCATTATGCTTATGATGCCGCCATTCAGGTAGTGCTGGTGCATCAGTTGTCATTGTGGCCTGCTTTGGATGTCAAAGTGCCGCTCAGTGCGGAAAGGTTAATGGTGCTGGCGCCATTGCCGGCTCGTTTTGCCGTGACTGCAGTGCTGCGGCAACAGACTGCAGACGGCAGACAGGCCTGTTACGATGTGTTGTTGCATGACGATGCGAAGCGTCCGTTGGCGATATTCGAAGGTCTGAACGTAAAAAGTTACCTTAAACGCCAAGCCGCCGCTGAGCTGCGGCTGACTGTGGCCGCCACTTTTGTCACGGAACCTCTGCATAAACCTTTGCAGCAGTTTTTACATGAACTGGGCAGGCCGGCGCAACTGGTGCAGGCTCCTTATCGTCAATTGCTGCAGGAACTGCTTCGTCCGGACAGCAGTCTGCAACGGGACGCTGCGGCAACCAATATTTTTTTACTGCGTCTGGAAGATTTTGTGTTTCAGACAGCTGCGGCAGCCCCTGAGGATTTGGCCGCAGCTGTTACAGTTGAACTGGCTGACAGAAAGCATCATGAGCTGCCGAACGGCATGAAAATAGCTCATCTGAACAGCTATGAAAGCAATTATTTGTTTCAGGAAATTTTTGTTGACCGGGTATATGAACACCACGGTATTACGCTGGCACCCGGTGATGTAGTGTTCGATATCGGGGCCAATATTGGTCTGTTCGCCTTGTCTGTGCTGAATCGTTGCCGCGATATCCGCATTTACGCTTTTGAACCTTCGCCACAGGCTTTTGCCGCCCTGCAATGCAATGCCAGGCTTTATGGCAATGGCAGCATTATTCCCTTCAACTTCGGCATCAATGATGCCGATGGTGTCGCTGCCTTTACCTTTTACCCCAATTCGTCGGTTTTTTCCGGCTTCCACTCGGACAGGGAACTGGATGAGTTCGCTATCCGCACTTCAGTGCGCAATGCCGTTGCGGCAAGGCTCGGTGATAGTGACCCGCAGGCGCTGGATGAATTGGTCGATATTTATATGCAGGGACGTCTTGATTGCGAAACGCTGCAGTGCCAATTGCGTAGCCTGACGGGCGTCATCGCCGAACATGCGGTTGAACGTATTGATTTGCTTAAAATCGACGCAGAAAAATGCGAGCTTGAAATCCTGTTGGGTTTGTCTGAGCAGGATTGGCCGAAGATCAGGCAAATAGTCGTGGAAGTGCATGATCAGCATGGCGAGCGTCTGCAGCATATCAAACAGCTGCTGATTGAGCGGGGCTTTGACTTACAGTTCAGAGAAGAGCAGGGACTGCAAGGCTCAGGGCTGACCAATATTTATGCAGTCCGCGGCAGACAACAGCACAGCAGCGCCCAACTGGACAGCATCAGTAGTCATCTGCAGGAATTTACCGCTGCCTTGTTACACTTTGTCGCGCAGCACGGTAATACGGCAGTGGTGGCGCTTTGTCCGCCTTCGCCTGTCGGCATGGAATTGCTGGACAGCCAGAGCAGCGCAGCTTTGCTGGCGCAGCTGCAACTGCAATTAAGTCCCGGCGCGGTGGTGAAGTTGCTGCATGTCGCCGATTACACCGAGCAGCTTGTCGACAGTTATTACGATGCCAGTCGCGATGCGATAGGCAATATTCCTTATCAGGCCGCTTATTTCCGGCAGTTGGCTGCATTGCTGGCCAGACAAATCGTCTGCTTCAGCTATCCATACTACAAAGTGATAGCTGTGGATGCCGACAATACGTTATGGCAGGGTGTCTGCGGCGAAGAAGCGCCTGAATTGATGCAGGTCACCGAGTCCTGCCTCCTGTTGCAGGCTTTTCTGGTCGAGCAGGTGCAACAGGGCATGCTGCTGTGTCTGCTAAGCAAGAACCATATGGCGGATGTCACTGCGGTGTTTGAGCGTAACAGTCACATGTTGTTGCGCTGGCAGGATATCAACGCGGCGGCGGTGAACTGGCAGCCTAAACCTGACAATCTGGCCGCCGTTGCTGCCAGCTTCAATCTGTCACCCAGTCATTTTATTTTTATCGACGACAACCCGGTAGAACGGGCAGCGATGCGTGCGCAGCAACCTGAGGTATTGACTCTGAGCCTACCGCAGGACCAGACGCAGCTCCCCGCTTTGCTGCGCAGGATAGGTTTTTTCGGTACAGGTCAGGTGACGGCTGAGGATTTGCAGCGTTCTAGGATGTATCAAGAGCATTTGCTGCGCGAACAGGCCCGCGATGAATTTGCTTCTTTACAGGATTTTATTGCCAGCCTGCAGTTGCAGCTCGATTTTTTGCCTGTGACCGGCGGCAACATAGGGCGGGCGGCGCAACTGACGGCTCGTACCAATCAGTTCAATCTGCATAAACAAAGTTATACAGCTGCTGAGCTTACCGCGTTGCTGGCGGATGACCGGCGTACTGCTGTGTTGCTGGATGTGCGAGACCGTTTCGGCCACTACGGTTTGAGCGGCTTGGCCTCTTTCTGTCTGACGGACGATAGCTGCCTGCTCGACGTGTTTCTGCTGAGCTGTCGGGTGTTGGGCAAAGGTATTGAGCATGCGTTGCTGGCTTATGTTGGCAAAGCGGCGTTGGCGGCTGGGGTTGCACAGGTCCGGACGGCAGTGACCGTGACTGCCAGGAACCAGCCGGCGATGCAGTTTATCAGGCAACAACCGGCAAGTTCTGTCGAAACCGACGGCGAAGTGCAATGGCACATGTTTCCGGCTGCAGTGCTGTCGGCGCTGACCTTTAAACCGACGGTCTTGGCACCGGTAGCCGGCGAGCCGGTTGCGGCGAATCAACAGCCCAGCCAGTTCATTGTCGAATCTCCGGTAGCGCCAGTTACATCCGGTTCGGCTGCTGTCGCAGTGCCATCCGTTCTGTCAGCCGTCCGGCGCTATCTGGTGACCCTGTTTGCCCGCATCACGACTTTGCCACCGCAACACTTTGATCCGGCTCTGACCTATGATGCGCTGGCGATAGATTCCTTTGCCATTATCGAAATTGCCGTGGCGTTGGAGCGCGATTTTGGCCGCTTGCCTAAAACCTTGTTGTTCGACTATCTGACCATTGACGCATTGGCTGCATACCTGCAGACCAGCCATCATGAAACTGTGATGCAGCTGGTCGGCGAGTCTGTTGCCGCGCCCGATAGCGCTGTGCCGCAGGTGTCGGCAGGTCAGGCGGTGGCTAGCATAACTGCAACTGTCAGCCAGCAAGCGATGTGGTTGCTGCACAAGTTGGGGCATGGAGCGCTGGCCTTCCAGGTTCCGTTGACCGTGCAGCTGCGGGCTCAGGTTGACGTGCAATTGTTGTCGCATAGCATTGATTGCTTGCTGGCGCGTCATCCGGTGCTGCGAAGTCATTTTGTCGAGCAAGACGGCGAACTGCAGCTGTTGCCACAACAGCTGGCTCCCACTGAGCTGACGGTCGTCGATCTGAGTAGCTTGCCAGCTCGTCAGCGCGCCGAGCAACTGGCGCACTATCAACAACTGGAAGCGACGACTCGTTTTGAATTACAGCACAGCCACCCGTTGCGAGCCAGACTGTTGAAGTTGGCAGACAAACGTTGGGTACTGCTGCTAACCAGCCATCATCTGATCATCGACGGTTGGTCAGTGCGGTTGCTGTTTCGCGAACTGGCCCAGATCTATCAGCAGCTTTGCCAGGGCGGCAAGCCGGACAGTTCCGTCGTCGCAGCCGGCTTTGCTCAGTATGCCGATTGGCTGCAACAGCGTACGGCGGATGGCACTTTTGCTGCTCAGTCGGCGTTTTGGCGCGAAAAATTGGCAGATGCGCCGCCATTGCTGGAGTTACCGCTGGATAAAGCCAGACCGCTGCAACGTGACTATCGCTGCGCCTATGAGCATTTTGAAGTGCCTAACCGACTGCGAGAAGATTTGCAGCTGGCATGCCGGGAATATAACTGCAATCTGCATAGTCTGCTGCTGGCGGCGTTTAATCTGCTGCTTTATCGCTATAGCCATCAGCAGGATCTGTTGCTTGGGGTGGCGGTTGGCAACCGGGAACCGGCCACCTATCGCGAGACCATCGGATACTTTGCCAACACGATGGTCTGTCGCAGTCGTCTTGCTGAAGAGATGCCATTTCGACAACTGGTAGATGCGGTTCATCAATATAAAAAGCAGGCCAGGGATCAACTGACGTTGCCATTTGCAAGCGTGGTCCAGCAGCAAGCCCGGCACGCGACAAGGAGCGCCGGGAATGTGCCGCCTTTGGTACAGGTGGTCTTTACCTTTCACAATACGCCGAGTGCTGTTGAGGAATTTCTCAACGGCCAATTCAGTTTTCTGGACAGTAAATTGGCTGAAACTCAGTTGGATCTGCGGCTGGAAATGGAAACTGTACTGGGTGAACTGAAGGGGCGCTTTGAGTACTGTCAGGCGATTTTTACTGCCGGGACCATAGCGCGGCTGGCAGAACATTGGTTGTTGCTGCTGGAGCAGATCTGCACTGAACCGGACTGGCCGCTGTGGCGTTTTGCGCTGTTGACAGAAGCAGAGCAGGAACGGCAGCTCAGGCAACTCAATAGTACCGCCAGCTTGGCCGGGCCAGCTGCAACGGTCTTCACACAATTTGAGCAACAGGCGGCAGCCAGGCCGACTGCAGTGGCGGTACGTTTCGCACAGGAGCAGTTGAGCTATGCCGAACTGAATCAACGGGCCAATCAACTGGCTTGGTTCCTTCGTAGCAAAGGCATAGGCCTGGAAAGCAGGGTCGGCTTATGCGTTGAGCGGTCCATTGCAATGGTGGTTGGCTTACTGGCTATCCTTAAAGCTGGCGGTTGTTACGTGCCGCTGGACCCGGAATACCCTGAAGAGCGGTTGGAGTATCTGGTTGCGCACAGCGGTTGTCAGTTGATCCTGACCGAATCTCATCTGACAACAGATCTGCTGTTTTTGCACAGCTATCGTTATGTCAGCATCGACAGCGACCAGCATACCCAGTCATTTGGCCATCTGCCGGGGCATAACCCATCCCTTGCTGAAACGGGGATTTGCGCCGACAGTCTGTGTTATCTGATCTTCACCTCCGGCAGTACCGGCAAGCCGAAGGGGGTTGGTGTCAGGCATGGTGGTTGGTACAACCTGACCATGGCCCAGAATGAACGTTTTGGCCTGCACAGCGATAGCCGTGCCTTGCAGTTTTTTTCGCTGAGTTTTGATGTTGCCGCTTCTGAAATCATGATGCCATTATGTGCCGGCGGCACCTTGTGCCTGATAGCCGCACTGGATTGTAAAAACCCGGCCAGACTCAGACAGGTGATCGATGCACAGCAGATCAACCATCTGACCTTGACGCCGGCGATTCTGGGGCATTTGACCGCAACGGACTATGCCACGGTCCGAACCCTGGTGGTCGGCGGTGAGCCGCTGCCACCGCAAGTTGCCGCCAGTTGGGCGGCGCAATGCCGGTTGTTTGGTGCTTACGGGCCTACTGAAACGACAGTTTGTGTCGCTACCGATCTGTTTGAACAAGGTGAGATAGTGCTGGGCACGCCGCTGCAGAACAACCAGTGTTACCTGCTGGACGAGCAGATGAATCTGTTGCCGGCCGGCCATATTGGAGAGTTGTATATAGGCGGGACGCAACTGGCGCGTGGTTATCTGGAACAGGCTGCCATGACGGCGGCGGCCTACCTGCCTAACCCTTTTGCTCAGACGCCAGGAGAGCGGCTTTATCGCAGCGGTGATCTGGCGCGCTACCGCCCCGATGGAAAGTTAGAATTTGTCGGCCGTGCGGATCAGCAGGTCAAACTGCGAGGTTACCGGATTGAGCCTGGCGAGATTGAACGGGTTCTGTGCGAGCACCCCGCCGTTTCAGCTGCGGTGGTGATGGTGCGGCAGGACAGCCCCGGTGACAAGAAACTGGTTGGCTATCTGGTGGTCGACAATGATGATGACGCGGAATTTGGCCAGCGCCATCTGTCTGTGAAGGCCTTTTTACAGGCTCGCCTGCCTGATCACATGATCCCAGTGGCGTTGGTGCAGTTGACCGGGCTACCGCTGACCGTCCACGGTAAAATTGATCGGGCCGGCCTGCCGAGGCCAGATGACAAAGCCTATGCTGTAGGGCGTTATGTCGCGCCGGTCACAGAGTTACAGCAGGTGCTGGTTGAGCTTTGGCAGCACAATTTGTCCTTAGACAAAATTGGTACGCAGGATCATTATTTTAAGCTGGGCGGCGATTCGCTGTCGGCTGTTGCTCTGGTCGGCCAGGCCAAAGCGGCGGGGCTGGCATTTACGCTGGCCGACATTTTCGAACATCCGACTATCGCAGCACTGGCCGATGTTGCACTGCGACAGGAACAGGTATCAGCCGAGCCACCGTATCAGCCGTTTTCACTACTGGATGAAGAACAGCGCCTGTTGCTGCACGCGCAGCTGGAGCCAGCAACGTTGGTGGATGCCTATCCGCTGTCCAGTGGCCAGCAGGGCATGATTTACCATTCTTTGCTGCAGCAGCAGCTCGGCGTCTATCACAATGTTATGTATTACGTGCTGAAGATGCCTTGGCACAGTGAGCACTTTGAACAGGCGCTGCGTTATATCATCAAACGGCATGCCGCTTACCGGACCCGCTTTTTGGTCGAAGGTCGGACCCAGTTGCAGGTGGTGACGAAAACGGCTGAACCTTGTTACCGGCTGCTGGACTGGTCGGCGCTGGATGCTGCCGCTGAAGAGCCGGCCATCAGGGACTGGATGCAGCAGGAAGATGCTGCTGGCTTTGCTCTACAAGGCAGCTTGTGGCGTTTTACGTTATGCCTGCTGCCGGATGATAGGCTGATGCTGGGGTTGGTTGTGCATCACGCTTTGATGGACGGCTGGTCCGATTCGATTCTGCTGAGCGAACTGGTGGCTGTGCTGCAGACGCTGGCGCGTGGCGACGTTTTGCCAGAGCCGTTGGAGCCGCCATCATACCGGCTGCATCTGGTTGCTGAACGGCAGGCGCTGGCCAACGAACTGCACCGGCAATACTGGCAGACGACGTTGGCCGGCGCGACTCCCCCCTGGTGGCTGGCAACGAAGACCACGCAAAACCTGAGCAGGCACTATCCGATTGCCGCCAGCCACAGTAAAGCGGTCAGCATGCTGGCAGCCACGCTGGGTGTTCAGGAAAAAAGCATCTGGTGCAGTGTTTATATCGTGCTGTTGTCCTTGCTGGATGGGCGTCAGGATGTGCTGGGCTCGGTCGTCAGCCATGGCAGACCGGAAATTGTCGATGGCGAACGGACCATTGGGATGTTCCTGAATTCTTTACCTGTCAGAGTCAATATCCAGGCGTTGAGCTGGCTGGATTTGCTGTTGTTGCTGGAACGAAACCTGAAACAGCTGAACCAACACCGGCATTATCCGCTGGCTGCGGTGCAACAGCAAACGGCGCTGGATTTTTCGGCAACTCTGTTTAATTTCATGAATTTCCGGCTGCTTGATGAACTGGATGGTATTTTGCAAAGCGCCGGCGGCCTTAATGAAGCCAATTACCTGATGAGCTTTTTTGTGCAGAAATTCGAGGCACAGGACAGACACAGCCTGCAGCTGACGTTGAGTCCGCAGGCTTTTGATCAGGAGTGGCTGACCCGTGCCTGGACTTATGTCGAACGCATCCTCGACCATCTGCTTGGCAACATTAACGCACCGATAGACAGCGCTGCTCTTTATGGCTCGCTACCTTTCTTTCGGGCTGATACCGCCTTAACAGCTGATCGCAGCCGTTTGCTGCACCTGCTGTTTGAAGCTCAGGCTGCCAGCACTCCGGACGCTGTCGCGCTGATTTGTCATGATGTCAGGCTCAGTTATGCCGAGCTCAATGCCCGCGCCAATGGTATTGCCGCAGCTTTATTGGCACGAGGGGTGACTGTCGCAGAGCCGGTAGCTGTTTGTGTCAATCGGTCGGCCGAGCTGTTGTGTGCGCTGCTTGCAGTGCTGAAAGCCGGCGCTTGCTATGTGCCGGTAGACCCTCAGTTACCGGCGGCACGCATCAATTATCAGCTTGAGCATAGCGCAGCCCGTCTGGTTGTCGGCACGGTGCAGACTTTGTCGCAGATTGGTCGGATACCGCTGTTGGATCTCCATACCTGCTCGACGTTGCATGACAACCCTGTGGTCGACGTGGCGCCGCAGGCCCCAGCCTACGTGCTTTACACGTCCGGCAGCACAGGCATCCCCAAAGGGGTGGTGGTCAGTCAGCAGAATGTGGCGAATTTTCTGCAGGCAATGTCGCAGCAGTTGCCTTCCAATTGCTGCGAACGGGTGTTGGCCATCACCACAGTATCCTTTGATATTGCAGTGCTAGAACTGTTTCTACCGATTTGCACGGGTGGCACTGTCGTGTTGGCCGACGCCGCGGCGGCGCTTGATGCGACAGCGTTGATGACGTTGCTTGACAATCATGACATCACGCTGATGCAGGCGACACCGGTCAGCTGGCAGATGTTGCTGGCTCAGGGCTGGCAAGGGAAGCGGGATCTGACCGCTCTGGTCGGCGGCGAAGCGTTGCCGGCAAAGCTGTGCGCCGAACTCAGCCCACGGGTCAACACGTTGTGGAATATGTATGGGCCGACCGAGGCGACAGTCTGGTCGACTATGGCGCAGCTCAGTCAACAGGCAGCCGCAGTGCATATCGGCAAGCCGGTGTCGCATACTCAGTGTTATGTCGTCAGCGAAGCCGGCGCCTTATGCCCACCGGGTGTGCCTGGGGAGTTATGGCTTGGCGGCAACGGCGTCAGCTTGGGTTATTTACAGCGGGCAGCACTGACTGCCGAACAGTTTTTGCCTGATCCTTTCGGTACGGTGCCGGGGGCAAGACTGTACCGCACCGGCGATTTGGGGCGGTTGCTGGCAGATGGCAACATCGAGTATCTGGGGCGGCGGGACCGTCAGTTGAAGATCCGCGGTTTTCGTATCGAGCCCGCTGAAATTGAAACCTTGTTGGCTGGACATCCGGCGGTCCGCCAGGTGGTCGTCGATAGCAGAACAACGGCTGACGGAGTCGTGCTCCTGCTGGCCTGGGTCGTACCGGTTGTGGCGGCACCGCAGGAACTGGTGGCGTCGCTGTTGGCGTTGGCCAGAACGCAGTTGCCGTCTTATATGGTGCCGTCTGGTATAGCGCTGATTGAGGCGATGCCGCTGACCACCAATGGGAAGGTAGACAGAAACGCTCTGCAGCAGCCCGGCATCATTGCATTACCGGACCATGTGCCTGCCAGTACGGCAACAGAGCAGCAACTTTGCCGGATCATGGCACAGCTGCTGCAGCTGGAGGCCGCCTGCATCAGCGTCACGGCGGATTTTTACAGCCTAGGCGGACATTCTTTACTGCTGATCCGTTTGCTCGGCGAAATATCCAATCAGTTCGGCTGCCAACTGGACTTGCCGACTTTGTTTACCTCACCAACGATTAGAGCCCTCGCCGCGACTATTGCCGCGACATCGACGACAGCTCCGGCTGTGACCGTTATCAGCCGGGATGAGGCTGGACTGGCGGTATCCTGGAGTCAGCAGCGGTTGTGGTTTCTTGATAAGCTGCAGGCAGGTTCCGCCGAATATCATGTGCCGTTGTTATATCGGGTGGCTGGCGAGCTGGATCTGGCAGTGTTGCAGCAAGCGCTGTCTGCACTGGTCATGCGGCATGAAACCTTGCGGACTGTCTATGCCGAACAGCAGGGCCAGTTGCTGCAGTTTATCGGGCAGCCAGCTGTTGTACCGCTGCGGACCATCGACCTGCGTGGCCGGTCGCAGGCGCAACTGGCCGAATTGCAGTGGCAGGATATCAATCGGCCATTCGCACTGGCGACGGACCTGCTGTTGCGTGCCACTGTGTTTCTACTGGACCAGCAGTCTGCAGTACTGCAGTTGGTGACACACCACATCGCTGCGGATGGTTGGTCGATGGCTATCATAGGCCGTGAACTGACCATCTTATATCAAGCTCTGCAGCAAGGGCTGCAGGACCCGCTGCCACCATTGACTATCCAGTATGCTGACCATGTCGCCTGGCAGCGCGGGCTTGAATTGTCCGGGCAGTTGGCGTATTGGCGCGAGCAGTTGGCAGGCGTTGCACCGCTGCATCGGTTGCCGCTGGATTATCCGCGTCCTGCCATTCAGCAGCACCAAAGCGGGGTGGTCGTCCGTCAATTTACCGCAGACTGGGTGCAACAGCTGTCGGCGGCGGCCAACAGCCATCATTTATCGCCTTTTATGCTCTGTCATGCGGTGCTGGCTCAGGTGCTATCCCGCCATAGTAACAGCGACGACATCGTGATTGGCGTGCCTGTGGCCAACCGCCAGCAACCGCAGGTGCAACAGCTGGTTGGCTGTTTTGTCAATACGCTGGTGGTGCGGCTCAAGACCAGACAAGACTCGCTGGCGGCTTATCTTAGCCATGTACGCCATGTCTATCAGCAGGCGCAGATCAACCAGGACCTGCCGTTCGAACGTTTGGTCGAGCTGTTGGATGTAGTGCGCAGCACGGCTTATACGCCGTTGTTTCAAATCCTGTTGACGGACAATACGGATTTTGGCTTGCCGCAGCAGGGAGGGCAGTTCAATGCCTTTGAACTGGCGGCCATCCCGTCGCGTTTTGATTTACATATTGACCTGACGTTGACGGCGCAAGGCGGCGAACTGCGTTGGATTTACGACCGCCAGCTGTTTGCTGCTGAACACGTGGACACTTTGGCGCAGCACTGCAGCATCATGCTGACGGCCCTGGCGACAGAACAGCTGCCGGCGACAGCCAAACTATGGCAGTTGCCGATGTTGACCGCGGCGGAAAGCCAGCAGCTGCTGCATACCATCAACCATACATACAGCGATAATCCGTCGGAACAAGCCGTGACGGCGCTGTTTGAGGCCGCGGTGCAGCGCCAGCCGACTGCGATTGCACTGCGCTGCGCAGCACAACACTGGTCTTATGCGGAACTGAACGCGCTGGCGAATCAAATCGCCCACTATCTGCAGGCGCAGTATCAGTTGGCAGCCGAAACGCCCGTCGGGCTTTATGTCGGGCGAACACCTTATATGGTGTTGGGGATGTTGGCGATACTGAAAGCCGGCGGTGCTTTTGTGCCGCTGGACCCAGCGTTGCCGGCTGAACGGCTGGCGATGATAATGCAGGATGCGGCACCGGCTCTGGTGTTGTCGCTACAACAGTTCGGCACGCCTGCACAGGCTTATCACGGGCCTGTTTTGCTATTGGACGATCCTGCAGCGCCTTATCTGCACTGCAGCATGGCAAATCTGCCGGACGAGGGGCAGTCCGGACAGCGGATGGCCTATGTGGTGTATACCTCCGGCAGCACAGGGCGCCCTAAGGGTATCTGTCAGACTCATCGCACTTTGAACAACTTGTATTACAGTACGATTGGCAGCGACAGATACGGCTCTGGTGCCATGCTGACGCTGCAGTTCGCTTCAGTTGGGTTTGACGTGGCGGTACAGGAAGTGATCAGCGCCTTATTGAGCGGGTCTACTTTGCAACTGATGTCGCAGCAGCAGAAGCAAGCGCTGGACCAGTTGCCGGCCTTGCTGGCGGACTGGGCCATTGAGCGGGTCTTTTTACCGCCGGCCGTCCTTGACATTCTGGCGGATGTGCCGGCGTTGTGTTTGCCGGCGCTCAGAGAGGTTTATTTCGCCGGCGACAAAGTGCGTCTGACCGAAAAAGCCACTGCCTTTATTGCCCGTCACCCGCATTGCGTGTTTTACAATCATTACGGGCCGAGTGAAACCCATGTCGCCAGCATAGGTTTGCTGAGGACCGACAAAGCTGTCGATATCGGCAAGGCTATCAACAATACGACGCTGTTGTTGCTTGATGCGAACTTAGCTCTGGTACCCTACGGCAGTGTCGGCGAATTGTACATCGGCGGTGCAGGGCTGGCACAGGGTTACCTGCACAATCCGGTTTTGACCGCCGAACGTTTCATCGCCAATCCTTATGTTGCTGAGACGGTTCCTGGGAATGCTGCCCGGTTGTATAAATCGGGAGACTTGGCTCGTTATCTGCCGGACGGCAATCTGGAGTTCCTCGGGCGGTTGGACGATCAGGTGCAGATCCGTGGTTTCCGGCTGGAACCGGATGAAGTTGCGGTGCAGCTTAGCCAACTGTCGACGATAGACAGTGCTGTGGTGCTGGCCAGGACGGATCTGCGTGGTCAAACCATATTGGTCGCTTATCTGCAACTCAGAGCTGAGTTGGCCGTACAGGCTGCAACGCAGCTGGCGCAGATCCGCCAGGAATTGGCAGCCATAGTCCCATCCTATATGGTGCCGGCAGCGATGTTGCTGGTGCAGGAATGGCCATTGAACACCAATGGTAAAATCGACCGGCAGGCCCTACCGCTGCCTGATTTCACTGCGTTGTCGCAGCCGTATGCAGCGCCTATTGGTCCTGTGGAGCAGCAATTGGCTGCTATTTGGGCGCAGTATCTGGATATAGCGGCGGATAGGATTAGCCGCGACAGCAGTTTTTTTGAACTTGGCGGCCATTCGCTGCTGGCGGTGCGTCTGCTGAATGCCATGTGCAGTGCCTTTGCCAGCGGGCTCAGCCTGCAGGCTTTTTATGCCACGCCGACCATTGCTGCCATAGCGCAGTTGCTGGCTGGGCCGTTGGACACCATAGCGGCTATCACGGTGTATCAGGCGCGGCCGGGCGAATGGCAACCCGTCTCATACGCGCAGCAACGTCTGTGGCTGGTGGAACAGTTGCAAAACGGCATGTCCGCTTACCACATACCGCTGATGTACCGATTGGAAGGGAATGTCGATCCGCAGCGGATGGAATTGGCACTGCGACAAGTAATTGCGCGGCATCAGATCCTGCGGACTGTGTACCAGTACCAGCATGACCTGTTGCTGCAGCGCGTGTTGGACGACGCAGCCGGTTTCAGTTTCACGTTGGACGAACTGCCTGAACAGAGCGAGCAGGGCCTGAAGCAGTTGCTCAGGCAGCATCTGGAGCAGCCTTTTGAGTTAAGCCGGGATTTACCGCTGCGAGCTGGGGTGATCCGGTTGTCTGCAACGACTGCCGTGCTGTGGTTGAATCTGCATCATATTGCGGCAGACGGCTGGTCGTTGCCAATCCTGCTGCAGGAGTTTGCCCACTATTATGGTTCGACCCAGCCTTTGCCGGCATTGACCGTGCAATATAGCGACTATGCCCGTTGGCAGCGGCAAGTATGGTCGGAACCGGCGGCACTGGCCGGACAACTGACATTCTGGCAGCAGCAACTGGCCGGTTTACCCGTGGTTCATGCGTTGCCGCTGGATAAACCAAGGCTGCAGCAGACCAGCGCCAGCGCCGTGGTGTACGGCCAGTGCAGTAACGACGTCAGGGCGCAGTTGCAGGTGCTGGCCAGGCAATATGACATGACGCTTTTTATGCTGCTGCATGCCGCTTTTACCCTGGTGTTGGCGTGTCATAGCGACAGTCAGGATATTGTTGTTGGCAGCCCGGTGGCAGGTCGTTTGCAATCTGAAACCGAAGCGTTGATCGGTTGTTTTATCAATACCCTGGTGCTCAGGGTTACCACGGACCACACCAGCATCGGCGAATTTCTGCAACATGTCAGGCAGGTCCATCTCGCTGCTCAGGCCTATCAACAGTTGCCGTTCGAATTGCTGATTGAACATCTGCAACTGCCGGGCAGCTTAAGCCACACGCCGCTGTTCCAAATTATGTTCACGGTCAGTGGCGATGACAGCAGCCAGTCTGGCAGCTCGGTGCCGAATCTCACCGGATTGACGGTAACTGCAATACCTCCTTTGGCGCCACCAGCCAAATTCGAGCTGAACCTCGACATCAGATTAACGGCACAGGGCGCCACGCTGGCTTGGTTGTACGACAGCGGCTTATTCAAAGAGGCCAGCGTGCAGGCATTGAATGAACACCTTGAACTGTTGCTGAACTCGTTGGCTGAGAAGGCGCACCAACCAGCATTGCCGCTGGCTGAGCTTGATATGTTGCCCAGCCGGGAAGTCGACCTGCTGTTGCACGGTTGCAACGGCAAGGTGACTGCCACTACACCAGCCGCGCTGGTGCATCAGCTGTTTGAGCAGCAAGTGAGCCGGCAGCCGGCTCAGGTCGCGCTCGATGTCGCCGGGGAGCTGCTCAGCTATATCGAACTGAACTGTCGTGCCAACCGGTTGGCTCGCCATCTGCAAACGTTGGGTGTTGGACCTGCGACTTTGGTTGGCATCTGTACCGGTCGTGGTGCCGACATGGTGGTGGCTGTCCTGGCCGTCTTGAAAAGCGGGGCTGCCTATGTGCCGTTGGACCCTGCGTATCCGCGGCAGCGCCTCGACTATATGTTGGCTGATGCTGCGGTGCAGGTGGTGCTGACCGAAAGTGGCATCGCAGCAACATTACAATTGCAGGTGCCACATCTGGTCTGTCTGGATAAAGTTGATGTCGACAGTTATGCCGCCACTGATCTGCAGCTGCAATTCAGCAACGACCAGTTGGCTTATGTGATTTATACCTCAGGTTCGACGGGCAGGCCAAAAGGTGTCGCCATTGAGCATCGCAATACCGTCGCTATGTTGCGTTGGGCTGCGGCAAGCTATAGCGCTACCGAACTGACCAGGGTGCTTGCCTCGACTTCGCTGAACTTCGATTTGTCGGTATTTGAATTGCTGTTGCCGTTAAGCACCGGCGCCTGCTGTGTGCTGGTGGCGGATGCGCTGAGTCTGATAGACCAGCAAATAGATGTGACTCTGATCAATACGGTGCCTTCGGCTATCAATGCGCTGCTGGACGCCCGCGCCTTGCCTGCCGGTGTGTTGACGGTCAATCTTGCCGGCGAACCGCTTAATAGCAAAACCGTCAACAGATTGCTGACAGAAACCAGTTGCCAGCGGGTTTGTAATTTGTATGGTCCGTCAGAGGACACTACCTATTCGACCTGGAATAGCTTTCGAAGTGTGCTGACAGGGACACCGGATATTGGCCGGCCGGTCGACAATACGGTGGCGCTGGTGTTGGACGCCAAGATGCGATTGGTCCCTTTTGGTGCGCCTGGTGAGCTATATCTGGGTGGTGCTTGTCTGGCCAGAGGTTACCACCGACAACCTGAGTTGACTGCTGCGCGCTTTGTCAGCAACCCGTATCAAAACGGCGTGTCCCGGCTGTATCGGACCGGAGATCGGGTGCGTTATCTGCCTGACGGCGCCTTGCAGTATCTGGGAAGGGTTGACGATCAGCTCAAAATTCGCGGATTCCGCATCGAACCTGCCGAAATCGAAGCGGTACTGGCAAGTTGTGCAGGCGTCAGGCAGGCCGCAGTGCTTGCCGTGCCGGGCAACAACGATGAAGGGCAACTGGTGGCTTATCTGGTGGCAGAAGGCAATGGCGACATCATCGCAACCACAGTAAAGGCGCAAGCCAGAGAATTGTTGCCCGGCTATATGTTGCCGGCCGCTATCGTCGTTGTGCCGGCGTTGCCGCTGACTCCGAATGGCAAGCTTGATCGCAAAGCATTGCCGCGACCCACCGAAGGTCCCCAGGCGATCGCGAAGACGGCGCCACGCAATGCCGTTGAACGAGCCTTACTGGCACTGTGGCAGCAATCGCTTGGCTTGCAGCAGATAGGTGTCGAAGAGAATTTCTTTGAGCTGGGAGGGCATTCGTTACAGGCGACTCGCCTGCTCGCACGAATTAATCAGCAATTTTCCAGCCATATCAGCATCAGGGCATTTTTTGACAATGCGGATATCAGCCGGTTGGCCCGGTTGCTGAATTACCTGCAGGACCAGTCGGAACCGGCTGCAGGACACCACAATATTTTGGAGATCTGATTGATGGATGCTTTAGCAATACTCGAGATATGTAAGGCGCGTGGCGTGACGGTGAAGCTCAACGACGGCAAGTTGCAGTTGAGTTCTGCTGCACCACAACTGCCGGCGGATATCGTGCAATTGCTAAAGGACCATAAGGCGGCACTTGTAGCGTTTTTAGAGAGCATCCAGTCAGCACCTATAGTGGCTGAGATCCCGCTGTTTACTGGAGGGCGCCGGCCGTTATCCAGTGGTCAGCAGCGGTTGTGGTTTTCGCAGCAGCTCAATGGGATGAGTGCGGTATATAACATACCGCTGGTGTTGGTGCTGCATGGCGCTGTTGATGTCGAAGCGCTGCAAAGGGCTTTGAGCAGCATAGTGGAACGGCAGCAAATTCTGCGCACCAGGTTGGTGGATGACGGGGCCGGATTGGTGCAACAGGTTGACCGCTGGCAACCGGAGTTGCCGCTGGAAGTTGTTGCCAGCGTCGCAGACATCGACCGCATCAGAGCGGCGGAACGGGCGCATTGTTTTAATCTGGCAGGCGACTTCCTGTTGCGTTGCCGATTGCTGACGTTGCCGACCGGCGACCATTACACTTTACTGCTTACTTTGCATCATGCCATTGCCGATGCATGGTCTTTAGGGTTGTTGTGTCGCGAGCTAACCGCCCATTACCAGGCAGCCTGCCGGGGACGGCCGCTTGTTTTGCCGTCTTTGCCGGTGCAATACGCCGACTATGCAGCCTGGCAACAACAAAATTTGTTGCAGGGGGCCTTGGATGCTGAATTGCGTTATTGGCGTCAGCAACTGGCAGCTTTACCGCCACTACTGAGTTTGCCGACGGACCGGCCGCGGCCGGTGCAGCAAAGCTATCGCGGCTGCTATCACGAGTTCAGTTTGGAGCTGGCGCAGTTGCAGCAGTTGCAAGCCGTTGCCAGAGCAAACAACGCCAGCCTTTTTATGGTTCTGCTCAGTGCCTATGCTGTCCTGCTGGCACGTTATAGCGGCCAGCAGGATATTGCTATCGGCACTCCGATAGCGGGTCGTGAACATGCCCAGTTGACCGAATTAATCGGGTTTTTTGTCAATTCGCTGGTGATCCGGGCCGATCTGACTGGCAATCCTGCGTTACAGCAAGTGTTGAGTCGAATCAAAGCCTGCGTGCAGGACGCCTATGTCCAGCAGAATCTGCCGTTTGAACAATTGGTGGATCAATTGGCGCCTGAACGTAATTTAAGCTACTCGCCGCTGTTTCAGGTTTCATTCTCACTGGTCAATACCCCGGCAGATCCGGTACTGGACGATGACCTGGCGATGGTGGTCGAGCCGGCGGTCAGACACGGCGAGCCGACGGTCGCCCGTTATGACATCACCTTCAATCTGTATCAGAGCGAAACAGGTTTGACGGGAGGCATGGAGTACAACAGCGACCTGTTTGATGACGTGACTATTGCCGCGATGCTGGCGCACTACCGGACCATTCTGACTGCATTTATCAGCCAGCCAACAGCTCGGTTTTTACAGCTGCCGCTGCTCAGCGATGCCGAGAGCCGTCAACAGCTGGACCAATGGAATCCGACGGCGCGGCTTGTTCTGCTGGAGCACGCCAGCCTGGCCGAATTATTTGAGCGTCAGGTTGTCGCAGCGCCTGATGCCATCGCCGTTGTTTGTGGCCGGCAGATGTTGAGTTATGTCGAACTGAACCGGCGGGCCAACCGTTTGGCAGCTTACTTGGTTGAGCAGGGCATCGGCCCCGATATGGTGGTTGGTTTGTGTGCAGAGCGCTCGTTGGCGCTGGTCGTCGGCGTGTTGGCTATCATTAAAGCTGGCGGTTGCTATTTACCGCTTGACCCGGAATACCCGGAATCGCGGCTGGTGCAGATGCTGACCCGCAGCAATTGCCGCCTGGTGCTTAGTGAGAGCCATCTGCTGGAACAATTGACGTTCTTGCAAAGCTGCATGACCTTTGCTCTGGACAATCCGATCTATCTGGGGTTGCTGGAAAAATATGCCGATACGGATCTGTGCCTGGCGGTGCATAGCGAGACGTTGGCCTACCTGATTTATACCTCCGGCAGTACCGGCGTGCCAAAAGGCAGTGCTATCAGTCACCGCAATGTGCACCGGCTGGTAGCTGGCGGTTTTGTCAACCTTGATGCCGGCAGCACTTTGTTGTGTGCGGCTTCCCCTTCGTTTGATGCCTTTACTTTTGAGCTGTGGGGCGCGTTGCTGCACGGTGGTAAGGTTGTGCTGGCCGATATCAAACAATGCGGTTTTGCAGGGCTGCAGCAACTGATCGCCGAGCAGCAGATCAATACGGCATGGCTGACCTCGGCCCTGTTCAACCGTATGCTGGATGACAGGCCGCAGGCTCTGGCCGGTTTGCAGCAACTGGTGATCGGTGGTGAAGCTTTGTCGCTGAACCATGTGCGCCGGGCTGCCGAGTTATTGCCGGCCACCCGGATCATCAATGGTTATGGTCCGACCGAGAATACCACATTCAGCTGTACCTGGCCGGTCGAGCCTGCCGCATTGGCGCAGTCTGTGTCAGTGCCTATCGGCAGGCCGTTGCAACACTCTGCAGCTTATATCCTTGATGAGTCAATGCGCCTGCTGCCGCGAGGAGCTATCGGGCAGTTGTATTTGGCCGGTGCGGGCCTAGCGCGCGGCTACTATCAGCAACCCGCTCTGACGGCAGCATGTTTTGTGCCGCATCCGTACGCGGCAACACCGGGCGAGCGTCTTTATCAGACCGGAGATTTGGCTCGTTATCTGCCTGACGGCGCTATCGAGTTTATCGGTAGGGCCGATGCTCAGGTGAAAATTCGTGGTTTTAGAATTGAACCCAGCGAAATTGAACAAGTGCTGCGTGGTCATCCTGAGGTCGTTGACTGCGTCGTCCGGGCGCCGCTGCTGAATGGGCAGCCTAAACTGGTGGCTTATGTGGTGCCGGCCAAGGGGCAGCAGGTGCTGCAATCGTCAATACAAACCTATCTGAAAGCGCTGTTGCCTGATTACATGATTCCGCCATTGTATGTCTGGCTGGATGCGATCCCATTGACTGCAAACCGTAAAGTTGATGTGGCAGCGTTACCGGCCCCGGATGAGACTGCGGCGACAGGCGCCGGTTTTCGCGCACCGCAGACAGCGTTGGAAGCTGAGATGGCTGAGCTATGGCAGGCCAACCTGGGTTGTGGGCAGGTCGGGGTGGCCGACAATTATTTTGCGCTGGGCGGGGATTCGATCCGGGCCATTGCATTGGTGGCGGCAGCAAAAAAACGCGGTTGGTCTTTTACGGTGAAAGACCTGTTTGTCAATCCTTGCATCGAAGCACTGGCAGCGGTCACGACGCAATGCCCGGCACAAACTTTGGCTGTCGGCGAGATACCGCCTTTTGTGCTGCTTGATGCATTCAGTCAGCAAAGCGTGCTGCAGCAGTTTGCCGACAGACCCGTTGTCGATGCCTATCCGTTATCGAATGCCCAATACGGCATGATTTTTCATGGTCTGCAGCAACCGGCGCTACGGCTTTACCACATGCAGCACCACTACAGCTTCAATTTGCGCTGGCAAGCGGCAATTTTTACTCAAGTGCTTGCTCAGTTGTGTGCTCGTCATCCGATTCTGCGTAGCAGTTTCTTTCTGGAGCTGGCTACACCGCTGCAGGTGGTGTTTGCCGAAGTGACGGCGCCGCTGGAATGGGTTGACCTGCGGGCACTCGATGCAGGGCAGCAGCAACAGCAAGTGGCTGCCTGGTTGGCAGCTGAGCAGCACAACGAGCTGGATCTGGCTGAGCTGCCGTGGCGTATCGGCATTCGCGTGTTATCGGATCAGCAGTTTGTTTTTGCGATGACTTTTCATCATGCGATTTGGGACGGCTGGTCAAATGCCAATTTCATCCAGGAGCTGCTCGCCAGCTATCAAGCGTTGCTGGCGGGTGAGGACTTACCTCTGCTGCCCACGCCGCCCGGGTATCAGCATTTTATTGCGGCTGAACAGGCTGCCGTTACCGACCAGCATCAACAACATTTCTGGTCGCAGACACTTGCCGGTGCCACTTTGCCCTGGTGGGCCGGGGAGACTGCCGCACAAAGTCAGCATCAACAGTTGGAGATAACGGCTGAACAGACCGCTGGGCTCGCTGCACTGGCAACTGAGCTTGGCATTCAACAGAAAGCGGTCTGGTGCTCGGTATATATGGTGCTGCTGTCCTTGTTGGGAGGCCAGAATCAGGTGCTGGGCAATGTGGTAGTGCATGGCCGGCCGGAAACAGAACACAGTGACAAGGCATTGGGGCTGTTTCTCAATGCGTTGCCATTAACGCTGGATATCACAGGTTTGAGCTGGCGTCAGCTCATGCTGCAGGTTAATCAGCAGTTGCTGCAGTTGCATGCAATGCGTCATTTCCCATTAGGGGAAGTACAAAGGTTAAGCGGCCTGGAACTGGCTGCGGCCATGTTCAACTATACCAATTTCCATTTGTTCGGCCAGCGCAGTGGCGACTCGCTGATTGCCAGCGGCGGTGGTTTCGAGCAGACCAACTATCGTTTTGCCTTTCAAGTCTCGCAGCAGGCCGGTCGGTCGCATGATGTGGTGCATCTGAGCACTGACCCGGCGGTATTTCCCGCTGAGCTGACCGAGCGTTTGCCAGGTTATGTCAGCGCTGCCGTCAATCAACTGCTGGAACGGACCGACCAGCCGATACGCCAGGCGGCGTTGTTGGGGGAAGCAGAGCAGCAGCAGTTGCTGGCACCGTACCAGACGGTGCCGGCCTATTGTCCGGCTGGTCAGTGTCTGCATCAGTTGTTTGAAGCGCAGGCTATGGCATACCCCGACCGGCTGGCGCTGCGTCACCATGCTGTTGAATTATGTTATGACCAGTTGAACAGGAGAGCCAACAGGCTGGCTCACTGGTTGCTGGAGCAGGGCGTGGGTCCCGAAGTGCGGGTAGCACTTTGGCTTCCTCGTTCAGTAGAGCTCATTGTCGCTATTTTGGCGGTGGTCAAAGCAGGCGGCGTTTATGTTGCGGTGCCGACGGAAGTGCCGGCAGCGCGACAGCAGTATATCTTGACGGCAGCGGCTCCCGGCCTGGTACTGGACGCGACGCAGCTGCAGGCGTTAGGGGCGTTGGCCAGCTACAGCGAGCAGAACTTGCCACTGGCGCTGAGCGGCGTGACGCCACAAAACGCCATTTATCTGATCTACACGTCCGGCAGCACAGGCCAGCCCAAAGGTGTGCTGGGCTTGCATCAAAGCTTACTGAACCGGCTCAACTGGCTGGCAGGCCATGTAGCAGTGAACACCACGGATGTGCTGTGTCAGAAAGCGTCGATGGGATTTGTCGATTCGGCTGCTGAAATCTTTCAGCCGCTGTGTTTTGGCGCGACTTTGGTGATTCTGGACACCGAACAGTTGCAACAACCGGCTGAATTGAGCCGGGTGATAGCTGAACAACGGATCAGCCAACTGACGGTGGTACCATCGTTGCTACAGAGTTTGCTGCAAAGCCAGGGGCTGTGCATGCCGGGTCTTCGCGTGGTGTACACCAGCGGTGAAGCCTTGGTTTTCGAAAAAGTCCGCGATTTTTCGACCGTCTTTCCGGCTGCCAGGCTGATCAATATTTACGGTTCGACCGAGGTCGGTGCCGATGTTAGCGCCTGTGACGCTTATGGCGAGGGCAGCTCGCCGATAGGCCGGATGCTGGCTAATAATCAGGCTTACATACTTGATCAGAATGGCGAGCTGGCTCCTTATGGCGTACCTGGCCAGCTCTATGTCGGCGGTATTGGTCTGGCGCGGGGCTATTTGCAGCAAGCCGCAGCTACTGCCGCTGCGTTCGTCCCCAATCCTTTCGGAGCACCGGGCAGCCGTTTGTATCGCAGTGGCGATCTGGTCCGCTATTTGCCGGATGGCAACCTTGATTACCTTGGCCGTCTTGACCAGCAGTTAAAAATTCGTGGCTTTCGCATTGAGCCGGGTGAAGTTGAAGTGCTGCTGCAGCAGGACGAGGCTGTCAGCGCCGTTTGTGTGCAGGGCCAGCGTTCCAATCTTGGCGATGTGATGCTGGTTGCCTATGTTGCAAGCGACCAGGCAAGCGACCAGGCTAGAGCTGAGCTGGTTGCCCGTATGCGCCTGCTGGCCACCGCGCAATTGCCTGCTTATATGTGTCCGGCCGCCTATGTGCTGCTGGACCGGTTGCCGCTCAATGCCAGCGGCAAGGTTGACCGCAGAGCGTTGGCACAGCTGCCGATCAGTGCTGCAGCGGCTGATTATGTGCCGCCTCAGGGCGAGCAGGAGCTGCGTCTGGCGGATTTGTGGCAGCAACTGCTGGCGATTGACACGGTTTCTCGTCACGACAACTTCTTTGAATTGGGCGGACACTCGTTGTTGCTGGCTAGCCTGATGGCCCGGATCCGCAGCCAGTTTGGGGTCAGTGTGAGTTTGCGCACGTTATTTGAACAAGCAACCTTGCAGGCGCAGGCGGCGGCTATTGCAACTAGCGCCGCGGCTGATGGTTTGCCTGCGCCTCTCCGGCGTCCGCCGAACGAGCCGGCGCCTCTAACATACGGCCAGCAGCGCTTGTGGTTCCTGAATGCCTATGCTGGTGCCAACGCTATTTACAATATGCCGCTGGCGCTGCGTTTTGGCAGCGGTGCCGATGTTGCTGCCTTGGAACAGGCGGTGCTGGCACTATTGGAACGTCATCACAGTTTGCGTACCTGTTTCGTCGAGCAAGATGGCGGCGTGTACCAGCGGGTCGAGCCTGCCGCGACAATGCTGCCGCGTCGCAGTGTTGCTGACGAAGTGCAGCTGCAATGCCATTATCGAAACCTTATGGCTGAACCTTTTGATCTGAAAAAGGATTTACTGTGCCGCTATGAGCTTTGCCTGTTACCAGATGGTGAGCCGGTGCTGCTGTTGATTTTGCATCACAGTATCGCCGATGGCTGGTCGGTGGGCATTTTATTCCGGGAGCTGGCTGCCTGTTATCGGGCGTTTCGCAGCGGTCAGGCCAACCCGCTGGAACCTTTGCCGCTACAGTACGGGGATTATGCCTGGTGGCAGCGTCAGCAGTTGCAGACGCCAGAGCTGCAGCATCAACTGGACTATTGGCAACAGCAATTGTCCGGTTTGCCGGCGCTGCTGAATGTACCGACGGATCGGCCTCGTCCTGCGCGGCAAAGCTATCGAGGCTCGTTGTTGACTGTCGCATTGCCGGCGTCACTGCTGGCTGAAGCACAACAGTTTGCCAATAGTCAACAAGCGACGTTGTTTATGGTGTTGCTCGCCGCTTGGTCCGCATTGCTGGGACGTTATACCGGTCAGGACGATATAGCGATAGGGACGCCGGTTGCCAACCGGAATCGGCAAGAGCTGGAAGCTGTGGTCGGCTATTTTGCTAATTCGCTAGTGATTAGGACAACCCTGACGGCAACAATGGATTTCATCAGCCTGACCCAGCAGGTCCGGGACAGGACACTCGGCGCTTTGGCGCACCAGGACGTGCCTTTTGATCATCTGGTTGAAGTGATCAACCCGCAACGAGCCACAAATTACTCACCGCTGTTTCAGGTGTTGTTTGCGTTGCAAAACCAGCAGCATCACAGCGAAGCGCTGAGCGCGCTATCCGTCAGACCGTTGCTGGAAGCCAGCGAGAGCGCCGGCTTCGCCCGGCTGGATCTGGCGCTGGTGCTGACCGAAGCCGGCGACGATGGTCTGGTTGGACAGATCGAATACAATACAGATCTGTTCGACCTGCGCAGCATCGAGCAATTGTTTGCGCACTTCAGCTGTTTGCTGCAGCAAGCGTTGCGCCAGCCGCTGGCAGCGTTGGCGGAGCTGCCGCTGCTCAGCAACCAGGAGCTACAGCAACGGCAGCACTGGAATGATACGACAGTGCTGCGACATGAACCAGCGTTGCTACACCAATTGATAGCTCAGCGTGCACAGCGTTGGCCGGCTGCAATAGCTGTGGCTTACGGCGAACGGCATTTGACTTATCAAACGCTGGATCAGCAGGCAAATCGGCTGGCACAGGCACTGCGTCAACATGGTGTTGGCCTGTTGTCGCCGGTCGGCGTCTATCTGCCGCGCAATGAGCAATTGCCGGTTGCGCTATTGGCGATCTTAAAAGCCGGCGCCTGTTATGTACCGCTGGATATGGCTTTCCCAGAGGAAAGGTTGCGTTATGTCGCGCAAAACTGCGGAATGACGCATGTGATTGTTGCGCCCGGTGGCGACACTTCGCTGGCCATCTTGCCCGACTTGGGCCCTGCGATACGGTCGGTTTCGGTGGATGTTGCGGTCGATATGACCGGTTCAGCCGTAGTGGAAACTCTGCCGCTACCGTCCGAGCTCTGTCCTGCTTACCTGATTTATACTTCGGGCAGCACCGGTTTGCCCAAAGGGGTGGTGGTTTCCCATGCCAATGCAGTCAATCTGGCGTCGGCGTTGGGCAACAAGTTGCAACTGCGTCCTGGACATCGGCTGTTGTCAGCGACATCGCTGACTTTCGACGCTTCTGTTGCCGAGCTTTTTGTGCCGCTGGCCTGCGGCGCTTGTGTAGATTTGGTAGACAGTGCGCTGCTGGCAGATGGCGTCGCTTTAAGTACGCTGCTGCACGAACGTGGCATTAGCCATTTCCAAACCACTCCGGTCAGTTGGAAAGCAATGTTGAAAGCAGGCTGGCAGGGGGATACCGCGTTGACGGCCTTGAGCTGCGGCGAACATTTTTCCAGCAGCCTGCTGCAAGCCTTGACGACCAAAGTGAAGACATTGTGGAATGTGTACGGACCGACCGAAACCACAGTCTATTCGACGGCAGCTTTACTGACGGCTGATGCCGATACCGTGCTGGCGGGCACTCCGCTTGACAACACCAGTTGCTACATACTGGATAGTGCTGGGCAGCTTTGTCCCGTCGGGGTGGCTGGTGAGCTGTACATCGGCGGCGATGGAGTGTCGCAGGGGTATGTCGGCAAAGGCGCTTTGACAGCCGAACGGTTTGTACCTGATCCCTACGGCAGACAAAGTGGCAGACGGCTGTATCGCACCGGCGATCTGGTGCGTTACCGCGCGGATGGCAATATAGAATATCTGAGTCGGCTGGACCATCAGGTGAAAGTGCGGGGCTTTCGTATTGAGCCGGGTGAAATCGAAGCAGTGCTGAATCGCCACCCGCAGGTGCGCGATGCGGTGGTCAAAATCCGGCCGGATCAGCAGGGCGAAGCGCGGCTGGTGGCCTGGGTTGTCGCCAACGGGCTTGACGGCGAAACTCTGCAGCGATTTGCGGCTGAGCTGTTGCCGGAATATATGGTGCCGGCTGCTATCGTTTTGCTGGAGCAATTACCGCTGACAGTCAGCGGCAAGGTCGACAGCAAAGCTTTGCCTGCCGTCGATTTGGCTGCATTGCGGCGTGAATATGTGGCGCCGCAGACTGAGCTTGAGCTGGCATTGGTTGAGATCTGGGCTCTGCTGCTGGCGGTGACGCCTGGGCAGCTGGGTATTAAAGCCAATTTCTTTGAGATGGGCGGGCATTCGCTGCAGAGCGTCCGTCTGGAGGCTCTGGTGCGCGAACGGCTTGGTCTGAACATGTCGGTACGGGATGTGTTCGATTGGCCGGTATTGCAAGATCAAGCCCGCTATCTGGCGCAAACCGGCAATGTGTCACAACGTCAACCGCTGTTGAAGGCGCTGCGCGGCAACACCTTGCTGCCTTTGTCTTTTGCCCAGCAACGACTGTGGTTTATTGACCGCCTGCAAGGGCAAAGTGCCGAGTACCATATGTTGCTGGCGCTGGATATCAGTGGGCCTTTTGCACCGGCAGTGGCGGAGCAGGCATTTGCCGCCGTGATTGAGCGGCATGAAGTGCTGCGTACTGTTTATGTTGAACAGCAGGGCCAGGTGTGGCAACAAGTGCTGGCTGTCGCCGGATTTACGCTGGAACAGCACGATTTGCAGGATTTACGACCGCAACAGGCGGCCCAGACTCTGGCTGATTTATGTCAGGAGTTCAGGCAGCGGCCGTTCCGGCTGGACAGCCAGCTGATGTTGCGGGCTGCCTGTATTCGCCTGCCGGCAATTACCCCGACTGAGCCTCGTCATATCTTGTTGTGCAATCTGCATCATATCGCAGCAGATGGCGGTTCTTTATCGCTGCTTGATCAGGAATTCTTTCATTGTTATCGGGCGCTGTCGGCAGGCGAAGCGCCCAGTTTGGCAGCGCTGGCGTTGCAGTATGCGGACTACGCCTGCTGGCAGCGCGACTGGCTGCAAGGCGACGCTTTGCAGCAACAGCTACAGTACTGGCAGACCAGGCTGGCAGATGCTCCGCTGACGCATCAATTGCGTCTGAAACAGCAACGCCCGGCCCAAAAGCAGCACGAAGGCGGTGCATGGCGTAGTAGGCTGGATGCGGCCTGTCTGCGACAGTTGGATCAGCTGGCACAGCGCAGCCAGCTAACGCCTTTTATGCTGCTGCATAGTATTTTCGCCTTAGTGCTGGCCCGACACCAAGGCACGACGGACGTCCTGATAGGGACTCCGGTGGCCAACCGCCAACAGACTGCCTTGCAGGCGCTGGTCGGGTTGTTTGTCAACACCTTGGTGCTTAGGGTTGAAACCGCTAAGCCTAGTCTTGCCGATTATTTTAGCCATGTGCGGGATGTGCACCTGGGCGCGTTGCAGCATCAGGACTTGCCTTTTGAACGGTTGGTTGATGCGCTGCAGCTAAATCGCAGTAGTGCTTACACGCCGCTGTTTCAAATTCTGTTCAGCGTCGACAGCCAGAGCACTGCTGCAGACCGGGACTACAACAAAGTCGAAGGCCTTGGTATTACAGCCTTTGACGATGGAGCAGTGGCCGCGAAATTCGATTTGCATCTGAATATAGTACGGGATGCTGCTGGCGCCGAGCTGATTTGGATTTACGATTGTGTGCTGTTTGAACGCGATTATCTGCAGCAGTTGGATAGCCACCTGCATCAAATGTTGCAGGCACTGATTGCTGCCGATACGCTGGAGTTGCCGCCCGCTCAGTTGGCGATGCTGACGCCTGCGGAACTGCGATGCCTGCATACCGGCCAGCAGGATTGGCTGGTTGATGCTGAAATTTTGTGCCTTCATCAGCTGTTCGAGCAACAGGCTGCCGCCAATCCGACGGCTCCTGCTCTGGAAGTGGCCGGTCGGCAGTTCAGTTATGCCGAATTGAACCGCAGCGCAAACCAGTTGGCCCGTCAGTTGATTGCTGCCGGCGTTACGACCGATTCATTAGTTGGCATTTGCCTGTCGCGTCATGCCGGTATGATTGTGGCGTTATTGGCCGTACTGAAAGCCGGTGGCGCCTATCTGCCGCTGGACCCGGCTTATCCGCGTGAGCGGCTCGCCTATATGTTGAGCCACAGTGGCGCAGCCGTACTTTTAAGCGAAGCAGCGTTGCAGCAGCATTTTGAACTGCAGGCACCGCATATTATCTGCCTGAATACGTTAGGTGTTCCGACGAAGGGGCAACTGCCGGCGGACGCGACAAATCCGCAGATTGCAGGGCTGACAGCCAATCAGCTGGCCTATTTGATTTATACCTCCGGTTCGACTGGGGTTCCCAAAGGGGTTGCGATAGAACATCGCAATACTGTGGCAATGCTGCGCTGGGCCGCCAGCGTGTTTACCGCCGAAGAACTGCAGAGGGTGCTCGCTTCGACTTCGCTCAGTTTTGATTTATCGGTGTTTGAAATCTTTGTGCCGCTGTCCTTTGGCCATTGCTGCGTATTGGTGCCTGATGTGTTGCAACTGCTAGAGCAGCCTGTGGCCGTGTCGTTGCTGAACACTGTGCCTTCCGCGGCGCTGACTTTATTGGAGCATGGCGCGATTCCGGCCGGGATTCGCACCGTCAATCTGGCTGGCGAGCCGTTGCCGCAGGCGACTGTCAACCTGTTGTTAACCGGGACGGACTGCCGACGGGTCTGCAACCTCTATGGGCCTTCTGAAGATACGACTTATTCCACCTGGGCTGAGTTTACCGAACCGTTGACTGTCGCACCTGATATCGGTGTGCCGCTCGATCAGACTGCTGCCCTGATTGTCGGGCCGGATCTAAGCCTGTTGCCACCGGGGGTGTTGGGAGAGTTGCTGCTGGGCGGACCCGGCGTTGCGCGCGGCTACTACCGCAACGCCGAACTGACTGCCGAGCGCTTTATCGCAAATCCGCACCAATGTGTTGGGCCGCAGCGCTTATACCGCACGGGCGACCTGGTCCGGCAGTTGCCGGACGGCCGTCTGCAGTATGCGGGGCGGATTGACAATCAGGTGAAGATCCGCGGCTTTCGAATTGAACCGGATGAAATTGCTGCGGTATTGCTTAAGCTGCCGGACGTGCTGCAGGTATTGGTGGTGGCGGTCGCGGACTCGTTATCGCAGCAGCAGCTGGTCGCTTATTATAGGGCGCACTCACAGCTGGAGCCGGCTGCATTGAGGCAGTCGGTAGCCGACAAGCTGCCTGCTTACATGCTGCCAGCCGATTTTGTGCAACTGAGTGCTTTCCCATTGACACCGAACGGTAAAATAGACCGTTCGGCACTGCCGCGGCCGGACTTTACCGCTTTGCAGACGGTTTATCAGGCGCCGCAGGGTGAATTGCAATGCTCGCTGGCGGATATCTGGGCGACTTTGTTGCAGCTTCCGGTTGACAGAATTGGCGCCAATGCAAATTTCTACGCCCTTGGCGGCCATTCGCTGCTGTTAGTGCGATTGGCGTCTGCAATACGAAGCCGCTATGGCCGTGGGCCAGAACTGCGGCAACTGTTCGAACAGCCTGTGCTGTCCGGGCAAGCGGCGTTACTCCAGGCTTTTGATGACGCATCGCCAAGCCAACTGCCTGCGATACCGGTGCTATCGCCATCACAGCGGCAACAGCCCTGGCCGTTGTCTTATGCTCAGCAGCGTTTGTGGTTCTTACACCGTTATCTGGGGCCTAATGCGGTTTACAACATTGTGCTGGCGCTGCGCCTGCGCAGCTCTGTGGACGAACAAGCCTTGCTGCTTGCACTGCAAGGGTTGCTGTGGCGTCATGAAGCGTTGCGCACCTGGTTCATCAGTGATGGCGATAGCGCGCTGCAACAGGTTCAGGCTGAAATACCGCCGCTTGCCATTGAAACTATCGATTTTGCCCGGCAATTGACAGCTTGCTATAACGGCGAGCGGTTACATCCGTTTGAGCTGGAGCAGCAGCCGCTTTGCCGGGTCCGTTTGCTGAAAGATCAAGGCAAAGACGGTTATGCGTTATTGTTGAACATCCATCACAGTGTCTGCGATGGTTGGTCTGCCGATGTGTTGTATCAGGACCTGCATCGGCTTTATAGCGCAGCCTGCCGGGGAGACACCGCACAGTTCGCACCTGCACCGCTGCAATACATCGACTATGCACATTGGCAGCGGCAATATCTGCAAGGCGATGTGTTGACGGCGCAATTGCAATTTTGGCGGACAGAACTGGATGGTTTGCCACCGTTACTGGCGTTGCCGCTTGATTATCCAAGGCCGGAGCAGCCCGACTATCAAGGCGCCGTTTATCCGCTACAGTTGCCGGCTGAGTTGGCGGCTGACGTCCAGCACTTTGCTGCCCTTCACCAGGCTACCCCTTATATGGTGTTGCTGGCAGCTTTCAGCGCTGTGCTGGCCAGCTATAGCGATTCGGTCGATATTGCCGTTGGCACACCGGTGGCCAACCGCAGCAGGCAAGAGCTGGAACCTGTTGTCGGGTTTTTCGTCAATATGCTGGTGGTTCGCAGCCAACTGGCCGACAATCCGGATTTTCATACCTTGCTGGCTCGTACCAAAGCCGCGGTGATTCGGGCGCAGGCCCATCAGGATATTCCTTTTGAATTCCTGGTAGACGCTTTGTGCCCTGGCCGCACTCAGGCGCATCATCCGTTGTTTCAAGTGGCATTTTCATTGCAAAGCTACCGCGATACTGCTGATGCAGAGCGCTGGTTGGATGCGTCGCCATGGCAGCCGGCAGAACCAGAATCGGCGGCCGGCGTGGCTCGTTTTGACCTGACGATTAATTTGCTGCAAAACGCTGCAGGGATCAGTGGCGTCATCGAATATGCCACCTCACTGTTCAGTGTCACAACCATCGCCGGTATGGCCGATGCTTTGCTGCAATTGCTCGAAGCCTCGTTACGCCAGCCTGAGATGGCGGTGCTGGGCCACTTTGCAAATCAGTGTCGCCCAGCGGAGGATAAGGTGATTGCGGTGTGGCAGCCGCCGAAGTCCGTGCCTGCGGCTTATCAGAGCCGGTGTGATGCGTTGCTGGCCAGACTGGCTGCGGCGGGGGTTTGTGCTGGTGATGTCGTGGCGCTTTGCTGTGAAGATAGCGAGGACAAACTGGTGGCCTGGCTGGCGTTGCAGCAAGCCGGGGTCAGCTGTGCGCTGGTGGCGAGCGAGTATCCGGCGTTGCGACAGGCGTTTGTGACGGCAGACAGCGGTGCAAAGTTGCTACTGACTGGCAAGGGGCATGGCGAATTTAACTGGACAATTATCGCTGCCGGAGCTTGCCGCCGGTCGCCGCCGACGCCGGTTTGTTTATTGTACCCGGTATCAGGTCCCGTTTTGCTGTTGGAACAATGGCAACTGGCGGTACTGCTGGACAGCGAGCTGGATTTTGCCGCAGCGAAGGAGCTATCGGGGGTTCCGCTGGCATGTGAAGCCTGGTTGTTCAATGCGTTACGTGCTTTGCAACGGGGCCTGACAGTCCTTTTGTCGACCCGGACAGCTAATAGCTATCTACAGGCGACCCAAGTGCAGTCTGCTACAGTCTCTGCAACTGTCGCCACACCGCTTCGCAGTGTGCTGTTGAATCGTTTCGGTCAGGCTGTGCCGGTTGGGGCATATGGTCGGTTGCATTTGAGTGGCGGCCACTTGCCGGTGGCTGTCTGGCGTGATGGAGAGAGTTGCAAACCTGCAGCTGTGATGGTGCAGGGAAAACCTTGGTACGCCACGGCGATACGGGCACGGCTTGGGGCAGATGGTCAGTTGCAGAGTCGGGCTGTCAATGCAGCGGCCACATTCTTACCTGCGCAGTTGACCGCTCGTCTGCAGGACTTGGCAGGGGTTGCCAAAGCCGCGGTATTTGTCCGGCCGGGCGCAGAAGGCGTCAGGTATGAGGCTTATGTCCAGCCGATAGCAGCTACCTCGGTTGGCGACCAGGTGTGGTGCTGGCAGTTGGCCGCAGCACTGCGCAACGTCAGACTGCCGTTGCCGCATCGCATCGTGGCAGTGGCACAGTTGCCGGTGGATGCATTGGGCCGGCTGGATCCGCGTTTGCTGCCGGATCAGGCTGCGGCAACAGATACGACATTGCCGGAAAGTGCAGTTCCGGCTGAGGGGCTTGAAACCCAATTGGCGGCGGTCTGGTGTCGGAAGTTGGAGCTGCGCCGACTGAGCCGTTTTGACAACTATTTTGCGTTGGGAGGCGATTCAATCCGGGCTATAGGCCTGGTCGCCGATGCTGGTGCACAAGGACTGCATTTTACCGCGAAGGACCTGTTTACGTATCCGACCATCGCCCAGTTAGCACAATGGTTGGCGCAGCAACCAAACCTGATCCGGCCATCCTATCAGGTTGCACCTTTTGCGCTGTTGACGGCGCAGGAACAGCAGTATCTGAACCAACACTATGACTTTACCACCCTTGCCGATGCTTACCCGCTATCGATGATGCAGCAGGGGATGGTGTTGCATTCGTTGAAGGATGCTGACCGGCATCTGTATCACAATCTACAGGTTTATCATTACGAAGCAGCTTGGGATCAGTCGCTGTTTCTACAGGCTCTGGCCTTGTTGCTGGAAGTTCATCCGGTGTTGCGCAGCCACTGCTGCTTCTCCAGCGGTCGGCCGTTGCAGGTCGTGCCGATGCAGCACCAGGTGCCTTTTGTGGTGTTTGATACCCGAATTGAGCACGCAGCGGATAGCAAACAGCAGATTGAACTGTGGATGCAACAGGAACTGGCGCTTGGGCTGGATGTGACGCACGGTTGGTGGCGTTGTACTGTGCATCTGTTGCCGGAACAAGGTTTTGTGTTTGGTTTGCTGGTCCATCACGCCATGTGGGACGGTTGGTCGTTGGAGAGCTTTGCAGCCCAGCTGTATCAGGCATATCAGGCCTTGCTTGTTGGACAGTCGCCCCAGCTGCCATCCCAGTTACCTTCTTACAGCAGCTTTATTGCGATGGAGCAGCAGGCGCTGGCTGATGCAGCAGCGGGTCGTTATTGGCTTAGCAGGTTGCAGCTGGGAACTGTTGCACCATGGAGCGGCCAGTATAGCGGTCAGGCAGAAACATTCTGCTGGCTGCCGGGTCAGGCACGCAGTCGTCAGTTGACTGCATTGGCGCGACAACTGCAAGTGCCGGAAAAAAGTGTCTGGTGCGCGGTTTATCTGGCTCTGCTCAGTTACTTAAGCGGCACTGATCAAGTAATTGGTGCAGTGCTGAACCAAGGGCGGCCAGAGATCCCGGCGGGAGATCAGATCATCGGTCTGTTCCTGAATGCGCTGCCGACGACGGTCCCCTTAGGTCTGCAAAGCTGGCATCGTTTTATCGTCGCTGTGAATGCTGAATTGCAGCAGCAACTGACCCACCGGCATTTCCCGGTCGCCCAGATGCAGCACTTGAGCGGCCTGGATTTGTCGGCAGCCCTGTTTAACTACGTCAGCTGGCATCTTTACCTGCAGCCGTCGGCAGCAGAGACGGTACAACGGCTGCCGGTGCGAAAAGTGGCGGCTTATGCACAAACCAATTATCAGTTGATGTTCACGGTGGAAAAAGAGGAACCGGCCTGTCAGTTCAAACTGTATTTGCAGCTGGATCAGTCAGTCGGCGGTACTGCTTGCCAGCCTCGGATCGAAGCCTGTCTAGAGCAGATGCTGACGCAGTTGTTGCAGTACGGCGAACGGCCCGTAGACCGTACCGCATGGCTAGACGCCACACAGCGCACTGTGCTGCTGGAACACTATAATCGCAATGATGCTGAGTACCCGAGGCACAGTTGCGTTCATCAGTTGTTTGAAGCGCAGGCCGCAGCGCAGCCGGATAGGCCGGCTCTGCTGACCGAGCAGACCAGACTCAGCTATGGCGAACTGAACAGTAGAGCCAACCGTCTGGCATGGTGGCTTCGGCAGCAGGGCGTGGGGCCTGAGAGTCGGGTCGGGCTTTATCTGCCGCGCGATATCGAGCTGATTGTCGCCATCTTGGCGGTATTGAAAGCCGGCGGCACTTATCTGGCGGTACCGGTCGATGTGCCTGCTGCGCGTCAGCAGTACCTGTTGCAGGATGCCAAACCTGTGCTGCTGCTCAGTGTGGGCGAATATGTTCCTCAACTGCCGGCCGTGGACTGCCCTTGCCAGGTATTGGACAGCACCGGGTTTATCGCGCAATTGGCCGACCAGCAGTCGACGGATCTGCCGGTCAGCCTCAGCGGTGTACATCCTGACAATGCGGTGTATCTGATCTACACCTCCGGCAGTACAGGCCGGCCCAAAGGTGTATTGGGGCTGCATCGGGCACTGGTAAACCGGCTGCACTGGCTGGCGACGACAGTCGGAGTTAGCCCGGCAGATGTGTTGTGTCAGAAAACCGGAGTCGGTTTTGTCGACCATGCTGCGGAAATTTTTCAGCCGCTATGTTACGGCGCGCCTTTGGTGATCTTGCCTGCCACCACAGTGCAGCAGCCCAGGCTGCTGGCTGAGGCTTTGCAGCGCTTTGGGATCACTCAGTTGACGCTGGTCCCTTCGCTGCTGACTACCTTGTTGCAAAGCAGCCAGATGTATGCACCTGGCCTGCAAGTGCTTTACAGCAGCGGTGAAGCTTTGGTGGCGGACAAGTTGGATGGTTTTGCCCGTTGCTTCCCCAATGCGCGTCTGTTGAATATCTATGGGTCAACCGAGGTAGGCGCCGACGTGACTGCCGCCGAGGTCGACCTGACGCAGGGCATAGCACCGATAGGCAGGTTGATTCATAACCATGCCGCTTACGTGCTGGATGCTACCATGGCGCCGACGCCTGCCGGCGTGGCAGGTGAACTGTATATTGGTGGCGAAGGCCTGGCGCGGGGATATCTGGCTGCTGCTGGTCAGACGGCGGACAGTTTCGTCCCCAATCCTTACGGTGCAGCCGGCAGCCGGCTGTATCGCACCGGCGACTTGGCGCGCTGGCAGCCCAATGGCGAACTGCTCTATCTGGGACGTGTCGACCAGCAAATCAAAATCCGCGGTATGCGAATTGAAACGGCTGAGATTGAAGCGGTGTTGGCGCGTCACGAGCTAGTCAACGATGTTGTGGTGCAGGCTTGGCAGACGCCGGGCGGGCAGACGCAGCTGGCCGCCTGGGTGGTCAGTGAGCCGCAGCACCACCATAAACTGACTGAGCTGCTGAGGCAATTGGCGGCTGAGCAGTTGCCGGGCTACATGGTACCAGCCGCCTTTGTAATGTTGACCGCTTTTGCGCTGAACACCAGCGGCAAAATTGACCGCAGGGCGCTGCCAGCGCCGGAGCTGGCCTCTGTCCGGCCTTATGCGCCAGCGCAGGGGCATACCGAGCAAATGCTGGCGACATTATGGCAACAGCTGTTGGGAACACCGTTCATCGGCCGTTTTGATCACTTCTTTGAACTGGGTGGGCATTCGTTGCTGCTGACCCAACTGCTAACCCGGGTCCATGAATGTTTTGCCGTTGAGGTATCGCTGCAGGCATTGTTTGAGCAGCCACAACTGCACCGGCAAGCGCTGTTGATTGATGCTGCAGCGCAAGCGATGCTGCCTGCACCGATGGTCGAGCCTGCCGGGCCGGCGCCTTTGTCTTTTGCTCAGCAGCGGCTGTGGTTCCTGCAGACGCTGATGGGGCCGAATCATGTCTACAACATGCCGTTGGCGTTGAGTTTTGCGGCACAGACCGATGTCGAGCTACTTAGCCGTAGTCTGCTGCTACTGTTGCATCGCCATCAGGCATTGCGCACTCGTTTTGTTGAAATGGATCGTCAGCTGTGGCAGGTCGTGGACGAAGCGCCGACCGAACTGCCGTTGCAGGTCCTGCCAGATCAGGCAACTCTGATCGCTACCTGGCAACAGGAAGTACGACACTGTTTTGATCTGGCACAGGGGCCGCTATGCCGGCTGCAACTGATCCGCATCCAGGCCGATGGCGGGCTGTATTTGCTGCTTAACCTGCACCATATCATTGCGGATGGTTGGTCTTTTGGCGTGATCGGCAGAGAATTGGTCGGCAGTTATCAAGCGATGCTGCGTCAGGAGTCACCGGCTTTGCCTGAGCTGAGTGTTCAGTATAAAGATTATGCAATTTGGCAACGTCGTTATCTGCAAGGCGCAGTGCTTGAGACTCAGCTGCATTATTGGCGGCAGCAATTGGCGGACCTGCCGCAGCTGCTGCAATTGCCGCTCGACAGGCCAAGGCCGCTGCACCAGAGTTTTAACGGTGGCCGGTTGGATATGACGTTGCCGGCGTCGCTGTTGGCGGAGCTGCTGCAGCTGTCGCAAACCAACAGAGTGACGTTGTTCATGACTTTGCAAGCCGCCTGGGCTTGGTTATTAGGCCGTTATGCCGCTCAAGAGGACGTGGCGGTAGGGACTGTGGTCGCCAATCGTCGGCACAGTGTCAGCGAGCGGTTGATTGGTTTCTTTGCCAACACGCTGGTGCTGCGCAACGATTTGAGTGCAGATCCGGATTTTGTCACTTTGCTGGACCGTACCCGAGAGATGACGCTGCAGGCGTACAATCACCAGGATCTGCCTTTCGAATTGCTGGTTGAAAACATCAATCCGGTGCGCAGTACCGCGCATTCGCCGTTGTTTCAGGTGATGTTCGTGCTGCAAAACACGCCGTTTGCCGGTATCGAAGGCGAGTCTTTGCAAGCGAGGCCGGTTCTGTTTGATAGTGGCGACAGCAGCACGGCGCGGTTTGACCTGACGTTGACGTTACAACAGCACCAGGACGGTTTGAGCGGGCAGTTGGAGTACAACAGCGATCTGTTTGACGCGGCCAGCGCTGAGCGGATACTTAACCATTACCAGCAGTTATTGAGCGCAGTGGTGGCTAATCCTGCAAGGCCACTGTCACAACTAGCGATGCTCAGCGCTGCTGAACAGTCTCAGCAATTGCACTGGTCCGGTAGTGTCTGCACCGACTATCTGGCAGACGGTTCTGTGCTGCAACTACTTGAGCGTCAGACTGTCGCGACACCAGACGCCATTGCCGTTTGCGACGAGCGACAGTCTCTGACTTTTGCCGAGTTAAATACCCAGGCAAACCGGTTGGCCCATATGTTGCTTGCCGCCGGGGTTGGCTTGGATACGGCAGTGGGGCTTTGCCTTGAACGCTCCGTGGCGATGATAGTCGGCTTGTGGGGGATTCTGAAAGCCGGTGGCTGTTATGTGCCGCTGGAGCCGGACTTCCCGGCCGAACGCCTGCAATATATCTGCGACAACAGTGCAATTGCACATATTGTCAGCAGCAGTGTGGTGATGGCAAAGCTGAACCTGTTTCCGCAGCTGAGTTGGTATGCGGTGGACAGCCTGCCAGCTTCGGCGCGGACGGACAACCCGGCGCAAACGCCAACTGTGGCCAATCTGTCGTACATTCTGTATACCTCCGGCAGTACCGGGCGGCCGAAAGGTGTCGCAGTAACACATGGTGCTCTGTTAAACCGGGTGACATGGATGCTGAGCTATTACCAGATCAACAGTCAGGATCGGGTACTGCAGAAAACACCTTTTGTATTTGACGTGGCGGGCTGGGAATTCTACGCCATATTGGCGGGGTGCACCTTAGTGATGGCGAGGCCGCAGGGGCATCTGGACCCTGCCTATCTGGCTGCGACTATCCAAGCGCAGCGCATCACGATGCTGCATTTTGTGCCTTCTATGCTGCAGACCTACCTCGCTCAAGTAGGCTGGCATGGCCATGACACTGTCCGGCAGTTATTCTTAAGCGGCGAAGCGGTCAGTCTGCAGTTGCAGCAACAGTTGTTTGAGCAGTTGGAGCCGCACCAGGTGATTGCGGTTGACAATGCCTATGGCCCGACGGAAGCGACTATCGATGTGTCGCATTGGCGCCTGCAGCATTCGGCAGGCTTGCACACCGTGCCTATTGGCAGACCGATTGACAATGTGCGTTTATATGTCGCAGACGAACAACTACAGTTGTTGCCTGCAGGCTGTATCGGCATGTTGTATATCGGCGGGGCCGCCCTGGCACGCGGTTATATCAACCGTGCTGCGCTGACAGCTGCCAGTTTTATCCCTGATCCATTCAGCGGTATTGCCGGAGCGCGGCTTTATCGCAGCGGCGATTTGGTGCGATATCTGCCCGATGGCACTTTGCAGTACGTAGGTCGTGCCGACCACCAAATCAAGCTGCGGGGCGCCCGCATCGAACCGGCTGAAATCGAACGCTTGTTGCTGCGTCATCCGCAGGTGGAACAGGCTGTTGCGGTCGTCTGGCAGGATACGGCAGCCCAGTCGTTGACGGCTTATGTCGTAGCGAAACTGGCAGGGGGCGCCTTGAGTACAGCAGAGTCGGCGCTGCTGGTGGAGCAGTTATCGCAGAGCGCCTGGCAACAGCTGCCGGCTTATATGGTACCGACTCAGATAGTGGTGCTGGATGCCTTGCCGTTGACGCCAAGCGGTAAGTTGGACCGACAGGCATTGCCGGAGCCGCGGCCGTCAGCAGCTAGGCAGGAACCGCCCCAGGGGGAATTGGAAATGGCATTGGCTCAGTTGTGGCAATCGTTGCTGCAGTGCCAGCAAGTGTCCCGTCATGACAGTTTTTTCCAACTGGGCGGCCATTCGTTGCTGGCGACCCAATTGGTGTCTGCACTGCGTCAACTCTATCGGGTGGAGCTGAGCGTCAGGGACATCTTTGAGCATAATACGCTGGCGACTCTGGCTGCAGTTGTTGCCGCTTTTATCGAGCAGCGTCGGCATGGAGATGATGCTTTGGCGGCTTTCGCTTTGTTGCAACAGCAAATCGCCTGCTCTGCCAAAACGGCGCAAGAAGGGGAAATATAGCATGACCGTAGATGAAGTCCTTGCGCTGGCCATTGCGGGTGGTGTCTATCTGTATGTCGACGGTGACAAGCTCAAATACAAAGTTGCTGCGGGCGGACTGCCGGCTGACCTCGCAGTCCATTTGAAAGCGAACAAGGCGGCCATCATCTGGCGCTTAAACGGGACAGAGTCGGCAGGGCAATGGCCGTTGATGCAACAGGTCAACCGGGCACAGCCGCAACCGCTGTCCTACGCTCAGCAGCGTTTGTGGTTTCTGCATCAGCTGCGTGGTGCCAGCGATGCCTACAATATTATGCTTGCGTTCAGAACGGCCGGAGCTGTTGACGTGACGGCGCTGAGCCAGGCGTTGCAGGCGTTGTTGCAGCGTCATCAGGTGCTGCGGACTCGCTTTGTCTGGGACGGCGCTGAAGTGACGCAGACGATTGATACTGCGCCTTGGATTATCACGCCAGAATGGCTGGCCGATGAGGCGGCTTTGCGGTTACAGTATTTTGCTGAACAAAACTATCAGTTTGATCTTGCCGCTGAGCGGCTGTGCCGTATCCGCTTGCTGCAGCTTAGCGGTCAATCTGGTGCGGTGCTGCTGGCTTGTCTGCATCACAGTATTTTTGATGGCTGGTCTGGTGGTATATTTCTGGCCGAACTGGCGGCGCTATACCAGGCATTCAGTCGCGGCCAGCCTTCGCCTTTGCCTGAGCTGTCGCTGCAGTATGCTGACTATGCCAATTGGCAGCGCCAGTATTTGCAAGGACCTATGCTGGCCAAGCAGATAGCCTTCTGGGCTGGACAACTGGCTGGACTGGCTCCGCTGCAATTGCCGACGGACAGGCCGGGGCGACAGGAACAGGCACAGCCTGGTGATACCTTGGCATTTGCCTTGCCGGCAGCGTTGTCCTCTCAATTGACAGCTTTTTGCCAGCAGCAGCAGGTGACGCTGTTTATGACGCTGATCAGCGCTTTTGCCTGCTTGCTGAGCCGTTACAGCGGTCAGCAGGATGTCGCTTTAGGCACGCCAATCGCCAATCGCCATCAGGCTCAGACCGAAGGGATGCTGGGCTTTTTTGTCAATACGCTGGTGATGCGCTGCGAGCTGTCTGACCAACTGGATTTTATCGGGGTCCTGCACCAGATGCGTGACCGAGCGCTGGCAGCCTATGCACATCAGGATCTGCCGTTTGAAAAACTGGTTGAGGTGTTGAACCCGGAGCGTAGCAATTCAGCTTCACCGTTTTTCCAGGTGATGTTTGCGTTGCAGAACACGCCTCAACAGACGGATGCGTCGGCTGACCTGCAATGGTTGCCGCTACTATTGAAACCACAGCAGGCTGGCGAATACAAAACGGCGCGTTTCGATCTGACGTTGGTGATGCAGGATAGCGCGACCGGGCTGCGCGGTGAATTCGAGTACAATACCGCTCTCTTTGACCGTGAAACTATCGAACGGCTGGCCAGACATTTCCGTCGTTTTATCGAGCTGGTGCTAGCACAGCCGCGCCAGTTGGTCAGTCGTTATGATTTCCTTGATATGCAGGATGTGGCGTTGCTTTGCCCGGCAGCGCCGCCGCCTTTACCGTTGTTGGATGTGTCTCAGCTGCTGCTGGGCACTCAATGGCAGGAAGCGAGGTTGCAACTGACAGCGGCGCTGCAAGCTGCCGGGGTTGCCGCTGCCGAATGGGTTGGTGTGCGACTCGCCGATACGATGGATAAGATAGTCGCTATTGCTGCTATTCAGGCCTGTGACGCCTGCGCCGTGCTGATCCCAACGGAATTTCCTGCGTTACGGCAGCAGGCCATTATAGCTGACAGCTCATTGCGGCTGGTGATCGACGAACATGGGCTGACCAGCGGTCAGTCGCTGCCTGCGACCCGGCAGCAATCGGACTATTTGGCCGACAGGCCGGCCCTGATTCTGTATCCGCTACGCTATGACGGCAGGCTGTGTGCCCAGTCGTTGACGCAGGCACAGCTTGCCGCCGTGCTGGGTGGAGATTGTGCTGATTTAACGGCGCCGGCGGCCATGCTGTACGGCGTCGACTTGCCGGCTGAAGCGACTTTGCTGCATTCGTTGCGCTGCTTGCTGCAACGGATGACACTCGATTGCGAGCCGGCGCCGGCACAGGCCTATTTGAGTGCGTTGGCGCTGCAGGCTGTCACCCAGTCTCAACTGACCGCCGCCGATACTCTGACTATTACTGTGGTTGAACCTAATGGTCAGTTGGCGCCACCTGGGGTCGTTGGCGAGCTTTGTGTCGGTGCTGACCGACAGCGGACGGGCAAATCAGCCAGAAGGGCCAATGACGGCAGTTGGACCTTGGTCGCTGCCAAACCGGTATCGGCGCCGATGCCGGCTCTTGCCATCAAAGAGCGTCTTTGTGCGTTGGATACTGTGCAACAGGCTGCAGTGGTGGCGAGAAATACTGTTGCCGGTTTGCAATATCATGTTTATGTCGTTGCGACGGACTCAATTGCTGCGGTGGCAACTCAGCTGCGCAAAGGGCCGCACGGCCGTCTGCCGGACCAATGGCTGCGCCTGGAGTCTTTACCGTTGAATGGACAGGGAGAGGTATGCCTGCAAGCTTTGCCGGCTATCGGCGATCAGTCTCAACGGCTAGCGCCGGCCAATCAACGTGAAGCGGCGCTTTATCAAATCTGGCAACAGGTGCTTGGTTTTACCGATTTTGGCGTGACCGACAACTTTTTTGTGCTGGGCGGCGATTCTATCCTGTCGATTCAGTTGGTGTCCCGGGCCCGGTCACAAGGGCTGCAACTGTCAGTCAGCCTGTTGTTCGAGTATCCCACTATTCGCGAACTGGCCGCTCATTTGCTGTCTGCATCGCAGCAATTCGAGCAGGCGCCTGCCGTGGGGAGCATGCCTTTATTACCGGTCCAGCACTGGTTTTTTGCTGAACAGACGGCTCAGCCAGGATATTTTCACCAGTCGCAATTGCTAACGGTACCGGCCGACGCTGATCTGGCATTTGTACAGACTTTCGTGCAGGCCGTGGCCAGCCGGCACGATGCGTTACGGCTGATTTTTACGCCGGAACCTTATTTTGTTCCGCTGACGGCCGCTGTGCTTGGCACTATGGTACTGCAGCAGCAGTTACAGGGCTCGGACCGGCAGCAGTATCAGATACAGCTGGAGCAGTATGCCCTGGCGGTCAAACAGAGTTTTACACTGGCGGACGGTCCGTTGTTTAAAGCGGTGCTGTTCGAGGCGACAGACCCCAGCGACCGTTGCTTGCTGCTGGTGTTGCATCATCTGATAGTCGATGGGGTCAGTTGGCGGGTGCTGCTGTCCGACCTGACCACGGTCTATACGCAGTGGCGCCAGCAACAGCAGATAAAGTTGGCAGCAAAGACCACCAGTTATCAGCACTGGGCAATGCGCGTAGCCGACTCTAGCGCCGACGAGCAAAGGGATTTCTGGTTAGCTCAGTACCAGACGATGCAAATCCCTGCCGATCATCCGTTACCACAGGGAGATGCCAGCGACACATTCGGTGCGTCGCAGCAGGTGATGGTAGGCCTGACGGAGCAGGAAACCAAGGATTTGCTAGGCTGTGGCGGTGTTTACCGCACTCAGCTTCAGCACCTGTTGTTATGTGCATTACTACGGGCATTCGAACAATGGAACGGCTGTACCAGTCTGACGTTGCTGCTGGAAGGACACGGCAGGCAGACGGAACTGTTTGCCGGTACCGACCTGACCGAAACTATCGGTTGGTTCACGACGTTGTACCCTTTGACTTTGCAAGGCGGGCAGGCGGAACTGGGCGAGCAGATTAAATCGGTTAAAGAACAGTGTCTGCAGATACCGCACCAAGGCTTTGGTTATGGGGTGCTGCGTTATCTGCAGCAGGTGTTGCCGCCGCTACCGGAAATGGCCGTGGTGTTCAACTACCTCGGCCAGTTCGATCAGCAGTTTGGACCGCAAGCCTTGTTCGCACCGGTCGGAGCCAGCAGCGGCGCTGATTTTGCTGCGGACCGGGTCCGGCATTATCAGTTGGGTTTTAATGGTTCCGTGCTCAATGGCAGGTTGGTGTTTGTCATTGATTATTGCCCGCTGCGCCATCACAAGCAGACGATAGAATGGCTTGGCCAGCGCTTTACCGATGCGTTGCACCAGATTGTCCGGCATTGTGCCGTAGCTGGGCCGGCCCGTTTGACGCCAGGCGATTTTCCGCTGGCGAGGCTGGACCGCCCGACGTTGGATTTGTGGCAGCAGCATTATCCGACGTTGCAGGACATCTACCCGCTGACGGGAATGCAGCTGGGGATGTTGTTTCACAGCCTGCTGGATGATGAGGACCGTTCAGCCTATGTCACGCAGGTGTATGTGGATTTGGTTGGACATCTCGATTGCGCTTTGTTTGAGCAGGTATGGGTGCAACTGGTCAACCGTTATGCGGTATTGCGCAGCGCTTATCCTGACAGGGCCAGGGCCGAGCCTGTACAGCTGGTCTGTGCCGGGGCCGAAGTGACTTGGCAGCAGTTGGACTGGCGGCAGCAAGCGCACACTGAACAGTGTTTCGAACAGTTTCGTTTGGCTGATAAGGCAGAAGGGTTTGACTTTGATCAACCGCCGCTGATGCGGATGGCACTGCTTCGGTTGGCTGATCAGCGTTGGCGCTGGTTATGGACGCACCATCATTCGTTGCTGGACGGCTGGAGTTTTTCGTTGCTGTTCAACGAGATGCTGCAACGCTACCTGGCTCTGCGCCAGGGGTATACATTGGATTTGCCCGCCGCAGTACCGTATCGGGAATATCTGCGTTGGCTGCAAACCAGAGATCAGCAGCAAGCCGAGCGTTACTGGCGCGAGCACTTGAGCGGGGTCACCGCCGCCAGCCGTTTGCCGCTGGAGCCGCCAGCACATGGACAAACAATATCGCCTGGCTCTGCTCAGCTAAAAATGCAACTGAGCAGAGGCCGCAGTTCGGCGCTGGTCAGTGCTGCCAGGCATTACGGGGTCACGCTGAATACGCTGATGCAGGCGGCTTGGGCTAGGTTGCTGGCAAAATATACCGGCACAAGCACAGTGGTGTTTGGTCAGACCATAAGCTGCCGGCCGGCAGAGGTGGCTGGTATTGAACAGATGGTCGGTTTGCTGATTAACACCATCGCGGTACGTTTGGACGTCGCGACTAATCAGCGGCTGGCGGATTGGCTGCAAAATCTGCATCGGGCGCAGATTGAACGGGAAGAATTCGGCTATCTGCCGTTGCATACGGTCAATCGGCTGGCGGGGCTTGGCTATGGTCAAAATCTGTTCAACACCTTGCTGGTGTTTGAAAATTATCCGCAGCTGGCCACTGTGGCGAACCATGATGACTATGGGTTCACTATCGAAACGCTGGACACCAGCGAAGGGGCGGACTACGACCTGACGATGCGCATTGGCGCCGGTGCCGAACTGGTGCTGCATCTGGACTATCAGCCGTCTTTGTTTGCTGCAGGCGCTGTCGCTGAGTTGCTGGGGCACTTTGTGACTTTATTGCAGTCTGTGGCAGATGTGCAGCAGACCAAGGTAAGGGCGCTGGAATGTCTGAGCAGCCAGCAGCAACGGCAACAACTGCACGACTGGCAACCGCCGGCGGCAGCTTTTGCCGGGGATGTTCATCTGGCTTGGTTGTTTGAACAGCAAGTGGCAGATACGCCGGAAGCTGTGGCATTAGTTGCCGGCGGTTTGTCGCTGAGTTATCGCGAACTGAACGGCAGGGCGAATCGTGTCGCCCGCTATCTGCAGACTAAAGGCGTCGGGCCGGAGGTGGTGGTCGGATTGTGTGCCGAGCGCTCACTGGAATTGGCGATTGGGCTGCTGGCTATTGTCAAGGCAGGCGGCTGCTACTTGCCGCTCGATCCGCAATATCCGCAGCAGCGGCTTGCTGCGATGCTTGCACACAGTGGCTGCCGCTTGATTCTCAGCGAAAGCCATTTGCTTGAACAACTGGAATTGTTGCATCACCATCAGACGTTTGCGCTGGACCATCCGGTCTGCCAGCAATTGCTGCGAGCCTATTCGACAGACAATGTGCAGTCAGGTCTGCATGCCGACAATCTGGCTTACCTGATTTACACTTCGGGCAGCACAGGGCAGCCGAAAGGGATTGCGGTCAGCCATCGCAACGTTCATCGGTTGGTGCGTGGCGGTTTTGTCCACCTGGATGGCAATAGCGTTGTGCTGTGTGCGGCATCGCCGTCATTTGACGCCTTTACCTTTGAATTTTGGTCTACGCTGCTCGCTGGTGGTACCGCTGTACTGGCAGACTTAAACGAATGCGGTTTTACCGGCCTCGCGGTGCTGATTGGCCAATATCAGATTGACACGGCATGGCTGACGGCGGCTTTGTTCAACCGGGTGATTGACGATGCGCCGCAAACGCTGAGCGGCTTGCGCCAGTTACTGATCGGCGGCGAAGCCCTGTCCGTTGCCCATCTACAAAAAGCCAGCGAGCTGTTGCCGGCTACGATGTTAATCAACGGCTATGGTCCGACCGAAAATACCACCTTCAGCTGCACATGGCCTGTCGATCAGAACAATTTGCAGCATTGCAGCAGCGCGCCTATCGGCAAAGCGCTGATGCACAGTGCGGCTTATGTACTGGATGAAGATTTGCAGTTGCTGCCGGTTGGCGCTGTGGGCCGTCTGTATCTGGCTGGCTCTGGGTTGGCACGAGGTTATCTGGGGCAAAGCGGTCTGACGGCTTCGCGTTTTGTGCCTAATCCTTTTGCCAAAACGCCAGGTGAGCGGCTCTATCACAGCGGCGATTTGGCCCGTTACATGCCGGGTGGCAATATCGCTTTTGTTGGCAGGGAAGACCAGCAGGTCAAGCTGCGTGGCTTCAGGATTGAGCTTGCGGAAATCACCGCTGTGCTCAGGCAGCACCCAAGCGTCTGCGACTGCACTGTGCAATTGCAGACCGATGTGCTCGGACAACCCAGGCTGGTTGCTTTTGTCGTGCTGGATCCGAGCGCTGTACTACCGCAGTATCAGTCCCTATTAGCCGGGCATCTTGCGCAGAGTTTGCCTGACTACATGCTGCCGTCGGCCTGGCAACTGCTCGAACAACTACCGCTCAATGCTAATGGCAAGTTGGATCTGGCCGCTCTGCCGGTTATGGATTGGCAACACGGGGCTGAACAACATTATGTTGCGCCGACCAGTGAACTGGAGGCTGCTTTAGCCGAGCTGTGGCAACACAATCTGCAGCTGAACAGCATCGGTATCAACGACAATTATTTTGTCTTGGGCGGTGATTCTATCCGCTCCATTGCGTTGGTGGCGGCGGCCCAGCAGCAGAATATCTGGTTTTCGGTCAAGAACTTGTTTGACGCACCGACCATCGCCGCCTTGGCGCAGGTCATCATGGCTGGCCAGGCAGACCGGCTGGAAGCAACGCCACAAATAGCCGCCTTTTCTTTGCTCAGTGATGATGAAATGCAGTCACTGATGGGGCAGTTCAACATTGAGGTCTGAGCAGTATATGAACCACCAGAAATCACCAGCGGCAATTGAAGATTGCTACCCTTTGTCATTGTTGCAGCAGGGCATGATTTTTCACGGCCTGCAGCACCCGCACTTAAGCCTGTATCATGATGTGCTGTTGTACCGGCTGAACTTGAGCTGGCATGAAACTGCGTTTCGCGCTGTGCTGGACCATCTGATGGCCAGGCATGCCATGTTGCGTACTTTGTTCAATCTGCAGCAGCAGCGGCCGTTGCAGCTTGTGTTGAAACTAGCAGAGGCGCCGCTCAGTGTGCAGGACCTCAGCACGCTGTCGGAGGAGCAAGCGACACAGCGTCTGGACGAATGGGTACAACAGCAGAAAACGGCCGGTTTTGATTTCGCCGCTTTGCCCTGGCGTATGTGCGTGCACTTGCTCGGCGCCGACAAGCTGGTATTGGGACTGAGCTTTCATCATGCCTTGTGGGATGGTTGGAGTCTGGCCAATCTGGTCAATGAACTACTGACTTTATATGGTCAGTATTGCCGCACAGGTCAGCTCGGCAGCATGCCGCCGCCGCCGCAGTACAAGCACTTTATCTTGTGCGAGCAAAAAGCGCTGACCGACAGTGTGCAACAGGCACATTGGCAGCGCTTTGCCGATGCGGCGCTGCCCTGGTGGTCCGGAAAGCGCGAGCGCAGCAGCGCGCAGCACCTGTTGCAGATAAGTCAGGGACAAAGTGAGCAACTGGTCGCTTTGGCGGCAGCGCTGAGGGTTCAGGAAAAGAGCTTATGGCATGCGGTGTATCTATTGCTGTTGTCGCAGCTGTGCGGCACTGACGATGTGGTCGGTTCTGTGGTGGTGCATGGCCGGCCGGAGATAGTGGACAGTGATAAGACCATCGGTTTGTTTCTGAATACGTTGCCTGTCCGGATGCAACTGTCTGGTTTGACTTTTGCTCAACTGTTGCAATCTTGTGAGCGTCAGCTTGGAGAGCTTCAATGGCTTAAGCATTTTCCACTGGCGGCAGTGCAACAGCAAACCGGACTGGATTTTTCCGCTTCCATGTTCAATTACACCCATTTTCATGTGTATGGCGAACATGGCAGCGATGCGGTGATGGCCGGCGGCAGCACTTTTGAAGAAACCAATTACCAGTTGGCATTTCAGCTGGCCAGAGCGCATCACAGCGGCAGTTATCAGTTGCATTTGTGTCTGGACCCAGCGGTATTTGACCACGGAATGGGTCAGCGGTTGCTTGGTTGTGTGACGCAGATCCTGACGGCCATGCTGGCCGACGCAAACCAGCGGCTGGATCGAGTGGTGTTGGTTGAACAGGTGCAATTGCAGCAACTGGCTGCATTCAATCAAACCGCCGTTAACGTCGAACGTCCTGCGCTGGCGCAGTGGTTTGAACAGCAGGTGAGGCAGACACCGACGGCTATTGCATTGGTGTCGGCAGCACAAAGACTGGATTATGCTGAGCTGAATCGCCGGGCGAACCGGCTCGCGCATCGACTGATAGCTGTCGGGGTGGGGCCTGATGTTCCGGTAGGTTTATGTCTTGAGCGGTCGGTGGAAATGTCGGTGGCGGTGTGGGCCATTCTTAAAGCTGGCGGTTATTACGTGCCATTGGAGCCGTCCTATCCGGTTGAGCGTTTGCATCAGTTGATTCGCAGCAGCAATATCGCTGTGGTGGTGGCGGCTGCTGGCGCCTGTGATATTGTTACAATGCCGTTGTCGGTTCAGTTGCTCGACGTGCAGGCAGCAGGCGGAACGGACGAAAATCCGGTGGTGCCGCTGAGCGGCGATAATCTGGCTTATCTGCTGTATACCTCAGGCAGCACCGGGCAACCGAAAGGAGTGGCTATCTCGCAGACGGCGTTGCTGAATCGGCTGGATTGGATGCAGCGGCAATATCAGCTGACGGCAGCAGACGCAGTGTTGCAGAAAACACCGTTCAGTTTTGATGTCTCGGTTTGGGAACTGCTGTGGCCGCACCTCTGCGGAGCCCGGTTGGTGATGGCCCGGCCGCAGGGCCACCTGGATCCCGACTATATGGCGGCAACCATCCGTGCTGAACAGATTAGCCTGTTGCATTTTGTCCCATCGATGCTGCAGGCATTTTTGCAACATAATGGCTGGCAACATTGCGACAGCGTCAGACAGGTGATTTGCAGCGGGGAAGCTTTGAACCGGGCTCTGGTCAGCGACTTTTATGCCAAAGGCGGTCGTCGGCTGGACAATCTTTATGGGCCGACCGAAGCTGCCATCGATGTGACGGCACAACATTGCGCCGCCGCGGAACAGGGGGCTGTCGCGATAGGCAAAGCGATCCAGAACGTGGCGCTATACATTGTCGATGAGCATTTGCGGCCATGTCCGCTGGGCTGCAGCGGCGAATTGCTGATTGCCGGTCTTAGTCTGGCCCGCGGTTATGTTGGTCAAGGTGCCAGAACTGCTGAGTGTTTTATACCGAACCCTTACGGCGAGCCTGGTAGCCGGTTGTATCGCACCGGTGATTTGGCTTGTTATCTACCGGATGGTAGCATTCGGTTTATGGGGCGGCTTGACCAGCAGATAAAATTGCGTGGGATGCGGATTGAACCGGCAGAGATTGAAGTTGTGCTTTGCAGCATGCCTGCGGTGACGGCTGCCGTTGTGCTGGTCAGTAAAGACGCCGATGCAGAGCTCAAACTGATAGCTTATGTGGTTAGCCAGCTCACGGAATCGCAATTGCGAAGCGCATTGGCGGTACAACTGCCAGCGTATATGGTGCCGGCCGCTATTGTTCGACTGGACGCTATGCCGCTGAATGCCAATGGCAAACTGGACCGCAAAGCTCTGCCGGCGCCGGTATGGTCACCGCAGGTTTATCAGGCGCCGCAAAGCGATATTGAGCAACGGCTGGCGCAGGCTTGGGCTGCTTTACTGCAATTACCGCAGGTCAGCAGGCTAGGGCATTTTTTTGAACTGGGTGGTCATTCTTTGCTGAGCATTCAGCTGTTATCGCGGATCCGCCTGCTGTTCAAGGTGGAACTGTCCATCGACATCCTTTTTAGTAAACCCAGACTTTATCAGCAGGCGCAGGCCATTGAACGGTTGCTGCTGCTGGACGGCCTGGACGATCAATTGTTGGAAACGATGTCCGAAGCTCAAGCTGCGGCATTGCTAGAACAGTTGCAGGCAGACTGAATAAAGCCGGCTGACCGGATTGATCTCAACAAGAATGGAATAACAAAAGGTTGATAATGACATCTGCTAAAGAAAAACTGCTGGCAATGCTGAAAGCGCGCCAGGCCGGACTGAACGCAAAACAGATCAAACCGACGGTTGCAGACACCGAATCACAGGTGCTTTCCTTTGGCCAGCAAAGATTCTGGTTTTTTAATCAGTATGTGGGTGCCAATGCCGTCTACAACATGGTTTCAGCTTGTCAGTTGCCAGCAGCGACCAAACCTGCGGTGCTGGCGCAGGCGATTGCAGCGCTGACCAGTCGCCACGATGTTTTACGCAGCCGTTATGTTGAGGTGGCGGGCCAGCCTGTTGTGCAACTGGCCGCGACCGGACCATCGCTGCAATATGATCAGGTCGCGGATGAAGGGGCTCTGATTGCATTGTGCCGGGCTGAGCAATTACATGTAGTTGATTTAAAAGGTGATCCTTTATGTAGGTTCAGGCTGATCAGCCTAAACTATACGCCGGGCTATGCTTTGCTTATCAACTTGCATCACAGTATTGCCGACGGTCAGTCCCAGCGGATTTTACTGCACGAGTTGAGTGTGCTGTATCAGGCCTGTGCGCAGGGCCTGCCGTCGCCATTGCCACCCTTGGCAATCCAGTATGGCGATTACGCTGCCTGGCAGCGTGATTACCTGCAGGGGGATAGGCTAACGCAACTTTTGTCATACTGGCAAACCCAGCTGGCCGGCCTGCAGCCGCTGATCCGTTTACCGACAGACCATGCCAGGCCGCGTCGGCAGAGTTTTAACGGCGCAGTGTTGCCGGTCAGCTTTGACCATGATTTGTCGCTGCGTCTAAGCAATTTCGCCAGCAGTCAGGGCACCACTTTATACTTGGTGTTGCTGACCGCCTATGCAATCTTACTGGGGCGTTACGCCGGACAGGATGATATTGCCATTGGCACTTCGGTCGCCAACCGGAATAGCCAGGAGATTGAAGGGCTTATCGGCTTTTTTGTCAATTTGCTGGTGATGCGGATTGATCTGAAAGGCCATCCTGACTTTTTGACTTTGCTGGAGCGCAACAGGCGCTTATCTGCCAATAACTTTGCCCATGCCGAGCTGCCGTTCGAGAAGCTAGTCGAAGAAGTCAATCCTGGCCGTGACAATGGCAGCCATTCGCCGCTGTTTCAGGTGATGTTTGTGTTGCAGGAAACTGCGCCGGCGCAAGAGGCAACAACTGACCTGCTGGGCATCGCACCTTTGCAGCTAAGCGTGGACCCCGGGGAGATCACTGGGTTGACGGCTCGTTTTGATCTGACGTTGAATCTGCAGCAGAGTGCAGTAGGGATAGTCGGTGTGGTCGAATTTAACAGTGATTTGTTCGAGCGGGCGACTGTGGCAACTATGCTGGAACATTACACCAAGTTGTTGGAAGCTATACTGGCGCAGCCGCGCCGAGCTATCTGTCAGTACAGTTTTATTACAGAGCGTGAAAGGGTTAGGCTGCTTGAGCAGTTTGTGCCCGCAGCGAGTGCTTATCCGTCCGGCCAATGCGTGCATCAGATTTTTGCGCAGCAGGTTGCCCTTTATCCTGATGCTGTTGCGCTGATTGCCGGCGAGGAGCAGCTTAGCTATCTCGAGTTGGATCAACAGGCCAACCGGCTGGCTCACTATCTGATAGCACAGGGCTTGCAGCCGGAAACCAGAGTGGCCGTCTATCTGGAGCGGTCGCTGGAAATGATTGTCGCATTGCTGGCGATCCTGAAGGCTGGCGGCGCTTATGTGCCATTGGATCTGGCAACGCCTGCAGCACGGTTGCACTATATTTTGCAAGACAGTGCGGCCGGACTGGTGCTGAGCCGTCGCCAGTTCAGCCGGGATTTGCCGGCCGGCACGGCTAGGCTGGTGCTGCTAGATGACGAACATAGTCAGCGCGTTATTGCCGACCAGCCGGCAACGAGCCCGCTGACTGCGGTTGGTGCCGCTAATCTTTGTTATATCATTTATACCTCTGGCTCGACCGGCAATCCGAAAGGCGTCATGGTCAGTCACGATAATCTTGCCGATTTCCTGCACCATTCGGTCGCGGAGTTTCTGCCGCCGCATATCAGCGGGGCTGTGGTCAGCACACCGCTAGTATTTGATGCCACAGTAGGTTCGTTATGGGTTCCGCTGATGGCGGGGCGTTTTGCCGAGCTGTTGCCAGAAGGCGCACTGGCGCTGGATCAATTGGGTGATTATCTGACAGATGAGGATTGCCACTATCTGTTTAAGGTGACGCCATCTCATCTGGAAGCTGTATCAGCCAAAGGATTTGTCCGCTGCAGCCCGGCGGCCAGACATGTGATAGTCGTTGCAGGTGAACCGTTGTCGCCGGAAACGCTGCGGATCTGGTCCGAGGATGTTCTGCCTAATGCCCTGCTGATCAACGAATATGGCCCGACTGAAACCACGGTTGGTGCCACCATATACCCAGTATCGGAACAGCGCAAAGTCAGCCGGCAACCGCCCGGACAGGGCAGTGTCCCCATCGGCCGGGCTCTGGGGAAGACAGAGCTGTATGTGTTGAATGACGCGATGTCGCTGCAAAGCCTCGGTGCTGTGGGCGAATTGTATATCGGTGGCTTAGGGGTGGCTCGTGGTTATACGGCAGCTAGGCTGACCGCGGAGCGTTTTGTACCTCATCCTTTTGCCAAGACTGCCGGTGAGCGTTTGTACCGGACTGGCGATTTGGTGCGCTTTCAGGACGATGGCAATTTGCAGTTTTTAGGCCGTGTTGACCATCAGGTCAAAATTCGCGGCTACCGGATTGAACTGGCGGAAATTGAAGCTGTGTTAAATGCGCATCCGGCAGTGAACGCTGCTGTGGTGATGACGAAAGCAGACCTGGCTGGCAGCCAGCAGTTGATTGCTTATGTCGCTACAGAACGGGCGGCTGTCAGCACCGATACATTACGTGCTTTTGTCGCTGAACAGTTGCCGCAGTATATGGTGCCGGCGCTGTTTATGCTGCTTGATGCCTTTACCTTGAACGTGAACGGCAAAATCGACCGGCATGCACTGCCTGCGCCGGAGTTTGGCAATGACAGCTACAGCGCAGTCGAAACGGCAACAGAGCAATTGCTGGCCGGTATTTGGTGCCAATTATTGGGCTGTGAACGTGCCGGGCGTACCGACCACTTTTTTAAGCTGGGCGGGCATTCGCTGCTGACCACCCGGCTGGTATCCGCTATCCGCCAGGTGTTCGGTGTCGAGCTGACTATCAGGATGCTCTTTGATCATCCGCTGCTATGCGCACAGGCTGAGTTGATAGAACAGCAACTGGCTGCGGATTTGCCGGAACAGGGGGCACCGGTTTGTCTCAGTGCTGCAGAGCGTAGCGGTCCATTACCGCTGTCATTTGCCCAGCAACGGATGTGGTTTCTGAATCAGTACATGGGTGCAAATGCGGTTTATAACATTCCGCTGGCGCTGCGGCTGACCGGGACGGTGGACGCCACGGCGTTGATACAGGCGCTGGGCGAGCTCGAGCGTCGGCATCAGTCGTTGCGTACCCGTTTTGTCGTTTCATCTCATGAAGCGATGCAACTGATTGATGCAGAGCCGTGCGCCGTTGAGGAGGAGCTGCTGGATTTTGCCAGCGAGCTGCTGGTCGTCGTACAGCAGGAGCGTGGTTACTGCTTTGATTTGAGCCAACACAAACCCTACCGGGTGCGGCTGTTGCGTGACCGCTGCGACGAACAGGCGCTGGCGTTGTTACTGACGATGCATCACAGCATTTCGGATGGTTGGTCGGTAGAAATTTTGCTGCGTGAGTTGACCGTGCTGTATCAGGCTTTCTGCGCAGGCGAACCTTCGCCGCTGGCGCCGCTGCCGCTGCAATATGCCGACTATGCGGTTTGGCAGCGCGGTATGCAGCAAGGGCCGCGTCTGGCGCATCAGCTCAGCTATTGGCGCTCTGCGTTGGATGGGCTGCCGGCGCTGCTGCAACTGCCTTACGACAAGCCTCGGCCGGCGTTACCAGGTTATGCGGGTAACACGTTGCGGTTTGATTTACCGCCAGCGCTGGTGCAGCAGTTGCAGCTGTTCAGCCGCCAGCATGATGTGACGGAATTCATGACGTTGCTGGCAGCATTTTCTGTGCTGCTTGGACGATACAGCGGTATGGATGATATCGCTGTTGGTATTCCTACAGCGAACCGCAGCCACGGTGAGGTTGAAGGTTTAATCGGCTTTTTTGTCAATACTTTGGTCCTGCGGACCCAATTGCAGGACAAGCCGGATTTTGCTGCGTTAGTCGCCAGAACCCGCCATCAGGTGTTGCAGGCTTTGTCGATGCAGGATGTGCCTTTTGAGTTGCTGGTGGACGAACTGGTGCCAGAGCGCACGCCTTCGCACAGCCCGTTGTTCCAGGTGGCTTTTTCGCTGCAGAGCCAGGCTGTTGCTGCTATGCCGACAGTGACGCCCGTTTTTGCGGATCTGGCGGCGACTTTACCGCACAGTGCGACCGCAGCAGTGGCACGCTTTGATTTGGCGGTGAATCTGTACCAGGCCGGAGTAACCATCAAAGGCGGTATTGAATACAGCACCGACTTATTTGAACACGATACTATCAGGCAGTTGTCGCAGCATTATCTGCAGCTGCTGCAACTGTTGCTGGATGCGCCGCAACTGGCAGTACAAAGCCATCAATTGCCAGGAACGGACTGCGACGCTGCGGTCACAAAGCTAAGCAATACGCCGCTGCAGAGGCTGTTGTCGCCGAAAGCTCTGCAATTGGCAGCTGTGCTGGCTGAGCAGGGAGTTGGTTTTGGGTCTGTGGTGGCTGTATCCGTGCAAGACCAGACACAGCGCTCAGCGGCATTGTGCGCCGTTGTGCTGGTCGGCGCCTGTGCCGTTTTCGTGGATCCGCAAGCCCCGCGGCTCAGACAGGATTTTGTGCTGGCCGACAGCGAAGCGCGCTACATCGTTAGCGACGCGGCTTGGCCGGCTCCGGCGCTTGTGGTCATTCGGTTTGACCAACTGCCGGCGGCAGATGTTGCTGCCGGTCGTACTGTCGATGATGCGCAATGGTGTTGCCAACTGAGCGGCGACAGACTGGCTTGCCTGGTTTATCCGCTCTTGCCGGGCCTTGATCCGGTTGCGCTGAATGTTGAGCAGCTCAATGCGCTGTTTGGCGCCGAGACTGTGGCGGACAGCCTGTTTTGCGGGGTCTGGAGCGAGCCGCTATTCAATGGCGGACAGCCGCCATTGCAGCTGCTGCGGCAGTTGAAGACGGACGGTGTGGTCGTAGCGCAGCCCGCTATTGCCAGTGCCAGAGTCTATTGTGCAGAGCTGCAGCCGGTTCCGGACGGAGTCTATGGTCGTTTGTATGTGGGCGGCGAGCTGGTCAGTCATAGTGTCTGGCGTCAAGGCGCCGTAGTATCAAAACCGCGCCATCAACTGCTGGCCGACAGCGCTCTGCTGGGGCGGTTGCGGGCGGACGGCAACTGGCAGTTGAAATTGCCGTCGCCGGCCGGCTTGTCCGGCAGAGCCTTGCTTGGTTGCACAGAAAGGCTACGGCAGTTGCCTGCGGTCACGGCCGCTGCTGTTGTCCGACGGGTTGTCGGTACGCAAAGCCAGCTAGCGGCTTATGTCGTCAGCGAGCAGTCAGCGCATGCGCTACAACTGGCGTTGACTCGACAGCCGCTGGCTTGGCTGCCTGATTCGGTAACAGCTGTGCCGCAACTGCCATTGGATGCGACCGGGCGCTTTGCCGCTGAGTTGTTGCCGGCGCAAGCAGTATCGGCCAGTCAGCATGTAGCGCCAAGGAACGAGACTGAGCGGAAACTGCTGCTGATTTGGCAGCAAAAGCTGGACGTCGACCCACTGAGCATTGATGACAATTACTTCAGTCTGGGCGGCGATTCCATCCGCTCCATCGCGCTGGTTGCGGAGGCGAAAGCGCAGGGGCTGGCCTGTTCTGTCAAGGACTTGTTTGCATACCCCACCGTGGCTCTGTTGGCTGCAAGGATCGAACAACAGCAAACGGCAGCTACGTTAGACTGGGACATTGCTCCTTTTGCACTGCTGGACGCGGCGGAGCTGGACTTGCTGGAAAGCCACTATGGACTGGCGGCGCTGCAGGATGCCTACCCGTTGTCGCAACTGCAACAAGGGATGGTGCTGCATGCGATGCAGGCAGCGTCGTTGGGTCTGTATCAGAATCTGCAGCTGTATTATTTTGCCGACCAGTGGGACCCGGTTTTGTTCGCCGAGGCATTTGAGTTTGTGCTGCACAAGCATCCGGTGTTGAAAAGTAAATGTCTGCTGCTTGGCAAACGTCCGTTGCAAGTCGTGCCGGTGCAGGCCGCAGTACCGCTGCAGGTGATGGATTGGACGGCCCAGAGCGAAGCACAAAGCCGTCTGGCCATTGAACAGTGGATGGCTGCCGAGCAATCTCAAGGTCTTGATATCAGCACAGGCTGGTGGCGCACCACCATCCATTTGTTACCGGACGGCGGTTTTGTCTTTGGTATTTTTGTGCACCACGCAATGTGGGACGGCTGGAGCCTTGAGAGCTTCGCCACCGAAATGTATGCCAGGTATCAGCAGCGGCGGCAAGGCGTGCTATTGCAACAGTCGCAGCCGTTACCGGGTTACAGCCGCTTTATTGCTTTGGAGCAGGCCGCGCTTTGCAGCGAAGCGCAACAGCAATATTGGCAGCACAGTACCGCGACCGGAGTAGTTCCCTGGTGGGCTGGCCGGCCAAAAGCCGGGCGCCGCTTGGTGCAGTGCGATATCACGACAGCTCAGAGTGCAGACCTTAGCCGCGCAGCCCGCCAGTTCGGCATTGCAGAAAAGAGCCTGTGGAGCAGTATCTATTTGGTACTGTTGAATCTGTTGAACGGCGCGGACGCAACTCTGGGTTGTGTGTTGAATCAGGGGCGGCCGGAAATTCCGGATGGCGACCAGATTATCGGCTTGTTTCTGAATGCCTTACCGATAGCGGTACCGATGGCGGGGCGGAGCTGGCGCCAGTATGCTCAGGCGGTGGACCAACAGCTGACGGAACAACTGGACTATCGGCATTATCCGCTGGCTGCCATCCAGCAGCAGAGCGGGTTGGATCTGTCCGCAGCTGTGTTCAACTATACCCATTGGCATGTTTATCAGACCGGTATCGATGGCGAGCGACCGCAGCAGCAACCACAGAAAGTCGCCGGCTTTGCCGAGACCAATTACCTGTTGATGTTCTCGGTAGAAAAAGTGGAGCCGCAAACTGGGTTTAAAGCATATGTCAGCCTGGATAGCGCGGCTTTTGACGAGGCCCAGGCTGAGCGGGTCAATGGTTACGTTCAACAGATTATCCGGCAGTTCTGTCATGCACCCGCTAACCGGACTAGCACCGCAGCTTTGCTAAGTGCGCAGGAGTTTCAATTGGTGCGTTCAGGGCTATGCGGTCCGAAGCGGCAATACCCGCATCAGCTTTGTCTGCATCAGTTGTTCGAAGCGCAGGCTGAGCAGCGCGGAGAAGCGGTTGCGCTACGTTGTGACGAGCGTAGCATCAGTTATCGTGAACTGAATCGCACGGCAAACCAATTGGCCCACTGGCTGATAGCCCAGGGGGTGACACCGGAGGTCAGGGTGGCGCTGGTGATGCCGCGTTCCATCGAATTGATCTGTGCCATGTTGGCTGTGTTGAAAGCTGGCGGCGTTTATCTGGCCATTCCGCTTGAGGCGCCAGCGGCGCGGCAGCAGTATATGCTTGCTGACGCCGACATTCAGCTGGTGTTGCAGCAGCTTCCGGCTGTACAGGATCAATCTGTCGACAACCCTGCTGTCGACGTGCATCCCGTTCATCCGGCCTACCTGATTTACACCTCTGGCTCCACTGGAAAACCCAAAGGCGTACTCGGACTGCACCGTTCGGTGGTGAACCGGCTGTATTGGCTGGCCGGCGATATCGGGGTTGGTCCGACGGACGTATTGTGCCAGAAGACCAGTGTTGGGTTTGTCGACCATGCGGCAGAGATATTTCAGGCGCTATGCTTCGGTGCCGAGTTGGTGATAGTCGACAGCGACATGCTGCGCCAACCTGAGCAGTTCAATGCGCTGCTGAACCGTTATGCGGTCACGCAGCTTACCTTGGTGCCTTCGCTGCTGACGATGTTGCTGTTGTCCGCTCAGATGCAGGTGCCGACGCTTCGGGCTTTGTTCTGCAGCGGAGAAGCGATGCTGGCGGATAAGCTGAGCGGCTTTGCCAGCAGTTTTCCGCAGGCAACGCTTTATAACATCTATGGTTCGACCGAGGTTGGCGCTGATGTCAGCTGTGCCAAAGTCGATATTTACAGTGGTCAGGTTCCGATAGGCCGTATCATCGACAACAATGACGCCATGGTGCTCAATGCAGATGGCGAGCCGGTACCGGCGGGAGTGCCGGGCCAACTGTATATAGGTGGCGATGGTCTGGCGCGGGGGTATCTGGCGCGACCGGCGCAGACTGCTGCGGCATTTGTGCCAAATCCATTCGGTCCGGCAGGTTCCCGCTGGTATGGCACTGGTGATCTGGTCCTGTTCAGGCAGGATGGCCAATTGGAATATCTGGGGCGTCTCGATCAGCAGGTGAAGTTGCGGGGCATCCGCATCGAGCCGGCAGAAGTCGAAGCTCAGTTGCTACAACATCCTGCAGTAACCGATGCTGTGGTTCAGCTTCGGAACAGCCCGGCCGGTGAGCCACAGTTGGTGGCATGGGTGGTCAGTCAGCAGCAGGATAAGGTGCAGCTGTGCGACGAGCTGAAGCTGGCGGCCAGAGCGGCCTTGCCGGACTATATGGTGCCAACTGCGTTCGCCGTGCTTACCGCCTTACCGCTTAACACCAGTGGAAAGGTCGACCGGGTAGCGTTGCCGGTTGATCAGTTTTTGTCGCGCCTTTATGTGGCCCCGCAGGGCCAGTCTGAAACAGCACTGGCGGCGCTTTGGGCTGACTTACTTGGCGTGGCGACGGTGGGGCGGCAGGACAACTTTTTTGAACTGGGCGGGCATTCGCTGCTGCTGACTCAATTGATGACGAGGATCCGTGAGCAGTTCGTCGTAAAGGTTGGTTTGGCGCAATTGTTTGCCAGTCAGCGGTTGGACCAGCAGGCGTTGCTGCTGGAAAGCGAACGGCCTTCTGTCGACATCATGCGGTTGACACCTATGCCGGCCGATGCGCCTGCGCTGCTGTCTTATGCTCAACTGCGGCTGTTTTTCCTGCACGAACTGCTGGGCCCCAATGCTATCTACAACATGCCGCTGGCTTTGCGGCTCGCAGCCGACACGGATCTCGAGGCGTTGCAGCGATCGCTGCTGGCGCTGCAGCAGCGGCACGAGTCGCTGCGAACCCGTTTTATCGAGCAAAACGCTCAGGTGATTCAGGTCATTGAGGCGGTGCCTGCAGCTATCCCGTTGGAGCAGTTGGCGACTGTTGCTGAACTTAAGGCCGCCTGGCAGGCTGAACGTCGCTACTGTTTCGATTTGCGTAGCGACGTGCTATGTCGCATTCGCCTGCTGCAGGTTCAATCGAAGGACTATGCGCTGCTGCTGACATTGCATCACAGCGTATCGGACGGCTGGTCAGTCAGTCTGCTGTTAAAAGAGCTGGCGTTGTTATACCAGGCTTTTGCCGCCGGGCAGACTGCGGCATTACCGCCTTTATCACTACAATATCGCGACTTTGCCTATTGGCAGCGCCAATATCTGCAGCAAGGCGTCCTGGCTACTCAACTGGACTACTGGCGCCAGCAGCTGGCAGCACTGCCGCCTTCGCTGGATCTGCCGACGGATTGGCCAAGGCCTGCGCAGCAGACCTATCGCGGCGCGACGGCACCGCTGTCGTTGTCTGCCGCTTTAGTTGAAAGCCTGCAGCTGTTGGCGCTGAACCATGATGCAACGCTGTTTATGGTTTTGCAGGCCGCCTGGGCTGTGTTGTTGGGGCGTTATGCCGGTCAGCAGGACGTGGTTGTGGGCACTCCGGTGGCGGGGCGCAATCATCAGGCGACTGAGCAGTTGGTCGGCTTTTTTGCCAACACGCTGGTGCTGCGCAATGACCTGTCCGGTCCGTTGAACTTTGTCGCTTTGCTGGCACGTACCCGCGATATGATGCGCCAAGCATATGCCCACCAGGATGTGCCATTTGAACGGCTGGTCGATGCTATTGCGCCTGAACGCGACCTCAGCCGTTCGCCGCTATTTCAGGTCATGCTGGTTTTGCAGAATGTGCCTATGCCTGATGAGGAACTGTCGAAGCTTGCGACACCGCTGAGTTTTGCTGACGAAGGGCAAGGTATAGCCCGGTTTGAGTTGACGCTGACGATGCAGCCGGGGCAGGACGGTTTGACAGGTCAGTTGGAGTATAACTGCGACCTGTTCAGCGCCGGACGCATCGATAAGATGCTGATTCATTTTGTCCGTCTGCTGACTGCCGTGGTACAGACTCCGATGCAGCTGTTGAGCCAATTGACGCTGCTTGATGACATGGAGCAGGCGCAGCAAACAGAACAGTGGAATGCGACGTCCGTCGATTTCCCGACCGAACTGACTTTGAATCTTTGGTTTGAACAACAAACTGCGCAGACACCGGATGCTATCGCGCTGATCGATGGCGACAGACGCTGGAGCTTCCGTCAGTTGGACCAACGCAGCAACCAGGTGGCTCATGCGCTGCTGGCTCGGGGTGTGGGCGCCGACACTGCTGTTGGTTTGTGGTTGGAGCGCTCGGCGGAGATGGTGATTGGCCTTTGGGGGATTTTAAAAGCCGGTGGCTGTTATGTGCCACTGGAACCTGCATACCCGGTCGGCCGGCTGCGTTATATGCTGTCGAACAGCGGCGCCCGCATCGTGCTGAGTGCAGCATTGGGCGCCAGCGAACGGCCGCAGCTGCCCTCTGGCGTCCAGCTGCAATACATGGAAGATATCGGTGACGAATGGCCGCAAACCAGGCTGCAGCCGGCCAACACTGCAGGTAACCTCGCTTACATTCTGTATACTTCCGGCAGTACCGGCCAGCCCAAAGGGGTTGCGGTATCCCATCAGGCGGTCGTCAACCGGATACACTGGATGAAAACCCGACTGGCGATGGGCCCGGCTGATCGGGTGCTGCAGAAAACACCGTTCAGCTTTGATGTGGCAGGTGTGGAATTTTTCTCCAGCCTGGCCGGCAGCACATTGGTGATAGCCAAGCCAGGCGGCCATCAGGATGCCAGTTATCTGGCAGCGCTGATAGAAATGGAAGCTATTAGCCTGGTCCACTTTGTGCCTTCAATGCTCAATGCTTTTTTGAATGCCGAAGGTTGGCAGCAATGCCGTTCAGTTCGGGCGGTGCTATGCAGCGGCGAAGCGTTGCTGCCAGCATTGCAACAACAGTTTTTTGGAATGGCCGGTACAGCTGAGCTGCTCAATTTGTATGGTCCGACCGAAACCACCATTGATGTGACCTGTTGGTCTTGTCTGCGCGACAACGACTCGGTCGCGATTGGCAAACCGATAGATAATATCCGCTGTTATGTCACCGACGAACAGCTGCAACTGCTGCCGGTGGGAGCCGTCGGCGAGTTGTTGATAGGGGGCGTGGGTTTGGCCCGCGGCTACATCAATCAGGCCGCGCTGACGGCAGCACGTTTTATTCCTGATCCATTCGCTGTCGCGCCGGGCGGGCGTCTGTACCGGACCGGTGACCTGGTCAGGCTGCGCGCTGATGGCAATATCGACTATCTGGGACGTGCAGATCATCAAGTGAAGATCCGCGGTTTAAGAATTGAGCTGGCGGAGATTGAAACCTTGTTGTGCAGCCATCCGTTGGTGAAAGAGGCTGTTGTGCTGGCGCTGCAACAACGTCTGATAGCCTACCTGTGCCCTGTGCAGGCGGTGCCGGATTTGCTGGCCAGCGTTGGCAGCCTGCTACAGGCGCAGTTACCTGGCTATATGATACCGCAGCAGTTTGTGTTGCTTGAGGTCATGCCCCTGACTAGCAGCGGAAAAATTGACCGGAAGGGATTGCCGCAGCCGGCCGCAGAGCTGCAGTCAGACAGCTATCGGGCAGCGCAGAACGAACTGCAAGCCGCATTGGTACAGTTATGGCAGCAGGTCCTGGCAGTGCAGCCGGTCGGCATAGACGACAATTTCTTTGCCAAAGGTGGCGATTCGATTCTATCTATCGAACTGGTATCCAAAGCGAGAAGGCAGGGGCTATATCTGAATGTACAGCAGATCTTCCAGTATCCGACGATAGCGCAACTGGCTGCGCAAGCAGGTTTACAGCATCAGCAGATTGAGCAGGACGAGAGTCAGGGTGTCATGCCGTTGTTGCCGATCCATCATTGGTTTGGCGAGCAGCAGACGAGCAGACCCGGGCAGTTCCATCAATCGAGGCTGTTGCAAACTCCGCCTGATGTTGATGTCAGCTTTATCAGACAGTGGGTGACTATGCTGTATCAGCGCCATGATGCGCTGCGGCTCAGTTATCAGCAGACTGCTGCCGGCTGGCAGGGACATTTTGTGCCTTTTGCCGCGCAATTGTTGGATGAAACGGTCAGCGAGCATAGGTTTGATACAGATTTTGCCTGCCAACTGATGCAGCTGGGCAGCCAGCTAAAAGCAGCGGTGGCGCTCAGCGACGGGCCGTTGCTCAGAGCGGCCTATTGTTATGACACAGCGCACAGTAATGGTTATTTGCTGCTGATCTTTCACCATCTGATTATCGATGGTGTCAGCTGGCGGGTGCTGCTGGCAGATCTGCAGACGGCTTATCAGCAGCATCGACAAGGGAAAATGCTAACGCCAGCACCGAAAACGACCAGCTATCAGCATTGGGCGCAGACATTGCTTGCTTATGCGCAAAGTACGAAGCTGCAGCAGCAACGCGATTTCTGGCTGCGACAGCTGGCACAGCCGCAAAGCTTGTTTACCGGCAGAGTTGGCAGGGCCTGCCACGCTCAGGCTGAACATCTGCTACTGAGTCTGGATGCCGAACTCAGCAGGCAACTGCTGACGGATTGCAGTATCAGTTACCGCACCCAGGTGCAGGATCTGCTGCTAACCGCATTGCTAAGGGCTGTGGCGCGTCTTACCGGTGAACGGTCGCTACGGGTTGATCTTGAGAGTCATGGCCGTGAAACTGCACAGTTTGCCGCGCTGGATTTGACTGAAACCGTCGGCTGGTTTACCAGCCTATATCCGCTGTATTTACAGTTGGACACTGCCGATTTGGGCAGCCAGATCAAGTCGCTCAAAGAGCAGCTGCGAGCCGTTCCTGACCGTGGATTGGGTTATGGCGTTCTGCGTTATCTGGCTGCAGATCCACAGTTGCAGCAATTGGCAGCACAGAGGCCGGCGGCAGTGCTTTTTAATTACCTGGGCCAGTTTGAAGGACAGGGCGGCCAGCCTGACACTTTTGCCACAGCGGCACTGGCGCATGGCCCCGATGTGGATCCGGACCGGGAGCGTTCGCATCCGCTGAGCTTTAATGGCCTGGTTACTGGTGGCCAACTGCAGTTTGTACTGGGTTTTAATGCCAGCCAGCTACCTCGCGACGACATCACCCAACTGGGGCAATGGTTTATTTCGGAATTGGAGCAGATAGTACTGCATTGCCGGGACCGGCAAGTTCGGGGCTATACGCCGAGCGACTTCCCGTTGGCGAGGCTTGAGCAGCAACAGCTGGACCTTTGGCAACAGCAATTGCCAGCATTGGAAGATGTCTACCCGGCAACCGGCATGCAGCAGGGGATGATCTTCCACAGTCGGATCGATGCCAGCAAAGAAGCCTACGGCACGCAAATCCATCTGGATTTTGGCGGAACCTTCGATGCTGTAGCCTTCAAAGCCGTCTGGCAGCTCATCGTGCAGCGGCACAGCTTGTTTCGCACTGCTTTTGCGGAGACGGCCGACGGGCAGATGTTGCAGTTGGTGTATGCCAATGTTGAATTGTCTTGGTGCGAGCAGGATTGGCGTCAGCTCTCTGCGGCTGAACAAGAAACTCGTTTTTATCAGCATCGCAAAGCGGTGAAGGCGCAGGGCTTTGATTTTATCAGCGCTCCGCTGATGCGGATGAGCCTTATTCGATTGGCAGATCAGCATTATCGGTGGTTATGGACCCATCATCATAGTTTGTTGGATGGCTGGAGCTTGCCGCTGGTATTTGACGACATGTTGCGCGGTTACCACGCGCAATCTTTGCAGAGAAGCGCGGATTTGGCACCGGTGATGCCCTATCGGCATTACGTCGCATGGCTGGTTGAGCAAGATAGCGCAGCAGCACAAGCCTACTGGCGCCAGTACCTGGCCGGGCTGGCAGGGCCATTCCAGCTCAGTATCGCCAACTCCGATAGCGGCAGCATTGAGCAGGGACAGCGGGAAAAACGCCTGGTGCTGCCGAATACCAGCAGTCAGGGGCTGCAAAGGCAGGCTAGGCGTCATGGCGTCACTATCAATGCGATGTTGCAGGCCGGCTGGGCATATCTGTTGCATCGTTACAGTGGCGAAACTGACGTTTTGTACGGCCAAACCGTTTCGGGGCGCAGTAGTGATGTTGCTGGCATTGGTCAGATGGTTGGGCTTTTTATCAATACATTGCCAGCCCGTGTCCGGTTTGATAGGCAATTGACTGTTGCTACTTTGCTGCAGCGTATTCATCAGGCGCAGGTTGAGCGCGAGCAATACGGCTATCTGCCGTTGATCGACATCCAGGCAGCTGCCGCGCTGCCACCAGGCCAGCAACTGTTCGACTCCCTGCTGGTCTTTGAAAATTACCCTATTTCCGAAGCGGTGCGGCAAGCGGCTGAGCACAAAGCAGATGACAGTCAATTGCAGGTGATCGGCATGGGCAATACCCAAGGGACCGAGTATGGCCTGCATCTGATTATTCAACCAGGCGAGACCTTGACGATTGATTTGGTGTATTTGACGGCTGCATACAGTGACAGTATTGCCGCACAGTTGCTGGAACATTTTGCCGTGATTTTGCAGGCGCTGAGTCTCGGTGAAGTGCAGTCGGTAGCTGCCTTGCCTTATTTGTTGCCGGTCGAATTGCAGCCTGTGGTTAATCAGACAAGCTACGCTTACCCGCAGACTTCGTGTTTGCACCAGCTGTTTGAAGCACAGGCCCGCGAGACGCCTGAGGCGGTTGCTGTGGTTTATCAGCAGGAAAGTCTCAGCTATCGGCAGCTCAACGACAGAGCCAATCAGCTTGCCCATTATTTGCGGACGCTCGGTGTCGGGCCTGAAGTGGCTGTGGGGATCTGCATCGAACGCTGCAGCGCACTACTGGTTGGTTTGCTGGCTGTTTTGAAGGCTGGTGGCTGTTATGTCCCGCTTGACCCCAGCTATCCGGAAGATCGGTTGGCTGGTCTGATGGCGCAAAGCGATTGTCGGCTGGTGCTGAGTGACAGTGGGCTGATCAGCGAGCTGACGGTGCTTGGGACGGTCAGAGTCGTGCCGCTGGATGAGCAGATGCTGGCGCGGTTGGTTGCGCAGTGTCCGGTGCAGGATCTGACTGTTGATGAAACCAGCCTTTGTGTTGATCACACCGCTTATGTGATCTTTACGTCCGGTTCAACGGGTCAACCCAAAGGGGTGCAGGTACCTCACCGGGCTCTGGTCAATTATCTGTACAACAGTGCAGCACCTTTACTGTCGGCCACGGCAGGTGCTGTCGTCAGCACTTCATTGAATTTCGATGCGACTGTGACCAGTTTATTTGCACCTCTGCTGCGTGGTGCTTGCGTCCGGCTATTGCCACAGGGGCATGCGGAGCTGACTGCCCTGCAACACTTACTGCTGCATAGCGAGCAGGACTGGTTGTTCAAACTGACGCCTGTGCATCTGGAGCTGATGGTGCAGATGGCATCGCCGCAATGCAATGCCAGCAACAATCATGTGTTGGTTATTGGTGGCGATCAGTTCAATGCCGAATTGTTGCGGCGCTGGCAACTGCGGTTACCGAACGCAACTTTCATCAATGAATATGGCCCGACTGAAACAGTGGTCGGTTGCAGTGCTTTTCGGGTGGACAGGGCACATCCCTGGCATGGCAGACGCAGTACGGTGCCTATCGGCACTCCGCTGGCGAATACCAGGTTCTATGTGGTGGACAAGGATTTGAATCTGTTGCCGACAGGTGCCGTTGGTGAGTTGTTGATCGGCGGGGATTGTGTTGCCAGAGGCTATTTGAAACGAGGGGCGGCAACGGCTGAGCACTTTGTGCCGGACTGTTTTGGTGGGACAGGCGGACGCTTGTATCGCAGCGGAGACTTGGTGCAATGGCTGCCTGATGGCCAACTGGTCTATCAAGGCCGGGCAGATCAGCAACTGAAGATCCGCGGAGTCCGCATTGAACCGGCTGAGATAGAAACGGCACTGCGGGCACATCCTCAGGTGCGAGATGTCGTCGTGGTGGCCAGGCAACTGGCGTCGGCCGGTACTCAACTGGTCGCCTATGTGGTGCTATGGCAACAGCAACCCGCTGGCGAGACTGCTATCGCCGAAACTGATTTTGCGTTAGTGCATGCATTGCGCAGTCACTGTCTGCAGCAATTGCCGGGCCACCTGCGGCCTGGCATCTTTGTACCATTGCCGCAGCTGCCGGTGACGCATAACGGCAAAATTGATAAAGCGGCGTTACCGATGCCGTTGTTGGCTATGCAGCAGACCGAGTATGTGGCACCACAAAACGACGAAGAGGTACGGCTACAGCAATTCTGGCAACAATTGCTGCAGGTGCAGCAGATTGGTATTCATGACAGCTTCTGGGCACTGGGAGGGCAGTCGCTGCTGGCGCTTCGGCTGATAAACCTAATCCGCGATAGTTTTGCCGTAGAATTGCCGTTGAAAGATATTTTCGATTACCAGACTATTGCAGCGCAGGCCCGGCATATCGCCGAGTTGCACACTGCAGCTATGCTAGCGGGTACGGCGGCGCAGTTTGCCGATGATGAAAACATCGAACAGGGTAGTTTATGAGATAAAGATGTGGGTATGGCGCGCTGTCCGGCCCAGCATTGTCGTGACAGGAGATAACCCCTGGCATCAGAGAAGCTGAGGCCAGAGTGTAGCTGTGGTTGAGCAGTTTAAAGGGTTTGAAGAGGCATGGTCTTGATTTATGTAAGCAAGCGGACGTTGCTTGGCGTTTGGCGCCTTGCTGTGCTGGCTACAATTTTGCAGATACTGGCGGCTTGTCTGCAGGCCCTCTCACAGTGGCAGCAGGACACACCGCAATTGCCGGTAGCAGATGCACAGACGCTTGCCAACTGGCGGAGCGGGAGTGGCCTGCAGATTGCCAACTTTCAACAGCGCTGCTGCGACAATAACATGGACTCCCCCTCACTAGCCGGCATCAAAGTGCCACACTGATGGTGTTGAAACAAACAGTCACAAGTGAGGGGAAGTCGCATGTAACAATCTATACGGTGTGGGATCGATATTGCAAAGATCGTGTTTCAAATTCATGGCGTAAATGCTAATTCCGGTGAAACAGTAATGGTTGAAAAACTGGCCAAACATGAAATGTTGCGTTTTTTGCCAATAACCCCCCATGTTGATTGGCATTGAAGCCTGCGGTGGAGCGTACTATTGAGCGCGGGAGCTTAGTAAGCTCGGCCACCTCGTCAAACTGATGACTCCGCAATACGTCGCACCCTACCGGCGTGGCGGTAAAAATGACGCCAATGATGCAGAGGCCATTTGTGAAGGAGTGGCGAGACCTAATATACGCTTTGTCTCAGTAAAATCTGAATCACAATAAGCGGTTCTGGTGATGCATCGCATGCGGGGCAATGGGCCCGTAAACGCACCTCATTGATGAACCAAATCCGCAATTATCTGCATGAGTTCGATATTGTTATCATGCAAAGTCGTGCTGTATTAACCCAGATATTTCCTGAGGTGGCCGAAGATGCAGCCTTACTTTTGCTGTTTCGGCAAAGTATTGCTGAGCTTGCCGATACTCTGCTGGATTAAGAAAAACGGATTAATGCTCGAAACAAATGTATCGATAGTAGGAGCAAACAGAATAATACCTCTCAGGCGCTATTAACACTTTGCGGGGTTGGCAGTATCACCGCTAGAGCGGCCATCAGCTGCCAATGGCGCCAAACGTGCTGGAGCAAGACTTCAGCAGCGATGCGCCTAACCAGAAATGGGTGGGTGATATCACGTATTGTGTACTCGGAGTTCAGCACTAGCAAGGAATGCTTAAATGAACCACGAGTCTATTTGAAATCTGTAAATGAAATGGCAGGCGCCAGCTGATTTACACCACTACTTGGCTACGCACGTAGCAGAGCCTGAGCAGCGGTGACTTATTGTATGCTAATAAGGTGAAGTAACCTGCTGACAACGGGAAGTGAGGCAAATTCGTTAAGCCAAGATGCTTCTCTAGGCTGAATGTTGGACGAATGAAGAACATGAACCGATTAACCCGCATCTATGGGCTGAAATGTCGCCACTGCCTACACGAATTAACAGGCAGTATGATGTCGAGAAAGTACTACAGGTATGAGTACAGTCTCCGATTTAATGAATGATAAGTAAGCATTTATTAAAGGACAAACGCAATATCATAATTCTGCGATTGAGCATCATCACCTTACAGCAGGCTAAGGTTAAAGACTGCGATCGGCATCCACCCCAACATGTTTGAGTTCAAATTGATGAACCGAGGAAGGCTTGATGTGCATGCTAAGGGAGCTGACCTCGATGGCCATCAGGTTGGTGGAGCGTTCATAGTAGTCTGAGATGGAGAAAGCCCATTACATGGCGAAGGGGCGCAGTTTAATGAATTTGCACAAGCAAATTATCTGACCGTAACAGGGTGAAGACCTTTGATAATCAGTGAAATGCAACGCAAATTAGCAACATGGGCATTGACGGATAAAACACGCCGGGTGGATCGGCTGTTACGACTTATCAGTCATCCGATATGGTTGCAGCATGCAGCCAATTTCACACTTTCTTCATCGGGTTTGAATACAGCTGGCATTGATGGAATAACCAAAACGTACTTGCAAGACAATCTGGAAGGTTACCTCCAGGACATTAGATTAATGCTACTGTCGGATGAATATCAACCAATGCCTGCGAGACGCGTTTTCATTCCAAAAGCTAATGGTAAGCAACATTTTACCCGATAATGGTATCAGATCTGTCCGTACTAACATGATAGCTTGACATGGGAGCGTCAATGTAGAAGTGGAAAGCTTCTTCCATTCATTAAAGGTTGATGCACTGCAAGACTAGCCGGTAATGGATCGGGCAACAATGCGCCAACACGTTTTTGAATACATTGAGGTTGATTACAACAAAACCAGACGGCATAGTACTGTCGGCTATCTCAGCATGGAAAACTATGAGTTAAAGAAAATAGCTTAGTAGCGTGTCCAGGGTTGGTGGATTAGATCACTTAGCGTGGTGTCCAAAAGTATTGGATCAGATCACATCGGTGTAAATCATCCCAAGCACCAAGGAGCAGAGGCTGGAAATATTCCAGTTGAGTCGATTGAAAGTTGGGCGCTACGTATTGTTCAATCACTGGACAATTGAGTTGTATAGAATCAACTGTAACCAAAGTAGCTTTTTAATTGCAAATTTAAAACATTTATGCCGATATATATAAATAAAGTTTAACTTAAATGTCTGAGTAAAATGGTTATATCTGATCCGCCTTTTCCGTTTTTATCTGCGTTGCCATCGGCAATCAGTAAAGTCGCTAGTCTTTCACAGATACAGTTATTTTCCGATACATCGGAAAAGCTGATTTTGGCTCAAGGAAATTTTTCATTAGAAGCTTATCAACAGACAGATTTTGCGGATTTAGAGCTTGATTGTCCCGCGCCGATTAAAGGTGCGGTAGCGAAAAGGCAAGCAGAATACTTCGCTGGGCGCTATCTCGCTCGACTCGCAATGCAGCAAAGCGGGTTATTCAATCCTGCTCCACCACAGCTAGGGATCGGCCGTCTGCGCGCACCGACTTGGCCGAAAACAGTGACGGGTTCTATTACACATCATCAACAAAAAGCATGCGCAGTTGTGCTTACCCAACCGCTATCTGCCAAGAATTTTGTCGGTGTCGATACGGAACTTTGGCTCACTGCACAGCAATCTATTGAGATTGCAGAATTTATCCATAATTCAGAGGAACGTCAAATACTGGTAAGTGCCGGTTTCACCGACGCACAGGCAACTAGTTTGTTGTTTTCTGCCAAAGAAGCGCTGTTTAAAGCCATATGTCCATTTGTGGGCGAATATTTTGGTTTTGAATCAGCTGAACTAAAAGAGTGCTCCGGGCCTGCTGATACAACACAGCCATACCGGGGAGGTTGGCTGAAACTGCGACTATTGACTGATTGGGTGATAGCTAATGCACCGCAGCAAGACTATTACTGCTGGTTCAGTTGTAGCGAGTTCGACGTCTTGACATTAGTTTGTAGTGACGGATGGTCCATTGGGGGTTGAATATTTTACGGCACGACAAGATCCGCACACTTAGCATCTACCGCAAAATGCGGACTCGGATGAAAGCTGAGGGTCACTTAGCTACGGTGTTAGAAACATGCGGTAATCTTCCTTCAAATTAGCTGACGTTAAAAATAGAGTATTTCTAATACATTGATAGCCGCTTAATCTCTATTTTTAACTGCAGTTAAAAATGGAGGGATTTTCTTTGTAAAAATACCATATGTCAGTCTAAGCCGCACCAGTAAACGTAAATTAAAGTCAACCAGGGCGAGTAGGAATTTGCCTTTAGATTTGTTTTGGCCGAAAGAGGAGCTTCAGTTACTAACGTTTACATCAGTAAATAAAAACCATTTAATGTTGTTGTAGATTGGTGATAATCGGTGCCCAGTATGGGCACCAGCATTTTGTAAGATTTTAATAAGCTAGTTCGACGTTTTAAAATGATGACTGAAATCGTCATTGGGTGCCTGTTAAGGTGGTGGTTAATTTTGATTGTGGATTATTGATGAATGAGGTGTCGTTGGGCACTGTTTGGGCACCAAACCTAAAAATCTCGCGATTTAACATATCCGACCAGGTCAAAAGATAGACTGCCGAAGAGGTCAAAACAAGTATTATAGAGTCTGCTAATGCATCTAAATTACTGATATAGCGCAACAATATTAATTTTCAAAGGGAATTGTACCAAGAAAAATATTGGTGCGTCCTAGTGGACTCGAACCACCGACCCCCACCATGTCAAGGTGGTGCTCTAACCAACTGAGCTAAGGACGCATTGTAGAATGTGTAGTGTAACGCTGCCGTTTAAAGCAGCCATTTCAAAACAGGCGTTTTGAAATTTGGTGCGTCCTAGTGGACTCGAACCACCGACCCCCACCATGTCAAGGTGGTGCTCTAACCAACTGAGCTAAGGACGCATTTTGTAATCTTGTTGCCAATCTTGCCACGGGAGCGATTTTCACAACGAGCGCTATAGTATTTTCGCTGCCAGGCTATTGCAAGCGATTTTTCCGCGCAGTCATTCAAGCGCTGCAATTTTGTGCTAAATCAGCAATTTTCCGCCTGTCAGGTCTTTTGTGCTTGAGGTATCAGCAGGCATTGTTGCTGCAATTGCTGATACCAGCTGACATGTTGTTTCATTAAATCACGTAGCGCCTGCGCCGGTTTGACGGCTCGTTCATTCACGCTGTCCGCAAGCTTGGTACCTTGATATAGCAGGGTGAGCTCTGGCACCAGTTGATGACTAATGCCATCCAGTTCCGCCAGATAACTTTGCACTCTGGTGATAAAAATCTGCGTCAGGATCGTATTCATTATCTCAACTTTCGCCTGCTTTTTACAAAGACTGGCTGCTGGCAGGGATGATAATTGCCGATTCAACAGCGTCAGCCAGGCGTTACTCCGGCGCAAACTATATTGCCAGTCGGCGATAAAACTGCCGTGATGCAGTACAGCAAGCTGCTGATTAATAAAAGAAGCTGTCAGTGTGGGATAGATAGTTTCGTTTTGCGCCAGCAGATGCTGCTTGAGTAAATTGAGATTTTTAAGTGCGGTCAAAGGTTCTGCCACAGCGTTGCTGGCGCCTGGCGCGAGCAACCGCGGTTGACCGGTTAGTTGTTTGCGCAAGGTCAAATCAGTGGTCAGAAAATTCTGTAACACCAGCGGTAGTTGCTGTTGTTTTTGCATATAAATTTGCTGCAAATCAGCTTTCAGGGAATCGGATAATTCCGGATGCACCAGGCAAGGTATGAGTCCATTCAGCAGTTGTAACTCATACCCCAGCAGATTGGCGCTGCTCATCACTTTGCCAAGGCTGTTATTGCGCTCAGCGACCAATCCTTGCAGGTTGCAATGCCGCAAGGCAACTAAATCCAGTAAATTCAACCGACTGGCGGAAATAGGGTGCATCAGATCGCGGATCGCTGGCAGCGGAGGTAGCGCCGTTAGTTGTACTTCTGCTGGCGGTAAATTCAGCACTCTGCTCAGGCGTTGCTGATAGTCGCTGAACAAAGTGTCAGCATCAATCCGGCTGCAGCCAGTTATTACCGCAGTTATCGTCAACAACGCCAGCAATGGCAGTAGGTTTGGGCCAACGCGGTGCAATGCCTGTGGCCACGGCTCTCTAAATGGCGGTTGCTTGTTGTTGACCATGTTCAATTTTGCGCAGCTGTTTTCGAAGAAGCCATGCCAACAATACGGCAGCAACAGTTAAACCGATGATAATACCAATCCAAAAACCATGCGCGCCCATTTTGGGCGTGATCCAGTCGGTCAGGCCGAGGATAGTGCCAAGGCCAAATCCAATCGGCCAATAAGCAATAAAAGTGATAAAAAATATTGGCTTGGTGTATTTCAAACCCCGAAGCGCGCAGTTACAGACCACCTGAATTGCGTCTGATATTTGATAAAAACAGGCCAACACTAAAATTGAACTTGCCATCGTCAGAACCAGTTGGTCCTTGGTATACAAAGACGCAACCCAGTCACGTGTAACATAAGTAAAACCGGCAATAGCAAACGCCATCACGACGGACAGAATCACCGCGGTACTGATAGCCGTCCGAAGTTCACGCACATCCATAGCGCCCGCCAGATGACCAACCCGAATGGTGGTTGCCATCCCCATACTGAGTGGCAACATAAAAATTAAAGCGCTGTAATTATTAGCAATTTGATGTGCCGCAACGACCATAGGCCCCAAATGTACAATCATCAGTGGAATACAGACAAATAAAGTGACTTCAAAAAACATCGAAAAAGCGATTGGGGTACCAAGCGCGACGATTTGCCAAATTTCCGCGAACTTCGGACCGTAATTGGGCAGCGCCACACGAAACGGCGCAGTTCTCCGACTGGTTAGGGCATAAATACAAATCGCAATAAATTGTGCCAAAAACACCAGTGACGTTGCTACACCACAGCCAGCGCCGCCGAGTGCGGGCATACCCAGTTTACCGTAGATAAACACATAGTTCGCCGGGATATTCACCAAAATACCGACAAAACTAATCCACATTGCCGCCTTGGTGTAGCCAATGCCTTCAAACAGGTTTCTGAGCACCATATAACCGGCCGCCGGAAACACACCCCAGGCGATATAGCCCATGTAATCGAGGGCTTTTTCGCGCAGCAGTGGGTCCATTTCCATCATGCCAAAAGGGATGGCAATAAACTGCATCAGCAAAAAGATTAAAATTGATAGCGCAAACGCCAGATATGCGCCCTGTAGTGTCACCGCGGTAATGGGTTGTTTGTGGCCGGCGCCAAAATGCTGGGCAATCATTGGCGTCAACGCCAGCAATAACCCTTGAAAAGTGAGAATAATCGGCAGCCACAGCGCAGAAGCAACGGCAATACCAGCCATATCAACCGGGCTGACCCGACCGGCCATCAGCGTATCGATGACGTACATCATGGTTTGTGTCAGTTGTGCCAGCACAATAGGGCCGGACAGTTTCAGGATGGTTTTGGCTTCAAAGCGGGAAAAAGGTAACATAGCAACTCGCAGGCTTAGGATGCAACACGTTTCCGGCATGACAATCCAATGTCTGCGTGGATGCGTAAAACTCACTGCAATTTAGCACAAAAAGGGGCACAGATGTTTACCGGAATAGTTCAGAGCACTGCCATTGTCGACCAGATCGAAGATCGACCTGGTTTTCGAAAACTCAGATTGCAGGTTGCCAGTCGGTTTTTGCAAAGATTAGAGCAGGGCGCCAGTATATCGATTAACGGCACTTGTCTGACGGTCACGGCTTTTGATGCGCTAACCGAGCCTGGTTGGGTGCAGTTTGATTTAATTGATGAAACGTTGCGCTTAACCAATCTGGGGCAGTTAACCATTGGCAGCGCGGTAAACTTCGAAAGGTCGTTAACGCTGGGCAGTGAGCTCGGTGGTCATATTTTGTCTGGCCATGTTCAGACCCAAGCTGAAGTATTACAAATTGTCGAAACCGAGCACAATTGGGCTATGGAGTTGCAGCTGGCAACAGAGTGGCATCCTTACGTCTTTAGCAAAGGTTTTATTGCGATTGACGGTATTAGCCTGACCGTCGGTGCGGTTGAGAATGGCCGTTTCTGGCTACACATTATTCCGGAAACTTTGGCAGTGACCACGCTTGGGCGCAGACAAAGTGGTGATAAGGTCAACATTGAAATTGACCAGCAAAGTTACACCATAGTACAAACCGTCGAACGTTTGCTGCAGGCTCGAGGTTTGATTACAGCACAATAAAATCGTCAGTGGTTTTTAATAAATCTGCTCATCTTCGGCATCCACAAACACCTGCACGCTTTTGTGCAGGTCATCTTTGTGCGTGACGATATGAATAGGATTACAGCAGTTGCTGCAATCTTCTATATCGTCTTGATCTTCACCGCTGACATCCAAAGTTACGTGTGTTGGGTGGCCGCAAAATGGGCAGAGAATGGTTTTGTGAATTAAGTCCATCATCGCCTCCAGCGCGCAGTGCGGTTGTTCTGATTTATAAGCACATGTCGCAGACCTTTGCAGCTAGGCCTTCGTGGTGCCACCTAAACTACGACCGCCATCCACCGCCAGAATTTGGCCAGTGATGTAAGGTGCAGTCGCCAGAAACAATACCGTTTGCGCTATATCTGTGGGTTGACCTAAATGACCAAGCGGGATTTGTGCCAGAATACCGGCTTTATCCTGTTCGGTCAGCGTGGGCATTACTGCTGTTGTTTGCTCGCTTGGCCATAAAATAGCGCCAGGCGCAATGCCGTTCACTCTTATTGTAGGCGCTAAATCACGTGCCAGTGATCTGGTCATCATCGCTAGCGCGGCCTTTGCCATACAATAAACGGAATGTTGCGCCAGTGGTTTTTCCGCATGTATGTCTACCAGATTGATTACACAACCCTTTTGTTTGTAAAGTTCCGGTGCCAGTGCCTGAGTCAAAAAAAATGGTGCTTTCACATTACTGCCAAATAAATCATCCCACTGGGTTAAAGTGGCAGTACCAACCGGGGTTGGGTAGAAACTTGAAGCGTTGTTGACGAGTAAATCGAGCTGTCCAAATTGACCTGGCACCGCTGCCGCAAACTCGCCGAGTGCCTGCGCATTGTTTAAATCAGCACGCAGCCAACAGGCCGAATCTGGTCTGATTATATTCAGTTGCTGACAGAGCTGCTGAGCCTCAACAGTTGATTGCCGACAATGTACGATGACCCGAAAACCTGCCTGATGTAGCCTAAGGATGATTTCCCGGCCAAGTCGTTTTGCGCTGCCTGTGACCAGGGCAACTTTTGTAGGTGGTGCTGACAATGTGCCGTAATGCACTGGAATTTCGCTCATCGGATTAATTCCGCAGCCGTAAGCTGCAATAAAGAAGGTAACTTCAGATCGGCAATGCCGTAGCGGACATCATGAAAGTTAGCGTGTTCGGGCACCGCTATACAACGCATCCGTGCCGCTTTAGCCGCAATCACCCCGGTCACACTGTCTTCGAGTGCCACACATTGTTGCGGCTCCACACCAAGTGCCGCTGCAGCATTTAAGTAAACCTGGGGATGTGGTTTAGCCAAAGGTAAAAATTCGGCGGAACAAGTGGCCTGAAAATAGTGCAGCAAATCAAAATGTTTTAAAGTTGCGAGCATCATCCGATGGTTTGATGAAGTTGCCAACGCGGTCGGCAAACCTAAATCTTGGCTTAATCGCAAAGCCTCACGCGCGCCTGGCATCAATTTACCGTGCTGAATAATCAACTGAATCACGTTATCAATAATGGCGTCACCCACTTCAGCCGGAGTCGGGCCTTGCCAGGCAAATTTGGAATACCAATATTGCACCACGTAGTCGCAGCGCCAGCCGAGCGTTTGCGCGGTATCTTCAGGTTTAAGCGGTACACCTAAAGACGAAAACATTTCAAATTCAGCGTGTTGCCAGAAATCTTCTGAATCCAGTAACAAACCATCCATATCAAAAATTACTGCAGCTGACATACATCTCCGAAACGGGCGGTTGGTCTGAATTAACGAAGCAGTTGCTGAATATATTCTTTGGCCTGCCAGCTATAACGACCACCGCGCAAATAAGCGTGGTGTAAAAGATGGTACAGATTATAAAGATCTTTGCGTTCAGGGTAACCCTCCGGCAACGGATTTACCTGGTTATAAGCGGTAAAAAAACTGGCTGGCAACGGGTTGAACATATCGGCGTAAGCTATATCGGTTTCCCGATCACCAAAATAACAGGCCGGGTCAAATAACAGCGGAATTTCGCCTAAAAAACCAATATTGCTGCGGATAAGTTCGCCATGCAGCAAGCTCGGCGTTGGCTGGTGCCCGTGCAAACGCTGCCTTACTCGTTCGACGATGGTGTCAATGTCGCCGAAATGCTGCTGTTGCTCGGCCAGAAGTTGTAGCAACCAACCAATTCTTTGCTCGGAGAAAAAGCTCGACCAGTTGGCTTGCCACTGATTTGGCTGCATGGTTGCAGACAGATAATTATCCCAGTCAAAACCATACATGGCTTGATCATCTGCCTGATGCAAAAACGCCAGTTGGTGGCCCAGCGCTTGCCAGCCATACGGATGTTCGCTGCTCAGCGGCAAATATTCCAGCACCAGAAAAGATTTATCCAGGGTTTGGCCGGCGCAAATCACTTTTGGAGTGCGCAGGCAATGGCGCTGGGCGATATAGTTCAGACTTAAAGCTTCGGTTTCGAAACTATCGCGCACTTCACGTTGATTCAGTTTGACGAAAAACTGTTGTTCCTGGCCCTGGATTTGATAAAGCAAATTGCCGGAGTGGGTTGGTAACTGCTGTTTATGCTCAATCTGAAAATCGAATTGTAATTCTGCGCTGATTTGCTCAGCAAGCGCTTGCCACATATCCTTGCTCCATGATTGCAGCCGACCAGAACGGCGCGATAAATCAAGTATGGAACAAAATCCGCTTTTGTGAACAAGACGCATCGATTTGCAACCAGATCTGCAACTCAGCTCCACAACCCAGACCTGCAACAAGGGTTGCCTGCAAAGCGCACAAACGGGTAAGATAACGCCGCTTTTTGGTTGACCGGCATAGGCTACGCGCCGTGTGGGTTGGTTTAACCGTTCGTATGGTTGAACGCTAAAAAACATTCACCTTCATTATTGTTCACAAGTGACCCTTGGTATGGGTCACCACTGTAAGGAAATTGACATGCCAGTTATTACTCTGCCTGACGGAAGTCAGCGCGTTTTTGATGCCCCATTATCTGTATTAGATGTTGCCAAAGATATCGGTCCTGGCCTTGCCAAAGCGACCATCGCCGGCAAAATCGACGGTGTACTGGTTGATGCCTGCGAAATTATCGACCGTGACGTGAAACTGGCCATTGTGACCAGTAAAGACGAAGCAGGCCTGGAAATTCTGCGCCACTCTTGTGCGCATTTGTTAGGTCATGCCATCAAACAATTATGGCCGAACGTCAAAATGGCGATTGGTCCGGTGATAGACAACGGTTTTTATTACGACGTTGATTTAGACCGCCCAATCAGCACCGAAGATTTAGCTGCGCTGGAAGAGCGTATGCTGCAACTGGCTAAAACCGAATATGACGTGGTGAAGAAAAAAGTCAGCTGGCAACAAGCCTATGACACCTTCGCGGCGCGTGGCGAAAGCTACAAAATGGAAATTCTTGAGCAGAATGTCGCCAAAGACGACCAGCCGGGTTTATACCATCACGAAGAATACGTCGACATGTGCCGTGGTCCACACGTGCCAAATATGCGTTTTTGCCAACACTTCAAAATTATGAAAGTGGCCGGTGCCTACTGGCGTGGCGATTCCAAAAACAAAATGCTGCAGCGGATTTATGGCACAGCATGGGCAGATAAAAAGCAGTTAGGTGCTTATTTAACCCGGTTAGAAGAAGCCGAAAAACGTGACCACCGCAAAATCGGTAAAGCGCTGGATTTATTCCACTGGCAAGAAGAAGCGCCAGGTATGGTGTTCTGGCATAACGATGGCTGGACTATCTACACCGAACTTGAAAAGTATGTCCGTGAAAAACTGCGTTCATTTGATTATGACGAAGTAAAAGGTCCTTTAATGATGGACCGGTCTTTGTGGGAAAAATCAGGCCACTGGGATAAGTTTGCTGGCGGCATGTTTACCACTGAATCGGAAAAACGTGAATACGCCATTAAGCCGATGAACTGCCCGGGTCATATTCAGATTTTTAATCAGGGTCTGAAGTCTTACCGTGATTTACCACTGCGGATGGCTGAATTTGGTTGTTGTCACCGCAATGAGCCGTCAGGTTCTTTACACGGTTTAATGCGGGTGCGTGGTTTTACCCAGGATGATGCGCATATCTTCTGTACTGAAGAGCAAATTGAAGCCGAAGTCGGTGGTTGTATCGACATGGTGTACGAGACTTATAAAACCTTTGGTTTTGATAAAATCGTCGTTAAGCTGTCAACTCGCCCGGAAAAACGCGTTGGTTCTGATGAAATTTGGGACAAAGCCGAAAAAGCTTTGGCCGATGTTTTGACCAGCAAAGGCATCGAATTTGAGTATTTACACGGTGAAGGTGCCTTCTACGGCCCGAAAATCGAATTTACTTTACACGATTGTCTGGACAGAGCGTGGCAATGTGGTACTGTGCAGCTCGATTTTTCAATGCCAGCACGTTTAGGCGCCTCTTATGTGGCTGAAAACGGCGAGAAGCAAGTTCCGGTGATGATTCACCGTGCTATTTTAGGCTCGCTGGAACGTTTTATCGGTATTTTGATTGAAGAATATGCGGGTTTAATGCCGGCATGGTTGGCGCCAACTCAGGTTGTGGTAATGAACATTACCGATAATCAGGCCGATTATGTCAAAGAATTAGTAAAAACTTTCAAATCTCACGGAATTAGAGCAACTTCTGACTTGAGAAATGAGAAGATTGGCTTTAAAATCCGCGAGCACACGCTGGCACGTGTTCCTTATTTGGTTGTCGTCGGTGACAAAGAAGTTGAAGCCGGTGATTTAGCCTTAAGAACACGCAAAGGCGAAGACTTAGGTAAGATGTCTGTCCAAGCGTTAGTTGAAAAACTGACCACAGAAATCAAAGACCGGGTCTGATGATATTAATCCTTGGAGGAACATACCATTAAAGTAGGAAAGAAACCGTTACCAACGAACAGACCGAATCGTATTAACGAAGAAATCAACGTCCGCGAAGTGCGTTTGATTGGTCTGGAAGGTGAACAATTAGGTGTAGTAGGTACCGCTGATGCCATTAAATTGGCCGAGGAAGGTGGTTGTGATCTGGTAGAAATCAGTCCAACAGCTGAGCCGCCTGTTTGTAAGTTAATGGACTATGGTAAGTTCCTCTTCGAAAAGGGTAAAGCTGCGAAAGAGCAGAAGAAGAAGCAAAAGCAGATCCAGATCAAGGAAATTAAATTCCGGCCTGGAACTGATGAAGGCGATTACCAGGTAAAACTACGCAACCTGCGTCGCTTCATTGAAGAGGGTGACAAAGCTAAAGTAACACTGCGTTATCGTGGTCGTGAAATGGCGCATCTTGACATCGGTATTGACGTATTAAACCGGATCAAAGACGACATGGCAGATATCGCTATCTGTGAATCGTTCCCAAGTCGGGTTGAAGGCCGTCAGATGATTATGATGCTGGCCCCAAATAAGAAGTAATAAGTGCATACAAGTAAAAGTCGTGTTCCGCTGCGGTAACGCAGTGGAGTGTGGCTTTTCGCCTTATTATTCGTTGTAATCAAAACAATGCGAGTTTTTTAACTATGCCTAAGATGAAAACCAACAAAGGTGCTGCAAAGCGCTTTAAAAAGACCGCTTCTGGTGGTTTTAAACGTAAGCAATCACATCTTCGCCACATCCTGACGAAGAAGTCTTCTAAGCGTAAGCGTCAGTTAGGTCCAAAAACGTTAGTTGCAAAAGTTGACGTCGCTGGTATCGCTCGCTGCTTGCCATACGCATAATATTAGGAGATTTTAAATGCCAAGAGTAAAACGTGGTGTGACCGCACGTGCGCGTCACAAGAAGGTATTAAACCAGGCTAAAGGTTACTACGGTGCCCGTAGCCGTGTTTATCGTGTAGCTTTCCAAGCAGTTATCAAAGCCGGCCAATACGCTTACCGTGACCGTCGTCAACGTAAACGTCAATTCCGTCAACTGTGGATCGCGCGTATTAACGCTGCTTCACGTCAAAACGGTTTATCTTACAGCCGTTTCATCGATGGTCTGAAAAGAGCATCTGTTGAAATCGACCGTAAAATTCTGGCTGACATCGCTGTATATGACAAAGGTGCATTCGCTGCCCTGGTGTCTAAAGCGAAACAAGCTTTAACTGCTTAATTTTAAGTAGTTTAAAAAGGCAGCTCCGGCTGCCTTTTTTGTTTTTTAAACCTCAATCAAAATTTTCAGTGTTTGTCCGCTAGCCACTCATTCGTCGCCGTTGCGCCTTGTCCCGTCGAAACTCACGTTGTGATAGTCCGGTAATTTGCTACACTTTCTTTACCCAAAATAGAGAAGGATCTGTGATGAGGCGATGTCTGGCCTTACTCTTGACATGGATGGTTGGCTTTATGCTGTTACCACTCTTTGCACAACCGCTCATCATTAAATATCCGGCAGTCGCCACCATGAGCGACTTTCGTTCCGAATATCCTATTGCATTATTGCAGCTTGCTTTTGATAAAGCGGGTGTCGACGCAGAACTGCAATCTTCGGCTGAACCTATGTCAAAAAGCCGCGCTCTGCATTTGCTGAACTCAAATGGTGGTATCGATGTGGTGTGGACCATGACTTCGACAGAGCGTGAACTGCAGTATTTACCTGTTCGAATTCCAATCTATCGTGGCCTTGGCAGCTATCGTTTATTGCTGATTAACGCCGCTGATCAGCATAAATTCAGCCAGTTAAAAGACAAAAAGGCTTTGCAACAACTTAGATTTGCACAGGTGCATGATTGGGTCGATACCGAGATTTTACGTGCCAGTCGTTTTTCGATCCTGGCAGTGTCAAAGTACGAAAATTTGTTTCAGATGTTATTAAAAGGACGTGTTGAAGCTATTCCTCGCGGCGTACTGGAAATTGAAGCCGAAAGGCAAACCTGGCAGCAACAAGGGTTGGTGATTGAAACCGACTGGCTCATTCATTACCCTGGCGCGGTATATTTTTTTGTTAAACAAGACAATTTGGCTTTGGCAGCAACGATTGAACTTGGCCTGCGCAAAGCACTGGCCGATGGTAGTTTTTTGGCTCTGTTTCAACAGTTTTTTCAAAAACATTTAGCCCAGATGGCACTTGAACGGCGCACGTTGATTGAACTGCCAAATCCATTTTTACCACCCTTGACACCGATTGACGATACCAGCCTCTGGCATCGGCTTGAAACTCAACAGTGACCGAAATTTTGGTCTGGGCCTGTACAGCCGGCATTGCCTCAACGATCGACATAAGCTTAAAGTGAAGGCTGTCGTGCTCTGATGTGCAAGGCTTTGATTTTCATCCAAACCATTCAACCAAACCATCAAACCGAGGCTGACTGTGGACGTATTTTTTGCCGTATTGTTTTTTGCTTTTTCCAGTACTATCACGCTTGCCCCGAACAATATTATGATCATGTCGTCCGGCGTGAATTACGGCATTAAAGCCAGCGTGCCGCATTTGCTCGGCATTTGCCTGGGATTTCCAACCATGGTGCTGCTGGTTGGTATTGGCTTTGGGGTGGTATTTCAGCAATACCCCTGGCTGCATTTGATCATTAAAATTCTGGGCATCATTTATCTGATTTGGTTAGCGTGGCGAATTGCCAGCAGTGCACCCGGCAGCGTAGATGGGGTAAAACGGCCACCGCTCACATTCTGGCAGGCTGCGTTGTTTCAGTGGGTGAATGGGAAAGCCTGGGTAATGGCATCAGGTGCTATTGCTGCATTTACGTCGCTGGCGGGGACCTTTTATTACGATGTATTGCAAATTACTGCGGCATTTTTACTGCTGAGTTTCCCTTGTGTAGGTACCTGGCTGGTATTTGGTGCCATTCTGCGGCCGTTATTGGCCAAGCCGCTGCCGCAGCGGATTTTTAATATCAGTATGGGCTTATTGCTGATTGCTTCGGTCATACCTGTCATCTACGAGATGTGGCCGTGGCACTGAGGTAAACCTACAGCCTGGAGTGTAAGCCATTTTAGCGAGGGCTGATCTTTCAGCGTGTTTTTGTCCGGAACAGGCTCGTTGTTAGATGACCTCCCTGGCCAGCTTCAACAATTGCGAGCTCAGTTTGAGGCCCCGCTGTTGTGCCAAACTATAATTGATGCGAAAACTGATGCCATCTGGTTCGGTGATTAAACCGATGACGGCCAGGCTATGAAAGGCTTCGCTATTATCGGTAATCACCAATACTGGCGTTCGCATCAACTGCTGTTGCCAGCGGCTGAGCTCAGCGTGTTGATCCAGGCTCAGAATTAAAAGTTGGCAGGTTAACGCTTGTATCGGTTGCTCGATGGGTTCAATCTGCAGCGGCTCGCCTTGTGAGCTATACAGCTTTGTCTGCTGTAACGCTTGCAGCAACGGTGTATTACCGGCAACACAATAACGAAATTGTGCAGGTGGTGGCGGAGGCCATTCGGTCAGTTGTACAAAGCGTGCTACGAATCTGGCCTTGAGCAGCATGTCCGGTTCAACCGCCATCACCGGGAAACAACCGGACAAGCAGCTGAATAAACAGTAGAACTGCAGCAGCCACTTCATTGGCCCAGTCTCCACTGCAGGGCGATGCGGACTGTCCGGTCGACATTTTGGATCGGCGGCGCAATCAGGCTCGGCTGATCATAATAACGAGTCTGTGTCAGGTTATGTACACCAAAGCTCACCTCCAGTTCATCCGACAGTTGCCATAGCAGATTTGCATTATGCAGTACGTAGCCCGGAAATTTTTCCAGCAAGGTTTCGCGTTTACTGACCGCCCGGGTTTGCCAGCTGAAAATAAAGCTGGGGTTAAAAAGAGGTTGGTTGTATAGAAAGTTCAGCAGATGTGACGGTGAGTTTTCCAGTAATTTCGTCTGTTGCTGATAACGGGTTCGCTGCCATGACCAATTCAGTCTGAGCTGCTGTTGCTGACTTCCCCTATATTCAATTCCGGCATCCAGACCATGACTTCGTAAGTCGCTGCCGTTGACAAAAATACCGGTAAATGGGTCTAGCTCGATTAAATCAGTGATGTGCGATTGAAAAAATGACACTCGATATTGAAACTGCGACGTCAGATAATGTTGCCAGGCCAGCTCAGTCGTTTCTATTTTTTCCTCCGAAGGGATAGGGTAAATGGTGAGAGCATTGGTACTGAATTCATTCAGATTGGCGACCCGAAACGCACTGCCATGCATCAGTTTAAACGTCATATCGGCGTTGGTTTGCCAAATCCAGGCCACTCTTGGCGTGGTGATCGCAGGGCCGGTTTCACTGTCATCAAAGCGCGCACCCAGCACTAGCGTATGTTCTGGCAGCAATTGCCATAAGTCCTGCAAAAAAATGCCCGTTCGATGATTATTGCCAATAAAGGTAAAAGCTGGTGGAAAACCTTCATTGCCGACGGTAATTTGTTGCAGCACATCCTGTTGATGCTCGATACCTGTCATCAACAAATGCCCGGCAAAGCTACGATTGATCAGTTGGAGTTCAAGATGCTGCCAACGTCCGTCCATCCTGGTGTCCGATACAAACCGCTGTAACGCGGGATCCCGATAAGGTTGTAACCTTTGAAAACCAAGTCCGCTTTGACTCAGTTTGGCGTCAAGTTCCCATTCAGGCGAGAAGGTGAATTTTTTACTGAGCCGGTAGAAATAATTGCGATCTGAAATGTTGCTCAATTCAGGTGTGAAATGTTCGTTCAAGCCCACGGGAATGGTTAGTTTCCGATGATTGAATGCCCCTTGCCACAGCCAGCCTGAACTTTTAAAGCCGGCTTGCAGGCGATAAAAATCTTCGTGATTCCGGGACTGCAGCAGGTCGGTCAATTCAGCCGGGGCAGGATAAGTCAGCGGGATATTAGGGCGTTCGTTCACGCTGGCACTGAACCAGCTTTCCCAACTTGCGTACTCGCGATGCGCCACATTCAGTCTGAATTGTTGCTGCTGAAGGCTGTCTAGCTGCAGCGACAGCGCTACACCATGTAATCTGCTGACACCTTTGGTCACTATATTGAGCACACCAAAAAATGCATTGTTGCCGTAAAGTGCAGAACCCGGGCCTGGGGTAAATTCAACCCTTTCGATCGATTCAACATCAATCATTGCATCCGTCCCAACCAGCATGGCATCGCCGATATTGTCGTTTGCACGCACGCCATCAATTAAAAACAACAATCTTGAATTAAAATCGGCGTGACGACCTAAACCCCGCACGCCGATGTAATTAAATCCGCCATCGCTGGTAATGTGTATTCCCGGCATCAGCTGCAGCACTTCGGCCAGTGTCCGCATCTGATATAGCCGGATGTCCTGACTGGTGACCAGATAGGTGATAGCCGGTGCCGAGTCAGCGCTTTGTTGGGTGCGGCTAGCCGTGGTGATTTCCACATCCCGCGGCACGGCGTTTAACGGTGTCCGCAGCAATGCTTCCAAGCTTGGTTCGGATGTTTGCGGCTCGGTCTGCTGCTGCGCCAATACTGAAAAACAACAGCACAGAGTCAGTAGGACCATGGTGTTATGGTGCATCTTGCACCCGGCGAAAGGTGTTTTTTCCGGCACGTTTTGCGGCGTACATCGCTTCATCTGCTTTTTGCAGCAGCATGGCGGGTTCTGCAGCATCCAGTGGGCAGAAGGCGAGGCCGATTGTCGCGCCGACCGGCATCAGCTGTTCGCGAATGAACATCGGTTGACGTACAGCGGCAATCAGGCGATCAGCCAGTGATTCTGCGTGCCGGATATCACCAAGTTCGGTCAGCAGCACCGCAAATTCATCACCGCCTAACCTGCACAACACATCGTGCTCGCGCAGAACCTGCTGCATCCTGGTGGATACCATCTGTAATACCTCGTCACCATAATCGTGGCCAAAACTGTCATTCACCGTTTTAAAGTTATCTAAGTCGATAAACATTAACGCCATTATTTTCTGGTGTTGCAGAGCTTGTTGTATCGATGAGCTTAGTTGCTGCTGGAAATATAACCGGTTGGGCAGTCCGGTCAGACTGTCATGATGGGCCAGTTGTTTTAATTGCTGTCCGGTTTGACGCTCATCAGCCAGCTGTTGTTTCAGCCAAAACTGATTGGCGGCAACCTGAGTAAATAACTCATTGATCCGCTCGGTCAGCCGACCAACTTCATCGTTTCGTCTGACGACTCCTCGTACGCTATAGTCATTATCCCGCGCGGCCTGCTCTGCCAGTGCTGCCAGCTCAACGATAGGCGATAACACCCGTTTTTGCACCAGCCGTAATCCTCTGCTGGCCAGCGCCAACATCAATAATGTGATCAGCGCCATCAGTGCGATAAGTGCCATCACCTGATGTTGTAAATTTTTCAGACTGAGTTGTACCAAAAGCAGTCCTACCAGCTCTTGCTTAAACATAATGGGTAACTGAATTTGATATTGTTGCCATCCTGAGACCACATTAACTTTTTGTGGCCAGATAGCCGGCGGCGTTAATGTCTGTGGCAAGTCCGGTTGCTGCCACTGCACAAACAGCGTCTGGTCGTTTTGCAGTACTTGTACGGCCAGCAAATCAGTTCCCCGGCTGAAGGTTTGCAGTTCTTGCTGCGCCGATTTTGTGTCGTTGAATACCAATGCCGCTGCTATGCTGCTGCCAAGAACTTGCGCACTGGCCAGCGCATTATTCTGTTGATGTGAGATTGATCCGAACCACAAAGTTGCAGCCATGGCGGTGAAGGTAAAGGACAGGGTCAGCGCCAGAATACCGTTATTGACGCGTGTCAGTCTGACGACCAGAGAATCGGGTAAATCTGTTTTGTGTTTTGGTGTCAGAATACTGGGTTGCGTCACTTACTGGGTCGCCTTATCCGGACATTTGACGGCGTTGCCACCGACACAAAAGCTGAGAAGTCTTATTTTTTATAGCTGCTTGCGATAATATAGCGAGGATTTTATTAATTATTTTCTGAAGCAGGGCGAGTCCGGATCATGCGTGAGCAACAGCTGGAAAAAATAAATCTCGAACATGATGCCGCCCGGCTCTTTATGCGTTTGTATGAACAGCAGTTTGGGTTACCGATGCGTCATATCTGGCATAATGAGCCGGCCAAACCCGATGTTTCCTGTTATCTGCAAGAACAACGACTGGATTTGGAAATCGCGCACTTGTATGGCAGTGAAGCCGAAGCCATGCATATTCTTGGCCGACCGTTATCCTTCCAAACGCATCAGCAGTTACTAGCCTTGCAGCAAGTACCCGCAGAGCATCGCTTGCTTGAAGCGTTGAACCGGTTGATTGCCCAAAAAGGCCAGAAAAAATACGACAGCAAACGTGTCTGGCTGGTGATCCGCAATGTTAATCCACATTGGCGTTGTCAGGATCTGCAGCAGCATCGGCCGCGCTTATTGTTACCAAGTCAGCATCCATTCGAACAAATCTGGCTGGTGGGTGATATGGCAGGATTGTCAGGCATTTTACCTTTGTATCCGGTAGAAATGTGGCAGCAGGCGTTGCCGTCAGTATGAAACTGTCCCTATGAAAAACTGGTACCATCGTTATTTTAGGTTGCTCAGCAACATCGCCAATAGCCGTTGGCCGGCAATTGGCTGGATTTGGTTTTTGTTGTTGTGCAGTTGTGGTTGGACCGGTTTTTGGTTGTTTGCCGATCTACGTCTTGGTGGCGAATTATTGCTGCCGTTATTGCTCACCTTGTGGATACTGATTTGGCTGTTTATCCGGTTGGTATTTAATTTTCACCCCCCTTTGTTGCCTGGCGGTTCCGGTTGGCGCCTGACCTTTCGACAGTGGTGGTTTTATGGAAAACTACATGGAACTGCTTGTCTGATCTTATTGTTAATCTCAGGCTGCTTGCTGATTAGTCTGAAACTGGCGACCGTGATTTGGCGCTCGTTCGGTTAAAATCTTTAAAAACACCTACTTTAAATTGTCGACCCGGAGAAAACCCATGTCCGTCCGGACTCTGAAACGATGTGATGTATTTTGCAGTGTGATTGATAATTTTGGCGATATCGGTATTTGCTGGCGGCTTTCCCGGCAACTCGTGGCCGAGCATGCTGTCGCAGTTACCCTCTGGGTGGACGATTTGCAAAGCTTCCAGCGTATTTGCCCTGAGCTTAACCCGCTATTGCCGCTTCAGCAGATCAACGGCGTTTGTGTCAGGTTATGGCAGGCTGACTTACCAAGTCTTGCTGCGACCGATTACCCGGATTTACTGATTGAAGCTTTGGCTTGTACTGTGCCACAGACTTACCTGCAACAATTTTCGGAACTTCGTCCGGATGCTATCTGGCTAAATCTGGAATATTTATCGGCAGAAGATTGGGTACACGGTTGCCATTCGCTGGCTTCACCACAAGCGGGACTTCATCTTGCCAAATATTTCTTTTTTCCAGGTTTTACGGCGCAAACCGGTGGTTTGCTAAGAGAAAGGGGCTTGGTCGACGACTTGCACCAGTTTAGTCAGGATTTATCGGCCCAGCAGCAATTCTGGGAGCGGGCCGGTGTTGTCTATGCCATGCGCTACGACTTAAAAATTTCACTGTTTTGTTATCAGCAGCAAGCGATTGCCGGTTTTGTCGGGCAGTTGCAGCAACTATCGCCATCGGTGTTGCTGGTGGTGCCGGAAGGCGTCGTTGCACAGCAGCTGCGGGAGATTTGGCCGGAGCTGACAACGCAAACATCGGTAATACTGCACAATCTGCGGATTGATATCCTGCCATTTTTGCCCCAGCCACAGTACGACTATCTGCTGGCAGCCTGTGATATTAATTTTGTGCGCGGTGAAGATTCGGTGATCCGGGCGCACTGGGCGGGTAAACCGATGATTTGGCAAATTTATCGCCAACAAGACCAGGCGCATCAAGTAAAACTACAGGCATTTTTGGATAAATATCTGCAGATGGCGCCACCGGCACTTTCAGCGCTCATCCGGCAACTGCATATTCGCTGGGATCTTGAACAACCACTTTTGGAATTACTGCCATTACTAATTGAAAATATTAAAGAAATTACCGAATATCAGCAGCAATGGCAGCAGTTTTTAATGTTACAGCAAGATCTTGTAACCAACCTCGTGCGTTTTGCTGAAAATAAATTTATAATGCCCCGCAATTTTTCCTAACAAGAAGATATTTCAATTATGATGAAGACTGCTCAAGAAGTACGCGCTGGCCAGGTGATCATGGTCAACAACGAGCCAATGGTTGTTCAGAAAGCTGAATTCAACAAATCTGGCCGTAATGCTGCTGTTGTTAAAATGAAAATGAAAGGTCTGTTGACCGGTGGCGGTTTAGAGACTGTTTACCGCGCTGACGACAAGTTCGAACAAGTAATGCTTGATACCAAAGAAGTTACTTATTCTTACTTCGCTGACCCAATGTATGTATTCATGGATGCTGAATACAACCAATACGAAATCGAAGCTGAAAACATGACTGAAGCACTGAAATATCTGGTTCCGGATATGCAGTGTTCAGTTGTATTCTACGGCGAGCGTGCAATTTCTGTTGACCTGCCTCCGTTCGTTATTCGTGAAGTTGTGTACTCAGAACCTGCTGCCCGTGGTGATACTTCAGGCAAAGTGATGAAGCCAGCTAAACTGGACACCGGTTTTGAACTGATGGTTCCAGCATTTGTTGAGACTGGCGACAAAATCGAAATCGATACCCGTACTGACGAATACCGTGGCCGTGCTAAGTAATTTACGATTAATTTAGCCGCCAACTGAAAAAACCCGCTGCCATTGCGGGTTTTTTTATCGCTGATTTTCCTGGAAATTTAGTCAACTGACCGCTTCGTTTTGTACCGCTACATCTTTGCCATTTTATATAAATCAGCAAGTTGCAAATTTGGATCGCGGCTTTGTTTAAGTTGGCACAGCAACAACAAGGCGCAACTATAGGCGTCTGCCAAGGCGTGATGTTGCTGGCTGGTTGGTAAATGATGTCGTTGCAGGCAGGCATTTAATTGCAGATCCTGGTTTTTCACCACTTTTCCATGTTGTTGTAATCGCTGCCATTCCAGTGCCATGGTGTCGACAAAACGCAGTTTTGGCGCTTTACCAAATAACCGCTGACAGGCCACTGTGATGAATTGTTGTTCGATGTTAGCGTGATGCGCCACAAATACGGCCCCGGCGAAGTCGCTTAAAAATTCACTCAGTACTTCACTGAGATCGCGGGCGCTGGTTAAATGGTGGTCGTGCACCCCATGAAACACCGCACTTTGACCAACACTGACCGGAGTTGCAATTAAATGGTGTTTTGCGTTGGCCAGCACAATTTCCTGCGCCTGAATCACCACCCAACCGATACTGACGATGTAATCGGTTTTGGCATTCAGGCCGGTCGTTTCGATATCGATGACAACAAAACGACAATCAGCGATGTTCAGCCGGGGATCGGCAGCGGGGATTTTGTCAAACTGCTGAATGATGTCGCTCACCGGTACTTTCAGCGTCAGCTTTCTGCTGAAGTTCAGCTGTTGCGCCAGCGTTCGCCAATCGGGTAGCTGCAGCCGGCTCAGCCATTTTCTTACTTTGCGCTGGTTTGGCAATAGCGGCATGTCACAACTCGCGGCAAAAACGATAACGCAATGATTGTTGTGCCGCATTGATCACGTTAAAACAATCCTTTAACTGATGCCGTTGTAAACCCGATAAATGAGCCGGATCCAACAGGTTGGTCACGTCATGATCTTGTTGCAGCTCGTGCACGTGCTTGTCAAACCTTAACTGTGACAATACATCAAAGGCGTCCAGCAGGTTTTGCATTTGTTTTGTTTCAATCAACTGCAGTTTCGCGAGTTGTTGTAAGCGCGCTCTGGTATTGATTTGGGTGATGCCAGCAGACAATGCGTAGACTCTGACAATATCCGTCAGCAGGCTGATACCGCGTTTTTTCAGATCCAGGCCTTGTTTGTGGTGGCCATCGGGTTCCAGAATGAAATTCTTAAAAAAGCCGAGTGGGGCGGTTCGTTCCAGCGCTGTGTGCGCCATATGTAGTAAAAACAAATCGTTATTGACGGTGCGTGCCAGAATATCCTGTTGTAATGCATTAAAAAGACCACGACTTCCTTCAATCACCCGCAGGTCGAAATAGATACTGGCATTGAGTAATGCGGCAGGAGTCGGGGTGCCAATCCAGCGTGCAAAACGAGTCGACCAGCCTTTTAAGCTCAATCGCAGTTCGTCATTACTCGCCATAATATTGCCGGGGCATAATTTCACGCCACAGCGCGCCAGCCCCTGACAGACAAATTCAGCCAGCGCCTGAAAATAATCGGCTATTTCCGCCACCGGTTCTTTTTCCAGTAGCAAAGCATTGTCCTGATCGGCGTTCAGACTTTGATCCATTCGCGCCTGCGAGCCAAACGCCAGCCAACTGAAGACACAAGGCGCATTACCGAGTTTAATTTGTGCAAGCTGGATCAGGCGCTGCGTCAACGCATCGGTGAGTGTGGTTAGAATATGACTGGCTTCAGCGGCTGGCACTTGCTGCTTGCCCATTACTATGGCCAGTGTTTTGATTTGCAGACTACATTGTTCCAGGCCGTCGACGGTTTGCTGGCGATGAATTTGGCCAATCAGGTACACCGGATGGTCTTGTTGCGCCCGAATAATGTCAGTTGCGGTGATCATGCTACAGCTAACGTTGTTATCCATCACCGGCAAGTGGTGAATATTGTGCCGGCTCATCAACTGCACGGCTTCAAACAAATAGGCGTGCCGGTCAATGTGGTGAGGTTGGCGGGTCATGATTTGACAAACCTGGGTACTGGCGGGCAAATCTTTCGCCAGCACTCTGCTGCGTAAATCGCGGTCGGTGACAATACCAACCAGTTTATCCTGTTCTTCCACCAATAATGACGACACCCGCTGTTCGGTCATCAGCGCGGCGGCAGTTTGCACATTTTGTTCTGGTGCAATGGTGACTTTGCGGTGGTGGATGATATCGTCGATTTTCAAGGTAAAACGATTGTTGTGCTGTTGTTCCTGGTATTGATGCAGCCGACGGCTGAATAAGCGCTGGAAAAAAATATCGAAATTTTTAAACTGGTGACGTAACTGGTGGAAACTCTGCTGATCAAGCCAATACACCAGGCCATCTTCTTCACAGCGTAACTGATCGTGATCGCCAAGCTCCGTGAGCAACCGCTGATAACCGTAAAAGTCACCTTCCTGTAGTTTTGCCAAAAGTTGTTGCTGGTCGCTGTACAGCGAAAAAACGCCGGTGCGGACAATCAGCAGCCGGTTGGTTTCTGCGGGTACCAATTCTTGTGCCTGATAATAATAAACGGTGAAATGGCGGGTCAGCCGACTGATTTGTGCCGCCGGCAGCTGGTTAAATGGCGTGGTATGCGCCAGGAATTTACTGACTTCGCTGATCTCACTCATATTGTTCGGCACACCTTTTCTTTGTCGGAACACTGTAGCAAGCGGGAAAAATCCGCGACAGTCTACTTTAGTCGGAACGGCTGGTTTTACAGAGCTGCAGCAGCACCACATCGTTGGCTTCTAAAGGTTGCCAGCTCTCATCAATGGCTTCACCGGGCTTGGGCAGCGGCAGCGTGTCGCTGTACAAAGCTCGTTTTTGCAAGGCGCAGTGGATCACTTGTTTAATCCGTCTTGCAGGTTGGCGATGCTCGAAAAAGTACAAATCAACCAGCATTAAATCGGCATTGTGTTGATTTGAGCTGGCGTTTTTACTATCCATTGCTACGAACTGCAGGGTGTGCGGTTTGAGATAACTCCAGGGGCGCCACCAGCTGGAACTTTCAATAGTGCGCACGACGGTGACACCCTGTGGCAATAAACCACTTTGATGGCGGAACCAGTTGTATTCACCATGAATTTGAAAAATCAGCATGCCAAGACCGGCAAAAACCGGCACCCAATAGCGGGGTAAACGTTGGCTGGTAAACTTTCGTAACAGCAAGGCAATCCCTGCAGCGCCAACACCGGCGATAATTGTGGCCAGAAGTTCCCATAACATCGTATTGGTTGTCCTTAAAAGCGCAGGTTATAAAAAAATGGGCCTGTGATGGCCCATCAGTGAGCAGGCGGATTGTAACCTGTGTTCAGCAACAGGTTACAACGGCCCGATACTATTAATGATCAACATTAATGATCAACAGCAATACCGGCTCCCCGCGGGAAACGCACGCTTTCTACCAAATCCTGGATCGCTTTTGGTGGTTGTTCAGTCACTGCTGAGACCCCAAAGGCGACCAGGAAGTTAATTGCCGCGCCTACAGCGCCAATCGACAGTGGTGATATTCCAAAGATCCAATTTTCTGGTACGTTTTCAAACGACGCCGTGCCTGGAATAAAGAACCAGCCCAGGTACAGGAAGATGTAGACGCAGGTAAAGACTAAGCCTGATAACATCCCCAAAATCGCCCCTTTGCTATTTACCCGTTTCGAGAAAATGCCCATCATCAAGGCCGGGAAAATTGACGCTGCGGCGATACCAAAGGCCAAAGCAACGGTTTGCGCGGCAAAGCCTGGCGGATTCATGCCGAGCCAGGTCGCGACGACAATCGCCACACCCATCGAAATCCGCGCATAAAGCAGTTCTTGTTTTTCGGTGATATGCGGATTAATGGAACCTTTAATCAAATCGTGACTGATGGCAGAAGAGATAGCTAACAACAAACCAGCCGCTGTCGATAATGCTGCAGCTAAACCACCTGCGGCAATTAAACCAACCACCCAGCCTGGTAAATTGGCAATTTCAGGATTGGCCAGTACCAGAATGTCGTTGTTCACCGTCAGTTCGTTACCTTTCCAGCCGCGCTCGGTCGCTGTCGCTTCAAAAGCAGGGGTGTGGTTGTACAACTGAATACGGCCGTCACCATTTAAATCGTCGTGTTTGATTAAACCGGTTTTTTCCCAATTTTTAATCCAGTCTGGCCGATCTTCATATTTGATGGCATCGGCAGTCGGGCCATCCGGGAATATCGTAGTCATCAGGTTTAACCGTGCCATGGAAGCAACCGCAGGCGCAGTCAGATACAGGATGGCGATAAACACCAGCGCCCAACCGGCTGACCAACGCGCATCGGCAACTTTTGGTACCGTGAAGAAACGGATAATCACATGAGGTAAACCGGCGGTACCAATCATCAGCGATAAGGTAAACAGCACCATATTCAGTTTGTTATCCACGTCAGCGGTGTAATCAACAAAACCCAGTTCACGCACCACTTCATCCAACTTTTGCAGCAGCGGTACACCAGATTGCACATGATCAGAGAACAAACCTACCGGTGGTAAAAAAGTGTCAGTCAATTGCAGCGAAATAAACACCGCCGGAATGGTATAAGCCACAATCAACACCACGTATTGTGCAACTTGGGTATAGGTAATGCCTTTCATGCCACCTAGTACGGCGTACATAAAGACAATCACAGCGGCGATAATTAAACCGGCGTCACTGCTGACTTCCAAAAAGCGTGAGAACGCTACACCGGCGCCGGTCATCTGGCCAATAACGTAAGTAACTGAAGCAATGATTAAACATGCTACAGCAACTAACCGCGCCCCCGAGCTGTAAAACCGATCGCCGATAAAATCCGGCACTGTAAATTTGCCGAATTTACGTAAGTAAGGCGCTAACAGCATGGCGAGTAACACATAACCGCCGGTCCAGCCCATTAAGTAGGTGGAATTAGCGTAACCGCCGACGGAAATTAAGCCGGCCATTGAAATAAACGAGGCTGCTGACATCCAGTCAGCGGCGGTCGCCATGCCGTTCATGACCGGATGGACACCACCACCGGCGACATAAAATTCTTTGGTTGAACCGGCTCTGGCCCAAATCGCGATGGCGATATAAAGCGCAAAAGAACCGCCGACAAACAACAAATTGATTGCAAATTGACTCATCAGGGCTTACTCCTCGTCCAGGCCGTATTGTTTATCAAGTTTGTTCATCTTCCACGCATAGAAGAAAATCAAAATGATAAAAGTAATAATCGAACCCTGTTGGGCGAACCAAAAGCCTAAATCAGTTCCACCTACTGCTATTCCCGCCAGCAGTGGCCGGAAGATAATGCCAAAACCATAGGACACCAGAGCCCAGATGATCAGGCTACCGATGATCAGACGCAAATTGGCTTTCCAATAGGCCTCTGCATTTTTATCATGCACCGTCATTGTTTAAATCCTTCTTTTGTTATTGTTGCGAGCAGATTTAATCTAGCAGTTGCGTGTTAGAGCGATAGCCCGACTTTAGTCGAACGAAATCATTGCAGTATTGACATCAAGGCGTAGCTAACGAACATTAGCGGCTGGCTTTCGCCATATAAATTATTGGAGTGGTTCGTGGCTGCTTGGATTGTCGCTGTATTGGCGTTGTTTTATGTCGGTGGATTGTTCCTGGTCGCCAATTGGGCTGAGCGGCACGCTTCAGATCAGCTGCTACGAAAGTATGGCGGGCTGATTTATAGCCTGGCGCTTGCTGTTTATTGTACGTCCTGGACTTATTACGGCGCTGTCGGTTCGGCCATCAGTTCCGGCTGGGACTATGTGCCGATTTATCTAGGGCCTTTGCTGGTGTTCGTGTTTGGCCAGCGCGTGCTGCGTAAGTTGTTGTTTGTTGCCAAAAAGCACAATGTCACTTCCATCACCGATTTTATCAGCGCCCGTTATGGCAAACGCCACGCCATCGCGGCGATGAGTGCGTTGTTGTGTTTGATTGTGGTGGTGCCTTATATCGCGTTGCAGTTAAAAGCGGTGGCAACCTCTTATCAGGTACTGTTAGGCCAGCCGGAAAATACCCAAGCGGCGTGGTGGCAAGATTCAGCTCTGTTAAGTGCGGTAACGATGACGTTGTTCGCCATCTTATTTGGTACCCGCAAAGTCCATTTAACCGAGCAAAACCGCGGCGTGATGGTGGCGATTGCCTTTGAATCGGTGATTAAACTCACCGCACTTCTCACGCTGGCGCTGGCAGTTTGTTGGTTTGTACTGGACCGCCCCTGGTCTGTGTTCATTGACTTTACCCACTATGCTGCAACTCGTAGCAGTAACGAATCGTTCAGTCTGCTGGCCTTTATCACCAAAACCATACTGGCGATGGCGGCTATCTTTTTGTTGCCCCGGCAGTTTCACGTCACTTTTGTTGAAAATGTTGCGCCACAACATCTGCAACACGCCAAACGCTGGTTCAGCGGTTATCTGGTGCTGGTAACTTTAGTGGTGCTGCCGATTGCGCTCGCGGGTTATCAGTTATTTCCACAGCAACTGGCGCAAGCCGATAGTTTTGTATTGTTGCTGCCGGCCAGTCAGGGCTGGGAAAGTATCAGTGCGCTGGTGTTTATTGGCGGTTTTTCAGCGGCAACGTCAATGATAATTATCGCCACACTGGCACTCAGCACCATGATAAGTAACGACGTGGTGATGCCGACTTTATTGCGGGCCGACCCAAATCAACAACTAGCCCGCGATTATAGTCCACTGATTTTACGGGTACGCCGGCTGATGATCGTGGTGGTTATGGCGTTGTCGTACGGTTACTACATGCTGTTTGCCCGAAATTATGAGCTGGCAGAAACCGGCCTGTTGGCCTTTGCTTTGATCATTCAGCTAGCGCCAGCGGTACTTGGTGGTTTGTACTGGCGCCATGGTCAGGCGTCAGGCGTTTATGCTGGCGTAGGTGTTGGTTTTACGTTGTGGTTTTTCTGTTTGATGCTGCCACAGTTGGTCAGTGTGGGGGTAGTCGACACCGCGATTATGCAGCAAGGGTTATTTGGCCAAAGCTGGCTTCGACCGACCCAGCTGTTTGGGCTGGACATCGACCCGCTTAGCCACGGCGTGTTTTGGTCACTGGGACTTAATTTACTGGCGTATGTTGCAATGTCGTTATTGCATAAAGCCAATTTAAACGACCGGCTACAAGCTGTTGCCTTTGTAAAACCCAATTTACCGCTGGATGAAGTGAAAACGGCCAGGCGTAGCCGGGTATATGCTCAGGATTTAAAAACTTTACTGGAACGGTTTATTGGTGCTGGACGCGCCGATGAATCTATTGCCGATTTCAGTCGCCGTCAATTGCAGCCGCCGGCCTTGGATGAAGCACCAGAGCCTGCACTGGTGCGGCACATCGAACGTGAATTAGCCGGTGTAATCGGTTCTTCCAGCGCCGCCGCTATGGTCAATGCGGTGCTCGATGGCCGGCAGCTGGCGTTTGAGGATGTGGTGACATTATTTGATGACACCCGGCAGGCTATTCAGTTTTCCCGTAAAATTCTGTTTTCGACCCTCGAGCATTTAAGTCAGGGCGTCAGCGTCGTTGACCGTGATTTACAGCTGGTGGCCTGGAACCGGCAATATCTGGAAATGTTTCATTACCCGGAAGGCATGGTGCGGGTTGGCCGCTCTATCGCGGATATCGTCAGGTTTAATGCCGAACGCGGCTTGTGTGGCGAAGGCAGTGCCGAAGAGCATGTGCAAAAGCGGCTGCAGCATATGCAGCGTGGTACGGCGCATGTGTTTCAGCGGGTACGGCCAGATGGCACGGTGATTGAAATGCGCGGAAACCCCATTCCGGGTGGTGGTTTTGTCACCAGTTTTACCGACATTACCGAGCATGTGAAAGCGGTGCAGCAACTGGCGGAAGCCAAACAACATCTGGAACAAAGGGTGGTAGAGCGCACGCAGCAAATCAGCCAAATCAACGAAGAACTTCGTGATGAAATTGATTTACGCCGGATCACCGAACAACAGTTGTTGCAGGCTAAAGCCGAAGCCGAAAGCGCCAACTCGTCAAAAACCAGATTTTTGGCGCTGGCCAGCCACGATATTCTGCAGCCGCTAAATGCCGCCCGATTATTTACCGCTGCATTACAGGAGCATTCGGAACCGGCACGACAACAAGCGATGATCGGTCAGCTGGATAATTCACTTAAAGCCACCGAAGAGCTGATTTCAACCTTATTGGAAATTGCCAAACTGGATGATGGCAAGTTAGAGCCGGCGCGACAACCGGTGGACCTTGCCAATTTGCTCCTGCAGTTGCGAGATGAATATTCGCTGTTGGCGGCGCAAAAAAAACTGCAACTGAAAGTGCGGGGGGCGCCTTATCTGGTACAAAGCAACTCAACGTACTTGCGTCGTATATTGCAGAACATGCTGTCCAACGCGATAAAATACACGCCCAAAGGCAAAGTGTTGTTAGGGTGTCGGCGGCACGGCCAGTATTTGTGTATTGAAATGTGGGATACCGGCCCCGGTATCGCAGCTCAGGATTTACCTTATATTTTCGATGACTTTTATCGGGTTGATGCCACCTCAAGGGGGGAATCCGGTGTTGGTCTTGGCCTTGGTGTGGTGCAGCGGATGGCGAAAAGTCTGGGTCATCCGCTTGACGTGGTCTCAGTGCCGGGCAAAGGCACCGTGTTTCGACTAACGGTGCCGTACCGTGGAAAAGTTGAAGTTGCACCCAGCAGTGAATTATCACCACCGATAGCAGCTGTTCAGCACAGTCCATTTGCTGGTTTGTCGATTTGTTGTGTCGATGATGATGCAACAAATCTGGCGGCACTTGCTGCGTTGCTCCGGCAATGGGGCGTGGGACAACTGCTAAGCTGCCACGACGCCGCCGGCACTTTGCAGCTGGCAACAACAACGGCTGCGCCGGATGTATTGATCCTGGATTATCAGTTAGGTCAGCATCAGCACGGCATACAACTGTACCAGCAACTAAAGCAGTTTTGGCCTGCTGTACCGGCGATTCTGGTATCCGCTGCTCCGGAGCCGGATTTACCGGAGCGGGCCAAACAAGCCGGGATGATTTTTCTGGCCAAGCCTATCAAAGCCGCGGCACTTCGGGCCAGCCTGAATTACTTGCGTCTTGCCAAGGGCCGCTAACGATTCAACGCGCTAGGCTTGGATTCTGGCAAGCTCATGATAGGATGAAAGTATATTGATATGGAGAAGTTAACATGATGCGTGCACAGTTGGAACGTCGATTTTTTTTAGCATTATTAGTGGTGGTCACCTTTGGATTTGGACTGGTGCTGGAGCCATTCTGGGGGGCAATTTTCTGGGCCACGGCGCTAACCGTTATTTTTTACCCACTGCAAAGTTTTTTGCGGTACAAACTTGGCAATAAACCCAACAGGATTGCCGCGCTGACATTATTGATTTGTGTGGTAATGGTGGTATTGCCGTTGCTGGCGATTGGTGCATCTTTTGTACAGGAAGGGATCAGTTTTTATCAGCGGATCGAAAAAGGTGAACTGAATCCGGAAGCCACGCTGGATAAGATCAAAATGGCATTTCCGCTGGTCACGAATACACTGCAAGAATTTGGCGTGGATACCGACAACATCAAACTGCGGTTGTCTGAAGCTGCGGTTGCAGGTAGCCGGCTGTTAGCGGAAAAGACTTTTGCTGTGGGTCAGAATGCTGCCAGTTTGTTTTTAAATATCGGCTTGATGTTGTACCTCGCATTTTTTCTGCTGCGTGATGGCGCCAAGCTCGTTGAATTGTTTGTAGTCGCACTGCCGCTGGGTGATGAACGTGAGCGGATGCTGTTTTCAAAATTTGCTGAAGTGACCCGCGCTACGGTTAAAGGCAATCTGGTGGTCGCCGTCGTGCAGGGTGTGCTGGGCGGACTAATTTTGTGGATCCTTGATGTGCCGGCGCCCATTTTATGGGGTGTGGTGATGACCTTTTTAAGTTTATTACCTGCTATTGGCGCAGCGTTAGTCTGGTTTCCGGTGGCGTTATACTTGTATTCAACCGGCCAGTGGTGGCAGGCAACTGTGCTTATTGCCTATGGTGCGCTGGTGATAGGTCTTGCTGACAATATTCTGCGACCTTTGCTGGTTGGTCGCGACACCAAGTTGCCGGATTACGTCGTGTTGTTTTCAACCCTCGGTGGTATCACCTTACTTGGCATTAATGGTTTTGTGTTAGGGCCGTTAATTGCAGCGTTGTTTTTAGCGTTTTGGCAGATTTTTATTACCGAATTTAATCAGGCGGGTTTTACGACCCCTGAATCATCCGAAGATGTGGCCGAGCAGCGGATGAACAGTAAAACGATTGAGTGACGCCATGCTTGGCTTCGAGCAACAATTGCTGGCGTTGTTTCCAGAACAGCACCAGCGTGATTGTTACCGGCTTTTTGTCAGCCAGTTGTGGCAGACGCTGAGCAAAAAACGCCAGGATCCGGCAGTGATTGGCATTTCTGGCGCTCAGGGTACCGGTAAAACCACGCTTTCATCCCTGTTGGTGCAATTTGCAAAAGAGCAGGGTGTCATTGCTGGCGCTGTGTCGCTGGATGATTATTATCTGAGCCAGCAGCAACGTGGCGTACTGGCAGCGGAAATTCATCCGTTGTTAGCGATGCGTGGCATGCCGGGTAGTCACAATATCGGGCAGGCTATCGCTGATGCTCAGGCTGTGCTACAAGGCTTGCCGGTAGCGCTACCTCGTTTTGACAAAGCGCAGGATCAACCAACTGCTGCGCTTGAACCACAGCAGTTTTCGTTATTGATCGTCGAGGGCTGGTGTTTAGGTCTGACGGCGCAATCAATTGTCGATCTCGAGCCGCCAATTAATCTATTGGAAAAATCTGAAGATCGAACCTTAAGCTGGCGGCACTTTGTTAATCAGCAACTGGCCGGGCAGTATCAGCAATACTGGTCGTTACTGAGTTCGTTAATTTGGTTAAAAGCACCGGATTGGCCGACGATCTGTCGCTGGCGGGCGATGCAGGAACATCAACTGCGACAACAACGCGGCAAAGGGATGAACGATGCTGAGCTTGAACGTTTTATGCAAACCTTTCAGCGGCTGACAGAGCATAGCTTTTTGGTGTTGCCGCAACGTGTTGATTTGGTGGTGGAGTTAGACCCGTTGCATCAACCGCAGTTGCGTCAATCACAGTTCCTTTAGGCCGGATCGTGCTGCGCCATCGCGCGATCAACCGGCGGTTCCAACTGCAGCCGCTGCGCCTGGATCACCACTTGAGTACGATTGGTCACGCCTAACTTTCGGAAAATAGCCGTTAGATGCGCTTTGACCGTCGCTTCGGAAATATGTAAATCATAGGCAATTTGTTTATTCAGCCAACCTTCGGTCAGGTAATACAGCACTTTGTACTGCTGATTGGTGAGTTGTGCGACTTTGGCTGCTAAATCTAAATCCGCTAAGTTGTTTGGATCCGGTTTAAATAACGCCTGCAAATTCTGCGGCAACCAGGTTTCGCCTGCCATCACAGCAGTCAGCGCTTTACCAATTTCCACTGGGTGTGCCGATTTAGGCACATAGGCCGAAGCACCAAAGTTCATTACCCGGCGAATCACGTCAGGATCATCGCTGGCAGAAATGACCACAATCGGCAGCGTCGGGAAGTTTTTGCGTAGCTGAATTAAACCGAGGAAACCACAATTACCCGGCATATGCAGATCAAGTAATAACAGGTCGGCGTCCGGATGTTGCTCTAACGCCTGGCAGGTCGCTTCAAAACAGTCGGCTTCGATGGTTGCCTTGGTGATAAAGGTATTGCTGATAGCGTTAATCAGGGCATTGCGAAATAGGGGGTGATCATCTGCAACTATCAGTTTGGTCATGTGGGACTCCGGTTTGGCAGGAAAGACTTCAAATCAGACCTGCGCTTGCGCGCGCCCAGCATAATCAACGCGCCAATCACAGTCTAGAGATTGCCAGAGTATAAGCTATTGATCTGCATATACTCTGGCTATTTACTACTTGTTTAATCGGTTTTCAATCAGATGCTCGACCACCGACGGATCGGCCAGCGTTGAAATATCGCCTAATGAGTCATGTTCATTGGCGGCAATCTTACGCAAAATACGGCGCATAATTTTACCGGAGCGGGTTTTTGGTAAACCCGGCGCCCACTGAATTAAGTCAGGGCTGGCAATCGGCGAAATTTCCCGACGTACCCATTCTTTTACTGCTTTAGTCAGGTCGTCACTCGGTTCCACGCCTACTCTTGGCGCGATAAACACATAAATTCCCTGACCTTTTAAATCATGCGGGTAGCCAACAACGGCAGCTTCAGCGATTGCTTCATGTGCCACCAGACAGCTTTCAATTTCGGCTGTACCCAAGCGGTGACCCGATACGTTTAATACGTCATCGACCCGGCCAGTTAGCCAGTAATAGCCATCTTCATCGCGTTTAGCGCCGTCGCCGGTAAAGTACATACCTTTATAGGTAGAGAAATAGGTTTGTTCAAACCGGTCATGATCGCCATACACCGTGCGCATCATGCCAGGCCAGCTATCGAGCAACACCAGGTTGCCTTCACAGGTACCATCAAGCAGATTGCCTTCGTTATCAACAATGGCCGGAATGACGCCAAAAAACGGCCGGGTGGCAGAGCCTGGTTTTAACGCGGTTGAACCTGGTAAAGGCGTAATCAGTGCACCACCGGTTTCGGTCTGCCACCAGGTATCAACAATCGGGCATTTACCTTTACCAACCTGCTCATGGTACCAATGCCAGGCTTCCGGATTAATCGGCTCACCGACACTGCCTAATAGATGCAGTGATGATAAATCGGCACCATCAACAGCTACAGTACCATGCGCCATTAAGGCACGGATGGCAGTGGGGGCGGTATAAAGTACATTAACTTGGTACTTATCGACGATCTGCGCAATCCGCTTCACACTTGGATATGTCGGAACACCTTCAAACATCACGCTGGTCGCGCCGTTTGCCAGTGGTCCATACACTATATAAGTGTGGCCGGTGACCCAACCAACGTCGGCGGCGCACCAGTAAACATCACCTTCCTGATAATCGAATACATATTGATGGGTCATCGATGCCCACACCATATAACCGCCGGTAGTATGCAATACACCTTTTGGTTTACCGGTAGAACCCGAGGTATAGAGGATAAACAACGGATCTTCGGCATTCATGACTTCCGGCTCGCAGTGTTTTGGCTGCGTCGCTAACAATTCGTGATACCAGACATCGCGGCCGGCATGTTCATCAATATTTTGGCCAACATGTTTTACCACAATGACATGTTTCACCGGATTCGCTTTACCCAAGTGGCCTAAAGCTAAATCGGTATTGTCTTTTAAGGCCGTAGTGCGGGCACCGCGTAAGGCTTGATCGGCGGTGATCACCAGTTTCGAATCGCAGTCTACGATTCTGCTGCCTAATGCATCCGGTGAAAAACCGGCGAATACCACCGAATGTATGGCGCCAATTCGGGCACATGCCAGTAAGGCAACGGCAGCTTGTGGGATCATCGGTAAATAAATAGTGACTTTGTCGCCTTTGCCAACACCAAGACTACGCATACCGTTGGCCAGCTGACACACTTCGTCATACAGCTCCTGGTAAGTGACGGCTTTTTGCACACCAGGCTCATCACCCTCCCAGAAATAGGCAACCTGATTGGCTTTTGCTGGTAAATGGCGGTCCAGACAGTTGTAGCTGGCGTTTAAGGAGCCATCGCTAAACCAGTTTACATGGACATTGCCCAACTCAAAACTGCTGTCTTTGACTTTAGTATAAGGGGTGATCCAATCAAGCCGGCGGCCATGTTCGGCCCAGAATTGCTCCGGATCGGTAATAGATTGCTGGTACATCTGCAGATACTGCTCGTTCGTCAGATAGGTTCTGGCTAAAGCGGCTTGCGTAACCGGATAAAGTTGTTGATGGGACATAACTCAATTTCTCCAAGGGCGCCTGGCGCCAGCTGCAATATAATGCTGTTGTTCTACCGCATGTGACCGGTGCCGAAAATTAGACATTAGTCTAGCCGGTTTATTAGTTTTTCGTGTTCTACGACTAACGGCTAATCGACTAAAGCCCAATTGAGCACAGTGCAAACCTGAACCACAGTAGGTCGGCAAATAACTTAATAATAAAACCGACATGGCGAACGGAGCACAACTATGCAACAAATTACCTTTCATAAAGGTCACACCAGATTGACTCAGTTAGCAGCCACTATGCTGACGCTGCTGGTATGTCAAAGCGCACAGGCTGGTTTTAAAGTGGGCGACTCCACTGAAATGAATGTTGGCGGTTACGTCAAGCTGGATGCGATGTGGACTGACACATCAGACTCTTCGATTGCCACCGGGGTGGGGCGCGACTTTTATGTGCCGGGGTTAATACCGGTTGGTGGTGCTTCCGAATCGGCAAAATGGGATATGCATGCGCGGCAATCCCGCTTTTTTATCACCAGCGACACGATGCTGGAAAACGGTAAGAAGATTAGTGGTCGTTTTGAATTTGACATGATGGGCACGACCATTGGTGATCAGCGAACAAGTAATGGCTATTCACCGGAAATCCGCCATGCTTTTGTTAGTTATGATGGCTGGACTTTCGGCCAGACTTGGTCAACCTTTATGGATGTAAATGCGTTGCCGGACAGTCTTGATTTTGTCGGCACGACCGATGGCACTGTGTTCGTGCGCCAGGCAATGGTTCGTTATACCACTGGGGGTTTTCAGGTCGCTTTGGAAAACCCGGAAACAACAGTTACGCCGCTTGGTGGTGGCACGCGTATTGTTACTGATGATAATTCAGTACCTGATGTCGTGTTGCGTTATAACTACACAGCAGATTGGGGCGGATTGACAGTCTCTGGTTTGACTCGTCAGCTTTCTTATCAGCAAGGTGCAATTGATGATTCAGTCCGTACTTCAGGTGTAACGTTTAGTGGCAAATTGAATCTGTCAAAAACCGATGATCTTCGTTTTGCCTTGACCTATGGTGATGTGGGACGTTACCTGAGTCTGAATACGGCGAACGATGCCGCGCTGAATGCTAATAATCAACTAACGGCAATCAGCAGTATCGGTTATACCTTAGCTTACAAACATGCATGGAATGACAAATGGCGTAGTAGCCTCTTCTATTCTGCGCAGCACATCGATAATCCGGTGGAGTCAACAGGTCTGGCGCAAACAGCAAAGACCAGCAGCTATAGCGCCAACCTTATTTATCAACTGGCGTCTAAGGTTTCGGTGGGTGTGGAATTCCGTCATGCCACCCGGGTGCTGGAATCAGATTTAGAAGCTGATTTAAATCGGATCCAGTTTTCAGCGAAATATGATTTTTAGGCTTTGAGTTGTAACTATAGTGGTAGCAGCGTTGTAGTTTGTTCAGTATAGATAAGCAAACTATGGCGCTCTGACGTGAATGGGAGAACAAAACTGTTGATGATTTCAAGGATAACGAGCTATTTTTGTTGATTTAATGCACGCTCTGTACGAAATTCCAGCAGTCGAGCTGCGTTTTACGATTTTCTTCAAATTCCCGCTTGCGTCATTTTAAATACGCCCTATAATGCGCGCCATGCCACGGTGAGCAGCGAAAGCAGCGAACTAAGTGAGTTTGAAGAAAGTGAAGAAAGTCAATAAAAAGACGCTTGACACGAACTTAAAACTGACTAAAATGGCCGCCTCGCAGCGACGAGGGGTTGAGAAGCCCGAAAGTCGAAGTGAGGCAGAAAATCCTTCGGGGTTTTCAAGGTAAGTCAGGTTGAGCAGCAGAGCTCATTGAAATAGTGAATTCTGCTGCTTGACTTAAATTCTGGGAAGTGTAACATACGCCTCCCGCTTCGAAGTCGAAGCACGCTCTTTAACAATTAGCAATCAATCATCTGTGTGGGCACTCGTGAAAGAAGATTCGCAAAACGAATTAACTGAGTATGAGTGACCAGATAGTAAAATATTTAGTCAGTAATACTGAGCATGTCA
>NZ_LXWK01000020.1 GCF_001669775.1 Rheinheimera sp. SA_1
TGACATGCTCAGTATTACTGACTAAATATTTTACTATCTGGTCACTCATACTCAGTTAATTCGTTTTGCGAATCTTCTTTCACGAGTGCCCACACAGATGATTGATTGCTAATTGTTAAAGAGCGTGCTTCGACTTCGAAGCGGGAGGCGTATGTTACACTTCCCAGAATTTAAGTCAAGCAGCAGAATTCACTATTTCAATGAGCTCTGCTGCTCAACCTGGCTTACCTTGAAAACCCCGAAGGATTTTCTGCCTCACTTCGACTTTCGGGCTTCTCAACCCCTCGTCGCTGCGAGGCGGCCATTTTAGTCAGTTTTAAGTTCGTGTCAAGCGTCTTTTTATCGACTTTTTTCACTTTCTTCAAACTCACCCGGCTTGCTGCTTTCGCACCACCCCGTCGGCATGTGGCGCATTATAGAGACTTTACGCGGCCTGACAAGCACAAATTGAAGATAACTTGTGTTTTTGAGTGCGACAGCTTCTTTTTCGTGCGAACAGTGCTTTTTGCCAACAATTGCCGCATACTTTCCACACAACAAAGGAGTTCAGCATGACAATTCGTTCTTATAAAGGTGTAAAGCCAGTCCTTGGGCAAGGTGTTTATATTGATGAAAGCGCAGTTTTGGTCGGCGACATCGAATTAGCAGCCCATGTCAGTATCTGGCCGTTGGTCGCCGCGCGTGGTGATGTTAACAAGATCCGGATTGGCGCCAGAACCAATGTTCAGGACGGCACTGTCTTACATGTATCACGCCCGAGCGAAAAGAATGCCGCTGGTTCGCCACTGATTATTGGTGAAGATGTCACTGTTGGTCATAAGTGTATGTTGCACGGGTGTACGCTTGGCAATCGTATTCTGGTTGGCATGGGTGCCATCGTGATGGACGATGCAATAGTTGAAGATGATGTGATTATTGGCGCCGGTAGTCTGGTACCACCGGGTAAGACTTTAGCCTCCGGCTATTTATATGTAGGCAGTCCGGTAAAACAGGCCCGCCCGCTCAATGACAGCGAAAAGGCATTTCTTGCTGTGTCGGCGCAAAATTATGTGGTACTCAAAGATGAGTATCTGGTAGAAATCTGATCCCAATCTGTTGCCTAAGCCACCTCTGTCTATTTAGGCAGCCCCATCCAGATAGAGAACGCCATCGCTATTTAGTTGATCTGCAGCTAAAGCGTCCTCTATTTGTTCTTCCCAGAAAAAACCGTCTTCTTTTATCTGAGCTAACCAAATATGTGGCTCCCAGCCTTCGGGCATAGGGATGACTACAGCGATCCGCAGGCCGGCCTGTAATACACTACAGCACACAGCGTCTTGATTATCGGTGAGCCGGAAGTCATTGTTGAAAATCAGTTGCTGGTTCATCCACGCACCAATGTCGTAATTTTTTCGAGCACAGGTGTTATATCTGGTGCTACCTCACGCCAGATCGCGAAACTTGCCGCTGCCTGCGCCACCAACATGCCGATCCCGTCGGCACACAGCGGCACCTGATGCTGCCGACACCACACTATAAAGGCTGTTGGCTCTTTGCCGTACATCATGTCGTAAGCCAGCTGACAAGAGTGCAGATGCTCAGGACTGAAATCCGGGCGTTGCTGACTGAGGCCGGACGAAGTTGCGTTAATCACCAGCTGCCAGTGAACAGTTGGAATATCGCCATAGCCAGAGGCTGTCACCTGACTGTTGAACAACTTCGCTACCGTCATCGCTTTATCTGCAGTGCGATTGGCAATATGCACAGATGCAACACCAGCAGCCAATAAAGGACCAACAACGCCGCGACTGGCACCACCTGCGCCAAGCAGCAGCACTTTAGCGCCATCCAGCTTTGCCCCCAGTCGCTGCAAATCAGCCACTAAACCCAGTCCGTCGGTGTTATCACCACAGAGGTTACCGTTACTATCTATATAGAGTGTGTTCACTGCCCCAGCTTGCTGTGCTCGTTCGCTGAGTACCTCTGCCAGCGCAAATGCAGCTTCTTTAAAAGGAACGGTAACATTGGCGCCCTTACCTCCGGCACTGACAAAATCCTGCCAGCTGTCGGCAAAACCATCGACCGGTGCTAGAATGGCCTCATACTGCAGGTCCTGACCGGTTTGTTCGGCAAACCAACGATGGATCAAGGGCGATTTCGAATGCCCGATTGGATTTCCAAATACAGCGTAACGGTCCACACCTACCACCATGATAAAGTTGCTGAAAAAGATGTTTAACGCCGACGATAGCAAGCGCCATCCGACACCACAAGTCACGCCTTATGAATTGATTGGCGGTGAAGCCGCGACCAAGCGTCTCGCCAACCGTTTTTACGACATTATGGAAACTGCGCCAGAAGCCACTGAGCTTTATGCCATTCACCCGCTACCGCTGGACCTGATCCGGCAGAAGTTCTTTGAATTTTTGTCCGGCTGGCTGGGTGGTCCTGGTTTGTTTGAAGAAAAATACGGTCATCCACGGCTACGCGCTCGTCATATGCCTTTTACGGTGAGCCCGAAATTACGCGAGCAATGGATGTTTTGTATGAACAAGGCACTGGCCGAAGTCGTGGCAGATAAAATGCTGCGCGATGGTTTAAGTGAAGCATTGGGACAGCTGGCCAGCCATATGATCAATCGCGGCGATTAAACCGCGATTCTCCAATATTCAACTCACCATCAGCTTGTCGCTTCCAGACCCAACCAATCTTGCGGTTGTAAGTAGCGCGCATACAGCGTCGCTTCGGCAGAGCCAGGTGACGGCTGATAACCATATTCCCAACGCACCAATGGCGGCATCGACATCAGAATCGACTCGGTGCGGCCGCCACTTTGCAGGCCAAACAGCGTGCCGCGGTCAAACACAAGATTAAATTCGACATAACGGCCACGACGATAGAGCTGGAACTGCCGTTCGTGATCGCCGAATGGCGTGTTTTTTCGTGCTTCGACAATCGGCAGATAAGCCTTAGCAAAGGCTTCACCCACACTGCGCATAAAAGAGAAACTTGAATCAAATCCCCATTCATTCAGATCGTCAAAGAACAATCCACCAACGCCACGGGTTTCTTGGCGGTGTTTTAAATAGAAGTATTCATCACACCACTTTTTATATTTTGGATAAACATCGCTGCCAAACGGCTCACAACAATCTTTTGCGGTTTGATGCCAGTGCACAACATCGGCTTCCACCGGGTAAAACGGCGTTAAATCAAAACCACCGCCAAACCACCAGACCGGCGCTTCGCCTTCCTTTTCAGCAATAAAAAACCGCACATTGGCGTGACTGGTTGGCACATGTGGATTATTCGGGTGAATGACTAACGAAACGCCCATCGCTTCAAAGCCGCGTCCCGCCAGTTCCGGCCGGTGCGCTGTGGCTGAGCCTGGCATTTTGTCGCCAAACACGTGCGAGAAATTCACCCCGGCTTGTTCAAAAACGGCGCCATGTGTCAACACCCGGCTGCGACCACCACCACCTTCAACCCGCTGCCAGCTATCTTCAACAAACCGTGCCTTGCCGTCTGCTGCCGTCAAAGCTGCACAAATCTGCTCCTGCAGCGCTAGTAAAAAGGCTTTAACCTGAGCTTTATCTACGTGTTGCATTATTTACTCCTGTCTCGGAATTCACTCATCTGCGATGAACAGTCAGTGCGATAACCCAGCTTCAACCAGCCCTGAAGATATGTCCGGTATTGATATCCCGAATTTCTGATGGATTGAGCCGGCCGCCGGTTGGCGCGTCTATGATCACCGAAAGCTGTTCACCTAGCTGCGCCGCAACATCAGCGGCATTGCGGCAAGCCGGTTGCCCGGTTAAATTCGCGCTGGTCGAGGTGAGCGGTTTTCCATAAGCCTGACACAGCTGCTGCACCAGCGGGTGATCACTGACCCGAATGGCGATGGTACTAAACTGGCCGGTCAGCCAGTCAGTCAAACCCGGCCGCGCCGGTACCACCCAGGTCACCGGGCCTGGCCAACTGTCCAACATTTGTTGTTTTTGCTCAGAAGTAATGGCTTGAAGATGGATAAAAGGCGCCAATTGCGCAAAATCGGCGGCGATCAAAATCAGTCCTTTGCTTTTTTCGCGCTGCTTCATCTGCAGCAATAACGCAATTGCTGCCAAATTATCCGGATCACAGCCGACGCCGTATACGGCTTCCGTAGGATAGGCAATTACCTGACCTTCGGTTAATGCCTTGATTGCTTTATCTAATTCAGTCTGACTCATCATAAAACTACACTCATCGAAAATGCCGAACTGCACAAATATTTTCCTGGCCACGGCCAGATGGCTATAATAGCCGCCTATTATGCCAGTAGCTGGCCGTTTTGAGGAAACAGCAATGAAAGTCGGTATCATTATGGGTTCAAAATCTGATTGGCCCACCATGAAAAATGCAGCAGACATGTTAGATAAGTTTGGTATTGCTTATGAAACGACTGTTGTTTCTGCCCACAGAACCCCACATTTACTGGCTGAATATGCCACAAATGCTGCCAGCCGCGGCTTGAAAGTGATTATCGCCGGCGCCGGTGGTGCAGCGCATTTACCTGGCATGGCCGCAGCATTCACCAGTTTGCCGGTGTTAGGTGTGCCGGTACAATCCAAAGCCTTAAAAGGGCTGGATTCTTTGTTATCGATTGTACAGATGCCAAAAGGCGTTGCAGTCGGCACTTTGGCCATTGGTGACGCCGGTGCCGCCAATGCTGGTTTATTAGCAGCACAAATTCTGGCAACTTCCGATGCCGCTTTAATGACAAAAATAGACACTTTCCGACAAGAACAAACCGATTCCGTGTTAAGCCAGCCAAATCCGGCTGAGGACGCAGAATGAAAAAAGTTCTGGTGATGGGCGCCGGGCAACTCGCCCGCATGATGGCACTGGCTGGCGCACCGCTGAATTTGCAAGTGCTGGCTTATGACGTCAATACCGATTCTGTGGTGCATCCGGTGACTCAACAAAAATTCACCATGACGTTGGCAGAAGCTGTTGCCGATGCCGATGTAGTCACGTCCGAATTTGAGCATATTCCCTACCCGGTGCAGCAGGTTTGCGAAGCCAGCGGTAAATTTTTCCCAAATAGCATGGCGATTAAAGCCGGTGGTGATCGCCGTCAGGAAAAACAATTGCTGGATACAGCAGGTGTTGCGAACGCAGGTTACCGGATTGTCAGTAATGAAGCGGAGTTTCAGGCAGCTATCGCAGCTTTAGGTTTACCTTTGGTGCTGAAAAGTGCTTTGGCCGGTTACGATGGCAAAGGTCAGTGGCGGTTAAAACAAGCGGAAGATGCAGCCGCAATTTGGGCTGATATCGAAAGCTTTATGGCCGGCGCTGATCATGCACTGCCCCAGGCCATTGTCGCTGAGCAATTTGTACGGTTTGACCGTGAAGTGAGTTTAGTCGGCGCACGCAATGCAAAAGGTGAGACTGTCGTCTATCCGCTGACGGAAAATCATCATGTGAATGGCGTACTCGCGGTATCGCTGGCGCTACTAGGGCAACAACAACTACAGCAACAAGCTAAACAGATGTTTGATGCAGTGGCCGCCAAGCTTGATTATGTTGGTGTACTGGCACTGGAGTTTTTCCAGGTTGGCGATAAATTACTAGTGAACGAAATCGCGCCGCGGGTGCATAACTCTGGGCACTGGACCCAACAAGGCAGCGACACCTGTCAGTTTGAAAATCATCTGCGCGCTGTCTGCGGTTTGCCATTGGGTAGCACTGCTTTAGTGCGGCCAACCGTGATGGTAAATATACTGGGTGAAGACTTTGTCGACCCGGCAGTACTGGCACTGCCGTCTTGTCATCTGCACTGGTACGGCAAAGGCAAAAGAGCCGGGCGGAAAATGGGTCACATCAATATCAGCGGCGCGACTGTCGCTGAACTTGCACAACGTTTTGTCGCTTTATCTCAGCATTTACCGGAACACAGCTTTCCGGAAGTGGCTGAAGTTGCAGCAAAACTTGCCGCACAGGCTCAGTGATAGGTCGTAGAAATAACCAAGGCCCTTCGTGGGCCTTGGTTATTTTTGAGATACCTGACATAGTCACTCCGCTTGCGGCAGCTGACATTTTTTACTGGCGCAAAGTAACTTCACCCCTTGCGCGGATGGCTTTTCAGCCAACAAACCAAAACCACAGTGGCGGCAACTGCCCGGCGCAGGTTTGAGGTTCAGCACAAAATCACAAGCCGGATATTGATCACAGCCATAGAAGGTCTTGCCAAATTTACTGGTGCGCTCCAGCAACTTGCCTTTGTGACATTGCGGGCAACTGACATCTGCCACTTCCGGCGCTTCTTCATGCACAATAAAATGACAGGCCGGAAAATTACTGCAACCAATAAACATGCCATAACGGCCATTTTTAACCGCAAGTGGCGAACCACAACTTGGGCACGGTGTGTCAGTAAGCAACTTCACCACGGTGCTGTCGTGCGGATGTAAATTCTGAATATAGTGGCAGTGTGGATAATGGCTACAGCCCAAAAATGGCCCGTGTTTACCTGACTTCATCACCAACTCGTGTTGGCACAAAGGACAGATTTGTTTATGTTCAGGAATGGCGAATAATGGGGTTTCAGACATAACAGAGCGTCAAAATCAGCAATTGGCGGATTATCGCACAAAAGCTAGCTAAGGGCGCAGCAACTTCACCACAGTGCAATAGCACGCTGAATGCCCTTCGCTCAGATAAAAGGCCGCTTAATGCAACGGCCCGGTAGGTTCTTCAAAAATTAAATCTTCCATCTGGGCATAAGCGGTTTCATGGCCTGGCGCATTAAACAGCACCATCAGCACCACCCATTTTAGGTCTTCCAGACATACTTCTTTGCTATCTAAATCCATCACCCGGTCTAACACCATTTCACGGGTTGGCAAATCCAACACGTTAATTTGTTCTAAAAACAGCAGGAATCCGCGGCACTCCGCATCCAGCTTTTGTTGCTCATCCGCAGTATAAACGCGCACTGCCGATGAATTGGTTTTGGTAAGGTAAGGTTTAACATGACTTTCCTGCAGCTTGGACAAGTTCTCCAGCCAGCGCAGCGCTTTAAAAATATCATCATCATGAAAACCGGCTTTGACCAGCTCGCGGGTCAAATCTGCCTGATTAACGTAGATTTCTGATTCGTTGTGAATATAGTTTTCGAACAGATAGACGAGGATATCAAACATAATCAGGCCCTCCTCACTCGAATGTAGCCACCAGGTACTACTGCTACTTCACCGGAGAGTTCCAGTTGAAGTAGGGCAATGGTTACTTCAGCCACTGATAACTGCGCTCGCGCTGCGATAACGTCAATTGCAGTGGCCTCATCTCCTACGTTAGCCAACAAGCTGGGTTCGAACAAGTCTTGCTGACAATTATTTTTACGTTTCACGGATTTATTCAGATCAATCGCTGATGAAACGGGCAATTCTTCCATAATATCGGCACAGGTACGGGTTAACTTAGCCCCCTGTTGAATTAACTGATGACAGCCAGCCGCCATCGGATTAAAAATCGAGCCCGGTACCGCAAAGACTTCACGATTATATTCAGCAGCGTAATTAGCACTAATCAGCGAACCACTTTTTTCTGCAGCCTCCACCACTAATGTACCAAGACTGAGTCCCACTACGATGCGGTTACGCAGCGGAAAAAATAACGGTTTTGGTTCAATATCGGGCAAAAACTCAGACACTAAAGCGCCTTCTGCGGCAATTTGCGCCGTTAATGCTTGATGCTGTTTGGGATAGATATGCGACAGACCATGCCCCAATACGGCAATAGTTTTGCCACTGACCGATAACGCGCCCTGATGCGCCGCCCCATCAATACCACGCGCCAGACCGCTGGTGATGGTTAAACCCTGACGGCACAAATCTGCAGCAAACTGAAAAGCAATTTGTTTGCCGGTAGCGGTTGGTTGTCGGCTACCTACAATGGCCAATTGTGGTTGTGATAACAGTTGGACGTCACCTTCGATAAACAAGACCAGCGGCGGCTGTTTGATTTGACGCAATAAATCCGGATATGCATCGTCGATGCAACGGATAAAATGACGATTGGGTGCATTTTGTAACCAGCGCATAGCGGAGTCGACCAATCGATGATTGGGTACAACCAGCAATTGGCTTTGATATTCCGTCAGGCCGAGCTGTTGCAGCTCAGGCGCTGATAAAGAAAAGAAGTGTTGCAGTGGCATCGACTGGCAAATCCGCTGAAACCGGCGTAAATCCATGCCGGGTACCGACGCAAGTGCCAGCCAGTCGCGGAGATCATCCATGATCGTCCCCTTATGGCTTCATCAATTAATACGCGTTAAATTTCTCCGATCAAATCGCCAACCCGGATCGGTCTGGCGGTCGAAGTCACAATGGCAAAACTTACCCGGTCTGCGACTTTAAACACCATCAGCTGACCTATTTTTTCTCGTGGCATCTCCAGCACGTCACCTTCGATGCCGCCGGTGAGTTTTTCATATTTACTGGCGTCGCTGACATAAACCGGCCCACGTTTTGTATCCACGACCGAAGGTGATTTGCGGTAGATCGAGAACATGTGGCCAGCTTTGACGTCTTCAATCAAGCCTTTGTTCAACACCACAATGTCCCACTTTGAAAACTCACGTAAATCTGAAGTGGTATCAATGATCACACCATCAATCACTTTTTCTGGCTTGCTCATCACAAAAAATGCCGGCAATGATTGACCATCCGATGCCGGGATCAGGCGATCACCCTGCTTTATTTCTTGTTTTACATCAATAACCTGCACTGACGAAGGTGTGTTATTTTCGATACTGCCTGGGCGGAACACTTTGCCCGTAGCCACCAGAATGGTTTCATAGCCCAACAACTCTTCAGTTTCCGGGTCAATATAAGGTTTTCCTTTGCGGTAAATGCCGTAGCTTGAGCCAAGCTCCAGCTCACCTTTGACATATAAAATTTGTTCAACGATGGTATTTTTCCATTCTTCATTAGCGCCAAGCACATAAGGTAGAGCTGCAATTTCTGCTTCTGTTAATGCTTGTTCAAACGTCAGGAAAGGCCGAATCATTTTTAGCGGTAACGTCGTCACCGCCTTGGTCGATTTGATTGATTTGCGAATTTTTGGTGTCAGCTTTTTAATACCTGAAGGTCCGCTAATGGCAACAACTTCAGTATCAGAAACTGCAGCTTCCGTATCTGGTGATACGGTGATCACGGCATTTTCGTTGTTGATTGCCAACACCGGGTTACCATCCGCGTCATAGGTCAAACTTAAAACATCACCTGGAAAAATTAAATGCGGATTATCAACTTGTGGGTTCAGTTTCCATAACTGTGGCCACAACCAGGGCTGGGCTAAATACAAGCCGGAAATATCCCATAAGGTGTCGCCTTCTTTTACGGTATAATTTTTCGGAGCATCTGGTTTTAAAGTTAATTCCTGCGCGGTTACAAAACCTGTATAACAAAGCAGCAGAGCGGCGATTGAAGTCGTTATTATTTTGAGCATGCCAGCTTCCTTGAGCCCGAACTTGTAGTAATTAATGCAGACTAAGCTGTTAATACAGCTGATTAATGGCTAAAATTAGACCATATCATAGATAGTTAAACAACGCATAATTTTGTAGGTCCCATGACAGTCTTAACAGTATTACATTATCCCGATGATCGCCTTCGTACCACGGCCAAACCGGTCGCTGAAATTACCGCCCAGACCCGTCAGCTGGTCGCTGATTTGCTCGACACCATGTATGATGAAAATGGTATAGGTCTGGCAGCGACACAAGTCAATGTTCATCAGCGCGTTGTGGTGATTGATGTGTCAGAAAGCCGCGATCAGCCGCAGGTTTTTATCAATCCTGAAATCATTAATAAAAGTGGCGACACCACCTATGAAGAAGGTTGTCTGTCGGTTCCGCAAAGCTATGCCAATGTCGAACGTGCTGCTGAAGTAACGGTAAAAGCTCAAAACACTGAAGGTGAATGGTTCGAACTGAAAGCCGAAGGTTTATTGGCTATTTGTTTGCAACATGAACTGGATCACCTGGTCGGCAAACTGTTTATCGATTACCTGTCACCGCTCAAACGTGATCGGATCAAGAAAAAGCTGGAAAAAGAAGCCCGCAACGCGGCTCGTTAAGCCACCACAGGATTTGAAGTGACTCCACTACGTATTATTTTTGCCGGTACGCCGGATTTTGCCGCCCGCCATTTACAAGCATTACTTGATTCTGAACATCAAGTCATCGCTGTATATAGTCAACCGGATCGCCCTGCTGGCCGTGGTCAGCAATTACAAGCCAGCCCGGTGAAGCAACTGGCGTTGGCACACGAAATTCCGGTATATCAGCCAAAATCACTGAAAAAATCCAAAGCGCAGGCTGAACTCGCCAATCTCGACGCTGATTTAATGGTGGTCGTAGCCTACGGTTTAATTCTGCCAGCCGTGGTTTTGCAAACGCCAAAGCTTGGCTGTATTAACGTGCATGGCTCGTTGTTACCCCGCTGGCGTGGAGCCGCTCCGATCCAACGCTCTTTATGGGCAGGTGACTTAGACACCGGCGTCACCATCATGCAAATGGACGAAGGCCTCGATACCGGCGCCATGCTGAGTATCGCCAGCTTAGCCATTACGGCTACCGACACTTCGGCCAGCCTCTACGACAAACTGGCGGACATTGGTCCCAAAGCACTGTTACAGGCGCTGACTGATTTACCTGCCCTGCAACAGCAGGCCAAAGCACAAAACGATTTATTGGCGAGCTACGCTGAAAAGCTGAGTAAAGAGGAAGCGTTACTCGATTTTAATAAACCAGCCGCGGCGCTAGAGCGTGAAATCCGAGCTTTTAATCCTTGGCCGGTGAGCTATCTGCAGCTCGGTGCACAACAGTTGAAAATCTGGCAAGCGCGGGTTGAACCGGTACACGCCAATGCCGCGCCAGGGACTGTTTTAAGCGCAGATAAAAAAGGCATCGCCATTGCAACAGCAGAAGGCGTGCTGGTGCTGCAACAACTGCAACCTCCAGGCAAAAAAGCCATGGCGGCCGCCGATTTTTTAAATGGTCGCGCTGATTGGTTTCCGGTTGGCAGCCTGGTCGGAGTCACACCATGACAGCCAACTTAAGGGCTGTCGCAGCCACTTGCTGTTATCAGGTGGTAGATCAGGGCAAATCGCTTTCTGATGTGTTACCCAAAGCACAATTTCAATTTCCGCTGCCCGCCGACAAAGCCTTGCTGCAAGAAATTTGTTTTGGTGTGTTGCGGTATTTGCCACAACTGGATTTTGTCTGCCAGCAATTGATGGCCAAGCCGCTGATTAAACAACTGCGGCCATTACAGTTTTTGATTTATGTCGGCATTTATCAGCTGAAATTTCTGCGTATTCCTGATCACGCCGCCGTTGGTGAAACAGTGGAAGCGGCCCGTGCCTTAAAAGGCGAGTCGATGACCAAGCTGATCAACGGTGTGCTACGCTCGGTGCAACGTAAACCGGAACTGTTTGATGTCAGTCAGGCGCCACTTTCGGTGCAAACCAACCATCCTTCTTGGCTGGTGCAGTCGCTGCAAGCCGCTTATCCGGAGCAGTGGCAAGCGGTGATTGACGCCAACCAGCAAAAAGCACCGTTGTGGCTGCGGGTCAATATTCAGCGTTGCAGTATCAATCAGTTTTGTCAGACCTTGACCGATGCCGGTATCGCCTTTACTCAGCCGCAACCACAAATGCCACAGGCTATTTTGCTGGAACAAGCGATTGATGTAACAGTATTACCTGGCTATCACGAAGGTTGGTTTGCGGTTCAGGATGTTGCAGCGCAATATGCGGCGCAGTTTTTAGCACCGGAAAATTCCGACAGCATACTGGACGCTTGCTGCGCACCAGGGGGTAAAACCGGCCATTTGCTGGAGCTGGCGCCACAATCCCAGGTACTGGCTTTGGATAAAGACCCGCAACGATTGGTGCGGGTTCGCGAAAATTTACTGCGCTTAGGCCATCAGGCCGAAGTCAAAGCCGGGGATGCAGCCACACCAAAACAATGGTGGGATGGCGAACTTTATGACCGCATCTTACTGGATGTGCCTTGTTCAGCGACTGGGGTGATCCGGCGTCATCCGGATATCCGCTGGCTAAGAAAGTCTGCTGATATTGCAGCACTCGCTACCTTGCAACAACAAATTCTGATCCAGATCTGGCCGTTACTGAAACCAGGCGGCACTTTGCTGTACGCCACATGTAGTGTGTTACCGCAGGAAAACCAACAGCAAATCGCGCAGTTTTTAGCCCATCATCAGGACGCAATTCCGGTTGCACTGGGTTTGAGCATCAACGACAGCCAATGGCAAATTCTGCCCGGTGAACAAAGTGCAGATGGCTTCTTTTACGCCAAGCTGCAGAAAAAGGCGAACTGATGAAAATCATTATCTTAGGCGCAGGTCAGGTCGGTGCAACTTTGGCAGAAAACCTGGTCGGTGAAGAAAACGATATTACCGTGGTTGATATCAACGCCGACAAATTACGGGCACTGCAGGACAAACTGGATTTACAGGTGGTGCATGGTCATAGTGCCCACCCGGATATTCTGAAAAAAGCCGGCGCTGAAGATGCCGATATGATAATTGCTGTGACCAACAGCGATGAAGTGAATATTGTCGCTTGTCAGGTCGCTTACAGTATTTTTAACACGCCGACTAAAGTGGCGCGTATTCGTACCAATCAATACATCAAATACCGCGACCAGCTGTTTAACAAAGATGATATGCCGGTCGATCATTTTATCGCCCCGGAAACTCTGGTCACTGACTATATCCGCCGTTTGATTGATTACCCAGGTGCATTGCAAGTTGTTGAATTTGCTGGTGGTTTGGTAAGTTTGGTTGCAGTGAAAGCCTATTACGGCGGTTTACTGGTCGGTCACGCCCTATCGACTTTACGTGAACATATGCCACATATTGATGCCCGGGTCGCCGCCATTTACCGTCGCGGTCATGCCATCAAGCCGATTGGCACCACCATTATCGAAGCCGACGACGAAGTATTTTTTGTTGCTGCCACCAAGCACATTCGTGCAGTGATGAGTGAACTGCAAAAGCTTGAATCGAGTTACCGCCGCATCATGATTGCTGGTGGCGGTAATGTTGGTTTTGGTCTGGCGAAAGCGCTGGAAAAAACCCACAGCGTAAAACTGATTGAACGCAGCAAAGAGCGGGCGGAATTTTTATCCAGCGCGCTGGAAAATACCGTGGTGTATGCCGGTGATGCTTCTGATCCTGAATTATTGCAGGAAGAAAATATCGATCAGGTGGACGTGTTTTTAGCCGTGACCAATGATGATGAAGCCAACATTATGTCGGCAATGCTGGCCAAACGGATGGGCGCGCAGAAAACCATGGTGCTGATTAAACGTGGTGCTTATGTCGATTTGCTGCAAGGCGGCGAAGTCGATATTGCCGTATCACCACAACAAGCCACGATTTCAGCATTGTTAACCCATGTGCGCCGCGGCGATATAGTGAATGTTTATTCGCTGCGCCGCGGTGCCGCTGAAGCGATTGAAGCGATAGCCCATGGCGATAAAACCACTTCAAAAGTTGTTGGCTTGTCGATAGGTAAAATTAAACTGCCACCAGGTTGCACCATCGGCGCTATCGTCCGTGGTGATGAAGTGATGATTGCCCACGACAGCACCGTGATTGAAACGGACGACCATGTCATTTTGTTCCTGGTGGATAAAAAATTCATCGGCGAAGTGGAACGGTTGTTCCAGGTGAGTGCGATTTTTATCTGAAACACCGGCTCGCCTTCACTGCAGTTATGCGTTTCAGCAGGCAGTGAAGGTTTCGGCCAGACAAATTTTTGAAATTGCTCCGCAGAGCCGATACCATATCGGCTTGTTTAATACTCTGGAAGCCGGTTGATGCAGCATTTATTCAGTTCAGCCAATCAACATCTTGACGCCTTGGGCTTGCGCTGCCCGGAGCCGGTGATGATGGTACGTCTGACGATCCGTAAGATGCAAGCCGGTGAAACGCTGCTGATTATCGCCGACGATCCGGCGACCACCCGTGATATTCCGGCGTTTTGTCGGTTTATGGATCACGAACTGATTGCCAGCGACACTACCACTTTACCCTACCGATATCTGCTGAAAAAAAACGCAGGATAAGCTTGTTATTTCAACATTCAGGTCGCAAAATCGAAGCTATTCACCGCTCAAGGATGGCCAGCATTGGTATTGCTCAGAACTGTTTCCAGCAAAGCTGCTTCGATTGACTCCATCCGCCGCCGTTATATTCTGCTGTTTGTAAGTTACATCACCTCACTGATTATGCTATTGCTTGGTTTCAAGCATCTGCTTAGCGAAGACTATTTGTTGCAGGCTATTTTATTTGGCTGCTCCTTTGCGTTTCTGGCCAACGTTGCCTGGTTTCATGCCAGTAACGAATTGGATAAAGCTTGCGGGATAGAAACGGTACTGGTCGGGCTTTTTGTACTGGGGCTGGTGTACCACGGCGGTTATCAAAACACTGCGCTGTATTGGGTGTTTCCATTTCCTGCGATTATTTTTGGCTTACTTGGCCCCAGAGTTGGCATCCAGATCAATGGCTTGTTGGTGCTGGTGCTGATGGTCATGCTCTATCAGCCTGATTTGATTGTAGCGCAGTATAAAAATGCCGAAATCTCCCGCTTTATGGCTTCAATGGCGACTGTGATTGCCGTCGGCTGGATTAACGAGCACTTTCGCGAGCGTAGCCACAATGCCATGGCGCTGCTACAACGCAGCAAAGAAACTCAAGCCAATACCGACGCTTTGACGCACTTAGCCAATCGCCGTTTTGTCGATGAAGTACTACCGCAGCATTTTGCACTGCAACCTGAGCACTTTTTTCCGCTGGCGGTGATCATCGCCGACTTAGACCACTTTAAACATATCAACGACAGTTTTGGCCATGACCAAGGCGATTTAGTGTTGCAGCAAGTGGCCATGTTGTTCCGGCAAAAACTACGAACTGAAGATATTGCCTGTCGTTATGGCGGCGAAGAATTTTTATTATTGCTACCCAAAACCAGTCAAAACGATGCCACCCGGGTTGCCGATAAAATTCGGGCCGGCATTGCCCAGCGCCGGCTGCTGACAGAGCATCCGGATTTAGTCATTACCTGTAGTTTTGGGGTGGCATTGGCACAGGATGAAAGTGAGTTTTTGCAGGCGGTGAAACTTGCGGATCAGCGTTTATATCTTTCAAAATCGAACGGCCGGAATCAGGTGAATTGAGGTTGCGGCTTCCGTTACTGCAAGCCTGTACTTTTGGTTGATGCCAATAAAAAAGCCAGCACTCTGTATTCAGCGTGCTGGCTTTTATGTCGTATTACTACTGTTATGACTGCAACAGCGAAATATCAGCCACTTGCAGGAAGGCTTGTCGTAATTGATTTAGAAGCGCCAACCGGTTATTTCGCACCGCCTGATCTTCCACATTAACCATCACCTCATCAAAGAACTGATCGATGACCACCCGAAGCCCGGCCAGTTGTGTCAGGTTCGCGTTGTAATCACCGGCAGCAACTAAAGCCGTTGCAGCTTGCTGTTGGCTCAGCAGTGCCTGTGCTAAAGCCTGTTCAGCCCCTGCTTGTAACAAACTCTGATTAATTGCAGTAGGCAATTCACCTTCCACTTTGGCCAGAATATTCGCCACCCGCTTATTAGCTGCAGCCAAAGCGGTAGCTGCTTCCAATTTACGGAACTCCGCCACTGCTTTTACCCGACGGTCAAAATCAGCCGGATTAGTTGGGCGACGAGCCAGTACTGCCTGGATCACATCCACGGCATAACCTTCAGCTTCGTACCAGGCACGGAATCGGCCTAACATAAACTCCAGCACTTCTTCAGCGACGGTTGCTTGTGTCAGCTTGTCACCGAAGGTGGTTTGGGCATAACCAATCACATCCAGCAAATCCAGTGGCAGCTGTTTTTCGACCATAATGCGCAGTGCTCCAATGGCGGCACGACGCAGTGCAAACGGGTCTTTGTCGCCTTTTGGCGCCTGACCGATACCAAAAATACCGACCAGTGAATCCAATTTATCGGCAATCGCCACCGCGCAACTTTCTAACTGTGCTGGCAAACTGTCGCCGGAAAAACGTGGTTTGTATTGCTCGTTCAGCGCAACGGCTACCGCTTCGTGCTCGCCATCGATCCGGGCATAATGCATGCCCATAATGCCCTGCGTTTCCGGGAACTCACCGACCATGTTACTCATCAAATCGGTTTTTGATAACAAACCTGCCCGGGTTGCATGCGAAACGTTCGCGCCAATTTTTCCGGCGATATACCCTGACAGCTGGGCAATTCGCTCGGATTTTTCCCGTAAGGTGCCGAGCTTTTGCTGGAACAATACCGTACCCAGACTTTCCAGCCGATCAGCCAGTTTGGTCTTTTTATCCACGCCAAAAAAGAACTGGGCATCGGTTAAACGTGGCCGCACCACTTTTTCGTTACCGGAGATGATCTGGCTTGGGTCCTTGCTGCTGATATTGGCAACAAAGATAAATTTATTCAAAAGCTTGCCGCTGTTATCTAACAGCGGGAAGTACTTCTGGTTGTCTTTCATCGTGGAAATCAGCGGCTCAGCTGGCACTTCCAGGAAACGTTCTTCAAAAGAACCAACCAGCACCACCGGCCATTCCACCAATGACGTCACTTCATCCAGCAGTGCTTCGTCGGTCGCGACAACGCCATTAAGCGATGCTGCCGTTTTCGCGACTTCTGCGGCAATAAAGGCGCGACGTTTGGCGTAATCCGCAACAACAAAAGCTTGTTCCATTGTCGGTAAATAGGCATCAGCATTAGCAATGGCTACCAGCGCCGGAGCGTGGAAACGATGACCATGGGTTTGACGACCGGAGGTTTTACCCAGTACCGTCGCAGGCACCACGTCATTGCCATATAGCATCACAATGGTGTGCACCGGGCGGATAAATTCAGCGGTTGAATTACCCCAGCGCATTGGCTTGGCAATGGGTAATTTCGCCAGAGCTGTACTTACCACATCCGGTAATAAACTGACCGTTGCGCCGCCGACCACTTTGGCTTTATGCACCAGCCAGGCACCTTTATCAGTTTCAAGCCGTTCGGCTTGTTCAACTGTGATACCGTTTGAAGCGGCCCAGGCTTGGGCTGCTTTGGTTGCTACACCGCTCGCATCAAAAGCGCCAGCGATGGCAGGACCGCGTTTTTCAACGATTTTGTCAGCTTGCTGCGAAGCGAGCTGATTAACACGAACCGCTAAACGACGCGGTGCCGCATACCACTGTGTATCAGAAAATTGCAGACCGAGCTTATTGAGTTCATCAACGATGTTCTGCTGGAATGAGGTTGCTAAAGTTTGCAGCGACTTTGGTGGTAACTCTTCAGTACCAATTTCAACGATAAAATCCTGTACCACGTCAGACCTCCTGCGTTTGGTTTTGAGTGCGGCATAACGGGAAGCCAAGCTTCTCGCGTGCTGCGTAATAGGCTTCAGCACAGGCTTTGGCCAGAGTGCGAACCCGCAGGATATAACGTTGCCGCTCGGTCACAGAAATGGCGTGGCGGGCGTCTAACATATTAAAGGCATGTGAGGCTTTCATCACTTTCTCATAAGCCGGCAGCGGTAACCCCAGCTCAATAAGCTTGTGGCTTTCAGCTTCATATTGATCAAAAGCAGCAAACAGCGCAGGCACATCAGCATGTTCGAAGTTGTAAGTTGATTGCTCAACTTCGTTCTGATGGAACACGTCACCATAAGTGACCCGACCTAGCGGGCCATCAGCCCAGACCAAATCGTAAATACTGTCGACGCCCTGGATATACATCGCCAGACGCTCTAAACCATAGGTAATTTCGCCGGTCACCGGACGACACTCTAAGCCACCGACCTGCTGGAAATAAGTGAACTGCGTCACTTCCATACCATTGAGCCACACTTCCCAACCCAGACCCCAGGCACCCAGTGTTGGCGACTCCCAGTTGTCTTCGACAAAACGGATATCGTGCACCAGTGTATCGATACCCAGTTCGCGTAACGAGCCTAAGTACAAATCCTGAATGTTGTCTGGCGACGGCTTTAAGATGACCTGGAACTGATAATAATGCTGTAAACGATTTGGGTTTTCGCCATAACGACCATCGGTCGGGCGACGACATGGCTGCACATAAGCCACGTTGCTCGGCTCTGGGCCTAATGAACGCAGGAAGGTCATTGGGTGGAAAGTACCGGCACCCACTTCCATATCCAGCGGCTGGACAATCACACAGCCTTGGCGCGCCCAGTAATCCTGCAATGCCAGGATCAGACCCTGGAATGTTTGAATATCATACTTGTGCATCACAACGCACCTGCTTAAGAAAAGGACGGAAAAGTATACCTATTTAGCGACGATTTCTGTAGCTTAGAGTGGCATTTTCATTGGGTTTTTTACGAATTTGTGCTGTTCTGACATCGACTTGTCTCTGTAAAGAACAGGCTTATTGAAGTCTTTGGGCGATGGCTTCAAAAGAAAAGGCTCCCGCAGGAGCCTTTGTCATTTATAAACAATACCTTACACGTCGAGGTTAGCAACCCGCAGCGCATTCTCTTCGATAAATGCGCGGCGTGGCTCAACGTCATCACCCATCAGGGTGCTGAACAGCTGATCGGCGCCAATCGCATCTTCGATGGTGACTTGCAGCATCCGACGGGTATTTGGATCCATAGTGGTTTCCCACAACTGTTCCGGGTTCATCTCACCAAGACCTTTATAGCGTTGAATATAAAGACCTTTTTTCGACTCCGTCATCAACCATTCCAGGCCTTCAACAAAGCTGGTGACTGGTTTGATTTTCTCACCACGACGGAAGAAACCACCTTCTTCCATCAAATCACGGATCGATTCACCTAAAGAGGCAATGCGGCCGTAATCGATGGAGGTGATAAAGTCATAATGCAGTACGTATTCGTTATCGATACCATGCTGACGGATCACAATCTTAGGTAAAGTCAGATTACGCTCACGATCTTCGGTGACATCAAATGCATAGCTAGAGCCATCACCTTCTTTGTCCTGCAGACGTTTGGCCAGTTGTGCCACCCAGTCTTTGGTCCGCTCAGCGTCTTTTAACATCTCAACGGTAATACCAGGCACATACACCAGCTCGTTCAGCAAGTTTAATGGGATCTTACGGCCTAAACGTTCAATGGTCGCTTTACACTTGTGGTACTGAGTCACCAGCGCTTCCAGCGGTGCACCGCCAATACCTGGTGCTTCTGGGTTCACGTGTAAAGTCGCTTCATCCAGTGCCAAGGTAGTCAGATATTCAGTCATCGCCGAATCGTCTTTGATGTACTGCTCTTGCTTGCCCTTTTTCACTTTATAAAGTGGTGGCTGTGCAATATAGATATAACCACGTTCAATCAGTTCTGGCGTTTGACGGTAGAAGAAGGTCAACAGCAGCGTCCGGATGTGCGAACCGTCGACGTCAGCATCCGTCATCAGAATGATGCTGTGGTAGCGTGTTTTGTCCGGATTGTATTCTTCACGGCCAATGCCACAGCCTAACGCGGTGATCAAGGTGCCGACTTCTTGTGAAGAAATCATCTTATCAAAACGTGCTTTTTCCACGTTCAGTATTTTACCTTTCAGTGGCAGAATTGCTTGGTTTTTGCGGTTGCGGCCCTGCTTGGCAGAACCACCCGCAGAGTCACCCTCTACCAGGTAAAGTTCAGATAATGCAGGGTCTTTTTCCTGACAGTCAGCCAGTTTACCCGGCAGACCTGCGATATCCAGCACGCCTTTACGACGGGTCATTTCACGGGCTTTGCGGGCCGCTTCACGCGCACGCGCAGCATCGACAATCTTGGTGACAATGATTTTAGAGTCGTTCGGGTTTTCCAGCAGATACTCGTTCAGCTTCTCGTGCATCACGCTTTCAACGGCAGATTTCACTTCGCTGGAAACCAGCTTGTCTTTAGTTTGTGAGCTGAATTTTGGATCAGGGACTTTTACGCTAATGACCGCAGTTAAGCCTTCACGTGCATCGTCGCCGGTTGCCGACACTTTCATCTTCTTGGCATAACCTTCAGCGTCGATGTAAGTGTTCAGGACACGGGTCAGTGCCGAACGGAAACCAGCTAAGTGAGTGCCGCCATCGCGCTGTGGAATATTGTTAGTGAAACAATAAATGCCTTCCTGGAACGAGTCATTCCACTGCATCGCTACTTCAACGGTAATACCGTCATCGCGTGTTGAGCAAAAGTAGAATGCTTTTGGATGGATTGCAGTTTTGGTACGGTTTAAGTACTGAACAAAAGCTTCGATACCACCTTCGTATTTGAAATGGTCACGCTTGTCGTCCCGCTCATCGGTCAGAATGATGCTTACTCCCGAGTTCAGGAATGACAGTTCACGTAAGCGTTTTGCCAGAATATCGTAGTGATAATTGATGTCAGTGAAAATGGTATCACTTGGCCAGAAACGAATTTCAGTACCTGTGCCCTCTGTTTCACCAATCACTTTCAGCGCTTCGTCCGGTACACCTAACCGATAAATTTGGTTATGAACTTTGCCTTTGCGACGAATCGTCAGCTCTAATTTGTCTGACAGCGCGTTCACCACGGACACACCAACGCCGTGTAGACCACCAGAAACTTTATAAGAGTTATCGTCGAACTTACCACCGGCGTGTAGTACCGTCATGATAACTTCAGCAGCAGAGACACCTTCTTCGTGCATATCGGTTGGAATACCACGGCCGTTATCACGGACGGATACCGAGTTGTCACTGTGAATAGTGACGAACACGTCGTTACAGTAACCTGCTAACGCTTCGTCGATAGAGTTATCGACGACTTCGAACACCATGTGGTGCAGGCCTGAGCCATCGTCGGTATCTCCAATATACATACCCGGTCTTTTCCGGACTGCATCTAAACCTTTCAGTACCTTGATACTGGAGGAATCGTAATTATGTTCTTCGGCCATGTTCATCCGTCCGTACTATCTGCCCATGTTCCACGTGGAACAATCCAACCTCAGTGTCTGACACATGTGGCAAGACTTGAGCAGCTTCAATTGCAGTAATAAACACCTGCGAATTGATATGATGTAAAAAACTAAAGATAAAGCGCTTAGATTGGTCATCCAATTCCGAGGCTAAATCATCGATCAACAGCAGCGGCTGTTTGTGGCCGCTGGAAAAAATTAGGTTACTTTGCGCAACTTTTAAGGCAAACAATAAAACTTTCAGCTGACCACGTGATAGAAATTCTTCGACATATTCGCCGTCTATTTTTATCCGCAAATCTGCTTTTTGTGACCCGAGTTGGGTGTAGCCCACTTTAAGATCACTTAAAAAGTTATCTTGCAGTTGCACCAACAGTTCAGCCGCGTCACCTTGCTTATTTAACCAGCCAGCAACCAATTCAAGCTCCACGCTGGCTAACGCCTTGATGGGTTGTAATAGTGGCTGCAACATCAATGTCAGCTGATTTATATAAACCTGCCGCAGCTTTTGAATGGCAACGGCAGTGTCTGCAAGTTGCTGATCCCAAAACCGATAACTGTCGTTGTACTGTTGTTTGCTTTTTAATAAGGCATTACGCTGTTTTAAAACCTTATTAAACAACACCCAAAGTTCATAGAAAGAAGGTTCCACGTGGAACAATCCTAAATCAAAAAATTGTCGCCGTTCTTTTGGCCCGCCAAAAAACAGTCTGAAACTTTCTGGAGTGATCAACTGTACTGGCAATAAACTGGCGATATCGGCGATACGGGTGACTTTTTCGCCATTCAGTTTTAACTGCCAATCACCACTTCGGTCACGCTGCATGCCTACACTCAGCAACTGCGACGACCAATTCACTTTGCCATGCAACACCAGATGCGATTGCTGGTTTCGGATCATCTTCTGTGCTTTGGTCGTTCGAAAAGAACGTCCATGCGCCAACAAATAAATAGCTTCCAACACACTAGTTTTGCCGCTGCCATTTTCACCACAGATTAAATTCATCGACGGTGAGAACTGCAAACCTGCTGACTGAATATTGCGAAATTCAGTCAGCTGTAACTGCGCCAGCGCCATGCGCGTAAACGAATTACAAACGCATTGGCATCACGACGTACAAAGCGCCCTGATTACCAACACCTTCGACCAACGAACTCGAGTTGGCGTCACTTAGATGCATAATGACTAAATCGGTTGCTAAGGTGTTTAATACATCCAGCACATAACCGACGTTAAAGCCGATTTCCAGTGTATCGCCCTGATACTCAACTTCAATCACTTCTTCCGCTTGTTCATGCTCTGGGTTATTGGCAACAATCTGCAGCTCACCATTGCTCAAAGTGAAACGCACACCACGGTATTTTTCATTCGACAAAATAGAAGCGCGGACACAAGCGTCTTTTAGCACTGAACGATGCGCTGTAACTTGCTTTGAGCTGTTGCGTGGCAATACCCGACGATAATCAGGGAAACGACCATCAATCAGTTTGCTGCTGAAACTAAATTGGCTATCAAGCAACCGAATATGATTCTGACCTATGGCCAAGCGAATAACCTGATCATCACTAGCCAGTAAACGCATCAACTCCAGCACACCTTTGCGCGGAATGATTACCTGTTTTTGTTGACCAGCCACCACCGGCAATTCCATCGAACTTAATGCCAGACGATGACCGTCCGTAGCAACAGTTCTTAAAGTACCGTTGTCGACTTCAAACAATAAACCGTTCAGGTAATAACGCACGTCCTGATTAGCCATCGAGAATGCAGTATCGTCGAGCAACTTACGCAGTTGCGCCCGGCTCAGTTCAAATTCAACTTCGCCTTGCCAGGACTCCAGATTTGGATAGTCAGATGCACTTAAAGTGGCAAGGGTAAATTTACTTTTACCGGTACTGACGATGCAGTTATCGCCCTGCACCGCAATATGCAACGGCGAACCTTCCGGCAGTGAACGGCAGATATCCAGTAACTTTTTTGCTGGAATGGTCACCCGACCGGTGCTCTGCACCTGCGTCAGCGGCACCGCAGCAACCAATTCGATTTCTAAATCGGTGCCGGTCAGCGATAACTGATCGGTGGTGACATCTAGCAGGACGTTAGACAAAATAGGCAAGGTATGCCGACGTTCAATAGCACCAGATACCATTTGCAGTGGCTTTAGCAGAGTGTCACGGTCAATGAAAAATTGCATAACCTTTCCCTATTAAGACGACAACGTCCGAATCAAATTCTGAAAATCTTCTTTAATTTCATGAGTTTCTTCTTTGAGTGACTCAATCTTGCGCACTGCATGCAACACTGTTGTATGGTCACGCCCACCAAAAGCATCGCCAATTTCCGGCAAGCTGTGGTTAGTCAGCTCTTTTGATAACGCCATTGCCATTTGTCGTGGCCTGGCCACCGAACGCGAGCGGCGTTTTGACAATAAATCAGCCACCCGGATTTTATAGTACTCAGCAACGGTTTTTTGAATATTCTCGATGGTCACCAGTTTGTCCTGCAGCGCCAGTAGATCGCGCAGCGACTCGCGGACAAAATCAATGGTGATCGGCCGGCCCGTGAAGTTGGCATTGGCCGTGATACGGTTTAATGCACCCTCCAATTCCCTAACATTGGAACGAAGACGTTTTGCGACGAAAAATGCCACTTCCTCCGGTAACCGGATATTATTTTCCTGGGCTTTTCGCATCAGGATCGCGACCCGGGTTTCCAGCTCAGGTGGCTCGATCGCGATAGTTAAACCCCAGCCAAATCGGCTTTTTAGCCGCTCTTCAACACCGTCGATTTCTTTTGGATAACGGTCAGAAGTTAAAATGATCTGCTGATTACCTTCAAGCAAGGCATTGAAAGTATGAAAGAATTCTTCTTGCGAACGATCTTTTTTGGCAAAAAACTGAATATCATCGATGAGCAAAGCGTCAACGGATCGGTAATACCGCTTAAATTCTTCAATAGCATTATTTTGCAGCGCTTTAACCATATCCTGCACAAATCGCTCTGAGTGCATATAGATGACTTTCGCGTCTGGTTTTTTCGCCAGAATGCCGTTACCGACCGCATGTAATAAGTGAGTTTTACCAAGACCAGTGCCACCATAAATAAACAGTGGGTTGTAAGCGGTTCCTGGATTGTCGGCGACCTGACTGGCCGCAGCGCGCGCCAACTGGTTCGATTTACCTTCAACAAAGTTGTCAAAGGTATAATTGGCACGAACATTACTGCGGGCAATAGTTTTTGGTGCTGGTTCAGCGACTTCTGCCGTTTGTACCGCCTGAGTAGGTGCTATATGGTTGGTTCGCGCAGGTACCGGGGCTTTGACGGCCTTTTGACTGCTGCCGACTTCAAACCGCAGGCGTGGTGCATGATCGCCACAATAATCATGGATCAGTTCATTGATCCGATTCAGGTATTTGTCCCGAACCCAATCGAGCACAAAGCGGTTTGGTGCAAATAAGGTAAGCGCATCATGAGAACTGTCGGCTTGCAATGGCCGGATCCACATGCTGAATTGCTGTGCGGGCAATTCAGACTGGAGTGCTTCAAGGCAATTTTGCCAGACTGACTGATACACCATATCTCCAAAAGCCCCGAATAATTATTATTTAGCAAGGCAGGCGTTATGCAAAGACCGGCATTATGGTCTGATCTTATCCACAACTGCAATATTGACTTTTTGAAAAATGCTTCATTTGGCCAAGATATAAGGCATCTATTTGTTTTTAAACAAATAATAACCATTATACAAATTGATAATACCGAAAGAATTGCAAAGACGATTCGGAAATATCAGGGAGATAAAAAGCATTTAATTCACATTTTATCCCGTGGCAGACGCCAGCCTGTGGAAAACTCTGACTGATCAGCGCAAATACAAGGATCGGATCGTTATTTAACCAAGGATCGCATTGACAAGCACCCACTTAATCCTTAAAATTCGCGCTCTTTTGAAATCGCTGCGTTTTGGTACTTTACTAAAACACAGATAAACCTTAGTAAATATCGACCGGACGGACGAAGTTATGAAAAGAACATTTCAACCTAGCGTTTTAAAACGTGCTCGCGTTCACGGTTTTCGTGCACGTATGGCTACTAAAAATGGCCGTGCAGTATTAGCGCGTCGCCGTGCTAAAGGCCGCAAGCGCTTAACAGTCTAGTCAGATTATAAAGCGCTGCGTGGTCAGCTATACCTTCAGCAGGGAGTTACGTCTGTTAACTCCCCGCGAATTCGACAATGTCTTCCAGAACCCATTCCGGGTTGCGTCTCCTCTGTTTACCATCCTTTGTAAACCTAATTCTTCAGTTACGCCGCGTATTGGTCTGACGATCGCAAAAAAACGTGTTAAATTAGCCGTGCAACGCAACCGTATCAAACGTTGTGCCCGCGACAGTTTTCGTTTACATCAACATCAGCTGCCACCGGTAGATTTGGTTTTGATGGTTAAAGGTGATATCAGCAACACGGATAATGAAGAGTTACACAAACAACTGGAGCGGTTATGGAGCAAAATCTCCCGCCAGTACCTCGCACTTCAGCCCAAGTCTTAATCAAGGCAATAACAGGCTATCAGCGTTGTATCAGTCCACTGTTTGGTCCCAGTTGTCGTTTTTACCCCAGCTGTTCGCATTATGCGATTGAAGCCTTAGAACGCTTCGGTCCAATAAAAGGCTGTTGGTTAACTACCAAACGCCTATTAAAATGTCACCCTTTACATCCGGGTGGTGATGATCCAGTTCCGGAAAAGCCAAAGAGATAAGCCCACACATGGAATCGCTACGCAGTTTTTTAGTTATTGCCCTGGCCTTAGTCAGTTTTTTATTATGGCAACAATGGCAGGTTGATTATGGTCCGAAGCCGGTTGTTGCAACGCAAGCTACACCAGCCACGCAAACCACCACCACTTCGGCTGATTTGCAGTTAAGCGGTGCAGTTCCAGCGACTCCAGCTGCTGCAGTCACCACCGCGAGTGCAGTGCAATTAGTTGAAGTTAAAACTGATGTGCTGACGGTGAAAATCAACACCCAAGGTGGTGATATTGTTGGCCTGGAATTACCAGGTTTTACCGTATCGCAGGAGAACCCTTCTTCTTACCAACTGATGCGTCAACTGAATGGTTTTGAATATGTAGCCCAATCCGGTTTACTCGGTGACGGTCCGGATGACAAAAAAGCCCCACGTCAAACTTACCAGGTTGCCCAAACCAGTTATCAGCTGGCGAATGGTCAAGCTGAATTGGTGGTGCCATTTACGTTACAGCACAATGGTTTACTGATTGAAAAACGTTTCATTTTCACTGCGGGCAAATATGATGTCCGGGTTGAATATTCAGTAACCAACCAGGGCGACGGCAGCAAAGTTGTCCAGCCTTATTATCATTTCGCCCAAACCATCGACAATGGCGAAGGCAGCAACATGATGATGCCGGTCTACCGTGGTGGTGCGTACTCTACCGCTGAACAACGTTATGAAAAATTCTCCTTTGAAGATATGGCCGACGCCAATCTGAGTCTGAGCACCAAAGGCGGTTGGGTCAGCATGCTGGAGCACTACTTCGTTGCAGCCTGGGTACCACAAGCGGAAGATACCAATCAGCTATATAGCTTGGTGTCAGGAAATTTAGGCGTTATTGGCGCACAAGGTCCTCAATCAAGTATCGCAGTTGGCGAAACCAAAACTTTCAGTGCTATTTTTTATGCCGGTCCAAAGGATCAGGACAACCTGAAGTTATTGGCGAACGGTCTGGATCTGACCGTCGACTACGGCATTTTGTGGTTCATTTCACAACCACTGTTCTGGTTCCTGCAATTTATCCACGGCATCGTTGGCAACTGGGGTATCGCGATTATCGCTATCACCCTGCTGGTTAAAGGCGCTTTGTTCCCACTGACCAAAGTTCAGTACGAATCGATGGCGAAGATGCGTAATCTGAAGCCGAAAATCGATGAACTGCAAGCCCGTTACAAAGACGACCGTCAAAAGATGGGTCCGGCGATGATGGAACTGTATCGGAAAGAGAAAGTGAACCCGATGGGTGGCTGTCTGCCGATGTTAATTCAGTTACCGATTTTCCTGGCGCTGTACTGGGTGTTTGTGGAAAGTGTTGAATTGCGTCAGGCGCCATTTATGCTGTGGATCACCGACTTATCAGTACAAGACCCGTATTACGTCTTACCGGTACTTTACGGGATCAGCATGTTTATCATGCAAAAACTGACGCCGATGACCGTCACCGATCCAATGCAGGCGAAGATTATGCTATGGATGCCAGTGGCCTTCTCCGTGTTCTTCCTGTGGTTCCCAAGCGGACTGGTATTGTACTGGGTCGTCAGTAACTTAGTATCACTGGGTCAGATGCTCTATATCTACCGTGGTATGGAGAAAAAAGGCTTGTACGTGCGCGAAGCCAAATAACCGCGATTTGCTTACCCGCCTGCAAATGCCCATTCCAAAAATGGGCATTTTTTATTGGCAAGGAAGGCTTTTAAGTCAAGAATGTAGAAGCAGAAATTGCTGACCGGTCAGCATCCTGACACCACTACAGCAACTAATAATCCGAGGTTTGTATGTACACATCAGATACCATCGCCGCTCAGGCTACTGCCCCCGGACGCGCCGGTGTTGGCATTTTGCGGGTATCTGGCCCGGCAGCCAAAGCAGTGGCGCAAGCAGTGCTACATCGATTGCCAAAACCACGTTCTGCTGAATATCTAGCGTTTTATGACGCGGACGGTACTGTTTTAGATCAGGGCATAGCGCTGTATTTTCCAGGCCCTAATTCTTTTACCGGCGAAGATGTATTGGAATTACAAGGCCATGGCGGACCCGTGTTATTGGATATGTTGCTACGCCGGTTGTTGCAGTTAACCGGTGTGCGTATTGCCCGTCCCGGTGAATTTTCCGAGCGGGCTTTTCTGAACGACAAACTGGATTTAACCCAAGCCGAAGCGATTGCCGACTTAATTGATGCCAGCTCAGAACAAGCAGCCCGTTCTGCCATGCAATCATTGCAGGGTGAATTTTCAAATAAAATCCATGCGTTAGTCGAGAAAGTCATTTACCTGCGAATGTACGTCGAAGCGGCCATTGATTTTCCTGACGAAGAAATCGACTTTTTATCCGATGGGAAAGTGGCCGGCGACCTGGCTAGCATCATCAGCGATTTAACCGGGATTCAAAAACAAGCCACCCAAGGAAGTATCTTACGTGAAGGCATGAAAGTGGTGATTGCCGGCCGGCCAAATGCCGGCAAATCAAGTTTACTGAACGCCTTGGCTGGTCGTGAAGCGGCGATTGTCACTGACATTGCTGGCACCACCCGCGACGTACTACGTGAACACATCCATATCGACGGTATGCCGCTGCATATCATCGATACCGCAGGTTTGCGTGAAGCAACCGACAAAGTCGAGCAGATTGGCATAGAGCGCGCCTGGCAGGAAATTCTGCAGGCAGATCGGGTGCTGTTTATGGTCGACAGCACCACCACCGATGCCACCAGCCCAAAAGACATCTGGCCGGAATTTATTGAACGTTTGCCTGCGACCTTAGGTGTCACTGTTGTTCGGAACAAAGCGGACTTAACGGGTGAACAAATCGGCGCCAATGCTCAGGGCGACACACCGGTTTTTCACATTTCTGCCAAAACCAATCAGGGCATTGATGCGCTGCGCGACCATCTCAAAGCCTGTATCGGCTTTGAAGCCAGCACTGAAGGTAGTTTTATCGCCAGACGCCGTCACCTGGATGCTTTACAACGTGCTATGGAGCATTTAGACATTGGTGAATATCAGCTGCACAATCATTTGGCTGGCGAGTTGTTGGCAGAAGAGCTGCGGTTAACGCAGCAACAACTAAATGAAATCACCGGTGAATTTAGCTCAGATGATTTACTGGGACGGATATTTTCGAGTTTCTGTATCGGAAAATAAGCACGCTGGCAGCCCGCCACAGCTGGAACACTCTATAAAACAACGCCGCATCAAATTGCGGCGTTGTTCATTTTTGCAAAGGACAAATCAACGTTAACGGGCATAAGTCGCAGTTAAGGTTTTTTTCGCCAGCGCACTGGCATTCAGCATATAACCAATAGTTGCTGCGTTGGCGTTATCTGGCACTGCAAGTTTTGATTCTGGCAGCGCCCATACCGTGAACTGGTATCGGTGCATGCCATGGCCCGCTGGCGGGCAGGCGCCGCCAAACTCTTTGATACCGTAATCATTGCTGAAGCTACGGCTACCCGCAGGCATTTTACCACCGGTCGAGCCAGCGCCTTGACTCAGACTTTGGGTATCGGCTGGGATATCAACCACTAACCAATGCCACCAACCAGCACCTGTTGGTGCATCCGGATCGTAAGCGGTAATGGCAATACTTTTGGTGCCAGCCGGCAGGTTTTTCCATTGTAGCGCCGGAGATTTGTTGCCGCCGGCACAACCAAAACCTGCAAATTCAAAAGTATTGGCCATAAAATGACCTTCTTTAATATCCGGGCTGGATAACTCAATCGCGCTGGCTGATAACGACGTCGCCAATATGGCCAAAGCGCACAATAATGGTTTCATAGGGTTCCTTGTGTCTGGTTTTAGTTATTAAATTACGAGTAGATTATTTACATCTATTCGTTTTGAAAATTCACCGCACAACCTTAGCTGACAGGATTTAATTTTGCAGCGTTTTGTTGTAACCACTGATAAAACTGCGACTTCGGCAAAGCGCCAGCCAGCTGCGCAATCATGGTTCCTTGTTGAAACAACATCAGCGTTGGGATCGACCGGATCTGAAACTGCGCCGCCAATTGTTGCTGCTGTTCAGTATTAATTTTACCAAAGCGAAAATTTGGTTCCAGTTCGCGTGCAGCCTGGCTGAATACCGGCGCAAAATTAAGACAAGGCCCACACCAGCTGGCCCAAAAATCCAGCACTATCGGCAATTCTGATTTTTGCACCAGATTAGCAAAGTTTGCGCTGGTAATGTCCACTGGCTGACCACTGAACAACGGCTGTTTGCATTTACCACAAACCGGTGCAGCAGCGAGCTTTTCAGCCGGGATCCGGTTTAAACCGGCGCAATGCGGGCAGGCAATAATCATCAAAATTCTCCAAGAAGCATGTGTTAGTTGATCTTGGGTTGAACCATATTAGCTTCAAGGAAAGGCGTCGTTAAATTGCAGATAAAAAAAACCGGCATCAAAGCCGGCTTTTTCATTCAGAGCATTTCTTACTCGCGGGTACGACGCTTCGGTGCAGCACCTGGACGCGGACCAGCACCAGCTCCAGCAGGCGCTGAAGAAGGACGACGATCACTGGCTGGACGTTCAGTACGTTCACCAGCTGCGCTACCTGTATCAACACTGATATTCAGCTTTTGCTTACGCACATAAACCTTTTTCAGGTGCTGGAAGATTTCGGTTGGGATATCTGCCGGCAGCTCAACGGTAGAGAAATGATCAAACAGTTTAATGTTACCAATGAACTGGCTGTCGATATTGGCTTCATTGGCGATAGCACCAACGATGTCACCAGCGCGTACGCCGTGCTCTTTACCCACTTCAATCCGGTACGTGTTGTAGTTACCCTGCATTTCGCGACGTGGACGTGGTGCACGCTCTGGACGGTCACCTGAACGCTCCGGACGATCACCACGCTCAAAACGGGCTGGACGTTCACCTGAGCGCTCAGCTGGACGATCCGGGCGATCACCACGGGCATGCGGTTCACGGATTTCCGGGAACTGCTTGGCCACGTTTAACGGCTGATCTTTTTGCGCCATAAACAACAATGCAGCAGCTAAATCTGCATCGGTTGTTTCCAGCTTTTCACGCCAGTCATTGATTAAGTCCTGGAAGAAACTTAAGTTTTTCGCTTCGATAGTGTTGGCAAGCGTGGCACGGAAAGTTTCGATACGACGTTGTTCAATCACTTCACCGGTTGGCAGCGACATTTTTTCAATCGGCTGACGGGTGGCAACTTCAATAGTGCGCAGTAAACGGCGTTCACGTGGCGACACGAATAAAATCGCTTTACCTTCACGACCAGCACGGCCAGTACGACCAATCCGGTGCACATAAGCTTCACTGTCGTACGGAATGTCATAGTTAATAACCAGACTAATCCGTTCCACATCCAGACCACGGGCAGCAACGTCGGTTGCCACAATCACGTCAATCTGGCTGGCTTTTAAGCGGCGAATAGTTTGTTCGCGGTTGGCCTGGTTCATATCGCCATTGAGGCAAGCTACAGCATAACCGCGAGCACCTAATTTTTCGGCAATTTCCTCGGTGGCACTTTTGGTGCGGACGAAAATGATGCTGGCATCATATTCTTCACCTTCCAGCACGCGGGTTAACGCGTCCAGTTTCTGATTGCTGTCCAGCATCACATAACGCTGAGAAATACGCTCGACAGTGCTGGTTTTAGATTCGATTTTGATTTCATGCGCATTTTTTAAATGCTTTTGCGCAATGGCACGGATTTGTGAAGGCATAGTTGCAGAGAACATTGCAACCTGACGACCGGCTGGCGTGGCATCCATAATGGTCTGCACGTCATCGATAAAACCCATCCGCAGCATTTCATCGGCTTCATCCAGCACGATGGCGCGTAATTTATCCAGCTTTAACGTGCCGCGATCTAAGTGATCAAGGATACGACCTGGCGTACCGACAATGACTTGCGAACCGCGTTTTAACGATTTCAGCTGGTTTGTGTAACTTTGACCGCCATATAAAGGCAGTACATGGAATGCTGGCATAAAGCGGGCATAAGCCTGGAAAGCTTCAGCAACCTGAATCGCCAGTTCACGGGTTGGTGCTAATACAAGAATTTGTGGTTCATTTTGCGCCGGATCAAGCCGGGCTAACAGTGGCAGCGCAAAGGCAGCTGTTTTACCAGTACCAGTTTGCGCCTGACCCAGTAAATCTTCTCCCGCTAACAGTTTTGGGATGGCCGCCGCCTGGATAGGCGATGGAGTTTCATAACCCAATTCTGTTACTGCACGTAACAAGGGTTCCGGCAGCATTAGCTGGGAAAAAGTCAGGGACTCAGACATATATTGTAAAACCTCAATAACACGCAGGCGATGGTGGTTGTGCTATTGTAGTTTTACAGAGCCTGCTTTGCTGTAAAAATACCCCAAACGTACAAAAGCATGGCTTTGCACGTTTTTATTCCAGTAGTATAGCCAATCATTTTACTGACATAGGTTTGACAGATGATTGAGATCCTCGTGGGCAGCCAAATGGGTGCAGCGGAATACACTGCAGAACAAGTAGCTGATACACTGGTACAAGCGGGTTATGAAGTCAGGCTGCATCTGACACCCGATTTAGAACAACTAGCCAGGAACTCTACCTGGTTAGTGATCACCTCGACCTACGGTGCGGGTGATCTGCCCGACAATATCCAACCCTTTGCGGATCAATTAGCACAAGATCGAAGTGATCTTACCACAGTTTCCTATGCCGTGATCACTTTAGGTGATTCGAGCTATGATACTTTTTGTCTGGCGGGCAGGAAAATTGAAACGTTACTGGCTGCAAAACAAGCTTCAACGCTCGGAATAAAACTAGATATCGACGTACTGACCGCAGATTTGCCGGAAGATCAGGCTCTCGTCTGGTTACCGCAGTTTATGGCTTTAATAAGTTAAACAACACGTCACTTTATAAACGACTACTTAGTCGGCCGATCGCCGGTGAATTGCTTCCTGCATTTTTCGGCAAACTATCCATGGAAATAAAAAAAGGCGGGCATTTCAGCCCGCCAAATACACAAGTCACTTTCCAGAAACTGGATGTCTTAAACAAGTCAACCAGTTGATTGCAGCAATTCACAATCAACTGACTGCAGTATCTGCTTCTTTAAAATCAAACTCTTAATATCAATCTGATAAAAGCGTGATAAAAGCCGGATCCTGGTTATGATCAAGCTATACCTAGTTACCCACAGTTTTAGAACATTTTAATAGTTAATGTGTATAACTAAGGTATAAGCAGGTGTATATGCTGGTATTATCCTCTGTATCAAATTAATCGAGATCCGGCCTGTGTATAAGTAGGCGACTTAAACACAGGATCAACCGCAGTGGATCCGGATCAGATCACAGTTTAGATCTTTCGTAAGATCTTGATCCTTTGACGTAAAAGCAGCTTATCCACCTAAAACGGCTTCTCTAATAGTAAGAGTAATAAGAAGATCTAAATAAAGATCTTTAAATATATTAAGAGATCTTCAAGGATCGTGATCGAATTTTAGTCGTTCCGTTTCAGGGCAGATCCAGTTACAATACGTGCCCCTTTTTTAGCATTCAGCTTGAAGTACCAGAGGCCAATATGTTGTTCCAACAAAGTTATGATGTGATTGTGGTTGGTGGTGGTCATGCCGGCACCGAGGCTGCGTTGGCAGCCGCACGGATGGGCATGCAGACTTTATTGCTGACTCATAACGTCGAGACTTTGGGCTTAATGTCTTGCAATCCGGCAATTGGCGGCATTGGCAAAGGTCATCTGGTCAAAGAAATAGACGCCTTAGGTGGCGCCATGGCAAAAGCGACGGATCTGGCCGGGATCCAGTTTCGCACGCTGAATAGTTCAAAAGGCCCGGCAGTACGTGCCACACGTGCTCAGGCTGATCGACAGTTGTATCGGGCAGCTATTCGTACCACTTTAGAAAACCAGCCAAATCTACAGATCTTTCAACAAGCTTGTGATGATCTGATCGTTGAAAATCATCAGGTTTGTGGTGTTGTAACCCAAATGGGCTTGAAGTTCACGGCCAAAACTGTGGTGCTGACGGTTGGAACCTTTTTAGGCGGACAGATCCATATTGGCCTAGAAAATTACAGTGGTGGTCGTGCTGGTGATCCTCCATCCATTGCACTGGCAAGACGGTTACGGGATCTTCCGTTCCGGGTTGGTCGATTAAAAACCGGCACTCCTCCGCGCATAGATGCGCGTAGCGTCGATTTTAGCAAAATGCAGCCACAGCCAGGTGATACCCCGGTGCCTGTGATGTCGTTTATGGGCAAGATCAGCGATCATCCGCAACAAATTCCTTGTTACATCACCTACACCAATCAGCAAACACACGACATCATCCGTGGTGGTTTAGACAGATCACCGATGTACACCGGTGTGATTGAAGGCGTAGGTCCAAGGTACTGTCCTTCGATCGAAGATAAGATCAACCGTTTTGCTGACAAAGATAAACACCAGATCTTTATCGAACCTGAAGGTTTAACCACACACGAGCTCTATCCAAACGGCATCTCAACGAGCTTGCCTTTTGACGTGCAACTGGCGCTGGTGCATTCAATTCCAGGTTTGGAAAACGCGCATATCACCCGGCCTGGATATGCCATCGAGTATGATTTCTTTGATCCACGGGATATGAAAACATCACTCGAAACCAAATTTATCAAAGGTTTATTCTTTGCAGGCCAGATCAATGGCACCACAGGCTACGAAGAAGCTGGTGCACAAGGTTTACTGGCTGGTCTCAATGCAGCATTGTTGGTTCAGGAAAAAGACGCCTGGATCCCAAGCCGCGATCAGGCTTATACCGGCGTATTGGTCGACGATCTGACCACCATGGGCACCAAAGAGCCGTACCGGATGTTTACCAGCCGTGCTGAATATCGGCTGATGTTGCGCGAAGATAACGCTGACTCCCGCTTAACCGCGAAAGGCCGTGAATTGGGCTTGGTTGATGATGTGCGCTGGGCGGCATTTAATATCAAAATGGAACAAATTGAACTGGAACGCCAACGCCTGAAACAGAACTGGATCCATCCGCAGCATGCAGCAGTCGCGCAGGTGAACGCACTGGTAAAAACACCGTTAAGCCGTGAAGCGAGCCTGGAAGATCTGATCCGCCGTCCGGAAGTCAATTATCTGGATCTAATGGCGATCGAGGGTGTCGGTCCGGCTTTGATTGATCCGGCTGCTGCCGAACAAGTAGAAATTCAGATCAAGTACGAAGGTTATATCAATCGGCAGCAAGATGAGATTGCCAAACACGAACGTAATGAAAACAGTCGTTTACCAACCCAGTTTGATTATTCAGTGGTGAAAGGATTATCGAACGAAGTGGTGATGAAACTTAATCAGTCATTACCGGAAACTGTTGGCCAGGCCTCACGCATTCAGGGTATTACTCCAGCTGCTATTTCGTTGTTGCTGGTCTATCTGAAAAAACAGGGTTTATTGCGAAAGTCTGCGTAACTTGATGATTGTAAATATTTTAATGGCGAATACATGAACCACTTGTTGGAAAAATTAACGAAACTGGTGGCACAAACCAGTTTGCAGTTGTCAGAGTTACAGTTACAACAGCTGGTGCAATACGTGCAGTTGTTAGACAAATGGAACGGCGCTTATAACCTGACATCGGTGCGTGATCCGGAAGAAATGCTGGTTAAACACATCATGGACAGCCTGGTGGTAGCGCCTTTTATCCAGGGCGAACGAATTATTGATGTTGGCACTGGCCCGGGGCTTCCCGGGATCCCACTGGCGATTTGTTTTCCGGAAAAACAATTTACTTTGCTCGATAGTCTTGGCAAAAGGATCCGGTTTTTAAATCAGGTCAAATTGCAACTGGGATTAAAAAATGTCACGCCATTGCAAAGCCGGGTTGAAGATCATCAGCCGGAACAAGGTTATGACGTCGTGTTGAGTCGTGCTTTTGCGTCTTTAAGTGATATGATCGGTTGGTGCGCACATTTACCGGCAGCAAATGGCCAGTTTCTAGCCATGAAAGGCGCCCAGGCGCAGGAAGAAATTGCAGCTTTGCCTGATTTTGTTAAAGTTGTCGCCAGTGAAACTTTGCAGGTCCCAGAGCTGAACGGCCAGCGTTATTTGGTGGTTGTGCAGAAGGTTCTGCAAAAAACGGCGCAGAAGGTTGCAATTCAGGCTGATTGATCGAGGGAGTACTGTGGGAAAAATCATCGCAATTGCGAATCAGAAAGGTGGTGTTGGCAAAACCACCACCGCAGTAAATCTGGCCGCATCTATGGCCGCTACCAAACGCAAAGTATTGTTGATTGACCTGGATCCACAGGGCAATGCCACTATGGGCAGCGGCGTGGACAAATACGAAGTTGCCGCAACTGCCTATGAATTACTGGTGGAAGAAAAACCACTGCCTGAAGTGGTCGTCACTGAAACCGCCGGTGGTTACCATTTGGTCGCAGCGAATTCTGATGTCACCGCGGCTGAAGTGCGGTTGCTGGATGTATTTGCGCGTGAGCTGCGTTTGCGAAATGCCCTCAAAGATCATCGCGATAAATACGATTTTATTTTTATTGACTGTCCGCCATCACTGAACATGCTGACGGTCAATGCCATGGCCGCCGCTGATTCGGTGCTGGTGCCAATGCAATGTGAATATTATGCGCTGGAAGGCCTGACCGCACTGGTTGAAACCATTAACAAACTGGTGTCCGTCATCAATGCCGATCTGAAGATCGAAGGTATTCTGCGCACCATGTATGACCCGCGCAACCGCTTGGCCAATGATGTTTCTGAGCAATTAAAACGACATTTTGGTGAAAAGGTTTATCGCGCGGTGATCCCACGCAATGTGCGGTTGGCAGAAGCGCCAAGTTTTGGCACGCCGGTGATGTATTACGATAAAAGTTCGACCGGTGCTAAAGCCTATCTGGCGTTGGCCGGTGAAATATTACGACGGGCCGATAAAAAAGTCGTCAAAACCACAGCCCCAGTTTGAGATTTTAAGGAATGAGTGAACAGATGTCGGTAAAAAAACGGGGTTTAGGACGTGGTCTGGATGCATTACTGACCAATGGCAGACCGGCAGCAACAGGAAATGTCGCTCAGGCTGAAAGTCATCCGCACGAGCTACAAAAATTGCCGATTGAGTTTTTACAACCAGGTAAGTATCAGCCACGTAAAGACATGTCGCAGGATGCGCTTGAAGATTTAGCCAGTTCAATTCGCGCCCAAGGTGTGATCCAGCCAATAGTCGTGCGCCAGGTCGCTGATAACTTATACGAAATTATCGCCGGTGAAAGACGCTGGCGTGCCAGTCAGATCGCAGGTCTGGCTGAAGTCCCCTGTATTATCAAAAACGTGCCAGATGAAGCAGCTGTTGCCATCGCCCTGATTGAGAACATCCAGCGAGAAGACTTAAATGCGATGGAAGAAGCGGTTGCGCTGCAACGGTTATCGACAGAATTTGAACTGACCCATCAGCAAGTCGCTGATGCGGTGGGTAAATCCCGTACAACTGTGACCAATCTGCTGCGGTTAAATCAGCTGGCGGACGATGTCAAAACCTTGCTGGAGCATGGTGATATCGAAATGGGCCATGCCCGTGCGCTGCTGACGTTAACGCCAGAGCAGCAGTCGGATGCCGGCCGGGTCATTGCTGCAAAACAAATGACAGTACGTGAAGCGGAAGCGTTGGTACGCCGTATTCTTGAGCCACTGCCACCCAGCGAGCCCAAAGTGAAAGATCCGGATGTCGCCGCGCTCGAGCAAACACTGAGTGAGAAGTTTGCTGCACCGGTTCAGATCAGTTACAGCAAAAAAGGCAAAGGCGAATTGGTGATCGGGTATAGCAATCTGGCCGAGCTTGATGGCATTCTGGCCAAGCTTGGTGTGGCAGAGACTGAAATTTAAGCAGTTGGGTTACTAAAACCCCGACAAATACAGCAGTGACGCCGCTTTTGGTTGCAAAAATAAGGCAGTTAAGTATACTTGCGCGAGTTTTTTGCGTTGATAATTAAGCTTTTTTCTGGTGGTATTCGTTGATTTCAGCCACATCAAAACAACGCTATAGACTGATTTTAATAACTTTTTTGTCGCAATTGGCTGCTTCTTCCGTCATCGCAGCAATGGTTTTTTGGGCATTTGATGCCTTAGCGGCAAAATCGGCGTTTTACGGCGCGTTATGCGTAGTTTTGCCCCATTGTGTGTTTACGTGGTATGTGTTTCGTTTTCGAGGGACTGATCAACTGCAATTGATCCTGAAGTCCGTTTATCGCGGCGAAACCTTAAAATTTTTATTGATGGCACTGCTGGTCACTGCGGTGCTGAAACATGCTGTAATAGTCGATTGGCTATTTTTTGCCGGACTGGTGTCCGCGTTGATATTACAGATGTTTTTACCGATTTTGATTAACTACGATAATTGGGACTAACGATGGCATCTGGTGCTGAGCTTACAAGCAAAGAGTATATTACCCACCACTTGACCAACTGGAGTGTCGGCGAAGGTTTTTGGACCTGGCATGTTGATACTTTAGGCTGGTCAATTCTGACAGGTCTTATTTTCCTGTTCTCCTTCCGTGCAGTGGCAAAAAAAGCCAATGCCGGTGTCCCGACCAAATGGCAATGCGCCGTTGAAATGGTTGTGGAATTTGTCAACGACACCGTCAAAAGTACCTTTCATGGCAAAAGTGCTGTTATTGCGCCTTTAGCCCTGACTATTTTTGTCTGGGTGTTCCTGATGAACCTGATGGACTTAATTCCGGTCGACTTCATTCCTCAAGCTGCCCAGTTAATTGGCGGTGCTATGGGTTATGATCCACATCATGTCTATATGAAAGTAGTACCAACCACGGATTTGAATATGACCATCGCGCTGGCGCTGGGTGTATTTATTCTGATGATCGGTTACTCAATCAAAATCAAAGGTGTAGGCGGTTTTATTAAAGAACTGACCACCCAACCATTTAACACCCCTTGGCTGTATTGGTTTAACTTCATTCTGGAACTTGTGGCGCTGCTGGCCAAGCCACTGTCTCTGGCGCTGCGGTTATTCGGTAACCTGTACGCCGGTGAACTTATTTTCATCCTGATTGCATTGCTTGGCGTGTGGCAGTTACCACTGCACTTCCCATGGGCGATGTTTCATATTCTGGTAATTACACTGCAAGCCTTTATTTTTATGGTATTGACCGTGGTATACCTGAGTATGGCGCACGAGAAGCATTAATTTAATCGTACAGATTTCGTTTTAACTTTAACTTTAACTTTAGAAACTTGGAGAAAATCATGGAAATGGTAATTGGCTTAAAATACATCGCTGTAGCCCTGTTAATCGGTTTTGGTGCTTTAGGTACTGCAATTGGTTTCGGTACTTTAGGTGGTAAATTCCTGGAGTCTGCTGCACGTCAACCAGAATTAGCGCCTTCATTACAAGGTAAAATGTTTATCGTTGCAGGTTTAATCGACGCCATCGCGATGATCGGTGTTGCGGTTGGTCTGTACATGTTGTTCGCATTAGCACCATTCGCGGCTTAATTCTGTTTTTTAGCAGAACCATTTATTTTGTAAAATTAAGGAGAAGCGTTCGTGAATATTAACGCCACTCTCATTGGTGAGTTAATCGCGTTTTTGGTGTTCGTCATTGCCTGTATGAAATGGGTATGGCCACCAATTATCGGCGCCATTGAAACTCGTCAGCAAAAAATTGCAGATGGCCTGGCCGCGAGTGATCGCGCCGAACAGGACCTGCGTTTAGCGCAAGAGAATGCAAAAAAACAGCTGATCGAAGCCAAAGCTCAGGGCGCTGCTCTGATTGACCAGGCTAAAAAACGCGAAGCGCAGATTATCGAAGAAGCTGCGGTTAAAGCGCAGGCTGAGCGGGAAAAAATCCTGACTCAAGCCAAAGCTGAAGTCGAAGCTGAACGCATCCGTGCGAAAGAAGATTTACGTAAGCAAGTTGCTGCTTTAGCAGTAGCTGGCGCAGAACGTATTCTTCAACGTGAAATTGATGAAGCTGCTCACAGCGACATCCTGGAAAAACTGGTAGCTGAACTGTAAGAGGATGAGCCATGTCTGATTTGACGAATGTAGCTCGTCCTTATGCCAAAGCGGCGTTTGACTTTGCTGTTGAACAAAAAGCTTTGGCGGCCTGGGCGGATATGTTGTTTTTTGCTGCTGAAGTAGCGAAGAACAACGTGGTCGCCGAGCGTCTGCAAAGCAATGCTGGCGCGCAAGCGCAAGCCGAGTTTTTTATCCAGGTATGTGGTGCGCAACTCAATGAACAAGGTCAGAACTTGATTAAAGTGATGGCTGAAAACAAACGTTTATTGGCGTTGCCTGCTGTGTTTGAAGCCTTTGTAGTGCTGAAAGCCGAGTTCGAAAAAGAAGCAACCGTTGATGTTGTTTCTGCCACTGAACTCAGTTCTTCACAGCAACAAAAGCTGATTACAGCTTTATCACAGCGTTTAGCACGCAATGTTAAGTTGAACTGTAGCGTAGATCCGACAGTTGTCGGCGGTATGTTAATCAAAGCCGGTGATATGGTTATTGATGGCTCAGTTCGCGGTAAGTTAGACCGTTTAGCCACTGCGCTGCAGTCATAATTGGGGATTAGAGCATGCAACTGAATTCCACTGAAATCTCTGAACTGATCAAACAACGTATTGCTCAGTTTGAAGTTGTCAGTGAAGCTCGTAACGAAGGTACTATCGTGTCTGTTACCGATGGTATTATCCGGATCAATGGCCTTGCTGATTGTATGCAAGGTGAGATGATCGAGCTTCCTGGTAACCGTTACGCTATCGCACTGAACTTAGAGCGCAGCTCTGTAGGTGCCGTAGTCATGGGTCCATATGCGGACCTGCGTGAAGGTATCAAAGTAAAATCGACCGGCCGTATTTTAGAAGTACCGGTGGGTCCTGCGTTATTAGGTCGTGTGGTCAACACTTTAGGTGAGCCAATCGACGGTAAAGGTCCAATTGCAGCTACTGCATTTGCGCCGGTAGAAAAAATTGCACCAGGCGTTATCGACCGTCAATCGGTTGATCAGCCAATGCAAACTGGTTACAAATCAGTGGACGCGATGATCCCTATCGGTCGTGGCCAGCGCGAGCTGATCATCGGTGACCGTCAGACAGGTAAAACTGCCCTGGCCATCGACGCCATCATCAACCAGAAATCATCTGGCGTGAAATGTATCTACGTTTGTATCGGTCAGAAAGCTTCGACCATCGCTAACGTAGTACGTAAGCTGGAAGAACACGGCGCCCTTGCCCACACTATCGTGGTTGTTGCATCTGCTTCTGAAGCTGCTGCACTGCAATTCCTGGCACCATACTCTGGTTGTACCATGGGTGAATACTTCCGTGACCTCGGCGAAGATGCCCTGATCGTATACGACGACTTGTCTAAACAAGCTGTTGCTTACCGTCAAATCTCGTTGTTGTTACGCCGTCCACCAGGTCGTGAAGCTTACCCAGGCGACGTATTCTATCTCCATAGCCGTCTGTTAGAGCGTGCATCACGTGTTAACGACAACTATGTTGAGCGTCTGACCAACGGCGCAGTGAAAGGCAAAACCGGTTCTTTAACTGCGTTGCCAATCATTGAAACCCAGGGCGGTGACGTTTCTGCATTCGTACCAACGAACGTGATTTCAATCACTGACGGTCAGATCTTCTTAGAATCTAACCTGTTCAACGCCGGTATCCGTCCAGCAGTTAACGCTGGTATTTCGGTATCCCGGGTTGGTGGTGCGGCTCAGACCAAAATCATCAAGAAGCTCGGCGGTGGTATTCGTCTGGCATTAGCCCAATATTCTGAACTGGCAGCGTTTGCACAGTTTGCTTCTGACCTGGATGACGCGACCCGTGCGCAGTTAGACCATGGCCAGAAAGTAACTGAACTGATGAAACAGTTACAGTACGCGCCAATGGGCGTGGCTGATATGGGTGTGTCGATTTTCGCCATCGAAAAAGGCCACATGAAAGATGTTGAAGTTGCGAAAATTCTCGACTTCGAAGCGGCCCTGCTGGCTTACATGCACGCAGAGCACACCGCGTTCATGGCTGATCTGAACAAAACCGGTAACTACAACGACCAAATCGAAGCCACTCTTAAAGGCGCGATTGAGAAGTTTAAAGCGACTCAAACCTGGTAATCAGGGGTTGGCATCGGGTGGTGGCAACACCACCCTTCGTTGAAATTTTCGGAGATTAGTCATGGCCGGCGCAAAAGAGATAAAAAGTAAGATCGGGAGTATTAACAATACTCGTAAGATCACCAGCGCTATGGAAAAGGTTGCGGTCAGCAAAATGCGCAGAGCGCAAGAGCGGGTTGCACACAGCCGTCCATACGCTGAAGGTATGCGCAAAGTGATCGGTAATATCGCCAATGGTACCCTCGAGTATCGCCACCCGTTCTTAACCGAACGGCCGGTGAAAAACGTTGGTTACATTGTGATATCAACAGACCGGGGTCTTTGCGGCGGCTTGAATACCAACGAATTTAAACGTGTGATGATTGACCTTCGAACGTGGAAAGAACAAGGCGTGAATGCAGAGTTTGCCGTAATCGGTAACAAAGCGACGGCGTTCTTTAAACGTTTTGGCGGTAAAGTAGTTGCACAACAAGTGGGTTCAGGCGATACACCACGTTTGGCTGATGTGATTGGTACGGTCCGGGTCATGCTGAATGAATATTCAGAAGGCAAAATCGACCGCTTATTCCTGGTATATAACAACTTTGTCAATACCATGAAACAAGAGCCAGTCATTGAGCAACTCTTACCTTTGCCAAAAGCAGAGATGTCAGCCAGGAGTCATAGCTGGGACTACATTTACGAGCCAGATCCAAAAGCGATTTTAGACAAGCTATTGGACCGCTACGTTGAGTCTCAGGTTTATCAGGGTGTGGTTGAAAATGCTGCCAGCGAACAGGCAGCCCGGATGGTCGCGATGAAAGCCGCGACGGACAACGCCGGCAGCCTGATGGATGACTTGAAACTGGTTTACAACAAAGCCCGTCAAGCAGCAATTACGCAGGAACTGAGCGAAATCGTCGGCGGTGCCGCAGCTGTTTAACGCCCTGGTTTACAGGTTTGAGAAATTAGAGGAATTAACATGAGTCAAGGTAAGGTAGTCCAAATCATTGGCGCCGTTGTGGATATCGACTTTCCACAAGAATCGGTACCTGGGATCTATGACGCGTTAAACGTAACAAACGGCGATCTGGCTGGCTTAGTACTTGAAGTACAACAGCAGTTAGGTGGCGGAACTGTGCGTACCATCGCGTTAGGTTCAACCGACGGTCTGCGTCGTGGTACTGAAGTTGCCAACAGTGGCAAAGCAATTCACGTTCCGGTGGGCAAAGCCACACTGGGTCGGATCATGAACGTACTGGGCGAGCCAATCGACGAAGCTGGCCCTATCGGTGAAGAAGAGCGTATGCCAATTCACCGTGCAGCACCAAGCTACGAAGACCAGGCCGCTTCTAACGCATTGTTAGAAACCGGTATCAAGGTTATCGACTTGGTTTGCCCGTTCGCTAAAGGCGGTAAAGTAGGTCTGTTCGGTGGTGCCGGTGTAGGTAAAACCGTTAACATGATGGAACTGATCCGGAACATCGCCATCGAGCACAGCGGCTACTCAGTATTCGCCGGTGTAGGTGAGCGTACCCGTGAAGGTAACGACTTCTACCACGAAATGAACGACTCAAACGTTCTGGACAAAGTATCACTGGTCTACGGCCAGATGAACGAGCCGCCAGGCAACCGTTTACGTGTAGCACTGACCGGTCTGACCATGGCTGAGAAGTTCCGTGACGAAGGTCGTGACGTTCTGTTCTTCGTTGATAACATCTACCGTTATACCTTAGCCGGTACTGAAGTATCTGCACTGCTGGGCCGTATGCCATCAGCAGTAGGTTACCAGCCAACGCTGGCGGAAGAGATGGGTGTACTGCAAGAGCGGATCACCTCAACCAAAACTGGTTCTATCACTTCTGTACAAGCCGTTTACGTACCAGCGGATGACTTAACTGACCCATCACCAGCGACCACGTTCTCTCACTTGGACGCAACAGTGGTACTGAGCCGTAACATCGCATCTCTGGGTATTTACCCGGCGATCGACCCACTGGATTCTACTTCTCGTCAGTTAGATCCACTGGTTATCGGTAAAGAACACTATGAAGTGGCTCGTGGTGTGCAGTCAGTACTGCAACGTTACAAAGAGTTAAAAGACATCATCGCGATCCTGGGTATGGACGAACTGTCTGATGAAGACCGGACCACTGTATTCCGTGCTCGTAAAATCCAGCGTTTCCTGTCGCAGCCGTTCTTCGTTGCTGAAGTATTCACCGGTTCACCAGGTAAATACGTGCCGCTGAAAGAAACTATCCGTGGTTTCAAAGGCATTCTGGAAGGTGAATTTGATCACATGCCAGAACAAGCCTTCTACATGGTTGGTTCTATCGACGAAGCGATCGAAAAAGCGAAGAAGCTGTAATTTTACAGCTTTAGGAGAGCGAAATGGCGATGACAGTACAGTTAGACGTAGTAAGTGCTGAAGAGAAGATTTTCTCTGGCCTTGTTGAGTCTATACAGGTGACTGGTAGCGAAGGTGAGCTGGGTATTTTACCTGGTCACATTCCACTGCTGACCGGCATCAAGCCAGGTATGGTACGGATCGTAAAACAATTCGGCGAAGAGCATCTGATTTACGTAGCGGGCGGGGTACTTGAAGTACAACCTCATACGATTACAGTGCTGGCCGATGTGGCAGTCCGTGCCGAAGACCTGGACGAGCAAGCAGCGCTGGCCGCACAAAAAAGTGCGACCGAAGCAATGCAACACGCCGGCGCCGACTTCAACTACGCAGAAGCAGCGGCCCAGTTGGCCGAAGCAATTGCGCAGTTGCGTCTTATCCAGAAACTGCGCAAAAAGTAATTATTCAGTTACTTGTAAAGAACCACCTTCGGGTGGTTTTTTTTTGGATATTTCACGGTATTCCAGCGGTAATCGATATCGCTGACAAGGTAAAATGTTGTTTTACCTGCAAGTTCATAAAAACACTCATCGTGAAGACATAACGTTGCTCGTATGCAAGTGCTTCGTTGTCCAATCACAAAAATCCGCGAGTCGTTAAATTCCTCCAAGTCATAAAATCATTAAACGACAGTAAGCATATTTATTGTTATTATCTGGTTAATACAACATGTTTTGGCTGTGTTACTAGCGTTCAATACGATCTTGGTGTTGACCTGGAGCCAGCATTTGAATAAAAACATCTGCCAAATAATGCTTTTGCTGTGAGTTGAGTGGTTTGGATAATGAGTTTGCTAAATTTTGGTGGTTTTCGGCTAGATGTTGATGCACGGCGCATCTATAGCACGGATGGTGAGCTTGCTGTTGAACCCAAAGTCATCGAGGTGTTGTGTTATTTAATCGAACATCAAGATCGCTTTGTGCCGCTACAGGAATTGCATGCAGAAGTTTGGGTTGGCCGTGTGGTGACCGATACCGCGGTGCGACGCACGATCAGCAAACTACGCGCCTTACTTGGGGACACCGATCCTGAGACCCCACTGTATATTAAATCGCAGATGAAACGTGGTTATCAGTTTATTGGCCAACCTTTGCCAGCGCAGAGTTCGATAGCGGCTGCTGATACCAGCAACAATGAAGCTGTAAGTACCATAGCGGCTTCAATCCCCAACCCTTCAAGTGCGCAAACAGTCTCAAGCAAGCGCTGGTATTGGCTGGCGGCAGCCATGGTATTGATTTGCAGTGTATTGGCTTTCACCTTACTGCCCTTCACACCAAATAACCAAACATTCACCACCAAACCCTTAGTCAGCGTCGCCGGTGAAAAAATCTTTTTATCGGTGTCACCGAATGGGCGATACCACGCATTTACCGGGCGCTTAAACAAAACCGAAGGTTGGCAGCCTTATATCTATGATCGTCAGTTAGGTCACCTACAGAAAATCAAGTTGCCTTTTGAAGCTGCTTTTTCTTTTCTGTCTATTTTAGACAACGATACTTTGCTGATTTCAGCAAGTAACGGTGATGATGCATGGTTGGGCATCTATTCAATCACCAATCTGAACACTCCGGTGAAAATAATTAAACCTTCGGAGTTTATGGCGACTGGGCAGGCAGTGTCATTTCAGGGGAAGTTTGTTCTTGTGAACGCTTTAAAAAAAAGTGAAAAAAGTTGGGTGTATTATTTGTTGAATTTGGACACAGAGACTTTCACACAATTTACTTTTAGTTCGAGCTCGAATTCAAAAGATTATAATTTGGTGGTTTCACCTGATAAAAAGCACTTTGCGCAAATCCGAACTGACTCAGTCAATCAAGTACAAGTGTATCGACTTGCTGATAAAGAATTGATTTTTCAAGGTTTAATAGAAGTTAAGCAGTTGACCGGTGATGAGCTTAATTTAGCATGGCTCGACATTAATCGGTTGTTGATCAACACAGGTCACAAGACGAAACAATTTAATATTGTCAGCGGTACTCAAACTGAACTTTCCGGGACAGAACGCTTTGGCGCTTTGGCGCGGGATGCATCCGGGAAGGTGTTTGGTTTGCATAAATTGCCGCAGACCACCACTTTTTACCAGTTTAGTTGGGCAGAACCGGACTTTGCGAAGCGCTATTTTACCTTTCGCAAACCGCCAATGAGTCTGACTTACAGCAGAATGCCCGATTATCTTTGGTTGGTTGAACAGAATCAAAATAGCTATCAATTAAATCACTATCAACCAGATACCGGCGAGAAAAAAACCTATTACACCGCTAAAGAGTCATTCGAAGTGCTGGCTGAGGGGCACCAGTCACCTGAGTTACTGTTGTGGTCGAAACAAAAACAGTTACAGCTTCTGGATAGAGCCACAGGTCAAGTCATGCAAATTGCAGATGTGAACCAGAAGGTTGCTTTCGCGAGTTTTGCCACGGATGACAAAGACATTTTCTTCACTGAAAAAATTGGTAATGAATGGCACATCAATGTTTTTGACAGACAAACCATGACACAAAGAATTCTTTTTAAAGGATATCGGGTGTTTTTGCCTTGGCAGCAGCATTTTATTGCAGCTAATGATCAAGGACAGTTTTTCTTGTTGGATCGTGACTACCAAGTCGTAAAGCAGCTACAGCTAAAACTTGATTTCACCATCAGGTATCATATTGGCTTAAGGGGTCATCAACTCTTTGCCGCGAATCTTAGTTTAAATACGAATTGGCATTTCTTTACATTAGACCTGGTTTCTGACGACTATCAGCAGCATGTGGCATCGACATTGCCAATTAAAACCAAGTTTTCTTTTAGTTATGACGGTCAAACAGCCATCGCTATTGTAGAAAATCACCTCGACAGCCAATTGGTCGAGTTAAATTTTGACAGCAATTAACTTTAAGTAAGTGCAGAACCTGTTGTTGATGTAGTTAAACGAAACCAACATGATGAATATGACCTATCTGCTTTGACATGCTTTGGCAGTAAATTGAGTGACTTGAAAGATGGCTTTGCTAAATTTTGGTGGTTTTCGGCTGGATGTCGACGCGCGGCGGATCTACAGCACGGATGGTGAACTTGCTGTGGAACCTAAAGTCATCGAGGTGTTGTGTTATTTAATTCAGCATCGTGATCGCTTGGTGCCATTGGCAGAACTACATGCGGAAGTTTGGGCTGGCCGGATAGTGACCGATACTGCGGTGAGACGTACGATCAGCAAACTACGTGCCTTACTTGGCGATACCGATCCTGAGACCCCGCTGTATATCAAATCGCAGATGAAACGTGGTTATCAGTTTATTGGCGAGCCTGCCTCAACAGAAGTCTGGCATCCAGAACAACTTCACACAACCAACGCTACCTCTCATGACAACAATCAAGGTGCTGTAACCTTAGAAAAATCAACGTGGCCATTAGGTTCGGCCAAGGTCTGGTACCCCATCCTCGCCATTTTGATGTTCGTCGTCATTGCATTGGTTAGTCGGCAGTTCTTTAGTACTGAAAGCAAAAGCGATGTACTGAAATTTCAGTCACTTGTAAATATCGCCGGAGAAAAAGGTTTATTATCTGTATCCGATAACGGCAGGTTTCAGGCGTTTACCGGTCGACTGAATAAAACCGAAGGCTGGCAGTCTTATGTCTATGATCTTCAGTCTGGTCAATTACAAAAAATACATCGGCCCAAACATGCTGCTTTTCCAGTGGTGTCGATCGTGAACAACGATACTGTGTTGCTTTCAACTTCGGGGGATAACCAAGTCACGTTGTATTTATATTCGATATCCAACCTGAACACACCGGTTAAAATGATTCAATTAAAAGACTTTTATCAGATTGTTCAGGCAACCTCTTATCGAGACCAGGTTGTTTTGATTAACGGTCAAAAAATAGGTGAAAAAAATGTTCTTTATTATCTGCTTAATCTGGAGGAAGAAACGCTAGAACAGGTGACCTTCAGTTCAAGTCAAAACTCAGTTGATTTGTCTGCAGCCTATTCGCCTGATAAAAAACACTATGCTTTGATCCGCGCGGATACTGGTGTTCATGTTCAGGTTTACCGTACAGATAATAGAGAATTGCTCAGGCAAGAATCTTTTGAGCGCGGTCAGCTCTCGTTTGATGAAATGCATCTGTTATGGCTTAACAATGAGCAGTTGTTGTTCAACTATGGTGATAAATTAGAAGAGTTAAATGTTGTCAGCGGCATTAAATTGACAATACCAGCGTCGGAACGTTTTAGCGGATTTGGGCGAGATGTTGCTGGAAACCTGTTTGGGCTGCTAAAACGGCCGCAGAAAAAGAGCTTTTATCAGGTACAGTTTTCTGATCTGAATTCAATCCAACAATATTTTTCATTTCCCGGGCAGGCTGTCAGCCTGGACTACAGCCAGACATCGGAAAAACTATTGGCTAATAGAACAGGATCAAACAGGTTTTCAATTACATCACTATCATCCGGTTTCCGGTGATAAAAAACGCTACTTTGAAGCCTCGGAGCGGTTCAGTTTAGCTGCGGAAGGACATGATGGATCTTATTTGCTGCTATTCCATAAAAAACAGCTGAAGTTACTGGATAAAAACACTGGCGAGTTAACAGTCATTTCTGATGTTAATCAACGTGTTCGGTTTCCCGCCCCTGCAGCGGATGATAAGATTATTTTCTTTGCTGAACTCATTGGTGAGGATTGGCAGATCAATGCATTTAACAGAGAAACCAAGTCGCAAAGTCTTGTCGTCAAAGGTTATCGAGTGTTGCTGCCATGGCAGAAGCAATTTATTGCAGCGGATGCAAAAGGGGCGTTTTATCTGTTAGATAGCCAGTATCAATTAGTCAGGCAGCTACCACTGGAAATCGATCTGACTGCAAGACATCAAATCAATTTACGCGGTAATAAGTTAATTGTGGCTTACACCAACATCAATCATGCATCGAATTGGTCACTTGCAGAGTTGGACCTGGTGACTGACCACTTACAACTCCATCCAATTGAAAACTTGCCGGTTAAAACTGTTTTTTCTATTGATAAAGACGGTAGCGGCATCATTATTTCAGTTGGAAATGATCATGAAAGTCAGCTAGTTAAGTTTGGTTATAACTCTGGTTATAACTAAGTCTCTGCAAAGTCCCCTGAAGGTAACCCCCCAGTTATTGTGACTGAAGTTAGGTATGGATAGGCTGAAGCTGTTCGTTTGAGCAAGCTTCAACCTGAGGCATACCTGATGGAAAGTACAAGATGTTTTTTATAGTGGTGTTGGCATTGCTGTTGATTAATGTTGCGGTTGAAACTGCACCTTTTAACGACGCTAGCAATCTGCTCTGTGACTTGATGGTGTGGGAAGTTGAAGAAGCAACGCCCACTGCCCAGCTCACAGCGCAGCAAGCAACCTTAAGCAATGAGGCTGATCCGAACTGCATTCAAAGCACTGTTCAGATCAGCACCATGGGTGTTTGCCACCATAGATGACGCCAATCTCTGAACTTTATGTCTGTAAATGCAATTTACATAATTGGATGATCATGATGTTACGTTTTTTATTATCGATCACTGCTTTGTCAGTGAGTCTGAGCTGCCATGCCGGTTCGCTGCAAGAACAGCCGTTAAAAGCCTTAGAAACACCGCATTTTAAACTGTTTTACCCGGAAAATTTGGCAGCACTAGCCCAAAATGCCGCCAATGAACTGGAGAACAGCCAACAGTTGCTGGAGCAACATCAGCAACGGCGGCTCGTGAGCAAAGCTGAAGTGGTACTGTTTGATCCGAATAATGCACCGAATGGTTTTGCGTTACCACTCAGCCATCAACCAACCATGGCGTTATTTGCGACGCCGCCGCAGTCCGATATGGTTCTGCATCATATGACGGGTTGGATGCAGCTGGTGGCATTGCATGAATATGTGCATTTAGTCCATTTGGCGCAGCCCCATCGGCGGGAATGGCAAAATCAGGCTGGAAAATATATGCAATTTGCCGATTTGTTACGCCTACAAACGCCGCGTTGGGCTTCGGAAGGTTATGCCACTTTGTTAGAGTCGCGTCTGACTGGTTATGGCCGATTGTATAGTCATTTTGCTGAAGCCTGGTTGCAACAACTGGCATTAGAAGGCGCATTACCGGAGTACAACACCCTTAATTCAAGCAAGGGGCGTTATCAGGCGAGTGGTTTTGCCTATTTAGTCGGGAGCCGTTTTTTAGCATGGTTAGAGCAACAATATGGCAGCGCCCAATTAGATGCGGTTTGGACGCGACTGATCGCGAAAAAGTCCCGTACTTTTGAGCAAGCCTTTAGTGGGATCTATGGCGTTTCGCCGGCTAGTCTTTATCAGCGGTTTGCAGCTGAATATAGCTTTCAGGCGCTGCAACAACAGCGGCAATTACCGCCACTCACCGCACAGCTTTGGCATGACAGCAAAGGGCGGCAGCAAGCTCCCGCACTGAGCCCCGATCGGAAAATGTTAGCACTGATCGAAGAAGACAAAGCCGATTTGACCGAACTGGTGGTGCTTAGCACGGCAGAAAACAGCAAAGCCGCGGCAGAATTTGTGAAGGTGCAGCAAGAAATACAGCAAGCGGATCCTGCTGATATTACCGATGTCCAGCCTGCAGTGTTTCAGCGGGAAATTAAACATCGACTGGAACCGCGGAATCTTTCCAAAATAAGAGATCCCCGCTGGTTAGATAATCACAGCATCGTGTTTGGCGGCGACACCAAAGACGCGGATGGCATGATGCGGCAAGATCTTTATCGCTGGGATCTGCAAACGGGAGCGGTCACCGCTTTATCAACCGAACAAAATCTTCGCCGCTTTGATGTGAGTGCTGATGGTCGTTTTATTATTGCCGAGCGCAGTAAAGACGGTTTTGCCCAATTGGTCAGGTTGGACCTGGCCAGCGGCGTTTTGACCGAACTTACTGCCGCAGAATTAGAGCATGTCTATGATTTTCCAAGGCTCACGCCGGATCAACAACAATTTGCCGTGGTGCACTTTGTGCAGGGGCAAGGCTGGCAGTTGGAACTGCGTGCCAGTTCGGATGCCCGATTACTCGAGATGATTCCGCTGCCACAAGGCTATCAGTACCTGTCCTACCCGAGTTGGAGTCTGGATGGGAAGTCACTGTTTTATGTTGCGAGTCAGCACCATAGATTGAAACTGTATCAATATGATTTACAAAGTAAAAAATTAACAGAACACTCTTCGGGTGCTGAGATGATCCAAATGGTGCAACCAAGGTCCGATAACCGGTTATTGGCACAATTAGTTAATCAACAGGGTCCTGATTTATATGAAGTGACGCTGACTGAAGGACGTTTAGTGCCAAGCTCGGAACAGGTGTTGACGCCTGTAATCACCGAGAGTGCCGGGCAGAAACCCTGGCTGGTACCACAACAGAACCATAGCTCGATCGGCAGTGTCAGCGCACAAAGTCGCTATTTAGCGACCAAATCTAACAGCAGCGTGAACGCAGCAGCCTTGAATGCTAAATCCGCGTCTGAGGTTCGGGTGATTGACCATTTACAGATGCCACCACCACAACAGTACGACCAGGCACCTGTTGCGGCAAAGGTCACGGATTATGGCTTAGGCCCGCAACAAATGACGCTGGTATTGCATCAACACTATTCAACGACTAGCCCCGGCTCTACCGGAGTAGGTTTCAAGGGCGGGGATCTATTAAAGCGGGTCAGTTATCAGTGGGGTTACAGTAAAGATACCAGCCGGGACGGTTTTTCGGCTCATTTTGCGCAGGGGCGTTACCAGGCCTGGCCAATTAAAGTAGCACTCACTGTTGCTGATGTTGATTTGTCGTTGGCTCGGCAATCAGGATTTACCAGTGCCGCCGAACGCAGCGATGGCGGAGTACTCAGCTTCAGTTATCCATGGCAACAACAAGAGTTATCCCTGTCAGCTGAGATGCAATTACGTCAGTTAGATCAACACATTCTTACCGAAAATGGCGATTCATGGTTCAGTCCGGAACAATCCAGTTGGACATTTAATTTGCAGCAAGACTGGCACCATCAGCGGAATAGCTGGGCGGTGACCGTTGCAAACCAAGCCAGTTGGCATCAAAGCAGGTCCAGTGCGCAGCATGAAGGTTGGCGTGGTTTGGATGTCACAACCAGTGTTGGTGGTCGATATCAGGACATTAGTCTGCAGATGACCTACCTGGCTCAGCGTCGTTGGCAAACTGAAGCCTTGCTGCGATTAGGCGGGTATCTTCACCCAGCGCTACTTACCAGCTTAGATCCAAATCGGATCCCAGCCGAAGAATTAACTTTTCAGCAGCAGACAGGCCAAGACTATCAGCGGCTGGAACTGAGTCTTTCTGATCGAAGTTTGGAGCCATTGCAGTTTGTCTATCGCCGGCATGAATTTGCAAATCAGCCAACAATCGACAGTTACGGTATCAGCCTTAAAGGCAATATTGGTTTACCACTGGGGCCGGTGGCGCTCAATGATCTTCAGCTCCGTGCTGGCGTGTTTCGTGTCGAGCCTGCTCAAGGCCAATCCGATACGCGCGCCTGGTTAAGCGTTGATTATCAATTCTGATTTCCGGAAAAGGGGCTGTTGTGGAGTTTAAGATGGCTAAAATGATTGCTTTTTGCTTCCTCTGTGTCGTCGGTTGGGCCTGTTACCAGCTCTATCCAGCGGTAATTTATGTGACAACAGCTGATGAACAGATTGACTTCTACAGTGGCGAAAAAACCTTATATTTCTGGGTGTCGAATGAGCACCGCGAGTTGTTTCAGATTGGCAAAACTTATCAGTTAAAAGCAAATCAGCAGCATAAGCAGTTGGTACTTTCTACGGTCACTTTTGCTGAAATGAAGCCCGATTCACTTAAACTTGGGTTTCGACTTTTAAAGTCGGATAAATTTGCGGTGGAAGCGAATCAATATCAGATCACAGAAGTGCAGCTTGTTACTCAGCCTTAACAATACTCAGAGGTACTAGCTCAGATCAGCGAAGGGGCGGGCTGAATAGGCTACTGTTCAGTAAAACTTCAAACCGCCCCTGTTTTCTGTGGCGTTATCCATTAGAATAACTCACAAATTGTGAAAGGAGTTCTTTGATGGCGTTAAACGTAGTGATCCTGGCGGCCGGTAAAGGCACGCGAATGAAATCCGCTCTGCCGAAAGTGTTGCACAAAGTTGCTGAGCGTTCGATGGTGCAACATGTCATCGATACCGCCAACTCATTGGGCGCTGCCCAAATTAATCTGGTGTATGGCTATGGTGCCGAGCAACTTAAAGCTGGTTTAGGCGAACAGCCGCTGCACTGGGTGTTGCAAGCCGAACAACTGGGCACTGGTCACGCGGTGCAACAAGCAGTACCACATTTAGCTGATGACGATACGGTGCTGATTTTATACGGTGATGTGCCACTGACCCGCCAGGAAACGCTGGAAAAACTGCTGGCGGCGCGTCCGGCGCATGGTCTGGCGGTGTTAACCGTCATTCTGGATAACCCAAGCGGTTATGGCCGGATGGTACGTGAAAATGGTCTGGTGGTTGGTATTGTTGAGCAAAAAGATGCTACGCCGGAACAGCTGAAAATCAACGAAGTGAACAGCGGCATTATGGCGGTGCCTGGCAAACAGCTGAAACATTGGCTGGCCAACTTACAAAACAATAACGCCCAGGGCGAGTTTTATCTGACCGATATTATCGCCATGGCGCACCGTGATGGCGTGGAAATCGCCACCGCCCATCCTGCCGATCCAATCGAAACCGAAGGCGCCAATAACCGCGTGCAATTGGCGCAATTAGAACGCGCTTATCAAAAACGCAAAGCCGAAGAGTTGATGCTGAGTGGCGCTAATTTACGCGACCCGGCGCGCATCGACGTGCGCGGCGATGTAACAGTTGGCGCCGATGTGATGATCGACGTTAACGTTATTTTCGAAGGCAAAGTCATATTGGGCAACGGCGTAGTGATCGGTGCCAACTGTATCCTGAAAGACGTGACCATTGGCGACAACACCGAAATCAAACCAAACTCGATGCTGGAAAGCTCTGTCGTTGGCGCAGACTGCTCTGTTGGGCCTTATGCGCGGATCCGGCCAGATTCAGTGCTGTTGGATGACAGCCATGTTGGTAACTTTGTTGAGCTGAAAAAAACCACGCTTGGCAAAGGTTCCAAAGCCAATCACCTGGCGTATTTAGGTGATGCGGTCATCGGCAGCAAAGTGAATATTGGTGCCGGTACCATCACTTGTAATTACGATGGCGCCAACAAGTCTACAACCACCATTGAAGATGGCGTGTTTGTTGGTTCGAACAGTTCGCTGGTGGCGCCAATAACTTTGGGCCAGAACAGTACTATTGGTGCTGGTTCAGTGGTTACCGCCAGTGTCGCAGCTGATGAACTAGTTGTTGCGCGCTCAAAGCAGCGGCATATCACTGGCTGGAAACGCCCGGTGAAACAACCAAAATAATATCTTTTTGTGCTTTATCTGCAGCGATGCAGTCCATGTTGGCTGCATCGCGTCAATTCCACCGCTATATCCGGTTAAGCAGCAAGCGTTGTTGCAGACCCTTCGTCAGCTACAAGGAGTTGTGAAATGACCATTTCTCGTTTCTCGTCCCGTCAATCCAGCTATCGCCGTATTATTCGAAACAGCTGCATGATTGCGATCACCACGCTGTTATTGCAAGCACCGGCCTTTGCCGCCAGTTCAGTGTGGAAAATTTCCAAAGGCAGCGATGAGCTGTACCTGAGTGGTACCATCCACATGTTACCGCCAACTGCCTTTCCACTGCCGGCGGAATTTGAGCAAGCCTATACCAAGGCCGACGTGGTGGTGCTGGAAGCAAAGCTGCCGGATCCTGGTGATCAAAAAGCAGCCATGGCGATGATGGCAAAATTGTCGTACAGCAATGGCGATACTTTAAGTGAAAAATTAAGTCCGAAGGTGTTACAGGCGTTGGCCGATTATCTGAAAACTTTTAGCCTGACACCGCAGCAGTTTAATGCCTTTAAACCTGGTTTTGTCGTGATGCAAATTGCCATGCTGGAACTGCGCAAAGCGGGGATGGCGGGAGAAGGCGTCGATGCCTATTTTGTGAAAAAAGCCACCAGAGATGCAAAACCGCAGCACTATCTGGAAACGATGGAGTTTCAGTTGGATCTGATGGCAAGCATGGGCGCCGGGACAGAAGATCAATTTATGCTGGCAAATTTAAAACACGCCGATGAAACTGCGGAACTGTTGCGCCAGTCAATTACCGCCTGGCAGGTGGGTGACATCGCAGCACTGGAGCGGATTTTACTCAATGACGCCCGCGCTGACGATCCGGTATCCTATGAACTGTTGTTTACCAAGCGCAATCAGGATTGGGTTCCGAAAATTCAGCAGTTGTTTGGCAATAAGCAACGGGAGCTGATTTTAGTCGGCGCTGGTCATTTACCGGGTGAAGACGGTCTGCTGGCGTTGTTAAGCGCGGCGGGCTACCAGGTTGAGCATTTTGTCGCAACTGGCACCAAGTGATGACTGAGCTGGTGTTACAAAAACAATGGCTAAAAATCAGTGCAAAGAACGACAGGAGATCCAGTGTGCGAGCTCAATATCAGGCGTTAAGTAGTCGCTGGCACCTGGTGTTGGTCGTGCTGTTGTGTTTATTAAGTGCTGCTTGTCAGCACAGCAATCGATTGGCGCTCTTCAGCTTGAGCGAAGCCGAATTAAACCAGCAGCTGACGCGTACCCTGACCAACCTGTCGCGGGATGTCCGGGTCGCTGGCATCCCGCTGCAATTCAAAGTGAATACTTTGCAGGCGGTGATTGCGCCCGATGGACAGCCACTCATTCAGCTCTCGCTGCAAACGGATGCGCAGGCACAATTAGCCATGTTAAAAATGCCGATGCAACTGGCGTTAACTTTGCGCGCTGAGCCCTATTTTGACCAAACACGACAAGCGGTTTATTTACGACAATTTCAGGTGGTCAAATCTGAGCTGGCAGCAGGACGCTGGCAAGGCAAGCTGAAACCGTTAAATCGTGAAATTGCACAGCTGCTGCAGCGATTGTTGGCAGAGCAGCCGGTGTATCGGTTAGATCCGCAGAAGTTAAGTCACAGAGCGCTGCTGAATATCCCGTTGGCACTACAAGTAACACCGGGGAAATTGGTATTGTCACCGGCTTATCAGTGAGTAGGTCGAGAGAGGCGGAGTCGCTCTTTTGCAAACAGTACTGACATCAAACGAACAGCATCAAACAAACTGGCATTAAAAGAACTAACGCCAGGTGTTTATTCGTCCGCGCTTGTAGTCTGTATTTAAGGTGCTGCCAACTGTCGTGCCACTTCCTGCAACACCGCTTCGTGGGATAACTGCAGTTGCCGCGCCGCCTGGATCAGTTGCTGCAGCTGCGGTTGAATTCTTAGCAGCCTTTTTGTTTCATCTTCTGTGGGTCGCTCTGAGCTCGCGACCGTCATCGGTTTGCCGCGCTGGCGCTCTAGTAACCCTTCGGCTTCGAGCAAACTGTAAGCTTTGGAAATGGTCATCGGGTTAATGGCGTTATTATTGGCCAGTTCACGCACCGAAGGCATTTCGGTGCCTGGTTGTAACTGGCCACTGGCAATCAGACGTCGTATTTGTTCGACTAATTGCCGGTAAATCGGCTCGCCGGCGTTCGGGTTTAAAATAAACATCGGACCTCCAGACTACAGCAATTGCCGCGGTTTTAATTGCGCGTAATCCAGTTTCAGCCAGTAGGCCTTGCCGTACCGACGTAGCGGATAAACCGGCAACAGCAAAGCCAGACTCGCCAGATAAATGAAGTTCGGTTTGGCCCACAGAAAATCCATTGCTATAAGCAGTGCCAACAGTAACAACAGATTGGCGCTGATACTCCACCAGAAATGTTGCCCGGCCAAGGCGAAAATCAGATAACAGAGCAATAAGGTTGCACTGATCCCATAACAAAGCAGCGGCACGATCATTGGGTAAGGTAACAGTAGCAACATCAGGCATAGCGTCATGGCTGTATAGGCCGCCAGCTCCTGAAAAAACACCCGTTCGGCAAAACCATACATGCTCTGGCGGGCTCCTCCCAGAAACAACCAGCAACGACCCAGTCGCTGTGACGATTTTTGCTGCTGTGCACAAAGAGTAAATAGCGGGCAAAGCGTTAATAACACTAGAAATACGTGTTCAGTCCATAATTTTGACGACGGCTTGTCCGGAGTGCCAAACAGGATGCTTAAGAGCCAAAAAGTTACCGGAGCCAGCCAGGTGGCCCAGGTCGCCCGAACCATCGATGCAACCCAGCTATCTCCGTCACCAAGCAACAAGGTGCCGGTAAGACTTGCCGGACGACGGGTTAAACGCATCAGCCACGGAATTTCAATGCCATACAATGCAAATACCGATGTACGTTTCACATCACCACCGATGCGTTGCGCCGCATGTAACCAGCGGTACTTCATCCAGAGCCACATCAAAGTTGTCATCATGATGACCAGACCGGCAAACCATCCTGATGAGCGATGCTCCACCAGCCAGCTGCGGCTGTCCGGTCGCATGGCAATGACCATCAGCAAAACAATTTCTGCCAGCAATGGCCACAAATGCCTGACATAAATCGTTGGGAGCATCACCAGGCTGAAGAGAAACGCCACATAATGCAGATGAAACCACCGCGGAGACTCTGAATTTAAATTAATACCGGTGATAAGCAGCAGCCATAGCACCAATAAAATCAGCAGCAGTGTCAGCACTGAGGGTTTAAAATCTGGCAACAACAGCCAGCTTTTTTTGCTAGTTAAATTATTGATTTGGATTGGAATGCTGAGGTGGAGGCTTAGTAATCCGACGATACCGGTGATGGTTGGCAGGATTTCCTCGATGAGCATGCCTGTCACAAACAGCCCAATCGCCAGCACCCAGGCCATGCCCAGCCAACGGCTTGGCCAGAAGACCGCCTGCGTTACTGCGAGCAGTGGTTGCCATGGCAAAGTACCTGCCAGCTTGCGACCGACCAGCGGTATGCTAAGGCTTTTGATCATCGGTTGAGCTCCAGGAAAATCTCTTCCAGCGATAAATATTCAACTTGCATTGCCGGATAGGTAGCTTGCAGCGTTGCCAGTTGTTGCGGCTGCCAGTGTTGCACCGTTAAGGTGGTGCTGTTGCCTAATTGCTGGCGACGCACCAACGTCAGGTCTTTAGGGACTTCAGGGAGACTTTGCGGGAAATGCAGCCGAACCACCGATTCTTTCAGGTCATCCAGCGGCCCCTGAAACGCCAACTCACCATTTTTCAGCAGCCACACCTGATTGGCGATACGCTCCATATCCGAGACGATATGTGACGAGAAGATAATGGCGCGTTGTTGCTCGGCGGCAATGTCGATGAGTTCTGCTAAAAACTGCCTGCGGGCCATTGGGTCGAGGCTGGCGACGGGCTCATCCAGGATCAGCAATTCCGGTTGATGGCAAAGTGCCAACACAATCGATAATTTTTGTCGTTGGCCTTGCGACATTTTACTGATCCGGGTCGTCAGCGGGATTTTCCAGCTGTCGACCAACCGATCACAACAAGCTTGATCCCAGTCCGGTCTGAATTTACTGAATAGTTTAAGGTGCTCGGCGCCGGTTAGTTGTTCCAGCAATTCGTCCTGTTGTGGCACAAAACCAATTTTTTGTTTTTGTTGCTGCGTCAACGCAATACTGGGGGTTTGCCATAAGGTGATTTCACCACTATCCGGTACGCCAAAACCGAGAATGGTATGGAGCAAGGTCGATTTACCTGCGCCATTTTTTCCCAGCAACGCCACGACGTCACCACGCTGAATGTGCGCTGTTAAACCATTCAGTACTTTATGTTGATCAAATTTGCGTACCAGCGCGTCCATAGCAATTATCACTTGTTGATCCTTGTGTTTTCCAGAGTGGTGTATTGATACAGTAATACACTTGCTAAGCATAGATCAAGTAGCCATGCGGGTTTTATCTCTTCATCTTTGATGAATTTGGCTGTGATCACGCAAGGTTGCAGTTAACCGGTAGATTGCGGGTGCTGCTAGCGAGGTAAAAGGACAAATGATTGCTGTTGTGACGGCCACGTTGCGCTGCGTGACCGTAGGAGGTTGTGGCTATCGGTTGTTACAATTTCACGTTGGCTGCATTGCTGGTCAGACTGCTAAGCACCAGTTGCAGCGACACCGGTTGCTGCCACACCAGTTGATGAAATTTATCTTCCAGCGGTGCCAATAACGGACTACACAACAGCAGGAACAGGCACAACAACGCCAGTAAGCGGCATAATTGCCAGCCAGAAGGCAGGACAATCAGTTCATGTTGGTCAAAATCCTTCATTTTGGAGCTCCGGCAAATCTTAGTACTGATAAGTTGTTCGTTGTTGCTGATTGGTCGCAGTCACTTCGCAAAAAGTTTAAGCCTTTTGTCAAAAAATCGTAGGTGTAGGTGATAACAGGTTGAAATTACGCGCTGACCGGTTAAAAAGTTCAGGCTAGTGGTCAGTTCCAATGTCTGGCGAATGGCCAGCTATACCGTTATTTCAGCGTGTGCTAATCCGTCTTGCCATCCAGCTGATATTTCTCCAGCCGGTACAAAAATGCTTTGTAATTAAGTTGCAGCAACCGCGCCGCTTTGGTGCGGTTACCTTCACAAAGCTGCAACGCCTGTTCCAGACAACTGCGCTCCAGCGCTTCAAAATGAATACCGGCTGCTGGCAACACAAAACCTTCGCTGCTGCTCAGCGCTGTTTTTTGGCTGGCGGTGGGTTGCAGATCCGCCAGCAGTTCCTGCTCGTCCTGCAGCAGTACAAAACGCTCGATTTTGTTGCTTAACTCCCGCACGTTGCCCGGCCACGGATATTCAATCAGTGCTTTTAGGGCCGTTTTGGACAGCGGCGGCAGCTGTAACCGATAGCGTTGTTGCTGTAGCTGCATAAAGTGCTGAATCAATTTGGGAATATCTTCTGTACGCTCGCGCAGCGCCGGCATATGCACCGGCACCACATTCAGCCGGTAGAACAAATCCTGACGAAAGCGCCCTTCGGCAACACCTGTGGCCAAATCCTGGTGGCTGGCAGCGATGATCCGCACATCCAGTTTAATTTCCTGATGACTGCCCAGCCGGGTTACACGGCCTTCCTGTAATAACCGCAACAGTTTTGACTGAAGTGGCAACGGCAGTTCAGCGATTTCATCCAGAAACACTGTGCCACCCTGGGCTGCTTCAAACTTACCGGCTTTACTTTGGGTGGCGCCGGTGTAAGCGCCTTTTTCCGCGCCAAAGAGTTCAGCTTCGGCCAAAGTTTCTGGAATAGCACCACAGTTGATGGCGATAAAAGGCCGGTCGCGCCTGGGTGATAGCTGATGTAATGCCCGGGCCGCCAGCTCTTTGCCGGTGCCGCTTTCGCCGCTGATCAGCACCGTGACATCACTGCCGGCTACTCTGGAAATCCGCTGAAACAACTGCTGCATACAAGGGGCATGACCAATCAACTCGACTAACTGTTGTTGCTCACCTAATTGTGCTGTCAGTTGTAAATTCTGCTGGCGCAGGTGACGGGCGCGCAGCCCTTTGCTGATTGCCAGTAGCAATTCCTGGCGCTTAAATGGCTTTGGCAAATAATCATCGGCACCTGCGTGAATAGCTTCCACCGCATGACTGACCGAGCCATATGCCGTTGCCACCACAAATGCGACGGCTGGCAGCTGCTGGCGGACATATTGCAACACCTGCAAGCCCGTGCCGGTACCCAGTTTCCAGTCACATAACACCAGCGCGATAGCGGGTTGTGCTTTGAGGGTCAGAATGGCACTTTCCACGCTGTCGGCCTGATGCAGCAGATAACCTTCGGTGCTGAGCAACTGACAAATCAGTTCTCGCTGACTATGGTCGTCTTCAACCACTAACAGTTGCAGATTCATCGGGTGGCTCCTGCTGCAGAACAGATATGCAAAGTGGCGATACAACCACCGTTTTCTGCCTGATGCAATTCAACACTGCCCTGATAGTAGCGTTGCAGCAGACGTTGACACAGATACAAGCCCATTCCCGCGCCCTCGGCTTTGCTACTGATATGCGGCTGGAACAGAGCAGCTGCGATATCTGGTGCCAGGCCTGAGCCTTGATCATGCACATTCAGCACGGCGCCACCCTGCATTTTACTCAGGCTGATTTGCACTAAACCACCTGCTGGGCTCGCTTCAACGGCATTACTGATCACGGCATGGCAGATACTGCGCAGCTCGGTTTCTGCACCATGGATTGCCAGATCTTCCGGCAGATGCAGTTCAATTTTCACCGGCTGGTTTGAGAATTCCAGCGTGATGTCTTTCAGCACCAGCGGTAAGGATACCGGCTGACTGCGATCAACACCTTCACAGCTTAACGTTAACAGCGCAGTCAGGGTGCGGTTGATATGCTGCATTTTTTGTTCAATCAGTTTTTGTAACGCCTGCTGCTCGGGCGCCTGTTGCGGTAGTTGTTCCAGTGCCAGTGCCATAGTGTGAATTGGATTTCGCAGTGCATGCACCAGGCCGCGGCTGATTTCACCAAGTTCAGCCAACTGCTGTTGCTGTTGCATCTGTTCACGTTGTTGTGCCAACTCGTCCAGCTGCCGGCTGGCATGGTTAAACTGCTCCAGCACATACTGATATTCGGTCAAGGTTGATTGCTGCGGCAACTGCACCGAACTTTCACCAGCGGCTAACCGCCGAAACCCCTGCACCAACAATTGCAATGGTGCGATCAGCCGGTAGCCCAGCCATAACACCAGCATTAACGCCAGCGCAATGGTGACCGCTAGTGCCATCACCTGATAAGCCAGATATTTTTGCAGCAGTTGCGCGCTGCTGTCATTTCGTTCCAGTTTAAATTGCTGAACCCATTGCGCGCTGCCAGGCCGATCGGTTTTCAGTTCAACCAGAATTTGTTCCAGCTCTTGCTGCATCACACCGGGTAAGGCGTCAGTTGGTGGTGTATTCAGTCGGATCACTTTGACCCGTTTATTGGTTGCATGTTCCGGGTCCGGTTTTGTGGTCGTTGCCTCAACCTCTTCGTCAGTGCTAAAGACAAAACTTTGCCCTTCAGCACTAATGTTATGAGTGACCAGTTGCAGTTTTTCCGCAGTTCGAGCCAAGACTAACTTACTCAGCTCGCCACTTTGAGTGGTCAATTGTTGCTGCAATTGTTGCTGGAACCACCATAAAGTGCCCAGTTGCCCGACCGTCATCAGGGTAAAAATGCCACATAACCCCAGTCCCAGTGCTTTTTGAATTTTCATCCTGACTTCCCGGTTCATCTGCAATCCCAGAATGGTTGCAGCTGCTGAGATGGCATACTCAAATTTAATGCCAACCATAGTCTTGTTAAAATATCGGTTAAATTTGAAGAAGTTACAAGAATTGCTTGATGCTATGACCGCACCGGAACAGAAAAAATGCCCATATCAGGAAGCTATTATCCTGATATCAGGATATTTCGGAGAGGCTCAAGGTCGCAGAGTTTTATGTGATTGATATTTAAAGATAAAAATTATGGCATCAATCTTTCAATACTCAGCACACTGACAGTGTTGCAACAAGCCGCACTGCGGTATCAGTTCCAACAGAAGGAAAAAAACATGAATAAAACAACCAAATTGATTTTCCCTTTGCTGTTCAGTGCGCTGCTCGCAGCAGGTTGCGCTCAGGCTGTTGCAGCAAAACCGGCTGAGACTCAAACAGCTGAAACCCAGACTCCAAAATCTCAGACAACAGACATCCAGCTGAAAAAAACCAACAAATTCACCAAACTGGTGCTGGTCACCAATGGCAATGCACAGACGTTTGATTGGTCTGCCGCTGATTTGGCGGATCCGGCCTCGATGGAAAAAGCACTGGCAGAAGTACCGGAAGCTGAACGTGAAAACATCAAAAAACTGTTATCGCAGATGAAAGAAGGCAACGGTCTGCAATTGGTCACAGAAGGAGATCACAAGGTGATGGTCCATCATCTGGGGTCGGATGCTGATGGTGTCAAAGTGCTGACCAACAAAAAAGTGATTATGCACAAAATCGGCGGTGGTGATGGCTCAGAGTTTTCACTGCTGAAATCGCTGCTCACAAATGCCAAGCTCAGCAAAGAGCAGTTGCAGGAATTGCAAAAATTGCTGGATAGTAAGTACTAACCGCAAAAAAGGTGTGTCCACAACCGCGCACCAGCCACCCGATGTGCATCCTGGAAGATACAGGTGGCCGGTGTCGCGGTTGTGTTTTTACCCTTCATCCTTGAAGCTGCAGGGTTGTTGGCCGCCCTCGCTCACCCCAGTCACTTAGAACAGCTAAGCTCCTGTGGATTCCCTCGGTTGCCGCGGTTCCACCGTGGCCATTCTGCATCTCCAATGATTTTGGGTACATTCCCTTCATCCTTGAAGCTGCAGGTGCACTTTAGCCGATTTTACCAGCCGCAAGTCCGGCCTTTGTTTTGCTCGTCCAGATAAGTCTGCAACGGCGCGAAATAAGCAAGAATGGCCGATGAATCCATCGTTGGCTGACCGGTCAGGCTTTGCATGGCGTCTTGCCATGGCTTGCTGGCACCCATTTCCAACATAGTGTTGAGCTTGGCACCGGCTTCTTTGCTGTTGTAAATCGAGCAGCGATGGATTGGGCCGTCGTCTTTGGCAATTTCACACAAGGCTTTGTGGAATTGGAATTGCTGAATATGCGCCAGGAAATAGCGGGTGTAAGGCGTGTTGCCCGGCACATGATACTTGGCACCGGCATCAAAATCGCTTTCGCTACGGGCAACCGGAGCGCTGACGCCCTGGTATTGTTCACGTAGCTTCCACCAGGCATCGTTGTATTGCTCAGGCGTCACTTTGCCGGAGAACACCTGCCAGCGCCATTGATCAACCAGTAAACCAAACGGCAGGAAAGCCACTTTATCCAGCGCCATTTTCATCAACAGACCAATGTCTTTTGACTCGTCCGGCACTTGTTCCAGCAGGCCAATTTGTTGCAGATATTTTGGGGTGATCGATAAAGCGATGGTATCGCCAATGGCTTCGTGGAAACCATCGTTGGCGCTGCCCTGATAAAAAATTGGCAGCTTGTTGTACGCACGTTGGTAGTAGTTGTGCCCCAGTTCGTGGTGGATCACCGCAAACTCTTCGCCGGTGCGCTCGATACACATTTTGATCCGCAAATCGTCTTTGTTATCGAGGTTCCAGGCTGAAGCGTGACATACCACGTCCCGATCCTTAGGTTTGGTGAATAAAGAGCGGGTCCAGAAAGTCTCTGGCAATGGCGCAAAACCTAAGGAGCTGAAAAATGCTTCAGCGCCTTTGACCATCTTCAGTTCATCATACCCTTTGGCGGCCAACAGCTTGGTGACGTCATAACCCGGATCAGAATTTTCCGGCGCTACTAAATCGTAAATATTGCCCCAGGTTTGTGCCCACATATTGCCGAGCAAGTGCGCTGGAATAGGTTTGTCCTGTGGCACTTTGTCGGTACCGTATTTTTCACCCAGTTTGGCGCGGACATGGCAATGTAACGCCTGATACAGCGGCTTGACGGTGGCCCACTGTTTATCCAGTTCAGCGGCGAATGCATCAGCATCCATATCGTACTTGGACCGCCACATGGCGCCGGTGTCGGCGTAGCCAAGCTCGCGCGCACCTTCATTGGCCAGTTCGACCTGCCGTTGATACAACGGTCGCATTGGCGCTGCGGTATCGTGCCAGCCTTTCCACATTTCTAATTGTTCGTCGTAATTACGCGAACTGGCCATAGTGCCGGACATTTGGCCCAAATCCAGACAAGTGCCGTCAGCTTTACAATATTTGCCTTTACCGTACATGCCATTCAGTTTGGCGGCAAGGCCAGCCAGTTCAGCAGTTTTCGCGCTGTCGGTTGGTGCGGCTAAGGTCAGTGCTTGTTTCAGTAATTCCAGCTGGCGGCGGGTATCCGCGTCCACTTGAACCTGATTAAACCGGGCGGCTTCATTGGCCATTTTGACGATTTTGGCGGTCAGTTTTTCATTGACTGACGCCGCTAAAGCTTCGGTATCTTCGGTAATAAAGTTGTTGGCGATCCATTCGGCGCGGCCGCTTTCGATACTCAACGCTTCGAGCTCGCTGGCGGACTGTTGTAAAAAGGCTTTCGCTTGTTCAGCCGTCGGTGCTGCGGCTTCTGCTGCTACCGGTGTGCTGGCTGCTGGTTTTTCAGCTGCGGGTTGGCAACCGGCCAGCAGTGCTGTGCTGACCAGTAACGCTATTAAACTGGGTTGAAGTGATTTCATCAGAGGTTCCTGTAGGCTTTTATTGTTTTGTTGGCTGTGCTGGCAGTCAGTGATTGCCGACTTATGCAATATTCACTGACTGCCAGCAGTATTATCCTTTGGTTAAATATTTGCAAACCGGTCGGGGCAGTGACGGGTTACTGCCCCATCCGATGTTGAAACTAGGTCGTTGCACCAGTTTCCGATCCTGCGTCAGTTGACGGCTTCTTCGCCGGAACCGGCGCTATATATCCAATCAGCAGCATTAATACCCCAACCACCACAAAGGATAAAATCCGCGCCATCGAACCCTGGTCGGCCAGATCAACGGTAAACAGCTTCGCCACCACCGCCAGCAACAACAGGCCACCACCAAGCCATAATCCGCGAAATTGACGACGGGAAGCTTGTTGCATACTCATGAGTGCCAGCAAAGTCCAGCTAATGGAAAGTGTCATCTGCACCTGCGGGTTTTGCCATAAGAATGCCAGCTGATACGGAATGTCTAACAGCCAGTGCAGACTGCGCAGCAGCACCACGTTCAGCCAGCCGAAACTAAGCAAAGCAAGCAGCTGCAAGGCGGAATTGGTCAGTTTTTGCTGTGGTAACCAAAGGTACAATCCGAACAAACAAACCACGGCCAGCATCAGCAGATCGGGTGCATTGAGTAGTGGCAGATACCAGGCGTTTAGCTGTGCCGGGAACATTGCAACCCAGCCACCCCAAACCAGCAGTAATGCCAGTAACGGTTTCGGCAATACCGTCTGATAATCGCGAGATTCGAAGCTTCCAGGCCAGTGTGGCTGGCGGCTTAACCAGAGCCAGCACAGAACCGGTAGCATTAACATAACAAACAGGCCATAGCTGAAAGTTAAGTCAGTCAGATGCCACAGCTCGCGCCAGCTGAACATTTGCCACAAAGCCAGAGTCACCAGCAACCAGCCGGTGGCCAGATGATAAAAACGGCGCAGTGACGAATTCATCAGCTGGCGTTGTTGGTAAAGCCAAAAGTACTGCATCAGGGCAAAACTCAGGACTCCGGCAATTTCCGCCAGGGTCAGTGGTTGCGGTGATGCCGTGCGCAGGTGTATCAGCGCTGTGAAGGGCAGCAAGCTATGCATGGCTGTTGCCAGCACTGGCCAGCCTTTACTCAGCTGGTAACTCAACAGGCAGCTGAGCGCGAGCAGTAAAGTGAAAGTGCCGCTGTGACTGGCAGGATCCAAATGTGTCGACACTTCCAGCCAAAAGGCCGTCAACCACAACAACCAGCCGATGCCCCATGGAAATAGGGCGGCTTGTTGTTCGTGGCCATGGCCGTATTTTTCCAGTAAGGTCGCCATGATCAAGGCTGGTAATGCCAACAACATCAGATCAATAAAGTCGCCACTCAGCAGCGGCACTGCTCCGGCGTCGGGTAAGTCAAAGGCAAAAAAGCCGGCAAGCGCCAGTAAATAAAGCAGGTAAGCCGCCAGTCTCGACAATAAACGTTGCTGACGTAACCCAAGCCACAATAATCCGGCAGCTTCCAGCGCCCAACTGACCGAAATCCAGTGGCCACTCAGCGCCAGTGGGATCACCAGCGTGGCGAATAACAACGCCAGCGCGATTTGGCTTTCCAGATAAAGTTGATGGGTGGCACCATTCTTTTGCCACAACTTTCGCCATACCAGGCCGGCCATACTGGCGTAAATCAGCGCCAGCAGCGCACTGCTCCAGGCCAGACCATATTCGTATGGGTCCATCAGCACCGCCTGGATGGCAAAAGCCGCCAGCGGTAAACCAAACACCAGACTGCCATCAACCAAGCCGGTTAACTTCGGCGGTTGTCGTAATGAAAACAATAACGACACTGCGAGATACAACAGGAAATAACCCAGCATAAAGGCCTGCACCACAGCATAATCTGCCGGCGAATACTGCAATACTGCCCACCCCAGGCTAATACCAAAGGTAAAAACAAAACCGGTCCAATTGAGTAACCGCCAGCTTTGAAACCAGGCTATCGTCAGAATGCCGAGATTCAGCAGCAGATAAAAACTGAATAAACCGACAAAATTATTGGAACCGTCAGAAGTTAACACCGGCACCATAAAACCACCGGCAGTAGCAAACAATGCCAGTACCTGGGCTTGTTGCCTTACCGCCAGCGCCACCCCAGCGCAGGTGATCAATAACATGCCGGCAAAAGTCTGGCCGCTGCTGAGGATCGGCGCGAATTTCATCGCGGCGAATAACGTCAGATAACAGACCGCCAGACCACCACCTTGCAGAATTAAGCCGTAATGAAAGTTACGGTTTCTGGTGCGCCAGCCAATACCAATCAAGCCAAAGCCGGTCACGCCAATAGCACTCAGTCGCGCTTCAATCGGAAACCAGCCCTGATCCGCCAGATGCCTGATCAAAAACGCCAGCCCGAAAAACAGCACCACCATGCCAATTTTCACCACCGGATTGCCTTCACGTAGATAATTCATCGCCCAGGTCCAGATGCGGGACTGGCTTAGATCGGAAATTGCGCTTTGATCCGGAGTTATCCCAGCCGTGGGTGTTGCCAGGGATGGGGCGGATAAAGATGGCGAGAACTCAGCAGTCGAAGCAGGAACTTGCAGCGAAACATGTTGATTCGCTGCTGCCACGGGCTCTGGCGGAAACAATAATGAAGTAACGTCGATATACTGTGGCGGGCTGCCAGTTTCGGCAAATTCAGCGGCCGCAATAGTTGGCGGCTCTTCGGACAAACTGTTTGCTGCTGTAGAGTCGGCACTTGCAGTGATGATTGCAGCATCGGGCTGCGGTGCCGTTTGCAACGAGGTTAACTTTTGTTCTGCCTGGCTCAACCGCTTGTTTAATAACTCGAGCTTTTCTGAAAGCTGCAGCACTTTGGCCAGTAAAAATCCAAAAACGGCACCAGGCAATACCGCTTCTTCACCCACAAACATTAGTGCCGCGGCAATACCAAGGGCGGTCAGGAGCAGGATCATCACCAAAATTGAGTTCCTTCTTGTGGCGCTATGGCTTTTTAGTTACACAGTAGCTAAGTCATTATCGAACTGCAATCGCTGGAGCACACTGCGTAAATTCAGCGGGTATACCTCATTCTTTTGGCATTTCCTGCATCAGCAGGTAAAACTTATTGCTGTTACCATCTTCAGATTTTGTGGAAAAACTAAAGCTGCGACCCCGAGCCCAGGCCTGTTTTCTAAGTTCAATGTTTAGCTGCATTTCCAAGCCGTCCTTCAGATAAAGCCCGGTAATTTCACAGCCGTTTTGTCGGCAATGCACTTTATCGAGCTGAATCAAGTGCTGGTTTTCGTTTGTCAGATAAAAATCCCGCAGTCGATGTTCAGTCAGCGTAGCCCAATGATGGTCAATTTCAGATTGCTGAAATGCACGGATCAACTGTTTAGTGGCTGCGGGTTGCCATTGTAAAATTTGATAGGTCGATTCCGGATAGTGTTGCTGCAAAAATTGCCGCCATTGCGCATCATCAACTTGCTCTGTGTATTCCCGTCCATCCTGTTGTGCCACTTCTGCCAGCAGATCCTTGCCGGTTGTGTTCACCGCGGTCTCTGAAGTGGGAAGAGCTTCAGCTTTTGGTTTTTTGCCGATTTCAAGAGCTACCGGAGTGTGAGTTGTTGCCGCTGGCGGAGAAGTTGAGATTGAGGGGGAAGTCTCGGTTGGTGGAGCTATCCGCTCCGTGGTTACCGCACGACCCAGGCAATAACCTATTGCCAATCCTGCCAGTAAAATCAGGCTATATCGTACCGATGCCGACATGTTCAGCTCCTTGTCTGCAAATCCTGCCGGATGTTAACAGGATGAAACAATGACGGCAAGCTACGCTCTGCCAGCAACACGCATCGGTGCAGCTTGTGTCTTTTACTACAACGATGGTGCTGGGGGGAAGCGCCACCAGCTATGCCGGCATTTCCAACCTGAAGCTGGCTGACGGACTGGCTTGCTGCAGCGATAAATCGCCATCCATCGCCTGCATCAGTTGCCGCGATAAGGCCAGGCCGATGCCATTGCCTTTGGCTTTGGTGGTGAAAAACGGCGTAAACAGACTGTGGACCGCGTCTTGGCTAATACCAACGCCATTATCGGTGATGTCGAGCAAAATGCGCTCTTGCCGCCGGCTGATCGTTAAAGTGAGCAGCACTGGTGCGCTCGCTGATACTGCCTGAATAGCGTTGGTGGCCAGATTTAACAACACCTGCTCCAGCAAGGCCGGGTCGCACCACACTTCAGAGCTGATTTCTGTTTGTTCAGGCCATTGCCAGTGCAGCTGCGGGTATTGCGCCTGCAGTAAACGCAGGCTGTGCTCAACCAGAGGTTGGAGTGGCGTGCGGCAGAGTTCGCAGTGAATGGGCTGGGTCAGGCTGCGAAACCTGTCCAGAAACTGCAGCAGATGATTACCACGCTGTTGCACCGTCGCCAGCGCTAATTGCGCATCTGCCAAATCTTCGGCATCAGGCGCCTGTAACAGCTGGCGGACCGATTCAGTTAAGGATGTCATCGGCGTAATAGAATTAGCCATTTCATGGTTCAGCACCCGCAGCAGCTGTTGATAAGCCTGCACCTTTTGTTGTTGCAGCGGGCTACGGATACTTTGTAAGGTTAGCAGATAGCTCCACTCACCCAGCAGGCGGGTGCGCACCATACTGAGAGCCAGCACATCTTCCGGCAGTTGCAGTGTAGTGTGTTGACTCGGCGGTGCCTGCAGCAAACTCCGGACACGCTCCAGTAGCACCGGCCCGGTTTGGCTTTGCAAACGTTGTGCTGCCGGATTTTGTTCCAGCACTTCCCCTTGTTCGGATAAGCGCAGCACTGCAATATCCAGCTGGCTCAATAAAGTTTGCAGGTAATTGGCGCGTGATTCGGCCTGCTCGCGGGCATACAGCAGCTGACTGCGGATTTGCTGCAGTAACGCCGCAGTGGCGGGTTGTTGTTGATCCTGTAGTGACAGATCGGCATTGGCTAAAGCCTGCAGTAGTCGCTGCGTTTGTTGCTGCGGCGCCTGATACAGTTGCCATAGCTGATACAGGCTAAAGCCGGTAAACACCAGACACAGCACTAAACGCGCGCTGAAATGTTGCTCGTTGATCCATAACCAACAGGCAACAACAGTACTGCCCAGCAGCACTGTCATGTTGAGCAGCCATTGGGTTTTTGGGCTCATAAACCGTACTTCTCTAAACGCCGATACAGCGCACCGCGAGTCAGTCCAAGCGCTTGCGCGGTCTGGCTAATATTGCCCTGATAAAAACTCAGCGCCTGCCGAATGGTTTTTGCTTCGACTTGTTCCAGCAAAAACTCCGGACTGGCCGGTACGCTTTGTTGCTGTGCGACGACTGATTTGTCTGGATCAGAATCTGGTGCTGCTGAGGTTAAAGCCAACTGCAACTGACTAAAATCCAGCTCCGAATTCTCACTTAACACCACGGCGCGTTCCAGCACATGCGCCAACTGGCGGACGTTGCCCGGCCAGTGATATTGGCTCAATAAATCAAGCTGCCCAGGCGTCAGCTGCAAACCGCTGCGCTGATACTGTGCTGCGTACAATTGCAGATAATACTGCGCCAGCATCGGGATATCTTCACGGCGTTGGCGCAGCGGCGGCAATACAATTTCGACTGTATTAATGCGGTACAACAAATCCTGGCGGAATAACCCTTGATCGGCGAGTTGCTGCAAGCCCTGATTGCTGGCGCAAATTAGCCTTAAATCAATAGCTTCAGCCGCAGTAGCACCTACTGAAATGACCTGGCGTTTTTGTAGTACCGTCAGTAGTTTTGCCTGATCGGCCAGTGCCAGATTGGATAATTCATCTAGGAATAAAGTACCGCCACGCGCCTGCCGGAAGCGGCCGGGGGCATCGGTGACCGCGCCGGTAAAAGCGCCTTTTTTGTGCCCGAACAGCTCACTTTCCAGCAAACTTGGCGTGATGCTGCCCATATCGACACAAACCAGCGACGCCTGCGCTCGCAGCGATGTCCGGTGAATAGCTTCGGCCACCAACTGCTTACCGGTGCCGCTTTCGCCGAGTAACAAGATGTTAGCGTCGGTGGCGGCAGCCTTATGGATTAGTTGCCGCACTTGTTGCATTGCCGGGCTATCACCTAACAGTGGCTGGCTTTGTCCGGAATTTAACGGGTTGGCATTGAATGCCGGGTTCGGCGCCACCTGTGCCAGCTGGAGGGCGATGATCTGGCGCAGTTGCTCGTTTTGCCAGGGCTTGGCGACAAAATCGCGGGCGCCCAGCTGCATCGCTTGCACCGCGAGGCCAACGTCAGCATAAGCAGTCATCAACACCACTTTTAAGTCCGGCTGTAGCGCTAGCGCCTGTTTCAGGTAATACAAACCTTCAGCGCCGCTGGCCGCGTCCCGACTGAAATTCATATCCAGCAGCAACACCTCAATCCGCTGTGAGCGCAAAATCGTCAACAATTCGCCCGGTTCGTTACTGGTCAATAACCGACAACCCAACGGCTTTAAACACAGTTTGCAAGCCAGCAGCAGATCGGTGTTGTCATCCAGCACTAACACCGCCGGCCGCTCCGACACTGCAAATGGTTCTGGAACTACTACAGGTGACGACATGGCTAAAACTCCGGATGAACGATGTACCACAGGCAACAAATGTGAATTGATGTCGTGGGAATGTTGCCAAAACCAGCACCTTACCTGAAGGCCGGATGCTCTGGCAAGCCAGGCTAAACCCTTGAATAATCGCTGTATCGCCAGCGAAACGGCGCAACTGTCCAGTAATGGACACTTCGCGCTCACAGACTGTCCATGGCTGGACAGTGACTTTATTGGATGAAATGTAACTTGTTGTATTTGTTTAGGTAATTAACTGGCACAGCCCTTGCGAACATAAAAGTAAGTCGAGATTGCAAGGATCCAGAAATGGACAAAATAATTGCGCTACAACCTATCTGGCGCCAGCCGAAATTCCGCTTCAGCGCTTTGACCATTGCCGCCATGCTGCTGGCTGGCGGCAGTTTGTGGCAATGGCGGGCAAATGCCAGTCCGCAGGCCGAACTGCATATCAGTTCGCTGCAAACCGCGCTGGTACGCAGTGAAAATTTCAGCGAAAACCTGCAATTGCGCGGAGTGGTATTGCCACAACAAACGGTGTTTCTGGATGCGATTGAAGGTGGCCGGGTTGAACAGCGGCTGGCTGAGCCTGGCAGTTATGTTGAAGCCGGTCAGCCACTGGTGCAGTTGACCAACACTGCGCTGCAACTGGATTTTATCAGCCGGGAAGCACAGGTCAGTGAGCAGCTTAGTTTTCTACGTACCACCGAACTTGCCATGGCCACCACCGAGCTGGATTTAAAGCAGCAGGTACTGGATGCCAGTCATGCGATCCGTCAGTTGGAACGACAGATCGGCTTTAGCAAACCTCTGGTGGACCGTGGTGTGCTGGCCAAAGAACAGCTTCGTACGATGGAAGAAGATTTAGCCTTTCAACGCGAAAAACTACAGCTCAGCCAACAACGCCAGCAACAGCAGCTGACGGTGCAACAGGTGCAGAAAAAGCAGCTGCAGGACAGCGTGGCGATGCTGAGTAAAAATATCGGATTTGCCCGCCAGCAGCTGCAAAATTTGTTAGTGCGGGCGCCGGTCAGCGGTTATCTGAGCGAATTTCAGGTGGAACCTGGTGAATCCAAAGCGCCGGGTAGCCGGCTGGGTCAAATCGATATTCCCGGTCGGTTTAAGTTACAGGCGCAGGTGGATGAATTTTATTTAAGCCGTATTCAGCCGGGGATGAGCGCCACTTTGCAAAGCCCTGCGACGCCAGCCAATCCGCAGTCCATTCAAATCAGCCGTATCGATAGCAGAGTGGTGAATAACCAATTTAGTGTCGAACTGTTACTGCCAGAGCAATTTCAGGGAAAACGAGGCCAGACATTGATTTTCGATTTGCTGCTGGAGCAAAGCACCAGCCAAAGTCTGGTATTGCCGCGGGGCGCTTATTTAACTGACGGCGGCGGCCAGTTTGTTTATGTGCTGGACCAAAGAGGCAAAGCAACCCGCCGTGCCGTGCAGCTGGGCCGGCAAAGTAGCCAAAGTGTGGAAATTCGCACTGGTCTTGTCGCGGGCGAAAATGTCATCATCTCCAGCTATCGCGATTTTCGCCAGGCTGACCAACTCCAATTCAACACAGGGAACGCATTATGATTGAACTGAAACAACTCAGCCGGGTATTTCGCACGGGTCAGCTGGAAACCACAGCGCTGAATAATATTCATCTGAGCATTCAAAGTGGCGAGTTCGTTGCCATTATGGGGCCGTCTGGTTGTGGTAAATCGACTCTGCTCAGCATCCTTGGCATGCTGGATAGCCCAAGTCGCGGTCAGTATCTGTTTAAACAGCAAGATGTGGCGCCGCTGAAGGAACATCAGCTGGCCAATATCCGCAAACAACATCTGGGTTTTGTGTTTCAGAGTTTTAACCTGATTGATGAGCTGAGTGTGGCTGAAAACGTCGAATTGCCGCTGCAATACCTGGGTGTCGGCAAAGCAGAACGCGAACAGCGGGTGGCTTTGATGCTAAAACGGATGGCGATTGACCATCGCGCCGATCACAAACCGCTGCAGTTATCCGGTGGTCAGCAGCAACGGGTGGCTGTAGCGCGGGCTTTGGTGATTAACCCAAGCCTGATTTTGGCGGATGAGCCGACTGGTAACCTCGATTCGAAAAACTCGGAAGAAGTGATGCAGTTATTGTCTGAGCTGAACCGGCAAGGCACCACCATTGTGATGGTGACGCACTCAGAGCATGAAGCGCAGTACGCCAGCCGGATCGTCCGGATGCTGGATGGGCAGATTGTTTCCGAGCGGGTGCTGGAGGTGAAATATGGCTAGTCGCATCTCTACCCTGGGGCAGGCGTTGAATTTACGCACCGGCTGGCGGTCGTTGTGGCGTCAGCAACTGCATATGCTGCTGAATTTGTCAGGCTTGGCGCTGGGCTTAGCAGCGGCCTTATTGATTTTATTGTTTGTCTGGTATGAACTGGGTTTTGATCAGCAGCAGCCAAATGCAGAGCAGAGTTACCGGTTAGAGCAGCACTTTGAGTCCTTGGGTCAGCGTTTTCCGGTGGCAAGCCCAGCGATGATCGGTTTGCTGCAAAATTATGATGCTGGCATCAAAGTCACCCGGATGACGTCAGCGGCGCCTGATGTGGTGGTGCCAAGCCGCGGTCCGCAAGGGCTGAAACTAGTGCACCCGCTGGCGGTGGAAGCCAATTTCACTGACTTTTTTCAGGTTAATGTGCTGCAAGGTGATTTGGCTGTGGTGCTGCAAAGCCCACAACAAATTGCATTATCGCAACAAGAAGCCGAGCGGTTATTTGGTTCGGCGTCAGCGCTTGGCCAACAACTGCAGCTCGGCGACAAACCTTATCAGGTCGGTGCGATTTTTGCGCCGCTGTCAAAACAAAGTCATTTGCCTGCCGGTTCGCTGCGCCGGATTGATGAGAACGATATTAATCGGCCGTTGCGGATCAATAACGTCTATACGTACCTGCACTTACCCACTGGACTGGACTTCGAACCTATGCTGCAGCAGCTGACTACGCAGCTGAATCAGCAAGCTTATGACGGCCGGCAAATGACTGAATTAAAGCTGCGTAAACTGACCGATATCCACTTACATTCGGCGTTGTCGCATGAGTTTAAAGTGAACGGCTCGTACACCACAGTACAGATTTGCCTTGGCCTTGCCGCTTTGTTAGTGGTGATTGCCGGTATCAACTTCGTCAATATGAGCATCGCCAGAGCGGGTCAACGCGCTAAAGAAGTGGGTGTGCGCAAAGCGCTGGGCGCCAGTCGTGGCCAGCTGATCGCGCAGTTTTTGCTGGAATCGTTGTTATTGGTGGCGATGGCCGGTTTGTTGGCGGCGGTGCTGGTGGAGTTGTGCCTGCCTTGGTTTAGTCACTTAGTCGATCGGCAACTGACCCTGGATTATCTCGGTGGTTTTGGCTTCATGCTGAGCGCGGTGGTCATGGTGATTGGTTTGCTGGCAGGAGCGTATCCGGCGTTTTTTCTTTCGGCCTTTGATGCCAAAAAAGTGCTGAGTGGCGATTTTCAGCGCGGCCAGACGGCGATTTGGCTGCGGAAATTGTTGCTGGTGTTGCAAGGGGCGATCAGTGTTGGGTTGTTGGTCAGTACCTGGGTGCTGCAGCAACAACTGACCTTATTGCAAAGTATGCCAACCGGCTATGATCGGCAGGCCAGGCTCAATATCAGCGAAATAGATAATCAGCAAATGTTCTGGGACAACACCCACAGTTTAACCAATTTATTAGCGCGCCAAAGCGGTGTGCAAGCCGTGACGATGTTGGATATGAATCTGACCGATACCATTTCCCAGGCGCAAACTCTACAAGTGCCGGGGCAACCCGATTTACCTCCGGTGCGGCAGTTAGGGGCTGGTTATCAGGTGGTTGCAGCAGCGGGTTTCCGTTTGCTGGCGGGGCGTGATTTTAGTGCCGACTTTGCCGACTGGTATCAGGCAGATGATAAACAAGCGCAGGCTGCAGTACTCATTACCGAATCGTTGCTACATAAAGCCGGTTTGCAAAGTCCGCAGCAGGCGATTGGCCAAGTCTGGACGATCCCGGGTGAACAGGTGCCGTTGAAAGTGCAGGTGGTTGGGGTGATTGCCGATTTACAAATCGGTTCGGCCGTGGGAACACCCGAACCACTACTGGTGATTTGTGGTCGTTCGCCGATGCGCACTGCTCAGTTGCTACTCAAAGTTGATCCGGCACAAGCGCTAACGCTACGCCCGTTGTTAGAACAGCAAGTGCAGCAGAAATTGCAAAAAAACGAGCTGAAAAGTAGCTGGTTAGCCGATGATTTTTATAGTCTGTATCAAGGACAACGTCGGCAAAGCCAGGTGGTGACGTTGTTTGCGCTGCTGGCTGTTGGCCTGACCTTAGCGGGTTTATTTGGTTTGTCGGCATTCAGTACTGCGCAGCGCAGCCGGGAAGTAGCAATGCGTAAAGTGTTGGGCGCCAGCCGACTAGCGTTGGTGCAACTATTAGCCAATGAATATCTGCGGTTGATGGCGGTTAGTATCGTGCTGGCGACCCCGCTGACCTATTGGTTATTAGGACAATGGCTGGCGCAGTTTTCAGCGCAGGTAACACAATCGCCTCTGGCTTATCTTGCTGCCGCGGCTTTAACTCTGGGGTTAAGCTGGCTCACCGTCGCCAGCCTCGCCTGGCAAGTGACCAATCGATCGCCGGCGATGGTACTGCGGCAACTCTGAGTGAGTTATGGTGTTTGGTTGAAGGTCTGTGGGAATATCAGGGGGCGACAGGTTGTTATCCCTGTTGTTCCGGCGGCAGGTGTTGAATGACCGAAACTTTGCTCTCTACACAACCAACAACCGGTAACTACTCCGCTCGCCCGTTCGCGCCTCCCGCGCTCACTGTTGAATGCTCACTGCGCAGTTACCGGTTGTTGGTTTGGGGACTGTTTTATTAAGATAAATGTGTGGTTTGAGTTAATTGCGGATTTAACTCCGTATTCATTGCCTTGTCCGCTGAAACATATTTTTATATTTGATTTTATTTGGAGCGATTCAAGTGTTCGGCAATGAGTGACAATACAAGTGGCTTCAACGATTTTGAATCGAGCACTTCAAAATTATCAAAGACCATTTCAACCCCAGACTGATTATCCATAGCGATCTTCAAATTCATCAACGAGAAATTAGCCTTACCTTTCCCTTCTTTGACTGCTTGGGCAATTGTTGGGCCTATACTGCCACAAGAAACGTACATGGGCCCGTTACGCTCAGATAGTTTATCTAGATCTACACCATGTCTTGCTACGACAGTCACTGTTTCTTCTTTGCTATTCATTGCATCGACCTTATTTTCTAATGAATCTGTCCTTTAGCCAACGTAAAGTATAGTCGGCAGCAAGTATTCATTGGTCCTAGTTGTTTTACTAAATGATGCACGAAATCACTGGTACCTAATGGCCATATTTTGGAAGATAATACAATTTCTTGAACATAGTATGAGTAGCGCTGCTTTTTGGCCCCGTAAAGCGAGCCGGTGGTTTGGCCGGTTTTGAGGTTTTAAAACTGCACACTGTTTGAGCGATTTGACGTTAGCAAATCGCGAGTTTGCGCAGTTGCCTCAAAATCGAGACAAACTTCCGGGCTTTCGAGCGATCCGGGGTCGCCTTTTCTTTGGTTCTTTCTTTTGGCGAAGCAAAAGAAAGATACTCGCCGTAGGCGAAACCCACGCCAGGCCTGCATGGCCAAACAACCATAAAGCAACGCAGTTTGCACTGCGCTGTGCAAATCAGCTCACCTACAACAGCGCCAACGCCTGCGACAAATCTGCAATTAAATCATCAGCATCTTCCACACCAATACTTAACCGCACCAATTTGTCGGTGACACCGGCTTTTGCGCGATCGGCGGCGGTCATGGCGGCGTGGGTGGTAGAAGCCGGATGACAGGCCAGACTTTCTAAATCGCCTAAGCTTACCGCTTGGGCAAATAACGTCAGGTTATCCAGCAGTGTTGCCGCTGCGGCAAAACCACCGGCCAGTTCCAGCGCGACCATGCCACCAAAACCACCTGCGGTGTCTTTAATCACCTGGTGGCCGGGATGTTCAGCAAGCCCTGGGAAAAACACTTTTTCCACTTTTGGATGTGCTGCCAGAAATTCTGCGACTTTTTGTGCTGCAATCAGGTGTGCGTCCATCCTAAGTGGCAGGGTTTTTACACCGCGTTGTAATAAATAAGCTTCTTGCGGGCCCATCGGTGCGCCGATGTGTTTCAGCGCAATAGTGCGGATGCGCTGGATCAGTGGGCCGTTGCCTGCAACCACACCAGCAATAATGTCACCATGACCACACAAATATTTGGTGCCGCTGTGCATCACTACATCAACCCCCAGTTCCAGTGGCCGGAACAGGTATGGCGTTAAAAAGGTGTTGTCACAGACGGTAATAGCGCCAATTTCGCGGGCGACAGCGACAATTTTGCGGCTGTCGATGACTTTCAGTGTTGGGTTGGTGATAGGTTCCCACAATACTAAACGGGTGTTGGCGCTGTGATTGGCGACAAAATCATCGTCGCTGCTGTAGCTGGTCACTTTCACGCCAGCGCGTACTAAGGTATTGCGTAAAAAGGCATCGGTGCCGCCGTACACCGGGTCAATAAAGGCCACTTCATCACCTTGTTGGGTCAGGGCGTAGACAATGCTGCTGATCGCCGCCATACCGCTGGCGACCACGACTGCTTCATCAGCGCCTTCCATCGCTGCCAGTTTTTGCTCCAGCGCGCTGGACGTTGGATTGCCCATCCGGCTGTAAATATACCCCGGGTTCTGCCCGGCGAAACGCGCCTGACCTTCAGCGGCAGTGCCGTAGCTAAAGGTGCTTGTCAGATAGACCGGGGTGTTTAAAGCGCCGGTGGATGGATCCGGTTGTTGGCCAGCGTGAATAGCGAGGGTGCGAAATTTCATCAAAGTACCTGCTTGAATAAATGCTTGATGCGCCACTGCATTGGTGCAATCAGAAGTTGAAAACTGTTATACAAAGAGTAGCTGTTCGCGCCAGGAAAGCGGAGCCTTCCGGACGCACAGCGTTATGGGTTGCTTGTTGCAGTGTGTAGCGTGTAACTGAACAGATTTGTTAGCCTGCCAGATCCAAATCCGCATAATGACTAGCGGCAACATCGCGGTGCGAACGCAAACGGCCTTTCAGCACATTCTGTCCAACCTGATAAAACAACGGGTTACGTGGATCAGAAGCCGGGCCTTTGGCTTCAGCGGCTAAATGTGATGGCAGCTGTAATAGCGGTACTGTGGCATCCAGCTGCGCTGCCATAAAAAAGGCACAGGAATAACGCTCGATACCGGCCACCGGACTGGTGACTCGGTGTAAGGTCGCTTTTAAGTAGCCGTTGGAGGCCAATTCCAGCAATTCGCCGATGTTCACCACAAAAGCACCGGGTAATGGTGCAGCGCCAACCCAACCATCGTCGGTCAATACTTCTAAGCCGGATTGATCAGCTTGCAATACCAGCGTCAGATAACCTGGATCTTTGTGGGCGCCAACCCCTTGTTTACTGCTGCTGGCTTGTTGGCCCGGGTAGCGAATAAGTTTCATATGCTGGTAAGGACCTGCAGCAATGGTCGGTTGTAGCGCATCGGCAGGTAATTCCAGCGCCTGCATAAAAGCACCCAGCAAAGTTTCTGTTAAATCAGATAGTTGCTGCTGCCAGCCCAGCATTTCGTCTTTAAAACCCGGCATAGCCTCTGGCCACTGATTTGGGCCAATCAGCCGGCGCCACGGCTCTGTTGATTCTGGTAAGCCGCTGACAATGTCTTCGCGCATGATGTCGAATTGTTCACGTTGATCGGGCTGGCCGAGTGTTAGCTCACCGGCGACTCCGGTATAACCACGAAAATGTGGCGAGTGGATCATCTGCACCGCTTTTTTCGCGGCACTTGGCAGGGCAAAAAACTGTTTCGCCAATTGTAATACCTGTTGCTGGCGATGGTCGCTGATGCCATGACCCACCAGATAAAAGAAGCCGACATCACGGGCGGCGTGGCGCAGCTGCTGTAAAAACAGCGCCTGCTCAGTGGCCGTTCCGCTCAGCTGACTTAAATCCAGCACTGGTAATTGTGGGCGCGTAACAATATGCATCACAGACTCCGACTCTCAACATCGACCACAACAAGCTGCGATTACAGCCATGCCGGTCATTCAATGAGCGCATTTAATCAGGCTGTCTTCCGATAAAACATGACCAAAACTCTCTGATTAAGTTTTTTTTGATATAAGCAGATGGCTGGATAGATAGCAGTTTTAATAACTAAAGTAGTTTTGTAAGGTTGGACGGATTTTTTGGGTGAATGCCTGACAGCAGAATAAGCCGCACAGGAAATGATTTCAGAGTAACACTATGAAAAAGTTACATATTTTATGGTAATTAAACATGGATGCTCGTGAATCAAAGCTCTCTTGACGCCCAGCTATTTAGCCGTCTGCTTACAACTAAAAGATCTGTAATAGCTGAATTATTGCTAAAGGGCCTCAGTCTGCTGATCAATCTCCCCTATAGGATTTGCCAGGAAAAGGACCTTGAAATGGTGGCTGCGACTTTAGCCATCTTTGTCGCGCCATTTCATACTGTTCTTTGTGAACCAGGTGGGGGTAAAGGTTGTATTTGTTTAACAGACAGATATTGAGTTGTATTTAAAAGCGATTTTGGGTACAGCTCAGCGGCATCCGGGAAGATGTCATGCAACAACGAATAAAGGACTATGGATGGACAGTTTGGTGGTGAATACTCAATTCGCCTTGATGGTAAAGCGCGGCGCAATCTGTAAAAAAACTGCTGGTGTGAAGCTTTGTTGAGCCATTTTTTAGAAAGCTAACCTTTGGCTGCGGTGCTCCATTACGTTTTTTCATATTGCTGCTCACTGTGCTTTTGGCATTATCAGCATGTTCGTTGCGACCTGATCCAGAGCAAATGCTGAGTTCCGTGATGGCTAAAGAGTTTCCTATGAAAAAAACGGACTCGGTACAGAAAGTGTCATTACATGCAGTGATGCATTACCGTTCGTTTTTTCATAACGACTTTTACACAGTGTCTTTTTATCCCGGTAAAGATGGCGCATTGCATCCCTATCAAAGGCAAGATCTACAACTGTTATGGCATAGTCCGCTGCAACAGTTTGATGTAACTATTCAGTATGATGAAACCCTGCAGCACTGTGCAAAACAGCTGCAGCAAGTGCCTTTGGCGCAATATTTTCCGGTTGAGTACTTGATGTCAGAAAGCCAGCGCTTACCTTTGACGATTGTGCTGACCGGGCAATCCACTTTTGCTACGCTGAACCCTATAGATCCCAAAAAACCGATGCTTCGTTTTGTATTTCGTTATTCATGTGATAACTCGGATCCCAGAGAGTTTTTTCTTGGGATGACCGGTACGGTTTACCATGAAACTGTGCATTATTTTCAGCAACATGATAGTGGACGCTATGACCGGTATTATCCGGCACATCATGATACCGCGCGGCAACAGGCGATATTGCGGGAAGCGGTTGCAAAGATTCAAGGGGCTTGCGCACAGTTGCTAGCTCCCATCTTTACTTCAATGTTGATCACCAAACCCACAGATCACAGCCGACTTGTACTTGCTGACACTCCGGACAATGCTGCGCAACATTCTATAGCCGGAGGCTTGCTTGGCATCATTTGGCTTGGACGTTTTATCGACAACGAAGGCTTTATTCACAAAACCAATACCGCCCAATATGAACAGGTGCGGGCAGCTTGTAGTGCGGATAGTAGCGAGTTGATTCAACAGGCTGCAGCTATTGTTGCTGAGCGGGTTATTGCTAAAGCACCTGCTGACTAGGTTTGTTAATTTCGGGGGTCAGAGTTAATTGTTAACAGAATGCTGTTAACAATTAACTCTGACCCCCAAATAAAAAGCCCTGCCAGTTTCCGGGCAGGGCTTGTGTCGACCTTCAAAAAAACGAAGTTACATTTTAAACGACACAGTGCTATAGAACAGCTGGCCGATATTGTCGTAGCTGGCTGAACCGGTACCGGTGCCGGTGGTGACACCTGGCAGGTTGCGGTCAAACAGGTTGTCGATGCCGACAGTCCATTTCACACCGCTGCTGAATTCATAACCCAGGCTGATGTCACTCACAAAGTAACTGCCGTAGTTCATGATGTCCGACGGATCCGGGTTAATCGCCAGTGACTGATCAGTATACAGGCTGATACCGCTTAAATGACGGGTCTTCCAGGTTGCAGTCCAGGCATCGCGGTTATAAGCCACGCTGTAGTTTTCCTGCCAGGTCGCTTCACCTTCTGTACCAGCGCGCTGTTCAAATTCAGCCGGGTTGTTCTGGAACGAGAAAGTTTTGCGTGAATCGAGGTAAGTACCAACCACTTTGGTTTTAACCCGGCCACCGGCAACATCAAAATCGTAACCCAGTTCGAAGTCGACACCTTCAGCGGTTTGTGCGGCCACGTTCAGCGTGCTTGACGTGATCAGTTCCAGCTCTTTGCTGGTTGGATCACGAACGATTTGCTGACAGAACACATTGTTAATACCGTTTGCTGAATCAACACACTTGTTGACCACGTTTTGTGCAGAAACAGTGTCGATAGCGTCGTCAATTTCAATCGACCAATAGTCGACGGTCAGTGTCGCGTTTTCAATCCACTCCGGCTGATAGACAAAACCAATGGTGTAGCTGTCTGACTCTTCTGCTTTCAGATTGCTGTTACCACCGGACAGGCCTTCAATGCTGCTGCCGGTTGCAGTGGACACAAACTGCGCCGGAACCCCTAAAGCGGCACAGTTAGTGACGCGGTTGGCGCTTTGCTTGTAACGGATATCACAAGGATCGCTGACGCGGAAGAAGGTCTGATTCAGTGGACGATACAGCTCACCAATGTTTGGCGCGCGCAGAGCGACTGAATAGGTGCTGCGGATCCGTAATTCGTCGGTCATTGTCCAGTCCAGACCGGTTTTCCAGCTGGTGGCTTCACCGATGGTGCTGTAATCGGCATAACGGGCAGCGGCATCAAAGGTCAGATCCTGGAATGGACCCACATCGCTCAGCAGCGGCACTGTCACTTCTGCGAACATTTCTTTGACGTGGAACTTACCGTGGGTGGCTTGCAGTGCGTTCAGGAAAGTTGCACCTGTGGCGGCAAAAGCATCCGGCACGTTATCGCTTTGTTCATGACGGTATTCCACGCCACCAGCAAAACCGATGCCACCGGCTGGTAAGTCATACAGGTTGCTGTTGGCAAAAGATGTACCGACAACCCGTTGTTTAATCTTCGCTTCTGAAAAAGCTGTGGTGTTAAACCAGTTCGCTGCAGCCTGGTTCACTGCGCCGTTACCGAACACAGACGTCGGCACACAACCGGCGGCACGAGCGGCCACATCACGGCAAACGATCTGGCCGTTGACGTTAATGGCATCAATCGATTGCGCCCAGTTTTTCCGGATCAGGTTGTTGAAGTTTTTCTGTTTCAGCGTGGTCTGGCCATGCGTCACAAAGCTATCAATTGACCAGTCGTCGTTCAGCTGACCTTTCAGGCCCAGGTTAAACTGATCGGTGATCCGGGTGTTTTCTTCCTTGCGACGGCCCGCATCTTTGTTAAAGCGGTGTACGCTGATAGTCTGCTTGTTGCTGGCATCCATCAACGCGCCCAGGCTTGGGCTGACAAAAGCGTTGTCGCGCTGGATCACCAGTGCTGAACCGTATTCAAAAAACGATGGTTGACGATCGGTGTAACCTTCATTCACCACGTGTTTGGCTGAAGCGCTCAGCGTCATTTCCGGCGTCAGGTCATAATCGCCTTTCAGGTTGAAGCTGTAACGATCAAAGTTTGGCTGTAAATCGTCGTAATCACGCAGGTTCAACAGTTCACAGTTCTGACAGGCTGTATCAGACGCAAACACGGTACCCATCTGCTGTGGACGCACTGAACCGTCCGGGTTAAAGGTATACCAAACTTTGTTCAGCAGGAAGTTACCGTTGACTGAACTGTCGTAATAACCGGCATTTGGTAAGGTAATGCGGTCAGGCACGCCATCATGAATGGTATTGCCAGCGGCATCTTTTTGCGTTTCTTTGTTGGCAGGGTTGGTCACGGCAAACCACGGCGTGCGGGTCAGGCTGCGATCGTTGGCATTCATACCATCCTGAGTGGCGAAATCAGCAGCAAAAGCCACGTTGCCATCGCCATTGGCGATATCCTGACCGTAAGAGAAGGTCAGTTTCTGGTTGTGGTACGGATTGTCATTGGCCTTGCTGGCAGTGGCTGAAACGTCCAGACCCTGAATATTTTTCTTCAGTTTGAAGTTCACCACGCCTGTGACAGCATCAGCACCATAGATGGCCGAAGCGCCACCGGTGATAATTTCAACACTTTCCACCCAGGCGGTTGGAATGGTGTTGGTATCGACAGAGGCCGTACCGGCACTGCTAGCCACATGACGTTTGCCATCAACCAGCACCAGAGTACGGGAAGTGCCCATACCACGTAAATCCAGTAAGCTTAAACCGGCCGTGCCAATTGAATTACCTGAGTTGGCCAGAGAGTAAGTAGAGGCCAGAGCTGGCAGCTCGTTTAAGGCTTCACCGATATTCAGCGCGCCGGTTTCCAGCAGTTCAGCACCACTGATCGATGTGACTGGAGAAGGAGAAATAGCGCCTTCGCGCATAATCCGGGACCCGGTAACTTGCACCCGCTCAACGGCGGCTTCAGTTTGTTGGGCAACAACGGCTGTGCTCAGCAAAGTGCTGGCAGCGGCTGCCGAATACAGACTCAGTCTGATTGCTTGGTTTAATATTGGACGACGAAACATGTACACCTCAAATTGTCGAAATTAGTTGCGCTAGTGAAAGACCAATTTCAGCTTTTTAGTACCTGGAAATAACACAAAACGTGCCCCGGTTTTCGGGGCGGCGGATTCTATAGAAAAAACCGGCGCTGCCGCCAAAAATGCGATGGAAATCCGGACTTCCGCAATCAACTGCTGATCAAAACAACAATCCGCATAGCAAATAAACAAAAATTGTCGCTTCTGTGAACAGCGCTTTCTGGCGATGGGATGACTCGGCAAGACTTGATTTGCATGGTCTTGCTGAGTTTCAAAGCGCAGGTTAGCTGCAGCAGCATTCGATGAATTGGCATGGTATTTATTGAATCGGTGAGGCGTTGCAACCACTTATTTTGCAATTTGGCTTGGCAAGCAAATGGCTTTCAGCTATAAATGTAAGTGCTTACATGTGGCTAAAAATGCGTATAGAACCGGCATTTTTGGTTCCACGTGAAACGCGCTTTTGGTGTGAATATGACCCCGGTTGATCTGGCATGGGCAACAAAGTTGGCTGGTGGTTATCGCGCTGATTTTGTTTGTCAGATCAACTTTATCTTCCTGAGTGAAATCTGCTCTCCCTCAGTCGCCCTGTTCCCGTTTGTCATCCTCGGAGAACAGGTGCGGCTGATTTTCTACTGTGAAGTAACTAGCTTTGTTCAGGGAACAGCAAAATCATCTCTGCTGCCGAACAATGGCAATCAAAACCACAACGCACACAGGCATAACCCTGCAAACTTTCGGCGCGCCATTTATCCGGATGCTCTTTGATCAGCACCCCACCATGCCGGCTGAAATACTTCACCGCCGCATTGCCCGGACTTTGTTGCCACAAGTGCGCTAAACCTGCAATCGCACCTTGTTGTTGTAAGGCTGCTATCGAAAGTTGCAGTAATTTTCCGCCAATGCCACTTCCTTGTTGCGCCGGTGCCACGGTATTACATTTAAAATAAGCGACTTTTTCCGGTGGCACTGGCCATAAGTCCGGGCTACACCATTGATCTAAAACCCATTGTCCTGCCGCAAATGCCAGCCGGAATCCCACCAACTGGTTCGCATCCGCATAAGCGACAAAACTGGCATTTTGCTGCTGCACCAAACCACGGTCGAAATATTGTTGCAGGACTGCGGGTGTCAGATAACCATCACCATGCACCAGATTGCCAAGTTGCAACACCGCAGCAAAATCTTCGGGCTGCATCGGTCGGTAGTGGATGTTGTTGATTGTATTCATGCTGTGGTCTGAAAGGCTTGGCAAGGTAGGTATATCTTGCCATGATTAGGCGCATAACTACAAAGGGCTCCGCCCTGAATTCCGACTGACCCTCAGTAAGCAGATACGAAGCAGACTTCTTATGACAGCAGCAAAAAATCCGGCCAGCGCCATGTACGATCCGATGCACGATATTTTTCCCGGTCAACATCAACCTTACCCTGATAGTTATTGGGCGGCGCAATCTGGTGAGGCGCCGGCCGATGACGGCATGTTAAACGGCGACATCAGTGTAGATGTGGCGATTATTGGCGCTGGTTATACCGGGCTTTCCACTGCGTATCATCTGGCGACCGAACATGGTGTGAAAGCCGTGGTGTTGGAAGCCAATCAGACTGCCTGGGGCTGCAGCGGCCGCAATGCCGGATTTGTGCTGAAGTCCAGTGGGCGTAAACCTTATGCCCAGATGCAAAAACAATGGGGCGATGCGGTGATGCACGGCATTTACCGCGAGTTTTGTGAAGGTGTGGATACAGTTAAAGCGCTGATTGCCAAAGGGATTGATTGTGATATGCAGCAACCCGGTTATCTGCGGATGGCGCATAAGCCGTCAATGTGCAAAGTGTTACAAGCGCAAGCCGAATTACAGCAAAAAATGTTTGGCTATCAAGTCGAAGTATTAACGCAGCAACAAGTGCGGCAACAATATGTCGGTGATCAACAAGCCTTTGGTGCTTTGCGCTATGCCGATGGTTTTGGGGTCAATCCGTTGAAACTGGCCTGGGGCTATCAACGGCTGGCGCGGGACGCCGGCGCCCGTATTCACAGTGGTTCACCGGTGATTGACTGGCAGCAACAGGCCGGCAAGCAATTATTGATCACACCATCGGCGCGGGTGCAGGCGAAGAAAGTGGTGATTGCCACCAATGGCTACACGCCGAAAAACTTTCATGCCGGAGTGCAGGCGCGCACTTTACCGGTGTTATCGCAGATTATCGTCACCGAACCGTTAACTGCTGAGCAACTGGCAGCCTGTAATTTCCTGACCAGTCACGTGGTGATGGATACCAGAGCCCTGAAATACTATTACCGTAAACTGCCGGATAACCGGATTTTATTCGGCGGTCGTGGCGCCATTACCGGTAAAGACGCCGCCAATCCATATTACGCTGACCGGTTGCTGCAGGTGTTGCAGCAGAGCTTTCCGGCTTTGCGGCAAGTTCGTTATCAATATAAATGGTCGGGCTGGGTCTGTATGGCGCTGGATGATATTCCACATATTTATCAAGCAGATGAACGTGGTGATGTGCTGTACAGCATGGGCTACTGTGGCAGTGGTTTGTCGTTTTCGGTGCAAGCGGGTAAGCGCCTGGCAGAGCGGGTCATGGGCATTGCCCAACCGGCATTGCCGCTGTATCAAACGGCTTTGCCTAAATTTCCATTGCCAGCGCTGCGTCGGTTGGGACAGTGGGGTTATTTTCATTACGGTAAATATAAAGACCTGTGGTTTTAAGGCCGCCACACCGGGAAAGCTCCATCAACACCACAGAAGCAAACCGGCTGCTGATGGTGTGAATTTGCATTAAATCTCAGTTCTGCCGGTCTTATTGGATGTTTTTTGGCCGGTGCTTGCAAGGCACTCACTTGGTGCCAATCGCCTGGTTTATGGTCAATTCAGGTAAATATGTATAATATTTGTTTATTTAATTTGCAGTTTTGTGTTGAATTTATGCCGGAATCGGCCTACCATGCCGATCGTAGCTTAATGGAGCAAAGCGCATGATTGTAATGGAACTGTTACCTAATTTTAATGAACTCTTTGTCGCCTTTGGCGTCCTGTACTTTTGGTACGCGCCATTAATTCTGATTTTCAGCCGCCCCGGACTGAATTTCGCCCAACGTCTGCGTTGGGGGATCGTCTGTCTGGCCTTGTCGTGGCTGAGTTATTTCTGGTTGAAGCAACAACAAAAAAGTTAATTTGCAGTTATTTTTGCTAAAAAATAGCCGATTTGACGGAGTTAAAATTTGGCAGCTATTTATCCTGTTGATTTGTAATGAATATATTTTGGCGCAGCATTTGCTTTCCTCAATTAACTTATTGCTATCAGGATCAACATGATGTCCGCCACAGCTTCTTCTTTTCCAAAGTTCTGCCGCAATACCTGGTTAATTACCCGCTTTGAATTATTTCGTTTGTTTGGCAGCCCACGCGGTTGGTTTGCGTTAGCGGCATTTGCCGTGATCTGGTTTTTAATTCTGCGTTACCCCATTTTTGAAGCAAGTTCTGCCCTGCAGCAAGCCGACACCCAGGCTATGTTGAGTCGGGTTTTTGGCATGATCGGTATGTACAAGCTGATGGCCTGGCCGCTTCCCGAACTTATCGTGTACTGGCTGATTAGCCTGGTGCTACTGCCGCTGGCCGTTGTCATCACCAGTGCCGATCAGACCAGTAGCGACCGCTCGCGGGGCACCTTACGTTTTCTGACCTTACGGACCAGCCGCGACACCATTTTTTTCGGTCGTTTTCTCGGGCAGTGGCTGGTGCAAGGATTGCTCATCGTGATTTCATTGGTCGCAACACTCGGGCTTGCGGTGTGGCGGCAACACAGTTTGTCACTACCGGCATTAGAGGCAGCTTTGATCATGGCGCTGAATCTGGTGATTGTGCTGGCACCTTTTACCGCGCTGATGGCGTTATGTTCGGTGTTAGTGCGCTCGTCGAAACTTGCGGTTTGTCTGGCGATCGTTGGCGGTGGTGTGCTGGTTGGTCTGATTAGCTGGGCTGGCTGGTATTTTCCGGATGTGTTGCGGTTGCTGCAATATATGCCTGGTGCGCAAGTGCCGGCATTACTCAGCAATCAGGGGTGGTCGACCTTTAAAGAAGTGACCTTACCACTGGCACAAACCGTGGTACTGCTGGCGCTGGGCCGGATCGCATTACAAGGAAAATCATTATGAGCACTATTATTCAGGCGCAGCAATTATCTAAATCTTTTGGCCGGCATCAGGTTCTGCATTCCCTGAACTTCTCCCTTGAAGCTGGCGAGCCTATTGCGCTGATTGGTCCAAACGGTGCCGGCAAAACTACTTTATTCAGTATTTTGTGTGGGTTCCTGAAACAAGACCATGGCAATATTGAAATCTTTGGCCAAAAGCCAGGCAGTGAGGGATTGTCCGGCCGGGTGAGTGCATTGCCACAAGATGCGATGCTGGATCCGAATTTCTCCATCGGTACACAGTTAACCTTTTATGGCCAGTTACAAGGCATGAATAAAGCCACGGCCATCGCCGAAACCCGCCGGGTATTAGCCTTGGTTGATTTAGCCGATTATATCTCGCAAAAAGCCACGGTGCTGAGCCATGGTATGCGCAAACGTGTTGCGATTGCTCAAGCTCTGTTAGGGCAACCTGAGCTGGTGCTGCTGGATGAACCAACCGCTGGCCTGGATCCGGTGAATGCCTTGCAAGTGCGGCAAATCATTGCAAATCTGACGTCTGAAGCGACTTTTATGATTAGCTCCCACAACATTTTTGAACTGGAACGGCTCTGTGGCACCGTGTTGTATCTGGAGCATGGCAAGCTGGTACAGCAACGTTCGGTACAACAAGGCGCTGTCGGTTATCTGAGTTTGCAACTCGAAAACGCCGATGCTGCGTTGGTACTGAATGTGCTTCGGCAGTTGCCCGGTGTTAGCAGCGTTGAGAATGCACAGAAAAACGAATTTGCTATCCACTATGACCGCGAACTGGCACCTGATCTGGATATCACCCTGATTGGTGTGCTGCGGGCCCAGGGCTGGCAGTATCGCAGCCTGACGCAGGGACGAACTTTAGAACAGCAGTTATTTGCAGTGGCAAACGGCTAGTACCGACGATGAGGCGTGCGTCTGCGGTGTGATGTTAACTTTCGAGGAATTGCAGTTTATCTGGTACGCCATTCCAAAGGTCGGCATCGGTCGGGGCTGCTTTGACGGTGTTGATATTGGGCCAGACCAGCGCCAGTTCGGCATTCAGCTCGATAAATGGCTGTTGCCCTTCAGGTAAGGCGTCGTGTTGAAAAATGGCATTGGCCGGACACTCTGGCTCACATAAACCACAATCAATACAAATGATTGGGCTAATAGCAAGGAAGTTGGGGCCTTCAAAAAAGGCGTCCACTGGACAGACGGCGACACAGTCGGTGTATTTACATTTGATACAGTTATCAGTGACGACAAACGCCATGTTGACCTCCACAAACCACGGGCCCAATAAATCCGCCAATTTGCGGCGGAATTGTACGGAACAAACACAAAAATACAAGTCAGCAGTGGCTTTGTAAGCTTTGACGCAAATTGTAACGGCATTTATTACGTCTGATCAGCCAATTTGACGTAAAATAGCCGCAATTACCATCTTGTGAGCTGGCGACATGCTGGCTAAGACACCGATAGGACTTTGCATGATCCGTTTAACTGAAATTAAATTACCACTGAATCACGACGAGGCTGCGCTGCCAGCGGCCATTCTTAACAAGCTTAAGATAAAACCGGAACAGCTGAAAAGTTTCAGTATGTTCAAACGTGGTTATGACGCACGCAAAAAATCTGACATTCAGCTGATTTACACCCTGGATGTTGACGTGGATCAAGAAGCGCTGCTGCTTAAAAAGTTCGAAAAAGATCAACACGTTAAACCGTCCCCTGACACCAGTTATAAGTACGTGGCGCAGGCACCGGCGCAGTTAAGCGACAGGCCGGTGGTGATTGGTCTTGGCCCTTGTGGTTTATTTGCCGGTTTGTTGCTGGCGCAGATGGGGTTTAAACCGATTATTCTGGAGCGCGGCAAAGAAGTCCGCGAGCGCACCAAAGACACCTTTGGTTTCTGGCGCAAAAAGCCGTTAAATACCGAATCAAACGTGCAGTTTGGTGAAGGTGGCGCTGGCACTTTTTCTGACGGCAAATTGTACAGCCAAGTGAAAGATCCAAAACATTATGGCCGCAAAGTGATGAGCGAATTTGTCGCCGCCGGTGCGCCTGATGAAATTATGTATGTCAGCAAACCCCATATCGGCACCTTCAAGTTGGTGAATATGGTGGAGAAAATGCGCGCCAACATTATCGAACTTGGTGGCGAAATTCGTTTTAGTACCCGCGTTGACGATTTGTTGCTGACCGATGGCGAAGTCACAGGTTTGCAACTGTCGACCGGTGAAACCTTGCCGTGTCGTCATGTGGTGCTGGCGGTCGGTCACAGCGCCCGCGATACCTTTGAGATGTTGTATCAGCGTGGTGTTTACATTGAAGCCAAACCTTTTTCAATTGGGTTTCGGATTGAACACCGCCAGTCGATGATTGATGAATGCCGCTTTGGCAGCAATGCCGGTAACCCACTATTGGGTGCTGCTGATTACAAACTGGTGCATCATTGCAGTAACGGCCGCACGGTTTACAGCTTTTGTATGTGTCCGGGTGGCACAGTGGTGGCTGCGGCATCAGAAGCAGGCCGGGTTGTCACCAATGGTATGAGCCAATATTCGCGCAACGAACGTAATGCCAACAGCGCCATCGTCGTTGGTATTGATCCGGAACGCGATTATCCAGGCCACCCGCTGGCTGGCATTGAATTGCAACGAGTTTTAGAAACTCAGGCCTTTGTGCTTGGCGGTGAAAACTATGATGCGCCAGCCCAGCTGATTGGTGATTTCCTTGCAGGTACAGCATCCACTGAATTTGGTGAAGTACAGCCGTCGTATACGCCTGGGGTGACACTGACTGATTTATCTAAAGTGTTGCCAGATTTTGCCATCGCAGCTATTCGCGAAGCGATCCCGGCTTTTGATCAGCAAATCAAAGGTTTTGCCCGGCCGGAAGGTTTACTCACCGGCGTCGAAACCCGCACTTCGTCACCAATTTGCATTAAGCGTGGCGCCGATTTCCAAAGTCTGAATATCAAAGGTTTATACCCAGCTGGCGAAGGCGCCGGTTATGCCGGTGGTATTTTGTCGGCTGGAATTGATGGGATTAAGGTAGCTGAAGCTCTGGCTTTGGCGATGCTGGCGCAGAATCAGTCTGCGTAATTCATGTTGTTGTGATATAAAGACGTTTTGTCAAACTAACGTAAACAAAAGTATGGTGTAACCCGGCATTTATCTGTAGCCAGCGATGGCTGGTGCAGTTAACAATGACGTGTATACCCAAAATCATTGAAGATTCGGGTAGGCGGTAACTGAGCGAGACCCCAGGAGCATAGCTATCTATGTGACTGGGGCGAGTGAAGGCGGCCAACAACCCCGAATCTTCAAGGATGACGGGTATAGGTCTTACCATCGGATCAATGAAAAGGAGTGCAGAATGCGTAAGACCTTGATAGCTGTCGCTGTAATTGCCGCCGGAGCGCTGGCTTATTATAAATTTGGCCCGGGCATGGCCTCGGCACCAGAACTGGCAGGCCTGGAATACGTTCCGGCTGACACCGCGTTGTTTTCAGCGCAGGTAACGCCAATTGACCTGGGAAGTTATTTGTCCAGCCTCGGCATGGGCCCACAGTACTACGATGCCAATATGCAAAAAGCCTTTGCCGATATGGCCGTTGAAGCTACCGAAGCACAACACAAATTCGGTTTGGCACTGGTTCAGACCTATATGAAAGCGCTGGCTGATCCAGCCGCATTAAGTGCCAATACCGGTATTAAAGCGCAAATGCGCAGCTTGGCCTATATGGTTGGTTTGTCACCGGTACTGCGGATGGAACTGGGTGATGAAGCTGCATTCTGGCGTCTGTTCGATGACGCTGAAAAAAGCAGTGGTTTCAGCCATGTAGCGCAGCAAATCAACACTATTAAATACCGCCAGTACCGTTTTACTCACGAAGAACTGACCATGGATTTACTGGTTTCAGTGCAAAACGGCTGGGCCACGATTGCTTTTACCTCAGAGAAATTTGATAAGCAGCATCTGGCCATCATGGTGCAGGCAGAAAAACCAGAGCAAAGCCTGGCGAATACCTCAACTATCAAAGATCTGCAGCAGAAATATCAGCTGGAAAAAGGTGCTTATGGTTATCTGAGCACCGCACAGTTCAGCAAGTTCCTGACCAGTAAAGACGGTAACCGTCTGGCGAAAGACGTTGAAGCTGTGTTTGGTGCAGAAACCACCGTCGCTTTGGCCGCTTGGCGCAACCCGGCTTGTGAAGCCGATGTTGCCGCTATCAGCGCCAGCTGGCCGGGGCTGTTTATCGACAATAAGTTTGACCTGTCCAATTCAGCGTTGCTGAAAGTGACGGGCCGGATGTTGATCCCAACCGAAAATCAGGAAACAGTGAAGTTGTTGGCCGCTTTACGTGGTTTCCTGCCGGCACATACCATGTCCCTTCACAATTCAGGCATGTTTTCAATGGCGGTAGGTTTGGACGTTGCACAACTGGCCCCGACGCTGGGTAAACTCTGGACCGGTTTAACTGAACCGGCTTACAGCTGCCAGCCGTTAGCTGAGATGCAAACGCAGATGAAACAATCAAATCCATTAGCTGCCGTGGCGATGGCGGGGATGGCGAGTGGGCTGCAAGGTCTGTCGGTGACAATCAACGACGCCGAACTTGACCTCACCACCAGTAACCTGAAAAGTGCTGACGCGCTGGTGACGGTGTCTGCCGATAACGCCCGCACCTTCTTTGAAGGTATTAAAGCGTTTTACCCACCTTTGGCAACCGTTGCATTACCTGCAGCTGGCGAAGAGCTGGATTTAGCTTCCATCGTTCCGGAAGTCGCTGTACTGGGTATTCAGCCAAAATTAGCTTTGTCTGATTCGCACCTGTTGTTATACGTTGGACCAACTGCGACCACGCAATCGGCAGCAGTTGCTAAAGAAAGCCTGGCTAAAAATGGCTTGCTGAGTTTTGGTATGGACTATGGCCGTTTCTTCAAAGCGCTTGAAGCCGCCATGAAAGCCAGTGGTACTGAAGTTCCGCCTGATTTCCAGCAGTTCTCTGGTAGCACCATGAAAATGGCGCTGAAAATGGATGTGAATCAACAAGGTGTGGTGATGAACTCCGAGCTGGAAATGGCGCTGGCGCCGAAATAAAGTCACTACGCAATAAAATCAGTGTTGTCTGAGAACCGCAGCCCTTGAACCGGCTGCGGTTATTTTTTGATGACAGTCCAGCTTAGGCTGCTTTGGTTCTTAGCCATTGTTGTTGCCACCACAGTAGTGGTGCAGTAATCAGGATTAGCAATACCGCGTAACTCATGGCTGCGCCCAGCATCCATACCAGCAACAAACAAATGCCAATACTGACAGACACCACCAGCCGGTGTTTCGAAGGTAGTAACCGCAGTGCTGCGGTCATGCTGCCCAGATAAATCAGCACAAACACGCCATTCACCCAGCCGATCAAGTCCGGCAATCCGGCATCCAGCCATTCGGCGCCACACAACACAATTGCCATCAGTGACAAAATACTCCCAAGTGCCCGCTCTGGCACCTGATGCCGGTTCAGTGGTTGTAATGCTTTGGGCAACACGCCGTTGTTACTGAAACTCCAGCACAGCCGCGCCACGCTGGCGGTATAGACATTCACAGTGGCGAGGCCACTACAAAGCCCAAGTACGCCAATCAGCAGATAACCACCTCCGCCAAATAAGCGGTTAAAACCATCGACCATACTTAAATCTTCGCCTGGCTGGGCTAAGATTTGCAGCAAATGGCTGCAACCGAGATAAATACAACCGACCACCAACAAGCCGAGCAACAAAGCTGGCACTAAATCACGTTTGGGGTCGCGAAAATCCTGGGCTAAATGGGTCATGGCCTCGACGCCAAGAAAACTCCAGAACCCCAGAGCCAACGCTGCGGTAAAACCGGCGGTATTGAATTCAACCCTGGTGTTGTCTGGTAAAGGTACGTTATCTGCCTGATACGCAAAAGCACCAAACATCAACAACACCACTGCCACAATGAGTAGTGTTAAACCCAGCTGTAGTTTGGCGGACAACTGCACACCACGCCGGTTCAGTAGCCACAACAACAGTAAAAACATGAGTTCCACCGGCAGCTGCCAATAACGTAAATCGCCAAGCCAGGGGCTCAGCAGTGGTGCGACAAAGGAATAAGTCATCATCATGGCGGCCGAAGCACCGAGCGGCACGACCAGCACAAACATCAGTCCGGTGACCCGACCAGCCAGTGACCCGAAAGCTTCACCGACAAAATGCGCAGGCCCCGCGGCATGAGGCAGCACCCGCGCCAGTGCTGCAAACACAAAAGTGACTGGAATGGCTAATATGGTCAGCAGCAACCAGGCCCAACTGGCAAAAGAGCCGGCCTGGGCGATGGTCAGTTGTGGCAAAATAAACACGCCGGTACCGAGCAAGGTGGTCGCCAGCAGTGCCGCTCCTTGCCAGAGGTTTAGTTTATGACTTGTGTTCATCCCGCAAGATCCTTTTTTGTTGTAGCCAACCGCCGTCATTATCTCTGGCACTATATTTCTGACATTATGCTACCTTGTTTTTGCAGTGCAAAATGGCGGAAAATTGCTGTCCTTTGCCGACGTTTTGTCGGGCCAACCCGCTTTCTGCCGGTGTTCTGTCCAGATTGGAGACTTTGTGTCAGATAAATTTGATCAGTTGATTATCAAAGCATTACAGGAAGATGCGCGCCAGTCAGTTTCATCAATTGCTGAGCAGGTTAATTTATCGCGCAGTGCTGTGTCGGAACGGCTAAAGCGGCTGGAACAAAGTGGCGAAATTCGTGGTTATCAGGTGTTGCTAGGTGCTAAAACTCAGCCCGCTGTTGCTGCTTATTTTGATATTCAGCACAACAGTGCGCGTTGTGCTGATGTGATCCCGTTGCTAACCGCCATTCCGGAAGTGCGACGCTGTCACGGTATCAGTGGTGAAATTGATTTAATTGTGTTTGTGCAGGCCGATTCGGTGGCGCGGTTACATCAAATTCGTGAACAACTGGATGCACATCCTGCCATCATAAAAATTAAAACCCATATTGTGTTGAGTGATTGGATCAACCGGACTGAGCAGAGCAGCGGATCTCTGACTAAAGATTAAATCCCGGATGAAAAAATAGCCGGGCTTAGGCCCGGCCATGTTCTGTCTTTCATAAAATCTGCGAATAGTTAGAACTTATAACTGACCTTGGCATAAACGTAACGGCCACGCGGGCTATAAATGCTGCTCACGTAACCGTACAAGTCACCGTCGCCATCACCAGCGGCAAATGGTGGATCTTCATTCAACAGATTGCTGACCCCAACTAACAGTTTGGTTTGAGCATTCAGATTGTAATAAACCTGCGTATCAACCGTGATTTGAGAATCAACCATCTCCGACGTTTCAGTGTCAAAATCCAGTGAACCGTCGAAATCTATGTCCGGTGTATCTTCAAACTCGCCGATGTAAGATAAAGATGCTGCCACACCCCAATCGTTCCGGCTCCAGTCAGCTGAAGTCACCCAGCGATATTGCGGGTAACGATATTCACCAGCATAAGAGCGGTTATCTTTTTCAAATTCATCCAGATAAGTCCATTCCAGATTAAATTTCAGCAGACCGTTATCACCGAGATCCATTTTGTAGTTCCCTGATAAATCAAGGCCCTGAGCTTCTTGTGAACTGACGTTAAAGTAACCATTGTTGATGCGGTTTAAGATCCCCAGCGTCTGACCCGCCAATGGGGTAAAGCGGATACAAATGGTGCTGTTTTGCTTACCACATTCGGCCTGATACACTTCACCAAAGGGTACTTCGTCTATCTTGTTGTCCTGGGTGATGCTCCACAAATCGACGCTGAAATCCAGATCAGGCGTGGCCTGCCACACCATACCAACGTTCCAGCTTTCCGACTCTTCAGCTTTCAGATTTGGATTACCGGCAAACACAATGGTGTAATCGGTTGAAGCACAGGCTGGATTTGCGGCATTGGGTGTTGGGCAGAGGAAGGTATCAATAAAAAATTGAGATTCCTGTGATGGCCCTAAACCAATTTGTGCCAGTGACGGTGCCCGGAAACCCTGGCTCCAGGATGCGCGCAGCGACACAGTGTCGGTCGGGGTGTAGTGCAAGGCGATTTTTGGATTGGCAGTGCCGCCAAAATCGCTGTAATGGTCGTAACGTTCGGCCAGTTGCAACTCAAGGTTTTCCAGTACCGGTACTGACAGTTCGATATACGCTGCTTTTTGTGAGCGCGATGCAGCTGCTGAGACCGATTCCGTACCAAAAATAAGTCCGCGTGTGAACTGGTCATCCGGCGTATCACGTGCATCTTCTTTGCGGTATTCCACACCAGCCGCCAGGCCAACAGCACCGGTTTCCAGCTGGAATAGTTCGCCACCAATATGTGCATCGATCGACGTCAGATGCGACTTACCACGACGCACCAAGCTGGTGGTAATGGCATCAATAACCGATTGAGGGTTTTGCACGCCACCAAATGGGTTATAGCGACCGGCATTAATTTCGGTTTGTAAAAAGTCGGTTCTGACCCAGCCCTGATCCCGTTCACCGGTCTGAGTCGCTGCGCTGCGACCTTTTTGTGCTGCAGCTTCCCATTCCCAGTTGTTAAAATTACCGCGAATACCTGCTAACAACCGCAAGGTGTCTGAGGTAATGTCCCAGCGACGGTTACCGGCATCAACAGTACGATAACGACCTATTTTGATGTCCTTTTTCCACGGGTTATTTGGGTGCGAACCCGGTACTGTCAGGCCAGCGCCTTCATCCAGAGGTGTCGCTGCACCGCCGGCAGTTGAGGTATTGTGCTGAACGGCGATTTCAGAAAATATCTCAATATCACCATCCAGTTTACGGCTTAAGTTTAAGATAGCGCCAAGCCGTTCAGCTGCCGGAATGGCGATGGATGCCGGGCCATAATCATACAAACACGTCTGGCCGGCAATGCTGTCGGCCGGACAACCTGGATCCCGAAGCGTTACACCATCAACAATAAAGCGACCGGGATAACCCCGTGAAGAACGCAGGTCCTGACCACCGTAAACGGATTGGTTGGCAGTGCCAAAGCGGCCCAGCTCTGAGTTATCAATTTGGCCGTTGTTAAAATAATCCAGAATTAAGGTGGCGTTACTTTTATCATCACCTGTGCCCCAGACGGTGCTGAGGGTGGTTTCGTCATATCCAGGGCCGGTAGCAGAGCCATAACCTAATGACACATCGGTGCCGGTATAGTCTTTGCGTAGCACCACGTTGACAACACCAGCCACAGCGTCTGAGCCGTAAATTGCCGATGCACCGTCTTTCAGAATATCAACCCGTTCAATGGCGGCAACCGGAATGCTGTTGATATCAACAAACGAATTGACGATGCCTTCAGCAAAAGCACTGGTCGCCACACGGCGGCCGTTGATGAGCACTAAAGTCGCGTCAGCGCCAAAACCACGTAAGCTGATGGCTGCGGCACCATTGGCGGTTGAATCCTGGCTGTTACCGCGGGTGGAGAAAGTGCCCGCACCGGTTGCTGGCAAGCGTTCCAGCAATTGTTGTAAGTTATCAAAACCAGATTTATCAATCATATCGCGATTGATGACGGTCACCGGCGACGGTCCTTCCATATCTGTGCGTTTAATATGAGAGCCGGTGACCTGCATCCGTTCGACGGCTTTTTCTTCGGCGGGTGGGGTAGCCTGCGCCAGAACGGCGCTGCTGCAAAGAATGGTACTGACGGCAAAAGCGCAACGATGTAGTTTCGATCTAATGTGTTTCATAGCAATCCTTTTGTAACCTGGGAATATTGTTTTTTTAGTGTTACCTGCCGTTATCCGGCCGTTTACCTATAGTACAAAACTGCCGCTTTCGTCGGATTACAGCCGAAACTTTGCATAATTTTTTTTCATGCATCCTCTGAAGCAGCGATTTCCAGGGTTTTTGAAATATATTTTTACAAATCAACGGTTTTACCGTAGTAATTTCATGGTTAGCTTGCACGTTGCTTGAATTTTAATCAGTGACGTTTTACTTTCGTCAGGGAACGGGCTGAGTCGTCAGCGTTGCAGTGGATAATTTCATTTACATAAAGGCAGAAGGAATTCGAATGAAAAGTTACCAGGTACAGAGAACCAGATCTTCGGTGATATTGCTCAGTTTATTGACCGTCTCTATCCTTGCAGGTTGCGAGAAGGCCACAGCACCAGCTGAACCAGCCGCTGCCGCCGTCGTTACTGCAGAACCGACGACTACCAAAGCTGCGGTATTTGCCAACTATAGCGCTGAGCAGTTTTATGCCACCAGGTCGTATCAGGGCAGCGCGATTAATCATAACGGCCAGTCGTTACTGGTGGCTTCTGATGAAACCGGCGTGTTTAATTTGTACCGCGTGAGTCTCGATGGCAAAAGTTGGCAACCGCTGACCACATCGACCACTGACGCCATATTGCCCGTGGACTGGTTTCCAAAAGACGATAGAGTGTTATATACCGCTGATCAGGGCGGCAATGAACTCCATCATCTGTATGTGCTTGAAGCTGATGGCAAAGTGGTTGATTTAACCCCAGGTGACAAACTCAAAGCGATGTTTGGCGGCTGGCTGGGTGATACGGCGTTTTTTGTGATGAGCAACGAGCGCGACCCAAAATTTTTCGATTTGTATCAGTACGACGCTAAAACCTACGCCCGCACCCTGGTGTATCAAAACAAAGAAGGTTTTGAAGTGGCGGCGATCAGCGACGATGGCCGTTATCTGGCGCTGAGTAAAGAACGCACCAATGCTGACAACAACCTGTATTTACTTGATTTACAAGATCCAACTAAAACCCCGCTGCATATCACTCCCCATGATGGCAATGTCACTTTTACCGCCCATGGTTTTAGCCGTGATGGCAAACAGCTGATTTTTGGCTCGGATCAAAGTTCGGAATTCAGTCAGGCTTTCAGTTATGACCTGGCCAGCAAGCAAAGTGTGGTGTACCAGCAGGCCGACTGGGATATCAGCTACATCGGTTTTAGCAAAGATAACAAATACAAGGTGACAGCCGTTAACGCTGATGCTTCGACCAAAATTCAAATCACCGACCAAAACACTGGCCAGCCACTGCAATTACCCAAGTTACCGGACGGCGATTTACGCGGCATCAGCTTTTCGGCCGACAGTCAGTATTTAAGCTTTTACGTCAATGCCGACAACAGTCCGTCTAATTTATACGTCTGGAAAATTGGTGATGCCAGCGCCAACCGGTTAACTCAGGCGCTCGACAGCAATATCAACGAAAACAATCTGGTGATGAGCGAAGTGGTGCGTTTTGCCAGCTTTGACGGGGTGCAAATTCCAGCCTTGTTGTACCAGCCAAAACAAGCCAGCGCCAATAGCCGCGTACCGGCAGTGATTTGGATCCACGGCGGCCCGGGCGGCCAATCCCGCACCGGTTACAATCCGGTGATCCAACATCTGGTGAATCAGGGGTATGCGGTGTTGGCGGTGAATAACCGTGGCTCTACCGGTTATGGCAAAACCTTTTTCCACCTGGACGATTTAAAACACGGTGAAGATGATTTGCAGGACATTGTGTATGGCAAAAAGTATCTGCAATCGCTGAACTGGGTCGCCACAGACCGTATTGGCGTGATGGGCGGCAGTTACGGTGGTTATCTGACGATGGCGGCGATGGCCTTTACTGACGAATTTAAACTGGGCATCAATATTTTCGGTGTAACCAACTGGGTACGGACTTTGGAAAGTATTCCACCATGGTGGGAATCGTTCCGGGAGTCTTTGTATGCAGAACTTGGCGATCCGGCCAAAGACGGGGAACGCCTGCGCCGTATTTCGCCGTTATTCCATGGCGACAAAGTGAAAAAGCCGGTGCTGGTGGTACAAGGTGCCAACGATCCAAGGGTATTACAGGTAGAAAGTGATGAAATGGTCGCAGCTATTAAGAAAAATGGCGTGCCGGTGGAATATGTATTGTTTCCGGATGAAGGCCATGGTTTTGTCAAAAAAGCCAACCGCATCACCGCGCAAAATGCCTATTTAGCCTTTTTGCAGAAGTATTTGTAACAGCAGAGGCCCGTTGTACCTGAAGTTTCGGGTACAACGGGTGTTTACCCTGCAACTTCAAGGATGAAGGCCAGAAGTTATTGATCTTCAGGCTCGCTCTGTTTACCCTTGCGCTATTGATACTGCTCCGGATGTCACCATGTCTGCCAAAACGCCAAAAACTGCTTTGCCTTTGACTTCCGCCATGGAGCCGCTGTCTGCCGACCGTTTACAAGCTTTACATCTGGATCAGCAGCTGTGCTTTGCGATGTATTCAACCTCCTTGTTGATGACCAAAATTTACAAGCCAATGTTAGACCAACTGGGTCTGACATACCCGCAATACCTGGTGATGCTGATTTTGTGGGAAAAAGATGGCCTGGCGCTGAAAGATATCGGCGAGCAATTACATATTGATTCCGGCGCCTTAACGCCGGTGATTAAACGAATGGAAGCGCAGGGCTTGTTAACCCGTCGCCGCCAGCCGGATAACGAACGGACGTTAGAAATTTGCCTGACCCCAGCTGGCTGGGCGTTGCGACCAGCAGCCAGTGAGGTCAATCGGAATCTCGGCATGAAATGTGGGATGGCCGAGCCGGACATTATTGCGCTGCGTCAACAGCTTATTGCGCTGCGTAGCAGTTTGCAGCGCGCTTTGTAACAGCTTAATTTGCGCTATATTTGCCATTGTTAACAGGCTGAAGCGCGGTTTTTCCGGCGCTGGCCTGCTGCGTCAGCCACTGACTAAATTCCTGATCCATCGACGTACCCCAGCTGCGCACCAGCGCCTGATACCTGGGGTAGTCGCCATTGCGTAGCAATTTCAGCATCCCATCAACTTTCGGGCGTTGTTGCTCCAGCAAATAACGAGCAGCCAGATAACCCCAGCGATAAATCCGATCACTGCCATGATTGCGCTCATAACCTGTATGAAACAGTTCACTCAGTTTAAATTGCTGGGTGGCCGCCAGTTTCAGCGCTTCCTGATTCTCTGTGCCATGCGCCACGTACTCGGCCATGCCTTCGGTCCACCAGACTAAATAAGGGGTGTCGGGCGCCGGGGTCGGACAGTTTTCCGGTGGCGCATGCGAGTCGTGTAAAGTGGCACAAAAATCACCGTATAAATTAAAACGACCATCCAGATAGTGCACAAATTCATGGCTTAAATTCCAGACCTGGCCTTGCTCACGCTGGTAAGCAACAAATTCAGCCTGATTGCCTGGCTGATCAGGAAAACCTTCCAGATACATACCACCATTGTCGGTCGGCATTTGAAAATGCTGGCCAGCAAATTCAACATACTGCTGTTTTGACTGATAAATATTGGCGCGCAGCATGGTGTTATGATCATGCCTCACCGCTTTACCAGCACTTTGAAATAACTGATGGAAACGTTGCTCAATGGCGGCAAGTTGCGCGCAGGCCGCCTGTTGCTGCGCCGGAGTCAGTGCTGCCGAGCGAAGCGTCAGGCTGGCGCTGCATTGGTGCTGCTGACTGAGGATTTGATCCACACTCGCCATTTTTGTGTTGTCGGCCGGATTGGCATTGGCGATGTTACAAATAACCAAGCTGCTCATCAGCAAACTGCTTTTTAGCCAACGGTTTCGTTGCAACCGTTGAAGCGCAATTAAAAATGTCATCTTCGTCATAAATTCTCCTGAAACTGTTTACTTTCAATTCAAATATATTGTATACAATATTCTATATCAAGAATTTTCCTTGTGCGCAGGACACGAAACCGTGCCAGTACCAAGCCGGAACAGAAGGTTAAATGCAAAGCTATCAGCGATTTACACAGTGGCAACCGCCGCTCGATAACAAGACAATGCCACCAACCACTGCTTTAGAAATCCGCACCTTGGATTGTCACACCGGTGGCGAACCGCTGCGCATCATTACGGCTGGTTTTCCGGAACTTAGGGGTGATTCGGTGCTGGCAAAACGGCGTGATTGTCAGCAGCGTTTTGATGGGTTGCGCCGGGCGTTGATGTGGGAGCCGCGTGGCCATGCCGATATGTACGGCTGCATTATTGTGCCGCCAGAACGCGCCGACAGTGCGTTTGGGGTGATTTTTCTGCATAACGAAGGCTATAGCACCATGTGCGGTCACGCGATGATTGCGCTGGCCAAAGTTGCGATTGAAGCCGGCGTAGTACCGATGACGGAGCCTGTTACTGCTTTTGCAGTGGATGCGCCTTGTGGCCAGATCCGGTTATTTGCAGAGGTAAAGCAAGGTCAGGTGCAGCACTGCTGGTTTCACAATGTGCCCTCTTTTGTGGTGGCGACGGATCAACGCCTGTATCTGTCAGGGATTGGTGAACTGACCTACACCCTCGCTTATGGCGGCGCTTTTTATGCTTATGTCGATGCTGCCAGTATTGGCTTATCGCTTGAGGCGCAAAACCACCGGCAAATTATTGAACTGGGTCAGCGAATTAAGCTGGCGCTTTCGCAGCAACTTGAGATTCAGCACCCGTTCGAGCCTGATTTAAACTTTTTATACGGCACTATATTTACTGGCGCACCGCTTTTTGCAGGCGATGCACATAATTCAGCCAATGCAAACCGTCCGCTAAGTCCAAACAATCCAGCCAGTCCAACAGCCGCCATGCGCAACGTCTGTGTGTTTGCCGATGGTGAGCTAGACAGAAGTCCTACCGGCAGTGGTGTGTCGGGTCTTGCCGCCATTTTGCAGCAGCAAGGCAAGCTGGCGCTCGGGCAAACGCTGGTGATCGAAAGTATTCTCGGCTCGCAGTTTCAATTATCCATAGTTGAATTAGTGCAGTACGGCCGTTATCCGGCGGTGATCCCGCGGGTGCAAGGCCAGGCTAATGTCACCGGGCGCCACCAGTTTTATCTTGATCCCCAAGATCCATTTGCAGAAGGATTTATCTTCCGATGAACACAGGAATTCCGATGCTGGCACCGTTGCAGCCACAGTTTGCCAATCGCCTTGCCGCATTTCGGCAGGCGATGCAACAAGCCAATCAACAGGCGGCGCTGATTTTTGGCGCTGAGAATTTACGTTATCTGGTGAACTACGCCGGTGAAGCGGCTTGTGTGGTATTGACCCAGCACAGCGTGGCTTTGATCACCGATTACCGTTTTGAAGCACAGGCGCGGCAGGAATGCGCAGTGGCGCAAAATGGCTGCCGGGTGATTTGTCGGGATCGTGATCAGCAACGTCTTGGCGAAGCACTGGCGCTGGAGTTCGCGGCGCAGCAGGTGAGTCGTGTCTGGTATGAAGCTGAGTCTGTGAGTGTGCAGCAATGGCAACTGTTGCAACAGGATCTGTCAGCTGTGCAATGTAGCCCTTGTCCACCGGTGCTCACCAGTTTGCGAATCGTCAAAGACGATTGGGAAGTGGTGCAAATTCAGCGCGCGGCGCAGATAGCCGATGCCGCTTTAGCCCAAACCTTGCCGCTGTTGCAGCCGGGGATCACCGAGATTGATTTTGCCACAGAACTTGAATACCGGCTGAAAAAGCTGGGTGCTGAAGCCTTGTCCTTTGCCACTATTGTTGGTTTTGGTGCACGTTCAGCGTTGCCGCATGCTTTGCCTGGTACGCAGCGACTGAAAAAAGGCGACTTAATCCTGATTGATTTTGGCGCTGTGGTAAATGGTTATCGCAGCGATATGACCCGCAGTTATGTTGCCGGCAAAGCTGATTTATTGCAGTTACAGCTGTTTCAGGCGGTACAGCAGGCGCAGCAGGCCGCATTAAAAGCAGTCAAAGCCGGGATTTCAGCCAGTGCGTTATTTGCTATTTCCGATCAGGTGTTACAACGCTCTGAATTTGGCCGTTATGCCGGGCCGGGTCTTGGTCATGGCGTCGGGTTGCAGTTGCACGAACAACCCTTTTTAAGTCCCGGCAACGAGCTGAAATTACCAGCCGGTGCCGTGATCACTATCGAGCCAGGTGTGTATCTGCCCAATTATGGCGGGGTGCGGCTGGAAGATGATGTGCTGGTGACCGCGCATGGTTATCTGCAGCTGACCAAAGCACCGACGCAGTTTGCGCTGGAATGCTAAGCCGCACCTGCTCCTTTTATTTTTAGAGACGTACGCAATGCAAATTATCAGCGCACAACAAGTGGATCAAGTACTGGATTTCCCATTGTTGATCAATGCTTTACAACAAGGTTTTGCCAAAGAGTTCACCATGCCGGCAAGGCAGGTTTGGCCACTGACGCCGGGCAGCCCTGAAGCGTTTGCATTATTGCCAGCCTGGAATGAGCAGGTGATCGCAGTAAAAGCCTTTAGCTATTTTCCGGATAATGCTGAGCTGCAATTGCCCACTTTACACGCCAGTATTTTGTTGTACCGGCGTGATAACGGCGTGCCGCTGGCCTGGGTCGAAGGCAGCAGCGTGACGTGCTGGCGCACCGCCGCAGTATCGGCGTTGGCGTCCCGTTATCTGGCGCGGCCGGATTCCCGCACCCTGCTGTTACTCGGTAGTGGCCGCCTGGCGTTACCACTCATTCAGGCACATCTGGCCGAACATGATTTACAAACTTTATTGCTGTGGGGGCGTAATCAGGCGGCAGCGCGCCAACTCTGCCACAGGGTGCAGCAGTTATATCCGCGGCTGCAAGTCCAGGTGGTGCAGGAGATTAACGAGGCTTGTCAGCAGGCCGACATCATCGTCGCTGCCACCGGCTCGCCGACGCCGCTGTTATTTGGCAACCATATTCCGCCAGGCTGTCATGTCGATTTGCTCGGCAATCACAGCCCGCAGCAGCGTGAATGTGACACTGAGTTAGTACGGCGCGCTTCGGTGTATGTCGATGATCGCAATAATGTGCTGAATGAAGCGGGCGAGCTGTTGATCCCAATCGCCGAGCAACAGTTTTCCGCCAACGACATTCGCGCCGAACTGGCCGAGCTGTGCCGCCGCAATCTGCCAGCACGGCAACATCGTGATGAAATCACCTTGTTTAAGTCGGTGGGTACGGCGCTTAGTGATTTGCTTTGCGCCGAATTGGTGTTGCAGCGCCCCTACTTCAACTAGTTAAAAAAACTCAGAGAAAAACCTATGAGCTCAGTCCGACGCAGCCCCTTTCCGGCGACTTTTTATGTCGCCAATACCATGGAAATATTCGAACGACTGGCCTGGTACGGCTTTTTCAGTTTGTCCTCTTTGTATATGACCAGCCCAACAAGCCATGGTGGTCTTGGTTTTAGCGATCAGGAACGGGGCTTTTTGCAAGGTATGATCCCGTTTTTGCTGTATTTACTGCCGGTGCTGACCGGCGCGCTGGCTGATCGCTATGGTTATCGGCGGATGTTTTTATGCTCTTTTGCGCTGATGGCGCCGTCTTATTATCTGCTGGGACAAGTCGAGAGCTTTTGGGCATTTTTTATGGCCTTTACCGCAGTGGCGGTTGGTGCGGCCTGTTTTAAACCGGTGGTGGTGGGCACCGTTGGCCGCTGCAGCGACGACAGTAATCGCGGGCTGGCGTTTGGGATTTTTTACACCATGGTCAATATCGGCGGTTTTGTCGGGCCATTGGTCGCCGGGTATTTGCGGGCGATCAGCTGGGACTGGGTGTTTGTAATGTCGTCATTGTGGATTTTAATCAATTTTATTCCGGCGTTATTTTGGTACCGCGATCCGGTGGTTAATACCTCGGATCAACGCACCGTGCGCCAGGTGCTGCAGGAAATGCAGCAGGTGCTGGGTAACGGACGGCTGGCGCTCTTGGTGTTGCCGTTATTATTGGGGTTGATGTTCAGCCCACGCTTTGCCATCAGTTGGTGGCAGATGTTGTTAGTCGCTGGTCTGTGGATTGGCCTGAATCTGGGCTGGAGTTACGGCCTGCGCCTGGCGAAAAGTCTGCATTCGAACGGCAACTCCGGGCAAATCTTAGCTTGGTATCAGCAGCAAATGCAGCTGGGTAACGGCCGTTTTGTCTGCTTTTTGCTGCTGCTCACCGGCTTTTTTACTGCGTACAATCAGTTATTTATCACCTTGCCGGTGTATTTACGCGATTACGTCGACACCCGTGATTTGGTGCAAAGCCTGGCGGCCTGGTCGCCAACGTTGCTGGACTATTTTGCGGCGGTCAATATTCCACAACTGGCGGCCGCTTTACCTGCTCTGGCCATCCAGTTTGGCACTTTAGAGCCTGCACAGTGGCAAAGTCTGGTGTTGGAACTGGCGCATCACAAAATTTTGCTGCCGCCTGACGAGATGGCTGCTGGTTTACAGGCTTTACTACAGCAGCAACTAAGCGCCGAACAACTGGCCAGCCAGTGGGCCGCTGAATACCGGCAGATTAACCCGGAATATATTGTTAACCTTGGTTTTGCCACGATAGTGCTGGCGCAGATTGCTATCAGTACTTTTATTGAGCGCTGGCCGGCGATACCGGTGCTGGTGGTCGGCACTGTGGTGATGGCCGCTGGTTTGCTGGGCTGTGGACTGTCCGGCATGTTGCTGGTTGGCGGCGTAACGATCGTCGGTGCTGTCGTGGTATTTTCCTGTGGTGAAATGATTGCGTCGCCAAAAAGTCAGGAATATGTCGCGGCTATAGCACCGCGCCATCAGACGGCGATGTATATGGGCTATTACTTTGTGGCGATGGCGCTGGGCAATTTATTTGCCGGATTATTATCAGGTTTTGCCTACACCGTCATTGCCAAACAAATGAACCAGCCGCTGTTGATGTGGGTTTTGTTCGCTGGTATCGCACTACTGACTGCCGCTGGTATGTTGATATTTCACTACTGGGTGCAGCGGCAGCCGTTGCCGGTAAAGCTTGATGTTGCAAAGACCAATGCGACTGAGGTTAACGGCGAGTGTTTAACCTGAATGCTGATAAGCCAGGCTCTTTCACTGCGCTCAATACGGAAAACTGAGCGCCGTTTTAAGACTACACTTAGCCTTACCTTTTGCTGCCAGTTTGGGTGTTCTGATGAGCGCCGCCACTCTTTGTTGTTATCAGGAAGACGATGCAAAACATTGTTGCCACGAACCGGCCGCTGCGTCCGGCCTTTGTTATTGGCACGATCCAACAATTTGCAAAGATCAGCCTGGGGACAAAACAGCCTTGGAACTGTACGCCAAAAATGGTGGTCAGCTGCGTGGTCTGGCGCTGAAACGTGCCCAGCTGGCAGGATTAAATCTGGCAGCGGCACCGGGGCAAGCCGGTTACGATTTAAGTTTCAGCGATTTATACCGCGCCAATTTACATGGCGCGCATTTGTATAAAGCTAATCTGACCGAAGTCAATCTGATGAAAGCCGACTTGCGTGAAGCCAACGTGCACTGGACCTGTATGCATCAGGCGAATTTATTAGGGGTGAAATGGGCCGGGGCCCGTCTTGAAAATATGCAGCTCGGTAAACAATTGCGGCAGGAAAAAATCGCTCATCAAGCCGATAAAATCCGCGACCGGGCGCTTGCCAATGATTATTTCGAGCAATCAGAGGAAATTTACCGCGACCTGCGTAAAGCCGCCGAGCATGAAGGTTTATTTGTGTTATCAGGTCGTTATATTCAACAGGAACTACGGATGCGCCGGTTTCAGTATCCCCGCTGGAGCAAGCCGCGGTTGCTGTCAAAACTGATTGATGTCTTTTGCGGATATGGTGAAGAGCCACTGCGGGTGGTGCTGTTTTCGCTATTACTGATATTCCTCAGTGCCATTTGTTATTTTTTCCTCGGCGTGATGAGTGGCGGTGAGTTATTGCAGTTTAATCCGGCCGATAATTTCTGGCATCAGTTGAAGCTGTTCGGTACCTGTTTGTACTATTCGGTGGTGACCTTTACCACTCTTGGTTACGGCGATATCACGCCGATTGGCTGGTCGCGGTTATTTGCTGCTTTTGAAGCTTTTACCGGTAGTTTTACCATCGCCTTGTTCGTGGTGGTGTTTGTGAAAAAAATGACCCGCTGATGGTTGCGGCGTCAAAATCAATGCGGTGATGGTGATAAATCTGTGGCGGTGGATTGATTAACGTCAGCGGCCACCCCATTTCCTTTCCAGCTGTATTTTTGGCGCTCGCACCGTGGTGCTGGCCGCCGTTCTGATTGACCAACCAAACCGGGGAATGAACATGCTTTATGACTTAACCGTAGTGCAGTTCAGCAAAATGCTGAATAACCTGAACGCTATTCTGGACAAAGCAGCGCTGGTTGCTGAAGCGAAAAAATACGATGTGACGGTGCTGTTAAATTCGCGATTGGCACCGGACCAGTTTAACCTGATCCGTCAGGTGCAAATTGCCTGTGATACCGCCAAAATTGGTGTCGCCCGCTTAGCCGGTGTGGTCGACAGTGCGCCAAAACATGACGACAGCGAAACCACATTAGCCGAGCTGAAAACCCGTATCGCGCAAACGCTGGATTACCTCAACAGCTTTAAAGCTGAAGATTTGGCCGAAGCAGCTGAACGTCACATCAGTCAGCCGCGTTGGGAAGGTAAATACCTGACCGGCTTAGAGTTTGCTATCCAGCATGCCATTCCGAATCTCTATTTCCACGTCACCACCGCCTACGCCATTTTGCGTCACAACGGTGTGGATGTGGGCAAAAAAGACTATTTAGGCGCAATGCCGTATAAGGCTTAATTAGCCGGGTATACTGAGGTCAGCACTCATGCTGACCTCTTCATCTTCTTCCTGTGTTACCCGCTACGGCCAGCCTAAACCCACTCCAACTTTCTGCTGTTAAACTTCAACCACTTTATTACATAAATGACTATTAACTGGTCGCAATCCGTTATCAATAAAACGCGTCAATTTATAAGATATTGAATTATAGATAAATTTCCTTTGGCATTTAACTTGCCATCCGTTGTGGCCTAATCGGCATATATCCAAATTATGTTTCAAACAACGATTCAAACTAACGGAAACACTCCATGAATAAAATATTCTTTAATGCGCAGCAGCAACTGAGAAATGGTTGGTGGGTAATGGTATTTATCGCCATTCTCGCCGTGTCACGTCAGCTTTATAAACCGACCAGAGATTGGCTGGCCAGTCTTGGCGCCAGCACCATGCAGCTCGAACCGCTGGCACTGGTATTTTTATTGTTAGTCAGTTGGAGTTGTGTGTTGTTACGAAGACAACGACTGGCCGATCTGGGGCTGGCTTTGAATTCCCGCTGGTGGCAACAGCTGTTGTTTGGTACTGCTGCTGGCATGGCGATGATGGCTGTGATTGCGTTGCTGATGTGGAGCTTTTCAGCAGCCACCTTTGGCATCAATCCTAAGTTTCAAGCCGCAGATTTAATCTTAGGTGCTTATTTGCTGTTGTTAGGCGCTGCGCTGGAAGAGTTACTGTTTCGGGGTTTTGTATTTCAGCGATTGATCGATGGGTTGGGGGTTTGGCCAACGCAGCTGTTATTTGCCGCCATTTTTGCCGCTGGGCACATGGAAAATCCTGGCCTTGAGGGCAGCGCCAAATTGGTGGCAATGCTGGATCTGGCCTTAGCTTCATTGTTGCTTGGCCTGGCTTATCTAAAAACCCGCAGTCTGGCGTTGCCGCTGGGTCTGCATTTTGGCTGGAATTGGGCGCAAGGGTATCTGCTGGGGTTTCAGGTCAGCGGGCACGAACATAACGGCTGGTTGTTACCACAACTGCAAGCCCAGCCAGATTGGCTAACCGGCGGTAATTTTGGCGCCGAAGCCTCGATATTTGCGGTGTTTGTTGATTGTCTGGCGTTGTGGTTGTTATGGCGCTGGCGTGGGGTGGCTGAGGCGTCAACTTCACCAGAACTGATGCCGAACGCAACAAAAACAGCAACTTTGCCTGGCTAGCCGCGACTGCCAGAGTCAGAGGGAGTTCGCGGACTCTTGCGGTTTTATTCTTGTATCAAATACAGCTTTGCTGTCTGCTCCACCCGCTGTCGCAACAACTGCAGCAGCGGGCTTTCGCTTTGCCAATAATGCCAGTACAGCGGTGTGTCAAGCGCATAACCCGGCGATAAATCAATAAGTTGCCCCGAGTTCAGCAAGTGCTGGCTTTGCAGTTCTGGCAATAAACCAAAACCTAACCCCGCCACAACAGAGCGGACAAAACCTTCGGATGATGGACATAAATGCACCCGCTGTGGGGTGGCTCCGGCGATGTCCTGCAAATACTGATGTTGCAGCTGGTCGTCCTGACTAAACACCATACAAGGTAAAGCAGCAATTTTCTGCGGCAGGTTTTCAGTGAGTTGATGCCGTTTTACAAAATCGACACTGGCCACAGCACGATAACGTAACGCGCCCAAATATAACGCCGCACCACCATTTACTGGCTGCGCGGCGTCACAGACACAAGCCATTACCTCACCCTGCTTCATTCGTTTTAAGCCAACCGACTGATCCTCAACCACTAAATCAAACTGTACGCCGGGATGATCCGGTAGCACTAACGCTTGTGGCAACCAGGTCGCCAGTGAGTCGGCGTTGGTGGCGAGGCGCACCACCAAATGCTCGGGGTCATCAGTCAACCCTAGCGCCGCTTCCATTTGCCGCACTTGTTGCAGGTGATTCAGCAAGCGCTGACCGGTAGCGGTGGCGACCGGCGGTGTGGTGCGCAACAACACCGGCTGACCCAGTAAAGCTTCCAGCTGTTTGATCCGCCGACTGACCGCCGACTGGGTTAAAAACAGCTGCTGCGCTGCTTTTTCAAAACCTTGTTGTTCAATCACCGCCGCAAGGGCTTGCAGGAGTCGATAGTCAATCATGATTAAAACTCATGGTATCTGAAAATTATTCGTTGGATTCATTGTAGTGCGGATCTTTAGACTATGACCAGTGTTGTGTGGCTGCTGCGCAAACGCCCGGCAAATGGCCGATCGCAGACCTGCCTTGTTATGGAGCTAAACCATGTTGTCATTTTTTACCGGTTTTACCGTCGGGCTTAGTCTGATTGTGGCCATCGGGGCGCAAAATATCTGGGTGCTAAGCCAAAGTATGGCCGGTGCCAACCGGCTGGTGATTGCGCTTGTTTGTATCAGCTGTGATGCGCTGCTGATTGTCACCGGGGTTTATAGCGTGCAGTGGTTACAACAAATTATTCCGCCGCTGGTGCCGGTGCTGACCTGGTGTGGCGTACTGATGTTGTTATGGTTGGCCTACGGCGCTGGACGGCGAGCCTGGCAAGGCAGTGCGGGGCTACTGGCAACGCAACAAGTGCAGGTCAAACCCTGGCAGCAAACTGCTTTGACGGCACTTGCTATTACTTTGCTCAACCCGCATGTCTATCTCGATACCGTGGTACTGATTGGCGGAGTTGGCACCTTGCAACCACAACCGGCCTGGTTCACTGCTGGCGCTTGTCTGGCCTCGTTCATGTGGTTCAGCAGTCTGACTGCTTTGGCTCCAAAGTTAAAAACAGTGTTGAGTTCACCCAAACGCTGGCGGATCTTTGATGCACTGGTGGCGCTGACTTTAACCGGGATAGCGCTGAAGCTGGCGGTGGCTTAAACGGAAAACAAGGCGCGAAGCAGCCATTTGCAAGTTAATGTTAAGGCCATTGGCAAATGCAGATGGCGCGTGATATAAGCTCGCGGCCTTTTCAACACTGTGTTCGGCCCCGGTTCTGTCCCGTTGAAAATCTCTGTTAAAGCAAGGTAGAAATGTACCTTTATGCTTATCAAAAAAGAAAAATTTTCTTTTACAATGTCATTTATCGGATGCTCTCACCAATCGTTACGTCATTTATACCGAGTAAGTTGCAGGATCCGGTATGGAGCCTAAAAAGGAGAAATTATGAACCCATTTGAAATAGGTTATTTCAGCGAACATGACCTTAAATTTGCAGGATTCAAAAGACTTGGAAGTAATGTCCGAATTGCCAAGAACTGCACAATCATCGGCCTTGAGAACATCGAAATTGGTGACAATGTTCGAATTGATGGCTATTGCACTATTATCGCCGCCGGGAGCGGTTGGCTGGAACTCGGTTCACATATTCATATTGGTGCATATTGCTTGCTGTCGGCAGGGGATGGGATCCGCATGGCGGACTTCAGCGGCCTCTCACATGGGGTGCAGATATACAGCAGAACTGATGATTACAGCGGTAAACATTTAACCAACCCGACCGTGCCAGAAAAATATACTCACTTGACCCGTGGTGCTGTCACGCTTGAGCGACATGTCGTTATTGGCGCTGGAACTGTAGTTTTGCCTAAAGTATCAATCGGTGAAGGAGCAACTGTCGGTGCGTTATCGCTGGTTACCAAAAGCCTTGAAGCATGGGGTGTTTTTTTCGGCAGTCCGGCAAAACGACTTAAAGGCAGGTCAAAACGCTTGCTGGAGTTAGAGGCAGAATTACAACAAGAGAACGCCCATCAGGATGCTCAAACGGAAAAGCGACCACTCGAAGTTAAGCTGTAACCTTATGCTTTACAAAGAGAGTATTGTTAAAAATTAACAAATTGCTCAGAGCAAGACGTTGTTGATGCTACTATCGATGTAGGTGCAGGCTGCACTGCTTTTCGGATTGTGTTGATGACCTCGTTTTTTGTCCGGCCTCACAATACAATCGTTTATCCAGCAGCTAGCTTTACATTGAATTGTAACAGGACGAAAAAATGAAACTTTATGGTGTTATCGGAGCTGGTGGGTTCGGTAAGGAAGTCATGCCCCTCGCAGCACATTGGTTGCCAATTTGGGATGGTATTGAACATGATTCCGAGCTGGTGTTTGTAGTCGAAGATCAGTATTTCACGCAAAACCAAAGAGTTAATGGTTATCGTGTCATGAGCATGACAGAGTTTCTTACGGCACCCGTTTCGGAGCGTCGATTCAATATTTCGATTGGAAATTCTGCTGTTCGAGAGCGCATCGCAAACAGTATCCCGGCAGATGTCGCAACGCCATTCTCTATCCATGCACCTAATCATGTGTCATTGGATGGAAACAGCATCGGCGATGGCGCAATTTTCTGCAGCTTTACCAATGTAACTTCTAACGCAAAAATTGGCCGCTTCTTCCATGGCAACATCTACTCCTACGTGGCTCATGATTGTGTGATTGGCGATTTCGTAACATTTGCCCCCGGTGTCATGTGTAATGGGCATGTGGTGATAGAAGATCATGCTTACATTGGGACTGGCGCAATTATCCGCGACGGTACCGATAAACCCATTGTTATTGGACGCGGTGCGGTAGTCGGCATGGGTGCTGTGGTGACAAAAAGTGTTCCGCCCGGAGTCACTGTGATTGGAAATCCTGCGAAGCCTTTGATCCGAGACTAATACCAGCGGGTGCTGAACGATGGTGTTGGCACCTTGCAGTTGTCACTCTGTGGTTTACCCCAGGAGCCCATGACTTGAACCGGCGCTTCGCTGAATTTGGCTTGGGTTATCCGATTGGTGATGCACTATCAGGCCGGAGTCAATCAAAGCCATTTGCCTTATTCCGATGATTCAGCCCGACCCTTTCTACAATCATTGCAGGAGATATGCTGATGCACTTTCTGTTGATATACGACATCGCCACAGATTATTTAGCGCGACGCGGTGAATTCCGGATGGCTCATCTGGCGCTGGCTTGGCAGGCCGCTGAGCGTGGTGAGTTGTTGTTAGGTGGTGCTATCGGCGATCCGGCAGACGGCGCCATGTTGCTGTTTCGCTGCGATAGTGCCGAAATTCCGGCCGCTTTTGCTAAAGCTGATCCCTATGTGCTGAACGGCCTGGTCGCCCGCTGGCAAGTGAAACCCTGGAACACTGTGGTTGGGGATGGCGCGGCGACGCCTGTTAAGCCTGCATAATATCGAGTTTGGGCAAATGAACGTTATATGCTTTGTTTCGTTGATTTACTCTACCCACTTTTTAGATGTTCTTTTTTATCAAGGGGGTCTTCGTTGAATACTGCAATCAGTTTTAGATGTTATGCCGCCAATGATAAAGATGCCTGTCTTAGGTTGTTTGACGAGAACTGCCCTGCGTTTTTTTCCCCCAATGAACGTGCTGATTATGCACAATTTCTCGATGCCGCCCCTTCAGGCTATGAAGTATGTATGTTGGATGGCGCTGTTATTGGTGCTTATGGTCTAGTGGGTGCAGATCAAGCATGGCGCCATCTCAATTGGATTTTAGTCTCAGCTAAAGTGCAGGGATTAGGGATTGGTTCAGTATTTATGGACCGAACAATCCGGATCGGAAAAGCCGCCAATATTGTTGGAATCAAAATAGCTGCCAGTCATTTATCAGCGCCATTTTTTGCTAAGAATGGCGCTGTGCAGCTTCAGATGATTGAAAATGGCTGGGGAATTGGCATGCACCGCATAGATATGGAATTAAAGCTTTAATTTAGTAAACCAACTACCCGCAACTGCACAGCGGGCATTTAAAGGTGAGCGCCGAAGACGTGTACTGAGTACGGTTAAACTCCGTTCGTTTCTAGGGATGATGGCGTAAACTTTTGATCAAAGTAGCATCGGCCGCCAACACCATGGTATTGCAGCTTGCTATGCAGGCTAAAATGGCGGCCCGCGGCCCGTTTTGCCAGGCATCACTGGCATAAAACGCCTGCTGGCTTTGCTCACAATGCAATACGCTTTGATAAGCCCGCACCAACATATAAGTGTCTGGGGTTTGCAATGAGGCAGTGGCGAGCACCACATCAATCCCCGCGGTGGCCAGTAGCGGCAAGGATTTTTCATGTAACAATTGATGGAACTCTGACCCAGTGCCTGGTTTTAATTGGTAACTGCGAATTTCAATAATATTTTTCATCGCTGAACATCTGCTAAAGTGGCAATAACAAGCCAATATGGTAAGTGGGAACCACCTACCGATACAGTGCAAATCCCAAGCATTTACGGCGATATAACCACTGAATTCAAGATATTTCACTAGGTTTACTATGGCTTTTGAACTTGATAACTACGACCGTAAAATTATCGCCCTGTTGCAAAGCAATGCGCGTATCAGTTACACCGAAATTGGCCGGCAAGTCCATCTCACTGCGCCAGCTGTGACAGAACGTGTGCGGCGTTTGGAAGAGGCAGAGGTGATTACGGGCTACCAAACACGAGTCAATTTGCGCGCCTTGGGTTATAGCTTTGAAGCCTTTATCAACATTGTGGTGGATTCACATGCCGCCTTGGATGCTTGGGCCGCAGCTCATGCCGAAGTGTTAGCGCTGCACGCGACCACCGGCAATCACTGCGCGCTGATGCACATCGGTGTCACCTCGCCGGAACATTTACAAAATGTGTTAATGTCGTTGGGTAAACTAGGCAAAACCAGTACCTCGATGGTGCTGTCATCTCAGTTTGAAAACCGTCCGCGTTGCCATGGTGATCAACTGCCGAAATCCTCCTGACTCGCGCCACAGAACTGGCTCCTCAAAACTGGCGCCTGCCAACGGCAATTTGCAGTATCAGCGCCACCTATGCTCAACAAATGCGCAGTGTTTTTTCGACCTTAAAGCCCTTGCTCGCGAGGCAATTTAGCAAGCTTCCGCCGCTTTTGCGAAATCCAAAGTAAAACCAGTATAAATCTGTGAAATCCGTGGCTAACCAGGGGCAACTACTTGGCATTGTCTATGTCCTGACAGGGCCTGGTGCCTTATGATCTCGTTCGTCTTTTGCCCATGCGGCACCATCTCTCAATCAAGGAAAACACAGTTTGAATGACCCTAAACATGATTTTGATTTTTTCGTTGGCCGCTGGCGGATAGAAAACCAACGGCTGCGTCATCGTTTGCAACAGTCCGACGACTGGGAGCACTTCGAAGCGAGCCAAGAGATGCGATTGCTGCCAGGCGGCATCGGCAATTACGATGATTTCCTCGCACCCTGCTGGCGCCCGGATTTTGTCGGCATGTCGCTGCGTTTGTTCAATCCGCAAACACAATTGTGGAGTATTTATTGGCTCGACAATATCAACGCCGGTCTTAATGGCGCCGGTAGTTTAATGCCGCCCGTCGTAGGCAAGTTTGAAAATGGCATTGGCATCTTCGAATGTGATGATGAGCTGGACGGCAAACCTATTCGGGTTCGCTATACATGGTTTGATACCGACACCGAAACCCCGCGCTGGGAGCAAGCGATGTCTGCTGATCAGGGCAAAACCTGGGAAGTGAATTGGCGCATGCAAATGTACCGGCAATAAAACTTATCTTTGGTGGTCGACATCCGTTCATGTTAAGCGGTATTGAGTCATAGACAGCAGCGCCTTACTGCCCACATGACGTGCTGTTCTTATGTCGGCCAAAAGGCGCAGCAAAGTCCAGGTAATGATACATCTCTACGAGCACATAGAGTCTAATTTGTGAGCAGCAGATTTTTAGGTGTCAAGCGTGTGCAGTCATGGCGGTTAACAGCTCATCGCTGGCATAACGATTGACCAAAAAATGTAATTAATACAAAGAACTACATCGCCTCGCTACATCTGTCATCGACAAATTCAATGCGCGCTGTTTTTGAATTTGCACGACCAAGTGGTAGTGATTAGACATAACGGCATTGGCGGAAATATCGACACAAAACAATTGGGTAAGCTCAACAAGCCTGGCCACAATCGCATCGGTGGCTGAAATCTTTGCTATCGACAACACCAAGCAAAAATGTGCGGCGCACACAGCGGCTAACGATGTGATCATTGGGCGCAGTATCTACTGATATCAGCGATTTTCGGGGCGAGGGCATTGGGATTTCCTTGACGGTCCGTGTCGAGGGCAGGCTTTTACGATGGTTGCTGAAATATTAATGTCAAGGTTTGGCTGTATTCGGTTGGGTGTCGATGGAGGCCCCGTCCATTAAGGTCCATAGCAGTAGCACTGAGTCATAAACCCGACCATAAAGGCCGGGCTTTAGACAACAAATAGTATTACGAATTACGACCGTGCGAGCCAGACTGAGGCTTTTTATCGGGACTCAAAGCAGGTTTTGGTTGGTCGGGTTTTTGCTGATTCTTTTGATCTTTATTTCCGCTGTTACGTTTGTCTTCGTCCATTGCCGGACGACCACTTTGATCTTTCTGGTTAGCCATGACAGGCCTCCTGATAGTAAGTGAAATACACTATGTTGTTCATTGTGAACAGTAAAACTGATTCACCACTGCAATATGACTGCACGAAAAATCAACATGTCTATAAGGTGAGGCGTTAGGATAGTGCTCGGACGCACTCTAGTCTGTGCGTTAGCAAACGTGAACAGAGGCCATTTTCGCTGAGGGATCCCAGCAACTAGCAGTGCACCCAACGCAATGATCAAGGTTGAGCGATATTCGGCTGGGTGTCCACGGAGGCCGCCATTTGAGCGTGATGGCATTATCGGGTGTGGCGAGCGCCGACGAAATATTCGCCATAGGTGTCAAATGTTATAGCGCAGGGTCCTTCATGGCAGAATCCGCATATGGCCATGTATTGGCTCAGATGCAAATATTTCAGCAAACCGGTGCATTGCAACCTGCAGTGAGTCATTTGAGTTATGGCGAGATGAACCAGATGATAAGCTGATTGGCTCTCTTGGCTCGTCACTTTCTGTGCGTTTCGATCACTAATCCGATCGGCTTAAGCGGCACGGGTAACAGCAACGCAGACACACCGTAAATACGTCCCTGTAGGCTCGATTGCGGCATCCATGCCGCAAACGGTCTGCTTTTGCTGTCACCCGGCCGCTTCAGTAACTTTTTTTAACTTGTTCCGGCATTCCACGGGCACAACCTTCCTGTACCCTTAACTGAACAATGTTGTTGAACATAAAGACAATAACAGATAGTTTGAATCCCATCAGAGGCAATAAATGTAGGCCGATTAGAGGATATGCATGTCTCACAATATGATGCAAAAGGTAAACAGTTTTGCTCTGAGAGCTTTTCGAGATACAGCTGATAAAGATTATATTCTCGCCCGCATGGCATATAAGACCGATCTATTCCCGCAGTTCCATTGGTCTGCGCTTCATGCTCTTGAGAAATATGCCAAATGTATTGCAATTCTCACTCGCATCCCAAAGCCTAAAAAAGATCACATAAAGCACGAAGTAAACCGGAGCTTGGAGCTTATTTCCGAGAAGCTAGATATAGCGCTATCGGAGCAAACAAAGAAATTCATAGCTCGTCTTGAAGAGTATGGCGCAAGATTTCGATATTTAGAGATCTCCTGGTTTATAAACGACTGTGAACTAGCAAAGCTAGATCGTGCTGTTTGGGAATTGCGCCGCTTTTGTAATGCTGAGTTGTATGTTTATTCTGGAGACCATTTTGTTTCGTTATGCAACGACAAATACGAAGCTATTAGATCCATCGAAAAACCAAACAAAATAAATACTCTCGTGCCGGGCGGGTATCTTGAAAAAACACTGGAGAATCGAAAATCCAGGGCAAGACCTGATTTAGTTTGGTGCAATCTCTACTACACAAATTCCAACAGAAAGTCAGTACTTATGAAAAGTGGCAAAATGGCTGAAAATTCTCCGTTTTCTCTGTACCCGGAAATTATCGAGGAAGTGTCGAAATATACATTTGTCCCAGATGAAATAAAAAATGCATACAAAAACGGCTAGCAACCATCGGATATTTGATGATTAGAAAAATCCCCAACCAACCACCGGCAACTGCGCAGTGAGCATTCAACAGTGAGCGCCGGAGGCGCGAACGGGCGAACGGAGTAGTTGTCGGTGGTTGGTCCCGGTAATGGCTGACGGGGTGCTATCTTCATCCTATTGTTGCTGTGCGATGGCGCTGCGCTTATCGCACCTACGTGTATTTTTACAGACGGATATCTCGCACAAAACCAATAAAAAAGGGCCGATAATTTATCAGCCCTTTTCATTGAAACATCAATCATCGAATGATTTATGCATCAACCCGCTCAAAAACAGTAGCAATACCTTGGCCCAACCCAATACACATAGTGGCTAAACCGTATTTGCCGCCTTTGCTTTCCATCACGTTCAGTAACGTGGTGGAAATACGTGAGCCGGAGCAACCCAGCGGGTGACCCAGTGCAATAGCGCCACCGTTGAGGTTAACCTTGGTTTCTTTCACTTCGAGCAAACCTAAGTCTTTCATTACCGGCAGCGCCTGGGCAGCAAAAGCTTCGTTCAGCTCAAAGAAGTCGATTTGACCGATGTCTAAACCAGCGGCTTTTAATGCTTTTTTCGACGCTGGTACCGGGCCGTAACCCATGATTGATGGATCACAACCGGCCACACCCATACCAATCACGCGGGCGCGAATTTTCAGGCCTAAAGCGCGGGCTTTGTCTTCGCTCATCACCAGCATGGCAGAAGCGCCATCAGATAACGCCGAAGAAGTACCAGCAGTCACAGTACCGTTGGCTGGATCAAAGACCGGACGCAGCGCTGCTAATGACTCCACTGTGGTTTCCGGACGAATAACTTCGTCCGTATCAAACAGTTTTAATACGCCATCGGCGTCGTGGCCTAAACAAGGCAGAATTTCGTTTTTAAACCGACCTTCTAAGGTCGCTTCATACGCCAGACGGTGCGAACGGGCACCAAATTCGTCTTGATCCTGGCGGCTAATGCCATGCATTTTACCAAGTAATTCAGCGGTTAAGCCCATCATGCCAGCGGCTTTGGCTACTGAAACACCGAGGCCAGGGTGGAAATCGACACCGTGGGTCATTGGCACGTGGCCCATATGCTCCACACCGCCGATTAAATACACTTCGCCCATGCCCATAGCGATAGAACGCACCGCGTCATGCAGCGCCTGCATCGACGAGCCACACAGGCGGTTTACCGTAACTGCAGGCACTGAATGCGGAATACCGGCTAATAACGCGGCGTTACGCGCTACGTTAAAACCCTGTTCCAGCGTTTGTTGCACACAACCCCAAATCACGTCGTCAATCTCGCTTGGATCAAGGCCTGGGTTACGTTCTAAAATACCGCTCATTACATAAGCAGACAGTTGTTCAGCACGGACATTACGGAAAATACCGGCTTTGGAGCGACCCATTGGGGTCCGGATGCAGTCGACAATCACAGCTTGTTTCATGGTAATTCTCCGCAATTAAACCGGGTAAAACACTTGGCCGTTGGCAGCCATAGCGCGGGTTTTGTCAGTCACCTGGTAGATTTCACCTAAGTGTGCATATTGGTCAGCTAAAGCGACAAAGTTGGCGAGGCCAATGGTGTCAGCATAACGCAGCGGACCACCGCGGAACGGAGGGAAACCTAAACCGTAGATCAAGCCCATATCAGCTTCAGCTGCTGATGCCACAATGCCTTCTTCTAAACAACGAATGGCTTCGTTGATCATTGGCACCATAGTGCGGGCAATGATTTCATCGGCGGAGAAATCTTTGGCTGGTGCTGCAACGCCTGCTAATAACGCGGCGCTGGCGGCATCCAAATCTTTTTTCGGTTTGCCTTTGGCATCTTTGCTGTAAGCGTAGAAACCGACACCGTTTTTCTGACCAAAACGCTGCGCGTTATACATAGCGCTCACTGGATCGTTATCGACTTTGGCCATCCGCGTTGGGAAACCAGCGGCCATCACGTCGGTACAATGATGGGCGGTGTCTAAACCAACCACATCCAGCAAATAGGCCGGGCCCATTGGCCAACCAAATTGTTTTTCCATCACTTTGTCGACTTTGGCAAAGTCAGCACCATCCAGCACCAGTTTGCTAAAACCAGCGAAATACGGGAACAACACACGGTTGACGTAAAAACCCGGGCAGTCGTTGACCACAATCGGCGATTTACCCATTTTGGCAGCGTAAGCCACCACAGCTGCGATGGTTTCATCCGAAGTATCTTTACCGCGGATAATTTCCACCAACGGCATCTGATGTACCGGGTTAAAGAAGTGCATACCGCAGAAACGGCTGGGATCTTCTAAATTTGCCGCTAAGGTATTGATGGAAATCGTCGAAGTGTTGGAAGTGATAATCGCATCCGGGCCAACCACTGATTCAATTTCTTTCAGCACTGTGCCTTTGATTTTCGGGTTTTCGACCACAGCTTCGACCACGATATCGACGCCTTTGACGGTTTCGTTCGACAGTGTTGGTGTAATAGAAGCAATCACTTTAGCCATACCGGCCGCATCTAAACGTTTGCGCTCAACCAATTTGCCTAACAGCTTAATGGCTTCGCCCATGCCCAGTTGCAATGCTTTGTCAGCGATGTCTTTCATCACCACTGGCACGCCTTTGGAAGCAGACTGGTAAGCAATACCGCCCCCCATAATGCCAGCGCCTAACACGGCAGCTTTGTTGATGGCTTTTTTCGCCAGTTTGCCGGCTTGTTTGGCTTTGCCTTTGATCAGCTGATCGTTTAAAAACAAACCAATTTGCGCGGTGGCAGCATCGGTTTTTGCCAGTTTGGCAAAACCGGCGTTTTCCAGCGCGACAGCACCGGCACGGTCTAACCGTGCGGCTTTTTCAATTGTTTCTACTGCAACCATCGGCGCCGGGTAATGTTTACCGGCGGTAGCGAACACCATGCCTTTGGCGGTGTTGAAGCTCATGATGGCTTCGGTTTTATTCAGTTTTAATGGCGACAATTTAGCTGCGCGCTTTTTGCGCCAATCCAACTTGCCGGCAATGGCGTCTTGCACCATCGATAAGGCTGCGGCCATCAGTTTATCCGGAGCAACCACGGCATCGACTGCGCCTTCTTTTAACGCTTGTTCAGCGCCACGTTCTTTACCGGTGGTGATCCACTCCATCGCGGTGTCAGCACCGACAATGCGTGGTAAACGGGCGGTACCGCCAAAACCTGGCATCAGGCCCAGTTTCACTTCTGGCAGACCAATTTTGGTGGTGGTATCGGCCACGCGGTAATCCGCAGTCAATGACCATTCACAACCGCCGCCTAAGGCAAAACCTTTTAATGCAACGATGGTTGGAACCGGTAAGTCTTCGGCGAGGTCAAAGATGTCCGAAGCTTGTTTAATCCACGGGATTAAATCGGCTTCTGGTTTTTTGAAAGTGGCAAGAAATTCAGTAATATCAGCACCAACGATGAAGGTCTCTTTGCTGCTGTTGTAAATAAGGCCTTTGAGTTTTTCATCTTTATGCAGGATTTCCAGCGCTGCGCGGCAATCAGCCAGCGTTTGCTGGTCAAATTTATTTACCGAGCCGGCTGCGTTAAAGGTAAACTCGGCAATACCGTCAGCAATGTATTGCACGGTAATGCTGGAACTCTGGTAGATCATGGATGTTCTCCTTCGTCGCGTAGGTGACAGATGCTTTTATTTTCGCAACAGGTCAGATGAGTCTTGTGCGGGTCCAGTGTGTCGCGGTTCAGAAAAAAATTCAACCGTTATTTAAACGCTTGTTTGAATTTGCCGTCGACGCCTGTGTAACTATAGGTGGTATTTATACAGATGTGGCAACCGAACTTCAGGTTTTCAGGTACAACCATGCTACGCACACGGGGCCGTCTGCTGCTCTGTTTACTGACGGCTATTTGCAGTATCAGCACCCAGGCAGCACCGTCCGATCAGGTGCTGCGCGAGCGTTTCCTCAAGGCCGAGAAGAGCATTCATAAGGTCACGCCGGAGCAAGCCGGCAAGATGCTGCGCGATTTACACCAGTATCCGCTCAAGCCCTATATCGAGTTGGAAGTGCTGAGCCGCTCGCTGAAAGACACCGTCAAAGTCAAAGAGTTCATCAAACGCCACCAGGGCACGCCACTGGAGTGGACCTTAAAAAAACGCTGGCTGATGTATCTGGCCGGTGTTGGTTTAACTCAACCCTATTTAAAAAACTATGCGATGGGCACCGATGTGGTGCTGGATTGTTATGCGCTGCAACTGCGGTTAATCAACCAGCCGCCGGCCGACGTGTGGCCGGAAGTGACGCAGCTGTGGACTGTCGGTAAATCGTTGCCAAAAGAATGTGATCCGCTGTTTTCACGCTGGCAAAAAGCCGGTCAACGCACGCCGGAAGTGATTTGGGCACGGTTAAGTAAAGTGGCCGATGGCGGAGATGTGCGCATTATTCCTTACCTGCGCACCCTGCTGCCAAAAAACCTGCAGTACCTCGGTGATAAATGGAAGCATGTGATTGAAAACCCGGGCTTAGTGCAACGGCAAAAATTCCTGCCGCTGAAACATCGTTGGGAACGGGAAATACTGGCTTATGCGCTGAAAAAAATGATCTGGAAACAACCAGAGCAAGCGCTGCGGGTATGGCAACGGTTTGAATCCGATCCACAGTTTACCAAGTCGCAGCGCATTGATGTAGCGCGGCAGTTTGCGATAGCACTGGCCAGTAAAGACGACCCGCGTGCCGCCAAATTTATGCCGATGGTGCCGGTTGAGCTCAAAGACGACTTATTTATTCAGTGGCAACTAACCTGGTTGCTGCGGCAAAACCAATGGCAACAGGTGCAGGATTTGATTCTGGAACTGCCAGCGGAAAGCCAAAGCGATGATAGTCTGCAGTACTGGCTGGCGCGGGCTTACCAGCAAACCGGCTTGTTGGAAAAAGGCGATCAGTTGCTGGCGAAAGTGGCAGTGCAGCGCAGTTATTATGGCTTTATGGCGGCGGCAAAATTAGGGCTGAAACCTAGTTTGGCGCATCGGCCGGTGCCGATTAGCGCTGAGCAATATCAGGCGTTTAAAAAGAGTGATTCCATCGCCCGGATGTATGAGTGGCAGGCGATTGGCCGGCCGAATGCCGCGAAGCGTGAGCTGAGTTTCCTGCAAAAATATGGCTCGGAGACGCAAAAATTTGGTGCGGCGAAATACGCTTATGATAAAGGCTGGTACGACCGCGCTATTTTTGCACTGGCCGATGCCGGGTATTGGGATGATGTCGATATGCGTTTCCCGATGGTGTTTAATCAGGAAATTCAAAAGCATGCCAAAGCCGCCCGAGTTGATCCGGCCTGGGCGATGGCGATTACCCGCCGCGAAAGTACCTTTATTCCTACCGCCAAATCTCCGGTTGGTGCCCATGGTTTGATGCAAATTATGCCGCAAACCGCCAAACATATTACCGGGCGGCGGGTGCCGGTTGAAACCTTATACAACCCCAATACCAATATCGATATGGGTACTGACTATCTGAATTATTTAATGCGCCAGAACGATAACAATCTGGTATTCGCGACGGCCTCCTATAACGCCGGTTACAGCAGAGTGAAAACCTGGCTGCCGAAAAACCGCCAGATGCCGCTGGATATTTGGATTGAAACCATTCCGTTTAAAGAAACCCGCGAGTACGTCAAAGCGGTGTTGGCTTATTATCAGATTTACAATATCCGGATGAATCAACCGACAGATGTGTTTGTGCCGCTGAGTACGATGCAGGTTGGCGAGACGACCTGATTGCTGTTGGCGCAGTGATTGCAGTATTCTTGATGCCGGATAAGATGAATGTGTACATGCCGTTTCGCTGCCCGCGAACACGGCATCGCCAATAATAATCAACAATGGGAAAAGCCATGCGACCAGCTTACCAACCTTTGTACGCCGCTCACCTGTTTGAACTGCAACAACGCACCAAGGCGGTGCTGGCACGGGAAAATCTCGATGCGCTGGTCATTCATTCCGGCCAGGCCAAACGACAGTTTCTGGACGACATGGACTACCCGTTTAAGGTGAATCCGCTGTTTAAAGCCTGGTTGCCGCTGGTCGACAATCCGCATTGCTGGTTAATGGTCGATGGTGTGAACAAACCCAAGCTGGTTTATTATTTGCCGGTCGATTTTTGGCACAAAGTGCCGGATGCGCCAACCGATTTCTGGTCAGGCTTTTTTGATATTGAAATCATTGATAAACCGACCAAAGTTGAACAAATTCTGCCGTACGACAAAGCGCGGATTGCCTACCTCGGCGAACAATTGGAACTGGCGCGGGCGCTCGGTTTTACCGAACTGAACCCGGAAGGGGTGTTAAGCTACCTGCACTATCACCGTGCTTATAAAACCGATTACGAACTGGCTTGCATGCGTGAAGCCAACCTTGTCGCAGTGCAGGGACACCGTGCCGCCGAAGCCGCGTTTCGTGCAGGCGGCAGCGAATTTGATATTCAGCTGGCGTATTTAGCGGCTGTTGGTCAAAGCGAAAACGAAGTGCCGTACAGCAATATTATTGCGCTGAATCAAAACGCGGCCATTTTGCATTACACCGTGCTGGAGCGGCAAAAGCCTGCCGATCATCATTCATTTTTAATTGACGCCGGTGCTTCGTTCCATGGTTACGCCGCTGATATCACCCGCACTTACAGCGCCAAAAACGACGAATTCGCCGCGCTGATCCAGGCGATGAATGCGATTGAACTGCAGCTGGTGGATAGTTTAAAACCGGGCATTAAATACACCGAAGTGCATTTAAAATCGCATCAACTGGTGGCTAATGTACTGGCCGATTTTGATCTGGTGCAGCTGGGTGCCGACGCTATTGTTGAAACCGAAATCAGCCGTACTTTTTACCCGCACGGTATTGGTCACCATTTAGGCCTGCAAGTACATGATGTCGGTGGTTTTATGGCCGACGAGCGCGGCACTCACGTTTCCGCGCCTGACAATCACCCTTTCCTGCGTTCCACTCGTTTAGTCGAACCCGGCATGGTGTTCACCATCGAACCTGGTTTGTACTTCATCGATTCGCTGCTGGCACAGCTGAAAGAAACCGAACACGGTAAGTATGTGAACTGGCGCAAAGTTGATGCGATGCGCAAATTCGGCGGCATCCGCATTGAAGATAACGTGATTGTGCACCGGGATCGGAACGAGAATATGACCCGGGATTTAGGTCTGCTGTAAGTTGTTAATGGCGGGGTCAGAGTCAATTGTTAACAGATATCTGTTAACAATTGACTCTGACCCCTAAGTTTACAAACTTATTGCTTTAACTGCGTACTCAGATACTGCTGCACTTGCTGGTAATAGCGGATCTGGTTTTCTTCGGCGTAAAAGCCGTGGCCTTCATCATCATATTCTGACAATGTGGCCGGATTGCCCGCTTCCTCCAGCGCTTCTTGCATCTCTTCCGCATGAACCAGCGGTGCGCGCTCGTCGTTCTCGCCGTGGATCAACAACACCTTGGCTTTGATTTTGTCGGCCCGGTATACCGGTGAAAAACTCTTTAATAAAGCTTCATTCTGACCAATAGCCCGGTCTAGATAGGCTTCGCCATAAGCCAATCGGGTGATGTCACCTTTTTTGGTCAGCAGTGTTAGATCGTAAATCCCTGCCACCCCAATCGCACAGCGATAAAGCTCCGGCGCCAGTGCGGCCGATTGCAGCGCGGAATAGGCCCCAAACGAACCGCCCATAATACAAATATTCCCTTGCTGGGCAATGCCTTGGCTGATAGCCCAGCGGGTGCCGGCAATAATGTCCTGCTGCACACTGTCGCCCCAGTGATGATTAGCGGCTTCCTCAAAGGCTGCACCGTAGCCATCTGAAGCGCGGAAGTTCACTTGCAGCACGTTATAACCTGCCATCGCCAGCAGCTGAACTTCTGAGTTAAAACCCCAGTAGTCGCGAACGCCATAAGGTCCGCCGTGCAGTAACACCACCAGCGGTTGTGCACCGCCTTCGGTAGCACCTATGGTCAGGTAACCACGGATCAGCGTTTTGTCGGTACTGTTGAATTCAATGGGGTGGGTTTCTTTTAGTTTGATCCCACGCAAATGCGGTCGGCTGTCCAGGATCCGGTTGATGCTACCGGTTTGGTTGTCGTGTAAAAAATACACCGGCGGCAGTTGCTCTGCTTCCACCCGTACCACCCGCAGCCGGCCGTCTTCTGTGCGGCTGGTTAAGCTGACATCAGCGCCGGCAAATTTTTGGGTCAAGGTCCTGAATACCTGCGTATCAGGAGACTCTTTATTTAGCAGCAGATAAGACGGATAGTTTTCGTCCAGCCTTGCTGCGTAAATGCTTTCACCATCGGTACTAAACAGGGCATTGGTGACATCTACTTTGTCTGGTTCGTATAGCGGCGTAATGCGCTTATCGGCAAAATGGAACTGGTAAAGACCCGCCAGATCGGTTTGATGGCGGCCATAAAAGTAGAAGCCGGATTGGTCCGGCAGCATCCGCAGCGCCTGAAAATCATCAATTTTATTCAGGGTTTCATCTTCCAGCCATTCACCATCCGCCCCGGCCAGATAGACGCGTTGGGTAAAGGTTTCATCAGTGCCGTTCGCAACCTTTGGGATACCCGCGCTATCCGCCAGAATATCGGCATAACCAATGGGCGAACGGCCGGTTTTGGTCATCTTGCCGCGGTATATATCCAATTTGTAAACGTCAGATTTAGCATCACCACTTTTGCTCCAGTTAGTGGAGCTGATTAAAATGTGTTTTGGGTCCTTGGGCAACAGGTGAATTAATTCAGCCCAGGCACGTTTGCCTTCACTGTTATTAACCTTCGTGGTGTCTGTGGCTCGATAGCCAAAAAGTAGTTTTTTCTGACTACCGTCGCAGTTAATGCCAAACAGTTCGCCATAGTATTTAGGTTCCTTCTCCCAAGCCTTACGACTGATTACTTTCATCACCAACCGTTCATGATTGGCCCAGAAAAATGACCCCACTTCATCGTGACCGACTAATCGAACGCCACCCACCGCTTTCATGGTTTCGCGCTCCAGACACAGCAACTGCCGTTTGTCTTCTTTGAACACAATAACTGCCAGATAACGGCCATCCGGCGAAATTTTCACATCGCCAAAATCAGGGTTTCGGGCCAATAAAGTGGTGATGTCGGGCTTTGGTTCAGCGGCAAAGCTGATCGCAGGCAGCAATGTGGCGAGAAGCAAGGCCAGGGATAAAGCCTGGGATAAAAAAGGGTGCATTTGATGGTCTCATGGTAAAGCAGGGGGATTTGGCCGGTGATGAACACCGAAAGTTGTAACTGATTTTATACCAATTTGTATCCAAAACCGACTAAAAACTTTGCAAGTAATGGGCTTTTGAAAAAATTTTAAAGTTAAAACTTTGATTTATCTTATAAAAAATAAATCAAAGTCATATTTTTAGTTGTCCGTAATCGCAAGCGATCAAACAGGTCGTGAAAGCCAACGCAAGCATCAGCGGTTGATATGTTGAAGTTGAAGGCGTACTGCCGCTACGCGACGAGTAACGCCTTATAATTCCAGGTTAAAACTGATAATTCACCGACAAATTCACGACCCGACCGCGCAGGTTGTACAGGCTGGTGTCGAAATAGTCACCGCCGGCGGCGACGTCAAACGGTGGATCGCGATCCAGCAGATTGTTGACGGACAAGGTCAGTACCGTATCGGCAAAACCCAGGTAATTCAGCTGGCTATTCCACTGGGTGTAACTGGCAACCTGCAGTTTTAACCCTGGATTACTGCTGGCAGTGGCCACTTTTTGGCTATAACCGCTGGTGAAATCGGCACTCAGATTTGCTTGCCAATCGCCGTGCTGCCAGTTCACGCTGCTATTGCCGCGCCAATCCGGCAAAGCGCCAAACTGATTATTGCCGGCGCCATCAATTTCCGGCTGACCGGCGACCAGTGCCTGTTTGTAATCCAAAAGCCGCGACCAGACGGTTTTAAACTTCAGCTGATGGCCACCCGCCAACTGCAGTTGGTAATTGGCGTCGATATCAAAACCCGAGGTGGTGCGAGTGCCCTGATTTTTATATTGATTGGTGATGAGCTGCAACCGGCCCTGGGCGTCACGGCGGATACGGTCGGCAAACTGACTTTCGTTACTGATAATGTACTGGGCATTGTCCGGGCCAATGATTTGATCCTGTTCAATGCGGAATACATCCACCCCAACACTGGCGTGCTGTTGAAACGACCAAATGACACCGGCATTGAGGTTGTTCGACCGCTCCGCCTGCAGCTCGTTATTGCCACTGCGGATACTGGTGAAACCACGGCGGGAACCGGGTTCCAGCGGATCTTTCGGGTCAATCACAGTGCCATAACTGATGGTGTTGCTATCAGCAATTTCCGGCAAAGCCGGCGCCCGGAAACCTCGTGACCAGGAACCGCGCAGCAACCAATCGTCACTCAGCACATAATGCAGCCCCAACTTGGGCGAAACCGCACTGCCGGAATCATCATAGTGATCGGCGCGACCGGCAACACTGGCGGTTAGATCGGTATAGAGCGGCACACTGAATTCAGCAAAACCGGCCAGTAATTCCCGCTCACCCTTCACCAGATTAATTGCCGGGCGTAATTCGGTGCCGGACAACACTTCCGGTGAAGTACTGGCGTCCATTTTTTCGCGGCGTAAATCCAGGCCGCTGGCAAAACCAAGCGGACCATACGGCAGTTCCAGCAAAATCGTGCTGGCGGTCAGGTTCAGCGACGACAATTCATAACGACCCGGGCGACGGGTTTGCAAGCGCAGTTTGTCCAGCACTTCGGCCGAATTTTGCCGGCCATCAAAGCGATAACTGCCGTTGGCCAGTACTTTTTCAAACTCGTAACGATTGACGAAGTTATCTACATATTCGCGCTGTAAGCTCGAAGATTGCAGCGCATTGATGTTGATGTCCCAGTCTTCGCCCTGATATTTCAGGCCGGCTAAGAAGCGGTTAAAAATCTGGTTATTTGATTTCAGCCGTGGCCCTAAATCGAACAAGGTGTATTCGAATGGCAGCGCTTTATTGCTGCTATTGTCTGGATGGCCGACCGGCAACACTGTCGCGATATCGACCAGACTACCGGTGGCTTGCTGATAAGCCCGCAGGCCCGGGCCGACAGTCAGCGGCGCACCAAATGTCATCGCTGAGTCGTTGTAGCTGTACAGCACTTCTGCCGTTGCTTGCCATTGGTTGTTCAGCTGCCAAGTGCCGTTGATGGAGGCCTGACGACGGGTGACTTCAGGTTGCAAGCTGTTAAATGGCTGGGTGTTAAAAGCACAGACCGAGCCTGTTTGGCCACTGCTGAAATCACTACGTGGCCGAAGTATCGAACCTTGTGGGCAGTTTGCCACCGGCACTGGTTGCGCCGGGTTAGCTAAAAAGGCGCCGCCGGCGGTGCTCCAGCCCGCTAACCGGCCACCCGGTAAATGGCGGAAATCACCCGATTTTAATAGGTCGCGCTGATCAGCGGTTAAGTGCTCGCGGGTGAACAAATCCAGACTCAGGCTTAGGTTATAACCATCGCTATCGACATCACCAATACCGGTCACCAAGCCAGCCGAATATTGCGCCAGTCCGCCGGCAGTGGCGTTACCGGCCACCGCACTGAGACTGGTTTGCTGATAATCTTTTTTCAGAATAATGTTGACCACCCCGGCAATGGCGTCTGAACCATACACCGCCGAAGCGCCGTCTTTTAATACTTCCACCCGCTCGACTGAACTTAATGGCAAAGCATTCAGATCAACAAAGTTGTCCTGGGTATTCAGCGCAAAACCATAACTGGAAACCCGCTGGCCGTTTACCAGCACCAGGGTGTTTTTCGGGCTTAAGCCGCGTAAACCAATCGAAGCCGAACCGGCAGAGAAACTACCGGTGTATTGCTCGTCAAAGCTGTTGCCCGAGTTAATGGTCAGGTCACGCAGTACATCGGTCAGTGTCACTTTGCCGCTCTGGCGAATTTCGTCGCCGGTTAACAGCAATAACGGCGTGGCGTTTTCCTGATCCACGCGTTTGATATGCGAGCCGGTAATGGCAATTCGCTCGGGCAGAACTTCAGCGCTGCTGATGTCTTCAGCAAAAACAGGGTGTAGCAATACCGGGCCGCTGAGTGCAAATGCGACAGCAGAAAACTTAAACTTCATGATCAACCTCAAAAAAATCAACGTACTGCAGGCGAAAAAGCCATGCAGCCATCACAGGAAAAACCTGTTCAATAAAAAATTACGTGGGGGGTGTCAGCTTATCGCGCTGACTAATAACGCAGGATCAGCAGCAACAACGCATGCCGGCGACCGCTGACTGGCGGTAGCGACACATTCGTGGCTGAAAACAATCGGCCGTCAGTCGGTTGCTGACGTGTTGGAATAGGCGTTGAAATGGTGCCTTGGTAAAAATATTCATATACGGAATCCTATAATAACTGCAGCAGGCTTCCGGAGGTCCGGTGAGCATTAATACCCGTCATCCTTGAAGATGCGGGGTTGTTGGCCGCCTTCACTCACCCCAGTCACATAGGACTACTATGCTCCTGGGGATTCGCTCAGTTGCCGCCTACCCGCATTTTCAATGATTTTGGGTATTAGGTCTGGTGGCGCTAACACAGTGTGATGTTGTTGTGTAAAATAACATCCATTTAGCCGTCCAGACGTCGGTGGCATTCTACTGAGAATTCCTAATAAACCAAAGTGAATTTTGATTGGTTTGTTATTCGATTTAGTTATATGTATTTGCTGAATTGGCTAAATTAAACAGCCATCATCAGAACTTAATGAGTCTGTTTGGGCTGCATGGCAATGCCAACGCAGTAAAGATGCGAGGGAAGTTTAAGGCGCGATATCCAGTAAGGTATTGTTGCGGTAAGGGCTGCACCGGATGATTCCTTGGCGGTGCAGCTCAGTGTTATATCTTGTTAATGTATCGCAACGGCGGCGTTTTTCTGCAGAAATTGCCGGATTTGCTGATTTAGCCAGTCCGGCGCATCCGCCATAATGAAATGCTTCGAATCCGCAGCAAAGGCAAAGTTGTGATACTGCGTTGGGGCATTTGCCAACTGCGTTTGGTAATTGCTTTGCACCTGCGCTGGTGTGGCGTAAGGAGCTCCATTTTGCAGCGCGCCTAAAGTCAGCACCGGCACTTTGATGTTGGTTAGTTGCGGCCGTAAGTCAGCCCGCATGAGTTCACCCATCACCCGGCCGCTGGTCATGCCGTCAGAGCGCGCCATATCGGTGACGATACGTTGTTGCCAGGCTTGGTTATTGGTCATGCCTTTGGCCATCAGCATCGGATCAAAACCGCCCGTTGGTTGTTGCGGTGTTTTGTTATCCTTGGCCGTAGTGCTTTTTGTGTTAGCGCTTGCGGTATCAGTACTTGCTGTGGCAGCGCTGTTTTGTGCAAAGAGTGCACCTAAGGCCGGTAAGCCATCGACATTGATCGCGGAGCCAATTTTATCTGATGCGCTCGATGCCAGTGCCAGCGCCAGATACCCACCCAGCGAATGGCCAATCACCACCGGTTTTTCCAGCTGTTGTTCGCTGATATAACGCAGAATCGCCTGCTGCTGCACTTGCAGATAACCTGCTGTCCACTGTTCAGCTGGCAGCGGCGCGGTACCGGCAAAACCTGCCAGCGTTAGAATATGCAGTTGATAGTCATTTTTCAGCGCTTCGACTGTTGTTTGCCAGACATCGCCAGACGAGGCTAAACCCGGAATTAAAATCACCGCCGGGCCTTTGCCAACAACCTTCACCGCAAAACAGGCGCAGGTTTGTTGTTGCTCTGCTGTTTGTTGCACCGCGGTGGATTCAGCTACGGAAGTTTGCGCCATGACCGGTAAGCTCAGCAGAGTGCCGGTGAAGCCTAAAGCCAGTGTTAGTGTGCGTACGGTGGTTTTGAACTGTTGCATTTGGGTATTCCTTATTGGTTGTTGCAATAAGGTCAGAGTACGTGGCAGGGCTTGATGGCACAGGTAACGGTTGTCACCTTTGGCTGATGACATTAGTCATATTCGAGCAGGGATGTGGTTGATGTTTAATACAGCGCCTCCGGCGTACTGCCGCTCACGCGGTGAGTAGCGCCCTACGCAAACAGGTGATTTTATTTTAAAAAGTAGGGCGGACTCACCGGAGGTCGTCCGCCGTTAAGCCATAAGACACTAAACCAAAACAGCGGCCATGTTTAAAGCCCTGCTTCAATCATACTTTTAATCTTGCTAGCCTTTTCAAAATGGTCCAACTGATGGGTTTTGATCCACCATGTTGCTGCTTCCATCAGTAGTTCCGGGTTGTCGTTTTTATTGGCAAAAAACGCATAGAACGACAGGCCCACTGACTCGCCTTTGGCCTGGATTTTTTTGTCGCAGACCGCAATTATTTTTTCACGCAGGGTATGTCGCATTGGGTATATCCACATTGTTCGAATCAAGTTATTTTACTGGCGTCAATTGCTCCGCCAGGCTGCGGGTCTTTTCCGTTTGTTTATCACCGGTATGCAAAGTGCTTTTACGTTCAATCAGCATGATATGACATTCCTCCGCGGCGATCGGGTTGTGCCGCACGCCCTTGGGCACCACAAAACTATCACCTTGTTGCAGCACCACAGTGCGCTTCTCCATTTCGATGGTCAGCGAACCTTTGAGGATATAAAACAGTTCATCCTCAAATTCATGATGATGCCAAACCAGTGTGCCCAGCACTTTGGCGACCTTGACATAAGAATCATCAAGTTCAGCTACAACTTTTGGCGACCAGTATTCAGTTAAACTTGCAGCGATAATCGCTGGTGAGACTACGTCGTTCATGGGAAATTTTTCCTGTAGCTGTTTGCGGCCGGATTTATTGCACAGTTGTAGCATTCGCCGTGCCCTTTTAGCCAGTGTGATGGTGTGACGTTGCATTTAACGGGACTGTCGTCTGTTGAGACTCTTTCAATTAAATAAACAAAAAAGTATATTTAATTGCGTTGCCCTTTTATACTCAGCAAAAATGCCACCCTACATAAAGAGTTGCACATGTCGAATTCTACAGTTGAAACTGAGTTAGCTCCTACTGAAATGGTTAATGCTTCTTACCCGGAGCCTGCTGCGCAGCTATCCCACGAGCAGCAGCCCGAACACATCCAACTATCAACGCAACCTCAATACCAACACCCGCAGTTAGTACTCCTCACTATCTGCCTCATCGCGTTATTTTCGGTGGCGGGATTGGCGTTGCCTTACCCTATTCTGGCGCCGATTTTTGCGTCGTCTGAGCTGACGTCTTTTAATCATTGGTTGGGGCTGGATCCGACCTTGTTGTTTGGCATTGCTTTGGCGGCGAGTCCGCTGGGAATTTTAATTGGTAGTGCGGTGCTGGGGGCGATGTCGGATATTTATGGCCGGCGGCCGGTGTTGTTGGGGTCGTTGCTGCTGGCACTGGTCGGTTATGCGTTATCGGCGCTGGCGATTGCAGCGGAGCAATATTTGTGGTTTGTGCTGGCGCGTTTTCTGACCGGTATTTGTGAAGGAGCCATCAGCATAGCGCGCGCGATTGCGGCCGATTTACATCCGCAAATTCAGCGCAATAAAGCCATCGCCTGGGTCAATAGTGCCTTGCATGGTGGTTGGTTGGTCGGGCCGTTAATCGGTGGTTTTACCGTGGTGTATGGCACCGATGTACCCTTCTGGGTGGCGGCTGCGGCAATGTTACCCTGTCTGGTGTTGGTGTATTTTTTACTGCCAGCTACCCAATTACAGCCAAACCGGCTATCGCTGTGGCAAAACCTGGCGGCCAATAATTCACTGCAATTGCTGCGTGAGCCGCTGCTGAAATGGGTGGTGCTGATCCAATTGAGTTACACCATCGGGCTCAATGCGTTTTACGAGTTTTACCCCTTATGGCTGGTCGAGGCTGAGCAATTTAACAGCACTGACATTGGTCTGATCACGGCGGCGTTATGCCTGCTGATGGTGACTGTTAGCGCCGGGCCAATGTCGTTCTGGAGTCACAAAGTTTCGGCGTTACAAGGCAGTTTGTTGGCGATAGCACTACTGGGATTTCTGGTGTTGCTACTACCACAACTGAGCCAATGGCCAGCCTGGGCGGTATTGGTGCTGTGCGGTGTGCCGATTGGCATGATGAGTACCTGGTTTAATGTTTATTGTGCCAACAAATATGCGGCTTTGGGTCAGGGGCGGCTGATGGGTTTGCTGACGCTGCTGATGTGCGCCGGCAATATCATCATTGCGCTTGGCGGTAGTGTGATTGCATTATGGGGTTCGGGCTGGACTTTGATCGTCGGCGCTTTGTGGATCTGGCTGGCCGGTTGGTTTATCTGGCAAGAGCGGCGCCGTGATCTTCATAGCTCAGGCAAAAACACCGAAGGGGTTCCCTGTGGCCAATAACGAAAAAATTCTGCAACTGCTGAAAACCAAAGGCCAGCAAACCAGCCAGCAACTGGCGGACTTGTTGCAACTGACCATGATGGGGGCGCGCAAACATTTGCTGAATTTAGCCGAACAAGGGCTGGTGGTGGCGGGCACTGACCACCCGGAAGCTGCAACAGGCAGCAGTCGCGGTCGGCCACAACAATATTGGCGTTTAACCAAAGCCGGTCATCAATATTTCCCCGATCGTCATGCTGACGTCAGTCTGCAGTTAATTGACGGGGTGCGGCAGTTGTTTGGCGCCACAGGATTGGAGCAGTTAATAGTGCAGCGGGAGCAACAGCAGCAGTTGCACTATCTGCAGAAATTAAGTAATTTCGGCGATCTGGCAGCGAAAGTGCAGCAGTTGGCGGAAATTCGCCGGCAAGAAGGGTATTTGGCCGAAGCCTATTTACTTGAGAACAGCTTACTGGACGGTAGTTGGGTATTGGTGGAGCATCATTGCCCAATCTGTGCAGCTGCTACCTTGTGTCAGAATTTCTGCCGCTCCGAGCTCACTTTGTTTCGTGCCTGTGTCGAAGGGTTAGCGACAGTGGAGCGGACTGAACATTTGCTCAGCGACGGTAGCCGTTGTGCATATCTGTTTTCGCCCATCCAAGCCGATTGATGGCATGGGTCGTTGTTTATTTTTTGCAAACCGGAGTGTTATTGATGGCGAAATATTCTTTGTTTAGACAAGCCCCTGGCCAGCCGGTCACCATTACTTTACCGGATTGGGTGGAAGCTTTAGTACAGTGGGATCAGCCTTATCCCGACGATAACGCCAAAATGGCACTGGCGATTGAGCTGTCGAAACAGAACGTGTTACGCGGCACCGGCGGACCTTTCGGCACGGCGATTTTTGACCGCACCACTAACCTGTTGTTGGGTGTTGGGGTCAATCGGGTGGTGCCATTAAGCAATTCCACCTTGCATGGCGAAACCGTCGCCATTATGCAGGCCGAGCAGGCGCTGGGCCATTTTAGTCTGGCCTCAGGCAGCGGTCGTGAATTGTTTACCTCGTGCGAGCCATGCGCCATGTGCCTTGGTGCAGTGCTGTGGAGTGGCGTCAACCGGCTGGTTTGTGCCGGTGTGGCAGCTGATGCGCGGGCTATTGGTTTTGACGAAGGCCCGGTGTTTGCTGAGTCTTACCAGTATCTGCAGAATGCCGGCATTGAAGTGGTGCGCGGTTTTATGCAACCTGAAGCCAAAGCGGTGTTGGATTATTACGCCAGTTCTGGTGGCAGGATCTATAACGGTAGTGACACCCCAGCTTAACGTTGCTGCATCATCACGGTTTCGCTGTTCCCGAATTTGCTTTATCATGCGCGCCGCCTGAGTGGGGATGAGCCCCGGCAGGCGGTCAATTGATGAGCAAAGGAAAGGAAAACCTCATGAAATTTAAATTCGCTGTAATCGCATCTTTGGTATTGGCAAGCACTGCAGTGCAGGCTGACTGGTTAAAAGCCGCCACCGATTCAGTCAAAGGCAGTGTCACCGACAGCGTGAAACAAACTGCTGATGGCGCCAAAGAAGCCGCTTATGACAGCGCCGTGAATTCAGCTTTAGGTCTGGTCGCCGGTAAAACCGACAAGGCTTATGTCACGAAAAAACTGGGCCAGGCCAGCCAAACCCTGACCGAAGAAGGCGCCGAAGTATGGAGCTATGATCTGTCAAAGCTGCAACAAACTTATCCAATGTTGACTGAAGCCTTAAAACAATATCCACAAGTGCCGGAAGCGATCAAATTAAGCTTCAAGGGCGACACGGTCAGCAAGATCAAAATGGTAAAACCAGCCGCTTAATGGTTTGTTAATTGTGGGGTCAGAGTCAATTGTTAACAGAACTCTGTTAACAATTGACTCTGACCCCCTGATTATTTTCCCCTACACATTTCACCTGCTTTTGACATACCTTGCCTTATGCTAGTGTCTGACCAGACTTCATGCACAAGGACAAATCACGTTTTGCATATTCTGCTGATTGAAGATCAAACTGCGCTGGCGGCCAATGTGATGGACTACCTGACGGCACAAGGCCATGCGCTGGATTATGCCGACAACGGCATTCGTGGCCTGCAATTGGCGCTGACACACAATTATGATCTGCTTATTCTCGATTTATCCCTTCCTGGCCTGGATGGTTTGCAGCTGTGCCAGCAGCTGCGTGAGCGCGCCAGCCGTTATATTCCGGTGCTGATGCTGACTGCGCGCGATAGCCTGGATGACAAACTGCTCGGTTTTGGCTGTGGTGCCGACGACTACCTGACCAAACCCTTTGCACTGGCTGAACTGGCGGTGCGGGTGCAGGCATTGTCGCGGCGGCATTTGTTGGCGACCGATCATGTGCTAGCCATCGGCGAGCTGACATTCGACCGTCAGCGCCAGTTGGTTAGTCGTGCCGGGCAACTGCTGGAATTACATCCTATCGGCATGAAAATTTTGCAGTTATTGGCCGAAGCTTATCCAGCGGTGCTCAGCCGCTCTGAACTCACCAGTAAATTATGGGGCGACAATCCACCTGATTCCGACGCGCTGCGGGCGCATATTTACCTGCTGCGCCAACAACTGGATAAACCTTTTGTTTTTAACATGTTACAAACAGTGCATGGTGTCGGTTTTAAATTGATGACCGGAGAAAACGATGGCTGAGCCAACTCCAATACCAGCTGCGAATATCACTCTGATCAGCACAAAATCCAGTTCAGCCATCAGTCTGTCGCAGCGGATTGTGCGCGCTTTTGTGCTGTTGGCCTTGTGCTGTGCTTTGTTGTTTAGCCTGGTCAATCTGGTGTTTGTCTACACTGTCGAAGACCAGTTTTTTTACCATCAGCTTAAACAAGAGCAACAGCGCCAACTGCAACATTCCACGACAGTGACGCCGGTGTCACCGCTGATGCAGCTTTACTTCAAACCTACTGATTTTCCAAAGGATATAGTCGAAAAATTTCAGCAAAATACCAGAGCCCGCGAAATTCCCGGCGATGCGGGCAGGCATTATCATTTGCTGACATTTGACCACCCGGCACACCCGCAGCCGGTGTGGCTGGTGATGGAGGTCAGCCAGCAATTGGTGGTGCGGCCGATTCGCACCGAAATGTTGTTGTTTTACGGCTTTACCACATTGTTGATGTTGGCAGGCGCAGCGGTTATTGGGCTGTGGCTGAGTCGGCGCGCTACCCGGCCGTTACTGGAGCTAGTCCAGCTGGTGCAACAATCCCAGCACACGCTATCACAGCATTCGCAATCCCAGCACAGGCAATCGCTGCCGCAGGGTTTTTCGGCGCAGTTTCGCGACAACGAAATTGGTTTGCTAGCCCGCACCTTAGAGCAAGCTTTTGCCAGATTGCAGCAGTTTGTCGATCGTGAACGTGCCTTTAGTCGGGATGCCAGTCATGAGCTACGCACACCGCTAAGCCTGATCCAAAGCAGCGCGGAGTTGCTGTTGCTGCAGCCCGATTTGCCGACGGCCGCACAGCAAAAACTGCAGCAAATTACCGCCGCTTGCCTACAAATGACTCAGCTAATCAATACCTTGCTGACGTTGTCACGCGAACAATCGTTACCGGATAACATCGATCCTGCAAAACAGCCATTAGCAGTGCCGCTGCTGCCCCTGTTGGAACAACTGATCATCCAACACAGCGATCTGTTGCAGCATCAGTGCTTAACTCTGGACTTGCAGTTGTCGGAAACAACGAAGCCATTAGCGGTACATAAAGTATCGGCTGTGTTGCTGCAAATGATTCTGGCGAATTTACTACAAAATGCCTGCAGCCATAGTTTGCCGGGTGTGGTGTTGATTGCAGCCGATGAGCAAGGATTATTGATCAGCAACCCGGTGGTGGCAGCCGATTTACCGCAGGAACCAGCGGCATTGTTTGCCAAGGGTCGTCATTCCAGCGGTTATGGTGTGGGGCTTGGCATCGTGCAACGGCTTTGTCAGCACAGTGGCATCGGGCTGGCGATTGCAATCAATGATGACAAAACTCGATTGGAAGTGCGTTTAAGCTGGCCGCTTTGACATAAGTTTCACAGGAAGCTGCCTATGCTGTGGTGTGGGCTGGCGCTCAGTCGTGTATTTATGCAGAGACCTGTTGATGAAACTTACCAGATTAAAGACCGTTACTTTTAACCCTTTGTTGCTGTGGTCGTCATTGTTATTGCTGCTCTGGCTTGGGCTGTTGCTGGGATGCGCGTTGCCGCAACCGCCGTTACCTACGCTGAGTAATCAACCGTTACTTATTCACAATGTTCAGCTGGTGAATGTAGTCACCGGCGACATTCAGCCGGGACAATCAGTGTGGATTGAGCAGGGCAAAATTCAGCGAATTGCTGCCACTGCCAACGATTTTGCAGCAGAACCGGCTGCTGGTAAGTGGCATCAAATCAACGGCAACAACCAGTATTTAATCCCCGGTCTGCAGGATATGCACACCCATAGCATGCAACTGGCGCCGCAAGTGCAGCATCCGCTATGGCTGGCGGCTGGCGTGACCTCGGTGCGCGATATGTCGGGTTGCATGGCGGCCAGCGACAGTTTTGTTGCTTGTACGGAAGATAGAAAACGCTGGCAACAGCAATTACAACAAGGTTTACGCAGTAGTCCGCGCTATCCAATCCAAAGCAGTTTTGCGCTGAATGGCGGCGCTGAAGTACCCGCTGGTATGCCGGCTTACCTGAAACTGCAAAGCGCAGCTGATGCCAAAGCATTGGTGGTTCATTATCAACAGCTTGGCGTTGATCAACTGAAACTGTATGAGCTGTTGAGCCTGCAACAGTTTCACTGGTTAAGCGCAGCGGCAAAGCCAGCAGGTATCACCCTGGCCGGTCATCAACCCTGGCTGGTGCCGCTCGCAAATGCGCTTGAAGGTGGCATGAAAAGTCTGGAGCATGGCCGGTTATTTTTGTTTGAATGTGCTGCAGCAATCGGCCCTTATAAAGCGCAGCCAATGCGTGAAGGATTGATCACCAGCGCTGTGTGGCAGCAGATTCTGAATTCGCAGGATGCGCAGCTGTGCCAACAGAAAATGCAGTTGCTGGCGGCATCCGATAGCTGGTGGAGCCCGACTTTATTGACGTTACAGCTCGGTGCTAAAGCAATGTTGCCGGAGTTTCGCGCTGATCCCAGACTAAATACCGTGCCGTGGCTGCTGCAAAAACTATGGCAGGCCGACGCTGATGGTATGGTCGAACGCGGTCGTGTTGTTGATGAGCAAGGTAATGCGCAACATCCACAGCAACAAGCTTTTGCATTGGCGCTGCAGCATGTACAGCAAGCGCATAAACTCGGTGTGAACATCATCGCCGGCACCGATGCGCCCGACTCTTTTGTGTTTACCGGCAGTGGTTTACATGACGAGTTAGCGCTTTATGTGCAAGCGGGTTTAACGCCGTTACAAGCTTTGCAAACCGCAACGCTCAATGCAGCTCGCTACAACGGCACGACCGATCACAGTGGCCAGATAGCGGTAGGTTATGATGCTGATTTAGTGTTATTGGCGGCCAATCCACTGACCGATATTCAGGCGCTGCGCCAGATACAAGGGCTGGTGATTGCCGGCCAATGGTACGATCAAGACAGGTTAAATCAATTACAGCAATTTGCGGAAGAACAAGCCGCTAGTCTGCGGATTAATCTGCAGCTGATATCCGGCGCGCTTCGCAGTGCTATGTTCCGCCAACAATTTGCTGACTAAATTGTTAATGTGGGGTCAGAGTCAATTGTTAACAGAAACCTGTTAACAATTGACTCTGACCCCGTAATTAACAAATTACGGGCTGGTGCGTTGGGTAGCTGCACTGCCATCCGGTAGATACCGCAGCGGATCTTGCGGATAACCATTGCGCCATAATTCAAAATGCAGATGCGGGCCGGTAGCGCGACCAGTTTTGCCGACCAAACCAATTTGCTGGCCAGCCTGCACAAAATCGCCAATCTGTACGTCAATCCGCGATAAATGCGCCGACAAGCTTTGTAGCTTGTCGCCATGTTCAATCAGCACCACTTTGCCAAAAGCATCACTTAAGCTGCCCATGTCGGCGTTCAGCACTACACCGGAACTGGCGGCATACACCGGCGTGCCTTGTGGCGCGGCAAAATCGACGCCGTGATGTTTGCGGTTGCGGCTTTTCACAATGTATTTGGCAAACATTGAACTGACGCGGGAGCCCGGCACCGGATGGACAAATGGCGGTGGTGGTGGCGCGCTGCGAAATTGCGGTTCAGCGCTTACTACAGGTTTTTGGGTGACGGTTGGGGCACTGCTGCAAGCGGCCAACAATAACACTGGCACCAACAACCACCAGTGAGCTGGCACAAAAACGGGGTATTTCATTCGGGTCTCCGGGGATATTTTGTGCTGTGGCACGGTGCTCTCTGTTGAGCATAGTTGCAGCAGTGTCGCTGGTTCCAACGCTGCCTTCAAGAGCTGCGGGCGCGACTGGCGAAAAAGCCATCTCCTTGTCCACATCAATCAGGGCTGATCAGCGGCGGCCTTTGCTATTTCTGGTCAAGGTGCCGCTAGCTATGCGGCATCCGGTGCGGCGAGTAGCGCTGCCACCCGACGATGTTTGGCTCTGGCAAAATGGCCAAACAGCGGCATCAACACACTGAGTGAACCATAGACAAAACCGGCCAGCACCACCCATTTGCCAGGCGCGAGTGCGGCAACCAGAGTCGAAATCAATCCGACAGTCCCCAACAATGCCCAAGCCTGCATTTCTGTACGTAATATGGTTTGTTCCAGCAGATTCAGCGGTAATTCGAAGGTACTGCGTAGTGCATGCCACTGCAGAAAAATCAGACACAGGCACATCAGTGCAAAACCAACGCCATACACCATAAACAGCCCAGACAGTTCGTTGATGCTTTGCAGCTGAATACCGGCCGGTAACACGCCGCCGGAAAACCAATGAAACATACTGGAAAACACCGCTTTTAACGGATAGACGTAGACCAAAATGGTCAGCACCAGCACAAAACTTAGAAAAACAGTGAAGCCATCGTCCAGCCCTGTCCGGCGGCTCCATTGGTGGTGGCCATACCAAAAAGTCCCGAGCAGGGCAAAACTGGCGACAAAAGCCGGAATGTGCTGCAGCGCCAGCACCAACTCGGCATAATTGGCCGGTAATTTGCCTTGACCTATCACCAGTAGGGTAAAAGCAAAGGCAAAAGCAGCATCGGTCAGCGTTTCAATGCGGGTGGTCTGTTGACCGCGCAGACGAAATTTCTGAGTATGATCAATAGGTTGATGGTCTGTCATCCTTAATTCCTTCCGGCCGGTCAGCATCTGTTAAATTCTTGATTATCAAGATAAAGTACAATATTGCAGGAGTAAAGCCATGTCAGGCACTGGTTTTGGTGATGTAAATGCCCGTTTTCGGGTCTATCTGGCTGCGCCGCCAGCGATGGAGGCTTACCAGCAGCTTTCTGGCATGCAGCCGCTGCAAGCCGGTGATATTGACCAGATTTACCGTCATTGTGGCAATGGCTGGCGCAAGATTTTTAACGTCTACGCCAAGTTATTATTCGCGCTGCCACCAACGCATTTTGACTTTGCCCCTTCGGCGTCGAGCTGGCAGCAGTTTCGTGATCTACAACTACTGCAAGCCGGTTCAGGCACGGCACTGTGTTTTAGTGCGCCACAGTTTGATAAAGAGGATGTTTTACACCTTATTGCCGGCCGCACCCTTGCCAAGCATTTGATCACGCAGGGGCTCGAAGCTGATTTACATTGGCTGTCGTCAGAATTTGCGGTCGACCCTACCCGAAAATTATTAGTCACGCCGTTTTTTGACTACCGTCAGCTGAATAATGAAAAAATTTCGGTCAGTGCAAAGCTATTGCAGTTATTGGCGGAGCAGGTGAGCGAAATTGAACGGTTTTTGGTTGGCAGCAGTCCGGTTGGGTCTACCGGTTGATGTTAAAAAATGGCGGGCATACCTCACCCGATGTGCGGTGGATTTACCGAAGATAGTCCACCGCACAATGGCTTTAATAGCGTCGGTTTTTATTCGCTGTTCGCTGTGGTGTTTTCAGTCAGATTAAACTCCATCTCAGCATCATCAATTAAAGGGAAAAAACCTTCTTTGTCAGAGAGTTGTAAATCAACCCACATCCGGACTGTATTAAATTCCGGCGACAAGTTCGTCAGCACACTACTGGCGGTGAAAATGGTTTGTTCTGGTTTGGCGGCAGTCGCAAGGTGTTGTTGCAACTCGCGAAATTTTTGTTTGCCGCTGTCACTCAGCACAAAAACATAACTTTGCACCGGCACCGGCGGGCTGAACCAACCATCATCCATTTGGCCTGCGGTTTTGGAGATCATCCGCACTGCAAATTTCTCGTCGTATTGGCGTTCTGCTGACGAAATGTATAGCTGCAGCTGTGTTCTTTTTGGATCCAGTTCTGCTTGTGTTGGCAGCTGTAACCGGATGCGAATTTCATCGGCTTGCAGCTGGGTCAGGTTTTCAGGGCCAAAACCACTGAGTTTAGCCATCGTCGACAGCGGGATGCTGGCACAACTGCCAAGTAAGCAGCAGAGGAACAGGAGTAGAATGGTTGCAGGCGTGAACATCAAACGGTAGGCAGATTGTGGTTTTTGCATCAATAACATTTGTGTTTCTTCCTTGATTACACATTAATTTATGTCCCGAAAATTAACAGTAAATTTACCCGGCGACAAGGCTTCGCGATGTTAATTCCTAAAATTTCAGTTGGTTTTTTACTTACCCGAAACTTAGTGTCTAGACTTGAACCACACCTCCGGTTGTCTCAATAAGAAGATGACGATGAAATGTATGCATTTCCGCTCTTGGGCGCTTTGTTGGTTGACCTTTTTCTCTTCACTGGCGCTGGCCAGTTCATCCGCCTCGCTGAATAAACTGGAAGCATTGATCAGGCAACAGGAACATCCGGCGGCCTGGCAGCTAGCGCAACAGCTACAGCCCGAACAGGAAGGTGATCCCCGTTTTGATTACCTGTTTGGGCTGGCAGCCAGATCCTCCGGCCATGTTCATCAGGCGGTGTTCGCGCTGGAGCGGGCCTTGTCGTCGCAACCTCAATCTTCGGACATTCGGCTGGCGCTGGCCGTCAGCTATTTTGATCTTGGCAATTTACCCGCTGCCGAACGCGAGCTGAAACAACTGGAAAAGGCCGCTTTGCCGGATCGTGCGGCCATGCTGGTACAAACTTATCTGCAACGAATTGAAAAGCTCAGCAACCCGGAACAAGGTTACTGGCAGAACTGGTTGCAGCTGGGTGCCGGCAGTGACAGTAATCCGAACAGTGGGGTTGACGAGGATTTTTTCTTCATTCCGTTATTGGGGCAGGTGCGTTTATTCGAGCAGAGTCAGGAGCGTGACAGCAGTTTTTATGAAATGCAGGCGCAGCTGAACTTTACCCTGCCGCAGGATCAACATTCGGCCTTTTATCTTTCGGCCGGTGCGCTGCACAGCGAATACAGCGAAGACGTGGTGTTTTCCCGTACTTACGCCAGTGCTGTCGCCGGGTATCAGACCCGCTGGCGTGGTTATCAACTGGCGGGCGAATTGTTTTACCGACCCATCCAGCTGGATGGCAGCAGCTACCTTGATTATCAGGGGCTGAAAACTACCGTGAGTTACCCGATTTGGGAAAAATCTGCGGTGGGTCTCGATCTGACCTACGCCCGCCAATCTTATACTGAGTTGTCGGCTCAGGATAAAAAGCAACTGCTGGCGGAGGGGTGGTTGTCAACGCGGACTGGCCGTGCTGAGCATAAGTTTCAGCTGCGCTGGGGGATGGATGATAGTGATCAGACCCGCACCGATTTTAACAGCCGTGATTATTACGGACTGGGTTATCGCTGGCAGTTGCTGTTGAACGAGCGCTGGACCAGCAGTGTAACGCTGGATTATCTGAGCGGCGCCTATGACGAGCTGCACCCGCTGTTCCGGTTGGTGCGGGATGACAGCTACTACCGCGCTGAGCTGGAACTGAGTTACAGCTTCAGTCCGCAATGGCGCGCCTTGGCGTCAGTCAGCCATCTGCGCAATAACAGTAATATCACCATTTACCAATACCAGCGGACACGTGGCTGGGTAGGAGTCCGTTATGTATTCTAGATCCAGCCCATGCTGCATTATTGCGCTTAGCGTATTGCTGTGGCAGTTGCCGCTGCTGGCTGAAGAAGCAGCGGGTAAAACCATCATGGCCAGAGGCTCAGTGCAAGCCAGTGCTGAACAACAAAGCCGGGCACTTAAACGCCAGTCGCCGGTATTTGGTGTGGATCTGGTCAGTACCGGGCCAGAGAGCAGCAGCCAGCTACGCATGAAGGATGGCGGGCTGTTGTCGATGCATGCCGATTCTGAGCTGGCGATCCGAAATTACCCATCGGGTCAGGGCGGCGCTGCGGATTCGGTGTCGATGGATTTGCTTAAAGGTGGGCTACGCACCATCACCGGTACTTTGCCGCAATCTGCCAAGGACTATCAACTGAACACGCCGGTGGCGACTATTGGTGTGCGCGGCACCCATTATGAAGCCGTGCTGCAGCAAGGTGATCTGTATCTGGCTGGCTGGGATGGCATTATTGATATTCGGGTGACGGTACCTGGCGCTGATCAGAGTTTTTCGCTTGGACCAGAGCAACCATTTCGTTTTGCCATAGTACGGGCAAATGGCGAAGTTGAGTTGCTGCTGCGGGCGCCAACGATTTTTGCTGCCGGACAACCCGGGACCTTAGCGGATCAAACGGAATTTAGCGGCCAGCAACTGACGGCAGCTGTGTCCGATGGCGGCCTGGACCTGTTGGTAAAAAGCCCGGCGCTGGCAAAGGATGCCAGTGGTGTTGATTTTTATGACAACAGCTATCTGACGGCCGGTTGGGGGATGGACACTATCACACGGAGTGGCATCGCCAGTTTTGACCAGCTCAGCCAACACAGTTTCAGCAGTACTGCAGGTTCACTGTCGAATTTGAGTATGTCGATGGAAATAGATTTTGACAGTGCCTGGGTGCCGTCCGGGCAGCTGTCATTTATCGATGCCGGCGGCGAATGGTTTGCGACTTTTAACGGAGTATTTGGCGAACAATCGCTGGAGCTGTTTATCAATTTCGCCAGTCACGGCAATCAGGTGGCAGATGGCAGTATCAGCGGTGTCTTTATCAATGATGCCACAGCGATTCTTGGCAATCTGAGTTTGGCTGAACTGGATCAACCGTCAGTGCGGCTTGATGGTGGTTTTGTGCTGACTGAACAGCCCTGAGGAGTGCGCCATGCTTACCATCCGTATTGTGACAGTTTTTTTGTTGAGCTGTGGTTTGTTGCTGTCGGCATCTGCGCTGGCTGCCGACAGTAGCGGGCGCTTTGTCCAGCCCAAAGCTGGTTCGGTCGCTTCCGGCAATCTGTTGCTGTCGGTGCAGGCGCAAGACGCCGACGGCATCGCCAGGGTGCATGTTAGTTTTGGTCCGAATGCCCGTGCGCTGGAGCTGTGTCAGTCCGCACAGCAATGTCAGGGGAATAGTTTCAATACGACCCGAACCAATATCGACCCAGCGCTCTATGGTGTCAGCCCCGGAACCTTAAACCTGCAACTCTGGGTCACCGACAGTAGCGGTCTCAGCTCAGCAGTGGCGACCACTGCTGTGACCTGGCAACCGGCAGGTCGCAGTAATTTGACGATTGTACGCAGCGCCGATGGGACTGGCATTAATGTCAGCTGGAGCGCCAATCCGGCGATTCTGCGTTACAACCTTTATCTTGCGAGTGCTCCGGGGGTGAATCGGCTGACCTACCGGCAATTGCCGGACGGGCAGGCCAAGCTGGCGGTGCGCACTCCGGCTGAAAGCTTCAGCAGTCTGGATCCGGCCAAGTCCTATTATTTATTGGTAGCTGGCGTCCGCGGCAGTGGCGAATCTGCGGTGGCAGCAGAGACGCTGATCCCCTCAGGGCTGGCAGCAAATGAACCGCCGGTGGCGCTCAATGACAGTTACACCGCCACCACCAATCAGCCGCTGCTAGTGACCGTTGATCAGGGGTTGTTGATCAACGACAGTGATCCGGATGGTGACAGTTTGACGGTGGCCACGCCCCCCGTGACCGCACCTATATCTGGTACGCTGTTGTTGCAGGCTGATGGCGCTTTCACTTACACCCCGGCCACCGATTTCAGCGGCAGCGACAGTTTTGTCTACCAGATCAGTGATGGCAAAGGTGGAACAGCACAGGGCACGGTCAGCATTGAAGTGAACCCTTTTATTGCCAATATTGCCGGTGAATCTCTGAGCATGAGCGGCGCTTTTTTGTATATCGGACTGGGCGAAAGTCCGCTGGGCAGTGAGGTCGGGACTGGCCTGTACCGCATCGGCGACTGTGTACAGCTGGTCGATACCCGCTGCACTATGGCGGGTCGTTATCAGGAATCTGCCCTGAGTGGTCATGAACCGGGGCAACAAGGTAATTTCAGTTTTGTGATGACCTATCCCGGCCTGACTGATTCACCGGTTTTGGCCAGATCCATCGCGCCAAATAGCAACAGCCTGCAATTTGTTGGCGCCAATCCGGCCCGGTTTGAACTTAGTTTGTTCCCGGATAGCGGTGGCAAATTCAGTGGTTTGTTTCCCGCGGTACCTTTTATCGATTCGTTGAATTTTGGCGCATTTATCGGTCCTGGCGCAACCTGTAGCGGGCTGGATGCCTTTTTACCTTGTAGTATCGGCCAGGTTGGGCGTGTCGCGGGCGCAAAGATTATGGCTACACTCAATTTATTGTCATTCACCATCCCGGGTTCGGCACTGAATAATCCCGGGCCTTTCCCGGCGGTGGCGAACAACGATCTTTATCCGGCAACGATGAATACCCCGCTGAATGTGGCTGCGCCTGGTGTGCTGGGTAATGATCTGGAAGGCAAAGGATTGTTGCAAGGTAATCAACTGGAAATCAGAACCACCTTTAATCCAGGTTTAGGGGGGCTGGTCGGCGCAGCGGCGAATGAGTATCAGCAAGCGCTGTATTTATACCCGGCGTTTGGTGCGGTGATCCATAACCTTACTCGCCTCGGTATGAATATAGGAACGATTGGTATGCAAGGCGGCGGCGCTAATGATGTCGATCTCGATATTGCTGCAGCTGCCTTTCGGTTAAAGGATGTCCAAATCCCGCAGGGTACTTTGTTGATCTTTAACGGCGAGTCTGGCGTGACCGAAATTTATGCGGTTGACGCTAAAACCGGCACCTTGCTCAGCCAACTGGATACTGCTTTTGGTGCCAGTCATGTGGTGGGTGGGGCTTATAATCCGGTAACGAATAGCATCTGGCTTATTCAGGATAACGTCCCTGCCGGCAGTCAGGGTAATCTGGTGGCGCAAATTGATCCGATCACCGGACAGGTGCTGAGCAGTTTTAACGTCTTAACGCCTGAGGTTTCCTTCGGCGTCAGTTTCGGCGATCTGCATATCAATCCGCATAATGGCAACATCCTGTTGGTCAGTAGTATTCAGTCCGCCATGGCGGAGTTTGATGTCAGTGGCAAGCTGCTGCGGTTGCTACCATTCCCGCCAGGCGTCACTACCGTCAGTGGTCTGGCGGTGAGTGCGGATGGCGAATTGTTATGGTTGGTCTCAACCAGCGGCGCGGTTTATGAACTTGGGTTTGCCAATCAGGGGGTTGTACCCACGCTGAAGGCGACATTGGTCACGGGCCCGGCCAATGGCACGCTACTACTGCGACCTGATGGTAGTTTCAGCTATACACCAAACGTCGGTTTTAGCGGTGGAGACAGCTTTACGTATCAGGTGACGGGGGCTTTTGGTGGTTCCAGTCAGAATACAGTGGTGATCAATGTGTTATAGCGGTGAGGCTGACGGCGGCACTGACTCCGGGCAACAACAATGACCCGATCCAGTTTGAGAAAATGGCTGGCACGCCAAAGTATACCGTTGTTGTTATTGGCCTTAGTGCTGACATTACAATGGTTGCCGCCAGCGGGTTTGGAGCGCAGTCTACTGCGATTGGAAGGTTTGTTGTATGACGCCAAGGTGCAATATCTGCCACCCTGGCCACGCAGTGTCAGCAATATTCAGATTGTGGATATTGATGAAGCCAGTCTGCATGAAATTGGCCGGATGCCCTGGGATCGCAGTCAGTTTGAGCGTCTGACGACCAGGCTGGCCGAAGCTGGTGCGGTGCTGGTGGTTTATGATGTGTTGTTCTCTGAACCCCAGCCCAATGCAGCACTGACGGCGCTGCAAAACTGGCCACAGCAGTCGGTGTTGTCAGAAGCACAGCGCCAGAGCCTGCTGAGCTATGCCGCAGGTTTGGATCCGGATTTGCGGTTCGCCGCTGCCATGCAGTCGGTCGAAGTGGTGCTGGCAAATGTGCTGCATCGTCATGGCAGGCTGCGCACCGGTCAGCTGAGCCGGTATATGAGCCAAAATCCGTCCGGGCAAATCATCCCAACCGGCCAACAAAACGTCTGGCAGCAGCGCCCTGCCGGCACCACTCCTTTTGAACCTTTTAGTGGCTTCGCGGCTCCGATCACCACATTGGCAAGTGCCGCCAGTGGCCAGGGTTTTATCAATGCCGAAGCGGATGCCGATGGGTTTATCCGAAGGGTCGCGCTGTTGCATGAACTGGACACACAGCTTTATCCGTCGTTGGCGCTGGAAGCATTCCGGGTTTATAGCCTGGTCGAACAGGTGCAGCCCGCTTGGTTGCAGCAGGCTGGCCACGCTTATTTGCACGGCGTGCAGATCGGGAACAGCTTAATTCGCACCGATCAGCAAGGTCGTATTCTGATCCCGTTTCGGGGTGGTGCCCGGCATTATCCTTACAGCTCGGCTGCCGATGTATTGGGCGATCGCATCGATGACCAGCGTTTTGATCAGGCGGTGGTGTTTGTGGGGACTTCGGCGACGGGGCTGGCCGATTTGCAGGCAACACCGACGTCGCTGACGTTTCCAGGGGTGGAAATCCACGCCACAGTGTTTGACGGCCTGATGTCACCCCAGAGTTTGCCTTACCGGCCGGATTGGTGGACGGGAGCCATGTTGCTGCAGATGCTGATATTGGCGATGTTCTGCCTGTGGTTGTTTCCAAGGCTTGGTCCTTTATCCAGCGTTGCTGCCGCCTTGTTGGTGATGCTGCTGGCGGTGGGGGTGAATCTTTGGTTATGGCGGGTGCAGGTGCTTGATCTGCCTTTGCTAAACCTGCTGTTACTGGTGGTGTTATTGTCGGTTTACTTTATCAGTTACGGCTTTGTTCGGGAGACGCGGCGGCGTAAACGGATCAATGCGGTGTTTGATCAATATCTGCCACCGGCGCATATTCAGCGGCTGCTGGATGATCCGGGCTCGGTCAGTCTGGCCGGTGAAAAAAAGCAATTATCGGTGCTGTTTTGTGATATCCGCAGTTTTACCGCGATTTCCGAGCAAATGTCGGCGCAGGAGCTGAAGCTGTGGCTGAACCAGTATTTTTCAGTGATGACGCAGGCCATTCAGGCGCACGATGGCACCATTGATAAATATGTCGGCGATATGGTGATGGCGTTTTGGGGCGCACCTTTGGCGGAGCCGGCGCATGCCAGCAAATCGATCCGGGCGGCTTTTGCCATGCTGCACGCCTTAGAACAGTTAAATCATCAGTTTCATGCTGCCGGGAAACCGGTCGCCCGCATCGGCATTGGTATTCATACCGGTGAGATGAATGTAGGAGATATGGGCTCCGACTTTCGGCGCAGTTATACCGTGATTGGCGATGCGGTGAATCTCGGCTCCAGGTTGGAGGGGCTGACAAAGTTTTATGGTGTGCCGCTACTGGTCAGTGAAGATACCAAAGCCGGTGCCAGTGAGCTGGCATATCTGCTGGTGGACAAGGTTCGGGTGAAGGGGAAGCAGATCCCCATCCGGATTTATCTGCCGCTCGATTCAGACATCAAAGAGCCGTTGTTAAGCCATTGTCAGACATTTGAACAAGCGCTTGCGTCGTATTTTCAGCAGGAATTTAGCCAGGCCCGCGAGCAGTTGCTGGGGTTGCAACAGGCTTTGCAGTTCAGTCCAGCAGTGCCAGGGCAGCCCAACCTTACCGGGCTGATAGCGCTTTATCTGCAGCGGATCGATGCCTTTTTGCAACATGAGCCGGGCGCGGATTGGGATGGCAGTTATTCTCATACCAGCAAATGAATCCGGTGTTTTTTTATTGTTATAACAATGGATTAATCAACTAACAAGCTGCTGTCCTTAGTCAGTAATAAGCTGTGGATCAACGGCTGTGCACTTTGCGGGCTATGTGCCTGTAAAGCACGCACAAAATCCATGGCACTGGCTGGCGTGCCCGGATAGCGGTGTTGTTGCCACAGCTGACGTAGCGCCGCCGTAATCACTGCATCGCCAACAGTTGCTCGCAATTTTGCAAAGACCAGGGTGGCGCGGGAATATTGATCATAAGACTCGTCGGCATCGACCAGACTTTTTTGTTCTGATCTGCTTCCGGCCAGCGCGCGGCTGTAACGTTGCTGCTCAAAATCGACCAGCGACTGCATCGCATCAATCCCAAAATGCTGCTCGATCAATACCAGTTCGGCGTATTTCGCCAAAGATTCCACCAAAAAGGCGCCATCACCCGGTACGCCGTTGCCAATGCCATGACCAAACCACTGATGCGCCACCTCATGCACGGCACGCCGGTAGACCTGACTAAAACCGGCATCCGGTGCGGCAACTGCCCGCGCGCCAACCCGATGATTAATCAGCACCAGTTGCGGCAATGCATAACCTGTTGGGCCGACGTCGGGCATCATCACCAAGCGCAGCGCATCGCCAGGGTAAGCGCCAACATGAGTGCTGAACCAGTGCAGTGTTTGTTGCATCGCCTGCATGTTGAGCTCAGTGGCGGCATTGTATGCAGGACTGTAAATTTCCAGCGTCACGCCATCCTGGGTGCTTTGCTGTGGCTGCCATGGCACGGCAATGACAGCAGGTAAATTGCGTACAGCGTCTGTGGTTTGATAATGAAAATACTGCCGGTTTTGCTGCTGCCACTGCCGGATTAATTTTCCGGCGGCAATACCTTGATAACCCTGCGGCACCGACATAATGGTTTCCAGTTGCGCCCAGTCGTAGCGTGCGCTGGCGGGAGTCGCAGTGGCGGCCAGTATTGAGGGCTGAGTTTCTGTTTGTGGCAACGGCGCTAAGCCAAACTCTGCCCGGGTTTTGGCGTCACGTAGCCGCAGTTCTGGCATAAATCCTACCTGTGGCAACAGGTGTAATAACCTCAAATAACTAAATTCCGACCGCAACACCTGGTGCATCGGCGCCGGGGCTATTGCGTGCTGAGCTAACTGCAAATTCACAATTAGCTGCGTGGTCGCGCCTGATGCCAGCGGTTGGTCGAACTGATAAATGCGCTGTTGATGCTCGGTTTTTTGCGGTATTGGTTGCGTGATTTGGTGCGAGACTAACTGCGCACCATCGAGATCAATGCTCTGCAGTGCTTGCTGATCAGCAATATCGCCGGGCAGCGTGACCAACAGCTGGGTGATGGGCGTGGGATGCGGATTGGTCAGCGTCAGCGTTGCTGCAATGCTGGCTTGTTGTTCTGCTGGAAACAGCTCGACCTGCAACTGCACTTTGCTGACCACCGGTTGTGGTTGGTGTTGCCACTGTTGGTACTGCCGTTCATAAGCGGCGCGCTGGGCCTGACGTTGCTGTGCTGTTTCCAGCGCACCGGCCTGCTGTAATTGCTGATGGATATGCAAGCCTTGGGTCAGCCATAACAGGGCCAATACCAGTGACGCTAAAATGGTTGGCTGACTCAATCGCAGTTTGAGATGACTATAGCCGGTACCACGATGATAACCTTGCAACGCCAATAGCCAAAGAGTGAGCGCCAATAACCCCCAGAAGGTCAGAAAGGGCCAGAAACCACCGTTGTTGAAATTGCCGGTTGCACTATGACTGGCAAAAGCACCACCAACCGATCCCTGATAACCCCACAGTGCATCCGGCATTTCCAGCATTGTCTGGCCTACCCGCCACAGCGGATGTTGTAACTCCAGCATCTCCGGCAGCGGCGACAGACCTAACAAAAGCAGGACAGCCACCATTAAATTCGCCAGCAGCGGCAAACGAAGTAACGCATGACAGGCCAGTAGCAACATAGCCCACAGCAATAAAGGAATTAAGGTAAGTTGGGCTTGCTGCAGATATTCAGCGAACTGGATGGGAATTTGCGCCAGCAATTGCGCCAATGCGACGGCGCTGAAACTCAGCACGACCATAAACAAGGTTAATGACCACAACACCGCCAACTGACTGCACAGTTGTATTACACCCGATACCGGCGTCGCGGCGATCAGGCTGTCAAAGCGCAGTTGCCGGTTGAGCCAGCTGAGCTGACTGGCCCAAAATGCCAGCAGCAATAAACCAAATCTTGGCAGGACGTCCCAGTTAATCCGGTTCAGCGCATCGCGGCTGTCCGGCTGTAGACGACTCAGCGCTTCGGCATAACCCAAACCGGTAAATACCTCACTGAACACCAGTCCGGTCAGCAATAGCAACGCCAACACAGTACTGCGCTGACGCAATAACTGCAGCCATTGCAGGCGTAGTAAACTGACAAAACTCTGCCAATTGGCGCTTGTTGGGGTGACTGTTCTGAAGTCAGTAGTTTGTGGCTGTCCTGAATATGATCCGTTGAAAGGAAGGCTGCTGAATAGATGGCTGTCCTGAATTGCTGGTGCTGAATCGGTGGCTGTCCTGAATTGAAACTTCCCGGATCGAAGCTTCGATAGTGAGGGCCTCGTCGCCCATGCCCGCCAAAACAGCAGGGCGCTGATGCCGACAATCAGCAACCGGTTCAGTAGCACGGTGGCGTCTGGGTTGATTGACGCACTGCTTTGCAGTTGCACCAACCAGGGCGTCAGGGCATAAGGGTCCAGATACAGCATCAACTGCGACAACCAGTGTGATACCGGCTGACTTTTCGCCATCACCGGCGAACCGGTCGCGGCAGCCAGCAACACATAACCAAGCCAGCACACCGCCGTCAGCAAATACAACAACGCCGGATGGGGTGTCTTGCGGCTACACCACAGTTGCAGCGCGACCAACAGCAGCAATGCTGGCAGCTGTTGCAGCAAAAACAACTGCAACGAAATCCAGCATAAACTCGCTAAGGTGACCGCTGTCGCTTGCTGATTGATGCCGAACCAAACACCGGCGATGGCCAGAAACTGCAATAAAATTTGCACGCCCAGCACCAACACCAGTAAACCGCCGGCCCGGCTGCAGCACCAATGCCAATCGGTCAGTGGGGTGACGCCGGTCAGTTCTGTCATGCCATGTTGCCGGTCGCGTAAAAATGCCAGCGGCGCCAGCACGCCAATCAATAGCACTTGCAGAATCATCAGTAGTTTAGTGTGGGTGAACAGCAACTCTTTGTGGGGTTGCGCAGTTTGCACATCGTTGCCAAGGGTGGTCAACGCAGCAAATGCCAAAGCGAGCAGCAAGGCCAGCCACAGCAAAGGCTGTACCCGATAAAATCGCCATTCGTTGAGCAGTAACGGCAGTAGCTTGGGTTTGCCGACCGCCTGGTTGTTGAATGCATCGCTATCTACCGAGATGTTTTTTAGAGAGCTGCTCAACATGCGATCTGCTCCTGTGGCGCGGAAGCCGCCGCCAGTGTCAGAAAATAACAATCTTGCAGTGATGCTGACGCTGGGCTAAAGCCTTCCCCCGGACACGCTGCTGCATAAAGTCGTAACTGTGGCACGCCGCGTAAATAGCTGTGTTGCAGCAGCTGGGTTTGTGCAGGCAAGCGGCCAGGTTCGCCACTGTAGCTCCAGATCTGGCCGTGCAAAGGCGCAATTAACGCCGTGGTATCGCCCTGCAACACAATCTGGCCATGCAGCATAATCGCCACTTGCCGACACAGCTGCTCGATATCATCGACAATATGGCTCGACAGCAATACCAGTCGGTCGCGGCTGATTTGCGCTAATAAATTATGCAGTTGCTGCCGTTCCAGCGGATCAAGGCCAGCACTGGGTTCATCCAGGATCAATAACTTCGGATCGCCAAGCAACGCCTGCGCAATGCCAAACCGCTGGCGCATGCCGCCGGAAAAATTCGCCACTGCTTTATTGGCAACTTTGGTCAAATTAGTTTGTACCAGCAATTCATCAATCTGTTGCCGCCGACTTTGCCGATCGGTCAGGCCTTTCAGCACCGCGATATGTTCCAGCAGCGCCCGGCACGACAAATGCGGATACACGCCAAACTCCTGCGGTAAATACCCGAGTTGGCGGCGAAGTTGTTGCGGTTCCTGCAACACATCCACGCCGTTAAAGCTGATTTGGCCACTGTCCGGTTGCTGCAACGTGGCGATGGTGCGCATCAGACTTGATTTTCCGGCACCGTTGGGGCCCAGCAGCCCAAAAATGCCACAGCTGGCGTGTAAATCTAGCCCGCGCAGCGCGGCGGTACCGTCTGGATAAGTTTTTTGCAGTTGGTTGATATGCAGCATGGGTGTCCTAGCCTTTGGCATGTTGGTGATTTCAGCAATATCCACCAACTTAAGCTGCTGCCTGATGTGCCTCAAGCGACGAATGACCAAGCTGCTACTTGGCATGACCAACAAGGGTGGCTAGCTTGGTGAGTAAGATTTGATGGATGCCGCGTGGGTAAAACAGCCGATCCTGGTCAAACGGGTCGCAGCTATTGCCGTTTCATCAGCGCAAACTCAGGTTTTGTCCGCCGGCAGATGACAAGCCGCCACAACACAGGCAGCATAAGCAGATTGTTATTTCCGAGTCATCGAATTTGGCCATCAAGCAACCCAAAGCACTGACATTAACAACTGCGCTTAAAGCTGAAGCCCTGTTTCCGCTATTGCCGGTGCTGCTGGTGTGGTTATGGGCGGCGTTGCAACCGCAGATGGAACTGCAGCTGGCGGATAGCGCGTTATTCTGGCCGAATACCGGATTGCTGTTTTTGCAATTTCTGCCGTTGTTATTGGCGCAGGGATTGCTCAGCTGGTTGCACCTGCAGCGAAGTCCATCCCGTCTGACCAAAGGCTTGGTATTGGGGTTGTGGGTTACCGGCATGCTGGTTTATCCGACGCTGATGGTGCTGACGAATCTTGCACCAGCGGTCAGCTTCAGTGATTGGTTGTTGGCGGCTGGATTCTCGCTGTTGTATTGGCTGCATTTTTTTTACCAGCTTAGTTACCAGCATAAGCTGCAACAAGGTGGACGTACGCGTTGGCAATGGTTGTTGTCATTGGACGCGGTGTTGATCTTGCTGCTGCTGGCCTGGACCATCACCTGGGCATTATTGCTGGTGTCGCATCCACCCGGTTTTGCCGGGCAACCGATCCCAGTTCAGGTCAACTGGCAACGACTATGGCAACACCCCGGATTATTCCTAAGTTATCTGTGTCAATTCAGTGTGTTAGCCGCAACGATGTGGTTATGCTATTGGCTCACCCGTTATTGGCTCATACGGCAGGTGCTGGCGAAATATGGTTTATTGCCTTTTGTGCTGGTCAGTCTGACATTGATGTTATTGAGTTATCCGCTGTTATCTGCGCTGTTGCTGCAACTGCCAATGAATCAGGTGGCAGTGCCAGCGTTACCGGGCGGCGGGCCCAACCCTTTTGATTGGTACAACTTTAACTTTATGTTATTTCAGTGGTTATTCACCACGCCGTTGATCCTGGCTTTTGACAGGCAGCAGCAGGAAAGCACGCTGGCGCATATTCAGCACCAGCAAGTTCAGACTGAATTGCAGTTGTTGCAACAACAAATTAATCCGCATTTTTTGTTCAATACGCTTAATAACCTATATGCGCTGTGCCTGATGAAATCTGATAGCGCGCCGACGCTGATTTTGCAGCTGGCGGATTTATTGCGATATGTGGTGTATCAAGGTCAGCAGACCCGGGTGACGCTGCAGCAAGAACTCGATTATCTACAGCATTATCTGGCGCTGCAGCAGCTTAGGGTCAGCAATAAGACCCGGCTCGAGGTTCATTTCCCGGATGACTTGAATCAACTACAGCTGCCGCCTTTGCTACTGCCCCCTTTGTTATTGATCATGTTGGTCGAAAATGCCTATAAACATGGTGTCGAAAATTCGAACGAACCCAGCTGGATCCGCTTGTCGGCTGAGGTAAAGGGACAAAAGCTGTATTTTCGCTGTGACAACAGCAGGCCAGCTTCGGCGACAGCTGCGAGCGACGGCGGTCTGGGACTAGACAACCTGCGGCGGCGATTAGAGTTGTATTACGGTGCGGATTTTATGCTGCATAGTCAGCCGGATGGCGCGAGCTGGCGGGCAGAGCTGCAACTGAATTTGGAGATGGGATGAGTCAACCATTACAGCTGCTGATTGTCGACGATGAACCGTTGGCGCATCAGGTGTTATTGCATCATTTGGCCGCTGAACCCACAGTGCAAGTGGTAGCGCAATGTTACAACGCCGCCGAAGCACTGGCGGTGCTGGCGCATCAGCCAATTGATCTGATGTTGCTGGATATCCAAATGCCGGTGTTGACCGGCCTGGATATGCTCAAAGTGTTGGCCACCCCGCCGCAGGTGATTATTACCAGTGCTTACGCCGAATATGCGTTAGATGGTTTTGCGCTGGATGTGACCGATTATTTGCTCAAACCAATCAGTGCCGAGCGACTGCAACAGGCGCTGGAGAAAGTACGGCGGCGTCAGTTAGCACGGACTTTACTTGCAGCTGGTGCGCAGCCGGAGTTACCGCAAGCTGTGCCTCCAATCGCAGCCTGTTTTATTGTGCTAAAAGTCGAACGCGAACTGCGTAAATTTGAACTGGCGCGGATCAGCTGCTTTGAAGCTTATGGCAATTACGTCAAAGTCTGGCAAAGCGGGCAGATGACGCTGGTCAATTCGACCTTAAAACAGATTCATACCCAGTGTGAAAACGCCGGTTTTGTGCAGGTACATAAGTCGTTTTTGGTTAATAAACAGCAGGTGATTGCGGTCGACAGCCACAAAGTGCAGCTGGCAGATCTTCTACAGATTAAAATTGGCGAGGCTTACAAAGACAACGCCCGCGCGATTTTGGCCGGTAGATAACCAAATTCGGATGCGTGTCGCTATTTCCCGTTATTTCCTTTAATAGCCACTGCTTTGAAAAAACGCACAAGCCTTCCCGATTTTCATAAACCGCAGGCCGTTGATGCGGATGGCATTTATCCGTTTAATGGCTGACTTGTGGTTTTTCTGACCGCTTTTGCCAATTTTCTGAACAGGAGTCACCGATCATGCACCATGGATCTCAATGCGCCGCCTTGGTTTTAGGTTTGTTATTAAGCGGTTGTCAGCCAGCACAGCAAGCTGCGGCGCCGGTGTCAGCTGGTTCTGACATTCAAGCTGCGCCAGTCGCCAGCTTTGACTGGTTTGATTATCAGGGCAAGGACCCGATATTCGCCGCACCTTTGCCGGCCGGTACTTTCCAGAACCCGGTGCTGGCCGGCTTTTATCCGGATCCAAGCATTACCCGCCGTGGTGATGACTATTACATGGTGGCATCTTCTTTTACTTATGCGCCGGGCTTACCGATTTTACATAGCCGCGATTTGGTGAACTGGACTTTGCTCAGCTACGCCTTAACCCGCCCCACGCAGATGGATTTTGCTGGTTTACAGGTCTCGCGTGGCATTTTCGCGCCGACGATGCGTTACCATCAGGGCACTTTTTACCTCATCACCACAGTGGTCGACCGGGGTGGTAATTTTATTCTGACCGCTACCGATCCGGCCGGGCCATGGTCAGACCCAATCTGGTTGCCGGAAATTGAAGGTATTGATCCGGATATCTTTTTTGATGACGATGGCAAGGTGTATATCGCTCATAACGGTGATGTCCCTGGCGGGCAGTTGTATGAAGGTCACAAGGGCATTTGGTTGTGGGAATATGATCCGATCGCCAAAAAAGTGCTGCCAGAATCGAAAAAATTACTGGTGAATGGTGGCGTTGACCTTTCAACCAAACCGATTTGGATTGAAGCGCCGCACCTGTATAAAGTCGACGGCTGGTATTATTTACTCTGCGCTGAAGGCGGCACTGCCGACCAGCATTCAGCGGTGATTTTCCGCAGCAAAAGCCTGAACGAGCCTTTTGTACCGCACACCGTCAACCCTATTCTGACCCAACGCGATTTAGCGGCTGACCGGCCAGACCCTGTCACCACCGCTGGCCATGCCGACTTTGTACAAACCCCGGATGGCGATTGGTGGGCGGTATTTTTGGCAGCGCGCACTTATGATCAAATCTACTTTAACAGTGGCCGCGAGACCTTTGTGCTGCCAGTGAGCTGGGCTGATGGCTGGCCGCTGATTTTAAAACAAGGTGAAACTATTCCGTATCGTCCGGCGGTGCCAAAAGTGAGCACAACCCCAGCCGTAGCGGCAGCAATACCAGGCAAACTGCCACCATCACCACTGACCGGCAATTTTAACTGGCGTGATGAATTCAGCAGCCCAGAGCTGGATATTCAGTGGAACTTGCTGCGCGAATTTGATCAAAGCTGGTTAAAGCTTGATGACGACAAGCTGCAAATCCAGGCGAAACCAGCGGGCCTCGATAGCATGTTACAACCGGCATTTGTATCGCGTCGCCAACAACATATGCATTATGAAAGCAGCACCCAGTTGCAGGTACCGGCTGCTGGAATATCTGCGGGTATGGTGGCCTTTCAGAATGAGCAATATCACTATTATCTGGGTGTCCGCCAACAAGCCGACCAAACCCAGGTCTTTCTGGAGCAAGCAGCAGGCGCTGCACCAAAACAGTTACTGAGCCAAAACTTGCCAGCTGCTGCCAGTGTAAAACTCAAAATCAGCGGTCAGGCCGGGCAAATCAGCTTTTATTACGCGGTGGACAATGGCGAATGGCAAGCTCTTGGCCCAGTGCAAGATGGCAAACTGCTCAGCACCCAGGTCGCCACTGGTTTTGTCGGCACGATGCTGGGTTTGTATAGCCGTCAGGAAATCCCGACCACGAGCTCAGGAAAAACTGAATGATTCGGCGACGTTCGCGAGCGTTAGCGACTATATTCAGCGTTTTTTGCTGGTTGATATGCAGTTTTAGCACGCTGGCGCTACCGGGCGATTATTTGGTGAAAGCTACACCCGCTGCCAGTGATTTCCCGCTGGTGGCGGCCAAACAACAGGCGGACATTTATATCGACGCTGCAGACTATCCGGGTCTGCAGCGTGCGGTCAAAAGTCTGCAGCAGGATATTCAGAATGTTAGCGGCCGCAAGTTACAGTCCGGCAGCAAATCCAAGACAACCAACCTTGTGATCATCGGCAGCCTGGGAAAAAGCGCGCTGTTGGATCAGTTAATCAGCCAAGGCAAACTGGATGTCAGCGCCATTACCGGTCGCTGGGAAGCTTATCAAATTCAGTTGCTGCAAAACCCGCTGCCGGGTGTCGAGCAAGCGCTGGTGATTGCCGGCAGCGATAAACGAGGTGCTATTTTTGGCGTTTATGATTTGGCCGAAACCATCGGCGTGTCGCCCTGGCACTGGTGGGCCGATGTACCGGTCGCCAAAAACCCGAGCCTTTATATCAAAGCTGGCACCTTCATCACAGATGCGCCGAAAGTAAAATATCGTGGCATTTTCCTGAATGACGAACATCCGGCGCTCAGCAACTGGGTGGCGGAAAAATTCGGCAACTATAACCATCAGTTTTATCAGCATGTATTTGAGTTGTTACTGCGCCTCAAAGCTAACTTTTTATGGCCCGCGATGTGGAATAACGCCTTTGCTGATGATGACCCGCAAAACATGCTGCTGGCTGATGAAATGGGCATTGTGATGAGTAATAGCCACCACGAGCCGATGCTGCGCGCCGACAAAGAATGGAATCGTTATGGCAAAGGGCCGTGGGAATATTCCAGTAATCGCGACAACATCTACAAGTTTTGGCAAGAAGGCGCCAAGCGCCACCAACAACTGGAAAGTATCTTTACCCTGGGCATGCGCGGGCAAGAAGATGAGCCGATGAGTGAAGGTGAGAATATCGGCTTGCTGGAACAAATCGTCGCCGATCAACGGCAAATTCTGCAAGATACTTTCAAAGATCGGCCAGTCAGCGATATTCCGCAAGTCTGGGCGCTGTATAAAGAAGTGCAGGGTTTTTATGAGCGTGGCATGCGGGTGCCAGACGATGTCACTTTGCTGTGGGCCGATGATAATTTTGGCAATATCAGAAGGTTACCGACCAAAGACGAACGTAGCCGCCAAGGTGGCGCCGGAGTTTATTATCATTTTGATTATGTTGGCAATCCGCGGGAATACCGCTGGATCAACACAGTACCGCTGGCGAAAATCTGGGAGCAAATGAATTTGGCCTGGCAATTTCAGGCTGACAGGATTTGGATAGTGAATGTTGGTGATTTAAAACCAATGGAACTTCCAACCGACTTTTTCCTGCGCATGGCCTGGGATCCCACCAACTTTAACGCCGATAATCTGCAGCAATTTGCCAGCAACTGGGCGGCGCAGCAGTTTGGCGCGCCGCTAAAGCCTGAACATGCCGACACCATAGCGCGGCTGCTGCAAGGCTATACGCACCATAATGGCCGGCGTAAACCCGAAGCGGTGGAACCTGATACCTACAGTATTTTCCATTATGGCGAAGCAGAGCGCGTCAGCGCTGAACTGGCGGAATTAGTGGCGGCGTCCGATGCGCTGGAACCGTTGTTGGCAGACAGGCAGCGCGATGCTTATGTGCAGTTGGTGTCGCATCCGCTCAAAGCCAGTCGGGCGATGTTTGAACACAATCGCGCGCTGGCGATGAATCGTTTACATGGCGAGCAAGGCCGCGCCAGCACCAACTATTGGGCGGCGCAGGTAAAATTCTGGTTTGATGAAGATGCCAGACTCACCGACCTTTATCACAAATTGGGCAACGGTCGTTGGAACCATATGATGTCGCAGCCGCATTTGGGTTACACCTATTGGCGCAATCCAGATGCGAATTTAATGCCGGTGGTGGCCGTCGCGACACCGCAACCGGTAGCCGATATGGGCGTGATGGCTGAAGGTTCGCCGTTGTCGTGGCCGATCAGTGAATATCAGGGCAAAAACCTCAGTTTATTACCGTTTTATCCGCAGGGTCAGCGTGAGCGTCAGCTGGAAATATTTAACAAAGGCACCACACCTTTTGAATTTAAAGCCACAGCCTCCAAGCCCTGGATCACCTTAAGCCAACAAAGTGGCAGTGTCAGCGAACAGCAAACTATCGCGGTGTCTATTGATTGGGACAAAGCCGAAGCCGGTGAAAATGTCGGTGAAGTGCATGTGCAGGGCACCGGTTGGGGCGGCGCCAAAATTAAGGTGACAGCGCACAAAACCGCGGCGTTGGCAGGTCATGGTTTTGTTGATGCCGATGGTTATATTGCGATAGATGCAGCAAGCGGCAAAGTATTGGCGAACAATTCCAAACGCTGGTGGCAAAAAGTGCCAGGTCTTGGTCGGGGTGATGCGGCAATGGCGGCGATGACCGAACTGAATTATCAGGTCGGCAGCACGCAAGTAGCAATTCAGCAATCGGCAGCATTGGAGTACCCTTTGTTGCTCAATCAAGCCGGCACTTTTACTCTGCATGTGATCATTGCACCGACTCTGGATGTAGTACCGGGTCGTGGTCTGCGCTTTGCAGTAGCCCTGAATGACCAGCCGCCACAGTTAATCGACACGCTTAAAGATCGCAGCAACCAAGCCTGGCAGCAAGCAGTGCTGGACGGCGTACGCACAGTGCAAATTCCATTGCAGTTTAACCAGGCCGGAGCACATAAACTGCGGATTTATCTGGTTGATCCGGCACTGGTGCTACAAAAGCTGCTCCTCGATACCGGCGGTTTACGGCCTAGTTATCTGGGGCCATTGCAAAGTCCTTATGTTGGGAGTTCAGAATGAATTTAAAGTTGGCATCGATGCTATTCGGAATTGCCTTGCTGTTAAGTCAGGCAGTCCAGGCCACTGCTGCACCCTCGTTACAGCAGGCCTATCAGCCGTTTTTCCATATCGGCACTGCGGTGAGTCTGGCGCAACTTCAGCCATCTAACCAAAACCAACGAGATTTAATCGCGCAGCACTTTAACAGCCTGACCGCCGAAAACCTGATGAAATGGGAGGAAATCCAACCGACTGAAGGCAACTTTGTGTTCGAAGCTGCCGATCAGCTGGTGGCTTTTGCTGAACAACATCGGATGTGGCTGGTCGGCCATACGATCCTGTGGCATGAACAAACCCCGGACTGGGTGTTTCAAGGCCCGGATGGTAAACCAGCCAGCCAAGCTTTGTTACTCGCCAGATTAAAAAAGCATATCCAAACTGTGGTCGGTCGTTACCAAGGTCGGGTACATGGCTGGGATGTAGTGAATGAAGCGCTGAATGAAGATGGCAGTCTGCGCGATACGCCGTGGCGAAAAATTCTGGGTGATGATTACATTGCCACCACTTTTGCGCTGGTGCATAAGGTCGACCCCAAAGCCAAACTCTATTACAACGACTACAACCTGTATAAACTGGAAAAACGCGCCGGGGTGCTGCGGATCATCCAGCAACTGCAGCAAAAAAATGTACCTATTCATGCAATTGGCGAGCAAGCGCATTATGGCCTTGATTCGCCCAAATTGCAGGAAGTAGAAGACTCGATCAACGCCTTTGCTGCCACCGGCCTCGACGTAATGCTGACCGAACTGGAAATTTCAGTACTACCGTTTCCGCCTGGCATGACACCAGGCGCCGATATCAGTCAGCATCAGGAACTGCAACAACAGCTGAATCCTTATCGCGATGGCTTACCAAAAACCGTCGAACAGGCCTGGCAACAACGGTATCTGGATCTGTTTTCGCTGTTATTGCGCCAGCAGCAAAAACTAGACCGGGTGACGTTTTGGGGTTTAGATGATGGCCAAAGCTGGCGCAATAACTTTCCAATGCGCGGTCGTACCGATTACCCGCTGCTGTTTGATCGCAAGCTGCAAGCCAAACCGCTATTGAGCGCACTGATCAAACTGGCAGAAACTCAAGCCTCAGCCAAGCCGAAAGTAAATCAGCTCGGTTTTGCACCACATGCGCAAAAATTGCTGGTGGTGCCGGGGCGGCAGGCGGTGCCGTTTCAAGTCAACAACCAAAGCAGCGGCAAAACGGTGCTGCAAGGCCAAAGTTCGGCGGCTAAGTTTTGGCCGGAATCAGGTGAATGGGTCAGTATCGCCGACTTTTCGACCTTAACAACCCAAGGGCGTTATCAGGTTGAGGTGGCTGGATTAACCCCAATCACCGTCGAGATTGCCGCAGAACCTTATGCCCAACTGCATGATGCTGCGGTCAAAGCTTATTATTTTAACCGCGCCTCGATGGCGCTGGAGCCAAGATTTGCCGGGCCTTGGGCGCGTGCCGCGGGTCATCCCGACACGCAAATTCAGGTGCACGCTTCAGCTGCATCCGACCATCGTCCGGCTGGTTTTGAGCTCAGCGCCGCCAAAGGCTGGTATGACGCTGGTGATTACAACAAATACGTGGTTAATTCCGGTATTACCAGTTTCACTCTGTTGCAGGCCTGGCAGGACTTTGCTGATTTTTATCGCGACAGAAGCTGGAATATTCCGGAATCGACCAACGACTTACCGGATATTCTTGATGAAACCTTGTGGAATCTGCAGTGGTTAAGCGCGATGCAAGATCCAAACGATGGTGGGGTTTATCACAAGCTGACCGAACTGAATTTTTCCGGCACCCTAATGCCGGATCAAGTCACAGCACAGCGTTATGTGGTGCAAAAAACTACGGCGGCGGCACTGAATTTCGCAGCAGTAATGGCCAAAGCCAGTCGCACTTTCACCGAATTTGAAACTCAGCTGCCCGGTCTTTCGCAGCAGTATCGTCAGCAAGCGCTGCTCGCCTGGCAGTGGGCAAAGCAACATCCAGACAGCATTTATCAGCAGCCAAAGGACGTCAGCACCGGCGCTTACGGCGACAAACAACTGGCCGATGAATGGGCCTGGGCTGGCGCCGAACTGTATTTGTTAACCAACGACCGGAGCTATCTACAGCCACTGCTGGCGCTGGAAACACCGATTAAAGCAGCGTCCTGGGCCAATGTTGGTGCGCTGGGTTATTTTGCTTTGGCATCTGCTACACAGCTTGAGCCTGCACTTCGAAAAAAAGTGCAGCAAGCCATCCAGCAAGCTGCGACGCAAATTATGGCCGAACATCAGGCTTCGGCCTATCAGGTAGCGATGAGCAAAAATGATTTTGTCTGGGGCAGCAATGCGGTGGCGATGAACAAAGCCATCTTGTTGTATCAGGCCTGGAAAATCGCCCCGCAACCTGAACTACAACAAGCAATGCAAGGGTTGCTGGATTACGTACTAGGCCGTAATCCGCTGCAGCTGTCTTATGTCACCGGCTTTGGCCAACATAGTCCACTGAATATCCATCATCGCCCTTCGGCAGCAGATGCCGTCCAGGCGCCGATACCCGGTTGGCTTGTGGGTGGTGCGCAGCCAGGCAAGCAGGATAAGTGCACCTATTACGGTACTTTACCCGCTGCCGGCACTCAACCAGCGACGACTTATCTGGACGACTGGTGCAGTTACGCCACCAATGAAGTAGCGATTAACTGGAACGCACCTTTGGTGTATGTGACGGCAGCATTGTCACAGCAGATGCTATAGCAGGCAGATCTACCACTGCAGAACACTGTTTTATAACGAAAATGCCGGAACAGGTTCCCGCGCCAGACCAGCCCGGAAATCCGGAATTTGTTGTAACCATTGTCGGTAGGTGTAATTGGCGGCTTGATGCAAGGTTGCTACTTTGGCGGGCAAGTTGTGCAAAATATCAGCTTCAGTTTGCACTGAATGAAAATGTTGGTGCTTTAACAAGGCTTGCCGGTCTTGCTGACACCAGGCTTTGACACTGTCGGCGGTGACCTCCAGATGCGATTGCAATCCCAGATGCGGGCCGAATGAAAACGCTTTGTTCAGGCAATAACTGCCAAACAACAATCGCTTAGCCCCTCTTGGGATCTGAAAAGTTTCAAAATGCCAGTGAAACAGATTCAGCTCCTGCTGTGCACCAAACCATTGTCGCGCTTCCGGAAAAGCCGTCACCCGCACTGGATCCCAGCCAATTTGTGGCACTGCATTGGGGCGAACTTGTGCCCCCAATACTTTTGCCAGCAGCTGCCCGCCAAAACAATGCCCAAGTATAGGTCGATGTCGGTTTAGCGCATCCTGGACTAAGATTTCTTCCTGTCGAATCCACAAGTTAGCGTCATTGACACTGGCATTTGACCCAAGTAGCACCACCGCGCTGTAATCTTTACTGCTGACTGGCGGTGCTTCCCCCTGATCAATGGCAAATATCTGAGAGGGCAACTGCCATAAATCCAGATACGTTTGTAAATAGGCTGGGCCTTGGGTCGCGTCGTGCTGACAGATAGCGATGGGTTTAAACTGACTCAACATGGTGAATGTCCGGGTAATAAACACGACCCTATGATAGAAAAAGTCACTGCAAAAACGCTGTAAAATTAATGGCGGGAACAATAAAGGGATCGTAATTTTTTAGCTGACAACCGCTGATTTTGGCCAATCAGCTGCAGGAAAGCGCATCGCTTGAAACTTTGTTTGCAATAGCCGCTATATCCTTGTTTATCTTGAATGTCATTGATACCCCAGCGCTTCGAGTGCAGCCGCGATGTCTTGTCGCAACATGCTGACATCCTGGTTTTGCCGGTACACTAAGTAGCTGACCTGCAGTTGATTGTAGATTTTGTTCAGACCTGGTGTGGGTTCATCAGCAAACAGCTTCTGCCATTCGTCTTCCGCTTCAACCCAGGAAACAGGTAGCTTTTCAGTCTGCCTTTTCGCTAACACCAGATCAATCTGTTGCAGCATCACAGCGATGTTGTCTGCAGCCGATTGCTGTTTCATCACCATGGATTGTTGCGCGCTGCTGAACGGGATGCTGAGTGTTACCAGCAGCAATATCAGATAAAGTTGTTTCATCACGTACTCCGTTGAATGGGTTTAGAAAGCCCGGCTGTAGCCAAGCGCGATAAAGTCGAGGCCAGGATTCGGTTTTTTAAAGCCGGCGTTGGAATAGTGCAGATACCGTAAACTGATGGAATCTTCGTGATTCAGCCGATAAATCAGCCCCAGGCGGTCTTCAAACTGATAGTGGGTACTGACGTTTTTGCCGGCGAAAGTGGTATCGTCCAGCAAGGACACGCCGATGCCAAACTCAGCCAGCAGCTCTTGTTCAAAGACTTTACCGAGCGAGAAGGTCAGTACCGGCGAGACGGCCAGCACCACATTCTGGTCAGTATCGTTTTCAGGACCAAAGCGCCAGAAGTTGGCGCTCATTTCAAAACTTACCGTGCCCGCGAATCCATAGTCCTGCAGATGCTGGGTAAAAAATGCTGACTCACGTTGCACCGCAACTTTCAGCCCTTGCACATCACCTTCGCCCTGCACATAAGCGACATGCAGCTGATGCCGTGGTTGCGTTGCCATGCTGTGTTGTGGCGCAGCCTGCAGCGGTTGCGGCAACCCTACCAGCAGCATGATGGCGAACAAGCCTTGCAACAAAGGTTTGCGCCAAAGCCATGCGTTAAGTGGTGTAAAAGCGGACATTTTGAACTCCAATTGATTGCATTGATGCGTTGGAGTGCTATTATCTGGAACTAATGGCAACATTTAGTGCTAAAATTATTGCAGAACGTGCCAATTTTCCAAAAGGAGGAGCGATGAACGGGATACTAGACAAAACCTCAGGGTGCTCGATTGAGCCGTCGTCAACGCAGCCGCATGTCGATCGACTGACGCCGCTGCTGGCGCATTTTTCGCCCAAAGCCGCGCTGCATTTCCATGGTAAAAGCTGCGATCAATCCTCGTTTTGCCCGAAAGGAGACCAATCTTATTTGCATCTGGTCGAAAGTGGCAGCGGCAGTATCTTGCTGGATCAACAAGAGATCGCGATTGTCGAACCTTGTTTAATTTATCTGCCACGGGGCGATGCCCATAGTTTTAAAAGTCTGGCGCCTGACAGTCTGCAGCTGTATTGCGCGACGATCGATGCCGGACAGGTCGCAGGAAATCCTATTCTGACGGCATTACCAGCCATTAAAGTCATTCCGCTTTCTGCCTGCAGCTCGTTACGCGAACTGATCCAGATGATCTGGCGCGAGAACACCGCCATGTACTGTGGCCGGGAAGCGGCGGTAAACCGCTTAACTGAGTACCTGCTTATTTTATTGCTGCGACATATTCTAAGCGATAATCCACCGCAATCCGGGCTGATGGCAGGTTTGGCCGATCGCAAGTTAGCGCTGGTGTTTAACGCCTTACACAAACAACCGCAACTGGATTGGGATTTAGAACAAATGGCGCAAGAAGCCGGCATGTCCCGCGCCAGATTCGCCGAACATTTTCGGAAAGTGGTGGGATGTACACCTAATGATTATCTGACCCAGTGGCGACTGACGCTGGCCCGTAAACAACTACTGGCTGGTGAGTCACTGAAACAGGTGGCGCCAGCGGTCGGCTACCAAAGTGTCGCAGCCTTTCACAGAGTCTTTCGCAGCCGGTTTGGCCAAACCCCAAAAGAGTGGTTGCATGGCATGAGTCCGCATGCGGCTTAAGGCAAACGGATAGGTAATTAAATAGGGGTCAATGACAGCGGTAGGGAAACAACTTGGTGGTTCGCCCCCCTAGCAGATAAGGCTGTTGCTATCGGTCAAGCAGCCCACGGTTTAGGCGCCCGATGCTCTGGATTTGATGCCCGCTTCTGTTCGATTTTTGCCAGGATTAAGCTAAGCTAATTTACGCAATTAGGCAGTATTCATTTAAATAACAAAGCTGATGAGGAGAACTCATGAACCATAAAGCAATGTTGTTATCTATCTGTACACTTCTAGTTTGTAGCGTAACTGCAATAGCACAAGATATTGGAATTATCGCCACAAAGACCGTTGATACCATGACTGAACTGGCGCAAGGGCCGCATAAAGGGTTCCGTGCAAACCATGCCAAGGGTACATTTGTCGCAGGAACTTTCACCCCAGGTACCGAAGCTAAAAAATTGAGTGCAGCTCCGCATTTTCAGACGGCGGTGCCAGTGGTCGTAAGGTTTTCCACAGGTACAGGCGTTCCAACATTGCCGGATGCATCACCACATGCGCGACCTTACGGCATGGCGATTCGGTTTAACCTTCCTGATCGCAGTTTCACCGACATTGTCAGTATTTCCTATAACGGCTTTCCGGTGAGCAAGCCTGAACAGTTCCTCGAGTTGTTGACTGCGATCAAAAACGCCCCCACTGAAACGACAAAACCCACAGCATTAGACAAATTTATGGCTGCTCATCCAGCTGCGGCAACCTTTGCCAAGGATCCCAAACCAGTTCCGATGAGTTTTGCGAATCAGCCTTTTTTCGGCGTCAATAGTTTCATTTTTGAAGATCTGAACGGTAAGCAACAATATTTCCGCTATAGAATTGTGCCGAAAGCTGGCATCAAGCATATGGCTGATCCAGATGCGGAAAAAGCGACGGCGGATGTATTAATGAGCGAGATCCAAACACGGGTCATTGCTGCACCGGTCGAATTCTTATTGCAAGCTCAGCTGCCAAATCATGGCGACGCTTTATTGGACGGCAGCCAGACCTGGCCGGATGATCGTACCATCGTTGAGCTTGGGACCATAAAGCTGGATTCAATACCTGCTGACGTGACCCAACTTGATAAACAAATGTTTAACCCATTAATTCTGCCGAAAGGCATTGTTGCAAGTGCAGATCCGGTATTACAGTTCCGACCCGCAGCTTATGCAGTGAGTTATGGCCGCAGGCTGTGATTTCAGAAAAACCAGTTGATGGTTAACAATTTAAAAATGTACACATAACCACATCTGAATAATTTGCCTCAACACAAGATATAAACAAAAAAGCCTCTAAAATTAGAGGCTTATATCTATGATTAACTAAAGCTAACCAAGGTGCCGATTAAAATGGAATATCGTCATCAAAATCAATAGATGGTTCCATCGGCGCGCGGTTTTGCTGGCCAAAACCACCTTGGGCTGGCTGGTTAAAACCTTGCTGCGCCGGGGCCTGATTGTAGGCAGGCTGGGCTGGTTGTTGGTTGTAGGCGGGTTGTGGCGGTGCCTGATTATAAGCCGGTTGCGCTGGCTGTTGATTGTAAGCAGGCTGTGGTGGCGCCTGATTATAAGCCGGTTGCGGCGGGGCCTGATTGTAGGCCTGTGGTGCTGCTGGCTGATTGTAACCTTGTTGCGGCGCTTGTTGTGGGCGGGCCTGGCCTTGCATTGTACCTGGTTGTGGTGAGAACACCGCACCTAACCGGGCATCCAGAATTTCAATCGACAGGTTTAAGCCATTGGCGCCCTGGAACTGACGGATACGCTGTTTGTCACCGGAAACTTCGATAATTGCACCTTCTACCAGTGCTTGCTGATAGAACTGAATTTGTGCCGGCGCTTTGGCAAACACCACGGCTTCGTAATTACACCATTGTTCGGTTTTACTTTCGCGGTCGTAGTACTTCACACCTAAACGCAAACCAAAACCTGTGGACTCACCTGCCTGAAATTGTGATGCGGCTTTATTTAACTTGCCGGTTACCGTTGTTGCCATTGCTGCTCTACCTTCTGTTAATTGAACTGAAACGCGCTGCCGCTGTGTCTTCGCCGACCGGTCGTGATGCCGTCGGCTTTGCCTGTGAAAACAACACAGTGTATTCGCCAGCAACAGCTGTTCAGTGTGTAAATTCTTTTGGATTCGTTAATCGGGTGTAAATATTACACCGGTACCAACCACTACATCGTATTGGTGCAAGCTGAGTCAACTACGCAGTCGTTTCAACCATTTACCTTGGGTAATCTGTCAACCTTTCGCAGCACCAACTCATACGTAGTACCACATCTTTGCTGCGACAAACTTTTATCACAAAAGCCCTCAGGCTTTTTGTTCCGGTACTATGCCGGTCGCCAGCAAATCCTGCGCCTGCTGCAGATTAAATGCGCCTTGGGCGACCTTTAAATAACAACGTTGTTCAGCGACCACCACCGTGGCTTCCTGCACGCCAGTTAACTGACTGAGTAGCTCAGCATAATGCCTGGCTGTGTGATCGTCGGGTACCATCACCGCAAACGACAAGCGTTGCGCGCGCTCTGGCACTTGCATGGTTTTGGCAATAATCAGCCATAGTAAACCAATTCCGGCGGCCACCGCAAATACCATCACCAGTCCATAATAACCGGCAATACTGCCACCGATCACCCCACCAAGGAAGGCGCCGAAAAACTGCGCACTAGCGTAAATACCCATGGCGGTGCCTTTTTGACCGGCTGGCGCAATACGGGAAACCAAGGCCGGCATGCTGGCTTCTAAATAGTTAAAACCAACAAAAAACAATAATAAACCGGCAACAGTCCAGCTGAGCTGCTGGCCATTAATCATTAACAATAAACTTACAATCAGCAAGCCAATCGCGAATAAAAAATAACTTTTTTCCTGCTGACGGCGCATCGCCAGGATCATCAGCGGCACCATCAACACAAAAGCCGCGACCAGCACCGGCAAATACACCTGCCAATGCTCTGGCGATTCAAGATGCAGATCAATCAGTTGCTGTGGCAGCACCACAAATATGGCGGTCAGCAGTAAGTGTAAAATCATCACGCCGGCATTAAGTTGTAATAATTGCCGATGCCGGAATAAATCAATTAAAAAACCTGGTTTGGCCAAAGCTTCGCTGTCGCGAGCCTGATTCACCGCTTTTGGCACTAAAAAGGTGACAATTAAAACCCCGGTCACCGCAAGCACGGCGGTAAACCAGAATATGCCGGCAAGGCCAGCCGCTTCAGCAATCAAAGGCCCGGCGACCATGGCCACCGCAAAAGACAGGCCGATGGTCATGCCGATCACGGCCATCACTTTAGGTCGTTGTTCTTCGCGGGTTAAATCTGCGGCCAGCGCCAGTACCGCGCCGGAAATGGCGCCCATACCCTGCAGCACGCGGCCAAAAGTGACCATATACACTGAATCGGCCAGCGCCGACACCACCGAACCCACTGCAAATAACGTCAGGCCCAACAGCATCACCTGATGACGGCCCCAGCGGTCCGATAACCAGCCCATCGGAATTTGTAAAATCGCCTGAGTCAGACCATAAGCGCCAATCGCCAGACCGATCCATAACGGCGAAAAGCCAATCAAGTCTTTGCCATAAATGGCAAACACCGGGATCAGCATAAATAAACCTAACATCCGAAAAGCAAACACCAGCGCCAACGAGATGGCGGTGCGCCGTTCCAGTGCTGTTAAATGTTGCATCAATGATTCTCGAAATGAAAACGCCGTGGACTGCGGATTTGAACTTGAGATTCCGAAGTGCGGCCGACGACAAAGGGCGGCATTGTAGCACAGCAGTTTCGCCGCAGGTATGTTGGTTCTGTTTGCAAAAGCCAACAACTCTGCGCTGAATATTTGCGTCAATCCCGCTTGAATTGACTTCGTATCTGAAGTTAGTCGGGCAAAGTCTTTATTGTGGCTATTTGAATAAAATGAATGATTGTAAGTGAGCCTGAGAAGGCCAAGCAAAGAAGTATTCGCTGCCTGGCACAGATTTGAACTACTGTAGAATTTTAGCGAGTTCCTGCAGCATCGCATAGGCGGCCGTGCAGGTACTGGCTGTGGCTGATACTGTCAATCCGCCAATACTACCGGTGACTGTGCAACTGCTCGTCACTGTTTCAGCGTCAGTGTCGCGGGAAACCGTCTGAGAAATATTAAGAATTTGAAATTTCAGGTTATTGATACCCTGTTCCTGAAAATATTCAATTTCAGCAATGATTTCCGGATTGTCTTTGAAAAACCGCTCCAGCATTTGCTTATTCGAAATCTTCGAAGATGGTATCGAACTAGTCAAAACGATATTTGGATCTGAGAAACCTTGATGTCTCTCAGCCAAACTTAGTGGCGAAAAAACAAGCATCAAAGTGCTTGCAGCTATTTTCAATAAATGCATCACATTAATCCTTAATGTAGTTTTAACACGTCAGTCATAGCTTGAAATACGAAGCCTCCGACCAGAATGACGGTATCAAAAAACGCATTAAAAAAATCAGCGCGTTTACATTTATCACAAAAATATCAAAATGTTGGTGTTTTCTAACTAGTAGATTTGGCGGGTATATTATTCAGCGGTATTTTGACGCCTTTTTTTAAGTGAAGTCTGCAACTTCCATTTTAGGAGATCACAGCCGTCTATACCCAAAATCATTGAAGATTCGGGTAGGCGACGAGCGAGCGAGTCCCCAGGAGCATAGCTGTCTATGTGACTCGGGTGAGAGAGAAGGCAACAACCCCGAATCTTCAAGGATGACGGGTATATTCACTCTGCCGCGATTTCAATCCGGCAACGCCCCAAATCTTTGGCCCGGTACAAAGCCTGATCGGCGCGTTTCAGCTGGCTGGCGAAGTCGTAATCCGGGCCAAAATTGGCGATGCCAATGCTGATCGACAGCTTTTGCGAACTTTGCGCCAGCACAGCCAGCTGCATAGCATTGACTGCCGCTAATAACCGCTCTGCCACCAATTTTGCCTGTTCGGTGGAAGTTTGTGGCAGAAACAGTAAAAACTCTTCACCACCAAAGCGCGCCAGCACATCACTTTCCCGCAGTTGTAGAGCTAAAGTATCCGCTACTTCGACCAACACCAGATCACCGACATCATGGCCGTGTGCATCGTTAATCTTTTTAAAAAAATCTAAGTCAACCATCAACAGCGCTGCATGTTGTTGTTTTCGCTGTAAATATGACAAGCAAGCGCGAATAGATTCCAGCATGCCGCGCCGATTCAGCAAGCCTGTCAGCGGGTCGTGCAGCGCTTCGCCTTTAAGTTTTAATTCGGTTTCTTCCATATAACTGGTAATGGCAAAAATGCCGTATGCCACCATCACGCCGGGCCAAATCACCTGAGTCACCAGCAGGCTGGAAAACAGCCATTCTGGTGCGAACAGCAACAATACCGATCGACTGGCACAGACCAGCAACCACACCAGCATCGCGCCTACATAAAGTTGATCAGAAAAAGTCCGTGGCTGTTTTTTAAACCAAAATAACCAGCACACTGGAGCTATCGCTAAGGTCGTAAACAACGTTTGGCCATGTAACACATATGCCTGCAGGCCCTGTACTGCAAAATAGCTGTAGTAGCAGGCATGTAGCAACATACCGCTGATGACCAATGGCCACTTTACCGTTGAGCCTGCGCGGCGCATTGCGAATGCCAACACCAGCCAGACGTTGATACAAGAGGTTGCACAGGATAAAAATAGCGCCAGCGGCTGATCTTGCCAGACATAAAATAGCCAGCTGAGGGAATCAAAAAAGAATAATAACTGCAGTAATAACAAGCTTTGCCGGTGTTGGACCTGCAAATGAATACGAAAACTGGCGAGAAAAAAAACCACGCCAATCTGCGCCATACCTAAGCTATAAATTTGTTCTGCAGTCATCAGGGCCGGACAGAAAATCGGCGGATAAACTCAGATTAGCCTTGTGTCACACCGAACGCAACAAAAGGGACAGTCAATGGTACGCTCGGTTCAGAATTGAAATGGTTCCAGCTTTAGCACAGGCGCGTCTCTCGCGATTTGCTTAGAACACGGGTTTGCAGTGGCAGTTTGTCCTGTCTACCACCTTGCTAAATTGCATGTGTTTATATACAGTATTTATGTGTAGTGCTGATGCACAGTGTTTGGCAAATAATCGGCACCTGCAACTGATCTGATCATGCGCTGCTGTCATAATGGCTTTGCCTTTGGTTTATTTTAACCATCGAACACACATTAAGCTGAATAAGCATTTCGAAAAGTGTGGCAGCCGCCGCCTGTTGTTCCGTCAGCCTGCTCAACCAGGCCACAGAGACTGTTATGGACAAAATTGATATCCGCGGTGCCCGCACCCACAACTTAAAAAACATTTCGCTGCAAATTCCGCGCGACAAACTCATCGTAATCACCGGTTTGTCCGGATCCGGCAAGTCGTCATTGGCTTTTGATACGCTTTACGCCGAAGGTCAGCGCCGTTATGTTGAATCATTGTCAGCCTATGCACGGCAGTTTTTAAGTCTGATGGAAAAGCCGGATGTTGATCATATTGAAGGTTTATCGCCGGCGATTTCAATTGAGCAAAAGTCCACCTCGCATAACCCGCGTTCAACCGTCGGTACCATCACCGAAATATACGATTATCTGCGGTTATTATTCGCCCGCGTTGGCGAGCCACGTTGCCCGACTCACGATTTACCTTTAGCTGCGCAAACCATCAGCGAGATGGTCGACAAAGTGGTGGCCTTCCCTGAAGGCACCAAGCTCATGGTGTTAGCGCCAGTGGTGCAGGAGCGTAAAGGCGAACACGTCAAAACGCTGGAAACCCTGGCTGCGCAAGGTTATATCCGTGCCCGTATTAATGGTGAAATTTGCGATTTATCTGATCCGCCAAAACTCGATTTACATAAAAAACACACCATTGAAGTGGTCATCGACCGGATTAAAGTCCGTGATGATATTAAGCAGCGTCTCGCCGAAAGTTTTGAAACCGCGTTGGAACTGTCCGGCGGCATCGCCAAAGTGGCGCCGATGGATGTGGAACCAGGTCAAAGCACGGACGAGCTGATTTTCTCTGCTAATTTTGCCTGCCCAACATGTGGTTATTCGATGGCGGAACTCGAGCCACGACTGTTTTCGTTTAATAACCCGGCCGGTGCCTGTCAGGCTTGTGATGGCCTTGGCGTGAAACAATATTTCGACGCTAACAAAGTCATTGTCAGTAGTGATCTCAGCTTATCCGCCGGTGCCATCCGCGGCTGGGATAAACGCAATTTTTATTATTTTCAGATGTTAAAGTCACTGGCTGAGCATTATGGTTTTGATGTCGACGTGCCTTTTAATAGTCTGAAAAAAGAACATCAACAAGCCATTTTAAGCGGCAGTGGCCGTAAAGAAATTGAGTTTAAATACCTGAACGATCGTGGTGATATTGTCCTTAGAAAACACCCATTTGAAGGTATTTTGCCGAACATGGAGCGGCGTTATCACGACACTGAATCCAACGCAGTACGTGAAGAACTATCGAAATATCTGGCCAGCCAATGTTGCCCGGTGTGTAACGGTTCGCGCTTACGCGAAGAAGCACGCCATGTGTTTATTGGTAAAACCACCTTGCCACAAATCGTTGAGCTGTCGATTGGCGATTGCCACCAGTATTTCACTAAGCTCAGCCTGACCGGTCAGCGCGCGCAAATTGCTGAAAAAATCCTGAAAGAAATTCAGGACCGGCTGATGTTTTTGGTCAACGTTGGTTTGAACTATTTAAACCTATCCCGCAGCGCCGAAACCTTATCCGGCGGTGAAGCGCAGCGCATCCGCCTCGCCAGTCAAATCGGCGCTGGTTTAGTCGGCGTGATGTACGTGCTGGACGAACCTTCAATTGGCCTGCACCAACGCGACAACGACCGTTTACTTGGCACGCTTACCCACCTGCGTAATCTCGGTAACACGGTGATCGTGGTCGAGCACGACGAAGATGCGGTGCGCCTCGCTGACCATATTATCGACATTGGCCCTGGCGCCGGTGTGCATGGCGGTTATGTGGTGGCACAAGGCACCTTGGCGGATATCGAAGCGGCCGAAGATTCGCTCACCGGCCAGTATTTGTCCGGCAAACGCAAAATTGCTATTCCGGACAAACGCCATGTTGGAAAAAAAGGCAAAGAATTAAAGGTGTTAGGCGCAACCGGCAATAACCTGAAAAACGTCGACTTAACCATTCCATTTGGCGTGATGACCTGTATTACCGGCGTCTCCGGCTCGGGTAAATCGACACTGATTAACGACACACTATTTCGGGTGGCGCATAAAGTACTGAACAAAGGCGAAGGTGACGATCCGGCGCCACACCGCACCATTGAAGGTTTAGAGCACTTTGATAAATGCGTTGATATTGATCAAAGCCCAATCGGTCGCACGCCACGCTCTAACCCAGCCACTTACACCGGCATTTTTACTGCCGTGCGTGATTTATTCGCCGGTACCCAGGAAGCGCGCTCGCGCGGTTATCAGGTCGGCCGTTTTAGCTTTAACGTCAAAGGTGGCCGCTGTGAAGCTTGTCAGGGCGATGGCGTGATCAAAGTAGAAATGCACTTCCTGCCGGACGTGTATGTGCCTTGTGATGTGTGCAAAGGCAAGCGTTACAACCGTGAAACGCTGGAAGTAAAATACAAAGGCAAAAACATTCACGAAGTGCTGGAGATGACGGTCGAAGATGCTTATGGCTATTTTGAAGCCATTCCGGCCATTGCCCGCAAACTGAAAACCCTGATGGACGTTGGCTTAACTTATATCCGTCTCGGCCAATCGGCGACTACTTTGTCTGGCGGCGAAGCACAACGGGTGAAACTGGCCCGCGAATTGTCAAAACGCGACACCGGCAAAACGTTATATATTCTCGATGAACCAACCACCGGCCTGCACTTTTACGACATTCAGCAGCTACTCAACGTGCTGCATAAATTGCGTGACGCCGGTAACACCATCGTGGTGATCGAGCACAACCTGGACGTAGTGAAAACTGCCGACTGGGTGGTCGATTTAGGCCCGGAAGGCGGCAACGGCGGCGGCGAAATTTTGATAGCCGGCACCCCGGAGCAAGTAGCGGCCTGCGAAAAATCTTATACCGGCCAGTATATGAAGCCGCTGCTGGCGAAGTAATTTGTTAATATAGGGGTCAGAGTCAATTGTTAACAGATTTCTGTTAACAATTGACTCTGACCCCACAATTTACATATAGCAGATGAAGCCCCTATGAAAAAACTCTCAGCCGTCCAACTGAAACAACAAGCCGCCGTGCTCTCAGCCGTCGAAGCACTGGAACAACAAGCTATCGTCGAACTACCTGGCGCAGTTCAGGGCTGGTTTAGCCTGGAATATGAAGCTTTTCCAATTTCATTGCTGGTGCGTCTGCAGTTTGCAACAGATGAAGCCCTTGCCGCAGCCCAACCCCAACTGCTGATCTGGCAAAAGCGTTTTAGTGGTTTGATGTTGAAAAAAGGCGTGATCCTCAAAGATATGCGCAAACACCTGGTGTTTACCTGTATGGGACCGGAAGACTAGACACAAAGCGCAACCTGACTTCGTAGCCTCCTACCAAAGACCAGCCACTTCCAACTCTTTGCAGCAAAATTCAGCCATTGGTCGCATCAGACTTTGCAAGTTGCAGCTTGGCTGGCATGGTTACATCGATGCAACTAAATTAACTAAAAAGGAATACAAGATGAGGATTGCTTTGGTCACCCTAGCGCTGTTGAGTACCGGCTTGGTCCATTCCGCTCAGGCCAACACCGCTCCTGCAGCAACCAGTACGGCAACTGCATCGCAGACTGCAGACCCGTACTTGTGGCTGGAAGAAGTCGATAGCAAACCAGCAATGGACTGGGTTACGCAACAAAATGCAGTGTCGACCAAACAGCTCGAATCTTACCCAAAATACCAGCAATTTTATCAACAAACGCTGGAAGTGATGGACTCCCCCAATAACATCGATTTTCCAAGCCGTCAGGGCAAACATCTCTACAACTTTTGGCGTGATGCGAAACATCAGCGCGGTATTTACCGCCGCACCACCGCAGAAAGTTATGCCAGCGGCAAACCGGTCTGGGAAACGGTGCTGGATATTGATGCGTTAGCCAAAACCGAAAACGAAAACTGGGTTTATAAAGGCATGAACTGTCTTTATCCGGAATATAAACGCTGCCTGGTGAATTTATCCCGCGGTGGCGCGGATGCAACAGTCGTACGTGAATTTGATATCACCACTGGTAGTTTTGTCAAAGATGGGTTTTCGCTGCCTGAAGCCAAAAGCAGTATTAGTTGGATTGACCAAAACAGCGTTTACGTTGGTACTGATTTTGGCACTGGCAGTATGACCGCTTCCGGCTATCCGAAAACAGTGAAGATCTGGCAACGTGGCACTGCGCTTTCAGCCGCAGTAACTTTGTATGATGGTGCAGCAACCTCGGTCAGCATCGGTGCTTATCGTAGTTTTGGTGTTGATGGCTCCCATGATTTTGTTTATGAATCGACCAGTTTCTACACCAATAAAGCCTGGTTACGTCAGGGTGAAAAACTAATCGCCATTCCAAAACCTGACAGTGCAGATTTCAGTGGCATGATTTCCGGTCAAATTTTGCTGAAGTTAAAACAAGACTGGCCTGAGCATCAATTAAAACAAGGTTCGTTAGTGGCTATGCCGATCAGCGATATCGTCGCGGGAAAGCCGGTTGTGACATTGCTGTTAGAACCAACAGCGACCATGAGTATTCAGCGTGTCAGCAGAACCAAAGACCATGTGTTGGTGACGGTGCTGGACGATGTCAAAACCCGGGTGCTGAAACTGAGTTATCAAGACAACAACTGGCTCAGCACTGATTTGAAATTGGCTGACAACGCCAATATCAGCGTGTTTAACACCGAAGAAACCGACAATCTGTTCCACTATGTAGTGAATGGTTTCCTGACGCCGATGTCGTTACTGGCCAGCGATAGTGCGACCGGTAAATCGACACCACTGCGTCAGGCGCCAAGCTGGTTTGACGAAAGCAAATTTAAGGTTGAACAATTTAAAGCCAAATCCAAAGACGGCACTCTGGTTCCGTATTTTGTGGTGATGGCAAAAGATCTGAAACTCAATGGTAAAAATCCGACTTTGCTGTACGGCTATGGCGGTTTTAATGTGCCGATGACCCCAGGTTATTCTGCCAGCATTGGCCGCAGCTGGTTAATGGAAGGTGGTGTTTATGTGCTGTCGAACATTCGCGGTGGTGGCGAGTATGGCCCGGCCTGGCACCAGGCAGCCCAGCTACATCAGAAAATGAAGTCGTATGAAGACTTTGCCGCCATCGCTGAAGATTTGATTGCCCGTAATATCACCTCTCCCAAACACTTAGGGATTAAAGGCGGTTCCAATGGCGGTTTATTGACCGGTGCTTCGATGGTACTCAGACCTGAATTGTATGGCGCTGTCATCAGCCAGGTACCGCTACTCGATATGCAGCGTTACCATACACTGCTGGCCGGTGCATCCTGGATGGCCGAATATGGTGATCCTACTAAAGCGGAAGACTGGAAGGTGATTAAAACTTATTCGCCGTACCACAATGTCAAAGCTGGTGTGAAATATCCAACAGCGTTTTTCTACACCTCAACCCGTGATGACCGGGTTCACCCGGCCCATGCCCGGAAAATGGTGGCCAGAATGTTAGAACAGAAACACCCGGTGCTGTATTTCGAAAATATCGAAGGCGGCCATGCCGGAGCTGCGGACAATAAACAGTCTGCACGGATGTCGGCGCTGGAATACAGCTATTTGTGGCAACAACTGCAATAAGCAGTAGTCGTTATCGTGAGCACTTTGCAAGACGGCAGGGTGCTCACTCTTGTTATGTGACCATAGCCAAACCGGTTATTTGATCCGGCATCAACAAGCATCGATGTCTACGCCGCTTTGAATCCTTCGCTTGTCGTTTCTGATAAACATTAAAAATTCAGCAGCTTACTCATAGAAATACCCGATCAAAAAACTCTGACTATACTCAAAGCCATAGCTAAATTGTCGGTTTGGGGTGGCAGAACGTGGCAACGATTGAACAAAGTACTGATCAAAGTAATGGCCAAAGTACGGAACAGAATATCGGGCAACTAGAACATTTCGTCACTATCGGTTTGGCGCTGGCGCGGCAGACTGATCAAACCCAGTTATTAGAACAAATTCTGCAAAGTGCCCAGCAAATCAGTAAAGCCGAAGGCGGCACCATTTATCGTTGCAACGGTCAGCAACTGGAATTCGCTACTTTAATTAACCATCGCCTGGGTTTACATCAGGGCGGTACTTCCGGCGAAAGTCCACAACAAGCGCCGATTCCTCTTCTTATCGATGGCAAACCAAACGACAGTGCGGTGGTGGCAATTGCCGCCAATCAGCAACAACCTATTGTGATTGATGACGTGTATCAGAGCGCTTTGGTCAATCAGCAAAAAGCCCGCGATTTTGACCAGCAAATGGGTTATCGCACCCAATCAATGCTGACAGTCCCCCTGTTAGATCATCAAGCGGACGTCACCGGCGTGCTGCAGCTGATTAACTGCCTGAATGATGTTGGGCAGCCACAGCCATTTCCAGCTGAAGTACAGCGCCAAGTGCTGGCGCTGGCGTCTTTGGCGGCGATGGTGATCACCAACAAGCAGTTGGTACGCGATCTGGAAAATTTATTTGAAGCACTGTCACGGTTATTGGCCCAGGCCATTGATGAAAAGTCACCTTATACCGGCGGTCACTGCCGACGGGTGCCTGCGCTCACCATGATGCTGGCCGAAGCCTGCAGTGCAACCGACGAAGGGCCCATGGCCGGATTTGTGATGACACCGGCCGATGTGCACGAATTATCAGTCGCGGGCTGGCTGCATGATTGTGGCAAAATTGCCACGCCGGAATATGTGATGGATAAAGCCACCAAACTACATGGGTTACACGACAATATTGCCTTGGTGGCGGCTCGGTTTGAAATTGCCTCGCGGGACATCGAATTAAATTCACAGCTTGACGCGACCAGCAAAGCGCAACAATTAGAACAACTTCGGCTAGACCTGAGTTTTTTGCGCAGCAGCAATATCGGTGGCGAATTTATGTCGTGGGAATTGCAAAAACGGGTGCGTGAGATTGCTGAACGATATCAAATCAGCATCGGCGGTGTGACACAATCAGTGCTGACGGCTGATGAAGTCACCAATATGTGTGTTGAGCGCGGCACACTGAATAATGAAGAGCGCCGCATTATCAACCGTCATATTGAAGTCACTATCGATATGCTGGAGTCGCTGCCGTTCCCCAAACATCTGCGCAATGTGCCGGAATATGCCGGTGGTCACCATGAAAAAATGGACGGCACCGGTTATCCACGCGGCCTGAAAAAAGAGCAGATGTCGGTGCAGGCACGCATTATGGCGATTGCCGATATTTTTGAAGCACTGACGGCCAACGATCGACCCTACAAAAAAGCCAAAACCTTATCCGAATCGCTGCGGATTTTGGGTTTTATGGCGCAGGATCAGCATATTGATGTCGATTTATTCCGGGTGTTTATCGACAAAAAAGTCTATCTGCAATTTGCCGAAGAATTCCTGGGGCCGGAGCAAATCGATGACGTCGACTTCAACACCATCCCAGGCTGGCAATAATTTGCTGTCTTTGGATTTGCAACAGCAGATACAATATAACTGAGCAAATGCAGCTGCTTACAACTTGCTGGCTGCCACAAAGCATGAAATATTAGCAGCCTATCATTTGTGGCATTTTGGCAGCAGCGTTGTGCTCTGCCCACATTTATAATCGCCTCGGACATCAATACACTCAGCACTTCGCTCTAGCTTTGGAAATAAGGAAAATTACATGGCACACCAATGGCGCTTTTTTCGTTCCGGCGGTTTTGATCAGGTCCGGCTTGATAAAATTGAAGACTGGCAACATTTAAACCAGCTTGATCCAAAACTGTGGGCAGCGCTGAGTTGCCCGGTCAAAGGGCTGGAATTTGATGCCCGTACCATGAGTTACCTCGATACCGACAGCGATGGCCGGGTGCGGATTGATGAAGTGAAAACAGCGGTGGCCTGGGCCTTGTCGGCGCTGCAACAACCGCAAGTACTGCTCAGTGGAGAAGAACTGCCATTAAGCGCCATTAACACCAGTACGGCAGATGGGCAAAAGCTGCTGGCATCCGCCAAACGCATTTTACAGAATCTCGGCAAAGCCGGCGCCAGCGCATTAACAGTGACCGATACTGCTGATATGGCGCAGATTTTCCCGGCAAATCAGCTGAATGGTGATGGCATTATCACTGAAGAATTAGCCAGTAGTGCTGAACTGAAACAACTGATCACGACTTTATTAACGCTGGAAATTTCCAGTGTTGATCGCAGCGGTGCTCCAGGGATCAATCAAGAGCAGCTGGAGCTGTTTGTCGCCGATGGCAAAGCCTTTGCCGACTGGCAGCAAAGTGGTTCCGGCATCAGCACTGTACTCGGCGCTGGCACCGAGGAAGCCTTTCAACTGCTGAGCGCACTCGACGCCAAAGTCACCGATTATTTCACCCGTTGCCAGCTGGCTGCATACGACGCCAGCGCCGCGGTACCGCTCAATGGCGCAGTTGAAGATTATGCTGCCTTGTCACGGCAGTTATTGTCACAAGCCACTTTAGACACCAGTTATTTGCCGCTGGCGCACATTAGCGCAGAGGGCACTTTGCCTTTAGAGAAAGGCGTGCACCCACATTGGGCCAAGGTGTTAGGCCGTCTGGCAGAACTTGCCGCAGCCATTTGGCCTGCAAAAACCAGTATCAACGCCAAAGACTGGCAACAGTTAAAAGACGTGCTGCAGCCTTACGCCGACTGGAAAGCGGCGCAACCGGCCACCAAAGCCAGTACGCTGGAGCCGGAAATTCTGGCTGCCTGCCTGCATGAAGACACTTTGCAGCAAGCATATGCGTTAATGGCGCAGGATATTTCGCAGCAGGCTGAAGCGGAGTCGGTACTGGATGTCGACAAACTAATTCGTTATCAACGGTATTTGCGGGATTTACTGCGCAATTTTGTTAACTTCGAGATTTTCTACAGTCTGGAAAAACCAGCCATTTTTCAAAATGGCCGCTTGTATCTGGATGGGCGTAGCTGCGATTTATGCCTGAACGTCAATGACGCCGCCAAACACGCTAAACTGGCCGGTTTAAGTGGCATTTATTTGTTGTATGTTGATTGTGTGCGAAGTGCGACGGGTGAGAAAAAGTCAATTGTGGCGTCGATGACCGCTGGCGATGCCGGAAATTTGATGGTCGGCCGCAACGGGGTATTTTACGATCCGGCAGGGCAAGACTGGGACGCCACTGTGACCCAGATTGTTGCCAACCCAATCAGTATCCGCGAAGCTTTTTTCACGCCTTATCAGCGGATAGGCCGGATGATTTCCGATCAAATCCAGAAATTTGCCGCAGCCAAAGATAAAGACCTTGAAGCCAAAAGTGCCGCCGGTGTTGGTGACGCGGCAAAAATTGCCGAAACCCCAGCCGTCAAACCTGCGGCACCAGCTCCCTTTGATGTGGCAAAGTTTGCCGGTATTTTCGCCGCTATTGGCTTAGCCATCGGTGCCATCGGCACCGCGTTGGCTGCAGTCATTACCGGTTTCCTTGGACTGGTCTGGTGGCAAATGCCGCTGGTTCTGGTCGGTCTTGTGTTCTTTATTTCCGGACCTTCGATGTTGATGGCCTGGTTTAAACTTAGGGCGCGCAACCTGGCACCGCTATTGGATGCCAACGGCTGGGCCATTAATACCAATGCCAAACTCAGTATTAAATTTGGTACCAAATTGACGGCATTGGCGATATTGCCAAAAGGCTCAAAACGGACTTTAACCGACCCTTATGAAGAAAAAAGTAATGCCGGTTTATGTTTGATTTTGCTGGTGATTGTGGTGACCGCATGGGTGTTATGGCGTCAGGGTCTATTGGCGCAGTGGCTATAAGTTATTGAAAGTAAGTTATCGAAAATAAGTTATTTGTGTAGGCGTACTCGCCGCGGCTGCGGCAGTACGCCGGATTGTTGGAACGGAAACTATTCGTTCATCGCTACCTGGTTAAAAACCGTGCCGCGACCCTCGCGGTATTCTTTGGGGGTTTGACCAAAATGGCGTTTAAACACGGCATACATATATTGCAGTGATGGATAACCACAGATATTGGCAATTTCCGTTGGGTTCACCTGCGTGTCGACCAACATCTTACAGGCGCGTACCAGTTTTTGATTATGCAGTTCGGTGTGAATGGAATGGCCCCGTTCGGCGCGAAATCTTTGTTCAAGGTTCGAACGTGAAATCCCCACAAAATCAGTGACCTGTTCGACCTTGGCGCCGCGTGAAGCGTTGCGGCGAATGTAGTGCATCGCCTGGATCACATAAGGGTCGCGCAAGGCTTTAAAGTCGGTGGACTGGCGCGATGCCACGCCAACCGGCGGCACCAGAATACGTTTATTGCCAACATCAATATTGTTCAGTTGCATATGCAGCAGTTTGGCCGCTTTATAACCCATTTCGAAACAGCCCTGGGTCACCGAACTTAAGCTGATGCGGCTTAGATAGCGGGCAATGTCATCATCGTCGATGCCGATAATGGCGATATTATCCGGCACCACAATACCCACATGTTCACAAGCTTGTAGCAAGTGGCGGGCACGGGAATCAGTGACGGCAATAATGCCAATGGGTTTGGGCAGGCTTTGGATCCAGTCAGTTAACCGGTTCATCGCATATTGCCAGGTTTCTGGTCTTGTACAATGCCCTTGATAAACCTGACAGTCGTAACCGTCTTGTGCTGTTAATTTGCGCACGGCACTTTCGCGCTCGCTGGCCCAACGATGTTGCTCGTCGCTTGGCACGCTGTAAAAGGCAAACCGATCCAGCCCTTTACGTTTCAGATGTTCATAAGCGGCCTGCACCAGCGCGAAGTTATCGGTCGCCACATAAGGCACCGCCGGATAATCTTCAGCTTTGGTGTACGAGCCACCAACGCCGACCACCGGTTTATTCGAACCGGCCAGTGCCCGCTGGATATTCATATCGTCGAAGTCGGCGATAATGCCGTCGCCGCCCCATTCATGAATATGTTCCAGCCGACATAACAAATCTTCTTCCAGATACAAGTCCCAGTCGACTTTGGAAGACTGCAGATAATGACCAATGCCTTCAATGACCTGTCGGTCATAAACTTTATTTGCGTTAAAGAGCAGCGTTATGCTGTGTTTTGCCTTAAACATGTCGTCACCCTGTGTTTACCCTTCATCCTTGAAGTTGCAGGGGGTTGCCGTGTTCACTCACTCCAAACGCATAGTTCACTATGCTCGTGAGGGGGTCACGTATTTGCCGCGGCGTCCACCGTGGCCAACCTGCTACACCAATGATTTTGGGTTTATTATTTTTATTGTATGGGTCTTTTGATGATCCAGGCGCTCAATAAACACACCCCAATCAGCAATAGCCCTTTTTTTAATCAATTCCATCTTAGACCGCGCGAGAAATTTCGGATACCAGAAAACATAAAACAGCACAGAATTATGAATTTTCGTAATTGCTGCTAACCCCTTGCTCACCAAAGATTGAGCCACTTTTTACCCTTCAGAGCGCTGGCGCATTATGTATTTAGGTATAGATTTAGGAACTTCGGGCATCAAAGTCATAGTGTTAGGACAGGATGGCAAGGTCCTCGACAGCGCTGCTGCTGAGCTCATCGTCAGCCGACCTTCGGCGTTATGGTCGGAACAAAATCCGCAGCATTGGTGGCAAGGTTTACAGCAATGTTTGGATGAGCTCAGTCAACGTCAATCGCTGCAAGGCGTGTTGGCTATAGGTTTGGCCGGTCAGATGCACGGTGCCACTTTGCTTGATGCCGCCAATCAGGTGATTCGGCCAGCCATTTTATGGAATGACGGACGCTCGTTTTTGCAGTGTCAGCAATTGACTGCCGCAGTGCCAGAATTGCCGGAAATTACCGGTAATCTCGCGATGCCGGGTTTTACTGCGCCTAAATTACTCTGGTTACAACAACAGGAACCGGCCAACTTTACCCGGGTCGCTAAAGTGCTTTTACCCAAAGATTATTTACGTTTTTGCTTAAGTGGCGATTTTGCGTCGGACCTTTCTGATTCGGCCGGAACTTTATGGCTGGACGTTGCCAAGCGCGACTGGAGCGACAAAATGCTAGCGGCTTGTGGTTTAAGCCGGTCACAGATGCCAAAACTGTATGAAGGTAATCAAATCACTGGGTTGCTATTGCCAGAATTAGCCAGCCGCTGGGGCTTGCCAAGCCAGCTGCCGATCATTGCCGGTGGCGGAGACAATGCCGCAGGCGCTGTTGGTGCCGGCATCGTTCAGCCGGGTCAGGCGATGTTGTCACTGGGTACTTCCGGTGTGTATTTTGCGGTCAGCGACGGTTTTAAAGCCAACCCACAATCGGCGGTGCACAGTTTTTGTCATGCCTTGCCAGGCACCTGGCATTTAATGGCGGTGACGTTAAGCGCAGCCAGCTGTTTGCAATGGTATGCCGAGAGTCTGGCGCATCAAAAAGTCGCGGATCTGCTGGCAGAACTTGAAGCAAGCAGTGCCGACAACAGCATTGATCTGGCCAATGCGCCGCTGTTTTTACCCTATTTATCCGGCGAACGCACGCCGCATAACAACCCCAATGCCCAAGGTGTTTGGTTTGGGTTAACGCATGACAGCAATCGACCAGTGCTGACCTATTCAGTGCTGGAAGGCGTCAGTTTTGCACTGGCGCAAGGCGCTGAAGCCTTGCATGCTTCCGGTTTATTGCCAACCGAAATCAACCTGATTGGCGGTGGTGCCAGAAGCCCGTATTGGCGGCAATTGCTAGCCGATGTGCTGGATCTGACTTTAACTTTCCGCGAAGGCGGCGAAGTAGGACCTGCGCTGGGCGCTGCACGGCTGGCGCGTTTGGCGATAGAGCCACAAACGCCGCTTGCTGAGATTTGCCCGCCGCCGCCTGTCGTGAGCCAACATCAGCCCGATCCACAGCGCCACGCCATGCTCGCTACACGCTATCAACGCTTCAAAACCCTTTATTTGGCGCTAGAGCCGCATTTTCCTGCTGCTTAAAGAACCGGAGCTGACGAAAAGCACAAGGTTGCTCTGAAAAAACATAATTGTGCTTAAAGCCAGCAATGCCCAACATGATTACCACAGCAGTCGTAGGTATTCGCAGGTAAAAGGAGAGCAGTGTGGCTCAGTATTTTGATCAAGTTAGTAAAATCGCATTTGAAGGCGCCGACAGCAGCAATCCGCTGGCGTTTAAGCATTACAACGCACAGGAAAAAATTCTCGGAAAAACCATGGCCGAACATCTGCGGATGGCGGCTTGTTACTGGCATAACTTCTGTTGGAACGGCCAGGACGTGTTTGGTCAGCCAACCTTTAACCGGCCATGGCTGGAAGCGGGCGATGCGATGACGCAAGCCAAACACAAAGCCGATGTCGCTTTTGAATTCTTTAGCAAACTGACCATTCCGTATTATTGTTTCCACGACATCGATGTCGCGCCGGAAGGCAACAGCATTAAAGAATACATCAACAACTTCGCGGCGATGGTGGATGTGCTGGAACAAAAACAAGCCGAAACCGGCGTTAAATTACTGTGGGGCACTGCCAATTTATTCAGCAATCCACGGTATGCGGCAGGTGCAGCGACCAACCCGGATCCGGAAGTATTCAGCTACGGCGTGACGCAGGTTTTCCACGCCATGAACGCCACTAAAAAACTCGGCGGCGAGAATTACGTGTTGTGGGGCGGTCGTGAAGGTTACGAGTCACTGCTCAATACCGACTTACGGCAGGAGCGGGCGCAGCTGGGTCGGTTTATGCAAATGGTGGTCGAACACAAGCATAAAATCGGCTTCAAAGGCGCCTTGTTAATTGAGCCAAAACCACAAGAGCCAACCAAACATCAATACGATTATGACTCGGCCACTGTGTACGGTTTCCTGAAACAATTTGGCCTGGAAAACGAATTCCGGGTCAATATCGAAGCTAACCACGCTACTTTGGCTGGTCACTCGTTCCACCATGAAGTGGCGACTGCCATTTCGCTGGGCATTTTTGGCAGCATCGACGCCAACCGCGGCGACGCGCAAAACGGCTGGGATACCGACCAATTCCCGAATAGCGTGGAAGAGTTAAGTTTGGTGATGTACGAGATCCTGAAAGCCGGTGGTTTTTCGACTGGTGGCTACAATTTCGACGCCAAATTACGCCGCCAAAGTGTCGACCGTAACGACTTATTCCACGGTCATATCGGCGGCATGGATCACTTAGCGATGGCGCTCAAACGCGCAGCCTTGTTGGTGGAAAAAGACTTCCTTGGCGCAGCAGTTGCCAAACGCTACGCCGGCTGGAGCAACAAACTCGGTCAGGCGATTCAAAGTGGTGAACATTCATTGCAATCGCTGGCAGCATTAGTTGAGCGCGAGCAATTCAGTCCAAAACCAGTCAGTGGCCGCCAGGAACTGCTGGAAAATCAGGTCAATCTGGTGCTGTTCCGTTAACGATAAGGTTAAGTGCGTCCCTAAAGATTTTTTACGCTCCCGTTGTCCTGTGTTGCCCGGCTTGCCGGGCTTTTTTATGGGCTTCAGTTAAAAATACGCTGGTGGAGGTTACCCGTACCAAATTGATGAAACACGCTCTTTAAGATTTTAATAATTTGATTAATGTAAAAAATCACCCTAAGTTACCACCGGTTTGGTAATCCTCCCATTTTTAACCGAAGTTAAAAGTAGAGTTTATGCAGCCATCAATGGCGGCTTTCCGCCATTGGCTTTGTGCGGTCGTTCATGATTGTAAAACCATAACCATTTTGTGGCATAGTCC
>NZ_LXWK01000021.1 GCF_001669775.1 Rheinheimera sp. SA_1
GGACTATGCCACAAAATGGTTATGGTTTTACAATCATGAACGACCGCACAAAGCCAATGGCGGAAAGCCGCCATTGATGGCTGCATAAACTCTACTTTTAACTTCGGTTAAAAATGGGAGGATTACCGAGTCACCTCGGTTCAACCAAATTGGAACCACCTCGAGCTTATGCCACTTAGTTACAAACACATCCTTACTTAAGTAACACCGGTACATCCTCTATACGAAGCAATTCATCATTTGTGCTTGGATCACGCCATTCAAAGTCAATTCTCCATCGGGTTACCAAGCTTAGATCCGGGAACCATTTTATTTTGGCATTTTCAGAGTCCCAATCCTGCTCAGTCAGCTGATACAGTTTCACTGCAAATGACCCATTAAAAACTTGCAGCGAGTGTGATTCTGATGTGTTTGATGGGAATGAACTAGAGCTATCCTCTTTAATGGTGATGTTTAAAATATTCACCTTTCCTGCAAAGAAGTTATTCAAATCATCGATAAATTGTCCCAATACTTCCTGGACGAACACCATAGGCGTCTTTGTTCCATTGTCCAATTCTACCCCCAAGAACGTATCCCTTAAGTGTGCATATCTGGTTATCCGGTCAACAGCATCACCCACTGCCTGACTAATAGTGGCAAATTCAGGCGCAAAGATTTTTTGTTGGAGATCACCTTTACCAGCTTGATTCCTTGATTGGACCAGTGAGACGTACTTTGCCTGCCATATAGGAACTTCGGCCTCTACCCACAACACAGTATCTTGCGCATTGTTTTTAAATAAATAAACGCTTATTGGATACTTAGGTACACCGGTCATGAAATTCGGAAGTTCAACTATCTCAAGTTTGTCTCCCCGAGATTGGATTCCGAAGGTCTTTTGAATCAGATTATTGTCTGGCATCTTTCGTTGAAGCGGTGGTTGGCTGACGATTCCAGTGCAGTATTCAAGATTTTCAGTGTCAAACACGAGATCAACTAGTGATGCCCCTTCCTTCCCTTCGGCCAAGGTTGGCAACGATAAAGGTGTGTCACTCTGTAATCGAGCTACTAGTTCCGCAAATTTTTCTGGAACTTTGTGGATTTTTTGTAGTTCAGCTTCAGGTTTTTGGTCCGATACCAAGACATAAAAAGCATCGTTAATAAATGCATCGTTCTCCCCAAGATTGCTACTTTCCTCATCTCCATTGACTTTAAAAACTGCTGTTACAATGATCTTGTCCAATTTACCAGAAGACAAACCGATACTATGTTTCTGAGGCTCTAAATCAGTCTCACTTTGCTTTACATCATATATTCGCAATCGCGCAGCGAGAGTATCTGTAAGTGACAAGTACTTATCAGACAAATCCTCAGCTATCTGTGTTTGACGAACACTCCCTAGAATGGGATTTTGAACGGGTCGACGAGATGCCAATCTAACGTTTGCTTCATGAAGAGGTAGTGGTTCTCCCATCGGTACATAGTATTTATTATTTTTGGTATGTATCTTGTACTCACTCTTATCTATGCCTACCGGTTGTTGCTCGAATACCCGTTCTACTGTTTCGCCGTGAAACGCTTTGAACGAAAATCCGTTGTCATACAGCGAATCATCAAGTTGTTCTAGAAATGTAAATCGTAACTTGCTTCGCCGAACAAGCTTTTCTGGCAAGAACACAGCTTCTACAAATTGACTTTTCTCATCTATATTGCGATTTAAATACAGGTTATGAAAATCTTGTCTGATAGCCTGACCGTCTACGCTTATGGCTTCAACCAAACCAAGCGCTTTTAACGAGCTAAATAACACAGGCTGTTTAGTCAACATATCAGAAACATTTCGACGCACAGCCTGAAAAAGAGGATTTTCTGGAGTTTGACTTTCTCTCGCAAGCGCCCTTACTGGTGAGACTAAATCTTCCGGAGCAGCATTTGGATCTGGGATTGGCTTAAATTTATTCGCTGCAGCTGCAACTAAATCCAAGTATTTTGTCCCGAGCTTGTCTTCTAGCAATCCGGCCACCCGTTTAGACAATCCCTCAGCGTCTTGTTTAAACCATCCATACTGCTCAAAATCAATGACACTTTGTATGGCTTCATAGAAACGGCGGATAGTGACAGATGTATTCTGCTTAAGATAAGGATCATTCGCGATCGGAATAATTCCGATTGGGCAATAAGCTAGATCTATTTCCCCCTGTTCTGTCCTGATTTCTGATGGAACGATCCAGGCGTTATTGTTCGGCACTGCAAATTGTGGCGTCTGCCCATCTCCAAGCAGAGCAGAATACTGCTGATTACGTTCTTTATCCTGGTCATTTACTCTAGGATGTATATAGCCAATTCGTAGTTTCAGATTGTTGAGAAAATGACCAATCTGATTAACAATAGTCTCACTTGTTAACCTGACGGTTGCAGGCCCATCCAGCGAATATAAGTGTTCGATACTTTCAGGCGGCAATTTAGCTAAACGCTTGTGGATTTCCCATTGATTGACATCATCGGTTGGGATGAAGTGATCAGGTCGTGTTACTTCCAACCGAAAACGTATTGCATTGAACGTACCGGACAAATTAGCTCTAGTCGGAATTGTAAAACCATTATTTGCATTAGGGAGTTCAAGAAAGACTTTCTCAATCATGTTTTTGAGGGCTAAATTGGCACCTACTATTTGCAGATCTTTTCTGACTAATCCTTGCTGGATCGGATTTTTCAGTGTTGCCACATCTGACTGATGGGCATTGAAAGTGTAGCACTCTGCAACCAGCGATACTGATTCAGCATAATACATTTCCGCGAATGCCTGCCATGCTTGAATGTGGGTTAGGGATTTACGTGTATCTGACTCACTTGGACGGGCTATTGTTACATCATTATCCACCCACGCAGGGTCCAACATTTGCTTGTTAAGATGTACAGTAATAGTTTCTATGTCATTGGTTTGTTCCAACGATACTTCCAGCAGACGTATGGGCTCCAGAACGGGCTCCTGTGTTGTATCTATATATGCCACATCTGTCGCCAGCAATATGGGTTCGTCTATAGGATTCGGAACACCATCAACCTTTTGTTCCAATATACAAGAGCCATAGGTGTGCTCGATATTAAAGGAGATCGACCGACCGTCGCCTATGTTTTCATAGACATCCAGGTAAAAATCTCTCACTGAAAATTCGGTTCGTCCGATTTGCTCTATGACATTCCGTTGAATCGAGTAATCAACACTTGACTGCTGTGCCGATGTGGTGTCTTTTAACGCTCCAAAGAAAGCATATGTGAGATTTTTTTTGATGCTGGAAGGGTGTTGGAAAGTCACTTCTTTGATACTGGGAATTGCACTGCCATCATTGCGATGTATAGTTCTCGGCTTACTCTCAATACCGGCTTGGGAAATAGTGTAATCTTTTACATGTTCTAAAATATTGAGCTGGTTGTGGTTAGTTTTGTCCTCAATGACAACCTGGTCAAAATCGTAAGTAGAAGGGTCATCAGTGTCTGTCTCCCGAATGTTGATGAACTGTGCATGGATTAACGCTTCCAACCTTCGGGCGCTTTGTGCAAGCTCATAATCATATTTGTCATTATGAAATACGGAGAATATGAGCTGTCCAAGGTCACAGCCTAGCTGGTCAAATTTTGTGTCGAGGTGTTCGCATAAAAGTGCATCAAAGTCAGGTAAATCAGGGACTGAGCCGTCATGCCAATACTCCCAGCGAGGGCCGAACGGATCTCTCCGGTCAATGTAGTGTTGAAGGCTATTACTTGGATCGACGCCTACTCTTTGTAAAGTAAACGTATGCTTCAGTGGCAGAAGCATCACCGCGTTTTGATAAACAAATTGATTGAAATTGAACGTAACGTTATTGGGAATTCCGAAAGTAGATTTCTCCTTTTCTGTATCAAAAAAAGCCAACAACACTTTCTTCGTATCCCAGGGGAATTCAGCATACAAATAAGAATGCGGAGTAATTTGATAATCGATATTGCGCTCCAGATTACTCGCTTCTTTAACTTTTACCGAAAGAGAGAGAAGAATGGCACTTTCAATCAATCCTTGTTGATTGCGCATCAAGGCTTCAAATTTGGTTCTGTCTGCGCCTGTCGGCTCAATTTCCACGACCATACTGTTAATTGGAAAACGATCAGAGCTATCAGCTAGAACCTCTGGGGTATTGCGATAACGTGATATTTTTACATCTATTGCCAGAGCTGGCGTAACGTTGATTTTCTGTAAATCCGGGTCAATTAACAGCGAATCTGCGACTCCCGATTTCTCCCTAATATCGAGTCTTTCGAGCGCTTTCCATCTCACGCTATGACCAGAACTACCTTCAGTAGATGCTGATATTTCCTTTGAACCAAGTCTCCATACGAACCGGTCTATGGGGGATAGCCTTTCAGCGGAAAAGTGATCTCCTTGCTCTTTTGCATTGATGCGTTTGGCCAGTTTATTCGACCAATCGAGCGATTGGCTGAAATCCCCCATAGAATAAGTATCAGAAATGGTAGAGAAGATTCGACCAATGGTACCCTGGGGATCGGAAATAGGACATTCTTGACCATTAAGGAAAATTTTTAGTGTACGAACACGGGTTAGCTGATCAATATTCCCACCGAGTGAAATCAACTGCCCCAGTAAATAATGGGTGTTTGTCGCTAAAACCTCATCGTCACCCATATCAGCTGGATTTGTTCGAACGGGCACATCAAACGGCTTTCCTAAGTTTTTAAAACAGGAAGCATCATACTTTTGGGTTTGCCCAAGTTCGAACTTCAATGTTAAATGCTCAGCCAATTGATTGGCAGTTAGTGGATCAATACTGTCGGCGCTCGTGGCTATCCCATTTTTTACCGTTAAGCTTTGTAACAACTGCGTGGCGAAAACCCGAGGATATGACTTAGCTTCGCCGATACCTGTCAAACTCTCATTAATGTCGCGTTCCTCAGAGAATCTATTTAATTGCCTGAGCCGCTCTGGTTGAATTAGAAGACAGTGTGCAGTTCTATCAACAGCGCGCTCAATTATTACACTGTCATCATCAGCCATTAGCTGTAATTTGACGGATACATCACTTGGAAGTAGCACAGGTATAGCCGTGTCATTTATAGCGCCAGGTACTGCGATGCGAAATTGAGAATCGCTTGCATCGAAGATATTGGTACCACTTTTCATCCAGTTCGCTACGTCTAGTGGTGAACCGTTAATATAGGGCTGGATACCTATCCAAAGATTCCTTTCGTTCTTTAGCCAATTATGTGGAAAGATATCCAGTGCCAGAATGACTTGAGTCGGCATAGCTATGTCCCTATATTATGATAAGTAAAGAGTGGTTTGGTACGGTAATGAGATGCCGACCGAGATCCCCTTGCAAACTTTCAACCAGCCGCTTCCAATACAAGCTCTGGCACTGACCCTGGCGTATAGAACGAAATCGACTCTGACACCAATGCGGTTCTGAGCCCCATTTATATCAGCAGGGAGATCTGATGAGCCTGGTTGATGGTGCTCTAATGCTCCCCAGAAAAGGGTAAGTCTTGCTTCTGCACCGGCAACTACCTCGACTCGTATTGAAATGATCCACCAATCTAACTCGGCGATACCACGTGCTTGGATCCCGATTGCGCCAGATAAACGTAAACCAACCAAATCTAACCGACTTTTACTGCTGCTTGGAGTGAAGAACAGTAAGCTACCTTCACAGGTATAATAAATCCCGGCATATACAGTTACTCGAAGCGGCCCACTTCTGAAGTCACCACCAATACCCACCATGGCCGCCATGCCGCCTTCGAGAAGAGTAAGCTTGCCTGGTTTTTCGCCGTTTATTTCCTTAATTCGAACGCTAGAACGCTTCGCAATAAAGCTACCGCCTCTTCCCATCAAGCCAGACAGCATTACACCGAAGCCTCTCTCCCACTGTCGCTCACCATTGTTTGCTAGCCATGGATACCCCATATCTAGTAGGAAACCGCCATTCATTTGTACTTCAATGACAATCACACCACCATTGAACGCTATGCCTCCCAAGCTGACGCTAGGCACACGCAGCGATAACCGGAACATATCCTCTTCCGGACGATCCTTGATGATGTAAAGAACCGAGATAGCTAATTCATACCCAAACCACTTCTTAAGGAAAGGTCCCTCAATGGCCAGGCCGTAATACGCACCATCGTGAACCAAGAATTTTCCGATAAGGAATTCATCGAACATCCTAAAGCCTGCAGCAAACACCCATTCCCCTATATGCTCTGCATTGCTGGGTATCAAAGCGTTGGTTTTGTAAGCTTCATGTATTTTATTCTTCAGTGACGTTTCACACGGTTCAACGGAAACGATTGCTTTGAGCAAATCATCATTGTCATTTCCGTTAAGCCGGAGGTTCCGACCTACCAGCAGCCAGTCAATTGTGATTAGAGAAAAGCTTGGCAAATTCTCATTTTCCAACAAACCGATGAAGCCTTTCTGTGAATCTGACCAGTAATGACCAAAAGTGAAATCATCGATCAGGGTCGTATTTAGGATTTTTAACCTCAGTTTTTGGAGATAAAGCCAGAGGGTACTACCACTTTTATTTTCGAGCGACACGACCTCAGCTGAAATTTCCAAAAACCTCATGAGCTTGAGATTTAACTTATTAAACCCAAGCGCCCGAAGATAGAGGCGACATTTTGACCAATCTATTTTGGTAAAATCTAATGAACCGCCGTTCTCTTCAAAAGGTAACGCCAATTCAAAGTCGAAAATCAGTTCTTTGAACGGGTTTTCGGAAAGAAGAGGAAGCTTGCCTAAGTTGAGTTGTAAGCCCAGTCTCATAGCTGGCCGAGTCCAAGGATTTTCAAGTACGGGTAAAAGGTTACCCCAATCAAATGTAGAGTCAGCGGTATCGAAGCCAATACGTTTCAGATCAAGATTGAAAGAACCAAAATCTGCAATTTTCCAACCCTTGGCGAATTCAAATTGAAGACTCGGATAATCCATACTTAGCCAATTACCTTTGAGCTTTAAATTATCCAAAAAACTAAACTTAAGTCCTCCAAAGCGAATCTTATCTCCTTTATCAAAATCCCAATTTCCGGCACCGGACAATTCAAAAGGCTGGAGATCTACATCTCCATCAACATTAAAACGGGTTTGATTTCCATTTCGTGTCACTTCAACTTGTTTGATGTACACCTGTTTGAGTGGTCCCACCCCTGGTCCGTTTTTATCCAACAAGGTGATTGGTTCGTTTGCTTGAGCTAAAAAGCGAATTTCCTCAGTTTCCTGATCAATGCTTCCAATTACGTCGATGCGCGTGAATGTCGTATTTGTTTCTGTTTTTGTTTTCCGCGCACCGGTAAATGAACGGAAGTTTATTAGGGTTTTGGTCATAAAGCGGGTGAGTTTTCGAGCAATCCAAGTTATTTCGACCTGAGCCATTTGCACCAATAATTCTTCGCTTGAATCAATAGAAGGCTCAGCAGACGGCGTTCCGAGTTCAGGATTTTGCCAAGCGACCAGGCCATACGTCGAGAAATGAGATCCTCTGTCAGGAGACACTGCGACAAAGCGCAACTTCAATTGAAAACCGCTCGGAAGCAAGCTTTCTAATAGCTCAAACTTTGAAATATCTAATGCTTGTTGAAATAGAATTAACCCCGTCCACGATGCAGACTGTAATTTGTGAGGCAGTTGCGTTCTTAGTCCTCCATCCGGAGCGCTTATCAAAACAGGAAGCACCTTTTCTTGCTGCAGAATATCCAGTAAAGATGTTTCTTTTCCAAGCTTTACCACACCGACAATGTGTAATTCTGAACCTTGAATCGCTAAACCATCAGTAAGGGTAAGTGATGAAACAGATATATTCTGCGTATCCCCGGAGTGGTCAGGATCCATGGCAAAGCCTTTGCTGAGCACTGCCTTTGTGTTGTCAGTAATTTTTCCATTTTTGTCTGCAATTATCGGTATATATTCTGGCACTTGGCCGTCTTGCCAAGTTTTTGTAATAACATAATTTCCAAAATTATATTTGTTGATGTGGACGCCAAGTCCAGGGGCGGCCATGACACTTGATTCGGGTAGCCCGGAAATGTGAAATTGAGGCGACTGTAAATTTACACCTCTGAACAATTGCTTGAGGCTAGGTTTAGACATCTGATTCGTTTCAGGGTCTACACCGTCTATTAGTAGATTGCTTTCGTGAGTAACAGCAGCATTGTCGCTGAAAAGTTGTCGATAGGTTTGATTGCAAAGTTCATGCAGCGCCGTAACAATATTGCCAGTACTCGACATCATGGCTTCGTCAGGACACAAAGGGAAGCACACTTTGTGCTCATCAGTTGGTGTCCTAAATTGCCAGCAATTTACATCACTGCCGTTTACCGACATTGCGATACCCGGGCGGTTGATAGCAATGGTTTTCAAATTGTCAGTAAAGTAAGGGCTGGTAACTTGTATGTTAATAGCCTGAGCTACATGGTCGTTTTGCGAACTGCTGCCTAGTTGATTACTAAAGCTTATTTCTGCGTTTCCATCAGTAGACAACTTTACTTCTCTTCGTATCCCAAGAATGTAAGCTTCTAGATAGACTTTTTTAGCTGACAATGATTTGCTTTGAGTCCTGAGCAGTAGTCCATGATAGTCATTTTGTTCCGCTACTCGAATGGCCAATTCAACCGGCTTACTGATATGCCAACGATGATAGCCGTCACGATTGTTAGCCACGAGCCCATAAGTATGCAGACTTCTGTCACCGGTTGGAAAAGCTTTGAGCGACTCAATTTTAAGAGGACTATTCAGGTTATTGTTGCGTGCTAGGTGTAGCTCTAATGCAGCACAGTCGAGTCCGACAGCCGCGACCGTATGGTTAACGCCTTTCTGGTCACTCTTTAAAAAGGGGTGAAGGTAAAGTGGGTTTGGGTACCTCTTGTCTTGAACAAACCTGAGGTTCACCCCACTCAGAATATGCTCAACATCCAAATCCTGCTGATGGATATGCCAAAGCTTCAATAAGCTATTTTGAATACCTAACTTGGTAGCTAATGAAAAAGGTATATGCCTAAACTGAATGATTAACCGAGTGTTGGACTCATTAAAAAGTCTGAATTTTCCATGACTATTTATTTGAATTGCCACTGGTAATTGGGGATGCTCTAACAATGCCTCATTGGCATTTGTGCTGACCCAAAAGTCCCGTAAGCCATTTTCACTGTCTTCAATTGAAACTTTTCCGCCGGACGCACCGAATTTGAATGGCCCAATGTCAACATCTAAACCAGTGGGATCATTATTCGTCGACGTAAGTCCTAGCTCGAATTTTACACTTGTATTGTTCAGAATGTCCTGTGGTGTACCGACACTCCGTTTTAATTGATTAGAAAATTGTCCGCCGAACTTAACCGGAAATGGGCAAGCAAACCATATTTTAACGCCATAGTTTGTCTCGATATAAAGTCGCTTTATGTCGACGTTATCTGACGGGCCGTTGCTGGGCGAAATGTCAGGCGCAATACTTTTGACAAATGAAGGGATGGGGGGGATCAGCCTGTAATTGTTGCTGACAAGCTGGAAATTTAAACCAAAAAAACTAATGTAATTAAAGGCCATAGCACCACCTGTATGTGACGAATCCATTCGAAACACCAGTTAATGTACTATTAACAATTCGACATATAGCGGAATCAATATTCTAGTTGACTTAGCAGCCTTAAAAAGTAGCAAAGTCATCCAAATAATCAAATTTTTTGTTCAGTTATTGCATCGGTCAGTGTTTGCCAGCTCCAGAGTGTGATGTGTCCGCTTTTGGTAAAAGCAGCTGCTCGATGGCGCTGATCCTGTGCTCAATTAGGGAACTGATTTCTGGATATCACTGTTTTTGATAGAGAAAACGAGCATGCAGTTCACTAGACGCAGATTTCCTAGAGGCATGAACTTAGAGGGCATGTAAGAGTTTTAGGTTAGGATTACTTTGTCACTTTATAGATGGTGGACTATTGAGCCTTGAGAATACATTTCAAACTATTTTGTCACCCTACAAAATTGTGGCAAAGCCGGCTTTTCATAGGTGATTTTTATGTAGATTTGAATACTGTTGCTGTATGTTATTCAATCTAGTGCAAAATACGTTCTTAGATCTATCCACAATGCAACTCACAAATTTAAAAAATCATCCCCAAGCCATCCCGCAAATCGCCCAATGGCATTTCGACGAATGGCATGCGCTGTTTCCCGAGAGAACGCAGGCGGATTTTGCTGCTGAGCTGGCAGAGTCATTGGATGGTGACCATATCCCGCAAACCTGGTTGCTGCTTGATGAGCACAATAATATTTGCGGCACGGGCTCGCTGTTGCTGCGGGATATGAATACCAATCACCAGCTCAGTCCTTGGCTTGCCAACATTTTCCTGCGTCCAGAAAATCGCGGCCAAGGGTTAGGGCGCGCTTTGGTGCTGCAACTGATGCAGCAAGCCAGAGAGCGTGGTGTGCCGGTGTTGTATCTGTTTACCGAAGATCAGCAGTTGTTTTATGAAAAACTCGGCTGGCAGCTGCATCATCGAGAGTTATACGAAGGCGAGTGGGTCAGCGTGATGCAGTGCAGTCTATCGCCTGGAACCAGCGACTGTTTATGAGGATGTATTCGAAAATATGGGTACTGCAGTGTCTATTTCCTATACAGCATAAATATTCACTTTCCATAATTAAGGAACAAATTCAAGTAGTTGATTCGCTGGCATACAACTTGCCATAGCAGGTCGGACTGAAGTTTTTAGTCTGAATAATTCAACTAAACATGGAGTGTGAAATGCGTAAACTTATAATTGCCTCGGTACTTGCTGCTGCTTTGTCGCCTCTGAGCGCTACCGCTGGCCTCGTCACCACCTGGGAATATTTCGCCAGTTCAGATTGGGAAAGTCCGGTGGTATTTAGTGGCGGTAATGGTACAACCGTCGTCGAAGACAAAGTCATCAGCTGGGGTGCTACTGGTGGTAACTACGAAGGTGGCGGCTCGCTGAATCGTAGTGCCTTAGTCCTTGATGAGATGGCCAACACCGCTTTTGCCACCACCGGCGATACTGCTGCTGCATTAACCAACAGTATTACCCACCATAATAACGTGTTAACCGCTGGTTTTCAGACCCTGCAAAGTGCCACTCTGCGCACATCGTTAACCTTAAAACCATTTGCACCAGAAATGGGGCCGACCTTTCCGGCAAAAGTATTAAACTTTGATATCCGCTTCAAAGAAACGCCAAACAACGGCTCAAACACCAGCTGTGGTTTTACCAGCGTCAGTTCATGTGATGACATTTTTGTTATCATCAACCAGGAAGATTTACAAACCTCGTTTGTTTACGATGGTTTTAAATACACCATCAATCTGATCGAAACCACTCAGTCGCTGAACTTATTAAGTGCAGCTGCCTGTGCGATCGCTGGTGCACAAGCTGGTTGTCTTGGTTTTCAGACCATTGAAGGCCAGGAAAACAAAGCGCAGTTTGGCTTTTTAATTAACGCTGAACAGTTGGATGTTTCTGCACCAGGTACCCTTGGTGTGTTTGCTTTAGGCTTGCTTGGTTTGGGTTTAACTGCCCGTCGCCGTCAGCCTCAACTGAGCTGAAGGTTGATCACCAGAACCTGCAAGTTCTGCATCAATTTCGCCCGGTTAAGCAGCCTGCAACTGATAACAAACCCCGCAGTTTTCGCGGGGTTTTTTCTTGCAAGCAGGATGACGCGTCAAGCGTTTTTACCGCTTTAAGTAACAACGCATTTGCGTCAACAGCTCTGCTGGCGGCGTGTCTTTGACATCATTCAGATATTCTTCGAAGGGCGGAAAATCCGCTAACTCTTCACCACTATGCGGCAACCACTGGCCAAACAGCCAATTGTAGGGTTGCTCCAACTGGGCGTAATCACCCTGAAACAGCAAACTGACGGTGGTACCTTGCGGTAGTGTCAGATATTGCAGTTGGCCGGCACCTGGTTGCGACGGATTGAGTTTTGTATCCGCAGGCACACTGACACAGGCCAGTGCCCGCTGGTCTTTGGCGGGTACTGTTAACGGGTCATCGTAATACAGACCGAAAAAACGACTGTGTTGTCCGAGTAAACCCGCAGCGCCGGCCAGCATGGCCAGTTTGTCGAAGGTCTGGCCGATGCCAAGATAGTCGCCCTGATGCGGCAGTCCAATCAGCGATATAGTGTCAAATGGTTGAATTTCAATCGGATACGCCTGCAGATCAGGCTGAGCACTGGGTTGTAACATCATGTTTTTAAACTCCTCAACGCTGGCGTCAGCTGTCAGCTGATGACGGTGCTGTTGCTTGTACAGCTGCGGACTGACGCCATATTGTTTACGAAAAGCCCGGCTCAGCGCTTCAGCGCTGCTATACCGCAACTGGCGTGCTATCTGCAGCAGTGACAACTCACTGCGTAACAGCTGGCCTGCTGCCGATTGCAGCCGTAGCCGCCGGACTGTCATGTTGACCGGTTCCTCTGCCAACAAGCGGTAGGTACGATGAAAGTGCCACGGCGACATCCAGGCTTGCTCTGCCAGCTGCTCCAACGTTAAGTCTTCGCTAAGGTGCTGATAAATATAATCAATCACTCGCTGAAAGCGTTGCTGATACTGCATCGACGTTTGTACTTTCATCGGGTTCCTTACTCCTTGGGTGCCACATGTTGGCTTCGACCGGTTGCTGCACTCTAGCGCAGCGTCACCTGACATTGTTTGCGGTTTTTTTATGCGAATTTGTACCTAATGTGCCGGAATGGACTTGCGCTTGCAAAGTTTAATGGGTATGGTTAACACCATACTATGTATTGCAAAGTATTCTGGATTTCGAAATGACTCCCTTAATTCAACCGATGGGTTGCCAATGACTACCGATGACAAAACACAGGAAAAATGGGAAGTGCAACTTCGCAAAGGCTCGCTGGAACTGGTGATCCTGGCGGCGTTGCAACACCGCACTTTATACGGGCTGGAATTGCTGAAGGTATTGCAGAGTTTTAAGTCCACCGCGATCACCGAAGGCACTTTGTATCCATTGCTTGACCGGTTAAAGCGCGAGGAATTGCTCGAGGCACAGTGGGTGCAGGAAGGTGATATCAGACCACGTAAATACTACAGCCTCACAGCTACTGGCCTGAGCAAGCTTGGCGATTTAACCGGTTTGTGGCGCCAATCGGTGCAGGATATCGAATATTTACTGGCTCATCCGGGGCCGGATCCAATCAAAGTCACAGGAGTCTGAGATGGAACAACAAATTATTCATCAGTATCTCAATACCTTACAAAGTTATCTGGCAAGGTTAAGCCCAGCAGAAGCCAAAGAAGTGATTCGGGAAATCGAAAGCCATATTTTTGATTTAATCGAGCAACGCGAAGCCGCCGGACAACCCGCTGATGCAGCGAGCATTTTGCAAGGCTTTGGTGAACCGCGCCAATTAGCCGCGCAGTATGTTGCACATATAGCTGACGGTGCGCCACCGCCACTGGGCTTTCGAGCCATTCAGCGGGTGAAGTATGGCGTGACCGCCAGTTTGTACTACGGCATGGCGGTGTTTGGTTTTATGATCTCGTTTTGCTTATTGTTTCTGGCGGGCGCTAAGCTCATCACGCCGGACGCAGTGGGTGTGTGGGCAATGTCAGAGGGCAACAGTCTGACGATTGGCTTTATGTCCGAGCCTTTCCCACCAGAGCAGGAATTGCTGGGTATCGCATTGGTGCCGGTGGCGACAGTGTTGGGTTTGCTACTGATGTGGCTGACGCGCCGTATTCTGGCGGTGCTGAAAAATCATTTATAGATCGGTCAGCTGAGGGCTAAATATCTGCTGCAAGTCGTTGCTAATCAGGGCAAAGTCTTCAGCATCAAAATAGTCCTGATGCAGTTTGAACACCGTGTTGCGGTACTGTGGTAACTGCATTTTCTGATTAACAATATCAATCAGCAACTGACCTGCCGGGCTTTTGTGGCAGACCAGAAAACCTTTGATCACCGGCTGAGATTGCAGCCGGTGCCGGATAAACTCGCCAGCTTGTGCTACTTGTTGTTCATGGCTACGTACGGTGGCGGCGAATTCAACAATGGCGTCAAGTCGCTGTTTACTTAGCATTTGTAGTAAAGTTTCGGCAGCAAATTCGCCACCTCGCTGGTAGAAATTCTTCGGAAACTGCTTCACCAATGCATCAAGATTTTCACCATAACTACGCCCTTGCACCAGACCGATTTTAAGTTTTGGCTGTTGTTGCAGCAGCCTTTGAAAATCGATGGATTCGCTGCCGAATTGACGGTCACTGACCAGCAGCAGCGGTGGGTATACCGAGGTCGGGCTGGCTGAAAAGTGCAGAAATTCTGCCCGTTCCGGCGTCCAGATCTTACTCATTGCGCAATAATTAGGATGCTGGCGCAGCAGCAACCAACTGCGGGCATCTCCCAGCCGCATTGGCTCTATCTGCAGTTCCGGTGCTGCCACTTGTTGCAACAGACTCAGAATTTGAATATCAACATCACCACGTCCATCGCGACTATCGCTGTTATTGTTCAGCAATAACCACATCTGGTTGGTCATGGAGTGTCCTGTGGCGCCAATCCCTAGCAAAAACAACAGTCCAAAACGGATCAGGAGCTGCATAGTGACCTCACTGGCGCCGCACAAAGCGGCTAAATGCCTGCTTTCCTACAGTACTGCAATTTTCGGTCGATGCTTTACTTTAGCAAACTCTACTGCGTTTGCCTGAAGTCTGAAGTTTTAGTAGTGAGTGCGAACTTTGCTGGATCTGCTGCTCTAGGGTGTTCTAGTAAGTTACCGGCGCATCCCGCCATTGACCATCGCGCAAAAAGCCCAGCTGGCGGACGCCGGACAACGCGGTATCTGCCGGCAGATAAGCAATGGCCGCCGGATTTTGCTGTACCTGCTGTAAAATGCTGTCGGCGTTGGCAAATTGCAGGTTACTGGCGTTACCGGTAAACACCAGCCGCGACCAGTACGATTGATATTGATGGGCGGTAAGATTTAGAAGTTCCAGGCAAAATTGCTGATGTTCGGCTGACGATCGCGGTAAATGTAGCAGTGTCGCGGCTTTACCATCAGCGAATGCCGCGGTTTTTTTCAGATACAGCTGCATCAGCAGTTGCTGTGTAATCTCACTTCGGTTGTCTTTGTGTACCACCACCACAAAGTCGGCAGCATGCAGCGGCTTGGCCAGCATAAATGACCAGCAGCCGCTGAACAAAACCAGCATTAAAAGGCGGCGGACGCGGTCAGAACACAAAATCCACCCCCAGTGAAAAACCGTTAAACCGTCCCACGCGATCAAGCTGGTGCTTGCCACTGAAAATGTCAGCTTTTAACGCGACCCCCGGCTGTAAATCGTATCGCCACGACAATACCTGCATCCGGTACGTATTGTTATTGACGTTTTTTGAAAAATTGAGGCCGATTTGGCGTAGTTTTGGCGCTGTTACTTGTTGTAACCATTGCACATTTTCCGGATTTTCAGCTAGTTTCTCCTGATGCAAAGTCACGATAAACCGGTCAAACCGATAGGATAAGGCGAGATACTCAGCGGTATTCAACACATCTGCGCTCTCGGTGATGCCATAGCGGGAGCGTTCTGCCTCCAGTTTCCAAGCCTGATACTGCCAGCGTAATCCCCAAAAGGCATATTCGGCGTCTTTATTAAAATTTAGCGCCGCCATAAATTGCTGCTGCGCCTCCGGACTTGCCCCAGATGCTTGCAAAGCTGGTCGCAACGGTTCCAGCAACTGTACGTTTAACTGATCGCCCTCGGTGTCAGCCCGTACACCCCCGGCAAACAATTGTAATTGCTGATAGGCCAGTTCAAGGCGCAGGTTCTTCATTTGATGCAGCTTGATCGGGATCCCGCCAGAGCCCTGGTTTTTAAATACATTTCCACTAAATTCAGTTAGTTGCATTACATACTTAAGACTGAAATCCTGGATAATTTGCTGGCCTTCAAAAGCCAGACCGTCGGCGACTTCAAAGTCAAAACGGTAATACATCGCCTTAGGTAAGCGCGAATAATCATGGCTGTAACCTACATATTGAATATCTGACTGGGCAAACAATGGCACGGCCAGCCGGCCGAATTTGATCTGATGATTGGGATCAAGCTGATAACGGACAAACGCCAGACTAACGTCCGGATCATAGTCTTCCACCGCTTTGCTGAGCAGTTGCAGGGTGTAACTCAGATCGGTATCGAGTTCTGCCTGCAGTTGTAAGCCAAACAAGGTGTCGTCGGCAAAGCTGAGGCCATCTTCGTTGTAAAACTCCACCAACTGCGGATTGTCTTTGGAGGGTAGTAATTCTCCCAGCCGCACTGAGCCAAAACCATTGACCGACACCGGTTGCTGCGCTTGTGCCGGTAGCCACATACAACAGCCCACGAACAATACACAGAGCTGATGGTTAAGCCGGGATTTGGATTTCAAAGCGGGTTCCCTCCGGTGGCTGACTATGCACACTGATGTGGCCGTGTAAATTCGAACGCACGATACGGTGCACAATCGCCAGTCCTAAGCCACTGGTGCCCGCGCCTAATTGCGTGGTGTAAAAAGGGTCAAACACATGTTTTTGTTGTTCAGGGTCAATGCCATGACCACCGTCGCTACAGGCCAGGATTAACCATTGATCCTGCCGGTATAATTCAACCCGGCAAAAGCCACTTTTGCCATGCGGATAGGCATGTTGAATCACATTCGACACCATCGCTGACATCAACTGATGAAACAAGCCCGGCATACTCACCAGACTAATGTTTGGTAGAATTTGCGCTTGTAATTCAATACCGGCTTTGGTCAGTTGCGGCTGCAGACTTTGCAATACTTCAGTTAAATATGCAGACAAATCAAAGCTCCGTTCGGCTTCGGTACTTTGCTCTTTGGCTAATAACTTGAAATTGGAAACCAATTGCGAAGCACGGTCGGCGTTGTGTGTAATTAATTCAGCCGCTTCCAGCAGTGAGCTGACATTGTCCTGCAACACCTGCTTCGTCAGTTTGCCAACGGTCATATCCTGATGAATGCGCCGCAGTTGTTCATGCATGCAAGTGATGCTGGTGACGATAATTCCGAGCGGTGTATTTACCTCATGCGCCACACCTGAAACCAACGCGCCTAACGAGGCTTGTTTTTCTGACTGCAACAAAGCTTCTTGAGTCTGTTTCAGGTCCAGCAGTGCTTGTTCGGTTTTTTCCTTGGCGGCAATCAGCGCAGTTCTGGACTGCAGAATTTGCTGCATATCGCCAGATAACCGATCCGATAACGCCACCATACCTGCAGCAACTTCTTCAAATTCATCGTGCAAACCAAGCAACGGGTTTTGTACCGTTTCGGATTTATTTTGAATAGCTTCCATCAGCGCATGATGCAATTTGCATAACGGCCGCAGTACCAAAAGGTGCAAAGTGAAGGTCAGGCCGATGCCCAGTAACACCAGCATAATTAAAAGTTCTGTGAACTGGCGTTGCAGGTTTTGCCGCAGTTCCTGGTGGATGTACGCAAGGTCGTCGATGATTTGCAACTGACCGATTTGCTCGTTGTTGCCGGCAATGGTCAGAAACAATGGCTGGCTGCTGCGTGAGGTGACCGGTGCCGGGTTGCCGGCGGTGCGGGGTAAGATCAGTTGATTCTGTTGCATATCGCGAACGATAATGGCTTGGATGGCCGGGTCATTCAAATAAGGTTTGAGCAGTACTTCCAGCGTTCCTGGGTTAAAGTTCCAGACATCAATGGCGATGGTTTGGCCGATGGTGATTTGTAATTGCTGCAGACGTTGTTGATGGGCTTGTTGCAGCTTTTGCGAGTTAGTTACCCAATAAAAGCCCGACATCAGCAGCTGACAACTAACCAGGATCACCGTAATCACCACCAGCAATTTGCCGGTCAGTTTTAGTCTGAAACCAGGGGTTGATAGTGCTGCCATGCGGTAACGGCTCCTTGAACACAGATAACTTTATGTTGCTGTTCAAAAGGATAGCAGGGAATTTTTTAATGGTCGTCTGACGAGTAAATGTTTCTAATTTAGCATTGGGCAAAAAGCAGAACGGCACCACTGTTGTCAGTGGTGCCAGCAACCTGAATTATGCGAGTGCCGGATAGTCGGTATAACCTTCGGCGCCTGCGGCGTAAAACAGCTCTTTGCGCGGCGCATTTAATGCTGCGTCTAGTTCCAACCGGCGTGGTAAATCCGGATTCGCGATAAAGGGCACACCAAACGCGACTGCATCAGCTTTGCCTTCGGCCAGCCATTGGTTGGCCTGCGCTTTGCTGAACTGCTCGTTGGCAATGACGACGCCACCAAATTGTTGTTTCAGCATCGGCGTTAAGCTGTTATCCGCCGCATGTTCGCGGGTTGAAATAAAGGCAATCTTACGCGCACCAAGCTCACGGGCAACATATCCAAAAGTCTCAGCAGGATTGCTGTCGCCCATATCATGCGCGTCCATTCTTGGCGCCAAATGCACCGCCACCCGATCTTTGCCCCAAACTTCAATACAGGCGTCTGTTACTTCCAGCATTAAGCGAGCGCGATTTTCCAGTGAACCACCATAGTTGTCGGTGCGTTGATTGGTGCTGTCTTGCAGGAACTGGTCAAGCAAATATCCGTTAGCACCGTGCACGTGCACACCGTCAAAACCGGCAGCTTTGGCATTGATAGCACCTTGACGGTAGGCGTCAACCACCTGCTGAATTTCGGCAAGGGTCAAAGCCCGTGGTGTTTCAAAATCTTTCATTGGCCGCATTAAACTGACATGGCCTGCAGGTTTCACCGCACTTGGTGCCACCGGCTGTGCGCCATCTAAATAAAACGGGTCAGACACCCGGCCGACATGCCACAGTTGCAGGAAAATCAATCCACCTTGCTGATGCACCGCTTCGGTCACGCCTTTCCAGCCAGCGACTTGTTCGTCCGACCAAATACCTGGTGTATCCGGGTAACCAACACCCATCGGCGTCACTGAGGTGGCTTCAGTTAGGATCAGCCCGGCAGTGGCGCGCTGGCGATAATAGTCAGCCATCAGTGCATTCGGCACCCGGCCAGCACTGGCGCGACAACGGGTTAACGGCGCCATGATAATGCGGTTTTTTGCGGTTAAATCGCCCAGTTGAATGGGATCAAACAAATTGACTGTATTCATCATTTCAGTGCTCAACATTAGGTGGTTTAAACCCGGCTAAAGTTGCTGCTGCATTTGCTCTAAAAACGCTTGCACCGCAGCTTCATTGCGGGAGAAAAAATTCCATTGCCCGACTTTTTTGCTGCTGATAAAACCAGCGCGTTGCAAAATCGCCAGATGGTTCGAAACGGTGGACTGTGACAGCCCGGTTTTTTGATCAATTTTGCCGGCACAGACGCCAAACGACAGCGGGTGTTCCTGATCGGCAAAATACAGGTCCGGCTGTTTCAGCCAGTTCAGGATGTCGCGCCTTATTGGGTGCGACAGCGCTTTAATCATTTCGTCCAGTTCGTTATTACTCATCGGTTATCTACTCAGTTTGGGCCCAAACTCAATATATCCTTACATCGCGATTAATCGAAATATATATCGTTAATTAACGATATTCAAGGGCTATTTTAGTTAAATTCCTAAATTGCTGTTTTTACGAGCAATAAAGTTAAAGGACACTTTGCTCTACCGTTGGTGATGCCGCAACAAAACACAGGTTTAATCATTCATGCAGCGCATACTGTTCCACACCTACGGCATTGTACTTTTATCCAGAATGATACAAAAGTCTGCCGCCACCGTATGTGCACTAACCAACCTCAGCGGAGTTTCGAATGAAAAAATGGCTATTGGCAGTTATCTGCAGTGGTGTACTTGCCGCTTGTACTGGCGTGCCTGAAGGCGTGACCGTTGTTAAGCCCTTTGATTTACCTTCTTATCTGGGCACCTGGCATGAAGTGGCCAGATTGGATCACCGTTTTGAACGCGGTTTAACCCAGGTCAGCGCCGAATACAGTCTGAATGCGGACGGTACGGTCAAGGTGCTCAATCGTGGTTACTCGGAAGCAGAAAGCGAGTGGCAAGAAGCAGAAGGGGTGGCGAAATTTGTCGATACGCCGGATCAAGGACGACTAAAAGTGTCGTTTTTCGGACCTTTTTACGGTGCCTACAACATTGTTAAATTAACGCCGGACTACAGCATGGCGTTGGTGGTGGGGCCGGATTTAAGTTATGGCTGGTTATTAGCCCGAAGTAAAACGCCTAACGCTGTGCAATGTCAGCAGTTTTATCAGGCGGCTGAAGAGCTAGGCATTGCCAGTAAAGATTGGATCCAGTTGATTTCTTGTCAAGACGAGGCTTCGTCGGGTGGCAAGTCAACGACAACTTCTTAGGCCATATCTCGCGCTGATGGGCAAAATAAATCTCAGCGCACTGAAACTCCGTGTAATAGCGCGGGTAATTCAAACAACGAGGCTATTTGATAGGTCGGTGAAATGCCGGCGGGTAGTGGCTGTGCTGTGGTATTCAGCCAGCAGCTGTGGATTCCGGCGTTTTGGGCACCAAGGACATCTGAATGCGGATTATCGCCGACCATCAGGATCCGGGATTTATCCGGTTCACCAAGATGGCGAAAGGCATGCAGGAAGATTTTCGGATCCGGTTTGGCGACGCCGACTTGTTCGGAAATCACCATCGGATCAAATAAATCAGCGACCCCACAATGTTCCAGTCTGGCTTGTTGCATCGCAGTAAAACCATTGGTGATAATACCAAGCCGGGCTTTGCCTTTGAGAAAATCCAATAATTCGCGGGCGCCCGGTAGCAAAGTGCAGATCGTCGCCATGGTCTGGAGGAAGTCATTGTTCAGCTGTAAAGCGCTAATGTTAAGTGTCGCAGCATAAGGCTCAAACCGGCGCTGTTGCAAATCGGTGGCGCTGATCTGTCCATCCTGATATTGCTGCCACAGCGGCATATTGACTCGTTGATAACGCTGAAATTCATCCTGATCAAAGGGCAGCTGATAACGGCCGAACATCTGTTGTAAGCCACTAAAAGCGTCAAAATGAAATAAGGTGTCATCGGCATCAAACAAAATGTGGTCGTACTTCAGCATGGGTTCTCCGGTGTCTACAAAAGCTGATCCGAAAGCAAACAGGATCATCACGGCATTATGTCAGAAAGGTCTTGCCGATGGTCTTGAGATGGGGTCAGAAGTTGCTACAATGCGCTGAGTTTTTAATGGAGGAAACGATGAAGAAAAGTATACCTAAAGCGCAACAGGGTACTGTTGAGCATGGGCGTGGCACCATTTGCCACAATGCATTAGAAGCCTTAGTCACCAGTGTGCTGTTTCGAAGCAAGGTGGAAAAACCGAAAAAAGGCAAAGGCGCTTATAGCCGTAAACAAAACCGTCAGGGGCACTTACAGGGTGCCCCTGATGCATTTTGGGCCTTTGGAATTTTTAACGCAGTCTGAAATTCCCGATTTTATGGTAGTGTGAATCAACCACCATTCGATAGAAGGTTTGAATCGCATGTCTTTACCTGACCAAATAAATTACCTCGAACTGCCAAGCCTGGATCCACAAGCCAGTAAAGACTTTTTCAACGCCCTGTTTGGCTGGCGGTTTGAAGATTATGGCCCGGACTATATCGCGTTTTTTGGTGCCGGTATCGATGGTGGTTTTTACCGCTCGAACATCGTGGCCACGCCAGCACAAGGCGGCAGTCTGGTGGTGTTAAAAAGTGCCAATCTGGCACAAAGTCTGGCTGAAGTGACGGCGATAGGGGCGACCATCGTCAAACCCATTTTCAGTTTTCCTGGAGGCCATCGTTTTGAATTTCTGGAGCCAGGCGGCAATCAACTGGCGATTTGGGCAGAGTAACCCATGGCAGTTTCTTCAGGCCAAAGGTCGAAGGTACAGTTGCAACTGGTGCGGGCTTTTACCGATCAGCCGCAAGGTGGCAATCCGGCGGGGGTGATTTGCTTTGCACAGTTCCCATCGCCAGCACAATTGCAACAGCTTGCGCTGCAAAGCGCACAGCCGGTGACGGCCATGCTGGCGCCAGCAGATGGCGGTTATCAAATCCGCTGGTTTACCCCACAGCAGGAAATTAATCTTTGTGGTCATGGCACTTTGGCCGCCGCCGCGGTGCTGTTTGCGCGTTTTCCTGAAATGTCACAAGTAGAGTTTTTCAGTCAGCATGGTGACATCTCAGTACGCAAGGATGCTGCAGGCTATAGCCTGTGTTTACCGTTGTTTGTGTTGTCAGCCGTTGTTGTGGATGAATTGCCGGTTGCAATCACCCAAGGTCAGACGGTAGCGGCGGCCAGCGGTCGTGATCTCATTCTGCAGTTAGCGTCAAAACAGCAGGTGTTTGATTATCAACCTGATTTTTCTGCAATCCGCCAGTTACCCTGGCATGCGCTGCTGGTGACTGCGTTTGACGACACGGCCACCAATCCTTGTTATGTGCTGCGTTATTTTGCACCATCCATTGGTATCGACGAAGATCCAGCGACTGGTTCAGCGCATTGTTCATTGTTGCCATATTGGCAGGCAAAATATCCAAAGTTGCCGGGGCAGTGGCAGGCGCAACAATGTTCAGCCGAGGGCGGCGAATTTAAGGTGCGCCGGATGGGTGATCAACTGGAGCTGACCAGTCAGGCGGTGCTTGTTTCTGCAACGTGGCTGGTTGCAGCGTCGCTGGAAATCCCTAGAGCGTGTTGACCATTGGTGGATAGTTTTGCAGCAGTTTGGCTGGATTTTATGCAAGGCATCGCCCGCGATGTGTAGTTGTTCTACATGAGCGGGCGATAACGCCGCAGAAAGGTCAGCCAAGCGCTGCCCGAAGGGTTCAACCGGGAGCCGCGTACATCGCGGTGCCTGTGGTGGACAGGCGGCTCTCGGTTGAACAAAATTCATACACCAAAGGTCAACACGCTTTAGCTAACCAGTTAAAACCGGCCTTTACTTGCTCAAACCGGCGCCTCGCCTTAAACTTTGGCCACTTTTTCCCGCACAGGTGCCCCGACAGTGACTGACGCTGCTTCGTTATTTCGTTTAAACAAATTTATCAGTGACACCGGATTTTGTTCGCGGCGTGAAGCCGACAAGCTGATTGAGTCGGGCCAGGTCAAAGTGAATGGCCAAGTGGCGCTGGTCGGCACCAAAGTTTCAGCAGACGACAACGTCGAAGTCGCTGGCAAACCACTGAAAAACAAACCACGCCGGGTTTATCTGGCGTATCACAAACCGGTAGGCATCACTTGTACTACTGAGCTGCAGATCAAAGGCAATATTGTTGATGCGGTGAAATATCCGGAGCGGATTTTTCCGATTGGCCGCTTGGATAAAGAATCCGAAGGACTGATTTTCCTGACCAACGACGGTGATATCGTCAATAAAATCCTGCGTGCCGGCAATGCTCACGACAAAGAATATGTAGTGACGGTCGACAAGCCAATTCACGATGGTTTTATCAAAAAAATGGCCGCTGGCGTGCCAATTCTGGAGACGGTGACTCTGCCATGTCAAGTCACGCAAAAGTCCCGTCATACCTTTAATATCGTGTTGCGGCAGGGGCTGAACCGGCAAATTCGCCGGATGACCGAATTCCTCGGCTTTAATGTCACCAAGCTAAAACGGGTGCGGATCATGAATGTGCGGCTGGCGGGCTTAAATGTCGGGCAGTGGCGTGAGCTGACGGTTGAGGAAATGACCGCCTTAGAAACCATGTTGCTGACCTCCAGTAAAACCGAAGAAGCATCAAAGTTAACGGGTGCTTTGTTCACGCAATTGCCAGATGAAGACTGAGTCAGGCGCGACAACTAAAAACCTGGATTGGACAGGCGAACGGCGGTTGTTTTTAGGTGTGCGGCCTGACGCCGCCAATGCAAGGCTGCTGGCAGATATATTGCCGTTGATCCCGACGCCAGCAAAACCTATTGCTGCAGCCAACTTGCATCTGACTTTATTGTTTCTCGGGCAAGGCACTGCCTTCCAGGCCCGCCAATTGACCGATGCTTTAGCTGCATTACCGTTACCGGCTTTTTCGGTGCTGTTGGATGAATGGCAGGTGTGGCCGGGGCCGGCGGTATTGTGTCTGGCAGGTGACGTGGTCGACCTGGCTTTGGCTGAGCTGTATCAGCAGCTACTGCAAGTGGCGAGCACCAATGGTTTTACACCACCGCAGCATGACCTGAAACCGCATATCACTCTGGCACGGCATAGCAAAACCATGCCTGAACTACCGCCGTTGCAAATACGGTTACAAGCCAAGACAATAGTGTTGTTTCACAGTGAATCAACGCCACAAGGGGTATGTTACCGCCCGCTGTGGCAACGAGACCTGGATGATACTTCATCAACGAATTGATTTTAATTGAATCTTTCAACTTTACTTAGCAACCTTTCTTCGCAAATGCTAAAACGACTGCCAAAGCTGATGCTCCATTATCGCCTTTTAAGGCAGCAGATAACTCAAATGCTGATGAAAGCGCACGGTTAAATCCTGCTTTTCTGGTTGTAACCCAAGTTGCTGCGCCAATGCATGCAGGCTTTGTTCAACCTGATTCATAAAACGGCCATAACCAAATTCGGTGTTGTCATCCTGACCAGCAATCAGCAACAGGTGGGCGGTATCGACCAGTTGATCGGCCTGCCATTGGCTGATCAATTGCGTTTGCGGCGAACTGGTGTCAAAACTCAGCATGGTCAGTTCCGGACTTTGTTTTGGTTTATCGAGCTGGCGATTGCGAACCAAAGGTGTTGAGCCATCAGCGATAAATGCCAGTCTGGTCAGATGCTGGGCTTCGGCACAACCGACAAATTGTTGCTCAAGGTTTTGATAGAGGTTGGCATAACCAGTTGTAGCTTCGGCTAATAACCGCTGCTTCAGTTCGCGGCACAGCGGTAAACTAACAGCTGCATAGCTCATGGTGTGATGATCAACCGGAACTGCGGTGCCACGGGCAAGATAACGTGCTGGTAGTGAACGCAATTTGTAGCCGAAGCTACTGTCACAACCCTTAGCACGGGCAAATAAATCGTAGGACAAATGCTGATGGTCGCGAATTTTAACCGGAATATCAGTAAGCGGTAATAGCGCCTTAAAATCCAATATCACCTGACGTACTCTTTGATGAAATTCGGCGGCTTTATTGCGTATTTCAGCACCGGTGGCCAAGCATAACAAACTGATCTTACGTGCCCGGTAATGGCTGGCGGACCAACAATGTTGGGCTTCGTGGTAGGCCGGATTGTAGAAAAACAGCATCTGATCTGCTGTCTGAAAGCAGAATGCTTCGGTGTGAAAGCGCACCACCGGCATTTTGTCGTTGGCAATAAAATGCACATTGGTTAGTCCGGCGGCATCAGCGAGCTTAAAAAATTGTAGGCTGAGTTGCCGGTAACAGCTGGTTTCATCGGGATAACAGGCAAAAAATGCCTGACTAAGCTGAAATTCAGCCAGCATATACTGGCTGTCTTTGGCGGTGTCCGGAATATAAACTTTATGCTGAGTGCTGAAGGCCATCACGGTTCCTTAATCAAGCTGATAACGTCCACTATTCTAAGTGGACTGTCAGAACCGGACTTTGTTCCAGCGCAAGTTTTTGGCCGTCTTTGAGCATTGGAATTGTTTTGCCGCGGGGCGGACATGTGCAATATTACGGTTTAAAAGAATCAAAATCTGCTGTAAAACATTAAGTTACCTTGAGTTGCGTCTGCTTTGCAGCACCAGCTTTGATGTCAGAAGCGTGGTAGCTGCGGTTCAGATGCCGACAATCCGCCATAACAGGAGCGATGATCTTGGATAAACAGATATTTATGCAGCAGGCAAAAAACCAGTTTTTGCAGATTTTTCAAAAAAGTAAAGCCAATCAGCCGGTCACTGTCGAAAAGCACCGGACTGAAGGGTTTTTATATGCTGGTGAATTGTTGGGATTGACGGATAAAAATGAGTTACAGCAGTTGATGGAACAGGCGCATCTGGAAGTCTTTGGCTATCCGCTGCAGGACCGTTCGGCCGGTTACCAGCAACAACGCAAGGCAGCGTTGTCGCAAGGGCAGTTTCAGTATTTTGATGAGCCAGCAATTTCCCGTCGTTCCTGACTTTAGATATAAAAAAACCGCAGGCAGGCTGCGGTTTTGGTCAAAAGAGGCTTTTGAACTCAAATCATCAGCTTGGTCATGTCACTTTTAATGCTACTTTTAATGTAACTTCAGCCGTGGTCGGATAATTTTGTTGATCCGGCCAATCACTGAAATCATCATGGTACGCCACCAGCCATGCAGTGCCACCTGATGCATCCGGTACAACGAGATATAGGCCAAGCGTGCAATCCGGCCTTCAATCATCATGGCACCGCCAACCAGGTTACCCATTAAATTGCCAACTGTACCAAACCGACTCAGTGAAATCAGTGAGCCATGGTCGTGGTAATGATAAACCTGTTGTGGTTTGCCCTGAATGGCCGCCAGTAGGTTTTTCGCCACCACACTGGCCATCTGGTGCGCCGATTGTGCCCGTGGCGGCACCCATTTGTTATCCGGCAGCGGACATCCGGCGCAATCACCAATCACATAAATCTGGCTGTCGCGGGTGGTTTGCAGTGTCGGTAACACCAGCAGTTGATTAATACGGTTATTTTCAAGGCCAGCCAAATCTTTTAAGAAATCAGGGGCTTTGATACCTGCCGCCCACACCATCAGTTCAGAGGATAAATGCTCATCCCCTAGCTGCAAGCCGTGCTCGTCCGCCGCAGTCACTTTTGTTGAAACCCGCACGTCCACACCAAGTTTTACCAGTTCTTTGTGGGCCGCCGCCGCGATACGTTCTGGCAGCGCCGGTAAAATCCGAGGCCCCGCTTCTATCACACTGATTTTTAAGCGATCACGTTTCATATCGCTAAAACCGTATAAATTAAGCTCAGCCGCTGCATGGTGTAATTCGGCAGCCAGTTCCACACCGGTGGCACCTGCACCAACAATCGCAATATTCAGATTGTCTTTCGGATGTCCGGGTGAATTCAGTTTTAAATAGGCTTCTAACAAGCGGCGATGAAAGCGATTGGCCTGGGTCGGACTATCTAAAAAGATACAATTTTCCGGTACGCCAGGAGTGCCAAAATGGTTCGAGACGCTGCCAATTGCCAGCACCAGATAGTCGTAACTCAATTGACGCTCAGATAAAATTTCTTCGCCGTTTTCGTCAAACAACGGTGCGAGGATGACCTGACGTTGTTCCCGGTCCAATCCAATCATCGTGCCAAGCTGGAAATCAAAGCCATGCGCCCGGGCATGGGCGCGATAAGTGACCTGATCGATATCCACGTCAAGGGTGCCGGTTGCGACTTCGTGTAACAGCGGTTTCCAGATGTGGGTGGGATTACGGTCGACCAGGGTGATGTCGGCCTTGGCTTTTCGGCCAAGCTTGTTGCCTAAACGGGTGGCCAGTTCCAGACCACCGGCGCCACCGCCGATAACAATGATTCTTGCGCGTGCCATCTTTTGTACTCTTTTAAATTTCGAAGTCGGTAGTTTTCTGAGTGATACCCAAAATCATTGAAAATTCGGAATGGCCACGGTGGAACCGCGGCAACTGAACGAGCCTGGAGCGCCAGCTCGGCCCAAAGCATAGCAGTCTATGTAACTGGGGCGAGTGAAGGCGGCCAACTACCCCGAATCTTCAAGGATGACGGGTATAAAAAAAGCCGGCAACTATGCCGGCTTCGGATTAACTATTTTTTTGCCGTTTCATTGAATCGAAGAACTCGTCGTTGGTCTTGGTCATCTGCAAACGGTCAATCAGGAATTCCATGCAATCGGTCTCATCCATTGGGTTGAGAATTTTACGTAAAATCCACATTTTTTGCAGTTCTTCAGACGACGCCAGCAGTTCTTCACGGCGGGTACCTGAACGGTTAAAGTCGATGGCAGGGAACACACGGCGTTCGGCGATTTTGCGCGAAAGGTGCATTTCCATGTTACCGGTACCTTTAAATTCTTCGTAAATTACTTCGTCCATTTTGGAACCGGTATCAACCAGCGCCGTCGCGATAATGGTTAAGCTGCCACCTTCTTCCACGTTCCGTGCTGCACCAAAAAAGCGTTTTGGTTTGTGCAGAGCGTTGGCGTCCACACCACCGGTCAGGACTTTACCTGAACTAGGGATCACGGTGTTGTAAGCACGGGCTAAACGGGTGATAGAGTCGAGCAGAATGATCACGTCTTTTTTGTGCTCAACTAAGCGTTTGGCTTTTTCAATAACCATTTCAGCAACTTGGACGTGACGGCTGGCTGGTTCGTCGAAGGTTGAAGCAACCACTTCACCTTTTACCATCCGCTGCATCTCGGTCACTTCTTCCGGACGTTCGTCGATCAGCAATACCATCAATACACATTCTGGGTAATTGGCGGCAATCGATTGGGCGATGTTTTGCAGCAGAATAGTTTTACCGGCTTTGGGTGGTGCGACAATCAAACCACGTTGGCCACGGCCAATCGGTGAGGCTAAATCGAGGACGCGGGCGGTGATGTCTTCTTTACTGCCGTTACCACGTTCCATCCGCAGCCGTGAATTGGCATGCAGCGGCGTTAAGTTTTCAAATAAAATCTTGTTACGGGCTTGCTCAGGACGGCCGAAGTTCACTTCGTTGACTTTGAGCAGGGCAAAATAACGTTCACCTTCTTTCGGCGGGCGAATGAGGCCGGAAATGCTGTCGCCGGTACGCAGGTTAAAACGGCGGATCTGGCTTGGCGAGACGTAAATATCGTCCGGGCCAGCTAAATAAGAACTGTCAGAAGAACGTAGGAAGCCAAATCCGTCGGCCAGAATTTCGACGACACCGTCACCATAAATCTCTTCGCCGTTTTTGGCATGAGATTTCAAAATGGCGAAAATGATATCTTGCTTACGCAGCCGGGCCATATTTTCCAGGCCCATGGTTTCGGCCAGATCAACCAACTCGTTAATCGGCTTCAGCTTCAGTTCGGTTAAATGCATATTGATGGGTTCTTGTGTATCAAAACAGAAAGATAGCTTTTCGCTGAGCAATTGATTTTCAGAATTGAATTAGCCAACGAGGAAGCGGGTTATTTGAGAAGTTGCTGAGCTACACCTTAGCAGGATAAGTTTTGGCCGTCCAGCAGCTGGCAGAAAAAAGGCGTACAAAAATACGCCTAATAATTCGTCAGATCCCAGGATTCAAATCAGATGTTTGAATCGAGGAATTCTTTTAACTGAGTTTTAGATAACGCGCCAACTTTGGTCGCTGCAACCTGGCCGTTTTTGAATAACAGCAAAGTTGGGATGCCACGGATACCAAATTTTGGCGGCGTGGCCGGGTTGTGGTCGATATTCACTTTGGCAATTGTTACTCTGCCAGCATATTCCTGAGCCACATCGGCCAGAATTGGCGCGATCATTTTGCATGGACCACACCATTCAGCCCAGAAGTCTACCAACACAGGTGCTTCAGCTTTTAATACATCAGCCTCAAAGCTGTCATCAGAAACCTGTAAAATATGTTCGCTCATTGTACTCTCCGATAGGGCTGGGCAGGGTTACTGCAATATTCAGCTGTTTTAGGGTGCATCATTTTGGGTTAACCCAAACCGTTGTTTGCACCAGTGAAAAATCTGGCATCAATTTTATCCTGACTGTTCCTTATTGCAAGCGTAACGGTTATGCTAAGCCGGTATGAATAAAACACACCTCACTCAGCATAAATTCGCCGATTTTGCATTGGCACCTCAGGTTCTTGCCGCACTCGCTGCGCAAGGTTACTCCAATTGTACGCCGATCCAGGCACAGTGTTTACCACTGGCACTGGCCGGTAAAGATATCGCAGGTCAGGCACAGACCGGTACCGGGAAAACCCTGGCCTTTCTGACTGCCACTTTCCATTACCTGCTGACCCATGAACCACGAGGTTCAGGTCAACCACGTGCCATTATTATGGCTCCTACGCGTGAACTGGCGGTTCAGATCCATACCGATGCCTTATTACTGGCAAAACATTCTGGTCTGAAGCTTGCTCTGATATATGGAGGCGAGGGTTACGATTCTCAACGCCAGTTATTAGAAAATGGTGCAGATATTTTAATTGGCACCACTGGCCGCCTGATTGACTACATGAAACAAGGTCTGTACGACCTGAAACAAATTCAGGTGGTGGTACTGGATGAAGCTGATCGCATGTTCGATTTGGGCTTTATCAAAGACATCCGCTACATGTTCAGCCGGATGCCGCCTGCCACCGAACGATTAAGCCTGCTGTTCTCAGCAACTTTATCTTACAAGGTTCAGGAACTGGCGTTCGAGCAAATGAATCAGCCAGAACATATTCATATTGCCCCAGAGCAAATGACCGGCAGCCGGATCAGCGAAGAATTATTTTACCCTTCAAGCGAGCACAAAATTCCATTGTTGCTGAGCTTAATGGAAGAAGAATGGCCGGATAAAGCCATAGTGTTTGCCAATACTAAACATTGGTGCGAAGACATTTTCGCCTGGCTCGAAGCCGATGGCCATCGTGTTGGGATGTTAACCGGTGACGTTATTCAGAAAAAACGCTTAAAAATTCTGGATGATTTCACCACCGGTAAACTGGATATTCTGGTAGCGACCGATGTTGCTGCCCGTGGTCTGCATATTCCGATGGTTAGTCATGTCTTTAACTTTGACTTACCAGATGACTGCGAAGATTACGTACACCGCATTGGCCGTACTGGTCGTGCCGGCGAAAGTGGCAAAGCCATCAGTTTTGCCTGTGAACGTTACGCGTTAAATCTGACCGCCATTGAAGATTACATCCGTCATCCAATCGCAGTCACCCAATATGATGCCAAAGCCTTACTGACCGACTTAATCCAGCCAAAAGCCAGGGTTCGTCGTCGTCCGGGACAAGCGCGTAATGCAGGACGTAGCAATCCGAATGGTCCAAGACCACAACGCGCCAGACCACGTTAAGCCTGGTGTTGCGACACCTGCGCAATCACAGCATGAAGATATTTATGCTGTGATTGACCTCGGCTCTAATAGCTTTCACATGTTGATGGTGAAAGTGGTTGGCGGCAGTGTGCAGGTGATAGGCCGGGTCAAGCGCAAAGTGCGGTTGGCTGCAGGTCTGAATGACAGCCTGGTGCTCAGTAAAAAAGCGATGAATCGTGGTTGGGAATGTCTGGCGCTGTTCGCAGAGCGACTGCAGGATATTCCGGCGGCCAATATCCGGATCGTTGGCACTGCTACTTTACGCCTTGCCCGTAACGTCAAAGTTTTCCTCTCTGAAGCTGAAAAAATTCTCGGCCATCAAATTGAAATCATCGCTGGCGAAGAAGAAGCCCGGCTGATTTATCTCGGCGTTGCCCATACCTCCAATTGTGATTCCAACCGCTTAGTCATTGATATCGGTGGCGCTTCGACTGAAATTGTCGTTGGCACCGGTTTTGAACCTTTATTGCTGGCCAGCCTGAATATGGGCTGCGTGACTTATCTGGACCGTTATTTTGCTGATGGTTTGCTGACCGAAGATAATTTTAATACAGCGATTGCCGCAGCAGAAGCCGAAGTTGAAACCATCGCGCAGCAGTTTATTGCGTCCGGCTGGCAGATTTCCGTTGGTGCCTCCGGCACAGTGCAGGCGATGCAGGAAATTCTGGTGGCGCAGGGGCAGGACGAAGTGATCACACTGGCGCGCTTAGAAGGCATTTTGCAACAAGCCTTAGTCTGTGGTCAGCTGGAGCAGCTGACGTTGGTCGGACTGGCACAAGAGCGTAAGCAGGTATTTCCGTCTGGACTTTCGATCCTGATAGCCTTGTTCCGCAAATTACACATTCCGGGTATGACCTTATCCGGTGGCGCACTGCGCGAAGGTGTGTTGTATGGCATGCTACCGCAATTGCAGCATATGGATGTCCGTAACCGGACTATCGCCAGTCTGATGGTGCGGTATTACATCGACGAGCAACATGCCAACCGGGTGGCAGAAATGGCGCTGCAACTGGCCAATCAGCTGCAGGCACAGTGGCAACTCGGTAAATTTGAAGGCCTGAGCATGCTTAAATCCGGAGCTTTATTGCATGAGCTCGGATTACTGATCGAATACAAAAATCATCATCATCACGGCGCTTATATCATCAGCCACACTGAATTGCCTGGCTTTACCCGTGCCCAACAACAACTGTTGATGGCGCTGGTGTATAACCATCGTGCGGATATCAATCGCGAAATTATTGCCCGCCAAACGATGACGTCAGTGCTGTTAGCAGTGCGGCTGACCCGGCTGTTGCGGTTGTCGGTGGTGCTGTCGATGCGCCGGCGCCATGAAGTATTACCTGAGGTAGAAATTTGCGCGCAAGCGGAAAGTCTGACGCTGACACTGCCCAAAGGCTGGTTAGAGCAACATCCGTTGATGCGGGCTGAGCTGGAGCAAGAAGTGGCTTATCAGCAACAGGCCGGTTGGTTGTTGCAACTGAAGTAAACTGGGGTCCGAGTCAATTATTAACAGAAATCTGTTAACAATTGACCCGGACCCCAGAAATTTTTAGCCTTTTAACCAAATAGCCGCTTTTTTCGCGAAGTAAGTCAGAATGCCATCGGCACCGGCGCGTTTAAAGGCCAATAACGATTCCATCACCACCGCTTCTTCAGCCAGCCAGCCGTTTTGAATCGCGGCCATATGCATGGCGTATTCACCGCTGACCTGATAGGCAAACGTCGGAACCCCAAATTCGTCCTTCACCCGGCGCACAATATCCAGATACGGCATACCAGGTTTCACCATCACCATATCGGCGCCCTCTTCTAAATCCAGCGCCACTTCGCGCAGTGCTTCATTGCTGTTGGCAGGGTCCATCTGATATGACTTTTTATTGCCACCTTTTAAATTACCGGCGGAACCAACTGCATCACGGAACGGGCCATAATAGGCCGAAGCATACTTAGCGGAGTACGCCAGAATACGGGTATTGTGAAAACCGGCAGCTTCCAGTGCTTCGCGGATGGCGCCAATTCGGCCGTCCATCATGTCAGAAGGTGCCACAATATCAGCGCCGGCTTCGGCATGCGATAAGGCTTGTTTGACCAGAATATCGGTGGTGATATCGTTCAGAACATAGCCGGACTCATCAATAATGCCATCCTGACCATGGGTAGTAAAAGGGTCCAGTGCCACGTCAGTAATAATGCCCAGTTCCGGCACGTGCTGCTTCAATAACCGAACGGCTCGTTGCGCTAATGCATCCGGATTATAAGCTTCTTCTGCCAGCAACGTTTTTTTCGAAAGTGGCGTCACGGGAAATAAAGCGATGGCCGGAATGCCGAGTGCGACTAATTCTTTGGCTTCTTCAAGCAATAAATCTAAAGTCAGCCGTTCAATTCCCGGCATGGAAGCGATGGCCTCGCGGCTATTGTCGCCTTCAATAATAAACATCGGATAAATTAAATCATTGGCAGTCAGTTGGTTTTCCGCCATTAAACGGCGACTGAAATCATGTTGACGCATCCGCCGTAAGCGGGCTGCCGGGAAATAGCTAGTTGACGAGTTCATCATGGGTTCCTTCGACCGCCACTGCAGTGGCTTCAACCACGGCGGCCATTGATAATTTAACCTGATTGCGACCAGAGGTTTTTGCCAGATACAACGCCTGATCGGCTGCGTGAATAAAATCAGTACTCACCATCTCAGAGCCGGCGATACTGGCAAAACAACCGGCGCTGATGTGGACTGCCAAAGCACCTATTTCGGTGTCAAAAGGCTGTTCGGCAATGTTGTGGCGGATTTGTTCGGCCAGCGCCAGCACACCTTCGGCGTCGGTATTGGGCAAAATAAGGGCGAATTCTTCACCGCCGTAACGGCAAACGTAGTCGCTACTGCGTTTTAGTAGATCCTGAATACGCTGCGCCACGCCTCGGATCACCGCATCGCCCGCCAGATGGCCGTGATTGTCGTTGATTTGCTTGAAGTGGTCGATGTCCAACATCACTATCGCCAATGGTCTTTGTTCACGGCGACTGCGCTTGAGTTCGGCCTGAATCTTTTTATCAAAATAAGCACGATTGCGCACGCCGCTCATGGCATCGAGGGTATTTTGTTCTTCCAAAATACGGTTTTTATCGGCCAATTCATTCAGGGCGACCTGTAATTCGAAAGTGCGGGTCTGAATACTGTCTTCCAACCGCTCGGCGGTCTCGCGTTGCCAATGCAGTTGACGACGGTACACCACAAAGGCACAAATCGCAGCACCAAGACTAAAACTGAGCAAACTACATAACAGAAAATGCACCGGATAAAGGGTGATAGTTGCGAGCCACTGTTCCAGCCGGTCGATGGTGATCACGATGACGACCTTGAGAATAATGATTGGGCGTTTTGGTGGCTGTGCCGGGCGATATCGGCAATGCTCCAGCCGCGAAACTGCGCAATCTGGTGGGCTATCGCGCTGACATAAGATGGTTCGTTGCGGCGCGATTTTGGTTTGGGTATCAGGTTACGTGGCAGCAAATAAGGTGCATCCGTTTCCAGGATCAAACGATCCAATGGCAAATACTGTAACGCATCCTGCAACATTGTGGCGCGGCGCTCATCGCACAGCCATCCCGTGATCCCTATATACAAACCTAAATCCAGATAAGCTTTCAGCTGCAAGGCATCTCCGGTAAAGCAGTGGGCGATGCCGTGGTCAATCTGATACTGCTTTAATAATGCCAACTGGTCAGGAAATGCATCACGTTCATGTAAGTAAACCGCTTTTTGCAGTTGTTTGGCAAGTGAAAGTTGTGCAGAAAAAACGCTGATTTGTTGATCTTTGGTGGAAAACATTCGGTTAAAATCGAGGCCACATTCGCCAACGGCCACGACTGCCGGCTGCTGCAACAAGAGCTGGAGTTGAGGTAGCCAGCCGTCGGCAACGGCAACGGCTGCCGCCTGATGCGGATGTACACCTGCGGTGGTTAACAATCCTTGGTGCTGCTGGCAATATTCAATATTCAGCACCGTTTCTGCCAGGTCGCTGCTAATCAACAGTTGTTGCTGCACGCCGGCATCTTTGGCACGTGCCACAACCTGGTCACGGTCTTGATCAAATTGCTGGCTGAACAGATTGACTCCGGCATCAAACCAGCAAAATGGACTACTCGACACGCCGCACCCGGATTTTCTTTTTCGTCCCTTCAATTCCCAATAAAAAGGAACCGATGGCGCCACGTTTTACCACACAGCGATCGCCGGCCTGGATGTTCAGGTACTCTCGATCAATTTGCCGCCATTGCTGCCCATTTTCTAAAGTAATCAGTAACTTCTTGTGAACATCCTGGGCTATGGCTTTGACGGTGCTGGTAATTTCCTCAATTTCTGCGTCCGGTCTTGGCTTTTTCAAACCAAATTCCGCCGCCATTTCTTGTTTTGGCGGCGTTGGAGCCGATTGCTCTACTACTGTTTCGGCCGTCTTGCCCGTGGTTGTGACACTGGCAATTGTTGTGGTCACCGATTGTTGTGGTGCAACGCGATCGAGTTGACTAACGATTTGATCAAAGCAGTTCAGACGTTGTTCTTCGTCGGATATTTGCTGGCAACTTTGTAACTGAGTTTTTAAATCAACGCTGTTGGCGAAGGCTGCGGGCGACATCAGTAGCAGCGCAGCACAAATTCTTAAATGCATAACAATCCTATTCTATTGGTGCGGTTGGTCCGCTTTATTTTCGATTTGTGCTGCAGGCTCTGCGGTTTCATCTACGGCGTCATCTTCATCAGGTTTTGGTTGATAAAAACGTCCCAGCCAAATACCCAGTTCGTACAACAAACACATTGGCACAGCTAACAAAGTTTGTGACAGCACATCTGGTGGGGTCAGAAACATCGCGATAATAAAGGCAATCACAATAAAATATGAGCGTTTTTCAATGAGTTGCTCGCGAGTCATCGCGCCGGTCCAAATCAGCAACAAAATGGCAACCGGGATTTCAAAACTTAAACCAAAAGCAAAAAACAGTTTCAGCACAAAATCGAGGTAACTGCTGATATCGGTGGCGATGGTGACTCCTTCCGGCGCTGCGCTGGTGAAAAAGCCAAAAATAATCGGAAACACCAGGAAATAAGCAAAGGCAATACCGGCATAAAACAACAAGGTGCTGGAGGCAATGAGCGGTGCGATCAGGTGTTTCTCTTTGGTGTAAAGGGCTGGCGCAACAAAGCGCCAAATCTGGAACAGAATATAGGGCACGCTAATCAGGCAGGCCACGATAAACGTCAGTTTAAATGGCGCAAAAAATGGCGCTGCTACATCGGTGGCAATCATACTGGCGCCAGCCGGCATCACTTTCATCAACGGCATGCTCAGGATGTGATAGATATCATTGGCAAAATACGCTAATGAAATAAACACCAGTACTACAGCCGCAATACTTTTCAGTAAGCGGTTGCGCATTTCAATCAAATGCCCGATCAGGCTATTAGGCGACGCCTGGTTTGTCTTGGTTGTGTTCATTTGGTTTAGCTGGTGATCCGGTTAGCGCTGTAGTTTCAACAGCAGGGGCGCTCGGCACAGGAGTAGGTTGGGGTATCGTTGCGGCTGCCGGACCATAAGGCTGAGTCACGTCTGCTGCTGCCTGTCGTAATTCAGTTAAGGCACTGATTTCCGCGGAAGTCAGATTCAGCAAACCTTTTTCTTCCGCGTCTTTGAGCTTTTGGTGTAACTCGTGAGCCCGTAATTCATCTCCCAGTTCGGCCTTCATTTGCTGGCCAAACTGGCGAATACCATTGATAAACTTACTGGTACTGCGGATTGCACCTGGCAACCGTTCCGGCCCAAGTACAATCAACGCGACCACACCACACAATACCAGTTCCCAGAAGCTCATCAGATTTTATCTGAACCGGAACTATTCTGCGTGGTGGTTGAAGCTGGTTTGGCGTCGGCAGCAGGTTGTGCTGCTGAGGTTTGGTTACTGACAGCCGCCGGATCTTTACGCGCTTCTGCAGCAAAAGTAGCATCTTCAGCTGCGTCTGCTTCGCCATCTTTAATTGAGCTGCGAAAACCACGAATAGCTGAGCCTAAATCAGTGCCGATATTGCGTAAACGCTTAGTTCCAAACAACAACACAATGATCACCAGAATGATCAACAATTGCCAAATACTGATACCACCGAAACCCATAAGAAATATCCTTTGAAACTGTAGATGATTAGTATACGCCGATGCGCCGCCAGAACACTATACCCTGCATCCTTGAAGTTGTAGGGGTGTTGCCGCTTTCACTCCCCCAGTCACATAGGACTACTATGCTCTTGGGGATTTGCTCAATTGCCGCTTACCTGCATCGTCAATGATTTAAGGTACATACCCTGCGTTGTCGTAGTTGCAGGGGTCATATGTTCTGCTGAAGCAGGTTGCGGCAATTGTAAGAAATAATTATGACAATACCGCCTTCGCTGCAAAAAACAAAGCGCAAACCGCTAACGGTGCGGCCAATAGCGGCCAGCCTGTGGCCAGCAGCACTGTGGCACTCAGCAAAGCGGCTCCAGCCAGAACGGCCAGTTTCAAATCTGCCCCTTGTTGCACTTGCCGCTGTTGCAACACTTGTAGTTGCTGCAGCAATTGCTGCTGTTGTTTTGGTTGTTGCTGCAAATAGCTGTGCAGCAACGTTGGCATTTCCGGCAACTTTTCCGCCCAAAACGGCAAGTTTTCCTTAATTTGCATCAGCATGGCCCAAGGCCCCATTTGCTGTTTTACCCAATCTTCCAAAAATGGTTTGGCGGTTTTCCACAAATCGAGTTGTGGATATAGCTGCCGGCCCAGTCCTTCGATATACAACAGCGTTTTTTGTAACAGCACCAACTGTGGTTGCACCTGCATATTAAAACGCCGGGCGGTGTTAAACAGGTTCATCAGCACCTGGCCAAACGAAATTTCAGCCAAAGGCTTTTGGAAAATCGGCTCGCACACAGTGCGGATGGCGCTTTCGAATTCTTCGATACTGGTGTCAAAAGGTACCCAGCCGGAATCGACATGCAGTTGTGCCACTTTGCGGTAATCGCGGTTAAAAAACGCCACAAAATTTTCCGCCAGATATCTTTTATCTTCGCGATTTAAAGTGCCGACAATACCGCAGTCGATACCGATAAATTGCGGATTATGCGGTGTGTTGTACGAGACAAAAATATTGCCCGGGTGCATATCGGCGTGGAAAAAACTGTCACGAAATACCTGGGTGAAAAACACTTCAACACCACGTTGCGCCAACAGTTCCATGTTGGTGCCCTGCGCTTCCAGTGCCGCATTATCGGAGACCGGAATGCCATAAATCCGTTCCATTACCATCACATTCGAACGGCTGTGGTCGCTGTAAACAAAGGGGATATACAAAGACTCTGAATTCTCGAAATTGCGGCGCAGCTGAATCGCATTGGCGGCTTCGCGTTGTAAATCGAGTTCGTCGAGGATGGTTTTACGATATTCGGCCACCACTTCCCGTGGTCGGAGTCGTTTGCCATCCGGTAAAAATTTTGCCGCCATGATGGCTAAATCGGCCATCAGTTCTAAATCAGCCTGAATTTGCCGTTCGATGTCGGGCCGAATCACTTTAATCACCACATCGGCGATAGTGCCATCTGGCTGTTTCAACCGTGCGGTATGGACCTGGGCAATAGAGGCTGATGCCAGCGGTATGACGGCAAAGTCACAGAATAAATCACTGATGTCAGTGAGCCCGAGCGCCTTTTCAATCAGCTTTTGTGCTTGAGTGCCATCAAAAGGTTCGACTTTGTCCTGCAGTTTTGCCAGTTCATCGGCCAGCTCAGGTGGAAACAAATCACGGCGGGTCGACAACATCTGACCAAACTTGACCCAAACCGGCCCCAGACTTTGCAACGCCAGTCGTAGCCTCACGCCAACGGTTTTATCCGGATGTTGATTTTGCAGCCAGAACATCGAATGCCGGGCCGCTTTGGCCCACCAAGGCTGCCACTGCGCCGGGACAAGTTCGTCGAGGCCGTACTGCAACAGCGTTTTTTGAATTTGGTAAAAACGGCTCAGACTCACTTATTTCCCCTTCAACTGCTTAAGTTGCTGTGCCAATTTTTCGGTGCGGGCGTTTAGCTGACTCACTTGCTGGCTGAACTGTGCCAGCTCAGCGGATACCGGGCTCAGTTGCAATTCATCCTGCAACAGAGTTGTGACGCTTTGATCGGCCAGCTGCAACTTTGCCTGCAGCAGCTGCTGTAATTGTTGTAAGGTCAGCGCTACTTTATGTGCCGCGGCGTCGCCGATGTAGCCTGACAAATGTTCAGCCCAATCCGGGTTGAGCTTGGCAAAAAAATCATTAAATTTCTGTAGTTGCTGCAAGTCGCCGGTGATATCCAAAGCGTTTTCGCGAATAAGCCGGGTCAACTGACTTGGATCACGCAGTTGGCGCAAACTAGCCAGATTGGTTGTGACGACACAATCAACCGCTTCGCGGTGCTGATTCAACCAGATCCCGTTCGGCTGCGCGGTAAGGACTACCCGCAGTTTCAGATCGGTCAGTTCAAACGCCAATTGCCGGCCTTGTAATGCCTGCAATCGAGCCAGTGCCGCCGGGTCCAGCGCGATGACTTTATTCAGCACCGGCTCGGCCACCGAGCACAACAGGCTCGGCAACATTTTTGGCCAGAGTGCAGGTAAAAGTGCAGGTAACAACTGGGTCAGCATCATCCGCCTGCTTAGAACTTATAACCGCGGTGGAGTGCGACAATACCACCGGTCAGGTTGTGGTAACTGGTTTGGGCAAAACCTGCTGCGTCCATCATCTGTTGCAGCGTTGCCTGATCCGGGTGCATGCGAATTGATTCTGCTAAATATTGATAAGATTCGCGGTCATTGGCGACGAGCTGGCCAATCGCTGGTAACAGTTTAAAGGAGTAGACGTCATAGACTTTGCTTAGCCATTCCTGCGTCGGTTTGGAAAACTCCAGCACCAGTAAACGGCCACCAGGTTTTAACACCCGGAACATTGAACGTAGAGCGGCGTCTTTATCAGTGACGTTCCGAAGGCCAAAAGCGATGGTGATGATATCAAAGCTGTTGTCAGCAAAAGGCAAAGCTTCGGCGTTCGCCTGCACATAACTTATGTTATTCACCAGACCCAAATCACGCAGTTTGTCTTTGCCAACGTTCAGCATTGATTCGTTGATGTCCGCTAACACTACCTGACCGGTTGGGCCGACCCGACGGGAAAACAATGCGGTTAAATCGCCGGTGCCGCCGGCTAAATCCAACACTTTTTGACCAGGGCGCACGCCGCTGCAGTCGATGGTGAATCTTTTCCACAACCGGTGAATGCCGAGTGACATCAGGTCGTTCATCACGTCATATTTGGCGGCGACGCTATGAAAGACGCCCGCGACCATCGAGACTTTCTCTTCGGCGGCGACTGTTTTAAAACCAAAGTGAGTGGTGTTGTTGGAAGCAGTGGTTGCTGCGTCTTGATGCTGCTCTGTCATAAATGGGCCTTTGCCAGCGATAAACTGGTGCTAGTGTAAGAGATCTGGCCGGTGCCGCCAATCAAAAACCCGTCGTCCTTGAAGCTGCAGGGTTGTTGCCACTTCGTGGCGACCTCGCTCGTTCGCTGAAGCGTCAGTCCGACCCAGTCACATAGGACAACTATGCTCCTGGGCCGGGCTGGCGTTCCAGTCTCGCTCACTTGTCGCGGTTCCACCGTTGCCATTCTGCAACTTCAATGATTTTGGGTTTCTACTGACCATCAATAAAACTGCGTTGGTAGTGTTGGCGTGCTGCTTAGCCGTCACTTTCCAACAGAAAACTCTGGCTGGTGACAATCTGGCCGTTGACGATGAGATAAAGCCGGTGTTCGCCAGCATAATGTTTCCGGGTTGTCAGGTCTTTGAACAGGTAACTACGCTGTAACGTTAATTCCGGTTCGCTGACGATCCGCTCCAGCCATTGAAATACTTTATGGCGTGCCTTGCCTGTTTTGCTCGCAAAATCAATGGCATATTCCAGTCGGAGTTTACCGGTGTGTTCGGCAGGTTGCCTAAGCACCGCCTCAAAAACTAAGCGCTCACCCATCGCCACTCTGTTGCTGGCTAATTGCAGTTGTGCCTGAACCGCCACGGGTTGATAACCAAACAATTGTAATGCCTGCGGGTGGCGCTGTTTAAGTAAACCTCGCAGGGCATGTTTAACGATCCAGTCGGTGTCCGGATGTTGTCCGAACCAGCGCTGGCATAGCTCCAGCATTAGTTCTGGCTGGTCTTTACTGATGTCATTCAGATGATTGGCGACACTGCGTCTGACATAATCGGACGGATCTTGTTTTAATTGTTCAAGGATCGGCAGCAGTGGAGAAGGGTCTTTTTTAAATTGTGGTAATGCCTGCCCCCAGGGTAATCGGGGTCTGCTGCCTTCACTGGCAAGGCGGCGTAAATGGTGGTTGTCACTTTGCGCCCACAGCGCTAGTTGCGGCAAAGTCAGTTCCGGATAACGAATGATAAAAGGCCGGATGGCAAATTCGCTGGTAGAAAATTGGGTGAAATGGCCAAGTACGGCCAGAGCAATGAGCGGTTGCTCCAGGCCAAATTGTTCCACAACATCCGGGAAAACAAACCCCTGGATCCCGCCGAACTGGCTGCTGAGTGGTTTTAATACGTCACAGGCTTCAGCAAAAGGCAGCGCCAGTTGCTGAAACAAAATTGTCGCCACCCGCCGGATGCGCGCTTTGAGTTCCAATGCCGGGTAGTTCTCGTCAACGACAGTGGTGACGAATCCTGTGCTATCGAATGTTGGCTGCAGTTGTTGACAGGCATCGCCCAAACGCTGAACAAACGCCACGTCGATCAGATCTTTCAACAGGGGAGCACTCATTGCCGTGGCTTATACCATGGCTTCAGTTGCGACCTGATTCCGGCCACGTTTTTTCGCGACATTCATCACTGACGTCGTTCTTGCCAGGAACTGATGCCAGTTTTCCTGTGCCTGATACAAAGTCACGCCCAACGAAATCGTCACTTTCGGTAAAGCTTTTTTGCTGCGTGATGACACAAACCGTAATTTTTCGACACCACGACGCACTTGCTCAGCAATTTCGCTGGCGGTGCGTAAATCCACATCCGGCAGTAATATCAGGAATTCTTCGCCGCCTGCCCGCACGGGCATGCCACTTTCCTGGACATATGCACTGATTTTTTTTGCGACTTTCGACAGGATGACATCGCCAATGTTAAAGCCATAGTCCTGATTAAACTGCCGGAAATGATCAAGATCCACGGCAATTGCAGCAATCCGTCGTTTGGGATCATTGGTCAACCATTCATCGACCTGTTCCTGCATTGCCAGTCGGTTATAGAGCCCGGTTAAGGCATCAACCTGCCGGCTTTTTTTCAGCTCTTCCAATTCGTTGCGCAGTTGCTGGCTTTGTTCAGTCGAGTGTTTTAATTGGTCGCGTAATTTTTGCTGGCTGGTTCGGACATCATAAGTGGCATCGAGCAGACGATGCAGTGTATCGCGCGCCTGATGTGGGTCATCGGTTTTTAATGCCAGTAAACTGTGATCCAACACCCCGATATATTCAGTAATAGCTTCAGAGGCAAGCTCAGAACTACCGGTGAGTTTACTGACGATTTGGTTGACCTGATTGACCAGTTGTTCGTTTTCTTTGCTGGTACTGATGATAAAGTTACTGTACAACTCCGCCATTACGAAGTCGTCAAAGGGAATGTGGGCAGCGAGCTTTTGTTCGATGGCGTGACATAATTCGGCGTTCACGCCACTGATATAGTCGTAACCTACAGTGAAGTTTACCGGGTGTGCTGCCAAACGATGCCGTTGCAAAAAAGCCAGCGCCAACGCCGCCTTTTCGCTCGCTTGATCGATTGAATCCTGATACATCATGCCAAGTAAAACTCCAGTGGATACTACATAGACTTAGCGCAAATGAATGCCCTTATGTTACGGAAATGCCAGCTGAACGCAAGGTCTACTACACATCTGAGCGTATACAAGTCTTTAAAATAACTACAGAGCCTGCTTCCGCCAAGATAATTTTGTATATTTTTAGAATTTTTACAAAATTATCAGTCGTTTGCTGCAATTCAACTGCACTTTATACCGAATTGCTGCATAAAATCCGGTCAAAACGCTGAATTGTCAGGCAAGAGGTTTAGCCGTTGCGTAGAGTAATGTATACAATTACCTTATCAATGAAATTCAATGGGTAAAAATATGAAACAAAAATTATGGTTGTTGTTGCTGTGCGCGACATTAACGGCCTGCGCCAGCAGCAAAGTAGACCCCAACCAGACCTTTGACATATTAGCCAATGGCATATGGCAAAAAGTGGAAAGCATTGGGCGGAACGACAACCAGATGTTACCCGACATGTCGGCTGAAACCGGCGCGAAAACCCATCAGCAACTGCAGCAATTACTGGCTGAACTGGCTGCCGTAGATGTGAAAACGCTGTCGGAGCAAAATCAGATTAACCGCACCATTTTGATGTATCGCCTGCAGAATCAGGTGGATGAATACAATTATGGTAGCCATTATATGCCGTTAACCGCAGAATCCGGTTTTCATAGCGACGTGATCTTTATGTTATCCGGCAGCAAGTTCAAAACTGCGGAAGATGTTGAGAAATATCTGAAAAAAATCAGTACAGTACCGCGTTATATGGCGCAACAAACAGCATGGATGCGCCAGGGCATCGCCAAAGGTTACACTCAGCCAAAAGCAGTGTTAGCCGGCTATGAACAGGGCATTTTATCTTTTATTCAAAAGGATATTGATCAAAGTGTGTTTTTCCGCCCGCTGTTAAAACCCGTTGCAACCATTCCGGCTGCGAAGTGGCAACAGTTGCAACAACAAGCCCGAACCATTATTTCAGAGCAAATTCAGCCAGCCTATCAGCAATATTATGACTTTTTTGTCGGTGAGTATTTACCAGCCGCCCGAGACAATATTGCAGCGAGCTCGCTGCCTGATGGTGCAGCTTTTTATCAAAACCGGCTGGAACACTACACCACATTAAAAATGACCCCGGCCGAAGTACACCAGATTGGCTTGAGTGAAGTCGCCCGAATTCGTGCCGAAATGGCTACCGTCATCGCGCAAACCGGCTTTAAAGGTAGTTTCGCTGAATTTATTCAGTTTTTGCGCACCGACAAACAGTTTTATGTCACCACGCCGGAGCAGCTGTTAAAAGAAGCATCATTTCTGGCGAAAAAAATTGACGCTCAACTGCCTAAATTGTTCAACACCTTACCGCGCACACCTTACGGTGTTGAAGCTGTACCGGCCGAAATTGCTCCGAAGTACACCACTGGCCGTTATTCAGGTGGTCGTGAACCGGGAGAGGCTGGTTTTTACTGGGTGAATACCTATGCGTTAGATCGTCGTCCGTTGTACGAGCTGGAAGCGCTGACTTTGCACGAAGCGGTTCCTGGCCATCACTTACAAGTGGCATTGGCGAATGAACAAACCAACTTGCCGTCATATCGCCGTAGTTTTTATACATCAGCTTTTGGTGAAGGCTGGGGTTTGTATTCTGAGTTTTTGGGATTAGAAGTTGGGTTTTATCAGGATCCTTACAGTAATTTCGGTCGCTTAACCTATGAAATGTGGCGCGCGTGCCGGTTAGTGGTGGATACCGGTATGCACACTATGGGTTGGACGCGGCAGCAAGCCATTGATTTCCTTGCCAGCAATACAGCATTGTCGATGCATAACGTCACAACCGAAGTGGATCGGTATATCAGTTGGCCAGCGCAAGCCTTGTCTTACAAATTGGGTGAGATCACCATTAAACGCCTGCGCGCAGAAGCAGAACAGAAGTTAGGCAGCAAGTTTGATGTCCGCCAGTTCCATGATGTTGTGTTGCAAAATGGCAGTCTGCCGCTGCCGGTGCTGGAACAACAAGTCGCGAAGTATATCCGGACCCAGCAATCGAAATAATCAGCAACGCCGGAGGCTAGTTTGTCCGGCGTCACTTAATTGTTTTATTTCAATGGTATAATCCAACCCCACACGAGCAGGTGGTAGTGCGAAAATTCTTAAAACAAAATAATGGCCATCCGCACAAGGTGGCCAAATGAGGCGATATGGGTTCGGTGTTGGTATTTATCGGTTTTTTTCTGATTGTCGTAGTGCTGGTTATTAAAATTGATGGTTTGACCAAAGAACATAAGCGCTTGTTAAGTCAATTTAAATTGCGGGATCAGGAAGCATCTCATGTCCAGCAACTGACTTATGAACTGGCGGAAGAATGTTGCCAGATGTTGTTGCTGCAGCTCGGACAGGAACGTACATCAACCCGGCTGAATCCCAACGAAGTATTACATATTGAACAATTATGTCAGGCTATTCCGGTGATATGTCGTGAACTGGTATTGCGGCCTCAACCGATTGCCCAAGCTCTGCAGCGTTATTGCAAAAAATACAATAGTGATGGCTATACCGAGCTGGAAGTGTTTATTCACCGGCATGGCCGACTTATTCCAAGCTGGCAGAAAAACAGTTTTGCCGGGTATTTGCAGCTATGTCAGGCGGCAGTGGCACTGGTGAAAGAGCAGAGTGTAAAAGAATCCATAAAAACAACGAGAACCAGGCCAGAACTGGCCTGATCTATTCTGCCAGAATCGCTTAGTGGCGGATAATTACTTTCGGCTCTGTGTCAATCTGGCCATCCTGATCGACCGCTGCGATACGATCACCGGCTCTTAATACCGCCATGCTGAAACTTGGGCTGCGTCTGACAAATGCCAGCTCGTAACCAAAGCGCTGCAATTCGGCGACCGAAAACTTTTGCGCCATATTCAGTTCATTCCAAAAATAATTTAAATCTTTGGGCTGATCACGACGATCTTCTGATAATGCTGCCATCATTTGTGTTACTCCATAAACCAGCACAGTCCCAAGGTGAAAATCCGCTGGTTTTATACACTCTATGTCTTGGTTAAAAAAAGTACAAGATCGAATTGTTGTTTTGTTGCCGGCATTACCGATAACCGGTTGCCTTTCTTTACAAGTGCCAGCTCTTCAAGCCCCGGACAAGCACGAAGCTCGGCCAGTGTGAGCACTCTTGTAAACTTTTCAACCAAACTCACCTTGACGGCAAACCACGCAAATTTCTCTGCCGAGGCCTTCGGGTCGAAATATTGGCTCAGTGGCTGAAACTGGCTGGGATCTGCAAAAGCAGCAGCAGTTATTTGTGCGATGCCGACAACGCCGATCTCTGCGCAACTGGAATGGTGGATCAACACCAAATCGCCAACAACGACTTGATCCCGCAGGAAATTTCTTGCCTGATAATTTCTGACACCTTCCCAGATGACTCCATCTGCTCCGGCAGCACCAATATCATCGATGCTGCATTCGCCAGGCTCAGTTTTAAATACCCACGGCATGCGTCCACTCCGCTGTTGGAACCGGCAAGATTATGCCGCCTATCACCTGCCTAACGCAATCGGTTCAACGGATTTTGCATACATTCTACCGATTTTGACGGCGTTTACAGCACCAGTGCGCACTGAATCGACATTCATTGCTGGCAAATTCACCGCCACAGTATTGCTGTCGGAACTTTATCAGTAAAGATCTCCGGAACTGGCCCTGCGGTTTTGCAGTTTACCGGAGGCTGTAGCACAATAACTGTTTCTCAAGCATTGCAGGACGTAAAGATGAGCCAGGTATTAGCCGATTTGTTGTCGTTATTAAAGCTGGAAACCATCGAGTATGGGTTGTATCGGGGGCAGAGTCAGGATCTGGGGTTTAAAGCTGTATTTGGCGGCCAGGTCATGGGACAAGCCCTTTCTGCTGCCAAAGAAACCATTCCGGAAGATCGGAAAGTCCATTCATTTCACTCGTATTTTTTACGGCCGGGTGATGCGTCAAGACCCATCGTTTATGAAGTTGAAAACATCCGCGATGGTAAAAGTTTTAGCACACGCCGGGTCAGCGCAATCCAGTTTGGCAAACCGATTTTTTATATGACCGCTTCATTTCAGGCGGATGAAGTTGGTTTTGAGCATCAGGATTTAATGCCACAAGTGCCGGCGCCGGAGGATTTAATTTCCGATCTGGAGTTTTACCGCGAACATGCCGAATTTATTCCGGAATCTCTACGCAGTAAGTTTATTTGCGAAAAACCAATCGAAATGCGTCCGGTAGCCTTTCATAATCCGTTTAAACCGCAGATCAGCAGTGCTAAACGTTATGTCTGGTTTAAGGCTAATGGCGCGATGCCGGACGATTTGCGGGTGCATAAATACATGCTGGCTTATGCATCAGATTTTAATTTCCTACCGACAGCGCTGCAACCTCATGGCAAGTCGTTTATGGCGCCAACGATGCAGGTTGCGACCATCGATCATGCGATGTGGTTCCATCAGGATTTCCGCTTTGACGACTGGTTGTTATATGCCGTCGACAGCCCTAGTGCATCTGGTGCGCGTGGTTTAGTACGCGGGCAGTTTTTTAACCGTGCTGGTGTGCTGGTTGCGTCGACCATGCAAGAAGGGGTGATCCGTAGTTACGACAAAGCAAAACCGGAATAAGGTTTATACCCGTCATCCTTGAAGATTCGGGGTTGTTGCCTTCGTTCGCTGAAGCTTCAGTCCGACTGGAACGCCAGCGCGGCCAGTCACATAGGACAACTATGCTCCTGGGTCGGGCTGGCGTTCCAGTCTCGCTCCTCGGCGCCTACCCGAATCTTCAATGATTTTGGGTCTATTTCCCTCAACAGTTAGCCGCCAGCAAGATAAGAACTTTGTCGCCATAGAACCCATCTTGCTGTTAATTAGCTTTCAGCGGTGATTTGGTGGATTGTCTGCAGCACTTCCGGCAGCACCAGTGCATTGACGGTTGCCAACAGTGGCGCGAAATTAGCCGCAGGTTGTAACCGGCCATCCGCTGCTTCCGCAATATAATCGGCATCTTTTAGCGCATGCACCAGGGTCGCAAACAGTTGTTTATCGTGATATTCAGGTGCATCAATGCCATGCATGGTGAGTAAGCGCTGAGCAAGTTGCTGGCTGCCCAGCTCTAGCGCACTGCGTTCAATGCGTTGTTGTTGCTGTAATAAATTCAATACAATGGCGTAACGCTGCAGGATATCATTGCTGTTATGTGCCAACAATTTCAGCTGCGTCAGATGTTGCGGAAGTTCGGCGCATTGATAATGTTGTTGTGCCAGTTGCACTAACTGCTGTTGCTGTAAAAACTGCAGGATTTGTGTGACATAAAGTCTTAAATCCTGTGGTGCCAAAAACAGTTCATGTTCCAGTAACGGCAATAATTGCTGGCAGATATTCAGTAACTGCACAGCGGTCAGCTGTCGGTGTTGCAATAATGCAGTCGCGATCAACGCAGGAACGACAAATAAATGACTGATATTATTCCGATAATAACTCATGATCACGGCGTTTTCGGCGGTAAGCCGCACCAGATCGCCAAAACCATCCTGCTGTAACTGTACTTTGTTCAGCGTCAGCGCATGTTGCAACAACGCTGCACCATCACCTTCCGGTAACGTGACAGCCGTATGATAAGGCGCAGCTTGTTGCAGCTGCAGATATAAGTTTAATTGCTGGATTAACGCCGTACGGGTCAGTACATATTGTTCGGTGGCGAGCAGGCAAGTCGAGATCAGATTGATTGCGTTCAGCGCGGCGCTTTGGTTCACCCTTGTCATCACTTCATCGGCCAACTTCGCGACCAGTGGATTTAACCACGCTGGTTTTTGCGGTTCGATGGGGTTCACCGACAAACGCCAATCCGGCGCATGTTGTTGCAGATATCCGTTCAGTGAAATCGGTTCACCAAAATTGATGTAACCATAGCCATAGTCGCGCAGTTGTCTGGCAGCTTTGAGGATGCCAAGCGCTGATTCTTTGGTTTTGGCAGAACCTTTTAATTCGCGCAGATAAGTGTTCACCTCCATCACGTGCTCGTAACCGAGATATACCGGCACCAACGTGACGGGCCGGTCAATGCCACGCAGCAGAGCTTGCACCGTCATCGCCAACATACCGGTTTTGGGTTGCAGCAAACGCCCGGTGCGGCTGCGGCCACCTTCGCTGTAGTATTTTACCGAATAACCTTTGCGAAACAGCTGCGACAGGTACTCGCGAAAGACTGCCGAATAAAGTTTGTGGCCGCTAAAGCTGCGCCGGATAAAAAACGCGCCACCACGGCGGAAAAATTTACCAATAGGCCAAAAATTCAGGTTAATACCGGCAGCAATATGTGGGGCAGCGAGACCTTGTTGATAAATGACATAACTCAGCAGCAGGTAATCCATATGGCTGCGATGGCAGGGTAAATACACCACTTCATGGCCACGCTGCGCCAGATCACGGATTAAACCAGCGTTATTTATTTTGATGCCGGTATACAGTTTTTTCCACAACCAGCTCAGCAGCCGATCACCCACTCGTAAGGTTGATTCACGATAATCGGCGGCGATTTCTTCCAGCAGCTTGCGTGCTTCGTTACGGGCTTCGGTATAGCTGATATTTTTGCTCCGCGCTTCATCAGCAATAGCTTTTTTAAGCGCTTCAGAGCCCAATAATGCATTAAACAACGCCGCACGGTCCGGCTGTCGTGGCCCGGTTGCAGCCAGTTGTTGGCGATAAAAATGAAAGCGGGCAACCCGTAGTAATTTATGTGCAGTTTCTTCGGTGGCACCATGTTGGTCGGCCATCTCGCGCAAGGAGACTGCGCGGGAAAACTGCACTAGCGTATGCCTGCCAGAAATCAGTATCACAAATAATTTATGCCACCAGCCAGGTGCGGTTTTTTCGCCAAGAATGGCTTTGACGCTGGCTTCTTTGCCAGGGGCACGCCCCCAACAGATGGCTACCGGGACTAGCTGTGCGGTTTGATCAGGCTGTGCCAGATGGGCTTGCAATAACTTTTGCCCCTGCTGCAGTGCCAGTGTTGGGCGGCTTTTTCCCCAAAATGCAGCGGAACGTTCGAGAAATAAAGTGCGGGGTAAGGTGATATCGCCCAGTGTGACATAAGCGGTCGGATCCGGTAGCCCTTGCTCAAGGCAGGCACGTTTCAGTGTGGCTAAATCACTGGCAGAGGCAACCCGGGTAATATAAAACAGCGGCTTGTTTGCCTGCAACTCAAGGCTACTGACGGGTTGGGATGGAATAATTTTATATTTAACGAATGGCCACAATAGCCATTGTAAGATGCTGGCGAACCACTTTAATCGCGAAAACATACGTTACCTGCACTCAAAAACAGCCGGCTAGAATACCATGGATTAAAATCAGCGCCAATTTTGGCATTTTTTGCTGATTTTTCTGCGACATCCGACTTGGCACATGCATTTTCACTGTATATACTCCCAGTATTCACTGTATAGGCATTCAGCATCATGCGTCCACTTACTCCACGACAAGCCGAAATATTACAATTACTGAAAGATTATCAGGCTCACTCCGGGATGCCACCAACCCGCGCCGAAATTGCTACACAGCTTGGATTTAAGTCAGCCAATGCTGCTGAAGAGCATTTAAAAGCACTGGCCAAAAAAGGCTTTATAGAAATGATGCCGGGTACGTCACGGGGGATCCGGTTGATTGAAGAAGAGCTGGTGGCAAATGAACCTGAATATCTGGGTTTACCGCTGATTGGCCGTGTTGCCGCAGGACAGCCTATTTTAGCCACCGAACATATTGACCAGTATTACCAGCTTGATGCGAATCTGTTCCATCCGGCGGCCGATTTTCTGTTAAAAGTCTCTGGTATGAGTATGAAAGACATTGGCATCATGGATGGTGACTTGCTGGCGGTGCATAAAACAACGGAAGCCCGGCAGGGTGAAGTGGTGGTGGCCAGAGTCGAAGATGAGGTGACAGTAAAACGTTTTAGACGTGATGGTCAATTTGTATACTTACACCCTGAAAACAACGACTTTAATGTGATAAAAGTCGATTTAACTCAGCAGTTCTTTGCAATTGAAGGTTTGGCGGTTGGCGTGATCCGTAATCAAACCTGGTAAGGTTTTTTGCTAAAACTTTAGTAAACTCAATACTTTTTCGAATACAGCACTGGTCAGACCTTTAGGTTTCGCCGGTGCTTTTTGCTTTAAGGGGTTTACATTGGGCTATTTCTGGTCAATTCTTAACCTGCGCCTGATAAAAAACACAGAACGATAAATGTTGTGTCACAGGCGATGTAACAAATAAATAATAAAAAACAATTAGTTGCAGAACAAGATGCGCAATTTGGGTGGTAGTGTCTGGTTCTGGCAATTTGTATTATGCAAAATGACAGAGGAGACGTTACGTGGCGAAAACGAGTCGTTATCGCTGCACGCTGCTATCCTTGCTATTTGTCGAAACGGCTGCTGCCGCAGAGTTACCCCTAAACATGACCAAAGGGGTTACCGATATCAGTCATCAGGTTTACGACCTGCATATGACGATATTGTACGTCTGCTGTGCAATTGGCTTGGTGGTGTTTGGCGCTATGTTTTGGGCCATTCTTCATCATCGCAAGGCAAAAGGAGTGCAGCCTGCACAATTTCATGAAAGCACCAAAGTAGAAATACTCTGGACCGCCATTCCAGTGGTTATTCTGGTCGTCATGGCCATACCCGCTACCAAAACTCTGATTGCGATGGAAGATACTTCCGACGCTGAAGTGACCATTCTGGTGACCGGCTCGCAATGGAAGTGGCATTACAAATATCTCGACTATCCGGTTGAATATTATTCGTTACTTGCCACCCCACAAAAACAAATTCAGAACAAAATTGCCAAGGGCGAAAACTACCTGCTGGAAGTTGATCGGCCGCTGGTGATCCCAACCGGTAAAAAAGTACGTTTTTTAATGACTTCAGATGACGTTATCCATTCATGGTGGGTGCCAGCCTTTGCAGTCAAAAAAGACGCCAACCCTGGGTACATCAACGAATCCTGGGCCAAAGTCAACGTGCCCGGTATTTACCGCGGTCAATGTGCGGAACTCTGCGGCAAAGATCACGGCTTTATGCCAGTGGTGGTGATTGCGAAAGAGCCTGCTGAATTCGAGAGCTGGATCCAGCAACAGGCTGAAACGCAAGCCAAAGCCAAAGCAGCCGAGCAAGAACTACTGTCAATGAACATGACGATGGCTGAAGCCATGGCTCTGGGCGAAAAAACTTACCTTGGTTATTGCGCAGCCTGTCATCAACCAGGCGGACAGGGTTTACCTGGTGCATTCCCGGCCCTTAAAGGCAGCAAAATGGCCACAACAGCCACCGAACTTGCCGCCCACATCGATATTGTCCTTAACGGCAAATCCGGTACCGCCATGCAGGCTTTCGGCAAGCAGCTGACGCTGCAGGAAATTGCAGCCGTCATTACCTATGAGCGAAATGCCTGGGATAACAATACTGGCGATTTAGTGCAGGCCGCTGCGATCCATGCAGCCAAAACCGGCAACAAGGAGTAGCAGATGAGCACAATCACCACCGATCCACATGCTCATGGCGATCACCATGAAGAGCACCACCACAGTCCACCAGCCGGTTTAAAACGCTGGTTGTATACCACCAACCATAAAGATATTGGTACTTTGTACCTGCTGTTCGCTCTGACGATGTTTTTCATCGGTGGTGCGATGGCAATGGTGATCCGCGCCGAGTTATTTCAACCAGGGCTACAACTGGTACAGGCTGATTTCTTTAATCAGATGACGACAGTGCACGGCCTGATCATGGTGTTCGGCGCAGTAATGCCGGCCTTTACCGGCCTCGCCAACTGGCTCATTCCGATGATGGTTGGTGCGCCGGACATGGCGTTACCGCGGATGAATAACTGGAGTTTCTGGATCCTGCCGTTTGCCTTTTCCATTTTACTGGCATCGTTATTTATGGAGGGTGGTGGTCCGGGTTTTGGCTGGACTTTCTACGCACCTCTCTCCACTAAGTACAGCGGTGACAGTACAGCTTTGTTTGTGTTTTCAGTGCATATCATGGGTATTTCGTCGATTATGGGTGCAATCAACGTGATTGTAACCATCTTCAACTTACGTGCGCCTGGCATGACCTGGATGAAAATGCCGTTGTTTGTCTGGACCTGGTTAATCACTGCATTTTTACTGATTGCGGTAATGCCGGTGTTGGCAGGTACTGTAACCATGGTTTTAACCGACAAATACTTTGGCACCAGTTTCTTTGATGCCGCCGGCGGCGGTGATCCGGTGTTGTTCCAGCATATTTTCTGGTTCTTCGGTCACCCTGAAGTGTACATCATGATTTTGCCGGCTTTTGGTATTGTCTCAAGCATTGTGCCGACTTTTGCCCGTAAACCGTTGTTTGGGTACGCTTCGATGGTGTATGCCACCTCCAGTATCGCGTTACTGTCGTTTCTGGTCTGGGCGCACCATATGTTTACCACCGGCATGCCGGTGTTTGCCGAGCTGTTTTTCATGTATTGCACCATGCTTATTGCGGTGCCAACCGGGGTGAAAGTCTTTAACTGGGTCGCGACGATGTGGCGGGGGGCGATGACCTTTGAAGTGCCGATGATGTTCGCGCTGGCCTTTATTGTGCTGTTCACTATAGGTGGTTTGTCCGGGTTGATGCTCGCCATCACACCGGCGGATTTCCAGTATCACGATACCTACTTTGTGGTCGCGCATTTCCACTATGTGCTGGTAACAGGTGCTATTTTCTCGATTATTGCGGCGGCCTATTACTGGTTACCAAAATGGACCGGGCATATGTATGACGAATCCCTGGGGCAATGGCATTTCTGGTGTTCGCTGATCTCGGTCAACATGCTGTTTTTCCCGATGCATTTTGTCGGGTTAGCGGGGATGCCAAGACGGATCCCGGATTATGCTCTGCAGTTTGCTGATTTTAATGCCTTTATTAGTATCGGAGGTTTTGCTTTTGGCCTGTCGCAGCTGATCTTTGTCTGGGTTTTGGTGAAATGTATCCGGGGTGGTGAGAAAGCAACTAATCAGGTGTGGGAAGGTGCTGAAGGGCTGGAGTGGGAATTATCGTCACCGCCGCCTTATCACAGTTTTACTACACCACCGCATGTGAAATAAGGGACTACAGATGGCCGATTCGCAGCAACACATAGCTCAACCGAACCATAAACCACTGATCAAAAAGCTGTTGGTGATTACGCTCGCGATGTTTGGCTTTGGTTATGCGTTGGTGCCGCTGTATGACGTGTTTTGTGATTTGACCGGCATTAACGGTAAAACCAGTTCGATGGCTGCCACTGCCGATAAAGCAGTGGTTGATCTGAAACGCGAAATTACCGTGGAGTTTCTGGCCAGACCCAATGCTGACATGCCATGGTTATTTAAACCACAGACGCAAAAAATCAAAGTTCATCCCGGCGAAATCAAACTGGTGTACTACGAAGCTGAAAATATCACCGCTGCGACCATGACCGGTCAGGCGGTGCCTTCAGTGGCGCCAGGTCAGGCTGCTTTGTATCTGAATAAAATGGAATGTTTTTGTTTTAACCAACAAGTGCTGACTGCCGGTCAGAAGCTGTTGATGCCATTACAATTTTATGTGGATCCTGCTCTGCCCGAGCAGTTCAGCACTATTACTTTGTCATACACCTTGTACGACATGACCAAGCATAGTCAGCCTGAAACAGTGGCAGCTCTGATCCCAACAGGGGGCAATCATGAGTAACGCTTACGAGAAATATTATGTACCCGAACAAAGCCCGTGGCCTTTTGTGGGTGCGGTGGCGCTGTTTTTAATCGCCTTTGGTGCCGGGCATTTAGTCAATGAAGTGACCCGCGATAAAGAAGGTTATGGCAGTTACCTGCTGATAGCCGGCGTCGCGATTTTAATCTTTATGTTGGTTGGCTGGTTTCGAAATGTCATTGATGAATCGATGACCGGCCTTTATAGCAAACAAATGGATCGCTCGTTCCGGCAAGGTATGAGCTGGTTTATTTTTTCTGAAGTAATGTTCTTTTTTGCCTTTTTTGGCGCCTTGTTTTACGCCCGGCTGATCGCGATGCCGTGGCTGGATGGTGCCAGCAACAATGCCATGACTGCCGAAATATTATGGCCCGAGTTCGTTGCGCACTGGCCGATGATCAAAACGCCGGGTGGCACTGAAACCACGGCGATGCCATGGCAAGGGTTGCCGCTGTATAACACCATTATTCTGCTGACATCGTCGGTTACATTGCAGTTTGCGCATACCGCGATGGAGCAAAATAAACGGGGTCAGCTCAAACTGATGCTGTTGTTAACCGTGTTGTTAGGTGCAACTTTTCTGACGTTACAAGGGTACGAGTATGTCCATGCTTACCAGGATCTTGGCTTAAAACTGGATTCAGGGATTTATGGCAATACCTTTTTCCTGCTGACCGGTTTCCATGGTATGCATGTGACGCTGGGTGCTATTTTCCTGCTGGTGATTTTTCTGCGGATCTTGCTCAAAAACCATTTTACAGCACACCACCATTTTGCGTTTCAGGCAGCGGCCTGGTACTGGCATTTTGTCGATGTGGTTTGGTTATGTTTGTTTGTATTTGTCTACGTGTTGTAACGCTTAAAGCAGTGCGGTTTTAGTAAGTCACTGTGCTGTATATCCAAAATCATTGGAGTTGCAGGATGGCAACAACCCTGCAACTTCAAGGATGAAGGGAATATCAGTAAGGTCGCTGATGGGGGCTAATCCAGCCCATCGTCAGCGCCATTACGATAAACATCATCACGATGACAGAGACCAACACCCGACGCCCGAGGAATTTCGACATACTGACTTTTTCCGGATCGTTTTTCAGCATTAGCCACAAGGCGCGGAACAAATTAAAAACAATAAAGAGCAGTAGCGCAATGAGCAGTAATTTGATCAGCATAAGACCTCAGTTCGCAGGAGACGCAAATGCAGATCCGGTTGTTTAACCAGGATTTTGTATTGCGCTGGTGGTTAGTAGTGATCACTTTGGCCGCTTTTTGTCTGTTAATCAAGCTGTCGCTATGGCAATGGCAACGCGCTGAAGAAAAGCTGCAACACCTGACCCAAATCCAGAACTGGCAACAACAAGGCGCTCCCGCTTTTACTGAGTTTTCCCGTTACAGCGAAGCCGATTTAGACGGCGCGCCACTAACCGGTACTGCGCATTGGCTCGCGCCAGTAGTGTGGTTGGTGGACAATCAAATCTGGCGCGGCAAAGCCGGTTACGATGTGGTTATTCCAGTTCAAGTCACGACGGATAAAACCGCTATGCCGATGCCATCCGATGAGGTCTTACTGGTGAATTTAGGCTGGGTCGCGGCGCCGGACAGCAGATTACAACTGCCCGAAGTGGAAATTCCTGCCCGGATTGAATTACAGGGTGTGCTACGCACTAAATTAGGCGCGTTTCGACTGGGCAACAATTTGGAGGATACCGGCTCCTGGCCGATGCGCGTGCAAACGATTGATGTGCCATCGCTCGCGTCGACTCTATCCAAGCCGCTGACAAATAACGAGCGTAATAAAGCGTCTGGCAATCAGTCTAGTGAGGCGTTTAATACAATGTTTAACGGCGTGTTTTACCAGCAACAAAGCCCGTTTCTTTATCATTATCAGCCTGTGGTGATGCCACCGGAAAAACATCGGGCTTATGCATTGCAGTGGCTGTTGTTGGCCATCGCCGTGGTGATGGTCGCGATGGCTGCCAGTTATCAGAAGGAAGTGTAAATGCCAAAAAAGAAGTTTTTGTGGTTGTTCGCCGCTTGTTGTCTGGTGCCGTTGGCAATGGCGCAATTGGTGTTGTCAGCAGGCTGGTTTTCCGCAGGTGCCAATAGTAAAGGCCAGTGGCTAAGTGAGGAAATTACACTATTGCCAGCAACAGCGGCCGACCAGCCACATTGGCGACTAGTGTATTTGGCGCCAACGGACTGCCAGCAGCAGTGCCAGCAGACGCTGAATCTGATGACGCAAATTTATACTGCCTTGGGTAGAAAACAGGACAATTTAACGCTGGTGGTGCTGGGTGATGTGGCACCAAAAGAGCTCGCGACTACCATGCAGTTTCAACAAGGCAAATCGTCGGTTTTAGCTGAAGGTCAGCTTATTCTGGTCGAGCATAACGGCTTAGCACTGCTGCAATATCAATTTCCGGCCGATGCCAGCCAATTGCCATTGCTCGGTAAAGCCGTGATGTCCGATTTGAAAAAGTTGATTAGCTACGATCGGGGGCCGGTATGAAGTTGCAGCGAATTTTGGCCAGTCTGGCGATTGTACTGACCATGTTGGTCATTATTCTCGGTGCTTATACCCGGTTGACCGATGCCGGATTAGGCTGCCCCGATTGGCCAGGTTGTTACGGTTTTTTAAAAGTGCCGCAGCATGAAACGCATGTGGCTGTGGCTGAAGCCCGGTTTCCGGAGCGGCCGCTGGAGGCACATAAAGCCTGGAATGAAATGGTGCACAGGTATTTTGCCGGTAGCCTTGGTTTACTGATCGCTACAATATTTTTTGTCAGTTGGCGTCAACAGCGCAAAATCTGCCTGTTGCCAACGGCTCTGCTGAGCTTGGTCGTGTTTCAGGCGGCGCTTGGCATGTGGACAGTGACGCTGAATTTATTTCCGCTGGTAGTAATGGGGCATTTGCTCGGTGGTTTCAGTTTGCTTTGTTTACTGGTGATTTATCGCTGGCAACTGACAGCACCCCGGCACAAACCTTCGGCATCGTTACCCGCACAAAGCGGGCTGGCTCGCTTAGGCTGGCTGGTGCTGGCTATTTTAGTCGGGCAAATTGCCTTGGGTGGCTGGACCTCAGCCAACTATGCAGCGATGGCTTGTGTGGAATTACCGGTATGTCAGGCCGGTTGGTTGGAGCAGCTTCAATTTGGCGAGGCCTTTGATTTACATCTGGGGCACGACAATTACGAATACGGTGTGATGAGTCAACAAGCGAGGCAGACTATCCACATCGCGCACCGATTTGGCGCGATGTTGACGTTGTTGGCTGTCGGCTGGTTTGCCTGGCTCCTGTGGCAGCGTAAGACGCAAACCGGCATGTCAAAATTGCCGCTGGTCGCTGGCGCGTTATTACTGCTGCAATTTTGTCTCGGCGTCATCAATATATGGTGGCAATTGCCGCTGGCAAATGCGGTCGCGCACAACTTTGTTGCCGCCAATTTGCTGATGGTGTTAACGCTGATTTGTGTGCAACTACAACAACAAGTACAGCTACAACCAAGGAGGTTATGATGGCCCAAACAAAACTTGCAGTGTTTTCAGGCTGGTCGCAGGTCTGGCGGGATTATTATCAGCTGACCAAACCCAAAGTGGTGGCTTTGCTGTTGTTGACTGCCTGGGTTGGCATGATGTTGGCGCAGCCTGGCCTGCCCGCACTTGATGTACTGGTAGTATCGATGATTGGTATCGGCTTATTGTCGTCAGCAGCTGCTGCCTTGAATCATGTGCTGGATCAGCGGATTGATGCACAAATGGCCCGTACGCATCACCGGCCGGTAGCCCGTGGTCGCATTAGCACTGAACGTGCAGTGGTGTTTTCGCTGCTGCTGGCTGCAAGCGGTTTTGTCGTGCTCTATGCGGCGGTGAATCCGTTAACCGCCTGGTTGACGTTAGCCAGCTTGTTTGGTTATGCCGTGGTGTACACCATGTACTTAAAACGCGCGACACCACAGAATATTGTGATCGGTGGTTTAGCTGGCGCCATGCCACCGCTGCTTGGCTGGACAGCGATGACCGGCCAAATCGCGGCTGAACCTTTGTTGCTGGTGATGATTATTTTCGCCTGGACGCCACCGCATTTTTGGGCGCTGGCCATCCATCGCCGCGATGATTATGCCAAGGTGAATATGCCAATGTTGCCGGTGACACATGGTATCGAATTTACCAAAACGGCGATTTTTCTCTATACGCTGATTTTGTTTCTGGTCTGTTTAATGCCGTATCTGGTCGGAATGACCGGTGCCATTTACCTGGTCGGCACCGTGCTGTTAAATTTGTGGTTTATGGGCTACGCCTGGCAGCTGAAGTTTCATGCCAAAGCCGATACCGCCATCAAAACATTCAGGTTTTCCATTGTACACTTGATGTTGTTATTCTTGCTGCTGCTCGTTGATCATTATCTGAAATGGACGGCGTTTTAAGCAAAAAATTGAAACGCTTTGAAGAAGAACAACACTGCAGCATGATGACTCGCCGCAAATACTGGCGGGGCAGTATAGGTTGCACAACATAGAGAGCGCAGATGAAGTACAAGTTGGTAGGAGCGGTCGCGGTGATTACAGCCCTGGCCGCCGGAATGTTTAGTTTCCAATATGTGCAGCAAAATCAGCTGCCTGAACATGCGCTGGTCTATCCAAAAGCCCGAGATTTAACGGAATTTACGCTGACCAGCCACCAGGGGCAGCCGCTGACCCGTCAGCAGTTACAAGGGCAATGGACGCTGGCTTTTGTCGGTTATACCTTTTGTCCGGATATTTGCCCGATGACGATGGCTACGCTAACCGGTGCTTATGGCGAGCTGCAGGCGATGCTACCTGAAGGGCAAAAGTTAGGGATTTGGTTTATTTCGGCTGATCCACAACGTGATACCGTCAGTGCGCTGGCTAATTATGTCGGTTATTTTGAACAACCGGCGATTACCGGTCTGACTGCCGGACACGACAAACTATTCCCATTTGTCCGCGATCTCGGCCTGATGTATGCCATCAGCAGCACGACGGAGCCGGATTATCTGGTGGATCACAGCGCGTCTATTGTGCTGATCAATCCGCAAGGTCAGCTGGCCGCAGTGTTTAAACCTGAGCTGAAAGTTGGCGAAGTACCGCTGGTGACGAAAGCTATTTTGCTGGCAGATTTTCCAAAAGTGCTGGCGCAGTTAAACTAAACAACGTTATTGCACAAAGACCCATGGCTGCGAAAACCAGTAAAAATAACCCGGTTTTTTCAGGCTTGGCGCGGTGCAGTTATATCTGTTGTGTGCCAGTTTCAGCGGCGCCTTAGCTTGCGCGGTGAAGGTCTGAGCGTTTAACCACTTCAGTTCTATCGGTTGCCCGTTAAAAAAACAGTTCAGCTGCGCCGCTTTAAAATCCTGCACTTTTACGGATAATGTTAACTTAGGTGGATTCTGTTTGCTGACCGGATCCGCACCGCTATAGTCAGTGACCGGTAACGCCAGAGTTTTCAGCTTTGGCACAAAATGTTGCAGCGCGGCGAATTGGCTAGACGATGGATACCGTGGAATGCGCGTCATCGACACACCAGGACCAACAGCGCCAGATTGTTGGCCAATGCCAATAAACCCAAGCTCGGTGACCAAATCTTCTAATTCTGCACTAAAGTCGCCATAAGGGTAGGCCAGCCATTTGCGCTTGACGCCTAACTTTTGCTCAAGCTGTTGTTCTGCCGTTAAAATGTCTGCTTTGACCCGCGCGCGCCATTGCTTGGAGGTTTCGCCTTTATTCGGGACCGCCAGCCGGTGATGGTACGAGCTGTGATTGGCAATAATGACGCCTTCCTGGTGCATGGTCTGGATTTGCTCCCAGCTCAATACCGGACCTTCGCGTCGGTCAATTAATGCTGGCCCTAAAAACATGGTATAGGGGTAGCCGAACTCTTTCAGAATAGGCCGGGCAGTGGTGAACACATTGGCAAAACCGTCGTCAAAGGTGATGGCAACTTCGTTGTCCACTGTCGCTTCTCCACGTTGTAGCTGTTTGATGATGCGCTCGAGGCTGACTACTTTAAAATTTTGATCTTTTAAGTGCTGCAGCTGTTGGCGAAATTCTGCCGGGGTCACGCTGGTGGTTTTCGGCGTGGTGCTGCTGACATGGTGATATTGCAGAATAATAGCTGCATCTGCCGGGGCAGAAAAACCAGTAGCGCCAAGCCAGGTTAAACCAATCAACCAACCGAACATCGAGCACAGCTTTTGCACGTTAAGAACCCTCATCATCGTTTGGCAACACACCAATCCGGCGCAAAATTAACAACAAGTAACTGCCAAAAGTGACTACAAAACTGATGAGCCAACAACCAATCACCAGCTGTAGCAGCCAAAGTGGCTCGGCTGGCAGCAGTAAAAACAACAGCAGAATGATCCAGAAAGCCGCCATACCGCCGACAAAATAACGGCCGCAAGTAGCAGCCGTTGGGAGTTTGGGTATGAAGCGCATCAAAGTAGCTTTAATGCCTTTTAGTAGTATGAGTGTTCACCACGTTGGTGCTCGGTAATGTCACGAACGCCAGCCAGTTCACCGGCAAAACGGTTCAGCAGTTCTTTTTCGATGCCTTCTTTCAGGGTTAAATCTACCTGCGAACAACCGTTACAGCCGCCGCCAAATTGTAGCACCGCCACCCCTTGTTCAGTCAGTTCGACCACTGACACCCGGCCACCGTGGTTGGCCAGTTGCGGATTGATTTCAGCATCAATCACATATTGCACCCGCTCTTTCAGCGGCGCGTTGTCATTCACCTTGCGAACTTTGGCATTCGGCGCTTTTAAAGTCAGCTGGGAACCCATTTGATCGGTGACAAAATCGATTTCGGCATCGACTAAAAACGGTTTGCTGTCGGCATCAATCACCGCATCAAAACCGTTGCAAGGTACTTTTAAGTCGGTTCCTTCGACTGCATCCGCTGGACAGTACGACACGCCACATTCCGCTTGAGCCGTGCCGGGATTGACTACAAACACCCGAATATTGGTGCCGGCTGCCTGCTTTTCCAACAACTTAACGAAGTGCGCCTGAGCAGCTTCTGAGATATGAATCATGTCTGAGTACCTGACTAAATTACTAGGTTAATGGCTATGATACTCTTCCAGTTCCACGCTGCCAACCCCGCTTGAGCATTCGCCATCTTTATTGCTAAGGTGGCGGTATCAAACTTCTGGAGTTGGCATGAAAAAACTTACTTTACTGGCGGCATCACTGGCGACTTTTTGTAGCCTGAGCCTGCAACCAACAGCGTTCGCTGCTGCTTTACCAACTCCGGCACAAAGTTTAGGCTTTGAACTAGGGCAGTGGCATGTCCGGCACGACCAGATTGAACAGTATTTTCGTGAACTGGCGCTCAAGGCGCCAGAGCTGAGCAAGTTTGAAGTCATTGGCCGCACCCATGAACAACGGCCGTTAGTGCAACTGACCATTAGCTCTGTAGCGAATATGGCGAAGCTGGAACAAATCCGCCAGCAACATCTGGCTGGCATCAACGGCAAATCCCAGGCCGAAGGAGATTTACCGCTGGTGATTTGGCTTGGTTACAGTATTCATGGCAATGAGCCAAGCGGGGCCAATGCTGCGGTCAAACTGGCGCATTATCTGCTGAGCAGTGAAGACGCCGAAGTGAAAAACTGGCTTGATAAAGCGATTATTTTGATCCAACCCAGCCTGAACCCGGATGGCCACGACCGTTTCGCGCTCTGGGCCAATATGCACCAGGGCACAACGCCGGTCGCCGATCCACAACATCGCGAGCATGTGGAGCCCTGGCCAAATGGCCGGCCGAACCATTATTGGTTTGACTTAAACCGCGATTGGCTGCCGTTACAACATCCGGAAAGTCAGGCGCGGATCAAACAATTCCATCACTGGATGCCACAGGTACTGGGTGATTTCCACGAAATGGGCACCAACAGCAGCTATTTTTTCCAGCCAGGGATCCCAAGCCGGAATAACCCGATGACCCCGGATGAAAACTATCAACTGACCGCTTTGCTGGCGGCGCATCACGCTAAAGCTTTTGATGAGCAAGGCAAACTTTATTATACCGAAGAGAGTTTTGACGATTTTTACGTCGGTAAAGGCTCGACCTACCCTGATGTGCACGGCGCGGTCGGCATCTTGTTTGAACAGGCCAGCAGTCGTGGCCATTTGCAGGACAGTATCAATGGTCCGCTAAGCTTTTTAAGCACCATCGACAATCAATTCACCACTTCTTTGTCGACGTTACGTGGTGCAGTTGAGAACAAGCAGCGGTTACAAAAGTGGCAGCAGCAGTTCTTTCGCGACAGTCAGCAACTTGCCAAAGACGATCCAGTGCAAGGTTATCTGCTACAAGGAGACGCCGATCAAAGTCGGCTGACGGCCTTGTTGCAGCTGCTGAGCAAACATCAGATTGAAGTGTATCCGGTTAATCATGACGAAGCTTCGACCACCCAGCAGTTTTTTGTGCCGCTGCAACAACGGCAATACCGCTTGATCAAAGCTGCCTTTAGCACTGCCACCAACTTTCGCGACAACACCTTTTATGATGTGTCGGCCTGGACCTTGCCGCATGCCTATAATATCGAATATAGCGAAAGCCGGAAAATCCCGGCCGGACTCTCAAAACAACCTTGGCAAGCAGAAGCAGTAGCCGCACCTGAGTTAACGGCCGGAGCCTACGCCTATGCGCTACGCTGGACCGATCAACAAGCACCGCTGCTGTTGCAAAAGCTGCTGCAACATGGCCTGAAAGTGCGGGCAGCCAGTCGGGCATTTAGCGCCAAAACCAGCAATGGTGTTCAGCTGTTTGCCGCTGGCACTATGTTGATCCCGGCAGGTCTGCAAACTGAAGGTTGGTTTGAGTTACTGCAACAAGCCCAGCAAACAACAGGATTAAGACTGGAAGCGGTCACCTCAGGCTTAACGCCGATGGGTCAGGACCTGGGCAGTAATAATATGCTGCCGGTGACCTTACCCAAAGTGTTGTTGCTGGCAGGTCAGGGCATCAATTCAACTGAAGCAGGTGAGTTGTGGTTTAACCTCGAGCGTTTGGCGGGCATATCACCAACGATGGCAGAGCCAACACGGTTTGGCCGGCTAGATTTAAACAATTACAGTCATATGGTGCTACCGGATGGTAATTACCAGAGTTTCAAAGATGATGAACTGGCCAAACTTAAGGCCTGGGTCGACGCTGGCGGGGTGTTGTGGGCACAAAAATCGGCGGTTAGCTGGCTGGCTGACAAAGGTTTGTTGCAGGTTAAATTAAAGCCGGTTAGTGATTTAAAAGCCTTGATCCGGATTGAAGATGCGCGTTACGCCGACAAAGAACAACTGGCGGGTCAACAAAGGATTGCCGGCGCTATTTTCCAGACGGAACTCGATTTAAGCCATCCGCTCAGTTTTGGTTTGCCAAGGGCAGAACTGCCGGTATTTAAAAATGCTTTGATGGTGATGCAAGTACCTGAGCAGTCTTTTGTTACCGTTGCCCGGTATCGCAAAGGTAAACAACTCGCGGGTTTTGCTGCACCTGAGCTGGTGGAGCAAATTAGTCAAAGTGCAGCCTTAGTGGCACATAACTATGGCAAAGGCCGGATTATTGCGATGACTGACAACCCGGTTTTCCGCGGCTATTTTAATGGCTCCAGCCGATTACTGGTGAACGCTTTGTATTTGGGTAAAGCCTTTGATGTTGGTTCGGAAGACAGCGAAGGCGATGCGCATTAACATGCTCTTCGCAACACAGTGCTGCTAATTTGGCAGCGCATGGTGCGCCGCCATATCAGCAGGAGTAATTGCCAGAGTCCAGACGTCAATTCGGAGTACCTGCTGCCTTCGAAGTAGCCGACACAGCTGATCGATGGTGGCGCCGGTGGTGATCACATCATCGACCAGCAGCAGGTGTTCAGGCAGTTTATTGCGATGCTGTAACCTGAATTGGCGGCGTAAATTGGCCCGTCGTTGCTGGCGGGTTAAACCAACCTGATGCTGAGTGCTTTTACTGTGGAAAATATCCAGTAGCGGAATTTGCCAACTGTCGGCGATGACCGCCGCCAGTTGTTGTGCCTGATTAAACCCACGTTCTTTGCGTCGTTCACGGCTGATCGGCACAAAACAGACGGCATCTGGTTTGGTGCCGCCACTGCTGGCATAACGTTGGCAAGCCTGCGCCAATTGCTGACACAATAACTCACCGCAGGCAAAATCCTGCTGAAATTTCCATTGCCTGATCCAATACGACCATGGCAACTGATACCAGCTCAGGCTGTGTAAAAAATCAAATTTAACCGGTGCTAATCCACGCCACACCACAGGTAGCAGCAAGGCATTGTGCTGATGATTTGCCAGCGACAAGCCGGGCAAGGCCGCGATACAATAATCGCAAAGCTGTTGTTTGGCTTGGTGCACCGGCAGCTGGCACCACAAACAACTGTTCGGTAACAACAGGTGCAGCAGCTGGTGTAGCCAGAGGTTTAGCGCCGCCATGCTCATTTTCATTATCATATTTCACATAAAATAAACATTGGTGTAACTATGGCAGTTCCTGTCGCAAACGACAAACCGGTTTTGGTGTTATTACATGGCTGGGGCTTAAATCATGCGGTATGGCAGCAATTACTGCCGCAGCTGACTGAGCAATTTACTGTGCTGACGCCGGATTTACCGGGTTTTGGTCTGGCAGAAAGTTATCCGCAACCCTATCTGCTGACGGATGCTGCTGCCATGGTGGCCGAACAAATTCCAGCGGGTAGCTTAGTGTTGGGCTGGTCGCTGGGTGGTTTGGTGGCGACCCAAATAGCGCTGGATTTTCCGGAGAAGGTCAAAGCGCTGGCGTGGGTGGCGAGCTCCCCCTGTTTTGTGGCAGGTGATAACTGGCCCGGAATGGCACCGCTGGTGCTCCGTCAATTTGCTGCGGCCTTGGCCAAAGATGTGGCGCTAACCATCGAGCGTTTTTTGGCTATTCAGGCACTGGGTAGTGCTACGGCCCGGCAGGAAATCAAGCTGTTAAAACAAGCGTTGCTGAGTTTGCCGTTACCACAACCTGCGGCATTAGCTGGCGGCTTAGCTGTACTGGCAGAAGAAGATTTAAGGCCGAGGCTGGCGGAACTGCGGATGCCGGTTACCGGTTGTTTTGGCCGGCTTGATTCGCTGGTGCCGATGGCGATGCTGGAAAAACTCCAGACGTTATTACCGCAGGCTTCACTAACGATTTTACCCAAAGCATCGCACGCGCCTTTTATTTCGCATCCAGATGAATTTGGTCAGTGGCTGTTGCATTGGGCGCAAAACGCGCATCGGAGCCACTAGCCGGATTCATCTGCAAAATAGCCAGCGCTTTACTCCGTAAATCATGGCTGTAAACAACGATGGCCATCAAATCGGCAACTATTTGCCGCTTTTGTTGATATTCGCTTGAGTGACGGCAGTTAATTGATTAGTATTTAATCATATTTGCTAACTGCCGGAGATCTACCATGGAACTTCAATCCGCATTCGCTTCTGGTTTGCAAGGATTGCAACGTGCATCAAACGGGATCACCGAGGCAACCGTTAATATTAATCGTGAAACGACCAACGAACAGCGGGTCCGGAATGCACAGGATACCGCCGCTGCCGATCAGGCAAACCAGCAACGACAAGCACCAGTGACCGAGCCGACAAACCCCTCGCTCGAACAAAGTCTGGTGCAGTTAGTCACCGAACAAAACTACGCCGAAGCGAATGTGAAATCGATCAAAACCGCCGATGAAGTGCTTGGTTCTGTGATCGATATCCGGGTGTAAGCAGCAGATTATGGCCATTACCTCGGTTTACCCTAACGTCAGTCCTTACATCGGTAATCCCGGTGTGGATTTGGCGCGCCGGGAAAACCTGCGGCGCGATATTATCGAACCAGTGACCCAAGCTGAACGTAGCGCCGCCGAAAAAGGTGTTATTTCGGAAGATAAAAGCCGCAATAACAGCAATATTGCAACCGGTACTTTCAGCGAAGACGCCAGAACCCGTGGCACTGAATTAAAACAAGCCGTTGGTGGTCGTCAAGACAATGGCGAAGGCCGCGATGGCCAGAATGAAAACAGCAATGGCAAGCAACAAAATGCTGCGCAGCAGAGGCAGGAAGCAGCAGAGCAGCGTGAACTCGCTGAGCTGAAAAAACGTGATGCCGAAGTTAAGGCCCACGAAGCTGCACATTCCTCTGTGGGTGGTCAGTTAGCCAGCGGTCCAAGCTACAGTTTTGACTTGGGACCTGATGGCCAGCAATATGCTGTGGGTGGCGAAGTACAAATTGATTTGTCGCCGGTACCGGGCGATCCACAAGCCACCATCATTAAAATGCAGCAAGTCAAAGCTGCTGCATTGGCTCCATCTGAACCATCGTCGGCTGATCGGCAAGTTGCAGCAGAAGCCGCCAGACGGATCACTGAAGCGCAGGCCGAACTGGCTAAAGAATTTATCAAGGTCAATGAACCACCAGCTGCCGACGGCGATTATGATGCGTTGGCTGCATTCAGTGAACTTACCGGGCGCCTGGATTTAGACGACGAATTACCAATCCGCAGTCGTCAACCGGACGCTGGTGTCGACAGTCAGTCCGACAATGAGTTTACCGAGCAGCCGCAAAGCCGCAACCGTTATGCACCACCTGAATCACGTTCATTAGAAATCGACAGCGTTATGCAATTACGCAAAGAAGTGATCTCCGGTTTTTACGCCCGCTCCACAGTTCCTGCCGAGCGCCCACTGCTACAAATGGCGTAGTCGCCAACGTCTTATATACAGTCTTAAGCCCTCTCATACCCAGCCTTGAACTTTTTCGCACAAAGCACGAACCTTGAAATCTGACCTAACTGTTCGCAGTAATTTAGGTATGCCAAACATAAAAAAACGCCGTCAATTGACGACGTTTGATCGATCCGAAACAGTGATTACTTTTTCATTTTCGCCAGTGCGGCTGCAAAAGCATTGCCCATCGCAGCATTGCCATTGTCGACCGGTTTACTGGCTTTTGGTTGCGCCGGTTTAGCCGCATAACCGGCACTTTTCGCCGGTTGTTTGCCTGAGTTGCCAGAGTCAGCACCACGAGCTTGTGGTTGTTCGTCCAGCCGCATGGTAAGGGCAATCCGTTTGCGGTCTACTTCCACTTCCAGCACTTTTACTTTGACGATATCGCCTGCTTTCACCACCTGATGTGGATCGCTGACAAACTTATCGGTCAACGACGAAATATGCACCAAACCGTCCTGGTGCACGCCAATATCGACAAAAGCACCGAAGTTGGTGACATTGGTGATCACACCTTCCAGTAACATACCTGGCATTAAATCAGATAACTTTTCCACACCATCTTTAAAAGTGGCGGTTTTAAACTCCGGGCGCGGGTCGCGGCCAGGTTTATCTAGCTCTTTGATGATATCGGTGATCGTCGGCACACCAAAATGCTCGTCGGCGAATTCAGCTGGATTAATGCTTTTTAAGAAACTGCTATTTCCAATAATCTGCTCGACCGATTTCTGGTGTTTGCTGCCAATTTTCTCCACCAGCGGGTAAGCTTCCGGATGCACAGACGAGGCATCCAGCGGGTTGCTGCCTTTGGAAATACGTAAGAAACCTGCCGCTTGTTCGTAAGCTTTTGGTCCGAGTCTTGGTACTTTTAATAAATCTTTGCGCTGCATAAAGCGGCCGTTGCTATCGCGATAAATCACGATATTTTGTGCCAGCGTTTTATTCAGGCCTGCCACCCGCGCCAATAACGGCACTGAAGCAGTATTTAAATCAACACCCACCGCGTTTACGCAGTCTTCGACCACGGCGTCTAATGATTTGGTCAACAAGCTTTGATTGACGTCATGCTGATATTGGCCCACACCAATGGCTTTAGGTTCAATTTTTACCAGTTCTGCCAATGGGTCTTGCAGGCGACGGCCAATCGACACTGCGCCACGCAGCGACACGTCTAAATCAGGGAACTCCAGTGAGGCCAGTTCTGATGCTGAATAAATCGATGCGCCAGCTTCGGACACCATCACCTTGGTCAGACGCATGTCCGGCACCATTTTTATCACATCAGCGGCCAGTTTGTCGGTCTCGCGCGATGCGGTACCGTTACCAATGGCAATCAGTTCCACTTTGTATTGTTTGCAATAAGCGGCCAGTGTTTTCACTGATTTGTCCCACAGGTTTTGCGGGGCGTGTGGGAAAATAGTGGTATTAGCGACCAGTTTACCGGTTTCATCAACCACGATGACTTTAACGCCGGTCCGCAGGCCTGGATCCAGACCTAAGGTCGCGCGCATACCAGCTGGTGCTGCCATCAACAAGTCTTTCATATTGCGGGCAAATACCGCGATGGCTTCAATTTCAGCTTTTTCGCGCAGTTCGCCGAGCAAATCGTTTTCCAGCTGCAAATGTAGTTTTACTTTCCAGGTCCACTGCACCACGGTGCGCATAAAAGCATCACCAGCGCGGTTTTGCTGACGCAGGTTAAAGTGGCTGGCAATCATTTGTTCGCAATTGGCGTGGGCGTTCTCATCGTCGGCATCAGGTTGTAACTGCAGGTTTAAGCAACCTTCGTTGCGGCCACGAAACATCGCTAAAGCGCGGTGGGATGGCACGTTTTTCCAGACTTCCTGATGACTGAAATAGTCACGGAATTTGGCGCCTTCAGTTTCTTTGCCGGCCACCATGCTGCTTTTCAGCACGGCATATTGCGCTAAATGACGGCGTAATTTCGCCAGTAATTCAGCATCTTCGGCAAAACGTTCCATCAGAATATATTTCGCGCCATCCAGTACTGCTTTGACATCAGCAAAACCCGCTTCAGTATTGATGTAGTCGGCTGCTGCGGTTTCTGGCGGCAGATTGGGATCAGCCAGCAACGCATCGGCCAGCGGTAATAAACCGGCTTCAATGGCAATTTGCCCTTTGGTGCGGCGTTTGGCTTTGTATGGCAGGTATAAATCTTCTAAGCGGGTTTTATTGTCGGCGGCGACAATTTCCCGTTGTAACTCTGGCGTCAGTTTGCCTTGTTCGGCAATCGTTTTTAAAATCACCTGGCGGCGATCTTCCAGTTCACGTAAGTAGGTCAGACGCTGATCAAGCAGCCGTAATTGGGTATCATCCAGACCGCCGGTGACTTCTTTGCGGTAACGGGCGATAAATGGTACGGTCGAGCCTTCGTCCAGCAGGGCGATTGCCGCAGCGACCTGTTCGGCACGTGCCGAAATTTCCAAAGCGATTTGATTAACAATCAATGACATAACTTCATATTCCTTGTGGCCGGTACTTGCTGAAGATCATTCCAGCCTGCCATTTGAAGTGCAGTACCGACTGGATAACTACGCAGATGGCCGGTATTGTCTATCTTCAGCGACAAAAAATCCAATGTTGTTACCTTGTGTCAGCTTCTGCCGGGCGCAGGAAGGTCATGAGAGCAGCAGAATTCACCATTTGCAGGAGCAGGGTTAAGTAGTGAAACCAAAACCAGTCATCATTAAAACTAAGCTGATCACCCGCGAAGGCTACAACGCGCTGAAAGCCGAGCACGACGAGCTGTGGTTTAAAAAACGGCCGGAAGTGACCAAAATAGTGACCTGGGCAGCGAGCCTCGGCGATCGTTCCGAAAATGCGGACTATCAATACAGCAAACGTCAATTAAGGCAAATAGACAGCCGGATTAGGTATTTGCGCAAGCGGCTGGAAGACTTGCAAATCGTTGATTACTCGCCGCAGCAAGAAGGCAAAGTATTTTTTGGTGCCTGGGTCGAAATTGAAGACGATGATGGCCAGCTGCTGAAATTTCGGATTGTCGGGCCGGATGAAATTTATGGCCGCACTGATTACATCTCGATTGATGCACCGATGGCGCGGGCGCTATTGAAAAAGCAGGTGGATGATAGTTTTGTCGTGCAAACGCCGACCGGTGCCAAAGAATGGTTGGTGTTGGATATTCAGTATCCAAAGCTGCCCGCTACGCCCTAGCTGCACGCATTGCAACGGCAGCATGTTCAGCGGCTATTAACAGCGCCTTGCTAATGTCGTTTGAGACAAGTTCAGCAACGAATTCAGAAGCGGGGAAAGCGATGAAAAAACCTATGTTAGTCAGCTGCGTGATGGTTAGTCTGTTCTGCAGCACAGCGGTACTTGCTAACGAAGAAGCAGACTATCAACAATGTTTATTAGAGCATCAGCCAAAGGTGCAATTGGAGCAAGTGGTCACCAGAATTCGGCAGGCTTGTGACAAAGTACATCGTGACAATCTGATGTTACCGCGTAAAAAAGAATATTTTCGTTGTGTGCTCAGTTATTTACCGCCGGTCGAAACCGACAGCGCAGTGCCGGATATACTCGGCGCCTGTGCTAGCAAACACGATTTCCGGCGCTCTTAGTTGCAATAACCATTTGCGACTGCCGCTGTCGCCATCTGACATGATTTGTAACACACAAAGCCCGCCGGACATGTCGCCCGCTGCGCTTTTTGGTTTATAGTGAGGAATTAGTTAGGAAAATTGTTACAAGGTCGCAGCTTATGCAAACTCAGGAAACCACCAAGATTCTGGTCGTAGATGACGACATGCGGTTACGTTCATTATTAGAACGTTATCTGGTTGAACAAGGGTACATCGTTCGCAGTGTCGCCAATTTCGAACAAATGACCCGGTTGATGGAGCGCGAAAATTTCCATTTGCTGGTGCTGGATCTGATGTTGCCTGGCGAAGACGGTTTGTCGATTTGCCGCAAGTTACGCCAGCAGGAAAATGAAATTCCGATCATTATGCTGACTGCCAAAGGTGATGAAGTGGATCGGATTATCGGCCTGGAAATGGGCGCTGACGATTACCTGCCAAAACCTTTTAACCCTCGTGAATTGCTGGCGCGGATCCGCGCTGTACTGCGGCGCAAATCGAAAGAATTACCAGGCGCGCCAACGCAGGAAGAAACGATGGTCAAGTTTGGCCCATTCAGTTTTAACCTCGCCACCCGTGAAATGAAAAAAGACGATCAGCTGATGCCGTTGACCAGTGGTGAATTTGCGGTGCTCAAAGTACTGGTTAGCCATGCCCGTGAGCCGTTGTCGCGCGATAAGCTGATGAACATGGCGCGTGGTCGTGATTATTCGGCAATGGAGCGCAGCATTGACGTGCAGGTGTCCAGATTGCGGCGGATGATTGAAGATGATCCGGCCAATCCCCGGTATATTCAGACCGTGTGGGGTCTGGGTTATGTGTTTGTACCGGATGGTGTCGCCAGTTAAATGCGCGTGTTACCCCGCAGTGCCTTTGGCAAAACCGTTTTTCTGATTGGCTTTTTGCTGCTGATTAACCAGTTGGTGTCGTACTTTCTGGTGGCGGTTTATGTGATCCAGCCATTTTTGCAACAAACGAACCATTTGATTGCCAAGCAGATTAAGGTGGTTTTTATCGATGTTGGTTATGACGACATGGTGTTGTCGGAGCAGCTAACCAAAAGATTCCAGCAAGCCACCGGCATTGAGGTTTACAACGAAACCCAAGCGCAACAACATGGCTTGCAACAGGCCATTTTTTATCAGTCCTTTTCCGATGATATGTCGCGTGAACTTGGCGGCACTGCCGAAGTTCGTATCGAACAAAGCCAGAGTTTTGTATTCTGGGTGCGGCCACCACAGGCACCGCAATATTGGGTGCGTATTCCACTGAGTGGCCTCAACGACACCGACTTTAAACCGCTGCAAATATACATTCTGCTGATTGGCTTTTTAAGCGTCGCCGGCGGCTGGTGGTTTGCGCGGCAGCTGAATCGACCGTTGCAGGGTTTACAGCAAGCGGCGTTGAAGGTGGGGCGGGGCGATATCCCGGAGCCGTTGCCTGAAGCAGGTTCCAGCGAAATCATTGCAGTAACCCGAGCCTTTAATCATATGGCCAAAGGCATCAAACAGCTGGAAAAAGACCGGGCACTATTAATGGCCGGGGTGTCGCACGATTTACGTACGCCACTTACCCGCATCCGGTTGGCCAGTGAAATGATGAGCGAACCTGATAGCTGGATCCGCGATGGCATCGCCAACGATATTGACGATATGAACGCCATTATCGACCAGTTTATTAATTACATCCGCCATCACAAAGAAGAAGTGCTGACCGATGAAGATATTAATGTGCTGGTCAGCGAGCAAATCAGTGCTGAGCGACTGCAACAGCGTGAGGTGGTGACTGAACTTGCCCATCATTTACCGCTGGTGCCGCTGCGACGAATTGCGCTGAAAAGGGTGCTGACCAACTTAATTGAAAACGCCTTTAAATATTCAGAAGGCAGTATTGTGGTCAGTACCGGTTATGAAAAAGGCAGTCAGCGGGTTTATGTACAGGTGCGGGATCATGGCCCTGGTATACCGGAAACGCAGATGGCGCAAATGTTTGAACCCTTTACCCAAGGTGATACTGCTCGCGGTAGTTCCGGCTCTGGTTTAGGCCTTGCGATCATCAAGAAAATTGTCGACATGCATCAGGGCGAAATTACCCTGCACAATCATGCCTTTGGTGGTTTAGTGGCGACGGTTTATCTGCCATTAAAACAACGGGGCAAAGCTGTTATTTAAATTTTTGGGTGATGCAGCACCAGCAGTTATGGCTTGCTGGTGCTGATTTTGAAGAATTTTTTAAGTCACTGTTGAACTTTGTAGTTTATTATTTTACTTTCTTGCCCTCCATATGTCTCCGGTAAAACACACGCGATTGAGTAGCTAGCATCTGCAAAATTTTGGATGTTTGAATAGGTTAAGGTGTACTTACCTGTTCCAGCACCAATTGACTGCTGATTTTGAAGAACTGACGAAGAGCCATCAGCTGCATGTGTATACAAAGAGCATGACACACTTTTTGTCGGATGCGAATCTTGTACTTTAAGATACACATTATACAGTGCGCCATGATTTGGGACATCACACCAATAAGTCCAAGTTGTGCTACTGCTTGGATTTACCACTGTGCCATCTGTTCGATATGCTTTTGTTGGAGAATCACACTTGTGAGCAGAGTAAACAATAGAACTTGCATGCGTTGTAACACTTGCAAACAGGGTAACTGCGATCATTGATTTTACGAAAAACGGCATAATTAAACCTCCTTTTTAATTGAGATTTTACAATACCATGCTTTTGTTTAAAATAAACTACAGTTGGTGTTTAAATGTTACGTAAATGACTGTGTCTATTGGCTATTAAGTTCTGGGACCTTAGATGAACCTCCAAAACGAAATTAAGGTTAGTGAGGTATATAGTGTACATACAATGCATCTCTTTTACTTGAAGAGAGAAGAGCTGAGAACCGTCATTGGTTTCAGCTCTACGATTGCACTATGCCTATTTATTGAATTAAGTCATGAAACTGATCTAATACTCAGGCTTTCGGGCCTGCATTGCGGATAGCTTCAGAAACATCGTATTTCTTGAAGTTATTGGCAAATTCCGCTGCCAGTTTGGCCGCGTATTGGTCGTATTGCGCTTGGTCAGCCCAGGTATCCCGTGGATTTAACAGCTTGCTGTCAACGCCTGGAATTGCCACCGGAATATTCAGATTCAGCTGTGGCAGGTGGGTAGTGGCCACTTTCGCCAGTTCACCAGACACGATAGCGTCAATAATGGCGCGGGTGGTCGGAATATCAAAACGCTTACCAACGCTGTGCGGGCCGCCAGTCCAGCCGGTATTCACCAGATAAACTTTGCTGCCAAATTCACGCACACGCTTGATTAACAGTTCTGCGTACACGCCGGCAGGGCGTGGGAAGAACGGTGCACCAAAACAAGTTGAGAAAGTAGACTCAATGGCTGAAGTGGAGCCAATTTCAGTGGAACCGACTTTCGCGGTGTAACCACTTAAGAAGTGGTAAGCGGCGGCTTCTTCAGATAACACTGAAACCGGTGGCAATACACCTGACACGTCACAAGTCAGGAACACCACAGCACGAGGCTCACCAGCGCGGTTGGCTAATACACGTTTTTCAACGTGGGCTAATGGGTAAGCGGCGCGGCTGTTTTGAGTCATGCTGGCGTCTTTGTAATCTGGGGTGCGGTTAGCATCCAGTACGACGTTTTCCAGAATGGTACCAAAACGGATGGCATCCCAAATCACTGGTTCGTTTTTCTTCGACAGGTCGATACATTTGGCGTAACAACCGCCTTCAATGTTAAACACGCTGTTAGGTGCCCAGCCGTGTTCGTCATCGCCAATCAGGTTGCGTTTTGGATCAGCCGACAAAGTCGTTTTACCGGTGCCTGACAGACCAAAGAATAACGTCACATCGCCTTCATCACCAACGTTCGCCGAGCAGTGCATTGGCAGCACGCCTTTGGCTGGTAACAGGAAATTCTGCACCGAGAACATGGCTTTTTTCATTTCGCCTGCGTAACGCATGCCAGCTAACAACACTTTGCGATCAGCAAAGTTGATCATGACGGTGCCGTCTGAGTTGGTGCCATCACGCTCTGGTACACAAGTGAAACCAGGGACGTTGATGATTTGCCAGGCTGCTTTATCAGAAACATTCCACTGAGCAGGCGTGATAAACAGGTTTTTAGCAAACACATGTTGCCAGGCAGTTTCGGTTTGCACGATGACTGGCAGGTAATGCTCAGGATCGGCGCCGACTTCTAAATGAGACACAAAATGTTCAATATCTGACAGGTAAGTTGCTGCTTTGTCCCACAGTGCATTAAACACTTCAGCTGATACCGGTTGGTTCACATTGCCCCACTGAATATCTTGTTCAGTGGTCGCTTCTTTGACGATATAACGGTCTTTAGGTGAACGACCAGTACGATGACCAGTTTTGACCACTAATGCGCCGTTATCGGCCAAAATACCTTCCTGACGACGAATGGCGTGTTCCACCAGATCGGCGACGGTTAAATCGACGTGACGAATAGTTTGAGCGGTCATTATCAGCTGACTCCTTGGGTACAGAGTTTGTGTTGTAGGTGGTAGATGTTTTCACAGCATTCTACTGTAACTCGACAGTTTCGGCGACAGAAAGTTTATGGTATGCGACTAAAATCGGCAGTTGTTGGCGTTTAATTGGCCATAATTGAATATTAATTCACATTTTTATGCGAATGAAGCTGTTTGATTTGGTAAGTCAGAATAATTATTACAACAATGATTTCAGTTATTGGTTGCTGCAGCCCTCCATGTTTCGCGGTAGGTCAGTAAGACTTTTTGTCATCTATTCCAGAAAAATGCCGGACTTATCGACAAAGTTGTCTGGGATAGACTAGTTTTGTTGACACATACCCGACATTTATCAAAAAGACGGAGTGCATCTTGCCGTGGCTCCAACGGAGGTTTTTATGCAATATTCTGGGAAAACATTAATCGCAACTGCGGTGAGTCTGGCGTTGGCCGGTGCTGTACAGGCCGCAACCTTAGAGCAATACCGACAAGGGAAAACCGCGCTCAAAGACCTCATCCCGGTGCAGACGGAAGCCGCAACGCTCGCTGCGAATGGGCAACCACAACCAACGTCGTTTTATGTGGTGTTAAAGCAGCGTAGTCTGCGGGATCTCAGTCGGACAGCTGCCGGAGCAGGAGCTGAAATTAATCAAATGCGGCTGGAAATGGCTAGTCAGCAGCAACAGATTAGTCAGCATTTACAGCAACTGGATCAACATGCGCAAATTCTGCGTACCACCAAAAACCTGGCTTCTGGCCTGGTGGTGCGAGCATCAGACCAGGCACTTTCTGCGCTTGCAAATAACCCTTTAGTTGAAACCATCCGCCCTTTGTACAATTCCAAGCCAATGGTCGCGGACAGCGCTATTTACATTAAAGCCAAAAGTCTGGTGACGGCTGGAACCTCCACTGGCAAAGGAGTGACCGTGGCGGTAATGGATACCGGCATCGACTACACGCACAAAGCGCTGGGAGGCGCCGGTACTCAGGCCGCTTACGATGCTGAAGATCCAACCGTTGCCCCTAGCTGGCCGCAGGGCAAAGTATTGGGCGGGTACGATTTTTTTAACGATGATCCCAACCCGCTGGACTCACTGGAAGAAGGTCATGGTACCCAGGTGGCCAGCTCGGTGAACGGTATTGCGCCTGATGTGCAGTTTTATGGCTATAGCGTTTGCGGCGAGTTCTGCCCCGGTGAGGCGCAGATTGGCGCATTAGAAGCGGCGATGGATCCCAATGATGATGGCGATATCAGTGATCGGGTCGATGTTGTGAACATGTCTTTGGGTGGTGACTTCGGCTCCACCGATACCAGTTCTGGTACGGCATTTCTGATCCAGCGCGCTGTGGAACTGGGTGTCAATGTGGTCATTTCTGCCGGTAATGACGGGCCGAACCCCTTTATTGTCGGCGGACCAAGCACCACACCAAATGCACTGTCGGTTGGCGCTATGACCAACGCCGCCGGCACCACGGCTGCATTTGCATCAAATAGCATTGATGGTAAAACGGTTAGCATGATTGCAGCTGGTTTTAATACCAGCAGTGTCTTTAGTTTTGATCAGACTAGCGCGCCGTTGGTTTACCAGGCTGGTAACGCCTTAGCTTGCAATGAATTTGCGGCAAATGAACTGGCCGGTAAAGCGGTGTTGGTGCGCCGTGGTACCTGTAATTTCACTTTAAAAGTACTGAATGCGCAAAAGGCCGGTGCGAAATTTGTCATTATTGCCAACAACGCCGCCGGTGCGGGTCCGGTTAGCGCGGGCGGTGCAGATCCGCTGGTGACCATTCCGGCCGTCGGGATTTCGAAAGAAGATGGTGATGCGGTGATTGCGGCGTTGGAAAAAGGTGCCGTGAACTACAGTATTAAATCGGTGTCGCTGGCGACCGCCGGTGGTATTGCAACCTTTACTTCAAGAGGGCCGTCGATGGACGGTCTGCTCAAACCGGAAATTACTGCGCCAGGGACTAATATTGTGATGGCAGCTGTGGGGACTGGCGATCAATCTTCGTTGAATTCCGGCACGTCCTTTTCCGGCCCGATCACTGCCGGTGCTGTAAGTCTGCTACGTCAGATTATGCCCGGACGTACGGCATCGGAAATTAAAGCTGTACTGATGAATGCCGCTAATCCTGACGTGTACAACCAGCCAAAAGCACATCCAAACGCCGTGTTGGCGCCAATCTCCGCGATTGGGGCAGGTCTGGTTGACGTTGAAAAAGCGGTCAGTTTGCCGGTAGCGGCCTGGGTTAACGACACGCAGTACAATACCCAACAAGCCGCTTTATCGTTTGGTTTTATGAATCTGGCGGCGCCGGCCAGTGTTAAGAAAACGGTCACGGTGAAAAACTACAGTGCAACCAACCGGACCTACAACTTACGGATCAAAAACCGCTTTGCCAATGATCAGGCGTCCGGTGCTTTAAGCTGGGCAATGCCGACTGCGATCACCGTTCCCGCCAACCAAACCATCACCTTTGAGGTGACTTTAACTGTAGATCCGTCGAAATTGCCGCAGTGGAAACTGGAAAACAACATGGCGGCTAACTTAAAAGATGCCGCTTTAACCGATGTTGAATATGACGGCGCACTGGTGTTTGATGACCCGACCAGCAGCAGCGATTATGACTTACATCTGGTTTATCATTTGCTGCCTAAAGCCAACGCCGATTTAAAAGTCAGCAATAGACTGCAAAATGGTGCTGCGACCATCGTGGTAAAAAATAGCGGCGCTATTACTGCCGATATTTATACCAGTCAGTTAATTGCCACTGATGGCCAGGATCCGGTGCGGCATGATATCCGTGGCGCATCGCTCGATGTCATTTCGGTGCCCACAGAAGAGTGCGCATCAGGTTATCTGATTGCGCCGACGCTGACGCTGGATCAGGGATTGACTCACTTGTTACAGGGCAATGTCGGTGTTGATATCGATGTGCAGAATGATGGTAGTTATGATTTTAAACTCGATAGCATTCTGCTCAGTCGTTTTAACAATCCGGCGCAGGGGGTCGTTTATCCGGTCGGACTGATGGCGACCTTTGCTTCTCCTTATGCGAATTTCAACGGCTTTCTGACAGATATGTACCACGCGACCGGTCAGCGAAATGTAACGTTAACCGCTTGTTTGGATCGGGTTGGACTGAGCGCTGCGGACATAGGTAAAACTGTCACCTTACGCTATCGCACTATCAATGATGGTTTTGCCATTGGGGTGAACTGGGGCTCGCCGGTCGATGATTTTGTGGTGGCGCAAGCGGTGCTCAAGCCAGCAGATCCGGTGTTATTAAGTCGCGGCGGCAATGAAGTGAACAGTTTGGCTGCGGGTGAAGAAGCGCTGATAACGTTACCGGAGGAAGTCACAGGCAAAGGTTTTGTGTTGCTGTCGGATGTTGGTGACGCCATGTACGCCGGTGATTTAACCGCCGGACCCAAAGCTCCGGTCGTGGCGGCAGGTCAAAGTTTCAGTGTCAATGAAAACAGTGCCAACGGCACCGTGGTCGGTCAGGTACTGGCGGATGTGGATTATGTCAGTCCGGTGACTGGATTTACGCTTGCGGCCAGTAGTTCAACTGCCTTCAAACTAGAAGCCGATGGCCGGATTGTGGTGAGCAACAGCGCTGGGCTGAACTATGACAGTGGCCTCACCAGCATTAAGTTGGAAGTGGTCGCTGCAAATGCAGCTGGCCAAAGTTCAGCGCCGACGACCGTCACTGTGATGCTGCGAAATCTGCCGGATGAAAAACCTGTAGTGCAACTAAGTAACCTTGTCAGCACTCTGGCACAAGGCGCGCCGGCAGGTTCTGTGGTGGCAAAGGTTACCACCACCATTCGTGAATCGGGTGCAACTGCGAAGTCGTACACGGTAGCGCCGTCGTTGTTTGCTTACGTCAATGGCAACATTGTGCTGACCCGCTCTATCGGTGAAAACGATGCCGGGAGTTATAGCTTGTCAGTCAGTGCAACTGACAGTGCTGGCTTAACCTCGGATAGCGTGACTGCAACTGTTGTTGCGGAAAAACGCTCTGGTGGCAGCACTGACTGGCTCGGTTTGCTGTTGCTACCACTTGTGATGATGCGTCGATTGTTACGCCGTTAATCCAACCATCTTGCCCACTGCGGTGGGCTTAAGCAAAAGCCAGTCTGGTGAGGGACTGGCTTTTTTGTCTGGTATACGCCGGGTATTCAGCTACACGTCGTGCTGTTTTGGCGGCATTCAACTCAATTTTTCAGAAGTTTTTAGCCAGTTGGATCAGCGCCGGCGCATCAAAATGATAGGTGGTATTGCAGTATTCACAGCAAATCTCCAGCTTGCCTTCGGCAATATGCTCTTCAATCGCTTGCTGGCCCAGGCTGATAATGGCCGCTTCACATTTTTCGCGGGAACAACCACAGACAAATTCCACATGTTGCGCCGGAAACAATTCAACCACTTCCTGATGGAACAACCGGAATAACATGTCTTCCACTGATAACTGCAGTAACTCATCGGCGGTAATAGTGTCTGCCAGCGTCACAATGTCGGCGAAATCAATTTTGGCTTGATCCTGATCGACCGGCAACACCTGCAATAACATACCGGCAGCTTTTGCATGGCCAGCCTGAATATCGGTGTGCAGGTAAATACGAGTAGGTAATTGTTCTGACTGATTAAAATATGCTTCCAGCGTGTCGGCCAAACTGTTGCCGGTAATTGGGATCACGCCTTGATAACGTTCACCTTGCTCCGGGGTGACTGTCACCAGCAAAAAACCTTCGCCAATCAAATCGATGAAGCTGTCGCCTTTGATTTCACTTTGCATCCGCACCACACCGCGGAATTGCTGGTCATTGTTGCCATTGACCGCGGCAAACTTTACCGGACCATCACCTTGTACCTGCACCGCGATATTGCCTTCAAACTTCAGCGTGGCGGTTAATAAACTGGTCGCGGCCACTAATTCAGCCAACAGTTGTTTCATCGGCAAGGCGTATTGATGGTTTTGCAGCATTAAATCGAGGCTTTGCGCCACTTTGACCACTTCGCCACGGACATCTTTTTCGCGGAATAAAAATCGTACCAGTTGATCAGACTGACTCATAACACCCTCTTAGTCGATTATTGTTGCGATTTTAGCTGCAACAGTTGGCGGCGCATTTTTTTATCCGGTTTGGTTTCCGGATGCGGCGCAAATAACACATTCATTTTGCGAAGTTCGGCGCGCTCGGCGCGTAATTTGATACTTTCGGCTGTTTCTTCATAGAGTTGTTGCGCCAGTGGTGCCGCCAGCCTTTGTTCAGATAATCCCTTCACCAGCACGGTGCGTTCATCAGTGCCCTGGGTCAGTTTGATAGTGGCACCCAGTTCAACATTGCGGCTGGCTTTACAACGTTGGCCATTATACTGAACTTTTCCCCCATCAATCATGTCTTTTGCCAGGCTGCGTGTTTTATAAAAGCGGCAAGCCCATAACCATTTATCTAAACGTAATATGGCTGTGGTATCGTTTGGCTTTGCGGTTGAGTTCGACATCAATAATCCCCGTAAATAGCTGGCGCGACCATACCATAAAGCGTAGTCTGCCTCCATGACTGCAGGCTGTTTTACCGATGCTAGCAGACAAGTGTTGTTTCGGCGCCACGCTACAGCTTGGTGTAGTTTGAATGTGTCAAAGGCCGATACGCTGTTGTATTAAGTTGTTATTTTTTAGTAAATTCCCCGTCTGCCCTTGTTGATACCGGTGCAACTGAGTAAGATTGAATTTGGTCGAGAATAGAATTAGAAACAATGAATTTGCCCACCTTACAACAAATTGACTGGATGACCCTGGCCACCCGCTTTTCAAAACGGGTGCCGACGCAACAACTGAACCGGTTTTTCAGCCTGGTTTTGGTGTTGCTGTTGGCCTGGCTGGCTGCACGACTGACCTGGTTACTCTGGCCTGCGCCAACGGTATCGTCACAAATTCAGCCGGAGCTGGTCTCAACTTCTGCTGTCACTGGCTCACCGTCACTCGACGCTTTATTAGCTGCGCATTTATTCGGTAAGTTTCAGGAAAAATCGTCAGAACCTGTGGCCGTAGTCGCAGTAACAGAAGCGCCAAAAACCAATCTGAATGTCAAACTGACCGGCGTCGTTGCCACCAAAAACCAACCGGAACAAGGCACCGCTGTTATTGAAAGCAATGGTGTCGAGCAAGTGTACGCGGTAGATGAACAAATTGAAGGCACCAACGCCAGCCTGAAACAAGTGCTGGAAGATCGAGTGTTGTTGCAGGTCAGTGGTCGTTTTGAAACCTTAATGCTCGATGGCTTGGAATATCAGCAACTGAGTAACGATAACGCCCCGGTTGGCGAAGGTTTGCAAGAGGTGCCTGGCGCGCCCGAGCCGATGGAAATGAGCCCGGCGCAAGCTGATCTGAATGTGGTTCGTCGGGAAATGCTGGCGGAACCGGCCAAGTTTTTTGATTATGTGCGCGTCACGCCGCGCCATCGCAACGGCCAGATGTACGGTTACGCCTTATTACCCGGCAAAGATCCTGAATTATTCGCGCGGATGGGGTTAATGCCGAACGACGTGGCAATTGAAATTAATGGTGTGCGGCTGAACGATATGCAGCAGGCCTACGGCATCATCAATGAATTACGCGAGGCAAAAGAGGCCTCAATCAAAGTGGAACGTGACGGTGAGATAAAAGATGTTTTATTTACACTGTCACAATAATCATCAGCTAATAATGGTTCGCACTCAATGAATTTAAAGACAATCCGTCGTCCGGCCGCCTGGTCCTGGCTGGGCGCAGGCGCTCTGGCCCTGCTGAGTTTTTTCACCGCTGCAGTTGAATATCAACCGAACTTCAAAGGCACTGAAATCAACGAGTTTATTAATATCGTTGGTAAAAATCTGAACAAAACCATCATCGTCGACCCGCAGGTGCGTGGCCGTATTAATGTGCGCAGCTACGAAATGCTGAATGAAGCGCAGTATTATCAGTTTTTCCTTAACGTGCTGGAAGTCTACGATTTCTCAGTGGTCGAGATGAAAAGCGGCGTACTGAAAGTGGTGCGGCAAAAAGACGCCAAAATGTCGAACATTCCGGTGGTTGGCGACAACAACGGCGGCATCGGTGATGAAATGGTCACCCGCGTGGTGCAAGTGAAAAACGTGTCAGTGCGTGAATTAGCACCGCTGTTGCGGCAATTTACCGATCAGGCCGGTGGTGGCCATGTCGTGAACTACGACCCGTCCAACGTCATCATGATGACCGGTCAGGCGGAAGTCGTGAACCGGTTGGTGGATATCATTCAGCGGGTTGATAAAGCCGGTAACCAGGATATTGAAATCATCAAGCTGAGCTTTGCTTCGGCGGGTGAAGTAGTACGGATTTTAGATAACGTCTATAAAAAACAGGGCCAGGGCGACCAGCCAGAGTTTCTTATTCCGAAAATTGTTGCCGATGAGCGTACCAACAGCGTGATAGTTTCCGGTGAATTGCAGGCGCGACAGCGGGTGGCGGACATTGTCAAACGTTTGGATGCGCAGCAGGAAAACCAGGGTAACACCCGGGTGTATTACCTGAAGTACGCCAAAGCTGAAGATTTGGTGAAAGTACTGCAAGGTGTCAGTAATTCGATGGTGGCAGCGCAAGCAGCTCCGGCTCAAGGTCAGGGCGCAGCACAAAGTCGCAGCAGCGGTGGGCGTAGCGATGTCAGTATCGAAAGCCATACCGAAAGTAACTCGGTGGTGGTCACTGCCCAGCCTGACATGCTTCGAAGCTTAGAAGATGTGATCCGCCAGATTGATGTGCGACGCGCTCAGGTGCTGGTGGAAGCCATTATTGTGGAAGTGGGTGAAACTGCTGGTATTAACCTTGGGGTGCAGTGGATTAGTGAAACCGGTGGCATGCAGCAGTTTACCAATAGCGGTTTGCCAATTTCGACAGTTGCTGCTGGCGCCGCGGCTATTGGCAGGACGCAAAAAGGGACTACAACAACCACTGTTACACCAACTGGAACCACAACTGTTACAACGCCAGACCAGGAACCAGATTACAGTACTATTGCCGAAGCCCTCGGAACTGTAAACGGCGCCATGCTCGGTATCGTGAAAAACGACTGGGGCGCCATTTTACAAGCCGTTGCCAGCGACAGTAACTCCAATATTCTGGCCACACCGCACTTAACCACGTTGGATAACCAGGAATCCTATTTTATTGTCGGTGAAGAAATCCCGATTAAAACCACCACCAGTCCGGGTCAGGGTGGCAATAACCCATTTACCACGCTCGATCGGCAGGAAATTGGTATTAAGTTAAAAGTCACCCCGCAAATCAACGAAGGCAATGCGGTGAAGCTGACCATCGAGCAGGAAGTATCAGGCCGTGCCGGTGAAATTGAAGGCAATCCGATCATCAGCAAACGCGAAATTAAAACCACCGTAATGGCGGAAGATGGAGCCACTGTGGTGCTTGGCGGATTGATTGACGAAGACGTGCAGGAAAGTGAATCCAAAGTACCGCTGCTCGGTGATATTCCAATTTTAGGGCAGTTATTCCGTTCGACCAGCACCACCAAACGCAAACGTAATCTGATGGTGTTTATCCGTCCGACTATTATGCGTGAAGGTGGCGTGATGAACGAAGTCAGCCAGCGCAAGTACAACTATATGCGCGCACAACAGCTGACCGAGCAGGACAATGGCATTAAATTAATGCCGGACACCGACAAACCGCAGATGCCGGTGTGGGGTCAGGAACGTGAGTTACCGCCAGAAATTCAGAAAAAACTGGATGAGATGGCACCGGTGAAAAAGCAAGATCAGGAACAAAACTAAATGGCTGGCCTGGAACTGGAAACCGAACTGGCGGCTGCTGAGTTTGCTTCGACAGCAGAGCCAGCGGATGTGCCGGCTTATGTGATGGCCAGAGTGCGGTTACCCTTTGGCTTTGCCAAACGTCATGGTGTGTTGTTGCAGCAGGTTGCCAATGGCTGGCAGCTATTAATCAACCCCAATACCAATGCCGCAGCGCTATTAGAAGTGCGGCGGGTGCTGGCGCAACCTTTTACGGTGCAGAAAATCAGCGCGGTGGAATTCGAAGCCATGCTGGAAGCCGCCTATCAGCGGGATTCCAGCGAAGCACAACAAATTATGGAAGACATTGGCAACGAGGTGAACTTAGCGTCCTTAGCCGATGAAATTCCGGAAACCGAAGACTTACTGGAAAACGAAGACGACGCGCCGATCATCAAGCTGATTAACGCCATGCTCGGTGAGGCCATCAAGCTTGGTGCTTCAGATATTCACGTCGAAACCTTCGAAAAAGCTTTAGTGGTGCGGTTTCGCATCGACGGCATTTTGCGCGAAATGTTAAGGCCAAATCGCAAGCTTTCCAGCTTACTGGTATCGCGGATTAAGGTGATGGCGAAGCTGGATATCGCCGAAAAACGCGTGCCCCAAGATGGTCGGATCAGCCTGCGGATTGCCGGCCGTGCAGTCGACGTAAGGGTTTCCACCATGCCATCGAGTCATGGTGAACGAGTGGTGATGCGGTTACTCGACAAAAACAATTCACATCTGAACCTGGCTGATTTGGGCATGACCCTGGCGGTGCAGGAGCAATTCGCCCGGCAAATTCTGAAACCGCACGGCATTATTCTGGTGACCGGGCCCACTGGCTCTGGTAAATCCACCACGCTGTATGCAGGCCTTACTGATATCAACACCAAAGATCGCAATATTCTGACCGTGGAAGACCCGATTGAATACGAGCTCGAAGGTGTCGGCCAAACTCAGGTCAATACCAAAGTGAATATGACCTTTGCCCGTGGTCTGCGGGCAATTTTGCGCCAAGATCCGGACGTGGTGATGGTCGGTGAAATCCGTGATTTAGAAACCGCACAAATCGCGGTGCAAGCCAGTTTAACCGGTCACCTGGTGCTCAGCACCCTGCACACCAACACTGCTTCCGGCGCTATTACCCGGCTGGAAGACATGGGCGTGGAACCCTTTTTATTATCGTCCAGTTTACTGGGTGTTTTGGCACAGCGATTGGTGCGAACTTTATGCCCGCACTGCAAAGAAGCACATGAGCCGGATAAAGAAGAACGTCATTTCCTTGGCATCACCAAAAAAGAAGGTCAGCTGATTTACCGCGCTGTGGGTTGTGAACAGTGTAATCAGACCGGCTATCGCGGCCGGACCGGTATTCACGAACTGATTGTGGTTGATGAACATTGTCGTGAACTGATCCACAACGGCAAAGGTGAACAGGCAATAGAGAAATACATCAGAAGCCAAAGCCCAAGCATCCGGCAGGATGGTTTTTCCAAAGTACTGGCCGGCGTCACCACGCTGGAAGAAGTACTGCGGGTCACGCGTGAGGATGCATAGTGGCGGCATTTGAATATCAGGCGCTGGATAATAAAGGCCGCAAAAGCAAAGGCGTGCTGGAAGCCGATAACGCCCGTCATGCGCGGCAGTTGTTACGCGACCAAAAACTGACGCCGCTGAGTCTGGATCTGGCATCGCAGCAGGAAAAAATACTGGCCAGCGGCAAAAAGTGGTTTCAAAGTGGCATCAGCGCCAGCGATTTAGCACTGATCACCCGCCAGATTGCCACCTTAGTTGAAGCTGCGTTACCGATTGAAAACGCGCTGCAGGCGGTGGCCGAGCAATGTGAAAAACCACGGCTGCAAAGCATGATGATGGGCGTACGTTCCAAAGTGGTGGAAGGTTATAGTCTGGCCGAAGGTCTGGCTGAATATCCATATGTGTTTGACCATTTATTTCGCTCGATGGTGGCAGCCGGTGAAAAATCCGGTCACCTCGACGCAGTACTAAACCGGCTCGCCGATTACACCGAACAACGCCAGCATATGCGTAGTCAAATCATGCAGGCGCTGTTGTACCCCGCCATTTTGACCTTCTTTGCCATCGCCGTGATCAGTATGTTGCTGGTGTTGGTGGTGCCGAAAATTGTTGAGCAATTTGAGCATATGGGTCAAAACCTGCCCGGCGCGACTTTGTTCTTAATTGCGGCCAGTGAATTTTTACGCACTTACGGTATTTTTGTGCTGGCAGGTCTGGTGATTGGAATCGCGGCGTTAAAACGTGCTTTACGCCAGCCCGTGTACCGGCTGAAGTATGATCGGCTGTTACTCAAAGCCGGCATGCTGGGTAAAGTCAGTCGGGGCCTGAATACTGCCCGTTTTGCCCGTACTTTAAGCATTCTGAATGCCAGTGCAGTGCCGTTACTTGAAGCGATGCGGATCAGCGCCGAAGTACTGGACAATACTTACATGCGACAAGCCATTGCCGAAGCTACCTTGCGGGTGCGTGAAGGGACATCGCTGCGTAATGCACTGGATCAAACCAAACTGTTTCCACCGATGATGTTGCATATGGTGGCCAGTGGCGAAAAAAGTGGCCAGCTCGATGGCATGCTGGAGCGTGCTGCCAATACCCAGGACCGGGAATTTGAAACCCTGGTGACGGTCTCATTAAAAATCTTTGAACCTGTGCTCGTCTCAGTAATGGCCGGCATGGTGTTGTTTATTGTATTGGCCATTTTACAGCCAATTCTGGCGTTGAATAATTTAGTAGGAGGAGGTTAGCAAGATGCAACAACAACGTGGTTTTACTCTGTTAGAAGTGATGGTGGTGATCGTGATCCTGGGCATTATTGCCAGTATGGTGGTACCAAATCTGATGGGTAACAAAGAACAGGCCGACCGGCAAAAAGTGGTGGTTGATATTCAGCAGCTGGAAAATGGTCTGGACTTGTACAAACTGAATAACGGTTTTTATCCAACCACTGAACAAGGAATGCAGGCGCTGGTCACACAAGCGACCAGCGAGCCAATCCCACGTTCGTTTCCGGAAGGTGGTTTTGTGAAGCGTCTGCCAAAAGATCCGTGGGGCGGCGAATATCAACTGGCGAGCCCTGGCGAAATGGGTCGGATTGACGTGTTTTCGATGGGGCCAGATCAGACTGCCGGCACCGAAGATGATATCGGTAACTGGAATCTGGACGGCGCTGAGCAACAAAATTAATGAAACACCAACGCCTGATCGCGGGCTTTACCTTAATCGAAGTAATGCTGGTGATCCTGTTGATTGGGCTGTTGGCGTCGGCCGTGGTGATTAATTTCAGCGGTGAAAGCCGCGATAAACAGCTTGAAACCCATACCGGGCGATTGCAGCAACTGATCCATATCGCCTCTGAAACCGCGATGTTAAAACAGCAGGAGTTGGGGTTGTTTGTCGACAACGAAGGTTATCGGTTTATGCTGTTTCAGGATGATAAATGGCACAGCATTCGTGAGCCTAAGTCATTAAGGCCACGACAGTTTCCGCCCGGTTATAGAATTGAACTGGAGCTGGAAGGACTGGAGTGGAGCGAAGGCAATTTGTTAAGCCAGCTGGAATGGCAGGAAGAAGAAGAAACCCTGTTTGAAGAAAACAGTTTTGACCAGCGGGAAGCGGAAAAACTGCAACAGGAAGCTGAGGAAGGCAAAACTAAAACGCCCAAACTGCGCACTGGTATTGAAATCGCGCCTCGGCAAAAAGATGATCCAAAGTTGCCACAAATTTATTTGTTATCGTCCGGCGAAGTGACACCATTTTTACTGACGGTGCGCGATGACACTGAATCCCCGGTCTGGAGTCAGCAACTCAAAGCGGTGTTCAGTATTCCGCTGGAGCGCACTGAGGTGAGTCGTGAACGGTAACCGACCCGCAACTAAAGGTTTTACGTTAATTGAGCTTTTGGTCGCCATGGCGATTTTTGCGATTGCCGGTGTAGCGGTGATGCGGGCGACCACCGAGCATATCCGGGCCGTGACGCAGTTGGAAGAAATGACCATTGTCAGTTTTATTGCTGAAAATCAATTGCAGCTGGCTAAGCTTGAAAAAAAATGGCCGCCCGAAAAATCGCTGCAGGGCGAAGTGACGATGGCGAACCGCAATTGGGTCTGGGTTCAACAAAGCATTGAAACGCCGGATCCAAATTTCCGGCAGTTAAAAGTCAGTGTCAGTCCGGCAGATGAGCCTGCCCGCGTGCTCTACAGCCTACAAACTTTTGTTGGTAAAGCTGATGAATAGCCGTGGTTTTACCTTTATTGAAATGCTGCTGGCGTCGGCTATTTTTGCGTTGATTGGGCTGGCTTCAGTGGCAGTGCTCGACAGCGTGACACGCAGCGATACCGCCTCGCAACAGGCGATGGCACGATTACAACGGTTGCAGCAGGCGATGATGATCCTGGATCGTGATTTATGGCAAATCACCCCAAGGCACATTCGGGTCAGCGGCGAAGCACCGAATAAAACGACCTTGGCCGGTGGTCAGAACTGGCTGGAAAGTGATGATGATGGATTATCGTTCAGTCACGCCGGTTGGACCAATCCGGGGATGATTTTACCGCGCAGTGAAGTGCAGTTGGTGGGTTACCGGTTAAGAGAAAATAAACTGGAGCGGATGTTTTATCTGTATCCGGATGCGGTGACCGGCACTGAGCCGCAGGTGCAGGTGTTACTCGAAGATATCGACAGTCTGAAAGTGCGATTCCTCGATGCTGAGGGGGTCTGGCAGGAGAGCTGGAACAACGCGGCTTTACCTAAGGCGCTGAAAATTCAGCTGAGCCAGCAAAGCACCGGTGAGCTGGAGCGGGTATTCACAATGCCAGAGGGGCTGATTAAATGATGTTTGCAGCCAGGAAACAGCAACAACAAGGAGTGGCGTTAATTGCTGTGCTGATGGTCGTCGCGCTGGTGGTGGTGATTGCGGTCAGTATGAGCGGCCGGTTGCAACTGCAACTGCAGCGGCAATTAAATTTGCAAGACCGGCAACAGGCGTTATGGCTGGCTCTTGGCGCAGAAGAGTTTTCCAGGAATCTGCTTAAACGCACCGCAGTTGGCAAAGATACCGTCAATTTGTCACAGGAATGGGCGGCACAAGGTGCGACTTTCCCGGTGGAGCAAGGCAGTATCAGTGGCAAAATTACCGACTTACAAAGTTGTTTTAATTTAAATTCGTTACAAAAAGCACAAGAGCCGCAGCAACCAGGCAATAACCAGGATCCAAATCAGGATCAGGAACAGGGCGAAAATCAGCGGCAAGACCAGCAGGCCGGTAACGAAAGCAAAGATAAAACGCCGCAACCCAATGCCAAAGGGGGAGCACCACAAACGCCGGCACAACTAAGTTTTCAGCGTTTGCTGGAGCAATCGGCCAGCGAGTTGTCGATGCCGGCTGAATATCTGGTGGCGCGGTTAACCGACTGGCTGGACGCAGATACTGCGTTGCAAAGTGCCGGAGGCGCAGAAGAAAATGATTATGCGGCGCTGGAATTTCCGTATTACACCGCCAACAGTCTGATGGTGAGTAAATCGGAACTTCGGGTGTTGCTGGATATGACCGCCGCCGACTATGCGCTGGTCGCGCCTTTAGTGTGCGTGATCCCGCAGCAAAGTGTGTTGCAGTTAAATGTGAATACCATCACTGAGCAACAGGCAACATTGTTGTCCGGGTTAATTTCTGGTTTATCTGAAGATGATGCCCAGGCATTAATTGCCGCAAGGCCGGAAAAAGGATATGAAAATCTTGATCAGTTTTTTGCCAGCAGCCAGCTCAGTGGTTTGCAGCTGAGCGATGAAAGTAAAACGTTATTCAGCGTGACTTCCAGTTATTTTCAGGCGGAGCTGACGGTACAGTTAGCGGACAGTAGTTTTAAATTGACCTCGGTATTAAAAGTTAATGACAATCAAGTACAGGTGGTCGCTCGGCGCTTTGGAGGCCAAGGGTGAATGAACAACTAATTATCAGGCTTGGCAGTCTGGTGACGCAGCCGGTGCAGTGGCTGGTCTGGTCGCCGCTGACGGAAGAAGTCATCGCTTCCGGCCGCTTAGCGCAAGCAACAGAACTACCGGACCTGGCGCAGCGGCTTGGTCAAAGACCCGTGATAGCCTTGGTGCCGGCCTGTGATGTGGTGCTGAAAACCATTGCGTTACCCGGCAAACCGACCCGGCAGTTGCTGCAGGCGCTGCCGTTTATGCTGGAAGAAGATCAGGCCGAAGACATCGAACAACTGCTGATCGTGCAGGGTAAATCGCAGCTTCTGAACAATCAGTACCAACAGCAAGTGGCCGTCGTGCGCCGCACCGTGCTGGAGAATTGGTTAAGCTGGTTGCAGAATGCCGGCTTTGGTGTTCTTCGCATGATCCCGGATGCTTTGTTGTTACCGGATATGCCAGAGCAAGCGGTGGCGATTGAATGCGGCGAGCAGTGGTTATTGCGTCAGGGCTCATGGCAGGTCAGCTGTATTGATGCTGCTTGGTGGCCGGATTATCTGGGACTGTTAGCCTTGCCTTCGGTGTTAAGCTACAGCCCCTGGCCTGAACATATCATGCAGCCGCATCAGCTGGCACCCGCAGAATTACCATTGGCGTTATTGGCCCGGCAACTGCCGCTGCAAAGTTTTAACTTGCTGCAAGGCGATTACGCGCCAAAACGGCCGCAAAACAAACTGTGGCAACAGTGGCGGTTAACCGGCACGCTGGCAGGTGTTTGTCTGGTGGTGTATCTGGCCAGTATTGGGCTGGAAGCCTGGCAATTTAAGCGCCAGGCCACGGCCGCCAATGCAACAGCGATGGCCCTGTATAAAAGTAAATTTCCAAACGAGCGGGTGTTTAATCTCAAACAAAATGTCAATCGTAAACTGGCGGCCAGTGGCGGTGGTGATCCAAACCAAAGTCTGGTTGGGTTATTGTCACAAGTGCAGCCGCTGTTAGCGCAGCAACCAGGTTTGGTGTTGGACAACCTCAAGTTTGATGGCAAAAAAGCTGAACTGCGGTTTCAGGCAACGGCTGATGGTTTCCAAAGTTTTGAACAGCTGAAAAACGCGCTGCAGCAGCAAGGTTTTCAGGTGGAACAAGGCGCGCTGAGTAACATCAATGGCAAAGTGCAGGGCACCATCACGATGCGGGGCAAAGCATGAAACAATTGAAATTATGGTGGGCTTCACTACAGCCACGTGAACAGCGCTTAGTCAGTGTGGGTGGCGTGGCATTAGTGATTGGCGCGTTTTATTGGTTGTTGTGGCAACCGCTGCATCAAAGCCGCATTAGCCAGCAACAAGCCGCGGAAAATGCCCGCGCGCAACTGATTTGGTTGCAAACCCAGCTGCCAAAATTGTCGCAACAAAGCAGCGCAGTGCGTACTTCGGCCAGTTTGACCGAAGTGGTATCGCAGACGTCGCGCAATTTTCAGGTGCAGGTCAGCCGGATGCAGCCGCAGAATGAACAACTGCAGTTAGCGCTGGAAGATTTGGCATTTGACCAGCTGCTACGCTGGTTGCACGAATTGCAGTATCAGCACGGGATCCGCTTGGTACAACTGGATATTGCCACCGGTGATGCACCAGGCCAGGTACGCGTTCGCCGGATGCTGATTGAATAGCGGCTTGTATAAAGATTGATTGCAGAATGATTAATGAAGTTGCGGTTAACTAAATCGCGGTTGATTGAGTCAAAGTTGATTGAAAAAAGGAGTAAAAGCGTAGTTTGATCACTGTTCAGATGCGCTTGGGTTTTCAGATGAAAAAATCGATTTTATGGGGCTGCGGCCTGACCGCCTATGTCTTGTTCGCTGTGACGTTGGCTCCGGCCAGTCTGTGGCTGAAATTGCTGCCACTGCCCGCCGACGTTAAGCTGGGTGCAGTCACCGGTACTTTATGGTCTGGCCATATCGCCGGGGTGCAGCGTGCGCCTTTATATTTTCCACAGCTCAGCTGGCAATTACAGTTAGCGCCACTGTGGCGCGGTAAAATTGGTGTGACGGTCAATGGCGGCGAACTACGTGATACCGAACTGCCGTATCTGCAACTTGCGGCAGAGCTTGGCCTTGGTTCGGTCACAGTGCGTCAGTCGACGGTGCGGTTACCGGTTGCGGGTATCATGCCGCAACTGCAGCTACCGATGCCAGTCGATGCCACGGGCGCGTTGGTATTTAATATTCAGCAATTTGCACTGGGTCAGCCGTATTGCAGCGCCCTGGCCGGTAACGCCAGCTGGCAACAAGCTAAATTTAAAGCGCCAAACGGCTGGATTGATTTAACTGCCATTCATTCCACACTGAATTGTGAAGACGGCAATATCAGCCTGCAAACCAGTGCCGACAACCCGCTGGGCTTACTAGTTAAAGCCGAAGTTCTGGCGGGAAGTTATCGCATTGCCGGTAGCTTAAAACCCGAAGCTTCGATGCCCAAAGAAGTGCATCAGGCGATGCAGTTTGTCGGCCAGCCTGATGGCGAAGGGCGTTTTCCGCTGAATCTGCAAGGGCAAATTCGTAGCCAATAACAAAGCGCCTGCGGGCGCTTTGTTATTGGAGCATTCTGAAAGCTGGCGGGAAATACCTTTATCCCAAATCATTGAAGATGCAGGTAGGCGGCAACTGAGTGAATCTGGAACGCCAGCCCGACCCATGAGCATAGCTGTCTATGCGATTGGGGTTCATGAAGGTGGCCAACACCCCTGCAACTTCAAGGATGACGGGTAAAGCGCGCCGCGCGAATATCATCCAACAACACCGAATAGTCAGTAATAGACGCAAAATCTCTGATATCACGCACCGGTTGTTGGCTATCCGGATTGGCGACGGCTAACAAATGGCGGATGCCAAAATCAGCGGCGGCTTGCAGGATAGGCAAGCTGTCATCGACAAACAAGGTGCGCTTGGGGTCAAAACCTAAACGTTGTTGCAACTTGTGCCACAGCGCCTGGCTTTCTTTGGTCACACCAAACTCGTGGGTGGAAATCAATACATCGATATAATTGCTGAGTTCCGTGCGTTCGATTTTCAGCGACAAGCTACCCGGATGGGCGTTGGTGACCAGCACCACTTGGCGGCCGCTGTCTTTGAGTGCCTGTAAAAAGGCCGGTACGTCAGCGCGCATAGCAATTTTGTGCATCACTTCACGTTTCAGTTCAGTGATCGGCAGTTGCAACCGTTTGCCCCAATAATCCAGGCAGTACCATTCCAGTTTGCCTTGCAGCACCGCGTATTCAGCTTGCAGTTGCGCTTTGGCTTCGGCCACGCTGATACCGGTAATTTCGCTCCAGCGGATAGGTAAGTGTTCCAGCCAGAAGTAGTTATCAAAATGCAGGTCCAGCAGGGTGCCGTCCATATCCAGTAAAACAGTGTCGATATCCGCCCAATCCAGCATAGGTTTTTCCGTCTATTCGCTTTATAGTATTCGCACAAAAACGCATTGTAGCAGAGGCAGTGGCATGGCTGAACGTCAGGGTGACAAACAAAAACCGCAGATCCTGAACCAGGAGGTGGTAGCACAAAGCCGACTGTTTAAAATCGAACAGCTTGAGCTGCTATTCAGCAACGGCGAGCATCGTACCTTTGAACGGATGCGCGGTTCTGGTCGTGGCGCGGTGATGGTGGTCGCTTGTCCGGATCCGGAGCATTTTTATCTGATCCGTGAATACAGCGCCGGGACCCATGATTATCAGCTGGGTTTCCCTAAAGGGCTGATTGATCCCGGTGAAGATGCGCTGGTCGCTGCCAATCGTGAACTGAAAGAAGAAGCCGGTTTTGGTGCCCATACTTTAGTGCAGTTAAAGGCAGTCGCGCTGGCTCCGGGGTATTTTAATGCTACAATGCAAATAGTTCTTGCAACAGGTTTATTTCCGGAAACTTTGCCCGGTGATGAACCTGAACCACTGGAATTAGTACGGTGGCGCTGGCAGGATCTGGATGAATTGTTACTGCAGGCTGATTTTACCGAAGCCCGTAGTATTGCAGCCTTGTTTCTGGCGAGAAAGTATCTGGATACCCATCAGGATGTTTTTAAGTAGACTGTTAGAGCCGGTCAAAGCTGCGGCCCGCGAAGCCGGTGATACCTTGTGGCAGATGTATCAGAGTGGGGATGTGCAGTACAGCCAGAAAGCTGACGACAGCCCGGTCACCAGCGCTGATTACGCCGCCAATCAAATCATTATCGACCGGTTGTCCGAGCTGACACCGGATATTCCAATCATCTCCGAAGAAAGCAGTCTGGTGCCGCTGGCGCAGCGTCAGGATTGGCCACGTTATTGGCTGATTGACCCGATGGATGGCACCCAGGAATTTGTCGCCCGAAGCGGCGATTTTGCCGTCAGCATCGCGCTGGTGGAACACGGTTGGCCGGCGCTTGGGGTGATTTTCTGGCCGAAAGAACAAATCTGTTATTACGCCACCCGCGGCAACGGTGCTTTTAAACAACATCGCAATTTAATTAATCACATCAAAGTCCGGCAGCATCTGCAGGGTGAACCATTGCGCATTGCGGTCAGTCGTCGCCAACCTTTAGAACGGATCAACGCCCTGCTTGCCGCCGACCAACAAGTCGAATTTATTCCGCTGGGCAGTTGCAGCTTAAAAAGTTGCCTGGTAGCCGAAGGCGGCGCTGACTGTTATCTGCGCCTTGGCCCGACCGGTGAATGGGATACCGGTGCTGTGCATATTATTGTCGAAGAAGCCGGTGGCAAAATCCTCGATAGCCAATTTTCGCCGTTAAGTTACAACCAGCGCGAAAGCTTGGCCAATCCGGACTTTATGGTGATGGGGCAATCCAATGTTGGCTGGCAATCATTAATTCAGGCGCATAGCGGCTGTCGTTCATAGCCAATGTCGTCAAAGCGAAGGTAAGCCTTTTGCCGTTGCTGCGTTCACCCGCAACTGCTGCGATCCAGCAATGTGTTGTTGCCAAAAACTAATCGCGGCTGGCTTGCCAAAAAAGAACCCTTGTTGCTGATGACAACCTAATTTGGCCAGAAAACGTTGCTGGATATCGTTTTCCACCCCTTCTGCCACCACCGTCAGTTGCAATGATTTCGCCAGCTGAATGGTGGTATACAGAATTTTCACCTGCAGTTTATTGTGTGGAATGCCTTTGACGAACAGTCGGTCAATTTTTATAGTATCTGCTGGTAAATCAACCAGTTGGCTTAGCGAAGCGTGGCCAGTGCCAAAATCATCAATGGCAATACTAAAACCGTATTGGCTCAGTGCGCGCAGCCGTTTATGCAACAATGGTTGTTGCACAGCAATATTTGTTTCGGTGATTTCCAGTTGCAGATAGGCCGTCAGCCAGGGGTGGTCAGCGCTTAACGACAACAAACTGGCAAAAAAACTGTCATCCAGTAATTCCGGACCAGCCAGATTAATTGCCACCGGGTAATACCAACCTTGTTGCTGCCAGTGTGCCAGCGTTTGTACCGTGATATCCAGCACCAGTCGGCTTAACTCGATAATCAGACCATGGCGCTGCGCCAATTCAATAAACTGATCCGGTGGCACAAATTGCTGTTGGTGTTGCCAGCGACACAAGGCTTCGAAAGCGCAAATTCTGCCGTCACTGAACACCTTGGGTTGCAAAAATACTTGTAGTTCTTTGCTGCGAATAGCCTCTTTTAACGCAATTGCCAGCAGGTAGTCCTGTTGCAAACTTAACGCTTGTTCCGGGTCAAATAACACCACCGGCCGGTTATTGTCAGCAAGCTCCAGCGCGATTTCACATTTTTGCAGCAGCGCTTCTGCTGACGATTCGGCCGCGCTGACGGTACAGGCGCCAAGCTGGTATTGCATCACCACCGCCCGACCTTCAACCAGTAGCTCAGCGGGCAATTGCGAATGTAGCATTTCCGCCAGTTTCAGTGGTTGACTCTGATTCAGGCCGGCCGGCACTAACACCGCAAATTTCACCCCTCGCACCCGGGCAAAAATCGCATCGGCCGGCATCGCCGCTTTTGCTCTGGCGGCGAACTGCTGCAACACCTGGCTGCCAAAGGCATAACCAAACTGCTGATTCAGCGTTTTGACATGACAAAGTCGCACTATCAGTAATAACGATAACGGTTGCGTTTCAGCGGCACAAAGCCGGCTGGCCGCCAGTTGTTCAAAGCAGCGTAAATTCGGCAGACAAGTGAGCCGGTCATAATGCTCCCAGAGATTTTGTTGCTGCTGCGAGGCTGATAACTGTTGCTGTAGCTGAACTATGGCACTGATGTCCTGCAGCTGCAGAATATGGTGGCGTTGTCGGGTCAACATCATATGCTTGAGGAGGAGTTTCAGGCTCGGTTGCTGTCGTAAGTGGCAGCTGGCATCGTTATGCAACCAGAATTGCGGCTCAGGGGTCTGGCACTGCAGCAACTGGTTGATATTGGGAAAAGGTTCATCGCTAAGCGCCAGCAACTGCTTGGCACAGCTGTTGGCCTTAATGATCCGGCCATTCTGGCTACACAGCAAGGTGGCTGAGCCATTGTGTTCAAACAGCTCCTGATAAAAATCATGACTTTGTGATATCGATCGATTCAGTTGCTGCAATTTATTGCTGTGGCGGTTTAAGGTGCCGAGAATGCGGGCAGTGGCTAACGGTAAACAAAGATTAAAGAATAAAAACAGCAGGCCGTGTAAATAGGTGTGCGCCGCGGGCAGTGTGATATTGATGCCAAAGACATCGCCGGGAGCAACGTTGCGCAGCAAGAACAAAAACGGCACCACATTTAATAACATGCAGAACAGACTAAATCGAAATGAAAAAAACATCATCGCGATGGTGGGCAGGGTATACACAAAGATGATGCCGAGTTTCGCCAGTTCAAAATTGTCGATAAACAACAACATACTAAGGCCAGCAGCCAGCACCGTGATTAACAAACCAGCCGCACTGCGATAGACATGACGGCGGGAATAATACAACACCGCAAATAAACCCAGATAAAACGCCGCCAGAATAACAAGCACCTGATAGGCACCAAGCTGGATTGCGGTCCAGCTGCTATGCAAGGCAATGACCAGCACCAGTAACAATCCTGAAACCACCAGGATCCTTAAGGCACTTTGCCGCCAGTGCGCCGGATCGGCATTCTCCAAATCAGCCGGACGCAACAACAGATAACTTTTAAGCCGGCGAAGCACAGGATATCCTTACTACTTTATCGATTGAGCGATGACACCTTGTACCCTAACAAACGACAGTTGTAGTTGTCTATCCATAAAATGTGAATATATATGTATTATTGTTGCTGTGACTGCTGGCGCTTGTAGTCCTGAGCATTTAACAAATCGACCGATTCTTCCTGTTCTGAGTAACAAATGACTACGGTGCCACGTTGGATCTGCGCCTGCACCAGCGCCACTTTTTCAGCCAGCGACAAATCGCTGTCGCCGTAGTCGGTGCCTTCCCGTAGCACAAAAGCTTCAATCAATGCCTGTAATGTTTCCGGGTTCAATTGCTGGTATGGAATTAGCATCCGTGTTGCTCCTTAAATGTTGTTGTAAAAATGCCGGAATGATTAAATCCAGCCAATAAGTCGGCCGCCAGGGGGAACCTCCACTGATAAAACCGACATGGCCGCCGTGATTGGATAATAACAGCTGCAGTGGTGGTTGGGGTTGGCTTGGGATCACGCTTGGCGCCAGAAACGGATCGTCTTTGGCGTGGATCAGTAAACAGGGTTTGGTAATTCTTGCCAGATAAGGTTTGGCGCTGGCTTTGTTGTAGTAATCTGCAGCGTCAGCAAAACCATGCAGGGGCGCTGTCAGTAAGTCATCAAACTGGCGGATGGTTCGTAGTTGCTGAACATCAGCTGTGGAAAGTGGCAGCGGGAAAGGCTGATGTTTTTTCAGCTTACGCTGCATCGTGGCTTTCAGTCGCCCAAGCAAATAGCGCTGATAAACCCGGCTGAAGCCTTGATTAATCCGGTCAGCACTGGCCGAAAGCTGCAACGGCGCAGATACAGCAACGGCCGCCTGAAGCGGGCAATGTTCAGCCTGTTCGCCACAGTATTTCATCAGCACATTGCCACCCAGCGAAAAACCAACGGCTGCCAGCGGCGTGTTGGGGAAACGCTGCTGCAGCATGCGGATGACCACTCCCACATCAGCGGTATCGCCGGAATGATAAGCACGTGGCAGTTTATTGGCCTCACCGTGACAACCACGAAAGTGCATCAGCATGCAGGCGAACCCTTGGCGTTGCAGACTGTGCATCATACCGCGGACATAATGGCTGCGAAAATTCCCTTCCAATCCATGCAGCAATAGCACCAGCGGCGTCTGTGCATTTGGTTGCACGCTACCCCAGTGCAACATCAGTTCATCACCGTCCGGTAAATCGAACAATTCTGCGGTCAGCGCTACAGGTAATTTAGGAGCCAGGTATTTGGCAAAAATGGTTTGTAAGTGGCAGTTTTTCAGCCACCAGGCCGGCTTAAATGCACTTAAATCAGTATTTTGCGAAACGCGCTCGCCTGCTTGCAATTTAGAAGTTCCTCATTAACAATGCTGTATTACTGGTCTGATTTCAGTTGAGTTTGCGACCACAGCCACATATCCAATTTCAGATCAAAAATCAGGAGCGCTGCAGATGCAACGACGGCAGTTTATCATGCTTGGGCTGGCCGCTGGTGCGACTTTAGCCACCGGCGTCAGCTTGTATCCGCTGGCGGTTGCAGATCAACAAGAGCGTCGCGATGCTGCAGCCTTAGTGCTGGATGCCATCCTGCCGGCCTTGCTACTCGGGGCACTGCCAGCAGATCCACAGCAGCAACAAGTTGCGCTTGAGCAAACCCGGAATGCTGCGCTGGAATTCCTGCCATTTTTAGCCAAACGTACCCAGGCCGAACTTTCCCAGTTGTTTTTATTGTTGTCGCAACAGCTAACCAGGCTGGCGTTGACCGGGCATTTGCTGGCCATTGGTGAATTGACCATTTCACAACGACTGCAGCTGTTAGAAGACTGGCGCACCAGTTATCTCGCGCTGTTACAACAAGCCTTTAACGGGCTGCGGGCACTGTTGCTGGGTGCTTATTATGGCCAACCTGAACAGTGGCCAGCTTTAGGCTATCAGCCACCGGAGTTTCGCTCTTATGAATGATCCGATTAAACAAGGTTTGGCCAGTGGTTGGTTGCATCTGGATGCGTCGACTTTTAGTGACGATCAGCAATTTGAAACCGACGTGGTCATTATCGGTACTGGCGCCGGTGGTGGTATGGCGGCGGAAATTCTGACCCAGGCTGGATTATCGGTGCTGATGCTGGAGCATGGCGCCTTGCACAGCAGCAGTGATTTTCGGCAGCAAGAGCGCTGGGCTTACCCACATTTGTATCAGGATGGTGCGGCGCGCAAAACCAAAGATCAGGCGATTGCCATTTTGCAAGGGCGCACTGTTGGCGGCTCCACGACCGTGAATTGGACCACTTCAATCCGCACGCCTAAACCCACTTTGGATTATTGGCACAGTGAATTTGGGCTGGACTTTCGTCAAGAGCATGGTCAAGAGCAGGGTGCTGAACAAAGTACCGGGCAAGGCGGTGAACACGCTTCTGAGCAAAGCCTCGATCCTTATTTCGCCAAAGCGGCCGGTCGTTTACACATTTCAGAATGGCAGGTACCGCCCAACGCCAATAATGAAGCGCTGCGCCGCGGCTGCCAGCATCTGGGCTGGCAATATACGGTGATTGAACGCAATGTGCACGGCTGCGCCAATTTAGGCTATTGCGGCATGGGTTGTCCGCTTAATGCTAAACAATCGATGCTGGTGACGACCATTCCGGCAGCATTACAGGCTGGCGCCACCCTCATCAGCAAAGTGTCGGCGCGGCAATTGTTGTGGCAAGGCGATAAAGTCACCGGCTTGCTGGCGGTGCCGGTCGATAGTGCTTATCAGCCCGATCCAAGACTGACCATTAAAATAAAAGCCAAACATTACATCGTCGCTGGTGGCGCTATTAATTCACCAGCGCTGCTGCTGCGTTCGAAAGTTCCAAACCCATCGGGGCGTTTGGGCAAACATACCTATTTGCACCCAAGCGTGATTTCCGGTGCTTTGTTTGATGCGCCAATTCAAGGGCATCTGGGCGCGCCGCAATCTATTTACTCCGACCAATTTGTCTGGCCGACTGGTGCCGAAATGGGTTTTAAGCTGGAGGTGCCACCTATTCATCCGGTGCTGATGGCGTCCACGCTCACCGGTATGGCGCAATTTCATGCCGATATGATGCGTCAGTTTAATCAGTTGCAAGTGATGATCGCTTTGCTGCGCGACGGCTTTGACCCGCAGGCACAAGGCGGGCAGGTGCAGCTCGACAGTGATGGCGAGCCGGTACTTGATTATCCGCTGACTGATTACATTTGGCAGGGCGTGCAAAAAGCCTATCTGGCGATGGCCGAACTGCAGTTTGCGGCGGGTGCGCGGGCGGTGATGCCGGTACACCAGGATGCCTTGTTGTACAGCAGCTGGCAGCAGGCTAAAGCTGCAATTGCCAATTTACCGCTGGCGCACTACCGGGCGGCTTTGGCATCTGCGCATGTGATGGGCGGCTGCAATATGGCGGCAAGTGCCGAGAAAGGGGTGGTCGATAGTTACGGCAACCATCATCAGCTGGCGAATTTGTCGGTGTTTGATGGTTCGGTGTTGCCAACCAGCTTAGGGGCTAATCCACAGCTAACCATCTACGGGCTGATTTGGCGTAACAGTCAGGCGCTGGTGGCGCGACTGGTGGGTTAAACCAATAAAAAAACCGGGTGGTTGGGACGACCCGGCAAGATGACAGCAAAGGGAATAGCTGGCGGTGTGTCTTAAATTTGTTTAAAAAAGGATGCGTCGTTATGTGGTGCTATCGTGGTCAATTTTGTAGATAAAATACACTGCATAAAACAGGCACAAGCCAATCACGATGGCGAGGCCAGTAAAAGAAATAAAAATCACCGGATCATTGGTAAATTCTTGCCATAGGTTCATGGTTGTCGCCTCCGCTTAAATCACGATTTGTATTTAATCACTGAGCAGAGTGTAGGAGGGTGGAGCAGCTTAGAACCTGACCTGGATCAAGCTTTTTGCGGGCTAAATGTCGACAGTGGCGGCAGCTTGATCCAGATCAAAAATTTGTTGCTGTAGGGGCGTGGGGTCGATGGCTAATAGCTGTAGATAAAGCGCAGGCAAAGCGCAATCCGGCGCTGCTACGCGCTGTGGCAAACTGTGTAAACAGGCAATCAGCTGCTGTTGTTCCAGTTGCTCGGAACACAGTTCCGCTTGCAGCAGCTGTTGTTTTAAGTTCACGGCGGCGTTGTCGGATAAATGTGCCGGGAGCTGGCGACGTAGCTGACGCAGTGGTGCGGTGAATAACTGCTGCTGCGCTTTGCAGGCATGCTGTAATAAGGCGATTTCCGTAGCCGCCAATGGCAGCCGTTGGCGCTGCAGATACAGCAGCAATAACAGCAGGTTGACGTTGACGCCCAACTCGTCCTGCCACTGCAGCGCCAGGGGTTTGATGTTTGGATAAAGCGCCAGCGACCAGTGCCAGAATTGCTGCTGATCCGGCCATGGCAGCTGCTGCTTACTCAGATCAGGCATTATTTTGCCAAAACTCGTTGGTTTGCTGCTCCAGTTGCTCCTGCGCTTCAAACCATTGCTCTTCAATGGTCGCAAGTTCGGCTTTGTATTTTGTTTGTTCAGCCAGCACTTTGGTCATTTCGGCTTTACGGCTTTGCTCGTATAAACTGCTGTCGGCCAGTTTTTCTTCCAACACCAGCAGTTTCGCTTCCAACTGATGCTGATGTTTTTCCAATTTTTCGATATTTTGCTTCAGTACCCGGGTCAGGTTGCGTAAATCTGCTTCCAGTCGTTTTTGATCCTTGCGTTGTGCTGCGCCATTACTGACTGGCTCTGCTACCGGTTGTTGCGCTTTAGCATCGTTTTGCAGCCACTGATAATAGTCGGCCAGGTCACCTGGAAAAGGCGCCACTTTGCCGTGCGCCACCAGATAAAACTCGTCAGTGGTGCTGGCGAGCAAATGCCGGTCGTGCGAGACGACCACAATGGCGCCTTCAAAACCTTGCAGCGCCATCACAATGGCTTCGCGCATATCTAAATCAAGGTGGTTGGTTGGTTCATCCAGCAACAACAGGTTTGGACGTTGATACACCAGCAGCGCCAGTACCAGGCGGGCTTTTTCACCGCCGGAGAACGGCGCGCAGGCGGCCAGCGCTTTATCGCCGTGAAAACCAAAACCGCCTAAAAAGTCGCGCAGGCTTTGCTCGGTCACTGTAGGTGCGAGGCGCACCATATGCTGCAGCGGCGAATCTTCCGGCCTCAACGTCTCAAGCTGGTGCTGGGCGAAATAACCAATGCTCACGCCGTTGGCATACCAGACAGTGCCACTTTGCGGTTGCAGGCTGCCTGAGAGCATTTTAATCAGCGTTGATTTACCAGCACCGTTACGACCAAGCAAGCCAATCCGGCTGCCTGGCAATAACTGGAAATTAATTTGCTGTAAAATACTGTGATCGCCATACCCTGCACGAACGTTTTCCATCTTCAGTAGCGGGTTGGGCAATGAACGGGGGTCCAAAAACTCAAACTGAAACGGCGAATCAACATGGGCAGGGGCTAACAATGTCATCCGTTCCAGCGCTTTGATCCTACTCTGTGCTTGTTTGGCTTTGGTCGCCTGAGCACGGAAGCGGTCGATGAATTTCTGCAGATGCGCGACCTGGCGTTGTTGTTTTTCGAAGGTCGATTGTTGCTGCGCCATTTGTTCGGCACGCTGGCGTTCAAACTGGCTGTAGTTGCCACGGTATAACGTCAATTGCTGGCCGTCGATGTGAGCGATGTTATCGACCACGGCGTCCAGGAAGTCGCGGTCGTGGCTGATCAGCAGCATGGTGCCTTCAAAGTTGGCCAGATATTTTTCCAGCCATAATACGGCGTCTAAATCTAAGTGGTTGGTTGGTTCATCGAGCAGCAACAGTTCAGCGCGTTGCATTAAGGCTCGCGCCAGGTTTAAGCGCATCCGCCAACCACCTGAAAATGATTTCACCGCTTGTTGCTGCATGGCGCCGGTAAACCCTAAACCGTCTAATAATGTACCCGCTTTGGCTTCAGCACGGTAACCATCCAGTGCTTCAATTTGCTGGTGGACTAAAATCAAGTCAGTGTCTTCGTGCGCCAGCTTCACCTGCTGTAGCAAAGGGTATAACTTTTCGTCACCTTGCAGCACATAATCCATCGCGCTGGCATCGACGGCCGGAGTTTCCTGCGCCACAGTGGCAATGGTCCAGCTGTTTGGAATGCTGACGGTGCCAGCATCTGCTTGCAGCTTGCCTTGCAGCAGCGCAAATAAAGTCGATTTACCGCAGCCATTGGCGCCGATGATCCCGACTTTTTGCCCCGGAAATACGGTAAGATTGGCTTGTTGCAGCAGACATAAAATGCCGCGGCGCAGTTCGACTTGTTGCAGTTGGATCATTTGTTCTACCACTGGGACTGATTTGGGCTGCTAATGTAATCTTTCAGGCCGTACAAACCAAGAGTTTCGCGGTTTTTTGCATCTTCAAAAGGTAATTTCAGCTATGACCACCAGAAAGAAAAAACGTTTTATTGCCGGAGCCAGCTGTCCGAAATGCAAAGCGGTCGACACTATGATGTTGTTTCTGGAGCATAATGTCGAAAAAGTAGAGTGTGTCAGCTGTGGTTATCAGATGGCGCAACCGGAATCGCAGGTCGAACGCATGGCGCGTGAAGCAGAAACGGTGATTGGGGTGTTTAAGCCGGAATAGCCAGTTTGTGTTGCGTACCGGGAATGGCTTCTGGCTGAACTGCAGTTGCTCGAGTAGCAACTGCCACTGATGAAAAACCAGCCTTAATAGTGAATGTTCTGAAACAAATTAATAATGCGGTGGTGGCGGCTCTTCATGCGGCCGTAAAATCCCACTATCGCCACCTTGTGTTAGTTTTTCCGCCAGGATCAGCACCTGACGCTGCAATTTTTCAATGCGTTTCTGATGTTCCAGCAGTTCATTATTGAGCTGTTGTAATGCGTCATCCTGAAAGGCCAGCCGGCTTTCCAGTTCAAACAGCTGGCTTTGCAACTGAATTTCCGTTGGTGTGAAGTCATTCATGGTTAAATTCCCATTCCTCGGCCTGGCCACTGGAACTTTCGGTCAGGATCCGATTTGGTGCGATAAACGCAATATCATACACTACCGCACTGGTGTTGCGGGTATGGGGAAATGGGCTAACCAGAAAATCTTCGGCAATCTGACCGGTGGTCAAATCCCAGATGGTGGCCCGACGTGAAGCGGCACCCGTCAGCAAATAACGGCCATCATCGCTAAAACGCGCGGTGGTAAAGACCCGGCCGCGGCCCATCTCCAGTTGCAATTTTGCGCGACCGGTTTTTAAATCCCAGACGGTTGCCTGTTGCTGGCTGTCGGCGGTAAAAGCGAGTTGACCGGTTGTATCAAGCGCGACTTTAGTGACGCGTGTTGGATGCACAAAACTATGAATAATCTGGCCGCTTTGGGTATCCCACAAATAAGCTTTCAGATCGTTGCCGCCGGATAAGGCGTAACGTCCGTTGGGCGAGATCGCCACTGAATTGACTTTTTCGGTATGTCCAAGGAACTCCAGCCGCCGGCCCGACTTTAAGGTGACATGTAATACTTTACCGTCATTCTGACCAATCAGCAGATGACTGCCATTTTGCGACACGGCAATATCCCGTACTGTTGATTCCGGCAACGACCAAAATCCGACATTCTGACCGTCGCTCATCCGCCACAGCGAAAAGCTCTTACTGTCGGCACTGAGTAAAAAATCACCTTGGTAGCTAAATGCCAGATGACTGATGAAATTATCGGTGGGTTGTTGCTGGCTGATGCGGAATTTTGCGCTGTGATTGGTTAAATCCCAGACCACCACACCTGAGGTCAGGCTGGACACCGCGGCCAGCTTCGGTTCGGTGGCGATGGCTGCTGCGACGGTGCCAATGGCAGAGTGTTCGGTGTGCTGCAGTGGAGATTTTTGAACTTCTGAGCAGCCAGCCAGCCAAAGGCTGAGAAAAATGCCGAGATATTTCATTCTATGTGTTAACGTCATCAGCACAAATCTGTAGTATAGGCATGGTTAAAGGTTAGTCCTTTATTACTATAACAACACACTTTTGCAGCGAAGTCTGCAGTTTATTGGAGAAACAAATGCGCGTATTGACCAAGGTGTCGCTGATTGCAGCCGCCGTGATTTCATTGTCTGCCTGCCAAAAAGAAGCCGCTGCTCCGGTAGCACCTGTACTGGATACAGACGCAGCAAAACAATCTTATGCTATGGGTATTACCGTTGGTAAATACCTGAACAGCGCTGTAGAAGAACACAAAAAATTAGGTCTGCCATTGGCTTCTGAAACGATGGTGCGTGGTGTGCAGGATACTTTAGCCGGTAAACCAGCACTGACCGACGAAGAAGTGCAAAAAATCATGACCGCGCTGGACGAACAGTTCCGTGCTAAACAAGCTGAAGCTGCCAAAGTGAAAGCGGAAGAAGCGATTGCCAAAGGCAAAACCTACTTAGAAGAAAACGCTAAAAAACCTGGCGTAACTGTGACTGCATCTGGTCTGCAGTATGAAGTGATCACTGCTGCTGATGGTCCTAAGCCAAAAGCGGAAGAAAAAGTCCGCGTGAAGTACAAAGGTACTTTCATTGACGGTACTGAATTTGACAGCACTGAAAAATCAAATGGCGGCGAGCCGGTTGAGTTTATGCTGAATCAAGTAATCAAAGGCTGGACTGAAGGCGTACAGCTGATGGGTGTTGGTTCTAAGTTCAAGTTCACTATCCCTTCAGCACTGGGTTACGGTGATCGTGACGTAGGTCCAATCCCGGCCAACAGCACATTGCTGTTTGAAGTTGAACTGATGGGTATCGTTGGTGAAGAAGCCGCTGCACCTGCTGGCGACGCTGCAAAAAAGTAATTATTGCTACGCCTTATAAGACCCAATAAAAAAAACCGCCTGCTGGCGGTTTTTTTACGAATTCGATTTTATACCTTGATCACACCAAGATTAAGCAGCTATTAGGCCGACACGGTCACGTGATTAGCAAACAAGGTTTGGATCAATTCATCTTCCAGGCCGAATCTATCTTCTAAGGCCTGTCCCAGCGCGGATAAATCATGGTCAAAAGTGCTAAAACTGTTTTCAGCGGAAGGCTCAGCGTAGTTATCATTAAATTCCAACGCAATATCAGTGGAGGCAGAAATTTTCGGATACAAAGCTTCAGCCAGTGATTTGCTGTCATTGCCATTAATTTCGCACTGCGAAACGATTTGGTCATAAACTTCAAAATGGCCAGCTGACAAGTAGTCCATCAGCAGCTGACAAAAGCAAAGGATATCTTCCTGTGCCGGTAGTTGGTTGTCCTGGTTTTGCTTGTCAAATGGTGGCAATGCCGCCAGTTTGCAGTAAGAAACGATTAGTTGTTGCCGATCTTCTAACCAGTTGTCAATTGCGGTTGAAGAGCCGCCCCATTGTTGCCGTGCGGATTGCAGACGGGTATACATAACCGTTTCCTTGATAGATTAAATACGAGCGTTATGCCTAATTAAATGAATTCTGTCACAAAGATCAACTAATTTTTCATTGGTCGGGTCAGTGAATGCCTTTATGATAACAATCATCCGCCCAGCCTTGTATAGATTTATTGCTGATGAAGACGCACAACTTAACCTTAAAACCTGATGACACCGGCTATTGGTTTATTGTCAACCAAGGCAAATTGTTACTCACAGGTGAAACCATACAGGTGCCACAGGGTAGATGGCAAGAGTTACAGATCAAAGAGCCCGAAATGGTTTGCCAGATTGGACAGTGGCAACAACAAAACTGTTATCTGGTGGTCTGTAATGACCAGGCCGACCCAGCGTTGTGGTTTTCAGCCCGTGAATTACTGACGCACCCTGAATCCATTTGGTTCGAATTAGCGGCGCGTGCCTGCCAACTGGCATTGTTTTTACAAACTCACCGCTATTGTGGTCAGTGCGGTAGCCGGATGCATCTGGTGCACTGGGAGCTGGCGATGTTATGTCATAAATGCGGTTTTCGCTGTTATCCGCGGATTTCACCTTGTGTACTGGTAGCGATTGTCAGGCAGCAGCAAATTCTGCTGGCGCGTTCCAAACGGCATAAAACGGGTTTTTATTCGATATTGGCAGGTTTCGTCGAGTCTGGTGAAACGTTAGAACAAGCAGCAGTTCGCGAGGTTAAAGAAGAAGTTGGCATTGATATTACCAATCTGCGGTATGTCGGCAGTCAGCCCTGGCCTTTTCCGCATTCGTTGATGGCTGGTTTTATCGCCGACTATCAAAGTGGTGATATTGTTTGTCAGCCCGATGAAATTGAAGAAGCTGGTTGGTTTGAATTTTCGCTGCTGCCAGCGGTGCCGCCCGTGCAAACTTTATCCGGGACTATGATTGAGCAAGTGCGGTTATTGGTTGCGGAAAAGTATCCTGGATAACGAATTGATGTGGCTTGGAGTTGCAGAATGTTGCAGCAAATAAAAAAGCCACAAAAGTGGCTTAAGTAGGTGTTGCCGGGTTCGTATCTTCGAACTCTTGTTGTTGATTTTCTTCACTAGCGCGTCAGTTTTATATCAGATGGGTTGACGGGCTGCAAGACAAAGTTCGCACAAAAAGCGATAAAAATTCATTAAGCAGCAAACATAGTGTCATAGCAGCTATGCTGTTAAAATAACTCAACATAGCCTAATGGTAGAGCCAAGATGGAATTAAAAAACGATCGTTACTTGCGCGCCCTGTTAAAACAACCGGTTGACCGTACGCCAATCTGGATGATGCGTCAGGCGGGTCGGTATTTACCTGAGTATCGTGAGATCAGAGCCAAAGCCGGCGATTTTATGACGTTATGCAAAAACCCGGAACTTGCCTGTGAAGTGACCTTGCAGCCATTACGTCGTTATCCGCTGGATGCCGCTATTTTGTTCAGCGATATTCTGACCATCCCGGATGCCATGGGTATGGGTCTTTATTTTGGTGAAGGTGAAGGCCCGAAATTTACCAAACAACTGACCGATTTTATGGATGTGGTACAGCTGCCAATCCCGGATCCTGAAGTTGAACTCAAATACGTGATGGATGCAGTGCGCACCATCCGCCGTGAATTAAATGGCGATGTGCCTCTAATCGGCTTTTCTGGCAGCCCGTGGACGCTGGCAACCTATATGTTGGAAGGTGGCAGTAGCAAAACCTTCTCAAAAATTAAAAAGCTCATGTACAGCGAGCCGGAAGTGGTGCATATCCTGCTCGACAAGCTGGCACAAAGTGTCATTTTGTATCTGAATGCGCAAATTGCTGCTGGCGTGCAATCGGTAATGATTTTTGACACCTGGGGTGGTGTGTTAACACCAAACGCTTATCGCGAGTATTCATTAAGCTACATGCAACAGATTGTTGAAGGACTAACCCGTCACGCTGACGGCCGTCCGGTGCCGGTCACCCTGTTCACCAAAAATGGTGGCTTGTGGCTAGAAGATATTGCAAAAACCGGTTGTGATGCGATTGGTATCGACTGGACTATGGATATTCGTTTGGCCCGGGCCAGAGTTGGCGATAAAGTTGCGCTGCAAGGCAATATGGATCCGGCGATTCTGTTGGGGTCACCAGAGCGGATCCGTTTGGAAGTGCAGGCCATTCTGGATGGCTATGGCCAGGGTTCAGGTCATGTGTTTAATCTGGGGCATGGCATTACGCCTGATGTTGATCCGGAACGTGCCCGCGTCTTTATTGAAGCTGTGCAATCGTTCAGCCGTACTTATCATATCAATACGGATCTATAAACGATTTATCTCGTTGTTTATCCAGATAAAATGAAGGCGCTTACTGCGCCTTCATTTATTTGTGTGCAAGGGTAAATCGGCCATGAAACTTAGGGTTGTTCTGAGGTTTGTAGCTGGCCAGCGTATTCAGTTAATAATTCGCGGTAGTTGTCAGTGGCCCAGTTTCTATCTTCTGCCGCTTCAATCGCTTGTTGCAGCATCGCTTCACCCCGTTGTTGCATGCCTTGTTCGATCAAGGCAATACCAATAGTGGATAACAATTTAGGGTTATCCGAATCTTGCTTTAACCCAGTTTCTGCCAATTGAATTGCTTTTTCGGCGCTGCGCAGTTTGGGATTGTCCGACATCGCCAGCAACGAAGCATATTCGACTATCGCTGGTCCATAATTTTGCTCAGCCGCTTGTGCCAGATACTGTGCGGCGCGTTCCGGATCAAACTGGATATTGTCACTGTCCAGCAATTGCTGCGCTAATAAATAGCTGGCCTGAGGATTGTTACCGTCTTTTGCAGCGAAGGTCAGCCAGTTAATAGCTTTGTTGCCGTCTTTATCACATTGGCTGCCATTTAATACGCATTGTGCGATATTAAACTGCGCCAGCTGATTGCCATTGATTGCGGCTTTCAGGTACCAATCGAGGACTTTTTCACCTTTCACTAAACCGGCCTGGACAATAAGGCCATATTTGTACTGATATTCGGCGAATCCGGCATCGGCCGCTTGTTTGACTGCATCAATATAGGTCTGATGTTCCAGCTGTACCTTACGTTTTGCCGATGATAATTTTTTGGTGGAGAAGACGTGTGTTTGGTGATCAAGCCGGATGGCGTCACCATAAGCATTACGTGGTGGCTCGTAAGTCCACTTGTTAATCGCCGCAATAACTTCTTCATCGATCACTGCAGGAGGGTAGGATAAGGCTACTTTACTATTTTCTACCTGACCATTTTCATTGATATCAAACATGACCACAGCCCATGCAACAGTGCCATTACGTTGCTCATAGTCGGGTTTTGGCTGCCGCAATGGTTTAATTTGCTGTGGGCGCTGATACAGATTGTGAACGATGGGGTACAAGTTACCTTTTAAAGCCAGAGCGCCGTAGTTCTGACTAACCTCGACATAAGCTTGTTTGCCAATCCGGCGTGATGGCAGTAAGTTACGCAGCTCGATATATTTCTCTGCAGCCCCGGGCTGTTGAAACTCTCTGGCGGTCAAAGCCCAGGCGTATGCCTGATTAATATCAACGTCGACACCTTTACCATACTGGTAGCTTTCAGCCAGCAATAATTGGGCGTGTGGGTGGCCAAGACGAGCCAAATTTGTTAACTGGGGCAAGGCTTGTTGATAATCTTCATTCTGATAATGTTTAAAAGCAGCGGCGAAATCTGCTTGAGCGCCAGCGCTTAAACCTATCGCAAGCAAAAAGCAGCAACAACGTTTCAGAAACATGCCTGCACTCCTGTGATTATTTTGGTGTTTTTTTCGAGTGTACAACGGTTTATTCGACAAAACAAAACAAAAACGGCGCATTTTTGCGCCGTTTTAATGAATTGATTAACGATAGCTACTTTACTAAAACAATCTGTTCAGTCCGTTCATCGCAGCAACCCGATAGGCCTCCGCCATGGTGGGGTAGTTAAAGGTAGTATGTACAAAGTATTCGACGTTATTGCCACCATTCTTTTGCATCATAATCGCCTGGCCGATGTGGACAATCTCCGCGGCGCGCTCGCCAAAACAATGAATACCCAGTATTTCTTTGGTTTCCCGATGAAATAACAATTTCAGACTACCAACACTGGTATTGGCGATTTGCGCTCTGGCCAGATGTTTAAATTGCGCGCGACCGACTTCATAGGGAATTCTGGCGGCAGTCAGTTGTTGTTCGGTTTTCCCCACTGAGCTCATTTCCGGAATGGTGTAAATGCCCACCGGAATATCGTCGATTAATTGAGTGGGGCAATCGCCGTGAATAATGGCATGTCCGGCGATACGGCCTTGGTCATAAGCGGCGCTGGCCAGACTTGGATAACCAATCACATCGCCGACGGCGTAAATGTTTGCGACTTCCGTCTGATATTTAGCGTTTACTTTTAGTTGCCCGCGGCTGTCAGCTTTGAGCCCAATAGCTGCCAGGTTTAAGGTATCGGTATTGCCGGTGCGGCCGTTGGCAAACAAAATACAGTCAGCCTTCATTTTTTTGCCAGATTGCAGATGCAGAATGACGCCGTCAGGCAAACCTTCAATCGATTCAAATTCTTCGCCGTGACGGATGGTGACGCCAGAATTCCAGAAGTGGTAGCTCAAGGCGTCAGAAATTTCGGCATCCATGAAAGACAGCAGTCGATCCCGGGTGTTCACCAAATCCACTCTGACTCCAAGGCCACGGAATATCGAAGCGTATTCGCAGCCGATCACACCGGCGCCAAATATGATGATATGCCGTGGGTCGTCCTGCAGGGACAAAATGGTATCGCTGTCGAAAATATGCGGATGATTAAAATCAACACTATTCGGACGATAAGGCCGCGAACCTGTGGCAAGTACGATGGTCTCGGCTGTGATTAAGCGCTCTGGCCCCGTCGGTGGAGTGATTTTGATGGTATGAGCATCAACAAATGACGCTTCACCGGCAAACACTTCAACCCGGTTACGGTCGTAAAAGCTGCTGCGTAACCGGACTTGTTTGCGGATCACCCCGGCGGCATGTTTCAGTATTTGTGGAAAGGTCAGATTAGATGACTGATTTTCCATTTGAAACAACGGGTTTTCGTTGTATTCGATAAAACGGCTGACCGAATGGCGTAGTGCTTTGGAAGGGATAGTGCCCCAATGGGTACAACCGCCGCCAACCTGGTCATGACGCTCAACCACAGCAACGGACTTGCCACTTTTCGCAAGGTTCATCGCTGCCCCTTCACCGCCTGGGCCGGTGCCAATGATAATGGCATCATATTGGTATTGTGGTTTGGCAGAGGTAGATTTTGCAGGCACAGCAGTTCCCTATTCCGGAGGTGTTGTTCAGTTACTGATAATAGCAGTATAATTTCTGCAAGCTAAAGCAGAAAAGGCAACTTGCGTTGCCTTTTCGTCGAAGAATCAATAGCGTGAAGCTGTTAGGCGTATTGCTGAATGAAATTCTGCCACTGCTGTTGTTGCTGTTGCCAGTTGTGTTTCATTTCGGCGTAATTTTTACGGATATCAAAATCATTATATTGTTGTAACAACTGCGCTTTTCGCTGCTGCATCAGCTGTTTTTGCACTTCGTAATAAGCATGCATCCGTTCCAGCAACAACGCATATTCGTGCTCCATCCGCTGCAACAATTGCTCAGCGTCTGGCAGCAACATGGCTTTGGCCTGAGCGCGTTTTAGTTGCATTAAGGCTTTGGCTTTGATGATTCGGTCTTCCGGGCAAATTTTCAAATTACGGGTTAGACCTAACCAGGAACAACTTTTAATCAGCCATTTGGTTGGGTCAAATTGCCACCAGCGAATACCGTTGCGGTAGTCATATTCAAAGATATGATGGAAATTATGGTAACCCTCACCATAAGTTAAAAATGCCAGTACACCGTTATCGCGCGCACTGTTTTGGTCGGTGTAGGGCTGGCTACCCCAAATGTGGGCCAGTGAATTGATGAAAAAAGTAAAATGGTGACTCAACACTAATCTGAGCACCCCAACACTGAGTAACATACCGATATAGCTGTCGGTTAAAAAACCAAGAAATAACGGAATACCAAAATTGGTGGCAATGGTCAGCGCCAGATAATGTTTGTGTTGCCACATCACGATGGGGTTGTTTTGCAAATCGCGAACATTGCTATAGTCGCTATAACGTTGACTTTGATATTCCCGTAACATCCAACCAATATGGCTATACCAAAACCCACGTTGGGCTGAGTATGGATCTTTATCGTTCTGGTCGACAAACTTGTGATGAACCCGATGATCGGACGACCAATGTAAAGCACTGTTTTGTAGTGCAAATGCTCCTCCAATGGCAAAAAACCACTGCAATACCGGGTGCGCTTCGTAAGTTTTGTGCGCCCATAGCCGGTGGTAACCTGCTGTGATCGACATTCCACAATAGCCAAGGCATATAATAGTGGCGATGATTTCCAGCCAGCTAAAGCCAACGGTGATGGCGTAATAAGGCACAGCAATCGCGGCGATCAAAAATGTAATGCTAAAGATGAGGACGTTAGTCCAGATAATCGGTGGTTTAGGCATTTTAGGAACAGTTGGCTTACAGATGTAAGCTAATTTTACTTCGCAATTTCATCAGGTCAAGGTATAAAATGTTATTCCTTCAGCACAGGAAGTTCACGTGACCAGAGCCCAACAAAAAGAGCGCACCCGCCGCGCCATTATCGATGCTGCTTTTGCCCAGTTAAGTCCGGATAAAGGCTTTTCCAGCCTGAGTTTACGCGAAGTCGCGCGCGAAGCAGGTATAGCGCCAACCTCGTTTTACCGTCATTTTGCCGATATGGATGAACTGGGTTTAACTTTGGTCGATGAAGCCGGTTTGATGCTAAGGCAGTTATTACGCCAAGCCCGGCATCGGATTGAAAAAAACGGCAGCGTGATCCGCACCTCGATTGAAACCTTTATGGAGTTCGTCGTGGGAAACAGCAATGTGTTCAGATTGTTGTTGCGGGAACGTTCCGGTACTTCTGCCCCGTTCCGGCGTGCGGTGGCCAGGGAAATCCAACATTTTTGTGCTGAACTTGCCGATTATCTGCGAAAAGAAACCGCTTGCCCGGATGAGTTCGCCCAGGTGCAGGCTGAAGCGATGGTGACCTTAGTGTTTCATGCCGGCGCTGACGCGTTGGATGCAAGTCCGGAGTTACGACTGCAAATCACCCACCGCACCATTACACAGCTGCGATGGCTGGCGCATGGGGCGGCTGGTTATGGCCGTCGTCCTAAAGAGTGATTTTTTTGAGCCAGACACCGCATTCAATGTGATGGGTGTACGGGAACTGGTCAAATAACGCAAACTGTTGCACCTGATGAGTTTTACACAAAGTTTCCAGATTCAGTGCCAGTGTTTGTGGGTTGCAGGAAATGTAAATAATATCGTCAAAACGGCTGACCAGTTGTTCGGTCGCAGGGTCAAGACCTGCGCGCGGCGGGTCGACCAGAATGGTGTTTAAAGTCAGCTCGGCTAAATTGATATTTTTTAATGTCTGACCTTGCGCTAGTGCCGCACTGACATCCTCGGCCGACATCTGTACAACTTGCACATTATTGATGTTGTTCAGCGTGATGTTGTATTCAGCACAACGAATCGAAGAACGGGCAATCTCAGTGGCGACCACCTGGTTAAAATAAGGTGCCAGTGCTAATGAAAAATTACCATTGCCACAATACAGCTCCAATAAATCACCTTGCAGTTGCTTCGCGATATCGCAGGCCCAACTCAACATCTGTTGATTCACTTCGCCATTTGGCTGGGTAAAACTGTTTTCAATTTGCTGATACTGCAATTGCCGGTTTTGGACCTGTAATGTCTCTATCAAGTGGTCGCGATCAACCAGAATTTTTTGTTTACGCGCCCGGCCAATAAAATCGATGTTCTGAATTGACGACAGTTCCGCTTTTAACGCGGCGGCTTCAGCTTGCCATTCTGCTGGGATGGGCTTCTTATAGATCAGGCTCACCAACAATTCGCCAGTTAAACTGGCTAAATAATCGATTTGATACAGACGATTTCGTAACAAAGGCCGCTTTTTCAGAGCTTCAAGCAGTACCGGCATAAAGTCGGCGATGGTTTTACAGGCAATTGGGAAATAGTCGATGCGCTGTTTTGACTTAGTGACTGGATCAAACATGATATGAAACATGTCGTCTCCTTCGTGCCAAATCCGAAACTCCGCACGCAGCCGGTAATGTTCGGGGCTTGAAGGATACACTTCGGTCTGGTCAATACCAAAGGGGCGAAACAGCTGCTGCATTTCGCTGACTTTGCTGTCGAGTAACGCCTGATATTGTGCGGGAAAAACCTGACCTAATTGCATCTTGAAGTCTCATTCTAAAAGGGCGGCTATTCTATGAGTTTTTCAGCAAAGATCCAAATTCGCTGCTTTATATAAGCAGAGATAGCGCTAAGCGAAGTTCCTGCATTGAATTGCTGTATGCAGCTTTCGGTTCTGGCACAATAGGTTGGTCATGAGTATGAGATAAAGATCTATGCACATTGGGTTTATCGATAGTGGTGTTGGCGGGCTAAGCGTTTACCAGCATGTAAAGCAGCGAGTTCCAGCGCGTTATACCTACCTGATGGATAACAAATACTTACCCTATGGTGAAAAGTCCGAGAGTTTTATCCAACAACGACTACTGCAATTGTCGGCTTATCTGATTGAACAAGGCGCTGAGTTAATCGTCATCGCTTGTAATACCGCAACGACCCAGGCGGTGAACTATCTGCGACAGCACTTTAGCGTGCCCTTTGTTGGCGTGGTGCCGGCAATTAAACCCGCGGCGGCGCTAAGTAAAGGGATGTCATTTTCAGTGTTGGCCACCCCTGCAACTTGTAACAGTGACTATTTACAGGGATTAATTCAGCAGTTCGCTCCGACTCAGACTGTCATTAAAGTGGGGAGTAGTGAGTTGGTGCGTCTGGCGGAGGAGAAAGTGTGGTATCGCACTGACGTGCGTCAGCAGGTCGCTGACATTTTAACGGTAAGTCCAATCCCTGATAGCGCCGGACACATCGTGGTCTTGGGGTGCACCCATTTCCCGTTTTTATCAGCAGAGATTAAAGCCACTTTATCTGAAGAAATAGTACTGCTGGATACCGGATTGGCGATTGGAAATCGTGTGGCGCAATTAGTCGCTGATTGGCCGGTTCATATTGAAAGGGGAAACGATACCTTTATCAGCACCAGAGAGTTGTTACCTGCGCAGGTGGAAAGGCTGGGCGAACTCGGCTTTGACCAGCATCATTGCTGGCCAATGCCGTTAACTAACTAGCGATATAAGTTTATTCTTCGCCGTCTTCAGAGTCCTGGCGTTCTTTTGCTTCCCGGACTTTTAATGTTCTGCCTTCAAATTCGAAGTCGTTTAATTTTTGGATCATTTTGTTGGCGTCTTTTGCCGCTACTTCTACAAAACCGAAACCACGGCGACGACCGGTCTGACGATCCTTCATCAAACGTACATTCACTACTGCGCCGGACTGTTGAAATAGCTCACGTACTGCTTCTTCATTTGCACGATAAGGTAAATTACCTACATATAAAGTGGCGGTATCACCAGACGCAGTAGCAACAGCTGCCTTTTGTACCTTAGAACCTGAAGTCGCAGGCAAAGGTTTGTATTCCATCAGCAAGGGGACCAGAACGCCCGCGATCACCACACCGATGGTAAGAGCGGTTGCTTGTGAGAACAAATCAGCAGGTAAAAATGACGACACGAGATAAACAATGATGGCCAGAGCCAGTGTAAATGGTAATGAAGTTCGTAAACTAGATGACATAAGCAATTCCTAAATACATAAGAGTGAAAAGAACACAGGGGAAAACCAACTACTTATAGTAGTCAAATTCTATATTAACCAGTCAATATCAGTTCGCCAACCTATAAAATGGGGATATTCGAATGAATTTTGCAGGTATTTTGCCCAGAACGCGCTTTTAATAAGCAGTTGAATCAAAAAGCATAAAATTCTTCAAATTCCCGCTTGCGCGATTTTAAATACGCCCTATAATGCGCGCCATGCCACGGTGAGCAGCGAAAGCAGCAAGCCGGGTGAGTTTGAAGAAAGTGAAAAAAGTCGATAAAAAGACGCTTGACACGAACTTAAAACTGACTAAAATGGCCGCCTCGCAGCGACGAGGGGTTGAGAAGCCCGAAAGTC
>NZ_LXWK01000022.1 GCF_001669775.1 Rheinheimera sp. SA_1
TCAGCTTGTTTAAGGATTGCCATGATTTGGCTATCGGTGAATTTTGATGTTTTCATAGTGAATCTCCTGCGTTTATGTTACGAGAAAATTCTACTTTTGACGTCAGTTAATTTGAGGGGGGATTACCTTTCACCAGTAACTTACCACTCGTTGCAATTTTTGCGCACCATAACTTGCACCCGAACGTACCAGCAATTACCAAGGATAAGTCATGTGCTGCTTTGAGCGAGTTTCGGACTTTAACACGCCGTAGAAGGCGGAAACTGCTTAGCTATAATTTGCGACGAAGGAGCGTAAGCCAAGCTTATTTCGTCCTCTTTTATGACAGCTTGTTAGCTTTTACTTACTCGAAACCATGCTCACTCATTTTAATAACGGTGGTTGTTTTCTGGGTATTCCCATCAACTGTCGGTAATTTTGCAGTTATCTGATACTGGTTAGAAGATGAGTGCAGCACCCAAAAATCCTCATTCGGTATTTTACGTGTAGTGATAGCTCCATTGTGAAATTTAGAAAGTGCTTTAGCAAAACCACTTTGAATACCCTGATCAAAAGCACTTTGGATCAGATCGTTTATACTCTTATCAGCATTACCGCCAGAGTCTATTGCAAGTTTGATTTTCCTAATTAAGTCTGTCATTTTTTCTGTTGGGGTTTCACCGACAGAAGATATTTCTGTTTCTTCTTGAAGAATACCAATCCATTTGTTCATAGACTCTGAGCGAGCTTCTGTTAATAATTGGTTTAACGACTTTTTAGATTGCATTTTAACTACCTTGTTCGAGTAAGAGCTAACTCTCAGCTAACGGGCAGTAATGCAGCGGCATAATCGCGAAGCGCTGCTGCTATACTATCCCAGTGTGGCGTGCAGCGGCACACGTGTTAAGCGTTTTGCTATATGCCATGCTAGTTTGAAAAAAAGGAGAATGTTTTAGTCCAATTTTCATACGTTATAGTCGAATACTCTATTGCTTGAGAATAGAAAAATACAATAATAAAGAAACTTATCACTGCTCCAAAGAACTTTTTTAGCCCCCCATCAAAAGAAGTATAGAACGCTATTCTTGTAAAAAACGAAGCAAGTGAAATTCCGCATAGTGTAAAAAACCATAGTTCAGATTCGAAATAGACAATAGCAGAGCCGAAAACGAAGGCGAAAAAGGTTCGGACTAATGAAATCAATAACTTGTCCTTTAGAGAGTCTAAGAACGGCAGGTCGATGTTGCCAAATAATAGCGGTGTTAAGATTATCGATGTGCCAAAAGCAAGTAATGCATTAAAAACCGGGTCGTCCGAGGGAACTCCCGCCGGATACATAAGAAGGGGAAACAAACAGATTAGTGTGAGCGGAAGAATAATCCACCATTTACCAGGTTTGAAAACGTTTCTTGGATCTGCACTTAATACCCACAAAAAGTAGTAGATACTTGAAGGTAGGACAAAAAGTATTAATAACCCCATTCGCAGCCTCCTTTGGCATATAACAACTTATTATTCACATCATGAAGGTATAATCATACTGAGGGATCGCCACAAATTTCGCAGGAATATCATAACCTTATTTTCCTGACATTTTTCCAGTCCTAATATGCCGCCCATGCTAGGATTTGCCTGATGGCTGCGTGAATTTCCTTTGCTGTAATGTTCACTCTGGCCAGCCTGTGTTGCTACGGGGTCAAGTCTTGACTTTTGCCCTATTGAGCCATTCAACTAAAGGCAAAAAGCAAGACTTGCCCCCGCATCTACTTAATAAAATTTTAAATGTCACTTCAATACGCCATCATAATCGGATTCAATCTACTTTTCAGGTTTGAGGAGTTTTTGCAATCCGTCAGGTGCAGATAGTAGTTTGTCCAATGCTTCGTGAATGGGCGATTTGTCGCCATGCTTCGTTTCAAGTGTTGTTGAAGCGTTGAAAGCTATAGCATCAATAGCTGACCTCAAAAGGTGCCGCATGAGGATGTTATCCTGTTCACCAAGCTGTTCAATTTGCGTTTTATAACTCTGGAAGGACTTGGCTAAAGCCTCTTTATGTGCATATTCCTGCTGAAGCCTCTGTGCTTCACTTCGTCTTTTCGATGCAAAAAATGCAAGCCAGATTACGGGTAAAGCAACTGGCAATTTATAAGCAAAATTGCTCCATAAATTTGTAAGATCTCGCAAATCAACCCAATCAACACCAAACCAATATATGCGGTTCGTTATGGAAATAAATGAAATGAAGAGAAGTCCAAAAATCGATGCATAAAAAATGCGCGTATTATCAGAAATAGTTTTGTCGAAACTTAGTTTCATCTCGGAATATGCTGTGGTTAAACCTGCGCTTGTCGCGCCTGGGAGCAGAGTTTCAATCTCATCGTTTAAAGCTTTGTACCTAAGTTCTTGCTCATTTTTAAATTTCTCTAAATCTGTGCGTCGTTTTTGCAATTCGTCTTGAAGTCCGCCAACTAACACACCGTCTCCATCAGCAGACAGCTTTCCGAAAATTGAGTCATAGAACACTTTTAGTTCTGCCAAGTTTGTTTCAGCGTTTTCTAGTAACGCAGCTAATTGTGATGTGTTATCAGTAGCTTCAGTCAATGCACTCTGAATTTGTGTACTAATCGCTTCACCACGGCTATCGTCCGTAAAAAGCTCATCATGATATTCGTTAATTTCTGCGTAAACTTTGTTCGCATTTACTTCTAGATTACGGATTCGTTTTTGCAGCGAATCAACGTCAGTGTCTAAAAGTAACTCTCTGTGAAATGCTGAGATTTCGCCTTTTAACAAATTTATTTTTTCATTCGCGTTTTCAGCTTGCTGACTAAAATCGGCTAACTGTGTAAGAGTTTTATTCGCAAGATCGTGGAATTTTACCAATTGGTTATTCACAGTTCTTGCATATGCTGAAAAAGACCGGCTGGCTGCTTTTTCAGTAGCTGAACCTCTACCTAACACTGGGAGCAGTAGAGCTAAAACTTGGTCTAAATAAGTATTTGCACTATGAATCGAAGAGATTGAACTTCCGGCTATGTACTGTTTTACATATGCAGCAATATTTGCAAATTGGTCAGTCAGGTTAGCAAAATAATTCAGCGGTATAAGTTCTGGGTCAATTTGGCTTATGGACTCTTCGATATACTTTAACGCTTTTTTCAAATGTGCAATGTCAGTAATATCTTCAGGCAATGCTGTTTGGTGTGGTTCTAGCTCATCCGCGGCTGACAGGGAACTGTTTAATTGATCTTTAAAAGCATGCTGTTCAAAATTTCGGCTCCAACGACTCATAATTTTCCTTAATATTTCACCTTGTTTAATGAACCATGCGACAAAGACTAACTTGCCATTGTTAATTCCGTTCTGTTTACTCGAATGCTGGTAGCGTTAATCTAGCAAAAATATTTTTTAGATATGGCAATTCGCGCTCATCACTCACTGTTAAATATTATTACCAAAATTATTGTATAAGAATTGGTGACACATTCAAACTAGGCAAACAATACCTTTTAGGAACTTGGGTAGTCCTAAACTCCGCTTTCAGTGAAAAGCAGCAATTTAATCGACTTGCAGTGAATTTCCGCTTCTGGCACTCTGCTACCTTTGGGTTAGTGGTAAGGTGGTTGCAACTACTGGTCGGGTCCTCTGCAACAAGTGGTAAGGAGCGATTGCAATTGGGTGGTAAATTAAATGCCATTTATCAATGAAGCTAATAACAAATACGACGGCTCCCTACCGCTTCAGCAGGCTCTCAAATAGTGCCTGTAGCTTAATGTGCCCCAGACTATTCATCAGCGCCACGTTGCGTACTGGAACTTGATCGACATCAGGATAGGCCGCAATAGCCCGCTCCAGACTCGCCTCCCGAATAATATGCAACAAGGGGTAGGGAGAGCGATTGGTATAATTCTCTGCATCGTCCGGATTGGTGCCGCCAAACTGGTAGTCTGGATGGAAACTGGCGATTTGATAGATACCTTCCAGTCCCATTTCCACCAGGAGTCTATCGGCATCACTCAAAAACTGATTGTAGGCATAAAAGTCCTGCAATACATGGGCGTGGATCAACAGCGTCGTTTCCACTGAAGGATCACTGTTGAGCAATTCCAACTCCTCTTGCAGCGACACCAACAATTGCTCTTCTGTAATCGCCGCTGTGGTCGCAAAGCGCACCCGATTGTGCAGCATCTCATACTTGGCAAATGGGCAAAGATTCATGTCCACGACAAAAGTGTTAACCCACTGCCGTACCGATAGCACAGTTTCTTCGTCATTTCGAAGTTCAATTGATGGTGATGCTTTTTTCATTTTGCTCTCATTCACACTTCAGCAGGTTTCTGCGAGTTCTTGACCGGAAATATATACCCAAACAACTTGAAGATGCGGATTTCAGCGGGAGATAAAAGAACTTGAGGCAAGGCAGCGTTTGGAAGCTTTGGTTGTTCCAAAGCGACAAGCGCTAACGCGGCATCAAGGGCTTTTAGCCCCGTCCGGAGGAAGCTGCGGTACTGTGCGGTCTTCGCTTGTGCGACGCAGCTCTGGAAACGCATCTTCAGGTTGCTTGGGTATAAAATGCATCAGGGATCCCAGCAGGAAACTGCATGCCAGAACAACTGGTACTGCAGCATACGCAAGGATATAGATGAGACCACCGGCTCCCTGGGATCTGGCTGGAGCACAAGGCTCGATGGCGATTATATAATGAATGGGTGTCCAGAGTATGCAAACAAACAGAGTCGTCAAAGGGAAACGCGAGAAGGCCATAAGGATGCCAAACACCAGCACAAGAAACGAGGTTATTGGCTCGGGATAACTCGCAGCACAATGCCCCACCCATCGGGGAAGCGTAATCGCGGACAATATGCATCCGATAAGGGATACGATCGCAATGATTTTTCCGGTACGTCTATACATGCGTAAACGCCTACCGTTTTAATCAGCCGACGTGTTAGCGGTCGACTGTATTGAATTGTTAGGTAATTCTGCACCATCGCCAAGCAGTTTTGGCAAAATGTGATTCCTACTTAACCTATGGTGCGTTGCATTTTTATATTTATCATCATGTGCATTTAACAGCAGAACGATCAAAAGATCTCTATTTGGGACAAACTGGATCAGAGCGGTATAGCCGTAGTCAGTGCTGCCACCCATCTGAACAATAGACTCACCATTTACATTTATCTGTGCAAGGCTACCAAGTAACCATCGCTCGTTTGCTTCAATCAAAATAGAATTCGGCGTCCCAGCAGGAAATATCGTTCCATGCTTAAGTGCCGCGGACCAAGTAGCTAAATCATCAATTGAAGTCACCATACCCCCAGCTCCAATAAGTGCCCAAGTTAAGCCTTTTTCAAAGGTAGTTTTACCTGGAGCATTTCCCCCATATCCACGAGCCATGTTTTGGGTTGATAATCGTGAGTCATGGTAGAAACCGGTATTATTCAAATTTAACGGAGTGAGTAAATGATCCTGAATGTAGTCCTGAAATGGCTGACCGCTTGTTTTCTCAACAATTGCAGCCAAAAGGGTATAGGCTGCGTTTGAATAAGCAATTTTCTCACCCGGTTTGGCAATTAACGGCATCGCTAAAATTCGGCTTTCTGCTTGAGCTTTATCCATCAACTCAAAGTCAGAATCATTATGAAAATTATCCAATCCGCTTGAATGTCCCAACAACTGCTTGATTGTTATAGACTGCGACTCCATTGGGGCTGCCGGGTAAAAATTGCCAATAGTGTCAGAAAGTTGCAACCTTTTCTTTTGAACAAGTTGAAGCACCGCCGCTGCTGTAAACGTTTTGGCAATAGATCCCATATCAGAGATAGTGGCGACACTATTGTTTACAGAGCCTTTTCTGTCAGCGTAACCATAAGCGCTCTTGAATAAAACAGTATTACCCTCGGCAACCAGTACCAGCCCATCAAAAGTGCCTGCCAGATGCTCACGTTGGAGTTCATCAGCCAGCGTTGAGATCATTTTATTATCGGTCGCTATTAACGGTGTAACAGTTCTACACTCAGGAGCACTGCTACATCCAGAAAGCGCTGTAACAATTAAAATAGTGATCATCCGGTACATGGTATTCATAAGTTACCCTACGCCTTAATTTAGCGCGCAAAGCCGAGCAGCGGCTTATTTTCGCAGCCAGCATTTTTGCTAGCGATAAAATATTTTTGTTATGTTTTCATACTTTAGTGCGAACATGATGTATGACATCCAATTGAATATTATTCAGAATATCCTTTGCATTAGAAGATTCTAAGTCGAGTTCACACCAGCCATCAGTACCCATAAAGTCAACTTTCTCATACTTAATTTGATCAGATCCTTCAGAGGACATTACAACCCCAGTTAATCTGAAAATTCCGCAACTAGTGTGTATTCGGCTGATTGAGAATTTCTTCATGTTTTGACCAGTACATGACGCTTAAAGCAGCCGCGCGCTGTTAAGCGTCGGCTGCCTTTGCTTGTTAGCGACTATATACATTTGATAAGCAGCAACGCCGTACCACACCAAAGTAATTGCCACCCAAACTCTTTGAGTTATGCCTTTATATTCAACAGGCATAAAACCGTAGTTAAAGAACCAGAAAAACACTAGATGGACCAATGTAACTAAAATGGAAAAGTCTTGAAATTTCTTTGATGTATAGAAGTCTCGCATTTCTAGTGCGAACACCACAGGTACAACTATTAAGATGTTTGTTAACCCGTAAATATCATGCAAGGGGCTATGAAGGATAAAGATCCCAGCAAAGATCCATGTCATTCCGAATGAAAACATTGTTACAAAAGTGAACTTTGCCTTTGCAGTTGAAAAGCACACGAAAGCAAACAAGCACATGGACAGACCTATTAAAATGTCAGCCAATCGATGAGAGTATGCAAAAAATTCTGCTTCCAGCGCTAACTCACTAATACGTTGAGATGTAACACTATAGCCAGACACAAATAACCCAATGAATATATTGTAAAAAGCGAATACTGGAATGAGCATCGCTTGCTTTAACGCTAACAAATTATTTTTGCTCAACGGTTACTCCGAGCTTTCAAAGGTCGCGGCTTGTTAGGGCTGTATAGTAAAACACCACTTGTCCCTATTTGCATAAAACACCCAGTTTAGTTGTTTAGAAACCACGTAAACAAACAGAATGTCTGTAGTTTCCTGGAATTTTTTAAAATTAGGCCAATTTAAAACGAACGACTCTTCTAAACGCTTTTGGGCATTTGTTGATTTATAAATCCGTATAAACGTTTCAAAGGCAAAAACCTCTTGCCCGATGAGTCGCCCAAGGCATCGATTAAACTCATCCTCAGTGATCCAGCCATGATCAACAGAAATATTTGAATCTACTACTGTCCAGTCAGGACAGGTTGGCAGCAAGTCTAAATCTTGTTCAGTGTTAACAATCTGCGTTAAACAAGAAAAATCCATCCGTTTGCCTCGTAAGCCCTAACGCCCGCCACAAACGCGAGCAACTTGTTGCGAGTCGAGCCACGCAGTGGCGTTTTGGTGGTGATTGTTAGGGCAATAAGCTAGAACGGAGCGCATGTTGTCCCTTGATGATAAACCATTTGCCACTGACCGCTACGATTCTGCTGCCAGATTGAACACCTATGCGAATAAATTGGTGATGGTTGTCCAGCTTTTGACATCTTAGCTTTGTATAACAACTGAGCGCAGCCCAAGCCAAACATTCGTAACTCATAATTACTTGCAGTTATTTCAGGCGCAATCTCAGTTGGTAAACGCGCCAATACATTTGCCTTCCCAAAACGCGACCCTGAAGCACCAATTTCAATAAAGTCATCAGAGATTAGCTGAGCGAGTTCACTTGAAGAACTTCGAACATCAGGCTGGAAAAGATGCTCCTCCAACTCGATTAATATTTTCATCAAATTTTTCATTGGTGCTCCATATGCCCTAACGCCCCAAGCAGGGGATTTTGCGAGTGTTTGGCCGCTGGCCAGCGAGTAAAATTCCCGTTGACTTGGCTTGTTAGGTGCAGAACCCAAGTTATCTTCCGTTCCACTGATTATATTTTTCCAATATCATTTCTAGCAGCCACGAAACTAAAACATAGAAAGGTATATACAGTAACCCGCCAAAAATTAAACCTTGCATAAAATTCTGATAACTTTCATATGGCAAACAAAAGTAACCTACGAATACCAACCCACAAAGCAAGTTTAATGCAGCCTTAGTTCTCGTCTGGATTTTAGTTAACTGCCATAGGTTGCGAAGCCAAAATATAAATGGGATTGGTATTAAAAATATAAGAACTTCAGTACCCATAAACACCTAACAGTATTTTTTCAAAGGCAAGGAATCCGCAAGACAAAAATTCTATTGCCTTATTTCATGATTTTTACTCAAAAGAACTTAACCTTTAACCCATATTAAATCAACCAAGTGTCAACATATTAACCAGAATAGGTAAGTGCTGGAACGGTTTTGTGCCCGCAAGACGCGGGTTAAAAACTCAGAAGGAATACTGTAGTTAAAATCAGTTTTACTGTGGTTGGATAGCGTCGTCATTTTGGAATTATTTATTCACGAGCTAAGTTGAAAACGGTCATTCAAGAGCCGCCAGTGGCCGTTTTTTGCAATGATTTTGGCTGATCAATCGGAGGTCTACGGCCAGCCGTTACCGAGAAAAATGAAAATACTGCAATCGCTTTACCAGAAGGTAAAACCTGGGCAAACCGTGCAGTTAACCGTCAAGCCGGGTTTCCTTGGTTTGCCTTGGTATAACGCGAAATTGTGCTAGCCGTTGGCATAAGAGTTAGGTAAAGAATCAGCTTTTTGTTTTGCCAGTTTTTCTACCCGTATTTAAAGCACAACACGCGGCTATTAATGATAGTTGTGATGGTTTCAGCTATTGGCGTAGCTTTCTCAAAACCCTAAGCAGGGTTTAAAACAACAAATTCAGTTCAAACAGCAATTTGCACAGACTTTGCCGACTATCCATCACCAGTAATAATTCGATGCGCTGCTCTGCAGCATTTACCCTATAAAACAACAAATTATGATTATCGAGCTGCCATTGGCGGTAGTCGGGGATGCCAAGCTTTAGTAAACGTTCACAGATTGGAGCCAACTCTTCATGGGTTGGGGGTTGTGTGGGCAGTTGTTGGCCGATTTGTTGTTGGATGTCGGCCAGCTTTGTTGTTGCCAGCTGTTCACTGGCAGCGGCAGTTAAAAACGCTTTTAGCCGCTGTAGTGAAAGTTTAAACAGCGGCGACGCAACGATGATGTAGTGGTTATTCAAAGGCTTGTTCAAGAGTTAACGCCGCCGTTTGCAGGGATTTTTCCGACAGTTTCAGAATTTTCAGTAAGGCTAAAGTTTCCTGAGTGAAGGTGTAATCGTCGTACGATTGCACCACAAACGCCGGTTTGCCATTTTTGGTGATCAGCAACTCTTCATGGAGTTCGAGTGTATTGGCATGCTCTTTCAGGTAGGTAATAGTTTCGGTTTGCATAACCACCTCTAAAAAGTCTTTTTACAGATTGTTTTAGTCTCGCAGAACAATTTCGAGATTGCCAGCGAAGACTGCGGTTTTTTTGTTGTAGGGAGTAATACGACATTGGATTTAAGCAGAGGTTTTTGGTATCGGGTAACGTAAGGGCGCCATACCGACTTAGCTTTGGCGCGATAATTTATGGGTCACTGGTTGAATCAAAACAGCGCCGGAACAAGGTGGAATTTAGCCTTTTGTCCAGGCGATTTCGACACCTTCGCTTTCACCTACGGCTTGTTGTAACAAGCTGATCAGATGCTTGGAGCCACCGTTTTCAGCCAATAGATCAATCGTATCCAGGCAAATAAAATAATCAGTGTCGGCTTTGTGTTCTTCTTCCAGTTGATTAATCAGTACCTGTAAATCACGCTCTTCAACAGTGCCCAGATATGTACCGGTATCCTTGAGTTTCAGTGAAATCATAGAGTGTCCTGTTATTGTTGAATCACCTGCCAACTTGTAGACAGGATGTTGTTATTAAAACGTTCTGGATTCTCAGGAGGGACGCGTTCAGCCAGCTTCCCTAAGACCCGAGAGGAATTGCACGCGGCAAATAATAGTGTGGATATGTCATACCCATTTAAACGCCGGATCCAACAGCACTCGTGTTTGTTTTAGTACATATAGCCGTAGCTTCGGCTGAGTTTTTAACATCACTGACCATAAAATCGAGCTGTAAAGTTGTTAAAACCGGCTGTAAATTCTGGTTTGTTGCCGTGGGTGTGTAGCGCCAAGCTAAAATAGCTTCGATGGCATTTTGGTCAAAAACACCAGCCGGATAGGATTTAATCACTTTGTAATGGCTGACTTTGCCTTCGGTGTTAATGCCGACAGCCAGTTCAGTACAGCCGGAAATACCGTTTAGCGCAGCAGCTCTTGGATACCTGGGCTCTTTACGGTATTTCACTTGCCAATAATTTTCGAACAAGCTTTTTTTGGCAGGCTCTGAGAGATCAAGGTATTGAATATTGCTGTTGGCAGCGGATTGTGTCGCATCAATTGAGTGGCAGGCACTTACCGTGAAAATGCTTACCGTCAATATGAGGAGTTTTTTCAAAACAGCACCTTTTCCTTGGCAGTTTATGTTCCGTGACAGCACATATTGCTGCACATCTGCGAGTCCCAAATAAAAACAACTTTAAATTAAACTGATTTGTACCTAGATGCAACAACTGGTAGTTGTATCGGAACTATATCGAAAATCGAGCGCGCTGGTTAGCGCTTCGTCAGCCAATAACAAATCTTCGCACTAAAGGGTTGATCCGGTCGGGTGAACTGAAATGGGAAACATTTTTGGTTAGGGGAATCCGGGAAAAACTGCGGTTCCAGGCAAATGCCCTGGCGGGGTTGAAAGGCGCCACTTAAATGGTCGCCGGTGTACACTTGCAGGCCTGGATAGTCGGAGCTGACGCCGAGGGTGAGCAGACCGTCAGGGCTGGTGAGCTCGGCAGTTTGTTGTTGCAGGTTGCCGTGCACTACAAAATTGTGGTCCAGCTGAACGTCGCCAATCGCCTGGCGTTGACTGAAATCATAAGGGCTGCCACTAACTTTTCGCAGTTGGCCGGTCGGAATATTCTGGGGGTCGACTTCGGCGTAATAAGCGGCATGCAGCTGTAGCAGATGATTGTTGATGGACCTGGTTGCAGGATTGCTGGCGTTATCATGCGTTGACGATGCAGGCTGCTCTGGCGCCGCCAGATTAAAATATGGATGCAACGTCGGGCCAATGAGCGTGGGGCGGCTGCTGTTGGCTTGCAGCTCCACGGTTAAACAGCTTTGTTGTTGCACTACACCATCGGTCGATGTCACTGGACTCGGTTCCGACAACCGGTAACTCACCTGAAAATAGCTGGGGCCAGGATAACCATTGTGGCCGTCGGCCAATTCGCAGGTCAGCACCACGGCGTTGCTTTGCAGTTGCCGCAGGTTCCATTGTTGCTGCTGCAAACCCTGCTCGCCGCCGTGCAAATGATGCGGCCCTTCATTTTGTTGTAGCTGGAACTGCTGCTGATCAATGGTGATTTTGCCTTGACCAATGCGGTTGGCGTAAGGGCCGACCAGCGCGCCAAGGTAGCTGCGGTCGTGCAGATATTGTTGCGGTTGTGGGTAACTTAAAATAAGTTCGCGCCGCTGATCGCCAACCAAGGTCGACCAGCGTTGCATGGTGGCACCGTGGGCTAAAATCACCAGCTCGTCACCGGCCTGATTATTTAACTGAAATAGCTGCATCTATGTGCTCCCGGGCTGCGTCTTGGCTGATTGTTAGCCCTGCATCTGTTCCAGTTCGGTACCCTTGGTTTCATGCACCATTTTCACCACAAACCAAATCGACAGCAGCGCCCCCAGCGTATACAGGCCATAAGCACCGGCCAAGCCAACGCTCGCCAACAGCAGCGGGAAGGTCATGGTGATCAGGAAGTTACACACCCATTGCGACAGGCCGCTGACCGCAAGTCCAACACCACGCAGTTGATTCGGGAACATCTCGCCCAGCATCACCCACATCACCGGGCCCCAGGACAAGTTAAAAAAGAACACATAGGCATTGGCACTGACCAGCGCCACGATACCCCAGTCGCCCATCAGCAAATTGCCTTGGGCGTCCTGGTTTGCATTTAAAAAAGCCAGTACCATCAGCGCTAAAGTAACCGTCATCCCCACTGAGCCCCATTTCAGTAGCGGCTTGCGACCAATTTTATCAATCACCAGTAGCGTGAAAACACAGGCTGCGATACTGATACCGCCACTGATCACGTTAATAAATAAAGCATCCGCTTCGGAAAAGCCGACGGCCTGCCACAACACAGCGCCGTAATAAAACACCACATTAATGCCCACCAGTTGCTGAAAACTGGCAAGGCCAATCCCAACCCAGACAATTTTCCGAAGCTTTCCGGGCTTTGCAGCTGGATCTGCGCTATCTGCTGGGTTCAATAAATCGGCCAGTTTCGGTGGATGATCGGCATTTAACGATTGTTGAATTTCACTTAGTTTGCGACTGGCAGCGCTGGCGCCGTATAAGCGGGTCAGTACTTTGCCGGCATCGGCGGCACGACCGCGCAGCACCAGATAACGTGGGCTTTCCGGAATAAATAACAGCATCACTAAAAACAAGCAGGCCGGAAATAGCTCAATCCAGAACATCCAGCGCCAGGCTTCGAAATCCAGCCACAACATAGCGGTGGAAGCGCCTGCATAATTGGCCAACAAGTAATTGCTGACAAAAGCGATGAATAAGCCAAAGATGATGGCGATTTGCTGCAAAGTGGTGAGCATGCCACGATAGCGCGCTGGCGCAACTTCGCAAATGTAGGCTGGGGTGATCACCGAAGCGGCACCAACCGCCAGGCCACCGAGCACCCGGTAAATCACAAACTCAAGTGAGGTGACCGCAATCCCGGAACCCCAGGCACTGATGATAAACAACACCGCAGAAACCAGCAGTATGGTGCGACGGCCGCTGATATCAGCCCAACGTCCGGCAAAAAAAGCGCCGACTGCACAGCCAAGTAGCATGCTGGCGACATTAAAACCGGTGCCAACACTTTGCGAATTAAATGCCTGCTGTAAGCCATCGACGGTGCCGTTGATCACGCCGCTGTCAAAACCAAACAAAAAACCGCCAATGGTGGCGACCAGACTGATAAATAAAATAAATACTTTGTTTTCGGCCTGATGCTCGCTGGCGGCTTCAGCGGTCGTGTTTGGCGATCCAGCTTGCGCTGGGTCTGAGATTGAGGATTGCAACATAGTGGCTCCAATGGGGGTTGCTCTGAATTGCAGCATATGTGTAATTTGGTCTCAAAACAGCTGGCTTATTAAAAAACGTAATTCTGGCAGTACATTACGTTAATTCGCCAGAGTGACGAGCGAGGTATGGTAAGGGAAGATTAAGAGCAGATTAAACAGCAATATCACAAAAACTATAACAACAGCAGACAGATAGTCAGCAAGCAACAGGCAGGATTAGATGCAAACAGAAGTACATAAACTCTCGGTCACCGAAAAAATCGGCTACAGCCTGGGCGACCTTGCTGCCAACCTGATTTTTCAGACGTTGATGACCTTTCTGGCGTTTTTTTACACCGACGTCTACCAAATTCCGCCGGCCGCTGCCGCCACTATTATTTTCACCGGCGGTTTAATCGGCGCCTGTTTTAATCCAATCATGGGCATTATTGCTGATCGCACCCAAACCCGTTGGGGCAAGTTCCGGCCCTGGATTTTATGGACTTCGGTGCCTTTTGGCGTGATTGCACTGCTGGCCTTTAGCACACCCGATTTTGGACCTGATGGCAAAATCATTTATGCCTTTATTACTTACGTCCTGCTGGTGCTGGTTTATTCAGCCAATAACCTGCCGTATTCGGCGCTAAGTGGCGTGTTAACCGGCAGTATGGCCGATCGCAACAGCTTGTCGGCGTACCGTTTTGTCGCGGTAATGGTGGCGCAATTTATTATTCAGGCGCTGTTGCTACCGCTGGTGCTGATCTTGGGTGATGGTGATAAAGCCGTTGGTTTTGAAAACACCATGACCTTGTTTGCCTGGGTTGGCATTGTGTTTTTCCTGATCACTTTTATCACCACCAAAGAGCGGGTGAAAACCATTTCCGGCCAGACGTCCAGCATCCGGCAGGATGTTAGCGATCTGCTGAAAAACCGGCCTTGGCTCATCATGCTGATTCTGACTGTGCTGGTGTTTATCACCCTGGCGCTGAAAGGCGGCATGTATATTTTCTATTTCGAAAACTATTTAAGTGAGCAGCAGGTCGCGGTTTTTCTGGAAGATATTGGCTTTAACAGCTTTATTCTGGCGCTGAATAGCGGTTTAACCAGCATGGGTTTAACCGAGTTTTTGTGGCCAAAAGACGCCGCGACTTCAGGTTTTAGTTTGTTTAATGCCGGCGGCATTATCTGCATGATTATCGGTATTGGTTTTTCCAAACCACTGGCCGATCGCTTCGGCAAACGTGATGTATTTGCCGTGGCGTTGTTTATTTCCACCTTGTTTATTCTGGCGTTTTATCTGTTTCCGTCGGATGCCATCGGCCTGGTGTTTTTGTCGCAAATTCTGCATGGCTTTTTCTATGGCATCACCATTCCGCTGCTGTGGGCAATGATTGCCGATGTCGCGGATTATTCGGAATGGAAAAATAACCGCCGCGCTACCGCCATTATTTTCTCGGCGATGATTTTTGGTCTGAAATTGGGGCTGTCGATTGGCGGTGCTTTGGTGGCCGGTATTTTGGCGCAGGTTGGTTACGACGCGCAGCTGGCCGTGCAATCCCCGGAAACCATCCATGGCATCAAACTCTCAGTTAGCCTGTATGCGTCACTACCGTTTTTATTAGGCGTTGGCTGCGTGTGTTTGTATGAGATTAATAAACATAAAGAAACCCAAATCGAGCAGGCGCTGAACGAACGTCGCGCCGCTGCCGGTTTGGCGCAAGTGGAGTAAAGGTGATGGCTAATTTTCCAGAAACAACGGCGCAAGATGAAGCAGAGGCCGCAGTTCCAAACGAGCCGCAGCCGGATTTGCAGGCACTGAAAAGCAAAGCGATTTCGCAGCCGCTGGTCGAGCATATTTACACCGCCGATCCATCGGCGCATGTATTTGATGGTGTCATTTATATTTATCCATCGCACGACATCGAAGCCGGTATTCCGTTTAACGACAACGGTGACCATTTTGGCATGGAAGATTATCACGTGTTATCGATGGCAGGCCCTGATGCGCCGGCGGTCGACCACGGGGTGGCTTTGCATATTAAAGATGTGCCCTGGGCCGAGCGGCAAATGTGGGCGCCGGATGCGACTCGCAAAAACGGCAAATATTATCTCTATTTCCCGGCCAAACGCCCGGACGGCATTTTCCAGATTGGCGTCGCAGTCGGTGATTCGCCGATTGGGCCTTTTCAAGCCCAGCCAGAACCCATTCAAGGCAGCTATTCGATTGATCCAGCCGTGTTCGAAGACGATGACGGCCAGTTTTACCTGTATTTCGGCGGTATTTGGGGCGGCCAGTTACAGCAATACCGTAACCATCAGTGGCATGCCGATCATGCAAAGCCAGCCGCCGATGAGCCAGCGCTTGGTCCGATTGTGGCAAAACTACAGGACGATTTACTGGAATTTGCCGAAACTCCGCGGGAAATTCAAATTCTCGATGAGCAAGGCCAGCCGCTGCAAGCCGGTGATACTGACCGACGCTTTTTTGAGGCGTCCTGGCTGCATAAATATCAGGGCACCTATTACTTTTCCTATTCAACCGGCGATAGCCACTTTTTGTGTTATGCCACCGGCGATAATCCGTATGGGCCTTTTACCTATCAGGGCCGCATTCTGGAGCCGGTGGTTGGCTGGACCACCCACCATTCAATCGCTGAATTTGAGGGTAAATGGTATCTGTTTTACCACGACTCGATTTTATCCGGTGGCGTCACGCATTTACGTTCGGTGAAAATGGCGGAAATTCAGTACGACGCTGACGGCCGCATTCAAACCTTAAAACCTTACCGTGATTAATCAGCCGCCGGAGGCATGAGCATGGGTAAACCGATGATCACCGCTGTGACTGCAGCAGTGCTGAGTTGTGGTCTCGCTGGCGGTTTCACCAGTGGTCAAAGCCTCGCGGCGGGCACTTTGCCTTATCAAAACGCCGCTTTGCCGGTAAGCGCCAGAGTTGACGATTTAATCAGCCGGATGACGCTGGAAGAAAAACTGGCACAGTTGCAGACCCTGTGGCACCAAAGACGGGCGATGGAAACATCCGCTGAGCTTGGCGATGACGGTTTACAGTTTATCGCTGAAGTTGCGGCGCAAAAGATGCCGCTGGGGATTGGCCATATCGCCCGGCCCAGTGAATTTAAAACGCCGCGGCAAACCGCTGAATTTAACAACGCATTGCAGCGCTGGCTGAAAGAGCACACCCGGCTCGGTATTCCGGCATTAATGCACGAAGAAGCTTTGCATGGGTATGTGGCTTTTGATGCCACCAGTTTTCCGCAAGCGATTGCGCTGGCCAGTAGCTGGTCGCCGCAGGATTTGCAGGCCGTATATGCGCTGGCGGCCAAAGAAATGCGGGCCACCGGCGCGCATTGGGCGTTAGCGCCGGTGCTGGATATTGCCCGCGATCCGCGCTGGGGCCGGATTGAAGAAACCATGGGTGAAGATCCTTATTTAATGTCGGCGCTGGGTGTGGCTTCGGTCAGAGGCTTTCAGGGTGATGTTGGTGTTGAAGGCGCTTTTGCCGCAGATAAAGTGGTGGCGACATTAAAGCATCTGACCGGTCATGGTCAGCCCTCTGCCGGGGTCAATATTGCACCGGCGCAAATCGCCCCGCGTGAACTGCATGAAGTATTTTTGCCGCCCTTTGAGGCTGCGGTGAAGCTGGCGCATGCCGCCAGTATTATGCCGTCCTATAACGAAATTGATGGTATCCCTTCTCATGTGAATGGGCCGCTGCTGAACGATGTGGTGCGCAAACAATGGGGCTTTCGCGGCGTGATGGTCAGCGATTATTTCGCCATTCAGGAGCTGAACAGTCGTCATGGTTTGTACGCCAGTGATGCCGAAGCCGCCAAAGCTGCGCTGTTAGCCGGGGTTGATATGGAAACACCGGATCCAAAGGCTTATCCAAAATTACTGGAACTGGTAAAAACCGGCCAGCTATCGGAAAAAGTAGTCGATACCTCAGTTCGGGCGGTGCTGACGCTGAAGTTCCGGCTGGGACTTTTTGAAAACCCTTATGTCGACGCGTCCAAGGCTGATGGGTTGGTCGGAGCGCCAGAGCAGCGAGTGTTTGCCAGAGAGATGGCAGAGAAGTCGCTGGTCCTATTGAAAAACGATGGTGCCTTGCCGTTTAACATAAGCAATATCAAGAAGTTGGCAGTGATTGGCCCGCACGCTGATGAAACTTTGCTGGGTGGGTACAGCAGTATTCCACGGCAAACTGTCAGTATTGTTGCCGGGCTGCAGACGAAGTTACAGGGCAAAGCCGAAGTCCGCTTTGCTCGCGGCACGGTTTTAACGAAAACGGTTGCCAGCAAAGTTTCGGACAATGCAGCAATCGCCAGCACAGACACATCCACCACTGCAATGCTGCAGGCGAAAGCCGCCGCCAGATTGGCTGAGCGAAGTGCCACCGCCGGTACTTTTTCGATGCAACGCTGGAACGAGGATGGCATTCAATTAACCAATGACGAGGACCGCCAGGGCTTGTTGGAAGAAGCAGTGGCTTTAGCCAAAACTTCGGATGCGGTGGTGCTGGTGCTTGGCGAAAATGAAGGTTTATCACGCGAAGCCTGGGCCGAGGAACATCTGGGCGATCGCAGCAGTCTGGAATTGGTCGGCAATCAGCTGCAGCTAGCACAAGCCGTATTGCAGGTGGCCAAAGAGACGGGTAAACCGCTGGTGTTGGTATTGAGCAATGGCCGGCCTTTGGCGTTAGGCGAGCTCGCTGACTCCATGCCTGCGATCATCGAGGCTTGGTACCTGGGGCAAGAAACCGGCGCTGCAGTTGCCAATGTGCTGTTTGGTGACGTCAATCCATCCGGCAAATTGCCTTTGACTTTTGTCCGTAGCGCTGGCCATATCCCAGGTTTTTACAATCATAAACCTTCAGCTAAACGTGGTTATCTGTTTGACGACATCAGTCCGCTGTACCCTTTTGGCCATGGATTGAGTTACACCCGATTTGACTACAGCGATTTGCAAATTGTCGAAAGTGCCAAAGGTGCGGTCGCCAACAGCGAGGTCACAGTGAGCTTTCGGCTGAAAAACAGCGGCAAGGTGTTCGGCACCGAAGTGGTGCAGTTGTATATCAATGATCCGGTGGCGAGTATCACTCGGCCGGTGAAGCAGCTGAAAGCCTTTGCCCGAGTGGATTTAAAGCCGGGGCAGCAAGCGCTGGTCAGTTTTAAAGTGCCGGTCAACCTACTGGCTTTTGTCGACAGCCAGCAAAACTGGGTGGTGGAACCCGGTGCAATCAAGCTGATGATTGGCAGCTCATCGGCTGATCTGCGCTTGCACGGCAGCTTTGACATTGATGGCGATCTCACGGATGTCGGTGCGCACAAAGCGTATTTGAGTACCGTGGATGTCCGATATGAACAATAAACGGCGGCTGTCCGCAAAGCAGCACATCGCAAATCATCAGCCAGAAGGAGCACAAGACATGGCCATCGCAAACGAATTAAGTACCGGGTTATTGGTATTGTCCTGCACTTTTGCTTTATCCGGTTGTGAACAGCCGACCGGGTCATCACCCACAGAAACCAAGAGTCAGGCCACGACCACCACCGCTGCAGCCGATCCAGTTGCTGTGGAAAAACCAGTAGCTGCCGAAAAACCAGTGATCGACGCCAAAAACTGGCCGTTACAGCCATCGCCAATCGCCCGCACCCCAGCCATTGAATCCAAAATCAGCACTTTATTGGCGCAAATGAGCGATGAACAAAAAGTAGGGCAACTGATCCAAGCGGACATCGGCTCGGTGACGCCAAAACAGGTGCGTGATTATTATTTGGGGAGTGTCCTCAACGGCGGTAACTCCGCACCCGGTGCCGATAATCGAGTCGGCGCGAAAGCCTGGCTGGAACTGGCCGATGCCTTCTGGCAAGCCAGCACCGATACCAGTGATGGCCGGCCTTATATTCCGGTGATGTGGGGCACCGATGCCGTGCATGGTCACAGTAATGTCAAAGGCGCGACCATTTTTCCACATAACATTGGCTTAGGCGCGATGCGTGAACCGGAATTGCTGCGCAAAATCGGCCGGGTGACGGCCATCGAAATGCAGGTCACCGGGCTGGATTGGACTTTCGCGCCAACCATCGCCGTGGTGCGTGACGACCGCTGGGGGCGCACTTATGAATCCTATGGTGAAGATCCAGCGCTGGTCGCATCTTATGCCACCCATATTTTACAAGGTATTCAAGGGGTTCCGGGTACAGCCGAGTTTTTACGTGGTGAACATATGCTCGCCACGGTAAAGCATTTCCTCGGCGATGGCGGCACCGTTGACGGCAAAGATCAAGGCGATAACCAACATACCGAATCAGAACTGCGGGACTTGCATGGTTTGCCCTATTACAGCGCCATTCAAGCCGGGGCGCGGGTGGTGATGGCCTCCTACAACAGCTGGTTTGGCGAGAAAATGCATGGCTTCCAGCCGATGCTGAGCGATGTGTTAGTCGGCCGGATGGGCTTTGACGGTTTTGTGGTCGGCGACTGGAATGGCCATGGCCAGGTCAAAGGCTGTACGCCAACAGATTGTGCCGCGTCACTGAATGGCGGTTTGGATATGTTTATGGCGCCGGATAGTTGGGAAAAGCTCTATCACAACACCCTGGCGCAAGTAAAAGATGGTCGGATTCCCAAAGCGCGGCTGGACGAAGCGGTCAGCAGAGTGCTTAGGATCAAAGCCGAAATGGGATTATTTGACGAGGTGCTGCCGTCAAAACGGCCACTTGCGGGCAAGTTTGAGCTAATGGCGAGCTTTGATCATCGGGCTGTGGCGCGGGAAGCCGCGCGTAAATCGCTGGTGCTGCTGAAAAACAATCAACAACTGTTACCGCTCAAAGCCAATAGCAAAGTGTTAGTGGCTGGCGATGGCGCCGACAATATCGGCAAACAAAGTGGCGGCTGGACGCTGAGCTGGCAAGGCGCCGGCAATAAAAACAGCGATTTCCCGAATGGCGAATCGATTTATGCTGGCATCAAAACCGCGGTGACTGCCGCGGGTGGCACGGTTGAACTAAGTGAAAATGGCCGTTTTGCTGCTGATGCAAAACCAGATGTGGCGATTGTGGTATTTGGTGAAGATCCATATGCCGAGTTTGTCGGCGACCGCGCGCATCTGGCGTTTGACGATAGCCGTGGATTACAAATTCTGACGGAACTCAAAGCGCAGGGCATTCCAACGGTGACGGTGTTTTTATCCGGGCGGCCGCTATGGGTGAATACTGAACTCAATCAATCCGACGCTTTTGTTGCCGCCTTTTTGCCAGGCTCGGAAGGTGGCGCCATCGCGGACGTGCTGATCCGCGCTGCGGATGGCAGCATTCGCCATGATTTTCAAGGCAAACTGCCGTTCTCCTGGCCAGCAGATGCTACCGGCACACCACTGAATATCGGCGATACCAACTATCAGCCGCAATTTGCTTTTGGTTATGGATTAAATTATCAAGATCAAACCATAGTGGCGGCTTTAAGCGAAAAATCAGGCATTAGCGCCGATCTGGTGGTGAACTTCAGCCGCTATGTACATGCTGGCAAAGCGGTGAGTCCATGGCAATTACAGCTCATCGACGACGGGCAAGTGACGGTGGTGACTGATCCGCTGCAACAATCGGCCCAAGGCGCTGTCACGGCCAAAGCCACCGATCGCCTGCAGCAGGAAGATTCAGTGGTATTAAACTTTGTTAAATCTGCCAGCGTGGCGTTAACGCATAGCCAAAATGCCAGTCTGGACTTAGCCCGCCAAGCCAACGGCGATATGGTGCTGGAACTGGAATATCAGGTGCTGGCCCTGCCTGCGGCAACGGACAAAGCTTCTACGGACAAAAGGGCTGCAAAAATTCTGCTCGGCATGTTATGCGGCGACAACTGCAAAACCAGCCTCGATTTCAGCAACTATTTCAGCACACAACTGGGCAAAGGTTGGCAAAGCCTGAAAATCCCACTGCGCTGTTTTAGTCAGAACAACCCGGACTTTAAACTGACAGCGATCACCCACCCGCTGCTGATCGAAAGCCCGGCCGGATTCCAGTTACAACTGGCGCGAGTACGGTTGACTGAGAATGAAGGGCAAGGGGTGTGTGGCGGATAAACCCTTCATCCTTGAAGATTCGGTTTATAAACTGCTGATTGCATGGAACATCTGCCCTGATTGGGGCAGGTGTGGCTGGGCGGTTTTTTGACTATTGATCACGCCAATAACTCAACATGTTTGAACTCATCAAAACACAGCAACAGAGCAGCCTGCCAATCTTGATCGATGTCCACCACTTGGCCCTATTACCCACCAGTTTTATGCTCAATCTTGCCCAAGATTAAATGGTGTTGCAGTGGGGTTGTGCTGTTGATGCTGTAATCGATTCACCGTTTTAAAAAGCAATGTTGAAGCTAAGAAGTATTGGCGGTTAGGTACATTTTTTATTCTCGCAAAGCTTACTTTGTGCCAATAGCAGTCATTTACTAATACAGTTGATCAGCAGAATCTGACAGTATAATGTAAATTTGTTGTTCTATTGAGGAGTAAGCATACTGATCACCCTGCTGAAGTCAGCTTTTCTCGGGGTAAGTTTTAGATTCGAACATGAGGCGTTATCTGGGTTTTGAAGTCCTCCGGGTTATGGTATTTTTACTAATAAAGTGCACTACCAGCGCTTATCGCCCCAACGATGGATGGTATAAAAATGCTATAAGTACAGCACTCAAATGTTCGGATTTACTTTCATGATACTTGAATGAAAATGGAAATTTAATGACTAAACATCTACACATAGCTAAAAATTTGCAAATTGAACTACGTGAAAAGATTCAGAAGAAAACAGAAGAAAAATACGCGCGCGGTGAAGTTTTAGAAGTGCTATTAAAAAAATTTGCAACGAGAGTGAAAAGACAGTGCAGGAATGGAAAAAATTTACTACATGAAAGTAGCTGTGGTTGTAGATGCAACGATAGATATTGGAATGAGCATGGAGATATAACTAAAGCCTTAATGGAGGAGTTTGCAAAAATAACTAAAGAATCTGTTGAAATATATGGATTAGCAGGAAAAATTCATGATCTCGATTACCTGATGTATCCTCATGACTTAGAAATAGGTCGTGGCAATCAAAAGTTATCTGGATGTCATCCACTTCCTTTAGTAAAATTTCTAATAAGTTTAAATGTGGATCCTGAAATTTCCCTTGCGATTCTTGAACATGCGCCTCATTTGAAGCTGGAAAATACAACTCGGCTGTCAATAGCTTTATCAGCCTGCGAAGAACTTGCTACATTAATATCATTTAACAATGAAATCGTTCTCAGAGGTATTTCTGATTTGGCGAAAAAAATTTCCTGTAATGTCACCCCTAAAGTAATTGTTGACTCCCAAATTGATGGAGAGCCAAGAGTGTTTTCATCAGTAGAAGAGAGAATTAATAAACCACTCATGTACGCTTTTGAATTTATAAAGGACAGTAAATTAAATTGAATAGGGATCTAACTGACATATTACGTAACTCCTTGGCCGAAGATCGGCTCGTTATTATCACAGGAGCTGGCGTTTCAGCCGGCGTAGAGCGTTCTAAGGGAGGGAAATTACCAAATTGGGGCAACCTTGTTAGTAATTTGAAACACAGAGCAATAGGTAAAATGTCGACGATGGAGCCAAATAAAAAGGAGCTTTTAGAGCGACTCGCTCCAGAAAATGGACTCGAATTTGTTCATGGTGATGCATTAATTGAAGCCTCAGAAATAATAGAAAGTCTCGTAGATAAGGCTGATTTTTGTAAGTGGGTTGCAGAAGAAACAACAGAAGCGGAGAAAGCATGGGGGGCATGCCATAATAGCATTACAGCTATTGCCCCCAAGGGAATAATTACTTTCAATTATGACCGATGTCATGAAAACTCATTCGAAAGTCAAGGTGTACATTACACAAAGATGCTGCATTCTGAGTCTGGAGTTATGAGGGAATCTATTCGGAGCGGATTTAAGTCAAATCCTTTCATAATGAAAGCTCATGGGTGCGTTTCTAAGCCCGATTCTTTAGTTTTGACAAGTTCTTCATATAGGAAAATATTGAATGAAAGCCTTCAATATAGAGCATTTATGCAGCATGTATTGTCTAGGTATACAGTTCTTATCGTCGGCTTCGCTATCAGAGATAGGGACTTTGATCAGATTTTGATGACAATTGAACGCGATTATGGCAAAGGCATTCAAGATCATATAGCGATTATGAAGGATGATGTAAAAAATGAAAGTCAGTGTGACTGTAATGAGAATGGGAGAGCTAGAGTAAGAAGTGCTGCTGATTTTGCTGTTCTTGAAGCGAGATATGGCTTGCAGGTATTAAATGTTAAGGAGTATCACGAAATTCCAAATTTAATACTGAGTATTAAAGAGACTCCGGGCAGTATGGTGCATTCATTGATATCTGGTGTTATATCTGAAGACGGCGATGTAAGGAGCGCCTCAAGAGAAAAAGTTAGAAAGCTTGGTTCCATTGGCTTGGATCAGTTTGAGAAGTTGTTGGTTGAAGCTATAACAAGTGCGAAAGACCTTAAAAGTAAAAGTGAACTACTATATTGTGCTAGCTTAGTTAAATCAAGGAACCTAAATATAGTAAATATTCTTGTTGAACAAGCGATGTTTTACTTGAATTTTTTTATGGATAACGTTCCTCGATTTGTTTGTGATGACTCTTTGGAATGTATTGCGCACGCCTTGTTATCTCTAAGAAATTCAACAGTTATGTCCGAGGTTCGTCTTTTTGATATAACAAAAGCTCTTGGAGCTGATCATATAAAAGTGTGTGCGGAACGGGCCGATTCATACCTTGAGAAAGAAGGAAAACAAGCTAGAATTAAAGTGTACTTGGAGTCTGCTATAATAGAACTTAAGGAGCGCTCCTTGTACCATATAAACAAAAAAAGAAGTTGTCTTAATAACTGAAGGTAGATCGTATAATCAGCACAATTATTGAATTAAATGTATGAGTTTTTATTAAATCTCGACTTTTTTTAAATTTGAGGACGATGGTACCTACGTTCTAACAGCCTAATACAACGAGGTTCGCCAACTTCCGATTTTCGCTCATAGCGTAAATCAGTTCTGTGCCAGAAGCGGATACTTAATATTGCCGAATACAAAACCAAAAAATGATTTCAAAGCAAACCATGAGTTATTTTTTCGCGTCTTGCGGGCGCAAAACTTTCATTCCCGTTCCCTGAACCACAACTTATGTTTATATCTTGTTGAAGTTAGACAAAAAAGCGGATAGCTTAAAACACCAACTTTTATGAAAAAACGGCAGCAACTTGCGGGCTCTAAGCCGTTGGAAAAATGCTGTTATACATCATAATAGGTACATTTGATGAACAAAGATCAAGTTGAAGCTCATTCACTTTTTAATAGTATGCAAAAGACGCAAGTGCTATTAGATGAATTCGAGAAACTCCGTCCAAATTGGAAAGGAAGTATCATCAGATTCGCCAGCATGTTGCTCGGCATGGCCTTTATTTTATTCATGTACCCAGAAGTTGCTCAGCCACCTGTTTCGTATGTGTTCTTAATTCTGATATTTGGCATGAACTCAGAGTTACATTCTGAAAGCAAAAGAATTAACAAACGTATTGATGCGCTTCATAAGTTGTTGAAAGATGATGTATAACAAATCGCTACTGTCATGCCTGGGACGGCTGGAGCGCAGCGTAAGCCGCCCCAAAGCTTTGCGTTAAGTTTCTCAGCATGTATGAATAGATTGTATAACCATAATCTGATTTATGGTAAACCTTATTGGAGTAGAAATTTTGGATGAAAAGCCACTAACATTGGTGGATTACTGCGCTTGGGCAGAGGGAGCTTTGGATTCTCACTTCTCTTCTCAGCAGGTCGTAAACCTATACAATGTAAACGTTAAATCGATTAGAACCACAATTGAAGAGCATGAATTTTTTCAAACTCTTGTTGACGCGTCAGGGCAATGGTGTGAAGAGTATATGCTTGAAAATAATTGCGAGCTTTATACTAGTGATGTGATACCAGAACTGGTCTCAAAACCTTATGACTCAGCAGTTAATAAATCTTTTCGATTTAACATTCTTTGGAATTCAAAATTTCCTGATAGTCCCGATGGTGGCTGGATAACCTCAAAAAATTTAGTTTCTTCATTTAATGATATCATTCGTGGCTGTTTGGTATGTAAATATGTTGATGGGCCAAAGTATGTTATTGAAAGGTTAGAGCAACATGCCAGATCATTAAATCTAGATAGTCGGAGCTACAGCCAAGAGCGTGACGATGGATATTATGCATATCATTTTTACGTCAAGATCCCAGTGACGTTATTCAATATTGATTTTACTGATTACGAAAGTGAGATTGAGCTTGAGATACAAGTCACAACACAACTTCAAGAAGTTCTAAGAAGTATCACTCATAAATTTTATGAAAAAGAGCGCACGTCTGATTCTCAAGATACTAGTAAGTGGAAGTGGGATTTTAACTCAGGAAAATTTAAAGTGGGATATTTAAGCCATACATTACACTTACTAGAGTCTATTATTCTAGAGTCAAGAAACTCTGTTCTAAAAGAGGAGAAATAAAATAATGCATAAGTCAATGGAACTGCAAACTACTTCTCTATATAAACTATTTCTTCAAATGCAAGATGGATTAATTCAAGTTCCAGTATTTCAAAGAAGTTACTCTTGGAATGATCAGAATATTATCGATTTATTCAACTCTATTGTCTCAGGCTTCCCTATCGGAATCATAATACTTGCAAATGATAATGGTAACTTTCCACTAAAAGACTTTGAAGAGTCTTTTTTTCCAAAACCCAATAAAGAGCATAATAAATATTACCCTCATTACTTAGTCATTGATGGTGTTCAACGACTATCAACTCTATATAATTGCTTTAACGGTGATAATGAAAAATTCAACGTTTGGTACGATCTAAAAAATAAAGAATTCTCAGTAGGTGATAAACAAAGCGATTGCTCGATCCTTCTTTCATCATTGTTTGATCAAAAGGAGTATTTTAAAACAATTAAAAAAATAGGCGTTGTAAATGAAGAGCTTCTTAATGAACTGGATGATTTTTACTACAGAATTAAGGAGTTTGAACTCCCAATTTATAAAGTCAATAATCTAGACAGTGATGAATTGTCTACTCTGTTTCAGAGAATTAACGTTAGTGGCTCTCGACTAAGCAAAGAAGATTTAGATAGAGCTGAAAAATATACAAATAATAAAAAAAATTAACAAGTGGTTTAAGCGGAATAAAAACAGTTGGGTATAATCGCGAAGCGATGGCCAACTGTTTTTATAAGCTTAACGAGGCGCTATGTCTGCAATTCACTCAAAGTTCCGTTTCACCTATCCTGTAAATGTGCAGTGAGCATTCAAAAGTGAGCGCGGGAGGCGCGAACGGGCGAACAGCACATTTACCCAGTCGGTTTTGCCACGGGCGTGCAGCTACCTCCGCTTCATGCCCTGAGTAGCAGTTTGCGCATTTGCCTCAAACTGTTGATTTTATTACTGGCTTTACACGGGCTGCGCCCTGTCCTTCGGACCAGCTAAAGCTGTTCAGCGCAAGCGCTGTAGAGTGAGCCGGGATCACTTTTCAAGCCTCCAACAGCAACACCAATAACCCTACCAATCAAACCCGTTACCAATTAAAAAGGGTGCCATCTTCCAGCCGGTTGACCGGTAAATAAGCGCGCTGGTAAGGGTAACCCGCGGCGAGCTTTTCATCGATGTCGACGCCGTGGCCCGGGGTTTCGCCGCAGTACAAAAAGCCTTGCTCAAAATGATAATCGTGCGGGAATACCACATCGGTTTCGGCGGTGTGACGCATATATTCCTGGATCCCAAAGTTCGGCACCCAGGTGTCGAAATGCAGCGCCGTGCCCATGGTGACCGGTGATAAATCGGTGGCGCCGTGAAAGCCGGTGCGTACATGATACAGCTCGGCCAGCGCAGCAATCCGCCGTAAATGGGTGACACCACCGCCATGGACAATGGTGGTGCGGATATAGTCGATCAGCTGTTCACTAATCAGTTGCTGGCAATCGTGGATGGACGAAAACACCTCGCCCACTGCCAGTGGCGTGGTGGTGTGCTGGCGAATAAGCCGGAAGCCTTCCTGCAATTCTGCGGTGACTGCATCTTCCAGCCAGAACAGCTTAAATGGCTCCAATTCTTTGCCAAGCCTGGCCGCTTCAATCGGTGTCAGCCGGTGATGGACATCGTGTAACAGATGGACATCATCCCCAAACTGCTGCCGAAGTTCGGCGAATAGCTTCGGCACATGATTCAGGTATTTGCTGGTCGACCACAGATTTTCACTGGGTAAAGCCGCATCAGCCGGTTCGTAAAACAAAGTATCTTTGGAGACGCCATAGGTGGACGCCAGGCCAGGCACCCCTGATTGCGCACGAATGGCTTGATAACCCAGCTCGCGATAACGCGCCACCGCTTCGACGGTATCTGCGATATCTTTGCCATTGGCATGACCATAAACCAGCACTTTATCGCGACTGCGGCCGCCCAATAACTGATACAACGGCATGCCCGCCGCTTTGGCTTTGATGTCCCATAACGCGACGTCGATGGCGGCCAGCGCCGTCATGCCAACGGGGCCGCGACGCCAGTAGGCACCGCGATAGAAATATTGCCAGATATCTTCAATTTGCCGCGCATCGCGCCCAATCAGGCATGGGATTAAGTGATCTTCCAGATAACTGACCACCGCCAGCTCGCGGCCGTTTAAGGTGGCATCACCAATGCCATAAATGCCTTCAGCCGTTTCAATTTTCAACGTGACAAAGTTGCGTCCCGGACTGCAGACAATAACGCGCGCTGCGGTAATTTTCATAAGGTGAGTTCCTGTAACCAAAGGCAAAAATCTCAGGCTAACAGCGCTGACGCGCGCTGCAATTGAGAATACTCGCAACGAAATTACGGAATCCGCCATGGACCGCGGACAACTAATGGCAAAGGCCAGCAGTAGCCAGTTGCAGACATTTACCTTGAAGTTTTCAACGATGAGCTTTTAATCAAAGGCTGACACGAATGCTTTATCAATTTGAACATCGGCTGCCACCTTACAGCCAAGGGCGTGACATCGCTTCCATTCGCGCTTGGATGCGTTTGAGCAAAACGAGCTTAAGTTCGTCAAAACCTGGCACGCTATCAAAAGCCTTGTGCACATTTTGCGATACCTTTTTAACCAAAGCATGGATAAGCTTTTTGCTGATCTTTTGGTCCAGCCCTAGTTGAGCGGCAAACGTCACAAAATCATGTTCAGTGTAATAGCCGTAGTTGTCGTATGAACTGCTGCTTTTGGCGTCTGCTACTTCACTTTCCATCAACCAGATACTTAGCTCTGATCCGTCGTACTCTCGGTATGGCGCTACAGATACCATGTCATAGATTTTTGAAAAACCGGTTGCAGTATCACTATCGAGCGGTCTGATCAGGCTTAAGTTTTTCATGTGTAAATCGTTATTCCCAACCAGGTACGCCATCAGCACCTGCAAAAAACCGTCGCGAAGCACTTGAGCGTGGTAACCGCAGCTGGCATGGGCAACTTTTAATGCGTGTTCGTAGGATAAGGTCTCGCTACTTTTATTGCCGGGTGCAACATCCATCACAGAGGCCAAATCTTCGATGAATCCGATGCTTCTGCCGGCGGCGTCCAAATCAAACCGACCTGTCACATAGGCCAGTTCACCACAGGAGAAAGGCACAAGGGCATGATCTGCGACATTGAACCCAACCAATTGGCATAACCGCATAATGATAAATTCATTGACCGCTAAATGGGGCAAATCTCTGGGGGATGGTTTCAAGATGTACGGCCCAATACCGATGCTTGCCGTCAAAGTTTTTTTAACGCCGGCTTTATGAGTGAGAAACATTTTAGGCTGAACTCCTGAAATGGAAGCTCTGCCAAATGACCTGATGGCCACTTCATTAAATTCATCTCTGGCAAAGTCGATGGTGAAGCCTTTGAGGTTTTTCTGTGGAAGCGTTGGTATACGGCCTGCGTCTTCATCTTTTAGTAGACTCGGAAGGACCTTCATTGGTCCGATAAGCTCTGCGCCATGCGCAAGCAAAAGACCAAATTTATCATCGACATCGAGTCTGGCGAGCTGCGCCTGGTGGCGCTTAATCCACCCCTCGCTCATTAAATTGGTAAAAAATGCCGGAAGATGGTTTTTGCGAAGTGGTACGTCAGTCAGTGGGAGGTTAGTACCTATCTTGGCGAGCCCGCTTTGCAAGTAAGTAGCATCATAACGAAATTCATATTGGTAACCGGCCTGATCCGAATACTCAGTGATAGTCCCGGCCAAGTTATCATTGCAGTACACAAAACCGATCCGTGTTGGCGCGTTCATTATTTATTGCCCTGACGCTTGCCGATAAACAGCTGCAAACCAACAGCGCCGATCAGACTGTTGAGCTTGCCTACAGATACCACCTCCACTCGCTGTATCGCGTTGTAATAGGTTTGCATCGACACGCCGGAAAAAGCGACCAGTTCAGAGATAGAAAGATCGCCCCTGTGCGCCTCAATGCTGGATAACACAGACTCGCTGCTCACCGGCCGATACCCGTCCATTGCGGACTGCTGCAGTTTTGCCTGTATGCTTTCGTCCAAATGTGCCATCTGCTGCTGCAGCCTGTTGCGCTCTAGGACGAGCTCAGGGAGTGATGCTGAAAGGGAATTTATGTTATTTTTTGACATATTCATGCCTCGAAAATTTATCCATGAAAAGATATCAGTATAGGTGAGCAACGTTTATTTTATCTATAGAAGAATATAGCCTCAAAATTCATTTTTTAGATATGGTTTTATAGATAATTTTAAAATTTATACTTTATAGATAAAATTTTTGAGGCGAAAAGCCGAATTTTCTAACGATTTGAACGTGCATAAGTCAAACGAATAACAAACGAATAAGTGGCTGTCCACAAACTAGCTATCCGCAAACAACTTATGATTTTTCCCAGACAGCTTGTCATTCCTGTCAGGCTGGTGTCGCGCTGATGTCACAGCTGTTAGGGTAACCGCAGGAAAATCGATTATAAAACCGGATGGGTGTCCTGAATGTTCGAACTTCAACGGGTCAGTTCAAAACGTCATCGTCTGCAGCTTGCTCTGAGCTGCAGCTTACTGCTACTCAGTCCTGCAGGACTGGCAGATATCATGCTGCCAAAACTGATTAGTCAGGGCATGGTGTTGCAGCGCGATAGCACCATCAATCTGTGGGGTTATGCCGCGCCGGGTGAAACCGTGGTGGTCAGTTTCAACGGTAAGGTGATTGGGCAGATCCAGGCTGCGCCAGCGTTAGCCAATGACGTTCCGACACAGCCAGCAGCACCAGGCCGCTGGCAAATCAGCTTACCCGCGCAACCGGCCGGTGGGCCGCATCAGTTTGTGTTCCAGGGAAAAAACCGTATTGCACTCAATGATGTGTATTTCGGTGACATTTGGGTGGCCTCAGGTCAATCCAATATGGAACTGCCGATGGCGCGGCTCAAAGAGGCTTATCCGGAGGATTTAACCAACGCCGATTATCCGCTGATCCGCCAGTTTACCGTGCCACAGCACTACAATTTCGACGCACCGCAGTATGATGTGGCCAATGGCGAGTGGCTGTCCGCCAACCCCAAAACCATCGAGCATTTCTCGGCACTGGCGTTTTATTTCGCCCGTGACTTATATCGTCAGCACCAAGTCCCTATCGGTATTTTAAATAACGCGCTTGGCGGTTCGCCGGTCGAAGCCTGGCTGAGTGAATCGGCGTTGCAGGCTTTTCCGGACGCACTGGCAGAAGGGCTGAAATATCGCGACCCCAAAGTGATTGCTGATGTCACCGCTGCCGATGAAGCTAAAAACCAGGCCTGGTATGGTGATTTACAGCGTCGTGATCCAGGGTTGAATCCAACAACACCTTGGTATAGCAATCAGTTTGATGACAGCCAGTGGCAAGATTTTACGGTACCTGGCTTTCGGGCTGAACCTTTTACCGGCGTCTGGTGGTTGCGAAAAACGGTACGGCTGAGCGAAGCGCAAGCCAAACAAGCTGATACCTTGCGGCTCGGCTCCATTGTCGACGCCGAAGAAGTTTATCTCAATGGCGTACAAGTGGGCCATACCACCTATCAGTATCCACCACGGCGTTACGACATTCCGGCAGGTTTGCTCAAAGCTGGCGCCAACCAACTGGCACTGCGAATTACCGCCACCAATGGTAAAAGCGGTTTATACCCGGATAAACCTTATTGGTTGGGCACCGACAGCCAGCATATTCCGTTAACGGGTTCCTGGAAAATGCAAACGGCAGCAACGGCCAAGCCACTGCCTGGCGACACTTTTATCCGCTGGAAACCACTCGGGTTATTTAATGGCCTGGCGGCGCCGCTCACCAAGCTGCCGGTCAAAGGCGTGATTTGGTACCAAGGCGAATCGAATGTCGGCCAATATCAGCAGTATAAGGAACGGTTTCAGGCGATGATCGAGGATTGGCGTTCGCATTTTCAGGCCGCTGACGACAAGCCATTGCCATTTCTTTATGTCCAGCTCGCGAACTTCTTAGAAAAAACTTCCCAACCGCTGGACAGTAGTTGGGCGGGTTTACGCGAAGCGCAGCGCCAGAGTTTAAGCGCGCCCAATTCGGCGATGGTGGTGGCGATTGATACCGGCGAATGGAATGATATTCACCCGGTGGATAAAAAAACCTTAGGTCAGCGCCTGGCGCTGGCGGCGCGGGCTGTGGTGTATGGCGAGCCGGTGATTTATCGCGGGCCTGAACTTGCGTCGTTGCAGGCCGATGGTGCAACTTTGTTGTTAAGTTTCGATCAGATTGCCGCTGGCCTCAACCTAAAAGGTGATGCAGCCACCATCAATCAAAGCTTTGCCATCGCCGGTGCCGATGGAAAGTTTCAATGGGGCAAAGTAGAGCTTGTGACGCAGCTTGTGGGCAAGCAACAAATTAATCAGCTGCGGTTATCGCACCCCGACATCAAACAGCCGGTGCAGGTGCGTTACGCCTATGCCGACAACCCCAACGCAGTGTTGTACAACAGCGCCGGTTTGCCAGCCAGCCCATTTGTTGCGGCATTGCAATTTTTTTGAACTACAAGGTTTAGGCTGATTGCTAGTCATAGACTGCTACGAGCGAGAAGCAGACATACTGAATTGAAAATGCAGTTAACAAGAGCTTAACGAGCAGTTCGTTAAGCTCATTTCTATGACTTACTGGTCAAGCATCAACAAATAGTACTTGGCCCGTGATAAAACCATCAACTGATCGCTCGAATGCTTTCCCTACAAGCCTGCCGGGTACAGGTTCAAAACCCGGCATCATATCACCGTAAACATCCCATGCCTCTGTCAACACCGTTGGGTTCACGACATTTATGCGGATATTTCTTGGCATCTCATACGCAACGCATTTTACAAAGGTATCAATTGCACCACTTGTTGTTGCATCTGCAATTGCATAAGGAATTGGTTTGACATTTAATATTCCGCTGATCAATGTGAATGAGCCGTTATCAGCGATGTAATCCTGTCCTATGCGTACAAGATTGATTTGGCCCATCATTTTGCTCATCACTGTCGTCATCCACTGAGCTTCTGACATTTCAGTAAATGGGGCATACTCGCAGTACCCGACTGTGTTTACAACTGCGTCGAAGTGTCCGACTTTTTCATACAAGGCTTTGATCGAATCGACGTTGGTTATATCGACGATATGATCAACATCACCAGAGCGACCAGCTGTGATCACTTTATGTTTTGCTAAGCCAGTTAAAGCTGCCTTTCCCATCTTTCCTAAAGCACCAATCAGAATAACAGTTTTCATAAGCCTCACCACCAATGTTGTTTTCGTTAGAGCCATGCTACTGCCCGAACTCAACAATTGAAAACAATGATTTTAGGTGATTGATACCAATTAAAATTGTTATGCTAAATTAACAACCAATTTCTGGTGATATCGGACGATATATGAGTAAGTTAGATCGGTTAGACATTAAGCAACTACGGGTGTTTCAAGCGCTTATTCGTGAAAAAAGCGCTTCTAAGGCCGCGAATCAGTTAGGTTTGACGCAACAAGCTGTCAGTGAGCAACTGAAAAAGCTTAGAGATGTATTCGAAGATAGATTATTTATCAGAAAAACAAATGGATTTATCCCTACACCACTGGCTGAGAACTTATCTGTTGATATAGATAGATTACTTAGAGAGTTTCAAACTTTGTTATCGCCCCGCGTATTCGACCCAGAAAGAGCCCAAGGAACATTCGTTATTGCCGCTACAGATTACGCGCAACAAATAGTGCTACCGCATTTAATTCAAACGTTAAGAACTCAATCGCCTCAATTGAAAATAATTATCAGAGATTTTGAGGTGAATTCAATAAATGACTATATGGAAAGTGGAAAAGTAAATCTTGCGATCTCATTTCCTGACTGTGTTCCTTCGTCGTATCTGACGATGAAACTTTTTGAAGAACAGCATGTATGTGTAACATCAAATTTTTCTAGCATTCCAAAAATAAGTGCAACATTAAAACAAGTCGCTGAGCATCCTAATATTTCAGCATCGCCTTCGCGCCCAAATTTTAAAGGTTCTATTGATGATTGGTTTGAAAAACATGATTTAACGAGAAATGTTGTGATTACAGCACCTTGTTTCTCAGTTGTACCCTTATATCTAAACGTGACAGATTCGCTCGCATTCTTACCTTCAAGAGCTGTGAATGAAAGTAGCTTGGTAGAAATCAAGCTGGATGAAATGCCAGAACCTTTTGATGTTATTGTCGCGTGGCACCCAAGGACAAACGATGACCCACTTCAAAAGTGGGTTATCTCTAAGTTAGTGCAGTTTACATGAGGCTAATCGCGTCCATGTTTTTTATGAATGTCCGCTTTTGGCACAAAGCCACTCTCAAACGTTTGCTAAAAGTTCAGTGGCAAGTCCGCTGCAACGTGTGGTAATTAGCGATTGCAAATGAGTGGGGCTTTAAATGCAATTCAGCAAATAGCGCTTTGATGGCTGCCGCTTTTATGGCTGGCAATCAATGAAACTACTGATGGTCAGCCGCCCAGTTCGCGGGTCGGCTGATAGCAGAGACGAAGTGGGAATATGCCCGCTATGCAGCAAATTACGCGGATAAATCACCAGCCGGTTAAATAAACCCGGCGGATTGGCGATTTGTTCAAACAGTGGTGTATCGCTCTGAATATAACCGGCATCGGATTTTGGTAAATTCGGCCCGTCATTTTCACTTTCTAACGAGCGGTAATAATCCGGCATCCGGTTGTGGTCAATGGTTTCAAAACCGGTTTTACGATGGCGGTAAAAGGCAGTGCCGCCCAAATCGCCCTGAAATAAATAATGCACCGCCGCCAGCGCATGTGGCTCGACCGTATCAAAATGCGGAATGCGTTGTAGCAGTTTCAGCTGGGTTGGCGGGGTGGTGACAATTGAATAATGACACACCGAAAAACTGAGTTGCCGCTGCGGTAGCGCGAATACTTCCAACAAAGTTGGCTGCAAAGATTGCAGCAGTAACTGCTGATATTGCAGCGGCGCTGCCGCCCGCACCCCCGGATAATAGGGCGAATTGGCGACAAATTGCTGGCGACAGGCATACGCCACCAATAGCTCAGGCTGCGCAACAAAGTTATCAATCACCAACAATGGCGATTGTTCATTGCCAATATGCAGTAGTTGCACGTGCATCTTTGCATGCGCGGTCAAAATATTACCGCTGTTCGGCATACTCGGCGCCGCCAATGACAGGTTCTCTGATCCAGCCACCTCAGCACTCACTGATCGTTCGCCGGGCAATATTGCCGCAGGAAATCACGATGCGAGGGTAATTTTTCCACCGCCCGGCCAATGGTATCGCGAATATTTTGCAGATGCTGGCGTAACTCCTGCTCCGGCAAACTCGCCACCAGCTGATGGTAACTCTTAGGTTGCAGCCGCTGGCCTAACATCACATGAGTCCAGGATTCCAGCCGGAACATTTCTTCGCCGCTTTGAAAGGCGTGCGCGCTTTCCCGGAACAATTCCATCCGCTGCGCCAGCGAATCCGGAATTTGCATGGTACGGCAGTAGTTCCAGAATGGGCTGTCGGTACGTTCGGTCTGGTGATAATGCAAAATAATAAAATCGCGGATTTTTTCCAGTTCGCTAATCGACTGCCGGTTGTATTCATCGGCTAGTGCCTGCCGCACGCCATCAAATGGAAACAGCCGCAATAGCCGCACGACACCGTTCATAAACAGATAAATGCTGGTTGATTCCAAAGGTTCGATAAAACTACTCGACAGTCCCAGTGCCACACAGTTTTTCGACCAGAATTTCTTGCGCCGGCCGGTTTGAAAACTCAGAAAACGTGGCTCAAATAACGCTGGCGTTTCCAGCCCATCCAGCAAGCGCTGTTTTGCGAGTTCATCCGACAGATAATCACCGGCGTACACCAGGCCATTGCCAACCCGGTGCTGCAGCGGAATTTTCCACTGCCAGCCGCTGTCATGGGCGATGGCTCGGGTGTAAGGCGGTATGGTAGCGGCCGATTCGGTCTGCACCACCACCGCTTTATTGCACGGCAACCAGTGATCCCAGGGCACAAAACCGGTTTGCAAAGTTTGTTCAATCAGTAAGGCGCGAAAGCCGGTGCAATCGATAAATAAATCACCACTGACTTCCTCGCCGGATGCCAGCAGCAACGACTTAATATCGCCATTTTGATGCTGCGTCACTGTGGCAATTTTGCCTTCAATCCGCCGGCAACCATGACTTTCGCTAAAGGTGCGTAAAAATCTGGCGTATCGACCCGCATCCAGATGATAGGCATAACTAATTTGCGAATTGGCAGATTTACCAAACTTATGCGCTTTGGCAGCCTGCAGTTCATAACAATAATCACCAAAAGAAGCCTCAACCCCTAGCATTTGACCATGCAGGTAATAATGCTGAAAATCGGTCAGAAAACTGCCTTTGCCGGTGGTGCCAAAAGGGTGAATATAGCGATCGCCTATTTGCCCCCAGTTTTCAAAAGAAATACCGAGTTTAAAAGTGGCATCGGTGGCGCGCATAAATTCCTGCTCGTCGATGCCTAAAATATTATGAAATAGCTGCACCGGCGGAATGGTCGATTCGCCCACGCCAATGGTACCAATCTCTTCCGACTCGACCAGCACCACCTCGACCAGGCCTTTTAACCGTTTTGATAAAGCTGCTGCAGCGACCCAACCCGAGGTACCGCCACCGGCAATCACTACTTTTTTAATGCCTTGGTTTGCTGAGCTTTGCATGGTCTATTCCCTGTATTTGCTATTGATTTTATTGTCATTTTTATTGTTGTTTTTATAGCTAACTTGTTCTTTTTTCAGCGATTTAACCGATTTAATAACATCGCCCGTAGCTGTCGTGCCTGCATCTCGTCAAGTTCCCCCAGCACACCACGGGCCGCTTCCGGTAAGTGTTGGCCGGCTTTGGCCGGGTCATCAAATACGTAATAATCCAGCAGTGCCCGCCAGGCCAGCCGTTCGTGTTCTGGCTTATCACGCAGGCATAACAAGGCGTGATACAGCAGATTCATGCCCGAGCCGGTATAACGCGGCGCGCGGCTCCACCAGTAATTAATCAGAATATTAAAGGAACGCAGCGCCTCCACCTGATGCCACCACATGCTGGGTAAATACAGCGCATCACCGGGTTCGAGTTCTGCCACTTGCCCGGCGGCAACGGCTTTGGGGAAATCCGGAAAACGCGCAAGATCCGGTGCGCTAAAATCGACCATGCTAATCACCTGGCCGCCCGGTGTCGGTTCAAATGGGCCGGGATACAGATGCGCCACTTGCTCTGGCGGAAACAAACTAAAACGGCGGTTGCCGCGCACACAACAAGCCAGATTATCCGAAGCGTCATAATGCGCGGCCGCTTGTGAGCGATTGCCGAGCCAAATGCTGATGCGATCGGGCTCAGTCACGTAATCAAGTTGCGGTGTGGGCCGTTGCAGCAACTGATGATCTGGTAAGGTTGGGAAATGGCTTTGGATTAAGTTCGAGGCGATATAGACAGAAGGTGGTTGTTCCAGCGACTGCCAGTCCAGAAGTTGCGTCAGCACTTCATCCACCTGGCCCATGCTGATGTCGAAATTGAGCCGGGTGGCGGTATCGTCATAAAAATAACGACCATTCAGCCCTGGTGCGCCGCGATAGACCTGGGTTGGCTTACCGTTGTAATGCTGGCGCAGATAATCGGCGGCAGCCTCAGCCGATTGTTCACCAGCCTGCAGTAGCGGCCAATGGCGAATGAGACCTTTGAGGATCAGCGGTTCGTCGCCACCAAGTGCACCGTCCGGCACGATGCCGGGTTGGTCGACGGTGATTTCGCGGGTGCGGCGTGGCAACTGCAACATAGGGTTGTCCTTGATAGCGCTACAAAGCAAATGCTACGAAGCACATGCTACAAAGCAAATTCTACAAATCAGTACTCAGCGCAAGCAGCCGGTTTTTGCGCTCGATTAAATCACGGATATTGCTCATTGAACTGACCATCGCATGCGCCAGTTGTAAAAAGCCGGATTGATGCAGCTTTTCCAAATCAGCGCCCCGTAACGCGGCGAGCCGACTTTGGTCGATACAATAATTACCAATCAAGCGGCGTTTGTCACCATTTCGAAGACTAAATTCGATGGTGACCGGTTCCAGCAACTCAAGCTGCTCAAATGCGCTAAACATCACCGACGACAAGGCTATCCCTTGATGGATGGCCTGCAATTTTGCTGAAATATGCAACAGGTAAGGGCTATTGCCGCCTTCGGGTAAAAACAGTGGCTGTCCTTGATTCGATTCTTGCTTTGAAGCTTGCTTCGAAATGACTTTCGGATGGTCCAAATCGATATGCACCACCGGATCTTCAGCGGCATCGCTTTGACCAGAGTTGCGCGAAAAACCAATTAAAAACGGGCCTTTTTCAATGGTCGCCGGAATATACCGGGCGTCCCAACCAGATGGCTGTTCGGCAGCTAAATACAAATTCTCATCAGCGGCAAAACCCATTAGTACAATGGCTTGAAACTGCCCCGAGGCTTCGTCACGACGGGCAAGGATCGGGTATTCTTTTTGTAGTTCATTAAATTCGGTTGGAAATACCAGCGCGCTGGCGATATTGTCACCATAATCAACGCCAAAATGGTGAATGACTTTGGTGTGTTGATGGTCGATATTATTCAGCAAGACGTGTTTGGTCATGATACTTCCTTTAAAAAAGCCGCCGGGATCACCGGCGGCTACCACCCTTAAAAGTCGTAACGTACGCCAAACTGATAACGGGCACTTAAGTCGGTCAGATACCACATCATGGCTTCGTTCCGGGCATGGCTGCGGCTGTCTTCACCGGTCAGGTTCAGGCCTTCCACGAACACCGTGAGTTGCGGGTTCACGGCATAACTCAAGTTGACGTCCAGCTGCCAATAAGCCTCATCAAACCTTGGGTTGTTTGAGCCACCTTTGTTCACTTCGGCCAGGAACTTGTCACGCCAGTTCAACGCCACCCGGCCGGTCCAGCCATCTTTTTCGTAGATACCAATTAAGTTAGCGGTATCGCTCAGACCAATCAATGCAAACTGTGATTCAGCAGGATTAGCCAGTACATCAAAGCCGATGTCGCCACGGACGATAGTGTAGTTGGCTTGTACGCCAAAACCGGTTTCGCCGAAGAAATGTTGTACCGCCATTTCCGCGCCGTAGATTTTCGCCGCTCTGTTGTTATCCGGGGTATTGGTGCGGAACACCATTTCCGGATCATCCGGATTAGCGACTAAATCAAAACCCGGATTGTTCGCCAGGAAGTTGATTTGATCGGTTGTGCCGGTAAACTGTGGATTGGCACCATATTTCGCCAGCATATCCGGATGGTTCTTGAACTGGGTAAATACCATCATCGCGTATAAATAAGTATCATCCAGCGGCAGACCCGCATTGCGAATGGCCTGTGCCGCAGCCAGTGCCCGAGGACCGGCCGTGACATCACGAATGCCGAGTAACGGCTGATCAACCTGCCGGCTACCGATAAAGTTCACCACGTCTTTCTGGAATAAACCGCCTGACACATAACTGGCCGGATCGTAATACCATTCCAGCGATAAGTCGTAGTTCGACGATTCCAGTGGTAATAAAGCAGGGTTTGAAGCATTGGCCGTTGGTTGGGCGCCAAACATGGTCGAGCCACCACCACCGCCGAAGTTAGACGCCGAAACACCGAGGCTACCAAGGCCAGCGCGGGCAATGGTTTTGCTGAAGGAGAAACGGGTGATGAGTTCGTCAGTGATATGTAACGTCACATCCAAACTTGGTAGCAGATAGTCGTAATCGTTTTTTGCCGAAAATGGCTGTGCTGGCACCGTGGAATCAACATAAGCCACGATGTCATTGTTATCTTCCCAGCGGAAATAATTACGGCTGACCAAGGAACTGGATTCAGACTCCGTTTCTTCGTAGCGCAGGCCGGTCAGGATATCAAACGGCATTTTGCCAACTTCACCGCTGAGCGACACCTGGAAGTAGGCTGCCATGGTGTCTTCTTTGACGATATTGTCAAATGACAAAGATTTTTCAGACTCGGTCGGAATGTTCGGATATAAACCCAGCGCGGCCGTATACAATGCCCTTGGATCGGCAATAAAACCATAACCACCGGCCTTTGGTGAAAAATCGTCAAATTCACCATGTAAATCAAACGGCTGAATTAAATCACCAAATTCACCAGGGTTACCAACGTTCCAGTTACCCAGAGCGATGTTGTTACCAGCTGTCTGCATGGAACGCGATTCCATACTGCGGGTTTCGACACCAAAATCAAAACGACCTTCTTCCAGTGCATAGCTGGCATCAAATTTAATTTGCTGAATATCACTTTCCTGACTGGCGTTACGAATACGTGCAATCGAAGAACCCACATCGCCTGGATCGACCATACCATTACCGTTGGCACCTTTGCCTGGCACGGCGTCGTTATAGACGTTCAGGTATGTTGGTAAGTCAGCACCGTAGAACCATTCACGTGAAGTCACAATAGGCGCACCTAAACCTACTGCCAACTCGCCGGAATTACGCGGGCCGGTACCACGGCTGAACATGTTGGAATCGTGAGCATCCAGCGCCAATGTCCAGTCGTCATTGAGTTTATATTCAAAGTTCACACCCACAGATTTAAGGGTGTTGGTTTGTTCACGCCACTGCTGTTCAAAACCTTCATCGACCGCACCGTCATACACTTCTTTAATGTAAGACGGGGTTTTCACTGCATTATTATCAAACTCGACGATTTTAGTATTGCTACCGGTTTGTACCCAGTTGGTGATTTCACCACGGTGTTCAACCAGATTGTTTTCGGCATAGGTGTAGTCGCCGGTGGCGGTGAAATTGTCTTGCGGTTTGAACTGCAAGGTCAACTGTGCATTGTCGCGTTTACGTTCTGTATCGGAAAACGCATAACGAATATCATTTGGACGGGTGTACAACTGGCCTTGCGATGGGGCGTTGTTGACCACAGTCGCAGTGTTGTTCCACAACCGGTTGGCATCGGCGATATCATCCCAGTAATCCACTTGCCAGTCGTTGACGGTGGCGCCGGTATAACCTGAATCGCGCTGTTGATGGCTGGCAGAAACACTGACGCCAAATTTGCCATCGTCATTCGCATGGCTGAAAATACCTGACACTTCAGGTGTGACGCTAGAACCGGCACGATTCGACGTGTCGTGAGCGGCTTTGACGCCAACACTGGCGACGTTTTCTGAACTATCCAGTGGTCTGGCGGTTTTTACGTTCAGTGTTGCACCAATACCACCGGTGGCAATATTGGCTTTACCTGTTTTGTAGACTTCAACAGCACGAATACTTTCTGAGGCCAGGTTCGAAAAGTCAAAAGCACGGGCGCCACCGCCACGAGTGGTGCCGTCTGCACCAGAACCAGCGCCGTAGGTAGTCGCTGAGGGCATAGTGCGACCGTTCAGGGTGACCATATTGTTGTCACCACCAAAACCACGGACTGTCACTTCCGAGCCTTCACCATTGGTGCGGCTGATCGAGACACCGGAAATCCGTTGCAGCGATTCTGCCAGGTTGGTGTCTGGAAACTTACCAATATCTTCTGCAGAAATGGCGTCCACCACACCCATTGAATTACGTTTAATGTCTGCTGCTTCCTGCATACTGCCGCGCACACCACGAACCTGAATGACTTCAATTTCTGCAGTATTAGCGGCCGGAGCCTGCTGTTCCTGTGCGTGTAACGGCATAACGACAGAACCGCCAAGTAACAAGGATATCGCCCTTGCCACCGCAGTTCTGGTAAATGTTTTATTATTTTTCATCTATCCAATCCCTCTCGACTTGTTGTATGTCACCAAATCAACGTTCTGGCTGGTGCTGTTGGTCATTGCACTTCTTATTGATGCCCGAACCTTGATTGTCATGGTGCTGATCGGTCCGGCTTCCTGCATATCGAAGTCGGGCTGCCAACTCCCCAAAAATCATTGTAGTGATCCGCGTCCAAGGTTGAAGTTGCCAAAATGCGTTACGTTCTTGCTTTTTTTTACATTTTGCGGCGATTAAAAAATAAACATAAAACATTCACCCCAAAAATGCGCGATTTCGGGGGCGGTAATGACCTTTTCATTTGTTGGGATGGGGTTACTGCGATGAACGCAGACTTTGGCAGGATATTCAGCGTTTTTGTCAGAGCAAATTTAGCGCCACGGATCAGCAAAAACCGGATTTTGCACAAAGGTTGGATCGGTCAGACTGTGTAAAAACGCCAGTAATGCAGCTTGTTCTTCCGGGGTTAGGTCGATGCCTTTTACGAAAGCACTTTTTTGTGGATGACGGCGACCGTCGCCCTGATAAGGGCCAGTGCTGAGATGGCGGCCACCATCCATATAAAATTGCAGTACTTCCGGCAAAGTGGCAATGCTGCCGTCGTGCATATAAGGCGCACTTAATGCGATATTTCGTAACGTTGGCGCGCGAAAACGGCCATCGTCCGCTGGGTTCAGCGTCACTTCGGCCAGGCCGCGGTCTTTATCAGGGTAACCTTCACCGGCGACTTGCTGGCGTTTGCTGAAATACAAACCGGTATTGTGAAAAGGTCGCCGATCCAGCGGCTGTTTTTCGTGGCTGGTTGATTGGGTAAAATTAAAACCACCATGGCAGTGATGGCACTCCAATCGCTCGGAAAAGAATAAATCCATGCCTTTAATTTGTTGCGGGCTCAGCGCACTGTCATCGCCCTGATAAGCGTAACGGTCAAACGGCGATTGCAACGAAAGCAGGCTGCGGACAAAACTGGCTAGCGCCTGGGTGACTCGTTGAAAATTAACTTGTTCATCACCAAAAGCTGCTTTAAATAATTTCGGATACGGTTGTCGTGCAAGCGCCTGCAGTACTTTGTCTTCATGACCGGTGATGCCAAGTTCAATCGGCTGTTCGCCAAACATGGGTAAAAGCAGCTGATGTTCGATATCAGTCAGGCCATCGTGCGCCCAGGTCAGGGTTTTGTTGTAAGCAATATTCACCAATGCCAGCGCATTACGCCGGTGGATTTCACCGGTGCTGCCGACCGAGCCGCCTTTGGGTTCACTAAAGGCAAACGCTTGTTGATGGCAACTGGCGCAACTCTGCTGGCCGTTACCGGATAGTTGTTGGTCGTAAAATAAAAAACGCCCGAGTTGTACTTTGGCCTCTGACATTGGGTTGTCAGTCGGTACTGTCGGTTTGGGGAAATCAGGCGGTAACGTCCAGACGTAGGGGGGTGGTGGCGCTTCAGAGCAGCTGGTGAGCAGCGCGGCCACGGCTACTATTGTGAACCGCTTCATCCGCCGTCCTGTGAATTGCAGTGCTGCCAACAGTCGCAAATGCTGGGTCATGGTTGCAGCGCCCATACCCTGCTGCTGCCACCGATACCCAGCGCTGGCAGTAACTGCTGACAACTCAAGCTGGCCGGATCAGCCATACAGTTGTTATCCGCCGTTAGAATAAAATCACCTAATAGCTGCGCTAAGTCTAAAGTTAAAGTGGACTGCCCTTGATAGGGCAGTTGTACCCGAACCCGATTGGGTGCCAGACAAGGCGTTTTGGGTGCGCGCATCACACTGGCCGAACTGCAACCGCTGGAACCGAGATGCAAAGACCAGTCGTGCTGTGGACCATTGAGGTCGAGCCGGAAAAATTTATAACCACTTTGCCAGGCCCAGTGCATGTCCAGTTGTTGCAGCGGAATGCCGGCGGTTAAGGGGTTCTGATGATTTAATAAAAATGGCACCCCAAGTTCGAACTCTAAAGGCGCATGGTGTAGCGGCGTGGCAAATTGCAGTTGCCATTGACCCGCCGACTGACAGTCGGTACCGAGCAACGCCAGTTCCGTGCTTTGGTAGTCGTTTGGTTGTAGTAATAAAGGTTGTTGTTGCTGTGAAAAAGCCGACAGATAAAACTGTAATTGTTGTAACTGCCAGCGTTGGTCGCCCAGCATGAAGGTACTTTCGCAGTTGATCGGCTGACCTTGCCACAGCAGCTGTACCTGCAATGTCGAATTGGATTTTGGCTGGCAGGCGCTCAGCAGTATCAGTAGCGACACCAGCAGTGAAATTAGTGGTAATTTAGTTAAAATTTTACATTTTTTCATTTTTGCGGCGTATCTTGCGAAAGTTTGTTAACAATACCAAGGTGCTCAGCCAAACCCCAAATTTTTTACCAGGATGGATGGAACTGCCGATGAAAATGTTACCGCTGTCTCTTGGCTCTGGCTTGTTATTATCACTGAGTTTAGTCGGTTTTAGTTCCGCCGTTTGGGCGCATGCCGAGCATGATCGCGCCCGGTTTGTGGCGGCAACAGGTCAGGATCTGGGGCGCTGTGACAGCCCGGTACGTGCTTGTCGCAGTATTGCTTACGCGGTAAAACAAGCCAATAAAGGCGATAAAGTGCTGGTCGCTTCTGGTCGGTATGCCATTGATAATGGTGAAGATTTATTCTTTTTAACCAGCGCTTTAGTGCCAGTGCTTGGCGGCTATAACAAGTTTGACCATTTCCAGAGCCAGGCGCCACAGCTGAACGCCACTATTTTAACCGGCGTGCCACAGCCTTTTGTCGAACAGCTGCAGCAACAAGGATTTGTAGTGGTGAACGATGGTTTTGCCAGTGTGCCAAGGGATTACCAGCAACTGGCGGCCACCCAGGCGCAGCTGCAACAAAGCCAGCCGGCAGCAGCCTGCGTAAATGGTAAAGCCGGAATTTTCAGCTGCAAAAACATTGATTTAGTTAGCCATCTGGCGCTGGACGATTTTTCATCCAGACCTGCTGCCGCCAGTGATATCTGGGGCCATGTTGATCTGAACACCGGTACTGAATACGCCATTATTGGCTTGTATAACGGTACTGCTGTAGTCAGTCTGGCAAATCCTGCTGCACCGAAAGAAATCGGCACTATTGCCGGCAGCAGCACTTCCTGGCGTGATATTAAAGTGCTGCAGTACTACGATGCTGCATTGTCGCGCTGGAAGGCGTATGCCTATATCAGTTCCGAAGGGACTGATAATCTGCAGATTGTTGATCTAAGCCAGTTGCCGACGAGCATCCGGCTGGTCAGCGCCGATACCGCAGTGACGTCGGCGCACAATGTCTATATCAGTCATGTCGATTACACCACCAACACTGCACTGGATGGGCTGGAGCCTACGTTGCATATTGTCGGGCAGAAAGCCGTCGGTGGTTCGTTCACAACTTATGGCTTAAAAGCGCCGGAGAAACTGGCAGCGTATTTCCCTAATAGTCAGGCGGTGCGCAGCGATTACACCCACGACGCGGCATCAATGGTGGTGCGGGATGCGCGGGCCAATCAAAGTTGTCAGAATTCACGCTGTACCGTGTTAATGGATTTTAATGAGCAGTCGGTGCGGTTGTGGGATATCAGTCAGTTAAGTGGTGCCAAAGCCTTGTCCGATATCACCTATCAGAATGCCAGCTATGTGCACTCCGGTTGGTGGAGTGAAGATCAACGGTTTGTGTTTGTGCATGACGAACTGGACGAACGCAATGCCGGTTTAAATACCACGGTGCGGGTGTTGAATGTCGACGATTTACGTAATCCGGTATTGGCCAAAGTCTGGAGTGGCCCGACAGCGGCCATCGATCACAACGGTTATACCCGTGGTAATCGTTATTACATCTCCAATTATCAACGTGGCACCACCATTTTAGATATTACCGATCCAACCAATCCGACTGAAGCTGGTTTTTTTGACTCCTTCCCATCGTCCGACAGCGCCGCTTTTAATGGTGTCTGGGGTACTTATCCATATTTGCCATCCGGGCTGATTATTTCAGCCGACATCAATAGTGGTTTATATGTGCTGCGGGATCAGACTAAAAACAGCGCTGCCGGTCAGGTATCCTTTAAAACGGCTAGCTCACAGTTTACCGTGGGTGCAGCGGTGCAGGTGGCAGTGCAGCGACCTTCGGGCAGCGGCGCCGTGCGGGTACGGTATGAAACGTTAAATGGTTTCGGCGTGGTCAGCGATGGCCCTTATGCTAGTGGTGAATTGAGCTGGGATGCTGCGGATGTGGCCGACAAAGTAATTCAGATCACCGCGCCAACCGCAGATGTTGCGCCCAAAATGTTGTTTGTTCGATTGTTTGACCCGCGCAACGGCTTAACGCTGGGAAGCCCTTCGTATCATACGGTGAGAATTGGCATTGCAGGCTCTGCCGGCGGGGCCGTGGGGTTTGTCGCGCCACTGCTGAGCGTTGACGAAAATCAGCCGACAGCCAATGTGGCGGTAGGTCGTTTTGGTGGCAATGCCGGGCCGATGCAAATCAGTTATCAGCTGGTAGATGGCAGTGCCAAGGCTGGTGCAGATTTTGTGGCGCAAAGCGGCGAATTGCAGTGGGCCGATGGTGATGCTGCGGATAAAACCATTGTGGTTGCAATTACTGATGATCAACTACTGGAAGGTAACGAGGACTTTCAGCTGCAGTTGCAGGTTATTTCCGGTGTTATTGCGCCAGACAAATCACAATTGAAGGTGCAAATAAAAGACAATGAAGTGAATAAGTTGCCGGTGATTGGGACTTTGGTGTTTCCAGTGGAAGTGAATGCCGGTGCCACCACAAGCATCGAGGCTACTGCCACCGATGCCGATGGTGATGCTTTAAGTTATCAGTGGCAACAGACCTCAGGCAATGCCGTGACTCTGCAAAACGCAGCCACCAATAAACTAACTTTTGTGGCACCTGCGCAAAGCAGTACGCTGGGTTTTCAATTGACGGTTACCGACAGTCGGGGCGGTGTCTCGACCGCCAACGCTAGCCTGCAGGTAAAAGGCACCGTCACCACCACCACACCGTCCGCGGGTGGTTCAGGTGGTAGTCTGAACTTCTGGGGCCTTGGCTTGCTGGCGCTTTGGCTGTGGCGACGTCGCAACTGATGCTGTTGCTGGACTAAGCCGGCAAATTACCGGTCAAAGCGCCGGTTGCTGCGTCTGGCTGCGGGCGGAACCTTCGGAAGGATCCAGCTGGCTGTGGTAGCATATTGTTCTGTTTTTAGGGTCTTGGTGACAAGACCCGGTAAGAGGACCCGGTTGATGCACCACAGCAATGACAAACCGCTTTATGGCATCCTGGCCATGCTGCTGGCGGTTTTTATGTTTTCCGGGATGGATGCCAGCATGAAGGCACTGACGGAACACTATAGCCCGTTGCAAATTACCTGCTTACGCGCCGCCTGTGCCTGGCCTTTTATTGTGGTGTGGTTATGGCACGGTAATCGGCTGCAGCATTTGATGCAGGCACGCTGGTCGTTGCACCTGTTTCGTGCCGCGCTTGGCATCGTGATGTTATCCGCTTTTATCTATGCGCTGAAAACCCTGTCGCTGGCAGATGCTTATGCCATTTTCTTTGCTGCGCCGCTGCTGATCACCATGTTATCGGTGTGGTGGCTCAAAGATTATGTCGCGCCCCGGCAGTGGGTGGCCATTTTGGTTGGTATGGCAGCGGTGCTGTATATGCTCAAACCGGAAGGTGATCAGTTGTTGAGCCTCGGCGCACTGGCCGCTTTATTATCGGCATTTTGTTACGCGGTGTCCGGCATCACGGTGCGCATTCTGGCCAAAACCGAACCCAGCGGCAATATGGTGTTCTGGTTAATGACGATGATCGGCATCGGCGCTGGGTTATTAGCACTGCCCGACTGGCAACCGCTGCAACTCATTCATTGGCCTTACTTTTTAGCCATCGGCATTACCGGCGCTATCGGCCAGGTCTTTATCACCGAAGCCTTCCGGCTGGCACCACCTTCAGTGATCGCGCCCTTCGAATATTCTGCCCTGGTCTGGGGTTTGGGTTTTGATATTGTGCTGTGGCAAGTATGGCCGGATAGCAGCCTGCTGCTGGGTGCATCAGTCATTATGGCCAGTGGTTTGTATTTGATTTGGCAGGAAAGGCGGTGATGGGTGTTTTGGCTAAAGCAGGCAATATCTTAAAAATGCGATAAAACAAGTCGTTAGACTAGAGCGAAATATTCAGGATAGTGTTAGAGCTGACCACGGAGCCTGGGGTCGAAAAGACGCATTGTATAGTGCAAATAACAGGCCCTGAGAGTTCAGGGCCTGAAGTACCGCTGGTTAAGTTTAAAACGACTAACGGAGCGTCGTGACATCCTCTAATAAGTTAAAGCCGGGCAAAGTTTCTTTGGTTTGTGGTTTTGCCTTGCCTTGCAACACGATTTGCAGCGCCGCACTTTGCTCAGCGGCCATCGCCTGGCGATAAAATTGTTGTAGATCTGCCAACGTCAGTACCTTGATTGCAGCCAGCAGTTGCTGTTTACCGTTAAAGTCGAGCCGGTTTCTTAACCAGTCGTTGCCGAAAGTATCAAACTCTTCATCGAGATTGGCTGGCGCACGCTGTAATTCCAGCAACTGGGCTTGTTTTAAACTGGCGAAATCGGCTTCGGTAAGTTGTTCCAGTTGCTTGCCATACTGCTGCAGGAACAAATCTACCCGTTGTTGCAGCTGCAAACCGGACAACACCGGACTTTGGATTAACAAGCCAAGGCCTGCATGCTGATCCAAGGGTAATGCCATCGCTTGTACCACATAACCCAATTGTTCCTCGGTACGTAGCTGATTAAAAAACGCCTGATGCAAATGATTTGCCAGCACTTTTGCCGCCGCTTTACCGGCATAATTGGCATTTGGGACCAACTGTGTCCGCATCACTGTGGTGTCGTTTTGCGGATTATTGCGAAGTACTGTGAGACGTTGACCCTGTTTCGGCTGCCATTTGCTAAATGGCTGGTATGGGCGCATGGTTTTTTTAGTTCCGGCCAGCGCTTTGGCAAAAGCAGTCACATCGGCTTCAGTGTAATTACCCTGCGCCAGCAGCCGTAAATGGCTGCCATTAAGAGTTTGCTGAATATAGGCATTTAACTCCGTGACGCTCACTTGCTTGGCACTGGCCAGCAATGCCGGAAGTTCAAAGCTGCCACTGGACAGGGTAGTTTTTAACAATTCAAAGGCCTGCCGCGCCTGCATTTGTTGCTCTGATGAGCGTAAGCCGCGCTGCAATAAATCCATGCTTTGCTTATATTGCAGCTCGGTAATGTTGGCTGACAGTGCCTTGCCAATATAACCGGCTAACTTTGCTTGTTTGTTGGTAAAACCTGACAGTTTGAGCACAAAATCATACTCCTCATCTTCAGGTGTTAACGTCATGCCGGCCGCACTGGCTTCTTGCAACATCGCTTGATTGTTGATTAAAAAATTAAGTAACCAAAGGTTGAACATCACCGCATCTTTGGCGGTTTTCTTGGCTTCGGGCTGGTGCCACTGCATGAGTAACTGGCCACGAGGTTGGTCGGAGAAATGCTTGCTGCCAGCCAGCCAAGCGGTCACGCCCGGATTATCCAGTACTTTGACCGGCGTAGTGTTGCTGCTGTGATGCACCGCAAAGCTGTCCGGCTGAAACCGGTTTAGCGCCGGTAAACTCAGAGGAATTTTCGGTTGTTGCCAGCTTTGAACTTCCTCGTCGCTAATCTCGGCAATTGAATAGCGGCCATCAAAATGCTGCAGACTATGTTCTGCTTGCTCTTGCTTGCTGATGTGCCAAACCGTTAAACGCTCTGGTACCAGTTGTGTCAGCAAAGCACTGATCGCCTTTTGATCAAAGCTGTTGTACTGATAAGGCGCACTGACGATCGACGACAGCGGATAATATTGCATCGCTGCACTGAGCTCGGACGCGTAGCTAAAGCCATCGGTTTTTTCCAGGAAGTTGAACTCGTTTTGCAGTGAAGTCCGGATCTCTTCAAAGTACTTTGGATCCACACCGTTTTTGCGGATCAACGCCAGATACTGCATCATAATTGCAGTAATTGCCGGCCGTTGTTTCATACCGGCTTCGGTCAGCGCCAGACTGATTTGCAAAGTACCGTAGTTGCCATAAAACTTCGGATCGTAACTTACCGAGAGCCCATCTAATAAGCCCATCGCTTTGAGTTGTTGTGCCGGGGTTCCGGGCATTTCTGAACGCAGTAAATGGGCGACAAATTCATTTGGTTTTTGCGCAAAATCGGCCAGATTGTTATCTATCGTAAATTCCAGCTGCAACATTTGTGCTTCGGTATTCGGGACGTAGTGCAGCCGTTTCGGACCATGATTCTTAAAATCTATCGGCGCGGTCGGTCTTGGGCTCGCCAGATTTTTATTTTCAATATCAGCAAAGTAGCGCTGTGCCAGCAACTGCATTTGCTCCAGCGGTTTTGCGCTGATGAGCACCAGTTTCATCCGGTTGGCAGAGTAATGCTTTTGATAAAATGCCACCAGTTCCTGGTGTAATTGACTACCTTCTTTATCATTCAGACTTTTCAGATTACCAACCCAAAGTTGATTCGCCGGATGATCGCCCAATAACTGTGCTGCCAATTGCCGCTGTGCCCAACCATCCTGGTTGCGGTTCAAGGACCATTCTGAGTTCACGGCGTTGCGCTCTTTATCGACATATTCAGCTAGTAATAATGGGGCTTTAAAGAAGTCAGAAAAACGGTCCAGTGCTGCTTCGTAATGACTGTCGTTGATTTCAAACATATAGTTCGTCAACTGGTTGGTAAAAGCATTGCGCGTGCCACCGTGCTGGTCCATAAACTTCATAAAACCATCTGGATCAGGGAAACGTTTGGTACCCATAAACAGCATATGCTCTAAGAAGTGAGCTAAACCTTGTTGCTGTTTCGGATCATTTAACCAGCCGACATCAACACTTAATGCTGCCGATGATTTTTCTGCAGTAGGGTCAGAGATCAAGACCACCTGTAGCTGATTGCTCAGAGTCACCGCCTGATACTGGCGCTGATCATTGGGGCTCAGTGTCAGCTGTTGCTGGCTGGCTGAAGTGACTGCGGGCTGTGTAGTGGCAGGTTGCGAGACCGCAGACGCCGTTGTGTTGGTGCAACCGCCACTAGCCAACATCAGGCTTCCACTGACAATGACCATAGTGAGCTTCGTTAAAGAAAATGATTTGTTTGGCATAAGATGACTCCGGTTTATTGATGGTTAGTTTGCGAAAATGTGTTGCTGCAAACTAACCAGCGGCAGGCTGCCATTCGATAACCGGCTTGCGATTTTGCTGTGATTTAGTGTCACTTAAAGTTATAACCAAAGTTATAACCTTGATTAAGTGATTGATATTTATTGTTATATTGTTAATTTTGAGCCGACAGTTATGGATCGGCATCTTTTAAAAAAATCCTGACCACAGTGTCTTAAATGTTTCGTTGCGACAGTCGAGAGCACCATAAAAACCTGCCAATAGCCCAGAAGTCACTTTTTTAACTGCTGAAAATCGTGACTTTCAGCAGTTATGCCAGCACAAGCAACGTTCTAAAGTGGTGTCATCAGTCAGCGGGACTGACTCACAACTCCAAGGAACTTCATCATGATAAAATTAACTGTTGCGACCTCATTATTAGCGTTATTACTGACTTCAGCTTTTACCGCACAAGCCCATACCCTGACCGTCAATATTGACCAGATTAAAGAGCAAACTGGCAAATTACATGTGGCGCTGTATCGCAGCGAGCAGTCTTATCAACAAGGTAAGGACGCAGCAGCGGCTGTGGTGAAAGCAGTCAGCGGCGATAGCCAACAGCTGGTGTTTGCGGATTTAGCAGACGGCCAATACGCCATTAAAATCATGCACGACGCCAACGACAACGGTGAGCTCGACCGCAACATCATGGGCATTCCAAGTGAAGGGTATGGCTTTAGCAACAACGCCGGTCAGTTTGGCCCGGCCAGTTTTAAAGATGCGGCTTTTGCGGTGGCGGCAGATACCAAACTGACCATCCATATCCGTTAAGACGAATGTTGAGCTGTTAAACTGATTAACGTTATTTGCCGGGGTATACCATGGATCGTCGCCGCTTTTTAACTGCTGCTATCGCTTGTGCCAGCGCCAGTGCACTTGCCAGTAACGCTGACAAACTGCTGGCCGTGACCCGATCGCCAGCAATGTCGACCAGCAAAGCTTCGTGGAGCAAAGCTTTTGCCGGAGTTCGCGCCGATTTTGCGCCGCTGCAGTTGCACACTGAAGGCAAATGGCCGACCGATTTGAACGGTATGTTGCTGCGTAACGGTCCGGCACGGCTGGAGCGGGCGGGTGAGCGTTATCAGCACTGGTTTGATGGCGATGGCATGGTGCAGCAATTTCGCTTTGCCAACGGTAAAGTGCAGCATCAAGGCAAATTTATTCAGACCAAAAAATATCTGGTGGAAGAAATGGCGGGCGCCTTTCGTTATCACACTGCCGGTACTTTGGTGAAAAATCCGTTACCGGCGCGCAATAACGATGATTTAAATACCGCCAATACCGCGCTTATTCCATGGCAAGGTGAAGTGCTGGCGTTATGGGAAGGTGGTTCGGCGCACCGGATTGATCCGGATAACCTGAGCACTCTTAGCGTCAAAGACTTCGGTGAGCAATATAAACAACTGCCTTTTTCGGCGCATCCGTTGCCGGATGGTCAGGGCGGGATGTGGAATTTTGGCACCTGGTATGTCAGCGGCCAGCCGTTGATGCTGCTGTACCATATCGGCGCAAAGTCCGAAATGCAGCGGATGCAGCAAATTAAACTGCCGCAAGCCAGTTATCTGCATGCTTTTAGCCAGACCGCCGACAAGCTGGTATTTTTCTTGGGAGCTTGTGTTTATGAGCAGGGCCAGACCTTTATTGATGCTTTTAAATGGCGGCCAGAGCTTGGTTCGCAGCTGCTGATCATTGATAAAACCGACTTTACCCAGCAGCAGTGGGTAGAATTACCGGCCGGTTTTGCTTTTCATTTTGGTCAGGCCTGGCAGCAAGGTGGTGAACTGCATCTGCAAGCCTGTTTATATCCGGACTCGGGTGTGATGCTGGAAGGTATGAGTTATTTACTGACCGGTGATGGCCGTAAACAAAGTAGCGTCTCGGAATTGGTTACAATTCGCGTGGCACTTGACAAAAAAGGCGCATCGGCAGCAGTTGAACGCAGTGGCTTGGTGATGGAGTTTCCACAATATGTGGCGGGATTTGCCAGTCCGGGATCAGCAGCTTCCGGTAAAGTACAGGTAGCACCGTTATTTGGCGTCAGCGGTAGCGATCGCAGCGAAGCCGGTTTAAGTGATAGTCTGGTGTGCATCGATGCCGCTGGCCGGCAACAAAGTTATCAGTTTGGGCCAGGTGTGGTGGCGGAAGAGCCTTTATTAGTCAGTGGCAGTCGGCAGGTTTTAATCAGCTGGCTGGATTATCGTCACAACCAAAGTGGTTTAAGTTTGTTTAACAGCGACGATCTGAACGCGGGCCCCATCGCACAGGCCCGGATGGACCGGATGTTACCGCTGGGGTTTCATGGTTGTTGGTTGGATGCATAATGATAAAAGAGACACTTGTTAACATCAGGGTCAGAGTCAATTGTTAACAAAAGTCTGTTAACAATTGACTCTGACCCTGATGTTATTGACTCGGTAGGTGTAGCGAAAATTTTTCCGCTCAGCGGTCAAACCCGCCGGTAATCCACCAGTACCCGGCCGTAATTGCCAATTTCTGCTTCATGACTGACTTCACGCCAGCTTTCGTCTAACGCTGCTTCATACCATTGTTGCATGGCTGGGAGCTGCAGCAGCTGCTGTACATAGGTCATTGATTTTTCGCTTAATTGCAGGCCGTAACTTTGAATGCGAAATGCTACAGGTGCAAAAAATGCATCAACTGCACTGAACTGTGCACCAGCCAGAAATGGCCCGCCAAATTGTTGCAGACCTTGTTGCCAGAGTTCATCCAGCCGTTGTAGTTCTTTTGCTAACGCTGCTGGCGGATCCTGCAGCTCAACTCGGACGCCGCAGTTCATGGTGCAGACACTGCGTAAAGTACCAAAACCAGCATGCATTTCACTGCAGGCGCTGCGGGCAAAATTCCGGGCCATGGTATCTGTTGGCCAGACACCCGGGTGACGTTCGGCCAGATATTCGACAATCGCCAGCGATTCCCACACCACCACATCGCCATCATGTAGACAAGGCACTTTGCCGGTTGGTGAAAAGCTGCGGAAATTGTGATAGTTGTTCGCGGCAAATTGCTGCAGTTGTTCAGTAAAAGGAATATTCAGCTGCGTCATTAATAACCAGGGCCGCAGCGACCAGGACGAATAATTTTTATTGGCGATAAAAAGCTGATACATACACACCTCCTTGCGAATGGGAGGCTCAGAATACGCCTGTCATTGGCCAGGCTCAAGCAAGGTGTGCGGAGAATGTTCCAGCGATGCCATTTGTTGACGTTGCCGGAACCACGATGCTTTTTGTACGTAAATACGAATTAACGGGTCGTGCGTCGTTTTAGCCAAAACATACTACACAGACTCAAAACAAGCAAAGTCAGCGGGGTGGGTGCCGGAACTGTTTCGATTGGAGGTTGCACAGCAGCCACATCTCCGGAACGGACAGCCCAAGCATAGGCATGTTGGTATGTTTCGTATTCGGACTGAAAACCGTATTCAGTATCGAAGTATCTGGCAATGCCGTTGTAGTTGCTGGGCGTGGAAGCCCAGTAAATTCCACTCATCAGGTTGGAAACTGATTTGGACTGCCAGGTCATTAAATCGAGGTAACTATTGCTGATGGCCTGATGCATTGCGGTGCGGTGCCACTCGGGATCCAATTCATGGATATCCAGGCGTTGGCCGTGCAGTGCTAAATGGTTGCTGAACATTCCCGCTAATTCATTCTGCTCACCTTTACAGGCAAAGCCATAACCCGGGCTGGGTGTGCAGGTATAGTCATCAGGGTCAACTCCGGCCAGGCGCCAGTCACTGTAACCCGCATATTCGAGATTGGCGGCCCAGTCAGTGGCTTCTTGCCAGTTCATGAGTCCCGTCGCATGGTAACCGCTGGTTTTTGCAAAGTTAGCATCGGTTAGCCAGGTGATATCGAGCCAGTTGTCATACACCATGCCGTTGCCACGGTCGATTAAACCGGCCTGTGCTGTACCTGCTGTTAAAATGCAGCCAAAAGCTGCGACGAGTAAAGAGAGTTTTAATTTCATTAGAGAAACCTACATTCGTTAAAAGCTGCCGGTCTTCAGCAACAAATAGGCCACAATATAAGCCTTTGCTTTTAAAGAATTTTAATTTTCAATGTAGAATAAGTGTAAAAATATATGACGACATGGTTAAATATTAAGCGTTGTTAACTTTGTTTAAGTAAAGACTTTGCGAGAGGGGCATCAGATTGATTCATCTTGGCTGGGTCAAAACGCAAAGTTTAGCTATTGATTAACCCCTGCTGCAAAAACGACACGAACTGCCGTACTTTGGCCGGCCGGTGTGGTCCAGGCGGATAGACCGCGTAAATACCACCAGCCGGCAATTGCCATTCGGGTAACACCCGTTGCAACAAACCTTGTTGCTGCATGGCTTTGGCGCTGTAGTCGGGCAGTACACCAAGTCCGGCGCCATGTAGTAATAACGAGGTCACGGTCTGGGTAGAACTGGTTTTAATGCTGCTTGGCAGCCGCAATTCAACCACCTGTTTGCCTTGGCTAAACCGCCACTGTTGTGGTGTTGGCAGCAGTGTAAAAGCCACTAAATTCATTGCTTTCAAATCATCCGGCTGCAGTGGTGCGGCAAATTTTTCCAAATAAGCCGGTGCGGCCAACAACCACTGCGCAAAATCGCCCAGCCGCTGGGCTTTGAGACTGGAATCCTGCAGCCAGCCAATCCGAATTGATAAATCAATCCCTTGTTTAATCAGGTCTTGCACCTGATCGCTGCTGCGAAGGTCCAGCTGCAGTTTTGGATGCAACCGCTGAAACTGCAGCAGCAACGGTACTAACACCCGGTTGCTGTAATCCTCAGGCGCGCTGATCACCAAAGTGCCGCTGAGCTCTGCATCTGCTAGCGTCCTTTGCTGCAGCAGCGTCAATTCGCTACGCAGTTCATCGAGCAGCGGCAAACATCGTTCCACCAACAAGGCACCTTCGGCCGTTAAGCTCACTTGCCGCGTGGTACGCCGGAACAACGCCACACCAAGTTGTTGCTCCAGCGCTTTAATTTGCAGGCTAATTTTTGTTTTACTGCTGCTAAGACGTGCGGCGGCAGCGGTAAAACTGCCACTGGCCGCCAGTGCCTGCACCAATAACAGACTATTTAAATCCAGTTGGTTTTTCATCAAATTGTTTTGTTTATCTAAACAGTGAATCAAAGATTAGCTGATTTTTCTTTGGTAATCGAGCAAGGATAATAGCGTCATTGCCGGAGCTGCTGTTGTAGTCAGCCCGGTCAGCCACTGATCAATCAATGACCTCATGAAGGACAACTGTTATGAACAACATCAGCAAAATTGCCATTATCGGCGCTTCAGGTTTTATTGGCTCGGCGTTAACTAAAGAAGCGCTTTCGCGAGGGCTGCAGGTACGGGCGCTGGTTAGCCGGCCTGAAAGGCTCGAAGCGACAACTCAATTAGAAGTCGTGGCAGTGGATGTGCTCGATACCGCCGCCTTAATCGCCGCCCTTCAAGGGGTGGACGTGGTGCTGAGCGCATTTAGTGGACATGCGCAAACTGATGTAGCCAGCTATTACCAACGTGGTGTAGCTTCCATTCTGGCAGCAGTCAAAGCGCAAACGGACATCCCACGTTTACTGCTGGTCGGCGGCGCGGCATCCTTGGAAGTACCCGATGGGTCGATGCTGCTCGACAGTCCGAATTTTCCGGCTGAATATCGTGGCACCGCAGAAGGTGCTTATGCAGCGTTGCAGCTATTACGGGCAGAAACCGCGCTGCAATGGAGTTATTTGTCGCCAGCGGCGGAAATTTTCCCGGGCGATAAAACCGGTCAGTTCCGTTTAGGTGGTGATCAGTTACTGACCGATACTAACGGCAAAAGCCGCATTTCGACCGGCGATTATGCCGTGGCAATGCTGGACGAACTGCAGCAACCGAAGCAGCTGAACCGGCGTTTTAGTGTGGCCTATTAAGCTGTTAGTTGTTCACAAACCGGCAGCTGGATAGTTAGTTCCAGCCATGAAACACAATGCGTGGGTTAACGGTTCCGGTTGACCCACCGGCCTCCACTTTACCGAGCGCCTGATCATATCGGATTTTACCTGCTCCACCGACGTTCACCGTTTTTCCAACGGCAGAGCCGGAGAATATACCGGCTAAACTGTCCATTTTGATATCGGTTCGCGGGGCGTAAATGGCAGCATAAATGGATTTAATGCCACCATTGAGTTTGATGCCATCTTTGCCACTATACGAAGAATAAATCGACATCACCGGCCGGCCATCGACGATCCCTTGCGGTTCGCCCACCGGAAATTGATCATTAATGACTTTGGCGCCGCCGGTAAATTCAATCCGGCCACTGGTGATAATGGTCAGTGAACTGCCGTTGTTAATCTGCAACGCTGAATCGCCGCCAAACACCATGTCACCAGCAATAAACAACGTCACATGGCCGTTAATTATCAGTTTGCCTTCACTGCCGCCATTGACACTGCTGACAAAATACATCGACTGACTCTTTTTCAAAAACAGGCCATTTTGCGGTGTCAGACTGGCGGGTAGATTGGGTACATCAAGATGTTTACCTTCGGTGGCAGTTAAAGTATAGATCTTGCGATCCCAGGCCTGACGCACATTCAAGGCTGGCAGTGTGGCGGGTTGCTCCACCGCTTCGACGGCTTCGCTGATACGCAGCGGGTCGCATAACGGGTTAAAACTTTCACTGGCTTCGTCGTCGTTATCGACCGGCAGCAACGGCACCGGCGCAAAACTCAAGTCGGCCTGTTGTTGGCCAAGCCCCGCCGGATTTACGCTGCCGCGGTAACGCAATAATGCTGGTTGTAAAATACTACTGCTGTAACCAGCTAACTGCACATCGCCATAGACTTCAACAGCGCCGTTGATTTTGGCATTATTGGTCAGCGTCAGATTGCCCTGGGTGCGCAAACCACCTTGTAGTTTCGCCACGTTGTTCACCCGGATATGGCTGTTGGCTTTGACTTCCCCTTCGACCACCACGGTATTGTTGACATCAATGGTTCCGACCGCCCACGCTTGTTTTTTAATCACGGCGCTGGCGTTGTTGAGCAGGATATTGCCATTGGCATGCAGTTTTCCACTGATGACAGAAGAGCCGGTTAAGGTGATATTACCGGTTGAGAGTACATCGCCAATCACCGGTGAATCACCGACCAAAGTTACACTGCCACCATCGGTGACAGTGCGCACCACCACATTGGTGTTACTGGCTAGCGGGTTGGACGAATCATAACTGGTAATACCGCCGCTAGCTGTAAGGTCAACTGCGTTACAACCGGTGACGGCATGTGCAAAAGGGAACAGACTGACGCCGCTGCCGCTGATGCGTTTAAACATCACTTTGCGCGTGGCGGCACTATCGCCATAGCGCGCACCATCGGCGCTGACAGCAAAACCCTGAGCCTTAACTTCAGCAGCTCCGGCCTGATATTTCCGGCCTCCGGATATGCTGCCTGCGACAACTTTAGCCGCAACGGCCACTTCGGCATCAGTGGCATTGGCATTGGCTGGATCTTTGGCAAAGGCATTCAGCTGATGAAAACTTTCAAATACCGCTTTATCCGCCAGTAGTTCGGCGTTGAGTTTTTTCTGAAAATTACCGCTCATCCGCTCCTGCGATACCGAACTGTTAAGTGCAGTAAATACCAGTAAACTGGCAATGGTGGTCAGCATCAATACAAACAACAATGACATGCCTCGTTGTTTTGCAGCTCCGATGTTTAACTGGTGGCTCAAGTTCAACTTGGTATGCAGATCCTGTTTGTTGCACATGTTCAGGTTTCCCGAGCCAGAATGACCGATTTCAGCGCAATTTGCAGGCGCACATAAGGTTCGTTGCTGGCATCGCCGTTCAGATCAGCTTGCGGGTAATTCAGTGGTAAACCGCGTGGCGCTAACCTGGTGGTCAGCAGATCACCATTGATGGAAAAGTCGAGCGCAATCAGTCCGGTCACCAGACTGATCCAATTGCCGCCGTTAATGCGGCATTGCAGTTCGCTGCTGTCAAAGCGGAATTCTTCGACAAAGGCCAATGCTTGGGTCGTGCCACTACAACCCATCTGGCTGCTACTGCTATTGAGTTGTTCAATCCGCAGTGTGTTGCCAGTCAGGCTGATCACCGTGCCTTTTCGAACACTGTTATTGAGCATATCCCGGCTGCTTCTGAGCACTTCCTGCGCATTTTCCAGCGCGTTCACCTCATTCACGGTATGCTTTATGGCGATCATCGCGCCGCCCATCCCGACCATAATCAGGCTGGATAACAACAGGGTGACCATCAGTTCAACCAGGGTAAAACCATGTGTAGCTTGGATCTGTGGCATCAGATACATCCTGTTGGGTTGCCATTGCGCAGCCACGGAAAGCTGCTTTGAATATCCATGGTGTTGGCTTCGCCATCGTCCAGCCTAAGGTCATTCCAGCTGACAGCCAGCTCCAGCATCGTCAAAGGCAAGGGGGCGGCCGGCGCTGGTTGATAGGGGGAAACGTTAAAGGCAAAGGCTTCAAAATCAATCTGATAACCAGCCGGATCCAGATTTACCTGCGGTTGTAAGGTGCTGATAAAGGCTGCATCAAACATCATGCCGCCTTGTTGCAAGGTACAAAGTTGCGGCCAGATCCGTTCCACGGCGTTATGTGCCTGAATAGTTGCCACGGTATAGCTCAGACTGCTGCTGGCGTATTGCAAGGCTTTGATCTGTGCGCTGGCAAGGCCGAGCAGACCCAGACTCGCCAGTAACATTGCTACCAGAACTTCAATCAGGCTAAAGCCATCAGGCCAAACTTGGGTTCGCATCAGAGAGTCAGCCTAAATGAGTACAAGCCTGACTTTGGATCGTCAGCTGGCCACTGGGAAAGATACACAACCATTTGGCGGCGTCGGTTTGTTCGGTATGGCTGATAGACACTGAAGCCGGAGTGGCGAAGCCTGCCTGGCTGACATTCACTAATTCCAGTCCGGTGACTGCAATTGTATTATCTTCGAGCTGAACACTGCGGATACTACGGTCTTGCTGATCGGGTAATTCCACCTGCCATTTACCGTTGACGCCCGCCACAATATTGACCTGCTGATTGCGTTTAATGGCTTCGCTACGGGCAAATTTGTACATCGCTTGTATTTGATTCACCGCCTGGGTATGGCGTTCTTGCTGGACTAATTGCAGATACGACGGTAGCGCAAGTGACACAAGAATGGCTGCTATACCCAGCACGATCAGCAGTTCGAACAGTGTGAAGCCTTGTTGTGGAATATGGTGTTTCATTAATGCACCCAGCAGCTGTCGTGACCGGTTGCTGCAGTTTTCACACCTTGCTGATTGATGCTGAGTTCGCCACATAACGAATCATCAACCGGGCTGGCGATGATTGTGAACAAGTCCACTGCGCTGCGCTCGTAACTGAAACTGTAGTAGTCGGTGGCGGTGATATTGTGCTGTTCAGGATAAGTGCCGTTGCGGCTATAACTGCGTTCCAGCAAGTTTGTTTGCTCCAGCATCAGCCGCTGTGCATCAGTTCGTCGACCCGCTTTAAGGTAACTGTCGTAGCTTGGATAAACCAAACTGGCCAGAATTGCGACGATAGCGACAACCACCATCAGCTCAATCAAAGTAAAGCCATAATTTTTCACAAAAACCTCACAACAGCAGTTATTTTAAATTTTCGCATATTTGACAGCGTTGTCATTTTTAGCAAAAAATAAATTACCCAAGGGTAATTCAGTAAAATCAGATGTTTCGGCTACAAATGGACTGCCAGATGGCCTTTCGTGCTGGAAATATAACCAGTTTCATAGTCGAAGGTCAAATATTTTGTTTCAAAAGTTGCAAAATAGTTTATTTGTTGATTTCCCGGTTTGTCAGCTGCAGGTAGACGGAATTGCCTGCAACAGATACCTGTTCATGGTGATCGCTGGAACTTCGGGGAGGAAGGGGATAAATTGAGATGATGCCGGCTGCAGTGCTTAGTTGCCGCTCCCAATTTCCAATTCAAGGACATATATGGACTTTCAAGCCTGTCGTGATCACTGCTTGATGCAATTGCAAAGTATCGAAGATTTTCCTTTTGGACCTGACGTTTACGTCTATAAGGTGGTCGGTAAAGTGTTTGCCATTTTGTCAGAACAGCGCTTTGAACAAAGCGCAACACAAGGCGTTCAGCCAAACCGCATCGCCAGCATCAACTTAAAATGCGACCCAACCGAAGCCTTAATGCTCCGGCAGATTTTTCCGGCGATTACACCGGGATATCATATGAATAAACAGCACTGGAATACCGTGCTGCTGGATGGCAGCGTGCCTGAGAATGAAATCAAACGGATGATTGAAAACTCTTATGCACTTGTGGTGAAAAGCCTGCCGAAAACGAAAAGACCGGTGCTCAGCCAGAGTTAAAATTCGGCTGAGCAATTCAGGCATTGCTGCATGTTCGGTCGGATGACCGAAAGTTCAACAGTCAGTGGGCTGATGAAATACCTGACTGTCCGCCGGTGCTTGTCGCCGATCCTGCAACCCATAATCGCGGCTGACATCAGCAATGCGCAGCCGGTAATCTTTAAAAATAGACGCCCGACCTTGCTGTTGTGCCAGCCGATGCGCTTCCAGGGTTCGCCATTGCAGGATGGCCTGTTCGTCACGCCAGAAGCTCAGTGATAACAATTTGTCTGGGTCACTCAGGCTTTGAAAACGTTCAATGCTGATAAAACCGTCAATCTCATTCAGTAAAGGTTTCAGGCTGACGGCGATGTCCAGGTAGTCTTGCTTACAAGCAGGATGTAGTTCGACTTCAAAAATTACGGCGATCATGGTTTTGCTCCTGCAGGGTCTGAAGACTGCGTATCCAAATCACTGAAAAACCAACTCAGCCGGCCATTCAACGAAGGCCGATAACGCCATTGCAACGGCGGTAAAGTTTGCGACAGCAAAAATTCAACTGCGACAGCGCTGATTTGCAACGCCAGTTGTTGTCCCGGGCATTGATGCGCACCGCTGCTAAAAGTTAGATTGGTTTGTTGTAGCCGATCAAGCCGGAACTGCTCCGGCTGCGGATAAACGCTTTCATCACGACCAGCGGCAGCCAGTAGCAACAACACAGTGCTACCTGCAGGCAGAGCAATACCGGCAATTTCACAGTCGGCGTGAATAAAGCGCCGGGTATTTTGCACCGGCGCATCATAACGCACGACTTCCGCCACCAACGGCAGGCACAGCCGTGGATCAGCCCGCAGCGTTGGCCATAACTGTTGTTCGGTCAGCGCGACCAGACTGTTGCCAATTAAGCCTGCAGTCGCTTCATAACTTTGCATTAATAACCCCAATAAATTCGCTCGCTGCCAGTGTAAATCAACCGGCGGCATCAGCAATTGTAATTGGCCCAGCAACAACTGACTGGCCTGCTCTCCGGCCACCATGACGGCAGCATCATGGGCTGCCGACGGCGCCAATGTCCGGATAAAATCGGCAATGGCAGTTGCGGCCATCTTTGCTTGAGACGGGTTAAATTCCAGCAATGCTGCTACCACCCGCACCGGTAGTTGCTGGATAAATTCATTTAACAGCATAATGTCATCAAACAACGCTACAGCAGGGCGTTGATATGCAGTCGCCAACTCCTGTTGTAACGCTGAGATCACCAACAGCGTTTGTTGGCGCACCAAGGCATCCGACCAACCATGTAGCCGAGGTGCCAGCCAGATTTTCGCCTGTTGCTGCGTCTGGCCATCAGTCATCCGGATCAACTGTGAAAATACCTGACCTACTGTGCTTCCTGCCAAATGCGCAGGCACAGTTTCATTGTACGGCCGAACTTTGGCTGCTGGATGCGCCAAGACTTCCAGGACCACTCCGGCTTTGGCGGCGAGCCATAAATTGAGGTGAGTATCAAAAGTTAAATCGGCGCCTTGGCGTAACAAAGCGTAGTAAGGGTAAGGATTGGCGTGCTGCACAGCAGCAATAGCATTGATAGGCGAATCGTTCATGGAAATTCCTGTTTAATGGCTCGCACAGAGGTAGAACTGCGATCTTGCCGAAAACTACGTTGCGCTGCATGATGCCGCAATCTGACTAAGGATACTTCGCTGGAAACCGAATGATGGATGTCGAGCAAGCTGATGTTAACCTGGCAATCGCACAAATCGCCGCTGCCATTGCCGAACCTGCCCGCGCCCGTATGTTGTGCGCGCTGATGGATGGTCGCGCCTACACCGCCACCGAGCTTGCTACGGTCGCGGATACTGCAGCTTCCACCGCCAGTGCGCATTTAAGCCGCTTAACCGATCTGGGCTTATTGCATAAAGTCAGTCAGGGCCGGCACCGCTATTTCAGATTGGCCAATGCCGAGGTGGCGCAAGTGCTGGAATCAATGATGCAACTGGCCGGGCAGCAACCAAAATCAATACAAAGCACCACACCAGCCTCGTTACGTTTTGCCCGTAGTTGTTATGATCATCTGGCGGGTACGGTGGCCGTGGCATTATTACAACAGTTGCTGAAATTGGGTTGGCTAGCCCCTGCGCCGGGATCTGATGTTTTGAGCGCATCCGGACAGCAACCAGACTATCAGCTGACTGCTTTGGGGAAGGCCGGATTTAGCGCGCTTGGCGTTGATTATCAGGCCAAACCACAGAGCAAACGGCGATATGCCTGCGGCTGTCTCGACTGGAGCGAACGTACTGCGCATTTAGGCGGCCAACTCGGTGCTCTACTGCTGGCTTTTATGCTGGAAAAACAATGGCTCAGGCGTATGCTCGGCAACCGCGAACTACAACTGACCGACCTTGGCAAACGCCAGCTCAACAAGCAGTTTGCGCTGCAGTTGCCGGCACCCAAAGGGTAAATTCAGCCGCTACCTGAACAGGTGAAAACTGCCAGCAGTAGCTACAATTCTGGCAGTTTTGACGCTGGTAGTACCGTTGAAATATCGTTAAGGTAGACTTTCAATCATCTGGCAGATCCACAGCCAGCGTTGCTGTAAATATTCGCCAACTATTATCGAACTAATAGCAAATAACTATTAGCCAACAACTGATAGCAAACAACCAGCCAAAGGATAGCGCCATGACTTCTTGCCCAAACATCACTTTATTTCACAACGCACAAAGCCGCTCGGCTGGTGTGCGGATTCTGTTAGAAGAACTTGCTTTACCTTGCGACATTCAACTGGTTGATTTTAAAGATAAGCCTGCGGCACTGTTGGCGGTAAATCCGTTGGGCAAAGTGCCGACTTTGGTTGCCGATGACGCTGTGATCACTGAACAAGTGGCGATATTTCAGTTTCTGGCGGAACTCGCGCCGGAAAAAGGTTTAAGCCCGGCAGTCGGTGATCCGTTGCGCGGTTCTTATCTAAGGGCACTGGCGTTTTATGGCAGCAGCTTTGAACCGGCGATGATCGACAAAGCGCTGAAGCGTGACAGCGGTTCAGCCAGCATGAGCCCTTATGGCACTATCGAAGCCGTTGAAGCGATAGTCCGGGCACAATTGGCCAAAGGTCCCTGGTGGTTAGGCGAACGTTTCACCGCCGCCGATGTACTGTGGGGCGCGTCATTAAGCTGGATCACCCAGTTTGGTTTATTGGATAAAACACCGGAAATTGCGGCTTATTTAGAGCGGTTTGCACAGCGGCCATCGGTGGCTTCAGCCAAAGCAAAAGATGCTGCATTGATAAATTAGTAACAATATGTGCATGTTTGATGTAAAGTTTGCTACAGAGTATTTTGTTGAATACCGGTTTAACTGATGATTTGACGCCGGTAAAAAGATTGCATGTATAGGTTGTTTATGAAAATGCTGAAATGGACTTGCGGGTTTGTGTTGCTGTTACTGGTGCTTGTAATTGTTTGGTTGTCGCAAGCAGCGGTAGTGCAAACCCAAAGTGGTGTCTATCACAGTATCTTATTGCCGTTGCCTGGGGATGGCGCCATCCGGTTACGCAGTCATGCCAGTGGTTTGGCGAAGATGCCCAAAGCTGTGGCCTTGCAAGGTCCCGTGGTTTGGCCGGCAGCCACAGAGGAACCTCTAACCAAAGAACCCATCAATAATGTATCCACAGTTCGCTGGTTTTGCGATCAGCAGAAGCAGCAACAGCAATTACCTGCTGAGATCAAAGAGTTAAACCTAAACTGCCTGAAACAGTCCATCAGACTGCAATGGTATCCAGCCAGTCAGACGGCAGTGCAGGATTGGCAGAATATGGAGCAGCCAACGAAAGTCCTGATCAGCAGTGATCTGGAAGGTAGGTTGGACTATTTCCTGCAATGGGGTAAAGAAACCGGACTGCTGGATGCCGCAGGTAATTGGCAATATGGCGATGGTCATTTGGTCATTGCTGGTGACAGTGTTGATCGTGGACGCCAGGTACATGATCTTCTTTGGACTTTATACCAATTGCAGCAACAAGCCCGAGCCGCTGGTGGTGAGCTGCATCTGTTACTTGGTAATCATGAACAATACCTGCTGCGCGGAGTAGTCAAAGATGTGGAAGCAGAACATCTGTGGGCTACTGAACAGTTCGCGAAAGAATATAAACAGGCATTTGCCGCTGATACCGTACTCGGACATTGGTTGCGCCAACAGCCCTTGCTACTGAAACTAAATCGGACTTTGTATCTGCATGGCGGGATCAGTGAAACGCTGCTGGCAAGCGGGCTGGACATTTCGCAAATCAATCAGCTACATCGGGATTTGCTAAGCCGCGAAGTACAAGACGAGGCTAGTTATGATCTGCTGTTTAGCCGAAGTTCGCCGACCCAATTCCGTGGAATGGCCGTTGTGCCCGGTAATGATCAGTTAGTAAGTCAGCAGCATGTCGACCGGGTCCGCCAAGTATTTGATGTTGATTATCTGGTCGTTGGACACACTCAGGCGCAAGCGTTAACAGCAACATATAACGGCGCTGTATATCTGGTAGAAAACACAGGTGCAAAAGCAGAAAGTTTGCAGTTCGTTGCAGGGCAGCCAAAGATTATAACGACTCAAACGTTGAAGCCAGAACATCATTATCCAGACCAGACGCGCCGATTCTCGTTACTGGATACACAGGACTGGGGAGCATTTATCGCAGTTTGGCTGGTGCCGTTGCGCTCTACGACGTTATAAAACAACGAGAGGAGCTTCGCTTGGGGCAGATACACCGCTATGCTATGCTGTGGTGGACTTTCACCGACCAGGTCTTTGATTTTGATGCGGATCTTGCACACTTCCGACTGGCACCTCGGCCAGCACTTTATTGGTAAAAGCCGCGCTGCTGAACATCAGGCATTTTTTAGCTGGCTGAAACAGCAAATCATCACGCTGGACGCTGATGTGTTACTGGTGGCTGGCGATATTTTTGATACTGCGACCCCGCCGAGTTATGCCCGCGAGCTTTATCATCAACTGATTGTCGACCTGCAACCAACCGGCGTGCAACTGGTGTTACTTGGCGGTAATCACGACTCAGTGGCTGTGCTACAGGAAAGTGCGACCTTACTCAAATGCCTGCACACATCAGTGGTGCCGGGTTATCAGACTGATCCTAAAGCGCATTTAATCCCGCTCACCAGCAAAAACGGCGACATTGGCGCGGTGCTGGCAGCGGTGCCTTTTTTAAGGCCGCGTGATTTATCGCAACGTGACGATGGCAAAAGTCAGCCCGGCCAAACGGCGTCTGAAAAATCGACACAGCTGCAAAGCCAAATCAGTCAGGTGTATCAGGAACTGTATCAAGGTGCAGCGGCGCTTGCGATGGAATTAGCTGCAACCGCAAAGACCGAACAAGGACGCGTCGCACCACTGCCCTTAATCGCCACCGGCCATCTCACCACAGTTGGCGCCAGTTCCACTGAATCCGTGCGCGAAATTTATATCGGTACGCTGGAAGCTTTGCCCGCCAGCTGTTTACCGCCATTTTCTTATATTGCGCTTGGCCATATTCATCAGGCGCAAAAAGTCGCGGGGTCGGATTTTATTCGTTACAGCGGCTCGCCGATTGCACTGAGCTTTGATGAAGCCAGCCAGCAAAAGCAGCTGCTGTTGGTCGATTTTCAGCAAGACCTGGCAAACTCAGAGCTCACTGTCCCCACCGTTAGCAGCATTGATATCCCTTGTTTTCAGCCGTTGCTTAGCCTGAAATCTGATCTCGTCAGTCTGAAGCAACAGTTGCAACCAGCACTCGCCAAATTGAACCCAGGTGAACAACTGTGGCTGGAGTTAGTGGTCAGCGGCGAAACGGCGTTGTTATCAGATTTACAGCTGCAATTGCAGGAACAACTAGCTGATTTACCAGTAGAACTGCTGAAACTGCGGCGCGAAAGGCTATCGCAGCGCGCCGGTGAAACCAATGTCTTCGAGCCTTCGTTATTAGAACTAACCCCAGCTGATGTACTGCAAAGCCGTTTGTCGCATGAAATATTAAACGACGAATTAACCAGTCGCTTAACTCAATTGCATCAGCAAGCTTTAGATACCGTACTGCAATCTGAACCGTCAGAAACGGAGGCCGGGGCATGAAAATTCTGTCGGTACGGCTACAAAACCTGAATTCATTACGTGGTGAATGGAAAATCGATTTTCGCGACGAAGCTTTTGCCCAAAGTAATTTATTTGCCATCACCGGCCCGACTGGTGCTGGCAAAAGCACCTTACTCGACGCGATTTGTCTGGCGCTGTATCACCAAACGCCGCGGCTAAAAAACCTCAGCCAAAGCAGCAATGAATTGATGAGTCGGCACACCGCCGAATGTTTGGCGGAAGTGGAATTTTCAGTGCGCGAGCAAAGTTACCGCGCGTTTTGGAGCCAGCGTCGTTCGCGTGGCGCCATTGATGGCAATCTGCAGGCAGCCAAAGTAGAGCTGGCAACGCTGGATGGCACCATTCTGACCGACAAAACCTCAGAAAAACTGAAACTGACAGAGCAGCTGACCGGCCTGGATTTTGCCCGTTTTACCCGTTCGATGTTGTTATCGCAGGGAAATTTTGCCGCCTTTTTAAATGCCAGCGCCAACGAGCGGGCTGAGCTATTAGAAGAGCTGACCGGTACCGAAATTTACAGCCAAATCTCAATGCAGGTGTTTCAGAATTGTCGCGAACTGGAACAACAGCAACAAATTACTCAGGCTAAATTAAGTGGTTTGCAGCTATTAAGCGCTGAACAACTAGCCGAACTCGCCAGCACCGAACAACAACTGCTGGCGGCGCAACAACTTCAGCAAAGTGCGCAGCAACAATTACAGCCAAAACTGGACTGGTGGACGCAATTCGAAGCGGCTAATACGCAGCAACAACAAGCAACACAGCAGTTACAACAAGCTGAGCAAGCGCTGGATCAAGCCAAAGTAGGGCTGGCAAAACTGGATAGTTACCCGCAGGTACAAAAACTGCAGCCGCTGTATCAGCAATTGGTGGATGCACGCCAACTTCGGGATGATTTAGGCCTGCAGCAACAGCAGTGGCACAGCAGATTTGAGCCTTTAAGCAATGCAGCGCAGCAAAACGGCCAGCAGATTTGGCAATTGCAGCAACAAAGGCTTGCCGTATTAACTCAGCAACTACAGCAGTTACAGCAACAACATCAGCAATTGCAGCAGCAAGTCACCAGTCGCAGTGCCGCCAGTCAATTGGCAGAAATACTTGCTGCTTGCCGGCCACAATTGCAGCAACTGCAACAACAGCAGCTACAGGCTGAAAAATTAACCACTCAGATCAACGAACTGACCCGGCAATTGCAACAACAAATCGGCAGCGGTCAGCAGAAAAAACAGCACGAACTACAACTACAAAGCGCCCAACAACAGGCAGAACTAACACTGCAGCAGTTGCAGAAAAGTCAGCAGCAACTCGATGCCCCAGCGTTGCAACAACAAATGACTTTGCTGCAGCAAGATCAAAGCGGGCTGACTGAGTTTATTCGCATCGCCCGCCAGCTTTGGCAACACAGCGCCAAACAACAGCTATTGCAGCACGACGGCCAGCAACTGCAGCAGCAGGAGCTCCAGTTCCAGCAACAACTAGTGCAGCTGCGGCAGCAATACAAAGAACAAAACGACAAAGTAAAAGACAAAGAGTTGATTGTGCGGCAGCAACAAAAAATCACTGAGCTGACGGCGCTGCGCGCCACTTTGCAGCCTGGGGATGCTTGTCCGCTTTGCGGTAGTGCTGAACATCCGGCGATTGAACATTATCAAACACTGGACCCCAGCGAGGCCGAACAGGCGCTGCTGTTGGCGAGACAGCAGCAGGATGCATTACGCCTGCAAGGCGAGCAGTTGCAGCAACAAATCGCTCGTTTGCAAACTCAGCAGAGCGGCAGCCAGTCGCAGTTGGCAGAGCTGTTACAACAACAAACACAACTGCAGACTCAATTGGATACTGCACCTTTATCAGTTGACCTGCGCTTTGAAGCATCGTCGGCATTTTTGCAGCAGAATGACGGCCAACTGCAACAGCTATTGGTGCAGTTGCAACAGCAGCTCAGTGCTATTCAGCAGCAACTAACACTGTTTCAGCAACAACAACAGGCGTTACTGGACGCGCAGCAACAGCTGCAGCAAGTGCAATCGCAGTTGCAACAACTGGCGCAAGAATTGGCACTGGAACGGCAGCAATATCAGCAGTGGCAAAAAGAGCAGCAAACACTGCAGACACAGCAAACCGAGTTGCAGCAGAATATGCAGCGCCAGTGCAGTTTGCTGCAGCAACAGCTTAGTGATCCAGCTCTAGCAACTGATCCTACAACCGCTGACCTCAATGCACTGACACAGCAGTTGCAACAGCGACAACAACAGTTACAGCAGTGGCAACAGCAAGAGCAGCAGCTGACGATGTTCGCGCAGCAGCTGCAACAATTGAGCCCGCAAGCACAGCAGGCCGCGCAAGAATTACGGCAGTGGCAATTGCAGCTGGCGATGGCCCCACCAACAATTGCAGTGCAAGCCGCGTTACCGGACGATGTCGCCATATTGGCGGTACAGCTCGCAACGTACATCAGTGACTGGCAACAACAACAGCAGCAACTGGCCACTTTGCAGGGCGAACAACAAAGCCTGCAACAACGCCAGCAACAGCAGTCAACCGAACTGGAGCTTCTGCAGCAGCAGTGGCAACAAGCGCTGGCCGCCAGTCCTTTTGCTACCGACGTCGCTTTTATCACCGCCATTCTGACCGAACAGCAGTTGCAGCAGCTACAACATCAAAAACAGCAATTACAGGATGCGCATACCGCCGCGCTGGCCTTACTGCAACTGGCTGAGCAGCAACAAGCAGATCTGGTTAAACGCAAAACAATGTTGGAAGAAACAGGCACCGAATTGCCAGCCAAAACCGTGCTGGAACAGTTGCGTGCCGACATTCAGCAACAATTGCAGCAACTTAGTGAACAACTCGGGCAAATCCGCCAGCAGCTAAGACAACAACAAGAATTGGCGACGACTCAGGCCGGGCTTTATCAGCAGTTGCAGGATCAGCAGGCGTTGTATCAGGACTGGCAAAAACTCAATACCTTAATTGGCTCAGCCAATGGCGATAAATACCGCCGTTTTGCCCAGGGGCTAACGCTACAGCAACTGATTGTATTGGCCAACCGGCAACTGGATAAACTGCACAGCCGGTATCAACTGGCGCGCAAAGCCGACAGCGAACTGGAACTGTGGGTGCTCGACAGCTGGCAAGCCGATGCCGTACGCGATACCAAAACTTTGTCCGGTGGCGAAAGTTTTCTGGTGAGTCTGGCGTTAGCGTTAGCGCTGTCGGATTTAGTCAGCCACAAAACCCGCATCGACTCATTGTTCCTTGATGAAGGTTTTGGCACATTGGATCCAGACACGCTGGAAACCGCGCTGGCGGCGCTGGATTCTTTGCAAAGTAGCGGCAAGATGATCGGCATTATCAGCCATGTTGAAGCGCTGAAAGAGCGCATTCCGGTGCAGATTAAAGTGCAAAAACAAGCGGGATCTGGCTGGAGCCAACTGGTGTTGCCGCAGCTTTAGCCGATGTTTGTGGTGATGGCCGCTCACGCGCCGTCAGAAGGACTGCAGATGACATTTGTCATGCAACTTTGCTGACAGCTTAAGCTGGCTGCCGTTCCCTCATGGCGTTAAGCTGTGGCAAACAAACTTCGAACTGACATCATTTTCGCAGGAGCAACCGATGGATCACATTAAACTCGAACGGCGCTGGGCCTGGGTCTATCTGATTAACCTGGTATTTTTCCTGTTGCCACTGTTTTATGTCAATTACAGCGTGGTGCAAATCAGTCTGCTGTTGCTGGCGATGGCACTGTTTATTGGGTGTTATTATTGGGGTTATTACACGCCGCCGCGACAGATGTGGCGACCGGTGTTGGCGATGGCGGTGATTGCCACTACGGTGACGCCGTGGAATCCCGGCTCGATTGCGATGTTTGCTTATTGCGGTTTTTTTATCGGTTTCAGTTACCGACCCGCAATTGCGGTGACTGCAGTTGGTTCACTGCTGGTACTGCTGGCGATGTTACAACATCTGAACCAGTTTCAGGGCCCGTATTTTTTGGCCTACGGTTCGGTATTGCTATTAGGGGTTACCTTATTTGGCTTTCTGGAACGGCTGCGCCAGGTCAATATCCGCCAAAAACAACAAAGCCAGGAAGAAATCACCCAACTGGCACAAATGGTCGAACGTGAACGGATTGCCCGCGATTTGCACGACATTATGGGTCACAGTCTGTCCTCGATTATCCTCAAAGCTGATTTAGCCAATGCACTGTTAAAAGCACAGCAGCCGGAAAACGCGCAGCAACATCTCACCGAACTGGCGCAAATCGCCCGCGACTCCTTATCGCAGGTGCGCCAGACGGTGTCCGGATACAAACACAAAGGTTTACTGGCAGAAGTGTCGGGGCTGGCGCAACGATTGCGTGAACATGGTTTTGCTGTGCAGTTGTGTGGTGAAGTACCCAAATTGGCGGCGCGTGAAGAATCAGCGTTAATTTTGGTCCTTACCGAGTTAGTCACCAATATTCTGCGCCACAGCAAAGGCGACAGCTGTAGCATCACCTTCAGTGAAGATGCTACGGGCTGGAATTGCCAGGTTAATGACAATGGTGTGGTGCAGCAACTGGGATTTGGTAACGGTCTGACGGGCGTGCGCGAGCGGCTCGATGCGCTGCAGGCAAGAATCGAGTATAAGCTGGATCACGGCTGTCAGTTACATATCTGGCTGCCCAAAGGAAAAGCATAATGCGAATTTTACTGGCTGAAGATCAGGCGATGGTGCGTGGTGCACTGGCGTCGTTAATAACCTTAAGCAGTCCACATCAGATTGTGGAAGCCGCTGATGGTGATGCCGCAATGAAACTGTTAAAAACCGACAGCTTTGATTTACTGCTGACGGATATCGAAATGCCGGGTCGCACCGGTTTGGAGCTAGCCGCCTGGCTACAGCAACAAAAAAGCCCAACCAAAGTGGTGGTGATCACCACTTTTGGCCGCAGCGGGTATATCAAACGCGCACTCGATTGTGGCGTCAGTGGTTTTTTACTGAAAGACGCACCGGTCAGTGATTTGCTGTCAGCGCTGGATAAAGTGATGGCCGGTAAACGCGTGATCGACAGCGAACTGGCGTTATTGGCATTGGGCGAAACCGATCCGCTGAACGATAAAGAACGACGCGCGCTGCGTCTGGCCGGTGAAGGCAAAACTACTGCCGAAATCGCCGGCGTTTTATTTATTGCCGAAGGCACGGTACGCAATTATTTGTCCGAAGCGATGGCCAAACTTAATGCCGCCAATCGGATAGATGCGGCAAGGATTGCCCAGCAAAAAGGTTGGCTGTGACAGCCAACGCTTGGATCTGGCAAATGTCATAGGTTGAGCATGTCGTTGGTCAGTTGATGCAGATTGTCCGTATCTGAACATTATTCAACAGCAATCAAAGTAGTCTATGGCATTTACCACCTCAAAAAACCGTTTAACCGCCAAACCCAGAGGCCAGTCGCAGCAGGTGCAGGATTTACAAATCTGGCGCTTGCATCAAAAAATTGTCGAGAAAATTGAGCAGGATCCAAGCTTGTGCGCCCAGATTCAGCAATGCCTGGAACAACGATTAGCTGCAGGACAAGTCCGGCATGGTGAATACTTGTACTGGAGCTGTTTGCTGCTCGAGGTGCATCAGAAGGAACAGTTCCGGGAAGGTGTGCTGAGTATGGATCCTCGCATCTGTAAGTATCGTCGCCGCACACCTTTTGTTGGCATTCTGACTGAACAGGAACGGCAACAGATCCTGTATGGTGAGTGATTGACCAGCTATACCGGTTATCCTTGACGATGCGGGGTTGTTGGCCGCCTACCCCTATCTTCAATGATTTTGGGTATATACTTTTTTCAATTTTCACTCAGAGGAATTGCACTATGCCAAAGCTGCTTCGTCAGATCATCGCGGTCGTGATCGGTATTATCATCGGTAGCTGCGTCAATATGGCACTGGTGACTTTCAGTCCAGCACTGATCCCGCCACCAGCCGGAGTTGATGTCACCAATGCCGAAAGTCTAAAGCAATCCATCCATTTATTTCAGCCGCAACATTTTATCATGCCGTTTTTGGCCCATGCACTAGGCACGTTTTCCGGAGCTTTAGTGGCTTATCTGCTGGCAGTATCGCACCACAAACAGCTGGCTTTTGGCATCGGCGCTTTTTACTTCTGCGGCGGACTGGCGGCCAGTTTTATGATCCCGGCACCAGCCTGGTTTATTACGCTTGATTTGTTGCTCGCTTATCTGCCAATGGCATGGCTCGCAGTGTGGCTGGGCTTCCGGCTTAGGCCCGCGACTACAATCTCTCGGGGCTAAGTAGCATTGTAGCGGGTCGCTTTGGAACACAAAGCGACCCGTTGTCGCTGGTTGGAACAAATTTTAGCTCGCGGCTACCAAAGCATCATCATTCGGCGACTTGGCAAGTGCCAGCATGGTTTGCTGTACCACGACAGTACCGGCAATAAAATCGTGCAAAGCACGTTTACGTTCGTTAAATAGCAACACCACAAACTCGCTGAGAACCCACACGAAAGTGACGAGATTTAACATGTCATGCCAAGCCGGGTAGAACTGAATCATATGTTGTCCTTGTTCCACCAAGCCGGCATTTAAGTAAATGGCTGGATCCACTTGAGATAAAGCAACCAATTGAATGTAGATAGTGGCGACGGCAAAAACCAGATCGAAGGCCGATCGCAAGACAGCGTGTTGCAGCCCTATACCGTCGCCATTAGGTTTTGTCACTTTGATACCAGCAGCCATTTTCCCAACTGTGGCGCCAAATTTATAATGAAAACCAATGGAATAGCCTGAATACATCAATCCTGACAACACTGCACCTATCATCGCGGCTTCGATTGAAATGCCGTCAATAAAGTGAAATAGAAACATAAAAGGCACGAATATCAGCAGATCTACAAAGCCGGCGAAAAATCGTTTCCGAAAGCCAGCGTATACTTTGTGTCCATTTACTTTGGTGGGTAAAAATTCCATTACAACTCCATTGAGTTTATGTCGTCAGCAGTCTGAATGCAGTTGAGTGAAGCCGTCAATGCTGATGTATGAAAAACGTAATTTTAATGGCCGTGAGCTGTTAATTTTAATTGGTGAAACGACCATTTTTACGTTTTTGTTATTAAGATGTATTTGCAATACAGCGATTGCCGGAACTTCAGACAAGGTTTAGGCTACAACAAATCATCCGCAGGAGCCGGCTATGCATAAAATGTATTGGCTAACAAGTTTGTTTATTAGTTATCCGCTGTATGCCGCACCATTGCTGGATGATCCGCGTCTGCAGGATTTTCAGCAACAACAACTACAACAGGCAACTGAAGTGCGGTTTGCGACTGTAGAACTGGCGCGGGCGGCGGCTATTAGTCATCACGATGTGTTGCTTGCCGGGCACTGGAAAGACAAAGTTCTTGTTTTACAGCTTGATAACAAAGCTAAGTTACAGCTAACTCCTTTTGCTGTCGCGATGACTCCGGCCACACAGTGGCAAACAGCGCAAGCTGCAGCCTTCAGTCAATCGAACAATCGCAGTGATAGCAGCCAAGCTAACCAAGCCCAAGCCGGTATTAGCGGTTTCCCCTGTTATGAAACTGTCGAAGAAAGTTATGCCATTGCTGAACAATTGGTGCGGGATTACCCGAATTATGCAAGCTGGCAGCCCATCGGTCCGGCCTGGGCGAAAAGCAACGGCCGCCCCGGTTATGACTTACATGTGTTGAAACTCAGCAAAAATAATGGGGTGGCAAACAAGCCGGTGCTGCTGATCAACAGCGCCATTCACGCCCGCGAATACGCCACCGCGCCTTTGATGCTGGCCTTTGCCAAATCGGTGCTGGAAGGTATTGGCAACAACGCTGATGCCGATTGGATGTTAGAACAGCAGGAAATTCACCTGCTGCTGCAAACTAACCCTGAAGGGCGGAAGATTGCTGAAGGTGGTTTGTTATGGCGCAAAAACATCAATGATGCCAGCTGCAGTTCTGGTAACTACGGAGTTGATTTAAATCGCAACTTCAGTTTCGGTTGGAACAGTGCGCCCGGAGGTAGCAGTGGTGATAGCTGTGACTTAACCTATCGTGGTGTCAGTGCTGGCTCTGAGCCAGAAACTCAAGCCTTACAACAATATGCCCGTGCAGTGTTTAAAGATAACCGGGGGCCGCTACGCTCCGACGCAGCTCCAGCAACAACATCGGGCATTCATCTGGATATTCATAGTTACAGCGAGCTGGTGTTATGGCCCTGGGGCGAAAATGCCTCACCGGCGCCAAACGCAGCGGCGCTGCAAACACTGGGTCGCAAATTCGCCTGGTTTAATGATTATCTGCCAACACAATCCATCGGTTTGTATCCAACCGACGGCACCACCGATGGCGTCAGTTATGGCGAACTCGGGGTCGCTGCTTACACCTTTGAAATTGGCACTGCGTTTTTTCAATCCTGTGCGGTCTATCAGAACCAGATTTTACCCGACAATTTAAAAGCCTTGTGGTATGCCGCCCGGGTCACTGCTGCTCCTTATTTATTGCCTTCTGGCCCGGAAGTGCAGGGGCTGACGATGAATACGGTTGATGGCAAAGTGCGGCAGGATCAAAGCTTAACGCTGCAGTTTCAGCTGACCGATCGCCAGACTAATCTGCAAAATGGCATCGAGCCAAGCCAGCCAATCAGCAAAGCTGAGCTTTTTATCAATCAATTTCCGACAGAGTCTGCTACCGCTGATGTCGTGTTAAGCGCGCAGGATGGTGCTTTTGACAATGCCGTAGAAATGGTTAACGGCACTTTGACGAGCTTACCACTTGGCAAACACCGGCTTTATCTGCGGGGGACCGATGCGTCCGGACAGGCTGGCCCGGTATACGCAAGTTACGTCGAAGTGACGCCCGCGCAGGAAGATCCATTGATTTCTTTGGATTTTAGTGTGCAGTGCCAGTTTTTACGTTGCAGTTTTCGTAACCTCAGTCAGATCGCAACGGGTAGCAACCTGGTATTTAGCTGGCAGTTTGCTGCAGGGCAAAGCAGCCAGTCGGCAGCGCCGGAATTTGTGTTTAGCGCTGCCGGAAGTTATCCGGTCAGTTTAAGTACCGTCAGTTTAGGGCAGCCGCGCGTGGTGACTAAAACCGTGACCGTATTTGCCGAACCACAGGTCAGTTTCAGCAGCAGTTGTAACAACTTAGTTTGTGACTTCACCGCCAGTGCCAGCAGTGGCAATGGCGCTATTGTGCAGTACAACTGGCAGCTGGGTAGCGTCGTCGCCAGTGGCAATCCGCTGCGTTTTACCTTCAGTGGTGCCGGCAGTTACCCGGTGACGTTAACCGTCCAGGATGCGGCCGGGCAACAGGCCAACAGTAGCCAGACGTTGACGGTGACGGCTCCGCCGCCTCCACCACCTGCAGCAGCCGGGAAATCATCAGGCGGTAGCTGGCCTGCTGTGTTCAGTCTGGGGTTATGGTGGTTGTACCTGGCACGGCGTCATCGCAGTTGTCGCTAAAGCCGTCCCGCTACCAGGTTCGATGGCACCAGATCCACCGGTGGCATGATTTGCTGTTGTAGCAGCACCTCGAATTTTTCGGCCGGTACCGGTGGACTGCAATAATAACCCTGGTAATGGTCGCAGTGTTGCTGGCGCAGAAATTCCAGTTGGGTGGCAGTTTCCACGCCTTCTGCCAGCACTTTAAAACCCAGAGTATGAGCAATACCAATAATGGCAATGGCGATTTCCATATCGTCATTGTTGCCCGGAATGTCGTCGATAAACTTTTTATCAATTTTCAGTACATCCAGCGGGAAACGTTTTAAATAAGCCAACGATGAATAGCCAGTGCCAAAATCGTCAATGGCCAGCCGGATCCCAAGACTACGCAGCTGATTCAGCGTGGCAATGACCGCTTCTTCGTTTTCCATCAGCGCACTTTCGGTCAGCTCCAGCTCCAGCGAATGTGGCGGAAAACCAGTTTCGGCAAGGGTTTCAGTCACCAGCGCATGCATGTCAAACCGTTTAAATTGAATGGGCGACACATTCACCGCCAGCGTTAATTTGGGTAGGCCTTGTGCCAGCCATTGTTGACCCTGGCGACAGGTTTCCTGCAGCACAAAGTGGCCGATGTCATTGATCAGGCCACAAGCTTCGGCAACCGGTATAAAACGCGCTGGCGAAATCATGCCCTGCTCCGGATCAAACCAGCGCACCAGTGCTTCGGCGCCAATGATCCGGCCACTGTTTATTTCCACTTGCGGCTGATAAAACACCCGCAGCTGACCAAGTCGCAGTGCTTTGCGTAAATTCGCTTCCATGGTCAGGCGCTCACGGGCGCCCTGGGTAAACTCATCGGAGAAAAAGGTGTAGGTATTCCGGCCGGCAGCTTTGGCTTTGTACAACGCGGCATCGGCGCCTTGCAGCAAATTGAGGGTGGTATTGGCATGTTGCGGGTACACGCTGATGCCAATGCTAACGCCCAGGGTGACTTCGTATTGATCGGCTAATAACCAGGGTTCGCTGAATTCGGCAATCATTTTAACCGCGACCCTGGCGGCGTCTTCCGGCGATTGTAATGGCGTCACCAAAATAGCGAATTCATCGCCACCCAGTCTGGCCAGTACATCGACGTTGCGGCACAACTGTTTTAACTTTCTGGAAACCTGAAGTAGTAATTCATCACCCAGTACATGACCATAGCTGTCGTTGACGTCTTTAAAATGATCTAAATCCAGCACCAGCACGGCGCAACCGGTACTGTCGCGGCGGGCAATTTTCATTGCTTGTTCCACGAGTTGCAGAAATAAATGCCGGTTCGGCAGATGGGTTAATTCGTCGTGGTCAGACAAAAAAGCCATCTCTGCTTCGGTGGCCCGAATTTGCGATAAGTCGGTAAAGATCGCGGCATAATGACTGACCCGTTGTTGCTCATCAAATACCGCGCTGATACTGAGTTGTAACGGCAAGGTTTCACCATCTTTGCGCCGGTTGACCACCTCACCTTGCCAGTAATGTTGCTGTTCCAGCATGCTCCACATTTGCTGATAAAATTCCGGGCTATGCCGGCCAGAGCGCAGGATGGATGGCGTTTGCCCAATTAACTCAGCTTCTGAGTAACCAAACAGTTGCGCCATCGCCGGGTTGATGGAAATAATCCGCCGATCAGTGTCGGTGATGATAATACCTTCCCGGCTGCTGTTGAAAACCGCTGAGGATAACCGTAACGCTTCATCCTTTTTTTTACGCTCGGTTAAATCCAGATCCATACAGAAAATTTGTGCCGGCCGATCTTTCAGTTTCACCACGGCGTGACCGGAATACACCGGCACCAGCGTGCCGTCTTTGCGTTTTAGTAATAACTCTTCGGATGGGATAGTTATACCGGTTTCAGCCATACTGGTGATGGCTTGTCTGACACCTTCGCGCATAAAGTCCGGAATAATTAAATCCAGTAAATTGCTGCCAATCGCTTCCTCTTTGCTGTAGCCATAAACTTTTTCGCTGGCTTTATTCCAATAAAAAGTGGTGCCGTCGGCTTCATAACCCTGCACCGAGATTTCCGGGGTGTTATCCAGCAAGGTGCGAAAACGTAACTCACTTTCCATCCATTGTTGTTCGGCGCGTTTTTGCACCGTGATATCTTCAATTTCCAGCAGCAAGTGGCTTTGCTGTTTTTGCGTCACAATGGCGCGCAGGCAATATTTTTGCCAGTACACCTGACCGTCGGTGCGTACGACTTCCAGTTGCCCTTGCGCCAGCTCCATCCCGGTGATGACCTGCAACATGGCTTCGGCAATCACAGGTTGTAATGCGGCTGGGTAAATACTGGTGAGCTGCTGCCCAATAATGGTGTCAGCCTGCAAACCAGTTAGTCGATCAAACTGATGATTTACATAAGAAATTTTTGCTGCAGCGTCGCAAATGATAATCGCAATCGGGCTTTGTTCCACCGCTTTTGACAACAAATCAAAACGTGCTTTGGCATCACTACGCTCCACCAGAAACGCTGCCAGGCTGATGGTAAATTGAATAAGATCCTGTTCGTCAGAATTAGGTTCTCTCGCTTGAGCCGAATAAATTGCAAAAGTACCTAACAACATCTTCTGGCTGCTAAAGAATGGCGTTGACCAGCAGGCTTGTAACCAGTCAAAGGGTTGGATCAAGCCTTGAAAATCCTGCCACAACAAATCCGTGCGGACATTGCTGACGATCACCGGTTTACCGGTCGCGGCGGCAGTACCGCAAGAACCATTGCCATATCGGATCGGCAAGCCATCAACCTGTTGGTTGTATTCGTCGGGTAAGCTCGGGCCAGCCGCGACCCGTAGCTGCTGTTTGGGTAAATCCGCCAATAAAATAGAGCAGCGCAAGGCTGGCAGCTGTTGCTCGACAAAATTCACCAGCTCGGTCAATAGTTCTTCAACCGGGGCATTATCCAGCAGCCGGTGCAATAAATGGGTTTGCGCATGTTGTTTCAGCAGCTGTTGACGCCGTTCGCGGATATTCTGAAAACACAACACCAGCACAGTGCCGTCTTCTGAACGTGGCACCGGCATTACCCGGTAAGCACAAGGCAGCACATCGCCATGACGGTCAACCAGCAAATCGGTTTCACCATGCAAAGGGGCTGGTTTCTCAATAAGTGCCGCGATGTCGCGCCAGGCCGCCAATGCTGTTTTGTGTTTGGCGATCAACGTCAGCATGGGCAACCCCAGCACCTGCGAAATACTGGAATATCCAAGCTGCTGTAATGCGGCCTGATTGACAAACGTAATGTCGGTATTGGCGGCGATGCCGATGATGGCGTCGCCCGTGGCGTCCAGCAGCAATTTAACCTGCGCCACGCTGGATTCCTGAGCCAAAGTGGCTTGTTTTTTGGCGTCGATATCTTCAATCACCGCAATAAAATACGCCGCTTCGGTCGTGGTTTCCCGCTGCATCGACACCGACAAATTGGCCCAGAAATAGCAGCCATCGCGACGCCGATAGCGTTTCTCCATATCGTAATGTTCAATGTCGCCCTGGGTGAGCGCTTCGATTTTTAGTAAATCGTCTGCCAGATCATCGGGGTGGGTGACATCATGAAAACTACGGCCAATCAGGCTATCAGCGTCGTATTGCAACATATGCGAAAAGCGCTGATTCACCCGCAAAAAATGCCCTTCGATGCTGACATGCGCCATGCCGACCGCTGACTGGCCAAAGGTGCTGTCAAAACGCTGATTGGCCACCAATGCCTGTTGCTGGTAGTCACGGCGTTGCAAATAGAACCAACTCATCAGCCAGAGTGAAACGCCTAGTAATACCCAGCCATTATAGAGGTGCAACTGCTTTGCTTGCTCGGCAGGCATCAAATATGAGGTCAGATACAGATCAAATTCGGTCAGCCAGCAACAAGCCAGCACTGCAAACAATACTGCTGCGAGTATTGAATACAGATCGGTAGATGACGACTTGATTGAGTCTGCTGTTCCTTCTTCCGCCATTGCCATTGGCTTCCTTTGTGAGGTCGGTCGCTGCAGTGTTGTCGTCCCGGTTGCAGCGGATGCCAACTTAAGATCGCCAGTGTCCGGCGTTTCTGATATAGGGTTTGATACACTGGAATTTGCTAAATTAAGCTTAGCTCAAGTCGTTGGAAAGGCCACAAATTTCCGCTGAGTGCCCCGCAGGCTCTGCTGAACTGTGCTGCTGAGATGACAAAAAACCGGCCGCAATGGGCCGGTTTTCCAAAGTAACTAAAACGAATAAACCAAAGTCAGTGAGGTCTGGGTGTCGGTTTTTTTCTTTCCAACCGGTACGTCGCTGTCGTTCATCACCAGGAAGGCTGCCTTCATTTGCATTTTGCCGTTAATTTTGGCGCTGACTGAAGACTCGGCGCCGGTTCGGGTGTTGTTTTCACCCATTTCGACACTCAATGTTTGTTTAAAATCAGCGGTGTCAGAGAGTTTCCAGTTCAGTGTCGCCGCACCACGGACCATAGCGCCGTTTTCGGTGATGTCATCAGAAGTGCGACCGCTGTAATAACCAGGACCAATTTCCGCTTCCAGCGTTTTGCTGTCATCTTCATACAATCGATCGCCGTAACCAACGGACACTAAAGCATATTTGGTGTATGCGCCAAAGGTGTCGTCGGTATAAGAACCAAATACGTAAAGTTTGGCGTGGTCGGCATCGAGTTTGTAACCACCTTTACCTGAGACAAAAAACCGCTCGGCTGACTTTTCGGTGACTTTGTCACCGGCGGCGTTGGTCAGTTCATCTTCTTTGTAAAAAGCAGCAAAGGCGTATTCATTGCTCCATTTTTCCAGCTCTTGTTTACTATCTATTTTGCCGGTGATCGAGGTACCTTTGGTATTACCCGAAGTGGCAATCGCGCCCAGCTCAGCAGAAGTTGACCATGGTTTTACTGCATCTTCCGCCTGACTGCCGACGCTGCACAGCAATAATGATGACAACAGCAATGGTTTATTCAGTTTCATTCCTTTTCCTCTTTTCTCAGATGCAAGGACATTTGCGGGTAAGGAATTTCAATACCTTCCTGATCAAATGTCAGTTTCACTTGTTCCAACGTGTCCCAATAAACCTGCCAATAGTCAGCGGATTGCACCCAAGAGCGCACGATCAGCTGCACTGCCGAATCAGCCAACGCGCTCACGGCAATCACCGATGCCGGGTCTTTTAAAATACGTGTATCTGCTGCCACGATATTTTCCAGCAACTGCTTGGCTTTGCGCAGATCGGAGTCATAGCTGATGCCGATGGTCAGATCGACCCGTCGCTGTGCCTCTGCAGAGTAATTCACAATAGCGCCGCCGGTAATTTGCGAGTTCGGCACAAAAATCTTTTTATTGTCGCCGGTTTTAAAAACGGTCTGAAAAATGTCGATGCGCTCAACCACACCGCTAATGCCAGCAACATCGACCAAATCGCCGGCTTTAAACGGCCGGAATACGATGATCAGTACGCCAGAAGCAAAGTTCGACAATGAGCCCTGCAATGCCAGCGCCACGGCAAGACCAGCAGCACCTAAGATGGCGATAAACGATGCGGTTTGAATACCAAGATGGGACAGCGCAATCAGCGCAACGGCAATTAAGATAGCGGCGTAAACAATACTGCTTAAAAACGACACCACAGCACGATCGACTTTACGGTGCAGCAAGGCTTTGCCAATCAGTGTGGACACGCCACGTGCCAGAGCGCGGCCGATATAAAAGATGATGATGGCGACAGTCAGATTAATCGCGGTGGTAATTATAATTTCTTGATTTTTTTCGATATATTCTAAAATTTGACTCAGCAAAACCCAAGCTCCTTCCGGTGGTGGTCTAGGTTGAACGACGGCATCAGGTTGATGTTATTGTCGTCCCGGCCTTATTATCATAACGCGAAACATCTCTGTTGTACGGTTTTGGTTGGCGCAAAACCGTACTGGAAACGTCAATTGCGCCTATGCTGCATGCAAAGCTGTTGGTGAAAGACACCGACACCGACTTTCTGGAACTGCCTTATGGATCTCTCTTTATTACAACAACAACTGAAGCAAGGCCGCAACGCGCCGCTGGAATCCTGGCATCCGCCATTTTGTGGCGACATCCCAATCCGGATTGACCGCGAAGGCCAGTGGTTTTACCAACAAAGCCCGATTGGCCGGATTGAATTGGTACAACTATTCAGCTCGGTATTACAGTATAAAAATGACCGTTATGTGCTGACCACGCCAGTGGAAGAGGTGGCTATTCAGGTCGATGATGCACCTTTTTTACTGACCAACTGGCAGTGGCACGACAACGAACATGGCTCTGTGCTGCAAATGATGACTAATTTAGGGACGGAATACTTAATTTCGGCTGAATACCCGGTCCAGCTACAAGCCGAGCCGGGTTCTGGTTTGTTGTTGCCTTATTTGCAGTTGCCGCGTGGCTTGACCGCGAAATTCAGTCGCGCCTTGTTTTATCAGTTGGCAGAGCAGGCGGTGGTGCAGATGTTTCAAGGACAAAACCACTTTGTGCTGCAAAGTGGTGAATATCAATTTAGTCTTGGGATAGCGGACGAAAGCACCTAAACGATTCAGGCTTAAATCACTTGTGAATACTGCTGACTTTGCGGCAGTAAATAGGCATCAAAACAAGCCGCCAGTACCCGTACCCAGGGCCGTCCCAGCTTCGTGACCTTAAGTTGCTGCGCCGAGAGTTCTACCAAACCATCGTGCTGACACGCGGCTAGTTGTGCCAGACTGCTGGCAAAATATTGTGCAAAGTCGATGTGCCATTTTCTGGCAAATATAGTGGTATCCAGCTGAAAATTACACATCAGTTCAGCAATCAGATCAGCGCGGATTTGGTCATCCAGACTTAATGCCATGCCTTTATCGATGCTGTGCCCCAGCTCATTTTGTTGCCGGTAATACTGATTTAAATCTTTCTGATGTTGCCAAATTTGGTTGCCGACCTGACTGATGGCCGACACGCCAAGCCCGAGCATCGTCTTACAGTTGTCGGTGGTATAACCCTGAAAGTTGCGTTGCAATTTACCTTCGCGTTGTGCAATCGCCAGGCTGTCATGCGCTTTGGCAAAGTGATCCATGCCAATCGCCTGATAACCGGCTTGCCCGAGCTGTTGCACGGACAACGCCAATAATTCCAGCTTCTGCTGTGCATTGGGCAAGGCTTCGCTTGGAATTTTACGTTGTGCCGCAAAACGTTCCGGTAAATGCGCGTAGCTGAACAACGAAATACGATCCGGGTCCAGCTGTATTACTTGCTGCAAAGTTGCTCTAAAGCTGTCCGGCTGTTGATAAGGCAATCCGTAGACTAAATCCAGATTCACTGAGTTAAAACCGAGCGCTCTGGCGGCAACGACCAGGGTTTCCACCAGAACAAAACTTTGCTGGCGGTGAATGGCCAGCTGCACTTTTTCGTCAAAATCCTGCACCCCAAAGCTGACCCGGCTAAAGCCCAATTCGCGCAGTAGCTTAAGCTTTGGCACATCACAACTGCGCGGGTCAATTTCAATGCTCAGCACGGCATCTGGGGTAATGTGGAACTGCTGCCTTAATAACTGCATCAACTGCGTTAATTGTTGCTGATCTAAAAAAGTTGGCGTACCACCCCCCAGATGCAGCTGGCTGACCTGCTTTTTGGCAGTCACCTGCTGGTAAAACTGTATGTCCCGCGCCAGCGCCTGCATGTAGCGGTCGGCTTTACTCTGATCGCGGCTAATGACTTTGTTGCATCCGCAGTAATAACAAAGCTCTCGGCAAAATGGCAAATGCACATACAAACTCAATTCCGGGCCGCTATCGACCAGTGCCTGCAAGGGGTCTGCTGCGTTGTAGCCACTGCGCAATAACAACGCTGTTGGGTAGGAGGTATAGCGTGGGCCTTTAGTGTTGTACTTACGGACCAGTGCTTCGTCCCAAATCATGGTGTTCATATCGCATTCGCCTGTTCTTGACTGGTGGCAGTATAAGCACTGTGATTTATTAGACTTTGATCCAACTCAAACATCGATGATGTCGACATCACTAACCAGAGTGCAGCCAATGTCGTTGCCTCATGATCCAGGAACCAGCATGAAACCAATCAAAACTCTCTTGTGCAGCAGTGCGTTATTACCGCTGTTAGCACCAGCCGCCACCCTCATTCACGCTGGCACCGTGATTACCGCCGAAGGCTCACAGGTATTACGGCAGCAAACGCTGGTGATTGACGGTGACAAAATCAGTGCCATTGAAAGTGGTTACCGCCAGCCTGGCAGCGGGGATACCTTGATTGATTTGAGTAAACACACAGTGCTGCCGGGTTTGATGGATATGCACACTCACTTTTCATATCAGAGCAGCCCAACGTCCTATACCGAAGGCTTCACCATGAATGAAGCGGACGTTGCCTTAAGGGGCGCTGTGTATGCGAAAAAGACATTAATGGCCGGTTTTACTACAGTGCGGGAACTCGGCGACAGCCATCACATCAGCACTGCGCTGCGTAAAGCCATTACCGCTGGTTATACCGAAGGGCCGCGGATTTTCACCGCGGGTCGTTCGATTGCCACTACTGGCGGCCATGCCGATCCAACAAACGGCGTGTCTTATGAACGGATGGGTGACCCGACGCCGGCCGATGGCGTGGTGAATAGCGTCGAAGATGCACGTAAAGCAGTGCGGCAGCGTTACAAAGAAGGCGCTGATTTGATTAAAATTACTGCCACCGGCGGTGTACTTAGTGTCGCAAAAAGTGGCATGAATGCGCAGTTTAAAGACGAAGAAATAAAATCGATTGTCGATACCGCCAAAGATTATGGTTTTACCGTGGCAGTGCATGCGCATGGTAAAGAGGGCATGGAGCGGGCGATTAAAGCCGGCGTTAGCTCGATTGAGCACGGCACTTTTATGGACGATAAAACCATGGCGCTGATGAAGCAATATGGTACTTATTATGTCCCGACTATTAGTGCCGGTAAGTACGTGGCCGAAAAAGCCAAAGTACCGGGCTTCTTCCCGGAAATGGTACGGCTCAAAGCGGCGGCAATAGGGCCGTTAATTCAGCAAACCTTCGCCCGGGCCTATAAAGCCGGGGTTAAAATCGCCTTTGGCACTGACGCCGGGGTCGGCATGCATGGTGATAACTGGCAAGAATTTGTATTTATGACCGAAGCGGGTATGCCGCCATTGGCAGCACTGCACAGCGCTACCATCGAAGGCGCCAAGTTATTGGGCATGGCGGAAACGCTGGGTAGTATCAAAACCGGTAAAATTGCCGACATTATTGCGGTGCCAGGCGATCCGCTGGCGGATATCAGTGTGATGGGGAAAGTGAATTTTGTGATGAAAGCCGGCGTGGTTTACAAACAATAATCAAAACGGACCTTTCTAAAAAAGCAAAACCGGGTCTATGCCCGGTTTTTTTGTTTTCTTACTGTGGTGCAGATACTTAATGCCGTTGCTGTAACAAATCCAGTAAACCGCGAATATCCGTTTCGATGGCATCTTTTAACTGAATTTCAGTTTGCTGGCGCAGATGATCCTGACGGCGTAATTCCTTTTTATCCAGCTCTTTGCGGGCGTCGTGGGTCGGCATTGCTTTGACACAGTCGTACATTGCAAACAATCCTGGCCAGCGGCTGGATTGGGCTAAGTCAGGTTGCAGGTTGTCCAGCAATACCCAAATCCGCAGTGCCGCTTCCGATAATTCACACTGTTGTTCCAGCGTGGCTTTACCGATGAGCAGAATGCTATCGAGCAAATACTGCTGATGTTTGGCCTGTTTTTGCTGATGGTCCAGCAATGACTGTTGCTGCCGTTGTTGTTGCGCACGCAGTTGAAACAATATTTGTCCCAGATAAAACGCCAAACCTGCGACAACCAAAACCCCGAGCCCAAACAAAACATACCACATCAAATCATCCGTCCGTTATTCGCCCAGTAAGTCTTTACGCCAGTCAACCTGCTGCAGTTTACTCAGCTCGTCTAATTCTTCTTCTGGCGTTTCGTCTTCTTCGTCTTCAACATCCAGACCCAGCAACGTCAGCAATTCAGAATGACGGGCAGTTTTAGCGTTAAAGTACTTGGCATCTTTGCCAGTCAGCGTTTCGCCTTGTTCCATCCGCTCCAGCAATTCTTGCAGTTTTTCATCCTGCTCCAGTTGTTCTAATTCAACCTGTGGCGGAATTTCAACCGGCTTGGCTTTAGCAAGTAAGGCTTTTGGCGTGGTTTGTGGTGCGAGAAGTTTCTTCTCGGCCACGGTTACAACCAGTGGAATTGGCGTTTTGCTGCCATGGCGTGGATCTTTGTTTTTGTTGCCAGTGTCGGTAGGTTTATCCGCATGAACCGCATTGCGGCTACCGGATTTTAAGCCTGCACCTTTTTTCTTGGATTCTACAGGGCGTTCACGTTCCTGGCGGGCTTCTGCAGTGGGTTTATGCCGAATACCAAGCTGGCCGGAGGTACGTGCTTTCTTTTTGCGAGTCATAATGTCTACCTGTAGAAAAGGGCGCGTATTTTAACCAGTTTTCACCACGCTGCCTATGTATTTCGCGTGGATCCGAATAATACTGTATTTACAGCTTAGACAAGTCTGCAGCCTGGGGTAGCGTGTGCTGGCGATAAAACGGCTACTGACGGCAAGCCATGTTGATAAAAACCAAATCGCAGATAAAACAAAACGGCGGGAAGTGAAACTTGCCGCCGTTCGAAGGTTTGCACTGAAAGGTGCTGAATTTTTTGAGATCATCCTGACTTACGTGAGACACCCTGTCTGGTAAGTTTCCATATATTGTTAGGTCATTTCCCTATACAAATCATTATTCGCGATCGTCCTAATACTTTTTTAATCTTCCCTGCTCGCGTTAAAAACGCTGACATCAGTGACGATGTCTTGATGAATGTACCGAAGCACTCATGCTTTCCGTGCTTAAAAATTCCATTTTGTTGACATGTTACAATCTGTAACGGGGTTTAATTTACACCTATTGCGCAGAATGGCAAGACTGTGCACAAAAAAAAACCATAAAAAAATTGAACCAATTTAGAGTGTCAAATTAAATCAGTTAGTTAGCATGAATTATCAGTTGAAGGTAATTCATGGCAGCAACTTTTCGGGCGAAAATCTTACGCTTAGCGTGAGAAATATCTTACAGAATGGCCGTCGTTGGTCGTTATTTAGATCAAATTGGTCGCAATATTTCACCGATTCAGGACAAATGTTGCGGATTTTTGAAGCGGCTGCGCTTTAAACGGCGCAGCTGCTTGTTGGGTGCAACCAGATAAGTGCCTGTGGTGCATCTGCAGCCAACACCTCGATATGCTGGATCTGTAAAAGCGGCACTTGCAGAATCTCATTGGATTGATCCAGCAACAAAAATTCTTCCGTTGCAGTACTGCGGGTATCCCGAGCCACGCCCGGTATCTCGCTACCATCCAGCAAATGGAGTACGACCTCGTAGCGACGCATACAGATAATTTCAATATGATCATGGACATCGCAGGCAATGGTTGCTCGGTTCATTTAGGGCTCCTTTTTTTCTGCTGAACAGCTTGGTTATGACAGTGTAGACCCTGTTTAAGTACGACCGCTATACACCGTTTTTTCGACACTGATCCCCAATCGTTTAGCGAGGCGGGACAGATTCGCCCGGTCTAACTCCAGCTGTTTTGCTGCCTGACTCCAGTTACCGGAAGTGCTTTGCAGCATTTGCAAAATTTGCTGTTTTTGAAATTCGTCGGTCGCAGCTTTAAGATTCAAGCCGGTGATTGCTGCTTTTGATACCTGGGCGTTGGTACTGGATTGTATGGTGAGACTGAGCTCCAGATGTGCTGGCAGCAAAGCAATAATGTCCCCGGCAGCAGTATCTTTGCTGGCTTTTAGCGCAGCTCGGCTAATCACATGTTCCAGTTCCCGCACATTGCCAGGCCAGTTGTACTGCAAAAGTTGCAACCGCGCGTCAGGGCTCAGTTTTAATTGGCGTAAGCCAAGTTTACGTGAAGTCACTTCCAGAAAATAACCAGCCAGCAGCAGTACATCCTGTTGCCTATCTTTCAGTGCTGGTACTTGAATAGGATAAACCGACAGCCGGTGATACAAATCGGCCCGAAACCGGCCAGCGGCAACTTCGGCGGCTAAATCGCGGTTGGTGGCGGCGATAACCCGCACGTTGACCGTCTTCACATCGTCCTTGCCAACTGGCTGAATTTCACCACTTTGCAGCACGCGCAATAATTTACTTTGCACAGAAAGCGGCAGTTCACCGACTTCATCGAGGAAAATAGTACCGCCGTCAGCCAGCAGAAATTTGCCCGGTCTTTCGCGATCGGCACCGGTAAAAGCGCCTTTGGCATGACCGAATAACTCACTTTCCGCTAACGTTTCCGGTAACGAGGCGCAGTTTAAATGCACCAGCTGTTGTTTCACCCGCCTGGAACATTGATGCACAGTGCGGGCAACCAGCTCTTTACCAACGCCGGTCTGGCCCTGGATCAGTACGGTGTAATCTGAAGCGGCCACCAGTTGAATATCACTTTTTAATGCCAACATCGCGCTGCTTTGGCCAATCAATTCACCGCCTTCACGGGTCAGTGCTTCATGGGTCAGTTCTTCCACCAGATCCTGCGCCTGACGGGCACTTTGCTCGAGCTTTTTCAGCTGCACCGCAGTTTTTAAGGTGGCCGCCGACATTGCGGCAATCAGCTGCAACGTCCTTTCGGCAATCGCAGAGAAGGCGTCCGGTTTCAGGCTGTCCAGTGTCACCACGCCGATCAGTTGTCCGTCGGAATACAAAGGTAAACCCATACATGAATGCACCGGCAAATCGCCGGCCTGCGCCAGCAATAAACCATCATAGGGGTCGGCAAGTTCGGTGTCGGATGGAAAACGCACCGGATCGGTACTTTGGCAAATGGTCGCGAGTCGCGGGTGATCTTTAAGCCAGAAGCGCCGGCCTAAGGTGTCAGCGGTCAGCCCCTGAATGGCCAGTGGTTGCAGCAGTTCGCCCTGATAGGCCAGCAATACCACGGCGTCGCAGTTAATTGCTTTGCGGATGGAGCTTAGCAACCGGTCAAAACGGTCAATAGTAGTAATGCTGTTGGCTAAATCCAGCGCCACTTCCAGCAACATCGTTGAATTTATTTCGGCCATATCAGCTCCGGTACCCTAGGTTGATTGTGATGAATTGTGTCATAACATTTCTATTTTGTCATTTTGACTCTATTTGTGCGTTGTCATTATGACTCTTTTAACGGCTGAAATTTTATAAGCAATTGAAATATAAAAAATAAATATGTGGCATTAGATCTGCAATCTACCAGCAATCCACTGTGGAGTCAGGGGACTCCGAAGGAGCTTGTTATGCTGCATGTTGCCCAATTGTTCAGCCATCAAAAGCTGTCTGCCACCGATCAGTTCGAAATCTTGTTGTTGGTCGCCAATACCTTGCTGGCGTTATCTTTTTGCCTGCTGCTGGCTACCATTCTGGTGTGTTACCCACTGGCGGCGTTGTTTTCATTTGAGTTGCAACTGGCTGGTCATGTCACGATGATTTTCAGCGCCACCTTGCTGAAAATCGCTTACGTTTGCCGTTGTATCGCGCAGTATGAATTGCATCAGGAAGTGCGTTAAATGGCGCGCAAAGACCCAACTTTACACAATATCCATTGGCCGGAAACTTCCGACGGACGTGCCAAACCCTGGTCATCCGCAGCACTTTTCGCATTGGCATTCCGGCCATTTTTTCTGGCGGGCGCCTGCTGGGCTGTGATCGCAATCGCCATCTGGGCTTTGTGGTTCAGTGGCTTGCTGACATTGCAGCTGGCGTTTCCACCTTCACTTTGGCACGCCCACGAAATGTTATTTGGTTTTGGTGCGGTTATCGCCGTCGGCTTTTTACTCACCGCCGCTCAAAACTGGACCGGACTGCCCAGCCTGTCTGGCAAGCCGCTGTTACTGCTGAGTGTGTTTTGGCTAACCGCCCGGCTTAGTCTGTTATTTTCGGTATTCCCGCCGCTGTTATGGCTGTTTATGCTGACGCAGTTGTTGTGGTGGTGTGGCGCGATTTATAGCCTTGCCAGTTTGCTCATCCGTGCGAAAAGCCGGAACAACTATCTGTTTATTCCGCTTCTTTCAGTAATGGCGCTGCTGAATACCGGTTTTGTCTATGCGGCATTCACCCAGCAGTTTGCTATCGCCTCTCATTTGAGCCACAGCGTGATCCTGCTGTTTTGCATGCTGATGGCGATTGTAGGTGGCCGGGTGATCCCATTTTTCACTGCCAGAGCGCTCGATCTGGCACAACAGAAAACCCCGCTGCTGGATAAAGTTTTATTGCCGCTGTCGATACTAGGTACCGCGTTGTTTCTGCTTGGCTTTTTCATAAAACTACCACTGCAAGCCGGCTGGATCATGTTGCTGCTTGGGGCTTTGCATCTACTACGACAGCTTTATTGGACGCCAGGGAAAATCTGGCAAGTACCGTTGCTCTGGTCGTTACAGCTGGCTTATCTGGCGTTGGCCTTAGGTTTACTGCTACTCGGCGTCAGCGATTTAACCCAGCTTATTCCCTTCAAAGATGTACTGCATTTGCTCAGCATCAGCGCAATGGCAGGCATGATCCTGGCGATGATGGCGCGGGTGTCCTTAGGTCATACCGGCCGTGCGTTACAGGCTGGAAAAATGCTCAGTGTCGCTTTTGGTCTGTTGTTGCTGGCAGGGCCGCTACGCATGTTTGCGACTTTATCTGGTTTTCCACTGTTGTTCTGGCAAGGAAGTGCTTTGTTATGGCTCAGCTCCTTTGCCATTTTCCTCTGGTTGTATTGGCCCATCCTGACTCAGCCCCGCGCTGATGGCAGACCGGGTTAATTGCTGTTGTAAGTTAGTTCTTAAAATGAGGTTTTAATATGTTATCTGCCGAAACAATCGCTATCGTCAAAAGCACTGTTCCGTTATTGGAAAATGCCGGGGTGGCGATTACCAATCACTTTTATCAAAGAATGTTCCGATTGAATCCTGAGCTGAAAGATATTTTTAATATGACCAATCAGCACAGTGGCCGGCAGCAATTTGCGCTGTTTAGTGCCATTGCCGCTTATGCCAAAAATATCGATAACCTGTCAGTGCTGGCTGAAACGGTCGAGCGGGTGGCGCACAAACACACCAGCTTTTTTATTCAGCCAGCGCACTATGACATTGTTGGCCATCACTTAATTGAGACTTTACGCGAGCTGGCTCCGGACGCATTTACCCTGGATGTTGAACAAGCCTGGACCGAAGCTTATGGCGTGCTGGCCAACATTTTTACCGGACGGGAGCGCCAGCTATATCAGCAGACTGAACAACAGCAAGGCGGCTGGTATGGCCCGCGCCGGTTTAAGGTGCAACAGAAAGTCCCTGAGTCGGCCTTAGTCACAAGCTTTGTGTTGGTGCCGGTGGATGGCGAAGCGGTGGTGGATTTCCAGCCTGGGCAATATCTGGGGGTAAAAGTAAAACCGGCGAATTGTGAGTATTTCGAAATGCGCCAGTATTCACTTTCCGATAAAGCGAATGGCCATAGTTATCGCATCAGCGTCAAACGTGAAACGGGTGAGGTCGCCGGTTTAGTTTCAAATTACTTACATGACCATATTCAGGAAGGCGACGAGCTGGATATTTTACCGCCAGCCGGTGATTTTTTTCTGCAATCGGCTCATCTCCCCACTGTGCTGATTTCGGCAGGCGTGGGTTTAACGCCGATGATGTCGATGTTGGAGAGTATTGTGGCTTTAAAACAGCATACGCCCGTTTATTTTCTGCATGCCTGTGAGGACCAAACACAACATTCGTTTGCAGAGCGTTTACAGCAGTTAGCGCAGGATTATCCGTTGTTGCAGCATTTTTGTTGGTATCGCAATGTGCTACAAAATGTTGCATCAAATCAGTTTACGGGATTGATGGATGTCGCAGCCGTTTCCAGATTATTACCGCTGCAAAGTGCCAACTTTTACCTCTGTGGTCCAACTGGTTTTATGAAGGCCGTGAAGGAGCAACTGTTAGCATTGGGAGTTGTATCGGCGCAGATCCACTATGAAGTATTTGGTCCGCATGCAGATTTTTAAAAGCACAGCTTGAAGGTATATGACGGTATAGCAAAAGCACTTGGTAAAAAAAGGGCCTGACGAGTGTCAGGCCATATTGCAGCTGCAAGTATTAATAATTAATGCAGGCCGCCCAGATATTTTGATAAAACTTCGATATCTTCGTCAGTCAGCTTTTTCGCAATATCGCGCATCATGCCATTCATGTCATTGGCGCGAGTGCCGCTACGGAAAGATTCCAGCTGCGCTTTGATGTAAGCCGGGTGCTGGAATGAAATTTTGGGGAAGTTCGCCAGGCTGTGGCCCACACCCCGTGGACCGTGACAGGCAATACAAGCAGCAATGCCACGATCCATATCACCAGCGCGGAATAATTGCTGACCACGGGCGACTACATCTTCCGGCGTTGAACCTGATTTCATCGTCTGGCTGGCGTAAAACACCGCTAAGTCTTTCATATCCTGATCAGATAAAGCTGCAACCATGCCGCCCATCACCGCGTTGTTACGGCCTTCTTTGCCACCAGAAGTCATCCCGGCTTTAAATTCTTTCAGTTGTTTGTAAATGTAGCCGGCATGTTGGCCAGCGATTTTCGGATACATATCGGTGGGGCTGTTGCCATCAGGGCCGTGGCATGCAGCACAAGTGGCTGATTTTGCTTTACCTGCTTCTGCATTGCCTTCAACAGCGGAGACCTGGCCAACTAACCCTAAAAAAAGCATGACTGGAAGTGCGAATTTTTTCATGTTTATCCGTCTCTGTTCAGCGTGAACCTGCAAAAAGCAGGTATAAAAGATAATAACCCTAAGAATTATGGCTATTTTACACGAAACTTAGCCAGATAAAATCCCATTCAAGCGGCTAATGCTTCTTCAGATCAACTAGATCCGCTACACTATAGCCAAATTTGACGTCGGAGTGAGTTGTGTACAAAGCAAAATTTAATTATCAGCAGACCAGTTTCTTAACCAGTGCCCCGGATATTACCGCGTTGCCACCAGATACCGGCATTGAAGTGGCGTTTGCTGGGCGGTCCAATGCGGGTAAATCCAGTGCTTTGAATACGCTGACCCGGCAAAACGGTCTCGCCAGAACCAGTAAAACACCGGGCCGGACACAGCTCATTAATACCTTTCGCTTAGCCGATGATAAACGTCTGATCGATTTACCCGGTTATGGTTTTGCCAAAGTGCCATTAGCGGTGAAAGAGAAATGGCAAAAATCATTGGGTGAGTACCTGATGAAGCGGCAAAGTCTGAAGGGACTGGTCGTGTTGATGGACATTCGCCACCCGCTGAAAGATTTAGATCAGCAGCTGATCCACTGGGCTGTTGAAAGTCAGTTATCAGTATTATTGCTGTTAACCAAAGCCGATAAATTAAGTCCTGGTCCACGTAAGAAGACCTTGCTGGAAGTGCGTGAAGCCTCACTGGCGTTTATGGGCGATGTGACAGTGCATACGTTCAGCTCGCTCAGTAAACAAGGTTTAACTGAATTAGAGCAAGTATTGGATGATTGGTATGGCCGTGATGCGGAAGATGCGTCTGCAGCGGAGTAACAGCGTTTTAAAACCAGCTTAAACATCCTGAGGTAACCGGGTTAATCTGCCCGGTTACTCACTTGGTTTGTGCTCATTTCTGATCTCTGCCAGCGCAAATTACCCTGCCGTGTTTTACCAAACTCTACCAAATCCAATTTGCTATCCCCCAAAAAAGAAAAACCGGCGTCTCAGAGAGAAGCCGGCATAGCAAACGGGGAGAAGCTATCAATAATTTCAAATCAACAGGGTGTCTTGCGAGCAAGACGTCGCCATTATACATAGATTTATGAACGTTTGAAGTATTTGCTCTAAAAAATCTAATAAATTTTCAGATTTTGAATAAAAAAAACGCCCCACTGCAAGCAGTGGGGCGGCTAAATAAGCCTACTTTCTATTCAAAATCAAGCGGTAAAGCTTGTTTCTGTTGAAAGATAGAACATCTTACCTCTGTACCCTACAATTTTGATTTTACTCAGACGCGTTCAAAAAGCAAGCGCATTATGTAATAAAACAACATAAATTTACTTTCAGATGAAATTTCACGAAGAATCGTAATTAAATTACCGGATTTGTTGCGGCAGAAATGCGACTGGCAGAAAAGAAAAAGCCTCTGCAAAGTCAGAGGCTAAAAGGGAATTACCAGGAATGTGGATGTTCACAGTCAATCAGACGTTGCTTTTGCGAACTAGTTCCAGCGATCCCAAATAATTTTTAAAATTAATGCGCTTCATCCCAGTTCATGCCAGAACCAGCTTCGGCCAGTAGCGGAACATCCAATGCCGCTGCTTGCTGCATCAGCCCGACAATTTGCTGCTGAAATTCAGGCTGCATGGTTGCGTCGACTTCAAACACCAGTTCATCGTGAACCTGCATGATCATCTTTATCTTGGCTGGATCTTGTTGCTGCAACCAGCGGTCAACGGCCAGCATGGCAATTTTAATAATGTCTGCTGCGGTCCCTTGCATCGGTGCGTTAATAGCTGCGCGTTCGGCGCCTTTTTTGCGACCGACATTTTTGCTATGAATTTCAAGCAGGTATAAACGGCGACCAAACAAAGTTTCCACATACCCTTGTTCGTGCGCTTGTTGTCGGGTGCGCTCCATATAAGCCAGCACACCAGGGAAACGGGCAAAATAGGTATCGACATAATGTTGGGCTTCACCACGACTGATATCGAGTTGCCGCGCCAGACCGAAGGCGGACATGCCATAAATTAAACCGAAGTTGACCGCTTTGGCCCGGCGCCGTTGTTCGGTCGTTACTTCAGTCAGTGCGACACCAAATACTTCGGCCGCAGTTGCCCGGTGAATATCCAGACCTTTGGCAAAGGCGTCCAGTAGCGCCTGGTCTTGCGACAAATGCGCCATGATCCGTAGCTCTATCTGCGAATAATCCACCGCCAGAATGCGTTTCCCTTCTGGGGCAATAAACGCCTGCCGGATTCGGCGGCCTTCTTCGGTGCGGATCGGGATATTCTGCAGATTGGGTTCAGTCGAGCTCAACCTGCCCGTTGCAGCAACCGCCTGATGATAAGAGGTGTGCACCCGGCCAGTGTCAGGATCGATACTTTGCGGCAGTTTGTCGGTGTAAGTCGATTTCAGCTTGGCCAGGGTACGATGCTCGATAATCACTTTAGGCAGCGGATAATCGTGCGCCAGTTCTGTGAGTACTTCTTCGGCGGTTGAGGGAATGCCGGTGGGTGTTTTTTTCAGGACAGGTAAACCCTGCTCAGTGAACAAAATTTCCTGCAGCTGTTTTGGCGAGGACAAATTAAAAGGTTTGCCAGCCAATTCATGTGCTTGCAGTTCCAGTTCGCCAATCCGGTTGCTCAGAAATTCACTTTGTTTTTGCAGAAGGGCCGCATCAATCAGCACCCCACCACGCTCCATCCGGGATAAAACCGGTAGCAGCGGCATTTCGATGTCTTGTAACACCTTCACCAGACCCGGGTTTTCAGCCAGTTGCGGCCACAAAGCAAGGTGTAATTGCAAAGTGACATCGGCGTCTTCAGCGGCGTACTCGGCGGCTTTTTCCAGTTCAATCTGGTTAAAGGTCAGCTGCTTCGCGCCTTTCCCCGCCAGCTCTTCAAAACTAATGGTTTGATGACCCAGATATTTCAGCGCCAGACTATCCATATCGTGGCGGCTGCCAACACTGTTCAGCACATAAGACTCGAGCATAGTGTCGAATTTTATCCCGCGCAGTTCTATCTGGTAGCGCGCCAGAATACTCATATCATATTTCAGGTTTTGGCCAACCTTGGCTTTGGATTCATCTTCGAGCCAGGGCTTGAAGGCGGCCAGCACCAGATCACGATCAAGTTGCTCGGGTGCACCAATATAATCGTGACCAACCGGGATATACCATGCCAATCCCGGCGCTGTTGCAACGGAAATACCAACCAGTTCAGCCTGCATGTAGTCAAGGCTGGTGGTTTCGGTGTCAAAGGCGACTAAATCGGTTTGATTGAGTAGTGTGATGAGTTGCGCTAATTGTTCCTGCGTCAGCACAGTTTGATATTGGCTGCGATCCAGCTGAGCAGAAGGTTCTGCTGTTGTTGCGGCTGCAACCGTGCTATTAGCTTCGGCAGATGCACCAGTTACAGCGCCCGGTGCTGCAGTGGCTTCGAGAGGTCTCACGGCATTAATCTTTTCGGCGCTTTGGACTTCCGCCAACCAGCGTTTAAATTCGCATAGCTGATAAAGCTCCGCCAGCTTGCTGTAGTCCGGTGTTCGCAGGTGCAGATCATTAAATTGCATCGGCAGTTCAACATCAGTTTTGATGGTCGCCAGCTGATACGACAGTTCCAGCTGTGGCTGAAACTCACGCATTTTGTCAGCGATGGTTTTGCTGCCACGAAAGCCAAGGGCTGCAATATCGTCCAGCCGTTGGTATAAAGTCTGAATAGAACCAAGGCCTTGCAACAAGGCTTGGGCGGTTTTTTCGCCAACACCGGGTAAACCCGGGATATTGTCAGCTTTGTCACCCATCAAGGCTAAAAAGTCGATGATAAGCTCAGGCCCCACCCCAAATTTTTCGCGCACACCTGCAGGGTCAAGGATGGTATCGGTCATGGTATTGATCAGCGTGACATGCTGATCAACCAGCTGCGCCATATCCTTATCGCCGGTTGAAATCAGCACATGGCGGCCAGCAGCACTGGCCTGAACTGCCAAAGTACCGATGACATCGTCGGCCTCAACGCCACTGATACACAACAACGGCAAGCCCAGCGCATGAATAATCTGATGCAAGGGTTCGATCTGCGTGCGTAAATCGTCCGGCATCGGTGGTCGGTGCGCTTTGTAATCGGCATACATGGTATTGCGGAAAGTCGGGCCTTTAGCATCAAATATCACCACCATCTGGCTGGGGTTATATTGGCGCAACAGACTTTTCAGCATGTTCACCACGCCATAAATAGCGCCGGTGGCTTCACCTTTAGAATTGGTTAAGTGTGGTGGCGAATGATAAGCACGGAATAAATAAGAAGAACCATCCACCAGGATCAGTGGATCAGCAGGGATTTGCACCATGAGCGAAGCTCCGAAGATTTTTAAGCAAGAATGCCACAGTTTGCGGGCTTCGGCCAGAAGCGGCAAGCTGTGGATAAGTTGTGAGTATGTTTGTGTAGAAAATTCAGGCAATAGCAAGTGAGCCCAAAATTCCTGAGCATCAAAAAAGGAGTTAAGTTGTTGAGAATAAAACAAAAAACGAAGGGGAAGACAACACAGACCCTTGTTATTATTCTTTACATCCTGTTGTGGAAAATGTTTTTTCCGCACCGTCAGCAATGATCAAAAGAAGCGATCTGGCCTGACGAATGGGTAACTAGACTACCACAACGGTTTCTTTTGCAAAGCAGAAAAACGAAAAAAAATTTGTTGAATTGACCATGTTTTAACCAGACATTTCGATGAATATTAGCTAAGGTCGATATTGAATTAATTTAGTGACGTTGGATCAGCAGTTTGCGTTTCGTTGAATGCTTGGCTTGCGCTCTACTGGGGCTTTCACTCTTTGGTCCGGCAGCGCTATAATGCCTTAGAATTTGTGCGGCTTAATTTCCGGGGATCCCGATCAATGAAAAAAATTACCTTCGTTCTTGCTTTGTTAGGTTGTGCCCTGGTTGCTCAGGCCAGTACTGATGAAAAATCTCAAGATGAATTAAAAGCGCGTATTGCACCGGTCGGTCAGGTGTACTTGGCGGGCGCTGAGCCAGTTGTCGTTAAACCGACAGGCCCACGGACTGGTGAGCAAGTGTATCAAGGCGCCTGTTTTGCCTGTCACGGTACTGGTGCGTTAGATGCACCGAAAAAAGGTGATGCAGCCTGGAAACCGCGTATTGCACAAGGTCTGGACGTTCTGAAAAAGCACGCTATCGAAGGGATCCGCTCAATGCCACCTCGCGGCACTTGTGCTGATTGTTCGGATGAAGAAATCGTTGATGCGATTAAATTTATGACTGAAGGCGTTTAATCCCACCGTATCAATGCAAAGCCGACTGTTGGCTAACGTCATTCACTTAAGAATGTTTTGAGCGAATGGTGTTTCTGGTTTTCGATATACGAACGGTCCTTTCTTTGGGCCGTTTTCTTTTTTCGGGCAAGATATAACGCTTCACCCGTTCGCGAATTTGTGAATCTAACCCTGCAAGGTGCTGCGATTGCCTGCACCTGTTATGCCCTATTTACCTGGTTATGGGGTTAGTCGCAGCGCCAAGAACAAAATCGTATAAAAACAATCCATCACAACTCGGATAAACACTTTCATCTGCTTAATCTTTGTGCATAATAGGACCTGTTCTCACTAAGATCCGACCACAGGATCACTCACAAATATAAAGAGCGACAGTTGAAGGAATTAACGCAATCCGCAGCCAGGCAAAGCGCCAATAAAGCGCCAGATCGCCGCTTAAAATCTCTGCTTGAACGATACAGACTGGCTTATACGGTGCAAAAAGCCTTGTTGAACTTGTCGGAACTCGCCAGCACACTTTCTGATATGTCGGAGTTTTATCCGGCCATCCACCAACTCCTGAAACAGCATTTGCGCGCCGACAATTTTTATGTGGTGCTGGTCGACCATGAAACCGGCGTCTTCAGTCTCGAATATTTTGCTGACGAAAAAGATCAGCTTGATACTAATGACTTAAGCGCTGCCGATTTTGTTAATGGCCTGACCGGTTATGTGGTCCGTACCAAAAAAATGCTGCTGTGTGATGAACAGCGTTTCCAGCAACTGCTGCAACAAGGTGATATTCGCTCTCAAGGCACACCTTGCCATCATTGGTTGGGCATTCCACTGAATCGTGGCCGGCAGCTGATTGGCGTGATGGTGGTACAGATTTACGATAATTCCTATCACTATCAACAACGTGACGTTGATTTACTGACCGCAATTGCTGGCCACACTGTGACGGCGATCGATAGGGTAAAAAGTCGCGAACTGCTGGAGCAAACCGTGCGTGAACGCACCCGGCAGTTGCAAAATATCAATCATTCGTTACAGCGTGAAATTCGCGAACGCACCAATGCCGAGCAGTTGCAGGCGGCGCTATATAAAATATCGGAACTCACTGCCACCAATGCCGATATGACCGGTTTTTATCGGGAAGTACACCAAATCCTCGCCGGGTTGATGCAGGTCGATAACTGTTACATTGCACTGTTAGATGAAAGCGGTAAAAAACTTAGTTTCCCGTTTTATATTGACCAGTATTCGCCGCCGGCGCAGGAGCGTCCGCTGCGTAAAGGTTTTACCGAATATGTGCTGCGTGTCGGGGAAGCCCGGCTGATTAATCGCGAGTTATCAGATTTGCTGGTGCAACAGGGTGAAGTGCTGCGGCTGGTGCCAGAATCTGAGCAAACCGCCCCCCATGCGACAAGTTGGCTTGGTGCGCCGCTGCTGATCGACCAGCAAGCGCTTGGTGTGATCGCAGTACAGTCCTATGACGAAAGTTACCTGTACAGCGAAAGTGAGCTGAATATTCTACGTTTTGTGTCGCAGCATATAGCGGTGGCCATCCAGCGCAAGCTGAATACCGAACAACAGAAATTGCATCAGGAAGAGCTGGAACGGAAGATTTTCGAACGTACCCGCGAGTTGCGCCAGACCAATTTATTCCTGCGGTTACAGGTGGAAGAACGTAAAAAAGTCGAAGAGCGACTGTTTCACGAGGCGAATCACGATACGTTGACGGGCCTTGCCAATCGTCAGATGTTTATGTTGCAGCTCAAGCAGCAATTCACCTTACGCGGGCGAGAAAACAATCTAAGGTTTGCTTTATTATTCATCGATTTAGACAGATTTAAACTGATTAACGACACCATGGGCCACCATGTTGGCGATTGTTTTCTGATTGAAGTCAGCCAGCGGTTGCAGCGCACGGTACGCGAGCATGATTTGGTCGCACGGCTTGGCGGCGATGAGTTTGTGGTGCTGTTAACCCAGCTCACCGACGATGGCGATGCCGAAGATGTGGCAGATCGAATCATTGAAATTATGCGTGAGCCGATGGTGCTGCAAGGCCAGCCGGTCTATTCAGGGGCCAGTATCGGTATTGCCAGTTATAAACCGGACTATGGCAGTGCCGATGCATTGCTGCGCGATGCCGATGCTGCGATGTATCAGGCCAAAGCCATGGGTCGTAACCGTTTTGTGATTTTTACCGACAGTATGCGGATGCAATTATTGCAGGAACTTAGCATGGAGCAGGCTCTGCACCAGGCACTTTCCGATAAGCAGTTTTCAGTGGAATACGAGCCAATTGTCTGTAGCGAAAAACACCATGTGCTGGGCTATGAGGCGATGATGCAATGGGTGCACCCAAACCTGGGGCTGCAACAGGATTTTAATCGTCAGGCAGCGCAAGCTGGTGTGCTGCCACAAATTGAATTACAAATTATTCAGCAGTTACTTGAACAACTGCAGCAGCACCCACAACCGGCGGTGTTATGTCTGCAGATTTGCCATCAGCACCTGTTAAACCCAGTGCAATTTGACCGTTTACACAAAGTGTTGTTGCCGTATCAGCATTTGCTGCACCGGTTGTCACTGGGGTTTGCCGAATATGATTTGGTGAAACTGAACAGTTCGAACCTGAATTATCTGAATCAGTTAAAACGGCTTGGGGTGCGGCTTGCCATTGAACATTTTGGCGCTGATACCATGCCACTGGGCATTGCAACGCAATATCCATTTGATTTTATTAAGCTTGATCCATCGTTTTGCCGCCATTTAACCAAACATCAGCAAAAACGGCAGATGTTGGATATTTTAATTAATTTGGCGCAAAGCTATAAGTTCCGGGTCATTGCCGATGGTGTGGATGACGGCGATTTACGGCAGCTGCTGGTTGAGCAAGGCTGTTGTTATATGCAGGGTCGGCTGGTAAAAAGCTTGCTGCAACCAGAGCAGGAATCAGTCTTTCTTCAGCAACTGGCGTAACCGTTCCAGATGCGCCAGTCCGGTTTGCTGGCGCTGCTCCTCGGTTTTTACCGGCGCCGCTTGTGCCCATTCCAAATCATCGCTGGGTAATTCCATTAAAAAACGGCTTGGCTCAGGCTTGATGGTTTCGCCATATTGGCGTCGCTCACGGGCATAAGTGAAAATCAACTCCCGCTGCGCCCGGGTGATGCCAACATACGCCAGTCGCCGCTCTTCTTCGACGTTGTCTTCATCAATACAGGTCTGGTGCGGCAAAATGCCTTCTTCCATGCCGACCATAAATACATAAGGGAACTCCAGACCTTTGGAGGCATGCAAAGTTAATAGCTGTACCTGATCAGCATCATCGTCTTTTTCGTTGCGCTCCATCATATCTCGCAACGTGAGCTTGGTGACCACTTCGGCCAGCGTCAGCGGTTCGTGCTCTTCATCACCTTTAAGCATTTCGGTGATCCAGCGATACAGTTCGTTGACGTTTTTCAGCGCCATTTCCGCCGCTTTTGGGCTATTACTGACTTCAAATAAATAAGCTTCGTAACGGCTTTGCCGGATGAGATCCCGCACTGCTTCGGCCGGTTCAGCGCGCACCGCGTTGTCGGCGAGTTCCACCATCCAGCGCGAAAACTCACGCACACAAGCCAGGCTTCTGGCGGATAGTTCGTCCGATAATTCCGGCGCACAGCAGGCGTCAAACAGGCTGATATGCAGTGAATTCGCCAGGCTGCCAATCCGCTCTAAAGTGGCGGCGCCAATCTCGCGCTTAGGGGTATTGATGATGCGCAGCAGCGCATTGTCATCATCCTGATTGACCAGCAACCGCAGGTAAGCCATCACATCTTTAATTTCTGGTCTGGAGAAAAACGAGGTGCCACCGGAAATTTTGTAGGGAATGCGGTTGGTCATCAGTGCTTTTTCAAATACCCGTGCCTGATGATTGCCGCGGTATAACAGCGCGTAGTCTTTGTAATTACTGCGATTAATAAAGCGATGCGAAATAATTTCCGCCACCACCTTTTCCGCTTCATCTTCTTCGCTTTTGGTTGGCATCACTTTCAGCGGCACGCCATAACCGAGGGTGCTGAACAGCGCTTTGTCGTATTCGTGTGGATTGTTGGCAATTAGAATATTGGCGGCTTTGAGAATACGCTCACAAGAGCGGTAGTTTTGCTCCAGCTTAATTACTTTTAAGCTGGGGAAATCTTTCCCCAATAACACTAAATTCTGTGGTTTGGCACCGCGCCAGGAATAAATCGACTGATCATCGTCACCAACCACAGTAAAACGCTGCCGTTCGCCGACGATAGCTTTCACCAGTTCATACTGGCTGGTATTGGTGTCCTGATATTCATCGACCAGCAGATACTGAATTTTTTGTTGCCAGCGCTGCCGCACCTCGCTGTTCGCAGTGAATAACAGCGTTGGCACCATAATTAAATCGTCAAAATCCAGTGCGTTATAAGCCCGCAGTTGCTGGGCGTATTGGCTGTAAAAATTCGCAAAGCTGATACTTTGCGCGTCCATCGCCTGCGCTATTGCCTGAGGCGGCAACAATAAATCGTTTTTCCAGTTTGAGATTTTACTTTGCAGTGCCCGCAGTAAATCTTTGTCGCCTTGTAAATCGTTTTCGGTCAGCTCTTTGAGTAATGCCATGCTGTCCTGATCATCAAACAGGGTGAAATTGGCTTTATAACCAATGGCTTTGTGTTCTTTTTTAATGATTTCGAGGCCAAGGGTGTGGAAGGTAGAAACCGTCAGGCCCCGTAATTTACTGCGATCCAGCTGATGGGAAATCCGCTCTTTCATCTCGCGGGCAGCTTTATTGGTAAAGGTCACCGCAGCGATATGCCGGGCAGACATGCCACATTCTTCAATCAGATAAGCAATTTTGTTGGTGATCACCCGGGTTTTGCCGGAGCCGGCACCCGCCAACACCAGACATGGGCCTGAGATATATTTAACTGCTTCATTCTGCTGCGGATTGAGTTTCATTGATTACCTGTGACGCTTGTCTGAAACCGCCATCGTGAGCGGGGGCGTTAGTGTAGCCGAAAGCGTTCGGTGGCGACAGTTCTGACTGACAGTTGCTATCGGATAAATTCTGGCGCATTTGCTTGAAATAGTGTTCGCGCGCCGCCATCAACACTCGTAGAATAAAGTTTCAGCCGCTGCAACAACCCAAGGAATTATCATGTTGGATCCGAAAAAAATCGAAGAAATGGCCCGCCAGATTGGCGCTGCAATTCCACCGAAATTCCGTGAAGTAGCGGATGATGTTGAAGCGAAAGTCAAAGCGGTACTGCAGGCTAAATTAAGCCAGCTGGATTTTGTCTCGCGTGAAGAATTTGATGTCCAGCGCCAGGTATTGCTGCGCACCCGCGAAAAACTCGAAGCGCTGGAAGTACAGGTGCAACAGTTACTGGCGGCGAAAGCTGCTGATGACCAGAACTAACAACAGACTGGCTGGTAAAAAACCGCCAGAGCATGATTCCAATGAATATATAAGAGGCCTGTCATGAACGAATTTGATTTTGATTTAGACCATCTGGATTTTGATACTGCAGCCGCCAACAACGCCGCCCAACTGGAACTGGCGGATCAAGCTGCCGCTGCGGCCGCCGCTCTGCCGGATGAAGACGATTGTGCCGGTGGCGCCTGTAAGATTTAAGTCCCCGCAGCGACCAGGGATGAGTATAGGTAAATTTATCCTCATCCTTTTTATAGATTGAATCAATCCATATAAATCGTTTTTTATAATTCACTGTCGCCCCTAAGCTATCTGTGCAGGATAGAGCTGACTTCGACAGAGGATTTTAAAAAATGAAAAAAACTACACTCGCCGTGTTAGCAGTGACCACTACTTTTACCCTCAATGCAGAGCAACTGACCCGCGACAATGGCGCGCCGGTTGGCGACAATCAGAATTCGATCACCGCAGGTCCAAACGGCAGTGTGTTGCTGCAGGACGTGCATTTAATTCAGAAATTACAACGATTTGCCCGCGAGCGTATTCCGGAGCGGGTGGTGCATGCCCGTGGTACCGGCGCCCATGGCGAATTTGTGGTAACCAACGCCATTCCTGATCTGACTGCAGCCAGTCTGTTTGCCACGACCGGTAAAAAAACACCGGTGTTTGTTCGTTTTTCTACAGTTATTCATGGCAACCATAGCCCGGAAACCTTACGTGACCCGCGTGGTTTTGCCACCAAGTTTTATACCGATCAAGGCAACTGGGATTTAGTGGGAAACAACCTGCCGGTATTTTTTATCCGCGATGCGATTAAATTCCCGGACATGGTGCATTCACTAAAACCATCGCCGATCGACAATCTGCAAGATGCTAACCGGGTGTTTGATTTTATGTCAAACGACCCGGCTTCCACCCATATGTTAACGCAGGTTTATTCAGATTTAGGCACACCAGCCAGCTACCGCGAAATGGATGGTTTTGGCGTGCACGCTTATAAATTCATTAACGCCAAGGGTGAAGTGCGTTACGTGAAATTTAACTGGCGCAGTCAGCAGGGCATCAGATCTTTGGATCAAGCGCAGGTTGCCAAAGTACAAAGCATGGATTTTAACCACCTGACCCGGGATTTATATAAAGAAATCAATGCCGGTAACCATCCGAAGTGGGATTTGCATATTCAGATTTTAACGCCGGATCAGCTGGATGATTTTAGCTTTAACCCGCTGGACGCCACCAAAATCTGGCCAAAGGTTGCTGAAGTCAAAGTCGGCACTATGACGCTGAACCGGATGCCGGATGACTTCTTTGAAGCGACCGAACAAGCCGCCTTTGCACCAGCGAATTTGGTGCCTGGGATTGAACCGTCGGAAGACCGTTTGCTACAAGGCCGGATTTTCTCCTACAGCGACACTCAGTTATATCGGTTAGGCGCCAATCATCAGCAATTGCCAATTAACCGGCCTTTGGTCAATGTGGACAGCCACAACCAGCAAGGCGCAATGAATTTTGGCAATAACAAATCCAATGTGAACTACGAGCCAAGCCGGATCGAGCCAAAAACGACATTGCCGGTGGCTCGTGCTGTAACCACCGAACTTTCCGGCACTGTGCAGCAAAAGATCATCGCTAAAACCGACAACTTTACCCAGGCTGGCGAGTTTTACCGTGGCCTGAGTAAACAAGCGCAGCAAAACCTGGTTCGCAACTTAGCCGGTGATTTAGGCGCGGTGAAAGATAGCCTGACCAAGCATGTGATGTTGTCGCACTTCTACAAGGCCGATGCCAATTATGGCAAAACGCTGACCAAAGCAGTGAAGGGTGATTTGAAGCAGGTTGAACAACTGGCGGCCCGGCTGTAACTGTTCGGCAGGAAGTACTTATCACGGCAGCCGGACAGGACCAGCTGCTGTGTTATTCCGGTTAAAGCCCTGTGAAGCTCAAATGCTCTGTCCTGCAATTCAGGGTGAGCTTCACAGGCACTCCCAATACTGATTTATGCGAATTTTACCGAATTGAAACCGGACATTGTCGAGAATACAAGGCTCGTATCAGGAGAAAGATAATGGCTCAATCTAAAGCGTTCATTCTCAGCTTTTTACTGGGGATCGGATCTGGCAACTGGGCTGTGTGCGCCGCGGAGCCCGCAGTAAAAGTTAAGGCGACAGCAACAGAATTCAGGACAGCCATCGATCCAGCTCAGGACATCCGGCAATTGCAGCGCTATTTTTTCGCAGCGGCCAGAACCGGAGAGCAAGCTGTACTCAGTGAGTTTTTAAAAGCTGGTTATCCAGTGAACGAACGAAACGAACACAGTTATACCGCATTAATGATTGCAGCTTATGCTGGACAGCCAACCGCGGTTGACGTCCTGCTACAAGCTGGCGCCGATGCCTGTCTGCGTGACAAACGAGGCCATACTGCGCTGATGGGGGCGATGATTAAAGCGGAATGGGATATTGCCCGCACGCTGTACGATATTGATTGTGATCAAGAAAATACCGCGAAAGCCACCGACGTGGTGACCGACAAATCGCAAATGACCGCAGCACAGTTTGCTGAAGTCTTTGGGCAAAGTGATAAGTTTAAGAGGTTGGCCGTCGAGGCAGAAGTCGTTACAAAATAGCGTTTTGACAAATGGCGCATTGTTGCAAGTGATATACCCGTTTTACCGCAAAAGTATCATCCTGTTTATTGTTTTATTTATCATTCGGAGTAGTTTTGTTGCTGATTTCAATAGCAATTTCTAAATAATAGGTAGTGCCAGTCAATGCTGGTGTTATTATTTTGTATCTGCATAGTTTCCAAAAGAGCAAATAATTCACTTGAGATTATTCATAACCTGATTACAATCGCACCCTTTTAAAGTGAAAATAGGGAAAATTAAATGCGTTTGAAATTATTGTTATGGTCTTTTGTGCTGGCGTCGCCGATGGTATTCGCTGCCAAAATAACTTCGTTAAAAGTGGATGGCAGCATAGTTACTTTTACTGAAAACACCGCAAAAACAGCTGCCGTCCCGGCCTGTGCCGCAGCCAATCCTACCAAATGGGGCCTGTCGCTGACCACCGATGCCGATCGTGCGACTTATTCGGTATTGGTCGCTGCGATGGCCAGCAATATGGAAGTGTTGGTGGAAAGTGCGCAGAAATGTGTCAATGGCACCAGCCTTGACCAGGTTAAAAGTGTTGAAGTTATACCTGCGCCGATCGCTGCCGTGACACCACAGGGTTTTCGAATTGTTGCCGTAGGAAACACTTCCTCCAATGGAGGTTCCGTTATTAAAACGCTAAAGGCTGCAAATGGTAAACCTTATATGACATCACAAGGGCAAGGTAGAGATAGCTACATTACGTGTAATGAATTAAGCGTACCGTATAAAGATCTTTGCCTAATCAACTAGTTCGGAATCAGTGCTCATGAATTTTCTGTCCCGGCTATTCTTAACAGGCTGTTTTGTATTGTCGTTTGTTACGTCTGCCAACTCGGGCTGGTTGCCCATGGTGAATTATTACCTACTACAACCCAGCGCGTCGGCAATACCCCAGATAACCGGCCACCGGCCGCTGACTTTTTCAGAAGACAGTTCTTTTAGTCTGAGCAGTGCAGATTTTTCAATCGTCGACAGTGACAGTCAAAGTTTTACCCTTAGTATTCAGCCAGGTGCAAATTACAGTGTTATCAACAATGTAATCACACCAAACGCTGACTTTTTTGGCATGTTGCAGGTTCCGGTAACGGCATCTGATGGAGTAAATAGTTCAGCGGCGTTTGTTGCGACCATGACTATTACCAATGTCAATGATGCACCGGTAACCCGCAGAGATCTGCAATTTCAGGTTACCAACTCAGATGCCGTGCACGTCACCTTTGCACAGCTATTTACCGATGTGGATAACGACAGCGATTTCAGTTCATTTAGTTTTCAGGTGAATCAGCCAGGAAACAATGCAAATTTAGATACTGGCAACGGAACATTTTCACCTTTGCCTGCGCCGGATCAGCGTAACTTTGCTTATCGCCCCAAGCCAGGTTTTGTTGGTGATGATGTGATTAAATACTGGATTACGGACAACAAAGACCTGCGAAGTGCCGAAGGTTTAATAACAATTCGGGTGACAGCAAGCCCGGTGCCGGTGGTGGCATCGCAAAACGCGATCAGCGTGCAAGAAGACACAAGCTTGAAGTTGTTGCCTGTCATGTTCCAAATTGTCGATTACGACAGTACGATTTTCACAGTTACACCACTCGCTGGCCAGAATTATAAAGTTGTTGCGGACAGTATTATTCCCAATAATAACTTTTATGGCGAACTTCAGGTTCCGATAAGGGTGTCTGATGGCAGCAACCAATCGCCAACTTTTATTGCAAAAGTTCAGGTGAATAACGTTAATGATGCGCCGAATGCATTATCGCCACTCACGCTGGGTCTTAAGCAGAATCAATCCAGTAATTTCAGGCTCACAGGTTTATTTCATGACGTCGACGGTATAAGTAATACCACGATATTTAAACTGTTAGTGGATAATCTAGATTGCTCCGCCAGTTGTTCAACAGCCAATGGCAGAATTTTCAGAACTGGTGACCACCCTTGGGCATCGTTCTTGTATACCCCAAACCAAGGATTTACTGGGTTAGACCCAATCAATTACAAAATAAAAGACAGTTCCGGATTAATTTCGAATCCTAGCCGGTTGACATATGATGTTGCTGGACCGGCAGTACTGAAAATTACCGCCCAACAAACATTGACCTTGCAAGAAGATCAAACTCTTCAATTGTTACCTGAGCACTTCACCGTTGCCGGAGCTGAACCTGGCAACAGCATTGAAATCAGCGCAGTTAATGGTGAAAATTACCGAATTGAAAACAATCAGCTGATCCCCGCGAAAGACTTTTACGGTGTATTAAATGTTGGCGTTGTCGCTACTTCAGGCGGTATTTCATCCGGCTTATTCAACGCCAAAGTCACTGTCAACAATGTGAACGACAAACCCCTGATGGTGTCAGAACCGCTCATTTTAAATGGCCTAACTGGCGCTAGTATCGACAATGTTCTGGTGTCGGCGTTGTTTTCTGATGCCGATTTAGCAAAAGGTGCTGAGTCACTAGCTGGTTATACCGTGCAATTTGTCAATAAAACCCATAGTACCAATGGTGTGACCACGCACGGCAAGCTGGCCCAAACCGGCACTACAGCGACTGGCCACTGGCGGTACACCCCTAACCCGGGCTTTAGCGGTGAAGACAGTGTTTTACTTTGGGTGAAGGATTCGCAAGGTGTACAGGCCGAGCTGCCAGCAACACTGGTATTTAAGGTCGCTGAACAAGCCGTCGTTGAGTTTGATGTTAGCGCCACTGCAAATGCCGGTGGCACTGTGACGCCGCCAATCCAAAAAATCAGAAGTGGCGAAAAGGCGACAATCACTTTAGCTGCGAATGCTGGCTTCAAAATCCAAAGTGCTACTGGTTGTGGCGGAGCACTAGCAGAAAATACTTACCGAACCGGCGTTGTAACCGCAAATTGTCAGGTGCAGGTTGTTTTCTCACCTTCATCGACAACTCCAATAGTCATTTATATCCATACCGATGCTTTGGGCTCTGTCATTGCTGAAACGGATGAAAACGGCAATGTGATTAAACGTACTGAATACAAGCCGTTTGGGGAGAATAAAGATCAGTAAATACAAATCAGCAGTGAGCCAGTTGGTCGCTGTGCAACACAAAACTTCAATGAAAAAGGAATTGAACTGTTTATGTTAATCAAAAATATGGCCAGCTTAGCGCTGGGTTTGCTCTGCACCGTGCTGGCCTGGAAAGCCAATGCGGTGCCGGCAACGCCTGCATCACCAAACGCTACATTGATTGGCATGTATATCGATGTCACCTGGGGCACCGTGAGTGGTGCCAGTAACTATCAGGTTGAATATTCCGAAACCGGTGTTGCAACCGGCACTGTGAACGTTGGCAATACAACCTTGTATCAGCAAAATATAACGCCCGGCCGAAGTTATCTTTATCGGCTCAAAGCCTGTGATGGCTCCGGTTGTTCGGCATTTTCGGCGTATAGCCAAACGGTGACACCACCCTTAACTCCGGATAAACCGTCGACTCCAACAGCGACTTTGCAAGGTATGTATCTGGATTTGACCTGGTCGGCTACGCCAAGAGCGACTTATTACATCGTAGAGCCTTATGTTGGTGGCGTGCCAACCGGGCAGGTACAGGTTGGTAATACCACGACCTATCAGCAGAATATAACGCCTGGAAAAACCTATCAGTATTTGATAAAAGCCTGTAACACCTCGTTGTGCTCGGCTTATTCGGCAGCAAGTAATGTTGTTACTGCACCTTTAACACCGGATAAGACCTCGCCACCGACAGCCTCAGTAAGTGGCACCACCGTCACTGTCAATTGGGCCGCGCAAGCCCGGGCGACTTATTACTTACTGGAGCCTTATGAGAATGGCACTGCGACGGGCCAGTTAAATATGGGGAGCAGCCGCACTCATAGTTTTACTGGTAAAGCTGGTGCAATTTATCAGTTTTTACTAAAAGCCTGTAACACGTCCTTGTGCTCGCCCTATTCAGATGGCAGCAATGTTGTAACGGTTCAGGCTGCGCCAATTCGGGTGAGTGCCAGTGCCAATGCTGGTGGCAGTATTAGCCCTGGTTATGTCGATGTTGCATCTGGCGGTACCGCAAGTTTCAACGTAACGGCCAATAGCGGTTTTACCATCGACAGCATCTCCGGCTGTGGCAGAACGACTACAACCAGCCCTTTTACCACAGGTGCCATCACCGCCGCCTGTACAGTCACCGCAACGTTTAAAGCTTCAGCAGCAGTAGCCGCACCCAGCTTCAGCCCGAATGGCGGCAGCCATAGTGCGCCGGTGTCGGTCACTCTGGCGACAGCGACCTCTGGTACACAAACCCGTTACACCGTCGATGGCAGCGATGTCACGGCAAGCTCACCGCTTTATGCCGCCCCATTTATGGTTACAGCCAACACCACGGTTAAAGCAAAAAGCTTTAAATCGGGTATGACCGACAGTGCGCAAAATAGTGCCAGTTTTGTCATTCAAGTCGCAGCGCCTTCAATCAGCCCGAATGGCGGCAACCATAACGGTCCTGTGAATGTGACGCTAGCTAGCGGTACTGCAGGTGCTCAACTTCGCTATACCACCAATGGTACAGATGTGACGGCAAGCTCAACGCTTTATATAGCCCCATTCAGCATTGCCAGCACCAGCACTGTCAAAGCAAAGAGCTTTAAAGCCGGGATGGCGGACAGTGTGCAAGCTACTGCGAATTTTGTGATACAGCAAAGTGGTGTGCAGGTGATTTATTTGCATACCGATGCGCTTGGTTCTGTCATTGCCGAAACCGATGCGAATGGCAATGTGATTAAACGCAGTGAATACAAGCCATTTGGTGAAGTGAAAGATAACTAATTAGCCAGACATGATTTTATAAAGGATTGATATGAGTAATAAATTAATTATAGGAACTCTGGCTGTGGTTATCGGCGCTAGTCTGAATACTTATGCCGCAGATAACGGACACCACAATACCGAACTTCAAAATAGTGTGGTTGATTATCACGAACGAGGCAGAAATGTTTCTTCAAGGGCTGTCAGTTTCAGTTCTGGAACTCCCAAGACCATTGTTGAAACCGAAATGGAACATTCAAGAAAAAACATCTTGAAGCAGTTTAATGTCGGTTTTGAGATTACTGCTGAAACCACCGATTTAATGGGTGAGCAAATTGATTTAAATACCGGCTCTTTGTCGTTTAAGCAGACCGACATTAATGTGCCCGGCAATTTTAATATTCCGGTCGGTGTCACCAGAATTTCAGGCTCAGCGGATGTTGAATATTCTGCCAACAGATTGCTCGGCGACTGGAGTCTGGATTTGCCTTACATCGGCACTTCGATGGCCAGTATCGATGGAGCCACCTATACCGGGAGTTGGGCGGCCAATAAGGCCTGCAGCGGCCCACTTAATCCTGGCTCAGAGCTCAGTTACGATGCATCTACGCTGGAAGTGAAAGATTATTGGAGTGGCGATAACATCTATATTCCTGGCCAGGGTTCGGCCACGCTGCTGTATAAAGATGCAGCAACACCAAGAACCACCAATAAAAATTGGCGAATTGAGTGTTTTACCACACCATCCGGTAGTGAGGGATTCAGAGTTACCACCCAGGATGGGACTAAATATACGTTTGATAAATTAAGACTGGTACGTGGTCTTGATATTGGTAAAGGCAGAGCCCACGGCAGCGTTTCCATTGATCCAGCGCCTATTGATCCACCAGGACAGGACCAACCTACGGATTTAGCCTATTACCGGCATTACCATACGTTTATGCTGGCCACTAAAGTTGAAGACAGGTTTGGTAATTGGGTTACTTATAATTATGTCGGCAACAGGTTGGATACAATAAAATCATCGGATGGCCGGGAAGTCGCCTTTGGTTATGAAGTCATCAAAGGCAGCGATTACATCAACCAGATCAGTGCTCATGGGCAGGTCTGGAACTATGCATATATCGATCAAGATGCGTCGCCCAAGCTTGGCAAAGTCACCCGTCCGGACGGGAAGTTCTGGGACTTCAAATACAGTCCGTTCTACAACGCGTACAATAAATCAACCACAACTTATGGCCAATGCCTTAACTGGGATGCGTCGAGTCATACGATGACCATCACCCATCCAAATGGCGCCATTGGAACCTTTGAAAAACATTCCACCACCCATGGCAGAACCGAAGTGCCACGGCATAAACTCGGGCCGGTCGATGACAAAAATTACGACCATAGCTTTGCAATTGATATTTGTTTTAACGCCATCAGCCTGATGAAAAAAACAATTTCTGGTGCTGGTTTACCTACCATGCAATGGGATTACAGCTATTCCGAAAATATTGGTGCTTTTGCCGGTGAGTCCAAATTTGCACCCGGCCAGATTACTGTTCCGGCAAATTCAGGGATTGACGCTGGGGATCTAAAATTCTCTAGCGTGAAAGCGCCGGATGGCAGTGTGACCAAGCACTATTTCAGCCGGAAATTTAATTGGGAAGACGGTAAAGAACTATTCAGCGATCAGTACGATAAAGATGGTGTGACTTTACTGCGTCGTTCAGAAAGTAAGTTTATTCAAGGCAAGCGTTATGGCTCGGCCGGTG